>NZ_CM173233.1:0-5082667 GCF_057747975.1 Nocardia sp. 149-1B
CTCCCACGGCGTGGTGAACCAGGTCATCGCGGGCAACCACGACGACCAGCTGGGGGCCGAGACGGGGCCGGACTCGCGTTTCAGCCAGACCTTCAGCCCCCAGCGCTACTACGAGGCGTCGCGGCTGTGGCCGGCCGGCGCCGAGTACCACGCCTGGGACGAGGTGACCGCGCCCGACGGGACGGTCACCACGCCCGGCCGTGACTCCCAGAACAACTACGTCCTGTTCTCCGCCGGTGGCCTCGACTTCGTCGCCGTCGGTCTCTCGTACGGCGTCACGCCGGCCGAGGCCCGGTGGGCGGCCTCGATCTTCGACCGCTACCACGATCGCAACGGGATCCTGCTGTCCCACGACTACCTCTCGCCGTCGAAGAACAAGGACGGTCGCGGGGCGGCGTTCTCCAACCCGGACGGCTCGCTCCTCTACAAGCAGGTCGTCGAGTCCAACCCGAACGTGTTCTTGGTCCTGGCCGGCCACGAGCACGGTGTCGGCACGAACCTGAAGACCAGGATCGGTGCGACGGTCGCGCACAGCGTGGTCGAGCTGCTCGCGGACTACCAGTTCTACACGGTGGCCGCCGGGCAGCTGTTCCCCGACGACGTCGACGCGAACGGCAACATCGATGTCGACGGTGACGGCACGATCGACCACCGGGCGACGGACCGGCTCCAGCTCGGCGCGAGCTTCCTGCGGCTGCTGCAGTTCGACGTCGACCGCGGCGAGATGAGCGTCGACACCTACTCGCCCTTCCTCGACGAGTTCGGCGCCACGCCGTACGACATCCGGGCCGATGGCAGCCAGACGACGCCGCGCTACAACGGCGCCGAGGACAACATGGTGCTGCCGGTGGACCTCAGCAGCCGCAAGACGTCGTTCACCTCGGAGTCGCTGGCCGCCTTCGTGCCGGCGGGTCCGCTGGGCACCGACAACGTGGCCGCCGGCGAGAAGGCGTCGGTCACGTGGGAGGGGCTCCGGCCGGGTCGGTCCTACGGCTGGTTCGTGACCGCGAGCAGCGGGGACGGCGGCACCGCCGTGGCGCAGCCCAGCGTGTTCCGCACCGGCCGGATCGACGCCACCCTCACCGCGGCCGCCGTGACGTCGCCGTACGGCGTGCCCGCGACCGTGCGGGTCGAGGTCGCCGGCGACGCGGACACCGACGGCACCGTGACCCTCATCGAGGGAACCACCACGATCGGCTCGGGGCCGGTCAGCGGCGGGGTCGCCTCCGTGACCGTGCCGGCCGGCCTCCGACCGGGCGTCCACACGCTGACGGCGGAGTTCTCCGGCAGCGACGCCCTGAAGCCGGCGCACACCACGGTGACGCTCACGGTCGAGGCCGGGTTCGCGACCGTGAACGCGGCGGCCGCACCGGTCACCGTCGGCACCGCCGCCACCGTGACGGTGACCGTCGACGGCGGCGGGCTGCCGGCCAGCGGGAGCGTCGAGGTCCGCGAGGGCTCGACGTCACTGGGCAGCGCGACGCTGGCCGGCGGTGCCGCGACGGTGCGGTTGCCGGCCACGCTCGCGGTCGGCCGCCACGAGCTGAGCGTCGACTACTCGGGCAACGGCGCGCTGCGCCCGGCCCGGTCGACGCTCACGCTCACGGTGGAGCAGGGCAGGGCCGTGGTGCGGGCCTCGGTCGATCCGGTGACCGAGGGCACGGCCGCGACCGTGTCGGTCCGGGTCGACGGCGACGGAGTGCCAGTCACGGGCACCGTGGTCGTCAGCGAGGGCGGCACCACCCTCGGCACCGCCACGCTCGAGAACGGCGCCGCCTCGGTGCGGCTGCCGGCGACGCTGGCCGCCGGCCGGCACGAGCTGAGCGTGGACTACTCCGGCAGCGAGATGCTGCGGGCGGCGTCGCGGTCGCTCACGCTCCAGGTCGAGCCCAAGGTCAAGCGCGGCGCCAGGGTGCTGGCGACGCCGTCGGCGACCAAGGTGACCCAGGGCAAGGCGGTCTCGGTGCGGGTGCGGGTGACGGCGGGTGCGAAGGCGCCCACCGGCCGGGTCGTCGTGGTCTTCCGCGGGGAGCAGGTGGCGGCCGGCGCGCTGGACGCCTCGGGCGGCCTCAACCTGACCGTGGGCGGCCAGTACGGGGTCGGCCGACGGGTGTTCACGGTGCGCTACCTCGGCTCCGAGGACGTCAAGGCTGCCTCGGACACGTTCGCGGTGAGGTTCACGAAGAGATGGTGACGACCGCCACCTCGACAGGCTCGAACATCTGTTCGATACTGACGAGGTGGGCAGGATCGTGACCAGGTCGGGGTCGGCGTGCATCCTGCACGCCGACCTCGACTCGTTCTTCGCCTCGGTCGAGCAGCGCGACGACCCCCGGTTGCGCGGCCGACCGGTGATCGTCGGCGGGGGCGTGGTGCTGGCTGCGAGCTACGAGGCCAAGGCCTTCGGCGTCCGCTCCGCGATGGGCGGACGGCAGGCGTCGCGGTTGTGCCCGGAGGCGTTGGTGGTGCCGCCTCGGTTCTCGGCGTACGTCGAGGCCAGCCGGCGGGTCTTCGAGATCTTCGACGACACGACCCCGCTGGTCGAGGGTCTCTCCATCGACGAGGCGTTCCTCGACGTCGGTGGGCTGCGCCGGCTGGTGGGTGAGCCCGAGGCGATCGGGGCGGCGCTGCGCGAGCGGGTGCGCGTGGAGGTGGGCCTGCCGATCTCGGTCGGCATCGCGCGCACCAAGTACCTCGCCAAGGTCGCGAGCGCGGTGAGCAAGCCCGACGGGCTGCTGCTGGTCGACCCCGACCGCGAGCCGGAGTTCCTGCACCCGCTTCCTGTCGAGCGACTCTGGGGAGTCGGTGCCGTCACCGCCGCCAAGCTGCACGCCGAGGGGATCCGCACGATCGGCCAGCTCGCTGAGCGCGAGGAGCTCGAGCTCACCGCCGCGGTCGGCAAGGCCGCCGGGAGGCACCTGTGGGCGCTGGCCAACCTGCGTGACCCGCGTCCGGTCGAGGTCGGCCGGCGCCGGCGCTCGATCGGGTCGCAGTCGGCCATGGGCGGGGCGGGCCGCCGGCGTACCCGCGAAGAGCTCGACGTCCGGCTCGCGGCGCTGGTCGACCGGGTCGCCCGGCGGTTGCGGGGCGGAGAGCGGATCGGGCGGACGTTCACGCTGCGGCTGCGGTTCGACGACTTCACCCGGGCGACCCGGTCGGCGACCCTGCCGCGCTCGACCGCGGCGACGGCCGCGTGGCTCGAGACCGGGCGGCGGCTGCTCGACGTCGCGTGGCCGCTGATCGAGGAGCGCGGCTGCACGCTGCTCGGCATCACGATCTCCGGGCTGGAGGCGGCGGGCCCTGGGGTCTCCGAGCAGCTCGAGCTGCCGCTGTTCGCGGCGGAGTCGCGCGGCGCCCAGCTCGACGTCACCCTCGACCGGGTGCGTGACCGGTTCGGCTCGGCGTCCGTCACGCGCGCCGCCCAGGTGGGGCGCCGGCTCGGGATCGAGATGCCGACCCTCCCCGACCCGGCCCCACGACACCGGTAAAGGCGGATCTCGCGGCTGTCGCCGGTACCGTTAGCAGGTGGGCAGGGCACTCGACGCCGTCGACCGCGGGCAGCGTCGCTTCCCGCCCGTCGCCGTACCCCTCGCCGTGATCTACAAGTTCTTCGACGACCAGGGCAACTACCTGGCGGCGATCATCACCTACTACGCGTTCGTGGCGATCTTCCCGCTGCTGCTGCTCGGCACGTCGATCCTCGGCTTCGTCCTCCAGAACAACCCCGGCCTGGAGACCGACCTGCTCGACACGGCGCTGCGGCAGTTCCCGGTGATCGGCAACGAGCTGGTGCAGCCGGAGGGCCTCCGGGGGTCGACCGGTGGTGTGATCGTGGGTGCGCTGGTCGCGCTCTATGGCTCCCTCGGTCTGGGGCAGGCGCTGCAGAACGCTCTCAACATCGCCTGGTCGGTGCCGCGCAACAGCCGCCCCAACCCGATCCTGCTGCGGCTCAAGAGCCTGGGCCTGCTGCTCACCGCCGGGATGGCGCTGCTGGTGCTGTCGGTCCTCTCCACCCTCGGCAGCACGACCGAGGTCCTCGGCAGCACGATCGCCAGCTATCGCTGGCCGATCGTCATCGGCAGCATCCTGGTGATCACCGCGGTCCTGGCGGTCCTCTTCCAGTTCGGCGCTGCCCGCAGCCACGACTTCCGCTCCGCGCTCCCGGGCGCGTTCACGGTGGCCGTGCTGTGGCAGACCCTGCAGTACTTCGGTGCGTTGTACGTGAAGAACGTGATCACCGAGACGAGCCAGGTCAACCAGACCTTCGCGGTCGTCCTCGGTCTGATCGGTGTCCTCTACATCGCTGCGGTGATGGGTGTCCTCGGCATCGAGGTCAACGTCGTGGTCACCCGGCACCTGTGGCCGCGTGCCCTGCTCACCCCGTTCACCGACAAGGTCGACCTGACCGAGGCCGACAAGCGGGCGTACTCCGGTTATGCGCTCGCCCAGCGCCACAAGGGCTTCCAGAACGTCGAGGTCACCTTCGACGGGCCGACGGTCGCGATGCCGGTGATCGAGGAGGGCGAGGGCGAGGCTGGCGAGCGGGGCACCGAAGCGGACGCCGACGCGCGCGAGCGGGGCACCGAGTAGGACGCCGCGCCGGCTCAGAGCATGGCCGTGAGCACTCCGCCGTCCGCCCGCACCGCGGCGCCGCTCGTCGCGGACGCGAGCGGGCTCGCCAGGTACGTCGCGAGGTGGGCGATCTCGGCGGGCGCGATGAAGCGCTGCAAGAGTGAGGTCCGGTTCGAAGCGATGACGGCCTCCTTCATCGTCTCGGTCGCAATGCCCTGGGCCCGGGCGACCTCGCCGACCGCGTCGGCGACCCCCTGGGAGTACGTGGGCCCGCCGAGGATCGTGTTGACCGTCACCTGGGTGCCCCGGGTCAGCTTCGCTAGCCCGTTCGCCAGCGCGATCATCCCCGCCTTGGTCACGCCGTACGGCAGCATGTCGGCCGGGACGTTCACCCCGGACTCGCTGCCGATGAAGATGATGCGACCCCAGTCGCGCTCGACCATGCGGGGCAGCACGTGCCGTGCGAGCCGGACCCCGCTCATGAGGTTCAGCTCGAGGTAGCCGCCCCAGTCGGCGTCGGTGAACCCCGGGAACTCGCCGACTTCGAACCTCCCTACGTTGTTGACCAGGATGTCGACGTCGCCGACCTGGTCGAGGAGCCGCGCCACCTCGGTGCCGTCCTCGAAGTCCGCGGCGATGCCGGTGACACTGATGCCGGTGACACTGGCGCCACCCGCCTCGGCCTCCAGCCTTGCCACGGTCGCTCGCACCCGGTCGGGACTGCGCCCGTTGAGGATCACCGAGGCGCCTTCGCGCAGGAGCGACTCGGCGATCGCATAACCGATCCCTTGGGTCGACCCGCTGATGAACGCGGTCTTGCCCGACAGCTGCAGATCCATGTCTTCCCATCTCACCTCGGCCGAACCGGCCGGATTCACTTGCTCAGTCAAGTCAACCGTATGGGTCGTGACTTTCCTGATCAAGTCATCGGCCGTACGCTGCTGTCATGTCCGACACTGCCCGGCCTGCTCCGCTCGGCGGCGACGAGCTCGAGACCTGGGCCGCTCTGGCCACCGTGCTCGAGTGGTTGCCCGCCGCTCTCGACACCCAGCTGCAGCGGACGGCCGAGCTGACGCACTTCGAGTACGGCGTCCTCTACGCGCTCGCCCAGTCGCCCGGTCGCACGCTGCGGATGAGTGTGCTGGCCGGGTATGCCAACAGCTCGCTCTCACGACTCTCCCGGGCCGCGGCGCGGCTCGAGAAGGGTGGCTGGATGCGTCGTGAGACCGACCCGACCGACGGCCGGTACACGCTGGCGATCCTCACCGACCGCGGGCGGGCGAAGGTCCGCCAGGCCACGCCCGGCCATGAGGCGACCGTGCGCCAGCTCGTGCTCGACCCGTTGACGCAGGTCCAGCAGCGACAGCTGCGCGAGATCAGCCGGCGCATCCTGCGTGCGATCCGCGACGAGGACGGTTGGCAGCCCCCGACCGCGCTGGAGCCCTAGGGTCGGCGCATGAGCGCGACGAGTCGACCGGTGCCGTTCGAGGTCTACGAGGCCGGGGTGTACCTGCACGGAACGAAGGCGAACCTGTCGATCGGCGAGCTGCTCGTCCCCGGCCGCGAGTCGAACTTCGAGGCGGGCAGGACGATGAACTACGTGTACTTCACCGCAACACTCGACGCGGCGACCTGGGGTGCCGAGCTGGCCGCCGGCGAGGGGCACGGGCACATCTACGTGGTCGAGCCGACGGGGGAGTTCGAGGACGACCCGAACGTCACCGACAAGTTGTTCCCCGGCAACCCGACGCAGTCCTTCCGCAGCCGTGAACCGCTGCGTGTGGTCGGGGAGCTGGAGGACTGGGTCGGGCACGCCCCGGAGCAGCTCCAGTCGATGCGCGACGGGCTCGAAGCCTTGCGGCGCAAGGGCGCGGCGCAGATCCTCGACTGATCGCGCTCAGGCGGCCCGGGGGTAGTTCCCGGAGGTCGCGATGGCGAACGGGGGGAACCCGAGGTCGACGCCAGGCCTCGGGGGTGGGCCAGGGTCCGCGGCCCGCGTGGGCGTGCGTGTGGTTCGGCGGGTGCCGGTGTGGTCGACGAGGTAGTGGGTGCCGTGGGGGTCGCGCCAGACGAAGATCCCGGGGAAGGGCTGTTGGACCTGCCATCGTCCGTGGGTCTTGATCCGGTGATGTCGTTTGGTCATGGGGCCGTAGTTGCCGATGCCGCTGATGCCGCCTTGGGCGTGGGGGGTGGTGTGGTCGATCTCCATGGACCGGTTGGTGCAGGAGGCGAACGGGAAGACATCGGCGGGCGTGATCAGGTGCACGGCGCTGCGATGTTGGTCGGGGATCTCCCAGGCATCCACCGGTGCCTGGCCGGCCAGGTCGAGCACGGGTCGGATCGTGAACCGAGCCCGTGGGCCCAGCACGTCCCGGACCCAGTCCTCGGTGACCGGGCCGTGGCCCTCGACGCGCACGATCTCCTCGGCGTCGGGGCCGGCGTAGGTGTGGACATAGAGCTGCACCCGTGGCAGCAGGTCGGCGAGGTCGGTGTCGTCCGCGGCGCCGGTGGCCATCAGCAGGAACGCGTGCACACGGCGCTGGTCGTCGGTGGCCAGGTGCGGTGCGTCCGGCTGCGACGCGGCGAGGTCTGCGGCGCGCCGGGTGACGACCGCGTCGATGGCCTCGATCGTGGCCAGGTCGGCGCGGACCAGGAAGGAGGCCATCCCGTTGGCCTGGGTGCGTGCCTTCTTCGCGAACGTGGCCCGCGCGGCTCGCTCCTCGGCCTCGCGTGCCAACGCAGGGGCGGCTTGGGCGACCTTGGCCTCGACCAGTGCCTCGAACCGGCTCCAGGGGATCCGCCCGTCCGCGGACTCCGCGACGCCCGCGTCGACGTAGGCGGCCTCGTCGGGTTGCAGGTCCCGGGTCTTCGAGGTCACGTGCAGGGCGTAGGAGGCGCGGACCTCGCCGGCCTGCACCCGGCCCCACAGCTGCGGGTGGCGGTGGTAGAGGTCTTGGGCGTCGCCGATCAGGCGGGCCGCGGCGTACGGCGATCGCCCGATCCGCGCGCCGAGCTCTGCGGCCGCGAACTCCGTCACCTCCGCGACACCCGGCCCACCCAGCAACCGCGCCCGCTCGCGCCCCGGCAACCCGGCCTCGGCCGGGTCGAGCCGGTCAGCTGCGTGCAGCACCGACCACTGGTAGGCCGCGCGCAGCAGGTCGACCTCGGCCCGCCACGCGGTGTCGGCGCAGGCGCCGGCGAAGTCAAGGACCTCGTCCTGCGACATCTCCACCAACGCCTTGGGCTGCTGCATGAGATGACTCAAACAGGGCCCACCGACACTCGAAGGGCTCAGAACCCTGTATCCACAGGGTTCTGGAGAATCCGGAAAGTAAAATCTCTGATGCCGTGTGGGGATTGAGACGGGCAGGAGGTATCCCGGGTCTGCAACGACGACCACAGCGCAGCAAGCCACCACGGACCTGGTGCTGGGCGCCGGACGGTGACCGCGCTCGGGTGAGCACAGCGAACGGCGACCACGCTCTCTCGTTCTTCTCCCACGACGACCACGGCGTGCTCGCAGGCGGCGGCCATCAGACCGGCGGCGGTGGTTTCGAGGCTCGGCGCTAGCGCGCCTCGCACCTCGACCACCGTGCTCAGCTCGGGGCTTGCGCGTCTCGTGCCTCAACCACCGTGCTCGGCTCGGCGCTAGCGCGCCTCGCACCTCGACCACCGTGCTCAGCTCGGGGCTTGCGCGTCTCGTGCCTCAACCACCGTGCTCGGCTCGGCGCTAGCGCGCCTCGCACCTCGACCACCGTGCTCAGCTCGGAGCTAGCGCGCCTCGCACATCGACCACCGGGGTTCGAGGGACCGGAGGTTGGGCGCCGGCCGGCGTGGACGGATCCGCCGGCCGGCGCCCGCCCGACTCGGCCGCCAGGAGTTGTGCTGTGACGGCGTTCGGCCGAGTCGGGAGTCGGGTCCCTAGAGGCGTCGGGTGCTGCCGCGGTCGACGAGCTCCGCAGACAGCAGCCGGGTGCCATGGGGGCCGGCGTGCTCCGGCGCCTGGATGCGGCGGGCGAGTTGCTCGACGGCCAGCTGCCCCAACAGGCTGGGCGAGGAGTCGACCGACGTGTACGGGAGTGAGAACCAGCGGGAGAAGTCCTGGGAGTAGAGGCTGACGACCGAGAGGTCATCGGGGACGCGTACGCCGCGCTGGTGCAGTACATGGGGAAGGGCGGCGACCGACGCGTCGTTGTGGACGATCAGACCGGTGGCGTCCGGAGCGCTGTCGAGGAAGTCGTGCCAGGACTGGTCGATCGCGGGCTGCTGGGACTCCCCGCAGTGGACCGTGAGCACCATGTCCAGCGCGGCAGCGCGCTGCGCCGCGGCATCCCGGAAGCGCCAGGAGTAGGCGCCGCCGCGGTCGTAGACGTGCTGCGGTGGCGTGACCAGGATCAGCTCACGGTGGCCGAGCTCGTGCAGGTGGTCGACGATCGTGCGCGCGGCGCCCTCGAAGTCGAGGTCGACGACGTCGAGCCCGCGGGTGTTGCCGGGCAGGCCGACGAGGGCGCTGGGCTGACGCGCGGCCCGGAGCGCGTCGAGCCGGGGGTCGTCGTCGGTGACGTCGAGGAGGATCAGGCCGTCGACCATGCCCGACTCCGTGGTGCGCGTGAGGGCCTCGGCGCCGTCGGCCTCGGTCATCATCAAGATGTCGTAGCCGAGGGACCGGGCGGTGTCGGCGATCGGCAGGATGTACTGCAGCATCGCGGGAGCGAACTCGTCGTCGTGGAACTGCACCAGCAGCCCGAGCACCGACGTCTGCGCCGTTCGGAGCGCCCGGGCGCCGGCGTTCGGGGTGTACTTCAAGATCTTGATCGCGGCGTCGATGCGTTGCCGGGTCTCCGGCGAGATGGAGCGCTTGCCCGACAGCGCATAGGAGACCGTGCTGCGGGAGACTCCCGCGGCCTTGGCGACATCCTCGATCGTGGCCACTCGGTCTCCTTCTCGTAACTGGTGTGAGCGGACGTGAACGGTCGTGGACACCGTCGACCCACGCGCCTGCACGACGCTACCGACAGGCCCATGAACCATGTCGAACCGATTCGACTCCAGTGTCGCACCAGAACCAAGCTCTGAACAAGAGCGGAGCTGATCGCCAGAAGGAGTCGGTGTCACAACCCAGCCAGAGGAGGGATGTGGGTCCGCGAGACGTCGTTAGGACACCGGCTGAAAACAATCGAATCGAATCGATTGACACGACACGATGTGCGCGCTAACAATGGAGCCGACGGTGCAGGTTGTGACGTCCGCCACCGGGCGGCAGCTCAACCCCTGGGTGCCGCCACGTTGCTCGGGTCCGCTTCGTAGTGCCGGCCGTCGAGGTCCGGCGTGACAGGAGATGAAATGAAGATGATGGGCACCCGACGGTGGGCGCTGGCGGCGGTCGCCGTCCTCGCGACCGGCGGTCTCGCGGGATGCGGTGGGTCGGACTCCGATGGCACCGACCAAGGCAGCGGAGGCGGTGGGGGCGACGCCCTGACGACCGTCTCCTACTGGGACCCCTACCCGCAGTACGACGACAGCTCGGACTGGGCCAAGTACGTCGAGGCCTGTGCGCCCGACGGCATGACCCTCAAGCGGACGGCCAGTCCCAACGGCGACATCCTCAACCAGCTGACGACCGCGGTGAAGGAGGACAACGCCCCCGACGTCGTCCTCCTCGACAACCCGGCGGTCCCGGACGCGGCCGTCTCCGGTCTGCTCGCCACTGCGGACGACGCGGGCATCGACACCACGGGCCCCGACGCCAACCTCGCCGGTCCCGGCACGGTCGACGGCACGACGTACGGCGTCCCCATCGGCGCCAACACCCTCGGCCTCTACTACAACGAGGACATCTTGAAGAAGGCCGGCGTCGACCCGGCGAGCATCACCGACTGGGCCGGCCTCAACGCGGCGCTGGAGAAGGTCACCGCGGCCGGCTCCAAGGGCATCACGTTCTCCGGCATCTCCGGTGAGGAGGGGACCTTCCAGTTCCTGCCGTGGTTCTGGGGTGCCGGCGCCGACCTGACCGATCCCGGCTCGGACGCCGCGGTCGCGGCGGGCCAGCTCGTGTCGGACTGGATCGGCAAGGGCTACGCGCCCAAGTCGGCGATCACCGACAACCAGTCGGCGTCCTGGGACCTGTTCCTGACCGGTGACTACGCGTTCGCCGAGAACGGCTCGTGGTTCGCCAAGGCCGCCTCCGAGCTGAAGTTCAAGGCCGTCATGATGCCGATCCCGGCCAAGGACGGCGGGGCCGCCCCGGTGCCGACCGGCGGTGAGTTCGCCGTGGCGCCCGTCCACAAGGACAACGCCGCCGCGCACTACGACGCCGCCCAGCAGGTCATCTCCTGCCTGGTCGGTCAGGGCAACCAGGTCAAGACCGACGACCAGCTCGGCTACTTCGCGGCGAACGGCGACGAGCGCCAGCAGCAGATCGACTCCGACCCGATCTGGGCGCCGTGGGCCGACGCGATCACGAGCGCCGAGGGCCGCACGACCGACCTCGGGCCCGACTACACCGCCACCTCGGGTGCCGTCTCGACCGCGGAGCAGGCGGCACTGAACGCCGCTGGCGACGCCGACGCGGTCAAGCAGGCCTTCGAGCAGGCCGCGCAGCAGCTCGGCTAGCAGGTCCCTCGGGTGGTGGTGGCCGAGCCAGGAGGTCGGCCGGCCCCCACCACCCGCGGACGGCGAGCCCATCAGCCCGTGCCCGGAGGTGCGAACGTGAACAAGGTGAGAGACCACAGGTCGCCGCGCATGGCGGACGCGGATGGCCCAGAGGCGTCCGAGGAGGATGCCGAGGCGTCAGCGACGGCAACGCCGACGCGCCGACGGCGCGTGCCGAGGCTCAAGTCCGGCACCCTCGCGGGCCTCGGCTTCATCGCCCCGCTCGTGGTCTACCTCGCCGTGTTCTACGCCTACCCGCTCTACGAGAACGTCTCGATGAGCCTGCACCGGTTCACGCGAGCGACCTACGTCACCGGGGACGCGCCGTACGTCGGCACCCAGGTCTACCGCGAGGTGCTGGACTCCTCACAGTTCTGGCCGACCGTGACCCAGACCGCGACGTTCGTGGTGGTGTCGCTGGTCTTCCAGTACGCGATCGGCCTGGCGCTGGCGGTGTTCTTCGAGCGGAACTTCCGCCTCTCGGCGGTGCTGCGAGGACTGTTCCTCGTCCCGTGGCTGCTGCCGATCATCGTCTCGGCCACCACGTGGCAGTGGATGATGGACGCCGACTCCGGGGTGATCAACCGGCTGATCGGCATCTTCGGCGTCGACCCGGTCTGGTGGCTCAACAGCGACAACTCGCTGTGGGCGGTGATCATCGCGAACATCTGGCTCGGCATCCCGTTCAACCTGGTGATCCTCTACTCCGGGCTGCAGAACATCTCCCACGACCTCTACGAGGCCGCCGCGATCGACGGGGCCACCCGGTGGCGGCAGTTCCGCTACATCACGTTCCCGCTCCTCAAGCCCGTCTCGGCCGTGACGCTGCTGCTCGGGTTCGTCTACACCCTCAAGGTCGTCGACATCATCTGGATCATGACGACCGGGACGGGCAAGTCGCAGACCTTGGCGACCTGGGCGTACTCGATGGCGTTCGGCAAGGGCTCCTCGGCGGTCATCAAGTACTCCGAGGCCTCGGTGGTCGGCTCGATCCTGCTGCTCGTGGCGTTGGTCATGGGCTTCGTGTACCTCGCCGTCCAACGCCGGCAGGAGGCCTGAGATGTCTCGCACGCAGACCGCACAGCGGGCCCCGTGGAAGACCGGGCTCGGGCTGGTCCTCACCGCGATCATGCTGTTCCCGCTCTACTGGATGGTGAACGTCTCGCTCACCGACCGCGGCGCCATCCGGGACGCGGATCTCTACCCGCGGGCGTTCACCTTCGAGCACTACCGCGTGGTGCTCGGCGACCAGCTGCCCTACCTGCGCACCAGCCTCGTGGTGGGGCTCGGCACCGTCCTGCTCACGCTGGTGGTCGCGGCGCCCGCCGGCTACGCGCTGTCCAAGCTGAGGGTGCCGGGGAGGCGGCTGATCAACTTCCTGCTGATCGTCGCCCAGATGATTCCGGCGGTCGTGATGGCCCTCGGCTTCTACAGCGTCTACAACGACCTCGGCGTCCTCAACACCCTGCCCGGCCTGATCCTGGCCGACTCGACGATCGCCGTGCCGTTCGGCGTCATGCTGTTCTCGGCGTTCATGAGCGGCATTCCCCGCGAGATGCTCGAGGCCGCCCACATCGACGGCGCCTCGCACTGGCGGACCTTCGTCTCGATCGTGCTGCCGATCTCGCGCAACTCCGCGGTCACCGTCGCCCTGTTCTCGTTCCTGTGGGCCTGGTCGGACTTCCTGTTCGCCTCGACGCTCAACCGTGACGGCGGCAAGCTCCGGCCGATCACGATGGGCCTCTACGACTACATCGGCTCCCAGAACCAGCAGTGGGGCGAGCTGATGGCCACCGCCGTGCTGGCCTCGATCCCCACCGCGCTCTTGCTCGTCGTCGCCCAGCGCTACGTCTCGGCCGGCCTCACCGCCGGCGCGGTCAAGGACTGACCGACCACCTACAGTGAAGGACCCCATGACCTTCCCCTCCCCGTCGGCCGTCTCGTTCGACGTCCGGCAGATCCCCTTCTCGCTCCGGGGCTCCTGGCTCGACCTCTCCCCGGTCGTCGCGCTGCACACCCGGGCCGAGGACCTCCACCTGGTCTCGCACACCAACGGCATGCACGCGGTCCTCGCGCTGCGTCCGCTGCGCGGCGAGGCGTACGCCGAGACCGAGTGGCGGGCCACGCCCGCCCAGCTGTCCTGGCGTGCGGCCGACGGCGCCGAGGTCAGCGCCGCGTTCGACGGTGTCTCCGCGGTGCGGCTGCGCGGCTCCGGGCTGGGCCTCCGGCTCAGCGACGCGTCGTCCGGACTGACGCCGTTCACCGGCACCTACCTCTTCGAGGACCCGGTCGACGGGGCGCTGGTCTTCACGTCCTACGAGACCGGGCGCCGCTACCGCGTCACGTCCCTCTCCGGCGACCTGCGCTGCGAGGGTGACCAGGCGCTGGGCCGCGCCGACCGGGCCGTGGTCGCCGGAGCCGACGGCCGGCCCTGGGAGATCGCCGTGGAGGAGACGACCTCCGCGGCGGCGGCGTACAGCTCCGACCGCTCGTTCGACGAGGTCGTGGCGGCCGCGCAGGGCGCGTTCGACCAGTACGTCGAGGCGATCGCTCCGTGGCGCAGCGCCGCGACGCCGGCGGCCGAGCTCGCGGCGTACGTGCTCTGGTCGGCGACGGTGGCGCCCGGGGGCTTCGTGCGGCGCGAGTCGGTGCTGATGTCGAAGCACTGGATGGACAAGCTGTGGAGCTGGGACCACTGCTTCAACGCGCTGGCGCTCGCGGGCGGGCTGCCTGATCTGGCGCTCGACCAGTTCCTGGCGCCGTTCGACCACCAGGACGAGACCGGCGCGCTGCCGGACTCGATCACGCACTCCGAGGTGCTCTACAACTACGTCAAGCCGCCCATCCACGGATGGACCCTGCGCCGGCTCCGGGCGACCCTCGGGCGCCCGCTCACCACCGATGAGCTGACCGAGGTCTACGAGCGCCTGGCCCGCTGGTCGAGGTTCTGGCTGGACCGCCGGCGCCGGCCCGGCCACGCGTTGCCCTACTACCAGCACGGCAACGACTCCGGCTGGGACAACTCGACCACGTTCGACCTCGACCGGGTCATCGAGTCGCCGGACCTCGCGGCGTTCCTCGCCCTCCAGCTCGAGGTGCTCGCCGACGTCGCCGCTGAGCTCGGACGACCAACGGATGAGTGGAACCTCGAGCGCGACCGGCTCGTGGACGCCCTGGTGGACCAGCTCTGGACCGGGGAGTCGTTCGTGGCCGTCGGCGCCGTCTCGGGCACTCACAGCACGACCACGAGCCTGCTCAACGTGCTGCCGCTGGTGCTCGGTGACCGGCTGCCACGAGACGTCCGGGACGCTCTCGCCGAGCGGATCGTCGACCACCTGACCGACTACGGTCCCGCGACCGAGCCCGTCACCTCGCCGCACTACGAGAGCGACGGCTACTGGCGCGGCCCGATCTGGGCGCCGTCGACGGCGCTGGTCGAGGACGGCCTGCGCGCGTCGGGGTACGCCGACCTGGCCGACACCGTCAACGAGCGCTTCCGCCGGCTGTGCGAGCAGTCGGGCTTCGCGGAGAACTTCGACGCGGTCACCGGCGAGGGTCTGCGCGACCGGGCCTACACGTGGACCGCCGCGGTCTACCTGCTGTTCGCTGCGGAGGCGGCCACCCGCTGATCGGGCGTCAGCTCATCGGCCCGCACTCGAGAGCCCTAGGCGTCGTAGTGGACGAGGCTGGACCACCGCTGCGCCCAGGACCCGCGCACCGAGGAGCAGAGCCACACCGGGAGGCCCTCCTCCTCGTTGTCGGCATCCGCGTCGTTGTGGAACGTCGCCGCCCGCGTGCAGCCGGCGAACGACGCCGTCGGGTCCTCCCAGCCGATCACGATCACGGGCGCGGCGTCCGCCGGCGGTGGGCCCCACTCGCGGTAGCCGTTGTGGCCGGAATAGACCGGCAGGCCGACGTCGTACCAGCTCATCGCGCCCGCCTCGCCGTAGTTGCCGGTGAAGATGATCGCCGTCCGCCGCTCCTGGGGGGAGAGTGAGTCGACGACCTCGCGCACCTGGTCGGTGTACTCCCGCCACCCGATGGTCTCGAGCTGGACGTCGTTGAGGTCGGCGTAGAACGAGCCCGCGAACGCCGACGCCGGGAGCACCGGCAGCACCGCGGGGTAGGCGATCGCGCCCGAGGCGACGATGACCCCACCGGCGACCACGATCCGGCGAGCGGGCCAGCGTCCGGCGAGACGGGTGCATCCTGCGGCGATCAGCGGCGGGATGGCGCCCGCGAGGTAGTAGCCCTTGCCGCCGGTGACCAGGAAGACCGCCAGCGGGACCAGGAAGGCGAACGCGACGGGCCGCGCTCGCACCCACTCCGGCCGGCGCAGCAGGTGCACCAGGCCGACCACCCACACCACCGCGATCAGCGGGCTGTAGATGATCAGCGCCTCGATCACGAGGTCGACCCGCCCACCGAGGCCGCCGTACTCGTCGGCGATGTCGGCGGACAGGGCGAAGACCGGCCAGTCGTGCTGGGCCTGCCAGACCAGGTTGGGCGTCCACATCGCCAACGCGACCAGTCCACCGAGCCAGGGCCACCGCGTGCGCAGCACCGGTCGGGTGTCGCGCACGAGCGCGACGCCGACCAGGAGTCCGAGCAGGCAGAACGCCACCGCGTGCTTGTTGTTGAGGCCGACCCCGGCGATCGCGCCGGCCAACAGCCAGAGCCGCGGCCGGTCGTCGACCAGCGCCTGGGCGACCACGACGAGGACGGCGGTCCAGAACAGCACGTCGAACGTCGCGGTCGAGAGCAGGTGCCCAAGGCCGGGCACCGCGGCCGAGAACCCGACGGTGACCGCGGTCAGCACCTGTCCGGCCCGGGCCGCGCCCAGCAGTCGCGCGGCCTGCACAGACAGGAGCACGACACCGACGGCGGCGAGCACCGCCGGAGTGCGCAGCACCGTGACGCTCGACGGCGCCACGAGGTCGGCGAGCCGGGCCAGGAACGGCGTGAACGACGGTTGGTCCGCGTACCCCCAGGCGAGGTGCTTGCCGGCCTCGACGAAGTAGAGCTCGTCGCGGTGGGGGCCGTAGTGCGGCGCGAGCAGCATCAGCCCGACGGCGAGCACGAGACAGGCGGCCCCGACCTCACGAACGGCGTACGGTGCGCGGTTCACGCGCCCAGTGTTGCGCTCAGAGCACCAGCCGCGCGCGGAGTTCGGCAAGCAGGTCGTCGGTGAGGCCGAGCCCGTCGCGCAGGTAGCCGTCGACCGTGCCGTAGTCGGCCGCGACGGCGTCGTAGGCGGTCTGGAGATAGGACCCCTCGACCACCATCGTCGGCTCGTAGACCGCGACCTTCTCCGCGCCCAGGTGTTCACCGATCAGCGCGAGGTACTTCTCCCGAGTGGCCGAGGAGACGTCGTTGGTGAGCAGGTAGTCGGCCAGGATCGTGTCCCGCTCGACGTCGGCGATCTCGAGCAGCAGAGCGGCCGCCCAGCCGGTGCGGTCCTTGCCGGCCGTGCAGTGGAACAGGTGCGGCGGCTCCTCGGTGGCGAGGTCGGTCAGCAACGCGGCGTACGACGCCCGCGCGCCGGGTGAGCGCACGAACGCCTCGTACACCTCGCGCATCACGCGCTCGGCCGCCGCGGTGTCGTGGAGGCCGTCGACCATCGCCATGGGGATGCCCGACACCTCGACATGGCGCCATGTCGCACCCGGCACGTCGACGTCGGGGTGCGCCTCGACCTCGGGGGCGCTGCGCAGGTCGTGGATCACCCGGATGCCCAGTGCAGCAAGGGACCCGGCGTCCTCATGGGTGAGCTGGAGCTCGTTGGACCGGAAGAAGACCCCGCGGCGCAGGTGCCGCCCGTTGCCGGTGGGATAGCCGGCACCGGTGCCCGCCACGTCGCGGAAGTTGTCGGCGGAGGCGAGCCGCAGCAGCTCGGCGGGGGCGTCGGTCACGTCCGCAGGATAGGCAGGCACAGCCAACCGCGGGTGAACAGTCCGCCGACCCCGGCGTCTGGACCAGCCCGACCTGACGATGGTGCGCGGTCGGGCCCTGCCCGTAGCGTCCACGCTTCGGTGCGCCGTCGGCCACCTCGGTCTCGGGAACTCCGACCGGAAGAGGCACGTCCCCATGATCCGCAAGCTCTGCGCCGTGCTCACGGTGCTGTTCAGCCTCGGCGCCGTCGGCGCCGCCACCACCGGCCCGGCCCAGGCGCGGTCGGTCATCCCTCACCACGGCGTCTACAACGGCGTCGACCACCACGCCCGGATGGTCAGCCTCACCTTCTCCGGCAACCAGGTCTCCCACTTCACCGTCGGCCACCTGGTCATCGGTGGCGCGCACGTCTCGAACGGCATGTGGCACGAGACCTGTCACAACGGCTACTGCTTCAAGGGCCAGTGGCTGACCGACACCCACGTGAGCGGCTACTGGCGGCACGGCGGCTCCTCGACCTGGACGGCGTGGTCGGCGACCATCGCGCCCGCGATCCGGCCGTACGCCGGCACCTACATGGGCAGCGACCACCGCGGCCTGCGGGTGCACCTGTCGTTCCACAGTGGCTCCCTGCGCGCCTTCACGCTCGACCACAACCTGGTCGGCGACGCCATGGTGCACAACGGCGCCTTCGACGTCTGCCACCGGACGGTGTGCTTCAAGGGCCACTGGGAGTCGGACTACCTCGTGGTCGGCTCGTGGCGCTACAGCAACAGCCACGAGTGGAACCCGTGGGAGGCGTACGCGTACGCGACCTGAGACCCGTCAGCGCAGCGGCACGAACCGGTAGCGCCCGTGCCGGCTGACCACCGGCTGCCCGTCGCCCTGACCGATCACCAGCAGCATCTCGCCGGCCACCGGGATCACCATCCGGCCGGCCGGCGAGAGCTGCTCGACCAGGTCGGCGGGCAGCTCGCCCGACTCGGCCGAGACCAGGATCCGGTCGTACGGCGCGTGCGCGGGCACGCCATACGTGCCCGGTACGGCCTGCTCGATCCGGGCCCACGCCCAGCTGCCGCGCGCGAGGTTGGCGCGGCCGAAGGTCACGAGGTCCGGCTCGAGCTCGACGCCGAGCACCTCGCCGTCGGGACCGGTCAGCTCGGCCAGCAGGCCGGTCGTCCACCCCGAGCCGGAGCCGACGTCGAGGACCCGGTCGCCGGGCCGGACCTCCAGCAGGCGCAGCATGTTCTCGACCGTGCGCGGCTGGGAGTTGGTCTGCCCGTGGCCGATCTCGATCGGGCCGTCGTACGAGGCGCGGGCGCGCTCGCGCTCCGGCAGGAACCATGCGCGCGGCACTGCTGCGAACGCCTCGTCGACCCGGTCGGGCGTCATGCTCCGAGTCTTCCACCGCACGTCCCGTCCCGGAACCGGTGGCGGCGCCGGTGTTCTTGGGCGAGACTCACGGGCGTGATCAAGGTCGATCTCTTTCTCGGTGTGGTGACCTTCGCGTTGTGGGTCTTCTGCCTGGTGGACGCCATCGGCGCCCCGGCGGACCGGGTCCGCAACCTGCCCAAGGCGGCGTGGGTGCTGCTGGTCCTGTTCTTCCCGTTCGTCGGGTCGATCGCCTGGCTGATCGTCGGGCGCCCCGAGGACGGGGTGAGCCGGCGTTCGCCGTACGAGCGGGAGGTGCCGCACTTCCCGGAGTACGACCGCCCCGGCCGGGCCGCGGCGACCGCTGCGGAGCGCGACGACGAGTTCCTCCGCCAGGTGCGCGAGCGGGCCGAGGCGCAGCGCAAGGCCTACGACGCGCAGCGCAAGCGCGAGCGCGAGGCCGACGAGCAGTAGCGGCTCACGCCCGCTTCGGCGGCAGCGGCACGAACATCGACGTTCGCGCGGCGTACTCGGGGTAACCCGGCCGCTTCATCATCGTCTTCTCCAGCAGCCGCGCGCCCGTGATCCACACCAGCCAGATCGTCATCGCGATCGGGGCGAGGAGCGACGACAGGCCGGCGACCCAGCCCGACGCGAGGCCGCCGGCGAGCCAGAGTCCCCACCACACGCAGCAGTCGCCGAAGTAGTTGGGGTGCCGGGTCCACGACCACAGACCGCGGTCCATCACCGGGCCGCGGTCGGGATCGCGCTTGTACGCCGCGAGCTGGGCGTCGCCGACCGACTCGAAGACCACCCCGACCACCCAGACGGCGATGCCTGCCCAGACGACCCAGCCCCACTCGAGCCCGGCGACGGCGGCCGCCTGCAGCGGCAGCGAGACCAGCCACACGGCCGCGCCCTGCAGGCCGAACACCTTGCGGACGGCGTGCGCCATGCCGACCTGGTCGAGGGTGCCGCCGAGCATCGCCTCGTAGCGCGGGTCCTCGCCGTGGCCGCGCGACTTCACGAAGATGTGGGTGGAGAGCCGGCCGCCCCAGGCGATCACCAGTCCGGCCAGCAGCCACGACTGCCAGGTGCCGGACAGCAGCGCGCACACCAGTGCGACCGCGACGAGCGCGAGGCCCCAGCCGACGTCGACGACCGAGACGCGGCCGGACCGGCGCGCGGTCAGCGCGGTCACGGTCATGACGGCAGCCGAGGCGAGCGCAGAGAGCCCGGCGGTGAGCAGCAGGTCGCTCATGGCGCGATCGACACGTCGCCGGGCCGCTCGAGGGTGAGCTGCTGGACATCGAGGTAGCCCGAAACGAAGCCGGCGCGGGAGTAGCACAGGTAGAAGTGCCACATCTTCACGAACGTCTCGTCGAAGCCGAGCAGCCGGACCTGGCCCTCGGCGTCGAGGAACGCCTCGTCCCACCGGCGCAACGTCTCGGCGTAGTCGGCGCCGAACGCGAGCCGGTCGCTCACCCGCAGCGTGGTGTGCTGCTCGGTGACCTCGTCGATGACCTGCGCCGAGGGCAGGAACCCGCCGGGGAAGATGTACTTGTTGATCCAGGTGAAGCTGCCGCGGGTCGCGAGCATCCGGTCGTGCGGCATCAGGATCGCCTGGATCGCGGCCCGGCCGCCGGGCGCGAGCAGCTGGTCGATCGTGCGGAAGTACGTCGGCCAGTACTCGTGGCCGACCGCCTCGATCATCTCGACCGACAGCACGGCGTCGTACTCTCCGCGGACCTCGCGGTAGTCGCACAGCTCGATGCTCACCCGGTCGGACAGGCCCGCGGCCTCCACCCGCTCGTGGGCCAGCGCGAGCTGCTCGGAGGAGAGGGTGACCGTGTGGACGGTCGCACCCCGAGCGGCGGCCCGGATCGCGAGCTCGCCCCAGCCGGTGCCGATCTCGAGCACGCGGGTGCCGGCACCGACACCGGCCTGGTCGAGCAGCCGGTCGATCTTGCGGTGCTGGGCCGGGAGCAGAGCCTCGCCGAGGTCGCCGTCGAACAGCGCGGAGGAGTAGCTCAGCGACTCGTCGAGGAACAGCCCGAACAGGTCGTTGGACAGGTCGTAGTGGTGGGCGATCAGGTCGCGGGTGCGGTCCTTGGTGGTGCGGTGCGCGCGCGGCCGGCGACGCTGCACCAGCCCCCGCGCTCGCTGCAGCCGCCGGGGGATCAGGCCGCCGACGTTCGCGGCCAGCACCGTGAGGAACCCGGTGAGGTCCTCGGCGGTCCAGGCGCCCGTCAGGTAGGCCTCGCCGAAGCCGATCAGCCCGTCGCGGCCCAGCCGGGCGTAGAGCTCCTCGGGCCGGTGCACGGTCATCGCCGGGCCGCCGCGCCCGAACGTCTCGGCACCGACGTGCACGGTGACGTCGAGCCGGTCGACGGCATGGATGAACAGCCGCCGCGCGACGCGGGACGAGACGTCCGTGCGGATCCCGGACGGTACGCCGTCCAGCCCCGGCCAGCGGCCGGCGGTGGAACGGGTGGACGTGATGGTCACCGGACTCCCTCCTGGTGGTGGGCCGGTCGCGAACGGACCGGCAGTCGGCGCAGCCACAGCACGATGCCGTGGGCGCGGATGAGCGCGGCGCCCCTCAACGCCGCGGGGGCGGCCCGCCACGGGCCGTGGGTGGATCGGGTGCCGGTGAGCGCGGCGCTGAACTTCTCCCCGTCGTCCGTCGTGAGCGCGACGCTCACCTGGAGCCGCTCGCCCGGCACCGGGACCCGCAGGTCGTAGGTGCCGTCGGTGCCGTGGAACGGCGAGACGTACATCTGCTTGGGCGTCGTGGCACGGCCGCGCTCGTCGGGGCGGACGAGGTAGGCGTGGCGGTCGCCGTAGGTGTTGTGCACCTCGACGACCGTGCACGGGTCGCCCTGCTCGGGGGTCACCCAGAACACGCTGATCGGGTTGAAGCAGTGCCCGAACGCGCGCGGGTGCGCGGCCAGGAGCACGCGGCCGTTGCCGAGCTCGATGCCGTGCCCGGCCAGGAACGCCGCGAGGTTGTCCTTGATCGACCGCGCGGGGTCGCCCAGGTGGTCGCGGCCCTCGAAGCGGCCGAGGATCCCGTGGTCGGGCAGGTCGTCGAGGTCGACGAGCCAGGTGTGCGACCGGTGCGTGAACGTCCGCTGGAACGGCGACCGCCGGACGTGGGTGATCGTCGTGTCGTAGACGCCGGTGGTGGTGGTTTCGAGGCTCGCTTCGCTTCGCACCTCAACCACCGAGGTCCACTCGAACCCCAGCCGCTCGGCCGCGGCCAGCCCCGAGCGTGCGCCGTCCTCGTGGAAGCCCCACCCGTGGTAGGCGCCGGCGAACGCGACCCGGTCGCTGTCGAGCTCGAGCAGCCGGCGCTGGGCAGCGACGGACGCGGGTGTGTAGAGCGGGTGCTCGTACTCCATGCGCGCGATGACCGTGCTCGGGCCGACCAGGTCCTCGCCACCGAGGGTGACGAGGTAGTGCGTCTGCGTGGGCAGCCGCTGCAGCCGGGTCAGGTCATAGGTGACCGTCACGTGGCCGCGCTCGCCGAGCGGCCGGCGGAAGTTCCACGACGCCCGTGCCTGGTCGGCACGCGGCAGCAGCGAGGTGTCGGTGTGGAGCAGCGCGACGTTGGGCGAGTAGCCGATCGCGCCGAGCACCTCGCGCTGCGCCGGCGTCGGGTCGGCGAGCATCGCCAGGGCGTGGCTCGGGTGGGTGGCGATCACGACCGCGTCGTACGTCCGCACGGTGCCGTTGCCGTCGGTGACCTCGACACCGTCGGCGGTCTCGAGGACGGAGGTGACCTTGGTGCCGGTGCGGACCTCGTCGATCGCTGCCCCGATGCGTCGGACGTACTCGTGCGAGCCGCCAGCCACCGTCCGCCACTGCGGCGAGCCGGTGATGCTGAGCATCCCGTGGTGGGAGAGGAATGCGAACAGGTAACGGGCGGGGTACTCCAGGGCCACGTCGGGGTCGCACGACCACACGGCAGCCACCAGCGGCTCCATGAAGTGCCGCACGAAGTACGCCGAGAACCCGTGCCGGTCCAGGAAGACGCGGAGCGTCTGGTCGTCGCCGTCGGCCTCGAGCAGCACCCGGGCCAGCCGGTGGAAGCGCGGGACCTCGGTGAGCATGCGCAGGTAGGCCGGGCTCGTGAGGTTCCGGCCGCCCGGGAACAGCCCGCGCGAGCCGAGCGCGCCGGCGTACTCGAGCCCGGTGGCGTCGTCACGCACGGACATCGACATCTCCGACTCCTGCGTGGCGACGCCGAGCTCGCCGAACAGCCGCAGCAGCGTCGGGTAGGTGCGCTCGTTGTGCACGATGAACCCGGTGTCGATCGCGAGCCGACCGGCGGCCGGGTCGTCGACCAGGTGCGTGTCGGCGTGCCCGCCGAGCCGGTCGTCGGCCTCGAGCAGCGTCACGTGGGCGGTGCGGGAGGCGACGTACGCCGCGGTCAGCCCGGCTACGCCGGACCCGATGACCGCGACGTGGCGCCGGCTCATGCCTTCCTGCCGAAGTCGAAGAGCGCGATCGGGTCGCTGGTGGGCGCCGGGGAGCCGCCCTCGGGCTCCACGGTGATGCCGGCCGCGGTGGCGGTCGCGGCGTCGCCGCTGAGCAGCACCCGCTGGTCCTCGCGGACCGGCATCAGGCCGGCGGAGACCATGCCCTTGCCTGGCTGGTCGAGCCAGAGCTGGTAGACCTTGCCGGCCGGGGGCGGCGGCATCTTCTCGGTCACGAGCACGGCCTTGCCGACGCTGTCGGAGTGCACGAGCGTCGCCTTGGCGCCACCCTCGAAGTCCAGCGAGGTGCTGCGGGCGTCGGCGGCCTGGAGGACCTGCACCAGCGGCGACGCCTGCTGGGTCGTGGGGTCCTGCCAGGGCTGCTGCCAGAAGACCGCGCCGCCGCCCACGGCGAGCACCGCGGCTGCCGCGGCGACCAGCAGGTTGAGCCGGCGCCGGGGACGACGGGAGGCGAGCGAGACGGGGGCGGGGACGGGGGCCGGCGAGGGAACCGCGGGCGGCAGCGGCCGCGTCGTGGCGATCCCGGCGAGCACGCGGTCGCGCAACGCGGCGGGCGGCTCGAGGGTCGTGGTCTCGGCGAGCGTGCCGGCCGCCTCCTGCAGGCTGGCCACCTCGTTCCGGCACTCCGGGCACTCGGCCAGGTGCCGCTCGAACGCTGCGCGCTCGAGGTCGTCGAGGGCATCGACGGCGTACGCGCCGGAGAGCGCGTGGACGTCGAAGCTGCCGGGGTAGCCCGGGTCGTTGGAGCTCATGAGCCCACTCCCATCGCGTCACGCAGCCGGATCAGTCCGTCCCGGATGCGGGTCTTGGCGGTGCCGACCGGTAGCTCGAGCATGGTCGCCACCTCCGTGTGTGTGTATCCACCGAAGTACGCGAGCCCGATGGCCTCGCGCTGCACCTCGGTGAGGGTCGCGAGCGCGCCGCGGACCCGGTGGGCCTCGAGGGACGCGTGTGCGGCCTCGGCGGTCGAGTCGTGCTCGACCGGCTGGTTCTGCTCGTGGTACGTCGTGTCGCGCCGGGTCGACGCTTCGGCCGACCTGACCCGGTCGACCGCCTTGCGGTGCGTGATCGTCAGCAACCAGGACAACGGGCTGCCGCGGTCGGGGTCGAAGCGTGAGGCGGTGCGCCAGATCTCCAGGAAGGCCTCCTGGGTGACCTCCTCGGCCTGCGCCGGGTCGCGCACGACGCGCACCGCGAGCCCGAAGACACGGGTCGCGGTGGCGTCGTACAGGCGGGCGAAGGCCTGCTCGTCACCACGAGCCGAGAGACGCAGCAGCTCGGCCAGCTCGGCCGTTGGCTGGCCACCGGCGCCGGGCGCCCCGTCCTCGGGGGACGGGGCGCCGGCGCCGACGGATCGGATGTGGTCCACGGATGGATCCTTGCTTGTTCGGGCTCCTGGGAAACCTGGAACCAGGATCAGGGCATCAGGACGGAGTCGATGACGTAGACCGTGGCGTTGGCCGTGGGGATGTTGCCGCACAGGACCTTGGCGTCGGAGGAGCCGACGGTGAAGTCCTCACCCGAGCCCTTCACCGTGAGCTTGTCACCCTCGAGCGTGTCGTGGGTGCCGGCCAGGTCCGCGGGGGTGAGCTGCCCGGCGACCACGTGGTAGGTCAGGACCTTGGTGAGCAGGTCCTTGTTCGCCAGCACCGACTTGAGGTCCTTCGGCGGCAACTTGGCGAACGCGTCGTCGGTGGGGGCGAACACGGTGATGCCGTCCGCGGAGTTCAAGGTGTCCACCAGGCCCGCCTTGCCGACCGCGGTCACGAGCGTCTTGAGCAGCGGGTTCGCGCTGGCCGCGGTCGCGACCGGCTCGGTGGCCATGCCGTTGAACGAGCCGGCACCCGAGGCGGGGATCGCCGAGCAGCCGGCGCCGAAGGTATCGGCGCTCGCGTCCATCGGAGCCGAGCTGTCCGACCCCATGTCGGACGGTGCGCTCGAGCTGGGGGCGCTGGTGGTGGGGGTGTCAGCCATCGAGTCCGACTCGGAGTCCGAGCCGCCACACGCGGCCAGGCCGAACGTGGCGATGAGGGCGAGGCTGGCGAGGCCCGTGGGACGGCGGAGTGAGCGACGGAGGGAGCGCTTCGTCATGGTGTGGTGCCTTTCGCTTCGGGAACTTCGTGGTCTGGGTCATCTCGGCGGGGTTGCTCTGGGGCCGAGATGTGAGGTGTTCGGACCAGGTCCGGGATCGGATTGGTCCGAATCACGTCGACCCGCCCGAAACTTTCGGGCGGGTCGACGTCAGGCGACGTTCACCACGACCTCCTGGACGCCGCTGGAGCCCTCGGGGAACGGGGTGGCGCGTACGGCGGTCTGCACCTCGCCCTCCCCGTCCGTGGCCCGCACCGCGAGCGAGTGCCGGCCGGGCTCGGCGGTCCACGGCAGGTACCACTGCCGCCAGTAGTCGTTGCCGGCCGACGGCCCCAGGCGCGCCTGCTGCCAGGGCCCCCCGTCGATGCGCACCTCGACCCGGTCGATGCCGCCCTGGTGCTGGGCCCAGGCCACCCCGCCGATCACCGTGCGGCCGGCGTCGACCGTCGAGAGCGGCCGGGGGGTGTCGATGCGGCTGGAGATCTTGATCGGGGCGTCGGTCGCCCAGTCGCGGCGGGTCCAGTACGCCTCCTGCTCGGCGTACGTCGTCAGGGTGATGCGGCTGATCCACTTGCAGGCACTGACGAACCCGTAGAGGCCCGGGACGACCATCCGCGCGGGGAACCCGTGCTCGCGGGTGAGGGAGCGGCCGTTCATCCCGACCGCGATCATCGCGTCGCGGCCGTCGGTGGCCAGCGCCAACGGGGTGCTGATCGTCATCCCGTCGACGTCGGTGCTGAGCAGCTGGTCGGCGCGGGTGCCGTCGATGCCGGCGCGGTCGAGCAGGTCGGTGAGCCGCACGCCGAGCCACCTCGCGGCGCCGATGTAGCTGCCGCCGACCTCGTTGGAGACGCAGGTGAGCGTGATGTCGCGCTCGATGAGCGGCATCGCGACCAGGTCGTCGAACGTGAAGGTGACCTCGCGCTCGACGTCGCCGTCGATGGTCAGCGTCCAGCCGTCCACGTCGACGATCGGCAGCGTCAGCCGGGTGTCGACCCGGTAGAAGTCGCCGGTCGGAGTGCGGAAGCCGCTGATGCCGGGCACCCGGTCGTCCAGGCCGGTGGGGAACGGCGGTGCGGGGTCGTCGGCGGCCGGCAGGTCGATCACCGTCGTGCGGCTGCGGTACGACGCGATCCAGCGTCCCGCGCCGCCCATCGCGGCCGCGGCCACCCCCAGGGTGCCCGCGGCGACCAGCACGCCGCGCCGGCTCGGTCCGTCCGCCGGTCCCGAGGCGGAGGCGGAGGTGGCCCGGGCCCGGGTCAGCCAGGCGAGTGCCGCGAGCCCCGTGACCGCGGCCACGAGGCTCGGCACCACGTCGCTGGTGGCCGCGCCGGGACGGTTCAGTGCGGCGCCGGCCGGGATGGCGACGAGCACCAGCAGCAGGACTGCGCCGTACGCGAAGCGTCGCCGGGACAGCAGCCCGGCGAGTGCGGCCAGCACCAGCACACCGACCAGGACCGATCCGACGAGCACGGTCTTGTCGTGGGTGCCGAAGTGGGCGATGGCCCACTCCTTGAGCGGGGTCGGGGTCAGGTCGATGACCGTGGATCCCACCACCAGCACGGGCGACGACGCGGGTTCGGTCAGGCCGGCCACCAGGTGGCCGGCGGCGACGCCGACCAGGGTGGCGAGGACCCCGACACCCATCCAGGCGCCGGCATGGACAAGGCGATTCCTCATGGGTGCTGTTCGGAGCGGATCCCCTGTCGGATGGCCTTCCTCACGTTTTCCTCAAGTCGCGACGACCGGGCGGCGGCGTGGCTACGGTGAAAGACGACCTCCCGCCGCTGCGGGAGGTCGGGGGGATCACAGACGCTCGTAGACGAGCAACACGGCTGGGGGGCCGGCGGTCATGTCGCTGACGTGCGCAATTTCGTGGATCAGTCCTGCCCGGATGCGGGCGCACACCCGGCGGGTGAGCCTCGCGGTGGTGCCACTGCTGATGACGGCGGGGCTGGTGGCGACGCTGCCTGCCGCGCCCGCCCAGGCCACGTGGGGCACCGGGTCGTCGGCATCACCGAGGTTCGTGTGCGCGCCCGACACGGTGTACAGCCTCGACGGCGACTCGCGCGCGCTGAGCAGGCTGAACCCGACGACGGGCGTCGCGTCGGACAACGGCACCATCCCGGCCGGCTGGGGCGACACCCTCAACGCGCTCGCCCTGCCGAGTGGCGGCGGGCGCTACATCTACGCCTTCAACCGCAGCCAGAACCAGGTCGTGCGGTTCGACGCCGACACCAACGACGCCGACGAGTGGACCGCCCCGTCGAACTCGAGCGCCAGCAGCGTGATCGCCGGCGCGATCAACCCGGCCAACGGCATCTTCTACTACGCGTCCGGTGGCTCGACGTGGAAGCTGTTCGCGTTCAACACCAACACGAACACCTCGATCGGCCAGGTCGGAACGATCTCGGGCCTGTCGAACAACGGCGACATGGCGTTCGACGCGTCCGGCAACCTGTACGTCGTCAGCAACGCCGACTCCGACGCGGCAGGGACGTTGGCGCGCGTCAACGGTCCGCTCCCGACCAGCGCCGGCAGCAGCTCGCTCGGCTCGGCGGTGCTGGCCTCGTTGCCGAAGAACTCCGGTCAGTACGCCGCCATGGCGTTCGACGGGTCGGGCTACCTCGTGATCGGCACCGGGGACGGCAAGGTGCTCAAGGTGGACCCGGCCAGCGGGACGCTGGCCGCCTCGAAGTCCACCAGCCTCAAGCTCCACGACATGGCGTCCTGCTCCTCGCCGAGCACCGCCTCGGTCCGCGTGGACCTGCCGCAGGGACGCCACGCCGCGGCCGACCAGTTCACGACCACGATCACCGGCGGTGGCGTGACCTCTGGCAACACCGGCGTCACCGCGGGCACCGACTCCGGGCTGCAGACCCAGACCGGCGAGGTCGCCGGCCCCGTGGTCGTGCTGCCGGGGACGACGTACACGATCGCTCAGGCAGCCGCGGGCGGCACGGACCTCAACGACTACACCACCACGTGGAAGTGTGTGAAGGGCTCCGACGGCTCCCAGGTCGCCGCCGGGACCGGCAACGGGGGGACGTTCACCGTGCCGAGCACGTCCGGGACGACCGTCGTGTGCACGTTCACCAACCTGCCGCTGAACCCTGCGATCGAGCTCGACAAGACCGCGGGCTCCATCGCTGACGTCGACGGCAACGGCCCGGACGCGGGCGACACGGTCACGTACGCGTTCAAGGTGACCAACACCGGCAATGTGGCGCTGAACCCGGTGACGGTGAGCGACCCCAAGCTCGGGACGATCACCTGCCCGGCCGGTGCCCTCGCGGCCGGTGCCTCGGTGACGTGCACGCCGAAGAGCTACACGCTCACCCAGACCGACGTCACCGCAGGTCAGGTCGACAACACCGCGACCGCGACCGGCACCGCGTCCAACGGCGTCAAGGTCACCGACCCCGACACCGTCACCGTGCTGGTTCCCGCGAACCCGAGCCTCGTCCTCGACAAGACAGCCGGCGCGATCACCGACGTGGACGGCAACGGACCGGACGCCGGTGACACCGTCACGTACGCGTTCAAGGTGACCAACACCGGCAACTTGCCGCTGAACCCGGTGACGGTGAGCGACCCGAAGCTCGGAGCGATCACCTGCCCGACCGGTGGGCTCGCCTCCGGTGCAGCACTGACCTGCACGCCCAAGGTCTACACGATCACCCAGGCCGACGTGGACGCCGGCAAGGTCGACAACACCGCCACCGCGAGCGGTACGCCGCCCACCGGCTCGCCGGTCACCTCGACCGACTCCGTCACGGTCCCCGTCCCGACGCTCGCGGGCATCGAGATCGACAAGACCGCGGGGCCGATCACGGACACCGACGGCAACGGCCCGGACGCCGGCGACACGATCACCTACTCGTTCAAGGTCACCAACACCGGCAACGTGGCGCTGAGCGCGATCGCGGTCAACGACCCCAAGCTCGGCGGCGCCGTCCCGTGCGCGACCTCGCTCGCTCCGGGCGCCTCGACGACCTGCCCGAGCAAGGTCTACGCACTGACCCAGACAGACGTGAACAACGGCCGCATCGACAACACGGCGACCGTGACCGGCAAGCCCCCGACGGGCAGCACCGTCAGCGACGACGACTCGACGACGACCGTGCTGCAGGGCACCGCCGCCATCGAGCTCGACAAGACCGCGAGCGCGATCAGCGACCTCGACGGCAACGGACCGGACCGGGGCGACAAGATCACCTACGGCTTCAAGGTCACCAACAACGGCACGGTGAGCCTCGACCCCGTCACGGTCACCGACGCCAAGGTCGGCCCGGTGACCTGCCCCACCGGCGCGCTGGCACCCGGCGCCAGTCTCACCTGCACCTCGGTGCAGTACGTCGTGACCCAGGCCGACGTGGACGCCGGGAAGGTGGAGAACACCGCCACCGCCCACGGCACGCCGCCGAGCGGCTCCGGGGTCACCGACGCGGACTCGACCACCACCCCGGTGCCGGCGTACCCGGGCCTCGTGCTCGACAAGACCGCCGGCGCCATCGTCGACGGTGACGGCAACGGCCCCGACGCCGGTGACACGATCGGCTACGGCTTCGCGGTGACCAACACCGGCAACGTCACCCTCGACCACGTGATGGTGAGCGACCCGAAGCTCGGCGCGATCACCTGCCCCACCGGTGCCCTCGCACCCGGTGCCACGGTGACCTGCACGCCGAAGACCTACGCCCTGACCCAGGCGGACGTGAACGCCGGCAAGGTCGACAACACCGCCACCGCGACGGGCACGTCGCCGACCGGCGCGGACGTCACCGACACCGACTCCACCACGACCCCGGTGCCGGCGAGCCCGTCGATCCACCTCGACAAGACGGCCAGCGCCATCGACGACGTCGATGGCAACGGGCCGGATGCGGGCGACACGATCGCCTACTCCTTCGCGGTGACCAACACCGGCAACGTCACGCTGAACCCGCTCACGCTCACCGACCCCAAGCTGGGCGGCGCGATCACCTGCCCGGCCGGGGCCCTGGCTCCCGGTGCCACCGTGGCGTGCACGACCACGACGTACGCGCTGACCCAGGCCGACGTGAACGCCGGGATCGTCAACAACACCGCCACGGCGACGGGAACGCCGCCGACCGGGTCGAACGTCGCCGACACCGACGCCACCAGCACTCCGGTGCCTCCCCACGCCTCGATCAACCTGGTGAAGACGGCGAGCGCCGTGCACGACGTCAACGGCAACGGCATCGACGACGGGGACACGGTCACCTACACGTTCACGGTGACCAACACCGGCAACGTCACCTTGACCGGCATCGACGTCTCCGACCCCAAGGTCGGGCCGGTGAGCTGCCCGAGCGGCCCGCTCGCGCCGGGCGCCTCGGTCGAGTGCAGCCTGCGGACCTACACCCTCACGCAGGCCGACGTGGACCACGGCTCCGTCGACAACACCGCCGAGGTCACGGGCACCACGCCGAGCGGCGGCACGGTCAGCGACGACGACAGCCGCACCGTGGACCTTCCCTCGACCGGATCGATCCAGCTCCTCAAGGCCGCCGGCGCGATCCAGGACCTCGACGGCAACGGCCCCGACGCGGGCGACACGATCACCTACTCGTTCCGCGTCACCAACACCGGCAACGTCAAGCTCGACCCGATCACGGTCAGCGACCCCAAGGTCGGGCCCGTGACCTGCCCGTCCGGAGGGCTCGAGCCCGACGAGTACGTCGACTGCGCGGACGCGACGTACACGATCACCGCGGCCGACGTCAGCGCCGGGAAGGTCGACAACACCGCGACCGCGACCGGCACGGCACCCGGTGGCGGGACCGTCCAGGACTCCGACTCCACCTCGACGCCCGTGCAGCCGACCGTCACCAACGTCACGGTCGCCAAGACCGTCGACGACACCGCTCCGCGGGTGGGTGACGTCGTCACCTACACGCTGACGGTCACCAACACCAGCGCCGCCGACGCGCGCGACGTGGTGATCGTCGACGCGCTGCCGAGCGGCGTGACGCTCGTGTCCGCCGACGCGCCCTGCACGCGGACCGGCGCGACCGTCCGGTGCGAGGTCGGCACGGTGCCGGCGGGCCAGGTCCGCAGCGTGGACGTCCAGGTGAGGGTCGACCCGCTGCCGTCGGTCGGTGCCGACCACCAGCACCTGTTCGACGTGCAGAAGACCGAGGTGCACGTGGACGTGGAGCCCGGCGCCCAGGCGGTCGGGACGGCCACCTGCATGCCCGGCTACGTCGTCACCGACGGCTCGGGGCGGATCGACTCCGTCGACCAGGGCACCGGGACGTTGGCCTCGGTCCACATGACCCAGAACCAGGCCGTCGGCGACGACAGCTGGCGTGCGGGCTTCGTCAACGACGCGACCGGGCGCGCCCAGGCCAAGGTGTTCGCGGTCTGCGTGAAGACCGAGAGCGAGTCGGTCAACGGGCACGTCCACGAGCTCGTGGTCGGCTCGCCGGTGTCGCAGGCGGCCGCGCTGCCGACCGGACGCACCGACGTCACGCTGAGCTGCTCGCCCGGGCAGGTGCCGATCCAGCCCGGCTACGAGCTCGGCGCCGCGGCACCGGTCGTCACGACGTACCCCGACGGCGCTGCGGGGTGGCGGTTCGCCGTCCAGAACGCCGGCGCGGCGACGACCGGGACGTTCACCCTGCGGTGCCTGGACGAGCTCGTGAGCACTGCGAACGGGCACACGCACCGGCTCGGCCTCGACGAGGTCCGGCAGACCGTGACGGTGCCGGCCGGGCAGGTCGCGGAGGTCACGCTGAGCTGTGCCGCGGACGCCAAGGGCATCGTCGCCGGCTACGACGTCGACCCCGGCCTGGTCGTGCTCGGCAACGACCCCCGGCCGGTGATCCGCGTGTTCAAGCTCTTCAACCCGAGCGACGCGCCGCTGCAGGCGAGGCTCTACCTGCACTGCCTGGCCAACCGCACCGAGAAGGGTGCCGACCAGGGCGGCTCGATCGTGAACACCGCCTCGGTCACCACCTCGACGCCGGAGACCTCCAGTGCCGACAACACCGACAGCGTGACGATCCGGGTGGACACCTCGCCGGCCGTCGTCCCGGTCGCTTCGCAGGTCGTGGTCTCCTCGGCCCGGGTGGCGGCGACGGTGAAGTGCGGCGCCGGTGTTGGGGTCTGCAGCGGCCGGGCGACCCTGGTCGCGGTGGCCACCCAGAAGGTCGGCGGCCACGTGGTGAAGAAGGGCGCGGTGCTCGCCCAGGCGACCTACCGGATCCGGTCCGGCGCGAGGGCGGTCCTCCAGCTCAAGCAGACCGCTGTGGGCCGCTCGACCCTGCGGGGACTGACGAAGGCGCAGCTGCGGATCGACGGCACGGTGCGGACGGTGCACATCAGGCACTGAGGGTCCGTCGCGGCGTCGGGCATGCGGCAGGATGTGCCGCATGTCCGACGCCCCCGCCGAACTCGTGCACTACTCCGTCTCCGACGCGGTCGCCTCGCTGACCCTCGACTCGCCCCACAACCGCAACGCGCTCTCGCGCCAGCTCGTCACCGAGCTCTTCGAGGGCCTGGAGCGGGCCGGTGCCGACCCGGAGGTCAAGGTCGTGCTGATCCGGGCGGAGGGCCGCGTCTTCTGCTCCGGCGCCGACCTCTCCGAGGCCGCGACCGGCAGCATGGAGGAGGGCACCCGGCGGATCATCGACCTGCAGCGGCTGATCGTGACCCTCGACAAGCCGGTCGTCGTCCGGGTCTCCGGTGCGGCCCGCGCCGGCGGCATCGGCATCGTCGCCGCCGCGGACATCGCGATCGCCGCCGAGGACGCGACGTTCGCGCTCACCGAGGTCAAGCTCGGCCTGGCCGCCGCGATCATCTCCCTGACCGTCCACCACCGGATGAACCCGCGCGCCGCGGCGCTCACCACCCTCGGCGGCGAGGTGTTCACCGGCGCTCAGGCCGCGGCGTACGGCCTGGTCACCACGGCTGTGCCCGGCGAGACGCTCGACGACGAGGTGGCCGCGGTCTGCGCCTCGCTCGCGACCGGCGCCGCCCAGGGACTGCGCGAGTCCAAGTGGGTGCTCAACCGCGACCTGGTCGACCGCATCGACGCCCACGGCGCCGAGATGGCCGAGCTCTCCACTCGGCTCTTCGCCTCCGAGGAGGCCCGCGAGGCGATGACGGCGTTCCTGTCGCGCAAGCGTTAGCCGCGTCTCGCGCGTCGACTTCGTCGCCGCGCGAGCCGCGGATCGATCTGTGGCGGCATCGTCCGACGGAGTGGTTGCGGACGGCGCGTCGACTGGGGGCGCGCTCCTGCGGGCGTGTGCTCCCGATACTCCGCTCGCGCACCCCGGATCAGCGGGTAGGCTTGTCGACTCGCCGGAATCACCGAGCACGTGGGTGGGTTCCGGGGGTGGGGGATGTTCTTGGGTGAGGGGAAGCGCGCGTTGTCTGAAGAGCTGGTCGAGCGGGAGATCGCTGCCGAGCAGGCGTTCGTCGACCGGGTGTACGTCCAGCTGGCGGAGTCCGCCCGGCAGGCGCAGGCACTCGCCAAGGAGGGTCACAGCCGCGGCCGGCTGGGTCACGAGGGCGGGCTCGTCGAGCGCGACGCGATGGTGTTCCAGGCGGCCCGGCGGATCGCCCAGCTCGACGCCGCCCACGAGGGTCTCGTCTTCGGCCGCCTCGACATGACCGCGGAGGTCGACCCCGAGCCGCGCTACGTCGGCCGGATCGGGCTGCGCGACGCCAACCGAGACTCGCTGTTGATCGACTGGCGCGCGCCCGCAGCCGCGGTGTTCTACCAGGCCACCGCCGCCGAGCCGCACGCCGTGATCCGGCGCCGGGTGCTCCGCGCCGCCGGCCCGCAGGTCGTAGGTGTCGAGGACGAGCTGCTCGACGCCGAGGCGCTCGAGCGATCCGGTGCCGACCTGCCGATCGTCGGCGAGGGCGCGCTGATGGCCCAGCTCTCCCGGGCGCGCGACCGCTCCATGCACTCGATCGTCGCGACGATCCAGGCCGAGCAGGACAAGGCGATCCGGGCACCGGGCAAGGGCGTCGTGTCGATCTCCGGGGGGCCCGGCACCGGCAAGACGGTGGTCGCGCTGCACCGCGCGGCCTTCCTCCTCTACAACGACCGGCGCCGCTACGAGGGCGGTGGCGTGCTGATCGTCGGCCCCAGTGGCGTGTTCATGCGCTACATCGAGCGGGTGCTGCCGAGCCTCGGCGAGACCGCGGTCGCGCTGCGGTCGCTCGGCGAGGTCGTCGACGGCATCCGCGCCACCCGCCACGACGAGCCCGCCGTCGCCGACGTCAAGGGCTCGGCGCGGATGGCCGAGCTGATGCGGCGTACCGCGCGCCAGCAGGCGCCGGGCAGCCCGCGCGAGTTCCGGATCTTCTGGCGCGACGACACGATCGTGCTCGACCGCGGCGAGCTCGGCCGGCTGCGCCGCCAGCTGATGTCCCAGGGCCGGCGCAACCGACAGCTGCCCCGGGTGGCCCGGGCGCTCCTGGACACCATGTGGCGCCAGGTCCGCGGCGAGCGGGGCCGCGAGCGTGGCCGCGAGGCGTTCGACGACGAGATGCTCTCGAACCAGTCGTTCGTGGACTTCGCCGCCGGCTGGTGGCCGCCGCTTGACGCTCTCGAGGTTTTCGGCTGGCTGCGCGACCCCGAGCTGCTCGCCCGGGTCGGCGACGGCGTGGTCAGCCCCGAGGAGCAGCGGCTGCTGACCAAGTCCTGGGGCGACGCGGCCGATCTCTCCGTCGAGGACGTGCCGCTGCTCGACGAGCTGCGTTACGCGCTGGGTGACGTGCCGGCCCGCACCGACGACGAGCGCGAGCTCGACGACAGCGGGCTGCTCGAGGGCGGCGTGGACATGCAGGAGCTGTTCACCGCCGCCGACCGGGAGTACGCCCCCACCGGCCGCGCCTGGGCGCCGCCGACCCACCGCATCGACGACGACCCGTTCGCGCACGTGCTGATCGACGAGGCGCAGGACCTCACCCCCATGCAGTGGCGGATGGTCGGGCGTCGCGGACGCACCGCGTCGTGGACGATCGTCGGCGACCCGGCCCAGTCGTCCTGGCCGGTGCCGGCCGAGTCGGCGGCTGCGCGCGCCGAGGCCTTGGAGGGCAAGGAGCTCCACGAGTTCCACCTCTCCACCAACTACCGCAACTCCTCGGAGATCTACGCCTACGCCGCGGCGTACGCCGAGCGGGTCGGCCTCGACGCCGACCTGCCGACCGCGGTCCGCTCGACCGGCGTCGAGCCGCGCACGCTGACCGGGGTCGCCGACCTGGAGGCCGCGACCCGGGAGGCCGTGAACGAGATCGCCGGCCAGGTCGCTGGCACGGTGGGCATCGTGGTCCCCGTCGCCCGGCGCTCGGACGTCAACGCCTGGCTGGCGTCGTGGCCCGAGCTCGCCGAGGACGCCCCGGCAGCGCGCGCCGCCGTCGACTCCTCGGTGACCCCGTCGGGCGAGGACCGGGTCGTGGTGCTCACCGGCCTCGACACCAAGGGCCTGGAGTTCGACGGCATCGTGGTGGTCCGTCCCCAGGAGATCGAGGACGAGTCCGCGACCGGCAAGGCCACGCTCTACGTCGTGCTCACCCGCGCCACCCAGCTGCTCACCACGCTGTCCTGACCGGGTGCGGCTCAGCCGGAGGCGAGCGGCACCAGCGCGCAGAACCGGCGGTAGATGGTCGAGCTCGCGACCGGCCGGAGCGTCCACCCGGTGCCCGGGCCCGGCTCGACCAGCCAACTGCCGGACGCGCCGGTGACGCCGGCGAGGAGCCGCTCCTCGTCCTCGGTGCGCACGCCGAGGGTGAACGCCAGGGACGCGTCGAGCTCGTCGAAGGCCGAACGCCGGGCGACGGGGTCGTCGCCGAGCAGAGCCGCCATCGGGTTGGCCTCGGTGTGCCGCTCGCGCCGTTCGGCCGGGGTGACCGGGGCCAGCGAGGTGAGGCGCGCCAGCGCGACCGGGAGCTGGTCGGGCGGGCAGGGCACGACCTCGGTGGCGGCGGTGTCGCGGACGAGAAGCGTGACCTCGCCCGCACCGAGCCAGCCGAGGGTGGTCCGGCTCGTCGAGCGTGTGGCGGTGTCGAGGTGCAGCACGGCGTTGGGGTCCTGCACGGGCGGGAACGCGCCGTCGGCCGCGAGCGCCTCGAACTCCGCCACCGATCCGACGGTGTGTGCCCGGTCGCTCATCGCGTCTCCTCGGGGAGATCCGGGACGACCATCGCGGCAGCGGAGAGCGCGAGCTCGTCGGCCAGGAGGTCGTAGCGGCCCGCGTCGACGGTCGCGCTGAGGGTCCACCCCGTGCCGTCGGCGACCACGAACCACTGCTCGAGGACCACGGCGTTCCCCGAGGGAGCCAGGTGGTGGGTGAGGCGCCGGCCCCCCGGACGGCCGGCGACCGCCACGTGCTCGCGGTCGAGCACCCGGTGGTCGTGCAGGGCCTGAGCCGCGGCCGCCTCGGCGGTGGACTGCCAGGTGCGCAGGTCGACGTCGCCGAGGTGCTCCTGGGTCAGCACGAGAGAAGCCCGGTAGGCCTCCGGGGATGCGGGGTCGACGGGCTCCACGACGGCGGCCGCGCCCGCCAGCCCGGTGTCCACCGGGCCCCACCCGGCCGGAGCCGGGACCCGCGCTCCGTGCAGTGCGAGGCTCACGCGTACTGCTCCCAGTGCCAGCCGTGGTCGGTCGCGCCGCCGAGGGTGGCGAGCGCGACCACGCCGTGCGCGGCCAGGCTGCTGGCCGTCGCGTCGTCGACGCCGGAGCCGATGCTGACGTCGAGCCGGTAGTCGTTCGTCCGGTCGTAGGCCCCCGTGCGCTCGGCGGGCCGCTGCCACCCCAGGTCGTGCATCCGCTGGTCCTGCGCGGGCGCCACGGGCCACGGGCCGCCCCACTCCTGCGAGCCCGACGCGTCGACGCTCAGCACGTCCCCGAGCTGCTGGTAGCGCACGTAGAGGTGGTTCTCGGTGCCGTCGTCGCTGATCACGAGCGTCGCTCCCTCGGGCAGTGCGGGGAGCGCGGCCGCGATGCGGTCACGCAGGGCACCCCAGGGCTCCGGGACGTCGGGGGCGGGTGGTGGCGACACCGGCCCCGGCCACCGAACCCGCGCTGATCCACGCGCCGACCCACGCGCCGACCCACGCCCCGACCCACGCCCCGACCCACGCCGGTAGCCGAGCACGCCGAGAGCCACGAAGAACGCGATGACGAGCAGGACGAAGACCACGACCATGGTCACCTCACCAGAACTTCACTGCGTCGCCGATGTCGCTGGCGAGGTCCTCGGCGCCGTCGACGAGATCGGCCGCCCCGTCCTTGATCGCTCCGCCGATCGCGCCACCGACCTCGGACCCGACGAACCCGCCGACCACGCCACCGACGAAGCCGCCGATCACCGTGCCGACGCCCGGGCAGATCGCGGTGCCGATCGCGCCGCCGAGCCAGGCACCACCCTCGGCACCCGCCCAGGCGCCGGCGGCGGTCGAGCCGCCCACGGTGATCGCCTCGGTGACCCGACGGTCGGTCTCGGTCTCGTCGCTGTTGCTCCACTCGTCCCAGCCGGCGGCGACGCCGGCCACGGCCACACCGCCTCGGTTGATCCACTTGCCCGCGGTGCGTACGCCGTTGCGGGTGGCCGCCCGGTAGGGCTTGGCCCGCCAGCTGGAGTCGTTGTTGGCGGCCTTGAAGCGCTCCCAGAAGTTCGAGTCGAAGCCTCGCCACCCGTTGAGCTTGTAGCGGTGCCCGTCGATCAGCGGCTGGAAGTTCTGCAGGACGCCGTGCAGTGCGACGTCGCTCGCGGCACCGGCGACGTTGCCGACGAGACCGAGTGCGTAGACCGCGCCGGTGACCGGCCCCATGTCGTCGGGCGGCTTGAAGCCGCCCCAGGTCGTGAAGAACTTCTCGGTCTCGTCGAGCACCGTGCTGCCGGCCTCGCGCATCAGCTCGACGAGCTCGCTGTCGCTCGGGCCGTCGGAGGCCGGCGGCGTCGAGGCCTTGAGGTCGTGTGCGGCGGTCATCGGGAGCGTGGCCAGCAGCTTCGTGGCGTCGACGGGCGGGCTGCCGTCCGGGCCGCACGCCGGCTGGACGGCGACCGGGAGCCCCGAGCCCAGCACGGACGCGCAGGCCCGGGTGCGGGACGCCAGGTGCTCGCGGAGGTCGGACATCGCCTGGGTGATGCCCGCCCTCGTCGACTGGGACGCGGTCACCGCGTGCTGCCAGGCCCGGATGCCGTCCGGGTCCTCCGGGTCGTCGGGTGCGCCCGCCGGGACGTGGGGTGCGGCGTCGTCCCACTGCTGGTTGAGCTGAGCCACCTGCGCCTGGGCGTGCTCGTAGGCCGTGGCCAGGCCGATGAGCTCGTGTTGCACGGTCTGCAGCTGCGGCGCCGAGGTGCGCAGGGCCGTGGCCATCGCTCGCATCTCGGGGATGGTCGCCGAGGCCGCCTGGCCCGTCCACTCACCCTCGATGTCGTCGGGTACGCCGCCCAGGCGGGTCGCGGCCTGCACGAGATCCTCGTGCAGGGTGCCGATGCGGGAGGCGGCGTGCCGGAGCGCACCCGGGTGGACGTCGAGCTTGAACTGCCCGCTCATCGGGCGCGTCCGCCAGGCCGTCCGATGTCGGGCACGGTGAGGCCGGTGTCCAGCGCTTCGAGGTCGATGGCGAGGTTGTTGGTGTTGCCGGCGATCAGGGCAGCCGAGGTGCCGAGCACCTCCAGCGTCGTGCGCCAGGCGGCGCCGAAGGCGTCGGACTGCCCCGAGAGCTCCCCGGCCAGCTCGCCCGCGCCCTCCGTGACGGACGAGCCGAGCTGGAGCGCCGTGCCGGACTGGTGCTCGAGCTGGCCCGCTGCGTGCGCGAACGCGTTCCGCACGCGGTCGGCGACCTCGGGGGAGAGCCGCAGCACGGTTCCCCCGCCTGCGTCGGCCGGCAGCATCCCGTAGTCCTCCTCCGCATCGAGCTCACTGGTACCGGTGTCCCTCCTTCCCCACCCGTCCGTCCCCCAAACGAGACCGGACACCCGGCACGCGCCGGCTCATCTAGGCTGCCGTCATGTCGACCACCACCTCCGCCCGGGAAGCCATCGCGGCCCTCCAGGGGCACGAGGCCTGGGCGATCATCCGGCGCTCCACGAGGGCGGGTGACCGCGACACGGTCGGCCTCGTCGGCGGCCGGCGCCGGGTGGTCGAGTCGCTGCTCGACGTACCCCTCGAGGAGGGTGTGCCGCAGGAGGGCCACATCGCCGACCGGTTGCTGGCGGTGCCGTTCCGGCAGGTGCGCGAGCGCGGGTTCGAGGCCCACGACGACGGGGCGCCGCTGGTCGTGGTGGACGTCGAGACCGAGCTGGAGTTCTCGGTCGCCGAGGTCGTGGACGCGATCGACGACACCGGCGTGGAGTTCGCCGACCGCGGCGGGTTCGACACCGACGACGACGACTACGCGAAGCTCGTGGCCTCGATCATCACCGACGAGATCGGGCAGGGCGAGGGCGCCAACCTCGTGGTGGGCCGCCACTACCGTGCCACGGTCGCCGACTGGGGTGCCGACAAGGCGCTGACCGTCTTCCGGCGGCTGCTCGAGCGCGAGCGGGGCGCCTACTGGACCTACGTGTTCTTCACCGGCGACCGCTACCTGATCGGCGCCAGCCCCGAGCGGCACGTCACCATCCACCCCGTCCGCGACGGAGCCGAGCGAGGGACGAGCGAGCGACCGAGCGGACCGTTCGGGTTGGCCGACGTGCGGATGAACCCGATCAGCGGCACGTTCCGCATCCCGCGCGAGGGCGACGTCCGGCGCGGGCTCCTGGAGTTCCTGCGCGACGAGAAGGAGATCTACGAGCTCTTCATGGTCGTCGACGAAGAGCTCAAGATGATGTGCGACATCTGCAACGAGGGCGGCCAGGTGCTCGGCCCGTTCCTCAAGCCGATGAGCCACCTCGTGCACACCGAGTACCTCCTCGCGGGCCGCACCAGCCGCGACCCCCGCGAGGTCCTGCGCGACACGATGTACGCCGCCACCGTGACCGGCTCGCCGGTCGAGAACGCGTGCCGGCTGATCAAGCAGTACGAGGCCGAGGGTCGCGGCTACTACGGTGCCGCGCTGGCGATCCTGGGCCGCGACGAGCTCGGCGGCCCGGTCGTGGACAGCCCGATCGTCATCCGCACGGCGGACGTCGGGCTCGACGGCCGGCTCACCGTGACTGCCGGTGCGACGCTGGTGCGCGACTCGGACCCGGCGTACGAGGTCGCCGAGACCCACGCCAAGGCCGGCGGCATCCTCAGCGCGTTCGGCCTGGTGCCGTCGGCGCCCGCGCCCGGGGTCAACATCGCCGAGCTCGTCAGCGACGAGGACGTGCTGCTCGCGCTCAACGCGCGCAACCAGCGGTTGAGCAGGTTCTGGCTCACCGACCAGGGCGGCTCGCCGCCCGACCCGCGGCTGGCGGGGCGGAGCGCGGTGATCCTCGACGGCGAGGACGACTTCGTGAACATGCTCCGCCACGTGCTCGGCGTGCTCGGCATGACCAGCGAGGTGGTGCGCCACGAGGACTACGCGCCCGGGCGTCTCGACGGCTTCGACCTGGTGATCATCGGCCCCGGGCCCGGCGACCCGCGTGACGGCGCCGACCCCAAGATGGCCAACCTCCGGGCAGCGGTCGCGGAGCTGATGGCGGCCGGGCGGCCGTTCCTCGCGGTGTGCCTGGGGCACCAGGCGCTGTGCCACCACCTGGGGATCCCACTGACCTACAAGGACATCGTCTTCCAGGGCACGCAGTCACCGGTCCCGATCGGTGGCCGCACCGAGCGGGTGGGCTTCTACAACACGTTCGTCGGCCGGCTCGCGGACGGGACGACGCCACCGGACGGGGTCGAGGTCGAGGCGGATGTCCAGACCGGTGACATCCATCTGGTGCGGGGTCCGCACTACCGCGGCATCCAGTTCCACGCGGAGTCCATCCTCACCGAGCACGGCTACGACCTCCTTCACCAGATCGTGTCCGACCTTCTCCTCGTTCCCGGTGCCGCTGCCCCGGGAGGGCCGGTAGGCTCGACCTCGTAACAACGCGGAGTCCCCGCTCGTGGGCCCGGTGAAGACTGCCCCCCAGCTTCATCGGGCCCTCCGCACGTCCGGGGCCGGTAGGTTGACCCGGTGCCCGTGCCCCGCGTGGTCGTGGTCGATCACCACGACTCCTACACGTGGAACCTGGTGCACCTGGTCGCCGGCGTCACCGGGGTCCTCCCGGCGGTCGTCCAGCACGACGAGGTGTCCGCCGACGAGGTGCTTGCGTTCAGCCACGTGGTGCTCTCGCCCGGTCCCGGGCATCCCGCTGTGAGGGGCGACTTCGCGGTGGGCGGCGAGGTGCTGCGACGCGCCACGAGGCCGGTGCTCGGGGTGTGCCTGGGCATGCAGGGACTGGTGACGGCGTACGGCGGGACCGTCGGGCGGGTCGAACCGGCGCACGGCGAGGTCGCGGTCATCACCCACGACGGTCGCGGGTTGTTCGCCGGGTTGCCGCCGTCGTTCCGGGCCGTCCGCTACCACTCGCTCGCGGCCCTGTCGGTGCCGGACTGCCTCGAGGTGTCCGCGACGGCCGAGGGGGTCGTGATGGGGGTGCGGCACCGGACACTGCCGCTCGAGGGCGTGCAGTTCCACCCCGAGTCGGTGCTGTCCGAGCACGGGGCGGCGCTGGTCGCGAGCTTCCTGGGGCTGTCGTGACCGCGACGGATCCGGTGGCGTTCTTCCGCTCCGTCGCGGCGGATCACCCGCGGTGCTTCTGGCTCGACGGCGGCGGTGCTCGGGAGTGGTCCGGCCGCCGCTCGATGGTGGGATGGCTGACGCCCGACGACGTGTCGATCACCTACTCCGCGCAGCGCCGTGAGGTGCGGCGTCATGCCGGTGGTGCGTCCGAGGTGGTGGGTGACGACGTCTTCGCCGTCCTCGAGGCGGAGCTGTCCGCCGGCTCGCCCGACGACCAGTGGGTGGGCTACCTCGGCTATGCCTGCCGCCCCGACCTGCCGGCCGCCACAGGGGGCGCTCTGCCGGACGCAGTGTGGATGCGGCCGTCCGGCGTCCGTTTCTTCGACCACGGGCCTGGCGGCCCAGTTTCGTCGGCCGGCCGACAGAACTCGACCCTGGGCGACGCAGTTGCGTCGTCCGAGCACGAGTTTCGTCGGCCGGCCGACGAAACTCCCGCCCCCTACCGCCAGGCCTTCGACCGGGTCCAGGAGCACCTGCGGGCGGGCAACAGCTACGAGGCGAACCTGACGTACCGGCTGGAGGACGAGTCCGCGGCCGACCCGCTGGGGGTGTACCTGCGCCTACGCGAGCTCAACCCCGCGCCGTACGCCGGGTTCCTCCAGCACGACGTGCCGGGCCATGCCGCGTGGCTGCTGAGCAGCAGCCCGGAGCGCTACGCGCTGGTCGCGGCCGACCGGACCATCGAGACCAGGCCGATCAAGGGCACCACTCCCCGCGGCGCGACCCCCGAGGAGGACGAGGCCCACCGTCGCCGGCTCGCCACGGACCCCAAGTTCCGCGCCGAGAACCTGATGATCGTCGACCTGCTGCGCAACGACCTCTCGATGGTGTGCACGCCCGGCACGGTGGAGGTCCCGGCCCTGATGGCGGTGGAGTCCTACGCGACCGTCCACCAGCTCGTGAGCACGGTCCGCGGCCGGCTGCGCGACGACGTCACCACGATGCAGGCCCTGCGGGCGCTGTTCCCGGCGGGCTCGATGACCGGCGCTCCCAAGCTGCGCACGATGCAGATCATCGAGGACGTGGAGGACTCGCCGCGGGGTCCGTACGCCGGGGCCTTCGGTTGGGTGTGCGCCGACGGCCGGGCCGACCTGGGGGTGGTGATCCGCAGCCTGGCCACCGCCGGGGACGGGCGCTACGTCCTCGGCACGGGTGGCGGCATCACGGTCCGCTCGGAGGTGGGCGAGGAGCACGCCGAGTCACGGTGGAAGGCCGAGCGCCTGCTGGCGGCCCTAGAGGAGGAGCGAGGATGAGCACGACCGAGAGCACCGCGGAGCGGCATGCCACCTGGCTCGAGCTGTTCTTCGACCTCGTCACGGTCGCCGGGATCGGGATGCTCGCCCACCTGCTGGTCGAGCACCACACCGTCGAGGGCGTGGTCGTGTACGTCATCGCGTTCGCCGCGCTGTGGCTGATCTGGGCGTGCTTCACGATCTACGCCAACATCGCGGGTGAGGGCACCCGCACCGCGATGATGCTCGCCGGCATGGGCGTGCTCGGCGTGATGACCGCCGCGGTCCCGGAGATCACCGGTGAGCACGCCCGGGCCTTCGCGATCGCCTATGTCGTGGGGCGGATGCTGGCCGCGCAGCCGTGGCGGCGGACCACGGTCGTCGTGGACCTCCCGGTCGTCCAGGCCGGCGTCAGCGTGCTGCCCTGGATCGTGTCCTGGTGGTTCGAGGGCACCACCCAGCACGTGCTCTGGGCGGTGGGCATCGCCCTCGACCTGCTGCTCCTGCTGACCAGCACCCGCGAACGGGTGCTCGCCGCGACCCAGGCCCGGCTCGACCGGATGGTCCGCGGCCGAGCCCATGACCGGCACCCCGACCGGGAGATCCCCGCCACCGTCGATGCCGTGGACGCCGACGTCCCCCACCTGGGCGAGCGGCTGGGGCTGTTCGTGCTGATCGTGCTGGGGGAGGGCCTGGTGCAGATCATCGACGGCGCCAGCGGGGCCGTCTGGGACCGCGAGCTCGCGGTCACGGGCGCGGGCTCGTTCGCGCTGATGGCGGGCCTGTGGGGCGTCGCCGTCCGCCGCGGGTACGCCGGGGTCGGGCTGCTGCCCGAGGGCGCGCTCTCCGCGCGGCTGTCCTGGGCGGCCCACCTGCCGGCCACGCTCGCGCTCGCGACGGTCGCCGCCGTCCTCGGCGAGCTCGTCGCCGATCCGGGGGCGGCGGTCGAGGAGGAGACCCGCTGGGTGCTGGTGGTGGCGTTCGCGGGCTACGGCCTGCTGTCGGCGCTCGTGCAGGTGGGACTCGCGGTCGTCACGTCCGACCCGGCTGCCCGGCGTACGACGCTGCTGCGCGGCGCCCGGGTGGCGGCCCCGGCGGCGCTCGCGGCCGTCGTGGTCGCGGCCGTGCCGGGTCTGGCTGCGGAGGCCGTGGTCTGGGTGCTCGCCGCCGGGGTCCTCGGTGCCGTGGGCGCCGACCTGAGGCAGGCATCGCCGTAACCGGGGCTGGTTACCCTCGAACACATGGAGAACCCGCACGTCATCGTGCTCTTCGGTGCCACCGGCGACCTGGCGCGGCGCAAGCTGCTGCCGGGTCTGCTGCGGTTGTGGCAGGCCGGCCTGATCCAGGAGGCCCGGATCGTCGGCACCTCGCTCGAGGACGTCGACACCGAGGCCTTCGTGAAGATCGCCCGCACCGCGTGCGAGGAGTTCGGCCACTGCCCGCTCGACGGCCAGGCGTGGGAGCCGTTCGAGCAGATGCTGCGCTACGTGCCGCAGTCGGCCGGACCGGCCGCGCTGGCCGAGGCCGTCCGGGAGAGCCGGGCCGAGCTGGGTGCACCCGACCGCGAGGTCGACATGCTCCACTACCTCAGCGTGCCGCCGAAGGCCGCGCTCGACGTGGTCCGCCAGCTCGACGAGGCCCGGCTGGTCGAGCACTCGCGGATCATCATGGAGAAGCCCTTCGGCACCGACCTGGCCTCGGCGCAGAAGCTCAACGCCCGGCTGCACGAGGTCTTCGACGAGAGCCAGATCTTCCGCATCGACCACTTCCTCGGCAAGGAGGCGGCCCAGAACATCCTGGCCTTCCGGTTCGCCAACGGCCTGTTCGAGCCGATCTGGAACCGCAACTTCATCGACCACGTGCAGATCGACGTCCCCGAGACCCTCGGCCTGGAGGGGCGCACGAAGTTCTTCGAGACCACCGGTGCCTACCGCGACATGGTCGTCACCCACCTCATGCAGGTGCTGGCGTTCATGGCCATGGAGCCGCCGACGTCGCTGGCGCCCGAGCCGATCGGCGACGAGAAGCTCAAGGTCTTCCGCTCGATGCGGCCGATCGAGCCGCAGAACGTCGTCCGCGGCCAGTACGCCGGCTACCGCGACCACCGCGAGGTCGCCGACGACTCCGACACCGAGACGTTCGTGGCGCTCAAGGTCGAGATCGACAACTGGCGCTGGGCCGGCGTTCCGTTCTTCCTGCGCACCGGCAAGAAGCTCGCCGAGGGTGCCCGGATCATCTCGATCGCGTTCAAGGAGCCGCCGCTGACGATGTTCCCGGCCGGCTCCAACGCCGGCACCCAGGGCCCCGACCACCTCACGTTCGACCTCGCCGACCAGTCCCGGATGTCGCTGTCGTTCTACGGCAAGCGCCCCGGGCCGGGGATGAAGCTGGAGAAGGCGTCGATGCAGTTCGCCACCCACGACACCTCGTCGTCGGGCGGGGTGCTGGAGGCCTACGAGCGGCTCATCCACGACGCGATCCGCGGCGACCACACGCTGTTCACCACCGCCGACGGCATCGAGACCCTGTGGGAGAAGTCCACCCCGCTGCTGGAGAACCCGCCCCCGGTGCGTGCCTACGCCCCGGGCAGCTGGGGACCCAACGCGATCCACCAGCTGATCGCCCCGCAGGCCTGGCGGCTGCCGTTCGAGCGGTCCTGGCGCGAGTCCAAGGACCCCTACGGCAGCTAGTCTGCCGTCCTGGGCGGTTCAGCCCCGGCAGATGTCGGCGAACGCAGCGACCAGGAGGTCGACGTCCTCCTCGGAGGCGACCAGCGGCGGCGCGAGCCGGACGGTCTGGCCGTGTGCCTCCTTGGCGAGCACGCCGTGCTCGAGCAGCTGCTCGGAGACGTGCCGGCCCGAGGCGAGCTCGGGGCTGATGTCGACGCCGGCCCACAGCCCGCGGGTGCGGACCTCGTCGACGCCGTTGCCGACCAGCCCGGAGAGGCCCTCGGCCAGCCGAGCACCCAGGCGAGCGGCGCGCTCCTGGAACTCACCGGTGTTGAGCATCGCCACCACCTCGCGCCCGATCGCGGCGGCCAGCGGGTTGCCGCCGAACGTCGATCCGTGGGTGCCGGGGGTGATCACGGACAGCACGTCGCCATCGGCCGCGACCGCCGAGACGGGGTAGAGCCCGCCGCCCAGCGCCTTGCCGAGGATGTAGACATCGGGGACGACGTCCTCGTGGTCGCAGGCGAACGTGCGTCCGGTGCGCGCCAGGCCGGACTGGATCTCGTCGGCCATCATCAGCACGTCGGAGCCGTTGCACAGCGCGCGGACGCCCTGGAGGTAGCCCTCGGGCGGGATGATCACGCCGGCCTCGCCCTGCACCGGCTCGAGCAGGACCGCGGCGGTCGTCTCGTCGATCGCGGCCTCGAGGGCCGCGAGGTCGCCGTACGGCACGAGCTTGAAGCCGGGGGTGTACGGCGCGTAGTGGGCCGTGGCCGCGGGGTCGTTGGAGAACGACACGATCGTGGTGGTGCGGCCGTGGAAGTTGCCCTCCATCGCGATGATCGTCGCCTGCGACTCCGGGACGCCCTTGACCAGGTAGGCCCACTTGCGGGCGACCTTGATCGCGGTCTCGACGGCCTCGGCGCCGGAGTTCATCGGCAGGATCAGCTCCTTGCCGGTCAGCGCCGCGAGGTCGCGGGCGAACGGGCCGAGCTGGTCGTTGTAGAAGGCCCGCGAGGTCAGCGTCAGCCGGCCGAGCTGCTCACGCGCGCGCTCGACGAGGCGCGGGTGGGAGTGGCCGAAGTTGAGGGCGCTGTAGCCGGCCAGGCAGTCGAGGTAGCGGCGACCTTCGACGTCGGTGACCCACGCGCCCTCGCCGGAGGACAGCACCACCCGCAACGGGTGGTAGTTGTGCGCGGCGTACGCCTCGGTGAGCTCGACGTGAGCCTGGGTGTCGTTGAGCGGCAGGACGCTCGCCTCAGTGATGTCGGTGATGTCGGTGGTGCCGGTCATGGCCTCATCGTCTCATCGCGGGTCACCGGGTCTCGCGCCGACCGTCGTCGGTGTAGGTCACCGAGCCGAGGTCGACCGTGCGACGGGCGTTCGCGAGCGCGGCCACCATCACGGCGCCCAGCGGTCCGCGCCGGTCGAACACCGCGGCCGTGCCGACCGCGATGCCGTCGTGCTCGACCCGGTCGGTCGCGAGCAGGCCGATCTCCACACCCTCGGGCTCACGCGCCAGCGTCAGCGTGATGTCGGTGTTGATGTGCTCGACCCCGCGCGTGCCCCAGTTGGTGACGAGGCTGGCGCCGTCGGCCGCGGACGCGGCGGCCTGGAAGCCGGTGACCGGCTCGCCGGCGACGACCGGCACCGCGGTGCTCCAGGAGGCCTTGCGGTCGGCGTTCTGGTGCTCGAGGAAGTCCTGGGACCACGGCGCCGAGGAGTGCACGTACGGCGGCCGCGGCTCGGTCGCCGGCGGCACGACGTCGGCGGGCGGGGGCACCGGCCGCTCCGACGGCTCCCACACCTCGCCCTCGGTGTTGGCCGACGGCTTGAGGAACGTCGCGGTGCCGCGCGCCACCCGCTCCCCGTCCTGGGACAGGATCACGTCGACCAGGCAGATCCGCCGGCCCTCGCGTTCGACCTCAGCGGTGAGCGTGCACGGCACCATCCGGGCCGGCCGGAACAGGTCCACGGCCCAGCGGGCGGGGCGCAGGTCGGTGCGGCCTGCGTCGGCGAGGGCCCGCTCGGCCGCCCAGGCCAGCGCCCCGCTGAGCGCGACGCCGTGCATCTGGTCCTCGCTCCACATGCTGCACGCGAGCGCGGTCGGCACGAGCTCGAGGTCGGCGTCGTCGCCGCGCCGGGTGAAGAACGAGAGCTGGTCAGTCGCCGGTTCGGTCACGCGGTCATTGTGGAGGACTCGCCGGGGCCGCCTTCACCAGGGCCGCCAGCAGCTGCCGGGTGGCCGTGACGACCCGCTGCTCGTCGTATGGCTTCAGCTGGGCCGCGTTGACGCTCTGCACGAGCCCGCCGGTCTGCACGAACCCGGAGACCAGCACCGCGGACGCCTTGGCGTGGACGACGAGCCGGGCGGCGTCGGCGCCCGGGACCCGGATCCGGCTGACCCGGCCCTGCACCTCACCCATGGTCTGCCAGGCCTGGTCGAGGGTGCCGTCGAACCACAGGTAGTTGACGTCGAACGCCGGCCCGCCCTTGCGCACCGGGGTGAACGTGCACCGCGGCTCGTCGGCGGTGCCGGTCTGCTCGGCCATGTCCTCCCCGGCCAAGCGGCTGAGCTGCGTGGCGTCCAGCCCGTCGCACGGGCTCCACGCGACCTGCGCCGCCTCACTGAGGACCGGATCGCCCGGATCGGCGGCCTGGGGGCCGGGGGAGTCGGAGGAGCACCCGGCGACCAACGCTCCGACGGCCAGCACGGCGGCCACGGCAGCCCTCACGGCACCGGCGTCCAGTCGGGGACCGGCGCGTGGGAGCCGGGCAGCCACATGGTGAGCCGGGCGCCACCGCGAGGCGAGGTGCCGGCGGTCACCGAGCCGGAGTGGCGCTCGGCGACCTGGCGCACGATCGAGAGGCCGAGCCCGGAGCCCGGCATCGAGCGGGACTCCTCGGAGCGGTAGAAGCGGTCGAACACGTGCGGCAGGTCCTCCTCGGCGATGCCCGGGCCCTCGTCGTCGACGGTGAGCGTGCCGCCGACGAGCCGGACGGTGACGGTCCCCCCGGTCGGACCCCACTTGGCGGCGTTGTCGAGCAGGTTGGTCACGGCCCGCTCCACCCCGGAGCTCTCGCCGACGACGTACCACGGCTCGGTGGCGACGTCGAAGGTCACCGCGGGCGCCCGGCGGCGCACCCGCGCGACCGCGCGGTCGACCAGCTCGGGCACGTCGATGGCCTCGACCACGTGGGTCAGCGGCTCGTCGCGGGAGAGCTCCATGAGATCGCCGATGAGCGTGGTCATCTCCTCGATCTGGGCGCGTACGTCGTCCAGCAGCTCGGCCTTCGCCTCCGGGGGGAGGCCTCCGGCGCTGTCGGCCTGGCTGAGCAGGTCGAGGTTCGTGCGCAGCGACGTGAGCGGGGTGCGCAGCTCGTGGCCGGCATCGGCGACCAGCTGGCGCTGCCGGTCACGAGAGGCCGCGAGCGCGGCGAGCATCTGGTTGAACGCCGAGGCCAGCCGGGCGATCTCGTCGTCCCCCTCGATCGGCAGTGGCCGCAGGTCCTCGGTGCGGGCGATGCGCTCGACCGAGGACGTCAGTCGGCGCACCGGCCGCAGCCCGTTGCGGGCCACCATCCAGCCGGCCATGCCGGCGGCGATCACCCCGGCCAGTCCGAACAGGAACATCACGATGCCGAGCTTGCGCAGCACGTTCTGCTGGGAGACGAGCGACTGCGCGAGGATCATGGTCTGGCCGGAGTCGCGGTGCACCGCGACCAGCCGCCAGTGGGTATCCCCGTCCTTGCTGACCACCGTGCGGATCGACTGGTGGCGATCGCCGCTGACCACGGCCGCCTCGGGCGCCCCGAGCAGGCTGACCGGGGAGCTCTTGTCGAGCGAGCTGGCCACGCCGACACCGTCGTTGAGGCACGCCACCCAGACGTCGGCTGCGCCGAGGTACTCGTCGGGGATCTGCTGGTCGGTCTGGCACAGGCCGAGGGAGGCGGCCGCGGCGCGCTCGACCAGCGAGTCGTCGAGCGTCGCCTGCATCTGCATGCGCACCGTGAGGTAGGCCCCGGCCGCGACGAACGCGACCGTCAGCCCCACCGCGATCGTCGTGAGCAGCGTGACCCGGCTGGCCAGCGAGCGGCGGTAGTGCCACCGCCCCTCGGGAGGAACCGGGGGGAAGATGCTCACGATTCCTTCAGCACGTAGCCCACGCCGCGCACGGTGTGGATCAGTCGCGACTCACCCTCGGCCTCGGTCTTGCGCCGCAGGTAGCCGACGTAGACCTCCAGCGAGTTGGCCGTGGTCGGGAAGTCGTAGCCCCAGACCTCCTCGAGGATGAACGAGCGCTCGAGGACCCGGCGGGGGCGCCGCAGGAACATCTCCAGCAGCGCGAACTCGGTGCGGGTCAGCTCGATGACCCGGTCGCCGCGGCGTACCTCACGGGTGGCGACCTCCATCGTGAGGTCGGAGAACGAGAGCAGCTCGTCGCCGGCCTCGTCTCGCGGGACGACGCGGCGCAGCAGCGCGCGCAGGCGGGCCAGCAGCTCCTGGAGGGCGAACGGCTTGGTGAGGTAGTCGTCGGCGCCGGCATCGAGCCCCTCGACCCGGTCACCGACGGCGTCGCGGGCGGTCAGCACCAGGATCGGCAGGTCGTTGCCGGCGGTGCGCAGGGCGCGGGTCGTCTCGAGGCCGTCGAGCCGGGGCATCATCACGTCCATCACGACCACGTCCGGTGCCGCGGCGGCGATGCCCGCCAGCGCCTCGGCCCCGTCGGAGGCCAGGACCACGTCGTAGCCGTTGAACTCCAGCGATCGCCGCAGCGACTCGCGCACGGCCTTGTCGTCGTCGACGACGAGCACCCGCGGCTTGGGAGCGGACGGCGTGTTCACGCCCCCACTCTGCCAGCCGAGCCTGAGTCGGAACTGAGAACCCGGAGGAGTCGGTCAGACGTAGCGGGCGGCGGCCTCGGCGGCCCGCGCCGCGTAGCCGCCGCCGAAGTGGCAGGCGTGCACGAGCAGCGGGAAGACCTGGTGCAGGGCCACCCGGTCCTGCCATCCCTCGGCGAGCGGCCGGGTCGCGGCGGCCGCCTCGGCGTAGGCGTCGAGCACCCGCGGCAGGTGCGGCAACCCGAACAGCGAGAGCATCGCGAGGTCGACCTCGCGATGCCCGCCGTACGCCGCCGGGTCGATCAGCCACGCCTGCCCGTCCAGTCCCCACAGCACGTTGCCGTTCCAGAGGTCGCCGTGCAGGCGCGCGGGCGGCTCCTCGGGAACCAGCTCGGAGAGCCGGGGGAGCAGCGCCTCGATGGCGGTGGCGTCCTCGGCGCTCGCGGCCCCGCGGTCGCGGGCCAGCTTGAGATAGGGGAGCACTCGGCGGGCGGCGTAGAACTCCGCCCAGGTGTCGGCGGGGCGGTTGGGGAGCGGGAGGCGGCCGATGAAGCCGTCCTTCGCCAGGCCGTGCGACGGCGCCCCGGCGGCGTGCGTCGCGGCCAGTGCCCGGCCCAGGGCGGCCGCGGAGTCGACGGAGTTCTTGCCGGGCTCGACCCAACGGATGATCAGGCACTCGTGGTCGACCCCGAGGACCTCGGGGACCCCGACGCCGCCGTCGGGCGTCACCTCGTCGAGCCACCGCAGCCCCGCCGCCTCGGCGGCGAAGAACCCCTCGGGAGCGTGCGGCAGCGTCTTCATCAGTGCGGTGGTGCCGTCGCTGAGCCGCAGCCGGGTGGCGGTGGCGATGTCGCCGCCGGCGACCGGGGCCGTGGCCACGACCGCGGAGCCGAGGAGCTCCTCGGCCCGGCGGGCGACCAGCGGCTGGCGGGTCACCCGGGGGCCCCGCCGTCCCAGGGGCGCTCGCGCTCCAAGGAGTCGACCAGCGATCTCGCCGTACGTTCGACCATGGCGAGCACCTCCTCGAATCCGGAGTCCCCACCGTAGTACGGGTCCGGTACGTCGCTCCCGGGCTCCAGCGGGTCCAGGTCGCGGAACAGCCGGACCCGGCCGTGCGGGTCGCCGGCCCCGCCGCCGAGGTCGGCGAGGTTCTGGGCGTCCATCGCGAGCACCAGGTCGGCCGGCGCGGCCGCGGCCTCGACCCACTGGTCCCACTGCTGGGCGCGGTGCCGGGTGGCGTCGTACCCGGCGGCGCTCAGCGTCGCCGCGGCCCGCCGGTCCATCGGGTCGCCCACGTGCCAGCCGCCCGTGCCGGCGCTGGACACCGTGACCCGGTCGTCGAGACCCGCCTCGGCGATCCGCTCGGTGAGCACCACGTCGGCCATCGGCGAGCGACAGATGTTGCCGAGGCAGACCACGGCCACGTGATACCGGCCGGGCGTGTGCGCCGGGGGCAGCACGGGCTCACGCCTCCTGGGCGTCACCGAGCAGAAGGCCGACGATCCAGGTGACGACCGTGATCACGATCGCGCCGCCGACCGCGGTCCAGAAGCCGTCGACGAAGAAGTCGATGTCGAACAGCCCGGCGAGCCACTCGGTGAACAGCAGCATGAGGGCGTTGATCAGCAGCAGGAACAGGCCCAGCGTGATGATGATGAACGGGATCGACAGGAACTTCAGCACCGGGCTCACGAAGGAGTTCACGACGCCGAGGATCAGGGCCACGAACAGCAGCGGCCCGATCTTGTCCGAGACCTCGTCCATGCCGGACGTCGCACCGCTGCCGAACCCGATGCCGTCGAAGAGCTGGCACGCGACGGCCAGGGCGACGGCGTTCGTGAGCAGCCACCCGACGAACTTGAAGAGACCCACGCCTCGATCCTACGGGCTGAGGCGCTCAGGGGCAGCCCGCGAAGAGCTCCCACCGCGTGCTCGTGGCGCCCTCGTCGGGCTTGCTCACCGTGACGACCGCCCTGCGGTAGGAGCGGACGCTGCGGTCCTGCTTGCAGGTGACGAATCCGGACAGCCGGATCGTGGCCTTGCGCCGGGCCGGCGGCGAGCACGCCGAGCAGTCGCTGATCCACATGCCACGGCCGATCGTCACCTGGTGGCCCCAGTGCTCCCACGTCAGGCCCTTGAGGTAGGGCGTGGAGTCGTAGTACTCCCAGATCCGCTTCGGCTTGACGACCGCGGTGCCGAGGCTCCAGTACACAGCCGGCCGCTTCGCCCGGTCCACCGCTGACGGCGCGGACGGGCCTGCCGGGGAGGCGGCGGGTGCGTCAGCCGGGGTGGTGGCCGGCGCGGGGCCCGCGACCAGCACCGCGGCGAGCAGGGTGAGCACGAGAGCCGGGATCGAGGCCCAACGCTGCAAGGTCATGGTGCGGAACAGTAGGTGCTGGCGCTCCGGCCCGCACGGGTGGACCGCACCACCGGGATGGGTAGCCTCGGCGACGTGTTCCCGGTCGGTGGCGTGGGCGTGATGCTGCTCCTCGTCGCGGCCTCGGGAGGCGTGTGCCTGCTGCTGACCCTGGCCCTGCGGCGGCGGCTGGGGTGGGTCTCGGCGGTGGCGGTCGGTGGACTGCTGTGGTCGCTGGCGGTGATCGCCTCGATCACGCTGATCCCCGCGAACGGCGCGCCGGGGATCGTCCCGGCCGAGGGCCGGCTCACCAGCTGCTCGTGGGACATCGGTGGGCCGGCACCGGAGGGATTCTGGATCTTCTCCGGTGGCCAGCGGCTCCTGAACACCGCGGTCTTCGTGCCTCCCGGCGCGCTGCTCGTGCTGGCCGCCGCCCGCTGGCGGGCCGCGTGGGTGCTCGTGCCGATCGGGATCGTGGCGCTGGCGGCCTACTCCGCCGGCATCGAGGCGGCGCAGCTCGTGCTGGCCCGGCTCGACCGGGCCTGCGACGTCACCGACGTCATCGACAACGTCACCGGGGCCCTGCTCGGGGCGGCCGTGGGCATCGTGCTGGCCCTCCTGCTCCGGCCGTGGCGGGCTCGCCGCACTCACTAGGGTGGCGGCCATGACCACCCCTCAGCCCCGGCGCACGGTCGCGGAGATCCCGCCGTACGTCGCCGGCAAGCCGCCGACGGTCCGACCCGGGATGACGTCGTACAAGCTGTCGAGCAACGAGAACCCCTACCCGCCGCTGCCCGGCGTCGTCGAGGCCGTGCAGGCCGGCGTGGCCGCGATGAACCGCTATCCCGACATGGGGTCCAGCGCGCTGTACGCCGCCCTGGCCGAGACGTTCGACGTGCCCGCCGACCACCTCTCGGTCGCGACGGGCTCGGTCGGGCTGATCTACCAGCTGGTGCAGGCGTTCTGCGACCCGGGCGACGAGGTCGTGTTCGCGTGGCGGTCGTTCGAGGCCTACCCGATCGCGGTCACCGCCGCGGCCGCGACGGCCGTCAAGGTGCCGGTGCTCGCCGACGGCCGTCACGACCTGGACGCGATGGCGGCCGCGATCACCGACCGCACCAAGGTCGTGCTGGTCTGCACGCCCAACAACCCCACCGGCCCGGTCGTCACCCAGGCCGAGCTCGACGCGTTCCTCGCGAAGGTGCCCTCCCACGTGCTCGTCGTCGTCGACGAGGCCTACCTGGAGTTCGTGCGGGTGGCCGACCCGGTCGACGGCCTGGCGACGTACCGCACCCACGACAACGTCGTGCTCACCCGGACGTTCTCCAAGGCCTACGGCCTGGCCGGCTTCCGGGTGGGGTACGCCGTCGCGCCGGCGCCCATCGCCGCGGCGCTCCGCGCGGTGTCGCTGCCGTTCGGCGTCTCGACGGTCGCGCAGCTGGCTGCCATCGCCTCGCTCGAGCGCCGCGCCGAGCTGCTCGAGCGCGTGGACGCACTGGTCGCCGAGCGCACCCGCGTCGTGTCCGGGCTGCGGGAGGCCGGCTGGGACGTCCCCGACGCCCAGGGCAACTTCGTGTGGTTCGAGCTGGGGGACCGCACCGGCGACTTCGCCGCGGCGGCCGACGAGGCCGGCATCGTGGTCCGCCCGTTCGCCGGCGAGGGCGCGCGGGTCTCCATCGGCGAGACCGAGGCCAACGACCGGCTGCTTCAGGTCGCGGCGGCCTTCGCTCCCTCGTCGGGCTGACCGGCCACCGGGCGGCGTACGTCCATCTCGCGCCAGCGCGGGTCGACCGCGGGCAGCATGGTGACCAGCAGGTACGCCGCGCCGACGGCCAGCATCGTGGCCGGCAGGCCGGCGCCGGTCACCAGCAGGCCGCCGAGCAGGCCGCCGAGCGGGATCAGCGCGAAGCACATCGCGGTGGTGAGCGAGGAGACCCGGCCGACCAGGTGGGACGGGATCCGTTCGAAGATCACCGCACCCAGCACGGGGTTGATGAACCCGGCCGCGAAGCCGCTGGCGGCCACGACCGCGACGACCGACCAGACCGGGCTGTCGAACGCGAACACGGCGTACCTCGGTGCTCCGCAGACCAGGAACGCGATCAGGTAGGTGCGGTAGCGAGACAGCCCCGATGCCCAGGTCGCGGCGCAGACCGAGCCGAGGGCGGAGAAGCCCGAGAAGACCGCGAACACCAGCCCGATCGCGCCGGCGCCGTGGCCGGCATCGACCGCCCAGACCGGGATCAGCACGGTGGAGTACGCCGCGTCGAGCAGGTTGGTCAGCGCCACCATCACGGTGATGCCGAGCAGCACCCGGTCGCCGCGCAGGAAGTCCCAGCCCTCCCGGAGCTGGTGCCGGTACCCGCCGGCGGTCGCCTCCGGCGTGGGTGCCGGCGCGGCCAGGGCGCGCGTCGACCACAGCAGCACGAACGCCGAGACGCCGAAGCTGGCGGCGTCGACGATCAGCGCGTTCGTCGGCCCGAGCACCGCCACCAGCGCGCCGGCCAGCCCGGCGCCGAGCATCGAGGCGGACCGCTCGACGGTGCCGGCCAGCCCGGTCACCCGCTCCATCGGGACGCCGACGTGGTCGACGATCACCGGGACCAGCGCCTGCTTGGCGGAGTCACCCGGACCGCGCAGGGCGCCGGCGAGCGCCACCAGCCCGAGCAGCACGGGGAACGAGAGCGCGCCGAGCGTGTGCAGCGCCGGGATCGACCCGACCACCACGATGCTGCCGAGGTCGCAGCCGACGCTGACCCGGCGGGCGCCCAGCCGGTCGATCACCGGACCGCCGAGCACCTTGAGCAGCACCATCGGCAACGCCTCGAACAGCGCCACCAGACCGGTCTGGGTCGCCGACCCCGTGGTCGTCAGCACGAGGAACGGCAGCGCGATCATCGACACGCGGGTGCCGGTGAGCGAGACCGCCTCGGCGGTCAGCCAGCCGTAGAGGGGGAGGCGGCTCACGGCTCGGTCCGCCCGGCCTTGCCGGGGTAGGGGAACGCCGACATCTGCACCACGAACGGGACGGAGTCGGTGTCGTCCTCCTCCTCGACGTGCTGCATCTCGGCGTTCAGGTGCTCGATCAGGCGCAGGGCGCGAGCCGGCGTCAGCGAGATCACCCAGTCGCTGTAGGTGGTCGCGTCGCGCCACTCCTCGGGCAGCGTGGGCAGCTCCTCCACGGAGCGCTGGAGCCGCTCGGTCATCACGACGACGACCGACTGCAGGTAGGAGTCGAGCGTGTCGCGCTCCTCGGCCGTCGAGCCGCCGGCGGTGTCGGTGGTCGTGTAGCGGTGGGCCGCGCGCCACCAGCGGTCGCGGCCGTTGCCGCGCTCGCTGTCCTCGACGACGAAGCCACGCTGGGCCAGCTGGCGCAGGTGGTACGACGTCGCGCCGGTGTTGAGGCCGAGCCGGTCCGCCAGCGTGGTGGCCGTGGCGGGTCCGTCGATGCGCAGCATCCCGAGCATCCGCACCCGGACCGGGTGCGTGAGCGCCTTGAGCTGCTCGGGCGTGGGGGTGATCGAGGTGAGGTCCACCCGGTCACCGTAGAACTGCAAAGAGTCATTTGCAAACGATTCTTTGCAACACGATGAGGGTGCCGCCCCGGCCGGTCACCCGGGCCCGGTACGGTCCCGGCGTGCTCTCGCGGTCCCGACTCGTCCTGCTCACCCTCGCCGCCGTGCTCGCCGGCGGCCTGCTGGTCCCCGCGGCCGGCTCCGCCCACGCGCCGGTCGCGACGGCTCGCGCCCAGGAGCGCACCGCACGGAGCGTGCTCGACGACATGACGCTGCCGCAGCGGGTGGGCCAGCTGTTCATGGTCGGCACCCCCGCCGACCGGGTCGACCGGGCCACGCGCGCCCAGATCGGCCGCTTCCACGTCGGCAACGTGATGCTCACCGGCCGCAGCTACGACGGCGTGCGGGTGCCGGCGCGGGTGTCCCGGACGATGCGTGGCGAGGTCGGCCCGGACTCCACCGACGGGGTGCGGCTGTTCGTCGCGACCGACCAGGAGGGCGGCGCGGTCCGGGTGCTGCAGGGGCGCGGGTTCTCCGACATCCCGTCCGCGCTCGAGCAGGGCACCTGGGACCCGAGCCGGCTGCGCTCGGCCGCCCGCACCTGGGCCGGCCAGCTGCGCCGGGCCGGGGTCAACCTCGACCTCGCTCCCGTGCTGGACACCGTCCCGAACCGGAGGGCCGCCGCCCACAACCCGCCGATCGGGCACTACGAGCGCGAGTTCGGCTACTCGACGAGGGTAGTGGCCCGGCACGGGCTCGCGTTCCTGCGCGGAATGGCCGACGGCGACGTCGTACCGGCCGTCAAGCACTTCCCGGGTCTGGGCCGGGTGCGCGCCAACACCGACACCCGTGCCGGCGTGACCGACCGGGTGACCACCCGCCACGACGCCTACCTGGAGCCGTTCCGGGCGGCGGTCGAGGCCGGTGCGCCGTTCGTGATGGTCTCGACGGCGTACTACGCGCGGCTCGACCCGAGGAACCCCGCGGCGTTCTCGCCGTTCGTGATCGACACGATGCTCCGCGGAGATCTCGGCTTCCACGGCGTGGTGATCTCCGACGACCTGGCGCGCGCCCGGCAGGTCGCGCGCTTCACCCCCGCTGACCGCGCGCTGCGGTTCATCGGCGCGGGCGGCGACCTGGTGCTCACCGTCGACCCCGAGCCGCTGCCCGCGATGTACGCCGCCGTGCTGCACCGGGCCCGCACCAGCGCGAGCTTCCGCGCCACGGTCGACGCCGCCGCGCTGCGCGTGCTGCGGGCCAAGCAGGCCCGCGGGCTGCTCTGATCGAGGCGGTTCTAGAGCGTCAGCTCCGGGTGGATCCGTCCCACCGTCCAGCGGCGCTGCCGCCGGGCCGCGAGCGAGGTGAGCGTGAGGGCGCCGACCAGCCACGCCAGCAGCACGACCACGTCGTGCCAGGCCAGCGCCGAGGCGCCGCCGTACATCAGCTGCCGCAGGCCGTCGACGGCGTAGGACATCGGCAGTGCCCGGTGCACCGGGTGCAGCGGCACGGGGATCGTCTGCCAGGGGAACGTGCCGCCGGCGGTCACCAGCTGGATCACCATCAGCGCCAGGCCGAGGAACTGGCCGGCGGGGCCGAGCCAGGCGGTGAGCGTGTGCACGATCGCCACGAACGTCACCGAGATCAGCACCAGGAACGCCAGCGTCGGCACGACGTGGCCCGGTGAGATGCCGACCCCGAACGTGACCACCGTGAGCACCAGCGCCATCTGGGCGATGCCGAGCAGGGCGGGAGGCAGCCAGCCCCCGAGCGCCACGCGCAGGGGCGTCTGGTCGGCGGCGAGTGCCCGGGTCGAGAGCGGCCGCACGAGCAGGAACAGCACGTAGCCGCCGATCCAGGCACCGAGCGAGAGGAAGAACGGCGCCAGGCCGGCGCCGTACGAACCGGCCTCCGCCTGGGACCGGTTGTCGATGCCGACGGGGTCCGCGAGCGTCTGGGCGACCCGGGTGACCGTGCCATTCCCCAGGTCGGGGAGCTGGGCCGCGCCGCGGTCCAGCCCGGAGGCGAGCCGCCGACCACCCCGGTCGGCGCGGTCGATCCCCGAGCTCAACGTGCCGGCGCCCGCGGCGAGGTCGCTCGCTCCGGTGTGGGCGCGCGCGATGCCGGCACTGAGAGCGGGTGCCGCGTCGGCCAGCCGCCGGGCGCCGGCCGCGACCTGGTCGGCGCCGGCGGCGAGCCGGTCGAGCTGTGCGGTGGCCTGGTCGATCCGCCCTGCGGCGTCCGCGAGCGGCCCTTGGGCCCGGTCGTAGATCTCGAGCAGGGCCTGCTGCTGTGCCTGGTCGAGGCCCTGGTCCTGCATCCGCTGCTGGAGGTCCGCACGACCCTGCCGGTAGGCCACGGCGGCGTCATGCGTCAGCTGCTGGGCCTCGTGTCCGTAGCGGGCAACGGTGCGGTCGCCGGCGGCTACCTGGGTGGCGCCGTCGGCGAGCTCGCCGGCCTGGTCCGGCAGGGCCGCCGTACGCCGCTCCAGGGTGCCCAACCCGGTCGCGAGCCGTCCGGCGCCGCCGGCCAGGCGGGAGGCGCCGGTGCTCGCCCGGTCGAGCCCGTCGGCGAGGGTGCCCGCGCCGTCCGCGGCGTCGACGAGCCGGGTGCGGACCTGCGCGAGGCTCTCGAGCACGGTCGTCGCGGCGCGGGCGGTGACCTCGCTGGAGATCGCGTCGCGCACCCGGGTGGTGACGGTGTCGGCGATGGTGCTGGCCATGTAGGAGTTGGCGTCGTTGGTGGTCATCACCAGCCGCGCCCGCTCGGGGTCGAACCGGGCCGAGCTGGTGACCGCCGTGGAGAACCCCGCGGGGATCGTCAGCGCGAAGTCGTAGGTGCCGTCCTCGACCCCCGCGACCGCCGCCCGCTGGTCGACCTCGTGCCAGTCGAAGTCGTCCTGGTCGAGCAGCTTGTCGGCGACCTGCCGGCCGAGCGCCAGCTCCTCGCCGTTCAGGGTGGTCGGCTGGTCGGCGACAACCAGCGCCGCCGGGACCCGCGCGAGCCCGCCGTAGGGGTCCTGGTTGGCGTAGAGGTAGAGGCCGGCGTACAGCGTGGGGATCACGACCATCGCCAGCACCGCCACCTTGGGGAGCCGGCCGGCGGTGATCCGGCGCAGCTCGGTGAGTGCGATCCGCAGGGAGGTCATGCCGGCTCCTGGTCGGGGATGTGCTGGTCGGTGAGGTGCTGGTCGGCCGGGTCGCCGATCGTGGTGTGAGGTACGCCGAGCAGGTGCCGGGAGGTCTCGCCGACCGTCACCAGCACCCCCAGGCCGCGCCCGGCGAGCTCGGCCGCGACCGGCTGCCACTGCGCCGGGGTGACACCCCACCGGTCGGGCATCGTCAGCACGAGGAACCGCACGCCCGGTCGCTCCGCCGCCGCGCGCAGGAGCAGGTCGACCCGTTGCTCCGGCGGCACGTCCTCGGTGCGCCGGTGCAGGTCGAGGCCCGGCGCCCACGCTCGCAGCGCGGCTCGACCGGCGGGCCGTCCGGCCATCGAGCGTTCCTCGCCGAGCACGGTGCCGATCGGCACCATGTCGTCGGGCTCGCTGACCCCCGGCACGTCCACGAGCGCGACCGCGCGCCGGCGCGGGCGTTCGAGCGGCGAGCCGTCCAGCATCACCGAGCCCCCGTCGGGCGTGAGCCGGCCGGCCAGGACCAGGGCCAGTGCCGTGTGGCCGTGCCCGGGGTCACCGACCACGGCGCGGACCTCGCCGTCGGCGATCTCGACGTCCGTGGGCGGGAGCATCGGCCGGTGCCGGCCGGTGACCCGCACGGCGGTCGCGGACAGGGTGTGCTGGGGCATGATCGGCACGCTACGTCGCCGTTCGGGTCCGGGCCCGGGCCGAACGGCCCCGGTTGGCAGGGTCCCTAGGGTGGAGAGATGGGCGCTGACACGGGCAACAGCAGGTACCTCACTCCCGGCGAGTTCGACCGGGACATGAACTACATCCCCGACCGGATCACCCACGGCGCTCGCCGCCCCGAGCACGGGCCGGTCGAGGGCGAGCTCTGGCCGGTGGAGCCGGGGCGCTACCGGCTGGTCGCTGCGAAGGCCTGCCCCTGGGCCAACCGCTCGATCATCGTGCGGCAGCTCCTCGGTCTCGAGGACGTGATCTCGCTCGGGCTGTGCGGGCCGACCCACGACGAGCGCAGCTGGACCTTCGACCTCGACCCCGGCGGTCGGGACCCGGTGCTCGGCATCGAGCGGCTGCAGGAGGCCTACTTCGCCCGCTACGCCGACTACCCCCGCGGCATCACGGTGCCCGCGGTCGTCGACGTGCCGAGCGGCGCCGTCGTCACCAACGACTTCCCCTGGATCACCCACGACCTGTTCTTCGAGTGGCGCGACCACCACCGCCCCGACGCACCCGACCTGTGGCCCGACGACCTCCGCGAGGAGATGGACCACGTGATCGAGCGGATCTTCACCGAGGTCAACAACGGCGTCTACCGGTGTGGGTTCGCGGGCTCGCAGGACGCCTACGAGCGGGCCTACGACCGGCTGTGGACCGCCCTGGACTGGCTCGAGGAGCGGCTCGCCGATCGTCGTTACCTGATGGGCGACCGGCTCACCGAGGCCGACGTACGCCTGTTCACGACGCTGGCGCGGTTCGACGCCGTCTATCACGGCCACTTCAAGTGCAACCGCAACAAGCTCACCGAGATGCCGGTGCTGTGGGCCTACGCCCGGGACCTGTTCCAGACGTCGGGCTTCGGGGACAACACCGACTTCGAGCAGATCAAGGCGCACTACTACGTCGTCCAGGACGACATCAACCCCTCGCGGGTGATCCCGAAGGGGCCCGACCCCGCAGGGTGGCTGACCCCGCACGGACGGGAACGGCTCTGAGCGTCACACGTCGACGCTGAGCCGGACGGTGACGTCCTGGCCGAGCTCGAGGCCCTCGGCGCGGCGGACCTGGTCCTTGAGCGGCACGACGTAGCCGCCGTCCTTGGGCCACAGCGACGTGGACCAACGGGTGTCGCCGACGCGCACGACGACCGGGATCATCCCCCAGCCGTAGCTCACCGCGGCCGCGGTCTCGGCGAGCTGCTCGCACTCGTCCTCGGGCACGCTCACGAAGTGGTACGGCGCCGGGCCGCGCCACTCCCAGATCACGCCGTCGAACTCCAGCTCCATGCGGCCGAGGGTAGGGCGGCCCCGAGCGTGGGGCTACCGCAGACGTGCGAGGTATCCCGCCGCCGTGCGCAGGTCGCGCATCCGGTGCTCCCAGGTGATCCCGACCGCCGTCAGCAGGGTGCCGGCGACGCCGATCAGCACCCACTGCGGGGTCTGGGCGGCGTACGGCGCGAGCTCGCGCAGCACGACGAGCGAGCCGACCACGGCGCCCGCCTGCAGCGGGGCGCTCCAGCGCAACCGGGTGCCGGCGAGCACGAGCAGCAGGCACCCGGCGCCCAGCACGACCGCCCGGGTCGTGAGCGGGTCGGCGGCCACCCAGAGCAGCGACGGCACCGTGCCGAGCGTCAGGCCGGGGGTGAGCGCCACGGCGGTCGGTGCGGCCGGGTCGCGCTGCAGCCGACGCACGCCGACGAGGAGCAGGGCGATCGCGCTCGGCAGCGTGTAGGCCTCCTGGGCGGTGACCCCGAGGTCGGCGAGACGCACCCAGGTCGCGGCCGCCAGGAGCAGGCCGCCCACCCAGCCGAGCTCACGGCGCTCGGGGTGGACCAGCGCGCTGACGCAGACGAGGGCACCGGCCACGGTCAGGTGGACCGCGAGCGCGACCGAGGCGTCGTCCGCGCCGGCGATCGCGCCCATCGACGCGGCGAGGCCGGCCAGTGCCGACGCGATCTCGAGCTCGACCCGCGGCACCGCGATCGCCAGCAGCCCGACGGCGAGCAGCACCGGCACCCCGCGCTGCGCCTGGTCGATCTCGAGGACCGACGCCGCCGACCAGAGCAGGCCCGCGATGCCCACGGGGAGCAGGAGCCCGCCGACCGTCCTGAGGGCGTCGGTGCGACCGCGCCCGGCGAGGAGCGCCGTCGCCGCCGTCAGCACGGCCGCGACGCCGGTGGTCAGGGCATCGCTCGGGAGGACGATCGGCACCGCCACGACCCCGACGAGCAGGCCCAGGAGCGCTTGTCGCTCACCGGAGCCGTCCTCGTGCCGCCAGGAGTCCGCGAGCAGGCCGGCACCCAGCAGGAGCACTGCGCCCGCCACGGTCCAGGCCGGCACCGGGAAGAGCGCGAGGGTGGCGATCGCCGCCGCCAGCAGGACGCCGGCCGGCAACTGCGCCCGGACGGAGCTCGGCCGCGGGGCCAACGAGATCGCAGCGAGCAGCAGCCCGGCGACACCCAGCACGAGCAGGGCCGGCGCGGCCGGCGTCTCGGGCTCGCCCAGGCGCATCCCGGCGGTCCGGGTGAACGGCGCCGCGTGCCCCATGGCGTTGCCGGCCGCCTGCACCGTCATCGCGCCGGTCACGGCGAGCACGGGCATGGCGGCGAGCAGCATCGGGACCCAGGCGATCGGCCGCCAGGACTTCGCGAGCGTCAGCGACACGGCCGTCCAGCACACCAGGGCGACCAGGCCGACCGTGCCGAGCACGGTGGCGCTCTCGTCGGCCGCGGGCAGGGTCAGGGTGAGGGTCAGCAGCGTGGTGGCCGCCGAGGTGAGCGCCCGGGTCGGGACGGGGCGGGTGCGCACGAACGGCACCGGCGCCACGAGGAGGAGCGAGGCGGCGAGCAGGCCCGCGGCGTACCCCTCGGTCCACAGCCCGTGCAGGGAGGGGTGGCCGGAGGCGTCGACCAGGCCGACCGCGAGGAGGGCCAACCACCACCAGCCCGCGCCGACGGCGGCCAGCACCCGCCCGAGGCGCAGCGAGCCCGGTCGAGCCCCGCCGGCCAGCACGAGATGCGCGAGCACGACGGCCACGATCACGGTCGTCACGTGTCCGCTGGCGGCAATCGCGCCGAGCCCGGTCACGCTGAGGGCGAGCACGGCCAGCACCTGCGGTGCGCCGAGTCGAGTCACCTGGACGAGGGCCACGGCCGCGAGGAGGACGGTCCCACCGACCGTGCACGTGAGGCCGGCGTCGTCGAGTGCGCCGAGCCAGCCGGCGTGGGCGGCTCCGACGACGTCGAGGGCCAGCAGCCCCAGCCCCACCGTGGTCAGTGACTCGGCGGCGATCCGGAGCCCGCGCCGCCCGAGCCACACCCCCAGGCCGCCGCTCACCAGGGTGAGCGCCACGAGCACCGACGTACGCCCTCCGACGCCGAGCCAGGACCAGGCGACCGCCAGGAAGATCACCGCGGCCACCAGCAGGCACAGGGCACCGAGCCCGAGGAGGATCCTCGGCACCGACGGTGCGGAGAGGCCGCGGCGGCCGACCTGGTGGGGCGCGGGTCGAGGAGCGGGGTACGACGGCAGCGGCGCCGGTGACGAGGCCGCCGAGTCCGCCCGGAGCCGGGCCAGGAGGTCGTCGGCGATGCGCAGGGTCTGCAGCAGCTCGCCGGCGAGGGGGCTGTTGAGCCTCAGGCCGCAGCCCGGGCAGGACGTGACCTGGACGGGGAGCCGGGTGTGGCAGTCCGGGCAGACGAACGGGTCCGAGAAGCGAGTGGTGCGAGCGGTCGACGTCATGTCGCCAGGATCGCCTCCGGGAGCCGGCCGGCGGATGAGCCCGGGTACTCAACCACCCGCCCTCGGTCAGCGTCGGTGCGCGAACCCCCACACGCGGGGCTTGCCCTGGTGCCAGCGCAGGTGGGCGGCGTACATGACCCGGCGGGCGTAGGGCCGGTCCGCCCGGCCCAGGTGGAACCGCGCCGGGCACGGTCGGCGGCCGTGGCCGCAGGTCCAGCCGTGGAAGTACACCACCGGGGCGGCGCGGCCCGCGGTGAGCACGTCGGCGCCGCCCGGGCCGCAGATCCCGGTGTTGGTACGGCGCAGCAGCGGGTGCGCGGCCGCCCGGCCCCACCGGTACAGGCTGTGCGACCGGCGCCAGGTGGTCTCGTAGGAGCAGCTGCCGAAGTAGCCCTCGGACGTGAACATCACCAGGTGCCGGCCGTGGCGCACGATCACCGGGTTCTCGATCGTGTGCCGGCTGCGCAGCAGGACGCGCGGTCGTGCGCGGTGGCCGCGGTGCCGGCCGTCGCGGGACAGCCGCAGCAGCTGGATCGAGGCCGGGTTGCCCTGGGTCTTGAACAACAGGTAGCGCGCGCCGTCGGCCCGCGTGAACGCGGACGGGTCGATCGCGCCGCGCGCGGGGCACACCAGCGGGTGCCGGCCCACGGGCCGGAACGTGTCGAGCGGCTGCCGGGCCGTGGCGACCCCGATGCAGCGACGGCTCTGCCCGTGCGCGACGGCCGAGTAGTACAGCAGCCAGCCCCGGGGGCCGTGGACCAGGTCGGAGGCCCAGATCGAGGGGGAGCGCACCCAGCGGGGGAGCACGGGCAGCGCCGCGCTGATCGGCCGCCACGGTCCGCGCGGTGTCCGGGCCAGGGCCCGTGGTGCGCGCCAGCCGGTGGAGATCGCCAGGTAGCCGCCGGCGATCGAGACCACCGACGGGTCGGCGAAGTCCTCGGTGTGGAGGACGGGCGCGATCCGTTGGACAGGTCCTCGCAGGCGTGCGCCGTTCGCGTCGGCGGCCTGCGTCCCGGTCACCAGCGTGCCCGCCGCCAGCGCCACCACGAGGGCAGCCCACGCTGCCCGCATCCCCCGACCCATGTGCCCCCACCAGACGTCCGCGCCCTGTCGTGAGCCGACAGGATGACCCGAGGATCGGCGCCTCGCAGCGAAACCTGCGCAGTTGACACAATGGGGCCATGGGGCACGACCACGACCACGCAGCGGGACGCGCGGAGGACCGCGGCCGACTGCGCATCGTGCTCGCGGTCACGTTCGTCGTGATGGCGGTCGAGGTGGCCGGTGCGCTGCTCACCGGCTCGCTCGCGCTGTTCGCCGACGCCGGCCACATGGCCACCGACGCCGCCTCCGTCGTGCTGGCGCTGGGGGCGTCGTACGTCGCCTCCCGTGGCGGCGGGCCGCGGTCGACGTTCGGCCTGCACCGGGCCGAGATCCTGGCCGCGCTGGTCAACGCGCTGGTGCTGCTGGTCGTCTGCGGCTACCTGGCCTGGGCCGGCATCTCCCGGCTCGCCGAACCGGAGTCGGTCGACGCCGGACCGATGGTCGGGTTCGCGTTGGTCGGCCTGGTCGCGAACGCCGCATCGTTGGCGATCCTCAACCGCTCCGACACCGGGTCGCTCAACCTCCGCGGGGCCCTCAACGAGGTGTTCGCCGACCTGGTCGGCTCGATCCTGGCGGTGCTCGCCGGCGCGGTCATCTGGATCTGGGGCTTCGACCGGGCCGACGCGATCGCCTCGTTGGTGATCGCCGTGCTGATCCTGCCGCGCTCCCTGGTGCTGCTGCGGGAGTCGGCCTCGATCCTGCTCGAGGTCGCTCCCCCGGGCCTGGACCTCGACGACGTACGCCGCCACCTGCTCGAGATGCCCGGGGTGGTCGACGTGCACGACCTCCACGCCTGGACGATCACCAGCGGGATGCCCAGCCTCTCGGCCCACGTGACCGTCACCCAGGAGGTCCTCGCCGAGCTCGGGGTCGGCGGGGTGCTCGACCGGCTCTGCGAGTGCAGCGCCGAGCACTTCGACCTGCGGCACTCGACGTTCCAGGTCGAGCCGGTGACGCACCGCGAGCACGAGGACCTCGGCGAGGTGCACTGAACCACCCCGGAGGGATTGGCGGCGCCGACAATGGCACGGGTAGGTTGGGCAGGCACGATTGTGTTCCGGGTCACAGGGCGCACCACCCCCGCGCCCCGCGTCCGGAGCGAACCGCCAGCCACCATCAGCGACCGGCCTCGGCACGCGGAGACCCCGTACCGCCGACGACTCGAAGGAGCGCACGTGACCCAGCAGGCATCAGGGGCCAACCCTGGCAGCACGCCCGGCTTCGGCCCCGATCTCGCCGAGGTCTTCGGGCCCTCGCACCTCGACGGCGGACCCGAGCTCGTCCAGCTGCTCACCCCCGAGGGCGAGCGGGTCGAGCACCCTGACTTCACCTTCGACCTGGGTGACGACGCCATCCTCGGCTTCTACCGCGACATGGTGCTCACCCGCCGCATCGACACCGAGGCGACCGCGCTCCAGCGGCACGGCGAGCTCGGCATCTGGGCCCAGCTGCTCGGCCAGGAGGCCGCGCAGATCGGCGCCGGCCGCGCGCTGCGCCCCCAGGACTTCGTCTTCCCGACCTACCGCGAGCACGGCGTCGCCTGGTGTCGCGGAGTCGACCCGCTCGACCTGCTCGGCCTGTTCCGCGGGGTCGACCAGGGCTCGTGGGACCCGAAGGAGAACAACTTCGGTCTCTACACGATCGTGATCGGCGCGCAGACCCTGCACGCCACCGGCTACGCCATGGGCATGCAGCGCGACGGGGTCGTCGGCACCGGTGACCCCGACCGCGACGCCGCGGTCGTCGCCCACTTCGGCGACGGCGCGTCCTCGCAGGGCGACGTCAACGAGGCGTTCGTGTTCGCGGCGTCCTACAACGCCCCCGTGGTGTTCTTCTGCCAGAACAACCAGTGGGCGATCTCCGAGCCGTTCGAGCGCCAGAGCCGGATCCCGCTCTACCAGCGGGCTCTGGGCTTCGGTTTCCCCGGCGTCCGCGTCGACGGCAACGACGTGCTCGCGACGTACGCCGTCACCCAGGCCGCGCTCAACCGGGCTCGCGACGGGCAGGGCCCGACGTTCGTCGAGGCCTACACCTACCGGATGGGTGCGCACACCACCACCGACGACCCGACCCGCTACCGGCTCTCCGACGACCTCGAACGCTGGAAGCTCAAGGACCCGATCGCGCGGGTGGAGGCCTACCTGCGGCGCAACGGCGTCGCGGGCGACGACTTCTTCGCCGACGTCCAGCAGGAGGCCGCCGACCTCGGTGTGCGGCTCCGCGAGGGCTGCAAGGCGCTGCCCGACCCGGCACCGCTGAGCATCTTCGACCACGTCTACACCGAGATCACCGAGGAGCTCGAGGCCCAGCGGGAGACGTTCGCGGCCTACCTGGAGTCGTTCGAGGGGGCGCACTGATGAGCGAGAAGACCCAGAAGATCACCCTCGCCAAGGGCCTCAACATGGGGCTGCGCAAGGCGATGGAGGACGACCCCAAAGTCCTGCTCATGGGCGAGGACGTCGGCAAGCTGGGCGGCGTCTTCCGGATCACCGACGGGCTGCAGAAGGACTTCGGTGAGGACCGGGTCATCGACTCGCCGCTGGCCGAGTCCGGCATCGTCGGCACCGCCGTGGGGCTCGCGCTGCGCGGCTACCGCCCGGTGGTCGAGATCCAGTTCGACGGGTTCGTCTACCCGGCGTACGACCAGATCGTCTGCCAGGTCGCGAAGATGACGTTCCGCAGTCAGGGCAAGACCCGGATGCCGATGGTGATCCGGATCCCGTTCGGCGGCGGCATCGGCGCGGTCGAGCACCACAGCGAGAGCCCGGAGGCGCAGTTCGCGCACACGCCCGGCCTCAAGGTGGTCGCCTGCTCCAACCCGGTCGACGGCTACTGGATGATCCAGCAGGCCATCGCGTGTGACGACCCGGTGATCTTCCTGGAGCCCAAGCGCCAGTACCACGCCGACAAGGCCGAGCTCGACGAGAGCGCCACGCCCCAGCCGCTGTTCACCTCGCGGGTCGCGCGGCGCGGCGGCGACGTCACCGTGCTCGCCTACGGGCCGACCGTGAAGACCGCGATGGCCGCGGCCGAGGCGGCCGCGACCGAGGGCAAGTCGCTCGAGGTCATCGACCTGCGCACGCTCTCGCCGCTCGACATGGCACCGGTCTATGAGTCCGTACGCCGCACCGGGCGCGTCGTCACCGTCCACGAGGCGCACGTGAACCTGGGCGTGGGCGCCGAGCTCGCCGCCCGGATCACCGAGCAGTGCTTCTACTCCCTCGAGGCACCGGTGCTGCGGGTCGGCGCGTTCGACACGCCCTACCCGGCGTCCCGGATCGAGGAGGACTACCTCCCCGACCTCGACCGGGTGCTGGACGCCGTCGACCGCTCGCTCGAGTTCTGAAGGAGGCCCGCGTGGCCGAGTACAAGCTGCCCGACGTCGGCGAAGGCCTGACCGAGGCGGAGATCGTGAAGTGGCACGTCGCCGTGGGTGACGTGGTGGAGATCAACCAGATCGTGGTCGAGATCGAGACCGCGAAGTCGATCGTCGAGCTGCCCTCGCCGTACGCCGGCACCGTCAGCGCGATCCTGGTCGCCGAGGGCGAGCTGATCCCGGTCGGCACCCCGATCATCGCGATCGGCGACGAGGCGGAGGCGTCCGCCGCTCCGGCGGCCGACGACGGGCCCGGCGAGATCGACCTGTCCAACCCGGCGGCGTCCGGGGGTGGCGAGGGGGAGAGCCTGGTCGGGCGCAACAAGGCCGACCGTGGCCCGATCCGCCGCGCCCGACGGGTCGCCTCCGGTGCGATGGCCGCGCACATGCAGGCCCAGGCCGCCTTCGAGGGCGGTGCCTCGCCGCTGGTCGAGGCCGACGAGCCGGCGCCGGCCGCCCCGGCACCTGCTCCCGCGTCGGCTCCCGCGTCTGCTGCGGTGGCCGAGCCTGCCGCCGTACGCACGCTGGCGAAGCCGCCGGTGCGCAAGCTCGCCAAGGACCTCGACGTCGACATCTCGACGCTGACGCCGACCGGGCCCAACGGCACGGTCTCGCGGGACGACGTGCAGGCTGCGGTGAACACCGGCGGCCAGCGCCAGTACGCGAACTACGCGCCGAGCTCGCTGACGCCGCAGGGCGGCGAGACTCGCGAGCCCATCAAGGGCGTGCGCAAGATGATGGCCGGCGCGATGGTGCAGTCCGCCTTCACCGCGCCGCACGTCACCGAGTGGGTCACCGTCGACGTGACCCGCACGATGGAGCTCGTCGAGCGGCTCAAGGGTCGCCGCGAGCTCCGCGAGGTGAAGGTCTCGCCGCTGCTGGTGCTCGCCCGCGCGGTGATGCTCGCGATGCGGCGCACCCCGGACATCAACTCCTGGTGGGACGAGGCCAGGCAGGAGGTCGTCTACAAGGAGTACGTGCACCTCGGCATCGCCGCTGCCACCCCCCGTGGGTTGGTGGTGCCGAACATCAAGGACGCCCACGCGCTGTCGCTGGTCGAGCTGGCCGGCGCCCTCGGCGAGCTCGTGGACACCGCTCGGGCCGGCAAGACCCAGCCGGCCGAGATGAGCGGCGGCACGTTCACGATCACCAACGTCGGCGTGTTCGGCGTCGATGCGGGCACGCCGATCATCAACCCCGGGGAGTCGGCGATCCTGTGCTTCGGCGCGATCAAGAAGCAGCCGTGGGTCGACGAGGCCACCGGCGAGATCGTGGCCCGCGACGTCACGACCCTCGCGCTGTCCTTCGACCACCGCCACATCGACGGCGAGAAGGGCTCCCGCTTCCTCGCCGACGTGGCCGGGATCCTCGAGGACCCCGCCACCGCGCTCCTCTTCTGAGCACCGCCCGGCCCGAGCTTGCGAGGGCCGGGTCGGCATCGGCGTGTAGAACTCATCCGTGCCCGAGCGTGAGATCACCGAGCCCGTCGACCTGTGCCTGCCGAACGGGCGGCTGAACCCGGACGCGGTGGGGTGGTCGCGCACGCCGCTGCACCGGGCGAACCTGCGCAGGTGGGGACGCGCGAAGCGGTGGGAGTACTGGGGCGTCGTGACCCCGCAGCTGTGCCTGGGGGTGGTGGCGTCCTCGCTCGACTACGCCGGGGTGTGCTCGGTGTGGGTGCTGGACCGCGAGACCGGCCGGACGTGGTCGCACGACGAGGTTCCGCCGCTGGCCCGAGGGGTCTCGTTGCCGGCCGGCGTCGGTGGCCGGGCGCTCGTCGAGGCCGGCAAGCTGCGGATCGAGCTCGACGGGGGCGCGGTGCGGGTCAGAGCCCCCGGCATCGAGGTCGACCTGGCCGTCGGTGCCGGTGGTGAGTGCCTCGGGGTCGTCGTGCCGTGGAGCGGCCGGCGGTTCCAGTACACCGTCAAGGACGTGTCCCGGCCCGTCACCGGGCGGGTCACGCTCGACGGGACGGCGTACGACGTCACCGAGGGCTGGGCGGTCCTCGACCACGGTCGCGGCAAGTGGCCCTACTCGATCACGTGGAACTGGGCCGCGGGGTCCTCCGACCGGGTCGGCATCACCCTCGGCGGGAAGTGGACCGACGGCACCGGCTCGACCGAGAACGCTCTGTTCGTCGAGGGGCGGACCCACAAGATCGGCGAGGAGCTGATCTGGGACTACGACCGCTCCGACTGGATGCGGCCCTGGCGGATCCACGGGCCGCGGCTCGACGCCACGGTGACGCCGTTCCACGAGCGGGTCGACAAGACCAACCTCGGCGTGGTCGCCAACGAGACCCACCAGTGCTTCGGGCACTGGTCGGGATGGGCGGCCACCGACGACGGCGAGCGGGTGCCGTTGGACGGGTTGGTCGGGTGGGCCGAGGAGGCCCGCAACCGCTGGTGAGGGCTAGCGGCCCGCCGCGTCGAGCGCCTCGGCCGTCAGCGTCCGGCCGAGCTCGATCATCTCCGCGGCCCGGTGGAACTCCAGCGAGCGGGCGGCGCCCGAGGGCACGGTGACCAGCACGTCCGGCGGCAGGCCGGCCATCCGGTAGCGGGTGACCAGACCCTGCATCGCGTCCATCGACAGACCCACGACGTCGGAGATCCGCAGCTCCTCGAGGGGGTCCGGCGGCTCCTTCTCGCGCCCGACCGTACGCCGCACCCGCTCCACGAGAGCGTCGCGCCAGGTGGGCTCGGCGGGTTCGCGGGCCGGCGAGCTCTGCTCCTGCGCGCTGCGGTCGCCCGAGAGCGAGATCGCGACGGTGAGGTCGGCGGCGCTCGCGGCGGTGGGCTCGATCGGCACCGGGTTCATCAGGCCACCGTCGGCGAGCAGCCGGCCGTTCATCACGACCGGGGTGATGACCCCGGGGATCGCGATCGACGCACGCACCGCGGAGACCAGCGGTCCGCGCTGGAACCACACCTCGCGGCGAGCGCGCAGGTCGGTGGCGACGGCGGTGAACGGGATCGGCAGGTCCTCGATCAGCCGGTCACCGACGATCTGCTCGACCTCGGCGAAGATGCGCACGGCCCCGATCGCCCCGCCGCCGGCCCACTTGGGGTCCAGCAGCCGCACCACGCCGCTCGAGGTCAGCGTGCGCGCCCAGGCGGTGAACTGGTCGAGCACGCCGGCGGCGTACAGGCCGCCCACGAGCGCGCCCATCGACGAGCCGGCGACCGCGACGATCTCGTGGCCGCGTGCCTCGAGCTCGTCGATCGCGCCGATGTGCGCGTAGCCGCGGGCCCCGCCGGAGCCGAGCACCAGGGCGACGCGCATGTCCAGCAGCCTAGTGCGGCGGCACTACGGCTCGATGCCGGAGACCTCCCACCCCTGCGGGGCGATCGGGTGCAGCATCGCGTCGGTGCCGCCGTCGATGAACAGCACCGCGCCGACGATGCTCGCCGCCCCCTCGGAGAGCAGGAAGCAGATCGTGGCGGCCACCTCCTCCGGTCGGCAGGTGCGGCCGATCGCGGTCGGGTAGGAGTCGATCGCCGGCCCGAAGACCGGGTCGGCGCGCATCTCCGCGACCATCGGGGTCTCGGTGGCGCCGGGGGCCACGGAGTTCAGCCGGATCCCGGCTCCCGCCCACTCCGGCTTGACGCCCTCGCGGCGGGCCCACCAGGCCAGTGCCGCCTTGGTCGAGGGGTACACCATCACCGAGTCGACCTTGCCGGCCTCCTCGCGCGCCAGCGCCTCGTCGTCACGCAGGCAGGCCTGGGCGACCGGGGCGTTCCAACCGGGCATGCCCGTGATGGAGTTGGAGGCGAGCAGCACGACGCCCGAGCCGCCCTGGGCCGCGCCGGCGGTCAGCTCGGCGTGCAGGCCGGTCACCAGCGCGATCGCGCCGAAGTAGTTCACCGAGATGACCAGCGGCGAGGGGACGCCGGTGTGTCCGGCGATGCCCGCCGCCGGCACGAGGCCGTGCACCCGGTCGGTGAGCGCGCGTACGCCGGCCACCGCCTCGGCGCGACCGCCCGGCGTCGACAGGTCGGCGATGACGTCGACCCCCTCGGTCGGGGTCCGATCGACCCCGATCACCCGGTGCCCCTGTTCGCGCAGCATCCCCGCGGTCGCCGCCCCGATGCCCGACGCTGCCCCGCTCACGACGTACGTCTTCATGGACCGGACTGTAACGCGTTCTAGTCTTCGCCGACGTCCACGCTTGTAACGCTCCTTTATGTCCTCGCGGCCACGCTCGACCGGCGCCCGGCGAGGGCAATAAAGGAGCGTTACAAGCGGTGGGGTGGTCAGGCCGCGATGGCCTCCAGGACCTCGGTGAGGGTGAGCTGCGGGCGGCCGATCAGCTCGGTCAGGGCGTCGGGGGACTGGGTGAACAGCCCGGCGCGGAACAGGGCGTGCAGCGGGCCGAGCGCTCCCAGCTCGGCGTCGTCGACTCCTCGGTGGTCGATCGGCCGGCCGAGCCGGGCGCCGATGCGGCGAGCGAGGTCGTCATAGGTCCACGGCGCTCCGTTGAGGCTCGTCGTCGTGCGGGGACGCGGGTCCGTGAGCGCCCGGGCGGCCGCTGCCGCGAGGTCGCGGACCGACGCCGTCCGCAGGGCGTGTCCGCGCGTGGCGGAACGGATCACGCCGGTCGAGACCGCCTCCTGCCAGGCGCGTTGGACGAACGGCTCGGTGTAGAGGCCGTTGCGGAGCGCCGCCCAGCTCGTCGCGCCCTCGGCCAGTGCCTGTTCGGTCGCCAGGTGCCCGGGGTCGTGGTCGGCGCCGAGGAAGCTGGTGTAGACGAGGTGGGCGACCTCGGCTGCGGACGCTGCCTCGAGGAGGGCGCGGTGTTGCCGGGCCCGGATCGCCGGGTCGAGCACGGGGCTCGAGACCAGCAGGACCCGCTCGATGCCCTGGCAGGCCGAGCGCAGGCTGGGCGGGTCGTCGAAGTCGCCGCGACGGATGGCGATGCCGTCACCGACCAGGCGGTCCGTGTCCGATCCGGGCCGCGCCAACGCGGTGATGTCGGCTGTGGGGTCGATGCTCTGGAGCTCCCGCGCGGCCAGCCCGCCGAGGGTACCGGTGGCGCCGGTGATGAGATAGGTGGTCACAGTCTCTGTCCTGTCTGAGGGTGTTCGCGGTCAGCAGGCCGGCAGGTCAGGGGGCCGGTGCCCCGGAGCGGGGCAGGCAAGACGGGACGAGCGCGCAGAGGCTCGTCGTGGCACGTGACCGGTCAGGTCGATCAGGGTGACGTCAGCAGCACAGTGCTCGGAGCGTAGACGACGGGCGGCTCGTCGGGGGAGGCCGCCCTCCTCACGCTTGTAACGCTCCTTTATGTCCCGCAGGTCGCGCTCAGACGGCCGGCTCGTAGGGGCAATAAAGGAGCGTTACAAGCGGGCGGGCGGCCGGCGTCAGGCGTAGCGGCGGGCGCGGGAGGCGGGGGAGCCGGGGCCGTGGGCGAGCAGGGCGGCCAGCTCGTGCTCGAGGACGGCGCCGACCCGCTGGCAGAACGCCTCGGGCTCGTCCGCGGCGTCGGGCCGTTCGGCGACGACCAGATCGACGATGCCGCGGGCGTGCAGGTCGATCGCGCGGACCTGCTGGGCGCGAGCCATCTCCGGGGCGTGCGCGACGTCGCGGTGCACGATCGCGGACGCGCCCTCGGGCGGGAGCGGTGAGAGCCACGCGTGCTGGGCCGCGACCACGCGGTCGGCGGGCAGGAACGCCAGCGCTCCGCCGCCGTTGCCCTCGCCGAGCATCAGGCACAGGGTGGGGGCATCGAGCGTCACCAGGTCGGAGAGGCAGCGGGCGATCTCACCGGCGAGCCCGCCGTTCTCGGCGTCCGGCGACAGGGCCGCACCCTGGGTGTCGATGACCGTGACCAGCGGCAGCCCGAGGTCGGAGGCGAGCCGCATGCCGCGGCGGGCCTCGCGCAGCGCCTCGGGGCCCATCGGCCGCTCGCGGGTCTGGCCGCGGCGGTCCTGGCCGAGGAACACGCACGGCGCCTGGCCGAACCTCGCCAGTCCGACCAGCAGGCCGGGATCGCGCTCGCCCTGGCCGGTGCCGTTGAGGGGGACGACGTCGGTGGCGGCGTACCGCAGCAGCCGGCGGATCCCCGGGCGGTCCTCGCGCCGCGAGCGCAGCACCGCGTCCCAGGTGTCGACGTCCGGCGAGCCGGCGTAGAAGTGGTCGGCCGGGGGCGGGGCGACGGCGGCGATACCTTGCCGCGGCGCCAGCAGGATCGACAGCGCGCGGTCGAGGATCTCGGCGATCTCGTGCGGGGCGAGTACGGCGTCGATGATGCCGCGGGCGTAGAGGTTCTCCGCTGTCTGCACGCCCTCGGGGAACTCCTTGCCGTACAGCGTCGAGTAGACCCGCGGGCCCAGGAACCCCAGCAGCGACCCGGGTTCCGCGACCGTCACGTGGCCGAGCGACCCCCACGACGCCATCACGCCGCCGGTCGTCGGGTGCCGCAGGTAGACGAGGTACGGCAGGCCGGCCTCCTTGTGCGCGGCCACCGCCTCGGTGATCCGGACCATCTGGACGAACGCCGGCGTGCCCTCCTGCATCCGGGTGCCGCCGCTCACCGGCCCGGCGAGCAGTGGCAGGCCCTCGCGGGTGGCCCGCTCGATGGAGGTGACGAGCCGGTCGGCGGCCGCGCGCCCGATGGAGCCCGCGAGGAACGCGAACTCGCCCATCACCACCGCCACCCGGCGCCCGTGCATGAGGCCCTCGCCGGTGAGCACGGACTCGTCGACGCCGCTCTTCTCGGCGGCCGCGGCCAGCACGGCGGCGTACTCCGCCGAGACGCCCGCGCGGTCCGGCGGGGTGTCCCAGGAGATCCAGGAGCCCTCGTCGAGCACGAGGTCGAGCAGCTCGGTGGCCGAGAGTCGGGCAGGCGTCGGCGCGGTCACCCGCGCAGGGTACGGGAATACGGGGCCGCGTCCGCGGGCTCGGACCTGCGTGGACCCCCTCGAGCCGCCCGCGCTCCACCCGCTCCTGAGCGAGCGCCGGAGCGTGAAGGAGTACGACGACGCGCACCAGGTGGGCGACGACGAGCTGGCGACGTTGCTCGAGGCGGCCCGCTGGGCGCCGTCCGCGGGCAACTCCCAGCCGTGGGCGTTCCTGGTCGGCCGGCGCGGCGACGCGGCCCACGAGGCCTTCGTGCCGCTGCTCGCGCCGAGCGTGCGCCGCTGGGCGCCTGCCGCGTCGGTGCTGGTGTTCGCCCTGCACCAGGTGGCGTCCGGGCCCGAGGACGACGCGTTGCTGTACTCCGACTACGCGGCCTACGACCTCGGCCAGGCGGTCGCGCACCTCACCGTCCAGGCCGCCGCCCTGGGCCTGTCGACCCACCAGTTCGCGGCGTTCGACCACGCGGGTCTCGCCGCCGCGTGCGACGTGCCACCGCACTGGTCGGTGACCACGGGTGTCGCAGTGGGCCGGGCCGTCACCAGCGACCTGATCCCGCGGGTGCGGCGGCCGCTGGCCGAGGTGGCGTACGCCGGGCGGTTCGGTACGCCGGTCCTACCGGCCTGATGCCCGCCAGGCCGCCAGCACCTCGGCCTCCCGCTCCCGGCTGATGCCGGTCACGGTCGCTCCTGGAGTGGCGCGCAGCCACGCCAGGGTGTCGCGGGCGGTCTCGGCGAGCGGCCGCAGCACCAGCCCCACGGCCAGCGACGGCTCCGGGTCGTGGGCGCACATGCCGTCGTACTCCGGGCGGGGGAGCCACAGCGGCACCGACTCGGGTCCGGTCCACGGCTCGACGCCCTGCTCGGTCAGGAAGTCCTGCGGCACCCAGGTCAGCTCGGGCTCGACTCCGCACCCGGCTGCAACCTGCTCGAGCACCTCGCGCATCGACAGCACCTCGCCGACGGCGTCGTAGTCCCCGCCGGTGCGCTCCTCGGCCGCGGTCACGATCCACGCGGCGAGGTCGCGCACGTCGATGACCTGGGTCGCGTCCTCGGGCCGGCCGGGGCCGAGCGCCTCGCCGCCCCAGGCCAACCGCGCGGGCCAGTAGCTGAAGCGCCCCGTCGGGTCGCCGGGCCCCACGATCAGCCCCGGCCTGATCACGGTCCACGACGCGGCTCGGTCGCGCACCGTCTGCTCGCACGCGACCTTCATCGGCCCGTAGGCCTCGGGATCGGTCGCGAGGTCGCGGTCGTCGGTGATCGGCTCGTGCAACGGCAAGGTGCCGGGGCGGCCGCCGGGCGTCGACTCGTCGGCATAGACGCTGACCGTCGAGACGAACACCCAGTGCGCGCTGGGCAACGACGCCACCGCGCTGCGGACCCACGACGGCATCCGGGCCACGTCGACCACCGCGTCGTACGCCGTGCCGGTGATCGCATCCGGCGGTGTCTCGCCCCGGTCCCACACGACCAGGCCGGCGCCGGCGGGCACGGCCCCCGAGGTGCCGCGGTTGGCGCACGTGACGTCGTGGCCGCGGCGTACGGCCTCCGCGGCGACGGCCCGGGAGAGGAAGACGGACCCACCCAGCACGAGGAGCTTCACGCTGACCACCGTGGCGGCCGCGGGCCCGCGGGGCAAGGGGTTCTGCCCAGGGCAGAGATCGGGGCAGAGATCAGCGCTTGGGTGACTTCTCGCCCAGCAGCCAGGCGTTGAAGAACGCGGACAGGTCGTCGCCGGTCTGCTCCGTCCACCAGGTGGTGATGTGGTTGTAGTCGGCGTTGCCGTCCGCGTAGACGTGGGGCCAGGCGGCGACCAGTCGCCAGAAGTCCCCGTCCCCGAACCGCTGCCGCAGGTCGTCCCACATCAGCGCCGGCCCGTAGTAGACGTTGCCGGAGGCGAACGAGTCGGGGTGGTAGGCGGCCGGAGGCCCGGCCGCGGCCCGCATCTCGGGCTCGCGGGCCTGCCACTCGTCCATCACCGTCGACACCGGCTCGTCGTGGCGCTCGGCCGACCAGACGCCCTGGAGGTAGGTCGCCATGCCCTCGTTCATCCACACGTCGCGCCAGTCGACCGGGGTGACCTCGTCGCCGTACCACTGGTGCGCGATCTCGTGGACCAGGACCTCCGGCGAGGTCGCGGCACGGGTGTCGCCGAGCGTGATCATGGTCTGGGTCTCCATGCCGCTCTCGGAGTCGACGACCACGATGCCGAGCGACCCGAACGGGTAGGGACCGAGCTTGTCCTCGACCCAGGCCAGCGCCTGCGGGGTGCGTCGCACCCGCCGCAGCAGGTCGGGCCGGCCGGGGGGCGTCCAGTAGGTGATCGGCACGCCCGACGCCGACCGGTCGCTGGTCATCGTGAAGTCGCCGAACGCGACCGTGATGAGGTACGACGACGCAGGCTCGTCGAGCCGCCAGCGGGTCACCGTGTCGCCCTCGGATCGCGAGCGGTCGAGCAGGTCACCGTTCGCGACGCCGACGAACGGTGCCGGGACGCGCAGCGTGAAGTCGTAGAGCGCCTTGTCGGAGGGCTGGTCGTTGACGGCGTACCAGGTGAAGGCGCCGTACGGCTCCTGCATGGTCCAGCTGCCGCCGTCCCGGGTCACCGTCCAGCCGATCGTGCTGAAGTCGGAGCGCTGCACGGGTGCGGGCACCGGGCGCGGCCGGCCGGAGTAGCGAAGCCGGAGCGTGTGGTGCTGGTCGGGACGCACGGTCGCGTCGACCACGAGGTCCTTGCCGTCGTGCTCGAACCTCGCCCTCCGGCCGTCGAGGGTGAGGCGGTGCACCGTCAGGGGCGCGGCCAGGTCGAGCTGCAGGTGGTCGGCGGCCTCGGTGGACCGCAGCTCGATCGTCTCGACCGCGTCGAGCGTGCGGGTGCTCGGCGTCCAGGTGAGCTGGAGGTCGTAGTGCAGGGCGTCGACGCCGGGGTCGCCGACCTGCGGATAGACGCCGTCCTCGACCGGCGTGCTGTAGCCGGCGGCCGCGCTCGCCGGTGTGTACGAGGTCGGCGTCGGTGAGGACTGCGGGGTGGGCGCGGGCGGCCGGTCCTCCTCGGAGGTGCAACCCGCCAGCAGCAGGGCGCACACGAGGAGGGCGGCCGCGCTTCTCATTCGGCGCTGCGCCGCTCTGTCATTCGCTGCTCCGCAGCTCGGTCATTCGCTGCTCCGCAGCAGTGGCCGCGCCAGCCGCCGGCCGTGGTGGATCTGGGCCTTGATCGTGCCGAGCGGGGCGCCGACGAGCTCGGCGATCTCCTCGTACGACATGCCATAGACGTCGCGCAGCAGCAGCGGCTCGACGAACTGCGGGTGGTCCTTCTCGATGATCTCCATCGCCTCGAGCAGGTCGAGACGGGTGCCCGCGATGACGCTCGTCGTGCGCGGGTCGGGCTTGTCGAGCGGTCCGTGGTCGAGCGGATCGGTGGCCGTGGCCTGGTTCTTCAGGCGGCGGTACGTCGAGCGGGCGGAGTTGACCGCCACCACGTGCATCCACGTGGTGAACCGGCCGCGCCCACCCCAGGAGCCGATCTTGTTCGAGATGTTGATCAACGCCTCCTGGCAGGCGTCCTCCGCATCGGCCAGGTGGGGCAGCACGCCCCGGCAGACGTTGAGCGCCCGCGGGCGCACGGCGGCGAGCAGCGCCTCGAGTGCGTCGCGGTCGCCGGACTGCGCCCTTCGGGCGAGCTCGTCGATCTCGTCAGCCGTCAGTGCTTCAGTCATCACGCAGACACCCTTCCCCGTTGCCTGAACACTATCCAAGCGACGGGGAAGGGTGATCGAGTCGTTACTTGACCTCGGAGCGGAGCACGGTCCAGAGGCCGAACGCGAGCGGGAGCAGGAGCCAGGCCAGGCCGGTGACCCCGAGCTGCGCCCACTGGTGGGCGGACAGCGAGCCGTCGAACAGGGCGCTCTGGGTGTAGTTGAAGTCGACCCAGCCCTGGATGTTGGCGAACCAGTCCTGGGCTTCTGCGAGCAGCGAGGTGATGGTCGGCACCACCATCGTGAGGACGAAGTACATGACGATCGCCCCGGCCGAGTTGCGGATCAGCACCCCGAGCATGAAGCCGGTCATCATCCCGATGATGTTGGCGAGCACGATGTAGGCGAACTCCGTGACCGATACGTTCCAGACGGTGTCGGTGCCGGTGATCGCCGTACCGACGACGTTGCCGGCGGCGCCGATCGCGCCGGCCAGGGCCATCGACACCACGCCGACGCCGAGCGCCACGAGCGCCTTGGCGCCGATCACGCGGCCGCGGTGGGGCACCAGGGTGAACGACGTCAGCCCGTTGCGCTGGCTCCACTCGCTGGTGACCGACAAGATCGCGATCATCGGCAGGATCACCGACATCGGGAAGCCGAACGCGGTGGCGAACGTCTCGTAGGTCAGCTCGTCGTCGGGTGCGAACAGGATCACGGCGCCGGTGGCCAGGACCGACATGATCCCGATGCTCGCCAGCAGCCAGAAGCCCGAGCGGGTGTCGAAGGACTTGCGCAGCTCGACGGCGACGACCCGCGACAACGGGATCGGTGCCGGGGCCGCGCGTCCGGTGCGGACGTGCTCGTCCTCGTGCTCGAGGGTCAGGGTGGTCATGCTGCTGCTCCTTCTGAGGTGTCGTCGCGCTGGGTGTCCGCGGTGAGATCGAGGAACATCTCCTCGAGGCCGGCGCCGTCGGCGGGGCGCAGCTCGACCAGCGGCACGCCGGCTCGCAGCGCGACCTGGCCGACCAGTCCGGCCTCGGCGTCGACGCGGAGAGCGTCGTGGGTGCCGCTCGCGGCGCTGTCGGTGAAGTCGATGCCCGCGTCGACCAGCGCGTGCGCCAGCCGTCGTACGTCGGGAGTGCGCACGAGCGTGCCTGCGGACGCGAGCAGCTCGGCCTTGGTGCCCTGGGCGACGATCCGGCCCTGGCCGATCACCACGAGGTCGTCGGCGATCACCTCGATCTCGTGGAGGAGGTGCGAGGAGAGCAGGACGGTGCCGCCCTGGTCGGCGTAGCCGCGCAGCAGGTCGCGCATCCAGCGGATGCCGGCCGGGTCGAGACCGTTCGCGGGCTCGTCGAGGATCAGTGCGTCGGGGTCGCCGAGCAGGGCGGTGGCGATGCCGAGCCGCTGGCGCATGCCGAGGGAGTAGTTGCGGACCCGGCGGCCCGCCTCCTCGGGCGTGAGGCTGACCAGCTCGAGCATCTCGTCGACCCGGCTCCGCGGGAGCCCCATGGTGCGCTGGGCGATGGTGAGGATCTCGCGGCCGGTGCGGCCCGCGTGCTGGGCGGAGGCGTCGAGGAGGACGCCGACCTCGAGGCCGGGGTTGGGCAGGTCGGCGTACCGGCGGCCGCTGACCTGCGCGGTGCCGGAGGACGCCGGCGTGAGCCCGACCATGATCCGCATCGTGGTGGACTTCCCGGCGCCGTTGGGGCCGAGGAAGCCGGTGACCCGCCCGGACCGGGCGGTGAAGCTGACGTCGTCGACGGCGGTGAACCCGCCGTACGTCTTGGTGAGTGAGTCGACCGTGATCATGGGTCAACCCTCGTGCGGCAGGCGGGGTGCCGGCATCGGGGAAGGGGCACCCCGCGTCCCTGAGCCGACCCCGAGCGGTCTCAGGGTCCGACCCCGACTCGGGCATGATGGGCCCGTGCCCATGCCCTCCCGCCTCGGTCGCTACGCCGTCCGCCGGCGCATCGGGTCGGGTGGCTTCGCCACGGTGTGGCTCGCCTACGACGAGCAGCTCGACTCGCCGGTCGCGGTCAAGGTGCTCGCGGAGAACTGGACCGAGGACCAGGCGGTCCGGCAGCGCTTCCTCGAGGAGGGGCGGTTCCTGCGCAAGGTCGAGTCGCCGTACGTCGTCAGCGTCTACGACGCCGGCGAGCTCGACGACGGCCGCCCCTACCTGGTGATGTCGTACGCCGACCAGGGCACGCTCGCGGACCGCCTCGAGATCCTCGGGCTCACCCCGGGGCAGGCGCTCGAGGTCGTCCGCCAGGTGGGCGCCGGGCTCCAGGCGCTGCACGTGCGCGGGGTGCTGCACCGCGACGTCAAGCCTGCCAACGTGCTGTTCCGGACCGTCGACGACGCCGGCAGCAGCGAGGTCCGGGCGATGGTCGCCGACCTGGGCCTGGGCAAGGCTCTCGACATGTCCTCGCGGCTGACGATGATCGCCGGCACGCCGTCGTTCGTGGCCCCCGAGCAGGCACAGGGTGAGCCCCTCGACCCGCGGGCGGACCAGTACTCCCTGGCCGCCCTGACCTACCTGATGCTCAGCGGGCGGGCGCCGTACGCCCATGCCTCGCTGTCCGCCGCCGCCGCGCCCGGCGAGCCGCCGCCGCTCTCGACCCCCGAACGGGTGTTCTCCAAGTCCGTCGAGGCGGTCGTGCGACGGGGGCTGGCCGTCGATCGCGAGGACCGCTGGCCCGACGTGGCGTCGTACGTCGAGGCGCTCGCGGCCGCGCTGGTCGACTCACTGGGGCCGGACGCCGGGGTGGACCGCACCCGCCCCTGGCTGCCCCTGGACCCCGACCTGACCCAGCCCGGCGCGCGGCCGAGCCCGCTGCTGCCGTCGCGTCCGCTCGCCGAGCCGGTGCCGCCGCGACACACCGGACGCCGGGTCCTCGGCGCTCTCGTCAGCGTGGCGGCGCTGGCCGCCGGGATGGGCGCCGGGTACGCCGTCGAGCAGCGCGGGGACGCGCAGGTGACCCTCACCGACCGCACCGGCACGCTGTCGGTCACGGTGCCGGACGACTGGGACCGGGCTCGCTCACCCCGCGGCTGGAAGGTGCCGGGCGGGGGTGGGGAGTTCCCCGCGCTCTCGGTGGGCACCTCCCCGGACTGGACGGACGTCGGGTCCTCGGAGCAGGGCGTCTTCCTCGGCATCCTGCCCGGCGACAAGCTGCCCGAGCACGTGCCGCAGCACCCGGAGTGTCGCGAGGCCCAGGAGCCGGTGGACACCAACGACGGGAAGCCGACCCGGACGGTCTTCTTCACCAAGTGTCCCGGTGGCATCACCGTCGAGCGCGTGGTGCAGCTGGCCGCCAACCGGTTGCTGTGGGTGCAGGTGCGCAGCGCCGACCGGGCCACGGCCAACGCCGTGCTCGACGCCGTCGAGGCCCACGGGTTCGGGGCGCTGAGGTCCTAGCTAGAGGAACCGGCGCAGCGCGTCGACCGACTGGGTGGGGACCGTGACCTTGATGCCCTGGCCGATCGCGCGCATCCGCCAGCCGTCGCCGGAACGGAAGATCTTCGCCATCGCCAGGCCGGTCTCCGGCACCCCGGCGGTGAGCGTGAACCGGGCGAGCTCGGTGTCGTGGTCGCCATCGCCCGCCACGAGGCGGCAGTAGGCGTGGGCGACCCACTCCAGCGAGTGTCCTTGGTAGCTGCTGACGAGGAACACGACCTGGTCGACCTTGCCGTAGACCTTCGTCAGGTCGACCGTGATGGCCTCGTCGTCGCCCGCGCCGCTTCCGGTCAAGTTGTCGCCTTGGTGGATGACCGAGCCGTCGCGAGTCGCGAGGTTGTTGTAGAACGCCAGATCGAAGAGCTGGTCGCCCGTGAACTGCACCGCCGAGGCGTCCAGGTCGATGTCCGGGGCGCCGGTGCCGATGAAGCCGGCGGTGCGTTCCTTGTCCCAGCCCACGCCCATCCGCAGCTGGGTCAGGGGCGTTCCGTCCGCCGTGGCCAGGTCGATCTCCTGGCCGGCCTCGAGCTCGATCACATCGTCGAACCTACTCGGACCTCACGACTCGGTGTCGCGCACGGGCGTCAGGGCAGCTTGTGGACGCTGACCGCAACGTGCTCCATGAGGGCCTCGAGCCCGGGCACGTCGACGCCGCGGCCGACGACGCTCATCTCGAACGTCGCGGCCGTCTGGCCGGGCACCGTGAACCAGCGGAACATGTTGTGCCGCTGCCGGTCGTTGCCGTCGCGGTAGGTGAAGTAGAGCTCGTCCTGGTCCTGGTCGACGACCTCGACGACGTCGTAGATCGACTCGATCGCGGCGATCTTCTGGTCGACCATCTGCTGCGGGGTCAGGCGCTCGGTCACGAGCTTGACCCGCAGGCTGTAGCCCCCCTCGGTCGGTTCGTCCGGGGGCCGCCACCGGTACTCGTTCGGCTGGTCCGTCGTCGTGCGCGCCCAGCCCCGCGGGGCCTCGTAGGTCCACTGGAAGTACGGCGGGTCGCCGATCTTGCGCACCCGGTAGTCGAGGTCGGTGCTCAACGCCGGGTAGCTCACGTCGGGCGCGAACGTCGGCGCCGGGTCCACGGGGATCGACGGCGACTCGGCCGGCACCGGCTCGGCGTGCGCGATCGAGGCCGGCCTCTGCTGGTCGAGCGTGCCCAGGCCGTAGCCCGCGGCGGCGCCCACCAGCGCGAGCGCAAGCGTCAGCCCGATCCAACGCACCCTCATGGCCCACGAGGGTAGTCGCCCCTCGGCCTTGTGACAGATCTGTGTCACAGTGTGCGAGATCTGTCACAAATGCCCCGCCACGAGCCCGCCCGGGAGAGCGCATGACCGAGACGACCGCTCCGACCTCGTCGGGCGCCCTGTTCGAGCGGCACCGGGAGCGGCTCGACGCCGCCGTGGCCGCGTGCGCGAGCCGGGAGTACTTCTCGGCCTTCGACGAGTCACCGTCTCCGCGCGTCTACGGCGAGTCCGCGGCCGCCGAGGGGAAGGCGGCGTTCGAGGCCTGGCTGGGCGGCGACTTCCCGCTCGAGACCCCGGGCGCGGAGGGCACCGTGTCGACCGAGCGCTCGCCGTACGGCTTCGACCTCGAGGTGGGCTACCCGCGGGCTGTGGACGTCGACGCGCTGATGTCGGCGGCGCGTGCTGGCATGAGGGCATGGCGGGACGCGGGCCCGGACGGACGAACGGGGGTGTGCCTGGAGATCCTCTCCCAACTTCACACGCGCATCTTCGAGCTGGCCGGCGCGGTGCAGCACACGAGCGGGCAGGCGTTCGTGATGGCCTTCCAGGCCGGCGGGGCGCACGCGCTCGACCGGGCGCTGGAGGCGATCGCCTACGCATGGACCGAGATGACCCGGGTCCCCGCGACCGCCGTCTGGGAGAAGCCCGGCCGCGGTGAGCCGCTGCGGATGGAGAAGACCTTCACCGTGGTGCCGCGCGGGGTGGCGCTCGTGATCGGGTGCAACACCTTCCCGACCTGGAACTCCTGGCCCGGGCTGTTCGCCTCGCTCGTCACCGGCAACCCGGTGGTCGTCAAGCCGCATCCTGCGGCCGTGCTGCCCCTCGCGATCACCGTCCAGGTGTGCCGGGAGGTGCTGGCCGGCGCCGGCTTCGACCCGGGCCTGGTGACGCTGGCGGCGGAGGGCCCCGACGACCACCTGGCCGCGACGCTGGCCGTGCGCCCGGAGGTCCGGCTGGTCGACTTCACCGGCGGCAACGCGTTCGGCGACTGGCTCGAGGCCCACGCCCGCCAGGCCGTGGTGTTCACCGAGAAGGCCGGGGTCAACACGGTGGTGGTCGACTCCACCTCCGACTTCGCGGCGATGTGCCAGAACCTCGCGTTCTCGTTCTCGCTCTACTCCGGTCAGATGTGCACCGCGCCGCAGAACGTCTACGTGCCGGCTGCCGGGATCACGACCGACGACGGGCTGAAGACCCCCGCCGAGGTGGCCGCCGGCATCGGGGCGGCCCTCGACCGGCTGCTCGGCGACGACGCGCGAGCCGTCGAGCTGCTCGGGGGCATCGTCAACGAGGGCGTGCTCGCGCGCCTGGACAGGGCCGCGTCCGGCCACGTGCTGGTCGCGTCCCGGACGGTCGAACACCCGGCGTACGACGGCGCGGTCGTGCGCACGCCCACGATCGTCGGGCTGACCGCCGACGACGTGGACGTCTACGAGGCCGAGTGCTTCGGCCCGGTCGCCTACCTGATCGAGACCGAGGGCACCGGGCAGTCCATCGAGATCTTCCGCGACACGGTGCTGGCGCACGGCGCGATGACGGCCGCGGTCTACTCCACGTCCGAGGCGGTCGTGGACCAGGTGCGCGAGGCCGCGCTCGAGGCCGGGGTCGCCCTCTCGGAGAACCTGCTCGGCGGGGTGTTCGTGAACCAGTCCGCGGCGTTCTCGGACTTCCACGGCACCGGCGCCAACCCGGCCGCGAACGCCTCCTACACCGACGGCGCGTACGTCGCGCCCCGCTTCCGGGTCGTGCAGTCGCGCCGCCACGTGTGAGCAAGTTCGGTCGGGCGCACCGGGCCGCGGACCACCGATGATTCGAGAGACTTCGCGAGGTCTGTCGATGTCGTAGTGCCCCGTTCGTGGAGAAGGTGACCCACCTTCCACCGAGGAGACCTCGATGACCGACCTCAAGAGCCGCTGGCTCGCGCTGTACGTGCTGTGTCTGGGCGACCTGATGATCGTGCTGGACTCCAGCATCGTGAACGTCGCGCTGCCCTCCATCCAGACCGACCTGGGGTTCTCCCAGGGCGCGCTGGCGTGGGTGGTCAACGCCTACCTGCTCACGTTCGGCGGCTTCCTGCTGCTGTCCGGTCGGCTCGGCGACCTGCTGGGCAACAAGCGCGTCTTCCTCCTCGGCGTGGTGTCGTTCACCGTGGCGTCGGTGGCGTGCGGGCTGGCACCCTCGGCCGGGCTCCTCGTCGCGGGCCGCGCCATCCAGGGCCTCGGCGGCGCCGCGGTGTCCGCGGTCGCCCTGTCGCTGATCATGGGCCTGTTCACCGACGCGGGCGAGCGCGCGAAGGCGATGGGCTTCTTCGGGTTCGTGATGTCCGGCGGCGGCGCGGTCGGAGTGCTGCTCGGCGGCGTGCTGACGGGTCTCTTCTCCTGGCACTGGATCTTCCTGGTCAACGTGCCGATCGGCGTGGGCGTGTGGATCGCGGCCAGGCGGGTGCTGCCGGCCGACGAGACTGTCGAGGGCACCGCCGGGCTCGACGTCCCCGGGGCGGTCCTGGTCACCGGCTCGCTGATGCTCACCGTCTACGGCATCGTCGGCGGCAACGACGCCGGCTGGACCTCGGGCCGAACGCTCGGGCTGCTCGGCGCCAGCGTCGTGCTGCTCGCGGCGTTCGTGCTCCGCGAGGCGCGCGCCGCCAGCCCGCTGGTCCCGCTCCGGCTGTTCCGGCTGCGCAACGTCACCGTCTCGCAGGTCGTCGGCGTGCTGTGGGCGGCCGCGATGTTCGCGTGGTTCTTCCTCGCCGCGCTCTACCTCCAGCAGGTGCTGGGGTACGGCGCGCTCGAGGTCGGCCTCGCGTTCGTGCCGACCAGCGTGGTGATGGCGTTCTGCTCGCTGCGGGTCTCGGACAAGCTGGTGCTGCGCTTCGGCATCCGGCGCCCGCTGATGGCGGGCCTCGCGCTCGCCGCCGCGAGCCTGGGTCTGTTCTCCCGCGCACCGGTGGACGGGAGCTTCGTGACCGACGTGCTGCCCTCGATGCTGCTGCTCGGCGCGGGCGCCGGCATCGCGTTCAACCCGGTGCTGCTTGCCGCGATGGGCGATGTGGAGCCGCACGAGTCCGGCCTGGCCTCTGGGGTCGTCAACACGTCGTTCATGATGGGCGGCGCGCTCGGCCTGGCGGTGCTGGTCAGCCTCTCGAGCTGGCGCACCGAGTCGCTGTCCGCCGACGGGGCGGCCCACCTCCAGGCGCTCAACGGCGGCTTCCAGCTGGCGTTCGCCGCCGGTGCGGTCTTCGCCCTCACCGCTGCCGTCGTCGGCGGGCTCTTCCTGCGACCCCAGCCGATGGGTGGCCCCAACCCTGATCCCTCCGGCGTCGCCCTGGCCGAGGAGCCCGCACCCGAGGTCGCCTGACACGTTGACCCGCCCGAGAGTTCCGGGCGGGTCAACGTGGCTTAGCGTTCGGAGCGTGAGGAGCATCCTGATCCGCAACGCCCGGCTGGTTCCGATCGGCATCGATGATCAGGTGCCGGACGGACCCGTGGACGTGGTCGTCGAGCACGGCACCGTCACGGCGGTCGGGCCGGGCGCCGACCGGCCGGACGGCGCCGAGGTCATCGACGCCCAGGGCCGGTGGGTGATCCCGGGCCTGTGGGACCAGCACGTGCACCTGGGGCAGTGGACGCTCGCCTCCCAGCGGCTCGACCTGGCCGGTGCGCGCTCCCCGGAGGACGCCACCCGGGCGGTGGCGGAGCGGATCGCGGCGTACCCCGACCTGCCCGTGATCGGCTGGGGCCACCGCTCCGCCGGGTGGGACCGCGAGGTCACGGTCTCCGAGCTCGACGCGGTCTCTGGGAGCACCCCGGTGGTGCTGATCAGCGGCGACGGCCACCACGCCTGGCTCAACACCACCGCGCTCATGCACCTCGCGATGCCGGTGCGCGACTCCGTGGTCCGTGAGACCGAGTGGTTCGCGGCCTACCCCCGGCTCGTCACGCTGGTCGGCAACGACGGCACCTCGCCGGAGGCCTACCGGCGCACGCTCGACGCCGCGGCCGCGCAGGGCGTGGTCGGCATGGTCGACCTGGAGTTCGGCGGCGGCCGCGAGGAGTGGGCCGAGCGCTGGGCGCAGGGCTGCGACCGCCTGCGGATCCGGTGGGGCACGTACGCCGACACCCTCGACGACGTGATCGCCGCCGGGCTGCGCACCGGGGACACGCTCCCGGGCTGCGACGACCGCGCCACGATGGGACCGCTGAAGATCATCAGCGACGGCTCGCTGAACACCCGCACCGCCTGGTGCTGTGAGCCCTACGGCGACGCCCACCGGCTGGAGTACCCCGCCGGCCAGCCCAACCTCGACGGGGCCGCGCTGCGCGACCTGCTCGCGCGTGCCCATGCCGGCGGTCTCGAGGTCGCCACCCACGCGATCGGCGACGCGGCCGTGGCCGAGGCGCTGTCGTCGTACGCCGACACCGGCGCCCGCGGCTCGATCGAGCATGCCCAGCTGGCGCGTCGCGAGGACGTGCGCCGGATGGCCCGGCTCGGCATCCGCGCCAGCGTGCAGCCCGCGCACCTGCTCGACGACCGCGACCTCACCGAGCGGATCTGGGGCGAGCGGTCCGAGCGCTGCTTCGCGTTCCGGTGGATGCTCGAGGACGGCGTGGAGCTGGTGCTCGGCTCGGATGCGCCTGTCTCACCGTTGGATCCCTGGCTTGCGATGGCCGCGGCCGTGCACCGCAGCGCCGACGACCGCGACCCTTGGCACGCCGAGCAGGCGCTGACCGTCCGCGAGGCGCTGGCCGCGTCGGTCGACGGCCAGTCCACCGTGGGGCCGGGATCGCGCGGTGACCTGGTGCTGCTCGACCGGGACCCGCTGCTGCGCGACCTCGCCGCCGACGACACCGGCGACCTGGGTGCCGCGCTGCGCGAGATGGGCTCCGCCCTGACCGTCGTCGACGGACGGGTCGTGCACCGTTCGGCGGAGCTGACTACCTGAGCTGGGCCAGCACCGCGTCGGCGACCGCACGCTGCTCGGCTGCCAGCGGGTGGTAGGCCAGCGCGACCGAGGCCGAGGTGATCCGGCCGTTGATCCACGGATCGGCCGCGCAGATGTCGTGACCCGCGCTGAGGCCCCACAGGTCGACGTACTCGGCCCCGGTGTCCTGGGCGCCGGCCCGGACGGCGTCGTTGAGGCCCTGGGTGACCGACTCGGCGAACGCGTAGTCACCGGCCGCGAGCGGCAACAGGTCGCAGGTGCCCGAGGCCGGGACGATGTGCGGGTAGCCGACGACGAGCACGCGGGCGTCCGGTGCCCGCTCCCGCACGGCCCGCACGACCCCGGCGACGTTGCCGTGGATCCGCAGCAACGACTCCTGGAGGTCGTCGGCGTCGAACGAGTCACGGCACGGTGATCCCGTCGGGTCGCTCTGGGCGAGCTGCATGCATTGCCCGAGGATGCCGGCGAACAGGTGCTCGTCGTTGCCCCCGAGCCCGATCGTCACCAGGTCGGTGTCGCGGTGGACCGCGTCGATCTGCGGGGGCACGGTGCCGCCGCCCTGGCCGGCCTGGGGGGTGGTGACGTTGGCGGTCTGGGCGCCGCTGCAGCTGACGTCGGTGAGCTCGGTGCCCGGCATCGCCTGGGCCACCAGCGCGGGGTAGTTGACCCCGGAGCGCAGGCAGATCGAGGTGACGTCGGTCGGCGGGACCAGCGGTGCCGCGGTGTAGGAGTCACCCAGCGCGACGTACCGGTGGTAGCCGGTCGGCGCCGCCGTCGGCGAGCCCGTCGTCCGCGCGGGGGCGGCGACCGGGTCGTCGTCACCGCCCGCGCACCCGGTGAGCAGGCAGGCGCCCAGGACGAGCAGCAGGAGCACGGGACGCATGGCTCGACCGTACGTCGATGGGGTACTCCTGAGGCATGGCGACCCCCACCTCACCGGAGCAGCCCAGCGGCGACCAGAGCGGCGACCAGTCCGGCGAGTCCCTGCTCACCGTCCTGATCGCGCTCGGCGCCAACGGGCTGCTCGCGATCGCGAAGTCGGTGGCGGCAGCGGCGACCGGGTCGGCGTCGATGGTGGCCGAGGCCGCGCACTCCTGGGCCGACACAGGCAACGAGGTTTTCCTGCTGGTCGCCGAGCGTGCCGGCGGCCGCCCCCGCGACGACGAGCATCCGCGCGGCTACGGGCGGTCGACGTACATCTGGTCGCTCGTTGCAGCGTTCGGGCTCTTCTCTGCGGGCGCGGTGGTGTCGGTCTGGCACGGCATCACCGAGCTCACGGCCGAGGAGGTGGAGCCGAGCTACACGATCAACTACGTGGTGCTGGGCATCTCGTTCCTGCTCGAGGGGGTGTCGTTCGCGCAGGCGAACCGGCAGGTGCACGGAGCCGCGGAGCGGCTCGGGCTGCGCCCGTTGCGCTACGTCGCGCGCACCTCGAACCCCACCCTGCGTGCGGTGTTCTTCGAGGACTTCGCCGCACTGCTCGGGATCCTCTTCGCCGCGGCAGGCATCGCCCTGCACCAGCTCACCGGCAACGCCGTGTTCGATGCGGTCGGGTCGATCGCGGTCGGGGTGCTGCTGGCGTTCGTGGCGGTGTTCCTGATGCGACGCAACATGGAGTACCTCCTGGGTGAGGGGCTCAGCCCCGAGATGCGCTCGCAGGTCATCGAGCAGCTGCTGGCGCACCCGCAGATCGACCGGATCACCTACCTGCACGTGGAGTACGTCGGGCCGCAGCGGCTGTTCGTGGTCGCCGCGGTCGACCTCACGGGCGACGACCGCGAGGGCGACCTCGCCGTACGCCTGCGCGACCTGGAGGCCGACCTCGAGCGCAACCCGATGATCGAGGACCTGATCCTCACCCTCGCCCCACCCGACGAGCCGTCGCTGACCCCCTGAGACGCAGGTCAGCCCCGGAGGTAGGCCAGGACCGCGGAGACCCGGCGGTCGGAGGCGGGGTCGAGCCGGAGCTTGGCGAAGATGTTGCCGACGTGCTTGCGTACGGCGGCCTCGCTGACGACCAGCTGCGCGGCGATCGACCCGTTGGTGCGGCCCTCGGCCATCAGCGCCAGCACCTCCCGCTCGCGCTCGGTCAGGGCCGCGAGCCGGCCGTCGTCGTGGCGCCGGCCGAGGAGCTGGCGCACGACCTGGGGGTCGACCACGGTCTCCCCGTCGGCGACCCGGCCCACGCTGTCGAGGAACTCCCGCACGTGCCCGACCCGGTCCTTGAGCAGGTAGCCCACCCCGCCGCCCGGTCCGCCGTCGGGCGTGGTGGTGTCGAGCAGCTCGGACACGTACGCCTCGGCGACGTACGCCGACAGCACCATCACCGCGGTCCCCGGGTGCTCCGCACGGATCCGCGCCGCCGCGCGCAGGCCCTCGTCGGTGTGGGTGGGCGGCATCCGGATGTCGGTGACCACCAGGTCCGGGTGGGCGTGGGCGACGTGCGCGAGCAGCGCCTCGGCGTCGCCGACGGCGGCGACCACCTCGTGGCCGGCGCGCTCGAGGATCGCGACCAGGCCCTCGCGCAGCAGCGCGGCGTCCTCGGCGAGCACGATCCTCAGACTGCGCACGGGCACTCCATCCGCACCTCGGTCGGCCCGCCCGCCGGGCTCGTGACGCGCAGCTGCCCGCCCAGCGCCTCGAGCCGCAGCGCCAGGCCCGCGAGCCCGCTGCCCGCGGCCCGGTCGACCCGCGCCCCGCCCGCACCGTCGTCGACCACGCTGAGCACCAGCGCGTCACCCTGCCGCCACGCGTGCACCTGGGCGCGCCGGGCCCCGGAGTGGCGGGCGATGTTGGTCAACGCCTCGCTGACGACGAAGTACGCCGCGGCCTCGACCGGCGCAGGCAGCCGCTGTCCGTCGAGCCGGATGTCGACGCTCACCGGCACCACCGAGCGGTCGGCGACCTCGTGCACGGCCGCGGTCAGCCCGTGGTCGGCGAGCACCCGCGGATGGATGCCGCGCACGGTGCCGCGCAGGTCGTCGAGCGCCTCCTCGGCCTGGCGGTGCGCGGCCCGGACCAGGTCGAGCCCGGGCCCGTCGGGCACGTCCAGCTCGGCGCGGCCCAGCGTCATGGTGAGCGCGACCAGCCGCTGCTGGACCCCGTCGTGCAGGTCCCGCTCGATCCGGCGCCGCTCGGTCTCGAACGCGTCGACCAGCTCGACCCGCGACTGCCGCAGGTCGGTGACCGCCGCAGCCAGCTGGGCCTCGCGGGGGTCGAGCAGCAGCCGCGTCAGCGCGGCCTGGGCGACCGCCACGACGGAGACGGCGTACGCCGACACCGCGAGCACGACGATCCCGATCGCCACCGCGACCCACGCCTCGGGCCCCGGGTCGACTCGCCAGCCGAACAGCTGCATCCGGTCGACCTCGGTCAGCCACGGCGCGAGCAGCAGCGTGACCGGCACCGTCACGCAGAACAGCAGCACCACCAGGTCGACCACCCACAGCAGCGCGCCGAGCAGTACCGCGTAGCCCACCTCGGACCACGACACCGGCAGCCGGCGCCCGGCAGTGAGCCGCTCACGCAGGCTCATCCCCGAGACCGACGGGCCCTGCACCAGCGCGAGCCGCCGGCGCTCGACCACGCCGATCAGCCCGGTCACCACCGGCACGCTCGCGAGCACCACGACCCCGACGACGATCACCAGTGTCAGCGCGCCGACGAGCACCGTGCAGAACAGCACGGTGAGGGTCGCCAGGCCCATCGGCACCGAGGTCAGCACGTAGGCCAGCGACCGCCACGGCCAGGCGGACCCGAGGAACCGCCACGGCTTGCCCCGCAGCGCGCTCCACGCATCGGGCACCCGGCTCATGCCTCCGACCCTAGGGCTGGCAGCGGTCCAGCGGGGTAGCGCGTGCGCTACCTGCGGTGTCGCGCACGGGCCAGCGACGCCGGCCCCGATCGGCGGTTGCCTGGAGGCATGACCACGACCACCGTCCCGCTGACCACCGCACCCAACCCGGTCGCCGTCGCGCTCGACGGCATCACCCGCGTCTACCGGTCCCGCGCCGGCGACGTCCACGCGCTGCGCGGCATCACCCACACGTTCGCCCGCGGCAGCTTCACCGCGGTGATGGGGCCCTCCGGCTCCGGGAAGTCGACGCTGCTCCAGGTCGCGGCCGGCCTCGACCGGCCGACGGCGGGCGAGGTCGCCGTCGGCGGTCTGCCGCTCGGTCGCCTCAAGGAGACCGCGCTGACGCGGCTGCGGCGTACGTCGATGGCGTTCGTGTTCCAGTCCTACAACCTGCTCGACGCGTTGAGCGCCTTCGACAACGTCGCGCTGCCGGCGCGGCTCGCCGGCCGCCGGGTCGAGCGCCGCGAGGTGATGGCCGCCCTGCGGCAGGTCGGTCTCGAGGACCGGGCGCGGCGCCGGCCGCCGGAGCTGTCCGGCGGCCAGCAGCAGCGGGTGGCGATCGCGCGGGCACTGTACGCGCGCCCCGAGGTGCTGTTCGCCGACGAGCCCACCGGCGCGCTCGACCGGGCCTCGGGGCGCCAGGTGCTCGAGCTGCTGCGGGCGGCGGCCGACGAGCAGGGTCAGACCGTGGTGATGGTGACCCACGACCCGCTGGCGGCGTCGTACGCGCACAGCGTGCTGTTCCTCGCCGACGGCATGGTCGTGGGCCGCCTCGACCGCGCGGACGCCACCCGGATCGCGGAGACGATGAGCGAGCTCGAGCGATGATGCTGCGGATCAGCGCCCAGACCGTGCGGCGCTCCTGGCAGCCGTACGCCGGCGCGTTCGTCGCCCTGGCGTGTGGCGTGGTCCTGATCGCGCTCGCGGTCACCACGGCCGCCGCCGTCGACACGACCGGCCGCGCGGCCGGGGTGACGCCGGAGGAGCGCACCCAGCTCGCCGACCTCGCCTCGATGATCGGGATCATGTCGGCGGTGTCGCTGTTCATGGCGATGTTCGTGGTCGCGAGCACGTTCGGCTTCGTCGTGGCCGCCCGCCGGCAGGAGCTCGCGATGCTGCGGCTGGTCGGCGCGACGCCCCGGCAGGTGCGGCTGATGGTGCTCGGGGAGTCGACGGCCGTCGCGCTGCTCGCGAGCGTCGCCGGCTGCCTGGTCGCGACCGCCCTGGCGCCGGCGTTCGTCGCGCTGCTGCGCGCCCGGGGCGTGACCGACGTCGCCCTGCAGCTGCCGGCCCCGTGGCTGGCCTGGGCGATCGCCGCCCCGTGCGGCGCCGGGGTCGCGCTGCTCGGCAGCTGGCGGGCCTCCAAGCGCGCCGCCAGGGTCTCTCCGGCAGCCGCCCTCCGGGAGACCGGGGTCGAGCGCCGGCGCCCGAGCCTCTGGCAGCTTCTCGTCGGCACGACCTGCCTGGCCGGCCCGGCGGTGGTCTTCGCGGTCGTCGACCAGATCAGCCCGCTGTTCGCGCTGGTGATGGCCGTGCTGCTGCCCGAGGTGCTCGTGGTGGGGCTGATCTGCTTCGGCGGCATCGTGTTCCCGCTGCTGGCGGGCCTGCTCGCCCGCCCGTTCGCCGGACGCGACGTGTCGGCCCGGCTGGCGCGCGACCACGTGCGTACGGCGGTGCGCGCGCCGGCCGCGCTCGCGGCGCCGATCCTGGCGATCTCCGCGATCGCGGGCTCGATGATCCTCGCGCTGAGCTTCACCGCCGACTGGACGACCGCGATGGACCGGGCCCAGCTCCGGACGCCCGTCGTGGTGGAGACCGGCGGTGACGAGGCGGTCGTCGACCGGCTCACCTCCGACCCGCGGGTCGGGCTGGCCGACGTACGCACCACGGTCGAGGTCGGCCTCGGCCCGGACGCCGAGCGCGAGCCCGTGGAGGTCGTCGACCTGTCGGCCATCGTGGCGGCCCGGGGGCTGACCGCGGTGCACGGTGACCTCGACGGGCTCGCTCGGGGCGACACGGTGGCGGTCACCGAGACCTACGCGCTCGACGAGGGCAAGCACGTCGGTGACCGCGTGCGGCTGCGGGTCGGCGGGCACGACCTGCGGCCGCGCGTGGTGGCGGTGGTCCGTGATGCCCCCGACCTGTACGCCGACGTCCTGGTGCCGCGGGTGCTCGTTGTGGACCTGCTCGACGACGCGACGACCGACCTGGTGTTCGTGGAGCCGGGCGCGGCCGACGTCGCCGCGCTGCTCGCCGGGACCGGTGCCCGGGTCCTCACCGCAGCCGCGTGGATCGACGAGGTCGACGCCCAGACGCGCGCGGGCAACGAGCTCGGGCTCTGGGTGCTGCTCGGCCCCTCGGGGCTCTACGCCGGCATCGCGATCGTGAACGCCGTGCTGATCGGGGTGTCCCAGCGGCGGCGGCAGTTCCGCACGATCGCGCTGCTCGGCGCGACCGACACCCAGCTGCGCCGGATGGCGCTGTGGGAGGCCGGGCTGGTCGGAGCGGCCGCGCTGCTGGTGGGTGGGGCGATCACGGTGTTCGTCGGCTGCCTGGTGCGGTACGCCACGACCCGCGACGTACCCGACGTGGCGATGACCGTCCCGGTGCTGCCGCTCGTCGCGATCCTGCTCACGTGCGTCGCCCTCGCCCTGGTCGCGGCCCTGGCCGGGTCACGCCGGGTGGTCCCGCGGACCTGAGCCACGGCGTACCCCACGGGCCCCAGCGCTGTCAGCAGCCGAACCCCGCAGCCTCCTCCAGCCACCCCGGGTCATCACGGGGCACCGCGGCGAGCAGGGCGCGGGTGTAGTCGTGCTGGGGGTGGTCGAGCACCTGGCCGGTGGGGCCGGACTCGACGCACCGGCCCGAGCGCAGCACGTAGGTCCGCTGGGTGACCTGCCGGACGACCGCGAGGTCGTGGGTGACGAACAGCATCGCCATCCCGAGGTCGCGGACCAGCCCGCCGAGCAGGTCGAGCACCTGGGCCTGGACCGACACGTCGAGCGCCGAGACCGACTCGTCGCACACGAGCAGAGCGGGCTGGGGTGCCAGCGCCCGCGCGATCGCCACCCGCTGCCGCTCGCCACCCGACAGCGCCGCGGGCCGCCGGCGGGCATGGGCGGCGGTGAGCCCGACCAGCTCGAGCAGGGCGGCGACCTCCGCTGGGCCACTGGGCCGGCCGAGGGCGCGCAGCGCGTCGGCCAGGGTGGCGCCGACGCTGCGCACCGGGTTGAGGCTGGAGTACGGGTCCTGGAAGACCATCTGCACCGCGCCCCGCAGCCGCGCCGTCTCGCCGGAGGAGAGCTCGGCCCAGGACGAGAACGACGTGCCGGCGAGCTCGATGCGGCCTGCGGAGGCCGTCTCGAGGCCGACCACGCAGCGCGCGAGCGTGGTCTTGCCCGACCCCGACTCGCCGACCAGGCCGACGCTCTCGCCGGCGGCGACCACGAGGTCGACCTCGTCGAGCGCCGGTGCCGGTGCGCCGTGGAACCGCTTGGTCAGGCCGGTCACCCGCAACAGTGGGTCGGCGCCCGGCGCCGGATCCGGTACGCCGGCGCCCGAGACGAGCCCGTCGCGCGGTGCCCGGAGCGGACCCAGGTCGGCCACCCGTACGCAGGCGCTGGCATGCCCGGGTGCGACCTCCGCCAGCGGCGGCCGACCCTCCCGGCACACCGGCGCCACGTGCGCGCAGCGGTCGGCGAACGGGCAGCGGCCGGTGACGGTGTCGTGCGCGGGGACCGAACCCGGTGGCGCGGGCAGGGAGGCCAGGCGGGCGTCCACAGGGGGCTCGGCGTCGAGCAGCGCGGCGGTGTACGGGTGCCGCGGGTCGTCGCGCACCGCAGTGGCGGCGCCGGTCTCGAGCAGCCGGCCGGCGTAGAGCACCAGCACCCGGTCGCACAGCGAGAACGCGACCCGCAGGTCGTGGGTGATCAGCACGAAGCTCATCCCGCGGTCCTGCTGGATCCGGCGCACCAGCCGTAGGATCTCGCGCTGGGTCGTGACGTCGAGGGCCGTGGTCGGCTCGTCGGCGACCAGCACCTCTGGGTCGCCCACCAGTGCGGCCGCGATGCCCACGCGCTGCCGCATCCCGCCCGAGAGCTGGATCGGGTAGCGCCCGGCCACCGCCGGGTCGAGACCGACCTCGCTCAACCGCCGGGCGACCTCCTCGCGGCGGCGCCGGGCGTCTCGGCGTACGGCGCGGGGCAACCCGTCGGCGAGCTGTGCGCCGACGCGGCGCAACGGGTTGAGCATCGTGAACGGGTCCTGCATCAGCAGCGAGACCGAGCGACCGCGCAGCGGCCGGGCCCGGCCGGGCGAACCGTCGAGCACCGTGCCGGCGACCTCGACGTGTCCCTGCGCCGTCAGCCCCGGCGGCAGCAGGTCCAGCAGTGACCGTGCGGTCAGCGACTTGCCGGATCCGGACTCACCGACGATCGCGACCGACTCGCCGGGCTGCACCTGCAGGTCGACGCCGGAGAGCAGCACCCGTCCGGGCATCGACACCGACAGGTCGCGGACGTCCACCAGTGCGCTCATCGCGCCAGCCCCCGCTCGTCGAGCCTGCGGTGCAGCCAGTCCCCGAGCACGTTGACGGCCGCCGCGGTGAGGATGATCGCGAGCCCGGGCGCCACGGCCGCCCACGGGTTCGCGAGCAGCTGGCCGCGGTTGTCGGCCAGCGTGCGTCCCCAGTCGGGCGAGCCCGGGGCGACGCCGAGGCCGAGGAACGACAGCGAGGACAGCGAGACCAGCGCGAAGCCGAAGTTCAAGAACGCGTTGCCGAGGACCACCGGCGCGATGTTCGGCCAGATGTAGCGAAGCGCGACCGTGCGGCCCGGCAGGTTCGAGAGCGTCGCGGCCTCGACGTACGGGCGGTGCCGCTGCTCGAGCACCGCCGCCCGCACCACGCGGGTGTCGCCCGGCGAGAACAGCACCACCAGCGTGAGTACGGCGAGCAGGTAGCTCCCACCGGCGACACCGGTCACCACGATCGCGACCAGCAGGGCCGGCAGCGAGAACATCAGGTCGGTCCAGCGCATCGCGACCTGGTCCACCCAGCCGCCCCGGTAGCCGGCCGGCAGCCCCAGCAGGTGTCCCAGCAGCAACGAGCCCGCGGCGATCAGCAGCGCACCGAGCACGGCGGTCCGGGCGCCCGCGACCAGCAGCTGCAGCACGTCGCGGCCGAGGTCGTCGGTGCCGAGCAGGTGGCCACCGCTGGGGCGGGAGACGCCGAGCATCAGGTCCTGGTCGGTCGCGCCGGGCAGCAGCACCGGACCGAGCAGTGCGCAGCCGACCGCGAGGACGGCGATCACCGCGGCGAGCAGGACCACCGGGCCGGGCCAGCGCCGGGCCGAGCGTCGTGCGGGGGAGCCCGTCAGCGCGGGCAGTGGCTGGCTCATCCGCGCCTCCGCACCAACGAGACCCGGGGATCGGCGGCGGTGTAGGCCGCGTCGACGGCGAGGTTGACCAGCGCGATCAGCAGGGTGAGCAGCAGCGCCACGCCCTGCACGACCGGCACGTCCTTGAACGAGACCGCGTCCACGAGCAGCGAGCCGAGGCCGGGCAGCGCGAACACGACCTCGACCAGCACCGACCCGATCAGCGCCGAGGTCAGCACGAGCCCGGTGGCGGTGAGGATCGGTACGGCGCAGTTCCGCAGCGCGTAGCGCAGCACACGGGCCCGGCTCAGCCCCCGGGCGCGGGCGAACACCACGTAGTCCTGGTCGAGCTCGCGGACCAGTGCGGTGCGGGTGAACCGCACCAGGAGCCCGACGCCTGCCACCGCCAGGGCGAGCGCCGGCAGCGTGAGGTGCCAGAGCCGGTCGAGCCCGCCGCTGCCCGCGCCGTACACGGGGAACCAGTCGAGCTTGATCGCCAGCAGCGTGAGCAGCACCAGCCCGACGGCGAACGGCGGCGCGCTCAGCCCGGCGACGCTGAGCGTGACGATGCCCTGGTCGGTGGCCCGGCCGCGACGCAGCGCGGCGAGCACGCCGAGCGGCAGGCCGAGCAGGAGCGCCAGCACGGTCCCGAGCCCGGCGAGCTCGAGCGTGAGGCCGGCCCGGGCACTGATCGCGGTGTCGACGGGCTCACCAGAGCGGATCGAGGTGCCGAGGTTGCCCTGCACGGCGTCGGCGAGCCAGCGGCCGTACTGCACCAGCAACGGGTCGTCGAGGTGGTACTGCGCGCGCACCGCGGCCCGCGTCGTCTCGGTGGCCGGCCGGTTGCCGAGCAGCGTCTGCTCGACCGACCCGGGCGCGATGTAGAGCAGGCAGTAGATGCCGAAGGACAGTACGAGCAGCACGGCCACGGTCCCGGCCAGGCGGACACCCAGGAAGCGCAACCAGGCGCCGGCCATGCTCATCCCTCCCGGTCCAGCACACCGTGCGTGCGCAGCCAGTGCAGGACCCGCGCCGCCGCGTCCCGCCGGTGGGCGGGCTCGACCAGCTCGTGGCCCTCGCGCGGGTACGTCGCGAGCTGGGTCGGCACCCCGGCCCGGCTGAGCGCCCCGAACAGCTGCTCGGCCTGGGCCAGCGGGGTGATCCGGTCCTCCGCCCCGTGCAGGAACAGGGTAGGAGCGGCGCCGGAGTGGGTGAGGTAGAGGGGGGACCGGCGGGCCAGGGACTCCCGACCCGCGGCGGTCTTGAGGTTGCCGGCCGGGTGGTAGCAGGCGTCGTACCCGCCTCCGCCGATCACGCTCGTGGAGGCGAAGCCGAGCCAGTCGGTGACCCCGGACATCACGACCGCCGCCCGGAACCCGCCGCCGGCGACGGCCGCCAGTGCGGAGAGGTAGCCGCCGTAGCTCAGGCCCATCACCGCGGCCCGGCTGGGGTCGGCGATGGCGTGGTCGCCGAGCATCGCGACACCCGCCAGGACGTCGGCGAGGTCGCCGCCGCCCATGTCGCCGTTGACCAGGCGGGCGTAGCCCTGGCCGCGGCCGCTGCTGCCGCGCGGGTTGGGCATCAGCACCGCGGCGCCGGCCGCCGCCAACGGGAGCGCGAGGTGGTTGGACTCGGCGGGTGCGAACGCCGCCGACCACAGCCAGGTGGGGCCGCCGTGCAGGAGCACCACCAGCGGCAGCGGGCCGGGACGGTCGGTCGGCGCCATCAGCAGGCCGTGCACCTCGGTGCCATCGGGGGAGCGCCAGGTCAGTGCCTCGGTGGTGACGGCCGCGTCCCGCGACCTGACAGCGGCGTTGTGCGCGGTGAGCGTGGTGGTGCCGGGCGCACCGAGGCGCAGGGTGGTGATCTCGGGTGGGTGGCCGGGGGCGTCCCAGACGGCGTACGCCGTCTCCCCGTCGGGCGCGACGGCGAGCGAGGGCTGGGCCCCGGTGCCGTGGATCGTGGCGGCGTCCGTCCAGCGGGTGACGGCGGGTGGCGACGTCTCGAACGAGAGCCGGCCGACCTGGATGCCCAGGTCGTCCCACCCGGCGAACCACGCCGTCCCCTCGTCGATCCAGCCCAGGTCGGTGACGTCGTCGACGCCGGGCACGGTCTCCCTGTTGCCGGTCGCGAGGTCGACGACCTGCACCACGCCCGCCACGATCGACTGGCCCTCGAGCACGAGTGCGCGCTCGCCCGAGGGCGAGATCCGCGGGTGTGCGAGCTGGCCGGCCGCGTCGAGCAGGTGCTGGACCCGGGGCGGCGTCCCGGCCGGTCCGGCGAGGTCGACCAGCAGCAGCGAGGGCCGGTAGTAGCCCGCGGGGCGGGCCTCGCGGGATGCGACGACCACCGCCCGATCCTCACGCACGTCCAGGTCCCACACGGTCCAGCCGCCGAGGTCGAGGGTCATCGTGTCGAGGTGCGGGCCGTCCGCGTCCTCGCGCAGCACGACCCGCACCAGCCGCCGCAGCGGCGCGGCACCGGCGGTGCGCACCTCCGGCTCGGTCGGGGCACCCCCGACCCGCAGGCCCAGGTTCATCCCGTCCCGGTCGGAACCGGGGTCGGCCACCCGCAGCAGCACCGCGTCCGGTGCGGTCGCGACGACGTCCTCGATCGCGCCGGGGATCGTCGTCCGCGCGAGCGGCCGGCCGACGGCGTCGAGGACCGAGAGGTCCGTGGGCTCGCCGTGCTCGTCACGGTCGACGGTCCACAGCCTGGCGCCGTCGGTGGACCAGCAGACCGAGCTGATCTCGGCCTGCGTCCCACCGGCGGCGCCCACCTGCGCACTCGTCTCGGTGTCGAGCAGCCGGAGCGCGCGGTCGCCGGGGACGCCGACGTACGCGAGCCGCCGCCCGTCGGGGCTCAGGCAGAGCGAGGTCGGGTAGGCGAGCTCGATGAGCGCGTCGTGGAGGTCGGTGGCGGTCATGCCGAGCGCACGTTCTCCGCCCAGGCGCCACCGATGAAGAAGTACGGCCCGAAGCCGACCGGTTCGATGCTCCCGGAGAACGCGGTGGCCGTCTGTCCCCACCACAGCGGCTGGTAGGCCACGTCGGCCGCGGCCGCCACCAGGGCGCGCCCGAGCAGGTCGCCCCGCTCGGCCGGGTCGGTGGAGGCCACCTCCTGGTCGAGCAGGCCGCTGACCTCGTCGCTGCGGTACTCCGCGATGTTGGTGCCGCCCTTGGCGGCGTACGACGCGTTCAGCAGGAGCTGGACGTACTCCGCGGGGTCGCCGGTGGTCGGGAAGTACCAGCCCAGCGAGATGCCGGCCTGGTGCTTGCCCAGGTCCGCGATCCACTGCTCGAGCGTGACCTCCTTGACCGCCAGGTCGATGCCCAGGCCCTTGAGGTTCTCGGCGAGCGTGAGCAGCGCGCGCCCGATCAGCGGACCGCTGTTGGGGTAGGTGATCGTGTCGGAGAACCCGTCGGGGGCCGTCGACTCGGCCAGCAGCGAGGCGGCCGCGTCGAGGTCGAAGTCGACCTGCGGGATGCTCGCGTAGAGCTTCTCGACGGCCGCTTGGTCGAGCAGGCCGCCCCACTGTGCCTGGGTCGGGATCGTGAGCGCGACGTCGGCGTTGCCGCGCAGCACGCTGTCGACGATGCCCTGCCGGTCCACGCAGTGCGCGACCGCGGTGCGGACCTTCGGGTCCGACCACGGCGCGATCGAGGTGTTGAAGGCGAGGGTGACCAGCGAGTTGTCGGTGGCGGTCTCGACGTGGACCCCCTCGATCGCGGACCACTCGTCGATCTGGTTCGGCGGCACCGAGAGCGCCATGTCGACCGAGCCGTCGCGCATCGCCAGCAGCCGGGTGCTCTCGTCGGTGATGAAGTCCAGGCGCACGCTGGCGATCTCGACGTCGCCGCCCCACCAGTGCTCGTTGCGCTCGAGCAGCACGTGGGAGTCGGGGGCGAACTCGGTGACGACGTACGGCCCGGTGCCCAGCAGCAGTGCCTGGGGAGTGCCGACCTGGTCGCCGTTCTTCTCCAGGAAGGCGCGGCTGCTGACCTGGAGCGTGCCGGGACTGGGCACCCAGGCGAAGCTGGAGGTCGGTGCCGAGAGCGTGAACGTGATCTCGTCGTCGGCGGTGGCCTTCGCGGTCTTCACCGGGGCGTAGGCGTAGGCGAGAGCGGACGTCGAGTCCTTCGCGGTGTTGGCCTCGATCGAGGCGAGCACGTCGTCGGCGGTCAGCGCGCTGCCGTCGGAGAACGTCACGCCCGGACGCAGCTTGTAGACGTAGGTGAGGTCGTCGGGCTGGCTCCACGACGCGGCGAGCGCCGGCACCAGGGCGCCGTCGGGACCGACCGCCGTCAGCGACTCCAGGCACAGCAGCGCGACGACGTAGTTGATGATCCCGGCCTCACGGGTGACGTCCAGCGAGCTGATCGAGGACGGGAGCGCGACCGTGAGGCTGTCGAGCGACCCGGCCGCGCCGCTGCCACCGGCGGGCTTCTTGTCGTCGGGAGTGCACGCGGCGAGGGCGGGGGAGATCACCGCGATGCCCCCGGCCAGGCCGAGGACCTGCAGCAAGCGGCGGCGGGAGAACTGAGCGTCGGTCATGGGGACCACCTTGACGGAGTATTGTTTCGTGAGTGTTCCCGAATGGGAACGGACGATATACAGAACCCGTGAGCCCGTCAACGACCACCGAGGAGCTCTCGATGTCATCCACCGAGCCGCCGACCGAGCCGCCGACCCAGCCGCCGACTCCGCTGTCGACCCCGCCATCGAGTGGCCTGCCCGTCGTGTACTCCGCGACCTGGTGCGGTCACTGCACCCGCCTGAAGGGCCAGCTCGACCGGGCCGGCGTGGCCTACCGGGTCGTCGACGTGGACGAGGAGCCCGAGCACCTGCCGCGGCTGGCCGAGCTGAACGACGGGTCGTGGCTGATCCCGACCGTCGAGCTGCCCGATGGCAGGGCCCTGGTGAACCCACCGGCCGCGGCCGTCGTCGCGACGCTCGCCGCTGCGGGCTCCGGCTCGGCGTCGGACCACTGATCGGTGCCGCGCGGCCCTTCGGTGTGCCACCATCGGGCCCCACAGGAGGTGGGTCATGACCAGTCGCCACGAGCCGGTGCCCCTGGTGAGTGCCACCGGCCCGGGTCCCGACGAGGACGCCGCGCGTGACGCCGTCGCCGGGAACGTCCGGCGGCTGCGGCTCGCCCGCGGTCTCAGCCTGCGCGACCTCGCCGAGGCCACCGGATCGAGCAAGGCGCTGCTCTCGCAGCTCGAGCGCGGCCTGGCCAACCCCACGCTGAACGTCCTGCTCCGGGTGTCCGATGCCCTCGGCGTCACCCTGCAGGAGCTCGCCCGCAGCCCGTTGACCGCCCCCGAGCTGATCTCGGCCGACTGGGTCGATCCGGCCCGGCTCGACGAGGTCGCCGTACGCACGCTGTTCACGTCGTTCGAGCGCCGCCGCCTGGAGTTCTCCGAGGCCGCGCTCCCCGCCGGCCGGCACAGCTCCAAGGTCTCCCACGGGCGCGGGTCGGTGGAGTACGCCTACGTGCTCGACGGCGTGGTCACGATCGCCTCCCACGGCTGGTCGGTCGACCTGAGCCGGGGGGATGCCTTGCGCTTCTCCGCGGAGCACGACCACAGCTACCGCACCGGCGGCGAGCCGGCCCGGGTCCTCACCGTCGTGGCCTTCGCCGACGACTGAGGCGGCCCGAACGGCAGCCGCCGGAGTTCACCGGGTGTTGCGCCGCCGAACCGGGGCCCGAGACCGCATCGTTACCAACCGATTGGGCGGATCCTCTTGACGCTGAATATGTAAGTGCGCTGAACTAACAAACATGACGACGACGTCCCCGGTCGGGAGGCCCCTGCGGCCCCGCGGCAAGCTCCTCCAGGAGGACGCGCGGAGGCACCACCGTTCGCTGCTGATCCAGCAGCTGTTCCGCGAGGGTCCGGCCAGCCGGGCGGACCTGGCGCGGACCACCGGGCTCACCCGGGTCACGGTCTCCGACCTGGTCGGCGAGCTGGTGGGCGAGGGCCTCGTCGAGGAGCTCGGCGCCCCGGCCGAGGCGCGCGTGGGCAAGCCCCCGACGCTGGTCGGGCTGGCCGCCGACTCCACCCACATCGTCGCGCTCGACCTGTCCGCCGACGACCGGATGAGCGGCGCGGTCGTCAACCTCCTCGGCCAGGTGCAGGCCCGCCACGAGCTCCCGATCGACGGCGCCCAGGGCGATGCGGCGGTCGAGCTCGTGCACCGCCTCGCCTCGGAGCTGATCGCGATGACCGACCGCCCGGTGCTCGGCGTCGGCGTCGGCAGCCCCGGTGTCGTCGACGCCGGCGGCACGGTCATCGACGCACCCAACCTGGCCTGGACCGACACCCCCCTCTCGACCAGCCTCGCCCAGGCCCTCGGCCTGCCGGTCTTCGTCGCGAACGACGCCAACACCGCCGTGCTCGGAGAGCACACGTTCGGGCAGACCGGAGACGGCGGCCTCATGGTGCTGCGGGTCGGCATCGGCGTCGGCGCCGGGCTGGTCCTCGAGGGGGCGCTGCTCCACGGCCACCTCGGCGCCGCGGGCGAGATCGGGCACGTGACGGTCGACCCCGACGGCGACGTCTGCGCCTGCGGGCGGCGCGGCTGCTTGGAGACGATCCTGGCCGCACCGCGCCTGCGCCAGCGCCTGGCCCAGGCCGGCGCCGACCGGACCGCCGTGCTCACCGAGGTCGGCGAGCGGCTCGGCACCACCCTCGCCCCCGTCGTCGGCACCCTCAACATCCACGAGCTCGTGCTGAGCGGCCCCACCGAGCTGCTCGACGGGCCGCTGCGCGAGGCGGCCGACCGGGTGATCCGCGAGCGCACGATGCCGGTGAGCTCCGCGGGCCTGGCGGTCCGCACCTCCACCCTCGGGGACGACGTGGTGCTGGTGGGCGCCGCCGTCCTCGTCCTCTCGGGACAGCTGGGCGTGTCGTGAGCACGCCCGAGATCGCGTACGACGGGCCAACCGGGCCTGTCGACACCCAGGACCCGGCACTGCGCCGCACCTGGGCCAGTAACTCCGCCCGGTAGTCGGTCGGGGAACTCGCAAGAGAGGAACATTGCGGTGCGCATCAAGAAGACACTGGCCGGCGCAGCCCTGGCCACGTTGGCCCTCACCGCGCTGGTCGCGTGTGGGAGCGACAGCGACGGCGGCAGCACGAAGAGCGAGGGCGACGCCCCGAAGACCGCGGACATCCGGGTCTGGCTCAACGGCACCGACACCCCGCAGGAGGCGCGGGACTGGCTCAAGACGACGTTCGAGGACCAGAACCCCGGCTCCACGCTCACCATCGAGGAGCAGCAGTGGGACGGCCTGGTGGAGAAGCTGACCACCGCGCTCTCGAGCGAGTCCGAGACTCCTGACGTGGTCGAGATCGGCAACACCCAGGCCCCGACGTTCACCTCGGCCGGTGCGTTCGCCGACCTCACCGACCAGCTCGCCGGCCTCGGCGGCGACGACCTGCTGCCGGGCTTCGTCGACGGCGCGACCGTCGACGGCAAGACCTACGCTGTGCCCTACTACGCGGGCTCGAAGTACGTCTTCTACCGCACCGACCTGATGGACAAGGCCGGCCTCTCGGTCCCGACCACGATGTCGGAGTTCGTCGACACCGCGATCGCGCTGAAGAAGGCCAACCCCACCCCGGCGAACTTCTCCGGGTTCTGGCTGCCCGGCCAGGACTGGCGCAACGGCGTGGCGTTCGTCTGGGACGCAGGCGGCGACCTCGCGACCGACGACGGCGGCCAGTGGACCGGTGCCCTGGAGTCCCCGGAGTCCGTGGCCGGACTCCAGACCGTGCAGAAGCTGTTCCAGGACGCCTCGGGTGCCGCCAAGGACGGCAACGAGGCCGACCCGCAGACGCCGTTCTGCGCCGGTGAGGTCGGCATGATGTCGGCTCCCGGTTGGGTCATGGGCCTGCTCAATGACCCCAAGACCGGTTGCCCGGACCTGGCCAAGAAGGTCGGCGTGTTCGCGCTCCCCGGCTCCGACGGCCAGCCCGCGCCCGTGCTGCTCGGCGGCTCCGACATCGCCATCGCCGCGAAGTCGCAGAACCAGGACCTCGCCCAGAAGGCCGTCGCGCTGATGCTCAGCGACGACTACCAGACGATCATGGCCAAGAACGGCCTCACCCCGGCCAAGAACTCGCTGACCTCGCTGCTCGGCGACGACGCATTCGCCCAGGCCACGATCGCGGCCGCCTCCAACGCCAAGCTGACCCCGGCCGCGCCCGGCTGGGCCACCGTCGAGGGCTCCCGCGTCCTGGAGGACCTGTTCAGCGCGATCGCCCAGGGCGGGGACGTGGCAGAGCTCGCGGCCAAGGCCGACGAGCAGATGAACCCGCAGCTCAACGGCTGACGCACGACCGCACGTCACACACCCCGGCCGGGGCGGCGCTCTGCGTCGCCGCCCCGGCCGTGGCGTGCCCCTGCCAGGGTGGCCCCGACACCGTCGACCACCGACGAACCATCGAGAGGAGGAGACGAATGAGCACCACCGTCCGCCCGCCGCGGGCGCGCCGCAGCCCCCTGCCGTACGGCCTGCTGCTGCCGGCCCTGGCCGCCCTCCTCGTCGCCCTCGGCTACCCGCTGGCGCGCGAGATGGTCCTCGCGTTCCAGAAGTTCGGCCTCGCCCAGCAGTTCGGCAAGCCGCCGGAGTGGGTCGGGCTCTCCAACTTCCGCGAGCTGCTCACCGACCCGTACCTGTGGAAGGTCGCGCTGCGCTCACTGCTGTTCTGCCTCGTCAACGCGGTCGCCACGCTGGTCGCGGGCGTCGGTCTCGCGCTGCTCATGCGGCACATGTCCAAGCCGGTGCGGATCCTGCTGCAGACCGGCCTGCTGCTCGCCTGGGCGATGCCGGTGGTCGCCACGCTGACCGTGTGGGAGTGGCTCTTCGACACCCAGTACGGCGTGATCAACTGGCTGCTCACCCGGGGCGGCGTCGACTACACGGGCCACTCCTGGTTGCTCGACCCGATCTCCTTCTTCTTCGTCGCCACCGTGATCGTGGTGTGGATGAGCGTCCCGTTCGTGGCGTTCACGGTGTACGCCGCGCTCACCCAGGTCTCGGAGGACATGATCGAGGCCGCCGAGATCGACGGCGCCGGGCCCGCGCAGCGGCTGCGCGCGGTGATCCTGCCGAGCATCCGCCCGGTGCTGCTCGTGGTCGGCCTGCTCCAGGTGATCTGGGACCTGCGGGTGTTCACGCAGATCTACGTCCTCCAGCAGGCGGGCGGCAGCACCCGCGACACCAACCTGCTCGGCACCTACATCTACCGCCTCGGCATCGGCGGCGGTGACTTCGGCATGGCCGCCGCGGTGGCGATCTTCATGCTCGTGCTCACCGTGGTGCTGACGGCGCCGTACGTCTGGGCGATGCTGCGCCAGGAAGAAGACTGAGATGTCGCGCCCCACCCGCCGCCCGCTCCGGATCGCGGCGAACACCGTCGGGATCGTCGCGTTCCTGATGTGCGTGTTCCCGGTCTACTGGATGGTCAACAGCTCGCTGCTGCCGCGCAACAAGATCCGCAACCCCGACCCGACCTGGGTGCCGTTCGGTGGCACGTTCGACAACTACCGCACGGTGTTCCACGGCGGTCAGTTCCTCGACGCGCTGAAGATGAGCCTGATGGTGACGCTGCTGACGATCGCGGTCGCGCTGGCCTTCGCGTTCCTCGCCGCGGTCGCGGTGTCCCGCTTCAAGTTCCGCGGGCGCAAGTCGTTCATCGTGGCGCTGCTGGTGATCCAGATGATCCCGGTCGAGGGCCTGTTCATCTCCCAGTACAAGATGCTCGAGGGGATGAACCTCCTCAACACCGTGGCCGGCCTGAGCCTGGTCTACATCGCCTCCGTCCTGCCGTTCACGATCTGGACGCTGCGCGGCTTCGTCGCCGGGGTCCCGTTCGAGCTCGAGGAGGCCGCGATGATCGACGGGTGCTCGCGGGTGCAGGCGTTCTTCAGGGTCACGTTCCCGCTGCTCGCGCCCGGCCTGGTCGCCACCGGGGTGTTCGGGTTCATCCAGGCCTGGAACGAGTTCACGCTCGCGGTCGTCGTGATGACCCGCGAGGACAAGAAGACCCTGCCGCTGTGGCTGAGCGTGTTCACCGACCACAACCGCGGCACCGACTGGGGCGGCATCATGGCCGGCTCCACGCTGATCGCGATCCCCGTGGTGCTGTTCTTCCTGCTGGTCCAGGGCCGGATGGTCGCGGGCCTGACCTCCGGGGCGGTGAAGGGATGAGCGCCCTCCCCGAGAACCAGCAGAGCCTCGAGGAGCTCGCCCTGCGGGTCCTGCTGCCCGGGTTCCCCGGCACGACCCTCGCTCCGGACGTCGCGGAGCTGCTGCGTGACGGCCTGGGCGGCATCTGCCTGTTCGGCAGCAACACCGCCGCCGGCCCCGAGGCCCTCGCCGTGCTGACCACCGCGATCCACGCGGCCGCGCCGTACGCCGTCGTGGCGGTCGACGAGGAGGGCGGCGACGTCACCCGGCTGCACGCGACGGGCTCGAGCCCGGTGCTGGGACCCGGGGCGCTCGGCGCGGCCGGCGACCTCGCGCTGACGCGGGAGACCGGTGCCGTGGTCGGCAGCGAGCTCGCCGCGGCCGGCATCGACCTCGACCTCGGGCCGGTCGCCGACGTGAACTGCAACCCCGACAACCCGGTGATCGGCACCCGCAGCTTCGGCGCGGACGCCGGTCAGGTCGCGACGCACGTCGCGGCGTGGGTGGCCGGGCTGCAGGGTGCCGGCGTCGCGGCCTGCGCCAAGCACTTCCCGGGCCACGGCGACACCGCCCAGGACAGCCACCTCGCGCTGCCGACCGTGGACGTCGACCTCGACACGCTGCTGACCCGCGAGCTCGTGCCGTTCGAGGCGGCCGTCCGCGCCGGCGTCGCGTCGGTGATGACCTCCCACATCGTGGTGCCGGCACTCGACCCCGAGCTGCCGGCGACGCTGAGCCGCCCGGTGCTCGACGTGCTGCGTGGGCGGCTGGCGTACGACGGGGTCCTGGTCAGCGACGCGCTCGACATGGCCGGCGCCTCCGCGGGCCGGGGCATCCCCGAGGCCGCCGTGCTGTCGCTGGCCGCGGGGGCCGACCTGCTCTGCATCGGCGCCGAGAAGGACGCGGCGCTGGTGCGCGAGATCCAGGCCGCGATCGTGGCGGCCGTTCGCGACGGCCGGCTGGCCGAGGAACGGCTCGTGGAGGCGGTGGACCGGATCGCGCGCCTGCCGCGCGGCCACGGCCTCACCACGCCCGTCGACGAGGCCCGCCAGCTCGACGGTGCCCGGCGCGCGCTGCTCGTCGAGGGCGAGCTGCCCGACCTGCGCGGCGCCGAGATCCTCAGCGTCGCGACCACCGCGAACATCGCGGTGGGTGAGGTGCCCTGGGGGCTCGAGCCCGACCGGTTCGTGCGCCCGGGTGAGCCGCTCGGGACCGATCGGCCCGTCGTGCTGCAGGTGCGTGACGCGCACCGGCGCCCCGAGATCCGCCCCGATCAGCTGCGTGGCGCCGCCGTCGTGGTGGAGTGGGGGTGGCCGGGCCCGTACTCCGGGGGCGCACCCCGGATCTGTACCCGCGGCAGCTCCCGTCCGGGAGTCGCCGCCGTGACCGAGCTGCTGAGGAAGGCGGGGTGGGACCGGTGAACTCCGGGCTGTGCTTGGGGCTGGACATCGGCGCGACCAAGACCCTCGGGCTGGTGGTCGACGGCGAGGGCACGATCCTCGCCGAGGTCCGCCAGGCGACCGAGCCGGGTGCCGAGGGCGTGGTGCGTACGGCGGCCCAGGTCGTCGAGGCGCTCCGGGCCGCCATGGGCCCGGGCCTCACCGGCACCGTGGGCGTGGGCATCCCCGGCCTGGTCGACGTCCGGCGGGGCGCGGTCAAGCACGCGGTCAACCTGGGGGTCGACGGGGAGTGGCTGCCGCTGCGCGACCTGCTCGGGGAGCGGCTGGGGGTGCCGGTGGTCGTCGAGAACGACGTCAACGCCGCCACTCTCGGCGCGGTCGCGGTGAGCGGGGAGGACGACCTGGTCTACCTGAGCATCGGCACCGGCCTGGCCGCCGGGCTCGTGCTCGAGGGCCGGCTGCGCCGTGGCGACCACGGTGCCGCCGGCGAGATCGGGCACGTGCCGGTCGACCCGGCGGGCGCCCTGTGCCAGTGCGGCCAGCGCGGCTGCCTGGAGACCATCGCCTCCGGCTCGGCCCTCGCCGCGGCCTGGCCCTCCGCGGCCGACGTACCGCCCGCGCGGGCGCTGTTCACCGCAGCCGACGCCGGCGACCCCGCCGCGATCGCCGCGCGTGGTCGCTTCGCGGCCGGTGTGGCGAGCGCGATCCGGGTGCTGAGCCTCTCGGTCGACGCGCGCTCGATCGTGCTCGGGGGAGGCGTCGCCCAGCTGGGCGAGCCGCTCCGGGTCGCGGTCGCCGACGCGCTGCGCGAGCAGGCCACCACCTCGCCGTTCCTGGCCTCGCTCGACCTCGCGGGGCGGCTGCGCGTCGTGCCGGCCGACTATCCGGTCGCCGCGGTCGGCGCCGCGCTGCTGGGGAGGTCCTGATGAGCGTCGTCGTCTCCGGACTCGTCGATGCCCAGGTCAACGGCGCCGCCGGCATCGACCTGACCGCCGAGCCGCACCGGCTCTGGGAGGTGGCCGCCGCGCTCCCGGCGTACGGCGTCGTGGCGTTCGTCCCGACGATCATCACCTCCGACCCGGCCGCGCGTGACCAGGCGCTGAAGACCCTCGCTGCCGGGCCGCCCGCGGGCTGGTCGGGAGCCGAGCCGCTGGGGGTGCACTTCGAGGGCCCGATGATCGCCCCCACGCGCAGGGGCGCCCACCCCGGGCACTGGCTGCGGCCACCGTCGCTCGACCTCGTCGACGGCTGGTCGCGCGAGAGCGGTGTCGTGATCGCCACGATCGCCCCCGAGCTGCCCGGGGCCCTCGAGGTGATCGAGCGGCTGACCGCCCGCGGGATCGTCGTCTCCGTCGGCCACACCGCCGCGGGCGCCGCCGAGGTGGCTGCGGCTCTGGACGCGGGCGCCCGCTACCTGACCCACCTCGGCAACGCGATGCCACCGATGCAGGCCCGCGAGCCCGGGCCGGTGGGCACGGCGTTCGGTGGTCAGGTCGTCGCGGGCCTCATCGTGGACGGCCACCACCTCGACCCACTGTTCGTCCGCACCGCGTGGCGCGCCCTGGGCCCCGACCGGTTCCTGTCTGTCTCCGACACCACCGCCGCCCTCGGGATGCCCGACGGACCGACGCGCCTCGGCGACCAGCACGTGATCGTCGCCGCCGGCACCGTGCGGCTCGCCGACGGGACGCTGGCAGGATCGGCGGCGTCGCTGCTCGACTGCGTGCGGGTCCTGGTCGCCCAGGCCGGCTGCACCGTCGAGGAGGCGGTCGCCACCGCCACGACGACACCGCTGGAGCTGCTGGGCCTGCCGCCGCGCGAGGAGCGGATCCGGCTCACCGATGACCTGTACCTGGAATCCGACCTGGAGGAGGACTGATGGAGGTCGTGCCGCTCTCGACCGCCGAGGAGGTCGGCGCGGTCGCCGCCGACGCGATCGAGGCGCTGGTGCGTGCCCACCCCGAGGCCGTGCTGGGGCTGGCGACGGGCTCGAGCCCCCTGCCGGCGTACCAGGAGCTCGTCCGGCGCCACCGCGCCGGCGCCGGCCCGTCGTACGCCGGGGTGCGCGCGTTCCTGCTCGACGAGTACGTCGGTCTGCCCGCCGGTCACCCGCAGACCTATCGCGAGACGATCTTCCGCGAGCTCACCGACGCCCTCGGCATCGACCGGACCCGGGTCGCGAGCCCGGACCCGACACCGGAGGCGCTGCCGGCATCGGGCGCCCGTTACGAGGAGGCGATCCTCGCCGCGGGCGGGGTGGACCTCCAGGTGCTCGGCGTCGGTGCCGATGGCCATCTCGCGTTCAACGAGCCCGGTTCGTCGCTCGCCTCCACGACCCGCATCAAGACCCTGACCGCGCAGACCCGCGAGGACAACGCCCGCTTCTTCGACTCCGTCGACGAGGTGCCGCGGCACGTCCTCACGCAGGGGCTGGGCACGATCCTGCGCGCCCGCCACCTGCTGATGGTCGCGGCCGGTGCGGGCAAGGCCGCGGCCGTCGCGGCCGCGGTCGAGGGACCGCTCACCGCTTCCTGCCCGGCGTCGGTGCTGCAGCTGCACCCGCACGCCTCCGTGCTGCTCGACGCCGCCGCGGGGGGCGAGCTGGCTCGACGCGACTACTACCGCGAGGTGTGGGACTCCAAGCCGGACTGGCAGGGCCTCTGAGCCGCGGTCAGCGGCCGGTGGTCTCGTCGATCTGCTCGCGCAGGATGTCCATGTGGCCGAGGTGGCGCGCCACCTCGGTGGCGGTGTGCGCCAGCACCCAGCGCAGCGTCTTGGGGTGGCCGTCGACCGGCACCACGGTGAGCGTCTCGATCCCGTCGGCGGCCGCGATGTGCCGGTCGGCCTCCTCGATCGCGGCGCGGTAGTCCGCGACCACCGCCGCCGCCGGCACGTCGGCCGGCACCACCATGGAGAAGTCGGTGTCGGCGTACGCCGGGTCGCCGCCCAGGTGGTGGGCGAACCACCACCGCTCGCCGTCGGCCAGGTGCTTGACCAGGCCCAGCAGGGTCGTCTCGGACACGACGAGCCGGCGCCGCAGCTGCTCCTCGTCGAGTCCCTCGATCTTCTTCAGGGCGCACGCCCGGTGGAACCGGAGGAACGCCAGGGCCGTGTCGAGCTCACCGTCGTCGTTGCGGGGGACGGCCTCGCGCTGGGTCTCGAGCATGGGCTCGACTCTAGGCACGCCGGCGGGACGGATCGTGGCGCGTGCGCTCGGTGGTGAGCCCCCGCGCGTTGGTGTCGGGCAGCGATCTGTCGCAGAGTGGCCCGACAGGACGCCCTCTCTCGGATCGGTGATGACGATGAAGAACCCCCGTGCACGAGCGCTCGCCGTGCTCGTCGGCAGCCTCACGCTGACGATCACGCCTGCCTTCGGCGCCACGCTGAAGGGCACCGCCGGCAGCGATCGCATCGTCGGCACCCAGAAGGCCGACCAGATCTCCAGCCTCGCGGGCCGCGACGTGGTCAAGGGCCGCGGCGGCGCTGACCACATCCTCTCGGGCGCCGACGACGACCAGGTGTGGGGCGGCGCCGGCCGGGACCGCATCGACAGCTTCACCGGCGACGACGAGCTCCACGGTGACGGCGGCGACGACCTCCTCAGCGCCCTGGTCGGCGACGACTCGGTCTACGGCGGCGACGGGGACGACGACCTGTACGGCGGCTCCGGGGCCGACGACCTGCACGGAGACGAGGGCCGGGACACGATCCGCGGCGCGTCGGGCGACGACCTCCTCTACGGCGGCCCCGGCAACGACAACCTCACCGCGACGACCCCTGACGGACAGCCGGCCGTCGGCGGCCTGGTGGGCGCCGCGGGTGCCGATCGTGTCTACGGCGAGGACGGCGACGACCACGTGTCCGGCAGCGAGGGCGACGACTACGTGGACGGAGGGGCGGGAGACGACGAGCTCGACGGCGGACCCGGCGCCGACCTGCTCGTGGACGGTGCCGGTGACGACCAGCTCACCGCCGACGAGGACGACGACGTGATCTACCTCGGCCCCGGCCGCGACGAGTCCTACGGCGAGGAGGGCAACGACGTCTACTACGTGCTCGACGACGGGGTCAGCGACGACATCTACTGCCAGGGCGGTTACGACCGGGTCTACTTCGTCGGCGCGCGGGACCGTCTCGACGTCATCCACGACCTGCCCGACGGCGCCGGGCCCTGCGAAGTGGTGGAGGTCGTCGACAGCCCGCCCGCCGACTGGCCGTACTGACGCCCGGCACCGCCTAGCCCAGCGCGACCACCAGCGCGAGCACGACCTCGGGGTCGTCGAGCCGGTCGCCGTACAGCTCACGGAGCTGGCCCATGCGGTAGCGCACGGTCTGAGGGTGGACGAACAGCTCGGCGGCGACGGCTTCGCGCCGGCCCTGGTGCAGCAGCCAGGAGCGCAGCGTGTCGGCGAGCTTGTCGGCGGTGCCGGGCCGCAGGCCGGCGAGGGGCGCGAGGAGCTGGTCGCGCAGGTCGGCGCGTGCCGTGGGGTCGGCGTCGAGGACCAGCCCGACCAGGTGGGCCTCGGTGTCCAGCTCGATGCCGGCGGAGCGGGCCCGCAGCGCGCGGTCGTACGACGTGCGCACCTCCAGCCACGGGCGCGCGGGCCCCGCGAGCGCACCCCGGTCGGCGAGCGCGCGCAGCAGCGGCAGGCGACGGTGGCCGTGCGCGTCCGGCACCAGCAGCAGCACGCTGTCGTCGAGGCCCGGCGGATCGCTGACCTGCAAGGTCGCCGGCGAGACCGTCGACATCACCGGCCGCACCTGCGACTCCGGGACGATCACCGCGGTGAGCGTCCTGGGCGGCTCCCAGCCGGCCCGCTCGGCCGCGGCGACGACCTGGTCGACGGGTGCTCCCGTCAGCAGGTGGTGGGCCACGCGCTCCAGCAGCCGTTGACGCACCCGGCCGCTCGTGGCGAGCTCGTCGGAGTGCCCCGCGACGCTCGCGGCGGACAGCTCGTCGATGTAGGCGAAGACCAGCTCCGCGAAGCCCGCGAGGCTCTCACCGGCAACCCCCTTGCGCACCGCCACCGTGGACATCTCGCGCCACGAGACGCGCGCGCCGATGCGGTACGCCGCGAGCAGCGCGTCGGTCGACCGGCCGCTACGAGCCTCGCCGCGGCCCAGCTGGTAGGCGCCCTCGACGGCCGGTGCCGCCGGGGTCGAGACGTCCGCACCCCGGCTGCCGCTGGCCAGCGAGAGGAAGCCGCCGAGCGCCAGCTGCACCGCGTTGCGGATCGTCTCGCCCATCGGCCCGCTGAACGCGTCGGTGTAGCTGGGCACCTCGTCGATGATCGCGGTCACCACGTGCTCGGCCACGCGGGGCAGCTCGGCCCGCATGTCGTGCACCGCGCCGGGGTCGAGCCGCAGGCCGTGGTCCGCCGTACGCCGGGCCGTGTGTCGGACCATCTCGCCTCCTGCTCGAGCCAGACTGTTCGCAGATGATAATTGTGATGCAGATCTTCACGTCCAGCGGTCATGATCTTACGCACGCGGGCCAGCACACTCGGATACATGAGCATCGCCATCCCCACAGGTTCGGCCCGGTCCGGGTCCGGGTGGTCGCTGCGCACCTCACTGCGCCAGGTCGCCCAGGCGGCCGTGACGCCCCGTGACCTCGACGACGTGCTCGACCACTTCCACCCGCTGCGGCGCGGCACCGACCTGCGCGGCCGGGTGGTCGAGGTGCGACCGGAGACCTCGGCCTCGGCGACCCTGGTGATCAAGCCCGGTCGCGACTGGGCCGGCCACGTCCCTGGGCAGTACCTCCGCGTCGGCGTCGACGTCGACGGTGTCCGCCTCTGGCGCACCTACTCCCTGACCCACGGCCCCCGGGCCGACCGCTGCATCTCGATCACCGTCAAGGCGATCCCCGACGGCGTCGTGTCCAACCACCTCGTCCACCGGATCCGGCCGGGCCAGATGATCCACCTCGGCCAGGCCGAGGGCGAGTTCGTGCTGACCCAGCCGATCCCCGCCAAGCTGCTGCTGGTCACCGCCGGGTCCGGCATCACCCCGGTCATCGGCATGCTGCGCAACCTGTTCTCGCGCGCCGAGCGGCCCACCACCGACATCGTGCTGCTGCACTCCGCGCTGTCGCGCTCCGAGGTGATCTTCGGCGAGGAGCTGCGACGCTACGGCGCCGCCGGCTGGCTGCGGCTCGTCGAGCTGCACACCGACACCCACGGCCTGCTCGACGTACGCGATCTCGACACGATGGTCCCCGACCTGGCCGACCGGACGGCGTACGCGTGCGGGCCCGCGGGCCTGCTCGACGCGTTGCAGGAGCGCTACGACGCCCTCGGTCTCGCGCTCAACGTGGAGCGGTTCCGCGCGCCGATGGTCGCCGAGCCGGGCGAGGGCGGCACCATCGGCTTCACCTCCGGCATCACCGTCGAGGCCGACGGCGCGACCCCGATCCTCGACGCCGCCGAGTCCGCCGGCGTGCTGATGCCGAGCGGCTGCCGGATGGGCGTCTGCTACGGCTGTGTGCTGCCGCTGCGCGAGGGCTCTGTGCGCGACCTGCGCAACGGCCAGCTCACCACCGCCGCCCCCGGGGACGGCGTGATCATCCAGACCTGCATCAACGCCGCCGCCGGCGAGTGCCACCTCGACCACGGCGGTGGTTGAGGTGCTCCGAGCGAGGAACGAGCGAGGAGCCTCGAAACCCGCTGAGCTGCCCGACGACATCGACGTCCAGGAGACGAAGCCATGACCGCGATCCAGAAGAAGCCCGTCAGCCCGATCGACCACCTCACGCCCGAGGACATCGAGCAGCTCGGTGTCGAGCTCGACGCGATCCGCCAGGACATCCTGGACAGTCGCGGCGAGAAGGACGCGAAGTACATCCGCACGGTCATCGACGTCCAGCGGCGACTCGAGCTCGGCAGCCGCGCCGTACTGCTCTTCTCCTCGCTCCCGCCGGCCTGGGTGCTCGGCACGGCCGGCCTCAGCGTCGCGAAGATCCTCGAGAACATGGAGATCGGGCACAACATCCTGCACGGCCAGTGGGACTGGATGCGCGACCCCAAGATCCACTCCACGACCTGGGAGTGGGACATGGCGACGCCGGCCGAGCAGTGGAAGCACTCGCACAACGAGCTCCACCACACCTACACGAACGTGATCGGCAAGGACAACGACCTCGGCTACGGCATCATGCGCGTCGACGAGGACCAGCCCTGGCACCCGTTCTTCCTCGTGCAGCCCCTGTGGAACTTCATCAACGCCTGCTTCTTCGAGTACGGCATCGCGGCGTACGACCTCGAGCTCGGCGCCACGATCAAGAAGAAGCAGACCCAGGACCCCGACTTCAAGCGTCGGGTCAAGGGCGTGCTGACCAAGATCCGCCGCCAGGCCACCAAGGACTACGTCGTGCACCCGGCACTGTCGATCCCGACCGGGTCGTTCCTGCCCACGCTCGCGGCGAACTTCACCGCGAACGTCGTGCGCAACCTGTGGAGCCACTCGGTGATCATGTGCGGCCACTTCCCCGAGGGCGTGGAGACCTTCGAGAAGCGTTCGATCGAGGGTGAGTCCCGCGGCGAGTGGTACGTGCGCCAGATGCTCGGCTCGGCCAACATCTCCGGCTCGAAGGCGATGCACCTCATGAGCGGCAACCTCTCCCACCAGATCGAGCACCACCTGTTCCCCGACCTGCCCTCGAACCGGTACGCCGAGATCGCCCCGCGTGTGAAGGCGCTGTTCGAGAAGTACGACCTCAACTACCACGAGGCGCCGCTGCCCAAGCAGGTCTACTCGGCCTGGCACAAGGTCGTCCGGCTCTCGCTGCCCAACGGCTGGCTGGCCACCACCAACGTCAAGAACGCCCCGCAGCAGCTCACCATGCTCTACAAGATGAGCACCGGTGGCCCCAAGGTGCGCCGCGCCGCCCAGGCCCGCCTCAACCAGCAGGCCCGCAAGGCGTCCGCGGCCGCCTGACCGGCGTCGCGGTGGTTTCGAGGCTCGTCGCTGGCGCTCCTCGCACCTCAACCACCGTGTGAGCGGCGCCTGACCGGCGTCGCGGTGGTTTCGAGGCTCGTCGCTGGCGCTCCTCGCACCTCAACCACCGTGTGACCGCCGTGTGAGCGACGTCCACGGCGGTTGAGGTGCGAGCGCAGCGAGCCTCGAAACCCCGTGGCCCTGCGGCTCAGCGACCGATGGCGTCCAGCTCCGCGAGGTCCTCGGCCGACAGCTCGAGCCCCGCACCGGCGACGTTCTCGCGCAGGTGGGCGAGCGAGGAGGTGCCGGGGATCAGCAGGATGTTCGGTGAGCGCCGCAGCAGCCACGCCAGCGCGACCGCCATCGGCGAGGACTCGAGCCGGGTCGCGACGGCGTCCAGCGCCGCGGACTGCAGCGGGGAGAACCCGCCCAGCGGGAAGTACGGCACGTAGGCGATGCCCTGCTCGGCAAGCGCGTCGATCAGGTCGTCGTCGTCGCGGCGGGCGAGGTTGTAGAGGTTCTGCACGCACACCACCGGGGCGATCGCCTGCGCCTCGGCGACCTGATCGGCCGAGACGGTGCTGAGCCCGAGGTGGCGGATCAGCCCGTCGCGCTGCAGCTCGGCCAGGGCCTCGAACCCCTCGGCGATCGAGCCGGGCTCGGGGCGGTCGAACCCACCGACGCGGTAGTTCACGACATCGAGCGTGTCGAGACCGAGGCGGTCGAGGTTCGCGTGCACGTCCTCGCGGAGCTCGCGCGGGCTGCGCGCGTGCGGCCAGCCGCCCTCGGCGTCGCGACGCGAGCCGACCTTGGTCACGATGTGCAGGTCGGCGGGGTAAGGGTGCAGCGCTTCTCGGATGATCTCGTTGGTGACGTGGGGTCCGTAGATGTCGGCGGTGTCGATGTGGGTGATGCCGAGCTCGACCGCCTCAAGCAGCACGGCAACGGCCGCGTCGCGGTCGGCCGGCGGCCCGAAGACATGGGGGCCGGCGAGCTGCATCGCGCCGTACCCGACGCGGGTCACGGTGAGGTCGCCGAGCTCGTAGGTGCCGCCAGGAAGGGTCGTGGGATTGATCGTCATGCCGACCACGGTGCCCCGGCCGGATCCGATGGCCCAGGTCCCGCTCATCCTGGGAGCGAGAGGGCCAGGGACGGCCGGGACCACCCGGCTACCGTGGGACGGGTGACCGACGACCGTCGCCTGGGTGACTACCTCCGGGCCCGCCGCGAGCTGGTGCGGCCCGAGGACGTCGGGCTGCCGGTCCATGGCGTACGCCGGGTCGCGGGGCTGCGCCGCGAGGAGGTCGCGATGCTCGCGGGCATCAGCTCCGACTACTACCTGCGCCTCGAGCAGGGCCGTGACCGCAACCCCTCGGTGCAGGTGCTCGAGGCGCTCGCGCGGGTGCTGCAGCTGGACGCGACGGCCACGGAGTACCTGCTCACTCTCGGCTCCCCGCGACCGCGATCACGAGTCCGCCGCCCGCGCCGCGAGACGGTGCCGCCCGAGATCGCCCAGCTGGTGCAGGTCATCGGCCTGCCGGCGTTCGTGGAGGGTCGCTATCTCGACGTTCTCCTGGCCAACCCGCTGGCGACGGCCCTGCAGCCCAATGTCCGGGTCGGGGAGAACCGGCTGCGCTCGCTGTTCCTCGACCCAGCGGAGCGCGCGCTGCTGCCCGGATGCCCCGAGCTCGCGCCGCAGCTCGTGGCGGGCTTCCGGGCACGCGTGGGCCACGACATCGACGACCCGCGTGTGGTCGAGCTCGTCGGCGAGCTGTCCTTGAAGAGCGAGGAGTTCCGCCAGGCCTGGGCCCGCCACGACGTCAAGGCGGTGGGCAGCAAGCCGGTGCTCCTGGACCATCCCCTGGTGGGCATGCTCGACCTGCGACTCGCGAAGCTCGCCGTCGAGGGCACCGACGGCCAGACCCTGGTCGTCCACCACGCGGAGCCCGGCACCGACACCGCGGAACGGCTCGCGCTGCTGGCGTCCCTGGTCGCGGAGCGGCCTGTGGGTCTCCCGGCGCCGCACCGGTCCTGACCCCGGCGAGCACTAGGGTGGGCGCATGCTCGGTACGGACTCTCGGAACTCCTGATCCTCCTCGTCGTGGCCGCGCTGGCGGTCGGGCTGTTGGCAGTGCTGGTGAGAGGGATCCTGCGGCGCTGAGCCCGCCGGCGGTCAGCGGCGTCGCTCGTAGGCGCCGAGGTCGATGCGGCCGACCACCGGGCGGCGCGCCCGGCCGGCGGGGTCGACGTACTCCCAGCGGGCCCGCCACTGGGCCGGCACCCGCACGCCCCGGTTGATCGCGGGGGAGCCGGCTCGCAGCCGGAAGTCGTCTCGCGCCGGGCGAACGAACCCCGCCAGCCCCACGCGGCGATTGGCCCTGGCGCCGACGGGGTCGGCGCCGGTGGTGACGTTGCCCGGGCCGACGAGGAGGTTGTTGACGAGGTGGGCGCGACTCGCGTCGGCGAGGCTGACGAACGTCCCCGTCGTCCGCCGGTTCACGAAGGTGTTGTTGGCGACCCACAGCTCCGGTGAGCCCGTGAGCCCTTCGGCGCCGTAGGAGACCAGGGTCGAGTTCTCGGAGCTCGGGCCCTGGATGACGAGGTTGCCGGCGATCAGGGAGCGCCCGCCGTTGGGCAGGTCGATGGAGTAGCTGGCGGTGGCGTCGCCGTCGGCGATGCGGTTGCCGACGATCGTGTTGCGCGCGGCCCGGGACTTCAGCTCGTGGCCGACGTCGGCGTCGCCCAGGTAGCTGCCGGTCACGGTCAGCGACCGCACCGCGCCGACGTAGAGGTTGTGGCTCTGCCCGTCGCCCGCGCCGTTGCGGAAGAAGCGGCTGCTCCGGATGACGACGTCGCTCGCGGAGTCGGCGCCGGTGAGGATGCCGTCCTGGTTGTCGTGGAACCAGCTGCGGGTGACCGTGAGGTCGGTGCCCTCCTGGCGGATGCCGGCGCCGTTGGCGTCCGGGACGGTGGCGCCGCTGAACTCGATCCGGTCGACCCGGGTGCGGTCACCGGCGATCACCCAGATCGCCTTGCCCTGCGCACTCCGCCCGTCGGCCTCCAGGTGCGCGCGACCGCCGACAGCGCGCAGGGTGAGGTCGTCCTGGGTCCAGGTCGCGACGTCGCCGGCGTACGTCGCGGCGTCGATCAGCACCGTGTCGCCGTCGTGGGCCAGGGCGGCCGCCGCGCTCGGGGTCGTGAGCGCGCGACCGGGGCCGACCTGCCAAGTGTGTGGCCCGGCCTCGGCCCGTGCCACGGGTGCGGCGGTGGCGGCCGTGACCGGGGCCAGCAGCAGCATCGAGAACAGCCAGACCGGCGCCGCGTCTTTCCACGTGGTCCGCGTCATCCCCACGATCCTCTCCCGAGTGAAGGCCTCTGCCGCCACGATACGGTCCGGCGGCGGGGAGGAGGATGGGTCTCGTGGCGGGGACAGAGTGGCTGCGAGACAGCGTGATCTACCAGATCTTCCTGCCGTCGTACGCCGACGGCGACGGGGACGGGGCGGGCGACCTGGCCGGTGCGGCTGCACACCTGGACCACCTCGAGTGGCTCGGCGTCGACGCGATCTGGTTCAACCCTTGCTTCGCCTCGCCGTTCCGTGATGCGGGGTACGACGTGGCCGACTACCTCACGATCGCGCCGAGGTACGGCACCAACGAGGACATGGTGGCGTTCGTCGCCGAGGCGCGGCGCCGCGGGATCCGGGTGCTGCTCGACCTGGTCGCCGGCCACACGTCGGTCGAGCACCCGTGGTTCCGGGCGTCGGCGGCCGACCCCGGCGACGACCGCTACATCTGGTCGGACCGTCCCGGGCCGGGGTTCGTCGCATCGCCCGGCCCGAGGCCGGGCTACTACCTGAAGAACTTCTTCGACGAGCAGCCCGCGCTCAACTTCGGTCACGCCCGCCTCGACGATGCCGAGCCGTGGCGGCAGGACGTGGACGCCCCAGGACCGAGGGCCAACCGGGCGGCCCTGGTCGAGGTGATGTCGTACTGGCTGGACCGGGGCGTGGCGGGGTTCCGGGTCGACATGGCCTACTCGCTGGTGAAGGACGATCCCGACTTCACCGCGACCGCGGCGCTGTGGGCCGAGCTGCGGGCGACCATCGCGGATCGTCACCCCGACGCCGTGCTGCTGCCCGAGAACGACCACCGGGCCGGGCCCGGTCTCGGTGTCCGGGCAGGGTTCGATGCCGACTTCTTCCTGGTGATCGAGCGGGCGCACAGCCTCCTGTTCAACAACGGCGGCGCGGGCACGCTGGCCACCCTGCCCGACCTCGGCCCCTGCTACTTCGACGCGAGCGCGCCGGAGGACGCCGACCGGTTCGGCGCGTTCCTGGAGCTGTGGTCCCAGCACCAGGCCGGCTCAGGCGGGGACCGGCTGGTCGTGCTCCCGTCGGCGGACCACGACTTCTCCCGGCTCGCGACCGCGCCCCGGCCGGCCGACCAGCTCGGCGCGGCCTTCGCGTTCCTGCTGACCTGGGGCTCGATCCCGTCGATCTACTACGGCGACGAGATCGGGCTGCGCTACCTGACGGGCCTGCCCGACCGGGAGGGCAGCATCTGGAGCCCCGGGTTCAACCGCGCCGGCTGCCGCACCCCGATGCAGTGGGACGACAGCGAGCCGAACGCCGGGTTCTCCTCCGCCCGGTCCGAGGACGTCTACCTGCCGCAGGACCCGGACCCGCACCGGCCGACCGTGGCCGACCAGCGGGCCCGGGACGACTCGACGCTGCACCGGGTCCGCCGGCTGATCCAGCTGCGCCGGCGTGCGCCCGAGCTGCGCCCGGGCACACCGACCGAGGTCCTCGCCGACGGCTACCCGCTGGTCTACCGCCGCGGCGAGCGGCACCTGGTCGTCGTCAACCCCGCAGGCTCGACCCGCGAGGTCGAGGTCGCGGCCCTCGCCGGGTGGACCGCGTCCCCGTTGGAGGTGAGCGGCGTGGTCGTCGACGGGACCCGGGTCGTCGCCGACGCGTTCGGGTACGCCGTGCTGGGCCTCACGCCCCGCTGACCGGCTGCTCCTCGTCGCGTAGGCGCCGGCGCTTCACGGCCGAGTCGATGATCTCCGCGCCGACGTAGATGACCACGAAGCCGCCGACGTAGATCACCCAGAAGGTGGCCGGCCCCGACGGCCAGGCCCGGTCGAAGGCGGCGTCCACGAGCACCATCCAGGCCGCGACGGCGAATCCCGCGAGCACGGCCCGCGTCATGCGTCCCACGATCGAGTCCCCCGTCTCCCGAGTGCAGGTTCGTTCGCAGGATACGACCGCGTCAGTCGCGCTCGCAGCCGAGCTCGACCTCGGCGCGGCAGCGGTCCACACCGCGCCCGCCGCGAGCGCGGTCGGCGCCGGACCCACCGAGCAGCACGTCGCGGTCGTGGCCGCCGACCAGCCAGTCGTCGCCGGCCCCGCCGTACAGCCGGACGGCAGACCCGCCGCACTGCTCGCTGCGGGAGCGCAGCACATCGCCGCCGCCCCGGCCCCGCGCGATGCTGCCGCACGCCCCGGTCTCGATGACGTCGTGACCGCTGGTCCCCAGGATCCGCACCGGCTCGCGGGCGTAGCCGGTGCTCCTGACCTCCAGCCGCTCGGTCTCGAACGGTGCCGTGTGGCCCCTGCGGGTGAAGAGCCCGCGGGCCAGGTCGTAGACGACCGACAGGTTCTCGGTGCCGGTGTAGCCGAGCATCTCGATCGTGTCCACGCCCGGTCCGCCGATGGCGCGGTGTGGGTCGCTGCTGAACCGGAGAATGTCGTCGCCGCCTCCGGCGTCGACGCTCGGCCGTCGACCGGCCACGTAGATCGTGTTGGGGCCCTCGGTCCCCTCGACCTCGACCGTGCCGGTGCTGGTGACGGCGACGTCCTCGACGCTGTCGAGGGTGCTGAACGCGACCCCGTCCGCCGTCGCGGTCCCGGCGGGGAGGTCGATGCGGACGATGTCCTCCACCTCCGACATCCAGGCGGTGTAACTGTCGGTGCCCGGCCCACCGGACACGTGAGCTTCGCCTCCCGGGGGATTGAAGACGGTCACGAGGTCGTTGCCGGCGCCGAGGTCGATGTCGTCGTCGTTGGGTTGGCTGTAGGTGCCGGAGATGACCCGGTCGAGCCCGCCGTAGGTGCGGATCACGTCGGTGTTCTCGGTGCCGGTGCCCGGGACGGAGTCCCCGTCGTCGGCCCGCTCGGCGTAGACCTCCTCACTGCCGTCGGAGCCTTCGAAGAGGTCGGAGCCCGAGCCCAGGACCACCTGGCTGACGCCGTCGTCCTGCGTGTTCTGGACCCGGTCGTTGCCCTCGCCCGCATTGATGACGGCCGAACCCGTGACGCAGACGGCGTCCGCGCCCCCAAGGGCCCACACCGAGCCGACGTCCGAGACGACGATGACGTCGTCGCCCTCGGTGCCGCGGACCTCGTCCGTGCCCGCGGGCGCGGTGATGGTGGCGGCGAGTCCGAAGCACGTCGCGGGTGTCGTCCCGCCCGCGAGGGCCGGGATGGCGGGTCCGAGCAGTGCCAGAGCCGCGGCCCCTGCTGTCGCCGTCGTCCTACGCCAGGTCCTGAGCCTCATGCCGATCTCCCCCGAGTGTCGAGCGCGCGTTCCCGACCACCCTAGGCGTGGCCGGGACCGCAGCGCATCGGATCGAGTTCGCGCGAGATCCTCAGGCGGCTCGCAGCACGGCCGCGCGGGCGAGCGCCGACAGCTGCCGCGGACCCATGGGTGCGGACACCTCGACGACGCCGACGTTCGTGTCGGCGGCCAGGGCGGCGTACCCGCCCGCGCGGGTGCCGTCCCCGTTGAAGGCGAGCATCCACGTGACCGTGCCGGCATCGGTGGACCACCGGTGGGCGGGTCCGTAGTACCAGTGGCCCTCGGGCACGTCCTGGCAGGCGCTGACCTCGCGCACGATATGGCGGTAGCTCGCGGTGGCCTTGGCGACCGACGACCGGCCGGCGACCTGCTCGGACACGGTGAACGGCCCATCGCCGGTGCGGCCCTTGAACGTGGCGTGCACGATCCGGTCGTGGCGACCGACGACGTCGCGCATCCGCGTCTCGCCGGTGCAGGCCGAGAGCGCGAAGCCGCCTGCGCCCGTGTGGCGGGTGACGGGCTGGTCGGAGTCGAACGCGCGGGCGACGGCCGCGCGGGTGAGCAGGTCGTGAGTGCCTGCGGCGGCACGGTCCGCCGGCAGGGCGGACGCGGACCCGGTGGCAAGTCCTCCGGTGAGCGCCAGAGCGGCGGCAGCGGCGGCGAGGGTGGTGCGTCGGATGTTCATCGGTTCCTCCAAGACGTGCATGGTGATGCGGACGTCTACGTGATGACCGGGGGCACGGTTTTGTTGGTTGGGAGCCGCGAGAAGTTTCAGCCGAGCCGCTGGACGACGCGCGTGGCCAGGTCGTGCAGCCCGTCCGGGTCGACCGGGGTGGTGTCGCCGTACACGTCGACCAGGCCGATCCGGTCACCGGAGCGCGCCAGCACGCCGTACGCCGCGTGCTCGGCATCGGCGCGGCCGATCCGCCACACCTCGGCGGTCCCGCCGTCGGTGTCGACCGAGCTGACGAGGGTCGACTGCTGGTTCCCGGTGCCGCTCGTGCAGTCCTGGTACCAACCCGAGATGCGCCGGTACAGCTGCCGCGCCTGGGGTGGCGTCTCCACCTGGGTCACGGTCTCGGCGGCGGTCAGCGACGAGGCGTGGTCCCAGTCGACGCTGACCGTTCCGGACAGGAGCGCGACGTGGCTCAGGGCGGAGCGCTGACAGGCGTAGGCGAACTGGGGCTCGCCGTTCGCCAGCGCCTCGATCGACAGCACCGGCCAGCCGATCGTCTCGAAGTCGGTGGTCGCCAGCAGGTCGTCAGCGCCGAGCAGTCCACCGTCCGGGGTCGGCCGTGGGGTGTGGCTGCCCGAGCCCGGAGCGGAGGCCGGGTCGGGCCCCGGACCGGAGACGGCGTTCGCCGTGAGACCAGCGGCGGCCCCGGCGACCACGGATGTCGCCAGCAGCAGGAGCGCGGCCGTCCGGCCGATCCGTCGCCTCATCGCTCCCCGAGCATCGCCCGCAGCTGGGCGCGCGCCCGGTGGATCCGGTCCTTGACCGCGCTCATCGGCGCACCCGTCGTGGCCGCGATCTCGTCGTACGTCAGCCCGCCGAGGTCGCGGAGCACGAACGGCTCGACCACGCTGGGCGAGCGCTCCTCGAGCTCCTCCAGGGCGTCCAGCAGGTCCAGGCGGGTGCCGGCGATGACACTCGTGGTGCGCGGGTCCGGGTGCTCGGGCAGCAGCTCGGCGGAGCGCTCGCCGGCTCGGCGCCGCAACGACCGGTACGTGCCCCGGGCGGTGTTGGACGTGATCACCACGACCCAGCCGCGGAACGACCCACGCCCCGTGAACTGGTCGAGCTTGGTGGCGATCGTCAGGAGCGCGTCCTGGGCCGCCTCCTCGGCGTCCTCGGGGTAGGGCAGGAAGCGGCGGCACCGCCCCAGCACCATCGGCCGGATGCGCGCGAGCAGGTCCTCGAGCGCCGCGGCGTCGCCACGACGGGCGCGCACGACGAGCGCGTCGAGGAGCTCGTCGTCACGATCCACCTCAGGCGGTGAGCCCGACATCGAGCCTCCCGGGATACTGGCTGCATGGCACGCCTGGGACGCTACCTGCTCGAGGAGCGGCTCGGGACCGGGGCGTTCGCCACGGTGTGGCGCGGATACGACCCCGAGCTCGACAGCACCGTGGCGGTCAAGGTCCTGGCCGAGAACTGGGCCGCCGACGCCGGGGTCTGCGAGCGGTTCCTGGCCGAGGCGCGGCTGCTGCGCCGGATCGCCCACCCGGCCGTGGTGCGCGTGCACGACGTCGGGACGGCGTACGGCGACGACGGGTTCGCCCGGCCCTACTTCGTGATGGACCTGGTGGACGGCGGCACGCTGGAGTCGCGGGTCGGCACGCTCACCCCGGGCGCCGCGCTGGCGCTCGCCGTCGAGGCGGCCGAGGCGGTCCAGGTGCTCCACGACGAGGGTGTCGTGCACCGCGACGTGAAGCCCAGCAACCTGCTCGTCGACGCGAGCGGTCCGGCCCCGCGCGTGCTGGTCGCCGACCTCGGCAGCGCCAAGCTGCTCGCCGACGCCTCGATGCTGACCGTGGTCACCGGCAGCCCGGCCTACATGGCGCCCGAGCAGGCGAGCAACATCGGTGGCTTCGACGCCCGGGCCGACGTCTACGCGATGGGGGCGGTGACCTACCAGCTGCTCAGCGGCCGGCTTCCGTACGACGTGGACTCGCCGGCCGCGGCCCGGGCTCGTCCCGACGTCCCACCGCCCCCGATCGCCGCGGAGCTCGGTCTGCCCGGCCAGCTCGACGACGTGCTGACCCGGGCACTCGCGGCCCGGCCGACGGAGCGCTTCGCGAGCTGCGCCGACCTCGCCGCCGCGCTCCGCGAGCTCGCGGCCGGCCGCGCGGTGACGCTGCCGCGCCGGCGCATGGCCGACTGGCCGCTCGTCCCGGTGCTGCTGCTGGCCGTCGTGCTGTTCGTGGTCTCCGGGACGCTCGCCTGGGTGCTCAGCTGATCGCTTGCCTGGTCACTGCTTGACCTGAAGCGCTTCAGGTTCCGCAGACTGGGTGGCATGACCACCGCGACCGCCTCCACCTCCTGGTTCACGATGCAGGAGGTGTCTCGGCGTACCGGCCTCACCGACGCGACCCTGCGCTACTACGAGCGCGTCGGGCTCATCGACCGGGTGCCCCGCGACGACAGCAGTCGCCACCGCCGCTACGACGCCGCGACGCTCCAGACCCTGGAGGCGCTGTCCTGCTTGCGCGCGACCGGCATGGGCATCGAGGAGATGCGCCGCTACCGCGAGCACCTCCGCGCCGACGATGCGACGGCGGAGCGTGAGCTCTTCGAGCGCCACGTGCAGCGGGTGACCCGGGAGATCGCGGCGCTCCAGCTGCGCCGCGACTACCTGGCCCAGAAGGCCGCGCTCTGGTCGGCACGCGAGGCGGGCGACCCCGCCGCCGAGGAGCGTGCCGTGCGGCGGCTCACCGAGCTCGCCGACCTGCTCTGACCCGCCCCGAGAGGACGACATGACCACGCTTGACCCTGTCCACCGCACGACCGTCCTCGTCACCGGGGGCACCGGCTACCTCGGCGCGCACACCGTGGCCGCCGCCCTGACGGCCGGGTACGCCGTGCGCACCACGCTGCGGAGCCTGGCCCGCGCCGAGGAGGTGCGGGCGATGGTGGCTCGCGCCGGCGCCGACCCGGCCCGGTTGTCCTTCGCCGAGGCGGACCTGACCCGCGACGACGGATGGGCCGAGGCCGTCGCCGGCTGCCGGTCGGTGCTGCACGTGGCCTCGCCGTTCCCGGCGGTCGAGCCGGCGGACCCCGACGAGCTGATCGGGCCGGCCCGCGACGGCGCGCTGCGGGTGCTGGGTGCTGCGCGGGAGGCCGGCGTGGAGCGGGTCGTGCTGACGTCGTCGTTCGCCGCGATCGGCTACCCGGTGGTCGACGGCCGGCGGTACGACGAGCGCGACTGGACCGACCCGACGCCGGACCTCCCGGCGTACATTCGCTCCAAGGCGGTCGCGGAGCGGGCTGCCTGGGACGACGTGCGCCTCCACGGCGCGCCCGAGCTGGTGGTGCTCAACCCCACCGGGATCTTCGGTCCGGTGCTCGGCCCGGATGCCGGCACGTCGGCCGGCATCGTGCTGGCGATGCTGCGCGGCCTGATGCCGCTCGCGCCGCGCGCGGTCTCCGGGGCGGTCGACGTGCGCGACGTGGCCGCCATGCACGTGCGTGCGCTGCAGGTGCCGGGGGCCGCGGGTCAGCGCTTCCTGCTCACCGCCGCGACCGTGAGCCGGCTCGACATCGCCCGGAGCCTCCGGGCCGCGCTCGGTGACGTGGCCGATGCCGCGCCGACCGAGGAGATGGACGGACCGGCGCCCGCGGTGCCGGTCCTCGTCACCGCTCTGGCGCGTGAGGTCCTCGGCTTCGATCCCCGGCCGATCGAGGAGACCCTCGCCGACACCGGGCGCTCACTCGTCGCCGGTGAGGTTGAACGCGCGTAGCCGGCGTCCGGTCTGCCAGGTGCCGGCCACGATCACGACGGCGAGCGCGATCACGGCGTACGCCAGCGGGAGCTTGTCGACCAGCGACACGTCCGCGACCTGCTGGACGACGGCCGCCGACCAGCGGGTCACGCTGAGCCAGCGCACGCCGTCGAGCAGCCCGCCCAGCAGGCCCTCCCAGATCAGCAGGTAGATCAGCCCGATCACCACGGCGTGCCGGGTCATCACCGACAGCAGCGCGAACAGCGCGCAGTAGGCGATGCCCTCGGCCAGCGCGCCGACCGCGAAGCCCACGGCGTACGACGGGGTGTCGGTCAGCAGCACCAGCCCGGCGAGGAACATCGGCACCGCGGCGAACACCAGCACGCACCCGGCCGCCACCACGAGCTTGCTGATCACGATCGTGTGCCGCGAGATCGGCTTGGCCAACAGGTAGGCGATCGACCCGTCGTCGATCTCGGGAGCCAGCAGCCCAGAGGTCGCGAGCAGGGCGATCAGCGGCACGATCACCACCAGGCCGAGCCCGTAGAGCGTGTGCCGGGCGCCGACGTCGTCCTGGCCGACCAGCGCTCGCGCCAGCGCCGACAGCCCGATGAGCACGACCGGGAGCACGAACAGCAGCGCCCCGCGCCAGCGCCCGAAGATGCTGCGCACGCCCAGCCGGACGATCGTGGGGGAGATGGCCCGGCTCATGACGGGGCCACCAGGTAGGAGAAGACGCTCTCCAGGGACTCGTCGGTCGGGGTCACCTCGTGCAGGCGTACGCCGTGCTCGCGCGCCAGCCGGGGCAGCACCTCGCTGAACCGCCCGAAGTCGGAGGCCTCCAGCTCGATCCCGCCCTCCGAGCGCAGCCGCGCCCCGCGCACGGAGGAGTCCGCGAGCAGCACCGACGCCATCAGCCGGTCGTCGCCGGTGCGCAGCACGAACCGGTTGGGCCGGTCGGTCATCAGCCGCCGGATCGCGCCGAAGTCGCCCGACGCCGCGTGCCGGCCGGCCACCACGACCTCGATCTGGCGCGCCACCTGCTCGACCTCCTCGAGGATGTGGGAGCTGAACAGCACCGTGCGACCCTCGGCACCCATCGTGCGGAGCAGCTCCATCAGGTGGATCCGCTGGCGGGGGTCCATGCCGTTGAACGGCTCGTCGAGCAGCAGCACCGCCGGGTCGTGCACGAGCGCGGACGCCATCTTGATCCGCTGCCGCATGCCCTTGGAGTACGTCGAAATCTCGCGGTCCTGGGCATCGGTCATCTCGATCAGCGCGATCGCCCGCTGCGCCGCGGCCCCGGGGTCCGCGAGCCCGTGCAGCTCGGCGTTGGCGACGACGAACTGGCGTCCGGTGAGGTAGTCGAACAGCGCCTCCCGCTCGGGCACCAGCCCGAGCTTGCGGTAGACCTGCTCGTTGCGCCAGAGCGGGTCGCCGTCGAGGGTGACCGTGCCGGTGGAGGGAGCCAGGAAGCCCGACATCATCGCGATCAGCGTGGACTTGCCGGCCCCGTTGGGGCCCAGCAGGCCGGTGACGCCGGGGCCGATCGTCATCGAGACGTCGTTGATCGCGACGACGTTGCGGTACCACCGCGAGACGTGGTCGATCCGGATCTCGCTCATGGGCTGACCTTCCGGTACCTCAGCATCAGCCCGCCGATCGAGCCCAGCACCGTCAGCGCCGTGGCGACGACGTACAAGATCCCCATGGCGTCGCCGGACGGTGGTGTCGGCGTGGCCTCGGGGGCGTTGAAGAGGAAGACCTGCACGCCGTTGACCAGCGTGTACGGCGAGAACAGCCCGGCGACCTCGCCGACCACGTCCTGGTCGGCGCCGACCGCGATGCCCTGGATCGTGGAGACGACCGTGTAGCTGACGAGCAGCACCACGATCACCGCGGTCACCGCCAGCCCGCGGCGGATCGTGAGGGCCGCGACCAGCGCGGCCAGCCCGGCGAGGCAGGCCGCGAGCAGCGCGGCGCCGACGATCGCGCCGAGGAACCGGCCGGTCTCGCGCCCGGGCGGCAGGTCCGCGAGCAGGCCGCCGACGTACATCAGCAGGAGCGGGGCGCCGATGAGGATGAACGTCGCGACCGCCAGCGAGCCCAGCCGCACCAGCACGTAGACCGACCGGCGCATCGGCCGCGCGAGGTAGAGCGTGATCGTGCGGAACCGCAGGTCGCGGGAGATCAGCGCCGGGGCCTGGGAGGCCACGAACACCGAGATCAGCAGCTGCGTGGTGAGCGGGTACGTCGAGTACGCGACGATCTGCTCGTCGAGGTCGAGGATGTTCCTGGCCTGCACCAGCACGCCGACCAGGATCAGTGCGGGCAGCAGCATCAGCCCGAGGAGGATCATCGGCAGCACCTTCGAGCGGGCCGAGCGGCCCAGGCCGTAGGTGTTGCGCAGGCCGGTCTTGAAGAACGACCAGGCGACCGGGCCCTCGCCGAGCCGTGGCCCGCCGTACGGGCGGTAGCCGAGGTCGTGGATGACCCCGGTGGGGGGCGTGGTGCCGGTCGCGGCGTTCACGGGCAGCTCAGACGGGCTGGACATCGCCGGCACCTCCGTCCCGGAAGACGTCCTCGATGCGGTGGTGCCGCTCCTGCATCCGCACCAGCCCGAGCCCGAGGTCGACGGTGAGGTCGCGGACGACGTCGGGGGTGGTCTCGTCGCGGACCTCGACCTCGATCATCGTGCCCTCCGCGGGCCGGGCGACCAGGCCGGCGTCGACCAGGGCCTGGCCGAGCAGCCGGTCGGCGTCGGGGCGGCCCTGCACCTCGACCAGGAGGCTGCCGGTGGCGTGCAGGAACTCGGTGGTGGCCGAGGAGCGCAGCAGCTTGCCGCCGTCGAGCACGACGACGTGGTCGCTGACCCGCTCGAGCTCGCCGAGGAGGTGTGAGGTGACGAGCACGGCGATCCCGAACTCCCGGCCGATCCGGCGCACCAGCGCGAGCATGTCGTCGCGCGAGGACGGGTCCAGGCCGTTGGTGGGCTCGTCGAGCAGCACCAAGCGGGGATCGTGGACCAGTGCCTGCGCGAGCTTGGCGCGCTGCTTCATGCCGGTGGAGTAGCCGCCGATCGGGCGGTAGCGCTCCTCGGCGAGGCCGACGTGTCGCAGCACGTCGGAGGCCCGTTCGCGGGCCGCGGCGTACGGCAGCCCGGACATCTGGCCCAGGTGCACGACCAGGTCGCTGGCGGAGACGTCGGCCGGCAGGCAGTCGTGCTCGGGCATGTAGCCCACGAGCGCCCGGATCTGCCCGCCCTCGGTGGCGACGTCGTGGCCGAGCACGGTGGCGCTGCCGCTGGTGGCCGGGATCAGGCCGAGCAGGATCTTGATCAGCGTCGACTTGCCGGCGCCGTTGGCGCCCACCAACCCCGTCACGCCCTCGCCGATGGTGACGTCGAGCCGGTCGAGCGCGGTGACCCGGGGGTACTGCTTCGTCAGCCCCGCGGTCTCGATCACGCCCACGATCCTCAACCTAGCCCCGCAGCGGCGTGGTCGGCCCGGATCCACGCGGACATCGGGGGAACCTCCGGGTGTTTCCCGAGGCGGTGCGGCAGGCTGGTCCCATGCGATTCACCGAGCACGAGCTGACCGTGGCCCTGACCGAGGTCGCGAAGAACGTGCTCGCGACCCAGGACCGGTCGGTCCGCAAGGGCTCGCGGACCGTCGAGGAGGCATGGGAGGGGCTGTCGCGGTTCGCGCGGTTCCAGATGCTCGACGCGCTCGGCACCCAACTGTTGGCGACCCTGGTGGCGCTGCCCGACGTCGAGGTCGCTCCGGGCGGGCGGCCGACGTACACCGACGAGCAGGTCCGGATTGCCGTCGAGGAGCACCTCGGTGACGAGCGCGGCGTACGCCGCAAGGCGCTGCTCACGGCCCGGGTCGCGCTGGTGCAGCTCGCGCTCGAGTGCCTGCCGCCGCGCCAGGACCCCGACGCGCTGATCGTCCCCGACCACCTCTGAGCGCCCCCGAAGGGGCCGGCGGTCCTGAGTTGCGGGGGTGGTCGTCAAGACCGCCGGCAACCACCACATGTCACGAGTGCGGTCCGGCGTTACATCACGGGTACACCGGTCTAGACCGGTGCACCGTCGCGGATCACCGCTTGCGGCGCCGAGGCGTGGCTGACCGCGGCGGTTGGGCGCGCATGTGGTCGAGGACCGGCTCGAGCAGGCCGGCGAGGGTGCTGACGTCGCGCTCGCCCAGGGTCGCGAAGAGCAGGTCGCGCACGACCTCGATGTGGCCCGGCAGCGCCTGGGCCAGCCGCTCGCGTCCACTGCTAGTGATCGTCACCGTGACGCCGCGGTCGTCGTCGGGCGAGGGGCCGCGCTCGACCCAGCCGGCCTTCTCCATCTGCCCGGCCTGGTAGGTCAGGCCGCTGCGGCTGTAGACCACCTCGTCGGCGAGCTCGGTCATGCGCAGGCTGCCGGTCGGTGAGTCCAGGCCCAGGCGGGCCAGCACCTTGAACTGCACGTAGGTGAGTCCGGCCGCCTCGCGCAGCTGCTGCTCGACCTGGTGCCGCAGCAGGCCCGCCACGTCCATCAGCCCGAAGTAGGCACGCAGCTGGGTCTCGTCGAGGCGCAGGTGGTCGTAGGGCTCGGCGAAGGGCACGGCCGCACTCTACGCCGAATGTTCAGATTCGAAACACTTGCTTCGAGTTCAAAGCATTGCTACGTTCTGCGTGTGCTTCGGATTCGAAGCATTCCGATCGAACGAGGAGCTCCCCATGAAGGCCATCCGCTTCCACCAGTACGGCGACGCCGACGTCCTGCGCTACGAGGACGTCGACCTCCCCACCCCCGGCGCCGGCCAGGTGCGCATCAAGGTCGCCGGGACGACGTTCAACGGCGTCGACGGCAACATCCGCGCCGGCAACATGCAGGGCCCGATGCCCCTGACGCTGCCGCACATCCCGGGCCTGGACGTCGCCGGCACCGTCGACGCGGTGGGCGAGGGCGTCAGCGGCACTGCGGTCGGCGACGCGGTGATCGGGTTCCTGCCGTTCGTCGTGGACGGCGCCTCAGCCGAGTACGTGCTCGCGGACGCCGCGGGGCTGACCGCGGCCCCGACCTCGATCCCGCTCGTCGACGCGGCCGCGCTCCCGATCGTCGGCCTCACCGCGTGGCAGGCGCTGTTCGAGCACGCCGGCCTGCGGGCCGGGCAGCGGATCCTGGTCAACGGCGCGAGCGGTGCGGTCGGCGGCTACGCCGTACAGCTGGCCAAGGCCGCGGGCGCTCACGTCATCGCGACCGGCAGCGCGACCAGCCGGGAGCACCTCGAGGGCCTCGGGGCCGACGAGGTCGTCGACCACACGGCGACCGAGGTCAGCGCCGCGGTGACGGCTCCGGTCGACGTCCTGCTCAACCTCGCGCCGATCACGCCCGAGCAGTTCGCCGCGCTGGCCGCCCTGGTCGGCGACGGGGGCGTCATCGTCAACACCACCGTGTGGATGCCCGCCCCGAGCGACGAGGCGCGCGGGGTGCGCGGCATCGACCTCTACGTCCGCAACGACCCCCAGCAGCTCGCCGAGCTCGTGGCACGCGTGGACCGCGGTGAGCTCGTCGTCGACGTCGCCGAGCGGGTCGCCCTCCCCGACCTCGCGTCCGTCCACGCCCGCGCCGCGGCGGGCGCGCTGGCCGGCAAGGTGGTCGTCGTTCCCGAGGTCTGACACTCAGGGGAGCCGGCGGGTAGGTCCTTCTCTGTCGATCGCGCCCGAGGGTGGCCGCCCGTTCGTCTCAGGTCTAAGCGCATGCTTGCTGCCGATCTCCTGCGTCCAAGCAGGCAGGGGCACTCCACCCAGAATGGTGTGCTCACCCGCTCACCCGCTCACCCGCTCACCCGCTCACCCGCTCACCCGGTCAGCCTCGTGATTCGAGTGCAGACCTACCAGCCTTGGCCCATGGGTCGCCCTGCGCGCAGGGTCATACAATCGTCGAGGTTCTAACGGCTGGGGCTGCCCAGGGAGCGCAACGTGCCAAACATGTCGGCGTGGTCGGGCAGGATGGGGATGTCATGTCAGCATTTGCCCAGCAGTCGCTCGACAACATTCCAGAGCAACGGGATACCCCTGCCCCAGGCGCAGGCGCAGGCGCAGGCGCGCTCGCGGTTCCGACGCGTCTCCTCGAGGCCTTCATCGCGGTCGACGTCGAGGAGCAGTTCCTTGCTACGGAGTATCCGGAGATCCTGAAGGTGTTGCTGGCGGACCGAACCACTGGACGGAACATCATCTGGGCCACGGATCACTACGCTGATTTCGGTCCCGGGCATCAAGCATCCGACGAGGTGACTCCGCACGCGATCACCGGAGTCCACGCGCGAGTGGTCCAGCCGCGGATCCACAAGGCCCAGGCGCTGCGCTCGGATCGCACTAGGGGGCGCGGCGAAGTCTTCACGCCATCGTGGCTCTGCAACGAGCAGAACAATCTGTGTGACGACGCTTGGTTCGGCAGGTCCGGAGTGTTTAACCACGCCTCGGACAGGTCTTGGGAGGTAAACACTGAACCGATTCGATTCGCTCGGGACGGTGACAGGACGTGGCGCACGTACGTCGACGAGCGCCGTCTCGAGGCGGCGTGCGGGGAGGCTCCGTACCTGGTCAGCCGCTACGACTCGACGACTGGCGAGCCGATCGACCTCAGCCGCCGGATCGGGCTGCTCGATCGCAAGCTTCGGGTCGTCACGGAGAATGCATCCGACCCTTCCGAGTGGTTCGAGTGGGCTCGTCGCGCGTTCGAGAGCGTCTACGCCTTCGAGTTTCAGGGAGACAACCTTCTTCTAGCGCGCGAGAACTTGCTGGCGACCTACGTCGAGTCCAGCGTCAGCGCTCTGGGATCGATGCCACCGCTCGCCGAGCTGTTGCGGATCGGCGAGATCATCTCCTGGAACCTTTGGCAGATGGACGCAATAACCTTCCACCCTCCGTTCCAGATCCCGCCGACGATCGACAGTCAGTTGGGCCTCTTCGACGACGAGGCAACTAGGGTTACCCACCCGTGCATCGTGCGCGATTGGCGTCAGGTCCGGGTTCACCGCTACCAGGACCTTGTGAACCCGAGGGCCAACGAACGTGGTTGAGAATCTCGAGGCTCTCGACGAGCTCATTGTGGGACGGACGACCCCACACATCTACGCGTTCGTCACCAATAGCGTGCCGAACTTCCTGAAGATCGGCGACACCTACCGCAGCGTGGACCGACGCCTGAACGAGTGGCGACTCAGGTACCACGGTCTGGAGGAGCAGTTCCGGCACCCCGCCTCCCTCCCGGGCGACGTGTATTTCCGGGACTATGCGGTGCACGATTTCCTCGTTCACGACCGGGGCCGGCAACGCCTGGACGCGAGCGCGTTGGAAGCAGGCGTCTACTACAGCAACGAGTTCTTCGCTGACACCGAGGTCTCCGACGTTCAGGCCGCGATCCAGGACATCACGCGTGATCACGCCGATAACAGCGGCCGCTACACCTTCTTCGGCTCGGAACTCAGGCTGCCACTGACCCATGAGTACCGACGCGGAGCTGCGTGGGAGTTGCGCCCGAACCAGCGAGTGGCCGTCGACAACTTCACGCGGGCAGTTGCCAGCGGGCGGACCAACCTCCTGATGTACGCCGTGATGCGCTATGGCAAGACGTTCACCTCGCTCATGTGCGCTAAGGAGTCCTGCGCGACGACAGTAGTCGTGGTGTCGGGCAAGGCCGATGTCAAGACGGAGTGGAAGAAGACCGTCCAGTCAGCGGGCAACTTCGAGGGCTTCGCCTTCCTCGATTCCAACGCACTGCTAGACGACCCGAAAGCCATCAGGAACGCTCGCGTGACCAACGACTGCGTGGTCATCTTCCTGACCCTGCAGGACCTCCAGGGAGATGAGATCAAAAGGAAGCATCGCGAGGTCTTCAGCAACCAGGTCGATCTGCTCCTCATCGACGAGACCCACTTCGGGGCCCGAGCCGAGAAGTACGGTGAGGTGCTGAGGGAGGCAAAGCAGGCCACGGAGCGGCCGGAAACTGCTCTAGGGCAGGAAGTCGTGGACCTTGAGTACGCCGAGGAGCAGCTGAAGGGCTTTGACGCCCGCGTCCGGCTGCACCTGTCCGGATCCCCTTACAGGATCCTGATGGGGAGCGAGTTCACCCCAGAGGACATCGTCGCCTTCGTGCAGTTCGCGGACATCGTTCGCGAGCAGGAGCAGTGGGACGCCGACCATCCGGACGACGACGAATGGGACAACCCGTACTTCGGCTTTCCCCAGATGGTGCGATTCGCCTTCAACCCGAACGAGTCGTCGCGCCGCAAGCTCGAAGAGCTCCGTGCGCGCGGCGCGACATACGCACTTTCGGCGCTCCTCCAGCCGCGCTCGATCAAGCGAGACACGAGCGGTGGCCTCCACCAGCGTTTCGAGCACGAGGCCGAGGTGCTCGATCTCCTACACGCCATCGACGGCACCCAGCAGGATCCACACGTCTTTGGCTTCCTCGACTACGCCAAGCTCAAGCAGGGCCAGATGTGTCGACACCTCGTCATGGTCCTTCCCTACCGGGCCTCCTGCGACGCGATGAAGGCACTGCTGGGCGATCGCGCCAACGAGTTCACGAACTTGGACAAGTTCGAGATCGTCAACATCTCCGGCCACGAGGACCAGCGGCGCTACCCCACGCCCGAGTCGGTCAAGGCTGCCATCGCGAGGGCCGACGAGGAAGGCCGGAAGACGATCACGTTGACAGTCAACCGGATGCTTACCGGCAGCACGGTCGAGCAGTGGGACACCATGATCTACTTCAAGGACACGGCATCTCCCCAGGAGTACGACCAGGCTACCTTCCGGCTCCAGAGCCAGTTCGTCCGCTCGGTCGACGCCGAGGGCGGCCAGGACGAAGTGGTGAAGGTGAACCTCAAGCCCCAGACGCTGCTCGTGGATTTCGATCCCCATCGCATGTTCCGGATGCAGGAGCAGCGATCCTTAATGTCCAACGTAAACACGGCCCAGGCAGGCAACGCTCAGCTTGCCGAGCGCCTTCGCGAGGACCTTCGAATCTCGCCAATCATCACAGTCGACAACAACCAGATCCGCGAGGTCCAGCCGGCGAACGTGCTCGAGGCGGTGAGCGAATACAACCGGGCCCGCAGCATCGCCGACGAGGCACGGGACGTTCCGGCCGATGTGGGGCTGCTCGCCAATAGTGACATCCTTCGCGCCATCGAGCTCCAGGCAGAGATCGGCAGCAAGGCGGGACTCACGCTGAACGCAGTCGATGGCGAGGGAGACGACCTCGACGTCACGACGCCGCCGGGCAGGAGCGACGAAGAAGACGACGGCGTCGATGGGCCTGCGGACCCGAAGGGTCGTAACTCGTCGTTGGACGAGCTCAGGTCACTAGAGCGGAGGCTTCAGACTTACTACCAGCGCATCCTCTTCTTCGCGATGCTGTCGACCAACCGCGTCGGCTCCCTGGAGGAGGTCATCGCGGAAGCGACGGTGGGCGAGAACGCCAGGATCGCCGCCAACCTCGGCCTCGACGTAGACCTGCTCCGGGTGATGCTCGGGGCCTTTGACCCGTTCAAGCTCACCCGGCTCGACTACAAGATCCAGAACATCTCCCAGCTCGTCCGGGACGAGACACTGGATCCGATCGATCGCGCGGTCAGCGCGCTCAACAAGTTCACCAGAATGTCCGACGCCGAGGTCCGCACCCCGTCCAGCCTGTGCGAAGACCTGGTCGGCAATCTCCCGGGAGATCAACTGAGACTCGCGGTCGAGAGCGGCGAAAAGATCCTAGACATCGGCAGCAAGTCGGGCGAGTTCGCACTGGCGGTCTACGACCGACTGGTCAACGAGCTCAATGTGGACGCTGCCATCGCCGGGTCGGCGATCTTCTCCGTCCCGACGTCCCCGATCGCCTACGAGTTCACTCGCAGGTTCTACGAGATCCTCGGTCTGGACACCGCCCAGGTGTCATCAACATTCACCGCCTCCGACTTCGCGTCGGCTCCAGCGGAACTTCAGACCGCGTTCGGGAAGGGAAGAGGCGTTATGAAGTTCGGCGCAGTCGTGGGGAACCCGCCATACCACCGAAACGACGGGGGCGGAAGCGGTACGTCCGCCATGCCCATCTACCCGTTGTTCGTCGAGCAGGCGAAGGCTCTGAGTCCTCGTCTCATAAGCATGGTCGTGCCGTCGCGGTGGTTCACGGGCGGCAAGGTGCTCGACGACTTTCGGAAGGAGATGCTGACCGATACCCGCGTGCGCTCGATCGACGACTACCTGGCGTCGTCGGACGTCTTCACCGACGTGGGTCTCAAGGGTGGGATCTGCTACTTCCTCTGGGACCGGGACAACCCAGGTGACTGCCGCATCACCACCCACCATCAGGGCTGGGAGGACTCGACAGCGACTCGACCGCTGCTGATGCCGGGTGCTGACGTGTTCGTGCGCTTCAACGAGGGGTTGTCGATCCTCGAGAAGGTCATCGAGGTCGAGACCGGACAACGAGAGAGCCTGGCGCTCCCCTCGGAGAAGCAGTTCATGGAGCTCGTCAGTCCGCGACGGCCGTTCGGCGACATTCCCAAGGCTCCCGCCATACCTGCCCGAGGCAAGAGCCAGGTCACCGTGTACCAGGCAGGGAAGAACGGCTCGATGAAGCGCGCTGACGTCCCGTCGGGCTTGGCCATGATCGACAAGTGGAAGGTGTTCGTCGGTTTCCTCGCCCCGGGCACCGGCAACCGGGACACCTATCCGGGCATGGTGATCAGCACACCGTTCCTAGGCGCTCCTGGGAGCGTCTCCTCGGAGACCTATCTGCGGATCGGCGGGTCTGACTCACGCGCCGAGGCCGAGAGCATGGGTTCCTACCTCGCCTGCCGACTCACTCGATTCCTCATCCTGCTGCGCAAGCCCTCGCAAAACACGACGCGCAAGGTGTACGCGTTTGTGCCTACTCAGGACTGGTCGAAGGCGTGGACCGATGACGCCCTTTACGCCAAGTACAGACTGACTGACGAAGAGATCGCGTTCGTCGAGAAGGTCGTGCGTCCGATGACCTTCGATTCTGACTGGGCGACCCACTGATCTGGCTTGCTGTCGTTAGTGCGGTCATAGAGTCAAGTTGCGGCAGAAGACTGGTCACCTCGCGACGCTCCTATGGTTCGTAAAGCCGCGGCGGGCCCGTCTTGGAGTAGTCGGTAGTGGTCGCATCAAGAGTTAGAGTGACGGCGTCGCCGACAACGCTGCCGATCTCTTTATGGACGACGGCGATCGGAGCGGGCCGAAGACGATCAGTAGTGAACCTCTTTAGCCCCAGGGGTCCCAGAGGTCGCGGGTTCAAATCCTGCCCCGCCATAAACTGTGCCCCGCCATAAACGTGATGTCTCAGGACGATCGCCCGACGCCCGCGGTCGCGGGTCGGCCCGCCGTCCCGCGCAGCCCCAGATAGTCCGGCGCAGCCCGTCCGGCGCGTTGTTCACGGACACTGGCCCCGCCCGCAAGAATCGGGCCATGGGTGAAGCGAGCTTGCTGGATGGCGTAGCTAAGTGGCTAAACACGAGCGGCCGGGCCCTGGAGCTGCGCACAGCCAGGAAGCTCCGGCAAGCTGGCGCCGGACCAGTGGAGCAATCGTTCGTGTACACCGATTTCAACACGAAGGTGCAGCGCGAAGGCGACGTGCTCGCCAACTTTCCGTGGATCGGCGAGAGCGGGGTCCCGTGCGCGATCGAACTCGTCGTCGAATGCAAGAGCAGCGTCAAGCACCCCTGGGTGCTCTTCTACGACCGGCGGGTGACCAAAGGCGGATCGCTGGAGAGCTGGTCCTACTTCGCGCACGGGCCGTTCGCAACCGTGTTGACCCCACTCAACGAGATGTGGATCGGCGCTCCACCATTCAATGCACGACAGGTGGCAACGCACATAGCAGCGGCGCATGGCGATAGCACGAACCACGCCGGCGACGCAGTGCGTCAGGTCTTGTCCGCTTCGGAAGCGCGACGCCAGACGTACCTCGAGAGGCAGGGATCGGCTCAGAAGCGGGCGGTCGTGATCGTGCCGGCCGTGGTCACCGCGGCGCCCCTGATCACGTGCCGACTCGGCGACGACGACGCAGTGTCTCTGATCGAGGTCCCGTGGGCCGTGGTGCGGGGACACGACGCGAGCGGCAAGCCGTGTCAGGTGCATGTGATGAACGAGGAGTATCTGCCGGAGTTCGGTAGCGAACTAAACACTCGTGTGGTCGAGGCAAACGACGAGGCCCGTCTGCGGCACTAGCGAGTGGCATGACGTTGCTCGGTCGTCCTTTCACCTGGCGGTCCGCAGATCGCGCGCGGCAGTAGCAGATCGCTCTCCTGACAGCGCGTGCCCGCGCGCCCCATCCGGACAATGATCGAGGACATCGCTTCACCGGACCGTGCCTTCCTCAAACGGCGGACCAACCCGGCGACCATGTGAGAAGTCGGCGCCCCGGCGGCTGCAATGACGCCGTAGATCCGGGCACCCAGCGGCCCAGCGTGGCACCGCGTTCCTTCAAGGCACTTCGACTGGCCACTGGAGGTGGGGGCACGTCGTCCTCCTGACGCGTGGCTGAGGCATCGAGGCCGCGCGGGTCCCCAGCGACTGCGAGCCCCTGGTGCCGCTGCGAGGGCAATTTTAGGTCGCGTCTTTCCGCGATTGGATCGCCCGAAGTGGCCGGCTTTACCGCGTCCTGCCACAGGGTCGCGCCTCAGCGCCTCCTCCGCGTCAGGCGATGCGTTCCCAGTGGCCGGGGCGGGTCTGGTGGTAGGCGGGTTGGTCGGGGTGAGGGCCGAGGAGCGGCGGCGGGCGGGAGTCGTAGCGGTGCCCCGTGGGAGTGGTGATCTCGATGGTGTGGGCGCCGTCGGGTCCGGGGCGGGGTTGGTGGTGCCAGCCGGTGGCTTCCTTGGCGTAGTTGCAGGCTTCGCAGAGGCCTTGGCCGTCGTCGGTGTCGGTGGGGCCTCCGTCGGCGGCGCGGACCGCGTGGTCGGAGTGGCGGATCGGAGCGCCGCACCACGGGGTGCGGCACCACTGGTCCCGGGCGCGGAGGAACCCGGCGAGGGTGCGGGGGAAGCAACGGCGGCGCGAGTCCATCGCGACCAGCTCGTGGGTGCCGGGGTGGCGGTAGAGCCGCCGGACCCAGGTGCGGGTCCTGGCGTCCAGGGCCTGGGTGAGGAGCTCGCGGGCCAGGCCAGCGGGGATCGGGCCGTGGCCCTCGAGGGCGGCGTCGTCGTGGGCGCCGGCGAAGAGGGCCCGGTCGGACATCACGATCCCGACGCTGACCGGGACCACGGGGCGGCCGTCGGGTCCGGCTGAGGCGCCGGTGACGCGGGCGACCAGGGTGTCGGCCATGACCTGCCCGCGGCCCCGAGGGTCTCCGCTGGCACGGGCGGTGTCGGCGTCGCGGACCAGGGCGGCGTAGGTGCTCACGGCCTGGGCGACCGGGAGCAGCACGGTCAGGTAGGCCATGGTGTCCGGGGCGGGGCGGATCGTGACCCGGCGTTCGGCCTCGGCGCGGCGACGCCGCTCGGCCACGGCGGCGGGGTCGAGCCGGGCGACCAGCTTGCGGACCTCGGCGAGCACCGTGCGGTCCGAGTAGCCGGCGAACGCGTCGGGGTCCGAGGCGATCGCGCGGTCGATGGTGGTGCGGGCCTCGCGGTCCAGGCACGCGGTCTCGCGGGCGATCATGGTGACCCGCCACTCGGTGACCAGGCCGCGGCGGAACGCCTCGGCGGCGTGCGGGAGCTCGGGCAGGATCCTGGCCAAGGAGAGGTGCTGGCGGCCGCGGTGGGGAGACTCGCGCCGGGCGAGTGCGACCTGCTCCGCGATCCCACGCCCGAGCTCCGTCTCACGGGCGCCGGCCGCGGACTGCCGCTCCTGCTCGAGGACGTCGAACGCCGAGGCCAGGCGGGCCTGCCGCGCCCGCGCCGCGCACACGAGCTCCTCCAGCGCCCGGATCTCCTCGACCAGTCCGGCCCGGTCGGTGCCCAGGCTCGTCTCGGCGAGCGCGCGCGTCCAGGCCGCCACCGGAGCGGCGCCGAGAGCAGACTCGAGATCGAACATGTGCTCGATTATATGTGACAGTCGTCACGTGGTCAAGGCCGCGGAGTCAGACGGTTGTAGCGGCTGGACTTCTTCAGAGAGAGGTTGCGGTCCCCGCGGCGGCGCACGGCGCGCCGCAATGGTCATGGCTACCGTCGTGTCGATGACGCCGAGCGGGCCCAGAGCCCGGTCGAGGCGTCAACCGAGGCGTGCCGGGGCGCCGCGAGGGCGACCGCCTCCCATTCGCGCCGGAACGGGCAGAGTGCCTCGCTGCGGAGGTCGTAACCTTCGGTGCTGAGAGTGGCACCATCTGACCGTGGCACTCCTCGACATCGCCGATCCTCGCGCCCGTTGGGCGGCGTCGATGTTCGGTGTGACCGGGGTCTTCCTGCTCGTGACCGTTGTCTGGTCAGCGGTCGCCGACGGCGAGCCGTCCCTCGGCACAGCGGCCGGCCTCGTGGTGCAGGCGCTGGTGTTCGGCGTGGTCTGGGGTGCGTTCACGTACTGGCAGCTTCGCGACGAGATCCGGGTGAGCCGCACGGGGCAGCCGGCCGCTGGCCGGCCAGCCGACATGCCACCGTCGTCGTGACGGCTCCGGTCGACGTCCTGATCGACCTCGCGCCGAGCACGCTCACCGGCAAGGTCTTCGTCCCCGAGGCCTGAGGAAGGCGGCGCCAGAAGCACGGCGCGTCTCGACGACATGACGGTCCGGCCCGGGGATCCGAACCGGCCGGCGCCTTCCGCCGGCGTCGGCCGGTGAAGACAATGACGGGATGGGCCTCGCGGAGCAGTTCGGTCGTCCGTCCGGGTTGCTGGGTGCACTCGTCGGGCGTGCCATGGCACGGGGCAACGCGGCGCTCAGCCGGTGGGTGGTCGACCAGGCCGGGGCACTCCAGGGTGACGCGGTCGAGCGCGTCGCCGAGCTCGGGCCCGGCCCCGGGGTCGGCCTGGAGGCCCTGCTCGCCCGCTTCCCCCGTGCGCACGTCTGGGGCATCGACCTGTCTCCGGTCATGCTCTCCCAGGCAGGGAGGCGCAACCGGTCGGCCGTTGCCGCCGGCCGGCTGACGCTCCGCGAGGGGAGCGTGTCGGCACTGAGCGCGTGCGAACCCGCAGACATCGTGATGGCGAACCACGTCGCGTACTTCTGGGTGGACCCTGCGGCCGAGCTGGCCCACATCCGGAGGTTCCTGAGGCCACGGGGCCTGATCGCGCTCGGCTACCAGCTCCGGCAGGACATGCCGGCGATGGCTCAACGGACCTTCCCCGCCGCGGGACACACGCTCTACGACTCGGCGGAGGAGCTCACCGGCCTCGCCACCGAGGCAGGCTTCAGCGCGGTGACTCAGCTCCTCAAGGGCCGGGCCGAGGCACCCGAGGGCCGGGTCATGCTGGCCATCGCCTGACCTTCCGCAGAGGCGAGATCACCCCAGCGCGGCGTTGACGACCTCGCGCGCCTCCTCCTGCACCTGGGCCAGGTGGTCGGGGCCGCGGAACGACTCGGCGTAGATCTTGTAGACGTCCTCGGTGCCCGAGGGCCGCGCCGCGAACCAGGCGGACTCGGTGGTCACCTTGAGCCCGCCGATCTTCGCGCCGTTGCCCGGCGCCTCGGTGAGCTTGGCGGTGATCTCCTCCCCGGCGAGCGAGGTGGCGGTGACGTCGGAGGGGGAGAGCGCGCCGAGGGCGGCCTTCTGCTCACGCGTGGCCGGGGCGTCGATGCGGGCGTACGCCGGCTCCCCGTGCTGGGCCACCAGGTCGGCGTAGTGCGTCGAGGGGGATCGGTCGGTGCGCGCCAGGATCTCCGAGGCGAGCAGCGCCAGGATGATGCCGTCCTTGTCGGTCGTCCACACCGAGCCGTCGGTCCGCAGGAACGACGCCCCGGCCGACTCCTCGCCGCCGAACCCGAACGACCCGTCGATCAGCCCCGGCACGAACCACTTGAACCCGACCGGCACCTCGACCATCTCGCGCCCGATCGACGTCGCGACCCGGTCGATCATCGAGGAGGACACCAGCGTCTTGCCGATCCGCGCGCCCGCGGGCCAGCCCGGCCGCGCCCCGCCGAACAGGTAGCCGATCGCGACCGCGAGGTAGTGGTTGGGGTTCATCAGCCCGGCGTCCGGGGTGACGATGCCGTGCCGGTCGGAGTCGGCGTCGTTGCCGGTCGCGATGTCGTAGGAGTGTCGCTGTGCGATCAGGGACGCCATCGCGTTCGGTGAGGAGCAGTCCATCCGGATCTTGCCGTCCCAGTCGAGCGTCATGAACCGCCACGTCGCGTCGACCAGCGGGTTGACCACGGTCAGGTCGAGCCCGTGCCGCTCTGCGATCTCGCCCCAGTAGTGCACCGACGCCCCGCCGAGCGGATCCGCGCCGATCCGCACGCCCGCGTCCTTGATCGCGGCCAGGTCGACGACGTTCGGGAGGTCGTCGACGTACGTCCCCAGATAGTCGTACGGCGCGGCCGCGGCCCGCGCGCGACCGAACGGGACCCGCTTCACCCCGCCGAGGCCGCTCCGGATCAGCTCGTTCGCCCGGGCCGCGATCACCGACGTCGCGTCTGTGTCGGCGGGTCCGCCGTGCGGGGGGTTGTACTTGAAGCCGCCGTCGGTCGGCGGGTTGTGCGAGGGCGTCACCACGATGCCGTCGGCGAGCCCGGAGCCCGGCCCCGAGGAACGACCGAGTCGGCCGCCGTTGGCGCGCAGGATCGCGTGCGAGACCGCCGGCGTGGGCGTGTAGCCGTCGCGGTCGTCGACGAGCACGGTCACGTCGTTGGCGGCCAGCACCTCCAGCGCGGTCGCCCAGGCGGGCTCCGACAGCCCGTGGGTGTCGCGGCCGAGGAACAGCGGCCCGTCGTACCCCTGCTCGCGCCGGTAGTCGCAGATCGCCTGCGTGGTCGCGAGGATGTGCGTCTCGTTGAACGCGGTGCGCAAGGAGGAGCCGCGGTGCCCGCTCGTGCCGAAGGCGACCTGTTGATCGACGTTCTCCGGGTCGGGGACGCCGGTGTAGTACGCCGTCACGAGGTGCGCGACGTCGACGAGGTCGGAGGGCTCAGCGGGCTGTCCTGCACGCGGGTGGCTCATGTTCACATCATGCCCGCCGATCAGTTTCGGTGACCGTGCCGCCGGGCACGGCCTACAGTGGAAGCGCGGGATCCCCTCGCGCACGTCGTGAGACAGGAACCCATGCCGACTTCCGGCACCGCCACCCTCGTCCCGGTCCCGGCGAGCGCCGCCGAGGCCCACCGGCCCTGCCTGGGCGCGGTGATCCGCCGGGTCGGGCTGAGCCTGCTGATCGCGTGCGCCGTGCCGGCGACCGTGTTCTACGTGTGCCTGCGGCTCGAGGGCGTGTGGGTGGCGATCTTCGCCGCGCTCGCCTGGTCCTACGGCGCGATCGCGTGGCGCGCGGTCACCCGCCGGCGTACGTCGGGGCTGCTGATCCTGACCGCGGTGGTGATGACCGCCCGGACCCTGGTCGCGCTGGCCACCGACAGCACCTACCTGTACTTCCTGCAGCCGATCATCAGTGACGGGCTGCTCGGGCTGACGTTCCTGGTCTCGATGGGCACCGCCCGCCCGATGGTCGCCCGGCTCGCCGGTGACTTCTACCCGATGGACGACGAGCTGCACGTGCGGCCGCGGATCCGCCGGCTGTTCTGGTACCTCACGCTCGGCTGGGCGCTGCTGTGCATCGGCAAGGCCACGATGACACTTTGGCTGCTGCAGTCGCAGTCGCTGGAGACGTTCGTGCTGGTCAAGAGCGTCTCCGTGCTGGTGCTCAACGCGACGGCCGTCGCCATGACGATCGGCGCCGCCGTGCTGGTGGCCCGACGCGAGGGCCTGCTCGGCGAGCCGGAGCCCGTCCCCGCCTGACGCCTGCCGTCAGCGACCGACCGCGTTGAGCGTGGCGAGGTCGTCCTCGTCGAGCGCGAGCTTGCCGGCGCGGAGGTTCTCCTCGAGGTGCTCGACCGAGCTGGTGCCGGGGATCAGCAGGATGTTCGGCGAGCGCTGCAGCAACCAGGCGAGAGCGACCTGCATGTGCGTGGCACCGTGCTTCTCGGCCACGCCGTGCACCGCGTCGATCGCCAGCGGGCTGAACCCGCCCAGCGGGAAGAACGGCACGTAGAAGACGCCCTGCTCGGCGAGTGAGTCGACGAGCTCGTCGTCCTCGCGGTGTGCGACGTTGTAGGCGTTCTGCACCATCGACACCGGGGCTATGTCCTGCGCGATGCGCACCTGCTCGTGAGTGCAGTTGCTCAGCCCGAGGTCGCACACCAGTCCCTGGGCCTGCAGGTCGGCGAGCACGGTCCACTGCTTCTCGAAGTCGCCCTCCCAGCCGTCCATGAACCGCAGGTTCACCCCACCGATCCGCTCGACGCCCAGGCGGCCGAGGTTGTCGTGGACGGCCTCCTTGATCTCGTCAGGCTCGAACGCCGGCAGCCAGCCGCCGTCGTCGTCGCGGCGCGCCCCGACCTTGGTGACCAGCACCAGCTCGGGCGGGTAGGGGTGCAGCGCCTCGCGGATCAGGTCGTTGACGACGTACGGGCCGTAGTAGTCGCTGGTGTCGATGTGGTCGACGCCGAGCTCCACGGCCCGTTGCAGGACGGCGCGCGCCTGGTCGGGGTCGGCCGGCGGGCCCATGATGCCCGGCCCCGTCAGCCGCATCGCGCCGAATCCGATCCGCTTCACGTCCGAGAGTCGCTTCATGCGCCCACTGTGCTCCGTCGTGCCGCCCGAGCCAAGGCCCGCCGGGCTCCTAGGATCGGGTGCGGGATGAGGGATTCGGGGTGAAGGGCGGGCGGACGGCCGCGCTCGTGGGCGTGGCGCTGCTGGTGTACGTGGCCGGCCCGCTGGTGCTGATCCTCGCCGGGCTGTGCCTCTACTTCCCGCGGGTGCGCGGCTGGCTGCACCCCACGCGACGCGTGGTCGTGTGGTGGGCCGCGGCGGTGCTGGTGATCGCCGGGGCCGCCGTCGTCGTCCCCGACGGCTGGGTGCCGATCGCGCCCGGGCCCGGCATCTGGGTGACGCCGTCGTACGTCGGGCGCCCGGTCGTCGGCGGCAGCACGGCAGGCCCGGGCGGAGAGTCCCCCCAGGTGCGCTCGAGGTCGTACGGCGTCGACGACTGCCGCCGCCTCGACGTCGACGGGCACGACCGGCTGGTCACCGTCTGCGGCGGCGACGACCATCCGGTGCTGCGGCTGGTCGACCCCGACAGCCTGCGTCCGGTGGCATCCAAGGAGCTGCCGTCTCGCGGCGCCGGCTGCCCGGCTGCGTTCGACCTCGACGCTCAGGGCCGCGTCGTCGTCGCCGCCCGCGACCGGCTGCTGGTCGTCGGCACCGCCGACGCCGAGGGTGCCCCCGACCTGACCACGGAGGCGACCGTCGAGCTCGGCCTCGGCGACGGTGACTGCGTCGTCGGCGTCGCCGCCCGCGGATCGCGCACCTGGTTCGTCTCCCACGACGGCACCGCCGGCGTGGTGACCGGTGACCGGGTGGAGTCCGTCGACCTCGACGACACCGTCGACCGGCCGCTCGCTGTCGACGACGGCGGTGCCTACGTCGCCGGCGCCGACGCCCTGCACCGGCTGGTGCTCACCCATGGACGCCCGACGCCCGCCTGGAGCTCGGCGTACGACGGCGGGGGCGCGCGCGGGGCGGCTCCGGTGCCGCTGGCGAACGGCCTGGTCGCCGTCGCCGACAACCGCGACCCCCGGCTCCAGGTGGTGTTCCACCGCGCCGACACCGGCGACGTGGTCTGCCGGGCCGAGGTGTTCGGGGACGGCGCGGGTGCGACCGACGGCGGGCTCGTCGCGGCGGGCGATGCGGTGGTGGTGCAGAACTCCCACGGCTACCACGGTCCGCTCTCGACGCTGCTCGGCCGCACGACCGACCGCGGCATCGCCCGCGTCACCGTGACGGACGGCGCCTGCGAGGTCACCTGGACCTCCGACCTCGACGTGCCCAGCGGCGCGCCCGCGGTGTCCGTGGACGACGGCCTCGTCTACGCCTACGTCAAGCGGCACAGCTGGCTGGGCGTCGACGCGTGGTACCTCGCCGCCCTCGACCTCGAGACCGGCCGGCTGCTCTGGGCGCAGCGCACGGGGCTCGGGGTGCTGCGCGACAACCACCACAGCGAGGTCACCCTCGGCCCGGACCGCGCGGCGTACGTGCCCGTGCTGGGCGGGCTCGTCCGCGTGCGCGACCGGGACTGATCCCGGCGCCGCTACTTGCCGACCCCCTCGGTCAGGCCCCGGAGGAACTGCCGCTGGCCGACCAGGAACAGCAGCATCATGGGCAGTGCCGCCAGCGAGAGGCCGGCGAACACCACCGGCCAGTCGGTGGTGAGCCGGCTCTGCATGCTCATCAGGCCGACCGGCAGCGTCTTGAGGTTGTCGTCGCTGATGAACGCGAGCGCGAAGACGAACTCGTTCCAGGCGAACAGCGCCTGCAACAACGCGGCGGAGACCAGGATCGGTCGCGACATCGGCAGGATGATCCGCCAGAAGATCTGGGCGGAGCTGGCGCCGTCGATCTTCGCGGACTCGTCGACCTCGAGTGGCAGGTCGATCATGTACGCGCGGATCAGGAATGTCGTGAACGGCACGCGGAAGGCGGTGTAGAGCACGACCAGTGCCATCCGGGTGTTGAACAGGTCGATGCTCTGCAGCAGGCGGAACAAGGGGATCAGCGCGACCGTCGGCGCGAGCATGAGCCCACCCAGGATCGCCAGCAGCACCCCCTGGTTCAGCGGCAGGCGGAGACGGGTGAGCCCGTACGCCGCCCACGCGCTGACGAGCGTGGTCGTCACGACACTGCCCGCGGTGACCAACACGCTGTTGCCCAGGTAGCGGAACACGCCCTGCTCCCAGGCCTTCTGGTAGTTCTCCCAGCGCAGCTTGCCGGGGAGGCTGAACGGGTTGCCGAAGATCTCCTGGTTGGTCTTGAAACCGCTGAGGAACATCCACAGCAACGGATAGATGATGGCGACGACCAGGCCGGCCAGTGCGCCCCAGACGAGGAGGCGGCCGATCACGGCGAGCAACCACCGCAGCGGTGACCCGGTGGGCACCGTCTGAGCGGCGACCCGGGACCGGATCACGGTCACGTGCTGGCTCATATCTCCACCCTTCGCCGGTGGGAGATCGCGAGCTGGAGCGTCGCGATCGAGAAGGTGATCACGAAGATGGCCGTGGCGATCGTCGCCGCGTAGCCCATGTCGTCCTCGAAGAACGCCTTGCGGTAGAGCCAGGTGCCGAGCACCTGGCTGGAGTTGTTCGGACCGCCGGCCGTCATCACCATCACCTCGTTGAAGACGAGGAAGGCGCCCGAGATCGTCAGGATCACCAACAGCGTGGTCATCTCGCGCACCATCGGCACCGTGATCGTGAAGAAGCAGCGGACCTTGCCGGCGCCGTCGATGCTCGCAGCCTCGTAGTACTCGCGCGGCACTCGCTGGATCGCGACGACGAACAGCACCGCGGTGTAGCCGATCGACTGCCACTGGCTCATCGCGATGATGCCCCAGATCGCCGTGCTCTCCTCCCCGAGCCAGGAGTGCTGCCAGGACTCCAACCCCAGGTAGCCGAGCAGCCGGTTCAACAGGCCGATCTCGGGGTTGTAGAGGAAGGAGAAGAGGATGCCGGTGACCGTGATCGACATGGTTGCCGGGATGAAGTAGATCGTGCGCAGCCACCCGCGCAGCTTCTGGCGGACCGCCTCTTCGAGCACGGCGGCGAGCACCAGGGCCAGGCCGACCTGGAACACCAGCGACACCACGGCGTACGCCGTGTTGTTGAGCATCGCGTTCCAGAACACCGAGTCGTGGACGGCCGTCCGGTAGTTGTCGAGGCCCACGAACACCGGGTCGGGCTCGAACGCGTTCCAGGAGTAGAAGCTGAGCCGGATGTTGTCGACCACGGGGTAGTAGACGAACACCCCCAGCAGGGCCAGCGCGGGCGCGACCCACACCCACGTCTGCCAACGTCGCATCATTCGTGTCATCCGGACCTCCCGACGACCGACACGGTGCCTGGCCGACCTCACTGTGAGTGGCGCCGGCCAGGCACCTGGTGGGACTACTTCTTGGCGTCCTCGGCGGCCTTCTGCACGTCGTTCATGACGTCCTCAGGCGTGTTGGTTCCCCCGATCAGGCCTTCGACGCCGGACAGGTACGCGCTCGCCACGTCCGCATCGGTGATCGTGTCGAGCCAGATCGCGAACTGGCTGGCCTGGTTCATGTCGTCGAGGGTCGCGCTCAGCTGCGGGTAGGTGTTGCTCGCCGCGGCCGCGGAGCCCTTCACCGGGCTGAGCCAGCCCATGTCCTCGACCATCTTGGTCGCGTTCTCGGTGCTCGCGAAGAAGGTCAGGAAGTCCGCGGCTAGCGCGGCGTTCTTGCTCTGGGCGTTGACCATGAACCCGTCGGGAGCGCCGGTGAGGGCGCGGGTGTCTCCCGCCGCGTCGCTGGCCGGCGGCAGCCGGAAGAAGTTCCAGTCGTCGGCGATCGCGTCGGGAGCGCCGCCCTTCTTGGTCAGCACGAAGAACTCCAGCGACTCCATGTACTGCATGGCGGCCTTGCCGTTGATCAGGTTGGCCTGGGCCGCCTCGTGGGAGAGCCCGTTGGAGCCCGGGTTCGCGCACCGGTCGACGATCGTCTTGAACTGCTCCAGGGCGGTGACGTAGCCGGGATCGGTGAACTCACCCGTCGAGGGGTCGTAGTCCGCCGCCAGGGTCTCCGGCGGCACGTCATAGGCGTTGAGCTGGGTGATGTAGTGGATCGCCGGCCAGCCGTACTGGTTGCCGAAGGCCATCGGCGTGTAGCCCGCGCTGCGCAGGGCATCGCAGTCGGTGAGCAGGTCCTCCAGCGTCGCCGGCGGCTCGGTGATCCCCGCCTTGTCGAAGGCCGCGCCGCTGTAGGCGACGTACTTGCCGTCGAGGTCGATCGGCAGACCGTAGACCTTGTCGTCGTAGGTGAACGCCTTCACAGCGGCCGGCGCCAGCGTGTCGCCCACGGTGGTGCCGGGCCCGAGGATGCTCGACAGGTCGGCGGCGAGGCCGGCGCGGATGAACTTGTTCGCGAAGTCCCCGGCCCACGAGAAGTAGATGTCGGGCAGGTCGTGCGCGGCGGCGAGGACCCGGATCTTGTCCTTGAAGGGCTGGTCGCCGACCTGCTCGAGCTTGATGTCGACACCCGGGTTCGCATCCTCGTAGGCGGCGACCACGCTCTCGAAGTAGGGCGCGTACTTGGGGTCGGCGAACTTCGTGACCATCGTCAGCGTCCCCTCCTTGTCGGCGGGTGGGGACAGGTCCGGTGAACCGGACGGGGACCCGTCGTCGTTCCCGCCACAAGCCGCGAGGACCAACAAGGTCGCGGCGGTGGCGGTGACAGCGGTCATGCGACGCACGTGAGAACTCATGACACTCCTTCTCCGGTGAGCTGCGGTGGTGGAACAGCCGTTGCTGGGCCTCCCGATGGAGCCGGACGCAACGAGATCGTCACTGAGATGCGCTCACCTCCCCCGATGCCGTGAGATCCCCGGGCAGAGCAGCCCGATAGCCGAATGCCCCGTGCTCGGCGCACGCGGCCGAGGCGTAGGCCGTCGCCGCCTGCAGGAGTGCGGCGGGCTCCTCGCCGCGGACCAGGCCGACCAGGAAGCGTGCGATGAAGGCGTCCCCGGCGCCGAGGGTGTCGACGACGGGGCCCGCGCCGGCCGGGGCGCGCAGCACCCGGCCCTCGATCCACAGGGTCGCGCCGGCCGCACCCTGCGTGACCGCCACGACCGACGGCCCGAGGCTCGCGACGCGGCTGACGAGGTCTCGGGGATGGGCCTCGGTCGACGCCGCGGAGAGGATCGCGACGTCGACTCGGGGCGCCAGCTCCGCGATGTAGGACCAGGGGCGCTCGGAGAAGTCGAAGGAGAGCCTGCGCGCGGCGTCCGACAGCCGATCGAGGTCGTCCTCGAGCATCGAGCACTCACCGGTGTGCACGAGGTCGGCCTCCCCTGCCGCGGCCAGGTCCGCCGCGGAGAGGGCGAACCGGGACACGCCGACGTCGCCGGCACCAAAGACCCGGTTGCCGTCGACCAGGCGGACGACCGCGTGGGCGTTGGGGCCGTCGACGACGCGGAGCAGCCGGGTCTCGACCCCCTCCTTGGCGAGGGCGTCGCGGACCAGCACGCCCGCCTGATCGGTCCCGACCGCGCCGACGTAGGCGGCAGAGGCACCGGCGCGCCGGGCGTGCACGGCGACGTTGAGGGCGTTGCCCCCGGGGAACATCACGCCGAGGTCGGGGTAGCAGTCGACGACGTTGTCACCGAGAGCCACGATCCGCGGGCTGTCCGCGCTCGACTCGCTCATGCGCACTCCTCGACTCGTCCGGGGCCCGCCTCAGGCAGGCCTTCCAGCAGCACGGGCAGGTCGGACATCGACGCGAAGACGGTGGCGCCCTCGGCGGCCAGCGGCGCGGCCGGCGTGACCCCGCCGGCGTACGCCAGGCAGGTCATCGCGGCCGCGTGGGCGGCACGGACCCCGAACACGCTGTCCTCGATCACGACGGTGCGCTCGGCTCGGGCGCCCATCCGGCGTGCGGCGTGGAGGAACAGGTCGGGGTCGGGCTTCCCGTGCCGGACGTCCTCGGCGCTGAAGATCCGGTCCCGGAACCGGTCGGCCAGTCCGGTCACCGACAACACGTGGTCGACGTGTGCATGGCCGGAGTTCGAGGCGACGCAGTACTCCGTGCCGGATGCGATGAGCAAGTCGACCACGTCGCGGACGCCGTGCACCGCGGTGAGGTCCGCCTCGAACGCCGCGCGGTAGCGCGGTGTGAAGCGGGCCTCCCAGTCGGCGTCCAGCGTCCGGCCGGTGCCGGCGGCGACCTCGCGCCGGAAGTGCTCGGCCGAGCACCCGACGAACCGCTCGATCATCTCGTCCTCGGAGATCCGCCAGCCCAGCTCGCCCAGGATCTCCCGCCCCACGCGGATGCTGATCCGCTCGCTGTCGACGAGCACACCGTCGCAGTCGAAGATGACCAGCTCGACCCCGGTCATGGAAGGTCGCGCCCTCAGTACTCGACGCGGAACATGTAGCGGCGCTGGTCGAGGTGGTGCCCGCGCACGGCCTCCAGGTGCTGGGCCAGACGGCCGGTCAGCTCCCCGATCACCAGGGGCGAGACGTCCGGGCGCAGCGCGGCCGGCACGCCCGGGAGCGCGAGGTCGCGAACGTCGAGGAAGTGCGCCTTGTGGGTGTACTTCTCCAGGAAGCCCTTCGCGCGCTCGGCCATCGGGCGGCTGGCGTCCTCGCCGAGGTAGAGCAGGACGGCGGTGTCCTCGGTGACCATCTCGAACGCGCCCTGGAAGAACTCGCCGGTGTTGAACCCTGCGGCGTGCTTCCACTGCATCTCCTGCAGGTAGCACATGGCCAGTCCGTAGGCCCATCCGTAGCTGGGGCCGGAGCCGAGGGTGTAGACGATGGGCTCGTCCTTGAGCGCCGTGGCGATCTCGTGGAGCCGCACGTCGCTCTGCTCGACCGCGTCGAGGGTGGCCTTCGGCAGGGCGGCCAGGGCGGCGTCGACGGCCTCGGAGTCGAGCTCGGCCCCGGTGGCCTGCAGCAGCGCGTAGGCGACCAGGACCTCGAACAGGTCGCTCTTGGCCTTGAAGGCGACGTCGACCGCCTCGGCCAGCGGGCTTCCCTCGCGGGCGACGGCGATCACGGTCGCGCCGGAGGCCTTGGCGGTGGTCGCGGCGCGCACCGTCTCCTTCGTGGTGCCGGTGTAGGACGCGAGGACCACCAAGGAGCCCGGGCCCATGAGCGCCGGTGTGCTGCAGTTGAGCTCGTCGCTCTGCAGCTGGAAGCTCGGGAATCCCGCGGACCGCTGGAGGAGGTAGTGCGCGGGGTAGCTGCAGATCAGGGAGCCGCCCGCGCCGACGAAGTACACGTTCCGCAGGCCCTTGGCGACCACGTCCCGCACGACGCTGTCGATCGCGCCGCGCTGGTCGATGGTCTTCTGCAGGCTCTCGACGAGCCCGGTGTCGATGGGTCGCAGCGGCAGGGTCTGAGTCATCAGCTTCACTTCCTCGACAGTTTTGAGAACGTTCTCAATGGAATTTTGATAACGTTCTCACGACGAGGATTCGTCGTCAAGGGGTGAGATAGATTGGCCGCCATGCCACTGCCGCGGAGCCGACGCGCGGCTCCGACCATCCCCGACGTGGCTGCTCGTGCGGGCGTGTCCCGCGCCACCGCAGCCCGCGCGCTCGGGGGGCACGGGAGCGTCAGCGCCGCCGCGGGCGAGAAGGTTCGCGTAGCCGCTCGCGAGCTCGGCTACCAGGCCAACGGGGTTGCCCGCTCGATGATCACCGGCCGGACGATGACGCTGGGAGTGGTGGTCGGCGACATCGAGAACGAGTTCTTCAGCCGGCTGGTGCGCGGGTTCACCGACGTGGTCCGGGAGCGCGGCTTCGATACCGTCCTCGTCAACACCGACGAGCGCCTGGACAGCGAGCGCTCCGCGATCCGCGTGCTGCTCGAGCGCCGCGTGGACGGCCTGATCGTGGCGCCGGTCTCGATGCGCGACGGGCGGCACCTGCGGGAGGCGCGCGACGCCGGGGCGCGGATCGTCCTGGTCGATCGTCGCATTCCGCGCGCGGGTCTCGACACCGTGATCGTCGACGGCATCGCGGCTGCCCGCGAGGCGGTCGAGCATGCCCTGGCCCTCGGCCACCGGAGGATCGGACTCATCACCGGCAACGGCGTGGCCGTCGATCCCGCCGAGGAGCAGGACCCGGCATCGACGAGCGTCGACCGGCTCGCCGGCTACCGGGAGGCTCTGGAGGCCGCGGGCCTGCCGTTCGACCCGGCCCTGGTCCGGCCCGGCGACTTCCACCTCGAAGCGGCGAGGGCGCGGACCGCCGACCTGCTGCGGTCTCCGGACCGGCCCACCGCGCTCCTGGCGACCGACAGCGTGCTGGCGCTCGGCGCTCTCCTCGGGTCGCGCGACGTGGGCCTCTCGTGCCCGGGCGAGGTCTCCCTCATCGGCTTCGACGACCCGCCGTGGGCCTCGGTGGTCCAGCCGCCACTGAGCGTGATGGACCAGCCGGCGTACGAGCTCGGGGCGACGGCCGGGCGCCGACTGCTGGCCCGGGTGCAGAACGACCGCGCCCGCACCCGCACCACGTCGCTGTACGCCGTGTGGCGAGACCGCGGGTCGGTGGCGCCGCCACCGGCTGTCCCGCATCAGCCGCCGACCGCACTGGGGTCGGTGTGAAACGCGGGGGCACGCCCGCGTCCGCGGGCGAGGAAGGCCCGGGAATCGCCACCGTTGCCGACGTGGCGGCCGCCGCCGGCGTCTCGGTCGCGACCGCCGCGCGCGCTCTGGGGAACTACGGGTCGGTCAAGCCCGCGACCCGGGAGCGCGTGCTGGCCGCAGCCGAGCGTCTCGGCTACCGCGCCAACACCCTCGCGCGGAGCATGATCACCGGCACCACCCGCACGATCGGCGTCGTCCTCTCCGACATCGAGAACCCGTTCTTCTCCCAGGCGCTGCGTGGGATCTCCGACGTCGCGCACCGACACGGTCACGAGGTGGTGGTCGTCAACACGGACGAGCGGATCGAGATGGAGCGAGACGCCGTCCGAGTGCTGCTGGAGAGGCGCGTGGACGGGCTCGTCGTCTCCCCGAGCGACGGAGACAGCACCCACCTGAGGCGCGCGGTGGCCGGCGGCACTCCGGTCGTGCTCCTCGACCGTCGGGTGCACGGTCTGGCCGCCGACACCGTCGGGATCGACAACCGGGCGGCCGCACGGGACGCGACGGCGCGGCTGTTGGCGCTCGGCCACCGGAGGATCGCACTGATCACGGGAGCCGACCGGTCACTGGCTGACCAGCTGGTGCAGCGTGACGTCCGGGAGGTGGCTCGGTCGACCCGGGGGACCACGGGTCCGCGGACCGCGGGCTACCGCGATGCCCTGGCCGAGGCCGGCGTCTCCGTCGACCCCCGCTATGTCAGTGCCGACGGCCTCCGGCGCGACGACGCCGCCCGGGCGACCAGGCGCCTCCTCGCACTGCCGGAACCGCCGACGGCGATCATCGCGCTCGACAGCCTGTTGTCGCTCGGCGTGCTGCGAGCGTTCGCGGACCTCGGCACGTCCTGCCCGGACGACATCTCACTCGTCGGGTTCGACGACGCGGACTGGGCCGAGGCTGTCTCTCCTCCGCTCACCGTGGTCTCCCAGCCTGTCTCGCGGATCGGTGCCGTCGCCGGCGAGCTCCTGCTGGCGCGGATCGCGGGCACCCTGGACGCTCCGGTGCACCGCAAGCTGGCGACGACGTACGTCGAGCGAGCCTCGACGGCGCCGCCGCCGGGTCAGTAGGCGACGCGCTTGTAGTAGCGACGCGTGGTCAGCGGGTGGCTCCGGAGCACCTCGAGGTGTGCGCTGACCCGCTCCAGCAGGGTGGCGAGGACCACGGGACTGATCAGGGTGCGCAGCCGCGGCGAGACGCCGGGCAGCGCACGCCCTTCCCCCGCTCAACACGCACGACCCCGCTCTCTTCGAGCAGGCGCAGCGCCTCACGCACGGTGCTGCGCGAGACGCCGAACAGCGCGGCGACAATGCGCGCGTAGAGAGGCGCTGTCAGGGGACGCTGGACCAGTGCGCCCCGTCCCCGGTCACGGGTAGTGAATGCTCGTGACCTCCTGGCTCAGCTCCCAGAGTCGTCGCTGCGCGGTCTCGTCGTACGACAGCTTGTTGCTGGTGGTGACGTGCGGCGCGCCGCCCCACTCGGCGAGCCCGCTGGGTCCGCAGTAGGTGCCGCTCGGCAGGTCGGCGGTCGCGGCCATGAGCGTCGGCCACGCGCCCTGGTCGGCGCTGTTGGGCGAGACGACCTTGATCGCCGCGTCGAGGATCGTCGCCCGGCCGCCTCGGGCGCGGCCGTACTGCCCGTTCGCGGCCAGGTGCGTGGCCGCGAACCCGGGGTGCGCCGCGAGCGCGCGCACCGGCACCCCGGCTCGACGTGCGCGCCGGTCCAGCTCGTAGATGAACAGCAGGTTGGCCAGCTTGGACTGCCCGTAGACCGGCCACCGCCGGTAGCGGCCGTGCTGCGTGCGTGGGTCGTCGAGCGGCGCGCTGCGCGCGACCCGGTGCATCTGGGACGAGACCGCGACGACCGTCCCCGCGCCACTGGCCACCAGCTGCGGCAGTAGCAGCCCCGTCAGCAGGAACGGCCCGAAGTGGTTGGTGGCCAGCTGGAGCTCGAGGCCGTCGGCCGTGCGGTGGTACGGCGTCCCCATCACGCCGGCATTGTTGACGAGCACGTCGATCGGGCCGAGGGCCGCCGCCTCGGCTGCGGCACGCCGCACCGAGGAGAGGTCGGAGAGGTCGACGAGGAGGGTCTCGAGGGATGCGCCTGGGACCTCGGTCGCGATGGCCGTGCGGGTCTCCGCCAGCCGCTCCTCGGTGCGGCCGGCGAGCACGACCCGGGCGCCGTGCCGGGCCAGCTCGAGCGCGGTGAACTGCCCCAGGCCGCCGACCGTGGTGCCGGTGACGAGCGCCGTCCGCCCGCTCTGGTCGGGGATGTCGGCCGGCGACCACGCGCCCTCACGGGTCGTCACGGTGTCGTCGCCATCTCGTCGAGGATGCGGACGGCGAGATCGGTGTCGCCCTCGACGCTCACCGTGCCGGGCTCGGGCTCGCACCGCCCGCCGGCGACCCGGATGAACGCCTCACGGTCCATGCGCAGCAGCACGTCCGGGTGGTCCGGGAGACCGGGGAGCCGCTCGCCGCGCCCCGTGTCGTTGACGGTGAAGGCGTACGGCGTGCTGCCCTCCAGCTCGAGCACGACGGTCGTGCCCGCGGGTGCGCCCACCCGCTTGGCCAGCACGTAGCCGAGGCTCTCGGCGAGATACTCCGCCGTGTGCCGCGCGGCGGTGGAGTCCATGCCGCCGGGGCGGTCGACCGCCCGGCGTACATCCTGCTCGTGCATCCACACGTCGAGCGGACGGTTGCGCAGCAGCGTTCGCCAGTCCCAGCCGACCCCGCCGAAGATCGGATCCGGCTTGCCGGACGGGTCGGTCGGCGGGTCGGCGAGCAGCCGGGTGTGCCGGGCCGTCGCCGCGGACCGGATCTCGTTGATGATCTCGTCGGGGCCGGCGTCGCGGCGGGTGACGACCCCGATCTCGGTGTACATCCCCATCAGGCCGGTCACGTGGACGGGTTCGCCGATGTCGGCCGACTCCTCCGGGGCGCCGGAGAGGATCGACTCGAGGTGGGCGACGTGGGAGGCGACGGCCTTGACGTCCCAGCCCGGCAGGTCGGTCGGGGTGGCCCACTCTGCCTCCTCGAGCTCCTCGAGGAGGTCGCTGAAGTCGTTGATCGCCTGCCACCAGACGTCGACGTACCCGCGGAGCAGGTCCTGGTCGGGCACGGGTCCTGTCGCGGGGGCCGTCATGCCCCAGCACCCTAGTAGGCGCGGACGGTCACGGCACCGGCTGGGCGTGGAACCGTACGCCGAGCACGGCGACGTCGTCGTCGAGCCGGTCGGGCACGAGGTCGGCGAGCACCGCGTCCACGAACTCGGACATCGGGAGCTCGTGGTGGGTGGAGGCGGCCGCGCAGAGGCGCTCGATCCCCTCGGTGATGTCCTCGCGGCGGCGCTCGACCAGGCCGTCGGTGTAGAGCAGCAGCACCGACCCCGACTCGATCGTCGACCGGTTGTCGGTGCGCTCGGTCGTCGGCAGCACCCCGAGCATCAGGTCGGCCGAGCCGAGCTCGAGCAGCCGGGTCGCGCCGTCCGGACCGATGACGAGCGGCGGCGGGTGGCCCGCGTTCGTCCAGCGCAGGGTGCGCTCCCCGCGCGTGCGCTGCTCCCCGCTCTGCTCGATGCACGCGTAGACGAGGCTCGCCATGCCGTCCACGGCGAGGTCCGCCATGGCCTGGTCGAGGCGGGCGACGTTGCGCGACGGGGCGTCGTCGACCGCCCAGGCGATCGCGCGCAGCATGTTGCGCAGCTGGCCCATGATCGCGGCGGCCTCGATGTCGTGCCCCACCACGTCGCCGACCATGAGGCTGGTGGCGCCCGACGGCATCACCACCGCGTCGTACCAGTCGCCGCCGACCTGGTCGCGTGCGGCCGCGGGCCGGTACCTCGCCGCGATCTCGAGGCTGTCGGGCTGAGGCAGGCGGGGGAGCAGCGAGCTCTGCAGGGTGACCAGCGCGTCGAGGCGCTCCTGGAGCAGCAGCGCGCGCTGCGCGGCCTGGGCGGTGTACGACGCGAGCGCGTCGATCGTGAGCCGATCCTGCTCGGACAGGTCGCGGGCCTCGTCCCAGACCAGCGCGAGCGCGCCGAGCGCCCGGCCCCGGCTGATGAGCGGCACGAACGAGCGGGCCTCGCCGACCTGGCGGGTGGTGTCGAGGTGGGGGTACTCGCGGTTCTGCGAGTCCCGGTCGCGGTAGTGCAGGTGTCCCGTGCGGGTGATCGCGCGCCCCAGAGGGTTGGCGTCGTCGAGCGTGAGCAGCGCGTTGCGCAGCGCGGACTCCCAGTAGCTCGTCGGTGACGTCACGAACCGCAGTTGCTCCTGGGGCGGGCCACCGCGTGTCGGGGTGTCGTCGCTGCGGACCCACATCCCGGCCCGCGAGCACCCCAGCTGTGCCAGCGCGGTCTTCTCGATCGCCGACGCGACGTCGGCCATCGTCCGGGTCGCGGACAGGCCCTCGCTCAGCGCGAGCAGCACGCGGCTGCGGTGCGCGAGGTCGGCTTCGACCGCCCGCATCGTGCGCTCGGAGAGCTCCGTGGAGCAGGCGGCCGCGAGGTCCTCGAGCAGCTCGAGGTCGCCGGGGCTCCACGCCCGCGGCTCCCGGTCGACCGCGCACAGCACGCCGACCACGTCGCCGGTGTGGTCGGTCAACGGCCAGTGTGCGTAGGCGATCGCGCGCAGGCCGGTGACCACGGAGTCCTCGCGCAGGACGGGGTCGTCGCGCACGTCGGCGACCGCGACCGGGTGCGGGTCGGGCCTGGTGAAGGTGACGAGCGCGACGGGTACGCCGAGGGCCCGGCGGACCACGCGGGCGTACCGGTCGAACGAGGGGTCGGCGCCTACAGCGCCGGCTGACTCCATGGTGTTCGGGTTCTCCTCCCGGTGCCCCGCGCGCACGGTATCGCGGGGTGTGCCCGCTCTGCTCACCCTTCGGGGCATCGACTCCGCGCCGCGTGAGTCAGCTCAGCGCGAGCGTGAGGGCGATCGCGAGCATGGTCACCCCGATGAGGACGTCGAGCACCTGCCAGGCGCGCGGGCTCGACAGCAGCGGACCGGCCCGCCGCGCGCCGTACCCGAGCCCGGTGAACCAGGTCGCGCTGGCCGCGCAGGCGCCGACCGCGAACCACCACCGGCCCGACGGCCCGTGGTGGTTGGCGATCGAGCCGAGCAGCAGCACGGTGTCGAGGTAGACGTGGGGGTTGAGCCAGGTCAGGGCCAGTGCGCGTACGGCGACGCCGCGCACGCCCGCCGAACCCCGGTCGGCCGCACGGAGGGCATCGGAGCGCCGGGCCCGGAGCAGCGAGCCGACGCCGTACCAGGTCAGGAACGCGACGCCGAGCCAGCGCACCACGTCCAGCGCCCACGGCGCGTTCTCGACGATGGTGCCGATCCCACTGACGCCGGCGCTGATCAGCACCACGTCGGACAGCGCACAGATCGCGACCACGACCCCGATGTGCTCGCGCGCGAGACCCTGCCGCAGCACGTAGGCGTTCTGCGCGCCGATCGCCACGATCAGCGACAGGCCGGTGGCGAAGCCGGCGAGGGAGGAGTCGAGCACCTCTCCACGCTAGGCGGACGGCGTGATGAAGACCAACGAAAGATTCTGCACAACCATTAGCATTGCTTCATGGAGCTCGGACCGCCCCAGCTGGCAGCGCTCGTCGCGATCGCCGACCACGGCACGTTCGAGGCCGCTGCCCGGCACCTGCACATCACGCCGTCGGCGGTGAGCCAGCGGATCCGCGCGCTCGAGTCCGAGGTCGGCCAGGTCGTCGTGCAACGCACCACCCCGTGCCGGCCGACCGCCGCCGGGCAGGTGCTGCTCCGGCTGGCCCGCCAGTCCCAGCTGCTGCTCGACGAGGTGAGCGACGCGCTCGCGCACGGTCACCGCTCCACGATCGAGCTGCCGGTCGCGGTCAACGCGGACTCGCTCGCCACCTGGTTCCGCGGGGTCGTCGGGGAGCTCGCCGGCTGGCCGGACGTCGCGCTGCGGTTGCACGTCGAGGACCAGGCCTTCTCCGCGGGGCTGCTGCGGGGCGGCGACGTGCTGGCCGCGGTGACCTCCGAGCCCGTGGCGGTGCAGGGGTGCTCGGTCGAGCGGTTGGGCCTGATGCGCTACGTCCCCGCGGCGACCCCGGCGTTCGTCGAGCGCTGGCGGCGCGGTCGCCGCGCCGACTGGGCGGCCATGCCGGTGGTGGTGTTCAACGAGAAGGACGCGCTCCAGCACGACGTCCTCGCCGCCCGAGGTGTCGAACCGCCGGCCGTGGCGCACCGGGTGCCGACGTCGGCGGACTTCCTCGAGGCGGTTCGCCTCGGCCTCGGCTGGGGGATGATCCCCGAGCCGCAGCTGCGACCCGACGTCCGGGCCGGCCGCCTGGCGCCGCTGCCTGGTCGCCTGCACGTCGACGTCGCCCTCCACTGGCAGCGCTGGCGGCTGGACTCACCGACGCTGGACCGGCTGAGCGACGTCGTACGCCGGGCTGCTCGGGGCGCGCTCAGAGCCGGATGACCCCCACCGTCAGGTGTGCGTCCTGGTCGGGGCCCCAGTGCACCGTGCAGGTCGTGCGTGGGCCGGGTGGGTACCAGCCGGGCGCCTGACCGGTCAGCGGGTTGCGCGGCCACAGCCAGCGCCCGGCGACGACGAGCCGCAGCTCGTCACCGGCGCGGAACCGGGTCGCGGACGGGCCGAGCTCGAGCTCCACCTCGCGCACGCCGGGGCGCGCCGGCACCCGGAGCCACCCGGTCGTCACCCGGTCGCGGCCGAAGCCGTAGGAGCCTTCGAACGGCACGTAGTGTCCGTCGTGCCACTTCTCGACGCCCGCGAACAACGTCAGCTCGGCCGGCGACTCGAGGAACAGGCGCAGCGACATGGGACCGACCACCTCGAGGTCCTCGGGGACGGTCCACCCGACCCGGAGCCCGCTTCGCCGGGTGTCGAAGGTCAGGTGACCGGTCGTCCCGGCAGCCACCGGGGCGAGGCCGTCGGAGGTCAGGTGCAGCATCTCGGGGCGAGCATCGGCCGGAGGCCAGACCGCCTCGCTGCGCACGGCGACGGTGTCGCGGTCTTCGTGGACGGCGAGGCGCACGGGCGGCAGCGGTGCGCCCTCGGCGCCGGTCCCGTCGTCGGTGAGGTGACGAGCCAGGAACGCGAGCTGGTCGCGACGCGCCTCGTCGCTGTAGAACGTCGCCCACTTGCCGCCCCGGTGCGTCCACAGGTGCCGCTCGCTGGAGCCGAGCCGCTCGAAGCCGCGCACCGAGCCGCGGCTGTGCAGGTTGTTGTCGGAGAAGCTGCCGCACACGAGGGCCGGCACCTCGATGCGTTCGACGGCGGGCACCAGCGAGGCCCAGAACTCGTCGTACTCCGGCCGGGCCACGCTCTCGACGCCGAAGTCGTACGCCGTCCGCGCGCCGCGGAGTCCCGCCGACCACATCTTGAGGAAGCCGTCCTCGCGGACGCCGCCGGGGCGCAGCAGGTCACGGTAAGCGTCGGTGAACCCCTCCCACACCACGATCGCGGCCAGGCCCCGCGGCCGCAGCGCTGCGGCCTTCCACTGGGAGATCGCGAGGTAGGAGACGCCCATCATCGCCACCCGGCCGGTGCTCCACGGCTGGGCGGCGGCCCACTCGACGAGCGCGGCCACGTCCTCGCCCTCCTGGTCGGAGAGCAACGCGCCGACCCCGTCGGAGGTGCCGGTGCCGCGCAGGTCGCAGTTGACCATCACGTAGCCGTGCTCGGCGCACCACACGGGGTCGGGGGCCTCCCAGCTGGTCAGCTCGGAGAACCGGACCGGTCGTGGCTGGCGCAGCACCCGGTAGGGGCGGGGGATCTGCCATCCGCGGCGGCCGCGCTGAGGCAGGTTGTCCTTGCCGTACGGGTGGGCACACAGCACCACCGGGCGTGGCACGCCATCGGCGTTGCGGTGCACGTTGACGCGCAGGACCGTGCCGTCGCGCATCGTGACGGGGACGTCGCGGTCGACGACCAGCAGCCCCGGCGGCGCATCGGTGACGGTGACCGGAGGACGGAGCAGCCCGCGCACGCGGGAAGCGGCGTAGCGCAGCGCGCCGGGACGTCGCCAGGGGCGGTCGTGCTTCGGGGCGTTCGTGCTCACGATCGGGAGGCTAGCGCCGAAATGACGTCGACCCGCCCGAAATTTCCGGGCGGGTCGACGTCGATCACTCGATCAGAAGGCGGACTCGTCGAGGTCCATGACCGACAGGTCAGTCGCCTCGGCGATCGCACGCTCCGCGGTGAGGCGGGGCAGGTTGGTGCGGGCGAAGAACTGCGCCGCGGCGACCTTGCCCTCGTAGAACGCCTTGTCCTTGCCGGGGTCGCCACCGAGCTTCTCGAGCGCGATCTCCGCCTGGCGCAGCAGCAGCCAGCCGCACACGACGTCGCCGAGCGCCATCAGCAGGCGGGTGGTGTTCAGCCCGACCTTGTAGATGTTGCGGACCTCGTCCTGCGCCGACATCAGGTCGTTGATCATCAGCCCGACCATCGCCTGCGCGTCGTCGAGGGCGGTGGCGAGGAGCTCGCGCTCGTTCTTGAGACGCCCGTTGCCGGCGCCGCTCTCGATGAACTTCGAGATCTCCCCGGCCAGGTGGCCCAGGGCCGTGCCCTGGTCCTTGACGATCTTGCGGAAGAAGAAGTCCTGACCCTGGATCGCGGTGGTGCCCTCGTAGAGGGTGTCGATCTTGGCGTCGCGGACGTACTGCTCGATCGGGTACTCCTGCAGGAACCCGGAGCCGCCGAACGTCTGCAGCGACTCGGTGCCGAGCAGCACCCAGGAGCGCTCCGAGCCGTAGCCCTTGACGATCGGGAGCAGCAGGTCGTTGACCTTCTCGGCCAGCTCGTCGCGCTCGCCGTTGTGCTCGGCGACCATCACCTTGTCCTGCCAGGACGCGGTGTAGAGCACCAGCGCGCGCATGGCCTCCGCGAACGACTTCTGGGTCATCAGCGAACGCCGCACGTCGGGGTGGTGCGTGATCGTCACGCGGGGTGCGGTCTTGTCCGCGGACTGCGCGAGGTCGGCGCCCTGGACGCGCTCCTTGGCGAACTCCAGCGCGTTGAGGTAGCCGGTCGACAGCGTCGCGATGGCCTTGGTGCCGACCATCATCCGGGCGTTCTCGATGACCTGGAACATCTGCGCGATGCCGTTGTGGACCTCGCCGAGCAGGTAGCCGACGGCGGGCTCGCCGCCGCCCACGCCCGGGTCGCCGAACGTCAGCTCGCAGGTGTTGGAGACCTTGATGCCCATCTTGTGCTCGACGTTGGTGACGTAGGCGCCGTTGCGCGCGCCGATCTCGCCGGTCTCGAGGTCGAAGTGGTACTTCGGCACGATGAACAGGCTCAGGCCCTTGGTGCCCGGGCCGCCGGCGCCCTCGACTCCGACCGGGCGGGCCAGGACCATGTGGATGACCTGGTCGGTGGTGCCCTCGGCGGAGGTGATGAAGCGCTTGACGCCCTCGATGTTCCAGGTGCCGTCCTCGTTCAGCGTCGCCTTGGTGCGGCCCGCGCCCACGTCCGAGCCCGCGTCGGGCTCGGTGAGCACCATCGTGGTGTTCCAGCCGTGGTCGACGATCAACTGGGCGATCTGCCGGTCGCGCTCGTTGCCGTTGCGGTAGAGCACGCCGGCGAACATCGGGCCCGCGCCGTACATCCAGATCGCGGGGTTCGCACCCAGCACCAGCTCGCCCATCGCCCAGCAGATGCTGGAGGGGGCCGGCGTGCCGCCGAGCTCGGCGAACGTGGTGAGGCGCCAGTACTCGGCGTCCATCCAGGCCTGGTAGCTCTTGAGGAACGGCTCCGGGATCGGAGCGGTGTTCGTCGCCGGGTCGAAGACCGGCGGGTTGCGGTCGCTCTCGACGAACGACTCCGCGAGGTCCTCACGGGCCAGGCGGTCGACCTCGGCGAGGATCGCGCGGGCGGTCTCGGTGTCGACCTCGGCGAACGGCCCGGTCCCGAGGATCTGGTCGCGGCCGAGGACCTCGAAGAGGTTGAACTCGATGTCGCGCAGGTTGCTCTTGTAGTGGCTCATGGCCCACCTTCGGGATTGTGTACTCGTCAGTAACATCCATGATACGTACCCGCGTCTGGCGTGTCGACTTCGTCGCCACGCCGGCCGCGGATGCGACTTGAGGAGATGTCCCGACGGTGTGGTTGCGGTCGCCGTGTCAGCAGGTCTGCGGAGGGTCGAGTCGGCGCGTCTGCACGGCTGAGGGGGCCGAGTCGGCGCGTCTGCACGGCTGAGGGGGCCGAGTCGGCGCGTCTGCACGGCTGAGGGGGCCGAGTCGGCGCGTCTGCACGGCTGAGGGGGCCGAGTCGGCGCGTCTGCACGGCCTGCGGTCAGGTCCGCTCCAGCCGCAGGGCGAGGGCGGGGCAGGCGGAGACGGCCCTGCGGGCGTGCCGCAGGTCGCCCGGCGCCACCTCCGGTCGGCGCACGATCGGGAAGCCGTCGCCGTCGTTGTCGATGTTCTCGGGCAGCAGCAGCCCGCACATCGCGTGGCCGTCGCAGCGGGTCCAGTCCACCTCGATCCTCATCGGGTACCCCTGCCCGTCCGGGGCGGGTCGTCGAGGGGGAGGACGCCGGCGTACGGGCGCCCGCAGCTGCCGTGCCGGCGGTGGGCGGCCAGCTCGTCGGTGAGCACGTCCAGCGCGCTGGACACGAAGGCGGCGGTGCCGTCGGGGTGGGCGCACGCGCCGCGGCGAGCCAGCCCGAGCAGCCGGGCCTCCACCGCGGGTGCGGCGCGGCCGCGCAACAGCTCGGTCACGTCGTGAGCCACGGCGGCGGTGCCGTAGAGGCACGGGCCGCACTGACCTGCCGACTGAGCCGCCAGCCACCGGGTCACCGCGACCACCTCGCTCAGCGCGCAGCCACCGCGGGGCAACCGGGCGACCACCCCGGCGTTCAGCGGCAGCCCGGCTGTCCTCATCCCCGGCCGCTCGACGCGCAGGCCGGTGACGTCCTGGACCCAACGGCCGTGGTAGCCGCCGAGCAGCACCGGTCCGCCCTCTCCGGGCATCAGCGCCTCCATCGGCAGGTCGGTGGGCACCTCGACCACGCCCTGCACGCGGGTGTCGCCGAGCAGCGTCAGCAGCGTGGTCCCGGGCTCGTCGCGCCCGCCGACGGCACCGAACTCGGTGGGGCCGAGCGACACCAGGAGCGCGATCTGCGCGAACGTCTCCACGTTGCTGGCGAACGTCGGTGCGCCGTGCAACCCCGACTCCGAGGGCAGGGTGCGCCGGCTCGGGGGCACGGCCGGGCCGCCGTCCAGGCCACGCAGTACCGCCCGGATCTCGCCGGAGACAAACCGGGCCGGCTGCCGGCGTACCTCCACCCGCTCGCGCAGCGGCTCGTGGCGGGCCCGTTCGGCGAGCGCGGTGCGCAGGGAGTCGTCGGCCGCCTCGTCGTGAACCGCGATCGTCACGTGCGTGGTGCGCAGCGCGCGGGCGACGGCCAGGGCGCCGTCGAGCACCAGGTGCGGCGTCAGCGTCATCAGCGTCCGGTCCTTGCGGCTGGCGGGCTCGCTCTCGGAACCGTTGACCACGACCTGGGTGTGCCGCCCGGTGGGTACGGCGAGCAGCTTGGTGGCGACCGGGAACGCCGCTCCGCCCCGCCCGAGGAGCCGGACGGCTGCGGCGTCGGCGCCCAGCTCCTCGAGCGTGCGGTGGCGCGCGGGTCCGTGCACGCGTCGGTGGGTGGTCAGGTCGGCGCGGACCCCGGTGGTGACGCCGCCGAGCAGCCGGGCGCTGCCGAACGCGGTCGGCGGGGCCACGGGGACGCGGACGGCGCTCATGCTCGCCTCACCGCCGCCGCGATCTCGTGCCGCGCGGTCGCGAGCGGGGTCTCGAGGTGCCGCTCCTCCGCAGCGAGCCGGGTCCACAGGGCGGTGACGACCGCGACGGCGGACACGCCGTACAACGTCCAGGCCCACCAGGTGCGCGAGTCGGTGCCGGCCCACAGGCCGTGCCCGAGGCTCAACGGCCAGACGGCGTAGGCGAGCGCGTGCACGGGGCGCCACCAGCGCACGGCCCGTGGCGAGGAGGTCAGCCGGCCGCGGAGGGCCCCGACCAGTGCGGCGATCACGAGGCAGTACGCCGCGAGCGTGCCGAACCCGACCGCCGTGCCGCGGTACCCGGCCGTGAACGGCACCAGGGCGCCCGGCACCGAGATCGCGACGTGGCTGTCGATCACGAGCAGGACGGCGTGCAGGGCCAGCAGTGCGAGCGTCACGACCGCGGCGGAGCGGTGGGCGAGCTGCATGAGCAACCGCGACTCGCGCTGCTCGACCCGGCCCCCGGCCGATGCGCCGGAGGTCCAGGCGCCCAGGCAGATCGCCAGGGTCGCGCCGGCCAGCGCCGTGAAGCCGGCCGCGCGCGCGAGGAACCACAGCGTCATGCGGCGCCCACCTCCTCGGGCCACGAGCCGACGCGGTGGACCGACCCGTCGCGCCCGACGAGGCGGGCGTCGGTGCCGGCCAGCGCCAACCGGGCGGCCGCGGCGTCCCCCCAGACCAGGGCGGCGGTGCTGAACGTGTTGGCCTCGACCGCGGACGGTGCCCACACCGTGGCGGTGCGGACCGAGCCGTCGGTGGGCCGGCCGGTTGCGGGGTCGACGACGTGGTGGGCCGGGCCGCTCGCCGAACGCCAGCGGCGGACGGTCGTCGAGGACGTGGCGACGCCACCGTGGGTGAGCCCGATCATCGCCCCCGCGGCGGCCTCGGACTCCGCGACGCGCACGCGCCAGGGCTCGGTGGCCGCGCCGGCCACGGCCAGGTCGCCGCCGATCTCGACGAGCACCGGCCGGTGGTGCCGCGCGGACACCCGGCGGGCTGCCTCGTCGGCGGTCCAGGCCTTCGCGGTCGCACCCAGGTCCAGGCGCAGGCCGCGCGCGACGCCGATCCGGCCGAGGTCGCGGTCGACCACGACCCGGCTCCAGTCGCCGGCCGGGACAGCGGGCGCCGCCCCTGCGACACGTTCGCGGACCGCGGCGAAGTCGTCGTCGTAGCCCAGCGCCACCAGCTGGGCGCCGACCGTCGGGTCGACCGCACCGTCGGTACGTCGGGCCGCGTCCAGCGCGACCTCGACCAGCGTGAGCGCCAGCGGGCCGACGGGCACCAGCCGCGGCGCGGCGTCGTTGACCCGCTCGAGCTCGGAGTCGTGGTTGAACCTGCTCACCGCGGCGGCGACCTCGGTCATCAGCGCCCGGACGGTTGCGACGGCCTCGTCGAGCGCGGGCTCCGAGACCGGCTCGTCCTGGCCGACGACGACCCGGACCGTGCACGACCAGTCCCGCCAGGTGCGCGTGCTCATGACGCGTTCGACCCACCCTGCGACTGGCCGGCCGGGGCCTGCGTGACGCCGGTGCTGCCGGTGTTGCTGCTGGTGCTCCGGTGCGCGCCGGTCCGGTGCGAGGTCGTTGCACCGTTGTTGGTCGAACCGTTGGTGGTCGAGCCGCTGGCGACGTTCGTGGCGTTCGCGGCGACCGCTGCCAGCCCGGCGGTGCCGGCGACGGCGGTGACCACGATGCCCGCGGTGGCGTAGCGAGCGCGGCGGAGGAGCTGGCGGCGGGGGTTCTCGGTCATGTCCCTACGGTGTCCCTTCCTTGCTCAGGCCTGCCGGAACGGCCGCTCAAATCGAGGTCAAATCCACCTGGGTCGTTCATGTGGGGTGGTCCCGGGTGGTCAGGGGCGGCCGAGGAGCATGCGCACGACCGTCCAGTCGTTGTCGCGGTGCAGCTCGAGCCGGCCACCGCTCGCCTCCGCGCAGGAGCGGGCGATGTCGAGGCCGAGCCCGGTGGAGCCGCGGTCGCTGCGGCCGCGGCGTACGGCGTCAGGGGGGAGCCCGGGCCCGCGGTCGCGGACGTCGAGGCGCACCAGGTCGCCCTCCTCGGCGAGGACCACCTCCACGGGGGTGCCGTCCGGGGTGTGGGCAATGCAGTTCTCGAGCAGCGCGTCGAGTGCGGCCCGCAGGTCGTCGTGGGCGCAGCGCACCCCGACCGGGCCAGGCGCGAGGCGCGTCGACAGGGTGCGCCCCTGGTCCTCGGTGAGCGGCCGCCAGAAGTCGACTCTCTCGTCCACGACGGCCGCGGCGTCCGCGCGCGGCCGGACGCCTTCGCGCTCGGGCCGGCGGGCGGCGTGGATCACCGCGGTCAGGGTCCGCTCCAGGTGGTCGAGGTGGGCCTCGAGCTCCTGCGTGCGTTCGGACGGCGGGAGCCCCTCGACGTCGAGCCGCACGGCGGTCAGCGGGGTGCGGAGCCGGTGGGAGAGGTCGGCCGCGGTCTCGCGCTCGGCGGCGAGCAGGTCGTCGATGCGGCCCGCGAGGCGGTTGAGGGCGTCCGCGACCCGGCGTACCTCCGACGGTCCCTCGTGGGGCGCCCGCGCGGTGAGGTCGCCCTCGCCGAGCCGGTCGGCGGCCGCCGCCGTGCTCGCGAGGTGCCGCACCAGTCGCCGGGAGACGACCTCCGCCGCCGCGGCGGCGAGCGCCAGCAGCCCGACGGCCGCCGCCGCGAGCAGCATCAGCTTGTCGCCCATCAGGGACCGCGCATCCGCGCCCGAGGCGTACGCCGCCACGAGCACCTGCCCGTCCCTGGTGCCCGCATGGACGCTGACGAGCTGGCCGCCGCCCACTTCGTGGATCTCCGCATCCGACACCGGCATCAGCCGGTTGTCGGCGTCGTCGTCGCTCCTCTCGCCGCCTTCGCCCTTACGCCCCGCTTCGGCTGCGTGCTCGGCGTACTCGCCCGCCTCGCCGGGGAGCGTCGCTCCGAGCATCGTGCCGTCGGGCAGCAGCACGGTGACCGGGGTGGCGTCCTCGCGGGTGTTGACCCGCTCGACGTACGCCTTGAGCAGATCGGTGTCGGTGGGGCCGGTGCTGACGTAGTCGGCGACGCTGCGAGCGATGTCGGCCGCGCTCTCGCGGCTCTCCTCGGTCGCGGTGCGCTGGAGGAGGAGCACGAGGGGGATCGCGAACAGCACCAGCACGGTCGCCGTGGCGCCGACCGCGAGGGCCAGGATCCGCGCGCGCAGGCTCATCGGGGGCTCACGGTGCGCTCAGGAGGTGCCGGGGTCGACGAGCTTGACGCCGACGCCGCGGACGCTGACCAGGTAGCGCGGCTCGGCCGCGGTCTCCCCGAGCTTGCGCCGCAGCCAGGACAGGTGCACGTCGACCGTGCGGTCGGCGCCGCCCCAGGGCATCTGCCAGACCTCGGCGAGCAGCTGGCGCTTGGTGACGACCTCGCCCGGCCGGGAGGCCAGCGCGAACAGCAGGTCGAACTCCTTGCGGTTCAAGGTCAGCTCGGCGCCGTCGAGCGTGGCGGTGCGCGAGACGGGGTCGACCACCAGCCCGCCGACCACGACCCGCGGATCCTCGCGCTCCGTCGGGCTCGCCCGGCGCAGTACGGCGCGGACGCGCGCCATCACCTGGGCGGCCGAGAAAGGTTTGATCAGGTAGTCGTCGGCGCCCGCGTCGAGGAGCCGGACGATCTCCCGCTCGTCGTCGCGCGCGGTGGCGACGACGACCGGGAGATCGCTGCTGGCTCGGATCAGGGCGAGCACGTCCGCTCCGTCGAGGTCGGGGAGCCCGAGGTCGAGGATCACCGCGTCCGGCCGCTCGGTGCTCACGGCCTTGATGGCCTCGACCGCGGTGGCTACCGGAATGACCGTGGCACCCTGCTCGCCGAGGCCCCGCGACAGCGTGCGCCGGATCTCGGGGTCGTCCTCGACCAGCAGGAGGCGGACCATGCCGGTCACACTACTGCTGGTCAGCCGCTCGCCGAGCCGGTGTCGGACCAGGCGGCCTTCGCGCCGCTGTGCCCGATCCTGGCGACCTGGACGCCGGTGCCGACCGCGGCCAGCAGGGCGAGGACGCCGACCACGACGGTGATGGTGCGCATCCGGTCCGCGGTGCCGGCGGAGCCGGCGCGGGTGGGCGTGGAGACGTCGCCGTCAGCGGTGGTCGCCGCGCGCCGGCCGAGCCACCAGTAGGCGGCCGTGAACACGAACAGCGCGATGGTCAGCGGCAGCAGCTGGTCGCCGAGCTCGGCATGCTTCTCGACCAGTGAGCTCTCGCCGACCTGCTTCTCGAGGTTCTCGCCGCTCGCGGTCGAGAGCGGGGTGAGGATCAGGCCGACCAGGGCGAGGCCCATCGGCAGCGGACCGGCCCAGGCCCGCAGGCGTGGGGAGATCACGATCGCGATCACCAGCAGTGCCGAGAGCGGGACCAGGACAGCGGTGGCGTGGACGATGAGGGGGTGCAGGGGCAGGCCGAAGATGTCGGACGGCATCGGGTTCTTCCTCTCTCGCGATCGACGTCGGGCCGATCGGCCTGACTGACTATCACGGTGATGGACTCAGCCGATCCCCAACGTCCGCTCAAATCCAGATCAAAAAGTCCCGTCCGGACCAGGATCTTCGGTGGTGGGCGGGCGAGGTTGACAGCGAGGAGGTCGGGATCGACTGGCAGGTCGCCGGGGCCCTGCTGGCGGGCGGCGCCGTCGCGGCACCGGCGGCCGCGCTGCTGGTGCGGGTGCTGCCCGCGCGGGTGCTCGGCGTCTCTGCCGGCGGCCTGATCGTGCTGACCAACCTGCAGACCCTCGGCGACGTCGTCGGCGCCTCCGGGATGACGGTCGCACTGCTCGCGTCGGTGGTGTTCACGCTCTGGGTGCTGTGGGTCTCCTGGGCGGTCAAGCTCGAGCAGGCCGCCCGCGGCACGGGCGGGGTCAGCGTGGTCGCGTGAGGCTGCGTGACGCCGGTCGCCGTACCCCCCAAGGTCGAGTGAACAAGTCGACACATCTGACACACTGGGACTCATGCGAGTCTCCGCCAAGTCCGACTACGCCCTGCGTGCGCTGATCGAGATGGCCTCGCGCGCGGACGGCCGCGCCGTGAGCGCCGAGGAGCTCGGGCGACTTCAGGAGATCCCGCACGGCTTCCTCCAGGCGATCCTGGCGGACCTGCGCCGGGCCGGCATCGTGATGTCGCAGCGCGGCCAGTCCGGTGGGTGGCGGATGGGCCGGGCTGCTGCTGACGTCTCGGTCGCCGACGTCATCCGGGCCGTCGACGGCCCCCTGGTCTCGGTCTACGGGCTACGCCCCGAGGCCGTCAGCTACAACGAGACCGCCGACGTGCTCCAGCACGTGTGGATCGCCGCGCGCCACTCGCTGCGCGATGTGTTCGAGCAGGTCTCGATCCAGCAGCTCGCCGACGGGATCCTCCCCGACGCGGTCACGTCCCGCACGGCCGACGAGGACGCCTGGCAGCCGCACTAGCCGCATCAGGAGGTCTGTGCCAGCCGCTGCTTGAGCTTCTTGCGCTTGCGCTCCAGCTTCGCGTTGCGCTGCTCGAGGGCCTGGTTGTGCTCGCGCAGCCGAGCGACCTCGACGAGGACGTTGGCGAGCGCGTCCGTCGCGGAGGTCAGCCGCTCCTCGGCCGGGACCTCGTCGGGCAGGACCACGTCCGGGTCGGGTCGGGTCGGCAGCAGCGCGGCGGTGTCGCCGTGCACGTCGTACCCACCATCGGCGAGCCCCTTGCGCCACCGCTCGCCGATCAGCAGCAGCTCGTCGTACAGATCGGTGGGCACGCCGGTGATGCCGGCGACGCTGTCGGCATCCGTCGGCACCCCCTCGGACAGATAGCGGCGTACGACGGCGCGGTGGGTCCGGGCCGGCAGCCGGCCGTCGACCGCACGGTTGACGTTGCGCAGCACCGCGATGCCGGCCGCGTCCGGACGGGTCGGCCGGTCGCCGGCCAGCGGGAGCATCCGGGCGTCGAAGCCGACGATGTCGCCGATGGCCGCCCAGACCGCGTCGTACGGATCCACCACGTCCGGCTGCACCACCACCACGTGCACCCGGTGCGGCTTGCGGACGGCGCCGCTCCACCGCTCGAGCACGTCGCCGAGCTCCTGGCCGGCCCAGAAGCTCTGTGCCTGCTCGTGCTCACGCGTGGGATCCATGACGCGCTTGCAGAACCGCGCGAACGACACCGACCGTCCGGCCTCGACCGAGGCGGCCCAGGCGGCGAGCAGCTGGATGCCGAGATCGCGGGCCGTGACGATCACGTGCACCTCGAAGCCGGCCAGACCGTCGAGCAGGAGGTCGATCTGCGGCGGGGTGCAGGCGGCCAGCAGCTCCTGGCTGAAGATCAGGTCGTGGCGGCCCTTGTGGGCGCGGCGGCAGATCGCGGCCCAGGCGCCCTCGACCTCGGCGCGCTCGTAGCCCCAGGTCCGGTGGTCGCGGCGGACCTCGATCGCCGCGCGGAACATCTCCTCCGCGGAGATCGCGGGGTGCCGCACGCCGAGCGCGTCCAGGGCGTCGGCGTGCTCGGCGAGGGCGGAGTCGAGGAAGGCGCCCCCGGTGCGGGGCAGTCCGATGTGCAGGTAGGCCCTGCGCTTGCGTGCCATGGCAGCACGGTGACAGTCCCGCCCGGCGGGTCGATGAACGTCGGGTGACCGCTCAGGGCTAGAACGTGTTCCAGTTCGACGTCTAGGATGCCCGCGTGATCACCTCCGACGCCATCACGTGGAACGCACCGGATGACGACCACCCCGCGCGCCGGGCGTCCCAGCGCTCCTACTCCGCCGTTGCGAAGGGCGACCTCGAGGAGTGGCTGACGGTGTACGCCGAGGACGCCGTCCTCGAGGACCCCGTCGGTCCGTCGATGTTCGACCCCGAGGGCAAGGGCCACCGCGGCCACGAGGGCATCACGGCGTTCTGGCACCAGGCGATCGCGCCGATCGCGCGGTTCGAGTTCGAGATCAACGACTCCTTCGCCAACCCGGGCAGCAACACCTGCGCGAACATCGGGCGGATCACCACGTCGTTCGCCGACGGCAGCCACACGACCACCGACCTGATCATGGTGTACGTCGTCGACGACGCCGGGCGGGTCGCCTCGATGAAGGCCTACTGGGAGCCCGAGCGCACGATGGCGAGCTTCACCTCGGCCTGACCCGCGGCGGTGCCGGTGGCCGGCGGCCGCTCAGGTGGAGCAGTGCTCGGCGATCCACTCCACGAGCGGTCGCAGGGTGCGCCAGTCGTCGCGGACCAGCTCGAGCACCTCGGGGGTGTGGATCACCGGCTCGAAGCCCAGCGAGTGCCCGGCGACCAGCGACTTGTGCCGCAACAGCTCGATGCGCGGGTGGTCGGCGTCGTACCCGCGCGGTGTGGTCTTGAGCCGGTCGCCGCTGACCTCGAACCCGCGCTTCTCCAGTGCCCGCAGGGTCTTGCCGAGCGCCGGACCGAACCGGTCGTGGGCGACCGCGGCGCGGAACGCGGCGAGGCGAGGGCCGCTCGCCTCGTAGAACCCGGCCCCGGTCCGCACACCGCGGGGCGAGAGCTCGACGTACCAGCCCGTCGCCTCGCCCACCCTCACGAAGGCGCCCTGGTGGGTCTTGTACGGTGTCTTGTCCTTGGCGAACCGGACGTCGCGGTAGGGCCGGAAGATCTTCGCGGCCCCGAACTCCGGCTCGAGCGCAGCGCACAGCGCGGTCATCGGCGCCTTGACTGAGTCGGCGTACACCGCCTTGTGCTTCTCCCAGAACGACTTGGTGTTGTCGACCTCGAGGTCGTCGTAGAAGTCGAGCGCGGCGACCGGGAAGCCGGAGAAGGCCGGAGGCTGGGAGGCGGTCACGCACCGAGGGTAACCAGGCCCGACGCGACGAGATGACGCCGCCCGCTGCTGCGCCGCCACCTCGTCCCGTGCGTCGGATCCCCACATTCCGACAAGGGTCCAACGCAGCGGGCGCCGGTATGTGACGGGTCCGGTCCGGATTTCTCTCCGCGGGTCGGTCTCGTCAGTCGAGGAGCGCGCTGACCTGCTCGTCGCGGTCCTCGGCCATGGCCGTCACCGTGATCGCGTCGCCGCCGCAGCGCGGCTCGCTGAGGAACGCCCGGCCGCCGGGGGACTGGTAGACCACCGTGAGACCGGCGTCGGCCGTCCACCGCATCAGTGCGGCGGGGTCGCCCTCACGCTGTGGGTCTCGCACGAAGTACGCCGCCCCGGCACACCAGGTGAGGCTGCCGGAGGTGCCGGGCCCGAGGTCGTAGTACTGGTCGCCGGCTCTGGCGTAGAAGTGCGCATTGTCGATCTGGGTCTCCTTCGGGACCAACGACCACACCGCGCCGCCGTCGGTCAGCAGCCCGTCCCAGCCGTGGCAGTCGGGCACGTCCGCGAGCGGGGTTGCCTGGTCGCCCGCGACGGACACGACCGTGCGGCACGATGCCCGCGTGTGGCTCGAGAGGTCGAAGGTGAGCAAGGAGGTCCCGGCGGGGGTGATCCGCGCGTCGTTGAAGCCGTGCCGGTCTGGAGCGCACCAGCCCAGCGTCGAGGTGCGCGTGGCCAGGTCGACGGACGCCAGGCAGTAGGCCCCGTCGGGGCTGACGGTCGCGTGCAGGAGCTTCCCCTCGCCGAGGGCCCAGGTGCCGCCGGTGGTGGTGGGAACGTCGGAGCGCCCATCGAGGCGGAACGTCTTCCCGGTCGCCAGCTCGGTGACCTCGGCCACCATGGGCCGCTGCTCGGCCTTGTCCTGGAGCACCACCACGGCCCAGTCGTGGTCGATGAGGGTGTCGCTGACCTTGGTAGCCGAACCGCCGCCGGACCCCGAGCCGCTGCTCGAGCCCGGCCCCTCCAGCGAGTAGCCGCGGCCGTTGCCGGTGATCGCCAGCGTCCAGCCGCCGCTGCGGGTCGCCACGTCGCGGACCGACCCGGGCACCGGCCGCCAGTCGAGGAGGTCGGTGCTCGGTGCCAGCGCCGCCGGCTTGTCGGCCGTGCCCCCGGATGGCGCCGCAGAGGTGGGTGCGTCGCTGGTGGTTGCCGGGGTCTGCGGTGTGGGGGACGTGCTGTCCGAGGGCGTCCCGGTCGGCGTCGTGCCGGACTGGGCGGCCGGCTCGGTCGGGTCGTCGCTGCCCCCGCACGCCCCGAGAGCTCCGAGCGCGAGAGTCAGCACCGCCGCGGGGACGACGTACCGGATCGGGTGCATCAGACGCCGAGGTTGTGGGCGTAGTGGGTCTCGTTGGCGCGGTAGCTCTTGTAGGCGTCACGCCACTGGACCCGCGCGATGTAGGGCTCCGAGGGGTCGAAGCGCTGCTGGTTCCACGGCTCGAAGTAGCCGATCTGGTCCGGCTTGGCGCCGCGCTTCGCATAGCCGCGACCGACCTGGAAGTGACCGGAGGCGTCGTCGTCGAGGTAGGGGTAGAACTGCTTGAGCAGGATCGGGTGCAGCACCACGGGCGCCTTGTAGTCGGCGATGTGACGCATCATCAGCAGCATCCACTTCGAGAAGTCGTACTTCCCGATGTCGAGCACGACGTACGGCCCGGCGTGGTCCGCGCCGTCCCAGCCGGTGCTCTCGTTGACCACGCGGACCATGTCGTAGACCGAGGTGCCGCTGGTGGTCGTGTGGAGCCGACGGGCCCAGTGCGCCTGCGACTGCGGGTGCTTGCGCCACCCCCAGGCGATCATCTGCATCGTCGTCGGGCCGCACCAGTAGGTCTGGGTCTGCTCGGCGACCTGCTTGGGGTCGAGGATCGCGACGCGGCTGGGGTAGTCCGCCATCGTCTTCACGCTGGGCGTGGTCGGCGTCGCCGTGGGGGTGGGTGTCGCCGACGGCTTGGTGGTGGGCTTGATGGTGGGCTTGGTGGTCGGTGTCGCGGTCGGCTTGGTCGTCGGTGTCGCGGTGGTGGTTGGCTTGGCGGCGGCCGGTACGGCGGCGCGCGCCTCCGGGTGGTCCGCCAGGAAGCCGGCCGGCAGCGGCACGCCCTCGATGTCGTGGCGCAGCAGCCACACCTTGGCCACCGACCGGGCGGCCATGGTCAGCTCGGCGCGGTCGGCCGCGGCGCGGGCCGCGGGGCTCATCCGGGCGCGCTGCTCGAGCGCGGCCGCGGGGCTCAGGTCGCCCGTCGTACGCACCTGTCCGGCCGGACGGGCGGCGGCGACTCGCGCCGATCGCGCCATCCGGGCGCGGACCTCGGCCTCGGTGTCCTCGGTCCACCCGGTGCCCAAGCAGTAGCGCTGCCCCTCGAGGTCGGCGCAGCGCACGGCTGTGGTGGCCAGCTGCTCAGGGGTCGCCTTGCCCGAGACGCGGGCCGCGATGCGGCCCTCCGCGACGACGCGGTCGATCTCCGCCTGCATCGCGGGAGTGACCCGGGACCACCCGGCGGTGGCGGCCGGCCGGAGCGCCCCGAGCGCACCGGCCTTGCCGTCTCCGGAGGGCAGGATCGCGCCCTCGTTCCCGCCTCGGGGGATGAACGGGGTGAGCGCGAGCAGCACGAGAAGTGCGAGCAGGACGACCAGCAGGGGGCGGCGGGACATGGAACGACCTCGAGACGGTGGGGAAGGACCGGCCGTCCCACTGTCACCTCTGGCCACAGCAAGCGTCAAGTTGCCCAATGGTCACAGTGGCCGGGTCGCGGCGGCCTCCGGTCAGTAGCGGAAGTCGTGGATCAGGATCTGCATCTGGGCGGCCATCCGGCTCAGGTCGCTCGCCGCGGCGCTGATGTCGTTGATCCCGTGGCTCTCCGCCTCCGCTCCGGCGGCGACGCCGGCCGCCTCCTGGGCGATGGCCTGGGTGCCGCTCGCGGCGCTGGTGGCGTGGTCGCTGATCGCGATCGTGGTGGCCGACTGCTCCTCGACCGCAGCGGCGATGAGTGCCTGACTGGAGTCGATCCGAGCGACGATCTCGGTGATCTCCTCGATCGCCGAGACGGCGACCGCCGTGTCGGAGTGCAGGTCCTGGACTCGCCGGCTGATGTCCTCGGTGGCGGCCGCGGTCTCACGCGCCAGCTCCTTGACCTCGCCGGCGACGACGGCGAACCCCTTGCCGGAGTCGCCGGCACGCGCAGCCTCGATGGTGGCGTTGAGGGCGAGGAGGTTCGTCTGCTCGGCGATGGCGGTGACGGTTTTGACGACGTCTTGGATCTGCTGGCTGGAGCTCCCCAGGCGGGCGACGCTGTCGTTGGCGCGGGCGGCCACCGAGGCCGCCGTGGTCGCCACGGTCGCTGCCTCGGCGGCGCTGCGCGCGATCTCCTGGATCGCGCTGTTCATCTCGTCCGCGGCGGCGGCGACGTTGTGCACGTTGTCCGAGACGCGGTCGGCCGAGGTGCTGACCGTCTGGGCCTGCGAGGTCGCGGCGTCTGCCGACCCGCGCAGGTTGCCACTGACCTGGTCGAGCTCGGTGGCGGCAGCGGCGAGAGACTCAGAGGTGTCGCCGATGTGCCGCATCGTCGTGCGCAGTGCGCTGAGCGCCTTGTCCAGGGCGCGGTCCATGCCGGCGATCTCGTCGCGGTTGTGGTCCGGGACGTCGAGACGCTGGTCCAGGTCGCCCTCGGCGAGCCGACCCAGGACGGCCGCGGTGGCCCGGAGGGGCCGGGTGATGCTGCGGATGATCGCCATGGCGAGCAGGCTGGTCAAGACGATGGCGCCGATGGTGATGGCGATGGTCCTGATCAGGCTGGCGCGCGCCTCGTCCCTGATGTCCACGGCGTGGCTCCGGATGCGGGCGACGAAGTCGGTGTCCAGGCTGTGCAAGGCGTCGATCTTGTCGGTCGCCGCCTGGAACCAGGCCGCGGAGTCCTGGCCGAAGTGGCCCCGGGTGTGTGCCAGTGCGGTGGTCTCGAGGTCGGCGACCTTCTGGAAGGCCGGCTCGGTGGTGGCGCGCTGGTAGGCGGCCCGTGTGGTGGCGTCGGCGAGTCCCAGGAACGTCGAGATGTAGGCCTCCCGCGCCGCGACCAGACTGCTGACCAGGACGAGCTGCCCCGGCTGGTAGGTGTCGGTCGTGAAGGCGTTGGCGAGCTGCGCTCGACCGATCCCTGCCTGCTCCTTGGCGTTGAGCAGCGCAACGAGCGCGGAGAGGTCGCGTGCCTGGTCGGCGTCGGGGGTGGCGTCGACGACGGGCTGCAGGGCGGCGAGGAGGCTGGCCACCGCGGCGGTGTAGTAGCTCAGGAGCTCGGCAGGCTCGGTCTGCAGCTGGTCGACCCGGGCGCGGACGTCCTCACGCTGGGCGAGCTGCTGCACGCCCGAGTCCACGGACGAGAGCACGGTCTTGGGCAGCTGAGCGCGGTGCTGATCGAGGAAGCTGTCCAGTGCGGCGAGCGAGGAGTCGACCTCGCCGCGGTACTGCTGCAGCTCTGCGCCGAAGCGCTCACCCTGCGAGCTGACGTAGACGCTGGTGGCGCCGCGTTCGCGTTGGACGCTGTGCACGAGATCGCTCGTCGATCCGGTGAGATCGACCAGGACGACCAGCCGGTCGGCGGCTGACCGGGCCGCCGCCCGGTCCAGGACGATCCCCGAGGTGAGGTAGCCGAGGACCAGGAGTGGAACGAGGGCGAGGATGGCGAGCCGTTGGCCGATCCGAAGCCCGTTGAGGCGGGTGACGTGCATGTGGGGTCCCTCGTCGGTGGGGTGGGTGTGACCTTCTATCGGTCGGGGCCCCCATGGGACCGGAGGGGCGAAGGTCCCAGATCCGACGACACAGGTCCCCGGCTGCAGCAGGCCGCGAGACTCGAGCTCGCGACATCGACGTTCGGTGCAGTGTCGCGCTCGTGAGTGCGACCGGTGGCTGCTGGTGCGACCTGGTGGCAGCTCGTGGGGAGGGTCGAGCCGGCATGAAGTGCTCACCCCGGTGCGAACACGCGCCGACTCGACGCTGTTGGGTGGGCAGATGCGCCGACTCGGCGGTCTACGGGTGGGCAGATGCGCCGACTCGGCGGTCTACGGGCGAGCAGATGCGCCGACTCGGCGGTCTCCGGGCGAGCAGATGCGCCGACTCGGCGGTCTACGGGCGAGCAGATGCGCCGACTCGGCGGTCGTGGAGAGTGTGGAGCGGATGACGAGACTCGAACTCGCGACATCGACCTTGGGAAGGTCGCGCTCTACCAACTGAGCTACATCCGCATGACTCCGGCCTCCGCCGGCGTCGCGGAGATACTAGTCGATGGCGGCGAGGGTGGGTCGCTTCGGGGTGACCAGGTCGCCGGAGGAGCGACCGGTGAGGCGCCGGTGCACCCAGGGCCCGAGGAACTCCCGGGTCCAGCGCGCGTTCTCGACCAGTCGCTCGCGGCGGTCGAGCACCGGGATCGGGGCGATCGCCGGCGGGGTCAGGTCGTGGACGACGCCGAGAGCGTCGAGCACCTTGGTCGCCATGTAGGCGTGGCCGGCGGAGTTGAGGTGCATCCGGTCGGTGTCCATCACCGCCGGCAGCTCCACGTCGCGCATCCGCCACTGGTCGACCAGTGCGGCGTCGTGCCGGTCGGCGATCTCGCGGACCCACTCGTTGAACACCGCGAACCGGCCGCGCATGGCGGCGAAGACCCCGGTGGTGCCGGGGTCGAAGAGCGTGAAGATCACGACGCGGGCGCCGCTGGCGGTGAGCTTCCCGACGGCGGCGTCGTACCGGTTGGCGAGCGCGTCGACGTCGACCCGCGGCCGGAGCACGTCGTTGCCGCCGCCGTGGATCGTGACCAGGTCGGGACCCAGCGCCAGGCCGGCGTCGAGCTGCTCGTCGAGGATCGCGGGGAGCTTGCGGCCGCGGATGGCGAGGTTGGCGTAGCGGAAGTCCGGCTCGAGCGTCGCGAGGTGCTCGGCGACCCGGTCGGCCCAGCCGCGCAGCCCGTTGGGGCGGTCGGGGTCGGGATCGCCGACGCCTTCGGTGAACGAGTCGCCGAGGGCGACGTACCGGTGGAAGCTCACCCGCCCATTCTCGCCGCGGTCCTATCGGCCCCCGACGGCGGGTGGGGCCGGTAGGTTGACTCCGTGCTGCTGTCAGACCGCGACATCCTCGTCGAGATCGACGCCGGGCGGATCGCCCTCGAGCCCTACGACGAGGCGATGCTCCAGCCGTCGTCGATCGACGTGCGGCTGGACCGGTTCTTCCGGGTGTTCGAGAACCACAAGTACCCCCACATCGACCCGGCGGCCGACCAGTCCGACCTGACCCGGGTGGTGGAGCCGGAGGGGGACGACCCGTTCATCCTGCACCCGGGGGAGTTCGTCCTGGGCTCGACGTACGAGGTCGTGACGCTGCCTGACGACATCGCCGCCCGCGTGGAGGGCAAGTCCTCGCTCGGCCGGCTCGGTCTGCTCACGCACGCGACCGCGGGGTTCGTGGACCCCGGCTTCTCGGGGCACGTGACGCTGGAGCTCGCGAACGTCGCCACGCTGCCGATCAAGCTCTACCCGGGCATGAAGATCGGGCAGTTCTGCTTCTTCCGGCTCTCCTCGCCCTCCGAGCACCCGTACGGCTCGGCGAAGTACGGCTCGCGCTACCAGGGTCAGCGGGGTCCGACCCCTTCGCGCTCGTACCAGAACTTCCACCGCACGAAGATCTGAGGTCGAGGTTAGGTTAGCCTAACCTTTATGACCACCACCCAGCACGCCCTGCCGATGATCCTCGACGAGGTCGAGGCGGTCCGCGTCGAGCGACTCTCCCCGTCGTTCGTCCGGGTGGAGCTGGGGGGACCCTGCCTCGCCGAGTTCGGCGTCGAGGGGCCGCTCTACGACCAGCGGATCAAGCTCGTCTTCCCGTACGGCGACGCGCCGCTGCCCTCGTTCGAGGGTGCGGACCAGTCGTGGTTCGCCACCTGGCTGGAGCGCCCGGTCGAGGAGCGAGGCCACCTGCGCACCTACACCGTGCGCGAGGTGCGTGGCCGGGGCGTCGACACGCGGCTGGTCGTCGACTTCGTCGTGCACGGGGCGGACGGGACCGCCGGACCGGGGTCCTCCTGGGCGGAGCGCGCGCGGGCCGGCGACCGGCTCGTGCTGCTCGCCCCGCGGCGCGGGCAGGCGTTCGGTGGCATCGAGTTCGACCCGGGTGCTGCGGCGCGGCTGCTGCTCGTCGGGGACGAGACCGCCGTGCCGGCGGTGTCCGCGATCCTCGCCCAGCTCCCCTGGCAGGCGCAGGGGGCGGCGTTCCTCGAGGTGCCGACGGCCGCCGACGTGCTGAGCGTTGTCCACCCCGAGGGGGTGGACGTCGTCTGGCTGACCCGCGACGGGGCACCCCTCGGGTCGCTGGTGCACGGTGCGGTGCTCGAGCACCTGGGGGCCTCGGCGCGGCGGGTCGAGGAGCCCGGCGAGGTCGACCCGGACCTGTGGGAGACCCCGACGTACTCCTCCTCCGGTGAGGAGGTCGATGCGGCCGCGCGGGTCGTGGGCCACGACCTCGAGGGGCTCTACGCCTGGATCGCCGGGGAGGCCGGGATGGTCACTGCCCTGCGGCGGGCGCTGGTCACCGACCTCGGCGTCGACCGGCGGCAGGTCGCCTTCATGGGCTACTGGCGCCGTGGTGTCGCGATGCGCTCGTAGGGCGACGAGGGACTCCAGCCGGTCGACGACTTCCGAGAGACGGCACTAGTTGTCGAGGAGCGGGGCGACCCGGCGCATCCGCTGCACGAGCAGGTGGCGGTAGGTCGTGGAGGGGATCCGGGGGGCGTTCGCGCGGGCGATCCGCTCGGCGAGCTGGTGGCGGTTGGCCGCGGCGTCGAGGGTGATGTTGCTGAACTCCATGACGTTCTCCTGAGGTGAGTGGGGCGAGCGGATCTGGCTGGGGTCGGGCCTGGGGTCACACCTGGGTCAGGACGATGTCGCCGCTGACGGTCTTCGCGCGGACCTCGACGTGGTCGGCGCCGTCGCGGGGCTCTCCGGCGCCGCCGAGGTTGGAGCGGATCTCGCCGGCGACCGTCGAGATGTCGGTCCACACCGGCACGCCGGCCGGGATCCCGATCGCGACGTCGCCGGAGGCGCCCTTGACGCTCACCCGGCCCCGCAGCGCCGTGCCGACGACCAGGTCGCCGGAGCCGGTGGTCAGGGCCACGTCGCCCCCGGACTCACCGACCTTGAGGTCGCCCGACCCGGTCTTGACCACGACCGAGCCGCGGCAGGTCGACAGCCGGACGTCGCCGGATCCGGTCGAGACGAGGACGCTCGAGGTCGCGTCGACGATCAGCACATCGCCGGAGCCGCTCTTGGCCTTGAGCTCGGCGTGCGCCGCCTCGACTCGGATGTCGCCCGAGCCGGTCTCGACCACCAGCGGGCCGTCGGCCGTGTCGACGTCGACGTCGCCCGAGCCGCTCTTGAGCTGGGTGGTGCCGACCGTGCCGGTCACGGTCACGTCGGCGCTGCCGGTGCGGACGGCGACATCGCTCGAGTGGGGGAGGGTGACCACCACGTCGAGCCGGTTGTCGCCGCCGAAGATGCCGCCGGCGCGCTGCTTGGGCCCGATGACGCTGATCTGGCTGCCGTCCTGCCGGACGATGGTCTGGTCGGCGTCGCGTCCGGTGACCTCGACGTGGGTCTCGGCCGTGTCGGTCGCCACGAGGTTCACCGAGCCCTTCCCGATCTCGGCGACGAGGCGGACGGGATGGGGGGTCTCGAAGCGGTGCTCGGTCATGGTGGTGCTCCTCCTGGGTGAGGGTCCTGCGTGAGGGTGTGGTCGGCCGCGGGGCCGGCCTGGTGCCGGTCCCGGGAGGTGTGGGAGATGGGGTCGGCTGGCTAGACCCAGCCGGTCATGCGCTTGTTGCCGCGCTTGCCGCCGAACGGGTCGTTGCCGCTGAGGAACGGGATGCTCGAGAGGTCGATGTCGACGTTGATCGCGCTGTCCCGGGTGGTCGCGGCGCGGACGACGGTCACCAGCCAGGTGTTGAGCGAGTGGCCCGAGCGGGCCGCGAGCTCCTCGGCCTTGGTCTTGACCGACTCGGGGATCCGCAGCGTGATGCGGGCGACGTTGCCGTCGTCCTCTGCCTCCTCGCTCGGCGGGGCCGGGGGCGGGGGCGGGGCGGCCGGGGTGCTGTGCACGACGAAGTCGAGCTCGCGACCGGTGAGGCGCACGTCCACGCCGCCGTCCGGCATCTCGGCGGTGATCTCGGCGGCGGCCTGGGAGACCGCCTCCATCAGCGCGAGGCGAGCGGCGGGGTCCAGCGCGAAGGCCAGCCGCTCGGTGGCCTCGCGAGCCTCCGGACCAGCCGCTTCGGCCGCGGCCAGCAGGTCGCGGCGGAGGCTCTCGACGTACGGCGTGATGTCCATGTGCACCACCATGACATCATCATGATGTCATGTCAACACCATGTGATGTCATGGTGGCGTCGATGCGGCGTCATCGTGGTGTCGGAGGTTTGTGGGGACGCCTGCACGGGCACGAGGCCCGATGGCCCACCCGGGTCATCACCACCGGATCGGTGCACGAAAGGTCATCACCATGACGAGTCCGACCGTCCTGGCCAGCGACACGATCATCTCGGCCCACGCGGTCGACTACCTGGTCATCGCGTTGTACTTCGCGGTCGTCCTGGGCATCGGGGTGGTGGCGCGTCGCCAGATCTCCGACTCGGTCGACTTCTTCCTCTCGGGCCGGTCGCTGCCCGCCTGGGTCACCGGGCTCGCGTTCATCTCCGCCAACCTCGGTGCGGTCGAGATCATGGGCATGTCCGCCAACGGGGCGGAGTACGGCCTGCCCACCGTGCACTACTTCTGGGTCGGCGCGATCCCGGCGATGCTGTTCCTCGGCGTCGTGATGATGCCGTTCTACTACGGCTCCAAGGTCCGCTCGGTGCCGGAGTTCATGCGCCGCCGGTTCGGCACCGGGGCCCACCTCGTCAACGCGATCTCGTTCGCGGTCGCCCAGCTCTTGATCGCCGGCATCAACCTGTTCCTGCTCGGCAGCATCGTGCACGCCCTGCTCGGCTGGCCGCTGTGGGTGGCGCTGATCGTCGCGGCCGCCATCGTGCTGTCCTACATCACCCTGGGTGGCCTCAGCGCGGCGATCTACAACGAGGTGCTGCAGTTCTTCGTGATCGTCGGCGGGCTGCTGCCGCTCACGTTGATCGGGCTGCACCGGGTCGGTGGCTGGGGCGGCCTGACCGACAAGATCACCGCGGCGGCCGAGGCGCACCCGAAGGACATCGCGCCCGCCGACCAGCAGCTGCACTCCTGGCCTGGCATCCCGCTGACGGGCTTCGACTCCTCGATCCTCTCGGTGATCGGCATCGTGTTCGGTCTCGGGTTCGTGCTCTCCTTCGGCTACTGGACGACGAACTTCGTCGAGGTCCAGCGGGCGATGGCGTCCAACTCGATCTCGGCGGCCCGCAAGACCCCGATCATCGGTGCCTTCCCCAAGATGTTCGTCCCGTTCATCACGATCGTCCCCGGCATGATCGCCGCGGTGCTGGTGACCGAGATCGGCAAGGTCAAGGCCGGCGAGACCGTGGCGGGGGGAGCATCCGGCGATGGCGTCGCCTACAACGACGCCCTGCTCTACCTGATGCGCGACGTCCTGCCCAACGGCCTGCTCGGCCTGGCGATCACCGGTCTGCTCGCGGCGTTCATGGCCGGCATGGCCGCGAACATCTCGGCGTTCAACACGGTGCTGAGCTACGACCTGTGGCAGCAGTACGTCGTCCGCGACCGCGACGACGACTACTACCTGTGGATCGGGCGGGTCGCGACGGTCGTTGCGACCGTCGTCGCGATCTTCACGGCCGGCCTGGCGAGCAACTTCAGCAACATCATGGACTACCTGCAGGCCCTGTTCGGGTTCTTCAACGCCCCGCTGTTCGCGACCTTCATCCTCGGCATGTTCTGGAAGCGGATGACGCCGACGGCGGGCTGGGTCGGCCTGGTGGCCGGCACGGCGTCCGCGGTGCTCGTCGCGTTCCTCAGCGAGGACACGTTCGGCTCGGCGAGCACCGGCACGCTGGCGATCAGCGGCCAGGGTGCCGCCTTCGTGGCCGCCGGGGCCGCGTTCGTGGTCGACGTGGTGCTGAGCGTCGCCGTCTCGATGGTCACCGCGCCCAAGCCGGTGGCGGAGCTGCGTGGACTCGTCTACTCCGAGACACCGCGTGAGGACCTCGTCGACCCGGACGAGGCGTCCCACCCGTGGTACCAGCGCACGATGCCGCTCGCCGGGATCGCACTGGTGCTGGTCGTCATCCTGAACGTCATCTTCTAGAGGAGGCCGTCATGTCCGAGAACTCCAGCGCCCGCAGCGGCGCGCAGGGCCGGCACACGGCCGGCCTGCTCGACATCCGCACGATCATCGGGAGCCTCATCGGGGTGTACGGCGTGATCCTCACGCTGATGGGCCTGTTCGGCGACGAGCAGTCCGACAAGACCGGCGACGTCAACGCCAACCTGTGGGCCGGTCTCGTGATGGTGGTGGTCGGGGTGGTCTTCCTGGCGTGGGCCCGGCTTCGCCCGGTGGTCGTGCCCGAGCACCACGATCTTCCTCAGGACGACCCGGCGTAGAGCGCGACGGCCGCCACCCGTCCCTCCTCGCGGCGGATCTCGAGCCGCAGCGGACAGGCTGCCCCGGTCGGCGACACGATCACGGCAGCGAAGGCATCGCCGGGGCGGGCGAGCTCGTGGCCCGGCACCCCGCACGTGCCCGACCCCTCCGAGGCATGGAGCATGTGGAGGGCCGGGCCGGCGTAGGTCGGCGGCCGCTCGTCGACGAGGTGGACCCGAGCGGCCGCGGTGCGTAGTGCGTCGAGGATGCCCGTCCCCACCCACGAGTCCGGGTCGGCCGCCTCGGCACTGCTGAGCACGGTGACTGGTGCGTCGCCGGCGTGGACGCGGACGCGGTCCGCGAACGGCGGCCCCTGACCGCGCCCGGCCGCCAGGTCGACGAGCTGCCAGACCACGGCTCGCTGCTGGTAGTCGGTGAGGCAGGTGATGCTGGCGGGTACCGCCGTGTACAACGTGATCGGGTCGCCGTGCTCGAACGCCGCACCCAGGGCCGGGTCGCTCCCCAGCACCCTCTCGGCCACCTCGCAGGCGCGCATGGGCTCGACGGTGACGTCGAGACCGAGGCTCGTGAGCAGGTCCTCGGCCTTCTGCTGGCTGAAGCCGAACAGTGACGGAACCTGGTTGCCGCGCAGGTGGTCGTCGGGCGGCGGATCCGGCCGGGTGAGAGCGACCACGGCGAGCACCGCGGCGAGCGCGAGAGCCGCGCCGGCCAGGGCCCGCCAGGGCGGGCGCCGCGGGGGCCCCGGGCCCCGGACCTCCTGCTCGAGCGCGGCGAGGACGACCGGGTCAGGGTCGTCTGCTCTGCGGATCCGCCGGTGCTGGGCAGCGAGGACCCGGCTTACCAGCGCGGGCGCGTCCTCCTCGTCGACGCCGAGGTCGACCGCGGTGCGGACCAGCGCGTGCCACCGCGCGTCGGCGTACTCCTGCGGGTCCACGTGATCGAGGCTAGTGCGGTATTCAGACGCGGCACTGGTTCGGCAGGGTCCTAGGGCTCGCCCAGGAGCAGCGAGACGGCCACGAGCTCGCCGTCGGCGTTGCTGAACAGCTGCACCGCGAAGTCGTCGATGCAGGAGTCCACCGATCCCGGCGCGGGGACGATCGCGACGCGGGTGAGCTTGCGCAGGTCGGGCGGCACCGGTCCGTAGGTCTTCAGGCACCGGCTGTCCGGCGTGCCGACGTAGGCGACCGCCGGGTGCCCGACGAGCACGTCGAGCGGCGAGAGCGGGCACGCCCTCCCGGCGTAGTCGCCGACCTCGGTGCAGGTCCCCCACGCCGAGGGGTGCTCGGCCCGAGCTCGGGTGACGAAGCCCGAGAACGCGTTGCCGAGGTAGAGGTCGACCTGCTCGCCTAGCGGCGGCAGGGGCGCGCCGCCGCGGGCGAAGGCGCGGAACAGCTGCGCGTCCTCCGCTCCCGGGACCCCCGGCTCTGCCGGCGTGCTCGAGGTCGTGGACGGCGGTGGTGTCGACGGCGGGGGCGCGGACGACCCGGACTCCGGTGCTGACGGGGACGACGCCGGAGCGGACGAGGTGGGCGTCGGGTCCTGGGCGGTCGGGGAGGTGTCCGAACCGCAGCCGGTCAGCAGGACGGTCCCGGACAGGGCGAGGGCGGCAGCTGCCGCGAGCAGCCTGGGCATCTGCTCACCGTACGCGAGACGACGAACGGGTCGTGTGCCTCACGACGCGCCATGAGGCGTTCTGAGGCACACGACCCGTCGGGTCGACCCGGAGTCGGGTCAGAGGTCGAAGAGCGAACCGGTCTCGTTGATGTCGACGTCGGTCTTCGGCTGGTGGGCCTCGCCGCTGGCCTGCGGCTTCGACTCCTCCTGCTGCTGGGACTCGGGCTCCGGCTCCGGCGCGGCCGCCGGTTCGGGCGTGGCGTCCGAGGCGGGCGTGGTCTCGGCCGACTCGGGCTCGGGCTCGGCGACTGTCTCCGGCTCCTCGGCGGCAGCGTTCGCGGCTGCGGTGGCCGAGGCGCTGACCTCCTGCGGAGCAGGCGCGGCGATGTCGAACAGGGATCCGCCCGAGCTCAGGTCCAGCTCGGGGCTCGCAGGCGCGGACTCGGGTGCGGGCTCCGGTGCCGTCACGGGTGCGGGGGTCTCGACGACGCTCGCTGGCGCTCGCTGCTCGACCTCCGGCTCGGGCTCGGCCGCGGCGGCCGGCTCGGGGGTGGCGATGTCGAAGAGCGAGCCACCCGAGCCCAGGTCGACCTGGGGCGCAGCTGCGGCCGGCGCGGACTTCTCGGGTGCGGGGGTCTCGACGACGCTCGCTGGCGCCTGCTGCTCGACCTCCGGCTCTGCATCGGGGACGGCCGGTTGGTCGGCGGCGATGTCGAACAGCGAGCCGGAGCCGAGTCCGTCACCGGCGGTCGCGGGCTTCGCGGCGGGCGCCTCCTGGGTCGTGGCGTCCGGGCCGGCCTCCGGCTTGTCGTCGGCGATGTCGAAGAGCGAGCCGGGGGAGGCGGTGTCGCTGGCTACCTGGGCGACCTCGGCCTGGGTCTCCTGCGTCGGCTTGGCCGCCACGGTGGAGTCGGTGTCACCGCCCAGGTCGAAGAGCGAGCCACCGGACGACGCGGGCTTGGCGGCCTGAGCCTCCTCGGCGACGGACTTGTCCTCGGACGCGGTCTCGGACTCGGCCGGGGTGTCGAACAGCGAGGAGCCGCCCGAGGCCTTGGCTGCCGGGCCGGCGTCCGCGGTCTCGGTGACCGTGTTCGCGGTCTGGGTCTCGTCGCCGGCCTCGGGCTCGGCCTTGGTCTCCACCGACCGCGCGGCCGGTGCGGCGGCGCCGCCCGAGCCCGGCGCGTAGCGGGTGGCCATCTCGCCCTTGACCGAGGCGAGCAGCATCTGCGCGACGTCGAGCACCTCGACCTCGGCGCGGGCCTCGCCCTTGTCCTGCTGGGCGGTGAGGCCGTCGGAGAGCATCACCCGGCAGAACGGGCAGCCGACCGCGATCTGGTCTGCTCCGGTGCCGACGGCCTCGACGGTGCGGTTGACGTTGATCCGCTCGCCGATGTTCTCCTCCATCCACATGCGCGCGCCGCCGGCGCCGCAGCAGAAGGACCGCTCGGAGTTGCGCTCCATCTCGACGACCTGCGCCCCGGGCAGCACCTGGAGCAGCTCCCGCGGCGGGGTGTAGACGCCGTTGTGGCGGCCGATGTAGCAGGGGTCGTGGTAGGTGATGGTGCGCTTGTGGGCGCCGGCACCCTCGCGCACCGGGGTCAGCTTGCCCTCACGCACCAGCCGGTTGAGCAGCTGGGTGTGGTGCACGACCTCGAGCTCGATGCCGAACTCCTTGTACTCGTTCTTGAGCGTGTTGAAGCAGTGGGCGCAGGTCGAGACGACCTTCTTGACGCGCGCCTGCTTGAAGGTCTCGACGTTCTGTTGGGCGAGCCCTTGGAACACGAACTCGTTGCCGGCCCGGCGGGCGGAGTCGCCGGTGCAGGTCTCGCCGTTGCCGAGCACACCGAAGCTGACGCCGGCGATGTCGAGCAGCTCGGCGACGGCTCGGGTGGTCTTCTTGGCCCGGTCCTCGTAGGCGCCGGCGCAGCCGACCCAGAACAGCCAGTCGACCTCGTCGAGGGACTCGATGGTCTCCCCGACGACCTTGACCTCGAAGTCCAGGCCCTTGGCCCAGTCCATCCGTGCGTTGGGCGACATGTTCCACGGGTTGCCGTTGTTCTCCAGGCCGCGGAAGAGCTGGTTGAGCTCGCTGGGGAAGTTGGACTCGACGAGCACCTGGTAGCGGCGCATGTCGATGATGTGGTCGACGTGCTCGATGTCGACCGGGCACTGGTTCACACAGGCGCCACAGGTCACGCACGACCACAGGACGTCGGGGTCGATGACGGCCGAGCCGTCCTCGGGCATGTAGAACCACTCGTCGCCGGTGTCGCCGACGAGCGGGCGCTCGACCTCCTTGGTCAAGGTGTCGTTGCCCTCGAGCAGCGCCTCACGCTTGCCCTCGTCGGCCAGCAGGTACGGCGCCTTCTTGAACGCCGCGTCGCGCAGCCCCATGATCAGCAGCTTGGGCGAGAGCGGCTTCTCCGTGTTCCACGCCGGGCACTGCGACTGGCACCGACCGCACTCCGTGCAGGTCGCCATGTCGAGCAGGCCCTTCCAGGTGAAGTCCTCGATCGCCCCGACCCCCAGCTTGGCGTCCTCGTCGAGGTCGTCGATGTCGTCGAGCGTGACCGGCTTGCCTGCCGAGATCAGCGGCTTGGCCGCGCCGAGCGCGACCGGCTCGCGGCCGAACAGCACGTTGATCGGTGCCATGAAGATGTGCAGGTGCTTGGAGTTCAGCACGAAGATCAGGAAGACCAGCATCACGCCGATGTGCAGGAGCAGGCCCACGCCGATCAGGCCGGTGTTGTCGGGCAGCACCTTGCCGAGCAGGTAGGAGACGAACGCCGCCTTGCCGTAGCCGCGGTCGGTGCCCATGTCGCGCGCCTCGACGGCGCCGCGGAACAGGAACATCGTCCAGATGACGTTGAAGATCATGAACAGCGTGAAGTACGCCGGCCCGAGGTGGGAGCCGAAGAAGCGCGACTTGCGCCCCAGCTGCTGGGGCTGGTTGCGCAGCCGGATCGCCCAGAAGACCCCGAGGCCGAGCGTGCACATGACCGCGATGAAGTCCTGGAGGAAGCCGAGCGCGGACCAGGCGCCGAAGACGAACCAGTGCCACTCCGGGTCGCGGGTGACCAGCACCGCGTAGGCCTCGACGTACACCGTGGCCAGGATGAAGAAGGCCCACATCACGAAGAAGTGCGCGGTGCCGGGCACCGTCCACTTCAGCATCTTGCGCTGACCGAACACCTCGAGGACCTGCCGCTTCACGGCAGCGCCCAGGCGGTGGGTCACCCCGGCGATGCGGTCGGGGGCCGGCTGGCCGCTGGCGATCAGCCGGTAGAGGAACAGCACCCGCTTCCCCGCGATCGGCAGGGCGATCGCGTTGATCACGAGGCCCAAGATCAGCACTGCAGTCACTGGTTGCTCCCTGTCAGGTGGTCGGTCTGCGCGCCCGGGGGCGCGACGGTGAGCCTATGGGCAGCCGCGTGGCACGTCAGTCCCCCGGAAGCGTGAGAAGGATCCTACCGATTGGTAACTTCAAGTGGTTGCAGGCCGCAGCTAGCTCTGGCGGACTGCGGTCACCCGGCCGGCGTTCGAGAACGTCACGGTGACCATGACCTTCGGGTCGGAGGAGGTCCGAGCGCAGAAGCCGTAGGTCGTGCCGAGCCGCGTGAAGGGCTGCCCGACGGCCTCCATCACCTGGCGGGTGCTCATCCCCGGCCGGACCAGGGCCAGTGCCCGGCCGACCGGCAGGCGCCGCTCCGGGTTGCGGCACGAGTCGGGGGCGATGCCCTCGGCGCGCTCCCACATCTGCAGGTAGGCCTCGGCGCCGCGGGCCATGTCGTCCTCGATCTTCGCGCCGTCGCCGGGGTGCTGGGCGTCGGCGACCTTGGAGAGGTCCTCGATCCAGTCGGGGTAGAGGCCGTACTGCGCGACGCCGTCGACGTTGATGTCATAGACCCGCTGGCCGGCGTGCTGCTGGCTCACGCGCACGCCGCCCAGCCCGGTGAAGGGGTAGGTGACCGGGTTGGGCACGTCGGCCCCGCGCGGGTCGCCCTGCGCGCCGAGGCCGTTCATGTCCGCGCCGTACCCGATGCCCCAGTAGTAGCGCGGGTCCGCCCAGCCCTCGTGGGTGCGCCACTTCTCGACGAAGCCGGTCGAGTCGCCGGCGTACGGCGTGATGAACCCGCCCTCCTGGTAGATCCGGGGGTAGGCGTCCGGCGTCGACCACGAGTGGCTCGACAGCACACCGTGATAGCCCATCTGGTCGATCTGGTCGAGCGCGGCCACCCGGGCCTTGACGCTCATGTGGTCGGGGTCGAAGAGCATGTGCCGCTTCGCCAGGCCCCGGATGGTGTACTCGCCGAGCGTGGTCAGGCCGCGGCTGTTGCAGTGGTCCGGGGGCGCGTAGACCGGGACCGCCGGCAGGTTGAGCGGGTCGAAGAGCTGCGCGATCGCTCCGAACAGCGCGTCCTGCTGGCCCGCGGAGATGTCGGGCGCGGCGACCTGGTTGTGGTCGTGAGCGCCGGGGATCGCCGGCTCGCAGTGCCGCATGTCCCAGAACGTGCCGGTCTCCAGGAAGTTCGCCGCATTGACGGCGGCACCGACCTCCCCGTTGTCGCCGGCGATGCCGGAGAGGGCGTTGTCGAACTTGTTGACGAGCTCCATCTGGCGCACGCCCATGCGCTTGACCTCGTCGAGCTGCCGGTCGATGTCGTTGATGTCGCAAGCGGGCACGTCGCCGCCCGGCAGCGCCTTGAACGTGCACCCGAACGGCACGCTCGTCTCGATGCCCATGATCACGGCCATCTTCCCGGCGTTGATCACCTTGCGGGCCTGGAACGGGTCCGTGACGATCCGGTAGAAGCCCTTGCCGGGGCCGCCGAACTGGGCGTCGATGTAGTCCTGCATGGCGTACATGTCGTGCGCCTGGAGGCGGATCGAGTCCATGTCGTCACAGGAGTTGCGCTTGATCGGGTAGATCTTGCAGAGCTGGTCGTTCTCCACGAGCAGGTTGACGAAGATCCGCTGCCCGCCGCGCCACGACCGCTCCAGCCAGCGGTAGTAGGTGCCCTCGTGGGTCAGCGAGTTCGGCGCGGGCCAGTCCTTGAACGTCGGCCAGCCGACCGGGTCGTGGTGGGCCTGCCCCGAGAGCACCGACTCCAGCACGCCGCCGTAGCCACCGGTGGCCGTGTGGTCGGGGCAGTCGACCAGTGCGTACGGCGCGCCGTACTGGTCCCAGGGCTTGCCGCAGTGGACGTCGCCGCCGAGGAACTCGAAGGCCATCCCGTGGGTGTGCGCGTCGACGTAGCCACGCACCTCCTGGTACGGCGTGATCCCGGCGTGCGGGCGCCCGGCGACGTCGATCTGCGACTCGGGGTAGGTCGCACACCCGGTGGCGCGGGTCGGCCGGAACGTCGAGGCGCGGTCGAGGGTGAGGGGGCCGGTGGCGTTGGCGAACGCGTAGCGCCCCGCACCGACGCGAGCGATCCGCCACACGGTCTCGGGGCTGGGGGCCGAGGCACGACTGCCGTCACCCTGCACGAACGCCCGGTCGGCGTCGTAGATCAGGTAGCTGCCGAGGTCGGTGGCCTTGAAGTAGAACGGCTCGCCTCCCGGGGTCAGGGTGTAGCAGCCGCCGGCGAGGGCATAGCGGTCCTGCGGGTGGAGGAGCCGCGGCCCGGTGACCGGCGCGGTCGTGAGCTGCGGGTCGGGGAGCTGGCGCTCGCGCTCGACGTACGCCGTCGCCGCGGCCTTCTCGGCCGCGGTGGTGGGATCGCGGGTGATCGCACCGAGGTCGCCGGCCCGCGAGAGTGCGTTCTTGTCGGTCTTGAGCGCACCGAGCGCGTTCTGGGCGAACGCGTAGCGCTCGACCAGTCCTCCGGGCCGCAGGCCGGCGGCGCCGCCCATCGAGACCGCAAGGGCGATGACGGCGACACCCGTCACCGAGGCCCAGATCAACCGCCGGGCTGCACTCTTCTCCGTCACCGGGCACTCCTTCGCGTCGTCTGGTGCGTCAACGAGCGGGGTGGACGGTGGTGATGCTTCCCTCGATGGAGCCTGCGCAACCAGCGATCTAGCGCAGGGTGCCGCCGATCCTGCGGGAGAGGTGGCCGGCGGTGGCCGACACCGCCTCGCGCAGCCCGTCGAGGCCGGCGTCCTCGGGATAGGTGAGTGCGACGGCGGCCACCGGGTGGCCGTTGTGGTCGAGCACGGCGACGGCGATGCTCGCCAGGCCCGGCGTGATCTCGCCGTCCTCGACGGCGTAGCCGCGCTGCCGGGTGTCGGTGAGCACCCGCCGCAGGCCGCTCAGCGTGTGTGGCCCCCGCCCGTGCCGGTCGACGAAGTCCGAGGGACCGGAGTAGAGCGCCCGCACCTGGGTGTGGGGCAGCAGGGCCAGGATCGCCCGGCCGCTCGCGGTGAGGTGGGCGGGCAACCGGACGCCCACGTCGGTCACCAGCGGTGGTCGTCCCGGCGCGCGCTCCTCCACGACGTAGAGCACCTCACGCCCGTGCAGGATCGCGAGGTGCGCGGACTGCTGGGCCCGGTCGACGAGGTCGGCCAGCGGACGGCGGGCGATCCGCTGCAGCGGCTCCTGGCGTGCGTAGCCGCTGCCGAGCTCGAACGCCGCCGGCCCGAGCCCGAACCGGTGCTCGTCGGGCAGATGCACGACGAAGCCTTCGTCGATCATCGCGTGGAGCAGGTGGTACGTCGTGCTGCGCGGCAGGTCGACCGCGCGCATGATCCGGTCCAGTGCGACCGGGTCGGGCTGGCCGGCCAGGAACCGCAGCACCCGCAGCGCGCGGGTCGCTGCGGGTACCTGGCTCATGCGGCGCAGGCTATGCCACTGGTGCGGCGATCAGAGCTCGCGGGAGTCGGTGATTCCCGGGCGGTAGTCGTCGGAGCGGTGGTCGACGTCGGGGTCGAGCGCGTCGGCCCGGCGCAGCACGTCCTCCTGGCGGGCCTCCTCGACCTGCATGCCCTGGCGTGCCTCGGCGGCGCGCTGCTCGGCGTGCTCGGCCTCGGCGCGGGCGGTCTCGGCGCGAGCCTCGGCCTCCGCGGCGCGACGCCGTTCCAGGTCGACGTCGGCGCTGCGCTCCTGGACCTGCTGGCGCAGGTGGTCGGCGTGCTGGCGCCGCTGCTCGGTGCGGCGCTTGCTCATCAGGTACGCCGCGACGGCGATGGCGATCAGCACCAGCACCACGACGATGACGATGACGGTCTTCATGGGTTCCTCCCTGGTTGTGTAACCCCCAGGGACTCGTACCCCCTCACCCGCCGATCAGTCCCGCACGGCCGGTTCAGGACAGCACGCGCTCCTCGCGGACCGGCACCAGAGGCGCGGCGAGCACCGGGAACAGGGCGGCCAGCCCGAACGCCGCGGCGTACCCCCAGCCCGTGACGACGAGCCCGGCGAGCGGTGGCACGGCGGAGGCGGTGAGGAACTGGGCAGTGTTCTGCACGCCGAGGGCGCGACCCGACCAGAAGGGTCCGGCGCGCTCGGCGACCGCGGTGAACGCCAGGCCGTTGTCCGCGACGGTCACCAGGGTGGCCACCCCCATCAGCAGGACCGCGATCCCCAGGTCGAGGGCTGCGGTCAGGCCGAGCAGTCCCATGGTCGCCGCAGCCGCCAGTGCCACCCAGCGCAGCGGTCGCATCCGGCCGCCGACCACGTCGGAGAGGTGGCCGACCGCGATCCGACCGAGGGCGCCGGCCACCTGGGCGAGCGCCACGACCGTACCGGCCGCTGCCGGTGACCAGTCCCGGTCCTGGACCAACCAGGCGAGGGCGAACGTCCACACCACGAACTGGGGGACCACCAGCAGCACCGAGACGCCGTGGATCCGGGCGAGGTAGGAGTCCTGCCGGTAGGGGTTCGCGGCAGCACCCGCGCGGCGCTCGGGCCGGGGCGGGTCGATGACGAGCACGGCCACCGCCACGGCCGCGAGCGCGCAGGCCAGGGTGGGAACCCAGAGCGCGGCGTGCACGCCGGAGGCGTCGGCGACCACGGCGATCGAGATCGCGGCGACGCCGACGCCGACCGGTTGGGCCATCTGCCGGATCCCCATCGCCAGCCCCCGCCGCTCAGGCGGGAACCAACCGACCACGACCCGCCCGCTCGCGGCGTTGGTGCTCGCCGCAGCCGCGCCGGCGACGAACAGCGCGAGCGCCAGCGAGGTCGTGCCGTTGCCCAGAGCCCCGGCCACTCCGGCGGCCGCGGTGGCGCCCAGGCCGCTCAGCAGCACGAAGCGCTCCCCGCGACGATCGGTGACCGCCCCCCAGGCGACCAGGGTCAGCATCACCCCGAGCGTCGGGGCGGCTGCCACCAGGCCGGCCCGGGCCAGGCTCATCCCCTCCCGGGAGTGGAGCGTGGGGATCAGGAACGCCGGGCCGTGCACCATCACCGCGGTCGCTGCCTGCGCGATCGTGCTGGCGCCGAGCATCGACCAACGACGAACGGCGCCGACGTCGTGTCGCTGGGCGGTGAGGGTCATGGACCCAGTCAACGCCGAGCGGCACGACGTACGACGCCGCGTCTTGCAGAGTGGTTCGTGGTGCGGACTACCTCAGTGGGTGCGGATGCTGGCCTTGGCCACGCCGAGGTTGATCACCGCGCCGGTGCCGTCGAGGAGCGTGATCCGCAGGGCGATGACCTGGATGCCGCCGGCGACCTTGGTGACGACCTTGGACTCGATCTTCGCGAGGCCGGGGATCTCGATGGGCTGGTCGATCGGGAGCTCCTGGGGCTGGCCGTTGACCGTGATGCTGCCGACGGTGGTGCCGGCGGTGCTCGTGATCAGCTTGCCGGTGCTGGTCCGGGTGGCCGTCGCCTTGCCGACGACCGCGTCGACGACGAGCTGGCCCCCGCCCAGGTTGACGCCGGCGACTGCGCCGCGCTCCCAGGCGATGCTCTTGCTCGGGAACCGCTTGCCCATCTGGCTGCTGCTCACGCCGTCGACGACGAGCTGGCCGCCGAGGTCGACGTGGGCGTCCTGCTTGGACTGGGTCTCGCCGTCGGTGCCCTGGCAGGGCATCAGGGACAGGGGGTTGCGGCCGCTGGTGATCGCGCCGTCGAGAGCCTTCACCTCGGTGCCCGCGGAGTAGCCGCCGAACCGGCCGTGCTTGACCCCGGAGAGCGCCTGCGCCGTGGTGCGGGCCACGGTGATCTGGGTGCCCGTGGACGGCGTGAGGTCGATGCGCAGCGCGCTGGCGCGGGCGATCGCCGCGTCGGACGTGACCTTCTTGGCGGAGCCGCCGAAGTAGATGGTGCCGAGGCCGGGGATGGTGACCGGCCGGCCCGGGGTCGGGATGTCGAGGACCTGGGGCCCGCCGACCGGCGGGGTGAACACGATCTTGCCGACGCTGCTCTCGGTCTCGGCGTGGAAGCCGCTGGCGTCGTGCCACGCGTGTGAGAGCGAGGTGATGCCGCGGATGCTCAGCGAGCCGAGCGGGCTGTCGGCGAGCACGATCGAGGCCGTCGTGTTGCGGGAGTAGGAGTGCAGGGCGCCTCCGACCTTGCGTGTCCACAGCTCGGTCTTGACGCCGGACACGGCGCCGTTGCCCTGCAGGTCGGCGTTGGCGACCACGTTGCTGCGGTCGATGCCGCTCTTGACGGCGCAGCCGATGGCGATGAAGGCGGTCATGCCGGAGCCGGCCGGGACCTGCCCACCGGCCACGCGGGTGCCGTAGCCGTAGCCCTTGAGGGCGATGTCGCTGGTCGTCGCCTTGGCGGTGGTGGTGCGAGGCGCTGTGGTCGGCGTCGGCGCCGGTGCGGCCGAAGCCGCTCCCACAAGGCCCATCGAGGTGACGAGCACGCCGGTGGCGATGGCGGACAGGACAGTGGTGTGGCGGCGCTTCATGGCAGATCCTTCGCGCGGTGCGGTTGTTGTCGTACGGGGTGCCCGCTGTGACGCGGGCATAGCCGTTGGTCTAGACCGATGTCGCCCGTGGGCGCGGCTGGTCCGGAACATCTCGTCCCTCCTGTGTGCGGAGGGCGGTGACCCGGCCTCCCGACCGGGCGCGCGTCGTCCCTCGCCGCGCCAACCCTCCGCACCCCCAACGCAGCGATCGGCCCGGGGTTACGCCGGCCCGGGCGATGTGTCTCGGATCTCAGACCTGGAATGGGCTGCGCGGCCTGGTGACCCCCATGCGCGGAGGAGAGGATGGCGGGATGGATCCCGTCACGAGCACCCCCGTCGGCGTCGGTGTCGGACCCGTCTCCTTCGCCGACCTGCGCGCCGTGGCGCGCGACGGTGCCCCGGTCCGGCTCACCGACGAGGCCGTCGGCGCGATCGCCCGCGCGCGTGCGGTCGTGGAGGAGCTGGCGGCCTCGCCGACCCCGGTGTACGGCGTCTCGACCGGTTTCGGCGCCCTGGCCACCCGACACATCCCCACCGAGGCGCGGGCCCAGCTGCAGCGCTCGCTGGTCCGCTCGCACGCCGCCGGCTCCGGACCCGAGGTCGAGCGCGAGGTCGTCCGCGCGCTGATGCTGCTGCGGCTCTCGACGCTGGCGACCGGACGCACCGGGGTCCGGGTCGAGACCGCGGAGCTGCTGGCCGGCCTCCTCGAGCACGGCATCACCCCGGTGGTGCGTGAGTACGGCTCGCTCGGGTGCTCCGGCGACCTGGCCCCGCTGGCGCACTGCGCCCTGGTGCTCATGGGCGAGGGCGAGGTGCGTGACGCCGCCGGGACGCTGATGCCGGCCGCCGACGCGCTCGCGGCCGCTGGACTCGTGCCGGTGGAGCTGGCCGCCAAGGAGGGTCTCGCGCTGATCAACGGCACCGACGGGATGCTCGGCATGCTGGTGCTGGCGATCGAGGACCTGCGGATGCTGCTGCGCACCGCTGACGTCGCGGCCGCCATGTCGGTCGAGGGCCAGCTCGGCACCGACCGGGTCTTCGCCCCGGAACTGCAGGCGATCCGGCCGCACCCGGGCCAGGCGCTCTCGGCCGCCAACCTCGCGGCACTGCTGCATGACTCCGGGGTCGTGGCCTCCCACCGGGGCCCCGACTGCAACCGGGTCCAGGACGCCTACTCGCTGCGCTGCTCCCCCCAGGTCCACGGGGCGGCCCGCGACACCGTGGAGCACGCCGCCACCGTCGCCGGGCGTGAGCTCGCCTCGGCGATCGACAACCCCGTGGTGGTGTTCGACGCGGACGGAGCCCCCGGGCGGGTCGAGAGCAACGGGAACTTCCACGGTGCGCCGGTCGCCTACGTGCTCGACTTCCTCGCGATCGTCGCCGCCGACGTGGCCTCGATCAGCGAACGGCGTACCGACCGCTTCCTCGACAAGGCCCGCAACCACGGGCTGCCGCCGTTCCTCGCCGAGGACCCCGGTGTCGACAGCGGCCTGATGATCGCGCAGTACACCCAGGCGGCGATCGTGTCGGAGCTCAAGCGGCTCGCGGTGCCTGCCTCGGTCGACTCGATCCCGTCGAGCGCCATGCAGGAGGACCACGTCTCGATGGGCTGGTCGGCGGCCCGCAAGCTGCGCCGCGCGGTCGACGGCCTCACCCGGGTGGTCGCGATCGAGGTGCTGACCGCCGCCCGGGCGCTCGACCTCCGGGCGCCGCTCGAGCCGTCGCCCGCGACCGGGGCCGTGGTGCGGCTGCTGCGCGCCGCTGGTGTCGCCGGCCCGGGTCCGGACCGGCATCTCTCGCCGGAGATCGAGGCCGCGGTCGCGCTGGTGTCCTCCGGCGCCGTGCTGCGGTCGGCGGAGGCCGTGGTCGGCCCGCTCGGGTAGGACCGCTCAGGTCTGCCTCACTTCGGTCGACCTTTGCTCCCGAGACCGGTCCGAGGGCGATCGGGTCCGAGGAGGTCAACCGTGTCGAACTCGAGCGCGTCCGTGGGCGCCCGTCTGCGTCGCCTGTCGCTACGCACCCGCCTGATCGCGGCGTTCCTGGTGGTCTCGCTGGCCAGCCTCGTCGTCGCGGGCTTCGCGCTGAACCGGATGGGCGGCATCAGCGACCAGGCCCAGACCGTCTACGAGCGCGGCACCGTCCAGCTCGACGCGACCCGCAACCTGCAGGTCCTGTGGTGGGAGTACGCCGCCCACGACGCCCGGATCGCGATCCCCAGCCTGCCGCCGGACGTGCTCGCCGCCGAGCAGAAGGCCGACCAGGCGACCTTGGCCGAGCTGAACGACAGCACCAAGAAGGTCCAGGCCATGGACCTCGCGCCGGCGGTTGCCGCCAACATCAAGGACTTCGCCGCCGCAGTCGAGGGCAACGGTGCTGCGCTTGACCGCCTCAAGAGCGGCAACGTGAAGCCGGACGAGCTGAACTCCGTGCTCGCCGACCTCGACAAGTACGCCCAGCAGGCCGTCGCTGCCATCACGTCCGCCAACACCGCCGAGCAGGCGGAGGCCGCCGATCAGGCCAAGGCCGCCCAGGACGCCTACGAGTCGGCCCGCACCCTGACGATCGTCATCATTGTCGGCGGCCTCGTGCTCAGCCTCGGTCTCGGCTTCGGCGCAGCCCGGAGCGTGGCCCGGCCGATCGCCGCGACCCGCGAGGTGCTGGCCCGGGTCGCCGAGGGTGACCTGAGCCTGCGCGTCGAGGAGACCGGTGCCGCGGAGATCGCGCAGATGAACCGGTCGCTGAACGCGACGCTGGAGAGCCTCGGCGCGGTCATGGTGCTCGTGCGGGACTTCGCCCAGCGCCTGGCCGGGTCGTCCTCGCAGCTGCGCGGCACCGCGGCGGACATCGCGAGCAACGTCGAGGGCGTGGCCCAGCAGGCGGACTTCGCCTCGGCCTCGGCCGGTGAGGTCTCGCAGAACGTCGGGACGGTCGCGTCCGGCTCGGAGCAGATGCAGTCCGCGATCCGCGAGATCGCCCAGAGCGCCAATGCGGCCGCCCAGGTCGCCGGCAACGCCGTGGGCATGGCCGCCAGCACCACCGAGACGGTCGGCCGGCTCGGCAGCTCCTCGGAGGAGATCGCGTCCGTGGTCAAGGTGATCACCTCGATCGCCGAGCAGACCAACCTGCTCGCCCTCAACGCGACCATCGAGGCCGCTCGTGCCGGTGAGGCCGGCAAGGGCTTCGCGGTCGTCGCCGGCGAGGTCAAGGAGCTCGCGCAGGAGACCGCGCGGGCCACCGAGGACATCGCTCGCCGGGTCACCACGATCCAGTCCGACACCAGTGGCGCCGTGGACGCGATCGGCCAGATCAGCGCCGTGATCGCCGAGATCAACGACTTCCAGATGACGATCGCCTCCGCGGTGGAGGAGCAGACGGCCACCACCAACGAGATGAACCGCAACGTGCTGGAGGCCGCCAACGGCTCGGAGGGCATCGCGTCCAACGTCGCCGGCATCGCCCAGGCGGCCGCGCAGACCCTGTCGGGCGTCACGCTGGCCCAGCAGGCGGCCGGCGAGCTGGCCGACATGGGCACCCAGCTCGAGGCGGCAGTGGCACGCTTCCACGTCTGACCCTCGCCGGGCGGCGTCTCGCATCCGAGACGCCGCCCGGCGTGCCGGGCTGGCAGGTGCCCGGCGTACCTCGTTCACTGGTGGCATGCCCACCGCCGAGCCCAGCGCGAACCCGCGCCTGCCCATCCACGCCGCCCACGGCACCGAGCTGACCGCGCGCTCGTGGCAGACCGAGGCGCCGCTGCGGATGCTGATGAACAACCTCGACCCCGAGAACGCCGAGAACCCCGCGGAGCTCGTCGTGTACGGCGGCACCGGCAAGGCGGCCCGGTCCTGGGAGGCCTACGACGCACTGGTGCGGACGCTGCGCACCCTCGGCGACGACGAGACGATGCTGGTGCAGTCCGGCAAGCCGGTCGGCGTGATGCGGACCCACACCTGGGCGCCGCGGGTGCTGATCGCGAACTCCAACCTGGTGGGCGACTGGGCCAACTGGGAGGAGTTCCGCCGGCTCGAGGACCTGGGGCTGACGATGTACGGCCAGATGACCGCCGGCTCCTGGATCTACATCGGTACCCAGGGCATCCTCCAGGGCACGTTCGAGACGTTCGCGGCCGTCGCCGACAAGCTCGCCGCCCGAAGGGCCGCGTCGGTTCCTGAGGAGCCGCGAGGGACGAGCGGCGTCTCGAAGGGCGGGGGCACGCTGGCGGGCACCATCACCGTCACCGCCGGCCTCGGCGGCATGGGTGGCGCGCAGCCGCTGGCCGTGACGATGAACGACGGCGTCGTCATCTGCGTCGAGTGCGACCCCGAGCGGATCCAGCGCCGCATCGAGCACCGCTACCTCGACGTCCGGGCCGACTCGCTCGAGCACGCGCTGGCCCTCGCGGTCGAGGCCCGGGACGAGCGCCGGCCGCTGTCCATCGGGCTGCTCGGCAACGCCGCGGAGGTGCTGCCGCGGCTGCTCGAGACGGACGTGCGCATCGACGTCGTCACCGACCAGACCTCCGCCCACGATCCGCTGTACTACCTGCCGATCGGCACCGCGGTCGAGGACTGGGCCGCCGAGCGCGAGGCCGACCCGGCCGCCTTCACCCGGCGAGCTCGGGAGTCGATGGCCGTGCACGTGCGGGCGATGGTCGAGCTGCAGGACCGCGGAGCCGAGGTGTTCGACTACGGGAACTCGATCCGCGACGAGGCCCGCAAGGGCGGCTACGACCGGGCGTTCGAGTTCCCCGGGTTCGTGCCGGCCTACATCCGGCCGCTCTTCTGCGAGGGCAAGGGCCCGTTCCGGTGGGCCGCGCTCTCCGGCGACCCGGCGGACATCGCCGCGACCGACCGGGCGATCCTCGAGCTGTTCCCGGAGAACGAGCGGCTGCGGAAGTGGATCACGATGGCCGGCGAGCGGGTGCAGTTCCAGGGTCTGCCCGCACGGATCTGCTGGCTGGGGTACGGCGAGCGCCACCTGGCCGGCCTGAAGTTCAACGAGATGGTCGCCTCCGGGGAGCTCAAGGCCCCGATCGTGATCGGCCGCGACCACCTCGACTGCGGGTCCGTGGCGTCGCCGTACCGCGAGACCGAGGGCATGCTCGACGGCTCCGACGCGATCGCGGACTGGGCGGTCCTCAACGCTCTGGTCAACACCGCCTCCGGCGCGACGTGGGTGTCCTTCCACCACGGCGGTGGCGTCGGCATCGGCCGCTCGCTGCACGCCGGCCAGGTCTGCGTCGCCGACGGCACCGCGTTGGCGGCGGAGAAGATCGAGCGGGTGCTGACCAACGACCCCGGCATGGGCGTGATCCGCCACGTCGACGCCGGCTACGACCGCGCTGTCGAGGTCGCGCGCGAGCGCGGCGTGCGCGTGCCCATGTCCGAGGGGTGATGGTGGTCGAGGTCGGTCGCAGGACGTCATACGGATGGTGTGTCCTGAGACTCGACAGTGTGTCCTAGGGCTCAGAAGGTATGACGTCCCGGGGGAGTCGCGAACGGAGTGAGCGGGACAGCGACTCGTGTCGAAACCCTAGAGTGGGACCGTGACGACTCAGCCGGCTCGGTCCCGCGCCACTCTCACCGACATCAGCTCCCGCGCGTGGGAGCATCCCGCCGACCGCGGCGCGCTGGTCGCGCTGCGCAAGCTCAAGGGCTTCGACACTCTGCTCAAGGCGATCGCGGGGATGTTCAACGAACGCGCCGTACGCCTGGTGTTCCTGGGCTCCGCGGTCCGCGTCGACGAGCGCCAGTTCAGTCGGTTGCACGGGCTGCTCGGCGAGGTGGGGCGGACGTTGGACGCCCCCGAGCTGCCTGAGATGTACGTCGTGGCCAACCCCGTGCCGGGCGCCGTGACCATCGGCATGAACAAGCCGTTCATCGTGCTCAACTCGGGTTTGGTCGACCTGCTCGACGAGGAGGAGCTGCGGTTCGTGGTCGCCCACGAGCTCGGTCACGCGATGAGCGGGCACGCGGTCTACCAGACGCTCCTGCAGCGGATGATCCAGCTCACCGGCGTGCTCAGCAGCGTGCCGGTCGGTGGCCTGGGGTTCCGCGCGATCATGGCGGCCCTGCACGAGTGGTCGCGCAAGGCCGAGCTCTCCGCGGACCGAGCCGGCCTGCTCGCGACGCAAGACCCCGCCATGGCGTTCCGCGTGCACATGAAGCTCGCCAGCGGCGGCCACCTCGACGACCTCGACGCGACGTCGTTCTTCGCCCAGGGGCAGGAGTACGACGAGGCCGATCTGCGCGACTCGGTCCTGAAGATGCTGCTCGTCGAGAACCGCTCGCACCCGTTCCTCGTGGTGCGCGCGAGCGAGCTGCGCCGCTGGGTCGACTCCGGGGAGTACACCCGGATCCTCGCCGGCGACTACCCGCGCCGCCAGGACGACGACCAGGCGGGCGTCTCCGAGGCGGCGAAGGCCGCGGCGCGCAGCTACTCCGAGACGTTCCGGCAGAGCCAGGACGCGGTGGGCAAGATGGTCCATGACGTCGCCGGCGTGCTCGGCAGCGTCAAGCTCTGGCTCGACGAGCAGCTGCGGCGAGGGGACGACTGAGCGAGTCCGGGGGAGGGTAAGGAAGCCCGGTGAGCACGCCCCTCGGTCGCCAGCTGACCCGTCGCAAGCCGATCCGGCTCTCCGGCCCGCATGCCGGCCCGGACCTCAAGCGCAGCTTCGGCACGTTCCAGCTGATGATGTTCGGCGTCGGCGCCACTGTCGGCACCGGCATCTTCTTCGTCCTCCAGGAGGCGGTCCCCGACGCGGGTCCCGCGGTGATCGTGTCGTTCCTGGTCGCCGGCCTGGGCGCCGGTCTCTCCGCGCTCTGCTACGCCGAGGTCGCCAGCGCGATCCCGGTGAGCGGCTCGACGTACTCCTACGCCTACCACGCGCTCGGCGAGCTGGTTGCGATGGTGATCGCCGCCTGCGTGCTGCTGGAGTACGGCGTCTCCAGCGCCGCGGTCGCGGTCGGGTGGAGCGGCTACTTCAACGAGCTGCTCGAGAACCTGATCGGCTGGCACCTGCCCGACGCGCTGTCGTACTCCCCGATCCCCTACGAGGACAACACCACCGGTCTCATCAACCTCCCGGCCGTCGCGCTGGTGCTGATGTGCATGGTCCTGCTGATCCGCGGCGCCAGCGAGTCGGCCCGGGTCAACACGATCATGGTGCTGATCAAGCTGACCGTGCTGATGATGTTCGTCGTGATCGCGTTCACCGCGTGGAGCTCCGACCACTTCGATGGGTTCTGGGACAAGGGCGCCTCCGGCATCTCGGCCGCGGCCGGCACGATCTTCTTCTCCTTCATCGGCCTCGACGCGGTGTCGACCGCCGGTGAGGAGGTCCGCGACCCGCAGAAGGCACTGCCCCGGGCGATCATGGGCGCGCTCGGCGTGGTCATCACGGTCTACGTGCTCGTCGCGATCGCCGGCCTGTCCGCCCAGCCGGCGGCCGACTTCGGCAAGCCCGACCAGCAGGACGCCGGCCTGTCGGTGATCTTGCAGAACATCACCGGGTCCCAGGTGGCGCCCACGATCCTGGCGGCGGGCGCGGTGGTGTCGATCTTCTCGGTCACGCTCGTCACGCTCTACGGCCAGACCCGGATCCTGTTCGCGATGGGTCGCGACGGGATACTCCCCGAGCGGTTCTCCAGCGTGAACACCCGCACGCTCACCCCGACGTTCAACACCGTGGTCGTGGCGATCGTCGTCGCGTGCATCGGCGGGTTCGTCCCGGCCGACTACCTCTGGGACACGGTGTCGATCGGCACGCTGGTGGCGTTCTCCGTGGTCGCCATCGGCGTGATCGTCCTGCGGCGTACGCAACCGGACCTCGAGCGCCCGTTCCGGGTGCCGCTGTACCCGCTCTCGCCGGTGCTCACGGTCGCGGTCTGCCTCTACATCCTCTCGGGGCTCGCGGCGGTCACCTGGCTGATCTTCGGCACCTGGCTCGTCGTGGTGCTCGCGTTCTACCTCCTCTGGGGGCGCCGGCACGCCACGCTGGAGCGGGTCCGGGACGCATCCGAAGTGCCGGTGGGGAGTCCCCGATGACCGTCCTGGTCGGGCATCCGCCGCGCCGGGCCGACCGCGCCGCGATCTCGCTGGGCGCGATGCTCGCCCGGTCGTTGCACACCGACCTGGTCGTCGTCACGGTCATTCCCGCCCCCTGGCCCACGACCGTCGCCGGGCACAGCGACCGTGACCATGCCGGGTGGGCGCACGCGGAGGGCGTCGCGGCCGTCGACGAGGCCGAGGCCGTGCTGCGCGAGGTCGCCGGCGACCTGAGCTCGCGGGCGCTGAGCGTCGTCGGCAGGTCGGTGCCGGCCGCGCTCCTGGAGCAGGCGCGGGCGACCGGCGCCGACGTGCTGGCCGTCGGCTCGGCACCCGACGGCCCGTGGGACCGGGTGGTGCTCGGCTCGAGTGCCAGCAGGTTGATGCACTCCGCGCACCTGCCGGTGGCGGTGGCCCCGCGCGGGTTCGCCACCCATGCGGTGCCGCGCTTCGACCGGGTCACGTGCGCCTTCCAGGGCGATGGCCGCTCGTCGGAGGTGCTGCGCCGCACTGCCGAGGTCGCGTCCGCCGGCGGCGTCCCGCTGCGCGTGGTGACCTTCGCGGTCCGGGGCCGGACCATGTACCCGCCCGAGGTGCTCGGGGAGCAGGCGGTGCTCGACGAGTTCGTCGAGCACGCGCGTACGGCGCAGCGCGCAGCCGTCGCGGAGCTCGACCCCGCGGTCGTCGTCGACTGCGTGGTGCCGATCGGGCGTGACTGGGGCCAGTCGGTCGGCGCGGTCGACTGGCACCACGGCGACGTCCTGGTGCTCGGCTCGTCGCCGGGCGGGGTGCTCAGCCGGGTGTTCCTGGGCTCGCACGCGACCCGGATCGTGCGGCACGCGCCCGTCCCGGTGGTCGTCGTACCCGCCTGAGCGCGCCGGAGCACCCACAGGACCAGACGCCACGAGGCCCCGGGACGGTGTGTCCCGGGGCCTCGCGCGTGGTTGCCGATGGAACAGCTAGAAGACCCTGCGGCGGGTGCCGCCGATCGGCAGCAGGTTCAGGATCAGCCCCACGACGAGCAGGATGAGCCCGATCGTCGTGAGGACCGGAATGCTGGCTACCAGGCCGATGATCAGCAGGATCAAGCCAAGAACGATCATTTCTTTCTACCTCCCTGTGTGTACCCCCGACATGCGGTACCCCACGGGAGTCCGGCCGCAAACCTTGCGGCCGCCGGATCGGCTAGCCGAGGGCCTGGATCGCCCGGTGGATGTCGAGGGTGCGGCGGGCGGACTCGACGTGGAGGTTCTCCACCATCCGGCCGTTGTAGGTCACGACACCCGAGCCCCGGCCGTCCTCCCAGGCCTGGATCAGACCCTCCGCGTCGGCAATCGCCTGCTCGCTGGGCGCGAACGCCTCGTTGGCGCCCTCGACCTGGCCGGGGTGGATCAGGGTCTTGCCGTCGAAGCCCATCTCGCGGCCTTGCTGGCACTCGGCGAGGAACCCCTCGGCGTTCTTCACGTCGTTGTAGACGCCGTCGAGGATCGCGATGCCGGCGGCACGGGCGGCGAGCAGCGCCGTGTGCAGGCTGGGCACGATCGGTGCCCGGCCGGGCACGTGCTCGGCGTACAGCTCCTTGACGAGGTCGTTGGTGCCCATCACGAACGTGCTGAGCCGCTCGGAGGCCCGGGCGATCGCGAGCGCGTCGAGGATCGCGACCGGGGTCTCGATCATCGCCCACAGCGTGGTGTGGTCGGGGGCGCCGTGGCGCTCGAGAGCCTCGACCAGCTGGACGACCTCGGCGGCGCTGCTGACCTTGGGCACGACGACCGCGTGCGGGCCGGCCTGGGCGGCGGCCTCGAGGTCGGCCTCGTGCCACTCGGTGCCGATGCCGTTGACGCGGATCGTGAGCGTACGCCGGCCGTACTCACCGCTCGCGGCGGCGGCGCACGCGGCCTCGCGGGCTGCCGGCTTGGCGTCCGGGGCCACCGCGTCCTCGAGGTCGAGGATCAGCCCGTCGCAGGCGATGGACTTGGCCTTCTCGAGCGCCCGCTCGTTGGAGCTGGGCATGTAGAGCACGCTGCGCAGGGGGGTGTACTCGCTCACGCGTCGGTTCCGATCTCGTCGTACTGCTTCTTCAGCTCCGGGTCGATGGCGGCCAGCTGCTCGGCGAGCTCGACCATCACCAGGCACTGCTTGAGGGAGGCGTCGTCCTCCATCTTCCCGTCCAGCATGACGGCACCCGTGCCGTCGCCCATCGCCGCCACCACGCGGCGGGCGTGCGCGACGTCCTCGACGCTCGGGCTGAAGACCCGGTTGGCGATCGCGATCTGCTTGGGGTGCAGGCTCCACGTGCCGACACAGCCGAGCAGGAACGCGTTGCGGAACTGGTCCTCGCACGCCACGACGTCGGCGATGTCGCCGAACGGCCCGTAGTAGGGGTAGATGCCGTGCATTGCGCACGCGTCGACCATCCGGGAGATCGTGTAGTGCCACAGGTCCTGCTGGTACGTCGTCCGCTTGGCGTCGACGTCGGGGACGCCCACGTCGTTCTTCGGGGGGTCCTGGCGCACCAGGTAGCCGGGGTGGCCGCCGCCGACGCGGGTGGTCTTCATCCGCCGGTCGGCGGCGAGGTCGGCCGGGCCGAGGCTGAGGCCCTGCATGCGGGGGCTGGCCCCGCAGATCTCCTCGACGTTCGCGACGCCCCGTGCGGTCTCGAGGATCGCGTGCACGAGGATCGGGCGGTCCAGCCCGGCCTTGGCCTCGAGCTGCGCCAGGATGCGGTCGACGTAGTGGATGTCCTCGGCGCCCTGCACCTTGGGCACCATGATCACGTCGAGCTTGTGCCCGATGGCCGGGACCAGCGTGGTGAGGTCGTCGAGCACCCAGGGGCTGTCGAGGGAGTTGATGCGCGTCCAGAGCTGGGTCGGGCCGAAGTCGGTGTCCTGGGCGATCTTCACCAGGCCCTCGCGCGCGGCCTCCTTGTTGTCGGCCTTGATCGCGTCCTCGAGGTTGCCGAGCAGCACGTCGACGGTGCCGACCAGGTCGGGGACCTTGGCCGCCATCTTCGGGTTGCTCGGGTCGAAGAAGTGGATGGCCCGGCTCGGCCGTGCCGGGATCTCGGTCCGGGGGGTCGGAGCCCCCACCGCGAGGGGTCGGAAGAAGTCCTTGGCGCTACGCGATCCGCTCATGGGGCGGAAGGTAGCAGCGGGGTGCTACTCGTCGGTATGACGGATGTCGCAGCGGCTGCGAGTTTCGTCGGCCAGCCGACGAAACCGGACCGGCCGCCTCACCCGTAGGTGTAGAAGCCCCGCCCGGTCTTGCGGCCGAGCAGCCCGGCGTCGACCATCCGCTGCAGGAGCGGGGGCGCGGCGTACAGGGGCTCCTTGAACTCCTCGTACAGCGACTCGGCCACCGCCTTGGTGGTGTCCAGGCCGATCAGGTCGGCCAGGGCGAGCGGGCCCTGCGGGTGGGCGGCGCCCAGCACCAGGCCGCGGTCGATGTCCTCGGCGGAGGCGAACCCCGACTCGTACATCCGGATCGCGGAGAGGATGAACGGGATCAACAACGCGTTCACCACGAACCCGGCCCGGTCCTGGCAGTCGATCGCCTTCTTCCCGAGCGACTCCTCCACCCACGTGCGCGAACGCGCGGTGGTCTCGGCCGAGGTCAGCAGCGAGGGCACCAGCTCGACCAGCTGCAGCACCGGCACCGGGTTGAAGAAGTGCACCCCGATCACCTGGGTGGGCCGCGAGGTCACGACGCCGAGCTTCATGATCGGGATCGAGGAGGTGTTCGACGCCAAGATCGCATCCGGCGCCTCGACCACGCTGTCCAGCGAGCGGAACAGCGCGACCTTCGCGGCCTCGTCCTCCACGATCGCCTCGACCACGACCTCCCGATCGGCCAGGGCGTCGAGGTCGGTCTCCACGCGGATCCGCTCCAGCACCTCCGAGGCGGAGTCGATCTTGCCCTTGGCCTCCGCCCGCGTCAGCGACCGCTCCAGCCGCCCGAGCGCCGCCTTGGCCGCCTCGTCCCCGGACTCCACGACCACCACGTCCTGGCCGGCGCGCGCGCTGACCTCCGCGATGCCCGAACCCATCAGGCCGCCACCGACCACGCCGACGCTCTTCATGACTCTCCCTCGCTCCGTTCCCGCTTGCTCCTCCGATTCCACCAGTGCCGTCGGGGAGGGGGTACGGCGGGTGCCGGTCGCGACGTACGCCGGGCCGCGCGCCGCTCGCGCCACCCCTCGACGGTGGCGTCGACGTCGCGCGGCATGGTCACCAGCGGCGGGCCGGGGGAGAGGGAGTACCGAGCGCGGATGACCCGCTCGTTGAAGTCCTCGACGTGCCGGCGGACCTCCGACTCGACGGCGTACCGGTCGAGCTCGTCGTCCAGCTCGGCGTCCTCCTTGCGCAAGGCGACGCTCGGCGGGAGGACCGTGATGCGCTCGCGCTCGACGAGCTTCTTCAGCCACCAGTCGGGGTCGTGGTGCTCGCCGAGGCCCTCGATCGGCTTGCCCGCGCCGGGCAGGTTGTCGAAGTCGCCGCGCTCCATGGCCTGGCGGACCTGCACGTCGACCCAGGACTGCTGTTGCTCGATCCGGGCACGCGCAGCGGCTCGACCGTGGTCACGGTCCGGGCGGGGGTCCTGCTGGTCGGGCATCGGCGCCACCTCCTGCCCTGCCCAGGCTAGGGCACTAGTCGGCGGCTGGAACCGTCTCGCGGTCCTCGGCCACCACGCGGGGCATGGCGAGCAGCGCGATCGCTGCTGCGACGGCGGCCAGGGCGCACACCGACCACACCGTGAGGTAGCCCGCCAACGGTGCGTGCCCCTCGGTCGGGTCGTCGATGGTCCCGGTCGCCGAGAGCGCGATCGCGAACACCGCCGAGGCGATCGCACCACCCACGGTCTTGGTCGCGTTCGTCATCCCGGTCGCGAACCCGGTGCGCTCCGGCGGCGCCGCGGCGGCCGCCGTCGCCGGCAGCGCCGCGACCAGGGCGCCGGACCCGAGACCGGCGACGGCCATGTTGACCAGCGCTTGCCAGGTGGCGTCGTGGAACGGCAGCCACAACGCGTACCCGGTGGCGACCAGCAGCGAGGAGAACACCAGCGCGCCCCGCGCGCCCAGGGCGCGCGTCGTGAGCGGCAGCGTGAACGCCCCGATCGCCAGGAAGATCACGTACAGCCCGATCAGGGTGGACACGAACCCGGCGCCCGCGCCCAGTCCGTAGCCCGCGACGTCGGGGTCGGTGCGCGCGAACGTCGAGAGCGGGATCTGCGCGCCGAGCACGGACATGCCGAACAGGAACGCCGTCAGCTGCACCGGCCACTGCCCGGGCTGACGCAGCAGGCGTACGTCGATCAGCGGCTCGGCCTGCCGCTGCTCGAAGCGCACGAACGGCACCAGCGCGGCCACGCCGAGCGCGACCAGCGCCCACGCGAGCACGCTCCCCACCCCGTCGACACGGACCACGATCAGCCCGGCCATCACCAGGCCGATCGCGGCCGAGACCAGCGCCAGGCCGCCGAGGTCGAGCCCGCCCGTCCCGGTGCCGGGCAGGTCCTCGATGCCGAACCAGATCACGACGAAGCACGCCGTCACCGCGACGGCGGGCAACGCCAGCAGCACGGTCATCGACGTGGCGCCGACCAGGGCTCCGCTGGTCACGGCCCCGACGATCACCGCGAGCTCCAGCGCGCCGACCAGGACCGCGGCGGACTTGCGGGTGAGCTCGTTCTGCCGGCCGGTGTCGGCGGTGCGACGGAAGATGATCGCGACCTCGAGGGGCAGCCACACGACGTACGCCCCTTGCAGTGCGGCACCGACCAGGAAGGTGGAGAACGATGGGGCGAACGCCAGGACCCAGGAGCCGGCCGCGGTCACCGCCGTCGAGAGCAGCAGCACCCGCTTGTGGCCGACCAGGTCACCGAGCCGGGCCAGCGGCGGCACGACGAGCGCCGAGACGATCAGCTGCGCCGCCTCGAACCAGTTGACGTCGGCGTCGGCGATCCGGAGGTGGTCGGCGATGTCGCTGAAGATCGGGGTGTAGTAGCCCTGGAGGATGCCGCTGGCCAGCTCCACGCAGACCAGGAAGCCGACGACGGCGAAGAGCCCGTGTCGGGGCGAGTGCCGCGGGGCGGTCGAGACGGTCATGCGGGGATCCTCTCGATGAGGCGCTGGTACCAGCGGACGCCGTCGACGAGCGCGTCGAGACCGAGGTGCTCGTCGTAGGAGTGGATGGACTCGCGCTGCGCCTTGGTCATCCGGAACGGCGCGAACCGGTAGACGCGCGGGCAGATCGCGGTGAAGAACCGGGAGTCGGTGGCGGCCATCATCACGTACGGCGCGGCCACCGCGTCGGGGAACACCTCGGCGATCGTGGACTCGAGCAGCGCGAACGCCTCGTCGTCGACCGGCGAGACCGGGCTCGGCTCGTTGCGCTCGACGACCTCGATCTGCACCTGATCGTCGTCGATGGTGCGGCGGACGTGCTCGAGCACCCCGGCGACGGTGTCGCCGACCATGATCCGGATGTTCACGCCCGCCTTGGCCGTGCTGGCGATGACGTTGAGCGCGGGCGAGCCCGAGAGCGTGGTGATCGCGAACGTCGTGCGCGTCATCGCCGCCGGCTCCGGGCCGGCCGCGACGAGTGCCCGGGTCAGCACCGGGCGCAGACGAGCGGCGTTCGCGAGGAGCGGCCGGAGCGCGAGGGTGGCGTGCGGCGCCATCCGGCGGAACAGCTCGACGGTCGGCTCCGGGACGCTCGCGGCCATCGGGGCGCGGTCGAGCCGGGTGATCGCCCGGGCCAGCCGTGCGGTCGGGCCCATCCGGGCGGGGGTGGACGCGTGGCCGCCCCGTCCCTCGACCCGCAGCTCGAGGGAGGTGACGCCCTTCTCGGTCACGCCGACCACGCCGATCGGGGCCCGGACCCCGGGGAACGCCTCCGAGGCGATCGCACCACCCTCGTCGACGACGACCCACGGACGCACGCCGCGGGCCCGGAGCTCGGCGACCGCGAGCTGCGCCGACGTACCCGACACCTCCTCGTTGCAGCCGAAGGACAGCCACACGTCCTGGGCGGGCACGAAGTCCTGCTCCAGCAGCGTCTCGACGGCCTCGCAGATGCCGACCACCGAGCCCTTGTCGTCGAGGGTGCCGCGGCCCCAGATCGCACCGTCGTGGATCTCCGCGCCGTACGGCGGGTGCTGCCAGGGTGCGTCCTCCTCGACGGGTACGACGTCGAGGTGCGCCATCAGCACGATCGGCCGGGCGTCGCTGCGGCCCGGCCAGCGGAACAGCAGGCCGTGGGAGTCGACGCGGGTCAGCTCGAGGCGCTCGTGCAGCACCGGGAACTGCCGCGCGAGCTCGGCCAGCAGCTCGTCGAAGACCACCGCGTCGACCTGTGCCGGGTCGCGGTCGGACACCGTGGGGATGCGGACCAGGGCCTGCAGCTTGGCGACGGCGCGGTGAGTCGCGGCACTGGTGGGTGGGCTGGTCACGGGGGTGAGGCTAGGCCACTCGGCGGCGTACGTCTCGGATGCGAGACGGCCGGGCCGGCTCCGGTCGTTGACCGCGGAGGCTCACACCGATGGACTGGCCTGGTGGCGCCACCGTCCCCGATGCACGACGTCCTCGACCGGCTTGCGCCGGCGCCGCGACGGCGAGCCCGCGGCGCCCTGGTCGCCCGGGTCGGCCGGGTGGTGGCCGATCGTGATCACGCCGACCGGGTCGAAGTCGTCGGGGATGCCGAACGCTTCCCGGACCGCGACGTCGTGATCGGGCGGGATGCCGATGAAGCAGGACGCGAGGCCGGCATCGGTCGCGGTCTGCAGGATCAGCAGGCTGGCCATCGCGGTGTCCATGTCCCAGAAGGGCTTGGGCCAGCGTGCCTCGTCCTCGTCGGTCCAGCCCTTGTCGGGCTCGGCGTAGCGGCTCAGGTAGGCCGCCTTGCTCGAGCACGGCAGGATCACCACCGGCGCGCGCATCATGCCGGTCAGCCACTCGTCGGGGTGCTCGATGTCGTCGGCGGTCGCCTCCCAGAAGGTGCGTACGTCGTCCGCGGTGTCGAGCACCAGGAATGCCCAACCCTGGCTGAAGCCGGCGTTCGGTGCGCGGGTGGCGTTGCGCAGTGCTCGGTCGATGATCGTGGGGTCGACGGGGTCGGTGGCGTAGTTGCGGACCATGCGGCGGCGTCGTACGACGTCCTGGAACTCCATGATGGCCAAGGATATGAGGACAGCGATGCCCGATGACTTCGAGCGGATGTGGGCCGACCTGGCTCCGGTAGGGCGCTCGGCCGCCACCGGGGGCTACAACCGCCAGCCGTTCACGGCTCCGGAGAACGAGCTGCGCGCGTGGTTCCTCGAGCAGTGCGAGGCGCGGGGCCTGCGGGTCGATTCCGACTCGTTCGGCAACCTGGTCGGCTGGTGGGACGTCGGCTCCGGTCCGGCGCTGATGACGGGCTCGCACCTCGACTCGGTGCTCGACGGTGGTGCGTACGACGGCCCGCTGGGCGTGGTCTCGGCGCTGGCGGCGGTCGACCTGCTGCGTGCGCGAGGCGTCACGCCTGGCCGGCCGATCGGGGTGTCGGTGTTCGTCGAGGAGGAGGGCTCGCGGTTCGGCCTGGCCTGCCTGGGCTCGCGCCTGGCGACGGGCACGGTGTCGTGGGAGACCGCGCGGGAGCTGCGCGACCGTGACGGCGTGGCCTTCGGTGACGTGGTGGAGGGGGGCTCCTCCTCGCTGCTCGCGTCGGTGGGGACGTACGTCGAGCTGCACGTCGAGCAGGGCCGGAACCTCGTCGACCGGGGCGCGGCGGTCGGGGTGGCCAGCGGGATCTGGCCGCACGGCCGTTACCGGTTCGACTTCAGCGGCGCCGCGAACCACGCCGGCACCACCCGGATGGAGGACCGGGCCGACCCGATGCTCACCTACGCGTTCACCGCGCTCGGGGCCAACAAGCAGGCGCGTCTCGCCGGCGAGCGGGTGACGTTCGGCCGCATCTCGGTGGAGCCCAACGGCACCAACGCCGTGCCCTCGCACGTCACCGCCTGGCTCGACGCCCGGTGCGCGACCGAGTCGTCGCTCGCTGCTCTCGTCGACGGGATCACCGCGCAGGCCACCGACCGTGCGGGCCGGGACGGGACGACCCTGGTCGTGACCGCCGAGTCGGTCTCGCCGGCGGTGTCCTTCGACGCCGGGCTCGCGGCCCGCGTGGCCGCCGACCACGAGGACGGAGACTGGCCGGTGATCCCGACCCAGGCCGGACACGACGCCGGCATCCTGTCCGCGGCCGGGATCCCCTCCGCGATGCTCTTCGTGCGCAACCCCACCGGGGTGTCCCACTCGCCCGCCGAGCACGCGGAGCTCCCCGACTGCCTGGTCGGCGTCTCCGCGCTGGCCGACACCCTGGAACGGCTCGCTCGGTGAGCGACTCCTCCTCGTCGTACCTGCTCGAACGGGCGTGGGTCGACGGCGCCGTCCACGACGCCGTGCTCGTCGAGATCGCCGGCGGGGTGTTCACCTCGGTGACGCCACGGGCGGCCGACGAAGCTGAGCGGCTCGCCGGGCTCACCCTCCCCGGGCTGGTCAACGACCACAGCCATGCGTTCCACCGCGCGCTGCGGGGGCGGACCCAGCGGGGGCGTGGGACGTTCTGGACCTGGCGCGAGCAGATGTACGCCGTGGCGGAGCGGCTCACCCCGGACACCTACTTCACGTTGGCTCGCGCGACCTACCGGGAGATGGTGGCCGCGGGCTACACCAGCGTCAGCGAGTTCCACTACCTCCACGACCCCGAGCCGGCGACCGGCGACGCCTTGCGGAGGGCGGCGGCCGAGGCCGGCATCCGGCTCACCCTGCTCGACGCCTGCTACGTCAGCAGCGGGTTCGGGGCGCCGCCCGAGGGGGTCCAGGTCCGCTACAGCGACGGCACCGCCGAGCGGTGGGCGCAGCGCGTCGGCGACGGTCCCGCCGCGATCCACTCCGTCCGCGCCGTGCCCCGCGACCAGCTGCACGTCTTCCGCGGCCGCAGCCCGCTGCACGTCCACCTCAGCGAGCAGCAGGCGGAGAACGACGCCTGCCTGGCGGCGTACGGCGTCACCCCGACCCGGCTGCTCCACGAGGAGGGTCTGCTGGGCCCGGGCACCACCGTCGTGCACGCCACCCACCTCACCGACGACGACATCGCGCTGCTCGGCAGCACCGGCACGAACGTCTGTGTCACGCCCACCACCGAACGCGACCTGGCCGACGGCATCGGGCCGGCCCGGCGGCTGGCCGAGGCCGGGTGCCGGATCAGCACCGGCAGCGACAGCCACGCGGTGATCGACCCGTTCGAGGAGCTGCGCGGGCTGGAGATGGACGAGCGGCTGGCCACCCACGAGCGCGGGCACTGGTCGGCGGCCGAGCTCGTGGGCATCGGCACCCGCGGCGCGCGCATCGCGGTCGGCGAGCCCGCCGACCTCGTCACGATCGACACGCGGAGCCCCCGCACGGCCGGCACCGGCGCCGACGAGAACACCGCCGTCTTCGCGGCCACCTCCGCCGACGTCACCCAGGTCGTGGTCGGAGGCCGCGTCGTCGCGACGGCCGCCGACCGTGACGAGATCGGGCGCGAGCTCGACGCCGCGATGGAGGTCCTGTGGCCACGACCCTGATCACCAACATCGGCGAGCTGGTCACCAACGACCCCGAGGCTGCCGAGAACGGGCAGAGCCTGCTCGGCGTCGTCGAGGGCGCGGCGCTCGTGATCGAGGGCGCGCACCTCGCCTGGGTCGGCCGCGCCGGCGACGCCCCCGCCGCCGACGAGATGGTCGATGCCGGCGGCCGCGCCGTCATCCCCGGGTTCGTCGACAGCCACAGCCACCTGGTCTTCGCCGGCGACCGGGCCGAGGAGTTCGCGGCCCGGATGACCGGGACGCCGTACGCCGCCGGTGGCATCCGCACCACCGTCGCCGCCACCCGTGCCGCGACCGACGAGCAGCTCACCAGCCACGTCGCCCGTCTCGTCGCCGAGATGCGTCGCCAGGGCACCACGACCGTGGAGATCAAGAGCGGCTACGGGCTCACCGTCCGCGACGAGGCCCGCAGCCTGGCCGTCGCGCGGCAGTTCACCGAGGAGACGACGTACCTCGGCGCCCACGTCGTGCCCGACGGCACCACCGCGGAGGAGTACGTCGAGCTCGTCACCGGCCCGATGCTGGACGCGGCCCGCGAGCACGCCCGCTGGATCGACGTGTTCTGCGAGCGCGGGGCGTTCGACGCCGACCAGGCCCGCGCGATCCTCACCGCCGGGGCCGACGCCGGGCTGCGCGGTCGGCTGCACGCCAACCAGCTGACGTACGGCGAGGGCGTCCGGCTCGCCGCCGAGCTCGGCCTGGACGCGGTCGACCACTGCACCTACCTCAGCGACGCTGACGTCGACGCGTTGCGCGAGAGCGGCACGATCGCGACGCTGCTGCCGGGTGTGGAGTTCTCGACCAAGCAGCCCTACCCCGACGCCCGGCGGCTCCTCGACGCCGGCGTCCGCGTCGCGCTGGCCTCCGACTGCAACCCGGGCTCGTGCTTCACGAGCTCGTTGCCCCTGTGCATCGCGCTCGCGGTGCGCGAGATGGGCATGAGCCCGGCCGAGGCCGTCCATGCGGCGACGTACCGCGGTGCTCAGGCGCTGGATCGCGACGACATCGGCGCCCTCGTGCCCGGTCGCCGCGCCGACCTCGTCCTGCTCGACGCGCCCAGTCACGTGCACCTCGCCTATCGCCCGGGCGTGCCGCTCGTGGCCGCCACCTGGATCGCCGGCCGCCCGCTGTCCCGCCCGCTGTAACGCGGCGGGGCGACCGGCCTAAGACCCCCCTCAGCCAGCAGATAAGGCAGTTGCCCGATGTGGGGGCCTACCTCAGGGAGCGAGTCTCAACTCGTCACCGAGGAGCTGAGGAGCCCACACCATGTACGAGAACACCGCACACCGCGACTACGTCAAGACCGAGCTGGAGTACCGGCTCAACCGGATCCAGGCCGACCTGGCCGGGCGCCGCAAGCGCCGGTCGCTCGTACGCCGGACGAGGGACGTCGACGGGCTGACCTGGACGACGCTGCGCTGACCGGCGCGCGGCGATGAGCGAGCGCGCGCTGAGGCTCGTCTCCGGTGGGACGAGTATTCAGGAGCACCCGACAACAGAACACGAGATCATGGGCGACGTGGCCGCACACACCACCCGGACCCTGGTCGGACGAGACGCCGAGCTGACGGAGATCGCTTCGTTGCTCGGCGTCCGTGCGCCCGCGGGTGCGAGCGACGCCGGTCCGCGGACCGGGATGGTGCTGCTCTCGGGAGACGCCGGTGTGGGCAAGACCCGGCTGCTGACCGAGCTGCGCGACCTGGCGTTCACGGAGGGCTGGCAGGTCATCGCCGGCCACTGCCTCGACTTCGGTGACAGCGCGCTGCCCTACCTGCCGTTCTCCGAGATCCTCGGCCGGCTCGCCACCGATCTCCCCGATGTCATCGAGGACGTCGCCGGCCGGCACCCGGCGCTCGCCCGGCTCCAGCCCGGCCGCCGGATGATGGGCGCGCCGGACCGATCGGGCGACGACCACACGGCCCTCGACCGTGGTGACCTCTTCGAGGCGGTCCACGCGATGCTCGAGACGGCGGCCGCCCAGGCACCACTGCTGCTGGTCATCGAGGACACCCACTGGGCCGACCAGTCGACCCGCGACATGATCAGCTTCCTCTTCTCCCGGGCATTCGACGGGCCGGTGTCCGTGGTCGTCTCCTACCGCTCCGACGACCTGCACCGCCGCCACCCGCTGCGCCGCCAGGTCGCCGAGTGGTCCCGCTTCGGCGGCGTCCAGCGGGTCGCGCTCTCGCCGCTGCCCGACGACGCCGTCCGCGCGATCATCGCCCAGCTCGCCCCCGAGGGGTTCACCGAGAAGGAGCTCGCCGACATCGTCGACCGGGCCGAGGGCAACGCGTTCTTCGTCGAGGAGCTCACCAGTGCCGCAGCCGGGCCGGGCCGGTGGGTGCCCGCCGACCTCGCCGACGTACTCCTCGTGCGCCTCGACCGTCTCGACGACACGGCGCGCCAGGTCGTCCGCACCGCGAGCGTCGCCGGTCGCCGGGTCAGCCACGAGATGCTCGCCGCCGCGTCCGGGCTCGCCGGCACTGCGCTCGACGACGGTCTGCGCCGCGCGGTCGAGATGAACATCCTGGTGGCCGGCGACGGCCGCTACTGGTTCCGGCACGCGCTCCTGGGCGAGGCCGTCTACGACGACCTGCTGCCGGGCGAGCGGGTCCGGCTGCACGCGCAGTACGTCGCCGCCCTCCAGAACGGTGCCCGCGGCACTGCCGCTGAGCTGGCCCGCCACGCCCGGCTGGCCAACGACCTCGACACCGCACTGACCGCGAGCATCCAGGCCGGCAACGAGGCCTCCCAGGTCGGGGGGCCGGACGAGGCGGCCTACCACTACCAGCAGGCGCTCGAGCTGCTCGTCGACCCGCGGCGCTGTGCGCAGGTCGACCTCGACCTCTCCAAGCTGGTGGTCAGTGCGGCCGAGGCGCTCTCGGCCAGCGGTGACCCCGAGCGCGCGGTCAAGGTGATCGCCGAGCAGGTCGACCGGTTGCCGGTCGACGCCCCCACCACCTGGCGGGCCCGGATGATGTCCACGCAGGCGCTGATGATGCTGATGATCGACGGCGGTGACGACCCGGCCCGCATCTCCGCCGAGGCGGTGGCGCTGGTGCCCGACGGAGACAGCGGGCTGCGCACCCGGGTGCTCGCCAACCACGCCCGTGTGCTCGCCGGCATGGGGCGCTACGACGAGGCCCAGGCCGTCGGCCTCGACGCGCTCCACCTCGCCGAGCGGCTCGACCTGCACGAGCTGGCCTCCGAGGTGATCACCACGCTCAGCGGGTTGAAGAAGGCCGGCCCGAAGGAAGGCCTGCGTCACGCCCTCGCCGACGCGGTCACGCGCGCCGAGGCCACCGGGGCGCTGTCCTCGGAGCTGCGGGCGCGCTACCTGCTCGGACGGTCGTACGAGGACTGGGCGGAGTTCGACGAGACCGAACGGTGGTTCCGCAGCGCGATCGAGCGCGGCGCCGACGCCGCCCGGCCCTACGCGCCGTACGCGTTCGAGGCCCGCTGGCAGCTGGCATGGGTGCTGATGGTTCGTGGCCGCTGGGACGAGGCGCTCGACCTGGTCGACGTCGTCCAGGACTCACCGCCACCGCCGCTCCCGCGGGCGCTGATCGCCCCGCTGCGGATGCAGATCCTCCAGGCCCGCGGGGCCGACGTGGGCGCCGAGGCGCGGGCGCTGCGCAAGTTCTGGGCTCGCGACGGCGGGGTGGCGATCAACGCCAGCGCGGTCGAGATGGACGCCGCGCGCCTGCGCGGCGACGCCGCCGGCGCGGTCGAGGTCTACGACGAGGTCGTCGCGGTCCTGACCCGCATCTGGCACGAGTGGTTCAGCGCCCGCATCCGCCTCGGCGCGGTCGCGATCGGGGCGGTGGCCTGTGCGATGCCGGAGATGTCAGGGGCCGAGCGGGCGGCGTACGTCGACCGTGTCGACCGCATCCATGCCGACGGTCATGTGGTGCTCGACCGCTACGCCGACCCGTCCGGCCACTGGGGTCCCGAGGGCCGGGCGTGGATGAAGCGGCTGGACGCCGAGACGCTGCGGGTGCGCTGGCTGGCCGGCATCGACGCGCCGCCGCTGGACGCGCTGATCGATGCCTGGCGCGACGCCGTCGTGCTGTTCGAGGACTTCGGCCACGTCTACGAGCTGGCCCGGGTGCGCACCGTGCTCGCCGGCATCCTCCGGGCCAGTGGCGACCCGGCCGGGGCCCGTGAGCTCGGGGACCTGGCCCGCGAGACCGCGCACCGGCTCGGGGCGCAACCGCTGCTGGACGAGCTGCGCGCGATCGGCAGCACGGCCGTGCGCGAGGAGTCCGCACCCGACACGTTGACCCCACGTGAGAGCGAGATCCTGCAGCTGGTCGCCCAGGGTCGCTCCAACGGCGAGATCGCCAAGCAGCTCTTCATCAGCGCGAAGACGGTGTCGGTGCACGTGTCGAACATCCTCGGCAAGCTCGACGCCTCCGGGCGCACCGAGGCCGCCGCGATCGCGCGCCGCCGGGGGCTCATCGTCTGACGCGGGGCGCGAGACGGGCGGTGTACGCGGTTGGTCGCGGGGTACATGATCGGCACACCAGCACCCGATCCAGGAGGACGTCATGACCAGCACGCCCGAAGAGCCCCTGAGCGACGACGACATGGCCACCGTCCCCGCCGGCGACCCGACCCAAGGTGTGGGTGACGCCGACGGCACCGACGGCGGGGACGCCGACGGCACCGACGGCGGGGACGCCGACGGCACGGACGGCGACGCCACCGACACCACGGACGGCGACACCACCGACTCCGACGGCACCGACGGGGACGGCACCGACAGCGACGGCACCGACGGGGACGCCACCGACACCACCGACGGCGACGCCTCGTAGTTGAGCGCCCTCGACAGGTCCGCGCTCGACCTGCTCAGCGGTGACGCCCAGACCTTCCTGACGAGGGTCTGGGCGTCTCGCGTGCATCTGCACCGCACCGACCCCGAACGGCTGGTCGGGCTGCTGTCTCTCGACGACGCCGACCGGCTGCTGACCTCGAGCGCGATCCGTACGCCGTCGGTCCGGCTGGCCAAGGACGGCAGCGTGCTGCCGGAGTCGGCGTACACCCGCGGCGCCACCCTGGCCGGCAAGCAGCTGACCGGGCTGGTCGACGCCCGCAAGGCGCTCGCGCTGTTCGACGAGGGCGCGACCGTGGTGTTCCAGGGGTTGCATCGCTACTGGCCGCCGCTGACCCGGCTGATCGCCGAGCTGGAGCTCGAGCTCGGCCACCCGTGTCAGGCCAATGCCTACCTCACGCCGCCGGGCTCCCAGGGCTTCGCGGTGCACTCGGACTCCCACGACGTGTTCGTGTTCCAGACCGCCGGCTCCAAGCAGTGGGAGGTGCACGGTGCCGACGGGCCCGAGGAGGTGCTGCTGGAGCCCGGGCTGTCGATGTACCTGCCGACCGGCACCCCGCACGCCGCCCGAGCCCAGGAGACCGTCTCCCTGCACGTCACGATCGGCATCAACCAGCTCACCTGGCGCGGCCTCGTCGAGCGCACGGTCGCGCCGTTGATCCGCGACGTGACCGACGAGCACCTGCCGGCCGGCTACCTCGACGATCCGGCGGCTCTGGCCGGTCCGCTCGCCGATCGGCTCGAGCAGCTCGCGGCCGCCGTGCGCGGCGCCGACGCGGGCGCCGCGGTCGAGGCGGAGGTACGCCGGTTCCTCACCTCGCGGCCACCGCGCCTCGAGCACGGTCTCCACGACGTGCTCGCCCGGGAGTCGATCGACGAGATGACGCGGCTGCGCCGGCGTCCCGGTCATCCGTGCGTGCTGCTCGACCGCGACGACCGGGTCGAGGTGCTCCTCGGCGACCGGTCGATGACGGTCCCCGCCTGGGTCCGCCCCGCGCTGGAGGAGATCAGGGCTCGGGCGGAGCTCGCCCCCGCCGACCTGCCGTTGGACGTCCAGAGCAACGTGGTGCTGTGCCGGCGACTGGTCCGGGAGGGCCTCCTGGAGGTTCGGTGAGCCCGGCCTTCCGGTGCGCGGCCCAGAGCCAGCTGCGCGACGAGCCCGTCGCCGGCACCGCGACCCACGTCCGCACCTGGGTGCTGCTCGAGCACACCGGGCCGTGGGGGGCCGACGCTCTGCTCGACGCCCGCCTGCCCGAGGGGCTCGGCCGCTCGCTCAAGGCGCTGGCCCGCGAGCACCGGGCCAAGGTGCTGCTGGTCCGCCGGTTCAGCTCGGCTCGGGACGCTGAGAGCGGCGTGCGGGTGTTCGCGGCGTACGCGGACCCCGTGCACCCGCGGCTCGAGTCCGGCGTGCTCGCCGACGAGCGCGAGGTCCTCGACCTCGACCTCGGTGCCTTCCGCGCCGGAGGGTCGACCGGCCTGGCGGCGTACGACGGCGCGCTGTTCTGCGTGTGCACCAACGGTCGTCACGACGCGTGCTGTGCGGAGCGCGGGCGGCCGATCGCCAAGGCGCTCGACCAGGCGCACCCGCAGGAGACCTGGGAGGTCTCGCACATCGGCGGTGACCGGTTCGCCGGCAACATGGTGGTGCTGCCCGAGGGGCTCTACTACGGGCGGCTCGACCCGGTCGCGGCGCTCGCTGTCACCGGCGCGCACCTCGCGGGTGAGCTCGACCTCGACCATCTGCGCGGCCGGTCGTCGGTGCCGATGCCGGTCCAGGCAGCCGAGGTCTTCCTGCGCCGCGAGCTGGGCGTCACCCGCAGTGCCGACGTGATGTTGTACGGACGTCCGTCCAACGCTGAGGTCACGACCGTGGCGTTCACGGTCGCCGGCGCGGTCTACGACGTGCGGGTCCGCACGACCAGCGACCCCGCGACCGCCACCCGGCTGACCTGCCAGGCGCACCGCGACAACCCGGTGCCCGAGCACGAGCTGCTCAGCGTGACGCGGCGCTCCTGACGACGACCAGCACGCCCTCGCCGCCGTCCCAGCGGCCGGCGAGGGTGGCCGCCCCGTCGGGGGCGGAGCCCACGAGGTGCACGGCGACCGGCTCGGGATCCGCGACCTCGCCGCCGCTGCCCGCGACCGCCACGAGGGGCTCGCGGGTCTCCCGGACCCCGTCGACCTCGAAGTACTCCTCGGCGCCGCTGCCGCCGCCCAGCACCGTCGCCGTCGCAGCCGCGCGCCAGACCGGGTCGGCCTCCGCGTCGTACACCCACCGGGTGCCGAGTGCCGAGTGCTCGGTGGTGCCGACCAGGTGCTCCTCGGCGCCCTCGAGCGGCGCCGCGCGGTAGGTCAGCGGCACGTGCACGAACGTGTCGCCTGCGCCCCGCAGCACGATGCCCTCCATGCCGACCTCGCCCTCGGGGTCGTCGAACCGGTAGCCGCCGACCACGGTCAGCTCCGGCAGACCACTCGCCCAGGGCTGGCTCGGGAGCCAGGCGTCGAGCAGCTCCTTCTTGGTCGGGGTGAGCGTCGCGTGGTGGAGGAGGGCCATGGGGCCGAGCCTAGAGCGCGCGCCGGTGGTAGAGCTCGTCGAGACCGCCGCACCGGGGCAGGGCGGTGAGGCCCTGCCTTCGCTTGCGGGGTCTCGACGACGCTCGCTGGCGCTCGCTGCTCGACCAGCGGTCGGGTCGACGCTCGCTGCTCGACCAGCGGTCGGGTCGACGCTCGCTGCTCGACCAGCGGTCGGGTCGGCGCTCGCTGCTCGACCAGCGGTCTCAGCTGAACGCGCGTGTCACGTGCCCGACCAGGTCGGGGTAGCGCATCAGGTGCGCACCACCGTTGATGTCGAGGACCTCGCCGGTGACCCATGCGGCGCGCGACAGGTAGACCGCGGCCTCCGCGATCTCCTCGGGCGTGCCGGCGCGGCCCAGGGGAGTGTTGGCGAGGTAGTCGTCCTCGATGCCCGGGATGTCCATCGCAGGTGCGGTCAGGGGGGTGACCACCAGACCGGGCGCGATCGCGTTGACGCGGATGCCTCTCGGTGCGAGCTCGAGCGCCGCCACCTCGGTGAGCATCGAGAGGCCGGCCTTCGCGGCGCAGTACGGCGCCAGGCCGGCGCCCGGCTGGCGAGCGTTGAGCGAGGAGAGCGAGAGGATCGAGCCGCCCGCGCCGAGGCGACGGCCCGCGTGCTTGATCACCAGGAACGAGCCGGTCAGGCACACGTCCACGACCCGGCGCCACTCGGCCGCATCGAGGTCGGTGACCTGGCCGAGCGTCGAGACCCCGGCGCTGTTGACCACCACGTCGAGGCGGCCGTGCGAGCCGAGCACGCCCTCGAGGAGTGACTCGACGGACGCCTCGTCGGTGACGTCGACGACCACGTCCGCGTGGGCGGGGTCCAGGTCGGCGACCACCACCCGACAGCCGTCGGTGGCCAGTCCGCGGGCGATCGCGGCGCCGATGCCCGATCCGCCACCGATGACGACCGCCACGCGGTCCGCTGCCTCGTTCATTGCGCCCTCCCGGTCAGTTGACGCGTGTCAATCTAGGGCTTAGCGTCCGGAATTAGAACAGGTTTCACTACCTCAGGAGGACCGGTGACCGGAGCCCGACCGACCGTGGCCGTGATCGGGGCCGGCATCAGCGGCCTGACCGCGAGCAAGATGCTCGACGACTACGGCATCGACTACGCGACGTTCGAGTCCTCCGACCGGGTCGGCGGCAACTGGGCGTTCGGCAACCCCAACGGGCACAGCAGCGCCTACCGGTCGCTGCACATCGACACCTCCAAGCACCGGCTGTCCTTCAAGGACTTCCCGATGCCCGAGGACTACCCCGACTTCCCGCACCACACCCAGATCAAGGCCTACCTCGACTCCTACGCCGACGCGTTCGGGCTGCGCGAGCACATCGAGTTCGAGAACGGCGTGGTGCACGCCGAGCGGCTGCCCGACGGCGGCTGGGAGCTGCAGACCGAGCGCACCGGCACCCGGCGCTTCGACCTGCTCGCGGTCGCGAACGGCCATCACTGGGACCCGCGCTTCGCGGACTTCCCGGGCGAGTTCACCGGGGTGTCGATCCACTCCCACCACTACATCGACCCGCACGATCCCCTCGACTTCACCGGCAAGCGCATCCTGGTGGTGGGCATCGGCAACAGCGCGGCCGACATCGCGGTCGAGCTGTCCTCGCGGTCCCTGCAGAACCAGGTGACGCTCTCCACGCGATCGAGCGCCTGGATCGTGCCGAAGTACACCTACGGCCTGCCCGCGGACAAGTACTACGTGACCACGCCGTACCTCCCGCTGAAGTGGCAGCGCTGGGCGGTGCAGAAGATGCAGTTCATGACCGGCTCCAACCCCGAGCTGTACGGCCTGCCCAAGCCCAACCACAAGTTCTTCGAGGCGCACCCCACGCAGTCGGTCGAGCTCCCGCTGCGGCTCGGGTCGGGCGACATCACCCCGAAGGGCAACATCGCGCGCCTCGACGGCGAGACCGTGCACTTCGAGGACGGCACCAGCAGCGACTTCGACGTGATCGTGTACGCCACCGGCTACAACATCACCTTCCCGTTCTTCGACCCCTCGTTCATCAGTGCGCCGGACAACCAGATCGACCTCTACAAGCGGATGTTCAAGCCTGGCATCGACGACCTGGTGTTCGTGGGCTTCGCCCAGGCGACGCCGACGCTGTTCCCGTTCGTGGAGGCGCAGGCCCGGCTGCTCGCGGCGTACGCCGCCGGCCTCTACCGGCTGCCCTCGGTCGCGGAGATGGAGCGGGTGATCGTCGCGGACCAACAGAAGTACACCGGGCACATGCTGGACCGGCCGCGGCACACCCAGCAGCTCGACTACTTCATCTACGAGCACGACCTGCGGGCCAAGGAGATCCCGGCCGGCCGGAAGCGGGCCCAGATGGTCGCTCGGGTGGCCGCCGGATGAGCGCGACCAGAGGCGACGAGCGGCGTACGGCGCTGCTCGCCGCGCTCGACGACCAGCTCCAGGACAGCACGCTCGACGCGATCAACGTCGCCGACATCTCCAAGCGCGCCGGGGTGACCCGGTCGGCGTTCTACTTCTACTTCGAGAACAAGGCCGCGGCGGTCGCGGCCCTCATGGGCGACATGTACGACGAGGGCTTCGACGCCGCCGAGCTGCTCGGTGGCGACGGCTCGATGCGCGACCGGCTGGAGACCGCGATCCGCGCGATCTTCGTCGGCTGGGGCGAGCGGACCCACCTCTACCGCGCGATGCTCGACGCCCGCGCGACCAGCCCGGGGGTCCGCGACCAGTGGGACGCCTTCCAGCAGTCGTTCATCGGCGTGCTCACCGACGTCATCGAGTCCGAACGGGCCTCGGGTGCGGCGCCGTACGGCGTGGATGCGCGGGCCGTCGCGACGGCGCTGCTCGACCTCAACGACCGCACCCTGGCTCGCGTCGTCCGGGCGCCGGAGGGCTTCGACTGGGGCAGCCACATCGACGCCGTCGTGCACGTCTGGGTGAGCAGCATCTACGGGAGGAACGCGTGAGCATGACCATGAAGTACGACGAGCTGACGTTCCCGTCCGGAGGTGTCGACTGCCACGCCTGGCACTTCACCGGCGAGGGCGAGTCGCTCGCGACCGACGCGGGACGACCGGTGGTCGTGATGGCGCACGGCCTCGGCGGCACCAAGGACTCCGGGCTCCGCCCGTTCGCCGAGGCGCTCGCCGCCGCGGGTCTCGACGTGGTCGCCTTCGACTACCGCGGCTTCGGCGCGAGCGGGGGCTCGCCCCGGCAGACCGTGTCGATGGCCGGGCAGCTCGAGGACTACCGCGCGGCGATGGCCGCCGCGGCCCGGCTGCCCGGGGTCGACCCGAGCCGCCTGGTGCTCTGGGGCGTCTCGCTCGCCGGCGGCCACGTGCTGGCGGCGGCCGCGCACCGCGACGACGTCGCCGCGGTCGTCTCCCTCACCCCGCTGGTCGACGGCCTGGCGGCGGGCCGGCACGCGCTCTCCTTCCACAAGCCCACCGCGATGCTCCGGTCCACCGCCGCGGGTGTCCGCAGCCGCGTCGGTGCGACCCGGATGATGCCGGTGGTGGCGCGGCCGGGCGAGCTCGGCGCCCTGACGCTCGAGGGGTCGATGGAGGACTACCTCTCGATCGCCGGGCCGACCTGGCGCAACGAGATCGACGCCTCGGTCGGCCTCGAGCTCGGCAACCACCGCCCGGGCAAGCAGGCCAAGCAGGTCCGGGCGCCGATGCTCGTGCAGATCGCCGACCTCGACCGCAGTGCCCCGCCGCGCGCCGCCGCCAAGGCAGCGTTCGCGGGCCGTGCCGAGGTGCGCCACTACCCCTGCGACCACTTCGACGTCTGGCCCGGCAAACCCTGGCACGGCCCCGCCGTACGCCACCAGGTCGCGTTCCTCTCGCGCGTACTGGGGCCTGCAGGCTGAGCGCCGGGTGTCGGGGACCCCTGCTGGGTACTGCCTGACGTCGTCGAGGCGAGAGGACATCGCTCATGCCCATCTGGGTGCAGGCAGGACTGTGGGGACTGCTGGCCGGCGGCGCGCTGGTGGTCGGCGCGGCCGTGGCGTGGTGGGCGCGGGTGCCCCGGGTGGTGGTCGCCGGCGTGATGGCGTTCGGCGCGGGCGTGCTGATCTCGGCGCTGGCGTTCGACCTCGTGGACGAGGCCGAGCGCACGGGAGGGCTCACGGCGACCGCGGTCGGCTTCCTCGCGGGTGCGGTGGTGTACGTCGCGGCCAACGCCGTGCTCGCCCGGCGCGGCGCCCGGCACCGCAAGCGCGCGGGCGACGAGCAGCCCTCGGAGGACGAGCAGGCCGGCAGCGGTACGGCGATCGCGGTGGGCGCCCTGCTCGACGGCGTCCCGGAGTCGGTGGTGCTCGGCCTCTCGTTGCTGGGTGGCGGTGGTGTCGGCGTACCCGTGCTCGCCGCGATCTTCATCTCCAACCTGCCCGAGGGCCTGTCGAGCTCGGCCGGCATGAAGCGCAGTGGCCGCAGCGCCGGCTACGTGTTCGGCGTGTGGATCGGCATCGCGGTGGCGAGCGGCCTGGCCGGCGCACTCGGCGTGCTCGCCCTCCAGAACGCCCCCGACGCGTCCGTGGCCGCGATCACCGCCCTGGCCGCCGGCGCGATCCTCGCCATGGTCGCGGACACGATGATCCCCGAGGCGTTCGAGCGCGCGCACATGGTGACCGGCCTGATCGCCACGCTCGGCTTCCTCAGCTCGTTCGTCATCGAGCGCGCCGGTTGAGCCCGGCGCCCGCGCCGCGCTCCCGCCCCAGGGGCGCCGGGGCGGGAGCGCGTGGCGCAGACGAGCGTCGATCAGTGGGCTTTCGTCGCCTGCCCGATCAGCGCGACCGGTCGCTGGTCGGTGGCCAGTACCTTCGCCTCGGCGGTGGGCGGCAGCTGGGCGGCGAAGATGCTCCTGAACAGCTCGGGCTTGACGTAGGTGTCGACGTCGCCCTCCGGGGCACCCGGGTACTGCACGAAGTTGAACACCTTGCTCGGGTCGGGTACGGCGAGGGCCGAGCCCGGCTTGGCGGCGGTGAGCTGGAAGACGCTCTCGCCCTCGGCCGGCGCGTAGGCGTCGACGTAGACGAGTGCCTGGACGCGCGGGATCTGGGTGGCGGCGTTGGTGATGACGCTGCCGCCGTACGAGTGGCCCACCAGCACCACCGGCCCGGTGGTGGCCTGGTTGACGAACGCCGCGACGGCCGCCGTGGTAGGGCCGTCGTCGCGAGCCGGCGGGCGCCCACTGCAGGGTGGTCCCTATTGACATCTATTCAATTCCGGCCGACCGACCTAGCATCGGTCCATGGCGACCCTGGACGACGTGAGTGAGCTGACCGCGCAGCGGATGCGACGGATGAGCCCGGGCAACCACGGCAAGCTCCCGCCGGTCGACCGGACCGGTCTCCCGCCCGGCCCACGCTGGCCGGTGCTCCTCCAGACCGCCGGTCTGCTGCGCTTCCGGCACCGCTTCCACCCCTACATGCGCCGCAGGTACGGCGACGTCTTCACCGTCCGGCTCGCCCCGGGCGGCCGCCCGCTCGTGTTCTTCACCCGGCCCGAGCACGCGAAGGAGATCTTCGCCGGCGATCCCGAGATCTTCCACGCGGGCAAGGCCAACGGCATCCTCGGCCCGATCATGGGTGAGCACTCGCTGCTCCTCCAGGACGGGGGCGAGCACAAGCGCGCCCGCAAGCTGTTGATGCCGGCGTTCAACGGGCACGCGCTGCGGGAGTACCAGGACCTCGTCACCGAGGTTGCCCGTGCCGAGGTCGGCGGCTGGCGCGACGGGCAGGAGTTCCGCGCGCTCGACCGCATGAACGCGCTCACCCTCGAGGTGATCCTGCGCGTGGTCTTCGGCGTCACCGACGAACGGCGCCTGGCCGAGCTGCGCCCGCGGGTCAACAAGACCGTGAACATCAGCCCCGCGATCCTGCTCGGCTGGGGCTACCCCTGGCTGCAGAAGTTCGGCCCGTGGAAGGCCACGGTCGACAACCAGCGCGAGCTCGACCGGCTGATGTACGCCGAGATCCGCGAGCGGCGTACGGCCCCCGACCTGGCGGCGCGCACCGACGTGCTGTCCCGGCTGATCCTCCAGGGTGAGGAGGGCGACAGGCTCAGTGACAACGAGCTGCGCGACCAGCTCGTGACGCTGCTGCTCGCCGGCCACGAGACGACCGCGTCGGCCCTGGCATGGGCGCTGCACGAGGCGGGTCGCGACCCCGAGCTGCTGGCCCGGTGCCAACGCGCGGCGGTCGAGGGTGACGACGACTTCCTCGAGGCGGTGATGAAGGAGTCGATGCGGCTGCACCCGATCATCCCGATGGTGGTCCGCACGCTGATGGAGCCCGCCACGATCGCCGGCTGGGACCTGCCGCGCGGCACCACCGTGGGGCCCTCGATCATCATCGCCCACCAGCGCGAGGACAACCACGACGATCCCGAGGCGTTCCGCCCGGACCGCTTCCTGGGGCACAACCCACCGGTCAACACCTGGATCCCGTTCGGCGGAGGAGTACGCCGCTGCATCGGCGCCGGGTTCTCGCTGATGGAGGGCGTGGCCGTGCTCCGCGAGGTCTTCACGGCGTACGACGTCGCGGCGATCGGCCCCGACGAGCCGAAGGTCCGCAACATCACCAGCGTGCCGCGCCGCGGGGCGCCGATCCGCGTCGCGGCTCGATAATTCGCTACGCGGTGACCGTCCTTGCCTGGGACGATCGCCACTTGTGATCGAACGTCTGCGCCGGCTGCGCATGGACACCACGCCGCTGCGGGAGTCCCGCGACTTCCGGCTGCTGTTCCTGGCCGGGACGGTCTTCTACTTCGGCGCGATGGTCAGCTACGTCGCGATCCCCTACCAGGTCTACACGCTGACCGACTCCAACTTCGCGGTCGGCGCGATCGGTCTGGTCGAGCTCGGCCCGATCGTGGTCTTCGGCTTGTACGGCGGCGCGCTGGCCGACCACGTCGACCGCCGCAAGCTGCTGATCGGGACGGGCCTGGCGCAGGCGGTCTTCACGGCGCTCCTCGCCCTCAACGCGTTCCGCGACGACCCCGACGTGTGGGTGATCTTCGTCGTCGCGGTGTTCCTGGCCTCGTGCTCCGCGCTCCAGCGACCCTCCCGTGAGGCGCTGCTGCCGCGCACCGTCAGGCACGACCAGCTCACCGCGGCCAACGCGCTCGGCAGCCTCGGCATCCAGTCCGGGCTGCTCGCCGGCCCGGCCGTCGGTGGCCTGTTGGTGGCGTACGCCGGCATCGGCTGGTGCTTCGTCGTCGACGTCGGAGGGCTGCTGATCGCCTCCTACCTCTACGTCTTGATGCGCTCCTACTCGCACCGTGAGGAGACGACCCCGCCGAGCCTGGCCGGCATCGCGCAGGGCATGCGCTACGCGTTCGGCCGCCGCGACCTGCTCGGCACCTACTTCGTCGACATCGCCGCGATGCTGCTGGCGATGCCGGTCGTGCTCTTCCCGGCCCTGGTGGAGGAGGTGTTCGACCACCCCGAGCTGCTCGGCATGCTCTACACCGCCGAGGTGATCGGCGCGATGGTGGCGACCGCGCTCAGCGGCTGGACCGCCCGCTTCGACCACCACGGCCGGGCCATCGTCGTCGCGGCCGCGGCGTACGGCGGCTGCATCGCGCTCGCGGGCGTGATGCCGAACATCTGGCTGGTCGCGGTCGCGCTGGCGTTCGCCGGAGCCGCCGACATGATCTCGGGCATCTTCCGGTCCACCGTGTGGAGTCAGACGATCCCGGAGTCGATGCGCGGGCGCCTTGCGGGCATCGAGATGCTGTCGTACTCGCTCGGCCCGCTCGGGGGTCAGGTCCGCGCCGGCGTGACGGCCGACCTGTGGACCGTGCGTGGCGCGATCAGCAGCGGCGGCCTGGCCTGCGTGGCCGGGGTCGCGATCACGGCCGGCATCCTGCGCGACTTCTGGTCCTACGACGCGAGCACCGACGAGCACGCGGTGGCCGAGCGCGCGGCCCGGGCGGCGGCCGGCGAGAGCTGACGATGGTGATCTGGATCACCTGGGGGACTATGGTCGAGGTGTAGGCAACCGTGGATACTCGCTCGGCTGGACGACCAGCCGGATGATCAGGGTGCCTCGACCGAAGGCATCACATGCTGCATCGCCGCTCGCGCCAGATCATCTCTCCTTCCAGGATCGCGCGGGTGGCCCTCGGGGCCTGCGTGCTGCTCGTGGCCGTGCCGCTCGCGGCGACCCCACCCGCGTCCGCCGCCACCGCGACCCCGTTCGTCGACCTCGGCACCGCCTCGGCGTACTCCGTGCTGGCCGGCACCGGTGTCTCCAACACCGGTGCAGCCACCGTGCTCGCGCTCGACCTCGGGCTGAGCCCCGGTGGGGTGATCGCCGGCTTCCCGCCCGGCACGGTGGCCGGTGCGATCCACGACAAGGACGCAGCCGCCGAGACGGCGCAGGGGGACCGGCAGTCGGCGTACGACGCGGTCCTGGCGCGCACCGGCGGCACGGCGTTCGCGGGTGACCAGGCAGGCACGACGTACAAGCCCGGCCTCTACACGAGCGCGGCAGCCCTCACGAACACCGGCACGATCACCCTCGACGCCGACGGCGACTCCAGCGGGGTCTTCGTGTTCCAGGTCGGCGGCGCGATGAGCACCGCGGCCGCCACCAAGATCGTCCTCACCGACGGCGCCCTGGCCAACAACGTCTTCTGGCAGGTCAACGGCGCGGTGTCGGCGGGTGCCGGGGCCAAGCTGGTCGGCACGTTCCTGGCCACCGGCGCGATCTCCCTCGGGGAGGGCGCCTCGCTCAAGGGGCGTGCGCTCACGCCGGTCACGGTGGCCCTGGCGAACAGCCCGGTCACCCAGCCTGTCGACGACCTGACCGCACCGGTCGTGACGATCGACGGCGGCGCGAGCGCGTCCACGAGCGACACGACCCCGACCATCTCCGGCACGACCGACGAGCCGGCCGGCCGGACCGTGACCGTCACGGTCGCCGGTCAGACGCTCACCGCCGTCGTCGGCGCAGGCGGCCTCTGGGCCGTCAGCGCGACCGCGCTGGCCGAGGGGCCTCACGAGGTGGTCGCGACGAGCACCGACGGCTCCCGGAACACCGGCACAGCCACCCAGACGCTGACCGTCGACCTCACGACACCCCTGGTGACCATCGACGGTGGGGCGACCCGCGCCACCAACGACACGACGCCCACGATCTCGGGCACCACCGACGAGCCGGGCACCCCGACGGTGACCGTGACGGTCGGCGGCCAGACGCTGGCCACGACCGCGGGCGTCGGGGGCGTCTGGACCGTCACCGCGGCGGCCCTCACCGAGAGCGCACACGCCGTGGCCGCGTCGGTCTCCGACGCCGCCGGCAGCACCGGCACCGCGAGCCAGGTCCTCACCGTCGACCTCACCAAGCCTGTCGTGACCATCGACGGCGGTGCGACGCGGTCGACCAAGGACACCTCGCCGTGGACCTATGGCACGACCGGTGAGCAGGCGGGCACGCTCGTGCGGGTGACCGTCGGTGGGCAGCACCTCACGGCCACCGTGATCAGCGACGGCACCTGGAGCGTCAGCGCCACCACCCTGCGGGAGGGGTCCTACCGCGTGGTGGCCTCGATCACCGATGCCGCCGGCAACGTGGGCACCGCGACCCAGACCCTGACCGTCGGCAGCGGCCCGGTCGACCCCGGCAAGCGCTACCAGCCCGACTCGGCGATCCGCCGGGGCAACGGCTCGTTCGTGGGAGCCGGTGTCTACGGCTCCTCTGCCGACCAGCGGATCACTGCGAAGCTGCGCCCGACCAAGCGCGCGTCGTTCGAGGTGCGCCTGACCAACCGTGGCGACGTCGCGGACACCTTCGCCGTGCGCGGGACCGCCAAGAACCGGAAGTTCACCGTCACCTATCTCGTCGGCGGCAAGAACGTCACCGCGGCGGTGGTCGCCGGCACCTACCGCACCGGCACCGTGGCTCCCGACGCGTCGGTCCGGCTGGTCATTCGGGTCACGATGACCCGTCGCGCCCACGCCGACGACCGCCGGGTCTTCGAGATCCGCGCGATCTCCCAGCACGCGTCGACCAGCAGTGACACCGTGGCGGCCGTCGTCCGGCGCTGACGCTGACGCTGATCGGGTCGTGTGCCTGAGCACGGGCTATGGCTCGTCCTCAGGCACACGACCTCGCAGTCCTGCTCCCTCCTCGTCGGAACCGATCCGCGACCCTGGCCCGTCGGAGGGGTGAGGAGGTGCCGATGGCACAGGAGCGATCCGACCCCGACGACTTCGGCGAGTACGTCGCGGCGCGCTGGCCCCGGCTGGTGCGCGCGGCGGTGCTGCTCGGGTGCACGCCGCACGAGGCCGAGGACGTGGTGCAGTCGGCGTTGACCCGCTGCCTGGTGAAGTGGTCGCGGGTCAGTCTCGCCGACGACCGCGACGCCTACGTGCACCGGATCGTCGTCAACACGTTCGTCGACCATCGGCGCCGCAGGTGGTCGGGCGAGGTGGCCACCGAGTGGGTGCCGGAGCTGGTCGAGGCCGACGGCAGCCTCGCGGTCATCGACCAGATCGGCGTCGACCGGGCCCTCGCCGGGCTCACCGAGGACCAGCGGGTCGCGGTGGTCCTGCGCTACTACCTCGACCTCAGCGAGGCCCAGATGTCCACGGTGCTGGGCATCGCGCCCGGCACCGTCAAGAGCCGGCTCTCCCGGGCGCTCGCAGCGCTCGGCGCCGACACCAACCTGACCCAGGAGCAGCCATGGACGCCCAGCAACTGATCGATCGGCTCGAGGAGCGCGCCGCCGAGGTGCCCGTCGGCCCGCCGCCGCTGGGCCTGATGCGCACGCGTGCCCGCCGGCAGCGTCAGCGCCGGGCCGCGGTCGTGGCCGCCGCCGCGGCGGTCGCCGTGATCGGGGTGGGTGTCGCCTGGCCGGGTGGCTGGGGCGACGGGGGCCGTTCCGGTACGCCGGTCGCGTCCGACCCCGGTCCGGCGGTCGACACCCCGCCGGACGGGTTCCGCTACGTCGGCGTGGGCGACGTGGTGGCTGCCGTCCCCGCGGGCTGGGACACGAACTCGACCAAGTGCGGCACGCCTCTGAAGGACACGGTGGTGATCGACCCCGGTCCCACCTGCCTGATGCTCGTCCCGCGTCCGGCGGATGTGGACAGCCTCGCGGTTGAGCCCGCCGCCGGGGACCCCTACCCCGCGGACTGGACCGCGACCGAGGTGGCCGGCGAGCCGGCGCTGCGCTCGCCGGTCAGTCGTCAGGGCGGAGTGGTGAGCCAGACCGTGGTCGTGCCCGCCCGAGACGTCTCCTTCCTGGCCCAGTCGTCCTCCGCGGACGGCGCGGCCGTGGTCGGGTCGCTCCTCGACAGCCTCACGGTGCTGCGCGACCACACGACGGTGCCCGGCTTCCAGGACCTCGCCGAGCAGCAGGGCGGGCAGTCGACGGCCCTCGCCTACGTCAGTCGCCTGAAGGAGCTGGGCCTGCAGGCCGACGTGGTGACCGAAAACGGCCAGGGCGAGCCGGCCGGCACGGTGCTGAAGACGGTCCCGGGCGCCGGCTCCATGGTCGCCGCCGGCGACACGATCCGGGTCTTCGCCGCTCGCTGATCGGGTCGTGTGCCTGAGCACGAGCCATGGCGCGTCCTCAGGCACACGACTCGCCACCCCGTTTCAGTCCTGCTGCGCGAGCCACGTCCCCCACGCGGGCCCGCGCAGCAGGGCGTCCGGCCCCGGCAGCATCGAGCCGGCCGCCATGCTCGCCGGTCCGTCGACGGCCTCGACGGTGAGACCGGAGCCGGAGCGCTCCACGAGGGTGCGGACCTGGTCGACCAGGCGCTCGACGCGCGGACCCGCCAGCTCGACGTCACTCTCGACCGCGCCGGTCGCGAGGTCGAGCAGCAGTGCCACGATCTCGCGGGTGTCGACCGGTTGGGTCGGCACGTCGATGACCTGTGCGACGCCGTCGCGGGTGTTCCACTCGAGCATCTGGCTCGCGAAGTCGTGGAACTGCGTGGCCCGGAGCACCACGACGCCGGGCGCGCCGGCGCGGTAGGCCTCCTCCTGGGCGAGCTTGGCGACGTAGTAGTCGTAGTCGGGGCTCTTGTCGACGCCCACGATGGAGAGCACGACCGTACGGCGCACGCCCGCTGCGGTTGCGGCCGCACCGAGGTTGCGGGCCACGGCCGGGAAGAACTCTCCGGCCACCTCCAGGGGCGCCGCGGTGACGTCGACGACGGCGTCCACCCCGGCCAGCGCGTCCGCCAGGCCGTCCGGGGAGAGCAGGTCGAACCCGGTCTCGCGGGCGATCTCGATGACGTCGTGGCCGTGGGCCCGGGCTAGAGCGGTGAGCTGGCTGCCGATCCGGCCGGTCGCGCCGGCGATGGCGATCTTCATGATGTGCTCCTCTTATCTCGGATACATGTTATCCGAGATACTAGTCACGAACTCGGACACTTGTCATCCAGGTTCCGCTTAGGCTGGGCCCATGAAGATGTCGGCGGGCGTGGAGTGGGCGGTGCACTGCTGCGTGGTGCTCAGCCAGGCGGAGGGCCCGGTGCCGGCGACCCGGCTCGCGGAGTTCCACGGCGTCTCGCGCACCTACCTCGCCAAGCACCTCCAGCAGCTGGCGCGCGCCGGGCTGATCGTGGCGACGGAGGGCAGGATCGGCGGCTACCGCCTGACGCGGCCGGCCGAGGACCTCACCGTGCTCGACGTGGTGCTCGCGATCGAGGGCTCCGAGACGGCGTTCCAGTGCACGGAGATCCGTCAGAACGGCCCGTTGCCAGCCCGTCCCGAGGACTGCCGCCGCGCCTGCGGCATCGCCCGCGCGATGTGGGCCGCCGAGCAGGCCTGGCGCGACGCGCTCGCGGGCGTCACCATCGCCGACCTCGCCGAGGGCGTCGCCGCGGACACCGGTGTCGACACGTTCGTTGCCTTGCGCGGGTGGCTAGCCGGGAGCGCTTGAGGGGGTCGTGTGCCTGAGGACGGTCGATGGGTCGTCCTCAGGCACACGACCCGTCGGCCGTCCGGGCCGCCTAACGGATCGTGCCCACCCCGGGGATCAGTGGCAGGTCGAGCGCGGTCACCCAGCCGGGCGGCAGGTCGTTGACGGCGGGTACGGCGTTGAGCGCCCGCAGCCCGGTCGCCAGGCAGCCCGCGACGGCCGGGGCGCGGCCGGACCCGTCGGTGAACCGGAACGCGGTCTCCTGGCTGATCGACGGCGAGCCGATGATGTCCACGCGGTAGACGTCGTCGGCCGAGCCGGCCGGCCATTCGGGCGCCGCGTCCAGGCCGATCCGGTTGACGTGCTCGAGGGTGATCACCTCGCGGCCGTCGTACACACCGTTGATCGTGAACCGGATCGCCGCGACGTTGCCCGCCTCGATCACGCCCTTGGCCGTCATGCGGTCGGTGGGCGTCACCCACTTCTCCCAGGTGGTCGTGATCTCGTCGAGCTCGATGCCGGCGGCGTGCGCGATCATCGGCACGGTCGCGCCCCACGCCATGATCAGCAGGTCGGGGATCTCGAGCAGCGGCGTGTACGACGGGGGCCGGCCGATGCCCATCTCGTCCTCGTAGTCGCCCTCGTAGTCGGTGTAGTCCAACAGCTCGCTCGCGCGGACGGAGTCGACCCGGCCGCACAGGCCCATCAGCGTCAGCGGGAACAGGTCGTTGGCGAACCCGGGGTCGATGCCGGTGGTGAAGCACGACGCACCGCCGGCCTCGCAGGCCTCGGTGATCGGGTCGATCCAGTTCGGCGGGTTCTGCGTCATCTGCGGCCACACCCACGGCGTCATCGCGGTCGAGCACACGTCGATGCCCGCGCGGAGGAACGCCGAGATCACCCGGATGTTCTCGTCGGCGTGCTGCGCGGTGGGGCCGTAGTGCACCAGCGCGTCCGGCCGCAGCGCGATCAGCTCCTCGACGTCGGTGGTCGTGATGATGCCGGTCGGCTCGGGCAGGTCGAGCAGTGTCCCGACGTCCTGGCCGGCCCGCGTCGACCGGGTGACCCCGACGCCCACGAGCTCGAACACCGGGTGGTCGAGGATCTCCGCGATCACCATGCTGCCGACCACACCGGTGCCCCAGACGACGACCCGCTTCTTCATGCTGTTCCCTTCGGCTGACGGGGTTTCGAGGCTCGCTTCGCTCGCACCTCAACCGCCGTCAGCGATCGAACGCCGAGCGGACCTCGGCCTCGGTGAGCCCGTAGTCCTCGAGCGTGTAGCGGTGCGACGGCGCGGCCTTGCCCTGCTTGGACTCCCGGTCGATCTCCTCGATGGCGGTCTGCGCCTCGGGCGTCCAGTCGAGGCCGAACTGCTCGTAGAGCCCGCGGGTCACCCCCAGCGGGTCCGTGACCAGGTCGCGGAACGCCACGTCGGCGAACTGCGCCTGGTCGTACTTCGACCGCGCGTCGTGGAACGCGTGGAAGGCCCGCGACCACAGGTCGAGCTGGGTCGCACCGATGGTGCGCCCGACGTACGTCGTGCTGTGCCCGACCGTGGTCTCCGCCGACAGTGAGCACGACGACGCGATGCAGGTGACCGGGTCGCGGTGGGTGTAGACGATCAGCGCGTCCGGGTAGACGGTCATCAACGCGTCGAGCGCGGTCATGTGCGAAGGGTTCTTGAGCACCCATCGCTTCTCGGGGTCGTTGAGGCCGACGAGCTGGAGGTTCTGCTTGTGCCGGGCGTAGGCGTCGGTCCAGTCCTGCTGCTCGAGCCACTCGGTGTAGCGCGGGACGTTCGCCAGTGCCTCGTAGGAGTTGGACTTGCCGGTCTGGCGCAGCAGCCGCCAGCACTCCTCGACGGTCGTCGCGTCCATGTAGTGGATCCCCATGAACTCGGGGTTCTCGACGTGGTGCGCGGCGAAGCCCTGCTGCATCGCGTTGAAGATCGGGTCGGACTCCCAGGTCTCCCGCGGCGGCCTCGGCTGGGGGTACTGCGTCAGCCACATCTCCAGGCCCTGCGCGATCGGGTCCGCGTGCAGGTAGCGGTGCAGCGCCGTGGTGCCCGTGCGCGGCAGTCCCATCAGGAAGACCGGCCGCTCGATGCGCACGTCGCGGTGCTCGGGGTGGGCGGTGAACTGCGCCTGGGTGAGCAGCACGCCGACCAGCGCGCTCTTGACCTCCGAGCGCTGGAAGTAGTTGCCGCGCGGGGTGAGCCCCGCCTCCGGGGAGGCGAGGTCCTCGGTGAGGACGCGCAACCCCTCCTCGTGCGCGTCCCCACCGAAGTCGGACATGCCCGTGGTGCGTACGGCGGCCGCGACGATGTCGTCGTAGGACCCCACGTCCGCCCGCTCCCGGGTCATGATGTTGTCGCTCATCGGCTCTCCTGCCAGACGGTGGTTTCGAGGCTCGGCGCTGGCGCGCCTCGCACCTCAACCACCGCGATCGTTGGTTGAGGTGCGAGCGCAGCGAGCCTCGAAACCAACACCATCGCTAGTCGTGGAACTCGCCGCAGTCGACGGTGAGCATCTGCCCGGTCACCGCCGAGGCGAGGTCGGAGGCGAGGAACAGCGCGGCGCGCGCGACTTCCTGCGGGGAGGCGAGGCGCTTGAGGTCGGTGGGGGCGGCCTTGTCGGCGTACACCTGCTCGTGGGTCTTCTCCTCGACCGCGGCGAGGAAGTCGAAGTAGCCGCGGTTGACGTCCTCGTAGATGTACGACGGCGCCACGCTGTTGACGCGGATGCCGCGGGGCCCGAGCTCGGTGGCGAGCGAGGACGCGAGGTGCTCCAGCGTCCCCTTCGAGAGCTTGTAGCCCGCGTACTCCGGCTGGGAGGAGAACACCACGCAGGAGTTGAGCATGATGATCGAGCCCTTCGAGGCCGAGAGCGCGTCGGCGAACAGCGCCGAGAGCCGCAGTGGCGCGAACACGTTGGTCTCGTTGACCTTCGCGAGCTTGCGCGGCTCGATCTGCGTGATCGGGTCCATGGGCGGGATCGTGAACGCGTTGTTGATCACGCAGTCGACCCGGCCGAACGCCTCGAGCGTCTTGTCGCGCAGGTTCACCCGCGAGTCCTCGTCGGTCACGTCGGCGACCACGCTGACGACCTTGCCGCCGTACCCCTCGAGCTCCGCCTGGAGCTCGAGCAGCCGTGACTCGGTGCGGCTGGCGATCACCAGGTCGGCGCCCATCTTGGCGGCCTCCTCGGCCAGTGCGCGGCCGAGCCCGGGCCCGATCCCGGAGATCACCACCACCTTGCCCCGCAGCAGCGGGGCCGGCTCGTAGCGCTCCTCGATCGAGGTGTCGTGGGCCTCGGCGTATCCCAGCTCGGTCATCAGCTCAGCATCCTTCGGGCGACGGAGCGCTGCCGGGCGGCGATCCGCTCGGCGTACTGCTCGGGGGTGATGGGGGTGAAGAACGGCAGCTTCGCCGGTACGTCGGTGAGCTTGACGACCTCGACGACCGGGCCGTCCTCGGGGCCGAGGTCGCGTTCGAGGCGCTGCCAGCGCAGCATGATCGAGCCGGTGCGGTGTCCGGTGGTCTCCAGCCAGTTCGCGATCCGTGAGCCCGACCCGGCCGGCGACCGCTCGGAGATCACGAACCGCATCAGCCCGTCGGGGTCGGTGACCGCCTGGGCCTTGGTCAGCGAGGTCTGGTGGGTCTCGTAGTCGGTCGAGATGTACCAGTCCGAGCCGATCTGGATGGCCTGGTAGGCGCAGTCGGTGCACTCGGGGACGGTGACGATCAGCGCCTCGTCCTCGGCCAGGTCGTAGTGCCCGATCGAGGAGCGCTGGGAGGAGAGCCCGCCGGGCGTCGACTGCGGTGCGGTCGGCTGGTTGGCCGGCTCCTTGCGCTCGAAGAACTGGGGGAACGCGAGCCAGGTCTGGATCGAGCCGGTGAGCAGCTTGGCGGCCACGTCGTACTTCCGCTCCAGGCGCTTGCGGGTCAGCGGTGCGGCGGGCAGGCCGATGGTGTCGGTGCGTTCGATCCAGATCCGCCCGCGTTCCTCGGTGTCCCAGTCGTTGAAGACCTCGCGCACGATCATGGTCTTCGCGCCCGGCTCGGCGACGTAGGTGAACTCGAACGACCCGTCGTCGGCGATGTCGAGCTCGCGGTCGTCGAAGGCCAGCATCGAGGTCGCCGCGGAGCTCGCGGTGTAGGCCCCGCCCATCACCTGGAAGGACAGGTCGGCGCTGGTGCCGCGCACCCCGCGCACGACGTACTCGACGCCCTCCTTGAGGTAGGCGTTGAAGTAGATCGCGTCGGGGTTGTCCAGGCCCTGTCGGGAGAACTGGTGCGTGGGGTTGATGAACAGCGGCCGCTCGAGGTCGTGGTCGAACGCCATCTGCATGGCCATCCGGATCCGCCCGGCGAGGTAGTCGTAGCCCTCCAGCAGGTCCTGCTCGGTGCGGATGAACGGTGCGCTCTCGATGAGCTTCTCCGCCTCGGCGATCGCGTCCTGCAGCGGACGGGTGAGGTCACTCATGGGCGCCTCGGTGGTTGAGGTGCGAGCGAAGGGAGCCTCGAAACCTCCGAGGCAAGCAGGTGGTTTCGAGGCTCGGGCCTAGCGGCCCTCGCACCTCAACCACCGTGTTCCCCCCGCGACTCACGAGCCCGCCTTCGCGATGATGTTCTCGGCGTACCGCTCGAGGTGCTCGATCTTCTTCTCCAACGGCTCGGTGTCGGGGCCCTTGATGTAGGGCACCCGGAAGCCGACGATGCAGTCCGTGACGCCCTTGTCCTCCAGGCGCTTGATGCCGTCGAGGTCGTAGGCGTCGTAGGAGATCACGTGCACCTCGAAGTCGTCGCGGGTGTCGCCCTCCTCCTGGCGGATCTCGGCGAGCCGGGTGAGCAGCCGGTCGAGCTCCTCACCGTCCCCGCCGGCGTGCATCCAGCCGTCGCCCTTGCGTACGGCGCGGCGCAGCGCGGCGTCGACGTGGCCGCCGACCAGGAGCGGGATCTTCTCGGAGGCGCCGGGGCACTGCTTGAGCTCGTCGACCTCGTAGAACTCCCCGGAGTAGCCGAAGAACTCGCCGGTGGTCAGCCCGCGGAGGATGTCCATGCACTCGTCCATCCGCTTGCCGCGCTTCTCCCACGGCACGCCGAGGTTGGCGAAGTCCTCGGGCCACGGCGAGATGCCCACTCCGAGACCGAGCCGGTTGCCGGAGAGGAACGCCAGCGACGAGGCCTGCTTGGCGACCAGCACCGGCGGTCGCACCGGCAGCTTGAGCACGAACGGCGTGAGCCGCAGCGTGGTCGTGTGCGCGAACAGGTGCGCGCACAAGACCATCGTCTCGATGAACTCCTTGCCGTCGAGGAACTCGCGGTCCCCGGTGTCGGTATAGGGGTACTTCGAGTCGGAGTCCTTGGGGTAGATCAGGCTGTCGGCCACCGTCATCGACGTGTAACCGGCCTTCTCGGCCGCCTGGGCGAGCGGCGCGTAGTACGACGCCTGCGTCATCGCCTCGGCGTAGGTGAATCGCATGGGCCACACACTAGAACGTGTTCCAGTTTTCTGCCAGAGTTCGAGGGTGGACCTCCAGGAGATCAGCGACCGGCTCGAGATCGAAGGCGTGATCGTGCGCTACACCCGCGCGATCGACACCGGTGACTGGGACGCGCTCGACAACGTCTTCACCCCCGATGCCGAGATCGACTACACCGAGTCCGGTGGCGTTGTTGACACCTACGGAGCCGTGAAGCCGTGGCTGGCCGAGGTGCTGCCGGCGTTCTTCCCCAAGAGGATGCACTCCCTGGCCCAGGTCGACATCCGGATCGACGGGGACGAGGCGCTGGCGACGGCGTACTTCCACAACCCGATGCCGATGGACGACGGTCAGGGCGGCACGAAGGTCGTCGAGTTCGGCGGGCTCTACCACCACACGATGGTCCGGACCCCGGACGGCTGGCGCAGCCGCAAGCTGCACGAGGAGATCGTCTGGAAGCGCGGGCTCTAGGGTCCCGTCATGACCGCGACCAAGGAGAAGCCCCAGGGGCTGGACTCGCCGTTGACCGCGAAGGTCATCAAGTACGGCGCCCGCGCGCAGGTCCGGGTGTTCCGGCTGACCAACGGGCGGATCGGCTCGAAGTGGCGGATCGGCGCGGGGTTCCGCAAGCCGGTCCCGACGCTGCTGCTCAACCACGTCGGCCGCAAGTCGGGCAACGCGTTCACCACGCCGCTGCTCTACCTCGAGGACGGCCGCGACCTGGTGATCGTGGCGTCCCAGGGCGGGCTGCCCAAGAACCCGCAGTGGTACCCGAACCTGATGGCGCGGCCCGACGTGACCGTCGAGCTGCGCGGCGAGGGGGCCCGGCCGGTCCGCGCCCGGACGGCGTCACCCGGCGAGCGCGCCGAGCTCTGGCCCCGGCTGGTCGAGCTGTACGCCGACTTCGCCAGCTACGCATCCTGGACCGACCGCGAGATCCCCGTGGTGGTGCTCGAGCCCCGCTGAGCCGGGCGAGGCCACGGGGTTTGGCCGGGCTTGTGTGGGTCACCGACAATGGAAGCCGACGTACGAGCCGACGTACGAGCCGACGGGGGAGATCCACGTGTCCGAGCAGCTGCCCGAGGGTCCCGACGAGGGCCACCCGATCGTCACGGGTCTGGTGGCGCTGGTCGGGGTGGGTGTGGCGGTCGGGCTGATCCTGGGTCTGGTCGTGCTGGCCGGCACCCACGTGCTCGGCCTCGGCAGTGACGGGAGCGGCGAGGGGTCGTCCTCCGAGCGGTCGATGTACCTGCCGACGCCGGTGAAGACCCCGGCCGGCACCGGCCCGGAGATCACGCTGGCGCCGGGAGCATCCTCGACGCCGGCCGGCGACGGGAGCCCGTCGGACACGCCGAGCAAGACCGCGAAGCCGCGCAAGCAGATCACGCTCTCGGCCGCGGTCACCTCGGCCGGACCGATGGAGACGTTCGACCTCACCGGGGTCTACCCGGGCGGCGAAGGGGCGATCCTCCAGGTGCAGCGGTTCACCGCCGGCTCGTGGCAGGACTTCCCGGTGACCGCGTCGGTGAGTGACGAGACGTTCCAGACCTCGGTGGCGACCAGCTACTCCGGTGTCAACCGGTTCCGCGTGGTCGACACCGACACCGGGTTGGAGTCCAACGAGGTGAGGGTCACCATCGGCTGACGGCGGTCCTCGGGACGACGGCGCAGTCGGTCCGCGATCGCCGGCTGCCCGACCGCGATCCCGCCGAGCACCAGCAGCATGCCGAGCGCCTGGCTGGGCCCGAACGTCTCGCCCGCGAGGACGATCCCGACGACGGTGCCGGCCACGGGGTTGAGCAGCCCGACCAGCGAGACCGCGGCGGCCGGCAGGCGGCCGAGACCGCGGAACCACACGACGTACGCCAGGACCGTGCCGGCCAGGCCGAGGTAGAGGAAGCCGCCGACGGCCGGCAGGTCCAACGGCGGGGGCGGGCCCTCGACGAGGATCGCGACGGGCAGCAGCACCAGCCCACCGGCGACCAGCTGCCACGCCGTGAACGTCAGCAGGTCCACCGGCGGGGTCCAGCGCTTGACGAGCACGAAGCCGAGCGAGGAGAGCGCGACCGCGGCGAACGACGCGGCCACGCCGACCGGGTCGACCACGAACCCGGCGCGCAGCACGAGCAGCGCGACCCCCGCCGCGCCGATGGCGGCACCCACGAGCGAGAGGGCCCGGGGGCGCTCGCGGATCAGGCCCCAGGCGAGCAGCATCACCATAATCGGCGCGGTCGCGGTCAGGGTGGCGGCCATGCCGCCGGGCAACCGGTAGGCCGCGATGAAGATCAGCACGAAGAACGCCCCGATGTTGAGCGTGCCCAGCACCAGCGCGCGCCACCACCAGATGCCGGTGGGCAGCCGCGGCCGGAAGGCCAGCATCAGCAGCCCGAACGGGAGCGCACGGACCAGGGCGCCGAACAGCGGGCGGTCCGGCGGGAGGAACGTCTCGGTGACGTAGTAGCCCGAGCCCCACGCGATCGGGGCGAGCGCCGTCAGGCTCAAGGTGCGCCAATTAGTTTCCACGGAAGACAGAATAGTTTCCGTGTCAGATATATTCCAGTCATGGGTGGAGACGTGGACCACGTCGGTCGGATCATGGCGAAGTGGCGCGAGCAGCGCCCCGACCTGGACGTCTCGCCGCAGGGGATCATCGGCCGGCTGCACCGGCTGGCCGCCCGGCTGACCGAGGAGCTCGTCGAGGTGTACGCCGAGTTCGGCCTGGGCGAGGGGGAGTTCGACGTGCTCGCGACGCTGCGCCGCGAGGGTGCGCCGTACGAGCTGACGCCCAGCGACCTGGCGGCGTGGACGATGGTCTCCTCGGGGGCGGTCACCAAGCGTGTCGACCGGTGCGTCGAGCACGGCTGGGTGACCCGGCGGGTCGGTGACGGCGACGCCCGCAGCCGCGTGGTCGCGCTGACCCCCGCCGGCCTCGACCTGATCGACCGGGCCTTCACGGCTCACATGGCCAACGAGCACCGGCTCCTCGGCTCGCTCACCGAGCTCGAGCGCACCCGCCTCGCCACCCTCCTCGAGTCCTGGGGCCGTGCCCTCGGCGCCTGATCAACCATCGCCGAGTCGGCGCGTCTGCACGCCCTGGGACGCCGAGTCGGCGCGTCTGCACGCCCTGGGGGTGCCGAGTCGGCGCATCTGCACGCGCTGGGGTGCCGAGTCGGCGCGTCTGCACGCCCTGGCACGCCGAGTCGGCGCATCTGCACGCGCTGGGGGTGCCGAGTCGGCGCGTCTGCACGCCCTGGGGGTGCCGAGTCGGCGCGTCTGCACGCGTGTGACTGTGCAGTTGCGCCGACTCGAGCCTGTGGGGCGTGCAGTTGCGCCGACTCGAGCCTGTGGGGCGTGCGGTTGCGCCGACTCGGCGGGTGGATCAGTCGGGGATCCAGTCGAAGTTGTCCGGGTTGGGGCCGGTGCGCCCCTCCTCGCCGCGGTCGAGCCCGCTGATCGCGGCGACCTCGTCGGGGGTGAGGGAGAAGTCGAAGATCTCGAAGTTCTCGAGCATCCGCTCCTTGCGCATCGACTTGGGGAACACGATGTCGCCGCGCTCGATGTGCCAGCGCAGCGTCACCTGGGCCGGGGTCTTGCCGTGCGCCTCGGCGATCTGACCGATCACCGGGTCGCCGAGCACGCCGCCCTGGGCGATCGGCGACCAGGCCTCGACGGCCACCTGGTGGCGGTGCGAAGCGGCCCGCGCCTCCTCGTTGGCGAAGTAGGGGTGCACCTCGATCTGGTTGACCGCGGGCAGTACGCCGGTCTCCTCGACGATCCGGTCGAGGTGGGCGGGCTGGAAGTTCGACACCCCCACGGACGTCGCGCGGCCGTCGTCGACGAACGAGGCGAGCGTCTTCCAGGTGGAGACGAAGTCGCCGTCGTACCTGGTCGGCAGTGGCCAGTGGATGAGGAACAGGTCGATCCGGTCGAGCCCGAGCTTCTCCAGCGTCTCGTCGAACGCGCGGCGGGCGTCGTCGGGGCGGTGGAAGCCGTTGTTGAGCTTGCTGGTGATGTACAGCTCCTCGCGCGGGATGCCGGAGGAGCGGATCGCCTCGCCGACGCCGGCCTCGTTGCGATACATCTGCGCGGTGTCGATGTGGCGGTAACCGACCTCGAACGCGGTCGAGGTCACCGCCGCGGTCTGGTCGGGCGGCACCTGGAAGACCCCGAAGCCGAGCTGCGGGATGGAGGTGCCGTTGTTGAGGGCAAGGGACGGGATGTTCGTGTCTGCCATGTCTGGCTCCAACCTCTCGGGAACGGAATCATTCCCCCGGTGACCGATCTTCCTCCGGCCTACACAGACTTCGACACCCGCCTCGGCGCCTATGCGATCGTCGCCGACGACGGCGGGCGCGTGCTGCTCGCCCACTGGCAGGAGCTGTCGCGGTGGACCCTCCCCGGCGGCGGTGTCGAGCTGGACGAGACCCCCGAGGCGGCGACGGTCCGTGAGGTGGCCGAGGAGACGGGGTACGACGTGGAGCTCGTGCGGTTGCTGGGGGTGGACACCCTGGTCGTACCTCCTGGGCGCCGGTCGATCACCACGGACCGGGCCATGCGCATGGTCGGTGTCATCTACGAGGCGCGGGTCGTCGGAGGCGAGCTCGCCCACGAGGTCGGCGGCAGCACCGACCAGGCGCGGTGGTTCCCGGTGGAGGAGGTCCACTCGCTCGACCGGGTCGAGCTGGTCGACGTCGCGCTGCGCCTGTGGAGGGCTCAGGCCTGAGCGGCTCCCACCGGCGCGAGCGCGAGGTCGACCAGCAGGTCCGCGTGGGCCGTCGCGGAGTCGATCGTGGGCAGCGGCGCCTGGTCGGGGCCGACCAGCAGCCCGATCTCCGTGCACGCCAGGGCGACCGACTCGGCCCCTCGGGCGGCGAGATCGCGCATGATCTCGACGTACCTCTCGCGTGAGCCGTCGAGGAACCGACCCTGAGTGATCTCCTCGAAGATGACCCGATCCACCTCGGCGCGGTCTTCCTGGACCGGGACGACGACCGAGATGCCGTGACGCGCGAGCCGGTCGGCGTAGAACGTCTCCTCCATCACCCAGGACGCGCCGAGCAGGCCGAGGGTGGTCCATCCCGAGCGCTGCGCCACGGCCGCGACCGCGTCGGCGATGTGCACCGCCGGCACCGAGACGGCGGCCTCGACCGTGGGGAACACCTTGTGCATGAGGTTCGTGGCGATCGCGACCAGGTCGGCGCCGCCGTCCTCGCACCGCCGCCCGGCCTGGGCGAGCAGCTCGCCGGCGCCGGCCCAGTCCCCGCGCAGCTGGCAGTCGCGGACCTCGTCGAAGTCCAGCGACTGCAGCACGATCCGGGCCGAGGCGTGCCCGCCGCGGCGGGCCGCGACCTGCTCGTTGATCCGGCGGTAGTACGCCTCGGTGGAGTGCCAGGACATGCCCCCGATGAGGCCGATGGTCTGCATGTCTCCACTGTGGCGATCCAGCCCGACCCAAGGAATCCCTGTTCTAGTTGCACGGGCCATAAGTCATCCTTGGAGCCATGGAGCTCCTGGACCCTCGGCGGGTGCTGATCTTCCGGGCGGTCGCCCGCGCCGGATCGATCAGCGCTGCCGCCCGTGACCTCGGCTGGACCCAGCCGGCCGTGAGCCAGCACCTCGCGCGGCTCGAGCGCGACGTGGGTTGCCCGCTGCTGCTGCGCGGGGCGTCCGGCGTGAGCCTCACCGACGCCGGTACGGCGCTCCTGCGCCGGGCCGATGTCGTCGCGTCCGAGCTGCACGCCGCGGGCGAGGAGCTCGCGGACCTTGCCCAGCTGCGGGGTGGCCGGGTGCGGCTGGTGGCCTTCCCGTCCGCGGCGGCCACCCTGGTCCCCGCGGCACTCGGCGACCTGGCGCGCGAGCGCCCCGGCCTGGAGGTGCGGCTGGAGGAGGCCGAGCCGCCCGAGGCGATCGGCACCGTGCTCGCCGGGGACGCCGACCTCGCGCTGGTCTTCGGGTACGACGGCCCGCCCGAGGGGTTGGGGGTCCTCGAGTGGCACCCCGTCCTGGAGGAGGCGGTCCACCTGGTGCTGCCCGAGAGCGGCCCGGACGTCGGCGAGCTGGCGCAGCTCGCCGGCGCGGAGTGGATCGGTGGGTGCGTGCGCTGCCGGGCCCACCTGGTCGCGTGCTGTGCGGCTGCCGGGTTCGAGCCGTCGATCCGGCACGTCACCGACGACTACGTGGTGGTGCAGAACCTCGTGGCGGCCGGCCTCGGGGTGAGCGTGCTGCCCGCCTCGGCGCTGGCCGCCCACCGAGCACCCGGAGTGCGCAGCGTCGAGCTGTCCGAGCTGGGCCGGCGCCGGGTCGGGTTGGTGTTCCGTCCGGGCGCGGACGGCGTACCGGCCACCGCCGCCGTCGCTACCGCCCTGGCCCGCGTCAACGGGAACATGAGCCCGTGGCCGTGCGTTGAGCCACATGAACGAACTTGAGTTGAACCGACTCAAGTTATTTGCCAGACTCGCCGAAGCGGCGCGAGGATGGCCGCAACCTGAGACTCACAAGCGGAGGTAGCAGAAATGGCACGTGCGGTCGGCATCGACCTGGGCACGACGAACAGCGTCGTGGCCGTCCTGGAGGGTGGCGAACCCACCGTCATCGCCAACGCAGAGGGTGCCCGGACGACCCCGTCCGTCGTGGCCTTCGCCAAGTCCGGCGAGGTGCTCGTCGGCGAGGTCGCCAAGCGGCAGGCCGTGACCAACGTCGACCGGACGATCCGGTCGGTCAAGCGGCACATGGGCACCGACTGGAAGACCAAGATCGACGACAAGGACTTCACGCCGCAGCAGATCAGCGCGTTCGTCCTGCAGAAGCTCAAGCGCGACGCCGAGGCCTACCTCGGTGAGCCGGTGACCGACGCGGTCATCACGGTCCCGGCGTACTTCTCCGACGCCCAGCGCCAGGCCACCAAGGAGGCCGGTGAGATCGCGGGCCTCAACGTGAGCCGCATCGTCAACGAGCCGACCGCGGCCGCCCTGGCCTACGGCTTGGACAAGGGCGACGACCAGACGATCCTCGTCTTCGACCTCGGTGGCGGCACGTTCGACGTGTCGCTCCTCGAGATCGGCGAGGGCGTGGTCGAGGTCAAGGCGACCTCCGGTGACAACCACCTCGGTGGCGACGACTGGGACGCTCGCGTCGTCGAGTGGATGGTCAAGAAGTTCAAGGACAACAACGGCGTCGACCTCGCGGCCGACAAGATCGCCAAGCAGCGCCTCCAGGAGGCCGCGGAGAAGGCGAAGATCGAGCTGTCCTCCTCCTCCGAGACCACGATCCACCTGCCGTACATCACCCACGGCGAGTCCGGCCCGCTGCACTTCGAGGAGAAGCTCACCCGCAGCGAGTTCCAGCGGCTGACCGCCGACCTGCTCGACCGCACCAAGGGCCCGTTCCAGAGCGTGCTCAAGGACGGCGGCGTCGCGATCAAGGACATCGACCACGTGGTGCTCGTCGGCGGCTCGACCCGCATGCCCGCCGTGACCGACGTCGTCAAGGAGCTGCTCGGCGGCAAGGAGCCCAACAAGGGCGTCAACCCCGACGAGGTCGTGGCCGTCGGTGCCGCGCTCCAGGCCGGCGTCCTCAAGGGCGAGGTCAAGGACGTGCTGCTGCTCGACGTCACCCCGCTGTCGCTCGGCATCGAGACCAAGGGCGGCGTGATGACCACGCTGATCGAGCGCAACACCACCATCCCGACCAAGCGCTCGGAGATCTTCACGACCGCCGACGACAACCAGCCGTCGGTCGAGATCAAGGTCGCCCAGGGCGAGCGCCAGATGTGGGCGCAGAACCAGCCGCTCGGCAACTTCGAGCTCACCGGCCTCCCGCCGGCCCCGCGCGGCATCCCGAAGATCGAGGTCACCTTCGACATCGACGCCAACGGCATCGTGCACGTGACCGCCAAGGACCAGGCCTCCGGCAAGGAGCAGTCCATGACGATCTCCGGTGGCTCGGCGCTCGGCAAGGACGAGATCGACCGGATGGTCCGCGAGGCCGAGCAGTACGCCGAGGAGGACGCCAAGCGTCGCGAGACGGTCGAGACCCGCAACCAGGCCGAGCAGCTCGTCTACACGACCGAGAAGTTCCTCGACGAGAACGCCGACAAGCTGCCCGACGACGTCAAGACCGAGGTCCGCACCGACGTCGACGCGCTCAAGGTCACCCTCGAGAAGGAGGACGCCAGCGCCGAGGACATCCGCGCCGGGGTCACCAAGCTCGGGGAGTCCAGCCAGAAGATGGGTGCCGCGATGTACGCCGCCGCCGAGGCCGACCAGGCCGCGGCCGGTGGGTCCGCCGGCGCCACCGGTGAGGCCGACGACGACGTCGTCGACGCCGAGATCGTCGATGAGGGTCCGGCTGACGAGGGCGAGTCCAAGTGACGGAGGAGCGCCTGGCCGGCGGTGAGCAGTCCACCGAACCCGACCCGGGGTCGGTGGAGGAGGCACCGCCGGCCGGCGACCCGCCGGTCGGCGTGACCGAGTCCGACGCCGCCGCCGCGGAGCAGCAGGCCGAGCAGGAGGTCGAGGACGACCTCACGATCGCCCAGCGGGCGGTCGGCGAGCTCACCGGCGACCTGCAGCGGCTGCAGGCGGAGTTCCTCAACTACAAGCGCCGGGTCGACCGCGACCGCGAGCTGATCCGCGAGAACGCGACGTACGTCGCGCTCACGCCGATCATCGAGGTCCTCGACACGATCGACCGCGCCCGCGAGCACGCCGAGCTCGAGGGTGGCTTCAAGGCCGTCGCCGAGCAGCTCGAGCGCGTGGTCTCCGGCCTGGGTCTGGCGAAGTTCGGCGAGCCCGGGGACCCGTTCGACCCGACGATCCACGAGGCTCTCTCCCACATCGGGGAGGACCCCGAGGTCGCGGTGACGACCTGCAAGGTGGTCGCCAAGGCGGGCTACCGGATGGGCGAGCGGGTGGTGCGCGCCGCGCAGGTGCTAGTGGTCGACCCGCCGAGTGGCCCGACGGAGTAGGGCCTCGACCGAGTAGGAATGGCGATATCCAGATCGACACAGGAGAGGGGGTGCGCGCGTGAGCACGACTGACGGGTTCCGGGCCGACTGGGCCCAGAAGGACTTCTACGCCGAGCTGGGCGTGAAGAAGGACGCCTCGGTCGACGAGATCAAGAAGGCCTACCGCAAGCTGGCGCGCGCCAACCACCCCGACTCCAACCCGGGCGACACCACCAAGCACGACAAGTTCAAGGCGGTCGCCGAGGCCTACGACGTCGTCGGCGACCCCGAGAAGCGCAAGAAGTACGACGAGATGCGCGAGCTCTACGGCTCCGGCACCTTCCGCGGCGGCTTCGGCGGTGGTGGCGGCCAGGGCGGCGCCGGCGGGTTCAACCTCGAGGACCTGCTGCGTGACCGGGCCGGCGGCGGCGGTGGCTTCGGCGACATGTTCGGCGACCTGTTCGGTGGCGGCGGCTTCGGCCGCCAGGGCGGCGGCGCCGGCCGGCGCCAGCAGCAGCGCCCGCGGGCCCAGAAGGGCCAGGACGTCGAGACCACGGCGACGATCAGCTTCACCGACGCGATCGACGGCGTCACGATCTCGCTGCGGCTGACCTCCGACGCGCCCTGCCCCGACTGCCACGGCACCGGCGGCAAGCCCGGCACCAAGCCGCACGTCTGCCCGGAGTGCGACGGCGCCGGGTTCGTGGTGGCCTCTGCCGGTGGGGCGTTCTCGATCAACGAGACCTGCCCGCGCTGCGGTGGCCGCCAGCTCGTCTACGACGAGGCGTGCCCGACCTGCCACGGCTCCGGCCGCGGCACCTCGGCGCGGTCCATCCAGGCGCGGATCCCCGCCGGCGTACGCGACGGTCAGCGCATCCGCCTGCGCGGCAAGGGCGGTGCCGGTGAGAACGGCGGCCCCGCCGGCGACCTGTTCGTCACCGTCAAGGTCGCCCCGCACCGGCTGTTCGGCCGCGCGGGCGACAACCTCACGCTGGACGTGCCGGTGTCCTTCGACGAGCTCGCGCTCGGGGCGGACATCAAGATCCCCACCCTCGGCGGCGCCCCGGTGACCCTCAAGGTCCCCGCCGGCACCCCCAGCGGCCGCACGTTCCGCGTGCGCGGTCGGGGTGCGCCGAAGTCCGACGGCACCAAGGGCGACCTGCTCGCCACCGTCGAGGTGAAGGTGCCGGCGGTGCTGGACACCCAGGCGCGGGCGGCCGTGGAGGCCTACCGCGAGGCGACAGCGGGCAAGCCGTTGCGTTCGGGACTCTTCGAGGAGGCATGAGATGCCGACCCGTCGTCCGCCGTTCGAGCCGCCCGGCCCGGACGCGGCTGTCTTCGTCATCAGCGTCGCCGCCGAACTGAGCGGCCTGCACCCGCAGACCCTGCGCACCTACGAGCGGATGGGCCTGGTCTCGCCGGGCCGCACCGTCGGCGGTGGGCGCCGCTACTCCCACCGCGACATCGAGCGGTTGCGCGAGATCTCCGAGCTGACGTCGTCCGGCATCGGCATCGAGGGCGTACGCCGCATCCTCGACCTCGAGAACCGCGCCGCCGCGCTCGCCCAGCGCAACGAGGAGCTGCGCCAGGAGGTCGACGCGCTCCGCGAGGCCCTGCGCGAGGCGTTGCGGGCCGCCTCGGCGGCCCCCGGCGTCCTGCCCAACAAGCTGCCGGTGCTCCGCGCCCCCGACCCCGGGCAGTCGGTGGTCGTGTGGCGGCGCGGGCGCTGATCTTCCGTCAACTTCTAGAGTCGGCCCCGTGACGATCGAGCAGCGCGACTGGGCCCGCCGGGTGGTCGCGGGCTGCTGGGTGCTGGCGGTCGGCTCGTTCGCGCTGCTGCCACTGATCAGCACCGGTGCGGACGCCGAGCGCGTGCCCGGTCTCACCGAGGTCTCGTGGTGGGTCGGTGCGCTGCTGGTGACGCTCCAGGCGGGCCTCGTGCTGCGGTGGTGGTCGAACCCCCGGGTCGCCTTGCTGATGGTCGCCCCGGTGGCCGTGCTCGCCGGTGGGGTGACGCTCGGGGACGCCACCAACGTCACCGGGTTCTTCGTGATGGCGGCGGCGTACCTCCTCGCCGTCGCGCGCCCCGTGCGTGAGACCTGGCCGGCGTTCGTCGCGGCGGCCGGTCAGGTGGCCTGCGGGGGCTACTTCGCCGGGCTGCGGCTCGACGACCCGGTGCTGACGTCGATCGGTGGCTCCCTGCTGCAGGCGATCGGCACGGTCGGTGCGCCGGTGCTGGTCGGCGTCCTGGTCGCGACCCGGCGCGAGTCGCAGGCGGCCCGCGAGGACCAGCAGCGGGCGCTGCTGAGCGAGCGCGACGCGCTGCTCACCGCCGCCGTCGCCCGCGAGCGCACCGCGATGGCCCGCGAGCTCCACGACATCGCCGCCCACCACCTGTCCGGCATCGCGGTGATGAGTGCCGCGATCGGCACCCAGATCGACACCGACCCCGAGGGCGCGAAGGAGGCCGCCGCGCAGGTACGCCGCCAGAGCGTGTCGGTGCTGCACGACCTGCGCAGCCTCGTGGGTCTGCTGCGGGTCGACGAGGCCCCGTCCGGCACGACCCCGACCCGGATCGAGAACCTCGGCGGGCTGGCCACCCTGACGTCGGACTTCTCGGCCGCGACGCCAGTGGACCTGACGGTCCTCGAGTCGTCCGATCGCCCGCTAGGTCATGGGATCGGCCCGCTCGCCCAGCTCGCGGCGTACCGCATGGTGCAGGAGTCGCTCGCGAACGCCTCCCGGCACGCGCCGGGCGCCCGCTGCGAGGTGCTGGTCGACGACCGCGACGGTGCGTCGTTGGTGGTGTCGGTGCGCAACGACCCGCCCATGCGGCCGCCGGATGTGGCGGTCGGGTCGAGCGGCTTCGGGCTGGTCGGCATGCGCGAGCGCGCCGAGTTAACCGGCGCGCGGCTCGAGCACGGCCCGACGTCCGACGGCGGCTGGCAGGTGCTGCTGCGGATCCCGCGCGACCCCGACTTCTTGGAGGAGACATGATCCGCGTCGTCATCGCCGACGACCAGCCGCTGATCCGCGCCGGCCTCGCCACGCTCATCGGTGCCGAGCCCGACATCGAGGTCGTCGGCGTCGCCTCCGACGGGCTCGAGGCCGTCTCGACCGCGCAGTCACTGCGGCCTGACGTGGTGTGCATGGACATCCGGATGCCCGGCCAGGACGGCATCGCCGCCACCCGCGCGCTGTGCGGTCCGGGTGCCGAGGACCCGATCCCGGTGCTGGTGCTGACGACGTTCGACATCGACGACTACGTGTTCGGGGCACTCGAGGCGGGGGCGTCGGGCTTCCTGCTCAAGGACGCCGACCCTGCGGTGATCATCGCGGCCGTGCGCTCGGTGGCGGCCGGCAACGGCACCATCGATCAGACCCTGACCCGCCGGGTGCTGCGCGAGTTCACCACCCGGCGGCAGACCCAGCCGGTCACCGCCGGCCGCGCCACCGAGCTGCTCACCTCCCGCGAGCTCGACATCCTGCTGCTCCTCGCCCAAGGCATGTCCAACGAGGAGATCGCCGAGCAGCTGGTGCTCGAGGTCTCCACGGTGAAGTCGCACCTGGCCCGGATGATGCCCAAGCTCGGCGTCCGCTCGCGGCTGCAGGCCGCCGTGTGGGCCTACCAGAACCGGGTCGTCGAGGTCCCCGACTGAGGTTTCCCTCCGCGGGGGAGGTCCCGATCTGGAGCCACCCCAGGACGTCATCCGGTCGGAGCAACAGGTAGCAACAGGTAGCGCCCCCCGTATGACGTCTGGGGATCGGGTCGCTCGATGAGCGCGTTGCATCGAAGGATGCAAGCGCGGAAGACCGTTCTCGCGAGGCTCGTTGGGGGCGCTCCCACTTCCTAGCGTCGTAGGTGATGAATCAAGAGATCCCACGACTCGACGGAGAACCCTTCGTGACCACCCAGACCCTGCCCCAGACCACGTCGCAGTCGACGGCGCAGACCGCCGTACGGCTGCTCGACGTCACCAAGAGCTACGACGGCGGGCCGGCGCCCGTGACCGCGCTGCGGTCGGTGTCGCTGGCACTGCGCCCCGGCTCGTTCACCGCCGTGATGGGCCCCTCGGGGTCCGGCAAGTCCACGCTGCTGAACACGGCAGCCGGCCTCGACACCCCCAGCAGCGGACGGGTGCTGATCGGTGAGGTCGACATCAGCACGATGTCGGCCGACCAGCTGACCCGCTTCCGCCGCGAGCACATCGGCTTCGTGTTCCAGGCCTACAACCTGATCAACCACCTCACCGTCGCCGAGAACATCCAGCTCCCGGTGCGGCTCAGTGGCCGCGAGCCCGACCTGGCCCGCCAAGCAGAGCTGGTCGAGGCCGTTGGTCTGACTGGCATGGACCACCGGCTCCCCGGCGAGCTGTCCGGCGGCCAGGCGCAGCGGGTGGCGATCGCCCGCGCGCTGGTCACCAGCCCCACGGTCGTCTTCGCCGACGAGCCCACCGGGGCGCTCGACTCGCGGACCGGCGCGCAGGTGCTGGACGTGCTCCGTGACACCGCACGCCGCCAGGGCCAGACCGTGGTGCTCGTGACCCACGACCCGCAGGTCGCCTCCGCCGCCGAGCGGGTCCTCTTCCTTGCCGACGGGCGGCTCGTCGACCAGCTCGACGGCCCGACCGTCGAGCAGATCACCGGGCGCATGGTCGCCCTGAGCAAGTGAAAGGGCAGGTGAGCGCGATGAGCACGATGACCGCCAGCTTCGGCCCCGCCGTCCGCAACGCCCGCTCCGCCGTACGCGCCGACCGCGGCGGCGTCGCCGGCACCTTCATCGTCCTGATGCTGGCCGCGGCCCTGATCTCCGCGACCGGCGTCGTGATGGAGTCCGGCATCCGCGCGCAGGCCGACGGCGCCGGCGACGCCGCGCTGCTCGCCACCCTCGCCGGCTCCTTCGCCGGTACGGCGCTCGCCGTCGTGGTGCTCGTCGTCGCCTCGACGTTCGCGCTGGCGATCCGGCGTCGCCGTCGGGAGTTCGCGCTGATGCGCGCCGTCGGTGCCACCCGCCGTCAGGTACGCCGGATGGTCGGTGCCGAGGTCCTCCTCGTCACCGCCGTGGCCGCTCCGATGGGCGCCGTGCCCGGTCTGTTCGCCGCTCGGCTGCTGACCCCGACGCTGGTCGACAGCGGCATCGTCTCCGACGGCTTCCAGCTGACGCTCTCGCCGATCCCCGTGCTTGCCGCGGTGGCCATGCTGCTGCCCGTCTCGTGGCTCGCCGCCCGGCTCGCGGTGCGCGAGACCCTGAAGATGGCGCCGACCGCGGCCGTCCGCGAGGCCACCATCGAGAAGCCCCCGATCGGGCGCACTCGCCAGATCATCGCCGCCGTGCTTGCGGTCGGCGGCCTCTCGGTCGCGTTCTCGTCGGTCGCAGTGCCCGGCACCGTCGGTGCCGCAGCAGCGGCCTCCTCCGCCTTCCTGCTGGTGGGTGCTGCCGCGCTCGCCGGACCGCTGCTGGTCACCCGTCTCCTGGGCCAGAGCTCCTCGCTGATCTCCCACGCGGGAGGCGTCAGCACCGGGCTGGCTCTCGCGAACACCCGCGGGTTCGCCCGCCGGCTGACCACCGCGATCGTCCCGCTCGCCCTGGCTCTCTCGGCCGGCACCGTGCAGACCAGCGTCGACAAGACCGTCTCCGAGGCGGCCACCCGACAACTCGGCGCGGGCATCCACGCCCAGCTCGTCGCGACCCCCCTGGGCTCTGATGGCCTCACGGCCGACCAGGTCGACCGGATCGCCGGCCTGCCCGGCGTACGCTCCGCGACGCCGCTGTCCACCGTCGCCACCGAGGTGCGCACCGACGACGAGATGCCGTCGGCCCTCAGCGGACTTGCGTGGGAACCGTTCCAGCTGCGCGTGCTGCCCGACGGCGGCCGCGGCGACGCGCTCGACCCGGACGTGACAGCGGGCTCGCTCGCCGACCTTGGCAGCGCGGACACCGTGGCGATCAGTGCGGACGCGAAGTTCGACCTGGGCAAGGGCATCGGTGACAAGGTGACGGTGCGGTTCCCCGACGACAGTGAGACCGACGCGAAGATCGTCGCGGTCTACGACCGCAGCCTCGGGTTCGGTGGCTACCTCGTCGGTGCGTCGACCGTGGCCAGCCACGACCCGGACGCGGCCACGAACACGGTGCTCGTCTCGACCGACCCCGGTGCCTCCGCGGAGGTCGCGTCGGAGCTGAAGGACCTCGGCGTCACCGCACAGACGAAGGACGCGTACGTCGACTCCGTGCAGACGGCTGCGGCCAGCAGCCAGCACCTGTCCGCCGTACTCCTTCTTGCCCTGCTGGCCTTCGTCGGCCTCGCCGCCGCGAACACCCTCGTGATGACCACCGCGGGCCGCCGCGCCGAGCTCGACCTCCTGCGCCGCACCGGCGCCACCCGCAAGCAGCTGCTGCGGATGGCTTGGGTCGAGTCGCTCATCACCGGAGCAGCCGCCTGGGTGATCGGCACCGTCGCCGTCATCCCCGCCGTCCTCGGCGTCGGCTTCGGCCTGCTGGGCGCGTCGATGCCCGGCGTCGGCTGGACGGCGTACGCCGTGCTCAGCCTGCTGGTGTTCGCCATCGCGGGGCTGACCATCGTGCCGACCGTGGTGCGCAGCCTGCGGGGCCCGGTCTCGGCGCGGTCGGCCGGGTGAGCCGGAGCGACGGCGGGTAACGTCACGGTGTGGTCGACGTGGGTCCGGTGCTGGTCGACCACCGCGAACGCAATAGCCCGATCCCGGACGCTCTCGTCGCCGCCGGACTCGACGTCCAGCTGACCGATCTGCCCGTCGGCGACTACGTCCTCGGGCAAGGGCTGGCGATCGAGCGCAAGGGCCCGAACGACCTCGGCGCATCGATCCGCGACGGCCGCATCTTCGACCAGGCCGTCCGGCTGCAGTCGGCCTTCCCCCAGGCGGTCCTCCTGGTGGAGGGCGAACCGCGCGGGATCGCCGAAGACGCGTGGCGTGGGGCGGTGTGCCGGCTGGTGGAGGACGGGTTCACCGTGCTGCACAGTCTGGACGCCGAGGACAGTGCAGCGTGGATCGTGCGGCTCGCCAAGCGCGCCCGTCGCGCCGGACCGACCACCCGCACCGACGGCCCGCGTCGCGCACCCCGCCATCCGTCCGCGCAGGCCGAGGTGATGCTCTCCGTCGTGCCGGGGATCAGCACCGCCATGGCCCGCAGCCTGCTCGACGCCTACGGCAGTGTGGCCGAGGTCGCGGCAGCCGCACCTGACGGTCTGCGTCGCCATCCCGGCATCGGCCGGGTGCGCGCCGCCCGACTCGCGGAGGCACTCCTCGGGCAGTACGTCGCGCTCCTCGACCGCGAGCCGGAGCCGCAGCGGCCCGCCCGCGGGCAGCGGCCGGCGCGCCGATGGATCCTCACCGGCCCGGAGCCAGCCGAGGAGTTGCAGTCCTTCGACCGTCGAGCCATCGCCCTGCGCGCCCTGCAGTCGGCCGCCGCCGGCACCCAGCTGATCGACGGGCTCACCGGCGAGGTGGTGGCAGCAGCCACTGAGGTGGGTCACCGCCGCGCCTGAGGCCCGGGCCGGCGGTCACCGCCCGTCGAGGTCGTCGTCGGAGAGCCGCGGCAGCGCCGTGGTCTCGGCGTCCATGTCGATCTCGGCCCCGGGATCCGGGAGCGCTGCGCCCCGGCGGCGGGACGGATGGGGGCGCAGTGGGGCGGGCCAGGTGCGGACCGGGCGCCGCAGCTGGAGCTGACGGCGTACTCGCTGCTCGAGGTCAAGCTCGCGCTGCACCCGCTTGACGGTCGACAGGACGGTGCTGTGCAGCTCGCGCAGCTGGGGATCGGCCACTGCGGTGGCCATGTCCTCGAGGCGGCTGCGGGCTTCGGGCAGGCCGAGCATCGACTCGCGCAGCGCCTCGAAGTCCGCCGAGTCCGCCTGGCCGGCCGGCGACGCCTCGAGCCGGACGAGCTCACCGAAGGCGTCGACGGCGTCGGCCAGCTCACGACACGTCAGGGCCAGGCCGAGGAGCACGTCCGGGCCGCTGTCGTCCTCGAGCCAGGCGGGGTCGCCCTCGACGGCGTCGGCGAGCGCCCGGTACATCGAGCGGATGGTCAGGGCGGTGTGTTCGAGCGACTCCAGCCCGTGCCGCAGGCCGGGTCCGAGGTCCGGCGTACCGACGGCGCGGACGTTGAGGCGACGCCCCTGCTCGGCGTGCAGCAGCGCGGCCCCGACCCGGGGGACGTCGTGATGGGTGATCCGGCGCGCGTCCTCGAGCCAGGCGCCTGCGGCTGAGGCGGTCGAGCCGCGGTCGCCGGCCAGGTGCTCCAGGGCGTCGGCGGAGCGTCGCAGGAGGGCGCTGATCGCGTCCGCCAGGCCTTCGATCTCGCGGCCGGCGTCGGAGGTGGGGACGCGCGGCGGGAAGAGCAGGTTGGCGGCGATGCCGATGCCCGCGCCGACGAGCGTCTCCGCGATGCGCTGCCCCGCGGCTGCCTCGGCGCCGAGCGAGCCGACCCCGAGCACGAGCATCCCGCTGATCGCGACCTCCATGAGGTTGTCCCGCAGCCGGAGCGCCTGCCCCAAGGTGACCGAGATGAGGATGAGCAGGCCGAGGCTCCACCAGGCCAGGGGTACGACGGCGGCGAACCCGACCGCCAGCGATACCCCGGTCACCACCGCCACGACGCGATCGAGGCCGCTGGCCAGCAGCGAGACCGGCGTGACCTGTACGACCAGCATCGCGGTCAAGGGCGCGAGCAGCGGTTCGGTCCCCGGGAACAGCAGGGTTGCCGCGACGTAGCTGATCACCGCCGCCACGGTGATCCGCAGCGACCAGAGCACCGCACCGCGCCACCCCGTGCGCAGCCGCCTCACCTCACGGCTGAGCCTCCCGCGCCACTGGTCACGCATCCATCGATCATGGCGCACCGCGGGTGAGGCGCGCGGCGCGCCGTCGAGACGTGCGTCGTCGCGGGCTGCGCGTCAGGTCAGGTCGACGACCAAGCGTCGATCGTTCACCCCGATCTCCTGGCGCTGCCAGCCGGCGGCGGCGTGCGCAAGAGGCACCACCTCGTGGGCGACGGTCAGTCCATCGGATGCCGCGTGACCGAGCAGGGCATCCAGCGCAGCGCGCCGCTGGTCGGCGGTGAGCGAGTTGTTGGTGTAGCCGAGGATGCTCTGGCTGCCGCCGCGAAGAAGGGCGCTGGTGAAGGTGGCCTCGGTGCCGGCGGAGCTGCCGAGGTTGACCAGGCGGCCGCCCGGGGCGAGGCACTGGGCGGCCGCGGTCGCTGGCACTCCGCAGAGCGGGTCGATCACCAGGTCGAACGGACGTCCGTCCAAGGCGCGGATGCGGGTGACGAGCTCGTCGACCCGGTCGTCGTCGCGCAGCCGCACGATGCCGTCGGCGCCCAAGGACTCCGCGGTGGCGACGGCGCGGTCGGAGCGGCAGGCGGCGTACACGGCCGAGGCGCCGAGGAGACGCGCGCACTGCAGCGCCACCTGGCCGACGACACCGCCGGCGCCCAGGACCAGCACCCGCTCGCCGGGCTTCAGCTCGCCGCGCCAGGTCAGCGACATCCAGGCGGCGATGGCGGAGTAGCCCAGGGCGGCGACGAGGGTGTCGGGGACGCCGGCGGTGATCGGCACCAGGTCGGCGGCGTCGGCGACCGCGAGCTCCGCGAGGCTGCCGTCGCCTGGGGCCATGCCGGCCGAGGTCGGGAACCACACGCGGGTGCCGGGCTCGTGCAGCGGCGAGCTCACGACGGTGCCGACGCCCTGGACGCCCGGGACGTAGGGCAGCGCGGGCGGGCCGAAGTAGGAGGTGCCGGTCGCGCACAGGATGTCCAGCGGGGTGATCGGCGCGGCGGCCACCGCGATCAGCGCCTGGCCCGGGCCCGGCACCGGCTCGGGGACGACGACGAGCTCCGGGGGAGCGCCGTGCTGGGTGATGTGTGCGGCGCGCACGGTCAGGAGTCCGAGGGGTCGACGTACACCGCGTTGCGGTCGACGGTCATGTAGATGTCGTTGGCGATCGGGTTGCGGATCTCCTCGGCGATGTGGCCGAGCAGGCCGGCGCAGCGGGCGAGCAGCACCGTGCCACGCAGCAGCTCCAGCGGCAGGCCCAGGTCGGCCAGCGCCGCCCCACTGACTCCCGCGCCGTTGAGCGGCAGCGTCTTGCCGAGCACCTCCGGATGAACACGACCGATCGCCTCGAACAGTGCGAGGTGCGGGCCGTAGAGCCCTTCCTCGTGGGCGATCTGCACCAGCCGCGGCGTGCGCGGGTCGCCGTCCTTGTGCACGGGGTGTCCCAGGCCGGGCACGAACTTCCCGGCCTCGCGCTGGCGGCGTACGGCGGCGAGCGCAACCTCGTCCCAACCCGCCTCGTCGGTCGGCTGTGACTCCAACGAGGCCAGCACCCCCGCGAGGAAGCGGCCGGTGTCCTCGGTGACCCCGAGGAACCGCGAACCACCCCCCAACAGTCCGGCGGCCAGCGCGCCCTGGATCGCGTCCGGCGCGCTGAGATAGGTGAGCCGGGCCGCGATCGCGGTCGGGGTGAACCCGTGGTCGGCCAGCCCGATCAGCACGGCCTCGAACAGCCGCGACTGCTGGGGCGTCGGCTTCTCCAGCGTCAACAGCCAGTAGGCCAGCTCGCCGAAGGACACCTTCCCCATCAGGTCGGTCGCGAGGTCCTGGCCGAGCAGGGTGATCGTCGTGCCCTCCGACGTACCGAGCGAGGTCGGGAACTGCACGCCTTCTTTGGGGGCAGTGCTCATGAGTTCTCCTTCGGGAAGCCGAGCCAGGCCCGGATCTCGTCGCCGTGCTCGTCGAGCCCCGGCGGCGGTAGGTCGTAGCGCGCCGGGCTGGCGCTGAACCGGATCGGGTTGCGCACGGTCGGCACACCGCCGACCTCGACGACCGGCTCGAGCCCGAGCCGCTCGGCCAGCTCGACGCCGCCGCGCACGTCGTTGATCGGGCCGCACGGGATGCCGGCCTCGGTGAGCACGTCGAACCACTCCTGCGCCGAGCGCTCGGCCAGCCGCTCGAGCAGCAGCGGCCGCAGCTCCTCGCGGTTGTCGTTGCGCGACCCGACGGTCGCGAACCGCGGGTCGTCGGCCAGCTCGGGCGCGCCGATCGCCGCGGCGAGCTTGCGGAACTGCCCGTCGTTGCCGGCCACCACGATCAGGTCCCCGTCACCGGTCGCGAGCGGCTCGTAGGGGAACAGGCTCAGGTGTGCGTTGCCCATCCGGTGCGGCACGACGCCGCCCGCGACGTACGCCGAGGTCTGGTTGACCAGTGTCGACATTGCTGTCGAGAGCAGGTTGGTCTCGACGTGCTGTCCCTCGCCGGTCGCGTCGCGGTGCCGCAGCGCGGCCAGGATGCCGATCACCGACTGCAGGCCGGTCATCACGTCGAACACCGAGATGCCGGCGCGGTACGGCGGGCCGTCGGGGCTGCCGGTCAGGCTCATCAGCCCCGACATGCCCTGCACCAGCAGGTCGTAGCCCGGCAGCGACGCGCCACCCGCGGCGCCGAAGCCGCTGATCGAGCAGTAGACGACGCGCTCGTTAGTCGCGCGGACGGTGTCGTAGTCGAGGCCGAAGCGGGCCAGCCCGCCGGGCTTGAAGTTCTGGATCACCACGTCGGCGCGGGCGGCCAGCGCCTGTGCGACCTCGCGGTCGGCGTCGTCCTTGAGGTCGAGGGCGATCGAGCGCTTGTTGCGGTTGACCGCGAGGTAGTAGGTGCCGACGTCACCGCGGCGAGGCGGCACCCACTCGCGGGTGTCGTCGCCGGCCGGGCTCTCGACCTTGATGACCTCGGCGCCCAGGTCGGCGAGCAGCATCGTGGCGTAGGGGCCGGCGAGGACCCGGGAGAAGTCGGCCACGAGCAGGCCGGCGAGCGGTGGCGGGCCGGTCTCGGCGTTCATCGTCTGCACTCCTGGCCACTAGGCGGACATGTGTCCGTCAATGTGGTCGCTGGGGTGGGGTGATGTCAAGCGTGGGTCCCCGGCCGGTGGTGGTTTCGAGGCTCCTCGCTAGCGCTCGTCGCACCTCAACCACCGTGACCGTCAGACGCCGTGGGTGGCGACGGGGCGGGACTGCCAGAGGGCCCAGTCGGCGGAGACCTCGCCGGCGGCGCGGAGCAACAGCGGGAGGTGGTGGGTGGTCAGCGTCTCGACGCTGGTCTCGGCGGCGTGGACGGTGACGTTCATGGCGGCTCGGACCACTCCCGCACCGTCGCGGACGGGGACGGCGACCGAGCGGACGCCGCGGGCGAGCTCCTCGTCGGCGAGGGCCCAGCCACGGGCGCGGACCACGCGGATCTCCTCGAGGAAGACCTCGACGTCGGGGCCGGTGATGGCCAGGCCGGAGCGGGTCGGCTCGGCCAGCACGGCGCGCACGCCGTCATCGTCGAGGCCGGCCAGCAGCACCTTGCCCTGCGAGGTCACCTGAGCCGGGAAGCGGGTGCCGACGTCCACGCGGAGCGCGATGATCTTGGGCACGGCGACCCGCGCGACGTAGACGATGTCGGACCCGTCGAGCTGGGCCATCGACGAGGACTCGTGGGTCTGTGAGACCAGCCACTCCAGGTGCGGCCGGGCGACGTCCCAGAGACCGAGCGACCCGACGTACGACATGCCCAACCGCAGCACCCGCGGGGTGAGCTCGAAGCCGTCGGAGGTGCTGCGGACGTAACCCAGCTCCTCGAGCGTGAGCAGCAGCCGGCGCGCGGTCGGGCGGGCCAGGCCGGTGTCGGCGGCGACCTCGCTCAGCGACATCGAGCCCCGGTGTGCCTCGAAGCAGGTCAGTACGTCGAGCCCGCGCGCGAGCGCCTCGACGAAGTCCGGGCCCGTGCCGCGTCCTGCCATGGGGGCGATCGTGCCACAACGGACACCCGGCCGCACCAGACCGACCGAGGTTGGTTGAACCCTTGACAGTGACCGCGATCACGCGGCACTGTTCCATCGCAGCCACGATGCGGACGATGGTCCGCGAATGAGGAGGTGTGCGGTGGCGAAGCTCGTGGCGATCCTGGCGACGACCCATCACCCGTTCTTCTACAAGACCAGCCAGCTCGCGCCCGAGGAGGCGCCGCCGTTCGCGGCCGAGTGGGTGCGCAAGGTCGAGGCCTACCGCGCGACGCTCACGGCCGCGCGGCCCGACGTGCTGGTGATGGTGGGCTCCGACCACTTCCATCAGCTGTGGCTGGACAACATGCCGCAGTTCCTCGTCGGCAAGGCGCCGTTCTACGACGCGAACTACTACAACGAGGAGCGCGAGTTCGGGCTGCCGCGGCTGCTGCTCAAGGGCCACGAGGAGCTCTCGTCGTACATCCTGCGCGAGGGCATCGACCGCGAGTTCGACCTGGCGTTCAGCAACGAGCTGCGCGTCGACCACTCGATCACCTGCCCGATCATCACGGTGCGCCCGCAGAACGACCTGCCGGTGGTGCCGATCTACACCAACATCTTCGCCCCGCCGCTGCCGCGGCCCGAGCGGTTCGTCAAGCTCGGCAAGACCATCCGCGAGATCATCGACTCCTGGCCCAGCGAGCTGCGCGTCGCGGTGATCGGCACCGGCCACCTCTCCCTCGAGCTCGGTGGGCCCCGCCAGTTCGGCGAGCACGGCCCCGACCCGGAGTTCGACGCCAAGGCCGTCGAGTGGATCGCGAACGGCGACATCGACGGGTGCCTGGCCAACGTGACGCTCGACAGCCTGCACGCCCCGGGCAACGCGACCCACGGGTTCATGGACTTCATGCTGATGATGGGCATCGCGGGCCACCAGAAGGCCGACCACGCCGACAACCTCGACCTGTTCCACACGATGGAGGCGTACTTCACCTGGTACCCCGAGGGGGATCCGAGATGAACACCCCACGAAATCGCGTGCTTCCCCCGCTGCGCTCCTCCAGCCCACGATTCCGAGGGGACCCCGAATGAGCAAGTACCTCGTCAACAAGTTCCTGTTCACGATCGACCGCGACCCCGAGCTCGTCGAGCGCTACCGCGAGGACCCTGCCGGCACCGTCGCCTGGTGGGAGGCAGAGAAGGCCAACACGATCCTCAACTGCATCGCGGGCGAGGCCTCGACCTGGCTGTCGTTCACCGACGACGAGCGCCGCGCGCTCTCGGAGCACGACCACGTCGCGCTCTTCGAGATGGGCGCCCACCCGTTCCTCACCCTCACGCTCTGGATCGCGATGTTCGAGCGCGACCACGACGAGCCGTTGGCGATGCAGCTCGACTACGCCGCCCGGCTCCAGCACTTCTCGCTGCCCTACCCCGACATCACCACCTGAGGACACCATGAACCCCGACGAGATCTTGCAGGTCAACGACGGACGGCCAGTGGTCTTCCGCAACGCCACCGTGCTCACCATCGACGCAGGCATCATCGAGAACGGCGACGTGCTGGTGCAGGGCGACACGATCGCGGCCGTCGGCCAACGGCTCGACGTACCGGAGGGCGCGCTCGAGATCGACGCCGCCGGCGGGATCCTGATGCCGGGCATGATCGACACCCACCGGCACATGTGGCAGACCGCGCTGCGCGGGTACGGCGCCGACTGGACGCTCTCGCAGTACTTCGTCTTCTACTACCTCACGCACGGACCGATGTTCCGCCCGCAGGACATCCGCGCCGGCAATCTGCTCTCCGCGATCGAGGCCGTCGACTCCGGCGTCACCACCACGCTCGACTGGTCCCACGGCCTGCAGACCGTCGAGCACGGCGAGGCCGCCCTCGAGGCGCTGCAGTCCTCACCCGGCCGCTTCGTGCTCGCCTACGGCAACCTGCTCGGCGCGCCCTGGGAGTGGACCCACGGCGCTGAGTTCCGTGCGTACGTCGACCGCTTCCCGCGCTCGGACAAGCTCGGCCTGCAGCTGGCCTTCGACGTGACCGCCGACCCGGCGTTCCCCGAGAAGGCGGCGTTCGAGGCGGCGCGCGAGCTCGGGCTGGGGGTCACCACGCACGCCGGCGTCTGGGGCGCCACCAACGACGACAGCATCAAGCTGATGGCCGACCACGGGTTCATGGGCCCCGAGGTCACCTACGTGCACGCCGCGAGCCTGTCGACCGACAGCTACCAGCGCATCGCCGCCTCGGGCGGCACCGTGTCGGTCTCGACCGAGAGCGAGCAGAGCGCCGGCCAGGGCTATCCCCCCACCTGGAATCTCCGCAAGCACGGCATCCCGGTGTCGCTCTCGATGGACACGAGTGTCTGGTGGAGCGCCGACCTGTTCTCCGCGATGCGCGCGACGCTCTCGGCCGACCGCTCGCGCGAGCACCTGGCCGCGCACGCCGAGCAGGAGACCGTGGTCACCAACGCGCTGCGCGCCGAGGAGGTCGTCCGGTGGGCGACCCTCGGCGGCGCCCAGGCGCTCGGCCTCGACCACCTGGTCGGCTCGATCACGCCCGGCAAGAAGGCCGACCTGGTGCTGATCAAGAACGACGACAACCCCGCGATGTACCCGGTGCTGCACCCCTACGGCACGGTCGTCTACCAGGCGGGCCGTGGCGACGTGCACACCGTGCTGGTCGACGGCCAGGTCGTCAAGCACGAGCACCGGCTGCTCGCCGGCGACCTCGACGCCGCCAAGCGCGCCGTCAGCGAGACCGTCGAGTTCGCCCGGGTGACGATGGGTGAGCAGGCCTGGGCCGAGGGCATGCACCCCGAGCTGCCCGTCACCGAGCGGATCCCGAACCCCTACACCTACACGGACTTCTCCGGTAGCGACGACCGCCACCAGGCGCAGCAGGGACCCTACGAGCGGGCCTGACGCTCACCCCGTTCGGAAGCCAGCTCGCCGATGCTCGCGATGACCTCGCGCAGCGGCGCGCCCTTCTGGACGTAGCCGTCGGCGCCGAGCGCCATCGCCTGCTCGGCCATCGTCGCGCGACCGAACCCGGACAGCACGACGATCGTGCCCGACGGCACGAGCTCGCGGATGGACGGCAGCGCCTCGAGGCCGTCGAGCACCGGCATCGAGAGGTCGAGCAGTACGACGTCGGGCCGGTGCTCACGCACGGCGTCGATGCCGGCCCGGCCGTCGCCCGCCTCGCCGACCACGGCGTACTCGGCGCGCTCCAGCGCGATCCGCAGGAGAGCCCGCAGGTCCGGGGTGTCGTCGATGACGACCACGCGGCGGGCGGACCAGCCTGTCGTCTCGGCGCTCACGGGTCCTTCCTCTCGCTGCAGTCGGATCACCGTAGAGCCGTCGCACGGCCGCCGTCAGCCCCATTCCGGACATCGACGACCGGTCCAGATCAGTCGGGCGTTCCGGTGGCTCGTGGCAGCCGGGCGGGCACGCGCGTCGTCTCGTCGGTGCGCGCGCCGGCCACCTGGGGCCCGGTGAGGAACAGGGCCTCGGTCAGGTCGGCCCCGCGGAGGTCCGCACCGCGCAGGTCGGCGCCGAGCAGGTCCGCGCGCCCGAGGCGTACGTCGCGCAGGTCGGCGCCGATCAGCAGCGCTCCGCGTAGCGAGGCCGCGCGCAGGTCGCGGCCGCGCAGGTCCTGGCCCGCCAGGTCGGCGTGGGTGAGATCGGTGCCCGCGGGGATGCGCAGCCGGGCGCTCGCCGTCGCCAGCAGACCGCCGCACTCGTCCTGCAGGTCGTCGAGGTCGGCGGTGAGGATCTCCACCGGTGTCGCGTCGCGCAGGGTCAGCAGCCGCGCCGAGAGGTCGTCGGCCGCCGGGTCGGGGGAGCGCTCCGCGACCTCGCCGAGGTGGAGCAGCATCTCGTGCACCCGGCGCAGCGTGGAGAGCACGGCCGCCATCTCGCCCAAGTCCTGCTGGTCGCGCCACGAGGCCCCGGCGTACGTCACCTGGGTCACCTGCTGGCCGGCCCCGAAGCAGTCGAAGACCACGCAGCTGGGCCAGCCGCGCTCGGGCAGCTCGGCGTGGATCTCGCAGCGGTCGTCGGTGCGCAGGTGGTGGCAGGCCACGCCGCCCGCCTTGTCGGCGCCGAAGCCGCCCTGGCGCCGGTAGGGCAGCAGCACGCAGCACAGCGCGTGGCACCGCGCGCAGTCGGCGGTGAGTTCCAGGCGCGAGACGGGCACGGGCGCCATTGTCTCTGACCTGCGAGAATTTGCCAGAGTTGAGTGGAACAGACTCAACTTTGGCCGCGTTGGAGAAGGTGACGGGCCGGGGGTGCCCGACGAGTGACGCCACGAGGAGAATCACCACATGAGCCAGTTCGGTGCCGAGAAGTTCACCACCCGCAGCCGGGAGGCCATCGAGGCCGCCCAGCTGTCCGCGACGACCGCGGGCAACATCCACACCGAGCCGATCCACCTGCTGGTCGCGCTGCTGCTCCAGGAGGAGGGTACGGCGGCGAACCTGGTCGCCAAGGCGGGCGTGGACGTCCCCGGCCTGGTGCGCGCGGCCGCGGCCGAGCGCGACAAGCTCGCGAAGGCGACCGGGTCGACCGTCCAGCAGCCCAGCGCGTCCGCCGCGCTCACCCGGGTGCTGGCCGGGGCGCTGGACCTCGCTTCGGGGATGAAGGACGACTACGTCGCCAGCGAGCACCTGCTGATCTCGCTCGCCACCGTCGAGAGCAGCGCCAAGACCGTGCTGACCGACGCCGGGCTGAGCGCCGACGGGCTGCGCGAGTCGCTGACCGCGGTGCGCGGCAACCGGCGCGTGACCAGCCAGGACGCGGAGTCGACGTACGAAGCGCTCGAGAAGTACTCCGTCGACCTCACCCAGGCCGCCGAGGAGGGTCGCCTCGACCCGGTGATCGGCCGCGACGCCGAGATCCGACGCGTCGTGCAGGTGCTCTCGCGGCGCACCAAGAACAACCCCGTGCTCATCGGCGAGCCCGGCGTCGGCAAGACCGCCGTCGTCGAGGGCCTCGCCCAGCGCGTGGTCGCCGGCGACGTCCCCGACTCGCTCAAGGGCCGCCGGGTGCTCAGCCTCGACCTGGCCGCGATGGTGGCGGGTGCGAAGTACCGCGGCGAGTTCGAGGAGCGCCTCAAGGCCGTGCTCGAGGAGATCAAGTCCGCCGAGGGCCAGGTCATCACGTTCATCGACGAGCTGCACACGGTCGTCGGCGCGGGCGCCGGTGGCGACTCCGCGATGGACGCCGGCAACATGCTCAAGCCGATGCTGGCGCGCGGCGAGCTGCACATGATCGGCGCGACCACGCTCGACGAGTACCGCGAGCGGATCGAGAAGGACCCCGCGCTCGAGCGCCGCTTCCAGCAGGTGTTCGTCGGCGAGCCCAGCGTCGAGGACACCATCCAGATCCTGCGCGGCATCCAGGAGAAGTACGAGGCCCACCACGGCGTACGCATCACCGACGCCGCCCTGGTCGCGGCCGCGACCCTCTCCGACCGCTACATCAGCGGCCGCCAGCTGCCCGACAAGGCCATCGACCTCATCGACGAGGCCGCCTCGCGGCTGCGGATGGAGATCGAGTCCTCGCCGGAGGAGATCGACCAGCTGCGGCGGTCGGTCGAGCGGCTGAAGATGGAGGAGTTCGCGCTCGCCAAGGAGTCCGACGAGGCGTCGAAGGAGCGGCTGGACAACCTGCGCCGCGACCTCGCCGACCGCGAGGAGGAGCTGCGCGCGCTCGAGGCCCGCTGGGAGCGGGAGAAGTCCACGCTCGAGGGCGAGGGCGAGCTGCGCCGCCAGCTCGACCAGCTGCGCATGGAGGCCGACCGGCTGCAGCGCGAGGGCGACCTCGGCAAGGCCAGTGAGCTGCTCTACGGCCGCATCCCGGCCCTGGAGCAGCAGATCGTGGCGGCCGGCGCCGCGGAGCGCACCGACATCGAGCCGCTGGTCGGCGAGGAGGTCGGGCCCGAGCAGATCGCCGAGGTGGTCGAGGCCTGGACCGGCATCCCCACCGGACGGATGCTCGAGGGTGAGACCGCCAAGCTCCTGCACATGGAGGACGTGATCGGCGAGCGGCTGATCGGCCAGCGCGCCGCGGTCGTCGCGGTCAGCGACGCCGTACGCCGGGCGCGCGCCGGCATCAGCGACCCCAACCGGCCCCCGGGCTCGTTCCTGTTCCTCGGCCCCACCGGCACCGGCAAGACCGAGCTCGCCAAGTCGCTGGCCGACTTCCTGTTCGACGACGAGCGGGCGATCGTGCGCATCGACATGAGCGAGTACGGCGAGAAGCACTCGGTCGCGCGCCTGGTCGGTGCGCCTCCCGGCTACGTCGGCTACGACGAGGGCGGCCAGCTCACCGAGGCGGTGCGCCGCCGGCCGTACTCCGTGGTGCTGCTCGACGAGGTCGAGAAGGCCCACCCCGAGGTCTTCGACATCCTGCTGCAGGTGCTCGACGACGGCCGGCTGACCGACGGCCAGGGCCGCACCGTCGACTTCCGCAACACGCTGCTGATCCTCACCAGCAACCTGGGCTCGAACTTCCTGGTCGACCCCACGCTGGACACCGAGAAGCGCCACGAGTCCGTGCTGGCCGTCGTCCGCTCGTCGTTCAAGCCGGAGTTCCTCAACCGGCTCGACGAGATCGTCGTGTTCGACGCGCTCACGATGGAGGACCTGACGCGCATCGTCGACCTGCAGCTCGCGCTGCTGGAGAAGCGGCTGGCGGTGCGCCGGGTGGCGATCGAGGTCTCCGACGCGGCGCGCACCTGGCTGGCCGACGTGGGCTACGACCCGGCGTACGGCGCGCGTCCGCTGCGCCGCCTGATCCAGAGCGCGATCGGCGACCCGCTGGCCCGGATGCTGATCGCCGGCGAGGTCGTCGACGGGACGGCGGTGACCGTCGACCGGGCGCCCGACGGCGATGGGCTGCGCCTGGAGGCGGGCGGGGTGCGGACCGCGTGATCCAATGAGCACGTGAGCGAGCCGACCCCCACCCGCCCGCGCCAGGTGACCCTGGCGGCGTGGCTGATCATGGTCGGCTCGGCGATCGTCGTCGCGATGGTGTTCGACCGCGTCGGTGCGCTGCACACGCTCGAGACCCGCAAGTCGATCGAGAAGTTCCTGGCCGAGCCGCCGGGCTCCGACCTCGGGGTCGGGGTCGACGGCATCATCACGGTCCTGCGGATCACCTCGATGGTGGCCGCGGGATGCGCGACCGCGGCCGCGATCCTCGGCTACCAGGTGCTGCGGCGCAGCCGCAGCGCCCGGCTGGCGCTGACGGTGATCGCGGTGCCGTTGTTCCTCACCGGCATGGTCACCGGCGGCTTCGTGTCCTCGGTGGTCGCGGCCGCTGCGCTGATGTTGTGGCTGCAGCCCTCGCGCGACTGGTTCCGTGACCCCGCCGCGGTCGCACCCCGCACCGGCGCGCTGGCCCCGCGGACCAGCGCACCCGTCGGGGCGACGCCGTACGTCGCTCCTGCGGCGCCGGCCGCGCCTGCCACTCCTGCGGCTCCCGCCACTGCTGCGAGCGCTGCGCCCCCCCGGCCGCCGGCGGTGCTCCTGGCGTGCGTGCTCACCTGGATCGGCAGCGGGTTGACCGCGCTCGGCCTGCTGGCGACCGGGGTCGTCGTGGCCCTCGACCCCGACGTGCTGCTCGACGACGTGCACCGCCGCAGCCCCGACCTCGCCGACCAGGGAGTCTCCGACGACCTGCTCCTCGGGGTCGCGTTCGGGATGCTCGTCGCCCTCATCGTGTGGTGTCTGGTGTCGGCCGTCATGGCCGCGCTCGTGATCCGCCGCGTCGCGTGGGCGCGGATCGTGCTGGTGGTCTCGGCGAGTGTCGCCGCGGTGGTCAGCCTGGCCGCGCTGGTCGCCGGCGCCTTCCTCGTGGTGCTGCTCGTGTCCGCCGCCGGCGGCACCATCGTGCTGCTCTCGCGCTCCGACACCGCCGCCTGGTTCCGCGACCCGCGATAGGCCGGAGGATCGACCACCCAGCGTTCGGCGGGTGATGGAGGGGCGTTCACCGCGGGTTCGCCGGGGCTCGCGAGGCTGCGCGTGCCCGTCCCGCCGCTGGCTCGGCAGCGCCTCGAGGAAGACAATCGCGTGCTCCTGCTCTGGCGTGCCCCGCTCGGCCTGCTCCTGACTCTCGCCTTCGCGCTGCTCGGCCTGGTGGCCCTCGCTCCCGCGGCGACGGCCGCCGACACCGACATCCGGATCAACGAGGTCCGCTCCGACCCGACCGACACGGTCGAGCTGGTGAACCTCGGCGCCAGCGCCGCCGACCTCTCGGGCTACGTGTTCAGGGATGACGACGACACCCACAGCTACCCGCTGCCGGGTGGCACCACGATCCCGGCGGGCGGCCACCTGGCGCTCGACATCACAGCGTTCGGCCTCGGCAAGGGCGACTCTGCCCGGCTCTTCGCGCCGGACGGGGTGACGCTGATCGACTCCACCACCTGGCCCGCGGGCACGCACGCGACCACGTGGGGCCGCTGCGTCGACGGCACCGGGACGTTCATCGCGATGACGCCCTCGCTCGGCGCCCCGAACGTCTGTGCCACCCCCGACAGTGCGGTGAGGATCAACGAGTTCTCCTCCAACAACCCCGACTTCATCGAGCTGCTGAACACCGGCACCGGCCCGGTCGACCTCTCCGGCTGGATGCTGAAGGACAACACCGAGAACAACTCCTACACGTTCCCGGTGGGCAGCTCGATCGCGGCCGGCGAGCGCAAGGTCCTCAACGGTGAGTCCGTCGACTTCGTGTTCGGTCTCGGCAACGGCGACGCGGTCCGCCTCTACAGCGACAGCGACCTGACCACCCCGATCGACTCCTACACCTACCCGGCCCACCCTGCGGCGGGGAAGAGCTACGGCCGCTGCCCCGACGGCACCGGTGCGTTCGAGGTCACCGCCGCGGCGACCAAGGGCGCCGTCAACCAGTGTGCGATCCCGGCCGGCGGCGAGAACATCAAGGTCAACGAGGTCCAGTCCGATCCCGGCGACCTCGTGGAGCTGACCAACACCGGCGACACCACGGTCGACATCTCCGGTTACGTGCTCAAGGACAACGACGACACGCACGCCTTCACGATCCCGGCCGCCACCGCTCTCGCCCCGCACGCCTACGCCACCTTCGACGTGAACGCGTCCTTCGGGCTGGGCAAGGGCGACTCGGTCCGGCTCTACCAGCCCAACCTGGCCAACCTGCTCGACGCCACGACGTGGCCCGCCGGCACCCACGCCACGAACTGGGGCCGCTGCCCCAACGGCACCGGCGACTTCGGTGTCGTGACCGACACCCTCGGTGCGGCCAACGACTGCGGCGGAGCGCCGTCGGGACCGCCGGACGTGGTCATCAACGAGGTCGAGTCCAACGGCGACCAGGTCGCCGACTGGGTCGAGCTCAAGAACCGATCCGCCGCACCGGTGAACGTCTCGGGCTGGAAGATCGTCGACGGCGACCCCGACCACGCGGCCACGCCGGTCGTCGTACCGGCGGGCACCACGATCCCGGCGGGCGGCTACTACGCGATCTACACCGAGATCTCCCAGACTCCGGGTTTCGGCCTCGGCGTGGGTGACAGCGTCACGCTCTTCCTCCCCGACGGCACCACCGAGGTCGACACCACCACCTGGGGAGCGCACGCCGCGACCACCTGGGGACGCTGCCCCGACGGCACCGGCGACTTCCGCGAGACCACCGCCTCGACCCGAGGTCTGCCGAACGCGTGCAGCCCGGTCCGGATCAACGAGGTCGAGTCCGCCGATGGCACCCCGGGTGACTGGGTCGAGCTGGTGAACATCTCCGCGAGCCCGGTCGACGTCTCCGGCTACGTCGTCAAGGACGGCGACGACGCCCACGCCTACGCGATCCCCGCCTCCACCAGCGTCGCGGCGAAGGGCTACCTCGTGCTCGACGAGAGCAGCCTCGGGTTCGGCCTCGACGACACCGACGCGGTCCGGCTGTACGCCGCGGACGGCAGCACGCTGATCGAGCAGTACAGCTGGGCCACGCCCGCCACGCAGTCCTACGCCCGCTGCAAGGACGGCGTCGGTGACTTCACGGACGCCAGGACGCCGACCAAGGGCACCGCCAACTCCTGCCCCGGCCTGGACACCTCGCCGTGGCCCGGCGGGCAGACCGTCTCGTACGCCGACCAGGCCGGCACGTTCCTCCAGGACCTCTCCGGCCTCGCGTTCGACCCGGCCGACCCGGACGTGCTGTGGGGAGCGCAGAACAAGCTGGGCACGCTCTTCAAGCTCACCCGGGACGCGGACGACGACTTCGTCCCGGCCACCGGCTGGCCCAAGAACCCGGTTTACCCCGACGGCACCGGCGCCCCCGACACCGAGGGCATCACGATCGGTCCGGACGGCTTCGTCTACCTGGCCGCCGAGCGCAACAACGCCGCGAGCGGGGTGAGCCGGATGTCGATCCTGCGCTACGACCCGTCCGGGACCGGCGCCACGATCAACGCCACCAACGAGTGGAACCTCACCAGCCAGATCCCGCCTGCCGGGGCCAACCTCGGCCTCGAGGGTGTCACGTTCGTGCCCGACAGCTACCTGACGGCAAACGGGTTCGTGGACCAGGGCACGAACGCCGCGTACCGGCCCGCGACGTACCCGCTCCACGGCACCGGTCTCTACGTCGTGGCGGTCGAGGCCACCGGAGACCTGATCGCCTTCGCGCTCGACAGCGACGGGACGACCTCGCACAAGGTCGCCACGATCGACAGCGGCTTCGAGCACCTGGCCGACGTCGACTTCGACCCCGAGCTGCAGGCCCTCCGCGCCGTCACCGACGACACCCACGACGGGAAGACCTCGCTGCTCCGCATCGACGGCACGGGCGGCTTCGTCGTCGACGCGGCCTACGACCGCCCCGTCGGGATGCCGAACCTCAACAACGAGGGCCTGGCGGTCGCGCCGCAGTCGCGCTGCGTCGGTGGGGCCAAGGAGGTGCTGTGGTCCGACGACGGTGACACCGACGCTCACTCGCTGCGCCGCGGCACCATCGCGTGCACGGCGCCGAGCACGCCGCCGGCTCCGTTGCCGCAGACGGTCGCGTTCACCACGGCCCCGCCAGCTGCGCCCGTCGTGGGCCAGAACTGGACGGTGACCACCCAGGGCGGTGGCTCCGGCAACCCGGTCGTGCTGTCGTCCACGACGCCGGCGGTGTGCGGCGTGGCCGGCTCGGTCGTGACGTTCGCCCACGCCGGCACCTGCACCGTGGCCGCGAGCCAGGCGGGGAGTGCCGCGTACCTGCCGGGGTCGGCCGTGCGATCGGTGGTCGTCGCCAAGGCGCCGACGACCACCGTGGTCACGATCGGCGTGAGCAGCCAGACCGCCACGGTCGCGCCGGTGGCACCGGGGGCGGGGGTGCCCGGTGGCACCGTCACCTTCGCGGCCGGGGGAGTCTCGCTCGGCACCGCCCAGCTCGCGAACGGCGTGGCCACGCTGGCCCAGCCGCTCCCGGCGGGGGCGACCAGCCTCACCGCGACGTACGCCGGCGGCGACGACTTCACCGCGTCGACGGGCTCGGCAGCTCGCCAGCTGCCCACGATCACAGCGTCCGTCGCCCCTGACCGGCCGTCGTCGGGCTGGTGGACCGGGCCGGTGACGGTGCGGTTCGCCTGCGCCGGCGCCGTGGCCTGCCCGGCGGCCGTCACGCTGGCGCGTGACGGTGCCGGCCAGTCGATCACCCGCACGGTGACCGCGGCCGACGGCGGGACCGCGACGGTGACCGTCGACGGGATCGACATCGACAGCGCCGACCCCGAGGTCAGCATCAAGGGCGTCGAGGACGGCGCGATCTACCGCGGTCGGGCGCCGAAGGCCCGGTGCGTGGCGACCGACGAGCTGTCGGGAGTCCGGTCCTGCACCCTGGACCGGACCGTCCGCGGCAAGCGGGTCATCGTCGTGGCGCGCGCCGTCGACGTGGCCGGCAACGTCGCGACCGACCGGGTCGTCTACCGGGTCAGGAAGCGCTGAGGTCGGCCGCCCTCAGGCGGCGCAGCCCTTCCTCGATGACCTCGGCCTCCTTGCAGAACGCCCAGCGCACCAGCTGGCGCCCCGCATCGGAGTCGTAGAACACCTGGGTCGGGATCGCGACCACGCCGGCGCGCTCGGGCAGGGCCAGGCAGAAGGAGCGGCCGTCGGGCCACCCGAGCGCGGAGATGTCGGTGGTCGCGAAGTAGGTGCCCTCCGGCACGCGTACGTCGAGGCCGACGGCACTCAGCCCCGCACAGAGCAGGTCGCGGCGCTCCCGGAGGCCGGCCGCCAGCTGGACGGGGAAGTCCGGCTCCTCGTCGAGGGCGTAGGCGACCGCGGGCTGGAGTGGCGAGCCGGAGGTGAACGTCAGCCACTGCTTGGCAGCGAGCACCGCGCCCACGAGCTGGGCGGGGCCGGTCGCCCAGCCGACCTTCCAGCCCGTGAACGAGTAGGACTTGCCGGCGCTCGACAGCGTGAGCGTCCGCTCGAACATGCCGGGCAGGGTGGCGAGCGGGACGTGCTCGTGCTCGTCGTACACGAGGTGCTCGTAGACCTCGTCGGTGATCACCACGAGGTCGTGCTCGATCGCCACGTCGGCGACCGCCTGCAGCTCGGCCCGGGTGAGCACCGTGCCGGTCGGGTTGTGCGGAGAGTTGAGCAGCACGAAGCGAGTCCGCGGCGTCACCGCGGCGCGCAGCTCGTCAGGGTCGAGCCGATAGTCCGGGGCGCGCAGGGTCACCGGACGGCGTACGCCGCCCGCCATCTGGATCATCGCGATGTAGGAGTCGTAGTAGGGCTCGAGCACGATCACCTCGTCACCGGGGTCGACCAGGCCGAGCAGGGCCGCCGCGATGCCCTCGGTGCAGCCCGTGGTCACCACCACCTGGCTGTCCGGGTCGAGCTCGAGGCCGTAGTGGCGCTGCTGGTGGCGGGCGACCGCCTGGCGCAGGGCGGGGATGCCGACCCCCGGCGCGTACTGGTTCTGCCCGCTCTCGAGTGCGGCCACCGCCCGGGCGATCACCTCGGGCGGACCGTCGACGTCCGGGAATCCTTGGCCCAGGTTGACCGACTGGGTGCGCACGGCGAGCGCCGACATCTCCGAGAAGATCGTCGGCGGGATGCCCTCGAGGCGGTGCGCGAGGCGGGGGGCGAGCATGTGACCGACCCTAACGACTCGCCGGCGCCGCTCGGCTAGGGTGCGGCCGTGACCCAGGACGAGACCCTCGCTGCGGACGTGGACGCGATCTGCCGACTGACGGGGCAGTTCACGCTCCGATCGGGTCAGCAGGCGACCGAGTACTTCGACAAGTACCTCTTCGAGGCCGACCCTCAGCTGCTGCTGCGCGTCGCCCGGGAGATGGTAGGCCTGCTGCCGGACGACACCGACCTGCTCGGTGGCCTCGAGCTCGGTGGCGTGCCGATCGCGACGATGGTCAGCAGCCTCACGGGCCGGCCGGCACTGTTCGTGCGCAAGAAGGCCAAGGAGTACGGCACCTGCAAGCTGGCCGAGGGCCCCGACGTCGCCGGTCGCCGGGTGACGCTGATCGAGGACGTGATCACCACGGGTGGGGCGGTCCGCGACGCGACGCGGGCGCTCCGGGAGGCCGGTGCCGAGGTGGAGGTCGTCGTGTGCGCGATCGACCGCAGCCCGGCGGGGGAGAACCCGCTCGCTGACGTCGGGCTCGAGGTGCGTCCGGTGCTCACCAAGGCCGAGCTGGACGCCGCCCGGGGCTAGCCGGTGGGCCTCAGGCCTCGGCCGGCTCGGAGGCGGTGTGCCGCTCCTGGTCGGGTGCCTCGACGGTGACGCTCTCGGACGAGGCGGCCCGGCGCGACCGCCCGAGGCGCTTCTTGAGCCACTCGTAGGCCAACGGCACCACGCTGAACGCCAGGATGGCGATCGTGACGTAGTCGATGTTCTCGCCCAGCCACGGGAACGCGGCGCCGAGGAAGTACCCGAGCAGGGTGATGCTGAGGACCCAGAGCGCGGCGCCGACGGCGCTCCAGACGAAGAACCGGCGCCGGTTCATCTGCGTCACGCCCGCGACGACGGTGATGTAGGTGCGCACGAACGGCGCGAAGCGGCCCAGCACCAGCGCCTTGCTGCCGTGCCGGTCGAAGAACGCGCTCGTCTTGTCCAGGTACTCGCGCTTGATGATCCGGCCGTCGCGCTCGTAGAGCGGCGGGCCGAGCTTGCGGCCTATCTCGTAGCCCGTGACGTTGCCGGCGAAGGCCGCCAGGGTGAGCAGCGCCACGGCGATCGTCAGCTCGACGGGTTCGTTGTGGATGCCGATCACGGAGTACCCGGTCGCGTTGCTGCCCGCGATGAAGAGCCCGAGGGCGAACAGCAGGGTGTCACCGGGTAGAAAAGGGAAGAACAGCCCACACTCCACGAACACCATCAGCAGGGCCAGCCAGATGAAGGCCGAGCCGTACTGGTGTTGCAGCCACTGCGGGTCCAGCCACTTGATGCCAAGCAGCAGCGGCGCCGTCGGCATCACTGAGATCACACGTCAACGGTACCTGCCATCGTCGAACCGTAGGTGGCTGATCGCTTAACGTGTGGCCGTGGAGGAGCGTGCGCCGTACGACCCGATGCCGCACGGTCCCCCCGAGGTCGGGGTCGGACCATGGCCCGGCGAATGGCCCAGCGGGCCGCAGTGGGACCCCGAGCTGTTGGCCGAGGGGGACCGGCGCAACGTCGTGGACCGCTACCGGTACTGGTCGGTCGAGGCGATCGTCGCCGACCTCGACACCCGGCGTCACGACTTCCACGTCGCGATCGAGAACTGGCAGCACGACTTCAACATCGGGACGATCGTGCGCACCGCCAACGCGTTCCTCGCCGCCGAGGTGCACATCGTCGGCAACCGACGGTGGAACCGCCGCGGCGCGATGGTGACCGACCGCTACCAGCACGTCCGGCACCACCCGACGGTTGCCGACCTCGCGGCATACCTCCACGACCACCCCGACGGGCCGGTCGCGCTGCACGGCATCGACAACCTGCCGGGCTCGGCACACCTGGAGACCGCGACCGTGCCGCGCCGGGTCTGCTTCCTGTTCGGCCAGGAGGGACCGGGGCTCTCCGACGGCGCCCGGGACGTCTGCGACGGGACGTTCTCGATCGCGCAGTTCGGCTCGACCCGCTCGATCAACGCCTCGGCGGCCGCCGCGATCGCGATGCACGCCTGGGTGCGGCAGTACGCCGACCTCGCGGGTGACGACGCCTGGCGGGGTTAGTGCGGGTCCGCGGCGAGGCTGGTCCGCAGCGCTTCGAGGCCGCGCGAGGAGTGGCTCTTGACGGTCCCCTCGCCGATCCGCAGCTCGGACGCCGTCTCCGCCACGGACAGCCCGAGCCAGTGCCGCAGCACCACGACCTTGCGCTGCATGAGCGGCAGCGCCTGGAGCGCGTCGAACAGCGCCGAGCGGTCCTCGACCGGGAGCGGCTCGCGAGCCGGCCGATCGACGACGGGAAGGCCGGGCGACTCGCGCCGCCACGGCCGGCGGTGCTCGTCGATGTCGGCGCGCACGATGATCGTCCGCACGTAGGCCTCCTCGCGCCCGTCGCGGTGCACGCGCGGCCAGGCGACGTAGAGCTTCACCAGCGCGGTCTGGACCAGGTCGTCGGCGCGGTGCCAGTCCCCGCAGATCGCGTAGGCGACCCGACGTAGGTGCGTGCGCCGTGCACCGACGAAGTCCGAGAACGCCCGATCGCGCTCGGCAGCTCTCACAGCAGGCCACCGCCGCCCTCGGCGTAGCGCTCCCTGGCGAGGTCGAGGAAGTCGTCGAGCGTGGCACCGCCCCGGGCAGCCCGCACGGCGATGTACTGCGGCACGAGGTCTCCGGTGGTGCTGCGTGCCAGGACGTAGAAGCGCTCCCCGGCCAGCTCGACCTCGGCCACCGCGCTGCGGTCCTCGGGTCCGGCCCAACTGACCGGCAGGCGGGGGTGTTGCCGCTGCTCGAGGATGGTGACCCCCGTGATGGGCTCGAGCCGCTCGGTGGCCGCCACGAACCGCACCAGTTCCTGGTCGGTCATCCCGGGCCAACCACCCTCGGGTGGCGTCCCTGTGCCGGATCGATCGCCGCCGCGTATCCCCTCGCCCTGAGCCTTCACCCACGCCTCGAAGCCGAGCCCGCGGGCGTACTCGGCCGGGATGCTCGCTGACGAGCCGCCTCCGTCCGCGCCGACGTACCCAGCCCACCAGGTCAGCGGGACCCCGGGCGCGGTGTAGGCCACCGCGACCGACCAGTCACCGTCGGCACCCACACCCCAGGGGTCGTCCGTCAGGCGCTGGATGTCGACCCGAGGCGCCACGTGCAGACCGTCGGGCCGGACATCGACCAGCATCGCGTCGGGTAGCCGGGTGTCGCGGATGACCGCAGTGCCCGACGCCGGAGGGAAGGTCGGTGCCGGATCCGGGGTCGCAGCAGCAATGGTGGGCGTGTCGGCGGGCAGCTGCGACACCGCCCTCCCGCCGTCCCCGCCGCCGAGGATGCCGACTCCGGTGACGGCGATCAGGACGACCGCGACCACGGAGGCGGACTCGGCGAGCCGGCGGCGCCTCAGCGCGCTGTGCGCTCGCGACAGCAGCACGTGGTCGTTGCTGAGCGGTGGGCCGTCGCCGAAGGAGCGCTCGATCTCGGCGCGGATGTCGGTGTCCATGCGATGGATACGGAAGTCGGCGGCGCCGGGTTGTCAGGGGGTCCGGAGAAGTTCGGCGATGGACGCCACCGCTTCCGCGGGGGCGGCGGTGACGACACCCACGTCGTCGGGCAGCTCCCAGGGGTCGATGAGCACGAGGGGGACGCCGGTACGCCGAGCGAGGGCGATCTCGCTGAGCGTGCCCCAGCTGCAGCCCACGGCCACGACGGCGTCGGCGGCGCGGACCAGCAGCCCGTTGCGCAGCTCGCCGAGCCCGGTGGGCAGCAGGAACGTGTGATCGGGCGAACCCTCAGACCGGTCGAGTCCGGGCATCAGGCCGATCGACGTGCCGCCACCGGCCCGGGCGCCCCGCGCAGCGGCTCCCATCACCCCGTGGTGCCCGCCGGTGAGCAGCACCGCGCCGGCCTGGGCCAGCAACCGGCCGACCGCCTCGGCGTTCTGGAGGTCCGCGGGCCGGGCGCCGTCGGCGGGGCCGACCACGGCGACGTACCGGCCGGTGAGGGACATGTCCCGAGGCTACGCGCGAGTAGCCGGATCGCCCCGGGACCTGAGGGACCGGGCGTCCCCTGATCCCGGGCCAGAGGTCCCTAGGGTCCCCTCCGGCCAGGCACTAGGGTCGAAGACGATCTGTTCAAGTCGTCCGCACGAGGAGTTCCGCATGCCCATCGCCACCCCCGAGAAGTACGCCGAGATGCTGGATGCGGCGAAGAAGAACTCGTTCGCCTTCCCGGCCATCAACGTCTCGTCGTCGCAGACCCTCAACGCGGCGCTCCAGGGGTTCGCCGAGGCCGGGGCCGACGGCATCATCCAGGTGTCCACCGGCGGTGCGGAGTACTTCTCCGGCCCGACGATCAAGAACATGGTCACCGGCTCGGTCGCCTTCGCGGCGTACGCCGCCGAGGTCGCCAAGAACTACCCGATCAACGTCGCCCTGCACACCGACCACTGCCCCAAGGGCAAGCTGGACGGCTTCGTGCGGCCGCTGCTCGAGATCTCCGCCGAGCGCGTCGCCCGCGGCGAGGCCCCCCTGTTCCAGTCGCACATGTGGGACGGCTCCGCGGTGCCGCTCGAGGAGAACCTCGAGATCGCCCAGGACCTGCTGGCCCGCGCCCACGCCGCCCACATCATCCTCGAGGTCGAGATCGGCGTCGTCGGTGGCGAGGAGGACGGTGTCGTCGGCGAGATCAACGACAAGCTCTACACCACCCCCGCGGACGCGCTGGCCACCATTGCGGCCCTCGGCTCCGGTGAGAACGGTCGCTACATGACCGCGCTGACCTTCGGCAACGTGCACGGCGTCTACAAGCCGGGCAACGTCAAGCTCCGCCCCGAGATCCTCAAGTCCGCGCAGGAGGCCGTCGCCGAGAAGCTCGGCCTGCCGGCCGACTCGAAGCCGTTCGACCTGGTGTTCCACGGCGGCTCCGGCTCGACCCCCGAGGAGATCGCCGCGGCGGTCGACTACGGCGTCGTGAAGATGAACGTCGACACCGACACCCAGTACGCCTTCACCCGCCCGGTCGTCACCCACATGTTCCAGAACTACGACGGCGTCCTGAAGATCGACGGCGAGGTCGGCAACAAGAAGCTCTACGACCCCCGCGCCTGGGGCAAGGCCGCCGAGAACGGCATGGCCGCTCGCGTGGTCGAGGCCTGCCAGAACCTGCGCTCCGCCGGCCACAGCATCGGCTGAGCCAGCACCTTCAGACCCAGCGCCTTCAGACCCGGCGCACGCATCACGCCGACGTCGTGCGGACGAACCTCGGGGGTTCGTCCGTACGGCGTCGTGTGCTGTGCAGGGTCAGTCGGCTGAGGCGGCGGGCGAGCCCGCGAAGCCGGCGTGACCGGGCCGCTCGAAGAACAGCACCGCGACGAACCCGAGGACCAGCGCGGCCGGCGGGAGCAGCATCGAGGTCGCCATCGCCTGGCTGAAGTGGTCGGCCACCTGCGGCGGCAGCGTGACCGGCCCGCCGTCACCGCCGGCGCCGGTGAACGCGGGCAGCCCCTCGGCCGCGAGCCGGGAGTCCATCAGCACCGCGATCGCCGCCGAGCCCAGCACCGCTCCCACCTGACGGGTCGCGTTGTAGACGCCCGACCCGGCGCCCGCCAGCTGCATCGGCAGGTTGCGGGTGGCCGTCGCGCTGTTGGGCGCCCAGACGCAGGCGTTGCCGATGCCGAGCACGACCATCGGCGCCACCAGCCACCAGATGTCGGTCTCGGGCGTCATCAGCCTCGAGAGCCACACCAGCGAGACGATGATGCAGGCGAAGCCGAAGCTGGTGATCAGCCGCGGGTGCACCCGGTCGGTGAGCTTGCCGACGTTGCGGGCCAGCAGGATCGTCATCACCGCCATCGGCACCAGCAGCAGCGCGGAGCGGGTCGGGCTGAGCCCGCGGACCACCTGCGCCCAGATCATGATCGGGATCGCCATCGCGGTGATCGAGAAGCCCATCGCCGAGATCGCGACGTTGGCGAGCGAGAAGTTGCGGTCGGCGAACAGCCGCAGCGGCACCAGCGGCTCCCGGCTGTTGCGCGCCTGCCAGAAGATGAAGGCCCCGAGGACCACGAGCCCGGCCGCGATCAGCGTCAGGATCACGCCGTTCCAGTCGTACTGGTGACCCTCCTGGATGCCGAACACCAGCAGGAACATGCCCACGCCGCTGAGCGCGACGCCCAGCCAGTCGAAGCGGTGGGCGTGGGTCTCCAGCCGCGGCACCAGCCGCACGGCGAGCACGAACCCGATCACGCCGACCGGCACGTTGATGAAGAAGATCCACTCCCAGCCCAGGCCGTCGACCAGCACGCCGCCGAGGATCGGGCCGACGAGTGTGGCCACACCGGCGGTCGCACCCCACAGCGCCATCGCGGCACCGCGTCGGTGGGCGGGGAAGATGCGGGTGATGATCGCCATCGTCTGCGGCGTCATCATCGAGGCGCCGAAGCCCTGGACCACGCGGGCCGCGATCAGCATCTCGATGGTGCCGGTCAGGCCGCACCAGAGCGAGGCGAGCGTGAACACCGTCAGACCGGTGAGATAGAGCCGCTTGGGCCCGAACCGGTCGCCGAGCCGGCCCGTGATCAGCACCGGCACGGCGTACGCCAGCAGGTAGGCGCTGGTCACCCACACGACGTTGTTCACGTCGGCGTGGAGGTCCTCGATGATCGCGGGGGTCGCGACCGAGACGATCGTGGTGTCGACCAGGATCATGAAGAAGCCGATGCACAGCGCGAACAGCGCCGGCCACGGCTCCTTGTCGTCGGTCGCGGCAGGGCGGCCGAGGGAGCTGTCGCTGGAGGTGGCGGGTTGGGTCACGGAGGACACTCAACACCGGACCATGGACAATCGACTACATGAACTCGTTGACTCCTGGTGCCGACCTGATGGCGGGCCCGCCGCCGACCCTGCTCCCCGAGGACCCGGCGGCGGCCGAGCTCGTCGAGGACGCCGACGTCATGGAGGTGGTTCGCCGGCACCCCGAGTCGCCGATCGCCTGGGCGACACTCGGCATGGTGCTGGCCAATCAGGCCGAGGACCTCGACGACATGGTGAGCGTCTACGCCTACGCCCGGGTCGGCTACCACCGCAGCCTCGACCAGCTGCGCCGCAGCGGCTGGAAGGGCCACGGCCCGGTGCCGTGGGAGCACGAGCCCAACCGCGGCTTCCTCCAGTCGCTCGCGCTGCTCGCGCTCGCGGCTCGGCAGATCGGCGAGACCGCCGAGTGGGAGCGGTGCTCGCAGTTCCTGCGCGACTCCAGCCAGACGGCGTACGACGAGCTCCTGGGCGAGCTCGACGACTGAGTGCCCGCACTGGTGCCGCACTAGCCGCGGGCGATCCGGACCAGCTCCGCGAGCACGCCCTCGGGCCGGCGGCTGGGCAGCCAGACCGCCCGGAGCGCCCGACCGAGGTCGAGGCCGTCGACCGGGACCACCACGAGCTGTCCGGCGGCCACCTCGGCGGCGATCGCGAGCTCGCTGAGCACCGCCGGCGCCTCGCCCTGGGCGGCCGCGGCCTTGACCGCGGCGGTGCTCGCGAGCTCCAGGTGCGAGGGCCCGAGCTCGAGCCCCGCACGAGCCAGTGCCCGGACCAACGTCTCGCGGGTGCCGGATCCGGCCTCGCGCAGGATCAGGTCGGAGCGCACGAGCTCGTCGGGGCTGAGGGGCGTACGCCGCCGCGACCACGGATGATCCGGGTCCACGACCACCACGAGGGCGTCGCGGCTCACGGTCGTGGACGCCAGCGAGGCCGGCACGCGGGGTGACTCGATGAAGCCCAGCGGCACCTCACCGCGCTCGACGCGGGCGACCACGTCGACGGAGTTGCCGACCTCGAGGCTCAGGTGCAGGTCGGGGTGGGTACGGCGGAACCGCGCCAGCCAGCGCGGCGCGAGGTACTCGGCGACGGTGAGGCTGGCGGCGACCGTGACCTGCGCGGCGCGCTGCTGCGCGAGCGATCGGGCACCGAGGCTGACCCGGTCGACCGCGGCCAGGGCCTCGCGGGCCCACGCGACCACCACCTCGCCCTCGGTGGTGATCTGGGAGCCGCTCGGGGTGCGGACGAGCAGGGTCAGCTGGAGCTGACGCTCGAGCCGGGTCAGGGACCGGCTCGCGTTGGGCTGGGCGATGCCGAGCTCGCGCGCCGCCGCACCGAGCGATCCGCCCTCCGCGACTCGCACCAGCAGGTCGAGCGCGGTCAGATCGGGACGCGAGGGCATGCGCTGATGATATGAGAACCGTGCAGCCCATATCACCAGCGCATGAGTTCAGGCCGGATCGACGGCTACCGCCAGTCGCCCGGCGGCCCGAGGCTGGAGCCATGGTCTCCACCCGTCTGCCCGGTCTCGCCGTCGCCGCAGCCGGTGCCGCTGCTGCACTCGCCGTGCACGCCGTCGTGGCGCCCCTGAGCCCGACGTTGGTCGCGATCGTGCTCGGCATGGTCCTAGCCGCCACGGGTGGCGTCGGGGAGCGCCTCCGGCCTGGCCTCGGAGTCGCGTCCCGCCGGCTCCTGCGCATCGGCGTCGCACTGCTCGGGCTGCAGCTGGTGCTCCCCGAGATCGCCGCCCTCGGCTGGCCGGTGCTGGTCGTGGTGGTGGGGGTCGTGGTGCTCGGCATCGCGCTCACGCTGGCGCTGGCTCGCTGGCTCGGTGTGCCCGGTGACACCGCGCTGCTGGTCGCCTGCGGGTTCTCGATCTGCGGCGCGGCCGCGGTGGCCGCGGTCAACGGGGTACGCCGCTCCCGGGAGGAGGACGTCGCCACCGTGGTGTCGCTGGTGGTCGTGCTCGGTAGTGTCGCGATGCTGCTCCTCCCGGCGGTTGCAGCTCTCGCCGGGCTGGCCCCGGTCGCCGCGGGTGCCTGGTCGGGCGCGTCGGTCCAGGAGGTCGGCCAGGTCGTGGTCGCCGGTGGCCTGGTCGGGGGTGTCGGCCTGCAGGTCGCGGTCGCGGTCAAGCTGGGCCGGGTCCTCCTGCTGGCACCCGTCCTGGCGATGGTGTCGCTGCGCTCGCGCACCGCCGGAGCAGCCAGGCCGCCGCTCGTGCCGGCGTTCGTCGCGGTGTTCCTCGGGCTCGCCGCTGCCCGCGCCGCCCTGCCCCTCCCGGCCGGAATCCTCGATGCGGCAGCCATCGCGCAGTCCGGCACCCTGGCCGCCGCGATGTTCGCGCTCGGCTGCGCGCTCGACCCCGCTGCGCTGCGGCGGACCGGCCGTCCGCTCGTCGTGCTCGCGTCGTCGGCGACCGTCCTGGTCGCGCTGCTCGGCCTCCCGGCCGCCTTCGTCGCGGGCTGACGTCGGTAGCCTTGCCCGGTGACCGACACCGCCGTACCCCCCGCTGCTGACGACGACCTGCCCGACCAGATGCGGGTACGCCGGGCCAAGCGGGCCCGGCTGCTCGAGGAGGGCCGCGAGGCCTACCCCGTGGTGGTGCCGCGCACCCACACGCTCGCGCAGGTGCGCGAGACGTGGGGCCACCTCGAGGCCGGTGAGGAGACCCAGGACGCGGTCGCGATCACCGGTCGGGTCGTGTTCATCCGCAACACCGGCAAGCTCTGCTTCGCCACGCTGCAGGAGGGCATCGGCACCCGGCTCCAGGTGATGCTGAGCCTGGCCGAGGTCGGCGAGGACGCGCTCGCGGACTGGAAGGCCACGGTCGACCTCGGTGACCACGTGGCCGTCGAGGGCCGGGTGGTCTCCTCCAAGCGGGGCGAGCTCTCGGTGATGGCGACCTCGTGGGCGATGGCGTCCAAGGCGCTGCGCCCGATGCCGGTGCTGCACAAGGACCTCTCCGAGGAGTCGCGGGTCCGGCAGCGGTACGCCGACCTGATCGTGCGCCAGGAGGCGCGCGACATGGTCCGCACCCGCGCCGCGATCGTGCGCGCCGTACGCCGGACGCTGGAGGACCAGGGCTACCTCGAGATCGAGACGCCGGTGCTGCAGCTGATCCACGGCGGCGCCCGGGCGCGGCCGTTCCGCACCCACATGAACGCGTTCGACCAGGAGATGACGCTGCGCATCGCCCTGGAGCTGAACCTGAAGAAGGCCGTCGTCGGTGGCGTCGACCAGGTCTTCGAGATCGGCCGGATCTTCCGCAACGAGGGCTCGGACTCCACGCACAGCCCGGAGTTCACGATGCTGGAGGTCTACCAGGCGTACGGCGACCAGCACACGATGGCCGCGTTGATGAAGGACATGTTCCTGGCCGCCGCCGACGCGCTCGGCTCGCGCACCATCGAGACGCCGGCTGGGGTCATCGACCTCGACACCGAGTGGCGCTGGCTGCCGGTCTACACAGGCGTGAGCGAGGCCGTCGGTCAGGAGATCACCCCGGATACCGAGGCCGCGACGCTGCGGGCGCTCATGGACGAGCACGGGCTCACCTACGACCCGGCGTGGGGCGCGGAGAAGCTCGTCCTCGAGATCCTCAGCGAGCTGGTCGAGCCGACGCTGCTGCAGCCGACGTTCGTCTGCGACTACCCGCCGTCGGCCCAGCCATTGGCTCGTCCGCACCGCAACGACCCGCGCCTGATCGAGGCCTGGGACCTGATCGTCGGCGGGGTCGAGCGCGGCACGGCGTTCAGCGAGCTCGTCGACCCGGTCATCCAGCGCGAGGTGCTCACCGAGCAGTCGCGGCAGGCCGCCGGCGGCGACGTCGAGGCGATGCAGCTCGACGAGGACTTCCTGCGGGCGCTGGAGTACGGCGCCCCGCCGATGGGCGGCATCGGCCTGGGCATCGACCGGCTGATCATGCTGTTCACGAGCGCCGGCATCCGCGAGACGATCCTGTTCCCGCACCTCAAGGCCGAGGCCGAGCGCTGACCCGTCGGGGCTGTCGGGAGTGTCGGCGGGCGCCGGAGCCCTACCCGTGTGGCCCCGGCGTCCCGCCTGCGCATCACCGGTCCGACCGATCCCCCGATGCGGGTCGTCCCGGCGTGTGACCGCGCCCCGAGATGTCGCGGCCGTCTGCGCCTACCCGGATCCTCGCACTGACAGGTCCGTGCCAACCGGTGAGAAGTGGCCGCTGGCATTAAGATGCCACCATGGGGCGCTCGGAACCGACGACCGTGCTCACCGCCCTCGGCTTCAGCCCGGCGGTGGAGCGGATCTACGAGGACGTCCTGCGCCACTCGGGCCAGCGTGTGCCGTTCATGGCGGCCGCAGTGCTGCGCTCGCCCGAGCAGCTCCTGAGCGACCTGGAGCCCCTGGCCGCGCGCGGGATCGTGCGTGTCGCCGACGACCGGGTCTACGTCGAGCCGCCGGCCCGGGCGCTGGCGCGGCTGATCGTCGAGCAGAGCGAGGCCGCCTCCCGCGCCCACGCGGACCTGACGGCGCTCGCCCGCGCCGTACCGCTCCTGGTGGCGCACTCCGCACGCCCGGCCGAGGGTGAGGTCCACGACGTCGTGCCGATCGACGGCGAGGTCAGCTCGGGCGGCGACCCGCGGCCGCTCATCGCGGCGCTGATCCGCAACAGTGTCGGCGACCTGTCCTGGCTGCGGCCCGACCAGTGGCGGGTGCACCGCGAGGGCGAGATGCTCGAGGTCGTGCGGGAGCTCGTGGCCTCGGGGCGCCGATCCCGGGCGATCTACCCGATGCGGATCCTCCGCGAGGCGCCCGAGGTGGTCCGGGCCCGCGCCGAGGTGGGCGAGCAGATCCGGGTGCTCCCCGACGTACCGACCCGGATGTTCATCATCGGCACCACCCACGCCGTGGTCCCCGAGCCGCTCGGCTTCACCGACGAGCCGCGCTCGCTCGTGCGCCAACAGGGCATCGTCGAGGCGATGGGTCTGCTGTTCGAGATGATGTGGGAGCGGGCCTCGCCCGTCCCCGAGCTCGAGCAGCTCGACGGTGGGCCCGACCTGCGGGCGTTCCTGCTCCGCCAGCTCGCCACCGGCGCGCAGGACGAGCAGGTCGCCCGCCAGCTGGGGTTGAGCCTGCGCACCGTACGCCGCCGCGTCGCCGACCTGATGAGCGAGCTCGGCGCGGACTCCCGGTTCCAGGCGGGCGTCGAGGCGGTACGCCGCGGCTGGCTCTGAGGTGCTGCGTCAGGAGTAGGCCCGGAGCACGCAGAACTCGTTGCCCGACGGGTCCGCGTAGTGCCGCCACGGCAGGTCGCCCCAGTCGAAGTGAAGCTCGCGCCCGCCGTGCTCCGCGATGGCGGCCGCGACCTCGTCGGCGTCCTCGCCGGCCTCGAGGCGGACGTCGAGGTGGATCGGGTTCTTCGCCGCGCCCTTCGGCGCGGCCTCCGGGCAGAGCTCGAGGAGCGGGCCGCACTCTGAGGGGTGCCGCAGCGACCGGGTCGCGACCCCGTCGACCGGGATCCAGCCCGTCAGCCAGGCCCAGAACTCCGCGTCCCGGTCCGGGTCTGCCGACTCGAGCGGCAGGGCCGCGAGCGGGCCCGTGCCGTCGTACGCCGTCCGCTCCTCCGTCACGCAGAGCCGGTTGCCCTCCGGGTCGCCGAGGACGACCCAGGGCACCTCGCCCTGGCCGACATCGAGACGGTGCGCGCCCGTCTCGAGCAGCCGGTCGACGACGTCCGCCTGCCGGGTGCCGCCCGCGAGGTCGAGGTGGAGACGATGCGGTCCGGCGGACGGCTCGGTGACCCGCTGGAAGCACAGGTCGAGCACCGGCCCGCCCTCGACGGCCAGCCGCGTCTCGTAGCCGGCCTCCTCGTCGGTCAGCCGCTCGCAGCCGAGCGCCGCCTCCCAGAACCGGCCCACCCGCTGCGGGTCGACCGCGTCGAACACGATGTTCTCGAGGTACATGTGACTCACGGTAGGTCGGGACGACGACCGCAGGTACGGCGTGGCGGTGGTCGGTGGGTTGCGGGGGTTTCGACGACGCTCGCTGGCGCTCGCTGCTCGACCAGCGGTGGCGGGTGGGGCTCATGTCCTTCGGGTGAAGGCGACCTTGCCGTTGGGGAGCAGGGTGGTCTGGTAGTTGGGGTCGTGGGCTCGGGCGTGGTGGTGGGGACAGTAGAGGCGGGCGTGGGTGATGTCGGTCGTTCCGCCGGTGGCCCAGGAGGGTTCGTGGTGGGTCTGGGTCATCCCGGGGGGCCAGTCGCACCGGTCGGCGGTGCAGCCTTTGTCGCGCAGTGCGATCGCGATCCTCTGGGCTTTGGTGTGGAAGCGGCGGGTGCGGCCGAGGTCGAGGACTTCGGAGGTGCCGCTGAGGACGGCGGGGAGGATGCCGGCTTCGCAGGCGAGTCGTCGGGCTTGGCCGGGGGAGATCACGGCGCCGGTGTCGAGGACCCCGGGCTTGAGCCCGCCCTGCAGTGTCTCGATGGGGATCGTGACCACGACGGTGGCGGACACCCCACCGGCTTCAGGAAGCTTGTTGGTGGGGTAGCGCTCGATCCACTCGACCAGCGCTTGTCCGAGCCGTTCGGGGCTGGGGCGACGTTCCCCGAGGTGTCCGTCGACCGCGGCCCGGTGCTTGGGTGCGGCGATCGCGAGGAGCTGCTTCTTGAACATCTGCCCCTGGGCCGTGGGGAGGGCGAAGGTGCCCCGCACGATCCCGTCCTCATCCTCGCGCATCGTGAGCCGGACCTTGGCTGACGCTGCGGCCTCTTCGGCAGCGAGCAGCTTGGCGGTGTGGGCGTCGGCGGCCTCGGGGTCGATGACGTGCAGGAGTCCTTTGCCGAGGTTGGCGAGCTCTTTGGCGTTGTAGTGGGCTGCTTCACCGATGAGGTGGGCCTCGGCTCGGTCCCGGAGGTCTGGGTCGACGTGGTCGGGGAGCTCGTCGACGGCGTGGATGATCACGGCTGCTTGGTCGGGCAGCACGTCACCGGCCTTGAACGCGGCGTGCACGAGGGGGTGCTTGTCGAAGCCGGTGCCGAGCTTGGTGATCCGGTGGGCTTCGGCGTGGGCGAGGCGGGTCTGGTGCGCCCACCAGTTCGGCACCGAGGTGGCGCCGACCTGCTCCGCCACACCCACGGACGAGGCATGGGTGGCGAGGCGGGCCTGCAGCTCGGTGACCCTCGCTGCGACCCGGGTGAGCTCGACGACGGTGGCGGCGGTCTCGTGGACGTCCATCGACCACAGGGACGCGTCACCGACCTGGTCGAGGACGCCGGAGATCTCGGTGACGGCGCGCGTGACACGGTGTGAAGGGTGAGCTTGTGCGGTCATCGCCACTCCCGAGATGAAGTCGTGGCGACAGTCTAACGAACACATGTTCGAGTTGTCAAGGATCGGATTTGACTCGTTCTGGCGGGGTGGTTTCGAGGCTCGGGCCTGGCGGCCCTCGCACCTCAACCACCGGAGGTCGGTGGTTTCGAGGCTCGGGCCTGGCGGCCCTCGCACCTCAACCACCGGAGGTCGGTGGTTTCGAGGCTCGGGCCTCTGGGCCCTCGCACCTCAACCACCGCGCGGGGAGGCGGCGGTCCGAGGGCCGGGAGGCAGCCTGGGCTGCGGCGGACCGGTCCGCTTTGCTGCCAAATGACGGCGACCACAATCGGCCTGAAGCCGATGCACATCTCGACCTGGGCGCTCGGGCTTCGGTGGTTTCGAGGCTCGCTGCGCTCGCACCTCAACCACCGTGTGGTTTCGAGGCTCGCTGCGCTCGCACCTCAACCACCGTGTGGTTTCGAGGCTCGCTGCGCTCGCACCTCAACCACCGTGTGAGGGCGTCAGGGGAGGAGCATGGAGTACGCGGCGGGGTCGACGCGCCAGGTGCGGCGGCGCTCAGGGCCGTAGATCTCGCCGTCGGCGCTGCACCAGAAGGGGCCGCCGGTGATCGAGACGGTGCTGCCCCGCAGGTAGACGACGTCGTCACGCTCGGGGTGGGTGCCGAGACCGAGGCGGGCGGCGTACGCCAGCCGCGCCAGCGGCCCCACGGAGCGGGAGATCAGCACGTCGACCTGTCCGTCGCCGGGGTCGGCGTCGGGGGTGAGCTCGGTGCCGCCGCCGACGGAGGGGCCGTTGCCGACCGCCGCCATCAGCACCGGGTGGTCCAGGTCGTTGACGACGACGCCGTCGACCTCGACGCGGACCCGCACGATGGGTGGGTTCCAGGCGGTGAGGGCGGCGCCGATCGGGTAGCCGAGCTTGCCGAGGTTGACCTTGCCGACACCCACGGAGTGCAGACGGTCCTTCCAGCGTTGGCCGCGCCGGCTCGCGTTGGCGCCGGCGCCCACGTGCACGCTGTTGACGACGACCTCGCCGACCTCGTCGACGACGAGGTCCATCGGCCGGGGCCGGTCGAGGAGCACGACGCGGGCGGCCTCCTCGATGTCGAGGGGGATGCCGGTGCCGCGGGCGAAGTCGTTGCCCGTCCCGAGCGGCAGCAGCCCGAGGACCGCGCCCTTGAGCTCGTGGCGCCGGTGCAGGGCCGCGATCACCGCGTGCAGGCTGCCGTCGCCGCCGGCCACGACGATCCGGCGCGACCCCGCACGGTGGAGGACGCCGTCCAGCTCGCCCGGGTTGGAGGTCGCCGCCACCTCCACCGAGGCCCGCTCACGCAGAACGGCGAGCGCGGTCGCCAGCGTCTCCTCGTCGGAGGTGCCGGCCTCACTGTTGGTGATCACGAGGAGGGGGTCCACGCCGCGGACACTATCCGAGCCCTCGAAGGACGACGCCCCGCTTTGGTAGCGTGTGGTCGCAAGAGCTCCGGTGCCTTGTGCCGGAGCTGTTTCATTTCCCGTGGCCCCCTGCCGGGTCACCGCTAGGAGCAACATGCCCGCGATCGCCATCATCGGTGCCCAGTGGGGCGACGAGGGGAAGGGCAAGGCGACCGACCTCCTCGGCACCAGCGTCGACTACGTCGTGAAGTTCAACGGCGGCAACAACGCCGGCCACACGGTCGTCATCACCCAGCCGGACGGCAGCACGGAGAAGTACGCGCTGCACCTGCTGCCCAGCGGCATCCTCACCCCAGGCTGCACGCCGGTCATCGGAAACGGCGTCGTCATCGACCTGGCTGTGCTGTTCGAGGAGCTCGAGGCGCTCGAGGCCCGCGGGGTCGACGTCAGCCGGCTGCGGGTCAGCGCCAACGCCCACGTGATCGCCGACTACAACCGCACGATCGACAAGGTCACCGAGCGGTTCCTCGGCTCGCGGCGCATCGGGACGACCGGGCGCGGCATCGGCCCGACGTACGCCGACAAGATGAACCGCATCGGCATCCGGGTCCAGGACATCTTCGACGAGAAGATCCTGACCCAGAAGGTCGAGGGCGTGCTCGACCTCAAGAACCAGATCCTCACCAAGATCTACAACCGCCGCGCCGCCACGGTCGAGGCCACGGTCGAGGAGCTGCTGGCGTTCGCCGACCGGCTCCGCCCGATGGTCTGCGACACCGGACTGCTGCTCAACCAGGCCCTGGACCGCGGCGAGACCGTGCTGCTCGAGGCCGGTCAGGCCACGCTGCTCGACGTCGACCACGGGACCTACCCGTTCGTGACGTCCTCCTCGGCGACCGCCGGCGGCGCCTGCACCGGCTCGGGCATCCCGCCGCGCCGCCTCGACCGGATCATCGGCATCGTCAAGGCCTACACGACCCGCGTGGGCGAGGGCCCGTTCCCGACCGAGCTCTTCGACGACGCCGGCGCCCACCTCAGCAAGGTCGGTGCGGAGTTCGGCACCACCACCGGGCGGCCGCGCCGCTGCGGCTGGTACGACGCGGTGATCGCGCGCTACGCCGCCCGGGTCAACGGCGTCACCGACTTCGTGCTCACCAAGCTCGACGTGCTCACCGGACTGGACCAGGTGCCGGTCTGTGTCGCGTACGACGTGGGCGGCGTGCGCCACGACGAGATGCCGGTCAACCAGAGCGACTTCCACCACGCCGTCCCGATCTACGAGTACTTCCCTGGCTGGTGGGAGGACATCTCCGGCGCGCGCACGTTCAGCGACCTGCCGGCCAACGCCCAGGCCTACGTCAAGGCGGTCGAGAAGATGTCGGGCGCTCGCATCTCCGCGATCGGCGTCGGACCCGCGCGCGACGCGACCATCGCCATTCACGACCTGATCTGAGACCGTTCGGGTCATGACCGACCCGACTCACCTCGACCCGGTCGCAGCGATCGACCGCCTGCGGGCGGCGTTCCGGGGTCCCGCCGCGCACCGCTCCCTGCACGCGAAGGGCCGGTTCTACGCCGGCACCTTCACTCCCACCGCTGAGGCGGGTGCGCTCGGGCGCGCGCGTCACCTCCACGAGCCGACACCGGTGCTGGTGCGCTGGTCGAACGCGGGCGGCGACGCCGCCGTGCCCGACCGGACCCCGGACATCCGGGGGATGGCGGTGAAGTTCCGCCTCTCCGACGGCACGGCGACCGACCTGCTCGGCCAGACGTCGCCCCGGTTCCCGACCGACGATCCCGAGGAGTTCGTCGCGATGACCGAGGCGTCGGTGCACAAGCTGACGTTCCCGCTGTTCCTCGCCCGGCATCCGCGGATGGTGCCGGCGATCGTGGCGGGCGTGCGCGGCAAGGCGATCTCGACGCCGGTCAGCTTCGCGGAGACGACGTTCTACCCGATCCACGCCTACGGCTGGCTGGACGCCGAGGACCGGCGTACGTGGGTGCGCTACACTTTCGTGCCCACCGCGACCAAGGCCGACCGGCTCGAGCGGCGCTTCAGCGGTGCGGACGCGCTCTTCGAGGAGATGGCCGCGCGGCTGGAGCGGGGCCCGGTCGCCCACGAGGTGCGGGTGCAGGTCGCGAGCGAGGGGCACGACCCCCACTCGTCGACATCGGTGTGGAAGGGGGCCCGCGAGCTCGTGGCCGGGCGGATCGTGGTCACCGAGGCGCTCGCCGACCAGGAGGCCGGTGGGCCGGTGGTGTTCGACCCCACCCGCGTGGTCGACGGCATCGAGCTCTCCGACGATCCCATCCTGCGGTACCGACCGGTGGCCTACACGGAGTCGGTGTCGCGCCGGTCGTAGTCTTGCCGCCTGTGAAGATCCTCGTCATCGGGACCGGTGGCCGCGAGCACGCGCTCGCTCGCTCCCTCGCGCTCGACCCCGCCGTGACCGAGGTGCACGCAGCACCCGGCAACCCCGGGATCGCCGCGGTCGCCACCCTGCACGACGTCGACCCGATGTCGGGCGCCTCGGTCGCCGACCTCGCGGTCGCGCTCGGTGTCGACCTCGTGGTCGTGGGGCCCGAAGCGCCCTTGGTGGCCGGTGTCGCGGACCACGTGCGCGAGCGGGGGATCGCGGTCTTCGGGCCGTCGCAGGCGGCCGCGCAGCTCGAGGGCTCCAAGGCGTTCTCCAAGGGCGTCATGGAGGCCGCGGGTGTGCCGACCGCCGGCTCCCACACGTGCACCACGCCCGCCGAGGTCGCCGCCGCGCTCGACGGCTTCGGACCTCCGTACGTCGTGAAGGACGACGCGCTGGCCGCAGGCAAGGGCGTGGTCGTCACCCGCGACCGGGACGAGGCGCTGGCCCACGCGGCCGGCTGTGACCGGGTCGTGGTCGAGGAGTTCCTCGACGGCCCGGAGGTCTCGGTGTTCGCGCTGTGCAGCTTCAACGAGGGCGACGGCGCCACGGCGTACGCGCTGCAGCCCGCGCAGGACTTCAAGCGGATCTTCGACGGGGGCCGCGGCCCCAACACCGGTGGCATGGGCTCCTACACGCCCCTGGCCTGGGCGCAGCCGGATCTCGCCGACGTGGTCCTCGCGACCGTCGTCCGGCCGACGCTGGACGAGATGGTCGCCCGCGGCACGCCGTTCGTCGGGTGCCTGTACGTCGGGCTCGCGTTGACGGAGTCGGGGCCGCGGGTGATCGAGTTCAACGTCCGGTTCGGCGACCCGGACATCCAGCCGGTGCTGGCGATGCTCGAGTCGCCGCTGGGCGAGCTGCTCGCCGCCGCGGCGTCCGGACGACTGGGAGAGGTGCCCGCCCCGGTGTTCCGCGACGGCGCCGCGGTGACGGTCGTGCTCGCCTCGGCGGGCTATCCCGAGTCCTCCTCGACGGGTGACGTCATCACCGGTGTCGACCTGGCCGAGCAGCAGGACGGGGTGGACGTCATCCACGCCGGTACGGCGATGTCCGACGGTGACCTGGTCACCGCCGGCGGCCGGGTGCTGGCCGTCCGGGCGGTGGGATCGGACGTCGCCGAGGCGCGTCGTACGGCGTACGCCGCCGCCGACCTGGTCTCGTTCCCCGGCATGCAGCGACGCTCCGACATCGCTGCCGAGCCGCTGGGCGTGGTCGAGGGCGCCTCCCTGCGCTGAGCATCGTCGGGTCGTGTGCTCCAGAACGGTCCATGGACCGTCCTCAGACACACGACCCGCCCAGGGAGGGTGGCGGCCGTGGGAGAATCACCACCCGTGACCGTCCCCAACGTCCTGGCCACCCGCTACGCCTCGGCCGAGCTGGCCCGCATCTGGTCCCCCGAGCACAAGATCGTGCTGGAGCGGCAGCTGTGGATCGCGGTGCTGGAGGCCCAGCGCGACCTGGGCATCGAGGTTCCCGAAGGGGTGGTCGAGGCCTACCGCGAGGTCATCGACCAGGTGGACCTCGACTCGATCGCCGCGCGCGAGCGGGTGACCCGCCACGACGTGAAGGCGCGGATCGAGGAGTTCTCCGCCCTCGCCGGCCACGAGCACATCCACAAGGGCATGACCTCCCGCGACCTCACCGAGAACGTCGAGCAGCTGCAGATCAGGCAGAGCCTGGCGCTCGTCCGCGACCGCGCCGTCGCGACGCTGGCCCGGCTGGCGCGCCTCGCCGCGGAGCACGAGACCACCGTGATGGCCGGCCGCAGCCACAACGTGGCCGCCCAGGCGACCACGCTGGGCAAGCGGTTCGCGACCGTGGCCGACGAGATGCTGATCGGGCTCGAGCGGGTCGAGGACCTGCTGGCCCGCTACCCGCTGCGCGGGATCAAGGGGCCGATGGGCACCGCCCAGGACATGCTCGACCTGCTCGACGGGGACGACGCCAAGCTCGCCGAGCTCGAGGAGCGGGTCGCCGCGCACCTCGGCTTCGACCGGGTGCTGACCAGCGTCGGCCAGGTCTACCCGCGATCGCTGGACTTCGACGTCGTCTCCAGCCTGGTGCAGCTGGCTGCCGGCCCGTCCAACCTCGCGACCACGATCCGGTTGATGGCCGGCAACGAGCTGGTCACCGAGGGCTTCAAGGAGGGCCAGGTCGGCTCCTCCGCGATGCCCCACAAGATGAACAGCCGCTCCTGCGAGCGCGTCAACGGCCTCGCGGTGGTGCTCCGCGGCCACCTCTCGATGATCGGCGAGCTCGCCGGCGACCAGTGGAACGAGGGCGACGTCTCCGACTCCGTCGTACGCCGGGTGGCGCTGCCCGACGCGTTCTTCGCCGCCGACGGGCTGTTCCAGACCTTCCTCACCGTGCTCGACGAGTTCGGGGCGTTCCCCGCGGTCATCCAGCGCGAGCTCGACCGCTACCTGCCGTTCCTGGCCACCACCAAGGTCCTGATGGCGGCGGTGCGCAACGGCGTGGGCCGCGAGTCCGCGCACGAGGCGATCAAGGAGGCCGCGGTCGGCACCGCGCTCGACATGCGCCGCGGCCAGGCGCAGAACGACGTGTTCGCTCGGCTGGCCGCCGACGCCCGCCTCGGACTGACCGAGGCCCAGCTCGGGTCGCTGGTCGCCGAGCCGATCACGTTCACCGGGGCGGCCGTCGCGCAGGTCCAGGAGGTCGTGCGCCGGGTCGCCGAGGTGGCCGGTCGCCGCCCCGAGGCCGCGGCGTACTCACCCGGCGACATCCTCTGAGAGGTCCCGTCGCTCGTCGCGCAGCGCGCGGATGGCCATCAGGAGCGCGGCGGAGAGCAGCACCACCGCGGTGAGCAGGGCCGCACGCAGGGCGGTGCCGTCGGAGCTGGTGCCGACGGTCACCTGATAGACGGTGATGAGTACGGCGGCGCCGATGGAGGCGCCGATCCGCTGGCCGGTCTGCAGCGCGCCGCCCGCGGCGCCGCCCATCCGGGGCGGCACCTCCGCCAGCGTGAGCGTGATGTTCGGCGAGACGACCGCGCCACCGCCGAGCCCGGTGAGGAAGAGGGTCGGGACCAGCCACGGCCAGAGCGGGTCCCGGCCGGGCACCAGCAGCGCGACCAGCAGGACGCCGGTGATCATCGCGACCAGCGCGCCGACGGTCAGGCGGCGCCCGGCGTCCGAGACGAACCGCCCCGCGATCGGTGCGCTGATCGCCGACCCGAGCGCGAACGGGATGATCAGCAGGCCGGCCTCGAGTGGCGTGTGGCCCAGGCCGTCCTGCAGATAGATCGAGCACACCAGCAGCAGGCCGGTGAACCCGGTGAAGTACAGCCCGCCGACGGCCAGTCCGTTGAGGTAGCCCGGCAGCCGGCGGAGCAGCGCGATGTCGAGCAGCGGCTCGTGGCCGCGGGCCGACGTACGCCGCTCCCACCGCACGAACGCCCACGCGAAGGCCGGCACCCCCGCGAGCAGCAGCAGCGGCAGCCGGGCTCCTCCCTCGACGCTGACCACCGGGTAGAGCAGGCACAGCACCGCGGCGCCCAGCAGCAGCGCGCCCGGTACGTCGATGCGGGTGCTGCCGCGACGCGCCGCCGGTGCCGGTCCGGGCACCAGCCGCGCGACCGCCACCATCGCCACGAGCCCGATCGGGGCGTTGACCCAGAACAGCCAGCGCCAGCCGTCGCTCTCCCCGGCCAGCGCGATGATCAGGCCGCCGAGGACCGGCCCGGTCGCCGACGACACCGAGACGGTGAACCCGAACACCCCGAACGCCCGCGCCCGCTCGCGGCCGCGGAACAGCTGCTGGATCAGGCCGGAGTTCTGCGGTGTGAGGAGGCCCGCGGACGCGCCCTGCAGCAGGCGCGCGGCGATCACCAGCCCGACACCGGGGGCGAACCCGACCGCGACGCTGGACGTGACGAAGCAGACCAGGCCGACCAGCATCATCCGGCGCCGGCCGTACGCGTCGCCCAGCCGCCCGCCGGCGACCAGGGTCAGCCCGAACGCCAGCGCGTAGCCGGAAACCACCCACTGGACGGTCGCTGCGGACGTGTGCAGGCCGGTGCGCATGGAGGGGATCGCGACGTTGACGATCGAGACGTCGAGCAGCGCCATGAACCCGACGACCAGCGAGACGCCGAGGATGCGCCAGCGGTGGGGGGGCGGCTCGTACGCCGGCTCCTCCTCCTGCGGGGTCTCCACGGCGTGCTCGGTCACCCCACCACCTTGCCCGAGCGATGATGGCGACATGCGCAGATCCGTCGACGTCCGCGTCACCGGACGGGTGCAGGGCGTCTCGTTCCGCTACTACGCCGAGCGCGAGGCCACCCGGCTCGGCGTGGCCGGGTGGGTGCGCAACGAGCCCGACGGATCCGTCGCCGCCCACCTCGAAGGCGACCCCGGCGCGGTGGACGCTCTCGTCCGCTGGTGCCACGACGGCCCGTCTATGGCGTACGTCGAGCACGTCGACGTCCGGCCCGCCGACGACCAGGGGCTCACGTCGTTCCGCGCCACCGGTTGAGGCTCAATCTCCGCCGAGTCGGCGCAGTCTGAGCCCCCGGGGTGCCTCAATCTCTGCCGGGTCGGCGTCAGGCCCGTGCGTGCCCACCCCAGTTGGCGAGCTTGGTGGCGACCGCGTGCAGGTCCGCGCGCCACGCCTCCTCGGGCACCGGCGGCAGGATGTCGTCCCACTCGACGGCGTAGGAGCCCTTGATCTGCTCGAATCCCTGCGGGCGGGCGAAGAACCAGACGTGCGCGTGCGCGGAGCCGTCGCCCCACCGGTTGACGTGCACGCGCCCGATGCCGGGCATCGCCTCCATGATCCGCACCAGTCGGTTCGCGATCCGGCCGAGCTCGGCGGCGTGGTCGTCGCCGAAGTCCCCGACGTCGAGGTGCTCGCGGGTCCACAGCGTCAGGACGAGCGGCAGTCCGGTGGGCTCCGGGGACGTGGTGAGGACCCAGTGCTCGTCATCCCACACGACCCGCGCGAAGCCGAACCCCTCGCAGGCGCCGCACGGCGTGCCGCCCGGCTCCCCGCTCCGCGGCTTCTCCTCGCCGGGGGGCGTCAGGGTCTTCGGCGCGATCGCCCGGTCGGCCACCTGCCAGGGGAAGATGTCCCACTCCGCGATCGACGGCGTTGGCAGTCGGCCGTCCTGGGTGGCAGCGACGACCCGTGCGTACATCTCAGCTGCAGACTCCGGCATGACAGCACTGTGCCAAACCGGGATTTGCGCGCGCACCTCGGCCCCCGGACGATCACCGGCATGAGTGCACCCGTCACCGTGTCGATCACCCGCACCGTCGCCCCGGGCCACCGCGACGAGATGCAGGCCTGGATCCGGGCGGGGTCGGCGTTGGCCAGCCGGTTCGAGGGCTTCCTCGGCCACGGGTGGGTGCGCCCGGCGGCGGAGTCCCAGGAGTGGCACATGCTCTACCGGTTCGCCGACGAGCAGTCGCTGGCCGCGTGGGAGGCTTCGCCCCAGCGGGCCTGGTGGCTGGGCGCCGCGCAGGGGCTGGTCGGCGAGGCCCGCGTGGAGCGGCGTACCGGCATCGAGGGCTGGTTCGACCCGCCCGTCGCCCACGACGTCCAGGACCTGCGGCCGGCACCGCCGGCGCCGCCGCGCTGGAAGCAGATGGGCGTGATCTTCCTGGTGTTCTTCCCGCTGAGCCTCGCGGTCAACTGGCTGGGCCGGGAGTACCTCGCCGACTGGCTGCTGCCGCTGCGCGTCCTGGTCTCGGTGGTCGTGATGACGCCAGTGATGACGTACGTCGCGCTGCCGTGGATGACCAGGCGGCTGGAGTGGTGGCTTCAGGGCGAGCCGCCGCCGTGGCGTCGCCGCTGAGGAACCTTCCTCTTGCTTTCGAGGTGTGCTCCGTGGTCAGGGTGGAGCATGAAGCGAATCTCGGGAAGCATCCTCCTCACCGTCCTGTCCGTCCTCGGCCTGACGTTCGGCGCCGTCGCGCCCGCGTCGGCGATCACCCAGTCCAGCGCCGCCTCGCAGCTCTCCGCCGCCGGCATCGGCTGGACCTCCTCGGGCGGCTGCACCGACCGCAACAACTCCACGTGCACGTCGTTCGAGGGCATCCGGCAGGCCACCGTCGACGGCGCGATCACGCTCAAGCGCGCCAGCGGCTGCGGCCTCACGATCACCGGCGGCACGGAGTCCGGCCACGCGTCAGGCACCTACAGCCACTGGAACGGGTACAAGCTCGACTTCTCGCGCACCACCTGCCTGACCTCGTGGATCCACAACACCTACACCTACATCGGCCAGCGCAGCGACGGCGCCGCGCAGTACCAGGCCGCGTCCGGCAACGTGTACGCCGACGAGGGCAGCCACTGGGACGTCACGTTCTACTCCTGCGGCTGCTGACCTCTAGGCTGCGCGTGTGGCCGACCTGAACATCCCCACCGCCCCGGCGATCCCCGGCGCCACCCACCTGCACTCCGGCAAGGTCCGCGACCTCTACGAGCTGCCGAGCGGCGACCTGCTGATGGTCGCCAGCGACCGGATCTCGATCTTCGACTTCGTGCTCGACACGACGATCCCCGACAAGGGAGAGATCCTCACCCGGATGTCGTTGTGGTGGTTCGACCAGCTCGCCGACCTGGTGCCCAACCACGTGCTCTCGACCGAGGTCCCGGACGCCGTCCGGGGCCGGGCGGTCGTGTGCCAGCGGCTCGACATGTACCCGGTGGAGTGCGTCGCGCGGGGCTACCTCACCGGGTCGGGCCTGCTCGACTACCAGGCCTCCGGTGCGGTCTGCGGGATCGCGCTCCCCGCCGGCCTCGTCGACGGGAGCCGGCTCCCGGAGCCGATCTTCACCCCGGCCACGAAGGCCGAGCTGGGGGAGCACGACGAGAACGTGTCGTACGACGCGGTCGCGGCCACCGTCGGGGCCGAGCGCGCCGCCGAGCTGCGGGACCTGACCCTGCGGGTCTATGCGCGGGCCGAGACGGTCGCCCGGGAGCGGGGCATCATCCTGGCCGACACCAAGCTGGAGTTCGGCGCCCGCCCGGACGGCACCACGGTCCTCGCGGACGAGGTGCTGACCCCCGACTCGAGCCGGTTCTGGCCGGCCGCGGAGTGGGCGCCCGGCCACGCGCAGCCGTCGTACGACAAGCAGATCGTGCGCAACTGGGCACTCTCGCCCGAGTCCGGCTGGGACCGCGCCTCGGGCGAGGCGCCGCCGCCGCTGCCGCCCGAGGTCGTCGAGCGCACGCGCAGCAGGTACGTCGAGGCCTTCGAGCTGCTCACCGGCGAGCGCTGGTAGTCCCGTGGTCGCCGTCGTGTTCCCGGTGTCCCGCGAGGTCGCGTTCGACTACCTCGCGGACCCCGGCAACCGGCCCCAGTGGCAGTCGAGCCTGGCCCGGGTCGAGGACGTCGACGGCGAGGTGCGCGTCGGCCAGACCTGGGTCGACGTCACCACGGCCCGGGTGCGCCCGCTGATGGAGACCACCGAGCTGGACCGCCCGCGGCGCTGGTCCGAGCGCGGCACCTGGCGCGGCTTCGCCGCGGTGCTGACCCTGGACTTCACCGAGACGGCGACCGGCTGCGACGTGGTCGCCACGATGCGGGTGACCGGCCGGGGCATCGCGGCCGTGCCGGCGCGGGTCCTGGGGTGGATGGCGCCCCGAGCGGTCCGGGCGGACCTACGCCGCGCGGCTCGCCTCCTCGGAGCCTGAGCTCTCCACGGGACTCCTCACCACGGAACGAACCCGTCGATGCTGACGAACCGGCCGCTCGGGGTGCCCGCCGGGGCCGGGGTCAGGGCGGTCCGGACGAAGCCAGGGCACACCGAGGTCGCGACCAGCCCGGTGTCCGCGAGCTGCTTGGACAGCCCGATCGTGATGCTGTTCAGCGCCGCCTTCGAGGCCTGGTCGGCCGGCACCACCATCGCGTAGTACGGCGACTCCGGGTCGGTCTGGTCGGCCAGGGAGCCCATCGTCGAGGACACGTTGGCGGGAATCGGACCCGGCGTGGTGGAGCGCAGGTGACCCGTGAGTAGGTTGGGGCCACACCCGCAGTGATGGAGGCCACGCCCATGACGACGTACAACCTGGCGACCCTGCTCGAGGACGGCGCCGCGACCTACCCCGACCGCACCGCGATCGTCCTCGGCGACACCCGCCTCAGCTACGGCGAGGTGAACACGTTCGCCAACATGGTCGCGAACCTGCTGGTCTCCCGCGGCGTCCAGCCGGGCGACAAGGTTGCGCTGACGTGCCCGAACCTGCCGTACTTCACCGTCGTCTACTTCGGCATCCTCAAGGCCGGCGCGACCGTCGTGCCGCTCAACGTGCTGCTCAAGGGCCGCGAGGTCGCCTACCACCTGGCCGACTCCGATGCGAAGGCCTACTTCTGCTTCCAGGGCACCCCGGAGCTGCCGATGGGCGAGGCCGGGCTCGCCGGGTTCCGCGAGGCCGAGGGCTGCGAGCACTTCTTCGTGATCACCGCCGGGCTCGGCGACGCCTCGCCGTTCGAGGGCGTCGAGACGATGGCCCAGGCGATGGGCGGCCTGTCGGGCGAGTTCGCGACCGTCGCCACCGACGAGGACGACACCGCGGTCATCCTCTACACCTCCGGCACGACCGGCCAGCCCAAGGGCGCCGAGCTGCGCCACCGCAACATGCGCGACAACGCCCTGCTCGGCGAGCCGCTGTTCGGCGCGGACCCCGCGAAGCCGGACAGCTACCTGTGTGTGCTGCCGCTCTTCCACTCCTTCGGCCAGACCGTGTGCCAGAACGGCGCGTTCGCGTACGGCGGCACCGTGGTGATGCTGCCCCGCTTCGAGGCGCACGCCGCCCTCGAGCTGATGCTGAAGGAGAAGATCACGTTCTTCGCCGGCGTCCCCACGATGTACTGGGGACTGCTCGGCGCGCTCGAGGACGGCGTCGACGTGTCGGCGCTCCGCGAGAACCTCCGGGTCGCCGTGGCCGGCGGCTCGGCGCTGCCGGTCGAGGTGCACAAGGAGTTCGAGAAGAGGTTCGGCATCACGATCCTGGAGGGCTACGGCCTCTCGGAGACGTCCCCGGTCGCGAGCTTCTCGCGGTACGGCCAGCCCGCACGTCCGGGCTCGATCGGGTTGCCGGTGCCGGGAGTCGAGATGAAGCTGATCGACCCGCGGTGGCAGGAGGTCGAGGGCGCCGACCAGATCGGCGAGATCGCGATCAAGGGCCACAACGTGATGAAGGGCTACTACGACCGGCCCGACGCCACCTCCGAGGTCATCCAGGACGGCTGGTTCCGCACCGGCGACCTGGCCCGCCGCGACGAGGACGGCTGGTACTACATCGTCGACCGCTCCAAGGACATGATCATCCGCGGCGGCTACAACGTGTACCCCCGCGAGATCGAGGAGGTGCTCCTCACCCACCCGGCGGTCTCGCTGGCCGCGGTCATCGGCGTACCCGACGAGAGCCACGGCGAGGAGATCAAGGCCGTGGTGATCCGCAAAGAGGGCGCGGACCTCACCGAGGCCGACCTGATCGCCTGGTGCAAGGAGCAGATGGCGGCCTACAAGTACCCGCGCCACGTCGAGTTCGTCACCTCGCTGCCGATGACGTCGACCGGCAAGATCCTCAAGCGCGAGCTGCACTAGCTAGCGGGACCGCGGAGCGGGCCCGCTGATGGTGGTCGAGCAAGCGGCGCGGCTGAGCTTGCGAAGCCGCGACCCGCGTGTCGAGACCCGGTGAGGCGACCGACGGCGTCGCGCGCGTGATCGACTCGAGGTCTGCTGTCGGGTGCGGGGGTCTCGATACGCGCCGTCGCGGCTTCGTTCCTCAGCCGCGGGCGCTACTCGACCTTCGTTCGCCACGTGAGCCGCTCCTCCGTCGCGGCTCACTGCTCACTCGAACGGGTTGGGCAGCGCGCCGGGGAGCTTGGCGAGCAGCTCGCGGGCCTGGGCGGCGACCTTGTGCTCGACGAGCACCTCGTACTTCGTGGCCACCACCTGGGTGACGGAGGAGAAGTCGCGCTGGCCGCGGGTGAGGGCGTAGCCGATCAGCGCCCAGATCAGCCCGAAGACCGCGCCGAACAGCATCGTGGAGACGATCATCGCGAACGCGTTCTCGTTGACGAACATCGCGAAGATCAGCCCGACGAAGAGCCCGAGCCACACGCCCGAGAGCAGCCCGCCGAGGGCGACCCGGCCGGTGGTGAGACGTCCGGTGATGCGCTCGACCCGCTTGAGGTCGGTGCCGACGATCATCAGGTGCTGCACCGGGAAGTGGTTGTCGGAGAGGAAGTCGACGGTCTTCTGGGCCGCGGCGTAGTCGTCGTAGACGGCGAGGGACTGGGGGAACTCCAGCTTCAGGGGAGAAGCGCCCGGCATCGGGGTGGGCATGCTCATGCGTCCAGTGTGGCGCAGGCGCCCAGGACCGTCGGCGGTGACGCCCTAGACTGTGCCGCGTGCCTCGCGTAGTCGTCGACGTCATGCCCAAGCCCGAGATCCTCGACCCCCAGGGCAAGGCCGTCCTCGGCGCCCTGCCACGTCTGGGGTTCAGCGGCGTCACCGATGTCCGCCAGGGCAAGCGTTTCGAGCTGGAGATCGCCGGTGAGCTCACCGACGAGGTGCTCGAGCAGGTCCGGCAGATGGCCGAGACGCTGCTGTCCAACCCGGTGATCGAGGACTTCACGGTCTCCGTCGAGACCACGCCGGCCGCCGTGGAGACGGTCGCGGGGTCGGGCTCGTGAAGGTCGGGGTCGTCACCTTCCCCGGCTCGCTCGACGACGTCGACGCCCAGCGCGCGGTCCGGGTCGCCGACCACGAGGCCGTCGCCCTCTGGCACGGCGACCACGACCTGCGCGGCGTCGACGCGGTGATCCTGCCCGGCGGCTTCTCGTACGGCGACTACCTGCGCTGCGGGGCGATCTCGCGCTTCTCGCCGGTGATGGCCGAGGTGGTCGAGGCCGCCCGCCGGGGGATGCCGGTGCTGGGCATCTGCAACGGCTTCCAGATCCTCTGCGAGTCCCACCTGCTGCCGGGTGCGCTGATCCGCAACGACCACCGCAAGTTCGTGTGCCGCGACCAGCGGCTGCGCATCGAGAACACCGACACCCCGTGGACCTCGGCGTACGCCCCGGGTGCGGAGATCACCGTGCCGCTCAAGAACGGCGAGGGCGGGTACGTCGCCGACGCCGAGACCCTCGACCGTCTCGAGGGGGAGGGCCGGGTCGTCGCGCGCTACCTCGATGACAATCCCAACGGCTCCCTGCGCGACATCGCCGGGGTGACCAACGAGCGCGGCAACGTGGTGGGCCTGATGCCGCACCCGGAGCACGCGGTCGAGGACCTCACCGGTCCCGGCACCGAGGGGCTCGGGTTCTTCACCAGCCTCGCGGCGCGCGCGTTCGCCTGAGGGTGGTCAGCGCCGCAGCTTGCCGGCGGCGAGCGCCGTCCAGGTCTGGGTGCCGGCGACGCCGCTGACCTCGAGGCCCGCCTTCTTCTGCCACGCCATCAGCGCCGTGGTGGTGGGCGCGTCGAAGACGCCGGTGGCCTTGATCGGGACGTCGCGGTCCACGACGGCGTTGAGCGCGCGCTGGACACGGCGCACGGCCGGGCCGACCGAGCCGAACTTCACCACCGGCTGGTCGCCGGCGCTCAGCAGCGACACCCAGTTGCGGCGCCAGAAGGTCGACGAGACCGCGAACCCGGCGCGGGTCTGCCAGGCGTTGACCGCCTGGATCGTGCTGGGGGAGTAGCTGCCGGTGATCTTCCCGGCGTACACGCCCTGCTCCTGCAGGAGGCACTGCAGCGCCTTGACCTTCGTCGCGGGCGGCGTCGCCCCCGGAGCCGGCGGCCGGATCACCGGGTAGAGCCCGTAGGCGATCTTCACCCCACCGCAGTGGGCCTCCGGCACGGGCACCGAGCCCCGGCCGACGTCGAGGAAGTTGCGGTCGATGTTGATCGTGACGCCGCCCCAGGTCTCGTCGTGCCCGCCCTGGTACTGCTTGATCCGGGCGTGCGGGCGCCAGCCGTCCTCGCGGAGGTACGTCGTGGAGGTGTTGGCCGCGCCGTCCCAGCGGGCCACCCAGATCTGGTCGGGGAGCACGACCTTGTCGGGCCGGTTGACGCGGGCATCGTCGAGCATCTTGATGCCCGAGCCGGCGCTCGAGTAGACGCCCGAGAGGTAGCCGAGCTTGCGGATCTGCCAGGTCCACCCGCTGAGGAACGCCAGCGCCGACTCGCGGCAGGCGGTGTTGCGCAGGTCGAAGCCCTCGAGGTCGTACCAGAGCGTGCTGCCGGGAGCGATGCCGAGCTCGGTGGCGACACCGGCGGTCTTGATCGCCTCCTCGTTGCCCTGCTTCTTGGCCGCGGAGTACGTGCCGTTGGTGCCGGCCCGGGGCACGATCGTCTCGTCGTCGCCGTACCGCGGGAAGCGCGGCTGGCAGGAGGCCTGGGGGCCGAGGGTGATCGGGAGCAGGCGCCAGCCGTTGGCGAGCTGGGTGCTGACCCAGGCGGGGGTCAGGTTCGGTTGGTCGCGGCAGGCGCGGGAGTCACCGGAGATGTAGATGCCGACCGCGAGGAACGGCGAGCTCTGCAGCCACCGGTCCATCTGCCACTGCTCGGGGGTGTGGCACTGGTCGAAGCCGTAGCCCGTGAAGTCACCAGGCGTGACGACGTTCCCGGTGCGGGCGGCGGTCGAGGCGGTGGGCCGGGGCCCGGCGGCGTCGGCCGATCCACCGACGCTGAGTGCCGCCACCGTGGTCGTGGCGACCGCGCCGCCGACGACGGCGACGAGCGCGCGGTGCAGGAGGGCGCGAGTGGTCCGAGAGGACGGGCGGGACATGGCGGGACTCCAGGGGAAGTAGGTGTGCCTGCCGTCGAGGCCACGCCACCATAACCTCACAAATCACACCAGTCACAGCGTTCGCCGGAACTACAGAGCCGTAATTCGAACGCGGCGCCGCAAGGTTCGCGCAAGCCGCACACGCAGCGCCGGCGATCGGCTCAGGCTGGTCGTGCACGTGCCGATCGAGCGTTCGAGGGGGAACACGATCATGGACGACACCTGGACGAACCAGCCCTCCCTGGGGCTGGTCGCGCACTTCCACGCCGACCCGACCGAGGGCGGCGTGCCGCTCGCGAGCGCCGACGGCCACTGGTGGTGGGACGGCACCCACTGGACCCCGGTGCATGCGCCCTCGCTCGAGGAGGCCGCCGCCCACGACGAGCACCCCGTGCTGATCCGGACGCACGAGACGGCCCAGCCGACCCCGCCGTTGGCGGAGGCCAGCTGAGCCGTCGTACGTGCTTGCCCTGCGGTGAGCCGGGAGGGGATCAGGCGGCCTCGGCGGCCACCGCCTCCAGCTCCTCCTCGGCGATCTCGACCCGTCGAGGCGACCTCGACGGCAGCCCGACCGCGCCCACCACCACCGCCGCGGCGGCGAACGTCGCGGAGGTGAGGAACGCCGCCTGCAGGCCGGGCACGAACTGACCGGGCACGGCGCCCGCGGCGTAGACCGACACGATCGCGGCCACCCCCACGGCGCTGCCCAGCTGCTGGGTGGTCTGCAGGAGGCCCGAGGCGGACCCGGCGTGCTCCGGCTCGACCCCGCCGAGGACCGTCGCGGTGATCGGCATGAACACGAACCCGGTCGCCACGCCGGCGATCGTCATCGGACCGAAGACCGCGGCGAAGTAGGTGTCCGTGGTGCCGATCGTGCTCAGCCACGCGTAGCCGATCGCGAGAGCGGCGCTGCCCGCGAGGATCATCGTCCGCGCCCCGAGGCGCGGCAGCAGCTGCGGGGTCACCCGCGACACCGCGAAGATGCCGAGGCTGAACGGCAGGAACGCCGCGCCGGCCGTCATCGGCCCGAAGCCGAGCACGCCCTGGACGTACTGCACGACCAGGAAGAACATCGACAGGTTCGCGCCGATCACCAGGGCCATCACCGCGAGGGCGGCGACCCGGGCGCGGTTGCGGACCAGGTGCGGCTGCACCATCGGGTGCGGGTGGCGCACCTCGGTGCGGGCCAGCAGGGCGAGCAGGGCCAGGCCGATCGCGAACCCGCCGAGGGTGCGGGCCGAGGTCCAGCCGTGCTCGGGGGTGCCGATCAGCGCCCAGACCAGGGAGACGGCGCCGAACGTCGCGGTCAGCGCGCCGACGATGTCGAAGCGTCCCGGGCGGCGGGCGGTCTCGTCGACGTACCGCGGGGCGAGGATGAGCACCGCGATGCCGATCGGCACGTTGATGAACAGCGTCCAGCGCCACGACCCGACGTCGGTCAGGAACCCACCGAGCAGCAGGCCGATCGACGCGCCACCGGAGGACACCGCGCCGAACAGGGCGAACGCCCGGTTGCGGGCGGCCTCGTCGGGGGCGCTGGTGGTGAGCAGGGCGAGCACGCCGGGGGCGGCCAGCGCCGCGCCGACGCCCTGGAGGGTGCGGGCGGCCACCAGCTGGCCGGGGGACTGGGCCAGGCCGCCGAGGGCCGAGCCGAGGGTGAAGACGGCGAGGCCGGCCTCGAAGACCTTGAGCCGGCCGAAGACGTCACCGAGGCGGCCGCCGAGGAGCAGCAGTCCGCCGAAGGCGAGCGTGTAGGCGTTGAGGATCCACGACAGCGACGCCGGGCCGAAGTCCAGGTCGGCGTCGATGCGAGGGAGCGCGACGTTCACGACGGTCGCGTCGAGGACGAGCATGAGCTGGGCGACCAACACGATCGCGATGCCGGTAGCCGCCCTGCCCGCGTTCTGCGGGAGGTCGGTGGGGAGAGTGTCACGGGACATGTGATGAGGTCCTGTTCTGGCCCGGCGGGCCGAGGTACAGTAGATCCGGAGGATGACTCCGCTTCGTGGTAAACCATACGGAGGCAGTCTCCGTTTAGCAAGTCCCTTTTTGTGCAGGTCTGTCGAGAATGAGGTGAGATTCCCGTGCGTGCCGATGCCAGGCGCAACTACGACCGGATCGTCGAGGTCGCGCGCGAGGTCTTCCGCGAGCAGGGGTACGACGCCTCGCTCGACGAGGTCGCCAAGCGGGCCGGCGTCGGCCCGGGCACGCTCTACCGGCACTTCCCGAAGCGGGAGAACCTGCTCGACGCGATCATGCAGTCCTGGGTCGACCGGGTGAACGACACCACTGACAAGGCGCTGACGACCGAGGGCGGACCGCGGGTGCTCCTGCTCACCTGGTTCGAGGAGTACGTGAAGCTGATCAGCCTCCACAAGGGCGGACCGGCCAAGATCACCTGCGCGATGGGCGACGAGGCCTCGCCGATCCGCAGCAAGTGCGAGGTGCTGCGCTCGGCCGGCGACCGCGTGCTCGACCGGCTGCGCGAGCAGGACGCCATCCGCGAGGACGTGACCTCGCTCGAGGTCGCGCGCCTGGTCGGCGGCATCGCCTCGGTGGCCGACCAGGGCGACCTCGAACCCGCCGCCGTCCGGCCGATGCTCGCCGTGGTCGCGGACGGGCTGCTGAAGTAGGGGGTCCGGGTCCGCTTCGCGGCGGCCCGGCGTCCAGCCGCGACGACCGGCGCAGGGCACGGTCGCGATCGCCGGTAGATTGACGCCCGTGCTCGACACCGTCGCAGTTGCCGCCGAGGACCCCCACCACGACCAGCCGTGGGCCGACCTCGGCCTCAAGGCCGATGAGTACGCCCGGATCCGCGAGATCCTCGGGCGCCGGCCGACCAGCTCCGAGCTCGCGATGTACTCCGTGATGTGGAGCGAGCACTGCTCCTACAAGAGCTCCAAGGTCCACCTGAAGCAGTTCTCCGACATCCCCCAGGAGACCGCCGCCGGCAAGATGCTCGCGGGCATCGGCGAGAACGCCGGCGTGCTCGACATCGGTCAGGGCTACGCGGTCACGTTCAAGATCGAGTCGCACAACCACCCGTCGTACGTCGAGCCCTACCAGGGTGCCGCGACCGGCGTCGGCGGCATCGTCCGCGACATCCTCGCGATGGGTGCCCGCCCGGTCGCGGTGATGGACCCGCTGCGGTTCGGTCCGCTCGACGCCGACGACACCCACCGGGTGCTGCCCGGGATCGTCGCCGGGGTCGGTGGCTACGGCAACTGCCTGGGCCTGCCCAACATCGGTGGCGAGGCCGTCTTCGACGAGACCTACCTCGGCAACCCGCTCGTCAACGCGCTCTGCGTCGGCGTGCTGCGCCACGAGGACCTCCACCTCGCCAAGGCCAGCGGCGTCGGCAACCAGGTGATCCTGTACGGCGCCCGCACCGGCGGCGACGGCATCGGCGGCGTCAGCGTGCTCGCGTCCGAGACGTTCGACGCCGACGGCCCGGCCAAGCGGCCCAGCGTGCAGGTCGGCGACCCGTTCATGGAGAAGCTCCTCATCGAGTGCACGCTCGAGATCTTCGCCGCGGGCCTGGTGGCCGGCATCCAGGACCTCGGCGGTGCCGGGCTCTCCTGCGCGACCTCCGAGCTGGCCAGCGCCGGTGACGGCGGCATGCACGTCGAGCTCGACCGGGTGCCGCTGCGTGACTCCTCGCTCGCCCCCGAGGAGATCCTGATGAGCGAGTCGCAGGAGCGGATGATGGCCGTCGTCGAGCCCGACGACGTCGCCGCGTTCCTCGCGATCTGCGCGAAGTGGGACGTCGAGGCGGTCGTCGTCGGCGAGGTCACCGACACCGGCCGGTTGCAGATCGACTGGCACGGCGAGCGCGTGGTCGACGTGCCGCCGCGGTCGGTCGCGCACGACGGCCCGACGTACCACCGCCCCTTCGAGCGGCCGTCCTGGCAGGACGAGCTGCAGGCCGACGCGGCGGAGTCGCTGCCGCGCCCCGCCTCCGGGGACGAGCTGCGCTCGACGCTGCTGACCCTGGTCGCGAGCCCCAACCTCTGCGACAAGTCGTGGATCACCGACCAGTACGACCGCTACGTGCGCGGCAACACCGTGCTGGCGCAGCCCAGCGACAGCGGCATGATCCGCGTCGACGAGGAGACCAACCTCGGAGTCGCGATCGCGACCGACGCCAACGGGCGCTACGCCAAGCTGGACCCCTACTCCGGCGCGCAGCTCGCGCTCGCCGAGGCCTACCGCAACGTCGCCACCGGTGGTGCGACCCCGCTGGCGATCTCCGACTGCCTCAACTTCGGCTCGCCCGAGGACCCCGCGGTGATGTGGCAGTTCGCCGAGGCGTGCCGCGGCCTCAAGGACGGCTGCCTCGAGCTGGGCGTCCCGGTCACCGGCGGCAACGTCAGCCTCTACAACCAGACCGGCGAGACCGCGATCCTCCCGACGCCGGTGGTCGCGGTGCTCGGCGTGATCGACGACGTCACCCGGCGTACGCCGTCGGCCTGGTCGGCCGGCGGGGAGCGGGTGTTCCTGCTCGGCGAGACCCGCGAGGAGCTGTCCGGCTCGGAGTGGGCGCACGTCGTCCACGGGCACCTCGGCGGGCTGCCGCCGCAGGTCGACCTGGCGGGCGAGCGGACCCTGGCCGAGCTGCTGCGTGAGGCGGTCGGCTTGGTCACCTCCGCGCACGACCTCTCCGACGGCGGATTGGCGCAGGCGCTGGCCGAGGGCGCGCTGCGCCACGGCATCGGCGTCTCCGTCGAGGTCCCGGGCGACCCGTTCGTCGCGCTGTTCAGCGAGTCCGCCGGCCGGGTGGTCGTCACCGTTCCCGATGGGGACGCCGAGCGGCTGGTCGAGCTGGTGGGCCGGTATGGCGTGCCGATCGCGGCGATCGGCATCACGGGTGGCGACGCGCTCGTGGTCGAGGGCCAGTTCGAGGTCCCGCTCGACGAGCTGCGCACCGCCTGGACCGCGACGCTGCCGGCCGCGCTGGCCTGATCGCGTGGGCCTCGGCTGCGCCGGTTTCCCCGGGTACCCGGGGAAACCATCACTGTTCGGCCGAAACTTCACCCGAGAAGTGCAGGGATCGCCCGTCCGGTGTGACCCCTGGGGCCAGGGAGCAGTCCGCCGAGCCGTTCGCTCCGAACGCCTCGGGTGCAGCGCCGGACCGTCCTCGCCCTCCCCCTGCTCGCCGCCCTCGCGGGCTGCGACGCGGACGGCGAGCGCCCGGTGAACCCGACGAACCCGGTGAACCCGACGGCCCGGCGGGTCACCTACGGCGACGACCCAGCGCAGTACGGCGAGCTGACGATGCCCCCCGGCACCCCGCGGGGGATCGCGGTCGTCGTGCACGGCGGCTTCTGGAAGCCGGAGTACGGCATCGAGTACGCCCGTCCGCTGGTGCCGAGCCTGGCCGCGGCCGGCTGGGCGGTGTGGGCGATCGAGTACCGGCGGGGGACCGGTGCCGCCGACACGCTCGCCGACGTCCGGGCCGCGATCGACGCGCGCCCCGGCGTGGCCGGCCCCGTGGTGGGCCCCGTGGTGGGCATCGGGCACTCGGCCGGCGGGCACCTGGTGACCTGGGCCGCCGCGGGTGGCGGCTTCACGCACGTCGTCTCGCAGGCGGGGGTGCTCGACCTGCGAGCGGCGTACGAGCTCGGTCTGGGTGGCGGCGCGGTCGAGGCGTTCCTCGGTCACCCGCCCGGACCCGCGGACGCCGGCGTCGACCCGATCCGTCAGGTGCCGCTCGACGTCCCGGTCTGGTGCGTGCACGGCCGGACGGACGACATCGTGCCGATCAGCCAGTCGCGCGCGTACGTCACCGCCGCGCACGCCGCGGGCGCGACGGCCGACCTGGTCGAGGTCGACGGCGACCACTTCGCGGTGATCGACCCCGACTCGGCGGCCTGGGCGCGCACGCTGAGGATCCTGGGCGCGATCGCCTAACGGCGCGGCGCCAAACGCGGCACGACGATCGCCGCGGCGACCAGGTGGGTGAGCACCAGTCCGGCCTTGTCGCCGGCCGCCGTGCCGAGCGCGACCGACGGCACGCAGGACAGTGCGGTGAGCACGACCGCCGTGCGCAGGAACGTCGTGCGCCCCAGGTGGCGGGCCAGCACGATGCCGATCACGCCGCCGATCGCCACCAGCTGGGCGAAGGCGTACAGGGGGATCGGCTCGCCGCCGACGCCGAGCGGTGCACCGGCGGCGTCGAGGGTCGCGGCGAGGGCGGTGACGACGCCGGCGGCGACGACGGTGGTCGCGACGCCGGCGTGCCAAGAGACGCGGGCGCCAGCGGCGCGGGGGTTCGGGCGGGTGCTGGGGCGGGTGGCGGTGGTGGTGATCGTGGTCATGGTGAGCTCCTGGGTGGGGGAGCGGTCCGTTCCGCTCCGTCACCCTCTCCACGAACGGCCGGCGTCCGGATCGACACCACCGTCCGAGATCGCTCAGCGCACGTGCATCCGCTCGCCCTGCGGCCCGAACAGCGCGAGCGCCTCGGTCGGGTGCGGGCCGGGGTTGCCGAGCCAGTGCGGCGTGCGGGTGTCGAACTCGACCACCTCGCCGGGGCCGAGCGTCAGGTCGCGGTCGCCGAGCAGCAGCCGCAGCTGGCCCGAGAGCACGTAGAGCCACTCGTAGCCCTCGTGGGTGCGCAGGTCCGTGACGGCGTCCGGCTCCGGCGGCATCACCATCTTGTAGGCCTGGAGGCCGCCCGGGCGCCGGGTGAGCGGCAGGAACGTCCGGCCGTGCCGGCGTACGGCGCGCAGCTGCACCCGCGGGTCGCCGGTCGCGGGGGCGTCGACGAGCTCGTCGAGGGAGACCCGGTGGGCGCGTGCCAGGGGCAGCAGCTGCTCGAGCGTCGGACGCCGCTGGCCGGACTCCAGGCGGGAGAGGGTGCTGACCGAGATGCCAGTCTCCTCCGCGAGGTCGCGCAGCGTGGCGCCGCGCTGCTGGCGCAGGGCCCGGAGCCGCGGGCCGACCTGGATGGCCTCGTCGGTCATGTCCCCAGTGTGCACGGACCAGTGTGCGCGGGCCGGTTTGCCGGAACGGCAACGGGAGTTGTCGATCCGCCCACCGGCCCGGATGCTCGGAGCATGACTCACGAGATCACCCCCGAGATGTTCGAGCAGCCGTCCTGGGACGAGCGCTACGCCGGGCCCGGCCGCATCTGGAGCGGCCGCCCCAACGCCGTGCTCGCGGCCGAGGTGGCCGACCTGGCGCCCGACCTGACGCCCGGCCGGGCCGTGGACCTGGGCTGTGGTGAAGGCGGTGACGCGATCTGGCTGGCCGAGCACGGCTGGCAGGTCACCGGCATCGACTTCTCCGACGCCGGGCTGGCCCGGGCCGCCGCCCATGCGGCCGAGCGGGGCGTCGCGGACCGGATCGAGTGGCGCCAGGCCGACCTGCGCACCTGGACCGCCGAGGGGGAGCAGTGGGACCTCGTCACCTCGCACTTCCTGCACCTGCTCGACGACGGCATGCTCGAGGCCACCCGCCAGATGGCGAGAGCCGTCGCGCCGGGCGGCACGCTGCTCGTCGTCGGCCACCACCCCGACGATGCGCACACGGGCCTGCGGTGGTCGATGCCCGGCGTGCTGTTCACCGCCGAGGAGCTGGCGCCCGCGCTCGACCCCGAGCTCTTCGACGTGCGCGTCGAGGCCCGGCCCCGCCGCGAGACCCGCGACGGCGTCGACCACGAGGTGCGCGACGCGGTGCTCCGGGCCCGGCGCCGGGCCTAGTGGCCGAGGTCAGGCGCCCACGACCTCCAGCCGTTCGGCGAGCACGCCGGCCCACGCGAGGTCGGTGACGTACGACGTCACCAGGTCCCGGCCGTCCGGGACCAGGATCGTCAGCTGGCGGCCGGCCAGCTCGGCGCTCGCGCCGGGCAGGTGCTGGGCGCGCTCGGTGGCGGCGGCGGCATCGCCCTCGGTGGCGAAGCGCAGGGAGATGCGGTCCCGGGTCGGGGACACGAGCCGAAGGGTGCGGGTCGTCATGGGGAGACGCTAGGAAGGCAAGCGGTCAGATCCTGACCGCTTTCGGATCTAGTCTCGATCACGTGAACACGAGCGCCCGGATGCTCCGGCTCCTCTCGCTGCTGCAGACCCACCGCTACTGGCCCGGCGGCGAGCTGTCCCAGCGGCTCGAGGTCAGCCCGCGCACGTTGCGCCGCGACATCGACCGGCTGCGCGAGCTCGGCTACGCCGTGGACGCCGTACGCGGGGTGGCTGGTGGCTACCAGCTGCGCGCCGGCGGACAGCTGCCGCCGTTGCTGCTCGAGGACGAGGAGGCCGTGACGATCGCGGTCGCCCTGCGCACCGCGGCGTCCGGCGCGGTCAGCGGCATGGAGGAGACGGCGATCCAGGCCCTCACCAAGGTGATCGGTGTGATGCCCCCGCGGCTGCGCCGCCGGATGGACGCCGTGCACTCACAGACCGACGGGGTGCCGTGGGCCGGCGGGCCCGCCCTCGACGCGGGCGTGCTCACGACGCTTGCCCAGGCCTGTCGCGACGACGAGCCGATCTCGTTCGCCTACACGGCCCGCGACGGGGCATCGAGCGAGCGCCGGGTCGAGCCCTACCGCCTCGTGTGCCTCGGCCGCCGGTGGTACCTCGTCGCCTTCGACCGTGACCGCGACGACTGGCGCTCCTTCCGGGTCGACCGGGTCACCGCGCCGCGCGCGTCGGGCCAGCGGTTCCGGCCCCGGACGCTGCCGGCGCTGGACGCGCCGACGTTCGTCCGAGCCGGCATCCGGTCGATGGCCCAGCGCTACGAGGTGCGGGTGCGGTTCGAGGCCGACGCCGCGAGCATCGAGGAGCACGTCGGACGCTGGGCCACCGTCGAGCCCGACGGACCGTCCGCCTGCCGGATGGTGATGCTCACCGACACCCTCGACTGGCCGTTGATGGTGCTCGCCCGCATCGACGCGGAGTTCGCCGTGGACGGGCCCGAGGAGCTTCGCGAGGCGCTGACCTCCGCCGCCGGGCGGTTCGCCCGCGCCACCACGCCGCCGTGACCATCAGGCGGCGGGCGCCATCTCCGCCGGGGCGACGTGTCGCTCCCACTCGGCCGGTCGGGGCACCGAGCGCACCGACCGCGACAGCGTGGGGATCAGCGCGACCAGCGCGGTGAGGGCCGTCAGCGCCAACACCGCGTCCCGACCGCCGACGGCGGCGAGCAGCGCCCCCGCGAGGGCGGGTGCGAGCGGCATCGAGAGCATCGAGGTGAACTGCATCGTCGACTGCACGCGTCCGACCAGGTCCGGTGGGGTGACCGCGATCCGGTAGGAGCCCATCCCGGCGTTGCCGGCCGGGTTGAGGAACAGGCCGACGGACGCCGCCCCGGCCATGGCCACCGGGTGGTTCCACAGGGCCAGGGGGACCGAGAGCGGCACGAAGCTCCAGGCGATCAGCACCGTGAGCGTCCCGGTCGCGAGCCGGTCGATCAGCCACGGCGCCGCCAGGGCGCCGAGGATGCCGAAGACACCGATGGTCGCCTCGACGAGGCCGATCTGCACCGACGGGAAGCCGGCCTCGACCAGGCGCAGCAGTGCGACGAAGAACAGCGCGTTGATCGTGAGGTTGACCAGTGGCGACCAGACGAGCAGCACCCGGAAGAACCGCCGGGACCAGACGAACCGCAGCCCGTCCGCCAGGTCGCGCAGCGGTCGCCGCGCGCCGGTCGCCGGCGGCGCCGACAGGTCGGTGCGGATCCGTCCGAGCAGCACCCATCCGGCCAGGTAGCTGACGGCGTCGAAGAGGAACGGCGCCCAGCGCGTGAGCGCGACCAGCAGTCCGCCGAGCGGAGCGCCGGTGAGCGAGGCGACGTGCTGACGCGCCTGCTGCTGGCTCAGGGCCGTCGGCAGCTCCTCGGCCGCGACCACGGTGCGGATCGCCGCGGTCTCGGCCGGCAGGAACAGCCCCGCGGCGAGGCCGGTGGCGAGCGCCACCACGAGCAGGTGCGGCAGTGTGAGCGCGCCGAGCAGCCCGGCGACGACCAGCGAGGCGTACAGGACGGCCCCGGCTCCGTGCGAGAGGCGCATCAGCCGGCGCCGGTGGCACCGGTCGGCGAGCACGCCGCCCGGCAGCAGCATCGCGACCATGCCGAGCAGGTACGCCGCCTCCGCGGTCGCGGCCCAGAACGCCGAGTGCGTCATCGCGTAGGCCACCAGCGGCATCGCGAAGCTGCTCACCCGGGAGCCGAGCTCGGAGATCGTCTGCCCGACCCACAATGCCGTGAAGTCGTGGTTGCGGGCCAGGGTTCGGTAGGACGGCATATGCGCAACAATAGGTGCGCAATATATGTTGCGCAATAGTTCGTGCGGATTCTGCGTAGACTGCGGGCATGGCGATGTACGACGACCCGCGCGTGCTGCGCGCGATCGCCCACCCGACCCGCAACCGGATCCTGTCCGAGCTGTTCGCGGCCGGCTCCCTGCGGGCGGCGGACATCGCCCGGCTCATCGACGTACCGGCCAACCAGGCCAGCTTCCACCTGCGCCAGCTCGCGAAGTACGGGCTGGTCGAGGAGGCGCCCGACGAGGCGCGGGACAAGCGCGACCGGGTCTGGCGGCTCGTGGACCCCGAGGGCGTCAGCTTCCGCACCCGCGAGATGCTCGATCAGCCCGGCGGCAAGGCGGCGTACGCCGTCTTCCAGCGCAGCGCGGTCGCCTGGGGGCACCACCTGGTCGACCGGGCCCTCGCCATCGAGCCCGAGCGGGGCCGGGAGAAGAGCGTCTCCGAGTGGGCTCTCCGGCTGACCTCCGAGGAGGCGAAGGAGATGCTCGAGGAGATGAGCGAGGTCGTCGAGCGCTGGCGACAGCGCACCCGCGAGGCCGACGGCGACCGCTCGACCTACTCGGTCTACCAGCTGATCCAGCCCATCCCCGAGCTCGCTGCGGAGCCGCCCGGCGAGCGCGCCGGCGAGGACGCCGGCGAGGACGCCGGCGGGGGCGACCACTGATGCCCGCCCGTCTCCGTCCGGCCGACCCCGCCGACGTCGCCGCGGCCCTGGGCCGCGTGTGCGCCGAGGGCGACTCCGACCGGGCCGACCTCCGGCTGCTGACCAAGCACTTCCTGGCGGTGCTCGAGGAGCGGGCACCGGGCCGGTCGGTCGAGGTGCGGGTCCCGCCGTACGCCGCCGTGCAGGTGATCCCCGGCGTCCGCCACACGCGGGGCACCCCGCCCGCCGTCGTCGAGATGGACGCCCGGACCTGGATCGAGCTCGCCACCGGCGCCCTGGCCTGGACCGACGCCGAGCGCGACGGCCGGGTCCGGGCCTCCGGCGAGCGGGCCGACCTCACGGCGCTCCTTCCCCTGGATTAACTAGAGACGAAATTCCTCCGAATCGCCTGCGGACGGTCCCTTCTTGATGGGACGTTGGTCCCTCGGGTGGAGAAGCGCACCGCAACTCGGGTGGCGAACGCGCAGCTGTAGTGAGGAGCAGGGCGTTGTCGTTGCGCGTTCCGGTCGCGCCGTCAGGCCGCCGGGCATGGTCGATGTTCGTCGTCGCCGTCCTGGTGGCCAGCCTGGGGCCGGTGCTGCCGACCCCCGCCGTTGCGGCGCCGCAGCCTCGCGCTGACGCCTGCACGATCGTGGGTACGCCGGGCGACGACGATCTCGTCGGCGGCCCCGGCGACGACGTCATCTGCGGACGAGGCGGGAACGACCGACTGGTCGGCCGCGGCGGCGCCGACGTGCTGCTCGGCGGGCCGGGCGACGACGTGCTCGTGGGCGGAGCCGGCAACGACTCGTTGGACGGCGAGGCGGGCGACGACGTGCTGCGCGGCCAGGCCGGCAACGACGAGCTCACCGGTGGTGTGGGGGACGACACCCTCGCCGGAGGCGCCGGTGACGACGACCTGCTCGGCCTGGACGCCGAGCGCTTCCACGACGCGCTCGACTGCGGCCCGGGCGGCCGCGACACGGCCGCCGCCGACACCGACGACGACGTGGCCCGCAACTGTGAGCGCGTCACCCAGAACCACGCGCCGACCGCGGTCACCCTCTCACCCGGCACTGTCGACGAGAACCAGCCGGCCGGCACGGAGGTGGGTGTCGTCGAGGCCACCGACCGCGACCGGGGCGACCACCACACCTTCACGCTCGTGGGTGGCGCCGGCGACGGGGACAACGGCTCCTTCACCATCGACGATGACCGGCTGCTCAGCGCCGCGCCGTTCGACTTCGAGGCCGATCCGGACCTCTCGATCCGAGTCCGCGCGGTCGACGACGCGGGCGCGGACGTCGAGCAGGTGCTGGCGATCCGAGTCGGTGACGTCTTCGAGAACGCCGCTCCGGTGGCGGTCGACGACCGGCTGGCGACCGTCGAGGACACGGCCCTGGTGGTAGCGGCCGCCGGCCTCGTCGCCAACGACACGGACGCCGATGGGGACACGCTCTCGCTGACAGATGTGTCCGGCGCTGCGCAGGGCTCCGTCGCGCTGGCCGGTGGCACGATCACGTTCACTCCCGCAGCCGACGTCTGCGGGCCGGGCGTGGGCGGCTTCGGCTACACCGTCGAGGACGGCCACGGCGGCAGTGCTCGCGGACAGGTCGTCATCGACATCACCTGCACCCCGGACCCGGCTGTCGCCGTCGACGACTCGACCGTGCTCGCCGAGGACGCGGGGCCGACTGCGGTGCCGGTCCTCGCCAACGACACCGACGCCGACGCCGACCCGATCACCATCGGTTCGGTGACCCAGCCCGGTCACGGGACCGTGGCGATCACCGGTGGTGGCACGGGCCTGACCTACCGGCCCGACGCTAACTACTGCAACGACCCCGATCCCGCTCCGGTGGACACGTTCACCTACACGCTCGACGGCGGCTCCACCGCCACGGTGTCGGTGATCGTCACCTGCCAGGACGATGCTCCGACGGCGGTCGACGACTCCGCCACCGTCACCGAGGACGACCCCGCGACCGCGGTCGACGTGCTGGTCAACGACACCGACGTCGACGCGGGTCCGATGACGGTGGCGTCGGTGACGCAGCCGGCGCACGGCACCGTCGCGGTCACCGGTGGCGGCGCGGGCCTGACGTACCGGCCCGACGCGAACTACTGCAACGCCCCGGGCGCGGCCGCTGACGACACGTTCACGTACACGCTCAACGGCGGCTCCACCGCCACGGTGTCGGTCACCGTGACCTGCGTCGACGACGCCCCGGTGGCGGTCGACGACACGGCGACGGTGACCGAGGACGACGCGGCGACCGCGATCGACGTACGGGTCAACGACACCGACGTCGACGCGGGTCCGATGACGGTGGCGTCGGTGACCCAGCCGGCGCACGGCACCGTCGCGGTCACCGGTGGTGGCACGGGCCTGACGTACCGGCCCGACGCGAACTACTGCAACGACCCGGGCGCTGGCGCTGACGACACGTTCACGTACACGCTCAACGGCGGCTCCACCGCCACGGTGTCGGTCACTGTGACCTGCGTCGACGACGCCCCGGTGGCGGTCGACGACACGGCGACGGTGACCGAGGACGACGCGGCGACCGCGATCGACGTACGGGTCAACGACACCGACGTCGACGCGGGTCCGATGACGGTGGCGTCGGTGACCCAGCCGGCGCACGGCACCGTCGCGGTCACCGGTGGTGGCACGGGCCTGACGTACCGGCCCGACGCGAACTACTGCAACGACCCGGGCGCTGGCGCTGACGACACGTTCACGTACACGCTCAACGGCGGCTCCACCGCCACGGTGTCGGTCACTGTGACCTGCGTCGACGACGCCCCGGTGGCCGTGGACGACACCTCGACCGTGCTGCAGGGCGCCGCCGCGACCGCGGTCGCGGTGCTGGCCAACGACACGGACGTCGACGCCGGATCGATGACGATCGACTCCGTGACCCAGCCCGGCCACGGCACCGTGGTGATCACCGGTGGCGGCACCGGACTGACCTACGAGCCCGCCGCCGCCTACTGCAACAACCCCGGGCTCCCCGAGGACACGTTCACCTACACGCTCAACGGCGGCTCCGTCGGCACCGTGCGCATGACGGTGGACTGCGACGCGCCGCCGACGGCGGTCGACGACTCCGCCACGGTCACCGAGGACGCCGCGGCGACCGCGGTCGGCGTCCTGGCCAACGACACCGACACCGACGGTGGTCCCAAGCTGGTCGCGTCGGTGACCCAGCCGTCTCACGGCGCGGTGGTGATCACCGGAGGGGGCACCGGCCTGACCTACGCCCCGGCCGCGAACTACTGCAGCCCGTCCGGACTCGTGCCCGACACGTTCACCTACACCCTCAACGGCGGTTCGAGCGCCACGGTGTCGGTGACGGTGACGTGCGTCGACGACCCGCCGTCCGCCGTCGCCGACTCCGCGACGGTGACCGAGGACGCCGCGGCGACCGCGGTCGCGGTGCTTGCGAACGACACGGACGTCGATGCCGGTCCGATCTCCATCGCGTCGGTGACCCAGCCCGCGCACGGGACCGTGGTGATCACCGGTGGTGGCACCGGCCTGACCTACGCACCCGTCGCGAACTACTGCAACGACCCGGGCGCGGCCCCGGACGACTCGTTCACCTACACGCTCAACGGTGGCTCGACCGGCTCGGTGTCGGTGACGGTCACCTGCGTGGACGACGCCCCGGTGGCGGTCGACGACACGACGACCGTGACGGAGGACGCGGCGGCGACCGCGATCGACGTGCTGGCCGACGACACCGACATCGACGGCGGCCCGATGACGATCGGTCCGGTGACCGTGCCGGCCCACGGGACGGTGGCGGTGGCTGCTGATGGGTCGGGCCTGACGTACCGGCCGGACGCGAACTACTGCAACAACCCCCCGGGCCTGCTGCTCGACTCGTTCACCTACACCCTCAACGGCGGCTCCACCGCGACGGTGACCGTGACCGTGACCTGCGTCGACGACGCCCCGGTGGCCGTGGACGACACCGCGACCGTGGTCCAGGGCTCGGGTGCGAACGCGATCGACGTGCGCGCGAACGACACCGACATCGATGCCGGCTCCAAGCTGGTCGAGTCGGTCACCCAGGCCGGCCACGGCCACGTGGTGATCACCGGCGGCGGCACCGGCGTGACCTACGCCCCCGACGCCGGCTACTGCAACGACCCCGACCCCGCACCCGAGGACACGTTCACCTACACCCTCAACGGCGGGTCCACCGGCACCGTCACCGTGACCGTCGCCTGCGACGCCCCGCCGACGGCGGTCGACGACTCCGCCACGGTCACCGAGGACGCCGCGGCGACCGCGGTCGGCGTCCTGGCCAACGACACCGACACCGACGGCGGCCCGAAGACGGTCGCGTCGGTGACCCAGCCGGCCAACGGCACGGTGGTGATCACCGGTGGTGGCACCGGCCTGACCTACGCGCCCGCCGCGAACTACTGCAACGACCCGGGTGCCGCACCGGACGACACGTTCACCTACACCCTCAACGGTGGCTCGACGGCGACCGTGTCGGTGAAGGTGACCTGCGTCGACGACCTGCCGGTCGCGGTCGACGACTCCGCCACGATCACCGAGGACGACCCGGCGACCGCGGTGCCGGTGCTCGCGAACGACACCGACGTGGACGGCGGACCGATCTCGATCGCGTCGGTGACCCAGCCGGCCGATGGTGCGGTGGTGATCACCGGTGGTGGCACGGGCCTGACCTACCGTCCGGATGCGAACTACTGCAACGACCCGGGTGCCACCCCGGACGACACGTTCACCTACACGCTCAACGGCGGCTCGACGGCGACCGTGTCGGTCACGGTGACCTGCGTCGACGACCCGCCGACGCTGACGACGTCGGCCGGGCCCACGTCGTACACCGAGAACGGCGCGCCCACGCCGATCGACACCGCCCTCACGATCACGAACCCGGACGTCGTCACGATCACCGGTGCCCTGGTCGGCATCACCGGCAACGCCGAGGCGAACGACGCGCTCGGCTGGACCGACAACGACCTCGGCGACGCGATCACGGAGGGCACGAGCACGGCGCACACGCTGGTCCTCACCGGCTCGGGCACGGCCGCGCAGTACGTGGCGGCGCTGCGGGCGGTCACCTTCGTGAACAGCTCCGACAACCCCTCCGTGCTCGGACGCACGGTCAACTTCACCGTCAACACGCCCGCTGGGCCCGCCTGGGGCACCATCGGCGTCCACGTGACGGCCGTCGACGACGCCCCGGTCGGGGTCGCTGACACGGCGACGGTCACGGAGGACGCGACGGCCTCCGCGGTCGACGTGCTCGCCAACGACACCGACGTCGACGCGGGCGCCAAGAGCATCGCGTCGGTCACCCAGCCGGCCAACGGCACCGTGGTGATCACGGGGCTCGGGACGGGCCTGACCTACGCGCCGGCGGCGAACTACTGCAACGACCCGGGGGCCTCCGGCGACGACACGTTCACCTACACGCTGAACGGCGGCTCCACGGCCACCGTGTCGATGGTGGTCACCTGCGTGAACGACGCGCCGGTCGCCGACGACGAGACGTTCAACGGTGCCAACAGCGCGATCGGCAACACCGACCTGGTCGTCGACGACCCGACCGACGGTGCCCCGGCCAACGCCCGCCCGCACAAGACGATCACGGGCGACCTGCTCGCAGGCGACGTCGACGTGGACGGTCCCGGCCCGCTCGCCGTGGTCGCCGGGTCGTTCGCCACGAACGACGGCGGGAGCGTGGTGCTCCAGGCCGACGGCGACTTCACCTACACGCCGGCCGCGAGCACGAGCTGCACGGACACCTCCGACTACTTCGACTACACCGTCACCGACCAGGCGACCCCCACGGCCGCCACCGACACCGGCCGGGTGACGATCGCGCTCACCGGGTGCGTCTGGTACGTCTCGAACAACGCGACCGGCAACGCCGGCACCTCGGACGCGCCGTTCGACACCCTGGCCCAGGCGCAGACCGCTTCGGGCGCCGGCAGCACGATCTTCGTCTTCGCCGGGGACGGCACGACCACGGGCTACGGCACCGGCGTCGACCTCCGGACCGGCCAGGCCCTGATCGGCGAGGCAGCAGACCTCCAGGTCGGATCCGACACCCTGTGGACCGGCGTCCCCGGTGCTCGGCCGGTGCTCACCAGGTCGGACGCGGACGTCGTCACGCTCGCCAGCGGCAACACCGTGCGCGGCCTGACGATCGATCCCTCGGGTGCCGGCGGCGGCATCGCCGGCGGCGTGGGCGACACGAACGGGTCGATCATCGACGTCCGGATCGTCGACACCGGCACCGCCGGCACGCAGCCGGGCCTCGAGCTCGACGGCACCAGCGGCGCCTTCGACGTCTCCGGCCTCACCGTCGACAACACGGCCGCGACCGGCCAGACCGCCGGATCGGTGGGCGTGCGCCTCAACAACGCCGGCACCGTGAGGTTCGCGACGGGAGGCACGATCTCCCTGACGACGAAGGGCGCCAAGGCCCTCGAGGCGACCAGCACCGCTCTCGGCGCCGCCAGCGTCTTCGACGACATCACCGTGAGCGGGTCGGGGAGCGGTGCGGTGTCGCTGGTCAACACGACCGGCACCACGACGTTCTCCAACCTCGTGCTCGCCACGACATCGGGCGCGACCGGAGCGCTCGTGCTCAGCAACGCCGGCACCGTCACGGTGTCCGACGCGGGCACGGCCAACATCACGGCGAACGGCGGCCCCGCCGTCGACGTCTCCGGCACCAGCGGTCCCGTGCTCGACCTCGACGGGGTCAGCTCGACCAACAGCTCGACGACCGGCATCTCGCTCAACGGGCTCGGCACCGGCTCCTTCACCGCCACCGGCGGCACGATCACCGGCGCGGCCGGCACCGCGTTCGTGGTCGCGGGCGCCAGCAGCGGCACGGTGACGTACGCCGGGGCCATCGCCGACGGGTCCGGCAGCACGGCGTCGATCACCGGGCGCACCGGAGGCACGCTCACGCTGAGCGGCGCGCTCACCGACGGCCCCGACGCCGGCGGCGGCATCAGCGTCGCCAGCAACAGCGGCGGGGCCACGGTCTTCAGCGGTGCCGCGAGCGCGTTCGTCACCGGCAGCTCGACCGCGGTGTCCTTGGTCTCCAACACCGGCCACACGGTCTCGTTCACCGGCGGCGGCCTGTCGCTCACCACCACCTCGGGCAGCGGCCTGGTCATGTCGGGAGGCGGCACCCTCGCCGTCACCGGCACGGGCAACGTGATCTCGTCGGGCACCGGCGGCGCGCTGCTCATCGACAACTCGACGATCGGCGCGGACAACGTCCGGTTCCAGAGCATCTCGTCGAACGGGGCCAGCGTCGGGATCCGGGCCAACAACACCGGCAGCTCCGGGCGGCTGATCGTGTCGGGGTCCGGCGGCACCTGCACGAACGCCGTGACCAGCGGCTGCTCCGGCGGGGTGCTCGCCAACGGCACCGGCGGCGACGACAGCAGTGCGACGCCGGGTGGGTCGGGCATCGTGCTCAACAACACGTTCAACCCGTCGTTCACCCGGATGTGGATCCACGACCACACCAACTACGGGATCCGCGGGACGAACGTCACCGGCTTCGGGCTGGCCTACAGCGTCGTCAACGGCCTCAACGGCACCAACCTGGCGTCGCCGTACAACGACTCCAGCGTGCGGTTCGACAACCTGACCGGCACCGTGAGCGTCAGCGAGAGCTACGTCAGCGGCGGGGAGGCCGACAACGTGCGGGTCGTGAACACCGCGGGCTCGCTGAACCGGATCTCGTTCACCAACGTCGTCTTCGGGGCCAACGGCACCCGGCCGAGCAACGACGCACTGCTGCTGGAGAGCTCCTCGACGGCGGGTCAGCTGCAGGCGACGATCAGCGGCAGCACGTTCGCGAGCGCGGCCGGCGACCTGCTGCAGTTCAACCACAACGGCAGCGGATCGGGTGACCTGGTGCTGACCGGCAACGCGTTCAGCAACGCCCACCCGGCGATCAGCACCGGTGGCGGCGGGGTGTCGCTGTTCTCCAGCGGCACCGGTGGCGACACCACGATGAACATCGCCAACAACTCCTTCCGCGACGCCGTCGGCCCCGGTGTGCTCGTCGTGAAGACGACCGGATCGGCCACCCAGGCGGGCACCTTCGCCAACAACACGATCGGGGTCTCCGGGGTCGCGAACTCCGGTTCGGCTGAGGGGTCGGCGCTCAAGCTGCAGCAGGTCGGCCAGGGCACGAGCACCTGGAGCGTCACCGGCAACACGATCCGGCAGTACAACAACTTCGGGGTCGAGGTGCTCGCCGGCGGCGGCGCCTCGTCGCAGCCGGGGGCGATCAACACCACGATCACGGGCAACACGATCGCCGAGCCGGGCAGCAACCCCGCCGTCGGCATCGGGAGGAACGGCGTGCACCTCAACATCGGCACGGTCCCGAACGACACCTTCCAGGCCTGCGCCGCGATCGGTGGCGTGGGCGCACTCGCGAACACGCTGACGGGGTCGGGCTCCCTCGGCGGGACGGACATCCGGCTGCGCCAGCGGCAGACCACGACGATCAGGCTGCCCGGGTACGCCGGAGCGAACAACGACAACACCGCCGTCCAGAGCTTCCTGACCGCCAACAACTCCGGCGCGAGCAGCCTGGCCGCCAACACCGTGGCCACCGGGGCCGGCGGGTTCGTCGGCGGCGCCGGCTGCCCCACCCCCTGACCAGCACCCCGAGCACGAGGAAGGACCACACGACGGACCATGGCGAACCCATATCTGGCGGAGATCCGCATCATGTCGTTCGTGTTCGCCCCCAAGGGGTGGGCGCTGTGCAACGGCCAGCTCCTCCCGATCAACCAGAACCAGGCGCTGTTCAGCCTGCTCGGCACGACGTACGGCGGTGACGGGCGGGTGAACTTCGCGCTACCCAACCTGCAAGGTCGGGTGCCGATGCACGTCGGCGGCTGGCACACGCTCGGTGAGCGCGGCGGCGAGCAGGGGCACACGCTGACGATCGCCGAGCTGCCGGCCCACACGCACCGGGTGAACGCCGCCTCGGCCGCCACCGGGGGTGTGTCCACGCCGAACGCCAACTACCTGTCGGGGGCCGACAACGCCTACGCCGCCGGCGGTGCGCTCACGTCGATGAGCCCGGACACCGTCACCAACATCGGCGGCAGCCAGGCCCACCTGAACATGCAACCGTTCCTGACGCTGAGCTTCTGCATCGCTCTGCAGGGCGTCTTCCCGAGTCAGACCTGAGGGGGCCGACGAATGGCACAACCGTACGTGGGCGAGATCCGCATCTTCGCCGGCAACTTCCCGCCGTCGGGCTGGGCGTTCTGCAACGGCGACCTGCTCGCGATCTCCGAGTACGACACGTTGTTCAACCTGATCGGCACCACCTACGGCGGCGACGGGCAGGAGACGTTCGCGCTGCCCGACCTGCGAGGCCGGCTCCCGCTGCACCAGGGTGGCGGGTTCATCCCGGGGGAGACCGGCGGAGTCGAGGAGGTGACGCTGACGGTGCAGCAGATCCCGTCCCACAGCCACCCGATGCTCGCCGTCGGCGGGCAGGCGGGGGACCAGGCCAGCCCGGGCGGCAACCTGCCGGCGCAGTCGTTCAACGTGACGCCGTACATCAACGACGCGACCACCGGCAGCTTCCACCCGGGCGCGATCAGCCCGGTCGGGGGCAACCAGCCGCACACCAACATGCAGCCGTACCTGTGCGTCGACTTCATCATCGCCCTGTTCGGGATCTACCCGTCCCCCACCTGAGAGGAGGGTCGCCATGACCGATCCGTTCGTCGCGGAGATCCGGATCTTCCCGTTCAACTTCGCCCCCAAGGGCTGGGCGTGGTGCGACGGCCAGCTGTTGCCGCTGTCGCAGAACACGGCACTGTTCTCGCTGCTCGGCACGACGTACGGCGGCAACGGCAAGTCCAACTTCGCCCTGCCCGACCTGCAGGGCCGAGCACCGATGCATCCCTATCAGGGGCCGGGCCTGTCGTCGCACGACCTCGGCGAGTCCGGGGGCACCGAGACCGTGCAGCTGCTGGAGAGCGAGATCCCGTCGCACAACCACGGCCTGCGTGCAGACGTCGACGACCTCGGCGACACGAACGTCCCGAGTCCCTCCGCGAGCTTCGCCCAGTCCGCGAGCGGGACGATGTACCGCGCGACGGCCGACACCCAGCTCTCGCCCGACGTCCTGGCGCCGGCCGGCGGCGACCAGCCGCACAACAACATGCAGCCCTACCTGACGCTCTACTTCAACATCGCCCTGCAGGGCATCTTCCCGCCGAGGGGCTGAGTCGATGGCTACCTCCGACACCACCCACGCGGTGACGCTGCGCCCGGTCGTCGACGGCGACCGGGAGTTCCTCGTCGACCTCTACGGTTCGACGCGGGAGGAGGAGCTCGCCCAGGTGGCCTGGCCGCCCGGACAGCGGGAGTGGTTCGTCCGCATGCAGTTCGACGCCCAGGACACGGCGTACCGCACCCAGAACCCGGCCGGCGCGTTCGACGTGATCGAGGTCGGCGGACGGCGCGCGGGGAGGCTGTACGTCGACCGCCGCGCGGACGAGATCCGGATCGTCGACATCGCTCTCCTCCCGGAGTTCCGGGGTTCCGGGATCGGCGCCGCGCTGATCGGGAGCCTGCAGGACGAGGCGGCGGCGTCGGGTCGGATGCTGAGCATCCACGTCGAGATCCACAACCGGGCCGCCGTGCTGTACTCCCGCCTCGGCTTCGTGGCCATCTCCGAGCACGGGCTGTACCGGCGCATGGAGTGGAGGGCGTCGTGAGCGACCACGCCGGCGGGCGCTCAGGCGAAGGCCGCCTCGTACTCCATCCCCTCGTCGTCGCGACCGACCGGCACCAAGAACAGGTCGAGGTCGCCCAGCTCGTCGTGGCGTACCCGGTAGGTGCCCTGCGGCAGCGCCGGCGCCTGGGGGCCGCGGAACAGCAACGAGAACTGCTGGCGCCGTCGGCCGTCAGGTCCCGGGCCGCCCGACTCGCTGCCTTCCGTGGCGTCGGCCAGCACCATCGGCAGCGTCCGCGAGCCGTCGCCGACCCCGACCGCGAAGGCCTCACCCACCCGGGGCGCGAACTGCTCGAAGGTCAGCCACTCGAGTTCCGTCACGACCCGATGCTATGCCCGCCCGTCCTCCACGATCGGAGTGCTCCATGACCGAGACCTCACGCCGTGCCGTGCTCCGCGCCGGCGCCCTGGCCGCGGCCGCCGCACCCCTCGTCGCACCCCTCGTCGCACCTGCCGCGGCAGGGGCGGCCACCGCGGCAGGTGCGGACGCCCGGGTGAGCGGCGCCCGGCGTCTCTACACCCGCTCCCGGTTCAGTCCCCTGGTGGGCGCGAGCTTCACCGTCGTCGAGCCTTCCCGGAAGTGGCGGATGCGCCTGGCCGACGTCGGTGACCTGTCCCCGGCCAGCGCCGGCGCGGAGGGTGCCTTCGCCCTGACCTTCTCCTCGGCGACCCCGGGCCCCAGCCAGGGCACGTTCCTGCTCAAGCGCCCGGGGTTCCCGGCCACGACGCTCTTCCTGGTCCCCAGCGACGCGGACCGTCGGACCTTCCAGGCGGTCGTGAACAACCGGTAGTCGTTGGCTAGGTTGAGGGTCATGACCGATGACATCCGTGCCCGCGTCCAGTCCGTCCTCCCCGGGATCCGGAAGGATCTGGAGGACCTGGTGCGGATCGAGTCGGTGAGCGCCGACCCCGAGCGCGCGTCGGAGGTGCAGCGGTCGGCTGAGGCGGTCGCCGAGCTGTTCCGAGCCGAGCGGTTCGACCAGGTCGACATCGTCACCGCCGACGGCGGGGCCCCTGCGGTCATCGCCCACAAGGCCGGTCCCGAGGGCGCGCCGACGGTGCTGCTCTACGCCCACCACGACGTGCAGCCCGAGAACGACCCGGCCGACTGGGACTCCCCGCCGTTCGAGCCCACCGAGCGCGGTGACCGCCTCTACGGCCGCGGCGCCGCCGACGACAAGGCCGGCATCGCCGCGCACCTCGGCGCCCTGCGCGTGTACGGCGACGACCTTCCGGTGAGCGTCACGATGTTCATCGAGGGCGAGGAGGAGATGGGCTCGGAGTCGCTGCCCGCCCTGCTGAAGGAGCACCGCGACCGGCTGCGCGCCGACGTCATCGTGATCGCCGACTCCGGAAACTGGGACATCGGCGTGCCCGCGCTCACCACCAGCCTGCGCGGCCTGGTCCGGGTCGACATCGAGGTCCGCACGCTCACCCACGCCGTCCACTCCGGCATGTGGGGCGGGCTCGTCCCCGACGCCCTGATGGCGCTGTGCCGACTGGTCGCCACCCTCCACGACGACGAGGGCAACGTCGCGATCGAGGGCCTGTACGCCGGTCCCGCGGCCGACGTCGAGTACCCCGAGGCGCGGCTGCGCGCCGAGTCCGGCGCCGCCCCGGGCATCGAGTGGATCGGCAGCGGCTCGACGGTCGAGCGGCTGTGGACCAAGCCGGCGCTGAGCATCACCGGCCTCGACGGCCCCAAGGTCGCCGGCGCCAGCAACACCCTGGTCCCGGCCGCGCGGGCGCGCATCTCGATGCGCACCGCGCCGGGCGACACCACCACCAACGCGCTCGCCTGCCTGGTGCGCCACCTCGAGGCGCACGTCCCGTGGGGCGCCACGCTCACCCACACGGTGGTCGACACCGGTGAGGCGACGCGGATCGACGCCACCGGGCCGGCGTACGACGCCGCGCGCGCGGCGTTCGCCGAGGCCTGGGACGGCACCGCCCCGGTGGACATGGGCGTCGGCGGCTCGATCCCGTTCATCGCAGAGTTCCTCGAGGCGTTCCCCGACGCCAGCGTGCTGGTGACGGGCGTCGAGGACCCCGACACCCGCGCGCACGGCGCCAACGAGGGCTTGCACCTCGCGGAGTTCGAGCGGGTGGTGCTCGCCGAGGCGCTGCTGCTCGGCAAGCTCGGCAGCTGAGCCCGGGCCGATCCTGGGGCTGAGGGACGGTACTGCTCAGGACTCACCCGGACCGTCCGATGTTCAGGGATACGGACAGCACGGTGCTGCCCGCTCTCGGGCTGAGCGAAAGGCCCAGCCATGTCCGCTGGCTCCTGGACCCGCGACCGTTCCGTCGGCACGAAGGTGCTCGCCGCGGTCGCTGTCGGCTTGATCGCGCTCGGCGTGGTCGGCACGTACGGCGTGCTCGCGCTGGGCTCGGTGAGCTCCGACGCGTCGACGCTCTACGAGCGCGGTGTGCGGTCCTACGAGACCCTGGCCGACCTGCGCGACATGGAGGGCGACACCCGCTTCCTGCTGCGCGACTACGTGCGCGCGACCACCGATGCGGACCGCGCATCGTTGCGTGAGGAGATGACTGCCACCGACGACCAGCTGGACGCCGACGTCGCGACGTACCTCCGCATCGGCGGCGACTCCCTGGGCGAGCGCGCGGGCCTGATGAAGGAGTTCGAGAAGCGGCTCGCCGTGCTGCGCGACCTGCGGGACAACCAGTTCGTCCCGGCGGCCGATCGCGGTGACGTCGCCTCGGCCTCGAAGCTCCTCGACACCGACCTCACCACGGCCGACGAGAGCATGGGCGAGCCCATGGACAAGCTCCTCGGCCTGGAGGACGACGCCGACCGGGCCATGCAGGACGAGGCCGTGTCCGGGTTCCACTCCGGGCGCCTGCTCCTGCTCGGGTTCCTGGGCGTCGGTGCGCTGCTGGCGACCGCCCTCGGCTGGTTGGTGGCGCGCCGGATCTCCGGTCGCGTGCGCGACGTCATGGAGGTGCTCGACCGCGTCGCCCACGGTGATCTCACCGGCCGCGTGGAGGTCTCCTCGCAGGACGAGGTCGGCCGGATGGCCGTGTCCCTCAACACCGCGACCGAGACCCTGCGCGACACGGTGGGGCGGCTCGCCGAGAGCGCCGGGTCCGTGTCGCGGTACAGCGACGAGGTCAGCACCGTGTCCCGGGAGATCCAGGACGCCACCCACGAGGTCACCGTGCGCTCGGACAGCATGTCCTCGGCGGCACGGGAGATCAGTGCGAGCGTCCAGGAGGTGTCCGACGGGGCCACCGAGATGGGTGCCTCGATCCGCGAGATCGCCCAGGGCGCCACCGACGCGGCCGGCGTCGCGGCGGAGGCGGTCGAGGCCGCCGCACGCACCAACGCGACCGTGGGACGCCTCGGTGAGTCCTCGGCCGAGATCGGCAGCGTGGTCAAGGTCATCACCTCCATCGCGGAGCAGACCAACCTCCTGGCGCTCAACGCGACCATCGAGGCGGCCCGGGCGGGCGAGGCCGGCAAGGGGTTCGCGGTGGTGGCCAACGAGGTCAAGGAGCTGGCGCAGGAGACCGCGCGGGCGACCCAGGTGATCGCTCAGCAGGTCGAGGCCATCCAGTCGGACAGCGCGAGCGCCGCCACGGCGATCGCCGACGTCGGCGCGGTCATCGCTCGCGTCAACGACCACACGGCCACGATCGCCGCCGCGGTCGAGGAGCAGACCTCGACCACCAACGAGATGGCTCGCTCCGCGAGCGGGGTCGCATCCGGTTCGGCCCACATCGCCGAGGGGATCGCCACGGTCGCGAACGCCGGGGCCGCCACGGCGGATGCCGTCGCCCGCAGCCACCATGCGGCCGAGGAGCTCGCCGGCACCAGCCGTGAGCTGACCGCGCTGGTCCAACGGTTCCGGTTGGGCTGACCCCGCGGGCTCAGCCGGCGGGGAGGAACACCCGGAAGGTGCTGCCCCGGCCGGGCTCGGAGTCGACCTCGATGCGTCCGTGGTGGCGCTCGACCACGCGGCGCACGATCGAGAGCCCGAGGCCGGTGCCGGGCTGGGTGGTCGCCGCGGGGTCGCTGGAGCGGAAGAACTCGTCGAACACGCGAGCCTGATCCTCGGCCGCGATGCCGATGCCGTCGTCGGCGCAGGTGAGCACGGCCTGGTCGCCCACGCACGCGGCCGACAGCACGACTGTGCCGCCCTCGGCGGTGTACTTCAACGCGTTGCCGAGCAGGTTCGTGATGACGTGGTCGAGGTCGCGCGCCTCGGCGAGGGCGAGCACGGGTACGTCGGGCAGCTCGGTGCGCAGGGTGATCCGGCGTCCGCGGGCGACCGCGTCGTTGAGGTCGACGACCTCGGCCACGGCCCGGCCCAGGTCGATGGGCTCGGTCGCCGAGGAGGGGTCCGCCGCCTCGTGCAGCAGCAGCAGGTCGTCGACGACGTGGGAGAGCCGGGTACCACCACGCTCGATCGAGGAGACGCAGGCTCTCGCGGCCGTGCTGAGGCCCGGGTCGGCGGCGAGGATCTCGACGTACCCCAGGATCGCGCTCAGCGGGTTCTTCATCTCGTGGGACACCGTCGCGAGCAGCCGCTCCCTGTAGTCCGCGACCGCCCGGAACTCCTCGACCAGCTCGCGCTCGCGCTCGAGGGTTCGGGCGTTGGCGAGCGCCCGGCCCAGGTCACGGCCGATCTCGAGGGCGGCGGCGGCCTCCTGCTCGCTCCACTCCGCGCCGCCGCGGCCTCGGGCCAGGCCCATCACCCCGAAGCACTCCGGGCCGGCCCCCAGGGGCACGAAGAGCAGCGACTCGATGTCGACGCCGGCGAGGAACTCGATCACCTCGGTGTGCTGCTCGCCCACGAGCACCCCGGGGACGGGCCGCTCGGGGGCGAGCACGGCGACGCACTGGCGCTCCCATGCCCGGGGCGCGTGGGCGGAGACGAGCGCGCGCACGCCGGCGGGCAGGCGCACCGCCGGACCACCGTCGACGTGCACCGGGCCCTCGCACCGTCCGTCGGGTCCGAGCCTCTGGAGCCACAGGGACTCCGCCCGGAACCCCTGGGTGACGGCGCGGCTGCACCCGGCGAGCAGCTCGTCGGGCGACTGGGTGCCGGCCGCGGTCCGGACGACGTCGGCGGCGGCATGAGCCAGGCGGACCTGTTCGGCCAGGCGCTCCCGCTCGAGGGTGGTGACCACTGCCCGGCAGGCCTGGCGGGCGTAGATCTCGAGCATCTCGCGCTGTGCCGGGCCGGGCACCAGGCCGTCGTGGGGCAGCTCCATGCCCAGGGTGCCGAGGAGGGTCCCATCGGCCGCCTCGAGGGGGGCGATCAGCTGGTCCTGGGGGTGCCATCTCCCCGGGGCGACGTCGTCGCGGGGACCCTCGGGGACCCATCCCCACCGGTCCAGGTCGAGGATCAGCCGGTCGTGCGGGATGAACTTCAGCGTGCCCCAGTCCTCGGCGAGCGCGAGCTGCTCGACCATCGGCGCGAGCGGCGCCAGGCTGTCGATCAGGAGCCGGCGGGCCTCCTCCGGCCCGACGAGGACCATGACCTGCAGGTAGCCGTCGTCGCGGACCACGCTGATGCCGACGATGCCGAACCCGGCGATCTCGGCGACGCTCTCGACGATCGCCTGGAGCGCCTCGCGGGACTGCGCGTCCGACCAACGTGAGGCGCGGACCGGGCGCACGAAGTCGGGTGCCCCGGACGGTCCCTGCGGCCCCGAGGGCTTGCTCATCCCTCGATCCTAGTGACCCGGATTTCAAGGTCGGGGCACTGGTGTCGCGTCTCGGAAGTCGTTGAACGATCGGCGTTCTCAGGGTGGGTGCGTCGCCAGGCGCCGGCGCGCTGCCCCGCCTGCTCAGGAGTCGGGGTCGGCGGCGGGCAACCAGACCTGGAACGTGCTCCCACGACCGAGCTCGGACTCGATCTCCAGCTGGCCGCCGTGGCGGTCGACGATGCGCCGCACGATCGCCAGGCCGAGGCCGGTGCCAGGTTGGGCGACCGCCTCGGGGTTGGACGACCGGAAGAACTCGGTCCCGAGCTGCAGCAGGTCGTCGGGGGAGATCCCGAGGCCCTCGTCGGCGACGGTGAGCAGTACGTCGTTGCCCGCGCGCTCGACGGTGATCCGCACGGCGCCGGAGGCGGGGGTGTACTTCACCGCGTTGCTGACCAGGTTGGCGGCGACGCGGTCGAGCTCGTCGTGGTCGCCGAGTGCGAACACCGGCTGATCGGGGAGATCGACGACGACGTCGAGCTGCTTCTGCTCGGCGGCGACCAGGGTGAGGTCGACGACGTCCTCGACGATCCGGGCGAGGTCGACCGGGGCGGCGATCATCGAGTCGTCAGGGTCACCGACCTTGGAGAGCAGCAGCAGGTCGTCGATCACCCGCACCATCCGGCGGGTCCCGCGGTCCATCGCGTTGAGCGAGGTGCGGGTGGTGCCCGAGAAGTCGGGCGAGGACTCGAGCATCTCCAGATGCCCCATCACCGAGGTGAGCGGGTTCTTCAGCTCGTGGGCGACGGTCGCGATCAGCTGGCCCTTGTAGGCGTCCAGCACCTGCAGCTCCTCGACGAGCTCGTGCTCGCGCTCGAAGATCCGGGCGTTGAGGATCGCGCGCCCCAGGTCGTGACCGATGTCCAGGGCCGTGGTCGCCTCGGCCTCGGTCCAGTCGGGGGCGCCGACGGCACGGGTGAGCACGAGGTTGCCCAGGCACTCGGGGCCGGCGCCCAACGGCGTGAACAGCAGCGACTCGACGCCGATCTCGGCCAGGAAGGCGAGCACCAGCTCACCCTGCTCGGCGGTGATCGTCGGCCCGAACTCCCGGTGCGGGGAGACCACGGCCGCTTGCTGCTGCTCCCAGGCCGCACGGGCCGCGGCCTCGGCGATCGAGATCAGCTCGGGGGTGAGGTGGATGTGGCTCCCGTCGGAGGAGTAGATCTCGCCCCGCGCACCGCTGTGGTCGTCGCGGTCGAAGGTCTGCAGCCACATCCCGGCCGCCCGGAACCCATCGACCAGCGCCTCCCGGCTGTCGGCCACGATCCGGTCGAGACTGAGCTGAGCGGTCGCGGTGCGCACGATCCGGCGGGCAGCGTCAGCCATCCGGACCTGCTCGGCGAGCCGCTCGCGCTCCAGCGCCACGAGCACGGCGCGGCGCGCCTGCTCGGCGTACTGGTTGAGCACCGCCCGCTGGCCCGGGCCTGGACGCCGGCCGTCGACCGGCAGGTCGATCGCCAGCGAGCCGCGCAGGTCGCCGTCGTCGTCGTACAGGGGCGCCACCAGCATGTCCAGCGGGTGCCAGGCGTCCTCGGCGTCGTCGATCGGGTCGATGTCGGGGACCCAGCCCCAGTCCTCGCCGGCGTCGGCGTCGAGCCGCTCGTGCGGCACGAACCGCAGCAGGCCCCAGTCGTCGGCCTTGTCGAGCTCGCCGGTGAGCCGGTCGACGGGGGTGCGGCGGCCCTGGAGCTGGACGCGGGCGGCGTCGCTTCCCGCGACCGCCATGACCTCCATCTTGCCGTCCTCGCGCACGGCGCTGATCGCGGCGACCCCGAAGCCGGCGAGCTGGGTGACCCCCTCGGCGATCAGCTGGAGTGCGTCTCGCGACGGCGCGTCCGACCAGCTCGCCGCTGGGCTGCTGACGGGGGGCTGCTGGGGGGTCTCCCGAGACAATGGATCCTCGTGTCGGTCAATAGGTCTGATCGGCCATGCTACGGGTGCTCGAGAGCGCCGATGCCCGTTTCGGACCGACAACGACGAGACATCGAATGGGACACGGTGCATGCGAGCCCTAGACTTCCCCATGTGCCCTTCGAGAGCAGCCCCCGCAAGGGTGGAGACGGCAGGCTGACGGCGGCGCTAGACCCCCATGAGCGGGGTCCCCAGGACGCCTGCGGCGTGTTCGGCGTCTGGGCGCCGGGCGAGGATGTCGCCAAGCTCACCTACTTCGGGCTCTACGCGCTCCAGCACCGGGGCCAGGAGTCCGCCGGCATCGCGGTCAGCAACGGCCGGCAGATCCTCGTCTACAAGGACATGGGGCTGGTCTCCCAAGTGTTCGACGAGACCACGCTCGCCTCGCTCAACGGCCACCTCGCGATCGGCCACTGCCGCTACTCCACGACCGGTGCGAGCACCTGGCAGAACGCGCAGCCGACGTTCCGGCCCACCGCCGACGGCTCGATCGCGCTGGGTCACAACGGCAACCTGATCAACACCCACGACCTGGCCCAGATGGTCGTCGACCTGCCGGGTCCCGACGACGAGCTCGAGCTGCACACCCGGCCGACCGAGCCCTCGACCAACGACACGGGCCTGGTCACCGCCCTGCTCGCCCACCACCCGGACACCTCGCTGGAGCAGCGCGCCCTCGAGGTGCTGCCCCAGCTCGAGGGCGCGTTCTGCTTCGTGTGGATGAACGAGAACACCCTGTACGCCGCGCGCGACCCGCAGGGCATCCGCCCGCTCGTGCTCGGTCGCCTCGAGCGCGGCTGGGTGGTGGCCAGCGAGGACGCGGCGCTCGCCACGATCGGCGCGAGCGTGGTGCGCGAGGTCGAGCCCGGCGAGATGATCGTGATCGACGAGAACGGCCTGCGCTCCCACCGGTTCGCCCCGGCCGCTCCCAAGGGCTGCGTGTTCGAGTACGTCTACCTCGCACGCCCCGACGCCACGATCAGCGGGCGCAGCGTCCACGAGTCGCGCGTCGAGATGGGCCGCCAGCTCGCCCGGGAGTACCCCGTCGATGCCGACCTGGTGATCCCGGTGCCCGAGTCCGGCACCCCCGCCGCGGCCGGCTACGCCGAGGAGAGCGGCATCCCGTTCGGCCAGGGCTTCGTCAAGAACGCCTACGTCGGACGCACGTTCATCCAGCCCAGCCAGACCCTGCGCCAGCTCGGCATCCGGCTCAAGCTGAACGCGCTCGAGCACATGATCCGTGGCAAGCGGATCGTGGTGGTCGACGACTCGATCGTGCGCGGCAACACCCAGCGCGCCCAGGTCCGGATGCTGCGCGAGGCAGGGGCGCTCGAGGTGCACGTGCGGATCTCGAGCCCGCCGGTGAAGTGGCCGTGCTTCTACGGCATCGACTTCGCCACCCGCGCGGAGCTGATCGCCAACGGCCTGACCCCCGAGGAGATCGCCGCCAGCATCGGCGCCGACAGCCTCGGCTACATCTCGCTGGAGGGCATGGTCGACTCGACCGGGCAGACGCCCGAGCGGCTCTGCCAGGCGTGCTTCACCGGTGAGTACCCGATCGCGCTGCCCGACGAGAGTCTGCTCGGCAAGCACCTGCTGGAGTCCTCGATCCAGGCGCCGACGTACGGCAAGTCGCTGCCCGTCCTGAACAACCCCTGATGCCCGACACCGACCAGGAGCCGTCGTGAGCGAGCCCAACGCGTACGCCGAGGCCGGCGTCAACATCCAGGCCGCCGACACGGCGATCGAGCTGATGAAGGGCTGGATCGACAAGGCCCGCCGGCCCGAGATGATCGGCGGGCTGGGGGGCTTCGCCGGGCTGTTCGACGCCTCGGCCCTGACCCGCTACACCCGCCCGCTGCTGGCGACCTCGACCGACGGCGTCGGCACCAAGGTCGCGATCGCCCAGGCGATGGACGTCCACGACACGATCGGCTTCGACCTGGTCGGCATGGTCGTCGACGACCTCGTGGTGTGTGGCGCCGAGCCGCTGTTCATGACCGACTACATCGCCACCGGCCGGGTCGTCCCGGAGAAGATCGCCTCGATCGTCAAGGGCATCGCCGAGGGCTGCGTGCTGGCCGGCTGCGCGCTCATCGGCGGCGAGACCGCCGAGCACCCGGGGCTGCTCGGGCCGGACGACTACGACGTGGCGGGCGCGACGACCGGCGTGGTGGAGGCCGACAAGCTGCTCGGACCCGGCCGGGTGCGTCCCGGTGACGTGGTGATCGCGATGGAGGCCTCCGGGCTGCACTCCAACGGCTACTCCCTGGTGCGCCACGTGCTGCTCGAGAAGGGTGGGCTGCCGCTCGAGGGCCACCTCGACGACCTCGGCCGCACCCTGGGTGAGGAGCTCCTCGAGCCGACCCGGATCTACGCCAAGGCCTGCCTGGCCCTCGCTGACCGCACCCGCACTCACGCGATGTCGCACATCACCGGCGGCGGCCTGGCCGCCAACCTCGAGCGCGTCCTGCCCGTCGAGCTGACCGTGACGATCGAGCGCCGCACCTGGACGCCCGCGCCCGTCTTCGACCTGGTCCGCCGGGTCGGCGGCGTCTCCCAGCCCGACCTGGAGGCCACGCTGAACTGCGGGGTCGGGATGGTCGCTCTGACCCACCCCGAGGACGTCGACGCCGCGATCGCGGTCCTCGGCGAGCACGGCGTACGCGCCTGGACCGCCGGCGAGGTGACCGTCGCGGACGCCGGCGACCCCGCTCGTGGCGGGCGCGTCGAGCTCGTCGGGCAGCACCCCGGCTGGTGAGATCCGGGCCGGTTCACGGTCCCGAGGGTCCAAAACACCGAACGGATGTGCGGGAACAGCCGCCCAGCAGGTAGCGTTGGCTCCACGAGAAATCTTTGAGACAGCCCGGGTGCCACGTGCCCCCGGCCGAGCGTGCGAGGGGGCTGACCCTATGGGGCGCGGCCGAGCGAAAGCCAAGCAGACGAAGGTCGCCCGCGACCTGAAGTACCGCACTCACGAGACGGACTTCGGGGCCCTGGCCAACGAGCTGCACGGGCGAAGCGACGACGACGACACCGACCAGGTCGAGCCTGAGGTGCTCGAGAAGTGGTCGGACTACACCGGTCCCGCGCGGGACTGAACCTCGCCGACTCGGCTCACCCTCCCGCCGCAGCCCCCCCACCTCAGGTGGCGGGCAGCCACATCCCGCGCAGCCGGCTGACCTCGCGCATCCGCTGCTCGGCGAGCCGGTCGGCGGCGATGGCGGGCGGTACGCCGTCGGACGCGGCGCGCTCGAAGACGCTGAGCGTGGTGTCGAAGATGCCGGTGGCGCGCTGGTGGGCGCGCTCGAAGGAGAACCCCTCGAGCTCGTCGGCGACCTGGATCAGGCCGCCGGAGTTCACGCAGTAGTCGGGGGCGTAGAGGATGCCGCGCTCCTCGAGTGCCTTCTCGATGCCGGGGTGGGCGAGCTGGTTGTTGGCCGCACCGCACACGATGCGCGCCGAGAGCACCTCGACGACCTCGTCGTCCAGCGCACCGCCGAGCGCGCACGGCGCGTAGACGTCGAGCTTCGAGGCGACCAGCTCCTCGGTCGACGCGACCACGCGCACCGACGGGTGCTCCGCGCGGACCCGCTCCACCGACGCGGCATCCACGTCGGTCACCACGACCGAAGCGCCGTCCTCGAGCAGGTGTCGCACGAGGTGGTGGCCGACCTTGCCGACGCCGGCGACACCGACGACGCGGCCCTCGAGCGACGCGGCACCCCACGCGACGCTCGCGGCCGCGCGCATCCCCTGGAACACGCCGTACGCCGTGAGCACCGAGCTGTCACCGGCGCCGCCGTGCGCCACGGTCCGCCCGGTCACGAACGAGCACTCCCGGGCGATCACGTCCATGTCGGGGGAGTACGTCCCGACGTCGCAGGCGGTGTAGTAGCGACCGCCCAGGGACTGGACGTGCCGTCCGTAGGCCCGCAGCAGCGGCTCGGACTTCGCGGTGGTCGGGTCGCCGATGATCACGGCCTTGCCGCCGCCCAGGTCCAGTCCCGCGAGCGCGGCCTTGTAGGACATGCCGCGGGAGAGGTTCAAGACGTCGCGAACCGCGTCGGCGGTCGAGGCGTAGGGGTAGAAGCGGGTGCCGCCGAGGGCCGGGCCCAGCGCCGTGGAGTGGATCGCGACGATCGCCCTCAGGCCGGTGGCGGGGTCACTCGCGAAGACGACCTGCTCGTGCTCGGCGCCCAGCTCGAAGACATCGACGGGCGCGCCGGGGGAGGTGGCGGGTGCAGACATGGATGGTGCCCACTTTCGGTTCGGCCACGGGGGTGGTGTGGCACGGTCAGACGCTGGCAGGGAGACGCGGCAGGGGTGGCGCCGTGTCCTGTCTCACACCGTAGCCCGATCAGCCCGGCGGTGGGATCGTCCGGCTGAACACAACGTCGCCGTGGGTTCCGTAGCCGGGCACCGGCCCGCCCGTCGCCCGCCCGTTGAAGCCGACCAGCAGCCAAGAGTCACCGAGCGGCACCAACGTCGGCCACGGGATGTTGGTGGGGTACGGCGCCTCCAGTGCGCCGGTCTCGCCCATCGCGAGGTCGAACACGGGGTAGCGCTTGGCCCGCTTGTCGCTGGCCAGCACCTGCCAGGCGCCGTCGAGCCGGGCCACCGTGGTGCCCTCGGCCTGCGTCAGCCCGGTGGCCGCGCCCTGCAGGGTCAGGTCGTGCAGCGACGGCCCGGCCGCGAGCGCGGGGTGGAACCGGAAGTACGCGGTCGCGCTCACGAACCCGACCAGCCACCCGTCGCCCGTGCGTGCGAGGTGCGGGTCCCACACGCCGACGGACCGCAGCCCCTCGACCGGCAGCGGCAGCGGCGCGGTGTCGAGCAGGTGCACGCCGCTGAGCAGGTCGGCGGTGGTCCGGGCCAGCGTCACCCCGACCGCGGGCCGGCGCCGGTCGAAGTCGCCCCAGGTGCTGGTCGCGACCAGCCACGCGTCACCGTCGCGCAGCACGTGGGTGGCGTGGTCGCCGTACGCACCGGGTCGGTCGGGCCGCCGGAAGAACACGTCGGAGAGGTGCGTCAGGCCCAGGGTGTGCGGGTCGAGCTGCCACAACGACGTGTGGGCGGTGTCGAAGAACCCGGGTCCGGCGCTGGTCGCGGACAGCACCACCCGCCCGTCGGGGCCGGCCTCGACGAGGCGTACGTCGCGCAGCCCCAGCTGGCCGAACCGGCCGGCGACGGGTGCGTCGCTGTCCAGGCCGGCGAGCCAGCCCTCGTCGCGGGTGTCGATCCGCTCGCGGAGGTCGACCCGGCCGTGGACCGTCCACGGACCCGGGCCGCGGGTCAGCACGCTCAGGTGGGTCCCGGTGAGGGTGAGGCCGAGCTCGCGGACCGGGCCGACGGCGCGGGCGTGGCGCCGCGACCGGTGCCGGGTCGTGGTCCCGCCGGTGGTGACCTCCAGCCACGCCGCCGTGCCGTCGCAGCGGGCGACCAACCGGTCGGTGCCCGAGGCCAGCTCCAGTGTCGGCCCCGGGCCGGTGAGGGCGGCGTACGGCGCGAGCACCTCGCGCAGCGTCGAGCCCGGGACCACCAGGTCCACCGGGCGGCGGCGCCCGGCCACCACGAAGCGGGGGAGCACCTCAGCGGTTCCGGGTGGTCGCGCGCTGCAGCGCGGCGACCGCGAGCTCGACCTCCGCGGTGAGCTGCCCGAGCAGCGGCTCCGCTCCGGTGGTGTGGCCCTCGATGCCGAGGGTCTCCAGGCGCTGGGCGGCCTCGGCCACCCGGGGCAGGCCGAGGTTGAGGGCGCTGCCCTTGAGCTGGTGGGCGGAGGTGAGCAGCCCCATCGCCTCGCCCCGGCCGATGGCGTCGCGGATCGCGACCAGCTGGTCGCCCACCCGGCCCATGAACGATGCGGCCGTGCGTTCGAAGAAGCTGATGCCGTCCTTGCGCAGGTCGTCGAGCATCGCGATCCGGTCCGCGTCCAGCACTCCGGCCTCGGGATCCGCGTGGGGGCGGGGGGCCGGCTCGGCGGGGGCCTGCCCGTCGCCGTCGGAGACAGCCCACTCGCGCACCACGCGTTCGAGCTCGACGATGTCGACGGGCTTGGTGAGGTAGTCGTCCATCCCGGCGGCCAGGCACCGCTCCCGCTCGCCCTCCATGGCGGAGGCGGTCATCGCGATGATCGGCACCCGCCGGCCGACCGGCTCGCGCCGGCGGACCTGCCGGGTGGCGTCGAACCCGTCCAGGCGGGGCATCCGGCAGTCCATGAGGACCGCGGCGTACTCGTGCGGCCGGGTGAGCAGCTCGACGGCCTCGATGCCGTCGGCGGCGACGTCGACGGTGCAGCCGAGGTTCTTCAGCAGCCCCGCGGCCACGAGCTGGTTGACCTCGTTGTCCTCGACCACCAGGACCCGGACGCCGAGGCCGGGTGCGGTGCGAGCGGTGGCGGGGGACTGCTCCTCGGTGACCCCGCCGAGCAGGGCGAGCAGGGCGCCGCGCAGCTCGCCGTGGCGCACGGGCTTGCTCAGCGACGCCTGGATGCCGGCCTCCTCGACCTCCTGGCGGGACACGGTCTGGTCGGACGTGAGCAGCAGCAGCGCCGGGGCGCCGAGCGTCGGGTCGCTGCGGATCTGGCGGGCCAGCATCAGACCGTCGGTGCCGGGCATCATCAGGTCGAGCAGCGCCAGGTCGTAGGGATCACCCGAGCGGACCGCCTCACGCAGGGTCGCGACCGCCTCCGCGGCCGACTCGACCGCCACCGGCCGCATCCGCCAGGCCGAGAGCTGCTGGTCGAGGATCAGCCGGTTGGTCTCGTTGTCGTCGACCACCAGCGCCCGCCGGCCGGCGAGGTGTCGCGAGTCGCGCGCCTCCAGAGGCCGGGCGGGAGTCCGCGAACCGCGGCCGAAGCGGGCGGTGAACGAGAACGTGCTGCCGCGGCCCGGCTCGCTCTCGACCCAGATCTCACCGCCGAGGGCGGTGGCCAGCTGGCGGGAGATCGCCAGCCCCAACCCGGTGCCGCCGTGGCGGCGGGTGGTGGAGGGGTCGGCCTGGGTGAACGCGTCGAACAGCCGCTCACGGGCATGGGGCGCGATCCCCACCCCGGTGTCGGCGACGTCGACACGCACCACGACGTCCGTCCCGGACTCCTCGACGACCCGCGCCTGGATCACGACCTCGCCGCGGTCGGTGAACTTCACGGCGTTCGACCCCAGGTTGGTCAGGATCTGGCCGAAGCGCACCGGGTCGCCGCGCAGTTGGGCCGGTACGTCGGGGTGGCAGGCGACCACGAGCTCGAGACCCTTGCTGTGCGCCGGCCCGCTGAGCACCGAGGCGACCTGGTCGAACACGGAGCGCACGTCGAAGTCGGCCGTCTCGAGCTCCAGCTTGCCGGACTCGATCTTGGAGAGGTCGAGGATGTCGTTGATGATCCCGAGCAGGGTGAGGCCGGCGCCCTGGAGGTTCTGGGCCAGCCGGCGCTGGTGCTCGTCGAGCTCGGTGAGCAGCAGCAGGTCGGTGAGGCCGATGACGCCGTTCATCGGGGTGCGGATCTCGTGGCTCATCGTCGCCAGGAACTCCGACTTCAGCCGCGAGGCCTCCATCGCGTCGTCGCGCGCCTCGGCGAGCTGGGCGGCGCTGCGCTCGCGGTCGGCGACCACGGCCAGCTGGCCGGCGACCTGGTCGATGAGCTGTCGGGCGTTCGCGTCGGGCGGCACCTCGTCGGCCAGCAGCTCGGCCACCCCGATCACCGAGCTGCCGGTGGAGACCGGGAACGCCACCACGCTGTGGGTGTCCTCGAGGCCGGGCGCCGGGCGGACGTGCACCTGGCCGGAGGACCGGGCCTGCTCGGCGAGGTCGAGGTCGACCGCCACCTCGACGGGTGGCCGGGGCGCGGCCCGGAGGTCGAGGGGCTCGGCGAGGCCCTCCCCGTCGCAGATCCATGCCCCCAGGGCGTACCAACCGGTGCGGTCGGGCAGGCCGTGGGCCATCAGCACCAGGGCCTCCTCGAGGGAGGTCGCCAGGTTGGCGGCCGTCGCCATCTGCCCCAGCAGCTCGAGCCGTCGGGTCGCCTCCGCGGCCTGCTCGTCGGCCGTGCGGAGGTCGGTGACGTCCTGGACGGTGCCGCCCGTGCGCACCGCGACCCCGTCGGCGTCGCGCTCGACGTACCCGACGACCCGGCCCCAGTGGAGCGACCCGTCGCGGTGCACGATGCGCACCTCGTAGGTGTACTCCGCACCCTCCGCCATCGCCTGGCGGGCGGACTGGATCACCTGGTCGTGGTCGTCGGGATGGACGAAGGACAGCAGCTGGTCGATCGTGGAGGGCACCTCCTGGGGCGCCAGCCCGAGCAGCCGGTACAGCTCGTCGGACCACACCATCTCGTCGGTGTCGACGTCGCGCTGCCAGCTGCCGAGCCGCGCGATGTGCTGAGCCTGGGCGAGCTGCTGCTCACGGACCACCAGACGGTCGAGCAGCTCCTTGCGCTCGGTGTTCTGCGCGACCCGGTGCAGCCAGCCCGTACGCCGTCCTGCGGCGTCGAGCATCGGGACGTAGCTGACCAGGCCCCACACGGTCGACCCGTCAGGGCGGTGGAAGAACGCGTCGACGTTGTCTCGGCCCTCGCCGGACGCCACCATCTCGGCGAGCCAGCGCCGGAAGTCGCTGCGGCCCTGCTCGTCGAAGAAGTCCGCGACGTGCCTCCCGCACAGGTCGGCCTGGCTGCGGCCGAGCATCTGCGCCATCCGCTCGTTGGCGTACGTCGTGATGCCGTCGTCGTCGAAGATCCAGATGCCGTCCGGCAGCAGCTCGAAGGCGCGCAGGTCAGGGCCGGGGTCCCCGGCTCTGACGGCGTCCCCCACCGAGCTCATGCACCGATCATCGCCCACGTTCCCCAGAATGTGAGGCGATCACCGTAGGCAGTGGGTGAGCCGGCCCACTGCGGGCTGAGGTCAGGCTTGGTCGGTCTCGGCGTACTGCTCGGAGTGGGAGTAGTAGCCCAGGGCGGTGCTCAGGCTCTCCAGCGAACGCCGAGCCGCGAGCGCGAACTCGGGGGCAGGATCACGGTCGAGGCAGTCGTGGTGGACGGCGCCCAGGCCGATGCTGGGCGCGGCGCTCGACTCGTCGGACCGCAGCTTCGCAACCGCGGTGACCTCGTCCCCGTCGTCGGACAGTTCGATGTCGACGTGCCAGGTGGTGGTCTGCATTTCCTGCTTCTCTCCTCGTGTCGCACAGACGGGTCTCGTCCTCGAGATGAGTCAACAGGTCGCAGAGCGCCCCCGACACGGACTACTGCACCCCGCGGGCGGGGACCTTGGTCCTCCTCCCGGCTGGGCAACGGCCGGGCGCGGGGCAGCGTGGCGCCCGGCACGTGACGAGCGCCACCCCGCCTCGTTGACCCGGCATGCGTTCGCGACTCGTGCTGGTGGTGCTGACCCTCGTGGCGGCGCTGCTGGCGACTCCCCTGCACCCTCTCGCGACTGCTGGAGGAGCGCCGCCCGCCCGCGGCTCGCTGGTCGTCGAGGTGCTCTCCAACCGGGCCGACCTGATCTCGGGTGGCGACGCCCTCGTCGCGATCGGCATCCCCGACGGGGTGCGTCCCGGGCGGGTCCGGGTCACGCTGGGTGGGCGCGACATCACGGGCCGGTTCGCGGTCCGCGACGACGGACGGTTCCTGGGCCTGGTCCGCGGGCTTCAGATCGGGCGCAACGTGCTCCGGGCCACTGCCCCCGGGGCGCGTGCCGATCGCGCGGTGATCATCGACCACCCCAACGCGGGTCCGCTGTTCTCCGGGCCGCAGACCGAGCACTACCGCTGCCAGGAGTCGGCGCACGACGCGGACTGCAACGAGCCCGCGACCTACGACTTCCTCTACAAGTCGACCGACCCGCTGACCCCCGACCTGCAGCCCTATGACCCGGCCAACCCGCCGACGGACGTCGCGACCACCACGACCGACCAGGGCGTGGAGGTCCCGTTCGTCGTACGCCGCGAGCAGGGCTACCAGGACCGCGACCGTTACACGATCCTCACCCTGTTCCGTCCCGGCACGCCGTGGCGTGCGTGGTCGCCGCAGAAGCAGTGGAACCACAAGCTGCTGGTCACCCACGGCGGTGGCTGCGGGGCGGCGTACACCCCCGGCTCGCCGCCGCTCGCCGACTACTCCGGCACCATCGACGGCGTCCCGGTGGTGACGCCGAGCTACGTGACGGCGCTCGGCCTCGGTTTCGCGGTGCTGTCCACCGCCCTCGACAACACCGGCCACAACTGCAGCGTCGCGATGAACGCCGAGTCGGTGCTGATGGCCAAGGAGCGGCTCGTCGAGCAGTACGGCGACCTGCGCTACACGATCGGCACCGGCTGCTCGGGCGGCTCGATCGCCCAGCACACCGTCGCCAACGCTTATCCCGGGATCTACCAGGGCCTGGTCACGACCTGCTCCTACCCCGACGTGTTCACCGCGGGCGCGCAGTTCGCCGACTACCACCTGCTCCGGCTCTACTTCGAGGACCCGTCGCGCTGGGCGCCCGGCGTCGTGTGGACGCCGGTGCAGATGGCGCAGGTGGAGGGCCACCTCTCCCACCTGAACGCGGTCGTCGCCGACGAAGGGCTGTTCAAGGCCGCCCTCGATCCCGAGCACGCCTGCCCCGGCACCGCCGCCCCCGTGGCCGGTGATGCCGCCACTCGCTACGACTCCGACATCAACCCCGGTGGTGTCCGCTGCTCGGTGCTCGACCTGCTGGTCAACCAGCTCGGTCGCCGCCCCGCCTCGGTGTGGTCGCCCCAGGAGAAGGCCGTGGGTCACGGCTTCGGGGGCATCCCGTTCTCCAACGACGGCGTGCTCTACGGCCTCGCCGAGCTGCGCTCGGGCGCCATCACCGCCGCTCAGTTCGTCGACCTCAACTCCCAGCTGGGCGGCCTCGACGTCGACTCGCAGCCGATCGCCGGCCGCATCGCGGGTGACCCGGCCTCGGTGGCCCGCGCCTACCGCACCGGCCTGATCAACGAGGCCAACCACCTCGACGAGGTCGCCATGATCAACCACGGCGGTCCCGACCCGGGCCTCGCCCACGACTACGCGCACGCGTTCTGGACCCAGGAGCGGCTGCAGGCCGACCAGGGCAACACCGACAACCGGGTGATGTGGTTCGGGCCCACCCCGCTGATCGGTGACGTCCGCTGGGCCAACGAGGCGCTGCTCGCCATGGACCGCTGGCTGTCCGCCGTCGAGCAGGACCACGGCACCGAGCCGCTCGCGCGCAAGGTCGCCGACGACCGGCCCGCCGACGTCACCGACCGCTGCGTGGTCGCCGAGCTCGCCGACGCCTGCGACGTCGAGCAGCTCCAGACCCTCCAGACCCGGCTCTCGACCCCGCGCCAGGAGGCCGGCGGCCCGCTCGCCAACGACATCGTGGACTGCCGGCTGACCCCGCTCGAGCGCGCCGACTTCGACTTCATGGTGGTGCCGTTCACCGACGACCAGTGGTCCACCCTCGAGACGACCTTCCCCCACGGCGTCTGCGACTGGTCGCGCCCCGGGGTCGGCCAGGGCCCGGCGCAGACCTGGCTGCGTTACGACGCACCCGACGGCTCCCCGGCGTACGGCGGCCGCAACCTCCCACCCGTGCCCGCACACTCCGCCCTCGGCCTGGTCGCCCCGGCCTTCGCCGAGATGCTCCGCAAGTAGCCGCGGCTCGCGCGTCGCCTCCGGCGCCGCGCGCGGCCGCGGATGCGGCTGGGGGCAGTGATCCGACGGTGTGGTTGCGGTCAGCGCGTTCGCTGCGGCTAGCCTCGCCGAGTCGGCGCGTCTGCACGCTCTGGGTCGCCGAGTCGGCGCGTCTGCACGTTTGGAGCGGCTCGAGTCGGCGCGTCTGCACGGCGCGAGGACGTCGAGCCGACCTGCGGACTTCCTCCGGCACGCCTACTCCCGACTGCGGGGGATTGACCTCGGGCGCCGGACGGGGCAGCGTGCCGCCATGAGGCGCGCCCCGCACGAGAATGTGGCGACCGTGCTGGTCGACCCGGCGGTGCTGCACGAGCTCGAGGTGCACCTGATGTCGCTGGACCTGTGGGTGTGGCCGGTGGCGACCTCGCCGGTGTACGTCGACGGCCCGCGGGCCGCGTTCCAGCTGCGCCGCCGGATGCTCACCGCCCACCGCGGGGCGTGGGACGACGCGGCGACGTGGACGCCGGTGTGGATCGCGTTCGGCGAGACCTGGCGGCACGGCGCCGACCCGCTGCCGTGGGCGGCACACCAGACGCTGTGGCGCACGCTGGAGCAGTACGCCGCGCACGTGCGCTACCGGCTCGGCCTGGGCGGGATCCCGCGGCTCGAGGTGCCACGCGAACGCATCGCGTGATCCGGCGGGTGATCCGGCTGGTGGTCTCAGGGGACCATGGACCCTGAGCCGACCCTGTGGTGCCCCGGTACCCTGGAACCGTGATCTCCCGACTGCAGCCCAAGGCGACGTCCGCCTGCCTGCCGTCGGTGCCGTTGATCCGCCGCCGTGCCGTCGACCACTGCCTGGTCCGGTCCGCGCTCTGTCGCCTGCGCTGAGCGCCCGCTCCGCTGCGCCCCTCGGCGCGGCCGGGGTTGGTGCGCACCCTCGACAGACCACCACCCACCCCACGCAGTGAAGGAATCTCCCGTGCCCGTCTACGACGACGTCACCCAGCTTGTCGGCAACACCCCGCTCGTCCGCCTCAACCGCGTGGTCGGCGACGCCGGCGCCACCGTGCTGGCCAAGCTCGAGTTCTACAACCCCGCGAACAGCGTCAAGGACCGGATCGGCGTCGCGATGGTCGACGCCGCCGAGGCGTCCGGTCAGCTCGCCCCCGGCGGCACGATCGTCGAGGCGACCTCCGGCAACACCGGCATCGCCCTGGCCATGGTCGGCGCGGCCCGCGGCTACCGCGTGGTGCTGACCATGCCCGAGACGATGTCGCGCGAGCGGCGCGCGCTGCTGCGCGCGTTCGGCGCCGAGCTGGTGCTGACCCCGGGCAGCGAGGGCATGAACGGCGCCGTACGCCGGGCCGAGGAGATCGCGTCGCAGGACGGGGCCGTGGCCGTGCGCCAGTTCGCCAACGCCGCCAACCCCGAGGTGCACCGCCGGACCACGGCGGAGGAGATCTGGAAGGACACCGACGGCGAGGTCGACATCCTGGTGGCCGGCATCGGCACCGGGGGGACCATCACCGGCGTCGGCCAGGTCCTCAAGGACCGCAAGCCCGGGCTGCAGGTCATCGGCGTCGAGCCGGCCGAGTCACCGATCCTCAACGGCGGCCAGCCCGGTCCGCACGGCATCCAGGGCCTCGGCGCCAACTTCGTGCCCGAGATCCTCGACACGACCGTGTACGACGAGGTGGTCGACGTGACCGCGCCGGACGCCATCGCCTGGGCCCGCCGCGCGGCCACCGAGGAGGGGCTGCTCGTCGGCATCTCCTCCGGCGCGGCGATCAAGGCGGCCGTCGAGGTGGCGCAGCGCCCCGAGAACGCCGGCCGCACGATCGTGGTGATCATCCCGTCGTTCGGTGAGCGCTACCTCTCCACCCCGCTGTTCGAGGGCCTGGTCGACTGATGGCCGTCCGCATGTGGACCCGCATCCGCGAGGACCTGCGCGCCGCCCGCGAGCAGGACCCCGCCGTACGCTCGACGGCCGAGCTGGTGCTCGCCTACCCCGGGCTGCACGCGGTCTGGATCCACCGCGTCGCCCACCGGCTGTGGCAGCACCCGCACGGCCGGCTCCTGGCGCGGCTGGTCTCACACGTCGGCCGCGGGGTGACCGGGATCGAGATCCACCCGGGCGCCACCATCGGCCGGCGGCTGTTCATCGACCACGGCATGGGCGTGGTGATCGGGGAGACGGCGATCGTCGGCGACGACGTGCTGATCTACCACGGCGTCACGCTCGGCAGCCGATCCGCGGTGCCGGGCCGCCGGCACCCGCTGGTCGGGGACGGTGTGGTCATCGGCGCCGGGGCGCGCGTGCTCGGGCCGGTCACCGTCGGGTCCGGGGCCCGGGTCGGCGCCAACTCCGTCGTCGTGCGCGACGTGCCCCCGGGCACCACCGTGGTCGGGATCCCGGCGCACGAGGCGGACACGCTCGCCGAGTGGGCGATCGACCCCGCGCTGCTCATCTGAGCGGCCGCGCCCCGAACTGCGCGCGGTAGTCGCGCGGCGAGAGCCCGGCCGTACGCCGGAACAGCTGGCTGAACGTCGCGGGGTCGCGGTAGCCCACGCGCCGTGCGACCTCGGCCACGGACTGCTGGGTGGTCGTGAGCAGGTGCTGGGCCCGGCGCACCCGCTGCGACTGGAGGTACTGCAGCGCGCTCTCTCCGGTGTCGGCCGCGAACCGCCGCGTGAGCGTGCGCGGGCTGACGTTGAGCTCGGCGGCGAGCCGGCCGAGATCGAACGGCTCGTCGAGGTGGTGCCGCAGCCACCGCTGCACGCTCGCCCCGAACGTCGCCTCGCCGGGCGGCAGCAGCTCGGCGTCGACGTACGGCGTCTGCGCGACGCGGGCGTCGTCGAGCAGCGCGATCCGGGCCGTGCGCCGGGCGACGTCCGCGCCGCGCTGCGCCCCCAGGAGCTGCAGCGTGAAGTCGTACATCGCGCTGAACGCCGCCGTCGTGGTGACGCCGCCGTCGCGCACCACCAGCTCGTCGGCGACCACCTCGGTGTCCGGTGACCGCTTCGCCAGCGCTCGGGCGAACAGCCACGACGTCGTCGCTCGCCGGCCCGTCAGGAGACCTCCCTCGGCGAGCAGGAACGCCCCGACGCAGACCGAGACGACCTGGGCTCCCTGCTCGTGCGCGGCACGGAGGTAGCGGATCTCGGGGGCGAGCCCGGCGAGCACCTCGTCGAGGTCGACGGCCCGCCCGCCCAGCTCGAAGCCGGGCACGACGACCACGTCCGGGGTGGCGGCGGGCGGCCGGGCGACGAGGGTGACGCCGCCCGAGGCCTGGACGCGGGGGGAGGGCCGGACGCCGACGACCTCGACACCGAGGCTCGCGGCATCGGCTCCGCCGGCGGTGGCGACGTGCCGGCCGATCGTGAGCACGTCCAGCACCCCGAAGACCTCGGAGGCGAAGCACCCCGGATAGGCGACGATCGCGATCCGCACGATGGCTATGGTGCCATCGAAACCGGCGTTCGGGACACTGGTCGGGATCCGCCGGGCGGCGGCAGCATGACCGCGTGCCCTACGCTGCCGCCGACGACCCGCTGCAGGACTTCACGCTGCGCCGCCTCGACCTCGACGGTGACGGGGGGCTGGTGCGCGACGTCTACGTCACCGGCGACGACGGACCAGGGGTGATGGTGATGCCGGAGATGCCGGGCATCAGCCCCGAGCTCGCCCGATTCGCCCGCTGGGTGCGCGACGCGGGGTTCGTCGTCTACGTGCCCTCGCTGTTCGGGCGCCCCGGGGTCGTGGTGAGCGCCGAGGAGGGGGCCGAGGTGATGCGACGGGCCTGCGTCAGCGCGGAGTTCCGGGTGCTCGCCGGCGGCGGGACGAGCCCGGTGGTGTCCTGGCTGCGACGGCTGGCGGCGCTCGCCCACGAGGAGTGCGGCGGCCCCGGGGTCGGCGTGGTGGGCATGTGCTTCACCGGCAACTTCGCGCTGACCACGGCCCTCGAGCCCGCGGTCCTCGCGCCCGTGCTCAGCCAGCCCTCGCTGCCGCTGGACGACCCTGCCGGACTCGAGCTCTCGGATCAGGATGCCGCCGCCCTGCGGCAGCGGTTCGAGCGCGACGACCTGGTGGCGCTCGGCCTGCGCTTCGACGACGACCGGTGGTGCCGCCGCGAACGGTTCGACGCCTACCGATCACTGCTGGGTGAGCGGTTCCACGAGCGGGTGCTGCCGGCCGGCTCCGCCAACCCGGAGCCGTCGCCGTTCCACCGCGATGTCGTCGCGTCCCCGCACAGCGTGCTGACCGTGCACCTTGTCGACGAGGCCGGTCACCCCACGATCCAGGCCCGCGACGCCGTGCTCGACTTCCTGCGCGAGCGGCTCGGGACTCCGGGTGCGCCCCGATGAGGACGGCGTTCCTGGGCCTGGGACACATGGGCCGGCCGATGGCGGCCAACCTCGCGCGCAGCGGCGTGGACCTGGTCGTCTGGAACCGCACCGCGAGCGTCGCGGCCCCCTTCTCCGAGCTCGGGGCCGAGGTCGCCGGCAGCGTCGAGGAGGCCATCGCCCGCAGCGAGCTCGTGATCCTGATGCTCGCCGACGACACGGTCGTTGACGAGGTGCTGGACCGCGACGGCCCGGGCTTCGCGCGGCTGGCGGGCCGGACGGTCGTGCAGATGGGCACGGTCTCGCCGGCGTACTCCCTGGGCCTGGCCGGCGCGCTCGGCGCGATCGGCGCCAGGTACGTCGAGGCCCCGGTGTCCGGGAGCCGGATCCCCGCCGAGCAGGCCCAGCTCGTGGCGATGGTCGCCGGCCCGGCGGACCTGGTGCCGGCGGTCTCCCGGCTGGTCGCGCCGATGTGCCGGACGGTGGTCGCCGTCGGCGAGGTCCCGCAGGCGCTCGCGATGAAGCTCGCGGTCAACACCTTCCTGATCACCCAGGTCTCCGGGCTGGTCGAGTCGTTCCGCCTCGCCCAGGCGGCCGGGCTGGACCTCGAGGTGTTCCGCTCGGTCCTCGACGCCGGCCAGATGGCCAGCGACATCTCGAAGGTCAAGCTCGCCAAGCTGGTCAGCGCCGACTACGCACCGCAGGCATCGGTCGGCGACGTCCTCTACATCGCCCGTCTCATCGACGGGCTGTGCGCCGAGACGGGGGTCGGGCTGCCGCTGATGGGGGAGGCGCTCGAGCTGCTGGCCCGCGCCGTGGCCGCGGGCCACGGGGACGAGGACATGATCGCGGTGCTCCGGGCGCTCGGGCCGCGCCCGGAGGGCTGATCAGGGCAGGGGCGCCGTCCACAGGCGCGCTCCGTCGGGCGCCGAGGTCGCCCACCACAGTGCGCCGGCCGCGACCGTGAAGCCCCGCGGGCTGCCGGCAGGAGTGTCCAGCTCGCGCCAAGTGTCGCCCTCGTCGACGAGCAGGTGGTCATCGACGGTGATGGCGAAGCCGTCGGCCGCGGCGTACGCCGCCACGTGCTCCGAGGACGGCCCGGCCGCGACGGCCGGCAGCGCGACCGCCGCCGGCACCCCCGCGGGGGAGAGCGTCCACGCGGCCAGGTGCTCGCCAGCGTACCCCACCACGACGCACGCCCCGTCGTTGTCGCAGGCGGCCGCCCGGGCCGCCGCGACGTCGTCCTCGGCGGGCAGCAGGGCGGACGTCCAGGGGCCCGCGGACCCCGGAGAGGTCCAGATCGCCGGGCCGGTGTGCACCTCGTCGGCGAACGAGGTGATCGAGCCGGCCACCAGGAGTCCGCGGCCGCGCCGGGCCATGCCACCAACCGAGGGCTGCTGCTGGTCGTTGGCCGCCAGCGGCGTGCCGGCCGAGGCGCGGCGGACCCACTGCCCCCGGTCGTACGCCCAGATCGCGATGTCCAGCCCGGACCCGCCCTCGCTGACCCGCGAGCCGGCGAGGAGCGGCGGACCCGCGGCCGGTACGACGACCTGGGCGAGCCCGCCCGCCATCGGACCGCCGAACGTCTCGAAGTCCTGGGGGTCCTCGGTCACCCCTCCGCCGGGGCCGAGCGTGCCCGACCACGCGGTCCAGCGGGTGATGCCGTGCGCCCCGCCCGATCGCCCGCCGAAGGCGTAGACCCGCCGTCCGGTCACGGTGATGCCGTCCCAGATCGTGCGCCTGCCGTAGTACGTCTCGACGGTCACCGGCACGACCGTCGAGACGTACTGCACCTCCAGCAGCCGCGGCCCCCGGTGTCCCGCGGCGTCGCCGTCCGCCGCCACCAGCACGGAGCCGTCCGGGCCGGGCGCCAGCAGCGACGGCTCGAACCCGTCGGGGAGTGCCGTGGCCGACCAGGTGGTGCGCGCCTGCCGCTCGGCGGGATGGGCGGACGAGCAAGCTGCGACGGCGAGCGCCGTCAGCAGCACCACCCCCGCTCCGCAGCTCGCCCGCATGGGCGACACCCTCGCCAGTCGGCCGGTCCGGGTCAATGGCTCAGGCCGCCACGGTCTCCGGGGCGTCCACGAGCGGGGGCTCTTCGGCGAGGGGCAGTACGACGACCTGCCGCCGCGACCGCCGCCGGCTCCAGGCCCGGACGCCGACTGCGGCGAGCGCGGCGACGAGCAGGGCCAGCGCGCCGGCCGGCTCGGTGCGCAGCAGCGCGGTGATCAGCGAGCCCGCGCCGACCCAGAGCAGGCTCCAGAGGGTGGAACCGACCAGCGACGCCGCGAGGAACGTCCGGTAGCGCAGGTGGGCGACGCCGGCGACGGCCGGCATCAACGTGCGCACCACGGGCAGCAGGCGGCTGACGATCAGCGCGACCGCACCCCGGGTCCGCAGCAGCTCCACGCCGCGGTCCCAGTGGCGGATGCCGATCCGGCGGACGATCCGCGACTGCGGGAGCCGGACGCCCAGGAGCCGGCCGAGCCCGTAGTTGAGGTGGTCGCCGGCGACCGCGCCCAGCGTCACGAGCAGCACCAGCAACGGCAGGTGCGCGTCGGGTGTCGTGGCGGCGATCGAGCTCACCGCGGCCTCGCCGGGCAGCACCAGCCCGACGCCGAGGACCGCCTCGGCGAACGCAGCCACCCCACCGAGCAGGGGTCCGGTCCATCCGTCGCCGCCGGTGATCGAGGCCAGGGTCTGGCCGAGGTCGAGGATCACGAGGTGCCGGCCCGGGTGAGCCGGGCCAGCCGGGGCAGTCTCGTTCGGCCGGGCGCGGGGAACGCGAGCAGCGCGATCCCGAGGAACGCGATCGCCACGGCGGTGTCGAGGAACCAGTGGTTCGCGGTCACGGTCACGACCGCGAACGTCATGAGCGCGTGCGTCGCGGCCAGCCAGGCCAGCCAGCGCGGGCCGGTGCGGGCGACCACGACCGCGATGAGGACGGCCCAGCCCACGTGCAGGCTCGGCATCGCGGCGTACTGGTTGGCGACGGTGGCGCTCGCGCCGTCGTACGCCGAGGGGCCGTAGACGTTCATCGTGTCGAGGAAGCCCCACTGCGGGAACATCCGCGGCGGGGCGAGCGGGAACGCGATGTGCACGGCGACCGCGGTCAGGGTCTGGACGACCATCAGGTTCCGCGCCCAGCGGTACTCCGCCCGTGGCCGGGCGACGAATCCCCAGACCAGGAACGTGATCGTGAGCGGGAAGTGCACGCTCACGTAGTAGACGTTCGCGGCCTCGAAGAGCCGCGGGATCGCGACGGCGTGCTGGATCGCGGCCTCCGACGGCAGGTGCAGCACCCGTTCGAGGTGGCGGACCAGGTCGGAGTGGCGGTGGGCGGCGGCCACGGACCCGGCGGTCAGCATCCGGCCCGCGCGGTAGACGAGGTAGACCCCCACGATCAGCGCGAGCTCGCCGAGCGCGGAACGTACGCCGGCCCAGGTGACGCGCCGGGGGCGGGTGAGCGCCCCGGCGCCGTCGGGGGCGTCCACGATCACGACGCCGGCGGTCGACCGGGCGGTCGGTGCGGCGGGCCAGGCCCCGAGGGCGCGCGCCGTCGTGCTTGCGGCACGAGGCGCGCTCTGGTCCACGCTCACGCCCTGCTCCTTTGCGCTGGTGGCGGTCCGGGAATGGTTTGCCGGTCACGGGGGTTGACCCCGTGCCGGCCTCCGCGTCATCGGCCTCCACGCAAGTGGAGGCCGTCTCCGTTTGTACGGTACGCGATCCGGAGAGATGTTTCCACTTATTTCGTGGCCGAGTTTGTCAGAGTCCTGATCGAAGTGGAGAACCGCCTCCGCTTCGGTAGGCTGGCGGGATGACGACGTCCGCGGGCACCGACCCAGGCGCACCGGCGCTGCGCAAGGACGCCCAACGGACCCGCCGCCAGGTGCTCGACGCGGCGAAGGAGCTGTTCGCCGCCCGCGGGGTCGAGGTCGGCTTCGACGAGATCGCCCGGCACGCCGGCGTCGGCGTCGGGACCGTCTACCGCCGCTTCCCCTGTCGTGAGGACCTCGTCGAGGCCTTGTTCGCCGACAAGATGGAGCGGATCAAGGAGCGCGCGGCGGCCGCGCGCGAGATCGCCGACCCGTGGGAGGCGCTGGTCTGGTTCTGCGAGAGCAGCATCGCCGAGCAGCAGCACGACCGCGGCCTGACGCAGGTGCTGGCTCGGAGCACGGTCAGTGCGGGCTGCCTCGGCGGCCTGCGCGACGAGATCGCCGTGGCGGTCGACGGCGTCGTACGCCGGGCGCAGGACGCCGGGGTGGTGCGATCCGACCTGGCCTACGTCGACCTCGCGGTCTGCCTCCACCTGCTCAGCAGGATGAGCGTCGAGGGCAGCGAGGTCTGGCGCCGCTACCTGGCGCTCTTCCTCTCCTCGATCCGGGCGCAGCCCGACCAGCCCGACCAGCCCGGACTCCCCGGTCCGGCACCCACCTTCGCCATGGTCGAGGAGATCGCCCGCCGCCTCTGACGCAGGCGGGTCAGGCGACCACGTGGTCCCAGCCGGCGGCGAGGTAGTCGATGAACGCCGGGCCGACGGCCTCCTGGCGCAGCTCGTCGCGAGTCAGCGGGCCGGGTCGGGCGGTGAAGCCCGCGTCCGCGATCGCCCGGGCGGCGAAGTCGTGGTGGAGGATCGCGCCGATGCCGACCGTCACGATGTCGGCGCCCTGGTCCAGGCACCACTGCGCGTCCGCGGCGGACAGGACGCGACCGGCGACCCCGAGCCGGGTGCCCTCGCGCGGCAGGTCGGTGAAGTGCTCGATGAGCAGGCCGTCCGCGCCCCCGCGGGGGCGCATGAAGACGTCCCACAGCGACATGTCGAGGTAGTCGAGCAGCCCCGAGGCCAGCATCCGGCGCGCGGTCTCCCGGCCCTCCTCGAGGAGGATGCCGTTGCCCTCGGGCGTCAGCCGGAGCCCGAGCTGGAACGCCGGCCCGGTGGCGGCCCGGATGCCCTCGAGCACCTCCACGACCACGCGCAGCCGGTGGTCGAGCGAGCCGCCGTAACCGTCGGTGCGGAGGTTGTTGCGCCCGTCGAGGAACTGCCCGAGCAGGTAGCCGTGGGCGCCGTGCACCTCGACCCCGTCGAACCCGGCCCGCTCGGCCAGGACGGCCGCCGCGACGAAGTCCGCGACGGTCTGCTCGATCTCGCCGGTGGTCATCGCCACGGCGTTCTTCGCCGGGTCGTCCCACGGGCACTGGTTGGGCCGCCCGCTCAGCGCGGGGTCGGCGCGCCGGCCGCCGTGGTGCAGCTGCACCGACGACCGCGCCCCGGTCGCCCGCAGCCGCGCGGCCAGTCCGGTCAGGCCCGGCAGGTGCTCCTCCGAGGCGATGCCCAGCTGGCCGCCCCAGGCCTGGCCGGCGGGAGCGACGTACGCCGCCGCCGTCATCACCAGGCCGAACCCACCCTCGCCGCGTGCCTCCAGCCAACGGGTCTCGTCCTCCGACAGCGTGCCGTCGGGGCGGCTCTGGGTGTTGGTCAGCGGAGCGAGCGCGAAGCGGTTGCGCCAGTCGGGACCGTGGCTCAGGGACAGCGGGTCGGAGATCGAGGTCACGGCTCCATCCTCCCCGGCGCCGCCCACGCGGGGCTACGTGGGTTCGCCCCGAGCGGCGAGGGTCCGCTAGCCTCGGACGCGAAAGGGAGTAGTCCTCAACGGTCGCGTCGACATGCTGGCCCCCCTCCTGCAGTGGGGCCCGGCGCGGCAGGCCACCCGTGGCGGACGAGACTTTCGACCAGTTGCTGACCCTACGTCGGACGCGCCTGGTCGAAGGGCGTCCAGGACCTGGCGATCACCCTCCGGCTCAGGCCCGGAGAGGACCCGAACCCGTATGTACGCCTTCCTGCTGAGCACCGCCGTGATCTTCGTGGCCGAGCTCGGCGACAAGAGCCAGCTGATGGCGATGACGTTCGCCGCCCGCTACCGCGCGCGTGACGTGCTCATCGGCATCACCGTCGCCACGGCTGTCGTCCACCTCGCCTCGGTCGGGATCGGCTACTGGATCGGCGACGCGTTCGCCGGCCAGCAGCACTGGATCTCGATCGCGGCCGGAGTCGCGTTCCTCGGCTTCGCGGCCTGGACCCTGCGGGGCGACGAGCTCACCGACGACGAGGCGGCCAAGGCCCGCTCCAGCAAGGGTGCGGCGATCCTCGCGGTGGCTGTCGCGTTCTTCCTTGCAGAGCTGGGGGACAAAACGATGCTGGCGACGATCACGCTCGCGACCCAGGGGGGCTGGCTCGGCACCTGGCTCGGCTCCACCCTGGGCATGGTCGTCGCCGACGCGCTCGCGATCGGCCTCGGCGCGCTCCTGGGCCGACAGCTCCCCGAGCGGGTCATCAAGATCGGCGCCGCGGTGCTCTTCGCGGTGTTCGGGGTGCTCCTGGTCGCCGACGGCCTCAGCAGCCTGTGACGGCCGGGTCCCGCTCGGTGCCGTCGTCGTCCCCCACCGGATCCGCGGCGGCCTGCTCGAGCCAACGGCGGCGGACCTCGACCTCGTGCTCGATCAGCTCGACGAGCGACGCGGCGGTCTCGGCATCCGCGCGAGAGACCTTGACGGCGTACGGGTCGTCGCGGTGGTCCTCGATCGCCGGCGCGTCGGCCACCAGCACCCGGACGATGACCCGGCCCTTCCGTGTGGTCTCGAGCCGCGCGCCGAGCACGCGGTCCCACTCGATCTCGAGCGTCCGCACGACGTGTCGCCGCGCGGCGTCGGAGGCGGTGCGACCGATCCGGACGCCGTCCAGCGAGACATCCAGGCGGGCGTGGCGTCCCGACGCGTGAGTGGCTGTCACGCGTCGATCTGACCACACGAAGGTGAACAGCCCCCGGGGGTCTCGGCCTCCGAGCCCCGTCGGGGTGGCCTGCGCCACGGTCGGCTCGGGTCTCTGGACCCTGGTCACGGGTGGGCCGGGCAAGTGGGCTGGGGACCGGTGGGACGGGGACCGGTGGGAGACTTCGTCCCGCACGAGCTCGATCCGGCACCGAGAGCGAGGCGGCCGATGTCTGGGCAGTTCTACGAGGTGGAGACCAAGTACGACGTCGCCCCCGACGGTGGCGACGTCCCCGACCTGTCCGGGCTGCCGGGGGTCGACCGGGTGGCTCCGGTCGAGGAGCTCGACCAGACCGCGACGTACCTCGACACCGAGAGTCTGGCGCTCCTGACCGCCCGGGTCACCCTGCGTCGCCGGGTCGGCGGCGTCGACGACGGCTGGCACCTCAAGCTGCCCGCCGGTGAGGGCCGCCGCGAGGAGGTGCACGCGCCGCTCGGCGACCTGGACGACGGTGCTCCGGGTGAGCTGGTCGATCGGGTGCGCGCGATCGTCCGCGACCACCCGCTCGTCCCCGTCGCCGTGGTGCGCACCCGCCGCCGGGTCCACCGACTCCTCGACGCCGAGGGACGGGTGCTGGCCGAGCTGTGCGACGACCGGGTCGAGGCCGGCACCGCCGGGGGCACGGCGGACGCCGAGCAGTGGCGGGAGTGGGAGCTCGAGCTGGTCGACGGCCCCGAGGACCTGCTGGCCGCGGCCGTCCCCGTCCTGGTCGAGGCCGGGGCCACCCCGTCGGCCAGCGCCTCCAAGCTCGGCCGGGTGCTGGCGGAGTCCCTGCCACCCGGCCCGTCGTGGCGCGCGCTCGCCCCGGTCGGCCCGAAGGCCTCGACCGGCGAGGTGCTCCGTGCCTACCTGACCGAGCACTTCGAGCGGCTGCAAGCCGAGGACCGGCGGCTGCGATCGGGCGACCAGGAGGGTGTCCACCAGCTGCGGATCGCGGCGCGCCGGCTCCGCTCCGCGCTGGCGGCGTACGCCGAGGTGCTCGACCCCGAGGCGACCCGCACGGTCCGCGACGAGCTGCGCTGGCTGGGCGAGATGCTCGCCCCGGCTCGCGATGCCCAGGTGGTCCGCGAGCGCCTGCTCAGCATGGTCGCCGGCCAGCCGCCGGTGCTGGTGCTCGGACCGGTGGCAGCCCGGATCGACGACGAGCTGCGCGATGCGTTCCGGTCGGCGCGAGCCTCGGCCCGCGAGCAGCTCGACGGCGAGCGGTACTTCCGGCTGCTGGACCGCCTGGAGGCCGTCCTGGTCGAGCCGCCGCTGCTCCCCGAGGCCGACCGGCCCGCTCGTCGCCTGGTCCCCGAGCTGCTGCGCGCCGACCTGCGCCGGGTGCGCAAGCGCCACCGGGCCTACCTTGCGGCGGACTCCGCCGACGGGAGGGACCGCGCCCTGCACGAGATCCGCAAGGCCGCCAAGCGGTTGCGCTACTCGGCCGAGGTCGCCGCTCCGGCGTACGGCGAGCGCGCCTCGGCGCTGGCCGCGCGGGCGCAGGCCGTGCAGCAGGTGCTCGGTGAGCACCAGGACACCGTCGTCGCCCGGCAGATGCTGCGCGACCTCGGCGTCCGCGCCCACCTCGGCAACGAGAACGGCTTCACGTTCGGTCGCCTCCACGCCCTGGAGGAGGCGCGCGCCGCAGACCTCGAGGCGCGCTACCCGAGCGTGTACGCCGACCTGCCCACACCCTCCGGTCTGCGGAGCTGGCTCCGGCGATGAACGGTGGGCCGACCGTCCGGGTCGTGTGGGCGCACGGCGCCGACCGGGCGCTGGCGGACCGGATGCTCGCCGACCTACTGGCGGCCGACGTGCTGGGGACCGACGTGCTGGTCGCAGGCGAGCATGCAGTGCACCGGCTCTGCCCGTGGTGTGGAGCGGCCGACCATGGCCGCCCGGTGCTGGCCGGCCGCTCCGAGCCGCACCTGAGCATCAGCAGGGCCGCCGGGCTCACCGTCGTCGCGGTGTGTGACACCGCACCGGTCGGCGTGGACGTCGAGCGGGCGGACGCCGCCGGACCCAGGTCGAGCACCGTGACCTGGGTGCGCACGGAGGCGGTGCTCAAGGCCACGGGCCACGGACTGCGGCTGGACCCGACGACGATCCGGCTCAGCGCTCCGGAGGAAGAGCCGGAGCTGATCGGGTGGCCGGAGGCGGACCCCCCGATCGTGCGCCTGTACGACGTCGAGACGGTCCCCGGCTACGCGGCAGCGGTCGCGGTGCTGACCACCGACCCGGTGACGGTGCTGGTCAGCCCGGCAACGCCGGGAGCTGCTCGCGCCACAGCCACTCCGTGAACAGCTCGCCCAGCGACTGGCCGGCCAGCTCGTGCGCGAGCTCGGTGAACTGCGTCGTGTTGACCGACCCGTGGGCGTGGCGGTGCACCCACTCCCGCAGCAGCGTGAAGAACGTGTCGTCGCCGATCTGCGTGCGCAGCGCGTGCAGGGTCAGCGCCCCGCGCTTGTAGACCCGGTCGTCGAACATGTCCGCGGCGCCCGGGTCGCCGAGCAGCAGGTCCTGGGGGAGGTCGTCGAGGCGGTGCCAGTGCTCCTCGGCGCGCTCCTGCGCGGTCGGGCCGCCCGACTCCTCCGACCAGAGCCACTCGGCGTAGCAGGCGAACCCCTCGTGCAGCCAGATGTCGCGCCACGACGAGGCCGTCACCGCGTTGCCGAACCACTGGTGCGCGAGCTCGTGGGCGACCAACCGCACCGAGTCCCAGTCGTCGGTGAGGAAGTTGGACCCGAAGATCGACAAGGTCTGGGCCTCCAGCGGGATCTCCAGCGGGTCGTCGGTGATCACCACGGTGTAGGAGGAGAACGGGTAGGGCCCGAACCGCTCGACGAAGAACGTCATCATGTCCACCTGCCGGCCGAATCCGGACTCGAAGTCCGCGAGCCGCTCGGGTGGCAGCACCGCGGTCATCGGCACGACGGCGCCGGGCAGCTGGCGGGCGACGTACCGCCCGATCTGGACCGTGGCGAGGTACGTCGCCATCGGCTCGCGCTGCTCGTAGACCCAGGTCGTGGCCCCGGCCCCCTGCCGACGCGAGGACAGGGCCCCGTTCGCGACCACGTGGTACGCCGCGGGAGCGGTCACCTCGATGCGGTACGCCGCCTTGTCGTCGGGGCGGTCGTTGCACGGGAACCAGGTCGGCGCGCCGTTGGTCTGTCCGGCGACCAGCACGCCGTCGGTCAGCTCTTCCCAGCCCATCCCGTCGTCGCCGTCGGCGACCGGCCGGGGGCGCCCGTGGTAGCGCACGACCACGCGGAACGTGCTGCCGGCGGCGATCGTGCGCCGCGTCCGCACCACCAGCCGGTCCTGCTTGTGGGTGTAGCGGGCCACCGGGGTGACGTCGACTCGCACCCGGTCGACCTCCAGGCCGTGGAGGTCGAGGGCGAGCTCGTCGAGGTCCTCGTGCGCCACGGCCTCGATCTCGGCGTGCCCGTCGAGCCTGTTGCCGTCGACGCGGTAGTCCAGGCGCAGGTCGTAGTGCGTCACCCCGTAGCGCGGGTCACCGAAGCCGGGGAAGTAGTCGTCCGACGCGGGCACGGACACCTTCACGGTTCGCTTCTCGAAGCCGGCACCGTCGCCTCGCCCTCCCTGTGCTGCTCGTCCCTGTGCTGTTCGTCCCTGTGCTGCTCGTCGCCGTGCTGCGCGTCGGTGGGCAGCTCGTCGGCCCAGGGGCCGATGGGATTGCCGATCCACCGTGTCTTGGCCGGGACCGACTCCCCGCGCATGACCAACGACACCGGCCCGACCGTAGCGTGCGGTCCAAGCACGGCGGCCGGGAGGATCACGCTGTGCGGCCCCAGGGTCGCCCCGGCCCCCAGCGTCACGGTGTCCATGCTCAGCACCCGGTCGTGGAACAGGTGGGTCTGCACGACGCAGCCCTCGTTGACGGTGGCGCCGTCGTGCAGGTGGACCAGGTCGGCCTCGGGCAGCCAGTAGGTCTCGCACCAGACGCCCTTGCCGATCCGGCAGCCCAGCGAGCGCAGCCACAGGTTGAGCACGGGGGTCCCGGTGGCGGCGCGGGCGAACCACGGCGCGGCGACGTACTCCACGAACGTGTCGGCCAGCTCGTTGCGCCACACGAACGAGCTCCACAGCGGATGGTCGCCGGGGCGCAGGCGCCCGACGATGACCCACTTCGCGGCCGCGGTCACCCCGGCCGCCACGGCCCCGCCGGCCATCAGGACCAGGCCCGAGACCACCGCCGCGACCCACCATCCGGCCCGGTCCGCGACCAGCACCAGGAGCGCCACGACCGCGAGCACGATGACGAAGTGGACCAGCACGGGCACCACGCGGAGCAGCTCGACGGCCGCGCGCGCCACCCGGAGCCGGGTGGCGGGTCGGTAAGTGCGGCTCTGGTCCGTCTCGTGCGCATCGCGGCGCAGCCGGGTCGGCGGGCTGCCGAGCCAGGCCGACCCGGCCTTCGCCTTCGTACGCCGAGGGGCGGCGGACAGCACCGCCACCAGGCCCTGCTTGGGCACCTTGCGTCCGGGCGCGGTCATCCCGGAGTTGCCGACGAACGCGTGCTTGCCGACCTTGACGCGCCCGATCCGCAGCCATCCACCGCCGAGCTCGTAGCCGCCGAGCAGGGTGTCGTCGGCCAGGAACGCGCCGTCGCCGACCGAGGTCAGCTTGGGGATCAGCAGGACGGTCGAGGCCTCGGTGTCCTTGCCGACGTGGGCGCCGAGCGCCCGCAGCCAGGTCGGGGTGAGCCAGCTGGAGTAGAGCGGGAACAGCCAGGTGCGCGACTCGTCGAGGACCCGCAGGATCGACCAGGCCTGCCAGGCCCGCAGCCCGTGCACGGGATAGTGCCCCTCCTCCAGCCCGAGCGAGAGCAGCCGGACCAGCGCCCACACGGTGACGAGCAGGCAGCCGGCTGCCACGAGCACCAGCACCGGCAGGCGCACGAGTGCCGCGCCGGTCGCCTCGCCGAGCGATGCGGTGTCGCGTACGCCGGGGGCGGTGACGAGCATGCCGACGAGGATCGCCAGCAGGGGCAGGAGCGAGATGGCCGCCGCGATCGCGGCGTACCCGAGGATCCACACCGGGCGGTTCGCCGGGGCGTCGTCCCACGGGCCGCGGGCCGGGCCGGCGTGCGTGGCGGGCGCGCCCGACCACGCCTCGCCCTCGGGCACCTCACCGAAGACGGCCGACCCGGGTGCGATCTCGGCCCGCTTCCCGATCCGGGCGCCGGGCGCGAGCATGCTGCGGGCGCCGATCCGCGCCAGGGGGCCGATGTCGATCGCGCCGAGGTGCAGGACGTCCCCGTCGAGCCAGTGCCCGCGCAGGTCCACCTCGGGCTCGATCGAGCAGGCGGTGCCGAGCCGCAGCATGCCGGTCACCGGGGGCAGCGAGTGGAGGTCGACGTGCCGGCCGACCCGGGCACCGAGCGCCCGGGCGTACACGCGCAGCCAGGCCGCACCGGCCAGGTTGGCCGCGCCCATCTCGTCGGCCAGCCGCTCGGCGAGCCACAGACGCAGGTGGACCCGCCCGCCGCGCGGGTACACGCCCGGGCCGACGCCGTGCAGCAGCGCACGTGCGCCCAGGGCGGCGAGCGCCATCCGGCCGGGCGGTGACACCAGCAGCAGCCAGCCGATCCCGACCCACCACCAGGAGACGGTCGGCACCCAGGCGAGGTCCAGGGAGGAGGACGCGACATCGGCGCCGGCAGCGGTCCAGGTGAGCCACCGCAGCCCGCTGATGGTCCGCAGCCCGACGTTCGCGACGACCTGCCCGGTCTGGGTCTTGAGCGGCACAGGCGGGACCGGCCGGTTCGCGGCCGAGGCCGACGTCGACGACATCGCGTCGAGCAGGCCGGCCAGGCCGTCGAGGGTGGGGTGTTCGTAGACGTCGGCCACGGTCGTGTCCGGGAACCGGGCGCGCAGGCGCCCGACCAGCTGCGCGGCGGTCAGGCTGCCGCCGCCGAGGTCGAAGAAGTCGTCGGTGCCGCTGCCGGCCTCCGCGCCGAGGATCTCGCTCCACAGGTCCTGCAGCCAGGCGGCCGTGCCCTCGAGCCGCCGCCCGGCTGGCCCCTCCGCCCCGGGCACCGGCCACGGGAGCGCGTCGCGGTCGATCTTGCCCGAAGTCTTGGTCGGGAGGTCGTCCACGCGGGCGAGCCGCGGGACCAGGGCCGCCGGCATCGTGCGCCGCAGGTGCTCGATGGCGCGTACGCCGTCGAAGGTCTCGTCGACCGCGACGTAGCCGACCAGCAGCCGGTTGCCGGCGCCCGTCGTCCGCACGGCCGCGGCGGCACCGGTCACCCCGGGGAGCGCGAGCAGGGTGTTGTCGATCTCGCCGAGCTCGATGCGCCGGCCCCCGATCTTGACCTGGTCGTCGGCCCGCCCGACGAAGACCAGTCCCTCCTCCTCGTGGCGCACCACGTCGCCGCTGCGGTAGGCACGCTCCCACCCGAGGGTCGGCATCGGCGCGAACTTCTCGGCGTCCTTCTCCGGGTCGAGGTACCGCGCCAGCCCGATGCCGCCGATGATGAGCTCGCCGGCCTCACCCGGCGCCACCGGCAGCCCGGCCTGGTCGACCACCGCGAGGTCCCAGCCGTCGAGCGGCAGCCCGATCCGCACCGGACCGTCGCCGCTGAGCCGGGCGCCGCACGAGACCACGGTTGCCTCGGTGGGGCCGTAGGTGTTCCACACCTCCCGCTCCGCGGTCGCGAACCGGCTGCCGATCTCGGGCGGGCACGCCTCGCCACCGAGGATCAGCAGCCGGACGGCGGCGAGGGCCTCGACGGGCCAGAGCAGGACCAGCGTGGGGACCGTCGACACCACGGTGATGTCGTTGGCGATCAGCCACGGGCCCAGGTCCATGCCGGAGCGCACCAGCGAGCGTGGCGCCGGCACCAGGCAGGCCCCGTGCCGCCAGGCCAGCCAGATCTCCTCGCACGAGGCGTCGAAGGCGACCGACAGGCCGGCCATCACCCGGTCCCCGGGCCCCAGGGGGCACTCCTGCAGGAACAACCGGGCCTCGGCGTCGACGAGACCGGCGGCCGAGCGGTGGGTGACCGCGACGCCCTTGGGGGTCCCGGTCGACCCGGAGGTGAAGATCACCCACGCGTCGTCGAGCGGGGTCGGGCCGTCCGGCTCGATGGGGGAGCGCGGGGTGCCGTGGATGGCGATCGTGACGGCCTCCCCGATCACGGCCGCGACGCTCGCCTCGCCGAACACCGTGCGGGCGCGCTCGTCGGGGTCGTCCGCGTCGACCGGCACGTACGCCGCGCCGGCGAGCATGATCCCCAGGATCACGACGTACAGCTCGACGGTGCCGGAGCTGACCCGGACGCCCACCCGGTCGCCGGGGCCGATCCCCAACTGGTGCAGCGCGGCGGCCACCTCCTCGGCGGCCTCGCCGAGCTCGGTGTAGGTGAGGACCTCGGCCCCGTTGTCGAGCGCGGGTGCCTCGGGGTGCGCCAGCTGGGTGTCGCGGAAGACGTCGACCAGCGTCCGCGGCTGCGGCGCGCGGTCCGATCGGAGCAGCGTCACCGGCGAGCGCCCTGTCGACGACGGGTCGGTCGGTTCGGTCCAGGGGCCACGAGGCGCGAGTCTCGTGGACCAAGGTGAACGGTCGGTGACGGCATCTCGCGGCCGCCTCTCTGGAAGTCCGCGGCGGTTCGTTCAGTATCCCGCGTCTCGTGCCGATTGGCCTTGCGAGCAGCCGCCCGTCCGTCTCGAGGTAGTCCGTGCACGTCGACCGATCCGCCCTCCTGGGCCGACCGTGAAGAGCCTTCTGGTCTCCTGGGTCGGCGTGGGCTCGATCCTCGCGGCGGGTGCCGCCGGGTACGTCGGGGTCACCGCGGCCCAGGTCGTCTCGATGGCCACCGCGGACGAGGTGAGCGCGACCGCCGTCGCGGACCCGCCGGTGCTCGCGACCCGCTCGACCGCGCCGGCACCTGCGGCTGCTCCTGCGGCCCGGGCGGCAGAGTCCTCGCGCAGCGCCACCGCCGCGCCCACGACGGCCGTCGAGCCACGGTCGGCGTCGGAACCTGCGGCTCGCGCCCGCCCGTCGGCGCCGGCGCGGAGGACCGCGGAGCCGCCGACCGCGCGCACCCGCCAGCGACAGCTGGAGATCAAGCACGCGAGGTGGGCCGACCGGCAGCTGTCGGCGATGCTGCGGGCGACGCCGCACTCCGTGCTGTGGTTCGGCGGGGCCGACTGGATGACCCCCGTCGCCGACTATCACCTGACCGCGCGCTTCGGTGAGACCAGCAGCCTGTGGTCCTCGACCCACACCGGTCTGGACTTCGCTGCCCCGACCGGCACCCCGGTCAGAGCAGCGGCGGCCGGCACGGTGACGTCCGTCGGTTGGGCGGGCGCCTACGGCAACCGGATCGAGATCACGCTCCCCGACGGCACCGAGACCTGGTATGCCCACCTCTCACGCACCGACGTCCGCGTCGGCACCCAGGTGGGCACGGGCGCCTCGATCGGCGCGGTCGGAGCCACCGGCAACGTCACCGGTCCGCACCTGCACTTCGAGGTCCGGCCCGGGGGCGGCGATCCCGTCGACCCCGAGGTCGCCCTCGAGCAGCACGGCGTACGTCCCTGAGGCCCCGAACGTGCGACGAGGCCCCCGCCGAACCCGGCGGGGGCCTCGTCCCGCGGTCCGGAGACCCCCGGTGGTGGTGGGCAGGGGCGGGGTCGAACCGCCGACCTTGGAAGCTTGACCTTCCTGAGGCTCCCCGGCGGCCTTGGTCCTAGAGAAAGGGGGGTGGACCGCGGGCCTGATGGTGGCTGTCAATCCGTGCGGGACGAGAGTCATGGCAGCACCCAGGAGCTATCCCGACGAGCTGCGTGAGCGGGCCCCGAGAGGATGGACGTGGAACTCTGGTCAGAGCGTTCCGAGTGCCCTCAAACGACCGAGAGGCCCGACTCAGGTCCAGAGCCTCTAGCCCAGAAGGGGCCTCCTCGTTCTGCGCCGTACTCACGGCGGCACTTTCATCGGTAGATCAGTGTTCAGGCTGGCACTTACCTGTTACCCGGCGGGCGTACTCATCACGCTCGCCAACTAGCTACAGGCGGCTTCAACTCAGGCTTGAAGCGATTCGCTCCAGCCGGTCGTCCAAACTTCCTCTCGGTCCTTGGACGCGGGCGATGCCGCCCGACTTCAATGCAACCAGTATCTGATCGACCGCACCCGCTTCAGAGCCGGAACTCATATACACAGACATGCCGTTCAGTTCGCCGACGGTCCCACCCCATTGCGTTGCCAATCTGGCAAACCACTCGCGCACCCCGGCGCCTGGAGGCGCTTCCTCGTAGAAGATCCATGCGGGCGCATCTCCGAGAAGGATGACCGGCTGGACCTCGCTTCCGTTGCAGAAGCCAGCGCCAGTGACGGAGAACCCGGCTCGTGTCTCATCGGGGAGTACGACTGTCACGGGCCCCGCCTCGACGCGGTCTACGGTGACTTCCTGCATCTTCGGGCAAACCTCGCCCGGTTCGAGCTCCACTGCCGGGACCCCATCACCAAACGGATCGGATGCCTCCCCGCGACCGGCGCCCGCACTGACATCCGGCGCTGGCGCCCGTCCGTCGAGCCACGTTGTCCCCGCGGCAAGCAAGGAGACTGGGACTATTATCCCACCCGCGAACGCGACGTGTCGGCGGCGACGCAGAACTCGACCCTTCTTCGTCAGCTGGTAAGGATCGGCATGGCTGCTCGGCAATCGTGCGGCCGCGCGAGTAATCCATTCACGCGCAGTTTCCTCAGTTGTATTCATTAGCGTCATCCCCTATCCATGTCTGCATTTGGCGCAAATTTCGATATCTCAGCAAGTGCCCGGGAGGACCGACTCTTGACGGTCCCTAGACGGATCTTTAGTAGTCTTGCGGTGTCACTCACGCTAAGCTCCAAATAGAAGCGAACTAGCAAGATCTCACGGTGTTCCGGAGCGAGTCTCTGAAGGGCTTCGATCGCGACGTCCGCATCCTCAGAATCGTCAGTAAGATCGCGGGAGTTGCGTTGCGCAAGGTTGGGATTGGCCATGGCGAGCTCACGGTGCCGATAGGCGCGACGCGCCTCGGTGCGTACGCTGTTGAAGAGGATCCGATAGACGTACGCTTCCGGGTTGTGGGCCTTACGAACCTTCGGCCAGTGGACGTAGGCCTTGAGCAAGGCTGCCTGTACCGCGTCCTCAGCGTCGTGCTGAGCACAGCCGAGCATCATCGCCGCCCGCAGTAGCGGTGTCCGCAACCGGTGAACGAACGCCGCGTAGTCATCGTCTAGGGGGCTCACGGAGATAAGACTTCGCTTGGGCCGCAGTTGGTTCCACATAGCGCCCGCAGGTTTCGGCGCGGCCCACCACGCGACCACGCGCCGCGTGGGGCGCAGGGATCCATGACCGCGCCCGCGTCGGGTAGCTCTTCGGTGGCGGTCTTGAGGCCGCTGAACCCGTCCATCGCGACGACCTCGATCCCCGTCGTGCTACGCCTCGGGCGTGCGGCGAGCCAGCTCTTGAACGCCTGCTTGGAGCGTCCCTCCATCATGTCTAGCGGCCGGGCGGTGCCGGTGCCGTCGCGGATCGGAGTGAGGTCGATGATCACGGTGGGGGCCGCTGCCTGGCGCATGCAGAGTGGCATGCATCTGCACGCCAGCGGAGCCATCCAGTCTGGCCGCCCACCGTCGTCGATCCGTCGGTCCCGACCCGCCCAAGACCGACGCGCACCCTTTCGCGTTGCGGCGAGCCCAACTGCAATGGGAACCGCAGCTGGAGGCGACTAAGCCCCCGCCGGGACTCCCGGCGGGGGCTTCGTCTTCGCAGGTCAGAGACCCGCGGTGGTGGTGGGCAGGGGCGGGGTCGAACCGCCGACCTTCCACTTTTCAGGCGGACGCTCGTACCAACTGAGCTACCTGCCCCACTCCAAGGTCGAAACGCGTTGCTGACCTGCACAGACGCATCCCGAGGTCCCTTGGACCTGCAGAAGCATACAGGGGCCGGGCGTGCTGTCTCACATCGGGACGCGCGGGGCGAAAAGTTGGCGCCGTCGAGGATCGGGAATGAATCGCGCCCCCCCTGCATTGAAGTGGTTGAACTTTCCACCACATCGTCTCAGGAGCACCGACATGGGCCTCTTCTCCCGCAAGTCCACCACCACGCTGGTCGCCGAGCCGGCCACCGACTCGAGCACCGCCGTCGCGGACGTCGCCGGCGACTACACGATCGACCCCACCCACACCCGGATCGGGTTCAGTGCCCGCCACGCGATGGTGACCACGGTCCGCGGGCACTTCAGCGACTTCGAGGGCACCGCCCACATCGACACCGTCGACCCCGCCGCGTCGTCGGTCCGGCTCTCGATCAAGGCCGAGAGCATCGACACCGGTGTCGCCGACCGCAACGGGCACCTGGTCTCCGCGGACTTCTTCGATGTCGAGAACCACCAGGCGATCACCTTCGTCTCGACGAAGGTCGAGCGCGACGGCACCGACTGGGCGATCACGGGCGACCTCACGATCAAGGGCGTCAGCAAGCCGGTGACCGTCGAGTTCGAGGAGGCCGGCTCGGCCCGCGACCCGTTCGGCAACCTCCGCGTCGGCTTCGAGGGTGCGACCGCCATCAACCGCAAGGACTGGGGCCTCGCGTGGAACGCCGCGCTCGAGACCGGCGGCGTGCTCGTCTCGGAGAAGATCAAGCTCGAGTTCGACGTCTCGGCGATCAAGAACGCCTGACCGACCACGTCGAGGACGGCCCGGCCCACCTGGCCGGGCCGCCCCAGGCGGGCGGTGCCTGATCCACCTCGGCCGCCCTCGTGGGCGTGGATCGCCCACCGCCGGCCCGCACCGGCCCGCGCTCACGAGTTCCGGGCAAGGTTCCTGAGATAGATGCCTATGCTGGCCGCATGGTGTCGGTCCAGGACGTCGGCCTCGCGGTCAAGCGCCTGCAGTGGCACCACCACCGCGAGGCCAACCGCCGGCTCGCCTCGATCGGGCTCTCCCTGGTCCAGTGGGACGTGCTGCGCCACCTCCACCAGCGGCCCGACGCGTCCCTGCACGCCTTGGCCGAGCTGACCTTCCAGACCGACCAGTCCATGGGCGAGCTCGCCCGCCGGATGGTCGACCGCGGCCTGCTCGAGCGGGTCGAGGGGCCCGGGCGCGCGGTGCGGCACCGCATCACCGGGCCCGGCGAGGAGGCACGCGTGGCCGGCTCGACGGTGTTCGACGGCGTCCTCGAGGAGACGGTCGGCCGCCTGGGACGCCAGGACCGCGAGACCCTGCACGCCCTGCTCCTCGAGAGCCTCGGCTGACCGGTCCCGCTCGGGGTCGGGACGACGGTGCGCGCTTGATAAGGACCTTGATCTAAGGAACCTGATATATTCGGCACGTGACCGACTCCGCCCCCTCCGCCATCACCCTCGACGTCCCCGACCTCGGGCGCGTCGACCTCGAGGTCTCCGCGCGCGGCCAGGGCAGCACGGTGCTGCTCCTCCATGGCGGTGGCGGGCCGCTCACCGTGAACCCGTGGGCGGAGCGGCTGGCCGCGACCCGGCCGGCGCGGGTGCTCACCCCCGTCCACCCGGGCTTCGCCGGCACCCCGCGGCCGGCCGGGCTGGCCTCCATCGGAGATCTCGCGCGGACCTACGCGGCGCTCATCGACGCCCTGGACGTCGATGAGGTCACGGTGGTCGGCAACTCCATCGGCGGCTGGATCGCGGCCGAGCTCGCGCTGCTCGGCTCCCCGCGCGTTGCCCGGCAGGCCCTCGTCGACGCGGTCGGCATCGAGGTCCCCGGCCACCCGGTCGTCGACTTCTTCGAGCTGGACTTCGCCGAGCTCGCCGACCGCAGCTACCACGACCCGGCGCGCTTCGCCCTGGACCCGACCGCGCTCCCCGAGCCGGCGCGGGCGGCGATGGCCGGCAACCGCGTCGCGCTCGAGACGTACGCCGGTCGCGCGATGGCCGACCCCACGCTCGCCGGCCGCCTCGCCGCGGTGGCCTCGCCGACGCTGGTCGTCTGGGGCGAGGCGGACCGGATCGCGGACCCGGCGTACGGCCGTGCCTATGCGGCCGCGATCCCCGGGGCCGGCTACCGGCTGCTGCCCGAGGTCGGCCACCTGCCCCAGGTCGAGGCGCCCGACACGCTCACCGATGTCGTGTGGGAGTTCGTCGAGACCCGCAGCTGAGCGTGCCCGGCTCGCTTTGGAGCCGGTCGAGAACCGACCCTATGCTGTCTCGAAGCGTGTCCGGCCCCCATCGTCTAGCGGCCCAGGACCCCGCCCTTTCACGGCGGTAGCACGGGTTCGAATCCCGTTGGGGGTGCCAGCTCCTTGCGGTCGGACGATGGGAGCCATCGTCTAGCGGGCGGGCTGCTCGGGACCCCGCCCTTTCACGTCGGTAGCACGGGTTCGAATCCCGTTGGGGGTGCGAATCTCGCCCGGCCCGGGCCTCGATTGGGAGCGGGCGCGGTCTGTAGGTTAGAGTTCCCACCGCTTCGGCAACGAGGCGAAGCAGCACCATGAGCAGCACACGAGGCCCCGTAGCGCAGTTGGTTAGCGCGCCGCCCTGTCACGGCGGAGGCCGCGGGTTCGAGTCCCGTCGGGGTCGCCAGCAGATGCCCCGGATCGAGAGATCCGGGGCGTTCGCCATTTCGTGCCAGGTCAAGGCGTTCGGTTTCGGTGCCGAGCCCACAATGGGGCCATGGCGATCGAGATGGGCGCGGCGGACTTCGATGCTCTGGTCGACCGTGCGCTCGACGACATCCCCGACGAGATCGCCACCCTGGTGCGCAACGTCGTCGTGCTCGTCGAGGACGAGCCGCCGCCGGGAGAGCCCGACCTGCTCGGCCTGTACGACGGGATCGCGCTCACCGAGCGGTGGGGCGAGCCGATGATGGAGTTGCCCGACCGCATCTTCGTGTTCCGCCGGCCGCTGCTGGAGATGTGCCACACCGAGCAACAGCTGGTCGAGGAGGTGCGCATCACGGTCGTGCACGAGATCGCCCACCACTTCGGCATCGACGACGAGCGGCTGCACGACCTCGGCTACGCCTGACCCGACCGTCCCGTCCGCCGGGTCAGGAGAGGCTGCGGTCCGCGAGCTCGGCGTCGTCCCAGGTCCGGGGCGGGTCGCCCTGCTCCTGGCGCACGAACTCGCTGAGGAACCACCGCTGGAAGCGCTGCTGCTCGGGGGTCCGGGCCAGCGACAGCAGCCGCTCCTCGCGGCAGAAGGCGTCGGCCAGGTCGAGCAGCTCGATGAACCGCCCGATCGTCGCCGCGGTCTGCCGAGGCATCGCCACGCGCAGGTCGGCGGCGGCCGCCCCGGACCGGAGCGCCTCCTCGATCTGCTCGGCACCGATCCCGTCACGCAGGTCGCGCTCGAGCGACCCGAACAGGTCCGAGAGGTCCTTGGCGAGCGGGTACTCGTGCTCGTGCGCCAGGGCGAGCAGACGGACCTCCCGGCGCAGCTCGCGGTAGTGACGCTGGAAGCCCACGAACGTGCGCAACGGCACGCCGTGGATCTCGATACGCAGCTCGTCCGGCGACGGCTCGGCTGGCACCGACGGGGTGATCACGCCGGTGACCACGCCCTCCACCAGCTCGTCACCCGCGTGGTCCCGCGGGGTGAACCAGACGATCTTGCTGTCCTCCTCGACCTCGACCCCCCAGGCCACCGAGCAGCGCGCGACGATGCTCAGCCCGCGCCCGAAGGTCAGCAGCAGGTCGTCCTCGTCCTGGACGGCGGTCGGCATCAGCGGGAGCTCGAGCGAGCCGTCACGCACCTCCACGCGCGGGTGCTCGCGGGTGCCGCGCACCCGGACCGAGAGTGGCGGGGCTCCGTGCAGCAAGGCGTTGGTGACGAGCTCGGAGACGCCGAGCTCGGCGCACTCCACCAGGTCGCTGCGACCGATGTCGTGGCACGTGCTGACCACCCACCGGCGTGCGTCCTGCACGCCACGGGGACCCGCGCCCAAGGACAGGGCTGGCCTGTTCAGCGGCACGGTGGTCTCCACGGCGTAGGGGCGATGCGGCGGGCGGGCGGGGGAGGGCTGGCGACGATGCCAGTGTCCGCTCGTGTACCCGAGAGATTTCAGCATGAAACATCCGTCGGACACCGAGCATCCGGCGGTCCAGACGGCCCCGGGGCGACGCGATCCGCAACGCCGGGCCGGTGTGACGGACAGTACCCGTCGCCAGGTGTCCCGACACGGGTGCTCCGGAAGAATGCGGGTACGGGAGGTTGTTGGACACGATAGGAACCCCACGTCGTACGAAAGGCCCCTCATGGCAGGCACCGAGGCAACGCGTTCGATCACAGGTACGCCGTCTCGCCGGCACCAGGTCGTGATCATCGGCTCGGGCTTCGGCGGTCTCTTCGGCACCAAGGCCCTGCGCCGTGCCGACGTCGACGTGACGATGGTCGCGAAGACCACGCACCACCTCTTCCAGCCGCTGCTCTACCAGGTGGCGACCGGCATCCTGAGCCAGGGCGAGATCGCCCCGCCGACCCGCGAGATCCTCAGCGGCCAGAAGAACGCCACGGTGCTGCTCGGCGAGGTCACCGACATCGACCTCGAGGCCCGCACGGTCACCTCGCACGTGCTGGGCCGCCCGACGGTCACGCCGTACGACTCGCTGATCGTGGCCGCCGGCGCCGGCCAGTCCTACTTCGGCAACGACCAGTTCGCCGAGTACGCCCCCGGCATGAAGAGCATCGACGACGCCCTCGAGCTGCGGGGGCGGATCTTCGGTGCGTTCGAGATGGCCGAGCTGGGCGCGGCTCGCGGCGAGAACGTCGACCACCTGCTGACGTTCGTCGTCGTGGGCGCCGGTCCGACCGGCGTCGAGATGGCCGGCCAGATCGCCGAGCTGGCGCAGCGGACGCTGCGCAAGGACTTCCACCACATCAACACCCGCACCGCGCGGGTGATGCTGGTCGACGCCGCTCCGCAGGTGCTGCCGCCGTTCGGCGCCAAGCTCGGCGAGAAGACCAAGACCGAGCTGGAGAAGCTCGGCGTCGAGGTGGTCCTCGGCGCGATGGTCACCGACGTCGACGAGCGCGGCATCGAGATGAAGTTCAAGGACGGCCGGGTCGAGCACGTCCACAGCGTGACCAAGATCTGGGCCGCCGGCGTCCAGGCCAGCTCGCTCGGGCGCACGCTCTCGGAGCAGACGGGCGCACACCTCGACCGGGCGGGGCGGATCTCGGTCAACCCCGACCTCACGCTGCCGGGTCACCCGGAGGTCTTCGTCGTGGGCGACATGATCGCGCTCGACAATCTCCCGGGCGTCGCGCAGGTCGCGATCCAGGGCGCCAAGTACGCCGCGAAGGAGATCGACCACCGGCTGCGGTCCAAGCCCTCGCAGGGGCCGTTCAAGTACTTCGACAAGGGCTCGATGGCGATCATCAGCCGCTTCCGGGCGGTGGCGATGATCGGCAGGCTCCGGATCACCGGCGTGCTCGCGTGGCTGATGTGGCTCGGGCTGCACCTGATCTACATCACCGGGTTCAAGAGTCGCATCACCGCGCTGCTGCACTGGGCGGTCTCGTTCGTGGGCCGTGGCCGGTCCGAGCGCACCACCACCGAGCAGCAGATCTTCGCCCGCAGCGCGCTGAACCGCCTCAAGCACGGCGCCGCCGACCTGGTCTCCGACCCGGGTGCTTACGACGCGGCCCGCGACCTGCTCGAGACCACGCGGCGCGCCGAGCTGGAGGCGCAGGCGCGGGAGGAGGCGCGGCTGACCGACGCCGGTGAGCGCGGCGTCAAGACCGGCGAACGGGTCTGACCCTCTCGTCCGGTCGGTCGGTCACTCGAAGTAGCTCGGGGTCGCCGCGGGGTCCTGCGCCGCGATCGCCTCGCGGGCCCACCTGGGCAGGATGAACACGCCCTCGGCCTCCACCGTGACGCCCTCGGCGTCCCGCAGGTGGCCCTTGGCCCACGTCTTGATCCCCTCGCTGCGGTCGATCCACGCCTCGGCGCGCAGGTCGCCGAGCGGGGTCCCGCGCCGGTAGCGCAGCGTCAGCGTGCCGGTCATCCCGGGCTTGCCGCCGGCCCCGGCCGCCTCGCCGAGCATCTGGTCGAGGATCAACGCCGAGACGCCGCCGTGGACCAGGCCCGGGGGGCCTTCGTACGCCGCCCCCAGGTGGAAGTCCGACCAGGCCCGGCCGGTCTCGTCGTGGTCGATGACCAGTGGTGGGGCGATCGCGTTGCGCAGCCCGACCACGGAGTTGCCCCACGGCCGGCCCCGGCCGGTCGCCCCGAAGCGGACGCCGTACGCCCCGTCGAGCTGGCGGACCCGCAGCCGCGCGGTGAGCGCCTCGACCTCGGCCTGGACGGCCCGGATCTCGTCGTCGTCGACCTCGGTGCGGATGGTCGCGTCGACCAGCTCACGCACCGCTTGGGCGAACGGCCCGTAGAGCGCCTTCTGGCGCTCGAGCTCCTCGGCGGTGATGTCGTCCTGCACGTATCCGGGCACGCCCGGATCCTAGAACAGGTTGCAGTTCACCGACGCCGGTAGTGCACCTCGGCGCAGTGGGTGTGGAGTGCCCTCATCAGCTCCTCGGCGTCCACCGTCGAGGCATCGAGGACGTACGGCGCCAGGCCGCGCCGGTGGAACTGCACCTGCCAGGAGCGCTCGCCCGGCAGCCCGACGACCTCGACCCGCGCGCGCGGGTCGGCGAGGTCGAACACGTGGCGCCCGCCGTCGCGGAGGATCTCCAGCCGGCTGCCGCTGAGCTGCACGCAGGCGGGGGACTGCCGCAACCACCTCCGCCAGGTGCCGAGGGTGACCAGGACGAGGGCGATCGCGACGCCCAGCGTGAGCGCTCCGGGGTCGGCGTACGCGACGGCGACCTGGATCAGCGCGAACACCGACGCCACGAACATCACGAAGCCGGTCACTGCCCGGCTGCGGACGGGGATGCTCAGGTCGAGTGCCGGGGTGGCGGGCGCGACCTGAGCCGCGCCCACCGGCCCCCGTGCGTCCGAGTCCCCGCAGTCCTCCGGAGACTGCGAGATCACGGCAGGATCCGACTGCCGGGACGATTCGATGAGAGCCGGAAGAGCCGCGCGAGCGAGGTCCTCGATCACCGCGAGCCCGGGCTCGCGACCGTCGGCGGAGAGCCAGCCCTCCAGCAGATCGAGGGAGGACACGTGCTTCTCCTCCGGAATCGCGCTCCCCATACCCCGAGAACGCCTCCGCCAATCCTGCGTTACGCAGATGCGTGGCACTGGTCTGGTCCACCCACGGCCGCCGCAGCCTCGCGAGCGCGGGACCAGCCGGGAAAATTGAGTGAACCGCCGGCGTCTCGGGTCACCGACGGTTCAACAGTCCGAGAGGCTAGGGCTCCCCGCGTGCGAGCGCACCGGGTTCGCCGGAAACCGTGCGACTGGCTTAGACCGGTCTCGCTCGGTAGGCCCCGTGGGGCTCGAACCCACAACCCGTGGATTAAAAGTCCACTGCTCTGCCAGTTGAGCTAGAGGCCCAGCGTCCCGGCGCCCGTGGTTCACCCGGGAGTGAAGTCATCGATCACCCGGGATGCACGCCGTTCCGAGGAGATCCTAGTGCCGCGGAAGGGACCGCCTGGCGGCGCGCGCCTCGCTGCGCCGGCCGGCCGGGAGCTGCGCCGGCAGCTTCGCGCGCGGGCCCGCGCGCACGCCCGCGCCCGGGGCCAACCATGGACTAGTCCACTTCTCGTTTTCGGGTTGTCTGGACCTCTGCACTGCTAGAACCGGGTTCACACCGTGACGGTGATCACAAAGGAGGCTCGGATGTCAGACAACTTCAAGACGATCGTGCAGCGCCTGAACCAGGACACGGAGCTGCGCGACCGGGTGATGAACGCCGGCTCCAACGAGGAGCGCAAGCAGATCATGCAGGACGCAGGCCTGCCGACGCCGACGGCCGAGGAGATCGCGAACTCGCAGTCCCTGGCCGACGTCGCCGGCGCCGGCAACACGACGACGTACGTGACCACCAGCATCAAGGTCGCCGCGGCGTTCGCCGTCTGAAGAGTTGCGCGGTCGGCCCGATCGCCGGCCGCGCAACCATTCAACCCACCCCATGACTGGGACCTCCACGCTGGCGGTTGCCGGCGTCCCCCCCGCGCGGGTCGACCTGAGTGGCGTCCTCGACGCCGATCGCGCCGCCGACCTGCTCGGTGCCGAGCTTCGACAGCTTCCGGGCGAGGCGCCCCGGCTCCGAAGCGCCGAGGACACCTGGCGGCTCATCGAGCCTCACCTGGGCGACTACGGCATCACGCGCGTGGCGCACCTGACCCACCTCGACCGCATCGGCATCCCCGTCCACATGGCGATGAAGCCGTCGGGCCGCACCCTCTCCAGCGGCAGCGGCAAGGGGCTCACCGAGCTCGGGTCGACCCTGAGCGCGGTGATGGAGGCGATCGAGCAGACCTTCTGGGAGGAGGCCGCCCCGCCGGTCCGGACCGCGCCGCAGTCGGAGCTCGCGGCCGCCGGGGAGGCGTACGTCGCCTTCGACGCCGTGCCGCTGATGCGGGACAACATCCTTTCGGCGAGCCTGCCCCTGCGGTGGATGAGGTACTGGGACCTGGTCGCCGGCGAAGAGGTGTGGGCGCCGGCGGAGACGGCCTACCTGCCGTTCGCGCACGAGCCGTCCCTCATCAGCGGGGTGCTCAGCTCCTCCAACGGCCTGGCGAGCGGCACCGACTTCCTCGAGGCCGTGCTCTCCGCCCTGATGGAGCTCATCGAGCGCGACGGGATCACCTTGGGCTACCTGACCGGCACCGCACGACCGGTCGAGCTCGGCCCCGCTGCCGGGGCGCCGTGGGCACCGCTGGTCGAGCTCGTCGACCGGGCCGGCCTCCAGCTGACCGTGTTCGACAGCGCGAGTGCCGATGTCGGCATCGCGACCTACCGGGCCTCGCTCGAGGACCCGGCCGGGAGTGGAGTCGGGAGCTTCGTCGGGTACGGCACCGCGCTCGACCCCGACGTCGCACTGGTCCGCGCCATCACGGAGGCGGCCCAAGGCCGATGCGTGGTCGTCGCCGGCGCCCGCGACGACATCTTCGAGATGCAGCGACGGGCCGGTCTGCGGATCGCCCGGCGGCAGGCGGGCCCACCCGCCGGGCCGCTGCAGCCGCGGCGTGACATCGACCGGTCGACCGGATCGATCCTCGGTGACGTCGAGACGGCCGTGGAGTGCCTGCGCCGGGCGGGGTTCGAGCGGGTCCTCGTGCACCGCTACACCGGCGACGACGAGCCGGTCCAGGTGGTGCGCGTCCTGGTGCCGGGACTCGAGGGCTACAAGTTCGCCTACTACACCCCGGGCCCGCGGGCCCGCGCGCACCTGGCCGGCGTGCGATGACCCGCCTGGCCTTCGTCGGACCGTCGCTGGCCGCCGACGACGCCCGCGCCGTCGATCCGGGCCTGCTGGTCCTGCCGCCGGCCGGCATGGGCGACCTGATCTCCGCGGCACGCCGCCACCGACCGAGCGCGATCGCCCTGATCGACGGGACGTTCATGCAGAACATGTCGGTGTTCCACAAGGAGATCCTCCACCTGCTCTCGCAGGGCATCCGTCTGGTCGGCGCCAGCAGCATGGGCGCCATCCGGGCCGCCGAGATGCAGCCCTTCGGGATGATCGGGGTCGGCCAGGTGTTCCGAGGCTTCGCCGAAGGCTCGATCACCGACGACGACGAGGTGGCGCTCAGCCACACCGATGCCGACGACGGCTACCGCGCGCTCAGCGAGGCGATGGTCAACATCCGCGCCACCCTCGACCACGCCGTCGCCGCCGGCATCCTGGCGCGGCCCGACGCCGACGTCCTAGTGCGGCTGCAGAAGCAGCGCTGGTTCCCCGAGCGCAGCCTGCCCGGCGTCCTCTCCGACGCCCGGCGCCTGGGCACCCTCGACGCCGAGGCTCTCGCCGGGCTCGAGGCGCTCCTGCGGGCCGGCGGGATCAACGTCAAGCGCGCCGACGCCCTCGAGGCCATCGCGGTGCTCGCGGCCCTCCCCGAGGAGCTCGTCGCCCCGGCCGAGCGGCCGGCGATGACCGTCTCGAGCGCCTATCTGAGCACCCTCGACCGAGACGTCTCTGTCGGCGGCGACGACGGCCACCACATCACGTTCGAGCGGATCCGCTTCCACTGTGCGCTCAACGACTCCGAGTTCGAGGAGACCTGGCGGCGCTCGCTGCAACGCGGCGTCCTGCTGCGGTTCGCCGCCCACGTGGGAGTGGAGCCCGACCCCGAGGACCGTGTCGCCGCGCGGCAGCAGGTGCTGGCCCGGCTCCGCTGCGAGCCGGACCGCATCGAGGAGCGGCTCGAGCAGCTCGACATGTCGACGACCGACCTCGACGAGCTCGTCGCGGGCGAGGCGCTCATCCTGCGCCTCGAGCGCTGGCTCATCGCCCAGGCCAAGCACGCCATCGCCACGCGACCGTTCCTCAACGAGCTCCGGCTCAGCGGCCGCTACGAGGAGGTACGCCGGCAGGCCGGCCTCTTCGACGCGCTCGCGCGCCGGAGCCCGGCCAACGAGCTGCCCCTCCCGATGGGCCAGCTGATGGGGATCCAGTCCGCGCTGACCGGCTGGCAGATCCCCGACGACATCGACGCCTACATCGAGGATCGTGCGCTCGGCGACCGGGCGCACCTCTACGACCAGCTGATGGTCAGCGTGGTGGCGCTCCACGAGCTCTTCGCGTTCCCGCTGGCGGAGGCCCCGGCGGAGGGCGACCAGGTCCCCGGCCACACCCCGCGCCAGATGAACACCCGGGGCGGGTGACCGAGATGGCGTCGTACGAGCTGCGGGAGGTCGCGCCGACCAGCCTGCCCTCCGGTGCCGTCGCCGGGTTGTCGGTCGTGGGAGGGATGGTGACGATCGAGCTGCCCGGTCGCGGCCGGGTCGGCGTGGCCGGTGACCGGGTGGTCGTCGAGGCGACCTCCGTGGAGGCCGGTGCGGCCCTCCACGCCGAGCTCGCCACCTGGGTCCGGGGTCAGCAGTACCGGCAGGCCGGCCTGCTGGCCTTCGGCGGAGCCTGCGTCCGGCTCGACGACCGGGCCGTGGTGCTCGCTGCCCGACCGCGCAACGGTGCGTCCTTCGCCGCGCTCGGCCTCGTGCGCGCCGGTGGGGAGCTGGTGTCCGACGGGGTGACCGGCATCCGGTCGGCCCCCGATGGCTACCTCGCGGTCTGCGGTCGGCCCGCCATCGAGCTCGACGCTGCGGCGGTCTCCCCGGGCAGTCAGCTCCAGGTGCGACCGGCGGGCACGGGCACGCCCCGCGTCCTCGCCGACGTACCGCACACGACCCTCGAGACCCCGGTGGCCTCCGTGGTGGTCCTGGTGGCCCGGATGAACCTTCGTGAGACGTCCGTGATCGGTGCCCACGAGGACATCGTCCCAGCGCGACTGCTGACCACCGCCGTCCCGGACCTGGCGGACCCGGATCGGTCCAGGGGCTCGGTGACCGACCTGGCCCGAGCGGTCCCGGTCACTACGCTGTTGCTGCCGGTGCGTGCGTCGTCGCCCGCGGAGCTCGCCGATGCGGTCCTCGGGGCCCTCGACCTGGTCGGTGCCCGTTGACCGCGGCCGCCCGGGTCGCCGCCGGGACGACGGTGTGGTGCGCGTCGTACCCGAAGTCGGGCAACACCTGGCTCCGCGCGCTGCTCACCGCCTACAGCTCCGGTGGCCACGTCGACATCAACAAGCTCGACGGAGGTGACCAGCCCGGCGCCCACGCCATGCTCTTCGACCTCCTGGGCCTCGGTGTCAGCGGTCTGCCGCCCCGAGACGTCGAGCCCCTCCGGCGACTGACCACCCAGCTGAGCAGCAGCACGGACGGCTCGCTGCAGTACCGCAAGGTGCACGACGCCTACGGCCCGGCGGGTGACGGAGTCCCGCGCTTCCTGCCCGATCACACCCGTGTCGTCGCGTACGTCGTCCGCGACCCGCGCGCCGTGGCGGTCTCCTGGGCCCACCACCTCAACGTCAGCCACGAGGAGGCGGTCGAGATCATGCGGAGGCCCCCGCCTCCGAGCTACTTCGGCTCGCCCTGGCTGACCGGGGAGTCCGGGTACGTCCTCGGCACGTGGTCCGAGCACGTCGAGTCGTGGCTCGACCAGCGCGAGCTGCCGGTGGTCGTGGTCCGCTACGAGGACCTCCTCGCCGACCCGGTCTCGGGCCTGCGCGGGGTCCTGGTGGCGGCAGGGGTCCCTGTCGATGGCCCACGACTCGAGGCGGCCGCGGAGGCCTCGTCGTTCGGGGCGCTCGCAGCCCAGGAGATCGTCAACGGCTTCATCGAGGCGCCCCGGGCCGACCGGCCCTTCTTCCGGCGGGGCGAGGGCGAGGGCTGGCGTCGCGAGCTCGATGCCGGCCTCGCGGATGCGATCGAACGGACCCACGGGACGGTCATGGAGCGTCTCGGCTACCCGAGAGGAGGAGGCGCATGACCCCGCCCACCAAGCCCCCGACGGCCGAGACCCGGTTCGTCGGCGTCGCCCGCGACCCCGAGGCGCTCGACCAGGTCGTCGGCGTGACGCCGCTGCGCGCCTGGCTCGCGCTCGGGTCCGTCGTCGTCGCCCTCGTCGTGGCACTCGTGTGGTCACTCACGGCGCGGATCCCCCAGCAGTTCAGCGTGCCCGCGGTGATCTACGACCCCGGGGCGGGCGAGGTGATCGCCGGTGCGGCCGGCTCGGTCGAGCTGCTGTCGGTCGAGCCCGGGCAGCATGTGGCGGCGGGCGACGAGATCGCCGCGATCCAGACGGTCGACGACCGGGTGGTCCACGTGACGGCGCGCGCGGACGCGATCGTGCGCGACATCCTGGTGCAGCCCGGCCAGGGTGTCGCGCCACTGGACACGATCGCCACGTTGGCCTCGGAGACGTCCGCGGCCGACGCCGTCCACCTCGTCACCTTCGTCTCCGCACAGCGCGCCGATGAGTACTTCTTCGAGGGCGGCACGCTCCTGATCGACGTCCCCGACATCACGACCGGCCTCTCGCGGACATTGCGCGCGCGGGTCACGTCGGTCGCCGAGGTGCCCTCGTCCCTGGAGGGAGTGGTCGCCGAGGTGGGTGACAGCGGGCTCGCCCAGCAGCTCGCGGACGCCGCCGACGGGTCGCCGTACCGGATCGAGGCCACCATCGACCCGCAGACCGACGGGCATCCCGCACATCTCACCAGCGGCCAGGTCGCCTCCGCGACCGTGGTCTACGCCAACCCGCACCCGATGGGCCTGCTGTTCGGCGGACGGCACTGACGTGACGACCGACGTCGCGCCGCCGCCCCCGCTGCCGGCCCCGTCAGCCCAGCCGCCGGGTGTCCCGACGCGACCGGCCCGGCGGCGCCCGGTGCCGACCGTGCTGCAGATGGCGGCGGTCGAGTGCGGTGCGGCCAGCCTCGCGATGATCCTCGCCGAACGCGGCAGATGGGTGCCGCTCGACGAGCTGCGGAAGGCGTGCGGGGTCTCTCGCGACGGCGCGTCGGCCCTCGACATCGTGGCCGCCGGCACGACGTACGGCGTGCAAGGTCTCGGTCACCGCCTCGAGGCCGAGAAGCTGTCCGAGCTCGAGTCGTTCCCCGCCATCATCTGGTGGCGGCGCTCGCACTTCATGGTGCTCGAGGGCATCCACAAGGGGCGCTACTACGTCAACGACCCGGCGCGCGGCCGCTACGCCCTGCCGGCCGCCGACTTCTCCGCCGGCTACTCCGGGGTCGCGATCACCTTCCGGACGCTGGACACCTTCGAGAAGGGCGGCCACGCCTTCCGCACCGGCGCCAGCGTCTGGGAGCGGCTGCGCAACACCCGGGCCGGCCTGGTCTACGCCGTGCTCGCCGGACTGCTCGCGATGGTCCTCGGCGTCCTGTCCGCACCGATCAGCCAGCTGTTCGTCGACGACGTCCTCTCGGGCTCTCGTCACGACCTCGTGGTCGACCTCGTGGTCGCGCTCCTGGTCGTCGGCGCCGTCCGCGCCACCCTGGTGTTCCTGCAGTACCGCGTCATCGTCCGCCTGCAGTCGAAGTTCTCGCTGGTCGGCAGCGCGGGCTTCCTCGAACGGTTGCTGCGCCTCCCGGTCGAGTTCTACCTCCAGCGCACCACCGGCGACCTGACCCAGCGCATCGGCTACAACATCGTGGTCGCCCAGCTGCTGGCCGCCCAGTTCGCTGCGGCGGGGATAGCGTTGATCGGGCTCGTCGCGTACGCCGTCCTGCTCTTCTACTACTCCTGGCTCCTCGCCCTCGTCGTGATCGGGCTGTCGCTGCTCAACGTCGTCGCCCTCCGGGCGGTGATCCGGTTGCGACAGGTGTCCCAGCAACGCGTCCTGCGCGAGCAGGGCAAGCTCCGCGGCACCACGGTCTCCGCCATCCAGAGCATCGAGACGATCAAGGCCACCGGCATGGAGGCCGACGTCTTCCGCACGCTCGCCGGACAGCAGGCGCGCTATCTGTCGGCGCAGAACGCCATGATCACGTCGTCGTCGATGCTGAGCGCCATCCCGGCCTTCCTCTTCTCGCTGAGCGGCGCGGGCATCATCGTCGTCGGCGGCTACCTGATCCTCCACGGCCACCTCACCGTCGGTGCGCTCCTCGCCGTGCAGTCGCTGGCCGGCGGCTTCAACGGCCCCGTGCAGACGCTGATGGGCGCGTCGTCCCAGCTCCAGGTCGTCTCGGCGTCGCTGCAGTCCCTCGACGACGTGCTCGCCAACGCCGCCGACGACCGCTACCGAGCGCCGGGCACGCAGGGCCGGCCCGACGACCTCGCCGGCCGGCTGACCTTCGACCACGTCAGCTTCGGCTACAGCGTCATGCAGCCGGCCTTCATCGAGGACTTCAGTCTCGACCTGGCGCCGGGCCGACGCGTGGCGCTGGTGGGCGGCTCCGGGGCGGGCAAGACCACGATCGCCAACCTCGCGGCCGGGCTGCTGCGGCCGTGGAGTGGTGAGGTCCTCTATGACGGCCACCCTCTCAGCGAGGTGACCGGAGGGCCCCTCGAGCGCACCCTGTCGAAGGTGGACCAGGCCATCGTGCTGTTCGAGGGCACCGTCCGGCAGAACGTCACGCTGTGGGACGACACCGTCCCCGACGACCGGGTCCGCAGTGCGCTCGCCGACGCCCAGCTGCTCGACGACGTGCTCGCCCGCCCCGGCGGCCTCGACGCCTTCGTCGCCGAGGCCGGTCGCAACTTCAGTGGAGGGCAGCGCCAGCGCATGGAGATCGCACGGGCCCTCGCTGTCGACCCGCGGGTCGTCATCCTCGATGAGGCGACGAGCGCACTCGACCCGACCACCGAGAAGCTGCTGGACGACGCCCTCCGCGCACGTGGTGTCTCCTGCCTGATCGTCGCCCACCGGCTGAGCACGATCCGCGACGCCGACGAGATCGTCGTGCTCGGTCGTGGCGGCAGGGTGGTCGAACGCGGCACGCACGCCGAGCTGGTCGACGCCGGCGGGGAGTACGCCGCCCTGGTCCGCGACGCAGGGGAGGGCGGCAATGTCGGTACGTGAGGTGACCCGGGTGGCCGCGGGAGAGCGGGTCCGGGTCGAGCAGGGTGTCGCCGACGTCTTCGTCGTCACCGACGCCGACGCGCGGCTGCCCCTGGCGACCGTGGAGGCGGGCGGGGTGGTCGTCGGTGCCGAGGGCGTCGAGCTGCTCGTCGTCGGGCGCGGCGACTGTGCCATGGCGGCGTCGGACCGTGCCCCGGCCGCCGGTGTGGCGGCCTTCCTGCAGGCGGCCTGCACGCACGTCCCGGCGGTCGCCGACCTCGTGCCCCGCGCGGCAGACGACACGCTTGCCGGCGACCTCGGTGCGGTGCTCGTGGCGCACCGCGACGCCCAGACCGCCGCCCGCACCTCCCGCTCCGCGCTGAGCGAGCAGCGCGACCTGCAGGCCCTCACCGAGGCCTACGACCGCATCGCGACCGACATCAGGGCGCCGGGCAGCGCACGCTCTCCCCGCGGTCTGGGGGAGCTGGCCGCCGTGCTCGCCGTGATCGGCGACCGGGAGGGCTTCGCCGTCGTCCAGCCGCCCCGGGCGCGGCTCGACGCCGAGCGGTTCGATCCGGTGACCGAGCTGGCCCGTGCCTCCGGCGTACGGCACCGCGCCGTCGACCTCTCCGGCGGCTGGGACACCGAGGGCACCTCCAGCTACCTCGCGTTCCTGAGTCGGGAGGGCGCCGCACCCGTGCCGGTGGCCCTGCTCCACGACGGTCGGCGCTATACGGTCTCGTACGCCGGCTCCCCGCGGCCGGTGCCGCTCACGCCCGACGTCCGGGCCATGGTCGACCCCGTCGGTCACGAGTTCTATGCACCGCTGCCCTCGGGCGGCCGCGGCACGTGGCGCGACGTCTTCCGGATCGCGATGCGTGGCAGCCGGCGGAACTGGATCGTCGCTCTCGGGTGCAGCCTCGTGGTCGCCCTGCTGGGGATGGCCACACCGCTGCTCACGAAGCCGGTGCTGAGCTGGATCATCCCTCAGGGCCGTGGGTCGCTGCTGGTCGCGGTCGGTGTCGCCCTCGTGCTCGCTGCTCTCATGGTCGGCGCGTTCACGATGGTCCAGGGCTTCGCGGTCACCCAGATCTCGTTCCGGGCCACCCAGCGGGTGCAGGCGTCGTTCTGGGACCGCGTGCTGTCCCTCCCGCCGCGGTTCTTCCGCCGCTACAGCTCGGGCGACCTCGCCGTCCGGGTGCTGGCGGTCGACCAGGTGCAGCAGATCATCAGCGGCCAGGTGATCTCGACGTTGCTCGCGGGCGTCTTCACCCTCGTCCACCTCTACCTGATGTTCCACTACAGCCCGACCCTGGGCTTCGTGGCGCTCGGGATGCTGGCCCTGTCGCTGGTCAGCATCCTGCTCGCTGCCCGCGCGTTGTCCCGCATGGCGCGCGAGACGCTCGTGGCCCAACGCCGCTCCAACAGCTGGCTGGTGGAGCTGCTCACGGGAGTCGGGAAGGTCCGGATCGCCGGCGCCGAGGACCGCTTCACCGGTCAGTACATCGACTTCGTGCGTGAGCAGGTCGTCGCCACCGCCCGGCAGACCGCCGTCACGGGCTACCTCAGCACGATGTTCTCGTTCTTCGTCGCGCTCGGCCCCGCGCTGTTCTTCCTCGTCATCGGCGCGACGTGGTCCGGCAGCGCCCCCGACATCAGCACCGCGACGTACGTCGCCTTCGTCAGCGCCTACTCGATCGCGTTCGCCGCGGTGTCCGGCCTGTCGTCGATCGTGTCCTCGATCGCCACCGTCGGTCCGACGCTGGAGATGGTGCAGCCACTGCTCGACGAGCTCCCGGAGGGCGCCACCCACCAGGACGAGCCCGGCACGATCAGGGGCGACATCGACCTGCGCCACGTGTCCTTCCGCTACGGCGCCGACAACCCCCTCGTCCTGCGCGACGTCGACATCCGGGTCGCCGCCGGCGAGATGGTGGCGCTGGTCGGGCCGTCCGGATCGGGGAAGTCGTCGATCACCCGCCTGATCCTCGGCTTCGACGAGCCCGAGGAGGGGCAGGTCCTGATCGACGGCCGTGACCTCGCCCACCTGGATCTCGACGCGGTGCGCGCCCAGTTCGGCGTCGTCCTGCAGGACGGCAAGATCATGCGCGGCACCATGCAGGCCAACATCCTCGGCGGCGCTCCGCTCGGCGAGGAGGAGGCGTGGGCCGCGGCTGAGGCCGCGGCGTTGGCCGACGAGATCCGGGCCCTGCCGATGGGCATGATGACGATGGTCGACCCCGGCAACGTCTCCGGAGGCCAGGCTCAGCGGATCCTGCTGGCGCGTGCCCTGGTGCGCGCGCCGGCCGTCCTCGTCCTCGACGAGGCCACGAGCGCCCTCGACAACGAGAGCCAGGCCCGGGTCACCGAGGCCTTGGACGCCCTCGGCGCTACTCGCATCGTGATCGCTCACCGGCTCTCCACGATCCGCCAAGCGGACCGGATCATCGTCCTGGTCAAGGGTGCCGTCGTCGAGCAGGGAAGCTTCGCGGAGCTGATGGCCATCGACGGCGCTTTCGCCGCGCTCGCCAAGCGTCAGCTGGTGTGAGGACGGTCGCTCACCTCACCTCACCCCGCCCTCGGTGCGGTCGTCTTGTCGGGCTGTGGATCGTGCGCACGCTGGTCGAGGCGCACGACGGCGAGGTCCGCTACGAGTCCCCGCGCGGCGGTGCTCGGTTCGTGGTCTCGCTGCCCGCGGCCGTCCCGGAGGCCTCCGCGCTGCCCCCTGAGGCAGCCCCAGGGGCGCGATGTTCCCCGCCTGTCACGCGTGCGTAGCAGAACCTTCACCGCATCGGATGAGATTTCCGGCTCCAGGGAGTTGGCGTGGGCCGCAGAATTGGTAGCCTGTGCAGTGCAACAGGTGCAAGTTCCAGCAGGTCTGACGCCCGCGGAGTTTGTGATCCAACGGCGTTTCTTCTTCCGTGGGCCTGCCACTCACGTAAGTCGGAGCGACGGTGTCACCGCATCTGGTGCGGACCGTCGAAGTGACGGTTCTCGCCCCGACTAAGGAGTATCGAGCACATGGCTCAGGGCACTGTTAAGTGGTTCAACGCGGAGAAGGGCTTCGGCTTCATTGCACAGGAGGACGGCGGCGACGACGTCTTCGTGCACTACTCGGCGATCCAGTCGCAGGGTTACAAGTCCCTGGACGAGAACCAGAAGGTCGAGTTCGACGTCACGCAGGGTCCCAAGGGCCCGCAGGCGGAGAACGTTCGCGCCATCTGAAACACCTGAGGCGATCTCGGGCCTCGGCCTGAGGAGTCTTTGAGGAGGCCCTACCCGTCCGGGTGGGGCCTCCTCCCCATTGCGGGCCATGTCACATGGCCCGGTCGGGTCAGATTTCTCCGGTCGTGTTTGGGGTTGGCCCCGGTCGGGCACGCTTGCCGTGAGGAGGGGAGCCCCCGCATGCGTATGAGGAGTGATGAGGTGCACGACCAGTTCGACGTGACCCTCGAGGACTCCGACCTCCTCGGAGAGGTCGAGCTCACCACCAACCTGATCATCGCGGCCAGCGAGTCCGATGATCACCTCTCGCCCGACGAGATCGATCAGATCCTGGGCGTCGTGCCGGAGCCGCGCCAGGAAGCCTGAGCGGATCCGAGACCCGAGATACCCCCTCCGGGTATCCTGTGCCCATGGCAGAGGTCATGGCAGGGCACCAGCACGGCTACATCCACCGCAAGGACGACTACCTCAAGCGGCTGCGCCGGATCGAGGGTCAGGCGCGGGGTCTGCAGCGGATGGTCGAGGACGAGAAGTACTGCATCGACATCCTCACCCAGGTCGCCGCGATGACGAAGGCGCTCCAGGCCGTCTCGCTGGGCCTGCTGGAGGAGCACATGAACCACTGCGTGCTCGACGCCGCGCGCTCCGAGGACGACGCCGCGGCCCAGGAGAAGATCACCGAGGTCCTCGACGCGGTCTCGCGGCTCGTCCGCTCGTGAGCGCTCAGCAGGTCGCGAACAGCACGGGCCCCGTCGAGAGGTCCGAGAGCACGTAGGTGTCGGGCTCGGGGTCGAGGTCGAGCCGTACGACGCGGCCCTCGGCGGTGGCCGAGCCGAGAGAGAACCGGTCCGTGAAGTCGCCGCCCTGGCCGGGGGCGGGGCCGCTGGCCAGGGTGGCGCGGCTGTCGGCGTTGCGTCGCGCCTGGTCGTCGTTCTCGAACGCCATGGCCACCAGCACGTGTCCGCCGGGCTGCACCGACATCGCGAAGCCGGTGAGCGGGTCCACCCCGCCGGCCTCCTGGACCAGCTGGTCGCCCTCCGCTGACTCCGAGGCGTCCGCCTGGCTCATGGCGAGCGCCGAGCACGTGTACGGACCGTCGTACACCGCCGCGGACAGTGGGTCGCCCGAGGCCGACACCACGTCGTCGACGCCCTGGGGCAGGTCGCCGTCACCGAGGTGGTCGACCGTGTGCTGGAGGTAGTCGGACGTGTCGCTGGTCAGCACCAGGTGCCGACCGGGGTCCAGGGCGACGTACTGGAGCTCCGGGGTCAGGTCGGCGCCGACGGTCGGGAGCACCTGGTCACCGCCCAGCCAGACCCCGCGGTCGTCCTCGGGCCGGGTGAAGCCGGCGCGCTCGAGCTCGTCCCCGATGTCCCCGAAGTCGGTGTCGTCGGGCATCCGGATGATCACCACCGCACCGGTGTCGGACTGGCTGAACAGCTCCCACTGTGCGGTCGCCGGGGAGAACCCGAACCGGGTCTGCAGCACGGGGGCCGACTGCACCAGCGCTGAGGTGGACGTGAGGTCCAAGTCGTAGCCCTTGTCGAGGAACGCCTGCACCTGCTCGCCCGAGGACGAGGCGTCCAGCTGGGCCCCGACCGCGCGGCGTACGCCGGCCCAGTCGGTCCACGAGAGCCGCTGCGCGTCGGCGGGCGCGTACGACGCTGCCAGCTCCAGGTCGGTGCGGTGGGCGTCTCGCCAGGAGCGGATCCCGATCCCCGCCGCCACGGCGACCACGGCCACGACCAATGTGACCAGCGCCGCGATCGTGAGGCGTCTGCGCACCGGGGTCTCCTGTTCGGCTCGGGGTGGTGTGACACTAGCGGCATGCCCGCGAAGGACGTGCTCGCCGCCGGTGTCGTGGTCTTCCGTCCGGGCCGGCGGGTGCTGCTCGTGCACCGGCCGCGCTACGACGACTGGTCGTTCCCCAAGGGCAAGCTCGACCCGGGCGAGCACGCGGCCTCCGCCGCGGTTCGCGAGGTCGAGGAGGAGACCGGGCTGCACGTGCGGCTCGGGCCGCCACTGGGCGGTCAGCGCTACCCAGTCGCGGGCGGCCGGATGAAGTCGGTCTTCTACTGGGCCGGCCGGGTGGTCGGTGACGACGACGTGAGCGGCTACCGCCCCAACGCCGAGATCGACCAGGTCCGCTGGTTCGACTACGACGCCGCGCTCGAACGGCTCAGCTACGACCACGACCGCGTCACGCTGCGCGAGGCCTGCCCGCTGCGTCGCAAGACGCATCCCCTGGTCGTGCTGCGCCACGGGTTGGCGCGATCGCGCAAGGCCTGGCGCCAGGACGACCGGCTGCGCCCCCTGGTGCAGGTGGGCCGGCACCAGGCGCAGCGGCTGGTGCCGGTGCTGGCGGCGTACGACGTCACCCGGATCGTCAGCTCCAGCAGCGCCCGGTGCGTCGAGACCGTCGGCCCGTACGCCGACACCACGGGCTGGAAGCTCGAGCTCGAGGACGGCCTCACCGAGGAGGACGCGACCGCGTCGTCGGTGGTCCGGGTCGTCGACGACCTGCTCGCCGCGGCCGTGGAGGGGGCGGTGCTGTGCACCCACCGGCCGGTGCTGCCGGCGGTCTTCGACATGCTCGGCGTGCCCGACCCCGGACTGGCCCCGGGCGCGATGCTCGTCGCGCACCTGCGCAAGGGCAGAGTCGTCGCCACCGAAGTGCACGAGATCCACTGAGGTCAAGGCCCTCCGGGCTTGTTCACGTGATGTCCGTCTCGTGAGCGATTGTCGGTCCCCGAGTGGCCGATCCGAGTTCACCGTTCGTTCACCGACGACCCCGGATCCGTCCACCTCGGCTGCCTAACTTCGCTGATGTCAGAGACGACGAAGACATCAGGAGTACCGAAGTGATGATCAGCTCCCTCCGCCGCGGCGCCGCGTTCGGCGCGGCCGGCCTCGTGCTGGCCGCCTCGCTGGCCGCGTGTGGCAGTGACGACAAGAACGACTCGGGATCGACCGATGGCGGCTCCTCCGCGTCCGGTCTGAGCGGCACTGTCGCCGCGGGCGGCTCCTCCGCTCAGGAGAAGGCCCAGGAGGCCTGGCGCGCCGGCTTCGGCCAGGACAACCCCGACGCCAAGATCAGCTACGACGCGGTCGGCTCCGGCACGGGCCGCGAGAACTTCATCGCCGGCTCGTTCGCGTTCGCCGGCTCCGACTCGGCGATGGACCCCGACGAGCTCGCGCAGGCCAAGAAGACCTGCGGCGGTGACCCGGTCGAGTTCCCGGTCTTCATCTCGCCGATCGACGTCGTGTTCAACCTCGACGGTGTCGACAGCCTCAACCTCTCCGCCGAGACGATCGCGAAGATCTTCAACGGCTCCATCACCAAGTGGGACGACCCGGCGATCACGGCCGAGAACCCCGACGCCACGCTCCCGAGCACGGCGATCTCCCCGGTGCACCGCTCGGACAGCTCCGGCACCACCGACAACTTCACCGACTTCCTCTTCAAGGCCTCCAACGGCGCCTGGAAGACCGAGCACTCCTCGGACTGGCCGACCACCAAGGGTGAGTCCGGCGAGCAGACCTCCGGCGTCATGGGCGCCGTCCAGGGCGGCCAGGGCACGATCGGCTACGCCGACGACAGCGCCGTCCAGGGCACCGGCCTCGGTGTCGTCAGCGTCAAGGTCGGCGACACCTACGTCGCCCCCTCGGCCGACGGGGCAGCCGCTGGCCTGAGCGCCTCCGAGCTGGCGACCGGCACCCCGGCGACGGTCATGCAGTACGACATCAACCGCACCAGCACCGACGCGAGCACGTACCCGGTGTTCATGGCGTCGTACGCGATCGCCTGCCAGTCTTACGACGACCAGGCCACCGCGGATATCGTCAAGGGCTTCCTGTCGTACATCATCTCGGAGGAGGGTCAGAAGGCGGCCGCGGCCAATGCCTTCTCCGCTCCGCTGCCGTCGGAGATCGCCGCCAAGGAGCAGGCGATCGTCGACAAGATCGGATCCTGACGGTCCCCAACCTCGGGCGGCGGGACGGGTTCACCCGTCTCGCCGCCTTCGGCCGTGAAATGGAGCTTGTCCTCTCGTGACCATCACCACTGACCCCGCGCCGGACCAGGCGCCCGGCGGCGCGCCCGTCGACGGGTCTGCGTCGTCTCGCCGAGGCGACCGGATCTTCTCCGGGCTGGCCTTCGGCGCTGGCCTGACGATCATGGTCTCGCTCGCGGCTGTGTTCGTGTTCCTGCTCATCCAGGGGCAGGACGGCTTCCACGCCGACCAGAAGTACTACGAGCCCGCGGCCTCGAGCTTCCCGGTGTACGTCGGCAAGCTGCTGTTCGGCACCGCACTCGCGGCCGTGCTCGCGATGGCACTCGCGGTGCCGTTCGCCATCGGGGTCGCGCTCTTCCTCTCGCACTACGCCCCGCGCCGGATCGCGACGCCGATCGCCTACGTGATCGACCTGCTCGCCGCCGTACCCTCCGTGGTCTTCGGCCTGTGGGGCGGGCGCACGCTCGCGAACGTCACCCAACCGATGCAGGGCTGGCTCAACGAGCACCTCTCGTGGTTGCCGTTCTTCTCCGGCCAGGTGTCCTCCACCGGCCGCACGATCCTGGTCGCCGCGCTGGTGCTGGCGATCATGGTGCTGCCGATCACCACGGCGATCTGCCGTGAGGTGTTCGCGCAGACCCCGCGCCTGCACGAGGAGGCGGCTCTCGCCCTCGGGGCGACCCGGTGGGAGATGATCCGCTACGCCGTCTTCCCGCACGCCCGCTCCGGCATGATCGCCGGCGTGATGCTCGGCCTGGGCCGCGCGCTGGGGGAGACGATGGCGGTGACGATGGTGCTCTCGGCCGGCGGGCCGCTGGTCACCTGGCACCTGCTCACCAGCTCCAACCCGGCCACGATCGCCTCCAACATCGCCTCGCGGTTCAACGGCGAGGACATCGGCATCCAGTCGGTCCTGCTGGCCACCGGTCTGGTCCTGTTCCTGTTCACGTTCCTGGTCAACTTCGCGGCCCGATGGGTGGTCGCGCGGGCGGAGAGGAGGCTCGCATGAGCACGGTCGAGAAGGTCGACGACCTGCTGTTCGCCAACGGCTCCCTCTCGCGCGCCCGCCTGCCCCGCTCGGCGCCCGCCCTCGTCGGCGTCGTCTCGCTGGCGCTCGCCGCGCTGATCGTGCTGCTCGCCGGCTGGAGCTGGATCGCCTGCCCGATCCTCGGCGGGATCTTCACGGTCATCGCCCTGCCGGCCTGGTCGGCGAAGGTCGAGAACCGCCGTGCCGCGGTCGACCGGCTGATGACGTGCCTGGTCTGGGGCTCGCTGCTCGTCGCGCTGGTCCCGCTGGTGTGGGTGCTGACCGAGGTCGTCGTCAAGGGCGCCCCCTCGATCTCCGGCTCCTGGCTGACCAACGACATGGAGCAGCGGCTGGACCCCGAGACGTTCAAGGTGCTGCCGGGTGCCGGTGTCGCCCACGCGCTCGTCGGCACGCTGCTGGTCACGCTCGGCGCGACGATCATCTCGGTGCCGATCGGCCTGATGACCGCGATCTACCTGGTCGAGTACGGCCGCGGCAAGCGGGTCGCCCGCTGGACCACGCTGCTCGTCGACGTGATGACGGGCATCCCCTCGATCGTGGCTGGTCTGTTCGCGCTCGCGCTGTTCTCGTTGATCTTCGGGACCGGCACCCGCTTCGGGCTGATGGGCTCGATCGCGCTGTCGCTGCTGATGATCCCCACGGTGGTCCGCTCGGGCGAGGAGATGATGCGGCTCGTGCCGCACGACCTGCGGGAGGCGTCGTACGCCCTCGGGGTGCCGAAGTGGCGCACGATCCTGCGGGTCGTGATGCCCACGGCGTTCGGCGGCATCATCACCGGCGTGATGCTGGCGATCAGCCGGGTGATCGGGGAGACCGCGCCGTTGCTGGTGGCGGTCGGCAGCCTGGACCTGATGAACGCCAACCTGTTCAGTGGGCGGATGCAGACGCTGCCGGTCTACATCCTGACCGAGTACAAGAAGTCGACTCCCGAGGACTACCAGCTCGCCTGGGCCGGGGCGCTGCTGCTCATCGCCATCGTCATGGTCCTCAACCTGATCGCCCGCATCATCGGCAAGGTCTTCGCCCCACCGTCAGAACGGCGCCGCTGAGCGGCGCTGGAGAAGGAACACACACCATGGCCAAGAGCATCGACGTCTCCGACCTCGACATCTACTACGGCGACTTCAAGGCCGTCGAAGGCGTCACCATGACGATCCGCGCCCGGACCGTGACCGCGTTCATCGGTCCCTCCGGCTGCGGCAAGTCGACGTTCCTGCGGGCGCTGAACCGGATGCACGAGGTGATCCCCGGCGCCCGGGTCGAGGGCAAGGTGACGGTCTCGGGACAGTCGCTCTACGACCCCTCGGTCGACCCGGTCGCCGTACGCCGCCAGATCGGCATGGTCTTCCAGCGCCCGAACCCGTTCCCGACGATGTCGATCTACGACAACGTGCTCGCGGGCATGCGGCTGAACTCCAAGAGGCTGTCGAAGTCCGACGCGGACGCGATCGTGGAGAAGTCCCTGCGCGGCGCCAACCTCTGGAACGAGGTCAAGGACCGGCTCGGCAAGCCGGGCATGGGCCTCTCCGGTGGCCAGCAGCAGCGGCTGTGCATCGCCCGGGCGATCGCGGTCTCCCCGGAGGTGCTCCTCATGGACGAGCCCTGCTCCGCGCTCGACCCGATCTCGACGGCCGCGATCGAGGACCTCATCCACGAGCTGAAGTCCGACTACACGATCGTGATCGTCACCCACAACATGCAGCAGGCGGCCCGCGTCTCCGACGACACCGGGTTCTTCAACCTCAAGGCCGCCGGCGAGCCCGGTCGCCTGGTGGAGTTCAACCCCACCAACAAGATGTTCACCAACCCCGACGAGGAGTCCACCGAGGCCTACATCTCGGGTCGTTTCGGCTGAGCTGTCTCTTCGCTGATCGGGTCGTGTGCCTGAGGACGTGCCCTGGGGCGTCCTCAGGCACACGACCCGATCGTCGTTGGCGCGCTGTCGACCGCTCAGGTCCGCGGCCCACGGGTCGATGTGCGTCCTATGGGGGCGATTGAGCCGACGGGACGTCGCGCGGTCGTGATCGAGGACGACGCGGACATCGCGTCGTTGCTCGAGGTCGCGCTGACCTCGCAGGGTTTCGAGGTGACGATCGCGCCCGACGGCGCCTCCGGGATCGAACGGGTCGCCGCCCTCGACCCGGACCTGGTCACCCTCGACGTCGGCCTGCCGGGCATCGACGGTCTCGAGGTGTGCCGGCGGATCCGCCCCACGACCGATGCCTACCTGATCATGGTCACGGCGTACGGCGAGGAGATCGACCGCCTGATCGGGCTCGAGACCGGCGCCGACGACTACCTGACCAAACCGATCAGCGTGCGCGAGCTCAAGGCCCGGGTCAACGTGCTGTTCCGCCGCCCGCGCCGGATGGCCGTGCCGCCGGCTCTGGCGATGGAGGGTCCGCCGCGGCTGCACGTGGTGCCCGAGACGCCCGCTCCACCCGACGACCACCAGGTGCTCCGGCACGGTGACCTCGTGCTCGACGTCGACGGCCACCGGGTCTGGCGCGACGGTGACCTGGTCGACCTGACGCCCACCGAGTTCGCCCTGCTGGCGACCCTGATGCGGGCCCCGACGCGGGTCTGGACCCGCGCGCTCCTGCTCGAGGAGGTCTGGGGCGGCGGGTGGGACGAGACCCACCTGGTCGAGGTCCACATGGGCAACCTGCGCCGCAAGCTCGGCGACCGCCGCGGGCAGACGCGCTTCGTGGAGAACGTGCGCGGCGTCGGCTACCGGATGCTCGCCGCGGGCTGAGGCCTAGCGACCAAGGATCTAGACGGCGCGGGCCTCGGCCAGGTACGTCGCGAGCGCCCGCTCGGCGCGCTCTCCCGCGTGGGTGAGCTCGTCGGCGACGCCCCGGGCCGCCGCGACGTCACGGCGCCGAACGCTGAGCTCGATGACGGTCGCGAGCTGCTCGAGCTCGCGGGCGCCGACGGTGGTGGAGGAGACCTTCAGGCTGAGCGCGGCGTCGAGAGCGGCGTCGAGGTCCGGGTGGTCCTGCGACTCGAGCGCGTCGTTGATCCGGACCAGTCGCTGGGGCAGCAGCTCCTGGAAGCGGGCGGCGAACGAGGCGGGGTACGCCGGGTCCTCGACGTCGGCGGCGAGCCGGTCCAGCGCGGCGTTGTCCAGTGCCTCGTCGAGCGCGGCGTCGGCGGCGTCGGCGGTCGGGTTGGTCTCGGTCTCGCCCCGGCCCCAGATCAGGCTGCAGCCGAGGACCACCAGGGCGCCGAGCGAGAGCCAGAACAGGCCGTGCCGCACGACCGGGGCGCGCAGCGCGCGGACGACGTTGCCGACGCCGGGCACGACGTGCGCGACCTCCCAGACGGTGTCGCCCTGGACGGTGGCGCGCCACGGGTCCGGGGCGGCGTTCGCGTCGCCCTGGGTGCGGATGACGGTGCGGCCGTCGGCCGTGTGGCGTACGCCGATCACCCGGTGCGTCTCGAGGTGCTGGTCGGCCACGGGGGCGTGGAAGGTCAAGATGTCCCCGACCTCGATGTCGGCCGTCGGCTTGGGCACGGTGACGACCACGTCGCCGGGGTCGATGGTGCCGGTCATGCTGCCGGTGAGCATCGTGGCGGTGCGGTAGCCGAGCACGCGGGGGCCGAGGGCCAGCGCCGCGAACGCGACCAGCCCGCCGACCAGCAGCACGCTCAGCACCGCGCTCACGACGCGGTCGAGCCGGGAGCGGCGTACCGCCGTCCGTGCCGACCCCATGTCGGCACGGTGGCGAGGAGTGGTGCTCGCCCGGCCGCCCCGCGGGAACGCGATGACGTCGACGGTCACGGCTGCTCCTCTCGTCGGGCGGGTCGGGGGTCGGTGTGGTGGCTGGGTCAGGGCAGCTGCACCGGGGTGACCGCGGTGGTCTCGGCGGTGCGCTGGGTGCCGGTGACGGACCAGCTGACGGTGGCGGACTGGCCCTGCGTGGTGTTGTCGGCGTTGGCGGGCAGCGTGAACGTGGCGCGCAGGTAGACCTTGGAGTCGGCGTTGAGCGCGCTGACCCACGCGGCCGGGAGCGCGTAGTTGGTCACCGGGCCGGTCGCGCTGAGCGGCCCGGAGTAGAGGCGGACCGCGCCGGCGCAGGTCGCGCCGTTGGCGGGGACCTGCGCCGTGCAGGTCTCGACGGTGAGGTTGAGGGTCTTCGCGAGCTCGCCGCCGACCGTGCTGCTCACGCTGAGGCCGCTGAGCGTCAGCGAGCCGGCCGCGCGCTCGATGGTGATCGGCGCGTAGGCCACGTCGCCGGCGGCCATGTTGGCCTTGGTGATCGAGATGCCCTTGTCGTAGCCGTTCATGAGCACGCTGACCCGGCCGGAGTCGACCTTCGCCTCGGCGGCGGTGGTGTCGGTGTAGGCACCGAACGTCCCGACGCCGGCGACGCCCGCGGCTCCCGCCACGAGTGCGACGGTGGCGGCGATCTTGGTGAGGTGCTTGCGTGCGGAGCGCATGTCCGGTCCCTTCCCTGGGTGACCGGGACTCAGGTCCCGGCCGGTGCATCCTTGACGTGCACCAGCCTGCGACACCCGGGACAAGGCACTTCGGTGCCGAGGTGAAGGGTTCCTGCAAGAGAAATGCAAGGTGGCGTCGCGCAGCGGTCGTCCCGGGCGATCGGGCCCCCGCGAACGTCCCCAGGGCCCGGATGTCAGGGCGTACGCCGCCGAGACGGCGGCCTACTGGCCGATGACCAGGTGCAGCACGTAGTAGCACCCGGCGGCGACGAGGCCGGCGGCCGGGAAGGTCAGCACCCACGCGGCGACGATCGAGCGGGCCACGCCCCAGCGGACGGCCGAGAAGCGCTTGGTGGCGCCGGCGCCCATGATCGCGGAGGTGATCGTGTGGGTGGTCGAGATCGGGGCCTGGAACGCGAACGCGGTCGTGTAGAGGACCGCCGCGCCCACCGACTCTGCGGCGAAGCCGCGGGCCGGGTCGAGGTGGATGATCCGGCGCCCCAGGGTCCGCATGATCCGCCAGCCGCCGGAGTAGGTGCCCAGCGAGATCGCGCCGGCGGAGCAGATGACGACCCACAGCGGGAGGTTGCCCACCGGCTCGCCCGCGGCGTTGGTGTAGTAGCCGGCGGTGGTGAGCGACAGGAAGATCACGCCCATGGTCTTCTGGGCGTCCTGCAGGCCGTGGCCCAGTGCGAGCCCGGCGGCCGAGACGGTCTGGGCGAGCCGGAAGCCGCGGAACACCCGGTGTGGGTTGCGCCTCCGGAAGATCCACAGGATCGCGAGCATGACCAGGAACGCCGCCACCAGGCCGACGATCGGCGAGAGCACCATCGGGATGACGACCTTGTCGAGGATCGTCTGCCAGTGCACCGCGGCGCCGGCGGCCAGGGCCGCGCCGACCAGGCCGCCGATGAGCGCGTGCGAGGACGACGAGGGCAGCCCGAAGTACCACGTGATCAGGTTCCAGGTGATCGCGCCGAGCAGCCCCGCGAGCACGATCACCAGTCCGTGGTTGCCGTCGGGTGGCGCGATCGTGTCGCTGACGGTGTGCGCGACCTCCTGGCCGAGCAGCGCGCCGAGGAAGTTCATGACCGCGGCCAGCAGCAGCGCGATGCGCGGCGTGAGTGCGCGCGTCGATACCGAGGTGGCGATGGCGTTGGCCGCGTCGTGGAAGCCGTTGGTGTAGTCGAACGACAGGGCGACGACGACGACCGCGATGACGATCGCGAGGTCCATGGAGGTCAGGACTCCTTGACGGCGATCTGCTCCACGATGTTGGCGACCTTCTCGAACGCGTCGATCGCCTCCTCGAGAGACTCGACGATGTCCTTGAGCTTGAGCACCTCGATGGTCTTGAACTCACCGCTGAACAGCTTCGCGAGCGTCCGGCGGTGGTTGCGGTCGCCGGTGTTCTCGAGCCGGTTGACCTCGATCCAGTACTCCTCGAGCGACTGCATCGACTGCAGGTTCGGCATCGCGGCGGCGGTCAGCTCGGCGCAGCGCTGCAGCACCTCGACCTGGGTCGAGAGCTCCGGGGGCAGCACCTTCACCTCGTAGAGCAGGATCAGGTCGACGACCTCGTCCATCATGTCCATGACGTCGTCGAGACCCGACCCCAGGGCGTAGATGTCCTCGCGGTCGAACGGCGTCACGAAGGTCGAGTTGACCTTGCGGATCAGCGCGTGCGTGGTCTCGTCGGCGTTGTGCTCGGCCTCGCGCATACGCCGGGCCACGTCCTCGTGGTCAGCGCCCTCGCCGAGCATCTCGGCAAGCAGTGCTGCGCCACCGACGAGGTGTTGTGCTGACTCGGTGAACAGGTCGTAGAACGACGTGTCGACGGGCCGGAATCTCAAACCCACGGATAACTCCTGCTGAGGAGGAAGAGAACGCGCAACAGACTAGGGGGTGCCGAGCCGTTTCGCGCAAGCGAGGGTCACGCGACGCCGGCGACCGCGATTACGTGGGGCTCGGGAGGAATTCCGGACCGTTTCACACCACCGTACGGCGTCGCCGCTGGGCCTCGATCAGGGCCTCCTGGAGGTGGGTGGTGCCGGCGTTGTGGTGCCACTCCCCGGTGCTGTCGAGCTCCCACGCACTGGTGCCGGCCGCGAACGCCAGGTCGAGCAGCCGGGCCACCTGGCCGACGCTGTCGCCGGGCAGCCGCACCAGCACCTCGACCCGGCGGTCCAGGTTGCGGTGCATCATGTCGGCGGACCCGATCCACGCGGTGGGCTCCCCGCCGTTCTCGAACCAGAAGATCCGGCTGTGCTCGAGGAACCGGCCCAGGATCGAGCGCACGGTGATCGTCTCGGAGAGCCCCGGCACGCCCGGGCGCAGCGCGCAGATGCCGCGCACCAGCAGCTCGATCGGCACACCGGCCTGCGAGGCGAGGTAGAGCGCGTCGATGACGGCCTCGTCGACCACGGAGTTGGCCTTGAGCCGGATCCGCGCCGGCCGCCCGGCCTGGTGGTGGGCAACCTCGGCGTGGATCTGGTCGATCAGCCCGGTGCGGATCGAGTCGGGTGCGACCAGCAGCTCCTCGTACGTCGCGTTGCGCGACCACCCGGAGAGGTTGTTGAACAGGTGGGCGACGTCCTCGCCGATCCGCTCGTTGGTGGTGATCAGCCCGAGGTCCTCGTACATGCGGGACGTCTTGGGGTTGTAGTTGCCGGTGCCGATGTGGGTGTAGCGGCGGATGCCGTCGGGCTCGTCGCGCACCACCATCGAGAGCTTGCAGTGGGTCTTGAGGCCGACCAGGCCGTAGACGACGTGGCAGCCGGCCTGCTCGAGCTTGCGGGCCCACCGGATGTTGGCCTCCTCGTCGAAGCGGGCCTTGATCTCGACGATCACCAGGACCTGCTTGCCGGCCTCGGCGGCGTCGACCAGGGCGTCGATGATGGGCGAGTCGCCGGAGGTGCGGTAGAGCGTCTGCTTGATCGCCAGCACGTGCGGGTCGGCGGCCGCCTGCTCGAGGAAGCGCTGCACCGAGGTGGCGAACGAGTCGTAGGGGTGGTGCAGCAGCACGTCGCGGCGGCGGGTGGCCTTGAAGACGTCGACGGGGGCGGCCGACTCGACCTCGGCGAGCCGCAGGTGGGTGGTGGGCAGGAACGCCGGGTACTTCAGCTCCTGGCGCGGCAGGTCGGCGATGTCGTGCAGCCCGCGCAGGTCCAGCGGGCCGGTCAGCCGGAACACCTCGTCCTGGGTGACCCCCAGCTCGGAGACCAGCAGGTCGAGCACCTGGGGCGCGATGGACTCCTCGACCTCGAGCCGCACGGGCGGGCCGAACCGTCGGCGCAGCAGCTCCTTCTCGAGCGCGGCGAGGATGTTCTCGGCGTCGTCCTCCTCGACCTCGAGGTCCTCGTTGCGGGTGACCCGGAACGTGTGGACCTCCAGCACCTCCATGCCCGGGAACAGCCGCTTGAGGTGCTCGCGGATCACGTCCTCGAGCGGCACGAAGCGCTGGTTGCCGACCGGCACGAAGCGGGAGAAGATCGGCGGCACCTTGACCCGGGCGAAGTGCTCCTTGCCCGTGCGCGGGTTGCGGATCAGCACCGCGAGGTTGAGCGAGAGCCCGGAGATGTAGGGGAACGGGTGGGCCGGGTCGACGGCCAGCGGCGTGAGCACCGGGAAGACCCGGTCGCGGAACAGCCGCTTGCAGGTCTTCTGCTCCTCGCGGTCCAGGTCGTCCCAGCGGACCAGCTCGATGCCGACCTCGGCCAGCGCGGGGACCACCTCGTCACGGAACACCCGGGCCTGCCGCTCGACGAGCCCGCGCGTCGTGGTGAGGATCAGCTCGAGCACCTGGCCCGGCATCAGGCCGGACGCGGCCGGCACGGCCACCCCGGCGGCGATCCGCCGCTTGAGACCGGCGACGCGGACCATGAAGAACTCGTCGAGGTTGCTGGTGAAGATCGCCAGGAACCGTGCGCGCTCGAGCAGCGGCAGGCTGCGGTCCTCGGCCAGCTCGAGCACCCGCTGGTTGAACCGGAGCCAGGAGAGCTCACGGTCGAGGAAGCGGTCCTCGTACTTCTCCACCGCGGCGATCTCGTCGTGGTCGGGTTGGTACGGCGGCTCCACCTCGAAGGACTCCTCCGGGACGTCCTCCCCGTGACTGGAGGCCCGGTTGTCCAGAGTGTTCGGCGGCAGGCTCTCCAGACTCATGTCGGCCAGTCTCGCATCCCGGGGTGAACGGTAGGTTGCGCTCGTGACCTTCCGCGAGCGTCTCGAGACCTTCGTCAAAGGGCTGGGCCTGCGCCTGGCGCTGGGGCTGCCCGAGGGGGTGCAGCGCCTGTTGGCCGGTCGCGCCGTGGTCCGCGACGGCCAGACCCTGGCCGTCGACACCCAGCTGATGCTGCGGATGCAGCGGCTGGTGCGCGAGCCGGGCGCCGAGACGCTGCCGATCCCCGAGGGCCGGGCCGCGATCCTGCGCCACGCCGGGATGACCGCCGGCCGCCAGACGATCGGCGTCGCGCGCGATCTGGTGGTCGCCGGCCGGCCCGCCCGCCTCTACACGCCCACCACAGCGAGCGTGCCCGGCCCGCTGCTGCTGTTCTTCCACGGCGGCGGGTTCATGTACGGCGACCTGGACTCCCACGACGCCTCCTGCCGGTTCCTGGCCGAGCGGTCGGGGGTGCGGGTGCTGGCCGTGGACTACCGGATGGGCCCCGAGGAGCCGTTCCCCGCGGCGTACGACGACGCGCTGGCCGCGCACCGCTGGCTGGTCGACCACGCGGCCGAGGTGGGCGCCGACCCGGCCCGCCTGGCGGTCGGCGGCGACTCCGCGGGCGGCAACCTGGCCGCGGTCGTCGCGATCGAGGCGGCCCGCGCCGGCCTGCCGCTGGCGTTCCAGCTGCTCGTCTACCCGGCCACCGACGCGGTCCGCGAGACCGAGAGCGCGGAGCTGTTCGCCGACGGGTTCTACCTCACCAAGGCGTTCATGGACCTCGCCAACGAGTGCTACATCGGCGCCGGCGACCCCCGCGACCCCCGGGTCTCGCCGTTGTACGCCGACCTCCCGCCCGGGCTGGCCCCGGCGTACGTCGCCACCGCGGGCTTCGACCCCCTGCGCGACGAGGGCGAGGCCTACGCCCGCCACCTGGCCGACGCGGGCGTGCACGTGGAGCTGCGCCGCTTCACCGACCAGATCCACGGGTTCTTCAACATCGTCGGTGCCGGCCGCTCCAGCCGCGCCGCCAACGCCGAGATCGCGGTCAAGCTCAAGGCCGCGCTGACCTGACGCCCCCCGTGCGTGACCGTCGTTGGTCGAGCAGCGAGCGCCAGCGAGCGTCGTCGAGACCTCCGCGGGGAGGGCAGGGCGGTGGGTGCACGGGTGGTCGTGGGTGGGTTGGCTGCGGGGATCTCGACGGGCGCTCAGGCCCGGGGGGCCTTCGCTGCTCGATCCACGGTGGCCACGGACAGTGCGGTGGATCGGATCAAGCAGGCAGCCCGTGCGGCCACGTCGGCGAGCGCGGCGGATCACGCCGTCCTGCTCCTGCAGCAGCCGCGCCAGCTCGTCCATCGGACCATGGTGGGTCGATCACCGGACCCGCGCGACCGAGGAGGACGGGCCCTGCGGAGACGGGCTCAGGAGGCGTGGAAGCGGCTGCGGCACTGGCACGCCCAGCCGTGCTCGGTGGGCTCGCCGCAGGTCGCCCGCACGGGTTTGCCCCGCACGCGCCGCAACATCCGATGTGCCGTCCCGACCGGAGTCCTCCGTGTGTGCCCACACCGCACGCACGCAGAACCCTCCCCCGAGGAGTTCATGGACCCATGGTGCGCGCTCTCGACCCCCGGCGGGTCCGTATCCGTCGATTGTTCACCGCCCGGTACGGTCCGCGACCGGTCAGCGCCCGCGGAACAGCCCGCGCTTGTGGCTCTGCAGCTCCAACAGCTCGGCGCGCACGTGGTCGAGCTCCACCGCCAGGGAGCGGGCCTTCTCCTCGGCCTCGGCCCGCTCGCGCATGGCGTCCTCGGCGATCTCGGCCTGCCGGCGTACGGCGGCCTCCACGGCGCTGCGGTCCAGGGCCCGCTGCTCGGCAGCGGTCTCGGCCTCGGCCCGCAGGCGGGCCTGCTCGGCGGCGGCCTGCTCGGCCGCGGTGCGCGCCTCGAGCGCTTCGCGGAGCTCGACCAGCGCCTCCTGCAGCCGCTCGTCGGCCAGCTGCCGCTGGGCGTCGGACCGGGCGGCGGACTCGGCGTACGCACGGGCCTGCTCCTCGGCCGCGGCCCGCTGCTCGGCGGCCTCGGCGGCGGCCCGCTCGGCGGCGGCGCGGGCCTCGGCGTGCTCGCGCGCAGCGGCGTCGGCGGCGGCCCGGGCCTCGTGGGCCTCCTGAGCCTGGGCCGCCTGCTGCTCCGCGCGCTGGTGGGCACCGGTCTGGTCGGTGGCGGCGCGCGCGGCCGCCTCGGCCTGCTCCTGGGCGCGCATCTCGGCGTCGGCACGGGCGGCCTGGGCCGACTCGGCTCGGGTCTCGGCGTCGCGGGCGGCCTGCTCCGCGGTCTCGCGCTCGGCGTGGGCGGCGTGGGCGGCAGCGGCCTGTGCCCGGGAGGCCTCCTCGGCGGCCTCGCGTGCGGCGGCGGCCTCGGCAGCGGCGGTCTCCGCGGCCAGTCGGGCCTCGTGCGCCTCGCGGGCCCGGTCGGCGTGGATGCGGGCGTTCTCGTCGGCGGCGATCCGCGCCTCGTGGGCGGTGCGCAGGGCCTCGGCCAGCTCGGCGGCGGTGTGGTGCGCGGCCTCCTCGGCGGCGGCGGCCTGGGCGGCTGCCGCAGCCTGCTCGCGGGCGGCGTCCTCGGCAGCGAGCCGGGCCGCCTGGGCGGACTCGGCCTCCGAAGCACGGCTCTGGGCGGCCTGCTCGGCGGAGAGCCGGGCGGCGTGCGCCTCGTCGGCCAACCGAGCGTGCTCGGCGGCGGACGCGTCCGCGGCGGCCCGCGCCTCGGCCTGCTGCTGTGCGGTGGCCTCCGCGGTGGCGCGAGCGGCGGCCTGCTCGGCGGCAGCCTGCTCGGCGGCGGTCCGGGCCTCGGTGGAGGTCCGCACGAACTCCTCGTGCGCCTGGGTCGCCGCGGCCAGCTGGTGGCCGACCTCGGCGGCCGCGGCCTCGGCGGCCTGCCGGTCGGCGTGTGCCTGCCGGGCGGTCTCGGCAGCCTCCTGGGCAGCGCGATCGGCGGCCTCGCGGGCGGCTGCGGCGGCCGTGGCGGCCTCCGCCTGCACGCGCGCGACGTCCTCGGCCTCCAGACGCGCGGTGTGAGCGGCCTCGGCGAGCCGGACCTGTTCGGCGGCGGCCTCCTCGGCCGCGGCGCGCGCGGTGGCCTGCTCGGCCGCGGTCGACTCCGCGGCGGCGCGAGCAGTCGCCTGCTCGGCTGCCTGCTGCTCGGCCGCGGTCAGTGCCTCGGTCGCCGTAGCCAGCTCGGCCGCGAGCTCCTCGGCGCGCGCGTCGGCGGCCTGGCGGTCGGCGTGTGCCTGGCGAGCGGCTTCGGCGGCCTCCTGGGCGGCGCGGTCGGCGGCCTGGCGGGCGGCTGCGGCGGCCGTGGCGGCCTCCGCCTGCACGCGCGCGACGTCCTCGGCCTCCAGACGCGCGGTGTGCGCGGCCTCGGCGAGCCGGACCTGCTCGGCGGCGGCCTCCTCGGCCTCGGCGCGTGCGGTGGCCTGCTCGGCCGCGGTCGTCTCCGCGGCGGCCCGAGCGTCGGCCGCGGCGGCGGCGCGCTCCTCGGCAGCCGCGCGGGCCTGAGCACCGGCCGCGAGCCGCTCCTCGTGCTGGCGAGCGAGCTCCGTGAGGCGCTGCTCGTACGCCGTCGCCTGGGCCTCGGCGCGCTCGATCGCGCCGTGCTCGGCGTTGCGCCGCTGCTCGATGACCTCGCCGATCCTGTCGGCCAGGGTCTGGGCGGTCGCCTCGGCGGCGGTGCGCTCCTCGTGGGCCGCACGGGCCCCCTCGGCGGCCTCGGTGGCGGCTCGTTCGGCCGCCAGTCGGGCCTCGGTCGCGGCGGCGACCGCCTCGACCTGGACGCGCAGTGCCTCTTCGGCCTCCTCGCGGGCGGCGCCGGCGGCCTCGGCGCGGGCCTCGGCGGCCCGGGCGGCCTCCTCGGCGGCGGTGCGGTCGACGGTCTGCTGGACGGCTGCCTGCTCGGCGGCCAGCCGCAGGGCGGTGACGACCTTGGCCGCCTCCATCAGCTTGCGGGTGCCCTCCTCGGCCGCCTGCCGGCCGGCGACGGCGGCGGTCGCTGCCTCCTCGAGGCGGGTGCGCTCGGCCGCGTGGGCGGCACCCTCCTCCTCGGCGGCGCGGCGGGCGGCGTGGGCCTCCTGCGCGGCGGCGGCGTGCTCGGCGGCCCGCTGGTCGGCCTCGGCGCGCGCCAGAGCGGCGTCGCGGGCGGCCTCCTCGGCGACCAGGCGCTCAGCGGCCTGCTCGGCGGCGGCCTGCTCGGCCCGGCGGCGCAGCTCGGCGGTGCGCTCGATCGCGGCCTCCAGCTCGGCGGGGGTGCGCGCCGGAGCGGGGCCGGGCGCGCTCGCGCCCTGCTCGTCCGGCGGGGTCTCGCCGTAGGCCTGGTCCTGCTTGCGCTGCCACCACCGTGTGGGGCTGGGATCGTTCGCGTCCATCACCCGGGAGCCTAGTGGCCATCGACGTCGGTTCGCCGGGGTTCCCGCCGCCCAGGCACGCACATCGCTGCGTTGACAGCGCTCGGGAGACCCCGGTCTGCCAGCGCGCCGCCGCCTTGCGCTGCACGCACCTGGACGACGGCCACCCTCGGCGGACCTCGGCCGATGGCCACGCGGGGTTGCTGAGGCAGATGTGGTGCCGAATGCTCAGTAGACCAGCGCCTGCACCTCGGGCGCGAGCACTTCCTCGACGTACGCCGCCGCCCCGGCGATCCGCACCCCCTCCAGCAGGTCGTCCTGGGTGAGCTCGCGCCGGGCCGCGCACTGGGTGCACACCGTCACCCGGCCGCCCGCGACGACCGCCGCCACCAGGTCGGTCGCGGGGCTGGCCTGCGGCAGCGCGAACCCACCTCGTCCGGCTCCCAGCCACGCCGCTTCACCGGTCAGCCACAGGCTCACCTCGGCCCCCGCGCTCAGCGCCGTGGCCGCGACCGTGAGCCCCTGGTTCGCCCGCTCGGGGTCGTCCGCGCCGCAGGTGACCTTGACGACCAGTGGGCGTGGCATGTCGCCCACCCTAGAGTGTGACCATGCCGTTCGAGCTCCCCGACAACCTCCACCCCGACTGCGGCCCCGTGGCCTGGATGCTGGGCCGCTGGGGCGGTCGCGGACACGGCGACTACCCGACGATCGACAAGTTCGAGTTCGGGCAGGAGCTGGTCTTCACCCACGACGGGCGCCCGTTCTTCCACTACTTCTCGCGCTCCTGGATCGTCGACGAGAACGGCGAGAAGGTGCGCGAGGCCGCGCAGGAGTCCGGCTTCCTGCGGTGCCGTCCCGAGGGCAAGGTCGAGCTCCTGCTCTCGCACAACATCGGGTACGTCGAGGTCTGGCACGGCGAGGCCGCCGACGGCAAGCTCGACCTGGCGACCGACGCCGTGGTGCGCACCGAGTCCGCCAAGGAGTACACCGCGGGCAAGCGGCTCTACGGCAACGTCGAGGGCGACCTGCTCTACGCCTACGACATGGCCGCGATGGGCGAGGCCCTCCAGCCGCACCTGTGGGCGAGGCTGGTCAGGCAATGAGCCCGGTCCAGTGAGCGACGAGCTCGCAGCCAAGCTGCGGGAGCAGGGCTACCGGCTCACCCCGCAGCGTCAGCTGGTGCTGCGAGCGGTCGAGAAGCTGGGCCACGCCACCCCCGACGAGGTGCTCGCCGAGGTCCACGCGCAGTCCAGCGCGGTCAACGTCTCCACGATCTACCGCACGCTGGAGGTCCTCGAGGAGCTCGGCCTGGTGCGCCACGCTCACCTGTCCGACCGCGCGCCGACGTACCACTCGGTGAGCGACCACGAGCACTTCCACCTGGTCTGCCGGAATTGCCACCGGGTCGTCTCGGTTGACCCGGAGGTGGTCGCGCCGCTGGCCGAGCGGCTGGAGCACGAACAGGGGTTCGTGATCGACGTCGGCCACCTGGCGGTCTTCGGCCGCTGCACAGATTGCGACGAGCTCGGTGGTTGAGGCGCGAGGAGCGCCAGCGACGAGCCTCGAAACCACCCCACGAGGAGAGATGACGATGCGAAGCCCGCTGCTCGACCTGCCCGGCGCGGTCGCCGGAGACGGGATCGACCGTGACGTGGCCGCCCACTACGGCTCGTTCAACGGCGAGCAGCGCACGCTCGAGTCGGGTCAGGGCTTCGTCGACCTCTCCCACCGTGACGTCGTCCGCGTCTCCGGTCCCGACCGGCTGACCTGGCTGCACTCGCTGACCACCCAGCACCTGGAGGCTCTGCCGGCGAAGGTGTGGACGGGTGTGCTGATCCTCAGCCCCCAGGGCCACGTCGAGCACGCGTTCTTCGGGTACGACGACGGCCTCGGCGACGAGGGAGCGTTCACCGCGCACACCGAGCCCGGGGCGGGCGCCGCGCTGGTGGAGTTCCTGGACCGGATGCGGTTCATGATGCGCGTCGAGGTCGCCGACGTGACCGCCGAGCTGGCCACCACCTGGCGGCCCTCCGCCACCGCCGAGGGGCCCTACGCCGGCTACGAGATCATCCCGCGCGACCAGCTCACGACGTACGCCGAAGCCGCGGGGCCGGCGTGCGGGCTGTGGGCGTTCGAGGCGCTGCGGATCGCGCGCGGCGAGCCGCGCCTGGGGCTGGACACCGACCACCGCACGATCCCCAACGAGGCCGGCTGGATCGGCCCGGCCGTCCACCTCGACAAGGGCTGCTACCGCGGCCAGGAGACCGTGGCGCGCGTGCACACGCTGGGCCGCCCGCCGCGGCGGCTGACGCTGCTGCACCTGGACGGCTCGGAGAACCGGCTGCCCCCGGTCGGCGCCGACCTCCTGCTGGGCGACAAGGTGGTGGGCTTCGTCGGCACCTCGGCGCGTCACCACGAGCTCGGCCCGATCGCGCTGGCGATGGTCAAGCGCAACGTGCCCCTCGACGCGACCCTGGCCGTCGACGGCATGCCCGCCGCCCAGGAGGTCCTCGTCGACCCCGAGGTCGGCCTGCACGTGCGCCCTCTGCGCTGAGGCCCGCGAGCCCGACCGTTCAGGTGCCACAGAGGCCGGCCGATACGTAGACTCGCCGCACTCTCCTCGTGGATGTCTCGGTCTCGGAAGGCTCGTCCCTTGTCTGCTTCTCGCTCCAGCGCGCCCGCGCGCACCCGCCGCCAGACGCTGCTCACCGCCGGCACGGCGGCGGCGGTCGCCGGTGGTGTCGCGCTCGAGCCGGCCGGGGCCGCCCAGGCCGCCACGGGATTCACCCCGGGCCGCTACCCCAAGACCCTGCTGCTGCCCACGCAGTCACGGCACCTGGTCAACCGCTTCAGCTACGGCCTCACCCCGGCGCTGGCCGCCCAGGTGAGCAAGCTCGGTGGCGGACAGGCGTGGTTCGCGCGGCAGATCGCCACGGCCGCCCCCGGCCGCGCCGACGGCCCCGACTGGTGGGAGTCGCTGCACTGGGACCCGGTGACGGTCTACGACAACAACCGCACCGGCGTACGCAGCGGCTGGCTGGTGATGGACGACTACCGGCGCCGGACGCTGATGCGCCGGATGGTGTCCTCCCAGCAGGTGCTCGAGGTGATGACGGAGTTCTGGGAGAACCACTTCCACGTGCCGCTCAACGCCGACAACGTCTACATGCTGCGGGTCGGCTACGGCGACACGATCCGCAGCCGGGCGCTGGGCCGGTTCGCGGACCTCCTGCCCGCCGCGGTCCTGCACCCGGCGATGCTGATCTACCTCAACGGCGCGGTGAGCACCAAGGACCACCCCAACGAGAACCTCGCCCGGGAGCTGCTGGAGCTGCACACGGTCGGCGTCGGCCACTACAGCGAGAACGACGTCAAGGACACCGCCCGGCTGCTCACCGGCTGGTGGGTCGACATGTGGAAGTCGTGGGAGCGGTTCTTCCGCACCGACCTGCACTCCCGCGGCATGGTCCGGATCCTCGGTTTCAGGGACGCGAACACCGACTCGTACGGCGTGCCCTCGACCCAGCGGTTCCTGTCCTACCTCGCGCGGCACCCGGCCACCGCCCGGCACCTGGCCGACAAGCTGGTGCTGGCCTTCGTGTCGGAGGTGCCGCAGCCGGCCCTGTCCAAGAGGCTGGCGAAGGTCTACCTGGACCACGACACCCGGATCAAGCCGGTGCTGCAGGCGCTGGTGGCCTCGAAGGAGTTCCAGGGGGCAGTCGACGCCAAGCTGCGCGACGGCGACGACGACGTGATCGCGTCCTACCGCGCCCTCGGGATCCAGGTCGAGCAGTCCACCGCCTCCGACGCGGCCCTCAGCGTGCTCAGCGACCAGGTCGGCTCGCTCGGCCTGGGCCTGCTGTCGTGGCCGCGGCCCGATGGCCAGCCGCTCGACAACGCCTCGTGGGCCTCGCCGACGCGGGTGATGGCCTCGATGTCGCTGCACTGGAACCTCGCGAACCGGTGGTGGCCCAAGACCGGCATGGTCCGGCCCGCGTCCGTCGACTGGGTGCCCGAGCCCACGATGGCCTTCCGCGACCTGGTCGACCACCTCAGCCGTCGGGTGCTGCAGCGCGGCTCGACCGCCACCCTGCTCGAGGCCTGCTGCGCGGTGACCGGCCTGACCCCCGACGCCCAGGTGGTCCGCGAGACGTTCTCCGACAGCACGTGCGGCCGGCTCCTCGGCACGCTCCTCGACTCGCCGCAGTTCTACCGCCGCTGATCCCGCTGATCCCGCTGATCCCCATGGACCCGAGGACGACTCCCATGCGCTCCACCAGCTCTCCCGACAGCTGCCCCGACGGCTGTGCCGACCACGCTCGTGCCCTGACCTCCCGCCGGGGGCTGCTGCGCGGCCTGGCCGCCGGCGGCGCCACGATGGCGTTCGGCTCCACGATGGTGACGATGTCGGGCGCGTCCGCGGCCGCACCCGGATCCCGTACGGCGCCCGCACCGGCGTCCTCGGTCCTGGTGGTCGTGTCGCTGCGGGGCGCCGCCGACGGCCTGTCGCTGGTGGTGCCGCACGGTGACCCGGCCTACTACGCGGGCCGCCCGACGATCGCGGTGCCGCGCGAGGCGCTGCTGGGGCGCGACGACTACTTCGGCCTGCACCCGGCGCTCGAGCCGCTGCTGCCGCTGTGGACCGCTGGCCGGCTGGCGGCCGTCAACGCCACCGGGCTGCCGGTCGCGAACCGCTCGCACTTCGCGGCGATGGAGGAGGTGGAGGAGGCCGCGCCGGGCTCCTCGACGCGCAGCGGTTGGCTCAACCGACTGGTCGGCGGCGGGTCCGAGCACAACACCCTCGAGGCGGTCGCGCTGGGCGGGTCGATCCCGACGGCGCTGGTCGGGCCGGAGTCGGTGATGGCGATGTCGAACATCAAGGCCGCGGGCCTGAGCGGGGTGTCGAACCTCAACGATCCCAACGACCCCCGGATGCGGGCGCTGCGCATCCAGTGGGCGCAGGCGTCCGGCGAGATCGGCGACGGCTTCCGGGCCGCGATGGACGCCGTCGTCGACCTGGGCCCGGCGAAGGCCGCCGCCGACAACACCGCGAGCTATCCGGCGACCAGTCTCGGCCGGGCGCTGTCCTCGGTGGCACGGACGCTGCGCGGGGACGTCGGCGTCTCGGTCGTGACGGTCGACTCCGGCAACTGGGACATGCACGTCGGCCTCGGCACCGCGACCTCGGGCTGGATGGTCAACAACGCCAAGGACCTCGCCGGCTCGATCGCGGCGTTCTTCGGCGACCTCGGCCCGGTGGCCGACAAGGTCACGCTGGTGACGATCAGCGAGTTCGGGCGGCGGGTGCAGGAGAACGGCACCAAGGGTCTCGACCACGGCTGGGGCAACGTGATGTTCGTGGCCGGCGCCGGGGTCAAGGGCGGCCGCTACTACGGCACCTGGCCGGGCCTGGCCAACACGCTGGACGCCGACGTCCCGGTCACCACCGACTACCGGTCGGTGCTCGCCGACATCGTCACCACCCGCACCAGCGCGTCCGCGGCCGCGGTGTTCCCGGGGTTCAGCCCCGAGCCGATCGGGTTGATGAGCAGCCTCTGACCGTCTTCGTTGCCCAGGTCACGGATTGATAACGGGCCCAACGGGGAACGGTGCTCAGGTGGCGCCGACCGGCGCCGCGGAGAGCATCGGACGTCTCGGAGGGTGTCGGCGTGGGTCTCGAGCAGGGATCGCTGCAGCTGGCTGCCAGGCCGTCGGCGACCTCGACGCGGGCCCCGGCCCTCACCCGGGTCCCGGCTCTCGACGGGCTGCGCGCGCTGGCCATCGGCGTCGTCGTCGCGCTCCACGGCCACCTGGGCCCCTTCACCGGCGGCGAGATCGGCGTCGACCTCTTCCTCGTCCTGAGCGGCTACCTCATCACCACGCTGCTGCTCGCCGAGCGTGCGGCCACCGGGTCGATCCGGGTCGGCTCGTTCTACGTACGCCGGGCGCTGCGGCTCTATCCCGCCCTGCTGGTCCTGCTCGCCGCGCTCATCACGACCGCCGTCCTCGTGGACAACGGCGACCAGTTCGAGATCACCGGCAAGCTGCTGGTCTCGTGCGGCGTCGCGGCGGTGTACCTGACCGACTTCGCGGTCGGCTGGCACCTGTGGGACGGCTTCCACGACGACGCGCCCCTGCTGCACACCTGGTCGCTGTCCGTCGAGGAGCACTTCTACCTGCTCTGGGCACCGCTCCTCGCGGTACTGCTGAAGCGGATCAGCCTGGTCCAGCTGCGCCGCCTCCTGCTGGTCGCCACCGCGGCGATGGTGGCGTGGACCGCGGTGCTGGCCGGGACCCTGGCTGCCGACCGGGAGCGGCTCGTCTACGCCCCCGACACCCGCAGCCTCGGCCTGCTGGTCGGGTGCCTGATCGCCGTGACCGCGGCGATCGCCCCACGGCCCCTCCGGCTGCCCGCGGCCGTCCCATGGCTGGCGACCGGAGCGTTCCTGGCCCTGGCCACCGTCGACCTTCTCACCGACGGGGCCGGCCGCGGCTACCTGCTGGGGGTGGACCTGCTCGCCGCCGCGATGATCGTGGGGGCGCTCGACCGGGACTCGGCGTACTCCCGCTTCTGGTCCGCGCCCGCCCTGAGCGCCATCGGCGTCCGCGCGTACGGCATCTACCTGTGGCACTTCCCGGTCTTCCACTTCTTCAGCACCACGCGCCTTCCGGCCTGGGGAGAGGTCGAGCTGGACGCCGTCCGGCTGCTCGTCCTGGTGGTGCTCGTGGAGCTGTCCTACCGGGTCGTCGAGCTGCCCGCCCTCGCGATGCGACACCGGTTCACCCCGGCCCGGCGGGCCCCGAGCGCACCGGCCGCCGCCCGTCGAGACGGCCGTGAGTCCCTCTCCGCCTGACCGGTCGATCTCAGCGCCGGTACATCACGTGCGTGTCCCGCGCGGCGTGCGTGAACCCCAGTCGTGAGTAGACCGCGACCGCCGGGTCGTTGTCGGACTCGACGTACAACAGCACCTCGCCCACGCCGCGGCCGCCCAGGTGGTGCAGGCCGGCCAGGGTGAGCAACTTGCCGAGGCCGCGGCCCTGCGCGGCCGGATCGATGCCGACGACGTACACCTCGCCGAGTGCAGGGGAGTGCTGCTTGGTCCAGTGGAACCCCAGCACCCGCTCGCTCTCGCCGGCGCCCTCGGTCGCGAGCAGCAGCCCGGCGGGGTCGAACCACGGCTCGGCCATCCGCTCGGCCAGGTTGGCGGCGTCCATCGACCCCTGCTCCGGGTGGTGGGCGAACGCCGCGGCGTTGACGCGCAGCACCTCGTCGGCATCGCTGGGTCGATAGCCACGGATGCGTACGCCGTCGGGCTCGGTGAGCTCGGGCAACGGCTCGGTCATGGCCCGGCGCATCACCCACAGCTCGCGCACCCGCTCGAACCCGTGCTTGCGCGCCAGGGCGGCCGCCGCGGGGTGGTCGCCGTGCGACCAGGCGTTGAGCCGACCGGGCAGCGCAGCCAGCACGGAGGCGAGCAGCGACGTGCCGAGACCGCGTCCGCGCGCGTCGGGGTGCACGACCAGGCTCAGGTCGTGATCGATGACCAGCGCGAAGCCGCGGCCGCGCTCCCACCGGCGCGCGCGGTCGGGGTGGTGGCGCAGGGTCAGCCAGGTCGCTTCGTCGAGCGGCTCGGCTCCGTCGATCTCAGCCGCGGCAGCCGCGATGTCCTCGATCACGGCTCTGACTCTAGGGCCGCATGGTCGGCCTACGTCCGCCGGGAGAACCGGACGTCGCCGTTGGCGAGCCGCTCGACGCGGTAGCTGTCGTCGTGCACGCGTCGATGGTGGTGGTGGCAGAGAAGTACGCCGTCATCGAGATCGGTGCGCCCGCCCGAGGACCAGGGGAGCCAGTGGTGGGCCTCGCACCAGGTGCCGGGGATCTCGCAGCCCTCGGCGCGGCAGTGGCGATCGCGGAGCAGCAGCGCCTTGCGCTGGGCGGCGCTGAACAGCCGCTGCGTCCGGCCGAGGTCCAGCACCTCGGAGCGCCCGCCGAGGACGGCCGGCAGGAGCTTGGCGGTGCACGCGAGCCGGCGAGCCTCGCCGGCGGTGATGCGGACCTCGGGAGCGTCGCCGCCGGGGATGCCGGCCCCTCCGAGCAGCTCCGCGGTGTCGAGCTCGCGGCGCAGGCCCTCGAGGTCGATCGTGACGATCACCGTGGTCGCGTCACCGCCGTGCAGCGGCAGCCTGCCGGGGTCGATCGCCTCCAGCAGCTGGCAGAACGCCTCACCCAGCCGGCGTGGGTAGGGGAGCCGGTCCACCGGGTCGCGGTCGTCGAGGGCCTTGCGGGGGTTGGTGAAGGCTTCGAGGTACGTCGCGAGCCGGGTCGCGATCGCGTCGGGCACCAGCCCGCTGATGCGGGTGGTGCCGTCGCCGCACCGACGCAGACCCAGTCGGGTCTGGCGGTGCGCGCCGGCCTCGAGCGCCGCGAGCCGGCGGGCCTCGACCTCGTCGGCGAGCTCGGGTGCGACGACGTCGAGGATGCGGCGACCGAGCCGGGCCAGCTGGCGCGGGCTGAAGTCGGCGGCATGGCCGACCAGCACCTCCTCGGCGCGGGCCAGCACGTCGGCCGGGACTTCGCGCGGCAGCTCGCCGAGCACCTGCGCGATGACCTGGGCCTGCGCCACGGAGCAGGCACCGTCGCGCAGCGCCCGGGCGAGCACGGTCCAGCGCCGGTCGAGGGCGACGCCGAGCGCGAGCTCGGCGCGCGCGTCCTCGAACCGCACCTGGGCCCGCGCGGCCAGCCATGCGGCCGGGTCGTGCGCGGCGTCGGTCTCGGCCACGTCGCCGGCGTCGGCCAGGATGCGCATCCTCAGCTCGGACATCCGCGCGTCGAGCCGGGCCAGCTCGCAGAGGGCCGCGGCCTTGTCGTCGGTGGACATGAAGGTCGGGTTGACGTCCGCGACGGACTTCAGCGCCACGTCGATCGCGTGTGCGGCGTCGAGCACCGGATGCGTCATCGGACCTCCTTCCAGGGCAGCTGGCGACCCCACGTGTCGTGGTCGGTCGCCGCTCCTGGAGGCCCGTGCTCGAGCTATTACTCACCCTCGCGGCTGGCGCTCCCACCTGGCGCGCAAGGCCTTCGGAGAAGGTCGGCGTGGTGACGAAGCGCTTGCGCCGAGCCTACCGTCGTTGTCTAGACCAGTCAACCCCTCGGCGGGAGTCGCCAGGCCGCGCTGGCCAGGGCACGGGTGAGCGCGCGTGTCCGGCCACGCGCTCGGTTCCACCCCGACGTCGACGGTCGGAGCGAGGAGGTGCGGACCCCGGTGTCGGCGGCCGCACGGTCGGCGCCGTGATGTCCGCGGTCTGCTTGCTCACCGCGTCGGCGAGGTCACGCCCGCCTCCGGGCGCGGCGCCGCGGGCGACCTGTCGCTCGCCGTTAACGTGGCGTTGTGTCCGCTGGTGTGGATCGGTTGCGACGGGGGTATAACCCGCTCGTGACGATGATGTGGGGTCGCCGCCGTCGCCTCGACGCGCGGATCGCCGAGCTGAAGCTCGCGCTCGCCGCCCTCGGCGACGAGCCCTCCGACGCCATCGGCCGCTGGCGGCACCAGGAGGACCGGTGGCGGTTGGAGCGTGATCTCGACCGGCTGCTCACCCTCCGCCGCGGCGGCCACGAGTCGGTCCCCGCCTGAGGCGCGCGCCGAACCCCTCAGGCGTCCTGGTCGACCCGGGCGGTGTCGCGGGCGTCGGCGGCGACGGCCTTCTGGTCCTTGGCCGGCAGCACGAACCGGTACCCGACGTTGCGGACGGTGCCGATCAGCGTCTCGTTCTCGGGGCCGAGCTTGGCGCGGAGCCGGCGTACGTGCACGTCGACGGTGCGGGTGCCGCCGAAGTAGTCGTAGCCCCACACCTCCTGCAGCAGCTGCTGGCGGCTGAACACCCGACCGGGGTGCTGGGCGAGGAACTTGAGGAGCTCGAACTCCTTGAACGTCAGGTCCAGCGGCCGGCCGCCGACCTTGGCGGTGTACGTCGCGTCGTCGACGACCACCTCGCCCGAGCGGATCACGTGGGAGTCGGGGTCGTCGGCGTCGCGGCGGGCGGCGAGGCGCCCGATCGCGAGCTTGATGCGCGCCTCGAGCTCGGCCGGTCCGCAGGTGTGGATCACCACGTCGTCCATGCCCCAGTCGTGCAGCACGACCGCGAGCCCGCCCTCGGTGCAGATCAGCAGCACCGGTACGTCGGTGCCGGTGGTGCGGATCAGCCGGCACAGGTCGCGGGCGTGGGCGAGGTCCTGGCGGCCGTCGACGAGCAGCAGGTCGGAGTCGGGAGCCTCGAGGAGGGCGCTGCCCTCGGAGGGGAGGATCTTCACCTGGTGGCCCAGCAGCGACAGTGCGGGCAGCACCTCCGCGGACGGCTGGAGTGCGCTGGTGAGAAGCAGGAGCGTGCTCATGACTGGTCTCCTCCCGATGACGGGGCGGGGACCGAAACGCAACGCTGGGCTTCGGCCGGAATCCTTGGTGCGGAACAATACCGTCACATGGGCGCCGAGTTGGATCCTTCCAATCGAATTGAGACGGGCACCATCCACGTCCGCTACTGGGCCGCGGCCCGTTCGGCGGCCGGCGTCGCCGGTGACGACCTGGCGGTGGACGGTCCGGTCACCCTCGAGGAGGTGCTGCGCCGCGCGGTCGCCCTCCACCCCGGCACGCGCCTGCCCGACGTGCTGGCCATCTGCTCGACGCTGATCGGCGATCGCCCCGTGAACACCGAGGACCCGGGAGACGTCCTCGTGTCTCCCGGGTCCTCGGTGGAGTTCCTGCCGCCGTTCGCCGGCGGCTGATCGCCACGGCGGTTGAGGTGCGAGCGGAGCGAGCCTCGAAACCCCGTGCCGCCCGCTCAGGCCTCGATCGCGGTCCGCCCGCTGTCGGTCGAGCCGACCTGCACCTCGATCTTGCGCGGCTTGGCCTTCTCGGCGACCGGGACGACCAGGCGCAGCACGCCGTCGTCGTACGTCGCCTCGATGTGCTCGAGGTCGAGGTTGTCGCCGAGCACCAGCTGACGGCTGAACATGCCACGCGGACGCTCGGAGGCCAACGCCTCCCAGTCGCCGTTGCGGCCCACCCGCTCGGCGCGGACGGTCAGCACGTTGCGCTCGACATCGAGGTCGATGCTCTCCTTGCTGACGCCAGGGAGGTCGAACTCGATCACGAAGCGGTCGCCCTCACGCCACGCGTCCATCGGCATCACCGCAGGACGGTTGGTGGTGCCGAAGATCTGCTGGGTGAGCCGGTCGAAGTCACGGAACGGGTCCGTCGTGCGCAGCAACATCACATGTCCTCCTGGTTCTGATGGGTTCTGTCGAGGTCTGCGTGAGCCCTCACCTATATCAAGCGTTATAGGTTTCATATATTCCAAGTTCGAGGCAAAATCAAGGCCGGCCCGGTGGTCGAGGTGCGAGGAGCGCCAGCGACGAGCCTCGAGACCACCCCAGCGGAGAGGCGAGCGCATGACCGACCAGACCCGCGGCGTCTTCGCGATCTCGGTCGCGGCCGACATGGTGTCGATGCAGATCCAGAACCTGCGCGTCTACGAGCGCCGGGGCCTGGTCGACCCCGACCGCACTCCGGGCGGCTCGCGGCTCTACAGCCCCGACGACATCGACCGCCTCCACCGCATCCGCGAGCTGCTGGCCGACGGCCTCAACCTGGCCGGCATCGCCCACGTGCTGCGTCTGGAGGACCGGGTGCAGCGGCTCGAGGCCGAGGTCGGCCGGCTACGCCGTCGTCCGCCGGGCTAGCAGCCGGCGTACGACGTCCACGACCAGCGCGCCGCCCAGGCCGCCGAGGGTGTTGGCGACCACGTCGACGAACGTCGCGGACCGATCGGGCAGCAGCAACCCCTGCACGAGCTCGACGACCCCGGCGATCACGAACGCGTACGCCGTCCAGTCGCGCCAGGTCGTGCGCGGCCACACCAGCGAGCCCAGCGCCGAGACCGGCATCAGGATCAGCGCGTTGCACACGAACTCCCAGCGGGCGGGGTCGACCGCCCACGCGGGCGCCCCGAGCCGGTCGGCGAGCTCCGCGGTCCACGACGCGCCCGAGGACGGTACGGCGCCCGAGGGCACCAGCAGGATGAACGCGAGCGCGGCGGAGTACGCGACGAGCGCGACGACGAGCGTCTGTCTCGAGATCGCCTGTCTCGAGATCGCCTGTCTCGAGATCGCTGGGTGCACGGGGCAACCGTCTCAGGTGGGGTGGAATGCCGCCGTGGAATCGCTGGTTGCGCATGTCATGAGCCCTGGTGCCTGGATCGCGATCGCCGCGGTGGCCCTCGCGGTCGCCTTCGGCTCCTACCGCGCCCTCACCGACGGTCGCTTCCGCGGCACCCACCGCGTCCGCGACGCCGCCTCCGCGGATCCCACGGTGGTTGAGGTGCGAGGAGACCCGGCGACGGGCGACCCCACGGTGGTTGAGGTGCGAGGAGCGCCAGCGACGGACGATCCCGTCGCCACCACCTGGACCCACGTCACCGCAGCGATCCCGGAGGCGACGCTGGGGGAGCGGGCCACGCTGCTGCAGTTCTCCTCGGCGTTCTGCGCGCCGTGCCGCGCGACCCGGCGGACCCTGACCGAGGTCGCCGAGGTGGTCCCGGGTGTCGAGCACCTGGAGGTCGACGCGGAGCACCACCTCGAGCTGGTGCGCGCGCTGGGCGTGCTGCGCACCCCCACCACGCTGGTGCTGGATGCCGCCGGCCGCGAGGTGACCCGGGCGGCCGGCGCGCCTCGCAAGGAGCAGGTGCTCGCCGCTCTCGGCGGCGCCTGATGTCCGAGATGTGGACAGACGTCTTGCGGAGTGAGACGTGCCCTGGGAGGACGGCGGCCGCGGTCCCTACTCTGGTCCGCATGTCCTCGACCATGCTGACCAAGCGCCGCGCAGTGGATCACTGCCGCACGCGCTCGTCGCTGTGTCGAATGCGCTGACCGCGAGTCGCGCCCTCTTCTCCTGTTAATCCACTGAGTTAGTACATTAAACTCAGGCCGGGAGTCCCGCCATCCGGCGAGCCGCGACCCGCCTGCCCAGGCATCCGCACCCGTCCGCAGGAGAGACATGTCCACGACCACCACCTCGCAGCACGCCGCACCGGCGCTCGGCGCCGGCATCGACCCGCGCGGCCCGCAGTTCGCCGCCTCGCTCACCTCGGTCGTCCTGATCGCCGTGCTGCTGCTCGCCCCCGGCCCGGCCGCGGTCGTGGTGCTGGCCGCCCAGGCCGCGGTGTTCGCCATCGGGGCGTTCCGCGGGGTGCAGCACACGCCGTACGCCTGGCTGTTCCGCACCCTGGTGCGGCCCCGCCTCGCTGCGCCCGCCGAGCTCGAGGACCCCGCACCGCCGCGGTTCGCGCAGACCGTCGGCCTCGGGTTCGCGGTCGTCGGGCTCCTCGGCTTCCTCACCGGCCTCGACGCACTGGGCCTGGTGGCCACGGGCTTCGCGCTCGTCGCGGCCCTGCTCAACGCGCTGTTCCGCTTCTGCCTCGGCTGCGAGATGTACCTGCTGATCCGCCGCCTCACGCACTGACCGCACCGAACGCACGACCACAGACCCCGCAGCGCGAGCTGCACGAGAAAGGTAGACACCATGAGCCGCGAGACTTCCCTCGTCACCACGCAGTGGGTGGAGGAGCACTTGGACGACCCGTCGATCGTGCTCGTCGAGGTCGACGAGGACACCACGGCCTACGACAAGGGCCACATCCGGGGAGCCATCAAGCTCGACTGGACGACCGACCTGCAGGACCAGGTGCGCCGCGACTTCGTCAACAAGGCGCAGTTCGAGGCGCTGCTGTCCGACCGCGGGGTCGCCAACGACCACACGGTGGTGCTCTACGGCGGCAACAACAACTGGTTCGCGGCCTACGCCTACTGGTACTTCAAGCTCTACGGCCACGGCGACGTGAAGCTCATGGACGGCGGCCGCAAGAAGTGGGAGCTCGACTCCCGCGAGCTCACCGACGTGCTGCCGACCCGCGAGAAGACGTCGTACGTCGCGCAGGAGCAGGACCGCTCGATCCGCGCGTTCCGCGACGACACCGTCGCCGCGATCGGCGTGCAGAACCTCATCGACGTGCGCAGCCCCGACGAGTACGCCGGCCGGCTGCTCGCTCCGGCGCACCTGCCGCAGGAGCAGTCCCAGCGCGCCGGCCACGTGCCGACCTCGCTGAACGTGCCGTGGAGCAAGAACTGCAACGACGACGGCACCTTCAAGTCCGACGCGGAACTCAAGGCGCTCTATGACGGCGTCGGCATCGACGACTCCAAGGACACGATCGCGCTGTGCCGCATCGGCGAGCGCTCCTCGCTGACCTGGTTCGTGCTCAAGGAGCTGCTGGGCCTGCAGAACGTGAAGAACTACGACGGCTCCTGGACCGAGTACGGCTCCCTCGTGGGCGTCCCGATCGCGCTCGGCGACGAGCCCGGCCAGGCCGATGGGCAGGGCGCCTGATGTGCGGCGCGACCGAGGGCGGCCTGTCCCTCGACGGCATCGACGTCAAGAAGGAGGCCATCGTCCAGGGGCAGGTGCTCCGCGACGGTGAGCCGGTCCCGAACGCCTACGTGCGGCTGCTGGACCGCAGCGGCGAGTTCACCGCCGAGGTCCCGACCTCGGCGAGCGGCCACTTCCGGTTCTTTGCCGGCGACGGCGAGTGGACCCTGCGCACCCTCGCCCCGAAGGCCGACCCGGTCGACAAGGCCGTCCACGCCTCCGTCGGCACCGTCGCCGAGGTCGTCGTCGCGATCTGACCCACCTTCGGTGGTCGAGCTCGTCGAGACCCCCGCAGCCGCCTCCGGTGGTTGAGGTGCGAGCGAAGCGAGCCTCGAAACCACAACGGCCCGCCACGTCCTCCAGCGTGGCGGGCCGTTCTGCGTCCTTACTTCTCCAAGATCAGCGTGACCGGGCCGTCGTTGACCGACTCGACCCGCATGTCCGCCCCGAAGACCCCGCGCTCGACGCGCGCTCCGAGTCGCTCGAGCTCCGCGCAGACCGCGTCGTACGCCGGCTCGCTGACCGGCCCGGGTGCGGCGGCCTGCCAGGTGGGTCGCCGGCCCTTGCGGGCGTCGCCGTAGAGCGTGAACTGGCTGACGACGAGCACCGGTGCGCCGACGTCCGAGGCCGACTGCTCCTCGCGCAGCAGCCGCAGGTCCCAGATCTTGCGGGCCATCCAGGTGACCTGGTCGGCGCCGTCGTCGTGGGTGATGCCGAGGTAGACCAGCAGCCCCGGCCCCTCGAACCCGCCCACCTCCGCACCGTCGACGACCACCCGCGCCCCGTCCACCCGCTGCACCACCGCTCGCACCCGCACAGTCTGACTGGTCCAGACCGGTCTCAGGTCGGCGGAGTGCGGGCCGATACCTCCTTCGAGAGTCCCCGGGGTGGGTTGCCCGCGCCGCGGACGAGTGCGAGAGAGGGGCACCCATGGCGCGCATCGGAGAGCTCGACCAGGTCTTTGGTGACGAGCAGACGGCAGTCGCGCTGCCCCCTCGCCGCACGGTCGTCGAGTCGTGCGTCAGTGGCTCCCCGGCGTACGGCGGCATCTGCGTCGAGCACGGCGAGAGTGCCTGCGTGATGACCCTCCACCTCGCCGGCTGACCCTCCCCGCCGGGGTCGAGCGACGAAGACCGCGTGTGGGCCGCTGGTCGAGCAGCGAAGGCCGCGTGTGCCGCTGGTCGAGCAGCGAAGGCCGCGTGTGCCGCTGGTCGAGCAGTGAAGGCCCCCTGGGGGCCTGAACGCCCGTCGAGACCCCCGCACCCGCACGCCACCCCTGGCCACCGCGAGTCGCCCGCTCTGGCACGATGCCGATCGTGCCGACGACGTCACCTGACTCCATCCTGATCACGGTCGCCCCCACGGGTGCGGAGACCGCCAAGACCGATTGCCCGCAGCTGCCCACGACGCTCGAGGAGCTGGTGCAGACGGCTCGTGAGTGCGAGGCCGCGGGCGCGGCGATGATCCACGTCCACATCCGCGACGCCGACCACCGTCCGACCCTCGACCCCACCCGTCTGCGCGACACCGTGCAGGCCCTGCGCGAGAGCACCGACCTGGTCGTCCAGCTCTCGACCGGTGGCTCCGTCCACGATCCGCTCGACGCGCGCCTGCGGGTGCTCGACGCGGAACCCGACTCGTGCAGCCTGACGATGGGCACCACGAACTTCGGCGAAGACGTCTTCTCCAACCCGTGGCCGTTCATCTGCGAGCTCTACCAGCTCAGCCAGGAGCGGCAGGTGGTGCCGGAGTTCGAGCTCTTCGACCTCGGCCACGTCCACGCGCTGGGGCGTCTCCTGCACAAGTTCGGACTGCCGTACGGCGGCAAGGTGCACTGCGACTTCGTGATGGGCGTCCCGGGCGGCATGCCGGGCACGGCCCCGGCGCTGGTCGCCGCCGTTGGGCTGCTGCCCCCCGAGGTCACCAGCTGGTCGGCCACCGGCATCGGTCGCAGCACGCTGCCGGTCGCGCTCGCGGCGCTCTCGATGGGCGGCCACCTGCGGGTCGGGATGGAGGACGTGCTCACCCTCGCCAAGGGGGTTCCGGTCGAGCGCAACGCCCAGCTGGTCGAGCGGGCGGCGGTGATGGCTGGTCTGGCCCAGCGCGCCCCGATGACTCCGGCGGAGGCGCGCCTCCTGCTCGGCAGGTGATCGCGATCACGAGAAGTCTGCCGAGCGGGTCGGTTCCCGCTAGGGTTGGTGGTCTGGACGCATTTCGTCCGCACTGACGTGAGGGAACCACCATGAAGAGCATGCTTGCCGGCCTCGGCGCCGCCGCCTTGATCTCGGGCGGACTGGTGGCCGCGACGACGACGTCGGCCGACGCCGCGCCGTACCCCGGCACGGTCGCGACCAACTGCCACGTCAACGTCAAGAGTTCGACCACCCGCGGTGGCACCACCGTGGCGGTGTGGGTGACGGCGGCCGGTGAGGGTGACCCCAGGGGCCGCGTCAGCGTGAGCGTCGACCGCCGCCAGGGCGGCGACTCCGGCCGGGACTCCGGCTGGTTCGACGGCGGCCGCACCTTGCTCGATCTCGGCAGCCTCCGGCCGGGCGTCTACGAAGGCAACATGTTCTTCAACTCGATGCCGGAGAAGTCGGTCTACAAGAACTGCGGCGAGGGCTTCTCCTTCCGCGTCACGCGCCGCTGACCCCAGCGCCTCGTCCTCGGCTCCGACCTGCCCTTTCGGGCAATCGCACGTTTGTGCCATGGCGAGTCGCACCACAGGTGTGCTTTGCTGGAGTGGACCGATGGGTTAGCGATGGGGAGCGCGCCATGAAGAAGCTGTTGGCCGGCATTGTCGGCACCGGACTGACCGCAGCGAGCCTGGTCGGTGTCTCGACCGAGACGGCGACGGCCGCACCGTACCCCGGCACGGTGACGACGAACTGCCATGTCAACGTGCTGAAGTCGACCACCAGGGGCGGCACCAGCGTTGCCGTCTGGGTGTCGGCACCCGGGGACGGCCAGCCCCGAGGCCGCGTCAGCGTGAAGGTCGACCAGCGCCGCGGCGGCGACTCCGCGAGAGACTCCGGCTGGTTCGACGGCGGCCGGACCGTCCTCAAGCTCGGTCGCCTGAACCCTGGCGTCTACGACGGCGACATGTTCTTCAACTCGATGCCGGAGCAGTCGGTCTACAAGAACTGCGGCCAGGGCTTCTCCTTCCGCGTCACCCGCCGCTGACCCACGGCGGTCCAGTGGAGCGGTCGCCGGTGGTCGAGCGGTCGCCGGTGGTCGAGCGGTCCCCGGTGGTCGAGCTTGTCGAGACCCCCGCAGCCAACGCAGGGCGCTGAAGTCCAACACGGTCTCATCGCGACGCACATCTGACGACGTCAACGGCCTGCGCCCGTTAGGTTCTAGTCCATGCGCTTCCGCAGCTGGCGTCCTGTCGTCACCGTGCTGCTGCTCGTGATCATCGGCACCGCCGCGTGGCTCGGGTGGCAGGGCTGGCACGCGATGAGGGACCTGCAGCACGCCGAGGCGAGCGCCGACCGGCTCAAGGCGTCGCTGACCGACGCGGACCCCGCCGATCGCGATCGGGCGATCGCCGACCTGCAGCAGTCCGCCCACTCCGCCAAGGGCCGCACCGACGGCCCGGTCTGGGGCGCACTGACGCACCTGCCGTTCGTCGGTGACGACGTGCAAGGTGTGCGCGCCATCAGCTCGTCCCTCGACACGCTCGCAAGCGACGGCGTGCCCGCCCTCGTCACGACCGTCGACGGGCTCGACGGCATCACCACGAAGGGCCGGATCAACCTCGATGTCGTCCAGCGCCTCGCCGGCCCGGTCAGCAAGGCCCACGCGGCCCTCGACGCCGCGGACGACGATGTCGCGGGCCTCGACAGCTCGGGCTACGTCGGGCCGCTGAAGTCTCGCTTCGATCACTACGTCGACCTCGTCGGTGACGCCGCGCGCGGCGTCTCGGCGGGAGACAAGGCCGTCGCCGTCCTCCCGGCGATGGCCGGTGCCGACGGGCCCCGCAACTACCTGCTGGTCTTCCAGAACAATGCAGAGATCCGCGCCACCGGCGGCATGCCCGGGTCCTGGGCCCTGGTGCACGCGGACGCGGGCAAGATCGAGATGGTGCAGCAGGGCACGGCATCGGACTTCGGCGAACGCGCCGACCCCATCCTGCCGCTGTCGAAGGGCGAGCTGGCGGTCTACGACCAGCAGCTCGGCACCTACTTCCAGGACGCCAACTTCACCCCCGACTTCCCGCGCGCGGCCGAGCTCTGGTCGGCGCGCTGGCAGGAGAAGTTCCCGGGCACCAAGCTCGACGGGGTCGTCTCGCTCGACCCGGTCGCGATGTCCTACCTGCTCCGGGGCACTGGCAACATCCAGGTCGGCGACCTGACGCTCACTCCGGACAACCTGGTCCCGCAGTTGCTCAACCAGACCTACATCGACCTCCAGCCTGCCGAGCAGGACACCCTGTTCGCCCAGGTCGCACGGGTGCTCTTCGACTCGGTCACCGGTCATCTCGACTCCCCGGTGGACTTCGTGGACGCGCTCGACCAGGCAGCCCACGAGGGTCGGTTCCGCGTGGCGTCCTTCGACTCCGATGTCCGGACCGAGCTCGCGGGCACGAACGTCGAAGGTGCTCTCGCTGGCGACGACGGACGCACACCGCACGTGGACATCGGTCTCAACGACGCGACCGGCTCGAAGATGTCCTACTACCTGCGCTACTGGACGGACCTGAAACCCACGAGTTGCTCGAACGGTCAGCAGTCCATCGCCGGCTCGTTGACGCTCAACCAGGCGATCTCGCCGAGCAAGGCGGCCTCGCTGCCGCTGTCGGTCACCGGAACGGGTGAGTACGGCACCGATCGCGGCTCCCAGCTCGTGCTCGTGCGGCTCTACGGACCGTACGGCGGCACCATCGACAACGTCCGTCTCAACGGCAAGCAGCTGGGCGAGGACCTCCAGGTGGTAGACCTCGACGGCCGCCCGGTGGCGACCGTCGTCGTGCTGCTCTCCAACCGCGACGACGACGCCCTCACCTGGACGATGAAGTCCGGGGCCGGTCAGACCGACGCCGTTCGCCTGGGAGTCACCCCGAGCGTCCAGACTGGGGCACGGGAATCGGTGTTCGCGAGCGCCTGCTGACCAGCTTTCCTAGACTCGCTCGAGAACCACTTGACGGGAGAAGTGATGCAGGGCGCGCAAGAGTCGCGGGTGTACCTGTCGCCTCCGGACGTGGGTGACCTCGAGCAGCAGTACGTGCTCGACGCCATGCGTTCGGGCTGGGTCGCGCCCGCCGGTCCTGACCTCGACGCGTTCGAGCGCGAGGTCGCCGAGCGGGTCGGCGTCCCGTACGCCGTGGGCCTCGCCTCCGGCACCGCCGCCCTGCACCTCGCACTGGTGAGCTGGGGCGTGGGCCCGGGCGATGTGGTGCCGGTCTCCACGTTGACGTTCGCGGCGACGGTCAACGCGATCCGCTACGTCGGCGCCGAGCCCTACTTCGTCGACTGCGACGCCGAGACCGGGAACATGTCACCGAGCCTGCTGCGCGAGGCGCTCGTGGCCTTGCGCGTCCAGTCGCGCAAGGTTCCCGTCGTGATCCCGGTCGACCTCCTCGGCAAGTGCGCGGCGTACGACGAGATCCTCGCCCTCTGCGCCGAGTTCGGAGCGCGGGTGCTCTCCGACGCCGCCGAGTCGTTCGGTGCCAGCTACCACGGTCGGCCCGCCGGGTCGATGGGAGACGCCGGTGTCCTGTCCTTCAACGGCAACAAGATCATGACGACCTCGGGCGGCGGCATGCTGCTGACCGACGATGGTGCCCTGGCCGCGCACGTTCGCAAGCTCTCGACGCAGGCACGTGAGCCCGTCGCGCACTACGAGCACACCGAGGTCGGCTACAACTATCGGCTCTCGAATATCCTGGCGGCCATGGGCCGTGCTCAGCTCAGCCGGCTCGACGACATGCTGAAGCGCCGCAGGACCTGGCGCGAGCGTTATCGGTCGCTCTTCGCAGGTTCGCCGGGCGTCTCGATTCTCGGTGGCACGGACGACGCTGAGGACAACTGCTGGTTGACCGCCATCTTGGTGGACCCGGCGCAGTCGACCTGGACCGCGGCAGAGCTCGCTGAGGAGCTCGACCGCGCGGGTGTCGAGACGCGCCCGGTGTGGAAGCCGATGCACCTGCAGCCGGTCTCAACAGGCCTGGCCGGGGTCTTGGACGGGACCTCCGAGCGACTCTTCGGGATGGGTGTCTCGTTGCCGTCAGGATCAGGAATGTCCGAGGAGGAGTTCGGCCGAGTCGACTCCGTCATCCGTCGGTTGGTGGCCATCACGTGAGTCATCGCTCCTACGACCCGTGGAAGAGGCTGATCGATGTCCTCCTCTCGGCTGTGGCATTGGTCGTAACCGCGCCACTGCAGCTCGCCATCGCGGGACTGGTGCGCGCTCGGTTGGGGTCGCCCGTTCTGTTCCGGCAGGAGCGCCCGGGCAAGGACGAGCAGGTGTTCACGTTGGTCAAGTTCCGCACGATGCTGTCGGTCGATGAGGCGGCCGGTAGAGTCAGCGACCAGCAGCGGATGACCAGGTTCGGTGCGTTGCTCCGGTCAACCAGCCTCGATGAACTCCCGACTCTTTGGAACGTCCTCAACGGTGACATGAGCCTGGTGGGCCCGCGGCCGCTGCTTGTGCAGTACCTGCCGCTGTACACGGAACGCCAACGTCGACGACACGAGGTCAGGCCAGGGGTTACTGGTCTCGCGCAGGTGGGCGGTAGGAACGCGCTCTCGTGGGAGCAGAGGTTTGAACTGGATGTCGCCTACGTGGAGAACCGCAGCCTTCGACTTGACCTGAGCGTTATCGCTCGTACGGTCCGCAGTGTTATCCGGCGCGATGGCATCTCAGAGCCGGATGGCGTGACCATGACAGCGTTCAGAGGTGGGAGGTCCGATGGGTGAGCAACTGATCGTTATTGGCGCTGGCGGTTTTGGGCGGGAGGTGATCGATGTCGTCGATGCCATGCGTGCCGCGGGCACGGCTGACTTTGAGGTGGGCGTCGTGGACGATCATCCGACTCTGGACAATTTGGCTCGGCTTGAGTCACGTGGTGTGCCCTACCTCGGCACGTCTGATCAACTTCTTGCTGGAACGCCCGCGGGTTGGTATGTGATTGGTATCGGTTCGCCTGCGGTCAGGCGGCGCGTGGCTGAGGTCTTCGATTCGGCCGGTCTTCTGGCAGCTACCTTGGTTCATCCGACAGCGTCGATGGGCCACGGCGTTGAGGTCGGTCCTGGATCAGTCATCTGTGCTGGCGTGCGACTAACGACGAATATCTCACTCGGTGCGCACGTTCACCTGAACTTGAACACCACCGTCGGCCACGACACCGTCATCGGTGACTTTGTGAGCGCGAACCCGCTGGCGTCCATATCGGGCGATTGCATAATTGAATCGGGCGTCCTGATCGGGGTCGCGGGCGTCATACTCAACGGTTTGACGGTCGGCCCAGGTGCCACCGTGGGTGGATCCGCCTGCGTCGTCAGGGACGTGCCTGCCGACACTACGGTGAAGGGCGTCCCGGCCCGGTGACGGACGTTGTCTGCGTTGTGAAGACGAACGAGGGTGGGCTCTGGGTCATTCCGCAACTACTCGAATTCCGAGCTCGCGGTGCAACTGTGTCGGTCATCATTCCAAGGGGCGAGGGGCGCCTGAGGCGACGCCTAGACGGGGTTGGCATCGACGTAATCGAGTGCGATTTCGATTTTGTCATGCGGCCGTCGTTGAAACTGCTTCGCGGATTGGCGGAACTGCGTCGACTGTTGAAGGAACAAGCCGCCGAGGTGGCATTCTATCATCTGTACGCGTCCGCGTTGGCCGTGCGAATCGCCACACTCTTCACGGGGATTCGCAGGGTCCACATGGTGGCGGGGCCACTTTACCTCGACTCAACCCCGATCAGGTGGGCGGAGCGATTTCTGTGCCGTCTTGACGACATTGTCATCGGCGGATCGAACCATACGGCCGAACGATACCGGGCGATAGGGATGCCGACCGACCGAGTGCGTGCGATTCCTTATGGTGTCGATATCGATCGATTCCGAGCTGGGGTCGATCGACGTGACGAACTCCTCGGCATTCCACGACGAAGCTTCGTTGTGATCATGGTCGCTTACGTGTATGCACCAAAGTCGTCCGTCTATCCGGGCGTGGGGATTAAGGGGCATGAAACACTGCTAAACGCATGGAGGCAGGTGGCGGCCATACACGGCGACGCGCACCTACTGCTCGTTGGCGGGGGGTTTGATGAGGCAGGCCGACAGCACAAAGCGGCGCTCATTGATAGGTTCAGTGTTGAGTCGGATCCGTCAATAACGTGGCGCGAGTCGGTTGACGATGTGCGTCCCTATTACTCAAGCGCAGACGTATCGGTGTCGCCGAGCCTGTCGGAGAACCACGGGGCCGCTCTGGAAGCAAGTGCGATGGGGAGACCAAGCATTGTCTCCTCGGCCGGTGCGCTGCCGGAGACCGTTGTCGATCGGATGACCGGATGGATCGTCTCGCCAGCGAGTGTGGACGAGTTAACAACCGCCATCCTTGAGGCGCGGACGGCCTGGCTAAAGGGTAGCCTGTGGAGCATGGGAGAGTGCGCCCGCGAGCATGTGGCCTCTAGGTTTGATGTCGTTAGGTGCAGCCGTGAAGTCGCTGACGTGGTTCTTGGGGTCCGATGAGGGTCGCGGTAGTTGGTGAATATCGCCTTTATAGGGGGCCAAATGGAGCGCACTATGCAGACTCTGTCTTTGGCTACGATTTCTGGACGCGCTACCTCGATGTCTTCGATGAAGTCGCCGTGGTTGCCCGCGTGAGCCCAATTTCATCCGCGGAGGGACTTCTACCGGTCTCCGGAGAGGGGGTCTGCGTTAGGGAGATGCCGGATTACGTTGGTCCTCGCGAGTTCCTGCAGTCCCTGCCGCGTCTGCGCCGCGCCGCTCGTCATGCGGTACAGCCGGGGGATGCAGTCATCTTTCGAGTGCCAGGAAACCTCTCGCGCGTGGTGCATCGGGTTCTGACCAACGACCGTCCATTCGGGGTCGAGGTCGTTGGCGATCCTTGGGATGTATTTGGTCCGGGGGTCGTCGAGCACCCGTTGCGGCCCCTGATCCGTAGGAAGGCCGCTCGCGATCTGCGCGCCATTTGTGCGAAGGCGTCGTCGGCTGCGTACGTAAGTGCAAGCCGTCTCCCCCAGCGCTACCCGTCTGGCGATGGCACGCCGACCTTCTTCTACTCCAGTGCATCGTTGCCGGGGGATGCCTTCACAGATTCGCCGCGTATCTATGTCCGCCAGTTGGAGCGAGTCGTTGCGATCGGCAGCATGGACCAGTCCTACAAGGGCTTCGATGTGCTTCTTCGTGCTATGCAGCAGATTCGTGTCGCAGTTCCCGCAGTTTCGCTCGCTATCGTGGGTGGCGGCCGTCGCATGGAGGAGATCCGAACCCTGGCTGCCAAGCTCGGTCTCTCAGAGATCGTCCGCTTCACCGGTATGTTGTCTTCCGCCCGGGACGTTCGATCGGTCATCGACTCGTCGGAGTTGCTCGTGTCCTCCTCTCGGACCGAGGGGTTGCCACGAACCGTGATTGAGGCGCAGGCGCGAGGGCTCGCATGCGTGGGCACCGATGTCGGGGGGACGCCAGACCTGTTGAGCGAAGAGGCCATGTGCCCGCCTGGCGACGCCAATGCCCTGGCCGAGCTTTGTATGCGCCTGCTTGTGGATCCAGCGCTGGCGACGAAGAATGCTGCGGAGGGGTGGCGTCACTCGTTCGAGTACTCCCAAGAGAGCCTGCAGGCGAGTCGCCGACAGATGTACCAGGCGCTCGCGGACCTTCAGGCGGAGTCCCGGCATGGCTAGAGCGGTAGTCCATGTCATCGGTTCCCTCAATCGCGGCGGGGCGGAGATCGTCTCGCTAGGACTGTGCTCCGCAGTTCCTGCTGGTGAGGTCGAGCAGACGTTCGTTTGTCTTGGCGTGACCGAGGGTGCGCTCGCCGACGACTTCCGACGGCAGGGGGCGACGGTTCTCCAATTAGGGGGCAACAGATGGATGTGGCCATGGCTCTTTCGTCGCTTCCTGAGAGAGAGACGGCCGGACGTTGTCGAGTCGCACGTTTCTTTAGCGAGCGGCTTCTTTCTCTTTGTAGCTTGGACGGCCGGGGTGCGGGTGCGCATCGCCCGGATCCATAGTCAAGGTGACGGTCGCCGCGGCAGTCTCGGTCGGTTGGGGTACCGCGCTGTGGCTAGGGCATTGTTAGCAACATTTGCAACCGACGTCTTGTCCGTAACGGAAGCCAGTCAACGGTTTGCAATGGGGCAGCTTGGCAAGTGGCCGGTCTTTCGCCAGCGATTCACGGTGCTAGCGAACGGCGTCGACACGAGCATCTTCAGGCCAGGTGACCCAGACCTGTTGGAGGATCCTCCGGTGGTCCTGCACGTGGGCAGGGCCGCGCCCGAAAAGAACCGCGGCTTGATCGCATCGATGGCGTCCGAGGCAGCGGGATGCCGGGACCTTCAGTTTTGGCTGGTCGGTCCAGGCGGGGACGCCGACCTTCCAGAGCTGCCTCCGAATGTGTTGCTACTCGGCGAGCGGGCAGATATCCCGTCGCTAATGCGCCGTTCTGCGGTGCTGGTCCTCCCGTCGGTCCGCGAAGGGCTGCCGACTGTAGTTCTGGAGGCTATCGCGAGCGGACTCCCAGTCGTCGCATCGCGCTTGTCTGGTATAGAAGAGCTAGCGCGCGAGCTTCCCGGTATACAGACGGTGCCCCTTGACGCCCCGGTCACTCGGTGGCTCGATGCAGTCGACGAGGCCGCCGGACTGTCTCTTGAGGGTCGCGCAGTCTTGCCGAGAGGCGTCCGCGAGTCCAGGTTCGCGCTTGAAGCAAGCGTGGCTGAGTGGAGGAGGTGCTGGGGTGCCGACTCTTCGAAGGCGTGAACCGGCGGCTCGGGCCCTGCACCTCAGCGATCAGCCGGGGAAGGCGACCTTGTTCTCCAGGCTTGCGGGACTGATCCTCTGCGCAGTTGGCCTGTTCTGGCTGACGCAGGAGGGGGCGGTGTCTGTGGACGCGGTAGCTTCTGGGTTGGCGACGATCATCGTGGGCGCCGCAACTGCGACATACAATCGCGGGCCCGGTGTCTTGGGCGGCTCTACGATTTACGTCCTAGTGTTCGGCGCGTTTCACGCTGGCTTGGTTGTGAGTTACTCCCTGATCGGCGCTCAGTCGTTGGTAGGCCAGGGCGACAACTCATGGATTCTGGCGGACGACCTTCGTCTTGCGGCGGTGGCAACCGGGATTGGCCTGGTGGCATTCACTTTCGGGTATCTCTGTTGTGACGGAATCCTCCCCGAGGCGCGTGCAGACGACCGTCCATCGCCGCTATCGGATAGTCCATCTGCGGAACTGGTGGGTATCGTGGCCGCAACAGTGGGCGGCATCGGAGTGCTCTGGATTCTCCTCTCGAGCGGGCTGGGGGTCCGATCAGGTTATGGAGATTTCCTGGAGGCGTCCCAGAATCCTGCCTACGGATACAGCATGATCACCTTCAGTTTCGGGACCGCCTTTATGGTAGCTGGAGCTGGTCGCGCGCGGTGGATCGTTTATGCCCCATTCGTGGCCCTAGCGTTGACGCTGCTCATTCTTGGCAGTAGGGGAGGGGTAATCTTCCCGGCACTGGTCGTCGCCTTCGTCATCGGCAAACGCAGACGGGTAAAGGGATGGACTGCTGGCTTAGTCGTCTTGTTCGGATTGGCTGCGGTCAACCTCCTCAGGAGTTCAAGGGCTAGCGGCCTGGCAGGACTCCTTCATGGCAACTTCACCTTCTCCCCGCTGCAAGGTCTTGCCGAGATGGGGTACTCCCTCTATCCGGTAGTCGTGGTCGATCGGTGGCTGGCAGCAGGGCAGTCCCACTTACACGGGCTTTCGTTGATCGCCGTTCCTCTTAGGGCGTTCGAGAGGTTGACTGGACAGGCCGTGCCGGACTCCACAAGCGACCCGCGACTGTTCAACGTCGAGATTGCGCAACGCGTGGGCGCTATTGGAGGATCGCCGATTGCCGAGGGACTCCGCAATGGTGGCATCTGCGGAGTTGTTGCCTTGATGGCGGTGATCGGCGCGCTGGTCCGCGTTGCCGATCGTCAGCCTGCCGGTCCTCGTGCGCTCAACGGAGTCGTGATTCTGCTTCCCCTCCTGGTTTCTGCGCGGAATTCGTTCGCGCCGGTGCCGTTTCAGTGGATTCTCGGGGCTCTGCTGATCTTGTCCGCGCGGAACTTGGGGCGTGTAACGAGCCGCCTACGCAGAAGTCCGAGGTCGATCTAGTTGGTCATGGTGAGCGCGCACGGACCGAGAGTGACGTCTCGTCATATGCTTGAGCGACTCGCGTCAGGAGACTATCGGAGCGACAGTGGGTGTTCTTGGCGAAGGGGGCCAGTATGTTCGTCGCGCGGGCTTTAGTGGCTTTCAGGTGGGAGTGCTCCTCCCGGCTTCGTGTCAGGTGGCTGGTGCTGAGGTTCCCCAATGTGCGTATTGTCGGCAATGTGAAAATCGCCAGAAACTGCCAATTTCAATTCTCGCGGACAAGTTCCGTCGAGATCGTCGGCTGTTCAGTCGGGCAGGGCGTGATGCTCGCCACTGGCCCAGGTGCGCGTCTATACATCGCGGCTGACTACATCGGTCCGAATTGTGTCATTGTCGCGCGGGAAAGCGTCGTTATCTCTGAGGGTTCGCAACTCGCCGAAATGTGCGTCGTTCGGGATGCCGACCACGACCACCGGTACAGCTTGGCTGAGGGCAAGTTCATAAACGACAGAGTGCATATCGGCGAGGACGTTTGGCTTGGCGCTGGTTCAGTTGTGACGTCGGGCGTGACTTTGCATCGTGGGTGCACCGTAGGTGCTGGCGCGGTAGTGACTAAGGACGTTCCTGCTAACGCGACCGTCGCCGGTGTTCCAGCGCGAATCTTGTGAACTCGCCTCGCTCTAGAGGCGGATGACGTTCGCCCCGTCAGCCAGAGCGGACCTCGTGTCAAGGATCCTGAGCGCCTGTTCCGACATCCGCAACTTGTCGTATGCACGGTGGGCCTGCACCAGGACGGTTGCATCGGCCTGCGCGGCCGCGGCGTATGGGTCCGGGACGCACTGGAGCACTGCTGCGGACCCGCGAGGCTGCCAGGTGGGGACGAACGGATCGTGGTATTCCACGTGGGCGCCCCAGGACATGAGATGCCGTGCCAAGGGGTCAGCGGGGCTTTCCCTGCGGTCGGAGATGTTCGCCTTGTAGGTCACTCCGAGCAACAGCACCCGAGAGCCCTTCACCGCCTTCTCCGCGTCGTTGAGCACGTCTCGGACGCGGCTCGCGACGTAAAGGGGAGCCGCGGTGTTGATCTCTTCGGCCAGCTCCACCATGCGGAATGAGTAGCCCAGACGTGCCTTGACCCGGTGGCTGAGGTAGGAGGGGTCGACCGGGATGCAGTGACCACCGACGCCCGGGCCGGGCCGGAACGCCATGTAGCCGAAGGGCTTCGTCTCAGCGCAGTCGATCGCGTTCCAGAGGTCGATGTCCAGCTCGTGAGAGAAGCGCAGCATCTCGTTGACGAGGGCGATGTTGACGTGTCGGAAGGTGTTCTCGATGAGCTTCGACATCTCGGCCTCGCGCGCGCCCTTGGCCGGCACCACGGTGTCGACGAAGCGGCCGTAGAACGCCGCCGCGCGCTCCGTGCACTCGGGAGTCAGGCCACCGACGACCTTCGGGGTGTTGCGGACGCCATACACCTCGTTGCCGGGGTCGATGCGCTCGGGGGAGAACGCCACGAAGATGTCGGTCCCGATCTCGAGGCCTCCCGCGGCGACGAGGGGCGCGAAGACCTCCTCGGTCGTGCCGGGGTACGTCGTCGACTCGAGGATGGCCAGCGCGCCGCGCTGGATGTGCTGTCCGATGGCGGCGGCCGCGAGCTCGACCGCCTCGAGGTCGGGTCCGCCATCGTCAGCCAGTGGGGTCGGCACGCACACGAGGACGACGTCGGCCTTCGCGATCACCGCCGGGTCGGCGGAGGCCTCGAAGCCCCTCGCCAACGCAGACTGGAGCTCGGCATCGCTGACATCGTCGATGTGGGACCGCCCCGCGTTCAGGTCTCGGACGGCCTGCTCGTTCGTGTCGAGTCCATAGACCTTGAGCCCCGACTCGGCGGCCCGCAGGGCCATCGGCAGGCCGACGTACCCCTGACCGATGACGACGAGCGTGCTCACTTCGTGCTGCGGAACCATGCGATCGTCTCCTGCAGTCCCTGTGTCAACGAAACCGGTTCGACGTCTGGGAACAAGCTCCTGAGCGCGTCGTTCAACGCCTGGGAGTGTTTCACGTCGCCGGGGCGCGCAGGACCACTTTCGACCTCGAAGTCGGTGTCCAGCTCGACGCGCAGCATGTCGAGCAGCTCCAGGAGCGTCGTGTTCGTGCCGAAGGCCAGGTTGACCGGCTCCGGGTGGGTGACCTGACGGACCGCCGCATCCAGGAGCACGCGGCACACGGTGCCGACGTACGTGAAGTCGCGCGACTGCGTGCCGTCGCCCTGGAGAGGAACCGGGCGTCCGGCGAGGATGGCGTCGATGAACGTCGGGATGACCGCGGCGTAGGCGTGTCCTGCTGCCTGACCGGGGCCGTAGACATTGAAGAACCTGAACGCCAGGCTCTTGAGCCCGAACGACTGCTGGTAGGCAAGCGTGTACTGCTCCGTGGCGAGCTTCGACACGGCATACGGGCTCATCGGGCGGATCCACTCACGCTCGCCCTTCGGGAGCGCCGGGTTCATGCCGTAGACCGAGCTCGACGACGCCGACACGACGTGGTTCACACCCTGGGCGCGGGCCCGCTCGAGCAGTTGAAGCGTGCCTGTCGCGTTGACCGCGTGCGAGGCGAGCGGTGCGTTGATGCTCCGGGGCACGCTGGGCAGCGCGCCCAGGTGGATCACCGACGTCGCCCCTTCGAGACTGGCGTCGACGCTCGCGTCATCGAGGAGCGAGCCTCGGACGAAGTCGACCTCGAGACCGTCCAGGTTGCGCTCGTCGCCTGTCGACAGGTCGTCGAGGACGGCGACCTCATGGCCGTCAGCGAGGGCGGCGCGGGCCAGGTTCGATCCGATGAACCCGGCCCCGCCGGTGATGAGTAGTCGCACTACGGCTCCGTCCGGGCCTGGGCGTTGGTCAGCTGGCGCTGTTGATCATGCCGGCCCCGACCGTCACGCCGGTGGCCTCGTCGATAAGGATGAATGAACCCGTGGTCCGGTTCTTCGAGTAGGCGTCGCACAGCAGCGGCACAGTCGTGCGTAGCTGGACGCGGCCGATCTCGTTGAGGCCGAGCTCCTTGGTCTCCTGGTCGCGGTGCAGGGTGTTGACGTCCAGGCGGTACTGGATGTCCTTCACCAGCGCACGGGCCGAGCGGGTCGTGTGCTTGATCGCCAGCTTCTGGCGGGGCCGGAGGGGCTCGTTGGTCATCCAGCACACCATCGCGTCGATGTCCTGTGAGGGCTTGGGCGCGTTGGCGGGCCGGGCGATCATGTCGCCGCGGGAGACGTCGACGTCGTCCTCGAGGCGCACGGTCACCGACATCGGCGGGAACGCCTCGGTGACTTCCTGGTCGAACAGGTCGATGCCGGCGATCTTCGACGTCATGCCGCTCGGCAGCACGACGACCTCGTCGCCCGGCTTGAGGACGCCCCCGGCGACCATGCCGCCGTAGCCCCGGTAGTCGTGGTAATCGTCGGACTTGGGCCGCACGACGTACTGGACCGGGAAGCGGACGTCGACCAGGTCACGGTCGGAAGCCACGTGGACGTGCTCGAGGTGGTGCATGAGCGTGGGACCGGAGTACCAGCTCATGTTCTCGGAGCGGTTGACGACGTTGTCACCCTGGAGCGCCGAGATCGGGATGACCTCGAGGTCGGGGATGTTGAGCTTGGTCGCGAACTGGGTGAACTCGGCGTGGATCTTCTCGTAGACCTCCTGGGAGAAGTCCACGAGGTCCATCTTGTTCACGGCCAGCACCAGGTGGGGGACCCTCAGCAGCGAGAGGATGACTGCGTGCCGGCGGGACTGCTCGGTGAGGCCCTGGCGGGCGTCGACCAGCACCAGACCCAGGTCGGCGGTGGAGGCGCCGGTGACCATGTTGCGGGTGTACTGCACGTGGCCCGGGGTGTCGGCGATGATGAACTTGCGCGTCGGGGTCGCGAAGTAGCGGTACGCCACGTCGATCGTGATGCCCTGCTCGCGCTCGGAGCGCAGGCCGTCGGTGAGCAGCGCGAGGTCGGTGTAGTCGTAGCCCTTGGACTGGCTGGTCGCCTCGACGGCCTCCAGCTGGTCCTCGAAGATCGACTTGGAGTCCAGCAGCAGCCGGCCGATCAGCGTGGACTTGCCGTCGTCGACGGAGCCGGCGGTGGCGAAGCGGAGCAGGTCCATGGTGCGGATCTGCTCGGCCTTCTGCGCCTGGGTCAGACCCGCAGTGTGGTCACTCATCAGAAGTAGCCTTCCTTCTTCCGATCCTCCATGGCTGCCTCGGAGAAGCGGTCGTCGCCACGGGTGGCGCCGCGCTCGGTGACGCGGGCGATGGCGATCTCGTCGATGATCTTGTCGATGGTGTCGGCGTCGGACTCGACGCAGCCGGTCAGCGTGAGGTCGCCGACGGTGCGGAACCGGACGGTGCGCTCCTCGACGGTCTCACCCGAGCGCAGCGGGTTGAACTCGGACTCGCTCAGCAGCATCCCGTCGCGCTCGAAGACCCGGCGCCGGTGGGAGAAGTAGATCGAGGGGATCTCGATGCCCTCGCGGCCGATGTAGTGCCAGATGTCCAGCTCGGTCCAGTTGGAGATCGGGAAGATCCGCATGTGCTCGCCCTCGTGGATGCGCCCGTTGTAGAGGCTCCAGAGCTCGGGGCGCTGCATCTTCGGGTCCCACTGGCCGAACTCGTCGCGGTGGGAGTAGACGCGCTCCTTGGCGCGGGCCTTCTCCTCGTCCCGCCGCCCGCCGCCGAATGCGGCGGTGAAGCCGCCCTCCTCGAGTGCGTTCAGCAGGGTGCCGATCTGCAGCCGGTTGCGGCTGGTCTTGCCGTCGTCGACGACGATGCCGTCGCGGATCGCGTCCTCGACGCTGGCGACGACCAGTCGTGCGCCCAGGCGGTTGACCCACGAGTCGCGGCAGGCGAGGACCTCGGGGAAGTCGTAGCCGGTGTCGACCTGCAGCACCGGGAACGGGATCTTCGCGGGGTAGAACGCCTTCTCGGCGAGGCGCAGCATCACGATGGAGTCCTTGCCGCCCGAGAACATCAAGACGGGCTTCTCGAACTCGGAGGCGACCTCGCGGAAGATGTGGATCGACTCCGCCTCCAGCTGGTCGAGCTGACTCAGCTGGTAGTCGGCGTGGGTATCGGTCATGACTGGCAGGGGACCTCTCGTCGGGACAGCAGCCCACATCGTAGCCGTGGCGGGCTGGACCATCTCAAACCGTACAAATCCGAGTGGCTCGGGTCACTCCCGGGGTCGGCGGAAGTTTGCGTCGTCGAGCTCCGCGACGGTCGGTGACCCGAACATCGGCAGGCCCTGGCCCTTGCGCAGCACTCCCCAGATGATCGGGAGGGTGACCAGCAGCACCAGGCCGATGATCGCGATCAGCATCGGGTGGGTGTCGTCCTTGCCGAGGGGCGCCCAGCCGGACTTGTCCAGGAGCGCGACGCCGGACATCGTCAGTACGATCACGATGCCGCGGCGAATCACGGACTGGGGCACCCGCGGGGCGATCCGGCTGCCGAGGATCGTGCCCGGGACCGAGCCGAGCACCAGCGGGATCAGGATCTTCCAGTCCAGCCCGTTGATGATGATGTTGGAGATCGCGGCCGAGAGGACCAGCGGCACAGCCTGCACCAGGTCGGTGCCGACCAGCTTCACCGCAGACAGGCCGGGGTAGAGCATCAGCAGGGCGATCATGATGACCGACCCGGAGCCGACGCTGGTCACGCCGACCAGGAGGCCGCCGAGAGCACCGACGGCCAAAGTGACGAGCGGGCGGATGTGCGGGTCGGGGTCGGCGTTCGCTGCGCCGCCGCGGACCCGGCGGAGGTTGATGTAGAGGCGCAGGGCGTACGTCGCGGCCGCGAGCAGCAGCGCGAAGCCGATGGCCTCCTTGAGGAGGGTGTCGAGCGACTCGGGCTCCTCCCCGGCCACCTGGTGGATCAGCCACGGGCCGAGCAGAGCCATCGGCACGGACCCGACGATCAACCACTTGGCGAGCTTGAAGTTCGGGGACCCGGCGCGTGAGTGGACCAGCGCGCCGCCGCTCTTGTAGACCGCGGCGGCGGTCAGGTCGGCGGTGACCACTGTGGCGGCGTCGCCGACACCCAGGAAGATCAGCGCGGGCGTCATCAGTGCCCCGCCGCCCATGCCGGTGAGCCCGACGATGATGCCGACGATGAAGCCAGCGGCGAGGATCGAGAAGAACGTGGTGGTGATCAGGTCGTTCATGAGACCCCGCCCCAGGTCATCGGGGTCGGGCGGTGGGGCGCGGGGGTCATAGGGCGATCTTCCTGGATCCGGTGAGGGCAGGGACGACGACGCGCAGCAGCTCGTCGAGCGCGTCGGCACAGGCGTTGGCCGCGTCGGGTCCGCGGCCGTACGGGTCGGTCACGTCCAGGGCAGGGTCCGCCTGGCCGCGGCGCTCGGCGACCGTGGCGAGCAGGTCGTGGCCTGAGAGGCCGTCCTCGGACGCCCGAACGGCCTCGGCGAACTGCCCGAGAGTCAACACCGTGCGGAAGGCGGCCGGGTGGTCGTCGAGGATGAACTGGCGGTGCGACGCCTCTGCGGTGAGCACCAAGTCCGCGTGCGGCATCAGGTCGCTGCTGAAGGGTCGGCTGCGGAACCTGCCCACCCCCGCGACACCGCGGGCCGTGAGGGTCGCAGCCATGTCGGGGTCCATCTCCTGCGCGGCGAAACCGTGGATGCCGGCGCTCGCGAACGTCACGTGGCTGCCCGGCCCGGCGAGGTCGCGTGATCGCAGCTCCATGAAGGGGGAGCGGCAGATGTTCGCCGTGCAGATGTAGAGCACGCGGAGGGGGGCGGCACGGCGCCCGGGTTCCGGTGACTTCTCGGCTGCGGGGGTCTCGACAACCGGGGTGGGGTGGTTTCGAGACGGTTGCTGCGCAACCTCCTCAACCACCGAGGCTGACGGTTGCTGCGCAACCTCCTCAACCACCGGGGCGGACGGTTGCTGCGCAACCTCCCCAACCACCGGTGTCGTCGCGGTGGGTTCGAGGCTCGTCGCTGGCGCTCCTCGCACCTCAACCACCGGAGCGGCTGCCGCGGGCGCTCCTCGCACCTCGACCACCGGCGGGGTGGTGAGGTCGAGGTGGCCAGAATCGCGGAGGGCCCGCAGGACGTCGTCGAGGGCGTCCTCGATGGTGCGGCCGGTCGTGTCGACGCGGACGTCGGCATCCTCGGGCTCCTCGTAGGGCGAGGAGATGCCGGTGAACTCGGGGATCTCGCCGCGGCGGGCCTTGGCGTAGAGGCCCTTGCGGTCGCGTCGCTCGCACTCCTCCAGCGGAGTGGCGACGTGGACGAGAAAGAAGGCGCCGCCGGCCTCGTCGACCATCTGGCGCACCTGCTGGCGGGTCTGGTCGAACGGCGCGATGGGGCTGCAGACCGCGACGCCGCCGTGTCGGGAGATCTCGGCGGCCACCCAGCCGATGCGGCGGATATTGGTCTCGCGGTCCTCCTTGGAGAAGGTCAGGCCGGCCGAGAGATTGCGTCGCACGACGTCGCCGTCGAGGCTCGTCACCGTGCGCGTGCCGTGCTCGAGGAGCCGGTCCATGAGCGCCCGCGCGAGCGTCGACTTGCCGCTGCCGGACAGGCCGGTGAAGAACAGCACGAGGCCCTGCTCGTCGGGTGCCGGACGGTCGAAGGCGACGATCTCGGCGATCTCAGACGGGTACTCACCGGTCGGGTCGTCGGAGACACCGACCAAGCGGTCGGGGCCGGCGTAGTTGGCAGCGACCTGCAGCCCCAGCTCGTGGTCGACGTCCGCGTCGCCGTGCGAGGCGAGCGGGATCGCGACGACGTCGGCCTGAGTGAGATGAGACGCGGCGGAGAGCGTGGCGCGGATCAGGGCGACCGGGGAGAGCTCGGGGGTGCCGTGGCCGACCAGCGGCAGCAGTACCACCGGGCCGACGGACTCCAGGACGGTCAGCTGAGGTCGGGTGAGCGCCTCGACGAGCGGGACGAACGTGCGGCCGGCGTACCGCTCCCGCGTCTGCGTGGGGGTGAGGTAGTGGTCGCGGAACGGGCCGTACTGGGTGTGGGTCAGCGGCTCGATGGTGCCCCCGGGCACCTCCACGTGAGCGAGCGGCAAGCCCTCGGGGTCGACCAGCTCGACTGCTCCGGCTGCGGTCGCGGCGGCCGCGATGTCATCGGGGAGCGTGAGCGTCACCGGGCTGCCGGGCTCGTTGAAGGCCACGGTCGGCACGAGCGCACCGCTCACCAGGAGCTCGAGGTCGTCGAGCTCTCGCGGCGTGGGGCAGTACTGCGGGACGGGCGGCATCGGCACGGGGCTAATCGTGCCATCCCACTGAAGTTAATCTGCGGGCATGTCTTCACCTGTTGTCGCTGAGGTCGTTCGGTCCGGGTTCGTCGAGGGGCACCACTACGGCTCGCTGGTCGCGCTCGCCGCCGACGGAACGGTCGAATGGGGTGTCGGGGACGTCCATGCGCCGATGCTGCCGCGCTCGTGCAACAAGCCGATCCAGGCGCTCGGGATGGTTCGGGCGGGACTCGATCTGCCGCCGGATCTGCTGGCTCTGGCTTGTGCGTCGCACTCGGGGGAGCCGTTCCACCTCGAGGGGGTGCACCGGATCCTGGCCTCCGCCGGCCTGGACGAATCCGCGCTGCAGACACCACCCGACTATCCGCTCGACGACGAGGAGCGGGACGCCGTGCTCCGCGCCGGCGGCGGGCGGACCTCGCTGCAGATGAACTGCTCGGGCAAGCACGCCGCCATGCTCGCGACCTGCGTGCTCAACGGCTGGGACACCGGCACCTACCTCGAGGCCGACCACCCGCTCCAGGTCGGCATTCGCGCGACGTTCGAGGAGCTGACGGGTGAGGCGGCGTTCGTGGCGGTCGACGGGTGCGGCGCGCCGCTGCTGTCCACCTCGCTTGTCGGGCTGGCCACCGCGTTCCGACGGATCGCTCTCGGAGAACCCGATGAGCGGTCCGCCCTCGTCGCCGCGGCGATGCGTCAGCACCCTGAGATGGTCTCGGGCACCCGCCGCGACGAGCTGACGCTGCTCACCGCCATCCCTGGCGCGATCGGCAAGGCAGGCGCGGAGTCCTGCTACGTCGTGGCATTGCCCGACGGCCGGGCCTTCGCGCTCAAGACCGACGACGGGGCCGCCCGCGTGCGACCGGTACTGATGGCAGCCGCTCTTACGCGGTCGGGCGTCGACCATGATCCGGGTGTTGACGGAGCGGTCGTGCGCCGTACGGGCGATGCGCCGCTGCTCGGTGGTGGCCGCACGGTGGGCCACATTCTGGCCTGCTACTGAGTCTCTTCGTTTGGGCGACTGGATGCTGATCGCGCGCTTGGGGTGGTTGGCGCTGGGACCCGGTCGATCTCAGCGGCGAGGCGGCTCAGGTGAGGAACTTGGTCCAGGCGTAGCTGGTGTTGCTGCCGGCGGTGTTGGTGGCGGTGACGGCGACGCGGAGGCGTGCTCCGGAGTCGGCGTCTGTGGTGGTGTAGGTCGATGCGGTGGCGCCGGGGATGGGGTTGCATCCCAGGCCGCTGGCGTCGCATCGGGCCCACTGGTAGCTGAACGAGGTGGGTGAGCCGGTCCAGGTTCCGTCCGTGGTGGACAGAGTCGAGCCGATGGCCGCGCTGCCGGTGATCGTCGGGGTGGTGGTGGGTTCGGGGACGCCGATGATGACGCGGCTCCAGGCGTAGCTGGTGTTGCTGCCGGCGGTGTTGGTGGCGGTGACGGCGACGCGGAGGCGTGCTCCGGAGTCGGCGCCTGTGGTGGTGTAGGTCGATGCGGTGGCGCCGGGGATGGGGTTGCATCCCAGGCCGCTGGCGTCGCATCGGGCCCACTGGTAGCTGAACGAGGTGGGTGAGCCGGTCCAGGTTCCGTCCGTGGTGGACAGAGTCGAGCCGATGGCCGCGCTGCCGGTGATCGTCGGGGTGGTGGTGGGTTCGGGGACGCCGATGATGACGCGGCTCCAGGCGTAGCTGGTGTTGCTGCCGGCGGTGTTGGTGGCGGTGACGGCGACGCGGAGGCGTGCTCCGGAGTCGGCGCCTGTGGTGGTGTAGGTCGATGCGGTGGCGCCGGGGATGGGGTTGCATCCCAGGCCGCTGGCGTCGCATCGGGCCCACTGGTAGCTGAACGACGTGGGCGAGTCAGTCAGAGCGCCGTCAGTGGTGCTCAGAGTCGAGCCGATCGCCGCGGCGCCGTTGATAGCCGGCGGCGAGATCGACGTAGGGGCTCCCACGACGAATCTGGTCCAGGCGTAGCTGGTGTTGCTGCCGGCGGTGTTGGTGGCGGTGACGGCGACGCGGAGGCGTGCTCCGGAGTCGGCGCCTGTGGTGGTGTAGGTCGATGCGGTGGCGCCGGGGATGGGGTTGCATCCCAGGCCGCTGGCGTCGCATCGGGCCCACTGGTAGCTGAACGAGGTGGGTGAGCCGGTCCAGGTTCCGTCCGTGGTGGACAGAGTCGAGCCGATGGCCGCGCTGCCGGTGATCGTCGGGGTGGTGGTGGGTTCGGGGACGCCGATGATGACGCGGCTCCAGGCGTAGCTGGTGTTGCTGCCGGCGGTGTTGGTGGCGGTGACGGCGACGCGGAGGCGTGCTCCGGAGTCGGCGCCTGTGGTGGTGTAGGTCGATGCGGTGGCGCCGGGGATGGGGTTGCATCCCAGGCCGCTGGCGTCGCATCGGGCCCACTGGTAGCTGAACGAGGTGGGTGAGCCGGTCCAGGTTCCGTCCGTGGTGGACAGAGTCGAGCCGATGGCCGCGCTGCCGGTGATCGTCGGGGTGGTGGTGGGTTCGGGGACGCCGATGATGACGCGGCTCCAGGCGTAGCTGGTGTTGCTGCCGGCGGTGTTGGTGGCGGTGACGGCGACGCGGAGGCGTGCTCCGGAGTCGGCGCCTGTGGTGGTGTAGGTCGATGCGGTGGCGCCGGGGATGGGGTTGCATCCCAGGCCGCTGGCGTCGCATCGGGCCCACTGGTAGCTGAACGAGGTGGGTGAGCCGGTCCAGGTTCCGTCCGTGGTGGACATGATGGACCCGATTGTGGATCCCCCGGTGACCACCGGCACAGAGACGGGGACCGGCTTTCCTCCAATGAGATCGGTGCTTGCCGACGTGGCCGCAGCGCTGCCGATCGAGTTGGTAGCCGTCACCTCGACGCGCATCCGATGACCGGTGTCGTCGCCTGTCGTGACGTAGGTTTCACTGACGGCGCCGTTGATCGGGATGCAGTTGTCGCCAGTGGCGTCACACCTCTGCCATTGATAGGCGAACTCGCTTGGTGTGCGGCTCCAGTGGCCGCGGGTGGCTGTCAGCGTTCCGCCGACCGCCGTGCTTCCGGTGATCGCTGGCAGGTTGGAGTTCACGGGGGCCGCGTCCTGCATGACCACGTCGATGTTGGGAGTGTCCTGCCCGAGCGTCACCGGGACGAGATCGGCGGTGTCGAAGTCGAGCTTGTTGTCGTAGAACTCGTCGCCGTAGGTGGCCAAGCAGTCGGAGAAGAACACCTTGTAGTTGCCGGTGTCGAGAGCGCCGATCGTGTAGTTGCCGTTGGCGTCGGTGCCGCTGGTCCAAGCGAAGTCGCCACTTGCGGTGTAGGCCAGCGTGCAGATGTCGGCCAGGGGATCGCCGGCCTCGTTGGTGACGGTGCCCGAGATTGTGCCGAACCGCTTCATGACGGCGTCGATTCCCGGCGTGGTGACGCCCTCCACGACACTGACCGGCGCCGCGAGGCTCGGGTCGTCGACGCCGTCATACCACTGCGGCATGTAGATGTAGTCACAGTCTTCGTAGGAGACGTTGTAGCTGTCGGTCGCAAGGCCGACGAGCTCGAAGTTGCCGCTGGGGTCGGTGCTCGTGTCGGTGACGTAGGTCCCGTCGAGCTGCGTCGCGGTGACGCAGATGTTCGGGAGGGGATCGCCGCCCTGCTTGGTCACCGTCCCGGTGATCGAGCCACCAGAGTGCAGTTGGGCGCTGATGCCGGCCGTCGTCGTGCCGGCCGAGACGACGACCGGGTCAGCGCTCCCAGCGTCGGGCTTGTCGTTGTAGTACTGCGGCAGCACGTTCCGCAGCGGCACGTCCGGGTCGCACTGGCTGAAGTCGACCACGTAGGTGTTGGGAACCAGGCCGTCCAGGACGAAGCGGCCGGCGGCGTCGGTCTCGGTGTTGAAGAACTGATTCGAGGTCGCTCGCACACAGATGCCCTCGAGTGGGACGAGGTTGTCGTCGGTGACGACGCCGGTGATTCGGCCGTCGCCAGTGCCGGGGAGCACCTGATCCAGGTTCTGGACGCTCTGGTTCTGGTCGACGAAGACGAGGTCGGCGTTGGCTTGGTCGGTCTGGTTGTGCCACCAGCGGTCGTCGAACGTCAGACCGCCACCGCATTGGAGGAGGTGCAGCTTGTAGTTGCCTGGGCCCACCTCGGCCTGCCAGTCACCGTTGGCGTCGGTGTTGACGCGGCGTACGAAGCTGTCACCGTCGGTGAACACGTCGACGCAGACGTTGTCACGGGGGTTTCCGTTAGCGTCCGTGGCCTGCCCGCTGAGCGTTCCAGCGTGGTAGAGCCGCGCGTCCACCAGGCCGGTGGTGTGCCCGGCCGTGACCGTGATCGGGTCGGCGGTCGAGGAGGCGATGTGCTGGTCGAAGAACTGGGTCGTGTATCCGCCGCTCGGGGTGTTGCAATCACTGAAGCGCACGACGTACGCCGTCCCGGGCGGCACGTTCGGGATCGTGTAGAAGCCGGACGAGTCGGTGTTCACCGATGGCGACGTGAACGCGCCGGCGCTTGCTCGCACGCAGATGTTGGAGATGCCGTCGCCGGTCGTCCATGAGCGGACCGTGCCGCTGATCGCACCCGGCGCGCCGGCCAAGCCGGCGTCGATGCCGGTGACCGTGGCTCCCTCGGTCACGGTGACCAGTGTCGCGGCTCCCGGGGTGGTGGCGTCGTCGTAGTACTCGGTGGCGAAGGCGGCGTTCGCGGTGCTGCAGGTGCCGGACCCGTCGTCGCCGAACTGGATCCGGTAGTCACCTCCGTCGAGGCCGTCGATCGTGTAGCTGCCGTCGGCGGCGGTGCCGGTCTGCCGGACGAAGCCGTCGTCGGGTCCACCGACCATCGTCGCCCGCACGCAGACGTCCGCGAGAGTGACGCCGCTGGGGAGCGTGCCATCCGGTGAGATCGTGCCGGTGATGGTGCCGCCGGTGGCGAGAGCGGCGTTCACCGTGGTGGTCCCGCCCGCGGTGATCGTGGCGATGGAGGCGCCGGCGAACGTCTGCGCGTTGTTGTAGAACTCGCCGGCGACGTTCGCCGAGCCGCAGTTGCTGAACTTGACCCGGTAGTCGCCGACGGGGACCAGGAGGTAGTAGTAGCCGGAGGCGTCCGTCGTGGTGGGCGGCACCGCCTGAGCACCATTCGCGTCCAGCAACGTCATGCACGCGAGGTCGACCGGGGCGTTCCCCGGGCCGCGGACCGTCCCGTCGATCGTGCCGTACTCAGGCGCCTCGGAGAGCTTCATCTGGAACGAGCCGGTGAAGTCGCAGCAACCGTCCACCGCGATGTAGTACGTCGTGCCTCGGGTGACCGGTGTGTCGAGGAGGCTGTAGAGCGCGCCGCCGCCAGGGAGGTCGTCGTTGAAGGCGACGGTCGTGAGCGCTCCGATGTCCGAGCCGGAGCCGGTGTAGAGCGAGACTGTCGTGTCGAAGTCACTCCCTGCGAGGTCGAGGCGGAGCCGGTCGACTGCGTCTGGGCCGCTCGTGGGATCCGTCCACTCGTACCAGAGGGAGTGTCCGGTCGCGTACCCGACGTGGTCGGGCTCGTTCGCCTCGCGGGTCGCCTCGACTGTCGAGCCGGTCACCGTCGGCAGCCCGGTCAGCACCTGGCGATTGGCGAAGTTGTCGTTCGCCGGCGCGGCGGCGTGGGCGGGCGCCGCGACGAGAAGTGTCGCGGCGACTGCTCCGATGCCGCTGAGGGCGACGGCCACCCGTCGAACACGTGCCCTGAGCGTTGTGACCTGTGAGCTCACCGCAAACCTCTGTGGTTCGATTCCCGGACTCGCTCCCCATGGACGGCTGTGCAAGGCGCGGCACCGTCAGCGCGTCGACGCTAACGCGGCACCGCGGTCCGGCTGTGGTTTTAGACACATAGGGTGGCCTTGGACTAGACCGCCCGTATGAGGCCGGAATGGCTGCATCCGCACGCGCCGCGGCGGCCGAGCGGGGCGTGTGGAACGATTCGGGGGTGGCTGCGAAGACCGCGTTGATCACCGGCATCACCGGGCAGGACGGGTCGTACCTTGCTGAGCTCCTGCTGGACAAGGGCTACGTCGTGCACGGCCTGCGCCGCCGGTCCTCGACGTTCAACAGCGGCCGGATCGAGCACCTCTACCAGGATCCGCACGACCCCGACACACGGCTGTTCCTGCACTACGCGGACCTGTCCGACGGGGCCAACCTGATCCGGCTGCTGCTCCGGATCCAGCCCGACGAGGTCTACAACCTGGCCGGTCAGTCCCACGTCGGTGCCAGCTTCGAGGAGCCCGAGCATACGGCGATCACCACCGGAGTCGGCCCGATCACGTTGCTGGAGGCGATCCGGACCGCCGGCATCGAGTGCCGCTTCTACCAGGCGTCGAGCTCGGCGATGTACGGCGCAGGCACCGGCCCCCAGAACGAGGAGTCACCGTTCCGGCCGTTGTCGCCCTATGGCGCGGCGAAGCTGCATGCCTACTGGTCGACGGTGACCTATCGCGAGGGCTACGGCATGTTCGCGGTCAGCGGGATCCTCTTCAACCACGAGTCGCCCCGCCGCGGCGAGACGTTCGTGACCCGGAAGGTCACCCGCGCGGTCGCCCGGATCCAGGCGGGCCTCGAGGACTTCCTCTATCTCGGCAACCTCGATCCGACCCGTGACTGGGGCTACGCACCCGAGTACGTCGAGGGCATGTGGCGGATGCTGCAGGCCGACGAGCCGGACGACTACGTGCTCGCCACCGGCACGACGTACAGCGTCCGCGACTTCGTGATCGCGGCCTTCGAGCACGCCGGCCTGGACTGGGAGAAGCACGTGCGCCGTGACGAGCGCTACGTCCGCCCGACCGAGACCGCGGCGCTCGTCGGCGACGCGAGCAAGGCGGCGGACCGGCTGGGATGGCGGGCTCGGACCGCGACCGACGAGCTGGTCCGGCTGATGGTCGACGCCGACATCGAGGCTGTCGCCAACGAGGGCCGGCACTGGATCGACACCCCGCGGCCCCTGGTCGACTGACCTACGCCGGCACCACGCCGATCGCCACGCGCCCGGAGCCCTCGACGCGCAGCGGCCCGGCGTCGTGAGGCACGAAGACCGCCGACCCGCGATCGAGCTGCTCGCGTGCGCCTCCGGCCTCGACCGTCACCGCCCCCTCGAGGACGAGCACGATCCGCGGCCCGTCCATCGCGGCGCTGGTGAGCGGGGCGTCGCCGACGATGAGCGCGAACTCGTCGACCGGCGGATCGAAACAGAGACCACCCTCGCTCAGCTCGGTCGGCGACCAGAGCGGCGGCGGGGTCGGGGTGAAGCTGGCGATGTGCAGGAGCTCCTCCACATCGACGTGCTTCGGGGTCAGGCCGGCGCGCACGACGTTGTCGGACGACGCCATGATCTCGATGCCGAACCCCGACGTGTAGGCGTGCACGACGCCGGCGCCCAGGAACATCGCCTCGCCGGGGGCGAGCACGACGTGGTTGAGCAGCAGCGTGACCAGCACACCCGGATCCTCGGGGTAGCGTTCCGCGAGCGCGATCGTCTGGGCAAAGACCCGGATCGCCTCGCGTTCGACCGCGGCCCGGTCGATGCTCAACCGGGTGGTCGGCCGCCGGATCTGGTGGCTGCGCTCCTCGGCCGCCTGTGCGGCGGGGCCAATGCCGGCCAGGGCCGTGGCGAGCGCTGCCGGATCCATCGCGAGGAGGTCGGTGACCACGCCGCGAAGCGCCTGGAAGGCCGGCGCCGTGGTGAGCCGGCGCGCGGTCTCCTCGGCCCACGGCGTGCCGAGCAGGCGCAGGATAGTGGCGGTCTTGTCGACGTCGCGGAAGCCGGCCATCCCCTCGAACCGGGTGACAGCGAGGATCAGCTCGGGCTTGTGGAACGGGTCGCCGTAGTTGCGGTGGGGAGCTCCGGCCGGGATGCCTGCGGCCTCCTCCTTGGCGTACCCGATCCGGGCCCGTTCGCTGGTCGGGTGGACCTGCAGCGACAAGGGCTCGGCGGCGGCGAGCGCCTTCATCAAGAACGGGAGCCGTGGACCGAAGCGCGTGTGCGCGAGTGGCCCGAGCGTGGACCCCGGGTCGCCGGCCACCAGGTCGCCCAGCGTCCGGCCGCCTGGCAGCATTGAGGGCTGACCCGGGTGGGCGCCGAGCCAGAGTTCGGCGTGCGGGTTGCCGTCCGGCTGCACGCCGAGAAAGCGGGGGATCAGGCTGGTCGATCCCCAGGCGTAGTCGCGCGTCGCGCAGGCGAGGCGGTAGATCGTCATGGGTCCGTTCGTCCTGGGAGAGGCGGTCGCACGCTCAGGTATTCCGCATCATAGGGCGCCTTGCCACAGATCTTCCCCAAGGACAGCGCTTGCTGGGGGAAGCACGCCGTTCTGAGACGATTGACCATTGAATCAAGGGCTTTGTGGACTAGGTCACCGTGTGGCACCTTGAAAGTGCTAGCAAGAGCAAGCACTATGGAGGCATGGCACGCAGCAAGGTGGGCCGCACCGTCGAGGGCCTCGGTGAGTACCTCAAGGAGCAGCGCGTCGCAGCCGAGCTCTCGGTGCGACAGCTGGCCGCGCAGGCAGGGGTGTCCAACCCCTACCTGAGCCAGATCGAGCGTGGCTTGCGGCGGCCGTCCGCCGAGGTCCTCCAGCAGATCGCCAAGGCGCTGCGGATCTCCGCCGAGCAGCTGTACATCCGGGCCGGGATCGTCGATCCGCACGCCGGCGCCGCCGGGTCCGTCGAGCTGGCGATCCTTGCCGACGGCCTGCTGACCGAACGACAGAAGCAGACCCTGCTGGACGTCTATGCGTCGTTTCTCGCCCTCAACGGTGCGAACGACGGCGACGCTCCGGCCAACTGAACTCGAGGTCCGGCGCCGCGCCGGGCCGACCCCTCAACTAAAGGAGCAGGACATGGCCAAGGCCAAGTTCGACATCAAGACCGAGGCGACCCGCCCGATCTACGCCGGCGTCGGTGTCACCGACCTCGCCGTGGAGCGTGTGCGCGAGTACGTCACCGACATGCAGAAGCGGTTCACCGAGGTCCAGAAGGACCTCCAGACCCGCGTGAACGACCTCGACTTCGAGCCGAAGGCCCTCCGCAAGCAGACCGTGACCTTCGTCAACGCCCGCGTCGAGGCGCTCACCAAGGACGCCAAGGCCCGCCGTACGGCGATCGAGGCCCGGGTGGAGGAGCTCCAGGCGGACGCCAAGGAGATCCCGACGCGGTTCCAGCATCTGTTCGACGAGAACCTCGAGTCCGTCAACGAGGCGTACACCGACCTCGCGAAGCGCGGCGAGACCCTGGTCGAGCGGATCCGCCGCCAGCAGTCCACCAAGAAGACCGTGACCTCGGCCAAGACCACCTCGGTGAAGGCGAAGACCACCAAGACCCAGGCGACCAAGGCCACCAAGACCACGGCCAAGAAGACCGCCAAGAAGGCGTCCACGACCGCGCGGAAGACCTCCGCTGCCCCCAGGAGCAGCGCGAAGGCCACCACCACCGCAGCCAAGACGACCGCGTCGAACGCGACCCAGGCCGTCACCGACGCCGCCAAGAAGGTCGGCGACTGAACATCTGACGACGGGCAGCTGACGCTGTTCTGATCGCCTGGACCGCGAGGCCCCCGGGAGGCATGAGCCCTCGGGGGCCTCGTCCTACCCCGCAGTCCTTCCAGCCGCTCGACTCTCCGTCCGAGTCAGCTCTTCAGCGCACTGGACCGGCTGTGGACGCGGCGGCCAGCGCCGGCCTGACTCGGCGCAGATAGAGCAGGGCATAGCAGAGACCGATCAGTGCCTGGGATGCCACGACGGCCCAGGCTGCCCCGATCAGGCCGAAGCGGCCGATGAAGATCCACGCGCAAAGTGCAACTACCACTAGGCCGACGGCCGTAATCGGGGCTTGCACTGAGAACAGTCGCATCGCGTTGACAGAAGTACCGACGAAGAGGGCTACGTACTGCATAGTCGCGGCGAGCATTAGCACAACCAGAACTCGCCATTCGCTCGCGTACTCTCGTCCGAAGAGTAGGGACAGCAGGGGGCGGCCCACCAACGCAGCGCCCAGGATCCCGAGGACGCCAAGCACGACTCCCGCCGCCACCAGTCTCTTGAATATGTACCTGAAAGCTTCCGCGTTCCCTTGCGCAAACAACGTCGCGAGCCTCGGGAGCGCCCCCTCGGCCATTGCTCCCGCGACCAAGCCGGTCGCCACCAGCGTGTACGAGAGAGCGGCGAACACGCCTAGGTCCTTAGCCCCAGCCTCGTGTTGGAGAATGTAGCGAGGGACGTTCGTACTGAGCGATCCCAGAGCAGCCGAAATGCCCAGCGGGAGCGCCATCCAGGCGAGGCGTCGCATCGCGAACGGGTTGAATGCGAGTCGGGCCGATAGGCCGATGCGTCTGACCGCTGCCATGTTGGTGAAGACAGGCACTGCTGTGTAGCCGGCAAGTGCGGCCGCGGCCGCGGCCGATCTCCCCGTTGCCCACATGACCACCGCGAAGACGATGAAGCCGGCGCACCCGCGCGCGACTTGGGATCGCCCAATCAATGCCATGCGTTCGTGACGCTGCAGGGCGCCATACAGAACGTCGACCTGGGCCTCGACGAGTTTGAAGGCACCCACCGCCGCGACAGCGACCTGTGTCTCGGTCGATAGGGCAGATGCCGCAGCAATGGCGATGCACACAATAAAGGCGGCTATCGACGTGACGAGCCGAAGTCCGAAGTAGTCCTCGGGCCGACCCTGCCCTTCCGCGTCGGTGATCTGGACTTGGCGCAACTTGAGGCCCGAGAGTACAAACACGGGTGCCGCAATCGCGAGGGCAAGCGCGTATCGGCCGACCTCGACTACGTCCGAGAACTGAGCGACTGCGACGAGCATTCCGAACTGGCTCGCTGTGTAGACAAGGTTTCCTGCCAGCAGTTCTGACATCCCACGTCGGAGAGATCGAACGCCGTGCTCGCTCACTCGAGCGGCGCCGAGGCAGCGCGGCGGGGCGGCGGCCTGTCGCGGGCCGCGTTACCTGCGGACCCCGTCCCGCCCGGCCAACTCCGGTCGGTGTCCTCGAACTCGATGAACATGGGCCTGATGCTACGCCGACGCATGATCCGCGTACCGGTAGTCACGTGCCCAGTTCGGGATGTCTCCTGAGGGGCGACGAACCGAGAATCCGAGACGTCTCAGGTCGCGGTCGACGTCGGTGCCGGTCCGGTAGAAGTCACCTTGACCCAAATCGGCGCGGAAGTCGTGGCAACTGACGATCGCATGGCGAATCCGCTGGGCATCCTCTGGCGTCATAGATCTCAGAAGGGCTCGCTCTGCCCCCTCGATATTGACCTTGAGCATGTCGATCGTGCCAACGTTCTCGTGTTCCATCAGTTCGGCTAGCGTGAGAGCAGGGATCCGGATCTCGCCCTGACCGACCGTGTTGGAGACGGCCGCGCCGTCGGTGATCGTGGTGGTTCCCGATACCTCGCCGATCGCTGCGTGTACAACGGTGACGTTGCGCAGGCCATTCCGAAGCACCATTTCGCGCAGTCCTGCACAGGTCTTTGGATGCGCTTCGACCGCGATCACCCGACCAGAGTCGCCAACCAGCCGCGAGAGGAAGAGCGTCTCGGTGCCGTACTCGGCGCCGAGTTCTACGACGCAATCGCCCGCTTGGGGCTCATAGCCCTTGAAAAAGTACTCACGCATCTTGGCCTCGAGTAACCCGATCGGCGCACCTCGAAGCTCGGGGGTGATGACAATCCCGCCGCGATAGCGGTTCACCCAACCGGTGTCGCCGCGACTGACCCAAGCGGGGTCGCGGTACTTCGCCGCAAGCCAAATCATTCGTAGGACCCGTCGGAGCACCGCAACACGGTACGACGAGAAGGGGGGTGTCGGCCGCGGTTCGCGTGAACAACACCCCTTGGTTGACCGTCGCGTTCCCGTCACGGCCCTGCCTTCGCGAGCCTCCTCACCTCGGGCTTTCTGCGCAGGTGGCGCTTGTCCTGTCGCAGACCTAGTCCTCGCGTAGGCTGGCGGCGTGCTGCACGTGCTCGAGGCCGAGGCCAACCTCATGTTGCTGGTTGAGCTCGCGCTCCTGGTGGTGAAGATCTTCGCGTTCGTCAACAGCCTGATGTACTCGGCTGCGGCGTACGACGCGGCCAACAAGCTCACCAAGCCGGCATGGACGATCATCCTGGGCCTTGGAGTGGCTGTGCAGCTGGTCCTCGGCGGCACGCTCGGGCTGATCAGCCTGGCGTTCACGGTGGCGGCGCTCGTGTACCTCGCGGATGTCCGCCCGGCACTTTCTTCCTTGACCCGGCGGCGCTAATCCCCACTTGAGGGGTTCAACCTCCAGATTGGCGCAAGTTCGGGCCTTCGGGGGCCCCGGGGGTCTCCGGCGCCCTAGCGTTGTCTCACCGATCGACGACTGGGGGGTAGTCATGGGGATGTCGGACATGCGTCCGTGGGGATCCTGGGAGATTCTCGACGAGGGCGAGGGCTACAAGGTCAAGCGGCTCATCGTGAAGCCGCGCCAGCGGCTGTCGTACCAGACCCACGCCTACCGCTCCGAGCACTGGGTGGTTGTCAGCGGGACCGCGACGTACGTCCTCGATGGCATCAAGCGTTCGGCTGGTCCGGGCGAGACCGTCGACGTGCCGCTGGGCGCTGCCCACCGGCTCATCAACGAGCACCCCACGCCGCTGGTCGTCATCGAGGTGCAGCGTGGGCGCTACACCGGCGAGGACGACATCGTGCGGCTCCAGGACGACTACGGCCGTGCCGGTGTTGTCCTCGAGACCGTGGGACGGCTGGTCGACTCTCGGCTCTGAGCAGTCTCGACAGCCGGGTTGCCGACGTGCGGGGCGAGCGTGAGATCGCACCTCGTGCCAGGCAGGAGGTAGCGGGTCGACCCGAGTGTCTTCGGCTTCGACCAACTGTCCCGCTGCTCTGCATCACCGGTGGGTAGCCGCACTCCCCATTTGTAGGGACGTTCGGTGGCCCGCGGCATCGCAGGGGCCCTCATGTCTGACACTCCCATCGGAGGTGGTGACCGTGACGGCGCCAGCGCACGATCCCGAGGTCGCCGGGTGGATGGGTCTCGACACGGACATCGAGGGCATCTTGCTTGTCAGCGACGCGGCCCTCGCCGCACCAGCCCGCACAAGGGAGCCGAGGGGCGCAACGCACCCACGGCTCATTTGGCACGGAATGCGCGCTCGCGCGATGCAGCCGCGCTCCTCGCCCACGCCTCGATAGGGCAGCGAAGTCGGTCGCTGGACCGGGAGGTTGCGCTGCGCTCCTCCTCAACCACCGTGTCGAACCGCCTTGTGGTTTCGAGGCTCGCTTCGCTCGCACCTCAACCACCGTGTAGCTGCGTCAGGGCTTGTTGGCGCGGCGGCCGCGGCGCTTGTTGGCGCCGCGGATGCCGGAGGGGTCGTTCATCGGGGCGGGACGGCTGGCGTAGCCGTAGTAGCCGTACCCGTAGCCATAGCCGTATCCGTAGCCGCGGCCCTTCTTGATCGAGGGCGCGAGGTTGACCACGACGCCGACGGCCTTGCCGCCGACGGCCTCGATGCGCTCGATCGCGTGGCTGAGCTGGTCGCGGGTGGTCTTGCCGTGGCGAAGGACCACCAAGGCACCGTCGGCCTGAGCCGCCAGCAGGGCCGCGTCGGTGACCGGCAGCAGCGGCGGGGCGTCCAGGATCACGATGTCGAAGTCGTCGCGCAGCTCACCGATCAGCTTCTCCATGGCGTTGGACTGCAGCAGCTCGGACGGGTTCGGCGGGATCGGGCCGCTCGAGAGGACCCACAGGCCGGTGTCGGCGTACTGCTGCATCGCGTCACGCAGGTGCACCTTGCCGATCAGCACGCTGGTCGTGCCGACGCTGTCGTCGAGGCCCAGCCGCGCGGCGATCAGTGGCCGGCGCAGGTCGCACTCGACCAGCACGACCCGCTGCTTGGCCATCGCCAGCGTGATTGCCAGGTTGGTGGCCGTCGTCGTCTTGCCCTCACCCGGAAGGGAGCTGGTGACCACGAAGACCTTCTGGTCGTGGTCGACCTCGACGTACTGCATGTTGGTGCGCAGCACCCGGAACGCCTCTGACCACGGGGTCGCGTCGCTGAGCACCTCGCCCGGGGGCCGGCGCACGGCCGCGCTGTCGGCGTTGATGCGGCCCAAGACGGGAGCCGAGGTCACCTCGGCGATGTCCTCGGCCGACGACAGCGAGGTGTCCAGCAGCTCGCGGAGCACCGCGGCTCCCACGCCCAGCAGCAGGCCCAGCACCAGCGCAAGGCCCATGTTGCGAACCGGCTGCGGGCTGACCGGCGAGCTGGACACCCGGGCGTTGTCGACGATCGAGGCGTGCACGAGCGCGTCGGTCTTGCCGTCCGGCGTCTCGAGCGAGGCCACCTCGTCGCTCAGCGCGTTGGCGTAGGCCTGGGCGATGTCGCGGGCGACCACGGGGTCGGGGTCGGTGGCCGTGATCTCGAGGATCACGGTGTCGGGGTTGACGGAGGTCGAGACCTCCGCCTGCAGCACCGCGGGGTCCATGCCGGTGCCGAGATCGTTGGCCACCTGCTCGGCCAGCTTGTGCTTGCCGACGAGCTCTGCGTACGACGCTACCCGCTGGGTCGCGAACAGGTTGCCCTGGTAGGCGTCCGCGGTGTCCCCGGGGTTGGTGGAGACGAAGATGCTCGACGTCGAGGAGTACAGCGGGGTGGCCTGCCAGGTCAGCAGCGCGGCGGCACCGAGCGACAGGGACACGATCAGGACGACGACCCGCCACCGGTGACGGATCGCCGACCAGTAGTCCTTGAGCTCCACTCTCGTCCACTCTCGTTCGCGCGTCAGCCCCATGCCGGACGCCGTGCCCGCAACACTAACGGTCGTCGGCCGGTTGCCGCGCCGATACCCGGCACGGTGGCGGAGTGACCCGGATCGAGAGATTCGTCCCCCCGGCACCGCGATTGGGGCTAGCGTGGGCGACGACCTCGCCGGGGAGGGCGAGGTCCGGGCTAGGCCATCGGGACAAGTCGGGACCGATCCTGGCGCGGGCCTCCCAACTGTTCGCCGGTGCGGACCGCTGCCGACAGTTCCGGGGGAGATCGACGTGAGCGACGTGGTCGCACAGCTGAGACGCCGACGCGCGCCGTTGGCCATCGGGTTCGACGTGTGCGCGTGGCTGCTGAGCTACGCCGCGTTCGCCTGGCTGCGCCTCGACAGCGACGCCTCGAGCGTCCCGTGGACCGAGGTGATGGTCGTCGGCGCGGTCACGGCCCTCCTCTACGTCCTGCTGGCGACGCCGTTCCGGCTCCACCAGGGCCGGGCGCGGACGGCCAGCCTCGAGGAGATGGTGCTGCTCGGCCTGCTGATGGGCGGGGTCGGGGGCGGCGTCTTCCTGGTCAACCTGATCACCCAGTGGGTGCCGCGCAGCATCCCGGCGGGTGCGACGCTGGCCACCTTGGTGCTGGCTGCGTGGGCGCGAGCCACGTGGCGCACGCTCCAGGAGCGCGACGAGCGCACCGGAGTCGGCGACGACACCCAGCGCACCCTGGTCATCGGCGCGGGTGAGGCCGGGCGCGAGCTGATCGCCTCGATGCAGCGCGATCCGCTGCACCAGTACCTGCCCGTCGGGCTGCTCGACGACGACCCCTACAAGCGGCATCGACGGCTGCGTGGCGTGCCCGTGCTCGGGCCCGCCGCCGACCTGGAGAAGCAGGTCACGCGCACCGGCGCGACCATGGTCGTGATCGCGATCCCCAGTGCCAGCGCCGAGGCCGTCAACCGGCTGCGACTCGCCGCGCTCGACGCCCAGGTGGCCGTCAAGGTGCTCCCCTCGACCACTCAGCTGCTCACCGACAACGTCGGCATCCGCGACCTGCGCGACATCAACATCACCGACGTGCTGGGCCGCAACCAGCTCGACACCGACATCGGCGCGATCGCCGACTACCTCACCGGCCGGAAGGTGCTCGTCACCGGCGCCGGTGGGTCGATCGGGTCCGAGCTGTGCCGGCAGATCCACCGCTTCAACCCCGCCGAGCTGATGATGCTCGACCGCGACGAGTCCGCGCTGCACGGCGTACAGCTCTCCATCCACGGCCGGGCGCTGCTCGACTCCGACGACGTGATCCTCTGCGACATCCGTGACGAGGCGGCCGTCCGCGCGGTGTTCCTCAAGCGGCGGCCCGACGTCGTGTTCCACGCCGCCGCGCTCAAGCACCTGCCGATGCTCGAGCAGTACCCCGCCGAGGCCGTGAAGACCAACGTGATCGGCACCCGCACCGTGCTCGAGGCCGCCGACCTGGTCGGCGTCGACAAGTTCGTGAACATCTCCACCGACAAGGCCGCCAACCCCTCCAGTGTGCTGGGCTACAGCAAGCGCGTCGCCGAGTGCATCACCGCCGCGCAGGCCCAGCACGCCGACGGCACCTACCTCTCGGTGCGCTTCGGCAACGTGCTCGGCAGCCGCGGGTCGGTGCTCTCCTCCTTCGCCCGGCAGATCGCCAACGGCGGGCCGATCACCGTGACCGACCCGGAGGTCAGCCGGTTCTTCATGACGATCGAGGAGGCCTGCCAGCTGGTGATCCAGGCTGCCGCGATCGGCGGCCCGGGCGAGGCGCTCGTGCTCGACATGGGTGAGCCGGTGCGGATCGTCGACATGGCCAAGCAGCTCATCGAGCAGTCCGGCACGCCGGTGCGCATCGAGTTCACCGGGCTGCGCGAGGGCGAGAAGCTCCACGAGGAGCTCTTCGGCGACGGCGAGCCGCGCGACGTACGTCCCCGGCACCCGCTGGTCTCGCACGTGCCCGTGCCGCCGATCGCCGCCGCCGACGTGCACGACCTGACCCGGCACGGCGACCCCGATGACGTCCGCAAGGCGCTGCACGAGGCGTGTGCGGTGTATCTGCCGGACACTTCCTCCCACGACACGGAGTCGCGGCTCAGCTGAGCGTCGTTCGTTGGGGTGGTTTCGAGGCTCCTCGCTAGCGCTCGTCGCACCTCAACCACCGGGCGTTCACGGTGGTTTCGAGACGGTTGCCAGAGCAACCTCCTCAACCACCGGGGCGCTGTTGGTGGTTTCGAGGCTCCTCGCTTGCGCTCGTCGCACCTCAACCACCGGGCGCTGTTGGTGGTTTCGAGGCTCCTCGCTTGCGCTCGTCGCACCTCAACCACCGGGCGCTGTTGGTGGTTTCGAGGCTCCTCGCTAGCGCTCGTCGCACCTCAACCACCGGGCCTTGACGGTGGCTTGGGGACCGTTGCGTTCCTCCTCAACCACCGCTCGCGAGGTCGGCGTCGACCATCCGGCCGACGATCTCGTCGAACTCGACGGTGGGTGACCAGCCGAGCTCGGTGCGGGCCAGGGTGGCGTCGCCGACGAGCTCGGTGGGGTCGGCGGGGCGGACGAACTCCGGGTCCACCGTGACCAGCGGCTCCCAGTCGGTGATGCCGGCGCGGGCGAACGCGGCGGCCACGAAGTCGCGCACCGAGCGGGAGACCCCTGTGGCCACGACGTAGTCGCGCGCGACGTCGGCGCGTACGGCGCGGACCATCGCGTCGACGTAGTCGGGCGCCCAGCCCCAGTCGCGGCGGGCGTCGAGGTTGCCCAGCGCCAGCCGGTCGGCCCGGCCGTGGGCGATCGCGGCGACGGTGGAGGTGATCTTGCGGGTCACGAACTCGGGTGGCCGGCGCGGGGACTCGTGGTTGTAGAGGATCGCGCTCACCGCATGCAGCTCGCGGCGGCGATAGACGTCGACCATCAGGTGGGCGTAGGCCTTGGCCGCGCCGTACGGGTTCACCGGGCGCACTGGCGTCGACTCGTCCTGCGGGGAGTGGTCGGGCTGGCCGAAGATCTCCGCGCTCGAGGCCTGCACGAACCGCACCGGCCGGCCGGCCTCGTCCTGCACCTGCAGCGCCGACTCCAGCAGCCCGGCGGCCGCCAGGCCGTTGACCCGGGCGGTCAGGTCCGGCTCGTCCCAGGACCGCGCCACCGAGCTCATCGCCGCCAGGTTGTAGACCTCGTCGGGCGCCAGGTCGAGCATCAGCGTCCGGACCCGGTCGACCGCGGTCAGGTCGCCGCGGTGCAGCTCGACGCCGGGCAGGTCCGGCAACGGCTCCAGCTCGTGGGCCAGCGCGTGCACCTCGGTGCCCTCGCCCAGCAGCTGCTCGGCGAGATAGCGGCCGTCCTGGCCGCTGATCCCGGTGACGAACGCGCGGGTCATCTACCAACCCTGCTGGGTGGCGGCGAGGTCGGCGTCGACCATCAGCGCGACCAGCTCGTGGAACGACACCTTCGGCTTCCAGCCCAGCACCTCACGGGCCTTGCTGGCGTCGCCGATCAGGTGGTCGACCTCCGCGGGCCGCATGAACCGCGGGTCCTGACGCACGTACGGCGTCCAGTCCTCGACCCCGACGTGCCCGAACGCCGCGTCCAGGAAGTCGCGGATCGAGTGCGCCTCACCGGTCGCGATCACGTAGTCGTCGGCCACCGGCTGCTGCAGCATCAGCCACATCGCCTCGACGTAGTCCCCGGCGAAGCCCCAGTCGCGCTCGGCGTCCAGGTTGCCCAGCACCAGCTCCTCCTGCAGCCCCAGCTTGATCCGGGCGACCGCCTCGCTGATCTTGCGGGTCACGAACTCCGGTCCCCGGCGCGGCGACTCGTGGTTGAACAGGATCCCCGAGGAGGCGTGCATGCCGTAGGACTCGCGGTAGTTGATCGTCATGTAGTGCCCGAACACCTTGCTCACGCCGTACGGCGAGCGCGGCCACAGCAGGGTGCGCTCGTGCTGCGGGACCTCCTGCACCTTGCCGAACATCTCCGAGCTGGACGCCTGGTAGAACCGGATGCCCGCCGGCTGGTCGCCGGTGTGCAGCCGCACCGCCTCGAGCATGTTCAGCACGCCCTTGGCGGTCACGTCGGTGGTCAGCTGGGCGTTCTCCCACGAGTAGGCCACGAACGACACCGCCCCGAGGTTGTAGACCTCGTCGGGCTGGGAGTCACGCAGTGCCCGGATCAGGCTCGACATGTCGGTCAGGTCGCCGTTGTGCAGCTGCACGTCGGGCAGCAGCCGCTCCACCAGGTCGCGCTTGGGGTTGTTCTGCCCGCGGATCACGCCGTGGACGTCGTACCCCTTGGTGAGCAGGAACTCCGCCAGGTAGAGGCCGTCCTGACCGGTGATCCCGGTGATGAGCGCGGTGGGCATGCCCGGATTGTGCCAGTGCGGGTCAGTCGGCGCGGTCAGCCCAGCAATCAGCCCAGCAATCAGCCCAGCGTGATGACGACCTTCACATCCTCGTCAGCGGCCTCGAACGCCTCGGTGGCCCGCTCCAGCGGCACCCGGCGGGTGATCAGCCGCTCCAGCCAGTCCAGGTCGGCGGCGGCCAGCGCGTCGGCGGCCGCGCGGTAGTGGCGCAGGTTGGCGTTGACCGACCCCACCACCGCGTCGTTCTCCAGCACGATCTCGCGGTTGAGGCCGCCGGCGTCCACCGAGAGGCTGCGGCCGGTCGAGGACACGCCGGTCAGGCAGACGATCCCGTAGGGCCGGGTCGCCTCCATCGCGTCGAAGACCAGCGACCCGACCCCGGTGGCCTCCAGCACCACGTCGGGCCGGGCGGACTTCGCGACCTCCGCGACGCTCGTGTGGTGGTACGTCGCCCCCAGGTCGCGGATCAGCCCTGGCTTGGGGCCGTCGGTGACCCGGTCGAGCACGTGCACGTCCAGCCCGCGCTGCACCCCGATCATCGCCGCGAGCAGCCCGATCGGCCCGGCGCCGGTGACCAGCACCCGCTGGGGCTCGAACCACGCCCGCTCGCCGACCCGCTGCACCTGCTCCCAGGCCTTGGCGACCACGCTGGTCGGCTCCATCAGCACCCCGGCCAGCCCCAGGTGGCCGGCGACCTGCACGGCGTACCGCTCCGGCACCGTCCACCGCTCGCTGCCGTAACCGTCGAGCTCCTTGATGCCGCGCTCGGTGTAGCGGCCGTTGCGGCACATGTCCCACTCGTCGTGGGCGCACGCCCCGCACGGCACCGGGTCGGGGCGACGGACCACGCCGGCCACCAGGTCGCCGGCGGCGAAGTCGCTGCCGGCCGGTGCCCGGAGCACCCGGCCCAGCGACTCGTGCCCGAGCACCAGCCGGTCGCGGTCGGGCGGCGCCCAGCCGTAGTCGCCGAGCACGATCTCCTTGTCGGTGCCGCACACCCCGATCGCCATGCCCTCGACGAGCAGCTCGTCCTCGGCCGGCTCGGGCTCGGGAACCGTCTCGACGGCCAGCGACCCGCGCTTGAGGGGCCGCACGGTCAGTGCCCGCATGTCGCCGCTCACGGCGCCACGATCAGGGCCTGGGGGGCGGCCACCTTGAGCCGGGTGTCGAGCCAGGAGATCTGCCGCGCCGTCTCCGCGCTGCAGGAGTGAGCGACGTCGAGCAGCTCACGGTCGCGCAACCCCTGCGCGCCCTGGGCGATCACCATCCACGTGGTCTGCACCATGCTGGCCAGCACGTGCAGGTCCTGCAGGTCGCGCAGCAGCCCGACCTCGCCCTCGCGGGCCTGGGCGAGCCCGGCGGCGTGCAGCCGCTCGGGCTCCTCGAGGTCCTGCTCGCCGTAGCGCTCCACCACCGGCGCCAGCGCCTCGCGGTGGGCGTCGCTCCAGCCGGCCAGCGTGTGGCACAGGTGGAACACGTCCGCCACGTGGGCGTGACCCTCGGCGACCGCCCGGAACGAGTCGGCCAGGGTCTGCTCGCTGTGGTCGGCCAGGCCGACGTACGTCGCCAGGTGCGGCATCTCAGCTCTCCTCTCGGGTGCCGAGCCGGGTGACCCGGCACGCGGCGGTCTTGAACGTCGGCTGCTTGGAGACCGGGTCCCACACGGTCATCGTCAGCTCGTTGGCGGGATGGTCGCCGTAGTGGAACGGCACGAACACCGCACCCTCGGTCACCTCGGTGACGCGCACCGGCACCTCGATCGCGCCGCGCGGCGACTCCAGCCGCACCATCTCGCCGTCCGCCACACCGAGCCGGGCGGAGTCGGCCGCCGCGAGCTCCACCCACGCATGCGGCGCCATCGCGTCCAGCGGCCGGGAGCGGCCGGTCTTGGTGCGGGTGTGGAACTGCGAGACCGTGCGACCGGTGGTGAGCCGGAACGGGTACTCCTCGCTGGGCTCCTCGTGCGGGGGTGAGTACGCCGCCCCCTTGAGGAACGCCCGGCCCGCAGGGGCCTGGGCGCGGTGCTCCTGCTCCGTGACCGACCCGCCGGTCACCAGGTCGTGGCCGTAGGTCTCGCAGCGGTCGGTGTCGGTGGGGAACACCCCGTCGGCGTACAGCCGCTCGGTGCCCAGCGGCCACTGGACCCCCGTCGGCCCGCGGAGCAGGTCATAGGTGATGCCGGTGTAGTCGCAGGGCCGGCCCTTGCTGGCCTCGACCCACGCCTCGAAGGCCTCCTCGGGGGTGCGCCACTTGACCAGCGGACCACCGTCCTGGTCGGTGAAACCCATGGCGTCGGCGTACATCACGAAGATGTCGAGGTCGCTGCGCGCCTCGCCCGGCGGATCGACCGCCTTCTCGGAGAGGTGGACGGTGCGGTCGACGTTGGTGAAGCAGCCGGTCTTCTCGCCCCAGCCGGCCGCCGGCAGCACCACGTCGGCGAGCCGCGCGGTCTCGGTGAGGAACAGGTCCTGCACGACCACGAAGCACTGGTCGCCGGCCAAGATCCGCTTGATCCGCTCCGACTCGGGCATCGACACCGCCGGGTTGGTCGCGGAGATCCACAGCAGCCCGATCGTGCCGGCCTCGGCGTAGGAGAAGATCTGCATCGCGTGCGTGGGCGGCGCCCAGTGCGGGATCGTCATCGGGTCCACGCGCCACAGGTCGGCGAGCTCCTGCACGTGGGTGGCGTTGTCCCAGTTGCGGAACCCGGTCAGGTCGCCGTCCGCCCCGGTCTCGCGGTTGTTCTGCGCGGTCGGCTGGCCGTTCATCTGCAGGATCCCCGCACCAGGGCGGCCGAGCATGCCGCGCAGGAGGTGCAGGTTGTCGACCGCGACGGCCGACGCCGTGGCCTGGTGGGACTGGTAGAACCCCTGCAGCACTGTCGAGAGCACCGCCTCGGACTCCCCGAAGATCCGCGCCGCCCGGCGTACGTCGTCGGGGTCGACGCCGCAGATGCGTGCCGCCTCGTCGGGGGTGTACGGCGCCACCGCGGCGCGCAGGTCGTCCAGCCCGAGGGTGTGCGCCTCCACCCACGCGTGGTCGATCCACTCGTCGTGCTCGAGCAGCTCTCGGGTCAGCGCGTTCATCAGCGCGAGGTTGGTGCCCACGCGCGGTGCGAGATGGACCCCGCCGGTGCGCTCGGCCTCGGCGGCCACGGCCGTGCGGCGGGGGTCGACGCAGACCACTCGAGGTGGGTCGTCGCCGCGGGTGCGATCGAGGATCCGCGCCCACAGCACGGTCTGGGTCTCGGCCATGTTGTGGCCGTAGAGGAACAATGCGTCGCAGTGCTCGATGTCGTCGTACGAGCCCGGCTGGCCGTCGGCGCCGAACGACTCCTTGAGCGCGGCCGCCGCGGTCGCGGTGCACAGCCGGGTGTTGCCGTCCATGTGTGGGGTGCCGAGGCCGGCTTTCCCGATCACCGCCTGGGTGTAGTACTCCTCGAGGAACAGCTGGCCGCTGGTGTAGAACCCGTGGCTGAGCGGCCCCTGCTCCTCGAGCAGCTGTTGGGAGCGGGCCACGATGCGGCCCATCGCGGTCTCCCAGTCGGTCTCGACCAGCTCGCCGTTCTCACGGACCAGCGGCCGGGTCAGCCGGTCGGGGGAGTGCGACCACGGCGTGCTGCCGTAGAGGCCCTTGGGCCCCAGCCGGCCGTGGTTGACCCGATCGGTGGCACGCCCGCGGACCCCGACCATGCGACCGTCCTTGACCGCGATGTCGCAGCCGCAGCCGTTGCTGCACAGCAGGCAGGCCGAGGACACCCAGGCGTCGACCTGGTCCTCGCTGAGGCCGTCCTCGAGATGGAGGTCGACCCGGGTGGGCCAGGGCGTTCCGCGCCCGTGGGGCGTGCGCTCGCCCCAGACGTCGTGCGTGCGGTCGGTCTCGCTCGTGGGAGAGGTCACGAATGACCAGTGCCCCGACATCCGCCGATTCATGCGCTAGCGCATATATCGTGCGGGGATGGATCCCGCCGACGAGCTCGCCGCCGCGTTCGTGACCGCCAGCCGGGCGCTGGTCGGCCTGGCCGTGCACTCCGTCGGCGTGGCGCCGACCGAGGTGACGGTCCCGCAGTTCCGGGTGCTGGTCCTCGTGGCGACCGCGGGGGAGCGGACCGTCGGCGACATCGCCGAGCACCTCGGCGTCAACCAGTCCAACGCCAGCCGGCACTGCGACCGCCTCGAGCGTCTCGGGCTGCTCGCGCGGCGCCGGTCGACCTCCGACGGCCGGGTGGTGCGGGTGCGGCTCACCGAGGAGGGCCGGACCCTGGTCGACGAGGTCACCCGGGCGCGTCGCGCCGACGTACGACGCGTCCTCGCCCGGATGTCACCCGAGGAGTCGGCCGGGGCGCTCGCGGCGCTGCGCGCCTTCAGCCGGGCGGCCGGTGAGCTCGACGACCAGCGGTGGGCGGCCCGGGCGTGGTGAGGGTCGCCGGCCCGCGGGCCATCCAGCGCTCGGTGCGCAGGTAGCGGCGCAGCTCGATCAGGGCGTCGGCGGGGGAGTACCCGCTGGCGCGCAGCTTGTCGAGGCTCAGCACGCTGCTGGGCGGCCGGGGCGCCGTACCCCCGGCTCGTGCCGCGTAGGCCGCGGTGCTGATCGGCCGGATGTCGATCGGGTCGCGCCCGCAGTGCCGGAACACCTCCCAGGCGACCTCCGCCCACGACATCGCCGGGCCCGCGTTGGTCACGTTGTAGGTGCCGTACGCCGCGCGCGAGGCGAGCAGGTGCCGGGTGGCGCGGGCCAGCTCGTGGGCGAAGGTCAGCCGCCCGACCTGGTCGTCGACCACCTCCGGGCTGGCCCCCTGGGACGCAAGGCGCTGCATGGTGCGGACGAAGTTCGGCCCCTCGCCCACCAGCCACGACGTGCGCAGCAGGTAGTGCGCCGGCGCCCCCGAGACCGCCAGGTCGCCGGCGGCCTTCGCCTGCCCGTAGACCCCCAGTGGCGAGGGGGTCTCGGCCTCGTCGTGCACCCCGACGGTCCCGTCGAAGACGTAGTCGGTGGAGTAGTGCACCAGCGTGAACCGGTGCTCCGCCGCCAGCCTCGCGAGCACGGCCGGGGCGTGGGCGTTCACCGCCCAGCAGGTGCGCCGGCCCCGCGGCGTCTCCGCTCCGTCGACCGAGGTGTAGGCGGCCGCGTTGACGACCGTGTCGTAGTCCTCCCAGGGCCACGCCGCCACGGCGCCCGCATCGGTGAGGTCCAACCGCTCGACGTCGACCAGGTCCACGAGGTCCGCCGGATCGCCGCCGAGCTCCGCGGCGAGAGCGCGACCCAGCTGTCCTCGCGCACCGGTGATCAGCACCCGCCGACGCGGCAGGGGCGTCACGTGCGCCAGGCGCGGGTTGGCCCGGTCGCGGGCGGAGATCTCGGCCTCGGCCAGCGGGACCGGCCACGGGATCGCGAGCGCCGGGTCGCCCAGGTCGACCGCCGGATAGGTCACGCCCGCCCGCCAGTGGTCGTTGACCAGGTAGGTGTAGACCGTGGCGTCCTCGAGCGCCTGGTAGGCGTTGCCGACCCCGCGCGGCACGAACACCGCGGTCCCGGGAGGGAGCTCGAGGTGCACGGTGACGCCGTACGTCGGGCCCGCGCGGAGGTCGACCCACGCGCCGAACGCCGCGCCCGCCGCGACCGTGACCAGCTTGTCCCAGGGCTCCGCGTGGATGCCCCGGGTGACCCCGCGGCGGGCGTTGAAGGCGACGTTGGCCTGCACCGGCCCGAAGTCGGGCACCCCGAGAGCGACCATCCGCTCACGCTGCCAGCTCTCCTCGAACCAGCCGCGCCCGTCGACGTGCACCGGCAGCCGCAGGACCAGCAGTCCCGGGATCGGCGTCCGGTCAGCCCACGGCCCCATGACGGCGACCTTCACTGGCCCGTCGTGGCGTAGACGGCCTCGACCACGCGCTTTCCGGGACGCCACCAGTCCTCGTGGGCTCGGTACCACTCCACGGTCGCGGCCAGGCCGGCCTCGAAGTCCACGAACGCCGGGGCCCAGCCGAGCTCGGTGCGCAGCTTGGTCGAGTCGATCGCGTAGCGCACGTCGTGCCCGGCCCGGTCGGCGACGTGGTCGAGGTCGTCCTCGGGCCGGCCGAACAGCCGCAGCAGCATCCGCACCACCTCGAGGTTGGTGTGCTCCCCGTCGGCACCGATCAGGTAGGTCTCGCCGATCCGGCCACGCTCGAGGATGCGGAGCACGGCCGAGGCGTGGTCGTCGGTGTGGATCCAGTCGCGCACGTTGAGGCCCGCGCCGTACACCTTGGGGCGTCCGCCGTCGATCAGGTTCGTGATCTGCCGGGGGATGAACTTCTCCACGTGCTGCCACGGGCCGTAGTTGTTCGAGCAGCTCGAGATCGTCGCCCGCACCCCGAAGCTGCGCACCCACGCCCGCACCAGCAGGTCCGAGCCGGCCTTGGTGGCGGAGTAGGGGCTCGAGGGGTCGTACGCCGAGGCCTCGGTGAACCGCTGCGGGTCGTCGATCGCGAGGTCGCCGTACACCTCGTCGGTCGAGACGTGGTGCAGGCGCGCGTCCGAGCGGCGGACCGCCTCGAGGACCGTGAAGGTGCCGAGCAGGTTGGTCCGCACGAACGGCGAGGGGTCGCGCAGGGAGTTGTCGTTGTGCGACTCGGCGGCGAAGTGCACCACCGTGTCGTGGCCGGCGACCAGTGGACGCACGATCGTCTCGTTGGTGACGTCTCCGACGACCAGCCGGACCCGCCCGGTCGGGTAGCCCAGCAGCGCGACCGGGCTGGCCGCATAGGTGAGCTTGTCCAGCACGGTCACCTCGGCGTCGGTGGTCATCACCACGTGGCGCACGAAGTTGGCGCCGACGAAGCCGGCGCCCCCGGTCACGAGGATGCGTCGCACGTCGGTGACGCTAGGCGGGCCGGGCCGTGCTGCCGGGCGCATCCGAGGGCGGTACTCGATCTTGGGGAAGCCGCGGCGGCCCCCGGGGCGCCCCCGGCGGCGGTGCCTACGGTCGGGCCATGCGGGGAATCATCCTGGCCGGTGGCACCGGCTCCCGCCTGCACCCGATCACCCACGGGCTCAGCAAGCAGCTGCTGCCCGTCTACGACAAGCCGATGGTCTACTACCCGCTGTCGACGCTGATGCTCGCCGGCATCCGCGACATCCTGCTGATCGCCACCCCGCACGAGGTCGGCCAGTTCGAGCGGCTGCTCGGCGACGGGGGCGACCTCGGCGTCGCGATCGACTACGCCGTCCAGCCCGCCCCCGAGGGGCTCGCCCAGGCGTTCGTGATCGGCGCCGAGCACATCGGCGACGACCGGGTGGCGCTGGTGCTCGGCGACAACATCTTCCACGGGGAGGGCCTCGGCACCCGACTGCAGCGCTTCGACGACCTAGACGGCGCGGCCGTCTTCGCCTACCGGGTCGCCGACCCCACGGCGTACGGCGTCGTGGAGTTCGACCAGGACGGTCGTGCGCTCTCGCTGGAGGAGAAGCCGGCGCACCCGCGCAGCTCCTACGCCGTCCCCGGGCTGTACTTCTACAGCTCCGACGTGGTGGCGCGGGCGCGGACGCTGCGACCCTCGGCGCGCGGCGAGCTCGAGATCACCGACCTCAACCGGACCTACCTGGAGGAGGGCCGGCTGATCGTCGAGGTGCTGCCGCGCGGGGCGGCGTGGCTCGACACCGGCACGTTCGACGCCCTCAACGACGCCAGCGACTACGTGCGCGCGGTCGAGAGCCGGCAGGGCGTGATGGTCGGGTCACCCGAGGAGGTCGCCTGGCGGATGGGCTTCATCTCCGACGAGGGCCTCCGGCTGGCCGCCAAGCGTCAGCTCAACAGCGGCTACGGCACCTGTCTGCTGGGGCTGCTCGACCACCGGTGATGGTCGGTGGGGATAGTCCCTGACGTTCGTGGGGGATGGGATCGCTTGCAGGCCCTCGATCGTCAGGGACCATCCGTCCCGGGGCCTCAGGCGGGGTGGGCCTGGTGCGCGTGCTGGGCCCGGGCGACGTGCATCCGGGCGTGCGCGATCGCCTCGGGGGTGGTCGCGAACGCGTGCTCGTCGTGGGCGAGCTGGTCGTGCACGCCGAGCTCGCGCAGCACCCGCTCGTGTCGCGGGTCCAGCCCGGAGAGCAGCACGCTGATGCCGCGGCCCTCGAGCCGGGCGATCGTGTCGGCCAGCACCGAGGCGCCGGTGGCGTCGATCGTCGAGACCCGCGACATCCGCAGCACCACCACCCGCACGTCGCTGACCTGCGAGAGCTCGAGCAGGAAGTCGTGGGCGGCCGCGAAGAACAGCGGCCCCTCCATCCGGTAGGCCACGATGTGCTGGTCGAGCAGGCTGCGCTCCTCGTCGGCGTGCTCGGAGTCGTCCAGCGGCACCTCGTCCATGCGGGCGGCCAGCGCGGTCTGGCGCAGCGCGAAGAACCCCGCGACCACCAGCCCGACGATCACCGCGGTGACCAGGTCGACGGCGACGGTGGCGACCGCGGTCACGGCGAGCACGGCGGCGTCGCCACGCGTCGAGCGCAGCAGCGCCGCGACGCTGGAGACCCGCACCATCTGGACGGCCGTGGCGACCAGCACTCCGGCCAGCGCGGCCAGCGGGATCTCCCCGACCCTGCGCGACGCGGCCAGCACCACCACGAGCAGCACCACGCTGTGCGCGAGAGCGGCCAGTCGCGAGGTGGCGCCCGAGCGGACGTTGACCGCCGTACGTGCGATGGCCGCGGTGGCGGGGATGCCGCCGAACAGTGGCGTCACGAGGTTGGCCAGGCCCTGCCCGACCAGCTCGCGGTCGGGGTGGTGGCGGCGCCCGACGCTCATGCCGTCGGCGACGGTGGCCGAGAGCAGGCTCTCGAGGGCGGCCAGGGCGGCGACCGCGACGGCCGGCAGCACCAGCCCGCCGAGGTCGCCCACCGGCACCGTCGGCAGGTGCGGCAGCGGCAGTCCCGAGGGGATGTCGCCGATGTGGGCCGCGCCCACGCCGGCGGCCGAGTTGAGGACGGTCGCGACCACCACGGCGATCAGCGACCACGGCAGTCCCGGCCGCAGCCGGACCATCAGCAGCACCCCGGCGCCGACCCCGGCCGCGATGCCGATCGGGCCCCATTCCGGGTGCTCGGCCCAGGTCGTGATCGCGTGGAACGCCTGTGCGAGGACCCCCTCGCCCTCGGCGTGCACGCCGAGCGCGGCCGGCAGCTGCTGCAGCGCGATGATCGCGGCGATGCCGAGTGTGAAGCCCTCGACCACCGGCACCGGCACGTAGCGGATGAACCGCCCGGCTCCGACGTACCCCAGCACAAGCAGCACGACGCCGGCCATCAGGCCGACGACCAGCACGCCGTCGGCGCCGTGGCTCGCGACGATGGGGACGAGTACGACGGTCATCGCGCCGGTCGGGCCGCTGACCTGCACCCGGCTGCCGCCGAACACGGCCGCGACCGCACCCGCGACGATCGCGGTGACGAGGCCGGCGCCGGCGCCCAGGCCCGAGCTCGCACCGAAGCCGAGCGCGAGCGGCAGCGCGACCAGCCCGACCATCAGGCCGGCGGTCAGGTCGGCGCCCAGGTGGAAGGGACGCCAGTCGGTGGCGTGGGGGAGGAGCTCGCGGACCCGGCTGTGGGTGGACGTCGTGGCGCTCACGAGGGAGTGCCGGCGAGCTCGGTGCCGAGCTCGCCCTGGACCGCGATCAGTCCGGACAGGATGGTGCGGGCGGCCAGCAGGAGGTCGCGGACCTCGGGGACGCTCACCGAGTAGACGACCTCGCTGCCGGCGCGGTGGGAGGTGACCATCGACGTACGGCGCAGCACCGCGAGCTGCTGGGAGAGGTTGCTCGGCTCGATCTCGATCTTCTCGAGCAGCTCGTGCACGGCGTGGTCGCGCTCGGACAGCAGCTCGAGGATGCGGATGCGGGCCGGGTGGCCGAGGGTCTTGAAGAGCTCGGCCTTGGCCTGGTACAGCGGAACCCCCATGGGTGTCGTCTCCCTCCCTGGAGTCGTCTCACATGAAGGTTACACAACTTGAGAACATCTTCAATTCGTGTACCTTCCGGTAACAACCGGGATGCGAGAGCATGGCAATTGTCAAGGACAAGGTGAGGATCGGGTGGCTGGCGTGGCTGACGAGGCGATCGAGCTGGAGAACGTGCTGGACGAGGCGGGGCTGAAGAACTCCCAGGTGCGCGAGTACGTGCGCCACTGGGCAGCACTCACCGGCGCCGCCCGGGTCGAGGTCGTCGACGAGGACGACGACGCGCGGCTGATCCAGGAGGCGCTGGAGGCCGGCGAGCTGCTGCCGGTCGGCGAGGGCTGCTACTACTCACGCAGCTTCTACAAGGACACCGCCCGCTCCGAGGAGCGCACGATCGTCGCCACCAGCAACCCCGAGGACCGGGGCACCTACAACAACTGGCGCCCGTCCTCGGAGATGAAGCCGCTGCTCGAGGGCCTGATGCGCGGCGCCTCCGCCGGCAAGACCATGTACGTCGTGCCGTACCTGATGGCACCTCCCGGCTCGCCGATGGAGCGGTTCGCCGCCGGCGTCGAGCTGACCGACAGCCGCACGGTCGCGCTGCACATGATCCGGATGTCCCGGGTCGGCGTGCACCACATCAACGACCTGCACGACCCCGACAGCTTCGTGCGCGCGGTCCACGTCACCGGTGACCTCGAGACGCTCGGCCAGGGCACGCCCGCCGACCAGCGCTACTTCGTGACCGTGGCCGACGAGCGGACCATCCTGCACTTCGGGTCGTCGTACGGCGGCAACGCACTGCTCGGCAAGATCGCCCACGGCCTGCGGCAGGCGGCGTACGACGGCTGGGCGTCCGGGGAGTTCCTGGCCGAGCAGTTCATGCTGCTCGGCATCGTCGACAACGAGACCGGCAAGCGCTACCACGTGGCCGGCGGCTTCCCGAGCGCCTCGGGCAAGACCAACCTCGCGATGACGCTGGCGCCCGAGGCGCTGGGCGACCGCTACCGCGTGGAGTTCTACGGCGACGACATCACCTGGCTGTGGATCGACCCCGACGACGGGCGGCTCTACGGCATGAACCCGGAGTACGGCGTCTTCGGCGTCGCCAAGGACACCAACGAGCTGACGAACCCGACCGCGCTCGACTCCGTGCGTCCCGGCACCGGCGCGATCTTCACCAACGTGGCCTACAACGAGCTCACCCACGAGGTCTGGTGGGAGGGCCGCACGCCGGCGCCGCCCTCGGACCTCGCGGGCTGGCTGGACTGGAAGGGCGAGCCGATCGCGGCGCGCACCCCCGAGCAGGCCGGCGACCCCTGGGCGCACCCCAACAGCCGCTTCACCACCACCCTCGCCAACGTGCCCAACGTCGCCGCGGACTTCGAGGAGCCGCGCGGCGTGCCGATCGACGCGATCATCTTCGGTGGCCGCACCCGCGACCGCGAGCCGCTGATCCGCGCGATCACCGACCTCGCCGAAGGCGTCTATGACGGGCTCACGCTCGGCGCGGAGGCGACGTTCGCCGCCGACGGGGTGGATGGGCAGCTGCGCTACGACCCGATGTCGATGCGGCCGTTCATGTCCTACCCCGAAGCGCGGTACGCCGCGCACTGGCTCGACGTCATCGGCCGCGCGAGCGAGCAGCCGATCTTCGCGCACGTCAACTGGTTCCAGCGCGACCCCGAGGACGGCCACTTCCTGTGGCCCGGCTACCGCGAGAACCTGCGCGCGCTGCTGTGGCTGGTGCACCTCCACGAGGGCTCCGTCACCGGCGTACCCTCGCCGGTCGGCATCCTGCCCACCGAGGAGGAGCTGCACCTCTCCGGCGTCCACCTGCCGCCCGAGGACGCCGCACGGATCCTCTCCATCGACGTCGACCGCTGGCGCCAGGAGATGGGCTTCCGCACCGACCACCTCGCCCAGTTCCACGGGCTGCCCCAGGAGATCTGGGACGCCCACCGCCGGGTCTCGCGCGACCTGGGCTGCTGATCCTTCTCGATAGTCCCTGACGTTTGCGGGGTGTGGGACCGCTCCCGGCCCCGCGAACGTCAGGGACTACCCCAGGCGGCTGGGCAGAGCAGGTGACCGTCAGGCGACCGGGTCGTCCGGCATCCAGGCGCCGGCGAGCGCTCTCGCGCGCCAGCCGTCGGGGTGCAGCTCGATGACCTCGGACCACGACGCGGTCGCGGTCAGCGGGTCCGGTACGACGTGGTCGGTGCGCCGCCACGACTCCGGCATGGGCCTGGTCATACCGGGTGTATCGGCGCTAGGCGTCCCCGCTTGAGCCTCGGCCCGCCCGGTCCAGACCGCTTTGCGGCGCAGGGGCGGTCAGGCGACTTGCGAGCTGCCGTTCTCGTTCAGCTTCGCCTCGTTCAGGATCGCCTCGGTCAGAGTCGCCTCGTACAGCGGCCAGGCGCGCCAGTCCTCGGGGTGCAGGCCGACGCTGTCACACCAGGCCTCGAACGGGGAGACCAGGCTCGACCCGGGCAGGGACACGGGGCGGCAGGACTCTGGCGCTGGCAGACTCACACGTGGTTCATCGGCCTCGATGACAGCGCCTTGAGCCCGAGGGAGCACCGGTCCAGACCAGTGCGGTCTGGCTAGGGTGGGAGGCATGAAGGTTCTCGTCACCGGCGGCGCCGGCTACATCGGCTCGACCACCGCCAAGGCCCTCGAGGAGGCCGGCCACACCCCGGTCATCCTGGACTCGCTGCTCACCGGGCCGCTGGCGTTCGTGCGCGACCGCATCTTCTACGAGGGCGACATCGCCGACCGGTCGCTGCTCCGCCGGGTGTTCGAGGAGCACCCCGACATCGACGCCACCATCCACATGGCCGCGCGCATCGTGGTGCCCGAGTCGGTCGAGAAGCCCTACGAGTACTACCGCGACAACGTCGCCAAGTCGCTCGACCTGTTCGACGAGCTCAACGCGCTGGGCAAGGGCCGGGTGCTGTTCTCGTCCTCGGCGTCGATCTATGCGCTCAAGGACGACTTCGAGGTCTCCGAGGGCGACCGGCTCGAGCCGACCTCGCCGTACGCCCGGACCAAGCGGATGATGGAGGAGATCCTCCAGGACATGTCGGCCGCGACCGACCTGCGCGCGATCATCCTGCGCTACTTCAACCCGATCGGCTCCGACCCCGACCTCGAGTCCGGCATCTACGCCAAGGAGCCCTCGCACGTCCTGGGCCAGCTGGTGATGGCCGCGCGCGGCCAGAAGGACTCCTTCACGATCACCGGCACCGAGCACCCCACCCGCGACGGGACGGGCATCCGCGACTACATCCACGTCTGGGACCTCGCCCGCGCCCACGTGCGCGCCGTCGAGCGCTTCGACCAGGTGATCGAGGAGGCCGGCGCGTCCAGCGTGGTCATCAACGTCGGCACCGGGTCGGGGGTGACCGTGCGCGAGCTGGTCCGCTCCTTCGAGACGGTCTTCGGGTCCGAGGTGCCGATCACCGAGGCGCCGCCGCGTCCGGGTGACGCCGTGGGCGCGTTCGCCAACGTCGACCGCTCCCGCTCGCTGCTCGACTGGCGCACCGAGCTCTCGCTCGACGACGCGATCGCCTCCGCGCTGGCGTGGGGTGCGAAGCGCCAGGAGATCCTGGGTTACGAGTGATGCGGCTGGTCGGTCTGCTGGTGGCGGTGCTCCTGCTCGGGACGCTCGCCGAGCCGGCGTACGCCGAGCGCGCGGACATGCCCGAGGCGTCCGCCCGGACCGCCGGGCCGCTCGCGGGCCGCGTGGTGGTGCTCGACCCCGGACACCAGCTCGGCAACCACAACTTCCCGCGCCAGATCAACCGGCTCGTGCCCGCGGGTGGGTTCCGCAAGCCGTGCAACACCACCGGCACCGCGACGAACGGCGGCTACCCGGAGGCGACGTTCGCCTGGCAGGTGACGCAGCTGCTGCAGGCCCGGCTCGAGCGGCTCGGTGCTCACGTACGCCTCACCCGCACCACCAACCGGCAGGACCGCTGGGGTCCCTGCGTCGACGACCGCGGCCGCGCCGGCAACCAGGTCGCGGCCGACCTCAAGATCAGCCTGCACGGTGACGGCTCGTACGCCGCCGGCGCCCACGGCTTCCACGTGATCGCCCCGACCGACCGGCGGCCGTGGACCCACGACATCTACCGCTCCTCCAAGCGGCTCGCGCTCGACACCCGCGCCGCGCTGCGCGCCCGCGGGGTGCCGGTCGCCAACTACATCGCCGGCGGCGACGGGCTGGACTTCCGCTCCGACCTCGGCACCTTGAACCTCTCCGACATCCCCACGGTGATGGTCGAGCTCGGCAACATGCGCAACCCCCGCGACGCCCACCGGATGACCACCCGCGCCGGCCGTGCCACCTATGCCCGGGCCCTCACCGCCGCCGTACGCCGCTTCCTGGGTGCACCGTAGGTCGAGCAGCGAGCGCCAGCGAGCGTCGTCGAGACCCCCGCGGGGAGGGCAGGGCGGTGAGTGCACGGGTCGTCGTGGGTGGGTTGGCTGCGGGGATCTCGACGGGCGCTCAGGCCCGGGGGGCCTTCGCTGCTCGATCAACGGCGCCGCGCGGTTGGTCGAGCAGCGAGCGCTAGCGAGCGTCGTCGAGACCCCCGCGGGGTTGGCAGGGCGGTGAGTGCACGGGTGGTGGTGGGTGGGTTGGCTGCGGGGATCTCGACGGGCGCTCAGGCCCGGGGGCCTTCGCTGCTCGATCACCGGCGGCCGGGGTGGGGGTGCTTGGTCAAGGGTGATCGCGGTGCCGGCGGGAGCGGCCGCGGGAGAGGGCGGGTAGGTCGTCGAGCCGGCCCTCGATCAGGGCGATGCGTTTCGCGCGTCCCCAGCCCTGGATCTGCTTCTCGAAGTCGTACGCGTCTTCGACCCGGTCATAGAACGCGGCCCAGACCAGTCGCACCGGCCGCCGGCGCTTCAGTCTCGTGTAGGTCGAACCCAACCCGAGGTTGTGCTGGCTGATGCGGCGATCGAGGTCGATCGTGCTGCCGACGTAGAAGGTGCCGTCGGCGCACTCGATGATGTAAGTCCAAGCCATGGGGTCGGTCTGCCCGCAGACCCCGATCGCGAAGCAGAGTCGTTGCGCGGCTGTGGAGAGGGACCCCGAGCGTGACGGTCGTTCAGGAGCCGGCGCCCTGCAGCACCAGGGAGACCAGGGCCGTGGCGCGGGCGTCGATCTCGTCGTCGGTGAGCGACTGACCTTCGAGGCGGCGGGTGAGGGTCTGCACGATCACCGACCCGTAGACGCACTGCCCGATCGTGATCGCGGGTTGGCCGGCCGCGAGCTCGCCACGCTCGGCCGCGCGGCCGGCGATCTGCTCGATCCAGCCGACCTGGACGTCGGTCACCGCCTCCACGAACCCGCCCAGGCGCTGCGGGGCGCCGGCGGTGTCGACGACGACGCGCAGCGCGGCCCAGCCGGCGGGCTCGCGGTAGTGGCGGAACAGGTTGACCGCCAGTGCGCGCAGGTCACCGTGGAGCGTCCCGGTGTCCACGTCACCGAGGGTGCCGCTGTGGCTGCTGACGGCGTCGGTCAGCAGCGCGTCCTTGTCCTGCCAGCGCAGGTAGACGGTGGACTTGCCGACCCCGGCCCGGCGGGCGACGCCGTCCATGGTGAAGCCGGACCAGCCGTGCTCGCCGTACTCCTCCAGGGCGGCGTCGATGATGCGCTTCTCAGCCCCGGGCGTGCGCGGACGACCGCGACTCCGCCGTGGCTCCCCCTGTGACCCCTGTGAGGTGGACATGGCTGATTGAACATCACATCGTGACCGAATGGTGACGGATCGCCGACGTTCAGGGTCGCTCGCTACGCTCGACCGCGTGTCGGCCTGGGGCGAGAGCAACACCCACCACTGGGACGACTGGACCATCGAGGACCTGATGGCCGCCAAGGCGGCCCACACGGTGAGCCTCGTGGTGCCGGCCCGCAACGAGGCCGCGACGGTCGGGGACGTCGTCACGCGGGTGCGCGAGGCGCTGGTGGACACCGTCGCGCTGCTCGACGAGATCGTGGTCATCGACTCCGACTCCACCGACGACACCTACGACGTGGCCACCGATGCGGGGGCTGTGGTGCACCGCGCGGGCGAGATCCGGCCCGACCTCGGCAGCGTCCCCGGCAAGGGCGAGGCGATGTGGAAGTCGCTGTTCGTCACCACCGGCGACGTGCTGGTGTTCATGGACGCCGACCTGCTCGACTGGGACACCCACTTCGTGCCCGGACTGCTGGGCCCGTTGCTGACTCGCCCCGAGGTCGCGCTGGTCAAGGGCTTCTACGAGCGACCGATGCTCTCCGGCGACGCGGCCGTCCCGTTCGAGGGCGGCCGAGTCACCGAGCTGGTCGCCCGCCCCCTGATCCGGCTGCTGTTCCCCGAGCTCGCCGGGCTGCACCAGCCGCTGGCTGGTGAGTGGGCCGTACGCCGGACGCTGTTCGAGCAGCTCGACGTCCCGAGCGGGTACGCCGTGGAGCTCGCCGCCCTGATCGACACCGTGCGCACCCGCGGGCTCGACGCGATCGCGCAGGTCGACCTCGGCACCCGCGCCCACCGGCACCAGTCGCTGCGCGACCTGTCCGGCATGTCGACCCAGATCCTGGCCGCCGCGCTGTCGCGGGTCGGCACCGGCGAGGGCACCCACGAGCGGCCGCCGGCGGTGAGCGTCGGATGACACTGCAGCTGGGCCGCCACCCGTTCACCGACGAGGCCACGCTGATGATGGCGATCGTCAACCGCACGCCCGACTCGTTCTACGACAAGGGCGCCACCTGGGCCGAGGACAAGGCGTTCGAGCGGGTCGCGCTGGTCGCCGCCCAGGGCGCCGAGATCGTCGACATCGGCGGCATCAAGGCCGCGCCCGGGGTCGAGATCGGCGCCGCCGAGGAGAAGGCACGCGTCGTCGACTTCGTGGCCCGCGTGCGCGAGGCGTTCCCCGAGCTGGTGATCTCGGTCGACACCTGGCGCGCCGAGGTGGGCCGCGCGGTCTGCGCCGCGGGCGCCGACGTGCTCAACGACGCCTGGGGTGGCGCCGACCCCGAGCTCGTGGACGCGGCCGCCGAGGCAGGCGCCGCGATCATCTGCACCCACACCGGCGGCGTCACTCCCCGCACCCGCCCCTACCGCATCGAGTACGACGACGTGGTGGCCGCCGCCATTCACGACACCGTCGCCTACGCCGAGCGGGCGATCGCCGCCGGCGTCCACCCGGCGTCAGTGGTCATCGACCCAGCCCACGACTTCGGCAAGAACACCTTCCACTCCCTCGAGGTCACCCGCCGCCTCGGCGAGATGGTCGCCACCGGCTACCCGGTGCTGGTGTCGCTGTCCAACAAGGACTTCGTCGGCGAGACCCTCGACGTACCCGTCGGTGAACGCCTCACCGGCACCCTCGCCGCCACCGCGATCTGCGCGCTCGCCGGGGCGCGCATCTACCGCGTGCACGAGGTCGTCGAGACCCGCCAGACCGTCGACATGGTCGCCACCATCGCCGGCCGGCGGCCGCCCAAGCGCGCCATCCGGGGGCTGCAGTGAGAGTCGTGCTGGTGCCGGGCGTGCTCGCGCTGCTGCCGGAGTACGCCGGCCTCGACGACCCGGTCGCCGAGCTGCGGGCGGCGTGCGCCGAGGCGGTGCGCTGGCTGGGTGACGGGTTCGGTGTCCATGGGTCGTTCCAGGGCCTCCGGATCGCCCGCCATCTCGCCGCGGAGGCCGGAGTCGAGCTCGACCTGGATCGTCGCGCCGGGATGCTCGTCGTCGCGAACGGCAGCGCCAAGCGCACCGAGAAGGCGCCCGGCCACCTCGATCCGCGGGCCGAGGAGTTCGACCGGCGGCTGGGGGAGCGGCTCCGCGCCGGCGACCTGTCCGGGCTCGACCACGACCTCGCAGCCGAGCTCTGGGCCGACACCGAGAGCCTGGCCCGGCTGGCCGAGGACGTCGAGCTCGACGCTGCGACCTGCCGGGTGGACTACGACGACGACCCGTTCGGCGTGCAGTACTGGGTGATGAGGTGGGAGGGGCGCTGGCGATGAGAGTCCTCGTGGGACCCGACACCGACGACCTGGCCGAGCTCTACGCCGTGCCTGGCACGCCGTGGCTGCGGGTCAACATGGTCAGCACGGTCGACGGTGCCGCCACCGGCGAGAGCGGCACCAGTGGGTCGATCAACAACGCCGCCGACAAGCAGGTCTTCGACCAGCTCCGCGCGATGGCCGACGCGATCGTCGTCGGTGCGGGGACCGTCCGGGCGGAGGGCTACGGGCCGGCCGGCAAGCCACTGGTGGTGGTCAGTCGCCGCGGCCAGGTGCCCGACACGCTGCGCGACGCGCCCCGGGGCTCGGTCCTGCTCGCCACCTGCGGCGCGGCCGAGGACCTCGATCCCGTGCGCGAGCGACTCGGCGCCGAGAACGTGCTGGTGCTCGGTTCACACCGCGTCGACCTGCCGCTCCTCAAGCAGGTGCTCGCCGACCGCGGCTGGGGTCACGTCCTCTCCGAGGGCGGGCCGCACCTGCTGCGCGACCTGCTCGCGAGCGGGGCCGCCGACGAGCTCTGCACGACCGTCGTGCCGCGGTTGGTGGCCGGTGAGCACCCTCGGATCACCCAGGGCCCACCCGTCGACGTACCGCTGCGACTGCACCTGCTCCTCGAGGCCGAGGGCACCCTGCTCGCCCGCTGGCTGACCTGACCCGCGAGGTGGTGCTAGGCCCCGTCGGAGTCGCCCCCTAGGCTGCGAGCACCGCACCTGACTCCGGGTCGCGGGTTCGACGAGGGAGACTCCATGCCGCGACCGTTCCGGTTCGTCGCCGCGCTCTTCGCCCTGGCTCTGGCCGCCGCCGTGCTGCCGTTGGCCTGGACGTCGGCCGAGGCTGCTGACGACCACACGATGTACCGCACGCTGGCGGACTTCACGCCCACGGGTCCGCGGGCCGACGTTCGTCCGGACCACTACACCGCGGTGCGCATCGACACGACGCAGGTGCGCAAGGCGCTCCGCAGCGCTCCGGCTGTCGGATCGAGCGGCTCCACCGTCTTCCCGGTGCCGACCCCGACGGGTGGGACCGAGCGGTTCGCCGTCCAGCGCACCCAGCTGATGGAGCCCGGACTCGCCGCCGCGCACCCGGAGATCGCGACCTGGGCCGGGGTCTCGCTCGACCACCCCGGCACGAGCGTCGTCATGGACGTCACCCCGCTCGGCTTCCACGCCTCCGTGCGCTCCGGCACCGGCCGCGCGTGGTACGTCGACCCGGCCACCACGGGGCGCGGCACCGTGACCCACCTGAGCTACTACGGCGACAGCCTGCCGCGGCCCGAGCAGCAGTTCGTCGAGCGCGAGGCGCCCGGCGTCGACCGCGTCGCGAGCCGCCGGCAGGCGGCCCTGGCCGACGGTGGCACCGTCACCCAGCGGGTCTTTCGGCTCGCGCTGGTCTCGGACCCGACGTACGCCGCCTACTTCGGCAGCGAGAACGTCACCGCCGCGAAGGTGACGCTGCTCAACCGCGTCAACCAGCTCTACAACGACGACCTCGCGATCAAGATGATCCTCGTCGACGGCACCGACTCCCTGAACTTCGACACCAACGAGAAGGCGACCGGCCCCAACGGCCCGTGTGGCGCCAACCCCTGCTTCGCCTCGGTGCCCGCGCCCGACTCCACGGTCGACAACGGCTACGTCCAGGGCCAGATCGCCTTCTGTGACGGCGGCACGCTGGTCCGCACGCAGACGGTGCTCGGCCAGCTGATCGGCGCGAGCAACTACGACATCGGCCACATCGCGCTCGGCACCGACGGCGGCGGCATCGCCGGGCTCGGTGTCGTCGGCAGCGTCGAGAAGGGCCAGGGCTGCACCGGCATCCCGCAGCCGGTGGGCGACTACTACGCGGTCGACTACGTCGCCCACGAGATGGGCCACCAGTTCGGCGGCAACCACACCTTCAACGGCACCCAGCACAACTGCTCGGGCGGCAACCGCAACGGCTCCACCGGGGTCGAGCCGGGGTCGGGCTCCTCGGTGATGGCGTACGCCGGCATCTGCCGCCAGGACAACCTGCAGCTGCACAGCGACCCGTACTTCTCCCAGCGCTCGATCACCGAGATCGGGGCGTACACCGGGACGCCGGCCGCCGACCCGGTCGAGGTGCAGGACGTCTCGCTCGAGGGCTTCGACGGCAGCGACTCGATCACCATCGGCTACCCCGGCGCGGCGCAGACGTTCACGCTCATCCGTGGAGGTGTCGGGCCGACCGCCTACAACGCCGCCAACATCGAGCACGCCGTGGAGACCCTCACCGGCGAGGACGTCACGGTCGCGGGCTGGGGCTACGACCCGTACGCCGGCTACGTCTATCCCGGTGACGCGGGCTACCCCGCCGCGCTGACCCCCGCCGGTGACGGTGGCTTCGAGGTGATCTTCGCGTCCGACGCCGACCCGTACACCACCGGCAGCGACCGCCGGGACATGGACGCGCTGGTGGTGGACGCCGTGGGCGCGACCGCCCACGTCGGCGAGACCGCCAAGGGCGGCACCCCCGGCAACCAGGGCTTCGAGCAGGTCACCACCACCAACCACGCCCCGGTCGTCTCGGCGCCCGCGGACAAGACGATCCCCGCGCGGACGCCGTTCACCCTCACCGGCAGTGCGACCGACGCCGACGGCGACGACCTGACCTACCTGTGGGAGCAGAACGACGACGCCGCCGGCCACGACGGCACGGCCCTGGTCGACAACGTCAAGCCGTGGGGTCCCCTGTTCCGGGTGTTCGGCACGGCTGCCGACGTCTCGGACGAGGACGCCTCCCAGAGCCCGGCCCCTGGGGAGAACCACGCCACGGCCGGCACCCGGACCCGGACGTTCCCCGACCTGACCCAGATCCTGGCGGGCAACACCAACGCGCGCACCGGTGCGTGCCCGGCGGCCCCGCCGAACGACCCGGACAAGTACGTGATCGTGCCCCTGCGCATCGTGAACTGCTTCTCCGAGTTCCTGCCGACCGCGACGTACGCCAAGCACGCGGGTGCGATGCACTTCCGGCTCACCGCGCGCGACAGCGTCGCGGGCGGCGGAGGCGTGGGGCACGACGACGTGACGCTTCGGGTCGCCGGCAACGCCGGACCGTTCCTCGTCTCCTCGTTCCGCAAGGGCGGTGCCGTCGACGGCGGGACCAAGCACGTCGTCCGGTGGGAGGTCAACGGCACCCGCTGGATGGCCTCCCGGGTCCGGTTCGTGCTGTCGACCGACAACGGCCGCACCTGGAACAAGGTGCTCGGGACCTCCGCCAACGACGGCCGGGCCACGGTGCGGTTCCCCCGCACCAAGACCGGGCACGCGTGGCTGAAGATCGAGGCGGTCGGCAACTACTTCTTCGACATCAGCGACCACTCGTTCCGGATCCGCTAGTGCTTCACCTGGGATAGTCCCTGACGTTCGCGGGGTCCCCGGACCCGATCCGCCCCGCAGACGTCGGGGACTATCCCTCCGGCAGAGAGGCAGTGGCCGATGGACGTCGGGATGACGCTGCCGGTCATGGAGCCCGACCTGTGGGCCGAGACCGGCACCCTCGAGACCTGGGCGCGCGCGATCGACGAGGGCCCGTTCTCCTCGGTGTGCTTCGGGGAGCGGATGGCCTTCGACAACCCCGACGCGCTGACCCTGCTCGGGGCGGTCGCGGCCTGGACCTCGCGGGCCCGCGTGGTGACGACCGTGGTGGTGCCGCAGCTGCACGCGACCGTTCCGCTCGCGAAGGCGCTGGCCACGGGGGACCGGCTCTGTGGTGGCCGCCTGACGGTGGGGCTGGGGGTCGGTGGTCGCGAGGAGGACTACCGCGCGGCCGACGCCGACCTCGCGTCCCGCACGATGGCGGGGATGGCCGACCGGGTGGCGACGATGCGGCAGGTCTGGGCGGGCGAGCGGGTCGTGGACGCCGTACGCCCCGTCGGGCCGCCGCCGGTGCAGACCGGTGGCCCCGAGCTGCTGGTCGGCACCCTCGGCCCCCGCACGATCCGCAGCGCGTCGCACTGGGCCGACGGGCTGGCCGGCATGTCGCTCGACCTCGACCTCGCTGCGATGGAGCGGATCTTCACGTTGACGCGCGAGGCCTGGCGCGAGGCCGGGCGGCCCGAGCCGCGGTTGACCACGTCGTTCTGGTTCGCGCTCGACGACGGCCCCGGCAGCAGCGGGTCGGCGCGTGACCAGGTCCACCGTCACCTGCGCCACTACATGAACTGGATCCCGACCGCGTACGTCGACGCGCTCGCGCCCACCGCCGGCTTCGCCGGCACGCCGGCCCAGCTGCGCGACGTGCTCCAGCAGGTCGCCGACCTGGGCGCCGACGAGGTGCAGCTGATCCCCACCAGCTCCGAGATCAGCCAGGTGGAGCGGGTCGCCGCGATCGTGACCTGATCGGAAGCGACCGGCGCGGGCGTTCGCCTGTGGGGAGCGGCCCCAGGTCCTACGGTGTCGCCGTGAGGATGGACTGGGTGCCGGTCTCGGCCGCGCTGCTGCTGACCGGGGCGTTGGCCCTGGGCCTGGGTGGTTTCCTGCTCCCGACCTCCGACAACGGCTCCGACTCGCTGCGCATCGTCCAGGACCAGGGTGGCCAGTGGCTCACCGTGGCGGTGATCCTCTTCATCGCCTCGATCTGCCTCACCCTGGGGCTGCCGGCGATCCTCACGATGTTCGAGCACCGTGGCTGGAGGCTCGGCATGATCAGCGGGATCGTGCTCGAGATCGGGTTCATCGGCACCGCCGGCTTCGCGATGCTGATGGCGTTCTTCCGGTCGCTGGTGATCACCGACGCGATCCGCGACCAGAACATCGACGACATCGCCAACGAGGCCGGCCTGGCGGTGTTCCTCTACACCTGGATCGTCGGGCTCTACTTGGGCGAGCTGCTGCTCGGCATCGCCCTGCTGCGGGCCGGTACGACGCCGCGCTGGGTCCCGTTCGCGCTGATCCTGCACGCCCTGTCGTTCGCGGTCTCCGGCGTCCTGCCCGAGTACCTCGCCAAGGCGACGGTCCTGCTGCTCGTGGTCGGCTTCGCCGGCATCGCGATCCAGGCGAACTCGCCGGCGCACCGGCGCCGGATCTCCCACACCTGAGGGGTCGCTCCCGGGTTCGGCAAGCCTTGGCTTGCTTGGCGAGACATACCCCCCAGGGTATCTTGTGCGCAGCTCACGAGCGCCTGAAAGGCAGGGACTCCATGGCGGACGTCGTCATCCTGGGGGCCGGAATCTCCGGCCACACCGCAGCACTGCACCTCTCCCGGTTGCTCGGAAGGCGCAACCTCGGCAAGACCCACACCGTCACGGTGGTCTCCCCGAACTCCAACTGGAACTGGATCCCCTCCAACATCTGGGTCGGGGTCGGCAAGATGGCCAAGGCGGATGTCGTGTTTCCGCTGGCGCCGGTCTACCAGCGCAAGGGCATCGCGTTCCGGCAGGCCAAGGCGGTGGCCATCCGGCCGCAGGGCGACGACCAGGACCCGCGGGGTGCCGTCGACATCGTCTCGACCGCCCCGGGCAGCGCCGGTGAAGAGCAGCGGATCCGCTACGACTACCTGATCAACGCCACCGGCCCGCGGCTGCGGTTCGAGGCGACCGAGGGCCTCGGGCCCGAGCACCACACGGTCTCGGTGTGCACGGCCGACCACGCGATCGAGGCCGCCGAGCGGCTGGCCGGCGTGATCGAGCTGCTGCGCGCCGGGAAGCCCCAGACCCTGGTGGTCGGCATGGGCCACGGCACCTGCACCTGTGAGGGTGCCGCGTTCGAGTACGTCTTCAACGTCGACCACGAGCTGCGCGCGGCCGGTGTCCGCGACCTCGCCCGGCTCGTCTACCTCTCCAACGAGGCCCAGCTCGGCGACTTCGGGGTCGACGGCATGACGTTCGAGGAGCAGGGCTTCCAGACCACCAGCGAGCTCTGGACCGCCTCGCTGTTCCGCGAGCGGGGCGTCGAGGCCATCCTCGGCGCGCACGTCGAGCGGGTCACCGACGGCGTGGTCCACTACGAGACCCTCGACGGGCTCCACCACCAGCTCGGGTTCGACTTCGCGATGCTGCTGCCCCCGTTCGGAGGGGTCCAGCTCCAGGCGTTCGACCGCACCGGCGCCGACATCACCAGCGAGCTGTTCGCGCCGAGCGGGTTCATGAAGGTCGACGCCGACTACACGCCCAAGCCGTACGCCGCGTGGCGGGCCGCGGACTGGCCCCGCACCTACCTGGCGCCGGGCTACGACAACCTCTTCGCCGTCGGCATCGCCTTCGCGCCGCCGCACCAGATCTCCCAGCCCCGGACGAGTGCGAACGGCACGGTGATCACCCCGTCACCGCCGCGTACCGGCATGCCGTCGGGCGTGATGGGCAAGACCGTGGCGCTCACGATCGCGGACCGCGTCAAGCACGGGCCCACCGCCCGACCGCACGAGGCGTCGATGGCCGAGATGGGCGCCGCCTGCGTGGCGTCGGCCGGCGCCGGAGTGCGCGACGGCTCGGCCGCGTCGATGACGATGAACCCCGTCGTCCCCGACTTCGACCGCTACCCCACCGGCCGCGACCTGTCGGGCACGCGCGGCGAGATCGGCCTCAGCGGCCACTGGGTGAAGCTGATGCTCCACCACCTGTTCCTCTACAAGGCCAAGGCCCGCCCGGGCTGGCAGCTGATCCCGGAGTGACCGCGATGACCGAGCCCACCGTCCCCATCGGCCCCACCGCCGAGCCGCAGCCCGTCGCGGACCTCAGCGGGGCGCCGCTGCCGACCGCGCGCACCCTGCGCCGCCGGCGCTCGCTGCCGACGCAGCTGGTCCGCTTCGTGGTCTTCAACGCCCGCATCGTGCGGATGATCAGGCACTGACTCCGGCCAGTGCGGAGGCGAGGTCGGCGACCTGGTCCAGCGGCGCGTCGTAGCCGGGGAAGTAGCAGCACACCCGCTCCGCGACGTCGCCGAACCGGCGCCCGACCTCGGCCGCGCACTCCTCGGGAGTGCCGCGGACCGCGAGCGTCTCCAGCATCTCGTCGGTGACGAGGCCCACCATCGCCGCCCAATCGCCCTGCTTGGAGAGCCGATTGAGCTCGGGCTGGACCTCGGCCCACCCCTCGACCTCGAGCACGGGCAGGTACGCCGGTGTCGACCCGTAGAACGCCAGCAGCCCCCGCACGCCGGCGGTCGCGGCGGCCAGCTCGGCGTCGGTGCGGCCCATCGCGACGATCGCCTGCGGCAGGATCGCCAGGTCCTCCCGGGAGCGGCCGGCGGCGGACAGGCCCGCGTCGACGGCGGGCAGGGTCCGCTCGCGGAAGTGCCGGTGGCTGTGGAACGGCATCACCAGCAGGCCGTCCGCGACCTCGGCGGCGGTGCGGGTCATCACCGGCCCCAGCGCGCCGAGCAGCACCGGCGGGACGCCGTACGGGTTGGGGCCGGGCACGAACGTCGGCGGCATCAGCGTGTGCTGGGTGAACTCGCCGCGGAAGTCCAGCGGCGTCCCGTCCTGCCAGGAGCCGAGGATCGCCTTGACCGCCAGCACCGTCTCGCGCATCCGCGCCGCCGGCCGGCTCCAGGTCGCGCCGTACCGGCGCTCGATGTGTGGGCGGATCTGCGACCCCAGGCCGAGCCGGAACCGCCCGCGCGAGAGCAGCTGCAGGTCGTACGCCGTGTGCGCCAGGTGCATCGGGCTGCGCGGGATCGCGATGGCGACGTTCGTCATCAGGTCGGTCTCGACCGCCCCCGCGGCCACCGCGAGCGGAAGGAACACGTCGTGGGGGCCCTCGAACGTGAACAGGCCCGCGACTCCCGTGCCCGCCAGCTCGCGGGCGCGCTCGGCGGCCAGGTCGGGGCGGGCGTCGAGCTGCACGTCGAGGAGCATGCGGGGGATCCTCGCAGCGCCGGTGCTAGGAGAACCAGCCCAGCAGCGCGCCGATGAGCAGCGTGACCACCGTGACCAGCGCGCCGAGTGCGGCGACCGAGGCCACCACGATGCCCACCACCTCCGAGCGGGAGCGCTTCGCGCGCAGGCCCAGCTCGGTCGCCGCGGTGTCGATGAGCCTGCGTCCCTGGCCGGTGTCGAAGCTCTGGCCGGAGACCTGGCGGAACCGGAAGGTGCGCCGGTCGAACACGTAGGTCTTCTCGAAGCCCTTCTCGCGCACCCGGCCGGTCGTCCGCGAGCCGCGGGCGGCGACCCGGGCCATCCCGGCCTGCCAGTCGATCTCCCGCACGTCGTCGGTCACCGAGTAGGTCCCCGGCCCGGGGAACGACACGTGGTGGATGCTGGTCGTGCGCACCCCCTCCTTGCGCAGGGTGCCGGACCACCTCGCGTCGAGGTTCAGGGCCACGTCGAAGCCCTCGTCGGTCTCGCGGACGACGTACGGCGTCCCCTCGGCGGCGTGCCGCACGAGCTCGAGCAGGCGGGCAGCGTCGGAGGTCGTCACGGCGACCACCCTAAGGTGGCTGGGTGACCACCGAGGATCGGGCCAGGCAGGTACACGACGAGCTGGAGGCGGCCCTCGAGGCCGTGGCCGAGCATGCGCGGGTGAGTGCCCGGCTGCAGCGGGCCCGGGCCTCGGAGGACTCGGCTCGCGAGGCCGCGGTGCGCGCCCACGAGCAGCTCGCGACCGAGACGAAGGACGTGCGGGCGCTGGAGTCGTTCAGCCCCACCCGCATCTGGGCCACGCTCAAGGGCAGCCGCGACACCGACCTCGACCGCGAGGAGGCCGAGCGACAGGCGGCGGAGTACACCGCGGCCCGCGCGGACGCGTGGCTCGTCAGCACCCACGACGAGGTACGCCGGGCCGAGGCCGAGCTGGCCGCCCTGGGTGACGTGCACGCGCGGCGGGAGCGGGCGATGGCCGAGAAGGAGCGGCTGCTGACCGAGGTCGGCGGCACCGCGGGCGACGAGCTCGCCCGGATCGCCGGCGACCTGGCCACGACCGCCGCCCAGGCGAAGGAGGTGCGGGAGGCGGTCGCCGCGGGGGAGCACGCCGCCGCGGCGCTGGCGCAGGCACGCGAGGTGCTCGGCTCGGCCGGCAGTTGGGCGACGTACGACACGTTCTTCGGCGGCGGTCTGATCACCGACATGGTCAAGTACGACCGGATGGACCAGGCCCAGCGGCTGCTGCACGGGGCCGACCAGGCGCTGCGCCGGCTCTCGGTCGAGCTGGCCGACGTCGGCATGACCGCCGTGGTGCGGGGTCTGTCGGTCGACGGCCTCACCCAGGCGTTCGACGTGTGGTTCGACAACATCTTCACCGACTGGTCGGTGAAGAACCGGATCACCGAGGCCGCCCGGCGCACCGACGAGGCCGCCGGGGTGGTGCACGAGATCCGCACCCGCCTGGCCGGCCAGCAGCGCGACCTCGACACCCGGGTCGCCGAGCTCAGCGCCCAGCGCGAGCGGCTGCTGGTCGGCGGCTGAACCGGCTCGGCGGCTGGCGAGCACCGGCCCAGGGCTGGGTCAGCGTCCGGTCAGCGCAGCGCCAGGCACCCGGAGACCGACGGCGCCCACGGCAGCTTCGCGTCCTCGGCGATCCGCTCGTCCAGGTTGGCGGCCACGTCCTCGGGCCACGGGGCGGTGCGGCGGGTCTCCATCGAGATGTGGAGGAAGATCTCCTCCATCACGTAGCTGACCTCCTGGTGGGTGTCGTCCAGGAGGTACACCAGCACGTGCGCGGCCCGCTCGGAGCGCCCCAGCAGCCGCACCCGGCACGACATCCGGTCACCGGTGCGCAGCTCGGAGAGGTACGTCAGGTGGTGCTCGGCCGAGAAGCAGGCGTGCCCCTGGGCCGGCCAGTTCTGCGGGATCCCCAGCGGCACCAACGACTCGTCGAGACCCTCGCTCGCGATGCCGGTGTAGTGGCGGACGTTCAGGTGGCCGTTGACGTCCTCGAACGCCACGGGCACCGGCTGCTCGGCGTACACCGGCAGGTCGACGAGCTGGTCATAGGTGGGGTGGCTGGTGCGCTCTGCTGAAGACGGGGTGGTGGTCACGCGGGCCGATGTTACTGCCCGGTCGCCGCGCTCGGCGCCATCGGGTCGTGTGCCTGAGCACGGTGCATGAACCGGCCTGCGGCACAAGACCCGCAGGCCGCTGGGGCTACTTGCTCGCCTTGCGCGCCCGGCTCGCGGTCGGCGCTCCTTCGTCGCGCGACCGCTCGCCTCGCAGAAAGCCGCCAAGTGACCCCAGGCTTGCTCCGGGCCGCCTGGTGACCACGAGGGGGGTCACTTGGCGGCTTTACGCGCTCGGCTCGCGGTCTTAGCCCGGTCGTTCTGGTCGAGCACGACCTTGCGGATGCGGACGGTCTCGGGGGTGACCTCGACGCACTCGTCCTCGCGGCAGAACTCCAGGCACTGCTCGAGGGAGAGCTTGCGCGGCGGCACCAGCTTCTCGAAGTTGTCGGAGGTGGCGGACCGGATGTTGGTCTGCTGCTTCTCCTTGGTGATGTTGACGTCCATGTCGTCGGCGCGGGAGTTCTCCCCGACGATCATGCCCTCGTAGACCTCGGTGGTGGGGTCGACGAACATCACGCCGCGCTCCTGCAGGTTCGTCATCGCGTACGCCGTGGCCGCGCCCGGGCGGTCCGCGACCAGCGAGCCGTTCTGGCGCGACTTGATCTCGCCGGCCCACGGCTCGTAGCCCTCGGAGATGTGGTGGGCGATGCCGGTGCCGCGGGTGTCGGTGAGGAACTCGGTGCGGAACCCGATCAGCCCGCGGGCGGGCACCAGGAACTCCATGCGGACCCAGCCGGTGCCGTGGTTGGTCATCTGCTCCATGCGGCCCTTGCGCGAGGCGAGCAGCTCGGTGATCGTGCCGAGGTACTCCTCGGGTGCGTCGATCGTCAGCCGCTCCACGGGCTCGTGGACCTTGCCGTTGATCTCCCGGGTGACCACCTGCGGCTTGCCCACGGTGAGCTCGAAGCCCTCGCGGCGCATCTGCTCCACCAGGATCGCCAGCGCCAGCTCGCCGCGGCCCTGGACCTCCCAGGCGTCGGGGCGCTCGGTCGGGAGGACCCGCAGGGACACGTTGCCGACCAGCTCGGCGTCGAGGCGGTCCTTGACCAGGCGCGCGGTGACCTTGTGGCCCTTGCCGCCCTTGCCGACCAGCGGGGAGGTGTTGGTGCCGATCGTCATCGAGATCGCGGGCTCGTCGACGTGGATGAGCGGCAGCGCGACGGGGTTGTCGACGTCGGCCAGGGTCTCGCCGATCGTGATCTCCGGAATGCCCGCGATCGCGACGATGTCGCCCGGGCCGGCGGACTCGCCGGCCTTGCGCTCGAGGCCCTCGGTGACGAGCAGCTCGGTGATCTTGACGTTCTTGACGGTGCCGTCGCGCTTCATCCACGCGACCTGCTGGCCCTTGCGCAGCGTGCCCTCGTGCACCCGCACGAGCGCGAGGCGGCCGAGGAACGGCGAGGCGTCCAGGTTGGTGACGTGCGCCTGCAGCGGCGCGTCCTCGGTGTACGTCGGAGCCGGGATCGTCTCGAGGATCGTCTTGAACAGCGGCTCGAGGTCGGGGGAGTCGGGGAGCCCGGCATTCTCCGGCATCGTCAGCGAGGCCCGGCCGGCCTTTGCCGAGGCGTAGACGACCGGGAAGTCCAGCGCGTCCTGGCCGTGGCTCTCGTCGAGCAGGTCCATGAACAGCTCGTAGGTCTCGTCGACCACCTCGGAGATCCGGGCGTCGCCACGGTCGACCTTGTTGACGACGAGCACGACCGGCATGTCGGCGTTCAGCGCCTTGCGCAGCACGAACCGGGTCTGCGGCAGCGGGCCCTCCGAGGCGTCGACCAGCAGCACGATGCCGTCGACCATCGACAGCCCGCGCTCGACCTCGCCACCGAAGTCGGCGTGGCCGGGGGTGTCGATGATGTTGATCGTCATCGGCTTGCCGCCACCCGCGGGGCCCGCGTAGTGGATCGCGGTGTTCTTCGCGAGGATCGTGATGCCCTTCTCGCGCTCGAGGTCACCGGAGTCCATCACGCGCTCGGCCACGCCCTCGGCCTGGTGCGCGGTGAACGCGCCGCCCTGGCGGAGCATCGCGTCGACGAGCGTGGTCTTGCCGTGGTCGACGTGGGCGACGATCGCCACGTTGCGGAGGTCGGTGCGGGCGGTGCGGGTGCTGGCGTCAGACATGGAGGTACGGCGTCCGTTCGATGGGGGAGCGCGGCGGCCGCGCTGAGGCTTGCGGGCCCACGGAGGGCCTCGTCGAGTCTAGTCGCGGCCGCCGTACCCGCCCACATCGGCGATCTGGGCGTCCGGCAGGCCTCTTCCAGTTTCGTCAGCCGGCGGACGAAACTCGAGCCTGGACGACGAAGCTTTGTCGTCCCAGCACGAGCTTTGTCGGCCGGCCGACGAAACTCGCGCCCCGGCTACCGTGGACCCCATGCCCAAGATCGCCACGAACAACCGCGTCAGCCGCGACGCGCTGCTGGAGTTCGTCCGCACCCGCCACCACCTGGTGCTCGTCACCACCCGCGCGGACGGGCGCCCGCAGCTCTCGCCGGTCTCCGGGGGCGTCGACGCCGACGGGCACGTGGTGATCTCGACGTACCCCGACCGCGCCAAGGCCGTGAACCTGCGCCGCAACCCGGCCGCCACCGTGCTGGTGCTCTCCGATGAGTGGGACGACGCCTGGGTGCAGGTCGACGGCACCGCGGAGGTGCTCGACATGCCCTCGCCGGAGGCGGAGGACGGGCTGGTCGAGTACTACCGCTGCATCGCGGGCGAGCACCCCGACTGGGAGGAGTACCGCGAGGCCATGCGCCGTCAGGGCAAGTCGCTGATCCGGATCAGCGTCGACTCGTGGGGTCCGGTCGCCACCGGCGGGTTCCCGCCCGACCGCGCCCCCGCCGGCTGAGACAGGACTAGCCCGCCGGTCCAGTCCGCTCGTGGCGAGGGGCCGTCGCGAGCGCGCTCCCGCATAGGGTCGGGGTGTGCGCGGCTACGCCCCCCTGGGCCGCATCGTCGGCCTGGCCATGATCGTCGCGGGGCTCGGGTCCGCGTCCTTGGCGACCGCCGAGACGGCGTACGCCGCGACCGCGGACAGCCCGACCGCGATCGGCGTGAGCTCCAGCGGCACGTCGTACGTCGGGTTCGCGACCGGCGGCGTCCTGCAGCGGATCTCGGTCAGCGGCAAGGCCAGGCCCGGCATCGCGCTCGACCAGGACGAGGCCGTCGACGGCGTCTTCGTCACCGCGGGCGACGACATCTGGGTCGACTACGAGAGCGGCATGTCGCTGCTCAGCTCGGCCGGGCGGCTGATCGCCCACTACGACCACCAGCCGGTGCGCGAGTGCGACGCGAGCGCGCCCCCGCAACGCTACGGCGGCATCACCGTCAACAGCGGCCGCATCTACGTCGCCAACCGGTGTGACGACAGCGTCTCGGTCTATGCCCGCAACGGCGACCTCGAGGCGACCGTCGACCTGCCCGGCGCCGACTTCCCGCGCGGCATCACCTACGGCGTCGCGCAGGCCGGCCGGCCGGCGATGTTGTACGTCGCGGTGCCCGACCGCGGCCAGGTCCTCGGCTACAAGGCCTCCTCGCTGCGGAGCTCCTCCAAGCCGGCGCAGACGTTCACGCTGCCGCGGCCCGGCGGCGGCAGCCGGCCCGAGCCCGGCGGCATCGCCGTCGACAAGTGGGGCCAGCTGGTCGTGACCGACATGGCCAACAACGCGGTCTACCTGGCCGACACCAACCACGACTTCTCGCTCTACCGCACGCTCGGGCACCCGCCCCGGGCCGGCCGTGAGGCCGGGCGGCTCAGCAACCCGACCGCGCTCGCCCAGCACGACCAGGACGGCGGCTCGCTCTCCGGTGACCTGTTCATCGCCGACACCGGCAACGGCCGGGCGCAGCGGTGGAACACCAGCGGCTACACCTACTGGGCCAAGGACGTCCGGCCCGGGGCCGGCGGCAACGGTGGCGGCGACGGTGGCGGCGACGGCGACGCTCCCTCCAACACCTCCCCTCCCGTGGTCAGCGGGACCGGCCAAGTGGGCGCCCAGCTGACCTGCTCGACCGGGTCCTGGTCGGGCTCGCCGTCGACGTGGGAGCGCGCCTGGCTGCGCAACGGCGGCGTCATCGGCGGAGCCACCGGCTCGTCGTACCTCCTGACCACGGCGGACGCCGGCACCCAGATCGGCTGCCGGGTGCGTGCCACGAACGACGCGGGGACGAGCGACTGGGCCTACAGCGACCCGGTGACGGTGGCCGGTTCCGGTGGGGGCGGCGCGCCGACGAACCTGTCGCCTCCGGTGGTCTCCGGCACGCCGGCCGTCGGCCAGACCCTGACCTGCAGCACCGGCAGCTGGTCGGGCGGCGGCGGCGGAGGCCCGCTCGGCAGCGGCAGCGGCGCCGCCACCACCTACGCCTACCAGTGGCGCCGTGACGGCGGCCTGATCTCCGGCGCCACGGGCGCGACGTACCTGGTGTCGGCTGCCGACAGCGGGTCGGCGCTGACCTGCGTGGTGACCGCGAGCAACAGTGCGGGCAGCGCCCAGCAGGCCTCGGCCGCCGTCGTCATCGGGGCCGCCGGGCCCGTGAACCTCACCGCCCCGGCAGTCCTCGGCACGCTCGGTGTCGGCCAGACCCTGACCTGTGGCGCGGGCACCTGGTCGGGCAACCCGTTCGGCTACGCCTACCAGTGGCGGCGCGACGGCGGCGTGATCGCCGGAGCCACGGGCGCGACGTACCTCGTGAGTGCCGCCGACACCGGCCGGACGCTGTCGTGCACCGTGACCGCCTCCAACGCGGCCGGCAGCTCGCAGCAGACGTCCGCGGCCGTCTCGATCCCCGGAACCCCCAGCTCCGGCCCGGTGAACCTGTCGCTGCCCACGATCACCGGGAGCCCCGTGGTCGGCCAGACACTCGGCTGCGGCGTCGGCAGCTGGGCGGGCAGTCCCTACGCCTACAGCTACCTCTGGCGTCGTGACGGCATCGCGATCGCGGGCGCCGTCGGAGCGACGTACGCCGTGGTCGCCGCCGACGCCGGTCACGCACTGACCTGCCTGGTGACCGCGAGCAACGCCGCCGGCAACGCCGCTCAGGCCTCGGCACCGGTGAGCGTGAGCACCGACGGGCCGGCCAACCTCGTGGCGCCGATCGTCTCCGGGGCGGCCAGCCCCGGCGAGGTCCTCACCTGCCTGCCGGGCGCCTGGTCGGGCTCGGGGCTCGGCTACGCCTACGTGTGGAAGCGCAACGGCACCGCGATCGCGCTGGCCACCTGGCCGGCGTACACCGTGCTCTCCGAGGACGTCGGTGCCTCGCTGACCTGCACGGTGGTCGCGACGAACGCCCAGGGGAGCGCGCAGGCGGTCTCGGCCGCGACCTCCATCGCAGGCCCGTCCGGGCATGCGCCCACCAACATCACCGCGCCCGTCGTGACCGGCACGGCGGCCACCGGCCAGACCCTCACCTGCGACCCCGGCACCTGGTCGGGCATCCCGGAGCTGGTGACGACCTACCGGTGGCAGCGCAACGGCAAGGACGTGGCCGGCGCCGCGAGCGCGACGTACGACGTGGTCGCCGCCGACGCGGGCGCCAGCCTGCGGTGCCTCGTGGTCGTCGCCAACGGCTACGGCAAGGGCGCCGTGGCCTCGCCCGGGGTCACGGTCGCCGGCGGTGGGGGCGGCGGGGGCGGTGCGAGTGCCTGCCTCGGTGCGATCGGCGTGACGGTCAACGCGGGCGCGACCCGGGTCACCGACCCCGGCGTGCTCCTCGGCGTGGCTGCGCCTAGCGGCGTCACGACCGTGACGATCTCCAACGACCTCGACTTCACCACCTCGGTGACGATGCCGGTGACGCCGTCGTGCACCTACGCCTGGACGTTGCGGTCCACGCCGGGCGTCTCGGCGATGTCGTCGGTGTTCGTGCGGTTCGGGTCCAGCCCGATGGTGTTCGGCTACAGCGTGCTGGTGGACCGCACCGCGGGGTGACACCCTGGAGGGCATGACGTGCCGCTTCGTGCCGCCGTACCTCCTGCGCCTGGTCGCGCCCGAGAGCCTGCTCGTCGACGAGCAGCTCCGCAGCGCCCGCACGACCCCCCTCGGCGAGCGACGATCGGTCCTCCCGGCCGGCGGTCCTCCGTGGACGGTGCACACCGCGGGCAACTCCACGACCCTGCCCGGCCGCGCGGTCCGGTCGGCCGGGGCGCCCGAGGCCGGTGACCCGGCGGTCGACGAGGCGGCCACCGGCATCACGGGGGTGCTCGCGCTGTTCGAGGAGGTCTACGGGCGGTCGTCGTACGACGGTGAGGGTGCGCCGGTCAGCCTCACCGTGCACTACGGCCGTGACTACGACAACGCGTTCTGGGACGGCACCCAGCTGGTGTTCGGCGACGGCGACGGGAAGGTGTTCGGGCGGTTCACCCGGCCGGTGGACGTGCTCGGGCACGAGCTCACGCACGCGGTCACCGAGCACACCGCGGGGCTGCGCTACCAGGGGCAGTCGGGGGCGCTGAACGAGTCGGTGTCCGACGTGTTCGCGGCCTGTCTCAAGCAGCGGCTGCTCGGCCAGACCGCCGCCGAGGCCGACTGGCTGATCGGGGAGGGGATCTTCGTCCCCGGCGTGCACGCGCGGGCGCTGCGCGACATGGCCGCGCCCGGTACGGCGTACGACGACCCCGCGCTGGGCCGCGACCCGCAGGTCGGCCAGATGAGCGACTACGTCGACACCGCCGACGACAACGGTGGGGTGCACCTCAACTCAGGCATCCCCAACCGGGCCTTCCAGCTCGCCGCCACGGCGATCGGCGGCTCGACGTGGGACGGCGCGGGACGGGTCTGGTACGCCGCCCTCACCGGTGGGGCGGTCGGGCCGGACACCGACTTCGCGGGGTTCGCCGCGGCGACGGTCGCGGCCGCCGGCGCCCACGCCGAGGCCGTGCGGTCCGCCTGGGACCAGGTGGGTGTGTCGGGGACGGCTGGTCGCCCGGGATCCGCGGAGGGCACGGGCGGGTCCCGGCGGGTGAGGGTGCGGCGTACCGGCGGCTTCGCGGGCCTGCGGGCCTCCGGCGAGCTCGATCTCGACGGCGCCGACCCACGGGTGCCCGAGGTGGCCTCGCTCGTCGACCGGGTCGACCTGGCTGCGGTGCGCTCCGGAGACCCCCACCCGGACCGCTATGTGTACTCGTTCGACCTCTGTGGCTCCTGCGGCGACGTGCCCGAGCAGCACCTCACCCCCGAGCTCGCCCGGCTGGTGGAGCTGGTGCTGGAGCAGTGATCCCCTGCGGCGATGGGTCTCGACACGCCGGTCGCGACTTCGTGCCTCAGTCGCGCGGCTCGCTCGACCACCAACGACGGAGCCGCTGACGCGCCTCCGTCAGGCCAGGGCGCGGTCGAGCGCGGCGGCCACGTGCAGCGTGGTGCAGGGGAACACCGGGATGTCGGCGTCGGCCTGGTGCACCAGCAGCTCGAGCTCGGTGCAGCCGAGGATCACCCCGCCCGCGCCGGCGTCCCACAGCTCGTCGATGAGCTCGACGACCGCACGCCGCGAGGTGTCGAGCACCTTGCCGTGCACCAGCTCGTCGTAGATGACCCGGTTGAGCATCTCGTGGTGCTTCGGGTCGGGGACGTGGACGGCCAGCCCGTGGGCGGCGACCCGGTCGGTGAAGAAGGACCGGGACATCGCGAACGTCGTCCCGAGGAACCCGACCGAGTCCAGCCGCTCCGCCTTGCACGCGTCGGCGACGACGTCGGCGAGGTGCAGCAGCGGAATGTCGACGGCGTCGGCCACCTGGTCGGCCACCCGGTGGAACGTCGTCGTGCACAGCACCAGGAAGTCCGCCCCGGCCGCCTCCACCCCGCGGGCGGCCCCGGCCAGGATCTCCGCGACGTCGTCCCAGCGCTCCTGCTCCTGCAGGGCGGTGACCTCGGCGAAGTCCACCGACGCCAGCACGGTCTTGGCCGAGGACAGCCCGCCGACCCGCTTCTCGACGCCCTGGTTGAGTGCCTCGTAGTAGGCGGCGCTGCTCTCCCAGCTCATGCCGCCGACGAGTCCGATCGTCTGCATGGGCCGATCCTGTCAGACTCTCCACAGATGGCGGTACGCCGGTTTCACATCCGTCGTCCGCGGGGAATGATCGTGTCCGTGAACCGGTCTCGGACGGCCCTCACCACATCGGTGCTCGCGTCGGTGCTCGCGCTCGGCGCGTGCTCCGGCAGTGACCCCCAGCCCAAGTTCGCCGACCCCACCCCGTCGGTGCCGACCTCGCCGTCGACTACTCCCGTGTCGGGCCCGGTCGAGCCCACGATGCCGGCCGCTGCGCAAGGCACCGATGCGGCCTCAGCTGAGGCGTTCGTGAAGTTCTACTGGGAGATGGTCAACTACGCCCAGGCGACGGGGGACGTGGAGGGATTGAGGGACATCTCGTCATCGAAGTGCGTCGCCTGCCAGGGTGGCATCGATGGCCTTAAGAACGTGTTCACGGCTCATGGGGTGATCTCCGGCGGAACGGGACGGGTCTCGGGCGTCGAGGTTGGGTTCATCAAGAATGGCGGTACGGAGGCGATCGTCGAGTTCGCTCTCTCTACGACCCGACAAGTGGTCGATTACCCGGGGACGAAGGATGATCGCGTCTTCCCAGCCGGTCGCAGTCACATGCGCGCTGTCATCAGGTCCGCGCACGGCGGCTGGACGATGACCTATTGGAGCAAGAAGTGATCCGGCTCCCGGCCACTGCGGCCGCGGCTCTGCTTGCCCTGACAGCCGCTTCAACGGTGGCCTCTGCGGACCCAGTCGCGCCGGCGGATACGGCCTTCACCGTCTCTGGTCAGGAGGCACTGGACGGCAGTTCGCAATCTGCGTCGGATTCCTCTCCGGCAGCGGAGATACCGGGCTCCTGGCACCAGCAGGTGAAGTGTGAACTTGGCGGCCTGGAAACCTGTGCGGAGCCGGCGACCTGCGACGACGGCACGGTGATGGTCTACACGTGGTTCCAGACTCCAGATGGCAACATGCTCGACCTCCGCAGCAACTGTCCGGAGGATGCGGTGGCGGCTCCGCCGGTGGTGACGCCGGGGTTGGTGTTGGCGGCGTTTCGGCGGGTTCCGTTGCCGGCGTCGGAGTTGGTGGTGCAGCCGCCGGGTGGGCGGACCCTGGTGAACTTCGAGACGAACTTCTACACCGAGCAGGGTGGGTTCACGCGGGTGGTGCACCTGTTGGGGCAGCGGGTGCAGCTGCGGATCTGGCCGGAGTCGTTTGTGTGGTGTTATGGGGATGGGACCTCGGAGCAGACGAGCTCGGCGGGGTCGGCGTATCCGGATCTGGAGATCACGCACCGATACGTGTCCAAGGGGCGGGTGGCAGTGAGTGTGGACACGACGTATGCGGCGGACTTCCGGGTCGGGGCCGGTGGGTGGCGGCATGTGGACGGAACGGTGACGATCCCGGGTGCGGCGGAGCCGTTGCGGGTGGTGACCGCGCGGCCGGTGCTCGTGGGGGGCTGAGGCGGCCACCGGGCGGGGCGGTTCGGGGCGGCATGCCGGAGGTCACGACTGGATCGAGCAGAGGGAGCCGAACTGCCCCGAGCTGTGGCCTGTGGACACCGCGGAGTCGCGTCGAAGGCGACACGCCAGACGCGGGCTCAGCCCTGGCGGTGGATCTTGTGCTGGGCGGCCTGGGCGCGGGGCTTGATGACCAGCTCGTCGATGTTGACGTGCGCCGGGCGGGTGACCATCCAGCCGATGGCGTCGGCGACGTCCTCGGCGCTGAGCGGCTCGGCGACGCCGGCGTACACCGCGTCGGCCCGGGCCTGGTCACCGCCGAAGCGCACCAGCGCGAACTCGTCGGTCTTGACCATCCCGGGCGCGATCTCCATCACGCGCACCGGCTGGTCCCACAGCTCCAGCCGCAGCGTCTCGGTGACGACCTGGGTGCCGTGCTTGGCCGCGGTGTAGCCCCCGCCGCCCTCATAGGCGATCCGGCCCGCGGTCGAGCCGACGTTGAGGATCGCTCCGGCGCCGCTGGCGACCAGGGCGGGCAGCAGCGCGCGGGTGACCTGCATCAGGCCGATCACGTTGACCTCGTACATGTGGCGCCAGTCCTCGGTGTCCGCCGCCGCGACCGGGGCGGATCCGAACGCGCCGCCGGCGTTGTTGACGAGTACGTCGAGGCGCTCGCCGACCACGTCGGCAAGCGCGGCCACGGACGCCTGGGAGGTCACGTCGCACTCGACCGGCGTACCCCCGATCTCGGCGGCGAGGGCCTCGATCCGGTCGCGTCGACGGGCGGCGCAGAACACGTGGAATCCCTCCGCGGCCAGGCGGCGGGCGGTGGCGGCACCGATGCCGCTGCTGGCTCCGGTGACGACGGCGGTGCGAGAACTGGTCACCGGGCCATTGTGGTGGACGATCCCGCCGCGATGGCACACTGGCCTGTCGTCGGAAGGGGTCAGGCATGCGTGTGCCTGCTGCAGTAGCCGGGGCGCTCGGGGGCCTGTGCTGGCTGGCGGCGTACGTCGCCGACCGGGTCGACGCCGGCGGCGCGCTCGTCGACGCCCTCACCTGGGCGGGGGTGGCGCTGCTGACGATCGCCGTCCTGAGCGCCGGCGCCAGCCTGGTGAGCCGCAGCGCGACCTGGCTTCGAGTGCTGGTGTCGGTGTGCTTCGCGATCCTCGTGGGATCGGTGCTCCAGATGGTGCGCGTCGGCGGCAACGCGGTGGCGGTGGACGCGGTCTTCGGGGCGCTGATGCTGGTCGTGTCGCTCGTGGCGCTGGCACGTGGCGGCCGTCGTACGGACTCGGTCGAGCCGAGCCACTCGGCCCCTCCGGCGCGGCGCAACCGCGGCTCGCATGCCCGGTGACCGCTCCGGGCACCTGCTGAGGGGAATCAAACCGGGCCGGTGAGTGTTCACCCCGGTTGGACCCGACGAGCAAGAGGTGGCTGTGGAACCGATCCGGCGTGTGGCGATGGTCAGCCTGCACACCTCGCCCCTCGACCAGCCCGGCACCGGCGACGCCGGTGGGATGAACGTCTACGTGATCGAGCTGTCCAAGCGGCTGGCCGCGCAGGGCATCGCGGTCGACATCTTCACGCGCGCCACCAGCTCGTCCCTCGCCCCCGTGGTCGAGGCCTCTGACGGCGTCACGGTGCGGCACATCCACGCCGGCCCGTTCGAGGGGCTCACGAAGGCCGAGCTGCCCGGTCAGCTCTGTGTGTTCGCCCGCGAGGTGCTGCGAGCCGAGGCCGCCCAGCCGGTCGGGCACTACGACGTCGTGCACTCCCACTACTGGCTCTCCGGGCAGGTCGGCGCCCTGGCTCGCGACCGGTGGGGCGTGCCGCTGGTGCACTCGATGCACACGATGGCGAAGGTCAAGAACGACGCCCTCGCCGAGGGCGACACCCCCGAGCCCGCCGCCCGGATCATCGGTGAGGAGCAGGTCGTCGAGGCCGCCGACATGTTGGTGGCCAACACCGACCTCGAGGCCAAGCAGCTGATCAACCTGTACGACGCCGACCCGGGCCGGGTCGAGGTCGTCCACCCCGGTGTCGACCTGGAGCTGTTCCGGCCCGCGGACCAGGCCGCGGCGCGGACCGGTCTCGGTCTGCCGGTGGACGCGTCGGTGCTGCTGTTCGCCGGACGGATCCAGCCGCTGAAGGCCCCCGACGTGCTGCTGCGGGCGGTCGCCGAGCTGCTCGCCCAGGCCCCGCACCTGCGGTCACGACTGGTCGTCCCGATCGTCGGCGGCCCCTCGGGCAGCGGCCTCGACCACCCCGAGTCTCTGGCCCAGCTGGCCGGGGAGCTCGGGCTCGACGGGCCCGACGGCGTGGTCCGGTTCGTGCCCCCGGTGTCCCAGCAGGAGCTGGCGCGGTGGTGCGCGGCCGCGACCCTGGTGGCGGTGCCGTCGTACAACGAGTCCTTCGGGCTGGTCGCCGCCGAGGCCCAGGCCACCGGCACCCCGGTCGTCGCCGCGGCGGTGGGCGGGCTGACGACCGTGGTCCGCGACGGCCGCAGCGGGCTGCTCGTCGACGGCCACGAACCGGGGGCCTGGGCGCGGGCCCTGCGCAGCGTCGTCGAGGACGACGCGTTGCGTGCCCGCCTGGCGCGGGGGGCCCTCGAGCAGGCCCAGCTGTTCTCGTGGGAGCACACCGCGAAGCAGACGCTCGAGGTCTACGAGCGGGCCCGCGTCGCGATCCGGGAGACGGTGTGAGCCCAAGCGACGGACTGGACCCCCGACAGGCCGTCCGCGACTACCTCGCGGCCAACGACCTCGAGGCCGAGGAGGTCTCCGAGGGCGTCTTCTCGTTCTCGCTGCCCGGGGAGAAGAAGCTGCAGACCGCCGTACGCCTCGACGTCGGCACCCACGCGCTCGGCGTGCACGCGTTCGTGTGCCGCAACCCCGACGAGAACCACGAGGGCGTCTACCGCTGGCTGCTGCAGCGCAACCTGCGGATGTACGGCGTCTCCTTCGCGCTCGACCGGTTGGGCGACATCTACCTCGACGGCCGGCTCCCGCTGAGCGCGGTCACCGCCGAGGAGCTGGACCGGCTGCTCGGGTCGGTGCTCACCTACGCCGACGAGTCGTTCAACACGATCCTCGAGCTCGGGTTCGGCTCCTCGATCCGCAAGGAGTGGGAGTGGCGCACGCTGCGCGGGGAGCCCACCCACAACCTCGAGGCGTTCCGCGGCTGGCTGGAGTCCGACGACGATCCCCCCACCCACGTCGAGTCGTGACAACTGATCGTTGAGTCGGTGGTTCTGACGATCGAGTCGGGGGTGCGGACAGCTCCAGACCTCACGACTCGACGTACGGAGCTCCCGGATCGACGCCAGGCGTCACCAGGCGGTCAGGACCGCGACCAGGGCGAGGAGCGCGGGAACGGCCTGCACCAGCAGGATCCGCATGCTGACCGTCACCGCTCCGAACACTCCTGCGACGATGACGCAGGCGAGGAAGAAGACCCCGAGGTCCAGTCGCTGCGCGATCGCCGCCCAGCCGAGGCCGGCGACCAGGAAGCCGTTGTAGAGCCCCTGGTTGGCCGCGAGCGTCTTCGTCGCCTCGGCGAACTCGGCCTCCAGGCCGAACGCCTGGCGACCCGCGGGCTTGGTCCACAGGACCATCTCGAGCACCAGGAAGTACAGGTGCAGCGCGGCGACCAGGGCCACCAGCACGGTCGCGACGACATCCATGCAGCTCAGCATGGCAGGTTGTGCAGGCTCGTGCCGGCGGCGAGATCGTCGGTGACACGTCGAGTCGGAAGTCCCGACTCAACCGTCAGAACTCACGACTCGACGTGGTCGGATCAGCTGCCCGGGTCCTGGCGTCGCTCCCGGGCCACCCGCCGGTCGGTGAGCAGCACCCACACGGCGAGCGCGACACCGCCGAGCACGGCGAACACGAAGAACGCCATCGCGACCGTGGGATAGCCGAGCACCCGGTGGTCGGTCTGCACCCGCATCATCAGGGCAGCGCCCAGCACGGTCGCGGCGATCACGATGCCCAGCGTGAGCCGGTTCGCGACCCGGTGCAGCACGGTGTGCAGCCGCTCCTCGTCGATGGCGTGCACCCGGATGCTCAGCTCGCCCTCGGCGAGCGCGTCGAGGATGCGGTTGCCGCGTCGCGGCAGGTTCGCGGTGAACTCCTTGGCCTCCAGGGCCGCGCTCATCACCCCGGCTGCGCTGATCGAGAGTCCGCTGCGCAGCAGGGTCGCCAGGCTGTCGCGCACCGCGGCCGCGGGGTCGAAGTCGGGGTCGAGGTGCAGCGTCGTGTGGTCGAGGTTCAGCAGCGCCTTGCCGACCATCGACATCTCGGCCGGGGGACGCAGCCCGTGCCGGCCCGAGACCTGGCTCAGCTGTACCAGCGTCGAGCCGGCCTGTACGTCGGGTCCGGCGCTGGTCGCCTCGGAGACCAGGTGGCCCACGTCGGAGCGGAACGCCGCCGCGTCGAAGTCCGGCAGCGGGTGCCCGAGCCCCGCGAGCACGGCAGCCGCCTCGTCGCCGTCACCGTCCCCGAGCGCCACCAGCAGCTTGATGACCTGGTCGCGCAGCCGCGGCGCGATCGAGGTCACCATGCCGAGGTCGAGCAGCGCGAGCCGTCCGTCGTCGGTGATCAACACGTTGCCCGGGTGAGGGTCCGCGTGCAGGAAGCCGTGCCGCAGCATCGCGTCGAGGTAGCAGTTGAACAGCTGCTCCACCATCGGCCGGGCGTCGAGGTCGAGCAGCCCCAACGGCCCCACGTCGGTCACCTTGCGGCCGTCGACGCGGTCCATCGTCAGCACGCGCGAGGTGGAGAGCTCCGGCACAGGCGCCGGGACCAGGAGCAGGTCGTACTCCGCGGTGAGCTCGTGGAAGCGCTGCAGGTTGCGCGCCTCGCGGCGGTAGTCCAGCTCGCCGCTGAGCGAGCGCCGGAACTGCGCCAGCAACCGCTCGAACCCGAAGTGCCGTCCGACGTCGGTGTGCCGGTCCGCGAGCCCGGCCAGCCGGGCGAGCGTCTCCATGTCCTCACGCGCCTGGTCGCGGATGCCCGGCCGCTGCACCTTGACCGCGACCTCCCGCCCGTTGCGCAGCGTCGCGAAGTGCACCTGGCCCAGCGACGCCGCCCCGACCGGCTCCCGGTCGAAGGAGCCGAACAGGTCCTTCACGTCGCCGCCCAGCTCGGCCTCCACCACCTCCCGCACGGTCTCGAAGTCGACCGGCTCCGCGTCGTCCTGGAGCCGGCTCAGCGCCGTGGTGTACGCCGGGGGCAGGAGGTCGAACCGGGTGGAGAGGAGCTGGCCGAGCTTGATGAACGTCGGCCCGAGCTCCTCCAGGTCGGCGGCGAACCGCTCCGCGAGCTCCTCGTCGCCCTCGGGTGCGTCGTCGTCGCGGGGGAACCCGTCGAACCCCAGCCCCGTCAGGAGGTCGGTACGCCGGTGCCGGACCAGCAGCCGCGCCAGCGCCGTGTAGCGCGCCACCGGGCCCTGCGTGGAGGAGCTCATGGCCGGTCGTTCCCGATCGGGGGCATCTCGATGCCCGGCCGGCGGTCAGGCCGGCGGTGAGACCTCCTCAGCGATCGTGCGCGGCTTGCGTCGCGCGACCGCCACGCCCACCAGCGCGAGCGCCCCGCCGACGTACGCCATCGCGGCCGGCGTCTCGTCGAGGAACACCAGGCCCATCACGATCGTGATCGGCGGGACCAGGTAGGTCGTGACGCCCAGGCTGCTCGCGGACATGTGGCGCAGGGCGAACGCGTAGGTGGTGAACGCGATCGCGGTCGGGAACGCGCCGAGGTAGGCCACCCACAGCAGCGAGGAGGTGGGCGCGTCGCCGGCCTCGTCGATGAGCTGGCCGAGGAACGGCAGGCAGGCGATCGCCCCGACGGTGCATGCCAGCCAGGTGACGTGGATCGCGGGCAGCCGGGCGACCAGCGGCTTCTGCAGGATCAGGCTGATGGAGTAGACGACGGCGGCCAACAGGCACAGCAGCACGCCGACGACGTCGTTGCCGCCGCCCTCGGAGCTCGCGAGGCTGATCAGGCCGACGCCGCCGAACGCGAGCGCCAGGCCGACGCCGAGGTAGAGCGTGAACCGCTCGCTGAGGAACGCCGCGGCCAGGAACGCGATCAGCACCGGGGAGACCTGGATCAGCATCGCGGCCGTGCCGGCGTCGATGCGGTGCTCGCCCTCGTTGAGGGCGACGTTGTAGACCCCGAACCACAGCACGCCGATCGCGACGATCGAGGCCCACTCCCGGCCGGTCGGCCGGGGGAGCCCGCGACTGAGCGCCACGACGCCCAGGCAGAGCGCACCGACCAGCAGCCGGCCCAGGGAGAGCGCGCCGGGGGAGAAGTCATGTCCGAGGTGACGGATCGCGACGAACGCCGAGGCCCAGAAGACCAGCGTGACGGCCACGGCCGTCACCGGTAGCCAGGGCGCGGGCGCGCCGGCCCCCGGGGTCGCGGCGGGGGCGGTCGGTGTCGTCGTGCTCGTCACCGGATCAGCCTAGGGACGGCCGCCGACATCGGACACGCGGTTTTCCGACGGGAATCTGCGATATCCGGCCACGCACCACCGCCACGCCACTAGGGTCCCGATCCATGTCACGTCCTCGCGCTGCGGCGCTCACCGCACTCGCTCTCGGGATGGCCATGATGCCGTTCGTCGGCACCTCGACAGCGACCGCCGACGAGGGGACGGTGACGATCAGCGGCACGGCGTACGAGTTCAACACCGTGAAGAACCTGTTGGGCGGCGCGGTCGTGCACGTCCTGGAGGACCCGTCGCTCACCACCACGGTCGCCGACGACGGTACCTACACCCTTGACGTCCCCGACGGCGCCCAGGTGACGCCGTACATCACCAAGGACGGCTACGGCACGATCTACCTGCAGACCTTCACCACCGACGGCCAGGACCTGGTCAACGTCAACTTCCAGACGCCGACCCTGCAGGTGATGGGCCTGCTCGCGCTGGTGCTCGGGATCGACAAGAACGACGCGGGCTATCCCGCGCAGTGCGTGGTCGTCAGCACGGTGAGCACAAAGCAGGTCCGCGGGGTGAGCTACCAGGACTTCATCAGCTGGGGAGCGCACGGGGTCGCGGGCGTGACCGCGTCGATCTCCCCGCAGGCCGGCACGCAGACGTACTTCAACGAGAACGTGATCCCCGACAAGTCCGTGACCGAGACGTCCAAGGACGGCGGGGTCGCGTGGACCGAGCTGCCGCCGGGCGCCTACACGCTGACGGCGCACGGGGCCGGCTCCAGCTGGCCCGACGTGCACGTGAACTGCGCCGACGGCCGCATCGTGAACGCGAACCCGCCGTGGGGCCTCAACCAGCAGGCCACGACCGTCCCGACCAAGGTCAAGCCCACCTGGACGCCGCGGAAGGGCCACGCGCCGCGGCTGACCGGTCTGACCGTGGGCAAGGTGCCGTTCCAGACGCTGCCGGAGTACGCCGCCGCGCACGGCTCGACCATCGACTACCGCGGCCTGGTCACGGTCTCCTGTGGCGGCGCCGGCTGCTTCGATCCGGTGACCACGCACGGCAGCCTGACCAAGCCGGTCGACCTGATGACCCTGCTGGGCTCGGCGGCCAAGCAGCTCAAGCCCGGACGGACGCTCACCGTGACCCTCGCCGTACCCGGCTACGACACCCGCGTCGACTCGTGGCGGATCAAGTCCCGGGGCACCCCCGTCCGGACCACCCAGTGCATCCCGCTGGGGTCGAGCGTGCCGCAGGCGAGCTGCTGATCGCGAGACCATCGGCCCCATGACACTGCTCGGTGAGGTGTACGGCGCGATCACGTCGGCGGTCTCGGACGTCGACGAGAGTGGCTTCCGGCGCCCGACGCGCGCGGCGGCGTGGGACCTGCGGGAGCTGCTCTACCACCAGCTGCTCGACGCCCAGCGCGCGCTGATCGCGCTGGCCTCGCCGACGTCGGCCCCGGCCGACGTGGACGAGGTGACGTACTGGCACCCGTGGCGGCCCTCAGAAGGCGACGGTGGTGCCGCGCACGCGGCGTTCGTGGTGCGCGCGGCGGCGGCGTTCGAGGACCCCGCCGGGCTCGTCGACTGGTGGCGGTCCACGTCGGGCGCCGTCGTGCGGGCGGTGTCGTCCGCCGCGCCCGAGCAGCGGGTCGAGACCCAGGGCCACGTGATCAGCGTCGCCGACCTGGCCTCGACCCTGGTCGTGGAGGCCACCGTGCACCTGCTCGACCTCACGCTGGAGGTCCCCGGCGCCCCGCCGGACGCCGCGCTCGCCCACACCCGCCGGGTGCTCGAGGGCCTGTACGGTGGCCCGCTGCCCGAGGGACCCGACGACGCCGAGGCGATCCTGCGCGCCACCGGCCGGCTGCCGTCCGCGGAGCCGGCGTACCCGCTCCTGGGGTGAGGCGTGTGCGTCCTCGAGGTCGATCATCCACCGCCGGCCCGGGACCGACCCGGCGGGCGGTGACGTGTCCACCCCGACGGCCCGCCCCGAGGTGGATCGTCCACCGCTGGCCCGGGACCGACCCGGCGGGCGGTGAGGTGTCCACCCCGACGGTCCGCCTCGAGGTGGATCGTCCACCTCCGGTCCGGGACCGACCCGGCGGGCGGTGACGTGTCCACCCCGACGGCCCGCCCCGAGGTGGATCGTCCACCGCTGGTCCGGGACCGGCCCGGCGGGCGGTGACGTGTCCACCCCGACGGTCCCCGATGGGTGGGGCGTGACGTGTCCACCCCGACGGTCCCCGATGGGTGGGGCGTGGCCTCCACCCCGGGAGCTACCGGCGCGCGCGACGTGTGATCGCTGCGCGATCAGACGTCAGATCTCGACACGTCCGTCGCCGCTTCGTGCCTCAGCGGCGGTCCTGCTCGATCCGCCGGCCCACACCCGCCGCGCTCGTTCCTCGCGCGTCGCTGGGCCGTCGGCGCGCGCGACGTCAGATCTCGCACGTCCGTCGCCGCTTCGTGCCTCAGCGGCGGTCCTGCTCGATCCGCCGGCCCACACCCGCCGCGCTCGTTCCTCGCGCGTCGCTGGGCCGTCGGCTCGCGCGACGTCTGATCGCTGCGCGATCAGACGTCGAGCTTGTAGCCCAGTCCGCGGACGGTGACGAGGTACTTCGGCTCGCCCGGGTCGGGCTCGATCTTGGCGCGCAGCCGCTTGACGTGCACGTCGAGGGTCTTGGTGTCGCCGACGTAGTCGGAGCCCCAGACCCGGTCGATCAGCTGGCCGCGGGTGAGCACGCGGCCGGGGTTGCGCAGGAACATCTCCAGGAGCTCGAACTCCTTGAGCGGCAGCCGCTGGGCCTGGCCGTCGACGGTCACCACGTGCCGCTCGACGTCCATCCGCACCGGGCCGGCCTCGAGGGTCGGGGGCGCGAGGTCGGGCTCCTGGCCGCGCCGCAGCACGGCCCGGATGCGGGCGACGAGCTCGCGGGGCGAGTACGGCTTGGTGACGTAGTCGTCGGCACCGAGCTCGAGGCCGACGACCTTGTCGACCTCGTCGTCCTTGGCGCTCACCATGATCACCGGGACGCTGGAGGTCTGCCGGATCTGGCGGCACACCTCGGTGCCGGGCAGGCCGGGCAGCATCAGGTCGAGCAGCACGATGTCCGCGCCGTTGCGGTCGAACTCGGTGAGGGCGTCGTTGCCGTTCGCGGCGATCGCGACCTCGTAGCCCTCCTTGCGCAGCATGTACGCGAGAGCATCGCTGTAGCTCTCTTCATCCTCGACGACGAGTACGCGGGTCAACGACCTGCCTCCTGGTTCCAGTTGGTCGAACGGGCCGAGAAGTAACGGGGGAGGGTCAGGGTGAACGTAGACCCCTGGCCCTCAACGGACCACACGCGGACCTCACCGCCGTGGGTGGCCGCGACGTGCTTGACGATCGACAGCCCGAGGCCGGTGCCGCCGGTGGACCGGTGCCGCGCCGGGTCGACGCGGTAGAAGCGCTCGAAGATCCGGTCGATCTCGCCGGCGGGGATGCCGATGCCCTGGTCGACGACCGAGATCTCGATCATGTCGTCGTCGGCCTTGGTCGACACCAGCACCGTGGCGTCGCAGTCGGAGTACGACACCGCGTTGGCCACCAGGTTGGCGACCGCGGCGGTGACCTGCTCCTCGCTGCCGAAGACCTGCAGCTGGGGGGTGCCGCCCGTGACGATCGAGATCCGCTTGGAGTCGGCGTCGATCGCGCTGGTGTCGACGGCGATCCTGATGACCTCGTCGAGGTCGACCGGCATCGGCTGCTCGAGCGGCTCGTCGCCCTGCAGGCGCGAGAGCTCGATGACCTGCTGCACCAGGCGGGAGAGCCGGTCGCTCTCGGTGAGCATCCGCTGCGAGAAGCGCTTGATCGCCTCGGGGTCCTCGGCGGCGTCGTGGACGGCCTCGGCCAGCAGCCGGATCGCCCCGACGGGCGTCTTGAGCTCGTGGCTGACGTTCGCGACGAAGTCGCGGCGTACGGCCTCGACGCGCCGCTCGCGGGTGCGGTCCTCCACCAGGGCCAGCACCATCCGGGAGCCGAGTGGCGCGACTCGGGCGGTGACGTGGCGCGCGGGCAACCCGGGCCGGCTCATCAGGAGCTCGGTCTCACGGATCTGGCCGTCGCGCCGGACCTGGTGCACGAGGTCGGCGAGGTCGGTGGACAGCAGCGAGGTGCCGCGCACCAGGCCCATCGCGTACGCCGGCGCGGAGGCCTTCAAGACGACGTCGGCGTCGTCGACGACGACCGCGCTGCTGCGCAGGACCGAGAGCACCGCGGCGACCCCCACGGGGACCACCGGCTCCTCGATCGGCTGGTTGTGGTGCTGCTGACGGTCGCTGAGGCTCCACGCCAGCACCGCGCCGCCGGCGACGACGGCTCCGATGAGCGCGGCGAGGAACGCCTGCGTCGTCGCATCCACCCCTGAATCGTACGAGCCATTTCACCGTGAGTTCGCCCCACGGAGCCGCGGCTTCGCGATATTCACCCCTCGTTCACGTACCGGCCCCAGCCGGTCACCTGGTCCACCTAGGCTGGTCGCATGCGAGAGGCCTTCCACGAACAGCTCGACGGCATGTTCGCCGACCTGGCGAGCATCTGCGAGAACGTCGAGACCGCCGTCCGCCTGGCGACCGAGGCGCTGCTCTCAGGCGACGCCACGATCGCCGAGGGTGTGATCAGCGCCGACGCCGAGATCGACCGGGCCCGCGAGCGGGTCGAGGACTCCGCGTTCCTGCTGCTCTCCCTGCAGCAGCCGGTCGCCAGCGACCTGCGCACGGTCGTCGCCGCGCTGCGGATGGTCAGCGAGCTGGAGCGGATGGGCGACCTGTCGGTGCACGTCGCCAAGATCGCGCGGCTCCGGGTGCCCCACCTCGCCGTACCCGCCGACGTCTCGCCGACGATCGAGCGGATGGCCCACGTGGCCGAGGACATGGTCCGCCGGGTCTCGAAGATCATCACCGACCGTGACGTCGACGAGGCGCTCGCGCTGGTTCGTGAGGACGAGGAGATGGACAAGCTGCGGCGCAGCACGTTCGCCGACATGCTCTCCGCGGACTGGAGCCACGGGGTCGAGGCGGCCGTCGACATCGCGTTGCTGGGCCGCTACTACGAGCGGATCGCCGACCACGCCGTCTCGGTCGCCAACCGTGTCGTGTTCGTCGTCACCGGCGAGAATCCTCGGGCTTCCGCCTAGCAGGCTTCGCCTGCGGAAGCCCTGGGAGCTCACTCCGCGGCACCCGAGCACCTGAGCACCTGAGGTGAATGTCGAAGGGCCCCGGATCCGTTGGATCCGGGGCCCTTCGACGTCGTTCTAGCGGCCCTGGTTGGCCACCGCGGCGGCGGCTGCCGCGGCAGCCTCGGGGTCGAGGTAGCGGCTGGGGCCGGTGGGGCGGAAGTCGTCGTCGAGCTCGTAGACGAGCGGCATGCCGGTGGGGATGTTCAGGCCGGCGATGTCCTCGTCGCTGATCCCGTCGAGGTGCTTGACCAGCGCCCGGAGGCTGTTGCCGTGGGCGGCGATCAGCACGGTGTGACCGGCCTGGAGGTCGGGGATGATGTCGGACTGCCAGTACGGCAGGAACCGGGCGATGACGTCCTTGAGGCACTCGGTGTGCGGCATCTCGTCACCGAGGCCGGCGTACTGCGGCAGCCCGAACTGCGAGAACTTGCTGTCCTCCTCGATCGGCGGCGGCGGGACGTCGAAGGAGCGGCGCCAGAGCATGAACTGCTCCTCGCCGTAGGCCTCGAGCGTCTCCTTCTTGTTCTTGCCCTGGAGCGCGCCGTAGTGGCGCTCGTTGAGGCGCCAGGACCGGCGCACCGGGATCCAGTGGCGGTCGGCGGCGTCGAGGGCCAGGCACGCGGTGTTGATCGCGCGGCGCTGGACCGAGGTGTGCACCACGTCGGGGAGCACGCCGGCCTCGCGCATCAGCTCACCACCGTGGACCGCCTCCGCGCGGCCCTTGTCGGTGAGGTTGACGTCGACCCAGCCCGTGAAGAGGTTCTTCGCATTCCACTCGCTCTCACCGTGGCGGAGCAGGATGAGCGTGTGGGTCATGTGAAGTTCTCCTTGGCTGTGTCTGGATCAGTGTTCTGAGGTGACCGGGGGCTCGGCGTCGCAGTTGTACGCGTCGCTCGAGGAGCCGGCGGACTGGGTGGGGGCGAGGCCCTCGAACTCGTTGCAGGGGGGTACGACGGGGACCGACATGTCGACGGTCTCGCCGTCGTCGAGGCCGATGGTCACCGACACGACCGAGCCCGGGCCGAAGTCGCCCTTCAGCGTGATCGGGCCCTCGGTCGCCAGGTTGACCAGCTGCCCGGCGGGCACCTCGATCGGGCTGAAGCCGTCGGCGGTGAGGGTCGTCCCGTCGCCACCGGCCAGCGACTCGACGCTCACGGCCTGGTCGCTGAGGTTGTTGGCGAACGACGCCACGAACGCGCCCTCACCCTCGTGGTCGGCGACGACGACGGCGTTGAGCACGTCGACCTTCGCGTCCCGGGCGTTGATGCCGGCGGTCGGGGTGTAGACCCGGTCGGTCGCGTAGTCGAACCCGCACGAGGTCAGGGTCGCGGCAATCAGGAGAGCACCGACGGAGGAGAGCAGTCGGGCAGAGGGGCGAAGCTGCATCTTCTAGGCCTTCACGGGTCTACGGCGGGGTGCGTGGCACAGCCTAGCGGTCGCGCCGGGGGCTCGGACCACGCCCCAGTCGGTGTGCTCAGCCTGTGGGCTCGGCGGCCTCAGCGGGTCAGGCCGACGCTGTTCCCGACGACCAGGAGGCCCGCGACGGTGAGCACCGTCCAGCCCAGCGCGAGCACCAGCAGCCGGGTGGCCCCGATCTTCAGGGCGATGCGCAGCGCCACGTGGCGGTGACCGTCCTCGTGGTCGGCCACCAGCCCCGGCAGCGCGCACAGCACGTGCACCCCGACGCCCAGCGCGGCCGCGAGCGCCACCATCGCCGGCTGCGGCGGGTCACCCGCGGCCCCACCGCCCCAGCCGCCGTAGGAGAGGAACGCCGGGTAGCCGGCGTACGCCACCGCCCAGGGCACCCAGGAGAGCCAGCCCCGGCGCAGCACCACGTTGCCGACCAGGCCGACCGCGACCGTGGCGAGATAGACGCTGCCGGCCGTCACTCCGTTGGAGATCGCCAGCGGCACCAGCAGCAGCACGGCGCAGATCAGCGCGAACCAACCCGTCCCCGGGTCGAGCAGGCCGTCCCCGACCGGCTTGCCGCTCGGCGCCCGCCGTTCATCACGCGGCCGGTCGACGAGGTCGTTGTGCCAGCCCAGCACCGCCTGGCCGACGAGCACCGTCGCGAGCACGAGACCGACCTCGCGCCCCGGCCGGCCGCTCAGCGCGGCGGCCATCGCGAGCCCGGCCGCCGTCAGGAGTGCCTGCCGTGGGTGCGCCGAGCGCAGCAGGAGCACCGGCAGGCTGTGCGCGACCGTACGGCGGCGTTCGGCCCGCCGTGCGGGTGCCGGCTCGGGTGCCGGCTCGGGTGCCGGCTCCGCTACGGGTGCAGCCTCGGCGGTCGGGGCGGCCCCGCGGCGCACGCGGTGACGGAGGGTCGGCGACATACCCCGCAGTATCGGTCAGAGGTCGCCCGGCGGCGGACATTCGCTGTCCTGGGTGGGTCCCGGCCGGGTCCTGGCCGGGTCCTGGGTGGCCCTGCCATCACACCAAAAGCCGTCTGTCAACCCCCGATTGTGCCCCTGACCTGCGCAAACGACTCGGAGACCTTTCTCAGCCCGTGTTAAGATAGGGGCCTAGGAAGGGGTACCTGACATATGACTTTCACCGTCGGCGAAACGGTTGTTTACCCGAATCACGGAGCCGCAGTCATCGAGGACATCGAGATGCGGAAGATCAAGGGAGAGGACCGGCAGTACCTCGTACTCCGTATCGTCGCCCAGCAGGACCTGGTGGTCCGTGTGCCCGCCTGCAACCTCGATCTCGTCGGGGTCCGCGACGTCGTCGACAAGGAGGGCCTCGACCGTGTGTTCGACGTCCTCCGTGCTGCGCACGTCGAGGAGCCGACCAACTGGTCGCGTCGCTACAAGGCCAACCTGGAGAAGCTGCACAGCGGCGACGTCATGAAGGTCGCCGAGGTCGTGCGTGACCTGTGGCGCCGCGAGCGTGACCGCGGCCTGTCCGCCGGTGAGAAGCGGATGCTGGCCAAGGCTCGCCAGATCCTCGTCTCGGAGCTCGCGCTGGCCGAGCACACCAACGAGGACAAGGCCGAGGCCCTCCTCGACGAGGTGCTCGCTTCCTGACGCTCCACCACTGACGCATCGAGGCCCCCGGGTGTTCCACCCGGGGGCCTCGTCGTGTTCCGGGCCGAGACGTCATACGTTGGGGGCGTCATGACCCACGATTCGTACGACGTCCCCGACGACCCGACGCCCGCGCTCGGCACGGTGCTCGTCGACGGCCGTGGCTCGCTGCCGTTCACGCTGATCCACGGCGAGGCGCTGGTGGCCTGCGCCGCCTGGGCGCTCGGCGAGGCCGGAGTGCTGCCGGTCGACGACGGTACGCCGTGGGAGTCGATCGCCGGCGCCGGCGAGCCGTTCGTCGTGCACGACCCGCTCTGCCCGATGAGCCCGCCTGAGTTCATCGCCGCGTGCGTGGCCCGGGCGGTCGATCACGCCTGCGTGGTGGTCGGCACCAGACCGGTCACCGACACCGTCAAGGTCGTTGCGGACGGCATGGTCGGCGAGACCGTCGACCGCGACTCAGTGGTCTCGGTCGCCTCACCCGTGGTGCTGCCACCCGCCGTCGTCGCGGCGCTGGACGACCTGCCCTCCCACGACCTCGTCGAGCTCGTCGCCGCGCTGCGTGGGCGGTTCCCCGTCGAGCTGGTCGAGGCCCCACCGGCCGCGCGGCGGGTCGGCTCGGAGGACGACGTACGGGTGCTGGAGGCACTCACCGCAGGCGGTCGGCCAGCTCCAGGTCCTCCGGGAACGTGACCTTGAGGTTGCGCGGGCTGCTGCCCACGGCCATCACCGGCAGGTCGGTGTAGCGGCTCCAGCAGGCGGCGGTGTCGGTGCCGTCGAACCCGTCGGTGTCCGCGCCGGCGTACGCCGCGAGCAGCTCGCGTGCCCGGAAGGCCTGCGGTGTCTGCACGCCGTCGAGCTCGGGCAGGGCCCGCCCGTCCAGGGCGAGGAGCCCGCGCAGGGGCACCACCGGGATCGCGCCGCCGTGGTCTCGGGCCGCGTCGATGGTGGCCGTGAACAGCGCACGGCCCGCGAGCGGTCGCGCACCGTCGTGGATCGCGATCACGTCGATCGCACCGCTCTCGACCTCGGGGGCGAGGGCCCGCAGCGCGTTGGCCTCCGAGCCGTGCCGCGTCGCGCCGCCCTCGACGATCCCGATCTCGCCGGTGCCGAGGTGGGGGGCCAGGGCTGCCGCGACCACGTCGCCCTCGCCCGGCCGGACCACCACCAGCACCCGGCGTACGTCGGGGAGGGCGAGCGCGTCCAGCACCGACCACGCGAGCAACGGCCGGTCGCCGAGTGGCAGCAGCACCTTGTTGGTGTCCGCGCCCACCCGCGTGCCGGAGCCCGCGGCGAGGATCACGACGGCGGCGGGCACCCGCGCAGTGTAGGGCTCGGCCCGGATCGCGCGCCGCGAGGGTTTTCACGGCTGTTACACGCCGAAACAGCGGCTCAACACCCCGGTCCTAGGTTCGACGGACCAGGAAGGGACCTCGATGACCCCGATGAGCCAGCCGGAGCCGCGGAGCCGCGGCACCGAGGAGTGGCAGCCCGTGTGCCGGGTCGCCGAGCTCGAGGTCGAGCGCGGGGCCACGGCGCTGGTGCACGGCCAGGCGATCGCGATCTTCCGCACCCAGGACGACGAGGTCTACGCCCTGGGCAACCACGACCCGTTCGCGAAGGCCTCGGTGATGGCCCGCGGGATCGTCGGGGTGCGAGGTGGGGTGCCGTTCGTGGCCTCGCCCACCCACAAGCACGCGTTCGACCTGCGCAGCGGCAGGTGCCTCGACGACGACCACGTGTCGGTCCCGGCGTACGACGTCCGGGTCGTCGAGGGAGTGGTGCTGGTGGGGCACCGCAAGGACGCAGCCGCCTAGCGCCCCGGTCAGCGCTGCTCGAGGACCAGCGCGGTGGCGATCGCGGCGACGCCCTCACCGCGGCCGGTCAGCCCCAGCCCGTCGGTGGTGGTGGCCGAGACCGAGACCGGGGCGCCGACGGCCGCGCTCAGCGCTGCCTCGGCCTCCGCGCGGCGTGCGCCCAGCCGCGGCCGGTTGCCGATCACCTGGACCGCGACGTTGCCGATCGTGAAGCCCGCGGCCCGCACCCGCTTCGCGGTCTCGGCGAGCAGAGCCGCACCGGACGCACCCGCCCACGCGGGCTCCGACGTACCGAAGTTCGTGCCCAGGTCGCCCAGGCCCGAGGCCGAGAGCAGCGCGTCGCAGGCGGCGTGCGCCGCGACGTCGGCGTCCGAGTGACCCTCGAGCCCCTGGGGCTCCTCGGGCCAGTGCAGACCGGCGAGGTGCATCGGGACATCGTCGACGAGCCGGTGGACGTCGGTGCCGATGCCGATCCTGGGCGATTGCTCCACAGGAGGATCATGCCGGAGGGTGCGCAACAATCGCCCGGTGAGCACCTCGCGAGCGTGGCCGGCCGCCGGCCTGGTCGCGGGCTTCGCGGGCGTGGCGGTGAGCTACAGCTCGGCGATGGTGCTGACGATCCGCGAGTCCCCGCTCGTCGCGGTGGCCGACCTGGTCATCCGGCTGACCCCGGGTCCGGTGGTCGAGGGCGCGATCAAGTTCCTGGGCCGCGACGACAAGTCGTTCCTGCTGGCGGTGATCCTCGTGCTCAGCGCCGCCCTGTTCGCCTGGACCGGCCAGCTGGCGCGGCGCACGTGGTGGCTCGCCGTGATCGTGTACGCCGTGCTCGCGCTGGTCGGCGGGGTGGCGGTGTGGAGTCGGCGCGGCGCCACCACCCTCGACGCGCTGCCCGTCGCCGCGGGACTCGTGACCTGGCTGGTCTGCCTGTCGCTGCTGACGGAGCCGTTGCGCCGCCGCGAGCCTGCTGTGGCCGCGGCGCCGGTGCACGTGTCCGACCCGGCGCACCCCGACCACACGCGGCGTACGTTCCTGCTGCGTGCCGGCTCGATCGCCGCCGCCGGAGTGGTGGTCGGCGTCGCCGGCCGCGTCATCGGCAGCGGACGCCGCCACGTGGAGGAGAGCCGGCGGCTGCTGCGGCTGCCGGGGGTGACCTCGCCGGTCGCGCCGCGGGGCTCGCGGGTCGACGTCCCGGGCATGACCCCCTGGACGACCTCGTCCGACGACTTCTACCGGATCGACACGGCGTTCGTGGTCCCGGCGATCGAGCCCTCCGACTGGGAGCTGCGCATCCACGGGATGGTCGATCGCGAGATCGTGCTGACCTATCAGGACCTGATCGACCACCAGCTCACCGAGGCCTGGATCACGCTCAACTGCGTGTCCAACGAGGTCGGTGGCGACCTGATCGGCAACGCCTGGTGGAGCGGGGTGCGGATCGCGGGGCTGCTGCGCGCCGCCGGCGTGCACGGCGACGCGGACGCCGTGCTGCAGACGTCCGAGGACGGCTGGACCTGCGGTACGCCGCTCAGCGTCCTCACCGACGACCGGGACGCGATGCTCGCGGTCGCGATGAACGGCCGCCCGCTGCCGATCGAGCACGGCTTCCCCGTGCGCACGGTGGTGCCCGGCCTCTACGGCTACGTCTCGGCGTGCAAGTGGGTGGTCGACCTGGAGGTCACCCGCTTCGCCGACATCGAGGCCTACTGGACACAGAAGGGCTGGTCCGAGCTCGGCCCGGTCAAGATCTCCTCGCGCATCGACGTGCCCCGCGACGGCGGTGACATCGACGCCGGGGGCGCCCGGATCGCGGGGGTCGCCTGGGCCCAGCACACCGGCATCGCCCGCGTGGAGGTCGCGGTCGACGGCGGCGAGTGGCAACCCGCGCAGCTGGCCGCCGTACCGAGCACCGACACGTGGGTGCAGTGGGTGGCGAGCATCGACGTACCCGTCGGCGAGCACACCGTGACGGTGCGAGCCACCGACGCCGACGGCCTCGTGCAGACCGGCGAGGTCCACGACGTGGTCCCCGACGGTGCCACCGGGTGGCACACGATCGGCGTGACCGCCCGGGAGCCCGAGCAGGGCTGAGGCCGGCTCCCGGGGCGCGCGCGAGCATCTCCGATCCGACCCCGGTCATGCCGTCAGGTGTGACACGTCTAGACCGCCGGGTCGGCGGCTCCGGCGCGGGTACCCCCTGGCCGCACTGCCGCCCATCCCGGGACAGGCAGGACATCTGAATACAACTGGGGGGAACCAGTCATGAGATCGATCATGAGAACCGTCGCGGTCATCGCCGCGACCATCGTCGGCGCGGGCGCGAGCCTGTTCGCCATGTCACCTGCCTCGGCGCACACGCCGGCCATCAGCGCGGACTGCAACGGCGTGCGCGTCGGCGCCACGGCGTACGACGGCAACCTGGCCAACCGCTGGGCGGTGACCATCGGCGGGGTCACGCAGAGCGGCACCTTCGGGGCGTCGTTCGACCAGACCTTCCCGGTGCCGCAGGGCGGCGCCACGACCGCCTGGTCCGCCTACGTCGAGGCCGCGGACGGCAGCTACCACGGCCAGCAGGCCGGCAGCGTCGGCCCGTGTGGCACGCCGGTCGACGTCTGCGCCGACCTGCCCGGCGGCCAGCCGGTGGGCACGGCCTGCACGCCGCCACCGGACGTGACGCGCGCCGACGCGAAGGCGCTCGAGGGCTGCGCGGTGGCGTTCGGCGGCACGACGTACGGCGCGGGTGCGCTGGCCTATGAGGAGCAGTACACCGACACGTACGCCTTCGACGCGGCGACGAACACCTGGGACCTCGTGACCGACACGACGGCGACCATCGCGAACGTGGTGTTCACCCCCTGGTCGGCGCAGGAGCAGGTCGCCCACGGGTGCCTGACGATGCCGGCGCAGCCGCCGGCCGCCCACGAGTCGCACTCCACCAGCCAGGTGGACTGCGACTCCTCCGCGGTGGTGACGACGACCGTCGCGACCACGACGCCGTTCGTGTACGACGACGCCACCAACACCTGGGTCCCCGGACAGCCGGTCACGCACACGACGACCACGCAGTCGCCGACGCAGCCCGGTGACTGCGTCGTGCCCGCCGTGAGCCCGAGCCACATCCACGTCCACACGGCGTCCTCGGCGGACGCGGCGCCCGAAGACTCCTCGACGAGCATCGACCTGGTGCCGACGACGGTCGACGCGGGCTATGCGGGCTCGGCGAGCGCTGCGGGCTCTGCGGGTACGCCGGCCGTCCTCGCGGCGGCCCCCGCCAGTGCCGCCCCGGCGCAGGACGCTCCCGACCGGACCCCGGCACTGCTGCTGCTCGCGGGTGTCGGACTGATCGGTGTCGCGGCGCTGCGGATCCGCCGTAGCTGAGCGACTGCTCGAGCACCACGACTGCCGGTCGGGCCGCAGGGCCCGGCCGGCAGCTCTGCGTCGGGGGCTACCAGTTGCCGGGGCTCCCGGCAGGCAGCGGGTGGTCGGCGTCGGTGATCACGTAGACGGTGCCGCCGGACGTGGGGATCCAGGCGTCCTCGAACTGGCCGCGGTCGTAGGTGCGGCGCACGCCGGCACGGGTGCTCGCCGCCGGGTCGTTGACCACCACGTCACCGGAGTCGGTGAAGCCGACGATCACCAGCAGGTGGCCGGCGGTCGAGGAGATCGGAGCGCCGTCCAGCTCTCCGGGCCCGAACGCGATCGAGGCCACCAGCGGGATGCCGGCGGCGATGAACCGCTCCGCCTCGCGCAGCGAGCGCAACCGGGTCACGAACGCGTGCCCGGCGAGCGAGGCCGCGTAGGCGGTGTTGAACGGCCAGTTGCCGGTGCCCGCGTAGTCGTAGTCGTAGGTCATCCGCGCTGCGTAGTCGACCCAGGGGTCGACGTGGCCCGCCGGCACCCAGGAGTACGCCGAGGCCGGGGGCAGCGCGTCGTAGTAGCCGAGCACCATCGACGTCGACGTGGGGGAGCACCACGCCTCCCCGCCACCGCCGTACTGCGCGAAGTCGCCGCGGTGCACCATCTGGGAGTAGCTCGGCACGTCGAGCACGACCCCGCGCGCCACCCCGGGTCGGGAGGTCGGCACGTCGGTGACGTCGGGCAGCAGCGACGACATCGCGCCGACGGAGTCGAGCGTCGGGCCGGCGGCCTGTCCAGCGGGCCGCGCGAGCGTCACCCGCAGCTGGTAGGAGGTCACCCCTCCGGGCACCACCCACGTGTCGACGTTGACCGAGCCGAGGTCGTCGGCCTGGCCGGAGTCGGTCGTACGGCGCACCGCGCTGTCGCCGGCCGCCCACACCGCGAGCGTGTCCCAGCTGGAGGTCGTGGACCCCGACCGTCCGCGGACCTCGACGGCGATGCGGCTCTTGCCGGGGGTGCGCGCCGACCAGGACGCGATCAGCCGGGTGAGGGCGAACCCGGGAGTAGCCCAGGGTGACGTCCAGCGACCCGTCGCGGTGTCGGTGTCGAGCGCCAGCCGTCCGCCCGCGACGCGGAGCCCCGCGAGGGTGCCGGCGCGCAGGTCGGCCGGTGCGTCCCAGCTGGTGTAGTCGATGCGGCGGGCCGGCACCGCCTGCGCGGGCGGTGCCAGCAGCCCCATCGTCAGCGCGGTCACCAGCAGGATCGAGGAGGTCAGTCGACGCACCAGGTCAGCCTAGGTCTCCGGCCCGTCGAGATAGCCCAGGCGCCGCATGAGGGCCCCGTGGGTCTCGACGATCGCGTCGGCGAGGTCCGGCCGCAGCTCGGTGGTCCACGAGTCCACCTGGCCGCGCCGGAAGAACAGCTGGTCGCGATGGGCGACCTCGGCGAACCCCTCGAAGGCCTCCCGCAGGGCGAGGACCGGGAAGGCGCACCGAGCGACCGACGCGCGCACGTCCTCGACGGTCGGGGAGAGGCCGGCGAACGCGGCCATGGCGACCAGCGTCCCTTCCGGGTCGGCGTGCAGGTCCTCGTAGCGCACCGTCAGGACGGGGAGGTCGGTCTGGTCGAGCCACGACGCGGCGTGATCGGACCACCCGAGCTGCGGCCAGCCCGCCGCCTCGTGGGCGCTCCAGGGGAGGACGCCGGGGCTCACCGTCGCGAGGTCCTCGACCGACTCGTCCTGGGTGCAACCGCGGTGGTGTGCCCAGCTGACCGCCACCGACCGCGGGTCGCGCACGATGTGGATCACGCGCGTGCCGAGCACGTCCGCCGGCCCACCCCACGGGTAGCCGTCGGCCGCCGGCCCCCAGGGCCGGTGCGTCTTGCGGCGCAGCGGTACGCCGCGGTCCCGTTGGGCGAGCACCCAGGACAGGCGCACCAGCGCCGCGGCCTCCTCCGGGCTGGCGCTGGACAGCGGCAGACCCAGCTCCCGGACCACCTCGTCGGTCGGGCCGCCGGGGCGTCCCCAGTCGAAGTCCTCACCCTGCTCGGCCGACGCCAGCAGCAGGCGCACCCAGGTGTTGCCCGACTTGGGATAGGAGGCGAGCCACACGGTGCCCGTCACCGTCGGCCCGCCAGCCCGGCGGCGAGCAGCGTCCCCATGGCATCGGGAAGGCAGGACGGGGTGAGCGTCACCGGCCGGCGGAGGCGCCAGCACGGGACGTCCGGCAGCCGGGCGTCACGCTCGAGCAGCTCCGCGCGGATGGTCAGCGCCCGCAGCACCTGGGCCGCGGTCTCCGGTTGGTCGTCCATCGAGTCGAGGGTCAACCCGTCGACCCGCTGGCTCAGGGTCAGCACCACGATGCCGGCGAGCGGGGCGTCGTCATGCCACCGGGTCTCGATCCGCACCCGCGGAACGCCGGTGTGCAGGTCGCGGCGCCGATGCTCGGGTACGCCGCGCCCGGCACCGGCGTCCACGGTGACGCCGGGCTGACCCGCGAGGGCTCGTCCGCGCCCGTCCACCACGACGACTCCGTCGCTGAGCACCGGCCACCCGCGCGCCGCCAGGGCAAGCGCGAGGACGGAGGCCCCGGCGCCCGGAGGTCCGGTGATCGCGTACGCATGCCCGCCGACCACCACCACCGAGCCTCGCGCGGTCCAGTGGCCGTTGGCGCCGGCCCACTGTGCCACCGCCCAGTCGCCCAGTCGCGCCCACGTGGCGACCCGGGCCCCGGCGTCCGGGGCCGTGACCTCGATCCGGTCCCGTCCGACCCGCACCCGTCCGAGCGAGGGAAGCCCGAGGCCGACCTCGATGCCGGGCCGCAGCTCCCACCAGGCCAGCGGCCCCGGATCGGGCGCCGGCTCGTCGCCCCACAGGAGAGGCAGGTCGAGCATGGCGGGCTACCGGCCCCGGGCCATCATGGGCTCGTCCGTCACAACCTCCGTGATCGGGTCACCGGCTACGCCGGGCACCGGACCGACGGTCGTCGGAGCCTGCCGGAGGCCGGTGCCGAGCAGCGCGTGGCTGCACCTGATCGACGTCTCCATCGTCACCAGCAGCTCCGCGACCGAGCCGAGCTCCTCCCGGACGACGAGCTCGGTGATGCCTGGCGACGCGGTCGCGCCGTAGAGCGCCGCGAAGGTGCGCAGCACGGTGTCCGGGCTGGGTGGGGGGTCGAAGACGACGTCCGCCGCGACCTCGTGCTCCGTCGCCGTCCGTTGCTTGGTGTCGTCGTAGCGCCCTCGGAGACGCAGCTCGTCGACGAAGTCGGCGGTGATCATGCCGTGGCTGCGCCTGCCCAGCCAGCTGCGTGCCAGGCGCAGCTCGTGCGCGTGCGCGGCCGTCATGTCTGCGATGGCGCGGTCGTCCATGTCGAGGGCGTGCAGCCGCTCGTCGAGCTCTTCCTCCTCGACGCCCAGCAGTGCCGCGAGGCGGGCCCAGCCGGCGGCGCGCTCCTCCGGAGTGGGAGGTCCACCGACGAGCAGGGACAGCTCGGTGACGGCGCGCCGCAGCCGGGCGGCGAGCATCACCTCGTCGTAGTCGTCGTCGTGCAGCACCGCGTGCCTGCGCATCCGGTCGAAGGTGACCGGCCAGCCCTCCGCGGTGCTGACCCGCTGGTCGCGGGCGAGCGTCGCGGAGAACGCCCCGGACATGACGACCGTGGGCCGGTCCGCCTCGGGGATCGGGCCGTCGGGCAGGGTGCGCACGCGGCGCAGCAGCTCGAGGGCGTCGGCGCGCTTCGGGTCGACGACGTGGTCGCGGAGCCAGGAGGTCAGGGCGGCGGCACGGGCGGGCGTGATGCCGAGCGTGGTGGCGTCGGTCGTGACCGCCGCCAGCCGCCGGTCCGGGAACCAGCGCTGCTTCTGCACGTCCACGAGCTGGTCGTGCTCGTCGGTGTCGATCAGGCCGGAGGTCCGGGCCGCGGCGAGGGTCGCGCGGATCGTGACCATGGCGTCGGAGAGCGGCCGGAAGCCGTCCGATCCGTCGGCGTGGGTGAGGGCGACCTCGTCGTCGTCCTCGAGCTCTCCGGATGCGAGGGCGGCGTAGATCGACCCGATTCCGATCATCCCGTACGACGCGCACTCGGCGGCTCGCAGGGCGCCCATGCTCGCGGCCCCCAGCGTCCAGACCCCCTGGCTCATGGCGTAGAGGAGCTCCTTGTGGAACACCGACATGCGAGACAGGAAGTAGCCGTCGACCAGGCTGATGGACCGGGGCCGGTGCTCGTGGCACGCGGCGAGCACGTCGCCCATCGCGGCCGGCGGGAGCAGCACGGCGTCGGGCAGGAGCTGCCGCGCTTCCTCGTGCGCGAGTGTCGGGCCGAGGAACACGACGTCAGGGCCCCGGGTCACGCGGTCCTCTCCCCGGGAACCGCGGCGGCCGCGGCGGCCGTGGCAGCCGCGACGGCCCGTGCCCGGTCACCCCGGGCCGCATGGGCGAAGGGGTAGCCCTCGAGGCCGGGGACGATCACGCGAACCACCTGGACCGGATCGCCCGGACCCGTGTGCCGCACCACCACGACCCGGTCGAACCCGTGCTCGGTGAGCCGGTCCACCATCCACTCGATCGCACCGACGATCGAGCCGACGACGGGGCTGCTGCCGCCGGTGAGCTCGGGCAGTGGATCGTCGGCCGCCCGGCGGTGCATGCCCACTCCGGCGTCGCGCGCCGACTCGAAGACGTCGTCACGGGCACCGGAGATGATGAGGCACCGCGCCTGAGCGGCCTCGGTGACGGCCCGCACCAAGGCGGTCGCCAGATCCGTCCCGGCCCCCGCGCCTTTGAAGAGGCCGGCGCCGCCCTCGTCGTCGTGGAGGTACGCCGCCACCGTCGGCACCCCGATCTCGGTGGTGCAGTCGTGCACCTGCAGGCGCAGACCGCTCCGCTCGACACGCTCCGCGACCGAAGGTGCGGTCGCGGTCAACTGGTCCCACGGGGAGAGCTCCGGCACCGGGCCGCGGATCGCGGACACGGCGAGCCCGTCACGCTCGATGACCTCCTGCAGGCCGGAGAGGACCGCCTCCACCACGTGGGCGCCACTCGCCAGCCCGTTGGATCCCACCACGAACGGCCGGAGGCCGGTGACGGTGCTGTTGGTGGAGTCCTGCGACACCTGCACCAGGTCTCGGGGCACCCAGACGGGTGCGCCCTGGACGATGTCCCACCCCTCCACCCAGGCGATGGGCCAGTCGGGACGGTAGTCCGCTCCGATCACCGTGGGCAGCCGGCCCGCCTCGACGGCGGCGACACCGAGGCGGCGCAGGGACCGTTCGCTGGCGACGACCTCCTCGTGGACGACGTTCTCCCACACGGCCTGCTCGGCGCACTCCATCACCGCGCTCACCCACGCCGCGTCGTTGGTCGAGCCCTTGCCGCTGCCGCTGGACAGGGAGCGGCCCTGTGGCTTGACGGCCATGTACACGGGCAGCCCGACGCGGTCGAAGCCGGTCAGGTGGGCGACCCGGGTGATGCCGTAGTCGCGGAGGTAGTGGCGCAGGTGCTCGCGCAGGTCGCCGGTGTCCCGGGTGCGCCACCCGGACTCGGTGGGAAGCGAGACGATCTCCGGGTCACCGGCCTCCAGGACGCCCGAGAGGTTGATGCTCGTCATGTCAGCAGGACCAGCGGCCTGGCCGCGACGTGAGCCGCCGGCCAGGTGCAGGATCGGTCAGCCCGCGCACCCGAGGGCGACGGCGGTCGAGGCGGCGGTGGCGGAGGAGAGCGTGCCGGGACCGGGCTGGTAGGGCGCGGTGCCGCTGCCGCCGGCCACGCCGGCCAGGGTGTCGTCCATGCTGGCGCTGAGGTGCTCGTTGATGTCGGAGTGGGTCGGCGGGGTGAGGCCGGCGTCAGTGAGGACCTTCGCCCGCTCATCCGGAGTGGTGGCGGTCCGGAGGGCGTTGAGCAGCTCAGGGTTGTTCGCCGCGGCCTGGATGACGTCGTTGATGGCAGTGCTCATGAGTGCTCCCTCGAAGGGGTGCGCCGCCACGTCGTGACAGCCGTCGAGCGACAGTAGACCGCCGCCGGCCGCGCGGACCGATTTCGTCGATATCGGTTCTGGAGGTTCGAGGACGGTTACGGTGCGCGGGCCGACAGGTGAGGAAGCCCATGACGCGTACCCGGACCCAGCCGCCGCCGGTCCAGCCGCGACCCACGCCGGGTCCGGAGTCCCTCGACCGGACCATCGAGACCGCTCCGCTTCCCCTGGTGTGGGCGCTCGGGGCGGTGTGCCTGGCCGTGCTCGCCGCGGTCGTCTGGTCGGCCGTCGCGCACGTGCCCCAGCGCGTCACGGTCACCGGGACGGTCTCCTCCCTCGAGCACTCCGTCGACGTGACAGCTGGTCTAGACGGGCAGGCGTGGATCACGATCGGGATCGGCGCCCACGTCGAGGCGGGTGACGTCCTCGGCGAGGTGGCGCCGTACGACGGGGGCACGGCCGTGCCCGTCGTCGCGCCGCGACCGGGAACGGTCGCATCGGTCTCCGTCACCACCGGGCAGGGAGTCGCGCCCGGAGATGCCCTCGCCCGGATCGTCGGCGATCCCGAGCCCGGCGCCGGCTTCACCCTGGTGGCCTTCGTGCCGGCGCCCGAGGCGGCGCGGTTCACCCCGGCAGCCAAGGTCACCGCCGAGATCACCGATCTCGCCTCCGGCCGGACGAGCGCCACCCGGCTGACGGTGCTGACGGTCTCCGACGTGCCGTCGACGCCGGAGAGCATGCTCCTCGAGGGTGGCTCCCAGGCGCTGGTCGACATCTGGCGCGGCCGCGGCGGTGACGTGCTCTTCCGCGTCACGCTCGGACTCCCCCTCTCGGGCGCGGCGGCAGCCCTCATGCCGCAGCCCGGGGAGCCGGTCACCATCGTCGACACCTACGACGACCCGCGGCCGGTCGAGCTGTTGTTCGGCGACTGATGGCCGCCACGACGCCGGCTCCCACGGCCGTGACCATCGGGGCGCCGGTGACCACCGTGCCGCGCCGTGCCCCCGTGCCGACGATCCTCCAGCAGGCCCAGGTGGAGTGTGGCGCCGCCAGCCTGAGCATGGTGCTCGCCCGGCACGGTCGCTGGGAGGGCCTGCAGACGATGCGCGCGGCCTGCGAGGTGACCCGCGACGGTTCGACGGCGCTGGCGCTCGCCAAGGCCGCGAAGTCCTTCGGTCTCGACTACCAGGGCCACCGCGGCGGGGTGGAGACCCTGGACGGGATCGCCGTCCCCGCGATCGTGTGGTGGCGCCGGTCGCACTTCTTGGTGCTCGAGGGCGCGCACGGCGGCCGCTTCTACGTCAACGACCCGGCGCGCGGGCCCTACTCGCTGAGTCGCGCCGACTTCGAGGCCGACTACTCCGGCGTCGCGATCTCGTTCCGGCTGACCGACGACTTCACCCCGGCCGGCCAGCCGTTCCGCGCGCTCCCGTCGCTCTGGTCACGCCTGCGGAACAGCAGGCGAGGCGTGTCGTACGTCGTCGTCGCCGGCGTCGTGGCGATGCTGCTCGGCCTCGCCGTCGCGCCGATCAGCCGGCTGTTCGTCGACGACGGCCTGCAGGGCGGTGGCCGCGAGCTGGTCGTCGGGCTCGCGGTGGTGCTCGGCGCCATCGGGTTGGTCCGGGCCGGGACGACGCTGCTGGAGTATCACGTCGTCACCCGGATACAGCTCAAGGTGACGCTGGTCGGCACCGCGACCTTCACCTCGCGGCTGCTGAGGCTCCCGGTCGAGTTCTACCTCCAGCGCGCGCCCGGCGACCTCAGCCAGCGGGTGCAGTACAACGCCCAGGTCGCCTCGCTGCTCGCCACCCAGATCGCGAGCGCCGCGGTCGCCGTGCTGGCCACCGTCGCCTACGCCGGCCTGCTCCTCTACTACAGCTGGGTCCTCGCCCTCGTGGTCCTCGCCCTGGCCTCCGTCGACGTCGTGGTCCTCCGCGCGGTCACCGTCCGGCGCACCAACGCGCAGAACCGGGTGCTGCGGCACCAGAACCAGCTGCGCGGCACGACGGCGAGCTCGGTGCGGATGATCGAGACGATCAAGTCCACGGGCATGGAGCAGGACACGTTCGCGACGCTCGCCGGCCAGCAGGCGTCGTACCTCTCCGCGACCTCGTCGCTGGTGCCGAGCTCGGCGCTGCTGACCGCGACCCCGGTCCTCGTGGCGGCGCTCACGAACGCCGCGATCCTGGTGCTGGGCAGCCTCCTGGTCATGAACGGCACGATCGGCATCGGCACGCTGCTGGCGGTGACGGCGCTGGCGACGAGCCTCAACGCGCCGCTCCAGACGCTGATGAGCACGGCCGGGCAGATGCAGTTGGTCGTGTCCAGCCTCAACGCCCTCGACGACGTCCTCGCCAACGAGGAGGACGTGCGGTTCGCCCGGCCGGAGCTGGGCGCCGCGCCGCTGCGCGACCTGGCCGGGGCGGTCTCGGTGCAGGCGCTGACGTTCTCCTACGGTCCGGGCGCACCGGTGGTGGTCCGCGACCTCGACCTCGAGCTCCGGCCGGGCGCCCACGTGGCCCTGGTCGGCGGGTCCGGCTCGGGGAAGACCACGATCGCGAACCTGGTCGCCGGCCTGCACCAGCCCGTCGGCGGCTCCGTGCTCTACGACGGACGTCCGCTGTCGGACTACCGGGCGGGCGAACTCGAGCGTGCCGTCGCCAAGGTCGACCAGGCGGTCATGCTCCTGCACGGCACCGTCCGCGAGAACGTGACGCTGTGGGACGAGACGGTGCCCGAGTCCGCGATCCGGGCCGCGCTCGCGGACGCCCAGGTCCTCGACGACGTGCTTGCGCGCGGCGACGGTCTCGACTGCGAGGTCCTGGAGTACGGCCGCAACTTCAGCGGCGGGCAGGTGCAGCGGCTCGAGATCGCCCGGGCCCTCGTCCGAGCGCCGCGGGTGCTGGTCCTCGACGAGGCGACCAGCGCACTCGACGACATCACCGAGGCGCGGGTGATCGAGGCGGTACGCCGCCGGGGCATGTCCTGCGTCGTCGTCGCCCACCGGCTGAGCACGATCCGGGACGCCGAGGAGATCATCGTGCTCGGGCCGGGCGCGACGATCCTCGAGCGCGGCACCCATGCGGAGCTCCTCGCCGTCGACGGTCCCTACCGGCAGATGGTCCTGGACGCGGGGGAGGGCGGCGATGTCGGCAGCTAGCGACGTCGACGGGGCCCGGACGCTGCCGCTCACCCTCGGCCTCGCCGACGATCCGGTGGCCGTGCGCGACGGGGTGGTCCACGTCTACTCGGTCCGGCCGTCCGGGGTGCGCTACCCGGTGGCGCGACTCGATGCCGGGGACGTCGCGTTCCCCGGGTCCGGATTGCTGCTGCTGACCGCGGGCACCACCGCGGCCGTCGAGAGCCACGATGCCGGACCCGGCGACACGGACGCCCGCCGCCGATTCGCCGCGCTGGTCGGCGAGACCCTCGGCGTCGAGGTCGGCGCCTGGGTCGACACTCCCGTGGCGTTCGGCGCCGCGATCACCGAGGCCGTGGACCGTGCGTGGCAGGCCGACCTGCTCGAGCGCGAGCGTCTCGGCCGTGCCGGCCTCGCCGCCGGGGACCAGTCCCTGGACCGGGCCTACCGCGACCTCGAGGCCGCGGCAACCGGGCTGGGTGCCGGCCCGGGCGCGCCGTCGGACCCGCTCGTCCAGATGATGCGGGCGGTCGGTCAGCACCACGGGTTCTCCATCGTCGCGCCGTCACCGGACCTGCTCGCGTCGAGCACCGACCCGGTGCGCCTCGTCGCCCACCAATCCGGGATCAGGTTCCGCGCAGTGTCGCTCGGGGCCGGGTGGCGCGAGGGCGCCTCGACGGCGTACCTCGGCTTCCTCGACCGCGACGGCGCCCCCGCGGAGCCCGTGGCCCTCGTGCCTGGACGCCGTGGCCGGTACGTCGTGTCGCCCGACCGGCCTACGGAGCCGCTCAGCGACGAGCTCGTCACCCGCCTGCTGCCGCGGGCCTACGAGTTCTACGCACCCCTGCCCCGACGCCGTACCGCAACCGCTCGTGACGTGCTGCGGATCGGTGCGCACGGGTCGGGAAGACTGTGGCGGCTGGCGGTGGCGCTCGGTCTCGCCATCGCGCTGATCAGCCTCGGCACCCCGATCCTGACGAGCCACGTCGTCGCCACGGTGATCCCGGAGCGGGAGCACGGCGTGCTCGCGCAGGTCGCCCTCGCGCTCGTGACGGCCGCACTCGTCGCGTTCGCCTTCAACGTGGTGCAGGTCTACGCCATCGGCAGGATCACGCAGAACGCGACCCGGAACACCCAGGCCGCGTTCTGGGACCGGGTGCTGTCGCTGCCGGCGCCGTTCTTCCGCAGGTTCTCCAGCGGCGACCTGACCATGCGGGTGCTCGCCGTCGACTCCCTCCAACAGCTCATGGGCGGGCCCGTGGTGAGCGCCCTGCTCGCGGCCGGGTTCGGGCTGGTCAACGTCGTCTTGATGTTCACCTACAGCGTCGAGCTGGCGCTCGTGGCCTCGTGCGCGCTGCTGCTCACCGTCGTGGTGCTGGTCGTCGCATCCTGGCGCATCTCGCGTGCGGCCACGTCCGCGCTGGCGGCCGGCCGTGAGGGCAACGCCTGGATGACGCAGCTGCTGGCCGGGCTGCCGAAGATCCGGCTCGCGCACGCGGAGTCGCGGGTGGTGGCCCGCTACCTCGAGATCGTCCGTGTGCAGGCTGCGGCGATGTCCCGGCAGACGCTGGCCGTCGGCCAGGTCAGCGCCTGGTTCGGCTTCGCCGCCACCGGTGTGACCGCGGCGTTCTTCCTCGTCATCCACCACGAATGGCACGGCGCCCCGCCGATCGCCACCGCCGACTACCTGGCCTTCGTCAGCGCGTTCGGGCTGGCGTTCGCGGGTGTGCAGGGTCTCTCGGTGCTGATCTCACCCCTGGCCAACGCCGGCCCGACCTTCGACCTGCTCCGCCCGCTGATGGAGGAGCGCCCCGAGACCGCCGCGGACGGGCAGGACCCCGGCCGCCTCACCGGACGCATCGAGCTGCGCGACGTCTCGTTCCGGTACGACGCCCAGGGGCCGCTCGTGCTCAAGGGCGTCGACCTGGTGGTGGCGCCCGGGGAGCTGGTCGCGCTGACCGGGTCGAGTGGCGCGGGCAAGTCGACGATCACCCGGCTGCTGCTCGGCTTCGACGTGCCGGAGGAGGGCCGAGTCCTGCTCGACGGCCGCGACCTCGCCGACCTGGACCTCGGCCTGGTGCGCCGCCAGATGGGGGTGGTCGTCCAGCAGGGCGCCGTCATGCGCGACTCGGTGCTGAACAACATCCTCGGCGGCGTGGCCGGAGACGAGTCGGTGGCGTGGTCGGCCGCCGAGCGGGCCGCGATCGCCGACGACATCCGGGCGATGCCGATGGGCATGCAGAGCGTCATCGACGCGGGCAACGTCTCCGGCGGCCAGGCTCAGCGGATCCTCCTCGCGCGGGCCCTTGCGCGGGACCCGTCCGTGCTGATCCTCGACGAGGCGACCAGCGCGCTCGACAACGCCAGCCAGAAGGCGGTCACTGACGCGATCAACGCCCTCGGCGTCACTCGGATCGTCATCGCGCACCGGCTCTCCACGATCCGCGCGGCCGACCGGATCGTGGTGCTGGACCGGGGGACGGTCGTGGAGTCCGGCACGTACGACGAGCTGCGCGCCGCGGACGGCGTCTTCGCCCGGCTCGTCGCCCGCCAGCTGCGGTGATGCCGGTGCGTACCGTCAGGAACCCTAGACTTGGCCGGTGACCATCCGGCTGTACGACACTGAGACCCGCGAAGTCCGTGACTTCGTCCCCCTCGAGGAGGGGAAGGCGGGTCTCTACGTCTGCGGTCTCACCGTGCAGTCCGAGCCGCACGTCGGCCACGTGCGCTCGGCCGTCAACTTCGACGTGCTGCGCCGGTGGTTGGCCTACCGCGGCTTCGACGTCACGTTCATCCGCAACGTCACCGACATCGACGACAAGATCCTGGTCAAGTCCGCCGACCAGGGCCTGCAGTGGTACGAGCTCGCCTACCGGATGAAGCGCGAGCTCGACCGCGCCTACGACGCCCTCAACGTCCTCCCTCCGACGTACGAGCCCGCGGCGACCGGCCACGTGCCCGAGATGATCGAGCTGATCTCGGCGCTGATCGACCGGGGCCACGCCTACGCCGCCGACGACGGCTCCGGCGACGTCTACTTCGACGTGCGGTCCTGGCCGCAGTACGGCGAGCTGACCCATCAGCGCATCGACGACATGGAGGCCGCCGAGGACGCCGACCCGCGCGGCAAGCGCGACCCGCGCGACTTCGCCCTGTGGAAGGGGCACAAGGAGTCCGAGCCCGAGACCGCCTCCTGGGCAAGCCCATGGGGCCGCGGCCGCCCGGGCTGGCACATCGAGTGCTCCGCGATGGCCGGCAAGTACCTCGGCAGCGCCTTCGACATCCACGGCGGCGGCGTCGACCTGCGCTTCCCGCACCACGAGAACGAGCTCGCCCAGTCGCGCGCGGCCGGCCACCCGTTCGCGTCGTACTGGATGCACAACGCTTGGATCACCACCGCCGGCGAGAAGATGAGCAAGTCGCTGGGCAACTCGCTGGCGATCCCCTCGGTGCTGGAGCGCTACCGCGGCATCGAGCTGCGCTACTACATGGTCGCCGCCCACTACCGCAGCCACGTGGAGTTCAGCTTCGAGGCGCTCGACGAGGCGGCGGTGGCGTTCCGGCGCATCGAGAGCTTCCTCGAGCGTGCCGGTGAGGGCGAGGTCGGCGAGGTGCCCGAGGCCTTCGCCGCCGCGATGGACGACGACCTCGGCACCCCGGCCGCGACCGCGGTGCTCCACGACACCGTGCGCGAGGGCAACCGCGCCGCGGACCCGTCCGCGCAGGCCGCCCAGGTGCGCGCCATGCTCGCCGTCCTCGGCCTCGACCCGGCCGACCCGGCCTGGGCGAGCGGCAGCAGCGGCGACGAGGAGCAGCTGACGAGCGCGGTGGACGTGCTGGTCGCGGGCCTGCTCGAGCAGCGCGCCGAGGCCCGCGCGGCCAAGGACTTCGCGGCCGCCGACGCCATCCGCGACCGGATCAAGTCCGCCGGCATCCTGATCACGGACACCCCCGACGGCCCCACGTGGTCACTGGAAGCAGGAACGAAGTAATGGCAGGCAACTCCCAGCGCAAGGGCGCGATCAAGAAGACCGGCAAGGGCAACCCCACCGCCGGCTCGGGTGGACGCGTCCGGCGCGGCCTCGAGGGCAAGGGCCCCACGCCCAAGGCGAAGGACCGGCCCTACCACCAGGCCTACAAGTCCGCGAAGCGTGGGGAGAAGTCCACCGGAGGGCGCCCGCGGCGCAAGAGCAGCAGCGACGCCGAGTGGGTCGCGGGCCGCAACTCCGTGGTCGAGGCCCTGCGTGCCGGGGTGCCCGTGACCGGCGTGTACGTCGCCGAGGGCGCCGAGCGCGATGCTCGCCTGCGCGAGGCGTTCGCGACCGCGGCGGAACGAGGCCTGAACATCCAGGAGGTCTCCCGCAGCGAGCTCGACCGGATGACCGGCGGCGCGGTCCACCAGGGCCTCGCGGCTCGGATCCCGGCCTACGAGTACGCCCACCCGGACGACCTCCTCGACGCCGCCGCGGCCAGCGGTCAGCCGCCGCTGATCGTCGCGCTCGACTCGGTCACCGACCCGCGCAACCTCGGGGCCGTGGTGCGCAGCGCGTCCGGGTTCGGTGCGCACGGCGTACTGATCCCCGAGCGTCGCTCGGCCGGCATGACGGCTTCCGCGTGGAAGACCAGCGCCGGTGCGGCCGCCCGCCTGCCGGTCGCCCAGACCGTCAACCTGGTGCGGCAGCTCAAGGCCTACCAGGAGGCGGGCTGCATGGTGATCGGCCTCGCCGCCGATGGTGACGTCAGCCTGCCCCAGCTCGACCTCGCCGACGGTCCCCTGGTGGTCGTGGTCGGCTCGGAGGGCAACGGCCTGTCCCGGCTGGTCAGCGAGACCTGTGACCAGCTGGTGTCCATCCCGATGGCCAACCAGCTGGAGTCCCTCAACGCCGGCGTGGCCGCCTCGGTGGCGCTGTACGCGATCTCGGAGCTGCGTCGCTGAGCGTCGGGCGGATCCCTCGGGCCTTGGCGTACGCCGGGGTCTGGCTGGTGTGCGCGGTCCTGATCGGGCTGCTGATGTTCCTCACCAGCAGCCGTTCGGTGGTGCTGGCCAGCCACGACGCCGTGATCCGGCCGAACTTCTCCGGCCACGCGGTGCTCCACACCGGGCCGGTGCTTCCCGACGTGCGCGTCGACTCGCCGAGCTTCGTCGGCGTCGACATCCGGCTCGGCAAGACCGACGCCACGTCGACCGACGAGCTGGTGCAGCGCTACGCCGCGATCGCGGGCCAGCCCGACGGCCAGATCGCCAAGGTGACCGACGCGGTCGGCGACATGGCGATCGGCGCGGCCCTGCGCGGTGGTGTGCTCGCCCTGCCACCCGTGGTCGGCTGGGTGCTGGTCGGCGCCGCGCGGAGACGTGAGCTGCGCAGCCGCATCCACGCCCCGCACGTCGCGCTCGGACTGGTCCTGACCGTGCTGATCGGTCTGGCCCTCTGGCAGCCGTGGACCGGTGACGACGACGTCGTCGTCGAGGACCGCGACTGGATGCCGCTCGCGGAGTTCCTCGGGCCCGACGTACCCCTCCCGGCGGAGGCCGACGGCGTCGAGGTCAGCGGCGACGTGACCACGGCGCAGACCCGGCGGCTCATCGAGAGCGCGGTCGACACCTACGACACCAGCAAGACGTTCTACCGCGACGCCGCGGACGCTGCGGCCGACCTACCCCTGCGTACGCCGGACGAGGGCGACACCGTGGTCGCCTTCGTTTCCGACCGGCACGACAACATCGGCATGGACCCGGTCGCGCGGGCGATCGCCGACGCCGCGGGCGCCACTGCCGTCTTCGACGGCGGCGACGACACCTCCTCGGGCAACACCTGGGAGGCGTTCTCGCTGGACTCCGTCTCGGCGGCGTTCGACGGCATGGACCGCTGGGGCGTGGCCGGCAACCACGACCACGGCGACTTCGTGCACTCCTACCTCGCCGACCAGGGATGGACGATGCTCGACGGCGAGATCGTCGACGGGCCTGGAGGGAGCACGCTGCTCGGTGTCGACGACCCGCGGTCCAGCGGTCTGGGCAACTGGCGCGACGAGACCGGGCTGAGCTTCGACGACGTCGGGACCCGGCTCGCGGACGCCGCCTGCTCGGCCGACGAGCGGGTCGACACGATCCTCGTCCACGACGCGAACCTCGGTGATGAGGCCCTCCGGCGCGGCTGCGTGGACCTGGTGATCGGCGGGCACCTCCACGTGCGGGTCGGGCCGGACCGGGTCGTGGGCGAGAACGGCGAGATCGGCTACAGCTACACCACCGGGACGGCCGGCGGCGCGGCGTACGCGATCGCGCTCGGGAGCAAGCCCCGCCGTCCCGCCCAGATCAGCCTGATCACTTACCACGGTGGCCGCCCCGTGGGGATCCAGTGGGTGACGCTGCAGACGAACGGCACCTATGAGGTCGCCGGCTACCGGGTGCTCCGGCTGCCCGAGGACCCGCCCGAGGTGCAGCAGGAGAACGAACCGGGGAGCACCCCCTCCGGCTGATCCCGGCGACCCGCACGAGACGTGCGTCACTAATGCCGGTCCGGGTCGTTGAGCCAGAACTGATACCTGTTCTAGTTCTGTGTGGAGGGCCTGTGCTCCCGTTCCGACGTGCCGTCGTGGTGCCGCTCTGCGCCGTCGCGGCGCTGAGCCTCGCCGCCTGCGGCTCCCAGCTCGACCCCGCCACCGTGGCCCAGGTCAACGGCACCGCGGGTGGCTCTGGCGGCCAGGTGGTCGCCGCGGACGGCGGCACGACGGGCATCGACGGCTCGGTGCCGGGCTCGACCGGAGGCGGTGCCGGCACGTCCGGCACCACGGGCGGCGGCGGCTCGACCACGACCACGGGCGGGTCGGGCGGCAGCGGGGCCAAGGGCACCGGCGACAACTCCGCGACCGGTGGCACCAAGGCCGGCAGCTGCGAGGGCTTCAAGAACCAGACCGGCATCACCAGCGACACGATCACGATCGGCAACTCCTCGGACGTGTCGGGCCCGGTGCCCGGGTTGTTCGAGGCGAGCCAGGACGCCGTGCGCGCGTACGTCGCCTACTACAACGCGACCAGCTCGCTGTGCGGGCACAAGCTGGTGCTCAAGACCTACGACAGCCGCACCGACGCGGCCGCGGACCAGCAGGCCTACACCAAGGCCTGCGACGAGACGTTCGCGATGATCGGGTCGATGTCGGCGTTCGACTCCGGCGGCGCCTCGACCGCCCAGGCCTGCGGGCTTCCCGACATCCGGTCCGCTTCCGTCACCTTCGACCGCCAGGCCTGCACGACCTGCTACGGCGCGCAGTCGACCGTGGCGACCGAGTTCCAGAATGCCGTCCCCGACTTCGTGAAGAAGAACCATCCCGACGCCGCCGCGCACGCGGCGATGCTCTACATCAACGCCGGCGCCGCCTCCGAGAACGCCAAGACCCAGGTGTCGGCGATGCAGAAGCGCGGCATGAAGTTCGACTACGTCCAGGGCATCGACATCTCGGAGTTCAACTACGCGCCCTACGTCCAGCAGATGAAGGACAAGGGCATCCAGTACGTCCAGATGATCGGTGCCTCCGCGCAGTTCGTCCGGTTGGCCGACGCCATGCAGCAGCAGGGGTTCAAGCCCGAGGTCTACATGCTCGACCCGACGGCGTACACCAAGGAGTTCGTGCAGAACGGCGGCGACGCGGTCGAGGGCACCACGCTGTTCATCAACTTCACGCCGTTCGAGGAGGCGTCGAGCAACAAGGAGCTGCAGCTGTACCTGAGCTGGCTGCAGCAGGTGAAGCCCGGTGCGGAGCCCAGCTTCTTCGGGCTCTTCTCCTGGTCTGCGGCCCGGCTGTTCGTCGAGCAGGCGACCGCGCTCGGCGGCAAGCTCAGCAGGTCCACGCTGCTCGCCAACCTCGCGAAGGTCGACAACTGGACCGCCAACGGGATGCACTCCCCGCAGCACGTGGGCCCGCGCCACACGGGTGAGTGCTGGCGTTTCATCCAGCTGCAGAAGGGGCGTTGGGTGCCGATCGGCGGCACCAAGTACCTCTGTAGCGGCACGACCAGCAGCTGAGCCCATGTCCAGACCGTCGTGTGGCCCGCGTCACCTCGCCCTCGGTGGGTCGTTGAGTGGTGCAACGTGTTCTGGTTCCTGGGAGGGAAGCGATGCGTAGCCCGCAACGCCTGCTCGCGCCGATCGTCGCCGGCGCGCTCTGCGCCGGTCTCGCGGCGTGCGGGTCCCAGCTCGCCCCGGAGACGGTCGCCCAGGTCAACGGCACCACCGCCGCCGGCGTGGCCGGCGCGGCCGGCACGGGCAGTGACACCGCCGCCGGGACCGCCGCGGGCGGTGACCCGACGGGCGGCAGCGCGAGCGGCTCCACGACCAGCGGTGGCGGCACGACCAGCAGGTCGGGCGGCTCGGGCGGCGGCGGTGCGACCGGGACCGGCGACAACTCCGCGACCGGCGGCGCCAAGGCCGGTGGCTGCGAGGGGTTCAAGAACCAGACCGGCATCACCGACGACACGATCACGATCGCGAACGTCTCGGACATCTCCGGTCCCGTGCCCGGGATCTTCGAGTCCGCCCAGCAGGCCACCCGGGCCTACGTCGCGTACTTCAACTCCGGCAACGACATCTGCGGGCGCAAGCTCGACGTGGAGCTGCTCGACAGCCGCGCCGACGCCGGCGCCGACCAGCAGGCCTACACCAAGGCGTGCGACGACGCCTTCGCCGCGGTCGGCTCGATGTCGGCGTTCGACTCCGGCGGCGCGTCGGCGGCCCAGTCCTGCGGCCTCCCCGACATCCGCTCCACGACGGTGACGCCCGAGCGGCGGGACTGCTCGACCTGCTTCGCCGCCCAGGCCGTCGACCCCAACCTGGTGCCGAGCGCGATGCCCCGCTACTTCCTCGGCAAGGACAAGGACGCGACCCAGCACGCCGCACTCCTCTACATCAACGCGGGCGCCTCCCCGGTCAACTCGGCGGCCTTCCGGTCGGCGTGGGACAAGGCGGGCTGGAAGGTCGACTACTTCCAGGGCATCGACGTCTCCGAGTTCAACTACGCGCCGTACGTCCAGCAGCTGAAGGACAAGCACATCTTGCTCGTCGTGTACGTCGGGCCCTACCAGGACACCGTCAAGCTCCTCGACGCCATGAAGCAGCAGGGCTACGAGCCCGACGTGTTCCTGCAGGACTCGACCATCTACGACCAGCGGTTCGTCGACGAGGCCGGCGACAACGGCAACGGCGTGTACGCCTACTCGACCACCGCGATGTTCGACGACACGGGCATCAAGGAGATGCAGCTCTACCGCTCCTGGCTCGACCAGGTGAAGCCGGGCGCGGTGCCGAACTTCTACGGCCTCTACGCCTGGTCGGCGGCGCGGCTCTTCGTCGAGCAGGCGGTGGCGCTGGGCGGCAAGCTCAGCCGGGCCTCGCTCGTCGACGCGCTCGAGGGCGTCAAGAACTGGACCGGCAACGGTCTGCACTCCCCGCAGCAGGTCGGGTCCAAGACCACGGCCAACTGCCAGTCCATCCTCCAGCTCGACGGTGGCAGGTGGCGCCAGGTCTCTCCCGGCAACTTCATGTGCGCGCCGCTCATCAACAGTGGAACAGGGAGCTGACCCCCGATGTCCTCGATCCTCTCCTTCACGATCCTCGGCCTCTTCACGGGCGCGGCGTACGCGATCGCCGCCAGTGGGCTGGTGCTGACCTACACGACCACGCGCGTGTTCAACATCGCGCACGGTGCCTTCGGCATGGTCATGGCCTTCACGTTCTGGGACTTCAGCGTCCGCCAGGGGATGCCGACCTGGCTGGCCCTGGTGCTGGTCCTCGGTGTGGTCGCACCCGGCACCGGGTGGCTGGTGCAGCGGTTCGTCACCCGCGGCCTGGGCGAGGGGCCGGTCAGCGTCTCGCTCGTGGTCACCGTGGGCCTCTTCGTCGGCCTGATCGGGGTCGCGCAGTACATCTGGCCACCGGCCCCGCGCACGGTCGCGCCCTTCCTGGCCGACAAGGGCGTCAAGCTCGGCAGCACCTACGTCACCGCCCACCAGCTCATCACGATCGCGCTGTCCGCGCTGGTGGCCGCCGCGTTGTACGTGCTGCTCAACCGCACCCGGGTGGGCACCGCGATGCGGGCCTCGGTCGACAACCCGGATCTGCTGCGGCTCTTCGGCGGCAAGCCGGACCGGGTCGCGTCGCTGGCCTGGGCGATCGGCATCTCGCTGGCCGCGCTCGCCGGCATCCTGCTCACGCCGGTGATCGGGCTCAACTACTACGACCTGACGCTGCTCGTGATCAACGCCTACGCCGCCGCGATGCTCGGCCGGCTCAAGAGCCTGCCGCTCACGTTCGTCGGGGCGATGGGGCTGGGCATCCTGCAGTCGTTCGCGGTCGCCTACCTGCCCTCCGAGGGCAACCTGGCCGGCCTCCGCGCGGTCGTGCCCGCGCTGTTCCTGTTCGTGGTGATCATCGCGATGCCCCAGGCTCAGCTGCGCATCGGTCAGGTCAAGGGGATCGTGTCCGCGCCCCTGCCGTCGCTGACCAAGTCGCTCAGCTGGGGTGCGGTGCTGCTCGTCGGGGTCGCGCTGCTCACGGTCGCGATGGGCGACGCCGACCTGCTGCTGGTCGGCACGGCGGCGACGTACGCGATGGTGATGCTCTCGCTGGTGCTGCTCACCGGGTACGGCGGGCACGTCTCGCTCGCGCAGTTCACGTTCGCCGGTGTCGGTGCGCTCGCGTACGCCAAGCTCGACGAGCCCAACCTGGTCGGGCTGTTCCTCGCCGCCGCCATCGCCGCCGGGGTGGGTGCGCTGGTGGCCCTGCCGGTGCTGCGGCTGACGGGCCTCTACCTCGCGCTCTCGACGCTGGCGTTCGGCGTGCTCATGGACAAGATGGTGTTCCAGGCCGACTTCGCGTTCGGCTACAACGGCACCCTGCGCGCTCGGCGGCTGTCCGTGCTGGGCCGCGAGTTCACCTCCACCGGTGGCTACGTGCTCGTGATGGCGGTGTTCTTCGTGCTGATGGCGCTCGCCCTGCTGCTGCTGCGTCGCGGGGTGCTGGGGCGGCTGCTCATCGCGATGCGCGACAGCCCGGCCGCGTGCGGCACGCTCGGGCTGGACATGCGGTGGTTCCGGGTCGCGCTGTTCGGGCTCTCGGCCGGCATGGCCGGCCTCGCCGGAGGTCTGTTCGCGGGCCTGCGCGGCACGATCGGCGCCGCGGACTTCCAGCTCTTCAACAGCCTCCCGCTGCTCCTGCTCGCGGTCGTGTGCGGCGTGACGTCGGTGACCGGGGCGGCGATGGGCGGGGTCGGCCTGATGCTGCTCCCGGTGCTGCAGAGCTCCCGGCCCGAGCTGGCCGGCCTGGTCTTCGCCGTGCTCGGCTTCGGCGCGGTCGCGCTCGGGCGCGACCCCAACGGCCTGGCCAACCTGGTGTTCGGTCTCGGCCGCCGCCTCGACGCCCGCCTGGGCGACCGGGTCCGCACCGCGGTGCCGCTGCTGCCGCTGCCGCGCCCCCGGGTCGAGGACGACAGCGCGACCGCCGTACCCCTCGCCGACTCCCGTGCCGAGTCGCGGGCCGGGTCGGTGCTCATCGTGCCCGAGGCCGACCCACCCGCCGGCCACCGCGCGGGCGACAACCCCAGCCAGGAGGTGCCCGCCCATGCGCACTGACAGACCCCTTCTCGAGGTCGAGGACGTCGTGGTCCAGTTCGGTGGCGTGACGGCCGTCGACCATGCGACCTTCGTTGCCGAGGCGGGCCGGATCACCGGCCTGATCGGCCCGAACGGCGCCGGCAAGACCACGTGCTTCAACGTGATCAGCGGACTCCAGCGGCCCAACCAGGGCAAGGTGCGCTTCGACGGGCGGACCATCACCCGGCTCCCGGTGCACAGGCGTTCCCGGCGGGGGATGGGCCGCACCTTCCAGCGGCTGGAGGCCTTCGGCTCGCTGACCGTGCGCGACAACGTCCGGGTCGCCCGCGACATCCACCGCGGCATCACCGGCCTGGTGCGGCCGGCCTCCGCCGACGTCGACGGGCTGCTCGAGCGCGTCGGCATCGCGGCGTACGCCGGCGAGCGCGCCGACTCGATCCCCACCGGTGTGGCACGGCTGCTCGAGCTCGCGCGCTGCCTGGCCGCCGAGCCCCAGCTGCTGCTGCTCGACGAGCCCTCCTCGGGCCTCGACGAGTCCGAGACCGACGCGTTCGGTGAGCTGCTCGCGCAGCTCGCCGCCGAGGGTCGCGGCATCCTCATGGTCGAGCACGACATGGACCTCGTGATGTCGGTCTGCGACGACATCCACGTCCTCGACTTCGGCCGGGTGATCGCCTCCGGTGCCCCGTCCGAGGTGCGCGCCGACCCGGTCGTGCAGAAGGCCTACCTCGGCTACTCCGAGTCCGCGCCGGATGACGCCCCGTCGCCCGCGGACCTCACCCGCGAGATGGAGGCGATCCGAGCATGAGCGTCCCGATCCTCGAGGTCGTCGACCTGCATGCGGCGTACGGCCGCATCGAGGTGCTGCGCGGGGTCGACCTGCGGGTGCCTAAGGGCGCGGTGATGGCGCTGCTGGGCCCCAACGGCGGCGGCAAGAGCACGTTGGTCAAGGTCATCAGCGGGCAGAAGAAGCCGACCTCCGGCGACATCCACCTCGGCGGCGTGCACGTGCAGGGCGCCGAGCCGGAGGAGCTCGCTCGGCTGGGTCTGTGCACGGTGCCCGAGGGCCGGTCGGTGTTTCCCAACCTGTCGGTCGAGGAGAACCTCACGCTGATGTCGTACGCCGGGGTCTCGGCCGACGCGGTGCTCGACACGGCGTACTCCTACTTCCCGCGGCTCCACCAGCGCCGCCACCAGCTCGCGGGCACGATGTCCGGCGGGGAGCAGCAGATGCTCGCGATGTCGCGGGCCCTGGCCTCCGACCCGGCGCTGCTGCTGCTCGACGAGCTCTCGATGGGTCTCGCGCCGTTGATCGTCGACGAGCTCTACGACACCGTCGCGCAGATCGCCGAGAGCGGGGTCTCGATCCTGTGCATCGAGCAGTTCGCGCGGACGGCGCTGCGGGTGTCCGACTACGCGGCGGTGATGACCGGCGGCCGGATCGTGGCCAGCGGCGAGCCGGCCGAAGTTCTCTCGACCATGGACGACGTGATCCTCGGAGGCGCAGCATGAAGCCGGCACTCTTCTCGATCTCGGCGGCGGCCCTCGTCGCCGCCGTGCTCCCGGTCTCCGCCGGCGCGGCCGCCGGCCAGGACAAGCCGCCGTTCTCCGGCTACAGCTCGACCGCGTGGGCGGCCCCGGTGAAGATCGAGGTCTACGAGCCGACCATCCCGATCCCGGCGTCGCCGCAGCTCGAGCTCGAGCTGGCCTACTCCAAGGTGGAGGCCGACTCGGGGAGCTCGGTGGGACGCGCCAGCTGGCTGTGGCCCGGCGACTCGATCGGTGAGGGCGCCAAGACCGTGATCGAGAACCTCGGGCTGCCACCGCAGCTCTCCGGGCCGCTCGCGGCCCAGGGCTACCCGATCCAGGTCAACTCCTCCCAGCCCTCCGGTGAGGCCCAGCAGGCCGACGAGCCGTTCCCGGGCTCGGTGATGCGCACCAGCGCCGATGCGAAGACCACGATCGCCCAGGTGGGGTTCTCACCCGACGGTCAGGTCGGGGACGGCACCGAGGACGGCGGATCGGGTGGCGGCGGGGGAGCCCCCGGCGTCCCCGGCCTTCCTGGTCTCCCGAGCATCCCCGGGCTCCCGACACTGCCCGGTCTCCCGGGAGCGCCCGGCACGAGCGCCGGCGGCGGCAGTGGGCTCCTCCAGCAGTTCGGCCAGGCGATCACCGGCTCGAGCGGTGCCGGCGCCGCGGCCGACGCGCCCCAGACCGACCCCGGCACGCCGGGCGCCCCGGGGTTGCCTCCCGAGCTCGCCGCGCTCGTCGACGTCGAGGGCTACACCTCGTCGAGCAAGAACGTCGTCACCGACGCCAAGGTCGTCACGACCTCACGCTCGGCCCTCGGTGACGTCTCGCTGCTCGGCGGGACCATCGTGCTCAACGGCCTGGTCGTGACCAGCACCAGCTCGAGCGACGGTGTGAAGGGCACCTCCGCCGGCAAGGCGACACTGGGAGGGATCACGATCGCCGGGCAGGAGTTCTCCTTCGGGCCCGACGGGTTCGAGGCGGCCGGCCAGCACGCCGACATCCCCGGCCTGCCGGACCAGGCCGCGAAGGCGCTCGAGCAGCTCGGCGTGAAGCTGACGCTGCCCGAGCCGGGGCTGAAGAAGAAGGGTGACCAGGCCAGCAGCACCATGGCGGGCCTGGTGGTCGAGATCGACACCTCCAAGCTGCGCAAGCAGCTCGACGCGCTGCCGCTCGACGAGCTCGTCGGGGCCTTCCCGAGCGACCCGCCCCAGCTCAAGAGCCTGCTCCAGGCGCTGGTCGGGCTCTCCCCGCGGTTCGTGATCACCCTGGGCAACGCCTCCACCGAGGTCGACACCGTCCAGGGCATCGACCTCCCGACCGGAGACGTCCCCGACAACGACCCCGGCAGCTCCGGGGCCACCGGCGGCGCGGGTGGCGGGAGCTCGCTGCCCGCCGGCGGCTCGCCGTCCGTCGACCCCGGATCCACGGGCGGTGCGCCGTCCGCTGCCGGGGATCTCGGCGACGCCCAGCTCACCGGCTCGGGGCTGCCGCCGCTCTACTCCATCCCCGGGGCGGTCCTGGTCGCGAGCATCGCCCTGGCCGCCGTCGGCGGCACCTGGCTGCGCAAGGTGGGCGTGATCGCGCTCGGCGGCTCCGGCTCCTGCACCCACGGCCTCGACAGCGGCCTCCCCGACCTGCGAAAGGCGTGACCGATGACCACGATGACCCCCCAGATGGCGACCCAGATGGCGGACCCGTCCGCGCCCGCGCAGCGGCTCTCCCTCGGCCTGCCCCGAGCCGGCAGCCGCACCGGGTCCGGAGCGGCTCCGCTCAAGGACAACCACTACCAGCTGCTGCAGCTGATCCTGTTCTGGGCCGGCGCGATCCTGTTGCCCCTCGGCCTGGTCGTGATCGTGCTCGGCTGGTACGGCGCCGCGCACACGCCGTACCAGTACGACCAGCTGTCCTACGTCGTCTCCGGCGGCCTGCTCGGCCTCGGACTGACGTTCACCGGTGGGTTCCTCTACTTCGGCGCCTGGCTGGCCCGGATCGCGGCCGACGGCAAGGAGTCCTCCAAGCGCCTGGCCGACACCCTGCTCGTGCTCGCCGACGTCACCTCACGCTCGGCCAGCCAGCGCGACGACGGCGTCGACGTGTCCGCGCTGCCCGTGACCGCCGGTGACGGCACCACGATGCACCGCCGGGACTGCGCGCTGATCGCCCACCGCACCGACCTGCGCCCGGTGGGCGAGGACAACGGGCACCTCACGTCCTGCCGCATCTGCCACCCCTGACCAGGGGTGTCGAGTCGGCGCGTCTGCATGCGGTGGGGTGTCGAGTCGGCGCGTCTGCACGCGGTGCGGGTGTCGAGTCGGCGCGTCTGCACGCGGTGCGGGTGTCGAGTCGGCGCGTCTGCACGCGGTGCGGGTGTCGAGTCGGCGCGTCTGCACAGGCGTGGGCGTGCAGTTGCGCCGACTCGGCGGTCTGAGGCGTGCAGTTGCGCCGACTCGGCGTTGCTGGGCGTGCAGTTGCGCCGACTCGGCGATGACCCCTGGGTCAGTCCTCGTCGGCGGCGACCTTCTCCTCGGGCTTCGTGAGCAGGTAGTTGTCGATGTAGTGCCGGGCGCTCTCGAAGATGTTCACGGCGTGGCCGGCGTTCTCCGAGAGGAACCACCGGTGCACCAGCATCTCGTGGAAGATCTCGGCCGGCTCGAGCTTGCCCCGGGCCTCCGGCGGCACCATCGCCATGATCGGCTCGTAGACCTGGGTGAGCCACTTGTTCGCGACCAGGCTGCGGTCCTCGCGGCCCAGGTCGAAGTGGGCGGTGAACGAGGCGATGTCGTTGAGCATCCGCCGCGCCTGGGCGTCCTCGACGTCGAGGCCGGTGAGTGCCTGCAGCTCACGGCTGTGGTGGCCGAGCTCCACGACCTTGGGCTGGATGCGCACCCGGTCGCCGTTGAAGTCGGTGACGATGTCGAGCTCGTCGACGTCGAAGCCCAGGTCGTTGAGGCGCTCGACCCGGCGCTCGATGCGCCACAGCTCCCCGCTTGAGAACTCCTCGGGGCGGGTCAGCTCGTCCCACAGGGCGTGGTAGCGCTCGGACAGCAGGTCGACGATCGCGTGCGCCTGGACCTCGTGGTCGAGGGACTCGCTGGCCTGGAGGTCGAGCAGCTCCGCGAAGACGTTCTCCACGGCCACGGTGACGTCGTACTCCCGGAGGTTGTCGGACAGGCTCGGCTTGAGCTCACCGGTCTCCGCGTCGACGAGGTACGCCGCGAACCCGCCGGCGTCGCGGCGGAACAGCACGTTCGACAGCGACACGTCGCCCCAGTAGAAGTCGGTCAGGTGCAGCCGGACCAGCAGCACCACCATCGCGTCGACCAGCTCGGGCAGGTTGGCCGCGGTGAGGCCGTGGGCGAACAGGCTGCGGTAGGGGAGCGAGAACTGCAGGTGCTCGGTGAGCAGCGCGGCGGGCAGCTCCTCGCCGTGCTCGTCGACCCGGCCGGTCACGACGCCCTGGGGGGTGACCGAGGGCAGGCCGAGGCGCTGGAGGTCGCGCAGCAGCCGGTACTCCCGGAACGCCATCTCGTCCACGGTCTCCTTGACCGCGTAGGTGTTGTCGCCCAGCCGCACGATCCGCACCACGTGCCGCGAGAGACCGCGAGGAAGTGGCACGACGTGCTCGGTCCACTCCTCCAGCGGCAGGTCCCACGGCAGCTGGAGCAGGGACGGGTCGGGACGGTTGGCCACGATGCGGAGCGCCACCTTCCCAGGCTATGCCACCGCGAGCGGGTCTACCGACTCGCTCGTGCGCGGGCCACCAGGTGCGCGGCCCGCCAGCTCCGACGTCCTGGACCTGCTCGGTCGCGGTTGCGGTCGCAGGTTGCTCGCGGTGGACCTAGAACGTGTTCTAGCATGGTGGTAGCGTCCGCGCCGTGCAGCTCACCGACGGCGACCGGATCCGGGGGCTGCTGGGCAGCTACTGCCGGCTCATCGACGCCGGCGACTTCGCGGGCGTCGGCGCGCTGATGGCCGACGCCGTGCTGCGGACCGAGGACGGCACGGTGCTCGCGACCGGCGCCGGCGAGGTCGAGCGGCTGTACTCGGGGCTGGTGCGCTTGCACGAGGACGGCACGCCCGGCACCCAGCACGTCGTCGCCAACACGACCTTCGACGAGCCCGCCGCCGACGGCTCGGTGGTCGCGACCTCGGCGTACCTGGTCTTCCAGGCCGTGGCCGCCGTCCCGCTGCAGCCGATCGTCACCGGCACGTACGTCGACACCTTCGCCCCCGGCCCCATCGCCGGCGGCTGGCACTTCACCGAGCGCCGGTTCGGTGTCGGGCGATCGGGCGTCCTCGAGCACCACCTCACGATCAACCTCTAGCCCCTGAAAGGGCCGCCCATGAACGAGCCAGGCAACCGCGTCGTCGTCGTCACCGGGGCCGCCTCCGGCATCGGCCACGCCACCGCGGCGCTCTTCCGCGACCTCGGCGACACCGTCTTCGGTCTCGACATCCGACCGAGCGTCCCCGACGGCGTCACCTACGTCGAGTGCAACGTGGGTGACCGCGCCTCCGTGCTCGCCGCGGTCGAGACGTGTGCGGCGGACGGCCGCATCGACGTGCTGGCGAACGTCGCCGGCATCGTGCAGTTCGGCCGGATCGAGACCGTCACCGAGGAGGAGTGGGACCGCGTGCACGCGGTCGACCTCAAGGGCCCGTTCATGCTGATCCAGGCGGCGCTCCCGCACCTGCGGGCCTGCGGCGGCAACGTCGTCAACGTCTCGTCGGTCGCGGGCAACAAGGCACAGCCCTACGCCACGGCGTACGCCGCCGCCAAGGGCGGGCTGACCCAGCTGACCCGAGCCCTCGCGCTCGAGCTCGCGCCCGAAGGCATCCGCGTCAACGCGATCTGCCCCGGCACCGTCGACACCCCGATCGTCGAGCAGGTGTTCCACAAGCTCACCGACGACCTCGACACCCGGGTGGCCGACCGGCTGATGATGATGCTGCCCGGCGGCGCGATCCGGCCCGACGAGATCGGCTCGGCGATCGTCTACCTCGCATCGCCGCAGGCGCGGATGATCACCGGCGAGATCCTCGCGTTCGACGGTGGCATGAGCTGAGGCCACAGCCCCCCGTACGATGTGGCGTCGCCTCGACCTCGGTCGGGGCATGCCGCGTTAGCTCAGCTGGTAGAGCACCCGCCTTGTAAGCGGACGGTCAGGAGTTCGACTCTCCTACGCGGCTCGGGGCCGGCTCCGAGGTCGTCGTCCTCGGGCGACCCACCCCGAGACGTCATGCGGACAGTGCGTCCGCCTGCTCCCACCGTATGACGTCCGGCGGCGGATCAGTCGCGCAGCAGCCGCCGCATCTCCTCGATCTCGGCCTGCTGGGTCATCACGATGTGTTCGGCCAGGGTGACCGCGGGCGGGTACTCGCCGTGCGCGATCTCGTGCCGGGCCATCGAGATCGCGCCCTGGTGGTGGATGATCATCATCCGCAGCCAGCAGTCCTCGAACCGCGCCGGGCCGCAGCCGCCGAGGGCGTCGAGGTCGTCGGCATCGAGCGCCCATGGACCCATCCGGGTGCGCATCAGCCCGCGCATCGCGCCGGTCATCGAGCGGTCGGTCAGGGTGTCGTCATCCATCGTCTGGTCGGGAGCGGGTGCGGGCTCCTCGCCCCAGGTCGTCAGCCAGGACTCCATCTCGTCGATGTCGTCCGCCTGCTCAGCTGCGATCCGCCGGGTCAGGTCCGTGAATCCGGCGCTGACGTCGCGCGCGCCGGCGAGGTCGACCATCTCGAGTCCCTGCTCGTGGTGCGGGACCATCTCCGCTGCGAATGCGACGTCGGCACGGTCGTGAGCCGGCTCGGGGACCTGGGCGGCGGTCAGCGCCACGTCCGTCCCGCACCCGGCCAGCCCGATCCCGGCGAACAGCGCGAGCGTCGCGGAGGCGACGACGACGCGCCCCGGCGCGGGGCGACGAAGGGTAGCCATGCCTCGACGCTAGGTCCGACTACCGCTCGGTAACCCGAGGCGAAGGTCCCGACCGACGGGACCGGCGACCCGGCCCGCTGACTCGACCGTTCGCCGGGATGGCGGCCGACCGGCGACGTGGCCGGGCTCAGCGCAGCCGGCGTACGTCGAAGCGGGCCGGAGGGTGGGCGATCGCCTCCTGGGCGGCGACCAGCTGGATCTCACGGGTTCCTGCGGCCAGCGTCTCCTCGAGGATCGCGAACACCGACGAGGTCGTCCGGGCCAGGGCGGTCTCCGCCGACCCGGTCGACCGCAGGTGGGCGAGGTAGAGCGCGGCGGTGACGTCGCCGCAACCGTTGGGCGTGATCGGCAGCAGGGGCGTCTCCACCGCCCAGGCGCCGTCGTCGGAGACCGCGACCACGTCGATGCGGCCCTCGGGCACCTCGCCGTGGACCACGCTGGTGACCAGCACGTCGCGGGGCCCCCGCGCGCGCAGCTCGTCGGCGGCGTCCACGACCTCCGCCAGCGTGCTGGTCGCGCGACCGGCCAGGAAGTCCAGCTCGAAGTGGTTGGGGGTCACGATGTCCGCGCGCGGCACGACCGTGTCGCGCAGGAACTCCGGGATCCCCGGCCGCACGAACATCCCGCGCCCGACGTCGCCCATCACCGGGTCGCAGCAGTAGACCGCGTCCGGGTTGAGCTCCTTGACCCGGGCCACCGCGTCGAGGATCACCTGGCCCACCGCCGGGTCGCCCTGGTAGCCCGACAGGACCGCGTCGACGCCCAGCGCGCCGCGGTCGTCGATGCCCGCGATCACCTCGCGCACGTCGGCGGGGTCCAGCAACGGTCCGCGCCACGCGCCGTACCCCGTGTGGTTGGAGAAGTGCACCGTGATCACCGGCCATACCTCGTGGCCCAGTCGCTGCAGCGGGAAGACCGCGGCCGAGTTGCCGACGTGGCCGTAGGCCACCGAGGACTGGATCGAGAGGATCTGCATCCGCGCAGTGTGACGCACCGGCGGCCGATCCCCGGCCCCCGCCCGATGCGTGCGAGGGGTGCACACCATTACTAGAACACGTTACAGTGTGGCGGCGCCCACATTCCTGCGGTATGCCGCCCTGCTCCAGCGAGGTTTCGACACATGGCCAAGAACGCGCCGTACCAGAATGAAGCCGACTACGTCGTGGTCGGCTCCGGCAGCTCGGGCGCTGCTGTCGCGGGCCGGCTGGCCCAGTCCGGAGCGAGCGTGATCGTGCTCGAGGCCGGCAAGAGCGACAACCAGTACCTGGTGAAGAAGCCCGGCATGATCGGGCCGATGCACTCCGTCCCCGAGATCAAGAAGCGGGTCGACTGGGGCTACTACTCCACCCCGCAGAAGCACATCCTCGACCGCAAGATGCCGGTGCCGCGCGGCAAGGTCGTCGGCGGCTCCAGCTCGATCAACGGCATGGTCTACGTCCGGGGCAACCGCGCCAACTACGACTCCTGGGCCGCCGAGGGCTGCACCGGTTGGTCTGCAGACGAGGTCAACGCGGCCTACAAGCGCATGGAGGACTTCGAGGGCGGTGCCAACGACTACCGCGGTGCCGGCGGGCCGATCAAGGTCACCCGCAACGCCGCGCCGCAGGAGGGGTCGCTCCAGTTCATCCAGGCGACCTCCGACGTGCTCGGTGTGAAGGTCCTCGACGACTACAACGCGGAGTCGCAGGAGGGCGTGAGCCGGATGCAGCAGAACGCCGCCGGCGGCCTGCGCTACAGCGCCTCGCGCGGCTACATCCACCACCTCGACGTCCCGACGCTGCAGCTGCAGACCGAGGTCCTGGTCACCAAGGTCGTGGTCGAGAACGGCCGGGCGACGGGGGTCGAGGTGACGGACAAGGACGGCACCCGGCGTACGGTCCGGGCCGGCAAGGAGGTCATCCTCTCGGCCGGGTTCGTGGGCTCGGCGCAGATCCTCATGCTCTCCGGCATCGGCCACGCCCAGCACCTGCGCGACCACGGCATCGACGTGCTCGCCGACCTCCCGGTCGGCGACAACCTGCACGACCACCTGTTCCACGCGCTGACCTTCCACGTGACGTCGTCGAAGATGCGCGGCAACGCGTTCTTCTTCGGCAAGGGCGTGCTCAAGGAGGCGGTGCGGCCGGGCAAGACGTTCATGGCCAACTCCGTGTTCGAGGCCGTTGCCTTCCTGCGTACGTCGCAGGCGACCGACGTGCCGGACCTCCAGCTCCACCTGCTGCCCTGGTCCTACGTCTCGCCGAACCAGGACGAGCCGATCCGCCACGACGTCGACCCGCGGACCTCGATCACGCTGCTCTCGACGCTGATCTACCCGCGCAGCCGCGGCACGCTGCGTCTGGCGTCCGGGGACCCGACCGCGGCACCGCTCATCGACTTCCAGTACCTCGCGGACCCCGGCGACCTCGAGGTCCTGGCCGAGGGCTCGGAGATGGTCCGCGAGATCATGGGCGGCGCGGCATTCGGCGGCGCGGTCAAGGAGGAGATCCATCCCGGCGCGAACCTCAGGGGTCAGCAGCTGCGCGACGCGATCCTCAACCGGGCGACGTCGGTCTACCACGGCGTCGGCACCTGCCGGATGGGCACCGACGAGCTGTCGGTGGTCACTCCGGACCTCAAGGTCCGCGGCATCGAGGGCCTCCGGGTCTGCGACGCCTCGGTCATGCCGTCGATCACCGGCGGCAACACCAACGCGCCGGCGATCATGATCGGCGAGCGCGGCGCAGACTTCGTTCTCGGACGGGCGTGATCACGATGGCCCTGCAGCGACCGGCATCGATCACCGACGCGTTCCTCGAGAAGCTCGTCTCGCGGGTCCCCTCGACCAGCGGTGGCACGTGGAAGCTCACCGAGGTCTACACCGGCGACGTGCTCGTCGAGCTGCCGCAGTCGACGCCCGCGGACATCGAGGAGGCGTTCGCCACCGCCCGCGAGGCGCAGCGGTCGTGGGCGGCGCGGCCGCTCAAGGATCGGCTCGAGGTGTTCAAGCGCGCCCACAGCCTGTTCCTCGACAACGCGCAGACCACGACCGACCTGATCCAGGTCGAGAGCGGCAAGAACCGCCGGATGGCGATCGAGGAGACCTGCGACCCGGTGATGGTGATGAGCCACTACCTCAGGCGGGCGCCGCACCTGCTCAAGCCGGTCAAGCGCGGCGGCCCGGTGCCGTTCGTGTCGAGCTCCACCGAGATCCGCCAGCCCAAGGGCGTCGTCGGCATCATCGCCCCCTGGAACTTCCCGTTCGCCACGGGCATCTCCGACTCGATCTCGGCCCTGATGGCCGGCAACGCGATCGTGCTCAAGCCCGACAACAAGACCGCGCTCTCACCGCTCTACGGGATCTCGATGCTCGAGGAGGCCGGACTCCCGAAGGGCCTGTTCCAGGTGGTCTGCGGCGAGGGCCCGGACGTCGGTCCGACCCTGATCGACAACGCCAACTACGTGATGTTCACCGGCTCGACCGCCACGGGCCGGGTGATCGGCGAGCGGGCCGGGCGCAACCTGATCGGCTGCTGCCTCGAGCTCGGCGGCAAGAACCCGATGATCGTGCTCGAGGACGCCGACCTCGAGGAGGTCGTCAACGGCGCGATCTTCGGGGCGTTCGGCAACACCGGACAGATCTGCATGCACATCGAGCGGATGTACCTGCCGGCTTCGCGGTACGACGAGTTCAAGTCCCGGTTCGTGGCCGCCACCGAGGCCCTGACCATCGGGGCGTCGTACGACTTCGGGCCCGACATGGGCTCGCTCGTCTCGCCCGACCACATGGAGCGCGTCAAGGCGCACGTCGACGACGCGGTCGCCAAGGGCGCCACCGTGCTCACTGGCGGCAAGCCCCGGCCCGACCTCGGGCCGGCGTTCTTCGAGCCGACGATCCTCGAGGGCGTCACGACGGACATGCTCTGCGGGGTCACCGAGACGTTCGGGCCGGTCGTGGCGCTGCACCAGTACCGCACCGTGGACGAGGCGGTCGCGCTGGCCAACGACACCGACTACGGCCTCAACGCCTCGGTGTGGGGCGGTGACGTCGCCAATGCCTGCCAGGTGGGCATGAGGATCGAGTCGGGCAACGTCAACGTCAACGACATCCTCGCCACCGCGTTCGCCTCGAAGGGCACGCCGTCGGGCGGGGTCAAGCAGTCGGGTGTCGGTGCGCGGCACGGCGACCAGGGCCTGCTCAAGTACACCGACGTGCAGAACCTGGCGGTGCTCAAGAAGCAGGTGATGGGCGCCAAGCCCGGCCAGGACTACGACAAGTACGTCAAGGGGATGATCAGCGGGCTGCGCCTGATGCGCAAGACGGGCATCAGGTAGACCCCGGGGGCGATCACGCGTCGGCGAACGAGCGTCGCGAGCTTGCACGACCTCACCCATGTGGGTGATGGTTGAACAACTTCCTCAGGCCGTCGGGTCGACCGGCCGATACAGCGAGCGTCCATCGCCCACCTTCTCGGAGCCCTCTCATGTCCCACCGGACCCCCGTCCTCCCTGCCCGCCCTGCAGCCGTCGTCGGCACCGTCGTGGCCGTCCTCCTCGGTCTCGTCGTGACCGGTCCGACCGTGCAGGCGCGGCCGGCCGCTGCCCCGACGCGGGAGCCCGTGTCGTTCCGGGTGGCGTCGTTCAACGTGCTCGGCTCCAACCACACCGTGCACGCGAAGAACTGGCGCAACGGCCGGGTGCGCGCCCGGATGGCCGCCCGGTGGCTGGAGAGCGAGAAGATCAGCGTCGCCGGCCTGCAGGAGGGCCAGCTCGACCAGCTGCGCACGCTCGCCCGCGACGGCCGTTGGCAGTCCTACCCGAGCCCGTGGTCGTCGACGAACTCGCAGACCGCCCAGTCGGTGGCCTGGCGGCCCGGGATCTGGACCCTGGTGAAGGCACACACCTTCACGATCCCCTTCGACGGCGACCAGGTGCGCGAGCAGCCGGTGGTGCTGCTGAGCCACCGCCGCACCGGGCGCCGGGTCTGGGTGATCAGCACCCACATGACGGCCGGCGGGGGCAAGGCCGGCGCCCGGGAGCGCCGGATCGGGACTCGCCGGCTGCTGCAGGAGGTCACCGACCTGCGGGCCAAGAAGCGGCCGGTGGTGGTCACCGGCGACATGAACGCCCACGCCGACTTCTTCTGCGCGGTCGCCGCGAGCACCGACCTGCGCGCCGCGAACGGCGGCTCCTACAGCCAGGCCGAGGGCTGTCGTCCGCCGTCGGTGATGCACGTGGACTGGCTCTTCGGGAGCCCGTCGATGCAGTGGTCCGACCTCCGCTTCGCCGACGGCGGGGTGCTCGACGAGATCACCGACCACACGGTCCCGGTCGCCGACGTACGGCTGCCCTGAGGGCAGCCCGCGAGGTCAGGCCACCTGCAGCGAGCGCTTCGAGAGCCCCATCCAGAACCCGTCGATGACCTGCAGGCCCGGCTCGGTCGGGTCGGAGGCGGCACCGAGGGTCACGAAGAGTGGCGTGTAGTGCTCGACCGTCGGGTGGGCGTAGGGCATGCCAGGAGCGTGCGCGCGGTAGTTCGCGAGCTCGTCGACGTCGCCGCGCGCGAGTGCCTCGCCCGCCCAGGCGTCGAAGTCCGTCGACCAGCCCGGTGCGGCGGCGTCGATGCGCCACTCCTTGAGGAACGGCAGGCCGTGGGTGAGGAAACCCGAGCCGATGATCAGCACACCCTCGTCGCGCAGCGGCCGGAGCCGCTCACCCAGGCGCATCAGCCGGACCGGGTCGTGCGTGGGCAGCGACATCTGCAGGACCGGTACGTCGGCGTCGGGGTACATGATCTTCAGCGGCACCCAGGCGCCGTGGTCGAGGCCGCGGCTGGCGTGCTGGTGCACGGGCTCACCGGCCGGCATCATCGCCGCGATCCGCTGGGCGAGTGCGGTGGCGTCCGGGGTCTCGTAGGTCATCCGGTAGTACCTGGCGTCGAAGCCGCCGAAGTCGTACACCAGCGGCGCGCCGCTGGCGCTGAGGCTGACCGGCGCCGACTCCCAGTGGGCGCTGACGATGAGGATCGCCTTGGGGCGGGGGAGGTCTCGCGCCCAGGTCGCGAGCTGCCCCGACCACACCGGGTCGTCGAGGAGTGGGGGAGCGCCGTGCCCGAGGTAGAGCGCTGGCATGCGGGCATCGTCCATGTCCACCTCAAGTAGTTCGAGATTCAACTTATTCCTCGAGGATAGCCCGCCGAGGCTCAGCGCGCGAGGGCGGCGAGCGCCTCCAGCTCCGGCTGGGTGCCGAGCGCGACGAGGACGGCGCCGGCCGGGATCACGAGGTCGTCGAGCGGGTTCGGCTCGACCTGCCCGTCCGGCGTACGCCGCACCGCGAGAAGCAGTGCGCCCGTGCGCTCGCGCAGCGCCAGCTCGCCGAGGCGGCGTCCGGCGAGGGCCGAGCTCGGCTCGATCAGCACCTGCTGGAACCGCCACACGAGGCTCTCCTCGTGCATGACGACGTCGAGGAACTCGGCGACGTCCGGCTGGAGTGCGAATGCCGCCATCCGCCGGCCGCCGGAGCGCTGCGGGTTCACGGCCCGGGTGGCGCCCGCGAGCTCGAGCTTGGTCTTGGAGCCCGAGGTGCGCGCTCTCGCCACGATCACGACGTCCGGGCGTAGCGCCCGCGCCGAGAGCGTGGCGAACATAGTGTCGGCGTCGGACTCCAGCGAGACCACGACCGCGCGGGCGGTCGCGATGCCCGCGGCCATCAGCGTCGGGTCCTCCGTGACGTCGCCGACGAGGTGCAGCACGTGCGGGTCCAGCCCGTCGAACCGGGTGGCGTCGCTGTCGACGAGCACCACGGTCTCCCCGGTGGACCGCAGGAAGTCGGCCGCCGCCCGGCCGACCCGCCCGTAGCCGCAGATGATCACGTGGCCGCGCAGTGCGGCGATCGTCTTGTCCATGCGACGCCTCTCCAGGGTCTGGCGCAGGTGGCCCTCGGTGACCGCCTCGAGGATCACGCCGAGGTTGTAGAGCACGGTGCCGACCCCGACCAGGATCAGACCCATCGTGAAGACCTGCCCGGTCGACGACAGCGGCCGCACCTCGCGGAAGCCGACGGTCGCGACCGTGGTGACCGTCTGGTACGTCGCCTCCAGCAGGCTGAAGCCCAGCAGCAGGTAGCCCACGGTCCCGAAGACCGTGACCGCCACGAGAGCGAGGAGCGCGGTGCCGATGCGGCGTACGTCGTCCACGTTCCTGACGCTAGGGTCCGCGTTCCCGGGCGCGCCCGGGCCGAAGGTCCCGCTCAGCCCAGACGCCAGTCCACGGGCGGGGCGCCCTGCTCCTCGAGGAGCGCGTTGACCCGGCTGAACGGCCGGGAGCCGAAGAACCCGCGGTAGGCCGAGAGCGGTGACGGGTGCGGAGACTCCACGACCGGGAGGTCGCCGAGCATCGGCTTGAGGTTGCGCGCGTCGCTGCCCCAGAGGATCGCGACCAGCGGTCCGCCGCGCTGGGCGAGCGCCTGGATCGCGCATGCCGTGATCGGCTCCCACCCCTTGCCGCGGTGGCTGTTCGAGGCGCCTGGCCGCACGGTCAGGCTCCGGTTCAGCAGCATCACGCCCTGGTCCGCCCACGCCGTCAGGTCGCCGTGTCGAGGCGGCACGATGCCGAGGTCGTCGCGGAGCTCGGTGTAGATGTTCACCAGGCTGGGCGGCAGGGGCCACACGTCGCGGCGCACCGCGAAGCTGAGTCCGATCGGATGCTCCGGATTGGGGTAGGGGTCCTGGCCGACGATCAGTACGCGCACGTCCGCGAGTGGGCGCTGGAACGCCCGGAAGACGCGCTCGCCGGTGGGCTGATAGGGCCGCCCTGCCGCGAGCTCCTCGCGCAGGAAGCGCCCCATCGCCGCGACCTGGTCGTCGACCGGCGCCAGCGCCTGCGCCCAGTCCGTCGCCATCAGCCCCTTGTCGACCAGCCCCGCCAGCGCGCTCACGTCCCGCAGGCTAGCGGGCGCCCGTCTCAGAAGCCCGCGCGGCGAGGCAGGTACGGCGCACGCCCGGGTTCGCCCACGCGGACGTCGAGGATCGCCTGGTGGGTGGCGTCGCCGGCGACGGCGGACTGGTTGGCGACCAGCACGCTGCGCCCCAGGAACGTGGCGCTGCACGGGGTGTCGAACGGGATCGGCGAGCCGTTGTCGCCGGTGAGCGCGGTGCCGTAGCGGCGGACCTCCTCGCCGTGCGCGGTCAGCTCGACGAGCTGGTTGGACAGACCCGCGAGCGCGACGTACACGTGCCCGGACCGGCCGATGCCGAAGCCGTCGGGCAGGTCGCCGGGCTGGGAGGTCCAGATGGTCTCGATCTCGCCGGGGCCGCCATGTGGCCCCAGTGGCAGCCGGTAGAGCGCGCCATTGGTGGGCAGCGTGCTGCCGTCGCTGACGGTCTGCTGGGTGATGAGCAGGTCGTGGCGGGCGGGCCGGTAGCGGATGCCGGTCGTGCCGAACTCGATCGCGCCGGTCAGCGCCGGTGAGCTGAACCAGCGCCGCGGCGTCCGTGACCCGTGCGGCACCTTCCAGATCACGCCCTCGGCGTAGTCGGTGACGAACAGGGCGCCGCCCGGTCCCCAGGTCGCGTAGTTGGGCACCGCGCCGTCGGGGAACCGCACGACCCGCCGGAACCGCCCCGTGGTCACGTCGAGCGTCAGCACCGAGGCGGTCGAGGTCTCCAGCAGCACCAGCCTGCCGTCGTGGGTCTGGTTCGCGACCTGGACGCCGTGGTCCTGGTCGAGGCGCTGCCCGGGCACGGCCCAGCTGCGCAGCAGGGTGCCGTCGGCGCGCCACTCGAAGACCCGTGACGGCGCCGTGCTGCCGGAATCGGTGTAGCTACCGGCGTACACGCGACCGTTGGTGTGCACGTGGACGTACGCCGGGAAGCCCGGTGCCGGCACCAGCGAGAAGACCCGGGTGTCGCCTGGCTCCCCGGTCGCCGACATGGCGGGCGACCAGCAGGCCAGCGCCAGCGCGGCGGCGGCGAGGACGGCCGGCAGCCGCCTCACAGGCGGTCCCGGACCTCGATCGCGGCGCGCTCGCCGGCCCGCACGGCGCCGTCCATGTAGCCGCTCCAGTACGTCGAGGTCTCGGTGCCGGCCCAGTGCACGCGGCCGAACGGCTGGCGGATCGCTGGTCCGAACCGCACCATCGTCCCGGGCGCGTGGAACGCGGTCGGCGCACCGCGGGTCCACTGCTCCTTGGTCCAGTCGTGCTCGACGTAGTCGACCGGGTGCAGCGCCTGCTCGCCGAACATCGCCGCGAAGCCCTCCAGGACCGCCTGCCGGCGCGCGGCCAACGGCTGCGGTCCGTACTCGCGCCAGGTCGCGCCACCGACGAACGCGAGCAGCACGCCGGGCGTGCCGTCCTTGGGTGAGTTGTCGAACACCGCGCGCGCCGCACCCGAGTCGCTGATGCCGAACCCGTTGAGCCCGGCGTCGCGCCAGAAGGGCCGCTCGTAGATCGCGTCGCACTTCATCAGCTGACCCATGTCGAGGTGGCGCAACAGCTGCAGGCGCGAGGTGGGGAGCCGGGGGTACCAGTCGATGTCGAGCACCAGCGGCGGCGGCGCGGCGACGATCGCCCGGCGGGCGGTGACGGTGCCACGCGCGGTGTGCACGACCACGCGGTGGTCGCGCTGCTCGATGCGGCGCACGGGTGCCCGCAGGGCGACGATGTCGCCGAGCTTGCGGGCGAGCCGGATCGGCACGAGCTGCGAGCCACCGACGAAGCGGCGCTCCTGCGCGCCGTTCGCGGTGTCGGAGTTGCGGGAGAACGTGCCGACGTTGCGCTCGTTGCCCGAGCACGCGACGTACCAGAGCACGAACAGCAGCGAGAGCTCGTCGGGATCGGCGCCGAAGCCCGGCTGCGTCCAGGACTTGATCAGGTTGCCGACACCGTCGGGGTTGAGGCTGTTGCGGCGGATGAACTCCCCGAGGCTCATCGCGTCCCAGTCGGCGGCGCTCGCGTGGGCCCAGGGCGCGGCGACGTCGATCTCCGCGGCCATGTTGTCGATGCGGGTCAGCAGGACCGCGGCGTCCGGCAGGATCGTCGGGTCGGGCGGCACCGTCCCGGAGTACTCCGTCCGTCCGGTCAGCGAGGAGATGTAGACGCTGTTGCCGGTGTTGTACTCGGCGAACGTCGGCACCTTCAGCTCCCGCGCGAGCCGCAGGATGTGGTCCTGGGTCGGGCCGACGAACGCGCCACCGGACTCGATGGTCTCGCCGCCGCCCTGGGTCAGGTGGTGGTTGAGGACCCGGCCGCCGACGCGGTCGCGGGCCTCGAGGAGGAGTACGTCGTGGCCGCCCCGGGCCACGTCGCGCGCGGCGACCAGGCCGGAGATGCCGCCGCCGACCACGACGACGTCGACCTGGCGCGGCAGCGATCCCTGGCGCGAGCCGGCGGCCACCGCGTCGTGCAGCGCGCCGGTGCCGAGCGCGAGCCCGCCGAGCGAGGCGCCGCCGAGCAGCAGCCGGCGCGAGAGCGGGATCCCGAGAGGGGTGGAGGGCAGGGGCTGGGTCACGGCGGCTCCTGGAGCGTCCAGATGTGAACGTGTGTCACATTCGTGTTCGTACTCTACACTCGCCGTATGCCTGGCGCGACCCCGACGACCACCCCGAAGCGACGGGTCCCCCGCCAGGAGCGCAGCCGCCGCCGCGTCGAGGGCCTCCTCGACGCGGCGGCGCGGCTCGTGATCGACCACGGGGTGGAGGCGGTGACCACCCGCGACATCGCGGAGGCCGCGGGTGCGCCGGTCGCCTCGCTCTACCAGTACTTCTCCGACAAGGAGGACGTCATGCTCGCGCTCGCCCAGCGCGACATGGACGAGATGGACGCCCAGGTCGCCGAGGACCTCGCCGCGGTCGAGGTGCTCTCGGTGGCGAGCCTGGTGCGCACGACCATGCGGGCCTTCGTCCGGGTCTACCACCGGCGGCCGGCGTTCGTGGAGATCTACCTGCGCGGTCGCACCAACGTCGCCGTCCACAGGTTCGGCCGCGAGCACAACGCCCGCATCGCCGAGACCTTGCAGTCGTTCGCGGTGGAGGGCGGCCTCGCGCGACCGGACCTCCCCGCCTCGGCCGCGCTGCTGGCCGTCGAGGTCGGCGACCGGGTGTTCCAGCTCGCGTTCGAGCAGTCGCTCGACGGCGACGAGGCCATGGTCGAGGAGGGCATCGCGCTCGTCACCGCCTACCTCGAGCGCTACGCGACGCCCGAGGGCCTTGCCGGCGTACGCCGATGACCGTTGACCCGTCCCGAGACCGACCAGGAGAACCCATGAAGATCGCCACCGTCGGCGTGCACGTCCTCGACACCCACGTGATCGGCATCGACTCGATCCCCGACGGCTCCGACGGGCAGCTCGTCGAGACGATCCGGGTCTCGCCCGCCGGCACCGCCGGAGGCACGGCGATCGTGCTGAGCCGGTTGGGTGCGGAGGTGCACAGCTTCGGGGCAGTTGGCGACGACCCGATCGGCACCACGCTGCTCGCGCTCCTCGAGCGCGAGGGTGTCGACGTCACCGGTCTCGTGCGCAAGGCCGACCAGCAGACGTCCGCCTCGGTGATCCCCGTGCGCCCGAACGGCGACCGCCCGGCCTGGCACTGCATCGGCGCCAACGGCGCGTTCACGCTCGACGACCTCGACCTCGCCGCGCTCGAGGGCTGCACCCACGTGCACCTGGGCGGCCCGGAGTTCCTCGGCGGAGAGGCTGCCGGCGAGCTGCTCGCGCACGCTCGCTCGATCGGCGCCACGACGTCGCTCGACATCCTCGCCCCCGGCGACCCCGACATGCTCGCGTGGGTGGCGGGCGCGCTGCCGCACACCGACTACCTGCTGCCCAACGACGAGCAGGTGCTCGGCTTCACCGGCGCCGCCACGCTCGCCGAGGGTGCGCGGGCGCTGGTCGCGGCCGGGGCCGGCTGCGTGGCGGTGACCCAGGGGAGCAAGGGCGCCCTGGTCGTGACCGCGGACGAGACGATCGAGGTCCCGGCGTACTCGATCGAGGTCGTCGACACCACCGGGTGCGGAGACGCGTTCTCGGCCGGCTTCCTGCGTGGGCTCGCGCTCGGACGCGACCTGCGGGGCGCCGCGGAGCTCGGCTGCGCCACCGCGGCCCAGGTCGCGCAGGGTCTCGGCACCGACGCCGGCAGCTATGACCTCGAGTCGGTGCTGGCCTTCTCCGAGCGCTGACGCGACGGCCGCGAGAGCCGGTCGAGGAACGCGACGAGGAGCGCCTCGCGCATCGCCGGCGAGGCGAGGTCGAGCATCGCGTTGACCTCGGCCATCCGCTCGGGGAGGTCCAGGCCCTCCGCACCCCCCACCAGGCCCGCGGCGGCCAGCAGGCCATCGAAGTCCTCGTCGGTGAGTGCCGATGGGTCGAGGGCCGCGATGAACTCCGCGATGCCGGGGTCGACGGCCACCGGGCCGGCCTCGGTCGCGGCCACGACGGAGTCGCGCAGTGCGACCAGGAGCTCCGGCACATGGGAGAGCGTCGCGGCGCTGACCGAGAGGTGGATGGTCGGCGGGTGGTCGGCGTACGACATCTGCGGCTGGACGTACCAGCCGCGCGCCGCCATCTCGTCGCAGACCGTGAACGCGTCGCAGCTGCCGTCGGTCGCGATCGCGATCAGCGTCGAGTCGGGTGCGGCGATCAAGGACAGGGCGGGGATGTCGGCGAGCCCTGCCACGATCGCGTCCACGGCCTCGAACACGTCTCGGGAGAGGAGCTCGTAGCCCGTGTCGCCCAACGACTGCACCACGGCCCATGCGCCGGCCAGGGGTCCGCCCGACTTCGTCGACTGCATCGTCGAGTTGAGCATCGTGTAGCCCGGCCACGCCGCCGAGGCGAAGAACTGCGGGCGCCGCAGCCCGGCCGATCGGTGCAGCAGCACCGAGCTCCCCTTGGGCGCGTAGCCGTACTTGTGCAGGTCGACCGAGATCGAGGTGACGCCCTCGACGGCGAACGTCCACGGCGGCACCGGCCGGCCCAGGCGTGCGGCGTAGGGCAGCACCCAGCCGCCGATGCAGGCGTCCACGTGGCAGCGGATCCCGCGCTCCGCGGCGAGCGTCGCGACCGCCGTCACCGGGTCGACGACGCCGTGCGCGTACGACGGCGCCGAGACCACGACCAGCACGGTCCGGTCCGGGTCCTCGTCGACGGCGGCCGCCATGGCGACCGGGTCGGCGCGGAAGTCGGTGCCGACCGGCACGAGCACCGGCTCGACCCCGAAGTAGTGCGCCGCCTTGTGGAAGGCCGCGTGCGCGGTGACCGGCAGCACCATCCGCGGCCGGTCGACGCCGGGTCGGCTGTCGCGGGCGGACTGCACCGCCAGGAGCACGGACTCGGTGCCGCCGGAGGTCACGGTCCCGACGCAGCTCTCAGGCGCGTCGAGCAGGTCGGCGGCGAAGCCGACCAGCTCGTTCTCCATCTGCAGCAGGCTGGGGAACGCCGTGGGGTCGAGCCCGTTGGAACCGGCGTACGCCGCGACCGCTTCGCGGCCGATCCGGTCGATGTCGGGCAGGCCGGAGTCGTAGACGTAGGCCAGCGTCCGGCCGCCGTGGACCGGCAGGTCGGCCGCCTGCATGGCCCGCAACCGGGCGAGGGCGTCGCCGTCAGGGATGCTCACGGCGCTCATGCTCCCACCGCCGCGTCGACCTGGTCGGCGTCGAGGGAGTAGCGGCGCAGCCAGAGCAGGCTGAGCGCCGTCAGCACCGCGGGCAGCACCGAGAACCCGAGCACGATCGCGGTCAGCGCGGAGTCGGGCTGGGCGACGTCGCCGTCGGTGGAGGATCGGTAGCCGCCGATCGCGAGCACCAGCGCGAACACCCCCGGGCCGAGCGCCAGCCCGAGCGTCTCGCCGGCGGTCCAGACGCCGGTGTAGACCCCGGCCCGGTTGGAGCCGGTGCGCTGCGCGTCCACCGCCGCGGCGTCGGGCAGCATCGCCATCGGGAAGACCTGGCACCCGGCGTACCCGACGCCGACCAGCGCGACCGCCAGGTAGACGAACGCCGGGGGAGCGGTGCGGGCGGTCGCCGCGAGCAGGGCGCCGGCGCCGAGGAACATCGAGGAGGCGACGTAGCCGCGCTTCTTGCCCAGCCGGCTGCCGATGGCCGACCACGCCGGCGTGAGCAGCAGGGCGGGACCGACGAAGCAGATGAACAGGATCGTGGCGGCACCGTCCTTGCCGAGCACGTCCGAGGCCAGGTAGTCGACGCCCGCGAGCATGCAGCCGGTCGCGAGCGCCTGCACCACGAAGCAGGTCAGCAGCCACCGGAAGTCACGCGCGCTCGCCACGATCCGCAGCTGGTCGCGCAACGTGCCGGCGCCGGGCTCCGCGGCAGCGACCCGAGCCCGGCCGGTGCCGACGTACGCGCTGACCACGCCGACCAGGATGATCAGCGCCATCGCTACGCCCATCACCCGGTAGCCGTCCCGACCGCCGACCGCGTCGCGGATCGCCGGTGCGGTGGCACCCGCAAGCATGATCGTGAACGCCAGGATCGCCACTCGCCACGTCATCAACCGGGTGCGCTCGTGGTAGGAGGAGGTCATCTCCACCGGCATCGCGACGTAGGGCACCTGGAAGAACGCGTACGCCGTCGCGCAGGCGAGGAACAGCGCCAGCACCCAGGCCGCCTCCGCGACCTTGCCCATGTCGGGCGCGGCGAACAGCAGCCCGAACCCGACCGCCAGCGCGATGCCCGCGCGCAGCAGCCACGGTCGACGCGGCCCGCGGGCGTCGACCGTGCGATCGCTGATGCGGCCCGCGATCGGGTTCAGCACCACGTCCCAGGCCTTGGGGGCGAACACGATGAAGCCGGCGATGAGCGCGCTGATCCCGAGGCTGTCGGTGAGGTACGGCAGGAGCATCAGCCCCGGCACCGTCCCGAACGCGCCGGTCGCCACGGACCCCGACCCGTACCCGATCCGCACGCCCCGGGGCAGGCTCTCGCTGGCTGGCATGCGGGGGAGGCTAGCGGGCGGTTTCCCCGGGTACCCGGGGAAACCTGCACAAGTCGTGCGAAACTTCACCCGACAAGTGCAGGTATTGCCAGTCGGGTCAGCGGGAGAGGGCCCTCGAGCCGGCCGATCCGTAGCGCCGGCGTGGGTTGGCGCCGATCGCATCCGGTGTGGCCGCGGCCTTCTTGGCGGGCGCCTTCTTCGTGACGGCCGTCCTCGTGGCGGGGGCCTTCTTTGCGGTGGCCTTCTTCGCGGTGGCCTTCTTCGCGGTGGCCTTCTTCGCGGTGGCCTTCTTCGCGGTGGCCTTCTTCGTGGCAGCGGTCTTCGTGGCAGCGGTCTTCTTGGCGGGCGCCTTCTTCGCCGCGACCTTCCGCGCCGGCACGGCGTCCGTGCCGGACCACTGCGCGATCCACTCGTCGAGCACCTGCCAGGTGGTGCCGCGGGCGGCGCGACCGGTGAGCATGCCGAGGTGTCCGCCCGGGACGATCTCGAACCGCACCTCGCGCGCGGCCGACAGGAGGGGTACGACGGCGCGCACCGCCTCGACCGGCGCGATTCCGTCGGTGGCGCCGGCGAACACGAGCACGGGCGCCTTGATCGCCGACAGCGAGACCTCGTGGTCACCGATCTCGAGGGAGCCGGTCGCCATCGCGTTGCCCTTCGCGAAGCGGTGGTAGAGCTGCCCGAAGCTCCGCCCCGGATAGGCGGTCATCTTCGCGGTGAAGCGGTCGACCGCCTCGATCTGGGCGAGGAAGTCGGTGTCGTCGAGGTGGGTCGCGATCGCCAGCGGCTTGGTCACCAGCTTCTGGAACGACGAGAGTTGGAACGCCCACCGGACGAGCGGTGTCGGGGCTCCACCGGCGGCGCGGTAGGCCCGGGTGACCAACCTGTGCCCGCCGGTCAGGTCCAGCAGCGGCCGCAGCGGGGCGACCAGCGGCACCCGCGTGACGTCCACCGGAGAGCCGAGCACCGACAGCGAGGCGATCGGCAGGTCGGTGGCGTCGGCCGCGGCGAGCATCGCGAAGATCCCGCCGAGGCTCCAGCCCACGACGTGGACGGGCCGGCCGCCGGCGTGCGCGGACACCTCGCGGACGGCCGCCGGGACGACTTCCTCGACCCAGTGCTCGAGCCCGAGGTTGCGGTCGCGGAAGGAGACGTTGCCGTACTCCACGACGTACGTCGGGCGCCCGACGCTCACGAAGTGCTCGACCACCGAGCACCCCCGGCGCAGGTCGAAGCAGATCGCGGGCGCGGCCAGCGGCGTGACCAGCAGGACGGGGTCGCCCTGCGCGCGGACGTTCGCGACCGGGCGGTAGTGGTAGACCTCGCGCAGCATCCCGTCGTCGATCAGCGTGCGCGGCATCGGGCGCAGGTCGGCGAGGCCGCCGTACAGCAGCAGGTGCGCGACGTTGCCGGCCGCGGATGCCACCTGGTCGGGCTTCGGGACGAGGTCCATGCCCGGAAAACTACTCCCCCGGGGTGAGGTCACGACGCCGGTCGAGTGAGGTCCCCGACACGGTCGTCAGGACCGGTCGGGCGGGCGCACCGACTTCTCGTGCGAGGGCCGCAGCGCGTTGAGCTCAGCGAGGAAGCTCTCGGCCCAGGCGGCCACGTCGTTCTGCCGGACGGTCTTGCGCATCGCCTTCATCCGGCGGGTCAGGTCACGCTCGTCGGCGCGGTAGGCCTCCAGGAACGCCGACTTCATGCCGTTGATGTCGTGGGGGTTGACCAGCCACGCCTGCCGCAGCTCGTCGGCGGCCCCCGCGAACTCCGAGAGCACCAGGGCGCCGTCGTTGTCGAAGCGGCACGCGACGTACTCCTTGGCGACCAGGTTCATCCCGTCGCGCAGCGGCGTGACCGCCATGATGTCGGCGGCGCGGTAGAACGCGGCCATCTCCTCGCGCGGGTAGGAGGAGTGCAGGTAGTGGATGACCGGACGGCCGATCTTCCCCAGGTCGCCGTTGACGCGGCCGACCAGTCGGTCGATGTCGTCGCGCAGGATGCGGTACTGCTCCACCTGCTCGCGTGACGGCGTCGCCACCTGGATGAACACCGCGTCCTCGACGTCGAGGTGACCCTCCACGACGAGCTCGCTGTAGGCGCGCAGCCGCGCGTAGATGCCCTTGGTGTAGTCGAGACGATCGACCCCGAGGAAGATCCGTCGCGGGTTGCCGACCGCCTCGCGGATCTCCTTGGCGCGCTGGGTGACCTCCTCGGAGCGGGCCAGGTCTTCGAACCCCTGGGCGTCGATCGAGATCGGGAACGCCGCGGCGCGCACCGTGCGGCCGTCCGGGAGGTAGACCAGGTCGCGGTGGGTCTTGTGCCCGACGCGCTGGCGCACGAGGCGGACGAAGTTCTGGGCCGCGCCGGCGAGCTGGAAGCCGACCAGGTCGGCGCCCAGCAGCCCTTCGAGCAGCTGGCGGCGCCAGGGGAGCTGCTGGAACAGCTCGGCCGGCGGGAACGGGATGTGGAGGTAGAACCCGATGCGCAGGTCGGGGCGCAGCTCCCGGAGCATCTGGGGTACGAGCTGCAGCTGGTAGTCGTGCACCCACACGGTCGCGCCCTCGGCGGCGACCTCGGCGGCCCGTTCGGCGAAGCGGCGGTTGACCACGACGTAGGCGTCCCACCACTCGCGGTGGAACTCCGGCTTGGCCACGACGTCGTGGTAGAGCGGCCAGAGCGTGGCGTTGGAGAAGCCCTCGTAGAAGTCCTCGACCTCTTGCTGGGTCAAGGTGATCGGGGCCAGTTCCAGACCCTCGTCCTCGAAGGGCTCGAGGTCGGTCTCGGTGCCGCCGGGCCACCCGATCCAGGTGCCGTCGTTGGCGCGCATCACGGGCTCGATCGCGGTCACCAGCCCCCCGGGGGAGCGCCGCCACTCCGTGGTGCCGTCCGGCAGCGTCACCCGGTCGACGGGCAGACGGTTCGCGACGATGACCAGGTCAGCCGAGCCAGAGGGAGCCACGGTCACCAGCCTAGGCCGTCTCGAGCTGTCGGGCTGGCCCGACAGAGGTCGTCGGGCTGGCAGGATCGTGCTCGACCCCGCTGGTTCCTAGCGTTTCTCCCATGACGGATCTGACCATGACGACGACGTACCCCCTCGAGGCGCCTCGGCAACCCCGGGGCGTACGCCGGGTGCTGCTCGAGACCGGCTACAACATCTCGGCATTCCCGATCGCTCTGGTCGCGTTCATCCTCGTGGTCGTCGACCTCGCGCTGGGGATCGGCCTCTCGGTCCTCATCGGCGGGGTGCTGCTGGTCTCGGTCGCGGTGATGGTCGCGCGTGGGTTCGCGCGCTTCGAGCGGATCAGGCTGCGCGGCATGCTCGGCCGCGAGGCCGTGACGCCGGCGTACGTGTGCGCCGCCCCGGGCGACGGGTTCTGGCGCCGGCAGCTGATCGTGCTGCGCGACCCGCAGTCGTGGCTCGACGTGGTCTGGGCGCTGGTCGGCCTGGTCACCGGCACCATCGCGTTCGCGGTGACCGTCGCGTGGTGGGCCGCGTCGGGCGCCGGACTCACCTACTGGTTCTGGATGCAGTTCCTGCCGGAGCGGGGGCCCGACGACCACGAGCTCGCCTACTACCTGGGCTTCGGTGACGGGGACACGGCGACGGCGCTGGTCGAGCTCTTCCTCGGGGCGGTGGCGCTGCTGACGCTGCCGTGGGTCGTGCGGTTGGTGACCTCGATCCACGCCAGCCTGGCGACCGTGCTGCTCAGCAGCCGCGCCGAGCTCCAGCACGAGGTGGCCCGGGTCGAGGGCGGCCGGGACGCCGCCCGGATGGCGGAGGCCGAGTCGATGCGCCGGCTCGAGCGCGACATCCACGACGGGCCTCAGCAGCGGCTGGTCCGGCTGACGATGGACCTGGGCCGGGCCAAGCACCAGATCGACCAGGACCCCGAGCGGGCCGCTTCGACGATCGACGAGGCGCTCGCGCAGGCCCGGGAGACCGTCGCCGAGCTGCGCTCCCTCTCGCGCGGCATCGCCCCGCCGCTGCTGGTCGACCGCGGCCTGGCGGCCGCTCTCGAGGAGATGCTGGCGCAGAGCGTGGTGCCGGTCGGGTCCCGGATCGACGTACCGTCCCAGCTCCCGCCGCACGTCGAGACCGCGGTCTACTTCGTGGTCGCGGAGGCGCTCACGAACGTCGCGAAGCACAGCGGGGCGACCAGTGCGACCGTGTCGGTCACGATGGACGACGCCGCGGACAGGGGCTGGGTCGAGGTGCGGGTCGAGGACGACGGCGTGGGCGGTGCTCACCCGGCCAAGGGCCTGGGACTGGCCGGGCTGCGGCAGCGGCTCACGGCCGTCGACGGCACGCTCGAGCTGACCTCGCCCGAGGGTGGTCCGACCGTCCTGCTGGCGAGGATCCCGCGATGAGGAGGCTGCGATGAAGGTCGTCGTCGCCGACGACTCGCTGCTGCTGCGCGAGGGGTTGCACCTGCTCCTGGAGGAGGCGGGCCACGAGGTCGTGGCCTCGGTCGGCGACGGTCCAGGGTTCACCGCGGCGATGCTCGAGCACCGCCCCGACCTCGGGCTCGTCGACGTGCGGATGCCGCCCAGCCACACCGACGAAGGGTTGCGTGCCGCGGTCGACGTACGCCGCTCCTGGCCGGAGGCCCGGATCGTCGTGCTCTCGCAGTACGTCGAGGTCTCCTACGCCGACGACCTGCTGGCCACGGGGGACGGCGGGGTGGGCTACCTGCTCAAGGACCGGGTCAGCGACCTGGACGACTTCCTCGCCGCGATCGCCGCGGTGGCGGCCGGTGGCACGGCGCTCGACCCGCTCGTGGTGCGCCAGCTGATGGGCCGCAACCGCGACCCGCTCGTCGACCTCACGCCCCGGGAGCGCGAGGTGTTGTCGTTGATGGCCGAGGGCAAGTCGAACGCCGCGATCGCCGAGGCGCTCTCGGTGACCCTGGCCGGGGTCGAGAAGCACACCCAGCGGATCTTCGCCAAGCTCGGCCTGCTGCCCGACGACGACACCGCGCACCGCCGGGTGGCGGCGGTGCTGCGCTTCCTGCGGTGAGGAGCTGCCCGAGGCTGCGCATGGACGCGCAGGAGACCGCGACCGCTGTTTCGAGCCAGTGGACGATCAGCTCGCCGAGCCGGTCTGGCCGGTGACGGTGGGACTGTGCGGGTCCGCCGGGGCGGGCGCCGCGCTCGCCGCCAGGATGCGGAACGCCCCGGTGCCGTCGCCTGGGTGGTGACCCGTCTCCGTCGCGGCAGCGCCCCGGTAGAGGACCTCGGACCACTGCGGCTGCAGCAGCACCGGGGCGACCGGGTTCCGCGTACGCCGCAGCGCCGTCGGCCGGGCGGGACCCTCCGGCGTGTGGAGGTGCTCCCAGATGCCGAGCGCGATGTCGACCAGGGCGGGACGCACCCCCATCAGCGCGACGAGCGCGTAGCTCGCGGTCACGGTGTTGAAGAGCGCGAACGCCGCGTTCACCCAGTAGGCCTGGTCCACGTCGCGGTAGACCGTCAGGATCGAGTAGCCGATGATCAGCAGCGGCGACAGGGCGAAGAGCAACGGTGTCGCGGTGCGGTTCGCGACCTTGGGTGTCCGGGCGAACGGGATCCGCCTCCCCGTGATCCCCTGCTGGACCGACTTCACGACGCCGGCCAGGTTGACGGGTAGCAGGATCAGGTTGAGCCCGTAGATCCGGAGCATGTCGGTGCGGCGGTAGCCGGAGCGCCGGAGGTCGGAGGCCATCGCCAGGAAGTACGGCAGGGCCACGACCAGGATCATCGGGCTGAGCAGCTCGCTGGCGAAGGGAAAGTAGAGCAGGAACAGCAGTGCGACGCTGCTCCAGCAGGTCGAGGCCAGGTAGTTGACCCGCAACAGGGTGGCGACGATGCTGCCTCGCTCGTTGCGGCGCAGGCGCGCCTGGCGCACGCCCCGCAGCTTGGGCAGGATCAGCAGCCCGCCGTTGGCCCATCGTCGGCGCTGGATGCACAGCGACCCGAAGTCCGGGGGAGTGGCGGAGTAGCTCAGCCGCTCGGGGTAGTTCAGCAGCTGCCACCCGTGGGTCGCCAGGTCGAGGCTCGACTCGGTGTCCTCGATGACGGTCCGGTCCATCACATAGCGCCGGATCTCGACACCGCCGTGGTGCTCCACCTCGACGATGTCGTCGAGGGCGCGCTTGCGGATCACGGCGTTCGCGCCCACCCAGAACGTCGAGCCGTAGTAGCTCATGCCCTGGTGGACGATGTGCTGGATGTCGGTGGTCGCTCCGGCGATGCGCTCGAGCCGGGTGGACGAGCCCGGGAAGGCCGAGTACGGCGTCTGGATGACGGCCAGGCGGGAGTTCTCCGGGCGCATCATCACGTGCACCAGCCGGAGGCAGTACTCGGGCAGCACGATGCTGTCCGCGTCGAGGGTCAGCAGGAACTCGGCGTCGGGGATCCCGATCGCGTCCGGGCCGTCCGACGGCATGAGCACCCGCCCCTCGGACGTGTTCTTGACCTCGACGGTGCGGCCCATCAGCCCGATGTAGCTGTTGAGGTTCATCGCCTTGTTGGCCTCGTGCGAGAGGGAGGCGAAGACCTTCCGCTCGAACGACGTCACCTCGCCCTGGAAGGTCCAGGCGAGCCTGCGGTAGAGCTGCCGCACCCGGTCCGGTGACACCTCGCCGCCCTCGGCGACGGCCGTCGTGAGCGCCTGGCAGACGCTCGCGAAGTCGTCGGCGAGCGTGCCGAGGACCTGGTCGACGAAGAATCGGTCGACGTGGTCGGTCACCGCCTCCTCGGCCGCCCGGCCCCGCAGCCAGGCGGCGGCCCACGCGTACTCGGTGGCCAGGGCCTCGAGGCCGTGGGGGTGCCGCGCCCCGGCGTCGCCCGCATCGAGCTCCTCCAGTGTGCGCGCGAACCTGCGGCGTGGCTCCTCCAGCCAGGCGGTGAGCTCCGCCGCCAGGGCTCGGGCCGCGGCCAACGACTCGAGGTGCTGGGGGTCGCTCGGATGGGGAGGGTCGTCGAGCAGGAGCACCACCCGCATCGCGGGGTACTCCTGGAGCAACGCCGACAACAGGGTGATCCGGACGACCGCGACCTCCTCACGGTAGGACGGGACGAGCACGGTCATCGACGGAAGATCCGCACCGAACGAGGCATCGATGAGCGCGCGGGGCACGCGCCGGTGAGCACGCGTCCGGTACAGCGCACCCTGTCGCGCCACCAGGTACATCAGGCACGAGAACGCGAGCGAGGAGGTGATCGCGACGTAGACGGCCGTCTCGCCGGCCAGCCCGCTCTGCCCCCGGAACTCACGGTTGACCAGCCTGATCACGATCGCCGAGACGATGTAGCAGACCCAGGCGGTGATGGTGAATCCGACGGCCAGCCGGCCGAGGGCGAGTACCCGCTCGCTCACCGGGCTGGCGACCGGGGGCAACGGGTCGTGCCGAGGATCGGAGCCCCACTGTCGCCGAGCGGAGGCCGGTCGGGCGGCCGGCTCGGCGAGCGCCTCCGCGGTCGGCTCCGACGAGGTCTGCGACGGCGGTCGCGCGTTCGTGGACGTAGACATCTGAGAAGCCCCCCCGGGCATTGGCGAAGCTCTCGTCCCCGAGACGTGCGAAGCGTCACGGAGTAGGTTAGCCGCAGGCGCCCACTCGGGATCACCATTCGACGGCTTGGACAGCCAGGCCCGGGGGGACAGGCAGTGACACCAGAGGAGCTGCTCTGTGCTGACCCGCAGGCACCGGCGCCGTCGTCCGGTCCGTCGAGGCGTCGCCGTCTGTCGGTGCTCAGGATCGCCGTTGTCCTCGGTGTCGTGGTCGGCGTGGCCGGCCTCGGCCTCGTGACGCGCGACGACACCACCGCGGCGGCGACCGTGACCCGGCACGGGTTCGCGCCGTACGTCGACGTGACCGCCACGCCGACGTACGCCTTCGAGGGCGCCGGTCGGATCTCGGGCCGCGACGTGACCCTGGCGTTCGTCGTCAGCAGCCCGACGGACCCGTGTGCGCCCAGCTGGGGCGGCGCCTACACCCTCGACCAGGCCGCGGACCAGCTCGACCTCGACCGTCGCGTGGCGCGGCTCGACCAGGTCGGCGCCCACGCGACCGTCTCCTTCGGCGGAGCAGCGAACGCCGAGCTCGCGATCGGGTGCACGGACGTCGTAGCCCTGGCCGCCGCCTACCAGTCCGTGGTGGACAGGTACTCGGTCGACACGATCGACCTGGACATCGAGGGCACGGTCGCCTCGGCTCCGGACGTGGTCGAGCGGCGGGCCCGGGCCATCGCGCTCGTGGTCGCAGCGGAGGAGACCGCGGGTCGGCACCTCCAGGTGTGGCTCACGCTCCCGGTCGCCGCCTCCGGGCTCACGGCCGACGGGCTCGCCGTCGTGGACGAGACGCTCGCTGCGGGCGTGGATCCGGCAGGCGTCAACGCGATGGTGATGGACTACGGCGCGCCGGTCGATCCGGGCGTCACCATGGGAGAGCAGGCCGAGCACGCGCTGACCGCCCTGCAGGCACAGCTCCGCGGCGCGTATGCCGCGGCGGGCGCACCGCTGTCGGAGGACCAGGCGTGGCAGCGAGTCGGCGCCACCGCGATGATCGGGCAGAACGACGTCGCCGGAGAGGTGTTCGACCTCGACGACGCCGACCGGCTGCTTGCGTTCGCGCGCCACCACGATCTCCGGCAGCTCTCGATGTGGTCGGCCAACCGGGACCAGGACTGCGGCCCCAACTACCCCGACACCCGGGTCGTCTCGGACCAGTGCAGCGGTGTCACCCAGGCCGCCGGGGAGTTCGCGGCCGTCCTCGGCCGGTACAGCCGCACCGCGGCGTCCGACCCGGGGCCGCCGCCCGCGACGAGCGCGGCGGATCCGGTCGTGCCGGCACCGGGGGCGAGCGCGGCGGCGGACGACCCAGCCACGTCGCCGTACCAGATCTGGAACGCCGAGCGTGGCTACGCCGCGGCGACCAAGGTGGTCTGGCACCACAACGTCTACGTCGCCAAGTGGTACTCCTCCGGGGACCTGCCGGACGCGCCGGTCGCCGACGCCTACCTCACGCCATGGAGCCTGGTGGGCCCGGTGCTGCCCGGCGAGCACCCGGTCATGGCGCCGACGCTGCCCGCGGGCACCTACCCGGAGTGGCGTGCCGCGCGGGTCTACCAGGGCGGTGACCGGGTGCTGAGCCACGGGATCGGCTACCAGGCGAAGTGGTGGACCCAGGGCGATCCCCCGGACGCGATCGTGGCGACGCCGTACGACTCACCGTGGCGGCAGCTGACGGACTGACCCGCCGGGTTCCGGTCAGCCCGGGAAGACGACGCCCACCTGGGCGCGCAGCTCGTCCATCTGGCGCAGCAGGGTGAGCGTCTGCTCGTGGGGTACCAGCGGGCTCTCGCGCAGCCCCTCGCGCAGGCAGCGGCCGACCTCGGCGATCTCGTTGCCGTAGCCCTGGCCGATGACCGGCTCTGCGCCCTCGATCACGACGGGCTCGCCGGGCTCGACGACCCAGCTGCCGGGACCGGGGGCGTGCGGGGTGAACACGGCCTCGGTCGGGTGGTGGAAGTCGTCGAAGCGGATCCGGCCCCGGTCGGTGGCGATCTCGCACGCTCGGGAGGAGTACGACGTCATCGAGGCGGTCATCGTCGCGAGGGCGCCCCCGGCGTACCGCCCGGCGATGGCGATGTCGAGGTCGATCCCACGATCGGAGAGGTCACCGGTGGCGGTCAGCTGCACCGCCGGACCGAGCAGCAGGTGGGCCACGGTCAGGGGGTAGATGCCCATGTCGAGCAGCGCCGAGGCGCCGAGCTCGGGGTTGAACATCCGGTCCTCGGGCGGGGCGTCGACGCGGAAGCCGAGCTCGGCGTGCAGGTGGCGCGGGGCCCCGAGCTCCCCGGCTTGCAGGCGCTCGCGCAGCGCGCGGATCACGGGGTGGCAGGCGGTCCACATGGCCTCCATCAGGAAGCGGTCGTGGACGCCGGCGAGTCGGACCATCTCCTCGGCGTCGGCCACGTCGAGGGTGAGCGGCTTCTCGCACAAGACGTGCTTGCCGGCCTCGAACGCGAGCCGAGCGTTGTCCAGGTGCAGGGCGTGGGGCGTGGCGATGTAGACGACGTCGACGGCCGGGTCGGCGACCAGCTCCTCGTAGGAGCCGTGTGCGGTGCCGCCGTACTGCTCGGCGAACGCCTGGGCGCTCGCCGCGCGCCGCGAGCCCACCGCGGCGAGCCGGGCGCCGGGCACCAGGGCCAGGTCGGTGGCGAACGCGTGGGCGATCTTGCCGGTCGCGAGGACGCCCCAGCCGATGGTTTCCATGCCCGGAGGCTACCGGCCGGAACGGACCCGCCGACTCGCGGCAGGGCGAATGACATCGCTGTGGTTCGTCGCCTACAGTGATCTCACCAGACGTGTCGGAACAGTGTGCTCAGGAGATCTCATGGATGCCGCCAACGCCTACGACGGCGAGGCCGAGGTCACGCTTGCCCTCAGCGACCGCGACCGGGAGATCCTCGACTTCGAGCGCCAGTGGTGGAAGTACGCCGGCGCCAAGGAGACCGCGGTCCGGGAGAAGTTCGACATGTCCTCGACCCGCTACTACCAGGTCCTCAACGCGCTGATCGACCGTCCCGAGGCCCTCGAGGCCGACCCGCTGCTGGTGCGCCGGCTGCGGCGGCTGCGCTCCGCACGGCAGAGGCAGCGCTCGGCCCGGCGTCTCGGCTTCGAGGTCTGAGCGGTGCGCACGCGCAACCAGCGGGGCGTGGTCACTCCGTCCCCGGTCGTGATGCTCAGCGTGATTGCGGTCGCGATGGCCGGCATCGCGTTCGTCGCGACGCGCGGTGGAGAGCCCACCGAGCGTGAGGTCGCCCAGGTCGCCCGGCACGAGCCGAGCACGTCGCCGTCCCCGACCCACGCGCCGTCGAAGGACCCGAAGCCCGAGCCGACCGTCAAGCGCGGCAAGGTCTACGTCGAGGTCTACAACAACTCCGGCATCACCGGTCTGGCCGGCCAGGTCTCCGAACGGGCCACCGGCATCGGCTGGCAGGTCGTGGGCTCCGACAACTGGTACGGCACGATTCCGGCCACCACCGTCTACTACCCGCCCAAGCTCAAGCTGGCGGCCAAGACGCTCGCGCTCGACCTCGGGATCCACCGGACCGCCCCTGCGGTCGAACCTATGCGGCTCGACCGGCTCACGGTGATCCTCACCGGCCCGCTCAGCTGAGGATTACGCCACAGTTCGACACTGGTTTCGATCACGAGGTGGGCTCGAAGGCGCCTCGGATGATTGGGTTGAGCGCATGGACTTCACCTCGAGCGAGGGCGAGCAGCGCTACGACGCCCTGGTGCGGGCCGCGTCGCGCGCCGTCGTGGGGCTCGACTTCGACGGCACGCTGTCCCCGATCGTCGACGACCCCGAGCGTGCGCGGATCCACCCGGACGCCCGCGAGGTGCTGGTCGACCTGGCCGCCGAGGTCGCCGCGATCGCGGTGATCACCGGGCGCCCCGCGCGCCAGGCGCTCGACCTCGGCGGACTCGAGGAGGTCGGGGACGCCGTCGCCGAGGCCGGCAAGGAGCTCTACCTCTTCGGCCAGTACGGCAACGAGCGGTGGAGCTCCACCCGCCGCCGGATCATCTCCCCACGGCCGCCGCACGGGCTCGCGACGTTCCTGCGCGACCTGCCGCGCACGCTGCGCAACGCCGGAGCGGCGGACGCCTACGTGGAGGACAAGGGCCTCGCGTACGGCGTGCACACCCGGCGGCTGCCTGACCCCGACGCCGCCTTCGAGCGGTTGCTCCCGCCCCTGCGCGAGCTCGCCGGCCGCAACGGGCTCGTCCTCGAGCCGGGCCGCCAGGTGATCGAGGTCCGTGCCCCGGGCATGGACAAAGGCAAGGCCGTGACCACCCTGGTCGAGGAGGTCGACGCAGGAGCCTTCGTGTTCGCCGGGGACGACCTCGGCGACCTCGACGCCTTCGACGCGGTCGGCGCCCTCGGCAAGGACGGCATGCCGACGCTGCTGGTCTGCTCGGCCTCCGTCGAGCAGAGCGCGCTGGTCGCCCTCTCCGATGTGGTCGTCCACGGCCCCGAGGGCGTCCTCGAGCTGCTGCGCCAGCTCACCGCGGACGCCCGCGCCGCCCGGCAGGGTTGACCCGCCCGAAACTCTCGGCGGGTCAACGTACTTTGTCGACAATGCACGTTGACCCGCCCGAAAGTTCACGACGGGTCAACGAGTTCCCCTGTTCGTCATCAGCGAACAGGAGGCCCTCTCCGGAACACGGGCCCACTGCCGGGAGTTGAGTCGGCATGTCCCTCAAGCTCCCCGTTCTCTTCGTCTCCGACCTCGTCGTCCTGCCCGGCATGGTGGTTCCGCTGGAGCTGGACGACGCCGCCCGCGCCGCGATCGACGCCGCCCGCGCCGGCAGTGACAACCAGGTGCTGGTCGCTCCGCGACTGGACGACCGCTACGCGTCGTACGGCGTGATCGCGACCGTCGAGCGCGTCGGCCGCTTCTCCGGCGGCAGCCCGGCCGCCGTGCTCAAGGCCGGCACCCGCGGCCGCATCGGCAGCGGGGTCACCGGCCCCGGCGCGGCGCTCTGGGTCGAGGTCGAACCCGCGGAGGACCACGTCTCCGACCGGGCCCGCGAGCTCGCCGAGGAGTACAAGCGACTGGTGGTCGCCGTGCTCCAGCGCCGCGAGGCCTGGCAGGTCATCGACTCCGTGCACCAGATGAGCGACCCCAGCGCGATCGCCGACGCCGCGGGCTACGCGCCGTACCTCTCGGTGGACCGCAAGCGCGAGCTGCTCGAGAACCCCGACGTCGAGTCGCGGCTCGAGACGCTGATCGGCTGGACCCGCGACCACCTCGCCGAGGCCGAGCTCACCGACAAGATCGGCGAGGACGTCCGCGAGGGGATGGAGAAGACGCAGCGGGAGTACCTCCTGCGCCAGCAGCTCGCCGCGATCCGCAAGGAGCTCGGCGAGGACGAGCCCGAGGGTGCGGACGACTACCGCGCCCGGGTCGAGGCGGCGGACCTGCCGGAGGCCGTCCGCGAGGCGGCGCTCAAGGAGGTCGGCAAGCTCGAGCGTTCGAGCGACCAGAGCCCCGAGACCGGGTGGATCCGGACCTGGCTCGACACCGTCCTCGAGCTGCCGTGGAACGTCACCACCGAGGACGCGAACGACGTCCTCGGCGCCCGTTCGGTGCTCGACGCCGACCACCACGGCCTCGACGAGGTCAAGGAGCGGATCGTGGAGTACCTCGCGGTCCGCGCCCGCCGGGCCGAGCGCGGCCTGCAGGTCGTCGGTGGCCGCGGCTCCGGCGCGGTCGTGCTGCTCGCGGGACCTCCGGGAGTCGGCAAGACGTCGCTCGGCGAGTCGGTCGCCCGTGCCCTGGGCCGCAACTTCGTCCGCGTCGCCCTCGGCGGCGTGCGCGACGAGGCCGAGATCCGTGGCCACCGGCGCACGTACGTCGGCGCGCTCCCGGGCCGGATCGTCCGGGCCATCAAGGAGGCCGGTTCCATGAACCCGGTCGTGCTGCTCGACGAGGTCGACAAGGTGGGCGCTGACTACCGCGGCGACCCGGCCGCGGCGCTCCTCGAGGTGCTCGACCCCGCGCAGAACCACACGTTCCGCGACCACTACCTCGAGCTCGACCTGGACCTCTCCGACGTGCTGTTCATCGCCACCGCCAACGTGGTCGAGCAGATCCCCTCGGCGCTGCTGGACCGGATGGAGCTGGTCACCCTCGACGGCTACACCGAGGACGACAAGGTCGCGATCGCCCGCGACTTCCTGCTGCCCCGGCAGCTGGAGCGGGCCGCGCTGACCGCCGACGAGGTGAGCATCACCGACGCGGCGCTGCGCGAGATGGCCGCGAACTACACCCGCGAGGCCGGCGTACGCCAGATGGAGCGGCTGCTGGCCAAGGCCCTGCGCAAGGCCGCGACGCGGCTCGCGACCGGGGCTGAGCACGTCGACATCGACCTGGCCGACCTCAAGGAGCTCGTCGGCCGGCCGCGGTTCACCCCCGAGGCCCCGGAGCGTACGGCGGTACCGGGCGTGGCCACGGGCCTGGCGGTGACCGGCCTGGGCGGCGACGTGCTGTTCATCGAGGCGTCTGCCTCCGAGGGCACGGCCGGACTGACCCTGACCGGCCAGCTCGGCGACGTGATGAAGGAGTCGGCGCAGATCGCGCTGTCGTTCGTCCGCGCGCACGCGGCCGAGCTCGGCGTGGACCCGTCCTTCTTCGAGAAGGCGATCCACGTGCACGTGCCGGCCGGTGCGACGCCCAAGGACGGCCCGTCCGCCGGCATCACGATGGTCACCGCGCTCACCTCGCTGGCCACCGGGCGCCCGGTGCGCTCGGAGGTCGGCATGACCGGTGAGGTCACGCTCAACGGGCGGGTGCTGCCGATCGGCGGGCTGAAGCAGAAGCTGCTCGCCGCGCAACGCAACGGCCTGACCGAGGTGTTCGTGCCGCTGCGCAACGAGCCCGACCTGGACGACGTACCGGCCGACGTCCTCGAGACGGTCACCGTGCACCCGGTCAGCGACGTGCTGGACGTGGTCCGTGGTGCCTTGGCCGAGCCGGTTGCGGTCACGGTCGCCGCGTGATCCCGCCAGCCGGCGCAGTCTGGGCACAGACTGCGCCGGCTCGACAAGGACGTGAGACGACGGCCGTCCAGCATGTGGATGCGATGTGCACATGCTGAGACGGCCGTCGTACTGTTGTCAGCAGCTCATCAAGAGGGACTGAGGGATACGGCCCAGTGAAGTCCCGGCAACCGCCGCGAACCTCCGCCGCCCGGCATCAGCCAGGAAGCGGTTCGCGGAAACGGTGCCAATTCCGCCCGGGGCGACCGTCGCACCCGGGGAAGATGAGGAGGAGGACTTCATGAGCGCTCTTGTCACCGAGGCACCCGCCCGCACCGCCGGCGTTCCCGGCGCCCCCCGCGAGGGCGCGTTCGGCAACGCCGTCGCCCTGGCCTGCCGCGAGTGCGGCCACCAGGTCGAGCTCGGTCCGCACTACGCCTGTCCGGAGTGCTTCGGCCCGCTGGAGATCGCCTACCAGTTCCCGCGGATCACCCGCGAGGAGATCGAGGCCGGTCCGCGCAACATCTGGCGCTACAAGGCGCTGCTGCCCGTGCCGACCGACATCGAGCAGAGCCCCAACACCGAGCCGGGCTTCACCCGCCTGCTGCGCGCGAACAACCTCGCCGCCGAGCTCGGCATCACGAACCTGTGGGTCAAGGACGACTCGACCAACCCCACCAACTCCTTCAAGGACCGCGTCGTCGCCTGCGCCCTGAGCGCCGCCCGCGAGTTCGGCTCGAAGGTGTTCGCCTGTCCGAGCACCGGCAACCTCGCGAACGCCGTCGCCGCCGCCGGTGCCCGTGCGGGCATCAAGACCGTGGTGTTCATCCCGAGCAACCTCGAGCACCCCAAGCAGGTGAACTCGGCGGTCTTCACCGACTCGCTGGTCGCCGTCAACGGCAACTACGACGACGTCAACAAGCTCGCCTCCGAGATCGCCGGCGAGGAGGACGGGTGGGCGTTCGTCAACGTCAACGTCCGTCCGTACTACGCCGAGGGGTCCAAGACGCTGGGCTATGAGATCGCCGAGCAGCTCGGCTGGCGCCTGCCCGACCAGATCGTGATCCCCGTGGCCAGCGGCTCCCAGCTGACCAAGGTGCACAAGGCCTTCCAGGAGCTGATCGAGCTCGGCCTCGTCGAGGACAAGCCCTACCGGGTGTACGGCGCGCAGGCGGCCGGCTGCTCCCCGGTCTCGGTGGCCTACAAGGCCGGCGTCGACGCGATCCGCCCGGTCAAGCCCGACACCATCGCCAAGAGCCTCGCGATCGGCAACCCCGCCGACGGCATCTACGTGCTCGACATCTGCCGCGAGACCGGTGGGGCCGTCGAGGACGTCACCGACGATGAGGTCCGCGACGGCATCGTGCTGCTCGCCCGGACCGAAGGCATCTTCACCGAGACCGCCGGCGGCACCACGGTCGCGGTGCTCAAGAAGCTCGTCGAGACCGGCCAGCTGGACACCGAGCTCGAGACCGTCGTCATCAACACCGGCCACGGGCTGAAGACCCTCGACGCCGTGGCCGGCCAGGTCGCCCCGGCGGCGACCATCGACCCGTCGTACGCCGCCTTCGCCGCCACCGGCCTGGCCTGACCCACCGAGGAGCATCCGAACCATGAGCGTGTCCGTCCGGATCCCGACCATCCTGCGCACCTACACCGGCGGGGAGTCCGAGGTCAGCGCCTCCGGTGCGACTCTGGCCGAGGTGCTCGACGACCTCGACGGCAGCTACGCCGGGATCAAGGGCCGGATCCTCGACGAGGCCGGCTCGCTGCGCCGGTTCGTGAACGTCTACGTCGGCAACGAGGACGTCCGCTTCCTCGACAACCTCGACACCCCCACCCCCGACGGCACCCAGATCTCGGTCATCCCCGCCGTCGCCGGCGGCTGACCCCCCACGCATGTAACGCGGGGTTGTTGGATCTAGGCACCCCCTTGCAAGGGGGTCACCAGATCCCCTAACCCCGCGTTACAGCAGCGGGGGAGGGCGCTCCACCGGCCGTTCACCCGGACGTGCTTCAACGGGGTGGTGACTCGCGCTCGCACCCGACTCCTGGTCCTGACGACCACCGCCACGGCCGGCATGCTCGCCGGAGCGGCGATGGCCGGCCGGGGCCTGCTCCAGCGCCAGGCCGCCGCTGCCCGGCGGGTGATCGGCAAGCCGCTGGGGGAGGAGGCGATCGACGCCGACCGGGTGTGGAAGAAGAAGTACGGCGCACCGCTCGACCTGCTGCTCCTCGGCGACTCGATCGCGGCCGGCCTCGGTGCCGAGCGCCCCAAGGAGACTCTCGGCGGGCGGCTGGCGCGAGCGCTGGCGAAGGAGACCGGCCGGGCCGTGCGGCTCCGGACCGCCGCCCAGGTCGGCTCGGAGTCCTCCATGCTGGGCGCCCAGCTCGACGGGCTGCCCCCGACGTACCGCCCCGACGTGGCGGTCATCGTCGTCGGCGGCAACGACGTGACCCACCGAGTCCCGGTCGCCGACGCGGCGAAGCACCTCGAGGAGACGGTGCGCGCGCTGCGCGATCGCGGTGCGGGCGTCGTCGTCGGCACCTGCCCCGACCTCGGGGCCCTGCGGCCGGTGCCCCAACCCCTCCGGGCGCTCGGCTCGCGGGCCTCCCGGCAGCTGGCGCTCGCGCAGGAGACCGCGGCGATCGCGGCCGGGGCGCACGCGGTGTCGCTCGCCGATGTGGTCGGTCCGTTCTTCATCACCAACCCCGACGAGATGTTCAGCCTGGACCGGTTCCACCCGAGCGCGCTCGGTTACCAGCGGACCGCCAAGGCGATGCTGCCCTCGGTGCTGGCCGCGCTCGGGCTCCGCGAGGACCTGCCGTTCGGCCACCGAGCTCCGGGTGACCGGCGGTGACGGTTCACCCTTGACACCGGGGTGGGGTCGGCCCCACAGTATCGGTGGGAACGCTCCCAAACTCCTCGGCCCCGGCGAGGGGTGGACCGCGATGGCCTTGCCGGGGACGAACGGGAGTGCCCGCCGCCGACCGCTGTCGGCGGGCGGAACCCACCGTGCGGCGGGCCCGGGAACACCTCGACGTCCCGGGCCCGTCGTCCTTCCTCGGCCGGGCCCCGGTCAATGCCCCCGACCCGGCGTCGCCGCGTCCGTGACGACGGCATACTGACGCCATGGCCCGTCGCCCTCGCACTCGTCCCACGCTCGAGGAGGTCGCCGCGCTGGCCGGCGTCGGCCGGGGCACCGCCTCGCGCGTGATCAACGGCGGTGCGAAGGTCTCCGACCGGGCCCGGCAGGCGGTGGAGGAGGCGATCACCGAGCTCGGCTACGTGCCGAACGCCGCCGCCCGCGCCCTGGTCACCCGCCGCACCGACGCCGTCGCGCTGGTGATCGCGGAGTCCGAGGAGCGGGTGTTCGGGGAGCCGTTCTTCGCCGGGGTCGTTCGCGGGATCGGCACGGCCCTGGCCTCCGCCGACCGGCAGCTGGTGCTGATCCTCGCCGACGCGCGGCGCCGTGGCAGCCTGGAGCAGTACCTCACCCGCCAGCACGTCGACGGGGTGCTGCTCCTCTCGTTGCACGACGACGACACGCTGCCCGACCGGATCCGCGGGCACGGCCTGCCGGTGGTCGTGGGCGGACGGGGCCGCACCAACGTCACCACCGGGTTCGTGGACGTCGACAACGTCCAGGGCGCCGGGCTCGCCGTCGCCCACCTCGCCGAGCGCGGCCGCACCCGCATCGGCACCATCGCCGGGCCGGCGGACATGGTCGCCGGCAGCTCCCGGTTCGAGGGGTACGTCGAGGCGCTGACCGCCGCGGACCGGCCCTTCGACGAGCGGCTCGTGGCCCGAGGCGACTTCAGCCAGGACAGCGGGGCGCGCGCGATGCGGACGCTCCTGCAGCGCGAGCCGAAGATCGACGGGGTGTTCTGCGCCAACGACCTGATGGCGGTCGGGGCGCTCCAGACCCTGCGCGACGCGGGCCGCCGGGTGCCGGAGGACGTGGCGGTCGTGGGCTTCGAGGACGCGCCGGTCGCGCGCTCCACGGTGCCGCCGTTGACGACCGTGCACCAGTCGCCGGGCTCGATGGGCCGCGAGATGGTGGCGCTGCTCCTGGACACCATGGCGACCGGCGACATGCTGCTGCCCGGTCGCATGCTCCCCACGCGGCTCGTCGTACGGCAGAGCAGCTGAACGCCTTCGGGGCTCGCGTCGCGATTCCCCCGAAGGTCTGGAACAGCGCCGCGCACCACGTCGGCGGTGACTAGTGCCGCGTCCCAGAAGTTCTTGGGCGCTTCGCGCCCCCACGGCACGCACCTCGCTGCGTTGCCGACGCTTGCGAGACGAGCGGGTATGGCGGCGCGCCGGCGCCTGGCGATGCACCCACCCTGAGAACGCCAACCGTCTAACAACTTCCGAGACGCGACACTAGGGTTCGCTCGTGGATGCGAGCGACCAGCCGACGACGCCGTTGGTCCTGCTCGTCACCTGTGCCGACTGGCCCGAGGGTGAGCCCGGGCACGGCGCACTGGACGCCGCCCTCGAGGCGCGCGGGCTGACCGGTCGCTGGGTCGTCTGGGACGACCTGAGTGTCGACTGGGGTGCGGCCGACGTGGTCGCGGTCCGTTCCACGTGGGACTACGACGGCCGGCTCGGTGAGTTCCTGGGCTGGGCGTCCGGGGTCGGGCCGGCCCTGCTCAACGGCGTGGAGGTGTTCCGGTGGAACACCGACAAGCGGTATCTCGTCGAGCTGCAGGCCGCCGGCCTGCCCGTGGTGCCGACGGTCGCCGCCGACACGGTGTTCGACGTCCGTGCGGCGGCCGACGCCTTCGGGCTCGCGGTGGTCAAGCCGCGGGTCGGTGCCGGTGGCCGCGGCCTCGAGGTCGTCTCGGACGGCCGGATCTGGCTGCCCACGCCCGACGGTCACCAGGGGCCGTGGGTGGTGCAGCCACTGGTCGAGTCGATCCACCACGATGGCGAGACCTCGGTGTTCGTGATCGCGGGCCACCCGGTGAGCCAGGTGCAGAAGCTGCCGAGCACCTCCGACATCCGGGTGCACGAGCGCTTCGGCGGCACCACGCGCTCGGTCGAGGTGTCGCGCGAGGCCGCGCTGCTGGCGGCGAAGGCGATCGCCACCGTGGTCGACCTGCTCGGCACCGAGGTCGTCTACGGCCGGGTCGACATGATGCGCCACCGGGGCCGGCTCGTCGTCAGCGAGATCGAGCTGACCGAGCCCGGTCTCTACCTCGACGTGCTCCCGCTCAACGCGCTGCCGTTCGCCGATGCGGTCGCGGCCCGGGCGATCCCCCGCACCTGGTGAGTGTCGCGTGACCGGCGCGGATCCCAACCTTTCGGGCGCCTGAAGCGTTCTGATCGTCATGAGTGGCGACGAGCAGGACTTCAGCCGGTGGGCCGGCGAGCGCCAGCTCGCGCTGCTGCGCACGGCGGTCCTGCTCACCGGGGACCGCCACCGTGCCGAGGACCTGGTGCAGGACGCGCTCACCCAAGTGGCGCTGCGTTGGCGTCGGCTGCGCGACGGGAACCCGGAGGCCTACGCCCGACAGGTGATCGTGCGCGGCAACATCTCGTGGTGGCGCAAGCACCGCCACGAGGTCGTGCTCGACGTGTACGACGACGCCGCCTCCAGCCCGGCTGACACGTCCGGCGCCGAGCGACGCATCGTGCTCGACCGGGCCCTGGCCGCGCTGACTCCGCGGCAGCGCGCGACGGTCGTGCTCCGCTACTACGACGACCTGTCGGAGCGGGAGACCGCCGAGGCCCTCGGCGTCTCGGTCGGCACCGTCAAGAGCCAGACACATCTCGCCCTGCGCCGTCTCCGCGAGACGTCGCCCGAGCTCGCCGAGCTGATCGGAGAGGACCACCGATGACCGACCAGGACCTGCGCGACCTCCTCCAGGAGCGGGTCGCCGACCTGACCACCACAGACCTCGCGTCGACCGCCTGGCGCGACGCCGCCCGCCGGCGTACCCGCCGCCGTGCCGGTGCTGTCGCGTGCCTGGGTGCGGGCGCGCTCGCGGCGGCCGGCGTCGTCGCGATCGTCGACACCCGCCACGAGCCGCGCAGCGACGGAGCCCCGGCGACGTCGTCGACGACCACCGCGGAGCCGGGGCCCGACGCCGTCAGCCGGGGCGTGCAGGTGTGGTGGAGCCCCGACCTGTTCCAGGAGACCCAGCTGCCGTGGCTGCCCGACTCCCCGCTGCCCCGCGAGGTGGTCGACGCGCCGGAGGCCGCCCTTGACCAGGCCGTGCACCCGCTCGACCGGGCGATGGCTGCCCTGGGGGTGGGCGACAGCGCCGTCAAGCTGCTGGGCCCCTCGGGTGAGCAGCGGCTGCTCGACACCCCGGGCCTGATCGCGACGTCGTCGACCCTCTCGCCGGACGGCCGGCGGCTGGTCTTCGCCGACGGACACGTGCTGCGGGTCTACACGCTCGCCACGGGCCGGTGGAGCGAGATCGACGCCGGTGACGCGGATACGGCGTACGTCGCCTGGGCCGACGACGCCACCTTGTGGCTGCCCCCGGAGCCGTTCCGCGGGCGGGGGCCGCTGCTGGACCTCGCCGGCGACCGCGTCGGCACCGCCGTCCTCGAGGCGCCGGGCAACGTCGTCGACGGCGCCGCGGCGGACGCCGTCGCGATGGGTCCGTGGAAGGAGAACAATGCCGGTCTGGTCGCGCAGGCCTGGGAGCTGAGCGGCGCGGCCCTCCCGGTGCGTGATCCGGAGCGCGACCAGGCCGATCCGGCCTATCTCGCGGTCACCGGTGGGCGCGTCGCGATGGCGCTGGCGTTCATGACCGCGGTGGACGAGGCCCGGCAGGCGGACACCCCGATCGTCCTCGGTTGGCTCGACGGCGACACTGTGATCTACGAGTCCCGCGCCGTGGACCGAGACCTGCTCATCGCGTGGGACGTCGGCACCCGCACCTTCCACCTGGTGCTCTCGATCCGGCCGGGCGGAGCCACCAGCCTGGCCCGCCTCGACGGCCGCTGATCTTCTTGCACTCTCAGGGGTCGAGTGCTAAACATGACGCTGGCACTCTCCCCGGGAGAGTGACAAACCGGATCGGCGACGTTGAGGTCCACCTGCCCGGCGAGAAAGGGTTCGCCGGACCCCAGGGGGCCGTCCGTCGCGGGCAGCCCGCCGACTCGGATCCAGATCTCTTTCAATGCGAAGGATCGCAGGAGTTATGCCGAAGCTGATTGCTTTCAACGAGGAGGCCCGGCGCGGCCTCGAGCGTGGGATGAACACGCTCGCGGACGCCGTCAAGGTCACGCTCGGGCCCAAGGGTCGCAACGTCGTCCTCGAGAAGAAGTGGGGCGCCCCCACGATCACCAACGATGGTGTGTCCATCGCGAAGGAGATCGAGCTCGAGGACCCCTACGAGAAGATCGGTGCCGAGCTCGTCAAGGAGGTCGCCAAGAAGACTGACGACGTCGCCGGCGACGGCACCACCACCGCCACGGTCCTCGCCCAGGCGATGGTCCGCGAGGGTCTGCGCAACGTGGCCGCGGGTGCGAACCCGATGGGCCTCAAGCGCGGCATCGAGGCCGCCGTGGCCGCCGTGTCCGAGCAGCTGCTCAGCATGGCCAAGGACGTCGAGACCAAGGAGCAGATCGCGTCCACCGCGAGCATCTCCGCCGCCGACACTACCGTCGGCGAGATCATCGCCGAGGCGATGGACAAGGTCGGCAAGGAAGGCGTCATCACCGTCGAGGAGTCGAACACCTTCGGCCTCGACCTCGAGCTCACCGAGGGCATGCGGTTCGACAAGGGCTACATCTCGGCCTACTTCGTCACCGACCCCGAGCGGATGGAGACGGTCCTCGAGGACCCCTACATCCTGATCGCCAACCAGAAGATCTCCTCGGTCAAGGACCTGCTCCCGCTGCTGGAGAAGGTCATGCAGTCCGGCAAGCCGCTGCTGATCCTGGCGGAGGACACGGACGGCGAGGCTCTCTCGACGCTGGTCGTCAACAAGATCCGTGGCACCTTCAAGTCCGTCGCCGTCAAGGCTCCGGGCTTCGGTGACCGCCGCAAGGCCATGCTGCAGGACATCGCGATCCTCACCGGTGGCCAGGTCATCTCCGAGGAGGTCGGCCTCAAGCTCGAGTCGACCGGCATCGAGCTGCTGGGCCAGGCCCGCAAGGTCGTCATCACCAAGGACGAGACCACCATCGTCGAGGGTGCGGGCGACGCCGACCAGATCGCCGGTCGGGTCAACCAGATCCGTGCCGAGATCGAGAAGTCGGACTCCGACTACGACCGCGAGAAGCTCCAGGAGCGCCTCGCCAAGCTGGCCGGCGGCGTGGCCGTCATCAAGGTCGGCGCGGCCACCGAGGTCGAGCTCAAGGAGCGCAAGCACCGCATCGAGGACGCCGTTCGCAACGCGAAGGCGGCCGTCGAGGAGGGCATCGTCGCCGGCGGTGGCGTGGCGCTCGTCCAGGCTGCCAACGCCGCGTTCGACAAGCTCGAGCTCACCGGTGACGAGGCCGTGGGTGCGCAGATCGTGCGCTTCGCGACCGACGCGCCGCTCAAGCAGATCGCGATCAACGCCGGCCTCGAGGGCGGCGTCGTGGCCGAGAAGGTGCGTGGTCTCACGGCCGGTCACGGTCTCAACGCGGCCACCGGCGAGTACGTCGACATGATCGCCGAGGGCATCATCGACCCCGCCAAGGTGACCCGCAGCGCGCTGCAGAACGCCGCCTCCATCGCGGCGCTCTTCCTCACCACCGAGGTCGTCGTGGCCGACAAGCCGGAGAAGGCCGCCCCGATGGGCGACCCGTCCGGTGGCATGGGCGGCATGGACTTCTAGCAGCCCTTGTCCGGGCGGAGCCCGGACAAAGCCAGCTGCAAGGTCGAGTAGCGTCGGCCCAGATCGCGCGTCAGCGCGAGCTGGGCGACGCGTATCGAGACCCAGTCGCTCAGCAGGACATCAGCACGAAGCACCGACCCGCCAGGGAAGCACCTGGCGGGTCGGTGTCATTTCGCCATCCGGTCGGGTCGTGTGCCCCAGGACGACCCATGGACCGTCCTCAGGCACACGACCCCTTCGGCGTCAGCCGCGGACCGGCGGTACGGCGAGCAGGCAGGCCCCGGGCTCGGCGAACGGCACCAGGTCGGTGCCGGTGGGGTCGGCGCCGTACGACGCGAGCGCGCCGCTGACGATGCCGCGGTGCACCTCGCACACGACGCCGGGGTAGCGGTGCGCGGCATCGAGCAGCGGGCACCGGGTCAGTCGCACCCGCCCGGGCTGCTCGGCGTCGACCTCTGGCTCGAAGCCGAGGTCGTCGAGCATCGCGACGACCTCCTCGCGGGCCTGCTCCGGCGTGTCCGGGTCGGCTGCGCGGTCGGCCGCCAGGGTGCGGCCCCACTGCTCGCCGGCGAACCGCGCGGTCTCGGTCGGCGCCGGGCTGGTCGCGGCGATGGAGGCGGCCAGGGCGGTGGCGAGCCCGGCGTACTCGTCGTGGCCGCGGTCGTCGACCGCCTCGTAGCGCCAGGCCGGCCGACCGCGCCCCTGCGGCTCGCTGCGGACCCGGCGTACCCACCCGTCGGCGACCAGGGCCTCGAGGTGTTCGCGCAGCGTGTTCGGGTGCAGGCCGCTGGCGTGGGCGAGGGCGGCGAGCAGGGGAGGGCGGGGCTGGTCGACCAGCAACTGGAGCACCGCCGCCCGTCCGGCGGTCAGGGGGCGAGAGCGCCGGCCAGGCCGAGGACCGAGCGGATTATTTTTCACGGGTTCTACTGTAGTAAATATGGTTCACCGACGCACCACCGCCCCCGACAGATCTCCAGAGGAGCCCCGATGAACGACCTGATGGTCGCCTCCACCGCCGATGACGCCCGCGCGGCCGAGGCGATGGTGGCCCACCACGCGGCGATGGCCGGCACGCTGACCACCCACGTCGCCCAGCTGACGTTCGCCGCCCGGGCGGGCCGTGCCGACGACGTCGAGCGCACCCGCGGCGAGCTGCTCGCCTGGTGCCGCACCGACCTGGTGCCGCACGCGCTCGCCGAGGAGGCGGCGCTCTACCCGGCGGCCGCCGCCCAGCCGCCCGCCTCGCTGCTGGTGACCGCGATGATCACCGAGCACCAGCTGCTCCTCGGCCTCGTGGACCAGCTCGACCAGGCCGGAGACGCGGTGACCGCCGCAGCCGCGGCCAGCTCGCTGCGCACGGTCTTCGAGAGCCACCTGGGCAAGGAGAACGACCTGCTGATCCCGCTGCTCGCGACCGCCGGGGACACCTCGCTCGCCGCGCTCCTCGACGGGATGCACGCCGAGCTCGAGCACGACCACGGCGCCGACGAGGCGGACGCGGACGCTCCGGCGGCCCACGGCCACGGCCACGGCCACGGCCACGGCGGCTGTGGCTGCGGCGAGACCGACCCGGCCGGCTATCCCGAGCTCGACGTCCGGACGATCCCGCACGCGATCCGGCACGCCACGGTCTTCGGTGCCGTCGACGGCGTGCGTCCCGGCAGCGGCCTGATCCTCGTGGCCCCGCACGACCCGCTGCCGCTGCTGGCCCAGCTCGAGAGCCGCCACCCCGGCGCGCTCAGCATCGAGTACGTCGAGCGCGGCCCGGAGGCCTGGCGCCTCCAGATCGTCCGCGCCTGACCTCACCCCGGGATCGCACCGGCCGGCGCTGGTCGCCGGACGGTGCGGTCCACGTGGACGAGCATCGCGACGAACACCGCCGCGGCGGCCGCGAACGCGACCCACAGCTCGACCGCCGCGATCCGGTGCACGAGCGGCAGGTGGTCGGCACGGCCCAGGTAGATCCCGGCCGCGGCGTACATCCCGAGCGGGAAGATCATGCTCCACAGCGTGGCGTCGTAGCGCAGCGGGATCTTGCGGACGACGTGCCGCCACCAGCCCGCGGCCACCAGGGGCGGGATCAGCCACGACGCGAACGCCCAGGCGACCACCGCCAGCCCCGCGATCAACCCCCGGGTCGCATCGACCATCGGGGCGTCGGCCATCTCCACGATGCGGGCGCCCGCGAGCACGGTGATCGCCAGCGCGCCCATCGCCACCCAGTACGGCGGGTTGAGGTCCTCGGGGCCGAAGTCGTAGAGCATCAGGCGCAGTGTCACCACCACGCCGGTGACGGCGTACAGGAACACCCCGACCGACCAGGCGACGACCGCGACCAGCGCGAGCGCGGCCCGTCCGGTCTGCACCTGCGGCTCGAGGGTGGCGGCGACGGTCGCCACGGACTGGGTGGCCACCGTCCAGATGAACCAGGTGCCGTTCGCGAGGGCGACCACCGGCCGCGGTTGCGGACCGAGCACGGCCGTCCACGGCACGACGTACCCCAGCACCAGCCACGCGGTGCCGGCGAGCGCGAACAGCACGGCGGTGAGCGTGTAGTGCCCCTCGAGGCCCAGGCGCACGCCGAGCACGTTGGTGCCGGCGACGAACGTGAAGAACCCGAACCCGCGCCGGGGATCGACGAAGTCCTCGGTGGTCGCGGCGCGGTAGGACACGAACCGCCAGGCGGTGAGCGAGAGCAGCAGCACGAACGACGTCGCGCACACCGCCAGCAGCGCCAGGGAGAGCGGCCGGTGTCCCTGCAGCTCCATGCCGACCGACAGGATCCCGCTGGCCATCACCAGCGCGAAGTAGCCGGGCGCGAGACCCTCGACGCCGGTGCGGATGCGGGCGGCCAGGGTCGGGGTGGGCGTGGCGGGCACCTCGGCAGGGTACGGCGCGGCGGACCGGCCGGACAGATGTGTGAGGGTGGGGACGTGGAGAGTCGACGGGACCGCTTCGAGGAGGTTGCCCCGACCCTGATCGAGCCGCTGCGGCGCTTCCTGGCCCGGCGAGCCGACCCTGCCACCGCGGAGGACGTGCTCGCCGAGACCCTGCTGGTGTGCTGGCGTCGCGCCGAGGACCTGCCCGAGGAGCCGTTGCCGTGGGCGTACGCCGTGGCGCGCAACTGCCTGCGCAACGCCGAGCGGTCCGCGCGCCGGCAGGAGCGGGTGGCCGCCCGGATCATGGCGGTCGACCCGCCTGCCGACAGCGTCGCGGGACCGGAGGACCACGACGACGAGCTGGCCGAGGCGATGGCGGCGCTGCGGCCCGAGGAGGCCGAGCTGCTCCGCCTGTGGGCCTGGGAGCAGCTCGCACCCGCCGAGATCGCGGTCGTGCTGGGGCTGTCCCCGAACGCCGTCTCGCTGCGGCTGCACCGGGCCCGGCAGAAGTTGAAGGACCGGCTGCGACAGGACCGGTCCGCATCCGGACATGAGGAGTCGAGAGAGGGGAGAAGGCCGTGACCGACGCGTACGACGAGGACCCGCAGCTGCGGGAGCGCCTGCGGGCGTCCGACCCGGCTTCCTCCCTGCCGCCGGCCGACCCACACCGGGTGGCCCGACTCCTGGAGGACGTCATGAGCACCGAGCTGACCACCGAGAACCGGGAGACCGGCACGCGCCACCGGGGACCGCTCACCTGGCTGGTCGCCGCCGCCGCGGTGGTGATCATCGCCGGGGTGGGGGTGTTCGCGGTGCTCGGCCACGACGACGACCCGGCCGCGCCGCCGACCGCCGCGCGGAACCAGACCGTCACCACCCTGCAGGCGCCCAGTGCCGCGGCGTACGCCGCCAAGTGCATGGTGCCCAACGCCGAGATCGTCGGGCAGCAGAGTGTCGCGTTCGACGGCACGGTCACCGCGATCGCCGACGGCGTCGTGACCTTGTCGGTGAGCCAGTGGTACGCCGGTGGCCCGACCGACCTGGTGCGGGTGCAGGCGCCTGCGGACCAGATGCAGCAGCTGGTCAGCGCGGTCGACTTCGAGCAGGGCGGCCGCTACCTGGTGTCGGCCACCGATGGGCGGGTCACCGTCTGTGGGTTCAGCGCGCCGTACTCCGCGGACCTGGCCGCCGTCTACCAGCAGGCGTTCCCGGGCTGACCTGCGATCCTGGGACGCGTGCACGGACTGTTGCTCGCCGCCGGAGCCGGCACCCGGATGGGGACGCCGAAGGCGCTGGTGCGCGGCCCCGACGGTGAGCCGTGGCTGGTCCGCGGGGTGCGGGTGCTCGCCGAGGGTGGCTGCGCCCAGGTGACGGTGGTGCTCGGGGCGGCCGCCGAGGAGGCGCTGCCGCTGCTCGAGGGTACGGGCGCGACGGCGGTGGTCGCGGCCGACTGGGCCGAGGGGATGTCCGCGTCGCTGCGCGCCGGCCTGGCCGCGGCGAGCGCCACCGACGCCGACGCGGCCGTGGTGACGCTCGTGGACCTGCCCGACGTCTCCGCGGCCGTCGTACGCCGGGTCCTCGAGGCGCCTCCCGGTCCAGCCACGCTGCGCCGTGCGGCCTACCGTGGCGTGCCCGGCCACCCGGTCGTGCTCGGTCGCGACCACTGGGCCGACGCCGGCGAGACGGCCGCCGGTGACCGTGGCGCCCGCGGCTACCTCGCCGCCCATGAGGTGGAGCTCGTGGAGTGCGGCGACCTGGCCACCGGCGTGGACGTCGACCACGCGTGACCAACCCTGCGCCAACATCCGCCCCCGTAGCCTTGCTCCATGGAGCTCGCGTCCCCCGCTGACGTCGCCGCCCGGTTGGGGGCGACCGGCTACCTCAGCGACGACGCGCTCGCGACCGTGACCTACCTGGCGCTGCGGATGGAGCGGCCGCTGCTGCTCGAGGGCGAGCCGGGCACCGGCAAGACCGCCCTCGCGGAGGCGATCGCCGAGAGCCTCGGCCTGCCGTTGGTGCGGCTGCAGTGCTACGAGGGCATCGACGCGACGCAGGCGCTCTACGACTGGGACTTCCCGCGCCAGATCCTGCACCTGCGCGCGCTCGAGGCCGCCGGTGCGGGCGCCGATGCGGAGGAGGCGGAGAAGAGCCTGTACGACGCGCGCTTCCTGCTCGCGCGCCCGGTGCTCCGGGCTCTCCAGGAGAGCCCGGCGGTGCTGTTGGTCGACGAGGTCGACCGGGCTGATGACGAGTTCGAGGCGTTCCTGCTCGAGGTCCTCTCGACGTACCAGGTCTCGATCCCCGAGCTCGGCACGGTCCGGGCCACGACGCCACCGGTCGTGGTGCTCACCTCCAACCGCACCCGGGAGCTGCACGATGCGCTGAAGCGGCGCTGCCTCTACCACTGGATCGACCACCCGGGTCTGGACCGCGAGGTGGAGATCCTGCGCTCCCGGGCGCCGGAGGTGTCCGAGACGCTGCGCCGCCAGGTGGTCGGGCTGGTGCAGCAGCTGCGCGCCCGGGACGACCTGCAGAAGCCCCCCGGCGTCGCCGAGACCCTCGACTGGGCCCGCGCGTTGCACCACCTCGGCACGGCCGAGATCGACCTGGCGGCCGCGTCCGCGACGCTCGGTGCGCTGGTGAAGTACCGCGAGGACGCCGACCGGGTGCGCCACGCCCTGGACCAGATGCTGCGCGCATGACCGAGCCGGGGCCTGTGCGCATGCCGGGGTCGGCACCGGGGTCGGCGCCGGTGGGCGGTGCGTGGTCCACGTGGTGGGGGTCAGTCCGGGTGGACAGGTCACCGCCGGCCCGGGGTCGGCGCCGGTGGGCGGTGCGTGATCCACGTGGTGGGGGTCAGTCCGGGTGGACAGGTCACTGCCGGCCCGGGGTCGGCGCCGGTGGGCGGTGCGTGGTCCACGTGGTGGGGGTCCGTCCGGGTGGACAGATCACCGCCGGCCGGGCAGCGGTGACGCGATGACCGAGCGCCAGCCCGACGAGCCGCTTCGCCGCGGGGCGGACGAAGTGTTGCTGGGCTTCGCCCGGGCGCTGCGGGCGGCGGGCGTGCCGGTCACGCACGACCGCGCCCAGGGGTTCCTCGCCGCGGCCGCCGTGCTCGGGATCGACGACCGCCGCTCGACGTACCTCGCCGGCCGCGCCACGCTGTGCGCCGGGCCGGACGACCTCGAGCGCTACGACCAGGTGTTCCACGCGTTCTTCGAGGCCCGCGACGGGTTGCCCCGGCCGAGGCCGGCCCAGCCGACCGCACCCTTCGCCGGGCTGCCGCTGGAGGAGTCGACCGGCACCGGGGAGACCCCGGACGAGGAGGTCCTGCGGGCGCTGGCCAGCGAGACCGAGGTGCTGCGCCAGCGCGACCTGGCGTCGCTGACCGCGGCCGAGAAGCACCGGCTCGCGGGCATGTTCGCGACCCTGCGTCCGCGCCCGCCGGTGCGGCGTACGGCCCGCCACCAGGCCTGGCACCGCGGCGAGGTGGACGCCTCACGCACGCTGCGCGCCTCGCTGCGGCGGATGGGCGAGCCGGCCGACATCGCGTGGCGGCGACGCGGAGTTCGGCCGCGGCGGGTGGTGCTGCTCGTCGACGTGTCCGGCTCGATGAGCGGGTACGCCGACGCGCTGCTGCGCCTCGCGCACCGGTTCACCCAGGTGGGACGCGAGAGTGGTGGCGTCGTCGAGACGTTCACCGTCGGCACCCGGCTCACGCACCTGACCAGGGCGATGCGGCTGCGCGATCCCGAGCGGGCGCTCGTGGCTGCCGGCGAGACCGTGCCGGACTGGTCGGGCGGCACCCGGCTGGGTGAGACGTTGCGGTTCTTCATGGACCGGTGGGGGCAGCGCGGGATGGCCCGCGGCGCGGTGGTGGTCGTGTTCAGCGACGGCTGGGAGCGCGGCGACCCCACACTGCTCGGCGAGCAGATGGCTCGGCTGCGCCGGGTCGCGCACCGGGTCGTGTGGGTCAACCCCCATCGTGGCAAGGCCGGCTACGAGCCGGTCCAGCAGGGCGTGGTCGCCGCGCTCCCGCACTGCGACGACTTCCTGGCCGGCCACTCGCTGGCCACGTTCGCCGAGCTGGTCGAGGTGGTGTCCCGTGCGTGACGTGCTGAGCGAGCTGCTGGACTGGTGGCGGGCGGGCGAGACCGTGGGCGTCGGCACCGTCGTCGCGACGTTCCAGTCCGCGCCCCGCCCGCCCGGCGCCTCGATGCTGGTCGGGCCCGATGGCACCGCGGTCGGGTCGGTCTCCGGCGGGTGCGTCGAGGGCGCGGTCTACGACCTGGCCGAGTCGGTCGTGGCGTCGGGCACCCCCGTCCTGCAGCGGTACGGCGTCTCCGACGACGACGCGTTCGCGGTCGGGCTCACCTGCGGCGGCATCCTCGACGTCTGGGTCGAGAAGGTCGGCCGCGACACCTTCCCCGAGCTCGAGGAGATCGCCGCGGACATCGAGGCCGGCCGCCCGGTCGCACTGGCCACCGTGATCGAGCACCCCGACCCGACCCGCCTCGGCCGCCGCCTCGTGGTGCGACCCGATCAGGCCGCGACCGGTTCCCTCGGCTCCGCGCGGTCCGACGACGCCGTCCATGACGACGCTCTCGGACTGCTGGCGGCCGGCCACAACGCCACGCTGACCTACGGCCCCGACGGGGAGCGTCGCGGCGAGGGCATGCGGGTGTTCGTGTGGGCGTTCGCGCCCAAGCCGCGGATGCTGGTGTTCGGTGCGATCGACTTCGCGGCGGCCGTCGCCCGGGTGGGCAGCTTCCTCGGCTACCACGTGACCGTCTGCGACGCCCGCCCGGTGTTCGCGACGCACAGCCGGTTCCCCGAGGCCGACGAGGTGGTCGTCGACTGGCCGCACCGCTACCTCGCCGCCGAGGCCGAGGCGGGACGCGTCGACGCGCGTACGGTCGTCACCGTGCTCACCCACGACCCGAAGTTCGACGTACCCCTCCTCCAGGTCGCCCTGCGCCTGCCCGAGGTCGCGTACGTCGGGGCGATGGGCTCCCGGCGCACCCACGACGACCGCCTCGACCGGCTCCGCGAGGCCGGGCTCACCGACGACGAGCTGGCCCGTCTCTCCAGCCCGATCGGTCTCGACCTCGGCGCCCGTACGCCGGAGGAGACCGCGATCAGCATCGCCGCCGAGATCATCGCGGGCCGCTGGGGCGGCTCCGGGGAACGACTCGGCACCCTCGAAGGACGCATCCACCAGGAGCCCACCACATGAACGCGCTGTCCCTGACCCAGCTCGCCACCGAACACCTCGCGCTCGCCGGCGAGCACGACAGCGGCCGCAGCGCGGTCACCGTGCACGGCGGCCGCGAGCACCACCTCCGCCAGACCCTGATCGCGCTCGCCGGTGGCCGGTCCCTCGGCGAGCACGAGAGCCCCGGCGAGGCGACCCTGCACGTGCTGCGCGGGCGGGTGCGCCTGCACGCGGGCGGTGAGTCGTGGGAGGGCGGCCCGGGCGACCTGGCGGTGATCCCGCCCGCACGCCACGACCTCGAGGCGATCGAGGACGCGGTCGTGCTGTTGACGGTCGCGAACCGGCTCGCGGACTGACCCCTGATCGCCGTGTGACCCCGGTCACGCGCCCGGTGCTACCGTCCACCGCATGGCGAGCAGCGACCTCCAGAGCCGCAGGGTGGACGCCGTACGCGCCTGGACGTCGTTCGTCGAGCACGGTGACGACGCGGCCGGGCTGGTGCGCCCCGAGATCCTCAGCAGCTGGGCCCGCTCGGAGTCGGTGGTGCCGACCGACGTGACCCGGGCGCCACTCGCCGACGAGTCGGAGACGGCCGCGTGGTGGCAGGGCTCCCCGCTGCAGACGGCCGTGGAGCGGGTCGAGGCGGAGCTGCGGCGTACGGCCGAGGACGGCGACCTCGTGGTGGCGGTCACCGATGCCCAGACCCGGATCCTGTGGACGTACGGCGGGCGGGTCATGCGCCGCAAGGCCGAGACGGTCAACTTCGTGCCGGGTGGTCGCTGGGACGACCTCAGCGTCGGCACCAACGCCCTCGACCTCGCCAACCGGCTGGACGCTCCCGCGATGGTGTTCAGCGCCGAGCACTACGCCCCGATCGTGCACAACTGGGTGTGCTGGGCCGCGCCCGTGCACGACCCGGTGACCGGCACGCAGCTCGGCGTGATCGACCTGTCGACCACCTGGGACCGCACCCATCCCATCGGCCTGGCGACCGCCCGGGTGCTGGCCCGGCTGATCGAGACCGCGATGCCCGCCTCCGCGCACCACGGCGGTGTCATCGCCGACGAGCGCACCGAGCCCGGGCTGGTGATGCGGCTGCTCGGCACCGTCGAGGTCTGGCTCGACGGTCAGCGGCTGCTGCTCAACCGCCGGCAGACCGAGGTCCTGGCCCTGCTCGCGATGCACCCCGAGGGACTGTCGCTGGAGCACCTGCACGCGCTGGTCTACGGGGACCAGGCGGTCACGCTGTCCACGCTCAAGGCAGAGGTCTCGCACCTGCGCGCCGCGCTCGGCGGCCAGCTCTCCTCGCGTCCCTACCGGCTGCCGATGCCGGTCGCCACCGACGTCGACCTGGTGCTCGGGCTGCTCCGCTCGGGCCGGGTCGCCGCGGCCGTCGACGCCTACGGCGGTGACCTGCTGCCCGGCACGAACTCGCCCGCGCTGACCGAGCTGGGGGAGTACGTCGCCGTGGCGATGCGCGAGGCGCTGCTGGCCGACCCCCAGCCCGACGCGGTCATCCGCTACAGCGAGCTCGCGCCCTACGACACCGAGGTGGTCGAGGTCTGCCTCGCCGCCCTCGCCGGTCGCCCCCACCGCGCCGTGCCCCTGCTGAAGGGCCGCCTCGCCGCCGCCTCCCGCTGACCGCCCCAGGTCGAGTCGGCGCGTCTGCACGCGGTGAGGGGTCGAGTCGGCGCGTCTGCACGCGGTGAGGGGTCGAGTCGGCGCGTCTGCACGCCAGGTCGCGTGCAGTAGCGCCGACTCGGCGTCCTGTGACGTGCAGTAGCGCCGACTCGGCCAACCCTTCACCAACCGGGGCTGCCTAACGTGACCTGGACCACACCCCTCAGGCCGTCCTCCAGGGAGAGTCATGACCCGGATCAACCTCACCGTCGACGGAGCGCGGGTCTCCGACGACGTAGAACCCCGCATGCTGCTCGTGCAGTACCTGCGGGAGCGTCTCGGCAAGACCGGCACCGTGATCGGCTGCGACACCAGCAACTGCGGCGCGTGCACGGTCCACCTCGATGGCACCAGCGTGAAGTCGTGCAACGTGCTCGCGGTCCAGGCCGACGGGGCCGAGGTCACCACGATCGAGGGCCTGGCGAAGGACGGCCAGCTGCACCCGGTGCAGGAGGCGTTCCGCGAGTGCCACGGCCTGCAGTGCGGGTTCTGCACCCCCGGGATGATCATGCAGAGCGTCGACCTGCTCAGCACCAACCCGCACCCCACCGAGGAGGAGATCCGCCTCGGGCTCGAGGGCAACCTGTGCCGGTGCACGGGCTACCACAACATCGTGCGGGCTGTGCAGCACGCCAGCGGGCAGGGGGTGCAGGCATGACCGCCACCCAGGAGCGGCCTTCCGACGCCGTCGAGAAGGAGATCGGCCGCGACCGGCGCCGCAAGGAGGACCAGCGGCTGATCACCGGCCGCACCCGGTGGACCGACAACATCACGCTGCCGGGCATGCTGCACCTCGCGATGGTGCGCAGCCCGTTCGCCCACGCCCGCATCGTCTCGATCGACACCGCAGCGGCCAAGCAGGCGACCAACGTCGTCGACGTGCTCACCGGCGCCGACCTCGGCGAGAGCCTCGGGGTGAACATCAACGCCTGGCCGATCACCCCCGACCAGGTCACGCCCACCCACTCGCCGATGCCGAGCGACCGGGTCGCGTTCGCCGGCGAGATCGTCGCCGTCGTCGTGGCGCGCAGCGCCGCGGAGGCACGTGACGCCGCCGAGCTCGTCGATGTGGAGTACGACGAGCTGCCGGCCGCCCTCGACCTCAAGGATGCCGCGGCCGCCAGCAGTGAGCAGGGCGTGCTCGCCCACCCCGACCTCGGCACCAACAAGTCGGCGTACTGGGTGTTCGACTCCGGGGAGGCCGGCACCGGCGGCGGAGTCGAGGACGCGATCGCGAAGGCACGCACCGACGGCATCGTGATCGAGCGGGAGTACCGCCAGCAGCGGCTGATCCCGGCGTTCATGGAGCCGCGGTCCACGGTCGTCGACCCGACCGGCGAGCAGATCACGATGTGGTCGGCCACCCAGATCCCGCACATCCTGCGCTTCGCGCTCGCGGCCACCACCGGCGTGCCGGAGTCGAAGATCCGGGTGATCGCACCCGACGTCGGCGGCGGCTTCGGTGGCAAGCTGCAGACGACGCCGGAAGAGTGGATCACCTGGGCGGTGGCCCGCCGGCTCGGCAAGCCGGCCAAGTACACCGAGACCCGCTCGGAGAGCCTGATGTCCGGCCACCACGGCCGTGACCAGTGGCAGAAGCTGACCCTCGCGGCCGACAAGGACGGCAACGTCACCGGGCTCAAGGTCGACCTGCTCGCCGACCTGGGCGCCTACGTGTCCCTGGTCGGCGGTGGCGTCCCGGTGCTCGGGGCGTTCATGTTCAACTCGATCTACAAGTTCCCGGCCTACCGGTTCGCCGTCCAGACGGTGCTCACCAACAAGACCTGGACCGACGCCTACCGGGGCGCCGGCCGGCCGGAGGCGACGTACGCCATCGAGCGGCTCATGGACGAGCTCGCCGCCGAGGTCGGCGTCGACCCGCTGGAGATCCGCGAGCGGAACTGGATCAAGCACGAGGAGTTCCCGTTCACCACCGTCGCCGGCTTGGAGTACGACTCCGGCAACTACGAGGCTGCGACCGCGCGGGCCAAGGAGATGCTGGGGTACGACGAGCTGCGGGCCGAGCAGCGGCGTCGCCGTGAGTCCGGTGACCCGGTGCAGCTCGGCATCGGGGTCTCGACGTTCACCGAGATGTGCGGACTGGCGCCGTCGCGCGTACTCGGCTCCCTCGACTACGGCGCCGGTGGGTGGGAGCACGCGAGCGTGCGGATGCTGGCCACCGGCAAGGTCGAGGTGGTGACGGGTGCCTCGGCCCACGGCCAGGGCCACGAGACGGCGTTCAGCCAGATCGTCGCCGATCGGCTCGGCGTGGCCTTCGAGGACGTCGAGGTGCTGCACGGTGACACCCAGGTGGCGCCCAAGGGCCTCGACACCTACGGGTCCCGCTCGCTGGTCGTCGGTGGCGAGGCACTCGTGCGCGCGGCCGACAAGGTGATCGAGAAGGCCAAGCCGATCGCGGCGCACCTGCTCGAGGCCTCGGTCGACGACCTGGAGTTCTCGGGCGGCCGGTTCTCGGTGCGCGGCACCGATCAGGGGATGGCGATCGGGGAGGTGGCGCTCGCGACGTTCGCGGCGCACAACCTGCCCGACGGGGTGGAGCCGTCGATCGACGCGGATGCGACGTTCGACCCCGAGGCGTTCAACTTCCCGCACGGCACCCACCTGTGCGCGATGGAGGTCGACACCGAGACCGGCGCGCTGAAGATGCGCAAGTACGTCTGCTGCGACGACATCGGCAACATCATCAACCCGCTCATCGTCAGCGGCCAGGTGCACGGGGGGCTGGTGCAGGGCATCGCGCAGGCCCTGTGGGAGGAGGCGGTGTACGACGACTCCGGCACGCTGGTGTCCGGGTCGTTCGTCGACTACCTGCTGCCGACGGCCGCCGACACGATCAGCTTCGAGATCGACCACACGACCTCGCCGAGCACCACCAACACGCTCGGCACCAAGGGCGTCGGCGAGGCCGGCACGATCGCCTCCACCCCGGCGGTCGTCAACGCTGTCGTGGACGCCGTACGCCACCTGGGCATCAACGACATCCAGATGCCGTGCACGCCCGAACGCGTCTGGCGGGCGATCAACAGCGGCGGCAAGGGCGGCTCGACGGAAGGCGCAGCCATGCCCCACTTCGAGTCCGGTGGCGAGATGGGCAATCAGGAGCAACCCGGCACGAGCAGCACGGAAGGAGCAGGCGCATGATCCCCGCCCAGTTCGACTACCTGGCCCCGGCCTCGGTCGAGGACGCGCTCGCGGCGCTGGCTCAGCACGGCGACGACGCGAAGATCATCGCCGGCGGGCAGAGCCTGCTGCCGGTGCTCCGGATGCGCCTCAACGCCCCGGAGATGGTCATCGACCTCGGCAGGATCGAGTCACTGCGCGGCATCCGTGACGACGGCGACGCGATCGTGATCGGCGCGATGACGCCCCACGCCGTGGTCGGGTCGGACCCGCTGGTGGCCGAGCACGCCTCGGTGATCAGCAAGGCCATCGAGCACCTCGCGGATGCGCAGATCCGGCACCGCGGGACCTTCGGCGGTGCGCTCGCGCACGCCGACCCCGCCGGCGATCTCGGGGCGCCGGCGTTGGCGCTCGGGGCGGAGTTCGTGATCCAGGGCGCCGGCGGCACCCGCCGGGTGGGTGCGGACGACTTCTTCGTCGACCTCTTCGAGACCGCGATCGGTGAGGACGAGATCCTCACCGAGGTGCGGATCCCCAAGCACACCGGCTGGGGCGCCCACTACGAGAAGTTCGTGCGGGTCGCCCACCAGTGGCCGATCGTCGCGGTCGCCGCGACGGTCCGGGTCGAGGGCGGCACCATCGCGGAGGCGCGGGTCGGGCTGACCAACATGGGATCGACCCCGCTGCGGGCGCGCGGGGTCGAGGAAGCCCTCGTGGGCCAGCCGGTCAGCGAGGACGCCGTACGCACCGCCGCGGCGCGGGCGGCCGAGGGCACCAACCCGCCCTCGGACCTGAACGGTGACGCGGACTACCGCCGGCACCTCGCGACCGTTGTCACCCGGCGGGCCGTGCTGGCTGCGGCGGGTGCGTGAGCCCGTGGACCTGACCCACCGCTTCACTGTCCCCACCGGCGTCGAGGAGGCCTGGGCGCACTTCAACGACATCGCCTCGGTCGCCGAGTGCTTCCCGGGCGCCGCCGTCACCTCGGTCGAGGGCGAGACCTTCCACGGCTCGGTGAAGGTCAAGCTCGGCCCGATCGCGCTGGTGTACAACGGCTCCGGCACGTTCATGGAGAAGGACGAGGCAGCCCACCGCTTCGTGGTCGAGGCCAAGGGCAAGGACAAGCGCGGCAACGGTACGGCGGGGGCAACCGTCACGCTCACCATGACCCCGTCAGGTGGGGAGACCGGCGCCGACAGCACCGACGTCGAGGTCGTCACGGACCTGGCGATCACCGGCAAGCCCGCGCAGTTCGGTCGCGGCGTCATGCAGGACGTCTCGGACAAGCTCCTCGGCCAGTTCATCGACTGCCTCGAGCAGCGGATGGGCGAGACCGAGTCCTCGCCGGCTGACATCGTCCCTGACGATCGGGCCCCGGAACCGCCCGATGAGGGACCCGAACGTCAGGGAGCACCGCCCCGGGCTCCCGCGGAGGTGACACCGACGGCCGGGCCGAGGCACGCCGCCGCGACGGCGGGCGAGGACCACCTCGACCTGGGGGCCACGGTGCTCCCGGTGCTGGCACGGACCTACTGGCGGCAGGCCCTGGGTGCGGTGGTCGTGCTGCTGATCCTTCGCAGGCTGCTGGCCCGCCGCTCTCGCTGATCGGGTCGTGTGCCTCAGCACGGTCCAGGCGCCGTCCTGAGGCACACGACCCGGAAGACCCGTGTGGACTGCACCGTTCGTGGGCACCGGAGCGGCATGACCGAGACACCTGACGAGCAGTACGACGACCAGGACGCCGGACCGGCGTCGCAGCCCAGCGGTGCGGCGGCTCAGGACTCGCCGACCGACGACCAGGACGCGGGTCCGGCCACCGTGCCCGACGAGGCTGTCGAGCAGGACGATGCCGGGGAGACCGCCTAGGTCAGCGGGTCTCGACACCCGCCGTCGGGTCCGCAGGCGCGGCCCCGGGCGCTTGCTCGACCACGATCGCGCGGTCCGCTGACGCGTCCCGCACCCCGTTGACCTCCGGCGTCAGCTGGGGCTCGACGCGGGCGATCGCGACGGCGCCGCACAGCAGGCAGCCCACGACCAGCGACCCGATGTAGACGCTGCCCAGGCCGTGCCCGACCAGGAGGCCGGCGATCGGCGGCGCGATGATCGCCGCCAGCTGGAACGAGCCCGAGCTCAGCGCGTTGTAGCGACCGCGGAGATGGTCGGGCGCGAGCTCGTTGACCAGCGCCGGGATCGTCGGCTGCAGCAGGGTCTCTCCGAACGCGAACACCGACGCGCACGCCGCCACCAGCAAGGTCGCGCCCCAGGTGCCGGAGACCAGCCCGGTGGTGCCCAGCAGCACCCAGGAGCACGCCCACACCACCGACATCACCGCGATGATCCGGGTGCGCCGCCGACCCTCGATCCGCTGCAGCACGACGAGCTGGAGCAGAACGATCACCAGCGTGTTGGCCGCGAACGCCATGCCCAGGCCCTGCGTCGAGACCTCGCCGACCGCGCGGGCGTACGCCGGCATGCCGGCGTTGAGCTGGGAGTAGCCGACGTACGACGACACGAAGCTGAGCAGCATCAGCGACGCGACCGCCGGGCGGCGCATCACCTCGCGGTAGCTGACCTGCGCCGGCGGCGCGTCCCCGTCGTGGACGGGCCGGCCGGCCACGTGCCGCAGCGGCACCAGCATGAGGAACAACGCGGGCAGGTAGCTCACGGCGTCACCGAGATAGACGACCTGGAACGTGCTCAACCGGTCGACGTCGACGACGATCCCGCCGACGATGCCGCCGATACCGATGCCGAGGTTGAGCAGCGTGAAGTTCACCCCGAAGTAGCGCTGCCGCAGCCCCGTCGGGACGACGGTCGCGATCAGGGTCTGGAAGCCGGGCCAGGAGACGCCGAACGCCAGTCCCGACAGCAACAGGGCGGACGCCGCCACCCACTCGGCCGACGAGAACGCGAGCACCGTGTTGGACACGACCTGCAGGACCAGTGCGCCCATCAGGATGCGGCGGGCGCCGAGCCGGTCGATCGCCGACCCGCCGGGGCCGACGACGAAGAGTCCCACGAGCGGCGGCAGACCGAGCAGCAACCCGACGTCGCTGAGGGTGAACCCGCGCACCTCGTGCAGGTAGACGACGTGGAAGGGCAGCACCAAGCCGGTGCCGATGAACTCGAACACCACGACGGAGAGCAGCAGCCGGCCCTCGCGTGGCAGGTCGTGCCAGAACGAGCCGAGGGTGGGTCGGGCGGGGGCGTCGGAGGGGGCAGTCGAGCTCATCGACTCCAGTGTCCCAGCGTCCGCCGACACCCAGCACGCGGTTTTCCGACGCTCGTGTCCGCCGCCCCTTAGGCTCCCGCACATGAAGCGTCTGATCGCCACGGTGGCGGGGCTGTCCGTGGTGATCCTGCTCGTGTTGGCCCCGGCCATGTTCTGGAGCTCCGGCGACGACGCGACGACCGACACCGACTTCACCATCTCGGCCTACCGCGCCACGATGGATGTCTCGAGCAAGGGTGACCTCACCGTCGACGAGGTGCTCGACATCGACTTCTCGGTCACCGGCAAGCACGGCATCTTCCGCTTCTGGGACCGCGCCGATCCCTCGGCGTCCCACGCGCGACGCAACCCGCAGCACGTGACCGTGACCATGGATGGGAAGCCGGAGCCGTTCGAGCTCTCTCACGAGAGCTCCGGGCGCTACCTGGTCGCCAAGATCGGCGACGCCGACACGACGCTCGAGCCCGGAGTGCACCGGTACGCGATCCACTACGAGATCGACGGCGTGCTCGAGCCCGGCACCGACGGCACCGAGACCCAGTTCTACTGGAACCTCGTCCCCGACGGCCCGCAGATCGACGAGGCCCAGATCCTGATCCACCTGCCCGTCGTCGCCGAGGGCGTCCGCTGCGCTCAGGGCGCCGGGTCGACGACAGGCTGCACGGCGAACGGCGAGGGCACCGCGACGCTGCGAGTCCAGACCGGACCACTCGATCCCCACACCCCGGTGACGGTCAAGGTCGGGCTCGACATGCCGACTCCGGACGCCGGTGACGAGCTGCCCTGGACCGCGCGGTTCGACCCGGTGTTCGGGTCGAACCTGCTCGCGCTGGTCGCGGTGCTCCTGCTCGCGGCCGCCGCCGGCGTGCTCGGCACGGTCCTGGCCCGCCGGACCTACGAACGGGCACCGCAGTTCCCGCTGATGTACGCACCGCCCGAGGGCATCGGCCCGGCGCAGGCGGCATACCTGCTCGAGGAGAGCGTCGACGACGAGCTGTACGTCGCCACCTTGATGTACGCCGCGGAGAAGGGCGCGATCGACCTCGGCCGCGACAACGACGCGTGGACGATCACCGACAAGGCCGGCGCCGCGGGATGGAGCGGGCTGGATCCGGTGACCGCGGGCGTCGCGCACCTGCTCGGTGGCCCGGGTACGTCGTTCACCGCGACGCCGAAGGACGTCGCGGCCGGCCAGCGGCTCAAGAGCGAGATCGAGTCGTTCGAGGAGAGCACCACCACCTGGGCCTCGACCTCCGGGCTGATGGTCTCCAGCGGGCTGGGCGGCTTGGGCGGCCTGGTGATCGGAGGTTGCTTCATCGCCGTGGTCGCGATCTCCATCCTCAACCCGCTCAACATGTCCGTCCTCGCGCTGGTGCCCGGCATGTTCGCGGTGTTCGGCTCGCCGCTCGCCGCGCGCGGCGCGGGCACCCGACGCACCAAGGCTGGCCGAGACCTGTGGTCGCGCGCGGGCGGCTTCAAGCGGATCCTCTCGACCCCGTCGGCGCAGGACCGGTTCGATTTCTCCGGACGCCAGGAGCTCTACACGGCCTACGTCCCGTGGGCGGTCGCATTCGGTTGTGCCGACGAGTGGGCCGGCAAGTACCGCACCGAGATGGGCGCCGAGCCGCCCGTGCCGTCGTACTTCGGCCCGGCGTACGCCGGCGCCTACACCGGATCGGCTGTCTCCTCGATGGTCGACGACTTCCACTCCACCGTCAGCTCCGCCGTCTCCTCCTACGAGGCCACCCAGAAGTCGTCGTCCTCGGGCGGCGGCGGTGGTGGGTTCTCGGGTGGCGGCGGTGGGGGCGGCGGCGGTGTCGGGTCCTGGTGACCCGCGAGCACCACCCATCACCGAGCAGGACCAACTGAGGAGTTCACATGCTCATCGCCATCATCGTCATCGTCGTGGTGCTCGTCGCCCTGGTGGCCTTCGGCGTCATCGGCTTCAACAAGCTGCGCACGACCGACATCGGTGCGCAGGAGGCGCTGGGCGGCATCGACGTCCAGCTCACCCGCCGCGCCGACCTGATCCCCAACCTCGTCGAGACCGTGAAGGGGTACGCCGCTCACGAGAAGGGCGTGTTCGAGGAGATCACCGCAGCCCGGGCCGGCATCCAGAAGGCGGCCAAGGGTGACGACGTCCCCGAGAAGGCCGCCGCCGACGCCCGCATGTCGCAGGCGCTCGTCAGTCTCAACGCCGTGGCCGAGAACTACCCCGACCTCAAGGCCAACCAGAACTTCCTCGATCTGCAGAAGCAGCTGGCCGAGACCGAGAACCAGATCTCCTTCGCGCGGCAGTACTACAACGACGCGGTCGCGACGCTCAACAAGCTCACCCAGACCATCCCGTGGATGTTCTTCACCGGGGTTGCGGGCGTCCACAAGCGTGAGTTCTACGACGCCCCCGACGGCCAGGAGCAGGCGCCGCAGGTCAAGTTCTGAGCTGCCCGAGCCGGCGCTCGCGCCGGCTCGGACCCAGCAGCCAGGTCGAGTAGCCCCGCGGCTGAGGAACGAAGCCGCGACGGGCGTATCGAGACCCAGTTCCTCAGGGTGACGGTGCGCCAGCAGGAGCCGACAACTGCCCACGATGCTGCTGGGCCGGTCTACATCACCCAACGGGTGAGCATGCGGGGTTTTCGGGGCGGGTACTGAGTGGCTATGCAGATCCCCCAGCCGCGCGGACCCCTGACCGAGGCGCTCTTCGGGGCCCTCCGTTCCGGTTCCGACGACTTCTACCCGGTCCTCGCCGTCGGACCCTCCGAGGGGGAGGACGCCGCGCTGGCGCTCTGGGTGCTCTACGAGCTCCACTACCTCGGCTTCGACGAGGTGTCCGACACCCTGGAGTGGGATCCTCAGCTGCTGCGGCTGCGGGCCGTCCTGGAGCGTGACCTCGAGCAGCGACTGCGCGAGCGGTTCACGGCCCCGCAGGAGCTCTCGGTCGTGGACGACTTCTTCGACTGGGTCGATCAGCAGGACGGCGCCTCCCTGGCGACCCACGTGCACCGGGTCGCGGACCGCGCACAGGTCCTCGAGCTGCTGCGGGTGCGCTCGATCTACCACCTCAAGGAGTCCGACCCCGTGGCCTGGGTCGTGCCCCGACTCGGCGTGGCCGCCAAGGCCGCGCTGATGGAGCTCCAGTTCGACGAGTACGGCAACGGCGACCCGAACCGCCTGCACCACCACCTCTACGCGAAGGGGATGCAGGCGTGCGGGCTCAAGGCGTCGTACGCAGCCCACATCGACGAGAGCCCGCTGGAGGTGCTCGAGCAGAACAACGCGATGTCGCTCTTCGGACTGCACCGCCGGCTCCGTGGGGCTGCCCTCGGCCATCTCGCGGCCTTCGAGGCGACCAGCTCGCTGCCGTCCCGCCGGATGGCGCAGGGTCTCGAGCGGCTCGACTTCCCCGCGGAGATCGTCGAGTACTACACCGAGCACGTGGAGGCCGACGCGGTCCACGAGCAACTGGCGGTGCGCACGATCTGCGGGGGGCTGTTGGCGGAGGAGCCGGAGCTGGCCGAGGACGTCTGGTTCGGGGCGTTCACCTGCCTCGACCTCGAGGACCGGTTCGCGCGCACGATGCTGGACCGCTGGGGTGCCGGCGAGGAGCATCGGGAGGAGGTCGCATGAGCAGCGACTTCGAGCACCCCGACGTGGTGCTCTGCCCCGGCGGCCCGATGCTGCTGCGCGGCAAGCACACGATCCGTGACGCCGACGGCGTCGAGCACGAGACCACGCGCCCGGTCACCGCCGTCTGCCGGTGTGACAAGTCCGCGTCGTTCCCGTGGTGCGACGGCACCCACAAGGTGCTGCCGGACAAGCTGCGCCCGGCCTGACGTCCAACTCGGCCGGTCAGCCCCGGTCGAGGCGCACGAGCACGCCCCGCTCGCACCAGCGCACCTCGCTGATGGCGAGGTCGTCGTCGGTCTGCTCCCGCAACCGGTCGCGGAGCAGGTCGACCTGCTCGACGGTGCCGAGCTGGAGCAGCACGCTGCCGCCGCGCATCAGGTGGCGGGCGGCGGTGTCCACGCACAGCCAGGCCACCTCCATGCCGTCCGCGCCACCGTCGATCGCCAGCACCGGGTCCTCGGGGAAGCTCCCCACCTCCGCCCGTCGCACCCACGGCGGGTCCGCGATCACCAGCGCGAACCGCTCGCTGTCGCGCAGCACCTCGTCCATGGAGCCCTCGCGTACGTCGACGTGCTCGGCGAGGCCGGCATCGGCGGCGTTGCGGCGTGCGTAGTCGCACGCCACCGGGTTGAGATCGACGCAGACCAGCCGCCGCGCGGCGCCCGTCACGGCCAGCAGCCCGATCTGCCCGGCCCCCGCGCACAGCTCCAGGACCGGTCCGGCCGGGGAGCTCGCGAGGATCTCGGCCGCCCACTCCGACTGGGCCGCGGTCCACGGCCGGGGACGCAGCACCCGGCCGTCGAAGGTGATCCGGAGCGCGCCGAAGCCCATCGTCTCCGGGGCGTGGCTGATCGTGGTCATGTGATGCATGTACCCCGCCGTGGCGGCCGTCACGCCCAGGATCGGGTCACCCGGTCGGGTGGCCGCGTCTCCCGCGTCGACTTCGTCGCCGCGCGGGCCGCGGTGTCGCTCTGGGCTTGGTCGTCCGACGGTGTGGTTGCGGTCGCCGCGTTGGCTGCGGGGAGTTCAGCTCAGAACACGTTGAGGGGGCGGAACTGCACGGAGATGCGCGGGCCGGCGTGGGTGACCTTGGGGACGGCGTGCTCCCAGGTGCGTTGGCACGAGCCACCCATCACAACCAGGTCTCCGTGGCCCATCTCCACCGCGATCGAGGCGCCGCCCAGGCGCGGTCGCAGCATCAGCCTCCGGGGGTCACCGAGGGAGACGATCGCGACCATCGTGTCCTGAGTCTTGCCGCGTCCGATGGTGTCGCCGTGCCAGGCGACGCTGTCGCGGCCGTCGCGGTAGTAGCAGCACCCGGCGGTCACGAACGGCTCGCCGAGCTCGGGCCGGTAGTGCGCCGACAACGCCCCGCGGGCCCGCGCCAGGGCCGGGTGGGGGAGCGCCTCGCCGACGCCGTAGGTGTGCAGGAGGCGGGGTACGTCGACCTCGCGGTCGTACATCTGGCGTCGCTCGGCACGCCACGGCACGTCGCGCACGAGCGTCGCGAACACGTCGTCGGCCTCGGGCAGCCAGGTGCGGCACACGTCGACCCAGGCGCCGCGGGTGAGGACCCGCCGGGTCAGCCCGTCGAAGACCGGGGCAAGGTCCGCGGCCGCCTCGAACAGGGTTCCCTGGAAGTCCATGACCCGAGCATACGCCGAGATCGAACAGATGTTCGAGACCTATTCCGAGGCGATCGCGTCCAGGACGTTGAGCCGCGAGGCCCGGACAGCCGGCAGGATCGCGGCGAGGACGCCGACGATGACGGCGATCACGAGGAACACCAGCAGCTGACCCAGCGGCAGCCCGAGGCTGGTGAGGTTGTCCTTCAGGGACTGGCGCAGCAGCGTGCCGATCACCAGGCCCAGGGCCATGCCGAGCAGCGCGCCGAGGACCGCGATCGCGACCGACTCCAGCGTGATCATCCGCCGCAGGCGCGGCCGGCTCATACCGATCGCGCGGAGCAGACCGATCTCGCGGGTGCGCTCGATGACGGACAGGCCCAGCGTGTTCACGATGCCGATCACGGCGATCACGATCGCCAGTGCGAGCAGGCCGTAGATCATGTAGAGCAGCTGGTTGACCTGGTCGCGGATCGAGTCGGCGAACTCCTGCTTGTCGTAGACGGCCACGACCGGCGTCGACGCCACCGCGTCGTCCAGCGCCTTGCCGACCGCCACCGCGTCCGCGCCGGGCTGGAGCAGCACACTGAGGCTGGTGTCCTGGCGCGGCACCCCGGCATCGGCGAGGAGGCCGATCGGGACGCTCACGTCGCCGGTGGTCTCGCTGCCTTCGATGATCCCGGCGACCTTGACGTCGAGGGACTTCCCGGCGAGGAACGTCAGCTTCAGCGGTGAGCCGACCTCGAGCCCGTGGTCGTCGGCGAAGCCGGTGGAGACCAGTGCCTCGTTGCCCTGCAGCTCCTGACGTCCGGCGGTGACGTCGAGGTCGTAGATGTCGTCGAAGCCCGCGTCGTTGCCGGACACGAAGACCGTGGAGTCGTCCACCTGCGCGGCGGTCCACTGCTGACGGCTCACCGTCGCCACGCCGTCGACCTTCTCCAGGTCGTCGCCGACCGCCGTCGTGAACGGCATGAAGTTGCTGCTCTGCACCAGGAAGTCGGAGGTGAACTGCTCGTCCACGACGTCGTCGACCGAGGAGTTGAGGGACGCCGCGAGCACGCCGATGCAGGAGACCAGTGCCAGGCCGATCATCAGCGCTGACGCGGTGGCGCCGGTACGCCGGGGGTCCCGCAGGGCGTTCTCGCCCGCCAGCTGGCCCGTGGTGCCGAACAGCCGGCCGAAGAGGCCTCGGCACATCACCAGCACCGGACGGCCGATCACCGAGCTGATGCCCGCCGCGGTCAGGATCCAGATCCCTGCCGCGATGCCGACCCAGAGCGCGTCGGGGCCCGGTCCGCCGACGACGCCGATCACCGCGAAGACGACGCCGAGGGCCATGAGCGCGCCGCCGATGATCGTGCGGCGGCGGAGCGACTCGCGCACGGGCGCCGAGTCGGCCCGCATCGCGGCGACCGGTGCGACCTTGCCGGCGCGCCGCGCCGGCAGGAAGGCGGCGACCAGGGTGACGCCGACGCCGACGACGTAGCTGATGACCACCGACGTGGCGCTGAGCGTCAACGCGCCGCTGGCGATGTCGAGCCCGACCGCCCGGAACAGTGCGGCCAGGCCGCGGGCCAGGAGCCAGCCGAGCCCGATGCCGATGGTGGCCGCCACGGTCGACATGACGACCGCCTCCAGCAGCACGGACTGCGTGACCTGGCGCCGCGAGGCGCCGAGCGCTCGCAGCAGCGCGAGCTCGCGGCTGCGCTGCGCGACCAGGATCGTGAACGTGTTGACGATGATGAAGCCACCGACGATCACCGCGATGATCGCGAAGACCAGCAAGAACGTGGAGATCACGTCGAGGAACTGGGCGACGGCGTCCTGGGACTCCTGCGCGACCTGGTCGCCGGTCACTGCCTCGAAGCCGTCGGGCGCCACGGTGGCGGCCGCCTTGACCAGCTGTTCCTGGGAGACGCCGTCGGCGGCGGTGAGCGAGACCTGCTGGAACTTGTCGGCACCGTCGAGGAACAGGTCTTGCGCGCCCTCCGTGCTGAACACCAGCAAGGTGGCGCCCGCGGTGCCGCCACCGTTGAACTCCGCGGTGCCGACCAGGGTCGCCGCGCGGTCGGGCTTGCCGAACGGCGCGAGGAGCTTCACCTGGTCGCCCAGCTGGTAGTCGCCCTTGTCGGCGGCCGCATCGTCGAGGACGATCTCGTCGGGGGCGGTGGGCCAGCGGCCGCTGCTCAGCAGCATCGGCGACTCGCCGGCCATGTTCGGGCCGTCGGTGTGGTTGAAGGCGAGCGTCGGTGCGCCGGTGCCGCCGATGAGCGTGCCGTCGGAGGCCAGCAGGCTCATGCCGGTGCCGACGACGTCGCCGTCGGCGCGGGCGACCTCCGGCAGTGCTGCGAGCTGGTCGATCACCCCGGGCGAGAGGGTCTGGTTCGTCGTGGCCCCGCCCGCGTCGAACGATGCCGTCTGCTCGGCGCGGACGACGCCGTCGGGCGTGGAGCTGTAGATGATGCTGTCGAACGTGGACGACAGGCCGTTGCTGAAGACGAGGACGCCTGACAGGAACGCCACGCCCAGCACGATGGCCAGGCCGCTCATCACCAGCCGCACCTTGCGGGCGACCAGGTTGCGCAGGGTCAGCTTGAACACGTCGCGCCCCTCAGGCCTGGGTGCCGCGGGCCGTTGCCAGGTCCTGCAGACGGGTCATGTGCTCGAGGATCTGCTCGCGCTGCGGATCCTGGATCTCATCGACCACCAGGCCGTCGGCGAGGAACACGACGCGGTCGCAGTACGACGCGGCGACCGCGTCGTGGGTGACCATCACGACCGTCTGGCCGAAGTCGTCCACGCTGCGCCGCAGGAACGAGAGCACCTCGGCCCCCGACGTGCTGTCGAGGTTCCCGGTGGGCTCGTCCGCGAAGACGATCGAGGGCTGGCTGGCCAGGGCCCGTGCGCAGGCCACCCGCTGCTGCTGACCGCCGGACAGCTCCGTCGGCCGGTGGTCGAGCCGGTCGCGCAGCCCGACGGCGTCGATCACGGTGTCGAGCCACTGCTGGTCGGGCTTGCGGCCGGCGAGGTTCAGCGGGAGCAGGATGTTCTCCGACGCGGTGAGTGTCGGGATCAGGTTGAACGCCTGGAACACGAACCCGATCCGCTCCCGGCGCAGCGCCGTCAGCTCCTTGTCCTTGAGCCGGCCGAGGTCGGTCCCGCCCACCTCGACGGTGCCGTCGGACGGGGTGTCGAGGGCGGCCAGGCAGTGCATCAGCGTGGACTTCCCCGAGCCGGAGGGGCCCATGATCGCCGTGAACCGGCCGGCCTCGAGGTCGAGGCTCACCCCGGCCAGGGCGTGCACGGCGGAGTCGCCGGAGCCGTAAGTCTTGCGCAGGTCGACGGCGCGCGCCGCAGGAGTGTCGGCAGGGGGCGTGACGGTCATGAGAACAGCCTGCCGGAAGGCTCGGCACGCCCGCCATCGGGGACATCCCTGACCCGCTCGACGTGCTTCGCGTAATTGGGGCAGAGTAGGACCCGACACACGACGGATCTCTCGGAATTGATCCCTTCAGTCCACGCAGTTCCCGCCGATCCGGGGACGCGGGGGTCGATGTCTGCCTAGAGTTCCCTCTGTGGACGAGTTGCTGGTGACTGAGGGGCGTGCGCTGAAGCACGTTCAGGTGCGTGAGTACGTGCGCACTCTCGTCACGGGGGCGGCACCCGGTTCACCTGCACCGTCTGAGCGTGAGCTGGTGCATCGGTTCGGGGTCGCCCGCATGACGGTGAGGCAAGCGATGGACGCCCTCGTGGTCGAGGGCCTTCTGGAGCGGATCCCGGGACGGGGCACGTTCGTGGCCAGGCCCCGGCGGGCCGCCAGCCGGCTGACGAGCTACACCGAGGAGATGGGGAGGCGCGGCCTGCTGGCCGAGTCCCAGACGCTCCTCGCACGCCGTGAGCAGGCCGGACCGGGTGTGGCTCGGGCCCTGAACCTCACCGAGGGCGACGCCGTGATCCACTGGCGCCGGCTGCGTCGCGCCGACGGCGTGCCGATGTGCCTGGAGGACGCCTACCTCAACGAGGTGCTGATCCCGGGCTTCCTCCAGAGCGGCATGCCGACGAGCCTGTACGACGCGCTCGAGGCACGCGGCCTGCGGCCCACGTGGGCCGAGGACTCCATCAACGCCGATGTGGCGACCGAGGACGAGGGCGTGCTGCTCGAGATCGCGGCGGGCACCCCGGTGCTGCGTCACTCGCGTCGCGCGATGTCCGGGGACAAGGTCGTCGAGGTCTCGCGGACGGTCTATCGCGCCGACCGGTTCACGATGTGGATCCAGGTGGGCAGCGAGTCATAACCCGCCCAGTGGCGCGATGACGTCGCCGCTCTCCTCGCACACCCACACCGGATCGGGGCCGCCGAGGTCGGGCTGGATGTAGAGGGCGTGGAGGGGTGCGCCGTCGCCGCAGTCGTGGCACACGGGCCAGCGCCCCACGCTCTCGAACAGCGCGTCCTGCACGTCCTGGGCGACCAGGCCGGCGACGTACTGCTCGCCCTCCGGCCACTGCTCCGCCCACCACTTGCGCTGGGCGACGGCGTCCTCGAGGGCCGAGACCGCTGCGGCTGTGGCGTGGTTGCGGGCCTGCAGGTCGGCGAGCACGCGGGCACGCACGTCGAACAGCAGGGTGTCGTCCATTCACCCATCATGCCCCGGCGCCGGTAGCGCGCGGCTCCCTGATCGGGCGTGCGCACGGGCCTACGATGCCCGCATGAGCGAGGCGCTGCTCGAGGTCACGGTGCTCGACCCCCGTGACGTTCCGGGCGCGGCCGAGGGCGGTGCCGACCGCCTGCACATGGTCTCCCGTGGCGGGGTCGTGGCGACCTCGCCGGAGCCCGCGCTGGTCTCGGCGGTCGCCCGCGAGAGCGAGCTGCCGGTGTTCGTGCTGCTGCGGCTCAACGACAGCTGGACGACGACCGGCGGCGAGCTGACCCGGCTGGTCGGCCTGGCCGGGGACTACCTCGGCTGCGGCGCGGCGGGCGTCTCGTTCGGGTTCCTCGACGCCGACCTCGAGGTCGACCGGGAGGTGTGCGGCTACCTCGCCGACGCGCTGCCGAACGTCCCGTGGACGTTCGGCCGGGCCATCGACGACACCTTGGACCTGCGGCGCTCGTGGCGCTTCCTGCTCGACCTGCCGGGCCTGGCGGGGGTGCGGTCCGCCGGTTCGCCGCGCGGCCTCGACGCCGGGTACGACGAGCTGCTCGCGCTCGCCTCCTCCGATCCTGCGATCGCCCGGTTGCTGATGCCCGGCGGCGGGCTGGTGGCCGAGCACGTTCCGTGGTTCGTGCGCGCCGGGGTGCGGCAGTTCCACCTGGGGGCGCAGGCGCGGCCGGGTGCGTCGTACAAGGCGTTCGTGGAGGCCGGGCACGTGCGGTCGTGGCGCCTGCTCCTCGACGACGCGGTCCGGCGCGAGCGCGACCGGGCGACGCCCAGCGCCGGATGATCCTCATCGACCCGCCGAACGCGGCGGGCCACGGGCGGTTGTGGTCGCACCTGGCCAGCGACTCCTCCTACGACGAGCTGCACGCCTTCGCGGCCGGGATCGGCATCCCGCCCCGTGGCTTCGACCGCGACCACTACGACGTCCCCGCCGAGCGGTACGCCGACGTGGTCGCCGCCGGTGCCACCCCGGTGTCCTCGCGCGAGCTCGTGCAGCGGCTGATCGCCTCGGGTCTGCGGCGGCGCAAGCAAGGCGGTCCCTGACTACCGCTCCAGGACGGTCAACTCGCGCTCGACGTTGGCCCGGGCGAGCAGCTCCCACGAGTCGCGGGCGTGGCGGGTGTGGAACAGGTGCTGCTTGGCCAGCAGGTCACGCAGCACCGCGGCGCGGCCCTGGGCGAACAGGTCGTCGGGGACGTGGGCGTACTCCTCGCGGACCGCCGCGGCGTACTCGGCGTAGCGGTCCTCGGGAGCGGCGAGGATCGCGAGGTCGGCATCGCACAGGACGCCGCCGTTGTCGTCCCCGTCGGCCGGGCGATGGCCCTCGGTGAGCAGCACCAGCCGCACGACCTCCTCGACCACCTCGGGCTCGACCACGGACCGCAGCGCCTCGGCCGCCCAGGCGGCCGAGCGGCGCTCGGCGTCCGGGCGCCCGTCGTAGACCCCGTCGTGGAACCACGCCGCGAGCACGACGGCCATCCGGTCGAACGCCGTCTCGTGCGCCGACAGCTCGTGTACCCGGTCGAGGACCTCCCGGAGGTGCCGGGTGTCGTGGTAGCGCCGGTCGTGGTGGGCGTAGGCCGCGACCAGCTGCGCGCCGAGCTCGCGGGAGGAGGGCAGCGGCCAGTCGAGCAGCAGATCCACCCGCACATTGAAGACGGTGGCGACCGCGACCCGCTACCGTGACCCCACCAACGAGAACGTGTTCTAGAAATGGGGAGCCATGGCTGCGAGCAGGGAGCGGATCCGCGAGGTCGTCGACCGCTACATCGAGCTGGTGGGGTCCGGCACCGCCGACGAGATCGTCGCGCTGTACGCCGAGGACGCGATCGTCGAGGACCCGGTCGGCTCCGAGCCCCGGGCGGGACACGCCGCCATCCGCGAGCTCTACGCCACCCTCGAGGGCCTCGACCAGCGCACCCGGCTGCTCGCGGTGCGGATCGCCGGCAGCGAGGCGGCGTTCCACTTCGAGGTCGCCACGCTCGCCGACGGCGTCACCTACACGCTCGCCCCCGTCGACGTGATGGCGTTCGACGACGACGGGCGGATCACCAGCATGCGCGCCTACTGGGGCGAGGAGGACATGACGATCGGCTAGCGGCGGGCGCGGCCGGCCGGGGCGTTGGCGGAGACGCAGGCGGGGTCCTTCTGGCCCGGCGTGCGCGGCACGGAGAGGTCGCCGACGTAGGTCTCCTGCCCGGTCGCGAGGGCGAACCCGCTGAACTCGGCGGCGTCGAACTGGCAGTAGCCCTCGCCGCGCATGTAGCCGGCACTGTCGATCCCCGGGTTGACCGCGATCGTGAGGCCCGACTGGGTCGCCAGCTGGCCGGTGATGGTGAAGGTCCCGTCCGCGCCGCTGTAGGCGGAGGCGATCTCGTCGCCGGCCTCGTTGTAGAGGACGATCTGCGCGCCGCGCGCCCCCGTGTACGGCGGATCCAGGGTGATGTCGGGCGCCCCGCGGTCGACCAGGTTGCCGGTGATCCAGCCGCCGCGCTTGGTGATGTCGAACTTGCCGAACGCCATCTGGCCCGGCCGGACGTCAGCCCGTGCGACCGCACCGGTCCGCGCGAACCACACGCCGACGCCGTCGAACTTCAGCGTGTAGCCGCCCGGGTAGAGGCCCTTGAAGACGGCGGTGCCGTCGCGCGCGGTGGCGGTCCACCACTGCCCGGTGGCGTCGCTGGTGATCGTGACCGGGGTCGTCGCCCGCAGCCGGCCGTCGGGGGTGAACAGGTAGACGGTCATGCTGCCGGCCCGCTTGGTGAGCGTGATCGGCAGGTTCTTCGCCTGGCCGGGCTTCACCGCGCCGGCCCAGTTGCTCTTGCCGACCCAGGCCTTGTGCTTGTCGTAGGTGAACACGGAGTACTGACCCTGGGGCAGTCCGCCGATCGCGAACTGGCCCTTGCTGTTCGCGGTGGTAGCGAAGGACTGCTCGCCCTTGTTCGCCGCGACCAGCCGGGCGCCACCGAGCGGCTTGCCGCCGGCCTTCGCCGTACCCGTGATCGCGGCGCCCTTGCGCATGATCACGGTCTTGGTCGTGAAGTCGTTGGCGCGCACGGTCACCTGGACGTCGGTGGGGGCGTACTTCGTGATGTCGTACGCCGGCCGCTGGTCGACGAACTGCAGGTGGTAGGTGCCCGGGGCCAGCCACAGGGAGTAGCCGTCGACCTTCCCGATGCCGCGCTGGCCGACGTAGGTCCAGTCGGCGTCGAACCACAGCATCTTCAGCGCCGGCTGGTCGTGCTGCGGGAACTTGATCGCCCCGTGCACCAGGCCCTTGTCGTCGGCGGCCTGCGCGGGCACCGGCGCCGTCGCGACGAGCGCGGCGAGCAGGGCCACCACGAGCGCCAGCAGCGCCGCGCGCCGGGGTCGAGAAGGAGGAAGCATGACGACCACCCTAGGCGCGCCCGCTTGAGCCCCGCTCAAGCGAAGATCAGGCTTTGCTCAAGATGCGCTGCGGCTGGTCCGCTGCTCGCGGCCGGGGGTCATCGCCCACCGGATCGTGCCGGTGGCGAGGCCGCCGAGCGCACGCACGACGGTCCGCTCCGACACCGGCAGCCAGGGCAGCCGCAACGGCCGGCGGGTCCAGCGCGGCATCAGCGCGATCGCCGCGGCCACGAGCACGCCGTACGGCGCCCGCGCGGCCAGCGGCAGCGGCGGCCTGAGCAACAGGTACGACACGGCCTCGCGGGCCTCGGGCGTCGCGCGCAGCTCGGGGCGGTACGCCGCCAGCGCCGCGGCCAGCTCGGCCTCCGTGGTCGGTGGGTCGACGACGCCGAGCCGCCGGGCGATCTCGCCGGCCTGCGCGACGTAGAGGTCACGGTCGGGGCCGACCAGTGGCTCCTTGCCGTAGACGTCGTGGGCCCGCAGGAAGCTGTCGACCTCGGCCACGTGCACCCAGCCGAGCAGGTGCGGATCGGAGGCGGCGTACGCCGTGCCGTCGGCCAGCGTGCCGACGACCCGCTCGTGGATCGCGCGCACCGCGTCGACCGCGCGCTGGGCGTCCTCGGCGTGGCCGAAGGTCGTCACCGCCAGGAACCGGCTGGTGCGGGCGAGCCGCCCCCACATGTCGCCCCGATAGCCCGAGTGCTCCGCGACGCCGCGCATCGCCGCGGGGTGCAGCGTCTGCAGCAGCAGGGCCCGGATGCCGCCGACGAACATCGACGCGTCCCCGTGGACCCGCGCGATCGGACTGTCCGCCTCGAACCACCGCGGCCCCGGTCGCCCGTGGATGCGCTCGGCGTGCTTCGCGCCGTCCGGCCCCGCGACGCGCAGGAACAGCTGCTGCCCCAACCTCTCGCGCACCCCCGCCATAGGCCGAGACTACGGAGCGACACCAACCGAGTCAGCGGCCTCAGACCCGCGCGCCCACCTGTGCCACACCGCGGATCGACCCACCGGAGGACCGATCCCGCGGCCCGCGCGGCGGCGAAGCCGACGCGCGAGACGCGGACTCGCGAGACGCGGTCAGGCGTCCCAGGTGCGCAGCCAGATGCTGTGCGAGGCCTCGGCGAGCTTGGCGAGCGAGTCCTGCGGCAGCGGGTCGAGGGTGTCGGTGACGACGTACCCCTGCTGGCCGCGGGTGGAGAGGTACTGGCCGGTGACGTTGGCGTTGGCGTCGGCGAGCAGGTCGTTGACGCTGGCGAGCACGCCGGGCACGTTGTCGTGCAGGAACCCGATGCGGTGGCCGGCCTCGAGCTCGGGGGCCTGCACGGTCGGCAGGTTCACCGACAGCTCGGTGCGGCCCTGGCGGGCGAACGTCGCGAGCTTGGCGGAGACGAAGTAGCCGATCTCCTCCTGCGCCTCCTGGGTCGAGCCGCCGACGTGCGGGGTGAGGATCACGTTGTCGAGACCGCGCAGCACGGACTCGAACGACTCGCCCTGCGCCTTCGGCTCGACCGGGAACACGTCGATGGCGGCACCGGCGATGTGGCCCGACAGGATGTGCTCGCGCAGGGCGACGTCATCGACGACCATGCCGCGCGAGGCGTTGATGAACAGGCTGCGCGGCTTCATCTTCGCCAGCTCCTCGGCGCCGAACATGCCGGCGTTGCCGGGACGTCCGTCGACGTGGAGGCTGACCACGTCGGCCTCGGCGAGCAGCTCGTCGAGGCTGCGCATCCGCTGCGCGTTGCCGTGCGCCAGCCGGTCGGCGGTGTCGAAGAAGATCACCCGCATGCCGAACGCCTCGGCCACGTTGCCGAGCTGGGTGCCGATGTTGCCGTAGCCGACGATGCCGAGCGTCCGGCCGCGCACCTCGTGGCTGCCGAGCGCGGACTTGTCCCAGATGCCCTCGTGCATCCGCTGGGTCTTCTCCGTCAGGCGGCGCCCGAGCGCGATGATCTCGCCGATCACGAGCTCCACGACGCTGCGCGTGTTGGAGTACGGCGCGTTGAACACGGCCACGCCGCTCCGGCTGGCCGCGGCCAGGTCGACCTGGTTGGTGCCGATGCAGAAGCAGCCGACCGCGATGAGGTCGGTCGCCGCCTCGAGCACGCGGGCGGTGAGGTGGGTGTTGGAGCGGATGCCGAGGATCGACACGCCGGGCAGCACCGCGATCAGCTCGTCCTCGGAGAGGGAGCCGGAGCGGAGCTCGACGTCGAAGCCGCGGCCCTCGAGGATCTCGACGGCGGCCGGGTGGATGTTCTCGAGCAGCAGCACCTTCACGATGGACCAGCCTAGGTCTGCCACCGCACCCGGGCCGAAACGGCGCCGCAGCGTGGGACGGCGCTGCCCCCGCCGGCCAGCGGTGTTAGGGAACCATCCAGTGCGGGTGGGTGCGGTCGCCGCGGCACACGTAGCGCCGGCCCTGGGCGTCCCAGCCGCTGTGCCCGTAGGAGGACTGGGGGCAGAACTCCCCGCCTCGGATGCAGGACCCGCTGGACGTGTGCGTGCACGGGTGGGTCATCTGAGCGGCCGCGACCGGTACGGCGTGCGCCGTGGTGGGGACGGCGACCAACCCGGCCCAGGCGATCACGAGGGCGGCGAAGAAGCTGCGAATGGCCATGCGGGGACGGTAGATATCCCTCACCCGGGCGGTCCGGCGAACACGGCGATCCGAGGGTGCCGGACCAGACCGCTGCCCGGGTGTCCTCCGGAGCGTCGCCCCGGTCACATGTCGGCGCCGCGGACCGGGTTTTGCCCCGGCGAGCCCTCGGCAACGGCATAGTGGCCAGGCATGGGACCTCGCCGGCGGATCGCCGCTGCAGCTCTGGCGGCGCTCGCCGCCACCACCCTCACCGCCGCCGCTCTGAACGGGGGAGCGGTCGCCGCGTCCCCGGGGACATCCCCGAGTGACAGCGGCTCGATCGGTGCCACCGAGGTCGGCACCTGGCAGGTGCAGGACCTCGGCCAGGGCCGGTACGTCGTGTCCTGGCGCTCGCCGAGCCGGTTCCCCCTCACCTCGGACCGCCCCACGATCGTCGGCCCGGCCGACGCCCTGATCGGGACCCCGGAGCTCGACGCCGACGGCCGCACGGTCCGCGCGGTCGTCACCGCCACCAGTCGCCCCGACACCGCGGCGTACGACGTGCTGCTCTCCGGCGACCGGCTCGACACGCGCGGCGACGACCGCTACCGCGCCGCGACCACGCCCGGCAAGAGCCTCGACCTGCCCGGCACCACGACGCTGGCGGTCGACCCCGCGACCCCGGGCCCGTACCCCGTGTCGACCAGTGACTACGAGCTCGACCCGGTGAAGCTGCCCGGCATGCCGGTCCCGATCGAGATGGTCGGCCATGTGGTGGAGCCGGCCGCGGACGCGGCGACCGGTCCGCGCCCGCTGGTGCTGTTCCTGCACGGCCGGCACAGCGTGTGCTATGACCCGAAGGACCCCGAGGCGTACGGCGACTGGCCCTGCCAGGCCCCGTTGCAGGACATCCCCAGCCAGCTCGGTTACGACTACATCCAGCAGGTGCTGGCCTCCCAGGGCTACGCGACCGTCTCGATCCGCGTCAACGGCATCAACGGCCAGGACTGGCGGCTGCCCGACGGCGGCGCGGACGCGCGCGCCGAGATCGTCGAGCACCACCTCGACCACTGGGCCGACATCGCCGCGGCCCACCAGGTCGACCTCGACCGGGTCGTGCTCGTCGGGCACAGCCGCGGCGGTGAGGGGGTCAACCGGGCCTCGGTCCAGATCCCGCTCAGCGCGCCCTACCGCATCGTCGGTCAGGTGCTGATCGCCCCGACCGACTTCGGTGCTCAGACCGCGCCGTACGTCCCGACGGTCACGCTGCTGCCGTTCTGCGACGGTGACGTCAGCGACCTGCAGGGCCAGAAGTTCACCGACACCGCCCGTGACCTGACCACCGGCGACACCTCGCTGAAGAGCTCGGTGCTGGTGATGGGCGCCAACCACAACTACTTCAACACCGAGTGGACGCCCGGCCTCGCGCAGGCGCCCGCCTGGGACGACTGGGGCGGCGAGCGCAAGGGGGCGTGCGGCACCCGCAACCCCGACCGGCTCACGCCGCGCGAGCAGCAGGCGGTCGGCACGGCGTACGTCGCCGGTGCCGTGCACCTGTTCGCGGGCGGCGAGCAGGACCTGCTGCCGCTGTTCGACGGCTCGCGCGCGCGGGTCGCCTCGACCGGTGACGCCCAGGTCCTCAGCCACGCGATCGGCGGCGGCCGCGACGAGCGGGCGCCCGGCGTCGACGTGACCCGCGCGCTGCCCGACGGCGCCCGGACCCGGCTGTGCCAGGGCACGAGCTCGTTCAACCGGGTCTCGTCCTGCACGCAGGGCATGGACTACGCCGGGGTCCGCCCGCACTGGCCCGAGGAGTACGAGCACGTCCCGGCCCGCACGTTCTTCGAGATGTCGTGGACCGCGGCCGGCCAGTCCGGAGGGCTGCTGCTCGACGACCCGCTCGACCTGAGCACCGGACGCCTCGAGCTGCGCACGATCGTCGACCCGGCCTTCAGCGCCGCCGACCTGCGGGTGCGCATCACCGATGCCGCCGGCGCCTCGGCCGTGCTCGACTCGACGTACGGCGCGTTGCCGGCGATCACCGCCAGTGTCGATACCCAGAAGTACTGGGCGCAGACGCTTGCCGTGGACCCGTCCACCGCCACCGGGGTGGACCTCACCAAGATCGTCCGGGTCGACCTGGTCAGCGCCAGCGCGAAGGGCCGTGTCTGGGTCGCCGACCTGGCCTCCGCCCCGGCCACGCTCGCCGCGGTGCCGGACCTGCGGCTGCCGACGGTCGACCTGGGCACGCTGCGGATCCCCGAGGGGAACCGCCGGGGCCCGGCGACGGCGTACCTGCCGTTCCACATCGTCGGTGACCTCACGCGGCCGGCCCGGATCGTGGTGATGACGGCCGGGCAGGAGCGCGGCAGCGTGCAGCGCTTCCAGCTCGACCTCGCCCCGGGGCAGAAGACCGGTGAGGTGCCGATCAGCTACACCCCCGACCGGGTCGACGACCCGGACGCGTCGATCACGACCGTGACGACCTGGGCCACGCGCAACGTGATGACCGACAGCTACCTCGGCCGCCTGATCGTGCTCGACGACGACCCGACGCCCCGCACGACCGTCTCGACGGTCTCGAAGACCGTCCAGGAGGGCGAGTCCGCGGTGTGGCGCATCACGCTCGACAAGGGCGTCGACTACGAGCAGTACGTCAACGGCCGGGTCGTGCGTGGCGCCCCCTCGCCGGTCACTGGCGGCGACGTCACCAGCTCGTGGCTCGAGCGGTACGTCGGGGCGGACGCCGACGTCAGCAAGCCGCTCTGGTCGCTGCGACCGATGGTGTTCGAGCGGATGCGGGCGGGCGCGCGCAGCGTCGACATCACGATCCCGATCCGCCGCGACGCCGAGGCCGAGGGACGCGAGTCCCTGACCCTGCGGCTCAAGATCGGCAAGCGCGTCTACACGCGGACCGTGTTCGTCGCGCCGTCGGACTGACGGCGGGGAGGTTTCCCCGGCCGGCCGGGGAGACCATCACTTGTGGGCCGGAACTTCAGCCCACAAGTGATGGTTCTGCCCACCAGGCCGGGCAGTGCCTCAGATCTGCGGGACGCCCGCCAGCGCCGCGGTGAGGTCCTCGTCGGAGAGCGGGTCGTCCTCGAGGCGTCCGGCGAGGAAGCTCTCGTAGGCACCGAGCTCCAGCAGGCCGTGGCCGGAGAGCCCGACGACGATCACCGGCTCGGCGCCGGACTCGGTGGCGGCGACCGCCTCGCGGCGGGCCTGGGCGAGCGCGTGCGACGACTCCGGCGCCGCGACGATGCCCTGGGTGCGTGCGAACTCCAGTGCTGCCTCGAAGCACTCGCTCTGGTGCAGGGCGGTCGCCTCGATCAACCCCTCGTGCACCGCGTGGGAGACCAGCGGCGCCATGCCGTGGTAGCGCAGCCCGCCCGCGTGGATCGGTGAGGGCACGAAGTCGTGGCCGAGCGTGTACATCTTCATCAACGGCGTGAGCCCGGCGGTGTCGCCGAAGTCGTAGCGGTACTCGCCACGGGTGAGCGTGGGGCACGACGTGGGCTCGACGGCGAGGATGCGCGGGCTCTGGGCGCCGGCGAGCTTCTCGCGGAGGAACGGGAACGCGAGGCCCGCGAAGTTGGAGCCGCCGCCCGCGCAGCCGATCACGACGTCCGCGCCGGACTCGCCGGCCTTGCCCAGCTGGCGCAGCGTCTCCTCGCCGATCACGGTCTGGTGCAGCAGCACGTGGTTGAGCACCGAGCCGAGGGCGTACTTCGTGGTCTCGTCCTGGGCGGCCACCTCGACCGCCTCCGAGATCGCGATGCCCAGCGATCCGGGGTGGCCCTCGGCGTACGCCTTGCCGGACTCGGTGAGCTGGCTCGGTGAGCGGTGCACGGTGCCGCCGAAGACCTCGATCAGGGTGCGGCGCTGGGGCTTGGAGTCGTACGACGCGCCCACCTGCCAGACCTCGCACTCGATGTCGAACAGCGAGCACGCGTAGGCCAGCGCGGTGCCCCACTGGCCGGCGCCGGTCTCGGTCGTCAGCCGGCGTACGCCGTGCAGGGAGTTGTAGTAGACCTGCGGCACCGAGGTGTTGGTCTTGTGCGACCCGGCCGGCGAGACGCCCTCGTACTTGAAGTAGATCCGGGCCGTGGTGCCGAGCTTCTGCTCCCAGCGGCGGGCGCGGTAGAGCGGGCTCGGACGGTACTGGCGGTAGACCGCACGCACCGGCTCGGGGATCTCGACGTACCGCTCGGTGCTGACCTCCTGCAGGATCAGCTCCATCGGGAACAGCGCCGCGAGGTCGTCGGGGCCCACGGGCTGGTGGGTGCCCGGGTGCAGCGGCGGGGGAGGCGGGGTGGGGAGATCCGCCACGACGTTGTACCAGTGGGTGACCTGCTCGGACTCGTCCAGCGTGAACATGACCTGGTCGTCGCTCATGGCCGCAGCGTAGCGATGCCGAAACCCCGTGGGCACCGAGCGTCTCACCGGCCTAGCCTGCTTTGGATGACCCCGTCCGTCGGCGACTTCCTGGCCCTGGCGCGCAGCTCTCCCTGGCGCTGGAGGTCGCTGCACCTCGTGCACCGCTCGGGGAGCCTGCACGGGTCGTACGGCGAGCACGTCGAGGCCTGGCTGGTCCGACCCGACGGCATCCGGCTCGTTGCCGCCGACGGCCGTCCCGTGCCGCTGAACCTGGACACCCAGCGCCCCGACGGCCGCCCGACCGGCTCCTGGCAGCCGCCGGAGCCGGCGTACCGCCCCGACGGGCTGGTGGCGTCGCGGCCCCCGGATGTCGAGGACGACGGGCTGTTCTGGGAGAACTACTCCTGGGTCGCGATGCTCGACCCGGTCGAGCTGAGCCACGACGTCGACGTCCGCGACCTGCGGGTTGACGAGCGCGGCGGCCGCCCGACCTGGGAGGCGTGGGTCGACCCGCTGGCGGGCTACGAGCCGCGGTGCGGGTGCTGCTCGCTGCTCTCCTCGGCGGCGGTGGACCGCGAGGAGTGGGGCGAGAGGTTCGCTGGTGGGCGGTACCCCGACCACCACGAGGTGGCGCTCGACGTGCAGACCGGTGTGGTCGTGCGTTGTGTCCCTGTCGGTGGCGACCTGGGGCGCACCGGGTTCGAGAACGACCTCCTTCAGGTCGACGACGACCTCGACGCCTGACCTGAACGCCGTACTCCGAGGACTGGTCGGGCAATCCCTGCACTTCTGGGGTGAAGTTTCGGCCGAACAGTGATGGTTTCCCCGGGTACCCGGGGAAGCCGACGCCGCGCCGACCCCCTACGCCGGCAGGTCCTCCGCGTCCACGATCCGGTAGGCGTAGCCCTGCTCGGCGAGGAAGCGCTGCCGGTTCTGGGCGAACTCGGCGTCGACGGTGTCGCGCGAGACGATCGTGTAGAAGTGCGCGGTGCGGCCCTCGGTCTTGGGGCGCAGCAGCCGGCCGAGGCGCTGGGCCTCCTCCTGGCGGGAGCCGAACGAGCCCGACACCTGGATCGCCACCTCGGCCGAGGGCAGGTCGATGGAGAAGTTCGCGACCTTCGACACCACCAGCAGCCCGACCTCGCCGGACCGGAAGGCGTCGAAGAGCCGCTGCCGCTCCTTGACCGGGGTCTCGCCCTTGATGACCGGCGCATCCAGGGCGGCGGCGAGCTCGTCGAGCTGGTCGATGTACTGGCCGATCACCAGCGTCGGTTGGCCGGGGTGCGACTCGACCAGCGACCGCACGACGTCGACCTTGTGGTGCGTGCACGACGCGAGCCGGTAGCGCTCCTCGGGCTCGGCGGTCGCGTAGACCAGCCGCTCCGAGGACGGCAGCGTCACCCGCACCTCCACGCAGTCGGCCGGGGCGATCCAGCCCTGCGCCTCGATGTCTTTCCAGGGCGCGTCGTACCTCTTGGGCCCGATCAGCGAGAACACGTCGCCCTCGCGGCCGTCCTCGCGCACCAGCGTCGCGGTGAGGCCGAGACGGCGCCGCGCCTGCAGGTTGGCGGTCATCCGGAAGATCGGGGCCGGCAGCAGGTGCACCTCGTCGTAGACGATCAGCCCCCAGTCGCGCGCGTCGAGCAGCTCGAGGTGGGGGTAGACGCCCTTCCGCTTGGTCGTCATCACCTGGTACGTCGCGATGGTGACCGGCCGGACCTCCTTGACCGACCCGGAGTACTCCCCGATCTCGTCCTCGGTCAGAGAGGTACGCCGAATCAGCTCGTCCTTCCACTGCCGCGCGGACACGGTGTTGGTGACGAGGATCAGCGTGGTCGCCTGGGCGTGGGCCATCGCGGCCGCGCCGACCAGGGTCTTGCCGGCACCACAGGGCAGCACGACCACACCGGACCCGCCGTGCCAGAACGACTCGGCCGCCTCGCGCTGGTAGGCGCGCAGTTGCCACGCGGTCTCGTCGAGCGCGATCGCATGCGCCTCGCCGTCGACGTACCCGGCGAAGTCCTCCGCCGGCCACCCGAGCTTGAGCAGCGCCTGCTTGAGGTTGCCGCGCTCGGAGGCGTGCACGGCGACGGTGTCGTCGTCGATGCGGGTCCCCAGCATCCCGGCGATCTTCTTGGCGCGCAGCACCTCCTCGAGCACCGGGCGGTCGTTGCTCACGAGCACCAGGCCGTGGATCGGGTTCTTCTCCAGCCGGAGCCGGCCGTAGCGGGCCATCGTCTCGGCCACGTCGACCAGCAGCGCGTGCGGTACGGCGTAGCGGCTGTACTCCAGCAGGGTGTCGACGACCTGCTCGGCGTCGTGGCCGGCCGCGCGGGCGTTCCACAGGCCGAGCGGGGTGAGCCGGTAGGTGTGGACGTGCTCGGGCGAGCGCTCCAGCTCCGCGAACGGCGCGATCGCCTTGCGGCAGTCGGCGGCGCGCTCGTGGTCGACCTCGAGCAGCAGCGTCTTGTCCGACTGGACGATCAGGGGGCCGTCATTCACTTCATGATCCTAGGGGGTGGTGGGCGGTCGGCCAGTTTCGTCGGCCGGCCGACGAAACTCGGCCCTGGACGACGCAACTGCGTCGTCCCAGCACGAGTTCTGTCGGTCGGTCGACGAAACTCGCGGCGAGCCGAGGAGCCGATCACGCAGACGCGACGGCCTTCTGCCGGGCCCGGAAGGCGGCGACGTTGGCGCGCGAGGAGCAGCGCTCGGAGCAGTAGCGGCGCGACTGGTTGGGGGAGGTGTCGACGAACACGTCGCTGCAGCGCGGCGCGGCGCACTCCCCGAGCCGGTTGGGGCCGAGGTCGCAGACCAGCGTGGACAGGCCGAGCAGGGACTCGCCGACCAGCAGCTCCGCGACGCTGGCGTTCTCGGTCGCCACGTGCAGGTGGAGGTCGCCGCCGTGTGCGGAGATCCGCGGGGTGACGGGGTGCCGGGCCATCAGGTCGTTGAGCCGCTCGACCACCGCGTCGGTGTCCTCGGTCGTGCCGGCCTCGAAGACCGGCCGCAGCTCGCGCTGGAACTTGCGCAGCAGCATGCAGTCGCGGTCGGTGGCCTCCTCGGCGAGCCGGTCGCGACCGTGCAGGTACGCCACCAGGTCGTCGACATCGGCCATGTCGGCGTTCAGGAGGGCCGCGGCGGCCTCGGCGTACCGGATGAAGTCCACGATTCAATCTTACGGATCCGGCGTGACCGGGAGGACGGTCGTGATGCGATGCACAGCAAAGGTTCTGACGTCGTCGGAGCGGTGGTCGTACGCCGTGAGCGATCCACCCTCGACCCGCACCGGGTCGACGAGGCGCTCCGAGCGGGTGCCCTGGTTGTCGAGGTAGCCGATGAGCACGGTGTCGCCGGCCTCGGCCGCCTCGCGCAGCGCGGCCATCGACCCGCTCGGGGTCAGCACCGTGGCCGGCCCCTCGGACCGCGTCGACTCGGCCCGGTCGCCGGCCCGGATCGCGGTGACGGCGTGCGCCGCGTGCGCGGTCTCCCGGGCCGTCCGCGCCGCCCGCACCCGGTGCTCGCGGGGCGTGCGGGCGCGCAACAGGTCGGGCCGTGCGACGTGCACGGTCCCGTCGGCGGCCTCGACCACCGGGGCCGCCCCGAGCTCGCGCAGCCGCGGGAGCAGCACGTCGAGAGGGGTCGAGCTGATCAGCACGGTCGGGGCGAGCCGCCGCAGCCCCAGCGTCGAGGCCCGCGGGTGGTGCAGCAGCTCGGTCAGCGCCGCCTCGTCGTCCGCGCGCAGGAACGCCTCGGCATGTCCCACCCGGATGCTCCCGAAGGTGCGGGCCGTGTCGTCGACCAGATAGGTCAGCGGCTGGGGGACCGGCGTGCGCGAGACCCCGGCCACGAAGTCGTGCACCTCGGCCGCGCTCCAGCCGGTGTCGAGGGCGCGGCGTACGGACGCGGGCGTGAAGCGGTAGACGGTGGCTCCGCCCCGCGACTCGACATCGGCCACCAGCTGCAGCCGCCGCGCGAGCTGCGACTCCAGCGGTCCGGGCGCCACGGCGGTCAGGTCCGCCTGGAGCAGCACGTGGTCGACCGGGTCGGGCAGCAGCCCGGCCAACATCGCGAGCCCGGCCGCCTCGTCGCCGGCGAGCAGCTGACGTGCGTACGTCGCCAGCCCACCGAGCGCAGCGAGCCCGAGCGCGGTGGCCTCGTCGACCGCCCAGGCGACCTGGTCGGCACGGGTGCGCGGGCGGCGCGGCCGCCGCCAGGTGATCCGGTTGACCAGCGACGGGACGCCGGTCCCGGTGGCGAGCACCTCGCCCTCGGGCAGCTCGGCGAGGGCGTCGAGCGCCATCCGTCGACTCTCGACCTGGTGGACCCCGGCGAGCTCGGGCGCGAGCGCGTTCCAGGTCTTGCCCGCGGGGTCGCGCGACCCCACCAGCCCGGGCAGCCGCGGGCTGTCGAGCCAGGCGCGCACGAGTGCGGCCCACCGGTCCACGACCGGCTGGGCGGTCCACTGGTCGAACGCGTCGGTGGGGATCCAGGCCGGGTTGCCGTCGGGGTCCGCGGCGGTGGCGAGCAGCCCGGCCGCGGCCGCCACCTCCACCAGGAGAGCGGCGGTCGGCTCGTCCACGTGCAGCTGGGCGGCGGTCGCCCGCAGGTCGCGTACGGCGAGGCCGCCGCTGCGCAGCGCGCTCGGCGGGGTGAGACCCCACTGGTCCAGCAGCAGCTCCACCCGCCGCACCGCCTCGAAGGCCGCACCCGCGGCCGCCCGGTCGACGATCGTCGCGGCGCGCGCCGAGGTGGCCAGGGCCGGCTCCTCGTCGACCGGCTCGGTCGTGGTGCGGCCGCCGCGCAGCGCGATGCCTACCTCGCCGGGCAGCACGACCACGCCCCCAGAGCGCGGCACCAGCAGCCGGCGGGCGAGCAGCTCCTCGGCGGGGGTCTCGGCGTCCTCGGGGAGCACCGTGTGCCGCGCCGTCCCCGTGGTCGCCTCGCCGCCCGAGGCCAGCACGTGCTCGAGGAGCGCCCGCGCGGCCGGGGAGAGCTCCTCCAGGCGCCGGCGTACGTCCTCGGGCGCCGGCGGCTCCTCCGACACGGGCCGCAGCCCGCTGACCACCGTCGCGCCGCCGCCCTGGGTCAGGGCCTCGGCCACCGCGGTCAGGGCGCGTACGCCGGGAGGTGCCTCCCACACGAGCGCGAGGTCGAGGAGCCGGCCAAGTGCGGCCTCGACGGACTCGGGTGCCGCTCGCACGACCGAGGCCACGCCGGCGTCAGTGGTCTGGCCGACGACCACCAGGGCGTCGAGGACGCTCAGCTCGGCCGTCGTCAGCTGGTCGAGAGCGCGCAGCAGCGAGGACCGGGTGGCGGCCCGCGACGCCAGCTGGGCGGAGTCGTGGGGTGCCGGCGTGGCGAGGTCGGGGCGCGCCACCAGCAGCCGGGACAGCCGGTCGTCCGGCCAGCTGCGCAGCTGGTCGGCGAGCGTGCGGAACCCGGTCGTGGACATCTCTGCAACGCTACCGGGCGCTCAGCCTGGATCCACCGACTTCCGCCTGCTGCGCGCCACCATCTGGGCACGCTGGCTGCGTTGCCGACGCTCAACAGACCCCGGTATGCCTTCGCGCCGGACGCCTTGCCAGCCCACCCATCTGGTGACGCTCGCGACGCCGCAAGTCGGTGGAACCAGGCTCAGCCTGGATCCACCGACTTCCGCCTGCTGCGCGCCACCATCTGGGCACGCTGGCTGCGTTGCCGACGCTCAACAGACCCCGGTATGCCTTCGCGCCGGACGCCTTGCCAGCCCACCCATCTGGTGACGCTCGCGACGCCGCAAGTCGGTGGAACCAGGCTCAGCCTGGATCCACCGACTTCCGCCTGCTGCGCGCCACCATCTGGGCACGCTGGCTGCGTTGCCGACGCTCAACAGACCCCGGTATGCCTTCGCGCCGGACGCCTTGCCAGCCCACCCATCTGGTGACGCTCGCGACGCCGCAAGTCGGTGGATCCAGGCTCAGCCGAGCACGGCACGTCCGCGCGTCGCGTGGAAGACCAGGCTGGTCTCGGCGTGCACGACCCCGGGCCGACCGGTGAGGTTGTCGAGCACGAAGTCGCGCAACGCCTCGGGGGTGGAGGTCGCCACGTGCACCAGGAAGTCGTTGGCTCCCGAGATGTTGTACGCCGCCAGCACGCCGGGCAGGCCGGTCACCTCCTCGCCGAACGCGTCCACGTCCGCGCGCAGGTGGCCCGAGAAGCGGACGGTCACCATCGCCTGCACGGGCAGACCGACCCGGGCCAGGTCGACGTCCGCGGTGACGCCGGTGACGATGCCGCGCTCGCGCAGGCTGCGGACCCGCGCCAGGCAGGTCGACTCCGCGATGCCGACGGCCCGGGCGAGCTCGACGTTCGGGGTCCGGCCGTCGCGCACCAGGGCGTCGACCAGGGCCCGGTCGACCTCGTCGAGCACCGGGCGCTCGCGGGGCGCGGGGCCGGGGGAGAGGTGCGGCGCGTTCTTCGGCACCACGGCACAGTACCTCGCCCGCACCGAAGATCCTGCGGTCCGCCGAGTGCTGTGCGAAGGATCTGCATGACCGTTGTGGCATCGACGTGGGCGATCGACCCTGGTCCCATGAGCCGCCTCGACACCGATGCCGTCCACCTCGGCCGCGAGGACCTGGTCGCCCTCGGGGTGCACGTCCCCTCGCTGGACCTCTCCACGACGTACCCGCTGCCCAGCGTCGAGGGCGGCGGTGCGGCCTACGAGCAGCTCGCCACCGGCGGGCGACCGGAGGGGGTCGGCTCGCTGGTCTACCAGCGGCTCTGGAACCCCAACGTCGACCGGTTCGAGCGGGCCGTCGCGGGTCTCGAGGGCCTGCCCGGCGCGGTCGCGTTCGCCACCGGCATGGCCGCGCTGAGCGCGGTGCTGGTCGCCACGGTCGCCGCCGGCCGTCCCCACGTCGTCGCCGTCCGCCCGCTGTACGGCGGCACCGACCACGTGCTCGCGACCGGTCTGCTCGGCACCCGCGTCACCTGGGCCACGGCCGACCGGATCGCCGAGGCGATCGGCCCCGAGACCGGCCTGGTGATCGTCGAGACGCCGGCGAACCCGACCGTCGACCTCGTCGACCTCGACTCGGTGGTCGCCCAGGCCGGCGCCGTGCCGGTCCTCGTCGACAACACCTTCGCCACCCCGGTGCTGCAACGGCCCGGCTCCCACGGGGCGGCGCTGGTATTGCACTCCGCCACGAAGTTCATGGGCGGTCACGGCGACGCGATGGGCGGGGTGGTCGCGGCCGGCGAGGACTGGCAGGTGCGTCTGCGCCAGGTCCGCGCCCTGACCGGCGGCCTGCTCCACCCGCGCGCGGCGTACGACCTCCACCGTGGGCTGCAGACCCTGCCGCTGCGGGTTCGGGCACAGCAGGAGACGGCGGCCGTGCTCGCCGGCCGGCTCGTCGAGCACCCCGCGATCGCCCGGGTGATGTACCCCGGCCTCAAGGCGTGCGACCCCGCCGGCCTGGTCGGCACCCAGATGAGCGGTCCCGGCAGCCTGCTCGCCTTCGAGCTCGCGGGGGCGTACGCCGCGGCCGCGGGTACCGCCCAGCGCTGCCGGCTGATCACGCACGCGGTCTCGCTCGGGGGCGTCGACACGCTGATCCAGCACCCGGCCGGCCTCACCCATCGCCCGGTCGAGGCGGCCGCCCGGCCCGGCGAGGGCCTGCTCCGCCTCTCGGTGGGGCTCGAGGACGTCGAGGACCTGTGGGCCGACCTCGAGCAGGCCCTGCGCTGACCCACCACGATCCACACCCCGTGACGGGTGGTGTTTGACCCGCGCGGGCGGGGAAACTAGGGGACTGAGTCCGGTCGGGGTCGCCGGGCGTCAGCACCCCCGGGTGCCCGGAGCCGTGAGGGGCCGTGTGGCGATGAACCAGGTCGAGATCCGACACGGAGCCGCCACGGATGTCGGCCGGGTGCGCGAGGTCAACGAGGACGCCTACCTGGTGCGGCCGCCGGTGTTCGTCGTCGCCGACGGGATGGGCGGTCACGAGGGCGGCGACGTGGCGAGCGCGATCGTGGTCGAGGAGTTCGGCCGCCTGGCCGAGACGGGCTACGACCCGCGCCGAGGCGCGGAAGCGGTGACCGCCACGCTGGCCGCCTGCACCGACCGGCTCGCGGAGTACGCCGCCGCCCAGCGCGCCTCCGGGGTCGCCCGCGGACGGTCGGCCGGCACGACGGTCGTGGCCGCCCTGCTGGTCGAGGACGACCACGGGCCGACCTGGCTGCTGGCCAATCTCGGTGACTCCCGCATCTACCGCTTCGCCGGTGGGCGGCTCGTCCAGGTCAGCATCGACCACAGTCTCGTGCAGGAGCTCGTCGACGCCGGTCGGCTCGATCCCGGGGAGGTCGCGACCCATCCCCAACGCAACGTGATCACCCGGGCCCTGGGCGACTCGACCGGCGGTGGGCCCGACTTCTTCGTGGTGTCGCTGGTCGAGGCCGAGCGCCTGCTGCTCTGCTCGGACGGCGTGAGCGGGATGCTGGACGACACCGAGATGGCGGCGATCCTCGCCGCCCACGCCGACCCGGCCGAGGCGGCGGCCCGGCTGGTGGCCGCGGCGGTGGAGGCCGGGGGTGAGGACAACGCCACCGCGGTCGTCGTCGATGTGGTGGGATCGGTCGCGGAGCACGTCGACGAGTCCGGACCTGGTCGGACGAGTCTCGAGGACAAGCTGGGAGAGCTGCCGTGAGTGACCCGCGCACCTGGTCGTTCCGTGGTGGGGACTGGTTCGGCATCTTCGGTGACCACGCCGTGGTGGTGCTGCCGCCGTCGGAGAAGCCGCGCGTGGCCGCGCTCTGGGAGCTGGTCGACGACGGCGCCGGCTTCGACGAGACCCTCGACGCCTTGATCTCCGGGGGGCTGCGCGACCTGCCGGGCTTCGTGCTGGTCAGCAGCGAGGGGGACCGGACCCGGGTCGTGCTCCGCGGTGCCGCCCGGGCCCACCTGGCCACCGCCGACGAGGTGGTCCACGTCGAGGGCGACGGCGCGACGACCTGGGTCGAGCGGACGCTGAGCGGTGTCACCCGCACCCGCATCGAGGTCGGTGACGAGAGCGCGCCCGAGGAGCTGGCGGTGACCGGCGGGCTGGTGCGCATCGCCACCGCCGAGTGGCCCCCGGTCCTCCCTGCGCCCGAGGTGCCGGTCTCCGTCCCGCCGCTCGCGATGGAGCCCGAGCCGGAACCGGAGCTCGAGGCCGAACCCGTGCCCGAGCCCGAGCCGGAAGCCGAGCCCGCGCTGGCACCGGAGCCCGAACCCGTGCCCGTGCCGGAAGCCGAGCCAGCGCTGGCACCGGAGCCCGAGCCCGAGCCGGAGCCGGAGCTGTTCGACGGTGCACTCACCGAGGTGATGCCTGCCGTGCCACCCGTCGTGCCACCCATCGCGGCGCCGGTCGTGGCGCCGACCGCGTCCTCGCTCGAGGCCGGCGCCCACCGGAGTGCGGACCACGACGGGCTGACCCGCGCGGGTGCCGCCGACCCTGCCGGGCTCGGTCACGCCCGGCCGGGCATTGCCGGCCAGGTCCCGGCCCCGCCGGTCACCGCCCGGCCCGTGGCACGCCTGGTCTTCTCCAGCGGTGCGGATGTCCTGGTCGACAGGTCGGTGCTGGTGGGGCGGGCCCCGGAGCCCCGGCGTCACACGCTCACCGAGGAGCCCCTGCTGGTGGCGGTTCCCAGCCCACACCACGAGATCTCCTCCACCCACCTCGAGGTCCGGCCCGGGTCGGGCGCCGACCACGGCTCCGCGGTGGTGATCGACCTGGGGTCCACCAACGGCACCCTGCTCGTCCAGCCGGGTCTGCCGCCGGAGAGCCTCCAGGCGGGCGTGGCCGTCCAGCTGATCCCGGGTGCCGTCGTCGACCTCGGCGACGGGGTCACCATCCACGTCGCGAGCCCCTGACCGGTGCCATGACCCGGCCCGTGCCACCCCCGGCCGAGCTCGACCGACGGTTCTACGCCTTCGCCGTCGATCGGTTGGTGGCGTGGACGACGGATGTCGCGCTCGTCTACGCCGTGCTCCGTCCGGTCCAGCGCGACCACCCGGTGACCGGGGCGCTGACGATCGCCGGCGTGGTGCTGCTCGTCGGGGCGGTCTTCGCCGTCATCGCCGGTCTGACCGGCACCTCGCCCGGCCGGGCGGCCGTGCGGATCCGGCTCGTCGATGCGGCGACCGGCGATCCGATCGGCATCGGTCGGGCGCTGCGGCGCCAGCTGGTCCTCGGGCTGGCGACCCTTCCGACGTTCGGGTTGGGCGTGGTGGTGCTGGCCTGGACGGCAGTCACGGATCCGGGCGCTCGCCGGCGTGGGTGGCACGACCGGATCGCGGGCTCGGCGGTCGTGGACGCCCGCACCCCGAGCACCCGGCCGGTCCCCGACGAGCCGGCGCCGCCCGGGATGGTCAACCTCACGGCGATGCGTCTCGTGCCGGCGCCGCCCCCACCGGCCGGGTCGGCGCCGCCGCCGTCCCCCGCGGCCCGCCCGGTCTCCGGACGGCCGCCGGCGCCCGCCGTACCCGCCGGCCGGTGGCGGGTCGCCTTCGACACCGGCGAGAGTGTCGTCGTCGAGGGGCTGACGCTGCTCGGGCGGGAGCCCGAGGCGCGGCCCGGCGAGACCGTACGCCGGCTCGTCAGCCTGCGGTCCGCGGACCTGTCGCTCTCCAAGACCCATGCCCAGCTCCAGCTCGGCGCCGACGGGGTGCTGCTCGTCGCCGACCGTGGCTCGACCAACGGCTCGGTCCTCGTGCGCGAGGGCGCCACCCGCGACCTGCCGCCCGGCCGCTCCACGACTCTGCTCGAGGGCGACGTGGTGCGGCTCGGCGACCGGGAGATGCGCGTGTCGCGTGACCCGGGTCCGGGGCCAACGGGTCCATAACGGTCCGGTAACGAACCCCGGCGCCTCTTTCGCTACCCGTGCCCGAGCGTGTCGACTGCTCTCCTCCTGACGGTGGTCTCGGCACCGTGATCCGTTGTCGAGCCTGTTCCCCGGGAGGCTCTCGGGCGTACCTCGCCCCGACAATTGGGAGGAATCTCTTGCGAAGGACCCGGGTCGCCGCTTCGGCGACCGCATCTCTGATCGCGGCCGCCACGGCGCTGTCGCTCACCACCCCGCAGGCCGACGCCAGGCCAGCTGCCCCCGCATCGTCGGCCAAGCCCGATCGCGGCACCCCCTCGGACGTCCTCACACCCGGCTGGAAGTCCGTCTACCAGGACCGCACCCAGGCCGCGTTGGAGAAGAGGCTGCGCACCGGCGGCACCGGCGCGACCGAGAAGCTCGGCAAGGGCGTCTACGGGCGGGTCGCGCAGACCGGCAAGGACCGCATCTTCGTCGTGCTCGCCGAGTTCGGCGACCGACGCCACCAGGCCTACCAGGACGACCCCGACTCGGGCGCCCAGCGGTTCGACGGCCCGCTGCACAACCAGATCCCGAAGCCGAACCGCAAGATCGACAACTCCACCCTGTGGAACGCCGACTTCAGCACGTCGTACTTCAAGAACATGTACTTCAACCGCATGAAGGACTTCTTCGAGGACCAGTCCAGCGGCCAGTACTCCATCGGCGGGGACGTCACCGCCTGGGTGAAGGTGCCCTTCAACGAGGCGCGCTACGGCAGCAACAAGGACTGCGGCGACATCGTCTGCAGCAACGTCAACTTCCTGATCCGTGACGCGCTCTCCGAGTGGGTCCAGGGCCGCCTCGACGCCGGTTGGACCATGGAGCGCATCCAGGCCTACCTGAAGACGTTCGACGTCCAGGACCGCTACGACTACGACGGCGACGGCAACTTCCGTGAGCCGGACGGCTACATCGACCACTTCCAGATCGTCCACGCGGGCGGCGACGAGGCCGACGGCGACCCGATCTACGGTTCGGACGCGATCTGGAGCCACCGCGGCAACGCCGCGCTGCACGGCCTGGGCACCGGTCCCGGTCCGGCCATCGGCGGCATCCAGGTCGGTGAGGGCGGCAAGAGCGACACCAGCGCCTCCGACGGCGGGGTGACGTTCCCGGACAACCCCACCGGCCTGTGGGTCAGCGACTACACGATGCAGCCCGAGAACGGCGGACTCAGCGTGTTCTCGCACGAGTACACCCACGACCTGGAGCTGCCCGACCTCTACGACACCTCCGGCAACACCGGTGGTGCCAGCAACAGCGTCGAGCACTGGTCGCTGATGGCCCAGTCGCGCGGCACCGCCAAGCACGACCCGGCGATCGGCGACCGTCCCCAGCCGATGGGCGCCTGGGAGAAGTTCCAGCTCGGGTGGCTCGACTACGACACGATCCGCGCGGGCCGCACGGGCACCTTCCGGCTGCGGCCGGGTGCGTCGACCGTCGGGTCGGCCTCCAACGGCCTGATCGTGCTGCTGCCGGACAAGAACGTGACGTTCCAGTACGGCGACCCGTGCGCCGAGTGCGGGGAGAGGTTCTACTTCTCGGGCTCCGGCGACAACCTCGACAACACCATGACCCGTGACGTCGCCGACGGCGGCGAGCTCACCGCCAAGGTGCGCTACGCGATCGAGGAGGGTTGGGACTACGCGTTCCTCGAGGTCTCCAGCGACGGTGGCGACACCTGGACCTCCATCCCGACCAGCCAGAGCTACAAGGGCGAGGACCAGGGCTCGTTCAACCCGGACGGCACCGGCATCACCGGCACCACCGACGGCCAGTGGGTCGACCTGACCGCCACCGTGCCCGCCGGCACCAACGCGGTCCGCTGGCGCTACCTCACCGACGGCGCGGCCGCCGAGGCCGGCTTCCAGGTCGACAACATCACCCTGGGTGGTCAGCCGATCGGCTCCGCCGAGGCCGGCAACGAGGGCTGGGTGCTCAACGGGTTCGAGGCTGTCCACTCCGAGGAGACCAAGCCGTTCCTGAACACCTACTTCGTGGACAACCGGCAGTACGTCGGCCGCGACCAGGTGCTCCAGAACGTCTACAACTTCGCCGGTTACGAGAAGCGCCCCGACTGGGTGGACCACTTCGCCTACCAGCCAGGCGCGCTGATCAGCTACTGGGACACCTCCTACACCGACAACAACGTCGGGGATCACCCCGGACACGGTGAGGTTCTCCCGGTGGACGCCCACCCGGTGTTCCAGCACGCCTCCGACGGGTCGATCCTGCGCCCGAAGGTGCTCACGGCGGACTCGACGTTCTCGCTGCAGGCGACCCCGTCGCAGAAGCTGCACTACAAGGGTCAGCCGTACACGTTCAAGGGACAGGCCGCCGTGCCGCTCTTCGACGACACGATGGACTGGTGGTTCAGCAGCGACGAGCACGGCACGGGTGACCACCCGGGCTTCTACGAGCCCGAGTGGTACAGCGTCGACGTGCCCAAGACCGGCACCACCATCCGGGTGCTGAAGGTCAACAAGCGCACGCACGTGATGACCGTGCGGGTCGGCACCGCCAGCTGACCCACAGGTCGAGCTCGTCGAGACCCCCACACCCCGCCGGCAACGGCGGGGTGTGGGGGTCTCTGCCGTGACCTGGCAGACACCGGAGCGGGGGGTGCGAACCGACCCATCTGCACGGTCGGTCGTACTAGGTTGCAGAGCATGAGCTTCGACTACGAGCACACCGTGTCCACGTCCGCTTCGCCCGCCGATGTCTGGGCGCTCTGGAGCAACGTGGGCAGCTGGCACCGCTGGGACCCGGCGGTCGAGCAGGTGGCGATCGAGGGCCACTTCGGTGAGGGCGCGGCGGGCACGATCGTGTTCGGCAACGGCACCGAGGCGCCCTTCGTGCTCGAGATCGTCGAGCCGTGCGCGCGCTACCTGGATCGGCTGACGTTCGGTGACCTGGTGATCCGCATCGACCACCAGGTCAAGGGGACCGCCGACGGCGCGGAGATCACCGTGCGGACCACGGTCGAGGGTCCCGGCGCCCAGGACATCGGTCCGACGGTCGTCGAGGACACCCCGCGGGCCCTCGAGGCTCTGGTCGAGATGGCGGAGAAGAAGTCCTGACCCACCTGTCGTATCCGCGGTGAGCGGTTCGTGGAGGAGACGAGACCAGCCCCCACGAGAGGATCACCCGATGCGCACCCTGATCACCACCCACTTCGTCTCCCTCGACGGCGTCGCGGAGGCACCCGGCGGCGAACCCGGCTACCGCCACGCCGGTTGGACGTTCGACGTCGGGCAGGACCCGGCGCAGTACGAGCTCAAGGGTCGCGAGCAGGACGAGGCAGCGGCGTTCCTGATGGGCGCGCGGTCCTACGACGCGTTCGCGCCGATCTGGCCCACCATGGACTACTTCGCGGGCTTCAACGCGATGCCCAAGTACGTCGTCTCCAGCACGCTCACCGACCCGGAGTGGAACAACACCTCGGTGGTCGCGTTCGACGACGTCGCCCGGCTCAAGGACGGTGACGGAGGCCCGATCCTGGTGCAGGGCAGCCTGCTGCTCACCCAGGGCCTGCTCGCGGCCGGCCTCGTCGACGAGGTGCGGCTGATGGTGTTCCCGGTGATCCTCGGCAGCGGCCGCCGGCTGTTCCCCGACACGGCCGAGGACAAGGTGAGGCTGACCCTGGTGGAGACCACAACGTTCACCAACGGCGTCCAGCACCAGGTCTACCGGCCCGTGCGCTGACCAACGCGTTGACCAGGGCGCCGACCAACGACAGCCCAACGTCCGACCGCGTAGGTTGCCGCCATGGAGGCCTACGCGAAGGGCGAGCTGGAGCCGCCCCTGCTCGAGGAGACCATCGGAGCGAGCTTCGCCCGGACCGTGGCGGCGTACGCCGAGCGGGAAGCGCTCGTCGAGGTCGCGAGCGGCCGGCGGTGGACCTGGGCCGAGCTCGACCGCGACGTCGACGACCTGGCGCGTGGCCTGATCGCCGCCGGCATCGGCAAGGGCGATCGGGTCGGCATCTGGGCGCCGAACTGCGCGGAGTGGACGATCGTGCAGTACGCCACGGCCAAGGTCGGGATCGTGCTGGTCAACGTCAACCCGGCGTACCGCACCCACGAGCTCTCCTACGCCATCAACCAGAGCGGGATGCGGCTGCTGATCAGCGCCTCGCACTTCAAGACCAGCGACTACCGCGCGATGGTCTCCGAGATCGGGGGGCAGGCGCCGACGCTCGAGAGGGTCGTGTTCCTGGACACCGACGACTGGGCGGACCTGGTCGAGGCGGGCCGCGGACTCCCCGCCGACGCAGTGGCGGAGCGGCTAGCGCAGACGTCGCCCGACGACCCGATCAACATCCAGTACACCTCGGGCACCACCGGCTATCCCAAGGGCGCGACCCTGAGCCACCGCAACATCCTCAACAACGGCTACTTCACCACCGAGCTGATCGGCCTCGGGCCTGAAGACCGGCTGTGCATCCCGGTGCCCTTCTACCACTGCTTCGGGATGGTGATGGCCAACCTCGGCTGCACCAGCCACGGCACCACGATGGTGATTCCGGCGCCCGGCTTCGACCCCGAGATCACGCTGCGCACCGTCGAGGCGGAGCGCTGCACGGGCGTGTACGGCGTACCGACGATGTTCATCGCGATGCAGCACCACCCGAGCTTCGCCGAGCACGACCTGTCCAGCCTGCGCACCGGCATCATGGCCGGCTCGATCTGTCCGGTCGAGGTGATGAAGCGGTGCGTCGACGACATGCACATGGCCGAGGTCTCGATCGCCTACGGCATGACCGAGACCAGCCCGGTGTCGTGCCAGACGCGCGCCGACGACGACCTCGAGCGGCGTACCGCCACCATCGGCCGGGTGCACCCGCACGTCGAGATCAAGATCGTCGACCCGGTGACGGGCGAGACCGTGGAGCGCGGGCAGACGGGGGAGTTCTGCACGCGGGGCTACTCGGTGATGCTCGGCTACTGGGACGACCCCGACAAGACCGCCGAGGCGATCGACGCGGACGGGTGGATGCACACCGGCGACCTCGCCGAGATGCGCGAGGACGGCTACTGCAACATCGTCGGGCGGATCAAGGACATGGTGATCCGGGGCGGGGAGAACATCTATCCCCGCGAGATCGAGGAGTTCCTCTACCAGCATCCCGACATCGAGGACGTCCAGGTGATCGGCGTCCCCGACGAGAGGTACGGCGAGGAGCTGTGCGCCTGGGTCCGGATGCGCGCCGGGGCCGAGCCCCTCGATGCCGACGCGGTGCGGGCCTACGCCACCGGCAAGCTGGCCCACTACAAGATCCCGCGCTACGTGCTGGTCGTCGAGGAGTTCCCCATGACCGTCACCGGCAAGATCCGCAAGGTGCAGATGCGCGAGGAGACCGCCCGCCGGCTCGGGCTCGCCTGATCCTCGACCGGGCGTGCGGGTGCGGCGGACGGTCGTCCTGTCCGCTTGGTGTCGATGCGCTTCGACATTCATACCGTTGTGACCATTGACATAGTCGCGAAATCACGTCTACCGTCCGGTCCAGGAACTATCGAAGCGCTTCGATAGCGTGACGGAATGGAGTAGTCATGAAGAAGACGATGGTTCTCGGGGTCGGGTTGGTCTTGGCGCTCACGGCGTGCGGCTCGAGCGATGGCGGAGGGTCGGACGAGGGCGGCTCGGGCGACGGCGGCTCCGCCGTGATCGCCTGGATCGCTCCGGACGCGACCACCTCGACGAGGTGGGACACGCAGGACCGCCCGGCGTTCGAGGCCGCGGTCGCGAAGCTGGACCCCGACGCCGAGGTCATCGCGAGCACCGCGCACACGGACGCCGAGATGCAGCAGGCCGCCGAAGCCGCGATCGCACGCGGCGCCGACGTCATCGTGATCAACCCCATCACCGCTGACGGCGCTCTCCCCGTCGTCGATCTCGCAGCTCGCGACGACATCCCGGTCATCTCCTACGAGGGCCTGATCGCCGATGCCGACCTCGCGGGCTACATCACCTTCAACAACGTCGCCGTGGGCAAGCTGCAGGCGCAGTACATTGCCGACCACGTGCCGGCCGGGTCGACCGTCGCAGTCATGAACGGTGCCCAGGTCTGCGCAGCCTGCACCGATTTCAAGAAGGGTGCCCACGAGGTGTTGGATCCGCTGGTCGACGCCGGGACCCTGACGATCGGCTACGAGGCCGACACCCCTGACTGGCTCACCGCCAACGCCCAGAAGCAGACCGAGCAGGCGCTGACGAAGCTCGACGACGACGTCGCGGCCGTGTACGCCGCGAACGACGGGCTTGCCGAAGGCGTCATCGCCGCGCTCAAGGCGCGCGACCTCAACGGGAAGGTGGTGGTGACCGGCCAGGACGCCACCCTCACCGGCCTCCAGGAGATCCTGCTCGGCAACCAGACCATGACGGTCTACAAGGACTTCATCAAGCAGGCCGGCGCCGCAGCTCAGGCAGCCGTCGCCCTCGCCCACGACAAGGACGACACCGGGCTCACGGACACCTTCCAGAACGGCGACTTCAAGATCCCGGCGCTGTTCCTCCAGCCCGAGGTCGTCGACAAGGCGAACGTCAGCATGCTCGTCGACAACGGCTTCGTCTCTCGCGACGACCTGTGCACCGGCGAGGTGGCCGACAGCTGTGACTTCTGATCGTCAGCCGGGGTCGACCGGCGTCGTGCCTCGCTTGCGGATGACAGGCATCCACAAGTCGTTCGGACAGATGAGGGCCTTGCGCGGTGTCGACCTGGAGGTCCGGCCGGGCGAGGTGATGGCGCTCGTCGGGGATAACGGAGCGGGCAAGAGCACGCTGGTGAAGGCGTTGGCCGGCGTGGCGCCGGCTGACACCGGCACCATCGAGATCGACGGCCGCCCGGTGTCGATCTCAGGGCCGACCGACGCGGTGGCCGCGGGCGTGGAGACCGTCTATCAGGACCTCGCGCTTTGCGACAACCTCGACGTGGTCGCGAACCTCTATCTCGGGCGGGAGCTGCGCAGCCCTCGGTCCGGCCCGCTGGCGCGGTTCCTCGCCCGGAAGAAGATGAGCTTCGAGGCGCAACGCATCCTCACGGACCTGTCGGTGACGCTGCCGTCCCTGACCGCGCACGTCGCCGAGCTCTCCGGGGGGCAGCGGCAGGCGATCGCCGTCGGTCGCGCGGTGCTGTGGGGCTCGAGCATCGTCGTCCTGGACGAGCCGACGGCCGCGCTCGGCGTCCAGCAGACAGCGATGGTCTACGACCTGATCCGTCGTCTGAAGGAGAGGGACATCTCGGTGATCCTCATCTCGCACAACATGGTCGACGTCTTCGAGGTCGCGGACCGGATCACCGTCCTGCGGCTCGGAGCCGGTGCGGGCGTGTTCACTCCCGGAGTCGACTCCCCGCAGGCCGTCATCGCGGCGATCACCGGATCCGACAGCATCGACGTCCAGGAGGTCCTCGGATGAGCGTCGCCACCGCGACCAGCCAGCGTCGATGGACGTTGCCTCGCCTGGGTCGGGGAGACCTGGGCCTGTGGCCGGTGATCATCGCTCTGGCCATCATCGGGATCGGGTTCCAGATGTCGAACGACGCCTACCTGACGCCGCGCAACATGTCGAACCTCGTCCTGCAGACCGCCACCCTGTCGGTGCTGACCCTGGGCGTCATGCTGGTGCTCCTGCTCGGGGAGATCGATCTCTCGGTCGGAGCCGTCAGCGGACTGTGCGCCTCCGCGATGGGTCTCCTCTCGGCCGTCGCCGGATGGCCGGCCTGGGCGGCGATCCTGGCCGCCCTCGCCCTCGGTGCGCTGATCGGCGCCGTCCAGGGTGCATGGATCGTGGTCTTCCGGGCCCCGTCCTTCATCGTGACCCTCGCGGGGATGCTGGTCTGGCAGGGCGTCCAGCTCTCCGCGCTCAGTGACCGCAACGGCCAGGTGCGCATCGAGGACACCGGCATCACGGGCATCGCCTCGAACTACCTCTCCGCCGGCCTCGGCTGGGCTCTCGCGGCGCTCGTGGCGGTCGGTGGCCTCGGGTGGATGGCGGTCCACCACGTGCTCACCCGTCGCGCCGGCTACGAGGCGGAGGCGCTCTCGCGTCTGGCCTTCCGGGTCGCCCTGGTCGTCGTCATCCCGTTGACGGTGATCGCGGTCCTCAACGACTACCTCGGTACGCCGATCCTGCTCGTGATCGTCCTGGTGATCACGCTCGGGCTGGCGCTGATGACCGGCTCGACCGTGCTCGGGCGGCACATCTACGCGGTGGGAGGCAGTGCCGAGGCCGCGCGTCGGACCGGAGTCCGCACGGGACAGCTCCGCGTGGGCGTCTTCGTCATGGTCTCCACCCTGGCCGCGACCGCGGGGGTCCTCGATGCCGCCCGGGCGTTCTCGGTCTCGGTCAACACCGGCGGCGGCAACACATCCCTGAACGCGATCGCGGCCGCCGTCATCGGGGGGACGAGCCTCTTCGGCGGCCGCGGCACGATCGTCGGTGCGCTGCTCGGCGCTCTGGTGATCTCGAGCGTCCAGAACGGGCTGGCCCTCATCGGGCAGAGTGCTGCGACGCAGACGATCACGACGGGCCTGATCCTCTTGGCCGCCGTCACGCTCGACATGACGGCCCGCAACCGTCGGGCCCAGGCAGGTGCGAAGTGATCCCCCCGGCGAACCTGTCCCCCACGTCGCTGGGTCCCGATCTCCTCGAGGGGCTCGGCACACTGCGCACGGACTTCCGCTGGGGTGCCGCCACTGCTGCTTACCAGGTCGAGGGCGCGGCCGACGAGGACGGCCGGGGTCGCTCGATCTGGGACGCGTTCAGCCACACGCCGGGGAGGACGCTGAACGGCGACACGGGGGACGTAGCCGCCGACCACTACCACCGCTACCCCGAGGACATCGCGGCGATGGCGCGGCTCGGCATGAACGCCTACCGCTTCTCGATCGCGTGGCCGCGGATCGTCCCGGACGCCTCCGGGGCGGTCAACCAGCGCGGCCTCGACCACTACTCGCGGGTAGTCGACACCTTGCTCGACGCCGGCATCGAGCCCATGGTCACGCTCTTCCACTGGGACCTGCCGGAGTACCTGGAGGATCGAGGCGGTTGGTACGACCGCGACACGGCTGCCCGGTTCGGCGACTTCGCGACCGTGGTCCTCGAGGCGCTGGGAGACCGGGTCCCCTTCTGGCTGACGCTCAACGAGCCCTGGACCGTGGTCGGCCAGGGTTACTGCCGCGGCGTGCACGCCCCTGGTCACCGCGACTACGCCACCGCCGGCACCGCCATCCACCACCTGCTGCTCGCGCACGCCGTGGGTGTCGAGGCGTTCCGGGCGCAGGCGCTGCCGGGAGCGCAGCTCGGGATCACCCTCTCGATGGCGATCGCGCGGCCGTGGTCGCAGGACCCTCGGGACGTCGCCGCCGCGCGCCTGCTGGACGGGGAGCAGAACCGGGTCTACCTCGATCCCCTCTTCCGCGGTTGCTACCCCGATGACCTCGAGCCCTTGTTCCCGACGTTGTTCGACGGGTCCGTCGTGCAGGCAGGCGACGCCGAGCGGATCGCCGCGCCCATCGACTTCCTGGGCGTGAACTACTACCTCAACCACCTCGTGGCCGCCGATCCGACGGTGCCCGTGCTCGGCGCCCGCCAGGTCCACCCACCGGGCCCGATGATGAGCGCCGGCATCGCGGCCGTTCCCGAAGGCATCGAGGAGTGTCTGCGTCGGGTCCAGGCCGAGTACACGACCCTACCGATCCACGTCACCGAGATGGGCGCGTCGCTGCACGACTACGTCGACCCCGACGGACGGGTGAAGGACGGCGCCCGCGTCGACTACCTCCGCACGGTGGTGCGCTCGATCGCGGCCGCGGTCGACCATGGCGTCGACGTACGCGGGCTCTACGTCTGGTCGTTGCTGGACAATCTCGAGTGGGAGCTCGGCTACTCCATCCGATTCGGGCTCTTCCACGTCGACTTCGGCACGCAGCGCCGCACGCCCAAGGACAGCGCGTCGTGGTACGCAGCACTCATCGCAGAGCACGCGCGCATCCACGCAGGCTCCCCGGAGGCCCGGAAATGGTGACGATCGCGGAGGTCGCCCGGCACGCCGGGGTGTCGGTGAGCACGGTGAGCTATGTGCTCTCCGGGAAGCGTGCGATCTCCGAGGAGACGAGCACACGCGTGCGTGCGAGCATCTCCGCCCTCGGCTACCAACCCAACGCCAACGCCCGGGCGCTCGCCGGGGGGCGGATGAACGCGATCGGCCTGGTCGCGCCGTTCCGTGCCGACAACAACGTGCCGGTCCTCATGCAGTTCGTCTCTGCCGTCGCCACGGCCGCGCGCGAACGCGACCACGATGTGCTGCTCGTGACGCAGCAGGAGGGTGAGGAGGGCGTCCGCCGAGTGAGCATGGCCTCGTTGGTCGACGCCGTCATCGTCATGGACCTCGAGACCGACGACCCCCGCCTGCCGATGCTGCGCGGGCTGGAGCTGCCCTGCGTGCTGATCGGTCACCCCGACGAGCCGCGCGGGCTCAGCTGCGTCGACCTGGACATGCGGGAGGCCGCGGCGCAGGGCGTCGAGCACCTGACCAGCCTCGGCCACCGCACGCTCGGCATGTTCGGGGCCCCTCCCTCGGTCTATGAGCGCCGCAGCACCTACGCGGTCCGTTTCGCCGAGGGCTTCGAGCGCGCCGCCGCCAAGCGCCAGGTCGAAGCCACCTGGCGCCCGGTCGACCAGAGCTACGAAGCCGTCGAGCGCGCTGTTGACGAGCAGCTGCGAGACGCACCCGCGACGACGGGGCTCGTCGTCCACAACGAGGCGATCCTCGGGATGCTGCTCGCCGTGCTCGAGCAGCGGGGGCTCAGCGTGCCCCAGGACATGTCTCTGGTCGCCGTGTGCCCCGTGGACATGGCGATCGGCCAGCGCGTGCCCCTGACCGGGATCGCCGTGCCGGCGTCCGAGGTCGGTCAGATCGCGGTGGAGATCGTGCTCGGCCACCTCCAGCGCCCCGGGAGTGCGGAGACGCGCCTGCTGGCACCCGAGCTCACCGTCCGGGCCAGCACCGCACCGCCACGCGAAGTCTCGGGCGACCAGAACGGAGAAGCTCGGTGAAGTTCAACAACGGCTACTGGCTGCTGCACGAAGGCGTGACGGCGCGGTACGCGACCGAGGCCTTCGACGTGCGTGTGGAGGACGACGCGATGTCGGTGGTCACGCTCTCCAAGCCCGTCGTCGACCGTGGATCCCACCTCAACACCCCCACCATCACCGTCGACGTCTCCTCACCGATGTCGGACGTGGCGCGGGTGACGATCAGCCGTCGCCAGAGCGTCGACCCGCCGCGCCCGTCGTTCCGGCTGGGCGCCGCCCCCGCCGTGGTCAAGACGGTGCGCGACGACACGAGCGTCGAGATGACCACGGGCGACCTGAGGGTCTTCCAAAGGACGAGCGGCCCCTGGGAGCTGGAGTTCCGGGACTCGCGACGGGTGCTGACGGCGAGCCGGTTCCGGGCGGCAGCCTCCATGGAGGTCGCTGGCGTCGGTCCGTTCATGGTCCAGCGTCTCGAGCTCCCCGTCGGCGCCAGCGTGTACGGCTTCGGCGAGCGATTCACTCCCTTCGTCAAGAACGGACAGGTGATCGAGACCTGGAACGAGGACGGGGGAACGGCGAGCGAGCAGGCCTACAAGGCGATTCCCTTCTTCGTGACCGACGCCGGTTTCGGAGTCTTCGTCGACTCACCGGCCCGGGTGTCGTTCGAGGTCGCCTCCGAGGTGGTCTCGACCGTGCAGTTCTCGACGGCGGGGGACGAGCTCACCTACTACGTCATCCACGGTCCGACCCCGGCCGCGATCCTGGAGCGCTACACCGAGCTGACCGGGCGGCCGGCGCTTCCGCCGCGCTGGTCGTTCGGTCTCTGGCTCTCCACCTCCTTCACCACCGAGTACGACGAGGCCACGGTCAGTCACTTCGTCGACGGCATGGCGGAGCGCGGCATCCCGCTCAGCGTGTTCCACTTCGACTGTTACTGGATGAAGCCCCTGAACTGGTGCGACTTCACCTGGGACTCCGAGGTCTTCCCCGATCCGCAGGGGATGCTCGAGCGGTTGGGGCGTCGGGGACTCCGCACCAGTGTGTGGATCAACCCCTACATCGGCCAGCGCTCACCTCTCTACGCGGAGGCGGCCCGCGCGGGCTACCTCGTCAAGCGCGGTGACGGCACCGTCTGGCAGTGGGACCTGTGGGTAGCGGGCATGGCCCTCGTCGACTTCACCAACCCGGAGGCGCGGGAATGGTTCGCCGGCAAGATCGAGGCGCTCCTGGACTGCGGCGTCCACGCCATCAAGGCGGACTTCGGGGAACGGATCCCGACCGACGTCGTGTGGCACGACGGCTCGGACCCGCAACGCATGCACAACTACTACGCGCTGCTCTACAACGAGATCGTCTTCCGCGCGATCGAGAAGGTCAGAGGCCGGGGGGAGGCCGTGTTGTTCTCGCGTGCGGCCACCGTGGGTGGCCAGCAGTTCCCGGTGCACTGGGGTGGGGACTGCGAGTCGACGTACGCCTCGATGGCAGAGTCCCTGCGCGCGGGACTCTCGCTCGGCCTGAGCGGGTTCGGGTTCTGGAGCCACGACATCGGGGGCTTCGAGGGAACGCCGACGCCGGCCCTGTTCAAGCGGTGGCTCCTGTTCGGCCTGTTCTCCTCGCACGCCCGGCTGCACGGCTCGGGGTCCTACCGGGTGCCGTGGGCCTTCGACGAGGAGTCGGTCGAGATCGCGCGGCGGTTCGTGCGCCTGCGCAACCGGATGATGCCCTACCTCTGGGGCGCGGCCGTCGACGCCGCGAACCGTGGCCTGCCGATGATGCGCGCCATGTTCCTGGAGTTCCCGGAGGATCGCTCCTGTGCTCCCCTCGACCGGCAGTACATGCTCGGATCGGGTCTTCTGGTCGCGCCGGTGTTCTCCGACGAGGGTGAGACCGACTTCTACGTCCCCGACGGTAGGTGGCTCGGGTTCCTCGACGGAGTCGAGCGTTTCGGTCCCCGATGGCACCGCGAGCGCCACGACTTCGCCAGCATGCCGGTCCTGGTGCGGCCGGGTTCGGTCGTCGCGCTGGGACCCGACGAGGAGCGGCCCGAGCACGACGTCTTCGACTCACCGACCTTCGAGGTGTTCTCCCTCGCAGACGGCGCGTCTGCGACGTTCCAGCTGCACGACGCGGACGGGACGTCAGCGGTCTTCGGGGTGGTCCGCCGCGACGGGGCCGGAGTGGTCGCCACGATCGAGCGCGGCGCCGAGCTGTTGCGCAGCGGGTGGTCGGTTCGCTGGGTCACGGGGCCGATCGGTCCGGTCAGGGGTCCGCTGGTGACTGCCGCGGCCGGCGAACGCGCGGCGTACTTGGCGCTCAGCGACCCGTCGCGGTGAACCGCCGTGGCCGAGGACGCTGACCGCCTGCATCTCAGCGACGCGATGGTGGGCGCTCGTCTCTTGGAGACCGTTCGGGAGCTTGCGCGGCTGCAGCGGGCCAGACTCGAGCCGCGGCTCCTCGCGCTCTCCCTGAGCTGGGGCCAGGACGCGGTGCTCCGCTGCCTGTGGGAGCGCGGGCCCCAGCGACAGGTCGAACTGGCTCGGGCCCTGCGCACCGACACGCCGGCCATGACCCGCACCCTCCAGCGCATGGAGCGTGGCGGATGGGTTCTCAGGACCCCTCATCCCCGGGATCGGCGAGCGACCCTCGTGTCGACCTCGGCACAGGCCGACCGCGCCCGTCCCTCTCTCGAGAACATCTGGGCGGAGGCACTGGTGCTCTCGCACCGTGCTGGACTCGGATTGGTCGGGCAGCCAGGATCGATCGCGTGCCCGTGTGGTGCCGCTGCCGGCGCCGCGCCGGGTCCGACCTGAGACACTGGGACCCGATCCAGGAGGTGTCCTATGGCTGAGCTAGTGCGCACGAACGACCCGGCGATGATCTCGGTGATCGAGGGACTGCTGGTATCCGCCGAGATCCCCTACCACGTGGCCGACCGCAACATGAGTGTGATCGACGGCCTGATCCAGGTGATCCAGGTGCGGATCCTGGTGCCGGACGAGCGGATGGCCGAGGCCCGCGAGCTGATGATGGACGCGGAGCTGGAGGACTGGCTCAGCGACTGAGCACGACGGGGATCCGAGTCACGGTGCCGGTTGCGCCGCGCCAGGTGACCCATCCGTCGTCGACGCCGCGGCCGCCCGACCCGACGGTCAGCGTGAACGTGGCGCTGTCACCGGGGCCCAGCCGCACCGCCGCGGGGGTCACCCGCACCGCGTGGTCGGCGAACCCGCTCACCGCCGAGGAGAAGTACAGGCGACGGCCGGTGACGTTCGTGATCGTCCGGAGGACCGTGCCCGCGCCGGCCAGGCGGATCGAGGGGGTGTTGAGCTCGACGAGGTCGCCGTCCAACCAGGCGCGGTAGTCCTCCGGTGGGACGTCATAGGCCAGGCCGGGCCGGGCGGCTCGGCTCAGCGAGACGAGCCCGTTGCCCGCGCGCAGCACGGCCGCACCCGGCACCGGCAGAGCAGTCGTGGCGAGCGCCGAGCGGACCCGTGCGGGCGACCAGTCCTCATGCTGCGAGCGGACCAGTGCGGCGACGCCGCTGGTGACCGCGGCGGCCGCGGAGCTGCCGGACAGCAGGTCCCAGCTGGCCCGTGCGTCCTGTGGCGGCACCGCGCCCAGGACCCCGACCCCGGTCGCGACCAGGTCGGGCTTGACCACGGGAGAGGCGGCGGACCCACCGCTCGACCAGCCGACCACGCGGGCCGCCGTGCGCACCAGGCCGCGCGGCTCGAGCCGCACCCGTCCGTCGGGATGCGCCGTGAGCCACTGCTCCAGCGCCCGGCCCGACGCCCGGTCGACGTGCACGGTCGGCACCCGGTGGAAGTCGGCCACGAGGTCCCCGGCTCCGGCGTTGGCCAGCACCATGCCGACCCCGCCGGCCAGGTCGACGGCCGCGGACTTGTCCACCCGGCCGACCACGCCACGCTCGCACAGGACGATCCGTCCCTCGACCTGGCCCGCGTCCAGGCTGCCCGGGGTGCAGACGCGCGCCTCGTTCCGGGTCGCCGTCGCGGTCGGTACGTCGGCGGCACGGACCAGCCGCGCCGGTCCGACACCACGGGCGGAGGCCATCGCGCCGGGGAACGTCGTGCCGTCGGGCAGCAGCACGCGCCCGCGGCGTACCGGCCCGCTGGCTGCGCCGACCGAGGTCACCCACGGGCTGCGGTGCGCGGCCGGGGTCCGGCCGGAGTTGCCGGCGGCGCCGACGACGACCACGCCGCCCTCGGTCGCGCCGAGCAGCGCCCGCTCCACGGTGTCGATCCGCGACGGGCCGCCGACCGAGAGGTTGAGGACGTCGACGCCGTCGGCCGTGGCGGCGTCGATCGCGGCCACCAGGTCGGCAGTCGCACAGCCGTCCTGGTCGGGGTCAGGCGCGCTCCAGCAGGCCTTGTAGACGGCCAGCCTCGCCTGCGGGGCGATGCCGGCGTACGTGCCGAGCTGCTGGCCGCGCACCCGGGCGGGCACGCCGGCGTTGCCGGCCACGATCGAGGCGACCTGGGTGCCGTGGCCGTCCTCGTCGAGCGGCGAGAGCGAGGAGGCCGACCGGAGGTGGTCGACGCCGAAGCCGGAGACGAACCACCGGGCGCCGACCAGCTTGCGGTTGCAGGAGGTCTCGGGCCAGCCGTCGCCGGTCTCGCAGGTGCCGGAGAACCCGCGCGGCGCGCGGCCCAGGCCCGTGACCGCGGAGAACAGCGGCGAGTCGGGCCAGATCCCGGAGTCGACCAGGCCGACGACGACGCCGGCGCCACCGCGCGCGGATCGCGGCATGCCGAGCAGCCCCACGGCGGCAGGGTGCCCCGCCAGTGGCCGCACCGAGTTGCGCTCCACCAGGGCGACCCGGGGGTCGGTGCGGAGGCCGGCGGCCTCCGCGGGGGAGAGGTGCACGGCGACGCCGTTGAGGGCGGTGGTCCAGCGGTAGACGGGCTCGGGGCTGCCGACCGCGTCGAGCACCGCGTCCTGCTCGGTGCGCATCCGGAACGAGGCCAGCGGGTCGACCGTGTCTCCGGACGTGCCGGGACCCGCCAACGTCACGAGGTAGACCGGCTCGGACGTGCCCGGCTCGGCGGCGGCGAGGGGCACCTGCGCACCGAGGCCGCCGAGGCCCCCGACCACGAGGGCAGCCGCCAGCCCGGCGCGAGCTCCGCGCATCGTGGTCATGGTCACCCCCCTGTCACCTGAACCACTCATTGTGACAGGAGTTTCAGCATCCTTCCCAGGGATCCTTAGTGTGGGGTCATGCACGCAGCGCCGCTGGTGGTCGGCTTCGACCTCGACATGACGCTGATCGACACCGCTCCGGGGTTCGGTGCGGTGCTCCGGGCGCTGGGTGCGGAGCTGGGGGTGGAGTTCCCGGTCGAGGAGATGACCGCCCGGCTCGGCCCCCCGCTGGACCACATGCTCGGCGAGCACCTGGCCGCGGAGGCCGTCGGCCCGGCCGGGGACCGGTTCCGAGCGCTCTACCCCGATCATGCGATCGCCTCGGTCCCGCTCCTGGCGGGCGCCGAGGACGCGATCGCCGCCGTACGACGTCATGGTGGCCGGGTGCTGGTGGTCACCGGCAAGTACCCCGCCAACGCGCAGCTCCACCTCGACCACCTCGGCCTCGAGGTCGACCACCTCGAGGGCTGGGTGTGGGGCGTCGGCAAGGCGGACGTGCTGCGCCGCGAGGGCGCAGGAATCTACGTCGGCGACCACGTCCACGACGTCGAGGGCGCGCGAGCCGCCGGGGCGCTCAGCGTCTCGGTGCTCACCGGCGGCTGCACCCGCGAGGAGCTGCTCGAGGCCGGCACCGATGTCGTGCTCGAGGGGCTCGGGGAGTTCCCCGCGTGGCTCGAGGACCACCTGCTCGCGCTGCGTCTGGACGCGCTCGAGGCCGGCCTGCGCGAGCGCGGCTCGGTGCTGGTCGCCTACAGCGGCGGCGCCGACAGCGCGTTCCTGCTCGCCGCCGCGGTGCGTGCGTTGGGTCCCGACCGGGTGGCCGCCGCCACGGGGTACTCCCACTCGCTGCCGCTGGCCGAGCGGGATCCCGCCCGGGAGTTCGCCGCGTCGTTGGGGGTGGAGGTGCTCACGCCCGCCACCCACGAGATGGACCGCGAGGGCTACCGCGCCAACGGCGGTGACCGCTGCTACTTCTGCAAGGCCGAGCTGCTCGACGTGCTCACCCCGCTGGCCGCCGAGCACGGGCTCGCGCACGTCGCGACCGGCACCAACGCCGACGACGCCGTCGCCGGCTTCCGCCCCGGCATCCGGGCGGCCGACGAGCGTGGCGCGATCGCGCCGCTGCGCGACGCCGGCCTGACCAAGGCTCAGGTCCGGGAGGCCTCCCGCCGCTGGGGCCTGCCCACCTGGGACAAGCCGGCGGCCGCCTGCCTCTCCTCCCGGGTCGCGTACGGCGTCGAGGTCACGCCGTACCGACTGGGCCGCGTGGAGCGTGCCGAGACGGCCGTCCGGGCCGAGCTCGAGGGCACCGGCCTGCGCAACCTGCGGGTGCGCGACCTCGGCGACCGGGCCTCGATCGAGGTCGACGCCACGCTGCTGCCGCTGCCCGCCGAGCAGGAGGAGCGGCTGCTCGAGGCCGTGCGCGGTGCCGGCTTCGCCGAGGCCGAGGTGGATTCCCGCGGATTCCGGTCCGGATCGATGAACGAGGCGCTATAGGCTGGAGTGTCCCGGTCCCACTGTGTGAGAAGAAGGTCAGCCCGTGCCCACTGGCAAGGTGAAGTGGTTCGACGCCGAGAAGGGTTTCGGCTTCCTCTCCCAGGACGACGGCCCCGACGTCTACGTGCGTTCGGAGGCCCTTCCGGGCGGGACCGGCGCCCTCAAGGCGGGCACCCGCGTGGAGTTCGGCATCGCCCAGGGCCGGCGCGGTGACCAGGCCCTGCAGGTGCGCATCCTCGACGCCCCGGTCTCGGTCTCGCGCAACCAGCGCGACGCCCGCCGCAAGAAGCCCGAGGAGATGGTCACGATCGTCGAGGACCTGATCCGGATGCTCGACGACGTCGGCGAGGCTTACCGCCACGGCCGCCACCCCGACCCCCGCACCGCCAAGCCCGCCGCCAAGCTCCTCCGCGCTCTCGCCGACGAGCTCGAGCGTTAGCGGGGACGCGCCAGCGGACCCGTTGATGGTGGTCGAGCGAGGCGCGCGGCTGAGGGACGAAGCCGCGACCGCCGTGTCGAGACCAGGGGACGCGCCAGCGGACCCGCTGATGGTGGTCGAGCGAGCCGCGCGAGCGAGCTTGCGAGGTCGCGACCGGCGTGTCGAGACCGGTCGATCAACTGGCCCGTGAGGCCGACCCGACCCGCCGCGGGCCGTTGACGAGCACGAACACCGCCCACGCGGCGAGTACGACGGCCGCGACACCCAGGCCCAGCCGGGGCGGGTCGAGCGGGAGCGCGATGCCGACGAACCCGCCGATCACCCACGCCAGCTGGAGCGTCGTGTCGCTGCGCGCGAACGCGCTGGCCTGGACCCGATGGGGGATGTCGCGCTGGATGGTGGCGTCGAGGGAGAACTTCGCCAGCGCCTGACCCAGCCCCGCGACGAGGCCGAGCAGCGCGACCGCGAGCACGCCGTAGAACAGCGCCGCGACGATCGCGACCGCGACGTCGGCGATCAGCACGATGGTCACCGTGATCGCGGGCCGGATCCGCCGCAGCACCGAGGCGGCGACCACGCCCAGGAAGTTGCCGACCCCGGCCGCGCCGACGACGATGCCGGTCAGCACCTTGGGGTTCCAGTCACCGATCGGGTTCTCGCGCAGCAGGAACGCCATGAACATGATCAAGAAGCCCGCCAGCCACCGGGGTCCGCAGTTGGCCCGCAGCGCGTAGGCGACCGCCGGGGGGATCCGCGTCCGGCGGCGCCCCGAGCCACCGGGCACCTCTGACCCGAGGAGCACGAGCTCCTCCTCGCCCTGGCTCGAGTCGACCCGCGCAGGCAGCCGGATGGCCGCGACCGTGGCGATCACGAACAGCACGAACGCGTAGCGGAGCACCCACTCCGGGCCGGCCAGCGACGCCAACCCCGCGATCGGCCCCGAGATCGCGACCCCGACGATGCCCGACATCGAGACGCGGCCGTTGGCCTTGACCAGCGTGAAGTCCTTCGGCAGCAGGCGGGGTACGGCGGCCGCGCGGGTCACGCCGTACGCCTTGGACGCCACGAGCACACCGAGCGCGGCGGGGAAGAGCAGCGCCGACTCGGTGACCACCGCGTCGGCCAGCACCCAGCAGAGGAACGCCCGGATCGCCATCGTCGCGCCGATCGCCCACCGGCGGCCGTGGGCGAACCGGTCGAGGAACGGGCCGATCAGCGGGGCGACGATCGCGAACGGCAGCATCGTCAGGCCGAGGAACAGCGCCACCTGGCCGCGGGCCTCGCCGGAGGGGACCTGGAAGAACAGCGATCCGGCCAGCGAGATCGCCACCGCGGCGTCGCCGGCAGTGTTGAAGGTGTGCATCTGGATCAGCCGCGACAGCCCCGACTCGCCGGCGCCCTCGGCCTCGGCGGCCCGCCTCGCCTGCCGCATCGTGAACCGGCCGAAGCGTCGCGCCGCACGCGCTGTCGCACCCAGGCCCCGAGCGACCTTCGCCCCCCGCCCGGCGGTCGGTGTCTCGGGCGACGGGGCGGACATGGGGCCATCCTGCCGCACCCGACCTGACAGTCGGCGTCGACATGAGTCATGATTCCGGGGTGATCACGACCACGCGACCCAAGCCCGACTCCGCCACGGTGGCGGCGGTGGACGTGGCCCGCGACGCCCTCGTCGAGCAGGTCGGCGCCGCCGACGTCGGCGACCACCTCGGTCACGAGGTCGAGGGCGAGCGCGTGGTCACCCACCTCTTCGCCTGCACGCGGCCCGGGTACGTCGGGTGGCGCTGGTCGGTGACGGTCGCACGGGCGCCGCGGCAGAAGCACGTGACGATCGACGAGGTCGTGCTGATCCCCGGGGCCGAGGCGATCGTCGCGCCGCCGTGGGTGCCCTACCGCGAGCGGATCAAGCCGGGTGACCTCTCCCCGGGTGACCTGCTTCCTGTCAGCGACGACGACCCGCGGCTGGTCCCGTCGTACTCCTACGGTGACGACCCGCTCGACGCCGACGACAAGGCCCAGGTCCGCCAGGTCGCCCAGGACCTCGGCCTCGGCCGGGTCCGCACGCTCTCGCCGGAGGGCCGCGAGCTCGCCGCGCAGCGCTGGTACGACGGTGACGGCGGCCCGGACGCGCCGCTGGCGCGCTCGGCCCCGGACAGCTGCACCACCTGCGGCTTCCTGATGCGCGTCGCCGGCCCGCTCTCGGAGCTGTTCGGTGTCTGCGCCAACGGCGACGCGAACGACGACGGTCGGATCGTCTCCTTCGACCACGGCTGCGGCGCCCACTCCGAGGTGCGGTTGGCGAAGAAGCACGAGCCGCTGCCGCTGCCCGAGCCCGTCGTCGACACGATCAACCCCGACGACATCGAGACCTTCTGAGGGTCGCTCAGGCCTCGTCGGCCAGCTCGCGGCGTGCCTTGCGGCGCCGCCGGCAGTACTCCAGCCCGAAGAGCCCGAGACCGAAGCCGGACAGGCACGTCCAGAGCCACCACTCGTTCCCCGAGTCCTGCAGCCGGCCGTAGAACGGCAGCAGCGCCAGGAACCCGATCAACCAGAGCGCGGTGCCGACCTCGACCGTGCGCACCCCGTCGACGTCGAGCGGCTCGACGTCGGCGACGAAGAACGTCCGGTTGCCGAACTCGTGCTGCAGCGGCTGGTTGTCGCGAAGCTCCACGCGAGACACGCTAGTCGACAGCCCGCGCGTCTGGGATGCTTGCCGCCCGTGAGCACTCAGACGACCACGGGTCGCGGCGGCTTGGACCGCTACTTCAAGATCAGCGAGCGCGGCTCGACAGTGGGCAACGAGGTGCGTGGCGGGATCGTCACGTTCTTCACGATGTCCTACATCATCGTGCTGAACCCCCTCATCCTCGGCTTCGTCCCCGACGAGAACGGCGGATTTCTCGGCGGTGGTCCGGGTGACGGCTCCAACCTCCCGGCGATCGCGGCCGGCACCGCGCTGGTCGCCGGGGTGATGACGATCCTCATGGGCGTGGTCGCCAACTACCCGCTGGCGCTCGCGACCGGTCTGGGACTCAACGCGTTCGTGGCGTTCTCGATCGCCAACCAGATGACCTGGGCGGATGCCATGGGCCTGGTGGTCATCGAGGGTCTGGTCATCCTGGTGCTGGTGCTCACCGGGTTCCGAGAGGCCGTGTTCCACGCCGTACCCGCCCAGCTCAAGATCGCGATCTCGGTCGGCATCGGCCTGTTCATCAGCCTCATCGGTTTCGTGGACGCCGGTTTCGTGCGCCGCATCCCCGACGCGGCCCAGACGACGGTGCCGGTCCAGCTCGGTCAGACCGGGCAGCTCGCCGGATGGCCGGTGCTGGTGTTCGCGATCGGCCTGGTCCTCGTGATCACCCTGTGGGTGCGCAAGATCCACGGCGCGATCTTGATCTCGATCATCGCGACCACCGTGGTCGCGATCATCGTCGAGGCGGTCGCCGACCTCGGACAGGGCAGCGCGGACAACCCCAAGGGGTGGAGCCTCAACGTCCCCGCCTGGCCCGACGACATCATCGCGCGGCCGCACTTCGACACCGTGGGCCACTTCAGCCTCCTCGGCTCGTGGCAGAACGCGGGCGTGGTCACCGCGGTGCTGCTGATCTTCACGCTCATGCTCGCGGACTTCTTCGACACGATGGGCACGATGACCGCGATCGGCGCGGAGGCCGGCCTGCTGCAGGAGGACGGCACCCCGCCGAACACCCGGCGCATCCTCGTGGTCGACTCGCTCGCCGCGGCCGCCGGTGGTGCCGCGGGCGTCTCGTCCAACACCTCCTACATCGAGTCGGCGTCCGGCGTCGGCGAGGGCGCCCGCACCGGCCTGGCCTCGGTGGTGACCGGCGTCCTGTTCCTGGCCGCGATCTTCGTCTCCCCGGTCGTGGAGATCATCCCGTCCGAGGCGGCCGTGCCGGCGCTCGTGCTCGTCGGCTTCCTGATGATGCAGCAGGTCAAGGGCATCGACTGGGACGACCTCGAGATCGCGATCCCGGCGTTCCTCACGATCGTGCTGATGCCGTTCACCTACTCGATCTCCGTCGGCATCGGCGCCGGCTTCCTCGCCTACGTGCTGATCAAGATCGTCCGCGGCAAGGTCGCAGGGGTCCACCCGCTCATGTGGGTCGTGGCCGCGCTGTTCGTCGTCTACTTCGCTATCAACCCCATCACGAACTGGTTGAGCTGACGAGCGAAGCGATGTCGGCTCGGCCAGTGAGTGATGGGGTCGGAGCCGAGTCGGCGGTACTGCACCGCACGGCGCGAAGCGCCCACGCCGTGCGGTAGCGCCGACTCGGCGAGCCACGCGCCTCCCGCAGGCAATCCGCGACGGCGACCACAGCGCGGCGGTTGCCTCATCGGGAATGCTTAGCGTGGGTAATGAGTTATGCTAAGTACATGCCGACGCTGCAGAAGGTCACCAGGACGGACGCCGGGCTCGCCTCGGAGCTCCGGCTCAGCGTCATGCGCCTGCGTCGCCGGCTGGCCGTCGAGCGGCACCCCGACAACGAGCTGAGCATCAACCAGATGGGCGTGCTCGGCGTGCTGTTCCGCACCGGCGGCGCCTTGACGATCGGCGAGCTGGCCGCGGCCGAGAAGGTCCAGCCGCCGTCGATGACCCGCACGGTCAACTGCCTGGAGGAGAGCGGCGACGTCGTACGCCGTCCCCACGAGACCGACGGCCGCCAGGTCGTCGTCGAGCTCTCCGACCAGGGCCGTGCCCGGGTGCTGGCCGACCGCGACCGCCGCGACGCCTGGCTCGCCCGGTGCCTCAAGGAGCTCACGCCCGACGAGCGCGCCATCCTCCGCCAGGCCGCCCCCATCCTCGCCAACCTCGCTCAGAAGGACTGACCACCACACCTTGAGTCCCACGTTCCGCTCGCTGCGCAACCCCAACTACCGGCGCTACCTCGCCGGCAGCCTGGTGTCGAACACCGGCACCTGGATGCAGCGGGTGGCCCAGGACTGGCTCGTGCTCCAGCTGCCCGGCAACAGCGGCAGCGAGCTCGGCATCACCACGGGCCTCCAGTTCCTCCCGATCCTGCTGCTCAGCCCGTACGCCGGGGTCGTGGCCGACCGGTTCCCCAAGCGCCGGCTGCTGCAGGTGACGCAGGCGATGATGGCGCTCGCGTCCCTGGCTCTGGGCCTGATCGCCGTGCTGGGGGTCGCCCAGACCTGGCACGTCTACGTCATCGCAGTCCTGTTCGGCATCGGCGCGGCCTTCGACGGCCCGGCGCGCCAGTCCTTCGTCTCCGAGATGGTCGGCCCCGACGACCTCACCAACGCGGTCGGCCTCAACTCCGCGACCTTCAACGCTGCCCGCATCCTCGGCCCGGCGATCGCCGGCCTGATGATCGGCGCGCTCGGCGGCGGCGCCGAGGCGACCGGCTGGGTGATCCTGGTCAACGCGGCCTCGTACCTCGCGGTCATCGCCCAGCTCCAGCGGATGGACGCCAGGCTGCTCCACCCGCTCGAGCTGCAGCACCGCGAGCCCGGCATGCTCGTGGAGGGCGTGCGCTACGTGCGCAGCCAGCCGAAGATGGTGCTGATCATGATCATGGTGTTCTTCGCGGGCACGTTCGGCATGAACTTCCAGATCACCTCCGCGCTGATGGCGACCGAGGTGTTCGGCAAGGGTGCGGGGGAGTACGGCGTGCTGGGCTCGGCGCTGGCGGTCGGCTCGCTGACCGGGGCGCTGCTCGCCGCGCGGCGGGTCCGGGTCCGGGTGCGGCTGCTGGTCGTGGCCGCGCTGGGCTTCGGCGTCGCCGAGATCGTCGCGGGCCTGCTGCCGACCTACCTGGAGTTCACGCTGTTCGCGCCCGTGATCGGGTTCTTCACCCTGACGTTCCTCAGCTCGGCCAACGCCACGCTCCAGCTTGAGTCGGCCCCGGCGCTGCGCGGCCGGGTGATGGCGCTCTACATGACGATCCTGATGGGCGGCACCCCGCTCGGCGCTCCGATCGTCGGCTGGGTGGGTCAGCACCTCGGCGCCCGGTGGGCGCTGGAGTTCGGTGGGCTGCTCACCATCGCCGGCGTACTCTTGGCGTTGGCCGTGCATGCCCGCCTCGACGGCGGCGTGCGCACCGTTTTGACCGTGCCGAGCCGCCCGGGTAGCCTTTTTCCTCGTGTCTGGGACAACCAGGCCGTTGTGCGTGCCCGGAAGCAATCGGGGAGTCAGTTTCTCGAGTCCGGCACCGAAAACCCCGTCAGCGGAACCCTCACCGGCTCCCGTTGAGCAGTGCGGTCAGGGCGACACGCCCGACCTCGGGGGCGAGCGATTCAGGGTTGACCTAGCACCACCCGGACACACAGCAGTACACCGTGCGGACAGAGCGTCCGTACTGAGAGCGGAAAAGAAGGGGAACCACCCGGTGCCCACCATTCAGCAGTTGGTCCGCAAGGGCCGCCAGGACAAGGTGTCGAAGAACAAGACGCCTGCCCTCAAGGGTTCGCCCCAGCGACGCGGTGTGTGCACCCGCGTCTACACCACGACTCCGAAGAAGCCGAACTCCGCCCTCCGCAAGGTCGCCCGCGTGCGCCTGTCGAGCGGCGTCGAGGTCACGGCGTACATCCCGGGCGTCGGCCACAACCTCCAGGAGCACTCGATCGTGCTCGTGCGTGGCGGCCGTGTGAAGGACCTCCCCGGTGTCCGCTACAAGATCATCCGCGGCACGCTCGACACCCAGGGTGTGAAGAACCGTAAGCAGGCCCGCAGCCGCTACGGCGCCAAGAAGGAGAAGAGCTGATATGCCGCGCAAGGGTCCCGCTCCGAAGCGGCCGATCGACATCGACCCGGTCTACGGGTCGCAGCTGGTCTCGCAGCTCGTGTCCAAGGTGCTCATGGACGGCAAGAAGCAGGTCGCGCAGCGCATCGTCTACACGGCGCTCGAGGGCTGCCGGGAGAAGACCGGCACCGACCCGGTCGTCACGCTCAAGCGTGCGCTCGACAACGTGAAGCCGGCGATCGAGGTCAAGTCCCGCCGCGTCGGCGGTGCGACCTACCAGGTCCCGATCGAGGTCAAGGGCACCCGCGGCACCACGCTCGCGCTGCGCTGGCTGGTCGGCTACGCGCAGGCTCGTCGTGAGAAGACGATGTCCGAGCGCCTGATGAACGAGATCCTCGACGCTTCCAACGGCCTCGGTGCCGCGGTGAAGAAGCGTGAGGACACCCACAAGATGGCCGAGTCCAACAAGGCCTTCGCGCACTACCGCTGGTGACTTCGGTGGGAGCCGGCACCCCGGCTCCCACCAACACCGGTCTTCCTACTTTCTAAGGAACGCACAGACAGTGGCTGTCGACATCACCACGGACCTCAACAAGGTCCGCAACATCGGCATCATGGCGCACATCGACGCCGGCAAGACCACCACCACCGAGCGCATCCTCTTCTACACCGGTATCACCTACAAGATCGGTGAGGTCCACGAGGGCGCGGCCACGATGGACTGGATGGAGCAGGAGCAGGAGCGCGGCATCACCATCACGTCCGCCGCGACGACCTGCTGGTGGAAGGACCACCAGATCAACATCATCGACACCCCCGGACACGTGGACTTCACCGCCGAGGTCGAGCGCTCGCTGCGCGTCCTCGACGGCGCGGTCGCGGTCTTCGACGGTGTTGCTGGTGTCGAGCCCCAGACGATGACGGTGTGGCGGCAGGCCAACAAGTACTCCGTGCCCCGGATGTGCTTCGTCAACAAGCTCGACCGCACCGGCGCGGACTTCTTCCGCTGCGTGGACATGATGGTCGAGCGCCTCAACTCCACCCCGCTGGTCCTGCAGCTGCCGATCGGCGCGGAGTCGGACTTCCTCGGTGTCGTCGACCTGGTCGGGATGCGCGCGCTCACCTGGCGCGGCGAGACCAAGATGGGCGAGGACTACGAGGTCGAGGAGATCCCCGCGGACATGGCCGAGCAGGCCGCCGAGTACCGCGAGAAGTTCCTCGAGACGCTGGCCGACGCCGACGACGCCGTCATGGAGAAGTTCCTCGAGGGCGAGGAGATCCCCGTCGACGAGCTCGAGGCGGCGATCCGTCGCGCGACCCTGGCCGACAAGGTCAACCCGGTCCTGTGCGGCACTGCGTTCAAGAACAAGGGCGTCCAGCCCCTGCTCGACGCGGTCGTGAAGTACCTGCCCTCGCCGCTCGACATCGGTGAGATCATCGGTCACTCCGTCAAGGACGAGAACGAGCAGGTCTCCCGCAAGCCGGCTGACTCCGAGCCGTTCTCCGGGCTGGCCTACAAGATCGCCTCGGACCCGCACCTCGGCAAGCTGATCTACGTCCGGGTCTACTCCGGCAAGCTCGAGGCCGGCTCGACGGTGGTCAACTCCGTCAACGGCCGCAAGGAGCGGATCGGCAAGGTCTACCAGATGCACGCCAACAAGCGCGAGGAGATCGCGTCGGTCGGTGCTGGCCAGATCGTGGCGGTCATGGGTCTCAAGGACACCAAGACCGGCCACACCCTGTCCGACCCGCAGCACCAGGTCGTGCTCGAGTCCATGACGTTCCCGGCCCCGGTGATCGAGGTCGCGATCGAGCCCAAGACGAAGAGCGACCAGGAGAAGCTCGGTACGGCGATCCAGCGCCTCTCCGACGAGGACCCGACGTTCACCGTCAAGTCCGACGAGGAGACCGGCCAGACGATCATCGCCGGCATGGGTGAGCTGCACCTGGAGATCCTCGTCGACCGGATGCGCCGCGAGTTCCGCGTGGAGGCCACCGTTGGCAAGCCGCAGGTCGCCTACCGCGAGACCGTCCGCCGCAAGGTGGAGAACCACAGCTACACCCACAAGAAGCAGACCGGTGGTTCGGGTCAGTTCGCGAAGGTCGTCATCTCCCTCGAGCCCAACATCGACCCGGAGACCGGCACCGGCGCGGGCTATGAGTTCGTGAACAACGTGTCGGGTGGTCGCGTCCCGCGCGAGTACATCCCCTCGGTCGACCAGGGCGGCCAGGACGCCATGGAGTTCGGCGTGCTCGCCGGCTACCCGATGGTCGACGTGAAGTTCACGCTCGAGGACGGCGCCTACCACGACGTCGACTCGTCCGAGCTCGCGTTCAAGATCGCCGGCAACCAGGCCTTCAAGGAGGCCGCTCGCCAGGCGAAGCCTGTGCTGCTCGAGCCGATGTTCGCCGTGGAGGTGACCACGCCGGAGAGCTTCCTCGGCACGGTCATCGGCGACATCAACAGCCGACGCGGCCAGATCCAGGCACAGGAGGAGCGTCACGGTGACATGGTCATCAACGCCCTTGTGCCGCTGTCCGAGATGTTCGGGTACGTTGGCGACCTGAGGTCCAAGACCTCCGGCCAGGCTTCGTACTCGATGGAGTTCGACTCGTACGCCGAGGTTCCCACGAACATCGCCGACGAGATCATCAAGAAGGTGCGCGGCGAGTAGTCGCGGCGGACCCTCGGCACCACCACCAGCAAGTACGAGTCAAGTAACAACCCAACCAGGAGGAGCCCACAGTGGCTAAGGCGAAGTTCGAGCGGACCAAGCCGCACGTCAACATCGGAACCATCGGTCACATCGACCACGGCAAGACGACGTTGACCGCAGCAATCACCAAGGTGCTGCACGACAAGTTTCCGGACCTGAACCCCTTCACGCCGTTCGACGAGATCGACAAGGCCCCTGAGGAGCGTCAGCGCGGTATCACCATCTCGATCGCGCACGTCGAGTACCAGACCGAGTCGCGCCACTACGCGCACGTCGACTGCCCCGGTCACGCGGACTACATCAAGAACATGATCACCGGCGCGGCCCAGATGGACGGCGCGATCCTCGTGGTCGCCGCCACCGACGGCCCGATGCCGCAGACCCGTGAGCACGTGCTGCTCGCGCGCCAGGTCGGCGTGCCCGCCCTGGTGGTCGCCCTGAACAAGTGCGACATGGTCGACGACGAGGAGCTCATCGAGCTCGTCGAGATGGAGGTGCGCGAGCTCCTCTCCGAGTACGAGTTCCCGGGCGACGACATCCCGGTCGTGCGCGTTGCGGCCTTCCCGGCCCTCAACGGCGACGCCAAGTGGGGCGAGTCGATCCTCGAGCTGATGGACGCGGTCGACGAGGCCATCCCCACCCCCGAGCGTGAGACGGACAAGCCGTTCCTCATGCCGGTCGAGGACGTCTTCACGATCACGGGTCGTGGCACCGTCATCACGGGCCGCATCGAGCGCGGCATCGTGAAGGTCGGCGAGGAGGTCGAGATCGTCGGCATCCGCGAGGGCTCGCAGAAGAGCACCGTCACCGGTGTCGAGATGTTCCGCAAGCTGCTCGACGAGGGCCAGGCCGGTGAGAACGTCGGTCTGCTGCTTCGTGGCACCAAGCGCGAGGACGTCGAGCGCGGCATGGTCGTCATCAAGCCGGGCACCACGACCCCGCACACCAACTTCGAGGCCTCGGTCTACATCCTCTCGAAGGAGGAGGGCGGCCGTCACACGCCGTTCTTCAACAACTACCGTCCGCAGTTCTACTTCCGGACGACGGACGTGACCGGCGTCGTGACCCTTCCTGAGGGCACCGAGATGGTCATGCCCGGCGACAACACCGAGATGGTCGTCGAGCTGATCCAGCCGATCGCCATGGACGAGGGTCTGCGCTTCGCGATCCGCGAGGGCGGCCGCACCGTCGGCGCCGGCCGGGTCACCAAGATCACGAAGTGATCGCCTGATCCAAACGAAGGGCCCCGAAAGCTGCGCAGCAGCTTTCGGGGCCCTTTGCTTTGGATCAGGCATCGCTCTCCTGTTGCGAGCCGAGTCGGCGGTTCTTAACCGCTCGGGCGCGCAGCGCCCCGTCCGTGAAGTTGCGCCGACTCGGCGATCCCCAGCGGACCCGCAAGCCGAGGACGGACGTCGAGCCGCCAGCCGCCGACCTGCAGATGCGCCGACTCGGCACCCTCACGCGTGCAGTAGCGCCGACTCGGCACTCCTCAGACCTGCAGTGGCGCCGACTCGCACCTAACCCACGAGGGCGTTCAGCGCCTCGGCGAAGACCTCGGTGTGGCGATCCACGTCGGCCTCGGTGTGCGCCGGTGAGAACAGCGCCATGTTGTGGAACGGCGTGAGCAGGACGCCCCGGTTGAGGCACCACAGGTGCAAGAACCCCTCGAGCTCCTCGTCGACGGCCGCAGCGGCCGCTGCGCCGTCACGTGGGGGAGGGCAGAACCAGTACTCCGCGCGACAGCCGAGGCGTTGCACGTGCCAGGGCAGTCCGTGCTCGGCGATGACCCGGGCCACGCCGGCAGCGAACCGTTCGGCGAGTGGGATCGCGACGGCGAAGTCGTCCTCACGCAGGCAGGTCGACAGCGTGGCGCGGATCGCCGCGAGCGCGAGCGCATTGCCCGTGAGTGTGCCGCCGACCCCGGCGACGTCGATCTCGTGGCCGACCATCGGCCCCGTGAGGCGCTCGGCCACCTCGGCGCTCATGCCGTACGCCGCGCAGGGCACACCGCCGCCGATGGGCTTCCCGACCACCACCAGATCGGGCTCCAGGCCCCAGGCCGCGGTGGCGCCGCCCGGCCCGGTGCACAGCGTGTGGGTCTCGTCGATCACCAGCAGCACGCCGTGCCTCCGGGTGATCTCCCGGACGGCGTCGAGATATCCGGCCTCGGGCAGCACGATGCCGATGTTGGTCAGCGCCGGCTCCATGAGCAGGCAGGCGACGTCGCCCTCGGCCAGCCTGCGCTCGAGTGCCTCGGCGTCGTTGAAGGGCACCACGGCGGTGGTCTGCGCGACGTCGACCTGCGGGCCGAGGGCGCCGGGGCGAGCGACCACCCGATCGCCGTCGAGGATCGCGAGCGTCTCGTCCACGGTGCCGTGGTAGCACCAGTCCATCACTGCGATGCGGGGCCGGCCGGTGAGGTGCCGGGCGAAGCGGAGCACGAACCGGTTGGCGTCGGTCGCCGACATGGCCAGCTGCCAGGTGGGCAGCCCGAACCGGCGGGCGAGCTCCTCGGCCACCCAGATCGCGTCCGCGGACGGCAACATCGTGGTGATGCCGGTGCGCGCGCGGTCCGCGATGGCATCGGCGACCTGCGGGAGCGCGTGCCCCGTCATCGCACCGGTGTCCCCCAGACAGAGGTCGACGTACTCATGCCCGTCGACGTCCACCAGCCGCGCGCCCGAGGCGGTGTCGAAGAAGAGCGGATACCTGCCGGGCCACCGCGTCATCCAGGGCATGGGCACGCCCGCGAGCAGTGGCCCGCGGGCGCGCGCCGAGAGCTCGGCGGAGCGAGGATGGTCGGCGACGAAGCGCTCCTCCTCGGTGGTCCGGAGGTCGGTGAGGCGGCGTCTGTCCAGCACGCCGCCAACCTAGTGCCTCAGTGGGCCGCCACCGGGACGTTCGCGTGCGTCACGGGCCAGGTCACCCGGGTGTGGACCTGCTCCGGGTCGACGTCGCGGGCCGAGAGGTACTCCTCCCACATCGCCTCCTGGTCCAGGACCAGGTGGTGCCGGGCGGCGTAGTCCTGCAGAGCGTCGTAGGTCTCGGTGAGGCGCTCGTAGGGCCCGATGTGCACGGTGGAGATGACCCGGCCGGCGGGCAGCCGCATCACTTCGATGTTCCCGTCGCTCTCGAAGGCATCGTCGACCACGAAGCCCGCCGAGACGCGGAAGTGGCCGTTGGTCTGCTTGGTGTAGTAGCCCACAGCGGGTCCGGTGATCGTCACGCCCACCTGAGCCAGGTAGCGCGCCACGGTGCCGAACGACGCGGCCATCAGCTCGGCGATGTCCTCGTGCTCCCAGGGGAACGACGTGACCGCGATCCTGCGTCCGGCCTCGTGTACGTCGTCGATGGTCTGGTTCATGTCTCCCCACTACCTGTCGTTGATCTGTCACCTCCGACGCTAGAAACCCGGCCGGGACGCGAGTAGGGCCGAAGGGCACGGTTGGCAGGGACGCCCGGCAGGCGCCGAGGCCCGAACCGCAGGGGTGGGGGAGGATTGGCGCCGTGCTCGACCACCCAGACGTCCCGGACGATGCGCCCGACACCCCGGACGGGGTGCGGCCCGCGCGCCCGCACCACAAGCTCACCGAGGACGGCCGGCGGATGCGGGAGGTGCTCAGCTACTCCCGACGCGGCAACCGGTTCACACCGCGTCAGCAGCTCGCGTGGGATGCCTACGCCGAGTGCTGGTGGGTGCCGGACGAGGCGGTCGACGACCCGGGCTTCTCGCTGGCGGCCTGCTTCGGGCGTACGGCGCCGCTGATCGTCGAGATCGGCTCAGGGATCGGGGAGTCGACCGTGGAGCTCGCCGCCACCCGGCCCGACCACGACGTGGTGGCGTTCGAGGTCTGGCTGCCCGGGGTCGCCGACACCCTGGGGCGTGTGGGGGAGGCCGGCCTGTCGAACGTCCGCCTGCTCAGCGTCGACGCCGTGTGGTCGATGGAGCACCTGGTCGCCCCGGGCACCCTGGCCGCGCTCTGGACGTTCTTCCCCGACCCCTGGCACAAGACCAGGCACCACAAGAGGCGTCTGGTGACGCGGGCGTTCGCCCGCCTCGCGGCGGAGCGCCTCGCTCCCGGTGCCGAGTGGCGCCTCGCGACCGACTGGGCGGACTACGCCGACCAGATGGTCGAGGTGCTCGACGCGGAGCCGCTGCTCGAGGGCGGCGTCGTCGACCGGTGGGACGAGCGGCCGCTGACCAGGTTCGAGCGCAAGGGGCTCGCCGCCGGCCGGGGGATCACCGACCTCGCCTACCGCCGGGTCTAGCCGCTCATCGAGCGGCCGGAGGGGCGGTCGTACGTCGGACCACGAGGCGGGTGGGCAGCAGCACCTGCTCGGGCTTCCACGCGGGATGCGTGAGCGATCGCAGGACCTGGAGGGCGGCCACCCGGCCCTGCTCGTGGACCGGTTGCGCCACCGTGGTCAGCTCGAAGAACCCGGCCATCTCGTGGTCGTCGATCCCGATCACCGACAGGTCCTCGGGGACTGCCAGCCCGAGCTCGCGGGCCGCGCGCATCACCCCGATCGCCATCTCGTCGGAGGCGGCGAAGATCGCGGTCGGCGGGTTCGCCCGCTCGAGCAGCTCCCGGCCCGCGCGCATCCCGCCCGCGAAGGTGAACTCGCCGTTGGCCTCGAGGTCGGGGTCGGGCGCCAGGCCGGCCTCGAGGAGCGAGTCCCGGTAGCCGGCCAGCCGAGCCGTGGGCGCGGTGAAGTCCAGAACGCCCTCCGTGGCGCCGCCGACGTAGCCGATCCGTCGGTGCCCGAGCGAGATCAGGTGCTCCATCGCGGTGGCGGCCGCAAGGCGGTCGTCGATCCGGACGGTGGCCCAGCCGGGGAGGTCCGCACCGACCACGGTCACGGGGCGTCCGATCCGCTCGAGGCGCTGCAGCTCCTCGGGGCTGGGCTTGAGGCTGAGCACCAGCACCGCGTCGACCCGCTTGGTCAGCAGGCTGGTCTCGAAGACCCGGTGCCGGGCCGAGGAGTCGCCGGCGAGGTTGTAGAGCAGGAGGTCGTAGCCGCGTTCGCGGAGCACCTCCTCGGCGCCCTGGACGACCGCCGCGAAGAACCAGCGGGTCACGAACGGGACGATCACGGCCACCGTCCGGGTCTGCCCGCTGGCCAGCCCCGCGGCGCTGGGGGAGGGCACGTAGCCCAACCGGCGAGCGGTCTCCTGGATCCGGCTGCGGGTCTCCTCCGAGACGCCGGGCAGGCCGCGCAGGGCGCGCGAGACGGTCGCGGTCGACATCTCGACCTCGCGGGCCACGTCCTTGATCCCGGTCATCGCGGGAGCGCTCCCACTTTACCGGTCCAGGCACTACGATGAGGCCCATGAGCCTGCACCTGCCTGACGGAACGACCCTCCAGTACGGCGCCGCGACGGCGTCCTACCAGATCGAGGGGGCGAGCACCGAGGACGGACGCGGGCCCTCCATCTGGGACACCTTCACCGCTCGGCCCGGCACCATCCGGGACAGCTCCGACGGGTCGGTCGCCTGCGACTCCTACCACCGCTACGAGGAGGACGTCGACCTGCTCGCCGGCCTCGGCGTCGGGTGGTATCGCTTCTCCGTCTCCTGGTCCCGGATCCTGCCCGAGGGCACCGGGCGCGTCGAGACCCGGGGCCTGGACTACTACGACCGCCTCGTCGACGCGCTGCTGGCCCGCGGCATCTCCCCGACCGGCACGTTCTACCACTGGGACCTGCCCCAGGCGCTCGAGGACCGCGGCGGCTGGACCGAGCGATCGACGGCCGAGGCGTTCGCCGACTACGCCATGATCGTGCACGAGCGCCTCGGTGACCGGGTCGGTGTCTGGGCGACGCACAACGAGCCGTGGTGCGCGGCGTACCTCGGCTACGCCGCCGGCATCCACGCCCCCGGCCGTCGTGAGGGCGGGGCCGGTCACGTCGCCGCCCATCACCTGCTGCTGGGTCACGGACTCGCCGCGCAGCGACTGCACGCCGCCGGGGTCACCGACCTGGGCATCGTGCTCAACCTGGTCCCGGTGTGGCCGGAGACCCCCGAGGTCAAGGCCGCTGCCGACGGGATCGACGCGATCCGCAACCGGGTCTGGTTGGGCCCCCTGGTGGACGGTGCGTACGACGAGGGCATGCTCGCCGTCGCGCCCGAGCTCGCCGACCCCGCGGTGGTCCGGGACGGCGACCTCGACCTGGTCCGCGGATCCGCTGACTGGATCGGGGTCAACTACTACACGCCGGTGCGTCCGGCGGTGGCCGACCCGGCGCTGGAGGTCCACCCCGAGCTCGACGCCTACCCCGGGTCCGCCCCGGTGTCGTTCGTGGTCCGTGAGCCGCGCACGGACATCGGGTGGGAGGTCGACGCGTCGGGCTTGGAGGAGCTGCTCGTCGAGACCCACCGCCGCACCGGCCTGCCGCTGATGGTGACCGAGAACGGCGCGGCCTACCCGGACGACGTCCTCGAGGGAGACTCGGGTGTGGTCGACGACCAGGACCGGATCGGCTACCTGCGCGACCACATCGCCGCCACCGAGCGAGCCCGGGCGGCGGGAGCCGACATCCGGGCCTACTTCGTGTGGACCTTGCTGGACAACTTCGAGTGGGCCGAGGGCTACACGAAGACGTTCGGTGTCGTCCACGTCGACCCCGAGGACCAGACGCGAACGCCGAAGGCGTCCTACCGCTGGCTCGCCGAGCACATCGGCGCCAGCCGCTAGGGAGACAGGCCGTCGAGGCTCCCGATCCCGCGTCCGACCGACCGGGACGGCCGCGGGATCGGGTGCCATCGACCTAGCCCTTGACGCTGCCGGCCAGCAGGCCGCGCACGAAGTAGCGCTGCAGCGACAAGAACACGACCAGCGGGATGGCGAGGGAGAGGAACGCGCCCGACGCCAGCAGTTGCCAGTCCTGCCCGCGCTCACCGACCATCAGCTGGAGCTGCACGGTCATCGGGGTGATCTCGGGGGAGCTGAAGACCTTCGCCACCAGCAGGTCGTTCCAGACCCACAGGAACTGGAAGATGCCGAACGCCGCGATGGCCGGTGCCATGAGCGGCAGCATCATCCGGGTGAAGATCTGCACGTGGCCCGCACCGTCCACGCGTGCAGACTCGATGAGCTCACCCGGAATCTCCCGCATGAAGTTGTGCAGCAGGAAGATCGCCAACGGCAGCGCGAAGATCGTGTGCGAGAGCCACAGCTCGTAGAGGCCGCCCGCCGGTGCGTCCCGCCCGGCGAGCGAGGGGAGCCCGAACGGCGGCTGGCTGTAGAGCTTGAGCAGCGGGACCATCGTGACCTGGATCGGCACGATCTGCAGCGCGAAGACGGCGACGAACAGCGTGTCCCGGCCTCGGAACTGCATCCATGCGAAGGCGTAGGCGGCGAGCGTCGCCAGCGCGATCGGGATCAGCACGCCCGGGATCGTGATCACGATCGAGTTGATGAGGTTCGTGCTGAGGCCGGTGTTCGAGGCGCCGCCGTTCAGCGTGTCCTTGTAGTTCTGCAACGTGAAGGACGGGTGGGTGAACACGTTCCACCAGCCGTTGGCCTTGACCTGGTCCTCCGGTCGGAACGAGGACACCAGCAGGCCGAACGTCGGCACCGTCCAGAGGACGGCGATGACCATCGCGGCGCCGGAGGCGAACCGGCCGGTGAGCCCGGCCTTGGCGACGGCGGACGCCGAGCGAGGGGGCGGGGGCGTGCCGGCGCCGGGAACCTGGGGCGCGATCGGGGTCGAGGTGGTCATCGTGCCTCCAACTTGCGCAGCTGACGGACGTTGTAGATGACGACGGGCGAGACGAGCACGAAGATCATCACGGCGATCGCGGTGGCCAGACCCTGGTTGTTCGCGACGAAGTTCTGTCGGTAGAACTCATAGGCCAAGACGCTGGTGTCGAAATTGCCGCCGGTCGCGGTCTGCACGATGTCGAAGACCTTCAGGGTCGCGATCGTGATCGTGGTGAGGACCACGATGAGCGAGGGCCGGATGCTCGGCACGGTGATGTGGCGGAACATCTTCCAGCCGCCGACCCCGTCGAGCCGTGCGGCCTCGACGATGTCGTCGGGGATCGCCTTGATCGAGGCCGACAGGATCGTCATCGCGAAGCCTGCCTGGACCCAGATCAGGATCACGATCAGGAAGAGCGTGTTCCACGGGGGCGTGAGCAGGAAGTTGTAGGTGTTCAGTCCGAGCCAGTCGAGGAACTGGTTGGCCAGCCCGATCTGCTCGAGCTTCTTGCCGCCGCCGCCCGAGGAGCTGGACTTGTAGTCGTAGACGAACTTCCAGATGATCGAGGCCGCCACCATCGAGATGGCCATCGGCAGGAACAGCAGCGCCTTGGCGATCTTCTCGAACCTGGCCCGGTCGACCAGGACGGCGTAGACCAACCCGATGCCGGTGGAGAAGATCGGCGTGAGCAGCACCCAGAGCAGGGTGTTGCGGAGGACCGTTATCTCGTTCTTGTTGGTGAACAGGGTCTTGTAGTTGTCCAGGCCCACCCACTGCGGGTTGAACGGATCGGCGCTGTGCAGCGACTGCCACACGGTGACGCCGGCGGGGTAGAGCAGGCCGACCCCGATCAGAAGCAAAGCCGGCCCGAGGAACGCGGCGGCCTGTACTCGCTCCCCAGCGCGCGACCTCAGGCGCTGGGTCAGCAGCAAGATGATGGCCATCACGCCGAAGAACAGCGCGATGGCGATGACCATCTGGATCAGTTTCTCTTGTGTGGTCACAACCCACCCGTCTCTCGTCCGATCGGTCGCGCGCTCACGCGGCCCCAGGTGACAAACCGCGGAGCGCCGGGGCGGACAGGAGGTCCGCCCCGGCGCTCCGGTCGATCAGGAAGCCGGCCAGGAAGCCTCGATGTTGTCGAGGGCGTCCTTGGTGCTCTCACCGGTGATCCAGGAGGTCATCTCCTTCCAGAAGGAGCCGGCGCCGACGGCGCTGGGCATCTGGTCGGAACCGTCGAAGCGGAAGACGGCCTCGGGGTCCTGGAAGATCGACGCGGACAGCTGGTCGATCGGGCTGCTGAGGTTGTCGATGCTCAGACCGGTGTTGGCGCTGACCCAGCCGCCGCCCGGCGTCGCCTTGGCCTTCTCGTTGGCCCACACGTCGGTCGACAGGTAGGTCTGGAACGCCTGGACCTCGGCCCGGTCGGAGAACGCGGTCACGAACTCGCCACCGCCGAGGACCGGCTTGCCGTTGTCGGCGTTGGTGGTGGGCAGGTAGAACGCGAACACCTTGCCGTCCTTGGACACGTCGGTGCCCTCAGGCCACTGCGCGGCGTAGAACGACGCCATGCGGTACATCGCGCACTCGCCCTTGAGGATCGGCTGGCCGCCGTCCTGGAACGCCGTGGTGGCGATGGAGTTGACGTCGCCGAAGCCGCCGTTGACGTACTTCGGGTCCTTCAGGATGCTACCGACGCGGTCCAGCGCCTCGGCGACAGCCGGGTCGTTGAACGGGATGTCGTGGTTGACCCACTGGTCGTAGACGTCCGGACCGGCGTCGCGAAGGAGGACATCCTCCAGCCAGTCGGTGGCCGGCCAGCCGGTGGCCTCGCCGGACTCGATGCCCGCACACCAGGGCTTGATGCCCGTGGCGGCGATCGTGTCGGAGAGCGCCATCATGTCGTCCCAGGTCTCCGGGACGGTCCAGCCGTTCTTCTTGAACATCTCCGGGGAGTACCAGACGAAGGACTTCACGCTCGCGCCGAGCGGGGCGGCGTAGAGCTTGCCGTCCACGCTGCCGTAGCCCTTCCAGTCCTCGCCGAACCACTTGTCGACGTTGTCGGAGACCTGGGAGGGAGCCTCCACGGCCTTGCCCGACGACACGACGGTCTTGAGCAGACCGGGCTGCGGGATGTAGGCGATGTCGGGCTGCGTGCCCGCCTTGAGGCGCACCACCAGCTGGGTCTCGAACTGGTCGGAGCCTTCGTACTTGACCTTGGCCCCCGTGCAGGTGGTGAAGAGCTTGTAGGAATCCTCCTGGGCCTGCTGCTCCGGAGGCAGGATCGAGGTGTAGATCGAGACGGTCTTGCCGGTCAGGTCGCCGAAGTCGGCGAGCTGCTCGAGGCCCTTGCACTCGGCCTTGTCCTTGCCCGGCCAGGTGCCGGAGGCCTTGCCACCGCTACCGCCGTCGCTGTCACTGCCGCCACATCCGGCAAGGACGAGCCCCGCGGTCACGAGGACCGCGGCTGCCGCGACCCCCTTGCGCGTGTTGCGTGATTGCATGCGTGCTTCCTCTCTGCGTTGTCAGCAGGTCCGTCCTGGGTCCGCGTGCCCGAAACCCGCTCCGTCGAACATGATGCAAACGTTTACGCTCCGCCTCGTCAAGGACAAGCCGTAACGTTTCTGTAACGTGCGCCACAATTCCGTGGGAACGCTCCCAAATCCGTCGAAACTTCTCCGGCGGAGGGTGGGAGCCGGACGATCTCCATCGCTGCCGTCAACGGGACGTTGCCGGTACGGACCATCGTGGGTGTGCCGTTCCTCCGGCGGGAGGGACCAATGGCAGCAGAAGTTGTTGACCTTGGACCCGTGGATGGTCACGGTTCGTGACCTTGCCGGATCGGGTGTGACAACCGTCCACGACCGGGCCGAGGTGGCGTCGCGGAGCGTCTCAGCCGCGTGCGGTCAGCCGGCGGCGGAGCTCGTCCTCGCGAGCCAGGCGGGCGGCGTCGCGCTCGCGCCGGGCGGCGACCACCGCCGCGAGGAACGCCTCGGGCGACGTCCCCGGAGGCGGTGGGGGCGCGGCGTACTCGCTGACGGCGGCGGCCAGTCGGGCGCCGACGCGCGTCCGCGACTCCGCGTCGATCTGCGGGAGCCGTCCGAGGAACTGGCGCACGGCGAGGGCGAGCCCCGTGGGCAGGGAGGTGAGGTCCGCGGCGGAGGCCCACTGGGCCAGCGCCGGCGGCATGCGTGCCGGAGGCGCCAGGTGGAGGGCGACCCGTTCACGCACGACGTACGTGCCGGCAGCGAAGTCGCCGAGCCGCTTGCCGCGCCCGCTCAGCAACGCGGAGAAGAACGCCGGACCGCCGAGGAACACGAAGATCTCCACGACACCCACCAGCGCCCGGACGAACGCGTGCTGGAAGGAGATCGGTCCGGCGTCGTCGCGCACGGTGCGCAGGCCGAACGCGAGCTTGCCGAGCGACCGGCCGCGGGTCAGCGTCTCGAGCGTGGTCGGGAAGCCGATCAGGGACACGATCACCGCGGCCAGCGTGGCGACCTCGACCAGCGCCTGGTCGGCCTGGAGGGCGGCGATCACCAGCACGAGCACGAGGACGACCAGCAGGGCGGCGGTCGCCAGCGCGTCGAGCAGTCCCGAGGCGATCCGCAGCCCGAGACTGGCTGGCGGGAGGTCGAGCGCGACCGCCTCACCGGTGACGAGGTCGTCGGTGGTGAGCGTCGCGAGCTCCGGAGTCGCCATCGATGTCCAGCCTAGTGCCGGCGCGGGGGAGGGGCAGGCGCCGTAGGGTCGGGCCCGTGGACCTCGACGCGTACGTCGGCGCGCACGCGCCCGAGTGGCGCCGGCTCGAGGAGCTCACCCGCAGACGCCGGCTGACCGGCCCCGAGGCCGACGAGCTCGTCGAGCGCTACCAGCGGGTGGCGACCCACCTCTCGGTGGTGCGGACTTCCGCGCCGGACGCCTCGGTCGTCGCCTACCTCTCCTCGCTGCTCTCGCGCGCCCGCAACCGCGCGGCGGGGACCCGCACCGGCACGTGGAGCGGCGTACGCCGCTTCTTCCTGGAGCGGTTCCCGGCGGCGCTGTTCAGGTTGCGGTGGTGGTGGCTGGGCACACTCGCGGCCAACGTGGTCGTCACCGCGGTGATGATGCTCTGGCTGATCGAGCACCCGGCCGTCGAGCAGAGCCTGCTGTCTCCCGAGCAGGTCGACCAGCTGGTCTCCCACGACTTCGAGGACTACTACAGCGCGTACGCCGCCAGCCACTTCGCCGCGCAGGTGTGGGTCAACAACGCCTGGGTCGCCGCGCTGTGCCTGGCGCTCGGGGTGCTGGGGGTGCCGGTGGTCTACCTGCTGTTCCAGAACATCGCGAACCTCGCGATCATCGGCTCGATCATGATCCGCCACGACCACGGCGCCCACTTCTGGGGGCTGATCCTCCCGCACGGCATGCTCGAGCTGACCGCGGTCTTCGTCGCCGGTGGGGTCGGCCTGCGGCTCTTCTGGTCCTGGGTCGAGCCGGGCGCGCTGACGAGGACCCAGTCATTGGCCCGCGAGGGCCGCACCGCCGGGACCGTGGCCCTGGGCCTGGTCGCGGTGCTGTTCGTCAGCGGGCTGATCGAGGCGTTCGTGACCCCGTCCGGTCTGCCCACGTGGTCCCGGATCGGCATCGGGGCGCTGGCCGAGGCTGTCTTCCTCGCCTACGTGTTCGTCATCGGCCGCGACGCCGTCCACCGGGGCGCGACCGGCGACCTGGACGCCGCCCTCCTCGAGGACCGGGTGGCGACGCAGGCGTGAGCGGAGACGCGCCAGCGGATCCGCTGATGGTGGTCGAGCGAGGCGCGGGGCTGAGGGACGAAGCCGCGACCGCCGTGTCGAGACCCAGCGCGCCGGCGGGTCAGAGCAACCCGCGCGCCTTCAACGAGAGGTAGTGGTCGGCGAGCGCGGGCGGCAACCGCTCGGCGTCGGTGTCGAGGACGTCGACGTCGAGGGCGCGGAGCAGGCGCGCGGTGTGGCGGCGCCGGCCGAGGACCCGCTCGGCCGCGGCGGCGTCGTACACCTCGTCCACCGTGCCCCGGGTCGCGGCGAGCTGCTCCAGCGCGGGATCGCGCACCGACGCGACCACGACCCGGTGGTGCTTGGTGAGGGTCGGGAGCACCGGTAGCAGGCCCTCCTCGACGGCTGCCGGCTCGAGCGGGGTCAAGAGCACGACCAGCGCCCGCTGGCGTCCCAGGCCGGTGACCGCGCCCGCGAGCGAGCCCCAGTCGGCCTCGGCGATCACCGGCTCCAGGTCGGCCATCGTCTCCTGGAGCCGTACGGCGAGGTCGCGTGCGCCGGCCGACCGCAGGCGGGCGCGCACCCGGTGGTCGCCGGCCACGAAGTCGACGCGGTCCCCGGCTCGGGCGGCCAGGGCGGCCAGGAGCAGGGCGGCGTCCATCGCGGAGTCCAGGCGAGGCACGTCCCCGACGCGACCGGCCGAGGTGCGCGAGGTGTCGAGCACCAGCACGACCCGCCGGTCGCGCTCGGGCTGCCAGGTGCGGACGACCACGGTGCGGCTGCGCGCGCTCGCCCGCCAGTCGATGGAGCGCACGTCGTCCCCGCGGACGTACTCCCGCAACGAGTCGAACTCCGTGCCCGGCCCGCGCACGCGCACCGCGGCGCGGCCGTCCAGCTCGCGCAGCCGGGCCAGCCGGCTCGGCAGGTGCTTGCGGGAGTCGAACGGGGGCAGCGCGCGCACCGCACCCTCGACCAGGGTCGTGCGCTGCCGCGACGCCAGGCCCAGGGGGCCGTGGAGCCGCACGGTGACCCCGACTGCCCGCAGGTCGCCGCGGCGACGGGGGAGCAGCGGCGTCCGCAGCACGACCCGGTCACCGGGCCGCAGGCGCAGCCGGTGCCGGTTGGCCCCGGCCCCGGCAGTGGGCTGCCACGCGTCGCGCAGCAACCCCCGCACGGGGCGACGGGAGGTGGTGGAGGCCACGAGCCGCGTCTCGGTGGGCTCGCCGAGCCGCACCGTTCCGACGGGCGGGCGCTCCAGCGCGATGCGCGCCGGTGACGGTGCGAGCAGCACGTCGAGCACCACCAGCAGGGTGACGGCCAGGAGCCACAGCCAGGCCGTGCCCATGCCCGGGCGCAGCACCACAGCCACCACCCCCAGGAGGAGCAGCAGCGGGACCCGGCCGGAGATCGCCATCAGCGGACCATCAGCGGGGGACCGGGACCGACCCCAGGGCCGAGGCGAGCACCTGCCCGACGTCGACGCCCTCCAGCTCCGCCTCGGGTCGCAGCCCGAGCCGGTGCACGAGCGTGGCGTGGGCGAGCGCCTTGACGTCGTCGGGCGTGACGAAGTCCCGGCCGGTCAGCCATGCCCACGCCCGGGCCGAGCGCAGCAGGGCGGTCGCGCCGCGCGGGCTCACCCCGAGGCTGAGTGACGGCGAGCTGCGGGTGGCGCGCGCGATGTCGACGACGTACCCCGCGACCTCCGGGCTCACCTGGACCCGGCCCACGGCCGCCCGGCCGGCCTCGATGTCCTCGGCGCCGGCCACCGGTCGTACGCCGGCAGCGGCGACGTCGCGCGGATCGAACCCCGCCGCGTGCCGTCGCACGATCTCCAGCTCGGCCTCGCGCTCCGGCACCGGCAGCACGACCTTGAGCAGGAACCGGTCCAGCTGGGCCTCGGGGAGCGGGTAGGTGCCTTCGTACTCGACCGGGTTCTGCGTCGCCGCGACGAGGAACGGCCGGGGCAGCGGCCGCGAGACGCCGTCGACGGACACCTGGCCCTCCTCCATCGCCTCGAGCAGTGCGGACTGTGTCTTCGGTGGGGTCCGGTTGATCTCGTCGGCCAGCAGCAGGTTGGTGAAGATGGGGCCCTGGCGGAAGCTGAGCTCGCCGCGGGCGCTGTCGATGACCATCGAGCCGGTGATGTCGCCGGGCATCAGGTCGGGGGTGAACTGCACGCGTCGGGCGTCGACCGACAGGGCCGCGGCGAGCGTGCGGACCAGCAGCGTCTTCGCGACGCCCGGCACGCCCTCCATCAGCACGTGGCCGCCGCACAGCAGGGCGACGAGCAACCCCGACACGGCCGCGTCCTGCCCGACGACGGCCTTCCCGACCTCGGTGCGTACGGCGGCCAGCCGGTCGCGGGCCGGGTCGGGGTCGGGGATGTCGGTGGGCACCGGGGTCATGATCGGCGTACCTCTCTGTCGAGCTCGGCCAGGCGGCCGGCCAGGGTGATCAGGTCGTGGTCGGTGGCGGGAGCGGGTGCGCCCGGGTCGAGCAGCAGGCGGAGCTCCTCGCTCGGTCGGCCGGTGTGGCGGGCGAGGTCGTCGACCAGCGTTGCGGCGTCGGCGTCGGTGCCGAGGCCGAGACGCACGGCGGCACGCCCGCGGGCGGCCGCCCGGAGCGCGGTGGCGGCGTGGGCCCGGTCTCCGGCCCTGCGGTAGAGGCGGCCTCGGCTGTGCGTGGTCTCGATCGCCTTGACGACCACCGGCAGCGGCTCGGTCGCCAACGGGCCGAGCCGGCGTCCGCGCCACAGCAGCAGCGCCAGGGTGGTCAGGACGAGCAGCCACAAGGCGGGGCGCAACCAGCGGGGCAGCAGGGTCGTGAGGCTCACCCCGTCGTCGCCGACGAGGTCGTCGAGCGACGGGACGTACCAGACCAGGCGGTCGCGAGCCCCCAGCAGCCGCAGCGCCACGGCGGCGTCGTCGGCCCGCAGCACCTGGTCGTTGCTCAGCAGCTCTCCGGCACCCAGCAGCACCAGACCGGGCCGCGGCTCGGCGAGCAGGGCGCCGTGCTCACCGCGGAAGCAGCCACCCTCGACCGGGTACTCCTCGGCGTGGTCGACCTGGACGCGCAGACCGTCGTACGCCGGGTCGGCGCATTCCGCCGGCCGGGGCGCGTCGAGCGCGACCCGGTAGGGCAGGTCGTCGTCGAGCCCGAACGCCGACGTGGTCCCCGGCCCGGGCTCCGCGAGCACCAGCCGAGCCTCCCGGGTGTGGTCGAGGAGCCGGGCGACGGTGCTGTCGCCGAGGCGGTCGGTCGAGGTGACCAGCACCGTCGCCCCGTCCACCTCGGTGTCCTCGAGCTCGTCGGCGCTGCGCACGATCGTGAGGTCGACACCCTGGTCGGCCAGCACCCGCGCCACGGCCCGGGCGCCTTCGGGGTCCGGGTTGTCGGGGTCGAGCGGCACGCCGCGGCGCATGGTGCCGCCGCCGACGACCAGCACTACGGCGGTGGCGACGACGAGCCCCGCGAGGATCAACACGGTTCCGCGGCGGCGGCCACCGGGCCGGGCGGTCACGGCCGGCCTGCCAGCACGTCGTCGAGGTCCAGCACGTCCCGGGCCTGGGCGGGCGACGCCGGACGGTCGCCGTAGCGGACCGCGTCGAAGAGCGCCGCCGTGCGGTCCACGTGCGGCCGCTGGCCGGGATGGGCGGCGCCGAGGGCTGAGGCGACCTCGTGGGCGGTCGCGCCGGGCCGGTCCTCGATCAGCCCGCGCTCGACCTGCCGCACCGCCAGGGCGCGGAAGCCGTCCACAACCGCGTCGGCGGCCCGGCCGTCGGCGAGCGCCTGCTCCGCGAGGGCCCGCAGGTCGGCGGCGGTCGCCGTCCGGCCGGTCGGCAGCACGGCGCGCTCGCGCGCGACCCGCGCCGTACGCCGAGCCCGCGAGAGGAGCCACGCGAGACCCAGGGCGAGCAGCAGGAACGCGACCATCGCGGCGAGCGTCGACAGCGGCGGCGTGCCGGACGCCGCGTCGACGGCGCCGTCGACCAGGCGGCTCACCCAGGCCAGGACCTGTTGGAGCACGTTGCGATCGTGGTACTCCGGGTGCAGCAGCTCGCGGCGCAGGAGCGAGCTCGCGTCGTCGGGCGAAGGGTCGAGCGGGGGCTCGGTGAGGAGCGCGGTCAGCGGGCCGGTCACGACGGGGTGATCCCGGCCCGGGCCATCAGCTCGACGTCGTACGCCTCCTTGCGGATCCGCTGGTCGAGGTACTGCACGCTGGTCACCGCGGAGGTGAACGGTGTGACGAACGCGGTCTGCACGACGGTCCCGACCGCGGTGAGTCCCACCACCCCGAGCACCACGTAGCGCGAGTCGGCCATCACCAGCGGCAGCACCTGGGCGCCGATGGAGAACGGCGCCGCGAGCATGCTGCCGGCCACCCCGCCGACGACGAGGGTCAGCAGCCCGACGCCGAACGTCCGCCAGAACTGCTGTCGGGTCAGCCGGAAGCCGCGCCCGATGGCGGCCAGCACGCCGATCTCCTCGATCATCAGCGCCGGCACCGGCAGGTAGTAGACACGGATCCAGAACCACGCGGCCAGGACCAGGAACGCCGGCACGGTGAGGACGCCGAAGAGCACGATCGCCCAGGGGGGCAGCAGCAGGACGACGACTACCCACGCGGCCCCGTAGACGAGGAGCGCGCCCGCCGTCATCAGACCGAGCAGGAGCGTCAGGCCCACCAGTCGCCAGCGCGAGCCACGCGTGGCCGCCCAGGCCTCGCCCAGGGTGAGCCGGCGCCCGATCGCCGCGGCCGCGGTCACGTGCGCCACCATGCCGGTCACCAGGATCGCACCGACCGACTGCAGCAGGGTGCCCAGGAAGAGCGACCCGATCGAGCCGGCGTATCCCGCTACCTCAGCGGTCGTGAGGTCGTCGCCCGACTGGGCGGCGGACAGGTCGACCACCCCCGTGAGCACTGCGGTGACCAGCACCGGGACCGCCATGGACACCGCCGAGACCAGCACCGCGGAGCCGACCGTCGCCCTCGGGTTGAACCGGATGATCCGGAACGCCGCGTCGTACATGTCGCCCAGCGACAGCGGGCGCAACGGCATGGCGCCCGGCTTGTGCGCGGCCCCGAGCATGCCCGGGGCGGGGGAGGGGAGGGGCGGCGGTGCTGCCCAGGCGGGCGGGCCGGCGGGCGTCGGAGGCGGCGGCTGCCACCCGGGTGGGGGAGGGTACTGGTCGCCCGACACGCGCCTATCTTGTCAGTGGTGGGGCGAGGGAAGCTGGCACGCGGTGTCGAGGCCGAGCACCCGGTTCAGCCTGCCGAACGCGATCCACGAGCCCAGGCACATCGTGAGCTCGACGATCTCGGCATCGGAGTACGACGCCTTCATCCGCGACCAGAACGCCTCGTCCAGACCGTGGTGGTCCAGGGCGAACCGCTCGGCGTACTCGGCGGCGAGCCGGCCCCGCTCGTCGAGGTCGTCCGTGGTGCGCCAGTCGGCCACCGCCTCCGGGAACGAGTCCTCGACCGTGACCCCGTCGCGATCGGTGCGCCAGTCCTGGCAGAACACACAGCCGTTGACCTGGGCGATCCGCAGCCGGGCCGCCTCGAACTCGCGCAGGCCGAGCGTGGAGTGGGCGTAGACGCTCTGCGAGAAGCGTGACGCCGCCACGCCGATGTGCGGGACCATCTCGCCCCACACGTGCATGATGGGGTCCGCGCCCTCGGGCAGGTCGATGATCATGACAGCAGCGTAGTCGTCGATCTAGAACGAGTTCTAGGGTCGCGAAGCCGATGCGCGCCCCGAGTTTGGTGCTCGCGGCGATCTCTGCCAAGATGGTCCGGTTGCTTCGGCGGGTTGCCGGGGTGCGCTTCACATCTTGACTACTGAATCGCGTCTCCATGAGAGGTCAGTGGTCCGGCGTGCGGCCGCACCGACCCAGGAGACCCGATCCGCTCGACGAACCGTCGGGCACCACCACAGCAGACGAGATCAACCGGTCTCGTGTTGCGCCTAGCAGGTGCGACACGCCCGACCGCGGGGGTCGGCGGATGTGAGTGGAGAAGCACGGGCGGGGACGACTCAAGCCGGAGGAACCCCCGGGACTGCACGCGGTACCGAATCGAGAAGGACGAGAGAGACCTATGGCGGGACAGAAGATCCGCATCAGGCTCAAGGCCTATGACCACGAGGTGATCGACACCTCGGCGCGCAAGATCGTGGACACGGTCACCCGCACGGGTGCCAAGGTCGCCGGCCCGGTGCCGCTGCCGACCGAGAAGAACGTGTACTGCGTCATCCGCTCGCCCCACAAGTACAAGGACTCCCGCGAGCACTTCGAGATGCGCACCCACAAGCGCCTCATCGACATCATCGACCCCACGCCGAAGACCGTCGACTCGCTCATGCGCCTCGACCTGCCTGCCGGCGTCGACATCGAGATCAAGCTCTGAGGTTGACGAGATGACTTTCGAACGCAACGTAAAGGGCCTGCTGGGCACCAAGCTCGGCATGACCCAGGTCTGGGACGAGAACAACCGTGTCGTCCCCGTGACCGTCATCGCCGCGAGCACCAACGTGGTGACCCAGGTCCGTACCCCCGCGACCGACGGCTACAACGCCATCCAGGTCGGGTTCGGCGAGATCGACGGCCGCAAGGTGACCAAGCCCCAGGCTGGCCACTTCGGCAAGGCCGGCACGACGCCGCGCCGCCACCTCGTCGAGATCCGCACCGCCCTCGCGACCGACTACACCGTCGGCCAGGAGCTGGCCGTCGACACCTTCGCCGCGGGCGAGGAGATCGACGTGACCGGCACCAGCAAGGGCAAGGGATTCGCCGGCGTCATGAAGCTCCACGGCTTCCACGGCGTCTCTGCGTCCCACGGTGCTCACCGCAACCACCGCAAGCCGGGCTCGATCGGCGCCTGCGCCACCCCGGGTCGCGTGTTCAAGGGCACTCGCATGGCCGGCCGGATGGGTAGCGACACCGTCACGACCCAGAACGTCACCGTGCACGCCGTGGACGCCGAGAAGGGCCTGATCCTCCTCAAGGGCGCCGTTCCCGGCCCCAAGGGTGGCCTCGTGGTCCTTCGCACGGCCGCCAAGAAGACGCAGGAGGTCTGATCATGGCTGAGGACAACGAGAAGACCACCGAGCAGGCAGAGAACGCCGCTCCGGCCAAGAAGACCGCGGCCAAGAAGACGACCGCCAAGAAGGCTGCGCCGGCCAAGAAGGCGCCCGCCAAGAAGGCGCCCGCCAAGGCCACTGCGCCCAAGGCCGCCAAGGTCGACTTCCCCGCCGAGATCTTCGACGTCGAGGTCAACATCCCGCTCATGCACCAGGTCGTCGTGGCCCAGCAGGCTGCTGCCCGCCAGGGCACGCACGCCACCAAGACCCGCGGCGAGGTTCGCGGCGGTGGCCGCAAGCCCTACAAGCAGAAGGGCACCGGCCGCGCCCGTCAGGGCTCGACCCGCGCGCCGCAGTTCGCCGGTGGTGGCGTCGTCCACGGCCCGCAGCCGCGCAACTACGACCAGCGGACCCCCAAGAAGATGAAGGTCGCCGCGCTCCGCGGTGCTCTCTCCGACCGGGCCCGCAACGACCGCATCCACGTCGTGGAGTCGATCATCGCGGCCGAGGCCCCGTCGACCCGTGCGGCGCTGGCCGCGCTGACGACGCTCTCGGACCGCTCGCGGTTCCTCGTGGTGCTCGAGCGCACCGACACCGTCACCTGGCTCTCGCTGCGCAACGCGCCGCAGGTGCACATCGTGGCGGTCGACCAGCTCAACACCTACGACGTGCTGGCGTCCGACGACGTCGTCTTCACGCAGGGCGCCTACGACGCCTTCGTGAACGGCACCGCGCTGTCCACGTCCGCTTCGGCTGAGGAGGTTTCTAAGTGAGCACCCTGCACAAGGACCACCGCGACATCCTGCTGGCGCCGGTCGTGTCCGAGAAGAGCTACAGCCTTCTCGACGCGAACAAGTACACCTTCCTGGTGCACCCCGACGCCAACAAGACCGAGATCAAGATCGCGGTCGAGAAGGTGTTCAACGTCAAGGTGACCTCCGTCAACACGATCAACCGTCCGGGCAAGACGCGTCGCACCCGCAACGGGCTCGGCAAGCGCAAGGACACCAAGCGCGCGATCGTCAGCCTCGCCGAGGGCGACCGCATCGACATCTTCGGAGGTCCGGTCTCCTGACCGGGCCCCTGGATACGAGGACTAGACACATGGCTATCCGCAAGTACAAGCCGACTACCCCGGGCCGTCGCGGCTCGTCGGTCGCCGACTTCGTCGAGATCACCCGGACCACTCCGGAGAAGTCGCTGACGCGTCCGCTGCCCAAGAAGGGCGGCCGCAACAACCAGGGCCGGATCACCACCCGGCACCAGGGTGGCGGTCACAAGCGCGCCTACCGTCTGATCGACTTCCGTCGCTACGACAAGGACGGTGTCCCGGCCAAGGTCGCGCACATCGAGTACGACCCGAACCGCACCGCGCGCATCGCGCTGCTGCACTACGTCGACGGCGAGAAGCGCTACATCATCGCGCCGAAGGACCTGTCGCAGGGCACGCGCATCGAGTCGGGTCCCAACGCCGACATCAAGCCCGGCAACAACCTGCCGCTGCGCAACATCCCGGTCGGTACGACCATCCACTGCGTCGAGCTGCGGCCCGGCGGCGGTGCGAAGATCGCCCGCTCGGCCGGAAACAGCGCCCAGCTGGTCGCCCGCGAGGGCTCCCGCGCGACGCTGCGTCTGCCCTCGGGCGAGATGCGCTTCGTCGACGTGCGCTGCCGCGCCACGGTCGGCGAGGTCGGCAACGCCGAGCAGTCGAACATCAACTGGGGCAAGGCCGGCCGGATGCGTTGGAAGGGCAAGCGCCCGACCGTTCGTGGTGTCGTGATGAACCCGGTCGACCACCCGCACGGTGGTGGCGAGGGCAAGACCTCGGGTGGTCGTCACCCGGTGTCCCCCTGGGGCAAGCCCGAGGGCCGCACGCGCAAGCGCAAGGCCAGCGACTCCCAGATCATCCGACGTCGCAAGACCGGCAAGAACAAGCGCTGATAGGGAAATAGAGACATGCCTCGCAGCCTGAAGAAGGGCCCCTTCGTCGACGACCACCTGCAGAAGAAGGTGGACGCCGAGAACGCCAAGGGCTCTCACAACGTCATCAAGACCTGGTCGCGCCGGTCGATGATCGTGCCGGACATGATCGGTCACACGATCGCCGTGCACGACGGTCGCAAGCACGTGCCGGTCTTCGTGACCGACGCCATGGTCGGCCACAAGCTCGGGGAGTTCGCTCCCACCCGCACCTACCGCGGGCACGTCAAGGAAGACCGGAAGGGACGACGCCGATGAGCACCACCGAGCGCAGGCGCAGCAGCGCCCGCCGCGAGTCGCTGCTCGGCGACCAGCCCGGAGCCTTCGCGAGCGCCCGCTACGTGCGGATCACGCCGATGAAGGCCCGTCGAGTCGTCGACATGGTCCGCGGCCTGCCCGTGGACGACGCCCTGTCGCTGCTGCAGTTCGCACCGCAGGCCGCCTCCGAGACCGTCTACAAGGTGCTCGAGAGCGCCGTCGCCAACGCCGAGACCACTGAGGGTCTCGACCGCGGCGCGCTGGTGGTCTCCGTGGCGCAGGTCGACGAGGGCCCGACGATGAAGCGGTGGCGTCCGCGTGCGCAGGGTCGTGCGACCCGCATCAACAAGCGCACCAGCCACATCACGCTCGTCGTCCAGCCGGCCGACGTGGTGGCAGAGAAGAAGGCGTCCCTGAAGAAGAGGAAGAGTGCCTGATGGGCCAGAAGATCAACCCGAACGGCTTCCGCCTCGGCATCTCGACCGACCACAAGAGCCGTTGGTACGCCGACAAGCTCTACAAGTCGTACGTCGGCGAGGACGTCGCCATCCGCAAGCTGCTCTCCAAGGGCATGGAGCGGGCCGGCATCGCCAAGGTGGAGATCGAGCGCACCCGTGACCGCGTGCGGGTGGACATCCACACCGCGCGTCCGGGCATCGTGATCGGTCGCCGCGGCGCCGAGGCCGACCGCATCCGCGGCGAGCTCGAGAAGCTCACCGGCAAGCAGGTCCAGCTGAACATCCTCGAGGTCAAGAACCCCGAGATGGACGCCCAGCTGGTCGCCCAGGGTGTCGCCGAGCAGCTCTCCGGTCGCGTGCAGTTCCGTCGCGCCATGCGCAAGGCCATGCAGACCACGATGCGCTCGGGTGCCAAGGGCATCCGGATCCAGTGCTCCGGCCGCCTCAACGGCGCCGAGATGTCGCGCACCGAGTTCTACCGCGAGGGCCGCGTTCCGCTGCACACCCTGCGCGCCGACATCGACTACGGCTTCTACGAGGCCAAGACGACCTTCGGCCGCATCGGTGTGAAGGTCTGGATCTACAAGGGCGAGGTCGCCGGCACCCGTGCCGAGCGCCAGGCCCAGGCCGCCGCCCGCGCCGGGGTCCCCGGTCGCGGTGGCCGCCCGACCCGCGGCAACGAGCGTGGTGGCGAGCGTCCGAGCCGTGGCTCGCGCGGCGACCGCCCGGCTCGCTCGGACCGCGACGCCGCTCCGGCCGCCGCTCCGGCGGAGGCCGCCACTCCGGCTCCGGCCGCTGACACCCCGAAGGAGGGCTGAGCCATGTTGATGCCCCGTCGTGTCAAGCACCGCAAGCAGCACCACCCGAAGCGGACCGGTGCGGCCAAGGGCGGCACCCGTCTGGCCTTCGGCGACTTCGGCATCCAGGCGATCGAGTCCGCCTACGTGACCAACCGGCAGATCGAGTCCGCTCGTATCGCCATGACGCGTCACATCAAGCGTGGCGGCAAGGTGTGGATCAACATCTACCCCGACCGCCCGCTGACCAAGAAGCCCGCCGAGACCCGCATGGGTTCCGGTAAGGGTTCCCCCGAGTGGTGGATCGCCAATGTGAAGCCCGGTCGGGTCATGTTCGAACTCTCCGGCGTCGACGAGGCGACTGCTCGCGAGGCCATGCGCCGCGCGATGCACAAGCTCCCGATGAAGTGCCGGTTCATCTCCCGCGAAGCAGGTGAATTCTGATGGCTACGACTGCTCACGAGCTCGACGAGCTGAACGCCGTCGACCTCGAGGCCAAGCTCCGCGAGGCCAAGGAGGAGCTCTTCAACCTCCGTTTCCAGGCGGCCACCGGCCAGCTGGAGAGCCACGGCCGGCTCCGCACGGTCAAGAAGGACATCGCCCGGATCTACACCGTGGTGCGCGAGCGCGAGCTCGGCATCCGCACGGCCCCGGGCCAGGACAGCAACGAGGATGGTGACGCATGAGCGAGCAGACTGCGGCGCGGAACGCCCGCAAGGTCCGCGAGGGCCTGGTCGTCAGCGACAAGATGGACAAGACCGTGGTCGTGTCCGTCGAGGACCGCGTCAAGCACGCCATGTACGGCAAGGTCATGCGCCGGACCAGCAAGTACAAGGCGCACGACGAGAACAACGAGTGCGGCGTTGGCGACCGCGTGCTCCTCATGGAGACCCGCCCGCTGTCGGCCACCAAGCGCTGGCGCGTCGTCGAGATCCTCGAAAAGGCCAAGTGACACCTCGCCTTCCCGGCGGGCCAACCCCAATGAAGTTCGGCCAGGCTCACGCTCGTGAAGCGTTGAGAACCAGCTCGACAACCAGGAGAAACTGATGATCCAGCAGGAGTCGCGACTCAAGGTCGCCGACAACACCGGTGCGAAGGAGATCCTCTGCATCCGTGTTCTCGGCGGCTCGGGTCGGCGCTACGCCGGTATCGGCGACGTCATCGTCGCCACCGTGAAGGATGCGATCCCCGGTGGCAACGTGAAGAAGGGTGACGTCGTCAAGGCTGTTGTCGTGCGCACCGTGAAGGAGCGTCGCCGTCCCGACGGTTCGTACATCCGCTTCGACGAGAACGCCGCCGTCATCCTCAAGAACGACGGTGAGCCCCGAGGCACGCGCATCTTCGGCCCGGTGGGTCGCGAGCTGCGCGAGAAGAAGTTCATGAAGATCATCTCGCTCGCACCGGAGGTGCTCTGAGTCATGCCGAAGAGTCTGAACATCAAGAAGGGCGACACCGTCAAGGTGATCGCCGGCAAGGACAAGGGCGCCGAGGGCAAGGTCATCCAGGTGCTCCGCGAGGAGCAGCGGGTGATCGTCGAGGGTGTCAACCGCGTCAAGCGGCACACCAAGGTCGTCAACCAGGGCGGCCGCGCCGGGACCACCGGTGGCATCATCACCGCCGAGGCCCCGATCCACGTCTCCAACGTGATGCTCGTCGACGGCGACGGCGTGACCCGGGTGGGCTTCCGTCGCGACGAGGTCACCAAGCGCCGCCCGGACGGCTCGACGTACAAGGCGGAGCGCAGCGTCCGCATCTCGCGCAAGACCGGCAAGGAAATCTGATGACCCAGACCGAATCTGAGCAGTCGCAGACGACGGCCTCCGCAAAGGTCGCCCCTCGTCTCCAGACGCGCTACCGCGAGGAGATCCTTCCCGCGCTGCGCTCCGAGTTCGACATCAAGAACGTCATGCAGGTGCCCGGCCTGACCAAGATCGTGGTCAACATGGGTGTCGGCGAGGCGGCTCGCGACTCGAAGCTGATCGAGGGTGCTGTCAAGGACCTCACCGCGATCACCGGTCAGAAGCCGTTGGTCACCAAGGCCCGCAAGTCGATCGCCCAGTTCAAGCTGCGTGAGGGCATGCCGATCGGCGCCCACACGACGCTGCGCGGTGACCGGATGTGGGAGTTCCTCGACCGCCTCCTGTCGCTCGCGCTCCCGCGTATCCGTGACTTCCGGGGCCTCAACCCCGGCCAGTTCGACGGCCGCGGCAACTACACCTTCGGTCTCACCGAGCAGGTCATGTTCCACGAGATCGACCAGGACCGGATCGACCGCTCGCGCGGTATGGACATCACGGTCGTCACCACCGCCACCAATGACGAGCAGGGTCGCGCGCTGCTGAAGCAGCTCGGCTTCCCGTTCAAGGAGAACTGACATGGCGAAGACCGCTCTGAAGGTCAAGGCCGCTCGCAAGCCGAAGTTCGCGGTGCGGGGCTACACCCGTTGCCAGCGCTGCGGCCGGCCGAAGGCCGTCTACCGCAAGTTCGGCCTGTGCCGCATCTGCCTCCGGGAGATGGCGCACCGGGGCGAGCTGCCGGGCGTGACCAAGTCCAGCTGGTGACAACCACCCTCCACAACCGCTGAAGGTCGCGTCTCCGCGAGAGGCGCGAAACCGCAGAAGAGAGAGAACAAACCGCAATGACGATGACTGACCCGATCGCAGACATGCTCACGCGTCTGCGCAACGCCAACCAGGCGTACCACGATGCGGTCTCCATGCCGTACAGCAAGCTCAAGCAGGGTGTCGCCGACATCCTCAAGCAGGAGGGGTACATCACCTCCTACGACGTCACCGAGCCGGCCGAGGGCGAGGTCGGCAAGACGCTGACCATCACGCTCAAGTACGGCCGCAACCGGGAGCGCTCGATCGCGGGCGTCCGCCGGATCAGCAAGCCCGGTCTGCGCGTGTACGCCAAGCACACGGGCCTCCCGAAGGTGCTCGGCGGCCTCGGTGTCGCGATCATCTCGACCAGCCAGGGCCTGCTGACAGACCGCCAGGCCAACCAGAAGGGCGTGGGTGGGGAAGTCCTCGCCTACGTCTGGTAACGACGAGACCGAGAAGGAGATCTAGAAGCATGTCGCGTATTGGCAAGCTCCCCGTCGCGGTCCCGTCGGGTGTCGACGTCGCCATCGACGGCGCACACGTGACCGTCAAGGGACCCAAGGGCACCCTGTCCCACACCGTGGCCGCACCCATCATCGTCGAGCAGGGTGACGGCGTCCTCGACGTCAAGCGCCCTGACGACGAGCGTCAGAGCCGGGCCCTCCACGGCCTCACCCGCACCCTGGTCAACAACATGGTCGTGGGTGTGACCGAGGGCTACGAGAAGCGGCTCGAGATCGTGGGCGTCGGTTACCGCGTCCTGTCCAAGAGCCCGACCCAGCTGGAGTTCCAGCTCGGGTACTCCCACCCCATCACGTTCAACGCGCCCGAGGGCATCACCTTCACCGTCGACGGCCCCACGCGCCTCGGCGTGCAGGGCATCGACAAGCAGCTCGTCGGCGAGGTCGCGGCCAACATCCGCAAGCTGCGCAAGCCCGAGCCGTACAAGGGCAAGGGCGTCCGTTACGCCGGCGAGCAGATCCGCCGCAAGGTCGGAAAGGCCGGTAAGTAACCATGGCGATCTCGCTGTCCAACAACAAGCACACCGCTGCGCGGACCAAGTCGCGCCTGCGTCGCCAGGTCCGGGGTCGCAAGAAGGTCTCCGGCACTCCGGAGCGCCCGCGTCTCGTCGTCACCCGCTCCTCGAAGCACATCACCGTCCAGGTCGTCGACGACCTGGCCGGCAAGACGCTGGCGTCGGCCTCCACCATGGAGTCGGACCTGCGTGGCTTCGCGGGTGACAAGACTGCCAAGGCCAAGAAGGTCGGAGAGCTCGTCGCCGAGCGGGCGAAGTCCGCTGGTGTCGACGGCGTCGTCTTCGACCGTGCCGGCAACAAGTACCACGGTCGCGTCGCGGCCCTGGCCGACGGCGCCCGCGAGGGCGGCCTGACCTTCTGATCGCAACTTCACGGGGGACACCCCCGTGGACCCCCGGAATTGCAAGCTTGAAAGAGAAGAGGAAAGTCTCATGAGCGGAGCCCAGCGCAGTCAGCGCGGTGGCGAGCGCCGTGGTGGACGCGACGACCGTCGCGGCCAGGGTGCTGACAAGACCGCCTACATCGAGCGCGTCGTTGCGATCAACCGTGTCGCCAAGGTCGTGAAGGGTGGTCGTCGCTTCAGCTTCACCGCCCTCGTGATCGTGGGCGACGGCGATGGTCTGGTCGGCGTCGGCTACGGCAAGGCCAAGGAAGTTCCCGCGGCGATCGCGAAGGGTGTCGAAGAGGCCAAGAAGGCCTTCTTCCGCGTCCCGCGCATCCAGGGCACGATCCCTCACCCCGTCCAGGGTGAGAAGGCCGCCGGTGTCGTCCTCCTGCGTCCCGCCGCCCCTGGTACCGGTGTCATCGCCGGCGGCCCGGTGCGCGCGGTCCTGGAGTGCGCCGGCATCCACGACGTGCTGAGCAAGTCGCTCGGCTCGTCCAACCAGATCAACATCGTCCACGCGACGGTGGCGGCGCTGAAGATGCTCGAGCAGCCCGAGGCGGTGGCCGCTCGTCGTGGTCTCCCCGTCGAGCAGGTCGCTCCGGCCGCTCTGCTGAAGGCCCGTGCCGAGGTCCCCGCGGGGGTCTCCCAGGAGGTGTCGGCCTGATGGCACAGCTCAAGGTCCAGCAGAAGAAGGGCATCGTCGGCGTCAAGGCCAACCAGCGGGAGACCCTGCGCACGCTCGGTCTCAAGCGCATCGGCGACGTCGTGGTGAAGGAGGACCGCCCGGAGATCCGCGGCATGGTCAACACCGTCCGTCACCTCGTGACGGTCGAGGAGGTCGAGTGACATGACGCTCAAGCTGCACAACCTGCGCCCTGCCAAGGGCGCCAAGACCGCCAAGACCCGCGTCGGTCGCGGTGAGGGCTCGAAGGGCAAGACCTCGGGCCGCGGTACCAAGGGCACCAAGGCCCGCTACCAGGTCCCGTCCGCCTTCGAGGGTGGGCAGATGCCCATCCACATGCGGCTCCCGAAGCTCAAGGGCTTCAAGAACCCCAACAAGGTGGAGTTCCAGGTCGTCAACCTCGACCGCCTGGGCGAGCTCTTCCCCGAGGGTGGCGTCGTGACGGTTGACGACCTGGTTGCCAAGGGCGCCGTTCGCGACAGCCTGCCGGTCAAGGTTCTCGGCCAGGGCGAGCTGTCGGTGGCGGTCCAGGTGAGCGCGAACGCGTTCTCCGGCTCCGCCAAGGAGAAGATCGAGGCCGCCGGCGGCACCACCACGTTGGTGTGACCGACGGGTGACCCGTTTCAGCGCGTTGGGCGCGGCGGTCCTGCCCCTGGCAGGACCGGCCGCGCCCGTCGCGCTTTCGGGGGCGTCACCGGCGCCTGTTAGGCTTCCACGGGTCCTTGCGGTCGAGTCGCAGGGACCGCTTCACGCTTGGAGAAAGAGGATCTCGTGCTGAGCGCGTTCGCGAACGCTTTCCGGACCCCGGACCTACGGCGCAAGCTGCTGTTCGTCCTGCTGATCATGACGATCTTCCGGCTCGGGTCCCAGGTCCCGAGCCCGGGCGTCGATGTCGGCAACGTCAAGGCCTGCATCGACATCGCCAACAACGGTGCCAATGCCGACCTCTACAGCATGGTCAACATGTTCTCGGGCGGGGCGCTGCTGAAGATCACGATCTTCGCGCTCGGCATCATGCCGTACATCACCGCGAGCATCATCTTGCAGCTGCTCGTCGTGGTGATCCCGCGGCTCGAGGCGCTGAAGAAGGAAGGCCAGTCCGGCCAGACCAAGATCACCCAGTACACCCGCTACCTGACGCTGGGCCTCGCGGTCCTCCAGGCGACGGGGATCGTGGCGCTCGCGCGGTCCGGCAACCTCCTCCAAGGGTGTGATCCGGACACCTACCCGCTGCTGCACGACAACGGGACGGGGACGTTCCTCGTCATGGTCGTCACGATGACGGCCGGCACCGCGGTGATCATGTGGCTCGGCGAGCTCATCACCGAGCACGGCATCGGCAACGGCATGTCGCTGCTGATCTTCACGCAGGTCGTCGCCGGGTTCCCGTCCTCGCTGTGGGGTGTCCAGCAGTCGAAGGGCCCGTGGGTCTTCGGGATCGTGATCTTGATCGGCTTCGTGATCATCGCCGCGGTCATCTTCGTCGAGCAGGCGCAGCGCCGGATCCCGGTGCAGTACGCCCGTCGCATGGTCGGCCGCAAGATGTTCGGCGGCAGCTCGACCTACATCCCGCTGAAGGTCAACCAGGCCGGTGTCATCCCGGTCATCTTCGCCTCGTCCTTGCTGTACCTGCCGGCGATGCTGGTGTCGTTCAACCCCAACACCGACTCGCCGTGGGCCAACTTCATCAGCAACTACCTGGTCAAGGGCGATCACCCGCTCTACATGATCGCGTTCTTCTTGCTGATCGTGTTCTTCACCTACTTCTACGTGTCGATCACCTTCAACCCCGAAGAAGTGGCCGACAACATGAAGAAGTACGGCGGCTTCATCCCCGGCATCCGGGCCGGCAAGCCGACCGAGGACTACCTGTCCTACGTGCTCTCGCGCATCACCTTGCCCGGTGCGCTCTACCTGGGGCTGATCGCGCTGATCCCGCTGATCGCGTTCGCGGTGATCGGGGCCAACCAGAACTTCCCGTTCGGTGGCACCAGCATCCTGATCATGGTGGGCGTCGCGCTCGACACCGTGAAGCAGATCGAGAGCCAGCTCCAGCAGCGCAACTACGAAGGGTTCCTGCGCTGATATGCGATGGATCACCAACGACTGCGCTGAGGTGCCCGTCCCTGCGACAATGCCCCTGACATGCGACTGATCATCATGGGCCCCCCCGGGGCCGGCAAGGGCACCCAAGCGAAGTTCATCGCCGAGCACTTCAAGATCCCTGCGATCTCGACGGGCGACATCTTCCGCGCGAACGTCTCCGAGGGCACCCCTCTCGGCATCGAGGCCAAGCGCTACATGGACGCAGGCGACTACGTCCCCGACGAGGTCACGAACCGGATGGTCCGCAACCGGATCGACGAGCCGGACGCCGCCAACGGCTTCCTGCTCGACGGCTACCCGCGGACGGTCTCCCAGGTCGAGGAGCTCGACGGGATGATCCGGTTCACCGGGCACCAGCTCGACGCCGTCGTGTGCCTCACCGTCGACCAGGACGAGATCGTCAGCCGGCTGCTCCAGCGGGCGCAGGTCGAGGGGCGTGCCGACGACACCGAGGACGTCATCCGGCGACGCCAAGACGTCTACCTCGAGCAGACCGAGCCGCTGATCGAGGTCTACAAGCAGCGCGGCATCGTCGTGGAGATCGACGGCATGGGTGAGGTCTCCGACGTGACCACGCGGATCTTCGAGTCGCTGGACATCATCCCTGAGTCATGACCTCACGCTGATGGGGTTCCTCGACCGCGGCATCGAGATCAAGACGCCCGACCAGATTGACGGCATGCGCAAGGCCGGCCTCGTGGTCGGCAGGACCCTCGAGCTGCTGCGCGGCAGCGTGCGGGCCGGGATGTCGACCAAGGACCTCGACGCGATCGCCGAGGACAGCATCCGCTCCTCGGGGGCTGTGCCGTCGTTCCTGGGCTACCACGGCTTCCCGGCGACGATCTGCACCTCGATCAACGACGAGGTCGTGCACGGCATCCCGGGCGGCCGGGTGATCGCCGAGGGCGACGTGGTCTCCATCGACTGTGGAGCGATCGTCGCTGATGATTCCGGGCGGGGCTGGCACGGCGACGCGGCGATCACCGTCGCGGTCGGCGCGGTCCCCGACGAGGTCACCGAGCTGATGCGCGTCACCGAAGAGGCCATGTGGCGGGGCATCGCGGCCGCGCGCCTGGGTGGCCGCGTCACCGACATCTCCCACGCGGTGGAGCACTTCGTGCGCGGCCAGGGCCGCTACGGGATCGTCGAGGACTACACCGGCCACGGGATCGGGTCCCAGATGCACCAGCCCCCGGACGTGCCCAACCACGGCCGTCCGGGCAAGGGCCCGCGCCTGGTCGAGGGGTTGGCCCTGGCGGTCGAGCCGATGATCACGCTCGGCACCAAGGAGAGCTCGGTCCTCGAGGACGACTGGACCGTGGTCACCGACGACGGCAGCTGGGCCGCGCACTTCGAGCACACCTTCACGATCACCCCGCAGGGGACGTGGGTGCTGACCGCGATCGACGGCGGCGAAGCCCAGCTCACCGCCCTCGGCGTTCCGTTCGGCGGGCGCTGAGCCCAGTCCGCCGACGCCGGTTCGCCAGGTGCCGTGCCCGCGTGACAGGATGGTCGCGCCAGGAGGGGAGTATTCCCATCACGGTGGTGTCGTCAGGACGGCCCGGGCTCGCGCCCGGACCCGGTGCCATCGGCTCGTGACCCGAGCGGAAGAGACCTCCGGAGACATGACCACGCCCGCGTACGCCGTACGTCGGCACCCTGGGCCACTCCGGAGGAGAACCACTGATGAGTTCCATCATGGGCGACTCGGTCGCTTCGCCGCTCGTGTGGGCGATCACGATCGTCGTCACGGTCGGCGCCCTGTTCGTCGACCTCGTCATCATCGCGCGCCGCCCCCATGAGCCGACGATGCCCGAGGTCACCCGGCACCTGGTGTTCTTCATCGGTCTCGCGGTGGTCTTCGGGCTCGCGCTGTGGTTCTTCGCGGAGCCGCACGAGCTGTCCCCGCACCCCGGCCCGGAGTTCTTCGCCGGCTGGTTGACCGAGTACTCGCTCTCGATCGACAACCTGTTCATCTTCATCATCATCATGGCCAACTTCTCGGTGCCGAGGCAGTACCAGCAGACGGCGCTGATGATCGGCATCGTGCTGGCGCTGGTGATGCGCGCGATCTTCATCATCGTGGGCGCCGCGGCCATCAACGAGTTCAGCTGGGTGTTCTACCTCTTCGGGGCGTTCCTGCTGTGGACGGCGGTCAAGCTCGCCAAGCAGGGGTCCAACGACGACGACGAGGAGGAGTACGAGGAGAACCGGCTCGTGCGTTTCGCCGAGAGGCACCTCCCGGCGACCAGCGAGTGGAACGGCACCAAGCTGCTGACCTTGCAGAACGGCAAGCGGCTGATCACGCCGATGTTCCTGGTCGTGCTGACCCTGGGCACCACCGACCTGCTGTTCGCGCTCGACTCGATCCCGGCCATCTACGGCCTCACCCGCGACCCCTACCTGGTGTTCACCGCCAACGTGTTCGCGTTGATGGGCCTGCGCCAGCTCTACTTCCTCATCGGGGGCCTGCTCCAGCGGCTCATCTACCTCTCGTACGGCCTGGCGATCCTGCTCGGGTTCATCGGGGTGAAGCTCGTGCTGCACGCGATGCACGAGAACGAGCTGCCGTTCGTCAACGGCGGTGAGCACATCGGATGGGCGCCCGACATCCCGATCTGGCTGTCACTGGTGGTGATCGTCGGGACCCTGGCCGTGACCGCGGTCGTCAGCCTGGCGGTCTCGTCCCGGATGACCCAGGACGAGATCGACAAGCGGACCATCTCGATGGGCGACGACTGACGCGCACCGACGTCGGAATGGATCGGCCGTCAGTCCGGTTGGCACTGGGGTGAGCGACCGTCGTACCGCCCTGTCCGTGCTCGACCTGGTGCCCGTGCGGAGCGACCAGACCACCGGGGACGCGCTCGCGGCCACGCTCTCGCTGGCCCGGGTCGCCGACGACCTGGGCTACCGCCGCTACTGGCTCGCCGAGCACCACAACATGCCGGCGGTCGCGGCCACCAACCCGCCGGTCCTGATCGGGCTCGTGGCCGGCGCCACCTCCCGGCTGCGCGTCGGGTCGGGCGGGGTGATGCTGCCCAACCACGCACCGCTCGTGGTCGCCGAGCAGTTCGCGCTGCTCGAAGCGGCGTTCCCCGGCCGCATCGACCTCGGCATCGGTCGTGCCCCCGGCAGCGACCCCGTCACCAGCTACGCCCTGCGCCACGGCGCCGGGGGAGTGAGCGACGAGGCAGTCACCCGGTTCCCCGAGTACGTCGACAACGTGCTGGCGATGATGGAGCCGGAGGGCGTAGGTCTCGGCATCCAGGGCCGCACCTATCCCCTCAAGGCGACGCCGGCCGCGCGGTCGGTGCCCACGATCTGGCTGCTCGGCTCCTCCGACTACTCCGCACGCCTCGCCGCGGAGAAGGGGATGCCCTACGTCTTCGCCCACCACTTCTCGGGCAGCGGCACCGCCGAGGCGCTCGCGCTCTACCGCTCGCGTTTCCAGCCCTCGCCCGAGCTCGCCGAGCCTCGGACGTTCCTCACCGTCAACGCCGTCGTCGCCGACACCGCCGAGGAGGCGAGGCGCCTCGCGCTCCCGCAGCTGCTCGCGATGGTCGCCCTGCGCACCGGCGGCGAGCTGGCACCCCAGCTCTCGGTCGAGGAGGCCGAGAAGGTCGAGCTCCCGCCCGCCCACCTCGACCTGGTCGAGTCGATGGCGCAGCGCTGGGTGATCGAAGCCCCCGAACGAGCCCGCGCCCGCATCGAGGAGCTCGCGGCGACGTACGCCGTCGACGAGGTCATGGTGCACCCGGTCGCCGGAGCCTGGACCGGCACCGAGCCCGCCGCGAGCCCGGCCCGCGAGGAGACGCTGCGACTCCTGGCCGATTGGTGATTGCTGGGCGCTAGCCGCTAAACTGGTGTGTCGGCCCAACGTGGGTCTGTTTCGTGGTGCCTCGCGGCTGCCCGGATCGCACCGAATCACTCTGCTGAGTGGCTCGGTCGCGTGCCTGGGATGAGGTCCATGAGCGGCTGCACGAGGTCCACTCCCGCCCGCGGGCGGGGGAGGTTCCCGGGTCACCCGAGACCGGAAAGAACGCCGGTCGCGGTGCAGCAACGGTAGACACAGATCCAACAGATTGTGGAGGACATGCCGAAGAAAGAAGGCGTGATCGAGATCGAGGGCACCGTCGTGGAGGCCCTCCCGAACGCGATGTTCCGCGTGGAGCTGAGCAACGGCCACAAGGTTCTCGCCCACATCAGCGGCAAGATGCGTCAGCACTACATCCGGATCCTCCCTGAGGACCGCGTGGTGGTGGAGCTCTCGCCGTACGACCTCACGCGAGGTCGGATCGTCTACCGCTACAAGTAGCCAGCCGAGAAAGGACCTCCCTCGTGAAGGTCAAGCCCAGCGTCAAGGCGATCTGTGACAAGTGCAAGGTGATCCGTCGCCACGGCCGCGTCATGGTCATCTGTGAGAACCCGCGCCACAAGCAGCGCCAAGGCTGAAATCGTGTGCGACGAAGTCGCACATGGCGTCTCAGCCGCAGATTGAGTAAGCCCCCCGACCGAGCTTGCGAGGTCGGGACGGGCGCATCGAAATCCCCTCCAGTGGATCGATAGCCCGCTAGAAAACTGAACACCACAACGTGATCGCTAGCCCGTCCCAGGACGGTGCGAACCACCTCCGGAGCAGCAGGCCGGAGCCCGTCCAACGAGGGACAGGACGCGACACGACCGAAACCGCTGCGAACAACAGAAGGACACCGCCACATGGCACGCCTCGTTGGTGTGGACCTCCCGCGCGACAAGCGCATCGAGATCGCACTCACCTACATCTACGGCATCGGCCGTACCCGCTCCCAGCAGGTCCTGCAGGCCACCGGGGTCAACCCCGACCTGCGCGTCCACCAGCTGGGCGACGAAGAGCTGGTCAAGCTCCGCGACGAGATCGAAGCCAACTTCAAGATCGAGGGTGACCTCCGTCGCGAGGTCCAGGCAGACATCCGCCGCAAGATCGAGATCGGCAGCTACCAGGGGCGCCGCCACCGCCAGGGCCTCCCGGTCCGCGGTCAGCGCACCAAGACCAACGCGCGCACCCGCAAGGGTCCCAAGCGCACGGTTGCCGGCAAGAAGAAGGCCAAGTGACGTCTCGCCCGCGGGCGAGCCACTTCGGTCTCTGATCATCCAGACCAGCTACTTCAGGAGATAACTGCATGCCTCCCAAGAGCCGCACTGCGGCCGGCGCCAAGAAGGTGCGTCGCAAGGAGAAGAAGAACGTCGCCGTGGGCGAGGCCCACATCAAGAGCACGTTCAACAACACGATCGTCACGATCACCGACCCGACCGGTGCGGTGATCTCGTGGGCCTCGGCCGGCACCGTCGGCTTCAAGGGCTCGCGCAAGTCGACCCCGTTCGCCGCGCAGATGGCAGCCGAGGCTGCCGGTCGTCGGGCGATGGAGCACGGCATGAAGAAGATCGACGTCTTCGTGAAGGGCCCGGGTTCGGGCCGCGAGACGGCGATCCGTTCGCTGGGTGCGATCGGCCTCGAGGTCGGCACCATCCAGGACGTCACGCCCGCGCCCCACAACGGCTGCCGCCCGCCCAAGCGCCGCCGCGTCTGACCGACCCGAGAACAGGAGACTTGTAGCTATGGCCCGTTACACCGGCCCCATGACCAAGAAGTCGCGCCGCCTCGGTGTCGACCTCGTCGGCGGCGACTCGGCGTACGAGCGTCGCCCGTACCCCCCCGGCCAGCACGGCCGCGGCCGCATCAAGGAGAGCGAGTACCTCCTCCAGCTTCGTGAGAAGCAGAAGGCTCGCTTCACCTACGGCGTCCTCGAGAAGCAGTTCCACAACTACTACACCGAGGCCTCGCGTCGATCCGGCAAGACCGGCGACAACCTGCTCCAGCTGCTGGAGTGCCGCCTCGACAACGTCGTCTACCGTGCCGGCTTCGCCCGGACCCGTCGCCACGCGCGCCAGCTCGTGACGCACGGTCACTTCAAGGTGAACGGCAAGAAGGTCGACATCCCCTCGTTCCAGGTCACGGCCCACGACGTCATCGACGTGCGGGAGAAGTCCCTGGAGATGACGCCGTTCATCGTCGCCCGTGAGACCCACGGCGAGCGCGTGGTGCCGGCGTGGCTCGAGGCGATCCCGACGCGGATGCGGATCCTGGTCCACCAGCTCCCCGTCCGGGCCCAGATCGACATCCCGGTCCAGGAGCAGCTCATCGTCGAGTACTACTCCAAGAAGTAGTGACACCCGGCTCCTGTCCCTCCTCGCGGAGGGGCAGGGGCCGACCATCCTTCCGTCGCCAGCACATTCGGACCTGTCAAATAGCGGGTAGGTCCGGAAAGGAAAGAACCAGTGCTCATCGCACAGCGCCCCACCCTGTCGGAAGAGTCCGTCGACGAGTTCCGCTCGAGGTTCGTGATCGAGCCCCTGGAGCCCGGCTTCGGCTACACGCTCGGCAACTCGCTCCGCCGTACGCTCCTCAGCTCGATCCCCGGTGCCTCGGTGACGAGCATCAAGATCGACAACGTCCTCCACGAGTTCTCGACCATCGAGGGGGTCAAGGAGGACGTCACCGAGGTCATCCTCAACCTCAAGGGCCTCGTGGTCTCCTCCGAGCACGACGAGCCGGTCACCATGTACCTGCGCAAGTCGGGTGCCGGTGACGTGACCGCCGCCGACATCGCGCCCCCGGCCGGCGTCGAGGTGCACAACCCCGACCTCAAGATCGCCACGCTGTCCGACAAGGGCAAGCTGGAGATGGAGCTGGTCGTCGAGCGCGGTCGTGGCTACGTCTCCGCCGTCCAGAACAAGGGCGCCGACAACGAGATCGGCCGGATGCCGGTCGACTCGATCTACAGCCCTGTGCTGAAGGTGACCTACAAGGTCGAGGCCACCCGTGTCGAGCAGCGCACCGACTTCGACAAGCTCGTCATCGACGTCGAGACCAAGCCGTCGATCCGTCCCCGCGACGCGATCGCCTCGGCCGGCAAGACCCTGGTCGAGCTCTTCGGCCTGGCCCGTGAGCTGAACGTCGAGGCCGAGGGCATCGACATCGGCCCGTCGCCGGTCGACGAGCAGCTGGCCGCCGACCTCGCCCTCCCGGTCGAGGACCTGCAGCTGACCGTCCGCTCCTACAACTGCCTCAAGCGCGAGGGCATCCACACCGTGGGTGAGCTCATCAGCCGCTCGGAGCAGGACCTGCTCGACATCCGCAACTTCGGTGCGAAGTCGATCGACGAGGTCAAGGCCAAGCTGGTCGAGATGGGCCTGTCCCTCAAGGACAGCGCGCCCGGCTTCGACCCGCACGCCGCGCTCGCGGCCTACGGCGATGACGACGACGACGCCTTCGTCGAGGACGAGCAGTACTGATCGAAATCGTCCGGCCATCCGGTCGGACGTCTACCCCGGTACCTGACACGGCCGGAGAGATGAGAAGAGAGCAATGCCCAAGCCCACCAAGGGTCCCCGCCTCGGCGGCAGCCCCTCCCACCAGCGCCTGATCCTGGCGAACCTGGCCACCCAGCTCTTCGAGCACGGCCGGATCACCACGACCGAGTCGCGGGCGCGCGCGCTGCGTCCGCACGCGGAGAAGCTGATCACCAAGGCGAAGAAGGGCGACCTGCACAACCGTCGCGAGGTCCTCAAGACCATCCGCGACAAGTCGGTCGTGCACACCCTCTTCACCGAGATCGCGCCGACCTTCTCCGAGCGTCCGGGTGGCTACACCCGGATCACGAAGATCGGCCCCCGCAAGGGCGACAACGCCCCGATGGCCGTCATCGAGCTCGTGACCGAGGCCTACAAGCCGAAGCCGGCGAGCACCAAGAAGAAGGCCGCCCCGGCCGCTGCTGCCCCGGCTCCGGCCGAGGAGGCGCCGGTCGAGGAGACCGTCTCCGAGGACGCGAGCGTCGAGGAGGCTCCCACCGAGCTGACCGACGAGGCGTCGCCGGAGGAGAGCGTGGTCGCCGAGGCCGAGCCCGTCGAGGACGAGGCCGCTGCCGAGGCACCCGCCGAGGAGAGCACCGAGGACGACAAGGCCTGAGCCTGAACGTCTGACACGTTGACCCGCCCGAAACTTTCGGGCGGGTCAACGTCATTTCCAGGTGTTCTCGAGGAGGTGGACGGCCTCGGGGAGGGTGAGGCCGAGCCGGCGGGCGGTGGCGGCGTACGCCTCCGCGGCCTCCGCGGCCTCCGTGGACCGGCCCGCGGCGGTGGCGGCGACGAAGGTGCCACGGCGACCCTCGGTGGTGATCACGCCGTCGGACTCGAGCTCGCGGTAGGCGCGGGCGACCGTGTTGACCGCGAGGCCCAGCTCGGCGGCCAGCGCCCGCACCGTCGGCAGCCGGGTGCCGGCCGGCAGGTCGCCCGAGGCGGCCCGCGAGGCGACCTGGGCGCGCAGCTGCTCGTACGGCGCGACCGATGAGCCGGGGTCCAGCGGATGCACCTGCATGCCCGCATGGTAGAGACTTCCCCATGGAGAACGTCGAGACCGTGCTCGTGGTGGGGGAGTCGCTGGTCGACATCGTGCACGGGGCGGGCGGCCGCACCACGGAGTACGCCGGGGGCAGCGCCGCCAACGTCGCGGTGGCGCTGGCGCGCCTGGGCCGGCGCGTGCGGTTCGTGACCGCGTGGGCCGACGACGAGCGCGGCCGGGTGCTGGCCGACCACGTGGCCGCCGCGGGGGTCGAGCTGGCCGGCGACCCGCACGTGCTCACGCGCACCGCCACCGCGGCTGCGACCATCGGAGCGGACGGCGCCGCGTCGTACGAGTTCGACCTCGAGTGGCGCATCCCTGCGCTCGTCGACGAACCCGCACCGCTCGTGGTCCACACGTGCTCGCTGGGCGCCGTTCTCGAGCCGGGTGCCGACGAGGTGCTGGCCCTGGTCGAGCGGTTGCGGGCGAGCGCCACGATCAGCTACGACGTCAACGCCCGGCCCGCGATCACCGGCACCGGGCCGGAGCTGGTCGCGCTGGTGGAGCGGATGGTGGCTGCCTCCGACGTCGTGAAGGCGTCCGACGAGGACCTGGCCGCGCTGTACCCGGCGCTCCCGATCGAGGCGGCCGCCCGGACGCTGCTCGCGCTGGGCCCGGCGGCCGTGGTCGTGACCCGGGGCGGCGACGGCGCGACCTGGGTCAACGACGCCGGGGTGGTCGAGGTCACGTCGCTGCCCGTCGAGGTGGCCGACACCATCGGCGCCGGGGACACGTTCGGCGCCGCAGTGATCGATGCGCTGTGGGAGCGCGGCCTGCTGGGCGCCGCCCGGCGCGAACAGCTCCGCGACCTGGACCCGGAGGTGATCACCGAGGTCCTCGGCCACGCCGCCCGGGCCGCGGCCGTCACCGTGTCACGGCCGGGTGCGAACCCGCCGTACCGCCACGAGCTCTGAGAGCGTCAGCTCTGCAGCCGGCGCCGTGGCGCGGCCCGGAGATGGGCGCGCTCGCCCTGCTTGCCGACGAGGCTGAGGAACTCCACGGGACCTGAGCTCGTGGCGCCGAACCAGTGAGGTGTGCGGGTGTCGAACTCCGCCGCCTCACCGGGCCGGAGCACGAGGTCATGCTCTCCGAGCACGAGCCGGAGGTGGCCGTTGAGGACGAACGCCCAGTCGTAGCCCTCGTGGGTGCGCAGGTCGGGCTCGTCGTCGTCGCGACCGGCCGGCAGGATGAACTTGTAGGCCTGGATGCCGCCGGGCCGGCGGCTCAGGGGCAGGATCGTGCGGCCGTCGCCGGTCGCGATCGGCCGCAGGTTGACGCGTGGGTCGCCGGTCGGCGGCGCGTCGACGAGCTCGTCGAGGGTGACGCCGTAGGCGCGAGCCAGCGGCAGCAGCTGCTCGAGCGTGGGACGTCGGAGCCCCGCCTCGAGGCGGGAGAGCGTGCTGGTCGAGATGCCCGTCTCGTCGGCGAGGTCGGCGAGCGTGATGTCGCGACCCTGGCGGAGACGCTTGAGCCGGGGTCCGACGGCGTCGAGGGTGCGGTCGGTGTCGTCCATCCCTCTACCTTGCCATTTGGCAACAACGTTTGCGAATCGGAGTGGGTCTGGCGACCATCGAGGAGCCGTCGACCGTCGGCGGCGCAGGAGGGATGCACCATGACGCACTCGTTCGACCAGGAGTACTGGGACCGGATCTGGTCGGGTGACCGGGCCCTCGCCATGGCCGGGGGCGAGCCGAACCCCCACCTGGTCCGCGAGACCGCCGGCCTCACGCCCGGGACTGCTCTCGATGCGGGTTGCGGAGCCGGCGCCGAGGCGATCTGGCTCGCCACGCAGGGCTGGCAGGTGACCGGCGCGGACGTCGCTGCCGAGGCACTCGCCCGTGCCGAGCACCGAGCGGCCGGATCTGGGGTCGCCGGTCGTGTGCAGTGGGTCCTGGCCGACCTCTCGCGCTGGGAACCCGGCGAGCGGTACGACCTCGTCACCACGCACTACGCGCATCCAGCCGCTCCGCAGCTGGAGTTCTACGAGCGCCTCGCCTCGTGGGTGGCACCCCGCGGCACGCTGCTCATCGTCGGCCACCTGCACGAGCACAGCGGCCCGCACGACCACGGGCACGACGACGGGCAGGACGGTACGGCGCCGCCGGCTGCCGCCTCGGTCCGCGCTGAGGACGTCACCGCGCGCCTCGACCCGTCGCTGTGGCGCATCGAGACGGCCCAGGAGCCCCACCGCTCGCTTGCCGGCCCCGGTGGCCGAGAGGTCTCGATCGCCGACGTCGTCGTCCGGGCTACCCGCCGCCACTGACCGCACCACCCGAAGGGAGACCTCCGTGAACCATTCCAGTGCCGCCACCGTCGGCGAGCCCGCTCCGACCGTCGACGACCCGATCCGACGCCGAGCGATCCTGATCGCCGTCTGCGTGGCCCTGATGGCCGTCATCGCGTCGGTGACCGGCCTCAACGTCGCCCAGCCGCAGCTCGCCGTCGAGTTCGACGCCTCCCAGGGCGAGGTCTTGTGGTTCATCAACCTCTACACGATCAGCCTGGCCGCGCTCCTGCTGCCGATGGGCGCCCTCGGTGACCGGCGCGGACGCAAGCCCGTGCTGCTGATGGGACTGGTGCTGTTCGGTGCGGCGAACGTCGCGGCCGGGCTGGCGACGACCGCAGAGGTCATGCTCGCGTCTCGTCTCCTGGCCGGCATCGGGGCTGCGATGATCATGCCGGTCACGCTGGCGGTGATCACCTCGACCTTCCCCGAGGACGAGCGCGCCAAGGGGATCGGGGTCTGGACCGCCGTCGCCGGCGGCGGGGGCATCCTCGGCATGTACCTCTCGGCGCTGCTGGTGGACGTCGCGACCTGGCGCTGGCTCTTCGTCCTGCCCGTCGTGCTCGTCCTGGTGGCCGCCGCGATGGTGGTGCGGTCGGTGCCGAACTCACGGTCGCTCGGCGAGCACTCCTTCGACACGGTCGGGGCGGTCTCCTCGGTCCTCGCGGTGGTGGGCGTGGTCTTCGCGCTCCACGAGGGACCGGTGCAGGGATGGGCGCGGCCCGCGACCCTGGCGGCGCTCGCCGTCGGCCTCGTCGCGGCGGCTGCCTTCGTCAGGTGGGAGCTGCACCACGTCGAGCCGCTGCTCGACGTACGCCTCTTCGCCCGGCGCGACCTCGCCAGCGGGTCGGTCTCGCTGCTGTCGGTGTTCGGCGTGCAGGCCGGGATCTTCGTCGTGCTCTTCCCGTTCCTCCAGCTCGTGCTCGGGTGGACGGCGTTGCGGGCGACCCTGGCGATGATGCCGATGGCCCTGCTGATGATGCTCGCCTCCGGCCTCGCGCCGAAGGTCGCCGCCCGCGTCGGCCGTCGCTCGACGATGGCGTCCGGCGTCCTGCTCGGCGGCGTGGGCCTGGTCCTGATGGCGCGCCTGGTCTCGGTGGACGGCGGCTACCTCGCCGTACTGCCCGGGATGCTCTGCATGGGCCTGGGCATGGGCCTCTCGATGACACCCTCGACCGAGGCGATCACGAGCGCGCTGCCACGGGAGCGTCAGGGTCTCGCCTCCGCGCTCAACGACGTGACGCGGGAGCTCGGCACTGCCCTGGGTGTCGCGCTCCTGGGCGCCGTGCTCTCCGCCGGCTACCGGAGCTCGATCGACGCCCGGCTCGATGGCATCTCGCCGGACGCGGCCGACTCCGCACGCGCCGGCCTGGCCAACGCGGTGGCGGTGTCGGGCAGCCAGGGCGAGCGGCCGGGGCGCTGGTCCGGGCTGCCGAGGAGGCCTTCATCGACGGGTGGCAGCACGCGATGTGGGTCGGGGCTTCGGTGATGGCCGCGCTGCTCCTCTTCATCCTCGTGAGGAGCCGGCGCGGGCTGGGTCAGGGAGCCTCGGGCGCCAGGTAGGCGTGGACGAGCGGGACGACGGAGGCACCCTCGCCGCTGGCGGAGGCGACGCGCTTCATCGAGCCGGCGCGCACGTCGCCGGCGCAGAACACGCCGGGCACGGTCGTCGCGAGCTCGGCCGGCGGCAGGCCGTCGCGCCAGTGCTCGCGCGGCACGTCGCGACCGGTGAGCACGAAGCCGCGCTCGTCGCGCGCGACCGAGGCGTGGATCCAGTCGCAGTGCGGCTCGGCGCCGAGCAGCAGGAACAGGCCGTACGCCGACACGCGCTCGCGTTCACCGGTGCGGGTGTCCTCGAGGCACAGCCACTCGAGCCGGCCGTCGCCGCCGCCGTCGACCACCGCGGCGCAGGTGCGCACCGAAACCCGCGAGCTGTACTCGATCTCACTGATCAGGTACGACGACATCGTCTCGGCCAGGGAGGGCCGGCGGACCAGGATCGTCACGGATCGGGCGAATCGCGCGAGGTGCATCGCCGCCTGCCCGGCGGAGTTGCCGCCGCCGACGACGTAGACGTCCTGGCCCTCCATCTCGCGGGCCGCCGTCATCGCGGCGCCGTAGTAGACGCCCATCCCGACCAGCTCCTCGAGCGGATCGACCCGCAGCTTGCGGTAGGCGACGCCGCTGGCGATCACCACCGAGCGGGCCCGCACCTCGCCGCTGTCGGTGCACAGCACGTGGGGGTCGCCGTCCTGCCCGGGCCGGAGCTCGTCGACGGACTGGCCGGTGTAGAACCGGGCCCCGAACCGCAGCGCCTGGTTGCGCGCCCGCTGCGCCAGCCGCATGCCGGAGATGCCGCGCGGGAAGCCCAGGTAGTTGCGGATCATCGAGCTGGTGCCGGCCTGACCGCCGATCGCCTCGGCCTCGAGGATCACCGTCGAGAGACCCTCGGAGGCGGCGTACACGGCGGCCGCGAGGCCCGCCGGACCGCCGCCGACGACGGCCACGTCGACGACGTGGTCGAGGTCGATCTCCGTCGGGGCGCCGTAGATGCTGATCGCGACGTCGCGAACGGACGTCGCGTGGATGACCGGCCGGTTGAGCGCGCAGACGAGGGGGTACGCCGGCTCCTGGTCCCACAGGTCGAGGACGTAGCGGCCGCCGTCGGAGTCGGGCGGGTAGACCCGGCTCGGCATGCCCATCCGGTCCAGGAAGTCGCGGATCCCCAGAGTCAGCGCGTCGCGGGTCGGGGAGACGATCTTGACCGAGACGACCTCCGGGTCGGGGACGGTGGATCCCCAGTCGGAGAGCAGGTCGGTGATCGCGTTGTGGAACTCCTCGTCGCGGACCCCGCGGGGCATCAAGAGGTAGGCGTCGTACTTGCCGGCCGCCATGCCGGCGCGCAGACCGGGCCCGTCGGCGAGGAACCGGTCCCAGTGGGCCGCGATGACCCGCCGCGCGGTCGGGACCTTCTCGCGCAGCTTGTGGAAGGCGTGCAGCACGGTCTCGGCGTCGGGTACGGCGGACTCGGAGACGTACAACGCCACGGTGGCGCCGCCGGAGAGGACGTCGTGGGTGGCCTCGAGCGCCTCCCGGCAGGACCGGACCAGGCGCACGTCGTACTCGTGCTGGTAGCGGGCGAAGCCTCCGAGGAGCTCGTCGGGGTGCTCAGGCCCGATCAGCACGATGGCAGGGGTGCTCACGTGGATGAGCGTAAGGGGACGGGGCAATAGGATTGCTGGTCGTGCGCATCCGCCTCGACCTGGCCTACGACGGCACCGACTTCCATGGCTGGGCGGCCCAGCCGGGACTGCGGACCGTGCAGGGTGAGCTGAGTGCCGCGCTGGCGACCGTGCTGCGGGTGCCGGCGGTCGACGTGGTCTGCGCGGGCCGCACCGACGCCGGGGTGCACGCGCGAGGACAGGTGGTGCACGCCGACCTGCCCGCGGAGGTCGACGACGACGAGCTCGACCGGCTCGTACGCCGGCTCAACGGGCGGCTGTCCGCGGACGTCCGGATCCGCCGTGCGTGCCGGGCGCCCGAGGGGTTCGACGCCCGGTTCGGTGCGCTGTGGCGGCGCTACGCCTACCGGATCGCGGACGCGCCGGAGACGGTCGACCCGCTCACCCGGGCCCACGTGCTGGCGTGGCCGCGGCCTCTCGACATCGAGGCGATGAACGCCGCGTCGGCGCTGCTGGTGGGCCGCCACGACTTCGCCTCGTTCTGCAAGCAGCGCGAGGGCGCGACGACGATCCGCACCCTGCTCGACCTGGGCTGGCAGCGCGATCCGGCCGGCGTGCTCGTCGGGACCGTGCGTGCCGACGCGTTCTGCCACAGCATGGTCCGCGCGCTGGTGGGCTGCCTGATCGCCGTCGGCGAGGGCCGTCGGCCGGCCGCCTGGGCCGGTGACATCCTGCGCGCCGAGACGCGGGACCCCGCGGTGATGGTGGTGCACGCCCACGGGCTCACGCTCGAGGAGGTCGCCTACCCGCCCGACGACGAGCTGTCGGCGCGTGCCGAGCAGACCCGGGCCAAGCGGACCAGCGATGCCTGAGGACCACTACTTCAGTGCCGACCCGTCGGTGCCGTTCGAGCGCGAGCGGTTCACCTGCGAGGTGTGGGGACGCGAGCTGTCGCTGGTCAGCGGCTCGGGTGTCTTCAGCCGCGGCCACCTCGACCACGCGACCGCGGTGCTCTTCCGCGAGACCCAGCCTCCGGCGCCGGGACGGGTCCTCGACCTCGGCTGCGGGTACGGCGTGATCGGGCTGGCGATCGCGGCCGTGGTCCCGGACGCGGTCGTGACCGCGGTCGACGTCAACGAGCGGGCGCTGCTGCTGGCCCGGGAGAACGCCGCGGCGCTCGGCCTGTCCGGCCGGTTCTCGGCCACGACCCCGGACGCCGTCCCGGTGGATGCGACGTACGACGAGATCTGGTCGAACCCCCCGATCCGGATCGGCAAGCAGGCGCTGCACGAGCTGCTGCTCACCTGGCTGCCGCGACTCGCGCCCGGCGGGCGCGCGGTGATGGTGGTCGGGAAGAACCTGGGTGCGGACTCGCTCCAGCGCTGGCTGGGCGAGCAGGGCTGGCCGACTGAGCGGGTCGCCAGCGTCAAGGGCTTCCGGGTGCTGGTCACGCGTCGCGGAGCCGAGCCGCCTGCCGGGTGAGGTGGTCGCGCTCGGCGGCGTTGCTCGCCGCGGCCGCCGCCCGCGCATAGAGGTCGTGGGCGGTCGCGCGGTCACCGGCGCGCTCGTGCAGCCACGCCTCGACCGCGGTACGCCGCGGGAGGTCCGCGGGCAGGGAGTCCAGTGCCCGGAGTCCGGCCAGCGGGCCGTCGACCTCGCCGACGGCGACCGCCCGGTTGAGCGCGACGACCGGTGAGTCGGTGAGGGCCAGCAGCTCGTCGTACCACTCCAGGACCTGCGGCCAGTCGGTCTCCTCGGCCGAACGGGCGTCGCAGTGCAGCGCCGCGATCGCCGCCTGGGCTTGGTACTCACCGAGGCGGTCCACGGCGAGCGCGGCCTGCAGGATCGCGACGCCCTCCGCGATCAGCGTGGTGTCCCAGCGGCTGCGGTCCTGCTCCGCGAGCGGCACCAGGGCGCCGTGCTCGTCCCAGCGGGCCGGGCGGCGGGCCTGGTGCAGCAGCATCAGGGCGAGCAGCCCGGCGACCTCCGGCTCCGCACTTCGAGGCTCGCGAGCTCGCACCTCAGTAGAAGCGCTGGCCCGGGTGAGCATCCGGGTCAGGCGGATGGCCTCCGCAGCCAGGTCGACGTCGCCGGAGTAGCCCTCGTTGAAGATCAGGTACAGCACGGTCAGCACCCGTCGCAGGTCGCCGGGAGCGCCCACCCCGGCCTCGGCCACCGTGCGCTTGGCCCGGCTGATCCGCTGGGCCATCGTGGCCTCCGGCACGAGATAGGCCTCGGCGATCTGCCGGGTGGTGAGCCCGCCGACCGCCCGCAGGGTGAGGGCGACCGCGGACGACGGCGTCAGTGCCGGGTGGCAGCACAGGAACAGCAGCAGCAGGGTGTCGTCCTGCTCCTCTGCCGGGCCAGGCGCTGGTTGGTCGTGCACCCGCTCCTCCCGGGACCGGCGGGCGGACTCCGAGCGGCTCGCGTCCACCACCTTGCGCCACGCGACCGTGACCAGCCACGCCTTCGGGTCCTCCGGTGGGGCGCCGGGCCACCGGCGTACCGCCTCGACCAGCGCCTCCTGGACGGCGTCCTCGGCCGTCGCGAAGTCGGCTCCGCGACGGACGAGGACGCCGAGGACCTGGGGCACCAGCTCCCGGACCAGCTCCTCCACGAGAGGTCGGCTCACTCGGTGATGGTCTGCGGGTGGTCCAGGAACGGCCGCACCTCGATCCACTCCCGGATCGGCTCGCCCCCCGGGCCAGGCGCCGAGGAGAGGTACGCCGCGGCCTCCTGGGCCCGGTCGACCGAGTCGACGTCGATGATCATCCACCCGGCGATCAGGTCCTTGGTCTCGGCGAACGGCCCGTCGGTGACCGGGGGCTTGCCCTCCCCGTCGAAGCGCACCCACATCCCGTCGGGCGACAGCGCCTGGGCGTCGACGAACTCGCCGCGGTCGCGCAGCTGGTCGGCGACGTGTCCCATGAACGCGATGTGCGCCTCGACCTCCTCGGGCGTCCACTGGTCCATCGGGGCGCAGTCGAGGGTCTTCTCGCCGCGGTAGTGCTTGAGCAGCAGGTACTTCGCCATGTTGATCTCTCCTCGGTTCGGTGCCGCCATTGTGGTGGCACACCCCTGGGACGGAGCCGGACCGGCGTTCTCGACATGGCCTGTGGAGAGCCAGTTTCCGAGGTGCCGCGACCGGGGGAGGATGACCGGACAACGACTCGCTCGGGGGAGGTTGTCATGTTGGTCGATCCATCCGGCGGCTTGGCCTGTGACTACGGCGCGATGCACCTGGCCGAGGTCGAGGTCGCCTCGGCGGCCGCCGGCCTGGACGCGGCGGGAGCAACGGTGCCGTCCGGTGACTACGGGGAGGCGACGGGGCCCGTCGCCGTGCTCATGGCCGCGCTCGCGGAGACCGCCGCCCGCCTGGTCGCGGAGGCGAAGGTGCTGGGGTTGGGCCTGCGGGTCGCCTCGGCCGACATCGAGGCCACCGACACCGAGCAGGCACTGCGCTACGTCGAGGTGGGGCGCTGATGGCCGGCGTGATCGAGACCGAGATCCCGGGGGAGCCGGCCGCGTTCCAGGCCCTGGCCGACTACCTCCGGAGCGTGCTCGCCGCCCGGGCCGAGGAGCTGGCGGACCGCACCGCCGGACAACGGTCCCTGCTCGGCGGCACCTGGCGCGGCGCCGCCGCCGACGCCTTCGGCGAGCGGGCCGGCGCCCTCGTGAGCGCCGGCGACGGACTCGCTGACCGGGCGCGTGCCGCCGCGACCGAGGTCGAGTCCCTCGGCGAGACCCTGGGACTCGCCCAGGAAGGTATGGCGGCGGTCCGGACGGCCGCCGCGGCCGGCGGTCTGAGCGTCGCAGGCACGACGATCGGCTGGCCCGCCGACGTCTGGCAGCTCGACCTCGCCGAGGCCATCCGGTTCCGCGAGGTGTGGGATGCCGCGCTCGCGGACGCGGAGTCGCACCGGCGGGGCTGGTACGCCGCCCTCGACCGGGCCGCTGCCTTCGTCGAGGCGGAGTCGAGCACCCTGCTGACGCTGACCGCGGACCTGATCATGACCACGGCGGAGCAGGCGCTGCTGTTGAAGGCCTCTCGGATCATGGCCGGACAGGCGGAGTTCTTCGAGTCCGAGGTGACGCGGCTCGACAGCCAGATCGATGACCTCTCCCGGGCCGTCGAGCGCTTCGGCCGGCCCGGCGACCGGGCTCTCCTCGAGAAGCTCGCCGACGAGCGGATCACGACCCGACATGCCGCGGAGGGGCTGCGCGACGCCGCCCAGCACCCCAGGCTCCCGGGCGAGCTGCGCGGCGGCCTCGGACTGCTCAGCGGCGCGCTCGCCGGATATGGCGTCTACGCCGACATCCAGGACGGGGAGTCGACGGAGCAGGCAGTGGCGTCGCAGGGTGGCGGCCTGCTCCTCGGGTCGCTCACTGCCGCGGGCGCTGGAGCGGGCGTCGGCAGCTTCGTCCCTGGCCCGGGGACGCTGGTCGGGGCGGTCGCCGTCGGCGGAGCCACCCTGATCGGCGGCGCGTTGGGGTCCCACTATGGGAACAAGTGGGTGGACCAGGCCTATGAGTCCGGTGATCGACATGAGGAGCCAGAGCCGGGCGAGGAGCTGCTCGACTACGCCGCCGAGGCGCTCGCGTCCCCGCAGCCGGCCGACCACCGGGACGCTCGATGAGGATCGATCCCCGCTTCATCGGCCGAGAGGCGCACGACGCCGTCGGCATCCAGCTGCTCGTACTCGTCAGCATCGTCGGAGGCCTCGCACTCGTCGTCGCCGGTCTCCGCGTCGGCGCCTGGGGCAGCGTGCTGGGTGGTGGCTCCTTCGTGCTGCTGGCCGCGAGCCTTCGTCTCAGCCTGTTCGGGCGCCGGCGCCTCGGCGAGCGGGTCTGGGAGATCTGGGGCCCCGACGGCGTCGAGATCCGGATCGGCCTCCGGCCCCACCGACCGCTGGGCCTGCTGTGCACCTCCGTGGGTATGGCGATGCTGTTCGGTGGCGGCCTGTGCGTCGTCGAGTCGGTCGCCGGCCGCGTCCTGATGTGGCTGCTCCTGCCACTGCCCCTGCTGCTCGTCCCCGACTGCGTGCGTGGCCTGCTCACCCGCGGCCGAGAGGTCGTCCTGACCCCGCGAGCGCTGACCTACCACGGCTTCTCCTGCGACGCCGAGGTTCCGTGGGAGGAGATCACGCACGTCGGCACCGACCGGTCGAACCCGTGGGTCCCCGCGATCCGGTTCGACCTGCAGCCGACCACCACGGTGCGGGCCGAACGGCACAAGATGGTGGCCTGGCTGGACCCCCCGCCCGGGCAGGACAACGTCCAGATGTCCCTCCTCGCCGTCGACATGCCGACGCAGCTGATCGAGCTCGCCCGCCAGCTGATTCGCATGGACCTCGCGGAGAGGTCCGTGCACCTGGCCAGCGAGGGCGTGACGACCCTGACGGACGAGGCGCGGGTGGTCTGAGGGATGCAGCGGACGAATGGGGATACGGTGGCCGGGTGGGCACTCGGGGGTCGGTCGTGGAGTCCATCAGCGCTGACGCGCCCACACGGTCGAGATCGACCTGGGCGGCGCGCGCCGTCGGATGGTCGCTGATCGTCGCCTGTCTGGGCCTCGTCGTCGTCGGCCTCGTCGCCGGCGAGCGGACCTCGAGCTACGACGAGCTGCGCGTCGCCGTGGCCGACGGGAAGGTCGACCACGTCATCGTGTCGCAGGGCTTCACGGGGGACTTCCGGGGCAGGGCGACCGTCGACGTCTACTGGCACACCCGCTCCGGGTGGCGGGTCGCGGAGGTCGTCGAGCAGCACCCGCTGCGGGCGGATCAGGTCGACGGGCTCCCCGTCGTGCGCGACGTCGGTGAGGATCTGCGCAGCGTCGACGCCGGGGTCGAGGTCGAGACCCGATCGCACTGGCGGCGCCTCGAGTCCGACGCGGAGCTCCTGGGGTGGCGTCTCCCCAGCTGGAGCAGCCTCGTGGTCGTCGGCATCTGGCTCGCGACGCTGATGCTGATCGTCGGCGGCGCGCCACCGTGGCGGGCGACCCGCTGGGCGTGGTTCTGGCTGTTCCTGCTGGCCGCGCCGGTCGGGATCGTGGCGTTCCTGCTCTTCGGCGGGCCGTGCGGCCTGCTGCCGCCGAAGCCTGGGCGCCGGCCCGGGCTGACCGGCGGGCTGGGTCTCGTCCTGGCGCTGGTGATCGGTGCCGCGATCGGCACCGTCCGGGGCTGACCGACGCTGCTCAGCCGTGCAGCACCGTCCGGAACAGCGCGCAGGTCTCGTCCAGCGCCTGCTGCGCCGCGGCAGAGTGGCGGCCCATGTCGACGAACCCGTGGATGAGACCGGGGAACGTCCGCACGTCGACGGGTACGCCGGCAGCGGCGAGCGCCTCGGCGTACGCGAGCCCGTCGTCGCGCAGCGGGTCGAACTCCGCCACCACCACGACGGCGGGGGCGAGGCCGCTCAGGTCGCCGCGCAGCGGGCTGAGCCGCGGCTCGCTCAGATCGGTGCGCCGGCCGGTGTACTGCTGCTGGAACCACGCCATGCTGGCCGCGTCGAGGAAGTAGCCCTCGGCGTTCTCGGAGTGCGACGGGTAGTCGCCCGCCATGTCGGTGACCGGGTAGACCAGCAGCTGGCCGGCGAGCGGCCGACCCTCGTCGCGGAAGGCCTGCGCGACGACCGCGGAGAGGTTGCCGCCGGCGCTGTCCCCGGCGACCGCGACCCGGTCGTCACCGCCGAGGTCGGCGAGATGCTCCGCGACGTACCGCGTCGCTGCCAGCGCGTCGTCGGGCGCGGCGGGGAAGGGGTGCTCGGGTGCGAGCCGATAGGCAACGGACACCACGACGGCCGCGCAGCCGTTGGCGAGAGCGCGGGCGAACAGGTCGTGGGTGTCGAGGTCCCCGATCACGAACCCGCCCCCGTGGAGCAGCACGATCGTGGGCAGCGGACCCTCGAGCGCGGGCCGATAGACGCGCGCGGGCAGGTCGCCCTCCGCGCCGGGCACCGTGGTGTCCTCGACGGCGCGTACGTCGGGCACGGCGGCCGGGTCGCGCAGGTCGACCGACAGCGTGCGCAGGCCTCGCCGGGCCTCCTCCGGCCCGCTCTCGGACATCGGTGCGGACTCGGCCGAGGCGAGGAACTGCAGCAGGGCGGCGATCTGGGGGTCGAGGGGCATGTCTCTCCTGGAGCCTGGCGTGGGTGGGTCAGACGAAGGCGCTGATGCCGGTCTCGGCACGGCCGATGAGCAGCTTCTGGATCTGGCTGGTGCCCTCGTAGAGGGTCATGACGCGGGCGTCGCGCAGGTACTTCTCGACCGGGTGCTCGTCGACGTACCCGGCGCCGCCGTAGACCTGGATCGCGTTGTTGGCGGCGCGTACGGCGGCCTCGGAGGCGAACAGCTTGGCCTTGGAGGCGGCGGTGCCGAAGGGCTCGCCGCGGTCGATCAGGTCGGCGCAGCGCCACACCAGCAGCCGTGCCGCGTCGGCGTCGACCGAGAGGTCGGAGATCAGCTCCTGCACGAGCTGGAAGGACGCGAGCGGCCGGCCGAACTGGGTGCGGCTGGTGGCGTAGTCGCGGGCGGACTCGAGGCAGCCCTGCACGATGCCGACGCAGCCGGCCGCGACCGAGACGCGGCCCTTGTCGAGCGTGGTCATCGCGATCCGGAACCCCTGGCCCTCCTCGCCGAGCAGCGCGTCGGCGCGGACGCGGACCTCGGAGAGGAACAGCTCGGCGGTGGCCTGCCCGCGTAGCCCGAGCTTGCCCTTGATCTCCCGCGCCTCGAAGCCGGGGGTGTCCGTGGGCACCAGGAACGCGCTGACACCCTTCGGTCCCGGGCCGCCCGTGCGCGCGAACACCAGCGCGACGTGGGCCCAGGTGCCGTTGGTGATGAACAGCTTCTGGCCGCTGATCACCCAGTCATCGCCGTCGCGCCGAGCCCGGCTGGTGAGGTTGCCCGCGTCGGACCCGGTGTCGGGCTCGGTGAGCCCGAAGCACCCGAGGATGCTGGCGTCCGCGATGCCGGGCAGCCAGCGCTGCTTCTGCTCCTCGCTCCCGAAGCCCAGGATCGACTTCCCGACCAGCCCGTTGGAGACCGACACGATGCCGCGCAGCGCGGAGTCGGCGCGGCCGAGCTCCTCCATGCCGAGCACGTAGGTGACGTAGTCACCGCCGAGCCCGCCGTACTCCTCGGGGATCGTGAGGCCGAAGAACCCGATCTCGGCCATCTTGGGGATGATCGCGGTGTCGACGGACTCGGCGCGGTCCCAGGCCGTGCGGTGCGGGACCGCCTCGCGGTCGAGGAAGTCGCGTGCCAGGTCGCGGAACGCCTGCTGCTCGTCGCTGAGGCTGAGGTCCATCCGGGTTCAGGCCTTCCAGCGAGCGATCTCGGCCTTGGCCAGCGAGCTCTTGTGCACCTCGTCGGGGCCGTCCGCGAAGCGCAGCGTGCGCACCTGGGCGAACGCGTAGGCCAGCGGGAAGTCCTGCGAGAGCCCGCCGCCGCCGTGCACCTGGATGGCCCTGTCGAGGATCCACTGCACGGTCTCGGGGGTGGCGATCTTGATCGCCTGGATCTCGGTGTGCGCGCCGCGGTTGCCGACGGTGTCCATCAACCAGGCGGTCTTGAGCACCAGCAACCGCAGCTGCTCGAGCTTGACGCGCGACTCCGCGATCCAGCCGCGGACCACGCCCTGGTCGGCCAGCGGCCGGCCGAACGCCACCCGGGAGGAGGCCCGCTGGCACATCAGCTCGATCGCGGTCTCCGCGATGCCGATCGCGCGCATGCAGTGGTGGATGCGGCCGGGACCCAGCCGGGCCTGGGCGATCGCGAACCCGGTGCCCTCCTCACCGATCAGGTTGGCCACCGGGACGCGTACGTCGCGGAACTCCAGCTCGGCGTGGCCGCCGTGCTCGTGGTCGTCGTACCCGAAGACCTCCATGCCGCGCTTGATGATGACGCCGGGGGTGTCGCGGGGCACCAGCACCATGCTCTGCTGGCGGTGCCGGGAGGCGGACGGGTCGGTCTTGCCCATCACGATGAAGATCTCGGCGTGCGGGTTCATCGCGCCGGTGATCCACCACTTGCGGCCGTTGATGACGTACTCGTCGCCGTCGCGCTCGATGCGGGTCTCGATGTTGGTCGCGTCGGAGGACGCGACGTCCGGCTCGGTCATCGCGAACGCCGAGCGGATCTCGCCCTTCAGCAGCGGTTGGAGCCAACGCTCCTTCTGCTCGTCGTTGCCGAAGAGCGAGAGCACCTCCATGTTGCCGGTGTCGGGGGCCGCGCAGTTGAGGGCCGCCGGCGCGAGGTGGCCGCAGCGGCCGGTGATCTCGGCGAGCGGGGCGTACTGGAGGTTGGTGAGCCCGGGGGAGTCCGCGTGCTCGTGGGGGAGGAAGAGGTTCCACAGCCCGAGCTGACGGGCCTCGGCCTGCAGCTCCTGGAGCACCGGAGCCTCCGACCATGCCCAGCGGTCCGGGAGCTGGCCGAGCTGCTCGTGGAAGACAGGCGCGGAGGGCACGATCCGCTCCGCCATGAAGGTCTCGAGCCGCTCGATCAGCTCGGCGGTCTTCTCGTCGTGTGCGAAGTCCATGTCAGTCCTCTCCGAGGGCATCCAGCCCCGCGGTGATGAGCGGGTCGAACCCCGCGCCGATCTGGTCGAATCCCTCGCCGACGGTCTTGCCCTGGAGGAACCGGAAGTTGATGCCCTCGAGGATCACGGCGAGCTTGAAGTAGGCGAGTCCGAGATGGAATCCCATGTCACCGAGGTCGCGGCCACGGGTCTCGGCGTACCGCGCGAGGTGCTCCTCGCCGGTCGGGTAGCCGGGCGCCGTGCTCACGTCGGAGACCAGGCCGGCGGCCGGGAGCTCGGCCAGCCGGTCGTAGACGAGCAGCAGCGCGAGGTCGGTGCGGACGTCGCCGAGCGTGGCCATCTCCCAGTCGACGACGGCCTTGATGTGGTCGTCGGCTCCGGTCAGCAGGTTGTCGAGGCGGTAGTCGCCGTGCACGATCCCGGCCCACGCGTCCCCTTCGTCGGAGTCCTCCGGCACGCGCGCGGTGAGCCGGCGGTGCAGCTCGTCGGCGCCGGGGCGGTCCTGCGTCTTGGAGCCCTCGAGCTGCTGGCCCCAGCGCCGGACCTGACGCTCGAGGAAGCCCGCCGGCCGCCCGAACTCGCCGAGTCCGACCGCTGCGGGGTGGACGGTGTGCAGCCGGGCGAGCACGTCGACCATCTCGCGGGCGATGCTCGCGGTGCGCTCCGCGCCGAGCTCCCGGAGCTCCTGGGCCGACCGGTACGCGGTGCCGATCACCCGCTCCATCACGTAGAACGGCGCGCCGAGCACGTCCGGGTCGCTGCAGTGCGCGTACGTCGTGGGCACCGGGACGTCGGTGTCGCGGAGCGCGGACATCGCGGTGTACTCCCGGCCCATGTCGTGGGCGGTCGCCTGCACGTGGCCGAGCGGGGGGCGCCGCACGATCCACCAGCCGGCGCCGTCGGTGACCTCGTAGGTGAGGTTGGACCGGCCGCCCGCGATCAGCCGTGCGCTGAGCTCGCCGGCGATGTCGCCGGGCCGCTGCGCGTCGTACCAGGTGCGAAAGGCGGTGAGGTCGAGGCCGGGGACGTCGGTCGTCTGCAGCTCGGTCATGACAGGAGTCCGCTCTCGTCGAGCTTGTGCTGGAGGCGGCGCATGCCGGCCAGCCAGCGGTCGGTGTCGGTCGCGCGTGCGGCGTAGTAGCCGGCGACCTCCGGGTGCGGGAGCACGAGGAACCGGTCGTCCGCGAGGGACGCGATCCACGCGTCGGCGACCTGCTCGGGCTCGAGCGCGTCGTCGCGGGAGAGCAGGTCCTGCAACGGGCCCGCGTCCTCGAGCATCTGGGTGCGCACGCCTTGGGGGCAGATGGCCTGTACCACGATGCCGCGGTGGCCGTAGCTGACCGAGAGCCACTCGGCGAAGGCCACCGAGGCGTGCTTGGTCACGGAGTACGGCGCGCTGCCGATCATCGTCAGCAGCCCGGCTGCCGAGGCGGTGACGACGAAGCGGCCACCGCCCGTCTCCAGCCAGCGCGGCACCAGGATGCGGGCCGCACGGACGTGGGCCATGACGTTGACGTCGAGGATGCGCTGCCAGTGCTCGTCCGGGGTCTGCAGGCTGTCGACGCCACCGAGGCTGCCCGCGCCGTCGATGCCGGCGTTCGCGCAGTAGACGTCGATGCGCCCGAGCGCCTCGGTGGCCGCGTCGATGAGTGCCGCGACCCCATCTGCGGAGGAGGCGTCGCCCGGGGCCGGGGTGCCGCCGATGTCGTCGGCGACGGCCTGGGCGGTGGCCGGGTCGAGGTCGTTGACGACGACCCGGGCGCCCTCCGCGGCGAGCCGGGTCGCGAGGGCGCGTCCGATGCCGCGACCGGCGCCGGTGACGACGACGCCCTTGCCGTTGAGCTGGTCGGTCATCACACCCCGCCGGTGAGCGTCAGGCCGCCGTCCAGGGTGAGGGTCTGGCCGGTGACCCAGGAGGCCTCGTCGGAGAGCAGGAACGCGACCGCGCCGGCCACGTCCTCGGGGAGGCCGAGCCGCTTGAGCGGGTAGGTGCTCGCGACCTCGTCCTCCCGACCCTCGTACAGCGGCCCGGCGAACTGCGTCTTCACGACCGCGGGGGCCACCGCGTTGACCCGGACCGTGGGGCCGAGCTCCACGGCGAGGGACTCGGTGAGGCTGATCAGCATCGCCTTGGAGGCGCCGTACATCGCGATGCCCGGGGCCGGCTTGACGCCCGAGACCGAGGAGATGTTGACGATCGAGCCGCCGTGCTCGGCCATCCACGCGCGGTGCGCGGACTGGACCCAGGCGAGGGCCCCGAGCGCGTTGACCTCGACGATCTTGCGCGCGGCGCCGAGGTCGAGGTCGACCAGGCTCGAGAGGACGGGGTTGATGCCGGCGTTGTTGACGAGCAGGTCGAGGCTGCCGAACGTCTCGATGGTGCGCCGTACGGCGTCCTCGCGGTGCTCGGGGTCGTCCGCCTTGCCGGCCACCGCGATCGCGTGCTCGGCGCCGCCGAGACTGGCGACGGCCTCATCGAGGGCCTCGGGCTTGCGTGCGGTCAGGCAGACCTTGGCGCCCTCGTCCACCAGGCGCTGGGCGATGCCCAGGCCGATGCCGCGGCTGGCTCCGGTGATGATCGCGACCTTGCCGGCGATTCCCTGCACGTGTGTCCTCCTCGTCGTGGCCCCGGTGGCGGTGGCCTTGCATGCTGACTAAGCGCTTGCTTACCATGCCGTGCATGAGTGCGTCCACCCCCGTTCCCGATGCCCGGACCCGGCTCGCGGCCGCGGCGGTGGACGCCTTCGCCGCCCGTGGCTTCCACGGGACCACCACCCGGGACATCTCCACCACGGCCGGGATGAGCCCGGCCGCGCTGTACGTGCACCACCGCTCCAAGGAGGAGCTGCTCTTCGAGCTCGCGCGGGTCGGGCACCTGCGGGTGCTGGAGATGGTGCGTGCCTCCGTGGCGGGGCTCACCGACCCGGTGGAGCAGCTCGGGCAGCTCGTCGAGGACTTCGTCCGCGACCACGCCGACCAGCACACCGGCGCCCGGGTGATCAACTACGAGCTGTCGGCGCTGACCGACGAGCACCTCGCCGAGATCCGCGCGATCCGCCACGACATCGACCTGGTCGTGCGCGGTGTGCTCGACCGGGGCGTCGCGGCCGGCGTCTTCACCACCCCCGACTCCCGGATGACCGCCCTCGCCCTCCTCTCCCTCGGCATCGACGTCGCGCGGTGGTATCGCGACGAGGGCCGCTGGACCCCCGACGAGGTCGCCGCCCACTACCGGCTCCTCGCCCTCCGGATGGTCGGCGCCGCGTAGGTCTTCCGGCAGTCCTCCACAGGTCGACATCGACCGGTTTCGCCACGGCGATGACCGGGGAATGATGATCGCCGTGAACCGGTCTCGGACGGCCCTCACCGCCCTGGCGCTCGCGTCGGTGCTCGCGCTCGGCGCGTGCTCCGGCAGTGACCCCCAGCCCAAGTTCGCCGACCCCACCCCGTCGGAGCCCACCGCTCCGTCCACCACCGCTGTCTCCGGCCCCGTAGAGCCCACGATGCCGGCCGCTGCGCGGGGCACCGATGCCGCCGCTGCTGAGGCGTTCGTGAAGTTCTACTGGGAGATGGTCAACTACGCCCAGGCCACGGGAGATCTCGACGGTCTACGCGGGCTGACTGACGACGGATGTCGCCCGTGCACTGGTGGCCTTCGTGCTCTCGAGCAGTTGGTGGCGAAGGATGCGGAAGTCCGCGGCGGCGCCTACGAACTGTCGGACGTGTCGAGCGCGTCGTTCGATGGCGGGAATCGGGTCACCGTTTGGTACCGCCTAGCGGCATCGCGCCAAACGATCGACTACCCGGGTAACCAGGCCGACCAGGTGTATCAGTCGAAGCAGGTTCGAGCGATGAGTCTCCTCCGTAGGATCGATGGCGCGTGGACGCTCGAGTATTGGGGTGAGGACCCATCAAAGCGTTAGCTATCACCACTCTCCTGGCGGCTGCGACTGCAGCCGTCTTCGTAGCCTGCCCGGCAGACGCGACGGACACCGGCTCGGGTCCGGGCTACTTCTGGGCGGGAGGAACCGGGTACAACCCAGGCAACCAACAGGGTGCGCCAACCGCAGCAGGAGATCCGGTCACGGGCCACTGGGAGGTCTACGACGCGTGCGCAGCCGGGCTAGGTGGGGACCGGACTTGCGCCGACGTCGCGTATTGCCCGGATGGATCGGTCATGACGCTGGCCTACTTCGTCGCGACCGATGGTTCGGAGAGCTACGGAGGCAGCAACTGCGAGGACACCGTCGCTGCTCCGCCGGTGGTGACGCCGGGGTTGGTGTTGGCGGCATTCCGGCGGGTTCCGTTGCCGGCGTCGGAGCTGGTGGTGCAGCCGCCGGGTGGGCGGACGTTGGTGAACTTCGAGACGAACTTCTACACCGAGCAGGGTGGGTTCACGCGGGTGGTGCACCTGTTGGGGCAGCGGGTGGAGCTGCGGATCTGGCCGGAGTCGTTTGTGTGGCGTTATGGGGATGGGACCTCGGAGCAGACGAGCTCGGCGGGGTCGGCGTATCCGGATCTGGAGATCACGCACCGATACGTGTCCAAGGGGCGGGTGGCAGTGAGTGTGGACACGACGTATGCGGCGGACTTCCGGGTCGGGGCCGGTGGGTGGCGGCATGTGGACGGAACGGTGACGATCCCGGGTGCGGCGGAGCCGTTGCGGGTGGTGACGGCGCGGCCGGTGCTGGTGGGTGGCTGATCGGGTAGTGCGGTGGATTGGTTGAACCAGGTTCATCCCAGCCACCGCACTGTGTGGTCGCGCGCGAGACAGCGGCCTGCATCTGACCCACCCGCCGTCACCACACCGTCGGATGACCACGCCAAGAGCCATCCGCGTCCGGCGTGGCGCCGCAGGCGACACGCCAGACGCGGCTAGATCCAGCGGGAGAACCAGATCCGGTCGACCCACTCGCGATGGGTGAGGAGCTGGTTGGTGTAGATGGGCCAGAACCAGGCGAAGTTCAGGAGCACGAGCACGAAGAACGTGCCGGAGATGATGACCCCGGCGGTACGCCGGCGGGTGGCACCCGAGCCGATCAGCTTCCCCATAGCCATCACCAGGGCCAGGACGAGGAACGGCAGGGTGATCACGGCGTAGAAGGAGAAGATCGGCCGGTCGTCGTACTGCAACCACGGCAGCCAGGTGGTGGCAGCCCCCACGACCACCACCCCGTAGCGCCAGTCACGGGAGCCGGCCCACATGACCGCCGCGGCGATCAGGGCGAGGCAGCCGCCCCACCACAGGGTGGGGTTGCCGAGGAGCAGGACCTGCCGCAGGCAGTCGCTGCCCGCCGGTGCGTTGCAGCCCTGGGTACCGGGCTTGATGCCGGTGTCGGCCGCGACGCCGACCGGCCGGTTCAGCAGCAACCACCCGGCCGGGTTGGAGGCGTAGGTGTGCGTGCTGTCGTTGAGGAAGTGGGTGTGGAACGCGTAGACGTCGCGGTGGTAGTACCAGAGCGACCTCAGTGACTGGGTGACCTCCCCGAACCCCGACGCGTCCGCCTCGGTCCGCGTCGGCCAGTCCTGCCCGCCGTCGTAGTGGGTGTACTGGGTCGCCGAGAGGTGTTCCTCGTACTCGTGGGCGTGGATCAGCCAGCCGGTCCAGGTCGCGACGTAGACCACGACCGCGACCAGCACGAGGTGGACGAAGGCGGGTACGCCGTCGACGAGCGCCGAGCGCAGGAGCGGCCAGCGGACACCGAACGAGCGGCGGGCGCCGGCCGACCACAGCCACACCAGTACGCCGAACGCCGCGAGCGGATAGATCGCCTCCCACTTCGAGCCGAGGGCCAGCCCCCAGCACAGGCCCCCCAGCAGCAGCCACGGCCGGAACAGCAGGCCGCGCACAGGACCCCAGGCGCGCGAGCTGGTGATCGGCTCCGGGACGAGCCGGGCGAGCCGGGCGCGGTGCCAGTCGCGGTCGGCGACGACGCAGTGCACCCCGCACAGCAGGAAGAACGCCACGAAGATGTCGAGCAGCGCCAGGCGGGACAGCACGAACTGCAGCCCGTCGAAGCACAGCAGGAGCCCGGCCACGACGCCGAGCAGCGTCGACCCGGTGAGCCGGCGGGCGAGCCGGACCATGACCAGCACCATCAGCGACCCGACGACGGCCGAGGCGACCCGCCATCCGAACGGGTCCATCCCGAAGACCTTGATGCCGGCGGCGATCAGCCACTTGCCGACCTCGGGGTGGACGATCATCTCCGGGGTGTTCTTGAAGACGCCGGACAGCGTCTGCCCCTGGAGGATCAGCTCGTTGGCCTTGTCGGTGCCGTTGCGCTCGAACCCGTAGTTGAGCAGGGACCAGGCGTCCTTGGCGTAGTAGGTCTCGTCGAACTCGAAGATCCGGGGCGAGCCGAGCCGCCACAACCGCAGGAACAGCGCCAGCAGCGCGACCGCGACGCTCGCCGTCCACCCGATGAACGGGTCCTCGAGCCGGACCCGGCTCCGCGCGCGCTCCCAGGCAGAGGGAGGGGAGCCGGTCGTCACGGGCCCGAGGATACGGGCCGGGGATGAGACGCTGCGATGATCGTGCCGTGGACGACAGCATCGGTGTGCTCGTGCTCGCGGCGACCCCCATCGGGCAGGTCGGGGACGCCCCGCCGCGGCTGGCGCAGGAGCTGGCGACCGCCGACGTGGTCGCGGCCGAGGACACCCGCCGGCTCAAGCGCCTCACCACCGACCTCGGGGTGACGATCAGCGGGCGGGTGGTGTCCTACTTCGAGGGCAACGAGTCGGCGCGCACGCCGGCACTCCTCGAGAGCCTGCTGGCCGGGGAGCGGGTCCTGCTCGTCACCGACGCGGGGATGCCCAGCGTCTCCGACCCCGGCTACCGCCTCGTGGTCGCCGCGGTCGAGCACGACGTGCGCGTGACCGCCGTACCCGGCCCGTCGGCGGTGTTGACGGCCCTCGCGGTCAGCGGGCTGCCGGTCGACCGGTTCTGCTTCGAGGGGTTCCTGCCTCGCAAGCCCGGCGAGCGGCGCCGGCGGCTCGCGGATCTCGCGGGCGAGCGCCGCACGATGGTGTTCTTCGAGGCACCGCACCGGACCGAGGCGGCGCTGGCCGCGATGGCCGAGGCACTCGGGGACGACCGGGCGGCCGCGGTCTGCCGTGAGCTGACCAAGACCCACGAGGAGGTACGGCGTGGTCCGCTGGCCGAGCTCGTCTCGTGGGCGGCCGAGGGCGTGCGCGGCGAGGTCACGATCGTGGTGGCCGGTGCCGACCCGGAGGCCGAGGTCGCGGGCGACCCGGCCAGCCTGCGGGCCGCGGTCGCCGACCTCGAGGCCGAGGGAACGCCCCGCAAGGAGGCGATCGTCGAGGTCGCCCGCCGCGCCGGCGTACCGAAGCGCGAGGTCTACAACCTGGTTCACGGCGCGGGCCACGGGGCACAGGGGTGACCATGACCGGACGCATCAGCCAGTACGAGCACGACGGCCTGACCTTCGACGTCCTCGACGAGGGGCCGCTGGACGGCGCGCCGGTGGTGCTGCTGCACGGGTTCCCCGAGCGCAACACCTCCTGGCGCCACGTGGCCCCGCTCCTGCACGCGGCCGGGCTGCGGACCTACGCGCTCGACCAGCGCGGCTACTCTCCCGGCGCGCGTCCGCGGCGCCGGCGCGACTACCGCCTGAGCAACCTCGTGGGCGACGTCGCGGCGCTGGTCGACCAGATCGGCGCCCCTGTCCACCTGGTCGGCCACGACTGGGGCGCGGTCGTCGGCTGGACGGTCGCCGCCCGGCGGCCCGAGCTGCTGCGCACCTGGACCGCGGTCTCGGTGCCGCACCCGAACGCGTTCCTCAAGGCGGGCCTGACGTCCACCCAGGGCCTGAGGTCCTGGTACATCGGGCTCTTCCAGCTCCCGCGGGTCGCGGAGCTCGCCGCGTCGCGTGCGGGTGGCCCGTTCGACCTGTCCCTGCGCCGTGCCGGCATGACGACCGAGGAGGTCGCCCTGTTCCGGCGCGAGATCGTCGCGGACGGCGCGCTCCCGCACGCGCTCGGGTGGTACCGGGCCATTCCGCTGGGCGACCCCAGCGGCACCGGCCGGGTCGCCGTGCCCACGACGTTCGTGTGGAGCGACGGCGACGTCGCGGTCGCCCGCAAGGGCGCGGAGGAGACCGGGAGGTTCGTCGACGCCGACTACGAGCTCGTCGTGCTCGAGGGCACCTCGCACTGGATCCCGACGCAGGCGCCCGACGAGTGCGCGGCCGCGATCGTGCGCCGGGTCCGGGCAGCGGAGGCGACGCGGTGACCGAGCGCCCTCCTGCCCCCGAGCCGCTGCCGCACCCCGTGGTCGACAACCACTGCCACCTCGACACCGCCCGCGGCGACGAGGAGCCCTGGCCGGTGGAGGAGGCCCTCGCGGCCGCGGCGGCCGTCGGTGTCACCCGGATCGTCCAGATCGGCTGCGAGCTGCCCAGCGCCCGGTGGGCGGTCGAGGCAGCGGCGGCGTACGACGCGCTGGTCGCCGGTGTCGCGCTGCACCCCAACGAGGCGCCGCGACTGCCGGACCTCGACGCAGCGATGGCCGAGATCGAGCAGCTCGCGGGCGCCCACGCGAAGGTCCGCGCGGTGGGGGAGACCGGCCTGGACTTCTTCCGCACCGGCGAGGACGGGCGGGCCGTCCAGGTCGAGTCGTTCCGCCGGCACATCGACCTCGCCAAGCGACTCGACAAGACCCTCGTCATCCACGACCGCGACGCCCACGACGCGGTGCTCGACGTGCTCGACGACGAGGGCGCGCCGGAGCGCTGGGTGATGCACTGCTTCTCCGGTGACGCCGAGTTCGCGCGTCGCTGCCTGGACCGCGGCGCCTACCTGTCGTTCGCGGGCACCGTGACGTTCAAGAACGCTCAGCCGCTGCGCGACGCGCTCGCGATCACGCCGGTCGACCGGGTGCTCGTGGAGACCGACGCGCCGTACCTGACCCCGACGCCCCACCGCGGCCGCACCAACGCGTCCTACCTCGTGCCGCTGACGATGCGGACGATGGCCGAGGTTCGCGGCGCTGACCTCGCCGAGCTGTGCGTCGCGGTGAACGGCAACACCGAGACCGCGTTCGGGGGCACCTGGTAGCGCATCCGCCCTGGTCAGAGCGGGTGTTCGCTGCCCCGGAAGGCCCGGCAAGAGCAGAATTTGCCATCGAGATCCTGCTCACGATCCACAGATTTCCGCCCGCTCGGTTTGCATTTCTGGCACGTTGGCTGTTCGGCTGGACCGCGAAATCGCCGGGATCGGGACTGCAGGACACCAGACCAGTGCGTGTGGGGAACACACGTCGGGACGCACTGGCCCCCGAGGCCCGGGTCGTACGACGTTCGGAGAATCGTGCCCATCAATGAGCACAGCAATGAGCAGCAAGAGCCCAGCAAGAGCCTGCTGAGCCGAGCCAGCAGGAGCCGTCCGCTGATGGTCACCCTCGCGGCGGTGGTCGTCCTCGCGGTCGCGGGGAGCACCTGGGGCTACAGCGCACTGAGCAAGACCGTGACCCTCTCGGTCGACGGCAAGTCCCAGGAGGTCACCGCCTTCGGCGGGACCGTCGGCGACGTGCTGAAGTCCGTAGGCATCGAGGTGTCCTCGCGCGACGTCGTCGCGCCGAGCCTCGACGAGCGGATCGACGACGGCAGCAAGATCTCGGTGCAGTACGCCCGTCCGTTCGAGCTGAACGTCGACGGCCAGACCCACACCTACTGGGTCACCGCCACCACGGTCTCCCGCGCGCTCGACGAGATCGGGCGCACCTACGACGGCGCCGAGCTGTCGGCCAGCCGGGGTGGGGCGATCGACCGCGGGGGTATGAGCCTCGCGGTAGTCACGCCCAAGACCCTGAAGGTCAAGATCGGCGCCCACAAGATGGTCACCAGGACCCTCACGGCGCTCACCGTTGAGGACGCCCTCGACGAGCTCGGCGTGACGCTCGGCAAGCACGACCAGACCCGCCCCGCGCCGGAGCACCGGCTCGAGGACGGCGACACGCTGGTGTTCACCAACGTCCGGGTTGCCACCTTGCACGTCGCCGGCGAGGTGGTCGGCTTCGGCACCGTCAAGCAGGACGACGCGTCGATGACCCAGGGCGAGACCGACGTGGTCCGCGCGGGTCGGACCGGTCTGCGTGACGTGACCTACCGGATCGTCTACCGCAACGGCAAGGTCTCGGTCCGCAAGGTCGTCAGCCAGGACGTGCTGCGCCAGCCGGTCGACGAGATCGTCAAGGTCGGCACCAAGGCCCCGGTGAGCGTCTACGCCTCCGGCAACAGCGTGTGGGACAAGCTCGCCCAGTGCGAGTCCGGCGGCAACTGGGCCACCAACACCGGCAACGGCTACTACGGCGGGCTGCAGTTCAGCCTCGGCACCTGGCAGGCGTACGGCGGCTCCGGCCTGCCGAGCAGCGCCAGCCGGGAGACGCAGATCGCCATCGCCACCAAGCTGCGCGACGCGTCCGGCGGCTACGGCGCGTGGCCGGGCTGCGCGCACGCGCTGGGACTCCCCACATAGCTGCCCACGTCAGGGCGGCCCACACCGCGCTGACTACGCTGGCGCACATGTCTGACACCTCCGCCGGTCCGAGGCTCCTCGGACCGGCGGACGTGCGAGCGCTCGCCGCCGAGCTCGACCTGCGTCCCACCAAGCAGCGCGGCCAGAACTTCGTCATCGACGCCAACACCGTGCGCCGCATCGTCCGCGAGTCCGGCGTCACCGGCCACGACGTCGTCGTCGAGGTCGGCCCCGGGCTGGGCTCGTTGACGCTCGCGCTGCTCGAGGTCGCCGGCCGCGTCGTCGCGATCGAGGTCGACGAGGTGCTCGCCGGACGACTGCCCGAGACCATCGCGACCTACGCCCCCGGCCAGGCCGATCGCTTCGAGGTCGTGCTCGCCGACGCGATGCGCATCGAGGAGGTCCCGGGGCCGGCGCCGACGGCCCTGGTCGCCAACCTGCCCTACAACGTCTCGGTGCCGGTGTTGCTGCACCTGCTGATGCTGCTGCCCTCCCTCGAGCGCGGACTGGTGATGGTGCAGTCCGAGGTCGCGGACCGGCTGGCGGCGCCCCCGGGCTCCAAGGTGTACGGCGTCCCCTCGGTCAAGGCCGCCTGGTACGCCGACGTACGCCGGGCCGGCGCCATCGGCCGCAACGTGTTCTGGCCGGCGCCCAACGTGGACTCCGGCCTGGTCGCCTGGACCCGCCGCGAGCCGCCGGAGACGACCGCGACCCGCGAGCAGGTGTTCGCGGTCGTCGACGCGGCGTTCGCCCACCGCCGCAAGGTGCTGCGCGGCGTGCTCCGCTCGCTCGCGCCGGCCGAGGCCGTCGACGCCGCTCTCGAACGTGCCGGCGTCGACCCGCTCGCCCGCGGGGAGTCGCTGCGCGTGGAGGACTTCGCCCGGATCGCGGAGGGCCTGCCGTGGGAGGAGGGGCCGTGGAGGTGACCGTGCGCGCGCCCGCGAAGGTCAACCTGCACCTCGGCGTCGGCGCCCCCCGCGATGACGGCTTCCACCCGCTGGTGACCGTCTACCAGGCCATCGGGCTCTACGACGACGTCACGGCCCGGATCGCTCCCGACTGGAGCGTCGGGGTGACCGTGCCGGACTGGATGGACGACGACGCGGTCCCGCTGGCCGGCGACAACATCGTCGACCGGGCCGCGTCCCTGCTCGCCGCCCACCACGGCGTCGAGCCGACCGGCGAGGTCCACATCAACAAGGCGATCCCCGTGGCCGGTGGCATGGCCGGCGGCTCCGCGGACGCCGCGGCCGCCCTGGTCGCGCTCGACCGGCTGTGGGGCCTGGGCACCACCGACGACGACCTCCTCGGCCTGGCCGCCCGGCTCGGCAGCGACGTGCCGTTCGCGCTGCTCGGCGGCACCGCCCTCGGCGTCGGGCGCGGCGAGCTCGTCACACCCGTGGACGACCGCGGCACCTGGTGGTGGGTGGTCGTGCCGTCCGACACCGGACTGCCGACCCCCGAGGTCTACCGCCACTTCGACAAGATGTTCCCCGACGTCCCGTCCCAGCCGGTGCCGGCGGACGCGCTGCTCGAGGCGATCGCCACCGGCGACACCTGGGCGCTCGCCGACGCGCTGCACAACGACCTCGAGGCCGCCGCGATCGACCTGCGCCCCGAGCTGGGCCGCCTCATCGAGCGCGGCGAGGAGGCCGGCGCGCTGCGTGGCATCGTCTCGGGCTCCGGACCGACCTGCGTGTTCCTGTGCGGGTCCGCCGACCACGCGAGGTCCCTGGCGGCCGACCTGTCCGGCGCCGGCCACCCGGTCGTGCTCGCGGCCAACGGCCCCGTCTCCGGAGCCCACCTGGTGTCGTATGCCTAGCCCCGGGACCAACCTGGTCAACCTCGAGCGGGTGTCCAAGTCGTACGGCGTGCGCCCGCTGCTCACCGACGTCTCGCTCGGCATCGGCGCGGGTGAGCGGATCGGCATCGTGGGCCGCAACGGCGACGGCAAGACCACGCTGCTGGAGGTGATGACCGGCCTGGAGGAGGTCGACTCGGGGCGGGTCTCGCGGCAGCGGGGTCTGCTGATCGGGTACCTCCACCAGGGCGACGAGCTCGAGGACTCGCACACGGTCCGCGAGGCCGTGCTCGGCGGGCGCTCCGACCACGAGTGGGCCGCCGACTCGCGGATGCGCGAGATCGTCGAGGTGCTGCTGGCCGGGGTCGCGCTCGACCGGCCCGTGTCGGGGCTCTCCGGTGGCGAGCGGCGCCGGTGCTCGCTGGCCGAGCTGCTGCTCGGCGACCACGACCTGGTGGTGCTCGACGAACCGACCAACCACCTCGACGTCGAGGCCGTCGCGTGGCTGGCCCAGCACCTGGTCCGGCGTACGTCCGCGCTCGTCGTGGTCACCCACGACCGCTGGTTCCTCGACGAGGTCTGCCAGTGGACCTGGGAGGTCCACGACGGTGTGGTCGACGCCTACGAGGGCGGGTACGCCGCGTTCGTGCTCGCCAAGGCCGAGCGATCGCGGCAGGCGGCCGCCTCCGAGATCCGCCGGCAGAACCTGGTCCGCAAGGAGCTCGCGTGGCTGCGCCGCGGCCCGCCGGCGCGGACCTCGAAGCCGAAGTTCCGCATCGACGCGGCCAACCAGCTGATCGAGGACGTGCCGCCGCCGCGCGACCGGCTCGAGCTGCAGAAGTTCGCGACCCAGCGGCTCGGCAAGGACGTCATCGACCTCGAGGACGTCGATCTGGTGCGCGGTGAGCGTGTCCTGCTCACCCATGCGACCTGGCGACTCGGGCCCGGCGACCGGGTCGGCATCGTCGGGGTCAACGGTGCGGGCAAGAGCTCGGTCCTCAACCTCGTCGCGGGTGTGCTGGCGCCGCGGGTCGGCAAGGTCAAGCGGGGCCGGACCGTCGCGCTGCGGCACCTGACCCAGCAGCTCGACGAGCTCGACCCCGACGGCCGGGTGCTGCCGATGGTCGAGTCGTACCGCCGGGTCACCAAGACCACCGACGGCGGGGAGATCACGGCCAGCTCGATGCTGGAGCGGTTCGGGTTCACCGGCGACAAGCTGACCGCCCGGATCGGGGACCTGTCGGGTGGGGAGCGGCGCCGGTTCCAGCTGCTGCTCCTGCTGCTCGAGGAGCCCAACGTGCTGCTGCTCGACGAGCCCACCAACGATCTCGACATCGAGACGCTCAACGTCCTGGAGGACTTCCTCGACGGCTGGCCCGGCACGCTGATCGTGGTCTCCCACGACCGCTACTTCCTCGAGCGGGTCACCGACTCGGTGTGGGCGCTGCTCGGCGACGGGCAGATCTCGATGCTGCCGCGCGGGGTGGACGAGTACCTCGAGCGCCGGGCCGAGGCCCTGCACCTCGACGGGTTGGCCCACCACGACGACCAGCCCGCGGAGTCCGACGTACCGGCCTCGACGAAGGCGAAGCCCGGCAGCGCCGAGGAGCGTGCGGCGCGCAAGGTGATCGCCCGGATCGACAAGCGCCTCGCGCGGATCGCCGAGCAGGAGGCCGAGCTCAATGCCGAGGTGCTCGAGCACGCCCAGGACTACGAGCGGCTCGCGGAGCTCAGCGTCCAGCTGCAGGCGCTGGCGGCGGAGAAGGACGACCTGGAGCTCGAGTGGCTCGAGGCCGCCGAGGTGCTGGAGTAGTCGCTCAGCCCGAGAACGGCGCCGACAGCGCGCGCAGCAGCGCGGCCAGGCGGGGGCGGTCGCGCTCGGGCAGCGCGGCCAGGAACGTCCGCTCCGCGGCCACGAGCGCCTCGAACGCCTCGTCGACGGCGGTGCGGCCCTCGAGGGTGAGGCGGACCAGCACGCCGCGACGGTCGTGGGGGTCGGGCAGCCGTTCGACCAGGCCGCGGGACGTCAACCGGTCGACCCGGTTGGTCATCGTGCCGCTGGTCACCATGGTCTCGCGCAGCAGACGGCCGGGGGAGAGCTCGTACGGCGTACCGGCTCGGCGCAGCGCCGCCAGCACGTCGAACTCCCACGGTTCGACGCGAGCGGCGGTGAACGCGTCGCGCCGCGCCAGGTCGAGCTGACGTGAGAGCCGGCTGATCCGGCTGAAGACCTCGACAGGCCCGAGGTCGAGGTCGGGTCGCTCGCGCGCCCAGGCCTCGACCAGTGCGTCGACCTCGTCCCGCATGTCACGAGCGTAGCGGATCCCGTCGAGAATCTTGACATCGAGAGAGTCGAGGCGGACAGTATCTCTTGACGTCAAGATAATCGGAGGAGCCATGGCGCACACTTGGGACCCCGCCCGCTACCTGGCCTACGCCGACGAGCGCGGCCGGCCGTTCGTGGATCTGCTCGCCCGGGTGCGAGCCGATCGCCCTCGCACCGTGGTCGACCTCGGGTGCGGGCCGGGCAACCTCACCGCGCTGCTCGCCGAGCGCTGGCCGCAGGCTCGGGTGGCGGGTGTCGACTCGAGCCCGGAGATGATCGCCGCCGCTCGGGCCGCTGCCCCCGACATCACGTTCGAGGTGGGCGACCTGCGCGGCTGGGCTCCGTCCGCGCCCGTCGACGTCCTGGTCTCCAACGCGACCCTCCAGTGGGTGCCGGGCCACCTCGAGCTGCTGCCGCGGCTGGTCGCCGCGGTCGCGCCCGGTGGTTGGCTGGCGTTCCAGGTGCCGGGCAACTTCGGCGAGCCCAGCCACACGATCCGCGACGAGCTCGCCGCGCAGCCGCCGTACGCCGCCCACACGCGCGGGGTCGCCGTGCCGAGCAGCCATGACTCGGCGGTCTACCTCGGCCGGCTGGCGACACTCGGTTGCACGGTCGACGCCTGGGAGACGACGTACCTCCACGTGCTCACCGGCGACGACCCGGTGTTCACCTGGGTCTCCGGCACCGGCGCGCGACCGACCCTGCAGGCGCTGCCGGACGACCTGCGGACGTCGTTCGAGACGGAGTTCAAGCGGCGCTTGGACGAGGCCTATCCCAGACGCGAGTACGGCGTCGTCCTGCCGTTCCGCCGGGTCTTCGTGGTCGCCCAGGTGCCGGAATGAGGCTCCACCACGTGCAGGTCGCCTGTCCGGGCGGCGGCGAGGAGGCGGCGCGCCGGTTCTACCGCGACGGCCTCGGCATGACCGAGGTCGCCAAGCCGGCCGAGCTGGCCGGCCGCGGCGGCTGCTGGTTCCGCGCCGGGACCGCCGAGATCCACCTCGGTGTCGAGGAGCCCTTCGCCCCGGCCCGCAAGGCGCACCCCGCGCTGGTCGTCGACGACCTGGAGGCGGTGGCTGGCCGCCTGGTCGCGCTCGGCTTCGACGTCGACTGGAGCGAGCGGCACACGTTCCCCGGCTTCGAGCGCTTCCACGCCTTCGACGCCCACGGCAACCGCGTCGAGGTGCTGGCCTGACGGCGAGGTAGGGCGTCGGGTCGGCCGGGGTGGGCGGTGGCTGGTCCACGTGTTCGGGGGCGGGGGAGGTGGGTGGTGCACCGCCGGCCCGGGTCAGTGCCGGTGTCGGCCGGGGTGGGCGGTGGCTGGTCCACCTGATCTGGGGCGCGGGAGGTGGGTGGTGCACCGCCGGCCCGGGACAGTGCCGGCGGCGCCGGGGTTCGCGGTGGGTGGTGCACCGCCGGCCAGCGGCCAACCTCGGCGCCTCGCTGCGCGTGTCACAGGTACGACGCGAGGAGGGGGCTGATGAGCAGGCGGACGCGGTGGTGGATGGCGCTGGTGGCCCTCGCTCTGGTGGTGGCCGCCTGCGGGACGCCGAGCGACCCGGACGAGGTGGCGGATGAGTCGCGACCGACGGCGCCGAGCCCGAAGAGCCCGACGGCCGAGGTGGCGACGATGCCGGACCTCGCCGGGCTCGGGTCGGCCGAGGTGGACCGCGTGATCGGCGACCTCGGGCTCGGATCCGAGTGGCGCACCGCGACCGTGCGGTGCGAGGCCCGGCCGGGCACTGTCGTGCGGCAGTCGCCCCCGGCCGGCACCGTGCTCACCGACGACACCCAGGTGCGGCTGGCCGTCGCGATGCTGGACCTCGATGAGTTCCGAGGGCCGTGCGACCCTGCCGACGGCGACCTCGGCCCGGTGCTGGGGCCGGACGCGTCGCTGGCCCGCCGGTTCTACCGCTTCGCCGCAGACCCGTCCCTCGCGGCGCCTTTCGTCGCCGACGATGTGTGGACCGGGGTCGAGGAGGGGCTCGCCTCGACCACCGTGAGTCCGGAGGAGCGGGCCGACCCCGCAGCCTGGCGGCTCCGCACCGAGTACGCCGAGCGAGCGGGTCCGTTCTCTGCGCTGGACGTCGTGGCGAGCAGTGGCGGCTACTACGAGCTGCGCCGCGGGGTCGTCGGCACCTGTCCGGCCGGCGGCGACGACCCGCCGGCCGAGCTGAAGGGTCTTCGCGCAATCACGCTCACGCCCGCCCGCGACACCGTGGGCTCCTGCATCGACTGGTGGGGCGTGACGCTCTTCCTTGAGGGGGAGGAGATCCGCGGCGTCGCGCTGCGTCTGGGCTCACCCTGAGCCTGAGGAGGCCCTAGCCCCAGATCTCGCGGGCGAGAGGTGCGACCGCGAGCGCCTGGGCCCGGCCGGCGCGGGCCGAGTCGGCCCTCCGGGCCGGGTCGAGGACGTTCTTGCCGATGGCGGCCATCGAGGCCCGGTCGGGCGAGACCACCAGGTGCGGGGTCGCGCCGAGCAGCTGGCCGGCGGTCCGCATCGGGCCGGCCGCGCGGTCGACCGGGGTGAGCGCGAGGACCCGCTCGCAGTCGGCGACGAGATCGGCGTTCGAGCCCGATCGGGCGCCGCCGTCGATGTAGGTTCGGCCCGCGATCGGCACGGGTGGGTAGACGCCCGGCACGGCGCAGCTCGCGGCGACCGCCTCGACCAGCGAGACGCCGTCGGCGCCGTCGAAGACCCGGAGGGCGCCGCTCGCGACGTCGACGGCGGTGACGCGGAGCCGGCCGTCCGGGGCCCACTCCTGCACCGGCAGCCGCTCCCGGATCGCCGCCAGGCGCTCCTCCAGGGTCGGCAGCCTGCCGGCCGCCGCCCGCCGAGCCGACCAGCGCCCGACGTGCCGGCCGAACGCCTCGAGGTCTCCGCGGGCCCGGACCATGGCTCGGACGAACCCGGCGAGCACCAGCGGGCTGATGCTCGCGAGCGGCGCCGGCTTCGGGGGCGACACCTGGTGCTCGAAGAGGTCGACCAGCGAGATGCCGGTCGTGACCTGGGCGCCGACGACCGACCCGGCCGAGGTCCCGACGACGACGTCGGCGTTGGCGACATCCACCCCGAGGTCCTGGAGGCCCAGCAGCAGCCCGGTCTCCCAGGCGATCCCCGTGACCCCGCCGCCACCCAACACCAACGCTCGTCGCATGACCGGACCCTACGGGGCGATGTCGAGCGTTCCGAGGTCGCGGATCGCGGCGCACGAGCGCTCGATCATCGCCGCGAACATCCGGTCGCCCCGCTCGGTTCGGGTGCCATAGGCGCAGCCGAACACCGACACGAGCGGACCCTGGATCATCGAGAACACGTAGTCGTCCCAGCACTGACCGAGGTCGTAGCCGGTGACCCCGTGGGTGAGCAGTGCGTCGTGGTACGCCGCGACCAGGTCGCGCTCGTGGGTCCGCCGGGACTCGACGTGCAGGCTGGTGCCGAGGAAGTACGACACGTCGCGGGCGGGAAGCCCGAGGCTGAGCGTCTGCCAGTCCACCGCGACCACGCCGGGCCCGGACGGCGGGAACATCAGGTTGTCGAGGCGGTAGTCGCCGTGCACCAGCCCGAACCGCTCGGGACGCCCGAGCAGCCAGGCCTCCAGCACCGGCTCGCAGGCGCGGATCGTCGCGGCGTCCTCGGCGCTGACGAGGTCGCCGAGTCCGTCGAGGAACAGGTCGGTCGTCGGGCCGTACATCTCCAGCAGCAGCGCGATCTCGTCCGGCCCGTTGCGACCGAGCGTCTCGACCTCGACCAGCCCCGGGTCGCACCACCGCGGCCCGTGCAGCCCGGCGAGGTTGACGACGGCGTCCCGGGCCTGGTCGACCGAGCACCCGGCGATCTGGTCGCCCTGCTCGGCCGGGGCGAGGTCCTCCATGACCAGCACGAAGTCGCCCGATCCGTCGGCGATCCACGCGTGGTGGCAGAAGGGCACGCGTACGGCGACCGTCGGCGCGACCTCCTGGTAGAACCGGATCTCCCCGCGGTAGGCGCCCGCCATCATCTCCCGGGTCCCCACGTCGGCCGGCGGCAGCTTGACCAGGACGGACGCCGGTACGCCGGCTCCGGTCAGCTGCAGCCGGTAGCAGGTGCCGATCTGGCCGGTGCCGACCCGTTCGACCTCGACGGCGCTCACCTCGGCGTCGAGCACCCCGCCGATCCAGCCGGGGGTCAGGTCCTCGACGTTCATCGCGCCCACCCCGGGTTGGTCGGCAGGCCGGCGAGCTGCTCGGCCGGCCGGATCGCCCGCCAGGCGTCGAGCACCGGCGCGAGCTCGGCCGGGGTCGCGCCGTGCAGGATCACACTGTCCGCGCCGGCGTCGAGCTGGTCCTGGATGCGCGCCGCGCAGGAGGCCGCCGATCCGGTCGCCGAGGCCGCGAGCCACTCGGCGGGCAGCACCTCGTCGCGCAGGTGGGTGAGCTCCGCGACGGTGCCGACCGCGTCGAAGGACCCGGGGTAGCCCTGGACCAGCCCGTCGGCGCGGAACCGCTCGAGCGCCGCGAGGTCCCAGCCGTTCGCACGCACCAGCACCTCGCCGTACCCCTGGAGATAGGTCGCGAGCCGGCCCACCAGCTTGCGCAGCCGGGCCTCCTCGCCCAACGACTCCTCGACGGTCGCGAGCACGGCCCAGACCCGCACGGAGGCGGGGTCGCGCCCGGCCTGCTCGGCGGCGCGGCGGATGGTCGTGACCGACCGGGCCAGCGTCTCGTCGCCGAGGAACGTGTGCAGGACGACGCCGTCGGCGACCCGGCCGGCCAGCTCGAGGGTGCGGCCGCCGATCGCCATCATCAGCACCGGGATGTCCTCGTTGAAGGAGCTGTCCTGGGAGAGATAGGGGTAGCTGCCGGCGGGCCCGTCGTGGCCGGCGACCGCCTGGCCGTGCCACAGCGAGCGGTAGATGCCGATCGCGTCCTCCAACTGGGCGCCGGTGACGCGGGGGACACCCATCACGTCGAAGAGCAGGTCGAACCCGCGGCCCAGGCCGAACGCGTAGCGCCCGCCGGTGAGCCGGTGCATGGTCGTCGCGAACGTCGCGGTCACCAACGGGTGCCGGGTGTTGTGGTTGGTCGCCGCGGTGGCGATGCCGATCGTCTCGGTGGCCGCGCCGGCCGCTCCCGCGAGCACGGCGGCGTCCTTGACGTTGAAGCGCTCGGAGAGGAACACCGAGCCGATGCCGAGCCGCTCGGCCAGGCGTACCTCGTCGAGCAGGTCCCGCGGGGACGAGGTGTGCCCGGCCAACCCGTAGCAGCCGATCTCGGGCAGGTCCTGACGTCCGGGCGGGTAGAACGTGTTCTCGTTCACAGTCGCGGACGCTAGCACCGCAGTTGACGCGTGTCAGGTGGGTCCGTCCGAGCATCGTGTGGTCCTGTCCCGAGAGTGCTCGCCACGCTAGATCCGTACGCCGACCTCCGCGACCGGTCATCCACAGGCCTCGACCAAAACGTTACTGGTCGGTAATGTGCGCCGGATGAGCCAGGTCCTCACGATGTGGAACAAGACCCGTGCGATACCCGTCGTGGGCACTCGGGTCTTCTCGGTGCTGTTCGCGCAGAAGGCGCCGTACTTCGCCTCGATCCGCCCGCGCTTCCTGACCATCGAGCCCAACCACGCCGAGCTGCTGATCCCCAAGCGCCGCCGGGTGCACAACCACCTGGGCACCGTGCACGCGATCGCGCTGTGCAACGGCCTCGAGGCCGCGATGGGCGCGCTCGCCGAGGCGACCATCCCCGCCGACAAGCGGTGGATCCCCAAGGGGATGGAGGTCGCCTACACCGCCAAGGCCACCAGCGACATCGTCTGCATCGCCGAGACCGACGCCGAGCAGTGGACGGGCACCGACCCCGACCTGCCGGTCCGGGTCCGTGGCGTCCGCGACGACGGCACCGTGGTCATCCAGGGCGTGATCCGGCTCTGGGTCACCCCGCGGGGGTGAGGAAGACCGGGTTGGTCAGCGCGACCATCGGGTCGGTCGGCTGGTCGCCGCGTCGCACCTCGGCGCGCACGAACCCGACCCCGCCGGAGATCGTCGTGTCGAGCACGATGAGACCGGTCTCGTCGGCCGCCTGGGTCGCGAAGGTCTCGAGCCCCGGGCCGAGCAACGTCGCCACGCAGCCGTCGGCACCGTCGACCCGGAGGCTGACCTCGACGTCGTCGGCGGCGGTGCTCGGCACCCGGTCGCCGCAGCCACCGGTGACGCCGCCGAGGCTCGCGGTGAAGCTCAGATCGATCTCCGAGGACTCCGCGATCCACGAGTGACCGGCGCGGTAGCCGTCGATGACCGCGGCGGTCGAGAGCGACTCGGCGTGCACCACGGTCTGGGGCAGCCCGATCCGCTGGGAGGCGTTGTGCGAGTCGGAGTTCCCGACCGCGGGCTTGAAGGTGCCTGCGGTGAGGAGGTTGTGCCACCGCTTCACCGCGGCCTCGTCGAAGCCGTCCCAGGGCCCGTTCCAGACCTCGACCGCGTCGACCTCGGCGAACTTCGCGTCGAAGTCCCACCGGATCGACGAGACGGGAATGTTCGGATGGGCGGCGATCGAGAGGCCGCCCAGGTCACGCACCTGCTGGGTGAACCGGGCCAGCCGTTCGTCCTCGGGCCGGTAGCGCCAGTCGATCCAGGTGCCCGCCGGGACCCCGGTGGCGAGCCAGTGCCCGGCGCGGGTGGTGACCTCCTCCCCGGAGATCACCAGGAATCCGTCGGGGACGTACCTGCCCCAGGTGAGCTGAGCCGTGCTGGTGTTGTGCTCGGCGGTGCCGATGAAGTCGAGGCCGGCCGCCTGGGCGCGGGTGATCACGTCGCGCTGCGTCTGCGAGCCGTCGGAGTGGACGGTGTGCACGTGGAGGTCGCCGCGGTACCACTTCCGGCCGGTGCCCGAGACGGACGACGGTGCCGGCGCCGGGTGGAAGGCCGCGCCACGAGGGCCGAAGCGCAGGGTCACGGTCACCTGGTAGTCGACGCGATGGAGGATCTGGTACGGGCCGAGGGCGATGCGCCACGTGCCCGGTGAGATCGGCCCGGGCACGTAGCCGGGCGTCGCGGAGCCGCGGCTGATCGTGAACGAGGAGCGAGCTCCGCCCGACCATCCACGGAACCCGGCGGCGTTGCCGAGGCCGGTGCCCGAGGAGTCGAAGATGCCGATGTCGACGACGTTGGTGCTGAACCCGAGGCCGGTGTCCGTGGGCGGCGGGTAGGAGTAGGACACCTGGATGTCGTGCACCCCCCGCGGCACCTTGAACGGCAGGTACCGCCAGTCCTCGTGGCCGTCGGGGGAGAAGTGGCCCGTGAACTTCTTCGTGACGGTCGAGCCGGCGGCCGCGGGCTCGAAGGTCGTGAGGGCTGCCGTGGTGACGATGCCGGCGCCGGTCAGCAGCAGCCGGCGGCGATCCAGAGGAGGGGTGGACATGGTGGTTCCAGCATGGCCCAGCCGAGCGCGCGGCGGATACCGAAACCAGGGGATTCGGGTCGAGCCGGTCGAGCTGACGCGTTCGGCAGCGTAGTACCGGATTTCACGCCCTGGACGCTCGGCGGTCACGGACGAGGTCGAGGCTCCGGACTGTCCGGGTCGGGGGTCTCGGATCGGCAGATCGCCTGCAACCTCGAAAGGTTCATCGTGACATCTCAGTTCATCGCCAAGGCCGGTCTCGGCGCTATCGCCGCCGGCAGCCTCGCTCTCCTCTGCGTGGTGCCGGCCCAGGCCCACGGTGGCAGCGGCTCGACGACGGTCGTCAACGTGCCCAGCGCCAACCCGCGCTTCGGCGTCGAGAGCAACATGCTCACCCCGTCGGCCACCGAGACCTCGGTCGCCTGGGGCGCGCTGCCCCTGGTCAACCCCGACACCGCCAACGGCGTGACGCACTACGGCTACAACACCCTGGCCGGCGGTCCGCTCACCCAGGCGCAGAACGAGTCGCTGAAGACCGAGCCGGACAAGAACGTCTACCTCACCTTCGGTGACAAGCACTACCTCTACCAGGGTCACGAGGGCGGCCCCCGCGGCTACGTCACGCGGATCGACCTCGACCAGACCGACCCGTCCAAGCGGGTCACGCTGATCTCCGACACCGACGCCGACGGCAAGGCCTACCCCACGATCGACGGCATCACCTGGGACCCCTTCACCCACCAGCTGCTGCTCACCGCCGAGTCCAAGGCGCCCGCCGGTGGCGTCTTCGGGGTCACGCTCGACGCGAAGGGCGACCCGGTCGACGGCCACGCCGTACGCCTCGACGCCCTGGGCTCCGGAGGCTACGAAGGCGTCCAGAACGACAAGGACGGCAACGTCTGGCTCGTCGAGGACATCGGCGGCGCCGCGGCGTCGGGCGGCAAGGTCCCGAACAGCTACGTGTACCGCTTCGTGCCCACGAACAAGGCCGACCTCGCCGCGGGCGGCACCCTGCAGGCGCTGCAGATCGCGCGCAAGGACGGCACCCCGGCGACGGCCGACCAGCTGCAGAGCAACCCCTCGGACTCCTTCATCACCCAGCTGCACACCTACGGCACGTCGTTCAAGACGAAGTGGGTCACCGTCCACACCGGTGCGCCCGTGGCGTTCGACGCGACCGCCGCCGCCAAGGCCGCGGGCGCAACGCCGATGAAGCGCCCGGAGAACGGCGTGTTCCGCCCGGGCACCGACTTCCGCGAGTTCTACTTCACCGAGACCGGTGACACCACGACGACCAGCACCCTGCCCGGTGCGTACGGCGGCGTCTTCAAGATCACCCAGTCCGGGCCGAGCGCCGCGACCGGCACGCTGTCGATCGTCGCCGTCGGCGACCAGGCCCACACCGGGCTCGACAACATCTCGTTCCTGACCAAGGACGACCTGCTCGTCGTCGAGGACGCCGGTGACGGTCTCCACGGGCAGCGCAACGCGCTGGACTCCGGCTACCTCTACAACCTGGCGACCGGCCGACCGCACCACCGGGGCACCGACCGCGCCCCGCGGCCGGTCCGTTGGCTCGCCGAGGGCCGGGACGCGTCGGCGACGTACGACTCCTCCGCGGGCCTGCCCTACAACGACGGTGACAACGAGATCACCGGCATCCACGTCTCCGACGGGGACTCGACGGTGGCCGGCATCCTCGGCGCCAAGGTGCCGAACTCGAAGAGCGGGACGTGGCGGACGTTCTGGACCCAGCAGCACGGCGACAACACCACCTGGGAGGTGCGCTGGGGTCGCTGACCCTCACCCCACCTCGGCCCGTCCGGCGGCACTCCGGGCGGGCCGAGGCTCGCGCAGCCAGTGCCAGGCCAGCACGCCGATCCAGACCTCGTAGGCGAGCGTGCTCACGGCGAGCGCGGGGAAGAACGCGCCCGCCACCAGCGTGGCGCTGCCCAGGAGGCTCAGCCCGGCGATCACGAGCCCGCTGCGCTCCAGCCAGCGGGAGCCACCGGCCATCCGCAGGCCGAGCACGAGAGCCAGCAGCAGGAAGACCCGAGGGAAGGCCGAGAACGCCAGCGAGTACGGCGCGACCGCGTCCCACGCGCCCAGGATCCGCACGTCGGCACCGGTCTCGGCGGTGTCCAGGGCCACGTCGTGGAGCACGCCGGCGAGCGGCCAGACGAGGGCGAGCAGGGTTCCGGCCGCCACCGCGACCGTGGCCAGCACGCCGCTGGCATCGGCGCGCCGCAACCTGAGGTGCACCGCGCCCAGGAAGCCGAGCAGCAGCGAGCCTGCGGCCATGAACGCGTAGTTGCCCAGCCGGTAGGCGTCGGCCGCGTCGAGGACGTTGCGGCCGCGCTCGAGGGCGGGGTCGCTGGGGGACCCGCCGTGCGGGAGGACCAGAAGGGTCATGAACACCATGACGGTGAGCTGGCAGACCGTGAAGGCGAGCCCGCACCACGTGCTGAGCCGGGCGATGTCGGTGCCCGAGGTCCGGGCCGGTGGTGCCGCGAGTGCGGTGTCGGTGTGAGTCATGCGGAGACCGTAGGAACCAGCCCGGCGCGGTCACATCGGCCGCAGGGCGGCTCCTCGGATCAGCCCCTGGGCTGAGGCCGACCGGGCCGCGCGGGCCCTACTCTGCGGACGTGACCTCTGTCGTCGCCCGCCTCGGCGTGACCCGCCTCGACGCCGCGCTGGCCGTCGGGTTCCTGAGCGCCGGCCTGGTGCAGGCGAGCGTGTGGCCGATCGCGGACCACGGGCTCGGGCACGTGTACGTGCTGGGAACGACGCTGCCGCTGGCGTGGCGACGTACGCGCCCCGTGGTGTCGTCGTTCCTCTCGACGCTGCCCTGGGTGATGCCGCTCGACGGGTTCCCGGTGCTGGGGTTCGTGGTGGTGATCCTGCAGTTCTTCGCGCTCGGCAGCCAGGGGGCGCCGCGGCGCGCGATCGTGGTGGTGACGGCCTGGGGAGCGGTGGCCGGCGCGATCGGCACGCTGCTCGGCCCGGAGGACCCGGTGGCGGCGATCGGTGCGGCGCTCGTGGTGGCCGCCCCGGTGCTGGCCGGCCAGCTCCTGGCGCACGAGCGCCGCCAGAACGCCGAGCTCGCTCGGCTCGCCGACCGCCTCCAGCAGGAACGTCGGCGCGCCGAGGAGTCGGCGGTCGAGTCCGAACGGGCCCGGATCGCCCAGGAGCTCCACGACGTCGTCGGTCACGAGGTCACCCTGATCGCGGTCCAGGCGGAGGCGGCGTCGGCCGCGCTCCGGCTGGCGCCCGATCGCGCGGCCGAGCCGGTGGAGGCGATCCGCGTCACGGCGCACCGCACGCTCGCCGAGATCCGCGGCGTGCTCGACGTGCTCTCGGGCGGGCAGGCGGACCCGGCCGAGGACCTCGAGGAGCTCGCCCGACGTGCGCGAGAGGCGGGGATCGCCAACAGCCTCACGGTCACCGGCGTGGTGTCCGACCACGCACAGACCCGGCTCGCGGTGAACCGGATCGTGCGTGAGTGCCTCACCAACGCCGGCCGACACGCACCGGGGCGGCCCGTCGCCATCGAGGTCGACTGGCAGGGCACGCAGGTCCTCGTCACCGCCTCGAACGCGGTTGCCTCCGCCCGGGTTCCGGAGCCCGGCCGCGGCCTCACCGGGATGCGGCACCGCGCGGAGCTGCTCGGCGGCGGCTTCGAGGCGCTCGTGCGGGACGGGCGGTTCGACGTAAGGGTGGTGCTGCCCCGATGACCCGCGTGCTCCTGGTCGACGACCAGGATCTGGTCCGCCAGGGCCTCCGCCTGATCCTGGAGCTGGGCGGCCTCGACGTCGTCGCCGAGGCACGCGACGGATCGGAGGCGGTGGCCGCCGTAGCGGCCCACGACCCCGACGTGGTGCTGATGGACGTGCGGATGCCCGGGATGGACGGGGTCGAGGCGACCCGCCGGATCACTCGCTCGGCCCGTGCCCGGGTGCTGGTGCTCACGACGTTCGACGTCGACGAGCACGTGGTCGACGCACTGCGCGCCGGGGCTGTCGGGTTCCTGCTCAAGGACGTCACCGGCGACGCGCTCGTCGAGGCGGTACGCCGGGCCGCGGCCGGCGATCCCGTGGTCGCACCCGCCGTGCTCGCGCGGATGATGGACCACTTCGCGGCGCGACCGCCGCAGCCCTCCCCGCCACCCGGCTTCGACACGCTCAGCGACCGCGAGCGCGAGGTCCTGGCGCTGATCGGACGCGGCAGGTCCAACGCCGAGATCGCCGCCGAGCTCGTGATCACCATGGCCACGGTGAAGACGCACGTGCGTCATCTCTTCGCCAAGCTCGACCTCCGTGATCGCGCCCAGGCGGTGGTGGTCGCCCGGGACGCCGGGCTCGGCTGAAGCCGCCGGGACGCGGTCAGGACTCCGTCGGCTGTGGTTCGGGTGCGTCGGGGGGCCTGGTCTCGCCGGGTGCCACCGGGTTCGGGGCCGTCTCGGGATCCGAGTCCGGGACGAGTCCGGGGTCTATGGTCGGGTCGGGTTCGAAGGGTGCTGTCGTCATGGCGGGCCGGTACCCAGCGCGATTCGAAGCACGCCGGGGCTCGCCGTACCCTTGACGACTGTCATGACTGCTACTTCCGCCGGGCGCACCTACGAGGTCCGCACCTACGGCTGCCAGATGAACGTGCACGACTCCGAGCGGCTCACCGGGCTGCTGGAGGACGCCGGCTACGTCGCTGCGCCTCAGGGCCGCCAGGCCGACGTCGTCGTGTTCAATACCTGCGCGGTGCGGGAGAACGCCGACAACAAGCTCTACGGCAACCTCGGCCACCTGGCGCCGATCAAGGCCGCCACGCCCGGCATGCAGATCGCCGTCGGCGGCTGCCTGGCGCAGAAGGACCGCGAGACGATCACGTCCCGGGCGCCGTGGGTGGACGTCGTGTTCGGCACCCACAACATCGGGTCGCTCCCGACGCTGCTGGAGCGGGCGCGCATCCAGGAGGAGGCGCAGGTCGAGATCCTCGAATCGCTCGAGGTCTTCCCCTCCACGCTGCCGACCCGGCGCGAGTCGGCGTACGCCGCCTGGGTCTCGGTGTCGGTGGGGTGCAACAACACCTGCACGTTCTGCATCGTCCCGAGCCTGCGCGGCAAGGAGAAGGACCGCCGGCCCGGCGAGATCCTCGCCGAGGTGGAGGCCCTGGTCGCCGAGGGTGTCTCGGAGATCACGCTGCTCGGCCAGAACGTCAACGCGTACGGCGTGGAGTTCGGAGACCGGCAGGCGTTCTCCAAGCTGCTGCGGGCCTGCGGGGACATCGAGGGGCTCGAGCGGGTGCGGTTCACCAGCCCGCACCCCGCGGAGTTCACCGACGACGTCATCGAGGCGATGGCCGAGACGCCGAACGTGATGCCGCAGCTGCACATGCCCCTGCAGTCGGGCTCCGACAAGGTGCTGCGCGACATGCGCCGGTCCTACCGGCAGCAGAAGTTCCTCGGCATCATCGAGCGGGTCCGCGCCGCGATGCCCGACGCGGCGATCACCACCGACATCATCGTGGGCTTCCCCGGCGAGACCGAGGAGGACTTCCAGGAGACGCTCCGCGTGGTGCGCGAGGCGAGGTTCTCGGCGGCGTTCACGTTCCAGTACTCCAAGCGCCCCGGCACCCCGGCCGCCACGCTGCCCGACCAGATCTCACCGGAGGTCGTCAAGGACCGCTACGAGCGGCTGGTCGCCGTGGTCAACGAGATCGCGTGGGAGGAGAACAAGCGGCTGGTCGGCCGGCGCGTCGAGCTCATGGTCGCCGAGGGGGAGGGGCGCAAGGATGCCGCCACCCACCGGCTCTCCGGCCGCGGCCGCGACAACCGGCTCGTGCACTTCACCCCGCCGTCAGGCGCGGAGGTGCGCCCGGGCGACATGGTGACCGTGGAGATCACCTACGCCGCGCCGCACCATCTCGTGGCCGACGGTGCCGTGGTCGACGTACGCCGTACCCGCTCCGGTGACGCCTGGGAGGCTCGGCACGCGGCACCGGCGCCTGCCGGAGTCACCCTCGGCATGCCGACCCTCGGCGTCCCGGCCCCGCTGCCCGACGCCCCCGCCTGTCGCTGACAGGTCGGTCCGCCCGACTCATTTCCACAGCGCGCGAGGAGCGCCTTGCTCGGCGACGCCGCGCTGCGGAGGCTGACGCCGTCATGTCACCTCGGGAAAAGGACCCTCTCATGCGCACGATCACGATCACGACCGCGACCGCCGTACTCGGCGCCGTCGCCACCCTGCTGACCACCGCCGGAGCCACGACCGCCGCCACGGGGTACGACGCTCGCGCCAGCCTGTCGGGCCGCTCCACGTGCAGCGAACGTGGCCACCTCGGCATCACCCGCCGCGCCATCGTCCTGGACAACTCGCGGTCCGCTCGCCGGGCGCAGTTCAAGGTGGTCCGCGAGGGCGACCGGTTCGCCGATCCCGTCGTCTACGTGTGGGTGCCGGCGCACCGCACGAGGACGGTGACCGTCTCCGTCCCGCAGCGCTCCACGGCCTCGGTACGGGTCCGGGTCCCGGAGATGGGCCGCGAGGAGCTGCGGCTCTCCAGGACCGTCCCGGCGCTCGCGTCCTGCTACGTCGCGACCGTCGACCCCCGGGCGTCGCTCGGCGGCGTCTCCTGCCGCGGAGCCGACTCCGTCGCCCAGATCGTGCTCGACAACCGGTCCACCAGTGACGAAGCGGTCGCCTACACGGTCGCGTCGTCCTACGGCGGCTCGTCGGCGTCGTTCACCGTCCGGGCCGCATCGTCGACCAACGACTACCTGCCCGTGCCCGCCGGCGGGTCGACGCACGTCGACGTGACCGCCAAGGGACGGAAGGTGCTCTCGGTCGACGTCGCGGCCGTCAACTGCCCCTAGACCCGTTCGAGGCCCTGCGGTCAGACCTCGTCGTCGGAGCGTGGGTCGCGCTCGGAGTATCCCGCCTTGGGCGGCAGCCCGGTCGGGTTGAGCTCGGGGTTGCCGGTCGACTGCTCGGGGCGGGCGTCCTCAGCCTCGGTGCGGTCGGCACCCTCGGCGGACACGTACCGCGTGCCGTCGGTCGCCTCCTGGCCCGGACCGGCGTGGCCGACCCGTTCGCTGCTGACGCCCATGTCGCCGGACGCCCGCGCCGGGCCGCTCGAACCGGGAGTGGAGGACTGGATCTCCTCGTCGGTGTGCTTCTGGGCTGCGTCGTTGTCGCTCATGCGGGGGACTCCTTGTCCTCGTCGGCTCCCTCGTGCTCGCCGCCCGCGCTGCGGGTGGCGCTGGTCGAGGTGTCCTCGCTGCCGTCCACCTGCTCCTTGAGCGGGTCGGGCGCCTCCTCGATGGCGGGGTTCTCCTCCGGCGTGAGGTCGGGGATCAGGATCGGACCGCTGTCGTCCCCGATCGCGTCGACCCCGCCGGGGTTGGGCTCACCGGGCTCCACATGGGGCGTGGGCATCGGTCCGAGCTCGGGTGACATGGGTTCTCCCTCCCCTGACGGAGACCGACTGGCCGGGGCCCGACTGGTCAGAATCCGAACGTCGTGTACGCCGGAGCCGTACCCGTTCGCACCAGGTCCAACACCGCGTGCTCGTGCGGGACCACCGGCTCGGGGAGCGCGTCGAGAGGACACCAACGCAGGTCGGCGGCCTTGTGCGGCTCCACGATCCGCGGCTCCCCGACCCAGGACCGGGCGGTGAAGAAGAAGTCGATGCGCTCGTCGATCGGCTCCGCGCTGCGGGTGCGCTGCATCGCGGTCACGAACGTGAGGTCGAGGTCGGTCACGCCGATCTCCTCCAGCGCCTCGCGTCGCGCGGCGTCGTACGCCGTCTCGCCCTTCTCGACGTGCCCGGCTGCGGCCGCGGCCCAGTGGTCGTCCATGTAGCCGGTGTTCCGGCGCAGCTGCAGCAGCACCTCGGGCCCAGCGACTCCGTCGCGGAGCAGGAAGACGTAGGCAGCCGGGACGACGACGAACCTGTCGATCACTGACTTGGTCACGCCGTCGGTCACGCCGTCGGTCACGCCGTCGGTCACGCCGTCGGTCACGTCTCGTCTGCCTCGGAGTCGGCCTCGAGGTCGTGCGGGGTCAGGGCCGGCTCGCCGTGGCTCTCGTAGACCGTGCCGGTGTCGTCGGACACCGCCTCGTGCTCGGAGGCCTCGTACTCCTCCTCGTGCGGGGACTCCTCGGGCTCGAGGTCCTCGGTCAGGTCGAACTCGCTCATCTCACTCACCTCCCGAGCCGTCGGACGGCTCATCGAGCGACGTCTCCGCATTCTCCTCCTGCAGGGCGCTGCCCGCAGCCGCGTCGTCCTCGTCGGGCAGCTCGCTCTCGTGCTCACCGGGCGGCACGCCGTACGGCCCGTCCGGGGTGTCCGTGCGCTGCGGGCCGCCGGGAGGCGCGGGCGCGTCGAGACCGCCCTCGCCGTGCGGGTCGACCGGTCCCTGGGCCGTGTCCTGGGTCGTGTCCTCGGGCTCGCTCATGCTTGTCACACTAACCACATGGCCTCCCACGCAAACGGTGCGCCGAGTGCGGTCGTGGTGGCCGTGGTCGGGGCGACGGCGTCCGGCAAGACCGGTCTCTCCCTCGACCTCGCGGAGCGGCTCGGGGGCGAGATCGTCAACACCGACGCGATGCAGGTCTACCGCGGCATGGACATCGGTACGGCGAAGCTGCCGCCCGCCGAGCGCCGCGGCATCCCCCACCACCTGCTCGACACGCTCACCGTCCGCGACCCCGCGACGGTGGCGGAGTTCCAGCGGTGGGCTCGGGCCGCCGTCGCCGAGATCCGCGAGCGCGGACGCGTGCCGGTGCTGGTCGGCGGCTCCGCGTTGTACACGCGGGCGATCCTCGACCGGTTCGAGTTCCCCGGCACCGACGACGCGGTGCGCCGCCGGTTGGAGGACGAGCTCGCCGACGTCGGCCCGGCGGTGCTGCACGACCGGCTCCGCTCGGTCGACCCCGAGGCGGCCTCCCGGATCCTCGTCGAGAACGGCCGCCGGATCGTGCGTGCTCTCGAGGTCGTCGAGATCACCGGTCGGCCGTTCACCGCCTCGCTGCCGACGCTGGAGTACGCCGACCCGCGCACCGTCCAGATCGGCGTCGACATCGACCGGCCCACGCTCGACGAGCGGATCGCGGCCCGGGTCGACGCGATGTTCGAGGCGGGCTTCGTCGCCGAGGTGCAACGGCTGCTCGGTGAGGGGCTGGCCGAGGGCCGCACCGCCGGCCGGGCGATCGGCTACCGGGAGGTCACGGCCTACCTCGCCGGAGAGCTCACCCTCGACGAGGCCCGGGAGCGGACCGTGATCGCCACTCGGCGGTTCGCCCGCCGTCAGGACTCGTGGTTCCGCAAGGACCCCCGCGTCGCCTGGATCCGCTACGACGACCCCGACCTGGTCGACCACGCCGTAGGCCTGGTCGCCGCTCGCTGACGAGGGTCGAGTCGGCGCGTCTGCACGTACAGGGACGCCGAGTCGGCGCGTCTGCACGTACAGGGACGCCGAGTCGGCGCGTCTGCACGCACAGGGACGCCGAGTCGGCGCGTCTGCACGCACAGGGACGCCGAGTCGGCGCGTCTGCACGCACAGGGACCACTTGCCGCCAACCGCAACCACGTCGGAGCACCGACCCCAGATCGATCCGCAGCCGGCGCGGCGGCCAAACCGACACATTAGATGCGGGTGCAGTTGCGCCGACTCGACTCGGGCCTTTCTGACGTGCAGTTGCGCCGACTCGGGCCCTTTTTGACGTGCAGTTGCGCCGACTCGGGCTTTTCTGGCGTGCAGTTGCGCCGACTCGGGCCTTTCTGCCGTGCAGTTGCGCCGACTCGGGCCTTTCTGACGTGCAGTTGCGCCGACTCGGGCTTTTCTGGCGTGCAGTTGCGCCGACTCGGGCCTGCGGGTGAGCAAGAACGGTCGGGCGCGCGGACGTGGGTCGCCGCCAGACTGAGGGCATGGCGGGACAGGACCGGCTCCGAGAGCTGCTCGACGCGGTGCTCGACGAGCAGCACTCCACCCTGGGGGAGATGGCGGGCGGGGCGTTCGCGTCGCCGTACCACTTCACCCGCCAGCTCTCGGCGGGCGCCGGCGAGCCGCCGGTCGCGATGCGCCGGCGGGTGATGCTCGAGCGGGCCGCGTGGCAGCTGCGCCAGGGCGGCTCGGTCACCGACGCGGCGTTCGCCGCCGGCTACGACTCCGTCGAGGGGTTCAGCCGTGCCTACGCACGGGCGTACGGCCACCCGCCGTCCCAGACCGGTGCGGGGAGCCACTGGCTGCCCGCGCCCAACGGGATCCACTTCCACCCGCCCACGTCGCTGTGGGTGCACACCGGGGAGCGCACGATGACCCAGCCGTTGGACCTGATGGTCCACCACGACCTCGACGACACCCGCACGCTGCTGGACCAGGCCAAGCAGCTCCCGGAGGAGGACTTCCGCCGCGAGCTGCGACCCGGCCACCAGGTGGTGGAGTGGGAGGGTCCGGAGCCCTCGGTGGCGTCGGTGCTCGAACGCACCGTGTTCACCAAGGAGGTGTGGCTGGCAGCGATCCTCGGAGGTGAGTTCCCCACCGATCGCGCGGACAGCCCGGCCGCCCTGCTCGCGCGCCACGACGACCTCGCGCCGCGCTGGCTGGAGATGGTCCGCGACATCGGCCGCCGCGGCGCCTGGGACGACCGGATCATCGACGCGCTGTGCGACCCGCCCGAGAGCTTCGTGGTCGGCAGCATCCTCGCCGACGTGCTCACCTACGCCGCCCACCGGCGCCTCACGGCGCGCTCGATGCTGCGCGACCTCGGTGTCGAGGTCGACGAGGGCGACCCCATCACCTGGCTGCGACGACGATCCGGAGAGACCGCATGAAGACGATCTACTACACCGCCAGCTCGCTCGACGGCTTCATCGCCGACCCGGACAACTCGTTGAGCTGGCTGCTGAGCCGCGACATCGACGAGGACGGGCCGATGAGCTACCCGGGCTTCCGCGCGAGGATCGGTGCGGCCGCGCTCGGCGCGACCACCTTTCAGTGGATCCTCGACAACGACCCGGGCGGCTGGGACTTCACCATGCCGTCCTGGGTCTTCACCCATCGCTCGTTCGCGCCTCAGGACGGCATCACGTTCACCAGCGGCGACGTACGTGACGTCCATGCCGAGATGGCCGAGGCCGCGGACGGTCAGGATCTCTGGCTGATCGGCGGCGGCGACCTGGTCGGCCAGTTCGCGGACGCCGGGCTGCTCGACGAGATCTGGGTGCAGTACGCACCCCTCACCCTGGGCGGCGGCGCCCCACTGCTGCCGCGGCGCCTCGAGCTGCGGCTCGAGGAGCACGCCCGCAACCGCGAGTTCCTCTGTGCCCGCTACGCGGTTTCGCCGCCCGCCTGAGCGGGCACGGGGCGCGCATGCGCCGTCTCGGGATCGTCGTGCCACTCACGCTCGCCACCACGTTGCTCGTCGCCACCCCGGCCCACGCCGGGCCGCAGACCACGCCGAAGCGACCAACCGCGGTCGGGTACGGCGGCGGCGTCACCTCCGTCGACCCGGACGCCTCCCGCATCGGCCTGCAGGTGCTGCGCCGCGGCGGCAACGCGGTGGATGCCGCGGTCGCGACCGCCGCCGCGCTCGGCGTCACCGAGCCGTTCAGCGCAGGCATCGGCGGGGGCGGCTACTTCGTCTACTACGACGCGTCGACCGGCAAGGTCCACACGATCGACGGCCGTGAGACCGCGCCGGCTGCGATGCCGCACGACGCGTTCATCGACCCCGCGACGGGCGAGCCCTACAACTTCTCCCCGGAGCTGGTGACCAGCGGCGTCTCCGTCGGTGTGCCCGGCACGCTCGCCACCTGGCAGCGCGCGCTCCACCGCTGGGGCACCCGTTCGCTGGCGCAGTCCCTCGAGCCGGCCGAGGTGCTGGCCCGGCGCGGCTTCGTGGTCGACCAGACGTTCCACGACCAGGTCGTGCAGAACGAGCAACGGTTCCAGGCGTTCGTCCCCACGCGCCGGCTCTACTACGCCGGTGGGCACGCGCCGCGCGTCGGCAGCGTGTTCCGCAACCGCGACCTCGCCGCCACCTACGACCTGCTCGCCGATCGCGGCACCCGGCCGTTCTACCGGGGTGCCATCGCCGGCGAGATCGTGCGCGCCGTACGCCGCCCGCCCACGACCGCCGGCACCACGCTGCCGGTGCCGCGCGGGTTCATGGCGCGCCGTGACCTCGAGCGCTACCGCACCGTCGACCGGGCGCCCACGCACGTCGGCTACCGCGGGCTCGACGTCTACGGCATGGCGCCCTCCTCGTCGGGCGGCTCCACGGTCGGCGAGGCCCTGAACATCCTCGAGCGCCACGACCTGGGCTCGCTGCCACGTGCCGAGGCGCTGCACCTCTACCTCGAGGCGAGTGCCCTGGCGTTCGCCGACCGGTCGGCGTACGTCGGCGACCCGGCGCAGGTCGACGTTCCCCTCGGCGACCTGCTCAGCGACGAGTTCGCCGCGGAGCGGGACTGTGCGATCGACCCGGCGCACGCGGCGGACAAGCCGGTCGCGGCGGGCGACGTCTCGTCGTACGACGGCGTCTGTGGCCCCGGCCCCGGCCGCGGAACCGCCGCGCGGGACACCGAGAACGTCGAGACCACCAACCTCACCGTGGCCGACCGGTGGGGCAACGTCGTGGAGTACACCCTCACCATCGAGCAGACGGGCGGCTCGGGGATCGTCGTGCCCGGCCGAGGCTTCCTGCTCAACAACGAGCTCACGGACTTCGACGCCGTCTACGACCCGGCCGACCCGAACCGGATCGAGCCGCTCAAGCGGCCGCGCAGCTCGATGGCGCCGACGATCGTGCTGCGTGACGGCAAGCCGTTCCTCGCGGTCGGCTCGCCCGGCGGGTCGACGATCATCACGACGGTGCTGCAGATCCTGGTCAACCGCATCGACCTCGGCATGACGCTGCCGCAGGCGATCGCGGCCCCGCGAGCGACCCAGCGCAACACCGCCGCCGACCTCGCCGAGCCGGCGTTCGTCACGGCGTACGGCGATGCGTTGGCTGCGCTCGGCCACGACGTGGAGACCTACGAGGACGTCTTCACCGGCACGCACGAGATCGGCGCGGCGACCGGGATCGAGTTCGGGCCCGGCCGGCGGCTGACGGTCGCGGCCGAGCCGACGCGGCGCGGCGGCGGCTCAGCCACCGTCGTGCACCGACAACGCAGGTGACGTCGCCAGTACCGTGAGGGGTGTGGAGACCACGCCCTGGGCCGAGATCAGCACCGTCGACGAGCTCGTCGGCCTGCTCGGCGAGCCCAACGCCCGCGCCCGCGACAAGGGCCGCACGGCGCTGCTCGACGTCGACCGCGACTGGCTCGCGGCCTCGCCGTTCTGCGTGCTGGCGACCTCCTCGACGGACGGCCGTTGCGACGCCTCTCCCAAGGGGGATCCGGCCGGCAGCCTGGTCCACGTCATCGACGAGCGGACGATCGCGCTGGCCGAGCGCCCCGGCAACAAGCGCGCCGACGGCTACCGGAACATCCTCGAGAACCCCCACGTCGGGCTGAACTTCCTCATCCCCGGCCGCGGCGACACGCTGCGCATCAACGGGCGTGCGCGGCTGGTGCGTGATGCGCCGTTCTTCGATCAGATGGTCGTCAAGGGCCACCGCCCGGTGCTGGCCATCGTGGTGGAGATCGAGGAGATCTTCTTCCACTGCGCCAAGGCGTTCCTGCGCTCCGCGCTGTGGAAGCCCGAGACGTGGAACCCCGAGGCGGTCGTGCCGCGCCGCGCCGTGATCGCCGCGGCGGTGGAGCCCAGCGACCTGACGGTCGAGCAGCTCGACGACTACTACCGCCCCGAGAACTACGAGCGAGGCCTGTATGCCTGAGCCCTACCCGTTCCTCAAGGGCCACGGCACCGAGAACGACTTCGTGCTGCTGCCCGACCACGACGGCACCATCCACGGCGAGCTCAGTGCCGAGGCCATGGCGGCGCGGGTGCGGGCGCTCTGCGACCGGCGCGCCGGCATCGGTGGCGATGGCGTGCTGCGCGTCGTACTCCGCGAGGACCGGTGGTTCATGGACTACCGCAACGCCGACGGCTCGATCGGCGAGATGTGCGGCAACGGGTTGCGCGTGTTCGTGCGGCACCTGATCGAGGAGGGCCTCGCGGACCCTGCGGCGCCGATCGAGATCGACACCCGCGACGGGGTGAAGGTCGTGCGGGTCGAGGGCGACCTGATCACCGCCGACCTCGGGACCCCTCGGGTGCTGGGCGACACCGTGGTCGGCGTCGGCACGACGAGCTGGCCGGCGCGCCACGTCGACATGGGCAACCCCCACGCCGTCGCGTTCGTCGACTCCCTCGACCCGCACGGGCCGGTGGGCCCACTGCTCGACCCGCCCAGCCACGACCCGGAGACCTATCCCCACGGGGTCAACGTCGAGTTCGTCGTACGCCGCGGGGAGCGCCACCTGGCGATGCGCGTGCACGAGCGCGGCTCGGGCGAGACCCGCTCCTGCGGCACCGGCGCCTGCGCGGTCATGGTGGCCTCGGCGCTCGCCGACGGCGCCCGGCCGGACGGGGCGGACGTGGCCTACCGCGTCGACGTCCCCGGCGGCACGCTCACCGTCACCTGGACCGCCGAGGACCGGGTGCTCCTCACCGGCCCCGCCGTCGTCGTCGCCCGGGGCACCACGTCGCTCTGAGCGGTCGAGGGACGCGACCGACCGTGACAGCGCCACTGTGAGCGTGGTTATGCTCGCGCCATGGACATCAACGGAGCCAGTGCCATCGTCACGGGTGCAGCGTCGGGCATCGGCGCAGCTGCCGCCCGCCAGCTCGCCGCCAAGGGCGCGATCGTCGTGGTCGCCGACCTGCAGGCCGACAAGGGTGAGGCGCTCGCCCAGGAGATCGGCGGGGTGTTCGCCCAGGTCGACGTCACCGACACCGACCAGATCCGGGCGGCGGTCGAGGCGGCCGCCGAGATCGCGCCGCTGCGTGCCTGCGTCAACTCCGCCGGCATCGGCTGGGCCCAGCGCACGATCGGCCGCGACGGCGAGTTCGACTCCGCTCACGACCTCGAGGCGTTCCGCAAGGTGATCGCGATCAACCTGATCGGCACCTTCGACATGACCCGCCTCGCCGCGACCGCCATGAGCCGCAACGAGCCCGACGAGGACGGCTGCCGCGGGGCGATCGTCAACCTCGCCAGCGTCGCGGCGTTCGACGGTCAGATCGGCCAGGCGTCGTACTCCGCCTCCAAGGGCGGCGTCGTCGGCATGACCCTCCCGGTGGCCCGCGACCTCTCCGCTGCCGGCATCCGCCTCAACACCGTCGCCCCCGGCCTGATCGACACCCCGATCTACGGCGAGGGCGAGCAGGCCGAGGCGTTCAAGGCCAAGCTCGGCGAGAGCGTGCTGTTCCCCAAGCGCCTCGGGGTGCCCGACGAGCTGGCCAGCATGGTCGTGGAGTGCATCACCAACAGCTACATGAACGGCGAGGTCGTCCGGGTCGACGGCGGCATCCGGATGCCTCCCAAGTGAGCTGCCCGAGGCGGCGCTTGCGCCGACTCGGACGCAGCAGCCAGGTCGAGTAGCCCCGCGGCTGAGGAACGAAGCCGCGACGGGCGTATCGAGACCCCATTCGCGTTGGGTCTCGATACGCCGTCGCTCGTTCCTCGCGACGGCTACTCGACCACCGAGGAGGGTGCGTCCCGGCACTCAGCCCGACGGCCCATCCGGGCCAACAGCCGGACCTGGCGCGAGGCGTCCGTGGGCACCTCGACGGGCTGGCGGAACACCCCGTCGTCGTACGCGTGGTCGCCGAAGCCCTCGAAGGCCGCGTCCAGCGCATCCATGTCCGCCTCGGAGAACGTGGTCGGGGCGCCCTGCGAGGCGCCGAGGTCCCACCCGTGGATCACGAGGTCGAAGCCGTAGAAGCTGTCGAGCGTCGCGCCGATCGTCGTGCGCGCGAAGAACCCGTCGTACTCGCGGCCGGTCACCGCCCTGTCGGACGCGATCGGACGTACGGCGGCGAGGTGCGCCGACCACACCTCCGCGGGTGAGCCCGTGGGCCGGTCACCGACCAGGATGTCCATCCGGGTCAGGTAGTCGCGCTCGGTGTCGACGACGTGGTCGAGGACGTCGGCGGCGGTCCAGCCCTCGCACGGGCTGGGCGCCGACCAGTCGGTGGTGGCGGAGACGAGGGCCGAGAAGCGGTCGGCGGCGTCGAGGAAGAAGGTCATGCCAGGAGCATCGGGGTCGCGGTGTCGGTGGCTCTTGAAAGAATCCGACACATGACGGGCGGCAGCGACATCAGGCGCATCGATCCGACCGAACGCGCCCATCTGCTCGACCCTTCGGGCTACACCCCGCCGATCCACCGGTTCGCCCCGTCGCCCGGGCTCGCCCCGCTGGTGCGTCGCTACTGGATGCCGGTCTGGGACCTGCCCGCGGGCGTTGCCTCCACGCAGCGGGTGCTGCAGTACCCCGTCTGCCTGCTCGTGGTCTCCGACAGCTACGCGACCCTCGTCGGCCCTTCCAGTGGCCTGTCCACCACCGAGCTCGCCGGCTCGGGGTGGGCGCTCGGCACCATGCTCCAGCCCGCGGCCGGCGTTGCGCTCGTGGGCGGCCCGGTCAGCACCCTCACCGACCGCGCGGTCCCGCTGCCCGACGCGGACCTGGCCCGTCGGATCCGCGACGCGATCGCGGACCACCCCGACGACCCGGCCCGCCAGCGAGCGGCGGTCGCGGCCGTCGAGGCATCCCTGCGAGCACTGCTGCCGCTCGACGAGGAGGGGCTGCTGGTCAACGCGATCGTCGAGTACGTCGAGGGCGACCCGGACGTCCAGCGCGTGAGCCAGGTCTGCGACAAGTTCGCGATCGGCGAGCGCACCCTCCAGCGGCTCACCGCGCGCAGGATCGGGCTCACCCCCAAGTGGCTGATCCAGCGCCGGCGCCTGCACGAGGCCGCCGAACGGCTGCGCGCCGACGACCGTCCCGACCTCGCCCGGGTCGCCGCCGACCTCGGCTACGCCGACCAGGCCCACTTCGGCCGCGACTTCCGCGCGGTCACCGGCCTCACGCCGGGGGAGTTCGCGGCCGAGCCTCGCTAGGAGTCGCGCCAGGAGTCGGTGGGTCCGAGCTTGCGCAGCAACCGGCGCAACGTGGTCCGCTCCGCCGGCGACAGCGGCTCGAGGACGGCGTCCTGGACCGCTCCGAGCACCGCATCGAGCTCCTCCAGCCGGGCGGCGCCGGCCTCGGTCAGGAACACCACGTTGCGTCGCCGGTCGGACGGGTCCGGCTCGCGGCGGGTCAGTCCCCAGCCGTCCAGCTCATCGAGGGCGGCGACGACGTCGCTGCGGTCGATCCCGGTCGCGCGGCCGAGGTCGGCCTGGCTGGAGGACCCGTGCTCATCGAGCGCCGCCAGCAGCCGGAAGTGGTAGCCGCGCACCCCGGCCGCGGAGAAAGCCTCGGCCAGCAGGCCCTGGGCGCGGGCGTTCGCCCGGCTGAGGAGCCACGTGGGCCGGTCGGCTACCCGTCGCAAGGTCGTCACGCGCCCAGCCTAAGGGATTGTTGGCGCGACCAATGATCGGCTATCGTTGGTCGCACCAACGAATAGGAGATGCGACATGTCCACCCCCTTCGGACCCCAGCTCATCGGCGAGACCGAGAAGACCCTCAACGCCCTGCTCCACCAGGTCCTGGCCGGGCGGCTCACCGAACCGCAGTGGGTGACCCTGCGTCTCGCGAACCTCCTCGCCGAAGAGGTGACTGGCGACGACCAGCTCGTCGCCGCGGTGTCCGACCGCGCGCGCTTCGAGGATGCCGCCGGGCTGGTCCGCGGCCTCACCGACGGCGGGCTGCTCCAGGACGGACGGCCGACCGACCGAGCGCGTGCCCTGGTCGCCGACGTGCAGGCCGAAATCGCCGCCCGCACCGCACCGATCTGGCGGGACCTGCCCCTCGAGGACGTCGCCGCCGCACAACGCGTGCTCACCCAGGTGCGAGACCGGGCTCGCGCCCAGCTGGCCCCGCTCTGATCCTCACCCGCTGTTGACCGACTCGACATGTCGGCGTACGGCGCGCGTCGAGCGGCGCCGACAGCGTCGAGGCCATGGTCCTCCTCGGGAGACGCACCACCTTGATGGCAGGGGTCGCGATCGGAGGCACCCCGGGCCTGGTCGCCTGGGGCGTCCGCAACAGCGCCCCGGCCCTGGCCCGGGAACGCGTGGAGCACAGCCACGGGGCGCGCTCCGGGGAGGTGACCACGAGCTCCGCGGTCCTCTGGTCGCGTGCCACGGCCGACGGCCGCCTCGATGCCCGGATCTCCAGCAACGGCAGGGTCCTGCGCGAGATCGAGGGGGTGTGGGCCGACGAGCGCGCCGACCACACCGCGCGGCTCGTGCTGGACGGGCTCGCGCCCGGGCGCCGGTACGACGCCGACCTGTGGTTCACCGGACCCGACGGAGCCGCGGGCGAGGTCGAGCGGGTCAGCTTCACCACGGCACCGATCCACACCGCGGCACAGTCGTTCGTGTGGTCCGGCGACACCTGCGGCCAGGGCTTCGGGATCAACCCCGACCTGGGCGGCCTCACGACGTACCGCACGATGCTCGAGACCCGGCCGGACTTCTTCCTGCACTGCGGCGACACGATCTACGCCGACATCGAGATCTACGAGTCCGTGCCCGAGCCGACGGGGGAGACCTGGCGCAACGTGGTCGCCGAGGGGGTCGGCAAGGTCGCCGAGTCGCTCGAGGAGTTCCGGGGCCGGCACCGCTACCCGCTGCTCGACGAGAACGTCCGCGCGCTGTACGCCGAGGTGCCGACCGTCTCGCAGTGGGACGACCACGAGACCTGCAACAACTGGTACCCCGGCGAGGTCATCGACGACGACCGCTACACCGAGCGCCGCGCCGACGTGTTGGCCCTGCGCGGGCGCCGCGCCTGGCAGGAGTACCAGCCCGTGCCGGTCCGCACCCTGGTCGAGCGTGGCGGTGACGGCCACGCGCTGCAGCGGATCTACCGTCGTGTTCCCCGCGGGCAGCACCTCGACCTGTTCTGCCTCGACATGCGCTCCTACCGCGGACCGAACCCCACGTCGGCGGGCCCGGACCAGCCGGGCCTCCTCGGTCCGGAGCAGGAGCGGTGGCTGATCGAGCAGGTCACCCGCTCACGGGCGACCTGGAAGGTGATCTCCGCGGACCTGCCGCTCTCCGCGCCGTCCAACCATGCCGACGACCTCGACAGCGTGCCGAACCTCGACAGTGGTCCGCCCACCGGCCGCGAGCCCGAGCTGGCCCGGATCCTCGCGGCGTTCCAGCGCGCCGGGGTCCGCAACGTGGTCTGGCTGACCGCCGACGTCCACTACACCGCGGCCCACCACTACAGCCCCGACCGCGCGGCGTTCACCGACTTCGACCCGTTCTGGGAGTTCGTCTCGGGACCTGCGGCGGCCGGGACGTTCGCGACCAAGGACGCCCAGCTCGACGGCACCTTCGGCCCCGAGGTGGTCTTCTCGAAGGGCAACGAGACCAGCGCGTGGACCCAGTCGCCCCGGGCCGGCAACCAGTTCTTCGGCCACGTCGCGATCGCCGCCGACGGGGCCCTGACCGTGACGCTGTACGACGGCTCCGGTGCCGTGCTGTGGTCGCGGGGGCTGGAACCCGTCAGCTGACGGTGGTGACCACTAGAGCTCGACGATCAGATCGGCGCGGTCGCGGGCGGCCTGGACCAGCAGGGCGTTGGCGCCATCGACGCGCTCGACCCACTCCCGCGCCTCCTCGGGGGTCTTGCCGAACCGCACGTGGCGAGCGACCAGCCGCTCGACCCGCAGTGCGTCGTCGACCTCGACATGCCACACGACGTCGATCTCCTGGCGCACGGCTCGCCATCGCGGCTCGTCGAGCAGGAGGTAGTTGCCCTCGGTGATCACCGTGCCCGCGGCCGGCACGTGGATCGCTCCCGCGAGCGGCTGCTCGAGGTCGCGCTCGAACATCGGGGCGACGACGTCGGGCTCGCCCGCGCGCACCCGCCGCAGGAGCGCGGCGTACCCCTCGGCGTCGAACGTCTCGGGCGCACCCTTGCGGTCGCGCAGCCCGCGACGCACGAGCTCGACGTCGGCGTAGTGGAAGCCGTCCATCGGCACGACCGGGAGGCCGTGCTGGTCGCGGAGCAGCGCCGCGACCGTGGACTTCCCGGCACCAGGCGCACCGGTGATGCCGAGCAGGCGGATGCCGGGCGGGACCGGGGGAATCACGAGATCAGGTTAAGCGTTGGTCCCTACAGATGAACGAAACGTACGCTGTGCCTCATATGACGAACGCACCCGACTTCAACCTCGACTCCGAGCTCGAGGCCACCGACGGCTGGGACGACTCCGAGGAGACCGACGAGTTCGAGTCGGGGTACGCCGAGCCGGACCCCGACGCGCCCGATCCCGAGGAGCTCTCCACCGGTGAGCTCGACCTCGCCGAGCGCCATCAGCTGCGCCGGGTCGCGAGCCTGCGCACCGAGCTCGAGGACATCACCGAGGTCGAGTACCGCCAGCTGCGGCTCGAGCGGGTGGTGCTCGTCGGCGTCTGGACCGACGGGTCGGTCGAGGATGCCGAGAACTCCATGGCCGAGCTCGCGCTGCTCGCCGAGACCGCCGGCTCGGAGGTCCTCGACGCGATCTACCAGCGCCGCCAGTCGCCCGACCCGGCCACCTACATCGGCCGCGGCAAGGTCGAGGGGCTGCGCGAGATCGTGCAGGCGACCGGTGCCGACACGGTGATCTGCGACGGCGAGCTGGCGCCCAGCCAGCTGCGCAACCTCGAGGACCGGCTCAAGGTCAAGGTCGTCGACCGGACCGCGCTGATCCTCGACATCTTCGCCCAGCACGCGAAGTCCAAGGAGGGCCAGGCCCAGGTCGAGCTGGCCCAGCTGACCTACCTCAAGCAGCGCCTGCGCGGCTGGGGCGGCAACCTGTCGCGCCAGGTCGGTGGTCGCGCCGCCGGCGGCGTCGGCATCGGTGGCCGTGGCCCCGGTGAGACGAAGATCGAGACCGACCGGCGCCGCATCAACACCCGCATCGCCAAGCTGCGCCGCGAGCTGCGCGAGATGAAGGGCACCCGCGACACCAAGCGCCAGGAGCGCCGCCGCCACCACATCCCGAGCGTGTCGATCGCCGGCTACACCAACGCCGGCAAGTCCTCACTCCTCAACCGGCTCACCGACGCCGGTGTCCTCGTGGAGGACGCGCTGTTCGCGACGCTCGACCCGACGACGCGTCGTACGACGACGTCCGACGGCCGGGTCTACACGATGAGCGACACGGTCGGGTTCGTGCGGCACCTGCCCCACCAGCTGGTCGAGGCGTTCCGCTCGACGCTGGAGGAGGTGGCCGACTCCGACCTGATCCTGCACGTGGTCGACGGCTCGCACCCCGACCCCGAGGGCCAGCTCACCGCCGTGCGTGAGGTGTTCGCCGAGATCGGCGCCACCCAGGTGCCCGAGCTCGTCGTGATCAACAAGGCCGACGCGGCCGACCCGATGGTGCTCGCGCGGCTGCGCCAGCGCGAGCCGCACTCCGTGGTCGTCTCGGCCAAGACCGGGGCCGGCATCGCCGAGGCGCTCTCGCTCATCGAGAGCGAGCTGCCACGCCCGGGCGTGGAGTTCACGGCGCTGGTCCCCTACGAGCGCGGTGACCTCATCAACCGGCTGCACCAGCACGGCGAGATCGACTCCATGGAGCACACCGGCGACGGCACGCTGGTCGTCGGTCGCGCCAACGCTGACCTGGCCGGCGAGCTGGAGGCGTACGCCGTCTGACCGCGGCCCCCGAGGGCCGCACGGTCAGCTCGACGGCGTCCATTCGGGCCGCGGACCGGTGAGCTCGTCGAAGGAGAGCTCCAGGTCCTGCTCGACGGCGGCGCAGATCGGTGTGTCACTCATGCCTGCTCGTTCCCGGGCGGGCGACGGTTCATTCCCGTCCGGCCATCCGCACCAGGTCGGCGAGCACCTCGTCGATGCGCATGACCACCGAGAGGTGCCCCTCGTCCTCGAACAGGTGCGCCTGGGCGCCGGGCACGTGCACGGCCAGCCACGCGCCGTGCTCGTAGGGGACCATCGCGTCCTGGCGGCCCTGCCAGATCGCGACCGGCACCCGGATGTCGGCGACGTCGAACCCCCACGGCGCCACCGCGGCCAGCCCGTCGTCGCGCACCCCGGCCGCGCCCTGGGCGCCGGCGCGGTTGAACGTCCGGCTCAGCCAGTCGGCGAACCCGGGGGTCAGCGCGTCCCGGTCGACCGGTGTCACGAGCCCGCCCATGCCCTCGACCAGCTGGTCGGGGGACGCGGCCAGCATCGGCAGCATGTTCTCCACGACGTAGGCCTCGTAGACCTCGGGGCCGGCCTCGGCGGCGTGGTACTCCTCGTGGTTCTCCTCCGCCATCCCGGCGAACCAGTCCAGCCCCTCGGCGTGGTACGGCGCCACCCCGGCCAGCGACGCCGCGGCCCGGCACCGGTCGGGCAGGAGCGCCGCGCAGGCCAGGGCGCGGGGACCGCCGCCGGACCAGCCGAGGGTGAGGAACTCCTCGATCCCCAGAGCGTCGAGCACCGCGACCGACTCGCTCACGTCGTCGGCGTACCGGCCGGGCGCCGGCCGCGGCGTCGAGCCGCCGTATCCCGGTCGCGAGTAGGTCACCAGCCGCAGCCCGCGTGCGCGGGCCGCCTCGTCGAGCAGGTCGTACGGCGTCGCCGCGGAGGGGGAGCCGCCGTGGAAGAGGAGGGGTCGGCCGGCCGGGTCGCCGCCGGTCAGGACCTCCACTGTCCGGCCGTCGGGCAGGGTGACGTCGAGGTAGTCGCTCATGCCCCCAGCCTGGCAGGATTTCTTGCGGAATCGTCACGGGTTGGCAACATCGCCAGCGCGCGCCGGACCTGCGACGGATCATTGCTCCCGTGGTCCTCCGGGGGGTCGCGAGCACCGGCTCGCCCAGTCATGTGTCCAGCTGTCTGCGCCGTCACGCGTTCGTCGTCGGCGCGCTGTTCGTCGTCCTGGTCGTCTCGGTGCTCATCGTGCACGTCGCCGACCGGGCCCGGGCCGATGGGGACCGCTGCGAGCGGTTCGCAACCGCCTCCACCGCGCGCGCGGCCGTGGTCAGCGGGCGTGGCGAGCGGGTCGTGGTGATCGGTGACTCCTGGTCCGCCGGCCTGGGCCTGGACCAGCCCGCCGCGTCGTGGCCGTCGCGGCTGCCGGGCGCGGTGCACGTCGCCGGGTTCTCCGGCTCCGGGTTCGCCGCCCACGCCGGCCACTGCCCCGGCGTCTCGTTCGCCGCACGGGCGCCGGCCGCGCTGCGCGGCGGTGCCGACCTGGTGGTGATCGAGGGTGGCCTCAACGACTACAACCAGCCGGACGCCGACATCCGCGCCGGGTTCGCCCGGCTGATGGGTGAGCTCGGCGACGCGGGCCGGGTCGTGGTGGTCGGGCCGGCCAGCGCGCCGTCCCGCGCCGCCGCCGTACCCCACGTCGACGCGCTGCTCGCCTCGCTCGCCGCGCGGTACGACGTGGCTTACGTGCGGACCTCCGGCCTCACGCTGGACTACCTCGACGACCGTCTCCACCTCACCCCCGCCGGCCACCAGGTCTTCGGCGACTTCGTGGCCGCGCAGATCGCCGAGCTCGGCGCCTGATCCTCCCGCCCCGCCGCATACAACGGGCGGCGGCGTGCGGGTCAGGTCACCAGCCGCAGCGCCAGGCGCGGGCACATCCGTACGGCGGTCCGGGCGTCGGCGAGCAGCTCGGGGGTGACCTCGCCGGTGACGATCGGGTAGCCCCACTCGTCGAGATCGACCACCTCCGGGAGCAGCTCGTGGCACAGCCCACGGGCGCGGCAGCTGGGCCAGTCGACCCGCAGCCGGGCACCCGCCCCGCTGCGCACCTCGCCGCTCACGACGCCACCCCCGACAACCCCGGCAGCCCAGGAGCGGGTACGCCGGAGCAGCGACGGCTGCCGTGCAGCGCGACCTCCACGGGGAAGGACGCGAGCAGCGAGCGCACCAGCCGCACCGTGCCGTCGGGGTGGGCGCACGCGCCCCGCCCGCTGACCAGCGACGCCAGCGCCTCGACCCGCCCGGCGTCCCCAGCCCCGTCGGCGACGGCGTGCACCGCGGTCGCCAGCGCGGGCAGCCCGTTGAGGCAGGGTCCGCAGCGCTGGGCGCTCTGCCCCGCGAGGTAGTCCACGACCCGCGCGGTGAACGTCACCGGGCACTCAGCGGGGGCCACGACGACCCCCGCGCCCAGCGGCGTGCCCGCCGCTCGCATGGCGTCGACGGAGACGACCCCGTCGACCAGTGCCGTCCACGGCACCCACGACCCGTGGAAGCCACCGATCAGCAGCGGCCGGCCCGCCCACGCCGCCGGCAGCACCGAGCGCCACGGCGTGCCGAGCTCGACCTCGACGACGGTCGGCGTGGGAGCCGACAGCGTCAGCAGGGTGGTCCCCGGCTCGTCGGGGGTGCCGAGTGCGGCGTACCCCTGCTCGCCGGCGAGCACGAGCCGCCCGACCTGCGCCCAGGTCTCGGCGTTGGAGAGCAGCGTGGGCCGGCCGCGGTGTCCCGAGACCGCCTCCGGAGCCCACGCGGTCACCGGCAGGTTCGCCCGCCCGGCCATCAGCTCGAGCACGGCGCGCGCCTGGCCGGCCACGAAGCGGCTCGCCGCCACGTGGACCTCGGTGCGCAGCCCGTCGCGACGTTCGGCCACGGCGGCCCGCACCGCCCGCGCCACCCATGGCCGCTCCTGCGGGACCACCACGTGCAGCTCTCGGGCGCCCAGGGCGCGCGCCGTGAGGACCGCGCCGTCCAGCACCAGGTGCGGGCGCGTCAGCGCGAGCGCGCTGTCCTTGGCGCTCGCGGGCTCACCCTCGCTGAGGTTGACCACGACCACCGGCCGACGGCCCTCGGCGGCGGTGCGGAGCTTGACCTCGAAGGGGAACGCCGCGCCGCCGCGGCCGCGCACCCGCATCCGACCCAGCGCGCCGAGCAGGGCAGCGAGGTCGACCCGGGGCAGCTCGCCGTACTGCTGACGATGCGCGGCCAGCCCGGGGCCACCGCTCAGGCCGTGGAGCAGTGCCGGACCGGGGCGCACGTGCACGCCGGTGGACACCGGCACCGGTGAGGCGCTCATGCCCGGCTCCCGGCGGTGAGGGCCGGCGTGCGGCGGGCGCGGTCCGCGACCAGCCGGCCGAGCCGCAGCGCGACGGCGGCGGCGACGACGGCGACGCACCCGGCGACCCCGAGCTGGGCCCAGGAGACGCCTTGCCGCACGTCGGTCCCGATGCCGATCGTGTGTGCGACGGCGGCCACCCACCCGGCGTACGCCAGCAGGTGCACGGCCCGCCAGGAGCCGTGCCGCATCCGGGTCCGCAGCAGGCTGGTCACGGTCACCACCAGGATCAGGTCGAGCGCGAGCGTGCCGAGCCCCAGCCAGAGGGGGAGGTACGTCGAGCCCGCCCACGGGACGAGCGCCTGCCACCACCGGATGTCGACGTAGCTGTCGGCCACGGCGGTGGTGATGTGGGCGCCGAGCATCGCCACCGAGATCAGGGCCAGGTTGCGGTGCAGGCCCTGGGTGACGAAGCGGGGCAGACCTCGGCCGGCGCGGCCGCCGGTGGCGAGGATGCCGAGGGCGGTGGTAATCGTGAACAGGCCGAGGATCACGAAGCCGGTGCCGCGGTTGAGGTACCACAGGAGCGGGCCGTCGATCATGCGGGCCTCCGCTCGGCCATGACCCCGGTGGAGGCCCCGGTGGAGGCCACCGTGGGGTCCTCCGTGGGCCAGCCATCCGTGGTGACGACCGTGCCGTCGGCGGCGACCAGGCGCGCGGTGACCCCGCGGGCGGTCAGCCACGCCGGTGCCTGGGCACCGAGCACGACGGCGGCGGTGGACGCGGTGTTGGCCGCGACGCACGTGGGTCCGGTGGCGGTGACCGTGCGCCAGACCTCCGGTGCGGGCTGGCCGGTGCGCGGATCGATCAGGTGGTGCAGGGCGGCGCCCCGGCGTGCCCAGCGGCGCACCCGGGTGCTCGAGGTCGCCATCGCGCCCCGGTCGAGGGTGACCGTGGCCTCGGCCGGGTCTCCCAGCCGGGTCGAGATCGCGACGGGCCAGGGCTCGTCGTCCGGCGCGGCGATCGCCAGGTCCCCGCCGAGGCTCACCAGTGCGGACCCGCCGAGCTCCTCGGCGTACGCCGACGCGATCACGTCAGCGGCCCAGGCCTTGCCGGTCGACCCGAGGTCCAGGGCGGTGCCGGCCGGCACCCGGATCGCGCCGTCTGGGTCGAGCCCGATCTCGCGCCAGCTGTCCGGTCCCGGCGTCTCGCCGGGCCAGGCGAACATCGTCGCCCGGTCGTCGGCGACCGGGGTGAGCTCGGTGAAGTCGCGGTCGTAGCCGAGCTGCACCAGTGTCCGGCCCAGCAGCGGGTGGACCAGGCCCTCGGTCTGGAGCGCGGCCGCGCAGGCCGCGGTGACGGCGGCGACCAGGATCGGGTCGACCGCCACCCAGTAGCCGGCGTCGGCGTTGGCGCGGGCGAGGTCGGAGTCGGCCCGGAACCGGCTGCAGGTGCGGTCGACGTCCTCGAGGATGTCGCGGGCGAGCCGGCGCGCGAGCCCGAGGTCGGCAGGGCGGCGGGTGGCGATGAAGACATACGTGCCCAGGGCGGTGTCCTGGGCCGACGAGGCCAGCGCGGGCATCGGCTCAGGACCCGGTGCTCGGGGCCGGCGCGGGCGCCGGGGCGGGGGCGGGCGCCGGGGCGGGTGCGGGGGCGTGCTGCACCGTCGGCTGGGACACGGTCCCGCCGCCGCCGACCGGCGCCGAGGGAGCGCCCTGGACGTAGCGCACGGTGGTGTGGGTGCGCTGGGGACGCTGCCGCAGGACCACCTTCTGGTGCTGGCGGGCGGCCCGGTGCGCGGCCTTCGAGGCCTGCGTGGCTGCCCCGGACTGGCCGGTCTGGCCCGTCTGGCTGGCCTGCTGGGCCTCGGTGGCGCGGGCCGCGGCCCCGGCGAGCCACCCGGTCGCCGAGAAGGCGGCGACGGCGGTGACCCCGGAGACGGCGGCGACGGCGATCCGGTAGCGGTTGCGGTCGGTGGAGGAGTAGGACATGGCCACAGGTTGCCGGTGGCGGGCGCAACGGTGCCTCATCGCGATGTTAAGTCCACGTCATCAGCGCCCTTGACCTGCCCTTGAGGTTCTCGCGAGGCGCCCATATCCCGGCGGCGCGCAGGGTCGTGGCATGAAGACCATTCCCGCTCTCGTCCTTGCCGCGGTGCTCGGCGTCGCCCTGCTGGCCGGCGTCACCACCTACCAGCTCGCCTCGGCCTCGAACGGCCACGGCTCTCCCGCGGCCACGCCGGCCGCCCCGGCCACTCGCGCAGCGGCCCGGACCCACGCACCCCGGGTGCGGTGGGCGCCCTGCAAGCCGCCGGCCGTACGCCGCGGCCAGGTGTGCGTGACCGAGGAGGTCCGCACCGTCGTCGTACCCGCACCGGCCACCGCCCCCGCGCCCGCGGCGGCCCCGGTGGTGCGCTCGGTCCGCACCGGGGACGACCACCCTGAGCACGCAGGTGACGACCGCGGTGGGGAGCGTGCGCACGAGTCCGGCGACGACGGCCCCGAGCACGAGTCCGAGCACGAGTCCGGGCACGAGTCCGAGCACGAGGATGACTGACCCGGCGTCAGCCGGGCGCCAGCGGGAGCCGCACCTCGACCCGGGTGCCTCCCTCGGCGGGGGTGGTGACGCTGAGGTCGCCGCCGCAGGCGGCGGCGGTACGCCGCGCGATGTCCAGCCCCAGCCCGGTGCTGCCCACCCGGTCACCGGGCGGGCGCGGCGCGATGCCGGGGCCCCGATCGGCGACCACGAGCACCGCGTGGGGGCCGTCGGCGTGCAGCCCGACCTCGAACGCCGTGCCGTCGGGGGTGTGCGCGAACACGTTGTCGACCAGCACGTCGACGACGTCGGCGAGGTCGTCGGTCGCGACCGGGACGACCAGCGCCCGGTCGGGCAGCGTCACCGTCATCGTCCGGCCCTGGTCCTCGGCGAGAGCCCCCCAGAACTCTGCCCGGTCCCGCACGGTCGCGACCGCGTCGCCGGCGGCCGTCAGGTCGGTGCGCACCGGCCGCCGGGCCTCCTTGACGATCGCGTCGATCGAGCGCTGGAGGACCTGGATGTGGTCGGCCAGCCGTTCGGCCAGCACCGGGTCGTCGACCCCCTCGGCGTCCAGGCGCAACGCGGTCACCGGCGTACGCAGCCGGTGCGAGAGGTCGCCGACGGTCGCCCGTTCGGCGGCCAGCAGCTCGACGGTACGGTCGGCGAGCCCGTTGAGGGCGCGGGCCAGCTCCTGGGTCTCCTCGGGTCCCGCGGCCTCGGCCCGCGCGTGCAGGTCGCCCTCGCGCAGCTGGTGGGCGACGCCGGCGACCCGCCGCAGCGGCTCGCTGACCCGGCGCCCCAGCCGCGAGGCGATGAACAGCGCGAGCGCCAGCAGTGCCACGCCCAGGCCGATGATGCCGGCCCAGGCCGCGGCGACCCCGCGATGCAGGTCCGCGGGCGTGACGCTGCTGCGCACGACGGCGGTGCCGGACTCGACCACGACCGGCAGCAGCACCCGCCCGCCGGAGGAGTCGACGATCTCGAAGCCCTCCCCGGACGCGGCTCGACGTACCTCCGGGTCGCGCCGCATCGCGGTGTCCGAGCCGAGCACCCGCCGGTCCGCGGTCAGCACGCTGGTGGACGGGGTGCCGCGCTGGTCGAGGTCGCTCACGAGTCCCGCGAGCTGCGGGTCGTCGTGGAGGCTGGCGACCAGGATCGCGACGTTGCGGGCCTCCTGGTCGGCCGCGGCCATCGCCCGGTCCTCCGCGAGCGTGCGCACCAGCAGGCACAGCGGGATCACGAACGACACCACCACGCTCGACGTGGTGGCCATCACCAGCCATGAGATCCGACGACGCATCGGCCGGCGTCTCAGTCGGCGTCCGGGTCGACGAGGCGTACGCCGACACCGCGCACGCTGATCAGGTAGCGCGGCTCGGCCGCGGTCTCCCCGAGCTTGCGCCGCAGCCACGACAGGTGCACGTCGATGCTGCGGTCGCCACCGCCGTACGCCTGCTGCCACACCTCGGCGAGGATCTCGCGCTTGGTCATCACCTGGCCCTGGCGCTGCGCCAGCGCCAGCAGCAGGTCGAACTCGCGGCGCGCGAGCTCCAGGCGCCGGCCGGCCAGGGTGGCGGTGCGGGCGCCCTCGTCGATCACCAGGTCGCCGACCCGGATCGGCTCACTGGTCAGCGCCCGCTCGCCGCGGCGCAGCACCGCGCGGATGCGCGCCTCGACCTGCCCGGTGCCGAAGGGCTTGACCACGTAGTCGTCGGCGCCCCCGTCGAGGGCCTTGACCATCGTGGGGTCGTCGTCCTGGGCGGTGATCACGATGATCGGCACGGTGCTCGCCGCGCGGATCATGCCGATCAGCGTCAGCCCGTCGACGTCGGGCAGCCCGAGATCGAGGAGCACGGCCTGCGGCCGGTCGGCGAGGACGTGCTCGAGCCCGGCGAGTCCGGTGGCCGCCACGGCGACCGCATGGCCGCGTTCGGTCAGCCCCCGGCGTACGGCGTCCCTGATCGCGTCGTCGTCCTCGACGACGAGGATGCTGGCCATGGCAGAGAACGTACGCCGCACGGGCGGCCCGGCGCTGGGAGACTGGTCACGTGAACGTACGCCGCAGCGTGCTCGGGGCCGTGGTCGCCTGGCTCGCGGTCGTCGCCGTCGGGTCGACGGTCGTGTGGGCGGTGATCTCGCGGGCCGGTGACGGCATCGCCCCGACCGCCGACCCGGGTGTCGTCGCGACCTCGGCCGGATCCGGGTCGCCTGCCCCGTCTGCGTCCGGCACCCCCTCGCCCGGCTCGTCCTCGGGCTCGCCGACCGGTCCGGCCTCGGTGCGGCGTACCTGGCAGGGCGCGGGCGGGCTGGTGATCGCGGACTGCCGAGGCTCGGCGATCTCGCTGGTCTCCTCCTCCGCCGACGCCGGGTTCCGCGTCGAGGTGAAGGACCGTGGCCCGGACAAGCTCGAGCTGGCCTTCGAGGGTCAGGGCGACGAGGGCCGCGAGACCGTGCTCAAGGGCCAGTGCGAGTCCGGGGTGCCTGTGTTCGAGGTCGACACCACCGGCGACGACTGACCACCCGCGGCCCCGCCCCCGCTGGTTACACGGGTGCAGGGGCAGCAGCCACGCGGACTGTCCGGGCGCGCGGCTAGGGTTCTCGGGTGCCCGAAGCCGCGCCCACCACGACCACAGCCACGACGGCTGTGACCGACCTGCTCAGCACCGCGGTGGCGGCCCTGGGGGGCCAGGAGCGCGCCGGGCAGGTGCAGATGGCCGAGGCCGTGGCCGAGGCGATGGACAAGGGCCAGCACCTGCTCGTGCAGGCCGGCACCGGCACCGGCAAGTCGCTGGCCTACCTGGTGCCGAGCCTGCTGCACGACAAGCGGGTGGTGGTGGCCACCGCGACCCTCGCACTCCAGCACCAGCTGGTCGAGCGCGACCTGCCGCGGCTGGTCGAGGCGGTCAAGGGTGCCGAGGTCGACGCGAGCTACGCCGTGCTCAAGGGCCGCTCCAACTACGCCTGCCTCCACCGCATCCGCGAGGGCGTCCCCGACGACCAGGGCGCCCTCGACGTCGAGCTCCCGACAGGCTCCCTGGGCAAGAAGATCCTCGAGCTGCGGGCCTGGGCCGAGCAGGAGTCCGAGGGTGGTGGCACCGGTGAGCGCGACAACGCCCCCCGCCACACCGACCGTGAGTGGCGCCAGGTCAGCGTCAACCACCGCGAGTGCCTCGGAGCGGCCAAGTGCCCGTTCGGCCAGGAGTGCTTCGCCGAGCTGGCCAAGGAGAAGGCGCACCGCTCCCACCTCGTGGTCACCAACCACTCCCTGCTCGCGATCGACGCGATCGAGGGGGTCCCGATGATCCCCGACTACGACGTGGTGGTGATCGACGAGGCCCACGAGCTCACCACCCGGGTCACCCAGGCCGCGACCGACGAGCTGTGGGCCGCCGAGGTCGAGCGTGCCGCCCGGCGCAGCCAGCGCTACGTCGAGGGCGACCAGGCCAATGACCTCGCCGACGCGGCCGACGCGCTGCGCGACGCCATCAGCGAGGCGCGCCCGGGGCGGTTCGAGCAGGTGCCCGAGCAGCTCTCCGACGCCCTGGTGCTGGTGCGCGACGCCGCGCGCGCCTGCGTCTCGGCGTACCCCAAGGCCGAGGCGGGCTCCGGCGACGAGGCCGACGCCGGGCGCACCCAGGCCAAGGGCGCCGTCCAGGAGGTGTTCGCGACCGCCGAGCGGATGGCGTCCGGCTCGGACGCCGACGTGCTGTGGCTGAGCGAGGGCACCGAACGGATTCCCCCGCGGCTGTGTGTGGCGCCGCTGCAGGTGTGGGGCCCGATGCGCGACAAGCTGCTCAGCGACAAGACCGTGGTGTTCACCTCGGCCACGTTGATGCTCGGCGGCGACTTCTCCTCGGTGGCGACCAGCGTGGGGCTCAAGCCGTCCGAGCGGATCGTCGACGGCACCCCGGTCGTCGAGCCGTCGGTGTCCGAGCACGCCCTTCCCTGGCGAGGCATCGACGTCGGCAGCCCGTTCGACTACGGCCGTCAGGCGATCCTGTACGTCGCGCGCCACCTGCCGCCGCCGGGCCGCGACGGGCTGGTGAAGGCCCAGCTCGACGACATCGTGGAGCTGGTCGACGCCGCGGAGGGCCGCACGCTCGGGCTGTTCTCGAGCCGCCGGGCAGCCGAGGCCGCGGCCGAGGTGGTCCGCGAGCGGCTGCCCCACCTGACGACGCTCGCGCAGGGGGACGCCCAGCTGCCCGAGCTGGCCGCACAGTTCGTGGGCGACCCCCACACCTGCCTGTTCGGCACGCTCAGCCTGTGGCAGGGACTCGACGTCCCGGGCGACACCTGCCAGCTGGTGCTCATCGACCGGATCCCGTTCCCGCGCCCCGACGACCCGCTGCTCAGCGCCCGCCAGAAGGCCGCCGACCAGGCGGGAGGCAACGGCTTCATGCAGGTCGCCGCCACCCACGCCGCGCTGCTGCTCGCGCAGGGCGCGGGCCGGCTGATCCGCACCCACGCCGACCGCGGCGTGGTGGCGGTGCTCGACCCGCGCCTCGCGACCGCGAGGTACGGCGGCTTCCTCAAGGCCAGCCTGCCGCCGATGTGGACGACCACCGACCCGGCGGTCGCCCGACAGGCGCTGACCCGGCTGGCGGCTACCGCGTCGCCGTAGCGCGCAGCAGCATCTTGCGCCCGTCGTCGAGCGACTTGCCCTGGCAGGAGTAGGCCCCGCCGACCCAGCACTTGTAGTGGCTGCCGGCGTTGGCGATGGTCACCTCGACGTACTTGATCCCGGTCGAGCCGAACGCGACCGTGCGGCTCCCGGCCCCGCTGCTGCTGAGCGGGATCACCGTCACCTGGGGGGCACCGGACTTCGGGTACGCCGTGACGACGGCCGCCGAGCCGGTGCTCGTGTTGGGCAGGTCCAGAGCGACCCTGAGCTTCCACGACGACGCACTCAGGCCGGTGCTCGGGACGAACCGCACCGTGGCGCTGGACATGTGCCTGAGCGTGATGGGCCGCCAGCCGCTGTCCTTCTTGGCGCTGGTCAGCTTGATCGTGCCGGCCGGGGCGGCGGTGGGGTAGCGGTTCGCGGCGCCTTCGGCGTACCACACCGCGGGAGCCCGGTTGGCGGTCGCGAACAGGGCGTAGGCGGCGGGCAGGGTGACGCCGTGGTCCATGAGGACCTGGGTGACCGCCTGCATGGAGTAGTCGTCGGGTCCGCCGGTCGCGCCGTCGGCTCGCTCCCAGATGTCGCGCACCAGCGTGGGCAGACCGCCGTCGGCGTTGGGGAACTGCTCGGTGAGGAACCGGAAGAAGATCCAGGTGCCGTACTGCGCGCCCGCGTCGTTGTAGGTGTCGAGCGCCTGTCCCGGCTTCGCGAGCGGGCTCTCGGGCAGGTATTGCAGGTTGTCGTTGACGTCGGTGTAGAGCTCGTCCTCGGCCCAGGTCGCGGTGGCCTCCATCAGCCAGTTGTCCTCGGTGATGTCGTAGGCGAATTGGACCGCGTGGAAGTACTCGTGGGCTGCGGTGACCTGGAGGTTCTCGATGGGCGTGTTCGTCGGGAACTGACTGGGGCTGAAGTCGTTGTCGAGCACGCAGAAAGCCCAGACGTCGAACGGCCCGCTGTTGGGAGGGTTGGGTGCATCGGTCGTGCAGTAGCCGTAGGCACCCTCTTGGTAGGTGTCAGCAAGGTAGATGTCCGGTTTGGTGTTGCCGCCCTGGCCACCGTCGGCCTCCGGCTCCCGGTAGCCGGCCGCGACGTAGGTGTCGTGCACGCCGTCAACGGTCGCGATCACCGACTGGATGTAGTCGGGCAACCCGTTGGCGTCCGCGTCGGTGGCCGGCACGCCGTTGGCGCCGCCGGTCGTCCAGTGATAGCAGTTGTCCGCGGTGCACTTCGACTGCCAGCTGCCGCCAATCTCGTCGTCCGGCCGGCCCAGCAGACGGTCGGCCGCTGCTCGGTCGGCGCCGGTCAGGTCGGTGCGGTGCAGCCACAGGTTCCGCAGCGCCATCGTGGCGTCGCCGTGCCGCTCCCCGGTCATCACCGCCTCGGCCTGGGTGAGTGCGGCGCGGGCAGCGGCGCGCGAGGCGGTGACCTTCGCGGGCGAGCCGGTCGGAGGGGCCGGTTCGGCGGTCGCGGTGGCCACGGTGAGACCACCGGTGACCAGGAGCGCGATGACGGCAGGGACGGCGAGGGCGGGTCGGAGGAGCATCCGACCAGCCAACTAGATCAGCGTGCCGAGCGGCATGGCCCGATCGGGCTATCGGACGGTGGTCGCCCGGATGCGCATCGGCAGGTTGTCGTCCTCGGAGCGACCCCGACAGGAGAAGCCGGTGTCGCGGGGGCGCCAGCACTTGTACGCCGTTCCGGCGTTCGCGAGCGTGACCTCGACGTAGCGCACGCCCCGGCCGAACGTGACGCTCGTGGTGGCGTCGCCGCCCGCCGAGAGCGCCACCGGCGTGGTCCGCGCGCGGCCGTCGGCGCGCACGACCGTGACGACGGCGCCCGATCCTCGCGTGGTCGCGGGCAGGTCCAGGCGCAGCCGCAGGTGGCGGTCGGTGGTGCCGGCGGCGCGGGTGATGCGGTAGGTCGCGCTCGCCAGGTGGTCGACGTCGCGGGTGATCCAGCCGCTGTCGGACTTGGCGGCGGAGAGCGCGATCGTCCCGGCCGGATTCGCGGTCGGGTAGTGGTTGGCCGCACCCTCGTCGTACGACGTGCCGGGCCGGCGGTTCGCGTCGGCGAACGCCGCCCACACGGTGCTCAGGGTCGTGTCGTGGGCCGCGAGCACGTGTGCGATCGCGGCGATCGAGTAGTCGTCGGGTCCGCCCTTGGCGCCGTCGGCTCGCTCCCAGATCCGGCGCACGAGCGTCGGGAGCCCGCCCTGGTGCCCGCCGAGGTGCTCGGTGAGGTAGCGGAAGAAGATCCAGTCGCCGTACTGGCGCAGCCCGGCCGACTCGAAGTGGTCCATCGGCTTGGCGGGCTGGGCCAGCGGGCTCTGGGCGAGGTACTGCAGGTTGTCGTCGACCCCGTCGTAGAGCTCGTCCTCGGCCCAGGTCGCGGTGGCCTCCATGAACCACCCGTCCTCGAAGTAGTCGTAGGCGAACTGCACGGCGTGGAACAGCTCGTGGGCCGCGGTCACCTGGAGGTTCTGCAACGGGCTGTGGTTGGGGAACTCCGTGTAGTTGTTGTCGAAGGCGCAGTAGGCCCAGGTGTCGTACGGCCCGTCGGCGGGCGGCTGCCGGTCGGTGTCGCAGTAGCCGTAGAGCCCTTGGGCACCGAGGTCCTGCAGGTAGATGTCCAGCAGGGCGTTGCCGCCGCGCTTGCCGTCGCTCTCCGGGGCGCGGTAGCCGGCACCGGCGTACGTCGCCAGCACGTGCTCGGCGGTGGCCGCGACCTTCTCGACGTACGCCGCGGTCGCCTTGTCGGGCCCGGTGGCCGACCAGTGGATGCACACGGTCGTGAAGCACTTCGAGCGGGTGGTGACCGGGCGTGCCAGCAGCCGGTCCGCCGTCGTGCGGTCGCTGCCGGTGAGCTCGTCGCGGTGCCGGCGCAGCTCACGCAGGCTCAGCGTGACGTCGCGGTGGCCGGTGCCCGCGAGCGCCGCCCGTGCCGTGGCCAGTGCCCGGGCCGCCACCGGTGCGCTGCCGGGACGGCTGTCCGCCCTGCTCTCCAGCTGGGCCTGCGCCGGCACCTGCGCCAGGAGGGAGATGGCGACCGCGGCACACGCGGCGAGGACCGGAGCAGGACGCAGACGCACCCAGCTACTCAACCACGTCCGCCTGCGGATCCCCGGATCTGCGGTGCGGCCGCACGTCGCGGGGTTCGGCTGCACCCGGCTCAGAGCAGGTTGCGTCCGTCGTAGCCACCCTGCGGGGCGCCGGCGCCGAAGAACGCCGCGACCGTGGGGGCGACGTCGATGGTGCGGGCGACCCGGGAGGAGGCGGTACGCCGCGGCACGGCCGGGTGGCCGCCGCCGATGAAGAACGGGATCGACCGGGTGGCGGGGTGGCCGTGGTTGCCGGGGATCGGGTTGGCGAGCAGGTCCGGGTCACTGAACCGCCACCCGGCCTGGCAGAACACCACGACGTCACCGGCCTCGGGGCCGAGCCGCAACCACGGCGCGGTGCGGGGGTACGCCGCCAGCACGCCGTCCTGGGCCCGGGCGATCGCCCTCATCCTGCTGACGGCCTCGGCGCGCTGCGCCTCGGGCCCGGTCCAGTAGAGGAGGTCCGCGCCGCCGTTGTCGGCGATCTGCACGTGGCCGGCCAGCAGCGGGTCGGCCGCGAGCGGGGCGGTCAGGCTGATCACCTTGTCGGGGGTCGACCAGTCCATCGAGTGGTCGGCCAGCACGATCACGATCGAGTCGTCCCAGACCCCCTGGGCCCGCAACGCGTCGAGGAACCGCTGCACCTGCAGGTCGGTGTCGGCCAGGGCCAGCCGGCGCGCGAGACGCAGCGTGGTGCCGGTCAGGTCGGCGTGCCCGAACCGGTCGATGTCGCCGAGGTTGACGAACATCAGGTTCGGGTCGAGCTCCTTCACCATCGTGATCGCGGCGTCGATCGTGAACACGTCGGGGGCGTGCTCGGTGATCGGGAGGGTCGGGCTCGGCTCCCACCGGTGGGTGGCGCGGCCGCCGAACACGCCGTACAGATAGGTCTTGCTGAGCACCGTCCCCGTCGTGTGGCCACGGCGGTTGAGCCGGCCGATCAGCGTGTCGCACCGGATGTCGGTGGGGCGGTCCAGGTCCCGGACCGCGCCGAGGTCGGCGTCGAACACCGAGTTCGCGGGCACGCCGGTGCGGTCGGGGCGCAGTCCGGTCATCATCATCACGTGGTTGGGGATGGTCTCCATCACCGGCATCGAGGAGGCCTGGGGGAACCGCAGCCCGCCGTCGCGCAAGGCCGCGAGGTGCGGCGTCAGGCCGGAGTCGATCTCCTCGGGGCGGCACCCGTCGATGACGAGCACGTAGGCCCGCTTGCGGCTCCGCGGGGCGGCGGCCGCTGGGGCGCCGGCGACCGTGGAGAAGACGAGGCCGGCGGCACCGGCCGTGAGGAACGTACGCCGGTCGGTACGGACGGGCCCGCTCACACCGGCTCCCCGACCTGCTCGACCCGCCCGGTGCCGGTCTTGGTCGCAAACGACACCGACCAGGTGATGGGGGTGTCCCAGTCGGCGCGATCGCCGATCACGTACCAGTCCATCTGCGCGCGCACGGGTGTCACGTCGAGCACCGAGAACCCGTGGTCGTCGAAGTTCAGGTACTTGATGTGCCGGTTGTTGGCCTTGATGACCCCCTCCACCACGGTGCTGGTCGTGTGCGGCGGCGTGCCGGTGATGTCCTTGAGGTTGTTGGAGGTCACCGACGAGCACACGAACTCCACGCCTGCGGAGTCGCCCAGGGGGTAGGTGGAGGCGTCGTACGGCAGCTCGCTGGCCCAACCGGAGTGGATGTCGCCGGTGACGAACAGCGCGTCGGTGACCTGGTGGTCGCGGATGTGCTGGAACACCTCGCGCCGGTCGTCGGTGTAGCCGTCCCACTGGTCGACGTTGTAGGGCAGCCCGTCGCGCGGCAGCAGCCCGGTGACGTCGTTGACCGGGTCGAGCAGGTCGTGGGGGAGCGCCCCGAAGTCCACCGGCGCGATCATCACCGGGTTGCCGACGATCTTCCACTGGGCCCGGCCACGGGACAGCGACTCCTTGAGCCAGTCCAGCTGCTGGCGCCCGGTGATGGTCCGGTCCGGGTCGCTGACCTCGGCGCCCGGGACCTTCACCTGGGCGTCGCGGTAGCTGCGCAGGTCGAGCATGCTGATCTCGGCCAGCCGCCCGAACCGCAGCCGGCGGAACAGCCGGTCGCCGTCGCCCAGCCGCGCGGTGCCGTCCATCCGCACCGGCATCCACTCGTCGTAGGCCCGGTGCGCCCGCGCACGGCGCAGCCGGAAGTCGCCCTCGCCGAGGTCGGGGTTGTGGTTCTCCGCGCCGTCTCGGTAGGCGTCGTTGGCGACCTCGTGGTCGTCCCAGGTGAGGATCCACGGGTACTTCGCGTGCAGCGCCTGCAGGTCGGGGTCCTGCTTGTACTGCGCGTGCCGCTGCCGGTAGTCGGCCAGCGACACGATCTCGTGGGCCGGCACGTGCGGGCGGATGTCCTGGTCGCTCATCCCGTAGCCGTACTGCCCGGGCCCGTACTCGTAGAGGTAGTCGCCCAGGTGCACCACGGCGTGCAGGTCGTCACGCGCGGCCAGGCCGCGGTACGCCGAGAACCAGCCGGCCTGCAGGTTGGCGCACGAGACGATCCCGAACCGCAGGTGGTCGGGCGTCGCGTCCTCCGCGGGCGCGGTGCGGGTGCGGCCGACCGGGCTGGTGGTGCCGGCGTACCGGAAGCGGTAGTGGTACCAGGTGTCCGGCGCCAGCCCCGTGACGTCGACCTTGACCGTGTGATCGCGCGCCGGCCCGGTCTGGAAGGTCCCGCGACGCACGACCCGCCGGAACCCGGCGTCGGTGGCGACCTCCCACCCCACGTCCGCGCGCGGCCCCTGGCCCGAGCCGGGGGTGCTGGCGGCGGTCGGCGTGACCCGGGTCCAGATGAGCACGGCATGGGAGAGCGGGTCGCCCGAGGCGACGCCGTGGCGGAACGCGCGGCCGCGACGCTCGCCGATGCCACGGGAGTCTGCGGCAGAGCCCCAGGCCTCGGCCGAGCCGGCGAGCGGAGCGGCGACGACGAGAGCCGCGGCGCCCGCGGAGGCGGTGCCGAGGACGGTACGACGGTGGACGGGAGGCGGGGAGTCTGGCGCGGTCACGCCTCAGTGAACGACCGATCCGGTGCCGAGGCACGGACCGCCGAGTGTGAGCACCGTCTGTTCACCCGGGGGACACCCGGGCCGGGCTCACTGGTCCGCGTCGACCACGCGCCGAGCAGTCTGGAGCTGGTCCTGGACGGCGGCCGCATCGAGCGCCTCGGCCGCCTCGGGGACGAGGTACGGCGCCGGCTCGCGTCGTGAGTCGAGACGCAGCAGCCGCCGCAGCGGGATCCGGCCGATGGCCTCGGCGGCGGCCCAGCCGACCGCGATGACCAGCCAGCCCATGATCGCGTCGATCACCCAGTGGTTGCCGGTGCCGACGATCACGACCACCGTGCCGAGGGCGTAGAGCCAGCCCAGGACGCGGACCCACTTGCGGGAGGCGTAGATCTGCAGCGCGAGCGCGACCCACAGGGACCACCCGGCGTGCAGGGAGGGGAACGCCGCGAGCTCGTTGGTCAGCCCGCCCAGGCCCCGCGGCGCGGAGGCGTCGCCGCCCCACCAGCCGTCGGCGGCGTGCAGGCTGAGGACGTCGACGTACCCGCCGATGAAGCGCGGCGGCGCGGTCGGCAGCGAGATGTAGGCCGCCAGCCCGAGCAGGGTGCCGATCACCAGCGCCCGCCGAGCGGGACCGTAGCGGTCGGCGCCGAGGCGCCACAGCCAGATCAGCACGCCGGCGGTGACGACGTAGTGGAGGGTGGCGTACCAGTAGCTGCCGAGCAGGCCGATCACCCGGTGGTCGGTGAACAGCTTGTTGAGCGGGGTCTCCCACTGGATGCCCATGACGCTCTCGACGTGCAGCAGCTCGTTGGCACGGTGCAGCGCGGGCTGCATGTTCGTGTCGGCGAGCAGGCGGGCCAGGCTGTAGATCACCCAGAGCGCCAGGATCAACACGAGCTCGAAGATGCCGCGCACCCACCGCGGCAGGGGCCGAGGGCGGGCGAGCGCAGATGCTGTCGTCACAGCACCAGCGTTGTTCATGCATCCTCCCCGTGGCATCCGGATCGTCCCGGATATAACACCAGGGTCTGCTCAGGTATTTCCCCGACCACGAATGGACGTCAGACCCGGCGCAGCACCGCTGTCACCTTACCCAAGATGGTCGCATGGGTGCCGTCGATGGGATCGTAGGCCGGGTTGTGCGGCAGCAGCCACACATTTCCGTCCTTGCGCTGGAAGGTCTTGACGGTCGCCTCCCCGTCGATCATCGCGGCGACGATCTCGCCGTTCTCCGCGGTGGGCTGCTGGCGGATCGCCACGTAGTCGCCGTCGCAGATCGCCGCCTCGATCATCGAGTCGCCGCGCACCTCCAGCAGGAAGAGCTGCCCGTCGCCCACGAGCTCGCGCGGCAGCGGGAAGACCTGCTCGACGCGCTCCTCGGCGAGGATCGGGCCGCCGGCGGCGATCCGGCCGACGACGGGGACGTACCGTGCGGCCGGGAGGGCGTCGCCCACGCCGGTCTCGTCGAACGAGGTCTCCTCGGCGCCCGACATCGAACGACGGGCGGCCATCACCTCGGGCAGGAACACCTCCAGGGCCCGCGGCCGGTGCGGGTCGCGCTTGAGGAAGCCCTTCTCCTCGAGCGTCTTGAGCTGGTGGGCCACGCTCGAGGAGCTGGTCAGGCCGACCGCCTCGCCGATCTCGCGCATCGACGGCGGGTAGCCGCGGTGCTCGATCGAGTCCTTGATGTGCGCGAGCACGCGCTGCTGTCGCGGGGTCAGCCCCGTGGCGTCCGGGGGCCCGTCGGGCAGCTCGGTGACGCGCGAGGAGGCGCGGGATGCGGCGTTCTTGCCGGTCTTGGGCGAGGCCATAGGAGCACCGTAGCCATCTCGGCCGGTTCGTTCAAACACCTGTTCGAACGGCGTGTCGGACAGACTGCGCCCATGAGCACACGGGTGAAGAGCGCGGTCGTGACCGGCGGCGCGCGCGGGATCGGACGCGGGATCGCCGAACGACTGGTGCGGAGCGGGTACGCCGTGGTGGTCACCGACGTCGACGGCGAGGGTGCCCGCAGCTGCGCCGAGGAGATCGGCGCCGCGGAGGGCCGCGGGCTCGACGTACGCGACCCCGACGCCCACCGGGCCACGGCCGTGGCGGCCGGCCGCCACGGGGAGCTGACCGCGTGGTTCAACAACGCGGGCGTCGGCGACGACGGCATGATCGGCGACCTCTCCGACGAGGTCGTGCGGCGGATCGTCGAGGTCAACCTGCTCGGCACGCTGTGGGGGATGCGGGCCGCGGTCGCGGCGTTCGGGCCGCGTGGCGGCGACGTGGTCAACACCGCCTCGCTCGCGGGGCTGGGGCCGGTGCCGGGCTACAGCGTGTACGCCGCGACCAAGGCGGCGATCGTCTCCGCGTCGATGTCGGTGGCGGCCGAGACCCCACGGCGGGTGCGCGTCCACGCGCTCTGCCCCGACGGGGTGCGGACCGCGATGCTCGACGCTCAGCGGCCGGGCGGGCTCGGCGCGGCGCTGGTGCACTCGGGCGGCCGGATCCTCAGCGTCGACGAGGTGGCCGAGGCGGCCGTCGGCCTGCTCGGCGCGGGCCGCGTGGTGCGGACGGTGCCCGCGTGGCGAGGCGGGCTGGTCCGCGCGACCACGCTCGCTCCTGGCCTCGCCGGCCGGGCCACCGGCCTGTTCGCCGCGCAGGGGCGCCGGGCCATCGCACGTCGGGACTGACCTCCTCGGCCCCCTCGGGCCTCCTCGGAGACGACCTGGGCGCCTTCGAACAAATGTTCGTGTCGAGCCTTGATTCGTTCGAACACGTGCTCTACCGTCGTACACATGTTCGATCGAACGTCTGATCGAGTGGCCGGTCCAGACAGTCCCGGCGGGACTGTCGGTGGCCACCACTAGAACTGACATCGAGACAGCACGACCGACGGCAGACCGCCACTTCCCCAGGAGGTCACGATGAGCACGATGACGATCACCCCCACCGCCCGGATCCGGCAGGCGGGCCCGGAGCGGCCCGGCTCGGTCCGACTCACCCGCCGCGGCCGGCTCGTGGTGCTCGTGGTCGCGGTGTTCGCGATCCTCACGATCGGCTTCGTGCTCGCGGGCGGCTCGGTCGCCACCGACGAGCCCGGCACCCCTGAGCCCACCCGCGTGGTGATGGTCGGGTCCGGCGACACCCTCTGGGACATCGCGGCCGGGATCGCCGCCGACGGTGACGTGCGGGGGATGGTCGACCACATCCAGCACCTCAACGCGCTCGACACGGGCATGGTGACCGCCGGGCAGCGGCTGCTGGTGCCCGTCGAGTAGCACCACCACAGACATCGTCAGCCGCTTCGACCCCGGCTGGCGAGCCGGGGAAGACGAGGGGCGGGGCCTGGTGGCCCCGCCCCTCGCGGCGTCCCGACCCTGATCGCAGCACTCGTTGCCAGGACGGCGGCAGGGCATCTCGCTAGTCTCCGCGCCATGGCGGCTGGCTACTCAGGCACTCCGTTGGTGCGCAAGCTGGGCATCAAGGACTCCCACGTCGTCCTTCTCGACGGCCTCCCGGGCGACGTGGACCTCGGCGACCTCGGCGGTGCCCGGGTCGTCCGCAGGCTGCCCCCGACGGCCGATGTCACGCTGACCTTCCACACCAAGCTGAGCGGGCTGAGGGGTCGGCTCCCCACGCTGTTCGAGCGCACGAGCACGGCCGGCATGGTGTGGGTGTGCTGGCCCAAGCTCGCCGCACAGCGCTCGCTCGGCATCGTCAGCGACCTCGACGGGGACGTCGTGCGCGACCTCGGCCTGCGGCTCGGGTTCGTCGACGTCAAGGTGGCCGCGGTCGACGACACCTGGTCGGCGCTGAAGTTCGTCCGCCGGCTCGCCGACCGGTGAGGGCCGGGCGGCTCCGCCTGGGCGATCGTGGCTCAGCGCGCCGCGCGCCGCCCGCCCACCGGTCGCTCGGCCTCCGGCTCGGCGGGCACGCCGGGGGTGCGCGCGCCCGCGCCGCCGGTGATGCCGAGCCGGCGCAGCACCCGGGCGACGAGCATCAGCCCGACGAACAGGCACGCCACCGCCCCGGCGCACGCGAGGGCGAGGAACCACCACGCCTGGGAGTCGCCGTCCCGGGCGGTCGTGCCGAAGTCGATCGCGGCGTACACGAGATAGCCCCAGGCGACGATGCAGCCGGTGATCCCGAGCGCCAGCGCCAGGAGGGCCGGTTGGAACCGCCGGGGCGGACGCTGCGCGCGCCGCGATCCCGCCCGCTTGCCCCCCGCGCTCGTCGCCACCGCGCCATTGTGTCCGATCCGCGGCTACGCTGCTGGTGTGGGGGAGCACGGCGACGGAGCGCTGGGAGCCTTGTCCCAACTGGGATTCAAGCTCGCGAAGGCCACCGACGTCGACGCGGTGGCGCAGACGGTGCTGCACGACGTGCAGGCGCTGCCGGGCGTGTCGCGGGTCGGCATCGCGCTGACCGAGGGTGGCGGACGACGGCTGCGGTTCCGGACCTCCGAGGCCGGCGCCTGGTGCCACATCGACGCCTACGACGACGTGCCGCTGACCCGCGTCGTCCGCACCGGTGAGCGGATCGCGGGCGGCGTCGGCGACTTCGGGGGACAGTACGCCGGGATGCTCGAGCGGCAGCGCGCCGCCGGCACCCGCGCGCTGGCGGCCCTCCCGCTCCCCGGGGTGTCTGCCCCGATCGGCGGGCTGATCGTGTACTTCGACGAGGACCAGGGCTTCGCGGAGCCCCAGCTGCAGATGCTGGAGGCGACGGCGCTCTGCACCTCCGAGGCTCTTCGCCGGGTCCGGCGCCTGGACGCCGACCACGCCGATCCCCAGCAGGACGGCGACGGGATGCACCGGGCCACGGTGCGCCTCGCCGGCGACCCGCGGGCGCCGCGCGAGGCCCGACGGTTCCTGCGCGACGTCCTCGGCGAGTGGGAGGTGGACCCCGACGTGCTGGACGCCGCCGAGCTGTGCCTCTCCGAGCTGGTGACCAACGCGGTCGTCCACGCCGGCACCAGCTCGGTCCTCACGGTCGCGCTCGAGGGCGACCTGCTCCAGGTGGCGGTCCGCGACCACGGCGCCGGCGACACCCCGGGCCTGGTCGAGGACGACGACCCGCTCAAGGTGTTCGGGCGGGGCCTGCAGCTCGTCGACGCGCTATCGGAGCGGTGGGGGACCGAGCAGGACGACGCCGGCACCACCTCGTGGTTCGCGCTGCGGGTCGGGTCGGCGGCGTAGTCGTACGCCGTCGACCCGACCGCACTGGCTCGTCCGTTCGGGTGCCGAGACCGGCGGGTCAGGCAGGTCAGGCAGGTCAGGCGGCGAGGGTGACGTTCAGCTCCTCGCGCAGCCGCGCCATCAGCCGGGTGAGCAGCCGCGAGACCTGCATCTGGGTGACCCCGATGGCCTCGCCGATCTGTGCCTGGGTGCAGCCGCGGAAGAACCGCATCTCCACGATCGTGCGCTCGCGCTTGGAGAGCTTCGCGAGCACCGGGGCGAGCACCGCACGGGCCTCGGCCACGTCGAAGCCGGTGTCGTGGAAGCCGAGCCGACGGCCCATCGGGTCGTCGTCGTCCTCGTGGGCGGGCGCGTCGAGCGAGGCGGGCGCGAAGCAGCCGCTGGCGCCGAGCGCCTCGATCACCAGCTCCCGGTCCAGGCCCAGGTGGTCGGCGATCTCGGAGGGGCGGGGTGCCCGGCCGAGCTGCTGGTAGAGCTCACCCTCGCAGGCGATGATCTTGGTCTGCGCCTCCTGGATCGACCGAGGCGGCCGCACCGTCCAGCCCAGGTCGCGGAAGTGGCGGCGGACCTCGCCGCGGATGGTCGGGATCGCGAAGCTCAAGAAGTCGTGGCCGCGCTCGGGGTCGAACCCCTTCACGGCCTTGACGAGGCCGACGTACGCGACCTGCTCGAGGTCGTCCGAGGCGATCCCGCGGCCTCGGAAGCGGCGGGTCGCGTCGACCGCCACCGCCATGTTCAGCCGGATCAGCTGGTCGTCGATCTCGGCGCGCTCGGCCGGGGTGGCGTCGGCGCGGAGGGCGAAGAGCCGGACGGTCTCATCGGAACGGCTTGGTGCGGTACCTGCAGTCATCGGGGGTGACCTCTCCTGTCTTCGGTTGTTCATCGGCCGTCTGACGACCGCATCAGTACATCTGCCCGTCGCTGGTAGACCGTTAAACCACCCGTGAGGGTGGTCTATGGGTGTGGCACAGTCGGCCGTCCGGACGACTCGGGAGGTGGCGCGGTGGTGCAGGTGCTGCCTGATCTCGTCGCCGCGGAGCCGGTCGTGGTGTTCTGCGGACTGGCCGGTGCGGAGAGCACGAAGCTGCGCGACCACTACTACGAGACGCCGGGCAACTCCTTCTGGGAGTCGATGCACCGCTCCGGGTTCTCCCCGCGGCGGCTGCGCCCCGAGGAGGACCACCGGGTGGTCGAGCTGGGGTTGGGGCTCACCGACCTCGTCGGGCACTGGGACCCGCGGTGGGTCGAGATCGACGCGCTGGTCGCCAAGCTCGAGGACTGGGCGCCGGAGTGGCTGGCGTTCACCAGCAAGGCGGTGGCGCAGGAGGCCGCCCGCGCCCTCGGCGTACGCCGAAGCTCCCGGCTCGGTCTCGGACCGGCCGACTGGTACCTCGGCCCGGCCCAGGTCTTCGTGCTCCCCGGGGTCTCCGGGGCCAACCAGCGGCGCGACTACGACGGTCGCCCCCATCGGCTCTCCTGGTGGCGCGACCTGGCCGCGCTCTCGGGCGTCCCGACGCTCTGACCTGGGCGTTTGCCGCACCGGGCGGACATACCCGAAGTACGTGCCGACCCCACTTGCGCACCACTGGTGGCCAGGCGTACGGTTACCACTACATCTAGTAGTTACACCGGTGTAGTTATCCACATCTAGTCCACAGAACCGCACTCGCGGTGCACAGGGCGAGGGTGGAAGACCCACAGCCAGCTGCTTGTTGTACACAGCGGAACCCCCGTTATCCACAGCCCGCGCCCGCCCCTCCGAGGGGGTTCTCGGCGACCCCTGACACGCCCTCGAGAGGAGTGACCCGTGCACTGTCCGTACTGCCGCAACACCGACACCCGGGTCCTCGACTCCCGCGTGGCCGACGACGGCGGGTCGATCCGGCGCCGGCGTACCTGCTCGGCGTGCGCGAAGCGGTTCACGACCGTCGAGATGATGCAGCTGACGGTCCTCAAGCGCTCGGGTGCCACCGAGCCGTTCGCCCGCGAGAAGGCCATCGCCGGGGTCCGCAAGGCCTGCAAGGGTCGCCCCGTCACCGAGGACCAGCTCGCCTGCCTGGGCCAGGAGGTCGAGGACGCGCTGCGCCTCGACGGTGCCGCCGAGATCCCGGCCCACGAGGTCGGCTTGGCGATCCTGGGCCCGCTCCGGGCGCTCGACGAGGTCGCCTACCTGCGCTTCGCCAGCGTCTACCGCGCCTTCGAGTCGGCCGACGACTTCGAGGACGAGATCGCCATGTTGCGGGCCGAGCGCCCCGCCATGGCTCCCGAGCCGGCCGCCGCGTCGGCCCCACCTCAGCCCGTCGCGACGGGCTGACCCCAGACCGCCCGGGTGGATCGTGGGGAAGCGGTCCGCCCGGGCGCACCAAGCGTCCGCACCACACGCAGCAGCGCTGTCGGTGCTCCAAGCAATGATCAAGCAACACCAACCTCGAGAGACGGGACACCAGAGGGATGACCGAGACGGTGAGCGGGCGCACGAGCGCTCAGGCGGAGTCGAAGGCAGGGCCGGGCGCCGGCCTGAGCATCGAGCGCGTGTTCAGCACCGAGGGAGTGCACCCCTACGACGAGCTGACGTGGGAGCGCCGCGACGTCGTGCAGACCAACTGGAAGACCGGTGACACGGTCTTCGAGCAGCGCGGCGTGGAGTTCCCCGACTTCTGGTCGGTCAACGCCTCGACGATCGTCACGACCAAGTACTTCCGCGGCGCCGTCGGCACCGACGTGCGCGAGTGGAGCCTCAAGCAGCTCGTCGACCGCGTGGTCAAGACCTACACCAAGGCCGGTGTCGACCACGGCTACTTCGCCACCGACGCCGACGCCGAGGTCTTCGAGCACGAGCTCACCTGGCTGCTCGTGCACCAGTACTTCTCCTTCAACAGCCCCGTCTGGTTCAACGTCGGCACCCCGTCGCCGCAGCAGGTCTCGGCCTGCTTCATCCTCTCCGTCGACGACTCGATGGACTCGATCCTGAACTGGTACAAGGAAGAGGGCTTCATCTTCAAGGGCGGCTCCGGCGCCGGCCTCAACCTCTCCCGCATCCGCTCCTCCAAGGAGCTGCTCTCCTCCGGCGGCACCGCGTCGGGCCCCGTCTCGTTCATGCGCGGCGCCGACGCCTCCGCGGGCACCATCAAGTCCGGTGGCGCCACCCGCCGCGCGGCCAAGATGGTCGTCCTCGACGTCGACCACCCCGACATCGTGGAGTTCGTGGAGACCAAGGCGCGCGAGGAGGACAAGATCCGCGCGCTGCGCGACGCCGGGTTCGACATGGACCTCGGCGGTGTCGACATCACCTCCGTGCAGTACCAGAACGCCAACAACTCCGTGCGCGTCAGCGACGAGTTCATGCGTGCGGTCGAGGACGGCACCGAGTTCGGCCTGCGGGCCCGCAAGACCGGCGAGGTCATCGAGACCGTCGACGCCCGCGACCTGTTCCGCAAGATCAGCAAGGCCGCGTGGGAGTGCGCCGACCCGGGTCTGCAGTACGACGACACCATCAACGACTGGCACACCAACCCCGAGACCGGCCGGATCACCGCGTCCAACCCGTGCTCGGAGTACATGTCGCTCGACAACTCCTCGTGCAACCTCGCCTCGCTCAACCTGCTGAAGTTCCTCAAGGACGACGACACCTTCGACGCCGAGCTGTTCGCGAAGGCAGTCGAGGTGATCATCACCGCGATGGACATCTCGATCTGCTTCGCCGACTTCCCGACCGAGGCGATCGGCCAGACCACGGTCGACTACCGCCAGCTCGGCATCGGCTACGCCAACCTCGGCGCGCTGCTGATGGCGATGGGCCTGGGCTACGACTCCGACGGTGGCCGCGCGATGGCCGCCACGATCACCTCGCTGATGACCGGCACGTCGTACAAGCGCTCGGCCGAGCTCGCCGCGGTCGTGGGTCCCTACAACGGCTACGCGCGCAACGCCGAGGCCCACAAGCGCGTGATGCGCAAGCACCAGGCCGCCAACGACACCGTGCGCACGCTCGGCATCGCCGACTCCCAGGTGCACAAGCTCGCCACCCAGGCCTGGGCCGACGTGATCGAGCTGGGCGCCACCAACGGCTTCCGCAACGCGCAGGCCTCGGTGCTCGCCCCCACCGGCACCATCGGCTTCATGATGGACTGCGACACGACCGGCATCGAGCCGGACTTCTCGCTGGTCAAGTTCAAGAAGCTCGTCGGCGGCGGCTCGATGCAGATCGTCAACCAGACGATCCCGCGGGCGCTGCGCAAGCTCGGCTACCAGCCCGAGCAGGTCGAGGCGATCGTCGCCCACATCGCCGAGCACGGTCACGTGATCGACGCGCCGGGCCTGAAGACCGAGCACTACGAGGTCTTCGACTGCGCGATGGGCGCCCGCGCGCTCAAGCCGATGGGCCACGTGCGGATGATGGCCGCGGCCCAGCCGTTCCTGTCCGGTGCGATCAGCAAGACGGTCAACCTGCCGGAGACGGCGACCGTCGAGGAGATCGAGGACATCTACCTGCAGTCGTGGAAGCTCGGCCTCAAGGCCACCGCCGTCTACCGCGACAACTGCAAGGTCGGCCAGCCGATGTCGTCCGGCAAGGGTGAGAACAAGGGCACGTCGTCCAACGTCGCCGCTGCCGATGCCTCGGCCGAGGAGACCACCAAGGTCATCGAGAAGATCGTCTACGCCCCGACCCGCAAGCGCCTGCCGAAGTCCCGCGTCTCGCGCACCACCTCCTTCACCGTGGGTGGCGCCGAGGGCTACATGACCTCGGGTGCCCACGACGACGGCGAGCTGGGCGAGATCTTCCTCAAGCTCGGCAAGCAGGGCTCGACCCTGGCCGGCGTGATGGACGCGTTCTCGATCGCGGTCAGCATCGGCCTGCAGTACGGCGTGCCGCTGGAGACCTACGTCTCGAAGTTCACCAACCTGCGCTTCGAGCCCGCCGGCCTCACCGACGACGCCGACGTGCGGATGTCGCAGTCGATCATGGACTACATCTTCCGTCGCCTCGCGCTGGACTACCTCGACTTCGAGACCCGCCAGGGGCTGGGCATCTACTCGGCCGACGAGCGTCAGCGCTACCTCGAGACCGGCTCCTACGAGCCCGTCGAGGAGACCGGCTCCGCCGCCGAGCTGATCGAGGCTCCGGTGGTTGAGGTGCGAGGCGCGCCAGCGCCGAGCCTCGAAACCACCCATGTGGACATCGTCGACGCAGAGGTGGAGACCAAGGACACCCACGGCTCGGAGGCCCGCGAGGTCCCCGCCGAGCCCGCCAAGGTCGCCCACACCTCCGCCGAGCTCCTCGAGCAGATCACCGGCACCGCCGTCGACAGCCCGCTCTGCTTCACCTGCGGCACCAAGATGCGCCCCGCCGGCTCCTGCTACGTCTGCGAGGGCTGCGGCTCCACCAGCGGCTGCAGCTGACGATCCGCCGCTTAACCCGCTGGACCCCCGGGGCAATGCCCCGGGGGTCCAATCGTTTCGGACCGGCCGCCCTCGACGACTTGAGGGGCGGCGCTCCGGCTCTAGAATGACGCTGACGGCTTCAGTCAACTGCCTGCGCCTAAGGTCGACGACATGGATGTTCCTCAGGTCACCCTTGGCTCCATCAACATCGAAGCAACTGATCCGCAGGCGCTGGCGAGGTTCTGGGCAACGGTCACTGGTGGCACCCCGTCTTCCGCTGACGACTTGGTCTACATCCCGGCAGCGGGACCCGGCGGGTTCGCCATGTTCTTCCAGCCGCTCACCGGGCCGCGGCCCAGCCGGCTCACCATCCACCTCGATCTGACGGTGCCCTGGGGAACGCGAGGCCGGGAGGTCGACCGGTTGGTGTCGGCAGGCGCGACGAGATGCTGGGATGTCCTGGATGAGCACCCCCACGTGCAATGGACGACGATGGCCGACCCGGAGGGCAACCTCTTCTGTGTGGCTGAGCATCCGCCCACCGCGTGAGCGCGACGCCGGTCCGACCGGGGCCGCCGGGAGTTGCCGTCCTGCACGCCACTCTCGTGGGCTGAGCGGATCGACAGGCGCGTCCTACCGCCGCCTGTCAGCGCGTGCTCGAAACGCACTCTCATGCCGATGTCGGCGGGTCGTGCGCGGCAGCAGCCGCTGCTGTCGGGTCGTGTGCCTGAGGACGAGCCGTGGCCCGGCCTGAGGCACACGACTCGAACGGACCCGAACTTGCATGCGCCATGTGATGCCCACGGCGCGCTCCGGCGCTCGCTGGACCCCGCGGCTGCCCGGGCGGGGGACGCACTCATCTGCCGCTGATCGTGCGCGTACCGAAGGTGCGTCTTGTCGCCGCGATTGCCGGAGCGAAGTCTGTGCCGCGACGCAGTCAGGAGACCGCGATCGAGGCAGCCTGGAAGAAGTCGGTGGGCATGGCGTGGTCGAGGCGCCAGGTGATGGCGATGGGACGCTCACCCTCGTGCGAGACGTAGGTCGCGGATCCGAGGAACAGGTAGGGCGCGGTGCCGAAGGCGTCTTGTTGGGTCTCGCGGACGAAGAGCAGGACGGTGCCGGCGCCGGTGAGGTAGCGCTGGCCGGTCTTGGAGGCGACGGTCGTCGTCGACTGTGACTCCCAGTGGAAGAGCGTCGGGCTGATCGGGTAGTCGCGGTACATGGTGGTGGGGGAGTAGTCGGCTTCGGACTTCTTGATCGTCACGAAGAACGCGTCGACGTTCAGCTCCGGGACATAGAGGACGCCCTCGCGGAACGAGTTCGGCTTGCGCTGCAAGCTCGCGTATCCGAGGGCAGCGAGTACCTCCTCGCGTTGGTAGCGAGCGTGGACGCGTAGCGGGACGGTTGCGAGCGGTCCGCCGAGCTCGGCGGTCTGGTGGCGGGTGTCGTCGAAGGCGAGGTCGACGACGTTGCGCACCTCGTCTCGGGCGGCGACCTCTCGACGTACCGCGTCGAGGCCGGCGTCGACGGAGTCGAAGCCGCCGCCGTCGGGGAAGAACGAGAAGAACAGCATGTTCGCGAGCCGCTGCTCCATGGGGGAGAGCCCGGCGTAGTCGAGTTCGTCGCCGAGCAACGTGCTGTACGCGGCGACGCGTTCGGGGTCGTCGACGTGGGCGAACGCGCGCGTCCGCCTCAAGAGCGCATCCTCGCGGTCACCGCCGGGCGGGGTCGGCAGGCCGGCGGCCCGGCGCAGCTGGGTCCAGGAGCGGCCCTGGCGCACGACGTCGGAGAGCTCGAGCCCCGACTCGTGGAGGAACGAGCGCAGCGTCTGGTCGCCGTAGGACCGGAGCTCGGCCACCATCTGCGGCCAGCGTGCGGAGACCTGCGATCGGATGTTCTCGAGCACGAGTGCCTGCGCCTGGCGGTCCATGACGATCTGGCAGCCCGACGGCAAGAACGGGAAACCGCGCTCGATCTCGCGCTCCAGCCCGCGGCGCGTGTGGCCCGTCAGTGCGCGCAGCTTGAGGTCGAAGCGGAACTCCTTGCGGTGATGGCCGACGAAGTCGAGCACGGTGAGCACCGCTTTGGAGCGGGTACGCCGCAGTCCACGTCCGAGCTGCTGCAGGAAGACCGTGGCGCTCTCGGTCGGCCGCAGGAACAAGACCGTGTCGACCTCCGGGAGATCGAGCCCCTCGTTGAACACGTCCGCGGCGAAGAGGATGTTCACGTCCCCGGTGCGGAGGTCGGTGAGTGCTCGCTCACGCTCGGGGAGCGAGGTCTGGCCACTCACCGCTCGCGCCGGCACGCCCGCGGAGTTGAAGACCCGCGCCATGTATTCGGCATGGGCGACGCTGACGCAGAATCCCAGCGCCCGCATCGAGCCGGGGTCCAGCACCTTGTCCCGCAGCTGGGTCAGAACGATCTGAGCGCGACGGTCGTTGCCGGTGTACACGCCGGAGAGCTGTTCCTCGTCGTACCGACCCCGCGACCAGCCGATGCTCCTCAGGTCGGTGCCGTCGGCGAGTGCGAAGTAGTGGAACGGGCACAGCAGGTCGGCGCCCAGGGCATCCCACAGCCGCAGCTCGGCTGCGATCCGGTCGTCGAAGAACCGGCGTACGTCGACGCCGTCGGCCCGCTCGGGGGTGGCGGTCAGGCCGAGGAGCTCTCGGGGCTGGAGTTGGTCGAGCAGCCGGCGATACGTCGTCGCCTGCGCGTGGTGGAACTCGTCGATGACCACAACGTCGAACGCGTCGGCGGGCAGGTTCTCCACGCCGTACGACGTCAGCGACTGCACGCTGGCGAAGACGTGGTGCCACCGTTCGGGGCGCGCGCCGTCGACGTACAGCTCGCCGAACGAGGCGTCGCCGAGCACCTCCTGGTAGGTGCGCTGGGACTGATGCAAGATCTCGCGCCGGTGGGCGACGAAGAGCAGTGACGGCCGCTCACCGCTAACTGGATCGCAGAGCCGGCGGTAGTCCAGCGCGGCGACGACGGTCTTGCCGGTCCCGGTCGCGGCGACGACCAGGTTGCGGTGGCGGTCGTGTACGACGCGCTCGGCGTCGATGGCGTCGAGCATCTGCTGCTGGTAGCGGTAGGGTCGGACCTCGAGCCCGGACAGCGAGATCGTCACCCGGTTGTGTTGGCTGCGACCCGAAGCCTCGGCCAGAGCATCGTCGAGCCGGTCGCGGTCGCGGTCTGGGTCGTACTGCTCGAAGCTCGCCTCGTTCCAGTACGTCGCGAACGTCGCGGTGAACTTCTCCATGAGCGCCGGCGTCGCCACGCGAGAGAGCCGTACGTTCCACTCGACGCCGTCGAGCAGGGCGGCGCGCGAGAGGTTGGAGGAGCCGACGTACGCGGTGTGGAACCCGGTGTTGCGCCGGAACATCCACGCCTTCGCGTGCAGCCGGGTGCGCTGAGCGTCGTACTGGACGCGGACCTCGGCGCCGAACTCCCGGACCAATCGATCGAGGGCGGCTCGCTCGGTGGCGCCCATGTAGGTGGTCGTGATGATGCGTAAGGGCACGCCTCGGTCGCGACGCGCCCGCAACGGCTCGTCCAGCAAGCGCAGGCCGTGCCACTTGACGAACGCGCACAGCAGGTCGACGCCGTCGGCGGTGTCGATCTCGGCTCGCAGCTCGCCCCCGAGGTTGGGCTCGCCGTGGGCGTTGGTCAGCAGGGCCGCCTCGGCCAGCGGGGTGCTGGGACGAACCAAGGGGATGGGGGCGCGCCCCAAGTCGTCGGGAGTAGCGACGCGAAGCAGCTGGGCGGCGGGCGGGAGGACGTCTTCGCCGGGGCTGTTGAGACGCCTGATGATGTCGTTCACGAGCCGGAGCCGATCCTCGCCGTCTCGGATCGCTTCGAGTGCCCGCAACGTCTGCTCGTAGACATGCCGGGCGAGCACGTGCGGCTGATCGGCCGCATCAACCGTTCGCCGGGTGGCCTCGGCATCGCCTAGTCGTTGCAGTGCGCCATCGAGCTCGCTGGTGATCAGGGACTCGTACAGGCCGTCGCGCACTCTCGCAGCTTCTCAGGCCAGTGGAGTGAATCGAGGGGTTTCGGCGTTCGCGCTTCGGGGCGCCGGAGGGTGGTTCGGAGGCTGTTGCGCTCACACCTCAACCAGTGCGGGACGGCGTGAGGTCTTGGTCGCCGATGGTGCTGAGGAGCTCGAACCGCTCAACGGAGCGCGAGCCGGGGACGTGGCGGCAGCGCCGTGGCGACGCGTCGTAGGCCATAGCTGACGGGCCCAGCGCCCGTGGGCGCGGCGGGCGCATTACCCTGCACCGTCATGCAGGCCACGCGGCGCTCAGGGTTCGAGGGGGAACGCATCCGGGTGCTGCCGCGCAGGATCGCCGAGCACGCGTTGGACAGCCCGGTGACCTCCCACCTGCTGGTGACGGACTGTGGCTACTTCCCGGCAGCCGGGGAGCATCGTCGGTCTCGGCCGCACGGAGCCGCACAGGCGATCGTGATCGTCTGCACCGAGGGGCGCGGGTGGTGCGAGCTCGGCGACGTACGACACCCGGTGGGTCCGGGGGAGTGCCTGGTCATCCCGCAAGGGGTGCCGCACGTCTACGGCAGCGAGCAGTCGGCACCGTGGACCGTCTGGTGGCTCCACGTGGCAGGCAGTGACGTCGAACGGCTGGTGGACGCCGTCGGCGACCGGCCGGTGCTGCCGATGCCGAGGCTCGCCCAGGCGGTCGCCCTGGTCGACGAGGCGATCTCGGCTCTCGAGACCGACGAGTCGCCGGCTTCGTTGGTCACGGCCAGCGGTGCGGCGTGGCACCTGATGGCGCTCGTCGCGGGAGCCCGGCACCGGCCCCAGCCCGGTCGGCCCGACCCGGTCGCCCTGGCCACGGCGATCCTGCAGCAGGACCTCGGCCAGCGGGTCTCCGTCCCGGAGCTCGCCGACCGGGTCGGGTTGAGCGCCTCCCACCTGTCGGCGCTGTTTCGTCGTGAGCTCGGCTGCGGGCCGGCGGAGTACCACACCCGGCTGCGCATGGGCGTGGCTCGCGAGCTGCTCGACACGACCACCGACCCGGTCTCGGCGATCGCCCGACACGTCGGGTACGACGACGCCTTCTACTTCGCGCGCCAGTTCCGGGCCGCGCACGGGATGACCGCCACGCAGTACCGCGAGCGCGACAAGGGCTGAGTGCTGGTCGTCACATCGCCATCGATTCGTCCAGGTGGCCCGTTGTTTCTGCCATGGGTGACGGCGGTCACCCTGCGTAGTTTTCTCGGCATCGAAGCCCGGCCGAGCGAGCTCGGGAGGTCGCCCGAGGCGCAACCCACAGCAGGAGGAAGGTCCATGGCACACACCACCCACCGATTCGCGGCGGTCGCTGCGGTCCTGGCGGTCGCGGCCGCCGGGCTCACGGCCTGCGGATCCAGCGACGGAGCCAGCGGGTCCGCAGACAAGCTGAAGGTCGGCGTCATCTACCTCGACACCCAGGGGTTCTACGGAGGCGTTCGCAAGGGCATCGAGGACGGCGCCGACGCGGCGGGCACGTCGGTGAAGATCGTCGAGACCAATGCCCAGGACGACGCCAGCAAGGAGTCGACCTTCATGCAGAGCCTGGTGGCGCAGCGGGTCGACGCCATCATGCTCTCCGCCTCCTCCGGGACCGCCTCGGTCCCCGCGATCAAGCAGGCGCACGACGCCGACATCCCGGTGATCTGCTACAACACCTGCATCGAGGATCCCGACCTCTCCAAGTACGTCTCGGCGTACATGCTGGGCGACCCCCAGGAGTTCGGTCGCAAGCTCGGCGAGGCCGCCGGCGACTACTTCATCGACAAGGGGATCGACGCCCCGCAGATCGGTGTCATCAACTGCGAGTTCGTCGAAGTGTGCATCCAGCGGCGTGAAGGCTTCGAGGCCGCGCTGAAGGAGAAGGTCCCCGGCTACCAGATCGTGGAGAACCAGAAGGGCGGCGATGCCTCGGCGTCCCTCTCCGCGGCGCAGAACATCCTCACCGCCAAGCCCGACCTCGACGCCTTCATGGGTGAGTACGGCGACGCCACGATCGGCGCCGTCAAGGCCGTCGAGAACGCCGGCCGGGTCGGCAAGACGGTGGTGTTCGGCGGGGACATGACCACGGACATCGCCAACGCCCTCAAGGACCACTCCGTGCTGGTCGCCCAGGTCGACATCTCGGGGCAGGTGATGGGCAAGGCGGCGATCGAGCAGGCGCTGAAGATCATCGACGGCCAGGACCCCGCCGAGGTCGTCGTGCCGGTCCCGGTCGACATCTACACGACCTCGGAGGACGCATCGGGGTGGCTGAAGGCGCACGCCGACGGCATTCCGTGACAGACGGTCGCGTGCCGCCTCGCGTCCCGGGGCGGCACGCGACTCACCAGAAGGACCCACGAGACCGGGAGGAACCATGACCACGCCAGCGGCCGAGGTGCGAGGCGCGACCAAGTCGTACGGCGGCGTGCAAGCGCTCACGGACGTCGATTTCGTCATCGAGCCTGGTGAGGTCCGTGCCCTCCTGGGCAAGAACGGTGCCGGCAAGTCGACCCTCATCCGGCTCCTGGCGGGCGCGGAGTCACCGGACAGCGGGAAGGTGACCATCGCCGGGACGGCCCTGGACCGAGCATCGGTCCAGGAGGCGCAGCGGCTCGGGGTCAGCACCGTCTACCAGGAGCTCACCCTGATCCCCGGCATGACCGTGGCCGAGAACCTGTTCATGGGCCAGTGGCCGGGCCGCGGACGCATCGACCATCGCAGGATGGAGCGCGAGGCCGCCGTCGCGCTGGAGCGCATCGGGCTGCGCATCGATCCCCGGAGCCTGGTCGGCCAGCTCTCCATCGCCGACCGACAGCTGGTCGAAATCGCCCGGGCCGTGCGCGACGAGCCGCGGCTGCTGATCCTGGACGAGCCGACCAGCTCGCTCGCCGCTGCCGAGGTCGACCGGGTCGTCGACGTCGTGCGCACGATCCAGCGATCCGGCGTCGCCGTCATCTTCGTCAGTCACCGGGTCTCCGAGATCCGCCGCGTGGCGAGCACCGCGACCGTCATGCGCGACGGCCGCAAGGTCGCCGACCTGGACCTCGCCACGACGACCACCGCCGAGATGGTCGACCTGATGCTCGGCGAGGCGAGCCACGAGACGGCGCGGGTGACCGAGCCGCTGGTCGCGGGTCCCGTGCTGGCGCAGGTGCGCGGTGTACGGGTCGACCCCAAGCTGATCGACATCGACCTCGACGTCCACGTCGGCGAGGTGCTCGGCATCGCCGGCGTCCTCGGCTCGGGGCGCACCGAGCTGCTCCAGGTCATGGCCGGCATCCGGCCGACCGAGGCCGGCACCGTCCACGTGCAGGGGACCCGCGTGGACGGCCGCGGCCTGCGCCGGGCGCTCGCACTCGGAGTCGGGCTGACGCCCGAGGACCGCAAGGTGGACGGCATCGTGCCCGAGCTGGGGCTCGACGAGAACCTCGTGCTCTCCGACCTCGGCTCCGTCTCGACCGCCGGCGTCATCTCGCGGAGCAAGGTGGCCGCGGCGGCGCGGGAGGCGATGGCGACCATGTCGATCAAGAGCGCCGGCCCGCGGCTTCCGGTCGGGGCGCTCAGCGGCGGGAACCAGCAGAAGGTCGTCATCGGTCGATGGGTCCACGCCGGCAGCCGGCTGCTCCTGCTCGACGAGCCCACGCGCGGGGTCGACGTACGCGCCAAGGCCCAGATCTACGAGCTCGTCCGCCGACTGGCGGCCGAGGGCAAGGCCGTGGTGTTCGTCTCCAGCGAGATGGAGGAGCTCAACCTGGTGTGCGACCGCGTGGTCGTGCTGAACGGCGGGCGCATCGTGTCGGAGCATCGCGCCCCCCACATCGAGACCGACCGGCTGTTGCTTGCCGCGATCGCCGAGAACTGATCAGGAACGAGGAGTCACCGTGACCACGCTGAAGGCAGAAACCGCGACCGGATCGGCAGCGAGCCGCCCCCGCCGCACCCTGTCGGTGCAGCAGCTCAACGAAGGAGGACTCGCGGTCGCCCTGCTCGTGCTGGTGGCGGTCCTCGCCACGACGACGGACAGCTTCTTCACCGTCCCCAACATGTGGAACATCCTCGGCGACGCCGCCCTCGTCGGGATCGTCGCCTGGGCGAGCACCCTGATCATCGTGGCGGGCGAGATCGACATCTCCCTCGGCCCCGCGGTGGCGTTCTGGGGCGTCATCCTCGCCAAGCTCGACGGCGAGTGGGGCCTGTCGATGTCCGCGGCGATCGTCGTCACCCTCCTCGGCGGTGCCCTCGTCGGTGCCTTCGCCGGATGGCTGCGCGGGCAGTTCGGAGTCCCGTCCTTCATCGTCACCCTCGGTCTGTGGAGCGCGTTGCGCGGCCTCGCGCAGTTCATGACGGACGCGCTCCCTGTCCCGATCCAGGACAGCGCCTTCCTCGACCGGCTCGGCGGCAAGGTGGGGCCGGTGCCGACCGCGGCGATCGTGATGTTCGTGCTCTTCGCGATCTTCGCCTTCGTCGCCCGGTCGACCTCCTACGGGCGCTCGGTGTACGCCGTCGGCGGCAACGCCCGGGCGGCCGCGCTGAGCGGCATTCGCGTGCTCCGGGTCCGGGTCCTGCTCTTCGCGACCAGCGGCCTGATGGCCGCCCTGCTCGGCATCGTGATCGCCGGGCGGCTGGCCTCCGGCAACGCGGGCGCGGCCCAGGGACTGGAGTTCTCCGTGATCGCCGCGGTCGTCGTGGGCGGCACCGCTCTCCAGGGCGGCCGGGGCTCGATGCTCGGCACGCTCCTCGGCGTCCTCTTCATCACCGTCATCGGCAACGGCCTGATCATCTGGGGGGTCAACTCGTTCTTCCAGGACGTCGTGCGCGGCGCGCTGATCGTCGCCGCCGTCCTCGTGAACACCCTCCTGGGCCGCCGGTCCGGCGCCGGCGTCGACTAGCCGCGCCCCGCCGTCAGCCCGACCGTCCTCCTAGGAGATCTCGTGACCACCTCAGCCTCAGCCGCGGTGCCGGCCACCATGCCCGGCGTCTTCCTCCCCGGTGACTCCTCCACCGAGCTGCGCTCGGTGGACGTGCCCCGACCGGGCCCGGGTCAGGTGCTGCTCCGTGTCGGAGCGTCCGGCATCTGCGGCAGCGACATCGGCTACATCTACCGCGGCTACAAGACCCACAAGGGCCTCGAGGGGCCCGCCTACCAGGGCGTGGTGTCGGGGCACGAGCCGTCGGGCCGAGTGGTCGCCGTGGGACCGGACTGCCGTCGGTTCGTCGAGGGCGACCGCGTCATCGTCTATCACATCGCGGGATGCGGGCTCTGCGACAACTGCCGCCGCGGGTTCTACATCAGCTGCTCGGACGCCTCGCGTGCGGCGTACGGCTGGCAGCGCGACGGAGGCAACGCCGCCTACCTGCTCGCGGAGGAGCGCACCCTCGTACCGCTGCCCGACGGCCTCTCGTACGTCGACGGAGCCTTGATCGCCTGCGGCTTCGGCACCGCCTACGAGGGGCTGCGCCGGATCGGCGTCGACGGCGAGGGTGACCTGCTCGTCGTGGGTCTCGGCCCGGTCGGGCTCGCGGCCGCGATGATCGGCCGGGGCATGGGCGCGCGCCGCGTCATCGGGGTCGAGCCGAGCGAGGCACGCCGCGGATGGGCCGAGGAGACCGGGGTCGTCGATGCCACGGTGGCCGCCGGGCCCGAGACGCTCGGGACCCTCGCGGACCTCACCGGCGGGGCCGGGTTCGCCTACACGATCGATGCGTCCGGCTCCGCGCCGGGTCGGTCGACCGCGATCGAGGCCGCAGCCGAGTGGGCCCACGTGTCCCTCGTGGGCGAGGGTGGCCGCCTCGACACCGAGGTCTCCGACACCCTGCTGCACAAGCAGCTCACCCTGCACGCCTCGTGGGTGACCTCCTTGCCGGCCATGTCCGAGCTCGCGACGAACCTGGTGGCTTGGGGTCTGCGTCCGGAGGTCGTGGTGAGCGACCGCTTCGCGCTGGAGGACGCCGACGAGGCCTTCCGCCTGGCGGCTGGCGCGAGCCGCGGCAAGGTCGTCTTCGACCTGGGCGCCGAGCTGTGACCGCCGACGCCGCTCCCGGCCGAGCGGGCCCGGTGGCCGGGATGCGCACGCACATCGATCGGTCGCCGGGGCGGCCCGACGTGGTCTGGCTCGACAACGGCGTGCTCCGGCTCGGAGCCGTGCCCGACCTCGGCGGACGGCTGCTCTCGGTCCAGGTGCACGGTGTCGAGACGCTGTGGCGCAACCCTGCCTATCTCGACGATGAGCTGCACCCCGTCGGTGGACACGTCCGCGCCCCGGTGGCGGGCGACCTCGGGGACTGGATCAACTACGGAGGCGACAAGACCTGGCCGGCGCCGCAGGGCTGGTCCGCACCCGACCAGTGGGCCGGCCCGCCGGACCCGGTGCTCGACTCCGGGGCCTACGAGTGGGAGCTCCACGAGGGGGCGGCCCTCACGCTGACGATGACGAGCGGCGACGATCCGCGCACCGGCCTGCGGCTGGTCCGGCAGCTGGTGCTCCGACCGGGCGTCGCGACGTACGACCTCCTGCTCCACGCGATCAACGTTGCGGACCGCCCGGTGCGCTGGGCCCTGTGGAACGTGACCCAGCGCCGGTCGGGCGCGCCGGGCGACGGCGGCGTCGACATCGGCGTGGGACCGGCAGCTGACCTCGGGACGGTCGTGGAGCCGGTCCTGGCCGGGACCGGGCTGCCGCGCACCGTGCCGGGTGGACACGGCGTCGTGCGCGTCCCCCACCAGGAGGTGGTCGGCAAGGTCGGCTTCCCGACCGCGACCGGGTGGCTCGCCCACGTCGCCAACGGCACGACCTGCACCCAACGCTTCGTAGTCGACCCCGATGCCGAGTACCCCGACGGCGGATCCCGGGTCGAGGTGTGGCTGGAGCACCCGCTCGACCGGCCGTTGGCCGAGTTCGGCGACCTCGACCCACCGGACCGGATCGTCGAGGTCGAGGTGCTCGGCCCGCTGGTCGAGCTGGCTCCGGGCGAGCGGACCGAGCTGAGGATCTCCTGCGCTGCCGTGGTCGAGGAGACCACCGGGGTGCTCGAGGTGACCGCGGAGGGCCACCGCACACTCGCCGGGTGGAGCTCCTACGCCGCACCCCACAGCGCCGATCAGGAGCCGTCGTGACGCGCACTGCGGTGGTAACGGGAGCGGCTCGAGGCATCGGCGCGGCCACCGCGCGGCGCCTCGCTCAGGACGGGTACGGCGTGGGCCTGCTCGACCTCGACCCGGCCGGCGAGGAGGTCGCCGCCGAGCTGGTGGCCGCGGGCCACGCGGCGGTGTTCGTCGCGGGCGACGTGTCCGAGGCCAAGGACTGGATGCTCCTGCTCGAACAGGTCCACGCAGCGCTCGGGCCGGTCGATGCGCTCGTCTCCAACGCGGTCACCACCGACCCTCGCCCGCTGCACGAGCTGACCCTGGACTCGTGGAACCGGCAGCTCGGCGTCAACCTCACCGGTGCCTTCCACGGAGTGCGGACCTGCCTGCCGGATCTGCGTCGCGACGACGCCGGTGCCGTCGTGCTCGTCTCCTCAGTGCACGCCTGGTTCGGGCTCCCGGGCGTCCCCGGCTATGCCACGGCGAAGGCCGGCCTGACCGGACTGGCGCGGCAGCTCGCCGTGGAGTACGGCGGCGAGGTGCGGGTCAACTGCGTCGTCCCGGGTCCCGTCCTGACCGCCCAGTGGGACCGCATCTCCGAGGACGACCGCGTGCAGAGCGCGGCGGAGACCGTGATCGGCCGGTTGGGCCGACCGGAGGAGGTCGCCGCGGCGGTGGCGTTCCTCCTCAGCGAGGACGCGTCGTTCGTCACCGGGGCCAGTCTCGCGGTCGACGGCGGCTGGAGCGTCACGAAGAACTCGTCCTGAGCCCGGATCGCCCGCGGCCGACGTCACGCTAGGAGCAGCACGATGAAGGTGGTCTCGATCGAGACCTTCGCCGTCCCCCCGCGCTGGGTCTTCGTCCGGGTCGAGACCGACGAGGGGCTGGTCGGCTGGGGAGAGCCGGTCGTCGAGGGCCGTGCCGCCACCGTGCGGGCGGCCGTCGACGAGCTCGCTCCGCTGCTGCTCGGCCGCGACCCGCGGCCGGTGGAGGCGCACTGGCAGCGGATGACCAAGGGCGGCTTCTACCGCGGCGGTCCGGTCCTCTCCAGCGCGGTCGCGGGCCTCGACCAGGCGCTCTGGGACCTCCTCGGCAAGTCGCTCGGTGCCCCGGTGCACCAGCTGCTCGGCGGCCCGGTCCGCGATCGGGTCCGGGTCTACGGCTGGATCGGCGGTGACGAGCCGAACGAGGTCGCCGAGGCCGCCGCCGCTCAGGTCGAGGCTGGCCTCACCGCGGTGAAGATGAACGGGTCGGGGCGTTTCCCGCGGCTGGCCACCCCCCGCGACCTGGACGGCGTCCTGGCGCGGGTCGCTCGCGTCCGGGAGGTGCTGGGTGACGATCGCGATGTCGCGGTCGACCTGCATGGCCGCGTCGGCGTCGCGGACGCTCGGCGGTTGCTCCACGAGCTCGAGCCGCTGCGCCCGCTGTTCGTGGAGGAGCCGCTGCTGCCGGAGCTGACCCATCGCCTGGCCGAGGTGGTGGGCGCCTCGACGGTGCCGGTCGCCGCGGGGGAGCGAACCTACTCGCGGACCGACGTACTGCCCCTGCTGCAGGCCGGGGTAGCCGTGCTCCAACCGGACCTCTCGCACGCCGGAGGCATCAGCGAGGTACGCCGCATCGGCGCCCTCGCCGAGACCTGGGGCGTGCCCCTGGCGCCGCACTGTCCGCTCGGCCCCCTGGCGCTCGCCGCGAGCCTCCAGGTCGCGCTCGCGACACCAAACTTCCTCATCCAGGAGCAGTCCCTCGGCATCCATTACCACGACGACGGCGTCGAGCTCCTCGACTACGTGCTCGATCGATCACCGTTCGCCTTCGTCGACGGCCACATCGAGCGGTGGGACGCGCCGGGACTCGGGGTCGAGATCGACGAGCAGGCGGTCCGCCGGCTGGGCGCCCGCGGCCACGACTGGCACTCGCCGGTCTGGAGTCATGACGACGGCTCGTTCGCCGAGTGGTGAGCGCCCACCACCCCATCCCCACCACTACGTCGGAGGCATCATGACCCACCCGATCGACGCTCACGACCTGGTCGCCCAGGTCACCCGTCGCCGTGTCCTGGCGATCATCCGTGGCCGTGACGCCGCCGCCAGCGTCGCCACGTGCCTGGCGCTCGCCGACGCAGGCATCGACCTGCTCGAGGTCAGCCTCACGACCGACCGGGCCCTCTGGGTTCTGGAGCAGGTCGCGGACCGGCTGCCCTCCGGCGCCGTCCTCGGTGCCGGGACGGTCCTGGAGCCTCACGACGTACGACGGGCCGCGGACGTGGGTGCTCGCTTCCTGGTCACCCCGGCGCTGGCGCCCTCCCTCGAAGCCGCGGCCGACGCCGGACTGCCCGTGCTCGCCGGCGCGCTGACCCCGACCGAGGTCGTCGAGGCCCGGCGTCGGGGCGCCGCAGCCGTCAAGATCTTCCCGGCGTCCGTCCTCGGCCCGGCCTACGTCCAGGCGCTCAGGGACCCCCTGCCCGACGTACCTCTCCTGGCCGTCGGCGGAGTCGACGCGGACTCCGTGGGCGCCTACCTCTCGGCCGGAGTCATCGGGGTCGGCGTGGGGAGCCCGCTGTGCGGCGACGCGCCCCACGGCGGTGACCTCGGCGCCCTGCGCGTCCGCGCCCAGCGGTTCCTGGCCTTCGCGGAGCCGGAGCCCGCGTCGTGAACCCGGCGATCGACGTGCTGACGCTGGGCGAGACGCTGCTGTCCCTGCGAGCCTCCGGGCCGCTGTCGGCCGGCGCCGGCCTCACCACCTCCGTCGCGGGTGCCGAGGCGAACGTCGCCATCGGCCTGGCACGTCTCGGTCACGCCGCCAGGTGGGTCGGCCGCGTCGGGGACGACGAGTCCGGCCGGCTGGTCGTCCGAACCCTGCGTGGCGAAGGGGTCGACGCGCACGGTGCCGTGGTCTCCGGACCGACCGGCATCCTGCTCCGCCGCGAACGCGTCTCCGGCCTGGTGAGCGTCGACTATCACCGGCGGCACTCGGCCGGCTCCAGCCTGGAGGAGCAGGACATCCTCCCCCATCTCGAGCCGCCGTCGCCGCGATGGCTACATGTCACCGGGGTGACTACCGCGCTGTCCGATACCGCGCGCGACGCCGTCACCCGGGCGGTCGCGACCGCCCGGACCCGAGGGATCGGGGTGAGCCTAGACGTCAACTATCGCGCCCGGTTGTGGCCGGTCGAGGCGGCCCGCGACGTCCTCGCGCCCCTGGCGCGGCAGGCGGACGTCGTCATCGCCTCCGAGGACGAGCTCCCGCTGGTCGCCGCCAGCCTGGAGGAGCTGCTGGACGCGGGCGCCCGGATCGTCGCGGTCAAGCGGGGGGCGGCAGGCGCGACCCTGCACGCCCGGGACGGACTGCGGCTGGAGCGCCCTGCCGTGCCGGTCGACGCCGTCGACGCCGTGGGTGCCGGCGACGCCTTCTGTGCAGGCCTGCTGTCCGGCCTGCTGGACGGGCTGGAGCCTGCCGAGTGCCTGGACCGGGCGCTGCTGCTCGGAGCCTTCTGCGTGAGCACGCACGGCGACTGGGAGGGTCTGCCGAGCCGAGACGAGCTCGGACTCCTGACCCTCGCCGACGGCTCGGTCGTCAGGTGAGCGGCGGGCGCGGGCCGCAGGTACGCCCGGTGTCCATGTCTCCGCTCGACCTCGGTGAAGGCGCACGGTGGCTCCCCGGCGGGCCCGTGCAAGTCGACCTCCTCGCAGGTCGACTGCTCGCCCACCGGGCGGGGCGGGTCGAGGTCGTTCTCGACTTGGGCGTGCCGATGGGGGCGGTCGCTCCTCGCCGTGACGGCGGCGTGGCGGTCGTCGCGGGCACCGGCGTACGGCTGCTCTCGGCCGACGCTGCGGCCGATCCTGCGCCGATCCTCCTCGACACGGGCGCCGACCCCGGTCTCGTCCGCGTCAACGACGCGACCACCGATGCGCGCGGGCGCCTCTGGTTCGGGTTGATGGCGTACGAGGCTGCCGCGGGGGCCGGGTCCCTGTGGTGCGTCGATCCCGATCACCAGCTCAGGATGGTCCTCGCCGGGATCACGGTCCCGAACGGCCCGGTCATCGACGACGTGCGCGGCGTCCTCTATCTGGCCGACAGCCCGCGGAGTGTCATCTACCGACACGGCCTAGACGTGGACAGCGGGCGCCTCGGCCCAGCCGAGGTCTTCGCCACCGTGACCGACGGGAGCCCTGACGGGATGGCGCTGGATCAGGACGGCGGTCTGTGGAGCGCGCTGTGGGGAGGCTCGCGGCTGCACCGATACCACCCGGACGGTACGTTGAGCGACGTCGTTCCCCTCCCAGCGAGCCAGCCCACCAGCCTGGCCCTGGACCCGAGCGGCGGTCCCGCGCTCGTCACGACCGCTCGCCATGGACTCCTCGACCCGCACGCCGTCGACGGATGCTCGCTCTGGGTCGATTTGGGGGCGTCGGGGGTCGAGGTGCACCCCTTCGGAGGCTGAGCGATCCCAGACCTCGCGGCGACGCAAGGACCCGGGAAGGCGCGCGCCGACGCCGATGGTTGTCATGTCGTGAGGGCTGTCCCTGCTTGATCGTTCGCGCACCCGTGCAGGCCGGCCCGAGGGCGAGGCGCTGACCCGGGGCCATCGAACGGGCAGTCAACGCCGAAGACCTCGACTACGACCGGATCTGGGTGGCCGAGCACCACGACGTGCCCGGCGCCGCCTCGGGCTCCCCGCCGGTCGTCCTGGCGGCGACCGGGGCTCGCTCCAGCTCGATACAGATCGGTTGCGGTGGCGTGATGCTGCCGGACCACCAACCGCTGGTTGTGGCCGAGCAGTTCCGGATGCTCTGCGCGCTCTATCCCGGACGGGTCGACCTCGACGTCGGGCGATCCCTCGGTTTCACGGCGCCGGTGCGCCGAGCACTGCGCAGCGATGCCGGCGCGCTCGACACCTTCGAAGCGGGTCTGGCCGAGCTTTACGCGTACCTCGAGGATGCCGCCGAGATCACCGCGCGACCGCCACCGGCGCCGCATCCCGATCCGTCTCCTGGCGACGGGACGCGGGCTCGAGGTCGCTGGTCGGCTGGGGCCGCCCGTCGTCGGGGGCGGGCCCATCCTCGACAGCGCGGGCATCGGCGACCTCCTCGTGGTCTATCGCCGTGACTTCCGGCCGCACGAGGCCGGTACGCCGTTGGCGAGCACGTGAGGAAGGTCGGCGTCATCGATGTCTCCGCGCGCGATGTCGCGCTCCCCCATGTCTCTGAGCGCGGCGGCGAGCTCCGTGGTGATGAGCGATTCGTAAAGACCGTCCTGCACTCCGGCAGCTTGACAGGCGGCCACGACAGATCTGCGGCATTCGCATGGCGAGGTCGCGATCTGCCCTCAAGATCGGCGTACGGATATCCGATGAGTTCACGTATCTCGGAATGCAGGGGGCCGCATGTCGGAAGAACAGCTTCAGATCAATCGGTGGAGGCGGTACGGGAAGGATCGCCTGTACGTTGAGCTTCCCGACGGCAGCAAGGTCGGTTGGTGGGACCTTCAGACCGGCGAGGCTCATCCCGAAGGAGAAGGCCACCTCGCCGTGTTGACGAGCGCTGCACATGAGTGGATGAGCGCCGCCGGAGTCGAAGCGTCAGAGGTCAGCACGATCAGCGTCCTCGGGGCGGAGCCCGTTCCGAACGAACCACCACCTGCCGAACGAGCGTGGCTCGATCTTGCACACAACGCGGCGGGCGCGGAAGCCCGAGCGCAGGCAGTGGCGGCGAAGGACGCTGCGCCGGTGAAGACACTGTTGGCGCGAGCCCTCGGCGTTCACACTGACGAGCGGGCCTGGCGTCTGGGCGCGGACGGCGAGGAGAAGGTCGCCTCCCAGTTCGGCAAGATCCTCAAGAAGGATCCGCGGTGGCAGTTCATCCATGCGATACCCGTCGGAACTCGTGGCTCCGACATCGACCACCTCGTCATCGGGCCAGGCGGAGTGTTCACGGTCAACGCCAAGAACCATCCGAATGGCAAGGTCTGGGTCGGCGGAGACACGGTGATGATCAATGGCCAACGCCAGCCCTACGTTCGCAATGCCCGGCACGAGGCAGCCCGGGCCGCCAACCTGCTCTCTCAGGTGTGCGGATGGTCGGTGCCCGTCGAAGGCGTGATCGTTTTGGTGAACGCGGTCGAGTGGACGGTCAAGTCGCCACCGAAGGACGTGCACGTCGTGCCGCGGCGGCAGATCGCGCGGTGGCTCCTGCGTCACGGCGAGGTCTTGGACGCGGGGCGCCAGGCTGAGGTCTTTGAGGCCGCCCGCCGATCAACCACCTGGCGTTAGCCGAGAGCAAGTTGCCCCGGCGTGGGCGAGCTCTTGGAGACAGCGTCACCCGATCTTGACGAGGTATGCGTCATGGTCGGAGAGTCGGTCCCCGCCTGCGGACGCCTCGATCCTGGACGCAGAGACCACGGTCATCGCTCTCGGGATCGCGATGTGGTCGATGGAGAGGAGCCCGTCGATGCGGTGTGCGAGGTCGGCCGTCGGGACGCGGAGGTTCAGCTTGTCGAGGACGGCGAGGAGAGCCGCACGACCACCGATGCTGCCCGCCCACTCCCGTCCGCTGAGGGCATGGTTCCAGTCGCCGCCCCAAATCAGCCGATCCGTCGGAAGGGATGGGAGGAGCGTGGCGAGGCAGGACTCCGTCCAGTCGACATGGCGTGAGCCCCGCCAGGACTCTCGCTCGCCCGCACTCCTCCACGGGAGGATCGAGCTACAGAATGTCCAGCCGTCCACCACCGCCATCGCGCTCGCTGCGTGTGGATCCGGCAATGGGGAGATCTCTCGCCGGCCCGCGACCCCCGCCCACCGACGACGCTGCGCCATGAGAGCCGCGCCGAGATGGAGGCCGTAGCCCGGGATAACCACGCGCTCACTGACCTCGGTGAGGAGCAGGACATCGCAGTCCAAGTCATGAACGAAGCGCTCGTGTTCGGTCGTCCACCGTCCGGCGAGATTCCAGGTGCCGATCCTCACGAGGAGATCCCAGCGCATCGGGGCTTGGGGCGCAGGCGATTCTGAGTGTTCTCCGGGCAGTCCTTTGATCGTCGGCGGCAGGGTGGTTTCGAGGCTCGCTTCGCTCGCACCTCAACCACCGTAGGCGCCGTGGTTTCGAGACTGTTGCTGGCGCAACCTCCTCAACCACCGTCGTTCCTCAACCGCCGAGGGAGGGCTCGAGGTCTTGGTCGCCGATGGTGCTGAGCAGCTCGAACTGTTCGACGGAGCGGGTGCCGGGGACGGGGGTGAACCAGAGCAGGCGCTGGGTGGCGTCCTCGCTCTCGAGGGTGAGGCAGTTGACGGGGAGCTCGCCGAGGGTGGGGTGGATGAGGGTCTTGCGGTCGTTGCGGCGTACGGCGACGTCCTGGCGCTCCCACAGCTCGCGGAACTCCTTCGAGCGTGAGAGCAGGTCGTCGACCAGGGCGCGGGCGGTGGCGTCGTCGCCGCGGCGGCCGAGGACGGCGCGGAGGTCGGCGACGAACGAGGCGCCGGTGCGCTCGTGCTCGTCGTGGCGGTAGCGGCTGCGGGTGGTGGGGGAGGCGAACCACTCGTGGACGAAGCTCGCCTCGACGCCCTTCGCGGGTGAGGGTTCGCCGAGGAGGGCGCGGGCCATCCGGTTCTGCACGAGCGTGATGTGCAGGTCGGTGATCACCCGGGCCGGGGTGTCGCCGAGGCGGTCGAGCAGATCCAGCATCGCTGGGTGCACGTGGGCACTGGCGCCGTGCACGGTCGGGAGGGGCCGGCCGGCGAGGTGGTAGAGGTGGTCGCGCTCGTCGCGGTCCAGGCGCAGTGCCCGGGCCAGCGCGGCGACCATCTGGTCGCTGGGCTGGGAGCCGCGGCCCTGCTCGAGCTCGACGTAGTAGTCGACCGACGCTCCGGCCAGCACCGCCACCTCGTCACGCCGCAGCCCCGCGACCCGGCGGCGCGGCCCGGCGGGGAGGCCGACGTCCTGCGGGCGGATCCGGTCGCGGCGCGACTTCAGGAAGGCTCCGAGCTCGGTGAGGTCCACACCACCAGTGTGCCCGGGACGGGACGGCGGATCCTGGGGGCGCGATCCCCAGGGAGAACGTCCGCTTCCTCAGCCCCCGCAGACCCGGCAACGTCGAGGCCATGGACACGAACACCAACACCCACAGCAATCGAGTAGCGATCGTCACCGGCGGCTCCCGCGGCATCGGCCGCGCGACCGCCCTGCGGCTGGCCGCGGACGGGTACGCGGTCGTGGTCGGCTACAGCACCAACGAGGCCGAGGCCGACAAGGTCGTCGCCCAGATCGAGGAGCGCGGCGGCCGCGCGGTCACCGCCGGTGGGGACGTCTCCGACGCGAGCGTCGCCCAGGCGATGTTCGACCGCGCCGAGCAGGAGTTCGGCGGCGTCGACGCCGTCGTCCACGCCGCCGGCCAGATGCGCCTGGCTCCGGTCGCCGAGCTCGACCTCGACGACCTCGACCGCACCCTGCGCGTCAACGTCCGCGGCACCTTCGCCGTCGCCCAGCAGGCCGTACGCCGCCTGCGCGGCCCCGGCGCGCTGGTGCTGTTCTCGACCACGGTCGTGCCGCTGGCCTTCCCGACGTACGGCGCCTACTCCGCCAGCAAGGGCGCCGTCGAGGCACTCACCCCGATCCTCGCCAAGGAGCTGCGCGGCCGCGACGTCACCGTCAACGCCGTCGCCCCCGGCCCGACCGCGACCGACATGTTCCTCGATGGCAAGTCCGAGGAGCAGGTGGCCGGCCTCGCCAAGCTGCCGCCGCTCGAGCGGCTCGGCACGGCCGAGGACATTGCGGCCGCGGTCGCGTTCCTGGTCGGCGCGGGTGGCCACTGGGTCAACGGCCAGGTGCTGCGCGCCAACGGCGGGATCATCTGATGCCGGCCGCCAAGACCGTCCTGGTCACCGGCGCCTCGAGCGGGTTCGGCGCCAACCTGGTCGCCGAGCTCGCCGGGCGCGGCCACCGCGTGTACGCCGGCATCCGCGACACCACCGGCCGCAACGCCGCCGCCGCGGCCGGCGTGCCGACCGGAGCGGTGGCGCTCGAGCTCGACATCACCGACCAGGCATCGATCGACGCCGTGGCGAAGCGGCTGGCCGACGAGGTCGGCGCGCTGGACGTGGTCGTGCACAACGCCGGGCACATGTCCTACGGCCCGCTGGAGTCCTTCACCCCCGAGCAGCTGGTCGCGCAGTACGACGTCAACGTCGTCGGCGCCCACCGGCTCAACCGCGCCCTCCTGCCCGCACTGCGGGCCGCCGGTCGCGGCCACCTGGTCTGGGTCGGGTCGACCAGCACCCGGGGCGGTCGGCCGCCGTTCCTCGGCCCCTACTTCGCGGCCAAGGCCGCGATGGACTCCCTCGCGGTGACCTACGCCGCCGAGCTGAAGCTCTACGGGATCGAGACCACGATCGTGGTGCCCGGCGCCTACCCGGTCGGCACCAACCACTTCGCCCACGCAGCCGGACCCGACGACGCCGAGCGCGCCGCGGCGTACGACGACACCTATGGTCCGGTCCTCGCCGACGTCACCGGCCGGCTCGACGCGCTGTTCCCCGAGGGCAGCGACCCCTACGACGTCGCGGTCGCGACCGCCGACGCCATCGACGCCGCCGTGCCGCCCTTCCGGGTGCACGTCGACCCCAGCCATGACGGAGCCGAGGTGGTCAACGCGGTCGCCGACCGCGTCCACGTCGAGTTCTTCCACCGCGTCCGGCTGCCCCAGCTCCTGCCGGCCGACGCCGGCTACTGAGCGACCCACCACCACACCCATCACACCCAGGAGAGATGACATGCCGTTCGCCAACCTCAAGGTCCCTGCCGGTCTCGTCGACGCCGAGCAGAAGGAAGCCTTCATCCACACCATCACCGATATGTACGTCGAAGCCTTCGGCGAGGGCGCCCGCGCCACCACGATGGTCCTCGTCGACGAGGTGCCCGACGGCGGCTGGGGGATCGGGGACCACGTGCTGACCCTCGCCCAGCTCACCGGAGGCGCGTCCGCCGACACGGCGTCCCGGTAGCGCGACGGAGGTCTCGGGGAGGAAGCCAGGGCAACCTCCCCGACCGCTGTCGCCGGACTGTCGGCGCGCCGTCCTAGGGTCTGCGACGACGGGGTCGTCGACGCGGTGAGGAGACCGGGATGGACCTGCAGGCGGCGCGCCGACTCGGGCGCGAGCTGCTCGACGAGCACGGGCTGAGCGGCTGGACGCTGGTGCTCGACCGCGCCAAGACCCGGGCCGGCGTCTGCCGGTTCGGGCCGCGGCAGATCGGGCTGAGCGCCCCGCTGACCGCGCTGCACGACGAGTCCGACGTCCGCGACACGATCCTCCACGAGATCGCCCACGCGCTGGTCGGCCCGCGCCACGGGCACGACGCGGTGTGGCGGGCCACCGCTCAACGCATCGGCTGCAGCGGCCGGCGCTGCACCGACCCCGAGACGCCACGCGTCGAGGGCGACTGGGTCGGCACCTGTGCCGCCGGACACCGGATCACCCGCCACCGCCGTCCCTCGCGGCCCGGGTCGTGCGCGGAGTGCTCGCCGACGTTCTCCGCCGAGCACCTGATCACCTGGACCCACCGAGGTGAACCCGCCGTGATGACGGCGTCCTACCGCGCCCAGCTCGCCCGGGCGCTGGCGCGGGAGAGCGAGCCCGCTTCGGCGGTCTCCGCGGGCGCGAGCGCCCGGGTCGGGGACCGGGTGCGGATCGCCGCGCCGGGCAGCAAGTACGACGGCATGACCGGCACGCTGGTCAAGCAGGGGCGCACCCGCTACCACCTCCGCGTCGGGCGCTCGGTGCTCACCGTGCCGTTCGCGCTGGTCGGCCCGGCCTGACCGGCCCGTCTCGGCGGCCGCGCGAGAAGCCCGTCAGGTGATCTCGACGGAAGCCCTCGCGCGGCGCCCGTCGGCCACGATCACCAGGGCGACGATGACGGCCAACGCGTAGAACCCGGTGGCCACCTCGAAGACCGTCGCGTAGCCGTGGGCCGCGGTGCCCGAGGCGACCCGCGCACCGTGACCGGTGGCCGCGCCGTAGACGACGGTGAGCAGCGCGAGGCCGATCGAGCCGCCGAGCTGGTGCGCGGTGTTCACCAACCCCGAGGCAGCGCCGGCGAGGCCGGGCTCGACGTCGGCCATGCCCAGGTCGGTGAGCAGGATGATCGCGATGCCCTGGCCGACACCGAGCAGGAGCAACGGCAGCACGATCCAGGGCAGGTACGCCGTCGTCGCGTCGATCCGGCTCAGCCAGCCCATGCCGAGCATCGCCAGCCCCAACGCCGTGACGAGCAGGGCCGGCTTGCTCACCCGCGGCCCGGCGTACCTCACGACGTAGACCATCACGAAGAGCATCGCCGTCAACGGGATGTAGGCCAGGCCGGTGTCCAGCGGGCTGAAGCCGCGGACGTTCTGCAGGTACTGGCTGAGGAAGAAGAACGTCGAGTACATCGCACCGACAGCGAGGACGCGCCCGAGGTAGGCGCTGGTGCGCGGGATGCTCGCGAGGAGACCGAGCGGCACGATCGGCTGCGGCTGCCGGCGCTCGACGAGCACGAAGACGGTGATGAGGACGACGGCTGCCGCGAGCGCGGCGATCGTGCGCGAGCTGAGCCAGCCGACCTCGGCCGCTTCGACCAGACCGTAGACGAGAGCGGACATGCCGAGCGTGATCGTCACGGCTCCGACGACGTCGACGCGGCCGGGATGCCGCTCGGTCTCGGGAAGACAGCGCGGTGAGAGCGCGACGATCACGGCGCCGATCGGGACGTTGACCAGGAGTCCCCAGCGCCAAGAGAGGTACTCGGTGAACAGGCCGCCGACGATGATGCCGACGCTCGCACCGGCGCCGATCACCGCGCTGTAGACCGCGATCGCGCGGGTGCGCTCACTGGGGCTGGGAAAGCTCGTGATCAGCAGCGCCAGGGTGGACGGGATCGCGAACGCCGAGGCGAGGCCCTGCAGGGCGCGGGCACCGACGAGGACCTCCGCAGACTGGGCCAGACCGGCCAGCAGGGAGGCGAGGGTGAAGACGGCTGTGCCGGCCATGAACACCCGACGGCGACCGAACAGGTCTCCGGCACGCGCGCCGAGCAGGACGAGGCCGCCGAACACCAGGACGTAGGCGTTCTGGATCCAGGAGAGCGCCGACTCGGTGAAGCCGAGCTGGTCCCTGATGTGCGGGAGCGCCGTGGTCACGATCGAGGCGTCGAGGGTCATCATCAGCTGGCAGCCCAGGATGACCGCGAGGACGACGGTCCGGTGGCGTGCGGGGGTCGGCGCGATGATCCGGGCGGGGGAGATGGAGGACATGAGGGTTCCGTTCGAGGAGGCCCGGGAGGCGGCGGCGCCCCGCGCCGCCGTTCGTCCGGGTGACCAGCCGCGAGGCCGCGGGCCACCGGTGGGTTGCGCGCGGGCTGGTGGGGTGTGGCTGCCAGTCTTCGCCGGGCTCAGGCGTGCAACATCAGTCGATCGACCGCATCTCGGAGTTGGCGACCGCAACCCCGCGCGGCGGGACGGGCGTCGCAGGACCCGGGACGTCGGCCGCGTCGGCCGGGGCCGGCAGGTACCGCCCGTGTGCGAGAGCAGTCACCGTGCGAACGGCGAGCCAGCCGATCCCGCAGGTGACCGCGGCCAGCACCAGGTCGATGGCGACCGCGACATGGGCGCGCCCGGTGGTGTCGTCGAGCATGCGGATGGCGAAGGCACCTGCCGCTGCGTAGGAGAACGCCAGCGACCACCACCCCGGCCCGAACGGCCCGCTCAGCATGAACCTGAGCAGGTCTGCCTGGACGAGCACCATCGCCAGCGCGAAGCCCGCCAGGAGCTGGATCGTCACGTCGATGCGGTCGCCGTTGGCCTCGAGCACCGCGTTGCCTGCCACGACCGGCGGGGCGACCAGGATCGCCAACGTGGGCCTCAGGGCCACGGCGAGCGGCGGGCCGGTGAGCAGCCTGGCGAGCACCACCGGCGCGATCATCGCGCAGGACAGTGCGCCGTAGCCCAGCATCACCACGGAGAGCCCGCGATAGCCGAGCGCGGCGCTCGCAGTGGAGGCCACGAGCCCGCCCGCGACGGTCGGGAGCAGGTACCCCGGGTGCGCTGCCGACGTCCCTGTCGAGATCCACCGAGCGGTCAGCAACCCGCCCGCAGCCAGGGTGGCGCCCAGGGCGACCACGAACAGGGCGCGCCCCGCGGCGGGGGCATCGGCGGCGAGCCTGACCGCGAGGAGCAGGAGGGGCACGAACAGCAAGACGGTGAACGGGCCGAAGACCGGGTCGGCCAGCTCGGCGCGAGCCCGCCCCGCGCGAGCGACGTTCCCGGTGTACGCCGAGGCGACCACGAGCCAGGTCGTGGCGGAGAGCAGCCAGAGGGCATCCGCCACCTGGGGCGGTACGGCGTCCGCCCGTGCGGCCAGCGACCAGCACTCGGCCAGTCCGGTCAGGCCGAACGGGGCGGCGAGGAGGTTGGGGTGCAACGTGTGACGAGACCTCATGGTGGTCCTCTGGAGCTCGGTGGTGGCGGACGGCTCCCACCCTGGGCGGGCGAGGCGCGCGCAACATCAGTCAGATGACGTCGTCCTCGCGGACGGCCACCCGCGAGGACGGCAGCGGAAGCACGGGAAGGCAGAGCCACCGTCAGTGGTTGTGACCCTGTGAGGCTCTCGCTGCTCGATCGTTCGCGGACCCGCGCCGGCCGGCCCGAGGCCGAGGCGCTGACCGGGACGGTGGAGCGCGCCGTACATGCCGAGAGGCTCGGCTACGACCGGTTCTGGGTGGCGGAGCACCACGCGGTGCCGGGCATCGCCTCTGGTTCGCCGCCGGTGCTGCTCGCGGCGATCGGCGCCCGGACCGGAGCGATCCGGATCGGTTCCGGTGGCGTGATGCTGCCGCACCACCAGCCCCTCGTGGTGGCCGAGCAGTTCCGGATGCTCGACGCCCTCTACCCCGGTCGCGTCGACCTCGGGCTGGGCCGGTCGCTGGGGTTCACCCCGCCGGTCCGCCAGGCGCTGCGCCGCGGACCCGAGGCGCTCGACACCTTCGAGGCCGACCTCGACGAGCTGCGGGACTACCTCGACGGCTCGGCGCCGATCACCGCGCGACCGGCCACCGGGCGCCGGGTCCCGACGTACCTGCTGGCGACCGGACGGGGTCTCGAGGTGGCTGCCCGGCTGGGGCTCCCGGTGGTCGTCGGCGGCCCGGTGCTGGACAGCGCCGAGGTCGGCGATCTCCTCCGGGCCTATCGCCGTGACTTCCGCCCGCACCGCGGCAGTACGCCGTCGGTGACCGTCTCGCTGGACGTCACCGTCGCCGACACCGACGACCAGGCCCGCGAGCTGGCGCTGCCCGAGGCGTGGGCGATGGCCCGGTCCCGGCAGACCGGCGAGTTCCCGCCGTTGGAGTCGGTGGCGGCGATCCGGGCCCAGCCGTGGAACGCCCAGCTGCGTGATCGGGTCGAGTCGTCGCTCGGGCGAGCGGTCGCCGGCAGCCCGGCCACGGTGCGACAGGCGCTGGAGCGGCTGGCCGAGCGCACCGGTGCGGACGAGCTGATGATCAGCACCTCGACGTACGACCGCGACGCGTTGTTCGCCTCCGACGCCGCCGTGCGCGACCTCGTGGGCGTTCGCGTCGGCGGGTGACCTGCTTGGAATGATGCCGGCATGAGCCTCGACGTCGATGCGATCCGCCCGGACTTCCCGTCCCTCGAGCAGGGGGTGGCGTTCTTCGACGGGCCCGGCGGCAGCCAGGTGCCGCGCCAGGTCGCGGCGGCGGTGACCGCGACCATGACGGCCGGCCTCGGCAACCGCGGCACGGTCACGATGGCGGAGCTGCGGGTCGAGGAGGTCGTCGCGGCGGCGCGAGCGGCGATGGCCGACCTGGTCGGCTGCGACGCGAGCGGAGTCGTGTTCGCGCGGTCGATGACCCAGGCGACGTACGACGTCTCCCGGGCGCTCGCGAAGACCTGGGGTCCGGGAGACGAGGTCGTGGTGACCCGCCTCGACCATGACGCGAACATCCGGCCCTGGGTGCAGGCCGCCGAGTCTGTGGGCGCGACGGTGCGGTGGGTCGGGTTCGACCGCGACACCGGCGACCTGGGTGTCGACGACGTGCGGGCCGAGCTGTCCGCGCGCACCAGACTCGTGGCGGTGACCGGGGCGTCCAACGTCCTCGGCACCCGACCGGACATGGCGGCGATCGCCGGTGCGGTGCACGAGGTGGGCGCGCTGCTGTACGTCGACGGGGTGCACCTGGCGCCGCATGCTCCGGTGGACGTGGCGGCGCTGGGGGCGGACTTCTTCGCGTGCTCGCCGTACAAGTTCCTCGGGCCCCACCACGGGGTCGTGGTGGCCGCGCCGGACCTGTGGGAGCGGGTCCATTCGGACAAGCTGCTGCCGTCGAGCGATCAGGTGCCGGAGCGGTTCGAGCTGGGGACGCTGCCCTACGAGCTGCTCGCAGGCTCGACCGCGGCGGTCGACTACCTCGCGGGTCTCGCCTCGGACGCGGCCGACCGGCGTGCGCGGGTGCTGGAGTCGATGCGGGCGGTCGAGGAGCACGAGGCGGGGTTGTTCGAGCGGCTGCTGGAGGGGCTGCGCCGGACGCCTGGCGTCACCCTCCACGGCGACCCCGCCCGACGTACGCCGACCGCGTTCTTCTCGGTCGCCGGCCACGGCAACCGTGAGGTGTACGAGCAGTTGGCGGCGGTTGGCGTCAACGCCCCGGCCAGCCACTTCTATGCGATCGAGGCGTCCCGGTTGCTCGGGCTCGGGTACGCGGGCGCGGTGCGGGCCGGGCTGGCGCCGTACACGAGTGCCGAGGACGTCGACCGGCTGCTCGCCGGCGTCGCAGAGATCGCCCGCTGAGAGTCACTACGCCTCGAGCATCGCCGGCAGGTGGTCGGCGTGCTTGGTCATGAAGTCGTACCACCCGTGCTCGGTCACCGTGATCAGGTCGCCGCCACACAGGCCGGTGTTGGCGTAGCGCCAGGCGGTCGACCACGTCCACTCGACGGGCGTCCACACGCAGAGCCCGGCGCGGACGACCACGGTGACCATCTTGAGGTCGGACGGCGAGTGCCAGCGATGGTCGTCCCAGCGATCGCAGACCGCCCAGATCGCGTCGCGAACCAGTCGCTCGTCGGCGACGACGGAGCCGCACGGCAACGCCTCGATCGCGCGCAGCTGCTGAGACTGGGAAGGGTCGTGGACGAGGACGGCGTACGCCGCGCCGCGGGTCAGGGGGACGCGCTCGGCGACCTCGACGATCAGGTCGGCCGGACTGCGCAGCTCGAAAGGTTCGACGTTCATGGCGCGACTGTGCTCCGTTGCGGAGTTGGCCGTCGCGGTGGCACGAAGCCGACGGCGGGGGATTCGCCGGCCGCTCCCGCTCGACGAGGAAGGAGGGTCGTCGAGCTTCGGAGTCCACGTGCGCCGGACTGAGAGTGTGCGTGAAGTGCTACGATCTGCCACATGGATGCTGTTGCCAGCCGCGACCTGCGCAATCACACCGCTGATGTGCTTCGTCGTGTGGGCGCGGGCGGGGTGGTGGCCGTGACGGTCCGAGGCGCGGTCGTGGCCGAGCTGCATCCGCCGCGTGATGCCCGGCCGCGTTCGTGGCGGCGGACGGAGCTGGCTGCGTGGCTGGCGGCCGAGCAGGCGGACGCCGAGTTGCGGGCCGACCTCCGGGTCCTGGCCGGCGAGTCGACCAACGACCTCAGCCCGTTGACGTGACCGCCGTCGGCCTCCTGGACACCAGCGTCTTCATCGCCTCCGAGAGCGGCCGCGAGCTCGCGCTCGACCGGCTGCCGGACGAGAGCCTGGTCTGTGTCGTCACGCTCGCGGAGCTCGAGGCCGGGGTGTTGGCGGCGACGACGACCGAGATCCGGGCGAGGCGCCTGCGGACCGCCCAGCGTGCGGCGTCGATCACGCCGCTGCCGATCGATGCGCCTGCCGCGGCGGCGTGGGCGCGACTGCGCGTCGTCCTTCATGAGGCAGGCCGCAACGTCGGGGTCAACGACCTCTGGATCGCGAGTGTCGCGGTCTCGCGCGACATGCCTGTGGTCACCCAGGACGACGACTTCGACGTGCTCGCGGAGCTGGGCCTGCTCGAGGTCGTGCGGGTGTGACGGCCCATGGGTTCCGGGTACAGATTCGGGTATGGCCGAGCAACGAGTGGAGCCCCAGAGCGGGATCTTCCGGCGCAAGCCGGTGCAGGCGGACTACAGCGACAGCGGGTTGGAGCGCAGCATCGGGCTCTGGCAGCTCACCGCGATCGGCCTGGGGGCGATCATCGGCGCCGGCATCTTCGCGCTGGCCGGGCCGGTGGCCAAGGCGGACGCCGGGCCGGCGGTCACCGTCTCGTTCCTGGTCGCCGGCGTGGCGAGTGCCTGCGCCGCGCTGTCGTACGCCGAGTTCGGCGGGCTGATCCCAGCCGCGGGGTCGGCGTACACCTACGGCTATGCGGTGCTCGGCGAGTCGGTCGGCTGGTTCATCGGGTGGGACCTGCTGCTGGAGTACACCGCGATCGTGGCGGTGGTCGCGATCGGGGTCTCGCAGTACATCACCTTCCTCGCCGACGCGATCGGGCTGGACCTGCCGAACTGGATGCTCGGCGCGCCGGGCACCGGTGACGGTCACCGGGTCGACCTGTTCGCCGTGCTGCTCTGCCTCGCCGTCGCCTGGCTGCTCAACCGCGGCATCAAGACGAGCGCGCGCATCGAGACCTGGCTGGTCGGCGTGAAGCTCGCGATCGTGCTCGCGGTGATCGTGGTCGGGGTGTTCTACGTCGACACCGACCATCTGACGCCGTACTTCCCGCACGGCGTCGGCGGCGCGGCCACCGGTGCGGCGACGGTGTTCTTCGCCGTGTTCGGGTACGACGCGATGAGCACCGCGGCCGAGGAGTCCAAGGAAGCCGAGCGCAACCTGCCCAAGGCGATCATCCTCTCGCTGGCGATCGCGATGGTGCTCTACCTGCTGGCCGCGACCGTGCTCACCGGGATGGTCGACTACCGCGACCTCTCGGACACCGCGGCGTTCAGCGCGGCCTTCGAGTCCGTGGGGCTGGCCGGGTTCTCCAAGGTGGTCGCGATCGGCGCGATCCTCGGCATCATCACCGTGCTGTTCTCGTTCACGTTGGGCGCGTCCCGCATCTGGTACGCGATCAGCCGCGACGGCCTGCTGCCCGCGTGGTTCGCGCAGACCAACGAGCACCACTCGCCGCACCGGCCGGTGTGGATCGTCGGCGTCGTGTCGGCCGCGATCGCGGGTTTCGTGTCGATCGGTGATGCTGCGGAGCTCACGAACATCGGGATCCTGCTCGCGTTCATCGTCGTCTCGGCCGCGGTGATCGTGCTCCGCTACCGCTCACCCGAGCTGCCCCGGACGTTCCGCACGCCGTTGATGCCGTTCACCCCCCTGCTCGGGATCGCGTTCTCCATCTGGCTGATCACCAAGCTGCAGCCGGCGACCTGGGTGCGGTTCGCGGTGTGGTTCCTGATCGGCGTGGTGATCTACGCGGCTTACGGCTATCGCCACAGCCGGCTCGGCCACGGGGTCGCCGTCCAGACCAAGGACACCTGAGCGCCGGTCACCGCAGGTCGGCGCCGGAGGCGAGTCGCCTCGGCGGGGTGCGCCCGCGCCCTGGCGGGCGTGACCTTCGCGCCAGTGGTCATGCCGTCGTGTGCGCTTGTCTGACAGCGTTCACAGCGGCGTCACAGGGCGCTGAATTGGCGCGTTCGCGCGTGGATGACGCCGTCCCGATCAGAAAGAAGTCGGAAGATCTAGCGAAGAGAACTGATGAGGTCTACCGTTGGCTGATATCAGGACCTGATGTCAGACAACTACCTCCTCAACCATCAGCGAGGCTTCATGTTCAACTTCGACGAGACGCGATTCGTCACCATCCAGAACAACGCCGTCGAGGCGGGGATGGCCCTGCGCGAGCTCGTGACCGGACTGGTGCGCAACGGCGCACGCAACCTCTACTTCCTGGGCGCCGGCGGTGCCGGCGTGCTCATGCACCCAGCGGCGCAGATCGTGCAACGTCACAGTGTGTTCCCCGCCCAGGTGGTGCACGCGGCTGAGATCATGGTGATGGATGCGGTGGCACTCGGCCCGCACTCGATCGTCGTCATTCCGTCGCTCTCGGGCACCACCCCCGAGGCAACCGATGTACTGCTCTTCGCCAAGAGCAAGGGCGCGACCGTGATCAGCCTCACCGGCCATGCGGACACGCCTGTCGCGCGCGAGGCCGACCACAACGTCACCGTCTTCGCCGAGGACGACACGTCGTCGGAGTCGTTCTACCTCCAGTCGCTCCTGTTGGTCCTGGCCCTGCTCGAGGCGACCGGAGACTACGAGGACTACGACCGGGTGGCCGCGGAGCTTCGTACGCTCCCGCCGCTGCTCCTCGAGGCGAAGCGCGCCTACGAGCCACGTGCCGCGGAGATCGCGGCCGCGATCCAGGCGCACGACTTCCACATCATCAGCGGAGCCGGGTCGACCTGGGCCGAGGCCTGGTACTACGGCACCTGCATCCTCGAGGAGATGCAGTGGATCAAGACCCGCCCGATCCATGCGGCCGACTTCTTCCACGGCACCCTCGAGCTGCTCGAGGAGAACACCAGCGTGCTGCTGTTCAAGGGCGAGGACGCCGCGCGCTCGCTGGTCGAGCGCGTCGAGGCCTGGGCCCCGACCGTGTCACACGAGGTCCGCACCATCGATGCCGCCGAGGTCGACCTGCCCGGGATCAGCCCCGACGTCCGCGCGCTCCTCTCCCCGGTCGTGATCTCCACGCTCCTCGAGCGGGTCAGCGCCCACCTCGAGGAGCTCACGCAGCATCCGCTGACCACGCGCCGCTACTACCGGCAGACCGTGTACTGAGCGATGACACGGCTCCGATTCGCCGTCGTCGGCGACAACACCATCGACCGCTATCTCGGCGCCGAGTCGTACGACCTCGTCGGCGGCAACGCCGTCAACGTCGCCGTGCAGCTGGCGCTCGTGGGGGAGAGCGTGCGGTACTACGGTGCGGTCGCCGACGACGGGGACGGCGCGTTCATCCGCTCGGTCCTCGCGGACGCCGGGGTCGACGTCGGCGGTCTGGTCGTGCTCCCGGGCGCCAGCGCCGTCACGCTTATCCGCATCGAGGTCGACGGCGACCGGGTGTTCGAGCGCGAGGACTTCGGCGTCACCGCCGACTACACGCCGCCGCCCGAGCACGTCAGGGAGATCGCCGACGCCGACTGGGTGCAGATCGGGATGCTGCCGCGCGCCGGCGAGCTCCGCGCTCAGCTGCCGGGTGCGCGGATCGGCCAGGACTGCGCGGTCTCGGCCGGGTACGACGGACTCGCGGTCGCGTTCGGATCGGTCGGCGCGGACGATCCGACGGCCTTCGCGCGCGACGCCGTCGGTGGTGGGGCCGAGCTTGCAGTGGTGACCCGAGGTGCCTTGGGCGCGATCGCCTACCCCGCCGTGGGCGACCCGATCGCCGCCCCGGCGCTGCGGGCAGCGGTCGTCGACACCACCGGCGCCGGTGACAGCTTCATCGCCGGCTTCATCGCCGCCACCGCCAGGGGTGCGTCCATCGAGGAGGCACTCGCTGCCGGCACGCAATGGGCGGCCGTCACCTGCGGACACAGCGGGGGATTCCCGCAGAACAGGAGGAGAGCATGACCCGAACGGCGGTAGTGACCGGGGCGGCGAGCGGGATCGGGCGTGCCTGCGCGCAGGCGCTCAGCGACGACGGCTTCACCGTGCTCGAGTGGGACCTCGCGGCGCCGACGCCCGTCGACGTCACCGACCCCGCGTCGGTCCGGGCCGCCGTCGCGCGCCTCGACGGGCCGTTGGACGCAGCCGTTCTCGCGGCGGGCGTCTCGCGGATGGCTCCGTTGGTGGAGACGACCGACGACGACTGGCACTTCCAGATGAACGTCAACGCGTACGGCGTCTTCAACTGCCTGCGCGCGATCGTCCCGGGGATGCGCGACGGCGGTGCCATCGCGGTCGTCGACTCCGTCGGCGGTCTGCGCGGCGCGCCGTACCTGAGCGCGTACTGCGCCTCGAAGTTCGCGGTCACGGGCCTCGTCGAAGCCGTGACGCCGGAGCTGGCGGTCCGCGACATCCGCATCAACGGCATCTGCCCGATGTACGTCCGCACCCCGATGGAGACCCGCGAGCTCGCCTGGGAGGCACAGCTGCGGGGCCTGACGCCCGAGCAGGTCTTCGCCGACTACGAACGCACCACCCCGCTCGCCCGCGTCGCCGAGCCCGAGGAGATCGCGAGCACGGCGCTCTTCCTGGTCACCGACCCGAGCCGGTACATGACCGGCTCGTTCCTCACCGTCAGTGGTGGAGCCCACCTGGGGTTCACCGTCGATCGACCGTAGAAAGCAGGGGTCCATGCATCAACGCACCATCAACCGGCTGATCGCAGCCGGGACCATCGTCGTAGCTGGCGCGATGCTCCCCAGCTGCGCGGTCTCCAACAACGGAGGCGGAAGCGACACGATCCGTGTCATCGCCCAGGCGGGCGGGCCCGGGAACGCGCTCGCCGAAGCCGCCAAGACCTGGAACAAGGACCACTCGACCAAGGTCGACGTCGACCTCTTCGACTACGACGCCACCCGGGAGCGCACGGTCCTCGGCTTCAGCTCGGGCAAGGACAGCTACGACGTCATCGGCCTGGACTACGCGTGGGAGAAGCAGTACGTCGAGAGCGGCTACCTCGAGTCGCTGAACGACATGGTCAAGGCGGACGCCAAGACGATCGACATGTCCGACTACATCCAGGGCTACGTCGACTGGGGGACCATCGACAGCGAGCAGTACGCGCTGCCCTGGTTCGGCGCGGTGTACATGCTGTACTACCGCACCGATCTGTTGAAGCAGGCCGGCGTCGAGGTCCCGAAGACCTGGGACGAGTACGTGCAGGCCGCGAAGACCGTGCAGGAGAAGACCGGCGTCACGGGCACGACCCTGATCGGCAAGCGTGACGACCCGCTGCTCGACGAGTACTGGAGCATCGCGTGGTCCTACGGCGCCGCCATCACCACCGACGGCACGTCCAGCGCCATGGACTCGCCGGAGGCGCGCCAGGCATTCGACGTCTGGAAGAAGGTCGTGCCGTACGCACCGGCCGACGCCTTGTCGGCCGACTGGCCGGCCGCGGCGGCGGCGTTCTCCGAGGGCAAGACCGCGATGATGATCAACTTCTCCGACACCTCGGACGCGCTCCTCGCCGACACGTCCAAGGTCAAGGACGACGTGGGCTTCGCGCCGCTGCCGTCCGGACCGACCGGCAAGAGCACCCCGAACCTCGGGGGATGGGGCCTCGCCGTCTCGGCCAAGTCGAGCCACCAGCAGGAGGCCTTCGACTTCATCGCGTGGGCGACCGCGGCCGAGCAGCAGCAGGCGGGTCTCGCCAACGGTGGCTCGGCGAGCCGGATCTCCGTCCTGTCGGACCCGGCGAACCAGGCGAAGTACCCGTACTACTCGGCGGCGCTGACGAACTACCAGAACGCCGTGTACTTCCCGGTCACCTCGCACTGGGTCGACTGGGAGGCCGCCATGTCACCGCCGCTGTCCTCCGCTCTCAACGGACAGCTGTCGACCGACGAGGCCATCACTGAGTCGTCCCGGCGCCTCGCCGCCGAGATGGCCCGATGAGAGCTGGCACCCAGCTCATGACGGACTCACCTCTCGTCACCAGCACCACGGGGCCGCGTCGTACGCGGCGCGGCCCCGCTGGAGGGCTCCTGGCGCCCCTGGGGTTGCTGCTTCCCGCAGCTCTGCTCGTCGTCGGGCTCCGCGTCGTGCCGATGATCGTCGCCGTCTTCCTCAGCTTCACCGACACCGACCTCTCCAAGGCGGAGGGGGCGCCGGTGCACAACGTCGGGCTCGACAACTACGAGACGGTGCTGACGTCGACCGACTTCCACGCCGCGCTGTCCACCACCTGTTGGATCATCATCCCGGCGCTCGTCCTCGAGATGGTCCTCGGCCTCGCGATCGCGCTGTGGCTCAACCGGCCGCGGCGCTACTCGCGGCCGATGCGCGCCGTCACGCTGTTGCCGTACCTGCTCGTCCCGGTCGTCATCGGGAACTTCTTCCGCATGTTCTACAGCGCCCAGTTCGGGCAGCTGAACTACTACTTCCACATCTTCGGTCTCTCGCCGCACGCCTGGCTCACCGACCCCTCGACCGTGCGCTGGGCGGTCGTCGCGGTCGAGGTCTGGCACACCACGCCCTTCGTCGCGCTGCTGTGCCTCGCCGGTCTCGCCGGCATGTCGCCCGACCCGTTGGAGTCGGCCATGATGGACGGCGCGAATGCGTGGCAGCGCTTCGTCCACATCATCCTGCCCGACCTGATGCCGATCCTCGGCGCCGTCCTCGTGCTCCGGGCGATGGATGCCCTGCAGCTGTTCGACGAGGTCTACGTCCTCACCGGTGGCGGTCCGGGACGCCTGACCTCGGTGATCAACCTCTACCTTTACCAGTACGGGTTCCGGCAGTTCCAGATCGGGCAGACCTCCGCCGCCGTCACCGTCGTCGTCGCCTTCCTCGCCGTCGTGACGTTCCTCGGGCTGTCGATCCTCCGGATCCGCCGCCGCGCACACGAGCGGAGTCTCACGCATGCGTAAAGCACTCGCCCACGTCGCCAACTTCGTCATCGGGCTGGTGCTCGTCGTGGTCAGCCTCTACCCGGTCGCCTGGCTGCTGGTAGTGGCTCTCCAGAGCGACAGCAGCGCCTACCAGTCGCCCACGGACTGGCTGTTCGTCCCGCAGTTCGACACCTACGCCAAGCTGCTGACGGACTCGACGTTCCTCGCGTCCCTCGCGAACAGCGTCGAGCTCACGGTAGTCGCGACCGCACTGTGCGTGCTGTTCGGCGCCATGGCGGGCTATGCCCTGTCGCGGTTCCGCATCCCGGGGGCGGCGAGCCTGACGTTCATGTTCGCGCTGAGCCGCCTCGTGCCGACGTTCGCGATCGTCGTGCCCACGTTCTACATCTACCGACAGCTCAACCTGCTCGACACGATGCTCGGCCTGGTGCTCGCGCTCGTGGCCTTCCAGGTGCCGCTGTCGACGCTGATCATGTACCGCATCTTCGGCGGCATCCCGGAGTCGCTCGACGAGGCCGCCCGCGTCGACGGGGCGGGGAACCTGCGGATCCTGTGGCAGGTCATCCTCCCGATCGCGCGACCCGGGCTCAGTGCGAGCGCGGTGGTCACGTTCGTGCTGATCTGGAACGAGTTCCTGTTCGTGCTCGTCCTCGCGGGCAACCGGGTGGTGACGATCCCGGTCACCATCGCCGGCTTCCAGACCGACAAGCAGATCCTGTGGAGCTCGATCGCGGCGACCAGCGTCATCTCGCTCGTGCCCATCCTCCTGCTCATCGCCTTCGCCCAGCGCCACCTCCTCTCGGGCCTGGGCATGGGCGCGGTTCGCGAGTAACCGCCGGCGCCTCGCCCGTCAGCGCATTCATCAGACAACCATCGGGACCGCTCGGTCCCGCCAGCCAACCCGTCCCCCAGTTCGTGAGGAACACACCATGCGTGCAGCAGTCATCGCCGGACCGAGGATGCTCGAGATCGCCGAGGTCCCCGATCCGACCCCCGCTCCAGGGGAGGTCGTCCTGGCGGTGGCTGCTGCCGGCATCTGCGGCACCGACCTGCAGATCTTCGAGGGCGACTACCCGGCCGGCCTCCCGGTCATCCCCGGTCACGAGTTCGCCGGCACCGTGGTCGCCCTCGGGTCCGACGTCCACGACCTGCGGATCGGTGACCGGGTGGCCGCCGACCCGAACCTGCCCTGTTGGCGCTGCCGCTACTGCCAGGAGGGCCGGGTCAACCTCTGCGACAACTACTCGGCGCTCGGCGTCACCCTCAACGGCGCGTCGGCCGGCTACGTGGCCGTGCCCGAGCACGTCTGCGTCGCGGTGCCGGACGCGCTCGACCTCGCCCACGCCGCCCTGGCCGAGCCGTTGTCGTGTGCCCTGCACGCCTGGGACCTGCTCGGTGAGCAGCTGGGCCGCAGCGTGGCGATCTACGGATCGGGGACGATGGGTCTGATGATGCTTCAGCTCGCCGGTCGGTTCGGGGTAGCGACGGTGGACGTGATCGACATCAACCCGCGCAAGCTCGAGGCGGCAAGGACGCTCGGTGCCTCCACCGTCGGCGAGCACGCGGGGGAGGTGATGCCCGACCGCGGATGGGACGTGGTCATCGACGCCACCGGCGCGGCACCCGCTATCGCGGACGGCCTGACCAGGATCGCCAAGGGCGGCACCTTCGTCCAGTTCGGCGTGGCCGCCCCCGAGGTGCGGGTCGAGATCGACCCGTTCGACATCTATGAGCGGGAGATCACGATCCTCGGTGCGGTGTGCCCGCTCAACAGCTTCGCCCGGTCCGTCGCCCTGCTGGCGACAGGCGCCGTGGACGCCGTACCGCTGATCAGCGACACCTTCGCCGTCGACGACTACGCCGACGCGCTGGACAGGTTCGCCAGCGGCAGGACCCGCAAGGTGCTGGTCACGCCGTCCGAGTAGGGGTCGCGAGCAGCGCCGCCGGGCGCCGTTCGGGCTAGGACCTGCGACGCACCACGTTGAACGCGAACTCCGTGCCGCGGTGGTAGTCGTTGGCGAGGAAGGCGGCGCGGCCGTCGAAGGTGTAGCAGGTCTCGCGGATCAGCAGCCAGGAGCCGTAGCCGGCGAGGTTGAACGGCGCGGCGAACTGCTCCGGCATCTCGGTGGCGCTCACGCTGGCCGCCGAGGAGTTGATCCGGTGGCCGTGGCCGGCCAGGAGGTCGGTCAGGGACCCGCTCCAGTCGCGGTGCGCCGTCGGTCCGGGCAGCAGCTCCTTGACGATCACGTTCTCGCTCAGGATCAGCGGCTCGGTGCCTTCGCACCGGAGCCGGAGGAGCCAGGTGACGCTCGTCCCCGGTGCGACGTCGAGCCGGGTCGCCTCCTCGTCGGTGGCCGCCCGGTCGGCGACCTTGAGCACGATCGTTGTCACCGACCGGTTCAGGCCCGTCAGCATCTCGGTGATGCTCTCGTACGCGGTGATCGGACGCTCGACGCGGATGGCCGACGTCGACGACAGGAAGCGGCCCTTGCCCTGGACCGCGGACACCAGGCCCTCCTGCTCGAGCAGCTTGAGCGCCTCGCGTGTCGTCGACCGCCCGACGTCGAACTGCTCCGAGAGCACCTGCTCGGTGGGCAGCTGGTCCCCGGGGCGCAGCCCCTCGGCGTTGATGAGGTCGAGGATCTGCTGGCGCACGATCGTGGCCTGGCTGACCCTGGTGGTGGAGCTCATTCGCCGTCTCCTCGTCGACGCCCGATGTCGGAGGCGAGCCCGGGTTCGTGCCTCGCCGTGGCGCTCGGCGAGCGATTCGCCTCACCAGACACTATAGACGTCAGACAAATTCTGGGATGTTCGGCCCGGTGGCGTCGGCTGTCACCTCCGGGCCGCCCCTCGCGGCGGCCCGGCCGAAAACGAGGCGACGCCCGTCGGTGGCGCGGCGCAGAATCGGCGGTGATGTTCGCCGCGATCGTGCGCCACGCGCGCCCACCCTCCCCGCTGGCCGGCCGTCTCTCGGTCCAGTCGCTGCTGTTCGCCCTCGGTGAGGGCACGTTCATGACCGGTTCGGCGGTGTTCTTCACCCAGATCGTCGGGCTGAGCGCGGCCCAGGTGGGCCTCGGCCTGACCTGTGCGGGGATCGGCGCGTTCCTCGCGGCGCTCCCGATGGGCAAGCTCGTGGACCGCTACGGCCCGAAGCGGATGTGGGCGCTCAGCGCGACGGGGCAGGCGGCGATGTTCTCGCTGTGGCCGCTGATCGGCGACTTCCGCGGCTACCTGCTGATGGCGATCGGCATGGAGGTCATCGGCGCCCTGGGTGGCGCCGCCCACGGGGCCTACACGATCGACGTGCTGCCTCCGGCCGAACGGGTGCGCTCACGCGCCTACATGTACTCCGCGCTGAACGTCGGCTTCACGCTCGGCTCGCTGCTCGGCGGCATCGCCCTGGCCTTCCACTCCAACGACCTGCTGCACGCGCTGCCGTGGTTCACCGCTGTGGTGTTCCTGGTCAACGGCGTCGCGATCATGCGGCTGCCGCGTGCTCCGCATGATGACCTGAGCGCCGAGGAACGGCTGGTCAAGGTGCCCGGTCCCGGGCCGATGCGCAACCTCGGCTGGCTGCTCACGATGTTCTTCTCCGGCGTGTTCTGGACCAACCAGGTGCTGCTGAACATCGTGATCCCGCTGTGGCTGGTCGAGGAGACCGATGCGCCCCGGGTGCTGCTTGCGTTCCTGTTCGGCACCAACACCGTGATGTGCATCTTCCTGCCGATGGCCGCCGCGCGCGGTGTGCACGACGTACCGACCGCGTTGCGCGCCGTCCGGGTGTCGTCGACGTTCTTCGTCATCTCCTGCGCGATCACGCTCGCGACCCACGACACGGTCGGGTGGACGACGATCGCGCTGGTCTGGCTCGGCCACGTGACGGTCACCGGCGCCGAGCTCTACCTGTCCGCGGCCAGCTGGTCGTTCGAGGCCGAGCTGATGGATCCGCGACAGCGCGGCTCCTACCAGGGTGCCGCCGAGCTGAGCAGCACCCTCGGGCGGGTCTGGGCACCGGCCGTCTACACGTTCCTCGCGATGAACTGGGGGGCCGCGGGGTGGATGGTGATCGCCGGCATCGTGGTGCTGGCCACCGTCGGCATCCATCCCTCGACCCGGCTGGCCCGGCGCTTCCTCGAGCAGCACGTGCCGGCCGACGTCCTGGCCGAGGCGCGAGCCGGCAGCCCCGAACCCGAGGTCGGGCTCGTGACCGGTCCGCCGTCGCTCATCGACGCCGACGACCCGGCGCCCGGCCCCCTGGACCGTGTCGGTCCCTCGTGATTGTGTGATCGCACGGTCGCCGGAGGTGGCCGTCTCTCGGGAGGAGCAGCCGATGGCATCACGAGCACGCGTACGCCGTACCGCACTGGTCGTGGGGATGGCGCTGCTGCTGCCGCTCGGCGCCGCGCACGCCGCACCGCAGTCGGGCACGGGCGGCACGCCGGGGGCGCGAGGGATCGGTGATCCCTACTACGCCGACTACGGCAACGGTGGCTACGACGTCGGCCACTACGGCATCCACGTGTCCTACGTGCCGCAGACCGATCACCTGAGCGGGACCACCCGCATCCGCGCGCACGCGACCCAGCCGCTGTCCCGCTTCGACCTCGACTTCGTGCTCCCGGTCTCCCGGGTGCGAGTCAACGGCCGGCCCGCGACCTACACCCAGGGACGCCACGAGCTGGTCGTCACGCCGGCACGGGTGCTGCGTGACGGTCAGGCGATGACGGTCGAGGTCACCTACAGCGGCGTCCCGTCCACGATCAAGTCCGACGGCATCAAGCCGTGGATCCGCACCGACGACGGGGTGGCGGCCGTCGGCGAGCCCGAGATCGCGGCGTGGTGGTACCCCGCCAACGACCACCCGCGCGACAAGGCGACCTACGACGTCCGCGTCACGGTCGCGAAAGACCTCGAGGTGCTCGGCAACGGGGTCCTCGTCTCCAAGGACGCCCGCGACGCCCAGCGCACCTGGCACTGGCGCGAGGCCGAGCCGATGGCGCCCTATCTCGCGTTCTTCGTCGTCGGCCAGTTCGACATCACCCGGTCGTGGGCCGATGGGCTGCCCGTGGTCACCGCGGTCGCGTCCGACGGTGGCAAGGAGGGCCGGTACGCCGCGGCCGACCTGCGCCAGACCCCGAGGGTGCTCCGGTTCGAGGCGCGCCACTTCGGCAAGTACCCGTTCGACGCGATGGGCGGTGTCGCACCGGCCGCCGACTTCGGGTTCGCCCTCGAGAACCAGACCCGCCCGGTCTACACGCGCGGGTTCTGGCGCCAGGGCTCGAACATCTACGTGATCGTCCACGAGCTCGCCCACCAGTGGTACGGCGACTCGGTGTCGGTGGAGAACTGGCGCGACATCTGGCTCAACGAGGGGTTCGCCTCGTTCGCGTCGTGGCTGTGGTCGGAGAAGCACGGCGACGGCAGCGCGGCCGAGCTCTTCCGGCAGAACTGGCGCCAGTACTCCCGAGGGGACACGTTCTGGAAGCTGGCCATCGGTGATCCCGGCGCGCACCACGAGTTCGACGGCGCCGTCTACGGCCGCGGAGCGATGACGCTGCAGGCGCTGCGCACCCGGATCGGCAACCGCGCGTTCTGGACGGTCCTGCAGGACTGGGCCGCCGACCGGCGCTACGGCAACGGCTCGATCCCGCAGTTCATCGCCCTGGCGGAGAAGGTGTCGGGACAGGACCTCGGGTCGTTCTTCCAGGTGTGGCTCTACGCCAAGCGCCGGCCGGCGCCGACCGCGGCGAACGGGTTCCCCGCCGGGTTCCGGGTCGCGGCCGCCCGGGCCGGCGTACCGGCATCGTGGGAGCAGATTAGTCACACCGACGCGCTGCTCGCGCGGCACGAGAGATGATGAGGCCGCGGCTCTCCTAGGCTCCTGGCATTCGGGCCCGACGTCGGAGCCCGCAAGATCTCGGCGACTGAGGAGTGACGTGGGAGCTGGAAGCGGTCCGGAGCCGCAGCGACGCCAGGAGCGACTGGTGCTCGGCCCCGGCGAGGCGCCCGCGGACCGGCTCGCCACGATTGCCGCCGAGCTGGTCACGGAGGGCCTGCGAGTCCTGGTCACGGGCGCCGACGCGACCGTGCTCGCCGAGGTCCGCGAGCGGCTCGCCGACACCGCGCCGGTGCCCGATCAAGCCCAGGTCGCCGATCCGGCCCTGCGCTGGTTGCCGCTGCCGGTGCGCGGCGACCTGCCGCTGAATGACGACGAGCTGCTCCGGCTGGTCCGGCTGCACGCCCGGGAGACCGCGGAGAACCAGCGCCGGCGGCGCCAGGCGTTCCCCCCGGAGGACGCCGTGCCGACCGAGGAGCACGTCCGGACGCTGGCCGACCGGGTGACCCGGTCGGACCTGGCGGCCCGCCAGCTCGACCCGGGTCTGCGAGACGTGCTCGACCGGCCCGACGCCGCCGAGGTGATGGCGGTGATCCGGGAGATCAAGGCCCGGCTCGAGGAGGTGCTGAGACACCGGCGGACGTGGGTGGTCAGGGCGGCCGACCTCGCGCTCGGTGACCCGCGCGGGGATGCCTGGCGGCAGCTCGAAGCTCGGACTGACGACATCCAGCGCCTGCTCGCCGCCGCTGCCGAGCTCGGCGACACGGTGGTCGAGGGGGTCGAGGAGTCCGAGGAGTCGCTGCAGGTGTTCACCGGCCTGCAGACCGAGCTCGCTGCCGAACAGCCGACCCGGCGCTGGTTCCGCGGCAAGTCCCAGCGGACGGCCGCCCGCCTGCTCGAGGGCGCCCGCGTCGACGGCGACCCGGTCGCCGACGTCGCCGGTGCCACCGCCGTACGCCGTCATCTCGAGGTGGCGGCCTACGCCGCGGCGCTGGAGGAGGCGTTCGACGCGGTGGGCGTCCCGGTGTCCTCCGATGCGTCCCGGGCCGAGCTCGTCGAGGGGTGGGCGAGCGCGGGCGAGGCGTTGCGCGCGATCTCGCGGCTGGCCGAGGTCTCCCGGCGCCTGGCCAAGATGCTGGGCCCCGGGCCACTGAGCCTGATGCCGGTCGGCACGCTCGAAGGCGTCGAGCAGGTCGGCTGGGTGGGCGACGCGCTCGTCGCCGTACGCGAAGGGGCGCAGGCCCGCCACGACCTCGAGGTCGCCGCCGTCGAGCTCGAGCTCACCACCACCCGGATCGCCGCCGCCGAGGGTCTCGAGCAACCGGCGCCCGAGGTGGCCGAGCTCGTCCTGTGCCTGCGCGCGGCCGCGGACACGGCGTACGCCGAGTGGTTGGCGAAGATGCGTGCGGGGCGCCGCGCCCGCCGGCTGGCGGTGCTGCGCGAGGAGCTGCTCGCTCGCGTGGCGGAGCGGGCTCCCAGGATGCCGGCGCTCTTCGAGGCCGACAGCACCGAGACGAGGTGGGCGCCGCGGATCGCCCGGTGGGCCGAGGCGTGGGAGGCCGCCCGGGACGCCTCGGAGGCCGGGGCCACCGCGGCGCCGCGGGTCGTCGCGTGGTCCGAGCTGCTCGCCGACCCTGCAGCCGCCGGGCAGGCCGATGTCGTGGTGCTGCACGACCCGAGCGGGGAGTACGCCGACGACCCCGAGGCCCTGGGCCTCGCCGCGCGGACCATCGCGCTCGGCGGTGCTCCCGACCCGCGTGAGGTGATCCTGGAGCTGGCCGTTCGCGGGCCGGTCAGCGGCGCCGACGTACGCGCGGCGACCGGCCTGACCCCGGCGCACGCACGGACCGTTCTCCAGCAGCTGGTGGCCGCGGGCGAGCTGGTGCGCACCGGCGCCACGAGCGCCACCCGGTGGCACCTGCCCGACTGATTACATCGGCTCGGGGTGGTCACCGTTGATCGAGCAGCGAAGGCCCCCGGGCCTGAGCGCCCGTCGAGATCCCCGTAGCCGACGCGCCTATCGCAACCACACCGTCGGACGACCCCCGGAACCGTTGACAGTTCGACGCGAGCGGTTCTACGCTCCGAATCATTAGGAAGGTTACCTAACAGTTCGGATCCAACATGCGCGAGCCAGGCACCCCTCGACTGATGCGGGCGATCAACGACCGCAGCGTCCTGGACCTGCTGCTCGCGCGCGGGCCGTTGTCGCGGCCCGCGCTGGGGGAGCTGACCGGGCTCTCGAAGCCCACGATGTCGCAGATCCTGACCCGCCTGGAGGAGGCCCGCCTGGTGCGGCCGAGCGGCAGCACCACCGGCCGGCCGGGCCCCAACGCGTTGCTCTACGAGGTCGACCCGACGGCGGCGTACGTCGGTGGGCTCGACGTCACCCCGCGCCGGATCCGGGCCGCGGTCGCGGACATCACCGGGCGGGTGATCGGCACCCACGAGCTGCCCACGCCGGGCCGGGCGGCCGACGACACCGTCGGCCGGGTGCGGACTGCGGTGGACGCGGCCTGCGCCGCCGCCGGCATCTCCCGGTCCGGCCTCGACACGCTCGTCGTCGGCACCCCGGGAGCGTTCGACCCCCGGACCCAGCGGCTCCGCTACGCCCGACACCTGCCCGGCTGGCACAGCCCGGAGCTGCTGAGCGAGCTCGCCGAGACCCTCGGCACCACCGTGGTCGTCGAGAACGACGTCAACCTGGCGGCCGTCGCCGAGCTCAGCGTCGGCGTCGCCTGTGGTGGCGAGGACTTCGTGCTGCTGTGGGCCGAGGAGGGCGTCGGTGCGGCGATCGTGCTCGACGGCCGGTTGCACCGTGGCTTCACCGGAGGCGCCGGCGAGGTCGGGTTCCTGCCCGTGCCGGGGACGCCGCTGGTCCGCAACGTCGGCGTCAACAACGCCGGTGGCTACCAGGAGCTGGTCGGCGGCAAGGCCGTGCAGGCCCTGGCCCGCCAGCACGGATTCAAGGCCCCTGACGCGCAGTCCGCGGTCGCGGCGGCAGCCGCGAGCCCCGACGGCGAGGCGTTCCTCGCCGAGCTCGGCCAGCGGCTCGCCGTCGGCTTCGCCGCGATCGTCGCGCTGCTCGACCCCGAGCTGCTCGTGCTCTCCGGCGGCGTCAGCAGCGCGGGCGGGGAGCGGTTGCGGCGTGCCGTCCAGCGCGAGCTGAACGACCTGGCGGTGACGCGACCCCGGATCGCGCTGGCCGAGGTGGCCAGCGACCCGGTCCTGACCGGCGCGCTGCACGCCGCGCTCCGCACCACCCGCGACCTCGTCTTCGACACCCTCGTGCCGGCCACCCGCCGCAGCAGCACCGCGGACTGAGGGTCGGCACCACCAACCGATCGAACGGAGATGTTCACCATGGCGCACCCCCACAAGTTGTTCGCGGCGACCGCGGTGGTCGCGACCGTGGCCCTGATGGGCGGCGCCTGCACGGGCACCGCGAAGGGCGGCTCGAACGATGACCCCACCAAGGACGTCTCGATCACGTTCTGGCACGGCTGGAGCGCACCCAGCGAGGTCAAGGCGATCCAGGACAACGTCGACCGGTTCGAGAAGGACCACCCCAACATCCACGTGAAGGTCGTCGGCAACATCACCGACGACAAGATCAACCAGGCGCTGCGCGCCGGCGGCGACAACGCCCCCGACGTCGTGTCCTCGTTCACCACGGACAACGTCGGCGCGTTCTGTGACTCGAACGTCTTCGTCGACCTGGCCCCGTTCCTCGAGAAGTCCGGGATCGACCCCGAGGCGACCTTCCCCGAGGCGCTCCTGGACTACACGCAGTTCAACGGCGACCGCTGCACGCTGCCACTGCTCAGCGACGCGTATGGCCTGTACTACAACAAGGACGCGTTCGCGGCCGCCGGCATCACGGCCCCGCCGAAGACGCTCTCGGAGTTCCAGGACGATGCGCTGAAGCTGACCAAGGCGGACGGCGACACGTTCTCCCAGCTCGGGTTCATGCCGAACTTCCACGGCTACGAGTCGACCGTCAGCCACTTCGCGGCGCAGTGGGGCGCGACGTACTTCAACGACGACGGCACCTCCGCGGTGGCCACCGACCCGGCGTTCTCCGCCATGTTCACCTGGCAGAAGCAGATGGTGGAGGCGCTGGGCGGGTTCGCCAAGCTCGAGAAGTACCGCAACACCTTCGGCGACGAGTTCGGGCCGAAGAACCCGTTCATGACCGGCCAGGTCGCGATGGCGATCGACGGTGAGTGGCGGGCCGGGATGATCGACGACGCCGGCGTCGACTTCGAGTACGGCGTCGCGCCGTTCCCGGTGCCCGACGACCAGGCCGACACCTACGGCCGGGGCTACCTCTCCGGCACGGTCATCGGGATCGCGAGCACCAGCGACAAGCAGAACGCCGCGTGGGAGCTCGTCAAGTACCTGACGACCGACACCCAGGCCGTGGTCAGCTTCGCCAACGCGATCCACAACGTGCCCTCCACCAAGGAGGCGCTCGCGTCGCCCGACCTGACGACCAACGACGCCGTCGCCGCCTTCATCTCGATCGCCCAGAACCCCCACAGCACCACGACCCCGGCGAGCGTGAACGGCGGCGCCTACCAGCTCACGCTGCAGGACCTCGGCTACGCCTACGAGGCCGGGAAGGTGTCGGACCTGCAGGCCGGCCTGGAGAAGGCGGCCCAGCAGATCGACACCGACATCGCCCAGGCCCAATGAGCTCAGGCTCGATGAGTTCAGGTCCGATGGGTTCAGGTCCGATGGGTTCAGGTCCGATGAGCACGTCTCCGGTGGCCACGGCCCCGATCAGGAAGCGGCGCTGGAGGGAGGCCGCACGCAACGCGGCCTTCCTCTCGCCCTGGCTGCTCGGGACCGGGCTGTTCTTCCTCTACCCGCTGGTCTCGACCGTCTACTTCTCCTTCACCAAGTACGACGGGTTCAGCCCGCCGGTCGCCAACGGGCTGGACAACTGGCGCTACGTGCTCACCGACTACCCGATGTTCTGGCCGGCGATGCGCAACACGTTGTGGCTGGTGCTGGTCATGGTCACGCTCCGGGTGATCTTCGGGCTGTGCCTGGGCCTGCTGGTCACCCGGATCAAGCGCGGGGCGAGCGTGCTCCGCACCGTGCTCTACCTGCCCTACCTGGCGCCCCCGGTGGCGGCGACGATGGCGTTCGCGTTCCTGCTCAACCCGGGCACCGGCCCGGTCAATGCCGTGCTCGGCAAGCTCGGCCTGCCCGAGCCCGGGTGGTTCAACGACCCGGCATGGTCCAAGCCTGCGCTCACGATCCTCGCGTTGTGGGGGATCGGCGACCTGATGGTGATCTTCATGGCGGCGCTGATCGACGTGCCGGTCTCGCAGTACGAGGCCGCCTCGATCGACGGGGCCGGGGCGTGGTCGCGGTTCCGGTTCATCACGCTGCCGAACATCCGGCCGATCGTGATGTTCGCGGTGATCACCGGGATCATCCAGACGATGCAGTACTACACCCAGCCACTCGTGGCCGGGAAGGTCGCCAGCGGTGTCATCGGCGGGTCGGGGCAGCAGTTCGAGCCCGGCTACCCGGAGAAGTCCACGCTCACGCTGCCCCAGCTGGTCTACAACCTGGGCTTCCAGCGGTTCGACACCGGCTCGGCCTGCGTGGTGGCTCTGGTGCTCTTCGGCCTGTCGATGGCGTTCACCGCGGTGCTGATGCGGCGCGGCTCCGGCCTGCTCGGGGAGGCCTGAGATGAGCCCGACGACGACCCCGCTCACCGCGCTCGGGCCCGAGGCGACCGTCCGCGAGCACCACCCACGGTTGCAGTGGATCGCGCTGCACTCCGTCGCGATCGCGGTCGGTCTGCTGTTCCTGCTGCCGTTCGTGTTCGTGACGCTGACCGCCCTGATGGGCAGCGACCAGACCCTGACCCGCAACCTGTGGCCGAACCCCGTCCAGTGGCACAACCTCGTGGACGTGTGGAAGACCCCGGGCTTCCTGACCTGGTGGCGCAACACCATCGTCTACGCGACGGTCGGAACCGTGCTGACCGTGGTGTCCAGCTTCCCGGTCGCCTACGCGCTGGCCCGGTTCGAGTTCCGGGGGCGGACGCTGGCCATGAGCGTCGTGATCGCGACCATGATGCTGCCGCCACAGGTCGTGGTCGTGCCGATGTACCTCGTGTGGGCCCAGCAGTTCCACCTCACCGGGACGCTGTGGCCGCTGATCATCCCGATGGCGTTCGGCGATGCGTTCTCGATCTTCCTGCTGCGGCAGTTCCTGCTGACGATCCCCGCGGAGTACGTCGACGCCGCGAAGGTCGACGGTTGCGGGGACTTCCGCGCGATGATCCACGTCGTGCTGCCGATGGCGCGCCCGGCGATCGCCGCGGTCGGCCTGTTCCAGTTCTTCTACTGCTGGAACGACTACTTCGGGCCGCAGATCTACGCCAGCGAGAACCCGGCCGCGTGGACGCTGAGCTACGGGCTCGAGACGTTCAAGTCCGCGCACCACACCGACTGGAACCTCACGATGGCGGCGACCCTGATGGTGATGGCGCCGGTGATCATCGTGTTCTTCTTCGCACAGAAGGCCTTCGTCGAAGGCGTGACCCTGACAGGAGTGAAGGGATGAAGCTGGCAGTGATCGGCGGGGGGTCGACCTACACCCCCGAGCTGGTCGACGGCATCGGCCGGATGGCCGACCGTCTCGACGTGGGGGAGCTGGTCTTGATGGACCCCTCCGCCGAGCGGCTCGAGCTGGTCGGCGGGGTCTCCCGCCGGATCCTCGAGAACCTCGGCCACCCGGCCCGGGTGACCACGACGAGCGACGTGGCCGCGGCCGTCGCCGACGCCGACGCGGTGCTGCTGCAGCTGCGCGTCGGGGGCCAGGGGACCCGCGACGCGGACGAGACCTGGCCGCTCGAGTGCGGGTGCGTCGGCCAGGAGACCACTGGTGCGGGCGGCCTGGCCAAGGCGCTGCGCACGGTGCCGGTCGTCCTCGACATCGCCGAGCAGGTGCGCCGCTCCAACCCGGACGCCTGGATCGTCGACTTCACCAACCCCGTCGGCATCGTGACCCGAGCGCTGCTGCAGGCCGGGCACCGTGCGGTCGGGCTGTGCAACGTCGCGATCGGGTTCCAGCGGCGGTTTGCCGCCACGTTGGGGGTGGAGCCGGACCGGATCGAGCTCGACCACGTCGGGCTCAACCACCTCACCTGGGAGCGCGAGGTCCTGCTCGACGGGACCGACGTGCTGCCGGGCCTGCTCACCGACCACCTCGCCGAGATCGCGGACGAGATCGAGCTGCCGGCCGAGGTCCTCGACCGGCTGCGGTGCGTGCCGTCGTACTACCTGCGTTACTTCTACGCCCACGACGAGGTGGTCCGCGAGCTGCGCACCGAGCCGTCCCGCGCCAAGGCGGTCGCCGCGATCGAGAAGCGCCTGCTCGACCTGTACGCCGACCCGGCGGTCGTCACGAAGCCCGTCGAGCTGGAGCAGCGGGGCGGCGCGTACTACTCCGAGGCGGCCGTCGAGCTGCTCGGCTCGATCCTCGGCACCGACGACGCGGCGACCCGCGTGGTGAACGTCGCGAACAACGGGACGCTGCCGTTCCTGCCCGACGACCACGTGATCGAGGTCCGCGCCCGGGTCAGCCCTGAGGGGGCCGATCCGCTCCCGGTGCGCGAGGTCGAGCCGTTGTACGCCGGACTGATCGCGCACGTCGCGGCGTACGAGCGCCTCGCGCTGGAAGCCGCCCTTGAGGGTGGCCGCGACCGGGTCTTCACCGCGCTGCTGGCCCACCCGCTCGTCGGTCAGGTGGACCGCGCCGAGCGGCTGACCGACCTGCTGCTCGCCCACAACCGGGAGTTCCTCGCGTGGGCACGGTGAACAGCGCGATCGACGGGGTCCTCGCGATCGACGCCGGCAACTCCAAGACCGACGTCGTGGTGGTCGCCCCGGACGGCTCCGTGGTCGGCAGCGCACGCGGCGGCGGGTTCCGGCCGCACCTGATCGGTGCCCGGGCCGCGGTCGACGGTCTGCGTCCGCTGGTCGCCGAGGCCACCGGCGGCGTCCAGGTCGCCCACGTCTCCGCGTGCCTCGCCAACGCCGACCTCGCGACCGAGCACGACCGGCTCCGGGTCGAGATCGAGCGGCACGGCTGGGGGCGCACGACGTACGTCGGCAACGACACGTTCGCGCTGTTGCGCGCCGGCGTCGAGCAACCGCCTGGGGTGGCGGTGGTGTGCGGGGCGGGGATCAACTGCTCCGGCGTCGGCCACGACGGGCGGACCGCGGGCTTCGCCGCCGTCGGCCGCATCTCCGGTGACTGGGGCGGCGGTGCGTACCTGGTCGAGGAGGCGATGTGGTGGGCGTCACGGGCCGTCGACGGGCGCGGTCCGCAGACGATGCTGGCGCGGCTGCTGCCCGAGCACTTCGGCCGCCGCGACATGGCCGACCTCGTCGAGGGCGTGCACCTCGGTGAGATCCCCGAGCGGCACCTGTACGACGCCACCCCGGTGCTGTTCGCGGCCGCCGGCGCGGGGGACGAGGTGGCGGTCTCGGTGGTGCTGCGGCAGGCCGAGGAGATCGTCGCGCTCGCGGTCTCGGTGCTGCGCCGCCTCGACCTGCTCGGCGAGCGCACCGACGTGGTCCTCGGCGGGGGTGTCCTGACCGGGGGTCACGCGCAGCTGCTCGACGCCATCGGGTCCGGCCTGGCCGAGGCCGCACCCCTCGCCGTACCCGTGGTGGTGTCCGCGCCCCCCGTGGTGGGAGCGGCGCTGCTCGGCCTGGACCGGATCGGCGCGGCCCCGACCGCGCACGCCCGGCTGCGGGAGACCTTCGTCTGACCCGCCGCGACCGGCGCCCGCATCGGGGCACCGGCCGCGGTGAGCTCTGCTCAGAGCTTGATGATGTTGCCCGTCGACGGAGCGCCGCCTCCGGAGGGCGGGGGGCCGCCGGCCGCGGCCTGGTCGGCGAGCATCCGGTACTGAGAGGTCTCCTTGGAGGTCTTCACCGTCCCGGAGACCGTGTAGAGGTACAGATCGCCGGAGACGGCGTAGTCGTAGTTGGCGTTGTCGACGAAGAAGTTGATCCTGACCTTGGACATGCTCTTGGCGCGCTCGAGCATGGCGTCCATCAGCATCGAGATCTGCTCGGGGCTCAGCCCCATCTTCGTCATCTTCTCGTGCGTCGACTCGTACGACGCCGAGGCCGAGTTGCCGCCGAAGAACGCCGACCACAGCGACAACGATGCGCTGGCTGAGGTCTTGGTGGTGTCCTTGACCTCCTCCTGGTAGGACGCATCGAGCATCGACATGGCCATGGCGTTGAGGTTCTTGACGTCATCGCTGGTGAGCGCCGCGATCTGCAGGTCTGCCTTGATCCTGCCGGTCGTGTGCGCCGGCACGGTGTAGCTCAGGCCGGTGAGCTGGCCGAGGCCGGAGATCTCGATCGAGAACGACTCGCTGGCTCCTCCTGCCACGATGGGTGCGATCACGGGCTCCACGAGGTCGGTGAAGACGACCTCGGTGTTCGTGTCGAGGGTCTGGATGTCGAGTTCCATGTCTGAGTTCCTTAGCTGCGAGCAGGGATGTGGGGTGGCTGGGATCGGCGCCGGTGTGCCTCGGGACAGGCGCTGGCGCTGGACGAACGAGGTGGACGTGCGGGAGCAGCGGGCTCAGCAGCAGCCCTGGCCGGGTTCCTCCTCGCCCGGGACGACCTCGGTGGGAGCGCTGGGGATCGTGATCGCCAACGCGTTCATGACGGCTTGGATGGGATTGCCGACCGAGTACGTGGTCGACCCGCCCCAGTGCAGGCCCACGACCTTCTTGCTCACGGTGCTGACGTAGACCGAGCCGCTGTCCCCGCCGGCCGTGAACGGGCCGGCGTCACCGATGACCTGGATCTGGTTGGCCATGATGACGTCGCCCACCGGTGGCCCGAAGCTTTCCTTGGCCGACAGGGTGATCGACTGGATCGTGCCGCTGGTCAGCTCCGTCGTGCGGCCACGCTTCTGCACCGCCATCGACACCGCGGGTTCCTCGACACCCATCAGCTTGCCGATCGCGACCACTTCGCTGAGCTTTGCCGAGCGCGCCGTCTTCAGCGCCACGGCACCGTCCACGCCGTAGTCCTTGCCCGAGATCGTGACGTTGCCTGCGTACCACCGGGTCAGCTCCGCGCAGTTGCCGCACCACCCGATGCTGTTGTCGGCGCGCGCCTCCTGGCACATCTCGTCATCGATCTTGGCCTTGCCGTCCTCGAGGCACATGACGTGGTAGTTGCTCAGCATCATGGCGTCCTCGCCGTCGTTGTCACCTCGCACCATCAGGCCGAGGGTGCCCGCGACGTCGTCGACGCGGCGGGGAGCGATGCTGATTCCGCCCAGCAGGGGGTTGTAGCGCTTGGTGTCGGCCTCTGCCACGGTGGCCGCCGTGGTCGCGGAGGACTGCTTGAGGAAGTCCCCGTCTCGAACGACGACGGGGAACCCCTCGATCGTGGTGGGCAGCGGATCCGTCACGGCATCCGCACCGCCGCGCACGTAGACGAGGATCACCAGCTCGTCGGTCAGGGCCCCGCCTTCGTCACGCAGTCCCACGCCGACGCCACGCACCTCCTCGCGGGCGAGGAGGTCGCCCTCGACACGTTCTTTGGCCAGGACCATCTGGTCATGCAATCTGAGTTGTTCTGCCGATAGCGCCATGATGTCGCGCACCCTTCGTCTGTCCGAGAGGACGAGGAACTCGAAAAGGGCATCTCGATCGGCCGTCGGCCCGATGACGTCGGTGGGGCGCGCTCAGTAGCGCCCACGCGGCGGGGCCCGGCGAGGGAGTGCATGGGGCGCCCGACCCCTGGCTCGTGAGACCGGGCCGGACGCTCAGCGTTTCGAGGGATCGTCTGGGCCATCGACCGGGCCGTCGACTGGGCCCCGCCATCGGTGCTCTCCCCCGAGATGGAGAAACTTCGTGTACACGCTCTCGTCGCGGCGCAGTCAAGTCAATGACTCGGGCGGACCGGCCGCAGTGGCCTCGGCGGGGGATGCGGACGTCGGCCCACGTGGTGTCGACGGGGCATGTACATCGCCGGTGCCACCGAGTAAAAGCTTGCCGCGAGCCCGGCCGATGACGACGTAGCGACCGCGGTGGTGCTGCGCCTCGCCGGCGGTCCACCAGCGGCTGCGGGACGCCTGTGCGTGACGGTGCCCGTCCGCATGCTGATCCCGCTCTACTGAAGGGTTTCGGCACCTGGTTTAGTTCGTGCCCGTCAAGGATCGGGCCGAGACGACCGGAGGTCGCGCGCGCATGGGTTCGCTGTCGAGACGAGGGTTCCTGGGAGCGGCGGCCGCCGGTGCCACTGCGGTAGGGGTGGCCGGACCGGCACGGGCCGCGATCTTCTCCGTGCCGGTCACCGAGGAGCGTCGGCAGGCGGTCGTGATCGGGTCGGGCTTCGGCGGTGGCGTCACCGCCCGGCGTCTGGGCCGGGCCGGGATCAAGGCGCTCGTGCTCGAGCGTGGGATGCGCTGGCCGACCGGGCCGGGCTCCGACACGTTCCCCACGCTCACGAACAACGACCACCGGTCGTCGTGGCTCTCCGCGGTGCCGACGATGCCGGTGCCGCCGACCAGCCCCAACGCGTTCATCCCCTACACCGGGCTGATCGAGCGGGTCCGCGGTGTCGGCGTCGACGTCATGTGCGTCGCTGCCGTGGGCGGTGGCTCGATCAGCTACCACGGCATGACCGTGCAGCCGCAGCGCGAGTCGTTCGCGATCACGATCTCGAGCTCGATCGACTACGACCTGCTCGACCGCGACCACTACCGCCGGGTCGCGCGGGACCTGCACGTGTCGCCGATCCCCGACGACATCCTGGCCGACCCCCGGTACGCCGCTCCGCGGATCTTCGAGGAGCGCGGACGCCAGGCCGGGTTCGACACGTTCCGGATCGACTCGCCGACCGACTGGGACGTCGTCCGCCGCGAGCTGCGGGGCGAGCTGCCCCCGTCGTACATCACTGGCGACATGACGTTCGGCTGCAACAACGGCGGCCGCTGGTCGGTCGACGTCACCTATCTCGCGCAGGCCGAGGCGACCGGCAACGTGCAGGTCGCGCCGTTGCACCGGGTCGCCGACATCTCGCGTACGCCGGCGGGGGAGTGGCTGATCGAGTGTGAGCGGATCTCGACAGGCGGGAAGGTGCTCGAGCGCAAGCGGATCACCACCCGAGCGCTGTTCCTCGGCGCCGGGTCGCCCGGCACCACCCGGCTGATGGTCAAGGCCCGTGACAAGGGCACGATCCCCGACCTGCCCGACGGGGTCGGCACCGGCTGGGGCACGAACGGTGAGCGGGTCTACGCCGCGGTCACGACCCAGGACAGCCCGGGCGCCTACCAGGCCGGCCCGGTCGCCATGGGCGCTCGCGACTGGTCCGACCCGGCCCGGGCGCTGACGATGACCACCGGCCCGATCCCGATCCCGATCGACGTCAACACCTACACGATCGCCGGGTTCATGGTGACCACCGAGACCGGGCGGTGGCAGTACGACGCCCTGCGCGACGACGCGTTCCCGGTCTGGGACCGGACGAACGAGCTGGACACCAAGCCAGTGCTCGACGCGGCCGTCGAGCGGATCACCAGCGACACGCCGTTCCACGTCAACCTCGACGCGAACCTCCTGGACAACACCACGTTCCATGCGGTCGGCGGCATGCCGTTCGGCTCGACCGTCGACGACGCGGGCCGGGTGCTGGGGCAGCGCGGGCTCTACGTCATGGACGGCTCGCGGATCGCCGGTTCCTGCGCGGCCTGCAACCCCTCGATGACGATCGCGGCGCTGGCGGAGTACTCCATGGACGTCGTGCTGCGCCAGGACCTCGACGTGCTCACCTGAGAGGGCATGCTGGTCGTATGCGCCCTCGCCTCGTGACCAGTGCCCTGACAGTGGCCGCCGCCGGCGTCGGCTTTCTCGGCACCACGCCCGACAGCGAGTGGTACCGCTCGATCGACAAGCCCGCCTGGCAGCCACCGGGCGCGGCGTTCCCAGTGGTGTGGACCCCGCTCTACGGGCTGATCGCGTGGGGGACCGGTCGCGCGCTCGACGGAGCCGCGCGGTCCGAGGACGGCGGCAGCCGGATGCTCGCGCTGACGGCGGCCGACCTCGCCGCGAACGCCGGCTGGTGCTGGATGTTCTTCCGCGGCCGCTCGCCCGCGGGCGGCCTGGTCGTGATCGCGGGCCTCGACGCGCTCAACCTCGCGCTGCTGCGCGAGGCCGCGCGGCACGACCGCGCCGGGGCGGCCGCGCTCGCGCCGTACGTCGCCTGGACGGCGTTCGCGACCGCGCTCAACGCCTCGATCTGGCGCCGCAACCGCTGAGCTGGGCGGCCTCGGCTCAGCCGGCGAGACGGTCGAGGCCGTGGTAGACGAGGAACGCCGGCCAGACCAGACCTTCTGGGATCGCGAGGACGTGCCACCAGAACCCATCGGCCTGCTGCCAGAACCACACCCAGGCGCCGAAGATGCCGATCCCGTAGATCGCGCCGCTGGCTCCGTTGCTGGCTCCGTTGCTGGCCGACCCGTTGCTGCCACCCATGCCGCTCGACGTTAGTGGTGCCGGGCGGTGGTGCACAGGGTCGCAGGACCCGGCGTGCGGTTGTCGGCGATCGGGGGCAGGCTGGGCCCATGGACGACGACCGCGTCAAGGTCAGCGTGCGCTACCGCGCCGGGCTCGGGCTCGTCGCGGGTGAGAGCCTGTGGGCCCGGCCGGTCCGCGCCCATGACGGCGGCGGCACCTACGCCCTGCAGAACAACTCCTTCTACGTCCCGCTCGCGGTCGGCGACGTGGTGCGTGCCGAGCTCAACGGCGACGAGTTCCTCCAGGTCGTCGACGTCGTCGAGCCGGCTCCCGTGGTGCTCACCTCGGTCGCCGTCCACGGTGACCTCGACGAGGCCCGGAGGCTGGGTGACGGGTGGCGCGAGCGCGGCGCCAACTGGAGCGAGGGGATGCAGGGTCTGCTGTCCACGGTGTGGGCTGCGGGCGTCGGGCCCGAGCAGGTCCTCGCGGCACTGGCGCCCGACCTGAGCGCCGGACGAGGCGAGCTGGTGTGGCTGGCCGTGCCCGAGCAGCGCACGCGCGAGGCGCACACCGCGATCGACTTCGAGCTCGACCGGGTCCAGCACTTCCCCCCGGTCGAGACCAGCTACTGGGCCGCCGACGACCCCTACTGGCGCGAGGTCGGCCTCGACTCGCCCGAGTTCCTCGCCTATGTCCAGTCGCTGGCGGGCCGCGACCCCGAGCTGGCCGCCGCCCTCGAGGCCGGCGACCACGAGCGGGTGCGGGAGATGCTGGCCTTCATCAACGACGGCCCGCTCTGGTAGGCGCCGCGGACCCGGGTCTTGACCGGCCCGACGCGCGTACGACGCCCAGGGTTCACCCGGACGGGCCAGGCTGGCCGGCGTCGTCGTTCCGCTCTCGGAGGAGTGTCATGCGCTCAGCTCGTCGTCTCGCCGTCCCGCTCTCGCTCGTGGTCGCGACCGCGCTGATCGCCGCGGCCGGTGCCGCCCCGGGCTTCGCCCACGGGGCCGGTCACGGCGGTGACCACGGTGACGACGAGGCGGGCTACGCGTTCGCGGTGATCGGCGACGTACCGTACGGCGCGGACCAGATCGCGGCGTTCCCCGGCTGGATCCAGCAGATCAACCAGGACCCGGCCGTCCGCTCGGTCGTCCACGTCGGTGACATCAAGAACGGCTCGAGCGTGTGCAGCGACGAGTACTTCGCCTCGATCCGCGCCGACTTCGACACCTTCGAGGACCCGCTGGTCTACACCCCGGGCGACAACGAGTGGACCGACTGCCACCGGGCCAACAACGGCGCCTACGACCCTCTCGAGCGGCTCGACGCCGTCCGCGAGGTGTTCTTCGGCCACCCCGGCCGCACGCTGGGCCGGCACCCGATGCGGGTGGCCTCGCAGGACCGTCGCGGCTACCCCGAGAACGTCGTCTACGACCAGGCGGGCCTCACGTTCGTGGCCGCGAACGTCACCGGCAGCGACAACGGCCTGCAGCCCTGGTCGGGGCTGGGCAACACCGAGCCGACCCCCGAGCAGCAGCGGGCCGTGGCCGACCGCACCCGCGCCGACATCGAAGCCCTGCACGCGGCCTTCCGGCTGGCCGCCCACGAGCACTCCCGGGGTGTCGTCGTCCTCCAGCAGGCCGACATGTTCGACCCGACGTACACCCCGACCTGGAGCGACATCGGCGCCTTCCAGCCCTGGGTGCAGGCGCTGGTCGACGAGGCCTCGCACTTCCGTGGGCCCGTCTACCTCTTCGACGGCGACAGCCACGTCTACACCGCCGACCAGCCGCTCGCGACCGGGTCGCCGTGGCTGACGACGTACGCCGTGCGCGGCTCCGCCGACAACCTCACCCGGGTCACCGTCGACGGCTCGTCCAACAACGTGGACTACCTGCGGGTGACCGTGGGTGATGACGACTCGTCGCCGCTGAGCTGGGAGCGGGTGCCCTACACGTCCTGACGGGTGCCTCCGGCGCCTGGCGAGGCACCCACCCTGACGCCGACCGGTCGACTTCCGGTTCGCGGCACTAGCCGGCGTGGATGTGGGGCCGGCGGGCCCGGTCGGGCTCGGCACGACGCAGGACCTCGCGGGTGACGGGCGCGACCTCGCCGACGCCGAAGAGCAGGAACCTGAGGAGGTGGGTGCCGGGGTTGCCCTCGGTCCACTCGAAGTAGATGTGCGGACGGACCCCGGTGCGGTCGCGGATGTCGAGGAGGAGTGCGGCCAGGGCGTTGGGGATCGAGGACCCCGTGACGGTGAGGACCCGGTACTCGTCGTGCAGGACCTCGCCGTGGACCTCGATCCGGCTCTCGAAGTCGGAGTAGTCGCCGAGCTGGACCTCGACGAAGATGATGTCGCCGGCGTTGGTGAGGTCGTGGTCGTCGATGATCTCGCGCACCTTGTCGCGGTACTCGGCGACGTCACGGTCGTCGGGTTCGTTGGCGACGAGCCTGATGGACCGCCGGGCGCAGTCGCGCAGGAACGACTCGGCCCGGGCGTCGTACGTGATCGCGGTGGCCCGCAGCTCGAAGGCTCGTCGGATCCGCGACAGGATCGAGAGCGCGATGATGGCCGCGATGAAGCAGGCCCCGATCTTGACCCCGTCGGGGCGTTCGCGGACGTTGTCGAGAGTGGTGTAGGCCAAGACGGCGCCGATGAGTCCGTAGGCCAGGGTCAGCTTGCGTTGGCCCGCTCGCCGGGCCGCGAGGGTGACGGCGACCGCCGCGGAGGTCATCAGCACCAGCACGCCGGTGGCGTAGGCGCCACCCTGGGCGTTGACGTCGGCCTGGAAGATCCAGGTGATCAGGAACGCGGTCCCGGTGAGCACGAGGACCAGCGGGCGTACGGCGCCCGCCCACTCCGGTGACATGCCGTAGCGCGGCAGGTATCGCGGGATGAGGTTGAGCATGCCGGCCATGGCGGAGGCGCCGGCGAACCACAGGATCAGGATGGTCGAGGTGTCGTAGACCGTCCCGAAGCCGTTGCCGAGGTAGCGGTGCGCCAGGTAGGCGAGTGCTCGGCCGTTCGCTGATCCTCCGTCCTCGAACTCGGCGGCCGGGATCAGCAGGGTGGTGACCAGGCTGGAGGCGATCAGGTAGACGCTCATGATGCAGGCCGCGGTCGTCAGCAGCTTGCGGGTGTTGCGGATTCGCTTGGCCGGGTGGTCACGTTGGTCCGACTCGTCACCCTCGACGTGGCTCATCAGGGCGACGCCGGTCTCGAAGCCCGACATGCCGAGGGCGAGCTTGGGGAAGAGCGTCAGCGAGACCGCGATCATCATCGCGACGTTGCCGTGCTCGACCGTCATCCCGTGCGTCCAGTCGGTCATGGCCTGGGCATCCCCGGCGACGTGAGCGGCGGCGACCGCGATCACGACCGCGTTCAGGCCCAGGTAGGCGATCACCAGGGCGACCGCGACGCCGACGGCCTCGGTGAACCCCTTGAGGAACACCGCGCCGAGCAGGGCGATCAGCGCCAGGGTGATGCCCACCTGCTGTCCGTGGAGGACGTCCGGCACATGGGGGTTCTCCACGAGGTGGGCGCTCGCGTCGGCGGCGGAGAGCGTGATCGTGATGATGAAGTCGGTCAGCGCGAACCCGAGGAGCACGAGCACGAAGAGCTTCCCCCGCCAGAACGGCAGGAGGCGCTCCAGCATGGCGATCGACCCCTGGCCGTGGGGGCTCTCGGCGGCCACCCGCCGGTAGACCGGCAAGGCGCCGAACAGCGTGAGCAGGACCAGCACCGCGGTGGCCAACGGGCTGAGCAGCCCCGCAGCCACGAACGCGATGCCGGGCTGGTAGCCGAGGGTGGAGAAGTAGTCGACCCCGGTCAGGCACATGACCTTCCACCAGGACTGCGTCTTCTCCTCCGTGGGAGGAGCAGCATGCGGACCGGGATAGGTGCTGACGTCGTCGGCTCGGTGGAAGAACCAGTCGTGGAACCTGCTCGAGGTCAGGTCCAGGGAGTCCCGAGTCTGCAGATCGACGCGCACTCCTCCCATCCAACCCCTGAGCAGGGTCGACGGAGCCTGCCCTAACGACTCCCTAACAGGCTGGTTGGTCACCGTCGATGCGGTGATCGAAAGGCTCCCTGTCAGGATCTTGTCAGGGAGCTTCGTGCGGCCGGCGACGTCGGCTTGAGTGGTCCCCATGACGGAACCGGCCATCACCGACGACGTGGCAGTCCGCTTCGGCATCGGGGCGGGCGTGCAGTTCCTCCTCACCGGTGGCTTGGTCATGGCGAGCCTGCCGACGGCGTACGGCGTCGGGCTTCTCCTCGCCGCGACGGCGGGGCTCGCCGTGGCGCTGGACCGGGTGCACGCACTGGGTCTCAGCATCGCCGGCTGGGCCTTCGCGACGGGCTTCGCCGTGCACGCCCTGGGCCTGCTCACGTTCGCGCCGCTGGACCTGGCCCGCCTCGCGGCGTTCGTGGCGGCCGGCCTCCTCGCCAGTGGCCTCGGCGCCCGACGCGAGCACCTGTCGCTCCCAGGGGTCCGCATCCTCGGGTCTGAGTGAAGAATGGGGTGACCAGCGAGTGCTGACGGCAGGAGAGCGATGGACCCGGTCGGTTTGAGCGTGCGGCGTCGGGCGGCGGGTCACGCACTCGCCGTGCTCGGCACCCTGGCGCTCGCGGTGGTGCTCCTGCCGGTGCGCGATCGCCTGGACCTGGCCAGCGATGCGATGCTCTTCCTGCTGCTGGTGGTCGGCACCGCCCTCCTCGGCGGGCTGTGGCCGGCGCTGGTGGCGGGTGTCCTCGGAGCCGCGTCCCTGAACTTCCTCTTCACCCAGCCCTACGAGACGCTGCGGATCCATGAAGCGAGCGACGTCGTCTCCGTGATCGTGTTCGGCCTGGTCGCGCTGATGGTCAGCTGGGTCGTCGACCTGGCCGCGCGTCGGTCCTCCGCCGTTCGTGAGGCGGCCGAGCTCGAAGCGGGCAACCGGTTGCGCACCGCGCTCCTCGCGGCGGTCGGGCACGATCTGCGTAGCCCGTTGGCCACCGCGAAGGCCGTCGTGTCGGGCCTTCGCAGTCGTGAGGTCGCGATCACCGATAGCGATCGCCAGGAGCTGCTCGAGACCGCCGACGACGCGCTCGACCGGCTCACCAGGCTCATCGAGAACCTGCTCGACCTGAGCCGGCTGCAGGCCGGCGCCCTCCCGGTGCGGACCCACCCCGTCGCCGTCGAGGACGTGATCAGCCGGGCGCTCGACGACCTCGGTGTCGAGCCCCGGGGCGTCGTGCTCGACCTGCCCGAGCTGCTCCCCGACGTCATGGTCGACCCGGGGCTGCTGGAGCGGGTGATCGTCAACCTGGTCGCCAACGCGCAGCGCTACGCCTCCGACCCGCCGCTCCTGACCGCCACGATCGCCGACGGCCACGTGCGGATGTGTGTCGTCGATCGCGGTCCGGGGATCGCGGAGCCCGACCGCGAGCGGGTCTTCGTCCCGTTCCAGCGGCTGGGCGACTCCGGCACGGCCGGGCTCGGACTCGGGCTCGCGGTCTCGCGAGGTCTGGTCGAGGCGATGGCCGGGACCCTGACGCTCGAGCAGACGCCTGGTGGCGGAGCCACCATGGTGATCTCGCTGCCGGCGGCGGGCGCTTCGCCGACGATCGAACGAGTGGCACCGTGAGCCGCGTCCTCGTCGTCGACGACGAGCCGCAGATCGTCCGGGCACTCGCCATCAACCTCCGGGCTCGCGGCTACGAGGTCTGCACGGCCGGGGACGGGGCCGAGGCGCTCGACCGAGCCGCCGCCGAGGCACCCGACGTCGTGATCTTGGACCTCGGCCTTCCTGACCGCGACGGCGTCGACGTCATCGCTGCGCTGCGCGAGCGGAGCGACGTACCCATCCTGGTCCTGTCCGGCCGTGCCGACAGCACCGACAAGGTCGATGCCCTCGACGCGGGTGCCGACGACTACGTGACGAAGCCGTTCGGCATGGACGAGCTCTCGGCGCGGTTGCGGGCCATGCTGAGGCGGCACGCGCCGACCGAGCCGACCGCCACGCTCGTGGCCGGCGACCTGGTGATCGACCTCGATGCCACGCGGGTGACCCGCCAGGGCCAGGAAGTGCGGCTGACGCCCACCGAGTGGCATCTGCTGAGCGTGCTCGTGCAGCACTCGGGCAGGCTGCTCAGCCAGCGCTTCCTGCTCACCCAGGTGTGGGGCCCCGGCTACGAGAGCGCCCAGGGCAACCTCAGGCTGTACGTCGCACAGCTGCGTCGCAAGCTCGAGCCCGATCCGGCTCGACCCCGCTTCATCCTCACGGAGCCGGGGATGGGCTACCGGTTCCAGCCCTGACCCGACGGTCGGTGGGCCTCGGGGCCGGTGTCCCGCCTCAGGTGTAGACGTCGAAGGCGCGCGCGGCGGCAGCGGCACGCGGGGCGGTCCGCGCGGCCGGGCCGGTGGACGTGGTGGACGAGGAGTCGTCGCTGGCCACGGAGTACTGCTCGTTCTCGCGGGTCAGCGCCGAGATGGCGGTGGCAACCTCCGACTGGGCGACCTGGACGGCGACCCGGTCCGCGACCAGGACGTCGTCGGCGGCCTTGGCCGCGAGGTCGGTGGTGAGCTTCTTCTGGGCGTCCTTGAGTCCCTTGATCGCAGCGCGGTAGGCGTCCTGGGCATCCGACCCGATGGTGGTCCCTGTCGATGCGCCGACCGCCGAGATCGCTGCGAGACGTCGTTCGATCGCCTCGACCTTGTGCCTCATGATGGTGCCTGATCCTTCCGCTCCGTTACGTCCTCTTCATCGGCACTTCGAGACGCCCGGTTGAGCGGATGTGCGTCAGGTCACCCGGACCAGGCGGACGGCGCCCTCCCGCCGCGGGTCGGCGGCGGCGACCAGGTGGCCGTCGGGGTGGACCAGGGTGGCGCCGACCCCGCCGTAGTACATCGACAGGCCCTCGTCGGCCTCGCGCTTGACCACCTCGTCCGGCCGGCCGGCGTGGTGGACGTGGACGCGAGGGTGGTGCACCGCCTCCTGCAGGCCCAGGCCGCCTGCGAACCCCGCGAGCACCTGCGCGACAGCAGTGGCGATCCGGCCCGCCCCCGGCGAGCCGATCGCGAGGACCGGGCCGTCGGCACGACGCCCCACGGTCGGGGCCATGTTCGACAGCAGTCGTGTGCCGGGGGTCAGGGCGTGCAGACCGCCGAGGTTGAGCTCCTGCTCGCCGAGGGTGTTGTTGAGCCAGATGCCCGTGCCCCGGGCGATCATGCCGGAGAAGTAGCCCGACGAGACCGTGACCGCGCACGCCCGGCCCTCGCTGTCGGTGGCCGAGCAGTGCGCCGTGGATCCCGACTCGAGCAGTGCGCCGGGCCCACGCCCCAGGACCTCGCGCTGCACCTCGACGAGCAGGTCGACGTCGTCGTCGGTCCAGGCGCCATGGGGGCGGCCGCCGAGCAGGCGCAGCATCTCGGCCACGCTCGCCCCGCCGATCGACGGCGCCGGGGTGGTCGCCAGCGTCCAGGGACCCACCTGGGTGGTCAGCGAGCGGTGGACGACGGGAAGGTACGCCGCCAGGTCGTCCGGGCCGAGGATCCCGCCGCGGTCGAGCACGTCGGCGGCGATCAGCCGGCCGAGCTCGCCGGTGTGCAGGACCGCCGCACCCTCCGCGGCGATCAGCTCGAGGGATCGGGCCAGGTCGGGGAGCACGACGAGACCCGTGGTCACCTCGCCCTGGTCGTCGTGGACCGCCGCCCGGCTGGCCTCGTCCCAGCCGAAGATCGAGTCGTGGACGTACTCCAGGTAGTAGCGCGACGCCGCGCTCAGCCGGAACCCACGCCGAGCGACCTCCAGAGCCGGTGCGACCACCTCGCGCCACGGCACCCGCCCGTCACGGCGGTGCACCTCCTCGAACGCCGCCACCGACCCGTGCGCCGCGACCGAACCGGGTCCGATGGTGATGTCGACGCCCCCGCCGTACTCCGTGTGCACGTCCCAGGTGCCGCCCCCGAGCGCGCGCCCCCGGCCGGGCATGTCCATCCAGCCGTCGGCGGTGTACGCCGGGGCGCCCGGCGGCTGCACGGTCACGAACCCGCCCGAGCTCAGCGAGACCAGTCCGACCTCGTTGACCATCGTGACCAGCGAGGCCGCGAGCGCGGCGTCGACCGCGTTGCCGCCGGCCAGCGCGACCTGCTCGCCGGCGTCGGCGGCCGCGTCGTTGGGGGCTGCGATCGCGACGTCGGGCATGCTTCGGAGGCTACCCAGCGCTCAGCGGCGCGGCCGGTCTCGCCAGGCGCCGGTGGCCCACAGCGCCCAGGCGACCAGCACCGGCTGGAAGAACAGGCGGCCGAACCGCTTGGCGTCGGTGTCCAGGCCGAAGGCGTCCCGGTGCTCGGCCCACTGGGCGATGTTGCCGGGGAAGATCGCCACGAAGAACGCCGCGACCACCAGGCCCACACCCACCCGGCCGCGCGCCCAGGCGACGAGCGCGGCGCCGAGGGTGAGCTCGACGAGGCCCGAGACGAGCACGACCGGGTCGTCATCGACCGGGAACCAGTCGGGCACCTGGGCCGTGAAGTCCTCGCGCGCGAACGTCAGGTGGCTGGTGCCCGCGAACAGCAGCACCAGGCCGAGCCCGACGCGGGCCAGGGACCGAGGACGCGAGGTCGGCGGCGCGCTGAGCAGGCTCATGCCTCGACGCTAGCCGGGTGCTGCTCGACCGGGTGCTGATCGGCCGCGAGGTCACCGGTCGGGTGATGCTCGCGCTCCTCGGCCTCCGCCTCGGCCTGCGGTCCGGGCACCACGTGGGTGGCGGCGCGGACGACCGGGATGAACAGGGCGACGACGGCCGCCAGTGCCGACGTGCCGACCAGGACGCCGAAGCCGTGGGTGTAGCCCGCCTCGACCGGCAGCCCACTGGGCTGGGCGTTGGACGTGACCACCGTGGCGAGCACCGCGGAGCCGATCGCGCCGCCGACCGTGCGGATGTTGGTGTTCATGCCGCTGGCGACGCCGGTCTGGGACTGCGGGACCGCGTCGACCACGAGGTTGGACATCGCCGCGAACGCCAGGCCGAAGGCCAGGCCCAGCACGGTCGTCTCGACGAGCACCAGCGCGATCGACCCATGGGCGAGCGTGAGCCCGAGGGTGCCGAGCGCGGTGAGCGTGGCGCCGACGACCAGCAGCAGCTTGGAGCCGAAGCGGTGGGCGAGGCGACCGGCGAGCACACCGGCGACGAATGACGCCACGGTCTGCGGCAGCAGCAGCAGGCCGGACTCGGTGACGCTGGCGCCGAAGCCGTAGCCGGCGGCCTCGGGGGTCTGCAGGAACTGCGGCAGGAACGCGAACATCGAGTACATGCCGGCGCCGAACAGCAGCGCCACCAGGTTGACCGTCCACACCGTGGGGATGCGCATCATCCGCATGTCGACCAGCGGGTCGGCGCTGCGCGACTCCGCGACCACCCAGGTCGGCAGCAGCACGGCGGCGGCCACGAACAGCCCGATCACGCGGCCGGACGACCAGCCCCAGGTGTGGCCCTGGCTCACGCCGAGCAGCAGCGCGACCAGCCACGCGGAGAGCAGCAGCGCGGTGCCGACATTGATCTTGCCCGGCGCTCGCTCGGGGGACTCGGGGATGTAGAACGCGGTGGCGACGGTCGCGACGATGGTCATCACCATCGGGATCCAGAACAGCCAGTGGTAGCTCAGCGCGTCGACGACCGGACCGGCGATCACCAGGCCGACGCCGCCGCCGACCGCGAGCAGCGCGGCCGCCGTACCGACCGCGCCCGCGACCTTGTCGCGGGGGAACTCGTCGCGGATGATCCCGAACGTCAGGGGGAGCACGCCGCCGCCGATGCCTTGGATGACGCGGGCGACGATCAGCACCCCGATCGAGGTGGCCATCGCGGCCAGCAGCGACCCGACGGCGAGCGCGGCGAGCGCCGCGACGAGCATCCGCTCCTTGCCGACCTTGTCGCCGACGCGTCCGATGATCGGGGTGAACACCGAGGCCGAGAGCAGGTACGCCGTGAGCACCCAGGTCACCGTCGCCTGGTCGGTGTCGAGGGCCGCCTCGATCGTGGGCAGCACCGGGTTGACCATCGACTGGAGCAGCGAGAACGACGCGACGCCCAGGCAGAGCACGAGGAACGTGATGCGGTAGTCGGTGCGGTGGGCGGTCGGGGCCATCGGCGCTCCTGGCAGCTGGGGGAGTGGGTGGTCCCGGTCGTGCTCCGGGCCTCAATGCCCAACCAGCGGCGCCATCGGTTGATTCCGTCAACGACCGTCCGGTTTCAGTGACCTGGCCCACGCTCCGCCAGCCGCTGGAGCATGGTGACCAGGGTCGGCCGCCGGCGATGGGTCTCGATCAGCTCGGCGACCAACGTGGCGTGACGGTCGGGCTGTCCCGCCGCCGCGCAGGCATGGCGCAGCTCCTGCAGGTAGGCCACGGCCTGGCGGTAGTTGCGCTGGTCGGCGACGCGCAGGTTCTCCTCGATGAGGGCGACGTAGGCGTCGTAGACCTCCGCGGGATGGGTCTTGGCCCGCGCCCGGACCAGGCGGACGGCCGTCGCGGTGTCGAGCGCCAGATCGCGTGAGGCCGCCCACGCCAGGTCGGTCTCGCCCTCGTCGAGCAGCACGCCCAACCACGCGCGTGGGCTGCGCTCCAGCAGCACGTCGAGGGCAGCCAGGCGCTCGGTGTCCCAGACCTGGCACGCCAGTGCCTCCTCGCGCAGAGAGGCGTACGACGAACCCGTGGGCAGTGCCTCCAGCTGGCGACGTCTCAAGCCCAGTGCCTCCTGCCCCTGGCCGCGGTCGCGGAGCATCCGGACGGCCACGTCGTAGAGCTTCGGCGACTGGTGCCAGCTGGTGCCGGCGTGAGTGCCTTCGACGGCGTACCGCAGCGCGTCGTCCTCGTGGCCGGCCTCGAGGAGCGCCTCGACGAGGGCCTCGTAGTGGAAGACGCTGGTCAGGCCACGTCCGACGAGCTCCACGATCGTGGCGACGTCACCGTCGAGCACCGCCAGCCGCCGGCGCGCCTCCTGTCCGCTCCACGAGTCCGGGTGGGCCGTCAGCCGCTTCGCCAGCTCCTGGCGGTAGGTCGCCAGCCCGCGCTCGCCGAGGGCGGGGGCATAGCGCACGACGTCGACCTCGAGGAACATCGAGTCGTCGAAGGTGTTCTTGATCATCCAGCGCGCCAGCCGAAGGGGATCCGGGGCGGCCATCGCGACCGCCTCGACGTGCAGGTCGAGAAGCCGGCTGGCGGCCCCACCCTGAATGCCGCTGGAGTCGTCGGACCTGCCGATCACGCGGACCAGGTCGGCGATCGCGGTCTCGAGCAGCGGCACCAGCGCTGCTGCGGTCGCGGGCGTCAGGGAGCGCTCGAGCTCGTCGGCCACCTCGTGGGCCTCGCGGCCGTGGTCGTCGGCGGCCCGCCAGTCGAGGTGCCGGCGGGTCCGCAGCGACTGCACCAGCGGCAGCAGCGCGGAGACGTCGCCGGCCTCGCGTGCCCGCGCCAGCACCAGGGCGTCCAGCGCGTCGGGGTGGTCACGACCCAGCTCGGTCAGGACCTGCCGCAGCTCGTCGTCCTCCATCGTGCCGAGCCAGGACACCACGCCGTCGATGCCCTGATCGCTCCGATCCTGCTCGTCGGCCGGTGCTCCGCCAGTCTCGCCCGAGGCCACGAGCGCAGTGGCCACCAGGTGCTTGCAGAAGTGGCCGCTGACACCCATGGGGCACGTGCAGGACCAGTCGCGTGCGTGGAGCACGACGTCGTACGTCGTGGTTCCGTGCGCTCGGGCGTGGATGATCCCGGGAGCGCTGTGGGTGATCGTGATGCGTCCCTGGCGCGCGTAGTCCTCCCCACGGACGAGCGAGCCTTCGTCGGCGAGGTCGGTCAGATCGATCCACACCCCGCCAGCATGGCGCACCCGGACCGGTCCCAGGGTCGGAAGTGCCGGTCCTACGAGGCTCGGCGTGGACGCCGCGGGACCAGCATCGGCACCCGGGAGACCACCTCGCCGTACGCCGGGCGCCGCTCCAGGCTGCGCTGCTCCATCAGCGGGATGCTCACCCCCAAGAACAGCGCGAGCATGGCGGCCGCGCCCACGAACACCCACCACCAGGTCGACGGGTCGGCGGCCAGCCCGAAGAGCGCGAGCGCGAACCAGAACGTGATCTCGCCGAGGTAGTTGGGGTGCCGGGTCCAGCCCCAGAGCCCGCGGTCCATGACCTGGCCGGGCTCCCGGGTGCGCAAGAAGCGGTGCATCTGCCGGTCGGCGACCAGCTCCAGGGTGACCGCGACGAGCCCGACGACGAGCGCGAGCGTGTCCAGCCACCCGGCGTCGCGGCCGGGCCGGGTGAGGACGACGTACACCGGCACCATGCCGAGGAACACCTGCAACGTCGGCACCAGGTGGATGCCGCCGAGGTCGATCACCATGCTCTCCGCGGTGCCCTTGCCCTCCTTGAGCATCGTGTAGCGCCAGTCCTCGTGGTCCAGGCCGGTGAACGTCTCGACCCAGTTCGCCGTCAGCCGCACCGCCCAGAGCGTGATCAGGCCGAGCACCAGCCAGGCCCGCACCTCGCCGAGACCGGCCGCGCCCTCCGCCCACCACCACAGGGCGAGCAGCGGCGGCAGCACGCTCCAGTAGGGGTCGTAGAAGCTCGAGTTGCGGTAGGCCCGGCTGAAGCCGAACACCACCACCGTCGCCAGCACGTCCGCGACCAGACCGTCCAGCCACAGGCGGCCGGTCGACGGTCCGGCGTACAGCCAGACGGCGGCGACACCGAACGCCACGACGTACGCCGCGAGGACGCGCACCAGCGCGGAGATCCTGCTCACGGAGGGACCGTAGTGGCATTCGGCCAACGGTGGTGACCTTTGTAGCGGTCGGGCGGAGGCCGGTCGGGTCGTGTGCCTCAGGCCGGTCCACAGAGCGTTCTCAGGCACACGACCCGGCGGCGGCCGCACCCCGCCAGGTCCCGTCGTCACCGCAGGGCGAGCGTGCTCCCCGCGTCGTCCAAGACCCGGTCGCAGGCCGCGCGGTCGCATCGCCACAGGGTCCGGTCGCCCGCCCCCTGGGTGACGACGTACACGTCGCCGGCGTACCACCGCAGGTCGACCGCGGGGTCGGCGAGCGGCACCCGCCTGACGTCGCCGGACCGGGTGTCGTAGAGCGCGAGCCCCGCAGTCATCCCCTGGGCGGCCTCGTCCGCGTCGGGGGCGTAGGCGTAGGTGTCGCCGTCGCCCGAGAGGGCACCGGTGACGCCGCCGAGGAAGCCGTCCCTGCGCTCACCGTCGGCGTCGTAGACCTCGACGCCGCCGTCGTGGACGAGCACCACGGTGTGCCCGCCCGCCTCGGCGCGGTCGAGCACGACGACCACGCCGTCACTGGCGAGATCGACGGGATGGACGCCGGTGGCGTCGTGGATCACCGGACCGGTGCGCCGGAGGTCGACGTAGACCGCGTCGGTGGCGGCCAGCAGAGAGCCGGGGTCCTGGGCGCTGTTGCGGCCGTCGACGCCGGCGAACTCGATGAGCCCGTCGGTGGTCTGGTAGGTCACCCCGGCGGGGTGGACGTACGCCGTGGCCACGTCGTCGATCGGCGTGTCCCCGACACCGAGGAGCCGGTGCCCGTCGAGCACCACGAGCCTGCCGTCGAGACTGCCGACGGGGGTGCCGGTCAGTCCGGTGTCGGTGAGCGTGCCGTCGGGCGCGACCTGCTGGACGCGACCGTCGAGGACCACCGGCACGCCGGCCGCCGGCACCGCGGAGGCGACCGGAGTCGGCTCGTCGCGGGCCACCACCTGGGGGACGACGGCGGCCACCGTCGCCACGGCGGCGAGGGCGCCCGTGGCGACGAGCGAGCGGGTGAGGCGCCGCCGGCGGCGGTGGTGACGGACCCGGGCCTCGAAGCGGGCGAGGTCGACCGGCGGGACGGGAACGGCGTCGCGGACCTCGGTCAGGCTCTCGCGGATGTCGGTGGGCATCATGGCTTCAGCTCCAGGTCGGGTACGGCGGCACGCAGCCGCTTGAGGGCGTGGTGGGTCTGGCTCTTGACCGAGCCGAGGGAGACGCCGAGCGCGTCGGCGGTCTCCTGCTCCGACAGGTCCTCGATGTACCGGAGCACCACCGTGGCCCGCATCCGGGGCGGCAGGCCCCGGATCGCCTGCCACAGGGCGAGGTGGTCGGCCCGGACGTCCAGGCCACCGCCCTGCCCGGCGTCGGGCAGCTCCGCGACGACGGTCTCGCGTCCACGCCGGCGCCACTGTCGTGAGGCCTGGTGGAGCATCACCTTGCGGACATAGGCGTCGGTGGCGTGCCGCTCGCGGATCGAGTGCCACCGCACGCAGGTGCGGGCGAGGGCGTCCTGGAGGAGGTCCTCGGCCTGGTGGTGATCGCCGGTGAGGAGGTACGCCGTGCGGTACAGGGGCGCCCAGCGGGCGGCCATGTACTCGGCGAAGTCGGTGTCGGGTTCCATCACCACGAAGAGAGGCCGGCTGCGCCCGGAAGGTTGAGACGCTGCCCCGAGAACTTCTGCCCGACGCCGACCCGGGGCGTCAGCCCACGGACTCCCGGGCGGCGACGAACGCGTCCACGCACCGGCGTACGTCGGCCTCGGAGTGCGCGGCCGAGAGCTGCACCCGGATCCGCGCCTTGCCGCGCGGCACCACCGGGAACGAGAACGCGATGACGTAGACGCCCAGGCCGAGCATGTGGTCGGCGATCGCCGTGGCGACCCGGGCACCGTCCTCGCCGGGGAACATCACCGGCGTGATCGGGTGTGACCCGGGCAGCAGCTCGAAGCCGGCCTCGGTCATCAGCGAGCGGAACAGCGCGCTGTTGTCGCGCAAGGTGTCGCGCGCCTCGCTGGAGGAGGTCACCAGCCGCAGCGCCTCGAGCGATCCCGCCACGACGCCGGGGGCGACCGAGTTGGAGAACAGGTACGGACGCGAGCGCTGCCGCAGCAGGTCGACCACCTCCTGGTGGGAGGCGACGTAGCCGCCCGAGGCGCCGCCGAGTGCCTTGCCGAGCGTCCCGGTGATCACGTCGACGCGGTCCATGACGCCGAACAGCTCGGGGGTGCCGCGGCCGCCGGGACCCACGAAGCCCACGGCGTGGGAGTCGTCGACCAGGACCAGCGCGGAGAACTCGTCGGCCAGGTCGCAGATCTGGTCGAGCGGGGCGTAGCTGCCGTCCATCGAGAACACGCCGTCGGTCGCGATCAGCACCCGCCGGGCGCCCGCCTCACGGGCGGCGACCAGCTGGGTGCGCAGGTCGGCCATGTCGGCGTTCTTGTAGCGGTAGCGCGCGGCCTTGCTCAGCCGGACGCCGTCGATGATCGAGGCGTGGTTGAGCTCGTCGGAGACGATCGCGTCCTCCTCGCCGCACAGCACCTCGAAGACGCCGCCGTTGGCGTCGAAGCAGGAGCTGTAGAGGATCGTCGCCTCGGTCTGCAGGAACTCCGAGAGCCGCCGCTCCAGCTCGGTGTGCTGGGTCTGGGTGCCGCAGATGAACCGCACCGAGCTCATCCCGAAGCCCCAGGTGTCCAGTGCCGCCTTGCTGGCCGCGATCACGTCGGGGTGGTCGGAGAACCCGAGGTAGTTGTTGGCGCAGAAGTTCAGCGCCTCCCCGGCCGTCGTCGAGATGTGCGCGGCCTGCGGTGTGGTGATCTCCCGCTCGCGCTTGTAGAGCCCAGCCGCCTCGATCTCCGCGAGGGTGTCGGCCAGCTGCTGCTTCACGTCGCCGTACATCTCAGCTCCAATCCAGGACGGCCTTGCCGGCGGTGCCGGACCGGGTGTGCTCGAACGCCTCTTCCCAGCGCTCGGCGGGGCCGCGCCACGTGATCACGGACTGTACGGCGTCGCGCAGCGCCGGGCTGGTCGCCAGCATCGAGCCCATGAGGTACCAGGTCTCGAACATCTCGCGGCCGTAGATCCCCTTGAGCGTGATCATGTGCGTGATCACCCGCCCCCAGTCGATCTCGTACGCCGAGTGCGGCAGGCCCAGCATCGCGACCCGGGCCCCGTGGTTGAGGTTCTCCAGCATGTCGCGCACTGCCCCGGGCGCGCCGGACATCTCCAGGCCGATGTCGAAGCCCTCGAGCATGCCGAGCTGCTCCTGCGCCCAGGCGAGATCGTGACCCTGGGACAGGTCGACGGCGAGGTCGGCGCCGGCGCGCGTGGCGAGCTCGAGCCGCTCGGGCCGCAGGTCGGTGACCGCGATCCGCCGGGCGCCGGCGTGGCGCACGATCGCGGTGGCCATGATGCCGATCGGCCCGGCGCCGGTGATCACGACGTCCTCGCCCACCACCGGCCACTGGAGCGCGGTGTGCGTGGCGTTCCCGAGCGGGTCGAACAGGGCGCCCAGGTCCGGGTCGAGGTCGGCCGGCTGGACCCAGGCGTTGGTCGCGGGGATCACCACGTAGTCGGCGAACGCGCCGTCGCGGTTCACCCCGACCCCGATCGTGTGGATGCACAGCTGGCGGCGGCCGGCGCGGCAGTTGCGGCAGGCCCCGCACACGATGTGCCCCTCGCCGGACACCCGGTCGCCGACCTCGATGTGGTCGACGTCGGCGCCCACCTCGACGACCTCGCCGAAGAACTCGTGGCCGATGGTCATCGGCGTCCTCACCGTCGAGGCGGCCCAGTCGTCCCAGGTCAGCAGGTGCAGGTCGGTGCCGCACAGGCCGGCTCTCAGCACCCGGATCTTCACGTCCCGGTCACCGCAGACCGGCTCGGGGACGTCGATGAGCTCGAGCCCGGGGCCTGCCGTTGTCTTCACCAGTGCGCGCACGTGCCCATCCTGCACCGCGGCCGGCGCGGGACGTCATGCGGCTGGAGCAAGTGGTTGCTCCGTCCGGATGACGTCCGAGGGGAGCGCCCGCAGCCCACCCGAGGCGCGTCGAGGGATCAGCCGGCGCGGGGGACCGGGATCGCCGGATCGCGCGGGCGGTCGCGCTCGCGCTCGCGGGCGCGCTCGGGATCGCGGACGTAGGTGCCGCGCACGGCGGGGTGGCGCATGTAGGAGAGCCGGCTGGCCTCGTGGCGGGACTTGCGGATGCCATCGAGCATCAGCCCCAGCGTCAGCGACAGGCAGCTGATCACCAGCAGGAACGTCGCGACGAAGAGCGTAGGCATGCGAGGCACGAACCCGGTGTCGAGGTACGTCGAGATCACCGGCAGCACCAGCACCCCGGACACGAACGCGAGCACCGAGGCCAGCAGCCCGAAGAAGTAGATCGGCCGCTCGTGGCGGGTCAGGGTGAGGATCACGTTGAGGATGCGCCAGCCGTCGCGGTAGGTGCGCAGCTTGGACTCCGAGCCCTCGGCGCGGTCGCGGAAGCCGACCGGGATCGCGGCCGAGGGGATGCGCAGCGCGAGCGAGTGGACGGTCAGCTCGGTCTCGATCTCGAACTCGCGCGACACCGCGGGGAAGCTCTTCACGAACCGGCGGGAGAAGACCCGGTAGCCCGAGAGCATGTCGCCCATCGAGTCGCCGAAGATGCGGGTGACGATCAGGTTGAGAGCCTTGTTGCCGGCCTCGTGACCGGTCCGGTACGCCGTGCCGCGGCGGATGCCGACCACCTGGTCGAGGTTCTCGGCGACCAGCCGCTCGATCATGTCGGGCGCGGCCGCGGCGTCGTAGGTGTCGTCGCCGTCGATGAGCAGGTAGACATCGGCGTCGATGTCGGCGAACGCGCGACGGACCACGTTGCCCTTGCCCTTGAGCGGCTCGGAGCACACGACCGCGCCGGCACGCAGCGCCTCGTCGGCGGTCGCGTCGGTGCTGCAGTTGTCGTAGACGTAGACCGTCATGCCCGGCACGGCGGCGCGCAGGTCGGTGACGACCTTGGCGACCGCGGCCTCCTCGTTGTGGCAGGGCACGATCGCCGCGATGCGGTAGCGCGTGGCCAGGGACATCCGTGCGGACATGCGTGCGACCCCCATGGTCGTCGGCCCCGAGACGATGACGTCCACCCCAACGGGGGAGCAGCAGCATGGTTACGCCGAAGTAGGAATGAGTTTCAGCCGCGTTCGCCCAGAACGCTCCGGTACGTCGCCTCCAGCTGGTCGACGTGCGCCGTCCAGGAGAACGCCCCGCGGACGTGCTCGCGGCCCTCCGCCCCCATCCGGCGCATGCCCTCGGGGTCGGCCACCAGCGCTCGCAGCTCCGCGCCCAGGTCGCCGCGCTCCATGTCGACGAACCGCACCCCCGGACCGGCGGTCCAGGCGGAGTGGAGGGCGGGGTCCTCGCGCAGCAGCACCGGCAGGCCGCTGCTCATCGCCTCGAGCACGGTCAGCGGGCACTCGCCGACCGAGGCGATCACCATCGCGTCGGCCGAGCGGTAGACCTCGGGCATCCGCGCGGGCGGCACCGAGCCGAGGAAGTGCAGCCGCGGGTCATCCACGCCGGGGGGCCGCTCGCCGCCGGCGAACACCAGGTCATAGGTTTCGCCGGCCGCGGCGGCAACCAGGTCGAAGCCCTTCTTGGGCACGAACCGCCCCACGAACAGCACCCGCGGGCGGGGACGCGGGTCGGCGTGGTCGGCCGGGTGGTAGAGCTCGGTGTCGACGCCGTTGCCCAGCACCACGACCTTCTCCGGGTCGGGCAGGGTCGCGGCGATCTGCGCGTCGATCGGCAGCACTCGCCGTGCGCCGCCGAGCACCAGCCGCCCCATCGTCGCGAGCACCACCCCCTGCGCGAGCCGCACCAGGGCCGAGGAGTGGTGCACGAACCCCACGTGGCGGTGCACGACGTACGGCGTGCGCAGCAGCAGGCAGCACAGCGCCGCCACCCAGCTCGACACGTAGAGCACGTCGTGGACGTGCACGACGTCGGCCCGGCGTACCTCCCGTGCCAGCGCGGGGAGCAGCCGCGGGGAGAACAGCGGGAACGGCACCCCGAAACGCTCCTCGAACCCGTTCCACGCCCGCACCCGCACGGTCCTCACGCCGTCCTCGGTGCGCCGGCCGGGTCCGACTGTGCCGGCACTGCTCACCACCGCCACTCCCCAGCCGCGCGCGACCAGGCCGTGGGTCTCGGCGGCGACCACGGCCTCGAGGCCGCCGATGTGGGGGAGCACCTGGTGGGCGACGTGCAGCACCCGCGGCGTCGACGTCGTCACGCGCCGAAGTATGCCGCCCGGCCACCTGCCGTAACCCGCTGTCCACCTCCGCGTTGATCAGGCGGCCCTCGAGGGAGCGGGCCGACGCGCTCGGGCGCAGCCAGCAAGCACGCGACGAGGGACGCGAGGACGATCGTGACGGGCACCCGGTATGCACCAGCCGAGGCACCGCGCTGGCACCAGCGCGTGCTGCCGGTGACGGCGCTCGCGCTGCTCCTCGTGGCTGCGGCCGCACTCGCGTTTCCCGGTCTCCGCCACCAGATCGCGCTGTCGGCCAGCCACCAGCGCGAGCCGTACGTCGAGCTCTTCTTCCCCCGGGCCGCATCGGGCCCGCCCGTGACGTGCGGGACGACCGGTGGCTCGGCCCGCGTGACGTTCGAGGTCACCAGCCACCTCGCCGACACCGAGCGGCTCGCCTACGACGTGGACGTCGACGGCGTGCGCACCGGTGGCTCGGTCGACGTCGAGCCCGGCCGCACGGCCCGCGTCAGCCGCTCCCTCGGCAGCTCCGCGAAGCCCTACGACGTCTCGGTCCGGCTGCCCTCGACCGGTGAGGAGCTGCACGCCCACTGTCCCGGAGGATCGCGGTGAGCGCCCGGGTGGCGGTGCTGGCCCCGCGGTTCCCTCCCGACGCCGGTGGCGTCGAGGAGTACGCCGCCTGGGTGGCGCGCACGCTGCGCGACACCGGCCACGACGTCACCGTGGTCACCACCGGTCGCCGGGCCGGCCGCGACGCCCATGACGGCATCCCGGTGATCCGGCTGCGTTCGTGGATCACGCTCTCCAACACCCCCCTCAACCCGCTGTGGTGGTGGCAGGTGCGCCGCCTGCTGCGCCGCCTCGACATCGACGTCGTCAACGCCCACGCGCCGGTGCCCGGCCTCGCGGACATCGCCGCCCTGACCTCACCGGTGCCCGTGGTGCTGACCTACCACGCCGGCTCCCTGGTCAAGGGCGGTCACCCGGTCGACCCGATGCTTCGTGCCTACGAGCGCCACGTGCTGCCCCGCGTCTTCTCCCGCAGCCGCGAGCTGATCGCGGTCTCGCCGACGTCGCTCGCCCACGCCACCGGACGCGCCCACCTGGTGCCGCCCGGCGTCGACACCGAGCTGTTCAGCCCCCCGCCCGCGGGCACGCCCCGCGAGTGCCGGGTGCTGTACGTCGGGCGGGTCGAGCGGACCTCGCGCTGGAAGGGCCTGCAGGTGCTGGTCGACGCGCTGCCGCGGCTGCGCGAGCTGGTGCCCGGCGTACGCCTCGAGGTCGTCGGCGACGGCGACGACGTCGAGGCGCTGCAGAAGCAGGCCGCCGACCTGGGCGTCGCCGACCTCGTCGACTGGTCGGGCCGCGTCGACCACGACCGGCTGCCGGCCCACTACCGCCGCGCCGGGGTGACCGTGCTGCCGTCGTTGACCGAGTCGGAGTCGTTCGGCATGGCGCTGGCCGAGGCGATCGCCTGCGGCTGCCCGGTGGTCGGTTCGGCAGTCGGCGGGATCCCGTTCGTGGTGCGTGACGGGGAGGACGGGCGGCTGGTGCCGCCGGGCGACCCGGCGGCGTTGGCGCAGGCACTGGCCGACGTGCTCGGTGGCGACGTCCGGCCCGGACCGTCGCGCTGGGACTGGCGCCAGCAGGAGGAGACGACCGTGCGAGTGATCCGGGGGGCGGCGCGATGAGGATGCTGGAGCGATTCGTGGCGGTGCTCCGCCGGGCGACCCCGACGGTGCTGCTGCCGCTGCTGGTCGCCGTCCGCACGAAGGTCGCGTGGTCGCGGGCCGGCGTGCGCGAGGACGCCCGGGCCCAGATGGGCTTCCTGCTCGAGCGTGCCCGTCCCGGCACCGACCTCGAGGCCGTGGCTCGTGCCTACGTGCGCTACCAGGTGCGGCGCGGCGAGCTGCGCTGGCACCCGCGGCTGCTCACCGGCCTGCGGGTGGAGGGCATCGAGCACCTGGTCGCCGCCCGCGCCGGCGGTCGAGGAGTGCTGCTGAACTTCATGCACCACGGCTACTACGACGGCGCGTTCCCGTCGATCGCGCGGGCCGGGGTGCCCTGCACGATGGTCGTGCACCCCTACATGGTCGAGCCCGACGCCCCGCTGTGGATCCAGCAGCACGTGCGCGTCGGCTCCGCGAACGGCGGCAAGGTCGTGACGACCGCCGCCGGCACAGCCGGTCTGCTCGAGCTGCTGCGCTGCGGTGAGGTGCTGGCGATCGCCTCCGACGTCCCGGGCCGCACGCCGCTGCGGTTCCTGGGCCGCGACGTGCTCGGCTCGTTCGGCGCGGCCCGCCTGGCCACCGAGGCCGGTGCGCCGCTGGTGGTGATGACCTCCGAGGAGGACGCCCGCGGCCCCGTCATCCGGCTGCACCCGCCGATCGAGCCCGCGGACCACGGCTCGCCGCAGGCCTTGCTCGAGGCGGCGCTCGTGGTCCACGAGGCGGTGCAGACCCGGTGGCCCGAGGCCACCGACCTCCCGCTGTCGCGGTGGGGACGCGCCGAGGCATCCGCGGGGACCCGCGAGGTGGCGACGTGACGCTGTCGATCCTGCCGGACGAGACCCGTGAGGACACCGCACCGGCCCACCTCGCGGAGCCGGTCACCCGGCCGCCCCGCCGGTGGCACCGCCGGTGGCACCGCCCGGCGCTGGCGCTCCTGCTGCTCGCCGCAGCCCAGGCCTTGGTGGGCTTCGACGCCGACGTGCCGCTGGTCCGCCCGGCCGTCGCCCTGGTCACCTTCGTCGGGCTGCCCGCGCTGGTGCTGCACCGGCGGGCACGGTTCGCGGCCGACAGCGAGGCCGCGCGGCTGATGTACGCCGTCGGGCTGAGCATCCTCGCGCTGATGCTCGGCGGGCTGCTGCTCGACACGGTCCTGCCGGTCGTCGGCGTCGACCGGCCGCTGGCCCCGGCGCCGCTCGCGGTCGCGTGGTTCGTGGTCGACGCCGTGCTGCTTTCGTGGCGGCGCTCGGTGCGGCTGCTGCCCGACGACGCCGTACGCCGGGGACTGCGGTCGGCCTGGGTGGCGCGGATCGAGCCGGCGCAGGCCCTAGGCGTGCTCGCCCTGGTCGCGGCGGTGCTCGGTGCGGTGCGGCTCAACAACGACGCCGGAGGCCAGGTCGCGCTAGTCGCGGTGCTGCTGGCCGGCGGCGCCCTGCTCGTGCTGCTCCTCGGCCACGCCGGCACGCTGGGGCGCGACGTACGCACGATCGGCCTGGTCGCCGCGGCCCTCCTGCTGGCGACCTCGCTGCGCGGGTGGAGCATCACCGGCCACGACATCCAGGCCGAGTTCCTGGCGTTCCGGCTCACCAACGAGGGTCAGAACTGGCAGATGAGCGACCTGCCGAGCGCCTACAACGCCTGCCTGAGCGTCAACATCCTGCCCACGGTGCTCGTGCAGGCCACCGGGCTGTCCGGCGAGCTGGTCTTCAAGGTGCTGCTGCAGCTGGTGTTCGCGCTCGTGCCGGTGCTGACCTACCTGTTCGCCCGACGCTTCGTGCCTCGCACGGTCGCGCTCGGCGGCACCGTGCTGACGATGGCGTTCCCGACGTTCTCCACCGACATGCCCTACCTCGTGCGCCAGGAGGTCGCGTTCTTCTTCCTCGCGCTCGCGCTGCTCGCGGCCACCGAGCCCGACCGGCGCCGGCGCGGCGCCCGCGCGCTCGTCGTCGTGCTCGGGGTCGGCGTGATCGTGTCGCACTACTCCACGACGTACGTGCTGCTGATGGCGCTGGTCGCGGGTCTCGTCGCGATGGTGCTCACCGGAGCCGTACGCCGGCGCAGGGGCACAACCGCCGGGCCACCGGCCGCACCGCTGGTGCTGATGCACCCGCTGGTCGTGGCCGTCCTGGTGGCGATCACGCTGGCCTGGGCCGGGCCGGTCACCCACACCGGCGGCCACGCTCGCGACGTGGTGCGACAGACGGTCGACGCGCTGACCGGCCACGGCGTGGACGGCCCCGGCTCCTCGGACACGTCCTACTGGATCTTCTCCGGGGACCAGACGACGCCGCGCGAGCGGATGGACCTGTTCGTCAAGGACACCGTCGCCTACCGCGACGCCGAGATCCCCGCCGACCAGCGGGTGGTGGCCCACCCCGGCCCGGCCGAGCTCTCCCCGCAGCTGCACGACGACGGCGCCGACCCGGTCGCCAACGCGCTGCGGTTCGGCGCCGCGGTGCTGATGCAGGTGTTCCTGCTGCTCGGCGTGCTGTGGCTGGTGCGCCGGCGGCTGCGGCGCCGGGCCGACGGTGCCGAGGGCCTCTCGCGCGAGCTCACCTACCTCTCCGCGGGGACGGTAGCCGCGCTCGGCCTGATCGTGGTGGTGCCCAACCTGTCGGTCGACTACGGCGTGCTGCGCGCCTTCCAGCAGACGCTGCTCGTGGTGGCGCCGATGCTGGCCATGGGCCTCGCGGTCGCGCTGCGACCGTTGGCCGCCCGGGCGCCGCGGCTCTCGACGGTGCTCGCCGCGGCGGTCCCCGTCGCGCTGTTCCTGGTGCTCGCCGGGGTGCTCTCGGTCGCGCTCGGCGGCCAGCAGCAGCGGATGGCGCTCGCGGCGTCCGGGGTCTACTACGACCGATTCTTCGTCTCCGATCCCGAGATGCAGGCGATCGACTGGCTCGGGGCGGTCGACCACGCCGACCGCACCAACGAGCGCATCATCGCCAACCGCAACGTCAACGTGCGCCTGCTCGCGCTCAGCGACAACCGCGCGCCCGTGGCCGACCGGCTCTACCCGACGCTGCTGTCCAAGGACGCCTACGTGTTCGTCGACAGCCAGATCATGGACCGCGGCGTCTCGACGATCTTCTACACCGGCGACCTGCTCACCTACACCTACCCGCTCCACGACCTCGACGACCACCTCGACCTCGTCTACAGCGGGCCGGACGCCCGGATCTACCGATGACCCATCCCGTCGTCGCCAAGGTGCGCGCGGTCCGCCAGGACCCGCTGCTGATGAACTCCGCGCTGATGTTCGCCACCACGCTGCTGATGGCCGGCGGGGGAGCGGTGTTCTGGGTGATCGCCGCACGCCTGGCCCACCCCGCCGACGTCGGCCTGGCCGGTTCGCTGGTCGCAGCCGGCGACTCCCTGGGCCTGTTCGCCCAGCTGGGCCTGAACATCGCGCTGCTGCGCACGCTGCCGCAGAGCACCCGCAAGGCCGCGGACGTGCTCTCGGCGGCGCTGGTGGTGAGCGTCGCCGGCGGCGCGTTCGCGCTGCTCTACGCGTTGCTGCTGCCGTGGACCTCGCCGCGGCTGGCGGACGTGCTCGACTCGCCGGCCGCGATCGCGGTCTTCAGCGTGCTGGTGGCGGCCACCGCGCTCAACGTGCTGTCCGACAGCGTCTTCCTCGGCATCAACCGGGTCTGGTCCTACCTGCAGCTCAACGGCGTCCTGATGAGCCTGCTCAAGTGCGTGCTGCCGTTCCTGCTCGCCGGGGCCGGCGCGCTGGGCCTCTACGGCTCGGTCGGGGGCGCGATCGCGTGCTGCGCGGCCGCGAGCGTGTGGGCGATCCTGCGACACCTGCCCGGCACCCGCTCGCTGCGCCCGTCGCCGGAGCTGCTGGCCACCCGTCGCTTCGCCATGGCCGGCTACGTCACCTATGTGCTCACCGTGCTGCCGCTGCTGGTCTTCCCCCTGATCGTCATCAACGCGCTGGGCGCCCAGCAGGGCGGGGCGTACTTCATCAGCTTCCAGGTCGTCACGCTGCTGCACGCGGTCGTGCTCGCGGTGGCCAACTCGGCGTACGCCGAGAGCGAGCGCGCCACCACCGGCCGGCACCGGGTGGTCCGCAAGGGCGGGCTCACCCTGCTCGCCTGCTCGGCAGCGGGCTGCCTGGCGATGGTCGTGGCCGCGCCGTACTTCCTGCAGATCTTCGGGGCGCACTACGTCGACTCCGGCACCGCCACGCTCCGGGTGCTCTCGCTGGCCACGGTCGGGGCGGCGTTCAACTACTGGTCGGCGATGCGGCTGCGGTTGGCCAGCAACCTGCTCGCGATGATCCTCGTGCAGCTCGTCAGCACCGCGGTGATGCTGGTGCTGGCCGTGGCGCTGGCGCCGCACGGCACGGTGTGGGTGGCGGCGGCGTGGGGGATCGGGCACGCGGTCGGCGGCGTGCTCGGCTGGCTGGTCACCGCGACCGTCGCACGCTTCCCGGATGCCGTGCCGGTCGCCGAGCCGGAGCTGGCCGCCCGATGAGGAACGTCGCTCTCTCCGTCGTGCTCGGCACCCTGCGCCTCTCCCTGGGCGTGCTGTCGCGGGTGGTGCCCACCTCGCGGTCGGTGGTGCTGTCGGTCTATCCCGCCACCGAGGGCAACGGTGTCGAGGTCGCGCGGGCGCTCGTCCGCCGCTACCGCGGCCGGGTGGTGTGGCTGCGCGACCGGGGCCCCGTGCCCGACGAGGTGCGCGCGTTGGCGGACCGGGGCCTGGTGCTGGTGCCGAAGGCCAGCCTGCGCGGGCTGTGGGCCTACCTGCGGGCCGAGGCGGTGCTGTTCACCCACGGGCTCTACGGCTCGCCGCGGCCGTGCGCACGCAAGCCGATCGTGAACCTCTGGCACGGCGACGGCCCCAAGGACATCCGCCCCGACAAGGGCGTCGGCGCGCTGATCGCCAGCACCTACTTCGTCGGCAGCACCTCGCTGTGGTCACCCTGGCAGGCCGAGGGGTTCGAGGTGCCCGCCGAGCGCGTGCTGCTGACGGGCAACCCGCGCACCGACCAGCTCGGCCAGCCGGTCGACCCCGCCCGGCTCGCCCGGCTGAGCATCGCCGGCCCGTTCGTGGTGTGGATGCCGACGTTCCGCCAGGCCCGTGCGGTCGGCGCGATGCGGGTGCACGGGGACGGCGTACCCGCCGAGGAGGGGCGCGCCGAGCTCGCGGCGCTGCGCGACGGCCTGGCCGCCCGCGGCATCGCGCTGGTCGTGAAGCCGCACCCGATGGACGCCGACCGGCGCCGCTGGCCGGGTGTGGTGACCGTCGACGAGGACGACCTCGTGCGCGCCGGGGTGAGCCTCTACGCGCTGCTCGGGGCCTCGGCCGGCCTGGTGACCGACTACTCGAGCGTGTGGGTCGACTACCTGCTGCTCGACCGCCCGCTGGCGTTCCTGGTGCCCGACCGTGCGTCGTACTCCCGCGCGCTCCATCCCGCCGACGTCCTCGACTGGGTGCCGGGCGAGGTCGTCGACGTCCGGGACCGGCCGTTCGAGCGGTTCCTGGCCGACCTCGACGCCGCCGGCGCGGTGGACTCCGCGCAGCGGCGGGCGGTCGCCCGCCGGATCGGCCTCAACCCGTCCTCGACCTCCGCCGACGACCTGCTCACCGAGCTGGTGAAGCGGGGCGTGCTGAGCTCGGGCTGAGCGGCTCGGCCCGAGCGGGCCGCAGCACGTCGCTGCGGGGGTGCAGGAAGGGGCGCTCGAGCAGGCGGTAGCTCAGCACGGTGAGCACGACCGCCGCAGTCACCGCGACGAGACCGAGCACCGGCTTGGGCAGCGCGGCGTCCTGCAGCAGCAGGAACGGCACGATGTGCCACAGGTACAGGCTGTAACTGTGCCGCCCCACCGCGGCCAGCCACGGGTGCGCGAGCAGCCGGTGCACCGGCCCCGTCTGTGAGGCGTAGCCGGTGTGGATGAGCACCACCGTCGCGAGCACCGCCACCGGCACGCCGACGTAGCGGTAGAGCAGGTCGTGGCCGTCGCGCCCGAGCACGGCGTACGCCGTCACCGCCCCGAGCGCGACCGCGGCGGCGAGCGTGCCGTGTCGGGCCCGATCCGCGGGCTGGCCGTGTGCGGCGAAGCGCAGCGCGAGCGCGGCACCCACCAGCAGCTCGGCCGAGCGCGCCGACGGCCCGAAGTAGAAGGCGAACGTCCCGAGTGGCAGCGACAGCACGTACGCCGCGGCCGCCAGCACCAGGGCGGCGCGGCCCAGCCGGACCGCCGACCACCCACGCGAGCGCGCGACCAGCACGCCCAGCGGCCAGAGCAGGTAGAAGTACCACTCGACCGCCAGCGACCAGGTCTGTCCGAACGGCTCCAGCCCGGGCAGCCACAGGCTCCCGTGCTGGCCCGCCGCCCAGACCGACGAGGCCTGGGTCAGCGCGAGGACGCCGTGACCCGCCACCTCGACCGGACCGTCGGGGGCGCTGGGGACGACGGCGTACAGCAGCACGCCGCCCACCACCAGCCCGGCCAGGGCGGGGTAGAGCCGCAGCACCCGCCGGCGCAGGAACGACGCCCACCCGCGGGCCCAGCCGCCGGTGAGCGGGGTGCGCCACAGCATCGTGGTGATGATGAAGCCGCTGAGCACGAAGAACACGTCGACGCCGACCGAGCCGCCGTGGAAGAGCGGGACGTACCAGCTGAACCAGTGCAGGGCGAGGACGGCCGAGATCGCGACCGCGCGGATCCCGTCGAGGTAGTCGAACCTGCCTGTGCCCGCCACGACGGGTCCCCCTTTGTCTCCCACTGGTCACCGAGACGTTCGGGTCCAACGAGGGGGAGCGGATCGCGTTATGGCCCGGTCTCCAGCGGTCCGTACCACCGGTATCCAATGGGTGGCGACGCGTCACGTCGGGGCTCCAAGTCCGTCTAGCATCAGTGCCCATGTGGACTAGACCGGCGTCGCCGGCCCTCGCCGGCGCGCTCGTGGGAGCCCTCGCCGTGACCCTGGTCGCGTTCGCGCCCACCCCGGCGAGCGCGGCCCGCTCGGGCGCCCCGGCCGAGCCTCGGGCCGCGATCCGCGAGCTGAGCGCCGTCCCTGCCGACTCGATCGTCGACAGCTACGGCGTCGGCATCCACCTGAACTTCCTCGACACCCCCTACCGCGACTACGACGCCGTCGCGCGTGCTCTCTCGGGCCTCGGGGTGCGGCACGTGCGCGACGACCTGTTCCTGGACGCGCCGCGGGAGTACGACGCGATCCGGACCGTCGCCCGCGACGCCGGGGTGCGCTTCGACCTGATCATGGGCCGGCCCGACCGGCCCGGCACGCCCGCGGACTACGTGCGGACCGTGGCGGACAAGCTCCCGGCAGGTGCCGTCGAGAGCCTCGAGGGGGTCAACGAGTGGGACCTGTTCGGGGGCGGCACGGACTGGGTCAGCGCGATGACCACCTGGCAGCGGCAGCTCTACACCGCGGCCAAGGCCGAGCCGGCGACCGCCCACCTGCCGGTGCTCGCGCCCGCGCTGGCGTTCGGGCGCAACTACAGCCAGACGGGCGACCTGACGCCGTACGCCGACGTGGCGAACGCCCACATCTACCCCGGCGGGTACCCGCCGTCGAACCTGATCACCCAGATCAGCCAGGCGGTGCGCCAGCTGGTGACGGGCAAGCCCCTGATCACCACCGAGGCCGGCTACCACAACGCGGTCCACACCACGAACGGCCACCGGCCGGTCCCCGAGGACGTGGGCGGCGTCTACCTGCCGCGGCTGCTGCTCGAGCACGTCCTGCGTGGCGAGCAGCGGGTCTACAGCTACGAGCTCGTCGACGAGTTCGACGATCCGGGCGCCGTCGACCCCGAGGCACACTTCGGCCTGATGCGGCGCGACTGGTCGCCGAAGCCGGCCTACACCGCGATGCAGAACCTGCTCGGGCTCCTCGCCGACCCCGGGCCCTCGTTCACCCCCGGGTCGCTCGCCGTGACCGCCGACGGCCTGCCGGCGGACGCGCACTACCTGCTCACCCAGAAGCGGGACGGCCGGTTCGTGCTGCTGCTGTGGCGCGACGCGTCGGTGTGGGACCCGGTGAACCAGCAGCGGCTGGCCGTGGCGCCCGCGAACGTGACGCTGCGGCTGGGCGACGACCGCCGCCTGCGGGTCTACCGGCCCAGCCAGGGCGCGGACCCGGTCGCCGACGCCACCGGGACCACCCTGCCGCTGCAGCTCGACGGCCAGGTCACCGCGATCACCATCGATCCCACCCAGCCTCCGCAGCCGCGGGACGTCGTGGCCCAGCCCGGCAACGGCAGCGCGACGGTCACCTGGCGACTCCCCGCCACCTCGGCGGACCTGACCGGCTTCGAGGTCACCCGCGAGCCCGGTGGCGTGTCCACCCGGGTGGGCCCGCACGTCCGGTCCTACACCGACGACGCGGTCGTGAACGGCACGGCGTACCGCTACGCGGTGCGGGCGCTGGGCGCCGACGGCGTCTCCCCGGTCGTCTCGGCCCCGGCGGTCGTCCCGGCCGGGGTTCCCGGTCGACCGCGCGCGGTCTCGGCGTCGGCCGTTCGCCGTGGCGTCACCGTCACGTGGCGCGCGGCCGCAGCCAACGGCAGCGCGCTGACCGGCTACCGCCTGGTGTGTGCCGGCCGGACGCTCACGGTGGGCCCGGGCAGGCACCGCGCGACGATCTCACGGCTTCCCGCCGGCACCCGGGTGCGGCTCTTGGTGCGCGCCGAGAACGCTGTCGGCCGGGGGCCGGCCGCGCGCTCGGCGTACGTCACCACGCCCGGAGGCTGACCGGAGCCTGGGCGTGTCGCGCATCCGCAAGGCACACTGATGACCATGACGGCAACCCAGACGGAGCCCAGCACGGCACCCGGCGGGCTGACCTCGCAGCAGGTCGACCAGCTCGGTGCGGAGCTCGACGCGATCCGGCAGGACGTCCTCGACAGCCGCGGTGAGCGGGACGCGACGTACATCCGCCGCGTCGTCCGAGCTCAGCGCATGCTCGAGATCGGCAGCCGCGTCGTGCTGCTGCGCAGCCGCCGTCCCGCGGCGTGGGTCCTCGGCACCGCAGGCCTGACCGTCGCCAAGATCCTCGACAACATGGAGATCGGGCACAACGTCCTGCACGGTCAGTGGGACTGGATGCGCGACCCCAAGATCCACTCCAGCACCTGGGAGTGGGACCACGTCACGCCGGCCGCCCAATGGAAGCGCGCCCACAACGTCACCCACCACACGTTCACGAACATCGTCGGCATGGACAACGACCTCGGCTACGGCATCATGCGCGTCGACGAGGCGCAGGAGTGGCAGCCGCGCCACCTGGTCCAGCCGTTCTGGAACTTCGTCACCGCCTGCATCTTCGAGTACGGCATCGCGATGTTCGACCTCGACCTGGGTGACCACATCCGCGACAAGCGCAACATGTCGCCGGAGAAGAAGGCCGAGGTGAAGGTGGCGCTCGCGAAGGCGGGCCGCCAGCTGACCAAGGACTTCGTGCTCTACCCCGCGCTCTCGGGCCGCGGCTGGCGCAACACCCTGGCCGCCAACGCGACCGCCAACCTGGTGCGCAACCTGTGGAGCCACTCGGTGATCATGTGCGGCCACTTCCCCGAGGGTGTGCAGACCTTCGAGCAGGCCGAGCTCGACGTCGACGAGTCCCGCGGACAGTGGTACCTGCGCCAGATGCTCGGCTCCGCGAACATCTCCGGCTCGCCGGCGCTGCACCTGATGACCGGCAACCTCTCCCACCAGATCGAGCACCACATCTTCCCCGACCTGCCGAGCAACCGGTACGCCGAGATCGCACCCCGGGTGCGGGAGGTGTTCGCGAAGCACGGCCTGGCCTACAACGCGCGCCCGATGGTCCGCCAGGTCGCCAGCGCCTGGCACAAGGTCGTCCGGCTCTCGCTGCCGAACGGGTGGCTGGCCGAGACCAACCGCCGCAACCTGGTGCCTCAGCTCCGCAAGCTCGCGGCCCGTCCGGCCTGATCAGGGCCCTCGGGCTGGTCCGGGGCGTCCGGGTCGCTCGCGCCCTCGGACTCCGTGGGCTCCTGCGACGGCTCGTCGGTAGCCCCCTGCGAGGGACCCGTCGTCTCGTCGCTGCCTGAGTCGTCGCCGGGGTCGTCGGTGCCTTGGTCCTCGGTACCTGAGTCCTCGGCACCGGGGTCGTCGGCGCCTGAGTCGTCGGCACCGGGGTCGTCGGTCCCGCCGGAGTGGTCACCGGGCTCGGTGCCGCCGTCGTCCCCCGACGGACCGTCGCCGGGGCCTTCGCCGGGTCCCTCGCCGTGATCGACGTTCCCGCCGGGTGCGCCGGTGCCCGGCTGGGCCGGGCCGCCCGGGGACGCCCCGCCGGCGCCGGAAGGGACTCCCGTGGGCACGACGGGGGACGTGCCCACGGGAGTGTCGGGGGAGGCGCCGCCGGTGGGCGTGCCGGAGGCAGGGGCCCGGTCACGCGGCGCCGGAGGCTGCTCCTGCTCGCCGGTGCCCGGCAGGAGGTGCTGGTGGTGGGCGATGCCGAGTCCGGCGGCGACCGCTGCGCCGGTCCCGATCGCGACCTGGACGCCGAGGCCGAGCCCGGCGAGCGCCTGCAGCGCGCGGCGCCACCAGGCGGGCGTGGCCGACGGGACGCCGGTGCCGGTGGTCAGCCACGTCTGGAGGGCGGGAGATGCCTGGGGGAGAGGGGCGGCGGTGAGCGCCGCGCGGTGCGAGGCCAGTGCGTCGGTGAGCGGGCGGAGCTCAGCCTGCGGGGGCAGCCCGGAGCCGCGGGCGGCGGCGAGGAGTGCCTCAGCCTGCTCGTCGGTCAGGAGCGTCGTCATCAGGTCGCCTTGCTGTCGAGAGTGGTCGTGCGCGGATCTGCGTCCAGGGAGCGCCGCAGCGCGTCCAGGGCCCGCCGCTGGAGCGACTTCACGGTGCCGACCCGTTTGCCCATCACGTGGGCGGTCTGCTCGAGCGAGAGGTCCGCGAGCAGGCGGAGCGTGACGACCTCGCGCTGGTCGGGGGTCAACCGGTCGAGGTGGGCCGCGAGGTCGTCGGCGGCTGCTCGGTCCACGACGTCGTCCTCGACGCTGGGCACCGCGCGGACGTCGTCCTCGGCCCGCCACGACGTGAGCGGCACTCGGCGGGACCGCTGTCGCCGCTCGTCGACGACCCGTCGCCGGGCGATGGTCAGGAGCAGGGCGGCGAAGCCGGCCTCGTCGCCGTCGAACCTGTCGATGCCGCCGAACGCTGCCACGAACACGTCGCTGGTGATCTCGTCGACGTCGACGCCGCCGCGGAACCGCACGAACGCCGCCACCCGGCCCGCATGGCGCGCCCACAGCTCGGCGAAGGCGGTGCCTTCGCCGAGCCGTGCATCGTGCAGCAGGTCCTGGAAGTCCACGGGGTCACATTGTGCGTCCACCCGAGCCGGTGCAGTGGTCACGCAACGGCGTACCACACGGTGCGGCCGCCGGCGCCACCGTTGTCGCCACCGTTGTTGCTGCCGTTGGCGCCGTCGTCGTCGCTGTCCTCGCCCTCGTCGGAGGTCGAGCAGGCGTCGTGCGCGCTGTCGTCGGCGCCCTCGTCGTCCACCCCATCGGAGTCGGAGTCCTCGTTGCCGTCGGCGACCCCGTCGTCGTCGGAGTCCGCGTCCGCCGGGTCCGTGCCGTCCTCGTTCTCGTCCTCGTTGTCGACGCCGTCGGAGTCCGCGTCCCGGTCGTCGGCCACGCACGACTCGGTGGCGTCGTCCTCGTCCTCGTTGGCCACGCCGTCGGAGTCCGCGTCCTCGTCCCCGTCGGGAGTCCCGTCGCCGTCGGTGTCGGCCACCGCCGGGTCCGTAGTGGCGGAGCCGTCGTTGACCTCGTCCCCGTCGTCGTCGCCGTCGCCGTCGGTGTCCTGGTTGCGGGGATCCAGGCCGCGGCGGAACTCACCGATGTTTCGCAGCCCGTCGTGGTCGGCGTCTCCGCGGGCGTTGGCCCGGTGCGCATCGAGGTGGTGGGCGATCTCCCAGCGGTTGGGCATGCCGTCGCCGTCGCTGTCCCGGCTTGTCTGGGCCGAGCTCGGGCTGCCGAGCGCGAGCGGCGCGGCGATCGCTGCCAGGCCCGCGGCCACGGCGGCCACGCCACGGCGGTGCGAGTAGTAGGTGCTCACGGTGTCGTCCTCCCGGTGGGCGCTGCGGTTCAGCGCACTCAACCGGTAGATCGTCGGCGTCGGCGCCGGGGATACGGGTCCGCGGAACAAATCTCCCGGGTCCTCCCCCGGATCCGCGGATCCGGGGGGAGGACGTCGACCCTGCTGGCAGGCTGACGCCATGGAACGTGTGCTGGGAATCGGTGGGTACTTCCTCCGTGCGCAGGACTCCACGGCGCTGATCGCGTGGTACCGCGACTGCCTGGGCCTCGACACCGACGACCACGGCCTGTGGCAGCCGGCTGCGGGACCGACGGTGTTCTCGGCGTTCGAGGCGGAGACCGACTACTTCGGGCAGCGCACCCAGCAGACCATGCTGAACTTCCGGGTCCGCGACCTGGACGCGATGCTCGACCAGCTGCGTGCGGCGGGTGCGGACGTGTCCGAGGAGGTCCAGGACTTCGAGGGTGTCGGGCGGTTCGGCTGGGTCACCGACCCCGAGGGCAACCGGGTCGAGCTCTGGCAACCCGCCTGAACCTGAGTGCCGAGTCGGCGCGGCTTGAATCCACCGCCTCAGACTGTGCCGAGTCGGCGTGGGTCCGGGTGGATGAGCGGCGGCTGGTGGGGTACTGCCCGACGTGACCGCTGACCTCGTGTACGTCGTCGCCGGGGTCAGCCTGCTCCTGGCGATCGTCCTGCCGGAGCTCCTGGACCGGTGGGCGATCTCTGCCCCGATGGTGCTGGTGGCCGTCGGCATCGGCATCGGGCTGACACCGCTCCCCGACGGCATGCCGCTGGACCCACAGGCCAACCGCGCCACGATCGAGCACGTCACGGAGCTGGCCGTCCTGGTGGCGCTGATGGGTGTCGGCCTGGCCCTCGACCGACCGCTCAACCCGCGGGTCCGGTCCTCCTGGGCCCGCTGGGGCACGACCTGGCGCCTGCTGGGGATCACGATGCCGTTGTGCATCGGCTCGGTCGCGCTGCTCGCGTGGGGCGCGGGCATCGCGCCCGCGGCGGCGCTGCTCCTGGGGGCGGTCCTGGCGCCGACCGACCCGGTGCTCGCCTCCGACGTCCAGGTCGCCGGCCCCCAGACGGGCGACCGGGAGGTCGACGAGTCCGACGAGCTGCGCTTCACGCTCACCTCCGAGGCCGGGCTCAACGACGGTCTCGCGTTCCCGTTCGTGTACGCCGCGATCCTGCTCGCCACCGAGGGCGGGGTGTCCGGCTGGGCGCTGGAGTGGGTGGGGTTCTACCTGGTCGCGAAGGTCCTGATCGGCGTGGTCGTCGGCATCGCGGTCGGCCGGGTGCTGTCGTGGGTCGCGTTCCGCTCCGCGAGCCGCTCGCTGCGCGTGGCCGAGCGGGGCGAGTCGCTGCTCGCGCTGGCGGCGCTCGTCACGGCGTACGGGATCGGTGACGTCGTCGGCGGCTACGGATTCTTGTCGGTGTTCGTCTGCGCGATGACGTTCCGCTCCGCGGAGCGATCCCACGACTACCACGCGGCGATGCACGAGGTCGCCGAGCGCCTCGAGCGACTGCTGACCCTGTTCGTGCTGCTGGTGCTCGGGATCGCACTGAGCCGGGGGCTGCTGGGCGGCCTGGACTGGCGCGGGGTCGCGATCGGGCTGACGCTGCTGCTGGTGATCCGGCCGGTGGCCGGCTGGGTCGGGCTCGCGGTGCGCGCCGATCGGGAGAAGCCACCGCTGACCCCGGGTCAGCGCTGGGCGGCGGCGTTCTTCGGGGTCCGCGGCATCGGCTCGATCTACTACCTGGCGTACGCCGCCGGCGAGGCCACCGAGCTCGGCTCGGACTGGCTGTGGTCGACGGTGTCGTTCACCGTCGTGGCCTCGGTGCTCCTGCACGGCGTGCTCGCGTCCCCGGTGATGAGCCGGGTGGGCGACCCCGACGCCTCGTAGCGTCGTCCGCGCTCCGCCCATCGTGGGTGGCCCATCGTGGGTGGCCCATCGTCGGTGGCCCAGACTGGAGCCATGACGCGGATCGAACCGGCCCCGGACGCGGCGGCGGCGCGGTGGCTGCTGGGCGACGAGGCCGGCGGGGTCGACTGGTCGGTGCTGGTCCGCTACGGCCCGCCCGGCTTCGAGGTCTACGTGCGGGTCCTGCTCGCCGCGGGCCACGACGCGAGCACAGCCGCCGAGGCCCCGGCCCTGCGCACCGCCCTGGCCGTGCTGGGGCGCTGCACGACGACCCCCGACGCCGGGTACGCCGCCGTCTGGGAGGGCTGGGCGAGCGGGGCGCCGCTCCCCGAGGCGCCCCGCGTGCCGATCCCGTACCGCATGATGCTGCTGTTCACCGGGCGGATCGACGCGCTCCGCGACGCGCCGGCCCTGGCGTGGCACGGCTCTGCGGAAGGCCACTTCCAGGAGCCGCACCTGGTGTGGCCCGCGGACCGGGCGTGGTGCGTGGCGTGCGAGGTCGACGAGGAGATCGAGTTCACCGTCGGGTGCTCGGCGGCGGCCGCCGAGCTCCTGGCCGACGCGCTGCCCGGGGCCGTGCGCCGGGTGCGCTACGGCGAGCCGGCCCCGATGTACCGCGATCACAGGTCGGGCCGTGCGTGATCGCCCGGCACCGCCACGCCCCGATACCCATCGGCACCAGACCACGGTCGAACGTTCGACCAACCAGAGCGCCGAGAACCGCGGGCCGGTCCGGACCGCCCGGGTGATCCGCGCCGCCCCGTAGCCTGGGAGGGTCATGCTCTGCTCCCACTTCGACGCCGGTCGGTGCCGCTCGTGCACGTGGCTCGACACGGCGTACGCCGACCAGCTCGCCACCAAGCAGCACCTGGTCGAGGACCTGCTGGCCGGGCACGCCCCGACCTGGCTCCCGCCGGTCGCCAGCGCTCAGCTCGGCATCCGCAACAAGGCGAAGATGGTGGTCAGCGGCACCGTCGAGGAGCCGACGCTCGGCATCCTCAACCCGGCCGGCGCGGGCGTCGACCTGCGCGACTGCCCGCTGCACACCCCGGGGATCCAGGCCGCGCTTCCCGAGCTCGCGGCGTTCGTGACCCACGCCGGGCTCACGCCGTACGACGTCGGGGCCCGGCGCGGGGAGCTGAAGTACCTGCTGGTGACCGAGTCGCCGGACGGCGAGCTGATGGTCCGGTTCGTGCTGCGGTCCCAGGAGCCCGTGGCGCGGATCCGCAAGCACCTGCCGGTGCTGGTCGAGCGGCTGCCGGCCGTCGTCGTGTCGGTGAATCTCCAGCCGGAGCACAAGGCCGTGCTCGAGGGTGAGCGCGAGATCGTGCTCACCGAGCAGGAGTCCCTGCTCATGCGGGTCGACGGGCTGGCGCTGCACCTGCGTCCGCAGAGCTTCTTCCAGACCAACACCGCGATGGCGGCCGAGCTCTACCGGCGGGCGCGTGCGTGGGCCGACGAGGTCGGCCCGGGCACCGTGTGGGACCTCTACTGCGGGGTGGGCGGGTTCGCGCTCGCCCTGGCCCGGCCCGAGCGGGCGGTCACCGGCATCGAGATCAGCACCGAGGCGGTCGCCAGCGCCGAGCGGACTCGCGACGAGGCAGGTCTGGAGGGGGTGCGCTTCGAGGCCGGCGACGCGACGGCGTACGCCGCGAGCCAGCCGGCCGCCCCCGACCTGGTCGTGGTGAACCCGCCGCGCCGCGGCATCGGGCCCGAGCTGTCCGGCTGGCTCGACGCCTCGGGGGTGCGGCACGTCCTCTACTCCAGCTGCAACGCCCAGACGCTCGCCCGCGACCTGGACACGATGCCGGGCCTGCGGCCGGTCCGCGGGCAGCTGCTCGACATGTTCCCGAACACCGCTCACTACGAGGTGCTCGTGCTCCTGGAGCGCGCGTGAGCGGCCCGCGCGAGCGCCTGGAGGCGGAGCAGCGGCGTACGACGGCGCGACTCGCCGCGCTGCGGGGTGACTACCGCGGCTTCGTCGATGCCTCCCGCGACACCAACGCCGACGACGAGCACGACCCGGAAGGTGCCACGATCGCGTTCGAGCGCGAGCAGGTGGGGGCGCTGGTGCGCCAGGCCGAGCAGCACCTCGCCGAGGTCGAGGCGGCGCTGGTCCGGCTCTCGGAGGGCACCTACGGCCGGTGCGCGGTCTGCGGCCGGCCGATCCCGGAGGAGCGCCTCGAGGTGCGGCCGACGGCGACGACCTGCGTCAGCTGTGCCTGAACCTTGCCGGGCCGGGGTCCCGGACCGGCCCGGGACCCCGGCCCGGGCCAACGGGCCGGGCGCCCGTTCGCTTAGGAAACCTTCAGAGACCGGGCCTAGTGTGGCCGTTCGTGCCTGATGTGGAGTCGTCCGAGGACGTCCCGGAGTTCGCAGCCCTGACCGACCGCCTCGTGCGGTGGGGCAGGCGCCTCCTCGTGGTCGCCCTGGTCCTGGTGGCCGCGGTCGTGCTGGTCCGGGTCGTGGTCAACGTCGAGACCAACCGGTGGTGGTTCGCCTCGGTGGGCGCCGGGAGCGTCTACTCGACGATCTTGCGCACCCAGATCCTGCTGTTCGTGCTGTTCGGCGCTGTCGGCGCCCTCGCGGGCGGGCTCGCTGCCTGGTGGGCGTTCCGCGGACGCTCGCTGCCCCCGCACGACCCCGAGCTCCGCGAGACCCCGGCGTGGCGGCTGCGGCTGCGCGCGCACCACACGTTGATGTGCCGGGTCACGATCGCCGTCGCCGCGGTCGGGTGCGGCGTGCGGTTGGGCTCCCGCGCCGCGGGCCAGTGGCAGACCTGGCAGCTCTGGCGCCACGCCACCGACTGGGGCACCACCGACCCCGTCTTCCACCGCGACATCTCCTACTACGTCGAGGTGCTGCCGCTGCACCGCATGGTCGTGACGCTCCTCAGCACCGCGGTCGTCTGGGGCCTGGTCGTCACCGTCGTCGCGGCCGTCCTCCACGAGAGCCTGCGCCTGGTCGGCCCGGCGCGCATCACCCGCGCGGTCACCGCGCAGCTCTCGGCGTACGGCGTGGCCTACCTGGTGCTGGCCGCTGCCGGCTACTGGCTGGACCGCGCGTCGCTGGTCACCTCCAACCGGGGCACGGTCACCGGGGCGTCCTACACCGACATCCATGCGGTCATGCCGGCCAAGATCGTGATGATCGTGGCCGTCTTGCTGGTCGCCGTGCTGCTGGCCGTCAACGTGGTCCTGCGCCGCTTCAAGGTGCTCGCGATGGGCGTCGCCGTGTGCCTGGTGGCCTCCATGGTGGCCGGCTCGGCGTGGCCCGCGGTGGTCGCCCGGCTCCGGGAGAAGCCGAGCGCCTCGACGCTGTCACTGCCCGAGATCCGTCGCAACATGGCCGCGACGCGGGCGGCATTCGGCCTCGAGGGCACGGTCGACACCACGTCGTACGGCGGGTCGAAGCGCCTGCACGGCGCGGCACTGCGCCAGCAGGCGCAGCAGGGGGCCCAGATCCGGGTGCTCGACCCCAACCGGCTCAGCCCCACCTTCAACGTCAAGCAGCAGCTCGAGGCCTACTACGGGTTCAAGTCGACGCTGGACAGCGACCGCTACGTCCTCGACGGCTCCTCGCGCGACGTCGCGATCGCCGTGCGCGAGCTGCACGTCGGCAAGGTCTCCCTCGGCAGCTGGGCCAACCGCCACCTCGTCTACACCCACGGGTACGGCGTGGTCGCCGCGCCTTCGGACACGTTCGACGCCAAGACCTCCGAGCCTGATTTCCTCAACGCGGGAATGCCCCCGACGCAGGAGATCCCGGTCGAGCACCCACAGGTCTACTTCGGCCAGTCCTCGCCGAGCTACTCGATCGTCGGGAAGCCCGCGGCCGGCAGCGACGTCGAGTTCGACCACCCCGGCGGCAGCGACGGATCCACCGCGGCGCACACGACGTACGCCGGGGGTGGTGGCGTCCCGATCGGCTCGACGATCCGGCAGCTGATGTACGCCGTGAAGCTGCACGACCCCAACATCGTGCTCAGCAAGGGCGTCACCGGCGACTCGCGGATCCTCACCGTGCGCGACCCGCGGGCCCGGATCGCGGCGGTGGCGCCCTGGCTGACGCTGGACGGTACGGCGTACCCGGCGGTGGTCGACGGCGACATCACCTGGATCGTGGACGGCTACACCTCGAGCAGCAACTACCCCGACTCCCAGCAGATCGACCTCAACAACGCGACCCGCAGCACGTTGACCACCAACGGCTCCTCGGTGGCGCAGCCGCACCGCACGGTCAACTACCTGCACAACTCGGTCAAGGCCACCGTCGACGCCTACACCGGCAAGGTGACGCTCTACGAGTGGAACCAGGACGCCGCACCCGATCCGCTGCTCAAGACCTGGGAGGCGACGTTCCCCGACCTCGTCCAGCCGCAGTCGGAGATGCCGGCGTCGCTGCTGGCGCACGTGCGCTACCCGCAGGACCTCTTCGATGTGCAGCGCCTGCTGCTGACGCGCTACCACGTCACGGACGCCGCCGACTTCTACAGCGGCAACGACTTCTGGAAGGTCCCGGCCGACCCGACGATCGCGGCCAACGCCCAGCTCAACTCCGGCAGCGCGGGAGGCGGTGCCGCGGCGAGCGAGCCGTCGGTCTACATGTCGCTGTCGCCCGACGGCTTCGGCAAGGCCCAGTTCTCGCTCAGCAGCCCGCTGGTCACGCTGAACCGCCAGCGCTTGGCCGGGTTCTTGTCCGTCAACAGCGAGCCGGGTCCGGACTACGGCAAGTTCACGCTCCTGCAGTTCCCGGCCGGTGGATCGGTCGGGTCGCCCTCGCAGGTCCAGAACGACATCGAGTCGACCACCGCGATCTCCGAGGCCCTGACCCTGCAGCGCGGCGGCAACTCCAAGGTCGTCCTGGGCAGCCTGCTCACCCTCCCGCTCGGCGGGCGGATGCTCGAGGTCGAGCCGATCTACACCCAGGCCGCGGGCGGCAGCTCGTTCCCGATCCTGCGGCACGTGGTGGCGATCTACGGCGACGGCGACCCCGGCTTCACCCAGGACCTGCCCTCGGCGCTGGCTGCCGCACTCGCGTCCGGTGACGACGAGACGGCCTCGAACACCCAGCCACACGCTCGGCCGAACGCCTCGTAGGGATCGTCGGGCCGGCTACTTGGGCGGCAGCGTGCGGGCGTAGCCGACACCGATCTCGGCCCAGCGCTCGAGCGCGTCGTCGTCCACGAGGCCGTCCGGCTCGACGCGCAGCCAGCCGCGCATCTCGCGGTCGCGCATCACGAACGGGTTGGTGTGCGGCTCGCCGAGCAGCTCCTCGGTGCGGTCCGGATCGGCGCGGAGCAGCAGGCCGCCCTCACGGCTGGCCGCGACCGCCATGTGACCGTGGACGAGGAACGCGAGGCCTCCGAACATCTTCCGCTCGGTGAGGCCGGGCTCCCCGGCGAGAACGTCGCGCAGCCGGGCCGCGAGCTGCTCGTTGTACGTCATGGGACCAAAGTCTCCTGTCTTCTGCTTCCGCGCGGGAGCACACTGGCCCCATGCGCACAACTCGGGTCGCCTCGTGCTTCGCTGCCCTCGCCCTGGTCGCAGCGGTGGTGCCGCCGGCGGCGGCGGCACCGGCCACCGAGATCACCATCGTCGACCCCGTCGAGCCCGGCAAGGCCTTCGACGTGGTGTCGGTGACGATCACGTCCGCTCCGGCCGAGGGACGCAAGGCCACGATCGTGATCCAGCACGACCGACGGGTCGAGGTGGGTGACGCCATCGATGCCTGGGTGGACACCGACGCCGACTGGGAGCCGGACCTGTTCATCACCGGCCCGTCGTTCTCCGAGTACGCCGTCTACAAGACCCACTCCTGGACCCGCCACGGCCAGGAGATCACCGACCAGGGCTGTGCCTCGTTGAAGATGGACCGCCGCCGCTCGGTCCTCCGGGTCGACCCCAGCTGCCTGGCGCCCTCGGCGCGCTTCTCGGTGTCCGTGCGGTCCTACGCGATGGACCGGCCTGCGCGGACCGACGACTACGTGCCGGGCAAGCACCGGTTCTCCAAGCGGGTGCTGTCCTACCTCCCCGGCTGACCGCTCGGACCCCGTGCCAGACTCGGCAGCATGGAGCAGCGCACCCTCGGCCGGACCGCACGTCCAGCCTCCGTCATCGGTCTCGGCACCTGGCAGCTCGGCGCGGACTGGGGTGACGTCTCCGAGGACGACGCACTCGCCGTGCTCGCCGCATCCGTCGACGCGGGCGTGACGTTCTTCGACACCGCCGACGTCTACGGCGACGGCCGTAGCGAGCAGGTCATCGGGCGGTTCCTGCGCGACCACCCGGACATCGTCGTCGCGACCAAGATGGGCCGGCGGATGGACCAGCTGCCCGAGAACTACACGCTGGACAACTTCCGCGCCTGGACCGACCGGTCGCGGCGCAACCTCGGCGTCGACACCCTCGACCTGGTCCAGCTGCACTGCCCCCCGGGCGCGGTCATCGATGCGGATGCGACGTACGACGCCCTCGACACGCTGGTCGCCGACGGTGCGATCGCGGCGTACGGCGTCAGCGTCGAGACCGCCGACCAGGCGCTGTCGGCGATCGCCCGCCCGCACGTCGCCTCGATCCAGATCATCCTCAACGCCTTCCGGCTCAAGCCGCTGGACCGGGTGCTCCCCGCGGCAGCCGAGGCGGGCGTCGCGATCATCGCGCGGGTGCCGCTGGCGTCCGGCCTGCTCTCGGGGCGCTACGACGAGCACACGACGTTCGCGCCCGACGACCACCGGACCTACAACCGTGACGGCAGCGCGTTCGACGTCGGCGAGACGTTCTCCGGTGTGGACTTCGAGGCGGGCGTGCGCGCCGCGCAGGAGTTCAGCGCGCTGGTGCGCGACCTCGGCGTGACACCCGCCCAGGCGGCGCTGGCGTGGGTGGTGCAGCAGCCGGGCGTGACCACGGTGATCCCGGGCGCCCGCAACGCCGACCAGGCCCGGGCCAACGCGGCCGCGGGCAGCGTCGACCCGCTGCCGGAGGCCGTGCTCGAGGGCGTCGCCCGGATCTACGACACCTACTTCCGCGCGGCCATCCACGACCGTTGGTAACCGCGTCTGGCGTGTCGCCTTCGCCGCCCTGTCGGCTATCGCAGCCGCGTCGGCTTCGCCGCCGCGGCAGCTAGCCTCCACGGTGGCTCGGCGCCACGCCCGCCGCGGATGCGGCTGGGGGCCGGTGTTCCGACGGTGTGGTTGCGGTAGTCGCGCTGGTTGGGGGCCGCTTCAGGCCTGGGCGTCGGCGAACTCGCAGAATGCGTCGTAGGCGCGCGGGCCGTAGATCGTGGCGGGGCCGCCCTTCATCAAGAACGTGACCCCGATCGCCTCGGCGGCCTCCTGCTTGCTGGCTCCGGCCTTCGCCGCGGCCTGCGCGTGGGAGGCGATGCACCCGTCGCACCCCTCGACCACGCCGATGGCCAGCGCGATCAGCTCCTTGGTGCGCGTGTCGAGCGCGCCCTCGGCGAACGCCGCGCGGTGCAGCTCGCCGAAGCCCTTGTAGACGTCGGGCACGGCCTGGCGCAGCTGGCGGTGGAGGGGGGAGAGGGCGTCGAGGACGTCCTTGCCGTGGGGGTGCTCGGTGCCGGTGGAGGTCATGTCGCCACTATACCCCAGGGGGTATCAGTCGAGGTGGTTCCGGCCGTCCATCTGCTCCGCGCCCAGCAGGTGCTCGAGCATGCCGAGGACCTGGCCGTCGGAGAGCTGCCACGGCTCGTCCTCGGGGTCCGGGCCGCCGATGAGAGGCTCGTCGGCGGCCCCGTCCGTGGCCTCGTCGAGGCTGGCCGCCGGGTCGACGGAGCTGAGCAGCGGGCTCAGCAGGTCGAGCCAGCGGCGTCGCTGCTCCTCTCGATCGAGCTCGTCGCGCAGGTCGATCTCCTCGGCCTGCGGCACGAGGTCGTAGAACGCGTCGAGGGTCGTCGGCGGGACGGGCCGCTCGTCGGAAGACATGCGCTCGAGCATAGGTGCGGCGGACGCTCAGCCGAGCAGCTTGCGCAGGCGCGCGTGCCGCTGGAACCGGTCGCGACGGCGGCGGAGACCGGCGCGCCCCGGGGCGTAGGTCTGGCCGAGCTCGTCGACCCGGAGGTGGGTGAGCATGAGAGCGGCGGTCGGGTCGGGGATGGAGATCGAGGCGATCATCGGGTACTCCTGGGTGGTGGTGGCCTGGTGCTGCCAGGCTGCGCGCCTGAGGTGGGCCGCCACATCGGGAGATCGCCCTAGGTCGGCGCCCCGACTGCCTCAGATGCGGTGCCGACCGGCCCTGGTCATACCCACAGGGGGTATGTTACGTTCCTCGTACCTGATACCCCCTTGGGGTATGTGAACCACACTCGAAGCCGGTCGAAGGAGAAGCTGATGTCCACCACGCACACCTACCAGGTCACCGGGATGACCTGTGGCCACTGCGTCGGAGCGGTGACCCGCGAGGTCTCCGCCCTCGAGCCCGTCACCGATGTCCAGGTCGAGCTCGAGACCGGCGCCGTGACCGTCCAGTCCAGCCGCCCGCTGACTCACGACGAGATCGCCGCCGCCATCGACGAGGCCGGCTACGAGCTCGTCTGACGCCATGACCACCACCACGCCGGCCACCACCGAGAGCACCCTCGACATCGAGGGCATGACCTGCGCGTCCTGCGTCGGACGGGTCCAGAAGGCGCTCTCCCGGGTCGACGGCGTGGTGGACGCGTCGGTCAACCTCGCGACCGAGACCGCCGCGGTCACCTACGACCCGGCGCTGGTCGCCCCCGAGGCGCTCACCGCCGCGGTGGAGAAGGCCGGGTACGCCGGCACGCTGCGGGCGGCCCCCGAGCCGGCGGCATCGCCGGGCGGGGCACCGGCCCCGGCCGCCGATCCGGTGGCCGAGCTCGACGCCCGCCGCGACGTCGAGATCGCCCGTCTGCGCAGCAGGTGGCAGGTCGCCCTGATCGTCGGGCTCGCGCTGATGGCCGTGATGTACGTGCCGGTCGGCATCGACACGATGGACTGGTTGATGCCGGTGCTGCTGGTCGTGGCCACGATCACGCAGTTCTGGGCCGGGGGCGCGATCTACCGCCAGGCCTGGGCCAACGCCAAGCACGGGGCGACCAGCATGGACACGCTGATCGCCCTCGGAACGGGCGTCGCCTACGGCTACAGCGCGTTCGTCACGCTCTGGCCGGGCCCGGCCGAGCGCTGGGGGCTGCCCCTGCACCTCTACTTCGAGACCGCGCTGATCGTGGTCGCGCTCGTGCTCATGGGCCGGTGGCTGGAGCTGAAGGCCAAGAAGCGCACCGCGGCGTCGGTGAAGGCACTGGTCGGCCTGGCGCCGACGACCGCGCGGGTCCTGCGCGGCGACCTCGAGGTCGACGTACCCGTCGCCGAGGTCCGCGTGGGCGACCTCGTGCGCGTGCGGCCGGGCGAGAAGCTGCCGGTCGACGGCGTGGTCACCGAGGGCCGCTCGGCCGTGGACGAGTCGATGCTCACCGGTGAGAGCGTGCCGGTCGACAAGGTCGCCGGCGACCAGGTCATCGGGGCCACGATCAACACCACGGGCACCCTGGTGGTCCGCACGACCGCCGTCGGTGCGGACAGCACACTGGCCCAGATCGTGCGGCTGGTCGAGGAGGCCCAGGGGAGCGCGCCCCCGATGCAGCGGCTCGCCGACCGCGTCTCGGCGTGGTTCGTCCCGGCCGTGCTGCTGGTGGCCCTGGCGACGTTCGCGGGCTGGATGCTCTTCGGGCCCGAGACGGACCGCCTGGTGCACGCGATCGGTACGACGGTCGCGGTGCTGATCATCGCCTGCCCGTGCGCCCTCGGCCTGGCCACGCCCACCGCGGTGATGGTCGGCACCGGCCGGGCCGCCGAGCTGGGGATCCTGGTCGGCGACGGGGCCGCCCTGGAGACGGCCCGCCGGCTGAGCGCGGTGGTGCTCGACAAGACCGGGACCATCACCCGGGGCCGTCCCGACCTCACCGGGGTCACCACCCTGGGTGGCTGGGACGCCGACGAGCTGCTGGCGCTGGTGGCCGCGGCCGAGGTGGGCAGCGAGCACCCGGTCGGCGAGGCGGTCGTCCGGGGGGCCCGGGAACGCGGGCTGGTGCTGCCCACGGTGACCCACTTCGACTCGGTCCCCGGGCACGGCGTCGTCGCCGAGATCGGCGGACGCGCGGTCGTCGTGGGCAATGCCGCCCACCTGGCCGCCCACGGACTGCAGGTGGGCGCGCTCAGCGGCGCCGGCGTCCACGTGGCGGTCGACGGGACCCTGGCGGGGCTCGTCACGGTCGCGGACACCGTCAAGGACTCCTCGGCCGCGGCGGTCGCCTCGCTGAAGGGCCTCGGCCTCGAGGTCTGGATGGTCACCGGTGACAACGCCGAGACGGCCGCCGCGGTCGCTGCCGGGGTCGGGATCGAGCACGTGATGGCCGACGTACGCCCAGCGGACAAGGCGCGCCGCGTGGCCGAGCTGCAGGGACGCGGCCAGGTGGTCGCGATGGTGGGCGACGGCGTCAACGACGCACCCGCGCTCGCGCAGGCCGACCTCGGGATCGCCATCGGCACCGGCACGGACGTCGCGATCGCGGCCTCCGACATCACTCTCGTCGGCGGCGACCTGCACGGCATCGTCTCGGCGATCGAGCTGTCCCGGCGCACGGTCACGACGATCAAGCAGGGCCTGGTCTGGGCATTCGCCTACAACGTGCTGCTCGTCCCGGTCGCCGCCGGGGCGCTGTACTGGTGGGACGGGCTGCTGCTCGACCCTGTCCTCGCCAGTGCGGCGATGGCGATGAGCTCGGTCAGCGTGGTCACCAACGCGCTCCGCCTGCGCAAGCCTCCGCGCAGCTCGACGATGCTCGGGCGGGTGGCCGACTGGGGCTACCTGGCCGGCATCGCACTGGTCGCGATCGCCGTCGGCGTCGGCTTCACGTGGTTGAGCCGGACCGACCAGGCCGAGCGCGGGATGAACGGCGTCCTCGGGTGGCAGGAGGGCATGGGCATGCCGATGCGCCCGCAGATGAGCGTGCTGGAGGAGGCCGACGTGGCCGCGGTCAGCGCCCACCACGCCGGGCTCGACGTGGCGCTCGACGTGCCGGACGACGTACGCCCCGGAGTGCCTACCACGATCACGATCGCGGTCCGGGACGCCCGGACCGGCGACCCCGTCACCGACCTGGTGCGCACCCACGAGGTGTGGATGCACCTGATCATCACCCGGGCGGATCTCGGGACGTTCGCGCACCTCCACCCCGACCGCACCGACCAGGACGGGGTGTTCACGGTCGAGGCGACGTTCCCGACCGCGGGCACCTACGCCCTGCACACCGAGGTCCGCCGCGCGGGCCAGCTGTCCGACATCGTCGACGAGCAGGAGCTGACGGTGGCCGGCGACGCGCCGCCGCCGGTGCCGCTGCCGGCCGGCGACGTCCGCGAGGCGACGGTCGACGGTGTCCGGATCGCGCTGACCGGGCAGGCCCGCGTCGACGAGATGAGCGACTTCCGGCTCGACTTCACCGACGCCGCCACGGGCGCGCCCGTGGACGACCTCGCGCCGTACCTGGGCGCCGCGGGCCACGTGGTGGTTCTGCGCGAGGACGGGACCCGCTTCGGTCACCACCACGCCGAGAGCCTCGACGGCGACGGGCAGCCCGTGATGGCGCTACCCGGTACGACGTTCGGGCCGCAGCTCGACCTGCACGTACGCTTCGAGGTGGCCGGCGCCTACCGGATGTGGGCGCAGTTCCGCCTCGGCGACGGCACGGTGGTCACCGCGCCGTTCGTCGTCCACGTCAGCTGACCGCCACGGTGGTCGAGGGCGGGACCGCCGTCAGCTCGACCCGGTCAGCCGCAGTTGTCGCAGACCCCGGTCGGCGGGATCGTCATGAAGCACGTGGGGCACACCGTCGGGGCGGCCTCGTCACGGGCCCGCTTGCGCTCGCGGACGATGCGCTGGTCGAGCCGAGGAGAGAGCGCCGGGTGACCGCCGCTGGCGGGCATCGCCGCGCCCGCCCACCGGTAGCAGTCCATGCGCGCTGCGGCGGCGTGCTTCTCGCGGGCCACCTCGTCGGTGATCGGGTCGGCGCCGGTGAGACGCAGCACCTCGTCGTAGTCGTCGCCGACCGCTCCGGTCTGACGGTGCACCACCAACGCGGTCAGGGGCGGCTCGTTCTCGACGACGTTGACCGCCGCGACCTGGGCGAGCACGCGGCTCAGCCAGTAGTGCGGGTTCTTGCTGGAGTGGATGCCGCTGACCTCCTGGACCTGGGCCGCGAGGTCCGTGCGGTCGATGAGTCGGTGGTAGGTGCCGGCGACGGTCTTGAGGATGCCGCGGGCGGCCTCGGCCCAGGCGTCCTCGGCCTCACCCGGCGGGACCGGGTCGGGGGCGACGTCGCCATCCGTCGGTCGCCAGTGGGTGCTTCGCTCGACAGTCATGCGGTGTCCCGTTCCGGGCCCGGGCTCGTCGTCGTGGTCGTACGTCGTCGCCGCGGGGTTCCTCTTCCAGCGTAGTTCGCCGAACCCCACCCGGCGATTCCTCGCCGGTGGACCGGTAGGCTTGAGTCGATGAGCGCCGAGGACTACTGCGACCTGTGTGACCTGCCGAAGTCCACCTGCATCCACGGGAACCCGCCGGCCCCTCCGCCGCCCACGGTGCGCAAGGCCCCCGCCCCCCGCACGGTGGTCCGCAAGGCCGCCTCGTCGACCTCGCGGGCGTCGTCCGCGGCACCGGCGCGCGCCGTACGCCACCGCTGGACCCCGCCGGAGGTCTTCAAGGCCGAGATCCTCGCCGTGCTGTCCGAGGCCGGCGGCGAGCTGGACCAGGACGAGGTGTTCCTCGAGCTCGAGGTCCGGATGGAGGAGCGGCTCACCGACGCCGACCAGGAGAAGACGCCCGAGGGCGAGCTGCGGTGGCGCTACGCCGCGCGGCGGGCCCGCCAGGCGCTGGTCACCGAGGGCGCGATGACCAAGGGGCGACCGGGGATCTGGGCGCTGGCCTGATGGGGGAGCGGGCCTGATGGTGGAGCTGAACGTGTTCGGGTCGCCGCTGGAGCCCTGCGGCACCGACCCGGTGACCGGCTTCTACCGCGACGGCACCTGCACCTGCGGGCCCGAGGACGTCGGGCTGCACGCCGTCTGCGCGGTGATGACCACGGAGTTCCTCGACCACCAGCGCTCGGTCGGCAACGACCTGACCACCGCGCGCCCCGAGCTCGGCTTCCCGGGCCTGCACCCCGGTGACCGGTGGTGCGTGGTCGCCTCCCGCTGGCTCGAGGCCTACGAGGCCGGAGTGCCCGCTCCGGTGGTGCTGGCGTCCACCAGCGCCCGCGCCATGGAGATCATCCCCGTCGAGGCCCTCGACGAGCAGGCCGTCGACGTCCCCGACGACCCCGGGGCCCTGCTGTAGGTCAGGGCACCACCGAGGTGCCGGGAGGCAGCGGCCGGCGACCGGTGAGCGCCAGCAGCACGTCGACGCCCAGGCCCAGGCGCATGGCGCTGGCGCTCGCCAGCGCGAGCGTGTCGGCGAGGGCGTCGGCCGGCGGGGTGAAGTCGAGCCCCGTGGCGTGGGCGATGTCGAGGCTGTGCACGGTGAGCTCGAAGGTCCGGGTCGGCAGGTAGTCGCTCACGCGCATCCCGCCCCCGGCGGTCTGCACCACGGCGTCCTCGCCCTCGAGCAGGTCCAGCGCCAGCTCGGCCTCCTCCTGGGCGAGCCGGAGGGACGCCACCGGGTCGTCGCCGAGCGCCACCCCTGCCTCGATCCCGCGCTGGTGGATCGCGTCTCGGGCGCTGCCGTGGCTGATCCTGCTGACGTGCGCGAAGTAGTCGGCCGCGTCCGCTGCGTCGACCTCGTCCGCCCGGGTCTGCAGGTACGTCGAGACCGTGACCAGCGACCGGGCCGTGTGCCCGATCAGCGCCCGCAGGTCCCAGGTGCCCAGCCCCGGCTCGGCGTACCGGTCGAGCGGCACCCGCGCCGTCAGCTCGAGGAACGCGGTGGCTGCCTCGACGTACGTCGTCCGGGCGGCGTCGAGTGCGGAGAAGGTCGACATCCCCCCATCCTGCTCGGCGGGAGCAGCGCGGGGACCGGAGCGCTCGCGCGGCGAGACCGGCCGGTGTGAGGGTTGACACATCCCCGGCCGATGGGGCACGGTCGTGAAACCGGTCTCTGAAACCGGTTACATCACGTTCTCGGGAGGTGTGGCGGTGCGAGCCACGATCCGCGACGTCGCCCGCCGGGCCGGCGTCTCCATCGCCACCGTCTCCCGGGTGATGCGGGAGTCCGCGACCGTGCGGCCCGAGACCCGCGACCGCGTGCTCGCGGCGGCCGGCGAGCTCGAGTTCGTCCCCAGCCAGCTCGGCCGCCAGCTCGCCGAGCGCCGGCACGCCGCCAACGGCATCGTGTTCCCCGACCTCTCCGGCCCCTACTACGCGGAGGTCGTCCTCGGCTACGAGGGCGTGGCCGCCGAGCTGGGCCGCTCGGTGCTGATCCTCTCGACCCGCGGCCGCGAGGACGCCGACGCCGCCGTCCGGGCGATGGCCGAGCGGTGCGACGGGCTGGTGATCTCCGGGCGCACGGTCCACGACGAGGTGATCGCCGGCCTCGCGGCCCGCGGCACGCCGCTCGTGCTGGTCGCCCGTCCGCCGGTCGACGACGTCGACTCCGTCTCGGCCGAGAACCTCCGCAGCGCCCGCGCCCTCACCGAACACCTCCTGGACCTCGGCGCCCGTCGACTGGTCTTCGTCGGCGACCCCTCGACCTCGCCCGACGTCGCCGAGCGCCTGCGCGGGGTCCAGGAGGCCCTCACCCCCGACGCCGAGGTCGAGGTCCGCCACGTCGAGCACCTCGACGAGCAGTGCGGCGCCGAGCTCGTCGGCGACTACCTCGGCCGCGCGCTCCCGGACGCCTTCGTGTGCGCCAACGACGAGCTCGCACTCGGCATGATCGGCCGGCTGCGCACGGTCGGCGTCGAGATCCCCGGCCGCGTGAAGCTGACCGGCTGGGACGACGTCATGGCCGCCCGGTACGCCGGCCTCACGACCGTCCGGCAGCCGATGCGCGAGCTCGGCGCCACCGCGGCGCGACTGCTCGACGAGCTGATCTCCGGCCGTCGCACCGAACCTCGCCACGAGCTGCTCCCCACCGAGCTCGTGGTCCGCACCAGCACCACTCTCGGGAAGGAAACCCCATGAAAGCCAGAGCCAGGACCATCACGATCGCCTGTCTCGCCGCCGCGAGCCTCGCCCTCACCGCCTGCGGGCGCGACGAGGACAAGAGCGCCGGCGGCGAGGACCAGAGCGGCGCCATCAGCGCGGGGAAGGCGAAGGGCACGATCGAGGTCTGGGCGATGGGCACCGAGGGCGAGATGCTCGGCGACTTCGTCAAGGACTTCGAGGCCGACAACCCCGATGCCACCGTCAAGGTGACCGCGGTGCCCTGGGAGTCGGCCCACGACAAGCTCTCCACGGCCATCGCGGCCGGCGAGGGTCCGGACGTCAGCCTGATCGGCACCACGTGGATGGGTGAGTTCGCCGAGGCCGGCGGGCTGATGCCCACCCCCGAGGGCCTGGTCGACGAGGCCGACTTCTTCCCCGGCGCCTGGGGGTCGACCGAGGTCGGCGGCACGTCGTACGGCGTCCCCTGGTACGTCGAGACCCGGGTCCTCTACTACCGCACGGACCTCGCGAAGAAGGCCGGGTGGGACAAGCCGCCGGCCAGCTGGGACGAGCTCAAGCAGTTCGCCCAGGACCTGGTCAGCAAGGGCGGCGCGAAGTACGGCCTGAACCTCCAGCCCGGTCAGACCGGGTCGTGGCAGACGATGCTGCCGTTCGCCTGGAGCGACGGCGCCTCCCTGACCAGTGACGACGGCACCGAGTACACGATCGACTCGCCCGAGATGGCCGAGGCGCTCGACTACTACACCTCCTACTTCGACGAGGGCCTCTCGATGGACCGCACCCTCGACGCCGGCGAGCTGGAGAGCGGGTTCGCCGACGGCACGATCGGCTCCTTCATCTCCGGGCCGTGGCACACCGGCCTGGTCGAGGACGCCGGCGTCACCCAGGACCAGTACGCCCTGGCGCCGCTGCCGAGCCCCGACGGCGACGGCATCGGCACGTCGTTCGTCGGCGGTGGCGACCTCGCGGTCTTCGCCGACTCCGACAACCCCGACGGTGCGTGGAAGCTCGTGCAGTGGCTGTCCGAGCCCGACACCCAGCAGGCGTTCTACGACGCCGTCGGCGACCTGCCCTCCGTCCAGGCGGCCTGGGAGAGCGGCAAGCTCTCCACCGACCCGCAGCTGCAGGTCTTCGGCGAGCAGCTCGACCACACCCAGGCGCCGCCGTCCGTCCCGACCTGGGAGCAGGTGGCCGGCGAGATCGACAGCCTCGTCGAGCAGGCGTCACGCGGCGGCATGTCCGGCGAGGACGCCGTCAAGCAGATGCAGTCCAAGGCGCAGTCGATCGGCACCGGACTCTGACATGAGCACCGCCCACGTGGATCCCACCCGGCGCGGCCAGGCCGTGGCCGGGTGGGTCCTGGCCTCGCCGTTCGTCGTGCTCTTCGTGGTCTTCACGGCCGGGCCGGTGCTCGCCAGCCTCGGCATGAGCTTCACCGACATGCGCATCACCGACATCCGGCAGCCGTTCGCAGTGGAGTTCGTCGGCCTCGCCAACTACAGCGACCTCGTCCAGGACCCGCTGTTCCGGAAGGTCACGCTCAACACGCTGCTCTACCTCGTGCTGGGCGTCCCGCTGACGATGGGGATCGCGCTGGCGGTCGCGGTGGGGCTCAACGGGCTGAGCCGCGCGCGGGGCTTCTTCCGGGTCGGCTTCTACCTCCCGGTGGTGACCAGCATCGTCGCGGTCTCGGTGGTGTGGAAGTACATCCTCCGTGACGAGGGCGGCCTGCTGAACGCCGTGCTCGACCTGGTCGGGATCGACGGCCCCGGTTGGCTCGACTCGACCAGCACCGCGTTGCCGTCACTGGTGGTGATGGCGGCGTGGCGCAACTTCGGCACGCTGATGGTGATCTTCCTCGCCGGTCTGCAGACCGTGCCGCGCGAGCAGGTGGAGGCCGCCGAGGTCGACGGGGCGACCGCGTGGAGCCGGTTCCGCTTCATCACACTGCCGGCGCTGCGTCCCGTGCTGCTGTTCGGCGCGGTGATCACCGGCATCGGCTATCTCCAGTTCTTCGAGGAGGCCTTCGTGATGACCAAGGGCGGCCCCCTCGACTCGACGCGGTCGGTCACCTACTTCACCTACGACCAGTTCGGCTACGGCAACTACGGGTACGCCGCGGCCGCCAGCTACCTGCTGTTCCTGGCGATCGTGCTGCTCACCTTCTTCCAGTTCCGCCTGCTGCGGACCAAGGACTGATCGCGATGACCCAGACCATGGACGCCCCCACCCCCACCCCGGTGGCCCCCACCGCGCGACCCCCGAAGCAGCGGCGCGGCGCCGACGGGCTGCGCACCCCGGGCTGGCTGTACGTCGTGATGGCACTCGGCCTGGTCCTGGTCGTCATCCCGTTCGTCTGGATGGTCGTCTCGTCGTTCAAGCCCGAGTCCGAGGTCCGCGCGGTCCCGCCCACCTGGTGGCCGCACGACGTGACGACGGAGAACTACGACCAGCTCTTCACCCGGCTGGACTTCCCGACGTACTTCATGAACTCCGCGATCGTGGCGATCGCGGTGACGCTCGGCAACCTCGTGTTCTGCTCGATGCTCGGCTATGCCCTGGCCAAGCTGGAGTTCCCGGGCAAGCGGGTGCTCTTCGCGCTGGTGCTCGGCACCTTGATGGTGCCGGGCGTCGTGACGTTCGTGCCGCTGTTCGTGCTGACCACCAACCTCAACCTCACGAACACGCTGCCGGGCATGATCCTGCCGTTCCTCGCGGGGCCGTTCGGGGTCTTCCTCATGCGGCAGTACGTCCTCGGCCTGCCCGACGAGCTGATCCAGGCGGCCCGCGTCGACGGTGCCGGCGAGCTGACGATCTTCGCTCGCGTGATCATGCCGCTGTGCGGTCCGGCGCTCGCGACGCTCGGCGTGCTGACGTTCCTCACGTCCTGGAACAACTTCCTCTGGCCGCTCGTGGTCGCCACGGAGGAGGACAAGTTCACGCTGCCCGTCGCACTCGCGTTGTACGCGGTCGGGCAGAACGCCACGCAGTACGGCCTGCTGCTCGCGGGCTCGGTGGTCGTCGTCATCCCGGTGCTCGTCGTCTTCCTGCTCCTGCAGCGCTTCATCATGCAGGGCGTCGCGATGACCGGCATCAAGTAACTCCAACCCCGTCAGGAGAACCTCATGCGCAACTCGGTGCGCACCATCCTGGTCGCGCTCGTCGCGGCCGTCTCGCTCGCATCACCTGCTTCCGCGGTGGTCTCGAGGCTCGGCGCTGACGCGCCTCACACCTCGACCACCGGCCCGCACCGCACCCTCGAGCGGTACGCCGCGGACACGTGGCGCTCGGTCGCCGCGATGGTCGACCCGCACACCGGCCTGCCGGCCGACAACGTCGGCGGCAGCCTCGCCGCCGACACCCGCGCCGGCTACACCTCGCCGACCAACATCGGCGCCTACCTGTGGAGCACGGTCGCCGCCCGCGACGTCGGGCTGATCGGCCGGGCCGAGGCCCGGGAGCGGCTGGCGCGGACCATCCACACGGTCGCGGGCCTGGAGCGCCACGAGGCGTCGGGCATGTTCTACAACTGGTACAGCCCCACGACCGGCGCGAAGCTGCGGACCTTCCCGACCGACGGCAGCACGATCAAGCCGTTCCTCTCCAGCGTCGACAACGGCTGGTTGGCCACCGCGCTGCTGCTGGTCTCGCGGGCCGAGCCGTCGCTGAAGAAGCAGGTCGATGCGATCCGCACCGACATGGACTTCGGCTGCTACTACGACCCGGCGGAGGGTCAGCCGGGCACGATCCCCGGCGGCCAGATCCGCGGCGGCTTCTGGGACGAGGACCCGCACGAGTCCGCCGCGGTCCCGGGCGACTACTGCGGCATGGGCACCGACGTCTGGTACACCGGCCACCACTACGGCGCGTTCAACACCGAGCCGCGGATGGCCTCCTACCTCGGCATCGCGGCCGGCCAGATCCCCGGCAAGCACTACTTCGGCACGTTCCGCACGTTCCCGAACGACACCTGCGACTGGTCGTGGACCGAGACCAAGCCCGTGGGGGAGTGGCGCACCTACTCCGTCGACGGGGAGGACATCAAGGTCTTCGAGGGCGCGCTGCCCTACCGCGGCATGCACATCGTCCCGACCTGGGGCGGCAGCATGTTCGAGGCGCTGATGGTGCCGCTGTTCGTGCCCGAGGAGACCTGGGGCCCGCGCTCGTGGGGCCGCAACCACCCGCTCTACGTGCGCGGCCAGATCGAGCACGGCCTGCAGGAGGCCGGCTACGGCTACTGGGGCTTCTCGCCCTCCGACAACCCCGCGGGCGGCTACCGCGAGTACGGCGTGGACCAGCTCGGCATGGACGGCGCCGGCTACAGCTCCGACCAGGAGCGCACCACCGTCGACCAGCCCTACGAGGGCTGCCGCGAGGGCTCGCCCGCCCCGACGGCGTACGGCGACGGCGTGGTGACCCCGCACGCCTCGTTCCTCGCGCTGCGCTACGCCCCGCAAGCCGCCCTGGACAATCTCGCCGAGCTGGCGCGCAACTTCGACGCCTACGGGCCCGGCGGCTTCTACGACGCCGTCGCCGTGCGCAGCGGACAGGTCGCGAAGCAGTACCTCTCACTCGACCAGGGGATGGTGATGGCGGCGCTCGGCAACGAGCTGGCCGGTGACGACATGCGGCGCTACGTCGCGCCGGGCGCCCTCGAGCGGCACCTGCGTCCGCTGATGGAGCAGGAGGTCTTCGCGCGATGACGGACTCCCGCACAGATGCCAGGTCGGACTGGGAGCAGCGCATCGGCCTGCGCACCGGTGTCTCCTTCGCCGGCAACGCCCCCCACCTCGACCCGCCCGACGGGCTGGTCGCGGCCGCCGGGGGAGCGCAGGTCACGCTCGACTGGAAGCCGGTGGAGGGGGCCGTCGGCTACCAGGTGCATATCGCCGACTCGGCCGACGGGCCCTGGGCCGAGCTCGACCACGCCGGCCGAGACGTGCTCGCCGTCCCGCACCCGCCGTACGCCGACACCACGGGCGAGCCCCGCCGGGAGCGGTGGTACGCCGTCTCCTCGCTCTCCGACGTCCACGTGGCGGGGCCGCTCTCGGCGCCCGTGTCGGCGACGCCGCTCGCCTCGGCCGGGCCGGTGACGGTCTCGGTCGACGTGGCATCGGAGCTCGGCGAGCTGCCGCGGCCGTGGCGCCCGATGATCGGCAGCGAGCACCTCTCGCACGCGCTGTCGACCGACACCACCGGCGGACGGGTCGTCGGCGAGGAGCTGACCTCGGCGCTCCGAGCCGCGCACGACGAGCTCGGCGTCACCCACGTCCGGGCGCACGCGATCCTCTGCGACGACCTCGGCGTCTACCGCGAGGAGCAGGGGGAGCCGGTCCACGACTTCTCGGGCGTGGACCGGGTCTACGACCACGTCCGCTCGCTGGGCCTCTACCCGGTCGTCGAGGTGTCGTTCATGCCGCGCGACCTCGCCAGCGACCCCACGAAGACGGTGTTCGACTACGACGCGATCGTGTCGCCGCCCAAGGACTGGCAGCGCTGGCACGACCTGGTCCGTGACCTCACCGCGCACCTGATCGACCGCTACGGCCAGGAGGTCGTCGAGCACTGGTCGTTCGAGGTGTGGAACGAGGCCAACCTGGAGGTGTTCTGGTCGGGCACGCCCGAGGAGTACCTCCGGCTGTACGACGTCACGGTGGCCGCGGTCCGCTCCGTCGACGAGCGCCTCGTGGTCGGCGGGCCGTCCTCGGCCGCCGCGGGCTGGGTCGAGGAGCTGCTCGCCCACGCCGAGGAGACCGGTGTGCCCGTCGACTTCGTCTCCACCCACACCTACGGGTCACCGCCGCTGGACTTCCGCCCGACGCTGGCCCGCTACGGGCGCGCGGGCACGCCGATCTGGTGGACCGAGTGGGGGGTGACGCCGACGCACTTCAACGAGGTCAGTGACGCGGTCTTCTCCGGCACGTTCCTGCTGCGGGGGATGGCCTCGGCGATGGGCCGCATCGAGGCGCTGTCGTACTGGGTGGTCTCCGACCACTTCGAGGAGCTCGGCAGGCCGCCGGCGCTGCTGCACGGCGGCTTCGGCCTGCGCACGGTCGGCGAGCTGCGCAAGCCGCGGTGGTGGGCGCTCGCGATGCTGGAACGGCTCGGTACGCGCCGGCACGAGGTGTCGCTCTCGGGAGACGGCGGCGGGTCGCTCGTGGAGGCGCTCGCGGCGTCCGGGACCGAGGGCACGGCGGTGCTGCTGTGGAACCTCACCCTCGACCAGACGAAGGCCGCCGGGGCGGACCAGCTCGCGCGCCAGATCCGGGTGGCGGTCGGCGGACTGGAGCCGGGGGCGACGTACAGGCTCACCCATGAACGGGTCGATCAGCACCACTCCAACGTGGCGGCGGTCTGGGGCGAGCTGCGGCGCGACGGCCAGAACTGGCCGGACGAGGAGCAGTGGGCCGCGCTGCGGGAGGCCGACCGGCTCGAGGAATTGGAGCCGCCGCGCCAGGTGATCGCCGATGGTCGTGGCGCGGCGTCGATCGACGTCGACCTGCCGATGCCCGCGATCAGCCTGATCACGCTCGCACAGGTCGTTGACGGTTAATCGGAGGCGCTTCCTCAGGTGGAGTCGGCACCATGGTGGACATGAACCCGCAGTCCGCGCGCCGCCGTCCCCGGCACGCGCTCGCCGCCCCGGACCTGGAGGAGCGCCTCGCCGAGCTGCGCCGTCGCCAGCAGGCCCAGGTCGAGCTCGACCTGCGGCTGCTGCGACGCCCCTGACTCGACTTCCTGACCTGCCACCGGGTCAGCACGGGTCGTGATGGTGCGGAGCGCGACCGCTGCCCGGTCGGCGGTGCCGAGCTGGTCGTGGCGGGTCGCGATCCCGCGCTGCTGCCGGTGATCTTGGTCGGACGTCCGACCAAGATGTCGAAAGTGGTGGGCCTCGGGGGTCGGGGAATGCCGGCCGGACGTGAGACTCGCCGGTCCAGTCCAGGCCGTGAATGGCCGCACCGGGTGCTGGGGGCCCCTAGCCTCTGACGCATGACCGAGAGCAACGACCCCACACCCGTCGACCCCCAGAGCGCAGCGGTCCCGCCGCCGTTCGGCGAGGCCGCTCCCGTGCCCGCAGCGGCACCCGCCGCGCCGGCGTACGCCGGTCCGACCCACGCCGCCCCGGCCGCCGGGCCGATCGGTCAGGTTCGGAGCACCGGGACCTGCATCTTGCTGAGCATCGTGACGCTCGGCATCTACACGTGGTTCTGGTACTTCAAGACCCACGACGAGATGAAGCGCCACTCCGGCGAGGGCATCGGCGGCGGTGTCGCCCTGATCCTGGCGATCTTCGTCAGCATCGTGATGCCGTTCCTGTCCTCCAACGAGGTCGGCAAGCTCTACGAGCGCCGCGGCGAGAAGGCCCCGGTCACCGCGATGACCGGCCTGTGGTTCCTGCTCCTGGGCTGGTGCCTCGTCGGTGCGATCGTGTGGTTCGTGAAGACCAACAACGCACTCAACGAGTACTGGAAGTCGGTCGGCGCCCCGGCCTGAACCGCTCGCCTCGAGCGGACCGACACCTAGCGCCGAGTCGGCGCGACTGACACACGCAACGACGCCGAGTCGGCGCATCTGCACGTCTCCCTGGGGAGAACTGCGTGCAGACGCGCCGACTCGGCTGTTGTGAGCGTGCAGACGCGCCGACTCGGCTGTTGTGAGCGTGCAGACGCGCCGACTCGGGCTCTTCTGCCGGGTGACCCACCCGCACATCCAGCACGAGAGCCCGGATCGGTACTCGGTCAGGTTGCCGATGCAGTTGGCGCGAGCTCAGTGACCAGCCGTTCGGCGTCGGGCGTTCGCACCAGCACCTCGTCGTACGCCGAACCACGCAGCCCCAAGCGGATCGCGGGCTCCCCGCGGCGCAGGTCGACCAGCTGGTGGTGGCCGCGCCAGTGCCAGGTCCCGAGCAGCCGCCGTCGCGGGATCCCGAGCCCGACCTTGAGGCCGTGGACCTCGCCCCACGACTGCACGAGCGCCGCCGAGGTGATCGCCGAGCGGGGGACGACCAGGTCGCCCATCACGCCCAGCATCTTCTCGCCCCGGGTGAACACCACGCTGAACGTGTCGCCGGTCAGGCGGACCTCGCTCATCTGCGCACCTCGATCTCGTCTCCGAGCCGCGCCCCCTGCGCGAGCTCCAGGTCGTCCCCGGACCAGAACCGACCGGGGTCGTAGTAGTTCGTGGGCCGGCTGCCGTCGAGCAGGCCCATCGAGGTGTACGTCGCCGCCACGACCTCGGCGCAGTAGGTCAGCTCGGCCGGCGCCGGGCGCCGGATCCGGCCGCGGGCCCACCGGCCGATGAGCGCGGCGGTCGGCGGGAACGGGGTCCCGTCGAGCCGCGCGATCGTCTGCAGCACGGCGTCCTCCATCGACGGGGTCACGACCGCGTCCAGCTGCCGCAGCCAGGCCCGCTGCTCGTAGCGGCCGGTCCACTGCTCGACAGCCGAGCGCAGGTCGTGCAGCTGCACGCCCCGGTGGTGGCTGTTGGTCCACACGTCGAGCAGTCCCTTGCCGAGCTCGGCGTGCCACATCAGCGGCGGCAGGTCGTCGAGCACCACCGCCATGCCGACGTGGTTGACCGGCGCGTTGGTCAGGACCCGGATAGCGTGGTCGGCGGTCGAGCGGCCGCGGAACAGCCAGAGATCGCCGGTGCGGGTCAGGTCGACGGCCTCGGTGAGCGAGAGCGCGGAGCGGGCCGGGCCCGTCGGTTGCGTCCTGGACGTCATGGAGAGGATTCCCTCGTGAAGCTGTGGAAGTGGCTCGGACTTGCGGGCGTGGCCGGGGTGGCCGCGACGGGAGTCATCATCGCGCGCGACCAGCGCCAGCGGGCGCAGCTGGGCCCCGAGGAGGTGCGCGACCGTCTCCGCGAGCGGCTGGAGTCCGGGGTCACGCCGCACGGCGGCACGCCTGCACCAGGTGCACCAGGCCGCTGATCGCTCCGATCGCCGACCCGACGAGGCCCAGCGTGAGCAGCACGTGCGCGGCCAGTCCCCACCCCGACCAGTCGTCGGCGGTCTCGAACGGGTAGACCTGCCACACCCGCGCGGTGACCACGACGCCGAACGCCGAGGTGACGATCTCGCCGAGCGCCCGCAGGCCGCGCGGGTCCCAGAGCACGTACAGCGCGAACAGCACCAGGTGCACCACGATGGAGGCGTTGACGAGCCCGACCACACGGTCCGCCTCGGAGGTCAGGAACGGCAGCACCTCCCAGCCCGGCCACCAGTTGACCGCGACCAGGCAGAGCGCGTCGAACACCGCGGTGCCGGCGTACCCCGAGCGGCGGGCGGCGGCAGAGGGCCGGCGCTGGTGGGCGGCGACGCGGGTCGGCGTGCTCATGCCACCACGTTGGGGTGCGGGCTCGGCACGGCCCAGGGTCGCGGGTCCGTCGGCGGCACGGACCTTGGGCCTCCGGGGTGCTCGAGGGTGCCCCCAGTCGGGTCCCAGCCGGCTCCAAGCGTGGCCGCGCACGATGGGCGAGCCCGCCGGGGAGGTGGGCCGAGCCCCAGGAAGGAACCGAGCATGAAGCCCATCGCGATCGAGCGCCGCCAGTCCTGGCGCTCGCTCTCCCACCAGGACAAGCAGCACCGGCTGCAGGAGCTGCGCCGCCGGCACCAGAGCCAGGTCGAGCTCGAGATCCTGCGCCTGCAGCAGCACCTGCGGTGACGGTCGGCACTCCGGGTTGCACCGGTGGCCGGGATCTGCGCACGGTAGGAGGACGTGATCACTCCTCGCTCTCGGGCGGCCGCCCTCCTGCTCACCGTTCTCGCCCTGCTGGGCGCGACGGGCGGAGCCGTGCGCGCCACCACCGCCGACGGGGCCGGTGGGCCCGCTCTGCGTGCCGCCGGCCCTGAGTTCGTCGTCTCCTCGCCGACCGACGCCGGCCGGCGGCTCCTGAGCATCCCGTCCGCGCCGGCGTCCGCGACCCCGACCACCGAGATCGTGCTGCACCCCGACCAGCCCCACCAGGCCTGGTGGGGGACCGGGGCCACCCTCACCGATGCCTCCGTGCGCCTCCTCGCGGACCGGCCCGGGGTCGTGCGGGCGCTGTACGACCCGGCGGTCGCCAAGGGGGCCCGGCTGACCATGCTGCGGCTCCCGCTCTCGGCCACCGACTTCTCACCCCGGCTGTGGTCGTGGTGGCTGCGTGACGGCGCCGCCCGCCCCGCGCCCGAGGCGAAGGCGGCGGCAGCGCTCGTCAGGTCGCGGGTGCTTCCGCTGGTGCCGCGCCTGCGGGTCGTCGGTGCCCCCTGGTCGGCCCCGCCGGGGATGAAGATCACCGGCACGCTGCGAGGTGGTGCCCTCGCCCCCGGCGCCGAGAGTGCGTACGCCGACCTGCTCGTCGGCCAGGACCGGTGGCTGTCCCGCCACGGGGTCCGGCTCTGGGCGACCTCGCTCGGCAACGAGCCGGGATACAGCTCGGACTACCCGTCGATGACGATGACCGACGCGCAGATGGCGACGCTCGGCACCGACGTCGGGCCGCGGCTCGACGCGCTCGGCACTCGGCTGTGGGCCGTCGACCACAACTGGGCCGACCGCCCGCGGGTGGACGCCGTGCTGGCCGGGTCGGCCGGCTTCGACGGTGCGGCGTTCCACTGCTACGCGGGTCAACCCGCGCAGATGGCCGGCCTCGGCGTACCCCGCCTGGTCACGGAGTGCACCGGCACCGACGACGGCTTCTCCGGCACGTTCGCCTGGGACGCGAAGAACCTGGTCGCGGACGCGGTCGCCGCCGGTTCGTCGGGGCTGATGATGTGGAACCTCGCGCTCGACCCCGACCACGGCCCGGTCGACGGCGGCTCCCTGTGGGGGTGCAAGCGGTGCCGGGGGCTGGTCACCGTCACGCCGTCCGGCATGGTCCGCGAGCCGGAGTACTTCACGCTGGCGCACCTCTCCCGGGCCGCCGAGCCCGGCGCCCGGGTCATCGGTGCCACCGCACCGGAGTGGTTGAGCATCGCGGCCTTCCGCAACCCCGATGGCAGCTTCGGGGTCTTCGGCCACAACCGCTCCGCCACCGACCAGACCCTGCGGCTCTCCCTCGGCTCGGGCGCGGGGCGGACCTACGTCGTCCGACCCGGGGAGCTCTTCAGCTACCGCGGCCCCCTGCCCGGCTGAGGACCGTCACCGCGGTGGCCGAGGCGGTCAGCCGCCCGTGACGAGCGGCACCACGATCTCGAGGCCGCCGTCGACCGACGTCGTGCGCAACGCCGACGGCTCGGCACCGTCCGGCAGCCGCAGGCTGCGCGAGAAGGAGCCGCGTTCGCAGCTCCCGCAGAGCACGAGGTATCGCCCCGCCACCGAGACGGCGACCTCCGGAAGCCCGACCCGGACCACGTAGGCGCCCTCGCGCCGGAGCTCCTCGACCTGCACGAAGTGGGTGTCGACCGGACCGGTCATGGCAGCCCTCCCTTCTCCGGAGTCGTCTCCTCGAGACTCGCGCAGGTGGGGCGGGCGCTGCCAGGGCAGAAGGTCACTCCCGTCCGGTCAGGGCAGCGGGTCCACCTCGTCGTAGCCGCTCACGCCCGCGGCCAGCAGGCCGAGGTGGTGGTTGCCGTCGCCGAGCAGGTGGTCGAGCGCGGTGAGGCGGCTGGTGTAGCTGCCGACGCTGTACTCCGAGGTCATCCCGATCCCGCCGTGCAGCTGGATCGCCTCCTGCCCGACGTGGCGACCGGCCCGGCTGACCTGCAGGGCCGCTCGCGAGGCCGCGACCGTGGTCTCCTCGCCCGAGCCGCCGTCGAGGACCATCGTCGCCCACAGGGCCATGCTCCGGGCCAGCTCGAGCGAGACGTACATGTCCGCGGACCGGAACGTCAGCGCCTGGAAGGTGTTGAGCGTGACCCCGAACTGCTTGCGGCTCTTGAGGTACGCCGCGGTCAGCTCGAGGGCGACCTCCATCAGCCCGACGGCCTCGTTGCACGCCGCGACGCGCGTCGCGTCGAGCACCCGGGCGATGATCCCGGTGCGGTCCTCCGCGGCGCCGAGCGGCGTCGCGGCCGTGGCGTCGAGCACCACCCGCGCCGCGCGGCCGCCGTCGTGCGTGCGATAGCCGTCGCGTACGACGCCGTTGCCGCGCACCACGAAGAGCCCGGTGCCCCCGTCGGGAAGTGCGGCGCTGACGACGAGCACGTCGGCGCGGGCGCCGTGCAGCACCGGCTCCTTCACGCCACTGAGCGTCCAGCCGGTGCCGGCCGCCTCGGCACGCACCGCCTCGGCCGTCGGCGCCCAGCGCGAGCCGGGCTCGGCGTGGGCGAACGCCAGCACGAGGTCGCCCGAGGACAGTCCGCCCAGCAGCTCGGCCTTCTGCTCCTCCGACCCGGCCTCGGCGACCAGCCCGCCCGCCAGCACGACGGAGGTGAGGAAGGGCTCGGGTGCGAGCACCCGGCCGAGCTCGTGGGCCACGATGCCGACCTCGACGGCCCCGGCACCCATGCCGCCGTACCGCTCGTCGAAGGGCAGCCCGAGCACGCCCATCTCGGCGAGCTGGAGCCAGACCGTCTCGCTGAACCCGGGGTCCTCGCCCACCGCGCGGCGGCGGTTCTCGAAGTCGGCGTACGCCTTGCCGACCAGGCCGCGCACGGCCTCGCGCAGGGCCTGCTGCTCGTCGTCGTAGGTGAAGTCCATGCCGTTGCTCCTCAGAGTCCCAGGATCGTGCGGGCGATGATCTGGCGCTGCACCTCGTTGGAGCCGCCGTAGATCGAGGCCTTGCGGAAGTTGAGGTAGACCGGCGTCGAGCGCCGGGTCCACCAGGGGAGGTCGGAGTCGTCGCTCGCGCCGCTGGCCAGTGACGCGGGGCCCGCGAGGTCCACGACGAGCTCGGTCACGGCCTGCTGCAGCTCGGTGCCCTTGAGCTTGAGCACCGACGAGGCCGGGTGCGGCTTGCCGTCGGCGGAGTGGGCCACCACCCGCAGGGCGGTGAGCTCCAGGGCGAGCAGCTCGTTCTCGAGCTCCACGATCCGCGCCGCGACGAGGGGGTCCTCGATCAGGGGGCCGGCCCACTCCTTGGCCTGGGCCAGCAGGCGCTTGGTCGCGCCCACCGGGGCGACGCCGACCCGCTCGTTGCCGAGCAGGAACTTCGCGTAGTCCCAGGCGCGGTTCTCCTCGCCGACCAGGTTGTCGAGCGGCACCCGCACGTCGGTGAACCACACTTCGTTGACCTCGTGCCCGCCGTCGATGAGCTCGATCGGCCGCACCTCCACACCCGGGGAGGTCATGTCGATGAGCAGCAGCGAGATGCCGGCCTGCTTCTTCGCCTCCGGGTCGGTGCGCACCAGCGTGAAGATCCAGTCGCCGTACTGCCCGAGCGTGGTCCAGGTCTTCTGCCCGTTGACGACGTACTCGTCGCCGTCGCGGACCGCGCGGCACTTCAGCGATGCGAGGTCGGAGCCTGCGTCGGGCTCGGAGAAGCCCTGTGACCACCAGATGTCGAGGTTGGCGGTGGCCGGGAGGAAGCGCTGCTTGATCTCCGGGGACCCGAACTGCGCGATGACGGGGCCGATCATCGTGGCGTTGAACGCCAGCGGTGCCGGCACGTACGCGCGCTGCATCTCCTCGTGCCAGATGTGCCGGCGCAACGGCGACCAGTCCCGCCCGCCCCACTCCACCGGCCAGTTGGGTACGGCGAGCCCGTGCTCGTTGAGGATCCGCATGCTCGTCACGAACTGGTCCTTGGTCAGCTCGCGCTGGTCCCGGACCGCGTCCCGGATCTCCTCGGGGATCTGCGTGGTGAAGAGCTCCCGCATCTCGTCGCGGAACTCGGCGTCCTCCGCCGACAGCGCCAGCTGCATCCCGTACCTCCGTTGATCGAGCGTGTGGTCGGCCGGGGCAGACGCTACCGGCAAGTACGCAGCGTAGGGCGCCTACAACCGTCGCGGTGTGGGTACCGGCGGGCCATGTCCGCACTCGACGCACCCGTGCACGCCCTCACCTCCGCCGGCGGGGTGCTGCTCGCGGCGACCACGCGTGCGGTGGGGGCCGTGCGACCCGCCGCCAAGCCGCTGCATCCCCGCGGCGAGGTCACCAACGGCCGGCTGTTCCGCCGTGGCGCCGTGCCGGCGACGGGGGTGGCCTGGCTCGACGAGCCCGGTCAGGACGACGTTCTCGTACGCCGTTCGCGCGCGATCGGGCTGCCCGGCTCGGTGCCCGACATCCACGGTCTCGCGATCCGGGTGCCCGGGGCCGACGGAAGCGTCGGCGACCTCCTGCTCGCGAGCACCGGCTGGGGCCGGGTGACCCGCTTCGTGCTCACCGCCAGCCGCTCTCCCCAGGGTCGGCCGATGACCACGCTGCTGCCCTACCGCACCGATCGCGGCCCGCTGCTCATCGGTGCCCGGGCGACCGGCGAGGACTCCTTCGAGCTCTCCGTGGCCAGCCCGGAGAGCGAGTGGGCCCGGTTCGCCGAGCTGCGGCTCTCGGTCCTCCCGGCCGAGGACCAGGACATCTCCTTCGACCCGGTCGCGCACCAGATCCCGGGGCTCGAGCAGTACGACGCCGTGGAGCGGCTCCGGGAGCCGGCGTACCAAACCGCTCGTGGCACCCGCTCCGAATAGTGTCGTGACCCGCGCTCAGCTGATCGACAACCACGTGCCGCGCGACCCCGCCGGGGTGGTGCTCGTCCTGCACGGCGGCGCCAGTCGTCCGGGGCGGCCCGAGGTCAGCCCCGCCCAGCTCTCCGTGCTGCGGATGCTCCCGGTCGCCGCGCGGATCTCCCGCGCCGGGCGCGGGCGCCTCGCCGTGCTGCGCCTGCTCAACTCCTCGCGGGGGTGGGATGCCGCGCACACCCCGGTCGACGACGTCGCGTGGGCGATGACCCAGGTGCGCGAGCGGCTCGGCGCCCTGCCGGCCTGTCTGGTCGGCCACTCGCTGGGTGGTCGCGCCGCGCTGCTCGCGGCCGGCGAGCGGGACGTGCGCGGGGTGGTCGCGCTCAACCCGTGGCTCTATCCCGACGACCCGCGCCGGCCCGTCGACCTGGCCGGCCGCCGGGTGCTGTTCGTGCACGGCAGCGAGGACCGGGTCGCACCCCCGGAGCGGTCCCGGCTGGTCGCCGACCGGCTCATGCGCCGCACGGACGTCACCGAGGTCGCGTACGTCGAGGTGCCGGGCGGCCGGCACGCGATGCTGCGCCACGGCGCGGCGTTCGAACGGGCCGCCGCCGACTTCGCGGTGGACACGCTGCTCGGCTGCTCGGGACTCGGGGTCAGCCCTGCTCGTCGCGGAGCGCGGCGGCTGCCTCGTCGATGATCTCGCGCATCGCGCGCTCCGCGGCCGCCCCGTCGCCGAGGCGGATCGCGCGCGCCACCTCGTCGTGGAGCGCGATCGCCTCCGGCTTGGGCTGCGCCGGCATCATCCCGTGGTGGGTGCGGCCGGTGAGCACCTCCTCGACCACGTCCTCCAGCGCGCGGAGCATCTCGTTCCCGCTGGCCTCGAGCAGGGTCCGGTGGAAGAGCGTGTCGGCGCGCAGGTAGGCCTCGAGGTCGCCCGAGCGCCCGTGCACCACCATGTCGGACACGGCCGCGGCCAGGACCCGGCACTGCTCGCCGTCGGCCCGTTCGGCGGCCAGTGAGGCCGCGACCGGCTCGACGCCGCGGCGCAGCTCCGAGAGCGACAGCAGCTGGGCGGTGCGGTCGCCTCCGTCCAGGCGCCAGCGGATGACCCGGGGATCGAAGACGTTCCACCGGTCTCGCGGCTGGATGGTGATGCCGACGCGGCGGCGCGAGGCCACCAGGCCCATCGACTCCAGCACCCGGATCGCCTCCCGGGCGACGCTGCGCGACACGGCGTACTCGATCCCGACGCCGTCGAGGGTCAGCACCTGACCGGGTTCGAGCGCTCCGGACGCGATCCGCGCGCCGAGGGCGGACAGCACGCTGGCGTGCTGTCCCAGGGGCGCGGAGACCGTCACGCAAACATCATCCCACCGCGACCGCCACGCATAAATAGTCAGGTGATTACAAAAGTCCTATTGCAAAAGTATGACGAATCAGCGCACCATGTGAGCACAGCCACAGGCCGTACACGCGGCCGATCGGCAGCCATCCCCAGGGAGTACCCCCATGTCCCACCCGCCACTCGTCGTCATGGGCGTGTCCGGTTCGGGCAAGTCCACGATCGGCGCCGCTCTCGCCCAGCGACTCGGTGTGCCGTTCGTCGACGCCGACGACCTCCATCCGGCCAGCAACATCGCGAAGATGTCGCGCGGCGAGCCGCTCGACGACACCGATCGGTGGCCGTGGCTCGAGACGATCGGCCAGTGGCTCGCGGACCATCCCGACGGGGGCGTCGTGAGCTGCTCGGCCCTCAAGCGGGTCTACCGCGACCAGCTGCGCGGCCACGCCGCGGGCCTGGTGTTCCTGCACCTGGCCGGTGACCGCGCGGTCATCGAGCGCCGCCAGGCCAGCCGTCCTGGCCACTTCATGCCGGCCTCGCTCCTGTCCTCGCAGTTCGCGACGCTCGAGCCCCTGGCCCCGGACGAGCTCGGCGTCGTCATCGACGTCGACCAGAGCGTCGACCAGATCGTCCAGGCGTACGTCGACCAGCTGCCCGCCGACCCCCGCACCACCCCACTGGAGGAGAAATGATGTCCACACCGTCCGCCGTGCTACCGCTGGCGACCGGGTCCCTGGTGGAGCCCGTGGCGCCCGGCTGGCAGCTCATCGTGGCGGCCCTCATCGCGATCGCGCTCTTGATCGTGCTGATCAGCGTCGCGAAGCTGCACCCGTTCCTCGCGCTCATCCTCGGCGGCCTCACCGTCGGCATCCTCGCGGGGGAGAACGTCAACACGGTCCTCGCGTCGTTCACCACCGGTCTCGGCACCACGACGGCCGGGGTGGGTGCACTGATCGCGCTGGGCGCGATGTTCGCGATCCTGCTCGCCGACTCCGGGGGCGCCGACCAGATCGTCGACACGATCGTGGGGCGTGCCTCCGGAAGGATGCTGCCGTGGGCGATGGCCGCGGTCGGCGCGATCATCGGACTGCCGATGTTCTTCGAGATCGGCCTCGTGCTGCTGATGCCGGTCATCTACCTGGTCGCCCGGCGCGCCCAGGTCTCCCTGATCACCGTGGGCATCCCCGCGCTGGCCGGCCTGTCGGCCATGCACGGCTTCGTCCCCCCGCACCCCGGACCCGTCACGGCGATCGGCTACCTGGGCGCGGACCTCGGCGTCACGCTGGGTCTGGGCATCCTCGTCGCGGTGCCGACGATCATCGTGGCCGGGCCCCTGTTCGGCACCCTGGCGGGACGCTGGGTCGTGGTCGAGCCCCCGACGACGTGGGAGGCCGAGGACCGCGACACCTCGCGACGTCCGTCGTTCGGCGTCACCATCGCGACCGTGCTGCTGCCGATCGTGCTGATGCTCGGCAAGGCGATCCTCGACATCGTCATCAACGACACCGAGGACACCGTCCAGCAGGTCGGCGACGTGATCGGCGCCCCGTTCGTGGCGCTCCTGATCGCGGTGCTGGTCGCGATGTACACCTTCGGCTACGGCACCGGCATGGACCGGGCGAAGGTCTCCGAGACCGTCGGCAAGTCGCTGCCTCCGATCGCGGGCATCCTGCTGATCGTCGCGGCCGGCGGCGGGTTCAAGCAGGTGCTGGTCGACAGCGGCATCGGAACCGTGCTGGCCGACTGGGCGAAGGACGCGAACATCTCGGTGCTGCTGCTGGCCTGGGTGCTCGCCGTGCTGATCCGCCTGGCCACCGGCTCGGCGACCGTCGCGACGATCACCGCGAGCTCGCTGATGATCGGGCTGGTCGACGGCCTCTCGACCGGCGAGACGTCGCTGGTGGTGCTCGCGGTCGGGGCCGGATCGGTGTTCTTCTCCCACGTCAACGACGCGGGGTTCTGGCTGGTCAAGGAGTACTTCGGGATGAGCGTCGGTCAGACGCTCAAGACCTGGTCGCTCATGGAGACCGTGCTCTCGGCGACGGGCCTGGTCATGGTCCTGTTCCTCGGGATCTTCATCTAGCGACCCAGCGAGCACGACCACGCAGACGTGCGGCGCCCCGGGTGGAATCGGGGCGCCGCGCGCGGCGTTGTGCCGCCATGAGCGAGAAGCAGGTGCTGGTGCCCGACGAGGGCCACCCGATCACGATCACTCCCACCGAGGGCCGGGTCGTCGTGACGCTCGGTGAGCACACGGTCGCCGACACCACGGCCGCGCTGACCCTGCAGGAGGCGACCTATCCGCCGGTGCAGTACGTGCCCCTGGCCGACGTCGACGCCGCGGTGCTCGAGCGCACCGACCAGGCGACGTACTGCCCCTACAAGGGTGATGCGTCCTACTACAGCCTGGTCGTCAACGGCGAGACCAAGGCCAACGCCGTGTGGACCTACGAGCGGCCCTACGACGCGGTCGCCGAGATCGCCGGGCACGTGGCGTTCTACCCCGACGTGGTCGACGTGCGGACCTACCCGAGCGTGTAGAGGTAGCGGCTGGTCGGCACCAGGTCGAGGTCGCGGTCGGCCCCGATCCGGGCGACGCTGGCCATCAGCTCGGTCAGCCTGCGACCCAGCTCCGCGTCGTCGCCGTCGCTGCCGTAGAACGCGTGCATGTCGGTGACACCGGCGCTGGGGAACAGCTCCTCGACGAACGCGTCCACGCTCGGTGCGCCCGGGGTGACCGGCTCGAGGACGACGTTCTGCACGTAGCCGAACGTCGCCTGCGTGCGGATCGCGATCGGCGTGTGCTCGACCATCCAGCGCCGCAGCCACTCCTCCTGGGTCAGCTCGGGCGGGCGGCGCAGGATCGCGACGTTGGCCAGCGCCTCGGCGCGGCTGCCGTCCCAGGCCTCGGGCGGGTCCAGCCGCCGGCGCTCCTCGACCCGCCAGCCGTGGACGGTGCCGGCGGCGCCGGCCAGGACGTCGGCGACCGCCGCCGGATCCGCGTCCCAGACGCTCACGACCGCGCGCACCGGCTCGCCCGTGGGGATCCGCATCGCGGCGGCGACGTGCGCGTCGTCGACGTTCAGCTGCAATCGGCGTACGCCGGTCGCGGCCAGCGCCTCGTGCAGCGCCGGGTCGTGGAGGTCGCCGGTCGGACCCCACAGCAGGAACACGTTCTTGTCCACGCCCGCACGGTAGCGGGCGTGTCCAGACTCAGGCGCTGCGCGGCAGGCCGATCTCGTCGAGCGGGAGCGGGACGACGTCGGTGTCGGTGGCCAGGTGCACGACCTCGAGGCGTACGCCGGCGAGCCGGCCGGCCGCGTGGAGGAACGTCGCCCACACGCGGTCGTTCGCGGCGACACCGCCGCTGCCGGGCCGGGAGCGCAGGAACGCGTAGCTGTGGCCGGGGTCGTCGCTGTCGAGGTCGTGCAGCAGGCCCGCGAAGGGCTCGGGGTCGTCGGGGGCCAGCTCGGCCTCGGCGATCTCGAGCAGCCTGGGAACGGCGACGCCGTCGGGGTCGAGGCGCAGCATCCAGATGCTCGCCCCGGAGAACCCGAGGGGCTGCATCAGGTGGCGCCAGACCCGTTCGAGGTCGGCCTGGCTGCGGACGGTCGGAAGGTAGGGGGCATCGTTCATGTCGAGGAGCATTCCCCGTGCCGGGCGCCCGCCGTCCGGTCATCCACAGGCCCCACGCGACGGCCTCACCGCACCGAGCGGTAGACCTCCACGGTGCGCTCGGCGATCGAGGCCCAGCTGAAGTGCGAGATCGCCCGGGCGCGGCCGGCGCGGCCCATCTCCTCGGCGCGCGCCGGGTCGGAGACGACCTCGGTGAGGGCAGCGGCGAAGTCCGCGACGTACCGGTCGGGGTCGAGCGGCGTGCCGGTGCCGTCGCTGGCCTGGTCGATCGGCACCAGCAGGCCGGTCTCACCCGGGACGACGACCTCGGGGATGCCGCCGGTCGCCGTCGCGACCACCGCGGTCTCGCAGGCCATCGCCTCGAGGTTCACGATGCCGAGCGGCTCGTAGATCGAGGGGCAGGCGAACGCCGTCGCGGCCGTCAGCAGCGAGACCACGTCGCGGCGCGGCAGCATCTCGGGGATCCACACCACGCCGGCGCGGGTCGCGCGCAGGCCCTCGACCAGCGCCTCCACCTCGGCGAGGATCTCGGGGGTGTCGGGCGCACCGGCGCACAGCACGATCTGCACGTCCGGCGGCAGCGCCGCGCAGGCGCGCAGGAACAGCGGCAGGCCCTTCTGGCGGGTGATGCGGCCGACGAACACCACCGACGGACGGTCGGGGTCGACGCCGAGCTCGCGCACCCGGTCGGGGTCACGGACCGGCTGCCAGTCGTCGGTGTCGATGCCGTTGTGCACCACGTGCACCCGCGCGGGATCGATGGCGGGGTACGACGCGAGCACGTCGTCGCGCATCGCGGCCGACACCGCGATCACCGCCGCGGCCGCCTCGTAGGAGGTGCGCTCGGACCAGGACGAGATCGCGTAGCCGCCGCCGAGCTGCTCGGCCTTCCACGGCCGCAGCGGCTCGAGCGAGTGCGCGGTCACGACGTGCGGCACGCCGTACAGCAGCGCGGAGAGGTGGCCCGCGAGGTTGGCGTACCACGTGTGCGAGTGCACCAGGTCGGTGCCGGCACACCCGTCGGCGATCGCGAGGTCCACCCCGAGCGTGCGCAGCGCCGCGTTGGCGCCGCTCAGCTCGGCGAGGTCGGGGTACGACGAGGTCAGCTCCTCGGTGCGCGGGGAGCCGAACGCGTGCACGTGGGTGTCGAGGTCGTCGCGGGCACGCAGGGCCCGGACCAGCTCGGCCACGTGGACCCCGGCTCCGCCGTAGACCTCGGGTGGGTACTCCTTGCTCAGCACGTCGACTCGCACAGGGCGAACCTACTCGCCCCCGCGGCCGTGCCCCGTGCTCTAGCGTGGCCCCCATGGTCTCGATCTCTCGCAAGAACGTGCTCGTGATCTGTCTGGCCGGCGGGGAAGGCAAGAGACTGATGCCGCTCACGGCCGACCGGGCCAAGCCGGCAGTGCCGTTCGCGGGGATCTACCGGCTGATCGACTTCGCGCTCTCCAACGTCGTCAACTCGGGCTACCTCAAGATCGTGGTGCTGACGCAGTACAAGTCGCACAGCCTGGACCGCCACGTCACCCAGACCTGGCGGATGTCGACGATGCTCGGCAACTACGTGACCCCGGTGCCGGCCCAGCAGCGGGTCGGCAAGCACTGGTACCTCGGCTCGGCCGACGCGATCTACCAGTCGCTCAACCTGATGCGCGACGAGCGGCCCGACTACGTCGTGGTGGTGGGCGCCGACCACGTCTACCGGATGGACTTCCACCAGATGGTCAAGGCCCACGTGGCAAGCGGGGCCGCGTGCACGGTCGCGGCGATCCGGCAGCCCATCGAGCTGGCCGACCAGTTCGGGGTGATCGACGTGCACCCCGAAGACCCCTCGAAGATCCGGGAGTTCCTGGAGAAGCCCACCGACCCGGTGGGGCTGCCCGACAGCCCCGGCGAGGTACTGGCCTCGATGGGCAACTACGTCTTCGACGCCGACGCGCTGGTCGAGGCGGTGACCCGCGACGCCACCGAGATCGGCTCCAAGCACGACATGGGCGGTGACATCGTGCCCGCGTTCGTGCGCCGCCAGCAGGCCGCCGTCTACGACTACAAGGACAACGACGTGCCGGGCTCGACCGACCGCGACCGCGGCTACTGGCGTGACGTGGGGACCATCGGTTCCTTCTACGCCGCGCAGATGGATGTCGTCTCGCCACTGCCGGTGTTCAACCTCTACAACTTCGACTGGCCGATCTACACCTCCTACGGCCCGCAGCCGCCGGCCAAGCTCGTCCAGGGCGCCTCCGGCGACAAGCCCAAGGCCGACGAGGCGGTGCTCTCGCCCGGTGTGGTGATCACCGGCGGCAAGGTCCGGCGCTCGGTGCTCTCGCCGGCCGTCCGCGTCGAGACCGGCGCCGAGGTCACCGGCTCGGTGCTGATGAACGGTGTGTACGTCGGAGCCGGCGCCGTGGTCCGCAACGCGATCCTCGACAAGCACGTGGTGATCCCCCCCGGCGCCCAGGTCGGCGTCGACCCCGACGCCGACCGGGCCCGCGGCTTCGTCGTGGAGGACGGCCTCACCGTCCTCGGCAAGGACCAGCCCTTCCCGCAGTGATCCCCTGGTGATCTCCGCAGTCGCCGCTCTGGCCTGGGCTGCGGGGGTCTCGACGACGCTCGCTGGCGCTCGTTGCTCGACCACCGGTGGTCGTCGTTGATCGAGCAGCGAAGGCCCCCTGGGCCTGAGCGCCCGTCGAGATCCCCGCAGCCAACCCACCCACGCATGTCCATCGGGGTCTGCTGGCTGATGCGACGACCCGGCTTGCGCCAGGCCCACGGCTCATGCACGACGACGGTGACCAGGTCGTCGTTCTGAGTTCGAAGTGCCAGCGGGTCACCGCGTCGTACGACTCGAGGACCGCGGGCCGACTCCGGGCAGCAGGTGTTCGCTCCGGACGAGGACCGAGGCGCCGACGAGCGGGGCGTCCACGCCCAGTGAGCCAGGCTCGACGCGCAGGCCCTGGGTCATGGACGGGGGCGCGTAGCGGCGCACGGCGTCGCGCACGCCCTCGGTGACGACCGTCGACGCCTGCCCGAGTGCCCCGTCGACGACGATGACATCGGGGTCGAGGAACACCACCGCATCGGCGAGTCGCCGACCCAGCGCGTGACCGAAACCCAGGAGCGCTCGGACCACGTCCAGCTCCTGGTCGGCCGCCGCAGCCGCCAGGTCCTCGATCGTGAAGTCGCGGCCATGGGCGGCCGCCAGTTCGACCAGCAGCGCCGGGACGCTCGTGGTGTGCCAGAAACAGCCTCGGCCCCCGCAGTCGCACAGGCGCCCGTGGTCGTCGTGGTGGAGGTGCCCGATCTCGCCGGCGAGCCGGGTCCGTCCGCGGTGCAGGCGACCGTCCAGGACGAGTCCGGCGCCGGTGCCGTAGGCGAGCGAGGCGTAGAGGACGTTGGCCGAACCTCGTCCGGCGCCGTGGTGGGCCTCGCCGAGTGCGGCCAGGTTGGCGTCGTTCTCGGCGTAGACCGGACAACCGAGGTGTGCAGCGACGGCATCGGTCGCCGGGGTCCCGTCCCACTCGCGAAGGCGCCTGAGATGGGACCCGACGATGCTCGGTGCGTCCGCTCCCGGGAACTGCGAGGCCCCCGGCAGCCCGAGGACCGCGAGCTCGAGGTCGCCGGCTCGGACGTCGGCTCGAGCCAGTGCCTGGTCGAGGAGCTCGTGGGCGGTCTCCCGGGTGGCAGGTCCGTACTGCGCGTCGTGCGAGGACACCCGGGCCAGGACCTCGCCGCCGGCGGTGACCACGCCAGCGGTGGCGCCGTGCGCGGCGCCCACCAGCACGGCGACGGGCCCAGGGGCGGCGGACACCGCCCACCGTCGAGACGGTCGTCCCCGGCCGGCGGTGGCTGCGTCGCGCTCGACCACCAGCCCTGACCTCGCGAGCCGTTCGAGCGCGTTCACGACCGTGCTGCGGGGCAGCGCGAGCGCCTGGGAGATCTCGCGCACCGGTCGAGGAGTGCCGTCAGCCAGCAGCGCCTGGATTGCGGGCCCGGCCTCGCGCTGACGGTCGGAAGTGAGTTCTCCAGAGGCGGTCACAACCGCCACAATACGACCATATGGACGTAATTATTCGAAGAATCGCGGGACATTATGCCCATTGACCAGAAGTTTGGCCGTCCGTAGCGTGCATCACACAGCGCGGGCGGACGGGCGAGACTCGCTCCGGCGGACCGTGCGAGGAGAGGATGAGCATGCGTCAGTTCAGGCACCTCGTCGTTGCGGGTGCGACGGTGAGCGCACTGGTTGCGGGGAGCGCGGCGGCTGCCTCGGCTGCCCCGGCGCCGCCGGCGGCCCCGCACAAGGGCGTCGTCAGCATCACGCCGATCACCCAGGTCTACACCTATGGGCAGAAGGTCAGTGCCGTCGCGATCGAGTACTCCGCGACCGTCGACCCGACGACCCTGGACAAGGGCACGTTCACGGTCTCGGACAGCACCTACAACTTCCGGTTCAACCCGATCGAGGACCTCGCCAAGCGGGCGGACCGGACGGTGACCCGGATCTACACCAACGAGTCGGCCACGCCCAACGCCGACGGCGCCTCCGACCGCGGCCGGTACGTCATCGTCGAGCTCGACGCTGCCGACGTCGGTGGCAACACCGTGATCGTCTCGAAGTGTCCGACCTTCATGTGCACGGTCAAGATCAACCCCGATCTGCCTACCAAGATCAAGCAGAACGAGAAGGTGTATGCGCAGGCCGGCAAGAAGCGCGGACCCGTGCTGGGCCACGCCTTCAAGGCCGGACGTGGGATGACCGCACCCGCGGTGAACCTCCTCGCCGACGAGTTCGTGGAGGACACCTACCTGCTCAACGGCATGGTGCTGCCGTACTCCTACCACCTTCCCCAGGGGTACGACCCCGCGCGGAAGTACCCGATGGTCGTCGTCCTTCCGGGACACGGCATGGGCTGGGACGGCGCCAACATCGGGGTGCAGGTCGCCGCGGACATCCCGGCCACCGCCTGGCTCCAGCCCGAGTGGACGGGCTCGGACGAGGACGTCATCGTGCTGGCCCCGCAGAACCAGCGCGTCGGAGGTGCTGCCGAGGCGGCGACCACGGTCGGTCTGGTCCGGGACTTCATGAAGACCCACGCGGTCGACCCGAGCCGCGTGTATGCCTCGACGGTCTCCTACGGTTCGCAGCTGGCGTGGCAGGCGCTCAGCACCGATCCGGGGCTGTTCGCCGGTGCACTGATCACCGGTGGCTTCCAGGTCAGTGCGGATCAGGCGACGAAGATCGCCGCCGACCGCACCCCGATCTGGATCACCCACGGCACCAACGACCACCTGCTCAAGGTGGCGTTCGGGCAGAACTCGACCCAGCTGCTGCGCGACGCCTACGTCGCCGGCGGCCTGACCCGCGCCCAGGCCGAGGACCTGGTCCACTACACGGAGTACGGCAACGACGCGTTCTCGCAGCCGGACTACCACGCTTCCTACGGCCCGACCTACGAAGACTCCAGCATCCTTCAGTGGCTGCTGGCCCAGGGCGACTGACCGCCGGCTCCCCCACCGGCTCTCGCCCGAAGTGGCGGCTCGGCTGTGTGCTCCTCCTGACCGGGGTCCGCAGCCGAGCCGCCGAGCTCGGGTCGTGCGAGCGACCTCACGGTCGTTCGCACGCCGGGTGCGGATGAGTAAAGTGCTTCACGTGAAGTCGGAGGGTCGCCGCGGGGGAATCACCATCTATGACGTTGCCCGAGAGGCGGGGGTGAGCATCGCGACGGTCTCCAACGTGATGAACAAGCCCGAGCGGGTGGGCGCGCGGACTCGGCAACGGGTGCTCGAGGTCGCCGACGCGCTCGGCTACGTGCCGAAACCCGACGCCGCCAGCCTGGCGAGGAAGCACGTCGGGCGGATCGGTGTCATCGCGCCGTTCACGACGTATGCGAGCTTCATGCGCCGCCTCAGTGGCATCTTGACCGTCGCGTCCGCCCAGCGCGTGGACGTGTCGGTCTTCGACATGGAGTCCGCGGCGACCGCGACGTCCCCGGTGCTCGAGACGCTGCCGATCCGCGGCTATGTCGACGGCATGATCGTGATGGGGGAGCCGCTCGAGCCGGCCGTCGAGCAGCGCCTCTCCAGTCGAGGGGTGCCGGTCGTGGTCGTCGACGCGGACAGCGACCGCTTCAACGTCGTGAAGATCGATGACTACGGGGCGGGCCGTCTGGCGGCCAGGCACCTGGTCTCGCTGGGGCACCGCCGCATCGGTTACCTGCTCGAGGGTCAGGTCTCCGACTACGAGTCCCAGGCGCGGCGCCGGCTCGGCGGATTCCGTGCCGAGCTCGCCGAGTCACCCGGGGTGGAGCTCGCCGTGTCACAGGCGCGAGGCACGGTGGCTGCGGCCCGGGAGGAGGCACGCGTGCTGCTCGCCGGTCCCGACCGTCCGTCGGCCGTGATGGCGCACTTCGACGACTTGGCTCTCGGTGTCGTCCAGGCAGCCCGAGACCTCGGCCTCCAGGTGCCGCGGGACCTGTCCGTGCTCGGCTTCGACGACGGCCCGGTGGCGGAGGCCGCCGACCTCTCGACGGTGCGGCAGCCGTTCGAGGAGTCCGGGGCGCTCGCCGCGCGGCTCCTGCTGGAACAGCTCGATCATCCCGGTGAGCGTCGGATGACGGTGCTCGACTGCCACGTCGTCGCGCGAGGCACGACCGCACCCGCGGCCGAGGTGGTGGCGCCGGCCGCGGCGCCGGCCGGATAGCAGCCGGCCCGCGGCCGCAGCTGAGCAGGCGGCCCGAAAAGACTGATGTGAAGTGCTTTACAGAAAGTACTTGACAAGTTGTGATGGCCGTTACTAGCGTCGCGTCCGCCGCGGCACGGCGTCTCTCGGGGTGACCGGCTCGTGAGTGCGCGACGGCCCGATCTAAGGAGAAGTGCGTGACCAAGAAAGTCCACCTCACCAGGCGTCGCCTGGTCGCCTTGGCCGCGGTCGCGACCATGTCCGTCACGGCGTGCAGTGCGCCGGGCTCGGACGGCTCGGAGACCACGAACGAGAACCGCGCGGTGAGCACGGAGCTGACCGACAAGGACGTCACCCTCGAGCTCTACCTCGAGACGGGATTCCCGCTGGTCGAGGAGCTCAGCAAGGAGTTCACCAAGCAGCACCCGAACATCACCTTCGACATCCGCAGCGACCAGTTCGCGACCCTCACCGAGAACGCCCCCCGGGTGATGTCCGGTGACGATGCTCCTGATCTGATCCGGCTGCCTCAGGTCGTGGACGCGGCCAAGGACGGTCAGCTGCTCGACCTCGATCCCTACTTCGATGCCTACGGCTGGGACGAGTTCCCGGCCTCCCAGCTCGAGCAGCTCCGGGTCTCCGACGACGGGACCCGCGGCACCGGCCCGCTCTATGCGCTCGGGGTCGGCTACTCGGTGACCGGGGTCTACTACAACAAGGACATCGCCGCCGAGATCGGGATGAAGGAGCCGCCCGCCACGATCGCGGAGCTCGAGTCGGCCATGGCCGACGCGAAGGCCGCCGGTGAGCTGCCGATCATGCAGTTCAACGACATCGGGGGTGTCGCGTTCCCGTTCCAGGCCCTGCTCAACCAGTACGCGGACCCGGCCGACATCTCCAGCTGGATCTTCCAGAAGCCGGGCGCGACGATCGACACCCCGGCCGCCGTGGAGGCCGCCCAGCACATCGCGGACTGGGCGGAGAAGGGCTACTTCCCCTCCGACGCGAACAGCCTCGACTACACGAACATGGTGGGCCGGTTCAGCAAGGGGGAGGGACTCTTCTCCTTCAACGGCGACTGGGAGTCCGCCAACCTGGACAAGTCGATGGGCGACAAGGTCGGGTTCTTCCTGATGCCGCCCGCCGAGGCGGGCAATGCGCCGGTGGCAATGGGCGCGCCGAACACCTACGTGGTGCCGGCCAAGGCCGAGCACGCCGATGAGATCGTCTACTTCCTGAACTGGATCCACACCGACGAGACGGCCCGCAAGATCGTCGTCGAGCAGGGAGGCGCCGCACCGGGTGGCCCGACGTCCCTGTCGGTCCCGGAGGTCCCGGAGACCTCGCTGACCCACCAGACGCTGCAGGGGGCGCAGACCATCGGTGAGTCCGGTGTCCTGGTGGACTTCATCGCCAACTCCACCTCGGGGATCTACGCCAACTCGATCCGTCCCGAGCTGCAGTCCCTGCTCGATGGGCGCACCTCTCCCGAGGACGTCCCGAAGGCGCTCCAGGCGGCCTACGAGGAGGAACTCGCCTCGTGACGTCGATGCACGACGCGGCGGTCCGCCCCCAGGAGGGGCGGGCCGTCGTGCCCCGGCGGCGCCGGTCGGCGTCCGCGCCCCGGACGTCGCGGAACTGGTCGCACCTGGTCTTCGTGGCTCCGGCCCTGGCGATGTACGGGTTCTTCGTCCTCAAGCCGCTCGCCACCTCGGTCCAGTACTCCCTCTACGACTGGAACGGCATCGGCGCCTCGACCTGGGTCGGGCTCGACAACTACCAGCGGGTGCTCACGGACAGCGACCAGCTGCAGATCATCGCCCACGCGTTCGAGCTCATCGTGTTCTTCACCGCCGTTCCCGTCGCGCTCGGACTGGTTGCGGCGGCGCTGATGCACGGGCTGCCGCAGGGCTCGTTCGCGACCGTGTCGCGGACGGTGCTGTTCATCCCGCAGGTCATCCCGCTCGTGGCTGCGGGCATCGTGTGGGACTGGGTCTACTCCAGCGACGGGATCGCGAACCAGATCCTCTCGGCCGTAGGACTCGGTGGCATCACGCGGCCCTGGCTGGCCGACTTCGACACCGCGCTCCCCGCGGTGGGGCTGATCGGGTCCTGGGTCATGCTCGGGCTCTGCACCCTGCTGCTGCTCACCGGGATCGGCAAGATCGACCCGGCGCTCTACGAGGCCGCTCGCATCGACGGTGCGAGCCGGGTGCGCGAGTTCATCCACGTGACGTTGCCAGGGCTGCGGCGCGAGATCGGCGTGTGCATGACCGTCACCATGATCGCGGCCCTGGCGAGCTTCGACATCATCTACATCTCAACGCAGGGTGGCCCCGGCCGGTCGACCATGGTCCCGGGCGTCGAGATCTACCGCCTCGCCTTCACTGAGCGGGAGATCGGCCAGGCCTCGGCCATGGCCGTCATCCTCATGGTGCTGGTGCTCGCGACGATCATCCCCATCCAACGGCTGACCCAGAGGGCCGACTCGTGACCGCACCCGCTCGAGGACAGCACGCAGGACGAGCCCTGCTCGTGCTGTTCATGGTCCTCACCCTGATCCCGTTCGTGACCCTGTTCTCCACGGCCCTCCAGCCGGCGGGCAGCATCCCGACGGGGGTCAGCTGGCCGTCGGACCCCCAGTGGGGCAACTTCGCCGACGCGTGGCGGGTGGCGAACCTGACCCCGCTCATCGGCTCCAGCCTGATCATCGTGCTCGGCGTGGTGCCGGCTTCACTCGTGCTCGCGACGTTCGCGGGCTACGGTCTCGCCACGCTCCGGGTGCCGTTCGCCAACGGCATCTTCACGGTGTTCGTCCTCGGGCTCACGATCCCGTTCGAGTCCCTGATCACCCCGCTGTACTACCAGATCCAGGGATTGGGGTTGCTCAACACCCGATGGGCGCTGATCCTGCCCCTGATCGCGCTGTACATGCCCTTCGGGGTGTTCTGGATGAGGGCGCACTTCCTCACGGTCCCGCCCGAGCTCACCGAGGCCGCCCACATCGACGGCGCGGGCCCGTGGCGTGCCTTCCGGCACATCCACCTGCCGCTGGCGATGCCGGCCCTGTCGTCGCTGGCGATCCTGCTCTTCCTGTGGACCTGGAACCAGTTCATCCTCGCCGTCGTCATGGTCGACGACCCCCTGAAGCGGACGATGGCGGGCGCGCTCGGCGCGTTCCAGGGCAGGTACGGCACCGACATCGTGCTGCTCTCCGCCGGGGCCCTGCTGATCATGGCGCCGACCGTGATCGTGTTCGTGCTCTTCCAACGTCAGTTCTCCAAGGCCCTCCTCCAGGGTGCCGTCAAGGGCTGACACGCCCGCGCACGCCCCTGGCCGCCGTACCCCTACCGCTAGGAACCTCTTCATGCCCCAGTACGACCTGCCGGAGCGCGAGCTCGCCACCTACCGGACCGTCGCGGTCCCGCCCGTCGACCTCGCGCCGTTCTGGGAGAAGACCCTCGACCAGGCCCGAGCGTCGTGGTGGGCTCCCGAGGTCGAGCAGGTGGACGCGGGACTGAGGGTCGTGGATGTCTACGACGTCACCTTCAGCGGCTTCGCGGGCGATCCCATCAAGGGCTGGTACCGCCGGCCCGCGGGTGTCACCGAGGAGCTGCCCCTCCTGGTCCGGTACCAGGGCTACACCGGCGGCCGGGGGCTCCCTCACCAGGTGGGTGTGTTCCCAGTGGCGGGCTACGCCACGCTCGACATCGACGCCCGCGGTCAGGGCACCGGAGCGGGGTACGTCGGCGACACCGCGGATCCGCACGGACACGGCCCGACGTACCTGGGCGGGTTCATGACGCGCGGCGTCCTCGACAAGGCCGAGTACTACTTCCGCCGCCTGTACACCGACGCGGTTCTGGCCGTCGACGCGGCGAAGAGCCTGCCAGGTGCTGCGCCGGACCGCGTTGCCGTCCACGGCGTCAGCCAGGGCGGAGGCGTCGCGCTCGCGGTGGCCTCGCTGCGCGACGACCTGTCCGCCGTGATGGCCGACGTGCCCTTCCTGTCCGACTTCCCGCGGGCGGTCACGACCGCGTCGACCGGGCCGTACCTCGAGCTGGCGAGCTACCTCGCCAGCCACCGTGACCACGTCGAGCAGGTGATGAGCACACTCGGCTACTTCGACGTCGCCCACCTGGTCGCGCGCGCACAGGCTCCGGCGCTGCTCTCGGTGGCACTCATGGACACGGTCTGCCCGCCTTCGACGGTGTACGCCGCCTACAACGCCTACGCGGGCCCGAAGCAGATCCACACCTATCCGTTCAACGACCACGAGGGCGGCCAGTTCCACCAGGAGGCGATCCAGATCCGGTGGCTCCGCGACCATCTGGCCTGACGACCGGGCCCGAAGCCGTTCGCCCCGGAATCCCCGTCTCCCCATCCCACCGGCCAGGAGGCCACGTGTCGCACGTCCAGGACCGACGCAGCAGGGGTCCGCAGCTGATCGCCTATGCCGACCGGCTCGGGGGTGATCTCGCCGGTCTCGAGAAGGTGATGGTCGACGCGTTCGAGGACGTCTTCGACGGCGTCCACGTGCTGCCGTTCTTCCACCCCTTCGACGGGGCGGACGCCGGCTTCGACCCCGAGGACCACGCCCGGATCGACCACCGGTTGGGTGACTGGGCCGACCTGCGCCGGCTCTCGGAGGGGAGGCGGGTGATGGCGGACGTGATCGTCAACCACATGTCCACGCGCTCAGAGCACTTCCAGCGGTACCTGGTGGAGGGAGACGACTACGAGTTCGCACCCCTCTTCCTGACGTTCTCGTCGGTGTTCCCCGACGGTGCGTCGGAGAGCGATCTGGCCCGTGTCTACCGGCCGCGACCCGGCCTGCCGTTCACGACGATGACGGTCGCCGGCGAGCGCAGGCTGATCTGGACGACCTTCACCTCCGAGCAGGTCGATCTGGACGTCAGGACCCCGGAGTTCTGGACCTATCTGACGAGCGTGGTCGATGCCCTCGTCGACAGCGGAGTGAGCATGCTCCGGCTCGACGCCGTCGGCTACACCGGGAAGCGTGCGGGAACGAGCTGCTTCATGACCTCCGACTCCGCGGCTCTCGTCGAGCGCATCAGCGACTACGCCCATGACCGGGGCGCCGAGGTCCTGCTCGAGGTCCACGGTCACTACGAGCTGCAGGTGGAGATCGCCCGGACCGTCGACTACGTCTACGACTTCGCGCTACCGCCGCTCCTGCTCGACGCGTTGGACCGGCGTGATCCCACCGCGCTCGCGCGCTGGATCTCGGTCCGTCCCGCCAATGCGATCAACGTCCTCGACACCCACGACGGCATAGGTGTCATCGACGTCGGGCCCAGCCAGGGGGAAGACGCTCGACCGGGGCTGCTGGACGAGAGCGAGATCGACGCGCTGGTGTCCTCGATCCACTCGAACAGCGGAGGGTCGAGCCTGCAGGCGACCGGAGCCGCAGCCTCGAACCTGGACCTGTACCAGGTCAACTGCACCTACTACGACGCCCTCGGACGTGACGACGACGCGCTCCTCGTCGCCCGCCTCGTCCAGCTGTTCCTCCCCGGGATCCCGCAGGTCTACTACGTCAGCCTGCTCGGCGGCACCAACGACATGGACCTCCTCCGGCTCACGGGCGTCGGTCGTGACGTCAACCGTGCGCGGCTGACTCCGCAGGACGTCGCCGAGGCGCTCCAGAGGCCGGTGGTCCAGCGACAGCTCGCGGCGATCCGCCTGCGGTCCGAGCATCCCGCGTTCGGCGGCACGTTCACCGCCGAGCAGTCCGGCCCGGAGCTCCGCCTCCAGTGGCGCCACGGCCGCGACGATCTCTGTCTGACCGTCGACTTCGCCACGCGACAGTTCACGCTCACCAGCGAGGCCGGACCGGTCGCGTCTGTGTGACGCGCCGGCAGCCCTCATTCTCGGCGCGACTCCAGCACGACGAGGCGCTGGGTGGCGCGGGTCATCGCGACGTACCGGTCGACGGCGCCCTCGATGCCGTCCCCGAACGACCCCGGGTCGACCAGCACCACCAGGTCGAACTCCAGGCCCTTGGCCAGCTCGGGGGTGAGCGCCCGGACCCGCGGTGACGCGGGCAGGACGCTCCCGAGCGGCCGGGTGCTGATCACGCATGCGATGCCCTCGGCGTGCTCGGCCAGCCAGGAGTCGAGCAGGCCGGTCAGCTCCGCGGTGGACCCGTGGTGCACGGGTACGCCGGTGGTGCGCACCGACGTGGGCACGTTGGCGTCGGGCAGCGCCGCGCGGATCACCGGTTCGGCCTCGGCCATCACCTCGGCGGGCGTCCGGTAGTTGATGCCCAGCGACGCCAGCTCGACGTGGTGGAGCCCGACCCTGGTCAGCCGCTCGTGCCATGACTCGGTGAAGCCGTGGCGCGCCTGGGCGCGGTCGCCGACGATCGTGAAGCTGCGCGAGGGGCAGCGCAGCAGCAGCATCTGCCACTCGGCGTCGGTCAGCTCCTGCGCCTCGTCCACGACCACGTGGGCGAACGGCCCGGCGAGCAGGTCGGGATCGGCCCGGGCCACCACGTCCTCGTCGACCAGCGCCTCCTGGAGGTCCTCGACGCGCAGCATCGACATCACCATCATCTCGGAGTCGTCGGAGGCGACCAGGTGGTCCACCACGCGATCCATCTCCTCGCGCGCAGAAGCGAGCGCCGCCTCGCGGCGACGCCGTTGCCGGGCGGTGTCGGGGTCGCCCAATCGCTGCCGGGCCGCGTCGAGGAGCGGCAGGTCCGACACCGTCCACGCCTGCGGGTCGGTGCGTTGGAGGCGTCGTACCTCGGATGGTTCGAGCCAGGGGGCGCACCGGCGCAGGTACGCCGGCACCGACCACAGGTCACCGAGCAGCTCGGTCGCCTCGACCAGGGGCCAGGCCCGGCTGAACGCGTCGACGAGGTCGGCGTTGCGCACCAGCGCCCGGCGCAGCTCCTCCTCGGTGACCTCGTCGGTGACCGCGGCCCCGGAGTCGTGCTTGTCGACGAGGATCGCCAGCAGCGCCTCCCAGACCTCGTCGCGGGCCTCGTTGTGGGGGGTGCCCGGCGCGGGCGACTCGAAGGCCTCGACCCAGTCGTCGACGCTGAGCCAGAGGTCGGCCCACGGGGTCTCCACCACCATCGGCTCGGTCGGCGGCTCCTCCCACAGGCGCACCGCCGGCTCGATCGCCCCCACCATGTCCGCGGTCGCCTTCAGCGCCGCCACCGCGGGGTCCGCCTCGGGCGCCGCGGTCGCCCCTTCAGGCAGCAGGTCGCGCAGCGTGCAGGTCTGCACCCCCTCCTCGCCCAGGCTGGGCAGGACGTCGGCGACATAGGCCAGGTACGGCTCGTGCGGGCCGACGAACAGCACGCCGCCACGCCGGTGGCCCAGCCGCGGATCGGCGTAGAGCAGGTACGCCGTGCGGTGCAACGCGACCACGGTCTTGCCGGTCCCCGGACCGCCGTCCACGACCAGTGCGCCGCGCGATCCGGCGCGGACGATCGCATCCTGGTCGGCCTGGATGGTGCCCAGCACATCGCGCATCCGCGGCGACCGGGTGCTGCCGAGGCTGGCGATGAACGCGGACTGGTCGTCCAGCGCCGCGTGGTGCCCGGTCAGTCCGGCCGCGGTGAACACCTCGTCCCAGTAGTCGGTGACCCGGCCCCGGGTCCAGCGATAGCGCCGGCGGCTCGCCAGCCCCATCGGGTGGGCGTGCGTGGCGGCGAAGAACGGCTCTGCCGCCGGCGAGCGCCAGTCGACCAGCAGGCGGCTGCCGGTGCTGTCGGTCAGGCCGAGGCGCCCGACGTACGTCGGATGCGGGGCGTCGGTGCTCACCACGTGCCCCAGGCACAGGTCCAGGCCGTAGCGCTGCAGCGTCCGCAGGCGAGCGGTCAGCCGGTGCACCTCGAGGTCGCGGTCCATGGCCTCCTGGCCGGTGCCGCCTGCCCGCCGGCGTGCGGCATCGAGGCGCGTCGACAGGTCGGCGACGGACTCCTCGATCGCACGTGCGATCGCCGCGAAGTGCTGCTCGTCCCGGCCGATCAGGGCCGGGTCGGACTTCGCCTCGAGTCCGCCGGTCAGGTCGAACGCGCTGCCGGTCGTGCTCTCGGTCGTGCCTTGTGTCCTGCCTTCGGTCATGCGTGATCCCCCCGTGCGTCTGGCTCCGGCCGGTGATTCTGCGGCCCCGAGGGGGTCTTGCCGCAAGCCCCCTGCTGCGCTATACGTTGGTAGTGGAGAAGGAGCGGGGTGCCCCCGCTCCTTTCGTCGTCTCCGGCCCTCTCGCGGGCCCTGGGACGTAGGCCTCTATCGCAGGTCTTCGGCGGCCGTCAGGATGACGATGAGGCGGGGAGTGGCCGCCTCGGAAGGTGACCGCCATGACGACGTGGCACTCGACGGACGACCAGGGCCTGGTGGAGATCGCGGAGCCTCCCCAAGGCGTGATCCAGATCCAGCTCGAGGAGGTCGGTCGCCACTCCTGGAAGAGCGCGATGTTCGGGGCGGTCATCTCCGCGGCCAGCTTCGGACCCGTGTTCCGGTTCGTCGCGACCACGCCGGGCGTGGGTCACGGAGAGACCGACCACGCTGGGGTCAGCGTGAACTTCCCGCTGGCGTTCCTCCAGGAGCTCGACGACGACACCGCGAGCGACAAGTGGGTCCAGCTGGCGCACCAGCGCCTCGCCGAGCTCGACGCCGAGCTGGTGCGCATCGGCTGGCATCGACGACCCGATCGCGGCCCGCACTGGTGGTCGCTGCGCTACGAGTGGTGAGTCACACCCGCCCCTCAGGTCCCACCTGGCAGCCGAACCCCGCGACGGCGCCGCCGGCCGTCTCAGGCTCGCAGCCCCTCGGCGATCTCGGCCAGGGCGGCTGAGAGGTCCACGGTCGGTGCCCAGCCCCAGCGGCGGGCACGATCGGCGCGGATCCGCCCGGTCCACGCGGGCCCGTCGTCCCAGACCGGGTCCACGTCGAGGGCCTGGGTGACCGTCTCGTAGTAGTCGCGGGACGTGCCCGGGTCGGCCGCGAGGTTGACCGCCGTGCAACCGCCGGCGACCGGTCCGTCCGCCGGGTCCGCCGCGGCAGCGATCCGGCCGGCGGCGAGGTCGGCGAGGAACGCCGCCAGGTCGTCGGCGTGCACCCAGGAGAACGTCTGCTCCGGAGGCACCCGGCGGGCGGACGCGTCGGTGCGCATCGCCGCCGGGTGCAGCGTGTTCCAGACCGAGGTGTCGCCGCTCCCGAGGATCGCCGGTGGCCGGACCAGCACCCGGGTCAGGCCGTCGACCGCTGCCAGGGCTGCGTCGGTGTCGCGCTTGGTGAGGGCGTACGCCGGGGCGTCATCGCCGACCAGGGCCGCGTGCTCGTCGACGTCGCCGACGCCGGGGGAGCGGTCGTAGACCGCAGCGGTCGAGACGTGCACGAGCCTCTCGACCCCCGAGCTCGCTGCCGCGCGCGCGAACGCCTGGGTCGCCTCGATCCCGACCCGGCGTTGGGTGCCCGGGTCGCTGCCCATGGGGTGCACGGTGGTGACCGCGGCGTCGGCGCCCGCGGTCACCTGGGCGGCGAACACCGGGTCGCCGAACTCACCGACCCGCTCCTGGACACCGGAGAGCCGGGGCGCGGACCCGGCTCGGCGTACGACGGCGCGGACCGTCGCGCCCCGCTCGACCAGCGCCGCACAGACTCGCGACCCGACCAGTCCGTTGGCTCCGGTCACGACCACGACAGGGGAGGCGTTCATCTCTCCACGATGGCAGAGGGGTGTTCTCCTGGCGGCAGCCCCTGGTCGATCAGGCCCTCCCAGCACTCCAGGAAGTCGCGGGTCAGCTCGGCGTTGGCGTCGAGGGCGCCTGAGACGACCGCACCGGTGCGCACCATCATCAGCTGGCGCGCCGTGGCGCGCGGCGTCGGGTGCCCGGCCTGCCGCAGCAGCTCCTCGAGCCGCCCGGTGACCCACTCGCGGATCTCCCGGGCGTGCTCTCGGGACGGGTGGGTGCCCGTGAACTCGGCGGAGGCGTTGATGAACGGGCACCCACGGCTCATGCCGGCGAAGTCGTCACGCGTGAGGGCCGTGCCGAGCTCGGTGAGCGCGCCGCGGGGGTCGCCCGGGTGGGCGGCGATGATGCCCTCGACCTGGGCGTGGTCGGACTGGGAGCGACGTTCGAGGTACGCCGCGATCAGGTCGTCCTTCGAGGGGAAGTGCCGGTAGAGCGTGACGCGGGTGACCTGAGACTCGGCGACGATGCGCTGGATCCCGACCGCGTGGATGCCCTCCTCGTAGAACAGCCGGTCCGCCGTCCGCAGGATGCGTTCGCGCGCGGGGGAGGGCCGGACCTCGGGTGCTGCGGTCATCGTGTGGGGGCTGCTCCTCGCTGCTCGCGTGCCGGTCGGCCGTGCCGGCGGCTCTTGCCACCGCCGGGTGCTGGCCCTACGTTATCCCGAAGTAGGTAGATCGATCGGTCTACCTCATTCGATGCGGAGGATCCCGATGGTCACCAGCGCTCCCGTCCTGTTCATCCACGGCCTCTGGCTGCACGCCCGGTCGTGGGACCCGTGGATCGACCACTTCACGGCCGCCGGGTACGCCGCGTCCGCACCCGGCTGGCCCGGCGAGCCTGACTCGGTCGCGGCCGCGCGCGAGCGGCCCGACGACGTCGCCGACCACGGCATCGACGACGTGGTCGCCCACTACGCCCAGCTCATCGGCTCGCTGCCCGCCAAGCCGGTGCTCGTCGGCCACTCCTTCGGCGGGATGATCGCCCAACGGCTGCTGGGGGAGGACCTGGCCGCGGCCGCGATCGCGATCGACGCGGCTCAGATCAAGGGCGTGCTGCCGCTGCCGCTCTCGGCCCTCAAGGCGACGCTCCCGGTGTTCAAGAACCCCGCCAACCGGCACCGGTCGGTCTCGCTGAGCGCCGACCAGTTCGCGTTCGCCTTCGGCAACGCCCTGACGCGCGAGGAGTCCGACGAGCTCTTCGAGCGGTGGTCGATCCCGGCGCCCGGCAAGCCGCTGTTCGAGGCGGCCGCGGCGAACTTCAACCCGCACTCCCCGGCCAAGGTGAACACCGAGAACGCCGGCCGCGGGCCGCTGCTGCTCGTCGCCGGCGGGCGGGACAACACCGTCCCGGAGACCGTCACCCGGGCCACGCTCAAGCAGTACCGGCACAGCGAGGCCACCACGGACTTCCTCGAGCTCGAGGACCGGGCGCACTCCCTGACCATCGACCACGGCTGGCGAGAGGTCGCGGACGCCTGCCTGTCCTGGCTGCGCGAGCAGGGGCTCTGAGGCATGGACCTCCGACTGAGCGGCCGGACCGCCCTGGTCACCGGAGCGAGCAAGGGCATCGGCCTGGCCATCGCCCGCGCGCTGGTCGACGAGGGGGTCTCGGTGGTCGCCGGCGCGTTGACCGGCAGCCCGGAGCTCGACGAGCTGGCGGCGGGTGCCGACGTGCACCCGGTCTCCGTCGACCTCACCACGCCCGACGGCCCGGCGGCGCTGGTCACCGCGGCGGTCGAGGTCCTCGGCGGGCTCGACATCCTCGTCAACAACGTCGGTGCCGTGCGACCGCGGCTGGAGGGCTTCGTGCCGCTGACCGACGACGACTGGGAGTGGGGACTGACGATCAACCTCCTCGCGGCGGTGCGCACGATGCGGGCCGCGATCCCGCACCTCGACGGGCGGCCCGGCGCCAACATCGTCACGATCAGCTCGGTCAACGCGTTCCTCCCCGACCCGGGGGTCATCGACTACAGCGCCGCCAAGGGCGCGCTGACCAACCTGTGCAAGTCGCTGTCGAAGGAGCTCGGCGGTCGGGTCCGGGTCAACACCGTCAGCCCCGGGCCGGTGCGGACCGACCTCTGGCTCGGCAGCGGTGGCGTGGCAGCGACCGTCGGACGGGCCGGTGGGACCGAGGCCGCGGAGGTGGTCCGCCGCCAGGAGGCCGCCGCGCCCACGGGCCGGTTCACCTACCCCGCGGAGGTCGCCGACCTCGTCACGTTCCTCGCCAGCGACCGGTCGGCGAACATCACCGGCAGCGACGTGGTCATCGACGGCGGGCTGATCACCACGCTGTGAGCCCCGGGCAGGCTCAGATGACGCCGGCCGCCCGGGCGGCCTCGGCGTACGCCGCCGCCAGGGAGGCGACGGTCTCATGGGCGTTGAGGCCGCTCGGGTTGGGCACCACCCAGAGCTCCGCGCCCGCCAGCGGCTCCGGCTGGCGCCCGAGGGTGGCCCGGCGCTGGCCGAACGCCGCCCGGTAGGCCGTGATGCCCGCGACCGCCACCACGCGCGGCGCCGTACGCCGGACCGTCTCGACCAGCTCCTGCCCGCCGGCCCGCAGCTCCTCGGCGGTGAGCTCGGAGGCGCGGGCGGTGGCCCGGCGCACGATGTTGGTGATGCCGATGCCCCGCGCGCGCAGCCGGTCGCGGTCCTCGTCGGTCATGCCCGCCGAGGGACTGATCGGTTCGGCGATGATCCCGGCCGCCAGCAGGGCGGGGTAGAAGCGGTTCACCGGGTGCGCGAAGTGGGTCTGGGTGGCCGCGGTCCACAGTCCGGGGTTGATGCCGACGAACAGCAGCCTCAGCCCGGGCCCGACCAGGTCGGGGACCTCGGCGTCGCGGTAGGCCTCGAGCTCGGCGCGGGTGAAGCGGGGCACGACGCGAAGCCTGCCACGGGCCCGGGTCTGCGCCGGAACCGTGGCCGGGCGGCTACCGTCCCATCACCATGCGACGAACTCTCGGAACGCTCGCGATCGTCCTCGTGCTCACCGGCTGCGGGGAGGGGGTCGACACGACCGCGTCCCCGCCCGCCCAGGTCCCGGAGGTCGTGCTGGTCTCGCAGACCGCCGGGCGCGGCACGGTCGAGGACCGGGCGACCGACGTGACCGCCGAGGCCGACCTGACGTCGTACGTCGCGCAGTTCGACGACCCGCTGGCCGCGAAGGTCGTCCGGGCGGCTGGGAGGCTCGACGGCAGCACCGTGCTGGCGCAGGTGGTGTACGTCGGCTGCGGGGCACCGTCGAGCGCGCAGCTGCTGGGCGACGTGATCGCCCCGGCCAAGGTCGCGGACGAGACGAAGGAGTGCCTCGCGCCGGTGACGACCGTGGCGCTGGCGGCCACCGGTCAGGGAGTCGCCGGCGGCGAGTAGGTCACCTCGACGGCGTTCGCGACCCAGCGCTGGAAGCCGTCGGAGGGGTCGTTGAGCACCGCCACCCGGCCGTTGCGGTTCTTGGCCACCATCGTGGAGGAGCCGCCCCCGTCGAGGTTGACGGCCTCGTCGGCGCCCAGGTCGATCATCAGGTTGGCGAGCTCCACCATCGTGTAGCCGCGGCTGTCGGCCTGGCGTCCGTCGACGACCAGCAGCAGCACCTCCCCGGTGTCGTCGTCCACGCCGACGGCGGTGCGGGGGTGCATCGCCCGGTCGTCGACGGCGCGGATGATCCCGTCGTGCACCAGGAAGTGGTTGCCGCTGATCGCCATCTGGGGGTGGCCCTCGAGCGACCAGCGCACCTTGATCCTGCTGCCGACGGGCAGGCCGTGCTGCAGGGCCGCGGCGCCGTCGCCGCGGCCGACCAGCAGCAGACCCTCGATGGGTCGGTCGTTGCTGAGGCGGGGCCGGTTGGTGACCACCCTGCCGTCGACCACGGTCACCGCACGCACCCGCTGGGTCTGGCCCTGGCTCACGCTGTAGCCGGCGGTGCGCCCCCAGCGGGGTGTGTAGATGCCGATCCCACCGGGGGTGACGAACGGCGAGTTGAGGTTCGTGACCTTGAGCTTCGGGTGGTAGAGCACCTGGGCGGTCATCGGCAGGTCGCCGATGCCGGCGCGGCCCCGGCTGTCGATGTAGAACGCGTTGTTCCACCCGTCCTGGCGCGCGTGCAGCAGCCCGCGCTGGCGGTCCTTGCCCAGGCCGAGCGGCGCCCCGGTGTGGCCGATGTCGTAGAAGTCGCCGTTGACCCCGGCGACCGCGTGGTCCTGCGCGAGGATCTCCGGCACCGGTGCGACACGGCGTACGGCGCCCATGCTCGCGTAGTCGATCTTGAGCCCGGGCGTGCTCGGGTCGATGGTCAGCAGGTGGGCGGTGATCGGGCCGCGAGCGTCGGTCTGGCTCCAGCGGGTGAACCTCACTCCGGGAGCGACCTGCCAGCTGACCCGGCTGGTCTGGGTCGGGACGCGCCGCGCCGACGGTGGCAGCGGGGCCGCGATCTCTCCGGGCTCGTCGCCCGAGGTGTGCTGTGGGTGCAGCGTCCGGGGCTGGGCATCGTGCCGGCCCGGGGGACGGCCCTGGTGACCGGTGGGCGCGTCGTCGCCCGGGTCGCCGGCGAGGGCGGGACCCGTGGCCGCGAGCAGGCACGCGGCGAGACTGGCCGAGAGGAGGCGGGTACGCACCTCTCCAAGGCTATGCCTCTCACCGCCGGGGTTCGGGAGGCGGCGGGCCGTGTCCTCGAGTGGCTCGGGCTCAGGAGCAGGGGCCGTCGCCGAGGGCGGCGAGCCCGGCCAGGTCGCCCTCGCCGAGGTGCCGCTGGCCGGTGGTCTCGGCGTACATCAGCTGCGCCGGGTCGTCGACGTGACCGAGCCCGAGCAGGTGTGCCAGCTCGTGCTCGACGACCGCTCGCTGGAGCTCGACCCCGCCGGGCCGCTGACCCATCTCGGCGAACGCGTCCCGGTCCAGGGCCACCATCCCGGTGACGTAGGCCAGCCGCTCGGGGCTCACCGGCCGCGCCTCCGCGCCGCCGATGCCGGCGACGTCTCCGACCAGCGCGGGGACCTCCTCGGGCGTCGCCCAGGCCACGAGCACCGGGGCCGCGGGTCCGGTCGGCCCGGATCGGCCCTCGAACCTGCGGTCGTCGGTGGCGCCGTCGTAGCGGAACCGCAGGCCGGTGGCCCGCTCGAGGTCGTCGACCGCGTCGGCGACCTGGGCGAGGTACCCGGCAGGTGCACCCTCCGGGTTGACCACGTACGCGATCTCGCGGCAGCCGTCCCACGTCACCGGTGCCAGGCCGTCGGGCTGCATCCTCGCGAAGGAGTACCCCGCGCCGCCCGCTCCGGTGGGGCCGGCCGGGTCGACGATCGTGAACGTCAGGTCCTGGCCGATGCCGAGCATCTCGCGGAGCCGCTCGCCGCCGGGCAGGGGGTTGAACGCGACCAGCAGCGCCGTCAGCACCAGCGCGAGCAGCAACGAGGTGGAGGTGTGAGCGTGGCGTCGTGCCCCCACGCGCCTCCGCGGCGGCCGATGCTCGAGGCGGCCCAGGTCTCGCAGCAGCCTGCGGATCTCGCGGTCGTGGCGGCGCCGGGCCAGCCGCTGCGCGAGGTCTGTGAACACCACCCGATTGTCCGGCGGTCGAGGCCGCGGGGCCGGCGTTTCGCCGATCTCGCACGGCGGGGCCGCCGCGGGGCCGGATCCTCTAGGGTCGGGTCCCGTGGCGAGGCCGTGGAACCTGTTCGTCGAGGGGGACAACCTCGACGTGCTGCCGCGGGTGCCCGGCCTGCTGGGCGGCCCGGTCGACCTGGTCTACATCGACCCGCCCTACAACACCGGCAACGACTTCGCCTACCGCGACGATTTCCGCGGCCACGACGCCTGGGTGGCGATGATGCGCCCCCGGCTGCTGGCCGCCCGCGAGGTGCTCGCCGAGACCGGGGCGATCTTCGTGAGCATCGACGACAACGAGGTGGCCCACCTGCGGCTGCTGATGGACGAGGTGTACGGCGAGCAGGGCTTCCTCGCCCAGGTGGTGGTGAACCTCAACCCCAAGGGGCGCCAGCTCGGCCGGGGGTTCGCCACCAGCCACGAGTACCTGCTCGTCTACGCCCGCGACGCCCGTCGTACGGTCCTGGACGCCACGACCCACGAGACCGTCGACCCCGGTGACTTCCCCCTGGCCGACCCCGACGGGCGCCGGTTCCGGCACCTGCCGCTGCGCAACACCAACAAGAAGTTCAACCCGGTCACCGCGCGCACGCTGCACTTCACCGTCTGGGGAGACCCGGAGAGCGGCCGGGTCGCGACCGCGCCGTTCGAGGGTGCGGTCGAGATCGGGCCGGTGTTCGGCGACGGGACCCCGGCGGTGTGGCGGTGGAGCCGCCCGCTCATCGAGCAGCGACCCGGAGACCTGGTGTGCCGGCGGGTCAAGGGCCGCGCCGGCGAGCGCATCGACGTGTTCCAGAAGGACTGGCTGCACCCGGTCGCGGCGGGGGAGGCGCCTGGTGTGCGACGCAAGAAGCTCCGCACGATCTGGCTCGCCGAGGAGGTCGGCTCCACCGACACCGCGGTCGCCGAGCTCAAGGAGATCGTCGGGCACGTCTTCGAGTCCCCGAAGCCGACGGGGCTGGTGCGGCGGATCCTCGGCACGATGCCCGACGACGCGGTCGTGCTCGACTTCTTCGCCGGCAGCGGCACCACCGGCCACGCGGTCGCGCTGCAGAACCTCGCCGACGGCGGCACCCGCCGGTGCCTGAGCATCAACTCCGCAGAGCCCACCCGCGAGGGCTCCAATGCCCGCGCCGCGGGCCTTCTGACGGTCGCCGACATCACCCGGGCGCGCCTGCGGGCGGTCGCGGACGTCGTGGGCGGAGGCTTCGAGGAGCTGGCGCTCTAGAGCCCGGCCGCCTTCTCCATCGCGCCGACCTCGTCGTCGAGGTGGGTCAGCAGCCGCTGGAGGTGCGGCACCGTGCGGCGGCAGCCGATCACGCCGAAGCCCATGTTGCCGTCGTACGACGTGCAGGTGATGTTCAGCGCCATCCCGTTGATCGGGATCGAGAGCGGGTAGTTGCCGACGAGCTTGGCGCCGTTCCAGTAGTGCGTGGTGCGCGGGCCCGGCACGTTGCTGATGATCAGGTTGTACGGCGGGCGCACGATGCCCTGCAGGCGCAGCATCGGGGCGACGATCGCGGGGGCCTGGCCGAGCGCGCTCATCGCCAGGATCTGCGTCGGAGTCATGCTCGCGAGCGCGTCCTTGCCCTCGAGCATCGACTGGTGGATCGCGAGCAGCCTGTCGGCCGGGTCGACCAGGTCGGTGCCCAGGCGGCACATCACCGCGCCGATGGCGTTGCCGCCCTCGACCGAGGCGATGTGCGACTCCTTGGCCTTGAGCCCGATCGGCACCATCGCGACCAGTGGCGTCTCGGGCAGGGCCTCGAGCTCGAGCAGGTAGGTGCGCACCGCGCCGCTGCACATCGCCAGGACCACGTCGTTGATCGTGGTGCCGGTGGCCTTGCCGATCGCCTGCAGCCGCTCGATCGGCCAGTCCTGGGCGGCGAACCTGCGCGAGCCGGTGATCTTCTGGTTGAAGATCGTGCGGGGGGCGTGCAGCGAGATCGAGGACGTCTCGTTGCGCACGCCCTTGGTGATGGTGCGGACGAGTGCACCGGGCATGCCGGCCGCCTCCGTGAGGATGCCGAGCCCTTGGTAGAGCGCCTGTCGCGCCACCTGGGCCGGCAGCTCCGTGAGGCTGGGACCGGAGTCGCGGGCGACGGGCCGGGGGCCCCGGGTGCGGGCGTCCCAGGGCGCCGGCATGCCGCTGCGGGAGGGGTCGGTGGTCAGCACGCTCTGCAGCAGCCGCATCGCCGAGATGCCGTCGACGAGCGCGTGGTGGGTCTTGGTGTACAACGCCACCCGCCCGTCCCGCAGGCCCTCGATGACGTGGGCCTCCCACAGCGGCCGCTCCCGGGCCAGGCGGGTGCTGTGCAGCCGGCCCGCGAGGTCGAGCAGCTCGCGGACGCGGCCCGGCCGGGGCAGCGCGCTGTGCCGCACGTGGTGCTCGATGTCGAACTGCTCGTCCTCGACCCACACGAGCTGTCCGGCGGTCGCCAGCGATCGGTGCGGCCGCTTGGCGAACAGCGGCGCCACCTCCGAGACGTCGCGCATCGCCTCGTACATCTCTCGCCCGTAGTCGCGACCGGCGCCCTCGGGCCTCTCGAAGAGCTGGAGACCGCCGACGTGCATCGGCATGCTGCGGTTCTCGGCGAGCAGGAACGCCGTAGCCGTCGGGTCGATGGGTGAGACCACGCGTCCCCCGCTTCCTCGTCGTAGCGTCGTGGCATCGAGCGTCCGACTATGACCGGTCGTGACGTGTGCCACAAGGCCGTCTCACGTGACACCCGGGCTCAGTGGTGCTTCTTCCCGTGCTTCTTGCCCGGACCGGGACCCTTGCCGTGCTCGACCTTGCCGTGGGCGCGGCCATGGGGGCGGCGGTGCGGATGTGCCTTCGGGTGCGGGGCGGGGTCCGCCGGAGGATCGGGTGCGGCCGTGGACGGCGCCGGATCGGGTACGTCGCTCACGACCCACAGGGTCACCCGGGCCGCGGCGCCGGCGTACGGTCCCGGGTCGGGGGACTGGTCCACGACCTCGCCGGGTCGGCCGCCCTCGGCGTCCTCGCGCGCCACCTCGAAGCCGGCACGGTGCAGGATGCGGGTGGCGCGGCCGACCTGGAGCCCCTCGACGGTGGGGACCATGAGCTCGGAGGCGCCCGCGGACGGGACGTCGCGCCGCTGCAGGGCGAGGAGCCCGAGACTGCCCGCGAGGACCACCGCGGCCGCCGCGATCGCGAGCAGCCGGCGCCGGTTCCACCCGGGTGGGGCCGCGGGTGCGGGCGGGCGCATGCTCATCGGCGGGAGCACCGGACCGGGCCGGAGGGCTGCCAGGCACCGCTCGGCGACCTCGGCGGCCGTCGGCCGGACCGCCGGGTCGCGAGCCAGCATCGAGGACACGAGGCGGCGGAGCCCGGCCGGCACGGTGGCTGCGAGCTCGGGGGCGTCCTCATGGAGGCGGGCGAGCACGGTCGCGGCCTGGGTGTCGCGGTGGAAGGGCGAGGTCGCGCTGAGGCACTGGTGCGCGACCACGCCCAGGCCGAAGATGTCGGAGGCCGCCGTCGCCCGCTGCCCCTGCACCTGCTCGGGGCTGAGGTAGTCGGCGCTCCCGATGATCAGCCCGGTCTCGGTGAGTGGCTCCATCGCGTCCGAGCGGGCGACCCCGAAGTCGACGAGCACCGCCCGGCCGTCCGGGGTGACCAGGATGTTCGACGGCTTCAGGTCGCGGTGGACCACCCCCGCGGTGTGCGCGGCTTGGAGGGCGCCGGCCACGTCCGCCACCAAGGCGGCGGCCCGAGGGGCGGGCAGGGGGCCCTCCTCGCGCAGGACCTGCGAGAGCGGGGTGCCCTCGACGTACTGCATGACGACGTACGGCGCGGCCCCGTCGGGGCGTGGCTCCTCGCCGTAGTCGTAGACCTGGACGACGCCGCGGTGGCGCACCGTGCCCGCGAGCCGCGCCTCGACCCGCAACCGGGTCCGGGTGACCTCGTCGACGCCGCGGCCCTGGTGCAGCACCTTGACCGCGACCGGGCGGTCCAGCCGGGTGTCATGGGCGCGGAAGACCGTGCCCATGCCGCCCGCGCCGATCCGCTCGACCAGGCGGTAGCGGCCGCCCAGGAGGTCTCCCTTGTCCACGGCCGGGCGGTACCCACCGCCCGGTCACGCGAATCTCCCGGAGAGTTCCGCCGGGGTTTCCTTGCCGCGAGGCGTGGTGTCCACGAGGGTCGTCGTGCCCCTCCGTCGCACCGCAGGCCAACTTCTCGGGAGTCCCCCATGCTTCGTCGTCCGTTGCTCGCGCTCGTGTACGCCGTCCTCGTCGCCGGCGGTCTGGTCGCGGTGCCGTCCGCGGCCCACGCCTCCGACTACTCCGCGCCGCTGACCCAGGCGATCGCCGACCTGCCGACAGCGGCTGAGTCGCGCACGGGCTACTCCCGCGACCTGTTCCGCCACTGGATCGACGCGGACGGCGACGGGTGCTCGACCCGCGCCGAGGTGCTGATCGCCGAGGCCGAGGAGGCTCCGAGCGTCGGCACCGGCTGCTCGCTGACCGGCGGCCGGTGGTACTCCTACTACGACGGGGTGTCCCAGACCTCCGCGTCGGCACTCGACGTCGACCACCTGGTGCCGCTGGCCGAGGCATGGGACTCCGGCGCCGGCGACTGGTCCAGCGCCACCCGTGAGGCCTACGCCAACGACCTCGGCGACCGGCGCACGCTGGTCGGGGTCACCGCGTCGGTCAACCGCGCCAAGGGCGACCAGGACATCGCCGAGTGGCTGCCGGCCCAGCAGCAGTGCCGCTACCTGCGCGAGTGGGTCGCGGTGAAGCACCGCTGGCGGCTCACGGTCGACAGTGCCGAGCGGACCGCGATGAGCTCGCTCGCCGCCGGATGCACCGACAGCACGATCACGGTCACGCTCGCGCGCTGATCGGCCCGCTGCCCGGCAGGCGGTCCGGCCCGCCCGCTGTCCACAGTGACCGGTCTGACAGGCCCTTCCCCAGGCCGTCCGCGGCTCGTCGCTCGCGGTCCGCGGGTGCTCCTAGCGTCGCTCCTGCGCCGGACCTCCCGGCGCCACGAGCACCTCGGGAGCCACCCCATGAAGACCACCCTCCTCGTCTCCGCCGTCGCCGCGACCGCGTTCGCCTGCGGGCTCGGCGCGGCAGCGGCCGCCACCGTCGACCCACCGCCGGGCGACACGATCGTCGAGGTCACCGGCGACGCCGCCAACGGCTTCGAGATCCAGCACTACGACGGCACCGGCGAGTTCCCGCCGACCGACTCCGAAGCGGCCGCGGAGTGCTCGGAGTACGACACCCGCGTTGCCCGGGTCCGCTGCCGCACCGAGGTCCGCACCTGGTACCGCGACCTCGCCGACCTCCAGCAGGCCCTCGACTATGCCCACACGCAGTAGCAGCGCAACGTGGGTTGATGGTCCGGCCTCGTCCTCCTCACCGGGGGGCGTGGGAGGATCGCGGCCATGGAGGCGGGGCCGCTGGACCGGATGTGGGACCGGGGCCGGACGTCGGTCCGGGCCCGGATCCGACGCTGGCAGTCCAAGTCCTGGCAGATCGCGCAGTGTGCGCTCGCCGCCGCGGCCGCCTGGCTGATCGCAGCCGACGTCCTGGGCCACCAGACCCCGTTCTTCGCGCCGGTGGCGGCCGTGGTCGCGCTCGGCACCTCCTACGGTCAGCGGCTGAGGCGGGTCGCCGAGGTCACGGTCGGGGTGGCCGTCGGGGTCTTCCTCGCCGACCTGCTGGTGGCCGGGCTCGGGTCCGGCTGGTGGCAGATCGGGCTGATCGTGGCGCTGGCGATGTCGTCCGCGTTCCTGCTCGACGGCGGACAGCTGTTCGTGACCCAGGCGGCCGTGCAGTCCATCGTCGTCGCCTCCCTGGTGCCCGACCCCGGCGCGGCGTTCACCCGGTGGACCGACGCGGTCATCGGTGGGGCGGTGGCGTTGGTCGCGGCCACGGTGGTGCCGGCGGCCCCCCTGCGGCGCCCCCGCGAGCAGGCCGCCGTCGTCATGCGCAAGACCGCCGCGCTGCTGCGCGCCGCGGGCGAGGTGATGACGGACGGCGAGTCCGCGCGGGCGATGGCGCTGCTGGCCGACGCGCGCTCGACCGACTACCTGATCCTGGAGCTCAAGGCTGCCGCTGACGAGGGGCTCTCGGTGGTCGCCTCCTCACCGTTCCGGGTGCGCCACAAGGGCGACCTGCGCACGATGGTCGAGCTCGTCGACCCGCTGGACCGTGCCCTGCGCAGCACCCGGGTCCTGGTGCGGCAGACCGCCGTCGCCGCCTACAGGCGGCGTCCGGTCCCGGGGTCGTACGCCCTGCTGGCCCTCGACCTGGCCGACGCGGCCGACCAGGTGGCCGACGAGCTGGCCGAGGACCGGATGGCGACCGCGGCTCGTGGTGCGCTGCTGGCTGTAGGCGATGCGACGGCCCTGGTCGAGCGCACCGAGCTGCTCACCGCTGACGCCATCTTGGCCCAGCTGCGCTCGGTGGTCGTCGACCTGCTGATGGTCACCGGGCTCGACCAGCTGGAGTCGACCGAGGCGCTGCCGCCGCCTCCGCGATGAGCGAGCGGCCCGCACCGCGCTGGGTGCTGCACGTCGATCTCGACCAGTTCATCGCGGCGGTCGAGGTGCTGAGGCGTCCCGAGCTGGAGGGCCTGCCCGTCGTGGTGGGTGGCCGCGGTGACCCGACCGAGCGGGGCGTGGTCGCGACGGCTTCGTATGAGGCACGGGCGTTCGGCGTCGGGTCCGGGATGCCGCTGCGCGTCGCCGCGCGTCGGTGCCCCGACGCGGTGTTCCTGCCGGTCGACAAGCCCGCCTACGACGTGGCGTCCGCACAGGTGATGGCGACGCTGCGCGGGCTCGAATGGGGTGGCGTGCCGGTCGTGCTCGAGGTGCTCGGCTGGGACGAGGCGTTCCTGGCTGCCGGCCCCGGCCACGCCGACCTCGGCGACCCACGCGAGTTCGCGGAGCACCTGCGGGCCGAGGTGCTGGCCGCGACCCGGCTGCACTGCTCGGTCGGCATCGGAGACAACAAGCTGCGCGCCAAGATCGCGACCGACTTCGGCAAGCCCCGCGGCGTGTGGCAGCTGACCGAGGACGACTGGTTCGAGGTCATGGGGGAGCGCCCGACCACCGCGCTCTGGGGCATCGGTGCCAAGACGGCGAAGAAGTTGTCCGCGCTCGGCATCGACACCGTCGACGAGCTGGCCCGGTCCGACGCCCGGGTCCTCGCCGCCGAGCTCGGCCCGACGATGGGGCCGTGGTTCCACCGGCTGGGACGCGGGGTCGACACGAGCACCGTTGACGCGTCCCCGTGGGTGCCCCGCGCCCACGGCCGCGAGGAGACCTACCAGGAGGACCTCGAGGACTGGACGCGCGTTGCCGAGGAGGTGCGTGCGCTCACCCGCCGGGTGCTCGCCGACATCGACCGCGAGGGGCGGCCGGCCGCCCGAGTCGGCATCAAGGTCCGCTACCGGCCGTTCGTCACCGTCAGCCGCAGCCTCACGCTGCCCGAGGCGACCAACGACCCCGCTGTCCTCGAGGCGGCCGCCGTCGCGCTGCTCGACCGGGTCGAGCAGGACCGTCCGGTGCGCCTGCTCGGCGTACGCCTCGAGATGGTCGACCCACCCGGCTGAGCGGGTCGTGTGCCTGAGCCCGGGCTGTGGACCGTGGTCGGGCACACGACCCCGCGATCGTTGGGCGTCAGCGGTTGAGGCCGTCGCTGAGCTCACGCACCACCGAGTCGACGACGGCGACCAGGTCGCCGTTCGTCCGCTCGGCCACGGCCCGCTGGCGTTGGTACGACGCGCCGCGTCCGGGGATGTCCGCGATGGACGCCAGCTCCTCGCTGCAGCCGAGTCGTTCGGCGACCGGGGCCAGCCGCTCCAGCAGGTCGGCGAGGTCGTCGGTGACGAGGCGCTCGGTGGAGTCGGCGTCGGTGATCACGATCGCGTCCAGCCCGTAGCGGGCGGCGCGCCACTTGTTCTCCTGGACGTGCCAGGGCGGCATCGTCGGGAGCGTCTCGCCAGCCGCCGCCCGGGCGTCGAGATCGACCACGAGGCAGTGCATGAGCGCGACCAGGGCGGCCAGGTCGCGGATGTCCGAGACCCCGTCGCAGACCCGGTTCTCGAGCGTCCCGATGTGCGGTGCAGGCCGGACGTCCCACCGCACCTCGGAGATCTCGTCGATGACCCCGGTGACCAGCTCGTCGTGGACGAAGGACTCGAACTCCGACCACCGCTCGAACTGGAACGGCAGCCCCGCGGTCGGCAGCTGCTGGAACATCAGGGCGCGGTTCGAGGCGTAGCCGGTGTCGATGCCGGCCCAGATCGGCGAGGACGCCGAGAGCGCCTGCAGGTGCGGGTGGTAGTTGAGCAGCGCCGACAGCACCGGCATCACCCGCTCGCGCTCGGGCATCCCGACGTGCACGTGCACGCCCCAGATCAGCATCTGCCGGCCCCACCACTGGGTGCGGTTGATCAGCTCCTCGTAGCGGTGCCCCTCCGAGAGCTGCTGCACGGTCCACGAGGCGAACGGGTGGGTGCCGCCGCCGTACAGGTCGAGGTCGAGGGCATCGCCGGCCGGCACCACCACCTCGAGCGTGCGCCGCAGGTCGGTCATCGCCTCGCCGACCGTGTGGCACACGCCGCTGACCACCTCGATGGTGTTGCGCAGCAGCTCCTTGTGGAGCTTGTCGGGGTGCGGCAGCCGCGGCTTGGCCCGAGCGAACAGGTGGGTGGCGTCGTTGCGCAGGTCGCGGGTGCGCCGGTCGACGAGCGCCAGCTCCCACTCGACTCCGAGCGTGGGCTCGGGGGAGGCGTGGAAGTCGATGCGCATCGCCCCAGCGTTCCACAGCTCAGGTCGCGCGCAGAGAGCCCAGGCGGGTGAGCCACGCCTCAGCGGTGCCGTCGTACGGCGCAGCCGCGGCCGCGACGGCCGCGTGCACGCGGGCGCACGAGTCGAGCGCCGAGCGTGCCAGCTCGTCGGGGTAGCCCAGCGTCACCCGGTGGTCGGCGAACTCGTCCTCGTCGCCCACCCACACCCGGCCGGTGTTCTCGCACACCACGTCGAGGTCGAGGTCGACGGCCCGCAGCACAGGACCGTCCCACACGGGCGGGGTCGTGATGTCGACGTACACCCGCACCGGCCCGGCTGCCGCGTGGAACGTCGCCAGCCACCCGCGCTCCTCGGCGGAACCGGCAGCAGGCGCGAGCCCGACCTGGTCGGTGGGGGCGACGTACGTCGCTCCGGGCCGCGACATCCGCGTGCCGGCCGGGATCCCGAGCCAGTCGCCGTGGTCGTCGCGGCCGAGGTAGGTCGCGGAGAACTCCCAGTGGGGCCGATCACCCCACTTCGACATCACGACGCGCACATCGCTGCCGGGGCCGGGGGTCACGTGGATTGTCTACCAGCCGGGCTGCCAACATGGCGGGCATGCCCGAACGCCAGCTCAACCTGACCCTGGACTTCTGTCTTCGTGTCGGCGAGCTGCTGCTGTCCTCGGGAGCCGGTGCTGCCGACGTCATCGCGACCATGCAGTCGCTGGCCTGGCACTTCGGCGTCCGCAACCCGGAGATCGACATCACCTTCACGTCGCTGTCGATGAGCTACCAGCGCGACCCCGAGGAGCCGGCCTCGGTGCTCCTTCGACACGTCAAGCAGCGCGACATCGACTACGAGGACCTCACCCTGGTCGACCACCTGGTCCGCGACGTGCTCCGCGACGAGGTCGAGCTCAAGGAGGCGCGCACGCGGCTGGCGCGGATCGTCTCCTCGGGACACCTGACCCCGCGGTGGGCGGTCACCATCGGTTGGGGCCTGATGTGCGCCGGCGTGGGCCTGCAGCTCGGCGGTGGCCCGATCGTCGTGGCGGTCGCGTTCTTCGCTGCCGCGTGCATCGACCGGCTCCAGCTGCTGATGGCCCGGCGGCGGCTGCCCTTCTTCTACCAGCAGGTGGCCGGGGGTGGCGTCGCCACGATCATCGCGGTGCTCGCGGCGAAGGCGATGCCGCACCTCGACCCGTCGGTGGCGGTCACCGCGAACATCATCATGCTGCTGGCCGGCATCGGGTTCATGGGTGCGCTCCAGGACGCCCTGTCCGGGTTCTACGTCACCGCGGGCGCCCGCCTCACCGAGGCGCTGCTGGCGACCGCCGGCATCATCGCCGGCGTCAGCGGCGGCCTGACGCTCGCCGAGGTGATCGGCGTCGACGTCGGCCGGCTCGATCCGGGCGCTGCCGCGGGACTGAAGGAGGTCTCGGTGATGGCGCTGGGCGCCGCGATCTGTGGCGCCGCGTTCGCGTTCGCCTCCTACGCGCCGCGACGGTCCCTGGCGCCGGTCGGCGCCGTGTCGGCGGTCGCGATGGTCATCGCCCAGTCCGCGAGCCTGGAGGGGGTCGGCCGCACCTGGCCGACCGCGCTCGCGGCGTTCTTCGTCGGGGTCGTCAGCTACACCGTCGCCGGCCGTCTGCGGGTGCCCCCGCTGGTGGTGGTCGTCCCGGCGATCGTCCCGATGCTGCCGGGCCTGTCGATCTACCGCGGCCTGAGCCTGCTCACCGAGGGCGGGAACCAGACGTCGGAGGGGCTGCTCGCGATCATCACCGCCGCCTCGGTGGCGATCGCGCTGGCCTCGGGCGTGATCCTCGGTGAGTTCGTGGCCCAGCCGCTCAAGCGCGAGGCGCACCGCCTCGAGAACCGGCTCGCCGGCCCGCGCCTGGTCGGGCCCCTCAAGGTCAGGTCCCGGCGGTCCCGGCGGTCCCGTCGGCGGTCGTCGGCCGGCGCCGCCGGCGACTGACCTGCGGACTCAGTCGAGCTCGGGCACACGGTCAGAGACCCGTCCCTGACCACCCCACAGGTCGCCACGTGTGGTGCCGGTGACCACCAGCACGTCGTCCAGCTGCTGCGCGCTCAGTCCGTCGAGGGTCCCGGTCGTCTTGAGGGTCTCGATGCCCGCGAGGACGGCGTCGAACCGGCGCTGGTTGACCTTGGTGCGCAGGACGAACGTCAGGCAGATGGACAGGAGCACCACGGGGATCGCGATGAACATCCACTTGATGCCGACGACGGCGAGGTTGTCGGCATAGGCGCGGGGGTCGAGCGACTCGCTCTGCGCGCGCAGCACGGCGTACTCGTTCTGGTCGAAGTTCACGAGCTGCAGACCGAGGCCCACGAGGAGCACGGCCACGCCGCTGGCGAACTTGCGCAGGAACGTCGTGACGCCGCTGTAGAGGCCCTCACGCCGCTGGCCGGTGAGTAGCTCGTCGATGTCATAGATGTCCGTGAGCATCGACCAGGTCGCCAGGTTGCCCGAGGCGGAGCCCGCCGCGATCACCACGGCCAGGCCGCACAGCACGTACGTCGGGGTGGCGGCGTCGACCCCGGTGAAGACCAGCGACGCCGCGATCCAGAGAGGGATGCCGACGAGCAGGGGCGAGGCCTTGCCGCGACGCTGCGCCAGCAGGTTCATCAGCGGGATGAACAGCACCGTCGACACCAGCAGGAGTCCGACCACCAGCTCGTAGCTGTCGTACTTCAACAGCACGACGTCCATGTAGAAGATGAAGATCGCGAGCGTGAGGTCCACGGTGACCTGGAAGCCGAGGAAGATCCCGAGGAAGTTGCGGTAGGCGCGGTTCGAGGACACCGACACCCAGTCGCGCAGCGTCACCCGCTCGGCCGGCGGCAGGTCCTCACGCTCGTAGGTGCCCAGGAAGACGAGCAGCCAGGCGACCGCGAACACCGCGCCCAGGACCAGCGCCATGACCAGGTAGCCCGACCGCTGGTCGGGACCGATCGTGTCGCCTCCCATGGCCTTGATGATCACGCTCGGCACGACCGCGCAGACGAGCGAGGCGCCACCGGAGAACAGCATGCGGACCGTCGTGAAGCTGGTGCGCTCGTTGTAGTCGCTCGTCATGTCGGACAAGATCGCGTTGTAGGGGACCATCACCAGCGAGAACGACATCCCCCAGAAGATGTAAGAGAACGTGTAGTACACGACGATCGCGATGTGGTTGGTGTCGTGCTGGAGGCCGAAGCCGTAGAACAGCATCACGAACGACACGTAGACCGGCAGCAGCCCGAGCAGGAAGAAGACGCGGCGCCGCCCGAAGCGGGACCGGGACCGGTCGGAGATGCGGCCCATGATCGGGTCGAAGAAGGCGTCCCAGACCCGGCCGATGAAGATGATCACGGTCGCCGCCATCACGCTGAGCCCCTCGACCAGCACGAGGTAGTTCATGAACAGCAGGCTGAACACCATGAAGGCGCCGCCGCCGTAGATGTCGCCACACGCGTACGCCAGCTTCGTGCTGAGCCCGTTCCTGAGTTGAGTCCTCATCGCCTCGACCCGCTCTCCTACAGCTGCGCATGGATGTCGCGCGCGGCGTGCAGCATCAGCGGCACCACGCGGTCGAGCTTCGCCGGCGTCATCCGGCCGGCCGAGCCGGAGGCGCCCAGGGCGTACTCGTAGGAGTTCCGGCTGTTGCGGATCGGCACCGCCACGCAGGTGATGCCGGGCGACAGCTCCTCCGCGTCCGTGGCGTACCCGAGCTGCCTGATCCGGTCGAGCTCGCGCTCCAGCCGGGGCAGGTCGGTGATCGTGTTGTCCGTAGGCGCCTCGAACGAGATGCCGGAGAGCAGCCTGTCGCGCACCTCGTCGGGGGCGAACGCCAGCAGGCACTTGCCGACCGACGAGCAGTGCAGTGGCTCGCTGCCGCCCACCTGGGCGTTGACCACCAGTCGCGAGTCCGAGAGGACCTGGTCGACGACCACGGCCTGGTCGTTGGCGAGCACCCCGAGGTGCACCGACTCGCGGATCTCCGCGGCCAGCCGCGCCATCACGGGCCGCGCCACCGCCAGGACGGTCAGGTTGCGGTGATAGCGCTCGTACATGTGCAGGATCGCCGGGCCGAGCACGTACCTGAGCGTGTCCGGCTGCCGCTCCACCATGTTCGCCTCGTGCAGCGTGGCCAGGACGCGTGACGCGGTGCTCTTGTCGATGCCCAGCTCGGCTGCCAGCTCGGTCACACCGAGCGACCGGCGAGACGCCACGAGCAACAGGGCGTCGAGGCCGTTCTTGAGTGCCTGGCTCATGTCAGCTCCGTGACCATCGCCGCGATCGCCGAAAGTGTCGCCCGGAGGTCCATCAGCGGGCCCTCCTCGCCCGTGAGAACACGCCCCGCAGCAGGCCGCGCTTCTTCGGCACCGGCTTGTCCTCGTACTCGTCGAGCAGCACCGGCGCGTCGCGCCGGGCCGACTCGACCGTCGCCAGCGCGAACTTCAGGACCTCGCGGCCCGTGCGCCCCGAGAGCTCCGGCTCGCGGTCGTCGCGCACGGCCTCGACGAAGTCCCGCGTGGAGGCCGCGAACGAGTCCGCCCAGTCGTGCTCCATGTCCCAGAACTCGGTGAGCTCGCCGTCGCGATACATCAGCACCGGGGCGAGGTCGGGCAGCAGCGTGGCCGTGCACCGCGTCACCCAGATGACGCCGCGCGAGCCGGTGATCTCGACGCGCTCGTCGCACGTGTAGTACTTGCTCTCGATGTACATCTTGTCCGAGCTGGTGACGTCCCAGACGCCGTACAGCTTGCGGTCCCTGTGCTTCCACATCACCACCGCGGGGGAGTCGTTGTAGACCCCGGGCAGCACCGGGGTCTCGTCGATCCAAGCCGTCACCTTCTCGACGTCCCCGAGCAGGTACATGATGATCGAGAACTTGTGGTAGCCGTCGTCGAACACCGTGGGACCGCCGCCGGCGAGCGTGTCGTTCATCCGCCACACCCAGCTCTTGACGCCGACGTCCCAGCCGGTGCGTCCGGAGCCGCCGGCGCCCTCCAGGCGCCCGGAGTGGGGGATCGCCCGCGAGCCCAGGTTGGCGTTGTTCATCTTCATCCGGATGCCCTGCGGCTCGCCGATCTCGCCGTCGTCGAGCAGCTTCTTGGCCAGCCGGTACGGCGCGTAGAAGCGGAAGTTCTCGAACACCTTGAGCTTGCGCCCGGTCTCCGCCGCGACCTGGATCATCCGGTCGCACTGCTCCAGGTTCATCGCCATCGGCTTCTGCACGCTGACGTGCTTGCCGGCCTGCATCGCCCGGACGGCGTACTCGCAGTGCAGGTGGTGCGGGATCAGCAGCTCGACGGCGGTGACCTCGTCGTCGGCCAGGACGGCCTCGAAGCTGTCGTACACATGGGGCACCCCGTGCTCGGCCGCGAAGCTCCGCGCGGTCCCCGCGTTGGTGTCGAAGACACCCCAGAGCTCGGCGTCCGGGTGGTCGCGGTAGCCGGCCGTGTGCAGGGTCGCGATCCGACCACAGCCGACCAGCACGAACTTCGTCCTCGCCATGGGTCAGTGCTCCTCGCTGATCGCGGCTTCGTGGGTGGCGCGCCGATCGGTCAGGTACGCCGGGCCCGGCACGTCCCACGAGCCGACCGACCGGCCGCCCGAGTGGGGTGGTCGCGGAGCTCCATCGAGCAGCCTCTCGTGCGCTGACCTGTTGTCGGCGGCGTCACGCTAGGTCCGGCAGATCCCGGGCTGCAATCACGGTTGCAGAGGATGCAACCAGCGGTCTGGACCGGCTGACCAGCGGCTCAGACCACGGTGGTGTGGTCGGGCAGCACCCGCTTGCCGGCCTTCGCGACGATGTCCTGGTAGCGCGACCCGGTGAACTTGGCGAGCTGGTGGACGGCGTGCGCGTCGAGTCCGACCAGCACCCGGGCGCGGTTGTGCAGAACGCCGCGGACGATGATCTCCGCGGCCCGCTCGGGCGTCATCTTCGCGAGCTTCTCGTCGAAGAGCTTCGCGGTCTTCTCCTTGTCCTCGCGTGCCGAGACCCGGGCGTTGCGGGCGATCGCGGTCTTGATGCCGCCCGGGTGCACGACGGTGACCCCGACCGGGTGGCCGGCGATCAGCATCTCCTCGCGGACCGCCTCGGACATGCCGCGTACGGCGTACTTCGAGGCGTTGTACATGCTCTGGCCGGGCATCGAGACCAGCCCGAACAGCGAGGACAGGTTGACCAGGTGCCCGTCACCGGAGGCGATCAGGTGCGGCAGGAACTCCTTGGTGCCGTGCACCACGCCCCAGAAGTTCACGCCGATGATCCAGTCCATGTCGGCGTACTCGAGGTCCTCGAGGTTGCCGGCCAGCGCGACGCCGGCGTTGTTGACGACGACGTTGACGCGCCCGAAGTGGTCGGCGACGGCGGCGGCGTACGCCGTGAACGCGTCGCGGTCGGCGACGTCGAGATGGTCGGAGCGGACCTCGCGGACGCCGGCGCCCTGGACGAGGCCGACGGTCGCGGCCAGCCCGGCGTCGTCGACGTCGCTCAGCGCCAGCCGAGCGCCGCGGGCGGCGAGGTTGAGCGCCAGGGCGCGGCCGATGCCGGAGCCGGCACCGGTGATCACGCAGACCTTGTCGTCGAGCGTCTTCATGCGTGGGCGTCCTCTTCTGTCGGGATGGCGGTGCCGGGGATGGCGGGTCGCAGGTCGTAGGCGTCGGTGTCGAAGCGCGCCAGCTGCCGGCGGAGGGTGACCGTCGACTTGGGCCACAGCGTGGTGTTGCGGCCGTGCTCGTCGAGGTACCAGCTCGAGCAGCCGCCGGTGCTCCAGACCGTGCGCCGCATGCGGCGTTGGAGGTCGGCGTTCCAGGCGTCGTGGGCGTCCTGCCGCGGCTCGACGGCGGCGTACTCGCCGTGGCGGATCGTGCGGACCGCGCCGCGGAGGTACTCGACCTGCGACTCGATCACGAACACCATGCTGGAGTGGCCGAGGCCGGTGTTGGGTCCGACGAGCATGAAGTAGTTGGGGAAGCCGGGCACCGTGGTGCCCTTGTACGCCGCCATTCCGGACTCGCGCCACACCTGGGCCAGGGTGCGGCCATCGCGTCCGGTGACGTGCTCGGTGATCGGCAGCTCGGTGGTGTAGAAGCCGGTGGCCACGACGATCACGTCGACCGGACGTTCGGTCCCGTCGGCCGTGACCACCCCGGTGGCGGTGACCGCGGCGATCGGGTCGGTGACCAGCTCGACGTTGTCCGCCGCGAGAGCCGGGTAGTAGGTGTTGGAGATCAGGATCCGCTTGCAGCCGATCTCGTAGTGCGGCGTGACCTCGGCGCGCAGCTCGGGGTCCTGGATGCCGCGCGCGATGTTCGCCAGCGCGGCCTTCTTCGCGGGCAGCGCGAGCTTGGGCTGCACCGTGAACGCCGGAACGTAGGTCTCGCGCGCCCAGTAGACGCCGGTGCGGTAGAGCCGTTGCAGGCCCGGCACGTGGCGCAGCGCGGCCCGCTCCCACGCCGGGTAGCGGCGGTCGTTGCGCGGGATCACCCACGGGGCCGTGCGCTGGTAGACGTCGAGGTGCCCGCCGGTGGCCGCCAGCCGCTGTTGCAGCTCGGGGACGATCTGGATCGCCGAGGCGCCGGTGCCGATGACCGCCACCCGCTTGCCCGCCAGGTCGACGTCGTGGTCCCAGCGGGCGGAGTGGAACAGCTCGCCCTCGAAGCTCTCGATGCCCTCGATCTCGGGCAGCTTGGGCTCGGAGAGCCCGCCGGCGCCGACGACGAGCGTCGTCGAGATGACGGTGTGCTCGCCGTCCGGCCCGACGATGCGACTGCGCCAGCGCCCGCTCGTCTCGTCCCAGGTGGCGTCCTCGAGCCGGGTGTCGAACACGAACCGGTCCAGGGTGCCGGACTCGCGGGCGACGCGCTGCAGGTAGGCGTGGATCTCCGGCTGGGGCGAGTAGGACATCGACCAGTCGGGGTTGGGCGCGAACGAGAACGAGTACAGCTGGCTGGGCACGTCGCAGGCCGCGCCGGGATAGGTGTTGTCGCGCCAGGTGCCGCCGACGTGGCTGCCCTTCTCGACCACCAGGAAGTCGCGCTCGCCGTCCTGCTGGAGCCGGATGGCCGCGCACAGCCCGGCGAAGCCGGCACCTACGATCAGGTGGTCGACGCGGGTCTCCGCATCGGTGGGGCTGGGCGTGGGGGACGCGCTCATGGCGCCGACCGTACTTCCGTTATTGAAAATGCGTCAATAGAGTGAGGACCGTGACGACCAGCACCCAGGGCGGAACCCACGGCGCCGCGGCGAGCCACCGCACCCGGCTGACCCCCGAGCAGCGGCGCTCGCAGCTGCTCGACCTGGGCGTCCGCCTGCTGGCCACGCGCTCGCTCGACGAGCTCTCGATCGACCTGCTCGCCGAGGAGGCGGGGATCTCGCGAGGCCTGCTCTACCACTACTTCGGCAACAAGCACGACTTCCACCTGGCGGTCGTCCGCCGCGCGGCCGACGACCTGATCGAGCAGACCACCCCGCCGGCCGAGGGGGAGCCGATGGTGCGGCTGGTGACGTCGCTCGCGGCGTACGTCGACTACGTCGTGGCCAACCACGAGGGCTACCTGTCGCTGGTCAAGGCGGCCGCGGGCGGCAACGAGACGCTGCGGGAGATCTACGAGGAGGCGCGCGAGGCGCTCAACGGCCGGGTCTTCCGCGAGGACCCCAGCGGCCAGATCATCCCGGACACCCCGGCGACCCGGCTCGTGGTGCGTGGCTGGTCCGCGATGACCGAGGAGCTCGTGCTCTCCTGGATCGCCGACCCTGCCGGCCTCACCCGCGACCAGCTCCTCGAGGTGCTGTCCGCATCCTTGCTCGCGATCGTCGAGACCGTCCCGGAGCAGGCTAGGCCGGCAGGCTGACCGCGACCGTGGTGTCGCCGGGGACCGAGCTCAGGGTGACCGTGCCGCCGTGGGCGGTGACGATCGCTCGCACCAGCGCCAGGCCGAGCCCCACCCCGACCTCGCCGGTGCGCGTGCGGGCGGCGTCGCCCCGGGCGAAGCGCTCGAAGGCATGGTCGACCAGCGACGGCGGGAAGCCCGGACCGTCGTCGTGCACGGCGAACCCGTCACGCCGCACGGTGACTGTCACCGTCGTGCCGGGCGGCGTGTAGCGGCGGGCGTTGCCGAGCAGGTTGGTGACCACCTGGTGCAGGCGCAGCTCGTCGCCGGTCACCTCGTACGGCGCGTCCACGGCGTCGTCGGGCACGTCGAGCCGCCAGCGGTGGCCGGGGGCGACCACACGCGCGTCCGAGACCGCCTCCAGCAGCAGGCGGGTCAGGTCCACCGGCGCCGACTCCAGGGGCCGGCCGGCGTCGAGGCGGGCCAGCAGCAGCAGGTCCTCGACCAGTGCGGTCATCCGCCCGGACTCCTCCTCGACCTTGTCCAGCGCGGTCCGCGCGCCGGCGGTGTCGTCGGGGCGCCGTCGCGCCAGCTCGGTGTAGCCCGCGATCGTCGCGAGCGGCGAGCGCAGCTCGTGGGAGGCGTCGGCGACGAACTGGCGCACCTGCTGCTCGCTGCGGTGGCGGGCGGCCAGCGAGCTCTCGACGTGGGCGAGCAGGGTGTTCAGGGCCGCGCCGACCTGGCCGACCTCGGTGCGCGCGTCGGTGAGGTGCTCGGGCACGCGCTCGGTGATGTCGATGAGCCCGGACTCCAGCGGCAGCTCGGACACGCTGTGCGCGGTCGCGGCCACCTCGCGCAGCGGCCGCAGCTGACGGCGTACGACGACCAGTGCCGCGCCGCCCGCGGCCGTCACGGCGAGCATGGCGAGCAGCACCTCCCACCAGATGACGTTGGACACCGCGGCGTCGACGTTGTCGGTCGGCAGGCCAGCTGCGATCCACACGGTGCTGGTGAGTTCGATGACCTCGACCCGGTACGAGCCCACTCCCTTCACCTCGATCGAGGCGGTCTCGTTCGAACGCAGGTCCTGCAAGGCCGCGAGGGTGCCGTCGGAGAGGGAGACGGTCGTGGTCTCGCCGGTCGAGCGCTGGGTCGAGACCTGGCCCGAGGACTGGCCGCTGGACGACCAGATCGCGGTGAGCGATCCAGGCGGGCCGTCGCCGTCGCCGTGCACCCTCTGCCCGGCCGCCGGCGGGACGCCGGTGGGTCCGCCGCTCACCTCGAATGCGTAGCGCCGCGCGGCGTCGTGGACGTCGTTGTCGAGCTGGTCGGTCAGGTAGGACCGCACCGCGAACGTCGTGGCCGTGCCGATCAGTACCGACACCAGCAGCACAAGCACCACGGTGGTGACGACCAGCCGCGAGGTCAGCGAGGCGAGCGAGTCGCGGACCCGGCGCCAGGAGTGCCGGATCATGTCGCCGGCTTCAGCACGTACCCGGCGCCCCGCATGGTGTGGATCATCGGCTCGTGCCCGGCGTCGATCTTCTTGCGCAGGTAGGAGATGTAGAGCTCCACCACGTTGGCCTGGCCGCCGAAGTCGTAGTTCCAGACCCGGTCGAGGATCTGGGCCTTGCTCAGCACCCGGCGCGGGTTGCGCATCAAGAAGCGCAGCAGCTCGAACTCGGTCGCGGTCAGGGAGACCTCCTGGCCGTCCCGGAACACCTCGCGGCTGTCCTCGTCGAGGGTGAGGTCGCCGACCACGAGCACCGAGGTCGCCGCGGCCTGCTGGGCACCCGACCTGCGCATCAGAGCACGCAGCCGCGCGACCAGCTCCTCCAGCGAGAACGGCTTGGTGACGTAGTCGTCGCCGCCCGCGGTCAGGCCCGCCACCCGATCCTCGACGGAGTCGCGCGCGGTGAGGAACACGACCGGCACGTCGGGGTCGCTGGACCGCATCCGGCGCAGCACCTCCATGCCGTCGAAGTCGGGGAGCATCATGTCGAGCACGACCGCGTCGGGCCGGAACTCCTTCGCGGCAGCGACCGCCTTGGACCCGGTGTGGGCGGCGGTGACCTGCCAGCCCTCATAGCGCAGGGCCATCGAGATCAGCTCGGCGATGTTGACCTCGTCGTCGACGACGAGCACGCGCAGGGGGGTTCCGTCCGGACGGGTCAGCTGCATGCTGCTCACCGTGGCGACGCTACCTGTGGGCTCCCTGTGTGGACACTGTGCGGCTGTGAGGAGTCTGTGAGCGCCCGCATCACATGTCGCGCACGGCGAGGGAGGCGAAGACCATCGCCGACCCGAGCGGGGCGCCCGGCCCGGGGTAGACCGCGCCGAACACCGACGCGGCCGAGTTGCCGGCGGCGTACAGACCTGGGATCGGGGTCCCGTCCTCACGCACCACGCGCCCTCGAGCGTCGGTGACCAGGCCGCCCTTGGTGCCCAGGTCGGAGAGCACGAAGCGCGCGGCGTAGAACGGCGCCTTGTCGCAGGCGGTCAGTGCCCTGTTGGGGCCCGTGCCGCCGGTGAAGAACGTGTCGTACTCGTCGCCGCCACGGCCGAAGTCCTCGTCGACGCCGGTCGCGCAGAACCGGTTGAAGCGCTCGACGGTGGCCGTCAGTGCCGTGGGCGGTACGCCGATCAGGCCGGCCAGCTCGGGAAGCGTGTCCGCCCGCACCCAGGTGCCGGCCTCGAGGTGGGCGGCCGGGTCGCCCTCGGGCATCGCGATCGCCGGGAGCCGGCCACCCTCGGCCGAGTCGAAGACGAACCAGGACGGGATGCGGTCCGGCACCGCGGCCATCTCACGGCCGAACCGGTCGTAGGGCAGGCACTCGTTGGCGTAGCGCTGCCCGTGCTGGTCGACCATCAGCCCCGACCGGAAGCCGAGCGTGAACGACCCGCCGCCGTCGGGCTGCTCGAGGCCGGGGCAGAACCAGCCGACACCCCGGTAGTCGGTCGCGGCGCCGATCGCCACGCCGGCCTCGATCGGCTCGCCGGTGTTGGTGCCCGCCGGTGCCATCGTCCACGCCACGTCACCCGGGACGTCGTGCTCGGCTCGGAGGGCGGCGTTGCCCTCGAAGCCGCCGGCGGCCAGCAGCACACCCCGCCGGGCGTGCACCTCGACCGGCCCCTCCGGCGTCATCGCGGCCACGCCCGCGACCCGGTCGCCCTCGAGTACGAGGCCGGTCACCGGCAGCTCGGTCAGCACCGTGCCGCCCTCGCGCAGGAACCCGTCCAGCAGCCGGGCGATCAGCGCCTGCCCACCACTGAGCGTGTTGCGGCCCGGCTCGCCGGCGCGGTCGCGCTCGACCGGCGGCCGCACGAGCTCGCCGACCCGGGGTGGCAGCTCGCCGCGCTTGACGTTCGTCGGCTGGATCGAGCGCCCGGACGGGACCCGCCCGGGGGCGTCGTAGTACTCCGGGAACGGCAGCCACTCGAAGTCGAGCGACGGGTCCGCCTCGAGCTCGGCCACCAGCTCGGGCGCGTGGGTGAGGAACGCCTCGATCCGTTCCCGGTCCGGTTCGGTGAGGATCGCGCCGAGGTACTCCCGCGCCGACTCGGTCGAGTCGGGGATCCCTGCGCGCTTCTGCACCTGGCTGCCCGGCAGCCAGCACGCCCCGCCGGAGTACGCCGAGGTCCCGCCCAGCAGGGAGGTCTTCTCGATCACCACCGTCGACAGCCCGGCCTTCTGCGCCAGGAACGCCCCGGTCATGGCCCCGCCACCCGACCCGACCACCACGACGTCGTACTCCTGTGCCTCGGTCATGGCACCGGATACTAGAACAGGTTCTAACACGGGTGGTTTCGAGGCTCGGGCCTGGCGGCCCTCGCACCTCAACCACCGGAGCGGTGGTTGAGGTGCGAGCGCAGTGGGGCGACCTCGGTGGTTGAGGTGCGAGCGCAGTGGGGCGACCTCGGTGGTTGAGGTGCGAGCGCAGTGGGGCGACCTCGGTGGTTGAGGTGCGAGCGCAGCGAGCCTCGAAACCACCGAGCGCCGGGAACCACCCGCCGGGCAGAATGGACCAGTCATGACCGAGCTCCAGATCGTCTATCCGCCGGAGCTGCCGGTCACCCAGCGCCGCGAGGACATCGCCGCGGCCATCCGCGACCACCAGGTCGTGATCGTCGCGGGGGAGACCGGGTCGGGCAAGACCACCCAGCTGCCGAAGATCTGCCTCGAGCTCGGCCGCGGGCGCCGTACCAAGTCCGGTGGCGGCCTGATCGGCCACACCCAGCCCCGCCGGATCGCCGCGCGCTCGGTCGCCGAGCGGATCGCCAGCGAGCTGAAGACCGAGCTCGGGGACCTGGTGGGCTACCAGGTGCGGTTCACCGACCGGACGTCGCGCGCCAGCCGGGTCAAGCTGATGACCGACGGCATCCTGCTGGCCGAGCTGCAGCGCGACCGGATGCTGCGCCGTTACGACACGATCATCATCGACGAGGCCCACGAGCGCAGCCTCAACATCGACTTCCTGCTCGGCTACCTCAAGCGGCTGCTGCCGAAGCGGCCCGACCTCAAGCTGATCATCACCTCGGCGACCATCGACGTCGACCGGTTCGCGAAGCACTTCGACGCGCCGGTCGTCGAGGTGTCCGGGCGCACCTATCCCGTCGAGATCCGCTATCGCCCCCTGATGGCCTTCGACGAGGAGGACGAGGACGGCGAGGTCGTCGTCCGCGACCAGACCGAGGCGATCGTCGACGCCGTCAAGGAGCTCTCGGCCGAGGGCCCCGGCGACGTGCTGGTGTTCCTGCCCGGTGAGCGCGAGATCCGCGACACCGCCGACGCGCTCGCGGACCTGCCGCGGACCGAGATCCTGCCGCTCTACTCCCGGCTCTCGGCTGCCGACCAGCACCGGGTCTTCTCCTCCCACGGCAACGCGACCCGTCGCGTCGTGCTCGCCACCAACGTCGCGGAGACCTCGCTGACCGTGCCCGGCATCCGGTACGTCGTGGACACCGGGGTCGCCCGTATCAGCCGCTACTCGGTGCGGACCAAGGTCCAACGCCTGCCGATCGAGCCGATCAGCCAGGCCTCGGCCAACCAGCGCTCCGGACGCTGCGGCCGCGTCGAGGCCGGCATCGCGATCCGGCTGTACTCCGAAGAGGACTTCGAGGGCCGCCCGGAGTTCACCGACCCCGAGATCCTGCGCACCAACCTCGCCAGCGTCATCCTCCAGATGACCAGCCTCGGGCTCGGCGACATGGCGCGGTTCCCGTTCGTCGAGCCGCCCGACCGGCGCAACGTCCAGGCAGGCCGCCAGCTGCTCGAGGAGCTCGGAGCCCTCGCCGGCCAGGACAACCGGCTGACCAAGGTCGGGCGTCGTCTGGCCCGGCTCCCGATCGACCCCCGCCTCGCGCGGATGATCCTCGAGGCCGAGCGGCTCGGCTGCGTGCGCGAGGTGGTCGTGATCGCGGCCGCGCTCTCGTTGCAGGACCCGCGCGAGCGGCCGGGCGCCGACCACCCGAAGGAGCAGGCGCAGGCCGACCAGCTCCACGCCCGGTTCAAGGCCGAGGGCAGCGACTTCCTCACCTGGCTCAACCTCTGGCGCTACCTCAAGGAGCAGCAGAAGGAGCTGTCCTCCTCGGCGTTCCGCCGGATGTGCAAGCGCGAGTTCCTCAACTACCTGCGCGTCCGGGAGTGGCAGGACTTCGAGTCCCAGCTGCGCCAGGTCTGCAAGGAGATGGACATCCAGGTCGGTCAGCCCGCGGACAACCCCGACCAGGACGGCATCCACCAGGCGCTGCTCTCCGGGCTGCTGTCGCACATCGGCCTGCTCGAGGAGCGGGAGCGCGAGAAGCGGGGCCCGCGCGAGTACCTCGGCGCCCGCGGCGCCCGGTTCGCGGTGTTCCCGGGCAGCGTGCTGCACCGCAAGAACCCGCAGTTCCTGATGGCCGGCGAGCTAGTCGAGACCAGCCGGCTGTGGGCCCGGCAGAACGCCGCGATCAAGCCGGAGTGGGCCGAGCGGATCGGCGAGCACCTGGTCAAGCGCACCTACTCCGAACCGCACTGGAGCAAGAAGCGCGCCTCCGTGATGGCCTTCGAGCGGGTCACGTTGTACGGCGTCCCGCTGGTCGCCGACCGTCCCGTGCAGTACGGCCGGGTCGACGCCGCCCTGTCTCGTGAGCTGTTCATCCGGCACGCGCTGGTCTACGGCGAGTGGTCGAGCCGCCACAAGTTCCTCGACACCAACCGGCGACTGCTCGAGGAGGCCGAGGAGCTCGAGCACCGGGCGCGACGCCGCGACATCGTCGTCGACGAGCACACGCTGTTCGACTTCTACGACGCGCGCATCGGCGCGGAGGTCGTCAGCGGCGCCCACTTCGACCAGTGGTGGAAGAAGGAGCGGCAGCGCAACGGACGGCTGCTCACGTTCGATCCCGCGATGCTCACTCACGACACGGTCGAGCAGATCAGCGCGTCGGACTACCCCGAGCAGTGGGAGAGCGATGAGGGGCTGACGTTCTCGATCAGCTACCACTTCGAGCCCGGCACCGCCGAGGACGGCCTCACGATCGACGTCCCGGTAGCGACCCTGAACCGGGTCGAGGCCGAGGACTTCTCGTGGAACGTGCCCGGTCTGCGTGAGGAGCTCGTGACGAGCCTGATCCGCAGCCTGCCCAAGAACCTGCGGGTCCACCTCGTCCCGGCTCCCAACACCGCGCGCGAGTTCCTCGCCACGGTGCCGCCGGGCGAGGAGCCCCTGCTCGACGCGCTGGAGCGGTGGTGCCGCGCCCGCACCGGCCTCCTGGTGCCGCGCGAGGCGTGGGACTGGTCCAAGGTCCCCGAGCACCTGCGTCCGACGTACCGCGTCGTCGACGACGAGGGTCGCGAGCAGGCCCGGGGCAAGGACCTCGAGGCGCTCAAGGCGCCGCTGCGACCGAAGTTCGCCCAGGCGATCGCGGAGGTCGCCACCGAGAGCGGCCTGGCCCGCACGGGCGCGACCACGTGGGACTTCGGCACGATCCCGGCCAGCCACACCGAGCGCCGCGCCGGCCACGAGGTGCAGGTCTTCCCCGCGCTCGTCGACGAGGGCGCCACGGTCGGGCTGCAGGTCTTCGGCTCGGCCGAGGAGGCCGAGGCCCGGCACCGCCTCGGTGTCCGCCGGCTGCTGCTCCTGCAGCTCCCCTCGCCGGTCAAGCAGGTCCTCGACGGGCTCACGAACGTCGAGAAGCTCGGTCTCGCGGGCTCGCCGTACCCCAGCGTCGCCGAACTGCTCGAGGACTGCCGCGCCGCGGTCGTCGGCGCCGCGGTCGACGCCCGGCCAACGGTGCGCGACGAGGCGGCGTACGACGCCCTGCGCGCGGAGGCCGCGCGCGACCAGGTGGCGCACCTGCGGACGGTGATGGGCGACGTGATCCGGGTGCTCGACGCCTGGCGCCGGGCGGAGAAGGCGCTCAGCGGTCGCGCGGACCTGGCGCAGCTGCCCGCGCTCACCGACATGCGCGCCCAGCTGGCCCGGCTGGTGCACCGCGGCTTCGTGGGCGAGGCCGGCACGACCCAGCTGCGGCGCTACCCGGCGTACCTGACCGCGCTGGAGCAGCGCCGCGAACGGCTGCCCTCCCAGGTCAACCGCGACCGGCAGCTGATGGACCAGCTCGCCGACCTCCAGGACGCCTACCTCCACCGGGTCGAGGCACTGCCCGCCGGCCGACCGCCCGGGGCGCAGCTGCGCCAGGTGCGGTGGATGCTGGAGGAGTACCGCGTCTCGCTGTGGGCCCAGCAGCTCGGCACGCCCTACCCGGTGAGCGACCAGCGCATCCGACGTAGCCTGCAGCAGTGACAGACCCCAGGAGCGAACGGATCCACCACCGTCCGATGACCCCGGGCGGCGGCTTCTTCGAGGCGCTGGTGGGTGGCACCGACCCGGCGCTGGTCAGCGAGGCCGCCGACCGCGCGGCGACGCTGCTCGTGCGCGGCGCCCGTGAGTCCGACGATGCCGCGGTCGCCGACCGGCTGCTGCACCTCGCCGACACCGAGGGCATCGAGACGATCGCCGAGGTGTGGTCGGGCGCTCCCGCGGACTCGCTCGCGGGCTGCCTGTGGCGGCTCTACCTGCTGCGCTCCTGGGTGTACGCCGAGCCGGTGGCGGTGTCCCGCGAGTTCGAGGCCGGGCGCCGCAGTGCCCAGGTGGCGCGCGTCGTCGCCGGCGTGGCCGACCCGCCCGGTCCGGAGCAGCTCAAGGCCATGGTCGACCAGGTGCTGGGCGGCATCGCGGTCGGCGACTTCGCCGACGTGCTGCTCCGCGCCGCGGCCTTCGCCCGGGTCGTGGCGACCGGCCGCGCGACACTCGGCGAGCGGAGCGGACCCGAGGTGCAGCGGATGCTGGTGCTCTCCGAGCAGCTCGAGGCCGCGGGTCACGCGGAGTTGGAACACGAGCTGGCCTGACGTGGTTAGACTCGAGGAGTACGCCGGACCGTGGCAGCCCCGGGTCCCAAAATCAGCCGCTACGAGCGGCCACGCGCCGTGAGGCGCTCCCGGTCCGGCGTACTTCACTCTCGGTCTCGGCCGTGCCTCTCCTAGGCTCGCGCCCATGAGATCGCTGCGTCGGCTGTTCCGCCGCACCCGCTCGAGCGGGAGCCCCGTGACGTACGCCCCGCGGGCCGACGGCCGCCCCGACCCGGGTGAGGTGGTCTGGGGCTGGGTCGCCTACGAAGACGACCCGCGACAGGGCAAGGACCGGCCGGTGCTGCTGATCGGGCGCCGCGAGGGCCGGCTGCTCGGGCTGATGCTGACCAGCAAGGACCACGACCGCGACGCGGCCGACGAGGCCCGCTGGGGCCGGCACTGGATGGACGTCGGCACCGGCGCCTGGGACCGCCAGCGGCGGCCCAGCGAGGTGCGCCTCGACCGGCTGCTCGAGCTCGACCCCGACGCCGTACGCCGTGAGGGGGCCGCGCTCGACCGCGCCACGTTCGACCGGGTCGTGGCCGAGGCGCGGCGGTTCCACGGGCTCGGGTGATCGTTCCGTTGCGGTGACTGGGTCTCGATACGCCCGTCGCGGCTTCGTTCCTCAGCCGCGGGGCTACTCGACCTGGCTGCTGGGTCCTCGACCCCCGAGCAAGCTCGGGGGTCGAGGGCAGCTCAGAACGTTCGGGCGATCCGGCGGGCGGCGACGCGGGCCGGGTCCCAGGACGTGGGGTAGTGCCGGGCGCCGGCGGTGACCTCGACCAGCGTCAGGTACTCCCCGGTGCGCAGGATCGCCAGGCCGGCGGCCCGCTTGCGGGCGGCGGTGCGATAGCTCTCGCCGGTGCCGGAGCGTACGTCGAGCGGGCGGAGCGGCCCGACGTCGCTGCCCGCGACGCGCTCGGTGCAGTCGTCGCGCCACGCCACGAGCACGGCGTGGGCGCGCCAGGCCGAGCGTGGGTCCGCGAAGCGGGCGACGACCTGGGTCGCGGCGAGCCGGCCGGGAGCGGTGAACGTGCGGCGAACCGTCTCGACCGCGCCGATCGACCCGAGCAGGGTCTTCTGGCAGGCACCGACCGCGGGGTCGCGCGCGGGGTCCTCCGGCCCGGTGCTGTCGACCACCCAGGTCTCGTCACCGACCGGTGGGAGCGAGTCGGCGTCCAGGAGATGAGCGGCCGTCTCCAGCCGCATCCGCGGCTCGAGCGTCCCGACCTTGTGGCGACCGGGGTGACGACCCTGGTGACCGCCGGGCCGTTGCGTGGGAGCCGCCGAGCTGGGCGCCGGCGGCTGCGCCGAGGGATCGGCCGCGGAGGAAGGTGTCTCCCTGGTCGCGACCGGGGAGGTGGGGGCCGCGTCCGGCTGGTCGCTGCCGGAGCTGCAGCCGGTGAGCACCAGCGAGGTCGCCAGGCCCAGCACGATCAGGGGCGCGGCCAGCGAGGAGGACCGGACGCGAGGCACGCCGGCCATCGTAGGGAGACTGCGGCCGGGATCGTGGTTGCGACATGCGGACCGTTTCCCGGTCGTCACCGGTGGATCCCCCGTGGGGCAACTGTGGATAGGGTGGTCCGGCCACGGGCGCGACCCGGGCAGGCAGACGACAAGAATGCGCGCGAGGAGGATGCCGGTGAGGGCGAGTCGGGGGCGTCGGGCGTTGCTCTGTGCCGTGAGCGTGGTGGCGCTGACCCTCTCAGCGGCGGGTTGCTCCGACGGCGGGTCCGACTCGGGGCCGGGCCCCAAGCCCAAGCCCACGACGCCCACGGTCGACCACCTGACGTTCGGCGTCTACGGCCCCGAGGCAGAGCTCACGGCGTTCCAGGCCACCGTCGACGCGTGGAACGCCTCGGGTGAGGACCGGCCCGAGGTCAAGCTCCGCACCTGGCCCGACCACGCGGCCATGCGCGCCGACATCGACGCCGGTGCCGAGGTGCCCGACGTCTTCCTCGCCTCGCGCACCGATCTGAGCTGGATCCTCGATCGGCACCACAACCAGCCGGTCGACGAGCTCCTCGACGAGCGCGGGGTGGAGTTCGGCGACGGCTACTCCCGTGACGCGCTCCAGGCGTTCAGCGCCAACGACCGGCTGCAGTGCATGCCGTACTCCGTCTCGCCGATGGTCATCTTCTACAACAAGGCACTGGTCAACTTCGACCGCATGCGCAACCGCGGGCTGCCGGCCCCCGACCCGGACGCCACGAGCTGGTCGTTCGAGCAGTTCGCGGCCGCCGCCGACTTCGCGGCACGGCCCAAGCGGAAGACGAAGGGCGTGCACATCTCCGCCACCCTCTCGGGCCTGACACCGTTCATCAACTCGGGCGGCGGCTCGGTCTTCGACGACAACACCTCCCCGACGTCGCTGTCGTTCTCCAGCGACGGGTCGCGCTCCGCGCTCGAGCAGACCCTCACGCTGCTGCGCAACCCGCAGCTGACCCTCGACGACGACCAGCTCGCCGAGGCGAGTCCGCTGACGTGGTTCGAGCGCGGCCGGCTCGGCATGATCGCGGGCTACCGGTCGATGGTGCCCGAGCTGCGTCAGGTGCCGGGCCTCGACTTCGACGTGATGTCGATGCCCGTGCTCGACCACTCCGCGACCGTCGGTGACGTCGCCGGCCTGTGCCTGTCGCGGACCGCCGCGAGCGCCCCGCTGGCGGCCGACTTCCTGGTCAACGAGCTCTCCACCGACTCGGTCAGCCAGATCACCCGCACCGGCTACCTGGCGCCGGCCAACCTCGAGGTCGCGCTCTCCGACACCTTCCTGCAGCCGGGCCGCCTGCCGGAGCACTCGTCGGTCTTCAACAGCGCCGTGCGCTCGATGAGCCTGCCCCCGATGATCGACACCCTCGACGAGCTCGAGGCCGCGGTGCAGCCCACGCTCGAGCAGCTCGTGTACGGCGTCGGCGTGCTCGACCTCGACGGGCTCACCCAGCAGATCGACGACGACTCCAAGGCCGTCCTCAGTCCACCGGAGCCATCCGGGTCGCCCTCGACCAGCGAGTCACCGAGCGGGACCGGGTCGCCCTCGGACTAGCGGCACCACACCGTCAGGGGAGCTGCGGGCTCAACCCACCGCGGTGACGATCTGCTCGAGCCCCGCGATCAGCTCCTCGAGCTCGTCCGGGCTGAGCGCGTCGTACGCGGGTGCGGCCAGCACATCGGTCAGGGCCTCGATCCGCTCCCGAGTCTCCCGGCCGGCGGCGGTGAACTCCCCGGCGTCGTCCACGAGTCCGCGTCCGCGCATCCGGTCGATGACGGCGGCCAGCTTCGCTGGAGGCAGATGGTGGATCCGGCCGAACTGCTCGGCCTTCGTGCCGAGCGAGAGTGCCATGAGCACGTGGGCCTCGGTGCCGCCGATGCCATGGGCGACGAGGGCGGCGTTGTGGCCGTCGCCTCGGTGCTCCCGCAGCAGCGTGGCCGCGTGCCAGAGCTGGGCGACCGGCTCCGCGGGTATGACCAGCTCCCGGAGCCCGGCGTACAACGGCCGGCCCTCCGTCGGCGCGCTGACCGCTGCGTGAGTGGCGAGGTCGGCGATCCGCGCCAGGCTCGGGGAGTCGGCGAGCCCCCCGAGCCGCTGCCGGAGCGCGGCGGCGCTGCTGCGTTCGCGCACCGCGATCGCCTCTGCCGGAGTGACCTTCCCCCACACCCACGGGATGTGCCGCGTCACCTCCCCCTCGGCGAAGTTGTAGAAGATCGCGTGCACCACCTCGGCGGGCGCCAGCCCCAACGGCGCGGCCCGCCCGGCGAAGTAGCCGTCCCAGAAGTCACGCATCCCCAGGGCACGGAACGCCTCGTCCACCGTCTCGGAGAAGGAGATGGTGCCGATCGGCTCGAGGAGCTCGAACATGCGGTGGATGTCGGCCTGCGAGTGCGTCATCAGAACCTCCCGGTCAGGGGCGGCCCGGTTCGACCACCGCTCATCCTGACCACGAACGACGGGGGCCGCACACGACATCGCCAGGGTGCCGACGTCGAGTGGGCACGCCCACGGGCACCTACGCCGGTCAGCCGTCCTCGGCGGGAGGGCCCTGCTCGGCGGCGAGGATCGCGTCGACGAGCACCGGCGCGGTCAGCTCGATCTGCCACTCGCGAGCGCCGAGCGCGCGCAGCTGCTCGCCGACGGCCGGCGCGAGCGTCGCCTCGTCGCGTGAGCGCGGCGGCGTCCAGAGGGTGCGGCGCAGGTAGTCGGGGGTGAGCAGGTTCTCGACCGGCAGGTTGTGCTCCTCGGCGAGGGCCGCCATCGCGTCGCGAGCCAGGCTCAGCCGGCGGGCGGCGACCGGGTCCTTCTCCGCCCAGGCCCGGGGTAGGGGAGGTCCGTCGCCACGGGGGGAACGGGTCGGCAGGTCGGCCTCGTCCATCTCCGCGGCCTCGCGCAGCGCCGCGACCCAGCGGCTCGCGTAGCGGTCGGCACCCCGCCCGTGAAAGCCCTTGGTGGCCAGCAGCGCGGCCCGGTCGGTCGGCAGTGCCTGGGCGGCGGCGACGATCGCGGAGTCGGGCAGGATCCGGCCCGGGGTGACGTCGCGCTGCTCGGCGATCTCGTCGCGGGTCTCCCACAACGCCCGGACCGCCCCGAGTGCCCGGCGGCCACGGACCCGGTGCAGGCCCGACGTACGGCGCCACGGCTCGACCCGCTCGGCCTGCACGAAGCTGCGCAGCGCGTCGAACTCCTGGCGCGCCCACTCGGCCTTGCCGGTGGCATCGAGCTCGGCCTCGAGCAGGCCGCGCAGCTCGACGAGGACCTCGACGTCGAGGGCGGCGTACTCCAGCCACGGCTCGGGCAGCGGCCGGGTCGACCAGTCGACCGCCGAGTGCTCCTTGGCCAGGTGGGCGCCCAGCAGGCTCTCGACCAGGGTCGCGAGCCCGACCCGTGGGTAGCCGAGCAGCCGGCCGGCGAGCTCGGTGTCGAACAGCTGGGTCGGCACCAGGCCGACCTCGGCGAGGCAGGGGAGGTCCTGAGTGGCGGCGTGCAGGATCCACTCGGTGCCCTCGAGCGCCTCCTGGAGTCGCGGCAGGATCACGAACGGGATCGGGTCGACCAGGAACGTGCCGGAACCCTCGCGGCGCAGCTGGATCAAGTAGGCGCGGGAGGAGTAGCGGTAGCCCGACGCGCGCTCGGCGTCGATGGCGACCGGGCCCGTACCGGCGGCGATCCGCTCGCACACCTCGGCCAGCTCGGCCTCGGTGTCGACGATGCGCGGCAGGCCGTCGCGCAGGGTCAGCAGCGGCGACTCGGGTGCGGGCGGCTGATCCGATGCCGCGTCAGATGCCGCGTCAGGTGTCGCGTCAGGCTCGTCGGGGGTCGGGTCGGGAGGTGCAGCGGTCATGTCAGCGTCCCGAGCCCCGCTGGCCGCGGCGGCTCGGCATCACGCTCACGCCCTCGGGCACCGGCGGCAACCCGACGGCGGTGCACAGCAGCTCACCCCAGGCCTCCACGTGGGGAGCCAGGTCGAGCGGCGCGAGGTCGGGGGCGTCGTCGGGGACCAGGGGGGTCCACGAGGCGCGGATCTCGATCTGGGCGGTGCCGCCCTCGTCGGCCATCCCGCCGAAGCTCTCGGTCGCCACCCGGGTCACCGTGCCCGAGGCCGCGGCGTACTCCGCCCCGTGCGCGTCCAGTGCCTCGGTGAGCCAGGACCAGCCGACCGCGGCCAGCATCGGGTCGGTGATCAGCTCCAGGTCGATCTCGGCGCGCGCGTAGGCGACACAGCGGAAGGTGCCCTCCCAGGCGTCGTTGCCGGCGGGGTCGTGCAGCAAGATGATGCGTCCGGTGCCGACGTCGGTGTCGTCGACGGTGACGTCGGCGGAGAGGGCCGACGCGTACGGCGCGATCCGCTGCGGCGCCGGCATCTCCTCGCAGAAGATCTCGGGGCGCAGCCGCGCGGCGTGCATGGTCGCCACCGCGTCCCGGAACTCCGGGGGTGCCGCACCCGCACCCGTGCTCGGGCGCGTCTCTTGACCGACGACCATGAGGTCACAGTAGGTCGATCGGCCGATCCCGATGTGCGAACACGCCGGTTGACCTGCGAGGCTTCGCCCGTGAACGCCGATCCGCGCCTCGCCGACAGCGCCTTCCTCAAGGCCGTGCGCGGGGAGCCGGTGCCGCACACACCGGTGTGGTTCATGCGCCAGGCAGGCCGTTCGCTGCCCGAGTACCTCGCGGTCCGTGAGGGCGTCGGGATGCTGGAGTCCTGCATGGATCCCGCCCTGGTGATGGAGATCACGCTGCAGCCGGTACGCCGCTACGGCGTCGACGCGGCGATCTTCTTCTCCGACATCGTGCTGCCCCTCAAGGCGGTCGGCGTCGACCTGGACATCAAGCCCGGGGTCGGTCCGGTGGTCGCGCACCCGGTGCGCACGCTGGCCGACGTGGCGGCGATCCCCGACCTGACCCCCGAGCACGTCCCGTTCATCACCGAGGCCGTGCGCGGGCTGGTCGCCGAGCTCGGTGGCACCCCGCTGATCGGGTTCGCGGGCGCGCCGTTCACGGTGGCGTCGTACCTCGTCGAGGGCGGCCCGTCGAAGGAGCACGCCAAGACCAAGGCGATGATGTTCGGCGCTCCCGACGTCTGGGACGCGCTGCTGCGCAAGATCGCCGGCATCTCCGCGGCCTACCTCGAGGTGCAGGTGGCCGCCGGCGCCTCGGCCGTCCAGCTCTTCGACTCCTGGGCCGGCGCGCTGACCCCGGCCGACTACCGCGACTTCGTCATGCCGCACTCCGCCCGGGTGCTCGAGCGGGCGGGCGCCCTCGGCGTGCCGCGCATCCACTTCGGGGTCGGTACGTCGAACCTGCTCGGCCAGATGGGCGAGGCGGGCGCCGACGTGGTCGGTGTCGACTGGCGCACGCCACTCGCCCACGCGATCCCGCTGGTCGGCGACCGGGCCGTGCAGGGCAACCTCGACCCGACGCTGGTGTTCGCGCCCACCGAGGTGATGACCGCCCGAGCGGCCGAGATCATCGAGGCCGGTCGCGCGGCCCGTGGCCACGTCTTCAACCTCGGCCACGGCGTGATCCCCTCCACCGACCCCGACCAGCTCACGCGGCTGACCGAGTTCGTCCAGGCCTATCCGCTCTGAGTCCGTCGCCCCGGGCGGGCGGTGGGTGGTCCACGTCGGGGCGGGGTGTTGAGGTGGACAGGTCACCGCCGGCCGGTCACTCGATGGCCGGGTCGGGGTGCGCCCGGGGCGGGCGGTGGGTGGTCCACGTCGGGGCGGGGTGTTGAGGTGGACAGGTCACCGCCGGCCGGTCACTCGATGGCCGGGTCGGGGTGCGCCCGGCGGCGCCGGGCGCCGCGCAGGACCAGGAGCGTCGGGACGCCGAGCACCAGGAGCACGACCAGCCAGGGGAGCAGCGCGCCGAGGAGCGTGGCCAGTGCGACCGCGAACGTCGTCAGCCCGTGCCATCCGGCCGACAGGCCGGCGACGAACCCGGTGTGGTCGTCCTTGTGCTTGGCGGCCTTCTTCTCCGGGATCTGGTCGACGCTGACGACGATCGTGGCGAGCGAGGTCTGGTTCTTCAGGTACGCCGCCTGCCGCTCGAGCGAGTCGAGGTCGGCCTGGCGACGCGAGAGCTGAGCCTCGATCGCCATGATGTCGCGGATGCTCTGCGCCCGATCGAACAGCACGGTGATCCGCTCGATGCTGCGCCGCTGGACCGTGATCCGGGTCTGGGTGTCGATGAGCTTGGTCGTGACGTCGTCCTCGCTGGTGTCGGCCGACTCCAGCTCGGCGCCCTCGATCCCCTTGAGCCTCGTCATCGCGTCGTCGAAGTGCGCGACCGGGATGCGGAGCACCATCCGGGTGTACGCCGGTGCGCCGTCGTCGTCGGTCGTGGTCTTCTCCTCGGTGACCTGACCGGCGAGCGCGTCGACGACCCGCTGCACCTCGAACTGCACCTTGCCGACGTCGTCGGCGCGCAGGGCCACGTTGCCCTTCTTGATCAGCGCCTGCTGGGGCTCGTCCGGGCTCGGCTTGCTCACCACCGACTCGACCGAGTTGTCGGTGCCGCCCGCGGCGTCGTACGCCGCGACGCCGTCGCGCGGGGCGGACGCCTCGGGCTGAGCCCGCTGCGCCGCGGCTGCGGGCGCGTCGCCGTTCGCCGCGCTGGCCCCGCCATCGTCAGCGCCACCGGAACACCCGGCAAGGGCGACCGCCAGGACGATGAGAGCGGGGGCGAGGATGCGCAGTCGGGTGTGCCTCATACCGCCTGGGACGAGACGCGCAGCAGATCGGTTCCACTGCGCCGGTGGGCACGGGCGCGGGCGACCAGCGCGTTCTCCAGGTCGCGCACGGGCCGCGGCACGTGCTGCTGGCGGCGCTGCCGCAGCACCAGGCTCACCGCGGTGCTGTCATGGGCGAGCGGGCGGTAGGTGATCAGCCCGGCCCGCTCCATCGGGTCGCCGACGACGCTGTAGTCAGGCAGCACGGTCAGCCCAAGGCCCTCGGCGACCATCACCTTGCCCAGCTCGGCACCGTCGGTCGTGTAGGAGACCGTCGGCATGTCCGGGCCGAACAGCCGGTGGGCGAAGCGGTGCATGAGGTAGCCCGCCCGCATCGCGACGAACGGCTCCGTGCGCAGCTGGTCCGTGGTGACCTCGGCGCAGGCCGCCAGCGGGTGGTCGGCCGGCAGCACCGCGACCGGGCGTCCGTGCACGAGGCTGGTGCCGAGCAGGTCCGGCGGCGGGTCGTCGCCGGCGAGCACGTTGACCAGCCCGAGGTCGAGCGTGCCCTCGAGCAGGCCCTGGTGGATCTCGGCCTGCTGGGTGTTGACGACCTCGACGGTGCTGGCGGGGTGGGCGGTCCGGAAGTCGCGCACCGCCGGCACCAGCAGCGTCGAGGTCGCCGCGCTCACCGTCCCGAGGCGTACGACGTGGTGGCCGGCCGCCTGGTCGCCAGCCGCCGTGCGGAGCCGGTCGACCGCCTCGAGCACCTCGACCATGTTCTGGAGCAGCTCCCGGCCGCGGCGGCTGATCCGGGCGCCTGAGCGACGCCGGTCGAGGAGCGTGACCCCCAGCTCGCGCTCGAGCTTGGACACCGCCTCGCTCAACGCGGGCTGCGAGATGTGCAGCTGCTGGCTGGCTCGTCGGAGCGATCCGTGCTGGGTGACCGCCGCGATGTACTCCAGCTGCTCGATGCGCATGGGTCCTTCTCTCGGTGACAGGCGCAGCCGCAGGTGGCCTCGGGGAAACCGTGCGCCGGGGGTGTGGGGCGGACGGTCAGCATAGTCTACTTTTTTTATAGACAATGACCACCAGGAAGGACTGCCCATGACCCTCTCGACGTCCCCGGCCCCCACGGGGCGGCAGGACTGGGGCGCGGCCCCGCGCAATCCCGAGGAGTGGCTGGACCGGGCCCGCGCCGTCGCCGCCCAGCTCGCGGTCGACGCTCTCGAGCGCGACCGCGCCAACGCCACGCCGTCCGCCGAGGTGCGGCTGCTCAAGGACTCCGGCCTCGTCACGCTGCTGGGCCCGACCGAGCACGGCGGCGGGGGACAGGACTGGACGACCGCGCTGCGCGTCATCCGCGCGGTGTCCGCCGGCGACGGGTCCATCGGTCAGCTCCTGGGCTACCACTACCTGTGGTTCTGGGCGGTGCGGCTGGTCGGGACGCCCGAGCAGATCGCGGCCGTCGAGCAGCAGGCGACCTCCGAGCGATGGTTCTTCGGCGGCGCGGTCAACCCGCGCGACGACGACCTGGTCATCACCGAGGAGGGCGACGAGCTCGTCTACCGCGGCCGCAAGTCCTTCTCTACCGGGGGTCGCGTCTCCGACGTCACCGTGATCGAGGGCGTGATCGCCGGCACCGACAAGCACGTGTTCGCGATCGTGCCCACCGACCAGCCGGCGATCCGCTTCCGCGGCGACTGGGACAGCCTCGGGCAGCGCCTCACCGAGAGCGGCGGGGTGGAGATCGACGGGGTCCGGGTGCTGTGGGCGGCCGCCGCCGGGTACGTCGACCGCGAGTTCCAGCCCCGGGTCTACAACACGCTCAACGTGCCGCTGATCCAGCTGATCTTCGCCTACCTCTACCTCGGGATCGCCGACGGCGCCCTCGCGACCGCGGCGACGTACACCCGTGACCGCACCCGCGCCTGGCCCTACACGCCCGACCCGAAGCGGCTGGCCACCGAGGAGTTTCACGTCCAGGCGACGTACGGCGAGCTCCAGTCGCGGCTCTGGGCCGCCGAGGCGCTCGCCGAGCGCGCGGCCGGTCTGATCGAGGCGATCAACGCGCACGCCGACACCGTCACCGAGGCTGAGCGCGGCGAGGCCGCGGTCGTGATCGCCGCGGCCAAGCAGGTCGCGGTCGAGGTGGGTCTCGAGATCGGCACCCGGGTCTTCGAGGTCACGGGCGCGCGCGCCACCGCGAGCTCGGTGGGGCTCGACATCTTCTGGCGCAACCTGCGCACCCACAGCCTGCACGACCCGCTGCCGCACAAGCGGGCCGAGGTCGGTCGCTACGTCCTGCTCGGGCAGCTGCCCGAGCCCACCTGGTACACGTGAGGAGCCCGCAGTCATGAGCATCGACACGCCGGACGTCGCAGAGGCGTCCGCACTCGACCGGTTCCGAGCCGAGCTCGCCCCCGTCCTCGACGAGATCGCCGCAGGGACCGTCCGGCGCGAGCTGGCCGGTGAGCTGCCGGCCGAGCCGGTCCGCAGGCTGAAGGAGGCCGGGCTGGGCGCGGTCCGGGTGCCGGTCGAGCACGGGGGGTGTGGGGCCGGCCTGGTCGACCTCGCCTCGCTCTGGATCGACCTCGCGGCGGCCGACGCCAACCTGCCCCAGGTGTTCCGGGGCCACTTCGCCCTGGCCGAGGACCGCCTCTGGCACCACGTCCGGGGTGCGGACCAGTCGGCGTGGTTCGACCGGTTCGTCGCCGGGGAGATCGCCGGCAACGCCTGGTCCGAGGTCGGCCCGACCGCCATCGACACCCAGCAGACGGTGCTGCGTCCCGACGGAGCGGGATACCGGCTCGACGGCGCGAAGTACTACACGACCGGCACGATCTTCGCCGAGTGGGCCGACGTCTATGCCCGCGTCGATCGGGGCGCGGCCTTCGAGGAGCAGGAGTTCGCGATCGCGCTCGTCGACACCCGCGAGACGGGCGTGACCGTGGTCGACGACTGGGACGGGTTCGGTCAGCGCGGGACCGGCAGCGGCACGACCACGTTCGAGGCCGTGCCCGTGCCTGCGACGCACGTGCTGCCGTTCGCGGAGCGGTTCCCCTACCAGACCGCGCTCTACCAGCTGAACCTGCTCGCGACCCTGTCGGGCATCGCGCGAGCCGCGCTCACCGACACCGTTGAGGCGGTGCGCGGGCGGGATCGCAACTACTCCCACGCCAACGCGCCGCGGGTGCGCGACGACCCGCAGGTGCTCGCCCGGGTCGGCGAGATCGCGGCCGCGACGTACGCCGCCGAGGCGACCACGCTGCGCGCTGCGGCCGCCCTGCAGGCGGTGCACGACGCGGCCCGGTCGGGGCAGGAGGAGATCGCGGAACGCACCGAGGTGGCCGAGATCGAGTCGTCCGCGGCCCAGGTTGTCGTCACCGACCTGGTCCTCACCGCGACGGCCAACCTCTTCGACACCCTCGGGGCGTCCGCGACCGCTCGTGGTGCCGCGCTCGACCGCCACTGGCGCAACGCCCGCACGGTCTCCTCGCACAACCCGCGGATCTTCAAGGCGCGGGTCGTCGGGGCGCACGCGGTCAACGGCACTCCGCCGCCGTACGCCTGGGCGATCGGGCGCACCCAGCGCTGAGCCCCTCCGTCCGTCGGCGTGGGGTGACAGGCAGGACCTGTCACCCCATCGCCGACGCCGCCCGCCTGGTGGCCTTGATCGGGTTGCACCGCGACAAAAAGTCGAGCAATCTAATACACATAAACGTCTTTGGAGTGAGGAGTTCGGCGTGAGCACACCGACCACCAGCGTGCAGCAGCCGCTGACGTTCGCCTACTGGGTGCCCAACGTGAGCGGCGGCCTGGTCGTCAGCAAGATCGAGCAGCGCACCGACTGGGGCTACGACTACAACAGGCGGCTCGCGGTGCTCGCCGAGAACAACGGGTTCGAGTACGCCCTCTCGCAGGTGCGCTACATGGCGTCGTACGGCGCGGCGTACCAGCACGAGTCGACCAGCTTCAGCCTCGCGTTGCTGCTCGCGACCGAGCGCCTGAAGGTGATCGCGGCCGTCCACCCCGGCCTCTGGCAGCCCGGCGTGCTCGCGAAGCTGATCGCGACCGCCGACCAGATCTCCGGCGGCCGCGCCGCGGTCAACGTGGTGAGTGGCTGGTTCAAGGACGAGTTCACCAAGCTCGGCGAGCCCTGGCTCGAGCACGGCGAGCGTTACCGCCGCTCGGAGGAGTTCATCCGCTACCTGCGCGAGATCTGGACCTCCGAGCACGCCGAGCTCAGCGGCGACTTCTACCGGCTCCACGACTTCGACCTCAAGCCGAAGCCGATCGAGGTGCCCGGCCGCACCCACCCCGAGATCTTCATGGGCGGCAACTCAACCGACGCCCGCGGGATGGGCGGCCGGGTCGCCGACTGGTACTTCATGAACGGCAACACCCCCGAGGGCATCGCCGAGCAGGTCCGCGACGTCAGCGACGTCGCCCAGGTGCACGGGCGCTCCGTGCGCTTCGGGGTCAACGGCTTCCTGATCGCCCGCGACAGCGAGGCCGAGGCGCGCGACGTGCTGCGCGAGATCATCGCGAAGGCCGACCGGGAGGCCGTCGAGGGCTTCGGGTCCGCGGTCAAGCAGGCCGGCCAGTCCACCGGGGACAAGAAGGGCATGTGGCAGGACTCGGAGTTCGCCGACCTCGTGCAGTACAACGACGGCTTCCGCACCGGCCTGATCGGCACGCCCGAGCAGGTCGCCGAGCGGATGCTCGAGTACAAGCGCCGCGGCGTGCACCTGATCCTGTGCGGCTTCCTGCACTACCTCGAGGACGTCGAGTACTTCGGCACGCACGTGCTGCCGATCGTCCGCGAGATGGAGGCCCTCGAGCTGGAGCGGGTCGGATGACGCTCGCCGACATCGACACCTCCGTGCCGCTGCTGGACGCCGAGAGCGCAGTGGTCGTGGCCGCCGAGCTCTCGGCCGAGCTGGCCGAGGGTGCCGCTGAGCGCGACGCCCAGCGGCTGCTCCCCGTCGAGCAGGTCGACGCCCTCTCCGCCTCGGGCCTTCTGGGCATCACCGTCCCCGCCGAGCACGGCGGCCCCGACCTGCCCGCCGGAGCGGTCGCCGAGGTGTTCCGGCTGCTCGCGGTCGGCGACCCGAACGTCGCGCAGATCCCGCACAGCCACTTCGTCTACGTCAACGCGCTGCGCCACCAGGGCACTCGCGCACAGCAGTCGTTCTTCTTCGGCGAGGCGCTGCGCGGCAAGCGGTTCGGCAACGCCCAGTCCGAGGTCGGGACCAAGCACGTGCGTGACTACCGCACGACGCTGCGCAGCACCGGCGACGACGTCTGGGTGCTGGACGGTGAGAAGGGCTACAGCACCGGCGCCCTGTTCGCCGACTGGATCCCGGTGCTCGCCCACCTCGGTGAGGGCGGGCCGATGCACGTGGCATGGGTCGATCGTCGTGCCGTCGGCCTCACGGTCGTCGACGACTGGGACGGTCTCGGGCAGCGCACCACGGCGAGCGGAACGGTGCGGCTCCAGCACGTGCTCGTCCACACCTCGCGGATCACGCCGTACCACCTCACGTTCGAAGGACCGCAGACGTACGGCGCGTTCGCGCAGCTGCTGCACTCCGCGATCGATGCGGGCATCGCGCGGGCCGCGCTCGAGGAGGCCGCGACGTTCGTGACCACCAAGAGCCGGCCCTACCCGGACGCGGGCGTCGAGCGCGCGGCCGAGGACCCGCTGGTCGTGCACGCGTTCGGTGAGATGGAGCTGGCGGTCCGGGCCGCCGAGGCGCTGCTCGCCGAGGCCGGTCTGGCCGTCGAGCACGCCGACCGGCACCTCACGGCCGAGACCGCGGGGGAGGCCAGCCTGGCGGTGGCGGCCGCACGGGCGGCCACCACACGTGCCGCGGTCGACGTGTCCAGCCGGCTCTTCGAGGTCTGCGGCACCCGCTCTGCGCTGGCGGCGCTCAACCTCGACCGCCACTGGCGCAACGCCCGCACCCACACGATCCACGACCCCGCGGCGTGGAAGGTCCAGCACCTAGGCCGCTTCGCGGTCGACGGCACCCTGCCGCCCAACCACGGACAGCTCTGAGAGGCCCCGATGACCCAGCTCAAGTTCCACTGGTTCCTGCCCACCAACGGCGGTGACGGCCGCCAGGTCGTCGGCGGCGGCCACGGGGTGAGCGCCGGCGCGGCCGGACGGCCCGCGTCGGTGCCCTACCTCGGCCAGGTCGCCCGGAGTGCGGAGCAGCTCGGCTTCGAGGCCGCACTGACCCCCACCGGCGCCTGGTGCGAGGACGCCTGGGTGACGACCGCGATGCTGAGCAGCGTCTCGGAGCGGCTCCGGTTCCTGGTCGCGTTCCGCCCCGGGCTGACCTCGCCGTACGTCTCGGCGCAGATGGCGGGCACCTTCCAGAACCTCTCCGGAGGCCGGCTCGCGCTCAACGTCGTGACCGGCGGCGAGAGCCACGAGCAGCGGATGTTCGGGGACTTCCTCGACAAGGACGGCCGCTACGAGCGGTGCGACGAGTTCCTGACGATCGTCCGGGCACTGTGGACCGGTGAGCCGGTCACGTTCCACGGTGAGCACCTGCACGTCGAGGACGCCGTGCTGGCGCAGGTCCCCGACCCGTTGCCGCCGATCTACTTCGGCGGCTCCTCCCCGGCGGCCGGACGCGTGGCCGCCAAGCACGCCGACGTCTACCTGACCTGGGGTGAGCCGCCGGCCGCCGTCGCGGAGAAGATCGACTGGATCCGCAAGCTCGCCGCCGCCGAGGGGCGCGAGCTCCGCTTCGGCATCCGGCTGCACACGATCGCCCGGGACACCTCCGAGGCCGCCTGGGCCGAGGCCGACCGGCTGCTCGCCGGGATCTCCGAGGACGACATCCGGCGGGTCCAGGACGGCCTCAAGCGCTCGGAGTCGGTGGGCCAGCAGCGGATGCTCGAGCTCAACCGCGGCTCCAAGGACGGGCTGGTCATCCACCCGAACCTGTGGGCCGGGGTCGGCCTGGTCCGCGGCGGCGCCGGGACCGCGATGGTCGGCAGCCACCAGGAGATCGCCGACCTGATCGAGCAGTACCGCGCGGTCGGCATCGAGGAGTTCGTGCTCTCGGGCTACCCGCACCTCGAGGAGTCCTACTGGTTCGGCGAGGGCGTGCTCCCCGAGCTGACCCGCCGCGGCCTGTGGGAGCACCCAGCCCCGGTGGCCGCTCGCGCCGCGGTGCCCTTCGGCCAGCGGGCCGCTTCGTGAGCGCCGCGCCCCGGGTCGCGGTGGTCGTCGGCAACCCCAAGCCGCAGAGCCGCACCCTGCAGGCCGCGACGTACGTCGCCACCGAGCTGACCGGCCGGGCGCCCGACACCGTCGTCGACCTCGCCGAGCTCGGCCCCCGGCTGCTGGACTGGAGCGACGACGTGGTCGCCGAGCTGGTCGCCGAGGTCGGCCGGGCCGACCTGGTCGTGGTCGCGTCGCCGACGTACAAGGCCACCTACACCGGCCTGCTCAAGCTGTTCCTGGACCGGTTCGCCACCGATGGTCTCCGGGGCCTCGCGGTGCCGCTGATGCTCGGCGCCGGCCCCGCCCACGCGCTCGCCCCGGAGCTCTCGCTGCGGCCGGTGCTGACCGAGATCGGCGCCGTCGTGCCCGCCCCGGGGCTCTACGTCGTGGACTCGGCGTACGACGACCCCACGGCGTATGCGCACTGGCTCGAGCTCGCTCGCCCGGTCGTGTCCGCCCTCCTCGCCAGCCGGCTCGACCTCCGAACGGGAGCATCCGCATGAGCGTCACACCACTGACCACCAACCAGGACCTCGACCTGGGCCGCCTGCGGGAAGCCTTCGGGATCTTCCCCAGCGGCGTCGTCGCGGTCGCCGCCGAGGTCGACGGTCAGCTCGTCGGCCTCGCCGCCAGCTCGTTCACCTCGGTGAGCCTCGAACCCGCCCTGGTGTCGTTCTCGGTCGCCAACACCTCGAAGACCTGGCCCGACCTGCGGCGCGCGACCCACGTGGGCGTCACGATCCTCGCCGACCACCACGGCGAGGTGTGCCGGCGGCTCGCCGGGCCCGTGGACCACCGGTTCGACGACCTGTCGGTGACCGTCAGCGGCGACGGAGCCGTCACGCTCGACGACGGGCTCGCGCACTTCGACTGCACGATCTACCGCGAGGTCGAGGCCGGGGACCACACGATCGTGCTGCTCGAGCTGCACGCCGTCGAGTCGGTCGTGCAGGGCGCGGACACCTCCCGCCCGCTGGTGTTCCACCGCAGCGCCTTCGGCCGGCTGGCCGGCTAGCGGCGACCCCGACCCCCGGGCCGCGGCGATGTGCACCCGTCGCCGCGGCCCGGGTCATTCCTCGGCCGGTCGCCCTGGGACAATCCCAGGGTGAGCAAGGTCGTCGTGGTGGGTGGGGGGATCGCCGGCCTGACCGCAGCCCGCGACCTGGTCGATGCGGGCCACGAGGTGCTGGTCCTCGAGTCCTCGTCGCGTCCCGGCGGCAAGCTCCGCCGCGACGAGGTCGCGGGCGTGAGCGTCGACGTGGGCGCCGAGGCGATGCTCAACCGGCGCCCCGAGGGCGTCGCCCTGGCGGGCGAGCTCGGACTCCCGATCGAGCACCCGACGGTCGCCTCCTCGCGGATCTGGACCCGCGGCGAGCTGCGGCCGATGCCGCGCTCGCTGATGGGCGTGCCGCTCGACCTGCGCCAGCTCGAGGACTCCGGGGTGCTCTCCCGCGAGGGCCTCGCGCGCGTGCGCGCCGAGCCGACCCTGTGGCCCGAGCGCCTCGACGAGGACGTGTCCGTCGGCGACCTGGTCGACCGGCGCTTCGGGCCCGAGGTCACCGACCGGCTCGTCGAGCCCCTGCTCGGCGGCGTGTACGCCGGGCACGCGCGGTTGATCTCGGCCCGCGCGTCGGTGCCGCAGCTGCTCGCCTACGCCGGCCGCGGGTCCGTCCTCGAGCAGGCCGCGTCGATCCCGACGACCTACGACGGCCCGGTGTTCGCCGGCATCGCGGGCGGCATGGGCCTGCTGCCCGAGGCGCTCGCCGCCGGTCTGACCGTGCGGACGGGGGCGACCGTGCGCGAGCTGGTGCGCACGCCCACGGGGTTCGCGCTCACCGTCGGGCCGACCACCGCCCCGGAGCTCGTCGAGGCCGACGCGGTGGTGCTCGCGACCCCTGCGGCGCCCAGCGCCCGGCTGCTCGGGCAGGTCGCCCCGGTCGCGGCCGCGGAGCTGACGGCCGTCGAGTCGGCCTCGATGGTCGTGGTGACGTTCGCGTTCCGTGGGGACGACGTACCGGACCTGGCGACGACCGGTTCCTCGGGCTTCCTGGTCCCGCCGGTCGAGGGTCGCCGGGTCAAGGCCGCGACGTTCTCCTTCGCCAAGTGGGGCTGGGTCCGCGCGGCCGGGGACGGTCTGCTGATGTTGCGCACGTCGCTGGGGCGGCACCGTGAGGAGCTCGCCCTGCAGGCGACCGACGAGGAGCTCGTGGCGTGGTCGCTCGAGGACCTGCGCTCGGCCGTCGGGCTCACGGCCGTCCCGGTCGACACCCACGTGCAGCGCTGGGGCGGTGGGCTGCCGCAGTACGCCGTCGGCCACCTCGACCGGGTCGCGCGCATCCGCGCCGCGGTCGCCGAGGTCCCCGGCCTGGCCGTCTGCGGAGCGGCGTACGACGGCGTCGGCATCCCCGCGGTCATCGCCTCCGCCCACCGGGCGGCCACTGAGGTAGCCGCTGAGCCCTTCGGGCTGGATTCGCGCTGAGCTGAGCGCCCGTGCAGGCGGGCTCACGGAAGGATGGGCCCGTCACGGGTGCGACAGGGTTGCGAGTTGCAGAGGTTCGTCGTAGGTGCGGCCTTCCGCTGCTCGCGTCACCCGTCTCAAAGTTGACCCGCCGCGGTGCCTCTGGGCCCTGAGTGCTGCGGACTGTGCTCACGGGCGTGGGTGAAGTGTCCATGAGACTGGAGAGTCATGGGCAGGGGCCGGGATCACGCTCCGCGATGGGGACTCGAGCCGCCAATCCGGGTTTCCGTCTTGGGTGGCAGGCGCCCCCTCCACCGGCCAGACACCTGCTGGTTTGAGGAGCCAAACCACGGGGTGTTCGAACTCAGATAAGGGGCACTCGCGCATCTCTCTCGGGGTTCAGATGCATGTTCTTGACGTGGTACCGGCGGGCATAAGTCGCCCAGGGCGACGCGGCACAACGATGCGGGTTCTCGTCGCTCTTGTGTCGACAGCGGCGGTGTTGGTTAGCACGTTGACCGCGGCGCCGGCTTTCGCCGACCACGGCGACTTCCCGCGCAATACGAAGACTGACGGCGAGCGCAACTACGTGTGGGTTTCGGAGTCTGTGTACGACAAGGTCACGAACACGCACGAGGTTCCCGACTGGCTCGTCGGGCGAGTCATCTACTACGGCCGGTCAGCCGATTTCAACACCGCTCAAGGCTACGATCCCTACTACATGACGGTGCACGAGTGGGAGTGCAACAGCAGTTGTGAGATGACGGGCAGAGCCGTGAACGTTCGCATGATCATCGACTGGAACGACGGCAGGGCCAATCATGGGATTCTGCGCTCGATGTATTGCCACATGCAGGCACCGCGACAGACCTGCCCCAACTGGCTACAGTCGGCCGACCCCTATCTCGGGCCGCCCGGACCGCAGCTTGAGTACCTGCCCGCCCAGTAGCCGCTCAGTCGTCGATGGTGGTGCACTTGTGCAGAGCATTCCTACGACTGGGGGGCAGATTCTCTCGTGAGCGGGCTCGCTCGCCAGCGATGGCGTGAATTGACCGAGATCCTGCCTGCTGGCACTCGCCTGACGGACGCGACCGTGCTCGAGGTTGTCTCCAAGGAAGACGGCTGCCTTGTCCTGTTCCGCCAAGGACAGAGTCCGTGGACCTATGGAGTCACCATTGGGCTCACGGATGTCCGCCACGAGTACTACTACGGCCCGAGCTTTCCAGTTGCCAGCTGGAATGAGTGGCTGGAGTCGTTCCCGACGAACCTGATGGTCGATCTCGACACAGGACTGGTCGCCACGTCTGCCAGAAGAGCGCAGGACGGCTACGTCGAGCTGGATCCGTTGACTCGATGGCCGTTCGCTCCAGACATCGACTTCGACGTCTGGGACCGGCAGCCCGAAGCTCGGCGCCGTCAGGAGGACTACCTCGAAGGTCTGCGCATTGACTGGACAGACTCTCGACTCTTGTTCGCGGTGCGCGGCGTGGTATCCGCAGGAAGGGCGACGGTGGACGTGTTGGCTGTCGTGACGACCGAGGAGGAGGGTTTGATGCGGGTCGAGACCAGAGCCAGAGCAGGGACAGACCGTCGGCACGCCCTGGAGTGCCTGCACACCGCCTGCCATGTTGCCGAGATGCGTGGGGCGAGGCGGGTCGTGACCAGCATCGAGACGCCTGACGCTGATGTGCTCGGCTTCAGCGTGGACCGACAGCGGGGATGGCAGGCCGCTGACACCACCTTCTTCGATGAGGACTTCGCCAGAGCGACCGACGCCCAAGGGGTGTAGACGAAGATCAAATAGTCGGTCCGGCTGAGGCGTCGGACAACGACCATGGGCGGCGAGTGCGACCGGCCCGGATGCCGTTGGCACAATGGACGCATGAGCACCAAGGGGCAGCGAGCACGGGAGATCAACGAGACCATCCGCTACACGATGTGGTCGGTCTTCCGGCTGGCCCAGCCCTTGGGTGAGGCCGACCGGGCGGCAGAGGGTGCCGAGGTCGAGAAGCTGTTCGCCGAGCTCGCCGAGGCAGACGTCATCGTGCGCGGGGTCTACGACGTCGCGGGGCTCCGCGCCGACGCGGACCTGATGGTCTGGTGGCACGCCACGACCTCCGAGGAGCTGCAGTCCGCCTACCACCGGTTCCGTCGCACCGCCCTGGGCCGGCGGCTCGAGCCGGTCTGGTCGCAGATGGCGCTGCACCGACCCGCGGAGTTCAACAAGAGCCACGTGCCGGCGTTCCTCAGTGACGAGGAGCCCAAGCGGCACGTCTCGGTCTACCCGTTCGTGCGGTCCTACGACTGGTACCTGCTCGAGGACGCCGACCGCCGCCGGATGCTCGCCGACCACGGCAAGATGGCCCGCGACTACCCGGACGTGCGCGCCAACACGGTCGCCAGCTTCTCGCTCGGCGACTACGAGTGGATCCTGGCCTTCGAGGCCGACGAGCTCTACCGCATCGTCGACCTGATGCGACACCTGCGCGGCTCCGAGGCGCGGCGCCACGTGCGCGAGGAGGTGCCGTTCTACACCGGCGCGCTGACCGGCGTCGCCGACCTGGTCGACCGCCTGCCCTGAGCCCGGAACCGGGACGGCCCTGAGCCCGTCGTACCGGCATGAGGACCCTGCTCGCCGCGACCGCCCTGTTCCTGACGCTGCCGCTGCTGGCGGGCTGCGGCAGCGACGGTGACACCACGGCGACCGATCCCGGCCCGTCGGCGGCGGCCGGGATGCCGACCGCGATCCCGGCGGCGCCCGGCACCGTCCACAGCGCCGGGCTGGTGACCGTCCTCGACAACGGGGGTCCCGAGCTGTGCGTGGGGCCGGTCGCCGAGTCGTGGCCGGTGCAGTGCACAGGGCCGGCCGTCACCGGCTGGGACTGGGCCGACCACCACGGCGTGTTCGAGCACCAGCAGCAGGTCCGGTGGGGTCAGTTCGCCGTCACCGGCACCTGGGACGGCACCACCTTCGGCTACGGCGACGCGACTCCGGCGGCGCTGTACGACCCGATGCCGACCGAGCAGGTCACCTACCCGGCGCCGTCGGTGCGGCACACCCCCGCGGAGCTCACCCGCATCGCCGGGGAGGTGGGTGACCTCCCCGGCGTGCAGAGCACCTACACCGACGCGGGCCACCTGCTGGTCGACGTCGTCTATGACGACGGCACCCTGCAGGCCTGGGCCGATGACACCTACGGCAAGAACGTGGTGATCCTCCGACCCGCCCTCGTGGACGAGTAGCCCTCAGACCACGGGGTGGTTCGCGAGGAACACCCCGGCCGGGTCGACCGCGGCGCGAACCTCGCGCAGCCGGTCCCACCCGCCGCCGAAGACGGTGGCGAGATCGGTCAGCGCCTCGGTGAACGTCAAGACGCCGGTGCCCGTGCTCCACGGGGCGAGCGCGGAGCACAGCGCCCGCCCGTCTGCGCGCCCGCGCTCCCCGGCCTCGGGGAACGGCGCCATGGCCACGCAGTAGAGCGCGAAGGCTCCGTCGACGTGGGAGAGGACCCCGCCGCCCTCGACCGGACGGCCGAGGGCGCCGCCGAGGTGGCGCAGCTCGCCGAACAGCAGCGAGCTGGTCGATCCGGGCCCGATCTCGGCGAGGTACGCCGCGATCGCCTCCTCGGGCAGTCCGGCGAGCACCAGGTGGTCGCCGACCGCGGGCGCCGGTGCGGGCGGGTCCATGTGGACCGCGAGCATGCCGGTGGCCGGGATCCGGCCGAACGTGTCCATCTCCGGCCCGAGCGCCCGCAGCGGGGCGAGCAGCTCGGCGGCTCGGTCGTCGTCCTCGAGCACGGCGCCGTCGATGACGACGAGCTGGCGGCCACTGAGGAACGGCGGCAGCTCGGGCAGCGGCGGGAAGCTCATCACCCGCAGCGCCGTGGTCACGGTGTCCGGCAAGTCCGCCGTCCACGCCGCCCACGCGCGCACCACCTCGGGCGCGCGGTCGCGCGGCCACAGCAGCATGCCGGCGTACACGTCGGCGTAGGGCAGCAGGTCGATCTCGAGCGCGACCACGACCCCGAGGTTGCCGCCGCCTCCGCGCAGCGCCCAGAACAGGTCCGGGTGCTCGGTCGCGCTGGCACGCACCAGCGAGCCGTCGGCGGTGACGACCTCGGCGGCCCGGATCGTGTTCGCGGCGAGACCGTGGGCGCGACCGTAGAAGGAGACCCCGCCGCCGAGGGCGTAGCCGGCCACGGCCACGTCGCCGGCGCTGCCGTGGACCGCGGTGAGGCCATGCGGTGCGGCGGCGGCGACCACGTCCTGCCACAGGGTGCCGCCGAGGACGCGCGCGGTGCGGGCCTCGGCGTCCACGGTGACGCCGGTGAGCTCGGAGAGGCGGACGATCACCACGTCGTCGAGCGGCGACTCGCCGAGGGCGGCGGCGCCGTGGCCGGTGCTCTGCGGTGCGACCCGCAGGCCAGCAGCCACCGCGGCCCGGACGACGTCGGCCACCTCCGCGGCCGAGTGCGGTACGGCGACCGCGGCCGGCCGCTGGTCGACCGCGAGGTTCCAGGGCGTGCGGGCGGCGTCGTACCCGGCATCGCGGGGGAGGTGCACGCGGCCCTCGCATAGTCCGCGCAGCGACTCGGCGGAAGACGGGGGAGTGGTGGTCATGGCGAGGGGTTCCTTCGTGGTGGTGGGTTGGGGTGGGATCCAGGTGGTCTCGGACGGGCCGGGGTGCCAGGGCGGGTCGACGCGCAGCAGCCGGTCGACCGCGAGGAAGCCGTGCTGCAGATCAGGCCCCATCGCGTCGAACGGCGGGACCTGGGAGGCATGGGTGCGGATCGCCTGCCACCGCAGGTCGAGCACGTCGGCGACGTCGACGAGCGTCGTGAGGTCCTCGTCGGGCGTCCCGAGCGTCGCGAGCCCCGTGAACTCGGTCATCAGGGAGCGCGCCAGGCAGAACAGATACGTACGCCGCGGTCGGTGCGCGACCCGCTCGAGCGCCGCGATGGTCGCGTCGCGCATCACGGCGTGGTCGCGGTGCCCGTCGCTGGCGTCCAGGGTGACCACGACGTCGGGGCGCAGCTCGTCGATGACCGATGCGACCCGGTCGCGGACCTGGTCGGGGTCCGCTGCGGCGAGCGAGCCGGGCGCGGGTTCGCCGTCCATGCCGGAGTCGACGTAACCCAGCAGCTCGACCCGTTCGGCGCCGAGCAGGCGGCACGCCTCGCGCAGCTCGCGCTCGCGGACGGCGGGCAGGTCGGCGACGGTCAGGCCGCTGCCGGGCGCCGGCTCGCCGAGCTCGCCCCGGGTGGCGCAGACGACCACGCTCCGCAGTCCGTGCGTCGTCGCGTGGGCCAGCACCGAGCCGCACCCGAAGGCCTCGTCGTCGGGGTGCGCGACGACCACGAGCAGCGTTGCGGCGCGGGGGCGGGCGGTGGCGTCGAGCGCGACCAGCATGCCGGGCACGCCGAGCGCGTCGACCGCCTCGATCCGCACCTCCGGCCTCGAGCCGGTGGCGTCCAGGCGCTCGAGGAGCACGTCGTACACGCCCTCGACCGCGTGCGGGTCGGTCGTCGACACGCGCAGCTCGACGAGGTCGGCGAGGGTCAGGTGCTGCTCGGCGAGGGTGGCCTCGAGGCGGCTCACGGCCAGGGCGAGCTGTGCGGCGGCGTCATCGGCGTGGATCAGGCGGCCACGCTCGTCGAGCGGGCCGTGCTCGGGGATCGTCAACATGGGGGAACCCTCCACGGGACGAGGGTCGGGGAGCCATCCCGGAGTGGTGGTGACTTTGCCGGCTGTTCGTCTGGTGGTCTGGTCCACCCAGAAATGTGGGATGGGCGGCCGGGGCGCCCTCGCCGACACTGTGACCGTGGCCACCGGACTGACGCTCGAGCGCGTGCGACGCGACGTCGAGATCGTGGCTCAGGCCGGGCTCGACCTCGACACGTTCCTCGAGGAGGCGGTCGCATCGGTGGGCCGCGCGGTGCCGTGGGTGAGCGCCTGCGTGGCCACCCACGACCCGAGCACGCACCTGCTCACCAGCGCCCGCAAGTACGGCCATCTGCGCAGCGTGAACAGCCACGACCACGAGTTCGGGCTGATCGAGTACGGCACGGTCGAGCCGACGTCGTTCACCGAGCTCGCGGCCGGCTCACGTCCTGCGGCCGGCGTGCACGCACTGACCGGGGGAGAGGTCGAGCGCTCGATCCGGATGCGGTCGTTCATGGTGCCGCGGTTCGGTTTCTTCGACGAGGCCCGCCTGGTCTTCCGGGACGGTGCTCAGGCCTGGGGTGCGCTCGCGCTGCTGCGTGGTGGCGACGACCGGCCGTTCGGCGAGGAGGACATCGACTTCCTCGCCTCGCTGTCGTCGCTGTTCGCGCGCGGGGTGCGCACCGGCCTGCTGTGCCGGCTCGCGGACGTGCCCGCCGGCCACGCGCCCACGGGCCCCGCGGTGCTGATCGTGGGATCGGACGGGGAGATCCTGCAGACCAGCCAGGGCGCCGCCGACCGGATCGCTCAGCTGGTCCGCGGCGCGGCCGCGAGTGACCCGTTGAGCCCGATCTCCGCGCTCGTGGGCGCGGCCCGGCGCTACGCGCGCGGCGAGATCACCGCGCTGCCGCGCTCGCGGGTGCGGGCCGCCGACGGCATGTGGCTGGTGCTGCACGCCGCACCGCTCTCGGGCGCGGACGGGCGGGTCGGGGAGGTCGTGGTCACGATCGAGGAGGCCCGGCCGCCCGAGATCGTCGCGCTGGTCGTCGCCGCGTTCGGGCTGACGCCGCGCGAGCGCGACGTCACCCAGCTGGTGCTCCAGGGAGTCGACACCAAGGAGATCGCCGCGACGCTGCACGTCTCGGCGTACACCGTGCAGGACCACCTGAAGTCGGTCTTCGACAAGGCCGACGTGCGGTCGCGGCGCGAGCTGATCGCCCGCGTCTACTTCGACCAGTACGTCCCGCGGATGGGCTCCGACCTCACGCCGTCCGGCTGGTTCGCGGGCTGACCGAGAGCCGCAACCAGGGGGCGAACCCGATCAACCCTGGTCGGCGGGCTCCAGCGTGAGGCTGATCGAGTTGATGCAGAAGCGGTCACCGGTCGGGGTGCCGTAGCCGTCGGGGAACACGTGGCCCAGGTGGGAGCCGCAGTTGGCGCAGCGCACCTCGACCCGCTTCATGCCGTGAGAGGTGTCCTCGAGGTACTCGATCGTGTCACTGATCGGCTGGTAGAACGACGGCCAGCCGCAGCCGGAGTGGAACTTGGTGTCGGACTCGAACAGCTTGGCCTGGCATGCCTTGCAGCGGTAGACGCCGGTGGTCTCGGTGTCGGTGTACTCGCCGACGAACGCCCGCTCGGTGCCGGCCTCGCGCAGCACGGCGTACTCCTCGGGCGAGAGCTCGGCCCGCCACTCCTCCTCGGACTTATCCACGTTGTAGGCCATGGCGCAACGGTAGTCGGCGCGGGCAACACGAGCGTCGGGTGTCGACGTCACGGGCGACCCACGTCACCCCTAGGGGGCGTTGACTGACTCGGAGAACAATTGTTCACTGAACTGCATGGCCGGTGCGACGACGATTCCCTGGAGCCGCCTGCGGGGCGCAGGCGACAAGCTCACGACCCCGCTGCACCCCGACGACTACCTGCGGCTGCTCAACCCGCTGTGGAGCGAGCGCGAGCTGCGCGGGCGGGTCGAGGAGGTGATCCCGGAGACCGACGACGCCGCGACCCTGGTGATCCGACCGGGGTGGGGGTGGCGCTACGACCACCGCCCGGGTCAGTACGTCGGGATCGGCGTCCAGGTGGACGGCAAGTTCCAGTGGCGGTCCTACTCCGTGTCCTCCCCGCCGCAGCGCATGGGCCGGACGATCTCGATCACCGTGCGGGCGATGCCCGAGGGCAAGCTGTCCGCCCACCTGGTCAACGGGCTCGCGCCCGGGACGATCGTGCGCCTCGCCTCGCCCGAGGGCGACTTCGTGCTGCCGGACCCGCCGCCGGCGAAGATGCTGTTCCTCGTCGGCGGCAGCGGCGTCACCCCAGTGATGGCGATGCTGCGCACGCTGGATCGGCGAGCCCAGCAGAGTGGCCGGACGATGCCCGACGTCGTCATGCACTACTCCTCGCCCACCCCCGAGCGGATGATCTTCCGCGCCGAGCTCGACGACCTCGAGGCCCGGCACGAGTCGCTCACAGTGCACCGCCTCCACACCGACCTCGACGGGATGCTCGACCTCGCCGACTCCCGACGCGGACTCGACAGCATCTGCCCCGACTGGCGCGAGCGGGAGACCTTCGCCTGCGGCCCCGGCCCGATGCTCGACGCGATCAGCGAGCACTTCCGCGCCGCGGGCATCGAGGACCGGCTGCACCTCGAGCGGTTCTCCCTCGAGCTCGGCGGCGAGGGTGGAGAGGGCGGCACGATCACGTTCCGCAACTCCGGCAAGACCATCGACGCCGACGGTGCCACCACCGTCCTCGAAGCGGGTGAGGAAGCGGGCGTCGGCATGCCGTACGGCTGCCGGATGGGCATCTGCCACACCTGCACCCTGACCCTCGTCTCCGGCCGGGTGCGCGACCTGCGCAACGGCGAGGAGTTCGCCCAGCCCAACGAGCGCGTGCAGACCTGCGTCACCGCCGCGGTCGGCGACTGCACGCTCGACATCTAGCGCTGGTCGAGGTGCGAGCAGAACGAGCCCACCACCGGTGGCTGAGGTGCGAAGCGCAGCGAGCCAACCCCGGTGGCTGAGGTGCGAAGCGCAGCGAGCCAACCCCGGTGGTTGAGGTGCGAGCGAAGCGAGCCTCGAAACCACACGACAGGAAGGACTGACATGGCCATCAGTGACGTCAAGGAGTACACCCACCTCACCACGGAGGAGGTGGAGCAGATCGGTCGTGAGCTCGACGCGATCCGAGCGGAGATCGAGGAGTCGCGCGGCGCGAAGGACGCGGCGTACATCAACCGGATGATCAAGGTCCAGCGCGGCCTCGCCGCAGCCGGCCGGGTGACCCTGCTCGCCTCGAGTGCGACCGGCAAGGCGAAGAAGCCGGCGTGGGTCACGGGCGCCGCGCTGCTCGGCGTGGCCAAGATCCTCGAGAACATGGAGATCGGCCACAACGTCATGCACGGCCAGTGGGACTGGATGAACGACCCCGAGATCCACTCCTCGAACTGGGAGTGGGACACCGCGCAGCCGGCCGAGCAGTGGAAGCACAGCCACAACTACATCCACCACCAGTTCACCAACGTGCTCGGCTACGACAACGACATCGGGTACGGCATCCTCCGGATGGCCCGCGAGCAGAAGTGGCACCCGGTCTACATCGGGCAGCCGATCTACAACGCGTTGCTGGCCTCGCTCTTCCAGTGGGGCGTGGCCCTCCACGACCTCGACCTGGAGCGCATCCGCAAGGGCCAGAAGGACCCGAAGGAGATGAAGCGCCAGCTGCGTCAGATCGCGCGCAAGGGCCGCAACCAGATCCTCAAGGACTACGTCGTCTACCCGGCGCTGTCGGGCAAGGGCTGGAAGTCCACGCTCACGGCGAACATGACCGCCAACCTGGCGCGCAACCTGTGGTCCTACGTGATCATCTTCTGCGGCCACTTCCCCGACGGCGCGATGCACTTCACCGAGGAGGAGATCGAGGACGAGACCCGCGCGGAGTGGTACCTGCGCCAGATCCTCGGTGCGGCGAACTTCAACGGCGGCCCGCTGCTGCACATCATGAGCGGCAACCTCGGCTTCCAGATCGAGCACCACCTGTTCCCGGACCTGCCGAGCAACCGGTACGCCGACATCGCGGTGCGGGTGCGCGAGCTGTGCGACAAGTACGACATCCCGTACACGACCGGGCCGCTGTACCGGCAGTACGGCCAGGCGCTGCGCACGATCATCAAGCTCTCGCTGCCCAACTCGATGACCTCGAGCGACCAGCCGGAGCCGCCGACCCCGGCCCGCGACCGCAAGCGCCGCTCCGACGACGAGCGCCCGCCCCGGCGCCGCGAGCTCGGCGGGTGGATGCGGAGCGCGTCGTGATCGCGGTCGCCGACGGCCGCGTCCCCGACGTCACCGCTGGGCGGTGGGTGACCCAGTGCGCACTGAGCCGCATCTGCGGGTCCTGCGCGGAGTCGCTCGGCCGCCCGGTGGCTTTCCTCGGCACGCCGGAGGAGGTGGCGCGCAACGCGTTCCATCTCCCGCCGATGCACGTCGAGTGCGCCGAGGACCTGCGCCGTACGCCGCAGGCCGACCCGTCCTGGCAGCTCACGCTGACCGCAGGGTTCGAGTTCGTGCGCCCGGTGCGCGAGGACGCCGACCGGAGCCCGACGTTCCAGCCCAACTCGCTGCTCTAGGAGTCTCTGGGCGGGCGTCAGCAGACAAAGCAAGAGCCCCGCTGCCGCCTTCTCGGACCCACCCCGGGGAGGTGGGTTCGAGCGCGCGGCAGCGGGGCTCTGCGGTTGGCCGCATGTTCCCCCGGTGTCCGGATCAAGCTTGGTCCGTGCGACCGATGACCTCACCATCGGTCGGGCCCCAGGAGACCTGAGCACTGGACCAGACCATTTTCCCGGTGCCCGCCGACCCACCGCCGGGCTAGCCTCCTGGCATGCCGAAGCCACCAGCAGCCGAGGTCCAGGCCGGCGGTCGCGCCGTGCGCGTCTCGAGCCCCGACCGGGTCATCTACGAGGCGACCGACCGCACGCCCGAGGTGACCAAGCTGATGGTCGCTGAGTACTTCGCGAGCGTCGAGGGCGGGCTGATGCGCGCCCTGCGTGACCGGCCGACCGCGCTGGAGCGCTGGACGTCCGGCGTACGTCCGGGGATGCGGCTCGCAACCGGACCGCAGGACAAGGACGCCGACGCGTTCTACCAGAAGCGGGTGCCCAAGGGGGCGCCCGACTACCTCGAGACCGTCCAGGTCACGTTCCCGTCCGGGCGTACGGCGGACGAGATCTGCCCCACCGAGATCGCCGTCCCGGTCTGGTGCGCCCACATGGGCACGCTGGTGTTCCACCCGTGGCCGGTGCGGCGCACGGACGTGGACCACCCCGACGAGCTGCGCATCGACCTCGACCCCCAGCCCGGCACCACGTTCACCGACGCGGTCCGGGTCGCCGGGGTCGCCCGCGAGCTGCTCGAGGAGCTCGGGATCGTCGGCTACCCGAAGACCTCCGGCAACCGGGGCGTGCACATCTACGTGCGGATCAAGCCGGAGTGGGAGTTCACCGACGTCCGGCACGCCGCGATCGGGTTCGGCCGCGAGCTGGCCCGCCGCGACGAGGGCGTGACGATGGAATGGTGGAAGGAGGAGCGGGGTGAGCGGATCTTCGTCGACTTCAACCAGAACAACCGCGACCGCACGATCGCCTCGGCGTACTCCCTGCGCCCGCTGCCCGGCGCGCCGGTCTCCACCCCGGTCACCTGGGACGAGCTGGCCGGCCTCACCGACCCCCGCGAGTTCAACCTCTTCACGGTGCCCGACCGGGTCGCCGACGGCGACCCGTGGGCGAGCATCGACGACACGGCGTACTCCCTCGACCCGCTGCTCCGGCTGTGGGAGGAGCTGCCGGGCGGCGAGACGAGCTTCCCGCCCGACTACCCCAAGATGCCCGGCGAGCCGCCCCGGGTGCAGCCGAGCAAGAAGGTCGCGGCGCACTGGGACGAGGAGGGCAATCGCGTCGACTCCTGACTCGGGCTCGAGTTCGACGGCCCGTGGGGAGAGATGGGGCGAACCCCATGTGCGGCCGGCCCGACGGCCGTACCTTGCCTCCATGAAGGCAAGGCGATTCCTCGTCCTGGTCTGCGCGTTCTTGCTCGGAGGTTGTCTCTGGGCTGCAACTACCGCCAACGCGACGCCGAGTCCACGGGATATGAACTGCGGTGACTTTGCCAACCAGGCGGCAGCGCAGAGCTACTTCATCGCGCTCGGGGGTCCGACCTACGACCCCGATCGCCTCGACGCCGATCACGACGGAATTGCGTGTGAGTCGCTGCCATGCCCCTGTAGCACCTATACGGGCCCCGCGCCGACCCCCTCTGCGACGGCTACTCCGACTCCGACGCCGACGCCGACGCCGACGCCGACGCCGACGCCGACTCCGACTCCGACTCCGACGCCGACTCCGACGCCGACTCCGACGCCGAATCTGGACGAAGCTGGTCGCTACTACCTCGCACAGGTGTGCCCGGTCGCGAGTGTCGAGGGAGGCCTGTTGCGGCTGGTGATGCGCGGCGGATCGCGCCTGGACCCAACACGGCTGAACCCGCGGCAGTTGCGGAAGATCAACTCTGCGCTCCTCAGGGCCTCGAGCGCGTATGGCACGGCCGCGGTGAACTTGTCGAACCCACCCGTCGCCTGGCCACCGGTTGCTTCCGCGTCAGTTGACGCTGTCGTGGGCCATCTGGCGGGTTCTGTCGATGCGGCTGGCCGAACACGATCGAACTCAGCGCGCGTCTTCGTCCGGCAGTGGAACCGGACCTTTGCGCCGCGCCTTGCGGAGTTCGCCGCTCTGTCGTCACAGGCTCGAACGGCGTTGGCTCTGCCGCTCACGGGAGGTTGCTGATACGCGGTCCGCGCTGCGGAGACTGTGGTTAGTCCCCTCCGGCGATCGGGAGCTCGCCTGATCGTCTGACCTACACCGCTCGCAACGCCGCCGCCCCCAGCACCCCGATGATGCCCGGCGAGCCGCCCCGGGTGCAGCCCAGCAAGAAGGTCGCGGCGCACTTGGACGAGGAGGGCAACCGCGTCGACTCCTGACCGCCTCCGGGTGGGTTTGGGCCGGGCGCGCGCTGGGAAATCCTCCGGTGTCGGGGACAGAGAGGAGAGCGCTCCCGTGTACGAGTCCACGCGACCCGTCTCGGTCGTGGTGTTGTCCGACCAGCCGGTGATCGCCGCCGGGGTCGAAAAGCTGCTCGAGCCATACGCCGACCGGGTCGTGGTCGTCGACGAGGCCTCGAGCGACCAGGAGGCCGTCGTTCTCTACGACGTGTTCGGCCTCTACGTCGGTCACGACGAGGACTTCGAACGGGTGGTGAAGAGGCATCCCGACCGGGTGCTGGCCCTCTCGCGGGTACTCCAGCCCGGGCTCACCGCCCGGGCACTGGACCTCGGTGCCGTCGCGTCGGTGTCGGTCGGACTCGACGGAATGGGGATCCTCGCGGCGATCGAGGACTTCGCCTCGGGCCGGCTGCAGGACGGATCCCAGGCGGACATCGACAACCAGGCAGACCGGCGGCGGCAGCTGGGCCGTGACGTCGACCTGACCCCGCGCGAGCAGGACGTGCTGGGCCTGATCGTGCGCGGCCGCTCCAACGAGGACCTCGCCGCCGAGCTCTACCTGAGCATCAACACCGTGAAGAGCCTGATTCGATCGGTCTACCGCAAGATCGACGTGATCAGCCGCTCCCAGGCTGTCGCCTGGGGGGTCGAGCACGGGTTCCCGACCGGGGCCGAGCAGGCCGGTCCGGAGTGACGGACCTCCCGCTGGAGCCAGCCCAGGACGACCCGGCTAGCCCGGCCCGCTGGGCGGCGTACCTGGACTGGCTTCGTGAGGACGTCACCGGCGCGGTCCTGCGGCTGAGTGCGGCGCAGCGCCGTACGGTGCGCCTGCCGTCCGGATGGTCACCGATCGAGCTGCTCAGCCATGTCCTGCACATGGAGCAGCGGTGGTTCGTGTGGGGCTTTCTCGGCGAGGCGGTCGACGACCCCTGGGGCGACTGGAGCATCGACGAGCCGTGGGAAAGCGATGTCGACGGCCGGTGGGTCGTCGCGCCGGACGTCACCGCCGAGGAGTTGGCGGAGCGGCTGCACGGGGTGGGGGAGCGGACCAGGTCGGTCCTGCGCGACTTCCCGCTCCATGCCACTGCCTCGCCGGGCGGCCGGTTCGCCGCCGACCCACCGACCTTGGAGTGGATCTGCTTCCACGTCCTCACCGAGTACGCCCGGCACGCCGGCCACCTCGACATCGTGGTCGAGCTCGCCGAGCGTGACGACCAGGACCAGGATCAGGACCAGGACCAGGACCAGGGCGGGGCGACCGGCTGAGACGCGAAAGGCCCGCCCCGCCTTCGTGGACGGATCCACGCGCGCGGAGCGGGCCTTGCGGACCGACCGATCGGCGCTCCCCCCAGCGCGCCGGGCGGATCCCCACGTTCCGCTCGATCGGTCCTGATGTCGCGACCGGCGCCCCTCTCTCCCCCCGGAGCCGGGTGCCGGTGCCGGCGGGTCTCCCTGCCGACAACCAGAACACTAGGCGCGCGATTTCCACGCCCGGGTCACACCAGATCCACAACTCGGACAGAAATCACCCACGCGTTAGCCTCAGGCCGTGCTCCTCGCCTTCGACACCGCCACGCCCCTGGTCACCGTCGCGCTCCACGACGGCACGGATGTCGTCGTCGAGCTCCGCGCCGACCGGCCCATGAAGCACGCCGAGCAGCTCGCTCCGCTGATCGACCGGGCGCTGACCGAGGCCGGGATCGTCCGACAGGACCTGACCGCGATCGCCGCCGGCGTCGGCCCCGGCCCGTTCACGGGGCTGCGGGTCGGCCTGGTCACCGCGCGGACGCTCGGGTTCGTGCTCGAGATCCCGGTGTACGGCGTGTGCTCCCTCGACGTCCTCGCGGTCGAGGCCGTCGACAGCGGTGCGGTGCCGGCAGCCGGAGCCGACGGGTTCGTTGTCGCCACGGACGCCCGGCGCAAGGAGGTCTACCTGGCGAGGTACGACGCCGACGGCGCCCGCCTCGACGGGCCGGTGGTCGGCAAGCCCGCCGATCTCGCGACCGGTGACTGGGTCGTGGGCGAGGGGGGCGCGCTCTATCCGGAGGCCTTCCCGCACCGCGCCGGTCCCGCCGCGCCGAGCGCCGGGTGGCTGGCGCGGGTCGTGGCGGAGGAGCGCGCCGAGCTGTGCGACCCCGAGCCGCTCTACCTGCGCCGCCCGGACGCGATGACCCCGCACGCCCCCAAGCGCGTCTCGTGATCGTCCGGCTCGCGGTCGCCGGCGACGTTCCAGCGATCGCCGCCCTCGAGCGCGACAACCTCGGCGACGACGCCTGGTCCGAGGCGCTGGTGGCCGAGGGAGTGATCGGCAACCTGCCGACCGTCGCCTACCTGGTCGCCGAGGCGGACGGAACGGTCGTGGCGCACGCAGCCGCGAGCATCGCCGGTGACATTGCGGAGCTGCAGCGGATTGCGGTCGACCCGGCGTACCGCCGTCGCGGGCTGGCCGGCGAGCTCGTGAACGCGGTCGTGGACCTGGCCCGCGTGGGTCGCGCGGACCGACTGCTGCTCGAGGTGCGCGAGGACAACGCGGGCGCGATCGCGTTCTACGCCGCTCGCGGGTTCATCGAGATCGACCGGCGCCGGCGCTATTACCGCGACGGGACGACGGCCGTGGTGATGCGCCGCAGCCTCGGGCGAGGCTGCGGCGCATCGGCGCCGGCTCAGGGCAGGTAGTACGTCGGGTTCGGCAGCTTGACGACCCGGTCGGAGGAGCCCCCGATCAGGTCGCTGTACTGGTCGCCGAAGTTCGCGACGATGTGCAGGCGGAGCTTGTCCTGCACGTACTTGCGGGTCGAGGCCTTGTAGTCGATCGTCGAGCACTTGCTGGCGTCGCCGTCCAGCCCGCAGTCGACGTACGCCGGCGGCGTGTCGGTGCTCGTCCACTTCGTGAAGTAGAACGCCGACTTGAACAGCGGGTTGCCCTGGCCGTCGTGGTAGTAGCGGGCCAGGTTGTCGAGTGTCGCGAGCCGCTGGGCGTTGTTGCGGCCGGTCAGCCCGACGATCTTGCAGCCGGCCTTGGCGGCGGCCGCGACGACCCCGGGCATCCGCGGCGTGGCCGGGAAGCGGCCCTCCTGCACCCAGGTGTTCTGCAGGGTCGGGTCGAAGTTGAAGTGCATCGCCCCGTCCTCCATGTCGTAGGTCATCAGCGTCGTGTCGTCGGCGTCGAAGACGACCGCCGGGCGCTGCTTGGCCCGGACGCCCTTGGCGCAGATGTTGGTCAACCGGTGCTTCCACGTGGTGGCGAGCTGCGTCATCTGGGTGATGTAGGGCGAGGCGTCCTTGTCGGCGATGCCCCCGGTGGCGCCGTAGTAGGCCCGGATCGCGCCCTTGACGTTGTCGATGTTCGGGATCTTGTCCCCGGGGGTGGTCAGCCCGCTCGACCCGTCGGCGGCCATGTCGAACTCGGTGGGCAGCGTGAGGTCGGCGTCGCTCGCCGGCGCGCCCTGGATGTCGGGGCTCGGCAGGTAGTACGTCGGGTTCGGCAGCTTGACGTTGTGCAGCGCGTGCCCGCCCTGGAGGTCGGAGTACTGGTCGCCGATGTTGAGCACGATCGTCTCACCGGTCGACTCGATGTGGGCGCGGGTGCCCGCCTTGTACTCGACCGTCGTGCACTTGGCCGGGTCGTCGTTGGGGTCGACGCTGGTGTGGCAGTCCAGGTAGTCGGGCTTGGGCGAGGTGCTGTCGAACTTCGTGAAGAAGTTGTCGGCGGTGAAGCCCTGGTAGCCGACCTTCGTCAGGTTGTCGAGGGTCGCCTGCTCCTGGCTGGCGCCGCGCCCGGTGATCCCGTAGACGTCGTAGCCGCGGTCCCGCACCTCCTTGACGAGGTCGACCATGCCCGGGGTGGCGGGGAACTTGCCCGGCAGCACCCAGTCGGTGTTCTGGACGGCCGGGTCGAAGTTGAAGTGCATCGCCCCGTCCTCCATGTCGTAGGTCCACAACGTGGTGTCGTCGGCGTCGAAGACGACCGCGAGGTGCGGAGCGGGTGCGGGGTCGGGCAGCTGGGCGAGGATCGCCTGCTCGATGCCGGTCATCTCGGTGATGTACGGCGAGCTCGTCTTGTCGGCGATGCCGGCGCTGGAGGCGTTGTAGTACTTGCGGATCGTCGACTTCACCGAGTCGATGTTGGGGATCGCCTCGCCGTTCGCGGCGGGCGCCGGTGCGGTCCCGTCGGGGTTGAGCGGCTGCAGCACGAAGTGCGTGCGCGGCGTGAGGGTGGCGTCGTCGGTGCGGGCGTCGGCAGTGGCCGCCGTCCCCACCAGGAGGGTGATCGCCGAGGCTGCGGTGACGAGGGCGCGGGCCCGGGGGCGTCCCGAGAATCGCATGCGTGCTCCTTGAGGTGCGGGGGTGACCGGCTCAAGGTACGCCCGGGTGGGGACAGGGGGAAGACGCCCGCAAGCGCTCGTCTCAGGGGTGCAGCCGGGCGCCCTTGACGATCTTGTCCACGGCGTTGCGCGGCGCGTGGACGGCCAGGCCGACGAGGTCCAGGTCGTCGCGCCCGACGGCCCGGACCGCCGCCCGGTTGTCCTCGTCGTTGCCGGTGCGGAACAGGTCGGAGGTGAACACCCCGACGGTCAGCTCCCGGCGCAGAGCGCGGGTGTGCGCCTCGCGCAGGGTGGCGGCGTCGCCCTCGAACACCAGGATCGGTTGGCCGAGCATCGCCAGGTACGGCGTACCGTCCGCGTCCGCGTAGGGCTCCCCGACCAGCTGCGGCCACTGCGCGGTGACGCCGCTGACGAGGAACGCGGCGGCGTTGAGCCGCTGCCACGGGGCCAGGTCGTCGCGGAGGAGCACGGCGATCTTGGTGTCGAATGCCATGACTCGATCGTCGGCCGCCGGAGCGGGACGAGTCTTGTACGTTCCTTGCATGGCACCGCGCCCGACGATCCGCGCCTGGCGACCGCCGGTCGACGGCGTGGCTGAGGTGCTGCACGCCCACTTCCCCGAGCACGCGTACCCCTCCCACACCCACGACACCTGGACGCTGCTGCTCGTCGACACCGGCACGGTGCGCTACGACCTGGAGCGTCACCAGCACGGAGCGCTCGGCGACCGGGTCACGCTGCTGCCCCCGCACGTGCCCCATGACGGCCGGTCGGTCGAGTCGACCGGGTTCCGCAAGCGGGTGGTCTACCTCGAGGAGCGCACGATCGACGTCGCGCTGGTGGGCGCCGCGGTCGACCACCCGGGATGGGCCGAGGCCGGGTTGCGGCGCCAGGTCGACGAGCTGCACGACTCGCTGGCCCAGGCGGGCGACGCGTTCGAGGCGGAGGTGCGGCTGGCGCTGGTCGTCGACGCGCTGCAGCGGCGGCTGGCGGGGGCGACGGCGGCCCCCGTCGTACGCCGGGACCGGCCGCTGGCGCACCGGCTCCGTGACCTGCTCGACGCCCGGGTGGTCGACGGCCTCACGCTGCCGGAGGCCTCGCGGGTGCTCGGCGCGCACCCGGCCCACCTGGTGCGGGCGTTCGGCGGCGAGTTCGGCATTCCGCCGCACCGCTACCTCACCGGGCGGCGCCTGGACCGCGCCCGGCGGCTGCTGCTCACGGGGGAGCGGGCCGCCGACGTCGCGGTCGAGGTGGGGTTCCACGACCAGGCGCACCTGACCCGCCACTTCCGCCGGCTGCTGGGGGTCACGCCGGCGGCATACGCCCGGTCGGCACAATGACCTGGTGAGCAGCGACGACAACGCACCCCTGGTGCTGGGCATCGAGACCTCGTGCGACGAGACCGGGGTCGGCATCGTGCGTGGCCACACGCTGCTCGCGGACGCCGTGGCCAGCAGCGTCGACGAGCACGCGCGCTTCGGCGGCGTGGTGCCCGAGGTCGCCAGCCGGGCGCACCTCGAGGCGATGGTGCCGACGATCGAGCGGGCCTGCGAGACCGCCGGCATCCGGCCCTACGACGTCGACGCGATCGCCGTCACGAGCGGGCCCGGGCTCGCCGGCGCGCTGATGGTCGGTGTCGCCGCCGCGAAGGCGCTGGCGATCGGGCTCGGCAAGCCGATCTACGGCGTCAACCACCTCGCCGCCCACGTCGCGGTCGACCAGCTCGAGCACGGCCCGCTGCCCGAGCCCTGCCTGGCGATGCTCGTCAGCGGCGGCCACTCCAGCCTGCTGCGCGTCGAGGACGTCACCACCGGGGTCGACCCGATGGGCGCGACCATCGACGACGCGGCTGGGGAGGCGTTCGACAAGGTCGCTCGGCTGCTGGGCCTGCCGTTCCCCGGCGGCCCGCACATCGACCGCGCCGCCCGCGAGGGCAACAGCGTCTACATCGACTTCCCTCGCGGCCTGACCAGCCGCCGCGACCTCGAGCGGCACCGGTTCGACTTCTCGTTCTCCGGGCTGAAGACCGCGGTCGCGCGCTGGGTCGAGGCGCGCGAGCGGTCGGGGGAGCCGGTGCCGGTCAACGACGTCGCCGCGAGCTTCCAGGAGGCGGTGTGCGACGTGCTGACCCGCAAGGCGATCGACGCGGCGGTGAGCCAGGGCATCGAGGACATCCTCATCGGCGGCGGCGTCGCGGCGAACTCCCGGCTGCGCGCGATGGCTGAGGAGCGGGCCGCCGCGCGCGGCATCCGGGTGCGCGTGCCGCGCCCCGGGCTGTGCACCGACAACGGCGCGATGGTCGCGGCGCTGGGCGCCGAGATGGTCGCCCGCGGCCGTACACCGTCCGCGCTCGACCTCCCCGCCGACTCCTCGCTCCCGGTCACTGAGGTCTTGGTCTGATCGACAGCGGGGGTAGTCCCTGACGTTTCCGGGGTGCTCCGGCCAGGGACACCCCGCGGACGTCAGGGACTATCGGCCGCGGCGGGCTCCTCGCCGGCCTTCTTCTCGTCCCCGTGGCCGGGCCACCAGGCCCGGTGCCCGATCAGCGCGGTCAGTGCCGGGGTGAAGAACATCGCCATCACGAACGCCGCCACGAAGATGCCGAACGACAGCGCGAAGCCCATCGACTGGATCAGCGTGTTGCCGCCCAGCATCAGCGAGGCGAACGTGCCGGCGAGGATGACTCCGGCGGCCGCGATCGTCGGGCCGGCGTGCTTGATGGCCTCGGCCGCCGCCGCGTGCGGGTCGCGGCCCTCGCGGGCCTCCTCGCGTAGCCGGGCGATCATCAAGATGTTGTAGTCGGTGCCGAGCGCGGTGACGAACAGGTAGATGTAGATCGGCAGCATGAAGATGAGGCCCTCGTGGCCCAGCACGTGCTGGAACATCACCACGGTCGCGCCGAGCGTCGCGGCGAAGCCGAGGCCGACCGCGGCCATCAGGTACCACGGCGCCACCAGGCTGCGCAGCAGCAGCGCCAGGATCAGCATGATGATGAGGGCGGCGACCGGGAACACCACGGAGTAGTCGCGGGCCATCGCCTTCTGCAGGTCGGCGAACACCGACGGCGTACCTCCCACGTAGGCCTCGGTGCCGTCCGGCGCCGAGTCGTGGGCGGCGGTGCGGACCGGTCCCTTGACGTCGTTGAGCGCGGCGTCGGAGGCCGGGTCGTGGTCGAGCACGACGCTGAACTGCGCCGCCGTACCGTCCTTCGAGACCTCAGCGGGGTAGACCTTGGTCACGCCGTCCGCCGCCTCGAGGTCGGAGCGGTAGGTCTCCAGCGCCCCTTGGTCGAGCGCGCCGTCGTCGGAGACGAGGACCACCGGCACCGGCTCGCTGGCGCCGGCGGCGAAGTGCTCCTGGAAGACCTCCAGGCCCTTGGTCGACTCGACGTCCTTGGGCAGGCTGGAGTTGAAGTCGAACGATGGGTTGAAGCTCAGCGCGAAGGCGGCCAGCGCCACCATGACGGCTCCGGAGGCGAGCGCGAACCGCCCCGGGTGACGGCCCAGTGCGGCGCCGACTCGGGCGAACCGGGCGCCCTCGGGCTCCTGGCGCCACTTCTTCGACGGCCAGAACAGCGCCCGGCCGAGCACGGTGACCACGGCGGGCACGAGGGTGAGGGCGGCGAGCAGGGTCACGGCGACCGCGATCGCCAGCGCCGGCCCGATCGCCCGGAACAGGCTCAGCGAGCTCAACAGGAGTGCCATGAAGGCGACGATGACGGCGCCGCCGGCCGACGCGATGGCCTCGCCGGCGCGCTCGAGTGCGTGCACGACCGAGGGGCGGGTGTCCTCGCCCTGCCGGCGACGCTCGCGGTAGCGGAACAGGAAGAACAAGATGTAGTCGGTGCCGATGCCGTAGAGCACGACGACCAGGATCGTCTGGATCGAGGAGTCGGCCTTGAGGTCGAAGGCCTCGTTGGCCCAGCCGATCAGCCCGGTGGCCACCGAGGAGGCCAGCGTGACGATCAGCACCGGCATCAGGCAGATGATCACGCTGCGGAAGATGATCGCGAGCAGGACAATGATCAGCACGATCGTCGCGATGGCGACGATCGCCAGCGTCCGGTCGCCCTCCTCCTGGGAGTCCAGGCTCTGAGGCACCGACCCGGTGGTGAGTACGTCGAGGTCCGAGCCCTTCATCAGCGGCTCGAGCTCCTTGCGCAGGTCCTTGCCGTCCGCGATGGCCTGGTCGTCGAAGCCGGTGGCGTTGTCGGCGAGACCGATGATGCCGATCTGCACCAGGCCGTCCTGGGAGACGTTGGGCTTGCCCTCGGGGTCGGTCGTCGCGACCTGCTGGACGAAGGTCTTGTCGTTCAGCTTCGGCCCGAGGTCCTTCGCGATCTGGTCCACAGCGGCCTGGTCGTCGGAGGTGAGCTTGCCGCCGTCCTTGCGCTCGAAGACCAGGATCGCTCCCGGCGTGGTGGCCCCGGGGAACTTCTCGTCCTGGATCTTCGCGGCCTTGATCGACTCGTAGTGGTCGGGCAGGAAGTCCGACTCGTCGGAGGTCGTCTGCAGGGCTGGTGCGAACGCGACCACGAGGACGGCGAGCACCACCCACGCGGCGATGACGTACCAGGGACGACGGGACACGAAGCGACCAAGAGCGGCGAACACGGTTCCTGACCCTAGCGACGTCCGCGGGGCATGTGCCTCCGACTTTCGGCTACACCTCGTCGGCTACTCCGAAAGGAGGAATTCCGACGCCATCTCCGGGATCGGCCCGTCGACGGATCCCTCGACCACGTCAGCCTGCCGACCGTCGAGCGTCGAGAGCTGGAGCGTCCACTGGGGGTTGCCGTTGCCCGCACCGACCGCGACGAGCAGGTGCTCGGCGTCAGCCCACGCCCAGTCCTTGACGACGCCCTGGCCCGGCGCGAACATCCCGACCTGGTGGAGCCGGCTGTCGAACGCCTCGATCGTGCCCCAGGTCCCGCCGTCACCCTTCGCGCCCGAGAGGTGCTCCCCATCGGGGGAGAACCGGAGGAGAGCCGTGTCGCAGTTCCGGGCCACCATCGTCGCCGCCGTCGGGTCGTAGAGGCCCGCGCAGCCGAACTGCGGGTCCGCCCGGTCGGGGTACTGCACGGCCCAGAGCTTCCCGTCGGGACTCACGTCGGAGACTCGCAGCGGCTCGCTGGTCGACAGCTCGCGGTAGCCAGCGGGAGTGATCTCGCCGGTCGTGGTGTTCCAGTCGCCGACCAGGAGGTGCTGGGCGTCGAGCACCGCGTCGATGCTGCCGGGCGACTCGCCCTCCATCGGGATGCCGGCCATGACCGCGGGCTGCGATGCGTCGCTGGCGAGCACCTGGACTCGGAAGTCCTGCCCCACCCACGCCGCGACGCTGTCGTCCGCGCTCATCGTGATCGCGTTGCTCTGCACCGGGTACTCGGCCTGCAGGCTGCCGTTGCCGGTGTAGACCCGCACGACGTACGGCTCCTGCAGCGCGACAACCAGGCGCCCGTCGGTCAGGACGCCGTAGTTCGTGACGTTCGCGTTGTCCACGTCCACCCGGACCGTGCTGCCGTCAGGTCGCGTGACGACCCCGTCGTGGAGCACGGACGTGCTGTTCACCGCGGGCGCCGAGGGCGCCGGTTCGGGCCCCTGCGAGCGGTCGGAGCCCCCGGTGAGCACGGCCGGCACCAGCACCGCGACGACCACCGCGGCGGCGACGGCGCCGACAGCGCCGGCCCGGCGCCGCCGGCGGATGCCGTGCGCGGCGCTGCGCACCGCCTCGAACGTGAGCGGGGCGTCGTGCACCCCGCCGTACGCCTGGTCCGCGCGGCGCTCCAGCTCGCGGGCGAACGTCTCCTCGGTCATCGCTCCTCCTCCCGGTGGGTGGGGTTCAGGTCGGTGGGCGTTCGCTCGCGCAGTGCGGCGAGCGCCCGGCTGGTCTGGGACTTCACGGTGCCGACCGAGATGCCGAGCACGTCGGCTGTCTCGGCCTCGGTCAGCTGCTCGTAGTAGCGCAGCACGACCACGGCCCGGGCCTTGCGGGGCAGCGTCGAGACGACGTCCCACACCGCGGCGCCGAGTCCCTCGTCGTACGCGTCGTGGAACGGGCGGCCCTCGGGCACCGTGTCGGTCGGTGCCTCGCGGCGCTTCCAGCCGCGCCGCCACAGCGAGTTGTTCTCGTTGACCATGATCCGGCGCACGTAGGCGTCCACGGAGTCGCGATCACGCACCTTGTCCCAGGCCAGGTAGAGCTTGGCCAGCGACGTCTGCAGCAGGTCCTCCGCCTGGTGCTGGTCGCCGGTGAGCAGGTAGGCCGTCCTCAGCAGTCGTCCCTGGCGGGCCTGGAGGTACGCCGTGAAGTCGGCGTCCCGGTCCGTCATCGTGGCTCCTCGAGCTTGTGTCAGCACACCCCCCAGACGCGAACGCCCGCGGAAGGGTTGCAATTCTCGCCCCGCTGGCGCCCGGATCTCGCCCGCGTGCCCCGACCGCATCGCCCGACAAGCGCCGATGGTCACCGTTCCAGTGCCATTCGGCCCTGTGGTCTGGTCCTCCCGCCTGGGAGCCTCGACCGGGTAGTGACCCGATCCTGAGGAGCGCCTGTGCCGGCATCGACGACGTCCATCATCCAGGGCGGGATGGGGGTCGGCGTCTCCTCCTGGCAGCTCGCCCGCGCTGTCGCGCGGGCCGGTCAGCTCGGCGTCGTCTCGGGGGTCGCCCTCGACGCGACCGTCGCGCGCCGGCTCCAGGACGGCGACCCGGACGGGCACGTGCGTCGAGCCCTCGCCGCCTTCCCCGACCCGGCGATGGCCGCTCGCGTGCTCGACCGCTACTTCCTCGCCGGTGGCCGCGATGAGGGCCGTCCCTACCGACCGACCCCGAAACCCGCACTCCGGCCGCACCGGCACGCCCAGGAGCTCGCCGTGGTCGGCAACTTCGTCGAGGTGTGGCTCGCCAAGGAGGGCCACGACGGCACCGTCGGCATCAACTACCTCGAGAAGATCCAGCTGGCCACTCCGGCCGCGGCGCTCGGCGCCATGCTGGCCGGCGTCGACGTGGTGCTGATGGGGGCCGGCGTGCCCCGCGAGATCCCGCAGCTGCTCACCGACCTCGCCCGGGGCCAGGTCGGTGGGGTGGGGGTGGACGTGCACGGCGCGCCCGAGCGCTACCGCGTCGAGGTCGACCCCCAGGACCTGCTCGGTGCGAGCCTCCCTGCCCTGCGCCGGCCCCGGTTCCTCGCGATCGTCTCGGCGACCGTGCTGGCCGCCTACCTCGCCCGCGACGAGATCACCCGCCCCGACGGCTTCGTGATCGAGGGCCCCGTTGCCGGGGGCCACAACGCGCCTCCGCGGGGCAGCCTGGTCCTCGGCGACGACGGCGAACCGGTGTACGGCGCCCGCGACGCGGTCGCGCTCGACAAGGTCGCGGCCCTCGGGCTGCCGTTCTGGCTGGCCGGCGGTCACGGCACCCCGGACGGGCTGGCCGCGGCCCGGGCTCTCGGCGCCGAGGGCGTCCAGGTCGGCACCCTGTTCGCGCTCGCGGAGGAGTCCGGGCTGCGACCCGACCTGCTCGACCGGGTCCGCGGCGGGCTCGGCGGTGGCACGCTGCGCGTGAAGACAGGGGTCAGGTCCTCCCCGACGGGCTTCCCGTTCAAGGTCGCCCAGGTGGAGGGCACCCTCGCCGACCCCGAGGTCTACGGCGCACGGGAGCGGCTCTGCGACCTCGGCTACCTGCGCACGCCGTACCTCACCGCGGCGGGCCGCGTGGGCTACCGCTGCCCGGGTGAGCCGGTGGACGCTTACCTGCGCAAGGGCGGCGACGTGGCCGACACCGAGGGCCGGGCGTGCCTGTGCAACGCGCTCACGGCGGACATCGGGCTCGGCCAGACGCGCCCGGACGGCTACCAGGAGCCCGATCTCCTCACCCTCGGCGGAGACCTGGACGGCCCGCGACGGCTGCTCGACCGTCACCCCGCCGGTTGGACCGCCGCGCAGGCGGTGGCCTGGATCGAGGGTCGGTGACGCAGCCGTTCCGGCGCTGGGCTCGACTGATCCTGCATCCTGGCTCCATGACCCTCCGCGCCCCGCTGGCCGACGCGTCGTCGCCCGACGCCTGGTTTCGCCGTCGGCCGCCGCTGACCTGGGCCGTGGTCGTCGCGATGTATGCCGGGATCTTCGCGCTCCGCATCGGCACCGGCCGCGTCGAGGACGCCTACTCCATGCTGTACGTCTTCCCGGTCGCACTCGTCGCCGTGGCCTTCGGCAGGCGCGCCGGAGCCGTCGCGGGCCTCTCGGCGGTGCTCCTCATCGTCGTGTGGGTGGTGGTCCGGGACGTGTCGCTCACCCCGTCCGGATGGATGTCGCGGATCCTGCCGATCCTGCTGCTGGGCGTGCTCCTCGGTGACGCCACCGACCGGCTGCGCCGCGTCGAGACGGAGCGGCGTCGCCTCGAGAGTGCGGCGCTCCTGCACCGGGACGCGATCGAGATCAACGACTCGCTGGTGCAGGGCATGGTCGCGGCGAAGTGGTCGCTGGAGGCCGGCAACATCGAGACGGGACTGAGCACCCTGAACGACACGATCACCCAGGCGCACGAGCTCGTGTCGGGGCTGATCCGGCAGGCCGGGATGGGTGGACGCACCGAGCACCTGCCGGGCCGGGAGTAGCCCCGGGGAGCTGGTTCCGGGCCCTGTTCGAGGGGGGCCGCATACGGTTGCATGGTCATGGACCAGTCACGCACACCGTCGCCCCAGGGAGCAGCATGCAGCAGGTGAAGGCCGTGGTCGCCCGCGGCCAGGGACAGCCCGTCGAGGTCACCACGATCAACGTCCCCGACCCGGGTCCGGGTGAGGCGGTGGTGCAGGTGCAGGCCTGCGGGGTCTGCCACACCGACCTCCACTACCGCGAGGGCGGGATCAACGACGACTTCCCGTTCCTCCTCGGCCACGAGGCCGCGGGCGTCGTGGAGGCCGTCGGCCCGGACGTCACGTCGGTGGCGCCCGGCGACTTCGTGATCCTCAACTGGCGTGCCGTGTGCGGCGACTGCCGCGCCTGCCGTCGCGGCGAGCCGTGGTACTGCTTCGCCACGCACAACGCGACCCAGAAGATGACCCTCGCCGAGGGGCCGGACGCCGGCACCGAGCTGTCGCCGGCCCTCGGCATCGGCGCGTTCGCCGAGAAGACCCTGGTCGCCGCCGGTCAGTGCACGAAGGTCGACCCCTCGGCCCGGGCGGCCGCCGTCGGCCTGCTCGGCTGCGGTGTGATGGCGGGCATCGGGGCCGCGATCAACACCGGTGGCGTGACCCGCGGCAAGTCAGTCGCCGTGATCGGCTGCGGTGGTGTCGGCGTGGCCGCGATCGCGGGATCGGCGCTGGCTGGCGCCTCCCCGATCATCGCCGTCGACATCGACCCCAAGAAGCTCGAGGCCGCCCGACGGCTGGGCGCGACCCACGTGGTCGACTCCAGCGGCACCGACCCGGTGGCCGCGATCCAGGAGCTCACCGGCGGCTTCGGCGCCGACGTGGTCATCGAGGCGGTGGGTCGTCCGGAGACCTGGAAGCAGGCGTTCTACGCTCGCGACCTGGCCGGCACGGTGGTGCTCGTCGGCGTACCCACTCCGGACATGAAGGTGCCCGACCTGCCGCTCATCGACCTGTTCGGCCGGGGTGGCTCGCTGAAGTCCAGCTGGTACGGCGACTGCCTGCCCAGCCGCGACTTCCCGATGCTCGTCGACCTCTACCAGCAGGGCCGGCTCGACCTCGACGCGTTCGTCACCGAGGAGATCGGCATCGGCGACGTGGAGGCGGCGTTCGGCCGCATGCACGGAGGCGACGTGCTGCGCTCGGTGGTGATCTTCTGATGGCGGCCCGGGTCGACCACGGCGTCACGTCGGGGACCTTCACGCTCGACGGGGAGACCTTCGAGGTCGAGAACAACATCTGGGTCGTCGGCGACGACAGCGAGTGCGTGGTCATCGACGCCCCGCACGACGTCGCCGACATCCTCGCGGTCGTGGGGGACCGCAAGGTCAAGGCGATCGTGTGCACGCACGCCCACGACGACCACGTGCGTGTGGCGCCGGCACTGCGCGAGGAGGTCGTCGCACCGATCATGCTGCACCCCGCGGACCGGCCCCTGTGGGAGCTCACGCACACGCGTTACCTCTGGGACCTGGACCTCGAGGACGGCCTGGAGATCACGGTCGCCGGGACCACGCTGCGGGTGCTCCACACGCCCGGGCACGCTCCCGGCGCGGTCTGCCTGTACGCCGCGGAGCTCGGCTGCGTGTTCACCGGCGACACGCTGTTCCAGGGTGGTCCGGGCGCCACGGGACGTTCGTACTCCGACCCGGACCTGATCGTGGAGTCCATCCGGACCGCCCTGCTCGCGCTGCCCGACGGGACCGTCGTCCACACCGGCCACGGCGCCGACACGACGATCGGGGCCGAGCGGAAGGGACTCGAGACCTGAGTGTCTCCGGGACCGGTCCCAGCGCTGTGCTGGGACCAGTCCCGGATCCAGGTCGCCGAAGGTCCCGGAGATCGGGACCGATGGGCCTCCGAGTCCGAGGACTCCGGCCCTGATTCGTTCAGGGTTCAAGTTCTTACGGTGGTGTCACCAAAGCAGATGTGGCGGAGACACCGCCCCGAAACTAGGAGTCACCACGATGCGATCTGCATTCGACAAGCTCATCTCGTGGACGGGTCTGGCCCTCGCCGCCGTCCTCCTCGTTGCAGGTGGCTTGCTCACCTGGGCGAACACCTTCATCGCTGACCAGGTCCACGACCAGCTCAGCATGCAGGACATCACGATGCCCGAGGGTGACGCCCTCGCCGCCCTTCCCAAGGCTGACGCCGCCGCCCTCAAGCAGTACGGCGGCAGCAAGATGGACACCGGCCCGGAGGCCAAGGCGTTCGCGAACCACTACATCCTGGTCCACATGAACGCGGCGAGCGACAACCGCACCTACGAAGAGGTCAGCGGCGAGTTCCTGCAGATGAGCGACGAGCAGAAGGCGTCTCCTGAGGGCCAGGCCCTCGGCGGTCTGCGCCAGACCCTGTTCATGGGCAACACCCTGCGCGGCCTGCTCCTCTACGGCTACGCGTTCGCCACGATCGGCACCATCGCCGGCATCGCCGCGATCGCCGCCTTCGTCGGCGCGGCTGCCCTGCTGGTGCTCTTCGGCCTCGGCATCTGGCACGCTCGCAAGGTTGAGAAGACCGCTCCGGCCGGTGCTCGCGCCGCGGTCGCCTGATCGTCCTGAGGGACTGACCAGCAACTGAAGTCTCATCTCCCGGGAGCCCCCTTCGGCTCCCGGGAGATGGTGCATTTGCGCAACGATCCCGCCTTCGTTGGTCGAGTAGCAGTCGTGAGGAACGAGCGACGGCGTATCGAGACCCCTGAGCGACCGTGGTCTCGATACGCCGGTCGCGAGCTCGTTCCTCACTCGCGCGGCTACTCGACCTGGCTGCTGCGTCTTCGTCTCCCGAGCGAGCTCGGGAGACGAAGGCAGCTCAGAACGGTTGGACGAGCAGGGCCACGCCGTGGCCGGCGACCCGGGTGAGGACGATGGTGGCCTCCTCCTCGCCGGCGAGGTCCAGCCGCTTGCGCAGCTGCTCGGGCACCACGTCCACGCCGCGCTTCTTGATCGTGAGTCGTCCGATCCGCCGCTCCCGGAGCGCGGCGCGCAGGGCCTTCTCGCGGTACGGCAGCTCCTCGAGCACCTGGTAGCCCCGCGCGAACGGGGTCCGGTACGACGAGTCCGAGGCGACGTACGCGATGTGCTCGTCGACCAGCCGGCCGCCGACCCCGGCGGCCACCGCGGTGACGAGCCCGGCCCGGATCACCGCACCGTCGGGCTCGTAGAGGAACGCCCCGACCGGGCCCACGTCAGCCCCGGGGTCGTCCTCGTCGGTGAGAGTGGCCAGTCCGCCGTCGCCGATCACGGTGGCGCGGCGCGCGGTGGTGGCGAGCCGGCCCGACCAGAGCGCCGCCTCCTTGACCTCTCCGTGGTCGCTGACCCACTCCGCCTCGACCCCGGCCGGCACGAGGTCGTGGGGGATGCCCGGGGCCACCTTCACGCACGAGTCGCGGGTGAGCAGCCCCTCGACGAACGGCCACGGCGGGGTCCAGCCGTCGACGTCGAAGACCCGGCCGCGGGCGGACCGCCGGGCCGGGTCAGCGAAGGCGACGTCGAACGGTGTGGTGTCGAGCGTGGTCGCGTCGGCCACCATCACCGCGCCGGCCAGGCCGAGTGCGTCCAGGTTGGCCTGGGCGACCGCGACCCGCACCGGGTCCAGGTCGACCCCGGCCGCGGTCAGTCCGGCGCGGGAGGCGGCGACGAGGTCGCCCCCGATCCCGCACCCGAGGTCGACCAGCGTCGCGGCGGACGAGGCGACCAGCCGGGCGGCCCGGTGGGCGGCGACCCGCTGCCGGGTCGCCTGCTCGAGACCGTCGGGCGTGAAGTACATGCGGTCGGCGTCCTCACCGAACTTCGCGCGGGCGCGCACCCGCAGCGTCGCCTGGGTCAACGCGGCCGCGACGTGCGCGGGATCCGCCGTACGCCGCAGCCGGGTCTGGGAGCTCAGCGGGTCCTCGCCGGCCTCGACGGAGGCGGCCGCGGCCCGGAGCAGCTCGTCGCCGTCGGCGGTCAGCAGCCAGCGGAACGCCTCGAGGTCCATCCCCGGATCCTGTCACCTGGGGGCCGCTGGCACTCAGTTGGCGAGAGTGCTAGTTTCTGAGTTGGCACTCTCCTCGGGAGTGTGCCAACGCTTGTCACCGGCGCGGCCCCCGCGACGGCGTGCCGGACGGCAGGCACAACAGACGTGCACCACCCACCGCATCGAAGTCCCAGAAAGTGGAGGTTGATCAGCAGTGTCGGTCAACATCAAGCCCCTCGAGGACCGGATCGTCGTCAAGCCCCTCGACGCCGAGCAGACCACGGCCTCCGGCCTGGTCATCCCGGACACCGCCAAGGAGAAGCCCCAGGAGGGCGAGGTCCTGGCCATCGGCCCGGGTCGCATCGACGACAACGGCAACCGTGTCCCGCTCGACGTGAGCGTCGGCGACAAGGTCATCTACAGCAAGTACGGCGGCACCGAGGTCAAGTACGCCGGCGAGGAGTACCTCATCCTTTCCGCGCGCGACGTCCTCGCAGTCGTTTCCTGATTTCCCGGGTCGTCCGCCCCACCAGCGCCCAGCGCGCTGTGGGGCGGACGGCCCGAACTCGTTAGAGGAGAGAAATGCCCAAGATCCTGGAGTTCGACGAGAACGGCCGCCGCTCCCTCGAGCGGGGAGTCGACGCGCTCGCCAACGCCGTCAAGGTGACGCTCGGCCCCAAGGGCCGCTACGTCGTCCTCGACAAGAAGTGGGGCGCCCCGACGATCACCAACGACGGTGTCACCGTCGCGCGTGAGATCGAGCTGGACGACCCGTTCGAGAACCTCGGTGCCCAGCTCTGCAAGGAGGTGGCGACCAAGACCAACGACATCGCGGGTGACGGCACCACCACCGCCACCGTGCTGGCCCAGGCGATGGTGCACGAGGGTCTGCGCGCCGTCACCGCCGGCGCCAACCCGATGGGGCTCAAGCGCGGCATGGACGCCGCTGCCGAGGCCGTCGGCGACGCCCTCAAGGAGGCCGCCCGCGAGGTCGAGTCGCGTGAGGACATGGCCTCGGTCGCCACGATCTCCAGCCGCGACAGCGTGATCGGCGACCTGCTCGCCGAGGCGTTCGACAAGGTCGGCAAGGACGGCGTGATCACGGTCGAGGAGTCCAACACCATGGGCACCGAGCTCGAGTTCACCGAGGGCATGCAGTTCGACAAGGGCTACATCAGCCAGTACTTCGTGACCGACCCCGAGCGCATGGAGGCGGTCCTCGATGACCCGTACATCCTCCTGCACCAGGGCAAGATCTCGGCCGTCTCCGAGCTGCTCCCGCTGCTCGAGAAGGTCATCCAGTCCGGCAAGCCGCTGTTCATCCTCGCCGAGGACGTCGAGGGCGAGGCCCTCTCGACCCTGGTCGTGAACAAGATCCGCGGCACGTTCAACGCCGTCGCGGTCAAGAGCCCGGCGTTCGGCGACCGCCGCAAGGCGATGATGCAGGACATCGCGACCCTGACCGGTGGTCAGGTCGTCGCCCCCGAGGTCGGCCTCAAGCTCGACCAGGTCGGCCTCGAGGTCCTCGGCCAGGCGCGTCGTGTCGTCATCACCAAGGACGACACCACGATCGTCGACGGCGCCGGCGACCCCAAGGAGGTCGAGGGCCGGGTCAACCAGATCAAGGCCGAGGTCGAGAACACCGACTCCGACTGGGACCGCGAGAAGCTCCAGGAGCGCCTCGCCAAGCTCGCCGGCGGCGTGTGCGTGATCAAGGTCGGCGCCGCCACCGAGGTGGAGCTGAAGGAGAAGAAGCACCGCATCGAGGACGCCGTCTCCGCGACGCGCGCCGCGATCGAGGAGGGCATCGTCGCCGGTGGCGGCTCCGCCCTCGTCCACGCGGTCGCCGTCCTCGCCGACGACCTCGGCCTCACCGGTGACGAGGCGCTCGGCGTCCGCGTGGTCCGCAAGGCCGCCGACGAGCCGCTGCGCTGGATCGCCGAGAACGGCGGGGTCAACGGCTACGTCGTCACCACCAAGGTCCGCGAGCTCGGCGTCGGCAACGGCTACAACGCCGCCACCGAGGAGTACGGCGACCTGGTCGCCCAGGGCGTGCTCGACCCGGTCAAGGTGACCCGCTCCGCGCTGGTCAACGCCACCTCGATCGCGGGCATGCTGCTCACGACCGAGACCCTGGTCGTCGAGAAGCCCGAGGAAGACGACGACGCCCCCGCGGCCGGTCACGGCCACGGACACGGGCACGGCCACTAGTCCCATCTGACGTTGACCCGCCCGAGAGTTTCGGGCGGGTCAACGTCATTTGAGGGTCAGGGGAGCAGCTCGCCGAGGTGCTGGGTCGAGCCGTAGCGGCCCTCGGAGGTGAACCAGAAGAACTGGTCCGGACCGACCGGGAAGCTGACCTCGCGACCCCACGAGGACACTCCGTCGGCGACCTTCAGGAAGCGGCCCGTGCTCAGGTCGTAGGCGTAGGTCCCGGCGTCGGAGTCCTCGGCGACCACGGTGACGACGTCGCTCGCGCTGTCGGTGCCGTCCAGGCGGCCGTCGATGCCACTGTCCTGGATCGTGACGACCTGGTCGCCGTCGGTGGAGACGACCTGCACGCGGTCGTCACGTACGCCGTCGCTGTAGGTCCCGCAGTACTGGCCCATCACGATCCGGTCGCCGACCGCGGCGAAGGACAGCAGGTTGCAGTGCTTGCCGGTCCGGGGGTCGAAGGTGCGCTCGGCGCCGGTCGCCAGGTCGCGCACGTGGACGAGACCGGGGTCGTCGTTCGTTGCGTCGGTCCACACCATCGCGTCGTCGGTGAAGGCGAGGTCACCGACGCTCAGCCCTTCGTCTCGGACGTCCGTCGGATCGCTCAACGAGGCCGACCACAGGCGGGATCGGTGCGGATCGCCTTCCGATACGAGGACATAGACCCGGTCGTCCGGCCCCATCACGGGCTGAGCCAGAGAGTCGTAGGAGGACGAGGGCAGGCCCGGCCATTGGCGGACGCTCCACTGCCGCGTGTCCCGGTCGAAGACAGAGGCGTACAGCGTGGGCTGCGCGCCGTTGTCGAGCCCGACGAACACCAGTCGGTCGCTGCCGAGCTCGGCCGGCGACATGTCGTAGGCGGTCGGCGGGTCCGGCAGCCAGTCCTTCTCCCCATTCCCGGGAGCTACCAGGGCGTATCGCGCGGGCCGGTGGTCGCGGGGCCCGTCGCGGAACAGGATCAGACCGTCCTCGGTGACCCCGTCGTAGGACCGGCCGTTGTCGGCGTCCAGGTTCTCGTTCGTGTACGACGCGAGCTCGCGGTAGTCGCGACCCTCGACGGCCGGCGTGGCGTCGGCGAGGGTCAGGGTGGGCGCGTCGGGCCGGGGCGGGTCGCCCGCGATCTCCGGCGGCCCGTCGCCACTGCTCATGCCGATGACGGCGGCGAGCACCGTCCCGGCGAGGAGGAGGCCGACACCGCCCGCGCGCTGGTGGCGCCGACGGCGCCGCACCTGGCGCCGTCCGGCACGGATCACCGCGGCGAGGTCGACGTGGTCGTCCGGGGCGTCGGCGACGTTGTCGCGCAGCAGCTGCTTGAGGTCGGTCACCACGGCAGGTTCCTCTCTCCGGTGACGGCGAGCTCGTCGCGTGACGCGCTCTCGAACATGGCGCGCAGCGAGGCGAGCGCCCGTGAGGTCTGGCTCTTGACGGTGCCCTCCGAGCAGCCGAGCGCGGCCGCGGTCTCGCGCACGTCGAGCTCCTCGAAGTACCGCAACACCACGCAGGCGCGCTGGCGGCGCGGGAGCCGCGCGAGCGCGGCCATCAGCGCGGACCGGTCGGACACGTGCGCGGCGACGTCCTCGGTCGAGGCGAGCCGGACGTCGAGCTCGGCGGGCCGTTCGGTGCTCGACCGTTTGCGGCTGGCGTCGAGGAACGCGCTGACCACGGCCTTGCGGGCGTAGGCGAGCTCACCACCACGACGGACCAGGCGCGGCCAGGCGACGTAGACCCGGATCAGCCCCTCCTGCACGTGGTCGGAGGCGCGGTCCCAGTCACCGCACAGCAGGTACGCCGTGTGGCGCAGCCGGACCCGGCTCGCCGCAGCGAACTCGGTGAAGGCGGCGTCCGCTGCCGCGTCTCGTCCCATGCCCTACCAACGAGGTCAGTCGCAGGTCGGTTGCACGACGGGTCGCCCTTCTCCGCGCAGCAGGTAGATCGGGTGCCCGTTGCAGGCGGTGCCGTGCGCGACGTACCGCTCCTCGACGACCCGCACCAGCTCGTCCGAGGGGGTGGGTGCCCACGAACGGAACGAGGCCCACTCCACCAGCCACGTGGGCGCGTCGGGTCCGGCCAGGAGCGCACGCAGGTCGGCGTACCCAGGGTCGCGGGCGCGCATCGGCAGGCTCCACAGGTACGGGTACGGCGAGCCGAGCCCGCTCGTGAGCTGCAGGTCGGGGCGGCCGCCGAAGACGACGAGCGTGTCGCCGGGCGCCGCTGCCGAGGCGAGCGCGTCGCCGGTGGCGACCTCGTCGAACTCCTGCTGTCCGGCGAGGTTCCAGCCGAGCCAGGCGACCATCGCGACGGCGGCCGAGGCCGCAGCGGCGGCGACCACGGCGCGCAGAAGCCGGCCGCTCGGCCGTCCGGCGACGAGCGCGACACACAGCGCCGCGCCGGGCACGAGTGGCGTCAGGTAGTCGCGCCAGAAGCTGCCGCCTGCCGCGAGCCCGGCGAGGTCGGTGGTCACAACCGCGACCGTGGCCGCGACGACCGGCGCGTCCGCGGGCCAGCGTTCGCGCACCTGCGCGAGCAGCCCGGCGACCATCGGCAGCATGCCGCACGCCACGGCGATCACCAGCAGCACCCAGGCCCGTCGTTCGGGAGCGTGGGTGCCGGCGTCGGCGATCACCCGCGCGGCGTCGGCGCGGAACCCGTAGACCGCCTCCCACACGGTGGTGAGCCGGACGCCGGCTGCCTCGGCCCACACGACCGTGCCGAGCACCGGCAGCGCGGCCCCCGCGGCACCGGCCGCCGCGAGCGCCAGCGCCCGGCGACCGGCGAGCCGGCCGGTGCGCCACGCGACGAGCAGCAGGACCGTGGCGAACACCAGCCCGGTCACCAGGTTCTGCTTCAGTCCGAGCGCCGATCCGGCCAGCAGACCGGCCGTCAGCGCGAGCGGCACCGACGTACGCCGGACCGCGCGCAGCGTGAGCAGCAGGCTCCCCATCACGAACGGCAACGCGAGCAGCTCGCCCTTGACCGCGACCACGTCGATCATCGGGTTGGACAGCAGCGCCGCGGCGGCGACGGCCGTCCATCCGGCGGCGCTCGGTGACCCGGCCTCGCGCCCCAGCGCCCCGGCGAGCAGCACCGCCACGGCGACCACCAGCGCCCCGAGCAGGCGCAGGATGCTCACCCCACCGACCTCGTCGACCAACCGGAACACCGCGATCAACGAGGGGGGCCGGTCGACCCAGAAGGGCCCGAACATGCTGTCCGGCTGGGGATCCCACGCCCGCCCGACCAGCAGGAACCCGGCCTCGTCGGCGCGCACCGGGCGGGTCAGGGCAGGCAGCCGTGCCACGAACGCCAGCGCCGCGGCGATCGCGACCGGGTGCCGGCGCAGGTGCTCCATCGCCTCACCCTCTCAGGCACGCGACATATGGGCGAAACACGCCCGAACCGAGCCCGCAACGTGTCCGGAGCACCCTGAGACCATGTTGTGGAGAGTGCGTACGTCGTTGCCCGACCGTCCCGGAGCCCTCGCGCAGATCGCGGCCAGCTGCGGTGCGGCGGGGGTGAACATCCTGGGCCTGCAGATCTTCCCGGGCATCGAGTCCGTGACCGACGAGCTGGTCCTGCGCACCCCCGAGGGGTGGGACGACGCTCGGATCGCGGAGCTGCTCGAGGGCGCCGGCGGCCTGGCCGTGGTCGCGATGCGGTGCACCGAGGCCGCGTTGTCCGACCAGCCCGCACGCTACGTCCAGGCCGCGCGCACGATCCTGGCGCACCCGGCGTCGTTCCCCGAGGTGGTCGCCCGGCTCTTCGACGCCGAGCCCGACCCCCGCGAGGGCGGCCGGCCGGGCCAGGCGATCAAGGACGTCATGGACCTGATGGAGATGACGGTCGGCGACGTCCAGGTCCAGGTGCGCCGTACCGCGCCGTTCACCGCGACGGAGCACGCCCGCGGCGCCGCGATGGCCGAGCTGGTCTCCGACGTGCTCGGGCGGGTCCGCGAGAGTGCGTTCGCGCCCCACCAGAGCCGGCGCGTCGGCGGCGGCGCGACGCCGGAGTACGTCGTCCAGGGCGACTCCGTCTCGGCCACCATCGACGGGGTGGCGGTCGGGCTGACCGTCGTCCGCCCCGAGGCCGAGGAGCCTGGGGTGCGCGCCGTCACGCTGCAGGTCGACCCGGCCTGGCAGCGGCGAGGGATCGGCACGCGCCTGCTGGTCGATGCGGCCCGGCTGGCCACCACCCTCGGGGCCGACGAGGTCGTGCTCACCACCCGCTCGGACAACCAGGCGGTGCTCCCGATGGTGATGGCGGCGGGGCTGCGGAGCCGGATCCGGATGGCTGCCGACACGCTCGTGGTGCGGATCCCTGTCCGGGACCTCAAACCCCTGCGTGTGTGAGCGAAGACGCGCCAGCGGATCCGCTGATGGTGGTCGAGCGAGACGCGCGACCGAGGCGCGAGGTCGCGACCGCCGTGTCGAGACCCGGGTCGCGCCGGTAGGCTGTGGGAGTGGAGCTGCCTGAGAAGTTCGCCGCCCTGGGCCTGACCTACGACGACGTCCTCCTGCTGCCAGGTCACTCCGACCTGGCGCCGACGGACATCGACATGACCTCGCGGCTCACCCGCGAGATCTCCTTGAAGGTCCCGCTGGTCAGCGCCGCGATGGACACCGTGACCGAGTCGCGGATGGCGATCGCGATGGCCCGCCAGGGCGGTCTCGGGGTGCTCCACCGCAACCTCTCGATCGAGGACCAGGCCTACCAGGTCGACCTCGTGAAGCGGACGCAGACCGGCATCATCTCCAACCCCGTCACGATCGGGCCCGACGCGACGCTGGAGCAGCTCGACCAGCTCGCGGGGGAGTACCGCATCTCCGGCTTCCCGGTCGTCGACAGCGAGCACCGGCTGCTCGGCATGATCACCAACCGCGACCTGCGCTTCACCCCTGTCGCGGAGTGGGCGACCACCAAGGTCGACGAGGTGATGACGCCCATGCCGCTGATCACGGGCCACTCCGACATCTCGCGCGAGGACGCCACCGTGCTGCTGCGCCAGCACAAGCGCGAGCGGCTGCCGCTCGTCGACGAGGCCGGGCACCTCACCGGCCTGATCACCGTGAAGGACTTCGTCAAGGGCGAGCAGTTCCCCAACGCGTCGTACGACGGTGCCGGCCGGCTGATGGTCGGCGCGGCGATCGGCTACTTCGGCGACGCCTGGCAGCGGGCGACCACCCTCGTCGAGGCCGGCGTCGACGTGCTCGTCGCGGACACGGCCCACGGCAACGTGCGGCTGCTCCTGGAGATGGTGCAGCGGCTCAAGACCGACCCGGCCACCAAGCACGTCCAGGTGGTCGGCGGCAACGTCGCGACCCGCGAGGGTGCCCAGGCGTTCGTCGACGCCGGCGCCGACGCCGTCAAGGTCGGGGTCGGACCGGGCTCGATCTGCACGACGCGCGTCGTGACCGGCGTCGGCGTCCCCCAGGTGACCGCGGTCTACGAGGCCTCGCTGGCGTGCAAGCCCGTCGGCGTGCCCGTGATCGCCGACGGCGGCATGAAGCACTCCGGTGAGATCGCCAAGGCCCTCGTCGCCGGCGCCGACACCGTGATGGTGGGCTCGCTGCTCGCCGGCTGCGAGGAGTCGCCGGGCGAGCTGGTGTTCGTCAACGGCAAGCAGTTCAAGGCCTACCGGGGGATGGGCTCCCTCGGGGCCATGTCGAGCCGCGGCAAGAAGTCCTACTCCAAGGACCGCTACTTCCAGGCCGAGGTCACCAGCGACGACAAGATCGTGCCCGAGGGCATCGAGGGCCAGGTGGCCTACCGCGGCCCGCTCGCCGCGGTCGCGCACCAGCTCATCGGCGGCCTCAACCAGTCGATGTTCTACGTCGGCGCGGCGACGATCCCCGAGCTGCAGGAGAAGGGCCGGTTCGTGCGGATCACCTCCGCCTCCCTCAACGAGAGCCACCCGCACGACGTCCAGATGACGGTCGAGGCGCCGAACTACTCCGGTCGCTGATCGCGAGCGTCACGAGGGTCACGATGGGAACGCGTACCCCACCTGCTCGATCCGGAGCCGGGCGCGCGTCGAGAGCTGAGACGTCAGCCTGGTGTGAGCGGCGACCGGCACCTCGAGCAGTCGCGTGACCGTACGCCGGGGCGGTACGCGCAGCTCCACCGTGCCGCGCCCGGCGGAGAGGCGCAGCAGCACCGCGTGAGCCGCACCGGACACACGCACCTCGACGAGCACGGACGACGCGGCGTCGGGGAGCCCCAGGTCGACCCTTCGGGTGCCCCGGAAGGCCGCCGAGAGCACGGAGCGTGACGCGGGCCGCAGGCAGTCGCTGACCCGGGCGTCGATGCCGCGCAGGCCCACGGTCGTCGGGCCCAGGTCGAGGATCGTCCCGCCCGCGACGGCGCACTGGTAGCCGCCGGTGATCGTGCCCGCCTCCAGCACGACCACCCGACGTCCGGCGGGATAGGTCGTGTCGCCGAGCGGCCGGAGCTGCCCGGCCAGCGCCGCGTTGCCGGTCACCACGAGCCGCTGAGGTGCGGTCGTCACGGTGCGGTTCAGCGCGAGCGTGGGCCGGTAGACGCCGGCGATGTTCGTGGTCAGGTCGCCGTCGACCGTGAGGACGCCACTGGGCCGGATCTCGGCCGGGCCGGCCGGTAGGTCGCCGGTGATCGTGCCCTCGCCGGTGATCCGGGCGCCGCTGACGAACGTGGTGCCGGCCAGGTCCCACGTCGACGAGCCGGCACTCTCCACCGTGCCCTGGCCACCGAGCTCGACCCAGCGCAGCGCGGCCGGTTCGGCGTCGCCGGCGCCGATCTTCAGAGTGGAGCCCTTCTGGAGGGTGACCCGCCCCGTGTCGGTGCAGCAGCCACCGGAGTCGACCGTGGCGCCGGCCGGCACCTCGAGGGTGGCCTTGTCGGGCATGATCAGCCGCCCACCGTTGCCCATCACGCGCAGGGTGGAGCCCGGTTCGACGCGCAGTCCGCCGGCAGGGGTGAGCCATCCGGTCTGCGCGGGCAGGTTGCGGTCGAAGACCTCCACGGTCGTGCGGGTGCCCGGCTCGGTCGTCGCCGGCACGCCGTCGGCGATCGTCAGCCGGCCCCGCACATTGGCGCCCGCGAGCCGCACGGAGCCCAAGCCGTCGATGCTCCCGATCCCGGACACCTCGGTGTAGGGCCCGAGGCGGAGCGCCGTGTCGTCGGCCAGGGTCAGCTTCTCGCCGTCCTCGATGAACTTCATGGTCCCGTCGGGGAGCAGCGGGTGATCGGGGTCGTAGGCGTCGCCGTCGGTCTCGTTGATGTCGACGGTGCCGCCGCCCTTGATCGAGGCGTCGCCGACGGTGCCGTTGATCGCGTGGCCGCCCACCCGGATCGGCCCGCCGGTGATCTCGAGGGTGTTGCCCTTCGGGACGACCACGTCACCGGCGAGGTCGATGCCGAGCTCGTCGAGGCGTGCGGTGTAGCCGGTCGCGCCGATCGCCGAGAACACCTCGAGCGTGCCGTCGACGACGATCGTCGAGGTCGTGCCGCTGCAGCACCGGCTCCCCAGGACCTTGGCCGCTGGGTCGACCAGCAGCTTGCCGGTGCTCGCGATCCGCATGTTGCTGTCGAACATGAAGGTCAGCCACGGGTCGTCGCCGGCCGCGAGCCCGGCCATCAGCGACAGCGTGCTGTTGATCGTGAGCGTCTGGTGGCCGGTCAGGCTGCTGGTGCCGTTGCCGAACTGCATCGGGGACTGGCCCATCATGATGTACGACGGGGTCGGATCCAGCGGCGGCGCCGAGACCGTCAGGTCGGTGTTGATGTCCCCGCCGTTCCACTGCAGGCTTCCGGTGATGACCTGGCCCTCGCCGGTCATCGACACCGCCCGGGGCGCGGCGGGGTCGCCGCTGACGCTCAGGCTCGTGAGGGTGACGTCCGGGATCTCGGTGATGTTCGAGCGCGGGCCGGGGCCGAGCTCGACGGCGTCGCCGTCCTTCGGCACGCCCTCGGGGTTCCAGTTCTTCTTGTTCCCCCACACCGTGCTCTCGGTGCCACGCCAGGTGTAGGTCGTGGCCGCGTGGGCGGGCGCCACGGGGACGAGCAGGGTGGCGAGCAGCGTCGCGACGACGGCTCCGAGCAGCGTGACCGGGCGCATGGGCTCTCCTCGGGGGTGGGTGCGCCGATCCTCCACGGTCACCGCCACCCGGGGAACGACCCGCCTGGGTCATTGACTACTCCGGCCGGTAGACCAGGATCGCCACTTCGGCGCCCGGGTCCGGTGTGACCTCGATGTCGTAGGTCTCGCCGGGAAACAGCATCGGGTTGGCGTACTCGTCGCCACCTCGGCCCCCGAACTGCTGAGACGTGGGCGGGTCGTAGCCGTTGGTCCACGTAGCTGTCGCGGGTCCGGTGCTGACGAACCGCAGCAGCCGGTCCTCCCCGCCGGTGGTGACGCTCGTGGAGGTCACCGCGCCGGCGTGGTCGGAAGCGAGGACCTTCTCGAGCGTCCACGTCCGGCCGAACCACTCGGCGGTCCTCGTCACGTGGACGCCCACCGGCGACGGGCCGGGCCCGGGGACGTAGCCGCCGACACCGATGACGACGCCCGGCACCGACACCTCATCGTCCGAGCCGGTGCGCGTGAGGTAGACGCGCGCGGTGTGCGCCCGGGTGCGACGGTCGTCACCCACCAGCACCCCGCCCTGCGCGTTGCTTCGGCGCACGAGGTAGCACGGCTGCCCGCTCGCGTCGCCGCCGTCGATGGCGATGTTCACCTGGAGGTCCTCGGCGTCGCTGCTGCAGTACGCCGTGAACGAGAGCTGGGCAGCGGGCGCCCGGACCGTGACCTCCGCGGACGACTCGCCAGGATCGGAGACCGACTGAGCCGCGAGACTGTCCACCCCCGAGAGGGTCAGGAACGGTCCGCTGTCGGTGGTCGTGCTGGTGGCGCGGTAGACGGCGACCCCCACCTCGGCTCCCGCGGGTGCTGCGTCGAGCTCGATCCGGATCCTGGGCTGGAGGTTGTAGGGCATCGCCGGCGAGTGCTCGAGGTCACCGGACAGTCGAGCCGCCTGCTCATCGCCGATGATGAGCGTCGCTCGCCCATTCCCCAGCCCCGTGCCGATGAGGGACACGGCCCGGTCGGGGGCGGTCGCCGCTGCGGGGAGAGTGATGGTGACGCCCGGCTCGAGGGGGATCACGTCGTCCAAGGCGAAGGTCCCTTCGTAGAGCTGGATCTGCGCTGGCACGTCGACGTCCCCCAACCGGTTCGCCGGCTCGACCCGGTGCGAGGGACGCAGCAGCCCCACCGAGGCAACCGCCGCGATGACAGCTACCGCAGCCAGGACAGCCACCGTGGCATTGCGACGACGGCGCACGAGGCGCACCCGCTCGTGGACGGCGCGGGGGCGGCCGTACCGCTCGGTGTCCTCGACGCTCGCGGCGTGCTGGTCGAGGGTGGCTCGGAGGTCTCGCAGGGTGTTCATCGGTGCTCCTCCTCCACGTCGTCGACGGTGAGCGCGGGATCGATGCGCAGGGCCGCGAGGGCCTTGCTGGTCTGGCTCTTGACCGTGCCGACCGAGACACCGAGGATGCGGGCGGTCTCGGCCTCGCTGAGGTCCTCCTCGTAGCGCAGCACGATCACGGCCCGTTGGCGGCGGGGCAGGCGCCCCAGGGCCGCCCAGAGGTCCTGGTGCTGGTCCGGGTCGTCGGCGGCGCCGACCGGGGCCTCTGGTGGTTCGGCGTACGCCTGCTCGCCGTTCCACTTGCGGCGCCACCAGGAGGCGTAGGTGTTGACCAGGATCTTGCGCACGTACGGCTCCGGCCGTCCCTCGATGCGCGACCAGGACAACCAGGCCTTCGCCAGCGAGGTCTGCAGGAGGTCCTCGGCGAGCGCGTGGTCATGGGTGAGCAGGTACGCCGTCCGCAGCAGTCCGGAGGAGCGGGCGGCGACGAACTCGTCGAACTCCACCAGCGCCACGCCGCCTTCCGAGATCGTCCGGGCTTCCATACCCTGTCCGACTGCCTGGGTGCCCCGGATGGTTGCCGGCCTCAGCGTCCGATCAGCGTGACCACGTCGGAGCCGTCGTCGTCGGTGAGCACCACGGCGCCGGTGCCGGAGCGCAGCATCGCGGCGTCGTCGACGAAGTCTGGCAGGTGCAGGGATCCCCGCGTGGTGCCGTCGGCGCCCACGACGAACAGCTCCCGGGCCCGGTGCCGCTCGAACCCGTAGCGCCACCGGCCCACCGGCCCAGCGGGCGTTCGGCCAGGACGCCGTCCGCACCCTCGGGCACGAGGCTGGTTCGGTCGTCGCGGCGTGCGACGACCTCGCCCCTCGCGAAGCGAGCGGTGCCGTCGCCCGGCGTGTTGAGCGGCTCGACGCCGTCGGGCAGCGATGGCACGGCGGTCGCGCCGTCGTCGTCACCACCGTGGTGGGCCCCTCGTCGAGCGTCACCACCACCGACCGGGCCGTGGTGTCGGCGGTGAAGAAGTCGGCGGACGGCCGATACGCTGGGTCGGTGACGGACATCGAGATCGGCCGGGCGAAGCGGGCCCGGCGCGCCTACTCCTTCGACGACATCGCGATCGTGCCGTCCCGGCGCACGCGCGACCCGGAGGAGGTCAGCACGGCCTGGCAGATCGATGCCTACCGGTTCGACATCCCGGTGCTCGCGGCACCGATGGACTCGGTGATGTCGCCCGCCACGGCGATCGCGCTGGGCCGGTTCGGCGGCCTCGGGGTGCTCAACCTCGAGGGCCTCTGGACCCGCTACGAGGACCCGGACCCGCTGCTGGAGGAGGTCGCCGCGCTGTCCGGCAACGAGGGGACCCGTCGCCTCCAGCAGATCTACACCGAGCCGATCAAGCCCGAGCTGATCACCGAGCGGCTGCGCGAGATCCGCGACGCCGGGGTCACCGTCGCCGGGTCGCTGTCGCCGCAGCGCACCAAGGAGCACGCCAAGACCGTGGTCGACGCGGGGGTCGACATGTTCGTGATCCGCGGCACGACGGTCTCGGCCGAGCACGTCTCGTCGCAGGCCGAGCCGCTGAACCTCAAGGAGTTCATCTACGAGCTCGACGTGCCGGTCATCGTGGGCGGCTGCGCCACCCACCAGGCCGCGCTCCACCTGATGCGCACCGGCGCGGCGGGTGTCCTGGTCGGCTTCGGCGGAGGAGCGGCCCACACGACGCGGACCGTGCTCGGCGTCGCCGTACCCATGGCGTCCGCGGTCGCCGACGTGGCCGCCGCGCGCCGCGACTACCTCGACGAGTCGGGCGGCCGCTACGTCCACGTGATCGCGGACGGCTCGATCGGCATGTCCGGCGACATCGCGAAGGCGATCGCCTGCGGCGCCGACGCGGTGATGGTCGGCTCGCCGTTCGCCCGGGCGACCGACGCGCCCGGCCGCGGGTTCCACTGGGGCACCGAGGCCCACCACCACGACCTGCCGCGCGGCCAGCGGGTGCAGTTCGAGACCGTCGGCACGATCGAGGAGATCCTCTTCGGCCCCTCCCGGGTCGCCGACGGCACGATGAACCTGATGGGCGCGCTGCGCCGGTCGATGGCCACGACCGGCTACACCGAGCTCAAGGAGTTCCAGCGCGTCGAGGTGGTCATCGAGTGACGTCCCCGACGGACGCCGCGTGACCGTCATGGCGTAATCCGCTCGACACGTGGCGCGTGGGGGACCTAGCGTTGTCTTGATGTCAAGATTCCTCGCTCGGGCGGTGGCGCTCGCCGGACCGACCCCGTTGGTGCGCCGGCTCTCGGCGCAGTCGGTGCTCTCCGCGGTCGGCGACGGGGTCTTCCTGACCGGCAGCGCGGTGTTCTTCACCCAGATCGTGGGCCTCTCCGCGGCGCAGGTCGGCCTCGGACTCTCCATCTCGGGCGTGGCGACGTTCGCGCTCGCCGTACCCCTGGGCACGCTCGCCGACCGGTACGGCGCCCGGCGCGTGTGGTCGGTCTCGTCGCTCGCCGAGGCACTGGCCTACCTGGCCTGGCTCGGCGTCGGCGGCATGACGTCGTACGTCGCGGTCACCATCGGGCTCGCCCTCCTGCAGACCTCCAGCCGGTCGGCGCGCAACGCCTACCGCCTCGACGTGTTCCCCCGCAACGAACGGGTGCGCTCCCAGGCCTACTTCCGAGCGGCTCGCAACATCGGCTACACCCTGGGCGCGCTGCTGGCCGGCGTGGCGCTGGCGACCGACGACAACCAGGTCATCCGGGCCGTGCCGCTGCTCACGGCTGCCCTGCTGCTGCTCAACGCGTTGCTCATCTCGCGCCTGCCCGCGGTCGCTCACCAGCACGTCGACCAGCCGTTGGTGCAGGCGGTCGAGGGGGCCGGGACGACCAGCGCCCTGCGCAACCGCGGGTACGTCGTGGCCTGCGTGCTCGACGGCGTCCTCGGCACCCACCAGGTGCTGCTCAACGTGGTGATCCCGCTGTGGCTGGTGGAGCAGACCGATGCGCCGCGAGTGCTGCTGGCCTGGCTGTTCGGCACCAACACGGTGCTGGCGGTGCTGCTCCAGGTGGCGGCCGCCCGCGGCGTCCACACGGTCGCCGACTCGCTGCGCGCCGAGCGCCGGGGCGCGGCGTTCTTCGTGCTGTCGTGCGCGATCGTGCTGGTCACCCACGACACCGCCGGCTGGGTCACGATCGCGCTCGTCTGGATCGGCCACGTGACGGTCACCGGGGCCGAGCTGCTGCAGTCGGCGGGCCAGTGGGGGCTGCAGTCGGAGCTCTCGGACTCCTCGCGGCGTGGGGAGTACCAAGGCGTCTCCCAGCTCGGCTACACCCTCGGCACGGTCTGGGCCCCCGCCGTCTACACCTACCTCGCGGTGACCTGGGGCGCGGTCGGCTGGACCGTGATCGCCGGCGTCGTGGTGGTCGCCGCGATCGGCCTGCACCCCGCTGCCCGGGCCGCCCAGCGGCACCTGGAGCGCACCGGCGCCGTCGTCTGAGCTGGCGCGTGGTTCGATGCCCGGGTGACACATGACCTCGTGGGCGGGACCGACCTGGCAGTCGCGGTCGCGGCCGCTCGCGCCGGGGCCGCGGCGCTGACCGCGATGTACGGCACCGACCTGGATCGCACCTACAAGACCGACACCGACTTCGCCACGGCCGCCGACCTGGCCTCGGAGCGGGCGATCCTCGACGTGATCCGCCGCGCCCGGCCGGCCGACGGCTTCCTCGGCGAGGAGCTGGGTGATGCCGGAGCCGACGGCAGTGACCGGGTGTGGTTGGTCGACCCCCTCTGCGGGACCCTGAACTTCGCGGCACGGACGCCGCTCTTCTCCGTCAACGTGGCGCTGCGGACCGGTGTCGCCACCGAGGTCGCGGCCGTCGCCGACCCGTCCGCCGGAGAGGTCTACTGGGTCGCCGGCGACGCGTTCGGACTCGACGATCCGGCTCCTGGAGCAGTCGCCGGACCGACCGCCCTGGTGGACATCGACGTCGACTGGGCACCCGGCGGCACCCCGCTCGGGCCACGGCTGATGGCCGAACCCGCCTTCCGGAGCCGTTTCGGGGCGCGCGTGTCCTCGACCAGCCTCGCGCTGGCGTGGGTGGCGACCGGCCAGCGAGCGGCGTACCTCGTCGACGGGCAGCACGACGGCAGCGTCCACTTCGCTGCTCCTCTCGCGCTGTGCGAGGCGGCCGGATGTGTGGTGACCGACTTCCGTGGACGCCCGGTGCACACCGGTGACGGCATCCTCGCCGCGCAGGACGCCGAGACCCACGCGGCCCTGCTCGCGCTCGTCGCGCGCCTGACCTGATCCCCAGGGTGCCGGCTCCGTGTTTGGTGCCGACCGCTGAGGGGCAGATCGGGTGCATCGGTCGGGGCTCGGTCGCCTCGGCTGTCCGACGTCGATCTCGGGGGAGACGGACATGCGCATCCATCGGGGGATCCAGGACCGGCGTCGCCTGCTCGTCGCGATCGGTGCCACGCTCTTGGTCGCCGCGGTCTCGGGAGGGGTCGCCTACCGAATCTGGGACGGGCGAGAGTCCCACGCGCTGTACGCCATCGGTCCGACCCACCAGGTCTGCGCGCCCTCGGCCCGGTCGAGCAGCGCGACCGAGGGCTTCGACGCGTTCGGCAACCGCGGTCCGGCGCCGGTCACCATCGACCGCGTGGAGTGGCCCACGACCGGGGACCTCGAGGTCCGCTCCATCCGGGTGTTCCAGCGGCAGCCCGGCGACCGGTTCGCGGCCCTGGGGCTCTGGAGCGGCCTGCCGCCGGACAACCTCGATCCCAACGAGCGTCGTGCCTGGGAGCGAGGGCAACCGGCCGAGGGGGCGACCCTGGATCTCGCGGACGCCGAGGACGGGGGCTACCTGCTCTTCACCGTCGGGGTCCACGGCACCGCAGGCGTCGGCGGACCGTTGACCCTGCACTACACCGACGCCGACGGGCACCGGGGGAGCGTGACGTCGCTGGTCGAGCTCCGCCGCGCGCCGAAGTGCGGACTCCGCGGCGCTCGCGCGTCGGCCGCTACTCCTCGATGAGGCCGGTGTCTCCGCCGAGAGCGCCCACCGCGGCGCGGATCGACGCCAGGTGCGCGCCGGTCGCGCGCTCGATGCGGATCGGGCTGCCGGAGGCGTAGTGATTCCACTGGGTCGGCAGGTAGGACAGCCCGCTGACGCGCCAGCCGCCACCCGGCTCCTCGCTGGCCCGCACCGAGACGGTGATCCCCTCGTAGGCCTCCGGCCGGCCGAGCTCGCTCTGGGCCACCATGTTGCCCATGCCGTAGACGACCCACTTGCCGTTCACGTGCGTGATCGGCTGTACGACGTGGGCGTGCTCGCCCAGCACCAGGTCGACGTCGGGTGAGCTCGTGAGCTGCTCGGCGAGCGCGACCTGGGCGGCGTCGGGCAGGTGGCTGTACTCCGTTCCCCAGTGCACGTGGGCGATCACCAGGTCCGCGCCGGCCTCCCTGGCCCGGTGTGCCTGGGCAAGGAGGCCATCGGCGTCGCCGAGCTGCGAGACCGCCCACTCCTGACCGGCGGGCAGCACGTAGCCGTTGAGTCCGTACGTCGCCGCCACCACGCCGACCTTCAGTCCAGAGTCGGTCGTGAGGATCACCGGGTCACGGCGCTCGGCCGCGGTGCGGAACGTACCGATGTGGGCGACCCCGGCGTCCGCCAGGAGATCGGCGGTCTCGACGATTCCGTCGACGCCCGCGTCCATGCTGTGGTTGGAGGCCGTCGTGCACGCATCCCAGCCCATGCTGCCGATCCACGCCGCGATCTGGTGCGGCGCGGCGAACACCGGGTAGCTGAGCAGCCGGTCTCCGGGCGCCGCGAACGGGACCTCCTCGTGGCACAGCGCCAGGTCCGCGGACTCGACGTACGGCCGCAGCGCGGCGAACATCGGGTCGAAGTCGAAGCGGCCACCGGAGCCGGTGCGCGCCTGGTCCTCGGCGGCGCTGAGCCACACGGTGTTGTGCCAGAGCAGGTCGCCGCCCATCAGGATCGTCGCGGTCCGGGGCGCGGGCGACTCGGGCGCCGTGGTCTCGGCAGTCTGGCCGCCCTCGCCGGCGTCGAGCTCGGTGGGGACCGGCGTCTCCGCCGTCGACCGGCCCTCGTCGAGCTGGGTCGGCCAGGCAATGCTCGCCGCGACGACCAACAGCACGATCACGGTCACCGAGACGACCGTGGTGATGACCGCGCGGAGCGGTCGGCGGGCCATGCCTCCATTCAACTCGGTCCCGGTGACGCGCGAGAGCGCATCGCGGATACGCGGGTTTGCGAGACTGGACACATGAGCCCCTCGAGCGCCCTCAGTCCGCAGGCCCGCGAGGACGCCCTGGCGGCGATGCGGACCACCGAGGCGCAGCCCGAGCTCGACGTGCTCGTCGTGGGTGGGGGTGTGACCGGGGCGGGCACCGCCCTCGACGCCGTGACCCGGGGTCTGCGGACCGGCCTGCTCGAGCAGCGTGACCTGGCCAGCGGCACCAGCAGCCGCAGCAGCAAGCTCGTGCACGGCGGGCTTCGCTATCTGGAGATGCTCGACTTCGGGCTGGTCCGCGAGGCGCTCCAGGAGCGCGGCCTCCTGCTCACCCGGCTGGCTCCGCACCTGGTCCGCCCGGTGCCGTTCCTCTACCCACTCACCCACCGGGGCTGGGAGCGGCCGTACGTCGCCGCCGGGCTGACGATGTACGACGGCATGGCGACGTTCGGCGCCCTGCGCCAGGGCGGCGACACCGGTCTCCCGCGGCACAAGCACCTCCTGCGCCGCCACGTGGCCCGGATCGCCCCGGACTTCCGGTCCGAGACGATCGTCGGGGCCATCCAGTACTGGGACTGCCAGGTCGACGACGCCCGGCTGGTGGTGGGCCTGGCCCGCACCGCCGCCGCCCACGGCGCGCACGTCGCGACGCGCGCCAAGGTGGTGGGGTTCCTGCGCGAGGGCGAGCGGGTGGTCGGCGTACGCGCCCTCGACCTGGAGTCCCAGCAGGAGCTGGAGGTCCGGGCGCGGGTGGTCGTCAACGCGGCCGGGGTGTGGACCGACGAGATCCAGGAGATGGTCGGTGGCCGCGGCGCCCTGCACGTCCAGGCGAGCAAGGGCATCCACCTCGTCGTGCCCCGCGACCGGATCCGCTCCGAGGCCGGCTTCATCATGCGGACGGCCACGTCCGTGCTCTTCGTGATCCCGTGGGGACGGCACTGGATCATCGGCACCACCGACACCGCCTGGGATCTCGACAAGGCGCACCCGGCGGCGTCTCGCGCCGACATCGACTACGTGCTCCAGCACGTCAACGCGTTCCTGCGCGAGCCCCTCGACCACGACGACGTCGAGGGGGTGTACGCCGGCCTCCGGCCGCTGCTCTCCGGGGAGTCCGAGCCGACCTCGCGGATCTCGCGCGAGCACACGGTCGTCACGCCGGTGCCCGGGCTGGTGATGATCGCCGGCGGCAAGCTCACGACGTACCGCGTGATGGGCAAGGACGCCGTCGACGCCGCCGCCCACTCGCTGCGGAGCACTGCCGGCCGGACGGTCCGCGACTCGATCACCGACCGGGTGCCGCTCGTCGGCGCCGTCGACTGGGAGACCCGGTCCAACCAGCGGGTGCTGCTGGCTCGGCGCTCGGGCCTCCACGTCGCGCGCATCGACCACCTGCTCGGTCGCTACGGCGGGCTGATCGACGACCTCCTGGAGCTGGTCGCGTCGGACCCGGCGCTGCGGCTGCCGCTCGAGGGGGCCGACGACTACCTCGCGGCCGAGATCGTCTACGCCGTCACCCACGAGGGCGCCCGCCACCTCGACGACGTCCTCACCCGGCGTACCCGCATCTCGATCGAGACCTTCGACCGGGGCGTCCGGTGTGCGCCACACGTCGCCCGCCTGATGGGGTCACGGCTGGGCTGGGACGAGGCGCGCGTGGCCGACGAGATCGACCACTACCGCCGCCGGGTCGAGGCCGAGCGCCAGAGTCAGCTGCAGCTCACCGACCAGGCCGCCGACGAGGCCCGCGTCTCCGCCCCCGACATCGTGTGACGGCGTAGCCGCCGACCGTTGACAACTAGAACACGTTCCACCGATGCTGAGACCCACGTCACAGCGATCCTTGGGAGGGGAACGTGACCCAAGCACCGCCGCCGGCCGACCTGAAGATGCAGCGCACGAGCAGGGATGCGAGCACCCTGCCCACCCGCCTGGCGGGCTGGCTGGCGGCGGTGCTGCCACCCGGCGCCGATCCGGTCGTCACCCTGCACAGCGGCATCGACGCCAACGGGATGTCCTCGGAGACCCTGATCCTCGACGTCGCCTGGACCGAGGGCGGGGAGCGCAGGCTGGGGGAGTACGTCGCCCGCGTCGCGCCCGCGGCCGAGGACCTTCCGGTGTTCCCGAGCTATGCCCTCCAGGAGCAGTACGACGCGATCCGGATCGTCGGCGAGACCACCGACGTCCCGGTGCCGCAGGTGCGCTGGATGGAGCCGACCGGCGAGGTGCTCGGGACGCCGTTCTTCCTCATGGACCGCATCGACGGCCTGGTCCCCCAGGACGTGTTGCCCTACAACTTCGGCGACAACTGGCTGCACGACGCCCCCCATGAGCACCAGCGCAAGCTGCAGGACGCGACCGTCGACGTCATCGCCCGTCTGCACTCGATCCCGGACGCGGGCACGACCTTCGGCTTCCTCGACCCGCCGCACCCCGGCGAGACCCCGCTGGCGCGCAACCTCGCCCGCACCCGGGCGTGGTACGACTTCGCGGTCGCCGACATCGGCCGCTCGCCGCTGGTCGAGCGCGGGCTCGACTGGCTCGAGGCCAACCTCCCGGACACCGACGAGGCCGTGCTGTGCTGGGGCGACTCCCGCATCGGCAACGTGCTCTACCGCGACTTCGAGCCGGTCGGCGTCCTCGACTGGGAGATGGCCGCCCTGGGCCCGCGCGAGCTCGACCTGTCGTGGGTCGTGTTCGCCCACCAGGTCTTCGAGACGATCACCGGGATGCTCGAGCTGCCCGGCATGCCGCACTTCCTGCGCGAGGAGGACGTGGTGGCGACGTACGCCGAGCGCACCGGTGTGGAGGTCGGGGACCTGCACTGGTACCACGTCTACAACGCCGTCCAGTGGTGCATCGTGTTCATGCGCACCGGCGCGCGGCAGATCCACTTCGGCGAGATCGAGCGGCCCGACGACCTCGAGTCGCTGTTCCACCACAAGCCGCTGATGGAGCGCCTTCTCGACGAGGCGGGGGCCTGACGACGTGACCGGCATCGGCCCGCTCGACGAGTTCCCGCTGCACCAGGCGCCACTGCCGATGGCGTGGGCGAACAGCAGCGACCGCAACTTCTATGACCGCTGGTACTTCAACGCCCACGACCGCACCGGCGAGATCATGGTGATCACCGGACTGGGCTACTACCCCAACCTCGGCACCAAGGACGCGTTCGTCCTCGTCGCGCGGGGCGGCCAGCAGACCGCGGTCCACCTCTCCGACCTCATCGACCAGGACCGGCTCAACCCGCACGTCGGCCGCTACCGCGTCGAGGTTCCCGAGCCACTCCGCCAGCTCCGGGTCGTCCTGGAGGAGACCGAGGGCATCGCGCTCGACCTGACGTGGGACGGCACCTGTCCGGTCGTGCAGGAGCAGCCGCACGTACTGCGCTCCGGCAGCCGGGTGACCCTCGACGCCCAGCGCTTCGCCCAGCTCGGCGCGTGGAGCGGCACGATCGTCGTCGACGGCGAGGAGATCGCGGTCGACCCGGCGACCTGGTTGGGCAGTCGCGACCGTTCCTGGGGGATCCGCCCCGTCGGCGAGGCCGAGCCGCCCGGTGCGCCCACCGACCCGCCGTTCGAGGGCATGTGGTGGCTCTACGTGCCGCTGCAGTTCGAGGACTTCGCGGTCGTGCTGATCATCCAGGAAGCCCCCGACGGGTTCCGCACCCTCAACGACTGCACGCGCGTCTGGAAGGACGGCCGCGTCGAGCAGCTCGGCTGGCCGCTGATCGACGTCCACTACGCCTCCGGCACCCGTACGCCGACGGGCGCGACGATCCGGTGCACGACCCCCGAGGGCAAGCCGCTGGTGATCGAGGTCGAGTCGCGGCTCGCCGTACCCCTCCACGTCGGCAGCGGCTACGGCGGCGACCCGGACTGGATCCACGGCACCTGGAAGGGTGCGGACTTCGTCGAGCGGGTCACCTACGCGATGGACGACCCGGCCGTGCAGGGCCGCTTCATGTTCGGCTGCGTCGACCACGTCGGCCGTGCGACGGCCGACGGCGCCGAGGGCTTCGGGCTCTTCGAGCACTTCTGCATCGGCCGCCACGACCCGTCCGGCTTCGCCGACTTCTTCTCGCTCGCCCCCTAGAACTCGGTGGTTGAGGTGCGAGCGAAGCGAGCCTCGAAACCACCGCACCGAAAGGACTCGCCATGAGCCTCGACCGTTCCGCGTTCTTCATCGACGGCGGCTGGGCCGCCCCGGCGACCTCGGCCACCCTGCAGGTGGTCTCGCCGCACACCGAGCAGGTGGTCGCGACGGTGCCGGAGGGGAGCGCCGCCGACATCGACGCCGCGGTGGCCGCGGCCCGGCGCGCCTTCGACGAGGGCCCGTGGCCGCGGATGAGTCCCGAGGAGCGCATCGAGGTCGTCCAGGCGTTCTCGAACCTGTACGCCGGCAAGCTGGCCGAGATGGCCGAGCTGATCACGATCGAGATGGGCTCGCCGACGTCGTTCTCCAACCTCGCCCAGTCGCCCGCGCCGTGGATGCAGATCGAGTCGTTCCTCACCGTCGCCCGCGCCTTCGCGTGGGAGGAGGCGCGCACCGGAATGCTCGGCACCGACGTGATCGTGCGCCGCGAGCCGGTCGGCGTGGTCGCGGCGATCCCGCCCTGGAACGTCCCGCAGTTCACCACGATGTCCAAGGTGATCCCCGCGCTGCTCGCCGGCTGCACGGTGGTGGTCAAGCCGGCCCCGGAGACCCCGCTGGACACCTACCTCATGGCCGAGCTGCTCGCCGAGGCCGGCGTACCGGCCGGGGTCGTCAACATCGTCGCCGCCGGCCGCGAGGTCGGCGAGCACCTCGTCGCCCACCCCGGCATCGACAAGGTCGCGTTCACCGGCTCGACCGCCGCCGGCCGCAAGATCGCCGCGGTGTGCGGCGAGCAGCTCAAGCGGGTCTCGCTCGAGCTCGGTGGCAAGTCCGCCGCGATCGTGCTCGACGATGCCGACCTGGCCACCACGATGGAGGGCCTGAAGTTCACCGCACTGATGAATTCCGGGCAGGCCTGCGTCGCGCAGACCCGCATCCTCGCCTCGCGAAGCAGGTACGACGAGGTGGTCGACGCTCTGGCCGCAACCGTGTCGGCGATGCAGGTCGGCGACCCGATGGACCCCGCCACCGAGGTCGGCCCGATGGTGGCGCAGCGCCAGCAGGAGCGCGTCGAGAAGTACATCGCGCTGGGCCAGGAGGAGGGCGCCCGCGTGGTCGTCGGCGGCAACGGCATGCCCGACGGGCTCTCCTCGGGCTGGTACGTCCGCCCGACGGTGTTCGCCGACGTCGACAACCGGATGCGCATCGCCCAGGAGGAGATCTTCGGCCCGGTGCTCTCGGTGATCCCCTTCGACGACGTGGACGACGCGATCCGCATCGCCAACGACTCCGACTACGGCCTGGCCGGCACCGTCTGGACCGGTGACGTCGCGGCCGGGGTGGACGTGGCGCGCCGCGTGCGCACCGGCACCTACGGCGTCAACACCTACACGATGGACTTCGCGGCGCCGTTCGGCGGCTACAAGTCCTCGGGCGTCGGCCGCGAGTTCGGCCCCGAGGGCCTGGCGCAGTACACCGAGCTGAAGGCGATCTACACCCCCTGATCGCGGGCTCGGCAGGCGTCGGAGCGTCTTGACATCCGGACGCCGTGTGTAAAAACCGAGCCGGGGCTACTGAAAGGTAGTTTCCGAGACCGGCGTCACATACCCTCCCCCCTATGAGCGCGCAGAGCCCCACCCCCGACCCCGCCGGCGGTCCGGTCGTCGAGGGACCGTTCGACCCCGAGCACGACCCGACGGCGTCCTACGCCCTCGAGCCCGAGGACGTCGCCACGCTGACCCGGCGACTCGTCGCCACCTCCGGCCGGACGGCGGAGGTGCGGTCGCCGCTCAACGACGCCCCGCTGGCGCACATCCCGCAGTCGACCGTCGCCGACGTGGAGACGGCGTTCGCGCGGGCCCGCAAGGCCCAGGTCGCCTGGGCGCGCACGCCGCTCGCGGAGCGCTCGGCGATGCTGCTCCGCTTGCACGACCTCGTGCTCGACCGGCAGCAGGAGATCATCGACCTGATCGTCTGGGAGAGCGGCAAGGCCCGCAAGCACGCGTTCGACGAGCCGCTCCACGTCGCGCTCACCGCTCGCTACTACGCGCGTACGGCGAAGCGTCACGTCGGCGCGTCCCGCCGCATCGGCGTCGTGCCCGGGCTCACCCGGGTCGACGTCAACCATGTCCCCAAGGGCGTCGTCGGCATCATCGCGCCCTGGAACTACCCCTTCAACCTCGCGCTCATCGACGGCATCGCGGCGCTGGCCGCCGGCAACGCCGTCGTCAGCAAGCCCGACTCCCAGACGATGCTCTCGGCCCTGCTCGGGGCGCGACTGCTCGAGGAGGCCGGGCTCCCGCGGGACCTGTGGCAGGTGGTCGCCGGGCCCGGCTCCGAGATCGGCACGGCGATCGTCGAGCGCGCCGACTACGTGTGCTTCACGGGCTCGACCGCCACGGGCCGGCTGATCGCGAAGGGCTGCGCCGACCGGCTGATCGGCTGCTCGCTCGAGCTCGGTGGCAAGAACCCCCTCCTCGTGCTGCGCGACGCCGACGTCGAGCGGGCAGCTGAGGGCGCCGTACGCGCCTCGTTCTCCAACGCCGGGCAGCTGTGTGTCTCGATGGAGCGGATCTTCGTCGCCGACCAGGTCTACGACCGCTTCGTCGACCGGTTCGTGGCCCGCACCCAGGCGCTCACGCTCGGGGCGACGCTCGAGTGGGGCAACGACATGGGGCCGCTGATCTCCCAGGCCCAGCTCGACGCGGTCACCGCGCACGTCGACGACGCGGTCGCCAAGGGCGCCCGGGTGCTCGCCGGCGGCCACGCCCGCCCCGACCTGGGCCCGTACTTCTTCGAGCCGACGATCCTCGAGGGCGTCACGCCCGACATGGCCTGCTTCGCCCACGAGACCTTCGGCCCGGTGGTCTCGCTCTATAGGTTCCACGACGAGGCGGACGCGGTGTCGCGCGCCAACGAGGGCGAGTACGGCCTCAACGCCTCGATCTACACCCAGGACGGCGCCCGCGGCCGGGCCATCGCCGAGCACCTCAAGGCCGGGACCGTCAACGTCAACGAGGCCTTCGCGGCGACCTTCGCCAGCGTCGACGCCCCGATGGGCGGGATGCGCGAGTCGGGCACCGGTCGCCGCCAGGGCGCCGAGGGCATCCGCCGGTTCACCGAGACCCAAGCGGTCGCCACGCAGCGCCTCATCCGGTTCGGACCGCACTACGGCATGTCCGACGAGACCTACGCCAAGGTCATGAACGCCAACCTGCGCCTGATGAAGAAGGTGGGACGAGCATGAGCACCCCCCAGGACACCTTCGACTACGACGTCCTCGTCGTCGGCTCCGGCTTCGGCGGGTCCGTCACGGCGCTGCGGCTGACCGAGAAGGGCTACAAGGTCGGTGTGATCGAGGCGGGCGCCCGCTTCGACGACACCGACTTCCCCGAGACCTCGTTCGAGGTCTCCAAGTACCTCTTCCGGCCCGAGGTCGGCTGCTACGGCATCCAGCGCATCGACGCCCTCAAGGACTGCCTGATCGTGTCCGGCGCGGGCGTCGGCGGCGGGTCGCTCGTCTACGCCAACACGCTCTACGAGCCGCTGCCCGCGTTCTACGCCGACGCGCAGTGGAGCCACATCACCGACTGGAAGTCCGAGCTCGCGCCGTACTACGACCAGGCCAAGCGGATGCTGGGTGTCGTCGAGAACCCGCTCCGTACGCCGTCGGACGACATCATGGAGAAGGTCGCGACCGAGATGGGCGTGGGGCACACGTTCCACCCGACCCCGGTCGGTGTGTTCTTCGGTGGTCCCGGCGCGGGCATGGGCCAGACCGTGGACGACCCCTTCTTCGGCGGCGCCGGCCCCGAACGGCGTACCTGCATCGGCTGCGGCTCGTGCATGACCGGCTGCCGCCACAACTCCAAGAACACCCTGATGAAGAACTACCTCTACCTCGCCGAGCGCAACGGCGCGAAGGTGATGCCGCTGACCACGGTCACCCGGGTGCGGCCCCGTGACGGGGGTGGGTACGACGTCCACATCCGCTACACGAAGGCGAAGGTCAGCCGGCCCTCGGTGCGGCGGGTGCTGACCGCCGAGCAGGTCGTGTTCGCCGCCGCCGCGCTCGGCACCCAACGACTGCTGCACCGGATGAAGGACGAGGGCCACCTTCCGGGGCTCTCGGACCGCCTCGGGTACCTCTCGCGCACCAACTCCGAGTCGATCGGCGGCGTGATCGCACCGGACCTGTCGGTCGACTACAGCCAGGGTGTCTCGATCACCAGCAGCTTCCACCCCGACCCCAACACGCACATCGAGCCGGTCCGCTACGGCCCGGGCAGCAACCTGATGTCGCTGCTGCAGTCGGTGCTCACCGACGGTGACGGTGACGAGCCGCGTTGGCGCACCTGGCTGCGGGAGCTGTGGAAGCAGCGCAGGGAGGTGCGCAACCTCTACGACATGAAGCACTGGTCGGAGCGCACGATCATCGCGCTGGTGATGCAGAGCCTCGACAACTCCATCACGCTCTACACCAAGCGGATCCCGGGCACCCGGAAGCGCTACGTCACCTCCAAGCAGGGCCACGGCGTGCCGAACCCGACCTGGATCCCGGCCGGCAACCAGGCGATCCGGATGATGGCCGAGATGACCGGCGGGTTCGCCGGCAGCGCCGTCGGCGACGCCTTCAACAAGCCCCTGACCGCGCACTTCCTCGGTGGCTGCGCGATCGGTGACTCTCGCGAGACCGGGGTGGTGGACGCCTACCAGCGGGTCTACGGCCACCCCGGCCTGCACATCGCCGACGGCTCGGCGATCTCGGCCAACCTGGGCGTGAACCCGTCGCTGACGATCACCGCCCAGGCCGAGCGGGCGATGTCGTTCTGGCCCAACAAGGGGCAGGCCGACCCGCGCCCGCCGCTGGGTGCGGAGTACCGCCGGATCGAGCCGGTCGCACCGGTCGCGCCGGTGGTTCCCGAGGACGCTCCGGGCGCCCTGCGGCTGCCGATCGTCGGAGTCTCCTGAGGCGGGAGGACGAACCGGACGGGCTCGGGAGAAAATACCTGTGAATGTCCCGTGACCCGGGTCTGCACGGGTCGTTGAGCCAGCGGACCCGGTCAAACGCTCCCTCCCACCGCCGGGTCCCATGTCCAGGCTCTGTCCAGCAGACGCGTGGACAGTCAGGGCCCGGCCATCCCTCCCTCCCCGGCCGGGCCCTGATGCGTCTTTCGCCCGCCGTATCGAGACGCCATGGGGTCCGCGGAACACGAGGGCAGGCACCGGCCCGCACGACGTCATCACCTTCGCGGCCCCTGAACCTCAGATGTGATGACGTCCCGCGCACGCCCGCGGAGTCGGAGCACCGGTCCGCAGATCGATAGGCTGTGCGGCATGAACCCCGCGGCGGAGCACGATCTGGTCCTGGTGGTCGACTTCGGGGCGCAGTACGCCCAGCTGATCGCCCGGCGGGTGCGGGAGGCGCGGGTCTACTCCGAGATCGTGCCGCACACGATGCCGGTGGCCGAGATGCTGGCTCGCGAGCCCAAGGCGATCATCCTCTCCGGGGGACCCTCCTCGGTCTACGAGCCGGGCGCCCCGACGATCGCCCCGGAGCTCTTCACGGCCGGCACCCCGGTGTTCGGCATGTGCTACGGCTTCCAGCTGATGGCCCAGGGGCTGGGTGGCGAGGTCGCCCACACCGGTGCCCGCGAGTACGGACGTACGACGGTCACGGTCGGCCGGGCCGGCACCCTGCTGGCCGACATCCCCGCGACCCACACCGTGTGGATGTCCCACGGCGACTCGGTGGCGGCCGCACCGGCGGGCTTCGACGTACTCGCCTCCACGCCCAGCACCCCCGTCGCTGCGTTCGAGGCCGTCGACCGCGGACTGGCCGGTGTCCAGTGGCACCCCGAGGTGCTGCACACCGAGCACGGTCAGAAGGTGCTCGAGCACTTCCTGGTCCAGATCGCCCACTGCCGCCAGACCTGGACGATGGTCAACATCGTCGAGGAGCAGATCGAGGCGATCCGTGCCCAGATCGGCGACCGTGGCCAGGCGATCTGCGGACTCTCCGGCGGCGTCGACTCCGCGGTGGCCGCCGCGATCGTCCAGCGGGCGATCGGCGACCGGCTGACGTGTGTGTACGTCGACCACGGCCTGATGCGCCAGGGCGAGACCGCGCAGGTCGAGCGCGACTTCGTGGCCGCCACCGGAGTCGACCTCAAGGTCGTCGACGCCGAGAAGCAGTTCCTCGACGCGCTCGCCGGGGTCACCGACCCCGAGGAGAAGCGCAAGATCATCGGCCGGGAGTTCATCCGGGTCTTCGAGGCGGCCGAGGCCGAGATCCTCGGGGAGAGTGACGAGAAGGTCGCGTTCCTCGTGCAGGGCACGCTCTACCCCGACGTGGTCGAGTCCGGCGGGGGAGCGGGCACGTCCAACATCAAGTCCCACCACAACGTCGGCGGTCTGCCCGACGACCTCGAGTTCGAGCTGGTCGAGCCGCTGCGGACGCTGTTCAAGGACGAGGTCCGCCTGGTCGGCGAGCAGCTCGGCCTGCCGGCCGAGATCGTCTGGCGCCAGCCGTTCCCGGGTCCCGGGCTCGGCATCCGGATCATCGGCGAGGTCACCCGCGAGCGCCTCGACATCCTCCGCGAGGCCGATGCGATCGCCCGCGAGGAGCTGACCCGCGCCGGTCTCGACCGCGACATCTGGCAGTTCCCGGTGGTGCTGCTGGCCGACGTACGCTCCGTCGGCGTCCAGGGCGACCACCGCACCTACGGCCACCCGGTCGTGCTGCGCCCGGTCACCTCCGAGGACGCGATGACCGCCGACTGGGCGCGGTTGCCGTACGACGTCCTCGAGCGGATCTCCACCCGCATCACCAACGAGGTCCGTGAGGTCAACCGGGTCACCGTCGACATCACCTCCAAGCCCCCCGGCACCATCGAGTGGGAGTGACTGACGTCTCACGGCGTTTTCCCGCCCGAGGACTGGCGTTCACCCGTTCGGGTGGGTACAGTTTTCAATGAACCGCTGGGGACCCGAGACCCCAGCGGTTCTTCCATTTCCGCCGTGTGGGTCCTGGTCGCCGAGTGGGTACCGGCCCGGCATGGCGATCAACACCCGCAGGATCAAGGCCACCCCCGAGCAGGTCTGGGACGTGCTGGCCGACGGCTGGCTCTACCCGCTCTGGGTGGTCGGCGCCTCCCGGATGCGCGAGGTCGACGACGGCTGGCCCGCGGTCGGCACGAAGCTGCACCACTCCGTCGGCTCCTGGCCCATGCTGCTCGACGACACCACTGAGGTCCTCGAGTCGACCCCAGGCTCGCGGCTCGTGCTGCACGCTCGCGCCTGGCCGACCGGAGCCGCGAACGTCGTCCTCCGTCTCGAGGCCGCCGGCGTCGAGACCGACGTCAGCATCGAGGAGGACGCCGTCAGCGGCCCGGCGCTGCTCATGCCCAAGCCGCTGCGCCACGTGCAGCTCAAGTGGCGCAACACCGAGAGCCTGCGGCGCCTCGCCTACGTTTGCGAGCGGCGCAGCGCGGGCAGGACCTCCGCCTCGTAGGCCCGGAAGAACTCGTCCTGGTCGGGGCCGATCTGCGCGACGTACAGCTCGTCGAACCCGGCCTCGGCGTACTTCGCGAGCTTGGTGACGTGCTCGTCGACGTCGGGGCCGCACGGGATCGTCTCCCCGATCATCTCGGCGGTCACCAGCTGTGCGGCCTGCTCGAAGTGTGCCGGGCTCGGCAGCACCTGGGCGAGCTCGCCGGGCACTCCGGTGTTGGACCACAGCCGGTGTGCGAGCTCCTGTGCTCGGTCGCGGTCCCGGCCCCAGCACGCCTTGGCCCCGGCCATCGCGGGGCCACGACCGCCCTGCTCGCGGTACGACGCGAGCCCGTCGGCGTCCGGCTGCGCCGTGACGAAGCCGTCGCCGATGCGGGCAGCCAGGGAGACCGCTTCGGGCCCGAACGCCGAGACCGGGATCTCGACGGGCCGGTCGGGCAGCGTGAAGATCCGGGCGTCCTCCACGGTGTAGTGGCGGCCGTGGTGAGTGACTCGCTCCCCGGTCAGCAGCTCACGGATGACCGCGACCGCCTCCTCGAGCATCTCGAGACGGACGTCGGCGGTCGGCCAGCGACTGCCGGTGACGTGCTCGTTCAGCGCCTCGCCGGTGCCGACCCCCAGCCGGAACCCACCGCGGCACAACCGGGCGCTGGTGGCGGCCGCCTGCGCGACCACCGCCGGGTGGATGCGCACCGTAGGGCAGGTGACCGCGGTGGTGACGGGCAGGTCGCAGACCTGGCTGACCGCGCCGATCACGCTCCACACGAACGGGCTCTGGCCCTGCTCGTGGTTCCACGGGTGGTAGTGATCGGAGATCCACAGACCCTCGAAGCCCGCCTCCTCGGCCAGCTTCGCCTGGCGGACCAGCTCCTCGGGCGGGTGCTCCTCGCAGGAGAGGAAGTAGCCGACCTTCATCAGCTCTTCTTCGCCGCTGCCTTGCCGCCCTTGCGGCCGGCCTCCTTCTTCTGGGCGGTGGTGCCGCCCTGCTTGCTGCTGCCGCCCTTGCCGGACTGCTCACCGCCGTGCTTGGAGGAGTCCTTGGCGTTGGCGATCTTGGCCGCCCGCTCCTTCGACATGCCCTTGTCCTTCAGGGCCTCGTACTGCTTCTCGTTCTTCACGTTCGACGACTTGCTGGGCACGGTGTCCTCCTGGGGTCCGACAATCAGCTGTCAGGTCGGAGGTACCCGGCTCCAGCCGGTGCATTCGGCGGGCCTGGCTGTCAGCCGTTGACGGGTCCGAGCACGTCGCGGGCGAATCGCTCGAGGCTGTCGATCTTCTGCTCCAGCGTCGCGTCGAGCCCGTGGTAGTAGGCCCACGGCATCGTCCAGCAGTCGGTGATGCCTCCGGCTTCGGCGCGCGCGAAGTGCTCGGGCAGGAACGCGTCGCTCAGCGCGGTGATCACCGAGAACTCACCGTCGGCGCCGGCCTCGCGGCGTACGTCGGCGATCCGGCGGGCCAGCGCGATCGCCTCGTCGGTGGGGTAGATGTCGCCCACCCAGCCGTCGTGGCGGGCCGCGCGCCGGAAGGCGATCTCGGAGAGGCCGCCGATCAGCACGGGGATGGGCTCGGTCGGCGTCGGCTCCATGGCCAGGCGGGGCGCGGTGTAGAACTCGCCCTCGAACTCCGTCCAGCCGGGCCGCCAGAGCTGCGCCATCAGCGCGAGCGCCTCGTCGGTGCGCCTGCCCCGGGTCGAGAAGTCCTGTCCGAGCAGCTCGAACTCCTCGCGGCACCAGCCGATCCCGACGCCGAGGCTGACCCGGTTGCCGGAGAGCACCGCGGCGGTACCCACGCTCTTGGCCACCTGGAACGGGCTGCGGATCGCGGGGACGTAGACGGAGGTGAAGAACCGCAGTCGGGTCGTCACGGCGGACAAGGCGCCGATCAACACCCACGGGTCGGGCCAATCGGTCGAGGAGTCCCAGCGACGGGTGCCGTCGGCGGTGTACGGGTACGGCGTGGCCAGCTCCTCGAGGTCGACCACGTGGTCGGGCACGGCCATCGAGTGGTAGCCGAGCTCGTCGGCCGCGCGGGCCAGGTGGGGCAGGTGGTCGACCGGCTGGAACGCCGTGCTGATCGAGAAGCGCACGGACTCACCGTAGCGGGAACTAGAACGCGTTCTCGTTCTTTCGCCTCAGGCGGGCGGGTACGGCGAGTCCTGCAGGAGCCGGGCCAGGTGGGCCGCGTTGCGCGCGGCGGCCGTGGTCGCGGCCGCGGTCTTCTCGGGGGTCGCGTCCAGGTCGGCGTAGTCGGTGCTCTGCATGGCCTCGCCGACCCAGTAGGTGCCGGCGTTCGCCGCCGCGCTGAACCCGACGTCGTTGAGCGCCTGCAGGACCTCGGCGACCACGTGGTGGGCGCCGTCCTCGTTGCCGACGACGGCCACGACCGCGACCTTGCCCTGGGTCAGGGTCCGGCCCTGGTCGTCGGTCTCGCTCAGCTCGGCGTCCAACCTCTCGAGCACCATCTTGCAGACCGAGGCGGGCTGCCCCATCCAGATCGGGGTGGCGATGACGAGGATGTCGCTGTCCAGCATCTTGGCGCGGATCTCTGGCCAGGTGTCGCCGTCGCCCTCGTCGGTGGTGACGCCGAACCGCACGTCGTGGTCCACGACGCGGACCACTTCACCGGACACGCCCTCCTCTGCGAGCACGTGCAGCACCTGCTCGCCGAGCAGCTGGGAGCTCGATGCAGCGGGTGAGGGCTTGAGGGTGCAGACGAGCACGAGGGCGCGCAACGGGGTGGTGGTCATGCCGCTGCAGTGCCCGGGGTACCGGGGCACCATGCCCGAGGACAGACCCGGCGCCGGTGCGTGGGTGCCCGAGACCCTGAGCCTCCGCTCGATTCGCGAGGCCGTGCAGGCGTGCCGGGGCTGCGAGCTCTACCGCGATGCCACCCAGGCGGTGATGGGCGACGGCGCCCGAGACGCGCAGCTGATGCTGCTCGGGGAGCAGCCGGGCGATCGCGAGGACCAGGAGGGCGAGCCGTTCGTCGGCCCGGCCGGCAAGGTGCTCGACGAGGCGCTCGCGGAGGTCGGCATCTCGCCCGGCGACGTCTACATCACCAACGTCGTCAAGCACTTCCGCTGGTCGGGAACGCGTGGCAAGCGGCGCATCCACCAGTCGCCCACCCGCGCTCACGTGGCGGCGTGCGGACCGTGGCTCGAGGCCGAGCTGAGGCTGGTGCGCCCCAGCGGAGTGGTGCTGCTCGGCGCGACGGCCGGCAAGGCGGTCTACGGCGCCGGGTTCAAGGTCGGCGAGGCACGTGGTCGGCTGCGGGAGTGGCCGGCGACGTTCCCGGTCGCCCGGGCGCCGGCGTGGGTGCTGGCCACCACGCATCCCTCAGCGGTGCTGCGGGCCGACGACCGCAGGTCGGCGTACGACGAGCTCGTCGCCGACCTGCGGGTCGCGGTCGATCGGCTAGCTACTTGAAGATGCTGTATCCGCCGGGGCCGACGGCGAAGCCGACGATGATCAGCACGATGCCCCACAGCAGCTGGCCCTTGAACAACTGGAAGATGCCGGCGATCACGAGGATCACCGCCAGGATCCACAGCAAGAACAACATGTCTTTCTTCCTCCCTGGTATGCCCCCGTTTGACCAGGAGTCATTACCCCGATGGAGGGAGATTCACTCTTCTCGGTAGTCCTCGACGATGTGCATGGCGGCCTCCTCGGCGGAGGCGGCCGCCCCGTCGATGCCCACGTCATCGCCGACCAGGTCCTTCTCGGTGTCCTCGCCCAGGCCCTGGTCGGGGTCGACCAGCCGGCCCGCGCGTGCGGTGCCGACCTCGCCGTCGTCGAGGACGTCCTCGTCCCCGGTCTCGGCGTACGGGTCGGTCTCGGGGACCTCCTGGCCGAGCCGCTGGTCGATCGTCTCGCGGTGCTCCTCCTCCCAGGGCGTGTTGCCGTAGCCCTGGCCGGCGGAGTAGTGCTCGGGCGGCGAGTAGCCGCGGTCGAGCTCGTCGTCGACGTCGCCGTCTCCGAGGTCGTCGATGTTGCCGGGCTGGTCCTCGTCGTCGACGCTGTAGTCGCCGTAGACCTCGGATTCACCTTCGCTGTGGCTGCTCACGTCTCCTCCTTCGTCGGACCTTCACGCTAGCCCACAGGGACACGTGACCGTTGGGCCCTTGCGTGCGGTGAGGTGAGCGGTAACGGTAAAGCCATGGACACCTCCCTCGAGACACTCGACCGCTGGTGGCGTGCCGCCAACTACCTGTCCGTCGGCCAGATCTACCTGATGGACAACCCGTTGCTGCGCGAGCCCTTGGTGGCCGAGCACGTGAAGCCGCGGCTGCTGGGCCACTGGGGCACCACGCCCGGCCTCAACTTCATCTACGCGCACCTCAATCGCACGATCATGGCCCGCCGGCAGCGGATGATCTTCATCACCGGGCCGGGGCACGGCGGTCCGGGCCTGGTGGCGTCGTCCTACCTCGAGGGCACCTACTCCGAGGTCTATCCCGACATCTCGCTGGACGAGGCGGGGATGCAGCGGCTGTTCAAGCAGTTCTCGTTCCCGGGCGGCATCCCCAGCCACGTGGCTCCCGAGACCCCGGGCTCGATCCACGAGGGCGGCGAGCTCGGCTACGCGCTCTCGCACGCATACGGCGCCGCGTTCGACAACCCCGACCTCGTGGTCGCGGCGATCGTCGGCGACGGCGAGGCGGAGACCGGCCCGCTCGCGACCAGCTGGCACTCCACGAAGTTCGTGGACCCGCGTCGCGACGGCGCGGTCCTGCCGATCCTGCACCTCAACGGCTACAAGATCGCGAACCCGACGGTGCTGGCCCGCATCCCCGAGGAGGAGCTCCTCTCGCTGCTGCGCGGCTACGGGCACAACCCGTACGTCGTCTCCGGCTCGGACCCCGAGCAGATGCATGCGGAGTTCGCCGCCACCCTGGACCGCTGCCTCGACGAGATCGCCGAGATCCAGGCCGAGGCGCGCGGCTCGTCGGGTTCGGCCCCGCGCCGCGCCTGGCCGATGATCGTCCTGCGGTCACCTAAGGGCTGGACCGGTCCCAAGGAGGTCGACGGGAAGAAGGTCGAGGGCTTCTGGCGCTCCCACCAGGTCCCGTTCGCCAACGCCCGCAGCGACGACGCGCACCGGGCAGTGCTCGAGGACTGGATGCGCAGCTACCGCCCCGAGGAGCTGTTCGAGGAGGACGGCTGCCCCGCGCCCGACATCCGGGCGCTGCACCCCAAGGGCGACATGCGGATGAGCGCCTCGCCGCACGCCAACGGTGGGCTGCTGCTCAAGCCGCTGCGGATGCCGGACTTCCGCGACTACGCGGTAGAGGTCGACGCACCCGGCACCGGCGCCGTCGAGGCCACCCGGGTGATGGGTGGCTTCCTGCGCGACGTGATGGCGCAGAACATGCACAACTTCCGGCTGTTCGCCCCGGACGAGAACTCCTCCAACCGGCTCCAGGACGTCATGGAGGTCACCAACCGGACCTGGAACGCCGAGGTCCTCGACTACGACGACCACCTCGCCGCCGACGGCCGGATCATGGAGATCCTGTCGGAGCACACTTGCCAGGGGTGGCTCGAGGGCTACCTGCTCACCGGCCGCCACGGGCTGTTCTCCTGCTACGAGGCGTTCATCCACCTCGTCGACTCGATGTTCAACCAGCACGCGAAGTGGATGGAGTCGACGAACCGGATCGAGTGGCGCCGTCCGGTCGCCTCGCTGAACTACCTGCTGACCTCGCACGTGTGGCGCCAGGACCACAACGGCTTCTCCCACCAGGACCCCGGGTTCATCGACCACGTCGTGAACAAGAAGGCCAACGTGGTCCGCGTCTACCTGCCGCCGGACGCCAACACGCTGCTGTCGGTCACCGACCACTGCCTGCGCAGCAAGCAGTGCGTCAACGTGGTGGTGGCGGGCAAGCAGCCGGCCCTGCAGTACCTCACGATGGACGAGGCGATCGTGCACTGCACGAAGGGTGCCGGCATCTGGGAGTGGGCGTCCAACGACGGTGGCGAGGGCCCCGACGTCGTCATGGCCTGCGCCGGTGACGTGCCGACGATGGAGACGCTGGCCGCGGTCGCGTTGCTCCGCGAGTACCTGCCCGACCTGCGGATCCGGTTCGTCAACGTGGTGGACCTGATGCGTCTCCAGCCCGCGAGCGAGCACCCGCACGGGTTCTCCGAGGCGGACTTCGACGCGCTGTTCACGGCCGACAAGCCGGTGATCTTCGCCTACCACGGCTACCCGTGGCTGATCCACCGCCTGACCTACAAGCGCACCAACCACGCCAACATCCACGTGCGCGGCTACAAGGAGGAGGGCACGACCACGACACCGTTCGACATGACCGTGCTCAACCACATGGACCGCTACAACCTGGCGATCGACGTGATCGACCGGGTGCCGCGGCTGGCGACGGCGTCGGGCAGTGCGCGCGAGGAGTTCAAGAACGCGCTGATCCGGCACAAGCAGTACATCCGCACCCACGGTGAGGACATGCCGGAGATCCGGGACTGGAGCTGGGAGGACGCGTTCGGTCCGCGGCACGTGACCGAGGCGCCCGAGCTGAACGCCCCGGAGGCGTAGCAGTCAGGAGGCCGTTCGTCGGGCGTACGTCGTGGTGCGCTCGACGACCGGCCGGCCGATGCCGGCACCGATCTCGACGAGCTCGGCGACGGTCTTGGCCGATCCGTGCTCGGAGCCGGCCATTCGCGAGATGGTCTCCTCCATGAGAGTGCCGCCGACGTCGTTGGCGCCCGCCTGCAGCATCGCGCGGGTGCCCTCGACGCCGAGCTTGACCCACGAGGTCTGGATGTTGCGGACGCGTCCGTGCAGGAGGATCCGGGCCATCGCGTGGACCGCGAGGTTGTCGCGCAGGGTCGGCCCGGGGCGGGCGACGCCGGCGAGGTAGATCGGGGCGCTCGTGTGCACGAACGGCAGGGGCACGAACTCGGTGAAGCCGCCTGTCTCGTCTTGGATGCGGGAGAGGACCCGCAGATGGTTGACCCAGTGCCGCGGGTTGTCGACGTGCCCGTACATCATCGTCGAGGTCGTCGGGACGCCGACCCGGTGGGCCGTGGAGACGATCTCGATCCAGGTGCGGGTGGGCAGCTTGCCCTTGGTGAGCACCCAGCGGACCTCGTCGTCGAGGATCTCCGCGGCGGTGCCGGGCAGCGACCCGAGCCCCGCCTCGCGGGCCTTGATCAGGAAGTCCTCGATCGACAGGCCGGTGCGCGCCACCCCGTTGACGACCTCCATCGGGGAGAACGCGTGCACGTGCATGTCCGGCACCCGCTGCTTCACCGCGGTCACCAGGTCGAAGTACGCCGACGCGGGCAGCTCGGGGTCGATGCCGCCCTGCATGCAGACCTCGGTCGCCCCGAGATCCCACGCCTCGGCGGCCCGGTCGGCGACCTCGTCGAGCGAGAGCGAGTAGGCGTCCGCGTCGGTGCGCCGCTGGGCGAAGGCGCAGAACCGGCAGCCGACGTAGCAGACGTTGGTGAAGTTGATGTTCCGGTTGACGACGTACGTCACGTCGTCGCCGACCGTCTCGCGGCGCAGGTCGTCGGCCAGCCGGCACACCTGCTCGAGCAGATCGCCCTCGGCGGTCATCAGCGTCAGCGCGTGCTCGTCGGACAGGTTGCCCGGGTCGGCCTCGGCCGCGCGCAGGGCGTCGAGACCGGTGGTCGAGCCTGTCGAGACGCCCGCACCCGTGCTGCGAGCCGCCTCGCGCACCGCGTCCCAGTCGCCGTAGACGTTCGCGAAGTCCGAGCGCCGGTCGTCGGTGCGACCCTCGCTGTCGACGGCGGCGAACAGGTCGGTGCGCCCGACCGATGCGAACCCGCCGTCGGGCTCCTGCCACGGCAGCCCGACGGGGCGTACGCCGGGCCGCGCGAGCCCGTCGTCGGTCGCCAGCGCCGCGACGTGCGCCGAGACTCGCGGGTCCAGCCATGGTTCGCCGGCACGGACGTACTCCGGGTGCACGGTCAGGCGCGCCTTGAGCTCGAACCCGCAGGAGGAGGTGAGGTCGCGCAGCCGCTCCAAGGACGGCCAGGGCCGCTCGGGGTTCACGTGGTCGGGGGTCAGCGGGGAGACCCCGCCCCAGTCGTCGACGCCGGCCTCGAGCAGGGCGCGGCACTCCTCGAGGTCGACCAGGTTGGGCGGCGCCTGCACCCGGGCCTTGGGGCCGAGCACGATGCGGGTGACGGCGATGGCCGCGCGGTACTCGTCTAGCCCGAGGTCGTCCGTGTGCCGCATCGCGGTGTCGGGCTTGGCCCGGAAGTTCTGGACGATCACCTCCTGGACCGAGCCGAACGCCCGCGAGGTGGCTCGCAGCGCGAAGATCGTCTCGGCCCGCTCCTCGAGTGTCTCGCCGATGCCGACCAGCAGCCCGGTGGTGAACGGGATCGAGAGTCGGCCGGCGTCCTCGAGCACCCGCAACCGCACCGCGGGATCCTTGTCGGGGGAGCCGTGGTGGGCCTCGCCCTTGTCCTCGAACAGCCGCCGAGAGGTCGTCTCGAGCATCATGCCCATCGAGGGCGACACCGGCTTGAGCCGGTTCATCTCCTCCCACGACATCACGCCGGGGTTGAGATGGGGGAGCAGGCCGGTCTCCTCGAGCACCCGCACCGCCATCGCGCGCACGTAGGCGAGCGTGGAGTCGTAGCCCTGCTCGTCGAGCCACGCCTGCGCCTCTGGCCACCGGTCCTCGGGCCGGTCGCCCAGGGTGAACAGCGCCTCGAGGCAACCGAGCTCGGCGCCCTGGCTGGCGATCGCGAGGATCTCGTCGGGGGAGAGGTACGGCGAGCGCCCCTCGCGGGCCGCCTGCGCGGGCGTCTCGACGAACGTGCAGTAGTGGCACCGGTCGCGGCACAGGCGAGTGACCGGGATGAAGACCTTGGGGGAGTACGTCACGACGGCCGGCCGGCCGGCAGCCACCAGCCCCGCGTCGCGGACCCGGGCCGCCGCGGCGGTCAGCCGATCGAGGTCGGCTCCTGTCGCGGCCAGCAGGACCGTCGCCTCCGCGGCGTCCAGCGCGGCGCCGCGCTCGGCGCGCGCCAGGGCCCGGCGAACCTGCTGCGGCGTCGGCTGCTCGTTCATCGCGCCCAGGCTAGCCCGCCGCCCCGGTGCGGGGCGGCGGGCCCAGCTGATGGTCAGACCGGCGTTGCCGTGGTCGCGGCCTCGGGCTCGAGCGCGACCGCCGTGTCCGGGTCGACCGGAGGGTTGCGATCCAGGGAGCTCGGCCACCAGATCTTGCCGCCCAGGTCGAGGTTGATCGCGGTCACGAGCACCGAGCGCACGATCATCGTGTCGAGGATGACACCGAGCGCCACCGCCGTGCCGAGCTCAGCCAGGAACACCAGAGGCAGGGATCCGAGGACCGCAAAGGTGGCCGCGAGCACGAGTCCCGCCGAGGTGATCACGCCTCCGGTCGCCTGCAGGGCGACCAGGGAGCCACGCCGGGTCCCGCGCTCCACGGTCTCCTCCCGCACCCGGGTCATCAAGAAGATGTTGTAGTCGATGCCGAGTGCGACCAGGAACGTGAACACGAACAGCGGGAACGACGCGTCGGCATGGCGGAAGCCCTCACCTTCGGAGAAGAGGTGGGGGTAGACCCCGTGGAAGAGCAGCGTCGAGAGTCCGAGCGCCGCGCCGAAGGAGAGGATCACGGTCACGATGAGGATCACCGGTGCGAGCACCGCGCGGAGCAGCACCATCAAGATCAGCATCACCACCAGCAGCACCACCGGGATGATCACCAGGTTGTCGCGATGGGACGCGTCCTCGATGTCGAGGTAGATCGCGGACGTGCCGCCGACCTCCGCGTCGGCCCCGTCGACCGCGTGCACGGCGTCGCGAACCTTCTCGACGGTCTGGAACGCCGCTTGGTCGGCGACGTCGCCGGAGACCGGGACGGTCACCAGGGCGGTGCCGTCCTGGGGTGGGATGTCGGTGTTGGGGGTCCCGGCGCCCGAGGCCGAGATCGCGTCGGCGACGTCCTGGGCCTTGTCGGCCTTGGTGACGACCATGATCGGGCTGGAGGTGTCGACCATGCCGTGGGCCTCGAGCAGCCGCTGGCCCTTCACGGAGTCGAACTCCTTGGTGTACTGGTCGGCCGAGTTCAGGCCACCGGTGTCGAGCTTGAACAGGCCGAGGCAGGCCACCAGCAGGAGGAACGCCGTCACGGCCCAGACCGCGCGCGGGCGCGGAGCGATGCCGCGGCCGACGCGCGCCCACAGGCCCGAGGCCGTGGGCTCGTCGGAGCCGAAGGTCGGGCGCTTGGGCCAGAACATCCACCGGCCGAAGATCACCAGCCAGGCCGGGAGCACTGTGATCATGACCAGCAGCGTCACGCCGACACCGATCGCGAGCACCGGCCCGAGACCGGCCGTGGAGTTCATCTCCGCCAGGGTCAGGCACAGCATGCCGACGACGACGGTCGCGGCACTCGCCACGATCGCAGGGGTGGCGCGATGGAGGGCGAACGCCATCGCCTCGTGACGATCCTCGTGTCGGCGCAGCTCTTCTCGATAGCGCGCGACCAGCAGCAGGGCGTAGTCGGTGCCGGCACCCACGACGAGCACGGTGAGGATGCCCTGACTCTGCCCGTTGACCGTGAGGTCGGCGTACTTGGCGAGGAGGTAGACGAGACCCTGGGAGATCTCCAGTGCGCAGATCGCGGAGAGGATCGGCACGATCCACAGCACCGGGCTGCGGTAGGTGAACAGCAGGATCAAGATGACCACCCCGAGGGTGGCGAACAGCAGGGTGCCGTCGATGCCGGCGAACGCCTCGGCGGAGTCTGCCGCCTGGCCGCCCTGCCCGGCGATGTGGACGTCGACCCCCGAGATGTCGGTGAGGTCGCGCAGCTCGTCGGCGGTGTCGGGCAGCTTGTTCCAGCCGTCCTTGCCGAAGTTGTAGGTCACGACGCTCTGGGCGACCTCGCCGTCGTCGGACACGATCGGGCCCTGGGCCTCGCCCACGACGCCCTTCATCGCGGAGATGTCGGTGAGCTGGGCCTTGATGGCGGACAGGTCGTCCGGGGTCAGACCGCCGGCGCGGTGGTAGGCCACGATCGTGGGGATGTCATTGGGGTCCTGGAACGGCGCGAGCCGGTCCAGCGCCTTGGTCGACTCGGCGCTGCTGGGCAGCCACGAGGACGCCTCGTTGTCCTGGACGTCGGTCAGCTTGCTGCCGAGCATCGCCATCGGGAAGAAGATGAGCAGCGCGATGACCGCGACCACCCACTTGGTGACGCGGTTGGTGAGCTTGCCGGCGATCTGACGGTGCATGGGGGGACTCTCTCAGGCTGCGGGGACAGTCGGCATCGGGGTTTTCCCCTAGTCCGACCCGGGCGGCGTCCCGAACTCATCGGACACCATGACGACGAATGGGACGGGTCCTTTGTGACAGGGATTCAGGACAAGGACTGACCGCTTGCCGGAGGCGCTGAGGAGACCTCGGGTGACCCGCGCCCGCGAACCACCCGCCCCGCTCGTCAGCCGTAGAGGCGGTCCAGCACGTCGGCGTACTTGGTGTTGACGACTCGGCGCTTGAGCTTGAGCGTCGGGGTCAGCTCCTCGGACTCCGCGGTCCACTCGACCGGCAGGAGCTCGAAGGACTTGACCTGCTCGGGCCGCGAGAGCCGGGCGTTGGCCTCGTCGACGGCCTTCTGCGCCATGGCCCGGATCTCCGGCTTCTCGGCGAGGTCGGCCAGGTCGGTGAACTCGATGCCCAGCTGCTGGGCCACGATCGGCGCGATCTCGCCGTCGAGGGTGAGTATCGCGACGACGTACGGGCGCCCGTCACCGATCGCCATCGCGTGGCCGACGATCGGCGACTCCTTGAGGTAGCCCTCGATGTTGGACGGTGCGATGTTCTTGCCGGCGGAGGTGATGATCAGCTCCTTCTTGCGGTCCACGATCGCGAAGAAGCCGTCGTCGTCGAGCGTCCCGATGTCGCCGGTGTGCACCCAGCCGTCCTCGTCGATCAGCGTCCGCGTCGCCTCCTCCTGGAGGTGGTAGCCGGGTGTGATCACCGGACCGCGCACCAGAACCTCGTCGTCCTCGCCGAGCTTGACCTCGATGCCGGGCGTGGCGCGCCCGACGGTGCCGAGCTTGAACCCGCCGGGCCCGTTGGCGGTGATCGCGCCACACGTCTCTGTCATGCCGTAGACGTCGAAGACCTTGAGACCCAGGCCGGCCATGAACCGGGCCACGTCGATCGGCATCGGTGCCGCCGCCGAGCCCGCCCACGTCACCTGGTCGAGGCCCAGGAGCAGCTTGAGGAACCCCAGGATCTGCTCGTCGGCCGAGCGGTAGGCCTCCTCGATCTCGGGGGTCATCGTGCCGCCGACCTCCTGGGCCGCGACCCAGGCCTGGGCGGCCGCCATCGCGTCCTGGACCATCTTCTGGTTGGCGGGGTCGGGGTCCGCGGCGAGCTTGGCGGAGAGGCCGGTCTTGATCTTCTCCCACACCCGCGGGACGCCGAAGAAGCTCGTCGGGTGCACCTCGCCCAGTGCTGCGAGCAGGCCGGACGGGTCGCCGATCGCGTGCATGTGGCTGCCCTGGATCTGCGGGCCGTAGAGCCCGAGCACCCGCTCCGCGATGTGCGCCAGCGGCAGGTAGCTGATCGCGGTCTGCGCCTCGTGCAGCCCGGCCGCCTCGAGCGTGCTGAGCGCTTCGTACATCACGTTGTGGTGGGTGAGCACCACACCCTTGGGGTTGCCGGTGGTGCCGGACGTGTAGAGGATCGTGGCCGGTGCGTCGGGGTCGAGCCCGCTCGCACGCGCCGCCAGCTCGTCGTCGTGCTCCGCGCGGTAGGCCCGGCCGGACGCCACCAGCTCGTCCCACTCCCGGCCGAGCATCACGACCTTGCCCACGCTCGTCGTCTCGTCCAGCGCCTTGGTCCAGCGGGCGCGGTGGTCGTCGTTCTCGAGGATGACGACGGTCGGCTGGGCGTGGTTCGCGACGTACGCCACCTGCTCCTGCGAGAGCGTGTTGTAGATCGACATCGGGGTCGCGGCCGCGTGGACCGCGCCCATGTCGGCCACGAAGTGCTCGATGCGGTTGGTCGCCATGATCGCGACCGTGTCGCCGGGTTGGACGCCGGCGGCCATCAGGCCGGCGGCGACGTCGAGCGCGAGCTCTCTGGTCTGCGCCCAGGTGAGCGTCCGCCACGCCTCGCCCTCGGGCACCTCGTGCTTGTCGGAGTACGCCGGCTGGTCGGCGAACCTCGCCGCTGTCTCGGCCAGGGCGTCCACGAAGGTCCGGCCCGCGACCGCGGCCTCGATCCTGGCGCGCTCGGAGAGGACGTCGTTGCTCATCTGGTGCTCCCTGGGTCGACGGGCGTGGCGTGGGTCACAGCCTCCCGTTCAGGACGATTCTTGTCGAGGGCCCTGTCAGATCGCGGATCACGTGGTCGAGGTGTGAGGAGCGCTGGCGACGAGCCTCGAAACCCCCGGAGCGTGGGCAGGGCGCCAGGGACACACGGTGGTCGAGGTGTGGGGAGCGCTGGCGACGAGCCTCGAAGCCACCGCAGCGTGGGCAGGGCGCCAGGGACACACGGCGGTCGAGGCGTGAGGAGCGCTGGCGACGAGCCTCGAAACCCCCGGAGCGTGGGCAGGGCGCCAGGGACGCACGGTGGTTGAGGTGTGGGGAGCGCTGGCGACGAGCCTCGAAACCCCCGGAGCGTGGGCAGGGCGCCAGGGACGCACGGTGGTTGAGGTGTGAGGAGCGCTGGCGACGAGCCTCGAAACCACCGCAGCCCGCGCGGCGTCGAGCTGTCGGTCGGCTGCGGGCGCGTCCGGCCCGATGGCGCTGGGCATCCTCGCCCGAGGAGGACGGACGTCCGACCTCGGCCGGGAGGTGGTGATCCCCACCCACCATCGCCCCAACGACGGGCCCGGGACCGTCGGTGTGGAGAACACCCGTGCCTGGGGTCACCCTCGACCAGCTCGCCGAGTGGTCCGTCCAGGCCGGCACCACGATCACCCTCAAGCCGGTCATCGACCTCGCCGACGAGCTCTTCACCGACCGCTACCAACCGACCGCGGCCCAGTACGAACAAGCAGTGCTCGCGCATCCGACCTGTGTCCTTGTCGGCTGCAGCAGATCGTCCCGGTCCTGCGATCTCAACCACACCATCCCCTGGCCGCTGGGCCCGACCGCGACCTGGAACCTCGCCAGTCGCTAGTACATCCAGATTCTGAGACGCATGCGGCGTGGCCGGCGACTCCCGCTAGTCCACTCCAGGCGGCAATCCAACTCCCGGGCCATCGGCACCTTGCAGCGGAACAACCGCCGCATCGCTATGCTCCCGTTCAGGATCCTTGGAGAGGAGATGAGTGTGGCTCGCAAGATTTCGCAGAAAAATGATGTTCGAACGAAGGCGGTCGGCTCACTCATTGATGTAAGCGGAAGGACGCTGGCGCGCCCCAAGAAGACAGCGCCCGTGCGCAAAGGCATAGCAACGACGTCAGGCTCAGGACTGAACCGTGATGCTCGCGTCTTGAGTCGGGAGGCACGCGCTGTCAGTGGTCGCGAGGTCAGGGCTCTTAAGACCAAGAAGCCATGAGCGAGTCCGACGGGCCAGATTCGGAGAATCGGCTCCCGGACCTGCCGAAGGGTCGAAACCCCGAACGCCATCCTCCTAATCGTTCCGTAGAGAACCAGAGTTACGACGCACGGTTCATCCCGGACGACCGGGAGAAGAAGCTGGCGATCTACATGGAACGTCGGATCGAACACCGCGTGACTAGCATTTTGCGGCAGGAGTCGGGCGACTCCTATGGTGGACTCCCGGCGGACCACGTGCTAGTGAATCTCGACAAGGCATTTCCCCAAGTAGGGTTTCCTGAGCGCATGTTAGCCCGCCTCGAAGCTGAACAGCGGGGGCGACTGGAACGGGATGAGCGGCAGGACGCAATCGAGAAGTACGAGGCGGAGACCAGGCGGATGGACGCCGCAGCGGATCGTGAACACCTGAATCGCGCGGCGAACCGGGCAGTGCTGGTCCTAGTCTTGCTGCTGGTCACGGGGGTGTTACTCACGCTCCTGGGCCACGACGGGGCGGGCATAACGGTCCTTGGGACGACGCTACTCGGCGTAATCGGCGCGTTCCTCAAGCAGCAGTTTCGGCCGAAGTCGGAGTGACGATGCAAATCGGATCAGGAGTCAGTAATGGCTAGCGATGAGGCAGTTGCCCGCTGGCTCGACTTGTTGACGGAACAAACCCAATACGGAAATGTGCAGTGGCGAGAGTTGAAGAGGCGCAACTCTTACCAACTCGTCTTGAATGACTCGGTCGTGCTTTTTGAGACGCAAGACGATGATGCACTCCTCCCTTACGTACTGTCGGTAGGGATTATCGACGATGAATACTCGGATCAGTGGGTGATCTGGGGCCCTGACGTCGACCGGGACACATTTCCCTATGCTGCGCCGGAGTGGCTTGCTTCGCGTGCGAGAAACCTTTGGAATCTCATACAATCGCGTTTCACATCGGACCCGGTCGCGAACATGTTGACCGAGTTGGAACAGATGCCGCCCTTCTAGCTTGGGTACGGTCGCTCTTGACTTGAAGTAGCAACGTAACTCGGAGCGGGTTTCGCGTTAGGGGCCCTGCCCCGTGCTGCCCCTCTCTCGGGTCCGCAGGGGCCCCGCGCGGTGTGCTTCTTGCCGGGCGGGGGTGCGGATGGGGGCAGTAGCGCGTGCGCGCCGACCTGGGGCGGTTGCGGTCCGGCGTGTCCGACCCGGCCCGGTCGGTGGCCTCGTGCATGATGTGGCTTGCGAGACCGGAACGGCGTGCCACCAGCGCCGAGTAACACCTGAATGGCCCTGGTCCCGGGGCCGATACGCATGGTCGTGGTCGCGACCAGGGACCGATCCGGTGAGATGAGACGAAGGCAGTAAGCGGGCCAGCGAAAGCCGCAGGTGGCTAGGGCCCCGCTGCGTTCGCCTTGGCTTCGAGTGGGGCCGACATTCCCTGTCGGCTCATTGCTCGGAGTGTTCTGGTGTCTGCTTCTGTCTTGGTCCGCCCGGATGCGGGCTGGTCGTTGTCGTTGTATCCCTCGGCTGGGGAGGCCGAGGGCGCGTTCGTCTACTCCAACCGTCCGTCGCGGGTGTGGGTCCCTGGGACGCCTGCTGCGGATCCGGAGCGGTCGCGTGCTGAGGCTGCGCGTCGTGCTCGGGCGAAGGTCCGGCGGTACTGCACCGCGCACCGGTTGAACCGGCTGGGCACGTTGACCTACGCCATCGGGTGCCACGACCCGGCGCAGCTACGGGCGGATGTCGCGGTGTTCTTCCGGGCGCTACGTTCGGCACTGGGCGGGGAGGCGCTGCCGTACGTGTGGGTGCCGGAGTGGCACAAGTCCGGTCACGGGCTGCACGTGCACTTCGCAGTCGGGCAGTTCATCAACCGGTCGAAGATCGAGGCCGCGTGGGGGCACGGGTTCGTGCACATCAAGCGGCTCTCAGACCTGCCGGTGGGGTCCACGAAGCTGCACGAGGCACGGCGTGCCGCCGGGTATCTGTCCAAGTACGTGACGAAGGCGTTCGCGGACACCGAGGCCGAACGGGCGCTGGGGCTGCACCGCTATGAGGTGGCACAGGGGTTCCAGCCGCCGGTGGTGCGGCTGACGGGCTGCTCGTCGCGCGACGTGCTGCACCAGGCGGTCGAACGGATGGGCGGGGTGTTGCCGGCTATCTCGTGGTCCTCGGCGGACGCGGAGAACTGGCAGGGTCCGCCGGCGGTGTGGTTCGCATGGGACTGAGCCAGCTGGGACCGGATGAGGTCGCGGCCTGGGTCGAGGCTTCGTGCGCGGCGCAGGGGGTCCCGGCCAAGGTCACCGATCCCACGGTGGTGCGCCGGGTGAGTGCGCTGCTGGGTGCTGCGCCGGATGCGGGGTCGGCGGGAGGACGGGGGCGCAAGCGAAGCGGCACCCGCCCTCCCGGTGGGACCGCTCCGGGGACGGCTTCAGTGGCGCCACACGACGCTCACCCGGGATGGGTCGAGTCCTCGGGTTCCCGGGGTGCCGGGACCGATGGTGATGTGATCGACCAGGGCGGCCACGATCGCGTGCTGACGGGAGAGGTTCAGGGTCTCCCACGATCCGCGTAGCTGGTCGCCGTTGCCGACCAGGCCGGTCAGGGCGGTGGTGTGGCTGATCGTGGCGAGCTGGCGTTGGGTGTTCTCCAGGCGCTGGGTGATCGGGGTCTTGGCGGTCATCCATTCCCGCATGCTGATCTGCCGGGCGGCGTAGGCGGTCGCGAGTTCTTCGAGCTGCTCTTGGGTCTCGTCCAGGGCGCGGGTGAGTTCCTGGGTGCGGGCATCGGCGCTGGAGCGTCCGGCGAGGGTGTCGGCCAGTTCGGGGGTGTCGAGGCGGTAGAGCACGGCGTCGGCGATGAACCGCTCCAACGGGTCGGCGGTGATCGTGATTCCACCGCATCCGCCGTGGTCGGGGCCAGACAGGCACACGTACCGCCGGGTGGGACCGTTCTTCTCCTGCCGGGCGCTGGAGTACAGGCGAATGCCGCACTTGCTGCACCGCAGCATCCCGGTCAGCAGGTACCGCTGCGGGGTGCGGCGTCCGCTGGTCTTCTTCTCGGCGTACTTGGCCAGGATGCGGCGGTGGTCGTCCTCGCTGATGATCGCCTCCCAGACCGCGGGACCTACGACCACGCCGCGGTGGGCACGGAGACCGGCATAGCGGGCGTTGGTGAGCACGCCCTTGAGGGTGGTGGTGATCCACGGGCGACCGGTCACGGTGGGGACCTGCTGGTCGTTGAGCCAGATCGCGAGGGATCGGGTGGACTCCCCGGCCAAGAACCGGGCCACGATGGTCCGGATGGTCTCGGCCTCGTCGGGGACGACGGTGATCATGTCGCGTTCGTAGCCGAAGGGTCGGCGTGATCCGCCGTGGGGTCGGCCTTCGGCGGCGACCTGCTCCATCTTGCGGACCACGCGGCGGCTGATGTTCGCGGACTCCTTCGCGGCGAACGCTCCCAGGATGCGGGCCATCATCAGCCCGTCGGTGGCGGAGATGTCGGTGTCCCCGGTGACGAACCGGACGTGGCGGACTCCGGCTGCCTGGACGACCTCGTAGAACTGCTCGAGCTCGGCGGGGCGGCGCCAGGAGAGGAGCTGCGCGAGCAGTCCCGCGCGACGGCTCGTCTCGCCATCGACGCTAGGGGCGTCCGCTGAACCGTGCGAGGGCCTCCTCGGTCACGGGCGCAAAGAGGTTCACGAGGTTGCCGTCGGGGTCGCGGAACAGGATGGACCGGTTGCCCCACGGCATGGTGGTCGGCGGCTGGACCCAGTCCTCGACCACGGCTTCCAGGCGGGCGTACTCCGCGTCGACGTCCTCGACCTGGAACTCGAGGATCACGCTGTGATTGTCGGCCGCACGGGCCGAGTCGCCGCCGAACAGCTGCACGGTCTGGGAGTGACCGATCGCCAGGGTGCACGTGCCGAGCACCAGCTCGGCGAACACCGGCGCCGGCCGCTCGGCGGTCGCACCGGTGACCCTTTCGTAGAAACCGACCAGCCGGTCCAGGTCGTCGGTGATGATGCGGGCGGATGCGAACTTCATGAGAGAGTCCTTTCGAGGATGTTTCGCTACGCTACGGGAGCGTAGCGAAACGTACCGACGGTCCATGAAGGAAGGCGCGAAGATCGTGGACAAACGTCTCGAGCGCTCGCGGGAGCGAGTCCTGACGGCTGCCTTCGACCTGCTCGTGGCGAGCGGCATCGGCGGGTTCAGCGTCGACGAGGTCGCGCGGCGATCGGGGGTCGCGAAGACCACGATCTACCGGCAGTGGCCGACGCGCGAGGCACTGGTCGCCGATGCGTGCTCACGCATGGTGGCCGAGCAGGAGGAAGGGACGCCGGACACGGGATCCGTCACCGGGGACGTCGAGTCCATCCTGCTCGAGATCGGACGGCTGCTGTGGAGCGCGAACTGGGCAGCGGTGGTGCCCTCGGTCATCGACGCCGCCGAGCGCGACTCGGAGTTTGCCGAGATCCACGCTCGCATCCAGGACGGGCACGCCGCCCCGCTCAAGACCGTGCTCGAGCGAGGCGTGGCGCGCGGCGAGCTGGCGGCCGACGTCGACGTCTCGGTGTTGGTGGCTGCACTCCTGGGGCCGCTGTTCTACCGACGCTGGTTCTCCCGTCAGCCGATCGACGACGCCTTCGTCCAGCGCCTCGTCCGTCAAGTGCTCAGGATCGAGAGCGGCCGACCGTAGTCGTCGGGCTGGGGCCCCTCGGCGACGGTGGTTTCGAGGCTCAGGCGCTAGCGCGCCTTCGCACCTCAACCACCGTCGGTGACCGGACCGGGGCCCGCTTGGTGACGGTGGTTTCGAGGCTCAGGCGCTAGCGCGCCTTCGCAGCTCAACCTCCGTCGGTGACCGGGCCGGGGCCTGCTTGGTGACGGTGGTTTCGAGGCTCAGGCGCTAGCGCGCCTTCGCACCTCAACCTCCGTCGGTGACCGGACCGGGGCCCGCTCGGCGACGGTGGTTTCGAGGCTCAGGCGCTAGCGCGCCTTCGCACCTCAACCACCGTGGGGCGTCAGATGCCCAACGACCGACCGATGATCTCCTTCTGGATCTCGGTGGTGCCGCCGTAGATCGTCTGGATGCGGCTGTCGACGAAGGCCCGGGCGACGGGGTACTCCATCATGTAGCCGTAGCCACCGTGGATCTGGACCGCCTGGTCGGTGACCTTCTTCTGCAGCTCGGTGGTCCACCACTTCGCCATGGAGGCCAGCGACGGGTCGACCTCGCCGGCGTTCAGCTTCATCACGCAGTCGTTGACGAACACTCGGGCGATATGGGCCTCGGTGGCCATCTCGGCGAGCAGGAAGCGGTTGTGCTGGAAGCTGCCGATCGGCTTGCCGAACGCCGTGCGCTCCTTGGCGTAGGAGAGCGAGAGCTCGAGCATCCGCTCGACGGCGGCGACGGCCATGACCGCGATCGAGATGCGCTCCTGGGCGAGGTTGACCATCAGTGAGATGAAGCCGGAGCCTTCGGCGCCCAGCAGGTTCTCCTTGGGCACCTCGACGTCGTCGAAGAACAGCTCGGCGGTGTCCTGGGCCTTCATGCCCATCTTGTCGAGGTTGCGGCCGCGCTCGAAGCCCTTCATCCCGCGCTCGACGACGAGCAGGCTGATGCCCTGGTGGCCTGCGTCGGGGTCGGTGCGACACACGACGATCACCAGGTCGGACATGATCCCGTTGCTGATGAACGTCTTGGAGCCGTTGAGGACGTAGTGATCGCCCTTGTCGATCGCGCTGGTCTTGATGCCCTGCAGGTCCGAGCCGGCGCCCGGCTCGGTCATCGCGATCGCGGAGATGAGCTCGCCGCTGACCAGGCCGGGCAGCCAGCGCTGCTTCTGCTCCGGCGTCCCGAGCTGGCTGATGTAGGGAACGATGATGTCGGTGTGCACGGGGAAGCCCGGGCCGCTGGTGCCCGCCCGGCACATCTCCTCGGCGACGACCATGTTGTAGCGGAAGTCGGAGACCCCGGCGCCGCCGTACTCCTCCTCGACGTCGAAGCACAGCAGGCCGTGCTCGCCGGCCTTGCGCCAGACCTCGCGGCTGACCTGGCCGTCCTTCTCCCACTGCTCGTGGTGGGGGACGACCTCCTTGTCGAGGAAGGCGCGGACGGTGGTGCGGAAGTCTTCGTGCTCCTGCTCGAAGATCGTCGGCTTCTCGGGCATCAGGACACCCACTCCTTGATCTGTGCGATGGTCGCGGCCGGGTCGTCCGACGCGGGGGACACCTGCAGGCTGGTGACGCCGGCCTCGCGGAACGCGGCGATGCGCTCCTGGACGTACGACGCGGGGCCGACGAGGTTGCCGGCCTCGAGCCACTCGAGCGGCACCTTCGCCTCGGCGTCGCGCTTGTGGCCGTCGAGGTAGAGGTCCTGGATCTCCTTCGCCTCCTTCTCGTAGCCGTACTGGCAGGCCAGCTCGTTGTAGAAGTTCTTGCCGCGCGCGCCCATGCCACCGATGTAGAGCGCGTACATCGGCCGCATGAAGTCGAGCATCCCCTTCACGTCCTCGCCGATCGCGACCATGCCGCCGGCGCTGATCTCCAGCGGCCCGAGGTCGGCGGAGCGCTTCGCTGCGCCGCGGGCGAGCGACTCGCCCCAGACCTGCTGGGCCTTCTCGGGCAGGAACAGGAACGGCAGCCACCCGTCGGCGACCTCCGCGGTCATGGCGACGTTCTTGTCACCGAGCGCCGCGACCCAGAGCGGTACGACGGGGCGCTCGGGCTTGTTGAGCAGCTTGAGCGGCTTGCCCAGACCGAGCCCCTGCCCCTCGGGCAGCGGCAGCTTGAAGATCCCGTCGTGCACCAGCGACTCGCGGCGCAGGCCCATCCGGATGATCTCGATGACCTCGCGGGTGCGACCCAGCGGCTTGTCGTAGGGGAGGCCGTGGAAGCCCTCGATCACCTGCGGTCCGGAGGCGCCCAGCCCGATCACCGCGCGGCCTCCGGAGACGTTGTCGAGGCCGGCGGCGGTCTGCAGCAGCGCGCCCGGGGTGCGGGAGTAGACGTTGAGGATGCCCGCGCCGATCTCGACGGTCTCGGTCTTGGCGGCGAGGTAGCCCATCAGCGTGGGGGCGTCGAAGCCGTACGGCTCGGCCACCCAGATGGTGTCCAGCCCCGCCTTCTCGAGCCCGGCGACCTGGTCGGCGGTCTGGCGTGGGTTCCCGTCGTACATCAGCGGCATCGACAGCTTCATTGTGACAGCATAACTGTCACGGTCGTGCTCGAGGCAAGCGTGCGTTTCAGCCCCGGCCGTGCCAGCTGTCCCACAGCGCTGCGTACGAGCCGCCCGCCGCGACCAGCTCGTCGTGGGACCCGAGCTCGGAGATGCGGCCGTCCTCGACGACGGCGACCCGGTCGGCGTCGTGGGCCGAGAACAAGCGGTGCGCGATCGCGATCACCGTGCGCCCCTCGAGCACGGCGGCCAGGGACCGCTCCAGGTGCCGGGCGGCCTGCGGGTCGATCAGCGAGGTCGCCTCGTCGAGCACCAGCGTGTGGGGGTCGGCGAGCACCAGCCGGGCCAGTGCGACCTGCTGCGCCTGGGCGGCGGTGACCTGGCGCCCACCCGAGCCGACGACCGTGTCCAGTCCGTCGGGCAGGGTGTCCACCCAGGCCAGGGCGTCCACGGCGGCCAGCGCCTCGCGGACGTCGTCGTCGGTCGCACCCGGGCGGGCCAGCACGAGGTTCTCGCGGACCGTGCCGACGAAGACGTGGTGCTCCTGGGTGACCAGGGCGACGTGGCCGCGCAGGTCGTCGAGCGGCAGCTCGACCAGCCCGACGCCGCCGACGGTCACCGAGCCGGTGCGCGGCGGGTGGATGCCGGCCAGCAGCCGGCCCAGCGTGGACTTGCCCGCGCCCGAGGGACCCACCATCGCGATCCGCTCGCCGACCCCGACGGACAGGTCGACGCCGTGCAGCACGTCGCGGCCCTCGACGTACGAGAAGCGGACGTCCTCGGCAGCGAGCTGCTCACCGACCGGCTGGCGCCCGGACTCCTCGCGGTCGTCGGGCACCTGCGCCACGCCGAGCAGGCGCGCCAGCGCCGCGGCACCGAGCTGGAGCTCGTCGAGGATCGAGACGATCCGGTCGACCGGGTCGATCAGCATCTGCACGTACAGGGTGGCCGTGGTGACGGCGCCGAGCGAGACCTCACCCTGGGTGTAGAGGTAGCCGCCGAACAGCAGCGTCGCGACGGTCGGGACCAGGTAGGCGATCTCCATGTTGGGGAAGAACACCGTGCGCAGGAACAGCGTGTAGCGCTCGGCCCGGTACGACGCGTCGATGTCGTCGTCGATCGCCCGGATCCGCTCGTCGCCGAGGCCGAGCGCCTCGACGGTGCGGGCGCCCTCGACGGTCTCGGTGAGCGTGGCGTTGATCTGGGAGTACGTCGCGCTCTCGCGCAGGTAGCCGTCCTTGGCGCGGGCGAGGTACCACCGCAGCCCGATCACCAGCGGCGGCACGCCCAGCACGCACGGGAGCGCGACCCACCAGCCGACGCTGATCGCGGCGACGAACGTGACCGCGGCGGTGATCACCGCGATCGTCCACTCGGGCAGCGCCATCCGCACCGACCAGCCCAGCTGGTCGACGTCGCGGCTGGTGCGGGTGAGCAGGTCGCCGGAGCCCGCGGCCTCCACGACCCCGACGGGCAGGGCGAGGGTGTTGCCGACGAAGTCCTCCCGCAGCTCGGCGAGGACCTCCTCACCCAGCGCCTGGCTCAGGTAGCGGGCGTAGCGGGTCAGCACGGTCTGGGCGACCAGGAACCCCGCCAGCACCGCGACGACCCGGTCGACGTGACCGGTGGTCGTCCCGGTGTCCACGGCCTGCACCAGGTCGCCGAGCAGTCGCGGCGCCGCGAGTCCGGCGAGCGCCGCGAGCACGTGCAGCGCCACGGCCGACCACAGCATCCGCGGGTGGCGGCGCGCCAAGGACACCGCATACCGGCGTACGGCGCGGGTGTCGGCGACCGGGAGGTGGGTGGCCGCGCTCATCGCGACACCTCCGTGAGGTCGGCCGACTCGCGGGTGACCACCAGCCGGTAGCCGGCGTCGCTCGCCAGCAGCTCGGCGTGCGTACCGGTCGCGGCCACCCGGCCGTCGCGCAGGAACGCGACCCGGTCGGCGGCGTCGAGCATCAGCGGGCTGCTGGTCGTGACCACGGTCGTGAGCCCGGCGCGGTGGCGGCGCAGGCGCGCGGCGATGCGCGCCTCGGTGTGGGCGTCGACCGCCGACGTCGGCTCGACCAGCACGAGGACCTCGGGTGCGGTGGCGAGCGCACGCGCCAGCACGAGCCGTTGGCGCTGGCCGCCGGAGAAGCTCCGGCCGCGCTCGGCGACCAGCGTGTCGAGGCCGTCGGGCAGCGCGTCGAGGATGTCCGCCGCGGACGCGGTCTCGAGGGCGGCGGCGACGTCTCCCTGGCCGGTCACGTCGAGCCGGTCGCCCAGCCGTCCGGAGAAGAACAGCGCTCCGGTGTCGGACACCACGATCCGGCGCCGGACCTCGGCGGGGGACAGGGCGGTGAGCGGCACGCCACCGAGCTGCACCTCGTGGTCGATCTCGGCAGCGCTCATCCCGAGCCGGTCCGCCAGGGCCGCGGACTCGTCGGGCTGCTCGCTCACGATCGCGGTGAGCAGCCCGTGGCGCACGAGCAGGCCGGTGCGAGCGTCGTAGAGGTCGGAGCCGGCCGGTGGGGACGCGACCGGCCGCTCGGGCTCGCGCACGTCGGGCTCCAGCGCCAGCACCCGGCAGACGCGTACGGCGGCCACGCGGGCCCGGATGATCTTGTTGGCGTACTCGGTGGCGGTCCGCAGCGGGATCATCAGGAACGCCGAGTAGCCGTAGAACGCGACGAGCTCACCGGGCGTGATCGTGCCCTCGACGGCGTACCGGGCGCCGATCCAGACGACCACCACCACGAACAGCCCCGGCAGCAGCACCTGGAGCGCGTCGAGCACCGACTGCAGCCGCGCGACCTGCACGCCGGCGGCGCGCGTCGTCTGCGACTCGCGGCGGTAGCGGTCGTGGAAGACGTGCTCGCCACCGATGCCCCGGAGCACGCGCAGCCCGCCGACGATGTCGCTGGCGGTGTTGGCGAGCCGGCCCATCAGGTGGCGTTGCTCGGCGCTGCGGCGCTGGAGCGGGCCGAGGAGCGGTGCGACGCCCAGCATCAGCAGGGGCACGCCGATCAGCACGACGAGGCCCAGAGTGACCGAGGTCTGCAGCAGGATCACCGAGACCAGCACGAAGGACACGACCGCGCCGGCGAACCGCGCCGAGACGTCCATCAGCTGCCCGAGGTGGGACAGGTCGCTGGTGCCGATCGCGACCACCTCGCCGGTCGAGACCTGGCGCGGCAGGGTGCCGCCGAGCCGCACGGTCTGGCGGGTGACGAGCTGCACGGTGCGGTACGCCGCGATCAGCCAGTTCGTGACCGCGAACCGGTGCCGGACGATGCCGCTGGCGGCCTGCACGAGGCCGACCGCGAACAGCAGGCCCGCCCACTTCGCGAGCTCACCGCGGTCACGGTCGGCGACCCCGAGGTCGATCGCGCGCCCGATGATCGCAGGCATCACGGCCTGCGAGCTCATCCAGATGACGCCGAAGCACATCCCGCCCAGCAGCGTCGCCCACTGGCCCTTCGCCATCCACCACAAGAACCGTCCCGGGGAGCGGTGATCGGGGGTTCCAGGGTGGTCGAGGGGCAGGTGGCGCACTCGTCCCAGGATAGAGATCGGGGGAGTCGCGAGCGACCGGGTTTACGGCTGTGTGGTGCGCTCCTCGTGGCGCATCAGGCGGTGGGGGAGCAGCACCAGCAGCGTCGCCATCACCATCGCCATCGCGGCCGCCGCGATGCTGGCCCAGGTGCGGTCGACGACCATGTCGAAGATGAACATGACGATGCCGGTCACCAGGAGCGCGATCGCCGTGAGCACGCCCCAGACCAGCACGTGCGCCGCCGCGACCAGGCGCTCCTTGACGTGGCGTCCCGACAGCCGGCGGTGGATCGCGATCGGACCCATGATCATCGCCGTCGTGAGCGTCGCCACGAGCACCAGCACCAGGTAGAGCCCGGTCTGGAAGTCGTCCAGCTCCTTGAACCTGTCCTGGAAGGGCAGCGTGAGCAGGAAGCCCGCGAGCAGCTGGGCACCGGTCTGCATCACCCGCAGCTCCTGCAGCAGGTCCTCCCACTTGCGGTCCAGCCGCTCCTCCTCGGTCTCCCGGCGGCCCGACTTGGGGTTCTCGGGCAGCTCGTCGTCGGTCATGGGGACAGTCTCACCCCGCCAGGCCCGCGACGACCTCGGCACCGGGCAGTTCGGCGGCCAGCGCACCGGGCAGCAGCAGCTTGGAGCGGCGCACCCCCGACCCGATCACGGCCACGTCGATCTCGAGCACGCGCGGGTCGACCAGCAGCCGCCAGCCCGCGGGCAGACCGAGCGGGGTGATGCCGCCGTACTCCATGCCGGACTCCTCGACGGCCCGGTCCATCGCGAGGAACGACGCCTTGCGTACGTCGAGCGTGCGCTTGACCAGGTTGTTGACGTCGGCCCGGGTGTCGGCGCGCACCAGGCAGGCGGCGACCCGCTCCTCCCCGTCGCGCCGGCCGGCGACCACCACACAGTTGGCGCCCGTCGACATCGGCAGGTCGTAGGCCTCCGCCAGCGCCGCGGTGTCGGCGATCGCGGGGTCGATCTCCACGACGCCGACCCGGTGGGCGCCGGCCCAGCCGCCGAGCGCAGTGGCCACGGGCGGCGCGAGCAGGTCGGGCCGGTCGAGGGCGGGGACGGTCTCGAGGGTGCCGAGGGTCGGGACGGACATGTCGTCCATTCTGGCGGGCGTCACCTGGGGTTCATGTCGCTCCCGCCGCGGCGACACCGTGGCGCGCTCTCCTGGGAGCATGCGCGAGCCGATCGAGCCGCCCCTGGTGATCGCCCACCGCGGAGCCTCCGGCTACCGGCCGGAACACACGCTGGCGTCGTACCGCCTCGCGATCGCGCTGGGCGCCGACTACGTCGAGCCCGACCTGGTGAGCACCCGCGACGGCGTGCTGGTGGCCCGTCACGAGAACGAGATCGGCGCCACCACCGACATCGCCTCCCATCCGGAGCTCGCCGACCGCCTGACGACCAAGGAGATCGACGGTCGCGAGGTCACCGGGTGGTTCACCGAAGACCTCACCCTCGCCGAGCTCAAGACCCTGCGCGCCGTGGAGCGGCTCCCCGAGCTGCGCCCGCGCAACACGCGGTACGACGGCCGCTACGACGTCCCGACGTTCGACGAGATCCTCCTGCTGGTGGCGGAGGAGTCCCAGCGGCTGGGCCGGCCGGTCGGGGTCTACCCGGAGACCAAGCACCCGTCGTACTTCGCCTCGCTCGGTCTCGCGCTCGAGGAGCCGCTGCTCGCCGCGCTCGCCCGCCACGACCTGGACGATGCCGACGCGCCAGTGTTCCTGCAGTCCTTCGAGCCCGGCAACCTGCGTTGGCTGCGCTCGCGCACCGAGCTGCCGCTGGTCCAGCTCGTGGCCGCCGACGGCCGGGTCGACCTGGTCACCGGGCCGGGTCTGCGACGGGTGGCGGCGTACGCCGACGCCGTCGGTGTGGCCAAGGACCTGGTGCTACCGCGGCACGTCGGGGCCGGCACGATCGGGGATCCCTCGCCGCTGGTGGCCGAGGCCCACGAGGTCGGCCTGCAGGTGCACGTGTGGACGCTGCGCGACGAGAACGCCTTCCTCCCGACGGGCTATCGCCGCGGGGCGGACCCCGCGGCGATCGGTGACTCCATCGAGGAGACCCAGGCCTTCCTCGACGCCGGGGTGGACGGCCTGTTCACCGACCACCCCGACACGACGCTCGAGGCATGCCGGCTGCACGCAGCCGGCATCCGGAGCACGGTCGCCGGCTAGCTCTCGCGCTCCTCGTCGAGCTGCTCGAACTGCTCGGTCGGCTCGGTCGGCCCGGGCGTGGTCTCGGACGCCGGCTCGGGCGTGGCGCCGACCCAGCCGGTCTGGCGTGTCGACCAGCGCCTGCTGCTCGAGAGCCCGGTCGCGAGCAGGCCGGCGAGACCGGCGAGCACCCACGGGACGGGCATCAGCCAGCGGACGTCACCGTTGCCGACGACGTCGCCCTGGATCAGGGCCCACACGCCGACCAGGCCGAGGAACGCGATCCCCATGACCAGGTGGCCGATGTTGACCGGGTGCCGCCCGGACGGGACGCCGTTGTCGACGCCGAGAGTGGTCGTGCTCATCGGTGCACCTCGATCTGTCCGACGCCCAGCTGGGTGTCGATGGTGATCCGGGGATCTGTCGCGGACCCGTCGGAGGAGTTGATGGTGGTGTCGATCCCGCCGTGCTCGACGCCGAAGACGTCGATGTTGCCCGGCCCGTCGACGTCGGCGTGGACGACAGCGGTGAGGGTTGCGGGGAGGATGACCTCGATGTGCCCGATACCGCCCTCGACCTCGAGGGTGCGGCCGTCGAGGTTCTCCAGGTCGGCCACCTCACGCAGGTCGATCACCTGCTCACCGACACCGAGCCAGTAGCGGTCGTCCAGCGCGGACGCCGTCGTCGGGGTCACCAGGGTCTGGTCCCCGTCCCACCGGTCGGCCGCTGTGGCGCCGGTCAGCACGACCGTGGAGATCAGGCCCAGTGCGATGATCCCTCCGGCCCGCCCGAAGAACGCTCCGACGACCAGCATCAGGCCGCAGATCGCGACCGCGAGTGCGGGGTACGCCGCGTCCGCGACGTTCGCACCGGACAGGTCGGCGATCCCGAGCACGCCCTCCGCGAGGGCGATCAGCGCCAGGGTGAACCAGAACAGGATCGGGCCACGCTTGCGCGGGTTCGGCGGCCGCGGGACGTAGGTCGCCGGCGGGACGTAGGCGGGCCCGGTGTAGGCGGGCGCCGTGTAGGCGGGGGCCGTGTAGGCGGGCGCCGTGTAGGTCGGCGCGGTGTAGGCCGGCGGGGGTGGTGCGTAGTACGTGCGCTGGGTGGGAGCCGACGCGTAGGGCGGGGCCGGTGAGTACGGCGGGGCCGGTGCGTACGGCGGAGTCGGCCCGGAGGTGGGGTCCGCGGCGCCCGGCGTCGGGGGAGACGGTGTCCACGGCGCCACCGGGGGCACCGGGTGCGGGGTGCTGTTGCGGGTCAGCACCCACAGCACGACCAGCGCGACCAGCGCGACCGGCCAGGGGAACCACGACCCACCCCAGGAGTCGCCGATCAGCGCGAGGGCCGCGACCACGCCGACGATGATCAGCGCCACCGAGCGGCTGCGCTCGTCGAGGTTGAACGGCGCCCGGGCGGCCCCGTCCTCGGGAACGAGGAGCCAGCAGGCGGCGTACAGGATCAGGCCGGCGCCGCCGAAGAACACCAGCACCACGAACGCCACCCGCAGGATCAGCGGGTCGATGTCGAGATGCCGGGCGAGGCCCCCCGCCACGCCCGCGACCTTGCGGTCGCTCGCCGAGCGGCGCAGGCGGCCGAGGTCGCGGACCTGGTCGCGGTCGACGCGGGGACCGGTGCTGGGACCCGCGCTCGGATGCTGTGGCTGTGGGCCGGATGGTGCCTCGGGCGGTGTGGTGGTCATGGCTCCAGCCTGCTCTGCGCGACGGTCGCGCACCATCGGGGACAGCCCTGATCCTGGGGCAGGGACGGGGCATCGTGCTCAGGGGCGCCTCGGGGTTCGCCCTCATGGTCTGGGGTCATCCGCAGTGAGACGATGGGAGGGAGATGAGCAGCGCACACGCCACCGCCGACGCCGGCCGGCCCGACCCGCGATCGGCGGCGGTCCCGCTGGGCGGGCGACGTGCGACCCGCGACTCCCAGGAGCCGATCCTCGGCGGTGTCGCCGCCGGGCTGGCGCGGCACCTCGACTTCCCCGTTCTGTGGGTGCGGGCCGGCTTCGTGATCGCGGCGTTCCTCGGTGGCGCCGGCGTCGCGTTCTACGCGGGCCTGTGGTGGCTGCTGCCCTCGGACTCCCACTTCGAGACGGGCGCCCCCGGCATCGAGAGCGCCACCCGCGGCGGCCGGCGGCCGGGCCGGATCCGGCGGCTCGGGGACGTCGGACCGGCGATCGCGCTCGCGGCCCTCGGTCTGGGCGCGATCCTGCTGCTCGAGGCGGTCCTCGGGCGCGGTGCGATCTTCTGGCCGATGGTGATCGCGATCGTCGGTGTCGCGCTGCTGTGGCGCCAGGCCGACGAGGCGCAGCGGGAGCGCTGGCTGGACAACAGCGGCCGGATCGACCCGGTGCGGGTCGTGTTCGGCCACGGCGGCTGGGCGTCGTACGCCCGCGTCGGAGCCGGCGTCCTGCTGATCGTGGCGGCGCTGGTCCTCTACTCCGTGCACGGCGGCTCCCTGGGCATGGCCCGCGACGTCACCGTCGCCGCACTGCTCAGCATCGTGGGCCTCGCGATCGTGATCGGACCCTGGATCTACCGGCTGGCCTCCGACCTCAGCGACGAGCGCGCCGAGCGAGTGCGCACCCAGGAGCGGGCCGACGTGGCCGCCCACCTCCACGACTCGGTGCTGCAGACGCTCGCGCTGATCCAGAAGAACGCCGACGACGCGACTGCCGTGGCGCGGCTCGCGCGGGCCCAGGAGCGCGACCTGCGGTCGTGGCTCTATGCCGGCGACTCCATCGACGAGCGCACGGTCGCGAGCGCGCTGCGCGGGGTCGCGGCACGCGTCGAGGACGAGTACGCCGTGTCGGTCGACGTCGTGACCGTGGGCGACTGCGACTTCGAGGAGTGCCTGCGCCCGGTCGTCAACGCCACCGGCGAGGCGATCACCAACGCCGCCAAGCACGCGGGCACCGGCAAGGTCGACGTCTATGCCGAGGTCACGGACGCGGCCGTCGACGTCTTCGTCCGCGACCGCGGGCCGGGCTTCGACCCGGCCTCGGTGCCCGCGGACCGGTACGGCGTCCGCCACAGCATCGTGGACCGGATGCAGCGTCACGGAGGCACGGCCGAGGTCCGGTCGGTGCTCGGCGAGGGGACCGAGGTGCGGCTGCACCTGTCCCGGCAGCCGCGACAGGAGGAGAACGATGAGTGAGCAGCAGCCGGCACCCCGCGCGGCGGGTCCGGTGACGATCGTGATCGTCGACGACCACGCGATGTTCCGTCGCGGGGTGCGCGCGGAGCTCGAGACCGCCGGCCGCGGCCTGGTGCGCGTGCTGGCCGAGGCGGCCGACGTCGACGAGGCGGTCGCGGCGGTGGCCGCCGAGCGGCCCGACGTGGTGCTCCTCGACGTCCACCTGCCCGGCGGGGGCGGAGTCGAGGTGATGCGGAGGACGGCCCTGTCGGGCGCCGCGCCCGAGACCCGCTACCTCGCGCTCTCGGTGAGCGACGCGGCCGAGGACGTGATCGGCACGATCCGAGGTGGCGCCCGCGGCTATGTCACCAAGACCATCACCGGGCCCGAGCTGGTGCAGGCGATCGGCCGGGTCTCTGAGGGAGACGCGGTGTTCTCCCCGCGGTTGGCCGGGTTCGTGCTCGACGCGTTCTCCGGGTCGATCGACGTGGCCGCCGTCGACGAGGACCTCGACCGGCTCACCGAGCGCGAGCGCGAGGTGATGCGGCTGATCGCCCGCGGCTACGCCTACAAGGAGGTCGCGAAGGAGCTGTTCATCTCCATCAAGACCGTCGAGACCCACATGTCGAGCGTGCTGCGCAAGCTCCAGCTCTCCTCCCGCCACGAGCTGACCCGCTGGGCCTCGGACCGCAGGCTGCTCTGAGGAGCCCTCCGAGCAGCCGGCGGCGCGAGGGCCGTCAGAACACCGGCTTGCTCGACCACCCGGACCGACGCCCGGTCAGCTCGCTGTCGAAGGTCTCCTGCGCCACGCGCATCGACTCGGCGTACCGAGGCTCGGAGAGCCGTCGCATCATCACCTCGGGCGCGATGTCCTCGACGCGCTGGGTGACCCACCAGATGTTCCCCCACGGATCGCGGATCCGCCCGCCGCGCTGACCGAACGCGTTGTCGGACACCGGGGTGACGATCCGGGCGCCGAGCTCGACGGCGGTGGCCGTCGTGGCGTCGGCGTCGTCGGCCCAGACCCGGAGGAGGGCGGGCATCGGTGGCCAGTCGGGCCGGGCGTCGAAAGCCAGCAGCCACGTGTCCCCGATGCGGAACTCCGCATGCCCCACGCCGCCGTCCTCCGTCCGCACGCGGGCGAGCTCGGTCGCACCGAAGACCCTCGTGACGAACTCCAGGAAGGCGCCGGTGTCAGGCGTGGTGATCCAGGTCTGCACGACGGTGTTGGTCGGGGTGACGTCCATGGCGCGACCTTGCCCCACCAAGAGGTCAGATCCTGACCGCTGCCCGAGCTCCCTCTAGGCTGCTCTGTCATGGAGATCCTGCGCCACCTGCTGCTCGTCGTCCACATGCTCGGGTTCGCCGCATTGGTGGGCGGTCTGCTCGTGCAGGCGCGCAGCCCCGAGAAGACCGTGAACGCGCTGATGCGCGACGGTGCCGGCACCGCCTTCGTCGCCGGGCTGCTGCTCGTCGGGGTCATCCAGGCCGACGACGGCGACCTCGACAACACCAAGATCGCGGTCAAGGGCGTCATCGGCCTGGGGATCCTGGTGCTGGTGATGGCCAACCTCCGCAAGGAGCGGATCGCCAACGGCCTCTGGGCACTGCTGCTCGCCCTGACCGTCGCCAACATGTGCGTCGCCGTGTTCTGGGCCTCCGCGCACAACTGATCACCTCCTGCGGGTCGCGACCAGGCTGGTCGCGGTCGTGAGGGCCAGGACGCCGACGATCACGCCCAGCGAGACCGGCGTCGGTACGTCGGGCACGCCCGGCCAGGTCAGGTGCGCCCAGTGGAGCACCAGCTTGACGCCGATGAACCCGAGGATCGCCGCCAGGCCGAAGCCGAGGTGCACCAGCCGGCTGAGCGCGCCCTGGACCACGAAGTAGAGCGCGCGGAGGCCGAGCAGGGCGAAGGCGTTGGTGGCGAAGACCAGGAACGGGTCGCCGGTGATCCCGTAGACGGCGGGGACCGAGTCGACCGCGAAGACCACGTCGGTGGCGAGGACGGCCACGACCACCACGGCCAGTGGCGTGAGCGCTCGGCGGCCGCCCACCCGGCTGGTGAGGCGCGCACCGTCGTAGTCGTCGGTGACCGGCATCAGCCGGCGAAGCAGGCGCACGGACCGCATCCGGCTCACGTCCTTCGGTGCGTGCATGCCTCCGGTGAGCGCGTCGCGCAGCAGCTTCACCCCGGTCGCCAGCAGCACCACACCGAAGACGGCGAACACCCAGTCGAACGCCGCCAGGGCGGCGGCGCCGAGCGCGATGAAGACGCCCCGCAGCACGAGCGCTCCCACGATCCCGTAGAGCAGGACCCGCTGCTGGAGGGCGGCGGGCACGGCGAAGGCCGCGAGCAACAACATGAAGACGAACAGGTTGTCCACGCTGAGCGTCTTCTCGACCAGGTAGCCGGTGTAGTACTCGACGCCGCGGTCGGCGCCGTGCCGGCTCCAGACCCAGCCACCGAAGGCCAGGGGGAGAGCGACGTAGAACGCCGACCAGGCCAGCGCCTCACGCATCCCGACTTCGTGCGGGCGCCGGGTGGCGACGAAGTCCAGGACCAGCAGCGCCAGGACGGCACCGATCGTGACGGTCCACAGCGTTGGGGTCCCGATGGTGTCGATGGCCAGCGGCTGCGGCGGAGAGAGGTCGAGCGTGTGCATGGGTGCTCCTCGAGTCGATGCTCGAGGTCTCCCTCACCTGCTGGCAGGTGACCATCCGAGGCGGCCGGTGGCGCCCGCCGTACTGACCGGATGGTGCTTGGTCGAGGTACTCCCCTCAGCGCAATCGTAGAAGGCCGAGCAAAATGTCTGCACCAGCCTCAGGTCGGTGACCGGCGGGCCGATCAAGCCCTCGTAGTCACCTGACGAGAGGCCGACACGGTGGAAGAGATCGACGAGATCGTCCAGGAGTTCCTCGTGGAAAGCCACGAGAACCTGGATCAGCTCGACCGCGACTTGGTCGCGCTCGAGCGGGAACCTGGTTCCCGAGACCTGCTGGGCAGCATCTTCCGGACCATTCACACGATCAAGGGGACCAGCGGGTTCCTGGCGTTCGGGAAGCTGGAGGCCGTGACGCACGTGGGGGAGAACCTCCTCGCCCGCCTGCGCGACGGCAAGCTGTCGATGACGCCGCAGACGACCGACCCGCTGCTCGCCATGGTCGACACGGTCCGCGAGCTGCTCGCCTCGATCGAGGACGACGGCACCGAGGGTGATGTCGACGTAGCGGACGTCGTGGCGCGGATCACGGCCGTCCTCGACGGCAACGCGGCCGCGCCCACGCCGATCGCCGAGCTCCTCCCCGAGGCCGTCGCCGAGGTGGTCCCCGAGCCCGCCGTCGCCGCGCCCGAGGCCGCTGAGCCCGAGCCCGTCGTCGAGCCGGCGCCGCAGCCCGTTGCTGCCGTCGCGCCCGCCGTTCGGGCTCCCGCGCCCGCCAAGACGTCCGCCCGGCCCGCAGCGGCCGAGGGCACCGATGAGCCCGTCGCCCGTCGCAACGTCGCGGACTCCTCGATCCGCGTGGACGTGGAGCTGCTCGACACGCTGATGCGCCTGGTGGGCGAGCTGGTGCTCACCCGCAACCAGATCGTCCGGCAGGCCGGCGAGCAGGACGGACTCGACCTGATGCGCTCCGCCCAGCGCCTCAACCTGATCGCCACCGAGCTGCAGGAAGGGGTCATGAAGACCCGGATGCAGCCGATCGACCACCTCTGGTCCAAGCTGCCGCGCGTCGTCCGCGACCTCGGCGCCGCCTGCGGGAAGAGCGTCTCCCTGGCCATGGTCGGCCGCGAGACCGAGCTCGACCGCTCGCTCCTGGAGTCGGTCAAGGACCCGCTGACCCACCTCGTCCGCAACGCCGTCGACCACGGCCTCGAGACGCCCGAGGGCCGGATCGCCGCCGGCAAGCCCGCGGAGGGCGTGCTCACGCTGCGCGCCTACCACGAGGGCGGCCAGGTCGTCGTCGAGGTCTGTGACGACGGTACGGGCATCGACGCCGAGCGGATCGCCGAGAAGGCCCTGGCCAGCGGTCTGCGCACGTCCGCGCAGCTCGCCCAGATGTCCTCCGCCGACATCCTCCAGCTGATCTTCCTGCCCGGGTTCTCCACCGCCCAGGCCGTCACCAACGTCTCCGGCCGAGGTGTCGGGATGGACGTGGTGAAGACCAACATCGAGAGCATCGGCGGGACCATCGAGGTCGAGTCGGTCGTCGGCCGCGGCACCACCTGCCGGCTGCGCATCCCGTTGACGCTGGCGATCGTGCCGGCGCTCACCGTCGAGTGCGCGGGCGACCGCTACGCGATCCCGCAGGTCAGCCTGCTGGAGCTCGTCGCTCTGGACGCCGACCGTGCGGCAAGTGCCGTCGAGGACGTCAACGGCGCCTCGGTCTACCGCCTGCGTGGGGCACTGCTCCCGCTGGTCCGGTTGACCGACGTGCTGGGTGTCGAGTCCGAGCGGTCCGACGGGCACGTGCTGATCGCCGTGCTGCAGGCCGAGGGCAAGCGCTTCGGCCTCGTGATCGACCGGGTCCTCAACACCGAGGAGATCGTCGTCAAGCCGCTGACCTCGCGCCTGAAGTCGCTGGGCACCTACTCCGGCGCCACCATCCTCGGTGACGGCCGCGTGGCCCTGATCCTCGACGTCCAGGCCCTGGCACGCCGCGCACTCACCGCCGAGGCGCTCGAACGCGGTGCCGGAGACGCCACCGCGAAGGAGCAGCGCATCTCCGGGGAGCACCTGCGGATGCTCGTGGCCGGCATCGGCGGCGGTCGCCGCGTGGCGATCCCGCTGTCCTCGGTCACCCGGCTCGAGAACGTCGCGGCCAGCTCCGTCGAGGTGGTGGGCAGCCGCGAGGTCGTCCAGTACCGCGGCGCGATCCTGCCGCTGCTGCGGCTCGACCGGCACCTCGGTGCGATGAGCGAGCGCGTCGGCGACGACCTGGTGGTCGTCGTCTACTCGGCCGGCTCGCGCAGCGTCGCGATCGTCGTCGACGAGATCATCGACATCGTCGACGAGGAGACCGAGGTCCACAGCGACATCGACGACCACGGTCTGGTCGGCTCCACGCTGATCCGTGACCGGATCGTGGAGGTCCTCGACGTACGCGCCGCGATCCTCGCGGCCGACCCGAAGTTCTACTCCGATCCGGAGGTCGACCTCGACCTCCGCGACGAGCTCCAGGAGGCGGTGTGAGCACCCGGATGGTGACCTTCACCCTCGACGGACATCTCTACGGTGTCGACGTCGGGGCGGTCCAGGAAGTCCTGCGAGGGCAGACGCGAACGCGGATCCCGCTGTCGCCGCGCACGCTCGCCGGCCTGATCAACCTGCGTGGGCAGGTGCTCAGCGCGATCGACCTCCGGGCGCTGCTCGACATGCCGGCACGCGACGTCGACACCGAGCCGATGCTCGTGGTCATCCGCGTCGCCGGTGAGCCGATCGCGCTCCTCGTCGACACGATCGGGTCGGTCGTCGACGTCGACGCGGACCAGTTCGAATCTCCGCCGGACACGTTGACCGGCGTCTCGCGCGACCTCCTTCTCGGGGCCTACAAGTTGGAGGACCAGCTGCTGCTGGCCCTCGATGTCGACCGCGCTGTCGCGGCCTGACCTCCCCCTGCGTCACCTGCATACAGAGAAGGCACCATCATGAAGTCACCGATCACCTGGACCGTCGGCCGCCGCCTGACCGCGATCGCTGCGATCGGGGTGATCACCACCGTTGCCGTCGGCGGCGTTGCCCTCACCGGGTTGCGCAACACGGACAGCGACGCCAAGAGCCTGGCCAAGTACGAGGACGCGCGTTCGATCCTGCACGCGCTCGACACCCGGTCGAGCGAGCTCAAGGTCGACGCTCTCAAGTCGATCACGTACGCCGACAACGCCAGCATCGCCCAGGACGTCCAGGACGACGTCGGGACGGTCGACGAGCTGATGACTCAGCTCCAGGCCGTCGGGCTCGATGCCACGTCAGAGCAGTCCGCCGCGTTCAACGGCGCCTGGACCCAGTACGAGACCGCGATCGCGACGTTCGTCGATGCCGCGATCAAGAACCAGGTCGCGATGCGCGCCAAGGCCGACGACATCCAGGCGGCCAACGACCAGATGGACGAGCTGCTCGGTGGCACCATCGACCAGATCGAGAAGGCGGCGCAGGCCGAGGAGGACAAGGCGAACTCGGACCGCTCGGGCGCGATCCAGCTGTTCCTCGTCGCGGGCGCGATCGGTGTCCTGACCCTGATGGTCCTCGCCTACCTGATCGCTCGCTCCATCACGCGTCCGCTGCGCAGCAGCATCGACGTGCTGCGCGGGTTCGCCGACGGCGACCTGACACAGCGCGCCGAGGAGAAGTCTTCCGCCGAGCTCGGCGAGCTCGAGCGCGCTCTCAACGCTTCCATCGAGTCCGTCGGCGGCGTCATCGGCCTCGTCGTGGGTTCGGCGGATGCGGTGGCGGCTGCGTCGGAGGAGTTGTCGGCGTCGTCGCAGCAGATTGCTGCGGGTGCTGAGGAGACGTCGGTGCAGGCGGGTGTGGTCTCGGGTGCTGCGGAGGAGGTGTCGCGGAACGTGCAGACGGTGGCTGCGGGTTCGGAGGAGATGGGTGCTTCGATCCGGGAGATTGCGCATTCGGCGAATGAGGCGGCGCGGGTGGCTTCGCAGGCGGTGTCGATGGTGGAGGTGACCAACGAGACGGTGGGGAAGTTGGGTGCGTCGTCTCAGGAGATCGGGAATGTGGTGAAGGTGATCACCTCGATCGCGGAGCAGACCAACCTGCTTGCTCTCAACGCGACGATCGAGGCGGCTCGTGCTGGTGAGGCGGGCAAGGGTTTTGCGGTGGTGGCGAACGAGGTGAAGGAGCTGGCGCAGGAGACGGCGCGGGCGACGGAGGACATTGCTCGGCGGGTGGAGGCGATCCAGGCTGATACGGGTGGTGCGGTGGGTGCGATCGGTGAGATCGCGGCGATCATCACCTCGATCAACGACTATCAGTTGACGATTGCTTCGGCGGTGGAGGAGCAGACGGCGACGACGAACGAGATGTCGCGCAACGTGGCGGAGGCCTCGACGGGTTCGGGTGAGATCGCGACCAACATCTCCGGTGTGGCTGCTGCTGCTGACACCACGACGCAGGCGGTGAACCAGACGTTGACCGCGATCCAGGAGCTGGCGCGGATGTCCCACGACCTGCGCTCCGAGGTCTCGCGCTTCCGGCGCTGAGCTCGGTCCACGGCCCTCGGCCGACGCTCTCTCGGCCGACAATCTCGGCCGACAATCTCGGCCGACAATCTCGGCAAGTACCCCCTGAGGCCAAACCCCTCAGTTCATGCCCGCTCAGGTCAACGCCGCTCGGGTCAACCCCTCTCGGGTCAACCCCTCTCGGGTCAACCCCTCTCATCAGGAGCACCCATGTCCTCGTCATCGCCTCGCTCTGCCCTGCGCTGGTTCCGCAACCTCGGCCTTCGGGTCAAGGTGCTCGCCGCGGTCGGCATCGCCACCCTCGTCGCCGTCACGGTCGGCGTCGTCGGCCTCAGCTCCCTGTCCGCGTCCGCGAACCGCACCGACGTGATGTACACGGACAACGTCCAGGGCATCCGGGACACCGCGGCCGTGCACACCGCGCTGTACGACATGCGCCTGAAGTCGCGGGACGCGCTCATCGCCGGATCCCCGGCGGACACCAAGGCGGCGTACGACGCTCTCGAGGAGGCACACTCGGCCTTCGAGGCTGCGATCGCGTCGATCAAGAGCGGCACGCTCGACGCGGACCAGCGCGCCCTCGTCGAGGAGCTCGAGGGCACCGTCGCCGACTACGTCGACGGGCAGCACACCGTGATGGAGCCGCTCGCGCTCGCGAGCGACTACGCCGGCTGGGCGACGGCCAACACCGAGCAGATGAAGCCGTTCACCGACAAGATGAACGAGGACATCCTGGCCCTCGAGAAGATCGAGTCGGACCTCGCCGCCCAGGGCGCCAAGGACACCCACACCGCCTACAGCAGCAGCCGGTTCCTCGCGATCGCGCTGCTCGTGGTCGGCGTGGTCCTCTCGCTCGGACTGGGCTGGATCATCGCCCGATCCGTCGCGGGCGGCGTCGCCCGGGTCAAGCGTGTCGCGGACGCGCTCGCCGAGGGTGACCTGACCCAGCGGGCCGAGGTCGACTCCGATGACGAGGTCGGCCAGATGGCCGCCAGCATGGACCGGGCCACGGCCGCTCTGCGACAGCTGCTCACCTCCGTGATCGCCTCGGCGGATGCGGTGGCGGCTGCGTCGGAGGAGTTGTCGGCGTCGTCGCAGCAGATTGCTGCGGGTGCTGAGGAGACGTCGGTGCAGGCGGGTGTGGTCTCGGGTGCTGCGGAGGAGGTGTCGCGGAACGTGCAGACGGTGGCTGCGGGTTCGGAGGAGATGGGTGCTTCGATCCGGGAGATTGCGCATTCGGCGAATGAGGCGGCGCGGGTGGCTTCGCAGGCGGTGTCGATGGTGGAGGTGACCAACGAGACGGTGGGGAAGTTGGGTGCGTCGTCTCAGGAGATCGGGAATGTGGTGAAGGTGATCACCTCGATCGCGGAGCAGACCAACCTGCTTGCTCTCAACGCGACGATCGAGGCGGCTCGTGCTGGTGAGGCGGGCAAGGGTTTTGCGGTGGTGGCGAACGAGGTGAAGGAGCTGGCGCAGGAGACGGCGCGGGCGACGGAGGACATTGCTCGGCGGGTGGAGGCGATCCAGGCTGATACGGGTGGTGCGGTGGGTGCGATCGGTGAGATCGCGGCGATCATCACCTCGATCAACGACTATCAGTTGACGATTGCTTCGGCGGTGGAGGAGCAGACGGCGACGACGAACGAGATGTCGCGCAACGTGGCGGAGGCCTCGACGGGTTCGGGTGAGATCGCGACCAACATCTCCGGTGTCTCCGCAGCTGCCGATTCGACGACGCAAGCATTGGCCCAAACCAGGACAGCGGTTGACGACCTTGCCAGAATGGCATCGGACCTGCGCACGGCCGTCTCGGGCTTCACGGCCTGATCCGGTCCGCCACTGCTGAACGAGGGGGGAGGGGCCGGTGCCGTACTCCCTCGTGGGCGCGCATGCGGTGGGCTTCGACCTCGCCCGGCTCGGGCGCGGTCGACAGGCCGCGGCGGTGCTGCGAACCGCGTTGACCGCCGACGGCCCGGACCTGGACCGGCTCGCCGCCCAGCATCCGGGAGGCGTGGCCCGCGGCCCCTGGCTGCGGGCCACCGCGCGGGCCGACGCACGAGCCGCCACGGTCCGGACCATGCTCCCGTTGGCGGCCGACGCCGTCGAGGAGGCCGTCACCACGGGCGCCTCCACCTTGTTGCGGCGGCTCGAGAACAGCCTGCTGGGTGACACCCACGCGGTGGACCACTTCCTGCGCCACGACGTGCTGGACTGGACCTGGCTGCACAGCGGCCCGATGGCCGTCCAGGATCCGACGGCCTCCGCAGCGGCGGACGTGCTCGCCGACGCCGCAGTCAGTGGCTTCCTCGGAGACCGTCTGGACTCCGGCGTACGCCGGGCCATGGTCGCGCCGTACCTCCGAGCCGACCTGCCGACCCGCGACGAGACCGCCTCGACCGGCATGGCACAGCTCGACCGGGTGCTCGACCGGCTCGCCGACAGCGACGAGACGATCCGGACCGCGTGGCGTCGGGTCGTCGACGAACAGCGGGTGCGCACCGCCGAGTGGGCGCCCGCCATGCACCAGGCGAGCTGGGCGGTCTCGATGGCCGACCGGCTGCGCCTGTCCTGCGACGCCCAGCTCGCCGGGGTGATCGCCTTCCAGCTCGCGGGCCTGACGCCCCGCGACGCGGCGTACGGCGTGTGGAACGCCGTCTCCGGTGTCCTCCAGGCCGTCGTCATCGCCGACCTCCTGCCCTCCACGACGGCGGCCGTCCTGCTGCGTCCGTGGCGCCTGGTCTACGGTGACGGACCCCTCGCCGGCCCGCTGACCGGAGTGTGATCCCGGCCGGTGCAGACCGGTCCACACAACCTCGACCCGCATCCCTTAGGTCTCCTCGGGTGCCGCCGATGGTCACTACGTCCGCCGCCCGGGGGACAGAAGGAGGAGACGCCCATGCCCGGTATCAGGGTGCTTGTGGTCGACGACTCCGTGGTCATCCGCAAGCTCGTGTCCGACCTCCTCGCGGCCGACCGCGACATCGAGGTCATCGGGACCGCGGTCAACGGGCGCGCCGCGGTGCAGAAGGTCGCCCAGCTCAAGCCGGACATCGTCACCATGGACATCGAGATGCCCGAGATGAACGGCATCGAGGCGGTCCGCGCCATCCGCGCGACCGGCAGCAAGGTGCCGATCATCATGTTCAGCACGCTGACCGAGCGCGGTGCCGTCGCAACCCTGGAAGCGCTCTCGGCAGGTGCCTCCGACTACGTGCCCAAGCCAGCGAACGTCGGCAGCGTGGGACGCTCGATGGAGCAGGTCCGCGAGGCACTGATCCCACGGATCAAGTCACTCGTTCCCCGTGTCGGCATCTCGCCTCATCCCGCCGGCCTCACGGTCGCCCCGACAGCGGCCGTCCAGCTGCACGCCGCCGCGACGCCTCCGCTCGGGGGCTACCGGCTGCTGGTCATCGGCAGCTCCACCGGTGGCCCCGAGGCGCTCAGCGCGCTCCTGCACACGTTGCCGCCGCTCGCGGTGCCGGTCGCCATCGTCCAGCACATGCCCCCGCTGTTCACCAAGCAGTTCGCGGGCCGGCTCGACCGTCAGCTCCCGTTCGAGGTCGTGGAGGCCGAGAACGGCGTACCGCTGCGACCGGGCACGGTCGCGATCGCGCCCGGAGACTTCCACCTCGAGGTCGTGCCGCACGCCGACGGCCTGCGGACCCGCCTCACCCAGGCGCCGCCCGAGAACTACTGCCGACCGGCCGTCGACGTGCTGTTCCGCAGCGCCGTCGCCGCCGTCGGACCTGCCGTCCTCGGCGTCGTGCTGACCGGGATGGGGTCCGACGGCTGCAAGGGGGCGCGGGTGATCGTCGACAAGGGCGGCAGCATCCTGGCGCAGGACCAGGCCACCTCAGTCGTCTGGGGGATGCCGGGCGCCGTCGCGACCGCCGGCCTCGCCGAGCGCGTGCTGCCCCTGCTCGAACTCGGTCCGGAGATCCTGCGCCGGCTCGCCCGTCAACGTCCGTCACTCGTCTCGGCTGGAGCACTCACATGACCATCGGCCACGAGGCCTTCACCTTCGTCCGCGAGCTCGTGCGGGCGGAGAGCGCCATCGTGCTGGAACCAGGGAAGGAGTACCTGGTCGAGTCGCGACTGGTGCCCCTGGCCCGCCAGGGCGGCCACAAGGACGTCGACGCGTTCGTCGCCGAGCTCGCGGTGCGGCGCAACCCGGCCGCGATGCGGCTGGTCGTCGAGGCGCTGACCACCAACGAGACGTCGTGGTTTCGCGACACCGACCCGTTCACCGCGCTGCGCCAGTCGGTCCTCCCGGCCCTGGCCAAGACCCGCAGCAAGCGGGAGATCCGGATCTGGGCGGCCGCGTGCTCGAGCGGGCAGGAGCCCTACAGCATCCTGATGACCGCGCAGGACACCCCGGAGGTCGCGGGCTGGAAGATCGACATGCTGGCCACCGACCTCTCCCTGGAGATGCTCGAACGGGCCCGCAAGGGGGAGTACTCCCAGCTCGAGGTCAACCGCGGGCTGCCGGCGACGACGCTCGTCCGGCACTTCGAGCGGGTCGGCCTCGGGTGGCGGATCAGCCCGGCGCTCGCGGCCCAGGTGCAGTTCCGTCAGCTCAACCTGATGCGCCCGTTCCCTGCGATGGGGAAGTTCGACGTGGTCTTCCTGCGCAACGTGCTCATCTACTTCGACCTCGCCACCAAGCGAGACATCCTGCGCCGAGTCCGCCAGGTGTTGGCACCTGACGGCCACCTCTTCCTGGGGGCGGCGGAGATGACCATGGGCGTCGACGACGCCTGGGAACGGGTACCGGCCGGACGGTCCTCCGTGTACCGGATCAGAGAGGAACAACGCACATGCGTGCCTTGATCGTTGACGACTCACGCGCGATGCGGAGGATCGTCGGCCGCATCCTGGGCGATGCGGGGTTCGAGATCCTCGAGGCCGGCGACGGCCAGGAGGCGCTCGACGTCCTCGCTTCCGTGGACGGCGACCTCCCCGTCCTCGCGTGCGTGGACTGGAACATGCCCGTGATGGACGGACTCACGTTCATCAGCCAGGTCCGCAAGCAGGTCGAGTGGCGGTCCATCACCTTGATGATGGTCACCACCGAGAGCGAGCAGGACCGGATCGTGCGTGCGCTGGCAGCCGGTGCCCACGAGTACCTCATCAAGCCGTTCACCGGCGACGCCCTCGTGGAGAAGCTCGACCTGCTCGGGCTCCTCCCGACTCCCGTAGGAGATCACTCATGACCCTCTACAGCGCGCCGGACCAGGCGCTCGTCCACGCGGCGGTCGAGCAGGTCTGGGGCTCGATGCTCTTCGAGGCCGCCGACCCGTGGCCCGCCGACGTCCCGGCGGAGTTCGAGACCGGGATCCAGGCGCACATCGAGATCCGCGGCGGCTGGAACGGCCGGCTGCTCCTGACCTGCGACAGTGACGTCGCCGCCCAGATCGCGGGAGCGCTGCTGGGCATGGGACCGGACGAGGCCGTCGACGAGCTCGACGTCCACGACGCGGTCGGTGAGGTCCTCAACGTCGTGGGTGGCAGTGTGAAGGGTGCCATCGACGGTGCCATGACGCTCGGCCTGCCCGGTGTCCGCGCGAGCGCCTCGCCGCCGTCGACGGAGGAGAGCCTCGTCGTGTCCTGGCGCGGTGCCCCGGTCTACGTGCAGATCGTGCCGGACGCCGCGGACCTCTGAACCTCGACCACCTACGACCGAAGAGAGGACTCGATCATGAAGATCATCATCGCCGACGACAGTCGCGTCATGCGTCAGATCGTGCTGCGCACGCTGCGTCAGGCCGGCTTCGGGCACCACGACTTCGTGGAGGCCACAGACGGCGCGGACGCGCTGGACAAGGTCGCGACGGAGCGCCCCGACCTGGTGCTGTCGGACTGGAACATGCCCAACAAGACGGGCATCGAGCTGCTGCGCGACCTGCGCGGCAGCGGCAACGCGGTGCCCTTCGGTTTCGTCACGTCCGAAGGATCCGAGGAGATGCGCGAGGCCGCCCAGGCGGCGGGCGCGCTGTTCCTCATCGCGAAGCCGTTCACCCCCGAGCACTTCGAGTCCGCGCTCGTCGGCATGCTCGGCTGAGGAGGAGATCATGAGTCTGCCGGACCGCAAGCTGATCAAGGACGTCTTCGAGGGCCTGCTCGGCCGCGACGTCTCCGTCGGTGACGGAACCCCCATCAGCCTGGACCCCCCGCGTCCGGTCGTGGCCACCTACATCGATCCCCAGCACCAGCTGGCGTTCGTTGCGGCGATGGACCTGCCGTTGGCGGCGTACGCCGGTGCCGCGCTCGCGCTGATCCCCAAGGGTGGCGCGGAGGCGGCGGTCGAGGACAAGGTCCTGCCCGACAACCTGTTCGAGAACGTCTCGGAGATCCTCAACGTGCTCGCGGCGCCGATCGGCGAGTGCGCTGGGGTGCACCAGCGGCTCTCGGCCACCTTTGCCCCGCACGACCCCCTGCCGCCCCAGATCGCGTCGTATGTCGCGACGCCCGGCGTCCGGGAGGACGTCACCCTGGAGATCTCCGGCTACGGGAGCGGGACGCTGTCGATCGTAACCGTGTTCGGCTGACCGACGACACCCGGGTGGCCGGGGGGTGGGGCCACGTAGGCTGGCGTCCAGCATGAGCATCTCGATCCCCCTGCCCGGCATGCCCGCCCCAGCCACCCCGGACGGGCCCGAGCCGACCCGGCGCGGCCCCTCGCGCGAGGAGCTGCTGGAGGGCCTCAACGACCCCCAGCGCGCCGCCGTGGTGCACGAGGGCGCCCCCTTGCTGGTCGTCGCCGGCGCGGGCTCGGGCAAGACCCGGGTGCTCACCCGGCGCATCGCCTGGCTGATCTCGGAGCGCAAGGCGCACCCCGGCTCGGTGCTGGCGATCACGTTCACCAACAAGGCTGCCGCGGAGATGAAGGAGCGGGTCGAGGACCTCGTGGGCCGGCGCGCCCGGATCATGTGGGTCTCCACGTTCCACTCCGCCTGCGTGCGCATCCTCCGCAAGGAGATCACGGCGTTCGAGAACGTCGGCCTGGGCTACAAGTCCAACTTCTCGATCTACGACAGCGCCGACCAGAAGCGCCTGATGACGCTGGTCTGCAACGACCTCGACCTGGACCCCAAGCGCTACCAGCCGGGCGCGCTGCTGCACTGGGTGTCCAACCACAAGAACGAGCTGCGCGATGCCGAGGAGGCGACCAAGGACGCTCGCAACCACCTGGAGGAGACCTACGCCGCGGCGTACACCCTCTACCAGCGGCGGCTGCGCGAGGCCAACGCGCTCGACTTCGACGACCTGATCATGCTGACCGTGCACCTCTTCCAGACGTTCCCCGAGGTGCGGGAGACCTACCGCCGGCGGTTCCGGCACGTCCTGGTCGACGAGTACCAAGACACCAACCACGCGCAGTACGCCTTCATCCACCAGCTCTGCGCCGACCAGCTGGAGGAGCTCGACCCCTCGACGGAGCGCGTGGCGCCCGCCGAGCTGATGGTCGTCGGCGACGCCGACCAGTCGATCTATGCCTTCCGCGGTGCCAACATCCGCAACATCCTCGACTTCGAGCAGGACTTCCCCAACGCCACCTCGATCCTGCTCGAGCAGAACTACCGCTCCACCCAGACCATCCTCACCGCTGCCAACTCCGTGATCGGCCACAACCAGGGCCGCAAGCCCAAGCGGCTGTGGTCCGATGCCGGCGACGGCGAGCGGATCGTCGGCTACGTCGCTGACGACGAGCACGACGAGGCGCGCTTCGTCTCCGAGGAGATCGACCGGCTCACCGACGCCAAGGCCTTCCGGCCGGGCGACGTCGCCGTCTTCTACCGCACCAACGCCCAGTCCCGGGTCTTCGAGGAGATCTTCATCCGGCTCGGCATGCCCTACAAGGTCGTCGGGGGCGTCCGGTTCTACGAGCGCCGCGAGGTCCGCGACGCCCTCGCCTACCTCCGGCTGCTGGTCAACCCCGCCGACCAGGTCTCGCTGCGACGCATCCTCAACACGCCCAAGCGCGGCATCGGCGACCGGGCGGTCGCGTGTGTCAACGCGCTCGCCGAGCGCGACCGTACGACGTTCTGGGAGGCGCTGCGCCGCGCGCAGGACGCCCCGGGGCTCGCCACCCGGTCGCTCACCGCGATCCAGGGGTTCGTGGCGATGATCGAGGAGCTGCAGTCGATGGTCGACGCCGGAGAGCGACCCGACGTGGTGCTGGAGACCACCCTCGCCCGCTCGGGCTACCTGACCTCGCTCGAGGAGAGCGACGACCCGCAGGACGAGACCCGGCTGGAGAACCTCGCCGAGCTGGTCGCGGTCGCGCGTGAGTTCGCCGACGACCCCGTCTCGGGCCCCTCCGCCGACCCGGCGGACGTCGATGCGGGCACGCTGAGCCCGGGCCTGGGGGACTTCCTCGAGCGGGTGGCACTGGTCGCCGACGCCGACCAGATCCCCGACGACGACCCCGACGACTCCGGTGTCGTCACGCTGATGACGCTGCACACCGCGAAGGGTCTGGAGTTCCCCGTGGTGTTCCTGACCGGGCTCGAGGACGGCGTGTTCCCCCATGCCCGGTCGCTGGGTGACCAGCCGGAGCTGGAGGAGGAGCGCCGGCTGGCGTACGTCGGGGTCACCCGGGCCCGCGAGCGCCTCTACATCTCCCGCGCGGTGGTCCGCTCGGCCTGGGGCGCGCCGTCCCACAACCCCGGATCCCGCTTCCTCGACGAGCTACCTGTCGACCTGGTCGACTGGCGGCGCACCGAGGCCGCCCAGACCCGGTGGGGACGTCCCGACCTCGCCCAGGGCTCGGCGGCCCGCATGGGTGCCCCGACGGCTGCCGGTCGACGCAACTTCTCCGCGGCCGCGGTGCGCGCCGACGCCGCCGCCCGGGCCAAGCCGGCCCGCGAGATCCCCAGCCTCGAGCCCGGGGACCGGGTGCTCCACGACTCGTTCGGCCTGGGCACCGTGGTCGCGCTCGAGGGGGTCGCCGAGAAGGCCGTCGCCTCCATCGACTTCGGCTCCGAGGGCGTCAAGCGGCTCCTGCTGCGCTACGCGCCCGTGGAGAAGCTGTGATCGGGCGAAGCCCGCAGCACAGCTTCTGATGGTGGTCGAGCGAGCGGCGCGGCTGAGCCTGCGAAGCCGCGACCCGCGTGTCGAGACCCGGTGAGACGAGCGCCGACGGTGATCGGGCGAAGCCCGCAGCACAGCTTCTGATGGTGGTCGGGCGAGCGGCGCGGCCGAGCCTGCGAAGCCGCGACCCGCGTGTCGAGACCCGGTGCGACGAACGCCGACGGTGGTCGGTGAGTCCGAACCCTACGGCTGGAGCCCGTGCGCCACGAGCGCCTGGTAGGGGTCGACCGGGTCGCCGGCGCCGGGGCGGACCTCGAGGTGGAGGTGCGGACCGGTGACGTTGCCCGTGGAGCCGACGTACCCGATGAGCTCGCCGGCGTGGACCTCCTGGCCGACGTTGACGACGTAGGAGGTCTGGTGGCAGAACCACAGCTCGGTGCCGTCGTCGAGGGTGATCACGGTCTTGTTGCCGTAGGCGCCGTCGTAGCCGACCGAGGTGACCACGCCGTTGGCGACCGCGACGATGGGGGTGCCGCTGGGGGCCGCGAAGTCCAGGCCGGTGTGGTAATGCGACCACAGGCCGCTGTACTCGCCGAAGCCCGCCGTCAGGTGGTAGCCGGAGACCGGGAGCACCCACTGGTTGAGCTGGAGCTTGTCGGAGTAGTGCTGAGCGGACTGCCGGAGCTTCAGCAGGGCGGCGTCGCGCTGGCGGGCCTGGTCCTCGGCCGCGGCGACCAGCTTGGCGTCGGCCTGGTCGTCGAGTGCGTCGCGGCGGGAGTCGCGGCTGACGGTGCTGCGGTCGAGCATGTTGACGCTCGAGACGTCGCTGGCGCCGCTGAGCGCGCTGGCCTGGCTGAAGCGGGGGCTCTGCTCACCGAGGCCGCCGTTGGCCGCCGTGATCGCGCCACCGGCGGAGATCGCCAGCGCGGCGACGCCGATCAGGATCGGCGGTGAGGGGAGGCCGCGAAACAACGGCCCGCGGGGGGCCGTGTGGCGGTTGGCCCGGCGGCCGGGGGCGGCCGGCTCGGCGGCGGGGGAGGAGGTGACCTCGGCGATCGTCCTGGCGGCTCGACCCGTGCGCTCCGGCTTCGCGGACCTGGCTGGCTTGACGGCCCGGCGCTTGCCGGCGACAGGTCCCGCGACGGGTGCCGGGGCGGCGACCTCGATCGGGGTCGCGAGGTCCGAGGGACGGCGGCTGGAGCCGCGACGTTCCGCTCGGTGGTTGCCCATAGATTCGTTCTCCGCTGCTCGGGGTTCAGACGGCGACGCCCGACTGTAACGGAAAGATCACGGGCGCGAGAAACCTTCGGAGGAATCATCGGCCGGAAAGTCGGGTACATGCGGCCGTTCGCGCAGAAATCCGACCCCGACGTGGTCAGGGTCACGCTCACTCCAAGCGTGGGTTAGCCTGCGAGCATGACCTCGACCACACCCTCGGCGCCCCCTGTGGCGGGCGCGACCCGGATCCGGATCGTGGTCGGGAAGCCCGGCCTCGACGGGCACGACCGCGGCGCCAAGATCGTCGCCCGAGCGCTGCGCGACGCCGGGCACGAGGTCGTCTACACCGGCTTGCACCAGACCCCGGAGCAGATCGTGGAGACCGCGATCCAGGAGGACGCCGACCTGATCGGACTCTCGGTGCTCTCCGGGGCACACATGACGCTGTTCCGGCGCCTGGCAGAGCTGCTCGCGGAGCGCGACGCCTCCGACATCGTGATCTTCGGCGGTGGGATCATCCCCGAGGAGGACATCCCGCTGCTCGAGGAGCTCGGGGTCGCGAAGGTGTTCACCCCGGGCGCATCGACCGGTGAGATCACCGGCTGGGTGGCGGAGCACTTCGCCACCAGCGCCGCGGGCTGACCCCTGCCCGTTCGACCCGGGCCTATGTGCCCGGGTCTATATGCCATGCGTCACGTCCGCCGGGCCTCGTCGTACGCCGGAGCGCGGACTAGGGTGCCCGAGGACACCCGAGCGACATCCCAGCGGCGCGCGGACGTCAAGCACGTCCGCCCGCTCCGATAAGAGGAACATGGTGGATCAGTGGATCTGATGGAGTACCAGGCGAAGGAGCTCTTCGCCAAGCACGGCGTAGCGGTCACCCTCGGCATCGTCGCCAACACCCCGGACGAGGCTCAGGCCGCGGCCGAGAAGCTCGGCGTCGTTGTGGTCAAGGCGCAGGTCAAGGCCGGCGGCCGCGGCAAGGCGGGCGGGGTCAAGCTCGCGAAGACGCCTGAGGAGGCGCGCGCTCACGCCGAGGCGATCTTGGGGATGGAGATCAAGGGGCTCCGGGTCAACCGGGTCCTGATCGCCCCCGCCGCCAGCATCGAGGAGGAGTACTACTTCTCCTTCCTGCTCGACCGGGCCAACCGCAAGTACCTCTGCATCGCCAGCGTCGAGGGTGGTGTGGAGATCGAGGAGGTCGCCAAGACCAACCCCGACGCGGTGCGACAGATCCCGATCGACGCCGGGACCGGCGTCGACGAGGCCAAGGCGCGCGAGATCGTGGCCGACGCCAAGTTCCCCGAGGCGCTCACCGACCAGGCCGTGCAGATGGTGCTCGCGCTGTGGAAGGTGTTCGTGGAGGAGGACGCCACGCTGGTCGAGGTGAACCCGCTCGCGCGGCTCGCCGGGGACAAGCTCGAGGCGCTCGACGGCAAGGTGTCGCTCGACGAGAACGCCGAGTTCCGGCACGAGGACCACCAGGCCTTCGTGATCCGCGACGAGGAGGACCCGCTCGAGGCGCAGGCCAAGGACAAGGGCCTCAACTACGTGAAGCTCGACGGCTCGGTCGGCATCATCGGCAACGGCGCCGGACTCGTCATGTCCACGCTCGACGTGGTCGCGTACGCCGGGGAGAAGCACGGCGGGGTCAAGCCCGCCAACTTCCTCGACATCGGTGGCGGCGCCAACGCCCAGGTGATGGCCGACGGCCTGCACGTGATCCTCGGCGACGAGCAGGTCAAGGCGGTGTTCGTGAACGTCTTCGGCGGCATCACCGCCTGCGACGAGGTCGCCAACGGCATCGTGGGCGCGCTGGAGATCCTCGGTGACGACGCGACCAAGCCGCTCGTCGTACGTCTCGACGGCAACAACGTCGACGAGGGTCGTCGCATCCTCACCGAGGCAGCCCATCCCCTCGTGACCATGGCCGACACCATGGACGGCGCGGCCGACAAGGCCGCCGAGCTCGCGAACGCCTGAGACTGGAGACCAGAAGAATGTCGATCTACCTCAACAAGGACTCCAAGATCATCGTCCAGGGCATGACCGGTGGCATGGGCTCCAAGCACACCACCCTCATGGTCGAGTCGGGATCCAACATCGTCGGCGGCGTGAACGCCCGCAAGGCCGGCACCTCCGTGGAGCTGGGCGGCAAGGACCTGCCGGTCTTCGGCACGGTCAAGGACGCGATGGCCGAGACCGGCGCCGACGTGTCGGTGGTCTTCGTGCCGCCGGCGTTCACCAAGGACGCCTGCATCGAGGCCATCGACGCGGGCATCGGCCTGCTGGTGGTCATCACCGAGGGTGTGCCCGTCCAGGACACGGCCGAGGTCTTCGCCTACCTGCACAGCGACGCCAACACGGCCGGCACCCGGATGATCGGGCCCAACTGCCCCGGGATCATCACGCCGGGCGAGTCGCTGGCCGGCATCACGCCGGCCACGATCGCGGGCACCGGCCCGGTCGGCCTGGTGTCGAAGTCGGGCACGCTGACCTACCAGATGATGTACGAGCTGCGTGACCACGGGTTCACCACCGCCATCGGCATCGGGGGTGACCCGATCATCGGCACCACCCACATCGACGCCCTCGCGGCGTTCGAGGCCGACCCGGACACCAAGGCGATCGTGATGATCGGCGAGATCGGCGGCGACGCCGAGGAGCGGGCGGCGGCGTACATCAAGGAGCACGTGACCAAGCCGGTCGTCGGCTATGTCGCGGGCTTCACCGCCCCGGAGGGCAAGACCATGGGCCACGCCGGCGCCATCGTCTCCGGCTCCTCGGGCACCGCGCAGGCGAAGAAGGAGGCCCTCGAGGCCGTCGGCGTCAAGGTCGGCAAGACGCCGTCCGAGACCGCCGAGCTGATGCGTGAGGTGCTGCGCTCGCTTTGAGCCACCGCATCTCCATGCGTACGACGAGGGCCCCGGGCAGTTGCCCGGGGCCCACGCCACGCCTGGGTGTCAGCTCCCGCAGCGCTGGCCGTCGTGGAGCAGCATGACGCTGATCGCGCGATCATCGGCGCCGAACTCGAACCGGTACGGCGGCGCGTAGAGCCACGGGCCGTCCTCGGTGCCGTCCGGGTAGGCCACGCGCACCTGGGCGACGGTGGAACCCAGGTGGATGCCGGCGGGCGTCTCCGCGTCGCCGCTGATGGAGAGCACCGCGACGCCGCGGCCGGGCTGCAGGTGGCCGATGACGCCCGGGGCCTCGAAGTCCTCGCACACGCCGTTGTCACCGGTGATCCGAACGCCCGGGACGGCGAGCAGCTCGGCCCGCGGCAGGCCAAGGGCGATTCGACCGAAGCCGTCGGGCCCGAACGCCGGCTCACGGACATGCTCTGGCGCCGGGAGGCTGGCCATCGCCTCGATGACCCCATCGAGCGCGTCCGCGTCTCGACGACGCTGGTCGGCGGCCTGCTGCGCTGGGTCGGCGCCGGCACCGCCCTCGTCGTACGTGACCGACAGCAGCACTGCTGCGCCGACACGCACGACGTACCAGGTCGTCAGACCGGGTGCCCGGAAGCCGTGCAGCTGGTACAGCGTCGAGGCCGCCCCGGCGAAGTCGCCGAGGTCGCTGTCGAACACGCGCGCGTGACGGGTCTCCTCGGTCTCCGCTGACGTGGTCTGCACGGGGCAGGTGCGGAAGAGGTCGAGCACCCGCACGGCGTACGCCTGGGCCTCGTCGACGCTCGCGAAGGTCACCAGCTCGCGGTCCCGGCCGTCCTCGGGGTTGGTCCATGCCGCCCGCAGCCGGTCGGTGTGCGCGGGGAGCGGGGCGCGGTCGCCGCAAGCGTCGGGGACGATCGGCTCCATGGTGCGGTTGGGCCCCCGCCGGCCCATGCCGGGCTCAGCCTCCCGGTCGTCGGGGAGGCCGCTCAGAAGGGGGAAGTCGTCGGGGATGATCTCGCCCGGCGACGACGGCGCCACCGGGGGAGTGGTCGGTACGTCGGTCGGGGTGGGGCGGGTGTTCTCGGCCGGTGCGCTGCTCGACGGGGTGCTGGCCGCCGCCGGATCGGGGTCCGCGGCCGTGGGGCGGGCGTCGCCGCACCCGGTGAGCAGCGCAGCCGCGACGAGGATCCCGAGGACGGCCTTCATGCCCCTAGGACGCGCTCGCTGTGGTCCTGGTTGCCGCGGCTGCTCGATCACTGGTGGTGCCGGTGGTCGAGCTTGTCGAGGCCTCCGCAGCGTCGGCAGGGCGCGACCGTACGTCGGCCTGCGGGTCGTCTCGGGTCGTCGTGGTTGAACAACGAGGGAGCGTGGTCATCGTTCGCTGTGGTCACCCGAGGGTGGTCGTCGTCGGCGCTTGGCACGAGGTGGGCGTGTGGTTGCTGTGCTGTGGTCGTCGTTGCAGACCCGGGATTCCTCCTGCCGACTCACTCCCACCTGGCCTGGCCGTCGTGAACCGCCGGGGCGTGAGTGTGGCCCCGTCGGCCGTGGCCGGCGGGGTCGGGTGGGTCAGGTATGTCGGGTGTAGGTCCGGCCGTGGGGGCTGGTCCACACCAACAGCCGGTGGCCGACCCTGTGGAGGGTCCAGCCGCCATGGGTCTTCAAGCGGTGGTGGAACCGGCACTCGGGCACCAGGTTGCAGCTGCACGTCGGCCCGCCCTCGGCGTAGGCGATGACGTGGTCGAGGTCGCAGCCCCGCGAGGGGCGACTGCAGCCGGGGAACACACACGTGGGGTAGGTCGCCAGGATCTGCTCGCGCAGGGTCTTCGAGGGCGTGTAGCCGGGGACCTCGATGTGCTCGTTCAAGTCCAGCACAGGACGGATCGTCACCCGCCCGGTGGCAGTGGCGCACCAGCCCTCGACCTGCGAGACCAGCACGTGGGTGCGGGTGTTCTCCACCCCGGCGAGCGCGGACTCGGAGAGGTGCACGTAGACGACCAGCTCCCGCTGCTTCCTGGCCGGCTGGACGCTCACGGCCGTGGTGTCGGGTGCGAGCATGAGGTCGCCGCGGGCCAGTGCGCCGGCGGCCAGGGCGCGGCGGACGTCGAGGGACTCCTCGCAGCCGAGGTCGGCGAGCTGCTGCGCACCCGTGGCCAGGGCGTGGTCGAGGTCGAGGGCGTCGGCCAGGTCCAGCTCACCCCGCACGGTCGCGGTGCCCTCCAGGGTGGCGTGGTGGGTGTCGATGTCGAAGAACCGGCCCTCAGCGGCCAGCAGGCGTTGGTGCTCGGCCTCGATCGGGTCGAACAACGCCCGCGCTGCTTCCACGGTCCGGTCGAGCTGTGCCCAGGTGAGCCGGTGCGCGAGCGGGGCGAGGTGCGTGTCGACGTGGTCTGCTGCCTCGGCGGGGAGGGACTTCGTGCTGGTGGCGATCCGCCGGGCCCGCCACACCGGCACCTGCCCGGCCATCACGCGCCCCCAGAGGCGGGGGAGCCGGTGCCGGACCTCGACCGCGTCGCCCAGGTACGAGCGTCCCGCATCAGTGGTCATGCCGAGGGCGAGGGCGAAGTCCGCGACACAGAACTCCGCGACCAGGGGTGCACCGGGACCGGCGATCGCGAGCTCACCCTGCGTGCCCTCCACGGTCGCGGCGTCGTCCAGCGCGTCGGCGGGGTTTGCGGTGGCCCAGTCGACGGCGAGCCGGAACTGGTCGATCTCGGCGTCGGTGAGCACCGCGTGTGTCGTCTCCAGGGCAGTCAGCACCGTGCCGGGACCATCGAGGTCCGGGTGCTCGATCGGGGTGGCTGCCATGTGTCTATCCCAGCACTGGCCGCCGACAGTCGAGGGCCCAGAACCCGGGTATCCACAGGGTTCTGGGCACTCCGAAGGTAAAATCTGCGAGCACCCGTCGGGGTCAGGGTCGGCAGGAGGAATCCCGGGTCTGCAACGACGACCACAGCACAGCAACCCACCACGGACCTGGTGCCGAGGGCGGACGGTGACCACCCTCGGGTGACCACAGCGGACGGTGACCACGTCCCTCGCCTTTCAGCAACGACGACCACGACGGGTCCGCAGGCCGGCGTGCATCCGGCGCCCTGCCGACGCGGTGGTGGTTTCGAGGCTCGGGCCTAGCGGCCCTCGCACCTCAACCACCGTGACTCCGCGGGCCTAGCGGCCCTCGCACCTCAACCACCGTGCCCCGCGGGGTGGTTTCGAGACGGTTGCCAGGGCAGCCTCCTCAACCACCAGGCGATGCGGCTCAGCAGCCTCCCTCGGTGAAGGGGCACAGGTCGGGGACCAGACCTTGGTTGGCCAAGGTCACGTCGCGGACGGCCGGGCCGGCGCCGTCGAGGAGGCCCTCGGTGTAGCGGTGCGTGGCGAGGAGAGACCGGCCGACCTGGACGAACTGGTAGATGTCGAGGCCCGTGCCGCCCACGGAACCCATCGCGAAGGTCACGGTGTCGTCGCCGACAGACTTGTCGTACGACGCCATGGTCCGTCCGTCGGGGGTGCAGGTGGCATCGGTGGAGGCACGCAGGGCGTCGAGTGCCGCGGTCAGGTCCGCACTGCTGGCAAACGTGACGAGCTCGCGGTTCTCGCCGTACTCCGCGCCTCGGACCGTGACCGCCAGCCGTTCGACGCCCGTGACCGGCCAGACGGAGGTTCCGCACAGCTCGAGAGCGGGCACGCCCTCCGCGGTCTCTGACGGGCCGTCGACGGGGTTGCCCTCGGAGGAGGAGAGCCCGCGGCCGAGGTCCAGGTCCGGCGGGATGGCGCTGACCGCGCCCTCCCCGGTCCCGGGGGTGGTCGGCCCGGTTGCCGACGGCTCGGAGAAGGTGGCCCGCATGGCGGCGACGACCGGCGCCGACTTCTCGTTGAGGAGGTCGGCCGTCCGCTGGACGATCGTGGGGTCACCGCCACCCATCGAGTACACCGTGTCGAGCAGGAGAGCATTGCCCACCTGGACCACCTGGTGCGCGAACATCTCACCGGCCTCGCTCACGTGGTCGACGTAGACGAGCGAGCTCGCGTCGCTGGACACGTCCTCGGTGTAGCGGGCCTTGCCGTCGGTCGCGGCCGCGCACTCCTGCACGCGGGCCTCGAGACCGAGGCGGGCCTGGGTGGCGGACTCCTCGTCGGCATACAGGGCCAGTGCGCGGTCCACGCCGCCCTCGTTCTCGGTCTGGACGACCTGCTCGACGTCGACCGCCGCGGGCGGACCGTCCGGCGACCAGCCGAGTCCGGGGCAGGCGTCGGCGTCGCCCTGGGCCTGGTAGGTGTCCTGGACCGTGGCCCGGGGCAGCCCGTCGGTGAGCGAGAAGCCGGCGGGGATCTCCTGGACCCACGTCACCGTCGGGGACGGCGACGTGGTGGACGGGGCAGGCGCGTCGTCGGTGCGGTCGTTGCCGGCGAGCACCGCGAACGGCGTCGCCAGGACGGCGACGACCGCGACAGCGGCGGCGCCGGTGAGCAGGTTGTTGCGGCGCCGGATGCGGTCGCCGCGCCTGCGCACCTCGGCGGCGGGAAGGGGAGTCATGGGAGGTCCTGGGACGCTGAAGCTCTCGAGCTCCTCGATCGGGTCACGCATGGCTCGCTCCTTCCTGGAGACCGCCGGGTCTGTCGTCGGCGAGCATCGCGGCGAGTGCCGCGCGACCACGGCTGAGCCGGGCCTTGATGGTGCCCTCGGGGACGCCGACCTCGCGGGCGACGTCGTGGACGGAGAGGTCCGCGATGTGGTGCAGGACCAGCGCCTGGCGCTGGGCCTCGGGCAGCTGCTTGAGGGCCTCGACGAGCGCGACGTGCGTCTCGGTCGGGGCCGCGGTGACCGTCGGCAGGTTCACGGCGCGGTCGGCCGGCCGACGGCCCCGCGTCGTACGCCGCCAGCGGCTCACCGCGAGGCGGTACGCCGTGGTGCGCACCCACGCCTCGGGATGCTCGGCCCGGTCCAGCTTGCGACGGTGTGCCCAGGCCCGCGCGAACGCCTCCTGGACGCACTCCTGCGCCTCGTCCCGGTTGCCGATCATCGCGTAGACCTGGCCGGTGACCCGCTGGAACGACGCGCTGTAGAACTCGTCGAACTCACGCTCGTCCATCGACCCTGTTCCCGTCTCTGTGCGGCCCGGCGTGGTGCCGAGTCGGAGGGGATACGTCTCACCGGCCCCCACGGTTGCACGGGCGGGCGAGAATTCTCAGCAGGTCAGCCGGCCTGCGGCGCGGGCATGGTGCCGAGCCGTTCGAGGGCACGCTCGACGAGCGCGACGAAGGAGTCCGCGGACATCTCCGCGGCCGGGTCGGGGACGAAGCCGACCTGCGCCACCGACGTCCCGAGCCGCACGATGCCCATCAGGAAGCTCACCGACCGGGCGTCGGTGATCTCCGTGGTCACCCGCCACACCGTCAGGTCGCGGTGCTTGCCTTCGACCTGCCGGATCCGGTCGACCTGGGTGCCGAAGTTCTTCTTCGAGCAGCGGTCGAGGCGCTCGCGCACGCCGTCGACGAAGGCCGAGGCCCGGCCCTCGGGGAGCGAGCCGACGGTCTCGGTGAGCCCGAACTCGTCGCGCAGCTTGGCGCCCGGGACCAGGAAGGTGCGGGTGACGTTGTTGGTCATCGGCTTGGCGCTGAAGTCGGTCTGGTCACACCCGGTGGCGGCGGCGTTGTCGCGCGCCTGGCGCGGCTCGGTGCCCACCCAGGGACGGCGTACGCCGCCGACGGGCGGCAGGTCGACCTCGGCGAGCATGGCCGGCACCGGGGCCACCGGGATGGGCGTGACCTTGCGGAGCCTCGGGGTCGTCGAGCAGGTGCCCGCCCCGGGGCGGCCGCACAGGCGGGTGATCGCCGTGGACAACAGGCTGGCGGACTTCGCGAGGGGCGGCTCGTCGCCCACGGGTGAGCGGCTGACGACGACAGTCGTCAGCAGGCCGGTCCGGGCCACCCCTGCGACGACCGTCGCACTCGGCTCGTCCCAGGTGCGCAGCACGAACAGCATCGCGTCGTCGCCGACGCCGGCGACCGCCCGTGTGTCGAGCAGCTGGGCCCGGCCGTCCGCGCAGCCGGCGAACCACCGCTCCGCCTTGCGGAACCCGCGCGTGGCCCCTCGTTCGGTGGCCGAGGCCTGCGTCGACTGCATGGCCGCGACGGCCTTCTTGCCGGTGGTGCTGAAGGTGCGCACCAGCGCGGCGGTGCCGTGGGGGTCCGCGTAGCGGTCGGCCTGGCAAGGCATCACCAGCCCGTCGCCGCTGGTGTTGTCGTCGGTGCGACCGACCGTCCACGCCGCGCCCGGCACCCGCGCCGCGACCTCGGGGGCGGTCAGCAGGGTGTCCTCGGCGACGTCGATCGGCTCGGGAGTGGGGCGCGGCGACGGACGGTGGTCCTGGGGCGCCTCGACCCGCTCGCCGGCGAGGGTGGGACGAACGCCGTGGGTGTCGGTGACGAGGGTGCCGGTCACGACCAGGGCGGCGACGGTGGCGGCGATGCTGATCACGGTGTGGGTACGCCGGCGAGCGGCGCCCGAGCGCCGGATGATCGTGGCGCGGGGCCAGCGGCCGTCCTCGACGTGCGCGCGAACCGGCTCGAACAGGGTGCGGATGCTGGTCGTCGGCACCTCGCGGAGCACGGCGAGCTGGGCGGTCGCCGTCTGGAGCTCGCGCTCGGCGTCGGCGCGGGGGAGCCCGACCTCGCGGGCGATCTCGGCCAGCGAGGCGGTGGTGAGCTCGGTGAGAAGCAGCATCTTGCGCTGCACGAGCGGCAGCTTCCCGAGGGCGTCGAGGGTCGCCTTGACCTCCGGGTCCAGGCCCTTCTCGCGGTGCCAGAGCTTCGCGGTGTGGCGGCGCTGCGCGTGGGCGCAGGCGCGGACCCGGACCCAGGCCTCCGGGTCCTCCAGGCGGATCACCTTGCGCCAGTGGTGCGACGTCACCACGAAGGAGTCGCGCACGGCGGCACGGGAGGCCGGGAGGTCGCCGGTCAGGCAGTACGTCAGCACCAGCAGCCGGGTGCGGACGTCCTTGTAGAACTCGTCGAACTGGTCGGGGTCCCTCATCGCATCGTCCACGGTAACCGAGGTCGACATCCCGGCCGAACCGGCGTGGGAGCCGCGATCGCGCCGTGGAGGCGGGTGATGATGGTCGAGCCATGACCTCGCTCCTGCCCGGTTCGACGCCAGCCTCGACCGCGACCCGCCCCGGGTTCGCGGACCGCGCCGACCCCCGGCACCGCCGGCCGCTGGTGCTCGTCGCCATGCTCGGCGGGGCGAGCGCGGCCGCGGCGACCCTCCTGATCTGCCTGGCCGTCGGAGTCGTGGGCTGGTTCCTGGCCGACGCGGGCGCACACGGAACCCCACGCGATGGTCTGCGCGTTGGGGCGCTCGGGTGGCTGCTGGCCCACGGCTCCGGACTCCACGTGGACGGGGTCGCGGTGAGCGTCGTACCCCTCGGCCTGACCTCCCTCGCGGCGTGGGCGGTGTGGCGCCTCGGCCATCGCGTCGGCGACTCGGTCTCCGGGCACGGCCCCGACTCCGACCGCATCGCCGACGGTGAGCGCGACTGGACCGTCGCGACAGCGACCGCGGCGTTCTCCGCGGGCTACCTGATCGTGGCGTACGTCACGTTCCGCCTGGCGGCGACGGCGCAGACCGCACCGTCGCTCGTGCACGTCGTGGGCTGGTCGCTGCTGCTCTGCGTCACCTTCGGCCTGGTCGCGATCTCCATCGGGTCCGGTCGCGCGGCGATCTGGACGGCGTTCGTGCCGGTGTCCGTCCGGGCGGCGGGCGCCGCCTGCCTGCGCGTGCTCGGCGGCTACGTCCTGGTGTCCACGGCGGTGTTCGTGATCGCGCTGGTCACCGACTTCGGCACGGCCGTCAACGTGATGTCGCGGCTTCACCTCGGCGCCGGCGACGGCACCGTCTACACCGCGCTCACGGCGACGCTGGTGCCCAACGCCGCGGTGTTCACCGGCTCCTACCTGCTCGGTCCCGGCTTCGCCGTGGGCGCCCAGACACTGGTGTCGCCCACGACGGTGGTACTCGGGCCCCTCCCGATGTTCCCGCTCCTGGCCGCGCTGCCGGCCAACGGGCCGACGCCGTCCTGGACGACGTACCTGCTCGTGCTCCCACCTCTCGTCGCTGCCGTCGCGGTCGCCCGCTCGCAGCGACGGTTCCCGACCCTGCGGTGGGACCACGGTGCGCTGCGCGGGTGCGTCGGCGGAGTCCTCGCCGGCGTGCTGCTGGGCCTCCTCGCCGCCGTCTCCGGCGGCGCGGTCGGACCCGGCCGGATGCGAGACGTCGGGCCGTTCGCCTCCGACGTGCTCGTGCACGCGATCACCGCCTTCGGGATCGGGGGACTGGCCGGCGGTCTTCTCATGACCTGGTGGCAGCGCCGGACCCTCCGTGAGGGTTCCCTAGACTCCACCGCGTGACCCCACGCCCGTCTGGCCCCGCTCGTCTCGTGGTGCTGGTCTCCGGGGCCGGCACCAACCTCCAGGCTCTGCTCGACGCCGCCGCCGACCCGGCGTACGGCGCCACCGTGGTCGCGGTGGGTGCCGACCGCGACGACATCGAGGGCCTGGTGCGGGCGGAGGCGGCCGGGGTGCCGACGTTCGTGCGCAAGGTGGGGCAGTTCACCAGCCGCGAGCACTGGGACCGTGCACTGGCCGACGTCGTCGCCGGCTTCGAGCCGGACCTCGTGGTGCTCGCCGGCTTCATGAAGCTGGTCGGCCCGGAGTTCCTCGGCCGGTTCGGCGGCCGCGTGGTCAACACCCATCCGGCCCTGTCACCGTCGTTCCCCGGCATGCACGGTGCGGCCGACGCCCTGGCGTACGGCGTCAAGGTCACCGGGTGCACGCTGTTCTTGGTCGACGACGGTGTCGACACCGGGCCGATCCTCGCGCAGCGCGCTGTGGAGGTGCGGCCCGACGACGACGAGGCGTCCCTGCACGAGCGGATCAAGGTCGCCGAGCGCGCGATGCTGGTCGACACGGTCGGCCGCATGGCCCGGGCCGGATGGGCCGTCGAGGGCCGGCGTACCCGGTTCGGTGACGACGACTGACGGCCCTATGCTGGACCGCACACGACTGGCGCAGGTGGGTGACCACCGGGGAGTGACGCGCGTGGAGCATCGACCGCCTGGGTGCTCCTCCTTCCGAGCAAGGAGTGTCCGTGTCTGATCCCACGTCCCAGCACCGCGTCGCCATCCGTCGCGCTCTCGTCTCCGTCTACGACAAGGCGGGCCTCGAGGACCTGGTCCGCGGCCTGCACGACGCCGGCGTCGAGCTGGTCTCCACCGGTGGCTCGGCGAAGCTGATCGAGGGGCTCGGCCTGCCGGTCACCAGGGTCGAGGACCTGACCGGCTTCCCGGAGTGCCTCGACGGCCGGGTCAAGACCCTGCACCCCCGGGTGCACGCGGGCATCCTCGCCGACCGGCGCCTCGACTCCCACGTGCAGCAGCTCGCGGACCTCGGCGTGGAGCCGTTCGACCTGGTCGTGTCGAACCTCTACCCGTTCCGCGAGACCGTCGCATCGGGTGCCAGCCCCGACGAGTGCGTGGAGCAGATCGACATCGGCGGCCCCTCGATGGTCCGGGCGGCCGCCAAGAACCACCCCTCGGTCGCGATCGTGACCTCGCCCGAGCGCTACGCCGACGTGCTGGCCGCGACCGCCGCAGGTGGCTTCACGCTGGACGAGCGCCGGGCCCTCGCCGCGGAGGCGTTCACCCACACCGCGGCGTACGACGTCGCCGTGGCCTCGTGGATGGGCAACGTCCTCACCGACACCTCCGAGGGCACCGGCTTCCCGGCCTGGGCGGGCGCCACCTGGGAGAAGGCGGCGGTGCTGCGCTACGGCGAGAACCCGCACCAGCCGGCCGCGTTGTACCGGGCTGAGTCTTCTCTGGGCGGTGGCGGCCTCGCGGGCGCCGAGCAGCTGCACGGCAAGGAGATGTCGTACAACAACTACGTCGACACCGACGCCGCCCGCCGCGCCGCCAACGACTTCGACGAGCCGGCCGTGGCGATCATCAAGCACGCCAACCCGTGCGGCATCGCGGTCGGCGCCGATGTCGCCGAGGCCCACCGCCGCGCCCACGAGTGCGACCCGGTCAGCGCCTTCGGCGGCGTGATCGCGGTCAACCGACCGGTCTCGGTCGAGATGGCTCGCCAGGTCGCCGAGGTCTTCACCGAGGTGATCGTCGCGCCGGCGTACGACGAGGGCGCCGTGGAGGTGCTGCAGGCCAAGAAGAACATCCGCATCCTCGTGTGCCCGCCCGACGAGCACCCGGACCCGGTCGAGTTCCGCCCGATCAGCGGCGGCATGCTGATGCAACGTGTCGACCACGTCGACGCGGCCGGCGACGACCCGTCGACCTGGACCCTCGCCTCCGGTGAGCCGGCCTCGCCCGAGGTGCTCGCCGACCTGGCGTTCGCCTGGAAGGCCTGCCGCGCGGTGAAGTCGAACGCGATCCTGCTCGCCAAGGAGGGCGCCTCGGTCGGCATCGGCATGGGCCAGGTCAACCGGGTCGACTCCTGCCGCCTCGCGGTCTCCCGGGCGGGGGAGCGGGCCGCTGGATCGGTCGCCGCGTCCGACGCGTTCTTCCCCTTCGAGGACGGACCGCAGATCCTCATCGACGGCGGCGTGACCGCGATCGTGCAGCCCGGCGGCTCGGTGCGCGACGAGCTCACGGTCGAGGCCGCGAAGGCCGCCGGCGTGACGATGTACTTCACCGGCACCCGGCACTTCTTCCACTGATCGGGGACGCGCCAGCGGACCCGATGATGGTGGTCGAGCAAGCACCGCGACTGAGGAACGAAGTCGCGACGGGCGTGTCGAGACCCGGTGGATGCAAGGACAGACCGAGCAAGCAAGGATGACCACGTGACCGCACAGAAGCTGGACGGAACCGCCACCCTCAAGGCGATCAAGGCCGAGCTCGCCGAGCGGGTGGCGGCGCTGCGTGCCCGAGGCGTCGTCCCCGGGCTGGGAACGGTGCTCGTCGGCGACGACCCCGGCTCCCACTGGTACGTCGGGGCCAAGCACAAGGACTGCGCCGAGCTCGGGATCGAGTCGATCCGCGTCGACCTGCCCGCCACGGCGACCCAGGCCGAGGTGGAGTCGGCGATCGACGTACTCAACGAGGACCCCGCGTGCACGGGCTTCCTGGTGCAGCAGCCGACCGGTCTCGACGAGTTCGCGCTGCTCTCGCGCGTGCACCCCGACAAGGACGTCGACGGCCTGCACCCGACCAACCTCGGCAAGCTGGTGCTCAACGAGCGTGGTCCGCTGCCCTGCACGCCGATCGGCTGCATCGAGCTGCTCCGCCGCCACGGGGTGCAGATCGCCGGGGCCGACGTCGTCGTGATCGGGCGCGGCATCACCGTGGGCCGTCCGCTCGGCCTGCTGCTGACCCGGCGCAGCGAGAACGCCACGGTCACGCTGTGCCACACCGGCACCCGCGACCTGGCCGCCCACGTCCGGGACGCCGACATCGTCGTCGCGGCAGCCGGGGTGCCGGGCATCGTCACCGCCGACATGGTCAAGCCCGGTGCCGCCGTGCTCGACGTCGGCGTCTCCCGCGTGGACGGCAAGATCGCGGGCGACGTCGCACCCGAGGTGTGGGACGTCGCCGGCTGGGTCTCGCCCAACCCCGGCGGGGTCGGGCCGATGACCCGCGCGATGCTCCTGACCAACATCGTCGCCGCCGCCGAGCAGACCCTGGCGTGAGCGACCTCGAGCCCCCGGACGACCTGGAGCCCGTCTCCGCGGAGGACGGGGGCCGGCGCTATCCCTCGACGATCGGCGGCGCGTTCTACCTCGTCGTCATCGCGGTCACCGGCATCGGCTTCGGGATCGTGACCACGGGCTCGTGGCGCCAGGGGATCCGCTGGATCGCCGGCGCGCTGCTGTTCGCGGCCGTGGTGCGGGCGGTGCTGCCGGCCCGCGACGCCGGCATGCTCGCCGTACGCCGGCGTTGGTGGGACTGCTTCCTCCTCGCCGCCGTCGGCATCGCGCTGATCGTGCTCGCCGGCTCGATCCCCGACCAACCGCTCTGACAGCGTGGATGCAGCGGTGACCTCGGCCTCGGCGCGGCTGATGGGCTGGGATGCCTGGGATCGCGACGAGCCCCTGTCCGGTGGACGAGGCGGCGCGAGGGTCGTCTGGAAGGGCGATGCGTCGTACGTCGTCAAGGGCTATGACTCCGCGAGCGGCGGAGTCCGCGAGCGAGCGGCGCTGCACGTGCTCGACGGGGCCGCTGGAGCGCCGAAGGTACTGGCCGAGGGTGACGATCCGCCCCTCGTCGTGATGAGCCGGCTCGACGGGACCGAGAGCCTGGCGGACCTGCTGCTCGGCGGGGACGGAGACCGGGCCGCTGACGGAGTCCTGCGGTGGGCGGACGCGCTGGCCGCGCTGCACGCGGAGAGCTCGCCGGCCCGGTGTGCGGCGTTCGCCTCTGCGCTGGAAGTGCGGGCGCCGGGTCTCGACCCATGGGCGCTCGTCGACGACTTCGCGGCTGCCGCCGACCGGTACGCCGCCGTCCTCCCCGAGCTGGGGCTGCCGGCGCACGAGGAGGCGCTGCGGGACCTGCGCGCCCTCCCGGGCTGGCTCTCGCGGCGCGGCCACGAGGTGCTGACGCCGGCGGACACCTGCCCGGACAACAACCTGATGGTGCGGGGCGAGGTGCGGCTGATCGACTACGAGTTCGCCCAGCTCCGGCACGCGGCATGGGACGTCGCCTACCTGCACACGCCGTGGCCGAGCTGTTGGTGCGCCTGGCGGATCCCCGACGGCCTGGCGGACGTGGCGCTCGAGCGCTACTGCGCAGCACGCGGAGAGCACGTGGCGGATGCCGCGTTCCGTGAGGACCTCGCGCTGGCCACCCTGGGCTGGCAGCTGATGAGTCCCGCGTTCTTCATCGCCGGGGCCTTGGCCGACGACGACCGCGCCGACGACGACCGCGCCGGCGACCCGAAGCGCCCGAGTCGCCGGTCCTTCGTCCTGCATCGGTTGAGCCTGGCGGCGGCCACGCAGGGCCCGAGCTCGTTGGTGCGGCTGGCCGGCGAGCTCCACCGGGTGCTGCTCGATCGTTGGGGGCCGGTGCCGCTCGAGCTCGCGCCGGCGTTCCGCGGCGGGTCCTGAGCGACCCCCTCGCGTACCGTCGGTCCCGTGACCACCGACTCTCCCGACGCAGGGTCCCTGGCCGACAGGCTCCTCGACGCCCAGGTCGCCTACCACCTCGAGCGCCTCCGCGGGGACCGGCTGACCGCCACCGTCGCCCGGTTCGCCGAGGACCTGCTCGCGGCCTCCGAGCAGCACCCGATCGACGACCTGGTCGACCTGGAGACCGCCGTCCTGATCGCCACTCGGCTGCTCGCCCAGGTGCCGGCCAGCGCCGCGGCCGGTGCGGTGGTCGAGCTCGTCACCGAGGTCCTCCACGACGGTCCGGCGGAGGAGTTCCCGCTCGGGGACCTGGCCGGTCGCGAGGAGATCGAGGCGCTGCTGGACCGGCTGATCGCGCTGAGCCCGGTGCTCGAGCGCGGCCTCGAGCGGCTGACCGAGAGCCCCCTGGTCGGCACGGTGGCCTCCCGCTTCATGGGCCGCATCGTCGGCGAGGTGCTGCAGGCGAACAAGGCCGTCGCCGACCGCGTGCCCGGACTGGGCTCGCTGATGTCGTTCGGCACGAGTGCGGCCTCGAAGGTGATGGGCGCGGCGGACAAGCAGTTCGAGGGCCTGATCGGCGACACCGTCGGCAAGGGCGGCACGTTCGCCGTACGCCGGCTGAACCGCATCATCGTCGAGACCGTTCGCGACCCCACGACCCGCGAGGCGGTGCTGCAGGTCTGGGACCTCGTCGCTCGGGAGCAGGCAGCAGGCCTGAGCCGCAGCCTCACCCAGGAGCAGCTCGCCGGCGTCGTGGACGCGGCCCACGAGCTGGTCGTCACGACCGCGTCCGGAGAGCCCGCCGCCCGCCTGGTCGCGGCGCTGATCGAGGCGTTCCTCGAGAGGTTCGGCGGCTACAGCCCCGCGGAGCTGCTCGACGAGCTCGGCCTGGATCGCGCCGACGTGGTCGCCGAGGTCACGCGGGTCGCGCCACCCGTCATCGACGCCCTACGCGAGACGGGCGAGCTGGAGCGGATGATCCGCCACCAGCTCGCCCCGTTCTACGACTCGGCCGAGGTCAGGTCCCTGCTGGGCTGACCTCGCCGGAGGTTGGTTCGTCGGCTGCAGCTCAGATCAGGCCGAGCTCCGTCACGGCCGCCCGCTCGTCGGCGAGCTCCGCGGTGGAGGCGTCGATCTTGGCGCGCGAGAAGTCGTCGATCTCCAGGCCCTGGACGATCTCCCAGTCGCCGTCCTTGGTGGTGACGGGGAAGGAGGAGATCAGGCCCTCGGGGACGCCGTACGAGCCGTCGGAGACGACCGCCATCGACACCCAGTCGCCCTCGGCGCTGCCGAACAGCCAGTCGTGGGCGGCGTCGATGGTGGCCGACGCAGCCGATGCGGCCGAGGAGGAGCCCCGGGCCTCGATGATGGCCGCGCCGCGCTTCGCGACGGTCGGGATGAACGTGTTCTCGATCCAGTCCTGGTCGCCGACCACCTCGGCGGCGTTGCGGCCGCCGATCTCGGCGTGGAAGACGTCGGGGTACTGGGTGGCGGAGTGGTTGCCCCAGATCGTCATCTTCTTGATGTCGGTGACGTCGGCGCCCGTCTTTGCGGCCAGCTGCGAGATCGCCCGGTTGTGGTCGAGGCGGGTCAGCGCCGAGAACCGCGCCTGCGGGATGTCGGGGGCGTTGGTCATCGCGATCAGCGCGTTGGTGTTGGCCGGGTTGCCGGTCACGCCGATGCGGACGTCGTCGGCGGCCACCTTGTTGAGGGCCTTGCCCTGGGCGGTGAAGATCGCGCCGTTGGCCGAGAGCAGGTCACCGCGCTCCATGCCCGGGCCGCGCGGACGCGCGCCGACGAGCAGGGCGAGGTTGACGCCGTCGAAGATCTTCTCGGCGTCGTCGCCGATCTCGACACCGGCGAGCGTCGGGAACGCGCAGTCGTCCAGCTCCATCACGACGCCCTCGAGGGCCTTGAGCGCGGGAGTGATCTCCAGCAGGCGCAGCTCGATCGGACGGTCACCGAGCAGCGAACCACTCGCGAGGCGGAACAGCAGGCTGTAGCCGATCTGGCCGGCGGCACCGGTGACGGCCACCTTCAACGGGGTAGAGCTCACGACGACTCCTTCACGCGACGGGATCCTGCTCCCGACGCTAGCAGCGGCGTCGCTTCCTGCGATGCTGGGGTCCATGACCGTGCGGGCCCTCCTCCTCGGGGCCGCGCTGCCCGCACTCGCCGTGCTCACCGGTTGCGGTACGGCGTCCGTCCCGAGCCCGCCCGCCGGGGTGGACGAGCTGACGATCCCGACGCCGTCGCCGGACCCCGGCGACTTCGTGGCCGAGGTCGACAACCCCTGGCTTCCGTTGGAGCCCGGCGACTCGTGGGTCTACGCCGTCAGCGACGCCGCGGGAGCCCACCGGCTCACGGTCACGGTCGAGCCGGGCCCGACGATCGCGGGCGTGGCGACGACGAGCCGGGTCAGCACCGAGCCGTCCGGGGTCGTGACCGACTGGTTCGCCCAGGACGACCACGGCAACGTGTGGTGGTTCGGCCGCGCGGGCAGCTGGCGCGCGGGGGAGGACGGAGCCGAGGCGGGCATCGCGATGCTGGCCAAGCCCCGCATTGGCGACGGCTACCGGATGGCGTACGACGAGGGCGTCGTCGAGGACACCGCGCGGGTGACCGCGCTCGACGGGAGCGCCGACGTCGCCGCGGGCTCCTACGACGACCTCGTGCAGGTCGAGCAGAGCAGCGCGCTGGACCCGGGGGCCGCGGGCGAGCTGTCCTACGCGCGCGGCGTCGGCCTGGTCGAGGCGACGATCGTCTCGGGCAGCTACCGCGCGATCCGACTGGTGAGCGAGACGGCTACTCGCCCGGGGGCCTGATCCGGGTCCCGCCGTCGCCGGGCTCGCTCTCGGGCCACTCGCCGTCCGGCCAGGACTGCTGCTCGGGGACCGCCTCGGTCGCGGGGTGCTCGGCGGCTCGTTCCCGGGCGGCCTCCTCCTCGGCCGCCTGCTGGGCGCGCCACTGCTCGGGGGTCTGGCCGACGGGGTGCCACTGCTGACCGACCGGGTCCCACTGCCAGCCGTCCTGGACGATCGGCGCGGCGGCGTACGAGCTCTGCGTCTCCTGGTTCCACTGCTGCTGGTAGAGGTCGGGCATGGCCTGCCCGGGCAGCTGGCCGGCCGTCCGCGGCCTGCTGAAGCTGACCCCCGACCCGGGCACCGGGTCGCTCGCGCGGCCGAACAGCAGCGGGTACGCCGCGCCGGCGACCGCGGCTCCGAGCAACGGGGCGAGGATGAACAGCCACAGCTGGACGATCGCGTCGGGACCCGCGAACAGCGCCGGACCGATCGAGCGGGCCGGGTTGACCGAGGTGCCGGTGACCGGGATCGCGACGAAGTGGATCGCTGCCAGCGTCAGGCCGATGGTGAGCGGGGCGAACGACGGGTGCTCGTTGCGCTCGTCGGTGACCGCGAGGATCACGGTGACGAAGACGTAGGTGAGCACCATCTCCAGCAGGAACGCCGCCCACCAGGCATAGTCGGCCCGGCCCTGGTCGCCGAAGAAGTTCTGGCCCATGTGTCCCTCGGCGTCGAAGCCCGCGAACCCCTGGAGCAGCACGAACAGGACCAGCGCGCCGAGGAAGGCGCCGGCGACCTGGGCCAGCACGTAGAACGCGACCTGCCGCCACGCCAGGCGGCCGCTGATCGCGGCGCCGACGGAGACGGCTGGGTTGAAGTGGGCGCCGCTCACGCGACCGAACGCATAGGCCATGACCACCACCACCAGGCCGAAGGTCAGGCCGACGGTGCCGAGCGTGGTCGGCACCTGCGCCTGGTCGGCGTAGACCAGCGATCCGCACCCGAAGAGCACCAGCACGGCGGTGCCGAGCACCTCGGCGGCGAGCTTCTGCCGCAGCGTCGGCTCGACCGTCGACCCGACGGCTGGGTCGTCGGGCTCACTGGTCTGGGCGTCGGGCTGGGCAACGGAATCGGCCACGGTGGTGCCCCCTTGTTCGGGCTCGCTGACGCGTCCCCCGCGGACGCGGCGACAGCACTCTACCCAGGTGGGGACCCCGCTGGACCTGCCTCGCGACGCGGTGCCAAGGTGGGGTTGTCGCACCCGTCAGGTATCTTGACGTCAAGGAACTTCCTCGATCACCAGGAGTCGTCGCGCATGGCCACGATCATCTACACCCACACCGACGAGGCGCCGCTGCTCGCGACGTACTCGTTCCTGCCGATCATCCAGGCGTACGCCGCTCAGGCGGGTGTGGAGGTGGAGACCCGCGACATCTCGCTGGCGGGCCGGATCATCGCCCAGTTCCCGGAGCGGCTGACCGACGAGCAGCGCCAGGACGACGCGCTCGCCGAGCTCGGTGAGCTCGCGAAGCAGCCCGAGGCCAACATCATCAAGCTGCCCAACGTGTCGGCCTCGACCCCGCAGCTCAAGGCCGCGATCAAGGAGCTGCAGGAGCAGGGCTACGACCTGCCCGACTACCCCGAGAACCCCCAGACCGACGAGGACTCCGACGTCCGGGCCCGCTACGACAAGGTCAAGGGCTCCGCGGTCAACCCGGTGCTGCGCCAGGGCAACTCCGACCGGCGGGCGCCCGCCTCGGTGAAGAACTACGCCAAGGCCTACCCCCACCGGATGGGTGCCTGGAGCTCCGACTCCAAGACCAACGTCGCCACGATGGGCGAGCACGACTTCAAGAGCAACGAGAAGTCGGTGGTGATCCCGGCGGACGACACGCTGCGCATCGAGCTCGAGACCGAGGACGGCACGACCACCGTGCTCAAGGAGTCCCTGCCGGTGCTGGCGGGCGAGGTCGTCGACGCCACCGTGCTGCAGGTCGCCCACCTGCACGGGTTCCTGCGCAACGCGATCGCGCGCGCCAAGAGCGAGGGCGTGCTGTTCAGCGTGCACCTGAAGGCGACGATGATGAAGGTCTCCGACCCGATCATCTTCGGCCACGTCGTGAAGGCCTACTTCGAGCCGGTCTTCGCCCAGTACGGCGACGACCTCGCCGCCGCCGGCCTGTCCGCCAACGACGGCCTCGGGGGCATCCTCGCCGGCCTGGACAAGCTGCCCAACGGCGCCGAGATCAAGGCGGCCTTCGAGCAGGCGCTGACCGACGGCCCGGCGCTCGCGATGGTCGACTCCGACCGCGGCATCACCAACCTCCACGTCCCCTCGGACGTCATCGTCGATGCCTCGATGCCCGCGATGATCCGCACCTCGGGCCACATGTGGGGCCCCGACGGCCAGGAGCACGACACGCTCGCGGTGATCCCCGACTCCTCCTACGCCGGCGTCTACCAGACGGTGATCGACGACTGCCGCGAGCACGGCGCGTTCGACCCCGCGACGATGGGCTCGGTGCCCAACGTCGGGCTGATGGCGCAGGCGGCCGAGGAGTACGGCTCCCACGACAAGACGTTCGAGATCCCGGCCGCCGGCACCGTGCGCGTGGTCGACGGCTCCGGCGCGACGCTCCTCGAGCACGACGTCGAGGCCGGCGACATCTGGCGCGCCTGCCAGACCAAGGACGCCCCGATCCGCGACTGGGTCAAGCTCGCGGTCACCCGGGCCCGCGCCACCGGCGACCCGGCGGTGTTCTGGCTCGACGAGAGCCGGGCGCACGACGCCAGCCTGATCGCGAAGGTGAACGCCTACCTCCCCGAGCACGACACCGAGGGCCTGGACATCAAGATCCTCACGCCCGAGCTCGCGACGGCGTACTCCCTCGAGCGCATCCGCCGTGGCGAGGACACCATCTCGGTGACCGGCAACGTGCTGCGCGACTACAACACCGACCTGTTCCCGATCCTCGAGCTCGGCACCTCGGCGAAGATGCTGTCGGTCGTCCCGCTGATGGCGGGCGGCGGCCTCTTCGAGACCGGCGCGGGTGGCTCAGCCCCCAAGCACGTGCAGCAGCTGGTCAAGGAGAACTACCTGCGCTGGGACAGCCTGGGCGAGTTCTTCGCGCTCGCGGCGTCCTTCGAGCACCTCGCCGGGTACGCCGGGAACGCGCGTGCCCAGGTCCTCGCCGATACCCTCGACCGGGCCACCGGCACCTTCCTCGACCGCGACAAGTCGCCGACCCGCAAGCTCGGTGGCATCGACAACCGCGGCTCGCACTTCTACCTGGCTCTCTACTGGGCCCAGGAGCTCGCGGGCCAGTCCGAGGACGCCGAGCTCGCGGCCGCGTTCAAGCCGCTGGCGCAGGCCCTGGCCGACAACGAGGACAAGATCGTGGAGGAGCTGCTCGCGGTCCAGGGCTCGCCGGCCGACATCGGGGGCTACTACCGGCCCGACGACGCCAAGGCGTCGGCGGTCATGCGGCCCTCCGCGACGCTGAACGAGGCGCTGGCGACTCTTGGCTGACCTCCACGACCCGAGCCCCGAGGAGCGGGACCAGCCCTACGACCGCTGGTCCCGCCCTCAGGCGCTGAGCAAGCGGGGCTATGCCATCATCGCCGCGCTGCCGTTCGTGATCGCCGCGATCGGGTTCGGCATCGTGTCGCTGATCTCCGCTGGTGACGAGACCGCCAGCGGCGTCACCGTCCGGCTCCCGGTGTCGGGATGGACGTCCGGCGGCGGCGCCGACGATGCCGCGATCCAGGGCATCCTGCGGCTCGACGCGGACCACTGCGTCTACCTCGAGTCCGGCCAGGACGGCGCCGACCCCGGTCGGGTCTGGCCGGTCTGGCCGGCGGGCTACAAGGCGGTCCGCGAGGGCGAGCACCTCACCCTGCTCGACGGCGCCGGCAAGACCGTCGCCCACGACGGCGACCAGGTCTCGATGACCGGCGGCTTCGGCCCTGCGGGCACCTTCGCCGGCGAACCCTGCCTGCCCGAGAGCGGTGAGGTCGCGATCGTGCAGTCCGAGGTGACCGTCACTCCCTGAACCCGGGCCCGGTCACGCGGCCGCGGCGAGCTCCCGCGCCTCGCGCAGGATGGTCGCCCACCACGCGAGGTCGTCGAACATCGCGTCGACCGAGGGCTTGACGGCGTCGGCGATCTCGCTCATCGGGCCGTTGCCGCCGAACGGGTGCACCCGGAACAGGTCGCTGCCGCCGAGGTGTGCCGAGAACTTCGACGGCACCATCTGCAGCTCGATCCCGACGGTCCGCAGGTTCTCCACCGCGCGAGCGCCGCCGACGCTGCCGTAGCCGAACGCCGAGAACGGCTTGCGTCGCCACTCGACCATCGCCTGGTCCATCGCGTTCTTGAGTGCACCCGTCATCGCATGGTTGTACTCGGCGACCACGAACAGGTAGCCGTCGTACCTGCCGATCGCCTCCTGCCAGGCCAGCACCCGCGAGTCGGTGCTCGGCGCGTAGAGGTCGCCCTTCTCGAAGAAGGGCAGGTCGAAGTCGCGCAGGTCGAGGCGGTCCAGCGTCAGGTCGTCTCGCTCGGCGGCGTGCTCGAGCAACCACTCGGCCGGCTTGTCCGCGAAGCGCTGGGGGCGGGTGGAGCCGATGACGAGGGCGAGGCGGGGCGGGGTGGTCACAGCGGTTCCTTCGGTGTCCTGTAGGGAGTAAGTTCCTTGTGGTAACCACGGTGCCGGGCGTCCGGCATCGGGACAAGAAGGCACTTTCACCGCACCAGGTCACCTCGAGGTGACCGCCCGCGGCGGACGGCGACGAGAGGAGTGGCGATGGTCGACACCCGCACGTGCGCGCGACCCGAGGACGGCGAGGGGGCCTGCGGAGCGATCGCGGACATGCTCGCCCGGCTCGGCGACAAGTGGTCGCTGCTGATCGTCGCCAACCTCGGAGACGGACCTCTGCGCTTCAACGAGCTGCGCAGGCAGGTCGGGGAGATCAGTCAGAAGATGCTCTCCTCGACCCTGAAGGTCCTCGAACGCGACGGACTCGTCAGCCGGACGGTGCTCGCGACGGTGCCGCCGCAGGTCGAGTACGCCCTGACCGACCTGGGTCGCGAGCTGCGGGTGCCCGTCGCGCACCTCGCGGAGTGGACGACCGCGAACACGGCGCGCATCCTGGCCGCCCGAGCGGAGTTCGACGCCCGAACCAGCTGAAGGGCCTACTCCTTCACCGCGCCCGTCGTGGTGTTCATGATCCGCTTCTGGAAGACGAAGAACACGACGGCGACCGGGATGGTCATCACCGCCGCCGCGGCGAGCTTGAGCGGGTAGCGCGTGCCCTGGCCCAGGCTGCCCGAGGTGAGCTGGGCGACGCCCTTGGTCAGCGTGTAGAGCTTCGGGTCGTTGCTGGCGACGATGAAGTGGGTCAGCTCGTTCCAGGAGCCCTGGAAGGACAGGATCACGATCGTCATCAACGCCGGGCGGGCCATCGGCAGCACCACCGACCAGAAGATCCGGAAGGTGCCTGCTCCGTCGATGCGCGCCTGCTCCTCGATGCTGACCGGGATCGACTCGAAGAAGTTCTTCATGATGAAGACGCCGGCGGCGTCGACGAGCAACGGCAGGATCAGCGCGGGGTAGGAGTTGTAGATCTGGAGCTGGTTGAGCACCAGGAACTTCGGGATCAGCAGCACGATGTTGGGCACGGCCATGACCGCGATCAGCACGGCGAACAGGACGTTCCGGCCGCGGAACGGGATCCGGGCCAACGCGTATCCCGCCATCGAGGCGAAGAGCACGCGGCCGGCGGAGACCACCAACGTGACGAACGTGGAGTTGGCGAACCAGCGCGGGAAGTCGGAGTGGAGGAACAGCTCGCGGTACGCCGCCAGGGTCGCCGGATGGGGCACCAGCGAGACCGGGTTGCTCGCGGCCTCGTCCTCGGTCTTGAACGAGGTCGCCACGTCGACGAGGAACGGGAAGATGTAGACGGTGGCGAGCGCGGCCAGGACGACGTACAGCGCGATCGGGCGACGTGCCCGGGGACGGTCGGCGCTCATGTGCGGCTCCTCAGTGCGGCCCGTTGCAGCAGGGTCAGCGCCACGATGATGACGAACAGGATGAAGGCGATCGCGGCGCCCTGTCCCCACTGCTGGTTCTTGAAGGCGGCGGTGTAGGAGAGGTACGCCGGAGTGATCGTGGTCTTGGCGGGACCGCCCTGCGTGCCGACGTAGACCTGGTCGAAGACCTGCCAGCTGCCGATCAGGCCCAGGGTCAGGACCGTGAACATCGTCGGACGCAGCATCGGCAGCGTGATGTGCCGGAACCGCTGCCACGCGTTGGCGCCGTCCATCATGCCGGCCTCGTCGAGCTCCTCGCCGATGTTGTTGAGCCCCGCGATGAACAGCAGCATCATCGTGCCGGACGTCGTGAATGCGGCCAGGAGGATCAGGGTGAACATCCCGACCGAGGGCCCGGCCAGCCAGTCCCACCAGGACACGCCGAGGAGTCGGTGGTCCGCGAGCGACGCCGGGGCGTCGGCGAACCCGAGCTTGCCCAGGCCCAGGTGGATCAGGCCCCGTGGGTCCTGGAACCAGTTCGGCCCGTGGATGCCAACCCAGCCGAGCACGCCGTTCACCGTGCCGGTGGTGCTGAAGAGGAACAGCCACAGCACGGTGATCGCGACCGAGCTGGTGACCGAGGGGAAGTAGAAGGCGGTCCGGAAGAACCCTCTGCCCCGCAGCATCCGGTTGTGCACGAGCACGGCCAGCGCGAGCGCCAACGTGGTCTGGATCGGGACCACGAACAGCACGTAGTAGAAGTTGTTGCGCAAGGCCGTGCCGAAGTCGCGCTCGGCCAGGCCGCCGTCGCTCAGCAGCGCCCGGTAGTTGTCCAGGCCGACGAAGCCGACGTCCCCGGCCAGCGGGCTGCCGTTGCCGTTCCAGTCGGAGAAGCTGACCCACAGGGCCATCAGCACCGGCAGCAGGAGGAACACGCCGAGCACCGCGACGGCCGGCGCCACCAGCAGCCAGCCGTCGCGGGTGCGCCCGCGGGCGATGGAGCTCACCGGGCAGCGCTCACTGCGCGGCGTCCAGGGCGGCCTGCAGGCTGTCCTGTACGGAGCTCAGGATCGACTTCGGGTCGCCGTCCTTCAGCCCCTCGAGCTGGGCGTTGAAGTCGGTGATCACGTCCGCCGCGCCCTGCTGCGACGGCGGCGTCTGGGCGTAGTCGGCGCCGGAGATGAACGGCTGGAACTCCGGCTTCTTCTCGGCGTACTGCGCCGCGGCTGACTGGATCGAGGGGATCACACCGAACGCGTCGGCGAACTCCAGCTGCTGGTCGGGGCTGGTGAGGTACTCGACGAGGTCGACCGCGTCGTCCTTGTTGCCACTGTCCTCGGCGATGCCCCAGCAGTTGGTGAACGCCAGCGTGCCCTTGCCGGCCGGGCCGGCGGGCAGCTCAGCCACGGTGTAGCCGACCTTGGGGTAGTCGGCGCTCATCGCGCCCGCGATCCAGTTGCCCTCGATGGTCATCGCGGCCAGCTGCTTGCCGAACGCCTCGCCGCCCCAGCCCGCGCCGAGGTCGGAGGAGTACTTCGCGACGCCCTCCTTCAGCAGCTTCTGCACGAAGGTGAGCGCCTCGATGTTCGCGTCGCTGTCGACGGTCGCCTCGGTGCCGTCCTCGTTCTCCATCGCGCCGCCCGCTTGAGGGAAGAACGAGCCGACGCGGGCGTACTCGGGGCTGAAGGTGAGGCCGACGACGTCGCCCGACGTCAGCTTCTTCGCCACCGACTCCAGCTGGTCCCAGGTGGTGGGCACGTCGGCGTCGGTCAGGCCGGCGGCCTTCCAGAGCTTGGTGTTGATGACCAGGCCGAGCGTCGAGAAGTCCTTGGGTGCGCACTGCAGCTTGCCGTCGACCGTGAAGGCGTCGGTGAGGCTCGGGTAGAAGTCGCCGGCGTTGGCGAGCTTGTCGCCGTAGGCGTAGAGCGAGCCGTTGGCGACGTAGCCCGCGAGGTTGTCGGTCGAGACGTAGAAGACATCCGGGGGACTGCTCGAGGCGAAGCCCTGGCTGAGCTCCTGGGAGAGGTCGGAGGCGACGCGCACGGTGGCATCGGTGCCGGACTCCTTCGACCAGGCGGCGACGGCCTTCTCGACGGCCGCGGTCTCGGCGTCGCCGGAGGACCCGATCAGCACCTCGATCTTGCCCCCGGAGTCCTTCGAGCTGTCGTTGCCGTCGGAGAAGCCGGACCCGCCGCCACACGCGCTGAGCGCGAGCGCGGCGGTCACGGCCAGGCTGAGGGCGGGGAGGGCGCGACGACCCCGGTGGTTCTTCATGGTCACTCCTTGGTGGGATGGGTGGAGCGTGCCGGGCCGCGCAGGCTCGACTCGCGGACGACGAGCTCCGGCTGGAGCAGCGTCTGGCGTCGGGTGGGGGTGCCGGCGAGCAGCTCCTCCAGCGAACCGATGAGGTCCTGGGCGACCTGCTCGAGCGGTTGGCGGAGGCTGGTGACGCCGGGGGTGGCGAGCGCGGCGGCGGGGGAGTTGTCGAACCCGGTGACCGCGATGTCGGCGCCGGCCTGGAGCCCGCGCTCGTGCAGCGCGCGCAGCACGCCGAGGGCGAGGGTGTCGGAGGCGCACACGAGCGCGGTCGCGGGCTGGGCGCCGTCGAGCAGCCGGTGGGCGGCGGCCCTCCCGGCCTCGAAGTCGTCGGCAGCCTCGGCGTGCCGGTCGGTCGGCAGGCCGAGCTCGGCGCACGCGTCCTCCCAGCCGGCCCGGCGGTCGCGCCCGGTCTCGGAGGAGTGCGGCCAACCGACGTACCCCACGATGCGATGGCCCTGAGCGGCGACGTGCTCCGTGGCCGCACGGATGCCGGAGCGGCCGTCGACGTCGACCCAGGCGAGGTCGTCGTCGCCGTCCCACGAGCGGCCGAACGTCGCGAACGGCACCCCCCACTCGCGCAGGGCGGTCAGCCGCCCGTCGTCGGCGTGGGTGCTCGCGAGCACGAACGCGTCGACGGACGTGGTGTCCAGCAGCTCGCGGTAGGCCGCGATCTCCTCGGCCTCGGTGTCGGCCTGGCACAGGATCAGGTGGCACCCGGCGCCGCGGGCCGACTCCGCCAACGCGTGCAGGAACTGGTCCAGCAGGAGGGCGGCCCGGTCGTCACGGGACGCCTCCACCTTGACGCCGATCAGCCGCGAGCGCTGGTTGCGCAGCGCCTGCGCCGATCGGTTGGGCCGGTAGCCCAGCTCCTGCACGGCGGCCAGGATCCGATCGCGGGTCGAGGGCGCGACGCGGTCCGGGCTGTTGAGGGCGTTGGAGACCGACTGGGCCGAGACGCCGACGTGCCGGGCTACGTCGCCCAGCGTGACGACGCCGTGCGGCGCGGGTCCGCGCGTGCTCTCCGCCATCTCGATCCCTTCCGCCCTTGCGGGCGACCTGCTGTTTAGCGTTAAAATGCGACCTGTGACGGAGGTTACCCAGACCGAGCGCTCGACCACAAGCCCCTCGTTGCAGCCGCTGCTGCACGACCTGGCCTCGGCCGTGGCCGCCCCGGGACTGCTGCTGAGCTCGCTCGACGGACAGGTGCGGCCCGGCGGCGTCAGCGGCTGGTACGTCGGGGACGTGCGGCTGCTCGACACCGTCGAGCTGGCCGTCGAGGGCTCCGGTCTGGACCTGGTGCGTGCGGCGACCGTGGGGTCGGCCCGCCAGGAGTTCTCCTACGTGGCGCGCAGCCTGGGGGACCGGCTGCCCGACCCGACGGTGCGACTCGACCGGGTCCGCGAGCTGGATCCCGAGGGGTTCACCGAGGTGATCGTGGTCGAGTCGGTCGCGCAGGAGCCTGTCGACCTTGTCGTCCACCTGGTCCTGGCCGCCGACCTGGCTCCGATGGCGGAGGTCAAGCAGGGCCGGGACCGCGCCGGCGCACCGGTTGGGTCCGGTGCCGGCCGGCTGTCCTGGGAGGACGGGGCGACCGTGACCGCCGCGCCGGAGCCGGAGGTGTGCGCCGACCGGTTCACCTGGCGGCTCCGCCTGGCGCGAGGCGAGCGGCACGAGCTGACGGTGCGTGCGCGCACCCGGGCGAGCGGTCCGTTCGCGCCCGGGGGCCCGGCGCCGTGGTCGGCGGTCAGCGTCGAGGCGGACGACCTGCGCGTGTCCCGCGCCGCCGGCCAGGGGCTCGCCGACCTCGCGGGACTCCTGCTCAGCGACGAGGGTGACCAGTTCCTGGCCGCGGGGAGCCCGTGGTTCCTCACGCTCTTCGGCCGCGACTCGCTCTGGGCGTCGCGGATGCTGGTCCCGTTCGCTCCCGGGCTCGCGCTCTCGACCCTGCGCGTCCTGGCGAGGCGGCAGGGCACCCGCGACGACCCCATGACCGAGGAGCAGCGCGGCAAGATCCTCCACGAGGTCCGCGGCGGCGAGCTCGACCTCGGTGACCAGGTCCTCCCGCCGGTCTACTACGGCACGGTCGACGCCACCCCGCTGTTCGTTGCGACGCTCGCGGACGCGCACGACTGGGGCGCCGACCCGACCCAGGTCCGCGCCCTGCTCCCGGCCGCGCGCGGCTGCCTGACCTGGCTGATGGAGCAGTCGGCGGACACGGGCTGGATCCGCTATGTCGACCGGACCGGCCACGGCCTGTCCAACCAGGGGTGGAAGGACAGCCACGACTCGGTGCAGTTCGCCGATGGCCGCCTGGCCGAGGCGCCGATCGCCCTGAGCGAGGTGCAGGCCTACGCCTACGAGGCAGCCGTGCGCGGTGGCGCCCTCCTCGCGGCGTACGACGAGGAGCCGGTGCCCGGTCTCGCGGACTGGGCCGAGGACCTGCGCGCGCGCTTCCTGCGCGACTTCTGGGTGGAGACCGCCGAGGGTGGCCATGTCGCGATCGCCCTGGACGGCTCGGGTCGCCGCGTCGACTCGGTCACCTCGAACATGGGGCACCTGCTCGGGACCGGCCTCCTGCCTCCCGACGCGTCGCGCCGGGTCGCGGAGGTGCTGCTCGACGCTCGCATGGACTCCGGGTTCGGGCTGCGCACCCTCGCATCGGACTCGCCGCGGTTCTCCCGCCTCTCCTACCACGGTGGCACGGTCTGGCCGCACGACACCGCGATCGCGGTGCGCGGGCTCGCCGCCGAGGGGTACGTCGACCAGGCCGCCCGGCTGGCGCGTGGACTGTTCGTCGCCGCCGAGGGTGTGGGCTACCGACTGCCCGAGCTCTACGGCGGTGACGCGGCCGCGGACGTCCCGCTGCCCTCGGCGTACCCGGCGGCCTGCCGCCCGCAGGCCTGGTCGGCAGCGGCACCGCTCGCGGCCCTGGTCGCGGTCGGCGGAATCCGGATCGACGTGCCGGCGGGGGAGCTGCGGCACCCGGCCCGCACGAGCGCCTTGCTCGGCGCCTACACGCTGCACGGGTTGCGGGTGGCAGGGCGCAGGCTCGACGTGCACGTGGACCGCGCGGGTGCGGTGAGCGTCGAGGTCGAGGACGGCGGCGCACCGCTGCGCATCATCGCGGAGTAGCCGATCAGCCGGCCTTCGTGCGGGCTGCCTCGTGCAGTTGCTGGATGGCGGTGTCGAGCTGCTCTGCGTGCTCGAGCCGCCAGGCGTCGGTCTCACAGAGCTCGTGGGTGCCCTCGGCGTCGACGAGGCGGCGCAGCCCGTGGGGCGAGATCCACAGGTAGGCACCGTCGCCGACCTGCCTGACGCGATATCCCCGATGGGTCTTGGCCCGGTGGTGGGAACGGGTGAGTGGGGCGTCATTGTGGTCGCCGGTCTGACCGGGTGGTCCGAGCGGGTCGTAGGGGACGGCGTGGTCGTCGTCGTAGCGGCCGGTCATCGTTGCCGTGTTGACGGCGTACGGGAAGACGTCCCCGATGCACCGCAGACGGGTGCGCTCGCTCACGGCGGTCGGGAACTCGTAGGCGTTGACGCTGACGTGGTCGTCGAGGTCGATGACGGGCTTCACCGTGACGTGGGCGTGGCCGAGGAGGGCCACGACCTGGTCGAGGAGCATCGGGCCCATGCCCTCGACGCGGGCGACGGCGGCGGAGCTGCCGGTCAGGGCGCTCTCGTGGAGGTGGAGGTAGATCACGGCGCGTCCGTGGGGGCGACGGGGGAGGAGCTCGTCGGCCTTGATGCGCAGCAGCTCGCAGACGTCCTCGGGGCGGGCGAGCCAGCCGAACGCGATCGCCCGCAGCTCGTCGTGGCTGAGGTCGGCCAGCTCGACGGGGAGGTCGGGGTGGTGGGTGCGGAGCAGGTCGGGTCGGGCCAGGAGGGCGTCCGCGATGCGCTCGACGATGGCGTCGATCCAGGCCGCGTCCCCGGGCTCGACGCGGGAGAAGACGCTGCGGGTGCCGGTCTCCAGGTCGGTGCGGCTCACCCACACCCCGCGGCGGCGTCCCTCTTCGAACCGCTCCACGTGGGCGGCGGGGTCGGCCTCGATGACCTTGGCCTCGGCGATCGCGAGCACCCGGCCAGGTGACTGGCCGCCGATCGCGGCGGCGACTGCTTGGTCAACGATGCCGACCCGGTCGCGGTCGAGCCGGCGCGACATCCGCGCGACCTTGCAGGCGACCCAGGTCTCGCACTCCAGCGCCACGACCTGTGCCCACGTCAGCGGCAACCGGTGCCGCAGGTCGAGGGCGTCGCCCATCGTGGCCCGGGTCGAGGCCGGGTGGGTGTGCCGGGCGATCGCGAGCTCATGGACGCAGAGCTCCTGGACCAGGGGAGTGCCATCACCACCGAGCCCCACGAGCTTGTCGCCCCCTCGGCTGCCCGGCACTGCGCCTGGCTGCTCCTGCGGGTTGTCGCCGTGGAGGTCGGCCCACTGCAGCATCAACTGCAGGTCCTCGACCTGCGCCTCACGCCGTCGCCTGACCGCACGCTCGGATGCGGCCAGCACGCCGGCTGCGTCGAGATCGGTGAGAAGGGGCGCCATAGACCTATCCTAACCGAACACATGATCGAAAACAAGCACAACCTCACAAGAGCGCCGCGCGGCGTTGCAGCATGAGGCTCCGGGGCCGTCAGCGCCCGCAGCGTTCGAGGGCGCAAACGTCGACGTCATCTGCGGCTACTAGAGGATTTCCGTAGGACCGGTGTCTGGCCAGACTCGGTCCAGGTGATCGGCGGGCAGCTCTCTTTGCGGCTGCCCACCGGCTGATCTGGTGTGGCTCACTATCGGTCTGCGGCCCGCCGGTCACCGTGACGAGGCGTGGCTCAAGAAGGGACTGCCCTGCTCGTAGTAGCACTGCCCACCTCGCCGTCCACAACGGAAGCGAGCACAGGCGGGAGCAGAAGATGAACTACTCGGAGCACGTGATCATCGGGGTCGATCCCCACAAACTGTCGGCCACGATCGAGGTCGTCGACGAGCGCGAGCAGCTGCTCGGGTCGGGTCGATTCACCACCAGCCGGACCGGCTACGCCGCGATGCGGACCTATGCGAAGACCTGGCCGAACCGGGTCTGGGCGGTCGAGGGCAGCAACGGCGCCGGCCGCCCGCTCGCACAACGACTGCTCGAGGACGGTGAGCAGGTGGTGGACGTGCCAGCGAAGCTCGCCGCCCGAGTCCGACTGTTCGACACCGGTCACAACCGCAAGACCGACGCCCACGACGCGCACGCGGTCGCTGCCGTTGCAGTCCGCACGACGAACCTGCGGGTGCTGCAGCTTGACGGTGAGCTCGAGGCACTGCGGATGCTCACCGACCGCCGCGAGGCACTCACCAGGCGCCGTGTTCAGACCGTCGACCGGCTCCAGGCTCTTCTCGCAGAACTCCTCCCAGGACAGGCGAAACGCGACATCACCACCGGCCAGGCCAAAGCCATGCTCGCGCCAGTCCGACCGCGCGACATCGCCGGGAAGACCCGCCGTCGCATCGCCGCTGAAGAGCTCGCCGAGCTGGTCGCGGTCGAGGCGAAGATCAAGAAGTCCACCGCCGAGCTGAAGGCAATCGTCCTGGCACGCGGCTCCCGCCTGATGGACCTCCACGGCGTCGGCCCCGTCGTGGCCGCACGGGTCCTCGCCGACGTCGGGGACGTGACCCGCTTCGCCGACCGCAACCGGTTCGCGTCCTGGACCGGCACCGCACCACTCGATGCGTCCTCCGGCGAGCAGAACCGCCACCGACTCTCACGCGCCGGCAACAGGCGGATCAACCACATGATCCACATCGCCGCGATCAGCCAGATCCGACTCAACACCGACGGCCGCGCCTACTACCGACGCAAGCGAGCCGAGGGCAAGAAGCCTCTCGAGGCGATCCGCTGTCTCAAGCGCAGGATCTCGGATGCGATCTACCGCCAGCTGGTCGAAGACGCACAACGCGCCGCAGTCGAGGACCTTGGCACGGGCCCGGGAGGGCACTGCGGGGCGACTCTTCAATCCAGCGCGGTCGACCTACCCCCGCACATCGACACTTCGGATCAGCCACTTCCCGGACCCGCGGAAAAGACGCTACGCCGAACCGGTTGACAACAGAAGGGAGCCGATAAGACGCGGGTCACGAGTTGGCTGAGGGTTCACTGCCTCAACCGGCTGACTCTCTTGCGTGGCCTCAGGCAGACCGATCGTCAGCAGGAGCCTCTTGTCGCACGTCAAGCAACCTTGTCCTACTGGGCGATCGTTCGTGCAAGGTTCGAGCGAGGTTCTCCTCGTAAGTGGTGACGACGACCTGGTCTAGTGCGCCGTCGGCTGTGATCTTGGTCAGCAAGCTGGCGACGTTTCGTCGGACGTCAGGATCAAGGTGCTCGAGCGGTTCATCGAACCATGCAAAATTTGCGCTGGTGGTCATCTGGGCAACGAGCAGACGCATGATGATCACTGCCGCCGTGCTTTCCGCGGTGCTGAACGATTCGAAGGTCAGATCGTACTTACCGACGCTACGAGCGATCGTTCCATCCGGCTCCGTAGTCACATTGCCCCGATTCGGGAAGAGGCTCGCCCAGCGAACGTTCATCGCCTCAGCGAGCGGTTCTACGACCTCGCTAAGCACTTCCTCCCGCGTTGCCTCGATGGCGGTCTTAGCGATCTCGAATTGGGCTTCCCTAGTGAAGAGACCTTCGAGCTTCCTCATGTTCTCGTCTGCCTCGCGCGCCTCCTGCAACGCGAGTTCAGCACGTTCGTGTCCTTGTTTGGCAAGCGCCTCAGCCTCGGCTGCTGCTCGGTACTGCTGGGTCGCCTCTTCGCTGGGCGGAGCCTCAACGATCCGTTCGTCGCCGGGGACGGCGAGCGCCGTGTACCGCTGTTCGACGGTTGCAAGCTCTCGTTGTGCTTGCTCAAGGTTTGTGACTCGTGCGACCGCGCGAGGCTCCGCGCGACCAGCTGCGAGCTCGCGCGCATCGAGGTCCGTCAATTCGCTTCTCCACAGCGCATGTGCGTGCTCCCTCGTCTCGCTGTCTAGCGGGCGACGACATGTGGGGCAATCACTGGGTGCCGCGTCGAGGCTGGCGAGGTCGCGTTCGATGTCGTGCCTGCGGCTCGACACGAGTTGCAGTTCCAGACGCAGAGCTTCGAGGTTGCTTCGGGCATCAGCCAAACGTTGCCCCAGAACATCGCTGACGCGATCTGCTGTGACAGGTTCTCCAAGGAGGTCAGCGAGACGTTGAAGCAGTTGGCCGAGTGCGTCATCGACTAGGGCCTTTTCGGAGGTTCGGGCTTGTGCTCGTTCTATCTGCTGGTCGCGTTGGCGTGAGAGGGTTAATGCTCCTTCGGCGTCGGCAACGCCACGTCGGGCCACGGTCAGTCGTGTCGCGGCCACAGCAACCTCGGTTCGCAATGCGTCGAACTCCGCGGCCCTCACGGCGTTCGCGTTCTTGACGCCTGCAATCTCTTTAGCGACCGACTTCAGTTCCATACTCAGGCGAACGGCCGCATTGCTGAGATCGTCAACTCCGTACAGCGCGCAGAGGTGCTCGTGAAGGCCAAGGCTCGACGGTCCGCTCGATCCCGGTTCGGGCATCGTGAGCCGTTCAAGCAGTTCGGTGCTGCAACCGTAGACCTCGACGCAAAGCTCCTCCCACGCCGGCATCGAGAGCTCCCGGCCATCTCGAGCCAATGCCAGTTGGTGGACTGGCCTGGTCTTTCGGGCATCCCAGACGCGCGATGCGGTCAAAACGGTTCTGTCTGGAAGAACGACCTCGACGCTGGCGCTCGTGCGTTCTGTTCCGATTCGCGCCGGACTGGTTGGCAGCTTTGATCCGAATAGGGCCCAACGGGCTGCCTCGACAAAGGACGTCTTGCCGACACCGTTTGATGCCACCACGAAGGTCGTTCCCTTCGACAGGCATAGGTCGGCGTTCTCGTAGTTCCGCCAGTTTTCAAGGATCAGCCGTCGGATCATCGGTCGTCGTCCTCCGTCAGGCGCTGGAGTGCAACATTGATATCGCCGCGCAATGCGCTAAGAACGAGCGCCTCTACCGCGCTCACGTTGTGAACGGCCGCGTCGTATCCACGTGTCTTCGCCAGTTGGCGCGCCGCGCGCGCCCGTCCGGCCACAAGCTCAGCTGCGTTGCGAACTTGTTCCGAAGCGACCGTGCCAAGGTCTCGTTGCTTCAGTTCGGGCATCTGATCGTCGGCTGACCAGGAGATCGCGAAGGCGTAGCGGTCAAAGTGCTTGAACAGAATGTCCACAAGCGGCAGGTCAGCCAAATACGGTCCCGGTTCGGCCGGTGCGCCGCTCGGTAGACCGATCGCGTGGCGCATGTCGGCTCGCCTAACGACGACTGAGTCTTGGCTCTCACTTGCGGCAAAGACCGCTACCGCGTCTGCGTCATGTTCTTCGGCGACGATGCTTCTGCAGGCGTCGATGATGCGGGGGGTGCTTCCCAAGAAGCCGGGATCAGTAAGCCTGCAGATCAGCACGGTCGAGCCCAGATACGTGCTTCGCAGGCAGGGGATCAACTCGACACCCGGCGCGAGAACTCGGGGAAGCCCAGACCATTCGAAGAACGCAATTCCATCTAGACGCAAGCTGAGCTCGTCGCGAGGTACATTCCAGTACTCGGGGGTCGGAGGATGCGATTCGGTCCAGATGCTCGGCGCGTAGGTGCTGAGTTCGAGGCGCAGCAGGTCGCGGTACTCAAGCCTCTGGTCGGCCGAATCATGGATAGGGAGGCCCGTGGCATGAGGATCAAGCGACTGATCGCCGACAAGAATGCGTTGAACCGTAGACCTAGCGTCGAGATACCCGACCTTTGCAGCCAAGGCGTCGATGTGGACGTGGCTCCGGTAGTCCAGCAGCAGAACTGTGTCGCATGCCCACGACGCTCTGTCCGATCCAACGATCAGAGACATATTGTCCGCGAGGGTTAGGTCGAGGGTCAGGGGTATTGCGTCAACTGTCTCGCTATCAATGATCCTCCGGATCCACAGCAGAAGGGATCCAGGTGCCTGTGTGCGCCAGACATCGCCTTCGGCAGGCTGAACGTCGGCCGGCGCTGCAGCAAGCACCCGTACGGTCGGCGAATGCTCGCACAGCGCCGACGCCGTCGCCGGCGATGGGTCGATAGCCAGCTCGGTCTCGCTCAACCTTGAGACGAATACCTGGCACCGCAAACAACTGGCGATGTGTCGAGCCGTGGCGTCAGTTGCATTGTGACCGGCTGCATCGAACAGCTCCTGGGAGGTCGGGTGGTCGCTCATGCCTCAGTCACCACCTTCGTCAGCATGCTTCTCCATGGACGTCGCACCGTCGCCGGTTGTCCGTGTTCGAACCCAGTCCGCGCACAATCCCGTGAGGTCCTCGAGGACGCCAAGCGCGTCGCCGGACGCGTCCAGCGTATTGCGTAGGTCGTCATAGAGACGCTGGCGATATGTCGCTGCCTGCGACTTGCCCATGCCGACTGCGAGGCCGATCTCGCGAACCGGCTGGTCGGCAACGGAGAGGACGATGCGGGCTACATCACTCAAATTGTTGAAGATGGCAGTCGCCTCAGCATGTCCAATGACGAGGTCTGCGGGCTGCGGCGCGAGCGTCGGAGGTTCGGCGACTCCTTCCAGGGTCTCCAACTCCACCGTGAGCGGGGAGCGACGGGTGTCGATGCGTCTTGCGACCAGCTCGGCAAGGTCGGTGTCCGTGAGCGCCCCTCCTGCAGCCGTGAGTGCCGTGGAGAGCAGATCACGCAAGGTGCGACGGTCGGCCACGGGTGCATTGCGTTCCTCGCTGTTCCAGCGCGGAACCACGACCTCGACTCCGGTGAGGTGCGGAGCTATGTCGGCCAGGGGGAGCGAGCTAGCCACTGGTGTTTCCCCTGTGAGGTGCCACCAGTCCTGGCCTTGTGGGGCACGGCTGAAGACATCGTCATCCGACATGACCTCCTTGATGCGACGGATGAGCCGACCTCGGTCGGTTCGGCGCGCGACGTCGCGCAAGCGGTTCAGCACCGCGGCGTCGAGTAGTCGAGCAAACGAGCGGTCGTCGTCAGCCCGCAACGCGAGTTCTGTCATCCGTGCCAGGCCGCGAGGTCCAGTCAGGAAGTCGTGCGCTGTATCAGCGACTGCTGCCTCATCCCAGCGATCGCTGCCCGGCGGGGGCGGGAAGTTGTGTGCCAAGGCGGTGACCAGCACGGCGCGGTAGAGCGCCTTGGCCCCCAACTCGCCAAGCTGCCCGGTCTCGCTGAGTTCTGTCCACGCGGTCATTCGAATCGATCCTTGACTGCGGCCAGCGTTTCGGTGTCGATCGGCGCAATCAGCGACACCCGCGGTGCGCACCACTCGTCCTTCTTGACGTGGTTCAGGTCAGAGAACATGCCCTCCTCGAGGAGCCACTGTGGCTGCGCTGCATGGGGTACTCCACGGACCTTGAGATTGGTCGTGCGCGTTGCGATCCGGATCGGGCTGTGGGGCGGGTCGGGAACCTCGAGCACGACAGCGGGTCGCCGCGGCGCCGAATCTGAGGCGGTGTAGAGCAACGTGTCGACCCAGTACAGGTCGCCGACCTCGGGCAGGAATGGGGGCGAAGGCGGTCCAGTCGGTGCGACGTACGTAGCGTGCCGCTTCCTGGCCACCTCCGTCTCCTCCCGGGCGCCGCAATCCGCCGCCACCCTAGCCGCGGCGGCTTGGTCGCGGCGGCTTGTGGCGAGAAAAGTCCTGGACGGCTTCCCCGGACAGCTGGCCGCGGTGCGACGTCATGGAGGGGTGAAAGGTCCCGTCCCCGGCGGGACGCAATGACACCAATAGGAAGGAGGGTCCCATGACCCCCACACCTGCACCGATCCACGTAACCATCGACGGCACGAGCTACCCCATCCGCGACAACGACCAGGAAGCAGGGTCGCTGCTGCGCCTGGCTGGTCGTGAGCCGAAGACCTGGGACCTCTTCCTCGTCAAGCGCAACGGCGTCGAAGAGAAGATCGCCGATGCCCGAATCGTCAACCTCAAGGACGGCGAGCAGTTCGTCACCCGCCAGAAGATCCGGTTCACCATCGACGGCGAACCGCACACCACCTACGACGACGACCAGGCCGCGGCTGCTCTGCTCTGCCTCGCTGGCGTCGACCCGATCGGCTACGACCTGGCGCGCGTCCGGGACGGTAGCGAGCCCGAGACGTTCCGGGACGAGCAGATCGTGACGATCAAGAACGGCGACGAGTTCGTCACCGCCAAGCGCGTCGGCGGTGTCGCGTGACCGACACACCCCTTCCGACCGCAGCAACCCAGCAGTTCGTCGACGACTTGACCGCTGCAGGCGCCCCTGCCCGGATCGATGGCGAGCGGATTCTGTACGACGTTATGGCCGTCGGTGGAGCCGTCAACGGACAGATCGTGACGACAGGCGTCAGCATGTCCGAGGTGCAGAGCTGGCCGATGGTTCCGCCGCACTGGATCCACCTGCCCGCGTCGATCGCCTTCGAGGCTACAAATATGGACGAGACAGACTGCCCGCCCGGATGGAATCGACACTCCCGGGAATTCACCTTCACCGACATGTCGACGCCCCCGGCGCTCGCGTGGCTCCGGCACGTTCGCGGCTTCATCTCCATCGCCGTCTCGAAGGCTGCCTAAGGTGCGGTACTCCGTGGCGATGACCGGCGAGGTCGCCGAGGCCATGCGCGTCCACCTGATCCGCGACGACAGCCAAGAGGATGTGCTCATCGCCACCTACGTTCTCTCCACCGGTGACGAGCGCACAACCGCGCTCCTCAGGACTTTGGTCCTGCCGGGTGAAGGGGAGCGCCTCGTCCACGGGAACGCCTCGTTCACCAGCGGATACGTCCTGCGCGCCTCGAACCAGGCCCGCGCGCTGGGACACGGGCTCGTGCTACTGCACTCCCACCCCGGCGGCCGCGGCTGGCAATACCTGAGCCACATGGACCATGAGACCGAGTCGGAATACGAACGTGTCGCTCGCGCCATGACCAAGATGCCCCTTTTGGGTATGACGCTCGGCGGGCGCGACACTTCCTGGTCGGCTCGATTCTGGTTCGACAAGACCGCGCCGACCTGGGCCGAGTCGGTACGGACTGTCTCCACGAAGCTCGCCGTAACCTGGAACGACGATCTGCGCCCGGTGCCCACCGTGACCAACTCCCAGGAACGCACCGTCTCCTCGTGGGGCGAGCGCACTCAGGGATCCATCGCGCGCCTCCGCGTCCTCGTCGTCGGCACCGGCAGCGTTGGACTCGACATCGCACAGCGCCTCGCCGCGACAGGCATCGCAACCGTCGGTCTCATGGACTACGACGCCGTAGAGACCGTGAACCTGGACCGAATGATCGGCGCCACACGCCTTGATGCCGCCCTTGGACGATCCAAGACAGACGTTGCTGCCCGCCTCACACGATCGTCTGCAACCGCGGAGTCAATCGACATCCGCCGACACGAGCTCAGCATCACCGATCCCATCGGACTGCAAGCCGCACTCGACTACGACGTGATCTTCTCCTGTGTCGACCGCCCATGGCCTCGGGCCGTTCTCAACGCTATCGCCTACGCCGATCTCATCCCAGTCATCGACGGCGGCATTGCCCTCGACACCTTCCCCGACCACCGCATGCGCAACGGGATCTGGCGTTCACACACGCTCGTCCCCAAGCGTCCGTGCATGGTCTGTCTCGGCCAACTCGTCCTCGGCGACGTAGCCCTCGACAAGCAAGGTCTACTCGAGAACCCGGAGTACATCGCCGGCGCAGGACGTGAGGAGCCCTCTCGGCAGAACGTCGCGTCTCTGTCCGCGAGCGTCAGCGCCGCACTTCTGGCCCAGTTCGTCAGCCTCACGGCAAACCCCGGACACCGCGGCGTACCCGCACCTTTGCGTTACATCCTCTCGTCCCACACCCTTGAACACTCCACAGCGACCTCAGGCACTTATTGCCCCTATGAAAACGCGACCGCAGTCGGGGATGGGCGCATCCCAATCGTTGAGCACCGAGACGACTGGCGCGAAGCCGTTGCCAAGCGAAAGGAGCGACCAGCCCCCCTTCGCCTTCGTGTCCTCTCGGTGATCGAGGACCGACTGCAGCGCGCTATCTCCCGCCTGAACTAGCACCACTGGCCGAGGGCGCTGAGGGCTACCCGACATTCGGAGTCGTTGCCGGACCCGTGTGAACTCACACTTAGCCTCGGCGTAGAGCACCCGCGTCATTCTGGGCGGAATGCCCGCCCGACCAGGCCCCCAACCAGAGCGGCGCGGCCGGGCCCGGAGCGGCTCAGCGGTAGAACCCCAGGAAGCTGCGCGAGGCGGCGTCGACGATCTCCTCGGGGGTGGCCTCGAGGGTGCCGGTGAGCCACCGGGTGATCAGCTCGGCCATCCCGCCGATGAACAGCACGCCCGCGATCTCGTCGTCGTGCTCGCTGCGCCCCGGACCGCCCGCGAGCACGCGGGCCTCCTCGGCGGAGCGGTGCGCGAAGTGGTGCAGCAGCTCGGTGCGGCGGTGTCGCAGTGCGGGCAGAGCACCCGCCTCGATGATCGCGACCCGGCCCTTGCGGGGGTCCTCGACCAGCAGGTCGACGAACGCCCGCACCGAGGCGCGCACCCGCTCGGCCGGATCGTCACCGCACCCGTCGGCCGCGGCCGTGGCGAGCTCCTCGATCTCCAACGCGACCGCGTCGAGCACTGCGGTCAGCGCGTCGTCGAGGGTGCGGAAGCTCTCGTAGAAGTACCGCTCGCTCAGGCCGGCCTCGGCGCAGATCCGGGTCATCGTGGTGGTGACCGCGGGGTCGGCCCAGACCGCGAGCGTGGCCTCCATCAGCCGTTCCCGGCGCGCGGCTGCCCGCGTCGCGGCGGGAACGCCGCGGTACACACCTGCCTGCACGGCCATGCTGGTCAGCCTCTCACGGGGCACTGCCGTGCCGGCCGATGCCAGACATTGACAGGATGCCCTTCCTGAATCATCGTGGCCTGCGGGGACCGAGAGGACACGAGGAGTCACCATGGCGGACCGGGCCGCGATCGAGGTGCCGTCGGACGTGCGCGAGGTGCCACCACTGAGGCCGGGCGACCGCGGTCTCCCAGTCGTCGGGCGGTTCCTCGACTACACCCGCGACCCCCTCGGGGTCTTTCGGCACCAGTGGGAGACGTACGGCGCGGTCTCGCCGTTCCGCGCCGTGCTGGGCACCGGGGTGATGCTGCTCGGCCCCGACGCCTGCGAGGAGGCGCTGCGCAACAAGGACAAGGCGTTCGCCAACGAGCCGGCCTGGGGCCGGATCGTCGGCCCGTTCTTCAACCGCGGCCTGATGCTGCTCGACTTCGAGGAGCACCACGGCCACCGGCGGATCATGCAGGAGGCCTTCACCCGCGACCGGCTCGCGACGTACGCCACGCGCATGCATCCTGCGATCGCGGCGGGCACGGCAGCGTGGGATGACGATCCCGACTTCCAGGCCTACCCGGCGCTCAAACAGCTGACGCTCGACATCGCCGCGGACATCTTCATGGGCGGCGCAGGGGAGACCAGCCGGGCCGAGATGGACCGGGTCAACCGTGCCTTCGTCGCCTGCGTCCAGGCCGCCGCCGGCGTCGTGCGCGCCAACGTGCCGTTCACCCGGTGGGGTCGCGCCCATCGAGGCCGTGCGGTGCTCGAGGAGTTCCTGCGGCACTACCTGCCGGCCAAGCGAGCGACCCGCACCGACGACATCTTCTCGGTGCTCTGCCACATCGAGAGCGAGGACGGCGAGCGGTTCAGCGACGACGACGTCGTCAACCACATGGTCTTCTTGATGATGGCGGCCCACGACACCTCCACGATCACCACCTCCACGATCCTGCAGCTCCTCGGTCAGCACCCCGCGTGGCAGGAGCGGTGCCGGGCCGAGGCCCTCGCGCTCGGCCCCGAGCCCACGCTTGCCGAGCTCGAGAGCCTCCAGGCTCTCGACTGGGTGATGAAGGAGGCGCTGCGGCTGCACGCGCCGGTGCCGGTCCTGGTCAGGCGGGCCGTCAAGGACACCGTCGTCCAGGGCTGCCGCATCCCGGCCGGGACCGACGTGATGGTCGGCGTGCAGTTCTCCCACCTGATGGAGGAGTACTGGACCGACCCGATGACGTTCGACCCCGAGCGCTTCTCGCCCGACCGGCGCGAGGACCACTCGCACCGCTACGCCTGGGAGCCGTTCGGCGGCGGCGTGCACAAGTGCATCGGGCTGTACTTCGCCGGCATGGAGGTCAAGGCGATCCTGCACCGGCTTCTGCGCGACCACCGCTGGAGCGTCGACCCTGGCTACGTGCCGCCCTTCGACAACCACTCGCTGCCGTTCCCGAAGGACGGCCAGCCGATCGACCTCGTCAGCACCAGGAGAGAACGATGACCGCTCACCGCCAGATCGCCGGACTGTCCATCATCGTGACGGGCGGCGCCCGCGGGATCGGCAGAGCGACCGTCGAACGCTTCGCCCGCCAGGGCGCCTCGGTCGCCGTCGGCGACCTCGACACGGCGCTGCTGCAGGAGGTCGCCGCGCCGTACGGCGAACGCGTCGCCACCGCCCGCCTCGACGTCACCGACCCGGCCTCGTGGCGGGAGTTCCTCGCCGCGGTCGGTCACCTCGGTCCCTGGGACGTGCTGGTCAACAACGCCGGCATCATGCCGCTCGGCTCGGTGCTCAAGGAGCCCGACGAGGTGACCCGCGCGATCTTCGACGTCAACGTGCACGGCCCGATCAACGGCACCAAGGCCGTCGGCCCCGGGATGGTGGAGCGCGGGCGCGGGCACATCGTCAACGTCGCCTCGGCGGTCGGGCGGCTCGCGGTGGCCGACGGGGCGTCGTACTCCGCCTCGAAGTTCGCGGTCGTCGGTTTCAGCGAGGCCACGCGGGCCGAGCTCGCGCCGTTCGGCATCGACGTCTCCGTGGTGCTGCCGACCGTCGTGCAGACCGAGCTGTCCGCCGGCGTGCCCGCCGCGAAGGGCGTCGCCCCGGTCACCGCCGACGACGTCGCGGAGGTGATCGAGAGCGTCGTGCGCAAGCCCAAGGCCGAGGTCTGGGTGCCGCGCTGGGTGCAGGGCCCGACCAAGACGATCCAGGCGATGCCGCGGCGGGTGCAGGACACCTTGGCCAAGCTGAACGGTGCTTCCGACGTGCTGCGGCAGGCCGACCCGGCGGCGCGGGCCGCCTACGAGGCTCGCGCCCGACGCGGCGCGGAATAGGCGCCACCGCACGTCCGGTTGCACACTCAGGCAGTGCCACGACGACCGGAAGGGCGCCCCTGATGACGACGACCGCGCCCGCGACCGGGCTGACCCCGAGCACTCGGGCCTCCCACTTCGCACTGGCGGTCCTCGCGCTCGCACTCGGCGGCTTCGCGATCGGCACCACGGAGTTCGTGACGATGGGCCTGCTGCCCCAGATCGCCGACGGGGTCGACGTCTCGATCCCGAGCGCCGGGCACCTGATCTCGGCGTACGCCGTCGGGGTGGTGGTGGGCGCGCCGCTGATCGCCGTGTTCGGCGCCAAGCTGCCGCGCCGGGGACTGCTGATCGGCCTGATGGCGGTGTACGCCGGCTTCAACCTGCTCAGTGCGCTCGCCAGCGGGTACGGCGTGCTGCTCCTGGCGCGGTTCCTCGACGGCCTGCCGCACGGCGCCTACTTCGGTGTCGCCTCGTTGGTGGCGGCGAGCCTGGCGCCGCCCGCGCGCAAGGGGCGTGCGGTCGCGTCGGTGATGCTCGGTCTCTCGGTCGCCAACGTCATCGGCGTGCCGGCCGCGACCTGGCTCGGTCAGCAGGCCGGGTGGCGCGCGGCCTACGTGTCGACCGCGGCGATCGCGGCGGCCTCGATCGTGATGATCCTGTTCTTCGTGCCCTCCTGCCCGGGCAACCCGGCAGCCACCGGCCGGCGCGAGCTGCTGTTCTTCCGCAACGGCCAGGCGATGCTGACGCTCCTTGCGGGTGCGGTGGGCTTCGGCGGGCTGTTCGCCGTCTACTCCTACATCGCGCCGACGGTCACCGAGGTCGGCGGGCTGTCCGAGGGTGCGGTCCCGGTCTTCACCGCGGCCTTCGGCTTCGGCATGGTCGCCGGCACCTGGCTGGCCGGGCGGCTGGCCGAGTGGTCGGTGTTCCGGACGCTGATCGGGTCCGGCATCGGGTCCGGCCTGGTGATGCTGGTCGTGTGGGCGGCCGCGCCGTACGGCTGGCTGCTGCTGCCCGCGGTGTTCCTGGTCACCGCGATCGGCTCGGTGCTGGTGATCAACCTCCAGCTGCGGCTGATGGCCGTCTCGGGAGAGGCCCAGACGCTGGGCGCGGCCATGAACCACGCCTCGCTCAACCTCGCCAACGCGTTGGGCGCCTGGCTCGGCGGGGTCGTGATCGCCGCCGGCTACGGCTACCGGGCGCCGGCGCTCGTGGGGGGCGCGCTCTCGGTGGTGGGCGTGGCCGTGCTGCTCTGGTCGGCCTCGCTCCACCGGCGCGACGAGGTCGCTCCGGAGTACTCCTCGGCCAGCAGGTCGTAGCCCACCAGGTCGATCGGCGTGCCGTCCCCGGTGTGCGCGGCCCGGCGCTGCACGCCCGTACGCCGCATCCCGTTGTCCTCGAGCACTCGCAGCGAGGCGAGGTTGGGTGCTGCGGCGTACGCCGCGAGCCGCTGGAGCCCGAGGGTCTCGAACCCGTGCCGGATCGCGAGTCCGGCCGCGCGGCTCGCGATGCCGCGATTGCGGGCGGCCGGGTGCGTCCAGTAGCCCACCTCGGGCTCGGTGGCGACCCGGTGGAGACCGACAGCGCCGAGCAGGGTGTCGTCGTCAGGCGTGCAGACCGCCCACGTGACCGTGTGGTTGGTCGCGAGCCGCTCGGTGACCTGCTCCAGGTAGGCACGCGCCTCGGCCTCGCCCGGGTCGCGGGGGAAGAAGGACAGCCAGTACTGGGTGTCCTGGTCGCCCAGCCCCTCGGCGATCCGCGTCACGTCGGCATCGGTGAAGGGCCTCAGCCGCACCCCGTCGCCGTCGATGACGGGGTTCTGCAGCCAGGTCGTGCGCGGCTCGCGGGGGTCGTCGCGCAGCAGCGTCCCGATCCATCCGTCGATGAGCTCGCCGCGCTGTGGAAGCCACCGGCGGATCGTCCCGTCGTAGGAGAACCCGAGCCGCCAGGCCACCTTGCGGGAGGCCCAGTTGCCGACGTTGGCCCTCCACATCACCGTGTGCAGGTCGCGCGTCTCGAAGCCCCAGTCGAGCAGGAGCCGCAGCGCGCGCTCGACCACCCCGGTGCCGCGGACGGCGGGGTGCGACCCGTAGGCGATCTCGGCGCGGCCCGAGCCCTCGTTGCGGAGCGAGACCGTGCCGGCGTACCGCCCCTCGTGCTCGACCGCGAACACCCACTCCGAGTCATCGCCCCAGCGCGCGGGGCAGAACTCCTCCACGAAGCTCCGTGCGTCGTCCATCGAGTACGGCACCGGCACCGTCGTCCACCGCTGAGAGGACGGGTCCTGGCACTGCTCGAAAGATCCCTGCGCGTCGGCGGGCCGGTGGCCCCGGAGCGTCACGATGCCGTCGGTGAGGGTGGGGGCGGGCATGCCGGAACCCTCTCAGTGGCCGCGGAGGGGCGGCAAACCGTTAACCCCGGATGCCGGCCCGCCGACCGCCATGGGCGAGAATGTCGACCATGTCCACCACGACCGCACCCGAGGTCTCGGCAGCTGCGCAGGGCGCTACCACCGCCCGCCCGCGGGTGCTCTCCGGCATCCAGCCGACGGCCGACTCGTTCCACTTCGGCAACTACCTCGGCGCGCTGCGGCAGTGGGTGGACCTGCAGGACGAGTACCAGCCGTTCTTCTTCATCGCCGACCTGCACGCGATCACGGTCGAGCAGGACCCGAAGGTGCTGCGCGAGCGCACGCTGCGGGCCGCCGCCCAGCTGATCGCGATGGGCATCCAGCCCGAGCGGTCCGCGATCTTCGTGCAGTCGCAGGTCCCCGAGCACGCCCAGCTGGGCTGGGTGCTGCAGTGCCTGACCGGCTTCGGCGAGGCGCGCCGGATGACGCAGTTCAAGGACAAGTCGGCCAAGGGCGGGGAGGGCGCGGCGAGCGTCGGGCTGTTCACCTACCCGATCCTCCAGGCGGCCGACATCCTGCTCTACCGGCCGCACTACGTGCCGGTGGGAGAGGACCAGCGCCAGCACCTCGAGCTCACCCGCGACCTCGCGCAGCGGTTCAACAGCCGCTACAAGAAGACGTTCCGGCTGCCCGAGCCCTACATCCTCAAGGCCACGGCGAAGATCACCGACCTGCAGGACCCCACGGCGAAGATGTCCAAGTCGGCGTCCTCGCCCTCAGGCATCGTTGAGATGCTCGACGACCCCAAGGTGTCGGCGAAGAAGATCCGCTCCGCGGTGACCGACTCGGGCTCGGAGGTCCGGTTCGACGTGGAGACCAAGCCGGGCGTCAGCAACCTGCTGACGATCTACTCGGCGCTCACCGGACGCGCGGTCGCCGACATCGAGCAGGAGTACGCCGGGCGCGGCTACGGCGACCTCAAGAAGGACCTGGCCGAGGTGGTGGTCGAGTTCGTGACGCCGTTCCGTGAGCGCACCCTCGAGCTCCTCGACGACCAGGCGTACCTCACCGACGTGCTGCGCCAGGGCGCAGAGCAGGCCGGCGCGGTCGCCCGGAGCACGCTGAGCGACGTCTACCAGCGGGTCGGCTTCGTCCCGGTCGGCCAGTAGGGTCTCCCACGTGCCGACGATTGGCGTAGCGGTCGCGATCCCCGAGCCCTGGGCGTCCCAGCTCCAGGACTACCGGAGGGACGTCGGCGACCACACGGCGGCGATGATCCCGACCCACATCACGCTGGTGCCGCCGACCGACATCGACGGCCTGCACCTGGCCGAGGTCGAGAAGCACCTCGAGGAGGTGGCGGCCGAGACCGGCTCGTTCCGGGTCCACCTGCGGGGCACCGGCACGTTCCGCCCCGTCTCCCCGGTCGTGTTCGTCAGCCTCGTCGAGGGCATCTCCCGATGCGAGCAGCTCGCGAAGGCGCTGCGCCGGGGCCCGCTCGAGGTCGACCTGCAGTACCCCTACCACCCCCACGTGACGATCGCCCACCACCTCGAGGACGACCTGCTCGACCAGGCCTTCGGCGAGCTCGCGGGCTTCGAGTGCCAGTTCGAGGCCGAGCGCTTCCACCTCTACGTGCACGACGACCGCGACGGTTGGCGGCCCACGCGCGACTTCCCGCTGCGGGCGGCCCAGGCGCGCTGATGGCGTCGGTCGGGCGGCGGGCCGGGGAGCGGGTCGCCGCGCTGCGGCGGCGGCGCCCGCTGGTCGACCACCTGGTGCGGATGCAGGAGCACTACGGCGCCGTGAAGGCCGGCCAGCAGGCCGGCGCGATGACGTACTTCGCGTTCCTGTCGTTCTTCCCGATCCTCGCCCTGTCGTTCTTCTTGGTGGGCCTGGTCTCCCAGGTCTACGACGGCGCCGACGAGAACCTGCGCTCGGCGATCAACACCGTCCTGCCCGGCATCATCGGCACCCGCCCAGACCAGCTCTCCCTCGACGACATCCGGACGTTCTCCGGCTGGGCCGGCCTGATCGGTCTCGCCGGTGTCCTCTACTCCGGGCTCAGCTGGGTCTCGGCGCTGCGCGACGCCCTTGTCGTGGTCTTCGAGATCCCCGAGCGGGACCAGCCCGGGTTCGTCGGGGGCAAGCTCCGCGACCTCCTCACGCTGGCCTCGCTCGGCGTCGTGCTGCTCGTCGCGGTCGCCGTGACCGGCTTCGTCAGCGGCTTCTCCGGTGACGTCATCGGGTGGTTCGCGCTCGGCGCGGACCTCGGCTGGATCGTCACGCTGGTGACGGTGGTGCTGGGGCTCGCCGCCAACGCGCTGCTGTTCTACCTGGTCTTCCGGCTGCCGGCCGAGCCACACACCCCGCGGCGCTCGCTGTGGCAGGGGGCGCTGTTCGGCGCCCTGGGCTTCGAGGCGCTCAAGCAGGTGTCGAAGTACCTCCTGCAGTCCACCAAGGACCAGCCCGCGTTCCAGGCCTTCGGCATCGCGCTGATCGTCCTGGTGTGGATCAACTACTTCTCCCGCGTCGTCCTGTACGCCGCCGCGTTCGCCCACACCGCACCCGAGGCCCGAGCCGCCCGGGTGGTCGAGGAGGCGCCACCCGTGCAAGGCCCGCCCTCGCCGCCGGTCGCCGCGCGGGCGGAGCCCGTCTCGGGGCCCACCTGGCTCCCGTCGTACGTCGCGGGCGCGGTGAGCACGCTGGGGATCGTGGCCGTCTGGAACAGACGGTCGAGGCGACGCTGACCGGCGGCGCGCGAGAGGCAACCAAATCGCCTCCGGCCGCGTCCCAGTGCGTAGCATCCCTGGCACGTCTCGGTATCGGAGGTCGGACATGAGTCGTCGGCGTCGAACTGCCCGCGATCAGGCACTGCGGCTCAAGGTCGCCCGAGCCAAGGGACACCGGCGGCGGGCTCGGATGAGCCGGGCTGCCGGCGCAGCGACAGCGGCCGCGGTCGGTCTGGCCGGGCTGGGGGCGATGCCAGGGCCGGCCTCCGCTCGTCTCGCGAACGCCGCTCCCGCGAACGCCTCTGGCGCCCGCGGGCAGTGCGGCGGCGACGTCGCGACGCCGGGGAGCTCGCCCTCGGACATCGTCGGGATGGGCGGTGCGGTCTTCTTCATCGCCGACGACGGAGTGCACGGGCGAGCGTTGTGGACCTCGGACGGGACCACCGCCGGCACCGTGCTGGTCAAGGACCTGGCCGCCACCGACGGCTACTACGACCGGCCCTCCCAGCTCACCGCCGTGGGCGGCACGTTGTTCTTCTCCGCCGACGACGGCACCCACGGCCGGGAGCTGTGGAAGTCCGACGGGACCACCGCCGGCACCGTGCTCGTCAAGGACATCAGCCATGACGACTCCGAGTACGGCGGACCGGCCGCACTCACGGCGGTGGGGGACACGTTGTTCTTCACCGCCGACGACGGCACCCACGGCCGGGAGCTGTGGAAGTCCGACGGCACCCGCGCCGGCACCGTCATGCTCACGAACCTCCCGTCCGGCGGCTACTACGACAACGGACCGTCCGGCCTGACCGCGTCGGCGGGCAGGCTGTTCTTCTCCGCCGACGACGGCACCCACGGTCAGGAGCTGTGGAAGTCCGACGGCACCCGCGCGGGCACGTCGATGGTCAAGGAGATCCGCCCGGGGCAGTACGGCGGGACGCCCGGAGGGTTCGCCGCCAGCGGAGGCACGGTGTTCTTCACCGCCCGAGACGGCGTCCACGGAGCTGAGCTGTGGAAGTCGGACGGGACCGCAGCGGGGACCGTCCTGGTGAAGAACATCAACCCCGGCGCCGGGTCGTCGCGCCCGAGCTACCTGACCGAGTCGGGTGGCACCGTGTTCTTCACCGCCGACGACGGCACCAACGGGCGGTCGCTCTGGGCCTCCGACGGCTCCGAGGCGGGCACGGTCCTGGTGAAGAGCATCAACCCCGGCAAGCAGTCCGACTACGGCGCCACGGGACTGACCGACGTCGGCGGGACCCTGTTCTTCCGCGCGGACGACGGGGTCCACGGCTACGAGCTGTGGAAGTCTGACGGCTCCGCGGCAGGCACCGTCCTGGTCAAGGACATCGCCCCGGACGTCTACAGCAGCTCGCCGTACTCCTTGGTCAACGGAGCCGGCACGGCGTTCTTCGTCGCGGGGGACGGCTTCCACGGCCGGGAGCTGTGGAGGTCTGACGGGACCGGGGCGGGGACCACGATGGTCGACGACATCGAACCGTCCGGGTCCGGCGAGGGTCCGGGCTCGCTCGCCGCCCTCGGCCGGAACGTGTTCTTCCGAGCCGACGACGGCGTCCACGGCAGTGAGCTCTGGACGTCCGACGGCACCGCGGCGGGCACCCACCTGGTCGCCGACATCAACCGGGGTGGCGGGTTCACGGTCAGCGACGAGGGGAAGCCCGACACCGACGCGGGCACGCTGCGGTTGAAGGTCGCGGTCGACGGCGCCGGCACCCTGACGGTCGCCCCGGGGGCGAGGTCCGAGATCAGACGGTCGCGGACCGACGTGAGCCGCGCCGGTGAGGTCGTGGTGACGCTCAAGCCCACTGCGGCCGGCCTGCAGGAGCTGAGGAAGACCGGCGAGCTGGTGGTCCGGGCGCGCTTCACGTTCACGCCGTGCGGAGGCGAGGGCAGCAGCGTGGTCCGCCGGTACGCACTGAGGCTGCGGTGAGCGCTGGGGCCAGTTCTGGGGCCAGTGCTGCGGGTGATGCGACCGAGGTCCGGTTCCGGCACAGCACCACCTTCGCGCAGGTTCTCGAGGAGGCTGGTTGCTCGCTGCTGGTCTCGACCTACCAGGCCGGGCAGCTCTTCGCCATCGGCGTGCACGAGGGCCAGCCGACCTTCTCGTTCCGCCGGTTCGACCAGGCCATGGGCATCGCAGTCGGGACGGACCGGATCGCGGTCGGGGGCAAGGGCCAGGTCTGGTCGCTGCGCGACCATGCCGAGCTCGCGCCGCTGATCGCGCCCGCCGGTCGCCACGACCGGTGCTGGCTGCCGCGCACCTCGATCGTCACCGGGTCGATCCAGTGCCACGAGGTCGCGTGGGGCACCACCGACGCGGGCCAGCCGGAGCTGTGGGTCGTGAACACGAGCTTCTCCTGCTTGGCGGGCCTCGACTCGCGCTACAGCTTCGTCCCGCGGTGGCGGCCGCCGTTCATCTCCGGGCTCGCCGCTGAGGACCGGTGCCACCTCAACGGCGTGGCGATGCGCGAGGGGGCACCCGCGTTCGTCACCGTGATGGCGCAGACCGACGAGCCCGCCGGCTGGCGGGCCGTGCGCAACGACAGCGGCGCCGTGCTCGACGTCGCCTCGGGCGAGCCCGTGACCACCGGCCTCGCCATGCCGCACTCACCGCGTTGGTATGACGGTGGCCTGTTCGTGCTCAACTCCGGCATGGGCCGGCTCGAGCGGGTCGACCCGGCGACCGGGCAGCGCGAGGCGATCGCGGCGGTCCCGGGCTATGCCCGCGGCCTCGCCCTGCAGGGTGGGCTCGCCTTCGTGGGCCTGTCGAAGATCCGCGAGACCGCGATCTTCGGCGGTGCGCCGATCGCTGCGCACCACGACCAGCTGGTGTGCGGGGTCGGGGTGATCGAGCTGGCCACCGGGAACACCGTTGCCACGCTCCAGTTCGAGACGGGCGTGACCGAGATCTTCGACGTACAGGCGGTCCCCGGCGCGCGCTGCCCGACGCTCGGCGGCGACGAGGAGATCTGGCTGCTGCCGTCCTGAAATGACGTTGACCCGCCCGAAAGTCTCGGGCGGGTCAACGTTGAAAGGGATCAGTGACCGTGGACCAGAGCGGTACGCAGGTCGCGGTTGAGCTGGGAGATCACGTCGAGCGGGATCTCCTTGGGGCACGCGGCCGCGCACTCACCGATGTTGGTGCAGCCACCGAAGCCCTCGTGGTCGTGCTGGGCGACCATGTCCACCACGCGGGAGTGACGCTCGGGCTGGCCCTGCGGGAGCTCGCCGAGGTGGGTGACCTTGGCGCCCAGGAACAGCGACGCCGACCCGTTCGGGCAGGCCGCGACGCACGCCCCGCAGCCGATGCAGGCCGCGGCGTTGAACGCACGGACCGCGTCGTCGCGGGGGACCGGCACCGAGTGGGCCTCGGGTGCCGCGCCGGTGTTGACGGAGATGAAGCCGCCGGCCTGGATCATCCGGTCCAGCGCCCCGCGGTCGACGACCAGGTCCTTGAGCACCGGGAACGCGTCCGCACGCCACGGCTCGACGACGATCTCGTCGCCGTCCTTGAACGAGCGCATGTGCAGCTGGCAGGTCGTGGTGACCTCCGGACCGTGCGCCTGACCGTTGATCATCAGGCCGCACATGCCGCAGATGCCCTCGCGACAGTCGGAGTCGAACGCCACCGGGTCCTCGCCCTGGCCGTTCAGCTGCTCGTTGAGGACGTCGAGCATCTCGAGGAACGACATGTCCTCGGAGACCTGGTCGACCTCGTAGGTGTGCATCGCGCCCGAGGACGCGGCGTCCGGCTGCCGCCAGATCTTGAGAGTGACCTTCACTTGTAGCTCCGCTGCTTCATCTCGATGGCCGTGTAGACGAGGTCTTCCTTGTGCAGGACAGGCAGTGCACCGTCACCGCCGAACTCCCAGGCCGCGACGTACGCGAACTGGTCGTCGTGGCGCAGGGCCTCGCCGTCCTCGGTCTGGGACTCAGCCCGGAAGTGCCCGCCGCAGGACTCGCGGCGGTTGAGAGCGTCGACGCACATGAGCTCGCCGAGCTCGAAGAAGTCGGCCACCCGGCCGGCCTTCTCCAGCGACTGGTTCAGGCTCTCGGCGGTGCCGAGGACCTTCACGTTGCGCCAGAAGTCGTCCCGCAGGCTGCGGATGAGGTCGATGGCCTTCTTCAGGCCGTCCTCCGTGCGCTCCATGCCGCAGTACTCCCACATGATGTTGCCGAGCTCGCGGTGGTAGGAGTCGACGCTGCGGGTGCCGTTGGTGCTGAGGAAGTGCTGGACGCGGTCCTCGACCGACTTCTTGGCCTCGGCGACCGCCGGGTGGCTCTCGTCGATCTTGTCGAACGGGCCGTCGGCGAGGTACTCGCGGATGGTGTTCGGCAGCACGAAGTAGCCGTCGGCCAGCCCCTGCATCAGCGCCGAGGCGCCGAGGCGGTTGGCGCCGTGGTCGGAGAAGTTGGCCTCACCGGTGACGAACAGGCCGGGGATCGAGGCCTGCAGGTCGTAGTCGACCCACAGCCCGCCCATCGTGTAGTGCACGGCGGGGTAGATCCGCATCGGCACCTCGTAGGGGTTCTCGCCCGTGATCTGCTTGTACATGTCGAAGAGGTTGCCGTACTTCTCACGGACGGCGTCCTCACCGAGGCGGGCGATCGAGTCGGCGAAGTCGAGGTAGACGCCACGCCGGACGCCGTCGACCTCGGGGCCGACACCGCGACCCTCGTCGCACACGTTCTTCGCACCGCGTGACGCGATGTCGCGGGGGACCAGGTTGCCGAACGCCGGGTAGATCCGCTCCAGGTAGTAGTCGCGGTCCTCCTCGGGGATCTGGCGGGGGTCCTTCTCGCAGTCGGCCTTGTTCTTCGGCACCCAGATCCGGCCGTCGTTGCGCAGCGACTCCGACATCAGGGTGAGCTTCGACTGGTGCGAGCCCGCGACCGGGATGCAGGTCGGGTGGATCTGCGTGTAGCAGGGGTTCGCGAAGTACGCGCCCTTGCGGTGCGCCCGCCAGGTGGCGGTCACGTTGGAGCCCATGGCGTTCGTCGACAGGTAGAAGACGTTGCCGTAGCCGCCACTGGCGAGCACCACGACGTCGGCGAGGTGGGTCTCGATCTCACCGGTGACCATGTCGCGGGCGATGATGCCGCGCGCCCGGCCGTCGGCCACGATCAGCTCGAGCATCTCGTGGCGGGTGTACTCGGTGACCGTGCCGGCCGCGACCTGACGCTCCATCGCCTGGTAGGCACCGATCAGCAGCTGCTGGCCGGTCTGCCCGCGGGCGTAGAAGGTACGAGACACCTGGACGCCACCGAACGAGCGGTTGTCGAGGAGTCCGCCGTACTCGCGGGCGAACGGGACGCCCTGCGCGACGCACTGGTCGATGATGTTCGCGCTGACCTCGGCCAGGCGGTACACGTTCGACTCACGAGAGCGGTAGTCGCCGCCCTTGACCGTGTCGTAGAAGAGACGGTGGGTCGAGTCACCGTCCTCCTTGTAGTTCTTCGCGGCGTTGATGCCGCCCTGCGCCGCGATCGAGTGCGCGCGGCGAGGGGAGTCCTGGTAGCAGAACGACTTGACGTTGTAGCCGGCCTCGCCGAGCGTGGCGGCGGCCGCGCCGCCGGCCAGGCCGGTGCCCACGATGATGATCGAGAGCTTGCGGCGGTTCGCGGGGTTGACCAGCCGGTTGTCGAACTTGCGGTTGGTCCAGCGGTCCCGGATCGGGCCGGTCGGCGTGCGCGGGTCGACCAGCGGGTCACCCGGTGCGTAGTAGCCCTGAGCGTCGTCGGAGACCTGCACCGGTGGCTGGTTCGTCGGGGTGCTGTGGGAGGGGTCGAGGGAGGATGCCATGAACAACGACTCCTTAGTCGATGACGCCGAAGAGGACGAACAGGGGCACCAGCGAGAAGCCGCCTGCGATGACGATCGCGACCACCCAGCCGGCGATCTTGGCGCGGACGCGCGCCCGCGCGGTGCTGGTCCAGCCGAGCGTCTGGAGAGAGCTCCACGTGCCGTGGTGCAGGTGCAGGCCCAGGGCTGCCATCGCGACCAGGTAGATGATCGTCATCCACCACTGCTGGAAGGAGTCGACGACCAGGTTGTAGGGGTCGTTGGTCGCTCCGCCGGTGGGGTTGATCTTCACGACGGTGAAGTGGAGCAGGTGCCACACGACGAAGAGCAGCAGCGTGACGCCGCCCCAGCGCATCGTGCGGGAGGAGAAGCTCGAGCCGAGGTTCTTCTTCACGACGTACTTGTTCGTGCGCGCCTTGCCCGAGCGGTGCCACAGCGCCAGCGCGCTGTAGACGTGCAGGGCGAGCGCCACGAGCAGGCCGAGGCGGAGGATCCACAGCAGACCCTCGCGCGGGAGGATCGGCTCACCGAAGGTGCGCAGGTGCTCCGCGTATGCGTTGTACGTGTCATGGCCACCGAAGGCCTTGAGGTTGCCGTACATGTGCATCAGCACGAAGGCGATGAACAGGAGGCCGCTCACGGCCATCAGAATCTTCAGGGTGATCGTCGAGCGTGATGCTCGCGCCCCCTTGACCAAGGTCGTCGTTGCCACGTTGCGACACGCTACCTGGGCTACTGGTCGGTAGCCCCACCCGAGTGTGTGACATAGGTCGGATTAGGGAGAATTCAGGACCTTCGTCCCCGCGTTCGGGACCGTCAGCGGGCGATAGTGGGCCTCGACGAGCTCGTCGACGGCGTCGTGCCAGGTGCGGGTCGCGAGCTCGCGCGCCCTCGATCCGAGCAGGTCCCGCCGCCGGTCGGCGGCCACGGCCGCCACCACCCGGGCCAGCGCGTGGTCGTCCGTCGGGTCGTAGAGCAGCCCCGTCTCCAGGTGCCGTACGACGTCCGGGGCGCCCCCGGACCGGGGTGCCACGACCGGCACCCCCGCAGCGCCGGCCTCGCGCAGCGCGTGGCTGCAGGTCTCGTGCTCACCGGGGTGGACCAGCACGTCCAGGCTGGGCAGCACCGCGGTCAGCTCACCGGTCGGCAGCTCGCCGGTGAACTTCGCCTCGGGCAGGCGCGCCTCGAGCCAGCCGCGCTGGGGGCCGTCGCCCACGATCACCGGGCGGATGCCGGGCACCGTGGAGAGGGCCGCGAGCCGGCGTACGTCGTGACGCTTGCGCAGGCTCCCCACGTAGCCCACCACGACGAGCGGGCGGGTGCGCGACCGCGCCCGCGACCACCGGTCGTGCAACCACTCGTCGCGCAGCGCGGGGGTGAAGGCCGCGGTGTCCACCCCGGGCGCCCACCAACCGGCCTCGACCTCGAACTCGGCGAGCCGGCCCACCATCCAGCGGGAGGTCACCAGCACCCGGTCGGCGCGTTCGGCCACCCGGCTCCGCCAGTAGTCCGCGGTCACGTCGAGCAGCGGCGACTGCTCCACCACGAGGGCGGGGACGCCGAGCCGGTCGGCGTGCTTGAGGGCCTTGCGCCCGACGGGGCCCGGCGAGGTCACGTGCACCAGGTCCGGCCCGAACCGCTCGAGCGCAGAGCGCACCTGCCCACCGGTGCGCTCCAGCGGCCGGATCCGGACGACCTCGCTGGCGCCGTACGACGCAATGCCCGGGCCGGGCGCGATCACCTGCACCGTGTGCCCGGCTCCCACCAGGCGGTCGGCCACGGCCTTCACCGTGGTCGTCGTGCCATCCACCGCGGGGAAGAACGTCTCGGTCACCAGCGCGATCCGCATGCCGCCACGGTGCCTCCGGGTGGTGTCCGGGCCGCTGCCTCCAGGTGGATGTCGCGTGAACCTCGCCCGGGCCCCCGCGCGACTACGACAACATGTCGACCAGCGCCCGCGAGACGACGTACGTCGCACCCCCGAGCGCCGCGCCGACGACGATCGTCACCAGCAGGATCGTCACGACCGCGCGGGCGATCGCCGCCCGCCTCGACTGCACCTCCGTCGAACCGTTCATCACACCTCCCCGAGCTCCACCTCCGACACCGGTGGGACGCACGGAGGTCGGCGTCGGTTGTCGGCGAGCGAGGTCGCGCCACGGCGATCAAGCCGGTGTCGGTGGTCGGTGCTTGGCTGTTCTGGTGGCGGACCCGGAGGTGGTGATGACGGTCGACGAGGCCGGGCGCAGTCTCCTGCGCATCGCGGCCGAGGGGCCGGAGGTGGCGAGGTTCCACGCGCTGCTGCGCGACGAGGCGGCCAAGCTCGCCGCGTTGGGCGACACCAGCCCGCTCGAGGCGCGCATGGCCCGGGCGCTGGGAGTGATCGCGGAGCGGCAGGTGGCGCTCGACCTGTCCGCGACGTCGCAGCCGACATGGTGGCGCACCGCCGGAGGGTGACGCTCGCGCTTGTTACCGGCGCGGACCGACCTTCGGCCCGCGGGTGCGGGACCTAGGTCGTGACCTGGTCCGAAAACGTCACATCGCGTGGCCGGTGGCTGTGCGATCGGCCTATCGTGCAAGTCATGAGTGTCGAAGGTGGAGTGGAAGGCGGCTTGGACGAGCCCGCGAAGCTCGAGCCCGAGCAGGGGTCGCTCGACCTCGCCTCTCCGGAGGATGCCTGGACGATCGCGGACTGGGAGAAGGGTGCGGCGGCGGTCCTGCGCAAGGCGCGGCGGCTGACCGACGAGGACCCCGACGACCTGGTCTGGAAGAAGCTGACCCGCACCACCCTCGACGGCATCGGCGTCACGCCGCTCGGCACCCGCGCCCTCCTCGACGAGGTCGTGACCAGCGGTCGCCCGGTGCGCCAGGGTGACTGGGACGTCCGCGCGTACGTCGACGGCGGCGATGCGAAGGTCGCGAACGACGAGGCGCTCGGTGACCTCGAGGGCGGCGTCACCTCGCTGTGGGTCCGTGGCGGATCCGACCTCGCCACGCTCCTCGACGGGGTGAAGCTCGACCTCGCCCCCGTGGTGCTCGACGGTGTGGACCCCGCTGCCTTCCTGGCGTACGCCGAGGGCCACGAGCTGCACCCCGCGACCAACCTGGGCGTGCCCGCGGACGCGGCGACCGCCGAGGTGGCCCGCCTGGCACTCGACCGTCACGTCCTCGGCTTCGTCATCGACGCCACCCCGGTCCACGATCGTGGCGCCTCGGACGCCCAAGAGCTCGCCTGGTCGATGGCGGCCGGCGTCACCTACCTCCGGGCCCTGGCCGACGCCGGCTTCTCGGTCGAGCAGGCCGCGCAGCTGGTCGAGTTCCGCTACGCCGCGACCGACGAGCAGTTCCCCACGATCGCCAAGCTCCGCGCAGCGCGCCGGCTCTGGGCCCGAGTTCTCGAGCTCAGCGAGTCGGCTGACGTCCCGCAGCGCCAGCACGTGGTCACCAGCCGGCCGATGATGACGCGCTACGACCCCTACGTGAACATGCTCCGCACCACGGTCGCGGCCTTCGCCGCCGGCGTGGGCGGAGCCGACGCGGTCACCGTGCTGCCGTTCGACAGCCCGCTGGGCCGGCCCGAGCAGCTCGGCCGCCGGGTCGCGCGCAACACCTCCCACCTGCTCATCGACGAGGCCCACGTGGCCCATGTCGTGGACCCGGCCGGTGGCTCCTACGCGGTCGAGAAGCTGACCGACGAGCTGGCGCTGGTGGCCTGGGACCTGTTCGGCAAGCTCGACGCCGGTGAGGGCCTGGACGACGCGATCGCGGCGGCCGTGGCGAAGCGGGCGGCCGAGATCGCTCGCCGAAGGCGTCCGATCACGGGCCTGAGCGAGTTCCCCAACGGCGCCGAGGTCCTGCCGCAACGCGCGCCGTGGGACGCCTGGGACGGGGTGCAGCCGTACGGCGCGGCCTTCGAGGCGCTGCGCGACGAGCCGGCGGCGACGCCGGTCTTCCTGGCGACGCTCGGCACGATCGCCACCCACACGGCCCGCGCGACGTTCGCCACGAACCTGTTCGCCGCCGGCGGCATCTCGGTGGAGCTCGCCGGTGCCACCGCCGACCCCGACGAGGTGGTCGCGGCCTACGCCGGCCAGCCCGTCGTGTGCCTGGCGGGCGCCGACCCGACGTACGCCGAGTGGGGTGCCGAGGCGGCCGCCGCCCTGCGCGCCGCCGGTGCTCAGCACGTGATCATCGCGGGCAAGCCGACGGACTACGTCGACGACTCCTGCGCACTGGGAGTCGACGCCTTGGACTTCCTGACCCGGACGAGGGAGAAGCTGTCGTGACCGTCCCGAAGACCTTCGCAGGACTGCCGCTCGCCGGTGGCGCGGGGACCGGCCCCGCCGACTCGGTCGGCAAGCCGTGGCTGGCGCCCGAGGGCATCGAGGTCAAGGGTCTTTACACGCCCGCCGACCTCGAGGGCCTCGACGCCCTGGACACCCTGCCGGGCCTGAGCCCGTTCCTGCGCGGGCCCTACCCGACCATGTACACCACCCAGCCGTGGACGATCCGGCAGTACGCCGGGTTCTCCACCGCCGAGGAGTCCAACGCGTTCTACCGCCGCAACCTCGCGGCCGGCCAGAAGGGTCTCTCGGTCGCGTTCGACCTGGCGACCCACCGCGGCTACGACTCCGACCACCCGCGGGTGCGCGGTGACGTCGGCATGGCCGGCGTGGCGATCGACTCGATCTACGACGCCCGCACGTTGTTCGACGGCATCCCGCTCGACGCGATGTCGGTCTCGATGACGATGAACGGCGCGGTGCTGCCGATCATGGCGATGTACATCGCGGCGGCCGAGGAGCAGGGGGTGAAGCCGGAGCAGCTCGCGGGGACCATCCAGAACGACATCCTCAAGGAGTTCATGGTCCGCAACACCTACATCTACCCGCCTGCACCGAGCATGCGGATCATCAGCGACATCTTCCAGTTCACCGCCGAGAAGATGCCGCGCTTCAACTCGATCTCGATCTCCGGCTACCACATGCAGGAGGCCGGGGCGACCAACGACCTCGAGCTGGCCTACACGCTGGCCGACGGCGTCGAGTACATCCGCGCCGGCCTCGACGCCGGCCTCGACATCGACCAGTTCGCACCGCGTCTGTCGTTCTTCTGGGCGATCGGCATGAACTTCTTCATGGAGGTCGCCAAGCTGCGCGCCGCCCGCGCGCTCTGGGCCCGCCTGGTCCGCCAGTTCGATCCGAAGAACCCCAAGTCGCTGAGCCTGCGCACCCACAGCCAGACCTCCGGCTGGTCGCTGACCGCCCAGGACGTCTACAACAACGTGGGCCGCACCTGCATCGAGGCGATGGCCGCGACCCAGGGCCACACGCAGTCCCTGCACACCAACGCGCTGGACGAGGCGATCGCACTGCCGACCGACTTCTCGGCCCGCATCGCCCGCAACACCCAGCTGCTGCTGCAGCAGGAGAGCGGCACCACCGGCACCATCGACCCGTGGGCCGGCTCCTACTACGTCGAGCGGCTCACCCACGACCTCGCCGAGCGGGCGTGGGCGCACATCCTCGAGGCCGAGCAGGCCGGTGGCATGGCCGCCGCGATCGAGCAGGGCATCCCCAAGATGCGCATCGAGGAGGCCGCGGCCCGCACCCAGGCGCGCATCGACTCGGGCGCCCAGAAGGTGATCGGCATCAACACCTACCGCCTGGACGTCGAGGACAAGCTCGACGTGCTCCGGGTCGACAACGACGACGTCTACCGCCAGCAGATCGCCAAGCTCGAGCGGCTGCGCGCAGAGCGCGACGACCACGAGGTCGAGCGCACCCTGGAGGCACTCACCCAGTCCGCCGAGCGTGGCAAGTCGAGCACGCTCGACGGCAACCTGCTCGGCCTGGCGGTCGACGCCGCGCGGGCCAAGGCCACCGTCGGTGAGATCTCGGCCGCACTGGAGAAGGTCTACGGGCGGCACCAGGCCGTGATCCGTACGATCAGCGGCGTGTACCGCGCAGAGGCAGACGAGGCCGGCGACGCCGCCGTGACGCAGGTCCTCGCCGAGACCGAGGCCTTCGAGGAGGCCGAGGGTCGTCGTCCCCGCATCCTGGTCGCGAAGATGGGCCAGGACGGCCACGACCGCGGTCAGAAGGTCGTGGTCAGCGCCTTCGCCGACCTCGGCTTCGACGTCGACGTGGGGCCGCTGTTCTCGACGCCCGAGGAGGTCGCCCAGCAGGCTGTGGACGCCGACGTCCACATCGTGGGGGTCTCCTCGCTCGCAGCAGGTCACCTGACGCTGCTGCCCGCCTTGAAGAAGGCGCTGGCCGAGCAGGGCCGTCCCGACATCATGATCGTGATCGGTGGCGTGATCCCGCCCGACGACGTCCCCACGCTGCTGGAGATGGGGGCCGCCGCGGTGTTCCTGCCCGGCACCGTCATCGCCCAGTCCGCTCTCGACCTGCTGGCCCGGCTGCGCGAGCAGCTCGGCCACTGATGCCGGACGTCCAGGCCCTCGTCGAGGGCATCCGAGGTGGAGTGCGCGCCTCGGTGTCCCAGGCGATCACCCTGGTCGAGTCGACCCGCCCGCAGCACCGCGTCCAGGCCCGCGAGCTCCTCACCGAGCTCGCGGGCGCGGGACGTGGCGCGGTCCGGGTCGGCATCTCCGGCGTACCGGGCGTGGGCAAGTCGACCTTCATCGAGGCGCTCGGCACCAGGCTGACCGCGGCCGGCCACCGGGTCGGCGTGCTCGCGGTCGACCCGAGCTCGGTGCGCACCGGCGGCTCGGTGCTCGGCGACAAGACCCGGATGGCTCGCCTCGCCCAGGACCCGCGGGCCTTCATCCGGCCCTCGCCGTCCGCGGGCACGCTCGGCGGGGTCGCGCGCGCCACCGTGCAGGCGATGGCGGTGCTCGAGGGAGCGGGGTACGACGTCGTGCTCGTCGAGACCGTCGGCGTGGGCCAGTCCGAGGTGACGGTCGCCGGCATGGTCGACACGTTCTTGTTCCTCACCCTCGCCCGCACCGGCGACCAGCTGCAGGGCATCAAGAAGGGCATCCTCGAGATCGCGGACGTGATCGCGGTCAACAAGGCCGACGGCGACCGCCAGATGGAGGCCCGGGTCGCGGCCCGCGACCTGGCCGGCGCGCTGCGGCTCGTGCGCGGCCACGGCGAGTGGGCGCCACCCGTGGTGACCTGCTCGGCGCTGGACGACACCGGCGTCGACGAGGTGTGGGAGCGCGTGCTCGGCCACCGCGAGCACCTCGGGGCCGACGGACTGGCGCACAAGCGGGCGCTCCAGCAGCTCGACTTCACCTGGGCGCTGGTCCGCGACGAGCTCGACCAGCGGTTGCGGCACTCGCCGGGTGTCAAGGCGATCCGGTCCGACGTACGCGATGCCGTCCTCTCCGGCGAGCTGCCCGCCACGGTCGCCGCCGACCGCATCCTGGCCGCCTTCGACGAGACGCGCTGACCCACGGTCTCCCCGGCCGACGCCCGGGTGCGGTCTGGACCGCTGGATGACCCGGATGGGTCATTTCCGCACGTCCCGGCGCGGCGTCCCGTCGATCGGGGACACCGACCCCGTGCCATCGGGACCACGGGACCTCCACACTGGCGTGCACATCGAGCCACCTTCGGAGGAAACATGCGTCGAACCCCCCTGATCCCGGCAGCCGCCGCAGCGCTCTCCCTGCTCGGCACGGCAGTCGCGCCCGCCGTCCACGCGGCCGACGGCCGACCCGAGCCACGGACGCTGGCGCGGCACCTCGTCGCGCCGCTGAGCCTGGCGGTCGACGGCGACGACGTCTTCGTCACCCAGAACTTCGCCGGTGTGCTCAGCAAGATGCGCCCCGGCAAGGCCCCCAAGACGATCTACGCCGCCAAGGGCGGCAACGAGGTCGGCGGTGTCTCGGTGCGCAAGGGCGTGCTCGTGTTCACCGAGACGGCCAAGGACGAGGCCGGCGAGCCGTCGGACTCCTGGGTCAAGCAGGTCACGCCGTCCGGGAAGGTGCGCACGCTCGCACACGTCCGGGCGTTCGAGGACGCCCAGAACCCCGACGGCACGATCAGCTACGGGATCCCCGACCTCGACGCGGACTGCGCCGCCCAGTGGCCGGCCGACGCCGGCCCCGTGACCTACACGGGCCGGCCGGACTCCCACCCGTATGCGACGTACCAGACGAAGAACAGGGTGTACGTCGCCGACGCCGGCATGAACGCCGTGCTCGCGATCGGCCGGGGCGGCGCGATCCGGACCGTTGCCGTCACGCCGGCGGTCCCGGTGCCCGTCACCCAGGACCTGGCGACCGCGATGAGCCTGCCGGACTGCGCGGTCGGCCACACCTACTACGGCGAGTCGGTGCCGACCGACGTCGAGCTGGGCCCCGACGGCAAGCTGTACGTCACCACCGAGGGTGGCGGCCTGGGTGAGCAGATGCCGCTCGGGTCGGTGTATCGCATCGACCCCGCCACCGGCGCGACCGTGCGGGTGGTCGGAGGCCTGATGACGCCGACCGGCCTGGCGGTCACTCCCCGGGGCGACCTGATCGTGGCCGAGCTGTTCGCGGGCCAGCTCGCCACGATCCGCCGGGGGAGCACCACGGTCCGGCCCTACGCTCCGGTCGGGCTCCCGGGAGCGGTGGAGATCAGCGACGGCGACGTCTACGCCACCATCGACGTGCTGCCTCCCGACGGCGCGGCCCCCGACGGCAAGGTGGTCCGGTTCCGCCACTGACCTGTGATGCGTCGTGCGGGCCCCGGACCATCGTCCGGGGCCCGCACGACGCCGCCCGTAGCCCGGCGGGACCCGGAAATCTCGACCGCAAGGTTTGACCGGCGGTCACGGGGGGAGGAGTACGTCGTCCGACAGTCGTTCCCCTCAGGAGTGATCATGACCCAAGGCTCCATCTCCGTCTCCCACGGTGACATCGAGGCCCAGGCGAAGAACCTGGCCCAGATCAAGAACCAGCTCGAGCAGATCCTCACCACGGCCAAGAGCCAGGTCGACCAGCTGCGCGAGTCCGGCGGCTTCAAGAGCTCGGCCGGTGACTCGTTCAACACGACGTACGAGGAGTGGACGACCGCGAACATGAAGAGCGTCGGTCTGCTCGAGGAGATGTCGACCTACCTCACCAAGGCATCGGCGGCGTTCGCGGACATCGACGCGGCCTACACGATCAAGTGAGGGCCGCCGGGCCGATGCCCGGCGCCGACCCTGCCGCCTCTGGAGCCTCTGCTCTGATCTCAGGAGACCGCGTGCTGCCTGTTCGTTCGCAAGCCACCGCGCCCCGGCTGCGCCGGGCCGGGACGGGGATGCTGCTGGTCGGTCTGCTGGGTGCTGGAGCCGGGTGCTCCGGGGGCGGCGCCGACGGCGCAGAGGAGCCGACCCCGTCGCTGAGCCTCGGTGCGAGCTCCGGCAGCGCCAGTGCCGGTCCGGCTGACGACGAGGCCGCCCTGCGCCGCCTCGTCAAGACCTACGAGCGCGTCGACGCTCAGGCCGACCAGGCCGACAACACCGACCCCTCGGTCTACGACGGGATCCTGTCGCCGGACTACGCCGAGCTGCTCGTCGACAACACGAAGAAGAACATCCTCGACCAGGACCTACACATCCTGGGTCAGTACCACTACCGCGTCGAGTCGGTCGACGTCGAAGGCGACCAGGCGAAGCTCCAGGTCTGCACCGACGGCCGCGAGTTCTTCGTGGTCCCGAAGTCACAGAAGCAGGTCGGCAACGGTGACCGCGGTCAGCCGAGCCTGCTGGCGACGTTCGCGGCTGAGCGCGCGGACGACGGGTGGGTGCTGACCGGAGTGGACCAGAAGGACACACCATGTTGAGCGCAGTCTCTGCGAAGCGGCCCCGGTGGCGCTCCGCGATCCCCGTCGTGACGCTTCTGCTGATGGTCGCCACGATCGTGCCCGGCCTGGTGGCCGGCCCGGCGTCGGCGGGTGGTGCGGCGGAGTGTCACTGGGACACCAACCAGCACTACGTCTGCACGCACCCCGGTGGGCCCGGGGGAGACGGTGACGACGGTGGAAGCGGCGGCGGGAGCAGCCAGCCCACCTGCGTGCTCGGCGGTGACTACACCTTCTGCATCGGCACGAACGCCTGCTACTACGAGCCCTGGCACACCCCCTGGAAGATGCCTCCGGGCCCCAAGCCGAGCGACGACGCGAAGCCGGTCGTCCGGTGGTGCCTGCCGGGTGGCTTCGGCACGTTCGGCCCGCCCGCGCCGACCGTCATGTGGTTGGGCGGCAACGCCCCCCAGCCACCGTCGCTGGCCGAGCAGGCGCAGACCGCCATCGGGCAGATCGACCTGACGCTCCCGGACCTGCTGACCAGCCCGACCGGGCGCAGCGTGGTCAACCTGCCGACCTGGTTCTGGCTCGACGGCTCGAACGCCGAGCAGGTGGGGACCTCCGCGTTCGGTCTGCGGGCGATCGCGACCGTCCGCGACATCACCGTCGACACCGGTGACGGGTCGTCGATCACCTGCCCGTGGGTGAGCAGCTCGGCCGCGGCCGAGCAGTCCTGCACCTACACCTACGACCGCTCCTCGCGGAACGGCACCGCCACCTGGCACGGTCGGCCCGCCTACCAAGCGAGCGCGCACGCCACGTGGACCCTGCGGTTCGAGATGGACGGGGTCAACATCGTGATCCCGGACGCCCCGGCCACCCTCGACGGACCGACCAGCACCGCGGTCCTGCGCGTCGACGAGGTGCAGAGCGTGGTGACCGGAGCCAGCTGACCGGCCCCTCTGCTGACCGCGTCGGACGACCGCTCCGAGCCGATGGCTCGGAGCGGTTGTCACGTGAGGGGCACCTGCACGCCGACCTGGTCGCCGTCGCCGTTGAACAGGACCCCGCGACCTGGGGTCACCCGCGACACCAGTGACGTGCGGGAGACCCGCGCCCCGAACACGTCCGCCTGCAGCGACTCCTGGGGCGAGAGCAGCAGACCCTTGCGCCCCTTGCGGGCCTCGACGACCCAGCCCGAGAAGCCGCCCGAGAGCTCGGACACCCCACCCGCGACCACCATGGCGAACTCCCGCTCCCGGCCCTGCCGGATCACGGCTGTCAGCACCGGGGCGAGTGGGCCGTCGCGCAGCAGGTCACCGTCGTCGACGAGCACCAGGGAGCCGTCGGGGAGGTCGCGGAGCCGGCCGACGACGTCCTCGGGGGAGGCGTCGGTCCCGACGACGGCAGCCTCGCCCACCAGCTGGGTCAGTGCGTTCGCCACCGGGGTGAAGGCGAGCAGGGGGCGACCGGTCCGGATCGCATGGGCAGCGACGAAGCACAGCGTGCTGGTGCGTCCCGTCCGCGGCTGACCGACGACCAGCGCCGGGGTGGCCGTGGCCTCGACGGTGAGCAGCTCGAGCCGGTCACCGCCGATCGCGAGCGGCACCATCGCCGGCGCGAACACCGGCGCCTCGCGGAGGACCTCGTCCGCGCCGATGGTGGTCGGGAGCTGGGCGAGCGCCGCCGGCCGCAGGTGCACGGGCGCGGGCGGGAGGTCGCGCTCCGCATCGGTGAGCAGGCGGCCGAGCTCGCGCAGCAGGTCGCTCTGCGCCGCACCCGCCGTGTCCGTCCCGAGCACCGCCACCTGTGCCTCGGTGCCGGAGTCAGCCCAGAACCCGCGGCCGTCGGGGATCTCGTCGGGGAGGTCCTTCGGCTTCAGCCCGGCGGTGGCGTAGTCGCCACGGTCGGGCAGTCGGAGCACGAGCTTGTGCTCGACCACCGTCGAGATCCGGCCGCTGAGCAGCGAGCGGTCGCCGGTCACGACCAGCTGCACGCCGGCGCTGGCCCCCTCACGCAGCAGCGTGAGCACCTGGTCGGTGAGCCGGCCCGTGTCGACCTCGCCCAGGTCGGACACGAAGCCCTCCCAGCGGTCGAGGAGCAGCACGATGTACGGCAGCCGCTCGTCGGGGCCGACAGCGCGACGCTGTTCGTCGACGTCCGCGAAGCCGGACCGGCCCAGCACGTCCTGCCGTGCCTTGACCTCGTCGGCGAGCCGGTCCAGGAGCCGACCGGCGCGCTCGACCTCGGTGCGTTGCACCACCGCACCCGTGTGCGGCAGCGCCGTCAGCGGCAGCAGCGCGCCGTTGCCGCAGTCGAGGCCGTAGAGGTGCAGGTCGCGGGAGCGGGCCGCCCGCGCGAGCCCGGCGGCGATGGTGCGCAGTGCCGTCGAGCGTCCCGACCGGGGACCACCGACGACGTACAGGTGCCCACCGCCGCCCAGGGCGAAGCGGCGGGGGACCTGGGTCTGGTCCTCGGGGTGGTCCTCGAGCGCCCACACCGTGGACCACCCGGTCACGACGTCCGGGTCCATCGGGTCAGCGCCCGGCGCGGTGAGGTCCTCGACCAGCACGGTCCGGGGCAGCTCGGGCAGCCAGGGCGAGTGCTGCGGCGCGAGTCCGCGGACGTCGTTCGCACCGGTGACCGCCTCGACGAGCACCGACAGGTCGGTGTCGCCCTCGTCGGTCGCAGGACCGGACTGCCCGGCCCGAGCGGGGGCGGGGTGGCCGACCTGCGTCCACGGCACCGTCCACGCGACGGGGTCCACCTGCGCGGGGAGGGCCGCGTGCTCTCGGGGGCGAGCGCCGCCCACGCGGCCGGCCTGGAAGGGGAGCAGGGAGGAGTGCCCCAGTCGGGCGTACCCGCGCCCCGGCTGGTCCGGGGCGATCGTCGCCGAGTCGGGGGCGTCGATCACGTCGCGCGACTCCGCCTCGTCGGTGACCCGCAGCGCGATGCGCAGGTTGGTGTTCGCCCGGATATCGTTGGAGATGACGCCCGAGGGCCGCTGCGTGGCGAGCACGAGGTGGATGCCCAGCGACCGGCCGCGCTGGGCGATGGTGACGAGGCCCGTCACGAAGTCGGGCAGCTCGGCCTTGAGGCTGGCGAACTCGTCGATCACGATCACCAGCCGTGGGATCGCTGGGAGGGTCTCGTCGCGCTTGCGGAGCGCCACGTAGTCCTCGAGGTCCTTGGCGCCGGGGACGGCGAGGAGATGCTCCCGGCGTCGCAGCTCGGCGCCCAGAGAGGTGAGCGCCCGGCTCACGAGGTGGGTGTCGAGGTCGGTGACCATCCCGACCGTGTGCGGCAGTCGTGCGCAGTCCTTGAACGCCGACCCGCCCTTGTAGTCGACGAGCACGAACGTGAGCTGCTCGGGACTGTTGGCGATCGCGAGCGAGGCGACCAGCGTCTGCAGCAGCTCGGACTTGCCGGACCCGGTGGTGCCGGCGACCAGCGCGTGGGGGCCGTCGCGGCGCAGGTCCAGTCGGAAGGGGCCGTCGAACCCGGCGCCCAGGACGACGTCGGTGCGGGCGTCGGGTCCCCACCGCCGAGCGACCGACTCGGGGGTGGGCTCCTCCAGCTCGAGCAGGCTCAGCAGGCGCGCCGAGGAGGGAAGGGCAGACGACCGGACATCGGGGGTGGTGTCGCGCAGCGGCGCGAGGGCCCGGCCGACGCGCTCGGCCCACGCCGGCTCGACGAGGTCGGGCCGGATCTGTGCGACGGCCGCCGAGCCGGTACGCCGCAGCTCGACCCGACCGCCGGTGGCCTCGAGCACCGCGGCGCACTCCTCGGGGAGCGACCGCTCGTCCTCGTCGAGGCAGACCACGTAGACCCCGGCCGCGCCTCCCTCGCGCAGCAGTGTGACCACCCCGGGCAGCGAGCGGAGCCGCCGGGCGCCGTCGAGCACGACGAGCGTGTCGGGGCCGGGCGGCAACCCGGCTCCGGAGACGCCGCCGAGCGTGCCGTCGCCCCGGCGGGACTCGACCAGGTGGACCAGCTCGGCGAGTCTCCGCCCGACGCTTCCCTGGTCGGTGCCGAGCACCGCGGCGACCGGCTCGCCGTCGACCCGGCAGTGCGGCAGCCAGCGGGTCCAGCCCCACTGCCGCTCACGGTCGCTGCCGGTGAGCACCACGACCCGCAGGTCCTTGGGCGTGTGCAGGGTTGCCGACTGCCCCACGAACCACCGGGCGAGGGCGTCGACCTCGGCGTCGTCGCCGCAGAGCCCGACGACGGGTACGTCCCTCAGCGAGACCGCCACCGGCACGTCGCCGAGGACGTCGGGCTCGCGAGGCTCGTCGGTCTCCTTGCGCGATCGGTCGCTGACGCGCACCGCGGAGGGGACGTCGGCGACACCGACCCGCAGGGTGAGGGCGTCCGGATCGGTACGCCGGCGCATCCAGAGCTGCTGACCCGGCCCGGCCGCGGCCAGGAGCACCGCCGCCGGGTCCGGACGGTCACGGCGCAGCTCGTCGCGCTCGAGCCGCTCGGCGATCGCGATCCGGCGGAGCACCGAGGCGAGCTCCTGGCGGTAGGCCAGCAGCTGCTCGCGGTAGTCGCGGGCCGAGCCGCGCCGCTGCGCGACGAAGTTGAACAGCGCCATCACCGGGGAGAGCGCCGCGAACATCAAGAACCGGTAGCTGCCGAAGACCAGTGCCATCGGGCCGGCCATGACCAGGGGCGCCAGGACCATCGGCCACGGCAGGGTCGCCCGGCGGGGGGCGCGTGGCTCGCCCGGGATCACGAACGCGCCCTCCCGCGCGGGTCGCGCCAGCCGGGGCGGCCGGTTGAAGTCGGTGCCGAGCAGCTCCTCGCTCCGGCTGACGTCCGCGTCGGGCTGCCAGACCGGGTGCCACTGCAGCACCGTGCCGCCCAGGCGCAGGTCGGCGCCGGCGGGCCAGGTCGGGGGCTCCGGGTCCGTGGGCGCCGCGTCCGGGACGTGCCGCGTCGACTGCTGGGCCCGCCGCCTCTTGCGCCGCCGTTCCTTGCGGGTCAGGGCAGCGTCGGGCAGGGAGTCGATCAGGGAGTCCGGGTCGTGGTCGTCGTCGCTCCGGTCGAGGTCGTGGGCCGGGGCCGGCACGTCCGGGTCGTGGCCGTCGACACGGAGCCCGGCGCGCAGCTCCGGGGCGACGGAGACGATCTCGATCTCGGCGGCCGTGGTGACCCGCAGCCGGACCGCGTCGACGGGGAGGAGGACGTCGGGCAGGGACATCCCGGCCGCTCCGTTGCCGAGCTCGAAGTCGCCGATGCCCAGCCGGTGCACGCGTCCCGCGCCCGGGCCCGAGACCACGCGCAGCTCCACGACCCCGCGTGGCAGCTCCGGGGTGCGGCCGTCGGGCTCGTGCAGCACCACCACCGAGCCGGGGACCACACCGGCATCGCGCAGGGTGTCGTCGGGGTCGACCCGCCGCCCGTCGACCCACACCGCACTCTGCCGGGCGAAGCTGGGGTGCATGTCACCACCGACAGCGCGGAGGAGGGCGGGCAGCAGCGAGGCCACGGCGGAGTCGGGTGGCGCGTCGACGAGCACCTCGTGCTGCGCCTGGGTCGTACCGTCCACCACGCTCAGGCTCAGTCTCACCCATGTCCTCCGATCGGGGGGTCTCGTGCGGACACATCATGCCCCGTGCCGTTCGGTGCCAGACCTGCCACGACGAACCGGCCGATCCGGGAATGAAACCCGCGCGACGGGGAAGAACGAAGCACGTGACTGTCGAAACCGAGCAAGCCACCCGGCCCCGGACGCCCTCCTGGCGCCCGTCCTCCGGGCGTGGCCCCGTTCCCTCCTCCCGTCGCGCGAACGTCGAGCCGCCGCGCCAGCGCCGACCCGCCCTCGCGGCGCTCGCCCTCCTCCTCATCGTCGGCGGAGCATTGCTGGCGGGGCTGGTGGCGGTGCGGATGGACAGCCGGACCTCCGTGCTCGCCGCGTCCCACGACATCGCGCCTGGAACGCTCATCACCGCCAAGGACCTCCGCAAGGTGTCGGTGTCCGCCGACGGTCTGGCGCTCATCCCCGCTGACCAGGCCGACGTGGTGCTCGGTTCGGCGACGTACGCCCGGGTGCCGATCTCGGCGAGCTCGCTGGTCGACACGAGCATGCTGACCCACGACTCGCCCGTCGGGGACGGGCGCGCGATCGTGTCCGTCCCGCTCGACCCGGTGCTCACGCCGGGATCCTCGCTGGGCGGGGGTGACCTCGTGCAGGTCGTTCGGGTCGGCGGCGAGCAGTCCAACGGACAGCCCAAGACCCTCACCCAGGGCCTGGTCATCTCCGTGTCGGCGGCACGCTCGGGCGACCTCGGCTCCTCGGCCGGCTCGGTGACCCTGCTGGTCCCCGAGGAGGCAGCCGCGAGCGTGGTGGACGCATCGGGTGCCGGCGCGGCCGGGCTCGTCCTGCTCGAGCACGGCCAGTCGGTCGACGTCGACCTGGACGCGACGCCGTGAGCGTGGTGGCGCTCGCCTCGGCCAAGGGATCGCCGGGGACCACGATGACGGCGCTCGCCCTGGGCGCGGCGTGGGGAGGCGACGTCGCCGTCGCCGACCTCGACCCGGTCGGGGGCGACGTGGTCTGGCGGACCCGCGACCGCGACGGCGAGCCTCTCGACCCCGATCACGGCATGTTGAGCCTGGCCGCCGCGGCCCGGCGAGGTGCCACCGAGACGACGCTCGCGGACCACCTGCAGGGCTGCTCCCTCGGTTTCCCCGTGCTGGCGGGCGTGCCGACCCCCGAGCAGCTGGCAGGGCTGGGCTCGGTGTGGACGCAGCTGCCGCAGATCTTCTCGTCGTACGTCGACGACGTGCTCGTGGACCTGGGGCGCGTCGTCCCGGGCTCGTCCTCGCTGCCGGTGCTGCTCCAGGCCGACGCGGTCGTCTTCGTGGTGCGCCCCGACATCGAGGGTGTGGCCCAGCTGCGCACCCGGCTTCGGGGTCTGGCCGACGCGCTGGGTCTCGACCACCCGCGGTTGAGCCGAGTCGGGGTGGCCGTGGTGACGTCGTACCGCGACACCGCCGTGGTCGGTGACCTGCAGCGTCTCCTGGACGCCGAGCACCTCCAGGCCCGGGTCCTCGGCGTCGTCGCGACCGACCCCAAGGGTGCGCGCATCCTGTGCGCGAGCCGCGTCGGTGACGCCCGCAAGACTCTGCTGGTCCGGTCGGCGCGCAGCCTCGCCGAGCAGGTCCGCGTGCTGATCGGCGACCAGACCCGGCTGGAGGTGCGCTGATGGACCAGCAGCTGGTGCGTCGCCTCCGCGAGGAGGTCGCGGAGGTCCTGGCCCGACAGCGGCGCGAGGACGCCACGCGCGGGATGCCCGCCATGAGCGCCGAGGACGAGCGCCAGTTCGCCCGCGCGGTCGTCAGCCGAGTGCTCGACAGCTATGCCCGCGAGGAGGTGCGGGCCGGCCGGACCCCGCCCAGCAGTGACGACGAGGCGGCGCTCGCCGAGGGCATCCACGCCGCCCTGTTCGGGGTGGGGCGGCTGCAGCCGCTGCTCGACGACCCGGATGTCGAGAACATCGACATCAACGGTTGCGACCACGTCTTCATCGGGTACGCCGACGGCCGCGAGGTCCGCGGCGCGCCGATCGCCGAGTCCGATGAGGAGCTGGTCGAGCTCGTGCAGACGCTCGGTGCCTACAGCGGGCTGACCAGTCGCCCGTTCGACACCGCCAACGCCCAGCTGGACATCCGGCTGCCCGACGGGTCCCGGCTCTCGGCGGTCATGGGCGTGTGTCAACGCCCGTCGGTGTCGATCCGCCGCGCGCGGCTGTCCCGGGTGAGCCTGGACATGCTGGTCGGCTACGGGACTCTGTCGCCGGAGCTGGCGGCGTTCCTGTCCGCGGCCGTGCGGGCCCGCAAGAACATCATGATCGCGGGCGCGACCAACGCCGGTAAGACCACGCTCCTGCGGGCGCTCGCCAACGAGATCGAGCCCGACGAGCGGCTGATCACCGTCGAGCGCGCGCTCGAGCTCGGGCTGGGGGAGTTCCCCGACCTGCACCCCAACGTGGTCGCCTTCGAGGAGCGGCTGCCCAACTCCGAGGGGCAGGGCTCGATCGGCATGGCCGACCTCGTGCGTCGTTCGCTGCGGATGAACCCGAGCCGGGTGATCGTCGGTGAGGTCCTGGGCGATGAGATCGTGACGATGCTCAACGCGATGAGCCAGGGCAACGACGGCTCGCTGTCGACCATCCACGCCAACTCCTCGGCCGAGGTGTTCAACCGGATCTGCACCTACGCGATCCAGAGCGTCGAGCGACTGCCGGCCGAAGCCACGATGATGCTGATCGGTGGCGCGATCGACTTCGTGGTGTTCGTCGAGCGGGTCAACAGCTTCGCCGAGGGCGGTGGTTTGCGGCGCATGGTCACCTCGGTGCGCGAGGTCAACGGCGTCGACGGCCGCGTCCTCTCCAGCGAGGTGTTCGCGATGGGTCCCGAGGGCGTGGCGGTCCCCGGTGCCGCGATCTCCTGCCTCCCCGACCTCGAGCGCGCCGGGTACGTCCCTGGCGCTGCCCCGACGTGGCTCGAGCCGGTCCAGTGAGTCAGGACCTCAGCCCCCAGCTGCTCCTCGTGATCCTCCTGGGCGGGGTCACTGCCGGCGGGATCGCCCTGTTCGTGACCGCCCTCGTCCCGCGAGAGCCTTCGGCGGTCGCCGAAGCGCCTTCCTCGATCCTGGCCTCCGTCCGCGCGCTCGGTCGCCGCGTGCCGGTGGCGGTCGGTGCCGGTCTGTTGGTGCTGCTCCTCACCCGGTGGGTGGTGGCGGCGATCGCCCTGGGCGCGCTGATCCTGTTGTGGAACCGCCTCTTCGGTGGCGGCCGCGAGGCCCGCCGCGGCGTGGCCCGAATCGATGCGCTCGCTGCCTGGACCGAGTCGCTGCGCGACACGATCGCGGGCGCCGTCGGGCTCGAGCAGGCGATCCCGGCGACGACCCACGCCGCCGCACCGGCGATCCGCGACGAGCTGCAGTCGCTCTCCGACCGGCTCCGGGTGCGCGTCCCTCTCCCGGAGGCCCTCCAGCGCTTCGCCGACGAGCTCGATGACTCCGGCGCGGACCTGATCATCGCCGCCCTGATCCTCAACGCCCGACTCCGCGGGCCCGGTCTGCGCGACGTGCTCAGCTCGCTCGCTGAGTCGGCCCGAGCCGAGCTGGACATGCGGCAGCGGGTCAACGCGGGTCGTCGCAGCACCGAGCGCAGTGTGCAGATCGTCATCGGTGTCTCGGTGTTCTTCGTGGTCGGACTGGCACTGTTCAACCCCAGGTACGTCGAGCCCTACAACACCCCGGTCGGCCAGGTCGTCCTGACGGTCGTGCTGGCCTTCTTCGCTGCCGGCATCGCCTGGCTGCGACGGCTCTCCACCTTCGAGGTGCCAGCCCGCTTCCTGCGGACCCGGTCGGCGGAGGTGCGAGCCTGATGTCCCTCACCATCGCGATGCTCGGCGGAGCCGTCGCCGGGATCGGGCTGCTGCTCGTCGGGTACCTGTTGGTCCAGCCCGGCACCTCGGGGCCGGTCGCGCTGGCTCAGCTCGACGCGCGCCTGGCCCGGGGCCGTCGGCAGGCGAGCCTCACCGCCGATCGGCGCCACCAGGAGGAGTCGGCGAGGATGCGTCGCCTCGGTGCCGAGGTCAGCGACAGCCTGGACAAGCGCGGAGTGCGGCTGCCGGGCTCGATCGGACCGGCACTTGCGCTCGTCGGGCAGTCCCGCGAGATGTTCCTGGCAGAGAGCCTGGTGGGCGCCCTGGCCGGCTTCCTGACCCCGGTGCTCGCCCTGGCGCCCCTCAGCGTGTTGGGGCTGGTCAGCCCGGTCGTGCCCGTCTGGCTGATGCTGGTCGGCGCCGTGGTCGGGCTCGTGCTGCCCTACTTCCGGGTCAAGGGCCGGGCCGAGGACCGTCGGCGCGACTTCCGGCACGTCGTGTCGTCGTTCCTCGACCTGGTCGCGATGAACCTCGCCGGTGGTCGTGGCGTGCCCGAGGCTCTCCAGGCGGCTGCACAGATCTCCGACAGCTGGGCGATGGTCCGCATCCGCGACACGCTCGAGTCGGCGCGTCTCCAGGGCGTCACCCCCTGGGCAGCGCTCGGCGTGCTCGGCGCCGAGGTCGACGTCGACGAGCTGCGCGACCTCTCGGCGGCGCTGTCGCTGGTGGCCGAGGACGGCGCGAAGGTGCGCGACTCGCTCAGCGCCCGCGCGGCCACGATGCGACGCAAGGAGCTTGCCGACACCGAGGGCCGCGCCGCCGCCCGGTCCCAGTCGATGTTGGTCGCCCAGCTGCTGCTCTGCGTCGGGTTCCTGGTGTTCCTGATCTACCCGGCCGTGGCCAACGTCCTCGGCTGAATCGTGCTGGTCGGCCGGGATTGAAGCCGGCGACCGTGGGAAGACTTCGTCCGAACCCTCAGTCCCAAGGAGACAACGAACATGATCCAGCTCCACCTTCTGTGCCTGCTGCTCTCGGCGCGAGTCACCGCCGCGCGCAAGTCCGAGCGAGGGGCCAGCTCGGTGGAATGGGTGGTGATCACCGCGCTGCTGGTCGGGATCGCACTCGCCGTCGGTGCGGTGCTGCTCAAGACCATCACCGGCAAGGCGGACTCGGTCAACCTCGACACGCCCTGAGCCCTGCCACGTGCCCGTGTCTCACCGTCTCCAGTCCCGCCGCTCGCCCGGTCGTTCGCGCCGTCGCGACGAGCGCGGGGTGTCGTCCGTCGAGCTCGTGATGTACACGCCCTTGCTGATGTTCGCGATCTTCCTCGTGGTGCAGTTCGCGATGGTCTACCTCGGCAACAACGCCGCCTCGGCGGTCGCCCGGGAGGCCGCTCGGGTCGCGCGCACGACGGGGGACGCCTCCCAGGCCCACCAAGCCGGCATGCAGTACGCCCAGAACATCGGCAAAGGGGTCCTCGAGGACTACGACGTCCACGTGACGATGATCGGTGACGACCGGGTGCGGGTGACGGTGACCGGTCACGCCCAGGAGATCTCCCCGATCGGGGTGCCCACGGTGAGCCAGACCGTCGAGGGCCCGCTCGAGCAGTTCGTGGAGACGCCGTGAGCGCCGCTCGCGTCCTCGCCCGGCTCCGACGCCTGCGGACCGGCGACGAGCGCGGATCGATGGCCGTGGAGATGGTGCTCCTCACCCCGGTCCTCGTCGGGTTCATGCTGCTCGTGGTGGCGTTCGGCCGTTACGTCGCCGTCCAGGGCGACATGGAGGCGGCGGCACGGGACGCCGCCCGCGAGGCGTCGCTCCAGGTCTCCAGCGACGCCGCCTCGAACGCCGCGCGCGACGTCGTCCAGCGCTCGCTCGACGGCGACACCCAGTGCACTCGGATCGGGGTCGACGGCTCCTGGCAGCCGGGCGGCGAGGTCATCGTCCGGATGCACTGCCGGGTCTCGCTGTCCGGCCTCGGACTGATCGGCCTGCCCGGGAGCGTCGGGATCGACACCGAGAGCGCCGTCCCCCTCGACCCCTACCGGAGGTACGAATGAACCGGAGTCCACGCGCCGTCCGCGACGAACGCGGAACGGCCACCGCCTTCGTGGTCGGCATGGCCATCGTGCTGCTCGCGTGCGCCGGGCTGGTCGTCGACGGAGGCACCGCGCTCAACGCGCGGATGCGGCTGGCCGACGATGTCGAGCAGGCAGCGCGCGCGGGAGCGCAGGAGATCGACGTCGCCACGCTGCGTGACAGCGGCGACCTCGTCCTCGAACAGACGGCGGCCGAGGACCGCGCCCGCGCCTACCTGGTCGGCCGGGGCTACACCGTCGGGTCGGTGCACGCCGACCAGGATGCCGTGCAGGTCTCGGCGACCTACCACGCGCGCACGAAGCTCCTGAGCCTGGTCAACATCAACTCGTTCACGGTGTCGGCCTCCGCCACGGCCGAGGCGGTGACCCAGTGACCGCCGCGCCCGCCACCCGCGGCCCCGAGCGGTTCGCGGCCCCCGGGCTGCCTCCGACCAAGCCCTCCCCGCTGACCTCGCTGGGGGCGGGACTGGCGCTCCTGGTGCTCGTCGTCGGCGTGCCGGTCGCGCTGATCGTGCTGTCGGGCCTGCCGCCGTACCCCCACGGCATGCCGGACCGCGCCGACCTCACCCAGCCGCTCTCGGTCGACGCACTCTTCGTCGTGCTGCGCGCGGTCGTCTGGCTGTCCTGGCTGCAGTTCACCTGGTGCGTGCTCGTCGAGGTGGCCAGCCTGCTCCGCGGCGGGGGGTTGCCCCGACCGGTGCCGCTCTCGGGGCGGTCCCAGGCGCTCGCGCGCGCCCTGGTGGGCAGTGTGCTGGTCGGCGCGACGCTGCTCGGCAGCTCCGGGGGCGCCACGGCCGCCACGGCCCTCGACGCACCGCACACCGAGGTCGCCACCAGCGCCGTCGCGGTTGCCGATGGCGGCGCCACGCAGACGACCGGTGACCAGGCGGCCGCCAGCGCACCTGACCAACAGCCGGCCCCGCGCATGGAGCACGTGCCCGGCGTGCCGTCGGACATGACCGACGTCATCGGGCACAAGGTCGTGATCGTGCAACCACCCGACGGGCGCTACCACGACAACCTCTGGGACATCGCTGAGCGGCACCTCGGAGACGGACGGCGGTGGAAGGAGATCTTCGCGCTCAACGAGGGCCGGGTGCAGCCCGACGGCGAGCAGCTGGTGCTCGGCCGGCTGATCCAGCCCGGCTGGGTGCTGACGATGCCCGAGGACGCCGTCGATGCTCCGCGCGTGCACGCGGTCCCCGACGCGGCGCCCGAGCGCGCGCCCCACCCCGCCCACCACGAGAGCGGCGGCGGTACGGATGCTGTCGACGCCGCCCCCTCGACCAGCGCGGGCGACCTCCGCGGCGGACTCCTGGCAGGAGGCCTCCTCGCGGCGGCGCTCACCGGCCTCGTGGCCGCCGAGCGACGCCGCCGACGCGGCAGCGAGCCGCACGGGGACGCCCTCGACGCCGAGGTGGCGCTGCGGGCCGGAGCCGACCCGGACCGGGTGGCTCGCCTGGACCGCGCCCTGCGATCGCTCAGCGCGACCTGCCGTGCCGAGCGGATCCCTCTTCCTCAGGTGTACGCCGTCGCCGTGACCGACGGTGCGGTCGAGCTGCGACTCGCGCCCGCACAGCCTGCCGCGCCGGCGCCCTGGTCGGTCCGCGACGCCGGGCGGCGCTGGTTGCTGGAGCGGGACGCCGAGCTGCCGGGCGATCTCGGCCATGCGCCGTACCCCGGCCTGGTGTGCCTGGGTCGCGACGACGACGGTGCCGACGTGCTCGTGGACCTGGAGGCGGTCGCCGGGCCGTTGTGCCTCGGGGGTGACCCTGACGTCGCCCGCCAGGTCGTGTCCGCGCTGGCCGTGCAGCTGGCGACCGCGCCCTGGGCCGACCAGCAGCGGGTGTGGGGACACCGGCTCACGCCGGCGCTCGCCCAGGTCGCGGGGGAGTCGCTCACCATGCTCGAGGACGTCGACCCGTTGCTGACCGGCTGGTCCGAGCGAGCGGTGCACCGGCCCGCGCAGGAGGTGCTGAGTGGCCGGCTCGGTCGCCATCCCGGCACGATCCCGCAGTACCTCGTGCTCGGTGAGCGTCCCGACGACCAGCTGATCGCCCGGCTGCACGGGCTGACCGGTGCGGACTCGCGCGGTGTCGGCGTCTTGTCGACCGGCGCGCTCCCGGGTGCACGGTGGACGATGCGCGTGGACGACAGCGGGCGGCTCTCGCTCCCGCTGCTCGACCTCGAGGTCGACGCGGTCCGGCTCACCGACAGCATGGTCGACTCCCTGGCCGAGCTGTTCGCCTCCGTGCGTCTCGACGAGCCCGCGCCCAGCGGCCGCCCCCGGGTGCCCGACGTGGTGCACGCGAGCGACGACGGACACTGGCGAGCGGCCGAAGTGCGCGTCGGCGTCCTGGGCCCCCTCGTGGTCACCGCAGGCGGGAGCATCGACCCGTCTCGCCTCGAGCTGGCGACCGAGGTCGTCACGTTCCTCGCGCTGCAGCCCGCCCCGGTCCACCCGAGCGTGGTGGGCGCGTCGGTGTGGCCGCGAGGCGTCACCTCGGAGGTGCGTGACGCGACCATCGCGCGAGCCCGTGACTGGCTCGGCTCCGACGTCGACGGGAATGCCCTGCTCCGCGAGAACGCCGAGGGTCGGCTCTATCTGGCACCGGACGTCGCGGTCGACTGGCAGGCGCTGTGCTCGCTGTCGCAGCGCTCGCGGAGCGCGAGCCCGCGTGAGGAGTGCGAGCTGCTGCGCCGCGCACTCCAGCTCGTCCGGGGGCCGCTGATCGAGGACCGGCCGGCTGGCCGCTACTCCTGGCTGCCTCGCACCCGGCTGGAGCGGCAGGCCGTCGACGTGGTGGTGGACGCGGCGCTGCGGGTCGCCGACCTCACGACCGACGACGACCCCGAGGGCGCCGCCGCGGCGTGCCGGGCCGCACTGCGCCTGGCGCCGTCGTCGCAGGTGGTGTGGCGGGCCTTGCTGCTCGCGGAGCATCACCGCCCGGACGGGCCCGGTGCCGCGCAGGTGGTCGAGGAGCTGGTCCAGGTGCTGCAGCAGGCGGGTGTGTCCTTGGAGCCGGAGACCGAGGCGCTGGTGGTCGAGCTGTTGCCCGAGGGACCGGGCGAGGAGGCCGCGGGAGCGTAGACCCCGCGGTTTCGTCCGGAGCCTCCGCGGGGGCACACTCTCCGTCAGACGGCGAGGGTCACGCCACCCGGGTCGCGATCAATTCGACGCGTCCCGGGTGTCGTCGTAGGCATCGTCGATCTCCTCGATGAGCCCGTCGAGATCGCGCCACTCCCGCTCCTGCGTCGCGCTCTTGTTGCTGTCCTCTCGCATGCGATCGACGAAGTGCAGGACCTGGTCGCTGGGGTCCGTGACGTTCCCGGTGTCTTCGGCGAGGTAGTCCTCGAAGCCCGTCGGATCACCGAAGTAGGCGCGGTAGAGCGAGAACGCCACGGCCATCTTCATGCCGTTGGCGTAGCCCGGTTCGTCGGCGTCGGCCGCCCAGAGGCTGCCGATCAGGAGGCCGGCGCGCCGAACGGCGTCGCTCTGCGAGACCTCCTCCGCGGTGCGGGAGGCCCAGCTGGAGAGGGTGGAGAGCTGGGAGGTGCGGATCTCCGCCTCGCGGTCACTGACGTCGCGGAACCCTCCGGAGAGTGCGTCCTCGCGCTGCTCCTGGTCGAGCTCGTCGAGGGCGCAGTCGAGCGTGCCGGGCTGGTCCCAGAACGCGAGCTGCTCCTTCTCGTCCCAGTCCTTGCTCCCGTCGAGGCTGGCGTGGGCCTTGGCGACACATGAGCTGAAGCCGTCGTCGTCCGCGACCGCGCCGAGCCCGTCGGGGGAGCAGCCCGTGAGCAGCAGCGTGACGGCCACCGTGGAGAGGGCCAGCGAGGCTCGCGTGGGAGGCGCAACCACTAGTTCTCGTCCCGCGCGTTGTCGATGGCGTCGATCAGCCGCTCGAGGTTGTCCCACTCCTCCTGCTGCTCCGGGCTCTTGTTGGCGTCCTCCTGCATGCGGTCGATGAAGTGGTTGATGATGTCGTCGGCGTCCGTGACCGTGCCGGCGTGGTTGGCCTTGTAGTCGTCGAACCCTTGCGGGGTGCCGTAGTACTTGACGTAGAGCGCGAAGGCCAGGACCTGCTGCGGACCGTTCTTCGCGGTCGCGTCGTCCCAGTCCTTGTCGAGCTTGTCGAGACGGTCCTGCTCGCCGATCAGCGCCTTGATCAGGTCGACCATCGGGCCGGTCAGCGGGTTCTTGGTCGCCGAGACGCCGGCGCTGAGGAGACTGTTGAGGATGGAGTTGATCGCCACGCTCGGCTTGAACCCGTCGCCGATGATGTCGGCGTCGCGCAGCAGGTGGCCGAGGTTGTCCGCGGCGGACTCGGGGTCGTCGTCGCGGTTGAGGCGGTAGTCGACGACGGCGTCCATGACGTCTTGGATCTTCACGCCGGAGTCCTCGATCATGTCCTTGACGTCACTGGCCTTGAGGCCGCCGCTGTTGGCGTCGTCGAGGAGCTGGGCCATCAGCTCACCGTCGGTGACGATGTCCTTCAGGTGGCCGCTCTTGAGCATCTGGGCGTAGTCGTAGTCGTTGGTGTCGCGCGCCTTGAGGAGCGCCACCAGTGGACCCAGGGCGTAGTCGTCGCCCCGGTCGCGTGCCTCGTGGAAGTGCTCGCGCATGGTGTCGACCGCGTCGAGCCAGACCTTCGCGATCTTGGCGTAGTCGTCCCTCGACTCCCTCGGGAAGCCGTCAGGGCCCAAGACACTGGTCAGGCGCCAGGCCAGGTCGTCGACGAACTTGGGGTCGCAGTGCTCGAGGACGTCGGCGAGCGACTCGCCGTCGGCGTTGGCGAGGAGGTGCTCGAGCGCCTTGCCGTCGTAGGCCTCCGAGAGCGCGCGCGGGAACAGGCCCGGATAGGAGGATTGAGCACCATCGAGGTCGGTGGAGTCCTCGATCTGGTCGCGATACGCGAGCGCGACAGAGTTCATCCGCGAGTCGGCGTTGTCTGAGGCGGTGATCAGCCCCCAGATCTTCTGGCCGGCCACCCCGTCCTTGATGAAGTCCTGGGCGAGCTTGGCGAACCCGGCATCGTCGTGGGCGCTGATGCCCTGGGCTACCGCGTCGCTGAACCCCGAGAGCGCGGACGACATGTCGTCGTAGGAGTACTCCGAGAGCTCCATGTCGCGGTCGATGGCCTTGTAGATGTCCTGGATGCCGTCCGCGCCGAACTGGTCGACGAGCTCCTTGGTCCACAGTGGGTCGCCGGCATGCGCGGCGATCTCGTTGAGGGCGTCGCGGATCTCCTGGGGGTCGGACTCGTAGGTGTCGTTGTCGAGGGCGTCCTTGAGGCGCGCGATCGCCGCCTTGACCTCGGGTGCGTCGGCCTGCCGCTCCATCTCGTCGAGGTTCTGCTTGGCCAGCGTCAGCTGGCCGGTGATGCCGCTGACGTCGATCTTCGGCGCCTGCCCGGCGTTCCACTTGGCGACCTGGTCGTCGGACACGCCGACCGGTCCGGCGTCGTGCAGGGTGTCGCCCAGGGCCCGGGTCTGCTGGCCGAGCCACTGCTTGAGGTAGCCGAACGTGACCTCGAGGCCGTGCTGCGTGCCCTGCTTGGCCGACGCGGCCGCACTGATCGCATTGGAGTGGGCATCGTCGATGTCCTGGTCGAGCGCCCGGTTGCGTCGGCCGCTCGAGCCGAGGTCCTGCCGGGCCTGGGTGCGGTCGGAGTCCGCGGCGCTCACGGCGTCCTGGTAGGCCTGCTCGGCGGCGTCCCACTTCTGGTTGAGCCCGGGGAGCTGGTCCAAGGCGTCGTCGTAGTCCTTGGCCAGCGACCGCAGCGCAGCAGGCACGCCGTCGAGCTTGGCCTTGAAGGTGCCGAGGACGGTGCCGAGATGTGTCATCTCGCCCTTGAGCGAGTCGGCTGCCTGGCCGGTCCAGCCGTTGCCGATGTCGCCGGGCGTCGAGCCGGTCTGGGTGCCCAGGGATCCCAGCTGCTCGTGCAGATCGGCTACCTGGGTAGCAGCCGCGCGCAGCTCGGCGGGGTGGATGTCGAGGGTGAAGTGCTTGTCGGTCAACGCCGCTCCTCAGCTGGGATGCCCGCCGCGGCCACCGATGTCCGGGACGGGGGAGAGCTCGTTGTCGAGCCGGGTGATCTCGATCGTGAACGTGTTGATGTTGCCGGCGATCACGCCGGCGGAGGTCCCGGCGACGCGCAGCGACTCTCGCCACGAGATCTGGTACGCGTCAGCACCGGTGGAGACCGCCCCGGAGAACTCGCCACACGCGGACTCGATCCGGCCGGCCTGGCCCGCCACACCGGAGGCGGCGTTGGTGATGGCGTCGCGAACGCTGTTGAACCGGTCGACGAATGGCAGCGCCACGGACGGCTCCATCTTCACATCGCCGCTCACCGGCTCACCTCCTGCGGGGTCGACACCGTCGTGCCGACGGCTCCCCGGCTGCATACCCCGGGCTCGGCTACGGCAAACCGCATCGCGCCGAGGTCGCCCCGGACGGGTACTGGAGCGCGGTGAACCGCCGGTGAACTAACCTCGACTCGATGTCCGAGCCCGATCCTCTCCCGTCCGCCGCCGACCTCCTCGTCGAGTCCGTCGTCGACGACGCCAGCGAGGAGCTCGTCCGCCTGCGCCGCGACCTGCACGCTCACCCCGAGCTGTCCTGGCGCGAGCTGCGCACCACCACGCTCGTCAGTGCGCGGCTACGCCGGACGGGGTGGCGGGTGACCGACCTGCCACGCAGTGGCGTGGTCGCGGAGATCGGCGACGGCGGGCCGGTGGTCGCACTGCGAGCCGACCTCGACGCGCTCCCGGTGCCGGACCTGACCGATGACCCTTGGGCGAGCACCGTCGAAGGCGTCGCTCACGCCTGCGGGCACGACGTACACACCTCCTCCCTCGTCGGTGCCGCCCTCGCGCTCGCGGCGGTCCACGACCGCGGTCTCCTACGCGGTCGCGTGCGGCTGCTGTTCCAGCCGGCGGAGGAGGTGATGCCGGGCGGGGCGCTCTCGCTCCTCGAGCTCGGCGCCCTCGACGACGTGGAGCAGCTCTTCGGCCTGCACTGCGACCCGACCCTCGACGTCGGCCGGATCGGACTGCGTGAGGGACCCATCACCGGGGCCGCCGACCACCTCGAGGTGACCCTGAGCGGTTCCGGCGGGCACACGTCGCGCCCCCACCTGACCGAGGACCTCACCTTCGCGCTCGGCAAGATCGTCACCGAGCTGCCGGCGATCCTGTCGCGGCGGCTCGACCCGCGCGCCGGTGTGAGCGTCGTGTGGGGCATCGTGCGCGCGGGCTCGGCCCACAACGTGATCCCCGCGACGGGGCGGATCGGCGGGACCGTGCGGATGCTCGACGCCGTCGCCTGGTCCGAGGCCGAGAAGCTGGTGCCTCTGCTCGTGGAGCAGATCGTCGCGCCGTACGGCGTGCACGCGCAGGTCGACTACCAACGCGGCGTACCGCCCGTGGTGAACGACCTGGACTCGATCGTGCTGCTCGGCCGGGCCGTGGAGCGGGTGCTCGGCGTGGAGGGCCACGTGCCCACCCAGCAGAGCCTGGGCGGGGAGGACTTCGGGTGGTACCTCGACCGGGTCCCGGGCGCGATGGGCCGGCTCGGCACGCGGACGCCGGGCGGGCCGACGTACGACCTCCACCAGGGCAACCTGCGCGTCGACGACGGCGCGGTCACCATCGGTGCGAAGGTGCTGGCGAGCGCAGCAGTCGCCGCGCTCGCCAGCACCGGTTCCCCAGCTAGCCCTTGATGTAGGCCACGCCGTCCGCGGCCGGTGCCCGGGACTTCCCGACCAGGCCCGCCACCGCGAAGATCGTCACGACGTAGGGCAGCATCAGCATGAACTGGCTCGGGACCGGCGAACCGATCGCCGAGAGCACGCCCTGCAGGTTGGAGGCGAACCCGAACAGCAGCGCCGCGAGCGTCGCGCGGATCGGGTCCCACTTGCCGAAGATGACGGCCGCCAAGGCGATGTAGCCCGCACCACCGGTCATCTCCCGGTTGAAGTGCGCCACCGACACGAGCGTGTAGAACGCGCCGCCCGCGCCGGCGACCGCGCCGGCGATCAGGATCGTGCGCCAGCGGGTGCGGTTGACCCGGATCCCGACCGTGTCAGCGGCCATCGGGTGCTCGCCGACCGCACGGACGCGCAGGCCCCACCGCGTGCGGTAGAGCGCCCACGTGACGAGCGCGACCGCGACGTAGAGCACGTAGACGACGGGCGTCTGCCGGAAGAAGATCGGGCCGACCAGCGGGATGTCCCCGAGGACCGGGATCACGACCGCGTGGAAGCGTGGCGGGGAGTTGAGCGAGTCGGCGTTCGGCACCAGCACCTGGGTGAACATGAAGCTCGTCAGGCCGTACACGAGCACGTTCAACACGACGCCGACGATGACCTGGTCGACGAAGTAGGTGATCGCGAACAGCCCGAGGAGCATCGCCACCAAGACTCCCGCGACGCTCGCCGCGATCAGGCCCGCCCACGAGGAGTTCATCACGGAGCCGACCATCGCCGCGGCGAACGCGCCCGCGAGCAGCTGTCCCTCGATGGCGATGTTGACCACGCCGGCGCGTTCGCCGAGGACGCCCCCGAGGGCACCGAAGACGAGGGGTACGGCGAGGGCCAGCGAGCCCGACAGCAGGCCGACCACGGGGATCGTGCCCCCGGCGGCAGCCCAGGTCAGGAAGCCGAACACCCAGGCCACCGAGTAGACGACGATCAACCAGAACGGACTGTTGCGCTGCCCGCGGTAGAGCACGACCGACCAGGCCGCCGCCGCCAGGCACAGGACGACGACGATCCACGCCGTCACCGTCGCCGGCACGGTGACCTCGGGGAGCTGCGCGAAGTCGCTCGTGACCGCGAGGCGGTACGTGGTGTCGCCCGACTGGGGGAAGAGGCCCACGATCGCCAGCAGCAGCACGGCGAGCGTGCTCAACAGGGCGGGCGTCTTCTTCTCGACGAGAGTGGTGACTCCGGCCAGCGGGGTCTTCTCCAGCGGGATGCTGGCCTCGCCGTGGGTGGTGGTCACTTCGCCTCCTTGGCGGGCAGCCGGAACAGGGTGCGGATCAGCGGTGGCGCGGCCAGGAAGAGGACGATCATGGACTGCACCACGAGGACGATGTCGACCGGGATGTTCTGGGAGGCCTGCATGGCGAACCCACCGGCCTTCAGTGCCCCGAAGAGCAGGCCGGCCGCCAGGATCCCGAGAGGCCTGGACCTGCCGAGCAGCGCGACGGTGATGGCGTCGAACCCGATGCCGGCATCGAGGTCGACCGTGATGCCGCTGGTGACGGTGCCGAGGACCTGGTTGGCCCCCGCGATGCCGACCAGCGCACCCGCGATGAGCATGACGACGACATAGGTACGGCCGACGTTGATGCCGGACGCTCGCGCGGCCTGCGGGTTCAGACCCACTGCGCGGATCCGGAACCCGAGCGCGGAGCGCTCGAGCAGCCACCACGTGAAGGCGACGGCCACCAGCGCGATGATGAACCCGAGGTGCAGGTTGTACTGGTCGCCGAGGAGCTTCGGCAGGGTGGCCGAGTCCTTCATCGGGAGCGACTTGGGGTTGAACGACTTGGGCGCCTGCAGCAGGCTCTGCTGCGAGAGCGCATAGAACAACAGGTAGAACGCGACGTAGTTGAGCATGATCGTCACGATCACCTCGTGTGCACCCGTGCGGGCCTTGAGGAAGCCGGCGAGGCCTCCCCAGATCGCGCCGGCGACGACTGCTCCGAGCAGCGCGATCGTCACGTGCAGGATCGCCGGCATCTCGAACTGGTAGCCGACCCAACCGGCGGCGGCACCACCCAGGAGCATCTGGCCGCGTCCACCGATGTTGAACAGGCCGGCCCGGAAGCCGACCCCGACGCCCAGACCCGACACGATCAGGGGTGCTGAGAACTTCGCGGTCTCGGTGAGTGGGCGGATGCCCAGCTGGAACGTGGGGGCGTCAGTGTTGTAGATCGAACCTCGGAACAGGGCGGTGTAGGCGCCCCACACGGCGTCCCAGGTCGCGTTGAAGAAGTCGCTGGGACGCGCGGTGAGGTAACCCGCGGTCTCGCGGACCGTGTCGTCGGTGACTGCGATCAGCGCAGACCCGACGAGGACCGCCAGCAACACCGCGAGAGCGCCGTTGAGGACGCTGCCCGAGGCGATGTCGTGCATGGTGGCGGTCCAGCGGCTGGAGTCGGGCGGGATCTGCTCGGGCTCGGTGGGAGGCTGCTTGCTCTCCTCGACGGCGCTGGTCACGCGATCGCTCCTTCCGGACGTTCTCCGGTCATCATCAGTCCGAGCACCTCTCGAGGTGTGTCGCCGGGAACGACGCCGACGACGCGTCCCCGGTAGAGCACCATGATCCGGTCGGCGAGCGCCGCTACCTCGTCCAGCTCGGTGGAGACCACCAGGACGGCGACGCCGGCATCTCGGCCGGCCACGATCTGCTTGTGGATGAACTCGATGGACCCCACGTCGACGCCGCGTGTCGGCTGCGCCGCGACGAGGAGCTTGATGTCGCGCGAGAGCTCCCGCGCGACCACGACCTTCTGCTGGTTGCCGCCCGAGAGCTCTTCGGCGAGGGCCGTCACCCCGGTGGCGCGCACGTCGTACTGCGCGACCTTCTCCTTGGCGAACTCGTCGAGGCGCGCGAGCTGGAGCGTGGCGCGGCGGACGAACTCCCCGCCGTGGCTGCGGTTGAGCATCAGGTTCTCGGCGATGGTGAACTCGCCGACGAGGCCCTCGACCTGCCGGTCCTCGGGGATGAACCCGACACCGGACTCGAGGATGTGGCGCACCGACCGGCCGACCAGCTCCTCGCCCTGGAGGCGGATGGAACCTCGCACGTGGTCCTGGAGGCCCATCAGGGCCTCGGTGAGCTCCGTCTGGCCGTTGCCCTGGACCCCGGCGACAGCCAGGATCTCCCCGGCTCGGATCGTGAAGCTCACGTCGTCGACGTGGACGCGGCCGTGGTCGTCGAAGACCTGCAGGTGCTCGACGGCGAGCATCTCCTCGGCCGGCTTCGGCGGGTCCTTGTGCACGGTCAGCTCGACGGGCCGTCCGACCATCATCGCGGCGAGCTCGGCGTTGGTCGCGGTCGGCTGGGCCTCGCCGACGACCTTGCCCAGTCGGATCACCGTGATCTTGTCGGCGACCGCCCTGACCTCGCGCAGCTTGTGGGTGATGAAGACGATGGCCTTCCCGGCGGCCCGGAGCCCGCGCATGATCTCCATGAGCTCGTCGGTCTCCTGCGGAGTGAGGACCGCGGTGGGCTCGTCGAGGACCAGCACCTGGGCGTCGCGGGAGAGCGCCTTGATGATCTCCACGCGCTGCTGCACGCCGACCGGGAGGTCCTCCACCAGCGCGTCCGGGTTGACGGCGAACCCGAACTGGTCGGAGATCTCCTGGACGCGGCGACGGGCCGCATCCAGGTCGAGCGAGCCCGCGAAGCCTGTGGACTCGTTGCCGAGCATGACGTTCTCGGCGACGGTGAAGACGGGGATCAGCATGAAGTGCTGGTGCACCATGCCGATGCCGGCGGCGATCGCGTCGCCGGGGCCGGAGAAGTGCTGGACCTTGCCGTCGAGCTCGATCTCGCCCTCGTCGGCCGCGTAGAGGCCGAACAGGACGTTCATCAGCGTGGACTTGCCTGCCCCGTTCTCACCGAGCAGGGCGTGGATCTCGCCGCCCTCGACGGTCAGCGAGATGGAGTCGTTGGCGACAAGCGTCCCGAACCGCTTGGTGATGTTGCGGAGGACCAGTTGCATGAAACCGCATCCTAGTGTTGGCCGGACCCGCTACTCGGGGTGTGGAGGGCAGGCCCGGGAGCGCCCTGCGGCGCTGGGATGGAAGGGCCGAAGAAGGGGAGGCCAGCGATGCCGACCTCCCCTTCCGTGGATCGTAGGAGACCTACGCGACCAGGATCACTGGTTCAGGTAGGAGTTCACCGGGATCGATCCGTCGATGATGCCCTTCTTGATCTCGTCGAGCTTGCCGGACAGGTCGGCAGGCACCTTCGAGGCGAAATCGTGGAAGTCGGCGATGCCGACCCCGTCGTTCTCCAGGGTGCCGACGTACGGCGAGAAGTCGAAGCTGTCGCCGTCGTTGGCGGCCGACATGATCGCCTCGTAGGTCGAGATCTTCATGTTCTTCAGGATCGAGGTCAGCACGACGCTCTGCGTGTCGGGGTCGGTCTGGTACAGGTCGGCGTCGACACCGATCATCGCGACGTCCTTGCCCGAGTCGGCGATCGCGGTCACCGCGCCCTGGTAGATCGGGCCACCGACCGGCAGGATCACGTCGGCGTCCTGGTCGATGATCTGCTTGGCGGTGTTGGTGGCCTTCTCGTTGGCCTCGAAGCCACCGGTGAACAGACCGTTCTTGCCGTCCCAGCCGACGACCTTGACGGTCTTGCCGGTCTCCTTGTTGAAGTAGTCGACGCCCTGCTTGAAGCCGTCCATGAAGATCGTCACGGTCGGGTACGGCTGACCGCCGTACGTGCCGACGACGCCGGTCTTGCTGTAGTCGGCTGCCGCGTAGCCGGCCAGGAACGCGGCCTGAGCGGTGTCGTAGAGCAGCGGCTTGATGTTGGGCTCGTCGGCCTTGCCGTCGAAGGTCTGGCCGTCGGCGCCGCCGTCAGCGGAGTCGTCGATCAGCACGAACTTGACGTCGGGGTTCGCCTTGGCGGCGTCCTTGGTCGCAGCCGCGAGGTTGAAGCCGACGGTCACGATGACGTCGCAGCCCTGGGCGATCAGGTTGTCGATGTTGGGTGCGTAGTCGGCGTCGCTGTTGGACTCGACGGGCTTGAAGTCCGTGCCGAGCTCGTCGGCGGCCTGCTTCGCGCCTTCGTAAGAGAGCTGGTTGAACGACTTGTCGTCGAAGCCGCCCGCGTCGGACACGATGCACGGCAGGAAGTCAGGTGCCGCCGACGCCGAACTGGTGTCAGTGCCGGTGCTGGGCTTGTCGCCCGCCTTGTCCTCCGGCTCGGAGCCGCACGATGCCAGGACCGCGGTCGCGAGGAGCGCGGCCACACTGCCGCTCACAGCCTTCCTCAAGTTGTTCACTACTGCCTCCAGTCATGCGCCTCGCGGTCGCGAGGCGACGGTCAGCACCGTACCGAAGACGCCGGTTGATGTCGGCGGATCTACCCAACGGTTACCATGTTGTGCTGTTGGTCCCATCTTTTCCGGCCGGAGGTCCTTTCCGCTTGAGTACCGATGCTGACGCTGTCGACTGGGACCAGCTCCGCGAGGCCGCCGGGGACGCCGCGGACCGGGCCTACGCCCCCTACTCGACGTACCACGTGGGAGCGGCGGCGCTCGTCGACGACGGGCGGGTGGTGGTCGGCTGCAACGTCGAGAACGCGGCGTACGGCGTGACGCTCTGCGCCGAGTGCGGCATGGTCTCCCAGCTGCACATCACCGGCGGCGGCAAGCTCACGCACTTCGTGTGCGTCAACGGGGATCGGGACGTGATCATGCCGTGTGGGCGCTGCCGTCAGCTCCTGTCGGAGAACGGCAGGCCGGACCTGCAGGTCCTCACCCCCGAGGGACTGCGCAGCATCGACGAGGTCCTCCCGCAGGCCTTCGGCCCGGCCGACCTGCAGCACTGAGCCGGGTGGGGACACCGCTCGGCGAGCGGCGATCCGCACGTCGGGGATCTGCCCCACCGCGCACCACCCCGGGCGTCTAGGGTTCTGGCAGACCTGAAAGGGGATAGGGGACCAGGCCGCATCCGGCGCCGCGCCCCTCACCAGCAATGGCAGCACAGCACGACGCCGTCGAGGTGATCTCGGCCAAGCGCGACAAGCACTCGCTGAGCGACAGTCAGATCGACTGGGTCATCGACGCCTACACCCGAGGCGACGTGGCCGACGAGCAGATGTCGGCCCTCGCCATGGCGATCCTGCTCAACGGGATGGAGCGGCGCGAGATCGCCCGCTGGACGGCGGCGATGATCGCCTCGGGGGAGCGGATGGACTTCTCCACGCTGTCCCGGCCTACCGCCGACAAGCACTCCACCGGTGGCGTCGGAGACAAGATCACGCTCCCACTGGCTCCCCTGGTGGCGGCCTGCGGCGTCGCCGTACCCCAGCTCTCCGGGCGCGGACTGGGACACACGGGTGGCACTCTCGACAAGCTCGAGTCGATCCCCGGCTGGCGTGCGGCGCTGAGCAACGAGGAGATGCTCGCCCAGCTGGAGTCCGTCGGCGCGGTGATCTGCGCGGCGGGCGACGGGCTCGCCCCGGCAGACAAGAAGCTGTACGCGTTGCGTGACGTCACCGGCACGGTCGAGGCGATCCCGCTGATCGCGTCATCGATCATGTCCAAGAAGATCGCCGAGGGCACCGGCTCGCTCGTGCTGGACGTCAAGGTCGGCACCGGCGCGTTCATGAAGAACGTCGACGCCGCCCGTGAGCTCGCCTCGACGATGGTGGCGCTCGGCAAGGACGCCGGCGTGCACACCGTCGCGCTGCTCACCGACATGTCGACGCCGCTAGGCCTCACCGCGGGCAACGCGATCGAGGTCGCCGAGTCCGTCGAGGTCCTCGCCGGCGGCGGCCCTGCCGACGTGGTCGAGCTGACCCTGGCGCTGGCCCGCGAGATGCTCGCGGGGGCCGGGCGCGCGGACATCGACCCGGCCGACAAGCTCGCCGACGGTTCGGCCATGGACGCCTGGAAGGCGATGATCCGGGCCCAGGACGGCGACCCGGACGCCGAGCTGCCCGCGGCCCGGGAGAGTCACGTCGTGAACGCTCCTTCCTCCGGTGTGCTGACCCGCCTCGACGCGATGGCGGTCGGTCTCGCCGCCTGGCGCCTCGGTGCCGGTCGGGCTCGCAAGGAGGACCCGGTGCAGGCCGGTGCCGGTGTCGTCTGGCACGCCCGCCCCGGTGACCAGGTCACCGAGGGCCAGCCGCTCTTCACGCTGCTCACCGACGAGCCCGAGCGCTTCGACCGTGCCCTGGGGTCGCTCGAGGGCGGCTACGACATCGCGCCCGCGGACACGGCGTACTCTCCCTCGCCGCTGGTGATCGACCGGATCAGCTGATCGACGCGAGCCCCCGGGTGGTCAGGGGAGGAGCAGGACCACGGTCTCGGCGACGCAGGCGGGCTTGGACTCGCCCTCGATCTCGACGGTGTAGCGCAGCGTGAGCTGCTTGCCGGCGGGCAGGTCGGTGACCTCGGCGAGCGTGACGTGGGCGCGGACCCGTCTGCCGACGAGCACGGGGTTCGGGAACCGGACCTTGTTGACGCCGTAGTTGAGCTTGGCGCCGGGGGTCTCGAGCGCGAACACCTGGCTGCCGAGGAACGGCACCAGCGACAGCGTGAGGTAGCCGTGGGCGATGGTGCCGCCGAACGGTCCCGTCGCGGCACGATCGGGATCGACGTGGATCCACTGGTGGTCGCCGGTGGCGTCGGCGAACCGGTCGACCCGGTCCTGCTCGATCGTGAGCCACGCGGAGGTGCCCAGCTCCTCGCCGCTCGCGGCGGCGACCTCGTCCAATGTCGTGAAGACGCGCATGCCGGGAACCTACCGGTCAGCCGCACCCCGCGCGGACCGGGCCCGAGAGGTGGAAGGATCGGAGCATGACCGCGCATCCCAATCCGATCCCGACCCTCGAGCAGGTGCGCCGGGCGCCCAAGGCACTGCTGCACGACCACCTCGACGGGGGCCTGCGCCCGCAGTCGATCATCGAGCTGGCGGCGGAGGTCGGCCACCAGCTGCCCGCCGTGGAGGGCGACATGTCGGCCGAGTCGCTCGGCCAGTGGTTCGCCGAGGCGTCCGACTCCGGCTCGCTCGAGCGCTACCTCGAGACCTTCGATCACACCGTGGCGGTGATGCAGACGGCTCCGGCCCTGACCAGGGTGGCGCGTGAGTGCGTCGAGGACCTGGTCGCCGACGGGGTCGTGTACGCCGAGGTGCGCTACGCCCCCGAGCAGCATGTGACCCAGGGACTCACCCTCGACGAGGTCGTCGCCGCCGTGCAGGAGGGGTTCGATCAGGGTGTCGAGGCGGCTGGGGGGCGGATCGTCGTACGCCAGCTGCTCACCGCCATGCGTCACCAGGCCCGGTCGATGGAGATCGCTCACCTGGCGATCGCCTGGCGCGATCGCGGGGTCGCCGGCTTCGACATCGCCGGTGCCGAGGCGGGCTACCCTCCCACCCGTCACCTGGATGCCTTCGAGTACCTCCAGCGCGAGAACGCGCACTTCACGATCCACGCGGGCGAGGGCTTCGGGCTGCCGTCGATCTGGCAGGCGATCCAGTGGTGCGGCGCGGACCGCCTCGGTCACGGCGTGCGGATCATCGACGACATCACCGTCGCCGACGACGGCGAGGTGAGCCTCGGGCTGCTCGCGGCGTACGTGCGCGACAAGCGGATCCCGCTGGAGATGTGCCCGTGGTCCAACGTGCAGACCGGCGCCGCGGAGTCGATCGCGAAGCACCCGATCGGGCTGCTGAAGAAGCTCGGCTTCCGGGTCACGGTGAACACCGACAACCGGTTGATGAGCCGCACGTCGGTCACCCACGAGCTGTGGTCGCTCGTCGAGGCCTTCGACTACGGCCTGTATGACCTCGAGTGGTTCACGATCAACGCGATGAAGTCCGCGTTCCTGCCGTTCGACCAGCGCCTGGCGTTGATCAACGACCTGATCAAGCCGGAGTACCGGGCCCTCCAGGAGGAGCTCGGGTGAGCGTGCACCCGGTCCCGTCGCTGATCCTGCTCGGGACCGGCGCGGTGCTGCTGGTCGTCGCCGCGGTGCTGTTCGCGCGGGGCGTGCGGCAGCGGCGGCTCGCCGAGGGGTTCCGGGACCGCGCCGTCGAGACCGAGGCGGAGGTCGTCGGTCTCGAGGCCAAGGACGTCGCGCTCGGCTCCTCGCCGGACACCCGCTACTTCCTGCGGGTCCGCTTCACCCCGGCGGGCGGCCAGGACATCGAGGCCGAGACCCTGACCGACGCTCCCCACCCGCTGCCCCGGGTGGGGGACCGGGTGGCGGTCGCCTACGACCCCGAGCGCCCGCGACGCGTCGACCTGGTCGCGACGGAGGGCACGGTCGAGGGTGCCGGGCGGACGTCGTTCTTGCTCGCGTGGCTGACGCTCGCTCTCGCGCTGGCCATGCCGATCGCCTGGCTGGTGCTGATCTTCGTCGTGTGGACCAGCTGAGCCCGGGACTCAGTCCGGCAGGATCGCCCACCAGGCGTGGTCCCAGCCCGCAAGCCCCACCCGCCCGCTGGCGAACTCCGAGCGCGAGACGTCCATGAGCCGACCGCGGGCCGGCTCGTAGAAGCGCAGGGCGCCCTCGTGCTCGCCCAGGGCCAGCACGACGTGGCGCGGCAGCCACCGGCTGCCGATGTAGACGGGGACGGGCTGCACGCGCCGGGTCGCTGCCACGATCGCGTCGTACCCTGGGCCGGGTGCGGTGCGGATCCAGCGCACCTCGCGCTCGCCGAGCTGGTGGGCCACGGCCCAGGGCGGCGTGCCGAGCGAGCGCGGCCAGGGCAGCTGGAGGTGACCGCGATCGACGGCGGCGGTCACCCGACGGTGCGTGGCGAGCACCTCCTCGCGGAACCGCTCCGGCACGGAGGGCGCGGCGCCGATGTACTCGCCGTAGTCGTGGTCGAGGATCATGCGCGCGACGACCAGCACGGTGGCGCCGCAGGAGACCCGGTCCGGCTGGACCAGGCGCTCGCGGAACACCCGCTCGGGCCAGTCGACGCTCACCGCAGCGCGCTCCGGTCGGCCAGGGCCGTGATGGCGGCGTACCCCTGGTCCGGGGTCACCGGCTGGCAGCCACGGTCGACGGCGTGGGCGACCACGCGACGCTGGTCGTGCATCAGCGCCAGCCCCCGCCGGACCAGCACCCGCGGTGGTTTGCGGTGCTCGCGCAGGTCGCGAGTCAGCCGGCGCCAGAACGTCACCAGTGGGTGCTGGCGCACGCAGTACGCCGCGGCCAGATGGCCGGTCTCGCCGATGTGCGGCACGACCTCCTGGGCGAAGATGCCCTCGGCCACGAACAGCCCGGATCCCTGGAGGTCCAAGGTGTGCACCCCGCACCGGCCGTCGCGGGCGATGTCGTAGACCGGCACCTGGGCGCTGCCCTCGCGGCAGAGCGTGTCCAGTGCCGCGAGCGCGTCGTCGAGCCACCACGACCGCGGGTCGTCCCAGTCGACGATCCCGGCGTTCGCGCCCTCGGCGATCCGGGGGAGCGTCGGGTCGTCGCCGTTCTTGTAGAAGTCGTCGAGCCGGAGGACGGGGAGCCCGATGCGCTCGGCGAGGCGGGACTTCCCCGCCCCCGAGGGCCCGGCCAGGACGATCACACGTGCTTGCAATGCTCTGCTTTCACACCCCGATGGGGTGCCAGACGGTCTTGGTCTCCAAGAACGCCGTCATCGGCTCGAGTCCGGGGTCGAGTGCCCAGTCGGGTTCGGCGGCCGGTGCTCGACGGACGCGCTTGAGGTTGTCGGCAGCGGCGACCTCGAGGTCGGTGGCCAGCGCGGCGTCCCCGGCGATCCCGACCAGGTCGATCGCGTTGACGTCCATGTGCGAGGCCAGCCACGGGCCGACGCTCGCGGCCGATCCGGTGAGGATGTTGACCACGCCGCCCGGCACGTCGGAGGTGGCCAGCACCTCGGCGAACGTGACCGCGGGCAGCGGCCGCTCGTAGGACGACACGACCACCGTGGTGTTGCCGGTGACGATCACCGGTGCGACCACGCTCACCAGTCCGAGCAGCGAGGAGTCCTGCGGCGCCAGGACCGCGACGACGCCGGTGGGCTCGGGGGTCGAGAGGTTGAAGAACGGCCCCGCCACCGGGTTGGCGTTGCCGACGACCTGGGCGATCTTGTCGGCCCAGCCGGCGTACCAGACCAGGCGGTCGATGGCCTCGTCGACGACCCCGCCGGCCTTGCCCGCCGAGAGGCCCTCGGACTGGCTGACCGCCTGCACGAACTGCGGGCGGCGGTCCTCCATGACCTCGGCGATCCGGTAGATGATCTGCGCGCGGTTGTACGCCGTGCGGCTCGACCAGCCGCCGAACGCCTTGCGGGCCGCGGCGACCGCGTCACGGGCGTCCTTGCGGGAGGCGAGGGCGGCGTTGGCCACGAACTTCCCCTTGCTGTCCAGGACCTCGTAGGTGTAGCTGGACTCCGACCGGGGGAACGCGCCCCCGATGTAGAGCTTGTAGGTCTTGCGCACGTCAATCCGGTTCACAGGTACATCCTTACGTGGCGAACGGGGTCCCCGCGGAAGCGTGCGCCCTCGGCGCGGAGCGCCCTCATCGCGCGCTTCCGTGGGGTGTTCTTAGGTATGCCTCCAGACCGTGACGGCCGCCCTCGCGGCCGTAGCCCGACTCCTTGTAGCCACCGAACGGGCTCGTGGGGTCGAACTTGTTGAACGTGTTGGCCCAGACCACGCCGGCGCGCAGCGAGCTGGCCATCTTGAGGATCAGCGAGCCCTTGTCGGTCCACACGCCCGCGGAGAGTCCGTACGGCGTGTTGTTGGCCTTCTCGAGCGCCTCGGCCGGCGTGCGGAAGGTCAGCACGGACAGCACCGGGCCGAAGATCTCCTCGCGGGCGATGCGGTGGGCCTGGGAGACGCCGGTGAACAGCGTCGGCGGGAACCAGAACCCCTTGGTGGGCAGGTCGCAGGCGACCTCCCAGCGCTCGGCGCCCTCGGCGTCGCCGACCTCGGAGAGCTCGCGGATGCGCTTGAGCTGCTCGCCGGAGTTGATCGCGCCGATGTCGGTGTTCTTGTCCAGTGGGTCACCCATGCGCAGCGTCGACATCCGCGCCTTGAGCCGCTCGAGGAGGTCCTCGACGATGCTCTCCTGCACGAGCAGGCGTGAGCCCGCGCAGCAGACGTGGCCCTGGTTGAAGAAGATCCCGTCGACGATGCCCTCGACCGCCTGGTCGATGGGGGCGTCGTCGAAGACGATGTTCGCGGCCTTGCCGCCGAGCTCGAGCGTCACCCGCTTGTCGGTGCCGGCCACGGACCGGGCGATGGCCTTGCCGACCTCGGTCGACCCGGTGAACGCCACCTTGTCGACGCCGGGGTGTCCCACGAGCGCCTGACCGGTGGCACCGGCGCCGGTGACGATGTTGACCACACCCGGCGGCAGATCGGCCTGCTGGCAGATCTCGGCGAACAGCAGCGCGGTCAGCGGCGTGGTCTCGGCCGGCTTGAGCACCACGGTGTTGCCACAGGCGAGCGCGGGGGCGACCTTCCAGGCCAGCATCAGCAGCGGGAAGTTCCAGGGGATCACCTGTGCGGCCACACCCAGGGGCTGCGGGTCGGCACCGCGGCCGGCGTACTCGAGCTTGTCGGCCCAGCCGGCGTAGTAGAAGAAGTGCGCGGCGACCGTCGGCACGTCGACGTCGCGCGACTCCCTGATGGGCTTGCCGTTGTCGAGCGACTCCAGGACGGCGAGCTCGCGGCTGCGCTCCTGGATGATCCGCGCGATCCGGTAGAGGTACTTCGCGCGCTCGCGGCCCGGCATCCGCGACCAGACCCGGTCGTAGGCACGGCGGGCGACCTTGACGGCCGCGTCGATGTCGGCCTGGTCGGCCTCCGCGATCTCGGCGAGCACCTCCTCGGTCGCGGGGCTGATCGTCTTGAACGGCGTGCCGTGGCCCTCGACGAACTGGCCGTCGACGAACAGGCCGTACGACTGCTTGATGTCGACGATCGCGCGGGACTCGAGGGCCGGGGCGTACTCAAAGGGCATGGGAATCAGTCCAGCGTGAAGTAGTCGGGACCGGAGTAGCGGCCGGTGGTCATCTTGGTGCGCTGCATGAGCAGGTCGTTGAGCAGGGTCGAGGCGCCGAAGCGGAACCACGCCGGGTCGAGCCAGTCGTCACCGGCCACCTCGTTGACCATCACGAGGTACTTGATCGCGTCCTTGGCGGTGCGGATGCCGCCGGCGGGCTTCACGCCGACCATCTGGCCGGTGATCGCGCGGTAGTCGCGGACCGCCTGCAGCATCACCAGGGTGACCGGCAGAGTCGCGGCCGGCTGGACCTTGCCGGTCGAGGTCTTGATGAAGTGCGCGCCGGCCATCATCGCCAGCCAGCTCGCGCGCCGGACGTTGTCGTAGGTCTGCAGCTCGCCGGTCTCGAAGATCACCTTGAGGTGCGCGTCCTCGCCGTCGGGACGCCGGCAGGCCTCCCGGACGGCGACGATCTCGTCGTAGACGTGCTGGTAGCGACCGGCGAGGAACGCGCCGCGGTCGATCACCATGTCGATCTCGTCCGCGCCGGCCTCGACGGCGTCGCGTACGTCGGCCAGCTTGATGTCCAGGGCCGCGCGGCCGCTGGGGAACGCGGTCGCCACCGCGGCGACGTGGACGCCGCTCGTGCCGAGCGTCTCCTTCGCGAAGGAGACCATGTCGGGGTAGACGCAGACCGCGGCGGTGGACGGGCAGGTCGGGTCGGACGGGTCAGGCCGGATCGCCTTCGCCGCGAGCGCCCGCACCTTGCCCGGGGTGTCCTGGCCCTCCAGGGTCGTCAGGTCGACCATGCGGATCGCCAGGTCCAGCGCGTAGGCCTTGGCCGTGGTCTTGATGGACCGGGTCGCGAGGCCGGCTGCCCGAGCCTCCGCCCCGACTTGGTCGACCCCCGGCAGCCCGTGGAGGAACCGCCGTAGGGAGGCCTCCGATCCGGTGACGTCCTCGAGGATCGTGGGAGTGCTGCTCACCGACCCAGCATAGGGTTGTCCGCGCGATGGACCACAACCAGGAGAGCACCACGATGACGGAGCCCGGCGCGCAGAGTGATCTGCAGCGCTTCCACGCGACCAGCGGGCGGTTCAGCGGCTACGTCGGGCTGGCCGGAGCGGCCGCCGTCCTGGTGCTCGCGCTGCGGTCCTGGGACGCCGATGCGGCGCCGGCTGTGGCGATCGGCGCGCTCCTCGGCGCGGCCCTGGTCTGGGTCGCCCTGCTGCGCCCGGCGGTGTGGGTCACCCCGCGTGACCTGGTGCTGCGCGGCATGTTCCACACCGACCACATCCCCCTGGGTGCGATCGGCCGGGTCGCCGTGGGTCAGGTGCTTGCCGTCCACGTGGCCGGCAAGCGCTACGCCTCGCCGGTCGTGGGCTACTCGGCCCGCCAGACGTTGCGCACCACGAGGGCCCGCGACAAGCCGCGGCCCACCGCCACCGACACCTACCAGGTCTACGTCGAGGAGCGGATCGCGCACCTCTCCCAGGAGCACCGCGAGCTCCATGGCGGCGCGGACGATCCCGTACGCCGTACCTGGGCCTGGCCGGAGATCGCCGCGGTGACGCTCCTGGCCGCGGGGCTCGTCGTCGCGCTCGCGCTCCGCTGACCGCAGGGCTCAGATCCCCGCGGCGGCCTTGATGCCGTCGCGGACGGCGTCGAGCCGCCCGGCCGCCACGATCCGGGCCGCGTCGACCCCGCCGTCGGCGTCGACCGGCACCACGACCTCCAGGTAGCACTTGAGCTTGGGCTCGGTGCCGCTGGGACGTACGACGACCCGCGCACCGTCGGCGAGGTGGTAGCGCAGCCCCTCGGTCGGCGGCAGGTCCGGGCCGCCCGTGGAGAGGTCGTCGGCCCGCTCGACCCGGAGCCCGCCGAGCTCGGTCGGCGGCGTCGCGCGCAGGCGGGCCATCGCCGCCGCGATCTCCCCGAGGTCGGAGACGCGTACGGAGAGCTGGTCGGTGGCGTGCAGCCCGTGCTCGACCGCGATGTCGTCGAGCAGGTCGACCAGCCCGCGGCCCTCGGCCTTGGCGGCCGCGGCCAGCTCGCAGAGCAGCAGCAGCGCGGAGACGCCGTCCTTGTCCTTCACGTGCTCGGGGTCGACGCAGTAGCCCAGCGCCTCCTCGTAGCCGAAGGCCAGGCCGTCGACACGACCGATCCACTTGAACCCGGTGAGCGTCTCGGCGTACGGCTGACCCGCCGCCGCGGCCATCTTGCCGAGCAGGCTGGAGGACACGATGCTCGTCGCGTAGGTGCCCTGCTTGCCGCGGCTCAACAGCCCGTGCGCCAGCAGCGCCCCGACCTCGTCGCCGCGCAGCATCCGCCAGCCGTGCGGGCCGGGGACGGCGGCCGCGCACCGGTCGGCGTCGGGGTCGTTGGCGACCACGAGGTCGGCACCGCGAGCCTGGGCCAGCGCCATCGCGAGGTCCATCGCGCCCGGCTCCTCCGGGTTGGGGAAGGCCACCGTCGGGAAGTCCGCGTCGGGCTGCTCCTGCTGCTCGACGACCGCCGGCTCGGAGAAGCCCGCGGCCTCCAGCACGCGCTGGACCGTGGTGCCACCGACGCCGTGCAGCGGGGTGTAGACGATCGAGAGGTCGCGAGGTCCGTCCGGCGCGAGGCCGGCGATGGTGTCGACGTAGCGGTCGATGATCTCCTCGTCGAGCATCGTCCCGCTGCCGCCGCGCGGCACCCCCGCGAGCGGGCCGACCGCCGCGATCCGGGCCGCGATCTCGGCGTCGGCGGGCGGCACGATCTGGCTGCCGTCGCCGAGGTAGACCTTGTAGCCGTTGTCCTGCGGCGGGTTGTGGCTGGCGGTGACCATCACGCCCGCGACGCAGCCGAGCTCACGGATCGCGTAGGCGAGGAGCGGCGTCGGCAGCGGGCGGGGGAGCAGGTACGCCGTCAGCCCGGCTCCCGTCATCACCTCGGCGGTGTCGCGGGCGAACACGTCGGAGTTGTGGCGGGCGTCGTACCCGATCACGACCGATGCGCGGCCGGCGTTGGGGTCACGCAGGCGCTGCTCGATGAGGTACGCCGCCAGCCCGGCCGCGGCGCGGGTCACCACCACCCGGTTCATCCGGTTGGAGCCTGCGCCCAGCGCGCCGCGCAGCCCGGCGGTGCCGAACTCCAAGGTCCCGGCGAAGCGGTCGCGCAGGTCGCTGGGGTCGGCGCCCGCCTCGACGTCCGCGATCACCGCCTCGAGCTCCGCACGGGTCTGGTCGTCGGGGTCGTCGGCCGCCCAGGCGCGGGCGGTCTCGAGCAGTGCGCTCACTTCGGTGTTCAGTTCGGCGGACGTCATGAGGGCACGATACGAGGGTGAGTCCTTCGTTCGTCTTCGGTGGTCGCTGGCTCGTTCCCGCGCCGCCCGCCGCCGTCCACGACGTGCTCGTCGATCTCGAGCGCTATCCCCAGTGGTGGCCCCAGGTCGTCGCGGTCGCCACGCTCGGGCCCGACGACGCACGGGTGCTCTGCCGCTCGGTCCTGCCCTACACGCTCGACCTGGTCCTGCACGCCGCCGACCGGTCGCCGTCGCGGCTCGAGGTGGCGGTCTCCGGCGACCTGTCGGGCACCGTTCGATTCGACCTCGGGGCCGCCCGCGGCGGCACGGAGCTGGCCCTCGACCAACGGGTCACGGTCGGCGGACTGCTCGGCGCGGCGTCGTACGTCGCCGGACCGGTGCTGCGCTGGAACCACCACCGGATGATGGCCGGCTGCATCGCGGGGCTGTCGGCGCAGGTGGCCGGTCAGACCCCACCGCGATCAGACGTTCCGCTGCGCTACTGAGGTCTCGACACGCCGGTCGCGACCTCGCGAGCTCGGTCGCGCGGCTCGCTCGACCACCATCACCGCATCCGCTGGCGCGGCTGCGGTCTCGACACGCCGGTCGCGACCTCGCGAGCTCGGTCGCGCGGCTCGCTCGACCACCATCACCGCATCCGCTGGCGCGGCTGCGCTAGGCGTCGATGGAGCTCATGTCGCCGTACCGCTCGCCGACGACCGCGTCGCGCGGGACCGCCGCGTCGAGGGCGGCCAGGTCGGCGTGGGTGAGCTCGACGGACGCGGCGCCGACGTTCTCCTCGAGGTACTTCACGCGCTTGGTGCCGGGGATCGGTGCGACCCCCAGCTCGTCGTCACCCTGAGCGAGCACCCAGGCGAGCGCGAGCTGGCCGGGCGTGCAGCCCTTCTCGTCGGCGATCGCCCGCACCCGGTCGACGAGCTGCAGGTTTGCGCGCAGGCCCTCGCCGTTGAGGCGCGGGAAGTACGCCGAGCGCCGCGAGTCGTCGGCGTCCAGCGAGGACTCGGAGGTGATGGCGCCGGTCAGGATGCCGCGGCCGAGCGGGGAGTAGGGCACCAGGCCGATTCCGAGCTCGCGCAGCACCGGGAGGATCTCGTCCTCCAGGTCGCGCGTGAACAGCGAGTACTCCGACTGCAGCGCGGTGATCGCGTGGGTGGCGTGGGCTCGGCGGATGGTGGCGGCCGAGGCCTCGGAGAGGCCGAGGTGACGGACCTTGCCGGCCGCGACCAGCTCGGCCATCGCGCCGACCGTCTCCTCGATCGGGACGGTCTTGTCGACGCGGTGCTGGTAGTAGAGATCAATGTGGTCCACGCCGAGCCGCTGCAGCGAGGCGTCGCAGGCGGCCCGGACGTAGTCGGGCTTGCCGTTGATGCCGACGCGGGTGCCGTCCGGGAGCCGCTCGTTGCCGAACTTCGTGGCGAGCTGGACCTCGTCGCGGCGGCCCGCGATGGCCTTGCCGACCAGCTGCTCGTTGGTGAACGGGCCGTACATGTCCGCGGTGTCGAGGAATGTGACACCGAGGTCGAGGGCGCGGTGGATGGTCGCGATCGCCTCGCCCTCGTCGCCGCGGCCGTAGAACTCCGACATGCCCATGCAGCCGAGTCCGAGCTCGGAGACGGTGACGGCGGAGTCGGTGCCGAGAGTGCGCTTCTGGAGAGTCATGCCTCCACTCAAGCGGTTGGAGTGCGCTCCAGGTCAAGGGCCGGGTCGCGATCGGTCCCGACCTTCTCGATGTAGATCCCGATCTTGCGGTCGATCGCGCCCAGGTGCTCCTGCACCTCGGCGAGCTGGGCGAGCACCCGCGCCCGGTGCGCACGCAGCAGGTCGAGCCTGGCCTGCTCGTTGCCGTCGCCCTGCCGGACCAGCTCGGCATACCGGCGTACGTCGCGGATCGGCATGCCGGTGCCGCGCAGGCAGGTGAGCAGCTGGATCCAGGTCAGGTCGTGCTCGGAGTAGCGGCGGTGCCCGGTCGCCGAGCGGCCGACGGGTTGCAGCATCAGCCCGTCGCGCTCGTAGTAGCGCAGGGTGTCGGGCGTCAGGCCGGTCGTCGTTGCGGCCTCGGCGATGGAGTAGGGCACGCCTCGAGTGTCGTCCTTGGAGTGCGCTCCAGGCAATCCGGCAGTCACGACGAGCGGTCGAGGGCCGGCCTCTCGAACTGCGCGGTCGCGTAGGGCCCACCCACGTGAGCGCCCTCCGTCTCGTCGTGCTCGCCGGCGGCGATCGAGCCGGCGAAGTCCTCCGCGTCGTCCAGGGGCTCGTAACCCAGGGCCCGGCCGGGCTCGAGGTCCCACCACGCCCTGGTGTTGCGCGAGATGCCGTAGAGCACCGCGAAGCCCGGGGCGGTCGCCGTCAGCGCGGCCTCCACCATCCGCACGCAGTCGTCGTGGGACAGCCAGGTCGCGAGGTTGCGCACGGTCTCCGGCCGCTCCAGGAACGAGCCGATCCGGCAGGCCACCGCGTCGATGCCGTAGCGGTCGGCGTACAGGCTCATCAGGGCCTCCGCGGCCACCTTGCCCACGCCGTAGAACGTGTCGGGGCGCGGACGGGCGTCGGTGGTGAGCAGATCGGTGCGCGGCGTCCGGCCGACCGCGTGGTTGGAGGAGGCGTAGACGAAGCGGCGTACGTCGTGCTCGACCATCGCGTCCAGGAGCGCCCCGGTCGTGACCACGTGGGAGGCCAGCGAGTCCGGCAGGCTCGCCTCGCCGGGATGGCCGGCGAGGTGGACGACCGCGTCGAGGGTCTCCGCCTCGAACACCGCCGCGACGGCGTCGGGGTCGGTCGCATCGAGGGTGTACCAGGCGCCGTCGTCCCCGTCGGGCTGCGGCATCCGGTCGAGCCCGACGACGACATGACCGCGGTCGGCGAGGCCGACGGTGACGACACGTCCGATGCTGCCGGCTGCGCCGGTGACGAGAACCTTCACGCCGCGAAGGGTAGCCGGGTCGCTACCCGGCCGGGGCGTGCTCGGGCTCGACGCCGGTGCGCTCCACGTACGCGCTGAAGCGCTCTCGGAGCTCGGGCTCAGAGAGGCCGAAGCGCGCCACGTCGTAGACGTGTCCGCCGAACTCGTTGCGCACCCGGGCGGTCGCGTAGGCGTCCACCGCGTCGAAGCCGCCCGGGCCCGGCTCGATCCCGAGGGCCTCGTAGATGCCGCGCACGGTGCCGCCCGGGTCGCGTGCCAGGCTCGCGTAGTGCACCTCGTGGATCTGGTGCTCCGGCCGCCGCGCCCGGAAGTCGTCGACGCGCCGGATCGTCTCCTCGAGGGTCTCGGTCCAGTGCTCGCCGATGTAGGCGCGGTGGTCGGCGTCGCTGAACGTGCTCGACATCGTGTCGATCAGGCTGCAGACGGAGCCGGCGAGCTCGACCGGGTCGCGGTGCAGCAGCACGAGCCGGGCGTCGGGATAGGTGGCCACGAGCGCATCGAGCGCCATCGCGTGGTGAGGACTCTTGAGGGTCCACCGTCCGCGGACCCCGCCGCTCTGGAGGGTCTGCAGCACCAGCCGGTGGTAGTCGTACGCCGGCGTGTTGTCGACGCCTCGCCACCAGGCGCCGTACGACGGCACGTTGGCGATCGCCTCCCACGAGATGCTCTGGAAGGCCTGGCCCATCACCGCGATGCACTCGGTGGGGTCGGCGGCGCCCTCGTGGTGGATGGCGCTGATCGCCGGGTTGAGCGCCTCGAGCATGTCGACGCCGCCCTGGGCGGCGTCGACCCGCGGTCCGCTGCGGCGCTCGGCCGGCGCCGGGGGCGGGACCGAGTCGAGCGACTCCCAGGCGAGCAGCGCGCGGTTGGCCGGGTCGGTGTCGAGCAGGTTGGACAGGAACGTCGTACCGGCGCGGAACATGCCGATCACCACGACCGGCGCCTCGATGCGCTCCTCGCCCACCTCAGGGTGCTGTCGTGCCCAGTGGATGACCTTCAGCCGGTTGGCCAGTGCGCCGACGAGCGAGGCCGGCAGTGCCATCGCGCCGAGGTCGTTGAGCTGCGCCTCCTCGACCAGCGCCGCGCAGTAGCGGTCGAGTCCCTCGCGGAAGGCGGCGTCGCCGAAGTCGTCGAGGCCGGTCTGCTCGGCCGCCTGGGCCATCAGCTCGTCGGGGTTCATGGGGTCTCCTGGCTGATCTCGACGACGGTGCGTCCCGTCGTACGACGGGCGGCGTGGTCCTCGAGGGCGTCGGCGACGTCCTCGAGGCCGATCCGGCGCCCGATCACCGGCCGGATCGTCCCGGCCGCGACCAGGTCGAGCAGCGCGGCGTGCACGCGTCGGCCGGTCTCGGGTGGGAACGGGTTGATGCCGAAGCGACGGAAGTCGCGCGGCACGTCGAGGTAGGCGAGCAGCACACCCAGCACCGAGAGGTTCGCCATCGAGAGCTTGCGCAGCGGGCGACCGGTGAGGCCCGACTGCGGGTCGTCGTTGAACCCGACGGCGAGGTAGCGGCCGCCGAGCGCCCCGCAGGTCCAGATGGTCTCGGTCTGCTCGCCGCCGATCGGGTCGAAGATCACCTCGGCGCCCCGGTCGCCGGTGGCGTCCATGACCGCGTCGAAGACGTCCTCCCCGGTGTGGTCGACGACCACCTCGGCGCCGAGGTCGGCGCACAGCCGGGCCTTGTCGGGTCCGCCGGCCGTTGCGATCACGCGGGCCCCGGCCGCCCGGGCGAGCTGGATCGCCGCCGTACCGACCGCGCTCGCGCCGCCGCGAACCAGCACCGTCTCGCCGGCCTGGAGCGCCGCGCGCTCGTGGAGAGCGAGGTAGCCGACGTGGAAGGGGAGCGTGAACGCCGCGGCCTCGGCGTCGTCGAGCGCCGGGGGAGCATCGAAGACGGTGGCAGCCAGTGCGTGCTCGGCCAGGCCGCCGAGCGACTGCGGGGTGATGCCGACGACCCGCCGGCCCAGCCACTCCTCGGCGCCGGGGCCGGTGGCCTCGACGCGGCCGGCGACGTCCATGCCGAGCGTGAACGGCGGCTGCGCCATCACCGCCGCCACGCCGCCGCGGCAGCGGGCCAGGTCGCCGAAGTTGACCGAGGCGGCGGCGACCGAGACGCGGACCTCGCCGGGGCCGGGGTCGGGCACCGGGATGTCCGCCTGCACCTCGATCGCCTCGTGCGGCTCGCCGTGGCGGACCACGCGGACAGCCCTCATGTGGCCTCCATCACTCGGATGGCGGCGACCGTACTAAGAGGGCGTTTTAATCGTCAAGGGGTGGGGTCGTCGCCATCCGAGCCGCCATCGCGACCAGGTTGTCCACGAACCGGCCCGTGGGGAGCTGGGCGCGACCGGGTGCGGAGGCCTGCTGGGCTCGGGCGCGGTCAGCGACCGCGCGCAGGATGAACCCGGTGACGAGGGCGAGCCGCTCGTTGTGCAGGGCCTCGTCCACGGCGGGCATCCGGGACGCGAGCAGGTCGTAGACGGCGTACCCGCCGGTGCGGCGGAGCGTCTCGCCCACGGCGGGATCCAGACGGTCGTACTCCTCGACGAGCTCGCCGACGATCACGAGGTAGTCGCGGCCCGAGGGCCCCGTCTCGGCGAGCTCGACGGCCGGCCGCACGATCGCCTCGAGCACGGCCGCGAGGTCGTCGTCCGGGGTGCTGCGGGCGCGCGTGAGCAGCTCGCCCTCGCGCTCGGCGAGGAACGCCGTGTGCTGCTCGAGCACCGCCACCAGCAGGCCCTCGCGGGTGCCGAAGTGGTAGTGCACGGCGCCGCGGTTGCGTTGCCCGGCTCGCCGGGTGATGTCGACGAGCGAGGCGGTGAAGACGCCGTGCTCGGCGAACGCGGTCGTGGCGGCCTCGACCAGAGCCCGACGGGTGTCCATCAGATCCGGGGGACGATCCGTCCCAGCAGGTCGCCCATCCGCGAGGCCGCGGCACGGCCCGCCTCGAGGACCTCCTCGTGGTTCAACGGCTGGTCGCTGATGCCGGCGGCCAGGTTGGTGACCAGGCTGATGCCGAGCACCTCCATGCCGGCCTCGCGGGCCGCGATCGCCTCGAGCGTGGTGCTCATCCCGACCAGCTGGCCGCCGATGATGCCGGCCATCCGCACCTCGGCCGGGGTCTCGTAGTGCGGGCCGGGGAACTGCACGTAGACGCCCTCGTCGAGGCTCGGGTCCACGTCGCGGCACATGGCGCGCAGCCGGGAGCTGTAGAGGTCGGTGAGGTCCACGAAGTGGGCGCCCTCGATCGGGGAGCGGCCGGTCAGATTGATGTGGTCGCTGATCAGCACCGGTGTGCCGGGCGTCCAGGTCGGCTTGAGCCCACCGCACCCGTTGGTCAGCACGATCGCGCGGCAGCCTGCGGCGGCCGCCGTACGCACGCCGTGCACGACCGCGGCGACGCCCTTGCCCTCGTAGTAGTGGGTGCGGCTGAGGAACACCAGCAGCTGCTTGTCGCCGGCACGCACCGAGCGGATCTTGCCGGAGTGGCCGGCGACGGCCGCAGCCGAGAACCCGGGCAGGTCGGTGGTGGCGATCTCCGCGGTCGCCTCGCCGAGAGCGTCCACTGCCGGCAGCCACCCCGAGCCGAGGACGAGCGCGACGTCGTGGCGCTCCACTCCCGTCAGCTCGGCGAGCCGTGCGGCGGCCTCGTTCGCGTGGTCGTACGGCGTGCTGGTCTGAGGCTGCGTCACAGGCTGCGTCACGGGTCGGACTCTAGTGCGGGGGCGGCAGGGTGCACGATTCGAGCATGATCGACCACTTCGGCATCAACTGCTCCGACCTCGCCCGGTCGGCCGCCTTCTACGACGCCGTGCTCGGCGTCCTCGGCCACACCCGTGTCATGGACTTCGACGTCGCCATCGGCTACGGCACGGGCAAGCCGGACTTCTGGATCGGCGCCCAGCCCGAGTCGGGCCCGGCGTCGGGCCCCAACCGCGAGGTCCACATCGCGTTCACGGCCACCTCGGCCGACCAGGTCCGCGCGTTCTTCGACGCCGCGGTCGCCCAGGGCGCCGAGGTCCTCCACGAGCCCCGCCTCTGGCCGGAGTACCACGACCACTACTTCGGTGCGTTCGTCCGCGACCCCGACGGCAACAACGTCGAGGCCGTCTGCCACACCGTCTCGGAGGCGTAGGCCTTACTGGCCGATCGAGCGGCAGGGGCGGTTGCGGAGGGCGGCGACGTAGTCGGCGGGGGCGTCGGCGGCCTCGGCTGCGTCGGCCAGCACCCCGAGGTAGGACGCGGAGGGCAGACCGCCCTCGTAGGCGTCGAGCACGTAGGTCCACACGACGAGCTCCCCGGTCATCGTGGCGACGCGCACCCGGGTCTTGCGATAGAGCCCGAGGTCGGCGGCCTCCCACCCGTCCAGCGCTGCCTCGTCCTCGCGGGTGATGTCGTAGACGGCGACGAAGACCTGCTCGATCGGGTCCTCCACGATCGTGGAGAGTGCGCCGTCCCAGCCGTGCTCCTCGCCACCGAACGTCAGGCGCCAGCCCTGGAGCCATCCTGTGGTGGAGAGCGGCGAGTGCGGACACCGCTCGCTCATCCGTACGGGATCGAGGTTGGTCCCGTAGGCGGCGTAAAGCGTCACGGCTGCAGAGTAGTGGAGCGCCTGGGGGTGACCTCGCTCACCTCAGTAGGCTGGCGATCGTGACCCACTTCAACGTCCTCGTCCTCGGTGCCGGCCCCGGTGGGTACGTCGCCGCTATCCGCGCCGCTCAGCTCGGTCAGTCCGTCGCCGTGATCGAGGAGAAGTACTGGGGAGGCGTGTGCCTCAACGTCGGGTGCATCCCCTCCAAGGCGCTGCTGCGCAACGCCGAGATCGCCCACATCATCACGAAGGAGAAGGACACCTTCGGGATCAGTGGCGACGCCACCATGGACTTCGGCGCGACGCACAAGCGCAGCCGCGGCGTCGCGGAGGCCAGCGCCAAGGGCGTCCACTACCTGATGAAGAAGAACAAGATCACCGAGCTCGACGGCTGGGGCACGATCAAGTCGCCGACCGAGGTCGAGGTCGACAAGGACGGTCAGAAGCAGACCCACACCTGCGACAACCTGATCATCGCGACCGGCGCCAAGGTCCGGATGCTGCCCGGCATGAGCGTGAGCCAGAACGTCGTGACGTACGAGGAGCAGATCCTCACCGACCAGCTGCCGCGCTCGATCATCATCGGCGGGTCCGGCGCGATCGGCGTCGAGTTCGCCTACGTGATGACCAACTTCGGCGTCGACGTCACGATCGTGGAGTTCCTCGACCGGATGGTCCCCACCGAGGACGCCGACGTCTCCAAGGAGCTGCTCAAGCAGTACAAGAAGCTGGGCGTGAAGGTGCTGCTCTCGACCAAGGTCGACCAGGTCGAGGACACCGGCTCCGGGGTCCGCGTCACGGTCAGCCCCGCCGGCGGCGGTGACAGCCAGGTGCTCGAGGCCGACAAGATGCTCGCGGCATTCGGGTTCGCCCCGCGGGTCGAGGGCTATGGCCTCGAGAACGCCGGCGTGAAGCTGTCCGAGCGCGGCGCCATCGAGGTCGACGCGCGCGGCCGCACCAACATCGAGAACGTCTACGCGATCGGCGACGTCACCGGCAAGCTCATGCTCGCCCACACCGCCGAGGCGATGGGTGTCGTCGCTGCCGAGACGATCGCGGGCGCGGAGACCCAGGAGATCAACTTCGACATGATCCCGCGGGCGACCTTCTGCCAGCCGCAGATCGCGTCGTTCGGCTACTCCGAGGCGCAGGCGAAGGAGAAGGGGTACGACGTCAAGACGTCGATGTTCCCGTTCAGCGCCAACGGCAAGGCGCGTGGGATGGCCGAGGGCGTCGGGTTCGTCAAGATCGTCGCCGACGCGACCTACAACGAGATCATCGGCGCCCACATGATCGGCCCGGAGGTCACCGAGCTGCTGCCGGCGTTGACGCTGGCCCAGCAGTGGGACCTCACCGCGGACGAGGTGGCCCGCAACATCTTCGCGCACCCGACGCTGTCGGAGGCGATGAAGGAGGCCATCGAGGGCATCGCCGGCCACATGATCAATCTGTGATGGCCAGCCAGCGCGTCGTCATCATCGGCGGCGGCCCCGGCGGCTACGAGGCCGCCCACGTCGCCGCCCAGCTCGGTGCCGAGGTCACGATCGTCGACACCGACGGGGTCGGCGGCTCGGCGGTGCTCACCGACTGCGTGCCGAGCAAGACGCTGATCGCGACCGCGGAGGTGATGAGCGACCTGGCCGACGCGGCGGAGCTCGGCGTGAACTTCCACGACTCCGAGGGTGACGCGGCGACCTCGATCCAGGTCGACCTCGCGAAGGTCAACGCCCGGGTCAAGCAGCTGGCCACCGACCAGTCCGCCGACATCGGCCGGCGGCTGGCGCGCGACGGCGTCACGGTCCTGCGCGGGCGGGGCAGCCTGGCCGGACCCGACCGGGTGCTCGCCCGGCTGGCCGACGGCACCGAGCAGGAGCTGCCTGCTGACGCGATCCTCCTCGCCACCGGCGCCGCGCCCCGCACGCTGCCCACGGCGCAGCCGGACGGCGAGCGGATCCTCACCTGGGAGCAGGTCTACGACCTCACCGAGGTGCCGACCGAGCTGATCGTCGTGGGCTCGGGTGTCACCGGCGCCGAGTTCGCCAGCGCCTACCTCAACCTCGGCATCCCGGTCACGCTGGTCTCCTCGCGCGACCGGGTGCTGCCGGGCGAGGACGCCGACGCCGCCAAGGTCCTCGAGGACGTTCTCACCCGGCGCGGCATGACCGTGCTTTCCCGCTCGCGGATGGAGTCGGTGACCCGTGACGGCGACCGGGTCACCGTCACGCTGACCGACGGGCGCACGGTCGAGGGCTCGCACTGCATCCTCGCGCTCGGCTCGGTGCCCAACACCGCGGGCCTCGGCCTCGAGGAGGCCGGCGTCAACCTCAAGGACGGCGGCTTCGTCAACGTCGACCGCGTGTCTCGTACGTCGGCGCGCGGCGTCTACGCCGCCGGCGACTGCACCGGCGTACTCATGCTGGCCAGCGTCGCCGCGATGCAGGGCCGGATCGCGATGTGGCACTTCCTCGGCGACGCGGTGCAGCCGCTCGACCTCAAGAGCGTCTCCTCCAACGTGTTCACCGCCCCCGAGATCGCCACCGTGGGCTGGTCGCAACAGGCGGTCGAGGCGGGCGAGATCCAGGCCGAGGTCGTGATGCTGCCGCTGTCGGGCAACCCTCGGGCGAAGATGCAGGGCGTCCGCGACGGCTTCGTCAAGCTGCTGTGCCGTCCCGGCACCCGCACCATCGTCGGGGGAGTGGTCGTCGGGCCCCGGGCCAGCGAGCTGATCCACCCGGTCGCGATCGCGGTGGCCGAGTCGCTGACCGCCGACCAGCTGGCCCAAGCGTTTACGGTGTACCCGTCGATGTCCGGCTCGATCGCCGAGGCGGCCCGCCGACTGCACCGCGTCTAGTCCCACACACTCTCGGGGGAGAACATGATCCGACGGCTCGCCGTCCTGCTCACCGCTGCCACGCTGTCCGCGACCGCGTCACCGGCGCACTCCGAACCGAACCACCGCGAGCCGGTCCACCGCGAGCCGGCCAGCGTCACGATCGCGACCACCGGCAACGGCCACGGCAAGGGCCTCTCGCAGTACGGCGCACGCAACCGCGCCAACGCGGGCCAGGACTATCGGCAGATCGCGGAGCACTACTACCCCGGCACCGCCTGGGGTTCGGCGGGCGGCACGATCCGGGTGCGGCTCACCGACGCCCCCGCCGGCGCCCTGACGGTGCGGTCGCGCTCGGGGCTCAAGGCCCTCGGGCAGGGCAAGACGTGGATGCTGCCCACCCGGCGCGACGGCAAGCTCGTCAAGCAGTGGCGGGTCAAGCCGGTCGGAGCCCGCTCGGAGCTGTCCTACCGCACCGGCGCCTGGCACACCTGGCGCACGCGGAGCGGTGCGATCCAGCTGCAGTCCTCGCAGCCGATGGCGCTGGCCGGTGCCGGGAGCTATCGAGGCACCCTGCGGCTGACCCCGTCCGGGGTGGTGAACGAGGTGGACCTCGAGACCTACTTGCGCGGCGTCGTCGCGAGCGAGGTCCCGGCGTCGTGGCCCCACGCGGCGGTCGAGGCCCAGGCGGTGGCCGCGCGCACGTACGCCGTCTTCGAGCGCGGCAACGTCTCGGCCGGGCGCGACTACGACCTCTGCGACACCGCGGCCTGCCAGGTCTACAAGGGCGCGTCGGGGGAGTACACCGGGTCCGACGCCGCCGTGGCCGCCACGGCCGGCGAGGTCCTCACCTACGACGGCGAGCCGGCGTTCACCCAGTTCTCGGCCAGCAACGGCGGCTACTCGACGGCCGGCGACTTCCCCTACCTGGTCGCCGAGTGGGACGAGTTCGACCACGGGATGCCCGACGATCCGCGCACCCGGACGTTCACCGGCGAGGAGATCACGCGGCACTGGACAGGCCTGGGTGACCTGGTGTCGGTGGAGGTGACCGGGCGTGACGGCGACGGTGTCCACGAGGGGCACGTCACCGAGGTGACGGTCACGGGCACGCTGCGGACCCAGGTGACGACGGGCAGTGCGTTCGCCCGGTTCCTGGGGCTGCGCTCCACGATGTTCACCGTCTCCTGAACTACAGATCTGCCGGAACTACAAATCTGTAGTTCGCCCGATCCCGTTGCGGTGCTCTGTGGCGCATGATGCGATGGGGTTTCCCACCCGTCACAGTCGTCACAGAGGTCACTCATGCGCGCCGTCTCGAGCCTGCTCGCGCTCGCCCTCGCGGCGACCTCGCTGGGGCTCGTGGGACCGGCCGGGGCAGCCGCCGGGGCCGACTCGGACGTCTGGAAGGTCCCGTCGCGGGCGACCATCACGATCAAGGGGCACGGCTACGGGCACGGCCACGGGATGTCGCAGTACGGCGCCGAGGGTGCCGCCCGCCAGGGGCTGACCTACCGCCAGATCGCCGAGTTCTACTACCCCGGCACCGAGTGGGGCACGAGCACGGGCCGGGTGAGCGTGCTGCTCACCGCGGACACCACCGACGACCTGGTCGTCCTCGCCCGCTCCGACCTGACCGTGCGCGACACCGCGGTCAAGGGCCGCATCAAGCTTCCCGAGAACGGCGCGTCCCAGTGGCGGGTCGCGCTTGGCGCCGACGGCGTCAACAGGGTGTCCTACCGCACGCGCGGCTGGCACCCCTGGCGAGATCTCAAGGGGCAGGGCCAGTTCTTCGCGGGCGGTGAGCCGATCACGCTCGTGACGCCGAGCGGCGAGCGCTCCTACCGAGGTCGGCTCCGGGTGGGCGTGACCTCCTCCGGTGATCGGGTCACGGTCAACACTCTTCCTCTGGAGGACTACCTCAAGGGTGTGGTGCCGCTGGAGATCCCGGCATCGTGGAGCACCGAGGCCGTCCGCGCCCAGGCCGTGGCCGCCCGCACCTACGCGTCGTACGAGCGCAAGCACCCGCTCTCCTCGGCGTACCAGATCTGCGACACCTCCTCGTGCCAGGTCTACGGCGGCGTCGACGCGGAGTACCCCGACTCCAACCGTGCGGTCGACGCCACCGCGGGCGTGGTCCTCACCAGTGCCGGAGAGCCGGCCTTCACCCAGTTCGGCTCCAGCAGCGGCGGCTGGACCTCGGCCGGGTCGGTGCCCTACCTGGCCGCCCGCAAGGACCCGTACGACGGGTGGTCGGGCAACCCCGTGCACACCTGGACCACCACGGTCGACGACACCCGCCTCGAGCAGGCCTGGCCGGCGATCGGCAACCTGACCCGGATCACGGTCACCGGCCGCGACGGCAACGGCGACTGGGGTGGCCGGGTGCGCGCGATCGCGCTGCGCGGGTCGCGGGGCCGGGTCGTCGTCTCCGGGGACACGTTCCGCGCCGTGCTCGGCCTGAGGTCGACCTGGGTGACGTTCAAGGTCGCCGCACGCTGAGCGCTCGCCCTCACGCCTGGGCCGTCGGACGGATGACGATCTCGCCCACGTCGACCGTCGCGGGCTGCTCGATCGCGTAGGCCATCGCGCCCGCGACGGCCTCGGCCGGCAGCGCCAGCTCGGCGATCGTCGCACCGAACCGGGCGCGAGCCTCGTCGTCGTCCATGCCGAGCGTGTGCTCGGTGGCGGTCAACCCCGGCGTCACCAGCGTGACCCTCAGGTCCGGTCCGGCCTCCTGTCGCAAGCCCTCGCAGATGGCGCGAACCGCGAACTTCGTGCCGGCGTAGACCGCCATCGTGGGCACGATCTTGAGGCCGGCCGTCGACGCCGTCGTCACGAAGTGACCGCTGCCCTGCTCACGGAAGAGGGGCAGCGCGGCCGCGATGCCATGGAGCAGACCCTTGACGTGGACGTCGACCATGAGGTCCCAGTCCTCGACCCGCAGCTCGTCGAGGGGCGAGACCGGCATCACCCCGGCGTTGCTGATCAGCACGTCCAGCCGGCCGAACTCCGCCCGGGCCGTCTCCACGAGTGCGGCCAGGTCCTCGCGACACCTCACGTCGGTGGCCCGCCAGACGGCCGAGCCGCCGCGATCGCGGATCTCCCGGGCGAGGCCCTCGAGCCGCTCGCTCCCGCGGGCGCCGAGGACCAGCTGTGCGCCCCGCGCCGCGAGTAGGTGCGCGGCTGCTCTGCCGATGCCGCTGCTGGCGCCGGTGATGGCCACCACCTTGCCGTCGATGCCGGTCATCTCGTCTCCGTGTCGTCGCGGCCGCTCGATGTAAGTGACCTCTCACATTGAATGTAAGCGCCCCATCACATCGAATCAAAGTTAGGGTGTCGTCACATCTCTCACCGATCGCCGGAGGCGCATGAGTCCGCAGGACGCCTACCACCACGGGCACCTCCGCGAGGCGCTCGTGCAGGCCGCGCTCGAGGCCGTGGCCGCGGGCGGCGTCTCGTCGATCTCGATGGCCGACGCCGCCCGGCGTGCCGGGGTCACCGCGGCGGCGCCGTACCGACACTTCCCGAGCCGGCAGGCACTCCTCCTCGCGGCCGCCGTCGAGACCGCGCGCGCCCTCGACCAGCGGCTGGTGGCCGTGCACCCCGTCGCCGGCGGCCCGGTCGAGCTCCTCGCCGCCACTGCGGCCGCCTACACCGAGTTCCATCTCGCTCGCGGCGCGGGACTCGACCTGATCTTCCTCCCGGAGCTGCGCGCCCTCGAGGACGCCGAGCTGGCCGAGGCGGGGCGCCGGGTGATGGACCGCCTGCTCCCGCCCGCGCGGGAGGTCGCCGGCGACCCGGAGGCCGCGATCGTGCTGCTGGAGCAGGTGTTCGCCATCGCGCACGGATACGCCCAGCTGCGCGACGTAGCCCTCGCGGCGCGGCGGCTCGGCACTCCCGCCGAGATCGCCGACGCGGCCGCGGCCGCCGTACGCCTCGTCGCCACCGCGACCGCGAACGCAGGTCTCGGGCCTCACGACTAGTGCAGCCGCACCAGCGTCGGCGGGTGACTGGTCCGGGTGGACCAGCCACAGACGATCGCCCAGCACGATGCCCCACCACGGCCCCGGCGACCAGGGTGGGAGATGCGCGGGACCTCGCGCACTTCCTTGTACCCGGCGCGTCTGGAGTGACCGACCATGGCAACAGTTCTCTATCGGATCGGACGATGGGCCTTCCGGCGTCGTCGGGTCGTGCTCGGCCTGTGGCTGAGCGCGGCAGTGCTCGCCGTCCTCGCCGCGGCGCTCGCGCCCTCGGCGCAGGACGAGGACCTCGCGATGCCCGGCACCGAGTCGCAGCAGGCCTTCGACCTGCTCGATCAGCGGTTCCCGCAGGCCAACGCCCAGGGTGCTGACGCGCGGCTGGTGTTCCAGGCCCCGGAGGGACAGCAGGTGACGGCCGGCGGCAACCGGGCGGCCGTCGAGCAGGCCCTGGACCAGCTCACTGACAGCGGCCAGGTGGCGTCGGTCGGCGACCCGTTCGAGGACGGTGCGGTCAGCGAGGACGGCACGATCGCCTACGCGACGATCACTTACGACGTCGCGGCCGCCGACCTCTCCGAGTCCGCCAAGAGTGCCCTCGAGCACGCAGCCGACGATGCCCGGGACACCGGGCTGACCGTCGAGATCGGGGGATCTGCCCTCGACGCCGAGGAGTCGCTGGGAGGTACGACGGAGATGGTCGGCGTGGCCGTCGCCGCGGTGGTGCTGGTCCTCACCCTCGGGTCGCTGGTGGCGGCCGGCCTGCCGCTCGTCACCGCGTTCCTGGGTGTGGCCATCACCTTCGGCGTGGTGTCCGCGCTCGCCGACCCCCTGGGTCTCACGTCCACGGTCGCGATCCTGGCCCTGATGCTGGGCCTCGCGGTCGGCATCGACTACGCGCTGTTCATCACCACCCGGTTCCGTGACGAGCTCATGCAGGTCGGCGATCCCGAGGACGCCGCGGGTCGGGCGGTCGGCACCGCCGGATCGGCGGTGGTCTTCGCGGGCACCACCGTGGTGATCGCCCTGGCCGGCTTGGGGGTGGTCGGGATCCCCGAGCTCACCAAGATGGGCCTGGGTGGCGCCGGCGCGGTGGCCGTCGCGGTCCTCGTGGCGCTGACCCTGGTGCCCGCCCTGCTCGGATTCCTCGGCCAACGGGTGCTGCCCCGCTCGGCCCGCAGGGCCGCCCGGGCGGGACTGGACGCCCCGCACCCCGTCCCCGCTGTGGCCGAACGGACCGGTCTCGGCACGCGCTGGGCGCGGTTCGTGCTGCGCCGGCCGGTCGCGGTGCTCGTGGTCGCCGGGCTCGGTCTCGGTGCGGTCGCCCTGCCGGCCCTCGGTCTGGAGCTGGGGCTGCCCGGCGACGAGTCGAAGTCGGTGGAGACCACCCAGCGCCGTGCCTACGACCTGCTGTCCGAGGGGTTCGGCCCCGGCTTCAACGGTCCCCTGACCGTGGTCGTGGACATGGCGGGAGCGGCGGACCACGTGGCCGCCACGGACGTGGTCGTCGCGACGCTCCGCGACACCGACGGCATCGCCTCGGTCGGGGAGCCCATCGTGAACGAGGCGGGCGACACCGCGATCATCACCGCGGTCCCGCAGACCGCGCCGAACACCGCGGCGACCAAGGACCTCGTGGGGGACATCCGGGGCGCGGCGGCGCGGGTCGAGGCCGAGACCGGGGCCGACATCTCGGTGACCGGCACCACCGCACTCAACATCGACATCTCCGAGGCGATGTCGGACGCACTCCTGCCGTACCTGACCTTGGTGATCGGGCTGGCGGTGCTCCTGCTGATGGTGGTCTTCCGCTCGATCCTCGTCCCGATCAAGGCGGCGCTCGGCTTCCTGCTCTCGGTGGGTGCCGCCTTCGGAGTCCTCGTCGTCGTCTTCCAGTGGGGCTGGGGTGCCGACCTGATCGGGATCGAGCAGACCGGTCCGGTCATGTCGCTGATGCCGATCCTCGTCATCGGCATCGTGTTCGGCCTCGCCATGGACTACGAGGTCTTCCTCTTCACCCGGATGCGCGAGGCCCACGTCCAGGGCGCGACACCGGAGGAGGCGATCGTCAGCGGGTTCCGGTACAGCGGGCGGGTCGTGGCCGCCGCGGCGATCATCATGACCAGCGTGTTCGCGGGCTTCATCGGGATACAGATGTCGACCATCCAGACGATGGGGGTCGGACTCGCCTCCGCGGTCGTGTTCGACGCGTTCGTGGTCCGGATGGCCCTCGCGCCCGCGGTGATGGCGCTTCTCGGCGACCGGGCTTGGTGGATGCCTCGTATCCTGCAGCGTGTGTTGCCGAACGTCGACGTCGAGGGCGAGGCGCTGCGCAGGCGCGTCCCTGTCGCCGCGACCGACGAGGACGTCGCGGCCCAGCGACAGCCGGTCTGCTAGCCGCGGTCAACATGAGCAGAGCTGACGCCCTCCCGCGACCGCGTGACATGCGGTGGCGGGAGGGCGCGGTCCTGGCCACAGCGTTCGTGCTCTGCCTCTGCGGTGGCGCGATGCGGCTCGACGACACGCTGTCGTGGCCTCCGGCGTCCGCCTACGCGATCGCCGTGGTCTCGTGCGCGGTGCTCCCGATGCGCCACCGGGCGCCGCTGGTCGCGGTGGCGGCCACGACGGCGTGCGGCATGTTGGTCGCGCCGCTGGGCCTCCTGCTCACCCCGCTGATCGTGGCGCCGGCCGTGGTCGCGGCGTACGCGCTGGCCCTGCGGGTCGAGGGCCGCACGGGGTCGACCGTCCTGCTCGGGTCGGCGGGGCTGCTCGTCGTCTCGACCGCCCTGTTCGGCGACCTGTCCTGGCAGGACGGGACGAGGCTCGGGGTGGTTGCGGCGTTCCCACTGGTCGCGGGCGTCCTGGGACGCTCCACGCAGAACCGGCGGGCCTACCTGGCGGCCGTGGAGGAGCGTGCGCAGCGGGCCGAGGAGAGCCGTGACAGCGAGGCCCGGCGACGGGTGGCCGAGGAGCGGGTGCGCATCGCGCGGGAGCTGCACGACCTCGTGGCGCACCAGATCACGCTCGCCAACGCGCAGGCGATGGTCGCCGCCCGTCTGCTCGACGACCGCCCGGCCCGGGCGCGCGAGAGCCTGGACGAGCTGGTCGCGACCACGAGGGGTGCGCTCGACGACCTGCGGGCGACCGTGGGGTTGCTGCGTCAGCCGGACGACGCCGACCCGCCCGGTGAGCCCGCCCCGGAGCTGTCCCGACTCCTCACGCTGCTGGAGTCGTTCCGGCGCGCGGGCCTGGAGGTGATGCTGCGCCAGGAGGGTGCGCCTCGTCGGCTGCCCCCGGCCGTGGACCTCACGGCCTACCGCATCATCCAGGAGGCGCTGACCAACGTGACCAAGCACGCCAGCACCGATCACGCCGCGCTCTGCCTCGCGTGGGGGCGGGACCGGTTGACGCTGACCGTCGCCGATGACGGCGCCGTCGTCCGTACGCCGGGGGCCAGGTCCGCCGGCGCCGGCGGCCACGGGCTGATCGGGATGCGCGAACGCGCCGCGGCCGTCGGGGGAGACCTGGTCGCGGGCCCGGGCGTGGACGGCGGCTTCCTCGTCACGGCGCACCTGCCGTTCCCACCGGTCACGGACGCGGCAGGGGTGGTCGCGTGATCGTGCGCGTGCTGCTCGCCGACGACCAGGCCCTGCTGCGCCAGGCCTTCCGGACGCTCCTCGAGACCGCCGACGACATCACCGTGGTCGGTGAGGCCGCTGACGGCGGTGAGGCGGTGCGTCTCACCCGGGAGCTGCGCCCGGACGTCGTCGTGATGGACATCCGGATGCCCGAGGTCGACGGCCTCACGGCGACGCGGGAGATCGGGGCCGACCCCGATCTGGCGGAGACGCGGATCCTGATCCTCACCACCTACGAGACCGACGAGTACGTCGCCCAGGCGCTGCGCGCGGGCGCCGGCGGCTTCATCAGCAAGGGCATCGGCGCCGACGACCTCCTCGACGCCGTCCGCACGATCGCTGCCGGTGACACCCTGCTCTCACCCGCCGCGACCCGGTCGCTGGTCGCTCGCTTCCTGGCGGCGCCCGAGGACACCCCGTCGCACCGCCCGGACGAGCTCGACGCGCTCACGCCCCGCGAGCGCGAGATGGTCGGCCTGGTCGCCATGGGCCTCTCCAACCAGGAGATCGCCGAACGGATGTTCCTCAGCCCGTTCACCGTGCGCGCTCACGTCCAGCGGGCGATGACCAAGCTGCACGCGCGCGACCGCGCGCAGCTCGTCGTCATCGCCTACCAGACCGGCCTGGTGCGCGCCGCGCCTGACGGTGGGGCGGAGCGTGAACGATGACCCCGCGCCGCGCCCGGACCTCGAGCGGGGCACGTGGTCGAGGTCCGGGCCGGCCGCTCAGCCGGCCCGGACCGCTCCGATCTGGACGTAGCACATCAGGGCCGGCCGGTCGCTGCGGTTGTGCCAGGCGTGCCGGGTCCCGAGCTGCACAACGCAGGTGCCGGGTGTCAGCGTGACCTCGGCGTCGTTGTCGAGCGTCAGGCACAGCTCGCCCTCGAGGCAGATGGCGTAGTCGACGGTGTCGGTCGTGTGCATGCCGTCCCCACCGTCCTCGAACACCGCGACCAGGCCCGGCAGCTTCTCATCGGTCTCCTGGGCGACCTCCTCGGCGGTCATCGGCGAGGCCCCGACCGGCTCGGGTGTCTCCGAGTGCGGCGCCCATCGCAGGAAGAGGGCCCGGCTTCCCCCGACCCCCGGGAAGTACGGTCGCAGCACCGGGGCCGCGTGCTGCTCGCCGACGACGGCGCCCCCGTCCGGCGTACCCCACAACAGGTAGAAGTCCGACCCCGGCAGCACCGGCACACGCACCGCGTCGGGGACGCGGTCCTCGACGAAGACGGCGTCCCCCTCGGGGCTGTGGCCGGTCACGATCAGGCGGGGTTCGATGGGCATGGCTGGTCCTCTCGGGCTCATCTGGGCTCTGACGGTTGGTCGACGAGTCGCTGGCGCAGGCTCTGCTTCGACCACTTGCCGGTGGCGGTCTTCGGGATCTCGCTCATCAGCTCCACCCGCTCCGGGATCCACCATGACGCCACCCGGTCGCGAAGGAACTCCCGGACGTCGTCGGCGGTCAGCACGACGCCGGGCGAGGGCACCACGCAGGCGACGGGACGCTCGCCCCACCGCGGGTCGGCGATGCCGACCACCGCGGCCTCCTTGACCCGGGGATCGGACATGATCGTGTTCTCCAGCTCGACCGAGGAGATCCACTCGCCGCCGGACTTCACGAGGTCCTTGGTGCGGTCGACGATCCGCAGGTAGCCCCACTGGTCGATGGTCGCGACGTCCCCGGTGCGCAGCCACCCGTCGGCGGTGAACGAGTCGGCTCCGCGGTCGGCGCCGAAGTACGCGCTCGCGATCGTCGCTCCGGCGACCTGGAGCTCACCGGGCGATCGCCCGTCCCGGGGCTGCTCGACCCCGTCGTCGGACACGACGCGGATCTCGGTGAGGGGTACGGCGGGTCCGGGCGTGCCGAGCAGGTGCCGGCGGGCGTCGCCCGTCACGCCCCGGTGGACCGTCGCGATCCGCGCGCTCGTGACCACCGGGCTCGTCTCGGTCATGCCCCAGGCGTTGGTCAGCGGGATGCCCACCGTCGTCTCGTACCGGCGCGAGAGTGCGTCGTCGACGGCGCCTCCACCGCAGACGACCTGCCTCAGGCTGCTGAGGTCGTGGCCGTCGACCGCGGGCAGCAGGTCCCGCCACACCGTCGCGACCGCGGCGCTGAACGTCACGCGGTGGCGCGCGAGCAGCGCGACGAGCTGCTCGGGCGAGGTCGCCGGGCCCGGGAGCACGAGGTCCGCCCCGCACTGCATCGCGGCGTACGGCAGACCCCACGCGTTGACGTGGAACATCGGCACGATCGGTGCCACCACGTCGTGCTCGCTCAGTGCGAACACGTCGGCGGCGAGGAGGAGCAGGCTGTGCAGGACCACGGACCGGTGGCTGTAGAGGACGCCCTTGGGATGACCGGTCGTGCCGGAGGTGTAGCAGAGCGCCGCGGCGGAGTCCTCGTCCTCCACCACCGTGGTGAGCGGCCGGTCGGCCTGCCCCGCCAGGAGCTGCTCGTAGTCGAGGACGCGAGGGTCGGCCGGCAACGGCATCTCGCCACCGTCGTCCATCACGATCACGTGGCGCACCGTCGGGCAGGCCTCGATCAGCGGCCACACCACGGGCAGGATCGTGCGGTCGACGAACAGCACGTCGTCGGCGGCGTCGTTGACGATGAACGTGATCTGCTCGCGGTACAGCCGGTGGTTCACGGTGTGCAGGACGCGCCCCGAGCTCGGGATCGCCACGTAGAGCTCGACGTGGCGCTGGCTGTTCCACGCGAACGTGCCGACGCACGCACCCGCAGGGACGCCCAGGTCGTCGAGCGCGTGGGCGAGCCGCCGCACCCGGGGGGCCACCTCGGCCCAGGTGCTGCTGGTCTCCTCGGTGCCGTTGGTGACGATCCGCTTGTGGCCGAAGCTCGTCTCGGCGCGCGACAGGAGGGTGGGAATGGTCAGCGGCCGGTCCTGCATCAGGCCGCGCAGGGGGCGTGTTCCTCTCACTGCTGCGGCCCCGGCACCGCGACCTCGACGGCCTCGATCCGGCCCTGCCGGCCGGTGGTCTCGGAGGGCTGCCAGCTGTTGGAGGTGAGCAGGAACAGCGTGGTGCCGCCTGGTCCGCCCAGCACGCAGTCGGTGGCGCAGCGGCCGTCCACGTCGATCGTCTGGGTGATCCGGCCGCCGGCCTCCACGCGGTAGAACCGGGACGTGGAGATGGACGACACCCACACGCCACCGGCTGCATCCGCGCAGATCCCGTCCGGCGTGGAGCCCTCGGGCAGCTCTGCCCAGACCCGCTTGCCCACCAGGTCGCCCCGGTCGTCGATGTCGAACGCCGTCAGCCGGGCCGCCCACGTCTCCGCGACGACGAGGGTCGAGGTGCCGGGCAGCACGACGGATCCGTTGGGGAAGACCATGTCCTCCTCGACGAGTCGCGGGGTGCCGTCCGGGTCGATCCGGAAGATCGGGCCCGGACGCTGCGGCGCGTCGGCGTAGAGGTCGTACCCGAACCCGCCGAGGTACGTCGTGCCGTCCGCCCGGGTGACGAGGTCGTTGATGGGCGCGTCCGTCAGCGGGGCGAGGTCGGCGAACTCGACCGCCGTGCCGTCCGGTCCGACCCGACGTACCGTGCGCCCGAGCATGCAGCTGATCAGCAGCGAGCCGTCCGGCAGCCAGCCCAGGCCGGACGGCTGGTCGTCGACCACCGCCACCTCTTCGAGCGTCCGGGCCGGAGGGTTGGACCTGAAGACCTGACCGGTGTGCATGTCGGAGAACCAGAGCCGGTCCTCGTGCCACCGAGCTCCCTCCGGGAACCGGAGGTCGGAGAAGATCAGGGAGGGGTGGGTCACGATGCCTCCTGGCTCGCGTGGGCCGCTGGGTGTCCGACGCTCCTCGAGCGGAGGCCGGTGCGGAGTCGGACGATGGCGTTGTGCAGGTCGGGGGCGTCGACGACGACGATGATGGCGAGCAGGTGCGCGTAGAACAGCTGGGCGACGTACGTCGGGAGCGCGGCCACCGTCGCGATCTCCGCGAGCAGCGCCACCGCGATCATGCCCCCGAGCAGGCCGAGCGGGGTGCCGCGACCACCGGCGAGCGAGACCCCGCCCAGCAGCGCGGCCGCCGCCGCGAGGATCAGCGGCTGGACGCCCGGGTCGGGGTTGGCGGAGCCGAGGCTGAAGCTGAGCAGGGACCCGCCGAGCGCGGCCAGCGCACCGGAGGCGACGAACGTGCCGACGATGAGCCGGTTGACCCGGACCCCGGCGACCCGGCTCGCGCGGCGGTCGGCGCCGACCGCCCGGAGCTCGCGCCCCCACCGCGTGCCTGCCAGCACGATGGCCGCGAGCACGAACAGGCCGAGGGTGATCAGGCTCCGCGGAGAGAAGTACGTCAGCACCGTCTGGTCGACCCAGAGCGTGACCTCGACGTTCGAGTACGTCTTGGTCAGCCCTCCGGACAGGGCGCTGGTCAGCCCGAGCAGCGCGATGTAGGTCGCGAGGGTGACGGGCATGGAGGGGAGCTTCAGGCCTGCGATGAGCCAGCCCTGCGCCAATCCGATCGCGGCGCCCGCGCCGACGGCGGCGAGCAGGCCGTACGCCGCGTGCCCCTGGCCGGCCTGGACGGTGAGCATCCCGCCGAGCGCGTAGGTCCCGACCACCGACAGGTCGAACTCGCCGGCGATCATCGTCAGGCCCAGCGCCAGGGCGATCAGGCCGAGCCGAGCGAAGATCTGCAGCGCGTTGTAGACGTCGAAGGACTGCAGCGTCGTGTCGGTGTAGGTCGGCACGAGCAGGAACGCGACGACGGTCACGCCCGCCGCGGTGAGCGGCAGCAGGGCCTCGGGACGTGCGAGCTGGCGGGCTCTCATGGGTGCCTCCGTCGGGAGCGCAGGTGGACCAGGACGACGACGGCCAGCACGATGAGCCCCTTCACCAGCACCTGGACGCCGGTCGAGTAGCCGCGGAGCAGCAGGATGTCCGAGACGGCCGCGATCAGCAGCGCGCCCGCGAGCGTGCGCAGCGCGGAGCCGCGTCCACCCGAGATCGGGGTGCCCCCGGCGAGGACCGCCGCGATGGCGTCGAAGGTGAGGGTCCCGCCGAGGTTCACGTTCGCGGAGGTGTTGAACGCGGCGGTGAAGGCCGCGGTCGTGGCGAACAGCGCCCCGGCACCGATCCAGGCCGCGGTCGTGGTGCGGCCCACGGGCATGCCCGCGGCGCGGGCCGCGGTGCGGTTCTCGCCGACCAGGTAGAGCGACCGGCCGAACCCGGTGCGCCGCAGGACCCACTCGACCGCGAGGGTCAGCACCACCAGGACGTAGACGCTCAGGGCGAGGCCGCCGGGTGTCGCGTTCAGGTGGTCGTACGCCGTTCCCGACGGCGAGACCGACACGCCGTCGGTGACCCCGGTGGCCACGCCGGCGATGGCGAAGCTCGCCGCGATCGTCAGCACCACGGGGTTGGCGGCGGCGTACCCCACCACCACCCCTTGGGCGCCGGTGATCAGGGCTCCGGCGGCGATCGCGAGCACGAGAGCCGGGGCCAGGCCGAGGGACTGCGCGGAGAGGAAGACCATGCCGGTCGCCGCGACGGTCTGGGAGATCGCGAGGGAGACCGCGGCGCCGCCGATCATGATCAGCGTCAGCCCGAGGGCCGCGATGCCGACGAGGCTGGCCGAGGTGATGATGGCCTTCGCGTTCGCCAGCGTCGCGAAGCGGTGCGTCGAGAGACCGACCACGACGACGGCGAGCACGGCGAGGACCACGAGGGCGGCGATGGCCCGGTCGGGGCCGGCCGGGGGCCGGGCCCGGTGGGGGCCGGCCGTCCGGGTCGGGGCGGTCACGGCGCTCACGACGATGCTCCCTGGTACGCCGACCGGGCCTCGGGTGCCGGGTCCGGTGCGCCGTGGGTCATCTCCCGCAGGAGCGTCGCCCCCGACAGCCGGCCGCGATGCCGCTCCACCACGACGCCCTTGTGCATGGTGACCACCTCGTCGGCCAGGTCCAGCAGCTCCTCGAGCTCCGTGGAGCTGAAGAGCACAGCCATCCCGCTGTCCGCCGCGTCGCGCAGCAGGGCGTGGATCGCCGCCCGGCCGCCGACGTCGACGCCCCGGGTGGGCTCGTCGAGCAGGAGCACCCGCACGTCGTCGCGTGCGAGGCACCGGCCGACGAAGACCTTCTGCTGGTTGCCGCCGCTCAGCGAGCCGACGTCGTGGCCGGCCCGGTCGGCGTCGAGGCCGCAGAGCTCGACCAGGCGAGCCAGCGTGGTCGTCCAGAGCCTGCCGCTGAGCACGCCCCAGCGCGTCACCGCGGGCATCCGGGTCGCCATCAGGTTCCAGCTGACCGGCTTGTCCAGGAACAGGCCCTCGGCCTTGCGGTCGTTGGAGACGAACGCGATGCCGGCCCGGACCGCGGACATCGGGTGCCCGGGACGGACCGCGACACCGTCGACCTCGAGCCTCGAGGTGGCTGCCGGGACCAGGCCGGCGATCGCGCGGAGCACCTCCGACGTACCTGATCCGAGCTGCCCGGCGAGGGCGTGGACCCGGCCTGCCTGCAGCGACATCGAGAAGTCGTGGACGCGGTCGGCCACCGACAGCCCCCGCACGGACAGCACCACGGGCCCGGCTGCGCCGCTGCCGGTGTCCCTGGCGGAGCGGTGGGGCGCCTCGCCGAGCATCTGCTCGATGAGCGTGTCGATGGTCAGCTCGGCGGCGGGCGTGGTGGCCACGACCTCGCCGTCGCGCATCACGGTGACGTTGTCGCACAGGTCGAGGACCTCACCGAGACGGTGGGACACGAACAGCACGGCGCGGCCGGCCGCGGCGACCTTGCGGACCGAGGCGTACACGTGCCGGCTCTCCACGTCGCTGAGGGTGGCGGTCGGCTCGTCGAGGATCACCAGCTGCGCCTCCTGGCCCAGCGCCCGCGCGATCTCGACCAGCTGCCGCTCGCCGATGCCGAGGTCGGAGAGCGGCTGCTGGAGGCCGACGTGGTCGAGACCCACGTCGTCGAGCAGTGCGCGGAAGCGGGCGGCGGAGCCGCGGCGGCGGTTGAGCCACGGCGTCCGCACGTCTCCGAGCATCAGGTTCTCGGCCACGGTCAGTGCGGGTACGACGCTCAGCTCCTGGTCGACCAGCGCGATCCCGTGGCGCTGGGCGACCTGCCGGGTCCGCAGGTCGGCGGTCCGGTCGCCGATGCGGATCGCTCCGGCGTCGGGTGCCTCCTGCCCGGACAGCATCTTGACGACCGTGCTCTTGCCGGCGCCGTTGTGACCGCAGAGGGCGTGGATCTCGCCGGGCGCGATGCTGAAGGACGCGCCGCGCACCGCGCGGGTGCTGCCGTAGCTCTTGACGAGCCCGTCCACGCGGACGAGCTGGTCGCCCGTCCGCGTGTCCGGACCCGTCGCGATCATGCGTTGCTGCACTGCGCTGCGAACTGGTCGACGTTCTTCGCGGTGACCCGCTCCTCCTTGACCGTCTCCTTCTGCGGCGGCTCCTCACCCTTGAAGAACCGGGCCACGTAGTCCGCGGTCTGCTCCGCGATCGTCCCCGGGTCCTCGGTGGCGGTGCCGTAGAGGGTGCCGGCCTTGATGGCGTCGATGCCGGCCTTGAAGCAGTTGCTGCTGGTGACCACGAGGCCGTCCTTGCCGCCCACCGCGCAACCGGCCTGCTTGGCCGAGGCGATGATGGCGAGCGCTTGGTAGTCGGCCATCCCGTACGCGCCGTCCACGCCGGAGCAGCCGTACTTGGCGAAGAGCTGGGTCGCGATCTTCCCGGTCAGCGCGGGGTCCCAGTTGCCGTCCTGGACGTCGAGCACCTTGTACTCGGGGTGCTCCGCCATCGCCGTGTCGAAGGACTTCATCCGGTCCTGCGAGGCGAACCCGGACTTGGTGCCGGTGATCACGATGACGCTTCCGGAGTCCTTGCCCTGCGCCTGGAGACCCTCGACCAGGTTCTGGGCGGCGGCGAGGCCGAGTGCCTCGTTGTCGGAGAGCACCTGCATCACGTCGCCGTCGACGGAGGGGTCGGGGCGCCCGTCGAAGATCAGGACCGGGATGCCGGCCTGCTTGGCCTTCTCGATCGGCACGACCATCGAGGACGTGTCGAGGAGGGCGGCCACGATCAGGTCGGGCTTGTTGGAGATCGCCTGGTTGAAGTTCGTCACCGCCGTGCCCGGGTCCATCGTGGTGAGGTCGACGACCTTGACGCCCTGGCCCTCGAGCTTGTCGGTGAAGACCGTGTTGAAGTGGGCGCCCCAGGGGTTGTCGTTGCCGTACCCGACGAAGTCGACCGTCTTGCCGTCGAGGCCGCCGCCGCCGCTGCTGGGGGAGCCGCCGTCCGAGGACGCGTCGCTCCCGCAGGCGGTGGCTGCCAGAGCGAGGCCGACCGTTGCGGCGGCCATCCGGAGGATCAGGGAGGCGCGCCGGCGCCCGGGTGAGCGACGGAGAGCCGAGGTTCCGCGCGAGGTGGAGAGGTGGGACGTTGACATCGACAGCTCCTGGGACGAGGGGTCCATGTGGCGCGTGCCACATGCTCACCTCCGGAAACCTAGGTGTCGGGGGCCACAGCGCAGAGAGAAGATCTCTCCACTGTTTCGGCCATACTCGTGGACATCATTCCTACCCTCTCCGTGATCGGCGCCGCGATGACCGAGCTCGACCCCTACCGCACCGCCAGCCCCGACCTCGCGTCGTACCGCATCCGGCGGGAGCGCGAGCTGAGCTCGCTGTACGCGACCGCCCGCTCCCTGACGGCGCTCGGTGAGATCGATGCGGTGCTCGACTCGATCGTGCGGCAGGCCCACGAGCTGATCGGGACGGACTTCACCTACCTGTCCCTGCTCGGGGCGAACGGCGAGCTGATGCTGAAGGCCTCGGAGGGCACGATCTCGCCGGCCTTCGGTGCCGCGCGCGTGCCGTCCGGCACCGGGGTGGGCGGCCGCGTGATCGCCACCGGTGCGCCCGCGTGGGTGAGCAACTACCTCGAGACCAAGGACGTCCCGCACGACGAGACCTTCGACGACCTCGTGCTGCCCGAGGGCATGGTGGCGCTGCTCGGTGTCCCCCTGCTCGTCGGCGAGGAGGTGGTCGGCGTGCTGTTCGCGGCCGACCGCACGGAGCGGCCGTTCGAGCACGACGAGGTCGCGCTGCTCAGCGCGTTCGCCGACCACGCGGCCGTGGCGCTCAACAACGCGCGTCTGTACGACGAGAGCCGCTCTGCCCTCAAGCAGCTGCAGACGGCGTACGAGACCATCGAGCGGCAGGTCGCGGCGATGGAGCGCGCCCAGTCGGTCCACGAGTCGCTGACCCACGTGGTCCTCACGGGCGGCGGGGCGCAGGAGATCGCCCGGCTGCTGGTCGAGCACCTGATGGGCGCGGTCACCGTGTTCGACCGCACCGGGTCGGTGATCGCGACCAGCAGCCCGGGCGGCGAGCCGGAGCAACCGTCGCGACGGCCCTCTCCCGACGCCGTCGAGCAGGCGCGTCAGTCGGGCCGCTGGGCGACGACGACCGACAGCACCGGGCTCTGGCACAGCGCGGCCACCGTCCAGGCGGGCGACACCCACCTGGGAGCGTTGCTGCTGACCCGCACCCACGAGCCGACACAAGTGGACATCCGCACGCTCGAGCGCGCCGCCCAGATCATGGGCCTCCTGGTGCTCAAGGAGACCGCGGTCGCGGCGGCGGAGGAGCGGGTCAGCGGCGAGCTGCTGACCGAGCTCCTCGTGTCGGCGCCACCGGTCGGGCCGACGCAACGGGCCAGGGCGCTGGCGCGCGGGATCGACATCTCAGCGCTCGACGTCCTGGTGGTCGCCGAGTCCGCGACCAGGTCCGCGGCCGAGGTGGGCCGCAGGCTGCACGGACTCGCGAGCGAGCTCGGGGGACTGGCCGGCGAGCACCTGGGCCGGGCGACGCTCCTGGTCGGTGCCGCGGACGCCGCGGACACGGCACGGACCGTGCACGGCCGGCTTCGCCGCGAGCTCGGAGAGCCGGTCCGGGTCGTCGCCGAGCGGGTCGACGACGACAGCTGGGGACGTGCGTTCGACCGGGCGAGCAGGTGCTGTGGCCTGATGCTGTCCCTCGGCGTCGTCGACCAGGGCGCGACCGCCGACCAGTACGCGATGTTCGTGCTGCTCTTCGACTCCGAGCGGACCCATGACCTCGACGAGTTCCTGGCGGGCACGATCGAGCCGTTGCTGCACTACGACCAGCGGCGATCGACCCAGCTCGTCGAGACGCTCTCGGCGTACTTCCAGCACGCCGGCAACCTGACGCGCACCGCCCGGGCCCTCCACGTCCACATGAACACGCTCCTCAAGCGTCTCGACCGGGTCGAGACGGTGCTCGGGCAGGACTGGCGCGCACCGGACACCGCCCTGCAGCTGCAGGTCGCCCTGCGCCTGCACGCCCTGCGGACGCAGGCGCCGCCGACCTGAGCGAGGGTCGTCACCGCCCACGAGACGGCGGCCCCCTCGCCGGAGCGAGGAGGCCGCCGTGCTCCGAGCCGGAGCCGAGCTAGCGGATCAACCCGCGAGGGTGATCGGCTCGCGCACGGTCACCCGCACCTGGCCGACGCCGACGGTGGTCTTGACGAACACCTGCTTCGCGGTCTCGAAGCGGGACAGGTACTTCTGCTTGACCCGGATCGCCACCGTGCGTGCCTCTCCGGCATCGAGGGAGACGACCTGGCGCACCGTGGCCGCCTTCGAGAACTCGCCCCCGACGAGTCCCTGCAGGCTCACCTTGCACGCCTCCGGCGCCGCGATCTCGGGGCAGGCGATCTCCATCTGCAGCCTGCCGCCCACGAGCTCGGCCGTGCCGGACAGGATCTCGCCACTCACGAGGTCGCGCAGCTGGCCGGCGCTGGTGATGCCACCGTTGTCGGAACCGCTGTGGGCCCACAGGTAGTCACGGGCGAAGATCGTGAACAGCTCTCCGCCCGTCATCATGTCGTGGGCACCGGGCACCTGTGCCGTCGCGGCGGGGATGCCCCGCGAGCGGTAGTTGGCCGCGATGGCGTTCTGGGCGTCGAGGGTCCCCTCGAACATGCCATTGCCCAGGAACACCGACAGGTCGTCCTCGCCGTTGACGGCCGCGATGCTGTCGAAGTCCTCCGCGGTCAGGGTGGGGTTGCCGGAGAAGTGACCGTAGTAGCCGAACACGCTCGGGTAGGTCTTGATGACCACCCCACCGGTCATCCCGCCGTACGAGAAGCCGGCGTACGCCCGGCCTTCCTGCTCGCGCGACACGTTGTAGGTCCGCTCGATCAACGGGAGGATGTCCTGCACCAGGTTGGTGGCCGCGTTGGTCTGGTTGTAGGTGCTGAAGCCGAGTCCGGTGCCCGTGAAGTGGTTCCCCATGGTGATCGCGACGGTCGGCTCGATCTCGCCCTTGGCGATCATGTTGTCCAGGATGTTCGGGACGCTGCCGGGAACCATGAAGTCCGTCTCGTCACCGAAGATCCCGTGGGCGAGGTAGACGACCTTGTAGGGCTCGGTGCGCCGCGGGTCGTAGCCCGGAGGCAGGTACACGCCGAGGTAGCCGCCGGTGCCGCCCAGCACGTTGGTGTAGGGGATGTAGCGGACGCTGCCCCGCTGTGCCGGGTCTGCCACCGGCAGCTCGTAGGCGGCGCGGGCCTTGAGGACGGGGTCGTTCTGCTTCTCCGAGTAGGGCACGTAGGCGGCGCCCAGGACGTCGTTGTTCCGCACCCGGAAGGACGCGTCGCCCGGAGGCCGCGGGGCGGTCGATGCGGGATCCCAGATGCGCTTGTTCTCCCAGCCCTTGGTCGGGTCCCAGACGCGGTACCAGTAGCTCAGGGCGCCTGCGTGCATGGGGATCGAGACCGACCAGTAGCCGCTCGCGTCCTTGGTCATGTCCCGGAGGAACTCGACGCCGCCCGCGTGGTACCGGCCGGGTTGCCAGGCCTCCGGCTGGTACCTCGTGCTGCCGGTGTTGAGGTCGAGCAGGGTCAGGTCTCCGCCGAGCCGCACTTGAGTGGCGGTCTCGTTGTGGTAGACGAACGTCACGGTGTAGCCGGTCGGGGAAGCGGAGTCGGCCTTGACGATCGCCCCTTCCTTGACCGCGGGATCATCAGCACCCGCGGCCGGCGTGGCGAACAGTGCGCCGGCGGCGAGAGACAAGGACGCGATCAGCGACGCGATGCGCCTCAGTCTGCGTCCTGCCAGTGGCTGGTTCATTCGGGCATGCTCCTTCGTGTTCTTTTCGAGGCCTCTGGCGGACCGCACACGAAGGACGGCTCCCGGGCACCTGGGGCCGAGCGCGCGTCGACGTACCGTCCGGCTCCTTCTGGGCGCGACCGGTTCATCCGTCTCCCTCTACTCGCCCAGCGGGCGAGCGCGGTTGTGCCATCGGCACGGGCCCGCCTGGCGTGACTTCGCCAACGGCGGCGCTAAATCGTATTAGCACTAGGTAAACTAATGACATCCATACGGTGGGTCAAGGGTCGCGCGGGCCGAGATCGCCGCGAGGTGCGACGCGGCGAGGAGTGCTCTCAGGCCGGGGGCGCGGCGACGGAGCCCCGGGCCCGAACGGGCATCGGTATCCGAGTGATCCCGCCCACCGGGGCACCGCCGTCGCGATGCCGGTCGATCTCTCGGAAGAGGAGGTCGACGGCGGCTCTGCCCAGTTCGTAGTGCGGGAGCGCCACGGTGGTCAGCGCAGGACGCATCCAGGTCGCGACCGGGTGGTCGTCGAAGGAGACGACGGAGACGTCGGTCGGCACCGTGAGGCCGTGGTGAGCCAGTGCCTGGTAAGCGCCGAACGCCAGCCGGTCGTTGAGGCAGACCAGGGCCCGCGGCCGCTCGCGGGCCAGCAGCTCCGACGTGGCGTCGTACCCTGCCTCGGGCTGCCAGTCGGCGATCATCGCCCCGCTGGCGATCTCGACCCCGGCGGACCCGAGCACCTCGAGCAGGCCGGTCAGCCGCTCCGTGGCCGCCAGCCCCCCGGAGAGGTCGTCGTGAGCTCGCGGACCCGCTCCGATGAGGTGGATGCCGTCGTGGTGGCCTGCGTCGAGCAGGATCCGCGCCACCGCCCGGCCCGCTTCGACCTCGTCCGGAAGGACGGAGGGGATCGTGGTGGTGGAGGTCGCGACGGCGTTGAGCAGCACGGCGGGTCGGCTCGGCAACCCCGCCGGGACCTCGATCGCCCGCGTGAACATCGAGGCGAAGACCAGGCCGTCCACCTGACGGTCGTGCATCGCCTGCAACAGCTGGCTCTCGAGGTCGGCGTCGCCCTCGGTCTCGCCGATGAAGAGCATCACGCCCTGGTCGTGGGCTGCCTCGAGCGCGCCCTTGATCATGTCGCCCGCGAGCCGCGACGTCGCGACCGTGTCGGAGACGAAGCCGATGGTCCGGGTGGTGCCGGTGCGCAGGCTCACCGAGAGGATGTTCCTGCGGTAGTTCAGCTCGTCCGCAGCCTCGAGGACTCGCTGCTCGACAGCCTCGGAGATGCGCAGCTCGCGGCCCCGCCCGCTCAGCACCAACGAGACGGTGCTCGGGGACACGCCGGCGCGTCGGGCGACGTCGGCCATCGTGGCTCGGTGCGCGCTCACGGGAGCACCTCCTGGGTTCGCCGGTCCTCCGAATCGAGGCAGCCACCGGCACGAGGAGGCCGGTGCTCGTCCGCGCGTCCGGGCCGACCCGGACCGGGCCAACGATAGTGGCTCTGTCCGTTGACCCGGTGAGTGTCGTGCGGTCGTTGCGCGACCGGAGCCGAGAGGCGTGCCCGAGGGCGGTCGTCCGGGACGAGTCGCGTCGCCTCGGACGCCTCGCTGTCTGGCGCCCTCAAAGGGTTTGGCGAATCATGCCGAAATGCGAGGATTCCGGCGTCCGGCAACTGACTTTTTCCCGGTTGTACCCTGATTGTGGTCGTTGCTCGGATCGATTTACGTCGCACGTCCCATCTCGGGCGTGAGCATCACGGGGGAGTCACCAAGTGCGTATTGTCATGGTCGTACCGACCTATAACGAGGTCGAGAACATCGGTCCGCTCGTGTCCCGGCTCCGAGCCGCCGAGCCGGACGTGGATGTCTTCATCGTCGACGACAACTCGCCGGACGGGACCGGTCGGCTCGCGGACGCGATCGCGGAGCGCGACGGCCGGGTGTCGGTCCTGCATCGTCCCGGGAAGTCCGGTCTGGGAGCGGCGTACGTGCACGGCTTCTCCACGGCCCTCGCCCGCGGGTACGACGTGGTCGGCGAGATGGATGCCGACGGGTCTCATCGGCCCGAGGAGCTGAGGCGCCTCGTGGCCGCGATCGAGGACGGCGCGGAGCTCGCGATGGGATCGCGCTGGGTGCCCGGGGGAGAGGTCCGCAACTGGCCCTGGTCTCGCCGCCTGCTCTCGAGGTGGGGCAATCGGTATGCCCGGCTGGCACTCGGCATCCCGTTGCGCGATGCGACCGGGGGCTATCGGCTCTTCACGGCGAGGGCCCTCGAGGCGGCCGACCACGAGTCCGTGGAGTCCTTCGGCTACTGCTTCCAGATCGACATGGCGTGGCGGGTCTGGCGGGCGGGCCTGCCGGTGCGCGAGGTCCCGATCACGTTCGTCGACCGGACTCGCGGCGAGTCGAAGATGAGCGCAGGCATCGCGCTCGAGTCGTTCCGCCGGGTCACCACCTGGGCCTTCAGATCTCGCGTCGTCGAACGGACCCGGAGCGCGGACCTGGTGGCGTGAGCCCGCTCGTGGGCGCCGGCCTGAAGCTCCAGGACCGGAGCCCGGTCTCGGCGCCCGTCCGCCGGCGCGGCGTGCCGTGGTTCCTGGTCACCGCCATCGCGGTGTCGACCCTGCTGCGCTTTCCGGGACTGATCTGGCCGCTCTCACCCGACGAGGCAGGGTTCACCCTGGTCGGTCGGTCCGTGGCGCCGACGGGCGGCAGCCTCTACGGGACCTACTGGGTGGATCGATCACCCGTGCTCGTGGGCGCCTACGCGCTGTTCGCCGACCTAGCCGGCGACTACGGGGCCCGGGTCTTCGCCGCTGTCGCCGGCGCCCTCATCGTGTGGGCCGCCTACGCGATCGGCCTGGAGCTGTCGGGTCGCCGTGCGGCGCGGCTGTCGACGGTGGTGCTGGTCGCGCTCCTGGCCAACCCCGGCTTCAGTGCCTGGACGGGCAAGGGCGAGGTCTTCGGCACCGCGCTGGTGGCCATCAGCGCGGTGTGCTCGTTGCGGGCGATGCAGGCTCGGGGAGCCGGCCTGCTCCAGGTCCGGCTGTACGGCTTCGGTGCTGGGCTGACCGCGATGCTCGCGGTGTGCATGAAGCAGAGCCTCCTTGGCGGGTTCGCTTTCGGCGCGGTCGTCGTGCTCGGTTCGCTGCTGGCCGAGCGGATCGGGACGGGCCAGGCGTTCCGCTACGCAGGGCATGCGGCGCTCGGCGCGCTCGTTCCCGTGGCCGGCATGGTCGCGTGGGTCTTGCTGACACCCGCCTCGCTCGACTCGCTGTGGTACCAGGTCATCGGGTTCCGTGCCGACGCCTCCCACGTCCTCGTCTCCGGGCACACCGCCGCGCCCAGTCAGCGCGCCCACGGACTCTGGGTGCTCGCGGCGACCTCGTGGCTCGCTCCGATCATCGCGGCCTACCTCGTGTGCGTGCCCTGGCTCGTACGCCGAGCCTCGGTGGAGGTCGCGGCGCTGCTCGCGCTCCTCGCGGTCGACGTCGCCGGGATCGTGCTCGGGGGCAGCTACTGGCACGCCTACCTCATCCCACTGGTCTTCGACGCTGCGCTGGCGCTCGGGCTCGTAGCAGCTCTCGCCGGATGGCCCCGCCTCGTGTGTGTCGGGCTCGTCGCGGCGACCTGCTGGACGTCGCTGAGTTCGCTGCGGGACTTCACGCACAGCCGGTTGAGTGGAGAGGTGAGTGCCGTCCCCTACAACGCCGGGCTGGCGATCCGGCAGGTCGCCGATCCGGACGAGACGATCGTCAGCCTCTACGGATCCGCCGACGTCGTCTTCGCGTCCGGCCTCGCATCGCCGTACCAGTACCTCTGGAGCCTGCCCATGCGAACGCTCGACCCGGATCTCACCGAGCTCGAAGGAGTGCTCGGCGGCCCCGATGCTCCGACCTGGATCGTCGCCCCCCTCTCGATCGACTCCTGGGACATCGACGCGGACCATTCCCTGCGGGCCGTCATCGATCAACGCTACGAGGTCGTCGAGGATGACTGCGGAGTGACGATCTACCACCTGCAAGGCATCACCCCGGCGGTCGACCTCGACTGCGACGCGACTTTCACGGTCTGGCAATAGCGCTCTTTCGTCGAGCTGCGGAAATCGAGACGTCGACCCGTCGGTGATTCTCGCGGCCGCCTTCGACGACGATGAGCGTGTTGATTCCGCAATGCACGCAGGCACAGCAGGATTGCGCGCGAGAATGCCGCGAGGAATCCCGATCCTGACGACGTGGCAGCGTCGTCAGGCCGATCCTCGGCGGCCGGCCCAGCCCAGGACCGGCCGGAGCAGGAGTCCGGCCACGAGTGCCCAGAACGCCGCGCCGACGCCGAGCACCGTGATGCCGGAGGCGGCGACGAGGAAGCAGACCACCGCGGCCTCGCGGCCGTGCTCGTCGTCGAGCGCGCCGGAGAGCGCGGCACCCAGCGTGCCGAGGAGCGCCAACCCGGCGGCGGCCTCGATCACGTCGCCGGGCCCCGCGGAGACCAGGGCGGCGAGTGCGCCGGAGGCCAGCGCGAGCACCAGGTAGGTGCAGGACGCGCTGACGCAGGCGATCCAGCGGCGGGACCGGTCCGGGCCCGCGGCCGGCCCGGCGGCGAGCGCGGCGGTGATCGCGGCCAGGTTGATCGCGTGTCCGCCAAACGGTGCACCGACCAGGGTCCCCAGCCCGGTGACCGTCATCGTCTCCCGCCAGGGCACCTCGTAGCCGAAGCTCGCGGTGATCGCGACCCCCGGGACGTTCTGGGACGCCATCGTCACGATGAACAGGGGGACGGCGATGCTCACCATCGCGGGCAGCGTCCAGGTGGGCGTCGTCCACGCGAGGGTCGGGACCAGGTCGGCGGCGGCCACGGACGAGCCCGCGTCGACGACGACCACGACCAGCGCGACGAGCAGTGACACCGGCACGGCCCAGCGCCGCGAGACCGGGTGCATGAGCAACCAGGCCAGCACCACCGGCCCGACGAGGTACGGCGAGTTCGCCAGGCCGGTCACGGGGGCGAGGCAGATCGGCAGCAGCACCCCGGCGAGCATCGCCCGGGCGAGCGAGGTCGGGATGTGTGAGATCAGCTCGCCGAGCCAGGGGACCAGGCCGGTGAGCAGGATCAGCCCGGCGGTCACCACGAACGCTCCCACTGCGGCGGCCCAGCCGCCCTCGACCGTGCCCGTGGAGACCAGCAGGGCGGCGCCCGGTGTCGACCACGCGAGCGTGATCGGCCGGCGGTGGCGCACGGCCAGCCAGATCATGCCCAGCGCCTGGGTCACGAAGACCGACAAGAGCCCGGACGCGGCCTCCGCCGGCGACGCGCCGACCGCGGCGAGACCGGCCAGCACCACGACGAACGAGCTGCTCGACCCGACGACCGCGGTGACGATCCCGGCGACGATGGGCGTGCTGTCATGGTGAGTCGAGGGGCTCATCGGGCAGACTCCGCTACGGTGGGTTCTGTAAATAGAACGCAACCGTAGCGGAGGTGGCGGTGTCGAGCGAACCGGGAGCGGCCGCCGGCGCGCGGATCCGGGCGTTGCGCCAGGAGCGCGGGCTCACCCTCACCGCGTTGGCCGAGGCCGCCGGCATCGGCAAGGGCTCGCTCTCCGAGCTGGAGTCCGGGCGCCGCAACCCCACGCTCGACACGTTGTACGCCGTCGCCGGGCCGCTCGGCGTACCCCTCGCTGCGTTGCTCGACTTCAGCACGGGGGCGGTCGCGTCCGACCAGGGATTCGAGGGCGTGCTCCTGCACACCGAGCGCGACGAGCACTCGACCTCCGAGGTCTACCTGCTCCGGGTCGCCGCCGGCGTCACCCGGGACTCACCGGCCCACGCGGCGGGTGCCGTCGAGCAGCTGGTGGTGCTCTCCGGCAGCTGCCGGGTCGAGTACGCCGACCAGCGGCTCGACCTCGAGGCCGGGAGACATGCCGCCTGGCCGGCCGACGTACCGCACCGGTACACCGCCACCGGAGCCGGCCCGCTACGGGCCGTCAACGTGATCGTCACGCCGGTCGGGTGAGACCGGCCCGGTCCCGGCCTCGGGGGTGATCCGGGTGGGCGGTGGATGGGACACCGCTGGCCCAGGGGTGATCCGGGTGGGCGGTGTCTGGTCCACGCCGCGTGCCTGGTGGGAGGTGGATGGGACACCGCCGGCCCAGGGGTGGCCGGCGGTCCAGGAGTCGATGACCTCAGGCCAGCACGAGCACCAGGTCGCCGCCCTCGACGGCCTGGGTGCCCGCCAGTGCCAGCCGCTCGACGGTGCCGGCGACCGGTGCGGTGATCGAGGCCTCCATCTTCATCGCCTCGATCGTGGCCACGGTGTCGCCGGCCGCGATCTGCTGGCCCTCCTCGACGACGATCGTGACCACGCCCTGGAACGGCGCGGCGACGTGGCCCGGCTTGGACGTGTCGGCCTTCTCGGCCGCGGCCACCTCGGCCGCGACGCTGCGGTCGCGCACGCTCACCGGCCGGAGCTGACCGTTGATCGTGGTCAACACGGTGCGGAAGCCGCGCTCGTCGGGGTCGGTGATCGCCTGCACCCCGAGGATCAGCGTCTTGCCCTCGTCGATCTCGACCTCGTGCTCCTCACCGCGCCGCAGGCCGTAGAGGTAGTCGAGCGTCGGCAGCACCGAGGTGTCGCCGTACCGGTTGCGGGACTCGGTGAACTCCTTGGTCGGGCCGGGGAACAGCAGCGTGTTGAGCGTACGGCGGCGCGTGTCGCTCGAGCCGGCGAGGGCCTCGGCCTGCTCGGCGGTGAGCTCCTCGACCGGCGGCTTGTGGGACCGGCCGGCCAGCGCCTTGGTGCGGAACGGCTCGGGCCAGCCGCCCGGCGGGTCGCCGAGCTCGCCGCTGAGGAAGCCGATCACCGAGTCGGGGATGTCGAACTTGCCCGGGTCCTCGGCGAACTCCTGCGGGTCGGCACCCACCGCGACGAGGTGCAGCGCGAGGTCGCCGACGACCTTGGAGGACGGGGTGACCTTGACGATGTTGCCGAGGATGTCGTTGGCCGCGGCGTACATGTCCTCGATCTGCTCGAACTTCTCGCCGAGGCCGAGCGCGATCGCCTGCTGGCGGAGGTTGGAGAGCTGCCCGCCCGGGATCTCGTGGCGGTAGACCCGCCCGGTGGGCGACGGCAGTCCGGACTCGAACGGCGCGTAGACGCGACGCGTCGCCTCCCAGTAGGGCTCGAGCGCGCAGACCGCGGCGAGCGACAGCCCGGTCTCGCGGGGGCCGTGGTCGGTGGCCGAGACCAGTGCCGACAGCGGCGGCTGCGAGGTGGTGCCGGCCATCGAGGCGGTGGCCGCGTCGACCGCGTCGACACCCGCGTCGATCGCCGCGAGCAGCGTCGCGAGCTGGCCGCCGGGGGTGTCGTGGGTGTGCAGGTGCACGGGCAGGTCGAAGCGGTCGCGGAGCGCGGTCACCAGCGTGCGCGCCGCGGGCACGCGCAGCAGGCCGGCCATGTCCTTGATCGCGAGCACGTGGGCGCCGGCGTCGACGATCCGGTCGGCGAGCTGGAGGTAGTAGTCGAGCGTGTACAGCGACTCGTCGGGGTCCGAGAGGTCGCCGGTGTAGCAGAGCGCCACCTCGGCGACGGCCGTGCCGGTGGAGCGGACGGCCTCGATCGCGGGCCGCATCTGCTCGACGTCGTTGAGCGCGTCGAAGATGCGGAACACGTCGATGCCGGTCGCCGCGGCCTCCTCGACGAACGCCTGCGTCACCTCGGCGGGGTACGGCGTGTAGCCGACGGTGTTGCGCCCCCGGAGCAGCATCTGCAGGCAGATGTTCGGCACCGCCTGCCGGAGCGCGGCCAGCCGCTCCCACGGGTCCTCGGCCAGGAAGCGCAGGGCGACGTCGTACGTCGCGCCGCCCCAGGCCTCGACCGACCACAGCTGCGGCGTGGTGCGCGCGACGTGGCCGGCCACCGCCAACAGGTCGCGGGTGCGGACCCGGGTGGCCAGCAGGCTCTGGTGGGCGTCGCGGAACGTCGTGTCGGTGACCGCGACCTGGTCCTGCGCCCGGAGCCGTCGGGCGAACTCCTCGGGGCCGACCTCGAGCAGCAGCTGCCGGCTGCCGTCGGGCGCGGGCACCTCGAGGTTGACCTCCGGCAACTTGGTCGCCGGGTCGATGCTGACCGGGGCCGCGCCGTACGGCTGGTTGACGGTGACGTCGGCGAGATAGCTGAGCAGCTTGCTGCCGCGATCGCCCGTGCCACGGGCCCGCATGAGCTGCGGGTGGGTCTCGATGAAGGAGGTGGTGACGTGCCCCGAGGCGAAGTCCGGGTCGGCGAGCACCGCCTGGAGGAAGGGGATGTTCGTGGAGACACCGCGGATGCGGAACTCCGCGACCGCGCGGCGGGCCTTCTCGACGGCCTTGTCGAACGTGCGGCCCCGGCAGGTCAGCTTGGCGAGCATCGAGTCGAAGTGCGCGGAGACCTCGGCGCCGGTGTAGACGGTGCCGCCGTCGAGGCGCACGCCGCCGCCGCCCGGGGAGCGATAGGTCGTGATCACGCCGGTGTCGGGCCGGAAGTTGTTGGCCGGGTCCTCGGTGGTGATCCGGCACTGCAGCGCGGCCCCGCGCAGGGTCACGGATTCCTGGGAGAGCCCGAGGTCCGCCAGGGTCTCTCCCGCCGCGATCCGCAGCTGGGACTGGACGAGGTCGACGTCGGTGACCTCCTCGGTCACCGTGTGCTCGACCTGGATGCGCGGGTTCATCTCGATGAACACGTAGTTGCCCTGCGGGTCGAGCAGGAACTCCACGGTGCCGGCGTTGCGGTAGCCGATCTCGCGAGCGAAGCGCACCGCGTCGGCACACATCCGGTCCCGGATCTCGGGGTCGAGGTTGGGCGCGGGCGCGATCTCGATGACCTTCTGGTGGCGGCGCTGCACCGAGCAGTCGCGCTCGAAGAGGTGCATGACGTTGCCCTCGGCGTCGGCGAGGATCTGGACCTCGATGTGGCGCGGGTCGACGACGGCCTGCTCGATGAACACCGTCGGGTCGCCGAACGCGCCCTCGGCCTCGCGCATGCACGTCTCGACGGCCTCGCGCAGGTCCTCGGGACGGTCGACGCGCCGCATCCCGCGCCCGCCGCCACCGGCGACGGCCTTCACGAACAGCGGGTAGGGGAGCGCCGACGCGGACTCGACGAGGTGGTCGGCGTCCGTGGACGGCTCGATGCTCGCCAGCGTCGGTACGCCGGCGGCCTTGGCCGCGGCGATCGCGCGCGCCTTGTTGCCGGTGAGCGTCAGCACCTCGGCGGTCGGGCCGATGAACGTGATGCCGGCGTTCGCACAGGCCTCGGCCAGGGCAGGGTTCTCGGAGAGGAAGCCGTAGCCGGGGTAGACCGCGTCGGCGCCCGAACGGAGCGCGACCGCCACGATCGCCTCGGGGTCGAGGTAGGCGCGCACCGGGTGCCCGCGCTCGCCGATCTCGTAGGCCTCGTCCGCCTTGAGGCGGTGCTCGGACCACCGGTCCTCGAACGGGAAGACCGCGACCGTGCGTGCACCGACCTCGTACGCAGCCCGGAACGCTCGGATCGCGATCTCGCCGCGGTTGGCGACCAGCACCTTGGAGAACATGCGCACAACCTATAAGTCGGCGCCAGCGTCTCGACCGGGCCCACGCCCCGCGAGACAGAGCGCCGGAAGGCTACTCGCCGGTCACCACGAACGGTGCGAGCAGGTCCGGTGCGGCCGCGAGCGCGACGCCGACGGCGGCCGCCTCGGGCACATCGATCGCGGTGACGGCCTGCCGGCCGCCGGCCGTGGTGGCGGTCAGGGAGTTCAGTCGGGCTCGCCGCTGGAACCACGTGGACCGCAGGTTCCAGCCGATCACGCCGTCGAGCTCCAGGGCCTCACGCCGGCGGTCGATGCTGCCCGAGCGCACCACGAAGAACCCGTCGACCAGCGTGTGCCCGAGGGCGGTGGCGCGATCGGCGGCGAGGAGGACGGCGACCGGCAGGGCCACCGCCGCCAGCACGGGCACCCACAGCGGGAGGTCGGCCAGCAGGTCCGCCGCGACGGCGGCGCCGACCAGGACCACCGCGGGCACCAGGGCGCGGCTGTAGCGCCGGGCGCGGGCCCGCGGCCCGTGACCGGTGAGCGGCGCCGAGAACGGCGTACCGGTGCGCAGCACCTCGCCGGCCACCCGGCCGACGACAGCACGCGGAGCGGGCGGCACCAGCACCGCGCTACCGGTCTGGCCCCGGTCGAGACCGGTCACGATCGCGGAGGCCCGGGCCCCGCCGGCCAGGCGGAGGCCGATCGGCTCGCCGACCACCACGCCACGCAGGCGCTCGTCGTCCAGGGTGGTCTCTCGGGTGGTGAGCAGCCCCCGGCGCAGGTGCCACGCCCCGCCCCGGACCGGGCCGGTGTGCGTGAGCCGGAAGCCCCAGTTCGTCACGACGTACCCGCCGATGGAGAGCAGGGTCACGGCCGCGGCCAGTGCCAGCACGACGACGGGTACGACGGCCCACAGCGACCAGGCGCCCGCGTCGTCGCTGAGGCGCTCGGTGTCGACGTCGAAACCGCCCAGCGTGCTGATGACCTGGCTCACCAGGCCGACCACGCCGGCCGCGATCACCAGCCCCGAGCTGGTGAACGGTGCGAAGCGCACCCAGGCCGGGTCGAGCTCGAGCACGGGCGGGGGCACGAGATCGGGCGCGTCGGTGCCGACGGGTCGGTCCAGCAGCAGCTCGGCGCGCAGCAGGCGGGCCCGCTCCGCCGGCAGGCCGTCGAGGTCGAGGCGGTCGTCGTCGTCGGAGGAGGCGGTGCCGGTGCCGATCCGCACCGAGGTCAGGCCCAGCAGTCGGTGCACCGGGGGAGCGGTGATGTCCACGGTCCGCACCCGGTCCACCGGGGTGGAGAGCACGTGCCGGTTCAGCAGGCCGCGGCGCAGCTCGACGCGGCCGTGCGCGATCCGGTACGCCGTCGTCACGTACCGCAGCACGCCCAGGCCCACCGGCACCGAGACGCCGGCGAGCTGCCACCACTCCGCGGCACCCCCCGACGCCGTACCGGCGACGAACACGCCCACCAGCACCGGCAGGAACCGGGCCAGCTCCTTGACGGGGTAGACGAGCAGCATCCGGGGATCGAGCCGCTGCCACCCCTCCTCAGCCGGGGGCATGAGGTCCGTGGTCACGTCGCGTCGCCGGGCAGCGTCTCGGCCATCAGCGTGAGCTCGTCGACCAGCGCGAGCGCGCGCTGCCGCTCCAGACCGGCGATCTCGAGTGCCCCGGCCGCCGACGCCGTCGTGACCGTCACGGTCGCGAGCCCGAAGAGCCGGGCGATCGCGCCCTCGGCATGGTCGACGGTCTGGATCCGTGACATCGGCGCGATCCGGCGCTCGCGGGCCCACCACCCGGTCTGGGTGTAGACCGCGGTGCCGGTCACCTCCCACCGGTGCACCGTGTAGCGCCACTGCGGCACCACGACGACGTACGCCGCACCGGCGATCGCGACCAGCACGATGGCCCACCACGGCACCGGTGCCCACCCGGCCACCGGTCCGGCGACCACCAGGATCGTGAGCAGCACGAGCGCCTCGAGCCCGGCCGCGACGCCCCACATCAGCCGCGCCCGCGGGCTGACCCGCTGGCTGGGCTCGCGCAGCGTGGGCTGGATCGGGACGCTCATGCAGCCGAAACTAGCGGTCATGCGTACACGACTCGTGAGTGGACTCGGCATCCTCGCAGCGCTCGTGCTCGCGATCGGGGCGATCCCCGACGCCGGGCCGGCCGGAGCCGCGCTCGCACCGCCCGCCTGCCACGGGTTGCCCGCGACGATCGTGGGCACCGCCGGCGACGACGTGGTGCGCGGCACCTCCGGTCCCGACGTGATCGTGGCGCGGGCGGGCGACGACGTCGTCCGGGGCCTCGGGGGCGACGACGTCATCTGCGGTGGCGACGGTGCCGACCGGATCCTGGGCGGCCCGGGCGACGACCAGCTCTTCGGCCAGCGCGACGCGGTCGAGCTCGACCGCGGAGGCACCTACCTCGCGCCCGACGTGCTCGACGGCGGGGCCGGCGACGACCTCCTCGACGTCGGCGCAGACCGGCGCCGGGTGTCCCAGGACTCCGCGTTCGGCGTCGTGAGCTACGCGTCCGCACGTCGCGGGGTACGGGTCGACCTGGGTGCCGAGGACGGGATCGGCACCGCCACCGGTGTGGGGCACGACCGGATCGTGGTCGTCCCTGCGGGGCACTGCGAGGCGGCACCCTGCTTCGGCATGGTCGTCGAGGGCTCGGCGTACGACGACACGCTGCTGGGCAGCGCGGGTCCCGACGACCTCGTCGCGGGCTGGGGTGACGACCACGTCGACGGCCGGGGTGGCGACGACGAGCTCGACCCCGAGGGGCTCGACCGCCCCGCTCAGTCGGACACGGACGTCGTCGACGGGGGCACCGGGGACGACCGGCTGATCGCCTGGCACGGCCACGACCGGCTCGACGGCGGCGAGGGCGACGACCAGGTCGGGAGCTTCGCGCGCGTCGCCGCGCAGGTGGCCGGCGGGCCGGGCGACGACGACGTGTTCACGACGGTCACCCGGCCCGGGTTCGTGCTCGACGGCGGCGAGGGCCACGACACGGCGTACCTCGCCCGTCCCGGCCGCGATCGCGGCACGGAGCCCGGGTCGCTGTTCGTGGTCCAGATGGGCGAGGGCACCGTGAGCCGGGACGGCCGGGTGCTCGGCACCGTCGCGGGCCTCGAGGAGGTCACGCTCGACGACCACCTGCGGTGGCACTACCTCGGGACCGACGAGCGTGACGTCCTCACGGGCGGCTACTACTGGCCGCTGCGGGCCGAGACCTTCGGCGGCGACGACGAGATCACCGGCAGCGGGAAGGCCGACCGGATCGATGCCGGCGACGGGCAGGACACCGTCGACGGCCGCGAGGGCCGCGATACCTGCCTGAACGCCGAGGTCACCGGGAGCTGCGAGGTCCTCAGCCCGTGACCGGCTTGGTCGCCCGGATGATCGCGGAGTGCATCCCGTCGGCCGCGGCGTGGGTGAACTCCACCTCCGTGTCGACGAACCCGACCGCGGCGAGGCCCTCGACGTACTCCGAGCGTGACAGCGCGCCGGCGATGCAGCCGACGTAGGAGCCGCGCTCGGCGCGGTCCGCGGCGGTGAGGTGGTCCTCGGCGACGACGTCGGAGATGCCGATCCGGCCGCCCGGGGTCAGCACGCGGTACATCTCGGCGAGCACCTTCGGCTTGTCGACGGACAGGTTGATGACGCAGTTGGAGATCACGACGTCGACGGAGCCGTCGGGGAGCGGGACGTCCTCGATGGTGCCCTTGAGGAACTCCACGTTGGTGGCGCCCGCCTTGGCCGCGTTGGCCCGGGCCAGCTCCAGCATCTCGTCGGTCATGTCGACGCCGTAGGCGAACCCGGTCTCGCCGACCCGGCGCGCGGAGAGCAGGACGTCGATCCCGCCGCCGGAGCCGAGGTCGAGGACCCGCTCGCCGGCGCGCAGGGCCGCGACGGCGGTCGGGTTGCCGCAGCCCAGGCTCGCGGCGAGGGCCTCGGCCGGGAGGTCACCCTGCTGCGCCGCGTCGTACAGGCCGGCGCCGAAGGTGTCGTCGACGGTGCCCGTCGTCCCCCCGCAGCAGGAGTCCGAGCCGCACGCGTCGTCCGCGATCGGCAGCTGGGTCTGCAGCTTGTCGTTGACCTCGACGTTGGTGGCGCCGGCGCGGACGGCGGTGGCGGCCTGGGCGTAGCGGACGCGGACCTGCTCGCGCAGCTCCTCGGTGGTGGACATGTCGGACTCCTTCACATTGACGGACATCGATAGATCGATGATGGTCGATCTATCGATGTCTGTCAATGCATGTGGCACCATGGCGTCATGGCCACCTCGCTGCCCGTCGTCGACCCGGTCGTCAACGGTGTCTGCTGCGCGCCGCTCACCCGGGGCGCGCTCGAACCCGAGGAGGCCGAACGCCTGGCCCGGATCTTCAAGGCACTCGGCGACCCGACCCGGGTGCGGCTGCTGTCGATGATCGCCGCGCACCCGGACCAGGAGGCGTGCGTGTGCGACCTCATCGCGCCGGTCGGCCTGTCCCAGCCGACGGTCTCCCACCACATGAAGCAGCTGGTCGACGCCGGCCTGGTCACCCGCGAGCAGCGCGGCCGGTGGGCCTACTACCGCGTCGCCGGTGACGCGCTCACGGCGCTAAGCAGCGCCCTGCGCCCCTGAGGTCGAGTCGGCGCGTCTGCACGCGCTGGGGCGTCGAGTCGGCGCGTCTGCACGCGCTGGGGCGTCGAGTCGGCGCGTCTGCACGGGCAGCTGCGGCGAGACTCGTGCAGTTGCGCCGACTCGGCCCTGCTCAGCGTGCAGTTGCGCCGACTCGGCCCTGCTCAGCGTGCAGTTGCGCCGACTCGGCCCTGAGCAGGCGGGGAGTCAGTCCTTGAGCTCGCAGATGACCGCGCCGTTGCCGACGGTCTGACCGACCTCGGCCTCGAGGCCGGTGACGGTGCCGGCCTTGTGGGCCTTGAGGGGCTGCTCCATCTTCATGGCCTCGATGACCACGACGGTGTCGCCCTCGGCCACCTGCTGACCCTCTTCGACCACGACCTTGACGATCGTGCCCTGCATCGGGCTGGTGACCGCGTCGCCGCTCGCCGCGGCGCCGCTCTTCTTGGCGGTCGAGCGCGCGGGCTTCTTGGCGGATCCGCCGCCACCGACGGCAATGCCGCCGAGACCGCCGGGCAGGACCACCTCGACGCGCTTGCCGCCGACCTCGACCACGACGCGCTGCTTCTCGTCGGGCTCGGCGCCCTCGGCCACGTCGCCGGCGTACGGCGTGATCTGGTTGTCGAAGTCGGTCTCGATCCACTGGGTGTAGACGTCGAACTTCTCGCCGTCGCCGACGAACGCCGGGTCGGAGACGACCGCGCGGTGGAACGGGATCACCGTCGGCATCCCCTCGACGACGAACTCGTCCAGCGCGCGGCGCGAGCGCTCGAGGGCCTGGGTGCGATCGCGGCCGGTGACGATGAGCTTGGCGATCAGGGAGTCGAACGAGCCGGGGATGGTCTCGCCGTTCTCGTACCCGCCGTCGAGGCGCACGCCCGGCCCGCTCGGCGGGCTCCAGGCCGACAGCGTGCCCGGTGCGGGCATGAAGTTGCGGCCACCGTCCTCGGCGTTGATGCGGAACTCGATCGAGTGGCCGCGGATCTCCGGGTCGTCGTAGCCGAGCTCCTCGCCGGCCGCGATCCGGAACATCTCGCGCACCAGGTCGAGACCGGTGACCTCCTCGGACACGCAGTGCTCGACCTGGAGGCGGGTGTTGACCTCGAGGAACGAGATCGAGCCGTCCTGGGCGACCAGGAACTCACACGTGCCGGCGCCGTAGTAGCCGGCCTCCTTGAGGATTCGCTTGGAGGACTCGTAGAGCTCGGTGAGCTGCGCATCGGTGAGGTACGGCGCGGGGGCCTCCTCGACCAGCTTCTGGTTGCGCCGCTGCAGGGAGCAGTCGCGGGTGGAGACCACCACGACGTTCCCGTGCTGGTCGGCCAGGCACTGGGTCTCGACGTGGCGCGGCTTGTCGAGGAACTTCTCGACCAGGCACTCGCCGCGGCCGAACGCCGTGACCGCCTCGCGGACCGCGGACTCGTAGGCGTCGGGGATCTCCTCGAGCGTGCGGGCGACCTTCAGTCCGCGGCCACCGCCACCGAAGACGGCCTTGATCGCGACGGGCAGGCCGTTGGCCTTGGCGAACTCGACCACCTCGTCGGCGTCGGCGACCGGGTCCTTGGTCCCCGGTGCCAGCGGTGCGTTCGCACGCTCCGCGATGTGCTTGGCCTTCGCCTTGTCGCCGAGCGCCTCGATCGCCGCCGGGGGCGGGCCGATCCAGGTCAGGCCGGCATCGATCACGGCCTGCGCGAACTCCGCGTTCTCCGCGAGGAAGCCGTAGCCGGGGTGCACCGAGTCGGCACCTGACTGCTCGGCGACCGCGATGATCTTCGCGATGTCGAGGTAGGAGTCCGCGGGCGTCGCCCCGCCCAGCGAGTACGCCTCGTCGGCGAGCCGCACGAACAGCGCGTCCCGGTCGGGCTCGGCGTACACCGCGACGGAGCCGATGCCGGCGTCCTTGCAGGCGCGGATGACACGCACCGCGATCTCTCCGCGGTTGGCGATGAGGACTCGTCGCAGCGGCTTGGTGTCCGGCACTGGCTCTCCTGGGTCTCCGGCGTCGTCTCGCGGGGCAGGCTACCCGTCGCGGGCCCGGATGACTCCCGAGGTCTCATGTGGCCGATGTCACCGTCGCGACCTCGGCGAGCTCGCCGTGCTGCAGCCGGACTCGCCGGTCTCGCCCGCGACGGCCGCGGCGTACGACGAGCTCCTCGCCGCCCGGCAGCCGCCCGACCAGGTGGGTCCAGAACACGTTGGCCGGGATCCGCAGGGCGGGATACCACGGCAGTCGGGCCGGCAGGCCGAGCTCGTGCATGCCGCGTCGGCCGTTGAGGAAGGTCGCGGAGCTCAGGCCCACCTCCCGCGCCAGCGTGCCGCGCCACCGCGGCCCGGGGGCGTCGGCCTGGCTGTCGACGAGCGCGCGGGCGAGCCGCCGACTGTTCTCGTCGGGGCCGGGATCGTAGGAGAGGAGGTGGTAGATGATCCGGCGCCCGGCCTTCTCGGTGCGCGGCAGCCAGTGGTCGTCGACCCCCATCAGCCATCCGATGTAGCTCCACAGGTGCATGACGCCCGCGGAGTCGCGGCGGCTGATCCGCAGGCCGAGCAGCCGTGCCTGCAGCAGGGGAGTGGTGCTGAAGACGGCGAGGGTGCTCGCCTGGTCGTACTGGTTGATCGGCGTCCCACGCAGCTTCCAGTCCCAGGTGGGATCGTGCTCGAGCTGGTAGTTCACGAACGCGTGCATCACCCGCACGTGCACCGACAGCCGCCAGCCCTCCGACTCCCGGCGCAGCCCACCGTCCTCGATGCAGGCGAGGAACCACCGGCTCGTCTCCGACGTACGCCGGGCGGCGCCGGCGCCCAGCAGCCGGCCCGAGCGCACCAGCGGATCGAGGGCCGCGGCCGAGCGGTAGCCGCCGAGCAGTGAGCCCCAGGTGAGCAGGTCGAAGCCGTCCCACCCGAGCTTCTGCATCGCCCGGGCGCCGCGGTCCAGCAGCGACTCATCGACCCAGTCCGGCCGGGCCTCGACGAGGTCGAAGAACCGGCGCAGTGCGGCGGGAGCGTCCGGCACGGCGTCGATCCCCTGCTCGAGGGCCTGGCGGAACTGCGGCATGGTCACGCTGTGCGCCTCGCGCACGGCACGCACCAGGTCGTGCGCAGGCTCGTCGCGGCGGAGCAGCCCGGCGCGCAGCCGGGCCAGCTCGGCGGGGGTCGGCTCCGGGTCTCCGCTGGTGACCAGGCGCAGCGGCCGAGCGATGCGGCGGGACCAGTCGGGGTCGGCGCCGAAGCGGGTGGGCGTGGGGAGGACGTCAGCCATGGCGTCACGTTAAAGTGAGCAAATGCTCATGTTCCACTCGCGTTCTGCGGGGCGGTGATGGCCGACCGGCGCAGCCCGGTGCAGGAGCGCTCCCGGGCGATGGTGGACCGCCTCCTCGAGGCGGCCACGCGCGTGCTCGCCGAGCGTGGGTACGCCGGGCTGAGCACCAACCGGGTCGCCGCAGCCGCCGGGGTCAGCGTCGGCTCGCTCTACCGCTACTTCGGCGACAAGGACGACCTCGTGCGCGAGCTGCGGTCGCGCAGCACCGACGACATCCTGCGCGACCTCACCGCGGCGATGACGGGCGCCGTCACGCTCGCGACCCGGGATGCGATCCGGCACGTGCTCGCCACGCTGGTCGCTGCGCTCCAGCGCCACCGCGCCCTGACCTCGGCACTGCTGAACGAGGTCCCGCTCGGCGCCCAGAGCAACGTGCTGCCCGAGGTCGAGCAACAGCTGGGCCAGTTCACCCGCATGTTCGTGGCCGTCCATGCCCCACACCTGTCCCCGGCCGAGGCGGAGGCGCGCATCTACCTGGCCCTCGGCGTCGCGCTGAGCACCTGCCTGCGGATCGCGCTCGAGCCCCCACCCGGGATCGCCGAGGAGCGGCTTCTCGACCTGACCGCGGACCTCCTGCACACCGGGCTCGTGCTGCCCTGAGGACCCTCGCACCGGGAGATCTTGACCGAATCTTCACCCGGTGCTGACCCAGTCCTCATCCCGGGCTGACGGGCCCGGCCGCGGCCGGGACGAAGGGCCCGCGGCCGCGGGGAGATCGGCGCATCCGGTGGCCGGTCGGCGGCCCACAGACTGCCGATGACGCACAGGAAGGCAGTCGGATGAGACGCGCAGTCGGGGCGGCCGTGGCCGCGTTCGCGGTGGTGTGGGGCAGCTCGGGTGCGGCCTCGGCCGCGGACCCACAGCCGCCCACCCCCAACCACTCCGGCCACCCAAGTCACGACATGTCCGACATGCCAGGCATGGACATGCCGGGCATGACCGACGAGGAGATGGACCAGATGGACGACGCCGGCCAGCACGGCGACCACCAGGAGCACGGCTCCACCGGCGACACCGTCTCCTCCGGCACCCGTACGGCGGTCCTCGGCGGTTTCGCCGCGGTCAACGCCGGCGTGCTCGGCGGCGCGGTGTTGCTGCGCCGCCATGACCGGCGCCATCCGCGGCACGGCGCGCGGGCCGGACGGCTCGTGCGGTGAGCACCCCGGTGCAGGAGCGCAACCTGCTCGACAACCGACTGTTCGCGGCGTTCGTGCGCAGCCGGTGGTACCCGGGCGTGTTCCAGGTGCCGGTCGCCGCGGTGTTCGGGTTCGTGGCCTTCGAGCTGCTCACCGGGCCGACGACCGCGCACGACAACGCCGGCACGGCGCTGATGTGGGTGCTGTGGTGGCCGCTCGTGCCGATCACGTTCCTGCTCCTGGGCCGCTTCTGGTGCGCGGTCTGCCCGTTCGCGACCCTCTCCGACCTCGTGCAGCGGCTGGTCGGTGTCAACCGGCCCGCGCCGCGGTTCCTCAAGGCCTACGGCATCTGGCTGATCGACGCGTTCTTCATCGCCATCACGTGGGCCGACCACGTCTGGGGCATCGTCGAGTCGCCCTGGGGCTCGGGGATGCTGCTGCTCCTGCTGACCACGGCCGTCGTCGTCAGCGGGGCGTTCTTCCAACGGCGTACGTTCTGCCGCTACCTGTGCTTCCTCGGCGGGCTGTCCGGCAACTACGCCCGGGCCGGGATGGTGCAGCTGCGCGCGGATGCGGACGTCTGCGCGACCTGCACCTCCAAGGCGGCCTGCTTCAACGGCACCGAGACCACCGCGCCGTGCCCGCTGTTCAGCTTCCCGCGGACCATGGACAGCATGGCCAGCTGCAACCTGTGCCTGAGCTGCGTGAAGTCCTGCCCCAACGACGCGATCCAGCTCACCGTGCGTCCGCCGGCCAAGGAGCTGTGGCTGATCGGCCGGGCCCGGGTCGAGGAGTCGTTCCTCGCGATGGCGATCATGGGCATCGTCCTCATCCAGAACATCACGATGCTCGGGGTCTGGCAGGACCTGCTGGACTGGATCGAGGTCCACACCGGGATCTCGAGCTACCCGGTCATCTTCACGCTCGCGTTCGTGGTGGCGGTCGGAGCGCCGGTCGCCCTGCTCGCCGCTGCCTCCTGGGCCGCGGCCCCGGCCAGCCGGGAGAGCGTCCGGCAGAACTTCGCGCGCTTCGGGTACGCCCTCATCCCGCTCGACGTCGCGGCGCACGTCGCACACAACCTGTTCCACCTGCTCGCCGAGGGCAAGTCGGTGCTGTTCACGGTGGGCCGGGTCTTCGGCGGCTCGGGTGAGGGCTCGCCGGCGATCGTCGGCACCGGCACGATCCAGGTACTGCAGTACCTGCTGCTGGCCGCCGGTGCTGCCGTCTCGATCTACACGGCCCGCCGGATCGCGCTCGCCCGGTACGGTGAGAACCGGCGCGCCCGTGAGGTGGCGGCCCCCTTCGTGTCGATCGTGTTGCTGTTCACCCTGGTCAACGCGGTGCTGTTCGCGCTGCCGATGGCCCACCGGATGTAGCGCCGAGGGCTACCTCGACGACTCGTTGCTGTCCTCGGGCGGGTTGTGGCGCGGCGGGGCGGCCGGCCCCGCGGTGCCCTCGTCCGGGTCACCGCTCTCGCTCGTCGGGTAGCCGGCCGTCGCGTCCTCGGGCGAGATCGGGTCGGGAGCATCACCCATCGCCGAGACCTCCGATACCTGGCCGTCGTCGGTCGCGCTCTTGTCGGTGCTCTCGTCAGGACTCATGCCCTCCCCGTATCCCGGCAGCCCCGATCGCACGCCTCCCTCGGAGTAGGTTGCGAGCACAGGCCGCTCGGCGAAGGAGCCCCCATGTTGATCGCAGTCCTCGGCACCGGCTCGGTCGGTCGCGCGCTCGCCGGCCGGTTCGACGAGCTCGGCCACACCGTCACGATCGGCACCCGCGACCCGGAGGCCACGCGCGGACGCACCGACGACGAGGGGCGCGCGGCGTACGTCGAGTGGTCCTCGCGCCACCCGCGCGTCGCCTTGCAGACGTTCGCCGAGGCGGCCGCCGGCGCCGAGCTCGTCGTCAACGCGACCGGCGGCGACGTGAGCATCGACGTGCTGACCCTGGCGGGCGCCGACCACCTGGCCGGCAAGGTGCTGCTCGACGTCGCCAACCCGCTCGACCACTCCCACGGCTTCCCGCCGCGGCTGTTCGTCAAGGACTCCGACTCCCTGGCCGAGACGATCCAGCGGGCGTTCCCGGCCGCACGGGTCGTGAAGTCGCTCAACACGATGAACGCCGACGTGATGGTGCGGCCCGCCGAGCTCCCCGGGCCCACGTCGGTCTTCGTGTCGGGCGACGACACCGAGGCCAAGCAGCTGGTGACGGGCCTCCTGCTCGCCATGGGTCACACCGACGTGATCGACCTCGGGGGCCTGTCGACCGCTCGCGGCGCCGAGATGGTGCTGCCGCTCTGGATCGGCCTGCGGCTGCACCTCGGCACCAACGCCTTCAACTTCCACGTCGTCCGCTGATCACCGCTCAGGTGGTTAACAACCGCTAACCGATCGGGTTAGGGTGACCGCCATGAGCGAGCCGACCTACGAGCTGTCCCGTGAGCACGAGGAGTTCCGCCGCAGCGTCCGCGAGTTCGCGGAGGCCGAGATCGGGCCGCACGCGGCGCAGTGGGACCGCGACCACCACTTCCCGGTCGACGTCGTGCGCAAGATGGGTGCGCTCGGCCTGTTCGGGCTCACCGCGCCCGAGGAGTACGGCGGGGCCGGGGAGCACGGCGACTTCACCAGCCTCTGCGTCGCGATCGAGGAGGTCGGGCGCGTCGACCAGTCCCTGGGCATCACGCTCGAGGCCGCGGTCGGGCTCGGCATCAACCCGATCCTGACCTACGGCAGCGACGAGCAGCGCCAGGAATGGCTGCCCGACCTGGTCTCCGGCGCGCGGCTCGCGGGCTTCGGCCTCACCGAGCCAGGCGCCGGCTCCGACGCGGGCGCCACCAAGACCCGTGCGGTCCTCGAGAACGGGGAGTGGGTGGTCAACGGCGCCAAGCAGTTCATCACCAACTCCGGCTCCGAGCTCACCAGCGTGGTCACGGTGACGGCGCGCACCGGCACCCGCGAGAACGGCTCGGCGGAGATCAGCGCGATCATCGTGCCGAGCGGCACTCCCGGATTCGTCGCGGAGAAGGCCTACGACAAGCTCGGCTGGCACGCCTCCGACACCCACCCGCTGTCCCTCCAGGACGTCCGCGTCCCCGAGGCCAACCTGCTCGGCGACCGGGGCCGCGGCTATGCGCAGTTCCTGGCGACCCTCGACGACGGCCGGGTCGCGATCGCGGCCCTCGCGGTCGGGTGCATCCAGGCCTGCCTCGACCTGAGCCTGCAGTACGCGGGTGACCGGCAGACGTTCGGCGGCCCGATCGGGCGCAAGCAGGGGGTGGCGTTCCAGATAGCCGACCTCGAGGTGATGCTGCACGCGAGCCGGCTGCTCACCTACCGCGCCGCCGCGATGAAGGACAGCCAGCGCGACGGCGCCGGCGCCTCGATGAAGGACTTCAAGCAGGCCGCGGCCGTCGCGAAGCTCTACGCCACCGAGTCGGCCGTGACCGCGACCCGGATCGCCACGCAGGTCTTCGGTGGCTACGGCTTCATGGAGGAGTATCCGGTGGCGCGGTTCTACCGCGACGCCAAGGTGCTCGAGATCGGGGAGGGGACCTCGGAGGTCCAGCGGATGCTGATCGCCCGGGGGCTGGGCCTGCCGGTCGAGTAGCCGAGCCCGCGTCTCGCGCGTCGGCTTCGCCGCCACGCGGGCCGAGGCCGCGTCTCGCGCGTCGCCTTCGCCGCCACGCGGGCCGAGGCCGCGTCTCGCGCGTCGGCTCCGCCGCCACGCGGGCCGCGGGATCGTTCTTCGGGGTGGTCGTTCGACGGTGGGGTTACGGTCGGCGCGCGGGTGCCGGCCTTTCCGCTTCGCGCAGATCGACCGGTTAGCCTGGTCACCATGGGGAACCGGTGGCATCGCCTCTTCACCGAGGCGTACCGCTTCCTCGCGGTCGGGGGGCTCGCGACCGCGGTCGCGTTCGTGATCTTCAACTTCCTCGTGCACGGGTTCAACACCGAGCACAAGGCGCTGCTCGACGGGCACCCGTACCTCGGCTACGTCATCGCCAACACCGTCGGCATGCTCGTGAGCTACCGGGGCAGCAAGACCTGGGTGTTCAAGCACCGCCCGCCACGGTCGGCCGACGGCGGGCGTACGGCGTTCATCGCGATCAACGTCGTGACGATGGCGATCCCGATCGCCTGCCTGTGGCTGAGCCGCAACGCATTCGGCCTGGACGATCCGTGGTCGGACAACGTCTCGGCCAACGTGATCGGCCTGTTCCTGGGCCTGGTTGCCCGCTTCTACCTGTTCCGCCGGCTGGTCTTCAGGAACCCGGTGCACCTGCCGGACCTGATGCACAACCCGTTGCAGGTCTTCGAGCTCAGCGAGCTCCCGGTGGAGGTCGTGGACGCCGAGGGCGTCGACATCCTCAGCGAGCGGCCGGAGCGCTCCACAGAGCCGTCCAGGAGTGACCCAGCTCGGCGACCAGCTCCCTGAGCAGCGGCAGGCTCACGCCGACCACGTTGTGGTGGTCGCCCTCGATGCTGGTGACGAACGCGCCGCCCAGGCCGTCGACGGTGAAGGCCCCGGCTACGGCCAGTGGCTCGCCGGTGGCGACGTACGCCGTGATCTCCTCGTCGGTGACCTCCGCGAAGCGCACCGTGGTCGCGGCCGTGGCGGCCGCCACGCGCCCCGATGCGGTGTCGGTCAGGCAGTGGCCGGTCAGCAGGACGCCGGCGCGGCCGCGCATCGCCCGCCAGCGCTCGGTGGCCTCCTCGGCATCGGCCGGCTTGCCCAGCGCGGCGCCGTCGAGCTCGAGCACGGAGTCGCAGCCCAGCACGAGTGCGCCCGCCGGCAGGTCGTCGCGCCCGGCGACGGCGGCTGACTTCAGCTCGGCCAGCTGCAGCGCCAGCTCCGCCGGCGGCAGGCCGTCGAGCTGTGACTCGTCGACGCCCGAGACGATGACCGTGGGCTCGAGGCCCGCGTTGCGCAGGGTGGCCAGGCGGGCGGGGGAGGCCGAGGCCAGGACGAGGGTGGTCACCCGGGCGATTGAAGCATCTCGAGGTCGTCGCCGAACGAGCAGGTGGTGAGTGTCGCGAGCGGGTCGCCGGGGGAGACGTGCTCCGGGGCGCCCATCGAGATCATCACGTTGAGCAGCATCCCGTAGGCGACGAAGTCGCGGCACTGGTCGTCGGTCCACCCCGTGCGCTGGATCGTCTCGAACACCTCGCCCATGCACCGGCGGGCGGCGGCCGCGATCTCGGGCACCCCGCCGTTGGAGAACCCGTGCATCTGGACCTGCAAGAACTGGCGGTCGTGGAGCAGTGCGGCGTAGGCGAGGCCCATCCGGGCCTTGTCGTCCTCGCTCGCGGGGTCGAACGGGCCCGCGTCGAGGACCTTCTCGAACGCCGACCTGATCTGGTCGGCGGAGCGCTGGAAGACCTCGAGGAACAGGTCGAGCTTGGTCCCGAACATACGCACGACGTACGGCTGGGAGACGCCGGCCTCGCGGGCGACCGCGTCGGTGCTGGTGCCGTGGTAGCCGCCCCGGGCGAAGGCACGCGTGGCAGCGGTGAGGATCGCCTCGCGCCGTTCGTCGCCGCTCATCCGGGTGGCCTTCGGTGAACTCATGCTTGACATGTTATCAGTCGATTACTTACCGTCTGAGCCCTAGTAATCATTCAATTACAACTTAGGAGCTCGGATGTCCGCTCTCGACGTGGCGGTCGCACCCGCCGCAACTCGGTCCCGTCGCGTGCCGGTGTGGCTCGCGATCGTGGCCGCGTCCCTCCCGATGTTCATGGCCACGCTCGACAACCTCGTGATGACCAGCGCGCTGCCGGTGATCCGGACCGACCTCGGCTCCAGCGTCGGTCAGCTCTCGTGGTTCATGAACGCCTACACGCTCACCTTCGCCACGTTCATGCTGCCGGCGGCGACGCTGGGCGACCGGCTGGGCCGGCGCCGGATGATGGTCGCCGGGCTGACCGTGTTCACCCTCGCCTCGATCGCATCCGCGCTCAGCACCACCTCCGAGGCGCTGATCGCGGCACGGGCGGTCCAGGGCCTCGGCGCCGCCGCGATCATGCCGCTCTCGCTGACGCTGCTGGCGGCCGCCGTGCCGCCGGCGATGCGGTCGGCGGCGATCGGCATCTGGGGCGGTGTGAGCGGCCTCGGCGTCGCGCTCGGCCCGGTCGTCGGCGGGGCGGTCGTCGAGGGGGTCAGCTGGCAGGCGATCTTCTGGCTCAACGTGCCGGTCGCCGCGGTCGCGGCGCCCCTGCTCCTCGTGGCGGTGCGCGAGTCGCGGGGCGCGTGGCAGCGGCTGGACCTGTTCGGGGCGGCGCTGCTGGGTGGGGCCGTGTTCCTCGGGATCTGGGGCATCGTCCACGGCAACGACGACGGTTGGTCGGACCCGCTCGTCCTCGGCCCGCTCGTGGCCGCCGCGCTCCTGGTCCCGGCGTACGTCGCCTGGGCCCGCGGCCGCTCCTACGCCGTGCTCCCGCTGCGGCTCTTCGCGGCCCGCGGCTTCTCGATCGCCAACGTGATCGCGCTGTTCTTCACCATCGGGATGTTCGGCACGGTGTTCCTGCTCGCGCAGTACCTCCAGGTCGTGCAGGGCTACAGCCCGCTCGAGGCCGGTCTGCGGACGCTGCCCTGGACCGCGGCTCCGATGGTGGTCGCCCCGCTCGCCGGACTTCTCGCGCCCCGCACCGGGCTGCGCGCGCTGCTGCTGAGCGGGCTCGTCCTCCAGACCGGATCGCTGGTGTGGTTCGCGGTGCTCACCGAGTCCGGTTCGGGCTACCCGTCGTTCGTCCCCGCGCTGCTGATGGCCGGTGTCGGCATGGGGCTGACGTTCGCCCCCATGGCGACCGCCGTGCTCGAGGACCTGCCCGAGGACGACTTCGCGATGGCGAGCTCGGCCAACTCCACGATCCGTGAGTTCGGCGTCGCCCTCGGCATCGCGCTGCTCACCGCGGTGTTCCTCGGCAACGGCGGCGCCATCGACCCGCACGGGTACGACGGCGCGATCGGCCCCGCGCTGCTGACCGGAGCCGCTGCGGTGGCCGTCGCGACGCTCGCCGCGCTGCTCGCCCCCGGGAGGCGGAAGGCTGCCACTCCTCAGGCATGATGGCGCGGTGCCCCGCCGCTCCCTCCTGGCTCCGCTGCTCGTCGCCCTGCTGGGCCTGGTGGGCTGTTCCGGGAGTGACGGCGGCGGGGAGCCGCACCGGCCGGCCGACGCGCAGGCCACCAACCCGTACGCCGGGCGCTCGGGCTTCGCCGACCCCGGCTCCCGCACGGCGCAGGCCGCCGCCAAGGCGAAGAGCGCGGGTGACGCCGAGGCCGAGCGGGTCTTCACCCGGCTGGCCGACACCCCGCAGGGGATCTGGCTGACGCCTGAGGAGTACCCGCCCGGATCGGTGGCGCCGTTCGTCACCAAGATCACCGAGGCGGCCGGGGCGGCCGACCAGGTCCCGACGTTCGTGCTCTACGGGATCCCCGACCGCGACTGCACCGGCGGGTTCTCCGGCGGCGGCCTGACCGCCGACCAGTACGGCCCCTGGGTACAGGAGATCGCGGACGCCGTCACCGCGGCCGGTGTCTCGGTGCCGGTGGTCGCGGTGGTCGAGCCCGACGCGCTCGCGTCCGCGGTCGAGTGTGACCGGCGCGAGGAGCGGGTGCGGCTGATCAAGGACGCGGTGACGCGGCTCGCCGCGGCCGGGGTGGCGACGTACATCGACGGCGGCCACTCGAACTGGATCGAGCCCGACCGGCTCGCGCCACTGCTGACGCGGGCGGGCATCGACCGCGCGCGCGGCTTCGCCACCAACGTCTCCAACTACCAGACCGACGACGACGAGCGCGCGTACGGCGAGAAGCTCAGCTCGTTGCTGGGCGGCGCGCACTACATCATCGACACCGGCCGCAGCGGGAACGGATCGACCGAGAACTGGTGCAACCCCACGAACCGTGCCTACGGCACCGACCCCGGGCCGGCGCCGGACGGGGACGCGGAGCACCTCGACGCCTATGTCTGGGTCAAGCCGCCGGGGGAGAGTGACGGCGAGTGTGGCGGCGGTCCGCCCGCCGGCCAGTTCTGGCCGGCGCGGGCGCTGGCGATGTCCGTGTCGTCCGGATGGTGAACGATCAGGCGTGATCTGACACTCCACGCGTGGCTGTCGCCGGGTCTGCCGATCGGAACGCGCCGACCGTTGTTAGCATTCGCCCCATGCAGCCGGGCAGCGAATGGGTGGCCGTCATCATCGAGGACGACCCCGACGTTCGCGATCTCATCGACATAGTGCTGACGCAGTCAGGCTTCCGCACGGTGGTCACCGAGAACGGCCCGGACGGTGTCGAGGCGGTGCGACTCCACAACCCGTTGATCACCACGCTCGACGTGAACATGCCGGGCATGGACGGCTTCGCGGCGGCCAAGCGGCTGCGCGAGTTCAGCAACACCTACCTGATCATGATCACCGCGCTCGCCGACGAGATCGACGTCGTGCAGGGCTTCGAGGCCGGAGCCGACGACTACCTCGTCAAGCCGTTCCGCCCCCGTGAGCTGCGCGCCCGCGCGGACTCGATGCTCCGCCGGCCCCGCACCCGCTTCGAGGTGCCTGGCGGTTGGGCCGACGGCGAGGAGCCCCCGCACGTCGAGGAGCAGCCGCACGAGGAGTCCTGGGCGGCCGCCGCGGCCCGCGACCTCGCCGCCAGCCAGCCCCTGCAGCCGCTGCACCACGAGGAGCCGCCCGCACCGCAGCAGCCGGTCCAGCAGCCGGCGCCGCAGCAGCCCGCTCCCCAGCAGCCTGTCCAGCAGCCGGCACCGCAGCAGCCCGCACCCGCGCCTCAGCAGCCGGTCGCCCCGCCGGCCCCGCAGCCGGTGTATCCGCCGCAGCAGTACCCGGAGCCGACGTACCAGCAGCCGCCGCAGCAGTACCCGCCGGCGTACGTGCAGCCACCGGTGCCGCAGGCCTACCCCCAGCAGCCGCCGGCTCCGATGCCCCAGCAGCACGTCGCCGAGGCGCACGGTGCGCCCGCCCAGCAGGGCGGTTGGGTCCGGTTCAACGGCCTCGCGTTGAACGCCGAGACCCGGGTCGTCACGGTCAACGGCGGAGCCGTCGACCTCACCCGCACGGAGTTCGACCTGCTCGCCTCGCTCCTGAGCACGGGGCGCCGGGTGCGCAGCAAGGCCGACCTGGTGCTGACGATGCGCGGACAGCAGTACGTCACGTCGTACTTCGTCAACGAGGCCGACAAGCGCTCGGTCGAGGTGCACATCGCCAACCTGCGTCGCAAGATCGGTGACGACGCGGCCACGCCTCGCTACATCGAGACCGTCCGGGGTGTCGGCTACCGGCTCGCCGAGTCCGCCTGAGGACCGGGCCGTCGGTCGAGCGTATCGAGACCTCTGAGCTGACTGGGGTCTCGATACGCCGGTCGCGACCTCCTTCGCCGGTCGCGCGGCTACTCGACCCAGCGCGTGCTTCCTGAGCCTCGCAGGCTCGGCTCAGGCGCCCTAGTCAGTTGGCGTCGACCGGGATGGACTGGGCCTGGGTGGGCTTGTCGCTCTTGAAGATCGCGATCGGCACCTTCTGGCGGATCACCTTCTTGGTGAACCGCGTGGAGCCGGGGCTGTCTTGGACCCACACGGTGGCGGTGAACAGCAGGTTGATGCCGACGGTGTCGGAGGAGGTGCCCTTGATCCGCTGGTTGCGCAGCTCGAAGGCACCCTTCGGCGAGGTGATGATCATCCCGTACTTGGTGGTGACCGGCTCGGGGTCGAAGGTGATGTTCTTGGCGACGGCGTCGAGCTCGTAGGGGTGCTGCACCGCCCCGCCGTCGCTGGTCTTGGTCTCCGAGGTGACGGTGATGTGGTCGAGGTAGACCTTGCGCTTGGTCTCGAACTTGTCGCGCAGGGTCCGGTCCAGGTCGTAGGCCTGGAAGGTGAACGAGAAGTACTTGTTGCCCTTGGGGTACCACTCGTTGGTACGCGGCGTGGACTTCGTCGGGTAGAGCGTGTAGACGAAGTCGACGCCGTTGACGTCGATGTGGGACTGGAACGTGCCGTCGCGGGTGAACTGCGAGTCGTACGGCGTCTCCGTGGCCGTGGGTGCCGCGGACGGCGTCTTGCTGGGGTCGTCGGAGCCGGTGAGCCCGTCGAACGCCGAGCAGCCGCTGAGCAGGACCGCCGCGGTGGCGAGGCCGGCCAGGGCCGGGAACAGGCGCGAGCGGGTGCGGGACATCGGTTCTCCTGAAGGTCGGGGAAGGTCGAGAACGGGAGCGTCAGGCCTTGAAGCCGCGGTAGCGCTTCAGGGACTTGATGATCATCCAGGCGGTCTGGAGGACGGTGATCACGCCGAGGATCGGCCACACGACGGCGAGGATGTCGGACCGTAGCGGGATGGAGAGCAGCTGCGACCAGACCGCGTAGAACGCGACGAAGATGACGACGAACGCGACGAACGGGTACATCCACGCGATGCCCTTGCCGCGCTCTGCCTTCGCCTGGGCGGCCCAGTTGTCGGTCTGCTGGCGGCTGAAGAACTTCAGCCAGGCCCGGAGGAAGTGCCCCATCCGGATCAGCATGTAGAGCTCGGCAGGGAAGATCAGCAGCGCGAAGAGATAGTCCCGGCGGTTGGCGAACGCCATCGACCGGGCGACCCGGAAGTTCAGCCAGACCGCGGCGAGCGGCGGGAGCAACCACCACGGGCTGAACACGAACGCCGAGATGTTCAGCGAGCCCGCGAGCAGCAGCACGAACAGCGTGCGGGTCGTGATGTTGATGATCATCGACATGTGCTCGAACCAGCGCAGCCGCAGGTTGGGGTGGAAGGGCTGGCCCTTCGTGTCGCCGCGCTGACCGGGCCACATCAGGTCGATGGCACCGAAGTTCCACTTCACCTGCTGGGCGTCCAGCGAGCGCAGCGTGGTCATGCCGCCCACGTGGGCGCGAGCGCGGGCGCTGATCTTCGTGAGGTAGCCGGCGCTCTTGATCTGCAGCGACAGCAGGGAGTCCTCGACCTCGCTGTCGTTGACCCACGGGGTGCGCTGGTGACTGTCGCGCATCACGTCGCGCAGCGCCTGGGTGGAGAAGATCGAGAACTGTCCGCCGAGGACCGCCATGTTGCGGCCCTTGAGCAGGTTCTGCATGTTGAACGCCGAGAACTGCGCGCGCTGCCCGGCGATGAGGAACTTCGACATCCACCCGTCGAGCGCGCTGTCGTCGATCGAGTAGATCGCCGAGATGCCGCCGATGCGGTCGTCGCTGGCGATCTCCTCGACCAGGTGCTGCACGGCGTCCGGCTCGGGCGTGGTGTCGCCGTCGACGCCGAGGAGGTAGTCCATCGTCTCGACGAGGGAGTAGCCGTAGTTGAGCGCGCCGACCTTCTTGTCGGGGTTCTTGCCGATGTCGTGGACGTAGATGACCGTGCTCTGCTCACCGGTGGCGGTCATCCGCGTCTGGGGTCCGGCGTAGTGGCTGGCGATCTCGACGGAGTCGTCGCTGGTGTTGTTGATCACCACGTGGATGGCGTCGGGGATCCGGGTCTGCTGGAGCAGCGAGTCCAGCACGCCCGCGATCGTCTCGGCCTCGTTGTAGGCGGGGATGATGCAGCCCACCGTGGGCCGGTACGTCGGCAGCTCGTCGACCTCGCCGAGGAACTGTGGCTCGTAGGCCGCGAGACCCGGGTCGGCGGTGCGGACGTAGGGGCGCTCATCGGTCGCCGGCGCGTAGCCCGGCGGCCAGCCCTCTGGCCCCGTGCTGCCCATGTTGGTCGCGTTCACGCCTGTCGTCTCCCGTCGCGCACGGGCCGCGTCCGCGGCCCGCCCGGTGTGCTGGTTGAACCAGTCTCGGGAACGCACCTCAAGACGCCACCCGGTAAACCTCAAAGATTCGCCCAATTCGCGAGCCTAGTGGTCTGGACCAGGCGATGCGGCGTTCTTCGCCAACTCCACCCCGCAGGGTGGGCGGGTCAGCGCGGCAGGGCGCTCGCGCGCCACCCGCCCGGGCCGTGGGGGAGCGTACGGCGGACCTTGCGGTGCGGCGCCGCCCACGCGGGCGTCGGCCTGCGTGCCGGCGGCTCGTCGGTGCGCAGTGCCGCGAACACCGCCACCAGCGCCGCCACCTCCTCCGGCGTCGTGTCGCCCTTCACGATGCGGAGGAGGGGTGGCTGGGTGGTGGTGGTGTCGGAGGCTGGGTCGATGTTCGTGGTCGCCGTGGGCTCGTGCGTTGCGGTGGTCGGGTCGGCGTGTGTGGTCTCCGTACGCTCGGCGCTTGCGGTGGTCTTGCCCATCTCTTCGCTCACCGTTTGCCTTTCGTCTTGCGGTTTGCGCGGCGCCGACTCGGCGCACTGCCCGGGGTGCTGGTGCTCCCCTCAGCTACTGGCGCCGACTCGGCGCACTTCCCGGGGTGCGGGTGTGTCTTCTAGAGGGGGATATTTCCATGCTTCTTCGCGGGCAATGACTCCCGCTTGGAGCGCAGGAGGCGGAGGGCGCGGACGATCTCGAGGCGGGTCTCGTGGGGGGTGATGACGGCGTCGATGTAGCCGCGCTCGGCCGCGATGTAGGGGTTGGCCAGCGTCATCTCGTACTCGTCGATGAGCTCCGCCCGGCGCGACTCGACCATCTCGGGGGAGCCGCCCTCGGCCTCGATCGCCGCCAGCTCCTTGCGGTAGACGATGTTCGCCGCGCCCTGTGCGCCCATCACCGCGATCTGGGCGGTGGGCCAGGCGACGTTGATGTCGGCGCCGAGGTGCTTGGAGCCCATCACGTCGTAGGCGCCGCCGTAGGCCTTGCGGGTGATGACCGTGATCAACGGGACCGTCGCCTCGGCGTAGGCGTAGATGAGCTTCGCGCCGCGGCGGATGATGCCGTTCCACTCCTGGTCGGTGCCGGGCAGGAAGCCCGGGACGTCGACGAACGTCAGCACGGGGATGTTGAACGCGTCGCAGAACCGCACGAACCGGGCGGCCTTCTCCGAGGCGTCGATGTCGAGCGTGCCGGCGAACTGCATCGGCTGGTTGGCCACCACGCCCACGGAGTGGCCCTCGACCCGGCCGAAGCCGACCACGATGTTGGGCGCGAACAGCTCCTGGACCTCGAGGAACTCCTGGTCGTCGAGCGAGGCGCGGATGACCTCGTGCATGTCGTAGGGCTGGTTGGGGGAGTCCGGGATGATCGTGTCGAGGGTGCGGTCGAGGTCGGTGAACTCGGTGTCCGCGGCATCGTCGTACGCCGGGACCTCGTCGAGGTTGTTCTGCGGCAGGTAGGACAGCAGCGCCTTGACGTACTCGATCGCGTCCTCCTCGTCCGAGCCGAGGTAGTGGGCGTTGCCGGACTTGGTGTTGTGGGTGCGCGCACCGCCCAGGTCCTCCATCGAGACGTCCTCGCCGGTGACGGTCTTGATGACGTCGGGCCCGGTGATGAACATGTTGGAGGTGCCGTCGACCATCACGGTGAAGTCGGTGACCGCGGGGGAGTAGACGTGCCCGCCGGCGCAGGAGCCCATGATCAGGCTGATCTGCGGGATGACGCCCGAGGCGTGCACGTTGCGGCGGAAGATCTCGCCGTACAGGCCGAGCGAGACCACGCCCTCCTGGATCCGCGCACCGGCGCCCTCGTTGATGCCGATGATCGGGCAGCCGGTCTTGATCGCGAGGTCCATGACCTTGGTGATCTTCTCGCCGTAGACCTCGCCCAGCGACCCGCCGAAGACCGTGAAGTCCTGGGAGAACACGCACACCTGGCGGCCGTCGACGGTGCCGTAGCCGGTGATGACGCCGTCGCCGTAGGGCCGGTTCTTCTCCAGGCCGAACGCCGTCGACCGGTGCCGGGCGAGCTCGTCGAGCTCGACGAAGGAGCCCTCGTCGAACAGCATCCCGATCCGCTCCCGTGCGGTCTTGCGCCCCTTGGCGTGCTGCTTCTCGACGGCCTTCGCCGAGCCGGCGTGCACCGCCTCGTCGAGCCTGCGGTCCAGGTCGGCGATCTTGCCCGCCGTCGTGTGGATGTCGGGGGAGTCGGGCGTGCTCGCTGTCTCTGACGTCGGCTGTGCCATCTGTCCGGGGCTCCTCGGTGGCGGGGGGTTGGGACCGTGGGTCAATGTAGTGCCCGTGACCACAGACCCGGTGCGACGCTCATCACTCGATCCGGCCCCGCTCGCGCGGCTGGCCCCCGATCTCGTGGTGGAGGTCCTCGAGACCGCGACGTCGACGAACGCGGTCGCCGCCGAGCGCGCCCGGGCGGGCGCGGACGAGGGCCTGGTCGTGGTGGCCGAGCACCAGACCGCGGGTCGTGGGCGTCTCGACCGCTCGTGGGAGACGCCCCCACGCTCGTCGCTCACGTTCTCCCTGCTGGTCCGTCCGACGGTGCCCGCGGCCGACTGGCCGTGGCTGCCGCTGCTCACCGGGCACACGGTGGCCAAGACCCTGCGGGCCGAGGGGTACGACGCGGGCGTCAAGTGGCCCAACGACGTGCTGATCGGCGACCGCAAGCTCGTGGGCATCCTCGTCGAGCGGGTCGAGACCCCCGCCGGCCCCGCGGCCGTCATCGGGGTCGGGCTCAACGTCAGCCTCACCGCCGACGAGCTGCCCGTGCCCACCGCCACCTCGCTGGCGCTCGAGTCCGGGAGTGCCCCCGACCGCACCCACCTGCTCGTCGAGCTGCTCCGCTCGCTGGACGAGGCCTACGGCGTCTGGCAGACCGGTGGCGTCGACGCGACCGGCCGGCTGCGCGCGTCGTACGCCGCCGCCTGTGTCACCGTCGGGCGTGACGTGCGGGTCGACCTGCCGGGTGGCAGCGTGCTGACCGGCCGCGCCACCGGCATCGACGACGCGGGGCGGCTGGTCGTCCGGACCGCCGAGGGCGACGCCGTCGTCGGGGCCGGCGACGTGGTCCATGTGCGCTCCGCCACTTCCGGCGCCGATCAGTGACATGATCGGCCCGTGGCCATCTCTCACAAGCTGCTCAACGAGGGTGAGACCGTCGTCGTCGACACCCGCACGCACGTCAAGGCACTGATCCTCCCGCTGCTGGTGCTCGTCGTCCTGCTCGCGATCGGCACGTTCGCGCAGGTCAAGGTCGACAACGGCACGGTCACGCTGGTGATCTGGGCGCTGGTCGCGCTCGCCGCGATCTGGTTCGTGCTCCGCCCGGTGATCATCTGGGCGACCGCCAGCTACACGTTCACCAACCGGCGGCTGATCACCCGCAGCGGGGTGCTGGTGCGCCGCGGCCACGACATGCCGCTCGCCCGGATCAGTGACATCGCCTACGAGTTCGGGCTGATCGACCGGATGCTCGGCTGCGGCACCCTGATCATCTCCGACGCCAGCGAGCACGGGCAGATCCGGCTGCACGACATCCCGCGGGTCGAGGAGACCCAGCGCAAGGTCAACGCGATGCTCCAGAGCGTCAACAACCCCACGGCGGGACATGACGGAACCTGACGGCCCCGGGCCCGGCGCCGACCCGGCGCCGAGCTCCGAGGACCTGGAACGGGCGATCCTCGGTGAGAACCCCGCCTTCAACGCCCAGGAGGTCGCCGCACGCACCGGCGTGACCGTCGCCGAGGCCCGGCGGCTGTGGCGCGCCCTCGGCTTCCCCGAGCACGGGCTCGAGACGGCCTTCACCGACGCCGACGCCGACGCGCTCTCCACGCTGCTCGGGGTGGTCGCCTCGGGCGCCATCGACTTCGACATGGCGGTCAACCTCACCCGGGCGGTCGGTCAGACGATGGCGCGGCTCGCCGACTGGGAGGTGGCCACGCTCGTCCACCGCGTCGAGGAGCTCGAGGCCGGCGACGAAGCCACCGGCAGCCGGCTCGGCTCCGCGATCCGGCTCATCGACGAGATCAACCAGCCCTTCGAGGAGCTGCTCGTCTACGTCTGGCGGCGCCACCTCGCGGCCGCGGTCGCGCGCGTCGAGGCTCTGCGTGCCAACGAGGAGGACCTCAACACGGTCCAGCTCACGGTGGGCTTCGCCGACATCGTCAGCTTCACCGCGCTCTCCAACCGCCTCAGTGAGGAGCGCATCGGGGACCTGGTCGAGCTGTTCGAGTCCCGCTGCTCCGACGTGGTGGCCTCCCAGCGTGGCCGGGTCATCAAGAGCATCGGTGACTCGGTGCTGTTCGTGAACGACGATCCCGTGCGCGCCTACGACACCGCCGAGGGGATCATCAACGTCGTCGGCCGCGACTCCCGGATGCCCGACGTACGCCTCGGCCTGGCCAGCGGCTCGGTGGTGATGCGGCTGGGCGACGTGTTCGGCCCTCCGGTCAACCTCGCCGCGCGCCTGACGGCGGTCGCCCGCCGCAACCGGATCATCATCGACTCGGCCACCGCCCTGCTGCTGCCGGAGGACGAGTTCGAGACCCGGCCGTTGCCCGCTCGCCCGGTGCGCGGGTTCGGGATCGTGGAGCCGGTGGCGGTTCGCCGGTCCTGACCGGTCGCGGCCCAAAGTAAAATTCCGCTATTACCCCACCGCGGGCTCCCCACCTTCCTACGGTGGGAAGGTGATCGAGGTGCAGGACATCCGGCTCGATCCGGTCTCGCGGCGGACCTGGCGTGGATCCAAGGAGATCGTGCTGTCCCGCAAGGAGTTCGACCTGGTCTATGCGCTGATGGAGCGCGCCGGTGAGATCGTGAGCCGAGACGACCTGATGCGTGAGGTCTGGCACACGACGTTCTGGACCTCGTCGAAGACCATCGACGTGCACCTGGGCTGGGTGCGGCGCAAGCTCGGCGACGACAGCCGGCACCCGCGCCTGATCACCACGATCCGCGGCGAGGGCCTGCGGTTCGAGACCGAGGACCACTCCGGCTGACGCCGTTCGTCTAGAGTTCCGGCGTGCCCAGCCCCGCTCCGACCCTCGCCGTGATCGGCGGCGGTCAGCTGGCCAGGATGATGGCCGCGCCCGCCAACGCTCTCGGCCTCCCGCTGCGTCTGCTCGCCGAGGGCGAGGGCGTCTCGGCCGCCCAGGTGATCCCCGACCACCTCGTCGGGGACTACCGCGACCTGGACACGTTGCGCACGGTCACCGCCGGGTGCCCGGTGGTGACCTTCGACCACGAGCACGTCCCCACCGAGCACCTGCACGCCCTCGAGGAGGACGGGATCGCCGTCCGCCCGGGCCCGCACGCGCTCGTGCACGCCCAGGACAAGGCGGTCATGCGAGAGCGCCTGGCCGAGCTCGGCGTGCCGTGCCCGCGCAACGCGGTCGTCAGGACCGTCGCCGACGTGGAGGCCTTCGGCTTCCCGTGCGTCCTCAAGACCTCGCGCGGAGGGTACGACGGCAAGGGGGTGTGGTTCGTGCGCTCCTCGGGCGACTGCGAGGAGCCGTTCCGTGCCGCCGCCGAGGCCGAGGTGCGGCTGCTCGCCGAGGAGCTCGTCGAGTTCCGCCGTGAGCTGTCCGCCCTCGTGGTGCGCGCGCCCAGCGGCCAGGCCGCGGCGTACCCCGTCGTCGCGTCCACCCAGGTCGACGGCGTCTGCCGCGAGGTGATCGCCCCGGCGCCCGATCTCGACCCGGGCCTGGCCGGCGAGGCGCAGGAGATCGCGCTGCGCGTCGCGGGCGCCCTCGACGTCACCGGCGTGCTAGCCGTCGAGCTCTTCGAGACCCGTGACGGGCGGGTGCTGGTCAACGAGCTCGCGATGCGCCCGCACAACACCGGCCACTGGACCCAGGACGGGGCGGTGACCTCGCAGTTCGAGAACCACCTGCGCGCGGTGATGGACCTGCCGCTCGGCTCGCCCGCCCCGCGGGCGCGGTGGACGGTGATGGTCAACATCCTCGGGAGCGACGACCCCACGATCGGCCGGCTGTACGACGGCTACCCGCACGCGCTCGCGCGCGACCCGATGCTGCGGGTGCACCTGTACGGCAAGGAGCTGCGGCCGGGCCGCAAGGTCGGCCACGTGAACGCCTACGGCGACGACCTCGACGACTGCCTGGAGCGGGCGCGGCACGCCGCCGCGTGGTTCCGGGGCGACCTGGGCAACGAGAGTGAGTAGTGAGTGACATGACGGACGCACGTGTCGGGATCGTGATGGGGTCGGACTCCGACTGGCCGGTGATGAAGGCCGCGGCGGAGGCGCTCGCGGAGTTCGACATCGCCTACGAGGCCGACGTGGTCTCCGCACACCGGATGCCCGAGGAGATGCTGGCCTACGGCCGCGAGGCGGCGGACCGTGGTCTCGCGGTGATCATCGCGGGCGCCGGGGGAGCCGCGCACCTGCCGGGCATGCTCGCCGCGGTCACCCCGCTGCCGGTGGTCGGGGTGCCGGTGCCGCTGAAGAACCTCGACGGGCTGGACTCGCTGCTCTCGATCGTGCAGATGCCGGCCGGCGTGCCGGTCGCCACGGTCGCGGTCGGCGGGGCCCGCAACGCCGGCCTGCTCGCCGTACGCATCCTGGCCGCCTCGGACGCGGGCCTGCAGGAGAAGATGCGCGCCTTCCAGGCCGAGCTCCGCTCGACCGCGCAGCAGAAGGGCGAGGTCGTGCGCGGCGACCGGCCCGGCCGCCTCGGGTTCTGAGCACCCCGTCCCGAGCCGGCTCAGTCCGAGGTCGTCCAGCCGACCATCGCCGCGACCTCGTCGCCGAGCGTCATCGGGCTGAAGGGCTTGGCGATCACGCCGGCGACGGCGAGGTCGTCCCACTCCTGGGTGCTGCCGACCTGGAGCTTGGCGGTCAGGAGCACCACCGGGATGTCGCGGGTGCTGGCGTCGGCCTGCAGCGCTTGGAAGGTCGCTCGGCCGTCGACGTCGGGCATCATCAGGTCGAGCAGCACGGCATCGGGGTGGTGCTCCTTCGCGGCGGCGATCGCCCGGGCACCGCCGTCGACCGCGATCACCTCCCAGCCGGCGACGACCTCGAGCGCCATCTGGGTGATCTCGCGGATCGAGTCGTCGTCGTCGACGACCAGCACGGTCGGCATGGGCATCACGTCTCCTCAGCGCCCTCGGTCGGGCCCGATGGGTGGAACGTACCCAGATAGTAGGTCTGCCGATCCACCGGTCGGACGGTGACTTCGCCGGAGCGCCCGAGCACCCGGGCCGCGTGCTCGCCGAACGCGAAGCCTTCGTCGTTGTGGGCGCAGATGTCCCAGCCGACGACCGCCTGGGCCTCGGCCAGCACCGTCCCCATCCGGTCGATCATCGCCTGGAACACATGGCTGCGCCGGTGCGCATGCTGCACGAGCGTGAACCCGATGTAGTAGATCGCGTCGCGCGCGGCGTGCTCGGGGAAGTGGTGGTGGAAGTACGCCGGGCTGATCCACGGGACGGTCTCGAGGTGGTGGGTCAGCGTCGAGAGCCCGATGGCCGCGCCACGGTCGTCCCGCGCGACGTACTTGTCGACCCGGGGGTCGTGCATCTCCTCGAGGAACTCCTGGCGGTGCAGGAGCTGGCGGGCCACGGCCTGGGTCTCGAGGTCGCCGAACGTCTCGCGGTAGAGCGCGTAGTAGGTCTCGGCCGTCTCCGGGTCGAGGGCCGACTCGACGGTGACCTCGATGCTCGTGCTCGCCGGGTGGTTCACGGGGTGCTCCAGCCGGCGACGGCGTACGCCGCGATCGTGAGCGCGCAGACCGGTCGGTCCTCGCAGCGGGCGACGGCCACCGCGCTGTGGACCGGACCGAAGTCCACGCCGCGGGCCTCGGCCATGTCGCCGAGGCTGAGCCGGATCTGGTCCTCGACGACCAGCGCGGTGGGTCCCGTGTGCTCGACGAAGAGACCGCCGATCTCGGGGTGGATCACCCAGCCGAGGCCGGCGGCGACCTCCTCGCCGGGGCGCTCGGCGTACGCAAGGGACTCCACGCAGTAGAGCCGGTCGCCGTGTCCCCCGACGACCCGGCCACCGCCGCGGGTGACGGTGCTCCGCGGCGGGATCACCGAGGAGAGCGGGATCAGGTTGTAGTCCGCGACGCCGGCCTCCACCAGGGCGCGGTCGAACGCGGAGAGTCGGGTGCGGCCGCGCCCGGCGGCAGTGCGCACGGTGATGTCGAGCAGGCGCCCGGCCGGACCGGCCTCCTGCAGGGAGGGGGTGGTCACGCGGTGCTTCCTCCTGGTGGCTGGGGAGCTTCGAGACGCTCGAGGACCCGGTCCTCGAGGCCGGCGGGGTCGACCCGGCCCTTGGTGACGAAGTCGGTGCGGCCCAACGTGAGCCGCGGGCGCTCGCCCGGCTCGACGTCGGAGGCGCTGTAGACGATCAGGTCGAGGCCGGCGGTCGCCGGGTCCTCGCGCAGCTGGCTGACGACGTCGTACCCGCTGCCCTCGCCCAGCTCCAGGTCGAGCACGATGACCCGGGGCCGCGCCTCGCGGGCGAGCCGCACCGCCTCGGACGCACCGGACGCGTGCACGACGGTGAGCGCACGGCCGGTGAGCAAGGTCGTGAGCACGTGGGCCAGGTCGTCGTCGTCCTCGACGAGCAGCACCGTCTCCGCGGCCTTGCGCCAGCCCGTACGGCGGCCCGTCCCACCGGTCGCGCGTGCCGGTGCCGGGTGGTGGCCGGGCGCCTTCCGCGTGGCGGCCGGCAGCGTGAACAGCACGGTCGTGCCGTGGCCCGGGTCGCTCTCGGCCCAGATCCGTCCGCCGTGGCCCTCGACGATCCCGCGGCAGATCGCCAGCCCCAGGCCGGTGCCGCCCTTCTGGCGGGCGTCGGAGGAGTCGACCTGCTCGAACCGCTGGAAGATGGACTCCAGCTTGTCGGCCGGGATGCCCCGGCCCTCGTCACGGACCCGGAAGACGACCTCACCGTCGTGGCTCGCCGCGTCCAGGACGACGCGCTGACCGCCGGTCGAGAACTTGATCGCGTTGTTGAGCAGGTTGGCGAGCGTCTGCACGATCCGGTCCGGGTCGGCGAGCACCAGCCCCGGGCTCGGCCCCACCTCGAGCCGGACGCCGGTCGTCTGCGCCTGGCCGGCCATCTCGGTCACCGCGCGGGAGAGCAGCTCCTCGGCGGGGATCGGCCGGATGTCCATGGTCCGCTTGCCGGACTCGATGCGCTCGAGGTCCAAGATGTCGTTGATGAGCCGGGTGAGCCGCTCGCTGCTCTCGAGCGCGATCGTGGCCATCGACCGGGCGCGGGGGGACAGCTCGCCGAGCTTGCCGCTGGCCAGCAGCCCGAGGGAGCCCCGGATCGAGGTGAGCGGGGTGCGCAGCTCGTGGCTGACCACCGAGATGAACTCGTTCTTCATCCGATCGACCTCACGGCGCTCGGTCACGTCGCGGAACACGACCACCGCGCCACGGACCGTCTGGCTGCCGGGCGGGCCCTCGACCTGCGGGCTCGCGGTGATCTCCACCGGGAACGCCGACCCGTCGGCCCGGAGGTAGCGGTCCTCCTCGGCCAGGGTGCTCATGCCCGAGTCGATCGCCTCGGCGATGTAGCAGCCCGCATAGGGGTACGGCGTCTCGTCGTCGGCCGGGGCGTGGAACGTGTCGTGGGCCGCGCGCCCGAGGAGGTCGTCGGCGGCGTACCCCAAGGCGTGCGCACCCGACGGGTTGACGAACGTGATCCGGCCCTCGGCGTCGACGCCGTAGATGCCGTCGCCCACCGATGTCAGCAGCACCTCGGTCTGGCGCGCCAGCCGGCGCAGGTCAGCGGTCTGCTCGCGCACCCGCCGCTCGAGCCCGCGGCGCAGGGCGTTGTTGTCCCGGGTCAGGACGATCTGGCGACCGGCTGCCGACGAGGCGACCAGGAGCCACAGCACCGCCGTCGGGGGCGCGAGCCGCTCGTCGCCGCCGAAGAGCACCTGGACGGCTGCCGCGAGCATGAGCACGAAGTAGACGAACGCGGTGTCGCGGACGTCGGTGGCGGCCCCGGACCCCTCTGGCACGTCGACCTCGGTGCTCGGGTACCAGGCCGCCAGGGCGAGCAGGGCGTAGCCGACCATCCAGCCGAGGTCGAGGGGGGTGCCGAACGAGAAGTCGTCCTGCGCGACGAGGACCGCGAACGGCAGGTCCGCGAGGGCATAGGCGAGGAAGCCCAACGCGAGCAGGGCGAGCGCCCGGCGGTCCGAGCCGTTCGCGCGCAACATCAGCAGGATTCCGACGACCACCAGCACCACGTCGAGCACCGGGATCAGCAGCGTGGCGAGCTCGGAGGTGAGCCCCCCGCGCGTCTGGTCGAGGAGCTCGTCGTAGACCAGCGTGGAGGCGATGATCAGCACGGCGCCGCCGACGACCAGGCCGTCGAGGCTGATCACCACGAGGTCGACACCGCGGCGGCGGACGCTCGGGAAGCCCAGCACCCCGGCGATGCACAGCCCGAGAGCGATCGTGATCGTGAGGTCGCTGAACGCGCTCGGGGACGTCACCGGGTCCGAGCCGATCGCGGTGGCCCACACGTTGCCGCTGATCGCGACGAGCGCGCCCGCCATGATCAGCAACCACGAACGACGGCGACGGCCGATCGTGCGCCGCGCGCGCATCCAGCACGAGATTGAGAGGAACACCCCGCTGAGGATCAGCCCGAACCCGCTGGTGAGCTGGCGCACGTCCGGGGTGACCAGCGCCGGCTGGAGCAGCACGGCGAAGACCGCCAGCGCCGCCAGCGTCAGCGGCGCGACGACGACGAAGTGCCGTCGCTGCTGGTCGATCGAGTGCATGTGGGGGTCCCGAGAGATCGCGGAGCCGGGGCCGGCGCGGCCGCGGCTACCACATTCTTGCTCAGGCCCCCGAACCCGACCCGCCGAGAGGACCGCCGGGCGCGACCAGGCCGTGCTCGTGCGCGAACACGACGATCTGCACCCGGTCGCGCAGCCCGAGCTTGCGCAGGATCGCGCCCACGTGCGTCTTGACCGTCGACTCGCTGGCGAAGACCAGCCCCGCGATCTCGGTGTTGGACAGCCCCCGCGAGACCGCGGTGAACACCTCGCGCTCCTTTTCGGTGAGCGTGAGGTACGCCGGCGGTGTGGGGGCCTGGGTGCGGAACTGCCCGTCGAGCAGCGTGGAGAGGTCCTGGGGTGCCAGCACCGCGTTGCCCGCGTGCACGGTGCGGATCGCGTCGGCGAGCATCACCGGGGTGGTGCCCTTGAGCAGGAAGCCGCTGGCGCCGTACCGGATCGCCGTCGCGGCCCGGTCGTCGAGGTTGAACGTGGTCAGCACGACCACGCGCACCGGCCGCTCGCGGCGCGCGGCACGGTCGGGCAGGAAGATCTGCCGGGTCGCCTCGACCCCGTCCATCTCGGGCATCCGGATGTCCATCAGCACCACGTCCGGCTCGAGCTCGTCGACCAGCCCGACGGCCTCGAGCCCGTCGGCCGCCGCACCGACGACCTCCATGCCGCCCTGGGCGTCGATGATCACGCGCACGCCCTCGCGGAACAGCTCCTGGTCGTCCACCAGCAGCACCCGGATCGTGGGTTCCTGCACGGTCACCGGCTGCGCACCGGCAGCCACGCCGTTGCCGTGAACGTCGGCGGGTCGCTGCGCCGCCGTACGTCGAGGCGACCACCCACTGACTCGAGCCGGCGGCGCATCCCGTCGAGGCCCTGACCGCCGCCGGACGGCGGGACGGGGGCGGGGGTGACCACGATCGGTTGGGTCTCCAGGGTCTGGGGGGTCTCCGGCTCGACCACGTTCTGCACCTCGATCCTCAACTCTCCCTCCCAGTGTCGCTCCACCCGCACGGGCGCGTCGCGCTGACCGTGCTTGAGCGCGTTGGTGAGCATCTCCTGGAGCACCCGGAACGCGACGGTGGCGAGCTCGGGCGGCAGCGGCTGCGGGGTGCCGAACTCCGTGGAGAGCACCTCGTGGCCGCTGGCCCGCACGCCCGCGACCAGGCTGTCGAGGTCGGTGCTGCCCGGCCGGGGGCCGGCGGTGCCGCTGGTCGAGGCCAGCACCTGCCGGATGTCGTCGAGCGAGCTGCGGGCCGTGGTCGCGATGTTGTCCATGGTCTTCTTGAGCGCCTCGGTGTCGGCGTCCTTGAGGTACTGCGCGGACTCCGACTGCGCCAGGATCACCGCCAGCGAGTGCCCGACGACATCGTGCACGTCGCGGGCCAGCTTGGCCTGCTCCTCGCGCAACCGCGCGATCTCCTCGGCCTCGTCACGACGGACCTCGGCGGCGACCTGGGAGACCTGGGAGAACCGGGCCCGGTCGGAGAACCGGAACGCCAGGCCCGTCAGCCAGGGCACGCCGAGGGCGGCCAGTCCGGCGACCGCTGCTCCGACCTGCCAGCGGTCCCCGTGGGTGTAGGCGTCCTGGATGAAGGCCGTCACGCCGGCGAGCTCGAGCACCCGGACGATGCCGCCGTTGCCGACGAAGATCACCGCCGCCGCGGCGGCCAGGGGGATCGAGAGCGCGCTGCAGATCACGGTGGTGACTCGGCCCCACCGGGCGGTGCCGAACGCGACGATCGCGATCGCGAGCTCGGTGAGCAGGATCGGGGTGTCGCTCTCCACCTGGAGCAGGCACACGACCCAGACCAGGACCAGCCCCACCGCCGGAGCCCACCTGCTGCAGGCGACGGCGACCCCGATCGCGAGCGAGACGAGCACCAGGTGGCGGGGGTCGGCCCACCGGAAGTCCGACCGATCGGTCGCGAACACCTCGAACACCCCGAGGAACGCGACGGTCAGGCCCAGTGCGGCGTCGGGCAGCCAGCGTTGAACCGTGCTCATGCAGTCGTCACCAGCACCCGTCGCTGGTGGCGACGCGCGAGCGGCGCCTCGACGTACCGCCACGACAGCGCGGCGGCGACCAGCGTCAGGACCACCGCGGGCAGCGCGGGCAGCCACAGCGAGAGCGGGTAGTTCCAGAGGTAGGCGGCGTACGAGACGGTGCCGAGCCAGACGACGGCACGCAGGGGGCCGGTGACCGTGGTCCAGTGGCGCCAGGCCAGGATCAGCACCCCGGTGAGCGCAGCGATGGTCGGGCCTCCTGCCAGGTAGGTCAGCGCGTGTCCCCGCAAGGGAACCACACCGAGGACCCCGATCGCGGCGAGGGCGGCCGGTGCCGCCCAGGCCGGTACGACGAGCCGGTCGCGGTGCAACCGCACGCCCGCACCGACCACGAAGCAGACCGCCCAGCTGGTCGGCAGCGCGTAGGCCAGGTCGGGGTCCTCCGCCAGCCACCAGGTGGTGACGAGGCAGGCTGCAGCCGTGGCCGCGGCGGCCAGCAGGAGACCCCGGCGCCGGCCGAGCAGCAGCAGAGTCGCGGGCCAGACGAGGTAGAACTGCTCCTCGGTCGCCAGCGTCCACAGGTGGAACGTCGCATCGCTCGCGTGCCCGAACGGCAGGTTGCCGGTCCACGTCAGCGCCCACAGCACCGTCCACCCGAGCTGGTCGCGGTCCCCGAGCGGGTCGAGCAGCAGCGTCACCACCACGACACCGGCCACCAGCACGAGCAGCGGCGGCACCAGCCGCCACGCCCGCCGGGCGTAGAAGCGCCGCAGGGGCGGACGGTCCTCCAGCAGACCGGTGATCAGGTAGCCCGAGAGCGCGAAGAACATCACCACGCCCACCACGCCGGCGCCCGGGAACAGCCCCGGCAGGGCGTGGCGCAGCATCACCAGCCCGATCGCGAGACCGCGCAGCAGGTCGAGCCCGTCGATCCGCCCCTGCTGCCGACGTCCGCCGCTCACCGGTGGGCGCCGCGGACCAGCTCGTCGAGCAGGTCCGGGTAGGACAGGCCCGCGGCGGCGAACATCCGCGGCACCTGGGAGTGCTCGGTCATGCCCGGCACGGTGTTGACCTCGTTGAGCACCGGCCCCGCCTCGGTGAGGAAGAAGTCGATGCGCGCGACGCCGTCGCAGCCGAGGGCGTCGTACGTCGCCAGCGCCGCGTCGGCGAGCGCCTTCGCGTCGACCTCGTCCAGCTCCGCGGGGACCCGCAGGTCGGCGTGCCCGCCGTACTTCGCCTCGAAGTCGAAGAGCCCGTCGACGACGATCTCCAACGGGGGCGACGCGAGCAGGGTGCCGTCGGCGAGCCGGAGGACCGCGACGTCGATCTCGCGGCCGGCCACGACGTCCTCGACGAGGGCGCGGTCGTCCAGGGCGAGCGCCGCCTCGAGCGCCGCCCCCAGGGCGGGCTGCTCACGGACGAGACCGACGCCCTTGCTGGAGCCGGCGGCGACCGGCTTCACCACCACCGGGTGGGTCCAGGCCAGCTGGTCGGCGGTCGCCGTGGTGACGAGCCGGCCCGGGGCGGTGGCAAGGCCGAGCGCCTCGGCGCAGAGCTTCGTGGCCCACTTGTCCATGGCGAGCGCACCCGCGCCCACCCCGGACCCGACGTAGGGGAGGCCGGCGAGCTCGCACAACGCGGCGAGCGTGCCGTCCTCTCCGTGGGGCCCGTGCACGACCGGGAACACCACGTCGCAGCCCTGCAGGGCTGCCACGGCATCGGACAGCGTCAGCTGCCGACCGTCGGCGTCGCACCAGGTGCCCTCGAGACCGATCGTCAGCGGCACCACGTCGTACCGATCCGGTTCGAGACCGGCCGCGACCGCGGCCGCTGACGCCAGCGACACCTCGTGCTCGCAGCTCTGGCCGCCGCCGACCACCGCGACGCGGGTCCTCACGACAGGCTCCGCAGGTGCGTCGGGCGGCGCACGGTCCGCTGCACGCGGGCACCGATGCCGGTGACGATCTCGTGCTCGAGGGTGCCGGCCCAGTCGGCCCAGTCGGCGGCCGTCGGCTCGCCGGCGTCACCGGGGCCGAAGACCGTGACGACCTCGCCGGGCTCCACCGGCCGGTCTCCGACGTCGACCACCAGCTGGTCCATGGAGATCCGGCCGACGACCGGGCGGCGCCGGCCCCGGACCAGCACCTCGGCGCGTCCGGATGCGACCCGGGGCAGCCCGTCGGCGTACCCCAGCGGCACCAGCGCGAGGTGGGTGGACGCTGCGGTCCGGTAGGTGTGTCCATAGCCCACGGGCGTCCCGCCGCGGACGCGGCGTATCTGCACGACCGGGGCCGTGAGCGTCATCGCCGGGCGCAGCCGGGTCGTGCGCGACGGGTCGATGCCGACCAGCCCCGCGCCGACGCGGCTCATCGTGTGGTGGCTGCGGGGATCGGTCAGGGTGGCGGCGGTCGCCGCCAGGTGCCGGTGGGTGGGGCGTAGCCCGGCCGCCCGCGCGGTCTCGAGTGCCCACGCGAACCGGGTGCGGCCCAGGGCGTTGCACTCGTCGTCCGGGTCGTCGGCGCAGCCCAGGTGGCCCATCACGCCGACGACCTCGAGCTCCCCGCGCTGCTCGGCCCGCCGCGCGGAGCGGCACAGCTGGCCCCACACCGAGGGCTCGGCGCCGTCGCGGGCCATGCCCGCGTCGACGTGCAGGTGCACCCGGGCGCCCCCGGCCGCCCGCACGGCGGCGAGGTGCGCGAGGCTGGGTACGGCGAGGTCGACCCCCGAGCGGGCGGCCTCGCCGAAGTCGGCGTCGACGGGGTTGAGCCAGCTGAGGATCGGCGCCGCAAGGCCGGCGGAGCGCAGGGCGAACGCCTCGTCGAGACTCGTCACGCCCAGCCGGGTGGCCCCGTTCGCGAGCGCCGTCCGAGCCACCTCGACCGCGCCGTGCCCGAACCCGTCGGCCTTGACCACGGCCATCAGCTCGCCGGTCGCCCGCTCGGCCAGCAGCCGGGTGTTGTGGGCGATGGCCGCGAGGTCGATGTCCAGGCGCGGACCGGACCCGGCGTGGGGCCGTGGGGCAGTCGCGAGGCCGGTCACGCCGCCACCTCCGCGGCCACCGGGCCGTAGAGCGCGTGGCCGCTGCCGGTCGTCAGCGCCCAGTAGCGGTCGCCGAAGCTCCAGTGCCACCACTCGGTCGGGTAGTTCACCAGGCCCTGGTCGCCGAGCACCCGGGCGAGCAGGTCGCGGTGGGCGCGGGCGTCGGCGCCGATGCCGTCCGCGGCGAAGTAGCACCGTCCGTCGCTCTGCTCCGGCGTGGCGTCGATCTCCGTGCCGAGGTCGAGCTGGTCGCCGCACACGTCCACGAGCGTCAGGTCGACCGCCGCGCCCGCGACGTGCGGCGCCACCTCGACCGGGCTCACGAAGCGGCTGGTGAGCACCTCTAGCTCCGCGTCCCCCGCGTGCGGGTGGTGGGCTCGGACCTCGGCGGCGTACGACGCGATGATCGCCCGCTGGACGTCCAGGGGCCGGTAGCCCTCGATCACCCGCAGCCGGACCCCGCGCGGCAGCGCCGCGTCCGCGGCCCGGAGCCGATCGGCGAGGCTCGCGCGCACCAGCGCACCGACGGGGGAGAGGTCGTGGTCGAGGCGGACCAGCGGCTCGCCGGTCTCGGCCACCGGCACCGCGCGGACCCGCGGGTCCGAGAGCAGGATCGTCATGACCTCGACGTTAGGAATCGCGCTGGTCCCGGCGCCTCCACCGCAGGTGCCGTCGTCCTGGCCCCGAGTACCGATCAACCCCGGAGACGGCGGCCTCCTGGTCGCCGGGACGTCATGCGGATGGTGCTACCTGTTGCTCCAGGCGTACGACGTCCCGGGGCGCCGCAAGCGGATCCTCAGCGCGCCGAGCGCGCACCCGCGCCGGCCGTGTCATCGGTGAGCGCGCGCACCCCGGGCAGCATCGCGAGCGCGTTCACGACGACCGAGAACACCAGGAGCACCAGCGCCCAGCCGTGGTGGTCGATGTCCCACAGGGCGAGGCAGGCAAGCCCGAAGACCAGCACCTTGGCGACCGGCCGCAGCACCGGGCCGCCGTACGGCGCCTTCGGGGAGGCGAACCAGTACCACGTCGAGGCGGCGAGCACCGGCAGCAGCCACACCAGCACCCAGCCGGGGACACCGAGGACGGACGACTCCCAGCCCCAGACGCCGAAGGCCGTGACCGCGGCGATCTCGTCGACGAACACGAGGAAGAGCACCAGCCAGCCGAAGACCACCATGCCCTCATCCTCGCGCATCCACGATCACTGACAGGATGGGCTCCATGCGTGTGCACCTGGGCTGCGACCATGCCGGACTCGACCTCAAGGACCACCTCAGCCGCTGGCTCACCGAGCACGGCTACGAGCCCGTCGACCACGGGCCCTACGAGTACGACTCGCTCGACGACTACCCGGTCTTCTGCCTGCGCGCAGCCGCTGCTGTGGCCGAGGAGCGCGCCGCCGGCGCCGACAGCCTGGGCGTCGTGATCGGCGGATCCGGCAACGGCGAGCAGATGGCGGCCAACAAGGTCCCGGGCATCCGGTGTGCGCTGGTCTGGTCCGAGCAGACCGCGCTGCTGGCCCGCCAGCACAACGACGCCAACGTCGTCTCGGTCGGCGGCCGGATGCACTCGCTCGAGCAGATGACGCGCTTCGTCGAGATGTTCCTCGCCGAGCCGTTCAGCGGAGACGAGCGGCACGTCCGCCGGATCGGCCAGATGGCGGCGTACGAGGCGACCCACGAGCTGCCTTCCCTGCCTGGCGATGCCTGAGGGGCACACCCTCCACCGCCTCGCCGACGAGATCGCCGCGACCTTCGGGGGCCGGGTGGTGCGGGTCGGGAGCCCGCAGGGACGCTTCGCGGACTCCGCCGCGCTCGTCGACGGACAGGTGCTCGTCGGCGCCGAGGCGTGGGGCAAGCACCTGTTCATCGCGTTCCCGGACGAGCGCTTCGTGCACGTCCACCTGGGCCTGTACGGGAAGTTCGACGTGGCGACCGGCGCCGAGGTCCCGCCGGCGATCGGCCAGGTGCGGCTGCGCCTGGTGGCCGCCGACCGCGACTGGCATGCCTGGGCGGACCTGCGTGGTGCCACGACCTGCGAGCTCGTCACCCGGGAGGAGCGCGACGCGGTCGTGGCCCGCTCCGGCCCGGACCCGCTCCGTGAGGACGCCGACCCCGGTCGCGCCTGGGACCGGATCCGGCGCAGCAAGGGCCCCATCGGTGGTCTGCTGATGGACCAGGCCGTGCTGGCGGGCGTGGGCAACGTCTACCGTGCCGAGCTGCTGTTCCGGCACGGGCTCGACCCGCTCCGGCCGGGCAACACCCTGCGGGTCGGCCAGTGGCAGGCGATGTGGGACGACCTCGTCGAGCTCATGCACGAGGGCGTCCGGACCGGCCGGATCGACACGGTGCGGCCCGAGCACACGCCGGAGGCGATGGGCCGGCCGCCGCGCCGCGACGACCACGGGGGCGAGGTCTACGTCTACCGCCGCACGGGCCAGTCGTGTCACGTGTGCGGCTCGGTCGTGCGCACCGCGGAGCTGCAGGGCCGGAACCTGTTCTGGTGTCCCCGATGCCAGCGCAGGTTCCGCTCCCGGGCACTACAGTGAGCACCCCCGAGCACGAGGACCGACGATCATGACCGAACGCCGCGAGGCGGACCGGCCCGCGCGGCCCCGGCGTCAACGGCGTTCGGTGTCGCAGCTGCTCGGGCGCGGCGTACCCCCCCAGAGCCGGGTCCTGGCCTGGCTCGCCGCGCTGACGGTGGTCGTCACCGCCGTGGTGATGGCCTGGCCCGAGAACATCCCGCTGACCGCGCTGATGGTCCCGCTGCTGCTCGGCAGCCTGCTGCTCGGGCCCCGGCACCTGCCGTGGTTCGTGGTGTTCCTGATGGTGATGCTGATGTTCACCGTGGGGGCGCAGCAAGAGATCACGGTCCGCACCGTGCTCGCGATCGCGATCGTGTTCCTGCTGTGCTTCATCGTGCTGGTGACGTCGTTCCGGCGCTCCCGGCTCGGGGTGGCCGGCGTCCTGGGCGAGTCGATGCTGGTCGACCTGCGCGACCGGATCCTCAACCAGGGTGGCGTCCCGACCCTGCCCGAGGGCTGGCTGGTGGAGACGGCGCTCCGCTCTGCGGGCGGCACGCCGTTCGCCGGCGACTTCGTCGTGGCGACCCGGCCGCGCCGCAGCAGCCGGGTCGAGCTCGCGGTCGTGGACGTGTCCGGCAAGGGCGAGCAGGCCGGCACCCGCGCGCTGCTGCTCTCCGGCGCCTTCGGCGGCCTGCTGGGGGCCCTGCCGCCGGGGGAGTTCCTCGAGGCGGCCAACGACTACCTGCTCCGGCAGGACTGGGAGGAGGGGTTCGCCACGGCGGTGCACCTCTCCCTGGACACCGAGACCGGCGCGTTCGAGGTGCGTACGGCGGGCCACCCGCCGGCCGCCCAGCTCGACGCGGGCTCGGGCCGCTGGACCGTGCACGAGGGTGAGGGGCCGGTCCTCGGGCTGATCGAGGACGCCGAGTTCACGGTCGTGCACGGGCAGCTGCGCTCCGGGGACGCGCTGCTGCTCTACACCGACGGCCTGGTCGAGACGCCGCGCCGCGACATCGGCATGGGCATCGACCGGATGCTCGGCCACGCCGAGCGGCTGCTGCGCGACGGACTCGAGGGCGGCGCCGACCGGCTGGTGGAGTCGCTCGGATCGGACAACGACGACCGAGCGCTGGTGCTGCTGCACCGCCGCTGACCGGGCCACGAGCCTGTCCGCGCCGGTGCCCTCGGTTGGGTGGGGCACGCGCTGGTGTGGCAGGATTCGGGGGTTCCCGGGGACCTGGTCCCCGGGTGCGCGGATGTAGCTCAATGGTAGAGCCCCAGTCTTCCAAACTGGCTACGCGGGTTCGATTCCCGTCATCCGCTCCAAGCAGGGACCGACCGCACCCGTTGCGGACCCGGGAGCCCACTTGGCGGGGCGTAGCGTAGTGGCTAGCGCGCCTGCTTTGGGAGCAGGAGATCGCAGGTTCGAGTCCTGTCGCCCCGACACCCACCCAATGAGAAGCATGAGGAGAAGACCTGTGAAGAGCGCCGTCGAGACCTTGAGCCCGACCCGGGCCAAGCTGACTGTCGAGGTGCCCTTCGAGGAGCTCAAGCCGAGCCTCGACGCGGCGTACAAGAAGATTGCCCAGCAGATCAACGTCCCCGGCTTCCGGCGCGGCAAGGTCCCGCCGATGGTCATCGACCGTCAGGTCGGCCGCGGCGCCGTGCTCGACGAGGCGATCAACGAGGTCGTGCCGCAGAAGTACGTCGAGGCGCTCCAGGCCAACTCCCTCCAGCCGCTCGCGCAGCCGGAGATCGAGGTCACCAAGTTCGAGGACAACGAGACCCTCGAGTTCACCGCCGAGGTCGACATCCGGCCCGAGATCGCGCTGCCCGACTACGACGGCGTCGAGGCGCAGGTCGACGACATCGAGCTGACCGACGCCGACGTCGAGGAGCAGGTCGAGGCGCTCCGCGAGCGCTTCGCGACCCTGATCGACGTCGAGCGCCCGGCCGCCGAGGGCGACTTCGTCGTGATGGACCTCGTGGCGACCCACGAGGGTGAGGCGATCGACGGCGCCGAGGTGTCCGGCATGTCCTACCGCGTGGGCCGCGGCGGCATGCTCGACGGTCTCGACGAGGCGCTGACCGGCATGGCCGCCGGCGACGAGAAGACCTTCCAGTCCGAGCTGGTCGGGGGCGACCTCGTGGGCCAGCCCGTCGACGTCGCCGTCACGGTCAGCCAGGTCCAGGAGCAGGAGCTGCCCGAGCTCGACGACGAGTTCGCCCAGATGGCCTCGGAGTTCGACACCGTCGAGGAGCTCCGCGCCGACGTCCGCGAGCGCCTGGGCAGGGGCCGTCGCCTCGAGCAGGCCGCCGCCGCCCGCGACGCCGTCCTCGAGCAGCTGCTCGACCGGGTCGAGGTGCCGCTCCCCGAGGTCGTCGTCACCGACGAGCTCAACGCCCGCCGCCAGAACGTCGAGCAGCAGCTGATGTACTCCGGCGTCACCATGGAGAAGTACCTCGAGGACGAGGGCCAGACCCTGGAGGAGTTCGAGGCCGACCTCGACCGCCGGGTCCGTGACGCGGTCGCCGCCCAGTTCCTCCTCGACGAGATCGCGAAGAAGGAGGAGTTCGGCATCGACCAGGCCGAGCTCTCCGAGCACCTCGTGCGGCGTGCCCAGCAGTCCGGACAGGACCCGCAGGAGTTCGCGAACCACATGTTCGAGCACAACCACATCCCCGAGCTCGTGCAGGAGATCCTGCGCGGCAAGGCGCTCGCGCGGGTCGTGGAGTCTGCGGTGGTCAAGGATGCGTCCGGCAACGTCGTGGAGCTGAAGAACCTCCGCCCCGACGGCACCATCGGCGAGCCCGAGGACGAGAACGCGACCGAGGAGTCCGGCGAGGAGTCCGGCGAGCCCGCCGAGGAGACCAGCACCGAGGAGTGAGCCGGGCCGTTGCTGGGTAGGACCCCGGCATGACCAGGCACTCGGGTGTCGTGGGCGGCGAGGACGCCGCCTGGCGACCGCCTGCCCCGGCACCCGCACCGTCCGAGCCCACGGAGTCGCTCGCCGGCTACGACCACCTGCAGGAGGTCGGCCGCGGGGGCGACTCCGTGGTCTATCGGGCCCGTGACGTCGCGATGGACCGCGACGTGGCGATCAAGGTGCTGCAGACCGACGACGAGCGCGCCGTGGCGCGCTTCCGCCGCGAGATCGCGATCACGGTCCGCCTGGGCCGCCAGCACCCGCACATCGTGAACATCCTGGCGACCGGGACCACCGACTCGGGCCACCCGGCGATCGTCATGGACCACTACGAGGGCGGGTCCCTGCACGACCGGCTCCGGTCCCACGGTCCCCTCCCGGTCGAGGAGGTCGTGACGATCGGCGCCGTCCTCGCCGACGCGCTGGCGTTCGCGCACGCCCACGGGGTCCTGCACCGTGACGTCAAGCCGCAGAACGTGCTGGTGCTGCCGACCTCCTGGGTGCTCGCCGACTTCGGGATCGCCCGGCTCGTCGACTCCGAGCACACCTCGTCGGTCGAGACCTTCACCTACCGCCACGCGTCCCCGCAGATCCTCGACGGCCAGCCGCCGACCGAGGCCGACGACATCTGGTCGCTGGGGTCGACGCTCTACACGCTGGTCGACGGCCGCCCGCCGTTCGCCAGCGACGACCCCGACGAGGACTCCGCGCTCGCCTACCTGCGGCGGGCCCGCACCGAGGCGCACCGGCCGCTGCGCGCCCCCGGTGGCGAGCGCCTGGCCGAGGTCGTCGACCGGTGCCTGACCAAGGACGTCGGCCACCGGTGGGGGTCGGCCGCCGAGCTGCGCGACGCCCTGGCGGGCCTGCGGGTGACGGCGTGGCAGCCGGGCGCGCCGCACACCGCGCCGGCGGAGCCGGTCGAGCCCCTGCGCGAGCCACGCCCCCCGGCTCCGGCCCTGCCGGTCACCCCGGCCGCCGACCCGGTGGCGCTCTCGGTGCTCGCCCACGCCCCCCGGCAGGTCGAGGACGAGCCTCCGACCAGCACCCGGCCGCCGGAGCCGGCGGCCGACGCCGGTGCCCTGCCACTGGCCCGCGAGGACCGTCCGGCGCCGCCCGAGCCCGCGGAGGCCCCGGTGCAGCCGGGCCACCGCCGCCGCTGGATCCTGGCCGGTCTCGGCGGGGCCGCGCTGCTCGCCGGACTCACCTTGAGCGTGGCGGGCGCGGCGTTGCGCCACGACGACGGCGCCGATCCGGCGCCGCCGCCGGGGGACCTCGCCGAGCCGATCCAGACGCTCTCCTCCTCACCGGTGGAGACCGGCGACCCGCAGGTGCGCCGGGCGAACCCGCAGCTCGCGTTCGACATCCTCGACATCGAGAGCGACGGGACCTCGCTGACCCTGAAGTGGAACGACCCCACCGACGGCGAGGGCAGGTTCGCGCTCTCGGAGGTCGTGCCCGAGGAGAAGCTCGCCTACAAGTTCCCCTCGGGGCAGACCCAGGCGACCGTGCCGTTCGTGATCCCTCCGGGTCAGCGCACCTGCTTCACGATGACCGTGCACCTGGTGACCGAGGACATCGGCTTCGCGAAGCCGCGCTGCGTGACCCCCTGATCCCCGCCCGCGGCCGGGTCAGCGACCCAGCACCCGCGGGTCGAACGCCCACCACCAGCGCCGCCACCACGGCACGGAGGCGCGGGCCGCGCGGCGTACCGTCCGCACCTCGGCGGCGGGTGCGGTGAGCACCGCGCCTCCGGCGGGCCCGAACGCCGCGTGCTCGGCGCGGGTGGCCACCACCGTCGCCGCCTCGGTGCCGAAGCGGTGGTCGGCCCACGCGGCCACGGCCGGCGCGGTCTCCCACCGGGCCGGGGGCGCCCCGGCCAGCACCAGGGCGTCGTAGACCTCCGCCCACGCGCCGACGGCGCCGCGGCGGCGGTGCCTCAGGCTGCGCACCCCACGTGCGGCGGCGAGGAGCAGCAACGGGCCCGCGACGAGGGCGCCGACGAGGGCGGCGAGCGGCCAGGACGGGCCGCCGGGTGCCGGGGCGGGTGCCGGACGCTCAGCGTCGTTCGAGGCGACCGCCGGGCTGTCGCCGGGTCCGTTCGGAGCGGTGGTGGGGGCCGGGTCGACCGCCGGCGCGTCCGCGAGCTCGGGGCGGCCCTGCGTGAAGGTGTCGTCGTGGGGTGTCGGTGAGAACGGCACCCAGCCCAGGTGCTGGAAGTAGACCTCCGGCCAGGCGAGCGCGTCGCGGCCGCGGATCACGCGGGTGCCGTCGGGTTGCGGCGTGCCCGGACGGAACCCGACGACCACGCGGGTGGGCAGGCCGGCCTGGCGGGCCAGGATCGCGAACGCCGTGGCGAACTGCTCGGCGGTGCCGACCTGGGAGCCCCGTCCGCGCCCGAGCAGGAACCGCTCGATCCGCCAGAACGCCGACCCGGAGATGGCCCGCGGCGAGAGCCGGCGCCCCTCCCGGACCGCGCGCTCGATGGCGAGCGCCTGCTCGTAGGGCGAGGCGTTGGGGATGACCGCCGCTGCGTACGCCGCCAGCGGCGGCGGCAGGTCGGGCTGGCGCAGGTAGTCCAGCGCCCGCCCCGACGTGGGGACCGTGGCGCTCAACAGCCGGTCGGGGTCGGGCACGTCCTCGACGCCGGTGACCTCGTACGTCGTGCCGGGCTCGCTCGCAGGGTCGTAGAGCGTCCCGGTGGCGGTGTCGACGACCGCGTCCGGCTGGGTGACGGTGACCGGGTCGCCCGGCGAGGGCAGCCAGTGGCCGTCGAGCCCGGTGAAGGACACCGAGACCGTGGTGGTGCGCCGGCGCTCACCGGCCAGCGGCGGGGTCGAGGTGGTGCCGAGCGGTGCGTAGCGGGTGGCGGCCCGCCACTGGGCTCCGTCGTACTCGTCGAGCGTCACCAGCCGCAGCGGGACCGCGTCGCCGCTGACCCGGAGCAGCTCGGCGGCGGGGTCGCTGGCCCAGGCGCCCAGCTGCGGCAGCGGGCTCGCGGTCTCGACGACGGTCAGGGGCGGGTCGACGAGCGTGCGAGGGTCGAAGGGGCGCTCGGCCGGCACCAGCGTGATCGAGGCCAGGGCCCCGACGAGGACCACGAGCGCGGGCGTCGCGACGACCAGCCGGCGCCGGGCCGGCTCGGGGTGCTCGTCGAGCAGCACCCAGCCGAGCACGGCGAGCACGACCAGCAGCACGGCCAGGAGCCCCCACGGATCGCTGTGCCCGGTGGTGAGCAACGTCCCGGCGACGTAGAGGAGGGCCCCACCCGCCAGCGGGCCGACCCGGTGCCGGCTCTCGACCCGCAGGCCCGCGAACAGCGACACCAGGCCCGCCAGCAGCACCGGTGCGGCCAGCAGGTCGGCGCGCAGGGGGTAGGGCTGCGGTGACGTGAGCAGCAGGGGGACCGAGTCGGTGAGCGTGCCGGTCAGGCTGGTGTCGCTGCGCGCCGCCATGAGGTACGCCGTGAGCATCAGCAGCAGCGCCAGCACCGAGGTCGCCGCCCACCGGGACACGCCCAGGGTCACCACCGCACGCAGCACCAGCATCGGGACCACGCAGGCGGCCAGCATCAGCACGACCGGGACCCAGCCGTGCCAGGCCCCGGCGATCGCGATCCCGCCCACGGCGACCAGCCCGGCGGCCCACGCGGTGAGCAGCCAGGGCGAGCGCGGTGCCGGGGAGCTCATCGGGCGGCGGCCTCGTCCCAGGCGGCGGCCAACGAGAGCGAGCCCGCCCCCCGCAGCACCAGCACCCCGGCGCGCTGCTCGGCGGTGACCAGCGGCATCGGGTCGACCTTGGCCACCACCCGGGACGCCGCCTCACCGAGCAGGAGGGACAGCTCGTGGCGGTCCGCGGACGCGCCCGTCACCACCACCGCCACGTCCTGGGCCGGGGTCGGCTCGGCTGCGGCGACCCGGTCGTCGGTGAGGTCGATCTCGGCGAGCAGCCAGTCCAGGTCACGCGCCTCGCGTTGGGGCTGTCGGGTCGCCGAGCCGGGCACGGTCACCTGGTGCCGGCCGCTCAGCGAGGCGAAGCGCAGCGGGAAGCCGCGCTCCAGGGCCGCCCGGCACAGCGCCGCGACCAGCTCGACGGCCTCCTCGAAGTGATCGCCCGGCTCACCCGGTCCGTGGTAGCTGCGCCGTCGGTCGTCCAGCAGCACCCGCACCTGCGGCACCGCCGGGTCCGCGTCCTCGCGGACCATCAGCGTGCCGGTGCGGGCGCTGGTCGCCCAGTGCAGGCGGCGCAGGTCGTCGCCCATGGCGTACTCGTGCAGGCCGACCAGGTCCGTTCCGCCGTACTCGAGGCTGGTGTCGGTGCCCGCGGGGGAGCGGCGCCGGCCCGGGAGCATCGACCCGAGCGGCACCCGCCGCGGCAGCACCCGCACCTGCTCGACCCGACCGGTCGCGCTCGACACGGCGGCCATGCCGGCGACGCCGAACCGGCGCAGGTGCACGGGGCCGACCGGCAGCAGCCCGCGCCGAGGGGTGGGGATGGGGTAGCTCACCGAAACCGTGGCCGCCGGGCCGGCGTCCGGCAGCCCCACGGGCACCAGCGTGCCGTCGACCTCGTCCATCGCGTCGAAGCGGACCAGGCCACGGCGGCGCCGCCCGGTCAGCAGCAGCGTGCCCGTGCAGGGCTCGTGGCGCACGACCACGGTCGGGCTCACCTCCCGGTCGACGGTGACGTCGCCGGTGAGCAGCACCGAGACGACCTCGGCGAGCACGACGAGCAGCAGCGCGCCGCCCAGCCCGGCCACCAGCGGGTAGTGCCAGGCAATCCCGGCGGCGAGCAGCAGCGCCGCCAGCAGTCCCGTGGTGCGGCCCCGGACGGTCAGCGCCGCCCACGGTGACGTCGCGCCCACCTCAGCCCTCGTCGGGCTGGGGCGGCGGGACGGTCTCGAGAGCATCGTGGACGACCCCGGCCGCCGTGTGCCCGGCGAGCACGGCGTCGCGGCTCAGCACGGTCCGGTGGGCGAGCACGGCCTCGGCGAGCCGCTGCACGTCGCTGGGGACGACGTAGTTGCGCCCCTGGGCGGCGGCGTACACCTGCAGGCACCGGACGAGGGAGCGCAGGCCCCGTGTGCTCGTGCCGATCCGCACCCGCGGGTCCTCACGGACCGCGACGCCGAGGTCGCGCACGTAGCGCAGCAGCGCGTCGGCGACGTGGAGGCCGGAGAGCCGCTCCGCGAGGGCCGCGGCCTCGTCGGGGGAGGTCACGGCAGGTACGTCGGCGACCCGGCCCGCGGTGCTCCCGGGCCGCAGCACCTCGATCTCGTGCTCGGCGTCGGGGTATCCCAGCGAGGTGCGGATCAGGAACCGGTCGAGCTGGGCCTCGGGGAGCCGGTAGGTGCCGTCGAGGTCGATGGGGTTCTGGGTGGCGATCACCACGAACGGGTCCGGCACCGGGTGGGCAGCGCCGTCGACGGTCACCGTGCGCTCCTCCATCACCTCCAGCAGCGCCGACTGGGTCTTGGCGGCGGCGCGGTTGATCTCGTCGGCGAGCACGACATTGGCGAACACGGGGCCGGGGCGGAACCGCACCTGGCCGTCGCGGGGGTCGAACACGGTGGTGCCGGTGACGTCGCTCGGCAGCAGGTCGGGGGTGAACTGGACCCGCCGCACCTGACCGCCCAACGCCCGGGCGACCGCCCGCGCCAGCGTGGTCTTGCCGGTGCCGGGCACGTCCTCGAGCAGCACGTGCCCGCCGGCGAACGTGGCGACCAGGACCAGGTCGATCGTGCCGCGCTTGCCGTGCACGGCGCTCTCGATGGCGTCCCCGAGGCGCTGGTGGAGCCGGCGGAACTCGGCGATGTCGTCCTCGGTGGGGCTGAACGGGGAGGCGAGGGCGGTCACGGTCACTCCTGGGGGCTGGGGATGGCGGCGGCGGTCAGGCGCAGCGGGAGCACACGACCTCCTGCTTGGTCTGCCAGGCGTACGGCTCGCTGCTGACCGAGGCGCCGCCGTTGCTCGCGGTGAAGACGATCGTGTGCTCGCGGACACCGGAGTCGGCGCCGCGGATCACCCCGGTGTCGACGGTGATCAGCAGGCTGGTGGCGTCGCACGGGAACTCCCCGGTCTCCTCACCTCCCTGGTTGCCGTCGTGGGTCCAGGTGCAGGTGCCCGAGAAGTTGCGCCAGTCCTGCGGCGGCGCGAGCACGAGCCGCGTCGTGCCGTGGCCCATCCACGAGCGGCCCCACCAGCTGTGCGTGGCGGAGGCGACCAGCTGTCGCCCGGCGGTGGGCAGGGCCGGTGCCTCGGGGCCGTCGTACGGCAGCTCCGCGCTCACCCCGGTGCCCTCGCCCTTCGCGTTGGTCGCCGAGATGCGGACGGTGACCGGGCTCGGGTTGCAGTAGACGGTCGCGCAGCTGGTCACGAACTCCGTGCTGGTGGCGCCGGTGACCTCGTGGGTCTGGGTGCCGGTCGCGTCGGTCATCACCACGGTGTAGAAGAGGACCGGCGATCCGTTGTCCTGGGCGGCGCTCCACTGGACGTCGATGACCGCGGTCGTGTCGTCCGGGTTGCCGCGCACGTGCCCGACGATGCCGGTCACGGTCGACGGCCGGCCGGAGGTCGTCACCATGTTGGAGGGCGCGGAGGTCTCGGGCGGGTCGCCGTCGCGGATGGCGGTCACCGTGAACCGGTGGGAGCCGGGTTCGACCGGCACCGAGGTCTGGCGCACGTCGCCGTCGACCTCGGCCAGCGTCGGTCCGTCCTCCGCCTGGACGGTGAAGGTGTCGGCCGGGTCGCCGAGGTGTTGCCAGGTGACCTGGACGCTGCCGGTGGGGAGCTCGCGGGCGGTCACGCCGCGGGGCGCCTGCAGGGGTTGCGGGGCGTTCGGGTCGACCTCGGGGCCCGCCGGGTCGGGGCCGCGACCCGGGAGCACCCCGGCGCTCGGCGCACCGGTGGGGTCCGGCGGTCCGGTCGGCTCGGGCTGGGACGGACCCGACTCGTGGCCGGCCGGGACCGTGGGCCCGCTGGGCAGGGTGTTCACGGCCGGGGGCAGGACCGGCGGGGCGAGCGCCTGGTCACCGCCGTTCGTCGGCTGGAGCGAGGCGTCGTAGCGCACGATGCTCGTCACGGTGCCGTCGGGGTGCACGACCGCACCCTTGTCGGCGCCCGGGACGTTGATCAGCAGGTTGCCGTCGTCGAGGACGAGGTCGGGGTCGCCGTCGGCCTGGGTGACCTCGATGTCGGCGCCGGCGCGCTGGCCGTCGGGCGTGAGGCGGATGACGCGCCCCGCACCGGTGCACGGCACGTAGACGAGGCCCTCGAACACCTCCGGCCGGCCCGGCTCCTCGCAGCCGATCTCTCCTACCTCGACCTCGCGGACCCGGCCGTCGCCGACCAGCGCGACCGTCCCGGTGTCGGGCGAGGACGCCGGCACCAGGTCGTCGGGGGAGGAGGCGGGTACGGCGAGGTCGCCGGAGAGGTGGATCGCGTCGGCGACCACGTCGTGGCCGGTGCCGACCTGGACGACGATGCCCTCCTCGGGGCCGAACACCGTGACGCCGTGCGGGTGCCCGACGAGCACCGATCCCGGCCCGCTGTGGTCGATCCGCCGGGTGTCGCCCATGACGAAGGCGGAGCTGGAGGCCGACCAGCGCAGCTCGGTCAGCAGGCCCTTCGGGTCGATCGCCCAGATCCGTCCGGAGCCGTCGATCGCGGCGTCCGCGATGCCCTCCGGCGAGCTCCACAGCTCGCCGATCGGGTCGGTGGTGACCGGGTCGATGTCGGCGATCGTCCCGCGGTCGCGGTCGAGCAGGAACACCCGGCCGTCGTGCTGCAGCACGTCGGTGGCGCCCCCGCGGGAGACCCGCTGCTGGCCCGAGGCCAGGATGCTGGTGAGGTCGAACGACGTGAGCTCGCCGGTGGTCCGGTTGGTGACGATCAGGCGCCCGTCGTACTGCGCGATGTCGAGCTCGTCGTCGTCGGAGCCGACCGGGATGCGCGCCTCGGGCCGACCGGTGGCGGGGTTGACCTCGATGACCTCGCCGGTGGGGTCATCGGTGAACCAGGTGACGCCGTCGGCGATGTCGACGGCCGTGCGGCTCACACCGTTGCCGAACAGCACTCCCGCGATCAGGGACGCGGTGACGACGACGACCGAGAGCTCGGCGGTGCCGCGTGCGGACCGTCGGCTCCTGCTGATCCGGTCTCGGATGCCCGCGATCATCCCGCCTCCCGAGTGTGCGGTGTGCTGCTCGTGCTGGAGTCGCCCCCGTGAGCGAGAAGCTGTGCGACCCAGGTCGAGCCGCCTTCGCACCACAGGCCCCGGCCGGGGCCCGCGAGTGGTTCGGTGGTCTTGCTGGGCACCGTCACCCCGAGGACATCGCCATCGTTCCACTCCGGCTGGAGGATGAAACCTCGCCGGCCCTGTCGGGCGGCGCTCACCAGGCCGTCGGTCCCGCCGCGCTGCTTGGCGGCCGTCGTCTCGGCCGTGACGACCGCGCCCAGCCGGACGCCGGGGTCGGTCATCGCCTGCCGCAGCGCGGCGATCGCGGTGCGGGTCGGCTCGTCGCTCGCGGCCCGGGCGTCCCACTGGTGCGCGTCGTCGACGAGCAGCAGCGCCCAGTCGTCACCCGCGTGGTCACGGCCCGCCCTCCAAGCGTCCACCTCGGCGGCCGCCGTCACCGGGTCGCTGACGCGGATCACCCGCGGCGGCCTCGCCGATCGTCTCGCCAACGCCTCGATGCCGTCGAGGGCCGAGGTGCGTCCGGACCGTGAACGTCCGGCGACGATGACCGGCGCCCCCAGCAGGTCGACCTCGACGACCGCCACCGCGTCGGCGTCCACAGCGATCGCGAACCGGGTCCCGGACGGCGCGGGCAGCAGGTGCTGGTCGAGCCGGGCGGGCATCGGCGGCACGGGGGCAGCGCCGCGTCCCGCGACGACCGCACCCAACAGGTCCGCGATGGCGCGGACCCGCTCGGCCTGCACCGGCGTACCGGCTCCGCCGGTGGTGGCGACCTGGACCGCGCTCCGGTTCAGCATGCCGGCTCCCGGCGGGCTGTCGGCGTCGAGGACGTTGCCCGGCACGCCGAGCATCAGGTAGTCGTCGGTGGTCGTCATCCGCAGGATGATCCGGCGCCCGAACGTCGCCGCCAGCGCCGTCGGCACGCCGGTCCGGCCCGGCGCCGTCGCGACCACGTGGATGCCGACCCGGCGCCCGTTCTGCAGCACGTTCTGGATGTGCTCGAGGTGCTCGCGAGCCACGCCACCCGCCGACTCCAGACCCTCCACCAGGGCGGGCAGGTTGTCGATCACGACGTACACCCGCGCCAGTACCGTTCCGGTGCGGGCCAGGTCGTCGAGGTCGGAGCAGCCGTGGTTGGCGAGCGCGGAGGTCCGGTCGGCCACGGTGCGCCGGAGCAGCCGGAGCAGCCGCAGCACCCGGCCCTGGTGGCTCTCCGGCACCACGGCCTCGACGGTCGGCAGCCCGGCGATCGCGGAGAGGCCACCGCCGGCGTAGTCGAGGCCGTAGACGTACGGCGCGACCCGCTGCGCGCCGAACGCGTCGCCGAGCGAGGCCGAGAGGACCGTCGTGCGGAGCAGCTCGGTCTTGCCCGACCCCGAAGCGCCGTAGACCAGCACGTGGCCGACCGACGTGAAGTCGACCAGCAGCTCGGGCTGGGCCTGGGCGCTCGGCTCGTCGATGCGGCCGAGCACGACGCGGCCGGTGGGACGCTCGCCGGCCTCGGCCATCAGCCGGTCCGGCTCGAGCAGCAGCTCGGCCGGCAGCGCAGGCAGCCACGGGCGCTTCGGCGGTGCTGCCTCGGTGCGGGCGAACGCCGTACGGATCGTGGTCACGCATCGCACCAGGTCGGTGCGCGGGTCGAGCCGCACCTCCTCGCCCAGGCCGTGCTCGAGGGGCGCGGAGGCCGAGAAGGGCTGCACCCGCACGGGGTTCTCGGTCGCGTCGACCGGTTGGCGGGCGCCGGTCCACGCCGACTGGACGAGCTCCGCCGTGCCGTGGCCCGTACGCCGGATCCACGCACGGCCGGGGGTCCGGCGCGAGATCCGCGCGGCCTCGGGGGAGTCGATCACGTCGCGGGAGTCGTCGGCGGAGGAGACCCGCAGCGCGATCCGCAGGTCGGTGTTGGCGCGGATCGGGCCGGTCACCACCCCCGCGGGCCGCTGGGTCGCCAGCAGCACGTGCATGCCGAGCGAGCGCCCGCGCTGGGCCAGGTTGACCATGCCGTCCACGAAGTCCGGGACCTCGCTGGTCAGGGCGGCGAACTCGTCGACGCAGATCAGGATGCTCGGCACCGCGGCCTCGGGGTGCTCGCGCTCCAGCTGGACGAGGTCCTTGACGCCGTACTGCCCCAGGAGGTGCTCGCGGGCGGTGATCTCGGCGCCCAGCGAGGAGAGCGCGCGCTGCACGAGGGCCGGGGTGAGGTCGGTGATGTAGCCGACGGTGTGCGGCAGGTCGGCGCACTCGCGGAACGCCGCACCGCCCTTGTAGTCGACGAGCAGGAAGTTGATCCGGCTCGGGGGGTTGTTGAGCGCCAGCGAGCAGATCAGCGACTGCAGCAGCTCGCTCTTGCCCGAGCCGGTGGTGCCGGCCACCAGGCCGTGCGGGCCGTCCTCGCGCAGGTCGATGGTGACGACCCCGTCGATGCCGGCGCCGATCTGGGCGCGCAGGCCCGAGGACTGGCTCCACCGGCGCAGCACGGCCACGATGTCGTCGAGGTCCTCGAAGTCGCTGCTCACCTCCGGCAGCCGCACGACTGCCGGGATCGCGGTCGACGCCGGCAGCACGGCCGCCTCGTCGACGTACCCCGTCATCGAGCGGGCGCTGCGCCACGCATGGTCCAGGCTCACCGCATCGGGCACCTCGACGCGGCTGATGCCCCCACGGTCGCGGACGCCCACCTCGCCGGTCGTGAGGTCGACCCGCAGCCCCGTTGCCGCCGGCACCTCGTCGGGGTCGGACCCCAGCCAGACCAGGTGGAGGTTGCGCTCGGTCGAGGCGGCCGCGACCGCCTCGACCGTACGGCGGGGGATGCCGGCGCGCTCGTCGACGAAGCAGATCGTGTGGCCGGAGTTGCCGTCCTCGGCGACCAGGTGCTCGAGCAGCGAGGTGGCGTCCCGGGCGCTGATCGCCACCGGCGGCTGCCCCCCGACGCGGGCGGTCGCGTGCGGCAGCCACCGCAGCCACGCCTCGTGATGTCGGCGGCCGCGGCCGAAGCACCCGGCGACGCTGACCTCGGCGGGGGAGTGGTCGAAGCCGATCCGCAGCATCATCGAGCGGGCCAGCGCGTCGACCGCCTCGTCGGGACCGGTCAGTGCGAGCACCGTGTGCTGGGCCAGGTCGGCGAGCACCGGCATGTCGTCGAGGGTGTCGCGCTCGGCGAGCTCGGCCGCGACCTCACGCCGCGACGGACGGTCGCCGCCGTCCTTGATCGACCCCCGCAGCATCGCCGGGACCGTGCCGATCCCGAGCCGGGTCACGAGGAACGCCTGCCGGTCCTCGGCCCGCGCCCACAGGTACTTGTCGCGCGAGGCCGCCCGGGCACGCACGGTCTCGGCGTCGGGGTAGTCGTCGTGGAGCTGGCGGCGCTGCCGGGCGGCCTGGTCGTCGAGCACGGTGAGCAGCTCGTCGACGTCTTGGCGCCACTCGGCCTTCTCCTCCTCGAACTGCCGGCGGGCCTGGCGCCGCTGCTGCCACCAGCCCATGCCGCCGAGCACCGGCCACGCGAACATGTAGATCAGTGCGTACGGCGTCTGGGAGCGCAGGAAGATCGCGATGCCCATCACCATCGGCAGCATCAGCATCGCCCACGGCAGCGGCGAGGGGCGCTGTTGGGCCGGCGGGGAGGGTACGTCGAGGACCTCCTCGACCAGCGGGTCTCCGAACCGCGGCGGCCGGAACACCGAGACCGCGGCCGCGTCGTCAGAGCCGTCGGTGGGCACCTCGCCCGGCTCGATGACCAGCGTGCTGCGGCCCAGCCGGATCGGCGTGCCCCAGTCGATCTCGCGGGCGCTGGTGACCCGTTCGCCGGCGACCGTCGTGCCGTTGGCCGAGCCCTCGTCGTACACGGTCGGCCGGGCGCCGAGGATCACCCGGGCGTGCTGCTGGGAGACCAGCGGGTCGGAGAGGCGCAGCGTGCACGTCGGCGCGCGGCCGAGGGTGAACGACGTGGTGCGCACGTGCAGGCGCTGCCCGCGGTCGGGGCCGTCGGTGACCCGGAGCACGGCACGCGGCCGGGCGGTGCTGCTGACCCGGGTCAGCCACGAGGCGGGGGCGGAGACCACGTCGACGAGGTCTCCGGTGCGCAGCCCGCACTCGGCGAGGGGCCGGTCGGCGGGCCAGGGGACGTTGCCGTCCAGCGGCACCAGGTGGAGCTGCGGCTGGTCGGGCGCGACGTGCCGTCCGAACGCCCGGGCCAGGTCTGCCACCGTGGCCCCGGGACGGGCCCGGACATGCACGTCGACCGACGGGAGGCCCGACTCGGGAGCTGGTCGCAGCGACAGGATCCAGCTCTGCATGTCGGGCCTCCCTCGGTCGTGGTGAGCGCGGTCAGGTCAGTTGGAGACCTGCTCCTGCTCGTGCGCCTGGTTGTTGATCAGCGTGGAGAACTCCTGCAGCGAGTGGACGACCTGCGTCAGCATCGTGCGGTAGTCCGACTGCCAGGCCTGACGCGTGCGCTCGGCGTCGGGGCCGATCCACTCGAAGCCTTCGATCACCTGGGTGAGGCGGCCGGTGAGCTGCTCGAGCTCCGAGGCGCCCTGCGTGATCTGCTGGGCCGACTGACGACCGGCCTCGACATCCATACCCTTCATCGGCATTGCTCTGCTCCTTTTCTGTTACTGACGTGTGTGGGGTTGCGGTTCGTGGTGGTGGGTGCGGGCGGCTGCGGATGGCTCAGTGGCCGCTCCCCATGCGGTTGCGCACCGCGGAGGTGGCCTCGTCGGTCGTGATCCGGCCGTCGTGGTCGAAGTCGAGCGGGGCGTTCGCGGTGTAGGCGCGGGTGCCCTCGGTGAAGAGCGTCTCGCCGGCGGCGTGCGGGTGGCCGGAGAGGATGGAGGTGTAGACGCTCTCCAGGTCACCGAGCCGGCCACGGAACGGCTCGAAGTAGCGCTCGACGTACGTGAGCTGCTCGGTGGGGGTCATCTGCGACAGCGCCGTGGTCGTGGTGCCCATCCCGCGGGCCGTGCTGTCCATGAACTGGATCAGCCCGGTCGCGCTGCTGTGCGGGTTGCGCACGTCGGCGGAGAACTGACCGCCGGTCTCGAAGCTCATCGCCGCCATCAGGTGCTCGGGCTGCGCCCCGACCCGCTGCGCGACGCCCTCGACGGCCCGGAGGAACTCCGGCGTCACGTTCGGGTTGCCGCGCACGCCGCTGATCTGGTTGTAGTCGTAGCCGCTCGGGCTGGTGTAGCCGCTGCCCGGGGTGACCTGCAGCGGGTGCTCGGCCCGGTAGGCGTCGAACGCCGCCTGGGTGTTGGGCCCCCACTGACCGTCGACGCCGCGGGTGTCGTAGCCCGCGCTCGTGAGCCGCTCCTGCAGCTCCCGCACGTCCGAGCCGCTGCTGCCGCGCCCGTTCTGGCCGGCGATCCGGTCGATCGTGGGGTCGCTGCCGCCGCCACCGCGTGCGGCGACCGCCGCTCCACCGAGGCCCAGGGCCGCGGCGCCGCCGGCGATGCCCGCGGCCGCGCCGTACGACGGGGCCGTGCCGCCGGTCGACGCGGCGTCGACGGTGCCGGTGGAGCCCGCGGTGCCGAGGGAGTCGGCGCCCGGCGTCGACCCGCCGAACCCGCCGGCCATCGAACCGGAGTCGTGGCTCGCCGGGGTGCCGTCGCTGTTGACGCCGCCGATGCTGCTCGTCCCGAGCGTGCTGGCGTCGGACCCGCCGGCCGAGCCGCCCCCGGCCCCGCCGGTGCTGCCACCGCCACCCGTGCCGCCGATCGCGTGCCCGCCGGCGACCCCGTGGCTGCCGTCGGTCGCGTGCGGCCGGTCGGCGACGGCGTGCGCGACGTTGTTGCCGTCGACGCCGATGGCCGAGCCGATCGTCGTCGGGCTGGTGATGCCGCCCGGCTGCCCCGCGGCGGCGGTGCTGTCGTCGCCGTCGAAGATGTTCTCGACCGCGTCGACGGCCGCGGACACCGCGCCGAGGGCGGCGACCGCCTGGCCGACCGGACCGAGGATCGAGCCGCTGAACGGCTGGACCCCAGCGGCGCCCCCGGCCTGCGGGGTGTACGTCGGCAGCGACCCGAAGTCGACGCTCTGGCCCTGGCTCGCCTGGTCCTGGGCCTCGGCGTTCGCGTTGAGGACCTGCGAGAACAGCCCCAGCGCCATCGAGATCTTCTGCAGCCACGGCACCACCACGGTCTCGAGGTAGGTCGCGTAGGCCGCGCTCGCGCCGCCGCTGAAGAACGACGCCGCGCGGAGGATCGCGATCAGCGCCCTGAGGTAGGCGATCACCTGGTCGGTGGTCTCCTTGCCGTCCTGGCAGACCTTGCCAGCGTCGCGGAGTTCGTCGGTGTCTGCGCCGAGGAACGACATCGGCTGCTCCTGTCCCGAGTAGTTGTCGGTGCCGCCTCCCGTCGGTGGCACTGCCGGGACCGTAGGCACGGTGTCGTCGCGGCGTCGATGGCTGGGCGGGTGGAAGGTTCCGGCCTGCCGACGGTGTGCGCGAGAGGCTCGGCGGCCTCCCGGTGCTGGATTGTCCGCCCCGGCCGTCGGCCCTCAAGGGTCCGCTTCGCCGCCCTTGACCGCCGACGCCCAGGACCGCAAAGACGCACCTATCGGGATGCCGCCGAGGTCTGGTCGCGGGACGTCATACCGATGGAGCCTTCTAGGGCCTTCTAGGGCACGAAACGTATGACGTCCCGGGATGACCACAGCCAGCCGGGCACCCTCGAAATGACCTCGACCCGCCCGGGGGACGGGCGGGTCGAGGTGGGAAGTGGGCTCAGCTGCTGGCGGCGTCCTGGCGGTCGGCGTGCCAGATCAGCACCCGGCCCTGCTCCTCCAGGGTCTGCGAGGCGTTGTTGGCCTGGGGGGCGAAGCTGCCGTGCCAGTCGCTCTCGAAGTTCTGGCGGTCCGGGCCCTGCCACTTCAGACCCTGGATCATCGCCGAGATGTTCGCGACCATCCCGGCGACCTGCCCGGCCTGCTGGCCCATGTTCTGTCCGACCTGGCGGCCGTGCTCGGTGTCCATGCCCTGCATGCTCTGGCTCATGTCCGTCTCCTGCGTGTCCGTCGTGGTGCTCCGGTCGTTCGGACCGTAGGCACGCACGCCCGCGGACGACTAGGGGGCGGGGGGTGGAACGTTCCGCCGGGGTGCGGCCCGCTCGACCGCCTCGAGGTCCTCGACGGTGACCAGCCGGACCTCCGCGGTGCGTCGCCCGATCGCGAACCGCACGTTCTGCGCCCGCCCGCTGCCGGCCCGGAACGGGTCGTCCTTGGGCCCGAAGGCCAGCGCGGAGATCACGCGGATCGCGTCGTCGACGCGCTGGGCGCGCTCGAGGTTCCAGGCGTAACCGTGCCAGTGGAGGACCCGCTCGTAGATCTCGCGGTTCGACGGCGGCCGCGGGTAGTCGTCGGTGCCCGAGAGCCACGGCTCGGCGAGCGCGAGCGCGACGTACCACTCGCGTGACTCCCGCGGCAGCGTCGGAGCGGGGGCGGTGACGCTGGCGTCGAGCTCACCGTGCTCGGGCGCTGCGGGCCGGACCACGGGCGCGGAGGGGGAGGGCGTCACCTCGACCACGATCGCGAGGTCGTCGTACGTCGTGGGCCCGGTCTGGCGCCCGCGCATCACGACCAGCTGGTTCTCGCCCTCGTCGAGCAGCAGCGACATCCCCTCGGCGAGCGTCACCCGCCGGGCGCCACCGGGGGCGTCGAAGAGGCTGGAGACCTGGGTCTCGCCCGAGCCGTGCCAGCGCAGCCGGGCGATCTCCTCGCCGACGACCAGCTCGCCGAGCAGGCGGGAGACGTGGGGCGCGCACCGGGGCAGCGCGATCGCGGTGGTGCGCAGGTCGGCGTCGGGCGTGTCCGTGACCGAGGCCGGGAGGGCGTGGTGCGGTGCCCGGCCGAACAGGAGGGTCTCGCCCGAGCCGAGGGTCACGGTCGGGAGCCCGGACCCGCGCAGCGTCACCCTGAGCATGGCGCCATCACGCGGCGATCCAACCACACGGTCGTGACGCGCCGGGGTGGTTTCTGATGAGTGCACAGGCGTGCACTCCTTGGGTACCCTGCCGCGGTGAGCACCCCCGCCGCCGGGCCCGCCCCGACGTACCTGGACGCGTTCTCCCTGCTCTCGGAGGTCGTCGACGAGCTGGTCGTGGGCAGCGTCCGCGACACCCACGACGCCTGGGCCGACCGCTTCGGCGGCTACCCGGGCCGGTCGATCACCACCGCGGTCTGTGGCGGCCTCAGCCTCGGCCTGCGGGCGGCGTCGGCCGGTCTCGGCCGGGTCGCGGAGACCGGCGTGGGCCCTCGGCTCGAGGACGGGCCGCGGGGACGCTTCGTGAGCTCCGCGGTCAACGGGCTGATCGGCGACCGGCTCGTCGAGGAGCGTCCGCGCCTGGCGATCCCGATGGCGATCCGGGCCGCCGGCCGCGACGTGCCGCTGGACGCCGACGGGTTCGCCGAGGCCTTCCCCGACGCCTCCGGTCGCGTCGTGCTGTTCCTGCACGGGTTGTGCGAGAACGAGTCCTACTGGGACCGCTGGCGCGAGCGGACCGGCACGACGTACGGCGAGATGCTCGCGAGCGAGGGCTGGACCCCGGCGTTCCTGCGCGCCAACACCGGCCTCGGGCTGCGTGCCAACGGCGTCGCCCTGTCGGCGCTGCTCCAACGCCTGGTCGAGGAGTGGCCGGTGCCCGTACGCCGGATCGCGCTGGTGGGCCACTCGATGGGCGGGCTGATCCTGCGCGCCGCGGGTGCGGTCGCGCACGGGGTCGAGCAGCCGTGGACCGACCTGGTGTCCGACGTGGTCACGCTCGGGACACCGCACCTCGGCGCCCCGATCGCCCGCGGCATCGGCCACGGCAGCCGCGGGTTGGGCCGGCGCCCCGAGACGGCGGCGTTCGGGCGCATCCTCGACCGGCGCTCCAGGGGCGTCCACGACCTGGTGGCCGGTCTGGCCGAGGACGTGCCGCCGCTGCCCCACGCGCGCTACCGGTTGGTCGCGGCGACCGTGACGGCCCGGCCGCGGCACCCGGTCGGCCACGTCGTCGGGGACCTGCTGGTGCGGGTGCCCTCGGCGTACGGCCGCGACCGGCACGGCCGGCACCTCTTCCCGGGCGCCGACGTGCTGCACGTGGGGCGCACCGACCACTTCGGGCTGCTCAACCACCCCGAGGTCCACCGGGCTCTGCGAGACTGGCTCGCATGAGCGGACCCGCCGATCGCGAGCTGCGCGCCGAGGCCGTCGTCCACGCGCCGCCGGAGCGGGTCTGGTCGCTGCTCACCGACTTCGCCCGGATGCCGGAGTGGAGCCCCGAGCTGGTCCGGATGGTGCCGCTCAAGCCGGGCGGGCTGCGGGTCGGACAGTGGTACCTCGGCGTCAACCGCCGCAAGGCCGCCGTCTGGCCCACCCGCAACGTGGTGTCGGCCCTCGAACCCGGGCGGATGGTCGCCTGGGACACCACGTCCAGCGGGGCACGGTGGATCTGGGAGCTGGTCCCCGAGGTGACCCCCGAGGGCACCACCGCCACCCGGGTCGTGCACCGCCGCCCGGTCCCGCGCCGGATCACCGCGATGAGCAAGCTCTTCGCCCCGCTCGCGCTGGGCGGCAGCGAGGGCCACGCCGACGAGCTCGAGCAGGGCATGGCCCGCACCGTCGAGCACCTGAAGGCTGCCGCGGAGCGCTGACTTATCTGCTGTCGGCGAACAGCGGGGGATTGGCCGTGGATGTGTCGATGCTTCCGGCTAGGGTCGCTCTCGTGACCCAGAACTCCAGCCCACAGCTCAACGGCGGCGCGGGCATGAACGTCCTCGACGACCACATCTACCAGCGGCTGCTGCGCGAGCGGATCATCTTCCTCGGCTCCGAGGTGCGCGACCAGAACGCCAACGCGATCTGCGCCCAGCTGCTGCTGCTCTCGGCGGAGGACCCCGAGGCCGACATCTTCCTCCACATCAACTCGCCGGGAGGCTCGGTCGACGCGGGCATGGCGATCTACGACACCATGAACTACATCCCCAACGACGTGGCGACGGTCGGCATGGGCCTCGCCGCCTCGATGGGCCAGTTCCTGCTGTGCGCCGGCACCAAGGGCAAGCGCTACGCGCTCCCGCACGCGCGGATCATGATGCACCAGCCCTCCTCGGGCATGGGCGGCTCGGCCTCGGACATCAAGATCCAGGCCCAGCAGTCGCTCCACATCAAGAAGGTGCTCCTCGAGCTGATCGCCGAGCACACCGGCCAGAGCGTCGAGCAGATCGAGAACGACGCCGACCGCGACCGCTGGTTCACCGCCGACCAGGCCAAGGAGTACGGCCTGGTCGACCAGGTGGTCAAGAGTGCTCGCGAAGCCGCAGACGACGGGCGTCCGGCCCGCAAGAAGGACTGACATGAACTACTACATCCCGCAGTGGGAAGAGCGCACGTCGTACGGCTTCCGCCGCATCGACCCCTACGCCAAGCTGTTCGAGGACCGCATCATCTACCTCGGCACCCCGATCTCCGACGACGTCGCCAACGCGGTGATCGCCCAGCTGCTGTGCCTGCAGTCGATGAACCCCGACCAGGACATCAGCATCTACATCAACAGCCCCGGTGGATCGTTCACCGCGCTGACGGCGATCTACGACACGATGAAGTTCATCAAGCCGGACGTGCAGACCGTGTGCATCGGGCAGGCGGCCTCGGCGGCGGCGATCCTGCTCGCGGCGGGCACCCCCGGCAAGCGGCTGGCCCTGCCGAACAGCCGGATCCTCATCCACCAGCCCTACACCGAGGGCACGTTCGGCCAGACCTCCGACATCGAGATCCAGGCCAACGAGATCCTGCGCATGCGCGAGCTGCTCGAGAAGATGATCAGCGACCACAGCGGTCGTGACCTCGAGCAGGTCAGCCGCGACATCGAGCGCGACAAGATCCTGACGGCCGAGGGCGCGGTCGAGTACGGCCTGATCGATGCCGTGCTCCAGTCGCTCAAGGGCACCCCCGCGGTGGCCGGCTGACCCGCCCGCCAGTCTTCGGCAGGGTTCCTCGTGTCCGCCCTCCAACCGGGGGCGGCACGGGGTACCGTCGGAGACGTCCCACCCCTGTATCCCACCACCACTCGGCACCAGCGCTCGCCCCGCAGAGCTCGACAACCCGGAGGATGACCACCCGTGGCACGTATCGGTGACGGAGGCGACCTGCTCAAGTGCTCGTTCTGCGGGAAGAGCCAGAAGCAGGTCAAGAAGCTGATCGCGGGCCCCGGCGTCTACATCTGCGACGAGTGCATCGACCTGTGCAACGAGATCATCGAGGAGGAGCTCAGCGAAGGCGCTGAGGTCAGCCTCGACGAGCTGCCGAAGCCCAAGGAGATCTTCGAGTTCCTCAACTCCTACGTGATCGGCCAGGAGCAGGCGAAGAAGTCGCTCGCGGTGGCGGTCTACAACCACTACAAGCGGGTGCAGGCCGGCCTGCAGCCGGGTGGGGCCTCGGGGCCGGGCAAGCACAGCAAGGACGAGGTCGTCGAGGTCGCCAAGTCCAACATCCTCGTGATCGGCCCGACTGGTTGCGGCAAGACCTACCTCGCCCAGACGCTCGCGCGGATGCTGAACGTGCCGTTCGCGATCGCGGACGCGACCGCGCTGACCGAGGCCGGCTACGTCGGTGAGGACGTCGAGAACATCCTCCTCAAGCTCATCCAGGCCGCTGACTACGACGTCAAGAAGGCCGAGACGGGCATCATCTACATCGACGAGATCGACAAGGTGGCCCGCAAGGCCGAGAACCCCTCGATCACCCGGGACGTGTCCGGTGAGGGCGTCCAGCAGGCGCTGCTGAAGATCATCGAGGGCACCACCGCCTCGGTGCCGCCGCAGGGCGGCCGCAAGCACCCGCACCAGGAGTTCATCCAGATCGACACCACCAACATCTTGTTCGTGGTGGGCGGCGCGTTCGCCGGGCTCGAGCACATCATCGAGCAGCGGGTCGGCAAGAAGACCCTCGGCTTCACCGCCGAGGTGCGGGGCAAGGCGGAGAAGGAGGCCGAGGACCTGCTCTCGCTGGTGCGTCCCGAGGACCTCACCAAGTTCGGCCTGATCCCCGAGTTCATCGGCCGGCTGCCGCTGATCGCGAGCGTGACCAAGCTCGACCAGGAGGCTCTGGTCCAGATCCTCACCGAGCCGCGCAACGCGCTGGTCAAGCAGTACCAGAAGCTCTTCGAGCTCGACGGCGTCGAGCTGGAGTTCACCCCGGAGGCCATCCAGGCGATCGCCGACCACGCGCTCGAGCGCGGCACCGGCGCCCGCGGCCTGCGCGCGATCATCGAGGAGGTCCTCCTCCACGTGATGTACGACGTGCCCTCCCGCGGCGACATCGCCCGGGTCATCGTGACGGGCGAGGTCGTCACCGACGGCGTCTCCCCGACGTTGATCCCGCGCGAGTCCGAGGCCAAGAAGAAGAAGTCGGCGTAGCGCGACGGCGTAGCCGGCGCGCAAAGCCGAGATCGAGCAAGGCCCGCGACGAGGCACGAGGTCGCGACGGCCGTGTCGAGGTCTTCCGGGTCGGGTGACGAACCGATCACCGAAGTGGCGGCCAGCACCCACCCCGGATGCAAAGCAGCACGCCCACCCCTGGCCCACCCTGACTAGCCCGCCTAGTCCCTTCGGGTCATATCGTCCCCGGAGGGCCTCCAGGGCTTGGTGAGAGGCGGGCCGGCCCGGAAGACTCGGGCCCGATGAACGCCCGACGCAAGTCCCGCCTCTTCCTCGACCACAAGCCACCCCTGGTGGCCTTCACGGTCGTGTCGGTCGCGTGTGCGCTGATGATGGTGCACATGGCTCGCAGCGAGGCCGCCCAGGGGTGGCTGCGCGCGGGCCTCGGCGGCATCGCCGGGCAGCACGTGATCCAGGCGACCCTGCTGCACCCGGACGGCGTGATGGAGCCGGAGCTCGAGCCGGTGACCGAGGCCGCCGCTCCACTGGTGGGTTCCTCGGGCGGGTCGACGTCCCCCTGGTCGGGACTCGTCCCCGGACACGCCACGACGGGTCACGAGACCACCGGGCCGGGCGCCGGGGGACCGCAGCCGCAGGTCGCGGGCGTCGTGGTCGGGGACGTCGTCTCGGGTGCGGACCAGTCCAGCGACGACCCAGCCAGCACCGATGGCTCCGACGACTCCACCTCGGGCCCGGGCAAGGGCCAGGGCAAGAACGACGGCGAGGACGAGGGCCAGGACGGCGACGAGGACGCGGGCGCCGTGGTGCCGACGCCCGTCGCCACCCCCGGTCCCCGCGACGGCAACGACTGGCGCGCCGACTGGGTGGGTGACCACGGTCCGCGCGGCCACCACGACCACCACGGCCACCGCGGACACCACGGAGATCGTGGTGATCACGGACGCAGCCACGGCCATGGCGCGACGGTGCCCGGTGCTGCCGGCCACGCCGGACCCCATGCCGAGCACGTCCAGGGGCACGGCGACCACCGCCACGGCGACCACGGACACGGCGACCACGGCCGTGGCGAGCACGGACACAGCGGGCACGGCGACCACGGCCGGGGCCACTACCACCGCGCCGACCGGTAGCCGGCCGGCGCTAGGCGCTACTCGGTCGGGGCCAGCTCCGCGTCCACGCTGAGCTCGGTGGCCGACTCGTCGACGGTGAACACCAGGTCGCCGGTGATCTTGCCCGTCTTGCGCAGGTCGTCGGCGGCCTGCTCGGCCGCGCTGACCAGGGTCTGCGGGCCGCGGATCTCGACCCGGGACAGCTCGGCGCGCATGGAGACCTTGGCGTTCGACTTCGCGCCGCGGATGCCGATCAGCGCAGCGGCCACCGCCTCCATCGTCGAGGCGTCGGCGGCCGCGGCCGAGCCGAGCTCGAGGACGGTCGGCCAGGTGGCGTGGTGGATGGAGCCCTCCTGCCACCACGACCAGACCTCCTCGGTCACGTAGGGCAGGAACGGCGCGAGCAGCCGGAGCTGGGCGTGCAGCGCCAGCGCGAGGGCGGCCTTGGCGGACGCGGTGGCGGCACCGCCGTCCGTGTCGTAGGCACGCTCCTTGACCAGCTCGAGGTAGTCGTCGCAGAACTCCCAGAAGAACTTCTCCACGGTCTCGAGCGCGGTCGTGTAGTCGTAGGCGTCGAACGCGTCCGTCGCCTTGGTGATGACCTCGCCGAGCCGGCCCAGGAGCGCGCAATCGATCGGCTCGGAGACCTCGAAGGCGTTGAGGCTGGTCGCGCCCACGCCGCCGAGCACGAACTTCGAGGCGTTGAGCACCTTCATCGCCAGCCGGCGGCCGACCTTCATCTGGGTCTCGTCGAACGGCGAGTCCAGGCCCGGTCGCGCCATCGCGGCGCGCCAGCGGACCGCGTCCGCGCCGTACTTGTCGAGGATCTCGGTCGGCACGACGACGTTGCCCTTGGACTTCGACATCTTCTTGCGGTCGGGGTCGAGGATGAACCCGGAGACCAGTGCGTGGGACCAGGGCGCGGCGTGGTTCTCGAAGTGCGCGCGGACCACGCGCGAGAACAGCCAGGTGCGGATGATGTCGTGCGCCTGGGTGCAGAGGTCCATGGGGAAGACCCGCGACCACAGGTCGGGGTCGGTCTCCCAACCTCCGGCGATCTGCGGGGTGAGCGAGGAGGTCGCCCAGGTGTCCATCACGTCGGGGTCACCGATGAAGCCACCCGGCTTGCCGCGCTGGTCCTCGGTGTAGCCGCCGGGCGCCATCGTCGACGGGTCGACCGGCAGCTCGTTCTCACGGGGGAGCAGCGGGTGGTCGTAGTCGGGCTCGCCCTCGGCGTCGAGGGGGTACCACACCGGGAACGGGATGCCGAAGAACCGCTGACGTGAGATCAGCCAGTCGCCGTTGAGGCCGCCGACCCAGTTGTCGTAGCGGTGCTTCATGTGGCCGGGCACCCAGTCGATCTCGGCGCCGCGGGCGATCATCTCCTCGCGCACGGCCGTGTCGCGGCCGCCGTTGCGGATGTACCACTGCCGGGTGGCGACGATCTCGAGCGGCTTGTCGCCCTTCTCGTAGAAGTTCGTCATCCGCTGAGTGGGCTTGGGCTCCCCGTCCAGGTCGCCGGTCTCGCGCAGCTTGGCGACGACGGCCTCGCGGGCGGAGAACGCGGTCTTGCCCTTGAGGTCCTCGTACGCCGACGCCGCGGGCTCGTGGGCGAGCCACTCGGGGGTCTCGCGGGACATCCGTCCGTCGCGGCCGATGACGGTGCGGACCGGCAGCTGCAGCTCGCGCCACCACGTCACGTCGGTCAGGTCGCCGAACGTGCAGCACATCGCGATGCCGGCACCCTTGTCCATCTCCGCCAGCGGGTGGGCGAGCACGGGGATCTCGACGCCGAACACCGGGCTGGTGACCGTGGTGCCGAACAGTGGCTGGTAGCGCTCGTCGTCGGGGTGGGCGATCAACGCAACCACCGAGGGGATCAGCTCGGGGCGGGTCGTCTCGATGAAGACCGGGGAGCCGTCAGCCTGGTGGAACGCCACCCGGTGGTAGGCGCCGGCGTACTCGCGCGCCTCCAGCTCGGCCTGCGCGACCGCGGTCTGGAACGTGACGTCCCAGAGCGTGGGGGCCTCCTGCAGGTAGGCCTCGCCGCGGGCGAAGTTGCGCAGGAACGCACGCTGGCTGACCGTGCGGGCCTTGCTGCCGATCGTCGTGTAGTGCTGGCTCCAGTCGACGGAGAGGCCGAGGGTGCGCCAGAGCTGCTCGAAGACCTGCTCGTCCTGCTGGACCAGCTCCTCGCACAGCGCGATGAAGTTGGGCCGGCTGATCGGCACCTGCTTCTTGGCGTCGGGCTTCTCGGGCGGGGTGAAGTCGGGGTCGTAGGGCAGCGAGGGGTCGCAGCGCACGCCGTAGTAGTTCTGCACCCGGCGCTCGGTCGGCAGCCCGTTGTCGTCCCAGCCCATCGGGTAGAACACCGACTTGCCGCGCATCCGCTGGAAGCGGGCGACCAGGTCGGTGTGGGTGTAGGAGAACACGTGCCCGACGTGCAGGCTGCCGCTCACGGTCGGCGGCGGGGTGTCGATGGAGTAGACGTTCTCGCGCGGCTGGGTGCGGTCGAACGCGTAGGTGTCCTGGGCCCGCCACCGCTCGCTCCAGGTGGCCTCGAGGCCCTCGAGGGCAGGCTTGTCGGGTACGGCTACGGCGACCTGCGGGGCGGTCGTCGTCTCCGGTGCCTGGTCAGCCTGCGTGTCGGTCATGGAGGAAATCCTAGGGTCAGGCCGTCTCGCGGGAGAAACCGGTTGTGACGAGTGGCACGCGACTGGCTGACTTCCTCCCATGGCGCACGACCTCGAGCTCACCGACGACCCGGCCGCGTTCCTCGCCGCGGCCACCGACCACCTCGCCGCCGACCCGGTGGTCAGCACGGTGATCGCATCGGTGACCGAGCGGATCATCGAGGCCGACGAGCGGGGCCTGCCGCGCGGCGAGCACCCTCGCTGGTGGGCGGTCGCGCGCGACGAGGACGGCGTCGTCGTGGGGGTCGCGATGCGGACCGCGCCGTTCGAGCCCCATCCGGTCTACGTGCTGCCGATGCCTGGTGACGCGGCCGTGCGGCTCGCCCGGCTCCTGCACGAGCGGGGCGAGGCGGTGACCGGCGTGAACGGCGCGCTGCCCGCGGCCCGCCTGGTCGCCGAGGAGGTCGCCCGGCTCGCCGGGGGAGAGGTCCGGGTCCACGAGCACCTGCGACTGTTCGAGCTCGGTGAGCTCGTCGCCCCTGCCAGCCCCCCGGGCCGGTTGCGCCATGCCGCCGACGACGACGCCGAGCTCGTCCAGGCCTGGTTCGACGCGTTCGGCATGGCCGCCGCCGAGCAGGCCGGCCGCGACGAGCCCCACCAGGGCCCCGTCCTCACGCTGGAGGAGGTGCAGCTGCGCATCGATCAGGGCGTGATCTGGCTCTGGGAGGACGAGCACGGCGAGCGGGTCCACCTCACCGGTGCCAACCCACCGGCGCACGGCGTCACCCGGATCGGCCCGGTCTACACGCCCGTCGGGCACCGCGGCCGGGGCTACGCCAGCGCCGCGGTCGCCGAGATCTCGCGCCAGTACGTCGAGCAGGGTGTGCGCTGCTGCCTGTTCACCGACCAGGCCAACCCGACGTCGAACCGGATCTACCAGGCGCTGGGCTACGAGCCGGTCCTCGACATGGTCAACCTCGTGGTCGACTAGACGTTGACCCGCCCGAGAGTCTCGGGCGGGTCAACGTCTCACCACACCAGGACCGGCTTGACGACCCTGCCGGCGAGCACGTCGGCGATCGCGGTGTTGATCTCGGTGAACGGGTAGGTCGTGACGAGGTCGTCGAGGGGCAGCTCGCCGGCGGCGTTCATCCGCAGCATCCGCGGCACCATCTCCAGCGGGTCGGAGTCGCCCTCGACCGAGCCGCGGACGATCTTGCCGTTCTGGAGCAGGTCGATCGCGTCGACGGGGAACTCCGGTCGGCTCATGTCCAGCCCGAGCACGACGAGCGTGCCCTGGACGCCCAGCGACCTGGCGGCATCGGTGAGCACCGAGGGCACCGCCGTGGTCTCGATGGCGTACGACGCCCCGCCGCCGGTCAGCTCCTTGACCTTGTCGACGACGGTCGTCTCGCCGAGCTCAGTGGGGTTGACGCCCACGGCACCGAGCTTCTCGGCCGCGGAGAGCCGGCTCGGTTGCAGGTCCACCGCCACGACGGTCTCGACCCCACGTGCCCGCGCCGCGGCCACCGCGGCCAGGCCGACCGCGCCCACGCCGTACACGACGACGCTGTCCCCGGCCTGGGGCTGCGCCACGTTGAGCACCGACCCCGACCCGGCCATGAACCCGCAGCCGTACGGCGCGATCCGGGTCAGGTCGAGCTCGGGGTCGACCACGACGACGCTGGAGGCCAGCGCCACCGCGTGCTGGGCGAACGACGACTGGCCGAAGAAGTGTCCGTAGACCGGCCCGGCCTCGCGCGTGTAGGACGTCGATCCGTCCATCCGGAAGCCCATGTAGTTGAGCATCAGAGTCTGCTCGCAGTAGCCCGCCCGGCCGGCCTGACACTTCGCGCACTCGCGGCACGACGCGAGGCTCAGCACGACGTGGTCGCCGACGCCGATGCCGGTCACGTCGGCGCCGACCTCCTCCACGACGCCCGCACCCTCGTGGCCGAACACGCGAGGGAACATCTCGGCGGGCAGGGTGTCGCGCAGCGACAGGTCGGTGTGGCACAGGCCGGTGGCGACGATGCGCACCAGCACCTCGTCGGCGCGCGGCCCGTCGACCTCCACCTCCTCGAGCACGAACTCCTCGCCGGGACCGTTGACGACCGCCACCGTGGTTCTCATGCCGAGCAACCTAGAACCTGTTCCATTTCCTGTCATCCGTTCCGGCATCCCTAGACTCGGAGCACCATGAGCGACACCTCCAGCGAGACGCCCGAAGCACCCCGACTGGCCAAGACCTTCGCGGAGGCCGAGGACGCCCTGCTGTCCCGCTGGCCGGAGACCCGCCTGGAGCCTTCGCTCGACCGGATCCGGGCGCTGACCGAGGTGCTCGGCGACCCGCAGTCGGGCTACCCGGTGATCCACCTGACCGGCACCAACGGCAAGACCTCGACCTCGCGGATGATCGACACGCTGCTGCGCGCGCTCGACCTGCGCACCGGCCGGTTCACCAGCCCGCACGTCGAGCGGATGAGTGAGCGGATCTCGGTCGACGGCGAGCCGCTGAGCGACGAGGAGTTCGTGCGCGCGTTCAACGACGTCGCGCCGTACCTCCAGATCGTCGACGAGGATCAGGAGCACCCCCTGTCGTTCTTCGAGACGGTCGTGGCGATGGGGTACGCCGCGTTCGCGGACGCGCCCGTCGACGTCGCCGTCGTCGAGGTCGGCATGGGTGGGTCGTGGGACGCCACCAACGTCGTCGACGCCGCGGTCGCCGTGGTGCTGCCGGTCGCGGTCGACCACGCGGCGTACCTCGGCGGGACGCCGACAGCGATCGCGGGGGAGAAGGCCGGCATCATCAAGCCCGGCACCATCGCGGTGCTCGCCGATCAGTCGCCCGAGGTCGCCGAGGTGCTCCTCCAGCGGGTGGCCGAGGTCGGCGCGAGCGTGGTCCGCGAGGGCCTCGACTTCGGGGTGACCTCACGCGTGCCGGCCGTCGGTGGGCAGGTGCTGACGCTCCGGGGGCTGCGCGCGACCTACGAGGACGTCTTCCTGCCGCTGTACGGCGCCCACCAGGCGCAGAACGCGGCGATCGCGCTGGCAGCGGTCGAGGCGTTCGTCGCCAGCAGCGAGCAGAGCCAGGTGCTCGACGCGGACGTCGTGCGCGCGGCGTTCGCCGAGGTGACCTCGCCGGGACGCCTCGAGATAGTGCGCCGCAGCCCGACCGTCGTCCTCGACGCGGCGCACAACCCGCACGGCGCCGAGGCGCTCGGCGCCGCCCTCGAGGACTCCTTCACGTTCCACCCCCTGATCGGGGTGGTCGGGGTGATGGCCGACAAGGACCACGAAGGGCTGCTCGCCGCCCTCGAGCCGCACCTGGCCCACGTCGTCTGCACCCAGAACTCCACCGAGCGCGCGCTGCCGGCCGAGCGACTGGCCGTCGTCGCCCGCGAGGTCTTCGGAGAGGACCGGGTCTCGGTGTCGCCGTCCCTGGGGGAGGCCATCGAGGCCGCGGCCACCCTGGCCGAGGCCGGCGCGGCGTTCGGCGAGGGCCTCGGGTCCGGCGCCGTCCTGGTCACCGGCTCGGTGGTGACCGTCGGCGAGGCGCGCACGCTGCTGGTCCGGCCGGAGCGCCCGGGACGAGGTCGGCCGTGAGCGGCCCCGAGCGGTCACCACGCCGCGGCATGTGCGCGGCGATCCTGTCGCTCGAGGCGATCACGCTCGGCCTCACCACCCCGGTGATGATCTCGATCGCGGACGTCGACACCACCACGGCACTCGTCGTCGGCCTCGGCCTCGCCGTCGCGTGCCTGCTGCTCGCCGGGATGCTGCGCGGGGAGTGGGCCTACAGCCTGGGCTGGGTGATCCAGGGCGCCGCCGTCGGTCTCGGGTTCGTGATCCCGCTGATGTTCCTGCTGGGCGCGATCTTCGCGCTGCTGTGGGGCACGGCCTACTTCCTCGGCGTCAAGATCGAGCGCGAGCGGGCGGCGGCCTACGCTGCGGCCGCGGACGCCGGCTCAGAGAGCTGACGTCAGCGCGGCCAGAGCCCGGTCGAGCTCGTCGTCGGTGACCCCGCCGAACCCCACGACCAGTCCGGTGAGCGTCGCGGACCGGCAGTAGTCCGCGAGCAGGTTCACCTCGAAGCCCGCCCGGCGCGCGGCGTCGCGGGCCCGGAGCGCGTCCTCGCCCGGCAGCAGCCAGGTCGAGTACATCCCCGCCAGCGGCCCGGCGAGCTCGGCGTACGGCGCGAGCGCGGCCGCGACCCGGGGTGCCCGCTCGGCGTAGACGCGGCGGGCCGTGCGCACGACCTTGTCGACGTATCCGTCGCGCAGCAGCGCCAGGTAGGCCCGTTGCACCGGCCACGGAGCGCCCTCGTGGGTGACCCATCGGCGTGCGTTGACCCGGTCGGCGACCTCGGGCGGGGCGACCAGCCAGCCGAGGCGCAGCGACGGGGCGACGGACTTGGCCGCCGTCCCCAGGTAGGCGACCCGTCCGCGGTCCAGGCTGGCCAGGGCCGGGACCGGCGCGACGTCGTAGCGGAACTCCGAGTCGTAGTCGTCCTCGACCACGAGCGCGCCGGCCGAGCGAGCCGCGTCGAGCAGGACGACCCGGTCGGTGCCCGGCATCACCCGGCCCAGCGGGTGCTGGTGGGCGGGGGTGACGTACGCCGCGGCCACGTCCGCGAGGTCGGTCACCGGGGCGAGCGCCGGCAGGTCGCGCACCTCGCGGCCGACGCCGCGGACCGTCTCGACCGCAGCGCGGTACCCCGGGTCCTCCAGGGCCACCGGGCCGGGGGGGAGCACGGTCAGCAGGTGGCGCAGCCCGTCGGTGGTGCCGTTGACGACCGTGACCTCGTCGGGGTCGACTGCCAGGCCGCGGGTCCGCGCCAGCCGGTCGACCAGGGTGGCGCGCAGCTCGGGGATGCCGCGCGGGTCGTCGTACCCCCGCGGCGGCTGGGCCACCGAGACCTCTCGCCAGGCCCGGCGCCACCCGGCCGCGTGCCGCGGGTCGATCCAGGGGGTGCCCGCGTCGAGCCGGACCAGGTCCGCCGCCGGGTGCGCCCGGCGCCGGGTCGGCACGACGCCGGGAACCGCACCGGCCGAAGCGACGTAGGTGCCCGAGCCGCGGCGGGCGACCAGCCAGCCCTCGGCGAGCAGCTGCTCGTAGGCCTGCTCGGTCACCGCCCGGCTCACGCCCAGCTCGGTGGCGAGGGCCCTGCTGCTCGGCAGCCGGTCGCCGCGGGTGAGCGTCCCGGCGACGACCAGGTCGCGGATCCGGCCGGAGAGCTGGACGCCGAGCGGACCGGGCGCGTCACGATCCAGCCGGACGGGCAGCGTGGCCATCGGATTGTCCTGTCGAAGTGGAGGTGAATTGGCCCGTGCTCGCAGGCCACTTCTGCGAGATCGTAGTCTCCGTGACCACGCCTCCGCCCTCGCTGACCCCGCTCTCGCCCACGCCTCGCACCGCCGTGGGTCGCGGCCGCAACCGCGCGCTCGACGACCGGGCCGAGCTGCACGCGTTGCTCGAGGACGCCTTGGTCGCCCACCTCGGCGTGAGCGTGGGGGACCACCCGCTCGTGCTCCCGACGGCGTACGGCGTGGACCTCGACGGACCCGATCCGGGCGGCAGCCTCTACGTCCACGGGTCGGTCGCGGCCGGCTGGGTGGGCGCGGCCGCCGGCGCGACGGTCTGCGTGACGATCACCGAGCTCGACGGCCTGGTGGCCGGCCGCTCGGCGTTCCACCACTCGATGAACTACCGCTCCGCGGTCGTCATCGGCATGGCCCGCCTGGTCGAGGACCCCGAGGAGCGTGCGCGGGCCCTGGCCCTGGTGGTCGACCACATGATCCCGGGGCGCACCGCCACCCTGCGGCCCTCGACGCGCAAGGAGCTGGCCGCGACCGCGGTGCTCGCCGTACCCCTCCACGAGGCGTCGATGAAGGCGCGGGCCGGTGGACCGGGCGACGAGCCCGAGGACGTCGCGGCCGGCACGTGGGGCGGTCACATCCCGCTGCACCGGGTACCCGGGGCGCCGGTGCCCGACGACGACGCGATGGTGCCCGTTCCCCGCGACGTCCTCGCCCGGGCGGCGTCGCACCGCTGAGGCGTCCCACCGACGAGCGGCCCAAAGACCCGGCGCGGGGCGTCGAAGGGCCCTCGCGCCGACCCCGTCGTCGCTCAGTAGGGTGCAGATCATGAGTCTGCGCACCCTCGTCCTCCTCAAGCCCGACGCCGTCCGACGCGGGCTGGTCGGAACGATCCTGTCCCGCTACGAGGCGAAGGGCCTGACGATCGTGGCGATGGAGCACCGCACCATCGACGCCTCGGTCGCCGACCAGCACTACGCCGAGCACGTGGGGAAGGCGTTCTACCCGGGTCTGCGCGACTTCGTCACCAGCGGGCCGCTGGTGGCGCTGGTGCTCGAGGGTGACGAGGCCGTCGAGATCGTGCGTGGTCTCAACGGCGCCACCGATGGACGCAAGGCCGCCCCCGGCACCATCCGCGGCGACCTGTCCATCTCCAACCAGCAGAACCTGGTCCACGGCTCCGACTCCCCGGAGTCCGCCGAGCGCGAGATCGCGATCTGGTTCCCGGGTCTCTGACCCCACGACGCCGAGTCGGCGCGTCTGCACGCGCCAGGGACGCCGAGTCGGCGCGTCTGCACGCGTGAGCACGCCGAGTCGGCGCGTCTGCACGCACCAGCAACGTCGAGTCGGCGCATCTGCACGCGTGAGCACGCCGAGTCGGCGCGTCTGCACGGCGGCCCTTCGCGCCTATCGCCACGCCGACGTCGGAAGCTCGAGCCACGAGCGATCCGTGGCCGGCTTGGCGGCGAGGCCGTCACCCCAGACGCGCGTAGCAGTTGCGCCGACTCGCGCTCTGGGGGTGTGCAGTTGCGCCGACTCGCGCTCTGGGGGTGTGCAGTTGCGCCGACTCGACTCCTAATCTCCCGGGCGGGGCCGCGTGTCCTCCCCGGAGCGTCTTGCATCCGTCCTTAGCCTGTAGTCACACCTTCCCCATCTGCACCACTGCCCCCAGGTGGTGCGGCTTCAGCGACAGGGCGACGCATGGCGAACAGCTTCATCGGCCGCGACATGGCCGTGGACCTCGGGACCGCCAACACGCTGGTCTATGTCCGCGGCAAGGGAGTTGTCCTCGACGAGCCGAGCGTCGTCGCGCTCAACGACGCCACCGGCGAGATCCTCGCGGTCGGCCACGAGGCCAAGCGGATGATCGGGCGCACGCCCGACCACATCACCGCGATCCGGCCGCTCGAGGACGGGGTCATCGCGGACTTCGAGGCGACCGAGCAGATGCTCCGCTACTTCATCCAGCAGGTGCACCGGCGCCGCTACTTCGCCAAGCCGCGGATGGTGATCTGCGTCCCCAGCGGCATCACCGCGGTCGAGCAGCGAGCGGTCAAGGAGTCCGGCTACCAGGCCGGTGCCCGCCGGGTCTACATCATCGAGGAGCCGATGGCCGCCGCGATCGGCGCCGGCCTGCCCGTGCACCAGGCGACCGGCAACATGGTCGTCGACGTCGGTGGTGGCACCACCGAGGTCGCGGTGATCTCGCTCGGGGGCATCGTCACCAGCCTCTCGGTCCGCACCGCCGGCGACGAGCTCGACCAGGCGATCGTGGCCTGGATGAAGAAGGAGCACTCGCTCATGCTCGGCGAGCGCACCGCCGAGGAGGTCAAGATGACCATCGGCTCGGCGTTCCCGATGGCCGACGAGCCCGAGGCCGAGATCCGCGGCCGGGACATGGTCTCCGGTCTCCCGCGCACCGTGGTGGTGTCCAGCGCCGAGGTCCGCCAGGCGCTCGAGGAGCCGCTGCACACGATCGTCGACGCCGTCCGCAGCACCCTGGACCAGACCCCGCCAGAGCTCGCCGGCGACATCATGGACCGCGGCATCGTGCTCACCGGCGGCGGCGCGCTGCTGCGCGGCCTCGACGAGCGGCTGCGCCACGAGACCGGGATGCCGGTCCACGTCGCCGAGGACCCGCTGAGCTCGGTCGCGCTCGGCGCCGGCAAGTGTGTCGAGGAGTTCGAGGCGCTCCAGCAGGTGCTCGTCAGCGACCAGAGGCGCCGCTGATGGCTCGCGACGACCGGTTCCGCCCGCTGCGGGAGCGCCGCTGGCGAAGTCCCGGGGAGGGGCCGCAGCCCTCACCGGCGCTGCTGGTCGCGCTGGTGCTCGCCTGCCTGACCCTGATGACGCTGGACCAGGCCGGGGACGGCTCGCCGCTCGAGCCGGCCCGCCGCGCTGCGGGCGAGGTCTTCGGCCCCGTCGAGGTCGCGACCTCGGCCGCGGTGCGGCCCTTCACCGTCGTACCCGACTGGTTCCGGTCCAAGGACTCCATGCAGGACGACCTGATCGCCCTGCAGGCCGAGAACTCACGACTCAAGTCCGACCTCGCCACCCAGGGCTACGACCGCAACCGGCTCGAGGAGTACGACGGCCTCACCGCGGCCGCCCACAACCTCGGCTACGACCTGGTGCCGGCGCGGGTCGTCGGCCTCGGCTCCTCCCAGTCGTTCTCGAGCACGGTGACCATCGACGCCGGCTCGGACGCCGGGGTGCACCCCGACCTCACCGTGGTCAACAACGACGGGCTGGTCGGCCGCGTGCTGCGGGTCACCCGCACGACCGCCACCGTGCTGCTGATCGTCGACTCGGACTCCGTGGTGGGTGGCCGAGTCGGGGAGAGCATGGAGGTCGGCTTCCTGCACGGCCGCGGCGTGCTCGGCCAGGACGGCCGCCTCGACCTCGAGCTCGTCGACCAGACCGCCGTGCCCGCCAAGCACGACACCGTCGTCACCTGGGGCAGCGAGGCCGGCGGCCCCTACGTCTCCGGGGTCCCGGTCGGCCGGGTCACCAGTGTCTACAGCAGCCTGCGCGAGACCTCGCAGCGTGCGGTGATCGACCCGTTCGTCGACTTCGGCGCCCTCGACCTGGTCGGGGTGGTGGTGCCCTCGGGCACCTCGAGCGACCGGGCCGTCATCCAGTCCGACGGGCGCTTGAGGTGAACGCCCTCCGCGCCGCCGTGGCCGCTGCCGCCGTGGGTCTGGCCCTCGTGCTCCAGGTCTCGGTGTTCCCGCACTTCGCCTGGGACGGCATCGTGCCCGACCTGTGCCTGCTCGTCGTCGTCGGCGCCGCCCTGACCCGGGGCGCGCAGTTCGCGATGGTCCTCGGCTTCGGCGCAGGGGTGGTCCTCGACCTGGCCCCGCCGGCCGACCACGTCGCCGGGCGGTGGGCGCTCGCCCTGGTGCTCGTCGGGTACGTCGCCGGGCGGGTGCGCCAGGACTCCCGGCCCTCGGTCACCACGGTGGTCGCGACCGTCGCCGCGTCGTCGTTCGTCGGCACCTCGGTCTTCGCGCTCACGGGCCTGGTGCTCGACGACCCGGCGCTCAGCGTCCCCCAGCTGCTCGAGGTGATCGTGGTCGCGCTGCTCTGGGACCTCCTGCTCACCCCGCTCGTCGTGCCCGCGGTGATGGCGGTCTTCCGGCGGCTCGAGCCCGACCACTCGCTCGCCTAGGGGATGGCCGTGACTTCAGGGTCGACAGGCTCCGGCCGGCTGCGGCTGGTCGTCATCGAGGCGCTGGTGTTCGCGCTGTTCGCGACGCTGTTCGCGCGGCTCTACTACCTGCAGGTCGTCGGCGGGGACGAGTACCACGCCCAGGCCGCCTCCCAGTCGGTCCGCGAGATCGTCGTCCAGCCCCAGCGAGGGCTGATCGTCGACGACCTCGGCCGACCGCTGGTGGCCAACCGCACCTCGTGGGTGGTGTCGATCGACCGGACCATGCTCGGCAAGATGACCGAGCACCAGCAGGGCGTCCTCGTCGGACGGGTCTCCGACGTGGTCGACGTGCCGGTGCGCACGATCGACAAGCTGCTCGTCACCTGCGGCGAGGACGGGAGCGTGCCCGGCACGTGCTGGAACGGCTCGCCGTACCAGCCGGTGCCGGTGGCCACCGACGTCAAGCAGGCCGTGGCGCTGCGCATCCTCGAGCAGCCCGAGGACTACCCCGGGGTGCTGGCCGAGCAGCAGAGCGTGCGCGCCTACCCCCAGCCGTACGGCGTGAACCTCGCGCACGTGCTCGGCTACCTCAGCCCGATCACCGAGGACGAGCTCGACCAGGCTCAGCGGCACGACGACCGGTCCGTCAACGGCGCGTCGTCGGTCGGCCGGGCCGGGGTCGAGAAGGAGTACGACCGCTGGCTGCGCGGCATGCCCGGCTACAAGCGGGTCGCCGTCGACTCGATGGGCCGGGTGCTCGGCGACGACAGCGAGGTGGCCGGCCAGCCCGGCGACACGCTGGTCACCTCGATCGACGCCAAGGTGCAGGGCGTCGTGGAGAAGCAGCTCGCCGACACGATCCGCACCGCCCGCCAGACCTACGACAAGGTCACCCACCGCAACTACCGCGCCGACTCCGGTGCGGTCGTGGTGATGGAGGCCGGCACCGGCCGGATCGTCGCGATGGCCAGCCAGCCGACGTACGACCCGGGCGTGTGGGTCGGCGGCATCACGAAGAAGCAGCTGGCCCGCCTCTACTCCAAGGCCGCCGGCGACCCGCTGCTCGGCCGCGCGACGCAGGGCCAGTTCGCGCCCGGCTCGACGTGGAAGCCGATCATGACCGTCGGCGCCCTCAACAACGGGTTCTCCCCGGACACCCGCCTGGACTGCTCCTCGGGGCTCCAGGTCGGCAACCGGTGGTTCAAGAACTACGAGTCCTCCTCCTACGGGATGATCGGCTTCGACCAGGCGCTCCAGCTCTCGTGCGACACGTTCTTCTACCGTGTCGGCCTGCACTTCTGGCAGCAGTACGGGTCGGACCCCACGAACGTCGACGCGAAGGACCCGCTGGTCCAGGAGGCCAAGAACTTCGGGTTCGGCAGCGAGACCGGCATCGACCTGCCCGGTGAGGCCAGCGGCCGGATCGCGGACCGCCACTGGAAGCTCTCCTACTGGAAGGCGATGAAGGGCTACTACTGCAAGATGGACCGCGACGGCACCGCCACGAGCGACTTCCTGCGGCTCTTCGCCCACGAGTTCTGCCTCGAAGGCAGCTACTACCGGGCCGGCGACGCGGTGAACTTCTCGATCGGGCAGGGCGACACGATGGTCACCCCGCTCCAGCTCGCCCGCGCCTACGCCGCGCTCTCCAACGGTGGCACGCTCTACGCCCCGCGGGTCGCGAAGGCGATCGTCAGCCCCGACGGCACCGTGGTCAAGCGGTTCAAGCCCGTCGCGGAGGGCAAGGTGGACGCGACGCCGGAGAGCATCCGGTACGTCGACCAGGCGCTCCAGGGCACCCCCAAGGTCGGCACGCTCGCCTGGAAGTTCGGCGGGTTCCCGCTCGACAAGGTGCACATCCGCGGCAAGACCGGCTCCGCGGAGGTCTACGGCAAGCAGTCGACGTCCTGGGTCGCGTCGTACGACGAGAACTACGTCGTGGTGATGATGGTCAGCCAGGCCGGCACCGGCTCGGGCACCTCGGGCCCGGCGGTCCGCAAGATCTGGGAGGCGCTCTACGGCATCGACGGCATGAACGTCGACCCGTCGAAGGCCGCGATCCCCGGCACCACGCCGCCCCACGCACTGCCCACCTTCATGCGCGACGGCTCGATCCTGCCGCCCTCGCGCGAGCACGAGGAGCACTAGTGGTTGCCACCCGTACGCCGCGGCCCGTGCTGCGGACGCCGCGCCTGGACTGGGTCCTGATGCTCGCGGTGCTCGGCCTCGTCACGCTCGGCAGCCTGCTGGTGTGGTCGGCGACCACCCACCGCGAAGACCTCACCGGCGGAGACCCCACGGCGTACCTGAAGAAGCAGGTCGTGAACGTGCTCATCGGCGTGGTGCTGATGGTCGTCGTGCTCGCCACCGACCACCGGTGGGTGCGGATCATCGCGCCGCTCGTCTACGTCGCCTCGCTCGTGGGGCTGGCCCTGGTGCTGACGATGGGCTCCACGATCAACGGGTCGCGGTCCTGGCTCGAGCTCGGGGGGATGTCCATCCAGCCGTCGGAGTTCGCCAAGCTCGCGGTCGTGATCGGCATGGCGTTGTGGGTGGCCGAGCGCGCCGACGTACGCCGCGGCCGGCCGGGCGGCGCCCACGCCGACGTCACCGGGATGCTCGTGATCGCCGGCCTCCCCGCAGCGCTCATCATGCTGCAGCCCGACCTCGGCACGATGCTCGTGCTGTCCGCGACGGTGTTCGGTGTGCTCGCGATCTCCGGCGCGCCGCGCCGCTGGCTCGCGCTGCTCGCGGCGGGCGGGGTGACCGCGGCCGCCGCGGCGGTGGCGGCGGGCCTGCTCAAGCAGTACCAGGTCGACCGGTTCCTGGCGTTCACCAACCCCGACCTCGACCCGCGCGGCGCCGGCTACAACGTCGAGCAGGCCCGGATCGCCATCGGCAACGGTGGCCTGTTCGGGCAGGGTCTGTTCCACGGGTCCCAGACCCGCGCGGGGTTCGTCCCCGAGCAGCACACCGACTTCGTGTTCACGGTGGCGGGGGAGGAGCTCGGCCTGGTCGGCGCCGGCGTGCTGATCGCGCTGCTGGCCGTGGTGATCTGGCGCGCGCTGCGGATCTCGGCGCGCACCGACGACCTGTTCGGGCGGCTCGCGGCGGCGGGCATCGCCTGCTGGTTCGGCTTCCAGGCGTTCCAGAACATCGGGATGTGCCTGGGCATCATGCCCGTCACCGGCGTACCTCTTCCGTTCGTGTCGTACGGCGGCAGCTCGATGTTCGCGGGGATGCTCGCGATCGGGCTGCTGCAGAACATCCACCTGCGCTCGACCGCGACGGTCCCGTCGCGCTACACGATGCCCGAGCGCGCCCCCCGGCCGGCGCTCAGCGTCAGGGGTTGACCGACAAGAACACGAACGCCGCCAGCAGCACCAGGTGCACGCAGCCCTGGAGCGACTTGGCGCGGCCGGGCACCACGGTCAGCACCGACACGATCACCGAGACCAGCAGCAGCACGATCTGCATGGGCTCCAGGCCGAGCACGAGCGGCCCGTCGAGCCAGATCGAGGCGACCGCGATCGCCGGGATCGTGAGGCCGATGCTGGCCATCGCCGAGCCGTACGCGAGGTTGAGGCTGATCTGCACGTCGTCGCGGGCCGCGGACCGCACGGCCGCGATCGACTCCGGCAGCAGCACCAACAGGGCGATCACCACGCCCACGAAGGAGTGCGGGAACCCGACGGCGTCGACGGCGTCCTCGATCGGGTAGGACTCGACCTTCGCCAGCCCCACCACGCCGATCAGCGAGACGCCGAGCAGGACGAGACTCTTCAGCGCCGCCCTGTCGCTCGGCGGGTCGGCGTGGCCGTCGGCGTCCTCGTCGCGGGGGCCCGGCCCGGTCTCGACCGGCAGGAAGAAGTCGCGGTGCTTCACGGTCTGGGTGAAGACGAACACGGCGTACAGCGCGAGCGAGGCCACCGCCGCGAACGCGAGCTGGGCGGCGGAGAACTCCGGTCCCGGCGTGCTGGTGGTGAACCGCGGCAGCACCAGCGTGAGGGCCGCCAGTGCGACGACGGTGGTCAGCAGGGAGCCCGCGCCCTCGGGGTTGAACACCGCGAGGTGGTGCTTGACCGCCCCGACCAGCAGCGCCAGGCCGGCGATGCCGTTGAGCGTGATCATCACCGCGGCGAACACCGTGTCGCGGGCGAGCGCGGACGTGTCCCCGCTGCCGGTGATCATCAAGGTGACGATGAGCGCCACCTCGATGACCGTCACGGCCACCGCGAGCAGCAGTGACCCGAACGGCTCGCCGACCCGGTGCGCCACGACCTCGGCGTGGTGGACGGCCGCGAGCACGGTGGCGATGAGGAACACCGCGATGGCGACGGCCGCCACCGGGCCGGGGTGCCGGCCCCAGGAGACCACGAGGACGACGGCGCCCAGGACCGGCGCGAAGGTCGTCCACTCGTAGCGGCGGCGGGTCGTCGTGCTCATGTCCGAAACCCTACGGACGCGTGGGCAGGCGCCCGCTAAGATCGTTGCCGATGACAACCAACGACGCCACCGCCCCCGACACGGCCGCTCACACGGGGGAGTACACCCACCGCCAGGTGCTGACGATCCTGTCGGGCCTGATGCTCGGCATGTTCCTGGGCGCCCTGGACCAGACGATCGTCAGCACGTCGATCCGCACGATCGCCGACGATCTCAACGGCCTGTCCGTGCAGGCGTGGGTGACCACGGCGTACCTGATCACCGGGACGATCACGACGCCGATCTACGGGAAGCTCGGCGACCTCTACGGACGCAAGAAGCTCTTCATGTTCGCGATCACCGTGTTCGTGCTGGGGTCGGCGCTCTGCTCGTTCGCGAACTCGATGGTCCAGCTGGCGGCGTTCCGGGCGTTCCAGGGTCTGGGCGCCGGCGGACTGTTCACGCTGGTGCTGGCGATCATCGGCGACATCGTGTCCCCGCGCGAGCGAGCTCGCTACACCGGCTACTTCATGGCGATGTTCGGCACCTCGAGCGTGCTCGGTCCGCTGATCGGCGGGTTCTTCGCCGGCCGCTCCACGATCCTCTCGATCGACGGGTGGCGCTGGGTGTTCCTCGTCAACGTGCCGATCGGGATCGCGGCGCTGTTCGTGGTGTCGGCCACGTTGCACGTCCACCACGTGCGTCGGCAGGTGCGCATCGACTGGTGGGGCGCACTGGCGCTCTGCGTCGGCCTGGTGCCGCTGCTGGCCGTCGCCGAGCAGGGCCGCGACTGGGGATGGGGTTCGCCGCGGTCACTGACGGCGTACGCCATCGGTGCGGTCGGTCTCGTCGCGTTCTACCTGGCCGAGCGCGCGATGGGGGACGCGGCGCTGATCCCGCTGCGGATCTTCCGCATCCGCGCGGCCGCGGTCACGATCTCCGCGAGCGTGATCGTCGGCATGGCGATGTTCGGCGGCATCATGCTGCTGCCGCTCTACATGCAGATCGCCCACGGGGCGAGCCCGACGGAGTCCGGCCTGCTGATGCTGCCGATGGTGGTCGGGATGATGTCCGCCTCGATCGGCTCCGGTCTGGTGATCGCCCGCACCGGTCACGTGCGGCTGTTCCCGATCATCGGCTCCGCCGTGATCGTGGTCGGGCTCGGGCTGCTCTCGCTCGCCGGGGCGGACACCCCGCTGGTGTGGATCAGCCTGTCGATGTTCGTCCTCGGCCTGGGGCTCGGCAACTGCATGCAGCCGCTGCTGCTGATCGTGCAGAGCGCCGTGCCGCCGTCCGAGATCGGCGTCGCGACCAGCTCGGCGACGTTCTTCCGCCAGATCGGCGGCACCCTCGGCGTCGCGATCTTCCTCTCCGTGCTGTTCAGCAGCGTCGGCGGCAACATCGCCGACGCCATCGCCCACGACAGTCAGACCGCCGCCTGGCAACAGGCCGTCGCGGCGGGACACGGCCCGACGCCGGAGCTGGTCGCCCAGGTGCAGGACGACTCCTCGGTGATCGAGCGGATGGATCCCGTGATCGCGCACCCGTTCAAAGTGGGCTTCGCGGACTCGATGGACCTGGTGTTCCTGCTCGCCGCCGGGGTGGGCCTGGTCGCCTTCCTGATCCTGCTGCTGCTGCCCCCGGTCGAGCTGCGCGCCACCTCGGCGAGCGCCGCGGCCCGCGCCGAGGTCGATGCCGGGCCCTGAGGAGGGCCCTGACGACGGGCCCTGAGGAGGGGCCCTGAGGACGGACTCTGATGACGGGGCGTGCTTGGATTGACGGCATGAGCGACCAGGACATCGAGCGGGACGTCGAGCCGGAGATCGCCGACGCCGTCCAGAGCGTGGCCAACCGCTACGGGGTGCGCGGCCTCGAGGACCTGATCGAGCTCGCGCAGGCCGAGCTGCCCGTCGCGCGGGCGGCGCTCGCCGAGCTCGAGGCGCTCGCACCCGACACTGAGTGAGTTCGCCGCGTCCGGTCTGCCCGACGTACGCTGGATCCTTCGCCCACCCGTCGTCACGCCGTCCTGCGAGGTAGTCCAGATGTCCGCGTCCGCGAACGTCCCCCCACCGGTCGGGCCACCGTCGGTCTTCCCCCGGCTCGAGCCCCGTCTCCCGTCGGTGTCCAAGCCGATCCAGTACGTCGGCGGCGAGCTCAACTCAACCGTCAAGGACTGGGACTGCGGGGCCGCGACGCCGGAGGGTCAGACCGTCCGGTGGGCGCTGGTGTACCCCGACGCCTACGAGGTCGGCCTGCCCAACCAGGGTGTCCAGATCCTCTACGAGGTGCTCAACGAGCGTGACTGGATCGTCGCCGAGCGCACCTACGCCGTCTGGCCGGACATGGAGCGCGTCATGCGCGAGGGTGACGCCCACGGCCCGATCCCGCAGTTCACGGTGGACGCCCACCGACCGGTGCGCGCCTTCGACCTGTTCGGGCTCAGCTTCTCCACCGAGCTCGGCTACACCAACATGCTCAACGCCGTCGACCTCGCCGGCATCCCCCTGCACGCGGCCGACCGCGGCGACGACGACCCGATCGTGCTCGCCGGCGGCCATGCCGCGTTCAACCCCGAGCCGATCGCCGACTTCATCGACGCCGCGGTGCTCGGCGATGGCGAGGAGGTCGTGCTCGCGATCTCCGAGGTCGTCCGTGAGTGGAAGGCCGAGGGATGCCCCGGCGGCCGCGACGAGGTGCTGCGCCGCCTCGCGGTCAGCGGTGGCGTCTACGTGCCGCGGTTCTACGACGTCGTGTACGCCGAGGACGGCACCATCGAGGCGGTCGTTCCCAACCGGCCCGGCATCCCCTTCCGGATCCGCAAGCACACGCTGATGGACCTCGACGCCTGGCCCTACCCGGCCAAGCCGCTGGTCCCGCTGGCCGAGACCGTCCACGAGCGGTTCTCGGTGGAGATCTTCCGGGGCTGCACCCGTGGCTGCCGCTTCTGCCAGGCCGGCATGATCACCCGTCCGGTGCGGGAGCGCTCGATCCAGACCATCGGCGACATGGTCGAGAACGGCATCCGCAAGTCCGGCTTCGAGGAGGTCGGGCTGCTCTCGCTCAGCAGCGCTGACCACACGGAGATCGGCGAGGTGGCCAAGGGCCTGGGCGACCGTTACGAGGGCACCAACGTGTCGCTGTCGCTGCCGTCGACCCGGGTCGACGCGTTCAACATCACGCTGGCCAACGAGTTCTCCCGCAACGGCCGGCGCTCGGGGCTGACGTTCGCCCCCGAGGGCGGGTCGGAGCGGATGCGCCGGGTCATCAACAAGATGGTCACCGAGGAGGACCTGATCCGCACGGTCGCGGCGGCGTACTCCCACGGCTGGCGGCAGGTGAAGCTCTACTTCATGTGCGGACTTCCGACCGAGACCGACGAGGACGTCCTTGCGATCGCCGACCTGGCGAAGAAGGTCATCGCCAAGGGCCGCGAGGTCTCCGGACGCAACGACATCCGGTGCACGGTCTCGATCGGCGGGTTCGTGCCCAAGGCGCACACGCCGTTCCAGTGGGCCGGGCAGCTCGACCACGAGACCACCGACGAGCGGCTCAAGAAGCTGCGCGACGTCGTCCGCGAGGACAAGCGCTTCGGCCGCGCGATCGGCTTCCGCTACCACGACGGCAAGCCCGGCACGATCGAGGGACTCCTCTCACGCGGCGACCGTCGCGTCGGTGCGGTCATCGAGCAGGTGTGGCGCGACGGCGGCCGCTTCGACGGCTGGAGCGAGCACTTCTCCTACGAGCGCTGGGTGTCCTCGGCGGAGGCCGCGCTTGCGGGCACCGGCGTCGACCTGGACTGGTACACCACCCGCGAGCGGGAGTACGACGAGGTCCTCCCGTGGGACCACCTCGACTCCGGGCTCGACAAGGACTGGTTGTGGGCCGACTGGGAGGACGCGCTCGCGGCCGCTGACGGCTCCGACGTCGAGGTCGAGGACTGCCGCTGGACCCCGTGCTACGACTGCGGCGTGTGTCCTGAGATGGGCACCGAGATCCAGATCGGCCCCACCGGCCAGCAGCTGCTCCCGCTGTCAGTGGTCTGAGAGCGTCGATTCGGGACTTCTGACTCCAGTCGCCAGTTGTGACGGTTCATTCGGGTCTTCGGCTCTCTTGCTGGAGGTGTGGGTGGGTCGGTGTCCTCTCGGGGCCCCCGAGACGTCATACGTTCTGAGCAGCAGGACCCAGAGCAGCAGGACCCACCATTCGTATGACGTCCTGCGACCAGACCTCGACGGACAATCCAGCACCGGGAGGCCGCCGACCGCGGTGGACACCTACACGAGTCGCACGAGAGCCGGAGCTCCGTACGTCGTGCCTGCCGCACGTCCCGCGACGGTCTGAACCCCCGACTCGAAGGTCTGAACCCCCGACTCAACGTGGGGAGTGGAGCTGGTCCTCGACGTAGCGGACCTTGCCGACGTACGCCGCGAGGGCGAAGAGCGGCAGCGTGAGCACCAGCAGGATCGCCAACGGCAGGTTCCAGCCGTCGGTGGCGTCGTGGACGACCCCGATCAGGAACGGGCCGATCGCCGCCACGAGGTAGCCGACCGACTGGGTGAAGGCCGAGAGCGCGGCGGTGCCCTCGGCGCTGTGCGCTCGCAGCCCGATGAGGGTCAAGATCAGCGGGAAGGTCACGGTGCCGATGCCGACGAGCACCGCCCAGAGCGGGGCGAGCGAGTGCGGCGCGAGCATCAGGCCGACGTACCCCACGGGGTAGGCCGCGATCACGGCGAACAGGACCCGGCGCGGGTCGGTGCTGCGAGCCAGCACGTTGGGCAACCAGAGCGAGAGCGGGATGCTCGTGCCCGCCACGACTCCGGCGAGCAGGCCGGCGATGCCCGCGGAGTAGCCGCTGTCGCGCCACAGCTGCGCGAACCAGCCGAAGATCACGTACGCCTGCAGCGACTGGAGCCCGAAGAACAGCGCCATCGCCATGCCCAGCGGCGTCCGGGCGACCGCACCGAAGGTGATCGTGCGCCGGGTGCGCTCGAGGTGCCGGTCGTGGGCGATGAGCGAGACCCACGGCACGGCGGCGAGCACGGCCAGCGCCGCCCAGGCGCCGAGGCCGGCGCGCCACCCGCCGAACGTGTGAGAGATCGGCACGGTGAGCACCAGCGCCGCGGTCAGCCCGATCGACAGCGCGGTCGTGTAGATGGCGGTGACCCGGCCGATGTGGTCGGGGAAGTGGAGCTTGACCAGCGAGGGGAGCAGCACGTTCGCCATCGCCATCCCGCCCAGCGCGACCAGGGACAGCAGCAGGAACACCGTCTCGCTGTGCGTGACGGCGCGCCCGGCCAGGCCGGCGATCGAGGCGAGGATCGCGACCAGCGTCACCCGGTGGACCCCCACCGCCCGGGCCGCGGCCGGGGCGAGCGCCCCGAACACAGCGAACGCGATCACCGGCAGCGACGTGAGCAGGCCGGCCGCCGGGCCCGACATCGAGAACGAGTCGCGCACCTCGGCCAGCACCGGGCCGACGCTCACGGCGGTCGGGCGCAGGTTGAAGGACAGCAGGACCAGCCCGACGAGGACGAGTGCCGACGTACGCCGGGCCGAAGTGCTCACTCGCCCCATCCTCCCATCCCGGTGTCGGCGCCGGCAGGCAGGATGTCGGCCATGCGAGTCGTGAGCGACGTGGAGCGCCGGGCCCGGCTGGGACGGCGGCACGCCCTGGCGCCCGGGCACCGGGCGACCGATCCGGTGACAGCCACTCGGGCGATGACCGTGCTGCACGCCACCGAGGCGCCGACCGTCTACCTCTCCCTGTGGGCCCGCGTCGACGGTCTGGACATCGACGACGTCGACCGGGCGCTGTACGCGGACCGCTCGCTGGTCAAGCAGCTCGCGATGCGGCGCACGCTGTTCGTGTTCCCGCGCGACCTGTTGCCGGCCGCGTGGGGGAGCGCCTCCGCCAGGGTCGCCGCCACGCTCGAGGGCCAGGTGGCGAAGGTCGTGGAGCAGTCCGGCGTCGCCCCCGACGGCGCCGCCTGGCTCGAAGCCGCCCGGGCGGCCGTCCTGACCCACCTCGCCGGCGGAGCCGAGCTCTCGGCGCAGGAGCTCCGGGAGCAGGTGCCCGAGCTCGCGGGCCGCCTCGACATCGGCAAGGGCAAGTACGCCGCCAACGTCTCCGTCGCGCCTCGCGTGCTCACCCAGCTGGGGGTGGAGGGATGCATCGTGCGGGGGCGCAACGACGGTCACTGGCGCACGTCGCGGCCCCGGTGGGCGTCGATGGCGACCTGGCTCGGTGAGGTCCCCGAGGCCGCGAAGGAGCGAGAAGGCTACGCCGAGCTGGTCCGTTGCTGGCTCACCACCTTCGGGCCCGGCACCGAGGCCGACCTCGTCTGGTGGCTCGGGTCCACCAAGACCGCCGTGCGGGCGGCGCTCACCGACCTGGAGGCGTGCCAGGTCGAGCTCGCCGCGGGCGCGACCGGCTGGGTCCTGCCCGGCGACCCGATCCTCGAGCAGCCCGAGCCGACCATCGAGCCGTGGGCGGCGTTGCTACCCGTCCTCGACCCCACGGTGATGGGGTGGAAGGAGCGCGGGTTCTACCTCGGCCCGCACGCCCCGATGCTGTTCGACACCAACGGCAACGCGGGCACGACCGCGTGGTGGGACGGCCGGATCGTGGGTTGCTGGGTGCAGGACCCCGAGGGCGCGGTCGTGCTCAACCTGCTCGAGGACGTGGGCGCCGACGGGCGGACCGCGCTCGAGGCCGAGGCGGCCCGCCTCACGACCTGGCTGGACGGTCACCGAGTCAGCACGGTCTACCCCTCGATGGCGATGAAGGCCGCGCTCGCGCCGTAGCCTGGCCCGGTGCGCGCCCAGCCCGAGCAGCAAGCCCCACCCGTCCAGCGACTGCGGATCCGCTACGCCAAGCGCGGCCGGCTCCGCTTCACCAGCCACCGCGACTTCAGCCGCGCCTTCGAGCGGGCGATCTTCCGGGCGCGGGTGCCGATGGCCTACTCCTCGGGCTTCAACCCGCACCCGCGGATCTCGTACGCCGGCGCTGCGCCGACCGGGTCTGCCAGCGAGGCCGAGTACCTCGAGATCGGCCTGGCCGAGGTCCTGGACCCCGAGGTGGTGCGCCAGGCGCTGGAGGAGTCGTTGCCCGACGGGCTGGACGTCGTGGAGGTCGTCGAGGCACCCGGAGGGTCGCTCGCCGACCTGCTGGAGGCCAGCCACTGGCTGCTCGACCTCGACGTGGCCCCGGAGGAGGCCGGACCGGCGGTCGAGGCGTTCCTGTCCGCCGAGGCCGTGCCGGTGCAGCGGATGACCAAGAAGGGTCTGCGCGAGTTCGACTGCCGGGCCGCGGTCGTCGCGCTGGCCGCCCAGTCACGGGAGGGTGGCACCCGGCTCGATCTGGTGCTGCGCCACGGCGTTCCGTCGGTGCGCCCCGACGACGTGCTGGCCGGCCTCGCCTCCGCTGGAGGGCTGCAGCCGAGCGGCGCACCGCTCCTCACCCGACTAGCCCAGGGCCCACTCGACCCCGCCACCGGCGAGATCGGCGACCCGCTGCACTCCTGACGTTGGCGATCCTCGCCCCGACGTGTGCGATACTCGCGGTGATCGGCCCGGACACCCTGTCCGGAACGATTCGACGACGTTCTCGCCGGCTCATCCAGGGTCGGCACGCTGGTTGGACGTTCGTCTCACCAGACCGCGACGCGGCCCGGTAGGTCGGTGACAGCGACCCACCGCGAGCTCCTCAGGACACAGGCCATGCGACCGCGGCAGGCGAGACGACGTACGCCGGTGACGCACCGCGGAGGGTGTCGCCGCCACACGACAGGCTTTGCGTCGCCGGCCCTGAACACCCGGGCGGGAGACGTCAGACTCGCCCGAGCGCCCAGCGCGCGGGCCTAGGAGCACACGATGCCCGACGACCTCCAGCCCGGAGCGGAAGCAACCACCACGCCCGAGGCGGGCGAGGCGCCCGCCGGCAGGCCTGCGAAGAAGGCTGCCGCCAAGAAGACCGCGACTCGCAAGACCGCGGCGAAGAAGACCGCGAAGAAGGCCGCCGCTCCCGACACGTCGGGTGAGCCGGGCGACCTCGCGCTCCCCGTCGACGCGCCCGCCGAGGCGGGTCCCGGGGCGGGCCCTGAGGCGGAGGCGGCGCCGGCCAAGAAGGCCGCCGCGCGCAAGAGCACCGCCAAGAAGGCGCCCGCGAAGAAGGCCGCCAAGAAGGCCCCGGCCAAGAAGGCCGCGGCTGAGGCAGTGATCGCACCGGTCGAGGAGTCGGCCACCGCACCGCACGGTGACCCGCTCACCGAGGGCGCCGGTGCCCCGGCCGCCCCGGCCGTGCTCTTCCAGGCACCCGAGCCGAGCCGGCCCGCGAAGAAGGCGGCCGCGAAGAAGACTGCCGCCAAGAAGACCACGACCAAGAAGGCCGCCGCGAAGAAGAGCGCGGCACGGGCCGACGGCGCGGGCGAGGACGCGGACGCACTCGTCGAGACCCCGGTCGAGGTCGACGAGGCACTGCCGGACGAGGACCTGGCGAGCGGCGACGACACCGCCAGCGGGTCGGCCGACGAGTCCGACAGCGACGGTGGTGACGGCACCGCTCGTCGTCGTCGCCGCCGTGGCGGACGTCGTCGCCGCAAGCCCGGGGACGGCGAGTCCGGCCAGGGCGACGCTTCCGATGCCGGCGAGCAGGGCGATCGCGACGACACCGGGGCGGCCGCGGCGGGCGCCGACGATGCCGCCGGTGACGCTGCCGGTGATGCCGCTGGTGACGCTGCAGGCGACCAGGGTGGTGAGGGCAGCTCGCGCCGCCGGCGCCGCCGCCGGCGCACGGGCGAGGACGGCGGAGCCTCCGGCGATGAGGCCGAGGGCACGGTCACCCGGGTCCGCAGCCGCCGCTCCGCTGAGGACGAGATCACCGCGGTGTCCGGCTCCACCCGGCTCGAGGCCAAGAAGCAGCGCCGCCGCGAGGGGCGCGAGGCCGGCCGTCGGCGGGCCCCCATCGTCAGCGAGGCGGAGTTCCTGGCCCGCCGCGAGTCGGTCGACCGGGTCATGGTGATCCGCCAGCGCGAGGACCTGATCCAGATCGGTGTGCTCGAGGACCGGGTGCTCGTCGAGCACTACGTGGCCCGCGAGTCGCAGACCTCGCTGATCGGCAACGTCTACCTCGGTCGCGTGCAGAACGTCCTGCCCTCCATGGAGGCGGCGTTCATCGACATCGGCAAGGGCCGCAACGCGGTCCTGTACGCCGGCGAGGTCAACTGGTCGGCGCTCGGGCACAAGGACGGGCAGCCCCGCAAGATCGAGTCCGTGCTGAGCTCGGGCCAGTCGGTGCTCGTGCAGGTCACCAAGGACCCCATCGGCCACAAGGGCGCCCGCCTCACCAGCCAGGTCAGCCTCGCCGGCCGGTTCCTCGTCTACGTCCCAGACGGCACCACGAGCGGGATCTCCCGCAAGCTGCCCGACACCGAGCGCAACCGCCTCAAGACCCTGCTCAAGGAGATCGTCCCGGACTCCGCCGGCGTGATCGTCCGGACGGCGGCCGAGGGTGCCAGCGAGGACGAGCTGACCCGCGACGTCGAGCGGCTCAAGGCCCGCTGGGAGGACATCGAGAGCAAGGCCAAGGGGAGCGCACCCCAGCTGCTCTACGGCGAGCCCGACCTGACCCTGAAGGTCGTCCGCGACCTGTTCACCGAGGACTTCGCCAAGCTCGTCATCCAGGGCGACGACGCCTGGGACACCGTGCAGAGCTACGTCCAGCACGTCGCCCCCGACCTGGAGAAGCGCCTCGAGCGCTACGACCCCGGCGCCGACGGCGCCGGCGGCAAGGCCGACGTGTTCGCGGAGTACCGCATCGACGAGCAGATCTCCAAGGGCCTGGACCGCAAGGTCTGGCTGCCCTCGGGCGGTTCGCTGATCATCGACCGCACCGAGGCGATGACGGTGGTCGACGTCAACACCGGCAAGTTCACCGGCTCGGGCGGCAACCTCGAGGAGACCGTCACCAAGAACAACCTCGAGGCCGCCGAGGAGATCGTCCGCCAGCTCCGGCTGCGCGACATCGGCGGCATCATCGTCGTCGACTTCATCGACATGGTCCTGGAGTCCAACCGCGACCTGGTGCTGCGCCGCCTCGTCGAGTGCCTGGGCCGTGACCGCACGCGCCACCAGGTCGCCGAGGTCACCTCGCTCGGCCTGGTGCAGATGACCCGCAAGCGGATCGGCACCGGCCTCCTGGAGGCCTTCAGCGAGAACTGTGAGCACTGCCAGGGCCGCGGGGTGGTCGTCCACGACGCACCTGTCGAGGCCAAGCGAGGCGACGACGAGTCGCGACGCGGTGGTGGTGGCAGCGGTGGCGGCGCCGGCAGCGGAGGCGGAGGCCGTCGCAGTCGCGGGGGACGCGGACGCGGTTCCGACCAGGACACCCCGGCCACCACCCCGCAGAAGCCGCCCACGCCGAAGGACATCGCGGCCATGGCGCGTCCCGAGAGCGCCGAGGAGACCGATCACCCGGCCGAGCCCGAGACGACCACCGAGACCGGGCAGGCCTCCGAGACCGGGCAGACCCCGCCGGTCGCGGAGAAGACGCCTGAGCGCCCGGCCACCGATGCCACCGTGCCCGCGGAGTCCACCGCGCCCGCCGGACAGGTGAGCGTTGCCGAGCCGGCAGCACCGCAGGTGGTCACCCGGACCCGCCGGCGTAGCGCGAGCCGCCCGGCCGGCACGCCGACCCCGGTCGCCGCGGCGCCGGTCGAGACGCAGGCCCCCGAGCCAGTCGCCGAGCCGGTGGCCGAGCCGGCTCCCGAGGCTGTGTCCGTTCCCGAGACGGCGCCCGAGCCGCCCAAGGTCGTCACTCGGACCCGCCGGCGTGCCGCCAGCCGCCCGGCCGGCCCCCCGGTCGCCGAGACGGCGCCTCCGGGCGCCATCGGCAGCGTGGGCGTGCCCCCGACCACGGGCACCGTCGAACCCGGGACTGCCGAGACGGAGCCCGGCGAGGGCTCCGTCGGCGAGGCGATCGAGCATGTCCCGGTGAAGAAGAAGGGCTCGCGCAAGCGCTGATCCGGTGCGAGCCGCGGTCACCCGCCGCGGTCACCCGCCGAGGTCACCCAACGAGGGCGACACCGGCGGGGCGTCGGCGACCGTCCGAGCGACGACGCGGGCCCCGAGCCGGCGTCGTCGGGCAGCGAGCGGGTGGCACCTCCGTTTTGCCGTTCAGGTGCCCGGTCCGTAGTATTGATCCTCGGTGCGTCCAGGCGTGCCTTTCTCTGTGCGGCGCCCGAGTGTGTGCGCCCCAGGCCCCGACGTAACGCAACAGACACGACGAAGGAGACCGCGGTGTACGCGATCGTGCGCGCAGGCGCCAAGCAGCAGAAGGTTGCCGTGGGCGACGTCATCGAGATCGACAAGGTCGCCACGGCGGTCGGTGACTCCGTCAAGCTCCCGGCGGTCCTCGTCGTCGACGGTGAGTCCGTCACCTCCGACGCGAAGGCGCTCGACAAGGCGTCGGTGACGGTCGAGGTGCTCGGCGCGACCAAGGGCCCCAAGATCATCATCCAGAAGTACAAGAACAAGACCGGCTACAAGAAGCGCCAGGGTCACCGCCAGAAGTACACCCAGGTCAAGGTCACCGACATCTCCCTCTGAGCACCGCTCGAGCACCCGAGAAGGACACGAAATGGCACACAAGAAGGGCGCGGCGTCCACCAAGAACGGCCGCGACTCCAACTCCCAGCGCCTCGGCGTCAAGCGGTACGGCGGCCAGGTCGTCAACGCCGGCGAGATCATCGTGCGCCAGCGTGGCACCCACTTCCACCCGGGCGCCGGCGTGGGTCGCGGTGGCGACGACACGCTGTTCGCGCTGATCGCCGGTGCCGTGCAGTTCGGCACCCGGCGTGGCCGCCGGGTCGTCAACATCGTCCCGGGCGAGTGACCTGACGCTCGCACCCACCCGCTTCACCTCAAGGGCGTCCCGGTCTCGGGGCGCCCTTGCTGGTTTCGAGCCCCCTGCTCGGATCGCACCCTCGAGCTCCATCAGCTGAACAAAGGAAGCACCATGGCAGTCCCGACCTTCGTCGATCGCGTGACGCTGCACGTCAGCGCCGGGCGCGGCGGGCACGGCGTGGCCTCGGTGCACCGCGAGAAGTTCAAGCCGCTCGGCGGCCCCGACGGCGGCAACGGCGGTCCCGGCGGCTCGGTGATCCTGCGCGTCGACACCGACGTCACCACGCTGCTCGACTACCACCACAGCCCCAAGCGGCGTGCCGAGAGCGGCGGGCACGGCGCGGGCGCGCACCGCAACGGCGCCCACGGCTCCGACCTGGTGCTGCCGGTCCCGGACGGCACGGTGGTCACCGACCGCCACGGCAATGTCCTGGCGGACCTGGTGGGGCCCGGCACCGAGCTGGTCGTCGCCCAGGGTGGCCGCGGCGGGCTCGGCAACGCGGCGCTGGCCTCGGCCAAGCGCAAGGCGCCCGGATTCGCGCTCCTGGGCGAGCCCGGCGAGGAGCTCGAGATCGTCCTCGAGCTCAAGGTCGTCGCCGACATCGGCCTGGTCGGCTTCCCGAGTGCCGGCAAGTCCAGCCTGATCGCCGCGATGTCGCGCGCGCGGCCCAAGATCGCCGACTACCCGTTCACCACCCTGGTCCCCAACCTCGGGGTGGTCACCACCGGCGACACGACGTTCACGGTCGCCGACGTGCCCGGCCTCATCGAGGGCGCCAGCGAGGGCCGCGGCCTGGGCCACGACTTCCTGCGCCACATCGAGCGCTGCGCCGCGATCGTGCATGTCGTCGACACCGCGAGCATCGAGCCGGGCCGCAACCCGGTCGACGACCTCGACGTGATCGAGAACGAGCTCTCCCGGTACGGCGGGCTCGAGGACCGGCCGCGTCTGGTGGCGCTGAACAAGGTCGACGTCCCCGACGGTCGCGACATCGCGGGTTTCGTGGTCGACGAGCTGCGCGAGCGCGGCCTCCAGGTCTTCCCGGTCTCCGCGGCCTCGGGCGAGGGGCTGCGCGAGCTCACCTTCGCGATGGCGGCCGTGGTCCAGGCCGCCCGCGACGCGAAGCCCGTGCTCGAGGCGACCCGGATCGTGCTGCGACCGCCGTCGGCGGACGGCAGCGACTCGTTCACCGTGACCTCGACGCCCGACGGGTGGACGGTGCGGGGCGACCGGCCCGAGCGCTGGGTGCGGCAGACCGACTTCAGCAACGACGAGGCCGTCGGCTACCTCGCCGACCGGCTCAACCGGCTCGGTGTCGAGAAGCGGCTGGTCCAGCTCGGCGCCGAGGAGGGCGACGCAGTGCTCATCGGTGACCCCGACAATGCGGTCGTGTTCGACTTCAAGCCCGGCATCGACTCGGCCGCCGAGATTCTCAGCCGCCGCGGCGAGGACCAGCGCTTCGAGGAGTCGCGGCCGGCCGCCCGTCGCCGGCGTGCGATCGATGAGCTGATGCCCGAGCGCGGCGAGGGCGAGACCCGGGCCGACGTGGCCCGGCGCCTCGACAAGCCAGAGACGTACGGCTCGCAGTCCTACGAGATCGGCGGCAAGGACGACCCCGACTGGGCCGAGGACGCCCCCACCACGTGAGCACCGTATGAGCGCGCGTCGCGAGGTGACCGAGGCGAAGCGGATCGTCGTCAAGGTCGGGTCCTCCTCCCTCACCACGGCCGCGGGCGGCATCGACCCGGTGCGCGTGCGTGAGCTCGTCGACGTGCTGGTGAAGATCCGGGCCCGCGGAGCCGAGGTCGTGCTGGTGTCCTCCGGCGCGATCGCGGCCGGGTTGGCGCCCCTCGGGCTGCGCCGGCGGCCCCGGTCGCTGCCCGCCCAGCAGGCGGCGGCCTCGGTGGGGCAGGGCCTCCTCGTGCACCGCTACACCGAGGAGCTCGCCCAGCACGACGTGATCGCCGGACAGGTGCTGCTCACCGTCGACGACGTGACGCGGCGCTCGCACTACCGCAACGCCTTCCAGACGTTCGCGAAGCTGCTCGAGATGGGCGTGCTGCCGATCGTCAACGAGAACGACACGGTCGCGACCAGCGAGATCCGCTTCGGCGACAACGATCGGCTCGCCGCCCTCGTCGCGCACCTGGTCCACGCCGACCTGCTCGTGCTGCTCTCCGACGTCGACGGCCTGTACGACGCCGACCCGGCCGCTCCTGGCAGCACGCTGTTGCCGGACGTGGTCTCGGTCGACGACCTCGCCGACGTACGCGTCGGCAAGGCCGGCGCCGCGGGCCTGGGCACCGGCGGGATGCAGACCAAGCTCGACGCCGCCCGGATCGCCACCGGAGCAGGCATCCCGGTGGTGCTCACCTCCGCCGCGCGTGCCGCCGAGGCGCTCGCGGGCGACGCGGTGGGCACGCTGTTCCACGCGACCGGACGACGACGCCCGACCCGCCTGCTGTGGCTGGCGCACGCGACCGAGCCGAAGGGCACGATCGTCCTCGACCCCGGCGCGGTGCGGGCCGTGGTCGAGCGCCGGGCCTCGCTGCTCGCCGCCGGCATCACCGGTGTCACCGGCACCTTCGTGGCCGGCGACCCGGTCGACCTCACCGGCCCCGACGGCGTGCCCGTCGCTCGCGGCCTGGTCAACTTCGACGCCGAGGAGATCCCGCACCTCCTCGGGCGCTCCACCCACGAGCTCAAGCGCGAGCTCGGGGCCGGCTACGAGCGCGAGGTCGTGCACCGCGACGACCTGGTGCTGGTGCCGCCCCGGTAGTTTCACCGCGTGCGGGTGCGGGCGGTCCTCTTCTGGCTCGCGCTCGCGGTGCTCCTGGTTCCGGCGCTGCTGCTCACGGCCGCCCGGCTCGTCGAGCCGTCACCGGGCTTCTGGATCCAGGTGGAGGCGTTCACGCCGTTCGGCATCGTGCTGTACGCCGTGGCGCTGCTGCTCGCCCTGGTGCGGTCGGCGGTGGCGCGGCGATGGCGCTCGCCGGCGGCCGGGGTGGCGGTGCTGGCCGTGCTCGGCCTGGCCGCGCACTGCTGGTGGTTCGCCCCGATGGTGACCGGTGCCAACCCGCCACCGGCCGCGGGCGCCGAGACGCTCACCGTGATGACCGCCAACATCGCCCAGGACGACGGCGACCCGGTCGAGCTGGTGCGAGTCGTCAGCCAGGAACGGGTGGACCTCCTGGTGGTCGAGGAGATCACCGCGGCTGGCCTCGCCGACATGGACCGGGCCGGCTTGCGCGAGCTGCTGCCGTACCGCGCCGGCAACCCCGGCAGCGGTGGCCGCGGGACGATGGTGTTCGCCCGCTCGGCGCTCGGCACTGCTGAGCGCACCGACACCTGGCTCGACGGCTGGGTGGCGTCGTGGGGGGACCTGCTGGTGGTGGCGGCCCATCCCCAGGCGCCGACCGAGCCGGACCTGTGGCGCTCCGACCATGCCGCGCTGCTCGCCGTCGTCCGCGACCGGCACCCCGACCTCGTGGTCGGCGACCTGAACGCGACCGTGGACCACGCGCCGCTGCGGGCGCTCGCTGCTGCGGGACTGCGCGACGCGGCCGAGCTCGCGGACGTCGGTTGGCGGCCCACCTGGCCCTCCAGCGGCCGGTGGCGGTTGCTGGCCCCGCTGCCTCCGCTCGTGGCGATCGACCACGTGCTCGTCGGGCCACGGCTCGCGGTGGTGTCGGTGCGCACGGTCGACCTGCCCGGGAGCGACCACCGGGCGGTCGTCGCCGAGGTCGCCCGCAAGTGATCTTGCGCAAACGACGTTGCAACTGGGGGTTGCACCCGGGTTTGCCGGACCGTTATCGTCCGCAAGACGTCCGCGCCCGGGAGGGGCGCGGCTCTCGGGAGGAGAACCACATGACCCTGTTCACCCGTCTCGGTGCGCTCGTCGCCACCTCGGCCCTCGCCGCCGGCACCGCCGTCGCCGTCGCACCCGCCGCGCAGGCCGCACCGGTCTCGCTGAAGAGCAGCTACACCTGCGGCACCGCCCTCGGCGACCAGACCATGGCCGTGACGATCAAGATCGACCTGCCCACGAAGGTCAAGCGCAACAGGCCGGTCGCCAGCCGCCCGGTGAAGATGACCGTCGTGGTCCCGGAGTCCCTGGTGACCCCGATGCGCGACGTCCTCGGCATCACCGCCCTGTCCGGCTCCGCCAGCGACATCACCTACAGCGTGGGGAGCAAGGCGGTGCCTCTGGCGAACGTCAAGATCCCGCAGACCGACGTGCCCGACAGTGGCGCGATGACGCTGCAGGCCACCGGCACCGCGAAGGGCTTCAAGATCACCAAGCCCGGCAAGTACGTCGTGAAGATCCCCGCGTCGTTCACGTTCAACGCCGCAAACCAGGACGGCCAGCCGGTCCCGAGCTCGCCGTTCCCGTGCGCGGTGGCCGACGGTGCGCCGACCAAGCTCGGCACGCTGAAGGTCACCAAGTAGCCGTCGGGGGAGTCCCCGGGTAGTCGCCCAGCACCCGCCCTGCTCGGCCGTCGGCCGGGCAGGGCGGGCTGGTCGTCGCACCGTGGCCATTTCGGGGGCCGTACGCTGGGCGGTGCGATGACCAGCCCGACCGTCTACCTCGACCACGCTGCGACCACCCCGATGGTCCCCGCGGCGGTCGAGGCGATGACCGCCCACCTGCTCGAGGTCGGCAACCCGAGCTCGCTCCACGCCTCGGGCCGGCACGCTCGCCGGATCGTGGAGGAGTCGCGGGAGACCATCGCGCAGGCGCTGGACTGCCGCCCCGGCGAGGTCGTGTTCACCTCAGGTGGCACCGAGGCCGACAACCTCGCGGTCAAGGGCGTGTTCTGGTCGCGGCGGGCAGAGGACCCGGGCCGGACCCGCGTGCTCACCACCGCCGTCGAGCACCACGCGGTGCTCGACGCCGTGCACTGGCTCGGCGAGTCCGAGGGCGCCGAGGTCGAGCTGCTGCCGGTCGACGAGCGGGCCCGCCTCGACCTGGACGCGCTGCGTGCGTCCGTGGCGCGAGACCCCGCATCGGTCGCGCTGATCTCGGTGATGTGGGCCAACAACGAGGTCGGCACGGTGCAGCCGGTCGACGAGGTCGTGGCCTTGGCCGCCGAGCACGGCATCCCGGTGCACACGGACGCGGTGCAGGCGGTCGGGCACGTGCCGGTGGACTTCGCCGCCTCGGGCGTCGATGCGCTCACGCTCACCGGGCACAAGCTCGGAGGGCCGTACGGCGTGGGCGCGCTCGCGGTCCGCCGCGAGGTCTCGGTACGGCCGCTGGTGCACGGCGGCGGCCAGGAGCGTGACATCCGCAGCGGCACGCTCGACACCCCGGCGATCGCCGGGTTCGCCGCGGCCGTGGAGCTGGCCGTCAAGCAGCAGGCCGAGCAGGCCACCCGCCTCGCGTCCCTGCGCGACGACCTGGTCCGCCGGGTCATCGAGGTCGTCCCCGACGCCCACCTGCACGGCGACCCACTCCTGCGCCTGCCCGGCAACGCCCACCTCGGCTTCCCCGGGTGCGAGGGCGACTCCCTGCTGATGCTCCTCGACGCCCGCGGCATCGAGTGCTCCACCGGGTCGGCGTGCTCCGCCGGCGTGCCGCAGCCCTCACACGTGCTGCTCGCCATGGGCTGCACCGACGAGGCCGCCCGCCACTCGCTGCGCTTCTCGCTCGGCCACACGACCACCCAGGCCGACGTCGACGCGGTCGTCGCGGCGATCGGCCCGGTCGTCGAGCGCGCCCGAGCTGCTCGGCGGTGAGGGCCTCGTGCGCGTGATCGCCGCCATGTCGGGCGGCGTCGACTCCGCTGTGGCCGCCGCCCGCGCGGCCGAGGCCGGCCACGACGTCACCGGCATCCACCTCGCGCTGTCGCGCAACCCGGCGTCGTACCGCTCCGGTGCCCGCGGCTGCTGCACGATCGAGGACAGCAACGACGCGCGCCGGGCCGCCGACGTGATCGGGATCCCGTTCTACGTCTGGGACCTCAGCGAGCGCTTCCACGATGACGTCGTCGAGGACTTCATGGACGAGTACGCCGCCGGCCGCACGCCCAACCCGTGCCTGCGGTGCAACGAGAAGATCAAGTTCGCCGCGGTGCTCGACCGTGCGCTCGGGCTCGGCTTCGACGCGGTCGCGACCGGCCACTACGCGCAGCTGCGCACCGGGCCGGACGGACTGGTGGAGATGCACCGCGCGGTCGACCACGGCAAGGACCAGTCCTACGTGCTCGGCGTGCTCGACCAGGAGCAGCTGCGCCACTCGCTGTTCCCCCTCGGCGGGTCCACCAAGGACGCCGTCCGCCGCGAGGCCGCCCAGCGCGGCCTGCTGGTCGCGGACAAGCCCGACAGCCACGACATCTGCTTCGTCGCCGATGGCGACAACGCCGGGTGGCTGCGCGAGAAGCTCGGTGACCGCGCGCCCAACCACGGCGGCGCGATCCTCGACGAGACCGGAGAGGTCCTGGGGGAGCACGAGGGCACCTACGCGTTCACGATCGGCCAGCGCAAGGGGCTCCGGCTCGGCCGGCCGGCCCCCGACGGCAAGCCGCGGTTCGTGCTCGACATCGAGCCGGTCGCCGGCACCGTGACCGTCGGTCCGCGGGAGCGGCTCGCGGTCGACCGGCTCCGCGGCATCCGCCCGCGCTGGTGCGGCACCGTTCCCGGTCGCCTCGAGGGGACCGTCCAGCTGCGCGCCCACGGCGAGGAGCACCGGGCGGTGATCAGCGTGGCCGGCGACCAGGTCGAGGTCGAGCTCCTCGACTCGGCGTACGGCATCGCGCCCGGCCAGGCCGCGGTGATCTACGACGGCACCCGGGTGGTCGGCTCCGCGACGATCGCAGCGACCGAGAGGCTCCCCGCATGAGCATGGCCACCGGCGTCGGGTCGATGCCCGGCGAGGACTTCGCCGAGTCGCTGCGCATCGTGCTCGGCGAGCTGCCCGACCTGCCCTACCTGCCCGAGCTCCCGGGCCGGGGTGCCACGGCGACCATGACCGGACGCGGGCTGGCCGTCGCCGCCGAGCTCGGTGCGGACCTCCAGCCCGCGGGCTGGCGGCTGACCGGTGGTGGGTCCGGGGTCGACCACCGTCGCGCGCGGAGCCTGCTGGCGCAGGACCTGGACGCGCTCGAGGAGCGGGCCCAGGACTGCGTCGGTGTGTTCAAGATCCAGATCGCCGGGCCGTGGACGCTCGCGGCGACCGTGGAGCGGCCGCGCGGCGACAAGATCCTGGCCGACGCCGGCGCCCGCCGTGAGCTCGCCCAGGCGCTCGCCGAGGGTCTGGTGGACCATGTGCGCGACGTACGTCGCCGGCTGCCGGGTGTGGACCGCCTGGTCGTCCAGGTCGACGAGCCGGCGCTGGCCGCCGTGCTGGCTGCGAGGGTCCCGACCGCGTCCGGGTTCGGCCGGCACCGCACGATCCACCCGCCCGAGGCGTCCGAGGCGCTCGGGTGGGTGCTCGGTGCGATCGCGGGGGCCGGGGCCGAGCCGTGGGTGCACAGCTGCGCGGCCGGTACCCCGCTCCCGCTGCTGCGCGGCGCGGGAGCCCGGGGCCTCTCGGTCGACCTGTCCGTGGCGTCCGCGGCCGACCACGACGCGCTGGCCGAGGCGCTGGAAGCGGGCGAGACGGTGGCGCTCGGTGTGGTGCCGTCCCTGGACCCGGCCGACCCGCCGACCGACGCCTCGCTGACCGACGGGGCGCTGCGCTGGCTGGACATGGTGGGTCTCGACCCCGACGAGGTGGGGGAGCGGCTCGTGCTCACCCCGTCCTGCGGACTCGCGGGCGCCTCACCTGCCTGGGCGCGCCGGGCGCTCGTGCTGCTGCGCACCACGGCCGCCAACCTCGTCTGAGCCTTCGCCACCCGGCCACCCGGGCCACCCGGCCGCCGAGCCGCCGAGAAGGTCGCCGTTTGGTCCCCAACGACAGATCGGGAGCGCTCCCACCTGCGGTTGGTGACCAAACGGCATCACTTTCCACTCAGGGGCGCACCGGGCGGCCGGTGCATCCCGGTCGGTGGCCGCGGGTACCAATGCGTCATGAGTGACCTGACCGGCAAGACCGTGGCCATCATCGCGACCGACTTCTTCGAGGAGGCCGAGCTCGTCCAGCCCCGCGACGCCCTGCGCGACGCGGGCGCGACGGTGTTGATCTACTCGACCGGCACCGATCCGATCCAGGCGGTCGAGGGCGACACCGAGCCGACCCAGAAGGTCGAGGTCGACGGCACCCTGGACGACCTGGACGCCGGCTCGGTCAATGCCATCGTGGTGCCCGGCGGCACCGTGAACGCCGACCGGATCCGCACCGAGCCCCGCGCCCAGGACATCGTGCGCCAGGCGATGGAGCTCAAGGTGCCGCTGGCCGTGATCTGCCACGGCCCCTGGCTGCTCGTCTCCGCCGGGCTGGCGCGCGGCCGCCGCCTGACCAGCTACCCGAGCCTCGCCGACGACGTCCGCAACGCGGGCGGCACCTGGACCGACGAGGGGGTCGTGGTCGACGGCAACCTCATCACCAGCCGCAACCCCGACGACCTGCCGGCGTTCATCAAGGCCCTGGAGGACGCCCTGTCCTGACCAGATCATGAGGACGGCGTACGACGCGACGATGCCCACCCCCGCACGCGGGGGTGGGCATCGTCTCGCCACTCCTTGGGAGAGGTGAACTCCTCAGCCCACGTGCACGGGGGCTTCGGGTCCGTCGGTGGCGAGCTCTTGGTGCTTGACGTTGAGGAACACCCACACCACGAGCGAGGCGACGACCATCAGGCCGGTGCCGAGCAGGAACGCGTCACTCGCGCCGGCCGTGAAGATCTGGTGGCCGGCGACGGTCAGCTGCTCAGGCGTGGGCGGGGTGGCCGCGCTCGCGCTCTTCAGCGTCGCCGTCAGGTCGTCGATGCGCTGGGTCGCGATCGTGCCCAGCAGCGAGAGCCCGAGGGCGCCGCCGACCTGCTGCATGGTGTTCAGCACGCCCGAGCCGATGCCGGAGTCCTCGGCCCGCAGGTGGTGCACCGCGGTGAGGGTCAGCGGGACGAACACCATGCCCATGCCGAAGGCCATCAGCACGATGAACGGGAACAGGTCGGTCCAGTAGCTGCCCTGCAGGTCCTGCATCGGGATCGAGGTGTCGTTCGGCAGGCGGGAGAACCCGAACAACGCCACGGCCGCCATCAGCGTGCCGGTGCCGGCGAGGTAGCGGGCGTCGACGCGGTTGGCCAGGTTGGAGACCAGGCCGGCCGCGGCCACGAGCGCGAAGCAGAACGGCAGGAACGCGACGCCGGCCTTGATCGGGCTGTAGCCCATGACCGTCTGGATGTACTGGCTGAGGTAGTAGAACATCGCGAACATCGCCGCCGGGGCGAAGAACATCGCGACGAAGCTCGACGCCCGGGTCCGGTTCATGAACACCCGCACCGGGAGCAGCGGGTGCGCCACCCGGCGCTCGAGCGTCAGGAACAGCGCGATCATGGCGACTCCGGCCGCCAGGCTGATGATCGTGAAGGTGTCGCCCCAGCCGTCGGTGCCGGCCCGGCTGATGCCGTAGACCAGGCCGAGCAGGCCCAGGGTGCCGGTGACGGCGCCCGGCAGGTCGAGCTCGCCGGGGTGCCGCTCGGACTCGGTCAGGAAGCGCGGGGCGAGCAGCGCGGTCACGACGCCGATCGGGGTGTTGATCAGCAGGGTGAGGCGCCAGCCCTCGACGCTCATGCCGAGGAAGCTGTCCATGCCGGTCAGCCAGCCGCCGAGCAGCAGGCCGACGGCCGCGCCGACGCCGGACATCGCGGCGTACACCGCGAACGCCCGGTTGCGAGACGGTCCGGCGGGGAACGTCGTCGCGATCAGGGCCAGGGCGGCGGGGGAGGCCAGCGCGGCGCCGAGGCCCTGGAGACCACGGGCGGCGAGCAGCAGGCCCTCGCTGGTCGCGAGGCCGCCGAGCAGCGAGGCGATGCCGAAGATGATCAGCCCGAGCATGAAGACCCGGCGGCGGCCGTAGAGGTCACCGAGGCGGCCGCCGAGGAGCAGCAGGCTGCCGAACGCGAGCGCGTAGCCGGTGACGACCCAGCGCAGGTTCGCGTCGGAGATGCTCAGGTCGTCGCGGATGAAGGGGAGCGCGATGTTCACGATGGTGCCGTCGAGCACCACCATGAGCTGCGCAATGCAGATGAGCACGAGCGCCCATCCCAGGTGGCGGTTGGTGCCGGGCGGCGCGGTGGTCTCCGCGCTCTCGGTGCTGGTGACTTCGGTCATCAGTCTTCCTGTTCCTTGAGGGAGTCCTTGTGGGACGGGAGGTGGGAGGGTTCGGGCTGGTGGGAGGCCGGTCCGCTGCACGTGGCGGCCGGCAGGATGATCTGGTCGATGACGCGCGTGATCAGGTCGGCGTCGGGCTGCTCGCCCATGACGAAGACGCGGTGCAGCACGATGCCGGCCAGGGCGGGTTCGAGCAGGGTCAGGTCGACGTTCGCGCCGATCTCGCCTCGCTCACGGGCGCGCTCCCAGACCTTCTGGGAGAGCGCGATCTTGGGACCGACCACCTCGCGGCGGAAGGCCTCGGCGAAGTCGGCGTCGCGGGAGATCGCGGTCAGCACGCTGGCGAACGTCGCCACCGTCTGGTGGTCGACGAGACCGCCCATGCCGCAGAAGATGCCCTGGAGGTCCCCGCGCAAGGTGCCGGTGTCGGGGAGCTCGGTGACACCCTTGGCGTGGTGCAGCGCCTCGATCACCAGGCTCACCTTGTTGTTCCAGCGCCGGTACAGCGTCGCCTTGGAGGCCTTCGCCCGGGCGGCGACGGCGTCCATGGTGAGCCGGTCGTAGCCGACGTCGGCGAGCACCTCGAGCGTGGCGTCGAGGATCTCCTGCTCGCGGTCGCCCTCGATGCGAGGGCGCTCGATCGGGGTCATCGTGTCCTTCGGCTGTCGTTAACCTGCATGAAACGAAACGGTTTCGTTTCATCGAGAACAGCGTAGGCACCGCGGCCATTCCGTCCCAACCGACTTTTCGTGAACTTCTTCCCGCCACGCCTGGAACCCGCCTGGAAGTGGTCTGGACCGGAGCGTGAGGTACGGCGTCCGTGGGCTGTCGGTCCGGACCGGCACAATGGCTCCCGTGACGGACCCACGCGACGAGCACCGCCTCCTGGCCGAGGAGATCGAGGAAGCGCGGTGGCGCTACTACGTGCTCGACAGCCCCACCCTCGACGACGCCGACTTCGACCGGCGGATGCGTCGCCTGGAGGAGCTGGAGGAGGAGCTCCCCGAGCTCCGCACCCCGGACTCGCCGACCCAGAAGGTCGGCGGCGCGGTGTCGACGGAGTTCACGCCGGTCGCCCACCTGCGGCGCATGGAGAGCCTCGACAACGCGTTCTCCACCGAGGAGGTCGAGGCGTGGTACGCCCGGCTCGGCCGCGACGGCATCGAGGCGCCGGCGCTGCTGTGCGAGCTGAAGGTCGACGGGCTGGCGATCAACCTGCTCTACGAGCAGGGGCGGTTGGTGCGAGCGCTGACCCGCGGCGACGGCACGACCGGCGAGGACGTCACGCCCAACGTCAAGACCATCGGCTCGATCCCGCACCGCCTGGTGGCGACCGAGGAGTTCCCGGTCCCCGAGCTGCTCGAGGTGCGCGGTGAGGTCTTCCTTCCGGTCGCGGCCTTCGAGCGGCTCAACGAGTCCATGACCGAGGCCGGCAAGCCCGTGTTCGCCAACCCGCGCAACGCCGCCGCCGGGTCGCTGAGGCAGAAGGACCCGCGGGTCACCGCCTCCCGCGCGCTCGGCATGGTCTGCCACGGCATCGGCGAGCGCCGGGGCTTCGAGCCCCAGGCCCAGTCGCACGCCTACGAGGCGCTGGCGGCCTGGGGCCTACCGATCAGCGACCAGGTCCGGGTCGTGCCGAGCCTGGCGGACGTTGAGGACTACATCGACAACGCCGGCGAGCACCGCCACACGATCGTTCCCTACGAGATCGACGGCGTGGTGATCAAGGTCGACGACGTCGCGCTGCAGCGGCGGCTCGGCTCGACCAGCCGCGCGCCCCGGTGGGCGATCGCGTTCAAGTACCCGCCCGAGGAGGTCAACGCCAAGCTCCTCGAGATCCGGGTCAACGTCGGGCGCACCGGCCGCGTGACGCCGTACGGCGTGATGGAGCCGACCAAGGTCGCGGGATCGACCGTCGAGAACGCCACGCTGCACAACTACTACGAGGTCGAGCGCAAGGACGTGCGCCCGGGCGACACGGTGATCCTGCGCAAGGCCGGTGACGTGATCCCCGAGATCCTCGGCCCGGTGCTGCCGTTGCGTCCCGAGGGCCTGCCGGCCTGGGTGGGGCCGACCGAGTGCCCCGCCTGCGGGACCACGCTGGTCGAGCAGAAGGAGGGCGACAAGGACCGTCGCTGCCCCAACCACCAGTTCTGCCCGGCGCAGGTGCGCGAGCGGGTCTTCCACGTGGCGGGTCGCGGCGCCTTCGACATCGAGGGCCTGGGCTACGAGGCCGCGGTGGCGCTCCTCGACGCCGGGGTGATCGACAACGAGGGCGAGGTGTTCGACCTCGACGCGTCCCAGCTGCTGCGGGCCCCGTTGTTCACGCGGGCGCCGAAGAAGGGCGAGGGTGACGCCCCGGTCCTCAGTGCCAACGGGCAGCGACTCCTCGACAACCTCGCGAAGGCCAAGCAGGTGCCGCTGTGGCGGGTGCTGGTCGCGCTGTCCATCCGCCACGTCGGCCCCACCGCGGCCCGGGCGCTGGCCCAGGAGTTCGGCTCGATGGCCGCCATCCGGGCGGCCGCCGAGGAGGAGCTCGCGGCGGCCGAGGGTGTCGGGCCGACGATCGCCGAGGCCGTGATCGAGTGGTTCAAGGAGCCCTGGCACGTCCAGATCGTCGACAGCTGGGAGCGCGCCGGCGTGACGATGGCCGACGAGCGCGACGAGTCGGTGCCGCGCACCCTCGAGGGGCTCACGGTCGTGGTCACCGGCTCGCTGGTCGACTTCAGCCGCGACTCGGCCAAGGAGGCGATCCTCGCCCGCGGCGGCAAGGCCGCCGGGTCGGTGTCGAAGAAGACCGACTACGTCGTCGTGGGGGACAACGCCGGGTCCAAGGCCGACAAGGCCGAGCAGCTCGGCGTGCCGGTGCTCGACGAGGCCGGGTTCAAGACGCTGCTCGAGGGCGGGCCCGAGGCGCTCTGACGCGGGCCCGGCTCGCGGTCAGGGCCGCAGCGCCCGGTCGACGAACGCGAACAGGTTGCGGCTCAGGCGCGCCACCTTCTCCTCCGGCGCCAGGGTCTCCTGGGCCGCGCTGAGGGCGGGGGCCGGGATCAGGCCGCGCGCGTGCAGCGAGCAGTCGAGCGCGGAGCAGATGTCCAGGCCGACCGAGTTGCCCTCGCGCCCTGCTCGTCCGGCCCGTCTCGCCACCATCAGGGCGACGCCCTGTCCGGAGTGGGTGGTCGAGCAGATCGAGCACATCCGCGCTCGACGAGATCCCGCGCCGCTGAGGTTGCGGCGGACCTGGAGGCCGACCAGGCCGTGGTCCGGTGTCGGCACCACCAGGTAGCCGACCATCGGGGCCTTCGGGTCCACCCAGCCGAGGAAGTCGAGGTCCGGCCACGGTGTCGAGCCGAGGTCGGGGAGGTTGGCGCGCTGCGCCTCGCCCTTCGAGCAGTTGGCGAAGGACCCGCGGATGTCGCGCTCCGAGACCATGTCCATGGAACCATAGTCATTTGCCTAAACGGTTTAGGCAAATCGGTCGGTCGTCCAGCTCCTCAGCGTGGCGTCCAGGGCCGCCATGATGCGCGACCAGGAGGCGTCGGGCGGCGGCTGGCGGTGGGCGAAGGAGCCGCGCACCTCCAGGTCGACGAAGCCTCGGATCGTGCTCCCCACCAGCCGGACGGCGTGCGTCTGCTCCGCCTCGGGGAGCTCGTAGCCGCGCAGGGTCGCCAGTGCCAGCCGCGCGTGCCGCAGCCCGACGCGGGTCGCCTCGGGCGAGGCGGCGAGCGGGTGGGTGGCGGCGGCGTACCGGCCGGGATGTGTCCGCGCGTAGGTCCGGTACGCGCCGCCCAGCGCCTCGAGAGCCGCGCGGCCGGAGCGGCCGGCGAGCGCCTCCTCCGCCAGGTCGGCGATCTCGTCCAGGGCGCGCACGGCGATCGTCAGCCGCAGCTCGCCCGCGCCGTCGATGTGGGCGTAGAGGCTCGCGACCTTGACGTCGAACCGCCGGGCGAGCGCGGACAGGGTGACCTGCTCGAACCCGATCTCGTCCGCGAGCTCGACCGCGGCCACGGTCAGGCGCTCGGGCGTCAGGCCTGCTCGCGGCACGCGTGCTCCTCCGGTCAGGGATCGGGCCGGAGAAACGCATTCTCCGGTGGAGCAGTCGTACCAGGTCACGGCAGCGGGTGGGACGGCGACACGGTGATCGTCCCCGTGGCCGCGTGACCTGTGGCCCTGCGGTCGGGACATACGCCTCTCGTGACGCGGGTCTCACCGGGCCGATGCTGGGGTCATCGGAGCATCAGGCCCGCGCACTGGGAGGTCGTCATGGTCGTGATCGCATTGATGGTGGTCGGAGGCATCGTGATGGTGACCCTCGTGGCCTTCGCCCTCCTGCGTGGCTGGGGGACCGACCTGCAGCGCACCGAGACCGAGCTGCACCAGCCCGACGCGCATGCCGAGGCGTTCGCCGTACCACCCGGCCAGGACCCGGCGGTGCTGATGGGCGTGCTGCGCTCTGCCGGGTACGTCGCCGTCGAGGAGGCCCCCGACCGGCTGCTCGTCGCGTGCCCGAGCGCACGCGACGCCGAGCGGGTGCGGCACCTGCTCGAGCACACCTACCAGCACTGAGGGGCGTCGCGGACCGGGTCAGGACTCGAAGGTCTGGTTGCCGTACCGCAGGTCCTCCGGTGCCACGCCCCCGCCCTCCGCGGGGATGACCGTGTCACCCGTCTCGCACGCGCCGGTCGAGGTCGAGCAGGTGATGACCCGGTGGCCCTTGACTCGGAACAGGTCGCCGTCCGGTGACCACCCATAGTCGTAGGACTGCCCGTCGAGCGTGACGTGGGTGCCGGCGTCGAGGTCGTACACCTCGACGGTCTTGCCGGTGGGAGCGTCCATCGCCGCGAAACTGCCGTCGGGTGAGAGGACCAGGTAACCGTCTTGTCCTGCGGGGACTCGGAGCAGCGGCTTGCCGCTCCGGGCGTCGACCACCTGGACGTCGTTGCCGACTCGCTCGACGGCGCGACCGCCCTTGATGTCGGGGTAGCCCGGCCCGACCGTGTCGGTGGTCCCGACCTCGCCGGTGCGCCAGTCGACCGTGCGCATCACGTCGTCGGTGCCGACGTACACGATGTCGCCACTGAGCGCGACCGGCGGTGCGGTCCACCCGCCCCAGCTCTTCGCGTCGGGCACCGGGACGCGCGCGACCTCCTTGTCGGTGGAGACGTCGTGGACCACGACCTCGACCTCGCCGTCCACGACCTCGGCGTACGCGAGGTAAGGCTGGGTCGGGTCGACGCCCGGCACCGCCTCCTCGGTCACCACGGAGACCGACCGCACGGTGCCGTCCTCGGTGACCAGCGAGAAGCGCTGGGGGCCGCCGCCGTCGCTGGCGTTGTTGTCGCCGTGCCGCACCAGCAGGCCGGCCGAGGTGTAGTACGTCGACTTGATCGCCTTGTCGTCGATCTGCACGTGCTCGGTGCCGCCGTCGAAGTACACCGTGGTGCCGAGGGTGAAGACCGCGCCGTGGCCCGTGCTCGGGCCCGCCGGCTCGACGCCCCGTGAACCCGGGTGGTCGTCGCCGGTCAAGGACGCACCGACGACGGCGACGACCGTCACGACCGCCACGGTGGCGACGGCGCCGAGACCGGTGGTCGCGCGCCGGCGACGCCTCAGCCGGCGCCCGGTCGTGAGGACCTGGCCCGGGTCGGGCGCGGGGATGGTCAGCGTGGCGGCCTCGTCGTGGAGGAGGGCGCTGAGTCGCTCGGTCATGCGGTGCTCCCGAGGTCGGCGGGGATGACGGTGTCGCCCAGCAGCACGCGCAGCCGGGCGAGGGCGTCGGAGGTCTGGCTCTTGACGGTGCCCTCGCTGATGCCGAGGGCCTGGGCGACCTCGCGCACGCTGAGGTCGTCGTAGTAGCGGAGCACGACCACAGCGCGCTGGCGCGGTGCCAGCTCGCGCAGCGCGTCGACGACGGCCGGCCGCGTGGTCGGGTCGGGGTCGCTGCCGAGCTCGGGGAGCACCTCGGTGGGTCGCTCGTTGCGCCAGCCGCGGCGCCGGAACCACGTCGCTGCGGTGGTCGCGAGCACCACCCGTGCGTACGCCGGTGCGGCAGCGGGGTCCTTGACCTTGCGCCAGGAGGCGTAGGTCTTGGCCAGTGCCGTCTGCACCAGGTCCTCGGCGAGCTGGTGCTCCCCGAGCATCAGGTACGCCGTGCGGTACAGGCCGGGCCACGTGGCGTGCACGAGCTCGGTGAACTCGTCGTCGGTCAGCGGTCTCGCCATCGATCCTCCTCGAGCGGTCGACAGGTAGGACGCGGTGGCCCCGTGATCGGTTGGGCGACCCTACGAGCAGGCCGACGCGCTGCCGGTCTCGGTGACCCAGGCGGGCAGCGGTCGCGGGTCGGGGGTGGGACGGTCGTCCGCGTCGTACGTCCAGGACGGGCCGTGCTCGACGAGCTCCGCGATCCCGCGCACCAGGCGATCGACGTCGTCGGCGGAGGACGCGAGACCGAGGCTCGCGCGCACCGCGGTCCGGCCACCGTTGAGCCGCTCGAGGAACGGGTGCGCGCAGAAGCGGCCGTCGCGCACCCCGACGCCGTGCTCGGCGGAGAGGTACTGCGCGACCAGCTCGGCGCTGTGCCCCTCGACCGTGAACGTCACCACGCCGATCGCCTCGACCTCACCGCGCCACAGGTGCAGGGTCCGGACGCCGGCGATCGACTCGAGGCCAGCGAGCAAGCGGTCGCGCAGCGCCTCCTCGTGGAGCTGGAGCTCGCTGTCCGGCAGCGCCGCGATCGCCTCACACGCGGCCGCGAGCGCGACCGCCCCGACGACGTTGGGGGTGCCGGCCTCGTGCCGCGCGGGCACCGGGGCCCAGGACGTGCCCGCCAGCGTGACCTCACGGACCGCGCCGCCGCCGGCGAGGTACGGCGGCGCCGCGTCGAGCCAGTCGCGGCGCCCGACGAGCACGCCGGCGCCGTACGGCGCGTAGAGCTTGTGCCCCGAGAACGCGAGGTAGTCGATGCCGAGCCGCTCCAGGTGCACCCGGTGGTGGGGGACCAGCTGGGCGCCGTCGACCGCGATGCGGGTCCCGTGGCGGTGAGCGGTCTCGACGAGCTCGGCGAGCGGGAGGATCTCGCCGGTCACGTTCGAGGCACCCGTCACCGCGAGCAGCGCGGCGGGCCGGCGGATGAGCTCGGCCTCGATCGCCGCGAGCGTCTCGGCGACGGTGTCGCGGGCCACCACCGCCCGACCGCGTGCGCCGAGTCCCTGCCAGGGCAGCAGGTTGGCGTGGTGCTCCACGTCGAGGTGGACGACATCGCCGGGGACGGCGGTCGCGAGCAGGTTCAGCGCGTCGGTGGTGTGCCGCACGATCTGCACGACGTCCTCGCTCCGGGCGCCGACGAAGGCGCCGATCGTGCGCCGCGCGGTCTCGTACGCCGCCGTGCTCACCGCCGAGGCGTAGCCGGCGCCGCGGTGCACGCTGGAGTAGTACGGCAGGAACTCGGCCACCCGGTCGGCGACCGACCGCAGGGCGGGTGCGCTGGCCGCGATGTCGAGGTTCGCGTAGCGGACCGTGCCGCCGGTGACGAGGGGGACCTGTTCGGTCGCCCCGACCAGGTCGGCGAGTGGGTGCGTCGTGGCGGCGCTGGTGCGGGTGGTGGTAGGCATGTCGGCACGTCCGTCGGGTCGAGGGACCCGGGTCTGCCGAGTCCGCGCTTGCCGACTGCGGTTGCAGCCGGCCGTGTCCTCACCCGGGGCACCCCACCGCGGAGGAGGGTTGCCGACTGGCCAGCCGGGGCTTCGCACCAGTACTCGTGACGGGCAGCAGGCTAGCAGCGGCGAGCCCTGACGATTTGTTTACCTGCGCGACGTGGACGAGGACGGCTGCGCAACACCCCGGTTACCGGGGCTGGTTCGCCGACATGGCGACGCAACACCGCTTCCCTAGGTTCGCCTCTCCACCTAACAGCACAGAGGGAGCGGACGTGAATCGTCACACCACCAGAGGCGCCGGCGCGGCTCTCGCCGCCGCGGGCCTCGCCTTCTCGATGCTGGCCGTGGGCTCGGGCCCGGTGGCGCAGGCGGCGGACTCGTCCGCCGCGGCCACGGCCAGCTTCTTGGAGCCGTATTACGGCGAGGGAGACCTCGACGGGGACCACCAGATCACCCGGGCCGACCTCGGCCTCCTCAGCGCCCGGTTGGGGACCGGGGCCGACGACGCCGGCTGGAGCAGCGTCGCAGCCGCCGATCTCAACGGCGACCAGGTGCTCGACGTGCGTGACCTGGCTGCCCTGGCCCAGCGCGTCATCTACGACGACGGCGACTTCGACCTGGTCGAGGCCAGCGCCGTGGACATGCAGAAGGCCATGAACGCCGGCGTGATCACCTCGGTCGAGCTGACGAGGGACTACCTGGACCGGATCGCCGCCTACGACGCCACGGTGGTCGACACCAGCGGCGCGGGCCGGCCTCTCAACGCCATCATCGCCACCGGCGGCCAGGCGCTGGCCGCGGCGGCCGAGAGCGACCGGCTGCGAGCTGAGAACGGCGGCCCACGCAGCATGCTCGACGGCATCCCGATCCTGCTCAAGGACAACTACGACACCCGCGACCTGCCGACGACGGCCGGGTGCGCGTGCTGGGAGGGCAACCAGACCTCCGACGACGCCTTCATGGTCGCCGGCCTGCGTGCTGACGGAGCGGTGATCCTCGGCAAGGCCAGCCTCGACGAGTTCGCCTACGGGTTCTCCTCGACCTTCAGTGCCGGGTCGCCCTACGACAGCGCCCTGAGCACGAACGGCGTCAAGTACGTCGCCAGCCCCTACAACACCTCGAAGACCGCCGGCGGCTCCAGCGGCGGCACGGGCGCGGCGATCTCGGCCAACCTCGGCGCCATCGGCTTCGGGACCGACACCGGCGGATCGATCCGCAACCCCTCCAGCTACAACCAGCTGGTCGGCGTGCGGCCGACGGTCGGCCTGGCCAGCCGCGACGGCATCGTGCCGCTAGCACTCAGCCAGGACACCGGCGGGCCGCTGGCCCGGTCGGTCGAGGATGCGGCGATCGCGCTCGACGCGGTCGTCGGCAGCGACCCCAACGACCCGGTCACCGCCGCGGCCGACGCGCACGTGCCGGACTCCTACACGTCGTACCTCGACCCGCACGCGCTGCAGGGCAAGCACTTCGCCTACTTCACCTCGATGGTGCCGCCGGCCTCGGCGACCAACGCGGCGCAAGTGGCCGGACGCCGCATCTTCCTGGACGCGGTCGCCGACCTGCGAGCCGCGGGCGCCACCGTCGACGAGATCGATCCGGCCACGCTGGCCGCGGACTCCTCCAGCGGGCTCAAGGTCGCCGACATCCTGAACGAGGGATCGGGCAGCACCAACGAGTTCAAGCACGATCTGAACGCATACATCGCCCGGCACCTGAGCCCCGAGGTGACGATCCGCTCGCTCGACGACCTCATCGCCTCCAAGCGTTATGTGCCGGGCTACGGCAGCGCCTACGTCAGCCGCAACGCCGTCAGTCAGGCGACCTATGACGCCTGGGCGGGCGCCGACGGTCAGCTCGGCACCCACACGCTGAAGATCGAGAACGGCTCGGTCTACCTCACCAGCGTGATGGACTTCGCCGGGCTCGACGCGGTGATCTATCCGACCGCCCTGCCGTACACGACCTACAGCACCAACCTGCGCCTGAGCCCCAACACGGGCATGCCGGCCGTGACGGTGCCCGCGGGCCAGACGACGACGAACGAGACGCTGCCGGGGGCCGGGATGAACCTGGAGTTCCTCGGCCGCGACTACAGCGAGGGGCAGCTGTTGGGCTACGCCTACGCCTATGAGCAGGCCACCCAGCACCGCACCACGCCCGCTCTCTACGGCGCCACCGCGGGTGACGTCGCCACCGGGCCGGGCACCGACACCGACGCCCCCGGCGACGGCACCGTGACCGTCAGCTCGTCCGCGGCGCGGGTCGAGGAAGGTGACACCTTCACCGTGCAGGTGTCGCAGGCGGCGGACGACCTCTACGCCTACGACGTCTCGATGGACTACGACGAGAGCGCGCTGTCGTTCGTGTCCGCCGAGTCCGGCACGAGCGGCTCGACGTACAGCTCCGCCGACGCTGGCCGGCTCACGATCGCCCACACCAAGCTCGGCACCTCCCCGGGTGCCGAGGGGGAGACCGGACTGGCCACGGTCACGTTCCGGGTGCTCCGCCCGGGCGTGACGACGGTGACCGTCGGCCGGCTGACGACTGTCGACAGCACCGGTGCGACGGCCACGACCTCGAACGCCGGGACTGCCAGCGTCACCGTGCCGGCGCCGCCCGCCCCCGACCCGACGGACCCGCCGACCACGGACCCGACGGATCCGCCGACTACGGACCCGACGGACCCGCCGACCACGGACCCGACGGATCCGCCGACCACGGACCCGACGCCGGAGCCGGCCACCACGACCACGAAGGTGACGCTCGCCCCGGGCACCGTCCGGGCCGGCCGGACGGTGACGATCCGCGCGCTGGTCTCGGCAACCGCCGGCGTCCCCACGGGCTCGGTGACGGTCACCGTCGGCGGGGTCCGGGTCGACCGTGCCCAGCTCCGTGCCGGTGCTGCGACGCTCACGTTCGTCGCCGAGCGACCACGGTCCGGGCCCGCGGTCGTCAGGAGGTCGGTCGTGGTGACCTACGTGCCGACCGGTGACTTCGAGCCGAGCTCGGTGACCCGCATGCTGCGGATCAAGCACGAGCCGCGCCACTAGGGAGCACCGACCAGCACGCGGGCGGCGGCTCACCCTCGGGTGGGCCGCCGCCCGTGCGCGGTCACCCGAAGCTCTGCCGCGGCCGCCCTCTCCTAGGATGGACTCCATGCCTGAGATCACTCGCGACGAGGTCGCGCACCTGGCGGACCTCGCCCGGATCGACCTGTCCGACGCCGAGCTCGACCACCTCGCCCCGCAGCTGACGGTGATCCTGGAGTCGGTCGCCTCGATCAGCGGCGTCGCCGGCGACGACGTGCCGCCCACGTCGCACGCGCTGCCGCTGACCAACGTGTTCCGCGAGGACGTCAACACCCCGTGCCTCACCCCGGAGCAGGCCCTCTCGGGCGCGCCGGCCGTCGACCAGCAGCGCTTCTCGGTCCCGCGGATCCTGGGCGAGGAGGCCTGATGTCGATCATCCGCCGTACTGCCGCCGAGATCGCCGACGCGCTCGCCGCCGGCGAGACCACCTCGGTCGAGGTCACCCAGGCCCACCTGGACCGGATCGCCGCCGTCGACGGCGCCGTGCACGCGTTCCTCCACGTGGACGCCGATGGTGCGCTCGCGCAGGCGGCCGCGTCCGACGCCCGCCGCGCTGCCGGGGCGCCGCTGCACGCGCTCGACGGCGTGCCGATCGCGGTCAAGGACGTGCTCGCCACCGAGGGCCTGCCCACCACCTGCGGCTCGAAGATCCTCGAGGGCTGGGTGCCGCCGTACGACGCCACCGTGGTCCGCAAGCTCCGCGCGGCCGGTCTGCCGATCCTCGGCAAGACCAACATGGACGAGTTCGCGATGGGCTCCTCCACCGAGCACTCGGCCTATGGCCCGACCCACAACCCGTGGGACCTCGACCGCATCCCGGGCGGCTCCGGCGGTGGCTCCGCGGCCGCGGTCGCGTCGTTCGAGGCACCGCTCGCGCTCGGCACCGACACCGGCGGCTCGATCCGCCAGCCCGGTGCCGTGACCGGTACGGTCGGCGTGAAGCCGACGTACGGTGGGGTCTCTCGATACGGTCTCGTCGCGCTGGCCAACTCCCTCGACCAGGTCGGCCCGGTCACCCGGACCGTCCTCGACTCCGCGCTGCTGCACGAGCTGATCGGCGGCCACGACCCCCTGGACTCCACGAGCATCGACCAGCCGCTCCCGTCGCTGGTCGACGCCGCCCGGCGCGGTGCGGCCGGTGACCTGACCGGCGTCCGCGTCGGCGTGATCACCGAGCTCTCGGGCGACGGCTGGCAGCCCGGGGTGATGACCCGGTTCCAGGAGTCGGTGGACCTGCTGGTCAAGGCCGGCGCCGAGGTCGTCGAGGTGTCCTGCCCGACGTTCGTGCACGCGCTGGCGACGTACTACCTGATCCTCCCCGCCGAGGCGTCCAGCAACCTCGCGAAGTTCGACGCGATGCGCTACGGGCTGCGGGTCTGGCCCGAGGGCAAGCCCGACGCGAGCGCCGAGGAGGTGATGCGCGCGACCCGCGACGCCGGCTTCGGCGACGAGGTCAAGCGCCGGATCATCCTCGGCACCTACGCGCTCTCCAGCGGCTACTACGACGCCTACTACGGCCAGGCCCAGAAGGTGCGCACGCTGATCGCCCGCGACTTCGAGGCGGCGTTCGCCCAGGCCGACGTGCTGGTGTCGCCGACCGCTCCGACCACGGCGTTCAAGCTGGGGGAGAAGCTCGACGACCCGATCTCGATGTACCTCAACGACCTGGCCACGATCCCCGCCAACCTCGCGGGCGTGCCCGGCATCTCGGTGCCGAGCGGCCTGGCGGACGAGGACGGGCTGCCGGCCGGCTTCCAGATCCTGGCCCCGGCGCTCGCCGACGACCGGCTCTACCGGGTCGGTGCCGCCCTCGAGGCCGCACTGGCCGCGCAGTGGGGCGGCCCGCTGCTGGATCGCGCGCCCGAGCTGAACGGAGAGTCCGCATGACCGACACCCTGGTGGCCTACGACGACGTGCTCGCGTCGTACGACCCGGCGATGGGCCTGGAGGTCCACGTCGAGCTCAACACCGTCTCGAAGATGTTCTGCGGCTGCCCGACGGAGTTCGGCGCCGAACCCAACACCCAGGTGTGCCCGACCTGCCTGGGCCTGCCCGGCGCGATGCCGGCGGTCAACGGGAAGGCGGTCGAGTCGGCGATCCGGATCGGCCTAGCGCTGAACTGCGAGATCGCGGAGTGGTGCCGGTTCGCCCGGAAGAACTACTTCTACCCGGACATGCCGAAGAACTTCCAGACCTCGCAGTACGACGAGCCGATCTGCTTCGAGGGCTACATGGACGTCGACGTTGACGGCGAGACGTTCCGCGTCGAGATCGAGCGCGCCCACATGGAGGAGGACACCGGCAAGTCGCTCCACGTCGGCGGCGCGACCGGTCGCATCCACGGCGCGGACCACTCGCTGGTCGACTACAACCGCGCCGGCATCCCGCTGATCGAGATCGTCACCAAGCCGATCATGGGCGCGGGGGAGAAGGCGCCGCTGGTCGCCCGGGCGTACGTCGCGCAGCTGCGCGACCTGATCGTCGCGCTCGGCGTCTCGGACGCTCGCATGGACCAGGGCTCGATCCGCGCCGACGTCAACCTGTCGCTGTCACCGAAGGGCACGGGCACCCTCGGCACCCGCACCGAGACCAAGAACGTCAACTCGCTGCGCTCGGTCGAGCGGGCGGTGCGCTACGAGATGTCGCGGCACGCGGCTGTGCTCGACTCCGGGCAGAAGATCCTGCAGGAGACCCGGCACTGGCACGAGGACACCGGCGTCACGACGAGCGGCCGCGAGAAGTCCGACGCCGAGGACTACCGCTACTTCCCCGAGCCCGACCTGGTGCCGGTCGCCCCGTCGCGGGAGTGGGTCGAGGAGCTGCGCGCGACGCTGCCCGAGAACCCCACCCAGAAGCGGGCCCGCCTGCAGGCCGAGTGGGGCTTCACCGATCTGGAGATGCGAGACACCGTCGGTGCGGGCGCGTTGCTGATCGTCGAGGAGACGATCGCCGCGGGCGCCTCACCCCAGACCGCCCGCAAGTGGTGGCTCGGCGAGATGGCTCGGCGCGCCAATGAGGCCGGTGTCGAGGTCGGCGAGCTCGGCGTGACGCCGGCCGACGTGGCGCGCGTGCAGGTATTGGTCGACGAGGGCAAGCTCAACGACAAGCTCGCCCGTCAGGTCTTCGACGGCCTGCTGGCCGGCGAGGGCACGCCCGACGAGATCGTCGCCGCCCGGGGCCTCGGGATCGTCTCCGACGACGGCGCCCTCTCCGCGGCGGTCGACAAGGCGATCGCGGACAACCCCGACGTGGCCGACAAGATCCGCGACGGCAAGCTCGCCGCGGCCGGCGCCCTGATCGGTGCGGTCATGAAGGAGATGCGCGGCCAGGCCGACGCCGCCCGGGTCCGCGAGATCCTCCTCGAGAAGCTCTCATAGGCCGAGTCGGCGTGTCTGCACGCGCTGAGGGGGTCGAGTCGGCGTGTCTGCACGCGCTGAGGGGGTCGAGTCGGCGCGTCTGCACGCGCTGAGGGGGTCGAGTCGGCGTATCTGCACGCGCTGAGGGATCGAGTCGGCGCGTCCGCACGCGCGTCTGACGCGTCGGCACCGTCACCACGCGGGACGAGGCCGTGTCTGCCGCGTCGACTTCGTCGCCACGCCGGCCGCGGGATTGCCTGGGGGCGATGCTCCGACGTCGTGGTTGCGGTAGGTGCGAAGGCCCGAGTCGGCGTGCGGTTGCGCCGACTCGGGCGTGGTGGGGCGTGCGGTTGCGCCGACTCGGGCGTGGTGGGGCGTGCGGTTGCGCCGAGTCGGGCGTGGTGGGGCGTGCGGTTGCGCCGAGTCGGGCGTGGTGGGGCGTGCGGTTGCGCCGACTCGGGCGTGGTGGGGCGTGCAGTTGCGCCGACTCGGGCGTGGTGGGGCGTGCGGTTGCGCCGACTCGGGCGTGGTGGGGCGTGCAGTTGCGCCGACTCGGCCCGCGGGACCGGCGACCGGGGCGGAGCCGCCGAGCGATATGCTGCGCTCGCTCAACAACTCAACACATTCACCACGCCCGCAGCGGGGGAAGCCGGTCCGAGTCCGGCGCTGACCCGCAACCGTAGGCCTCCCGACCAGCCAGGGCCGGGGGCGAGCCGGAGCACCCGAAGCGACGCGTCCTGATCACACGCTGTCGAGGAACGCAGCGGGTGGCCCGCCGGGGATCCCCCCGTCCGCCCTCCCGCTGTCGCAGCGGGAAGGAACACCATGCATCACCTCCTGCGCCGTACGGCGGCCGTCCTGGCCGTCCCGGCACTCTCACTCACCGCCCTGGGGGCGCTCCCGGCGCCGACCCAGGCCGCTCCGGCCGGCCGGGCCGCCGCGGACCCGGCCCCCGCCGCCGCGGCGACGACCTGGCTGGAGAGCCAGCTCAGCGGCGGCCTGGCACACGGCGCCTACGACGACAGCGGGCACACGGTCTCCTACAGCGACTACGGCCTGAGCATCGACATCGCGCTGGCCCTCGACGCGGTCGGCGGCCACGCCAGCACCATCGACCAGATCAGCACGGGTGTCGCCGGCCACCTCGGTGACTACATCGGCACCGGGGCAGAGAAGTACGCCGGCGCCACCGCGAAGGCCGCCGTCCTCGCCCAGATCGCGGGCGACGACCCCACGTCGTTCGGCGGCACCGACCTGATCGCCCAGCTCAACGGGCTGGTGCTGAGCACCGGCGCCAATGCCGGTCGGATCAAGGACGCCAGCGCGTACGGCGACTACGCCAACACCCTGGGTCAGTCCTTCGCGGCGATGGCGCTCGACACCGCAGGCAGCAGCGCGGCCGGCTCGGTGACCGACTTCCTGCTCGACCAGCAGTGCACTGCCGGGTTCTTCCGCCAGTCGTTCGCGCAGGAGTCCGCGGCCGACCAGACGTGTGACGGCGGCGCCGGCAAGCCCGACGTGGACGCCACCGCGCTGGCCGTGCGGGCCCTGCAGGGGCAGGCGGCCGACCCGACGGTCGCCGCGCACCTCGCCAAGGCCGTCGACTGGCTCAAGAGCGCCCAGCGCGCCGACGGCTCCTTCGGCGCCGACGCCGCGATCAACACCGCGAACGCCAACAGCACCGGGCTCGCGGGCTACGCCCTCGGGCTTGCAGGAGACACCGAGGACGCGGCCCGTGCGGCCGCGTGGCTGCGTGCGCACCAGGCCACGAACGTCGCGAACTGCGTCTACTACGCCACCGCCGACCGCGGTGCGATCGCCTACGACGACACCGCGCTGAAGGACGGCCAGGCCGGCCCGATCGACGAGCTCGCCGCCGGCCAGTGGGTCCGCGCGACCGCCCAGGCCCTGCCCGCCCTCCAGTGGGCACCGGCCGGCACGGGGGAGCCGCACGCGCTGTTCGCGGCTGAGTACGTCAAGGCCGGAGGCTTCAAGCCGGTCGGTGTCATCGACGCCGCGCCGGGTGAGGCGCTGTGCGCGATGCTCGGTGAGCAGTCCGTGCTCCGCTACGCGAGCGCGATCGGTGAGGCCCAGCTGCCGGTGCTGATCCCGACCACGACGGCCAAGAGCCGCGTCCGGGTGGCGAACGCCGCCGGCACCGTCGGCACGGTCACGATCAACGCGCTCGGTGCCAAGAAGCTGACCCTCGCGGTCAAGAAGCAGGTCGCCCCGGGTGCCAAGCAGGTCATCAAGGTCACCGGGCTCGCGCCGGGTGAGCTGGTCTCGATCGAGATCGGGTGGCCCTCCACGGCCACCAGCGGTTCCGGTGAGGGTGCTGTCGGTCAGGCCAACGGCAAGGGCGTCTACGTCACCTCGACGAAGGTGCCGCGCCGTCTCGGCAAGGCCACGATCAAGGTCCGCGGCGAGTTCGCGAACCGCAAGGCGTCCGGCTCCTTCACCGTCACCCGCTGACATGCGGATCCTGTCTCGGATCGCCGCCGCGGCCACGCTGGCCGCGGCGGCGTACGCCGGCATCCCCGCGGCTCCGGCGAGCGCCGCGGGCTGCTCGTCCGCGGACGGCGTCACCGTCGTCGTGGACTTCCACGAGCTGGGCGGCGGCGTGCAGAGCGCGTGCGTCGCGGACGGCGGCGGTGACACGGCCGCCAGCCTGTTCTCGGCCGCCGGGTTCTCGCTCACCTACGTCCAGCGGGCGCAGGGCTTCGTGTGCCGGGTCGCCGGCAAGCCGGCCGACGACCCGTGCGTGAACACCCCGCCCGCCGATGCCTACTGGGCGCTGTTCTGGTCCGACGGCGAGTCGGGCTCGTGGACCTACGCCACCTCCGGCGCGGGGTCGCAGAAGGTGCCCGACGGCGGGTACGTCGCGTTCTCGTGGAACGGGTCCTCGGCCCGATCGACGCCGGGGATGAGCCCGTCACCGCACCCGACAGCGGACCCGTCGCCGAGCTCGGCACCCACGCGGACGCCGAGCCACACCCCGTCGCACGCCGGTTCGGGCACGGGCTCCTCCCCGGCCGCCACCTCCCCGTCGGCGAGCGCGGACGGGGCCGGCGGCCCTTCGGCGGCGCCGACCCACCAGCCTGGGAAGAAGCACCACGCGTCCGCGTCGCGGACCTCCGAGCCCAGCCCGGCCGCCACAGACGCCACGCCGTCGGAGGACACGACGAGCGTCGACGCCGCCCCGGTCTCCTCCGAGGCCGCGGACCCGGCCGACGACGGGCTGCCGGCCTGGGTCGCGCCCGCGGCCATCGTCGTGCTGTTCGGCGCGGCGGGTGCCGCCGCGCTGGCGCGACGCCGGAGGGCCGGCCGGCCGTGACCTCGAACGTACGTCGCCACCGCGACCTGCACCCCGTGGCCTGGTGGCTGTGGGCGGTGGGGCTCGCGGTGGCGGCGTCGTTCACCACCAACCCCCTCGTGCTGCTGCTGATGATCGGCGTGGTCGCGACCGCGGTTTCCCTGCGCCGCTCCGACCAGCCGTGGGCGCGTTCGTTCGGCCTCTACCTCTGGCTCGGGGTCGCGATCGTGGTGATCCGGGTGGCGTTCCGCCTCGTGTTCGGCGGCTGGGCCGACGGCCCGGTGCTGCTCGACCTGCCCGAGATCCCGCTGCCCGACTGGGTTGCGGGCATCACCTTGCTCGGGCCGGTGCACGCCCAGACGCTGCTCTTCGCGCTGTACGACGGCCTGCGGCTGGCGACGATCGTGATCTGCATCGGCGCGGCCAACTCGCTGGCCAACCCCAAGCGACTGCTCCGCTCGGTGCCACCCGCCCTCTACGAGGTGGGCACCGCCCTGGTCGTCGCGGTCAGCGTGCTGCCGCAGTTCGCCGACAGCGCCCGCCGGGTCCGGGCCGCCCAGAGCCTGCGCGGCGGCGCGACCAGCCGGATGGGGCGGCTGCGCCGCTTCCTGGTCCCGGTGCTCGAGGACGCGCTCGAGCGCTCGCTGGCGCTGGCCGCCGGCATGGACACCCGCGGCTACGGTCGCGCCACCGGCCTGAGCCGCACCCAACGGCGTACGACGGGGGCGCTGATGCTCATCGGGCTCGGTGGCATCTGCGTCGGGGTCTACGCCGTGCTCGACACCACCGCGCCGCGCTATCTGGCGCTGCCGATGCTGGCCCTCGGGGTGGTCGCTGCCGGCGCGGGCCTGGCCAGCGCCGGTCGCCGGGTCGAACGGAGCCGCTACCGCGCCGACACCTGGCACTGGCCCGAGCTGGCCGTCGCGGGCTCGGGGATCGCCGTCGGGGCCGCCGGCTGGTGGCTCGACCACCACCAGGTCGCGGTCGCCTACCCCGCGCTCGACGTGGTCCCGCCGGTGAGCGCGACCGCGCTGCTGGCCGCGGCCGTCGCCCTGGCAGGCGCGCTGTGCTCGCCGCTGCCGGCGCGACCAGCGTCGAGCGCCCGCGTCGTGTCGGAGGTGGCCGCATGATCGAGCTGCGCGGCATCCGCTTCGCCTACGAGGACGGTCCTGCGGTGCTGGCCGACATCGACCTGGAGATCGACGAGGGCGAGCTGGTGCTGGTCTCCGGTCCCACCGGCTCCGGCAAGTCGACGCTGCTGGGCGTGGTCACCGGCCTGGTGCCGCGCTTCACCGGCGGCGCCCTGAGCGGTGACGTGCTGCTCGACGGCGTGAGCATCATCCACGCCCCGCCGCGCGAGCGCGCCCACGTCATCGGCTTCGTCGGACAGAACCCCGCCGCGGGCTTCGTCACCGACACGGTCGAGGAGGAGCTCGCCTACGGCATGGAGCAGCTCGGGCTGCCGCCCGAGACCATGCGCCGTCGCGTGGAGGAGACCCTCGACCTGCTCGGCATCGCCGACCTGCGGCACCGTGACCTCCGCACGCTCTCGGGCGGCCAGCAGCAGCGGGTCGCGATCGGCTCGGTGCTGACCATGCATCCCCGGCTGCTGGTGCTCGACGAGCCGACCTCCGCGCTCGACCCGACCGCCGCCGAGGAGGTGCTCGCGACGCTCACCCGGCTCGTGCACGACCTCGGGGTCTCGGTGCTGGTCGCCGAGCACCGCCTGGAGCGGGTCGTGCCGTTCGCCGACCGGATGTGCCTGCTCACCGGCGCCGGCGGCATCCACGTCGGCGAACCGGGCGAGCTGCTGGTCACCTCGCCCGTGGCGCCGCCGATCGTCGAGCTCGGCCGTGCCGCCGGCTGGCGCCCGCTCCCGCTGAGCGTGCGCGACGCCCGGCGCCGGGCCCGGGGGCTGATCGAGCGGCTCGGCGACCCGCCGGCGGTCGAGGACCGGGCGTCAGAGCCCGCTGTCGACGTACGCCGCCTCGCGGTCGTCCACGGCGAGACCGTGGCCGTGCGCGACGTCGACCTGGCGCTCGGCGGCGGCCGGGTCACCGCGCTGATGGGGCGCAACGGGTCCGGCAAGTCCTCGCTGATCTGGGCCCTGCAGGGCAGCGGACCGCGGGCCGGCGGCCGCGTCACCGTCGACGGCGTCGACCCCGCCGCGCTGTCCGCGGCCGACCGTCGCGCCATGGTCGGGCTGGTCCCGCAGAACGCCGCGGACCTGCTCTACCTCGAGACCGTCGCCGAGGAGTGCGCCTCCGCCGACGGCGGGACGGGGGAGTGCCGCGACCTGCTCGAGGAGCTGGTGCCCGGCATCCCCGCCGACCAGCACCCCCGTGACCTCTCCGAGGGGCAACGGCTCGCGCTCGTGCTGGCCCTGGTGCTCACCGCGCGTCCGCAGGTGCTGCTGCTCGACGAGCCCACGCGCGGCCTCGACTACGCCGCCAAGCACGTGCTGGCCCGGGTGCTGCGCGGGTTGGCGGTCGCCGGCCGGACCGTGCTGGTCGCGACCCACGACGTGGAGTTCGTGGCGCAGGTCGCCGACGACGTCGTCGTGCTCGCCGAGGGCGAGGTGGTCTCCTCCGGGCCCGTACGCCGGGTGGTCGCCGAGTCGCCGTCGTTCGCGCCGCAGGTCACCAAGGTGCTCGGTCCGGGTTGGCTGAGCGTCGACGAGGTGGTCCGCCGGCTCGAGGAACAGCCGAGCGCCTCGTGAGTCCGGCCCGGGTGCCGGCAGTGCGGATCTCACTGCGTTCGAGCGTCGTGCTGGCCGTCGCCTCGGCGGCCGGCCTGATGATGCTGTGCTGGCCGCTGCTGCTGCGGGTGCCGGACGGTGCCCGGGTCGATCCGCCGTTCCTGTTCGTGGCGCTGCTGCCGGTGGTGCTCGCGGTGGTCCTGGCCGAGCTCAACGAGGGTGGCCTGGACCCGCGGGTCCTCGCCGTCCTCGGTGTCCTGAGCGCCGTCAACGCCGTCCTGCGCGGCATCTCACCGGGGACCGCCGGGGTGGAGCTGACCTTCTTCCTGCTGATCCTCGCCGGGCGGGTGTTCGGGGCGGGCTTCGGGTTCGTGCTGGGCTGCACGTCGCTGTTCGCCTCCGCGCTGATGACCGCCGGCGTCGGTCCGTGGCTGCCGTACCAGATGATGTGCGCGGCCTGGGTCGGCATGGGCGCCGGACTGCTGCCACGCCGGGTCTCCGGTCGGGCGGAGATCGCGCTGCTCGCGGCGTACGGCGTGGTCGCGGCGTACCTGTTCGGGCTGCTGATGAACCTCTCGGGCTGGCCGTTCATCACCGGCATCCAGGTGCAGGGCCATGAGGGCTCGCTGTCCTACGTGCCCGGAGCGCCGGTGCTGGACAACCTGCACACGTTCCTCGTCTACACGCTGCTGACCTCGACCGGGAGCTGGGACAGCGTCCGGGCGATCACCAACGTCGTCGCGATCGTGACCCTCGGCCCGGCGGTGCTCACCACGCTGCGCCGGGCGGCACGCCGCGCGACGGTCACCGGGACGGTGTCCGTCACGGGTCGATGAGCAGGATCCGGTCGTCGTCCGGGCCCGGGTCGCCGCGACCGTCCCGGTTGCTCGTCGTGACCCAGAGCTTGCCCTGCGGGGTCACCACGACCGTGCGCATCCGGCCGTACCTGCCGACGAAGAAGTCGACCGGGTGGCTCGCCCGGTCGCCGTGCACGTCGACGCGCCAGAGCCGCTCACCGCGCAGCGAGGCGAGCCAGAGGTGGCCGTCGAGCCACGCCAGCCCCGACGGCGAGGCGACGTCGGTGTCCCACACGACCTGCGGGTCGACCAGGCCCTTCTGGCCGCCGCGGCCCTCGACCATCGGCCACCCGTAGTTCTCGCCCGGACGGATCAGGTTGAGCTCGTCGTAGGTCTGGTCGCCGAACTCCGAGGCCCACAGCCGGTCGTCGTCGTCGAAGGCCAGGCCCTGCACGTTGCGGTGCCCGTACGACCAGATCGCCGAGCTGGGGAACGGGTTGCCGGGTGCCGGCTTGCCGTCGGTGGTGATGCGCAGGATCTTGCCGGCGAGCGTGCTCTTGTCCTGGGCGAGCTCGCCGTCCCCGGTCTCGCCGGTGGAGGCGTAGAGGTACCCGTCGGGGCCGAACGCGAGCCGTCCGCCGTCGTGGATGCCGCCCACGGGGATGCCGTCGAGGATCACCGTCGGGGTGCCCAGCCGGCCACCCTCGAGGCGAGCCTTGACGATGCGGTTGTCCGCGGCGGTGCTGAGGTAGAAGAACAGCGTCCGGTCGGCCGTGAAGTCCGGTGAGACCGCCACCCCGAGCAGGCCGGCCTCCCCGCCGGTGGCGCCGTTGGACACCGCGGCGTCGATCCGGCCGACCTCGCGCACGTCGTACGACGGCGCCCGGAGCAGCAGCACCCGGCGCGTGTCGCGCTCGGTGACGATCGCGTCGCCGTTCGGCAGGAACGCCACGCCCCAGGGCACGGCCAGCCCGCTCGCGATCGTGCCGACGACCTTCGCCGGACCGTCGTCGGGAGGCGGGGCGTTGTCGCCGGTCGGCTTCGACGGTGGGGTCGTCGGGATGTCAGAACCGGTCGGCTGCGGGCTCGCCGTGACCGTGTCGCCCGGGGCGCCCGAGCCGTCGGACTCCTCGCCACCGCACCCGGTCAGCAGCGCCGCGGTCAGCGCCGCGGTGCCGGCCAGTGCGGTGGTCCGTCGCATGTCAGCCGACCTTACGCAGGAACTCCAGCAGCAGGGAGTGGACGCGGTCGGGGTGCTCCATCTGCACGAAGTGGCTGCCACGCAGCTCGGTGTAGGTGGCGCCGTCGACCTTCGCGGCCGCGGCGGCCATCGCGTGGGTGCCCGCGAGCAGGTCGAACGTGCCCGCCACGAACGCCGCCGGCACGCGGATCTGGCTCAGCGAGACCCGTGGGTGCTTGGCGGTGTGCAGGGCCACGTGGAAGTACCACTCCACGGGGGTCTCCAGGAAGGCCGCGATCGTGCGCCGGGCGAGGTCGGGGTCGGCGACGGGGAACATGAAGCCGCTGTGGCTCACCACGTCGACCGTACGGCGTCCCACCGGGAGCCGGGTGGAGAGCGGGGTGACCAGGTGCCCGCCGTACTTGAGGGCACGGGAGATGTTGATCGCCAGCGCCTTGGCGGCGAACGCCGGCACGCGCAGCGGTCGCAGCATGGTGGCGAACGTGTCGCCGGGCACGCCGGCGACCGCGAACAGCCCGGTGACCCGCTCGGGGTGGCGCACCGCGATCTCGTACATCGTGTTCACGCCCATCGACCAGCCGACGAGCACGGCCCGGTCGATGCCGAAGTGGTCCATGACCGAGAGCCCGTCCTCGGCGAACGCCTCGATGCCGACGTGGTCGGGATCGGTGGGCCGCTCGGAGCCGCCGGTGCCGCGGTGGTTCCAGGACACGACCCGGACCTCGCAGGCGGGGTCGAGGAACGCCGGCCATGCCCAGGCGCTGGTGCCGAGCCCGTTGCACAGCACGACCGTGGGGCCGGTGCGGGTGCCGTCGGGGTCGTTGGTCCAGGCGCGCAGCCGGGTGCCGTCGTCGGAGAGGACGTCGTGGAACGCGAGCGTCGGCGCGGGGACCGTGCGGGCGGGGGTCGCGGACATGGCTCCGATTCTGCCTTGCGGTGCCCGAGTGTGGTTTCGGGGTCACCTCGCCGGAGCTGAGCTCACCGGGCGGCCAGGGAGAGGCCGAACCGCCCGGCGAGCTCAGCCGTGTGCAGCCTGGGCTGCGACCTCCGGCACCGGAGCCTGGCGTCGAGCCGCCAGGAACTCCTCGACCTCGTCGAGCTCCGCACGTCGTTGTGCGAGAGCGGTGGAGGCGACCATGGCGTTGCGTCGAGCACGGAGCTGGGACTCGACCGGCCAACGCCTCACGGGGTCGGCCAGGAGACGGACTGCCTGGCCGGCGCGATACGAGACAACATTCATAGCGGCTCCCCATGAAGCACTCCCGAGTGGTGTGCGTTCCACCGTAGGCACGGGTCGATTCGCTTCGGTCAACGTCGTGTGACGGTTCCGTGAACTCCGGCCCGGCTGGTCCGGGGTGGGCGGTGGGCGGTCCACGTGTCGGCGGGGTCGGGAGGTGGAGGGGACACCGCCGGCCCGGCGAGGTCGGGGCCGGCCCCCGGATGTGGCAGGAGGACTCAATCGGGCGCAGGCGCGAGGGTCGGGGCCGAGCGGGTGGCGCCGACGGAGGCGACCACCACGCACGCCATCGCGACCCACTGCTCGGCGCTGAGCAGCTCGCCGAGCACCACGATCCCGGCCAGTGCGGCCGCGGCGGGCTCCAGGCTCATCAGCACCGAGAACACCGAGGGCCGCAGCGACCGGAGCGCGACGAGCTCGCAGCTGTAGGGCACGACCGAGCTGAGCAGCCCGACGGCTGCGCCGAGGGCCAGGATCCGCGGGTCGAGCAGGTCGCTGCCGCCGGTGCCGATCGCGAACGGCGTCAGCATCGCGGTCGCGATCACCGAGGCGAGGGCGAGCCCGTCGAAGCCCGGCCACCGGCGACCGGTCTGCGCGCTGAGCAGGATGTACGACGCCCACATCGCGCCGGCGAGCAGCGCGAAGAGCACGCCGGCCAGGGTGAGGTCGCCGTCACGCAGGCCGAGCAGCGCGACCCCGACTGCGGCGAGCAGCACCCACAGCAGGTCGCGCGCCCGCCGCGACCCGAGCACCGCCAGGGTCAGCGGGCCCACGAACTCCAACGTCACCGCGACGCCGAGCGGGATCCGCGCGAACGCCTGGTAGATCGCCCAGTTCATCACCCCGAGGCTGACGCCGAACCCGAGCACGACGAGCCAGTCGGTCCGCGTCCGGCCTCGCAGCGATGGCCGGGCGACGACCACCAGCACGAGCGCGCTGGTGACCAGCCGCAGCCACACGATCGTCGTCGGGGCGACCTCGTCGAACAGGCTCTTGGCGATGCCGGCACCGAACTGCACCGAGAGGATCCCGATCACGACGAGCCAGACAGGGGAGATCGGCGAGACCGGCCCGGGCGATGAGTTCGGGTCGGTCACCCGGTCAATCTAGAAGGAAGACCTCGGGTGGGTGCACCCTGGGCTCGACACGTCGGACGGAGTGGACATGGCTGATCGGACCCTGCTGATGGTCGGGACCCGCAAGGGTCTGTGGCTCGGCACCTCGGACGAGGCACGCATGGACTGGGAGTTCACCGGTCCGCACTGCGACATGGAGGAGGTCTACTCCTGCCTGGTCGACACCCGCAGTGACCCACCGCGGCTGCTCGCCGGCGCCTCGTCGAGCTGGCTCGGGCCGCAGGTCCGGCGTACCGACGACCTCGGCACGACCTGGCAGGAGACGCCGGGTGGGGCGATCCGCTTCCCCGAGGACGCGGACGCGACCGTCGAGAGAGTCTGGCAGCTGGTGCCCGGCGTCGAGGACGGAGTCGTGTACGCCGGCACCGAGCCGGGTGCGGTCTGGCGCTCGACCGATCGCGGCGAGACGTTCGAGCTCGAGCGCGGCCTCTGGGACCATCCGCACCGGCAGGAGTGGGGCGCCGGCTTCGGCGGCCAGGCGTTCCACACGGTGCTGCCGCACCCGGCCGATCCGCGGTCGCTGACCGTCGCGATCTCGACGGGCGGGGTCTACCAGACCAGCGACGGCGGGGCGTCGTGGGCGCCGCGCAACCAGGGCATCCGGGCGGAGTTCCTCCCCGAGGGGCAGCAGTACCCCGAGTTCGGCCAGTGTGTCCACAAGATCACCCGCCACCCCTCGCGCCCCGAGCGACTGTTCCTGCAGAACCACGGCGGGGTCTACCGCTCCGACGACCACGGCGGCAGCTGGACCTACATCGCCGACGGCCTGCCGTCCGACTTCGGGTTCGCGATCGTCGTGCATCCCCACGAGCCCGACACGGTCTTCGTGTTCCCCAACGGCTCCGGCGACGGCCGCTACCCGCCGGGCGGCAAGGCCCGGGTGTGGCGCTCGCGCGACGCGGGGGAGTCGTGGGAGGAGCTCTGCCAGGGGCTACCCGACAACTTCTACGTCGCGGTGATGCGCGACGCCATGTGCGCGGACGGCCACGAGCGGCCCGGGTTCTACTTCGGCGCCCGCAACGGCGCGGTCTGGGCCTCCGCCGACGAGGGCGAGACCTGGCGGCAGATCGTGTCCGACCTGCCGGACGTGATGGTGGTCCGCGCTGCTGCCATCTGAGGACCGGTCTAGGGACGAACCGGGTCGCTTCCATGCCTTGATCGACGACTTCCACCCGTGGTCCGCTTGGTCACCGTGGTGCACACAGACCCCACCTTCGGGCGCACGTACACCGGTCCCGACTCCGGAGTCGGTGCACGTGACGCGCGGCGGGGCAACCGCACGGTCAGGCTTCGCAGGATGGAGATCACCGGCTCGACCCCCGAGCGGATCGACATCACGCAGGTGTTCCAGAAGCCAACGCGGCCGCCGCCTCCGTGGCCTTCACGTTCACACCAACCGTGGTCGCGAGACCGGCAGGCCCCCGCGACGAGTGGCGCCGGACGGGCGACGAGCCAACCGGCGTGTGGCAGCTCGTGCCGATGGACGGGCTGGTCGGCAGGACTTCGACCGTGGCTTGGCCGGCTCGGGCAGACCGCGCGATGCTCCCAATCCTGGTGCGCGTGTCTGCCACAACTCCGGGCTCTCTGGCGTCTGAGTAGGCGTGAGCATCATTTCCTCTGAGCCTGCCGGCGGCGTCGTCGCTGAGCTTGCGGCCACTCACGGGCAGAGCCTCCTCACGCTTGCTTACCTGTTGACAGGTAACGGTGCTGAGGCGGAGGACGTCGTCCAAGCCGTGTTCACGCGTCTTCTCGGATCGTCCTCGATCAGCCATGTTGCTGATCCCGTCGCCTATGCAAGAAGGGCCGTGACCAACGAGTTCCTCGACCGGCGACGACGGCTTCAGCGCCGTGCCAAGGCCTTGGTGATTCTCCGAGGTGAGCCCATGACAACCGGACCGACCGACACGCGCACGGCAGATCGCGATGCCCTACTGCGAGCGTTCGCAGTGCTCCGGACCCGCGAGCGTGCCTGCATTGTCTTGCGCTACTACGGCGACTGGGACGACGCCTCGATCGCCGCGGCGATCGGTAGTGCACCCGCCACCGTGCGGAGTCTGGTGTCCCGCGCTCTACCGAGACTTCGCGTTGCTCTTGAAGCCGCGGAAGCCGACTCTGCGCCTGATCGCAGTACGGAAGGTGAACGATGACCACCCATGACGACCGAGAGATTGCGCGCAGCCTCGAAGTACTGGCAGCGCACGCGCCGCACTACCGCGGCTTCGCCATCCCCACGCAGGAGCGTCGACGGCGCAGGCATCTTGCGCCCATCCTGGCCAGTGCCGGTGTCGTCGCCTTGGCGGTCGCTCTCGGCGTCATGGCAGGGAGGGGTGGTTCAAGCGAGGACCCCATCGCCGGACCGTCGAGCTCGTCCTCGAGCTCTCCGACCGAGTCGTCATCTGGCACACCGACCACGGAGGGACCGATGAGGCTCGAGGCAGTCGCGTCCTGGCCACAGTTGCAGGCCCGCGACTGCGCCGCGTGGGAGCCGACCGATGGGGACTCAGTCGTCGAGGTCGGCAGGTTGGACGACACCTGCATCACCAAGGCGCCGCGGTCGTCCACGACTGTCCTCATCGCCTCGTCCGCGGGCGACGCGCCGTTCGGCGGCGACTGGGCCGCGGTGACGACCCCGTGGCGAGAGATCGGTGGCCATCAACTCAGGCGGCTCTCCTCCGGGCCGTTGGCCGAGATGAACTCTCGGGTTGTCGACGCCGTGGTCTGCGCCTCCTGCGACCAGGTGATCGTCGTCCTCGGGCCCGATCCCACGACCGTGTACGCACTCATCGAGAGCGCCACCGCCTAGGCCGAACGACGCCTCGAACGGTGCCGTGTGGGGCTCCGCGGACGCGGGCGAGGCGACAGGCGTCGAGTGCGACCTCGACGATCTCGTGATCGCGGTCGGTCACCAGAGGGAAGTGCACGATCGCCACAGCACCGTGGTCGCGGCGACCACGGTGAGGGTCCCCCGACGTCGCCGCAGCGAGGCCCGACGTACGACGTCTCCGGGAGGTTCCGCGAAGCCACGTGCTGCGGAGTGGGGTAGTTCCCCTCCTGACAGGGCCCGGGCTGCCTCGAGACGCTGGACGCTCCACGACCGGGAGCGACCTGAGGAGCCACCATGAGCACGACCGCGCGACGACCCACCATCTGGGAGGGCGAGCCCTCGCTGACGCTCGCGAACGAGCTGTCCGCCCAGAGCCTGATCGGGCATCTCGGCATCGAGTTCGTCGAGGTCGGCGACGACCACCTGGTGGCCCGGATGCCGGTCGACGACCGCACGCGCCAGCCGGTCGGAGTGCTCCACGGCGGAGCCTCGGTGACCCTGGCCGAGACCGTCGCCAGCTGGGCCGCGACGTTCACCGTCGACCCCCGGCGGGCGAGCTGCGTCGGCATGGAGATCAACGCCAACCACCTCCGGGCCGTGACGTCGGGGTGGGTCACCGCCGTGGGCCGACCGGTCGCCCTGGGCCGGCGTACGCAGGTCTGGGAGATCCGCCTGAGCGACGCGGCCGGAGACCTGGTCTGCATCTCGCGCTGCACGATGGCGGTGCTCACCTCGACGACGGGTGAGGCGACCGGCTGAGGCGGCCGGGTCACGGCGCCGAGCCGAGCTCCTGCTCCTCCTGCTCGGACTCACGCATCGCGTTGTCGACGTGCTGCTGGATCTCCTCGGTCGGCAACGGCGACTTCATCGCGAGCACGTAGATCGCGATGGAGAACGCGAAGATCACCGGGATCGCGGTGCTGAACTCCAGCAGGTCCTGGTTGCCGGCCGCGGGCTCGGGGTAGTTGCCGAGCCACGAGATCACGAGCAGGCCCACGAGCCACGGCACCACCCAGGTGGCGCCGGCGCGGAGGTCGAGCTTGGGGGTGTCCTGCCCGAGCACGTGGTAGATCGGGAGCAGCACGAACCCGATCGCCACGGCGACCGCGAGCTTCCACACGATGTCCCAGCCGGACCAGTAGATGATCAGGTTCGAGGACCAGAAGGCAAGCACCGGGATCACGTGCCCACCCGGCAGGCGGAACGGGCGCTCGTGGTCGGGGAGCTGGCGGCGCAGGGCCGAGAGCACCAACGGGCCCGAGGCGAACGACAGCACGGTCGCGGAGGTGATGAACCCGACCAGCTGCTGCCAGCTCGGGAACGGCAGGAACACGATCAGGCCGACGATGAACGTGACGACCAGCGAGATGAACGGGACGCCGCGGCTCGTGGTCCGCGCGAGCGCCTGGGGTGCGTTGCCGTTGCGAGCCATCGCGTAAGAGATCCGCGAGGTGACCGTGGTGTAGATCAGGCCGGTGTCACCGGGGGAGATGATCGCGTCGACGTAGAGCAGGATCGCCAGCCAGCTCAAGCCCAGGAGCGAGGCGACCGCGGCGAGCGGGCCGAAGTCGTTCTCGAAGCTCAGGCTCGCCCAGCTGCCCGAGTCGGCGATCGTGCTGGGAGACAGCGAGCCGATGAACGCCACCTGCAGCGCGATGTAGATCAGACCCGTCAGCAGCACCGATCCGATCACGGCGATCGGCACGTTGCGGCGCGGGTTGTCGGTCTCGCCGGCCAGCTCGATGCCCTGCCGGAAACCGAGGTAGGAGAACACGATGCCCGAGGTGGCGATCGCGGTGAACACGCCGTGCCAGCCCGCCGGCTTGAACCCGTGGCTGGTGAAGTTCTCGCCGTGGAACGCGGTGAGCACGAACGCCGCGATCACCAGCAGGATGATCGCGATCTTCCAGCCCACGAGCACGTTGTTGATGCGGGCGAACCAGCGGATGCCGTAGTAGTTCACCACGACGAACACCGCCATCAGCACGACCGCGCACGTGTAGCCGAGGACGGTCAGGGTGTGGACGATCTCGCCGTTCACGGTGTGCGCACGCGTGAACGGGGCGTACTTCGTGGCGTACTGCAAGGCAGCCTCGACCTCGATCGGGGCGGTCGTGGCCACCGCCACCCAGGTGATCCACCCGGCGGTGTAGCTGGCGAAGGAGCCGAACGCCAGGTGCGGGAAGCGCACCACGCCGCCCGAGAGCGGGAACATCGTGCCGAGCTCGGCGTACACCAGGGCGATCAGCAAGATCATCACGCCGCCCAGCGCCCAGGAGATCACCGCCGCCGGACCGGCCTGCTGGGAGGCGTTCAGGGCACCGAAGAGCCATCCGGAGCCGATGATCGACCCCACGCTGGCGAACAGGAGACCGACGATCCCCACATGTCTCCTGAGCTGGGGTTCTTCGGTGGTCTGCACCTGGGTCGTCATGCGAGCTCCTCGAGTTCTCGGCACCGATAACACGTTCTCGTGCCCGTCGCCGGTCCCGCCTAAACGCCCGCCGGGACTCAGGAGGCGCCGGCGCCGAGCTGGCGCAGGAGGCTGTGGTTGTCGGTCTGGATGTGCTCCTCCACGATGCGACCCTGGTCGTCGAGCTCGAAGAGGTTGAGCAGGTCCATGACCACGGGCCGGCCGTTCGGCGGCACGGTGCCGGCAGGCGAGGCGGTGAACGGCCGGACGAACGTCCCCCGGATCCAGGTCTGGCAGGCGATCCGGTTGCCCTCCACGATCACGATGCCGCGCTCGATGCTGCGGTCCTCGAACGCGTCGCGCAGCGAGCGGAAGTACGCGGTGAGGCCGTCGTAGTCGGCCTCGGCCCCGTCCGGTCCGTGGAAGCGGTAGTTCTCGGTGTCGAAGTAGGTGTCGATCTCGGACTGCTCGGCGCCCTCGACCTCGAGCTCGCCTGCGCGAACCAGACGGTCGACGAGCTCATCGCGCGTGTACTCAGGCATGGGTGCCTCCTGGTGTTCCAACGGAGTCGGGGCACCGATCGGTGCCGTCCTCACCACCCTCACCGGGTGCCGCCCATCGCACAAACGACTCTTCGGCAATGTTGCCATGCTTGATCGGAATGGCTGCGGCTAGCCTGGGAGCCATGACGGACGTGACGGTCACGGGGTTGCGGGTCGCCCTGGAGGTGGCCCGGGCCGGCTCCATCAGCGCAGCCGCCGAGCGGCTGGGCTACACGCAGTCGGCCGTGTCCAGGCAGGTGGCGGCCACCGAACGCGCGCTGGGCGGGCCGCTGTTCGTGCGGCAGCCCCGCGGCGTACGGCTCACTCCCGCTGGTGCGGTGGTGGTCCGTCATGCGGCCGTGGTCGTGGACACCCTCGGGACCCTCGACGAGGAGCTCGCCGGGATGCGGGACCGGCTGAGCGGCACGCTGGTCGTCGGCGCGTTCCCCACCGCGCTCGCGACGATCCTGCCGCGCGCGATCCGGGACCTCCAGCAACACCATCCCGCACTCTGCGTGCGAGTCGAGGAGGGTTCGAGCCCTCAGCTGCTGCGCAAGCTCACGAGGGGACGGATCGAGGTCGCGCTCCTCGCGACCGGCAACGGGCTGCCCGACCTGGACCTCACCGGCCTCACGGTCCACGATCTCCGAGGGCGGCGGGGCTTCGGTGTGGCGGTGAGCGCGGAGCACCGCTTCGCGCACCGTGACTGGGTGGCTCCGCACGAGCTCGCGGACCAGGCCTGGGTGGCGGGCCCGTCGACGGCGCAGACCCCGGAGTTCGAGGCCTGGCCGCTCTTGGAGAAGCCCCACGTCGCCTACGTCGTGCGGGACTGGCCGGCGCGCCTGGGTCTCGTCGCTGCCGGGCTCTGCATCGCCCTGGTCCCGGGGCTGGCCGCCGAGCTGGTGCCGGCCGGGGTCCGGTGGGTGCCGATCAAGGCTGACGACGACGAGACCGCGCGCGTCGAGCGCCGACTGCGGGTCGTGATGCGGGCCGATCCAGGGCCGGGTGCCCAGGCGATGGCCGAGCACGTCCGGTCCCAGGTCGAGCCTCGGGACGGGGCTTCAGCAGGGTCCTAGGGCGCCAGCGGCGGTGCGGGGTCGACGTACGCCGGCAGCTCGCCGGTCGTCTCGACGTCGTCGGCCGGCGGCAGGATCGGGTCCGGGACGCCCGCGGTGATCGTGCTGCCGTCGGCGCGGGTGCCGCCGATGATCGGGTGGTCGCCCAGCAGGCCGTCGATCCGGTCGCCCTGGTCGGGCAGCGCGACGACGACGGGCGCGCCCTTGCTCACGACGTACTCGGTGCCGCGCACGGTGAACGGGACGTCCGCCTCACCTTCCACGATCGTGAACACCACGCGGTCCTGGGTGAGCTCGACCTGGACCCGCGAGCCCTGCCAGCACACGCGATACGTCAGGCCCGGCCAGGTCATCGGCAGCCGCGGCTCGAAGCTCAGCCGGCCGCCGTGGTCGCGCATGCCGCCGAACCCGAACACCAACGCGCTCCACACGCCACCCGTCGAGGCGATGTGCAGGCCGTCGAGGGTGTTGCCGTGCAGGTTGGCCAGGTCGACGTAGAGCGACTCGTGGAAGTAGTGCAGCGCCGCCTCGTGGTAGCCCACCTCGGCCGCGATCACCGACTGCACGACCGCCGAGAGCGTCGAGTCGCCCGTGGTGATCGGGTCGTAGTACTCGAAGTCGGCGCGCTTCTCCTCGAGCGTGAACCGGTCGCCCTGGAGGAACAGGGCCAGCACCACGTCGGCCTGCTTGAGCACCTGGAACCGGTAGATCACCAGCGGGTGGTAGTGCAGTAGCAGGGGCCGCAGCTCGGCCGGCGTGCGGGAGAGGTCCCACACCTCGCGGTCGAGGAAGAAGTCGTCCTGCGGGTGGATGCGCAGCCCCTCGTCGTAGGGGATCGTCATGCCCTCCGCGCACGCGCGCCACTCCGCGACCTCGTCGGGGTCCAGTCGCAGCCGCGCGACCACCCGGACGTAGTCGTCGGGGTGCTCGGTGCGGATCCACTCCAGCGCCTCGACGGCCTGCTCGAGGTTGAACCGGGCCATCACGTTCGTGAACAGGTTGTTGTTGACGACCGTCGTGTACTCGTCGGGCCCGGTGACGCCGTGGATGTGGAACGTGCGGTCCCCGTTGCTGCGCCAGAAGCCGAGGTCGGCCCACATCCGGGCGGTCTCGACCAGGATGTCGATGCCCTCGCGCAGCAAGAAGCCGTCGTCACCGGTCGCCCGGACGTACTTCGCCAGTGCGTAGGCGATGTCGGCGTCGATGTGGACCTGTGCGGTCCCCGCGGCGTAGTAGGCCGAGGCCTCCTCGCCGTTGATCGTGCGCCAGGGGAACATCGCGCCGCTCTGCGCCATCTCGCGGGCGCGCTCACGGGCGGCAGGCAGCATCACCGACCGGAAGTGCAGCGCGTTGCGGGCCACCTCCGGGCGCGTGTAGGTAAGGAAGGGGACGACGTAGATCTCGGTGTCCCAGAAGTAGTGGCCCTCGTAGCCCGAGCCCGTGACGCCCTTCGCCGGCACACCGAGGCCGTCGATGCGGCCGGTCGCCTGGGCGAGGCTGAACACGTTGTAGCGGATCGCCTGCTGTACGGCGTGGTGCTCGGGGGTGTCGCCGCCCACCTCGACATCGGCGGCCGCCCAGAAGTCGGCGTACCAGGCTCGCTGGTCGGCCAGGTAGTGCTCGGCACCGTGCCGGCGGGCCCGGTCGAGCGTGCGGTCGCAGCGGTCGGAGAGCTCGCGCACCGGCACCACGCGCGAGGTGTGGTAGGCCACGGTCTTCTGCAGGCGCATCGTGGTGCCGCGTGTCGCGTCGATGCGGAACACCATCTTGGCCTGGTCGTCGTCGCAGCGAGCCAGCGCCTCGTGCTCGTCGGGGGTCTCCAGGAGGTGGTCGGCCGCCACGGCGATCGTCATGCCGGAGTGGACGCACTGGTAGCCCAGGCCCATCCGGTCCTCGGTGGCGTAGCTGAGGCGGGGGAGCAGCACCCGCTCGCCGAACGCCGCGGCCCGACGCGGGTCGACGACATCGCCCGTGAGGCCATCCGTGGGGTGGACGACGCGGTACTCGTCGAGCCCGTCTTGGCGGTTGAGGATCTGCGAGGAGATCACGACCGGGGCGTCGCCGCTGAGCATCTCGACCTCGAGGGTCATGATCGCCAGGTGCCGCTGCGACATCGACACCATCCGGGTCGAGTCGATGCGCACCCGCTTGCCCGACGGGGTGCGCCAGATCAGGTGCCGGCGCAAGATGCCGTCACGGAAGTCCAGGCAGCGCTCGTAGTGCTCGAGGTCGGCGGTGCCGAACGTCAGCGGCTCGTCGTCGACGTAGATCTTGAGCACCATCGTGTCCGGCGCGTTGACGATCGTCTGGCCGGTGCGCGCGAACCCGAACGCCGACTCCGCGTGCCGGATCGGCCAGGTCTCGTGGAAGCCGTTGACGAAGGTCCCGTGGGCGTACGCCGGGCGGCCCTCCTCGGGGTTGCCGCGCATGCCGAGGTAGCCGTTGGCGACCGAGAACAGCGTCTCGGTCACGCCGAGGTCGACCGGGCTGTAGCCGGTCTCGACCAGCGCCCAGGGGTTGGCGGGGAACCGGCCGCGGTCGAGCGGGTCGGGGCCGACCTCGTCACCGAAGCTGCGCGTCATCGGGCGCGCTCCGGCTCGCCCGGGACCAGCTCGGCCAGGTCGGAGACGACGACGTCCGCGCCGGCCTCGGACAGGGTGGCGTGACCGGCACCGCGGTCGACCCCGATCACCAGACCGAAGCCACCGGCGGCGCCCGCCCGCACTCCTGACACGGCGTCCTCCAGCACGACTGACCGATCGGCCGTGGCCCCGAGCACCTGAGCGGCGTGCAGGAACGTGTCCGGTGCGGGCTTGCCCGGCAGGCCCAGCTCGTGGGCGACGGTCCCGCTCACGACCGTGCGGAACCGCTCGGCGAGACCGGCGGCCGCGAGCACGGCCGGCGCGTTGGCGGACGACGAGACGACCGCCAGCGGCAGGCCGAGCGCCTCGAGGTGGTCGAGCAGCAGCACGGAGCCCGGGTAGGCGACGACGCCGTCGCGCTCGAGAACGACGTTGAACGCGTCGTTCTTGCGGTTGCCCAGGCCGCACACCGTGTCCGCGGCCGGGTCATCGGCCGGCGTGCCCTCGGGCAGGTCGATGCCGCGCGAGGACAAGAAGTCGCGCACACCGTCGTAGCGAGGCTTGCCGTCGACCTGGGCGAAGTAGTCGACCTCGGTGTACGGCGAGGTGTCGCCCTCGCCCGCATAGGCGGACAGGAACGCGTTGAACATGTCCGACCAGGCGCGCATGTGGGCCTCAGCGGTGGGGGTCACCACACCGTCGAGATCGAACAGCACGGCGTCGTACCTCTGCCAGCTCACCGGACTCACCCGAAAAGGTTAGGGGCTCCTTGGTCCGCCCATGACCAGAAACGGCGCACGGACGTCACCAAGTGCACGGACTTTGGTCCTGTTGAGACCAATCTTCGCGGTGGCCGCGCCTGGGCGCCGAGCGTCACTCCGGGACGAGCCGGTACGCACCGTCGGAGGCGGCGGTGGCCATCAGGGCGTAGGCCCGCAGGGCCGCCGACACGGGCCGGTCGCGGTCGACGGGGGTGAACGGCTTGTCGCGCTTCTCCTGGGCCGCGCGCCGCTGGTCGAGGATCAGCGGGTCGACGTCGAGGACGATCGAGCGGTTCGGGATGTCGATCGTGATGGTGTCGCCGTCCTCGACGAGCGCGATGGTGCCGCCGCCGGCCGCCTCGGGGGAGACGTGGCCGATGGAGAGCCCCGACGTACCGCCGGAGAAGCGGCCGTCGGTGAGGAGCGCGCACTGCTGCCCGAGGCCGAGGCCCTTGAGGTACGACGTGGGGTAGAGCATCTCCTGCATGCCGGGCCCGCCCTTCGGGCCCTCGTAGCGGATGACGACCACGTGACCGGCCTGGACCCGCTTGGACAGGATGCCCTCGACGGCATCGTCCTGGCTCTCGAAGACGATCGCGGTGCCGCTGAAGGTCCAGATCTCCTCGGGAACGCCGGCGGTCTTCACCACGCAGCCGTCCTCGGCGAGGTTGCCCTTGAGGATCGCGAGGCCCCCGTCCACGGTGTAGGCGTGCTCGACGTCGCGGATGCAGCCGTCGGCGGCATCGGTGTCGAGCGATCCCCAGCGGTTGTCCGTCGAGAACGCCTCGGTGGTGCGCACGCCGCCGGGCGCCGCGTGGAACAGGTCGAGCGCGGCGTCGCTGGCCGTGCCGCCGCGGATGTCCCACTCGTCGAGCCACTGCTGGAGCGAGGGACTGTGGACCGCGTGGACACCCGCGTTGAGCAGCCCGCCGCGGTGCAGCTCGCCGAGCAGCGCCGGGATGCCGCCGGCGCGGTGGACGTCCTCCATGTGGTACTTCGGCGTGTTCGGGGCGACCTTCGACAGGCACGGCACCCGACGCGAGACCTCGTCGATGTCGTCGACGGAGAACGTCATGCCGGCCTCACGCGCGGCGGCGAGCAGGTGCAGCACCGTGTTGGTGGAGCCGCCCATGGCGACGTCGAGCGCGAACGCGTTCTCGAACGCCGCGTGGGTCGCGATGTTGCGGGGGAGGACCGACTCGTCGTCGTCCTCGTAGTAGCGCTTCGCGATCTCGACGACGAGGCGACCGGCCTCCTCGAAGAGACGACGCCGTGAGCTGTGCGTCGCGAGCGTCGAGCCGTTCCCGGGAAGCGACAGGCCGATCGCCTCGGTCAGGCAGTTCATCGAGTTGGCGGTGAACATCCCCGAGCACGACCCGCAGGTGGGGCATGCGGAGCGCTCAATGACGTCAAGCTGCTCGTCGGTGACCGCGTCGTTGACGGCCAGCACCATCGCGTCGACGAGGTCGAGCTTGGAGTGGACGACGCCCTCGATCGCCTGGGTCTTGCCGGCCTCCATCGGACCGCCGGAGACGAACACGACCGGGATGTTGAGCCGCAGCGCGGCCATCAGCATGCCGGGGGTGATCTTGTCGCAGTTGGAGATGCAGACCAGTGCGTCGGCGCAGTGCGCGTTGACCATGTACTCGACCGCGTCGGCGATCAGCTCCCGGCTCGGCAGGGAGTACAGCATCCCGGCGTGGCCCATCGCGATGCCGTCGTCGACCGCGATCGTGTTGAACTCCTTCGCGACACCGCCGGCTGCGGCGACCTGCTCGGCCACGATCTTCCCGAGGTCGCGCAGGTGCACGTGACCGGGCACGAACTCCGTGAACGAGTTGGCGATGGCGACGATCGGCTTCCCGAAGTCGGAGTCCGTCATCCCGGTCGCGCGCCACAGGGCGCGGGCACCGGCCATGTTGCGGCCCGAGGTCGACGTTGCTGAGCGGAGGGTCGGCATGCAGCACAGGCTATGCCGCCTGGGACGAGGGCCTAGCCTGAGTCCATGACCGATCCTCAGGGCACTCCCGACATCAAGCCCCGCTCCCGCGACGTCACCGACGGCCTGGAGAAGGCCGCCGCGCGCGGGATGCTGCGTGCGGTCGGCATGGGCGACGAGGACTTCGCCAAGCCCCAGATCGGCGTGGGGTCGAGCTGGAACGAGATCACCCCCTGCAACCTGTCGCTGGACCGGCTGGCGAAGGCGGTCAAGAACGGCGTGCACGCGGCCGGCGGCTACCCGCTGGAGTTCGGCACGATCTCGGTGTCCGACGGCATCTCGATGGGCCACGAGGGCATGCACTTCTCGCTGGTGTCACGCGAGGTCATCGCCGACTCCGTGGAGACCGTGATGATGGCCGAGCGGCTCGACGGCTCGGTGCTGCTCGCGGGCTGCGACAAGTCGCTGCCCGGCATGATGATGGCGGCCGCGCGGCTCGACCTCGCCAGCGTCTTCCTGTACGCCGGCTCCACGATGCCCGGTCAGGTCGACGGCAACGACGTCACGATCATCGACGCCTTCGAGGCGGTCGGCGCGTGCCTGGCCGGCAAGATCACCCGCGACGAGGTCGACCGCATCGAGCGCGCGATCTGTCCGGGCGAGGGCGCCTGCGGCGGCATGTACACCGCGAACACGATGGCCTCGGTCGCCGAGGCGATCGGCATGTCGCTCCCCGGCTCGGCGGCCCCGCCGGCCGTCGACCGCCGCCGCGACGGGTTCGCCCACCGCTCGGGCGAGGCCGTGGTCAACCTGCTGCGCCAGGGCATCACCGCCCGCCAGATCATGACCCGCGAGGCGTTCGACAACGCGATCACCGTGGTGATGGCGCTCGGGGGCTCGACCAACGCCGTGCTGCACCTGCTGGCGATGGCCCGTGAGGCCGACGTCGACTTGAGCATCGACGACTTCAACCGGATCGGCGACAAGGTGCCGCACCTGGGCGACCTCAAGCCGTTCGGCAAGTACGTCATGAACGACGTCGACAAGATCGGCGGCATCCCCGTGGTGATGAAGGCGCTGCTCGACGCGGGGCTCATGCACGGTGACTGCCTGACGGTCACCGGCAAGACGCTCGCCGAGAACCTCGAGGACCTCGCTCCGCCGGCCCTCGACGACGAGGTGATCCGCAGCCTGGACCGGCCGATCCACAAGACCGGCGGCCTCACGATCCTCAAGGGCTCGCTGGCCCCGGAGGGGGCCGTGGTCAAGACCGCGGGCTTCGACGACTCCGTGTTCACCGGCACCGCCCGCGTGTTCGACGGCGAGCGCGCCGCGATGGACGCGCTCGAGGCCGGCGAGATCCAGGCCCGCGACGTCGTCGTGATCCGCTACGAGGGCCCCAAGGGCGGGCCCGGCATGCGCGAGATGCTCGCGATCACCGGTGCGATCAAGGGCGCGGGCCTCGGCAAGGACGTGCTGCTGATCACCGACGGCCGGTTCTCGGGAGGTACGACGGGCCTCTGCGTCGGGCACATCGCCCCCGAGGCCGTCGACGGCGGGCCGATCGCGTTCGTGCGCGACGGCGACCAGATCACCCTCGACGTCGCCAACCGGCTGCTCGAGGTCGAGATCGCCGACGAGACGGAGTGGGAGCAGCGCAAGGTGGGCTGGGAGCCCAACCCGCCCAAGTACACCCGCGGGGTCCTCGGCAAGTACGCCAAGATCGTCCAGTCCGCCGCCCACGGCGCCATCACTGGCTGATGCGGGACGAGCGCGGACCGGTCGTCTTCCTGGTCCTGCTCGCGATCGTCGCGCTGCTGGTGGTCGCTTGGGGAGTCGACCAGGAGGACGCGCGATCCTCGGTGGTCGAGGAGGGACGCGCCCCGGCGCCGACCGATGTCGAGACCCCCGCACCCACGCAGGGCGGTGACCAGTCGGACCCGCCCACGGAACCGGCGGCCCTCCCGGGCGGCGGCACGAAGATCTTCGGGGGCAACCACTTCCTCGTGGCCTACTACGGCACCGGGCAGACCGCCTCGATGGGCGTGCTCGGGGAGAGCGACCCCGACACGATGGACGCCCGGCTCCGCCGCGCCGCCAGGCCCTTCGCCGCCACCGGCCGGCCGGTGCGCCACGTCTACGAGCTGATCGTCACGATCGCCGACGCCCACCCCGGGCCCGACGGTGACTACAGCCACGACATCCCGCGCTCGGTCGTGGAGCAGTACGTCGAGGGCGCGCACCGCAACGGCGCCCTGCTCGTGCTCGACCTCCAGCCCGGCCGCACCGGGTTCCTCGACGTCGCGAAGCGCTGGGCCTGGGCACTCCGCGACCCCTGGGTCGGGCTCGCGCTCGACCCGGAGTGGCGGATGAGCGGGCACCAGGTGCCCGCCCACACCGTGGGGCAGGTGCGGGCCGCGGAGGTCAACCGCACCTCGGCGTGGCTGGCCGGCCTCACGCGCGCGGCGGGGCTCCCGCAGAAGCTGTTCGTGCTGCACCAGTTCCGCACCGACATGGTCCTGGGCATCGACCAGGTGCGCCGCCGCGCCGGGCTCGCGATGGTCCAGCACGTCGACGGCTTCGGCACCCGGCGGCAGAAGCGCGCGACGTACGCCGCGGTGGCCCGGCCTCGGCTGTTCACGATGGGCTTCAAGCTGTTCTACGACGAGGACGTCGATCGGATGGGTCCGGCCGCGGTGCGCGCACTGCGGCCGCCGGTCCGGTTCGTCAGCTTCCAGTGACCGACCTCCACCGCCGGCTCGTCGCGTTCGGTCCGCACGCCGGCGCCCACCGGGTGGCGATCCGGGCTGGCATCTGCGTGCTCGCGCCGTTGCTCGTGCTCTGGGCGGCGGGCCGCTCGGAGTGGTCGATCTATGCGACGTTCGGGGCGTTCACCTCGCTCTACGGCCGCGAGCGGGTGCACCTCGCGCGGGCCCAGCTGCAGGTGCGGTTGGCGGTGTACCTCACCGCGGCGATCGGGCTCGGCACGCTGATCGGTGTCTCCGCGCACCGTGCGTGGATCGCGGTGCCGGCGACGGCCGCGGTCGCCGCGCTCGGCTCGCTGGCGTCGGACGCGGAGGACTGGCACCCGCCCGGCCCGCTGTTCCTGGTGTTCGGGCTGGCGGCGTGCGCCTCGGTGCCCTCGGTGCCGTCCGACGTGCCGGTCGCGCTCGCCGTCGCCGGGGCGTCGGCGGCGTTCGCGGTGCTGGTCGGCAACCTGGGGGCGTTCTGGCGCGGCGCCCGCGACCCGGCCGCACCGCGGACCACTCGCCGGCGCCCGTCGTACGTCGCGAGCGCCCGTTGGCACGTGCTGCCGAGCTCGGTCGGGGTGCTGCTGGCGGGCGTCGTGGCGACCGCGTCCGGGATCGGGCATCCCTACTGGGCGATGGTGTCGGCGGTGGTGCCGCTGGTCGCTCGCGACCTCGGGCACCAGCTGGTCCGCGGGCTGCACCGCGTGGTCGGCACCGCAGTGGGGCTGGTGCTGGCGTCGGTGCTGCTCGGCCTCGACCTGTCCGCGCTGGTCATCGTGCTGGTCGTGGCGCTGCTGCAGGTGGTCGCCGAGCTCCTGGTCGGCCGCAACTATGCGCTCGCGCTGGTCGCCGTCACCCCGCTGGCCCTGCTGATGGTGCACCTCGCGGCGCCCGTGCCGGCCCGGACGCTGATCGTCGACCGCGGCCTCGAGACCCTGATCGGAGTCCTGGTCGGGCTCGCGGTCGGCTACGTCACGCGGGTGCGCTACCCGCGATCGTGAACGCCGCGCTGTGGGTCTGACCCGGCTCGAGCACCACCAGGTCGACGCCGGTGCGGAACGCGTCGGGCGGGCAGGTCGTCGGCTCGACGGCCAGCGAGCGCCGCGGCGGGTCGTGGGTGTCGGAGGTGAAGACGTGCAGCCAGTCGAAGCCCTCGTGCAGCGTCAGCGTGGTGGTCGCGCCGTCGGGGGCGAGGACCGTGGCGGACGGCCCGACCAGGCCGCCGAAGGGGTGGTCGATCACCGCGTCGCCGATGACCCGGCCCGCCCGGAAGTCCCACGCCGTGCCGTCCACGGGCTCCGCCGGCCCGGCGAGCCCGCGCTCGTCCATCGGGCACCAGGTGGTCGCCGGGAGGGTCAACGTGAGGTCCTCGACGGGGCCGTCGCCGAACGTGAAGTAGGGGTGGTGCCCGGTGCCGTACGGCGCCGCCACGGCGCCCGCGTTGGTGGCCGCCATCGTGACCCGGAGCCCGGCGTCGGTCAGCTCGTAGTCGACCGCGAGGTCGAGCACGAACGGGTAGCCGGTCGTCGGCACCAGCGGCAGCCTCAGCGAGGCGCGGGTCTCGTCGTGGTGCTCGACGGTCCACTCGGTCCAGCCGGACAGGCCGTGCAGGGCGTTGCCCTTGGCGGGCTCGTTGAGCGGCAGCTGATGGTGCACGCCCCCGAACTCGTAGGCCCCGTCGCCGACCCGGTTGGGCCACGGCATCAGCACCCAGCCGCGGTAGTCCGGGCAGACGTCACCGACCGGCCAGCCGGCGAGCATCGCGCGGCCGTCGTACGACAGCGACCGGAGCCCGGCTCCGACGGTGACCACCTCGGCCCGGTAGGGGCCGCAGGACAGGACGAGGTTCTGGCCGGACGGATCGCGCACAACCGCAGCCTAGGACCCCCTTTGGTCACGCTCCCACCGGACCGGGGACTAACCTCTGCTCGTGCCACTCGTAGCGGGGGTCGACACCTCCACCCAGTCCTGCAAGGTCGTCGTCTGTGACGCGGAGACCGGTGAGCTCGTCCGCTCCGGCTCCGCCGCCCACCCCGACGGGACGGAGGTCCATCCCGACGCGTGGTGGGAGGCCTTCGGTCAGGCGAGCGCCGCTGCCGGTGGTCTCGACGATGTCGAGGCGATCGCCGTCGGCGGTCAGCAGCACGGCATGGTCTGCCTCGACGAGGCCGGCGAGGTCGCGCGCCCGGCGCTGCTGTGGAACGACACCCGCTCCGCGCAGGCCGCCCGCGACCTGATCGACGAGCTCGGCGGACCCGCCGCCTGGGTCGAGGCGACCGGCCTGGTGCTGGTCCCGTCGTTCACCGTCACCAAGCTGCGCTGGCTGGCGCAGCACGAGCCCGACAACGCGGCGCGCACGGCGGCGGTGTGCCTGCCGCACGACTGGCTGACCTGGAAGCTGTCCGGTGCGGCGTCGCTCGACACCCTGGTGACCGACCGGGGCGATGCCAGCGGCACCGGCTACTGGTCGCCCACCACAGGTGAGTACCGCCGCGACCTGCTCGAGCTCGGCCTCGGCCACGACGCGATCCTGCCGCGCGTGCTCGGCCCGTCCGAGAGTGCCGGCCGCACCCCCGCCGGCCAGCTGATCGGCCCCGGCACCGGTGACAACGCCGCCAGCGCCCTCGGCCTCGGTGCCGTCCCCGGCGACGTGATCGTCTCGATCGGCACCTCGGGCGTGGCCTGCGCGGTCGCCGAGAAGCCGGTGGGCGACATCACGGGCGCGGTCGCCGGGTTCGCGGACGCCACCGGCCGGTTCCTGCCGCTGGTCGCGACCATGAACGCGGCCCGCGTGCTCGCGTCGGCCGAGCGGATGCTCAGCGTCGACCACGACGAGTTCTCCGACCTCGCGCTCTCCGCCCCGGCGGGTTGTGGCGGCATGGTGCTGGTGCCCTACCTCGAGGGCGAGCGCACCCCCAACCGGCCCGACGCCACCGGGGCGCTCCACGGCATGCGCCTGGAGACCACCAACCCGGCGTACCTCGCCCGCGCCAGCGTCGAGGGCATGCTCTGCGGTCTGGCCGACGCGGTCGACGCCGTCCGCGCCCTCGGCACCCCCGTCGAGCGGATCATCCTGGTCGGCGGCGCGGCCCGCTCGCGCGCGGTGCGCGAGATCGCCTCCGCCGTGCTCGGGCTGCCGGTGAGCGTCCCGCAGCCGGGGGAGTACGTCGCCCGCGGCGCCGCCCGCCAGGCCGCCTGGGTGCTGTCCGGCTCCGCCGAGGCCCCGGACTGGCCGCTCGCCGACGTCGTGGACACCCAGGTCGAGCCGACCCCGCTGGTGCGCGAGCGCTACGCCTCGGTGCGGGAGATGACCGCTCCCAGGCCGTGATGCCGAACGGCCACGGAACTCGTCCTGGTGGCCGATGATGACCCGATGGGTTCCTTCTGCCGTGTCGCACTCACCGCGGCAGTCAGCGCGGGCCTCGTCGTCGCCGCGGTCGGTCCCGCCTCCGCCACGGCAGGGAATCACCGACCTGGGCGGGTGCAGATCAGCGCCGCCGCCGTACCCGAGACCGCCTCGCCCGGCACGGTCGTCGGGCGGCTGAGCGCGACTGACCAGGACCCGCACGCACGGCAGCGCTTCGCGCTGGTCGACGGCACGGGCTCGCAGGACAACGGCCTGTTCCGGATCCGGGGGAATGCCCTCGTCCTGAGCGGCATCCTGGACTTCGAGAGCGAGCCGACCCTCACCGTCCGAGTCCGGGTGACGGATGGTCGCGGTGCGCGGCGGGCCACGCCGATCGCCCTCCGCGTGCTCGACCGGGCCGAGGCCCGGGTGGTCACCCTCTCCGGCTCCGCTGTCGAGGAGAACCGGCCGGCCGGCACCGTGATCGGCACCCTGTCCACCACCGGCGTGAGCGCGGGAGACAGCGTCGACTACACCGTCGTGAGCGGCTCGTTCCAGACCGTGGGCGACCAGCTCGTGACCGCTGCCTCGTTCGATCACGAGACGCGCGCGACCGAGAGCGTGCGGGTCCGGTCGACCGACTCCGAGGGCCACTCGACCATCGGCGACTTCAGCGTCTCGGTGGCCGACGTGGACGAGTCCCTCCCACCGGTCGTCGTCCCGAACCAACTGCCCTACTTCATCGGGCCGACGATCCTGTCGGTCGAGGAGAACCAGCCGAGTGGGACGGTCGTCGCCACGGTGTCGGCCATCGATCCCGAGGGCGACCCCTTGGTCTACTCGCTGGCTGCGAACTTCGTGGCGCCGTTCGCGGTCGCCGCGGACGGGACCATCACGACCACGAGCTCGTTGGACCACGAGGGCACGAGCAACTACGTGATCACGGTGCGGGCGACGGCCGCCAACGGCTTCGCCCAGGTCTCCGTCACCATCTACGTCGACGACGGCAACGACGCCCCGTGGGGTGTGGAGCTGACGGGCAGCCGCCCGGTCGAGGCGGACACCGGCGTCCAGCTCGTCGGTGTGTTGTCGGCCTCCGACGACGACCGGGACGGCGTCCTCTTCTTCTCGGTCGTGGACGCCAAAGACGCGCACGGTGCCGTGGTCAATGCAGGGCTGTTCATCATCACCACCACCTGCGGGCTGCCGACGTTGATCGCCAACACCGACGCGCTGGCGGCCGGCTCCTACTCGGTGACGATGCAGGCCACCGACGCCGGCGGACTGTTCTCCCAGGCTCCGGTGTCCGTGACCGTCGTCCCAGCACTGCCGCCGCCACCCCCGCCGCCGTCGCGAGCCCGGGTCGACCCGGGTGCACAGCGCCGGTGCTGAGCCGCCACCAGCGCGCTGCGAACCGGTCTGATAGACACCAGCAGGTGATGATGGATCCCGCTCAGCTCGACCACGCCGACCCGCTGGCGCCGTACCGCGACCGTTTCGTCGGCGCCGACCAGCCGCTCGTCTACTTCGACGGCAACTCGCTCGGCCGGCCGCTCGCTGTGACCGGCCCGCGCCTGGCGCGGTTCGTGGAGCAGGAGTGGGGCGGACGGCTGATCCGCGGGTGGGACGAGGGCTGGCTCGAGCTGCCGCTCACGCTGGGCGATGACCTCGGCCGCGTCGTGCTCGGCGCCGCGCCCGGCCAGACCGTGGTCGGCGACTCGACGACCGTGCTGATCTACAAGCTGATGCGGGCTGCGGTGGCAGCCCGTCCGGGTCGCACCGAGATCGTGATCGACCGCGACAACTTCCCGACCGACAGGTACGTCGCGGACGGCGTGGCCCGCGAGTGCGGGTTGACCCTGCGCTGGATCGACGTCGACCTCGACGCGGGCGTGACAGCCGAACTGCTCGAACCCGCCGTCGGTCCCGACACCGCCCTGGTCGTGCTCTCGCACGTCGCCTACCGCTCGGCGTGGCTGGCCGACCTGCCCGAGCTCACCCGGATCGCCCAGGACGCAGGCGCCCTGGTGCTCTGGGACCTGTGCCACTCCGCCGGCTCCGCGCCGATGGGCCTGGACGACGCGGGCGTCGACCTGGCGGTCGGCTGCACCTACAAGTACCTCAACGGCGGCCCCGGCGCCCCGGCGTTCGCCTACGTCGCCTCGCGGCACCTCGCGGAGCTGGCGCAGCCGATCCAGGGGTGGATGGGCGCGGTCGACACGTTCCTGATGGGGCCGTCGTACGCCCCCGCGGCGGGGATCCGCCGCTTCCTGTCCGGCACCCCGCCGATCGTGGGGATGCTGGCGATGCAGGACATGCTCGCGCTGGTCGAGGAGGCCGGCATCGAGGCGGTGCGCGCCAAGTCGGTGGCGCTCACGTCGTACGCCGTCGACGTCGCCGACGAGCTCCTCGCCCCGCTCGGCGTGGTGCTCGCCTCGCCGCGCGACCCGGCGCTGCGCGGCGGCCACGTCACGCTCAACCACCCACTGATGCGCGAGGTGACCGCGGCGCTCTGGGAGCGCGACGTGATCCCCGACTACCGCGACCCGCACGGTCTGCGGATCGGGCTCTCGCCGCTGTCGACGTCGTTCGCGGAGGTGCGCCGCGGTCTCGAACTCGTTCGCGAGACCCTCGAGCAGATGACAGCCTGAGAGGCATGCAGTTCCCCCTCCGCCCCGGTGACACCATCGGCGTCACGGCGCCCCTCGAGAAGCTCGGCTTCCGGCGTGAGGGGACGCTGCGCGAGGACTGCGTCGTGAGTGGCGTCGTGTCGGACTCGTGGGTCTACGGGTTGCTGCTGCGGGAGTGGTCCGGGCCCTGAGAGACGCCGAGGCACCGCCCCCGGGAAGGGAGACGGTGCCTCGGGGAGACATCGGCTGTGACTCAGACGCCGCGGCCCCCGCGAACGCGTCCGAGGATGAACAGCACGAGCGCGATGATGGCCAGCACGATGAGGATGGTCCACAGCATGGTGTCACTCCGTTCGGTTGGTTGGTGCTCATCTGACGTGCCCGATGGGCGCGACCACCAAACGTCGCGGTCGACAGACTCCTAGCTGTGGAGGTGGGCCCGCCAGTCGGCCGGCACCCGGCCGGCAGGACCGGGGACCGGCTGGTCCTCGGGGTGTCCCTGAGGATCGGCTAGGACGGGCCCCTCGAAGCCCTCCTCGGAGGTGTAGTCCCAGAACCACGCCTCACCGGGCTCGAAGCTCTGGATCACCGGGTGCTCGGTCTCGCGGAAGTGCGCGGTGGCGTGCTGGGCGGGCGAGGTGTCGCAGCAGCCGACGTGCCCGCACTGCGCGCAGCGGCGCAGGTGCACCCACCACCCGCCCGCGGCGTCGCACTCCACGCACCCGGTCCCGCTGGGTGCCACCGACGGATCGATCCCCGCGCGCTCGCTCATGGACCGAGACTAGGCCAGGGACCGGGGCCGGGACGGCCCGCGCGACTAGGGGGCCGAGGTGGAGCCCCCGGAGGCGTGGTACCCGTGCGCGATGGCCCAGGCGACGGCGCTGGCACGGTTGGCGACGCCGATGCGGGCATAGGTGCCGCGGATGGCGCTCTTGAGCGTGTTGATGCTGATGTACAGCTCGGCGGCGATCTGCTCGTTGCTGTAGCCGGCGGCGATCCGGGAGATGACGGTCTTCTGTCTCGGGGTGAGCTCGACGGCAGACTGCAGCGCCCGGGCGAGGTCGGCGTCGTAGCGGCGGACGAGCTGGGGGTCGGTGGCCAGGTCTCCGTTGGCGGCCGCGTCGACGAGGGCGGTGAGCTCGTCACCGGCCGCGCTCACCGAGACGGGGGCGGCAGCGCCCAGCGAGAGCGCTCGAGCCGTCAGGCCGGGCTGGAGGAGCCGCGACAGGGCCAGCACGCCCCCGGGATGTTCGGCCGCGAGCCGGCGGAGCTCCTGCTCACCAGCCTGATGGTCACCGACCACGAGGTTGAAGACGTCGTAGATCACGACGTCGGCCTCGGTGTGGTCGGTGACGCTGAGGTAGCAGTGGTCGGCGTCGGCCGACTCCGCGAGGAGGGTCCTGATGCCGGCGACCACGATCGGTTGCCGGGACACCACGCACACGCTGCACGTCCTGGTCGCGCCGCTCACGGCGCCATGATCGCGGGCCGGTCCACGTGGCGACAAGTGACGCGCCGCGTGCGGGACAGGCCCCGGGATGCGGGCGGACCCGCGCGCACTGTCCGCGCGGTGTGCCAGGGTGGGTGAGATGGACCAGAGGATCAGCTTCGTGACGCTCGCCGTGCGCGACCTCGACGCGAGCCGGCGGTTCTACGTCGACGGCCTCGGGTGGACGGCGTCGCTCGACGTGCCCGAGGAGGTGCTGATGCTCCAGGTGGGCGAGCACGTTGTGCTCTCGCTGTGGGTCGACTCCGCGTTCGAGGCGGAGGTCGGCCCGATCGCCCGCGGCGCCGGCGTCGCGCCGATCACCCTGGCCCACAACGTCCCCACCCGCGAGGAGGTCGACGCCGTGCTCGCGACCGCCCGCGCCGCCGGTGCCGACCCTGTTCACGACGCCGTCGAGCGCGACTGGGGCGGCTACACCGGCTACTTCGGCGACCCCGACGGCTACCGCTGGGAGATCGCCTTCAATCCCGGACCGATCGGACAGGTGGTGCTCCCATGACCGACCCGAAGCAGAAGCTGCGCTTCCCGCAGGTGCAGGCCGAGCGACTCGACGACTGGCGCTTCTTCCTCGACTGTCTCCACGCCCGCTTCCGCACGGGGAGCTTCGTGGCCGGCCTCGAACTGGTCACCCGCATCACCGAGGCCGCCGAGCAGGCCGGCCACCACCCCGACGTGGTGCTGACCTACCCGCAGGTCGACGTCGACCTCTACAGCCACGACGTCCACGGCGTCACCAGCCGCGACATCGCGCTGGCGCGCCGCATCTCCGAGATCGCCCGCGACCTGGGCGTCGAGTCCACCCCGCGCGAGGTCTCGACGCTCGAGCTCGCGCTCGACGTCCCCGACCACGCCGCCGTGAAGCCGTTCTGGGCGGTGGTGCTCGCCTACGGCGACACCCAGTACGACTCCGAGATCATGGATGCCGGACGGCGCAACAACACGCTGTGGTTCCAGGAGGCCCCGGGAGCGACCGGGGAGGTGCAGCAGCGCTTCCACCTCGACATCGTCGTCCCCCGCGAAGTGGCGGAGGAGCGCGTGGAGGCGGCGCTCGCGGCGGGCGGCACGCTCGTCACAGACCACTACGCCCCGGCGTTCTGGGTGCTGGCCGACGCCCACGGCAACAAGGTCTGCGTGTGCACGGCCGACGGGCGGGAGCCCGGGGACCGGCCCGACCAGGGCGCCTGACCGGATGCCGGGACCCTCGTCCCGGATGCTGGGACGCGTGTCACACTCGGATGCGGGCGGGAGGCCCGTGCGGCTACGGTTGGCCCATGCGCATGGACATCCTTGTACGCACGCGACGTGTGAGCTGAGTCGACACCGACCACAGCGCGCACGTCACCCCTCGCCGCCCACCCGGGCCGAGGGGTTTTTTGTTGGGCAGGGCACGGCACCAGGTAGCGAGACAGGACAGACATCGATGAGCGAGCAGATGACAGGCGCCCAGAGCCTGATCAGGTCGCTGGAGGCCGCGGGCACCGAGCACATCTTCGGCATCCCGGGCGGTGCGATCCTCCCGGCGTACGACCCCCTCATGGACTCCTCGATCCGGCACATCCTGGTGCGCCACGAGCAGGGCGCGGGGCACGCCGCGCAGGGGTACGCCGCCGCCACCGGCCGGGTCGGCGTGTGCATGGCCACCTCCGGGCCCGGCGCGACCAACCTCGTCACGCCTCTGGCCGACGCGCACATGGACTCCGTGCCGATCGTCGCCGTCACCGGACAGGTCGGAGCCGCCCAGATCGGCACCGACGCCTTCCAGGAGGCCGACATCCGCGGCATCACGATGCCGATCACCAAGCACAACTTCCTGGTCACCGACCCGGCCGACATCCCCCGCACGGTCGCCGAGGCCTTCCACATCGCCTCGACCGGCCGCCCCGGCCCGGTGCTCGTCGACGTCGCGAAGTCCGCGCTGCAGGCGATGACGACCTACGCCTGGCCCACCGAGCTCAACCTGCCCGGCTACCGTCCGGTCACCCGGCCGCACTCCAAGCAGATCCGTGAGGCCGCCAAGCTGATCCTCGAGGCGCGCCGCCCGGTGCTGTACGTCGGCGGCGGCGTGATCCGCGCCCGTGCCTCCCGCGAGCTGCGGGTGCTGGCCGAGCTCACCGGCATGCCGGTCCTCACCACGCTGATGGCCCGCGGGGCGTTCCCCGACAGCCACCCGCAGCACCTCGGCATGCCCGGCATGCACGGCACCGTCGCCGCGGTCGCCGGGCTGCAGCGCAGCGACCTGATCATCAGCCTCGGCGCCCGGTTCGACGACCGGGTCACCGGCAACCTCGACTCCTTCGCCCCGGGCGCGCGGGTCATCCACGCCGACATCGACCCGGCCGAGATCGGCAAGAACCGCGCGGTCGACGTCCCGATCGTCGGCGACTGCCGCGAGGTGATCAGCGACCTGATCGTCGCGCTCAAGGCCGAGGCCGACGCCGGTCACACCGGTGACTACGAGTCCTGGGTGGAGTTCCTGGCCGGGGTGAAGAAGAAGTACGCGCTCGGCTACGAGAAGCCGGCCGACGGCGGCCTGTCGCCGCAGTACGTCATCGAGCGCCTCGGGGCCATCGCCGGGCCGGAGGCGATCTACACCTCCGGGGTCGGCCAGCATCAGATGTGGGCCGCGCAGTTCATCGGCTACGAGCACCCCAACACCTGGATCAACTCCGGTGGCCTGGGGACCATGGGCTTCTCGGTCCCCGCCGCCATGGGTGCGAAGGTCGGCATGCCCGACTCGACCGTGTGGTCGATCGACGGCGACGGCTGCTTCCAGATGACCAACCAGGAGCTCGCGACCTGCGCGATCAACGACATCCCGATCAAGGTCGCGATCATCAACAACGAGTCGCTCGGCATGGTCCGGCAGTGGCAGACGCTGTTCTACAATGAGCGCTACTCCAACACCGACCTGCACTCCAAGCGGATCCCCGACTTCGTCAAGCTCGCCGACGCCTATGGCTGCGTGGGGCTGGCGTGCGAGAGTCCGGGTGACGTCGACGCCACGATCCAGAAGGCGATGGAGATCAACGACGTCCCGGTCGTGGTCGACTTCCGCGTCCACCGCGACGCGATGGTCTGGCCGATGGTCGCGGCCGGCACCAGCAACGACGACATCAAGTACGCCCGGGACATGGCGCCCCGGTTCGACGACGACACGGAAGTGGACCTCCGAGCATGAGCGTTTCCTCCCACAGCCGGCACACCCTGTCCGTCCTGGTCGAGAACAAGCCCGGTGTGCTGGCCCGGATCGCCGGCCTCTTCAGCCGTCGCGGCTACAACATCGACTCGCTCGCCGTGGGCCCCACCGAGCACCCCGAGGTCTCGCGGATGACGATCGTGGTCAACGTCGAGGAGTCGCCGCTCGAGCAGGTCACCAAGCAGCTCAACAAGCTGGTCGAGGTGATCAAGATCGTCGAGCTCGACACCGCGGCGTCGGTCAACCGCGAGCTGCTGCTGGTCAAGGTCAAGGCCGACGTCGAGACCCGGGGGCAGGTGCTCGACACCGTGCAGCTGTTCCGTGCCAAGGTGGTCGACATCGCGCCCGACGCGGTGACCATCCAGGCGGTGGGCAACGCCGACAAGCTCTCCGACCTGCTGCGGGTGCTCGAGCCGTTCGGCATCCGCGAGCTCGTCCAGTCCGGCATGGTCGCGATCGGTCGTGGCTCCCGCTCCATCTCCGAGCGCAACCTGCGCCCGGTCACCATCCCCGCCCCGCCCGCCGTCGGTGGTTGAGGTGTGAGGCGCGCCAGCGCCGAGCCTCGAAACCACCGTGACTGAGGAACCCAACAAGAAGGAGAAGCCCCCGTGGCTGAGATGTTCTACGACGACGACGCCGACCTGTCCCTGATCCAGGGCAAGAACGTGGCGGTCATCGGCTACGGCAGCCAGGGCCACGCCCACGCGCTGTCGCTGCGTGACTCGGGCGTCGACGTCCGCGTCGGCCTGCAGCCCGACTCCAAGAGCCGCGCGAAGGCCGAGGCCGAGGGCCTGCGCGTCCTCACCCCGGCGGAGGCGGCCGAGGAGGCCGACGTCATCGTGATCCTCGCGCCCGACCAGCACCAGCGGAAGCTGTACGCCGAGGAGATCGAGCCGAACATCACCGAGGGCGACACCCTCGTCTTCGGCCACGGCTTCAACATCCGCTTCGGCTACATCACCCCGCCCGAGGGCGTGAACGTCTTCATGGTCGCCCCCAAGGGCCCGGGCCACCTGGTCCGCCGCGAGTACGTCGACGGCCGGGGCGTCCCGGTCCTCGTCGCGGTCGAGAAGGATCCCTCGGGCGACACCTGGGACCTCGCGCTCTCCTACGCCAAGGCGATCGGCGGCCTGCGTGCCGGCGGCATCAAGACCACGTTCACCGAGGAGACCGAGACCGACCTGTTCGGTGAGCAGGCCGTGCTGTGCGGTGGCGCCTCGCAGCTGGTCATGTACGGCTTCGAGGTCCTGACCGAGGCCGGCTACCAGCCCGAGGTCGCCTACTTCGAGTGCCTCCACGAGCTCAAGCTGATCGTCGACCTCATGTACGAGGGCGGCATCGCCAAGCAGCGCTGGTCGGTCTCCGACACCGCCGAGTACGGCGACTACGTCTCCGGCCCCCGGGTGATCACCCCCGACGTGAAGAAGAACATGGAGGCCGTCCTCGCCGACATCAAGAACGGCTCGTTCGCCAAGCGGTTCATCGACGACATGGACGCCGGGTCGCCGGAGTTCAACGAGCTGCGCAAGAAGGGCGAGCAGCACCCGATCGAGCAGACCGGCCGCGAGCTGCGCAAGCTCATGGCCTGGGTGAAGTCGCACGACTCCGACTACACCGAGGGCACCGCCACCCGCTGATCCCCGCCCGCTCCAGGCGAGTCGGCGCATCTGCACCTGCAGATGCGCCGACTCGGCATTTCGGCAGGGAACTCGGGGCACCCGCTCTCATCGCAGGTCTGCTCTGTGCCTCACTCGCGTATGGCCATCTATAGATGGTACCGTCGCGGTGTGGCGCCCTCGGGGGATCGACTCCTCGACCCTGCCGACGCGGTTGGTGGGGGTCTGGTCGACGCCGCGGTGGCGGCCCGCGACGCCCGGCTCATCGAGTCGGGCCTGCGGCTGTACGGGCTCGTCCGAGACCCGGTCGACGACGTGGTGCGCGCCTCGGAGGGCGTGATCCTCGCGTTCCCGAGCATGGTGCTGCGTCCCGGCGCGCGACGCGCCTGCCTCGTCGTCGTCATGCCCGCCTCGATCCTGCTGGCGTGGTCCTCGGACGCTGGTGGCGCCGAGGTGGTCGTGATCGAGAAGAGTGCGGTCTCGCGGGTGGAGATCGCTGCCGCCGTGCCGGGGCTCGCCGTCCCCTTGGTTGCCACGGTCGAGGGTGCGTTCGGGCGGTACGTCGTCGGGTTGCCGCGCGGGGCGACGGTGTTCGGCGTACGGATGCGCAGTGCGGTGGATCCCGAGCAGGGTTGACGCTCGTTGCTCAGAGGTCGTCGGGCAGTGCTGATCGCAGTCGAGCTGCGCTCTCGCCGGTCAGGACCAGTCGGTGGGGCGCGCTCTCCGTCTCGGAGATCATCAACCAGGTCGGTGCGCCGTCCGGGAGCTCGCGAAACCGCTGGACCACGATCTCGGTCGAGCGTGCGACGTAGGTCAGGCGACCAGGATCGAGGCGGCCGGCGACGATCGGGATCACCACGCCGTCGTCCTGGTGTCGCCGGTCCTCGGGGTGGTCCTGTTCGTGGTGGGCCCGGGTGCACCAGGAAGGGCAGGGTGACGTCATCCAGCCCGGTGTCCCGTGGTCGCTGCTGTCCATGTGTGCTCCCCGCGCCGAGTCTGGGTGCGTCGGTCGGTGACGCTAGACGTGGCAACCGACATTCCGGGCTGTCCGGCGCTCGTTCTCCACAGCAGAAGTGTCGGACGATTCCCATACTGGTATGACCATCTCTGCTCTGTCGACCCGCGAGGCTTGTCCTCGTGACGCGTCGTCGATCCACTGAGGTCACCTGGGAGTCGTTCGCCCGCGAGCTCGGGCACAACCTGCTGCGCGCCCGAGAGGCGACCGGCCTCAGTCAGGAGCGCGTCGCGCACGCGGCCGGGATCGCGTCGTACACGTACCAGAAGTTCGAGAAGGGCGAGTCGAGGCCGGGGATGCCGATGAACCCGCGCCTCACGACCCTGGTCGCGCTCAGCCAGGTCCTGGGTGTCCCCATCGAGGAACTGCTGCCCTCGCAGCTGCCCGACGTCGCCGGCGAGGCCGCCCGCTGATCCACTCCACGTTGACCCGCCCGAAGCTTTCGGGCGGGTCAACGTCATTTGTCGACATGCCGGGAATGGGGCGGCGTGGTTGCGGGTTCAACCGGACATGCGCATCGAGATCTGGAGCGACGTCGTCTGCCCGTGGTGCTACGTCGGGAAGCGTCGGTTGGAGACGGCCCTGACGGGCTTCGAGCACGCCGACGACGTGGAGATCGTCTACCGGTCCTTCGAGCTCGACCCGACCGCCCCCAGGCACGGCCACGAGCTGTCGACCGGCGTCATCGCCCGCAAGTACGGTCGCAGCGAGGACGAGATGCGCGACATGCAGCAGCAGCTGATCGAGCTCGCCGCCCAGGACGGGCTGGACTTCAAGCTGTTCGAGACCGTGCACACCAACACCGTCGACGCCCACCGGGTGCTCCACCTGGCGCTCGAGACCGGGGGAGCGGAGCTCCAGCGCGAGCTCAAGGAGGCGCTGCTTGCGGCGTACTTCACCCACGCCCGCAACGTCGGCGACCACGACGTGCTGACCGAGGTCGCGGCCGCGACCGGGCTCGACGAGGCGCGCGTGCGCGAGGTCCTGGCGGGTGAGGAGTTCACCGAGGCCGTCGAGGCCGACGTCGCGCAGGCTCGGGCGTACGGCGCGACCGGCGTGCCGTTCTTCGTCGTGGACCGCAAGTACGGCCTGTCCGGCGCCCAGCCGGCGGCCGTCTTCTCCCAGCTGCTCGACCAGGCCTGGGCCGAGGCGCACCCGGTGCTGCAGACGGTCGGCGGGGACGCCGAGGCCTGCGGGCCGGACGGCTGCCCCATCTGAGCGACCGGAAGGCGGTCCGCCAGGTGAAATCTGGCAACCATGGTTAGGCAAACCTAACTCGCGGCCGCTATGGTCGGTCTCGTGTTCGCGAACTACCTGATCGGCCTGCGTGAGGGCCTCGAGGCGGCGCTGGTCGTCAGCATCCTCGTCGCCTACCTGGTCAAGTCCCAGCGCAGCGAGCTCCTGCCCCGGATCTGGGCGGGGGTCGCGCTGGCGGTCGCCGTCTCCCTCGGCTTCGGTTTCGCGCTGTTCTACGGCCCCCGCGGCCTGACGTTCGAGGCGCAGGAGGCCATCGGCGGCTCGCTGTCGATCGTCGCGGTCGCGCTCGTCACCTGGATGATCTTCTGGATGGCCCGGGCGGCGCGCACGCTCAGCGGCGAGCTGCGTGGCCAGATCGACAAGGCAGCCGAGGGGGGCTGGTTCGCCCTCGTGCTGGTCGCGGTGCTCGCGGTCGGTCGCGAGGGCCTGGAGACAGCGCTGTTCCTCTGGTCGGCGACCGAGGCCGTCACCCGCGACAGCAACGCGACCTGGCAACCGCTGCTCGGCGCGGGTCTCGGCATCGCGACCGCGGTCGCGCTCGGCTACCTGCTCTACCGCGGCGCGATCACGATCAACCTGAGCAAGTTCTTCGCCTGGACCGGCGGCTTCCTGATCGTGGTCGCTGCCGGCGTGCTGGCCTACGGCGTGCACGACCTGCAGGAGGCCGGCATCCTTCCCGGCCTCAACACCGTCGCGTGGGACGTCTCCGGCACGATCGACCCCTCGACCTGGTACGCGACCCTCCTCAAGGGCGTCTTCAACTTCTCCCCGGTCACCACCGTGCTCGAGGCCCTCGTGTGGGTGCTGTACGTCGTCCCCACGATGGCCCTGTTCGTCCGCGGCATCCGCCGGCGCAACGCCGCGCCCGTGCGGCCACAGCCGCAGCAGCCGACTCCCGTCAGCCACTGACTCTCCCGAAGGACCACCGACCCACCATGCGCAAGCCCTTGCTCGTGGCGCTTCTGGCCGCCACCCCACTGTTCGCCGCCTGCACGCAGAACGCCGACAGCCCCGACACGACCGACTCCGGCAGCGATCGCACGATCGCGGTCACCTCGACCGACGACGGCTGCGACCTCTCGACCGCCGAGGCGCCGTCCGGGACGCTGACCTTCAAGGTCACCAACGACGGCTCCCAGGTCACCGAGTTCTACCTGCTCGGCGAGGACGGGCAGCGCATCGTCGGTGAGGTCGAGAACATCGGTCCGCAGCTCTCGCGGGAGCTGGTGGTCAGCGCCCCGGCCGGCTCCTACGTCACCGCGTGCAAGCCCGGCATGAAGGGCGAGGGCGTCCGCGGCGACTTCACCGTCACCAAGTCGGACGAGGAGCCCACCGTCTCGACTGACGACGCCGCGGTGAAGCAGGCGCTGGCGGGCTACCAGGCCTACGTGCGCGAGCAGACCGAGCAGCTGGTCGACAAGACCCAGCAGTTCGTGGACCTCTACAAGGCCGGCCAGGACGACCAGGCACGCGCGCTCTACCCGGAGGCGCGGACGCACTGGGAGCGGATCGAGACGGTCGCGGAGTCCTTCGGTGACCTCGACCCCAAGATGGACGCCCGCGAGGCCGACCTCGAGCCCGGTCAGAAGTGGACCGGCTGGCACCGCATCGAGAAGGACCTGTGGCCGCAGGACGCCACCGGCTACACGCCCCTGACCACCAAGCAGCGCGCGTTCTACGCCGATGACCTGATGGCCAACACGAACACGCTCGAGGGTCGCATCGGGAAGCTCAGCTTCACCGTCGACCAGATCGCCAACGGCTCGCGCGGCCTGCTCGAGGAGGTCGCGAACGGCAAGGTCACCGGCGAGGAGGAGTTCTGGTCGCACACCGACCTGTGGGACTTCCAGGCCAACGTCGACGGCGCCCGGGTGGCGTTCGAGGGCGTGGAGCCGATCGTCGCCGCCAACGACCCCGACCTCGCCAAGACCCTGGACGCCCGGTTCGCCGACCTCCAGGAGCTCCTGGACAAGCAGAAGACGGCCACCGGCTTCACGCTGTACGACGACGTCGCCCACGACGACATCCAGGCCCTGGCGAACGCCGTCAATGCGCTTGCCGAGCCGCTGTCCCGCCTCACCGCGGCGGTGCTGTCCTGACCGAGCACGCGATCTCCCGACGGGGCCTGGTCGGCGGCGGTGTCGCCGCCGCCGGGCTGGCGGCCGGCGCCTTCGCGGCCGGCCGCGCGACGGCCGCGGACGGCGAGGCGGCCACCTCGGAGCGCGACGCGTTCGCGTTCCGTGGCCCGCACCAGGCCGGCATCGTCACCCCGGCCCAGGACCGGCTGCACTTCGCGGCGTTCGACGTCACCACCGGCAGCCGCGCCCAGCTGATCGCGCTGCTCAAGGCGTGGACCGAGGCCGCCGACCGGATGACCCGGGGACTCCCGGCCGGGGAGGTCGGGCCGACCGACGGGCCGAGCATGCTGCCGCCGGACGACACCGGTGAGGCGATCGGCCTCTCCTCCAGCGGGCTGACCATCACGTTCGGGTTCGGGCCGACGCTGTTCCGCGACGAGCACGGACGTGACCGCTTCGGGCTGGCGTCTCGCCAGCCGCAGGCGCTGCAGACCCTGCCGCACTTCCCGGGCGACCTGCTCGACCCCGAACGCTCCTACGGCGACCTGTGCGTGCAGGCCTGCGCCGACGACCCGCAGGTCGCCGTGCACGCGATCCGCAACCTGGCCCGCATCGGGTTCGGCACGGTCGCGGTGCGCTGGTCGCAGCTCGGCTTCGGGCGTACGTCGACCACCTCGACCTCGCAGTCCACGCCGCGCAACCTGTTCGGGTTCAAGGACGGCACGGCCAACGTCAAGGCCGAGGAGCCCGATGCCCTCGACGAGCACATCTGGGTCGGCGCCGGGGACGGTGACGCTGCCTCGAGCTGGCTCACCGGTGGCTCCTACCTGGTGACCCGGCGGATCAACATGACCATCGAGGTCTGGGACCGCCAGCCGCTCGGCGACCAGGAGTCGTTCGTCGGCCGCACCAAGGGCACGGGCGCGCCGCTCTCGGGCGGCGGGGAGTTCACCGAGCCGGACTTCTCGATGCCCGGTAGCGACGGGCCCGTCATCCCGAAGGACTCGCACGTCCGGGTCGTGCACCCCGACTTCAACGACGGCGCGCGGATGCTCCGCCGCGGCTACAACTTCGTCGACGGCACCGACACCCTGGGCGGCCTGAACGCCGGCCTGTTCTTCATCGCGTTCGTCCGCGACCCCGACACCCACTTCATCCCGATCCAGAACAAGATGGCGAAGAACGACGCGATGATGGAGTACCTCAAGGTCACCGGCTCCGCGCTGTTCGCCGTACCCCCGGGCATCGGTGAGGGCGAGTACGTCGGTCAGGCGCTCTTCGCCTAGCACCAGGGGACAGCCGATCGGCACCTCAGGCCGAGGCCGTGGCCTCGGCGCTCTCGATACGGTCCACCCGTGACCAGCACCGTCCTCGTCGAGCACCCCTGGATGTCCCCGGCCGCCCTCGCCGTGCTCGTCGTCCTCGGCCCGCTCGTGGGCAGCCGGCTGGCGCAGCACCCGCGCGTCGCCTGGTGGCTGACCGGCGCCGCGCTGCTTCCCGTCGCGGTGCTGACCCTGATGCCCGTCGACCGAGAGCTCTTCGGTCGCTGCGAGGTGGCCTGGTCGATGCCGACCGTGGGGCGTGTCGAGCTCGCGGCGAACGTCGTGCTGCTGGTGGCGCCGGTGCTGCTGGCGGGCGTGGCCTGGCGGCGACCGCTGCTGGCGCTGGCCGCGGGCAGCGGGCTCTCGGTCGCCATCGAGACCGTGCAGGCGCTGGTGCCCGCGATCGGGCGCTCCTGCTCCACCGACGACTGGCTGTCCAACAGCATCGGCGCGGTCATCGGTGCCGTGCTGGCGTGGGCTGCTCTCAAGCTGGCCGGAGATCCCGCCAGCGCTCGGCCGTCATCACGAACAGCGCCGACTCCTCCTCGTACCACCGCCCGGTGATGCCGCGGTCCTCCATGCCGAGCCGGCGCATCACCGCCTGGGAGGCCCAGTTGTCGGTGTGGCTGACCGCGATCACCTCGGGCAGGCCCGCGGCGAACGCGTGGCCCAGGACCGCCCGCGCGGCCTCGGTGGCATAGCCCCGGCCCCACGAGTCGGGGTGCAGGTGCCAACCGATCTCGACCTCGCCGTCCTCGGCGTTCGGCAGCGTCAACAGCAGCACCGTGCCGACGACGACGCCGTCCTCGACCCGCTCGACCGCCCACGTGCCCAGGGGCGGCGCGTCGCGCTCGGCGTACCGGTCGACCCGCTCGTGCGCCTCGTCGAGATCCTTCATGAGCCGTGGCTCCCCGTCGTCGAGCCACTTCACCACCTCGAGCCGGCTCAGCAGGTCGAGCAGGCGTGGCGCCTCCTCGTGGCGCCAGGGGCGGATCATCAGGCGTTCGGTCGCGACGTGCACGAGCGCCACCCTGTCAGTCGATCGGGGCGTCCGCATCGGGGTTTGCCAGGTCGAGGACCCGCTCCACCCCGATGTCGTCGAGGAACGCCAGGTCGTGGCTGGCCACGACGAGTGCGCCGCGGTAGGCCGCGAGCGCGGACACCAGCGCGTCGTACGACGCGAAGTCGAGGTTGTTGGTCGGCTCGTCGAGCAGCAGCAGCTGCGGGGCCGGGTCGGCCAGCAGCAGCGCCGCCAGCGTCGCCCGGAACCGCTCGCCGCCGGACAGGTCTCCGGCGCGTCGGTCAGCGGCTCCGCCCCGGAACAGGAAGCGCGCCAGCCGTGCTCGCACGGCGTTGGCGTCCGCACGCGGCGCCCGGCGTTTCACGTTCTCGTAGACGGTGGCGTCGTCGTCGAGCACGTCGAGGCGCTGGGGGAGCAGTGCGACCGGCACCCGCGCCTGCCCGACGAGCCCGTGCAGCAGCGTGGTCTTGCCCGAGCCGTTGGGTCCGATCAGGCCGATCCGGTCGGGTCCATTGACCTCCAGGTCGGGACCGTCGAGGACCACGCGCCCGCGCGGCACCTCGGTCCCCGGCAGGTCGATGCGGATCTCGCGGTCCTCGCGGAGCAGCGCCTCGGCCGCGTCGAGGCGCTCGCGCGCGTCGGTGAGGCGGGCCTCGTGCACGCCGCGAAGGCCGGCCGCGGACTTCTCCGCCCGGTTCTTCTTGTAGTTGATCTGGGCCTTCCCGAGCCCTGCGGTCGCCTCCGCCTTCTTGGCCTGCTGGCGCCGCTGGGCCAGCACCCGCTCGGCCTCGACGCGGTCGGCGCGCTGCCGGCGTACGTCGGAGCGCGCACTGGTCACCGCTCGCTGGGCGGCCTCCTGCTCGGCCTGGACCTGGGCGGTGTAGGCGGAGTAGCCGCCGCCGTACCAGCGCACGGTGCCGCCGCGCAGGTCGCCGATCCGGTCCATCAGCTCCAGGAGCTCACGGTCGTGGCTGACCACCAGCAGCGAACGGGTCCACCCCGAGACGACGTCATAGAGGCGCTCGCGGGCGCGGGCGTCGAGGTTGTTGGTCGGCTCGTCCAGCAGCAGGACGTCGGGGCGGGCCAGCAGTAGCCGCGCCAGACCGAGCTGGGTGACCTCGCCCCCGGAGAGCTCCCCGAGCCGCCGGTCGAGCACGTCGCCGGGCAGGCCGAGGCGGGCGAGCTCGGCGACGGCCCGGTCCTCGACGTCCCAGGCATCGCCGATGGTGTCGAACAGCGCCTGGTCGACCGCGCCGCCCTCGACGGCCCGGATCGCCCGGCGCACCGGCCCGACCCCGAGGAAGTCCTCGACCGGCTGGTCGACGTCGAGGGTGAGGTCCTGGGGCAGGTAGCCGACCTCGCCGGCGACCTGGACGTGCCCGGCGGTCGGGCGCAGGTCGCCGGCGACGATCCGCAGGAGCGTGGACTTCCCGGCGCCGTTGACGCCGACCAGGGCGGACCGTCCGGGGCCGACCAGGAGGTCCAGGCCGTCGAGGACCGGGGTGCCGTCGGGCCAGGCGAAACCGAGGCCGGACGTGCTGATGACAGGGGTGGGTGCAGGCATGGCAGAGCTCCGTACGAGGTGGCGTGGGTGGGGCGGCGACCTCAGAGCTTCAAATGGACCTGCCTGCGCGCGGGAGTGGGACGTCTCCAGGGTAGGCCGAGCGGGCTCACGGACGCGACCGAATAGTTCATCGAGGTCGGGTACAGTTCGAGCGCAGCACAGCGTCGTGCGCCCACCGACACACCGCACATCCCGCCCGCACATCCCGCGAGGACACCACGCTGTGACCAACCCCGTCACCCGGCCCGTCGTACTCATCGCCGAGGAGCTCAGCCCGGCCACCGTCGAGGCGCTCGGTCCGGACTTCGACATCCGGCACTGCGACGGCGCCGACCGCGGCGAGCTGCTCCCCGCGATCGCCGACGCCGACGCGATCCTGGTCCGCTCGGCGACCAAGGTCGACGCCGAGGCCCTCGCGGTCGCGCGGCGGCTCAAGGTGGTCGCCCGGGCCGGCGTCGGCCTCGACAACGTCGACGTGCGCGCCGCCACCCAGTGCGGGGTGATGGTCGTCAACGCGCCGACGTCCAACATCGTCTCGGCCGCCGAGCTCGCCGTCGCGCTGATGCTGGCCGCCGCTCGTCACGTCTCGCCGGCCCACGCCGCGCTCAAGCACGGCGAGTGGAAGCGCGCCCGCTACACCGGCACCGAGCTCTACGAGAAGACCGTCGGCATCGTGGGCCTGGGCCGCATCGGCGTGCTGGTCGCGCAGCGGCTCACGGCGTTCGGCATGCGGGTCATCGCCTACGACCCCTACGTCCAGGCCGGCCGCGCCGCCCAGATGGGAGTGCGGCTGGTCGACCTCGACACGCTGCTCGTCGAGGCGGACTTCATGTCCGTGCACCTGCCCAAGACCCCCGAGACCGTGGGCCTGATCAGCACCGAGCAGCTCGCGAAGGTCAAGCCGTCGCTGGTGCTGGTCAACGCCGCCCGCGGTGGCATCGTCGACGAGCCCGCGCTGTACGCCGCCCTCAAGGAGGGCCGCGTCGCCGCCGCCGGGCTCGACGTCTTCGCGCAGGAGCCGTGCACCGACAGCCCGCTGTTCGAGCTCGAGAACGTCGTGGCCACGCCGCACCTCGGCGCCTCCACCGAGGAGGCTCAGGAGAAGGCCGGCATCGCGGTCGCGAAGTCGGTGCGCCTGGCGCTGTCGGGTGAGCTGGTGCCCGACGCGGTCAACGTCCAGGGTGGGCTGATCGCCGAGGACCTGCGCCCCGGCATCCCGCTCACCGAGAAGCTCGGCCGGGTCTTCACCGCGCTGGCTGGCGAGGTCGCGCTGTCCGTCGACGTCGAGGTCCGCGGCGAGATCACCGACTACGACGTCAAGGTGCTCGAGCTGGCCGCCCTCAAGGGCATCTTCACCGACATCGTCGAGGACCAGGTCTCCTACGTGAACGCGCCGCTGCTCGCGTCCGAGCGCGGCATCGCCGTACGCCTCGTCTCGGACCCCGAGAGCCCCGACCACCGCAACCTGATCACGATCCGCGGCACGCTCGCCGACGGCTCGCAGGTCTCGGTCAGCGGCACGCTGATCGGGATCAACCAGAAGGAGCGGCTGGTCGAGGTCAACGGCTTCGACGTCGACCTCGAGCCCACCGAGCACCTCGCGTTCCTGACGTACGGCGACCGCCCGGGCGTGGTCGGCACGGTCGGGGTGATCCTCGGCGACGCCGGCATCAACATCGCCGGCATGCAGGTCTCCCGCGACGCCAAGGGCGGCCGGGCGCTGGTCGCCCTCTCGGTCGACACCTCGATCGCCGCCGACGTGCTCGCCGACATGCAGCACGCGATCGACGCCGTCTCCGCCCGCGCGGTGAACCTCGTCTGACCGCAGGGCGTCATACGGTCAGAGCAAACGGTGACACTGTCCGTACGACGTCCGGGCTCCGGCGCGGCCAGCTGACACCCGAGCTCGGAGGTGCCCATGTTGGCTCGATCGACGTCCACCCGCCGCGCGCGGACGCTCCTGGTGTCGGTGATCGGCCCCTGCCTGGTGCTGAGTGCCATGGTCGCTCCACCAGCCGCGACCGCCGAGCGGACACGACCGGCCAAGCCGTCCTACGAGGAACGGGCGCAGGCGCTGCTGCAGCACATGTCGACGAAGCAGAAGGTCGGCCAGCTGTTCGTGATCGAGGTCGCCGGCCGCAACGCCACCGTGGTCAGCGACGAGGCGAAGACTGTCAACCAGCGGCTGTACGGCGTGGACACCCCCGCCGAGGCGATCGCGAAGTACCAGCCGGGCGGCGTCATCTACTTCACCGTCCGCAACGGTGACGACAACATCGGCGACCCGGCGCAGGTCGCCAGGCTCTCCAACGGACTGCAGCGGGCGGCGCGAGCGCTGCCGGGGCACATCCCGCTCCAGATCTCGGTCGACCAGGAGGGTGGGTCGCTCGTGGCCCGCTTCGGTGCCGCCAGCGGTGCCACGCAGATGCCGGGCAACATGGCGCTCGGGGCCACCCGGTCGACCGCCGATGCGCTGACCTCGGCGTCGGTGATCGGCGCCGAGCTCGCCGCCGTCGGCGTCACGCAGGACTACGCCCCGGTCGCCGACGTCAACGTCAACCCGAACAACCCCGTGATCGGCATCCGGTCCGTCGGTGCTGATCCGGAGCTCGTGTCCGACCTCGTGGCGTCCGAGGTCCGCGGCCTCCACCGCGGCGGGGTGTCGGCGGTGGCCAAGCACTTCCCCGGGCATGGCGACACCGGTGTGGACAGCCACTTCGGGCTGCCCGAGGTCACCCACACCCGCGCTCAGCTGGAGGCGATCGACCTGCCACCGTTCCGCGCGGCGATCGCCGCCGGGGTGGACACGATCATGACCGCGCACGTCGTGCTCCCGGCAGTCGACCCGGGCGTCCCGGCGACGATGTCGCACAAGATCCTCACCGGCCTGCTGCGCAGGGAGCTCGGGTTCGACGGGCTGATCGTCACCGACGCCCTGGACATGGGCGGAGCGACCGCGACGTTCCCGCCCGACGTGGCCCCGGTGCGCGCGGTGCTCGCGGGGGCCGACCAGCTGCTGATCCCGCCGCAGATGGACACGGCGTACCGAGCCGTGCTCCGGGCGGTCCGCGACGGTGAGATCAGCAGGAAGCGCCTCGACGCCTCGGTCTACCGCATCCTGCTGCACAAGCTCCGCCACGGGCTGTTCGCCGACAGGTACGTCGACGCCGGCGCGGCGCCGCGGGTCCTGGGGGCCCCGGACCACCTCGCCGCCGCGCAGGCGATCTCCGACCGCACCACCACGCTGGTGGCCAACGACGCGGGTCTGCTGCCGTTGGCGCCCGGGCCGCGCGACGTCCTGGTCACCGGCTGGGGCGCCACCACGACAACGACGCTGGCGACCGCGCTGGCCGCCCGCGGCGCCACGACGCAGGTGCTCGAGTCCGGCACCACGCCGTCGGCGGATGCCGTCGACGCTGCGGTCGCGGCCGCGCGGGAGGCCGACCTGGTCGTGGTGACGACCAACAACGCGTACGCCGTCGACGCCACCACCGGACAGCCCACCGCGGCCGCGACGGCCCAGGCCACGCTGGTGCGCGCCCTGCTCGCGACCGGGACGCCGGTGGTCGTCGCCGTCGTGCGCAACCCCTACGACGTGGCCTCGTTCCCCGAGGCGCCGACGGTGCTCGACACCTACGGCTACACCGCGAGCCAGCTCGAGTCGCTGGTGCGCGTGCTGTACGGCGAGGTGCGCCCGACCGGGCGGCTGCCCGTCTCGATCCCCGGCCCCGGTGGCACCGGGGAGCTGTTCGAGCTCGGGCACGGGTTGGGCTACTGACCGATCCCTCGGTCAGGCGGTCTGCTGGTAGGCCGGTTGACGGCAGATTCTCCCGCCGAGACGCCCGGGAACGGGTTAACGTGCAAGAGCACGGAGGGAGGCCGACAATGTTGTCGGACATCGAGATCGCCAACGCCGCGGAGCTTCGACCGATCACGGAGGTGGCCGAGTCCCTCGGCATCGCCGCGGAGCACCTGGTGCCGTACGGGCATACCAAGGCGAAGGTCGACCCGGTCTACCTCACCTCGCTGGCCGACCGGCCGCTCGGCAAGCTGATCTTGGTGACCGCGCTGTCGCCGACCCCGCCCGGTGAGGGCAAGACCACGACGTCCGTCGGCCTCACCGACGCCCTGCACGGCATGGGACACCGGGCGGTCGCGTGCCTGCGCGAGCCGTCGATGGGCCCCGTGTTCGGGATGAAGGGCGGCGCGGCCGGCGGCGGCTACAGCCAGGTCGTGCCGATGACCGACATCAACCTGCACTTCACCGGCGACTTCGCCGCGATCGCGGCCGCCAACAACCTGCTGGCCGCGTTGATCGACAACCACGTGCACCACGGCAACGAGCTCGACATCGACGTCCGGAGCGTGAGCTGGAAGCGCGTCCTCGACACCAACGACCGCGCCCTGCGCGAGGTCGTCGTCGGGCTCGGTGGCCCCGCCAACGGGTTCCCCCGCGAGGACGGCTTCGACATCGTGGTCGCCTCCGAGCTGATGGCGATCTTCTGCCTGACCGAGTCGTGGGCGGACCTCAAGCGCCGGCTGGGCGACATCGTCATCGGCTACTCCCGCGCCGGCACACCGGTCACCGCCCGCGACCTCGGCGCCACGGGCGCGATGGCCGTGCTGCTTCGCGACGCGATCGCGCCCAACCTCGTGCAGACCCTCGAGGGTGCGCCGGCGTTCGTCCACGGCGGCCCGTTCGCGAACATCGCCCACGGCTGCAGTTCGGTGATGGCCACCCGCGCCGGTCTGCGGCTGGCCGACTACGTCGTCACCGAGGCGGGCTTCGGCGCCGACCTGGGCGCGGAGAAGTTCGTCGACATCAAGTGCCGCATGTCGGGCCTGCGGCCCGACGTCGCCGTCGTCGTCGCGACCGTCCGCGCGCTGAAGTACCACGGTGGCGTGGCACTGGCCGACCTCGACCGCGAGGACCTCGGCGCCGTGGAGGCCGGCATGGCCAACCTGAGCCGGCACCTGCACAACCTCCGCGAGGTGCACGGCATCCCGTGCGTGGTCGCGGTGAATCGCTTCCCGACCGACACCGACCTTGAGGTCGACAAGGTCGTCGAGCTCTGCGAGGCCTGCGGCGTCACGGCCTTCCCGGCGACGCACTTCGCCGACGGCGGGATGGGCGCGCAGGACCTGGCCAAGGGCGTGCTGCAGTCCCTCGAGGAGCCCGCGGCGTCGTCGTTCTCGTTCACCTACCCCGACGACCTCTCCCTCACCGAGAAGGTCGAGGCCGTGGCCACGCGCATCTACGGCGCCGGCCAGGTCACCTGGGACGGCAAGGCCCGCAAGCGGCTGGCGCGCATCGAGCGCGACGGATACGGCGCGCTGCCGGTGTGCGTGGCGAAGACGCAGTACTCCTTCTCCACCGACCCCACCCTCCTCGGCGCCCCCACGGGCCACGAGCTGCGGGTGCGCGAGGTCCGGCTCTCGGCCGGCGCCGGGTTCGTGGTCGTGGTGTGCGGCGACATGATGACGATGCCCGGCCTGCCCAGCCGCCCCGCCGCGCAGCGCATCGACCTCGCCGACGACGGGACGATCATCGGGCTGTCCTGAGTCCTGTTCACTGGTGCTGTGGGATCTAGCGAGCAGCGCTGGGGGACGGCGCAACTGGAGGACGGCGGTCGGGTCGCCTACGCGCTGGACGGCAGCGGGCCGCCGCTCGTCGTGGTGCCCGGCTGGCTGAGCCACCTCGAGCTCGACTGGTCGCTCCCGGCGGAGCGGTCGTTCTACGAGGCGCTGGCCTCCGGCCGCACGCTGGTGCGCTACGACCGGCCGGGCTGTGGGCTCTCCGACCCCTACGAGGGACCACGGACCATGCAGCTCGAGCTGGCCACGATCCGAACCGTGACGCAGGCCGTGGGGTTGACGCGGTTCGACCTGTTCGGCTGGTCGCTGGGCGCCGCGGTGGCGGCGCAGTGGGCCGCCGAGCGGCCCGAGTCGGTGTCGAGGCTCGTCCTGTACGGCGGCTGGTCCACGGGCGAGGCGATCGGCGACGAGGACAGTCGTCAGCACGTGCTCGGACTGCTCGCGACCCACTGGGGTCTGGGCTCGGACCTGCTGACCGACCTGTTCGCTCCCGACGCGGATGCCGGCACCCGCCGATCGGTCGCGCAGTACCAGCGTGCCGCGTCCTCGGCCGAGACCGCGGTCGCGCTGCTGGGCCTCGCCTACGACCTCGACGTGCGGCAGTCGCTCGGACGGGTCTCCGCGCCGACGCTGGTGCTGCACCGCAGTGGCGACCGGGCGGCCCCGCCGGCCCAGGGTGCCGCGCTGGCGGCCGCGATCCCGCACGCCGAGCTGGTCGAGCTCGAGGGTCGCTCGCATCTCCCCGCGATGGGCGACGCGCAGTCGGTGGTCGAGCAGGTACGCCGGTTCCTCGGCCTCCCGGTGCTGCGGCGGTCTGTCCCGACGCGCCTCACCGCCCGCCAGGCCGAGGTGGCGGCGTTGGTCGCGGAGGGCCTCACGAACCGCGAGCTCGCCGAGCGGCTGGGGATCTCCGAGCGGTCGGCAGAGTCGCACCTGGAGCGGATCCGGCTGCGCCTCGGGTTCCGGTCGCGCGCGCAGGTGGCCGCCTGGTACGTGGCGCGCGCGTCCGACAGCTGAGCCGGGAAGTGGGGTAGTTCCACGGCTGCGCCGGACCCGCCCGGCACCCGAGCATCGTGGGCATGACCCGACAGCGTTCGTTCCTGTTCCTCTCCGCCCTCGCCTGGGTGGGCTTCAACGTGGTGATGGTGTGGGCGGTCGCGTTCCTGGCCGGGGTCCTGGTCCCGCGGACCGTGGACGGTCCCGCACGAGTGGGCACCGCGCTCGCCGTGGCCACGGACCTGGCGCTGCTGCTCCTGTTCGGGGTCCAGCACTCGGTGATGGCGCGGGCCGGGGTCAAGGCGGTGCTGCGCCGCCGGGTCCCGGCCGGGCTCGAGCGCACGACGTACGTCCTGGCCACCGTCGTCTGCTTGGTGCTGCTGCTCGTGCTGTGGCAACCGTTCGGGGGACAGGTGTGGCGCGCCCACGGCGTGGTGGCGGTGGTGCTCTGGGTGGCGTTCGGTGCGGGCTGGCTGCTCGCGACCGCGGCGACGTACGCCGTCGACCACTTCGAGCTCACCGGCCTGCGCCAGGCGGGCTGGGCGGCACCGCGTGGGCCCGTCGCACGCGGGGAGCTGGAGGTCCGCGGGCTGCACGCCGTCGTGCGGCACCCGTTGATGACCGGGCTGCTGCTGGCGTTCTGGGCGACGCCGCAGATGGACGCCTCGCACCTGCTGTTCGCCGGCGCGACGACCCTCTACATCGCCGTGGGGATGAGGTTCGAGGAGCGCGACCTGCGGCGCACGTTCGGTGCGGCGTACGACGCCTACGCCGCGCGGGTGCCGGCGCTGGTGCCGGGGCTGCGGCCGCGATCCTGGCTCTCCCGCCCTCGCGGCCGCCGCCCCCGCGGGTCAGGCCCGGGGCTGGCGGGGTCCGAGCACCAGGTGCCGGTCGGCGACGTGACCCCGGGACCGGGAGTCGTCGGCGAGTGACGTCTTCAGGCTGTGCGGTGCCGCGACGAGGGCGACTCCGGCACGGATCCACCTCGGCCCATCGACGCAGGAGCCGGGGAGGAAGGCCTTGATCTCGTCGGTCTTCCGGCTGATCGACCAGGTCGCACCGGGACAGCTGACCTCCGCGCCCGACCCGAACCGCTCGAGGCTGAGACGCTCGCCGACCGGGGTGGTCGAGTAGTCGACCGTAAGCAGGTAGCGCCTGCCGTCAGAGGCGAGGATCTCGGCCATCATCAGGCGGTAGCCCGACCGGCTGAGCTGCCGGACCCGCGCCTGCAACACGATCTCGTCGGCCTGATGGTCGACGACAGTCCTGGTGATGTCGGTGGCACGATCGCGGGGGACGGGCCGACTGGTATCCGATCTCAGGTCGAAGCGGAGGACGTCACGTCGAGGGTCGTGGTGGACGATCCGCTGGTCACCGTGCGGGACACGGAGGGTCGACGTCGCCGACGGGGATGGTGCTGCGGTTGCGGGCTTCGCAATGGCCGGGGCCACGGCACCGCTGGCGGTGAGGAGGGCGGAGCCCGCGAGCGCGATGAACGCGAGCCGAGCAGGGGAGGGGCGACTGCTGTCGGTGGTCATGGTCCCCACTGTGGTCGCCGACGACCGTGAGGGGATGGGCCCGCGTACTCAGCTGGTCTCCCAGCCCGTGGAGGCGACCGCTCAGGGGCGCACTCGGATGATCGTCTTCCCCTTGGCTCGCTCACGGGAGCTGAATGCTGCGATGGCGTCGTCGAGGGACGCGATGGTGCCGATGTTCGCGCGCAAGCGCCCGTCGACCATGCGCGCGACGATCTCACCGAGCTGATCGCGGTCGGCCTCGACGACGAAGTCGACGGCCCGGCCGTTCGCCGGGGGGACCACGACCGGGCCGACCACCGACACCAAGGTGCCGCCGGCCCCGAGCAGGGCCGCGGACCTCTGCTGGATCGCGCCGCCGATGACGTCGAAGACGAGGTCGACGTCGCCGATGTCTTCGAGGGTGTCGTGCGCGAGGTCGACGAACTCGTGCGCGCCGAGGTCGAGCGCTCTCTCGCGATCGGCGGACCGTCCGGTGCCGATGACGTGGGCGCCGGCCTCGCGCGCCAACTGGGTCACCATCGCTCCTACCGCGCCGATCGCACCATGTGCGAGGACCCGCTGTCCCGGCTGCAGCCGACCGTGGACGAACAGTCCCTGCCATGCGGTCAGCCCGGAGATCGGGAGCGAGGCCCCGACGGTGAAGTCGACCTCGTCCGGCAAGGGCGCGAGGTTGCGCGCCTCCATCGCGACGTACTCCGCGAGCGCGCCGTCGCGGTGCCAGTCCGCCAAGCCGAAGACGCGCTGTCCCACCGACAGACCCGTCGTGCCGTAGCCGAGTGCGGCTACCGTTCCGGCCAGCTCGTGCCCGGGGATCGACGGCGTTCGGTCGCGATCGGAGCGGTCGGTCCAGGTCGACGGCCACTCGAGCTCGGTCGGGACCCATCCCGACGCGTGTACCTCGACGATGACGTCGTTGATCGCTGCCGGCGGCTCGGGCCGCTCCAGCAGGGTCATCCCGGCTGTTCCGGCAGCACGGTCCCTCGCCACGATTGCCCTCATCCTCAACGCCCTCTCTTGGTGACAGTGCCCGGCAGGTCGGTGCACACCCGACCAGTTCCGTTACGTTCACTGTACGTAACCTAATAGGTTACGGCAAGGGCCTGTAACGGAAGTGCGTAGGATGGTCGGCACCTATGGATGTGAGGTGGCCCATGCCCCAGTCGCGCGCGCGGTCGACGAGGCCCGCCGACGCCGTCGGGTCGCCTGCCGGCGGACGTCCGCGGGACCTCTCTCTCGACGAGGCGATCATCCTGGCCACCCGCGCTCGCCTCGTCCGGGACGGCTACTCACGCATGACACTGGGAGACATCGCAGCCGACGCGGGCGTCAGCCGCCCCACGCTCTACCGGCGGTGGGCCACCAAGCTCGAGCTCGTCGCCGATGCGCTGGATTACGGCTTTCGTAAGCAGCGCGACCTGTACGACCTGGACCTGAGCCGCCTGCCGCCACGGGAGGCCTTCCTCGAGGCTGTCCGCCGCCTGGATCCGGCGTACTACAACCCGGATGCGATGGTGCTGATGGGCAACTTCGCCGGCGAGGTGGTGCACACCCCCGAACTGCTCGAGATGCTGCGCAAGCACGCAGTCGAACCGCGTGTCGCGCTCGTCGAGAACGTGCTGTCGCAGCTCCAGGCCGATGGGGCCGTGTCCCGGAACATCGACGAGCACACCATCGCCACCATGTGCTTCGGGAGCTACTTCGGTGCGTTCTACAGGGGCGACTCCAAGGACGAGATCCCCGAGAGCGTCGTCGCCGTGCTGTGGCCGTTGATCGTCACCTGACGGGCGGTCCGCCAGGGCTGGGGGCGGCTCGGTCGCTGCGTCGCGCCTGACCGACGCTGTCGGTCCGCACGCCTAGAGTTCGTCGGGTGAGTACTCGATGAGCAAGGAAGCCGCGATGCGGGCGATGCGGGAGGCGAGGTACAGCGAGAGGTCGGCCGGCTCCACTGCTGCCTCGACGCCGGCCAGGCCGGCGGTTCGACCCCCGACAGCGAAGGCGAAGCCGGCCGCTGCGGCTGCTCCGGCGTCGCCGACCAACGCACTGTGCGGGCACCGTTCGATGAACGGACGTAGCTGCACGCGCGAGCAGGGCCACACAGCGAAGAGCCACCGCTACTCGTAGGCACCTGCGGCATCTGTCGCGGATCGGTCGCCGCGGGAGCGCGGGAAGTTCTGGGGCCGCAGGGCTGCCAATGCGGAGAGCTCAGCGGCCGTGAGCATCGGCGTCCAGGAGAAGTCCCCGCGAAGGCGCCCTCACCCGGTCCCACGGACGGTGCAGGAGGAGACCCACAGGGCTTTGCAAACTGACTGGTCAGTTTTTATGCTGTGATCATGCCCCGGATCTCCGAAGAGCGCTCCCAGTCGCAACGAGGTCGCGTCGTAGATGCCGCCATCGCGGTGTTCGCCGCCCGGGGCTATGCCACCTCGACCCTCGACGCCATCTGTGCGGAAGCAGGCCTGAGCAAGGGAGCGCTGTACACCTACTTCTCGAGCAAGGAGGAGCTGTACGTCGCCGCGTCCCGTCAGGTGTTCGAGCAGCGGTACCAAGCCTTGGCGGGAGCCGATGGGGACGGCGGCGAGGCCTCGATCGACGCCCTCGCGCAGAACTTCACCGCCTCGCTCCTGCGCACCGAACGACCCTTCCTGCGGCTGTGGGTGGAGGGCTTCCTGCTCGCCGCCGAGATGCCGGCCCTGGCGGAGCTCAAGGTCCACTACCACCGGCGATTCGGTGAGCTGCTCGCTGCCGCGTTCCGATCAGCGCACGCCGCGGACGGCGTGGACGTCGGGCTCGGGGCAGACGATGCCGCGGACGCGGCGATGGCGCTCGCCGACGGGTTGATGCTCTACGCCCTGGTCCCGGGCATGGGGCCCGACGCCGACAGTGTCCGGCGGGCGATCGGCGACGTGCTGGAGCGGGGGCAGGCGGGGAGCCGAGGATGAAGCGACCGCGCGTTCTGCTGTCGGAGGGCTCGAGCACCAACGCCCGCGAGACCATCACGGTCCTCGGGGCGGCCGGCTACCGGGTCGACGTCTGCGATCCCGACCCCCTCTGCCTGGCTCGGTTCTCCCGCTTCGTCCGCCACGTGCACCGGTGCCCGGTCTCGGGGCTGGACCCCATCGGCTACCTGCGCACGGTCCGGGAGCTCCTCGAGGAGCATCGGTACGACGTGCTGCTGCCGGTCAACGAGCAGGCCTACCTGTTCGCCTGGGCCGCGGACCTCCTGCGACCGCTGACCGGACTCGCGGTGTCGGGCTTCCCCGCCTTCGCCCGGGTCCAGACGAAGACCGCGCAGCTCGACCTGCTCGACGAGCTCGGCCTGCACCATCCCGAGACCCGGGTGGTGCGGACGCCGGACGCCGCCCGCGCCGCGACCGCGGAGCTGGGGTGGCCGTGCTACCTCAAGACCCCCGAAGGCACCGCCAGCGTCGGGGTGTGGCCGATCGCGGACGCCGCCGGCCTCGAGCGCGTGCTGGTCTCGCCGGAGCTCGATGGCGCCTGGGCCCGCGGGCTCGTCTTGCAAGCGGCAGCCCGGGGCCACTTCGAGCAGTCGCACGCGGTGTTCGACCACGGCCGCCTGGTCGCCGTACGCACCGACCGACGGCTGGCGGAGGGCACCAACGGCGGGCCCGCGCTCAAGGTCGGGGTCCACCGGCCCGGGGTGATCGCGGATCTCGAGCTCGTGGGCTCTGCGCTGGGGTGGCACGGCGGGTTCTCCGCCGACTACTTCTGGGACGAGCAGGCGGCGCGGGCCGGCTACATCGACGTCAACCCCCGGCTGACCGAGCCCGTCAATGCCTTCGTCAACGGCGCCAACCTCCCGGAGCTCCAGGTGCGGCTGTCGATGGGGGAGCACCTGCCCGCGGAGCCGCACCTCACCCGCGGCGCCAAGAGCCACGGGCTCATCCACGGCATGCTCGGCGCCGCAGCGCACGGCACCGGGCGTCGTGGCGTGGTCGCGACGACGGCGACCATCATCGCCCGGCGCGGGATCTATGCGAACAGCGTCGAAGGGCTCACACCGCTGCGCTCGGACCCGCCCTCGGTCATCGCGGCCGCCCATCTCCTCACGCGCCTGCTCCTCGACCCCGGCGCCGCGAACCGCATCGCAACCGGCGCGATCGCCAGCTACTCCCTGGGCCAGGCGATCCCGATGCTGGCCGGCTCCACGCCGGCCGAGCACGGACTCGTCGTGGGGAGCTGACCGCCGGTTCGGCTCGGGCCTGCGCCTGTGAAAGTGCTCTTGACTTTCCGAACGTACGTTCTATATCATGTGGCATGGCCACGGTCTTCGAGCACGACGCGATCCGGGTCGGCGACACCGCCGACCTGGTCGAGGCGATCCGTGCTCTGGAGGACCTCAAGGCGCGGGCCAGTGCGGCCCAAGCGCGGTTGACCGCCGAGCTGGCCGCGGGCGCCGGTCGGGATCGGCGGCGCACGGTGGCTTCCGAGGTGGCGCTCGCGCGGCGGGAGTCCCCGGCCCGTGGCGTCCGGATGGTCGGCCTGGCGACCGCGTTGACCACCGAGCTGCCGCACACCCTGGCCGCGATGGAGGCCGGCGTGCTCTCGGAGTGGCGGGCCACCCTGATCGCCCGCGAGACCGCCTGCCTCGAGCCCGACCTGCGCACCTACGTCGACCACCAGCTCTGCGCCCCGCTGCCCGATGGGACCTACCGGTTCGAGGGCTGGGGTGATCGCCGCCTGGTCGCCGAGGCCCAGCGCCTGGCCGCGAAGGCCGACCCGGCTGCGGTGGTCAACCGCCGTGCCCAGGCGGTCGGGGACCGACGCGTCAGCCTGCGCCCCGCGCCGGACACCATGGCCGTGCTCACCACCGTCCTGCCTGCCGAGCAGGGCGTCGCCGCGTGGGCCACGCTGACCCGGGCGGCCGACCAGGCCCGCGCCCTGGGCGACCCGCGCTCCCGCGGCCAGCTGATGGCCGACCTCCTGGTCGAGCGGATCACCGGACAAGCCCGCGCCGACGCGGTCCCCGTCGCGGTCAACCTGCTGATCTCCGACGAGGCTCTGCTCGCCGGCGGCCACGAACCCGCCTGGCTGATGGACTACGGACCGGTCCCCGCCGACACCGCCCGCGGCCTCACCCAGACGGCCGTCGACGACGCGATCGCCACGCTGCGCCAGCTCTACGCCACCCCCAGCACCGGCCGGCTGGTCGCGATGGAGTCCCAGGCCCGCTGCTTCCCGCAGGGCCTGGCGCTGTTCCTCGACCTGCGCGACCGGACCTGTCGTGGCCCCTACTGCGACGCCCCGATCCGCCACCACGACCACATCACCGACCACGCCCACGGCGGCCCCACCACCGAGGTCAACGGCCAAGGCACCTGCGAACACTGCAACCTCGCCAAGACCGACCCCGACTGGACTACGGCCGTGGTCGAGCAGACCCACACGGTCGAGATCACCACCCCTACCGGCCACCGCTACCGATCCCGAGCCCCCGCCGCCCCCACACCATCCCGACTGCGACCCCCCGCCACCCCGAGGTCACGACTCGAAGCGCACTTCGTCGACATGCTCATCGACTGGGCCGCCTGACCTAACGCGTCTCACCTGTGTGCAGGTGGGATCACTTGCGGAAAGACTCACAACGTCACCCCGCGAATCGCGGCGACTCCTGGTGCGGCTAGTTGGCAACGAAGACGTCGATTAGGTCTCCTGGGGTGAGGCCGGTCTCTCGTCCGGATTGGTTGATGGCATCGCGAGAGAGCTCGATTAGTGCGCCTACCGTCTCGTCTAACCCCTCAGAGAACGGGAGCGTCCCCTCGACCGGGATGAATGGCGGTACTCGGTCGTCCACTCGAAATGGGCGGAAACCGGCGCCTCCGAAATCCAGGTGGCGAAAGGCAGTCGTCGATGGTTCGATCGACAATCTCACCTCATAGTCGCCGACTACACCTCGGACTCGGGCTGTGCTTCTGGCGAGGCTCATCAGATCGACGCATAAGGCATCGAAGTCGATGGCGGCAATGAACCTGTCGTCTATGGGATCCCTCGGGTTGAAGACGCCGCCCCGCGATAGCGCGACCGCGACCGACCCGTCTTGATGAATCTCGGCCAATGCGATGTACTCACCGCTGCCAATCTGTCGTCGCGCTGTTTGGCGATAAAGGCGAAGGCCACGTCGTACATCGGCACCAATGAGCAACTCGCCGGGCCGCAGCGTGGAAGCCTGTCCCGATGCTTGACCTGCACGGCTACTAAGGTTCCACGCATCCTCGAACGCCCGGGTCGCCCGCATCATGTGCAACCGTTCGGTGACGTAGACCTGTGGCTGCGCTGGGCGGGCGACGGCCGCAATCCACGCACCACTTGTCAGGTTCGACGCGAACTGGTCGTAGAGGTCGCGCAGTTCCTGTTCGCGGCGGCGACTGCGGTGGGCGCGTGCCGCGTAGGCGGCCTCGACCTGGCGTTCGATCATCCACTCCGTGTGGGAGCCGTTACGCCAGGGAACTCCGAACCAGTCTCTCTGGTTCTTCGGGCGGATTAGATGGGGGGCGTCCACACTGACGGGGACGTTCATCGCGAGTACGACCTCGGCCTCGTCGGCCGACCGGAGAACTGTGAACCGAAGGCCAATGACTGGGGGGTAGATGTCGTTGCTTGCCACGCGACGGATCGTTGTCATCAACGCTTCATCTACAGCCCCAACTGTGACCAAGCGCTCGGCGTGGCTACTGGCTTGCCCTCGGGTCTCGCTTACCCCGTAGACGATGAGCCCGCCATTCGTATTGGCCATCGCCGCAACGTCCTTCGCGAGCTCGTATTGCTGTGCATCACGACTCGGACCCTTCTCCGCTGTCAGGGGAAGGGACTGCTTCCAATCCAGGTCGTCGGTCTCCTCGACTCTCTCGGAGATGGCTGTGTGGATCATCTGAAGCGTTAGATCCGGCGTTCTGTCCCCAAGGATGCGATGAAGAGGAGTCACGGGCATGCACTGATTCTGCTACCAACTCGTCCGGACCGACCTGGCCAGGCTGCATTGAGCTAACCCGACAGGCGGCGGATTGACGCTAGTGGCAGCGTTCCCGAGCACGAACGCTGGTGGCGCTCGTCCGATCGTTCAACCCAACTCGAGCCTGAACAAGTGCGGAGTGCTGCTGTTCAGGACCGCCTCGGCGTCGAACTCGACCAACATCGGCGCAGTCGGCGCCTGCGTTATCACCGCTGTAGCCATGACGTTTCGGACATAGCAACAGTATTCCCGTGCGGGCCTTCGATCACGTGCGTGTCAAACGCACCATTGTCCAAAATGGGTCACCACGCTTCACCGGTCGACGCCCCTACACACTCAACCGCGAAACGTTGAGCCCCGGCCTGAGGCTTGGACTTTGGGGCACCTGCAGTGGTGCGGGACGAGCGAATGCGTTCGTGTAGAGGTATCGACCGCCCTGCGCCCGAAGGGGCATCCCGGTCCGCGGATCCTCCCGGACTCTCTGGCGTCGCATTAGGCCGTCTTCGCATAGCGCTTTGATACCTCGGCGGAGGGTCCTGTCGTTGAACGGGACCCGAATGTGGTGGTCCGGGCGCCGACCATCTTCGTCAGCGAACCAGTCGAGCGGTCGAAACCAGACTCCGTCGCCAAGGTCCCTACCAGCCTGCAGCCCATTCATTGCGGGATCGGCTCGGGCGTACCTCTCGGCGATCATTGCTGCGAAGTAGGCGGCGAGCTCGGGATTTCCCCACCGTCCGATCCGACGTGACGCGAACAACGATCCGAGCACGGTCACGTAACTGGCCCCACGAGCACCGGGGTCGTCGTAGGGGTTCCCAGATCCGTCGTCACGCAGGACCGTGATCCCAGACCTGCCACCAGGGCGGAGGTCCCGTCGCAACAGCTTGTGGCCCTCCAACTGCTCGATCTTGTCACCCACCCAGTTGCGTTTCAGGACGGTGTCGGACTCGGTGAACTGTCCTGGCGGTCGGACGAGGTCATGCAACACCTCCCACCTGACCGCCAGTGGGACGGTACCTGCACCGGTCCCGTCCGCCTCCCCGTGCACGGCCAGACTCCGAAGCAATAGGTCCATCTTTATCGCGCCAGATGCTCCGCGTGAAAGAAGTGGGCAGACGGCGTCTCGCACATAGATCTCACGCACACGCAGGCGCACGCGGCCGCCGACCTGCGCGTACGTCATAGCGACGACTCCTGACCTGGCTCCGCATCCTGGAGTGAGGTGAAACCAGGAGAGCCGCTTGCACTGCGGGCCGCCTCGCGCACCTCGGAAGACACCCTCCGTCGAGCGTCGCTGAGTCGGGACGGCAATGAAGTAGTCGGGCTAAGCCGATCAGGGGTGCCGGCCAACGGCGGCCGCCGCCCGTGGGCAGTCCCCACAACGATGGAGAGGGCCTGCGCGGCGTCCTTCACCTCGCTCTTCGTCATGCGGGCGACAAACACGACGACGCCGCCGCAGATGACGACGAGCAGGCAGAGCCCCAGGCACGTCATGAACGCGACCATTGACGCGTGGCGCGCAAGCGACTCGAAGTTCATAGTTCCAAAATTACGGCTCCGAGTCTCCTTATCATCTATCACGGACTAGATCCGTGTTAGAAGTCCTGTTGACCGAACATGTGTTCGCGCTCGGGGGAGTCGCTGTCAAGCGATGACCCGGAACGGCCGCTGTCTGGAGGAACGTCCGAAGGCGTTGCCTGCAGTCGATCCAGGGCCAGCTGGTGGATAGGTGCAGCACGAGTTGTCCGCCGGTCCATGGGTCCGTGACTCGTCGCGGTGGACGTTGGGGACCCGAGCGAGACGGGCGGGTCGGACGGGATGAGTCCATCCATCAGGGCGAACCTAAGAAGCCGCGGACGCCATGCATCATCGCGGTGAGAATCGAGTCCATCAGTTCACGTCGCCGAGTTGGTAGATCTAGGGCTCGACGTGCGCGCGCTGGATCCCGACGAGCGGGTCCAGGCCGTTCGCACCAGGCGAACCAGCGCCTGAGCTCATACGTGTACAGCTCGTGGGCGTGCCCGGAGTATTGGGCAAGGTCGGAGAACGCGGCGAGCTGAGCCGTCGACATCGTGGCGGGCTGGTACGGCAGCGGGACCGTGTGGTCAGACATGAAGAACCCTCACGCGCGGCGTCACGACCTCGCCGGCCTGCCCGCGCCAACACGACCGGGCACTGCGCCCTTCACGCTAGTCGCCGAACGCCTCACCTACCCGCGTCCGTTGCGGCTACTAGAGGATTCCCGTAGGACCGGTGTCTGGCCAGACTCGGTTCAGGTGATCGGCGGGCAGCTCTCTTTGCGGCTGCCCACCGGCTGATCTGGTGTGGCTCACTTCCGGTCTGCGGCCCGCCGGTCACCGTGACGAGGCGTGGCTCAAGAAGGGACTGCCCTGCTCGTAGTAGCAACGCCCGCCTCGCCGTCCACATCGGATCGAGCACAGGCGGGAGCAGCACATGGAGCACGTCATCATCGGGGTCGATCCCCACAAGCTGTCGGCCACGATCGAGGTCGTCGACCAGCACGAGCTGATGCTCGGTTCGGGTCGATTCACCACCAGCCGGACCGGCTACGCCGCGATGCGCAACTACGCCGCGGCTTGGCCAGAGCGGGTCTGGGCGGTCGAGGGCAGCAACGGCGCCGGCCGCCCGCTCGCACAACGACTGCTCGAGGACGGTGAGCAGGTGGTGGACGTGCCAGCGAAGCTCGCCGCCCGAGTCCGACTGTTCGACACCGGTCACAACCGCAAGACCGACGCCCACGACGCGCACGCGGTCGCTGCCGTTGCAGTCCGCACGACGAACCTGCGGGTGCTGCAGCTTGACGGTGAGCTCGAGGCACTGCGGATGCTCACCGACCGCCGCGAGGCACTCACCAGGCGCCGTGTTCAGACCGTCGACCGGCTCCAGGCTCTTCTCGCAGAACTCCTCCCAGGACAGGCGAAACGCGACATCACCACCGGCCAGGCCAAAGCCATGCTCGCGTCAGTCCGACCGCGCGACATCGCCGGGAAGACCCGCCGTCGCATCGCCGCTGAAGAGCTCGCCGAGCTGGTCGCGGTCGAGGCGAAGATCAAGAAGTCCACCGCCGAGCTGAAGGCAATCGTCCTGGCACGCGGCTCCCGCCTGATGGACCTCCACGGCGTCGGCCCCGTCGTGGCCGCACGAGTCCTCGCCGACGTCGGGGACGTGACCCGCTTCGCCGACCGCAACCGGTTCGCGTCCTGGACCGGCACCGCACCACTCGATGCGTCCTCCGGCGAGCAGAACCGCCACCGACTCTCACGCGCCGGCAACAGGCGGATCAACCACATGATCCACATCGCCGCGATCAGCCAGATCCGACTCAACACCGACGGCCGCGCCTACTACCGACGCAAGCGAGCCGAGGGCAAGAAGCCTCTCGAGGCGATCCGCTGTCTCAAGCGCAGGATCTCGGATGCGATCTACCGCCAGCTGGTCGAAGACGCACAACGCGCCGCAGTCGAGGACCTTGGCACGGGCCCGGGAGGGCACTGCGGGGCGACTCTTCAATCCAGCGCGGTCGACCTACCCCCGCACATCGACACTTCGGATCAGCCACTTCCCGGACCCGCGGAAAAGACGCTACGCCGAACCGGTTGACAACAGAAGGGAGCCGGAATGACGTGGACGGGCCCCGCCTACGCCACCATCACCCGCCCTGAAGACCTGACGGCAGAAGCCGGCTGCTCCCGCACGACCTCCCAGGCGGCAGCGATGCGCCGCACGCCCTCGACGAGCTCCTCGGGCCGCCGGCCCCAGGGAATGCGGACGAACGAGTCGAGGCCGCCCTCGGCGGCGAACACCGGGCCGGGCACGATCGCGACGCCGTGCCGCTCGGCCTCGGCGGCGAGTGCGGAGCCCAAGGGCGCGGGCAGGCGGCACCAGAGCGCGAGGCCGCCGGTCGGCACCCGGAAGGTCCACTCGGGGAGGTGCTCGCGCACCGCGGCGACGAGCACGTCGCGCTGGGCGCGCAGCACCTCGCGGTTGGCGGGCAGGATCTCGTGGGCCATGTCGAGCAGCCGCACGAGCACCAGCTGCTCCATGACCGGGGCACCGAGGTCGAGGGAGACCCGGGCCTGGGTGAGCCGCTCCATCTGTGCGTGCGGCGCGCGGATCCAGCCCAGCCGCAGACCACCCCAGAACGCCTTGCTGGCACTGCCGAGCGTGATGGTCTCCGGGGCGTACGCCGCGAACGGCCGGGGCATCTCCTGCCCGTCCAGCGCGAGCGACTGGTGGGCCTCGTCGACGATCGGGGTCGTGTGCGCCCGGCGCAGGTGTCCGGCGTACTCCTCGCGCTGCGCACCGGTCATCAGGTGCCCGGTGGGGTTCTGGAAGTCCGGGATCAGGTAGGCCAGCCGGGGCGCGGTCTGGCGGATCGTCGCGGACACGGCGTCGAGGTCCCAGCCCTCGGGGTCGACCGGCACCGGCGTGAGCCGGGCGCCGGCGTGCCGCAGCGCGTCGGTGGCGTTGGGGTAGACCGGTGACTCCACCAGCAGCCGGTCGCCGGGGCGGGTGAAGGCCTGCGCCACGATGGACGCCGCCGCCAGCGCGCCGGAGGTCACCATGATCTGGTCGGGATCCGTGGGCAGTCCCCGGACCTCGTACGTCGCCGCGATCGCGCGCTGGAGGTCGGGCAGCCCGACGGGGAAGTACCCGTGGCCGCCGAGGTACGCCGGCAGCTCGGCCGCGGCCTCGGCGTACGCCCTGGCGAGACCGACCGGCGCGGCGGGGGCCGCGCAGTTGAGGTCGACCACGTCGTCCCCGCCGGTGCGGGGGAGCAGGGCCCGGTCGTGGGCACGTGCCCGTCCGCCGGGCACCCGCGTGAACGTGCCGGCGCCGCGCCGGGCCACGGCGTAGCCCGCCTCGCGCAGCTCGGCGTAGGCCCGCGTCACCGTCGTCCGCGAGACGCCGAGCGCCTCGGTGAGCTCGCGCTCGCTGGGCAGCTGGGTGTCCCAGGGGATCCGGCCGTCGCCGATGACGAGCACCAGCGCCTCCGCAAGCCCGGCGTAGGCGGGGGAGCGGTCGAAGTCGCCGACGAGGGTGGCTATGCGCGCTGGGCTCACGGTGCGGGCCATGCAGGCCACTCTTCCACGAGTGGCTATTTATGAGAAGGCCAATCGCCCGCCACCATGGTCCGGTGACCTCCCTCGCCACCGCCCGCCCCGGCCTCACCGACCTCGGCCCGATCGCCCAGCTGCGCGCCGGCCGCCTCGGTCGCCGGCTGCCCCAGCTCTTCCTCGGCCTGGTGTTGTACGGCGTCTCGCTGGCGATGATGGTCCGCGGCCACCTGGGCCTGGCCCCGTGGGACGTCCTCCACTCCGGCCTGATCCGCCACGTGCCGATCACGCTCGGCCAGGCGGTGGTGGTGATGAGCTTCGTGGTGCTCCTCGGGTGGATCCCGCTGCGCGAGACCCCCGGCGTCGGCACGATCTCCAACGCGCTGGTCGTCGGGTTCTCCGCCGACGCCACGTTGTCGGTGCTCGACCGCGCGGACGGGATCGTGCTGCGGATCGCCCTGATGCTGGGCGGTGTGCTGCTGTGCGGGCTGGCGACCGCGCTCTACATCGGCGCTCAGCTCGGCCGCGGTCCGCGCGACGGGTTGATGACCGGCCTCGCCCGGCGTACCGGCCGCTCGCTGCGCCTGGTGCGCACCGGCCTCGAGCTGGCCGTGGTGGTGATCGGACTGCTGCTCGGCGGCACGCTGGGCGTCGGCACCGTGATCTACGCGCTCGCGATGGGGCCGCTGACCCAGCTCTGGTTGCCGGCGTTCACCATCGATGTGGGCGCCCCGGCGTCATCGGTCAGGAATCGAGAAGCGACGGCGATCGCGCCGAACTAGGTTTCCGGAGGTGGCCGGCATCCCGGACCGGCCCGGACGAGGGAGACCACCATGACCGCCACGCAGACCCACGGATTCAGCGAAGCGGAGCGCGCCGCCATGAAGGCGCGTGCCGAGGAGCTGCGCGCCGAGGGCAAGAAGGGTCAGAAGTTGGCCGAGGGCCTGCAGCAGGTGCTCGACGCCATCGAGAAGATGACGCCGGAGGACCGGATGCTCGCCGAGCGGGTGCACGTCACGGTGACCGAGCACGCGCCCGACCTCGCCCCCAAGACCTGGTACGGCATGCCGGCGTACGCCAACGCAGACGGCAAGATCGTGTGCTTCTTCAAGAACGCCGCGAAGTTCGGCGAGCGCTACTCCACCCTCGGCTTCGAGGGCGCGGCCGCGCTCGATGACGGCGACATGTGGCCGACCGTCTACGCGCTGACCGCCTGGACCCCCGCGGTGGAGAAGCGCGTGGCCGAGCTCGTACGCCGAGCGGTGTCCTGAGTCAGCGCTTCGTGGCGATCAGGGCGGAGGCGTCGGGGGCCACCATCACCTCGACCGAGGTGAAGCGCTCGTCGGTCAGCCACTGCTCGCGCAGGGTGTCGACCCGGCCGTAGGCGATCGGCGGCCACACCTCGCACGGCGTGAAGTCGTCGAGCACGACGATGCCGCCGGCCTCGACCAGGTCGGCGATCGAGTCCACGCCGACCTCGGTGGGCTCTCCCGAGTCGAGGAACAGCAGCGAGAACGGCCCCTTGTCGAGCAGCGTCGACCAGTCCGCGGAGAGCACCTCGACCTGCGGGTCGTCGACGAAGATCTCAGCAGCGGCGTCGGCGAGCTTGGCGTTCAGCTCTGCGGTGATGATCCGCGCGTCGCCGCGGACCCCGGAGCGCAGCCAGGCGGTGCCGACGCCGCAGCCGGTGCCGAACTCCGCCATCACCCCGTCGCGGGTGGCGGCCAGCGCGGCCAGCAGGCGGCCGGTCTCGTTGCGGCAGAACGACACGTACCCGGCCTTGCGGGAGACGGCGAACGCGCGGGAGACCACGTCGGGCAGGTCGGGCGGGGCGCTCATGGGGCGAGTCTCTCATCGCGGGACTCCTGTCTCGCATCGCGAACAGTCTGTGGAATCTCGTCGCGCGATCCCGAGGGCTGTCGTACGGTGTTCGCACCATGCGGAACGTCTTCGTACTTATTGACTGCCGCGGCGAGGCTTCTTAAGAGAGGCCACCTCGCCGCGGTGTTCGGCGTTGACGGTCTCTCGGTACATCTGAGTCGAAGATGTCTCCGCGCGAGACCCGCCGCCGACAGCATGGCGCGATCCGCATCCTGATGGTTTCTCCCTCGCTCGTGCGATCCACGAGCGATGCGCGTATCCCGCGCCGGGCCATCTTCGTCTCAGGTGTATCGGGGCCGCACGGCTCACCGCACCCGACACGACACCCGAGAGAGAACACCGCCATGTACGACATGTATCCCGACTGGGGACCCGCCAGCCATCACCCCGAGAACCCGCGCAGCTACGAGAACGTCAGCGCTGCGCTGCAGGCCTCGCTCGACCTGCGGGACAACGGCGGCCAGCGCCCCGACGACAACTAGCCTCGACGCATGACCACCGCAAGCACTCCTGTCTCGTCCGGCTCCCTGCGACTCGCCGTCATCCCCGGCGACGGGATCGGACCCGAGGTGACGGCCGAGGCCCTCAAGGTCCTCGAGGTCGCCTCCCCGGACGGGGTGAAGTTCGAGCAGACGCGCTACGACCTCGGTGCCGAGCGCTACCTCGCCACCGGCGAGGTGCTGCCCGACTCCGTGCTCGCCGAGATCCGCGAGCACGACGCGATCCTGCTCGGTGCCGTCGGTGGCAAGCCCAACGACCCGAACCTCCCGCCGGGCATCCTCGAGCGCGGGCTGCTGCTGCGGCTGCGCTTCGAGCTCGACCACTACGTCAACCTCCGCCCGTCCCGGATCTTCCCGGGCGCGGCGTCCCCCCTGGCCAACCCAGGTGAGGTCGACTTCGTCGTGGTCCGCGAGGGCACCGAGGGCCCCTACACGGGCAACGGTGGTGCCCTGCGTGTCGGCACGCCGCACGAGGTCGCCACCGAGGTGTCGGTCAACACCGCGTTCGGTGTGGAGCGCGTCGTGCGCGACGCCTTCGCCCGGGCCCAGCGCCGTCCGCGCAAGAAGCTGACGCTGGTCCACAAGACCAACGTGCTCGTCAACGCCGGCTCCGTGTGGTGGCGGCTGTTCCAGGACGTGGCCCGTGAGTACCCCGAGGTCACGACCGACTACATGCACATCGACGCCGCGATGATCTTCATGACCACCGACCCCGCGCGCTTCGACGTGATCGTCACCGACAACCTCTTCGGCGACATCATCACCGACCTCGCCGCCGCGATCACCGGCGGCATCGGCCTGGCGGCCTCCGGCAACGTCAACCCCGACCGGACGGCGCCGTCGATGTTCGAGCCCGTGCACGGCTCCGCGCCCGACATCGCGGGCCAGCAGAAGGCCGACCCCACCGCCGCGATCCTCTCCGCGTCCCTGCTGCTCGACCACCTCGGCCACCCGGACGCCGCCGCGACCATCGAGTCTGCCGTGATCGCCGACCTGGCCGCGCGCGAGCCGGGCGCGATCCGCCGTACCTCCGAGGTCGGCGACGCGATCGCCGCGCGAGTAGCGGGCTAGTCGCGCCCCTCGTCCATTCAGACCGACGGCCGGGCCACGCTTCGTGTGCCCGGCCGTCGGCATTCGCCAGGAAGGCCTACTAAGTTGTCACCCATGGAGATCAGCACCACCCCGTCCACCGTCGCCGTGTCCGACGAGCGCCTCGCCGAGATCCTCGCCAACCCGGGCTTCGGCGTGCACTTCACCGACCACATGCTCACGGTCGAGTGGACGCCGGACGCGGGCTGGCACGACGCGCGCGTCGAGCCGTACGGGCCGCTGACGCTCGACCCCGCGACGGCCGTCCTGCACTACGCGCAGGAGATCTTCGAGGGCATGAAGGCCTACCGCCACGAGGACGGGTCGATCTGGTCGTTCCGTCCCGAGGAGAACGCCGCGCGGATGATGCGCTCCAGCAAGCGCCTCGCGCTGCCGGAGCTCGACGTCGCCGACTTCGTGCAGGCCGTCGACGCCCTCGTCGCCGTCGACCAGCGGTGGGTCCCCGACCAGGCCGGCGAGAAGAGCCTCTACCTGCGCCCGTTCATGTTCGCCTCCGAGGCGTTCCTCGGGGTGCGGCCGGCCCAGCACGTCACGTTCATGGTCATCGCGAGCCCGGCGGGCGCCTACTTCAAGGGCGGCGTCAAGCCGGTCACGCTGTGGCTGACCGAGGAGTACACCCGTGCCGGCCGCGGCGGCATGGGCGCGGCCAAGACCGGCGGCAATTACGCCAGCTCGCTGATCGCCCAGCAGGAGGCGACCGCCAACGGCTGCGACCAGGTCGTGTTCCTCGACGCCCAGGAGGGCAGGTACGTCGAGGAGCTCGGCGGCATGAACATGTACTTCGTCCACGACGACGGCACGATCGTCACCCCCGAGATCGGCACGATCCTCGAGGGCATCACCCGCTCGAGCATCATCGAGCTCGCCGGCAAGCTCGGCCACCAGGTCGTGGAGCGCAAGTTCTCCATCGACGAGTGGCGCGAGGGCGTCACCAGCGGCCGGATCACCGAGGTCTTCGCGTGCGGCACCGCCGCCGTCGTCACCCCGGTGGGGGCCCTGAAGTGGGACGGCGGCGAGGTCCCCGCGCCCGCGGGCACCGACCTCACCACGCGGATCCGCCAGGCCCTGGTCGACATCCAGTACGGCCGAGCCGAGGACACCTTCGGCTGGATGCACCGCATCGTCTGAAGCTCGACTATCAACCTCTCGGGGGAACGTCCATGAAGCCTTCGTCGATCGTGGCAGCTGTGATGCTGGCCGGCCTCTCCATCGGGCCGACCGGTCTCGTTGTCCCCTCCTCAGCAGCCGGCGAGGAGCCGGCCGCCTGCCGGGGGTTGCCGGCGACCATCGTCGGAACCCCGGGCGGGACCGTTCAGGGGACGCCGGAAGCCGACGTGATCGTGACCAACGGTGCGGCCGAGGTCGAGGCCGGCGCGGGTGATGACGTCATCTGCACGACCAACACCCCGCCGGATCGCGGGTACACCGACGCGGTCGAGGTCGGGGCCGGGCCTGGCAACGATGTGGTCGACCGCAGCGGCGACCCCGACCCCGCCGCGAGCTCCCTGACTGACCTCGACGAAGGTGAGGACACCTACGTGGGCGGGCCCGGCGCGGATACCGTGAACTCGACCGATGCCGGCGCTGACACCATCGCCACCGGCGCCGGGAACGACACCGTCGTGACCGGCTACCTGGGCGGATGGGGCCCCACAGGCGCCGACGTCGTCGATCTCGGGGAGGGTGCGGACCAATTCGACGTGTCCGCGACGGACAGCAACGTCTCACCGGGGCTCACCGTCACCGGTGGCCCCGGTGAGGACGTCCTCTGGGTCAGTGCCAAGGACGGCGGGGACTGGGTCCTCGATGCCCCGCGTCGTGAGGCGACCTACCGAGGGGCGGCTGCCTTCGGTTTCGCGGAGATGGAGTCGTACACCCTCTACGCCCAGACGGCCGCGACGAGCGGGTTCCGCTTCGTCGGGACCGACGGCGACGAGCGCGTGTCGATGGCCCCCGCGAGTGTCGCCGACGGCGCCGACCTCGGGGGCGGTAACGACGTCCTCGAGCTGTCGAACGGGTACTCCGACTCCGGAGGCCCGTCGGCGGGGCGCCCGTTCGTGGGCGGGCCCGGCATCGATCGCATCGTGGTGCGCTCGAACCGGGACGACGTCCGCCTCAGCCTGGTGGGACACCGTCTCGACTTCCGCTTCGCCAACGCGGGTGCTCCCGACGACGACCTCCTCGGCTTCGAGGATGCCTCCGTGGCCTCGCGCCGAACCAGGCTGACGGGCGACGCGGGCCCGAACACTCTCGCTTGGCACGCGTGCCCAGGCACGGTCCGTGGAGGCGAGGGAGACGACACGATCAGCTGGTTTCGTGGGGTCATGCTGCGGTGTGCGAGCGGCGACCGGAGCCACGCGTACGGCGACGGCGGTGACGACCGTCTCCGCGGCGGTTGGTACGACGACGTCCTGATCGGTGGACCGGGCCGGGACACCGCCGACGGGCGGGCCGGACGCGACCGGTGCCGGGCCGAAGACACCCGGAAGTGCGAGCGCGGCTGAGCGCGATCAGCTGCGCTCGCAGTCGCGCCTGATCTCGGCTCGGCAGCGGTCGCGCCCGGCGCCGCCGAGGGTACGGTCGCGCCCGGCGCCGCCGAGGAGGACGTCGCGGTCGGGGCCGCCCCGCAGCGTGTCGCCGCCGCCGGCGCCGTAGAACGTGGTGGCCACGCCCGTGCACCTCGTGGTCGTCGAGCGCAGCAGGTCGGCTCCGCCGGCGCCGCGGACGACGGTCCCGCACTCGCCGGTGGTGATCACGTCCCGACGACTCGTTCCGAGGATGCGGACGTCGGCCGAGCGGGCGCCCGAGGACTTCGCCGTGAGCCGCTCGGCGGCGAACGGGGCCGTCACGTCACCTCGGGTGAACAGCTCACGCGCGAGGTCGAACACGACCGGCAGGCTCTCGTTGTCGCCGTAGTCGCGCGTCTCGACGGTGTCGCGACCCGGCCCGCCCGCGACCAGCTCCAGGACGCCATGCAGCACGAGGCTGTCATTGCCGTCCCCGGCCTCGACGCTGACCCGGTCCGAAGCGCCCGGGGATCCGGCGCGGACGAGGTCGTCGCCAGGTCCGGCCTGGACGCTGACGTGGCTGGCGGCTCGGTGATCTGGTGGAACCGGGATGAGTTGGCGGTGATCTCGTCATCGCCCGCTCCGGCGTCGACGAGGACCTGGGCTGCACGACCGCCGAACCCGGTGCCGGTGGCGTAGATGCTGTCATCGCCGCCTCCCGTCTCGACGTCGAGCGAGCCACCGTCCGCGAAGGCGGAGATCCCGTTTGCGGTCTCGGTGCCCGTCACGTCGAGCGTGCCGTCCGGGGATGCGGAGTAGAGGATGGTCTTGACGTTCTCGAAGCCCTCGGCCGTCGAGTACCGCACCCCGTCGGCGGTGGCCGTGCCGGCCGTGAGGTCGATCGAGACCGCGGTGGCGTCCCGGGGGCTCTGGCGTGTCTGGAACCAGTCGGTGCCCGGGCCCCCGGCTGCCTGAGCGTCTCCGCCCAGCCAGGCGATCAACGAGACCACGTCGTCGCCGGCGCCGAGATCGACTTCGTCGTCATTCGGTGCCGTGTCGCCCACGGCGCCGGTGACGGCCACGTCGTCGCCGCCGTAGGTGCGGATGGTGTCGGTGTTCTCGGTGCCGGTGCCGGGCACCGTCAGCAGACCGTTCTCGTCGTCGAGGTAGGTCTGCTCGGCGTAGACCTCGTCGTCTGCCTCGGAGCCCTCGAACAGGTCGGACCCCGAGCCGAGGATGACGTCATTGCTCTCGGTCCCGCGCACGTCGGTCTGGCCGGCTCCTGCGGTGATCGTGGCCGGGAGGCCGAAGCACATCTCGGCGACGTGGGCCGCGCCTGTGGTCAATCCGACAGGCGCGATCACGGCCGCGATGCCCACCGTGCTCGCCAGCAGCCGTCGTCCTGTCCTGGAGCTCACGGCCCGTCCTTCCCGAGAGGTCCTGGATCGACCCTACGCGTCGAGTGGGGGGCCGGGAGAGAAGGAAGAGTAGGTGAGGCTAACCTAAGTAGGTGGCTTCGACCCTGCGCCCGCCGGCGCCGACTCCCGCGACGCGGGTCATCGCGGCGACCGCCTCGGCCGGCCGGGGAGCGAGCGCCGCGGTGGCTGTTCTCGGGATCCTGGCCCTGGCGGTGCTGGCGAGCCTGATGTGGGGCGCGCGCGACATCGCGCCGGGCCAGGTCTGGGCCGCGCTGGTCGACCCGGTCTCCGGCAACCACGACCACCAGGTCGTCCGTGACCTGCGGGTGCCGCGCACGCTCATCGGGCTCGTCGGCGGCGCGGCGCTCGGCGCCGCAGGGGCACTCATGCAGGGCGTCACTCGCAACCCGATCGCGGACCCGGGGCTGCTCGGCATCAACTCCGGGGCCTCGCTGGCCGTGCTGACGGCGATCTCCGCCTTCGGCGTGACGTCGGTGTCGGGCTACGTGTGGTTCGCCTTCGCCGGCGCGGCGATCGCCGCGGTCGTCGTGTACGGCGCCGCCTCCCTCGGCTGGGAGGGCGTCACGCCGGTCAAGCTCGCCCTGGTGGGAGCCGCGTTCACCGCCACCGCGACCTCGGCGATCACCGTCGTGCTGCTGACCGACCAGCGCACGCTCGAGGACTACCGGTTCTGGCAGGTCGGGTCGCTGGCCAACCGCCCGCTGGGCGTGCTGACCACGGTGCTGCCGTTCGTGGTCGCCGGCCTGCTCCTGGCCCTGGTGTCCGGCCGGGTCCTCAACGCGCTCGCGCTGGGCGACGACGTCGCCCGCGGCCTCGGCCAGGACGTCACGCGAGGCCGGCTGATGGTCGTGGTCGCGGTGGTGCTGCTGTGCGGCTCGGCCGTCTCCATGGTCGGCCCGATCGCGTTCGTCGGGCTGGCGGTCCCGCACCTGGCCCGCGCCGTCGTCGGACCTGACTACCGCTGGATCGTGCTGCTCTCGATGCTCCTGGGCCCGGTGCTGCTGCTCACCGCCGACGTGGCCGGCCGGCTGGTCGCCCGGCCCGGCGAGCTCGAGGCCGGGCTGGTGGTCGCGGTGATCGGTGCCCCGGTGCTGCTCGCGATCGTCCGCCGCTCGCGGGGGATCGCGGCATGAGCGCGAGCACGCTCGAGTCCCGGCAAGCCGCGGCCGCTCTCGGGCTGCGCAGCTCCCGGCGACGCCGCCGGGCTCGGCGTACGGCGGTGCTGGGGGTGCTCGCCGGTCTGGCCGTAGCCCTGTCGGTGACGGCGCTGATGCTGGGTGAGTTCAGCCTGTCGATGGGCCAGGTGCTCGGCGCCCTGCTCGGCTCGGACGACCGGTCGGCGCACTTCATCGTCGTCGAGCTGCGCCTGCCGCGGCTCGTGCTCGGCCTGCTCGTCGGGGCCGCGCTCGGCCTGGCGGGGGCGCTGTTCCAGTCCGTCCTGCGCAACCCCCTCGCGAGCCCCGACGTCATCGGGATCTCCCAGGGCGCCAGCGCCGGCGCCGTCGCTGCGTTGCTGCTCGGCGGGATGAGCGGGGCGGTCGTCTCGGCCGCCGCCCTGGCGGGCGGGTTGGGCGTGAGCCTGCTCCTGTATGCCGTGGCGTGGCGCGGCGGCATGACCGGCCATCGCTTCGTGCTCTCCGGCATCGGTGTGGCGTACGTGTGCGCCGCCGTGGTGGGCTACCTGCTGACCCGCAGCGAGGTGAAGCAGGCCCAGGTCGCGCTGCGGTGGATGACCGGCAGCCTGGCCCAGGCGGACTGGGCCTCGGTGCGGGTGCTCGCGATCGCCGTTGCGCTGCTGGTGCCGGTCGCCGGCCTGCTCGCGCGGCGGCTCGACGTGCTCCTGCTCGGTGACGACCTGGCGGCGAGCCTCGGGCTGCGCCCAGAGCTGGTGCGCGCCGGTGTCGTCGCGACCGGTGTCGCCCTGGCGTGCGCCGCCACCGCGGCCGCCGGCCCGGTCGCGTTCGTGGCGTTCGTCGCGGCACCGGTCGCCCGCCGGCTGCTCGGTGACGGCACCTTGGCGCTGGCCGAGTCGGCGCTCGTGGGTGCGGTGGTGGTCGTCGGCGCCGACATCGTCGCCCAGCACCTGCTGCCGGCGGATCTCTCGGTGCCGGTCGGTGTCGTCACCGGTGCCGTGGGTGGGCCGTACCTGATCTGGCTGATGGCCACCGGAGGGAGAAGGACCGCATGAAGGATCGCGAGAGCGGGGCGGCGACGTCGCTCGTGGCTCGAGGAGTGCACCTGGCCTACGAACGGCGTCGGGTGGTGCACGGCGTCGACCTCGAGATCGCGGTCGGTCAGGTGACCGTGATCGTCGGGGCCAACGGCTGTGGCAAGTCGACGCTGCTGCGTGGCCTGGGGCGGATCCTTCGTCCGGTCGGCGGGCGCGTCGAGCTCGGCGGTCAGGACCTGCAGGGCCTGCGACCCCGCGAGGTTGCCAATGTGCTCGGGCTGCTGCCCCAGCAGCCCGTCGCCCCCGAGGGGATCACGGTCGCCGATCTGGTCGCTCGCGGCCGGCACCCCCATCAGGGTGCCTTCGGCAGGTCGAGGGCCGGGGACGCCGACGCCGTGGCTCGGGCCCTGGCTCTCACCGACACCCAGGGCCTGGCGGCGAGGCGGGTCGAGGAGCTCTCGGGCGGGCAACGCCAGCGCGTCTGGGTGGCGATGATGCTCGCCCAGGACCCGGAGATCATGCTGCTCGACGAGCCCACGACGTACCTCGACATCGCCCACCAGGTCGACCTCCTCGACCTGCTCGCGGAGCTCAACCAGCGCCGGGGGACCACGGTGGTGATGGTCCTGCACGACCTCAACCTCGCGGCCAGGTACGCCCACCGCCTGGTCGTGATGGCGCAGGGTCGCGTGATCCGCGAGGGAGCCCCGGCGTCGGTGCTCGACGCCGACTGCGTGCGCGAGGCCTTCGGCCTGGAGGCCCGCGTGATCGCGGACCCCGTGGCGGGGTGCCCGCTGGTCGTGCCGGTGGGGCGGACCCGGGTGCCGGCGGCAGTGAACGTCGAGTAAGGTTAGGCTTACCTAACCACGACCGAGACGGTCCTGAACACCGAGGAGCGGACGTGACGTCCCTTCGCCCCCTGTCCCGATTGCCCCTGTCCCGATTGCCCCTGTCCCGACTGGCCCTGCCCTTGGCCGCCGCGCTGCTCGCCCTCCCGCTCGCGGCCTGCGGGTCCGACGGAGCATCCGACGGCGCGGACTCCGACGCCACCACCGCCACGGACACCTACGAGCCGGTCACCATCGAGCACGCCTTCGGCAGCACCGAGATCACCGAGAAGCCCGAGCGGGTCGTCACCTGGGGGTGGGGATCACCCGACGCCGCGATCGCGCTCGGCGTGGTGCCGGTCGCCATGGAGGGTCTGACGTACGGCGCCGACGACGAGGGCTTCATGCCCTGGCAGACCGAGGCGTTCGCCGAGATGGGCGGCGACAAGCCGATCACGCTGACCCCGGGGGAGGCACCGCCGTTCGAGGAGATCGCCGCGGCGGCCCCCGACGTGATCCTGGCCAACTACTCCGGCATCACGAAGGCCGACTACGAGAAGCTCTCGCAGATCGCTCCCACGGTCGCCTACCCCGACCAGCCGTGGTCGACGCCGTGGCGTGACGTGATCACCACGGTCGGCCAGGTGCTCGGCGAGCCGGACGAGGCCGCCCACGTGCTCGCCGACATCGACGCCGAGGTGGCCGAGGCGGCCGCCGAGCACCCCGAGTTCAAGGGCACGACGATCGCAGCGGTCGCCATCGACCCGAGCGCGTTCTACGTCTACCGAGGCGCCGACCCGCGGGTGCAGTTCCTCGAGGACCTCGGCTTCACCCTCGCACCCAGCGTCGACGAGCTCGATACCGAGGAGTCCACGTTCTACTACACGATCAGCACCGAGAACGTCGACAAGCTGACCTCCGACGTGCTGCTCTCCTACGCGCCCGACCAGGCGCGCGCCGACGAGATCGCGGCGGACCCGACGTACAAGAACATGGAGCAGTTCGCCGACGGGCACGTCGCCAACGTCACCGGCGAGGCCATCGTGTCCTCGGTGTCACCGCCGACGGCGCTGTCGCTGACCTACAGCCTCGACACGTTCGTCGACGCGCTGGCGAAGGCCGTGCCGCAGCAGTGACGAACGGGCGACCCTCCGGCCGGTGCCTGCCGGTCGGAGGGACGCCGCGCTTGTAACCTCAGGACGTGACCACCTCGCCCCGTGACGACGCCGTGGCCACCGTCGGCGGCTACACGCTGCTCACCCGGCTCGGCGAGGGCGGGATGGGAGTCGTGCACCTGGCCCGGCGGGGCCCGGCCGGTCAGCGCGTCGCGCTCAAGGTGCTGCGCCCGCACATCGTCGGTGACGAGGAGGCTCGCCAGCGGCTGGCTCGCGAGGTCGGCTCGCTGACCCGGGTGCGCAGCCAGTGGGTCGCCGAGATCGTCGACGCCGACCCCTGGGCCGAGGTGCCGTACGTCGCCACCCGCTACGTCCCGGGGTTGTCCCTGCACGACCTGGTGGTCGAGGAGGGCCCGATCACCGGCTCCGACCTGCTCTGGCTGGCCTCCTGCCTGGCCGAGGGCATCGCGTCGGTGCACTCGGTCGGGGTCCTGCACCGCGACGTGAAGCCCTCCAACGTGTTGATGGAGGGGCGCACCCCGATCCTCATCGACTTCGGGCTGGCGCGGGTCGCCGACGACCCGAAGCTCACCCACACCGGCTGGCTGCTCGGCACGCCCGGCTACCTCGCGCCCGAGATCCTCTACGGCGACGACGCGACGCCCGCCACCGACGTGCACTCGTGGGCGGCGACGGTGGCGTACGCCGGGACGGGCCATCCGCCGTTCGGCCGGGGGCCGTCGATGGCCATCATGGACCGGGTCCGGCGCGGGCAGTTCGACCTCGACGGGCTGCCCGGTGAGCTGCGCCAGGTCGTGGCCGCGGCACTCGACCCGGACCCTCTCGGGCGGCCCAGCCTCGAGCAGCTGCTCGCCTGGCTCCGCCCGCTCACCACCCGGCCCGGCGAGCGCCGCACGGCACCCCCGACCGCCGCGCCACACGACCCCTACACCGTGCCGCTCGCGCTGGCCTCGCAGGCAGCTGCCGACGACGCGACGGACGTGTGGCCCGGGCACGGCACCGCCGAGCCGCACACGCTCGCCCTGACGTCGTACCAACCCGGTGAGCTCGACGCGGCGCCGGCGCGGATCCCGCTCGCGGAGCGGATGCGCCGCGGCACCGTGCTCGTCGGGTTGGCGTTGGCGGCCGGCGCCGGGAGCGCGGCGTACCCCTGGGTCACGCTGACGCTGCTGCTCGTCCTGGTCTGGCTGCTGCGCAGCGGGTCGCTGGCCGGCTCCGCGCGCGACCAGCGCCGCGACGTCCGCGGCCGCAAGTGGTACGACGGGATCCAGCTGCTCGTGGCCGCGCCCTGGCACCTGGTGCAGTCGGTGCCGGGCACCCTGCTGCTCGCCCTCTGGAGCGTCGGGCTCGCGCTGGCCGCCGCGCTGGTCTGCTACGCCGTGGCAGCCGGTCTCACCTCCGCGCTGTTCGTGTGCGGGACCGCGCTGACCGTCTCGCTCTGGCTGGGACCGGGCGGCTCGCGGGTGCGCGGACCGGTCTCGCGGGTGGTGAACCCGCTGGCCGTCGACCTCCGGCGCTGGGTGGTCGCGCTGCTCGTGGTGCTAGCCGTTGCCCTCGGGCTGGGGCTGCGAGCGGACGTCACCGGCACCACGTGGACGCCGGCCGACGGTCGCCCGCATGCCGAGATCGCTCGCCCGTGATGTGGTCCGCGTGGCACGATGAGTCCGTGCACCACCAGCAGATCATCATTTGCTAGCGCGTCGAGCCCCCGCCCGACGCGCCGACCTCTCGTCCCCCGAGAGGTTTTTTTGTGCCCGGACCCAGAGTAGAAACCCGAGAGAAGAACCGCGATGGACCTGCACGGCGCCTTCCACGTCTACGACACGACCCTGCGCGACGGTGCACAGCAGGAGGGGCTCAACCTCTCCGTCGCCGACAAGCTCTCGATCGCCCGGCAGCTCGACGGGCTCGGGGTGGGCTACATCGAGGGCGGCTGGCCCGGCGCCAACCCCAAGGACACCGAGTTCTTCCGGCGCGCGGCGCAGGAGCTCGACCTCCAGCACGCCCGGCTCGCGGCGTTCGGCGCCACCCGTCGCGCAGGGGTGAAGGCAGCCGACGACCCGCTGGTGGCCGCGCTGCGCGACAGCGGCGCCTCCGTGGTGACGCTGGTCGCCAAGTCGCACGACCGCCACGTCGAGCTCGCCCTGCGCACCACGCTCGAGGAGAACCTCGCGATGGTCCGCGACACCGTGAGCCACCTGCGCGCCGAGGGGCAGACGGTCTTCCTCGACGCCGAGCACTTCTTCGACGGCTACCGGGCCAACCGCGACTACGCGCTCGAGGTGCTGCGCACGGCGTACGACGCGGGTGCCGAGGTGATCGCGCTGTGCGACACCAACGGCGGGATGCTGCCGGCCTGGGTCGCCGACGTGGTCCACGACGTGCGCGAGAACGCCGAGGTGCGGGTCGGCATCCACTGCCACAACGACACCGGCTGCGCGGTCGCCAACACGCTCGCGGCGGTCGACGCCGGGGCCACCCACGTGCAGGGCACGATCAACGGCTACGGCGAACGCACCGGCAACGCCGACCTGGTCTCGGTCGTCGCCAACCTCGAGCTCAAGCTCGACCGGCAGGTGCTGCCGCCGGGCCTGCTCAGCGAGGCGACCCGGATCGCGCACGCCGTGGCCGAGGTGACCAACTTCCCGCCGGCCTCGCGTCAGCCGTACGTCGGCAGCTCGGCGTTCACGCACAAGGCCGGTCTCCACGCCAGCGCGATCAAGGTCGACCCCAACCTCTACCAGCACATGGACCCCGCGGGCGTCGGCAACGACATGCGGCTGCTGGTCTCCGACATGGCCGGCCGCGCCTCCATCGAGCTCAAGGGTCGCGAGCTCGGCTTCGACCTCTCGGGCGATCGTGAGCTGGTCACGCGCATCACCGACCGGGTCAAGCGCCTCGAGAACCGCGGCTACACGTTCGAGGCCGCCGACGCGTCCTTCGAGCTGCTGCTGGCCGAGGAGGTCGAGGGCGCGCGGCCGTCGTACTTCGACGTGGAGTCGTGGCGGGTGATCACCGAGACCCTCGCCAAGCGCAGCGCGGACGAGGAGGCGGTCTCCGAGGCCACGGTGAAGCTCAATGCCGGCGGGGTCCGCTACGTCGTCACCGGTGAGGGCAACGGCCCGGTCAACGCCCTCGACCACGCGCTGCGCGAGGCGATCGTGCAGGCCTACCCGGCGGTCGCGAAGTTCGAGCTGATCGACTACAAGGTGCGCATCCTCGACCAGGGGCACGGCACCGACGCGATCACCCGGGTGCTGATCGAGACCAGCGACGGGGAGTCCTCGTGGGTCACCGTCGGCGTCGGAGCGAACGTCATCGAGGCGTCCTGGGGGGCGCTCGTCGACGGGCTCACGTTCGGGCTGCGCAAGCACGAGGCCTGACAGGTCCGAGACGGACGCGTGGGTCCGCGGGTTGGCGGACTCACCCGGCCCGACCCGTACGTGAGCATCGACGCCGCCTGGGTGCTCGACCCGGTGCGTCAGCGGCCGTCCTCGTCCATGTAGCCGCGGTCCGCACCCGCACCGCGGGCGGGGCGGGACGGGAAGTCCTCGAGCGCGCGGACGGCGAGGTCCAGGAACGTCTCCTCGCCGATCGTGTTGAGCTTCCAGAGCAGGGCGTTGCTGCCGCCGGCGGTCGCGAGGGAGACGGCGAGCTCGGTGCCGACCGCGAGGACGCTGACGCACAGGCTCAACCGGTTGCCCCCGGACGCGCTGTAGCGCTCGTAGACCCGCACCGACATGCGGGCGTCGCCGATCCGGTGGTCGGTGGCGTGCTCGAGCTGCGCCGTCATGCTGCCGGTCACGATCGCCTCGTCGAGGTGGGCGAGGAGCTGATCGGGGTCGCCGGCCACGAGCTGGTCGTACTGCGCCATCTTGCTGGTCCTTCCGAGTGAGGTGCCCCGCACGCTACTCGTCGCGCCCCGTCGGCACTCGTCCTCGCGCTGACGGGGTGCACCGGAAACCGGGTGCGCCCGGCGTCGCGCGAGCCTACGGTGCCCGCATGTCCATCGATCTCGTGGCGGTGACCTTCGACGCTCGCGACGCGGCCGGGCTGGCGGCGTTCTGGGCTGCGCTGCTCGGCCGAGAGGTGCGCGAGGTGCCGGGTGGCTTCCTGCTGGCCGGCGAGGACGGTCAGGTGGGGCTCGAGCTGGTGACCTCCGACTCGCCGAAGGTGGGTCCTGGCCGTTGTCACCTCCACGTGACCAGCTCGGTGGAGGGCGACCAGCCGCGGACCGTCGCGCGCGCCATCGGGCTCGGCGCGACCCACCTCGACGTCGGGCAGCTGCCCGAGGAGGACCACGTGGTGCTCGGTGACCCCGAAGGCAACGAGTTCTGCGTCATCGAGGCCGGCAACCGGTTCCTCGCCGGGTGCGGGCTGCTCGGCGAGGTCAGCGGCGACGGCACCCGGGAGGTCGGTCTGTTCTGGCACGAGGTCCTCGGCTGGCCACTGGTCTGGGACCAGGACGGCGAGACCTCGGTCCAGTCGCCGCACGGTGGGACGAAGGTCTCGTGGGGCGGCCCGCCCGTGGCGCCGAAGGTCGGACGCAACCGGCAGCGCCTGCACCTGGCCGCGACCGACGTCGGGGCCGAGTTGGTCCGGCTGCGGTCGTTCGGCGCGACCGAGCTCGGCCCCCTGCGGGGCGGGGTCGAGCTGGCCGATCCCGACGGCAACGAGTTCCTGGTCACGCCCGCCTGAGCGTGCTGGCCGCGGTGGGCGATGCCCGGTGTGGGTACGTCGGACCGGTGACCACCGTGCACCCCGACCAGATGGTCCGCGTCCGCGGCGCCAGCGAGCACAACCTGCGCAACGTCGACGTCGACATCCCCCGGGACGCGATGGTCGCGTTCACCGGGGTCTCGGGCTCGGGCAAGTCCTCGCTCGCCTTCGGCACGTTGTACGCCGAGGCGCAGCGACGCTACTTCGAGTCGGTCGCGCCGTACGCCTGCCGGCTGTTGCAGCAGGTGGGCGCCCCGCACGTGCAGGAGATCACCGGTCTGCCGCCGGCGGTCGCCCTCCAGCAGCGCCGGGGCGCGGCCACCTCGCGGTCGTCCGTCGGCACGATCACCACGCTGTCCAACCTGCTGCGGATGCTCTACTCGCGGGCCGGTGACTACCCGGCCGGGGTCGACCACCTCGCCGCCGAGGCGTTCTCACCCAACACGGTCGCCGGCGCGTGCCCGCGCTGCCACGGGCTGGGTGTCGTCCACGACGTCACCGAGGAGCTGCTCGTCCCGGACCCGTCGCTGAGCATCCGCGACGGCGCGATCGCGGCCTGGCCCGGTGCCTGGCAGGGCGCCAACCTGCGCAGCATCGTGACCGGCCTCGGCATCGACATCGACAGGCCGTGGAGCAAGCTGCGCAAGAGGGACCGCGACTGGCTGCTGTTCACCGACGAGCAGCCGTCGGTGCTGATCAAGCCCGAGCGCGACCGCATCGACTACGGCTACTACGGCAAGTTCTGGAGCGCTCGCAAGCACGTGATGCACGTGCTCGCCGACTCCAAGAGCGACCGGATGCGCGAGCGGGCGCTGCGCTTCGTCGAGGACGCGCCCTGCCCCGACTGCCACGGCAGCGGGCTGCGACCCGAGGCGCTCGCGGTCACCTTCGCCGGACACTCGATCGCCGAGGTCAACAGCCTCTCGTTCACCGACGTGGTCGCGCTGCTGCGTCCCGTCGCCGACCTCCCGGCGGAGACCAACGAGGTCGCGGTGCGGATCTGCGCCGACCTGGTCGCCCGGATCGAGGTGCTGCTCGACCTGGGGCTGGGCTACCTGAGCCTGGGCCGCAGCTCGACGACCCTGTCGCCGGGGGAGGCGCAGCGCCTGCGGATCGCCACCCAGCTGCGCTCCGGGTTGTTCGGGGTCGTGTACGTCCTCGACGAGCCGTCGGCCGGGCTCCACCCCGCCGATGCCGAGCCGTTGCTCGACGTGCTGGATCGGCTCAAGGCCTCGGGCAACTCGCTGTTCGTCGTGGAGCACGACCTCGACGTCGTACGCCGCGCCGACTGGGTCGTCGACATCGGTCCGGGGGCCGGTGAGGGCGGGGGACGAGTGCTCTACAGCGGACCGGTCGCCGGTCTCGAGCACGTCGAGGAGTCGGCCACCAGCGCCCACCTGTTCGGTCGCGCCGAGCGGCTCGAGCACGAGGTGCGCGACCCCCAGGGGTGGCTGAAGCTGACCGGGGTCTCACGTCACAACCTGCGCGAGGTGTCGGTGGACATCCCGCTGTGCGTGCTGACAGCGGTCACCGGTGTCTCGGGGTCGGGCAAGTCGACGCTGGTCAGCCAGGTGCTGGCCGACGACCCGGCCGCGGCGGAGACCTTCGACCGGCTGGTGCTCGTCGACCAGCGGCCGATCGGGCGGACCCCGCGGTCCAACCTCGCGACGTACACCGGGCTCTTCGACGCGGTGCGCAAGGTCTTCGCCGCGACCGACGAGGCGCGGCGCCGGGGCTACGGCGCCGGCCGGTTCTCCTTCAACGTCCCCGAGGGTCGCTGCGAGACGTGCCAGGGCGAGGGCTTCGTCGCCGTCGAGCTGATGTTCCTGCCCGGCACGTACGCGCCCTGCCCGGCCTGCCACGGAGCCCGCTACAACGACGAGACGCTCGAGGTCACCTATCGGGGTCGCAACGTCGCGGAGGTGCTGGAGCTGGCGGTGGACGAGGCCGCGGAGTTCCTCGCCGACGTACCGGCCGCCGCGCGCAGCCTCGAGACCCTGCGCGAGGTCGGGCTGGGTTACCTGCGCCTCGGGCAACCGGCGACCGAGCTCAGCGGGGGAGAGGCGCAGCGCATCAAGCTCGCCACCGAGCTGCAGCGGGCGCACCGCGGGCATGCGCTCTACCTGCTCGATGAGCCGACGTCGGGGCTGCACCCCGCGGACACGGCGCTCCTGCTGCGCCAGCTGCACCGCCTCGTGGAGGCCGGCAACACGGTCGTCCTCGTGGAGCACGACCTCGACGCGATCGCCACGGCCGACTGGGTCATCGATCTCGGGCCAGGCGGGGGAGACGAGGGCGGCCGGGTGGTCGCCACCGGCACGCCGGCCGACGTCGCGCAGGCCGAGGAGAGCGCGACCGCGCCGTACCTCGCGCGGCGGCTCGCTCGGAGCTCGTGAGCGGTCCCGCCTACTCGCCGGCGGCGGGCCCGACGATCCGCCTGGCCAGGTCGACCCAGCCCGCATGGACCCGATCCACGGGGAACCGGTCGACGCGGAGCTGCTGGTCGAGGATCGGCATCTCCATCGGTGCCAGGAGCGCGGTGGCGAGCAGCGGCAGGTCGCCGGTGACGCCGAGCTCGGAGAGCAGGTAGCGCACGTGCATCGCGACGAAGGAGTACGCCGCGAACGATCGCAGCCCGGCGTGCCCTGCGGCGTCGATCAGCTCGGCGTGCAGGACGGTGGTCTCCAGGCGTGAGCGCCCGAAGGCGACCAGCCGCTCCCACGGCGGCGCCCCCGGCCCCAACGGAGGCGGACCCGACATCACCTGCGTCTGCCACTCGGTCTCGGAGTGGTTCAGCACCGCCGCCATCAGCCCCTCCTTGGAGCCGAAGCGACGGAACACCGTGCCCTTGCCGACCCCGGCGGCCGCGGCCACCGCGTCCATCGTCACGGCCTGGACGCCGTCTCGCTCGACGAGCTCCCGGGCGGCGACGAGGAGCGCCTCGCGGTTGCGGGCAGCGTCGCGCCGCTCCGCGGGCGGGGCGGTCAGCAGGGGGAGGAGCTGCGGCTCGGACATGACGGCGCAAGCCTAGGGAGCCAGGTCACACGCCCGCGCGGGAATAGAAATCGGACCGCGGTCCGTTTTGATCACCATGACGACCACCATCGCTGTCCTCGTCGGCAGCCTCCGCACCGACTCCGTCAACCGCCGCATCGCGCAGGTCCTCCGGGACCAGGCGCCCGAGGGCGTCACCGTCGACATCGTCGACGGGCTCGGCGAGGTCCCGTTCTACAACGAGGACATCGACAACCCGAGCAGCATCCCGGCCTCGGCCGCCCGGTTGCGCGAGCGGGTCGCCGCCGCCGACCGCATCCTCGCGGTGACCCCGGAGTACAACGGCACGATGCCGGCCGTCCTCAACAACGCCATCGACTGGCTCTCCCGCCCCTACGGCGCCGGCGCGATGGTCGGCAAGCCGTTCGGCGTCGTGGGCGCCACCCCCACGCCGTACGGCGGGAAGTGGGCGCACGCCGACGCCGCGCGCTCCGCTGGCATCGCCGGCGCGGTCGTCGTCGAAGACGTCACCGTCTCGCAGCCCACCGTCGAGGTCGACCCGCTCACTGACGCCCACGTGCTGGAGAAGCTCCACCGCGCCGTGCGCACCCTCGCGGAGTACGACGCCGCGGCCGCTGCCTGAATGGAGCCGCCCCGTCCCGGCGCGAGTGTCGGGACGGGGCGGGTCCGGGTTGCCGTCGGGCGTCAGACCGTGAAGAACGCGACGGAGCTGCGCAGCTCCGCCGCCATGCGCGACACGTCGTCGACTGCCGTGCGTGTCTGGGCCAGGGCCTCGGTCGTGGTGTGGGCGGCCGTGGAGACTCCGGTGATGTTCAGGGCGATCTCGCCGGACCCGGTGGCCGCTTCGCTGACGTTGCGCGACATCTCGTTGGTGGTCGCGGTCTGCTCCTCCACTGCCGAGGCGATGGTCAGCTGGTAGTCGTTGATCGAGGTGATGATCTCGGAGATCTGGCCGATCGCCTCGACGGCGCCGGTCGTGTCCGACTGGATCTTCTCGACCCGGCGAGCGATGTCCTCGGTGGCGCGGGCGGTCTCTTGGGCCAACTCTTTGACCTCGTTGGCCACGACCGCGAAGCCCTTGCCGGCTTCGCCGGCTCGAGCGGCCTCGATGGTCGCGTTGAGCGCGAGCAGATTGGTCTGCTCGGCGATCGAGGTGATCGTCTTCACGACGTTGCCGATCTCCTGGCTGGAGACGCCGAGCTCGGTCACCGCCTCGTTGGTCGTGCTGGCCATCGTCACCGCCTGCGACGCCACGCGGGCCGCATCGTTCGCCGAGGTGGCGATCTCGCGGATGGACGCGCCCATCTGCTCGGATCCGGCGGCGACCGTCTGGACGTTGCGGGAGACCTCGTCTGCGGCTCCCGAGACCACCCCGGCCTGCACGGAGGTCTCCTCGGCTCCAGCGGCGATCTGCTGCGAGGAGGCCGAGAGCTCCTCCGACGCCGCGGCCAGGGCATCGGAGGACTCGGTCATCGTGGTGAGCAGTCCGTGCAGGTTGGTGGTCGCGGTGTCGAGGCTGGCGCCCATCCGGCCGATCTCGTCACTGCTGTCGACGCCGCTCACGCGGGTGAGGTCGCCCTTCGCAAGCGCGTCGGCCACCCCGCGCACCCGGGCGACGGCACCGGCAATGCCACGAGAGATGAGCAGTCCGGCGGCGAGGACGGCGGCCGACCCCAGTGCGAGCACGAGGATGGCGACCAGTCGAGCGCGGCTGTAGGCGGACTTCGCATCGGCGGCCGCGTCAGCGGCCTGCGTGGCCTCGGAGTCACTGATCTCGCCCAGGGCGTCGCTGATCTCCACCGCGATCGGGGAGACCTTGGCGTCGTTGACCTTCAGCCACTCGCTGAGGTTCTGCTGCGCGGCAAGCGGGCCGAGCAGGGTGTCGACGGCATCGATGTACTGCGGCAGCAGCGTGCGGACCTTGTCCGCGCGTGTCTTGTTGGCCGGGGTGACGCCGGTTGCGACGTAGGCGTCGAGTTGGTCCATGAACGTCTTCTGCAGCTCGTTGTACTCGTCGAGGACGTCCTGACGGTCGGCGCCGTCGCCCACGAGCAGGATGTCCCGCGCGCTCAGCGACAGGCTCTTGCGGGTGACGGCGAGCTCGCCGAGCACCTTCACCGCACTCAGGTTGTCGTTGTAGATGTCCTGACTTGTCTGGGCGGCCCGGGAGAGCTGCACCATGCCGACCACACCGACGACGAGAGCGGCCGTCACCCCGAACACGGCGGGCGTCAGCACCTTGGTCCTGATTCGGCGACCGGACCACCATCGAGCGAGCCCGCGGGTGCGGTGGCTGGAGGTGATGGACTTGTCCTGCATGGCTCTCCTCGAGATGTCGGGCGCGCCGCCCGGCGGCGGTTACGAGATGCCCATCGGCACGAACCCGAGATTCTGAGGTTTAACCGACCTTGGAGGCAGACCGCCGGTGGGCGGCGGGTGGATGTCGACGGCGCCCGCTGACGTGCGCCTGGTCGGCCGCTAGCGTCGGGGTGTGGCCGAACTCCATGACCTGACCGCCCTCGAGCAGGGCGAGCTCGTCCGGCGCCGCGAGGTGTCGCCGCTCGAGCTCGTCGACCACTACCTCGAACGCGCCGACCGTCTCGACACGGTCGGCGCGTTCGTCACGCTCACCCCCGAGCTGGCCCGGGAGCGGGCGAGCGCCCTGGGTGACCTGCCCGACGACGCATCGCCGCTGTTCGGGGTGCCGACCGCCATCAAGGACCTGAACCTGACGGCGGGGGTGCGCACCACGTTCGGGTCGGCGGCGTTCGCCGACTTCGTCCCGGAGGTCTCCGACGGGGTCACCCTGTCGATCGAGGGGGCCGGCATGGTCAGCCTCGGGAAGACCAACACCCCGGAGTTCGGCTCGCCCTGCTACACCGAGCCCGACGTGGCACCGCCGGCGGTCACCCCCTGGGACCGCACCCGCACGGCCGGCGGCTCGTCGGGTGGCGCGGCCGCCGCTGTTGCCGCGGGTCTGGTCCCACTCGCCCAGGGCTCTGACGGCGGTGGGTCGATCCGGATCCCGGCGTCCTGCTGTGGGCTGGTCGGCCTCAAGCCGACCCGGGGCCGGATCAGTGGTCGCCCCATGTACGGCGACGCGGTGGGTCTCGCGACGGCCGGGCCGATCGCCCGGACCGTGCGCGACGCGGCGGCGATGCTCGACGTGCTCGCCGGTCGTCGGGTGGGAGATCCGTCCTGGGCACCACCTCCGACGATGAGCTTCCTGGCCTCCTGCGACCGCGACCCGGGGCCACTCCGGATCGCTCGCTTCATCACACCAGTGATCACCGACACCGTCGTCGATCCCGAGTGCGTGCGCGCCTGGGAGGACGCCTCGCGACTGCTGGAGTCGCTCGGCCACGAGGTCGTCGACGTGCCCGTGCCGCTCCCACGCGAGGCGGTGCCCGTCTTCGAGGTCTGTTGGGCGGTGCTCACCGCCATGTCGGTCGTGCCCCCGGAGCGCGAGCACCTGCTGCGGCCGCTGACCCGCTGGCTCGCCGCCGCCGGCCGTGAGGTCAACGGCCCGGAGTTCGGCCTCGCGATCGGCGCGATGCGCCGGCACGCGGCCGACGCGCTCACCGCGCTCGCGGCGTACGACGCCGTGCTCACCCCGACCCTCGCGACTCCGCCCGTGCCGGTCGGCGCGATGCGCGACGACGAGGACCCGGCCACGGACTTCTCGGCCCAGAAGGCGTTCACCCCCTGGACCTCCGCGTGGAACGTGACCGGGATGCCGGCCGTCTCCCTCCCGCTGCACTGGACGCCCGAGGGGCTGCCGGTCGGCGTGATGCTCGCCGCCCGGCCGGCGGAGGAGGAGCTGCTGCTCGCGCTGGCCGCGCAGGTGGAGGCGGCCGCGCCGTGGGCCGACCGGCGGCCACCGGGCTGGTGATCGCCTCCAGGTCGCGAGTCCTGAGGGACGGGCCCTTGTCCTCTGCGCGGCCACTCCGCCCAGCGAGACGCTGGCGGGTGGACCGGGTGTCGGGCCGGGGTCCGAGGCCGGCCCGCTACCCGTCCGGAGCGCGGCGCTGTGGGAGGGTCAGGTCGTGCTGCGCCGCTGCCACACCGCCGAGCTGAGCGAGACCGAGCGCGTCGGCGTCCGGGCGCTCGTGGATGTCGCGTTCGGCGACGACTTCAGCGACCACGACTGGTCGCACGCGCTCGGCGGGATGCACGCGCTGGTGGTCGACGACGGCCGCGTGCTGGCCCACGCCGCCCTCATCATGCGGCGGCTGCTCCTGGGTGATCGGTCGCTGCGCTGCGGCTACGTCGAGGCCGTCGCCGTGCACCCCGACGCGCGGCGCCGCGGACTCGCCTCGGCGGTGATGGCCTCGTTGGAAGAGCTCGCGCCGGCGTACGACCTGCTCGCCCTCAGTGCCTCGCAGCTCGGGGTCCCGGTCTATGTCGCCCGCGGGTGGCAGCTGTGGCGCGGGCCCTCGCACGTGGTGACGGTCGACGGGCTGGTCGCGACGCCCGAGGACGACGGCTCGATCTACGTGCTGCCCGGCTCCGCGCCGCTGGACCTCGACGCGCCGATCGCCTGTGACTGGCGCGACGGCGACGTCTGGTGACCGCCGTACGCTGAGCCCATGAGCCGGCCGGTGATCGTCGTCGTGGGTGCGGGCCCGGGTGTGAGCGGCTCGGTGGCACGCGCATTCGCGCGGGAGGGGTACGACGTCGCGCTGCTCGGCATCGACGAGGAGCAGCTCCTCGCGCTGGCCGGCCAGCTCGAGCAGCTGGGCGCCACCGTCGGCCACGCGGTGGCCGACCTCACCGACGCCGAGGCCGCGACCGCGGCGATCCGGAGGTTCGGCGAGCACACCGGACGGATCGACGTCCTGCACTTCAACCCCAGCGCCTACCGCGAGAAGGACCCGTTGGAGCTGTCCGTGCCCGAGCTGCTCGAGGACGTGACCCTCGGCGTCGGTGCGCTGCTCGTGGCCGTTCAAGCGGCCCGACCGTTCATGTCCGCCGGCGGGAGGGTGACCGCCACCGGCAGCATGGCTGCCGACCAGCCGTCCCACCGTGCGGCGTCGCTGGGGGTGCAGAAGGCCGGTCTGCGCAACCTCGTGCACAGCCTCGACGCGACGCTGGCCCCCGCCGGCATCCGCGCCGTCTCGGTCACCGTGCGCGGCACGCTCGCGAGAGAGGGGGCGTTCACCCCCGACCGCGTCGCCGAGGCGATCCTCGGCGCCGCCCGCCAGGACGAGGCCGACTGGCGCTCGGAAGTGCCCTACGCCGGCTGACGCCGCAGCTCCTGCGGTCGTCCCCGGGCCGCCGTAGGGTGCTGTCGTGCCGTCGCTCTCGGGTGTCCCCGCTCTCCTCGCCGCCGGCCTCGCCCTCGGGCTGGGCCTCGTCCCTGCCGGAGCCCCGGCGCTCGCCGACCCGGCCGTCCCGGTGCCCGTCATCAGCTGGCAGGCGTGCCCCTCCGACTCCGTGCCCGACGGGGTGGTCGCTCAGTGCGGCACCGCCGCGGTCCCGCTCGACTACGACGACCCGACCGGACCGACCCTCCAGCTCGACCTCGTGCGGGTGCCGGCCACCGACCCCGCCCAGCGGATCGGGACGCTCTTCGTCAACCCCGGCGGCCCCGGCGGCCAGTCGACGTCGTTCGCCGTCGAGTTCGGCCACCTCGTGCCCCCGGTCGTCGCGCAGCGCTTCGACATCGTCGGCATCGACCCGCGCGGTGTGGGACGGAGCGCGCCGGCGCGCTGCCACAACCCCGCCCCCCGGCCCCGGGCGCCGCGCTCGGCGTTCCCGACCTCGCCACGCGAGGTGCGTGCCCAGCTCGCGAGCGACCGGTGGGAGCGCACCGCCTGCAGCGAGCACCCCGACCCGGTCGTCGACCACATGACCACCGCCGACACCGCGCGCGACATGGACCTGGTCCGAGCGGCGCTCGGCGACGACCTGCTCACCTACTACGGCATCTCCTACGGCACCCAGCTCGGCAGCACCTACGCCGCGATGTTCCCCGACCACCTCCGCGCGATGATCCTCGACGGCGTCCTCGACCCGGTCTCCTGGTCGACGGGTCGACCCGGTGAGACCGGCCTGCCGTTCTCGGAACGGGTGGGGAGCCACCGCGGCTCGTGGACGGAGCTGCGCGCCGCGTTCAGGGCCTGCGACGCGGCGGGACCGCGCCGCTGTGCCATCGCCGGCCACGCCCTCGGCGTCTGGCGCCAGATCGTCGATCGCCTCCAACGCGGCCCCTTCCAGGGCATCCGCTACCCCGACCTGATGGGCGCCACGACCGGCGACCTCTACTCCCGCCAGGGTGTCCGGTCGCTGATGCGTCACCTCGGGAAGCTCCACGACGCCATGCGCCACGGCGGCCCGACCGTGCGGGCCGAATCGTGGCGTCGCGCGGCGCGCAGCGCCGGCTCACGGGGGTCCTTGCCCGGTCCGTACGCCGGCTACGGGACGACGATGAACTCGTTCGCCGGGGTGGCCTGCGCCGACACCGACAACCCGTCCGACCCGAGCCGGTGGGCCGCGGCGGCCCGGTGGGCCGACCGGGAGGCCCCCGGGTTCGGCTCGGTCTGGACCTGGATGTCGAGCGTGTGCGCCGGGTGGCCGGAGCAGGCCAAGGCGGACCGCTTCACCGGCTCCTACGCCGTCACTCCCTCCGCGCCGGTGCTCGTGGTCGGCAACACCTACGACCCGGCGACGCCGATCGCCGGCGCCAGGGCGGTCCACCAGCTCCTCGGCGGGTCCCGGCTGCTCGAGCTCGACGAGTACGGTCACGGGGCTCTTGGCTCGGGGTCCTGCATCGGCCGCGCCTATGCGGCCTACCTGGTGGACGGTCAGCTGCCCGCCGAGGGCACGGTCTGCCAACCCGCGCATCCGCTCTTCCCGCGCTGACGCGGGCCGCCTGGTCGTCACACCAGGTCGGGCACCGGCGCGCCGACCGCGGCACGCAACGACTCGCTCGCCGACCAGTCGTTGACGTGCATGGCGGCCACGACGGTCCCGCCGGCGACCCAGAAGGCCCGGAAGACCCGCCCGGGGACGTCGCCGCGCAGCACCACCTCGTCGTAGCCGTCCGAGCCGACGTTGCCGACGTACTCCATGCCGAGGTCGTACTGGTCGGTGAAGAAGTACGGCAGGTCCCGCGCCTCGTCGTCGACCCCGGCCATCGTGTGGCCGGCGACCCGGCCCTGCCGGATCGCGTTGTCCCAGTGCTCGACCCGGATCGACCGGCCAAGCACCGGGTGGTGGGCCCGGGCCACGTCGCCGGCGGCGAGGACGTCGGGGTGCGAGGTGCGCATCCGCTCGTCGACCACGATGCCGTCGTCGACCGTGAGCCCGGCCGCCTCGGCGAGCGCCACGTCCGGGGCGGCGCCGATCCCGACGACCAGCAGGTCGGCGACCACCTCGGGCGAGCCGGCGACGCGCAGCCTGGCCCGTCGGCCGTCCGGCTCGATCGCGCTGACGTGCGCGCCGAGACGGAGGTCGACGCCGTGCTGGCGGTGCAGGTCGGCGAAGACCGCACCCACCTCGGGCCCGAGGACCCGCAGCAGCGGAAGGTCCAGCGACTCGAGCACGGTGACCTCCGCCCCGGCAGTGCGTGCGGCGGCAGCGACCTCGAGTCCGAGGAACCCGCCGCCGAGAACCGCGATCCGGCGCCCGGGCGCCAGAGCCGAGCGGATCCGGTCGCTGTCCTCCCGGGTGCGCAGGTAGGCCACCGGGGCGCCGCTCTCGTCGGCCGCCCGGAGGTGCCGAGGGGTGGCACCGGTGGCGAGCAGGAGCTTGCTGAAGGGCTGGGTCGAGCCGTCGGCCGTGACCGTGTGCTCCCCGGGGTCGATCGAGTCGACGCGGCAGCCCGTGCGCACCTCGACGTCGTGCTCGGCGTACCACGACGGTGGGTGCACGAGCAGGCTGTCCTCGTCGTTGTCGCCGGCGAGGTAGCCCTTCGACAGGGCCGGCCGCTCGTAGGGCAGGTGTGGCTCGGCGGCATAGACGACCAGCTCGCCGTCGTACGCCGAATCGCGCAGCGTGGCCGCGGCGGTGGCCGCCGTCAGGCCGCCGCCGACGATGACGACCGGGGCGCTCACGGCCGGCCGCCCTGCTCGCGGGTGAGCGAGAGGAACTCCGCGCGCGCGGCAGGGTCGCGGAGCGTCCCGCGCAGCGCTGACGTGACCGTGCGGGTGCCCTGGGCGCGGGCGCCGCGCAGGCTCATGCAGGTGTGCTCGGCCTCGATCACGACGCCGACGCCGCGCGGCTGCAGGTGGGTGGTCAGCTGCTCGGCGACCTGCGTGGTCAGGCGCTCCTGGGTCTGGGGCCGGCGGGCCACGAGGTCCACCAACCGCGCGAACTTCGAGAGGCCCAGGATGCGCTCGTCGGGCAGGTAGCCGACGTGTGCGACGCCCACGAACGGCAGCATGTGGTGCTCGCAGATCGAGCGCACCGGGATGTTGGCCACGAGCACGAGCTCGTCGTACCCCTCGGTGTTGGGGAACGTCGTGAGGTCCACGTCGGGGCCGGTGACCAGCTCGTGGTACGCCGCGGCCAGCCGGCGCGGGGTCTCGACCATCTCGTCGGTCTCGATGTCGAGGCCGAGCGCGCGCAGCAGGTCGGCGGCCGCGGCTTCGGCGGCGACCAGGTCGACCGCGCCCGCCGCGTGGGCGACCCGCGGCCGCCACCGGGCGCGCGCCTCGTGGGCGGCGCTGCTCATCGCAGGATCCCGCCGCGGCGGGCGTGGGTGGTGGCGAGCTGGGCGAGCGCGAGGGCGCCGACGAGGAGCCCGAAGTCGCGCAGCGCGATGTCGTAGTAGTCGTGCATCGACACGAGGTCGACGATGATCCCGGCGAGCCACAGGGCCACGACGTACCCGCCGATGCGCGGTGCGAGGGCCACCAGGACGCCGGCGACGACCTCGATGACACCGACGAGCAGCATCGCGTCGTGCGCCGAGCCGGGCACCAGGTCGTTGATCCAGGGAGCGAGGTAGTGGTCCCAGTCGGTCAGCAGCCCGGCGAACTTGTCGAGGCCGAACGCGATCGGGGCGATCGTGAAGACCGTGCGCAGCAGGAGGTACGCGCGCTCCGCCCCGCGGTCGGTCGTGGTCGGTGTGGTGGCGGAGGGGGTGTGGGTGGTCGTCATCGGAGGCTCCATCTCTAAAGGACTGTTGTTTTGACGTTAGAGATGCGACCCTTCTTTTGTCAATGAATCAATCCTTTAGAGATAGGGTCGGCTCGTGAGCGAGGACTTCGAAGCCGCGGTGAGCGGGGTCGGTGCGCTGGTCGAGCCCGCACGGCGTGCCCTCTACCTGTACGCCGCCCAGCAGCCCGAGCCGGTGAGCCGCGAGCAGGCCGCGGCCGCGTGCGAGCTGCCGCTGCACTCCGCGAAGTTCCACCTCGACCGCCTGGTCGAGGAGGGCCTGCTCGAGGTGGAGTACCGACGGCTGTCGGGGCGCAGCGGGCCGGGGGCGGGCCGGCCGGCCAAGCTCTACCGGCGCTCGGACCGTGAGGTCTCGGTGTCGCTGCCCTCGCGCCACTACGACCTCGTGGGCGACGTACTGGCCGCCGCGATCGAGGAGTCGACCCGCGCCGGCGTCCCGGTGCAACGCGCGGTGGTGACCGTCGCGGGAGAGCGTGGCCGGGTGATGGCCGAGGCGGCCGCGCCGCGCGCCGAGGGCGAGCTCGACCGGACCGCGGAGGTGCTCGCCGAGCAGGGCTACGAGCCGCATCGCCGCGACGACACCCTCTGCTTGTCCAACTGCCCGTTCGACCGGCTCGCGCGCGACCACGTCGAGCTCGTGTGCGGGATGAACCTCGGGCTGGTCGGTGGCGTGCTCGAGGGCCTGGGCTGCGACTCGCTGGGCGCGGTGCTCGAGCCCGAGGAGGGGCTGTGCTGCGTGAAGGTGCGCAGCCGCTGACCGGTCGAGCTAGTCGTCGCCGACGCCGCGAGCGTGCAGCGCGTCGCCGGTCTCGTGGGCCCGGGCGACCACGCGGATCACGAACGGCGTGAGGTAGGCGCGCGGGTGCCGGCCCAGCCCGCGAGCACGGGCCGCGTCGCGGGTCTCGAGCGCGAGGGCGACCGTGCCCGGCAGGGCCTGGACGGCCAGGCCGATGGTCAGCGCCACCCGGTCGGGGTCGACGCCGAGCCGGCGCAGCGGGGAGATCCAGCGCACGAGAGCGTCGAGGATGGCGTTGACCGGCGTCGTCGCCGAGACCGCGATCGCGGCGAGCGCGAGGGAGATGAGGTCGAGCAGGGTCTCGACGGCCTTCGCCGGCCCGCTGACCCACCACTGCAGGGCCCCGGCGATCACGGCGATGAGGAGCACGCTGCGTGTCGTCCGCACCAGCATGCGGAGGCCGATGCGGCCGACCATCGCGAGTGCCAGCGCGACGGCCAGGAACGCGACGGCCGCTCGGGCGTCGCGCACGATCACGATCGCCATGGAGAGTGCAGCGAGGCCGCCGAGCTTCGCGCCGACCGGCAGCCGATGCAGCAGGGAGGTCCCCGGCTGGTAGACGCCGACCAGCAGCGGGTTGCTCACGCCGGCACGCTCGCGAGGTAGTGGTCGACGGCCGCGTCGGCAGGGCCGTCGTACGTCACGGCGGCGCCGGCGACCACCAGCACCCGGTCGCAGCGCCGGGCCAGGTCGAGGTCGTGGGTGACGAGCACCAGCTGCTGGTCGAGCCCGAAGAGCAGGTCGGCCACCCGCCTCGTGTTGGCCAGGTCGAGCAGCGTCGTCGGTTCGTCGGCGACGAGCACCGCCGGCTCGACCGCGAGCACGCCCGCGAGGGCCAGCAGCTGCTTCTGGCCGCCGGAGAGTGCGTGCACGCTGACGTCGGCGTGCTCCGCGAGCCCGTTGCGGGCGAGCACCTCGAGGGCGCGCTCTCGACGCTGCCGGGCGTCCTTGACGGTACGCCGCAGCGACAGCTCGACATCCTCGACGCAGGTGGGCATCACCAGCTGGGCTGCTGGGTCGGTGAAGCAGAACCCGACCCGGCGCCGGACCTCTCGGCCCTGGCGGGTGGCGTCGTACCCGTCGACGAGCACCCGGCCCGTCGACGGGGCGACCAGGCCGTTGATCATCCGGGCGAGCGTGGACTTGCCGGAGCCGTTCGCCCCGATCACGCCGATCCGCCGTTCGACGAGCTCGACCGTCGTCGGCTCGAGGACGACCCGGGAGCCGTCCGGAGCTTCGACGGTCAGGCCGGCGGCATCGAAGACGATCGGCACGACGCCGTCAGCTGCGCTTCAGCAGCTGTGGGAACGCCTTGTGCACCTCGGCGGCCACGAGTGCGACGACGAGGATCTTCACCACGTCGCCGAGCCAGAACGGCGCATCCCAGGTGAAGGCCGTCTGCCAGGAGATGTCGGAGAAGACCTTCATGCCGTAGACGCCGGCGAGGTGGTTGACGACCATCCCGGGCACCGCGCACAGGAACACCCAGAGTGCGATGGTCCGGTAGGACCGGGCGACGTACTGCACCAGGAACCCGGTCAGCAGTGCGGCGACCGGGAACGACCAGAGGTAGCCCGCGCTGATGCTGCTGAAGCTGCCCAGGCCCGAGCTGTGGTCGGAGAACACCGGCAGTCCGGCCGCGCCGAGGCCGAGGTAGAGGCTCACGGCGAGGAATCCGCGCCAGGGGCCGAGCAAGGCACCGGCGAGCATCACGCCGAAGGTCTGCAGGGTGATCGCGACCTGGCCGCCGCCGACGGGGATGCCGCCGATGTAGGCGCAGGCCGAGATGAGCGCGGCGAAGGCCGCGATCAGCGCGATGTCGGTGGTCGAGGAGCGGCGGCGCGCGGGAGCCTCGTCGAGTGTCGGGTTGTCGGCGGTCTCGGCCATGGTCATGCTCTGATCCTTCGGTCACGTACCTGAACGGTGGTCAGGTGAACGGCGTTCAGGTTAGGCTGCAGCCTGCGGGCCGGTCAACGGACCATCGGCCCCCAGTGGACCAGGAGAGGTGTGACATGCGCTACCACCGCGCGGATGTGGTCGACCGGGCGGTCGGGGTGCTGGACGCCTACGGACTGGCCGACCTGACCATGCGGCGGCTCGGCTCCGAGCTCGGGGTCCAGCCCAGCGCGCTCTACCACCACTTCGCCAACAAGCAGCTCCTGTTGGCCGCGGTGGCCGACGAGATCCTCGCCCGCGGTGCGCACGGGGCCCGCCTCGCCGCCTGGGACGACCGGGTCGCCACCGTGTGCGGTGAGCTGCGCGACGCGATGCTGGCCTACCGCGACGGCGCCGAGCTGGTGGCCACGGCGTACTCCTTCGGGCTCGGCGCCACCGGTCCGTACGACGAGCTGGTCGCGTCCCTGACCGACGGAGGACTCGACCCCGACCTGGTGCCGACGGCCGCGCGCACGCTGCTGCACTTCGTGTTCGGCCACGTGGTCGACGAGCAGACCCACCTGCAGGCGGGGTCGGCGGGCGCGATCGACGACCAGCCGCGCGAGTCCTCGGACTTCGGCGTCGGCCTCGGGCTCGTGCTCGACGGGATCCGGCTGCGCCAGCGCGTCGGCTAGCTAGGGCTCCACGATCGCGCCGTGCAGCTCCGCGAGCTGGACGGCCCCGGCGAGGTCGAGCCGGGTGTCCTTGAGGCGGGCGACGGTCAGGTCGACGCCGCTGAGGTCGGCGCCGCGCAGGTCGGCACTCGCGAGGTTGGTCTCGCGCAGGGTCACCCCTGCCAGCCGGGCGCCGCGCAGGGAGCTGCCGGTGAGGTCGCACATGGACAGGTCCGCCTCGCGCAGGTCGAGGTCGGCGAGGTCGAGACCGGCCAGGTTGGTGCCGCGCAGGCTGACCCCGAACCACTGGCCGCCGCGCACAGCCAGCGGTCGCATCGTGCACTCGGAGAACGTCGAGCCGGTGAGCTTGCAGCCGTCGAGCATCGCGTCGAAGAAGCTGGTGCGCCGGAAGTCGCACGCCACGAACGCCGTCGTCACGTGGGTGGAGGAGTTGAAGCGGCAGTTGTGGAACGTGCAGCGCTCGAACGTCGCGCCCTTTGTGACGACCTCGGTCAGGTCGACCTCGGTGAACGTGACGTCGGTGTACGACACCGCGCCGAGGTCCTCGCCGTACCAGTCGAGGTCGCGCAGGTGCTGCTCGCTCACACCGCCACCGTCCCGCCGCTGCGCCAGTAGACGCCGTCCTCGCGGGTGAGGAAGAGGTTCTCCACCAGGTAGCGACGCAGGGCGGCGTGGTCGGGGTGGAAGCGCTGCAGGATCTCGTTGACCTCGGTCTCGGGGTAGCGCTCGCCGGGCTCGAAGGTCTGGGCGAGGTGGTCGAGCACGACCAGCAGCTTGGCGCGCCTGGACGGGATCGTGTGCAGCCGGCCGTCGTCGGTGAGGAACGCTCCGAGCACGCGGTCGTCGGTCACTGCGGCTCCACTCGTGGAGTCAACGCGAGCAGCTCGCGTGGCTTGACCGCGGTGGAGAGACCGCCGCCGACGGCGCGCTTCTCGAAGTGCAGGTGGCAGCCGTCGGGGGCGCCCCGGTCGTTGGCGCGCGCGAACATCGTGCCCTTGGCCACCATGTCGCCGGGCTCGACGTAGACCTTGCGGGTGTGGCCGATGACGAGGTCGAACCCGCGCTTGCGGTTGCGCAGCAGCACCGGGTTGTCGCCGTACGCCGGGCCGAGGGCCTCGTGCGGCATCACCCGCAGCCGGACCGCGGCGTACAGCGGGGTGCCGCACGGCATCGCGATGTCGAGGCCGTGGTGGAAGCCGTGGCCGTCGCGGCAGCGCGGGTCGGGGGAGTAGTAGGGCGCGCTCGTGCAGCCGAACGGCACCATGATCCGGTGGGCGCCGCCGAACCACGGGGACGTGTAGTAGGTCTTGTCCTTGGTGTAGAAGACCCAGCGCGGGTCGCGGGCGCCGGCCGAACCGGCCAGCGTGACGACCATCGCGAGAGCGAGAAGGGTTGCGGCGAGGCGTCCGAGGCGCATGGCCTCACGCTAACGGTGCTCACCCCCATCGTGCTGAGGTGCGAGCGAGGCTCGCCTCGAAACCTCTGTCCACAACCGACCTGCAGCATTGACTCCGGAAACCTCCGGACATAGAATCAAACACATGTTCGATCTCTCGGGTGCTCCGGACGCCGCCGTTGCGGGGTTGGTCGCGGGGCTCGTGTGCGCCGAGGTGACCGAAGACGACGCCGAGAAGATCGACCAGATCCGTGAGCTCGAGGTCCTCAAGTGCGCGGCCGAGGCGCGGCAGGCCCGGTTGGCCGCTGCGCTGGACGCCTCCCAGCGGGCGCGGGCGGCCGAGCATGGTGAGCCGGCGGCGCGGCAGGGGCGGGGGATCGCGGAGCAGGTGGCGTTGGCGCGGCGGGAGTCGCCGCACCGAGGGCGTCAGCACCTGGCGTTGGCCACGGTGCTCGACCGTGAGCTGCCCTGCACCCGTGCGGCGTTCGCGGCGGGCCGGATCACCGAATGGCGAGTGATGATCATCGCCCGGGAGACCGCGTGCCTGTCGCTGGAGGACCGCCGGAGCGTGGACCGGGCCATCGCGGGGGACCCGGAGGCCTTGGAGGGCTACTCCGACCGGGTCGTGCTGGCCGAGCTGCGCAAGCTCGCTGCCCGCCTCGACCCCGCGTCGGTGGCCGAGCGGCGTCGTCGCGCGGAGGCCGAGCGGTGTGTCACCGTGCGGCCGGCGCCGGACACGATGGCCTACCTGACCGTGCTGCTCCCGGTCGCCCAGGCCGTGGCCTGCTACGCGTCGTTGAAGGCCGAGGCCGACACCGGGGTCGCGACCGGTGACCCGCGGTCACGGGGCCAGGTCATGGCCGACACCCTGGTCGCCCGGGTCACCGGCTCCGTCGATGAGTCGGGGCAGCCCGTGGTGCCGGTGTCGATCGGCCTGGTGATGACCGATCGGGCGCTGCTGGCCGGCGCGCATGACGACGCCGCGATCCTCGACCACGGCCCCATCCCGGCCGGCTTGGCGCGTGACCTGGTGCTCGCCGCGGGGGATGCGGAGACCCGGGTGTGGTTGCGCCGGTTGTTCACCAGCCCGGCCACCGGTGAACTGGTCGCGATGGACTCCCGCCAGCGGCTGCTGCGCGACAACCTCGCCCGCTACATCCGCTACCGCGACCAGTGGTGCCGCACCCCCTGGTGCGGGGCCCCGATCCGCCACGGTGACCACGTCACCGACCACGCCCTGACCGGGACCACCGACTCCGAGGACGCCCAAGGTCTCTGCGAGGCCTGCAACCACGCCAAACAGGCGGTCGGCTGGCGAGCCAGACCCAGCCCCGGCCCCGGCCCCGGGCACACCGTCGAGACCACCACCCCGACCGGACACACCTACCCCTCCACCGCCCCACCCGTCCTCGGACTGCGCCGCGGCGCCTACCAACAACTCTGGGAAGGCCACTGGGCACTCGTCGGCTGACCTGAGGCTGGCTCCCGGCATGGTCCTCTCTGCTGATCGCGGCACGAGCGCAGCGGAAGGCGCGCCGCCGTTCGAGGTGGTGACCTGCGATCGTGCGCGCCGTCAGCGGCGAACTGCGCGCGTGGCCTTCTTCACGGCGCCGGCGCCCGCGCCGGCGACACGAGGGATCAGACGGTGTGGCCTGCGATTCGCCAGATCGATGACGGAGTCGGCGATCCCCCAGGTGAGCTTGCCCTCGGACAGCTCGACCAAGGTCTCCATCGGAAGACCGACGGTGAGGTCCTCCAGCTCCTGACGCTCCTTCTCGGTGGCGACCGGAGGGAGCTGGCGCACGATCATCGCCTTGAACGCGCGCCCGGGCAGTGTCGTCGCCAGCTCGAGCACGGTGGATTGACGGGTGAAGGGCCGGGCGATGCTCGACTGGCTCGGGTCGTGGGGCATGGGATCTCCTGTGAGGGCATGGGCCGCGAACCGGCACCGCGCAACGTACCGCGGATCGCCCGCACGCCGCGCCCTAAACGACCATGTCGAGCATCGAGCCTTGCCACGCCGGTTGGGCTCCCGTCGCACGGCCCGGCGGCGTGCTGGTGCTCAGGGACCCAAGGGCCACGACAGACGCAGTCCCGTCGCTCTCGGCTCGTACCACGCGAGGTCGAGCCGGGTCGCTCGGCAGCGAGCGGGCAGGACGCCCTCGAGCAGCGCGCTTGTCGAGGCCTCGGTGACGTCAGCGGATCGCAGGTCGAGGGTGAGGTGCGGTGCGACGTCGCCGTACCGGCCTTCGTACGGCGGGTGCTCGGGGAACTCCGCGCTGAGCCGGGCCGTGAGCTTGCGGAACGGCTCGTCGGGCTCGGGCACGAGGTGGATGATCCCGTCCTGGAACGTCGCGATCTGTCCGAGTACGAAGTCGAACGCCGGGGTCTCCGCCGCGATCGCCGCCACCCGCCGCTGGAGGTCGTCGGTGAGCTCGGGGGCGAACGGTCCGAGGGCGGTCACGTGCGCGTGCACATACGCCGAGTCCGCCGACAGGTAGCTCCGGTCGTAGTGGATCGTGCGCGCCCGCACGAAGCCCTCCAGTTGCGGCACCGGCACCTGCAGCACGGAGTGACCAGGAAACACCCGCTCAAACTAGGCGACCAGCCGGAGGGCCGTGCGTGCGGTGCGTTCGAACGGCTCCAGGGACTGGGCGGCCCGGCAGAGGATGTGGGCCCCCTCCAAGAGGACGACGAGCGTCGTCGCGAGGTCCTTGGCTCTCCTGCGGGCCATGCCCGACTCGACGAGCCGGCCGGCGATCGCGGCCGTCCAGGAGTCGAACGCCGTTGCCGCGACCGCGCGGAGCGCATCGGTGTGCGGGTCGGTGTCGACCGTGACCGCGGCTACGGCGCAACCGCCGCCGGCGGCACTCGCGGCGACCACGGGACGCACCGCTGAGAGGAACGCGCGCACGACGCCGGCTGGGCTCTCCGCGGGCAACGCCGCGAAGGCGTCGCGCGCCTGCTGCCCGTTGACGGTGGCGGCCTCGGTCACCAGCTCCGCCTTGCCACCCGGGAAGTGGTGGTAGATCGCGCCGCGGGCTGCCGAGCTCGAGGCGAGCACCTCGCTGAACGACATGCCCGCCACCCCACGACGTTGGAGCGCCTCGATGGCGGCCGTGACCATCCGGGAGCGTGTGTCGGCTGCAGGGTTCATCTCTCGTGGCTCCCCTCTTGACTAGGACGCTCATCCTATTCCATGGTGAGCCCGGCACTAGTACGACCGTCCTAGTGCGAGCGAAGGAGCCTCCCATGCCCATCACTGTCACCGCCCCGAGGGGGGTCCTCACGCCGATGGGTCAACGGGAGGTCCTTCCTCGTCTGACTGCAGCCCTGATCGACGAGAGCGGTGCGACCGGCAACCCGTTCTTCACGCCATTGGTCGGTGGGACCGTGCACGTCCTGGACCCGGCGGACATCTATGGGGGCGGCGTCAACCGGCCGATCGTCATGGTCGAGCTCAAGCTGCCGAACATCGGCCTGCCCACGCTCGAGGCGCGCGCCTCCTTCATCGCGGCCGCCACCGACATCGTCCTGGAGCTGTCAGAGCCGGGGCACTCGCCGGACGACGTCTGGGTGAACATCCTCAACGCCCTCGACGGGGCATGGGGGATCGGGGGCCGCGCATGGACCGGTGACCAGCTGATGGCCGCGACCATCGAGGCCGCGACCGACGAGACCGCGCGCCACCACGACGCGGCGGAGTGAGGCGATGCCACCGGGCGAGCCCCACTCTCCCGCTGGGTTCGCCGAGGGCGATCCTTGCTGGGTCGACCTCGGCACGCCCCACGTCGAACGCAGCGCTGCGTTCTACGCCTCGCTGCTCGGCTGGACGGTGCGACCGCCCGACAGCGACGGCTATCGCCTTGCCGGGCTCGACGACGAGCTCGTCGCCGCGCTCGGCCCCGCCGAGGATCCCGGCGCGCCGTACTGGAGCGTCTACCTCCACACGCCGGACATCGACGCGGCCGCCACGGCGGCAGTGGCCGCGGGCGCGACCGTGCTTGTGCCACCAGCGCAGGCAGGCGACGCGGGCGTCGCGGCCGTGCTGCGCGATCCGGCAGGCGCCCCGCTGTCGCTGTGGCAGCCTCTGGGTCACGCGGGGACCGTGCGGTCCGGCGAGCACGGCACCTTGGCAACCGCCGAGCTGCACTCCTCGTGCGCCGACCTCCACGTCGAGTTCCTGACGCGGGTCTTCGGCTGGCAACCGGCCGAGCGAGCGTCCGCCGCTGTGCCCGGCCGGTATCCGTCGCCCTGGATCGTGAGCTTCCACGTCGCCGACGTCGCTCGTGCCACGCGACACGCCATCGAGCTCGGCGCCACGGTCGCGCCGGATGTGCTCGACGCGCTCGTCGATCCCGACGGTGCCCTCTTCGGACTCGTCGCGGACAGCGGTGTGCGGCGGCCGAGCTGACCCGTCACATCCAGACGCCCGACGCCACGAAGCAGGCGGCGGCAGCGACCGCGAGAGGAGCGGACAGGACGGCGGCCGCGATCGCGACCAGCGGCCGTCGCAGCGACGCGACGAGCACGAGGAGGCCGAGGACGCCGAGGATGCGGGCCTCGGGCGGCACCTCGCCGTACGACAGCTGGGAGAGCTGGAGTGCGTCGCCGAGCAGGAGCGCGGCACCCACGGCGGTGCCCACGACGGCCAGGAGGGCGGACGGTCCCGCGGACCACGCACCGGCCGCCCCCAGGGACGACCCGACAAGGACCGCGAGCACCAGCCAGTAGTGCGCGACGGGCGAGGTGACGATGCTCGGGTCGTCACCGAGCCAGGCCACGCCCGCGATGTAGTAGGCCTCGACGGCGACCGCGAGCATGGCGACGCCGGCCGCGGCCGCGACGACGGCTCCGGTGCGCAGCGCGAGTGTCAGGAACGCGCCGAGCGCGAAGGCGGCGATCGCCCACCCCGCGCTGGAGTTCGCGACGGTGGCCCACGGGCCGGGGGCATCGATGTTCCACCACAGGTCCCCGACGCCGAGCACGACGCCGGAGCCGATCGCGATCGGCACTGCAGCCGCCGCTCGGGGCCACGGGGAGGCCGCAGCGACGGCGGTGGTGGCGGCAGGAGTGGACAGGCCCGGGGCTTGCAGCGTGGTCATGCATCGAGCCTCGTCGGCTCACCGTCGTGAGCCATCCTCCTGAGGTGCCGACCAGGATGCCTCGGGTACCGCGCGGCTCAGCCGACGAGCATCTCGCGGCGGATCTCGGCGAGCTGGGCCCGCAGCTCGGGGTCGTCCATCACGAGCCCGACGAGCTGGCAGTCCTCGGGTCCGTGCGCCCCCGGCTGGCACAGGCGGCACGCGTCACCGGGGCGGAGCAGGCACTGCGGTTCGGGAGCTCCCATGTCTGCGACGCTACGCCCGCCACTTTGGTCTTTGCAGGGCCTAAGGTCACCTGGGACGTTGTCCTCTGGCCATGCCTGCTCCTGCCGACCAGCATCGGAAGCCAGTGGGCGAGTGCCCCGCTCGCCCGGTCCGGAGGTGTCTCGTGATTCCGATGAAGGAGGCGGCAGAGGAGTTCCTGTCGCACAAGCGGATCGCCGTCACCGGCGTGTCCCACGCCGCGAAGGGTCATGGCGCGAACGCGGTCTACCAGCGCCTGCGCGAGCGCGGGTACGACGTCGTGGCGATCAACCCCAACGCCGAGCGTGCCGAGGGCGACGTGTGCTACCCGGACCTCAAGTCCGTGCCAGGCGGCGTCGAGGCGGTCGTGATCGGCACCCGTCCGGAGACCGCCGAGGCGACCATGCACGAGTGCGTCGACCTCGGCATCACCCGGGTCTGGATGCACCGCGGCCCGGGCAAGGGGAGCGTCTCGGAGAAGGCCGCGGCGTACGGCCGCGAGCACGGCGTGACCGTGATCCCCGGCGGCTGCCCGTGCATGTTCGGCGCCACCGCCGACGGAGGTCACAAGGCGATGCGCTGGATGTTCGGCCTGACCGGCAACGTGCCCAAGAAGATCTGAGGCTCAACTGACGGCGAGGAGGCGCTCGCACTCCGCGACCAGCCGGGCCCGCAGCGGTGCACCGCGCTCGGCGAAGCTGCGCTGCGCCTCGACGTACTCCGCCTTGCCGGCGGGGGTCTCGACCCGGACCGGCTCGAACGCGCCGTCCTCCAGGCCCGAGAGGTCGTACGGCGCCGCCCGCATGTCGAGGACCCGGATGTCCCGCGCCAGCTCGAAGGCGTCCGCGACGAGGTCGGAGCTGATCATCGGGGTCAGCCGGAACGCGTGCTTGTAGAGGTCCATGCCGGCGTGCAGGCAGGCCGGCTGCTCGTACGCCGGACGGTCGGCCGACGTGGGGCTCAGGGTGTTCAGCGGGGCCGCCGCCGGGGTGAAGAACCGGTAGGCGTCGAAGTGCGAGCAGGCGATGCGGTGCGTCTCGACGACCGTGTCCGTGCCGGCGGCCCCGAGCCGGAGCGGCCAGGCGGAGTGCCGGGTCTCGTCCTCGGAGAGCCGGTAGACCATCGCCCACTCGTGCATGCCGAAGCAGCCGAAGTTCGCCGGCCGTTCGGCGGTCGCGCCGAGCAGCCGGCGCAGCGACTCGATCAGCGGCCGCTGCGCCGTGACGTGGTCCGCGGTGACCGAGCCGTCGGCGTACCCCTTGAGCCCGGCGTACTCCGGCGCGTCCTCGAGCCGGACGCCGTACCCCGGGTGCCAGCGCCGCAGCTGCGCGGGGCGCTGGGCGTAGTAGGTGAACAGGAAGTCGTGCACCGGGTGCTTGACCCGGTCGCGGCGCCGGGCGAGGTGCGGTGCGACGAACGCGTCGACCCGGGCCTCGTGGGCCGCGGCGCGCGCAGCCCACTCAGCCCGCTCCAACACCTGCACCTGCACCGCATCAGGGTAGGTCGTTCAGCCCACGCCGAGCTCGGCGGAGTCGCCGACGTGCACGCTCCCCAGGAACGCGAGCATCGATGCCTCGTCCCAGCCGGCGTCGTCGGGGTACTGGATCCGCACGACGCCCGCGGGCTCGCCTGCCCGGCTGCGCGTCGCCATCGTCGTGTAGCCCTCACCGGAGTCGTAGACCCAGAAGTCACGGCCGTCGCGGTTGACCTCGCGCCCGTCGGGCTCGTTGGCGTCGAACATGATCACGAGCTTGCCCACGAAGTCGTCGGGGTTGTCCGAGGTCGACCCGTCGTCGGGGGCGATGGTGACCGTCTGCGGCCGCTGGCCCTGCACCGACCAGCCGCGCGGGGTGAGGTCGAAGGTGTACGGCGTGGCGTCGAACTGCTTCGCGACGAGCTGCACGCCACCGGGCGACACCTGGGTCGTGTGCTGGTCGGTGTCGTTCAGCACGGTCGCGACGCCGACGCCGAGCACGGTGGTGACCGCGAGGCCGGCGAGGCCGGCGCGGAACCGCCGGCGGTTGCGGGAACGGGCCGCGCCCTGGGCGCGCGCCAGGTCCTCGGCGAGTGTCGGCGCCGGGCGGTCGGTCTCGGCGACCATTCCGAGTGCCTGCTTGATGTCGTGGGTCGGGCTCATGGGGATACCTCCAGCAACAGGTGGTCTGCGGCGCCCAGGACGGCGCGCAGGTGGGCGAGGGCTCGTGCGTTCTGGGACTTCACGGTCCCGGGGGAGCAGCCGAGGACCCGGGCGGTCTCGGTGACGTCGAGGTCGTGCCAGTGCCGCAGCACCACGACGGCTCGCTGGCGCGGCCCGAGCGTGGTCAGGGCGGCCAGGACGAGAGCCCTGAGGTCCGGGTCGGCGCCGGGTGCGGCGGGCTCGGCGGTGAGCTCGCCGGACGGGTCGGCCATCGTGGTCTCGCGGCGCCGGTGGGCGCGCCGGGTCTCGTCGATGAACACGTGGGTCAGGCTGCGGCGCGCGTAGGCCAACGGGCTGTCGGCCCGGCGCACCCGCCCCCAGGACAGGTAGAGACGCGTCAGCGTGGTCTGCACCAGGTCCTCGGCGTGGGCGTCGTCACCGGCACACAGCAGCGTCGCGGTCCGCATGAGGTCGCGGCGGTGGTCGCGGGTGAAGGCGACGAACTCGTCGGCACGTCGGGTGTTGCGATCTGTGGGCTGCAAGCGAACCTCCTCTCACTGACCTGACGGATGCGGCGTCGACAACGGTTGCACGAGGCTCCGTGCAACCTGGCGATCGGCGGCACCGGTCAACGGAGCGTGGGAAGAAACGTGATCGCCGTCCTCGCCGTCTCGACCGTGGTCGCCCTCGGTGGCGGTGTGCTGCTGCAGAGCCTGTCGGACGGGGCGGCCGTGCCACCGGTCGGACCGACCGCCACGAGTGCCGCGGCGCCACGGCATCGGGCCGGTCCGGGGCAGGAGTTCGTCCGCGATGCCCACTCGACCACGGACCCCAGCAGCATCTGGGTGATCGTGAACAAGACCCACCCGATCGACCCGACCGACTTCCGCCCGCAGGTCTCGATCGTGCGCGGCTACCAGGTGGCGACCACTGCTGCGGCACCGCTGGAGCAGCTGCTCGCCACCGCCGACGCCGAGGGGCTGGGCTTCAAGATCGCCAGTGCGTTCCGTTCCTACGACTACCAGCTCGGCGTGCACGCGGACCTGGCGGCCAGCCGCGGGGACGCCGAGGCCGATCGGGTCTCCGCCCGCGCCGGCTACAGCGAGCACCAGACCGGGCTGGCGGTCGACCTCGTGACACCGGCGGACCCCTCGTGCGACTTCGACGCGTGCTTCGCCGACACCCCGGGGGGCCGGTGGCTGGCGAGCGAGTCGTGGCACTACGGGTTCATCGTGCGCTACCAGCCGGGCACCACCGCGATCACCGGCTACTCGCCCGAGCCCTGGCACCTGCGGTTCGTGGGGCGCGCCCTGGCCGCCGAGCTGCACCGGACGGGCGTCAGCACGCTCGAGGAGTTCTTCGGGGTTTCGGGAGGCGATTACCCCGCAGGAACCGCAGGTGACCATTAGGTTGCGTGGGTGCAACTTCGGTATGGCCCACGTCACACGCCCCGCGTGGTCGTCGCCCTCGCGTCCCTGCTCCTGCTGACCCCGGCGACGGCTGTCGTCAGCTCGGTCGTCACCACGGCCGACGCGGCCGCGCCGCCGCCGGCCCGGACCTCGGCGTACGACGTCACGATCCAGATCACCGACCACGGCATCCCGCACATCCGCTCGACCACGTTCGCGGGCGTGGCGTACGGCGCGGGGTGGATCACCACCGCCGAGGCGACGTGCAACCTGATGGACACGCTGCTCACCGCGCGCGGGCAGCGATCGCTGTACTACGGCCCGGACGCGACCTACCAGGACAACGTCGGTGGCTCCGCCACCAACCTCGAGTGGGACACGCTCGTCACCGACCTGCACGACCGGGGCGTCGTCGAGAAGCTCCTCACCGACCCGGTGGCCGGCCCCAGCGCCCGGGCGAAGGCGATGGTCGTCGCCGAGACCGCCGGCATCAACGACTGGCTGCGGCACCACCCGATCACCGACCCCGCGTGCGCGGACGCGGCGTGGATCAAGCCCGATGTCACCACCACCGACGTCTGGTACGCCTTCTACCTCGCCCAGCTGATCTCCTCCACGAGCCGGCTGCTGCCCCAGATCACCAGCGCCGCTCCTCCGGCCGCCGGCGCCAAGCCCGCCCCGAGGCCGACCCGCGCCGCGCTGCGTGAGGCACTCGCGCCGGACCACGAGTTCGGGTCGAACGCCACCGCGGTCGGCGGCGACGACACCTCGACGCGCCGCGGGATGATCCTCGGCAATCCGCACTTCCCGTGGCTGGGTCGCTACCGCTTCACCCAGATGCACCTGACCGTGCCCGGCAAGATGGACGTCGCCGGCGGGGCGCTGACCGGGTTCCCGGCCGTCAACATCGGGTTCAACAAGGACGTCGCCTGGAGCCACACCGTGTCGACCGGCTACCGGTTCACGCCGTACCAGTACACGACCGCCGGCACCCCGACCAGCTATCACACCGCCGGTGGCCAGGTCGCCCAGCTCGAACGCCGCGACGTCGAGGTCCAGGTCGCCACCGACAGCGGTGTCGACACCGTGACCCGCACCCTGTGGCGCACCCCCGAGGGCTACGTGCTGAACGCGCCGAGCCTGTTCATGGGCTGGACCAAGGACAGCTTCTGGGCGTTCCGCGACGCCAACGCCGAGCACCTGCGCACGTTCGACACGTTCCTCTCGATGGACATGGCGCACTCGGTGCGTGACCTGCTGCGCCGCCAGGACCGGGGCGGAGGCATGCCCTGGGTCAACACGATCGCCGCCGACCGCAGTGGCGACGTCCTGTACGCCGACCACGCGGTCACCCCGAACGTCACGAACGACATGGCCTCCCGCTGCATGACCTCCGCCGGTGGCCTGATCTTCTCCGCGTCCGGCCTGCCCGGGCTCGACGGCACCCGCGCGAGCACCTCGTGCGCGTGGGGGACCGACAAGGACGCCGAGCGTCCGGGCATCCTCGGCCCCTCGCACCTGCCCGAGGTGGTGCGCCGCGACTGGGTGATGAACGCCAACGACTCCTACTGGACGCCCAACGACCACGTCCGCCTGACCGGCTACCCGCGCATCATCGGCTGCGAGGACTGCGAGCGCACCATGCGCACCAAGGTCGTGATGTCCTACGTGCGCGACCGGCTGAAGGTGGGCAAGGAGACGCCGGCGACGCTGGCCTCCCACGAGCACGCCAACCGGGTGTACGCCGCCGAGGTGGCGCGCGCGGGCGGCCGGCTCGACCAGGTCTGCGCCGCCACCGGCCTGACCGCGGCGTGCCAGGTCCTGCACGACTGGGACGGCCACTCGGACGCGACGTCGTCGGCGGGCGCGGCGATCTTCGAGGAGTTCGTCGCGATCGCCGGTGCGCGCAAGCTGGCCCTCTGGACGGTCCCGTTCGACGCCGACCAGCCGCTCACGACGCCGCGCGGCCTGTCGACCGCGCAACCCGTCGTCGACGCCATGAAGGACGCGATCACGCGGGTGACCGACAAGGACCCCGGCCTGGACAAGACGTACGGCGAGCTCCACCGCTCGGGCGACCGCGGGTCCGCCGGCTGGCCCCTCGGCGGTGGCCTCGGCGACCTGTCCGGCGACGCGAACGCCGTGAGCAGCACGCTGGGCGACCCCGTCCTGGACCCGGTCACCCGCGGCTCGTCGTACATCCAGGCGATCGCGTTCCGCGGCCAGAAGGACCTGGTGGCGCGCACGATCCTCACCTACAGCCAGTACGAGGACCCGGCCTCGCCCTGGTCGGACGACCAGACGAAGCTGTTCTCCCAGGAGCGGTGGGTGCGGTTCCCGTGGACCGCGGCACAGATCAAGGCCCAGCTCGTGTCGACGCTGCACCTCACCGGCGGCTGAGGGACCCCGGGCGCTCGGTAGGCTCGCCAGGTGACCACCCCCCGAAATCGCGGCCTCCCCCGCTACGCTCCTCCGTCCACGATTTCGCGGGGACCCCGGTAATGCGCATCGCAAGGTTCACCACAGGCGAGGACCCGCTCTACGGCGTGGTCACGGGCGAGCTGGACGAGTTCGGACAGCCGGACCCGGACAGCGTGGTCGTGGCGCTGGCCGGCGACCCGCTGTACGTCGGGATCAAGCTGCTCGACCAGGAGCACCGGCTCGAGGACGTGCGCCTGCTCGCGCCGGTGTTGCCGCGCAGCAAGGTCGTCGGGATCGGCCGCAACTACGCCGCCCACGCGGCCGAGATGGGCAACGACGTCCCGACCGAGCCGTTGATGTTCCTCAAGCCGAACACCAGCGTGGTCGGCCCGGGTGACCCGATCTTCTACCCGCCGCAGACGCAGAACCTCCACTACGAGGGCGAGCTCGCGGTCGTGATCGGCCGGATCTGCCGCGACGTACCTCCCGAGCAGGCGACAGACGTCATCCACGGCTACACGATCGCCAACGACGTGACCGCTCGCGACCTGCAGAAGCGCGACGGCCAGTTCACCCGGGCCAAGGGCTTCGACTCGTTCTGCCCGCTCGGACCGTGGATCGAGACCGACCTGGACCCGCACGACTTCGCCGAGGGCCGGCGTCTGCAGACCCACCTCAACGGCGAGCTCATGCAGGACGGGTCCACCGCGGACCTGGTCTTCGACATCCCGGCGCTGGTCGCGTACGTCTCCAGCGTGATGACGTTGCTGCCCGGCGACGTGATCCTCACCGGCACCCCCGAGGGTGTCGGACCCATGAACGTCGGTGACGAGGTCGAGATCTCGATCGCCGGCCTCGGCACCCTCACGAACAAGGTGGCACAGCGATGAGCACCCCCCTGACCTCCCGGGCGGTCCGCGTCCGCTTCTGCCCGTCCCCGACGGGCTCGCCGCACGTCGGCTTCGCGCGCACGGCGCTCTACAACTGGGCGTTCGCGCGCCACCACCAGGGGACGTTCGTGTTCCGCATCGAGGACACCGACCGCGAGCGCAGCACCCAGGAGTCCTACGACGCAATGCTGGGCGCGATGCGCTGGCTCGGCCTCGACTGGGACGAGGGGCCCGAGGTCGGCGGCCCGCACGGGCCCTACCTCCAGTCCGAGCGCGGCGACATCTACCGCGACGTGCTCGCGAAGCTCGAGGAGTCGTCGTACACCTACGACTGCTTCTGCACCACCGAGGAGGTCGACGCGCGCCGCAAGGCCTCCGGCTCCAAGGTGATGGGGTACGACGGCTTCTGCCGCGACCTCACCGACGAGCAGGTGGCGGCGTTCCGCACACTCGGTCGCGAGCCCGTCGTCCGGTTCCGGATGCCCGACGGCTCGATCACCTGGCACGACCTGGTGCGCGGGGACATCACGTTCGAGACCCAGTTCGTGCCCGACTTCGCGCTGTGCCGTGCCAACGGCGACCCGCTCTACACACTGGTCAACCCGGTCGACGACGCGCTCATGGAGATCACCCACGTGCTGCGCGGCGAGGACCTGCTCTCGAGCACCCCGCGCCAGATCCCCTTGCACCAGGCGCTCATCGAGCTCGGCATCGGCAAGGTGATGCCGGAGTTCGGCCACCTGCCGTTCGTGATGGGGGAGGGCAACAAGAAGCTCTCCAAGCGCGACCCGGAGTCGCACCTGTTCCTCTACCGCGACCAGGGCTTCCTCCCCGAGGGCCTGCTGAACTACCTCGCGCTGCTGGGCTGGGCGATCGCCGCCGACCGTGACGTGTTCGACCTCGAGGAGATGGTGGGGGCGTTCGACATCAAGGACGTCAACCCCAACCCGGCCCGCTTCGACCTGAAGAAGGCCGAGGCGATCAACTCCGCGCACATGCGGCTGCTCTCGCTCGACGAGATCACCGAGCGGGTGCTGCCGTTCCTCAAGGACGCCGGCGTGCTCTCCGACCCGGTCAACCCGGCCGACACCCAGCTGCTCGAGCTGGCGATGCCGCTCGTGGCCGAGCGCATCAACAAGCTCACCGAGTCCGTGGACATGCTCGGCTTCCTGTTCGTCGACGAGGAGGCCTTCACCCGCGACGAGGCCGACGTGGAGAAGCTCCTGGGCGAGGACGGTCAGGCCGCCGTACGCCGCTCGCTGGAAGCGCTCGAGGGCTTGACCGAGTGGTCGGCCGGCGCGATCCAGGACGCCCTGCAGGCCGCGCTCGTGGAGGGGATGGGTCTCAAGCCACGCAACGCGTTCGGGCCGGTGCGGGTGGCCGTGACGGGCCGCCGGATCTCCCCGCCGCTGTTCGAGTCCATGGAGCTGCTCGGTCGCGACCGCTCGCTGCACCGGCTGCAGAGCGCTCTTGCCTGACGTGGAGCCGGACGGCCGCTCGTACCCACTCGTCCACCGGGGCGGCCGGTCCGGGACCTGGCGCCCGATCCTCGGAGTCCTGACGCTGGGCGTGGCGTTCCTCGTCGTCATCCCGGTGCTGGTGCAGCTGCCGTTCGCGCTCGGCCTCGCGCTGGCCGGTCGAGACGTGATCGACGGCATCGACAGGTTGCTCGACCTCGACCACCCGACCCCGCTGGGCCTGGCCTACCTCAATGTGGTGCTGGCCTGCGCGATCCCGGTGGTGTGGCTGCTCACCCGGGTGCTCCACGGGCTCCGGCCCGGCTGGGTCGCCTCGGTGCGACCGCGGCTGCGCTGGCGCTGGTTCCTGGTCTGCTTCGGACTCGCGATGGTCGCGCTGCTCGCGACGCTCGTCGTGTCGGCCCTGGTGCCCTCACAGGGCGAGGGCACCGAGCTGAGCGGACATCTCAACGACTTCACCTCGACCACCCGCGACTTCGTGCTGGTCGTGGTGCTGCTCACGCCGTTGCAGGCCGCGGGGGAGGAGTACGCGTTCCGTGGCTACCTCACCCAGGCGTTCGGCGGGCTCTTCGGGCGGCCCTGGGCCGCCGTACTGTTCCCGGCGCTGTTGTTCGCGCTCGCCCACGGTGCGCAGAGCGCCCCGGTGTTCTTCGACCGGTTCGCGTTCGGCCTCGTGGCGGGCCTGCTCGTGGTGCTCACCGGCGGCCTCGAGGCCGGCATCGCCATGCACGTGCTCAACAACTGGCTCGCCTTCGGGCTGGCGCTCGCGTACGGCGACATGGCGTCCTCGTTGAACCCCTCCGGCGGGAGCTGGTGGTCGATCCCGGTCACGCTCACCCAGTCGGTGGTCTACCTCGGCCTGGTGCTCGTCGTGGCGCGACGTACCGGCCTGCGGACCACCACCGACATCCCTGTGGGGGTGGGCGAATTGGTTGCTCCGAGCGGTCGCGTGTAGTGTTCTCCACCGTGCCCACCGCCTCGCGCGAGGGCGCAACACGGACCGATTAAGTTCAGTTGGTCAGTGGGATATGGTGTAATTGGCAGCACGACTGGTTCTGGTCCAGTTAGTCTAGGTTCGAGTCCTAGTATCCCAGCGAGATCGCAGTTCCCCGCCGCGTGCGGGCCTGCGATTTTGTGCGAGCATCCGGGTCCGATAAGGTTCTCGAGTTGCTCGCAGAGCACCATGCCCCGTTCGTCTAGCGGCCCAGGACGCTGGCCTCTCACGCCGGAAGCACGGGTTCGAATCCCGTACGGGGTACCACAGCAAGAGGCTCAGGATGGTCAGAGGTGGCCGCCCTGAGCCTCTTGTCTTTCGTCAGGCTGGTCCGTGCACGGTCCGGCTTCCCGCCGGTCGGATCGGCCCGACCGGTTGCTAGCCTTGTCCTGGTGAGGATGCGGGAGTCGTGGCAGCGCGATGCTCGCCGACTCCTCGGGGAGGCAGTCCGCTTCGTGATGGTGGGCGGGCTCGCGACGGTGGTGTCGTTCGTGGGGTTCAACGCGCTCGTGCACGGGCTCTTCCTCGGCGCCGAGCCGCTCGCCGACCAGCCGATCCTGGCCTTCGTCCTGGTCAACGTGCTGGCCGGGTTCGTGGCGTACGCCGGTCTGCGGGTCTATGCCTTCCGGGACCGCGGCGTGGGTGACACGGGGCTGGTCAGGTTCTTCGCGCTGGGCGCCCTCACGATGGCGATCCCGGTGGTGTGCCTGGGGGTGAGCAGGTACGTGCTCGGGCTGAGCAGCCCACTGGCCGACAACCTCGCCGCCAACGTCGTCGGGCTGGCGATCAGCGCCGCCGCGCGGTTCTGGGTCTTCCGCAGGTTCGTGTTCGACCAGCTTCCCTCCGGCGACCCGTCCCCGTCGCTGGCCTCCGTGTCTGGAGGACCCGCACATGGCTCGTGGTGACCATCTCTTCGTCCGTCGCGGACGGCGCTACACCCATCACGGCATCGACTGTGGTGACGGGACCGTGATCCACTACGGCGGTGTACGCCGGACCGGCCGACAGATCGAGCGGACCTCGCTGACCGACTTCGCCGCGGGGTCCGAGGTGCTCGTCCGGATCTACCGCGAGCGGCTCCCGGTCGAGGAGATCATCGCGAACGCCGAGTCGCGTCTGGGATCGGGCGGCTACCACCTGGTCAGGAACAACTGCGAGCACTTCGCGACCTGGGCTTCGACGGGCGCGGCGACCAGCCGCCAGATCCGCGGCTGGGCCATCGCGGCGCCGGGAGCGTTCGCGTCCGTGGGTGTCGCGGACGCCGCGGGCATCCACCTGATGCTGCTCGGCAGCCTGAGCATGGGTGCCTACGCCCTGTCCCGGCCGGTACGCCGTCGCCGCGAGGAGCACCCGGCGCCCGACGACGCGCGCGCCGCCGCCTGAGCACCTGCCGATCACCGGTTGCCCCTCGTCGAGCCCGTCGCAACTCCTGCCGGTCGGCGGGCGTCGTAGGAGCGACGGAAGGAAGCTCGATGACTGACTCGGCACGTCTGAGAATCGCGGTGGGGCTGGCGGCGGCCGGTGTGTTCCTGGGCGGATGCGCCCAGGGTGGCTCGGAGGGCGACTCCGCGCCCCCCACAGCGGCGTCACCCTCGGTGACCGGCTCGGCCTCGGCGCCCGCGAGCACGCCGACCACCCCGGGCACACTCGAGCACCACCGCCCATACTCCGACGTGAACCCGCCACCGCGCCGGGCCGGGGACTTCGTGGTCAAGGTTCTCGCGCTCACCCGCTCCGCGCCGGAGGACGACGGACATCCCCGACGGGCGGCGAGGCGGACCGGCCCCGAGTACTGGGGCGAGGAGGTCCGCACCTGCGTGAAGCCGTCCAGCCACCGCCGCCACGTCGTGGGCTGGGACGACTGGCGGGCCCGTGGCCTCGACGGTCGGCTCTACCCGGCGGACGCCACGGGACCCCAGCCGTTGCGCACCCCGGTCTATCCCTCCCACCGGGTCCTGTCGCCCGGTGACTGCGTGACGGGGTGGTGGCTGATCACCGTCCCGAGGGGACAGATGGTGGACTCGATCCAGTTCGCGCCGGGCGGCGGACGAGCCCTGATCACCTGGAAGTCGATGCGCTAGGCCGCGGTGCGGATCAGGCGACGTCGGCCTCCATGGCCGCGACGTACTCGCGCTTGACGCGGCGCCACTCCTCGTCGGCCATCTCGCGCCGCCAGTACGGCGAGCACGACATGTCCGCACGCGTCAGGCCGCGCTCCGCGAGCAGGTGCCGGCGGATCCCGCGGACCTCGTCGGCCTCGCCGTGCACGAACGCCTGCACCCGCCCTGCGGGGAAGTCGAGGTCACGCAGGCTCTCGAGCAGCAGCGCGGTGTCGGTGGTGTCGCCGGTCCGGTGCAACCAGACGAGGTCGACCGAGGCCGGCGAGGGGAGCGCGATCTCGTGGTCGGCGCCGTCGCACACCAGGCGCACCACCGCGCGAGCGCCGCTCGGCAGCACCTCGAGCGATGCCGCGATCGCCGGGAGTGCGGACTCGTCGCCGACCAGCAGGTGCCAGTCGGCGCCCGGGTCGGGCCGGTAGCCGCCACCAGGTCCCTGGAACACCAGGACGTCGCCGGGGCGGGCCGTGGCCGCCCACGGGCCAGCGACCCCTGAGTCGCCGTGCACCACGAAGTCCAAGGTCAGCTCGCCGGCGGTCGCGTCCCAGTGGCGCACCGTGTAGCGACGGCGCGCCGGCCAGAGCTCAGGGGGCTGCTCCTCGCGGACCTGCGCGGGGTCGAAGACGTCGCCGTACGGCGCTCCCGCGGGCGGGATCGCGAGGTTGACGTAGGCGTCGGTCGCGTCCGGCATCTCGAAGCCGTTGAGTCCTGGGCCGCCGAGCACCACCCGCACCAGGCCCGGGGTCAGCCGCTCGGTCCTCACCACCTGCCCGTGCATCCTGCTCCTCGCGTCGTTTGGTCGATGGGTTCGGCTCAGGCGCACAGGCCGTTGGCGGCCGCGTCGTCCTTGGAGCCGTTCGGGTTCTTGCCGGTGACCGCGCCCTTGGCGAACTTGCCGAGCGACTCGTCGTCGATGACCCGCTGCCACAGCTCTTTGGCCTCGGGTGCGAACCGCAACCGTCCCCAGTTGGGGTCCCCGACGGGGAAGTCGAGCGTCGGTGCCGTGACGAACTTGATGTGCTGGAGGTCGGCGCCGTTGACCGACAGGGCGAGCTTGACGAGCTTGCCGGCGCTCGCCAGGTCGGGGCTCGTCTCGATCGACCCCGTCAGCGCCCGGGCGAAGTTGTAGAGCCGCTCGGGACGGGTCAGCGTGCCGGCCGACTTCACCTTGCCGATCATCGAGGCGATGAACGCCTGCTGGCGCTTCATCCGGCCGAGGTCGGAGTTGGCGGTCGAGTGGCGCTCACGCACGTACTGCAGCGCGCGGTCGCCGTCGAGCGTCTGCGTGCCGGCGTCGAAGTGGATGTGCGCCACCGAGTCGTCGATCGGCTCGGGGATGCAGACCTCCACCCCGTGCACGGCGTCGACCATGCCCTTGAAGCCGCCGAAGTTCACGGTGATGTAGGAGTCGATGTAGATCCCGGTCACGGCCTCGACCTGCTCCACGGTGCACTCCGGGCCCCCGAGTGCGAACGCGTCGTTCCACTCGGCGTCCTGCGCTCCGGGCACGGTCGTCGACCCCTCGGTGCAGTCGGGACGGTCGACGAGGATGTCGCGCGCGATCGAGATGCCGTAGGCCGACTTCCGGCCATCCGCGATGTGGATGAGGATCGTGGTGTCCGAGCCGCCCTCGCCTGACTCCTTGTCGATCCCGCAGCCGGCACAGTCGCGGGTGTCGTTGCCCATCACCAGGATGTTGAGCTCGGAGGTGTCCAGCACCGGCTTCGGGCGCTTCACCTCGTGGTCGATGGGCGCGCCCGCGGTGATCCCGGAGTCGATGCGGTTGTAGGCGAAGACGACCGTCGCGCCCGTAAGCAGGGCGATCACGAGCTCGGCCACTACGATCACCCGCAGCGCGGTGCGTCGATGGTGACGAGAGTGGTCGGGCACGTCGGGATCCTTCCGGGGACGGCCGAGAGCCGTGGGGTCTTCAGAGTACGGGGACCCCGGAACCGGCGGCCCGGACTAGTGTGACGGCCGTGTCCGATTCCCGCCAGAGGATGTCGGTGCTCTGGGTCAGGATGGGCGCATGACCAGCACCGAGAAGCACGACGCGCGGCTCGACCGCGAGTCCTGCTACCGCGCCGTGAAGTCGCGCGACCGGCGCTTCGACGGCGTCTTCTACACCGCGGTCAGCACCACGGGCATCTACTGCCGGCCGTCGTGCCCGGCGCGCACCCCGGCGTTCCACAACGTCACGTTCCACCCGAGCGCCGCTTCGGCCCAGGCTGCCGGCTTCCGCGCCTGCAAGCGCTGCCTCCCCGACGCGACGCCCGGCAGCCCGGACTGGGACGTCGCGGCGACTGCCGCCGGTCGCGCGATGCGACTGATCGCCGACGGCGTCGTGGACCGTGAGGGCGTCGACGGGCTGGCCCGCCGGGTCGGCTACACCCCCCGGCACCTCACCCGCATCCTCACCGCCGAGCTGGGCGCCGGCCCCCTGGCGCTGGCCCGGGCCAAGCGGGCGCAGACCGCGCGGGTGCTGATCGAGACGACCGAGCTGACCTACGCCGACGTGGCGTTCGCGTCGGGGTTCTCCAGCGTGCGCCAGTTCAACGACACGATCCGCGAGGTCTACGCCGCGTCACCGACCGACCTGCGCGGCCGTCGTGGTGGCCGGGGCGCGACGACCGGCACGGTCACGATGCGGCTGGCGCTGCGCACGCCGTACCCCGGCTCCGCGCTGCTCGGGTTCCTCGCGACCCGCGCCGTCCCGGGCGTCGAGGCCGCGGGGGAGGGTTGGTATGCCCGGACGCTCGCGCTGCCGCACGGGTCGGGCATCGTCCGGCTCGAGGTGCCCGACGTCGTCGAGCCGGGCCAGACCGCGTTCGCGAGTGCGACGTTCGCGCTCGACGACCTGCGCGACACCGCCGCGGCCTCCGAGCGGGTGCGCCGGATGCTCGACGCCGACTGCGACCCGCTGGCGGTGGCCGACGCGTTCGCCGGTGACCCGGTGATCGGTCCGCTGGTGCGGGCCTGGCCCGGGTTGCGGGTGCCTGGCCACGTCGACGGTCACGAGATCGCGGTGCGTGCGGTGCTCGGCCAGCAGGTCAGCGTCGCGGGGGCTCGCACCGTGGCCGCCCGGCTCGTGGAGCGGCACGGTCGCCCGGTGGCCCATCCCGACGGCGAGCTGACCCACCTCTTCCCCGATGCCGCCACGATCGCGGGGCTCTCACCCGAGGACCTCCCGATGCCGCGGGCGCGTGGACGCGCGCTGATCGCGCTGTGCGAGGCACTCGCGAGCGGAGAGCTCGCTCTCGACCGGGGCCCCGACCGCGACGACGTACGCCGGGCGCTGCTCGCGATCCCCGGCATCGGGCCGTGGACCGCCGACTACATCGCACTCCGGGCGCTCGGGCACCCGGACGTGTTCCTGCCGACCGACATCGGCATCCGCGACGCACTGGCCGGTCTCGGCCAGGACCCGTCGCGAGCCGCGGAGCTGGCCACGGGCTGGTCGCCCTGGCGCTCCTATGCCCAGCTGTACCTCTGGCAGACCCTCGTGAAGGAGAACTGAAGATGTGGACCGTGATCGACTCACCCGTCGGCGAGCTCCGGCTCGTCGAGCACAACGGCGCGATCACCGCGATCGAGTTCTCGCCGTTCCGCGACGCTGACGGGCGGCCGCGGGGAGACCGCGACGACGACCACCCGCTGCTGGTCGAGGCGGCCCGCCAGCTGGGGGCCTACTTCGCGCGCGACCTCAAGGAGTTCGACCTGCCGCTGGCGCCGGTCGGCAGCGCGTTCCAGCAACGCGTCTGGGAGGCGCTGCTCGGCGTGGCGTGGGGCGAGACCGCGTCGTACGGCGAGATCGCGCACCGCCTCGGCATGACCAACGCCGCCTCGCGTGCCGTCGGCCTGGCCAACGGCCGCAACCCCATCCCGATCGTGATCCCGTGCCACCGCATCATCGGCGCGAACGGCACCCTCACCGGCTACGCCGGCGGCCTGCCCCGCAAGCAGCTGCTCCTCGAGCTCGAGCAGGATGCGCTCTTCTGATCGACCTACTCGGCGGCAGCCCGACGCAGCGACTCGGACAGCCGCTCGGCGGCGGCGAGGACGGCGGGCGCGTGCATGCGGCCGGGCTGGCGGGAGAGCCGCTCGAGCGGGCCGGAGACGGAGACGGCGGCGATCACCTTGCCGCCCGGAGAGCGGACCGGCGCGGAGACCGAGGCGACTCCCTGCTCGCGCTCGCCCACGGACTGCGCCCAGCCCCGGCGGCGGATGCCGGAGAGGGCGGCGGCGGAGAACGCGGCGTTCTGCAGGCCGCGGTGCATGCGCTCGGGGTCCTCCCAGGCCAACAGGATCTGGGCCGCAGAACCGGCGCGCATGGTCAGCTGGGAGCCGACGGGGATCGTGTCACGCAGGCCGCTGGGGCGCTCGGCCGCGGCGACGCACACGCGGTGCTCGCCCTGTCGTCGCCAGAGCTGGGCGGACTCCCCGGTGATGTCGCGCAGCCGGGCGAGCACCGGCCCCGCGGTGGCCAGGAGCCGGTCCTCGCCGGCGGCGGCCGAGAGCTCGGCCAGGCGCGGGCCGAGCACGAAGCGACCCTGCATGTCGCGGGCCACGAGCCGGTGGTGCTCGAGGGCGACGGCCAGCCGGTGGGCGGTCGGTCGGGCGAGACCGGTGCCGGCGACCAGGCCCGCCAGGGTGGCCGGGCCCGACTCGAGGGCGGTGAGCACCAGGGCGGCCTTGTCGAGGACGCCGACTCCGCTAGAGTTGTCCATATGGCAATACTGGCGTCTCAGATCATGGGATGCAAGCGTTACGATCTGTGACGTAGTCGAAGCAGGGGGCCCGATGAGTCGGGTCCACGAGAGGTCACGAGGGAGACAGTCATGGGCAAGACCTTGGCCGAGAAGGTCTGGGACGAGCACGTCGTCCGATCGACACCGGGGGAGCCGGACCTCCTCTACATCGACCTCCACCTCATTCACGAGGTCACCTCGCCGCAGGCGTTCGACGGCCTGCGTCTCGCAGGCCGCGGCGTACGCCGCCCCGATCTCACCCTCGCCACCGAGGACCACAACGTCCCCACGCTCGACTGGGACAAGCCGATCGCCGACCCGGTGTCCAAGACCCAGGTCGACACGCTGCGGCGCAACGCCGCGGAGTTCGGCGTGCGGCTGCACCCGCTCGGTGACATCGAACAGGGCATCGTGCACGTCGTCGGTCCCCAGCTCGGCCTGACCCAGCCCGGCATGACGATCGTGTGCGGCGACAGCCACACCAGCACCCACGGCGCGTTCGGCGCGATCGCGTTCGGCATCGGCACCTCCGAGGTCGAGCACGTGCTCGCCACCCAGACGCTGATGCAGGCCAAGCCCAAGACCATGGCCGTGACGATCGAGGGCAGCTTGCCCGACGGTGTCACCGCCAAGGACCTGGTGCTGACGCTGATCGCCCACACCGGCACCGGGGGTGGGCAGGGCTACATCGTGGAGTACCGCGGCCAGGCCATCGAGGAGCTCTCGATGGAGGCCCGGATGACCGTCTGCAACATGTCGATCGAGTGGGGCGCCAAAGCCGGCCTGATCGCCCCGGACCAGACGACGTTCGACTACATCGAGGGCCGTTCCGAGGCGCCGAAGGGCGCCGAGTGGGACGCCGCGGTCGCGCACTGGAAGACCCTGGTCACCGACCCCGACGCGGAGTTCGACAAGGAGATCGTGCTCGACGCGAGCACGATGACGCCGTTCGTGACCTGGGGCACCAACCCCGGCCAGGGCGTCCCGCTGGGTGCGGCCGTGCCGTTCCCGGAGCAGTACGACGACGAGTCCGACCGCATCGCCGCCGAGAAGGCCTGCGAGTACATGGGTCTGGTGCCCGGCACGCCGATGCGCGAGATCGAGGTCGACACGGTCTTCATCGGCTCCTGCACCAACGGCCGCATCGAGGACCTGCGGACCGCCGCCGCGATCATCGAGGGCCGCCAGGTCGACAAGGACACGCGCCTCCTGGTGGTCCCCGGTTCGGTGCGGGTGCGCCTGCAGGCCGAGGAGGAGGGCCTCGACGTGATCTTCAAGGAGGCCGGAGCCGAGTGGCGCGGCGCGGGCTGCTCGATGTGCCTGGGCATGAACCCCGACACCCTCTCGCCCGGTGAGCGCAGCGCGTCGACCTCCAACCGCAACTTCGAGGGGCGTCAGGGCAAGGGCGGCCGCACCCACCTGGTGTCGGTGCCCGTGGCGGCAGCCACGGCGATCCGCGGCACCCTCTCCTCGCCCGCCGACCTGCAGCCCGTTGGGAGCAACTGACATGGACAAGTTCACGACCCACACCGGCGTCGGGGTCCCGCTGCGTCGCAGCAACGTCGACACCGACCAGATCATCCCCGCGGTCTACCTCAAGCGCGTCACCCGCACCGGCTTCGAGGACGGGCTGTTCGCGGCCTGGCGAAACGACCCGACGTTCGTGCTGAACAACGAGGCGTACGCCGGTGGCTCGGTCCTGGTCGCCGGCCCCGACTTCGGCACCGGATCGTCGCGCGAGCACGCGGTCTGGGCCCTGCAGAACTACGGCTTCAAGGCCGTGATCTCCCCCCGCTTCGCCGACATCTTCCGCGGCAACTCCGGCAAGGCCGGCCTGCTCGCGGCCCAGGTCGACGAGAAGGTCGTGCAGAAGCTCTGGGACCTCCTCGAGGAGCACCCCGGCACCACGGTGACCGTCGACCTGGAGTCGCGCACCGTTCGCGCGGGCGAAGGAGTCGACGCGATCGAGGACTCCTTCGACATCGACGACTACACCCGGTGGCGGCTGCTCGAGGGCCTCGACGACATCGGCATCACGCTCGGACACGTCGAGGACATCGCGTCGTACGAGGCAACACGCCCGAGCTGGAAGCCCGCGACGATCCACGCGGGCTGACCGCCCGAAGAGACCCGATGAGAGGGCGAATTCCCAAGCAGGCTTGGGGATTCGCCCTCTTGCATTGCCGAATCCCGCTCTGCTGAGAGGTTTCGTCCTCGGTGAGGAACTGAAAAACACGCCGGAAAACACGCCGTGGTGATTGTGAGTGGGCACGCGTTTACCTAGCGTGCGTTGGAGAAAGTCGAGCACGGGCTCGACCACCTGTCGTTCATTGAAGGGAAGACAGTGAACAAGTCACAGTTCATCGACGCGCTGGCTGCGCGTTACGAGGGGAACCGCAAGCAAGCGGCGCACGCTCTCGAGTCCGTGCTGGACACGATCACGCGAGAGGTCGCGAAGGGCGAGAAGGTCGCGATCACGGGCTTCGGGTCGTTCGAGAAGCGGGTGCGCGAGGCCCGTTGGGTGCGCAACCCGCAGACCGGCGCTCGCATCAAGGCCAAGAAGACCGCCGTTCCGAAGTTCACTGCGGGCGCGGACCTCAAGAACGTCGTCTCCGGTGCGAAGAAGCTGCCGAAGCTGACGTTGGCCGCCGGCCCGGCTGCCGCCAAGAAGGCAACCGCCGTCGCCAAGAAGGCGGCTCCGGTCAAGGCTGCGGCGCCCGCCAAGAAGGCCGCTCCGGCCAAGAAGGCTGCTCCGGCCAAGAAGACGGCGGCGAAGTCGACGCCGGCCAAGAAGGCTCCGGCCACGAAGGCGGCCCCGGCCAAGAAGGCTCCCGCCAAGAAGGCTCCGGCAACGAAGGCGGCGCCGGCCAAGAAGGCTCCTGCGAAGAAGACCACGACCGCCAAGGCGGCCCCGGCCAAGAAGGCGGCTCCGGCCAAGAAGGCTCCGGCCGCCAAGAAGGCCCCGGCCAAGAAGGCACCCGCGAAGAAGACCGCGAAGAAGGCCTGAACCACACCGTCGGCGGGCCGTCACCCCTCGGGGTGGCGGCCCGCCGACGTGCTTGGCACTGACCGGGTTCAGGCAGCGGGTTCAGGCAGCGGGTTCAGGCGCCGGGTTCAGGCGCCGGTGCGACGGCGGCAGTGTGCGCGCCCACCCCGAGCGCGAGGGCCGCGGCCAGGTCGTCGAGGTCGTCGACGTCGCTGCGCACCGACGCCGGCACGTCGGTGAGCTCGAGAGCTCCGGCGAGGAGGTGCTCCGCGCGCGATCCCGGACCGAAGCGAGGATCGAACTCCGCGTCGGAGGCGACGTACATCGTGGTGCCCACCCCGGCCGCGTCGGGGACGAAGCAGGGGTGCGGGCTGAGGATGCGAGCCAGCGTCGCGTCGAGGTCGTCGGGGCGCAGCGCGGGCAGGTCGGCGCAGAGCGCGACGGGGCGGAGCGTGGGCCATCGTCGGACCGCCTCGGCGGCCGCCTGGCGCAGGGTGCCGTTGAGGTCCCCGCTGACCCCGTCGGGCAGCGACGCGGCTCCGAGGGCGGTGACCGCGTCGGACAGGTGTACGTCGTCGGTGACGACCAGCACCTGCGCGACCGTCCGGGCTGCCACGCACGCCACGACCGTGTCCAGGGCGAACGCCTGCGCCAGGGCGCGCCGGGCGTCCTGGCCGAGACCGGCGAGCCGGGACTTGCCGACCGCGGGTGGCTTGACCGGGACGAGCACGGCGTACTGCTGCGGGAAGCTCTGAGCGGACCTCTGAACGGACATCGCGAAGATCCTGTCAGGTGCCTCTCGCCGACGCGGCGCGGCGTCCTCGCGATGGGACGGATCGGCGTGAGGTGACCGAGTAACCTGCGTCCGTGACGGTACGCAAGCTCCAGCAGAGGCGCGGATGGGCGTGGAACCTCGCGGTTCCCATCATCAAGCCGCTGCTGCTGGCCACGACCAAGCGCGACTGGGTCGGTGGCGAGAACATCCCCGAGTCGGGCGGGTTCATCCTCGCGCTCAACCACGTCTCGCACGTCGACCCGCTGACGGCCGCGCACATCGTCTACGACCACGGCCGGCTGCCGCGCTACCTCGCGAAGTCGAGCCTCTTCAAGAGCCGCGCCGGCGCGTGGTTCTTCACCGCCGCCGGCCAGATCCCGGTCGAACGGCTCACCAAGAACGCCGTGGGCGCCTACGACGCTGCCGTCGAGGCCGTGCGTCGCGGCGAGTGCGTCGTGGTCTACCCCGAGGGCACGATCACCCGCGACCCGGACGGCTGGCCGATGACCGGCAAGTCGGGGGCCGCGCGGATCGCGCTGGCGACCGGCTGCCCGGTGATCCCCGTCGGTCAGTGGGGTGCCCAGCAGCTGCTTGCGCCGTACGCCAAGAGGCCGGACCTGTTCCCGCGCAAGACGATCAAGATGGTCGTCGGCACCCCCGTCGACCTCTCCGACCTGCTCGACCAGCCGCGCACCGGCGCGGTCGTCCAGCAGGCGACCGACCGGATCATGGCGGCGATCACGGCCCTCGTCGAGGAGGTGCGCGGCGAGGCCGCGCCGCCCGAGCGGTTCGACATGAAGAAGGCCGGCGTGCGCCAGATCGGCAACCCGAACAAGCGCGAGCGCGGATGAGCGCGGGCAAGGTGGCGGTGTTCAGCGCCGGGTCGTGGGGCACCGCGTTCTCCCTCGTGCTCGCCGACGCCGGCAACGACGTGATGCTGTGGGCGCGGCGCGAGGAGGTCGCCTCGGCGATCAACGAGCAGCGCGAGAACCCCGAGTACCTCCCCGGCGTCGAGCTCCCGCCGCGTGTCTCCGCCACCCACGACGTCGAGAAGGCGTTGCACGGCGCCGACGTCGTCGTGCTCGCCACCCCCTCCCAGACGCTGCGCGGCAACCTCACCGAGTGGGCGCCGTACGTCGAGAAGGACGCGGTGCTCGTCTCGCTGATGAAGGGCGTCGAGCTCGGCACGCTGGAGCGGATGAGCCAGGTGATCGCCGAGGTCACCGGCGCGGGACCGGAGCGGATCGCGGTGATCAGCGGCCCCAACCTCGCCAAGGAGATCGCGCGTCGGGAGCCGGCCGCCTCGGTGGTGGCGTGCGAGGACGAGGAGGTCGCCAGGCAGCTGCAGGCACGCATCCACGCGCCGGCCTTCCGTCCCTACACCAGCGTCGACGTGCTCGGGTGCGAGCTCGGCGGCGCCTACAAGAACGTCGTCGCGCTCTCGGTCGGGATGGCCGTCGGTCTGGGCTTCGGTGACAACACCACCGCGTCCGTGATCACCCGCGGGCTCGCCGAGACTGCCCGGCTCGCGATGGCGCTGGGCGCCAACCCGCTGACGCTGATGGGGCTGGCCGGCCTGGGCGACCTGGTCGCCACCTGCTCCTCACCGCTCTCGCGCAACCGCACGTTCGGGGAGAAGCTCGGCCAGGGCATGACCGCCGCCGAGATCTACGCGACGACCCGTCAGGTCGCCGAGGGTGCCAAGTCCTGCGCGTCCTTGCTGGCGCTCGCGGACCGCACCGGCATCGACGCTCCGATCGCGCACCACGTCACCGCGGTCGTCGACGGCCGGATGACCGCGCAGGAGATGATGGACTCCTTCATCGCCCGCGACACCAAGGCCGAGACGGACTGACCGAGGGACGAGGTCAGGCCGTCTGATCGTGGTCGAGCAAGCGACGCGGCTGAGGTACGAAGCCGCGGGGAGCGTGTCGAGACCGTAGGACCAGGTATCGCGTGCCGAGTCACCCGAGCGCGTCGAGCGCCGTCCGCAGGTCCTCCCAGAGGTCGTCGACGTCCTCGATGCCCACCGAGAGGCGGACCAGGCCGGCCGGGATCGTGGCGGGCTCGGCCTTCCAGCGACGGCGCCGCTCGAACGTCGACTCGACCCCGCCGAGGGACGTGGCGTGCACCCACAGGCTCGTCGAGCGGGTGAGCAGGTCCGCGGCGTCGGCGCCCGCGGCGACGACGATCGAGACGATCCCGCCGAAGCCGGGGTAGCGGACCTCCGAGAGCGCTGGGTGCTCCCGGAGTCGCCGCACGAGCTCGGTGGCGTTGGCCTGGGCGCGCTCGACGCGCAGGTGCAGGGTGCGCAGGCCGCGCAGGGCGAGCCAGGCCTCCAGCGTGCCGGGCGTGGCGCCCATCAGCTCGCGCCGGCCCTTGAGGACGGCGTACAGCTCGTCGTCGCCGGTGACGAGCGCGCCCATGAGCACGTCGCTGTGCCCGGCGAGGTACTTGGTGACCGAGTGCACGACGATGTCCGCACCCAGGCTCAGCGGCTGCTGCAGGATCGGCGTCGCGAACGTGTTGTCGACCACGACATAGGCGCCTGCCTCCCGTGCGGCGGCAGCGATGGTGGGGATGTCGGCGACCTCGAGTGCGGGGTTGGTGGGGGACTCCAGCCACACCAGCGCGGCGTCCGCGCTCGCGGCGACGACGGCCTCGGTGTCGGTGATGTCGACCAGCGTGGAGCGGATCCGGCCGCGGCTCTCGAGGTCGGCGAGCTGCAGCAGCGTCCCGGTGTAGGAGTGGGCCGGCGCGACGACGAGCCCGTCGTGGCCGACCAGGTCGAGCACGGTGGTCACGGCGCCCATGCCGGACGCGAACGCGAGCGCCCGGCCACCCTCCAGCGCGCCCAGGGCGTCCTCGAACGCCGCCCAGCTCGGGTTGCCGTAGCGGGAGTACTCCAGGTCGCCGGTGGCGCCGTACGCCGAGGCCATCGTGATGGGCACGTTCAGCGGCTGGTCCGGTCCTCGCTCCGGCCGTCCGGCGGTGACGGCGATCGTGGCTGGCTGGTGCTCCCGCGAGGCGCTGCTCATGGGCCCACGCTAGACGGATAGGGTCGGGCCCGATGAACGAGTCTCGCCGCAGGCCCCGCGTCGCCGTCGTGTTCGGCGGCAAGTCCAGCGAACACGCCATCTCGTGCGTGACGGCCGGCAGCGTGCTGGCCGCCATCGACCGCGAGGCGTACGACGTCGTGCCGATCGGCATCGCGACCGACGGCCGCTGGGTGCTGGAGTCCGGTGACCCCGAGCGGCTGCGGATCGAGGGCCCCGATCGGCTCCCGCAGGTGGACGGCGAGCGGGCGACGGTGGCGCTGGCGCCCGAGAGCGCGTCGACCGGACTGGTCGTGACCGAGGCCTCGCAACCCCCGCGCACCCTCGGCGACGTCGACGTGGTCTTCCCGCTGCTTCACGGTCCGTGGGGCGAGGACGGCACGATCCAGGGCCTGCTCGAGATGGCCGGGGTCCGCTACGTCGGTGCCGGCGTGCTCGCCTCGGCGGTGAGCATGGACAAGGCGTACATGAAGGTGGTCCTCGCCGCGGCCGGCCTGCCGGTGCTGCCCTCGACCACGGTGAGCGCGCGGGAGTGGCGCCGCGACCCGGAGCGCTGCCGGGTCCGCGCCGACGCGCTCGGCTACCCCCTGTTCACCAAGCCCGCGCGCGGTGGCTCGAGCATGGGCATCTCGAAGGTGCACGACCGCTCCGAGCTCGACGAGGCGATCGAGGAGGCGCTGCGCCACGACCCCAAGGTCCTGGTCGAGGCCGCGGCGATCGACGCTCGCGAGGTCGAGTGCGGGGTGCTGGAGGCGTTCGACGGCACGCCCGAGACCAGCGTCCCGGCGGAGATCCGGATCTCCGGGGACCATGAGTTCTACGACTTCGCCGCCAAGTACCTCCCCGAGGAGCACACCGATCTCGACGTCCCGGCGGACCTGCCCGACGCGGTGGTCCGGCAGATCCAGGAGCTGTCGGTCCGGGCCTTCGAGGCCGTCGGGTGCGAGGGCCTGGCGCGGGTCGACTTCTTCGTGCTGCCCGGTGAGCGGTTGGTCGTCAACGAGATCAACACCATGCCCGGCTTCACCCCGACCTCGATGTACCCACGGATGTGGGCGGCCTCGGGGATCGACTACCCGGCCCTCGTCGACCGGCTGATCCAGCTGGCGTTGCGGCGCGACACCGGCCTGCGCTAGCGGCGCAGGCCCCCGCTCAGGAGCACCTGTCCTCGAGGGTCAGGTCCTTCTTGACCAGGGCGGAGATCGTCGCCAGAGCGTCCGCCGACGGTGCACCGCGCCGGTTGGCGGGCACCCGCAGCTCGACCCGGGGCAGGTAGCTCATCGCGGTCAGCACGGCAGCGGAGCTCTGATCCTGCTCCTGCTCCGGGGGCACGAACCAGCCGACCCCCGAGACGTCGGTGCAGGCGGAGAACTGGTCGAAGCCGTCGGGTACGCCGACCCCGCACGTCAGCACGATCGCCGGGTCGCCCCAGGCGGCGCCGTACGCGCTGTCACCGCTGGTCTCGCGGAGCCCCAGGCCGGCAAGGGTGCGCGGCAGGTCGGCGACGAGACGCTCGCACGCGGCGCGGTCCTGCGCCGAGAGGTCGGGCGCGTCGATCTCGACGGGGCCGGCCGAGCAGGAGCCGGCCACCAGCGCCGTCAATAGCGTGGCCGCACACGCGACGACGCCCCGGGTCCGCGGGGACCCGGGGCGCCGGCGACGTACGGCGGGGGTCACCCTCAGATGTGCACGACCGGGCAGGTCAGCGTGCGGGTGATGCCCTCGAGGTTCTGGACCTTCGAGACGACCAGCTTGCCGAGCTCGTCGACGTTGCGGGCCTCGGCGCGCACGATCACGTCGTAGGGGCCGGTGACGTCCTCGGCGAGGGTCACGCCCTTGACCTGCGCAATGGCGGAGGCGACCTCGGCGGCCTTGCCGACATCGGTCTGGATCAGGATGTACGCCTGGACGACCATCGAGCTCTCCCTGTTGTTTGGGGCGGTCTGGGGGTGATCTGGGTTCTGCGGGCTTGTGCCACGCCAACCTACCGTGCGGTTCCCCCTGCCGCATCTGGTGGGATGGGTCCATGCCGTTCCCCCCAGACGCGACACTGTCCGACGCCGGTGAGTTCGGCCTGATCCGGGCGCTGGTCGACCTGTTCCCCCAGGGGGAACAGGTGCTCGTGGGGCCCGGCGACGACGCCGCCGTGCTGCGCGTGCGGCACGGGCACGTGCTGGTGTCCTCCGACCTGATGGTCGAAGGGCGCCACTTCCGCCGCGAGTGGGCCGAGGCGGCGGACGTCGGTCACCGCGCGGCCGCGCAGAACCTCTCCGACATCAACGCGATGGGCGGGCGAGCCACCTCGCTGACCATCGGACTGGCCGCGCCGGCCGACCTGCCGGTGCAGTGGGCGCTCGACTTCGCCCGCGGGTTCGCGGAGGAGTGCGAGCTGGTGGGGGCCAGCGTCGTCGGAGGCGACCTGACCCGGGCCGAGGAGATCGTGATCGCGGTGACGGTCCTCGGCGAGTGCACCCAGGCGCCGGTGCTCCGCTCCGGGGCGCGCCCCGGTGACGTGCTCGCGCTGCGCGGGCGGCAGGGCTGGGCGGCGGGCGGTCTGGCCGTGCTCGGCCGGGGCTTCCGCTCCCCGCGCACCCTCGTGGAGGCCTACCGCCGCCCGGAGCCGCCGTACGACGCGGGCCGGGAGGCCGCCGAGGCGGGTGCCACCGCGATGATCGACATCTCCGACGGCCTGCTCGCCGAGGCCGGCCACGTCGCCGCCGACTCGGGTGTCGCGATCGACGTGCACACCGCGGCGTTCGAGATCCCGGAGCCGCTGCAGGCCGTCAGTGCGGCACTGGGCTCCGACCCGATGCAGTTCATCCTCGGCGGCGGCGACGACCACGCGCTGCTCGCCACGTTCCCCGACGTCGCGTCTGTGCCGGCCGGCTGGTCGGTCATCGGCGCCGTCACCGAGGGGGAGGGCGTCACCGTCGATGGCGCGGAGTACGACGGCCCCACCGGCTGGATCCACTACTGAGCAAACGAAAAGACCGCCACCCCTCGAGGTGACGGTCTGCTCTCGTCTTGCTGGATCTCGACCCGGCGGTTCGCCCCGCTCCGCGGTGCGACGCCTTGCTCGATCTCCCGCGCTGACGCGCTTGCGGCTTCGCCGCAACCGCTAGCGCGTGACCTTGCCGGCCTTGAGGCAGCCGGTGCAGACGTTGAGGCGCTTCGGGGTGCCGTTGACGGTGGCCCGGACGCGCTGGATGTTGGGGTCGAACCGGCGCTTGGTGATCTTGCGCGACCACGGACGGTTGTTGCCGAAGCCCGGCTTCTTGGCGCAGATGTCGCAGACGGCAGCCACCGCGTGCTCCTTAAACGATCGAGGGTTGTGGATCTTGGAACGTATGTGGGACCCGCGCGCAGCGGGCAACCGAGCAAGAGTATCCGATGGGCCCGGACACGCGGAAATCGACCGGACGCACTAGCCTGTCTGACTCGACATCTCGAAGGCGAGCAGTCTCCACGATCGAGGACGGCGATGGAAACTCCCCGCAGCGGCGCCATCACGCTGTCGGTGGTGCTGCGGTTCGTCGACATCGCCACCGACGCGCTGGCCGACGCCCGCGAGGAGATCGACGCGCTCAACGTCTACCCCGTGCCCGACGGCGACACCGGCACGAACATGTACCTCACGGTCTCGGCGGCGCGCGACGCCGTTCGCGAGGCCACCGGCGGCGACCCGGACTCCGACCTCGGTACGGCGCTCGCCGCGTTCAGCCGCGGCGCGCTCCTCGGCGCCCGGGGCAACTCCGGGGTGATCCTCAGCGAGATGCTCGGCGCGATCGTGCGCCGGATCGCGCACGCCGAGCCGACCGAGCGCAACGCCCAGGTGATGGCCGACGCGCTGCGCCGGGCCACCGACGCCAGCTACGCGGCGGTCGGCACCCCGGTCGAGGGCACCATGCTCACGGTGACGCGGGCGGCCAGCGAGGCAGCGGCCGAGGTGGCCAAGGACTCCGCGGCCCGGGCACGAGACGTCTTCACGGCGGCAGCGGCGGCGGCCCGGGAGTCCCTGGCGCACACCCCGGAGCAGCTGCCCGCGCTGCGGGCCGCCGGGGTGGTCGACGCCGGCGGCCGGGGGGTGAGCGTGATCCTCGACGCGGCCGAGACGGTCCTGACCGGACGCCGGCCGACCCCGGTGACCACGCCGTTCGGCAGTCACCACATCCCGGTCCCGGCGGCGCCCGCGTCACACGGTGACCACCCTCCCGGCGCAACCACAGTCGTCGACCGCCTCGACCCGAGCGGACCCTCCTACGAGGTGATGTACCTCCTGGAGGCCGACGACGCCGCGATACCGGCCCTGCGGACCAGGCTGGCGCCCCTCGGCGACTCCCTGGTCGTCGTGGGCGGGGAGCGGCTGTGGAACGTGCACGTGCACGTCGACGACGTCGGCGCGGCGATCGAGGCGGGCATCGCCGCGGGCCGTCCCCACCGGGTGCGGGTCACTCACTTCGCCGAGCAGATCGCCGCTGCCCGCGGGCGCACCGCCGCCCGTGACGGCCGCGCCGTGGTCGCCGTGGCGGCCGGTCCCGGTCTGGCCGCGCTGTTCGAGGAGGCGGGTGCGGTCGTCGTACCCGGCGGGCCCGGGCACCGGCCCTCCACCGGCCAGCTGCTCGAGGCCATCACGTCCTGTGGCGCGTCCGAGGTGATCGTGCTGCCCAACGACCACGACTCCGTGCGGGTCGCCCAGATCGCGGCGAGCACCGCCGAGGCCGACTCCGACGGCGCACTCCGGGTCGCGGTGATCCCGACCCAGGCGCAGGTCACCGGCCTGGCGGCGATCGCCGTCCACGAGCCGGGCCGGTCCTTCGACCAGGACGTGCTCGAGATGACCGCCACCGCCCGCCACGCCCGCCAGGGTGCGGTCACGATCGCGGCCAAGCAGGCGATGACGATGGCCGGCCCGTGCGAGCCCGGTGACGCGCTCGGCGTCATCGCCGGCGACTTCGCGGTCGTGGGGGAGGACCTGTACGCCGTGGCTACCGAGGTGCTCGACCGCCTCCTGGGTGGTGGCGGCGAGCTGGTCACGCTCGTGGCCGGCGCCGAGGACGCGGAGGGGTCGCTCGCGACGCGCTGCGCCGGGTACGTCGAGGAGCACCATCCCGCTGTCGACGTCGTGGTGTACGACGGTGGTCAGGGGCGCTATCCGCTCCTGATGTCCGTCGAGTAGGAACGAGGTAGGACAGCGGTGATCAGCCTCGACTCGCCCGTGGTCGCCGTGCTCGGTGACCACAAGAAGAAGCGTGCGGCGATCGAGGAGAAGCTCGGGCTGCACACGGTCGGCGACCTGGTCCTCCACTTCCCGCGGCGTTACGTGAAGACCGGCGAGCTCACCCGAGTCGAGGAGCCCAACGTCGGCGACCTGCTCACGGTCGTCGGGCAGATCGCCTCCAGCAAGATCGCGACCTACACCGACCGCAGGTCGGGGCGCCCGGCGTACCGCGTCGACGTCGTCGTCCGCACCGATGGTCCGTCGTTCCGCGTCTCGATGTTCGCCAAGAACCAGCACATGGCGCAGTGGCAGCAGCAGCACCGGGTGCCTGCGGGCCGCCGCGGCATCTTCGTCGGCCAGGTGAGCCGGTTCCGCGACGAGTGGCAGCTCACCCACCCGCAGGTCGTGCTCTTCGGCTCGGCCGACGAGGACGCGGCCCAGCTCTCCCTCGACGCGATCGGCGAGCTCTACCCGATCTACCCGCTCACCAAGGGCGTCGACTCCTGGGACCTCCAGCGTGCGGTCGCGTTCGCGCTCACCGTGATCGAGGACGTGCCCGACATCGTGCCGCCCGAGGTCCGTGAGCAGCACGGCCTCCTCGACGTGGGTACGGCGCTGCGGCGGATCCACAACCCCGACGACTGGGGCCAGGTCACCAGCGCCCAGCGACGGTTCCGGTTCGAGGAGGCGCTGGTGACCCAGCTCGTGCTCGCCCGGCGCCGCCGGGCCCTGCGCGAGCTCGGCGCCCGCGCACGCACCGGGGGGCAGAGCGACCTCCTCGCGGCGTTCGACGCGCGCCTGCCCTTCGAGCTGACCGCCGGGCAGCAGGAGGTCGGGGCCGAGATCGAGCGCGACCTCGCCCAGCCCCACCCCATGAACCGCCTCCTGCAAGGTGAGGTCGGCTCCGGCAAGACCCTGGTCGCGCTGCGCGCGATGCTGCGCGTCGTCGACTCCGGCGGGCAGGCGGCGCTGCTCGCCCCGACCGAGGTGCTCGCTCAGCAGCACCACCGTTCGATCACGGCCATGCTGGGCGACCTCGCGGCGGGCGGGATGCTCGGCGGTGCGGCCGAGGCGACCAACGTCGAGCTGCTCACGGGTTCGATGACCAAGGCCCAGCGCACCGCGCCGATGTCGCGCATCGCGACCGGCGAGGCGGGCATCGTGATCGGCACCCACGCGCTGCTGGAGGACAAGGTGATCTTCGCCGACCTGGGCCTCGTGGTGGTCGACGAGCAGCACCGCTTCGGGGTGGAGCAACGCGCCGCCCTCACCGACAAGGCGGGCACCCCTCCGCACGTGCTGGTGATGACCGCGACCCCCATCCCGCGCACCGTCGCCATGACGGTGTTCGGCGACCTCGAGATCTCCACGCTGACCGAGCTGCCCGCCGGGCGGGCACCGATCCAGACCAACGTCGTGCCCCTCGCCGAGCACCCGGGCTGGATCGAGCGCGTCTGGCAGCGGGTGCGCGAAGAGGTCGAGAAGGGGCATCAGGCCTTCGTCGTCTGTCCGCGGATCACCGGCGACGAGCAGGAGCAGGGCGAGTCCGACCAGCTCGACCTCGACGAGGACGGCAACCCCGTGGACCGGGCGGCACCGGCCGAGGGGATCGCCGCCGTCGAGGAGGTGGCGCCACTGCTCGCCGACGGTCCTCTCTCCGGGCTCCGGGTCGAGGCGCTGCACGGCAAGATGGCGCCCGAGGACAAGGACCGGGTGATGCGTGCCTACGCCGCCGGCGACGTCGACGTCCTGGTCGCCACCACGGTCATCGAGGTCGGCGTGGACGTCCCGAACGCGACCGCGATGGTGCTCCTGGACGCCGACCGGTTCGGTGTCTCCCAGCTCCACCAGCTGCGCGGCCGGGTCGGCCGGGGCAGCCATCCGGCGATCTGCCTGCTGGTCTCGCGGTCCGATCCCGACTCGCCGGCCCGTGACCGGTTGGACGCGGTGGCCGGCAGCACCGACGGCTTCGAGCTCAGCCGGGTCGACCTCGAGCAGCGCCGTGAGGGCGACGTCCTCGGCAAGTCGCAGTCGGGGTTCAGCTCCGGCCTGCAGAACCTGCGCGTGCTCCGCGACGAGAAGACCATCCTCGAGGCGCGCGAAGTCGCCCTTCAGCTGCTCGACGCCGACGATGCCCTGGCTCACGCACCCGAGCTCGCGGAGGCCGTCCACCGGCTCGAGGCGTCGGTCCAGGCAGACTTCCTGGAGAAGGGATGAGCACCCCACGCAACCGCGTGCCTCCTCCGCTGCGGTCCTCCGGCGCACGGTTCCGAGGGGACCCCGCATGACCCGCATCATCGGAGGATCCGCGGGCGGCCGCCGGATCAACACGCCCCGAGGGGCGGCGACGCGGCCGACCAGCGACCGGGTGCGCGAGGCGCTGTTCTCCGCGATCGAGTCGTGGTGCGGCTCCCTCCACGGGCTGCGCTTCCTGGACCTCTACGCCGGATCCGGTGCGGTGGGCCTGGAGGCGTGGTCGCGGGGCGCCGGCGTGGTGACGCTGGTCGAGCACGACCGGCGCACCGCCACACTGATCGCCGACAACGCCCGCACGATCGGCTTCGCCCGGCCCCACGTGGTCGCGGGGTCCGTCGCCGCCGTCCTCCGCCGTCCGCCGACCGCGCCCTACGACGCCGCGTTCCTCGACCCGCCGTACCCGCTCTCCGAGCAGGCGCTCGCCGAGGACCTCGCGGCGCTGGCGACCGAGGGCTGGCTGGTCCCGGGAGCCCTGGTCGTGGTCGAGCGTGCCTCGCGGAGCCCCGAGCCGACCTGGCCGCGCGGGTTCACCGAGATCCGCAGCAAACGCTACGGCGAGACCACGGTCTGGTACGCCGAGTCCGGGGAGCCGGAGCACGAGCGAGGCGATAGCCTCCCGGCATGACCCGCGCGGTGTGCCCCGGTTCGTTCGACCCGGTGACCAACGGCCATCTCGACATCGTGCGGAGGGCCGCCGCGATCTTCGATGAGCTCGTCGTGGCGACCGGGACGAACCCGTCGAAGTCCCGGCTGTTCGATCCCGACGAGCGGCTGGAGATGCTGCGCGAGGTGTGCGCCGACCTCCCGAACGTCACGGTGATGGGCTTCAGCGGCCTGATCGTGGACTTCTGCCGCGAGCTCGGGGCGCCGGCCATCGTGAAGGGGCTGCGCGGAGGCAACGACTACGAGTACGAGTTGCCGATGGCGCAGATGAACCGCCACCTCACCGGTGTCGAGACCGTGTTCCTGCCGACCCACGCGTCCTGGGGCTACGTCTCCTCGAGCCTGGTCAAGGAGGTGGCGGGCCTCGGCGGCGACGTCTCGTCGCTGGTGCCGCCCGCCGTGCACGGCCGGCTGGTCGCCCGGCTCGCCGAGCGCGCCGAGCGCGCCGCGCAGGACCCCGCCTGACCAGCCGTTTTGTCCCTGCCCGGGCCCGCCGGTACGCTTGCCGACGATCTGTTTGTGCCCGGACCTGGAAGTAGACCCCTGAGCAGCCTGGACCCGAGAGCGCCGCTCGTGCTCGATACCCGCGAGCTCGGCCGCCGCCCGGGGTCCCAGCGCGAGGAGAAGCGGACGGTTCCGGCACCCGCAGATCTGGGCATCGAAGTCCTCCATGTCCCGGAAGGCTCGCCGGTCGAACTCGACCTGCGGCTGGAAGCGGTCATGGAGGGTGTGCTGGTCACCGGTTCGGCCTCGGCCGAGCTCACCGGTGAGTGCGCGCGGTGCCTGGAACCGATCGACGACGAGATCGACGTCCGGTTCCAGGAGCTGTTCGTGTACGACGACCAGGACTACTCCTCCGAGGAGGACGATGGTGTCAGCATGCTCGAGGGCGACCTGCTCGACCTCGAGCCCCTGCTGCGGGATGCGGTGGTGCTCGCACTGCCGTTCCAGCCGTTGTGTGAGGACGACTGTCCTGGCCTGTGCACCGAGTGTGGGGCACGCCTGGCCGAGGACCCCGACCACACGCACGAGGCGGCGATCGACCCGCGGTGGGGAGCCTTGCAGCAGCTCCAGCAGGACCCTGAGCAGTAGACCCCAGCAGTAGACCGAGCACGAGAACCGAGCAGTAGGAGAGAACAGTGGCTGTCCCGAAGCGGAAGATGTCGCGCAGCAACACGCGCCACCGTCGTTCGGCCTGGAAGGCCGTCGCCCCGACGCTGGTGACCTGCGCGAACCCCGCCTGCGGTGCCAAGCACCTGCCGCACCGTGCGTGTGGCGAGTGCGGCCAGTACGGCGCGCGCGCCGACCGTCGTCAGGTCCTCTGACCCGACCCGGTCCACTGACCAACTACGCAGAGCTCCGAGCCGCGCTCGGCGATCCCACGCTGGATCCCGAGCTCCTCGAGCGCGCCCTCACCCACCGCTCGTTCGCGTACGAGAACGGTGGCCTGCCCACCAACGAGCGCTTGGAGTTCCTCGGGGACTCCGTGCTCGGGGTGGTGGTCACCGAGACGCTCTACCGCACCCATCCGGACCTCTCCGAGGGCCGGCTGGCCAAGCTGCGCGCGGCGGTCGTCAACGCTCGCGCGCTCGCGGTGGTCGGGCGCCGGATCGGTGTCGGCGAGCACGTCAAGCTCGGCCGCGGTGAGGAGTCGACCGGGGGCCGCCACAAGGCCTCGATCCTCTCCGACACCGTGGAGGCCGTGATCGGCGCGGTGCACCTCAGCGGGGGGTTCGTCACCTCCGCGGAGGTCGTGCACCGGCTCTTCGACCCGCTGATCGAGGCCGCGTCCGCGCTGGGCGCCGGCCTCGACTGGAAGACCTCCCTGCAGGAGCTGTCGGCCGAGCACGGTCTCGGCGTCCCCGAGTACGTCATCGAGGACGACGGCCCCGACCACATGAAGACGTTCACCGCCCAGGTCCGTGTGGGCGACGGGCTCTACGGCAACGGCGTCGGCCGCTCCAAGAAGGAGGCCGAGCAGGCCGCCGCGGAGACGGCGTACGGCGAGATCGCCACCGACCTCGGCATCGAGGACCCCGCGATCGGCACGACCATCGAGGCCGCCGCGCACACCGTGTCCCGCTCGGCCGACTGAGCCCTTGCCCGAGCTCCCCGAGGTCGAGGTGGTCCGGGCCGGCCTCGAGCGGCACGTCCTGGGCGCCACGATCAGCCGCGTCGACGTCCTGCACCCGCGACCCGTCCGCCGCGACCTGCGCGGGCCGGCCGGGTTCGCCGCGGCGCTGACCGGGCGCCGGATCGAGGCCGCGCGCCGGCGCGGCAAGTACCTGTGGCTGCCCCTCGACAACGGTGACGCCCTGCTGGGACACCTCGGCATGAGCGGTCAGCTGCTGGTGCAGCCACCCGACTCCCCGCCCGAGCGGCACCTGAGGGTGCGCCTCGTGCTCGAGGGGGCCGACGAGGGGCGTGAGCTGCGATTCGTCGACCAGCGGATGTTCGGCGGGCTGTCGGTCTCCGAGGGTGGGGCCGACCTGCCGCCCGAGATCGCGCACATCGCCCGCGACCCGCTCGACCCGGAGTTCGACGAGGACGAGTTCGTGCGCCGGGTGCGCCGGCGTACCTCCGGGGTCAAGCGCCAGCTGCTCGACCAGAACCTGATCTCCGGTGTGGGCAACATCTACGCCGACGAGGCCCTGTGGCGTGCCCGCCTCCACGGCGACCGGCCGGGCGACCGGCTGAGCGCCGCCCAGGTGCGCGAGCTGCTCCGCCATGCGCGCGAGGTGATGGTCGCGGCACTGGGGGAGGGCGGCACCTCGTTCGACGCGCTCTACGTCAACGTCAACGGCGAGTCCGGCTACTTCGACCGCTCGCTGCACGCCTACGGGCGCGAGGGTGAGCCGTGCGAGCGGTGCGGCACGCCGGTGCGTCGGATCGCGTTCATGAACCGCTCCAGCTACTTCTGCCCGGTCTGCCAGCCGCCGCCGCGCAAACGCCGCCCGACGACCCCGCGAACCCTGCAGGTCCCCAATTGACCCGCGGCGCCGCTGGTGGGACTCTTGAAGACGGCCCGCTGCCGCGGGTTTCCCACGAACCCGGAAGGCTTTGTCCATGGCCAAGGCGCTGATCGGATACATGAACAGCGACCTGCGGACACCCGCCGCCCTCGTAGCCGAGAATCACCGGCTTCGCGCGCGCGTGCGCGAGCTGGAGGCACTCGTCCTCCGGCTCAGCGAGGAGAACGACAAGCTGGCCGCCGCCGAGGCGGTCGCGCTGCTCGACCTCGAGCACGAGTCCCTGCAGGAGATGCAGCCGGCCTGATCGCCCGGCTCGATAAGCGGATGCCCGTCGGGGGCATCCGCGACTAGCCTCACTCCCTTGTGAGCACCCTGGTCGACATCGTCGCACCGCGTCGGCTCGGCAGCGGGTTCCGCTGGTTGCTGGCGTCCTCGTGGATCAGCAACCTCGGGGACGGCATCGCGATCGCGGCCGGGCCGCTCCTGGTCGCCTCGCTGACCCGCGACCCCTTCCTCGTGGCCCTGGCGGCGCTGCTGCAGTGGCTGCCGCCGCTGGTGTTCGGGCTGTACGCCGGCGCGCTCGCGGACAGGCTCGACCGGCGCCTGATCGTGGTGACCGTCGACCTCCTCCGGGCCGTCGTCCTGGTGCTGCTGACGCTCGCGATCGCCACCGACGTGGTGTCGATCGCCCTGGTCCTGGTGGCGATGTTCCTGCTCGGCACGGCTGAGGTGTTCGCGGACACCACCTCCTCGACGCTCCTGCCGATGCTCGTGCACCGCGACGACCTGGGGGTCGCGAACGCCCGGCTCACCACCGGGTTCATCACCGTCAACCAGCTCGCCGGGCCACCGATCGGGGCCGCGCTGTTCGCGGCCGGGCACGCCGTGCCGTTCGTGACCCAGGCCGTTCTGGTCGCACTCGGAGCACTCCTGGCCGCGCGGATCGTGCTGCCGCTCCACGGCCGGGCCCGCGACGAGCGCACCCACCTGCGCGAGGACGTGGGCGAGGCGTTCCGCTGGGTGCTCCACCACCCCGCCGTACGCACGCTGGTGCTGACGATCTTCGTCTTCAACATCACCTTCGGGGCGGCCTGGTCGATCCTCGTGCTCTACGCCACCCAGCGGCTCGGGATGGGGGAGGTCGGCTTCGGGCTGCTCACCACGGTCTCGGCGGTCGGCGGCCTGGTCGCGACCCTCTGCTACGGGTGGATCACCCGGCGGGTGAGCCTGGCGAACCTGATGCGGATCGGGCTGGTCTTCGAGACGTTCACCCACCTGGCGCTGGCGCTGACGACCCGGGCGGGCGTGGCGATGGTGATCTTCTTCTTCTTCGGCGCGCACGCGTTCATCTGGGGCACGACGTCGACCACCGTCCGGCAGCGGGCGGTGCCGTCCGAGCTGCAGGGGCGGGTGGGCTCCGTCAACCTGGTCGGCGTCTTCGGCGGGCTCGTCATCGGCTCGGGGATCGGCGGCGGGCTCGCCCAGCACTGGGGCGTCACCGCGCCGTTCTGGTTCGCGTTCGCCGGGTCGGCGGTGTTCGTGGTGCTGATCTGGGGCCAGCTCTCCCACATCGCCCACGCCGACGAGCGGGTCGTCGAGGCCTGACCCGCGGGGCTGACCCGGGCGGGCGGTGGGTGGTCCACGTGGATTGCGTGGTGGGAGGTGGATGGCGCACCGCCGACCCGCGCGCCAGCCCCTCTGAGAGTGGTTGCATGGGCCCATGCACCCGGTGACCGAGCCGGCCGAACTGGCCGAGCTGATCGAGCTGATCGACGCCCTGCCCGCCGGCGTCGTGCTGACCGAGCCGGACGCGGTCGAGAAGTACCGGTTCGACTGGTCGCGCGACCAGAGTGCCGGCCATCCGCTCGCGGTGATCCGTGCGCACGACGCCGCCCAGGTGCAGACGGCTGTCCGCTGGGCGGCCGAGCACCGGGTGCCGGTGGTCCCGCGCGGCGCCGGGAGCGGGCTCTCCGGCGGCTCCACCGCCGTGGAGGGCGGCCTGGTGCTCAGCCTGGAGCGGATGCGCGCGATCGAGATCGACGTCGACTGCCGGGTCGCGGTCGTCGAGCCGGGCGCGCTCAACGTCGAGGTCAAGGCCGCGGCCGCGGAGCACGGGCTCTGGTACCCGCCCGACCCCTCGTCGTACGAGATCTGCTCGATCGGCGGCAACGTCGCGACCAACGCCGGCGGCCTGTGCTGCGTGAAGTACGGCGTCACCACTGACTACGTGCTCGGGCTGGACGTCGTCCTGGCCGACGGCACTCTGGTGACGCTCGGGGGCAAGCGCATCAAGGACGTCGCCGGGCTGAGCCTGCTCAAGCTGTTCGTCGGCAGCGAGGGGACGCTGGGCATCGTCACCCGGGCCATGCTGCGGCTGGTGCCCGCGCAGGACGCCAGATCGACGATCGTCGCGACGTTCCCCGACGCCGGTGCGGCAGCGCGCGCGGTCGTGGCCACCGGACGACGGATCCGGCCGTCGATGATGGAGCTGATGGACCAGGCGGCGGTCAACGCCGTCGAGGACCACCGGCCGATGGGCCTGGACCGCGCGGCGGGCGCGCTGCTCGTGGCCCAGTCCGACGCTCCGGCCGCGGCACGGGCCGTCGAGGTGGAGGCGATGCGGGCGGCCTGCGAGAGTGCCGGCGCCACGGAGGTCTTCGTCACCGACGACGCGGACGAGGGCGAGCTGTTCGTCGCGGCCCGCCGAGCGGCGTTCCCGGCGATCGAGGCCCGCGGCGCGCTGCTGCTCGAGGACGTCGGAGTCCCGGTGCCGCAGCTGCCGGCGCTGTTGGCGGCGATCGCGGCGGTCGCCGCCGAGCACCGGGTCGAGATCCCGGTCGTCGCCCACGCGGGCGACGGCAACACCCACCCGATCATCGTGTACGACGCCGGCGACCCCGACTCCGAGCGCCGGGCCCGCGCGGCGTTCCACGACGTGATGCGGGCCGCGATCGGCCTGGGCGGGACCATCACCGGCGAGCACGGCGTCGGTCGCGCCAAGAAGGCGGCCCTTCCCGACCAGCTGGGCCCCGAGGTGATGGCGCTGACCCGCCGGGTCAAGGACGCCCTGGACCCGCTGGGCATCCTCAACCCCGGCGCGATCCTCTAGACAGGTCGTCTAGCGTCGGGCGCATGATCCACGACCGTCACCTGTTCGGCCCGGGCCCCACGAACCCCTACCCGGAGGCGACCCTCGCGCTCGGCGCGCCGATCCTCGGGCATCTCGACCCGGCGTTCCTCGAGCTGATGGACGAGACCTGCGCGATGCTGCGCCAGGTGTGGGGGACCGGCAGCGCCCGCACGCTGCCGATCTCGGCGACCGGCTCGGCGGGCATGGAGGCGGCGTTCGTCAACACCGTGCACCCCGGCGACGTCGTGGTGGTCGCGGTCAACGGGCTCTTCGGCCAGCGCATGTGCGACGTGGCGGCCCGCTGCGGCGCCGAGGTCGTGCCGGTCGAGCACGAGTGGGGCCAGCCGGTCGACATCGAACGGGTGCTGGCGGCTCACCCGGACCCGGCGATCATCGCGGCGGTGCACGCCGAGACGTCGACGGGCGTGCGCTCGGACATCGCCGCGCTGGGCGCCGGGAAGGGCGACGCGCTCCTGCTCGTCGACGCGGTGACCAGCATCGGCGGCATCGAGCTGCGTGCCGACGACTGGGGCGTGGACGTCGGCTATGCCGGCACCCAGAAGTGCCTCGGCGTCGCACCCGGTCTCGCACCGTTCACGATCAACGACCGCGCGTTCGCCCGCCGGGTGGAGAAGCCGCGCTCCTGGTACCTCGACCTCGGCCTCCTCGGCGGGTACGTCGGGGAGGCGAGCGGCTCGGGCGGCCGGACCTACCACCACACGGCCCCGGTCGCGATGGTCGCGAGCCTGCACGCCGGCCTGACCCGGATCCTCGACGAGGGTCTCGACGCGGTGTGGGCACGCCATGAGACGGCCGGGCGGCAGCTGCAGGACGGCCTGGAGGAGATGGGCCTGGAGCTGTTCGCGGCCGAGGGCCACCGGCTGCCGGAGCTGACCACCGTCAAGGTCCCCGACGGCGTCGACTCCGCCGCCGTGCGCCGCTACCTGCTCCAGACCCACGACCTGGAGATCGGGGCCGGCGCGGGCGCCTTCGCCGCCACCGTGTGGCGGATCGGGCTGATGGGGCCCAACGCGAGCCCCGACCGGGTGCTGCTCGTGCTCGCCGCGCTCCGCGACGCGCTCGATCGCGCCTGAGGCGGCGGTGCCGCGGATCGGGAACGAGGGCCGGTATCGTGAGCCGCGCTGAGCTTCCCCCAAGCCGCGGCTGCCATCATGGGCCACCTTCGTCCTCAGCCAGACCGACGAGACGACGTACCGAACGAGCTGGGAGCCCGCGTTGTACCTGAAGAGCCTGACCCTCAAGGGGTTCAAGTCCTTCGCCTCCTCGACGACGCTGCAGCTCGAGCCGGGCATCACCTGCATCGTGGGCCCCAACGGCTCCGGCAAGTCCAACGTCGTCGACGCCCTCGCCTGGGTGATGGGGGAGCAGGGCGCCAAGTCGCTGCGCGGCGGCAAGATGGAGGACGTCATCTTCGCCGGCACCTCCGGCCGCCCGCCGCTGGGCCGCGCCGAGGTGCTGCTCACGATCGACAACTCCGACGGTGCGCTCCCCATCGAGTACGCCGAGGTGACGATCAGTCGCACGATGTTCCGCAGCGGGGGGTCGGAGTACGCCATCAACGGCAACTCCTGCCGTCTGCTCGACGTCCAGGAGCTGCTCTCCGACAGCGGCATCGGCCGCGAGATGCACGTGATCGTCGGGCAGGGCCAGCTCGACTCGATCCTGCACGCGACCCCCGAGGACCGGCGTGGCTTCATCGAGGAGGCCGCCGGGGTCCTCAAGCACCGCAAGCGCAAGGAGAAGGCGCTCCGCAAGCTCGACTCCACCGAGGGCAACCTCACCCGGCTCGGCGACCTGCTGACCGAGATCCGCCGCCAGCTCAAGCCGCTGGGCCGCCAGGCCGAGGTGGCCCGCCGGGCCGCGGGCGTGCAGGCCGACGTCCGCGACGCCCGGGCCCGCCTGCTCGCCGACGACCTGGTCTCCGCCCGGACCGCACTGCACCAGGACCTCGCCGACGAGTCGATCCTCGTCGAGCGTCGCGAGCAGGTCGAGGCCGACATCGCCCGCGCCCGTGAGGCCGAGGCGGCGCTCGAGGAGGCGCTGCGTGAGGACCTGCCCGCCCTGTCCCGCGCGCAGGAGACCTGGTTCGCGCTGTCCGGGCTGCGTGAGCGGCTGCGCGGCACCCAGTCGCTGGCCGCCGAGCGGGTCCGCAACGCGGCCGGCACCGCCGACGTCGAGGCGTCGCGGTCGGGCCGCGACCCCGACCAGCTCGAGGCCGAGGCCGAGCAGGTCCGCGAGCAGGAGCGCCGCATCGCCGCGGAGGTCGACGAGCACCGCGCCGCGCTCGAGCAGGCCGTCACCGCTCGACGGGCCGCCGAGGATGCCGCGGCTGAGGAGGACCGGCGCATCGCCGGCCTCCAGCGCGCCGCCGCCGACCGGCGCGAAGGTCTGGCCCGGCTGCACGGCCAGGTCAACGCGCTGAAGTCCCGCGCCGCCGCCGCCGACGAGGAGGTCGGCCGGCTGCGGCTGGCCCGCGAGGAGGCCGTGGCCCGCGCCGAGCGCGCGCAACGCGACTTCACGTCGCTGGAGACCAAGGTCGCCGGTCTCGACGCCGGAGAGGAGGGGCTCGACGCGGAGCACGAGGCCGCCGTCGCCGCGCTCGACGACATCGAGGAGCGGCTCGCCAAGGCCCGCGACGAGGCCCGGCAGGCCGACCGTGACCGCACCGCGCTCGCGGCCCGCAAGGACGCCCTCGAGATGGGGCTCAACCGCAAGGACGGCGCGGGCGCGCTGCTCGCCGCGTCCGACTCGGTGTCCGGGCTCCTCGGCTCGGTGGCCGCGCTGCTCTCGGTGCGCAGCGGGTTCGAGACCGCCGTCGCCCAGGCGCTCGGCTCCGCCGCCGACGCGGTGGCCGTCGCCGACGCCGACGCCGCGGTCCGCGCCATCGCCCACCTCAAGGGCGACGACCTCGGTCGCGCCGGCATGCTGCTCGGCGGCGGCCCGGTCGCCGACCGCGACTGGCCCGGCCTGCCGGCGCACGCGTCGTACGCCATCGACGTCGTCGAGTGCCCCGACCCGCTGCGGTCCGCGCTGACCCGGCTGCTGTTCAAGGTCGCGGTCGTCGAGGACCTCGACGCGGCCCGGGGGCTGGTCGCGGACCTCCCCGACATCACCGCGGTCACCCGCGAGGGCGACGTCCTCGGTGCCCACTTCGCCTCGGGCGGCTCCTCGAGCCAGCCGACGCTGATCGAGGTCCAGGCAGCCGTCGACGAGGCCACCGAGCAGCTCGCCGAGGCGGTGGCCGCCTCCGAGCGGCTCGGCTTCGACATGTCCCGCCTGGAGAGCGAGCGGCTCGAGGCGCAGAAGCGGGTCGACGTCGCGCTCGCCAAGCTGCACGAGTCCGACGCCACGCTCGCTGCGGTCGCCGAGGAGCTGGGCCAGTACGGCTCCCAGGCGCGAGCCGCGCACGGCGAGGCCGACCGGCTCACCCAGGCGATCGAGAAGGCCGAGGAGGCCCGCACCCAGGCGATGGCCGGGCTCGCCGACCTGGAGTCGCGACTCGCCACGGCCGAGGACGCTCCCGACGAGGAGCCCAACACCACGGCGCGCGAGCAGCTGGCCGAGGGGGCCCGCACCGCCCGCCAGGCCGAGATGGACAGCCGGCTCGCGCTGCGCACGTCCGAGGAGCGCTCCCGCGCCATCCACGGCCGCGCCGACGGCATGATCCGTGCCGCCCGGGCCGAGCGCGAGGCCCGCGCCAAGGCCGCCGAGCGGCGCGAACGCCTGATCCGCGAGGGCCAGGCCGCGGAGGCGGTCGGCGTGGCCGTCGCCTATGTGCTGGCCCGGCTCGAGGTCTCCGTGCACCGCGCCACCGAGGCCCGCACCGCCGTCGAGCAGGCGCGCAGCGGCCGCGAGCAGCAGCTGCTGACCGTCCGCGCCCAGCTGCGCTCCCTCGACAAGGAACACGACGAGCTGGTCAACTCCGTCCACCGCGACGAGATGGCCCGCACCCAGCAGCGCATGCGCATCGAGCAGCTCGAGGAGCGCGCGCTCGAGGAGCTCGGCCTCGACCCCGACGCCCTGGTCGCCGACTACGGCCCCGACCAGCTCGTGCCGCAGCAGCTGGGGCCGAGCGAGGTGGAGGAGGGCCAGGAGCCGCCCGAACCCGTGCCGTTCGTGCGCGAGGAGCAGCAGAAGCGGCTGCGCGCCGCGGAGCGGTCCCTGTCGATGCTCGGTCGCGTCAACCCGCTGGCGCTGGAGGAGTACTCCGCGATGGAGGAGCGTCACAAGTTCCTCACCGAGCAGCTCGAGGACCTCAAGCGCACCCGCAAGGACCTGCTCGACATCGTCCGCGAGGTCGACCAGCGCGTCGAGCAGGTCTTCACCGAGGCGTACGCCGACGTGAGCAAGGCCTTCGACGCCACGTTCGCGCGGCTGTTCCCCGGCGGCGAGGGCCGCCTGGTGCTCACCACCCCCGACGACATGCTCGGCACCGGCGTCGAGGTCGAGGCCCGCCCGCCGGGCAAGAAGGTCAAGCGGCTCTCGCTGCTCTCCGGTGGCGAGCGCTCCCTGGTCGCCGTCGCGTTCCTCGTCGCGCTGTTCAAGGCCAGGCCGTCGCCGTTCTACATCCTCGACGAGGTCGAGGCCGCGCTCGACGACACCAACCTGGGCCGCCTGCTGGAGATCTACGAGGAGCTGCGCGAGAACTCCCAGCTCCTCGTGATCACCCACCAGAAGCGCACGATGGAGGTCGGCGACGCGCTCTACGGCGTCACGATGCGCGGCGACGGGGTGTCGGCGGTGATCAGCCAGCGGCTGCGCGACGCGGAGTCCGCGTAGTGCCGCAGGAGCGGCCGACCCGCTCGGCGTACGTCCACTGGGAACAGGCCACGACCCGCTGGGCCGACATCGACGTCTACGGGCACATGAACAACGCCCGCTACTTCGAGCTGATCGACACCGTGGTCAACAACCACCTGGCCGCGGCCACCGGCACCGACATCCGCCGGCTCCCCGCGATCGGCGTCGTCGCCGAGGTCTCCTGCCGCTACTTCGCCGAGGTCGGCTACCCCGACCCGGTCGACCTCGGACTGGTCGTCGAGCGGGTCGGGACCTCCTCGGTCGTCTACCGCGTCGGCCTGTTCCAGGGCGACGACGACGCGGCGGCCGCCGAGGGCCGGTTCGTGCACGTGTACGTCGACAACACCGACCCGGCCCGTCCGGTCACGCCCGTGCCCGATGTGATCCGCGCCGCGGTCGAGCCGCTCGTGCGCGCCTGAGGCGCCGCGCAACCGGGCGTGTGGCACCGTGGAGCCCGGGGTACCGCGCCCCTGTGTCCCGTCTCGGAGGTGTGCCCCGGTGTTGCCCGTCGTCGTCGTGATGGTCCTGATCCTCGTGCTCGCGGGGATGGTGGTCCTCTACGTCGCCTACCCGCACCGCGGCGAGCAGGTGCCGGCCGCGCCCTGGCTGGGCGAGGCGATGACCCGCGCGGTCGAGGCGGCGCCCGTGATCGTCGCGGACGAGCGCGGCGCCGAGGGCTCCCGCCTGCACGACGCCGAGCAGGAGGCGACCGTGCCGAGCGCCGACGCCCGGCAGCACCGCGCGTCCTAGCACCCCCGCTCTGGTTGGATTGACGTCATGTCTGCTGTGCTCCTCCTGATCCTCGCCATCGCTGTCGTCGGGCTCGGCCTCGTCGCCACCGTCGCGGGGCTGCTGATCACCCGGCGGCGCAAGCCGGCGCCGCTGCCCAACACCCACACCGGGGTGATCGTCCGGCCGCCCGAGGAGGCCGAGGCCGGGCTGCCCCCGGTCGAGGTGAGCGCGCCGCCCGCCACCCTCGAGCCCGAGACGCCCGCCGCCCCGACCGTCGAGAAGCCGGAAGGCACCGCCTCGCGGCTGGTGCGGCTGCGCCAGCGGCTGGCCGGGTCCCAGGGTGGCCTCGGCCGTGGCTTGCTCGCGCTGCTGTCTCGTGACCGGCTCGACGAGGACACCTGGGAGTCGATCGAGGACACCCTGCTCACCGCCGACGTCGGGGTCGCCCCGACGCAGGAGCTGGTCGAGCGGCTGCGCACCCGGCTGCGGGTCGAGGGCGCCCACGACGACATCCGCGCGGTGCTGCGCGAGGAGCTGCTCACGCTCGTCGACCCGACCATGGACCGGCGGTTGCACGTGAGCGGCCTCGACGGCATGCCGGGCGTGGTGCTGGTCGTCGGCGTCAACGGCTCCGGCAAGACCACGACCGTCGGCAAGATCTCCCGCATCCTGGTGGCCGACGATCGCAAGGTCGTGCTCGGCGCGGCCGACACGTTCCGCGCCGCGGCCGTCGAGCAGCTGGCCACCTGGGGTGAGCGGGTCGGCGTCGACGTCGTGCGCGGGCCCGAGGGCACCGACCCCGCCAGCGTCGCCTTCGAGGCGGTCAAGGAGGGCGTCGACACCCAGGCCGACACGGTGATCGTCGACACCGCCGGCCGGCTGCAGAACAAGGCCGGGCTGATGGACGAGCTCGGCAAGGTCAAGCGGGTCATCGAGAAGCAGGCGCCGGTCACCGAGGTGCTGCTGGTCCTGGACGCCACCACGGGCCAGAACGGGCTGATCCAGGCACGCGTGTTCAGCGAGGTCGTCAACGTGACCGGCATCGTGCTCACCAAGCTCGACGGGTCCGCCAAGGGCGGCATCGTCGTGCAGGTCCAGCGCGAGCTCGGCGTACCCGTAAAGCTCGTGGGCCTGGGGGAGGGCGCCGACGACCTGGCGCCGTTCGACGCGGGCGCGTTCGTCGACGCACTGCTCGGCTGAGCGGGTCCCTCCCGCGGAGCCGTAACACGGAAGTAACACCCGCCTGGAACTCGTTGCACTGCCGCAACATGTGGTGGTGCACCTCGAAACCTCCGGCCAACAAGGTGTCTGCCAATGGGGCGGACCCCGGAGCGACAGTGCGGTCGTGGCCGTAGCCGCCCTCCCGAGATGTGATCCCTGGAGGTTCCGTGGACGGCTATTACGCCTTCATGCTGGTGGCGACAGCCCTCGTCCTGATGATGACTGTTCCGGCCCTGGCGCTGTTCTACGGCGGCATGACGCGGTCGAAGTCGGTCCTGAACATGATGATGATGTCGTACGCCGGCTTCGCGGTCGCCGCCATCGTCTTCGTGCTGTGGGGCTGGTCGGAGGGCTGGGGCGGCGACGGCGCCGGCAACGGCAACGGCAAGCTGATCGCCAACCCGTTCGACATGTTCGGACTCGACGGCGTCTCCCACGCCAACTTCATCTACGTGCTGTTCCAGCTGACCTTCGCGACGATCACCGCTGCGCTCATCTCGGGAGCGATCGCGGACCGCGTGAAGCTGTCGTCCTGGTTGGTGTTCGTGCCGTTCTGGCTGACGCTGTGCTACTTCCCGATCGCGCACAACGTATGGGGCGGCGGCTGGCTCTACGAGCAGCTCGTCAAGGGCGCGACCGGCCCGCAGGACTACGCCGGTGGAACGGTCGTGCACATCAACGCCGGTGTCGCCGGCCTGGTCCTGGCACTGGTGATCGGCAAGCGGGTCGGCTTCGGCAAGGAGCCGATGCGCCCGCACAACCTGACCCTGACGATGATCGGCGCCGGCCTCCTGTGGTTCGGCTGGTACGGCTTCAACGTCGGTTCGATCGTCTTCAGCTCGGACTCGCTCAGCGACCCGGCGGCCTTCTCCGCGCAGTTCCAGGGTGAGACCGGCGTGACGTTCATGAACACGACGATCGCCACCTGCGCGGCCATGCTCGCCTGGCTGGTGATGGAGCGGGTCCTGCACGGCAAGGCCACCTCGCTCGGCGCGGCCTCCGGCATCGTCGCGGGTCTGGTGGCGATCACCCCGGCCTGTGGTGCGGTCTCCCTGGTCGGCGCGATCATCGTGGGCGCGGTGGCCGGTGCCGCTTGCGCCGCTGCGGTCGGCCTGAAGTTCAAGATCGGCATGGACGACTCGCTCGACGTGGTGGGCGTCCACCTGGTGGGTGGCCTGGTCGGCACCCTGCTGATCGGCCTGGTGTCGACCTCGGGTGCCCCGGGCGGCGTCGACGGCCTGTTCTACGGCGGTGGCTGGTCCTCCCTGGGCGACCAGGTGCTGGCCGCGCTGTTCACGATCGTGTGGACCGGCGTCCTGACCACCGTGATCGCCTACGCGATCAAGTTCACCATCGGCTGGCGGATCACCGACGAAGCCGAGGTCGAGGGCATCGACTTCGCCCAGCACGGTGAGACGGCGTACGACCTGCACACCGGGCTCGGCGCCGGCTCCTCCACCTCTGTGCTCGCCAAGAGCACCGTCTCCGAAGGAGTCAACGCATGAAGCTCGTGACCGCGGTGATCAAGCCGCACAAGTGGGAGGACGTCCGCGAGGCTCTCGAGACCTTCGGTGTGACGGGCATGACCGTCAGCGAGGTCAGCGGCTACGGCCGCCAGAAGGGCCACACCGAGGTCTACCGGGGCGCGGAGTACGACATCGCGCTGGTGCCCAAGATCCGCATCGAGATCGTGGTCGGTGACGACGACGCCGACGATGTCGTGGGCATCGTGGTCAAGACCGCGCAGACGGGACGGATCGGCGACGGCAAGGTGTGGGTGAGCCCGGTCGACACCGTCGTGCGGGTCCGCACCGGCGACCGGGACGCCGCTGCCCTGTAGGGACCGGTGACGCTGCGGCCCGGCTCCCTGGCTGGGGGGCCGGGCCGCGCTGCGTCCGCCGGGCCGCGCGGTCCGGCATGATCGACCGCACCATCCGCCGCCGCACCCCGCCCGGCCTCGTCGAGGGAGAAGTCGTGAAGCTCGTGACCGCGGTCATCAAGCCGCACAAGTGGGAGGCCGTCCGGGTCGCCCTCGAGACCGCAGGCGTCAGTGGGATGACCGTCAGCGAGGTCAGCGGCTACGGCCGCCAGAAGGGCCACAAGGAGGTCTACCGCGGTGCCGAGTACGACGTGACGCTGGTGCCGAAGCTCCGCGTGGAGATCGTGGTGGCCGACGACGACGCGGCTGCGATCGTCGACGTGATCGTGGCGTCCGGGGCGACCGGGAAGATCGGCGACGGCAAGGTCTGGGTGTCCCCGGTCGAGACCGTGGTGCGGGTGCGCACCGGCGAGCGCGACGAGGGCGCGCTCTGAACACCTCGCGCAGGGACCCCGCATGACCGCCGCGGAGCGGGCCGAGCGGACCGCGGCCGCCGACGTGCTGTGCGCGGAGGCCTACGAGAAGTGCGGCGGCCACGACGCCGGAGCCGCGCTGGTCGCGGTCGGCGGCTACGGCCGGTCCGAGCTCGCGCCGTACTCCGACCTCGACGTCGTGCTCGTCTCCGAGGAGGGCGTCGACGTCCGGGCGGTCGCCGAGCAGGTCTGGTACCCGATCTGGGACTCCGGGGCCAAGCTCGACCACTCGGTGCGCACGCTGCCGGAGATGCTCGCGGCCGCGGAGGCCGACCTCAAGGTCGCCCTCGGGCTGCTCGACGTCCGCCACCTCGCCGGCGACCCCGGCCTCACGATGAGACTGCGGACCACGATGCTCGCGCACTGGCGACGCAGTGCCCGCGACCGCCTGCCGGCGCTGCGCGACCTGGTGCGGTCCCGCCACGACCTGATCGGCGAGCTCGCGCACCTCTCGGTGCCCGACATCAAGGAGGCGGAGGGCGGGCTGCGCGACGCGACCGTGCTCAAGGCGCTCGTGGCGACCTGGCTGGTCGACGTCCCGCACGTCGAGCTCGAGCGGACCCGGCTGGCGCTGCTCGACGTCCGCGACACCGTGCACGAGACCGCCGGCCGGGCCAGCGACCGGATCGCGCCCGAGATGTGGAGCGACGTGGCACACCGGCTGCAGCTCGACGACGCGCGGGCCGCCCAGGTGCACGTGCGGGAGCTCGGCCGGCGCATCACCCACCTGTCCCACCTGACCTGGCGACGCGTCGAGGCCGTGCTGGCCCGCCCGGCGTCGTACGGCGGCGCTCGCCGGCCCTCGCTCACGCCGCTCGCGTCCGGGGTGGCGCTCTCCGCCGGTGAGGTCGTGCTGGATGCCCGGGCGCGGCCGGCCGACGACCCGGCGCTGCTGCTGCGGGCCGCCGCGCTGGCTGCCGAGCACGACGCCGTGCTGGCGCCCGCCACCGCGGCCCGGCTGGTGCGCGAGTGCGGGCCGCTCGCGGCGCCGTGGCCGGTCGAGGCACGCCAGCTGCTGGTCCGGCTGCTCGCGTCCGGGCGCGGCCTGCGCGGGGTGTGGGAGACCCTCGAGGAGACCGGCGCCCTGGGCGGTTTCCTGCCCGAGTGGGAGCGGATCCGGCTGCTGCCGCACGCCTCGGCGATCCACCGGTTCACCGTCGACCGGCACGTCGTGGAGACCTGTGTGGAGGCCTCGGCGCTGATCCGCTCCGTCGCCCGTCCCGACGTGCTGATGGTCGCCGCGCTGCTGCACGACATCGGCAAGGGCGGCCTGACCGAGCACAGCGTGGCCGGCGAGCCGATCGCGCGGTCCGCCGCCGAGCGCATGGGCTTCGCGCCCGACGCCGTCGACCTGATCGCGCGCCTGGTCCGGTGGCACCTGCTGCTCGCGGAGACCGCGACCACCCGCGACCCCGACGACCCCGCCACCGTCGAGCTCGTGGCGTCGCGGATCGGGTCCGCCGAGGCGCTGGACCTGCTGGTCGCGCTCACCGAGGCCGACGCCCGCGCGACCGCCCCCAAGGCGTGGTCGTCCTGGCGGTCCGGCCTGATCCGCGACCTGGCCCGCCGGTCGCGGGCCTCGCTGGACCCGGGCAGCTCACTGCCCGCGATCGTCGCCGACGACGTCGAGATCCCGCGGGCGGTCCGCAAGGGCGCCGCGTCGATCACGGTCGAGCCCGCCGGGGACGGCTCGCGGATCATGGTGCTGGCTCCCGACCGGGTCGGGCTGCTCGCCGACGTGGCTGCGACGTTGGCGCTCCAACGGGTGCCCGTGCGTGCCGCCCGCGCCTGGTCGCAGGACCAGTACGCCGTCTCCGTCTGGGAGGTCGCCGAGCCCGACGTCGACCCCGCGGTGCTGCGGCAGCGGTTCGCGGCCGTGGTGGAGGGCCAGGTCGACGTCGCCCGGCGGCTGCGGCCGACCGGCGCCGACGCGCTGGACCCCTCGGTGGTGGTGCGCCCCGAGGCGTCCGACCAGTCGACGGTGCTCGAGGTGCGCGCGGCCGACCGGCTCGGGGTGATCCACCTCGTCTGCGCGGCCCTCGCCGCCCTCGACGTCGCCGTACGCTCCGCCCACGTCGACACGCTCGGCCCCCAGGCCGTGGACGTGTTCTACCTCCAGGAGTCCTCCGCAGGCGTCCTCTCCGACCAACGGGCCGCCGAGGCCGCCCACGCGGTCCGGGCCGCGCTCACGGTGGCTGGGCCGTAGCTGCGGGGTTCGGCTGGCCGAACCCCGCACGACACGCCGACCGGGACCGGCGTGTCGTGCGGCTTCCGGCTGCCAGGTGTCACCGGTGGGACTCGTGAGGCGGGCCCCGTCAGGCACGATGCGCCCGCTCGCGGACCCGCCGACTAGGCTGAACCCCGCCAGACTCGCCGCCAAGCCCGTAGGACGCACCCTTGTTCGCCACACTCTCCGACCGGCTCGCCGACACCTTCAAGAACCTCCGGGGGAAGGGCCGGCTCTCCGAGGCCGACATCGACGCGACCGCGCGCGAGATCCGCATCGCCCTGCTCGAGGCCGACGTGGCCCTGCCGGTCGTCAAGGAGTTCGTCGGCGCGGTCAAGGAGCGGGCCCGCGGCGAGGAGGTCAGCGGCGCGCTGAACCCCGCCCAGCAGGTCGTGAAGATCGTCAACGAGGAGCTCGTCGCGATCCTCGGCGGCGAGACCCGGCGGCTGCGCTACGCCAAGACCGGCCCGACCGTGATCATGCTCGCCGGCCTCCAGGGTGCCGGCAAGACGACCCTCGCGGCCAAGCTCGCACTGTGGCTCAAGGAGCAGGGCAAGTCGCCGCTGCTCGTCGCGGCCGACCTGCAGCGCCCCAACGCGGTCAACCAGCTCCAGGTCAACGGCGAGCGCGCCGGCGTACCCGTCTTCGCCCCCGAGCCGGGCAACGGCGTCGGTGACCCGGTCGGGGTCGCCCGAGCCTCCATGGAAGAGGCCACCCGCAAGCTCCACGACGTCGTGATCGTCGACACCGCCGGCCGTCTCGGCGTCGACGCCGAGATGATGCAGCAGGCCGCGGACATCCGCGACGCGGTCCAGCCCGACGAGGTGCTGTTCGTCGTCGACGCGATGATCGGTCAGGACGCCGTCGTCACCGCCCAGGCCTTCCTCGACGGTGTCGGGTACGACGGCGTGGTGCTCACCAAGCTCGACGGTGACGCCCGCGGTGGTGCCGCGCTGTCGATCGCCTCGATCACCGGCAAGCCGGTGATGTTCGCCTCCAACGGTGAGAAGCTCACCGACTTCGACCTCTTCCACCCCGACCGCATGGCCTCGCGCATCCTCGACATGGGTGACGTGATGACCCTGATCGAGCAGGCCGAGAAGACCTTCGACGCCGAGCAGGCGGCCAAGGCGGCGGCCAAGCTCAGCGGGCAGGGCGGGGAGTTCACCCTCGACGACTTCCTCGAGCAGATGCAGCAGGTCCGCAAGCTCGGCTCGATGTCGAAGATCATGGGCATGCTGCCCGGGATGGGCCAGTTCCGCGAGCAGCTCGAGAACTTCGACGAGCGCGAGATCGACCGGATCCAGGCGATCATCCAGTCGATGACGCCGGCCGAGCGGGCCAACCCCAAGATCATCGACGGATCGCGCCGCGCCCGGATCGCCAAGGGCTCGGGACGCCAGGTCTCCGACGTCAACCAGCTCGTCGACCGGTTCTTCGAGGCCCGCAAGATGATGATGTCGCTGGCCAAGGGCGGCTCGATCCCCGGCATGCCGGGCATGCCCGGTCTCCCCGGCATGGGTGGCAAGCGCGCCAAGGCCAAGCAGGCGCCCAAGAAGGGCAAGGGCAAGCGGGTCTCCGGCAACCCGGCCAAGGCCGCCCAGCAGGCGGCCGCCGACAAGCAGAAGGCCGCGGCCGCCCAGTCCAACCCGTTCGGCACGCCCGCCGGCGAGGAGGAGCTCGACTACGAGAAGGCCGCCGCCGCCCTCAACCTGCCCCAGGACTTCTCCAAGTTCCTGAAGTGACCTCCACGCTCGTCATCGACGCCGCCAACGTGGTGGGCAGCAGGCCCGACGGCTGGTGGAAGGACCGGGCCGGCGCGGCCCGCCGGCTCCACGAGCAGCTCATGCTCGCCGACACGGGGTACGACGACGCGGTGCTCGTGCTCGAGGGCGGCGCCAAGAGCGGTGTGAAGGCGGGCAAGGACGGCCATGTCCGCACCGTGCACGCGAAGGGCCACGGCGACGACATGATCCTCGAGCAGGCGCGCGCCGCGGTCGAACGCGGCGGCCGGGTCGCGGTCGTGACCGCCGACCGGATGCTGCAGGCCCGGGTGCAGGGCGTCGGCGCGGTCGCGCTCAGCCCGTCCTGGCTGCTCGACCAGCTCTGACCCGGCTCCGGCTCAGACCGACACGCGGGCGATCGCCAGCGACACCGCGCCGACCACCTCGGCCCGGTCGCCGAGGTCGCCGGAGACGACCGTGAGGGCGGCCGCGGTCTCCGGCTGGGCGAACCGGTCGACGGCCGCGCGGATGCCCTCGCCGAGCGAGGCCGACGCACCCAGGGAGCCACCGACCACGACCAGCTCGGGGTTGAGGTTGTTGCACAGGTCGGCCAGGGCGCGGCCGATCGCCCGGCCGGCGTCGCTGAGCACCCGGCGGACCCCGGCGTCCCCGGCCTCGTCGAGCGCCAGGATCCGGTCGATCGAGAGGGGCACGTCGTACGCCGGTTGCAGCAGCGCCAACAGCCGGGGCGCCGACACGAGCGTCTCGAGGCAGCCGCGGTTGCCGCACCGGCACACCTGACCGTCCTCGTCGACCTGGACGTGGCCGAGCTCGCCGGCGATGCCGCTGGCGCCCCGGTGGAGCCGGCCGCCGAGCACGATGCCGGCGCCGAGCCCACTGGCGACCTTGACGTAGACCAGGTCGCCGGCACCGCGGGCGGCGCCCTGCCCCAGCTCGGCGAGCGCACCCAGGTTGGCGTCGTTGTCGGCGAACACCGGGACACCGAGGCGCCGGTGCAGCTCCTCGGCGGGGGAGAGCCGACGCCAGCCCCGCATGATGCCGGTCTGGATGCTGGCCGAGCGGCGGTCCAGGGGAGCCGGCACGCACATGCCGACGGCGTGCAGGTCGCCGATCGCGAGGCCGGACGCGTCCAGCGCCTGGCGCAGCATCCGCGCCGTACGGTCGAGCGCGACCGCGCCGTCCTCGTCGACGTCGATGTCCGCAGACTCCTCGGCGAGGACCGTGCCGATGCGGTCGGCGACGGCCACCCGCACGTGGCCGTGGCCGATGTCGACGCCGGCGACGCCTCCGCCGGGAGTGCTGAGAGCGACCAGCAGCGGCGGCCGGCCGCTGCCGCCCTTGTGGGGACGCCCGCGGTCGGAAGTCTCCACGACGTGCCCGCTCGCGATCAGGTCACCGACGAGGCTCGAGACCGTGGTGCGCGAGAGCCCGGTGCCGCGCACGAGGTCGGCCCGGCTCATCGGGCCCTCGGCCGCGAGGAGAGTGGTGATCGAGCGCCGGTTGGTGTCCCGCAGTCGCTCCAGGGAGCTGGTGGTCGCCACGAGCGCCGAGCCTACGATTCGTCCGGAAGAAGAACAAACAAGGGCGTCTGGCGCGATCTTTCCGCATTGACTCGGATTATTCGCGTTCCTACGTTGGGTGACGCACACCACAACTTGCTCGGGCAAGGAGATCCCCCATGTTCAGCGACCCCGCTCCACGTTCCTCTCGCACCTCCGGTCGACGCGGACGCCGTCGGCCGGTACTCCTCGCGGCCTTCGCCGCCACGGCGCTCGCGGCCGTGCTCCTCCAGACCCAGACCGCGGCCGATGGCGGCACGCCCGGCGGCACCGCGGGCGGCACCGCGGCCGACGCCACGCTGCCGTACCAGGACCCCAGCCTGCCGGTGCCTCAGCGGGTCGCCGACCTGCTCGGCCGGATGTCCCTGGCGGAGAAGATCGGTCAGATGACCCAGGCCGAGCGCGTCGACATCGACGCCGACACCTCCCTGATCACCACCAACCGCCTCGGCAGCGTGCTGTCGGGCGGCGGCTCGGTGCCGAGCCCCAACACGCCTGCGGCCTGGGCCGACATGGTCGACCGCTACCAGCAGGCCGCTCTGGCCACCCCGCTCGGCATCCCGCTGCTGTACGGCGTCGACTCGGTCCACGGGCACGGCAACCTGCTCGGCGCGACCGTATTCCCGCACAACATCGGCCTCGGTGCCACCCGCGACCCCGCGCTGGTCGAGAAGGTCGCCCACATCACCGCGGAGGAGACCCGGGCCAGCGGACCGCAGTGGGCGTTCGCGCCCTGCCTGTGCGTGGCGCGCGACGACCGCTGGGGCCGCACCTACGAGAGCTTCGGGGAGACCCCGGCGCTCGTGGAGTCCATGGAGACCGCGATCGACGGCTTCCAGGGCGCACCTGGCCACCTCGATGACGCCGACCGGGTGCTCGCGACCGCGAAGCACTTCGCCGGCGACGGCCTCACGACGTACGACGACGCGGCCGCCGGCACCGGCGCCTACCCGATCGACCAGGGCATCGACCGGGTCACCCGCGCGGAGTTCGACCGGCTCGCGCTCGCGCCGTACATCCCGGCGATCAAGCAGCACCACGTCGGCTCCGTGATGCCGTCGTTCTCCAGCACCGACTTCAACGGCGGCAGCACCGACGACGCCGTGAAGATGCACGCCAACGGGGACCTGCTCACCGGCTGGCTCAAGGAGCAGCAGGGCTTCGACGGGTTCGTGATCTCCGACTGGCGGGCCATCCGCCAGCTGCCGGGGACCTACGCCGAGCAGGTGAAGGCCTCGGTCAACGCCGGCGTCGACATGTTCATGGAGCCGATCCAGGCGCCCAACAACCCCACCGGCTGGGACGAGTTCATCCCGACCCTGACCCAGCTGGTCGACCACGGCGACGTCTCGATGGCGCGCATCGACGACGCGGTGTCGCGGATCCTCACCGCGAAGTTCGAGCTCGGCCTGTTCGAGCACCCGTTGACCGACCGGACCCACCTGGCCGAGGTCGGCAGCGCCGCTCACCACGCCGTCGCCCGGCGTGCCGCCGCGGAGAGCCAGGTGCTGCTGCGCAACGAGCACCACACGCTGCCCCTGCGGGGCAAGCACGACGTCTACGTCGCCGGCAGCAACGCCGACAACATCGGCAACCAGGCCGGTGGGTGGACGCTGACCTGGCAGGGCGGCTCGACCAACGTCATCCCGGGCACCACGATCCTCGACGGCATCGAGCAGGCCGCGCGCGGCGACGTCACCTACAGCGAGACCGCGACGGCGCCGGTCCCGCGCCGGGCGGCCGGCATCGTGGTCGTCGGCGAGACGCCGTACGCCGAGGGCTTCGGTGACGTCGGCGGCCCGCAGTGGGCCTACGACCCCGGGGACAACGGTGTCCCGCGGCAGAAGCAGACCATGCGGCTGTCCGAGGCCGACACCCACGCGATCGAGACCGTGTGTGCGCGGGCGAAGTCGTGCACGGTGGTCGTCGTCTCGGGTCGCCCGATGGTGATCCCGCGGTCGCTGCTGCGTCAGATCGACTCGCTGGTCGCGTCGTGGCTGCCCGGCAGCGAGGGCGCGGGTGTCAGCGACGTGCTGTTCGGGAAGCGTCCGTTCACCGGCAAGCTGCCCGTGAGCTGGCCCCGGTCGCTCGACCAGGAGCCGATCAACGTCGGCGACCCGGGCTACGACCCGCTCTACCGCTTCGGCTTCGGCCTGCGCACCCGCTGACCACGGATCGGCGGGGGTCATGCCCCGGCGGTGCCGTCCTCGACCGGTACCGTCCGGGGCATGGCTGTGCCTGCGCTCCGGTTCTCCGGCCCTGTCCTGCCCGACGGTGAGGCCCGCACGCTCTACGTCCTCGACGGATCGGTGACCTACGAGCCGGTGGCAGGTGCCGAGCACGCGGTCGACGGCTGGATCGTGCCCGGGCTGGTGGACGCGCACTGCCACCTGGGCCTCGACGACGACGGGGCGATCTCGGAGCAGGCCACCGAGGAGCAGGCGGTGGCGGACCGCGACGCGGGGGCCCTGCTGATCCGCGACTGCGGCTCCGCGGCCGACACCCGCTGGGTCCACGAGCGTGAGGACCTGCCCCGGCTGATCCGCGCCGGGCGCCACATCGCCCGCACCAAGCGCTACATCCGCAACTACGCCCACGAGGTCGAGCCGGAGGACCTGGCGGCCGTGGTCGCCCGCGAGGCCGAGCGGGGTGACGGGTGGGTCAAGCTCGTGGGGGACTGGATCTCGCGCGACGCCGGGGACCTGGCGCCGTCGTTCCCGGCGGAGGCGTTCGCCGAGGCGATCCGCGTCGCCCACGAGCACGGCGCCCGGGTCACGGCGCACTGCTTCGGTCACGAGGTGCTCGGTGGGCTGCTGGAGGCGGGCATCGACTGCATCGAGCACGGCACCGGCCTGCACCCCGACCAGGTCGAGGCGATGGCGGCCCGCGGGGTCGCACTGGTGCCGACGGTCATGCAGCTGGACAAGTTCCCGCAGTACGCCGCCGCCGGCCGCGCGAAGTTCCCCGCCTACACCTCGACGATCACCGACCTCTACATCCGCCGCCGCGACACCGTGATGGCGGCCTACGAGGCGGGCGTCGCGCTCTATGCCGGCTCCGACGGCGGTGGCATCAGCCGGCACGGCAACCTCGCGGGCGAGGTGATCGCGATGACCGCGATCGGCCTGCCGGCCGACTACGCGCTGGGCGCCGCGTCATGGCGGGCGCGGGAGTGGCTCGGGTGGAACGCCGGTCTCGACGAGGGCGCGCCGGCCGACTTCGTCGTCTACGACAGTGATCCGCTCGAGGACCTCTCGGTGCTGCTGCGGCCCTCGGCCGTCGTGCTGCGCGGCCGGGTCGTCGCCTGACCGAGGGGCCCGACAGGGCTCAGCTGCGGGAGCCGACCAGCTGGAGCACGCCGTCGCCGACCCGGAACCAGCGCGGCCAGTGCGGGTTGTCGCCGATGCTGGTCAGCAGCTCGGGCACCTCCGCGTCGAACCACTCGCGGTCCTCCTCGGCCGTCCGGGTCGCGGTGGCCTCGGTCTCGCCGCGGAAGCGGAGCGCCAGCTGCCGCGCGGTCAGGGGCAGCGTGCCGGCGTACAGCATGGTCTCGATGAGCTTGACCTGCTCCGGGAGCGTGTTCGCCAGGCGGTCGTCGATGACCAGCAGGTCGCGCGACGGGTTGATGCGCAGGCCCCTGAACTCGATCCAGCTCCCCACGAACCGCATCCCCAGCTCGAGCATCCCGTCCCGGCCGTCGCGTCCCTCCTCGTCGACCTGGTCGTCCTCGGCGTAGCCCATCGGCTCCCCGGCCACGACGAGACGCAGGTACGCCCCCCGCGCCTGGTTGGCGGCGGCCGGTGCCCACGAGGCCGCGGTGGGTTCGCCCGTGACCGACGCGATCGGCCGCCTGGCCACCGCCGCCAGGCGCGCCTGCAGCTCGCGGGGGCGGATGGGCTTGGGGATGTAGTCGTCGGCGCCCGCATCGAACCCCGCCAGGATGTCGGACTCCTCGGTCCGGGTGCTGATGATGACGATGTAGGTGTCGGTCGCCTCGCGCACCCGCCGGGTCACCTCGAGGCCGTCCATCTGAGGCATGGTGACGTCGATCGTCGCCAGCACCGGGTGGTGCCGGAGCGCCAGGGCGAGCCCGTCGGGGCCGTTGGTGGCGGTGACGACCTGGAAGCCCGCGCGGGCCAGCACGGTCTCGAGCAGGCCCACGGTGTCGGCGTCGTCATCGATGACGAGGGCGACGGGCGTGGGCCCTACCGAGACTCCGGACACACACGGAGTATCCCAGGCGATGGTGTCTCGGGCCGGGGAACAGGTGTCGGGAGCGCGTACTTCACCACGGCGCGGTTGCGCCGGACCAGCTCCTCGGCGACGGGTACGCCGGTGCGCCGGTCGACCACGGTCCGCCAGATCTCGTTGCTGCGACGTACGACGCCGCACGCGTCCGTCTCGAATCGCTCGTCACGGGCCTCGATGGCGTAGGTGTACGCCGGCTCCCGGTCGGCGCGCAGCTCCCCGTGCAGGTGCCGCGGCCCCACCCAGGTCCGCAGCTGGAACGTCGTGGCGGTGTCGTTGCGGACCACGAGGTCGACGTAGTTGTAGACGATCGTGCACCCCACGCCCCACGGCAGCACCCGTCCGCTGTCGGGGAACGGGTCGAAGCTGTGCTCGCTGCGCTCGAGGACGGTGAGCGGCGAGTGCAGGAACATCCAGTGCAGCAGGTTCGCCAGCTGGCAGAGCCCGCCGCCGACACCCGGCGCGGGCGCGCCGTCGGAGAGGCGCATGCCCTCGACGTACCCCTTGCGACGGGTGCAGTTGCCGACCACCTTGTTGAACGAGAACGTCTCGCCCGGCCGGATCAGCAGCCGGTCGACCCGGGCGGTCGCGAGCCGCAGGTTCACGACCTTGCCGTGCTGCAGCACCATGTCGGCACCCGCGAGCTCGCGCAGCAGCGGCGAGCCGTGCCGGTGGAGGCGCACGGGGAGGTCGGCGGGGGAGCGGTACGACGCCCAGTCCGCCCGGCTCGCGAGCCACCGCGCCCGGCGGCGGGTGCGGTGCACGAGCACCGCAGCCGGCCGCAGCCAGGGGTGCCGCTGCGAGGGCGTCATGCCCCTGAGACGCCCCGGGGGACGCTCGGGTTGTCAGCGACCCGCGGTGGGGTGCGAGGGGTGCGTGGGGTGGGCGGGGCGCACGGACCAGAGGATCCCGGTGACCAGCAGGACCGCCAGGCCGGCCAGGAAGAGCACGAGCGGCACCGCGATCGTGGCGATGATGCCCACGACGAAGCTCCGGATCCCCGGGGCCGGCCCGATCAGCACGGATCCCTCGGCCTCGGCGCAGGTGACCTCGAGGTCTCCCGACCCGGGGTCGAACCGGGCGGACCCGCTCCAGTCGCCGGAGCCGTCCGAGCGATGGAAGCTCCCGGTGACCGGCTCGAGCGGGACGGGCTCGCCGCTCGCCCGGTCGACGACTCGGCACACCTGGCCGAACCCGTCCTCGAGCCAGAGCATGCGCTCGCCGCCACCGTCGATGCGCACCCGGTGGGGGTCCCCGTCGGAGCTGATCGTCGCGTCCGTCTCCAGGAAGCCGTTGAGGGTCCACAGGAACAGGCCGACCGCCGCGGCGACGGCGCTCAGGACCAGGGCGATGCCGATCCCGAACCACCACGCGCTGGGCCGGGCCTTGGCGGGTCGCGGTGGGACCGGCGGCGGCCCGTAGGGTGGTGGCAGCTGGGTCATGGGAAGACTCTGCCCGATTTCCTCTCGGCTCGATTTTCCGGCGCGGAGACCGTCTGGCAGGATAGGCCGCTGAGTCCTGCGCGCCCGGACCCTCTCACCCGGACGCCGCAGAGCCCATCGAAGGTCCCGTCCGGTGCTTTCCCCACCTGGTCACGGTGCCCTTCACCCACACACAACTTCCGAGGAGACACCACAAACGTGGCCGTCAAGATCCGTTTGAAGCGCCTGGGCAAGGTCCGGGTGCCGCAGTACCGCATCGTCGTCGTCGACTCGCGCAAGAAGCGCGACGGTCGAGTGATCGAGGAGATCGGCAAGTACCACCCCAAGGAGGACCCGTCGTACATCGACGTCGTCTCCGACCGGGCGCAGTACTGGCTCGGCGTCGGCGCGCAGCCGACCGAGGCCGTCGCCAAGATCCTCAAGATCACCGGCGACCTCCAGAAGTTCAAGGGCACGTCGGGCCAGGAGGGCACCCTCAAGGTCAAGGAGCCCAAGCGCGACAAGCTGGAGATCTTCAACGAGGCCCTCAAGGAGGCCGCGAGCGAGCCCAAGGGCGACGCCGTGACCAAGAAGGCCGCCTCGAAGAAGAAGGCCGACGCCAAGCCCGCTGAGGCCGAGACCGAGGCTCCGGCCGAGGCCGCCGCCGAGGCGCCCGCCGAGGCTCCGGCCCCGGTGCCGGCCGACGAGACGCCCGAGGTCGCTGCCGAGACGGCCGAGGCTGCTGAGGGCACCGGCGACAAGGCGGAGTCCTGAGCGCCATGCTCGCCGAGGCGCTCGAGCACCTGGTGCGCGGCGTCGTCGAACACCCTGACGACGTGAGCGTGCGGGACAAGCAGCTGCGTCGCGGCTCGATCCTCGAGGTCCGGGTCCACCCCGACGACCTCGGCAAGGTGATCGGCCGCAGCGGCCGGACCGCCACGGCGTTCCGCACCGTGATCTCCGCCCTGGCGGGTCGCGGCGGTGCGCGCATCGACTTCGTCGACGTGGACCGGCGGCGCTGATTCCGCCAGATCGGTCAGCACGAACGCGCACACGGGCGCCGTCCTTCGGGGCGGCGCCCGTGTCGCGTCTGCGGCACCCACCCCCAATGCGGTTGCGCGAGGTGGTCGCGGCCGGTTGGGTCGGGGGATGACGCTGACCCAGGCCGACCTGCACCCCGTGCTCGGGCTGCGCATCTCAGCGGGCCCTGTGGAGCTGCGCGGCATCACCGACGAGGACCTCGTCGTCCTGTGTGCGCTGGCGCAGGCAGGGGTCCATCCGCCGGAGCAGATGCCGTTCTACGTGCCGTGGACCGACGCCGAGCCCGCCGAGCTCGCGCGCAGCACGGCGGCGTACCACTGGCGCAACCGCGCCGACTACGCAGTGTCGGCTTGGGCGCTCGAGCTCGGCGTCTGGTACGACGGCGTGCTGGTCGGCTCGCAAGGCTTCCGCACCCGCGACTACCTCGTCACCCGGACCGGGGAGACCGGATCCTGGCTGGGGATCGCGCACCAGGGGCGCGGGATCGGCACCCTCATGCGGCGCGCCATCTGCGCGTTCGTCTTCGACCACCTCGACGGCGCTGAGGTGACCTCCGGGGCGTTCGTGGACAACCCGGCCTCGCTTGCGGTCTCGCGCAAGGTCGGTTACCGGGACAACGGCCGGCAGCGTCTCGAGCGCCGGCCGGGCGAGCTCGCCGTCAACCAGAAGCTCGTCCTCACCCCCGCGGACCTCGTCCGCGGGGTACCGCTGGAGGTCGAGGGACTGCCCGCGTTCCGACGCCTCGTCGGGCTCGACGCGGCGCACCCCCTACCCTGACCGCGTGGAGACCATCGATGTCGTCGTGGGCCGGATCGGCAAGGCCCACGGCCTGCGCGGCGACGTGACCATCGACGTGCGCACGGACGAGCCCGATCGGCGATTCGCGCCCGGGACGGTCCTCGGAGTGGAGGCGCCCCGCGGTTCGGCGACCCCGCTGCGAACCCTCACCCTCGCCAGTGCGCGCTGGCACTCCTCGGTGCTGCTCGCGCGATTCGAGGAGATCCCGGACCGCACCGCTGCCGAGGCCGCCCGCGGGATCCTGCTGCACGCGACGATCCCGGCGGACGCGTCGCCCGAGGACCCCGACGAGTTCTACGACCACCAGCTGATCGGGCTCGCGGCGTACGACGTCTCCGGTGCCGCGCTCGGTGAGGTCAGCGGGCTCGTGCACGGCGGTGCCCAGGACCTGCTGACCATCCGCACGCCCGATGGCCGCGACGCGCTCGTGCCGTTCGTCAAGGCGCTGGTGCCCGAGGTCGACCTCGCCGCGCGCCGCGTGGTGATCGCGGACCGCCCGGGCCTGGTCACTCCGCTGCCCGAGGACGACTAGCGCGATGCGCATCGACGTCATCACGATCTTCCCCGACTACCTCGCGCCCCTGGAGCTGTCGCTGGCCGGGAAGGCCCGCGAGAAGGGCCTGATCGACGTCCGGGTCCACGACCTGCGGCAGTGGACCCACGACCGGCACCGCACGGTCGACGACACGCCGTACGGTGGCGGCGCCGGCATGGTGATGAAGCCGGAGCCCTGGGGCGAGGCCCTCGACGAGCTGCTGGGGGAGGGCCCGCCCGGGGGCGTGACGGTCGTGGTCCCCACGCCGTCGGGGCAGCCGTTCACCCAGGCGCTCGCGCGCGATCTGGCCGGCCGCGAGCGGCTGGTGTTCGCGTGCGGCCGCTACGAGGGCATCGACCAGCGGGTGCTCGACGAGGTGGCCGACCGGGCCGAGCTGCGCGAGATCTCGCTCGGTGACTACGTGCTCAACGGGGGCGAGGTGGCCGCCCTCGCGGTGACCGAGGCCGTCGTCCGGCTGGTGCCCGGGTTCATGGGCAACGCCGAGTCGCTGGTGGAGGAGTCCCACGCTCCGTCCGATTCGGGGGCGAGCCTCCTGGAGTACCCCGTCTACACCAAGCCGCCGTCGTGGCGCGGGCGCGACGTGCCGCCCGTGCTGCTGTCGGGGGACCACGCCGCGATCGCCGGATGGCGCCGCGAGCAGGCGGAGCGTCGTACGACGCAGCGCCGGCCGGACCTGCTGCACCCCTCGGTGGCCCTCGCGGACGTCGAGCTGGGTCCGGCCCAGCCGGCCGACGCCGGGGAGCTGTACGTCCTCCAGCTCGCCTGCTGGGTCCAGGAGATGCACGACAACCCCGGCGTCCGCATCCCGGCCCTGCACGAGTCGCTCGACGACCTGCGCGCGTGGTTGGTCCGCGACACCGTGGTGGTGGCCCGCTCGGCCGGCCGGCTGGTGGGTGCCGTGCGCGCCTCGCTGGACGGCGAGGCGTGGGAGGTCGGCCGGCTCATGGTCGCCCCCGACGTGGCCGGGCGGGGGCTGGGGCGCGCACTGCTGGCCCGGATCGAGGCGGTCGCCCCGGCGGAGGCCACGACGTACGCGCTGTTCACAGGAGCCGGGAGCGCGCGCAACCAACGGATGTACAAGAAGGCCGGCTACCGGCTGCGCGGCGAGATCGAGCCTGGCGTCGTACGGATGACCAAACCTGTCCGCAGGTGATTTTCGGCGGGCGGCCCCGCTGTGGCAGACTTGCTCCTCGGCCCAGTCGGCCAAACAAGGACCGCCCGGAGGACTCGTCCGGCGGGGGTCCGCACCGGTTCCTGCCACAGGGGGGACATGGTGCCGCCGGCCAGCACAGACGGGGCCCACAACTCAACGGTTCCGATACCGCGGCTGACCTGTGGCACTCGTGAGGAGAGACATGAGCAACGTCATCACCGAGCTCGGCAATGCGAGCAAGCGCACCGACCTCCCCGACTTCCGCGCCGGCGACACCGTCAAGGTGCACGTGAAGGTCGTCGAGGGCAACCGGTCCCGCGTCCAGGTCTTCCAGGGCGTGGTCATCCGCGTGCAGGGCTCCGGCGTGGGCCGCAGCTTCACCGTCCGCAAGGTCTCCTTCGGCGTCGGTGTCGAGCGCACCTTCCCGCTGCACTCCCCGATCTTCGAGCAGATCGAGGTCGTGACCCGCGGTGACGTCCGCCGCGCCAAGCTCTACTACCTGCGCAACCTGCGCGGCAAGAAGGCGAAGATCAAGGAGCGCCGCGAGGCCTGAGGGTTTTCTCAGGCATCCCCGTTAGCCTCTGCGCGTGACTTCCGAAGACCGCGACCCCGCGTCCGTCGCTGAACCAGACGAGACGGGGTCGCGGTCTTCGCACGTCCAGGTGGACCCCGACCCGGCGAAGCCGAAGAAGAAGCACCTGCCGGTCTGGCAGGAGACCGCCCTGCTGCTCGGCATCGCGGTGGTGCTCGCGATCGTGATCAAGGCGCTGTTCGTCCAGGCGTTCTACATCCCCTCGCAGTCGATGGAGCCCGGACTCGTCAAGAACGACCGGATCCTGGTGCAGAAGGTGTCGTACTGGTTCGGCGGCAGCCCTCAGCGCGGCGACGTCGTGGTCTTCAAGGACCCCGGCGGCTGGCTGTCCGCCGAGGAGTCCGCCGGCCCGACCAACGGGGTCGCGAAGGTGCTCTCCAAGATCGGCCTCTACCCCACGGGCGGGCACCTGGTGAAGCGGGTGATCGGGGTCGCCGGAGACACCATCAAGTGCTGCGACACGCAGGGCAGGATCTCGGTCAACGGCCAGCCGTTGAACGAGAAGTCCTATGCGCGCCTCGGTGGTGGTGCGTGCTATGGCCCGATGAAGGGCAACTGCGACTGGGAGGTCGGCCCGATCCCGAAGGGCCACATCTTCGTGATGGGCGACAACCGCAACAACTCCGCGGACTCGTCGTACCACATGTGCGTCAAGACCGACCGGGACTGCACCCTCAATCCCTACGTCGACGTCGGAGACGTGGTCGGGAAGGTGTTCGTGCTGCTGTGGCCCAGCGACCACTTCAAGTTCCTGCATCGTCCCGACACCTTCGCGGACGTGCCCGACCCCTCCTAGGGACGCCGTGAGCGAGCTGCCACGCGGAGCCACGATCCGCAAGGACGCCGGGATCTACGGCTACGAGCGTGCCCTGCGCCGGCACGGCATCGAGCCGATCGCGGGTGTCGATGAGGCGGGCCGCGGAGCCTGTGCCGGACCGCTCGTCGCCGGGGCGGCGATCCTGCCGGCGGGCAAGGCCGGGATCATCCCGGGCCTGGCCGACTCGAAGCTGCTGACCGAGAAGGCCCGCGAACGCTGCTACGACCAGGTCGTGAAGCGCGCGCTGGCCTGGTCGGTGGTCGTGGTCTCGCACGAGGAGTGCGACCGGCTCGGCATGCACGTGGCGAACGTCGAGGCCCTGCGGCGTGCGGTGGCGCTGCTGGAGCTGCTGCCGTCGTACGTGCTGACCGATGGGTTCCCGGTCGACGGTCTGGGCGTCCCGGGCCTGGCGATGTGGAAGGGCGACCGGGTCGCGGCCTGCATCGCCGCGGCCTCGGTGCTCGCGAAGGTCACCCGCGACCGGATCATGACCGAGCTGGACGCGCAGTGGCCGGCGTACGACTTCAAGACCCACAAGGGCTACATCACCGACGTGCACACCGCCGCGCTGACCGCTCACGGTCCCTCGCCGATCCACCGGATGCGCTTCGTCAACGTCCGTCGGGCCGCCGGGATAGAGTCCCTCTCGTGAGCGCGGAGGACCTCGAGAAGTACGAGACCGAGATGGAGCTGACGCTCTACCGGGAGTACCGCGACGTCGTCGGGATCTTCAAGTACGTCGTCGAGACCGACCGCCGCTTCTACCTCTGCAACCAGGTCGACGTGAAGGCCCGGACCGAGGCCGGCGACGTGTTCTTCGAGGTCTCGATGAGTGACGCCTGGGTGTGGGACATGTACCGCCCCGCGAGGTTCGCCAAGAACGTGAAGGTCCTGACGTTCAAGGACGTCAACGTCGAGGAGCTCAGCCCCGCCGAGATCGACCCGCCCAAGGCCTGACCCGCCCGGGTCCGGCCTGGCCCCGGCGGACCAGACCAGTTCGGTCGATTCGGCTCCACGCGTGGTCCACGCCACTTAACCTGTCGCCCTGGCGGCCGTGGCGACCGGCCGCACGACGTCGAGGTGGGCCGATGGCCGGTGGGGTGGCGCGTCAGCTGCGTTCGCGCGACCGCGAGCGCGGTGCCGCGGCGGTGGAGTTCGCGCTCGTGGTGCCGGTCCTGCTCCTGCTCGTGTTCGGGATCATCAGCTACGGCTACATGCTCAGCTACCGGCAGGCGCTGAGCCAGGGTGCGGCCGAAGGTGCCCGCAATGCTGCCGTGTCGCTGTCGAGCACGGCGAGCGGCACCAAGATCACGGACGCCGTCGATGCGGTCAACGACGCGCTGAGCTCGTACGGCGTCACGTGCTCCGCCGCGCCGGCGAGCTCGGCGGCGACCTCGGCGAGCGGCAACCTGGTGAAGGGCTCGGCCACCGTCGGCACCTGCTCCGTCGCGATCGCGCAGTGCCCCACGGCCACGTCGTACAAGTGCGCCACGGTGACGCTCGACCATGCCTATCAGGATCATCCGTTGATCCCGTCGGTTCCAGGGCTCGGCCTCGTCCTGCCGAGCTCGCTGAGGTACGCGGCTGTGGCCGAGGTCAGCTGAGGTGCGGCGCTCGAAGGACGAGCAGGGCGCCGTGGTCGTCCTCGTCGCAGTGGCACTGACGATGCTCATCGCGATCGCCGCCTTCGCCGTCGACCTCGGCATGCAGCGCGTGGTGCGGCGCGACATGCAGGCGCTTGCGGACGTGGTCGCGCTCGACCTCGCACGGCACCTCGACGGGCGGAGCGCGTCCGCCCTGGCGGCCGAGCTGACGGCGCAGAAGAACGCGACGGTGGCGGCGAACGGGTCCACGCTCGGCAGCACCCCCGTCGTGACCTTCGAGACGGGCGGGTTCACGGCGACCGGCACGTTCTCCACCGCGATCGACCCGCCTACGGCGGTGCGCGTGACGGCGTCCGCCTCGGTCGACTTCGCGTTCGCTCCCGGCAGTGGCGGGGCGACTCGGACCGCCTCGAGCTCCGCGGTCAGCAACGCGTGCTTCTCCGTCGGGTCCTTCGCGGTCGGTCTGGGCCGCAACCCGTCCGCGTTGACGGCGTTGCTCAATCCCATCCTGGGCGACACGACCCTGACCGCCGTCGGCTACCAGGGACTCGCGAACGCGGACGTCACGCTGCTGGACCTGATCAAGGCCCCGACCATCAACGTCGGGAGCATCAGCCAGCTGCTGGCCGCGAACGACATCAGCGTCGGCGACCTCATGCTCGCCTCGGCGTACGTGCTGCGCGACGAGGGCGGCGCGGCGAACATCGCCCAGGCCACGCTGCTGGAGCATCTGGCCACCACGGCGGTGAAGGCCGGCGTCAACGTCGCGGTCGGAGATGTCCTGGGCCTCACCAACGCGGGGGAGGGGGCGCTGGACGCCTCGGTCAACGTGCTCGACCTGGTGGCAGGTGCCGCCACGATCGCGAACGGAGCTCACTTCGTCGGGGCTCCCGCGCTGGACCTGGCCGTGCCCGGCCTGACGTCCACGACGCAGTCGGTCTCCATCATCGAGGCGCCGCACGTCGCGTGCGGTCAGGCGGGCGCCCGGGCCGAGACCGCCCAGGTGAGCGTCGACGGTGGCGGCACAATCGCGCCACCTGCCGTCCCGCTGCCCCTGGGCGGATCGATCAACATCAGCGGGGCGCTGACGCTGCACGCCGAGGTCGGACAGGCGACGGGGACCCTCGGCGCGGTGACCTGCGGTCCCGACGTGGTCCCCGTCAAGGTGACGACCGCACTCACGGCGATCTCGGCGTACGTCCCGCTCGCGATCACCGGCAACGACATCGGCATCGGGTCCGTCGCCGGCCTCCCAGGCCTCGTGACGGCCGACATCTCGCTGGTGCAGACGGTCGCCGCGGCACCGCTGAGCCGGCCCTCGGACGCGCTGGGCTCGACCTTGACCTGGACGGTGCCGCCCGACGCGTACTCGTCGATCAAGCACACGGGCTCGGGTGCGCACACGTTGGGAACGGCGTCGGCCTCGACGACGACCGCGCTGCAGGTCACCGACGTGCGGGTGGCCGGCGTGCCGCTCGCGAACGTCACTCTCCTGGGCCTGCCGATCGGAGCCGTGCTGCAGACCGCGGTGATGGACACCGTCAACGCGACCGTCAACGGCCTGTTGGGTGCGACCGGTCTCATCACGACCACCGTGGCCGGCATCATCGCTGACACCGTCAACCCTGCCATCACCAGTCTCAACACGGTGGTCGGTCAGCTGGCCGACATCAGCGGGCTGGAGCTGGGCGGCGCGGACGTGCAGGCGCTGCCGAGCGCCACGTGCAACCAGCCGGTGCTGCGCGGCTGAGCGGGCCCGTCAGACCGGGCTGCCCACCGGCGCCGTCGCGCGCAGGACCGCGGCCAGTCCGACACCGGCGAGGCCGAGCATCAGTGGGATCACCAGCAGGGCGGCCTTCAGTGAGGTCGCATCGGCGAGCGCGCCGACGGTCAGCGGGGCGACCAGCACGGCAAGGGAGGTCACGGTGACCGCGCGACCGGTGGCGAGAACCGCGCGGCCCGGGGCCAGCGCCACCGCGATGGACATGCCCATCGGGAACAGGTTGCCGATCCCGAGACCGAGGGCGGTGAGGCCGAGGACGGTCTGGAGTGGTGCGGACGATGTCCAGAGCACCGCGAATCCGAGGGCGCTCAGCACCAGGGCGGAGCCCAGCAGAGTGGTCGGCTCGATCCGGCGGGCCAGCCGGCTGCCGTAGGTGCGCGCGGCGAGAACGCCGATGAAGAACCCGGCCATCATCGAGACGGCGCGCCCTGCCGACACGTCGGCCGCCTCCTCGGCGAAGCTCGCTCCCCACCCGGTGGCGCACCACTCAGCCGCCGTCGTGCAGACCAGGATGCCGACCGCGATCCAGAAGGGTCGCGGCAGCGGCTCCTTGGCCACGGACGTCACCGGGGGAGCGGCCATCGGGAGCGCCCGGTTGTTCCACCACAGGAGGAGCGGCGCGAGCAACGAGAGGAGCACCGCCGAACGCCATCCCAGGTGCAGGGCGGTCGCCAGCGACAGCACCCCGATGAGCACGAGGTAGGCGGCGCTCGCGGACAGGTTGGCCTCGGTCAGCGCGATGCTGCGGTGATCGCCGTGCTGGTCGGAGAGGACCGCCTGCAGGGTCACCAGCAGCAACCCGCCGCCGGACCCCATGACGAACACCGAGCCGATCGTCATCGCGGCCGTCTGGCCTGCGGTCAGTCCGATGGCGCCCGCGCTCATGACGGCGGCAGAGGTCCACAGCAGCTCGCCCCGCCCGAGCAGCCTCTCGAGGTGCGCCGAGGCCAGCCCGCCGAGCATGCTGCCCGCGGCGAAGGCAGCGACGTGCAGACCGCCGACCGAGTAGCTCAGGTCGAGCTCGTCCCTCAGGTGCGGCACCACCAGCCCGGGCGTCGCCTGGAGGTAGGCGAACCAGCCGAGCACCAGGTACATGACCCAGGTCAGCCGGTCGCGAACGAATCCCTGCGCCATGCGTGTAACGATACACAGGCTAGGGTCGGGCCATGCAGGAACCCGGTCGATCGAAGCGGGCGACCCTCGCCCAGGTCGCCGAGCGGGCGGGCGTGTCGGTGATGACCGCCTCGTACACCTACAACCAGCCCGAGCGGGTGTCGGAGCAGGCCCGGGCCAAGGTGGCCGCGGCGGCCGCCGAGCTCGGGTACGCCGGGCCGCACCCCAGCGCCCGGTCGCTGCGTCGCGGCAGCACGCTCGCGCTCGGCGTCGTGCTCGGCGAGCACCTCACCTACGCGTTCGACGACCCCGCCGCGGTGGCGTTCATGGCCGGAGTCGCCGAGGTCTGCGCGGAGCGCGGCTTCGGCATGACGATCCTGCCGATCACCGGCACCGCGCAGGACGCCGATCGCATCGCTGATGCAGCCGTCGACGGCTTCGTGGTGTGGACGACCGCGGACGACGACCCCACGCTGGCAGCGGTGCTGGCGACGCGGCGTCCGGCGGTGATCCACAACGGCTCCCGGGTGCGCGGCCTGGTGGAGGTCAGCATCGACAACCGTGCTGCGGCGCAGGCGGTCGGGGCCCTTGCGTTCTCCGGCGCGCGGCGTCCGGCGATCGTGAGCCACCCGCTCTCCCGCGAGCGGGTGGCGTCGGTCTCGCGCGGCGCCGAGCTCGGCGAGGTGGCGTTCCCGGTGACACGGGACCGGCTGGCCGGCTATCGCGAGGCGGCCGAGGCCGCCGGCACGGCCTGGACCGATGTGGTCGTCGCGGTGTGCGCCCGCAACGACCCGGTCGAGGCCGAGCGCGCGGCCACCGCGTTGCTGACGTCGCACGACCCGCCGGACGCCATCGCCGCCATGAGCGACCAGATGGCGCTCGGCGTCCTGCGCGCCGCCGCGGCTCTGGGCGTGCGTGTTCCGCGCGACCTCGCCGTCACCGGGTGGGACGACCTGCCCGCCGCCGAACCGGCCGGACTCACCACCGTGCACCAGTCCATGCGTGAGCAGGGGGCCGCCTGCGCCCGGGCGGCGCTCGGCCGGCGGACGCGCTCGTCGACCGCGCCGTGGTCGGTGGTCGCCCGCTCGAGCACCCGCTGAGCCGGTCTCCGGCCCGCCTGCCGTCCACAGCACGCGCCTTCGACCGGGCCGTCCACAGGTCGGCGTACGACCGCCTCGCACCGTCCCTCCCTCCGGCCAGGCTCTGCCGCAGGAGGTCGAGAGATGACGAGTTCGGCAACGGCGGCGATCAAGCAGGCCCTGGGCGCCTACGGCGAGACCCTGGCGATGCGGCACCTGGTGGAGCAGGGGATGGTGCTGCTCGATCGCAACTGGCGGTGCGAGGCGGGCGAGATCGATCTGGTCCTGCGTGACGGGGACGTCCTCGTCGTCTGCGAGGTGAAGACGCGCAGCAGCCTGCGCTACGGCACTCCCCACGAGGCGGTGACCGACATCAAGCTCGCCCGGCTGCGTCGGCTCGCGACCCGGTGGGTCGAGGAGCGAGGGGTGGCGGTGCGCGACATCCGCATCGACGTGGTGGCCGTGGTGCGGCCGCGTCGTGGGTCCTCTTCCCTCGACCACGTCAGGGGGATCGGCTGATGCCCTTCGCGACCGCGCACACCGTCTCGCTCCACGGCGCCGTGGGGCACCTCATCGACGTGCAGACCGACGTCTCGCCCGGACAGGTGGGCGTCACGATGGTCGGCCGCGCAGACACGATGATCAACGAGTCCCGCGACCGATGCCGGATGGCGATCATCAACAGCGAGCTCGACTGGCCGGCCACCCGTCGGATCACGATCCTGCTGTCACCGGCCGACCTCGCCAAGAGCGGCACCCATCTCGACCTGGCCATCGCGGTCTCGGTGCTGGCAGCGGCCGGCAGCGTTCCGGCCACCGGGCTCGAGGGCACGGCGTTCATCGGCGAGCTCACGCTCGACGGCAACCTGCGCTCGGCAGCCGGGGTGCTGCCGATGGTGATGGCTGCCGCCGACCGGGGGATCCGCGCGGTCTTCGTTCCCGAACCCCAGGCGGCCGAGGCTTCGATGGTGCCCGACATGAGCGTGATCGGCGTCCGGTCGCTGAGCCAGGTCGTGGCCGTCCTGCGCGGCGACGACGAGGTGCCCGAGGCTCCGCCGGTGTCGCCCGCGTCGGGCACCCGGCTGCTGGCCTGGCGCGGCCAGGAGCGCCTCGACGAGCTGGACCTGGCCGATCTCGTGGGCGTCGACGACGCCCGCTACGCCGTCGAGGTCGCCGCCGCCGGTGGTCACCACCTGCTGCTCTCGGGTCCCAAGGGCTGTGGCAAGACGAGCCTGGCCGAACGGATCCCGGGGATCCTGCCCGACCTCAGCCCGGCGGAGTCGGTCGAGCTCAGCGCCATCCACTCCCTCGCCGGGATCCTCGACCCGGAGTCGGGCTTCCCCACCCGGCCCCCGTTCTCCGCGCCGCACCACGACGCCAGCAAGACCAGCCTGATCGGTGGCGGCCTCGGGGTCGTGCGTCCGGGTGAGGTCAGCAAGGCCCACACAGGGGTGCTCTTCCTGGACGAGTTCCCGCTCTTCCACGCCGACGTGATCGAGGCACTTCGCCAGCCGCTCGAGAACGGCGACATCACCGTCGCCCGTCGCGACGAGTCCGTCACGCTGCCCGCCCGCGGCATGGTCGTCCTGGCGGCCAACCCGTGTCCCTGTGGCGACTACAGCGGCGACGCACGGCTCAACCACTGCATCTGCCGCGAGGCGCAGCGCCGGTCCTACCGCAGCAAGGTCACCGGCCCGGTCGCCGACCGGGTCGACATCACCCGGCACCTGCCCGCTCTGCGCCGGCGCGACGCCGTCGTCGACCTCGGCCCGAGCGAGCCCTCGGCCACCGTGCGGCGTCGGGTCGAGGAGGCTCGCGCGCGCCAGGCGCAGCGCTACGACGGCGAGAGCTGGCGGCTCAACGCCCACGCGCCGGGTCCGGTGCTCCGCGATCGCTGGCCGCTGAGCAAGCTCGCGCAGAAGGCCGTCGACGACCAGCTCTACGCCGGACGCCTCAGCCGCCGCGGCGCCACCCGCGTCCATCGGCTCGCCTGGACGGTCGCCGACCTGCGGAGGGTCGACCAGCCCGGGCCCGACGAGGTGGACACCGCGCTGCGGCTGCGCACCGGCGACCCGCTGCTGGTCAGGATGCTGGAGCGCGTGGGATGACCACCGCCGACCGCCTGGCTCGCGTCGCGCTGTGCGCGATCGGTGAGCCCGGGGACCCGCGGCTGCTCGACCAGGTGACCCAGCTCGGCGCACCGGCCGTCCTCGATCTCCTGCTCAGCGGGCACCGCATCGACGACCTGCAGACCGATCCCGACGCCCGGCGCTCGGCGCTCGACCCCGAGCAGACGCTCGCGGACGCCACCCGGCTCGGCCTGCGCTTCGTCGTGCCCGGCGACGACGAGTGGCCCGTCCAGCTCGACGACCTCGCCACCGCGCCGCCGTTGTTCCGGCGCGGTGGCGTCCCGGTGGGCCTGTGGGTGCGCGGACCCGCGCGACTCGACGAGCTCGCCGGGTCGGTCGCGATCGTCGGGTCCCGGTCCGCGACGACCTACGGGGCCGACGTGGCCGCCGACCTCGCCGCCGACCTGGCGGGCGCCGGCCGGGCGGTCGTCTCCGGGGCCGCCTTCGGGATCGACCAGGCGGCCCATCGCGGCGCACTCAGCGGCGGTGGGACCACCGTCGCGGTGCTGGCGTGCGGAGCCGATCGGGTCTACCCCGTCGCGCACCGCCAGCTCATCGAGCACATCGGCGCCCACGGGGCCGTCGTGTCGGAGGCGCTGCCCGGCTGGGCGCCGACCCAGATCCGTTTCCTGGCCCGCAACCGCCTGATCGCCGCGCTCACCACGGGCACGGTCGTCGTCGAGGCGGCCATCCGGAGTGGGGCGCTCAACACCGCCAACTGGGCCGCCCGGCTCAACCGGACGGCCATGGGCGTGCCAGGCCCGGTGACCAGTGCGTCGTCACAGGGGGTGCACCAGCTGATCCGGTCGCAGGCTGCCACCCTCGTCACGTCCGGCGCCGAGGTGCTCGAGTCGGTGAGCGCGGCGGGGGAGCACCTCGTGGAGGTGCCGCGCGGCCCGGCCCGCCCGCGCGACCGGCTGACGACCCGGGAGCGCCAGGTGCTCGACGCCGTCCCGGCTGTCCAGCCCGCACCCGAGGCCTCGGTCGCCCGCACCGCCGGGCTCCTGGCCGCCGAGACGCACCAGGTGCTGGCCGTGCTGGCTCGCCACGGTCTGGCCGAACGGGTCGCCGGAGGTTGGCGGCTCGCCGCGCTGGCTCGCGAGGACTCGGGCGGTCCGTTCCTAGACTCGAGCACGTGAGCGACGAGGACGTGCCGGCCGGGCTGCCGGAGGCGATGGCCCGCGTGCTCGGCGAGTACGAGCGGCACCTGGCCGCCGAGCGCGACCTCACCGAGCACACCGTCCGGGCCTACATCGGGGACGTGGCCGGGCTGCTCGAGCACGCGGCCCGCCTCGGTCAGACCCAGGTGGCTGAGCTCGACCTCCGCACCCTGCGCAGCTGGCTGGCCAAGCAGCAGAGCATGGGCCGCTCTCGGACCACCCTCGCCCGGCGCGCGACCGCCGCGCGGGTGTTCACGGCGTGGCTCGTGCGCACGGGTCGATCGACGGTCGACGCGGGCGCGAGCCTCGGGTCCCCGAAGGCACATCGGTCACTGCCTCCGGTGCTGCGCGCCGACGAGGCGGCCGACCTGGTGCGGATCGCCGCGGAGCACGCCGACGACGGCAGCCCGGTCGGGCTGCGCGACGTCGCCATGCTCGAGCTGCTCTACGCCACTGGCATCCGGGTCGGGGAGCTGGTCGGTCTCGACATCGACGACCTCGACCGCGAGCGCAACGTCGTCCGCGTGTTCGGCAAGGGCCGCAAGGAGCGGTCCGTGCCCTTCGGCCGCCCGGCCGCCCGGGCCCTGGACTTCTGGCTCAAGCAGGCGCGGCCGCTGCTCGCGGTCCCCGGCAGCGGAGCCGCGCTGTTCCTCGGGGCTCGGGGCGCTCGGATCGACCAACGGGCGGTCCGCACCGTCGTCCACCGACGCATCGCCGACGTGCCCGGGGCGCCCGACATCGGACCACACGGGCTGCGGCACACCGCCGCGACCCACCTCCTGGAGGGCGGTGCTGACCTTCGTTCGGTGCAGGAGCTGCTGGGCCACGCCTCGCTCGCGACCACCCAGATCTACACCCACGTCAGCACCGACCGGCTCCGCCGGGCCTACCAGCAGGCGCACCCGCGCGCCTGACGGTGGTCGAGGCCGACGTCTCGAGACCCCGGTCGATCACTCGAGCATCAGCCGCAGCACGACAGCGATCGCCGGGACCCACCCGGCGTAGGGCAGCGCGGGTGCGGGTCGAGACGGCGCGACGTACGGACCCTCGACGGGCGAGTCACGCCAGAGCGGCAGCAACCGCACCGGTCCAGCACCCACCAGGCGCAGCGGATCGAGGTACGTCTCACCCTGGATCCAGCCCCAGTGCAGGCATGTCCGGGGCGGGCAGTGGGACCCGATCGGCGAGAGGCGGCCGATCTGGTCGCCCGCCGCGACGGTGGTGCCGATCTCGACCGAGGCGTCGACCGGCTCGTAGGTGGTGCGGGTCGAGCCGTGGTCGACCACCACCACCCCACGCCCGGCGAGCATGCCGGCCCACGAGACGCGGCCGGGCAGCGCGGCGCGCACGGTCTGGCCCGGCGAACCCAGCAGGTCCACCCCACGGTGGCCGGCGCCCCACGGGTCGCTGGGGGGATCGAACCGCGCCACGACCTCGGGCACGGGCGCCAGTGGCCAGACGCCGACCGGGTCGGTCCCATCAGCGCCTGCTGGAGCGCCCGCCAGCACCAGGACCAGCACTGGGGTCAGCAGCGAACCTAGGAGTGACGCGAAGCGGTGGGCCATGCGTCGACCCTGCCGCGAGGCCTCCGCGGTCGTCCCCGCGTGCGGGGCAGACTGGGGACGGCCGCGTCGCCCGCTGCTCTGTGGATGGTGACCGGGCTGGCGATTGGCCGGTCCGCACCGATGTCGACTACCCTGACCGAAGCAATCCTTGCGGATTGACTTCGCACGCTTGCAGACCGCGACGGGCCCTGGAACTCCGAGGTCCCGACCACCCGTGGGCGACGATCCTCAGTCTGTCCGGGCAACCGGACGGTGGGGTCGCGCGCGAGCGTCAGGGCAGCCGACACCCGTCGGGTGCAGAACTGTAAACAACGACTGGGTCCGCCCCGGTCCGGCCTGCTCAAGGCCGGGCGGCAACGAGGCGGGGCCCGACACAACAGGAGATCCACATGGCAGTCGTCACCATGCGCCAGCTGCTCGAGAGCGGCGTGCACTTCGGACACCAGACCCGTCGCTGGAACCCGAAGATGAAGCGCTTCATCATGACCGAGCGCAACGGCATCTACATCATCGACCTGCAGCAGTCGCTGGCCTACATTGACCGGTCGTACGCCTTCGTCAAGGAGACCGTCGCCAAGGGCGGCACGATCATGTTCGTCGGGACGAAGAAGCAGGCCCAGGAGGCGATCGCCGAGCAGGCGACCCGCGTCGGGATGCCCTACGTCAACCAGCGCTGGCTCGGCGGCATGCTCACGAACTTCCAGACCGTGCACCAGCGGATCAACCGTCTCAAGGAGCTCGACGAGATCGACTTCGACGACGTGGCCGGCAGCAGCCGCACCAAGAAGGAGCTGCTGCAGATGCGCCGCGAGCGCGACAAGCTCAACAAGTCGCTCGGTGGTATCCGCGAGATGACGCGGACCCCGGCCGCCGTCTGGATCGTCGACACCAACAAGGAGCACCTGGCCGTCGAGGAGGCGCGCAAGCTGCGCATCCCGATCATCGGGATCCTCGACTCCAACTGCGACCCCGACCTGGTCGACTTCCCGATCCCCGGCAACGACGACGCAATCCGCGCCGTGGGCCTGCTGACCCGCGTGGTCGCCGATGCCGTCGCCGAGGGCCTCATCGCCCGTTCCGGTGTGAAGGCCGGCGAGGGCACCGAGGCCGTGGGTGCCGAGGAGCCGCTGGCCGAGTGGGAGCGCGAGCTCCTGGGCGGCGAGGCCGAGCAGGCCGCCGTCGAGGCCACGGGCGGCGACGCCGCCGAGGCGACCCCGGCCGCTGAGGCGACCGGAGCTGCCAGCGAGGCCGGCGAGGCTGTCGAGGCAGCCGAGGCCGCGACCGACGAGCCGGCAGCCGAGGCCGCGACCGACGAGCCGGCCGCTGAGGCCGTCGAGGCTCCCGCGGAGCCGGCCGCCGACGTCGAGGCCTGACCCGAGCCCACCGGCTCGTACCCACAACTTCGAGGAAGAAGGACCATGGCGAACATCTCCGCCGCCGACGTCAAGAAGCTCCGCGAGCTCACCGGCGCCGGCATGATGGACTGCAAGAAGGCCCTGGACGAGGCCGACGGCGACTTCGAGAAGGCCGCCGAGCTGATCCGCATCAAGCTGGGCAAGAAGATGGCCGAGCGGGGCGCCGAGCGTGAGGCGTCGGCCGGCCTGGTCGTCACCTCCGGTGGCGCGCTCGTCGAGCTGAACTGCGAGACGGACTTCGTCGCCAAGGGTGATGACTTCGTGGCCGCCGCGCAGCAGATCGCCGACGCCGCCAACGAGGCGAAGGCCGGCGACGCCGAGACGCTCAAGGCGGTCAAGCTCGGTGACAAGACCGTCGGGGAGGTCGTCGAGAACCTCGCGATCACCATCGGCGAGAAGATCGAGCTCGGCCGGGTGGCCTACTTCGAGGGGGCCGTCGTCGCGTACATGCACAAGCGCGCCGCCGACCTGCCGCCCGCTGTCGGCGTCCTCGTGGAGTACGACGGTGCCGAGGCCGGCGCCCGGGGCGCCGCGATGCAGATCGCGGCCATGCGCCCGCAGTACCTCACCCGCGAGGAGGTGCCCGCCGGCATCGTCGCCAAGGAGCGAGAGATCGCCGAGGCGACCTCTCGCGAGGAGGGCAAGCCCGAGCAGGCCATCGCCAAGATCACCGAGGGTCGGCTCAACGGCTTCTTCAAGGACGTCGTGCTCCTCGAGCAGCCGTCGGTCACCGAGAACAAGAAGACCGTCAAGGCCGTGCTCGACGAGGCCGGCACCACCCTCAAGCGATTTGCCCGCTTCGAGGTCGGCGCCTGACCCGATAGGTTCTAGCCAGACGTAACGAGCGAGGAGGCCGGTTCGATGACAGCGACCCTGATCATCGGACCGGCCTTCTCGCGTCCCGCCCACTCGAGGAGCAGCCTGTGACCGGATACAAGCGCGTCCTGCTGAAGCTGTCGGGCGAGATGTTCGGCGGCGGTGAGGTCGGCGTCGACCCCGACGTCGTGCAGACCGTCGCGCGCGAGATCGCCGGTGTCGTCACCGCCGGGGTCCAGATCGCCATCGTCACCGGTGGCGGCAACTTCTTCCGCGGCGCCGAGCTGCAGCAGCGCGGCATGGACCGCGTCCGCGCCGACTACATGGGCATGCTCGGCATCGTGATGAACTGCCTGGCGCTCCAGGACTTCCTGGAGAAGCTGGGCGTCGAGACCCGCGTCCAGACCGCGATCACGATGGGGCAGGTGGCCGAGCCCTACATCCCGCGGCGCGCCATCCGGCACATGGAGAAGGGGCGCGTGGTGATCTTCGGCGCCGGCATGGGCATGCCGTTCTTCTCCACCGACACCGTCGCGGTCCAACGTGCGCTCGAGAGCAAGTGCGACGTCGTGCTCGTCGCCAAGAACGGCGTCGACGGCGTCTACACCGCCGATCCCCACCTCGATCCCACGGCGACCAAGTTCGACGACCTGACCTACGACGAGGCGATCGCCCGGGGGCTGCGGATCATGGACCAGACGGCGTTCGCGCTGTGCGGGGAGAACAAGCTCCCGATGGTCGTTTTCGGCATGGAGCCGGAGGGCAACATCCTGCGGGTCGTCCATGGTGAGAGGATTGGGACGCTCGTGAGCGCAGGCTGACAGCCCGCGGCGACTCCCACTCACAGCACGACGACGAGCACCGACCAGCAACGCTAGGAGCACCCGTGATCAACGACATCCTCCACGAAGCCGACGGCAAGATGAACAAGTCGGTCGAGGCGACACGCGAGGAGTTCGCGGCGATCCGCGCCGGCCGGGTCAGCCCGAGCATGTTCAACAAGATCGTCGTCGACTACTACGGCTCGCCGACCCCGCTGCAGCAGCTCGCGACGTTCACCGCACCCGAGGCCCGGATCATCCTGATCGCGCCCTACGACCAGAGCGCGATGCAGAACGTCCTCAAGGCCATCCGTGACTCCGACCTGGGTGTCAACCCGGCCGACGACGGCAAGGTGATCCGCTGCGTGTTCCCTGAGCTCACCGAGGAGCGGCGCAAGGAGTACATCAAGATCGCCCGTACCAAGGCCGAGGACGGGCGCGTCGCGGTCCGCAACGTGCGCCGCACCGCCAAGCAGCACCTCGAGAAGCTCGAGAAGGACGGGGAGGTCGGCAAGGACGACCTCACCGGAGCCGAGAAGCGGCTCGACGGCATGACCAAGAAGCACACCGACGTGATCGACGAGCTGCTCAAGCACAAGGAGGCCGAGCTGCTCGAGGTCTGAGCAGTCGGAACCCCCATGCCCGACGCTCCGTCCGCGATGCCGCACGCCAGCCCCTCGCCCGTCCCGCCGGCTGCCAAGGACCACGGTCGCGCCGGCCGCGACCTCCGCGCTGCCGTGGCGTCTGCCGTCGTGCTCCTGGCCGCGATCGCACTCTCGTTGCTGTTCTGGAAGACCGCGTTCATGGTCATCGTCGCGACGGCGGTCGTCGTCGCCATCTGGGAGCTGCACCGAGGCTTCCGCGCGAAGGGCATCGACCTGCCCGAGCAGCCGTTGATGGCCGGCGGCGTCGTCATGGTCGTGGTCGCCTACTTCTGGGGTGCGCCCGCGCTGGTGACCGCGACCGCAGTGACCGCGCTGGTCATCATGCTGTGGCTGTTGCGGCGCGGCGTGGAGGGCTACGTCCAGAACGCCACCGCGGCGGTGTTCATCCTGGTCTACGTCCCGTTCCTCGGGTCGTTCGTGACGCTGCTGCTCTCCGAGGGCGGCGGCGCCAACGCGTCGGGGTTCCACGACGCGGGCGTGCAGGGGATCGTCACGTTCGTCGGCGTCACCATCGCCTCCGACATCGGTGGGTACGTCGCCGGAGTGCTCTTCGGGCGGCACCCGATGGCGCCGGTGATCTCCCCGAAGAAGTCGTGGGAGGGGTTCGCGGGCTCGTTGGTGTTCTGCCTGGCCGCCGGGTGGGCGCTCGTGGTCTACATGCTCGACGGCGACTGGTGGGTCGGCGTCCTCCTGGGCCTGATCGCCGTGGTGATGGCAACCCTCGGTGACCTGTGCGAGTCCGTCATCAAGCGCGACCTCGGCATCAAGGACATGAGCCAGGTCATCCCGGGCCACGGTGGCCTGATGGACCGGCTCGACTCGCTGCTCGCCACGATCGCACCGATCTGGCTGCTGCTGCACTACCTCGTGTACTGACCGGGCCCGATCTCGACCCTGGGCCGCCCTCGGCATGCCGGACGGGATCGTGGTCGATCCGGCCGTAGAGTCGCCTTGATGTCGACCGATCCGGACACCACCGAGAACACCAGCCCACAGCCGGCGCCCGCCCCCGCGCGCCAGCCCGACTGGTGGCACCGTGACCACCCCACGTTCACCTCGCTCGTCGGGTTCTTCACGGGGCTGGCGTTCGTGATCGTGGTGCCCGGCCTGTTCGCGGCCATCCTGGGCTGGATCTTCGAGTACCACCGGGCCGAGGACCTCTTCCCGCTGGTCCTGGTGACGCTGGTGGTCCCGATCGGGCTGGTGATCGCCCCCCGCACCCGGCGCTTCGGCCGGTACATGCTGGTCGGCATGGCGGTCACCGCGCTGGTGGTCGGCGGTGTCAGCGCGGTCGTGCTCTGGTACCTCGTCACCTACCAGAGCTGACCTCCGGACCTGATCGCGCAGCCGGCGAATCGTCCGCCCACCCACCCGAATGGGATGATCGAGGTCTGATGTCCGACTCCGAGCGCACCTCCCTGCCCCTGGTCTTCGACGAGCCGCGCGGCCGCAAGAAGCCGCCGCGCCACCTCGCCGACCTCGCACCGGACGAGCGGACGGCGTACGCGAAGGAGCTCGGGCTGCCCGGCTTCCGCGCCAAGCAGCTCTCGACCCACTACTTCGCCCGGCTGGTCGACGACCCCGCCGAGATGACGGACCTGCCGGCCGGCCAGCGCGCCGAGCTCGTCGAGGCTCTCCTGCCCGAGCTGATGACCCCGCTGCGGACGATGGAGGCCGACCGCGGCACCACCCGCAAGACGCTGTGGCGGCTCTTCGACGGGGCCCTGGTCGAGTCGGTGCTGATGCGCTACCCCGACCGCGCCACGATGTGCGTCTCGAGCCAGGCCGGCTGCGGCATGGCGTGCCCCTTCTGCGCGACCGGCCAGGGCGGGTTGCAGCGCAACATGTCGACCGCCGAGATCGTGGAGCAGGTCGTCGCAGGTGCGCGGGCCCTGGCCCGCGACGAGGTGCCCGGTGGTCCCGGACGCGTGTCCAACGTCGTGTTCATGGGCATGGGGGAGCCGCTGGCCAACTACAAGGCCGTGATCGGCGCCGTACGCCGGCTCACCGAGCCGACGCCCGACGGGCTCGGGATGAGTGCCCGCGGCATCACCGTGTCCACCGTCGGTCTGGTGCCGCGGATGCGCCAGCTCGCCGAGGAGGGCATCCCGGTCACGCTGGCGTTGTCGCTCCACGCTCCCGACGACGAGCTGCGCAACGAGCTGGTGCCGATCAACACCCGGTTCTCGGTCGCCGAGACCGTCGAGGCCGCTTGGAACTACGCCCACACGACCAAGCGCCGGGTCTCGATCGAGTACGCCATGATGCGCGGCATCAACGACCAGGCCTGGCGCGCCGACCTGCTCGGCGACGTCCTCCGGGGCTACGGCGACTGGGGCTGGGTGCACGTCAACCTGATCCCGCTCAACCCCACCCCGGGATCGAAGTGGACGGCCTCCGACCCGGCCGACGAGCGCGAGTTCGTCCGCCGCCTCGAGGCCAAGGGCATCCCGACCACGGTGCGTGACACCCGCGGCCGCGAGATCGACGGCGCCTGCGGTCAGCTGGCGGCCACCGAGGCATGAGGCCGTCGCCCGCGGAGGTGGCCGCCGCGAGCGACGACTGGGTCTGGATCCCGGAGAGCTCGACAGTGATCGAGACCCACGAGTACCTCCTCGTGCGCTACCCCGACTGGTTCGAGGAGCCGCTGGTGCTCAACCGGCTGCGGCCCCGCCGCCCGTCCGAGGTCGTCCTCGACGAGGCGCTCGACCGCGCGGCCGGGTTCGGGCTGCCGGAGGTCCTGTGCTGGGTGCGTCCCGACGCCCACCCCGGGCTCGAGCACGCGCTGGCGGGGCGCGGCAGGCTCGCGGAGACCGTGGACGTGCTCGCCCGTGGCGTGCCGGCCGCCGACGTACCCGATCTGCCCGCCCCGGCCGCCCGGCTCCGCTGGGTGACCGACGTCGCGACCCTGCGCGACTTCGAGGCGATCGGCGCCGAGGTCTTCGGGGGATCGCCGCCCCCGGAGGAGCTCCGCGAGCACGAGGCGGCGAGGGCGGCCCTGTCCTTCGCCACGGGTGCCGTGGCCCGGGTCGTGGCCTACCTGGGCGACGTCCCGGTCGGGGCGGCGGGAGTGTCGGTGGCCGAGAGCGTGGCCCGGCTGTGGGGTGGCGGCGTGCGCGAGCCGTACCGCCGGCGCGGCGTCTACCGCTCGATGCTGGACGCTCGCCTGGCCTGGAGCCGGGAGCACGGCGCGCAGCTGGCCCTGGTGAAGGGCCGGGCCGACACCTCGGCCCCGATCCTGCGCCGGGCGGGGTTCTGGTCGTACGGCGCGGAGCACTCCTACCGCGTGCCGCTGGCGGGGCGCTCCGGCTGACGGAGCGCGTGACGACCGCCACGAGGCATTCACGTGACGTTCGTGTCGGTATCGACACCTGTTCCGGGGTGATCGGCAACGTCTGAGGTGGCAGACATCGCCTCGGAAAGGTTGCGCCATGCGACTCCGTCAGCACCACTCCGAGCTCGCCCGGCTTCCCCAGCCCCCGACCGACCGGCTCCGTGTCCTGGTCGTCTCGGAGTCGTTCCTCCCGCAGGTCAACGGCGTCACCAACTCCGTGCGCCGGGTGCTCGAGCACCTGGCCGCCGAGGGTCATCACGCCGAGCTCGTGGCGCCCACCGGGCCGCCGGCGTACGCGGGCTTTCCCGTCGTCCGTGCTCGCGGGGCCAGCCTGCCGTTCTACCGCGACTTCCGGATCGGCCTGGAGTCGAAGGCGCGGCTGCGGGCGGTGATGCAGCGGTTCCGTCCCGACGTCGTGCACGTCGCCTCACCGGCGACACTCGGCCACCAGGCGGTCCGCGCCGCCGAGGAGCTGGGCATCCCGACCGTGGCGATCTACCAGACCGACCTCGTCGGCTTCGCCGAGCGCTACGACATCGCCGGCGGGCCGCGGGCGATGGCCTACCTCACCCGTCGCATCCACCACGGGGTGGACCGGACGCTCGCGCCGTCCTCGACGAGCATGGCCCAGCTCGCCGACCTCGGCATCCGGGGGACGGCGCTGTGGCCGCGCGGCGTCGACCTCCAGCAGTTCCACCCGGTGCACCGGTCCCCGGAGCTGCGGCAGCGGATCGCTCCCGACGGTCGACTGCTGATCGGGTACGTCGGGCGCCTGGCTCCCGAGAAGGAGCTGGACCTCCTCACCTGTCTCGCCGACGATCCGCGCTACGCGCTGGTGCTCGTCGGCGGCGGCCCCGAGGAGCGGCGGCTGCGGACCCTCCTGCCCGGGGCCTCGTTCCTCGGCGTGCTCCATGGCGAGGAGCTGGGCCGGTTGTACGCGTCGCTCGACGTGTTCGTGCACACCGGCCGCCACGAGACCTACTGCCAGTCCGCCCAGGAGGCGCTGGCCTCCGGCGTGCCGGTGGTCGCACCGCGGGCCGGCGGCCCGGTCGACGTGGTGGCAGACGGCGTGGCCGGGTTCCTCTACGAGCCGGGCAGCCGGGCCGAGCTGATGGCGTACGTCGACGCGCTCGCCTCCGACCGGCTGTTCCGTCGGCGTACGGGCCTGGCGGCGCGCCGCAGCGTCGCGACCCGCTCGTGGAACGGGGTCAACGAGGCGCTCGTGGCGCACTACCGGGACGTGATCGCGGCCCGGGCGGGCCACCGTCAGGCGGCCTGAGCCCGGACCCGGGCTGAGACCTACCGCAGGAAGCGCGGCGCCCGGACAACCAGCTCGACGTTGCGGGCGTTGCGCGCGCCGCGACGGTCGTGGTCGCGCTCCTGCCAGTCGTTGGCGGCCAGCTCGCGGGAGAGGGCGGCCAGCTGCAGCGGCTGGTCGAGCTGGCTCTCCTCCCACGTGGCGGGTGCCGCGTGGTCGAGCATCGTGGTGAAGATCGAGAGGGTGCCGTCCTGGTTGTTGGCGATCTCGACGATCCGGCCCTGCTGCGGCCAGTCGATGTGGGAGGCGGTGTTGACCTCCCAGAAGCCGTTGAGGATCTCGCCGCCCTGCTTGCGGACGTGCGCCTTGATGTTGTTGGTGTGGGTGTGGCCGTTGACCCAGGCGATCACGTTGTCGTGCTTGAGCAGCTCCTTGACCAGCGCCGTGCCCAGGACGCGCTTGCCGGGGTCGACCGTGCCGGTCAGGTCGTTGACCATGCTCCACGACGGGTGGTGGCTGGAGAACACCAGCAGCTTGCGCTTCGAGGTCGCGAGGAGGTCCTTGATCCAGGCGAACTGGGTCTGGCTGAGCGAGCCCTCGTCGCCGCCGTTGGCGTTGACGGTGTCCATCACCACGAACCGGACCCGACCCCGGTCGAAGGTGTAGTACGCCGTGCCCTCGTCGAGGTTCTGCTGGGTGTAGCCGTGGCCGACCGGCAGACCGGTCGTGGTGAAGTGCTCGGTCACGATCTCGGCGGTGCTGAGCTCGCGCCGGTTCGGGTCGGGCGTGACGGCTCGTGACTTCACGCCGACCGTCTTGGTGGATGAGGTCGCCCGGGCCTGGCTGGAGGCATCGGGGTGGTTGTTGCCCTGCACGAGCTTGTCGTGGTTGCCCATCACGCTGAACCACGGGATGTCGAGACCCGTCGCGTCGAACGGCGCTCGCGCCTTGGCGAGCAGCCCGGCGATCGCGGGGAAGCCGTACTTCGCGCGGGCGTCGTCGTCGGTCTTGCCGGCGGGCGTGCCTTCGGGGTGCCAGAACATCACGTCGTACAGCGACGGGTCGGAGTCGGTGACGCTCTCGGTCTTGGTGTGGTCTCCCGAGTCGGGCTGGATCGTCCCGCCGTCGAGGACGTCGATGTTCCAGCGCACCTCGTTGTACTGCGCGTTGTCGGCGTTGTCGCCGGTCTGCAACGTGAAGGCGATGGGTCGCCCGGTCGCTGGTCCGGTCTTCACGGCGTTGATGCCCTGCACCATCGCCTCCGCGACGTGCAGCGTGAGGAACTCCTGGGGCCGGTACGCCGAGCTGCTGAACGACTCGGCGTTCTCCACCCGCATCGGCGACTCGGTGTCGACGATGTGGACGTCGCTCACCTGGGCGAACGCGACCAGCGGACGGCGGCGGCCGGCCCGGCCGCTCTTCGGCTTGGTGCCGAGGTCGGTGCGCACGAGCCAAGACTCTCCGGCGGCGGTGACGACGGGGCGGTAGCCACCGGCCCCGGCCGTGCCGCGGACCAGGACGTTGGCGCGGGTGGTCGTCGCCCGGGCTGCGCGCGCGGCGGGACCGGTGCCGGCGACTGCCTCGGCGGAGAGCCCACCCAGGCCTCCGAGTGCGGCGGCGCCACCCACAGCGGCGGCGGAACGGAAGAGGTCGCGACGGGAGATCTGCATCGCGTCAATCTAGGCTCCGGGTCGCGTTCACGTCCCCGAAACAAGCAGGTTCGCGGCGTCCGGCCACGAGTCGACCAGGTGCACGTGGTCCTCCATGGGTCGGCCGCGCGCGAGGGCTCGCAGCAACGGCCAGGCGGGCAGCTCCTCGGTCCAGTAGCGCACGCCCACCAGGACCATCGGGGCGACCGAGGACTCGTCCGCGTAGAAGTTCTCGCACGCGTCCTGGAAGATCTCCTGGACCGTCCCGCCGAACCCGGGCAGGAACACGATCCCGGCATCGCAGATCTCCAGCAACGTGGCCTCGCGGGTGGAGTTGCGGAAGTACTTCGCGATCGCGGACGCGAACACGTTGGGCGGTTCGTGCCCGTAGTGCCAGGTGGGGATGCCGAGCGACTCGGCGCCACCGGGGAACCGGGTCAGGACCTCGAAGGCCCGGTCGACCCACGCCCCCACCGAGGGACGGTACGACGGCACCGCGGCCAGGAGCGCCAGGGCCTCGTCGAGCGCGGTGGCGGCATCGGGGCGGCCCGCCAGCCACGCCCCGAGGTTCGCGGCCTCCATCGCTCCGGGGCCGCCGCCGGTGGCGACGACGAGCGAGCGGCCGAGTGCGGCGCCGAGGCGGGCAGCGTCGGCGTACCCGGGATCGCGGCGGTCCGCGGTGTGGCGGCCCATCACGCCCACGAGCCGGCGTCCCACGAGCCATGACTCGAGCGCCTCGTCGATCGCGTGGTCGTGCAACGCCCGGGCCAGGGCCTTGTCGCGGGTCGAGGGTCGCTGCGACCACGCGTAGGCGCGGGCGTCGAGCGTGTCGGCGTAGCCGGGCTCGTCGTACAGCTCCTCGGGCGTGTAGAGCATGGTCCGGGCCGTGTCCACCGGCGCGTGCGGGGTCGCCGGCAGGACCAGTGCCCCCGCGGCGCGCGCCATCGCCTCGTCGCCGGGCGCGAACGTGCAGCCCAGGAACGTCGCCCCCGCCAGCCGGGCACCCGCCAGGACGTCGTGCCGAGCGGTCAGGTCGACGCCACGGACCCGCCAGCCGCGCAGCGTGGTCGCCCCCGCGGCCAGCCGTCGGTCGAGCTCCGCGAGGGTCTCGACGTGGACGACGCGGCCGCGGGAGCGCTTCACACGGCGACTGTAGAAGAGCGCTAGAAGGCGTGGGCCAGCAGCTCGCCGAACAGGTCGTGCTCGTCGACCTCGAGCCCCCTCGCCTTGAACCACCCGACGACGTTCGTGCAGTCGCGCATCAGGAAGTCCATGCCGGCAGGGTTGCCGACCAGGTCGACCACCTGCGGAAGGTCGATGATCACCAGGCGCTCGCCGGCGGCGAGGATGTTGTACGGCGAGAGGTCGCCATGCACCACGCCGTGCCGGGCGAGCTCGGCCATCGCCGCGCGCAGCTGCTCGTAGTAGGACTCGAGCAGCGGGCGGTCCGGCCGCGTCTGGGCGAGCCGGGGTGCGGTCTCGACCCCGTCCTCGCCCTCCACGGTGATCCACTCCATCAGCAGCTCGGTGCCGTCGAGCTGGACGGGGTAGGGGACCGGCAACCCGAGGCCGTGGCAGCGCACCAGGGCCTCCCACTCGGCCCAGGCCCACTGACCGGCGGCGACGGCCCGGCCGTGCGCGGACTTCTTGGCCATCGCGCGGGCGTCGCGGGTGTTGCGGGTCTTGCGGCCCTCCGTGTACGACGTCGACCGGTGGAACGTGCGGTGGTCCTCGCCGCGGTAGCGCTTGGCCACCATCACGACGGACTGCCCGACCGGGTCGTCGAGCTCGTCGCTGCCGGGGACCGCGCGCTCCAGCAGGAACGCGTCGGCCTCCTTGCCGGTCTTGAGGATGCCGAGCTCGGTGTCGACCGCGGCCTGGGACGTCACCACCCAGGCGGGCCGGGGCTCCGGGCCGCGGCAGAGCGGCTCGACGCTGAGCCAGGTGGACCAGCGCTGGGTGTCGTCGTCGAGATCGTCGTACGCGGTGAAGTCGAAGACGAAGGCGGGGTCGAGATCGGGGTCAGGCAGGTGGTGCGAGAGGTGCGTGAAGTCGTGAGACATCGCGGTGGGTGCTCCAGATGATCGAGAGGACATGGTCTGCGGACAGGCCAAGGACAGTCGTGGACATGTCACGCTCCTCTCGCTCGAGCACCCGGGCACACGCGCCGGACGGCTGGGTCGAGTCTCGGGGCACCCGGGTGGAGACGGCAACCGGTTTTCCGGATCGAGGCCGCGTCACCTGCTCAGGCGGCGACCCCGCCGTCCGCGGTGGTCGAGATCCCCAGCTCGGCGACCCGGTCCCAGCTGTCGTCGACGTGCACGACGTCGCGGCCGTGGCGCTGCAGCACGCTGGCGGCGATGCCGGCGCGGTAGCCGGAGCGGCAGTGCACCCAGAGCTCGCCCGGGGGCAGGGTCGCGGCGGCGAGGTCGACGTCCTGGACGGGGAGGTGCACGGCCCCGGGCAGGTGGCCGGCGTCGTACTCGTCGCGCTGGCGCACGTCGACGATCACCCGCGGCTCGCGGTGCTCGCGGAACTCGGTCCAGTCCGCCCGCCGGAACGTCGCGGTCAGCCGGTCGGCGTCGGCGAGGACGTGGGTGGCCGGCCCGTCGATGCCGATCGCGGCGAGGTCGCGCAGCGCGGAGGCGATCGGCTGCGGTGCGTCGCAGAGCAGCACGAGGTCGTCGTCCCACGGCACGAGCCACCCGACGTACGTCGCGAACTGGGTGCCGTACTCGACGCTGATCGTGCCCGGCAGATGGCCCTCGGCGAACGCGTCGCGACGGCGCAGGTCGACGACCCAGGCGCCGGCGAGCACGGCGTCGGTGACCTCCTCGGCGGTGACCGGCCGGCCGGGACGGGGCACCGCACGGCCGGCCCCGGCTCGGTTCAGGGGCGCCATGTGGCCGTAGTAGCGGGGGATCGGGCCGAACCCGGCGACCAGGTCGGCGACGAACCGCTCCCGGTTCGTGATCAGGGCCGGGTTGCTGTGCAGCTGGTCGCCGATCGTGCTCGCGCCCGTCGGCCCTGCCGTCGAGGTGCCGGCACAGAAGCTGCCGAACCCGTGGGTCGGGTGCAGGAGCGTGGTGGGGTCCAGGGCGCCGAGGCGGCGCGCGCTGGCCCACTGGTGGCGGGCCAGGTCGTGGGCGAGCCGCTCGTCGACGAGGTCGGTGCGCCCGACCGTGCCGTGCAGCAGGCTGCCGCCGCTGAAGAGGGCGTCGGGCACGCCGGGCCGGCCGGGCTCACGGGCGAGGAACGACTGGTGGTGACGGGTGTGCCCGGGGGTGGCGAGCACGGTGACCTCGAGCCGGCCCACGGAGACGACGTCCCCGTCGCGGACGCCGACGCGCTCGAACTCGACCGGCTCTCCAGCCGCGAGGAGGTAGTCGGCGCCGTGTCGACGGGCGAGGCCGAGCGCACCGGAGACGTAGTCGTTGTGGACGTGGGTGTCGGCCACGTGGCTGATCTCGACCCCGGCCGCCTCCGCCGCCCGCTCGACCAGCGCGACGTCGCGCGGTGGGTCCACGACCAGCGCCTGGGAGCCGTCGTGGACGAGGTGGCACCGGTTGCCGAGCTCGGGGATGTCCAGCGTGACGACCTGCATGGCTTCCGTCCTATCTAAAGTGCATTGAATTACTAGAGTTATAGCACTGCGGTGATCGCCGGGCGACCACCGGGCGCGGCGGGTCCCGGCGGTCGGTAGGTTGCAGGCGTGCTCCGTCGTCTCGCCGCGCTGGCCGCCGCGGCCGCCCTCGTCCTCCCGGTCGCCTCCTCGCAGCCGGCGCTCGGCAGCGCCGAGGCGCCGCACGGCGCGGACGGCATCGGCGACCCGTACTTCCCGCTCGACGGCAACGGCGGCATCGACGTGCAGTCCTACGACATCCACGACCGGTACCAGTTCCACACCGGCCGCCTGTCGGGCCGGACCGTGCTGCGGTTGACCGCCACCGAGCGTCTGTCGGGGTTCAACCTCGACCTTCTGCTGCCGGTCTCACGCGTCGAGGTCGACCACCGGCCGGTCCACTTCGACCACGACCGGCACGAGCTCTCGATCGACGCGCCCCTGGCCGAGCACGAGTCGGCGCGGGTGGAGGTCTGGTACTCCGGCCTGCCGGCGCACTACTCCTACGCAGGAGAGAGCAACTGGCTGGCCGACGAGCACGAGGTCGTCGCGATGAACCAGCCGCACATGGCGCCGTGGTGGTTCCCTGCCAACGACCACCCGCTCGACAAGTCCACCGTGCGGATCTCGATCACCGTGCCCCGGGACAAGCAGGTCGTCGGGAACGGCCACCGGGTCGAGCGCACCGTCCACGGCAGGCTCGCGACCACCACCTGGGCGGCCGCCGAGCCGATGGTGCCGTACCTCGCGTTCTTCGCCGCCGGCTCCTACGACATCGCACAGGGGACCTCCGGCGGGCACCCCTGGTACGTCGCGGTCTCGAAGGGGCTCGGCACCGCCTCCCAGCAGGTCGCGATGCGGCTGATGAAGCAGACGCCGACGCTCCTGCACTGGCTGGAGGGCGTGATCGGCACGTACCCGTTCCGCGACACCGGAGGACTCACGACCAGCCTGCCCGTCGGGTTCGCGCTGGAGAACCAGACGCGGCCGACGTACCCCTACATGGGCGAGTCCCCGGGCGCCGTGCGGACGGTGGTCCACGAGCTGGCCCACCAGTGGTTCGGCGACTCCGTGGCCGTCGAGGGCTGGACGGACATCTGGCTCAACGAGGGGTGGGCGACGTACTTCGAGAACTACTACCAGGAGACCCACGGCGGGCGCTCGACCGACGCCTTGATGCGCGCGGAGTACGCCGACGTGCCCGCCGACGACGCCTTCTGGGAGCACGAGGTCGCCGACCCGTGCCCGAGCCACGAGAGCTGCGTGGACTCGATCTTCGCGCCGTTCGTCTACGAACGCGGTGGCATGGCCCTGGCCGCGCTGCGCAACCGGATCGGCGACACCGACTTCGCCGAGCTCATGCGCCGCTGGGTGACCAGCCGCGCCGACGGCAACGGCGACACCGCGCAGTTCGAGGCACTGGCCGAGCAGGTCAGCGGCGCGGACCTCGGCTCGTTCTTCGACGCCTGGCTCCACTCGACGACCAAGCCCGCCGACACCGCCGACAACGGCCTGGGGTAGCTCTCAGCCCAGCAGCGGGGAGACCGCCTTGGCCACCACGCTGGGCAGTCTGGTCACCGATTCCTCGGCGTCGGCGATCGTCATCGCGCGCAGGCCGGCGTTGATGCCGAGCCAGCGCAGCGGCTCCCGCTCCCAGGTGGGGGAGCGGTGACCCACCCAGGGCAGTCGGGTGAGGTCGGTGTCGTGGCCGAGCACCAGGTCGCGCAGGGTACGGCCGGCGAGGTTGGTGGTGCTCACCCCGTCGCCGACGTACCCACCGGCCCAGGCGAGCCCGGTCTCGCGATCCAGTCCGACGGACGCGCACCAGTCGCGAGGGATGCCGAGCGCTCCGCCCCACGCGTGGGTCACGCGGGTGCCCGCGACCACCGGGAACAGGTCGACCAGTGTCGCGTAGAGGCGGGCGAAGACCGCGTCGTCGCGGTCGTACTCCGGCCGGATCCGTGATCCCAGGTGGTACGGCGCGCCGCGGCCGCCGAAGACCAGCCGGTCGTCCGCGGTGCGCTGCCCGTAGACGATCAGGTGCCGGTGGTCGGTGAACGTCTCGCGCCGGGCGAGCCCGATCTCCTCCCAGGTCGCCGCGGGCAGCGGCTCGGTGGCGATGATCAGGGAGTAGACCGGCACGAGCGTGCGCTCCTCGCCCCGCAGGCTCGGCGTGTAGCCCTCGGTCGCGCGCACCACGGTGGGGGCTCGCACGTCGCCGTCGGCGGTGTGGGCCCGCCCGGAGCCGATGGAGCGCACCCGGGTCTGCTCGTGGATGGTCACCCCCCGCCGTTCGACGGCCTCGGCCAGACCGCGGACCAGTCGTGCGGGGTGGATGGCCGCGCAGTCGGGGGTGTACGTCGCGCCCACGGTCCGGCTGCCCCGCAGCACCGCGGTCGCCTCGTCCCGGTCGAGGAGGCGTACGTCGTCCTCGCCGCGGTCCCAGCGCCGCGCCTCGGCGACCTCCGCCCGGGCGCGCCGCCATTGGGCGCGGCTGCGCGCGAGGGAGATCGTGCCGCCCTTGGCGATGTGAGCGTCGATGCCCTCCGCCGCCGCGACCCGGACGACCTCGTCGACGGTGGCCCGCATCGCGCGGTGCTGAGCCAGGGCGCCCTCGCGGTCCGCGAGGCCGGCGAGCGTGCCGAGCGACGCCGGGAACAGGGCCGAGCACCACCCGCCGTTGCGTCCGGACGCGCCGAACCCGACGGTCTCCGCCTCGAGCACCACGATCCGCAGCGTCGGGTCGGCCTCGGCGAGGTAGTACGCCGTCCAGAGGCCGGTGAAGCCGGCGCCGACGATCGCCACGTCGGCGTCGAGGTCTCCGGCCAGGCCGGGGCGGGGCGTCCAGTCGGTGTCGACGGTGTCGTGCCAGAGCGAGAGGCGCTCCCAGTGGGGGTCGGTGTGGTTGTTCAGCGCACACCCCACGAGTAGGTCTGCTTGCGCAGCTGGAGGTACATGAACGTCTCGGTCCGGGCGACGCCCGGGATGGTCCGGATGCGCCCGGAGAGCAGCTCGTAGAGGTGCTCGTCGCTCTCGCAGACGACCTCCACCAGCAGGTCGTAGGAGCCGGCGGTGACCACGACGTAGTCGACCTCCTCCAGCGCGGCGATCGCGTCGGCCACCGGCTCGAGCGGCCCCGACACCTGCACGCCGACCATGGCCTGGCGGGCGAACCCGAGCTCGAGCGGATCGGTGACCGCGACGACCTGCATCACGCCGCCCTCGATCAGCCGCTGCACGCGCTGGCGCACGGCGGCCTCGGACAGGCCGACCACCTTGCCGATCGCGGCGTACGAGCGCCTGCCGTCCTGCTGCAGCTGCTCGATGATCGCCTTGGACACCTCGTCGAGGTGGAACGCGGGACGCCCGGACTTCCTGGTCATGGCCGCATGCTTGCGCAGCTCGGGAGCAGGGTCAAAGGTTTCGGGGAGTGTTGAAACAAGCGATTTCGTTGCGAGGATGTTTCTTGTCGACGGGATCGCTTGTCGTACCCCCGGTTGCGTGGCACGATCCGAGCCATCCAGCCCGAAGGGAGTCGCATGACGCCGGAGTCACCTGTCCCGCGGAGGGGAGTGTCGCGCCGGACCGTGCTCAAGGGCGGGGGCGCGCTCGCGTTCACCGGGCTGAGCCTGGCCGGCCTCAAGCTGCCGTTCTTCGGCGTCGACGGTGCCGCGCAGGACCCGGCCCTGTGCCGGGCCCGGGACGTGTCCGAGCAGGACATGAAGCTGGTCGTGTCGAACTGGCCGCAGTACATCGACCCCAAGGGCTACAAGCTCGGCACGTTCCAGAAGTTCCAGGAGCGCACCGGCATCAGCGTCACCTACAACGACGACGTCAACGACAACGCCGAGTTCTACGCCAAGGTCCGCAACCAGCTCGGCTCCTGCAAGCCCATCGGCCGCGACCTGATGATGCTGACCGACTGGATGGCCGCCCGGATGATCGGGCTGGGCTGGATCCAGCCGCTGGACGCCGCCAAGGTCCCCAACCTGCACGCCAACCTGATCGAGCCGCTCCGCGGCCGGCAGTGGGACCCGGACCTGACCTACCACGCGCCCTGGCAGACCGGTCTGACCGGCATCGCCTACAACGCCTCCAAGACCGGCGAGGTGAAGAGCTTCGAGGAGCTGCTCACCCGATCCGACCTCAAGGGCCGCGTCACCCTGCTCTCCGAGATGCGCGACACGATGGCCTTCATGCTCAAGATCGTGGGCGCCAACCCGGACAAGTTCACCGACAACGAGTGGAAGAACGCGATCGACCGGCTCCGCAAGGTCGTCGCCGACGGCCAGGTCCGCGCGTTCACCGGCAACGACTACACCCAGGACCTCGCGGCCGGGAACATCCTCGCCTGCGAGGCGTGGTCGGGCGACGTGATCCAGCTGCAGCTCGACAACCCGGACATCAAGTTCGTGGCACCCGAGGAGGGCCTGTCGCTCTGGAGCGACAACATGATCGTCCCCAACCTCGCGACCCACGAGGCCAACGCCGAGAAGTGGATCGACTACTACTACGAGCCCGCGGTCGCCGCGAAGCTCGCCTCCTACGTCAACTACATCTGTCCCGTGCAGGGGGCGAAGGAGGAGATGGGGAAGATCGATCCTTCGCTGGTCGACAACCCGCTGATCTTCCCCGACGACACGATGCTGGCGGACACGTTCGACTTCATGCCGCTCACCGATCAGCAGCAATCCGAGTACGAAGGAGACTGGTCCGATGTCACAGGTGGCTGAGTCGGTGACGGCCGCGCAGGACGGCGCGGCGTACGACGGTCTGCGGCTGCGCACCGTCACGAAGTCCTTCGGCGGCTTCACCGCGGTCCGCGAGCTCGACCTCGACGTGCCGAAGGGGTCGTTCTTCGCGCTGCTCGGCCCGTCGGGGTGCGGCAAGACGACGACGCTGCGCATGGTCGCCGGCCTCGAGACCCCGACGTCGGGCACGATCACGCTGGCGGGCCAGGACATCACCTATGCCAAGCCGTACAAGCGCCCGGTCAACACGGTGTTCCAGAGCTACGCGCTGTTCCCGCACCTCGACATCTACGAGAACGTCGCGTTCGGGCTCAAGCGGCGCAAGGCCTCCGACATCGACGCCCAGGTGCGCGACATGCTCGAGCTGGTCGAGCTCACCACCCAGGTGCGCAAGAAGCCGGCCCAGCTCTCCGGCGGTCAGCAGCAGCGCGTCGCGCTGGCACGTGCGCTGATCAACCACCCGGAGGTCCTGCTGCTCGACGAGCCGCTGGGCGCCCTCGACCTCAAGCTGCGCCGGTCGATGCAGATCGAGCTCAAGCGGATCCAGACCGAGGTGGGTCGGACCTTCATCCACGTCACCCACGACCAGGAGGAGGCCATGACGATGGCCGACACCGTCGCGGTGATGAACGCCGGCGTGATCGAGCAGATGGGCGCGCCCGCGGACCTCTACGAGAACCCGCACAGCACGTTCGTCGCGAACTTCCTCGGCCAGTCGAACCTGATCGCGGGCACGATCACGCAGCGCACGGCCGACGTCGTCAGCGTCGACATGCAGGGCATCGGGGTCTCGGTCCAGCCCTCGCGCACCCACACCGACGGTGACCGGGGTTGGGTGGGCATCCGCCCCGAGAAGGTGCTGATCGGCGCGCCCGGCGAGGAGCTCGACGCCCCGGGCAACACCATCCCCGGTGGCGTCGTCACCGACGTCAGCTTCGTCGGGGTGAGCACGCAGTACCTCGTCCGGATGCCGTGGGGGCAGGAGCTGCAGGTGTTCCAGCAGAACACCGGCCGCCACCGCATCTTCCACGTCGGCGAGCCCGTCGAGCTCTCCTGGAGACCGGAGTACGCGTTCCTCCTCGACTTCTCCCAGGACGCACTGGCCGGAGCCCAGAAGGGCGACGACGAATGACCCGGCGCAAGGGTGCCGTCGGCTACCTCTTGCTCCTCCCGGCGGCGCTGTGGCTGATCGTGTTCTTCGCCGTGCCGTTCTACTCCCTGCTGGCGACGAGCCTGTTCGACTCGTCCGGCTCGGACTTCCGCGGCTACGAGATGACCTACGCCTGGGGCAACTACGCCGACGTGGTCAAGGACTACTGGCAGCCGATGCTGCGAGCGCTCTGGTACGGCGGGCTCGCGACGGTGTTCTGCCTGGTGCTGGGCTACGTGCTCGCCTACGCGATCGCGTTCAAGGCGGGCCGGTGGAAGAACCTCATGCTGGTGCTGGTGATCGCGCCGTTCTTCACCAGCTTCCTGATCCGCACGCTGTCGTGGAAGCTGATCCTCGCCGACGACGGCCTGGTGGTGAACTCCCTCCAGGCCGTCCACCTCCTGGGCCAGGACGGCCGGCTGCTGGCGACGCCGGTCGCCGTGATCGCGGGCCTGACCTACAACTTCCTGCCGTTCATGGTGCTGCCGCTGTTCGCGAGCATCGACAAGATCGACCACCGGTTGATCGAGGCCGCGAACGACCTCTACGCCAACCCGGTCGTCGGCTTCTTCAAGGTGACCTGGCCGCTCTCGCTGCCCGGCGTGGTGTCCGGGACGCTGTTGACCTTCATCCCGGCCGCTGGTGACTTCATCAACGCCCAGCTGCTCGGCAGCCCCAACCAGCGGATGGTCGGTGGCGTGATCCAGAGCCTGTTCACCGACGCCGGCAACTACCCGGCGGCCGCGGCGCTCTCGATGATCCTGATGCTCGGGATCGTGGCGATGGTGTTGGTCTACGTCCGCCGGGCGGGGACGGAGGAGCTGCTGTGATCGGACGCTGGATCCGCGAGCACCTGGTCCTCTTCCTGGGCCTCCTCGTGCTCGCCTACACGTTCGTGCCGATCGCCGTCGTGGTGCTGATGAGCTTCAACCACCCGGCGAGCCGGAACGTCTACCGCTTCGACGCGTTCACGCTCGACAACTGGAAGGACCCGTGCGCGGCCGAGGGCATGTGCGCGGCACTCGGGAAGAGCGTCGAGATCGGGCTGCTGGCCACGCTCGGCGCGACGATCCTCGGCACGCTCGCGGCGTTCGCGCTGGTGCGCTACGACTTCGCGGGCCGCTCCTCGACGAACCTGCTGATCTTCCTGCCGATGGCCTCACCCGAGATCGTGATGGGCTCCTCGCTGCTGGCGCTGTTCGTCGCGTCGGGGTTCGCGGGCCAGCTCGGCTTCTGGACGATCCTGATCGCCCACATCATGTTCTGTCTCTCGTTCGTGGTGGTCACGGTCAGATCCCGGCTGGCCGGGTTCGACGACAACCTCGAACAGGCGGCGATGGACCTCTACGCCACGCCGGCGCAGACGTTCTGGCGGGTGACGTTCCCCCTGGTGTTCCCGGGCATCCTCGGGGCCGCGCTGCTCAGCTTCTCGCTGTCCTTCGACGACTTCATCATCACCAGCCTGAACGCCGGCACCACCACGACGTTCCCGATGTACGTCTGGGGTGCCGCCCAGCGTGGCGTCCCGATGCAGGTCAACGTCGTCGGCACCGTGATGCTGCTGATCTCGATGGTCATCGTGATCGGTGGCGAGGTGGCCAGCCGGCGCCGCAACGCCAAGCTCGCCTGACGCCCCGCGGCGCCGAAGGCAACGCGCCGACCGCAACCACACCGTCGGAGGATGTCCCCAAGTCGCATCCGCGGCCGCGCGCGGCGCCGGAGGCGACGCGCGAGACGCGGTCAGATCAGGGTGGCGGCCTTGTCGAGGACGGTGCGCAGGATCTGCTCCATCTCGTCGAAGTGCGACTGGTCGCAGATCAGCGGGGGAGAGAGCTGGATGACCGGGTCGCCGCGGTCGTCGGCGCGGCAGTAGAGGCCTTCGTCGTAGAGCGCCTTGGACAGGAAGCCGCGCAGCAGCTTCTCCGACTCGGCCTCGTCGAAGGTGGTCTTGGTGTCCTTGTCCTTGACCAGCTCGATCCCGTAGAAGTAGCCGTCGCCGCGCACGTCGCCGACGATCGGCAGGTCGAGCAGACGCTCCAAGGTCGAGCGGAAGGCGCCCTCGTTGTCACGCACGTGCTCGAGGACGTGCTCGTTCTCGAAGATGTCGAGGTTGGCCATCGCGACCGCGGTCGAGACCGGGTGGCCACCGAAGGTGAAGCCGTGGGCGAACATCTCCGGCCCGGCCAGGAACGGCTCCATCAGTCGGTCCGAGGCGATCATCGCGCCGAGAGGGGAGTAGCCGGAGGTGATGCCCTTGGCGCAGGTGATGATGTCGGGCTGGTAGCCGTAGCGATCCGCGCCGAACATGTGGCCGAGCCGGCCGAACGCGCAGATGACCTCGTCGGAGACCAGCAGGACGTCGTACTCGTCGCAGATCTCGCGCACCCGCTGGAAGTAGCCCGGAGGCGGCGGGAAGCAGCCGCCGGCGTTCTGCACCGGCTCGAGGAAGACGGCCGCCACGGTGTCGGGACCCTCGTTCTCGATGGCGACGGCGATCTGGTCGGCGGCCCAGCGACCGAACGCCTCGGGGTCGCTGCCGTCGAGGAGCCCGCCGGTCGCCTCGGAGGCGCGGTAGACGTTGGTGTTCGGCACCCGGAACGTCGAGGGCACCAGCGGTTCGAACTGCTGCTTGAGCGGCGGCAGCCCGGTGATCGACAGCGCGCCCTGGGTCGTGCCGTGGTAGGCGATCGACCGGCTGATCACCTTGTGCTTCATCGGCTTGCCGGTGAGCTTGAAGAAGTTCTTGGCGAGCTTCCAGGCGGACTCGACGGCCTCGCCGCCGCCGGTGGTGAAGAACACCCGGTTGAGGTCACCGGGTGCGTAGCCGGCGACCCGCTCCGCGAGCAGGATCGCGTTGGGGTGCGCGTAGGACCACAGCGGGTGGAACGCGAGCTCCTTCGCCTGCGCCGCGGCCGCCTCGGCGAGCTCGGTGCGACCGTGCCCGAGCTGGCTCACGAAGAGCCCCGCCAGGCCGTCGAGGTAGCGCTTGCCCTGGGCGTCGTAGATGTAGGCACCCTCGCCGCGCACGATGATCGGCACGTCGGAGGTGTCGTACGTCGAGTGCCGGGTGAAGTGCATCCACAGGTGGTCCTTGGCGGCCTGCTGCAGGTGGTCGTAGTCCGGGTGCATGCGGCCCATGATGCGTGGCCAGGCCCGGCGATTGCAAGCGAATCCGTCGCACGAAGGGGTGAATTCGTCGGATTTCGTTGTCACGCGCCGTGGTAGAACTCCGGCATGACGACGACGCTCTTCACCGGCGGCACACTGTTCGACGGGTTCCGGCACGCCGGTGCGGGGGAGGTGCTGGTCCGCGACGGCCGGATCGCTGCCATTGGACGCGGCGTCGACCGCGACGGCGCGGACGTCGTGGATCTGGCGGGCGGGCTGTTGGCGCCCGGCTTCACCGACGCGCACGTGCACCCCATCCAGGGCGGCCTGGAGCGGCTGCGCTGCGACCTGTCCGGGCTCGACACGCGAGAGGACTACCTCGACGCGATCGCGACGTACGCCGCCGCGCACCCGGACGCGGAGTGGATCCTCGGGGGCGGCTGGGCGATGCCGGCGTTCCCCGGCGGTACCCCGACCGCCGTCGACCTCGACCGGGTCGTGCCCGACCGGCCCGTGTTCCTGCCCAACCGCGACCACCACGGGGCCTGGGTCAACACCCGCGCGCTCGAGCTGGCCGGCGTCGACGATCGCACCCCGGACCCGCCTGACGGCCGCATCGAGCGCGACGCCGACGGCCGGCCGACCGGCACCCTCCACGAGGGCGCCACCTCGCTGGTGTCCCGTCACGTGCCGCGACCGACCGCGGCCGACCTCCACGCCGCGCTGATGGCCGGTCAGGCCTACCTGCACTCGGTCGGCGTGACGTCCTGGCAGGACGCGATCGTGGGCGCCTACTCCGGCATCGACGACCCGGCCTCGACGTACACCGCCGCCGCGGCGAGCGGCGACCTCCGCTCCCACGTCGTCGGCGCGCTCTGGTGGGAGCGGCGGCTCGGGACCGAGCAGGTCGCCGACCTGGTCGGCAGGCGTGAGGCGATGACCGGCGGCCGGTTCCGTGCGACCACGGTCAAGATCATGCAGGACGGCGTCGCGGAGAACAGCACGGCGGCGATGCTCGAGCCCTACCTGGACCGGTGCGGCCACGCGACCACCAACCGCGGGCACTCCTTCCTCGACGCGGCCGCGCTGCGCGCGGCGGTGGTCGCGCTGGACGCCGCCGGCTTCCAGGTCCATGTGCACGCGATCGGCGACCGTGGCGTCCGCGAGGCGCTCGACGCGTTCGAGGGCACCGACCCCGCGCGGCGCCACCACGTCGCGCACCTGCAGGTCGTGCACCCCGACGACGTACGCCGCTTCGCCGGCCTCGGCGTGGCCGCCAACCTGCAGATGCTGTGGGCCTGTCTCGACGACCAGATGGTCGACCTGACCGTGCCGTTCCTGGGCCCGGAGCGGGCCGGCTGGCAGTACCCGTTCGGCGAGCTGTTGCGATCCGGTGCTCGCCTGGTCGCGGGCAGCGACTGGCCGGTCAGCACGCCCGATCCGCTGCAAGCGATCCAGGTCGCGGTCACCCGGGTCGAGCCCGGCAGCGACCGGGCACCGTTCCTCCTGGAGCAGGCACTGCCGCTCGAGGCCGCCTTCGCGGCGTACACCTCGGGCTCGGCGTGGGCCAACCAGCGCGACGACGCGGGGGTGCTGCGGCCCGGCGCGATCGCTGACCTGGTGGTGCTCGACCGGAACCCGTTCGCCGGACCGGCCGAGCAGATCGGGGACGCCCAGGTCGTGTCCACCTGGATCGACGGAGAGCCCGTCCACACCGCCTGACCCCCCGGTGACGACTAATTCCGTGTTACGTCCCGGTCTCGCCCTACCGATTCCGTTGTCGGGTCACTAGGCTCCCCGCATGGCCGACCAGTTCAAGAACGTCATCAACGCAGAGCTCGTCGACAGCGCGTCGGGCGAGACCTACGACATCGTCGACCCGACGACCGGCGAGGTCTACGCCCAGGCGCCCCGATCGGGCGCCGAGGACGTCGACCGTGCGTACGCCGCGGCCGCCACCGCCTTCGAGTCGTGGGGGAGCACCACGCCCAAGGAGCGCTCCGAGGCGCTGCTCAAGATCGCCGACGCCATCGAGGCGCGGGTCGAGGAGATCAACGCCGTCGAGTGCAAGGACACCGGCAAGCCCCTCCAGATCACCATGGACGAGGAGATGCCGTACGCCGCGGACCACTTCCGGTTCTTCGCCGGCGCCGCCCGGGTGCTCGAGGGCCGCTCGGCCGGGGAGTACATGGCCGACCACACCTCGTGGATCCGCCGCGAGCCGGTCGGCGTCGTCGGCCAGGTGACGCCGTGGAACTACCCGCTGCTGATGATGATCTGGAAGATCGCCCCGGCCCTGGCGGGCGGCAACACGATCGTGCTCAAGCCCAGCGACACCACCCCCGCGAGCTCGACGCTGCTCGCCGAGATCGCCCAGGAGTTCCTGCCGCCGGGCGTGCTCAACGTCGTCACCGGCGACCGTGACACCGGCCGCGCGCTCGTCGCCCACAAGACCCCGCAGATGGTCGCGATCACCGGTTCGGTCCGTGCCGGCATGGAGGTCGCGGAGTCGGCATCGCACGACCTCAAGCGCGTCCACCTCGAGCTCGGCGGCAAGGCGCCGGTGATCGTGTTCGACGACGCCGACATCGAGAAGGCCGCCGAGGGCATCGCCGGCGCCGGCCTGTTCAACGGCGGCCAGGACTGCACGGCCGCGACCCGCGTGCTCGCCGGGCCGGGCATCCACGACGAGTTCGTCGCCGCCCTGACCGAGGCGGCGAAGGGGATGCCGACCGGCATGCCCGACGACGAGGCGACGTACTACGGCCCGCTCAACAACCAGTCCCAGCTCGAGCGCGTCTCGGGCATGGTCGACCGGCTGCCCGACCACGCGAACCTCCAGACCGGCGGCGCTCGCAAGGGCGACCGTGGCTACTTCTACGAGCCCACCGTCGTCTCGGGACTGCGCCAGGACGACGAGCAGATCCAGTCGGAGATCTTCGGCCCCGTCATGACCGTGCAGCGATTCACCGACGAGGCCGAGGCGCTGCGCTGGGCCAACGGCGTCGAGTACGGCCTGTCCTCGAGCGTCTGGACCAAGGACCACGCCCGGGCGATGCGGATGTCGCGCGGCCTCGACTTCGGCGTGGTGTGGATCAACACCCACATCCCGTTCATCTCCGAGATGCCGCACGGCGGGTTCAAGCACTCCGGCTACGGCAAGGACCTCTCCATGTACGGGCTCGAGGACTACACCCGCATCAAGCACGTGATGAGCTACATCGGGGACTGACCAGCCCTCGGGTGGTTTCGAGGCTCGCTTCGCTCGCGCCTCAACCACCGACCATCGACATCCGGTGGTTGAGGTGCGAGGGCCGCTAGGCCCGAGCCTCGAAACCACCATCGACGAATAGAGAAGCAATGAGGATTCTGCTTGTTGGGGCTGGGGGAGTCGGGGCAGCATTCGCCGCGATCGCGGCGCGGCGTGACTTCTTCGAGACGATCGTGGTGGCCGACTACGACCTGGCCAAGGCCGAGCGGGCCGCGGCCACGGACGGGCGGTACGTCGCCGCGCGGATCGATGCCTCCTCGGCCGAGGACGTGGCGGCCCTGTGCCGCGAGCACGGGATCACCCACGTGATGAACGCGGTCGACCCGGTGTTCGACATGCCGGTGTTCGAGGGTGCGTTCGCCGCGGGCGCGGACTACCTCGACATGGCGATGTCGCTGTCCAAGCCGCATCCGGAGGCGCCGTACGAACGATGCGGCGTCAAGCTCGGCGACGAGCAGTTCGCGGTGGCCTCGGACTGGGAGGCCGCCGGGCGCCTGGCGCTGGTCGGCATCGGCGTCGAGCCCGGGCTCTCCGACGTGTTCGCGAGGTACGCCGCCGACCACCTGTTCAGCGAGATCGACGAGCTCGGCACCCGCGACGGCGCCAACCTCGTGGTCACCGACGACGAGGGCAACGAGATCTTCGCGCCGTCGTTCTCGATGTGGACCACGATCGAGGAGTGCCTCAACCCACCGGTGGTGTGGCAGGACGGCGAGTGGCACACGACCCCGCCGTTCTCCGAGCCGGAGGTCTTCGACTTCCCGGAGGGCATCGGGCCAGTCGAGTGCGTGAACGTCGAGCACGAGGAGGTCCTCCTCATGCCGCGCTGGGTCGACTGCAAGCGCGCGACGTTCAAGTACGGCCTGGGCGATGAGTTCATCAACATCCTCAAGGTGCTGCACACGCTCGGCCTCGACAGCACCGAGAAGGTCCGGGTCAAGGGTGTCGAGGTGAGTCCGCGGGACGTCGTTGCGGCCGTGCTGCCCGACCCGGCCACCGTCGGTCCGCGGATGCGCGGCAAGACGTGCGCGGGGCTGTGGGTCACCGGCACGGGCAAGGACGGCCAAGGGAATCCGACGGGGGCTCGGTCGACGTACCTCTACCACGTCGTCGACAACGAGTGGACGATGCGGGAGTACGGCCACCAGTGCGTGGTCTGGCAGACCGCGATCAACCCGGTCGTCGCCCTCGAGCTGCTCGCCCGCGGCACCTGGTCGGGCGCCGGTGTCCTGGGCCCCGAGGCGTTCGACGCGGCGCCCTTCCTCGACCTGCTGACCGAGTACGGCAGTCCCTGGGGGATCAAGGAGCTCGAGACCGCCTGACCGCGGACCCGATTCGTCCGGGACGACCTGCGGCTGGCATTCTTTACCGCGACAGAAGCGGAACCAGGCGAGGGACCAGGCGATGAGAACGACCGCGGACGGTTGCGGTGCCGGCACCGGCGCGATGCCCGCTCTCGTCGTACCCGCGCCCCCGCGCGAGTCGCTGCGCCTCGTGCTGATGCTCGGCGCGCTGGTCGCGCTGGGCCCGTTCACGATCGACATGTACCTGCCGGCCCTGCCGACCATCTCCCACGAGCTGAACACCACCTCGACGGCCGTCCAGCTCACGCTCACCGGCACGCTGGCGGGCCTCGGCTTCGGGCAGCTGGTGCTGGGCCCCCTGTCGGACACGTTCGGCCGTCGGCGGCCGCTGCTGGCCGGCGTCACGGTGCACGTCCTCGCCTCCCTGCTGTGCGTCGTGGCGCCGAACGTCGCGGTGCTGGGCGTGCTGCGGGTGCTGGAGGGTCTCGGCGCCGCCGCGGCGTCGGTGGTCGCGATCGCCGTCGTCCGCGACCTGTTCGCCGGGGTCCGGGCCGCGCGGATGATCTCCCGGCTCGTCCTCGTGATCGGCGCCTCCCCGGTGCTGGCGCCGACCATCGGCGGCGAGATGCTGCGCTGGACCGACTGGCGCGGCGTGTTCGCCGCGCTGGCGGTGCTCGGCCTGGGGGTCACGGTGATGGCCGCGATCGCCCTGCCGGAGACGTTGCCGCCGGCCCGCCGGCGCACGGGCGGGGTGCCTGCGACCCTCCGCACCTACCGCGGCCTGCTCACCGACCGCACCTTCGTCGCGCTGGTCCTCGTCTCGGGCCTCAACGCGTCGGCCCTCTTCGCGTACGTCGCGGGCTCCTCGTTCGTGTTCCAGGACCAGTTCGGGCTCAGCGAGCACACGTTCAGCCTGATCTTCGCGGTCAACTCGGTGGCCAACATCGGGGCCAGCCAGGTCAACGTCGTGCTGCTCTCGTGGTTCCCGCCGGCCCGGATCCTGGTCGCCTCGCTCTCGACCGCGGTGGTCGCCTCGACCGCGCTCCTGGTCGTCGCGCTGACCGGGTTCGGCGGGGTGCTCGGGCTCATGGTGCCGCTCTTCATCCTGCTCGGAGCGATCGGGCAGAGCGGCCCGAACGCCTCGGCGCTCGGGCTCTCGCTGCACGGCGAGTCCGCCGGCACGGCCGCCGCGCTGTTCGGCTCGCTCAACTTCGGGCTCGGTGCCCTCACCGCGCCCCTGGTCGGCGTCCTCGGCAACGACAGCCACGCGATGGCGACCGCGATGGCCGGCAGCATCGCCCTCGCGGCCACCGTGCTGGTCCTCGGCGTACGCCTGCCGGTGCTGCACGCCATGGACCTCTCGGAGCCCGAACCGCTCCCGCTGCCCAGCAGCTGAGCGCCGACTAGAACAGGTCGGGTACGCCGGCCACCGGCCAGCGAACCGCCACCAGCGCGTCGTGACGGGCCTGGGCGGCGGTCTGGTCGGGCGCGTCCACGCTCAACGTCGCGTCCGGGCCGGGGGTCGCGTGGACGACCTGTGCCAACCGGACCGGCACCGCGCGGTCACCGTCGCGCGGGGCGCCGGTCGGGATGGTGAGGGTCACCGTCCCGGTGCGAGACCCGGCCGGGACCACGATGAGCGCCCGGCCCAGCGGGGAGCGCACCTGTGCCCGCACCGGGCGGTCGGAGGACCGGTCGAGCCGGACGCCGATCCGCGCCACCGTCGTCAGCAGCGGCGAGGCGGTCACCCGGGTCGAGGTCAGCGTGGCCACCGGGGGCGGATCGTCGTCGACGACGCGCACCAGCGCCTGCGCGACCAGCGCCGGCTGGACGCCGTGCCCGCCGTACACCTTGGTGGTGACCTCCTCGACGACCTCGTCCGTGCGGTCCTGCGGCGCCCGGAGCCAGAGGGTGGCGGTCGTCCGGCCCGCGGGAACGTGCACGGTCCCGGCGGTGGTGCGGACCACCGTGGCGCGCGTGGTCGGCCGATCCAGGTGCACGGTGAGGCGCACCCGACCGCCCTCGACCACCCGGTGCCGGGCGGCGGCGACCGTCGCCACCGGCACCGGCGGGGTCGGCTGCCCGTCGGGTCCGAGGTCGGCGAAGCAGTAGCCCCGCGCGCGCAGCGTCGCGATCTCGCGCGGCAGTGCCCGCAGCGTCAGCGGGGAGCGGGTCACGCCGTCATGCTGGATCACCACGTTGGTCCGGTGCGGGTGCACGGCCGCGACGACCCGGTCCGCGATCTGCCGGGGCGTGCCGTCCTCCCAGTCGCGCGGGTCGATGGTCCACAGCACGGAGGTGTAGCCCTCGGCCGCGAGCACGCCGCGGACCCGGTCGTCGACGGCGCCGTACGGCGGGCGCACGAACGTCGGGGCCGGCACCCCGGCCGCGACCAGTGCGTGCCGCGTGCGGTGTAGCGCGGTCCGGATCTCCTTGTCGGACTGCGTGGTGAGGTCGGTGTGCGCCCAGGTGTGGTTGCCGATCGCGAAGCCGGCCCGGGAGACCAGCCGCGCCAGCTCGGGGTGGGCTGCCACGTTGGTGCCCACCATGAAGAACGTGGCGGGCACCTGGAGATGCCTCAGCAGGTGCACCATCCGCGCCGTCACCGCCGTCGACGGTCCGTCGTCGAAGGTGAGGGCGACCAGCCCCCGCGAGCACGGCCGGGCCGGCGGGCCACCGCCGGGCGCGGCGTCGGCCCGGGGAGCCCCGACGAGCAGCACCGCCAGCGTCGCCAGCACCGCCAGCACCGCCAGCACCGCCGGCGTCGCGCGTCCGCGTCCTCGCATCCTGAGCACCTCCTGCCCGTGGGACGCCGCGGGTGGCGTGCGGGTTGTCCGGTCTCGCGCCTAGGGTGGCGACGTGAGCGAGACAACGGGGGTTTCTCGGGACGGTCGTCGACGCCTGCTGCTGGTGGGCCTGGCCGGTCTGGTCGTGGTGGTCGCGGTGGTGGCCGTCGTCGTCTGGCTGCGTGACCGACAGCGTGACGACGAGTGGGCGCACGGCGGTGACGGCATCGACATCACGGCGCAGGTCCAGGCGACGACGCCCCACGACTACCCGGACGCCCTGGAGGCCGTCGGTGTGCGGCCGGAGCCGGCGTACCCGCGCGTCAGCCAGATGTACGTCGTGAAGGTGTCGTGGAGTGGCGCGCCGACCGGCGGCGAGGACGCCTTCGTGCTGCTCGACGGCCGCCTCTCGCCGCCCCAGCCGCTGGGCGCCAGCGGGTCGTGGGGGGAGTCCGGGAGCGGGGGCGGCCCCCACTGGAGCGGCTCGTACGAGGCGCTCTCCGAGCACTATCCCTGGCTGGCCGGAACGGCGTCCGTGCGGAACGCCGACGGGTCCTACTCCATGGACTACGACGCGCTCTCGCTGGCTCCGGCCGAGACGGGCGGTGGCGTCCTCTCCTTCTACCTGCCGAAGGCCGACGTCGCGACCTCCCACCCCGAGGACGACCTGGTCCTCGCGATGGTGCACACCGACGGCGACGGTGACGTCCGCTGGGCCCGCAAGGTCACGCTCGAGCCCGCGACCGGATCAGCGGGCTAGCTTCGCCCCAACTTCTCTCGGAGGGAGTGCCCGTGCGCCGCATCGGCCTCGTTGCAGTCAGCGTCGTCATCGCCATCGTCATCGCCATCACCTCGGCACCGGCGTCGCCGGTCGCGTCGGGCCATCCGGCCGACTCGGTCGGGCACGCCAGCGGGCCGCCGGCCGCGCCGCTCGCGGTCACGAGTGTTCGCACGGTGCGCCTGATCACCGGCGACGTCGTACGCATCCTGACCCGCGCCGACGGCACCAGCGCGGCGCGGATCGTTGCCGGCCCGCACAGCCGCGGACCGGTGGCGAGATGGCGGACCGCGGACGGAGCGAGCTATCTGATGCCGGCGACGCCCGCCGGGGTGAGTGCCAAGGTGGACTCCTCCCTCTTCGACGTGTCCCGGCTCGCGCAGCTGTCGGGCAGCCGGGTACCGGTCGTCATCACGATGCGGCCCGACGCCGGGACGGCGGCGTGGAGGACGGTGGCGCACCGTCTGGCGGCCGACGCGACGTCGTCGAGCACCGTCCGGGGCAGCTACGGCGCCGGGTTCGGCGGTCTGCGCGACCGGGACCTCGCGGCGATCCGCTCGATCCGTCTCGCCGGTCCGGCGCCGTCGGAGCCCAACCTTCCTGGTCCGCAGCACGCGCTGACCGTCAACGTGCATCACGGCAACGGCCATCCCGCGAGTGCGGTCGTGTTCATCGAGAACGTCGACGACGCCGACCGCTACCTCGAGACACCGCACGTCGACGGCAACATCACCGCCGACGTGCCCGAGGGCAACTACGCGGTGATGGCGTGGACGTTCTCCCGGCTGGTGGTGGTGCCGGAGATCGCGGTGACGCAGGACAGCACCGTCGACCTGGACCTCTCCGAGGCGACCGTCCGACCCCACGTCAGCATGCCGGGGCACCGCGTCCGCGAGGCCGTGCTCAGCGTGGGCCGGAGCGCCGACGCCGGGTTCAGCTTCCCGGTGCAGTTCTCCGGGCCGCGGTTCTTCATGCGGGTGCGACCGGCCGACGGCGACGTCGCGCACGGGGCGCTGCACACGGGCGTCTCCACCAAGCTCGCACCCACCGGCCGGGCGTCGGACCACGAGCTGGCGGTGACCGCGGACGTGTCCGAGGGCGTTCCGGCCGACCTGACCTTCACCCACCACCGGGCCGACTTCGCCCGGGTCGTCGACCGGTTCTATGCCAACGGGCCAGCTGGGCAGCGACAGACCTACGTCGACGCTGCGGCCGACGACGTCGACTTCTGGACCGGGAGCGAGTACGACGTCAGCGTCCCTGGCCGCCGGACCCTGCTCCTCCAGGCCTCGCCCGACACGTCCTACCAGCAGACGCTGTTCCCTCAGGCGGCGCCGGGCAGCAACGACCTCACCCAGCTGATCGTGGTGGGCCGCTACCCGGCGGCGGGGCGCACCTACGGCGTGGCCTTCGCCCACGGGCCGGTCGGCCCCGGCTGGGAGGGCAACGGACCGTCCCGTGGCGTGAGCAGGGACGGCGACCACCTGCGCGGCTCGATGCCGCTGTTCTCGGGCGCCGGGTCGAAGACGTTCTCCTACGTCGATCGCGCCGACGGCTCGTGGGAGCTGCGCCGCGACGGGCACAGGATCGCCGGCGGGCGTCACGAGGTCTCCTTCGACGCCGCGGTCCCGCGAGGACGGCGTACCTATGAGCTGGACGCCGTGTCGCAGCCCGCGGCGGCCAACTGGCAGCTCTCGACGCGGGTCGAGGACCTGTGGCGGTTCCACTCCGCGCGCGGCGCGGCGACCCCGGCGATCCTGGTGCCGTCGTACGTCCCGCCGATCTCGCTGTCGGGTCGGTTGCGGCCCGGGCCGACCCACTTCGAGCTGTCCTTCCGGACCCCGCCCCGAGACCCCCGGATCGCTCGCGCCGGCGTGGAGCTGTCGACCGACGGTGGCCGGACCTGGCGGCCTGCGCGGGTGGTGCGCACCGGGCCGGCCGCCTTCGACGTCCGCTACCTCAACCCCGCGGCCGGCGCCGATGGCACGATGAGCCTGCGGGTGAGCGGCCGCGACCGCCACGGCAACACGGTCCGGGAGACCGCGCTCGACGTCTACCACTTGGGGTGAGTGTCGGTCGCCGCGCTCAGCTGCCGTCGTCGGTCAGGGTGGTCGGGGGCAGCCAGTCGGCGCCGAGGAGCTGGGCGAGGTCCGCGAGTCCGGTGGTGTCACTGCCGACCGTGTCGGAGGCTGCGGCGATCCGTTCGACCATGACCCTGCCGACCTGTTCCTCGACCGTGCCTTCGGCGTACGCGATGTGCCACGGCGAGACCTGGTGGTCGCGGTGGGTGCGCCCGGTGACCTGCCGCCCGGCGATGCCCGAGAAGCGCGCCTGGTGGAAGACGCCGACCCGCGGCTCGGTGCTCGCCTGACGGCCGTCGGCGAGGGTCTCGCCGGCGTGGAGGCTGATCGAGGCGACCGTGGTGAAGACGCAGACCTTCGCCTGTCCGGTCTGGAACCGGAGCCGTTCGGCCTCGGCGTCGAACCGGTCGCGACCATAGATCGTGGCGACGTCGAGCCCCGCGTCCCGCAGTCGGTCGGTGATGGGGTCGGCCGCGGTCGCGACGAACTCGACCGAGCACGCCACCTGTCGCTCGGACTCGACCTGCTGGGTGATCCAGGCGACCGTCGAGTCGACCCGGATCAGCCCAGCCTTCTGCCGGAACCGCAGCAGCGCGGCCCGGCCCTTGGCGACGTTGCGGCCGCGTCGCGCGATGTCCATCTCGCGGCAGAACTCGCCCCACTCGGCCTCGTACGCCGTCCGCTCGGCCGGTGTGAGGGCGACCGGCATGCCGGAGATCGGCACCGGCCCCCAGGGCGCCGCGCGGTGCAGCATCGCCGGGGGACGCTCGTCGGCGAGCCAGCCACGCACCAGCTTCAGGTCGGCGGCGCGCCGCGCCGGGTCGGTGGTCCAGGTCGCGCCGTACCGACCTTGCTCCACCGCGACGCCGTGGCGCTCGAGGGCCGCGGCGAACGTCGCCCCGGGCTGTGTCGCCGACGTCCACTCCCGCATCGACTCGCCGAGCACCTGCGCGTAGGCGGGCGCGAGGTACGGCAGCTCCAGCGGCGTGTGCCCGGGTGTCGCGGTCGTCGCGATGACGAAGGGGGCCTGGTCGTGCGGCTTGCCGTGTCCCGAGATCCGCGCCCAGTGCTTCCACCGCTTCGTCGTCGTACGTCGTAGTGCGTGCGCCTCGTCGGCGATGATCACGTCCCAGGTGTGGTCCTTGACCTTCTCCAGCCGGTCCCACGTGATCACGACCCACTCCAGGCCGCCGTCGCCGAGCGCTGTGATCGTGCGGCACCAGTGGCCGATCGTGATCGCGGCGGGCCGGTCGGCCACGACGAGCACCCGCTGCGCGCCGCGCAGGTCACCCACCGCGCTCGCGCCGAGCACGGCTGAGATCGTCTTGCCCACGCCGGGCTCGTCGGCCAGCAGGAACTGCCGTCCGCCCGCCGCGGCGCGCGCCGCGATCGCGTCGGCGGCTTCGAACTGGATCCGCCGCGGCTCGAGCTCGTCGGTCGGCTCGGGGGAGGGCGCCGGACTGTCGGGGTTGAGCGTGTTCTCGATGAACCGGCCGAGGGTGTGCGGTCCGGGAACGTACGGCGCCAGGTGGGCGGGCACGGCGCGCCCGACGTACAGGTGGGTCTTGACCGCCGGGTGCCAGGCGGCGCCGTCGACCTGGGTCCCGTAGGGCACGTCGAGCACCCACAGCCGCTCGCCGGGCCCGGCGATGGGCAACGGCCGCTGCGCCGTTCCCTTCCGGGTGTTCCGGCGGCGTGGGCGTCGAACGGACATCCCGCGACGCTATCGGGGGCTCGCGCCCTGCCCGCGCTGGCTCGCCCAGGTGTTGGCAGGCAAGCCGATGCCTCGGCGTCCCAGCCGGCCAGATCCAGATGTCGACAGGCGGCGAAACGACGAGACGATGAGGAACTCAGGTGCGTTGTTGGAGGTAGACGACTTGGTGCGCCGTGCAAGCCATCACGAGCGCGACGATCCATCCGATGAATGTCCAGCCAAGCAAGAAGTTCACCAGTCCCACCGCCCAGCTGTTCGACTTGCCTCGCGTTGCCGCGATAGCCCAAGGCAGCATGTATCCGACCGAGAGCACCGTCAGAATCCAGGCGATTGCCACTTCGGCGCCGTTGGTCCGAGCGTCAGTCATGACCATGGGTGCTTGGAACTCCGGCCGGTAGGCGGAGACAGCGGCAGGCGCCCGGTGCTCGGTCCATTGGAGGCCGTCCCAGTAGCGCTGCTCGCCGTGGAGCGGATACCACCCAGCAGGAGCTGTGACCATGGGCACGGCTGGCGGCACGGCTCGGGGAGTCGGTGCAACAGCGTCATTCGGAGACGCTGTCATTGGGTAGTTGGCCGCTATGGGTGCGGTCTCGCCATCGTGGGAGCCGTCCTGGTGGGTCATGGAGCCGATCCTCGCTCAGTGGACCTGTTCGCGAGGACGAATCATGGCAGCGCTCAAAGCCCCTCCGTAGGGCGTTCGTCACGCGGCAACTTGAGGAATCATGGCGATCTGCTGGCTGGTAGAAGGGGGGACGGCTCAGGCCGTGATCCGCCAGCCTGCGACGTCGATCAGGAAGTACGCGAGGACGAGCGCGCCGAGGTAGAACGTCGACACCGCGAGCGCCGCACCGACGCGGGCTGGCAGCGAGCTGTGCCGGACGCGGGTGAACGCCGTGGCCGTGGCCCAGCCGAGGGCGGCCTCGGCGGGGACGACGTAGACCGCCACGCCCAGCAGGCGGTGCGTGTCGCCGGTGGGCTCCCAGAGACCCAGCGTGGGAGCGAGGAGCTCGGCGCCGAGGAAGACCAGGGCCGCGAGCAGGGCCGCGCGGCCGGGCCGGCCACCACTCAGAGCGACCGAGACGAACAACGGGGCGACCCACATCGCGGCCATGGCGAGCGGGATCACGTCGTCCACGCGCGGGCCGCCTCGGTCGGGGAACCGCAGCGTCCCCACGAGGTCGGCCAGGACCCAGTCCGGCAGCACCTGGAAGACAGAGACCAACGCGACGAAGCCGGCCAGGGTGAGGAGGTCGGTCTGGCCCGTCGAGCGGCAGACCCACAGCAGCGCTGCGACGTACGCCACGACGCACGCGAAGACGCCCCAGCCCTGGGCCGGCCGATCGAGTGAGAGTGCGACCGCGCCGCCGAGGAGGAGGGCGGCGTGTACGGCGACGACCTGGCCGAGACCGGCGCGGGAGGTGCCCGAGGAGGTGGGCAGGGACTCGCGATGGGTCGTGGTCACGGGGACAACGTAGCGACGCCGAACCCTCCATGCGACCGGTTGCTGGGGCCCGATCGCGGTCGTCGAGGGCGTGCCGTTGGTCGAGCTTGTCGAGACCCCCACAGCCTGCGCAGCGCGCTGCGTCGCAGGCTGCGCAGGCCCATCGAGACGTATGTCGGCCTGTGGGTACGCCCGGGTCGTCGTTGCTGAAAGACGGGGAGCGTGGTCGTTGTTCGCTGTGGTCACCCGAGCGCGGTCACCGTCCGTGCTCGGGCATCAGGTGCGTGGTGGCTTGCTGTGCTGTGGTCGTCGTTGCAGACCCGGGATACCTCCTGCCCGTCTCAATCCCCACACGGCATCAGAGATTTTACTTTCCGGATTCTCCAGAACCCTGTGGATACAGGGTTCTGAGCCCTTCGAGTGTCGGTGGGCCCTGTTTGAGTCATCTCATGCAGCAGCCCAAGGCGTTGGTGGAGATGTCGCAGGACGAGGTCCTTGACTTCGCCGGCGCCTGCGCCGACACCGCGTGGCGGGCCGAGGTCGACCTGCTGCGCGCGGCCTACCAGTGGTCGGTGCTGCACGCAGCTGACCGGCTCGACCCGGCCGAGGCCGGGTTGCCGGGGCGCGAGCGGGCGCGGTTGCTGGGTGGGCCGGGTGTCGCGGAGGTGACGGAGTTCGCGGCCGCAGAGCTCGGCGCGCGGATCGGGCGATCGCCGTACGCCGCGGCCCGCCTGATCGGCGACGCCCAAGACCTCTACCACCGCCACCCGCAGCTGTGGGGCCGGGTGCAGGCCGGCGAGGTCCGCGCCTCCTACGCCCTGCACGTGACCTCGAAGACCCGCGACCTGCAGCCCGACGAGGCCGCCTACGTCGACGCGGGCGTCGCGGAGTCGGCCGACGGGCGGATCCCCTGGAGCCGGTTCGAGGCGCTGGTCGAGGCCAAGGTCGCCCAAGCCGCCCCTGCGTTGGCACGCGAGGCCGAGGAGCGAGCCGCGCGGGCCACGTTCGCGAAGAAGCTGCGCACCCAGGCCAACGGGATGGCGTCGTTCCTGGTCCGCGCCGACCTGGCCACGATCGAGGCGATCGACGCGGCCGTGACGGCGCGTGCCGCGCGGGTCACCGAGGTCCCGGGGAGCGAGCAGCCGAGCGAGGACCAGCGCCGTGTGCACGCGTTCCTGCTGATGGCCACCGGCGCCGCGGACGACACCGACCTCGCCGACCTGCTGCCGCGGGTGCAGCTCTATGTCCACACCTACGCCGGCCCCGACGCCGAGGAGATCGTGCGCGTGGAGGGCCACGGCCCGGTCACCGAGGACTGGGTCCGTGACGTGCTGGGCCCACGGGCTCGGTTCACGATCCGACCGGTGCTCGACCTGGCCGGTCAGGCACCGGTGGATGCCTGGGAGATCCCCGACCGACATCGCAGCGCCGTGCACCTGATCACGCCCGCCGATGTCTTCCCGTTCGCCTCCTGCACCAACCGGTCCATGGAGATCGACCACACCACCCCGCACGCCCAAGGCGGCATCAGCGGCATCGGCAACTACGGCCCCATGACCAAACGACATCACCGGATCAAGACCCACGGACGATGGCAGGTCCAACAGCCCTTCCCCGGGATCTTCGTCTGGCGCGACCCCCACGGCACCCACTACCTCGTCGACCACACCGGCACCCGCCGGACCACCCGCACCCCCCAGGCCGCCCAACACCTTGAGAACCCGGCACAGCCGATGATCCTCGAGCTCTGGCACCCACCCACCGGCATCGACATCGACCACGACTACCCCGACGTGGCCTGACCGCTGCCGACCCGAGGTCAGTCCGTGTGGGTGACGGTGACCCGGCCGTCGTGGACCTGCCAGCGCTGGTCCAGCCGGACGTTGTCCAAGAGTCGGCGGTCGTGCGAGACCAGCAGCAGAGCCCCGTCGTAGGACTCGAGGGCTTCCTCGAGCTGCTCGATCGCCGGCAGGTCCAGGTGGTTGGTGGGCTCGTCGAGGACGAGGAGGTTGACCCCGCGGGCCTGCAGCAGGGCCATCGCGGCGCGCGTGCGCTCGCCGGGCGAGAGCCGGCTGACCAGGCTGGTGACCTGGTCAGCCTTGACGCCGAACTTCGCCAGCAGCGTCCGTACGTCGGCCGGAGCCATCTGTGGCACGGCCATCTCGAACGCATCCCCCAGCGGCAGGTCCTCGACCAGCCCGGTGCGGGACTGGTCGATCTCACCGACCGCGACCGAGGCGCCCATGCTTGCTCTGCCGGTCGCAGGAGCGAGCCGGCCGAGAAGGAGACGCAGCAGCGTCGTCTTGCCGGCGCCGTTGGGGCCGGTGACGCCGATCCGATCGCCCGCGCTGACCTGGACCGAGGCCGGGCCGAAGGTGAAGCTGCCTCGGCTCACGGCGGCTTCGTCGAGCGTCGCCACGACGGAGCTGGAGCGCGGAGCGCTGCCGATCGTGAAGCGCAGCGACCACTCCTTACGAGGTTCCTCGACCTCCTCGAGGCGTGCGATCCGGGACTCCATCTGTCGGACCTTCTGGGCCTGCTTCTCGGAGGACTCCACGCTCGCCTTGCGGCGGATCTTGTCGTTGTCGGGGGCCTTCTTGATGGCGTTGCGGACGCCCTGGGAGCTCCACTCGCGCTGAGTGCGAGCTCGCTTGACCAGGTCGGCCTTCTTGTCGGCGAACTCCTCGTAAGCCTCGCGCGCGTGCCTGCGGGCAACGGCGCGCTCCTCGAGGAACGCGTCGTATCCGCCGTCGTAGACCGCCACCTGTTGCTGGGCGAGGTCGAGCTCGACGATCCGGGTCACCACCCGGGAGAGGAACTCGCGGTCGTGGGAGACCAGCACGACTCCGGCGCGGAGCCCACGGACGAACGTCTCCAGCCGTTCCAGGCCGGCGTGGTCGAGGTCGTTGGTCGGCTCGTCGAGCAGCACGACGTCGAAGCGGCTCAGCATCAACGCGGCGAGGGCCGCTCGGGCGGCCTGCCCGCCGGACAGCGACGTCATCAGGGCGTCGGCGCCGACCTCGAGACCGAGGTCGGCGAGCATCGGCGCGAGCCGTTCGTCGAGGTCCGGCGCGCCACTGGCCAGCCAGTGGTCGAGAGCGTGCGCGTAAGCGTCCTCAGCTCCTCGGGAGGTGTCGCCGGCGCCGAGCGCGGAAGCGGTCCGCTCCATCGCGTCGGTCGCGGCCGCAACTCCCGTACGCCGGGCGACGTACTGACCGACGGTCTCGCCGGCGACACGCTCGTGTTCCTGAGGAAGCCAGCCGACGAACGCGTCGACGGGAGCAGTGGAGACGACCCCGTCGAGCGGCTCCAGGTCTCCGGCGAGGATGCGCAGCAAGGTCGTCTTGCCAGCCCCATTGGCTCCGACCACGCCCACCACGTCCCGGGGCGCGACGGTCAGGTCAAGGGACTCGAAGAGGATGCGGTGAGCGTGGCCACCGGCAAGGTTCTTGGTGACGAGGTTCGCGCTCACCCGGAGATCGTAGTTACCTCACCGGCCGGTGCCTGCGTCCGGCTACAGGTCCCCACTCGCGTCGTACACCCAACTGGTGTCGGCGGTGGCGAGCGACTCGACCCACGACGCGGGTGCGGCGTTCATGATCGCGCCGTAGTCCCAGTAGTCCTTCCAGAGACAGACCTTGCCCTCGCGCACCCGGTGCACGGTGGCGAACGGGAGCACTACCACCTCGCCGGACGAGAACGTCCAGGTCTCGGAGTGCTCGTACATCACGTGCTCGCCGTCGGCGACGAGGAGGCCGTCGTGGTTCTCGTACGCCGCGAGCTCACCCCAGCCGACGCGCAACCGCTTGGCGATGTCCGCTGGGCCACGGGCGGCGAGCGTCGGGCCGACGGGCACGTCGAGGTAGATGCAGTCGTCGGTCACCCAGTCGGCGATGCCGTCGTAGTCGCGGTCGGACAGCGTGCGCCACAGGCCGCGCACGGCCTCCTCGAGGGTCCGGGTCACGACGCGGCCTCGGCCTCCGAAGCGACCGGGGCCGCGGTGACCGCCGGGACGGTAGCCGCCTGCTCCGCACGCAGGAAGCTGCCCGTCCGCTCACGTCCGAGCAGGGGAGTGGGCTCGCCGTCGGTGACGACCCGTCGGCCGGCGATGAACACCGCGGGTACGGCGGCGTCGTTGCGGTTGACCATCCGCGAGAGTCCGCCGTACTGCTCGACCGGGGACTCGCAGTACTCCTCCAGCGAAGCATCGAGCCGCTCGGGATCGATCACGACGACATCGGCCCGGTCGCCGACGCGCAGGTGGCCGGCGTCGATGCGGTACCAGTCGGCGAGCTCGCCGGTCAGCCGGTGCACGACGTGCTCGACGGTCATGAACGCATGACCCGCGCGCTCGGCGTCGCGCACGTGCTTGAGCAGGCGCAGGCCGAAGTTGTAGAACGCCATGTTGCGCAGGTGGGCGCCGGCGTCGGAGAACCCCATCTGGATGCCCGGGTCGGCCGCGAGCTTGCGCAGCACCTCGGGCCGGTGGTTGGAGATCGTCGTGCGCCACCGGATGTCGGTGCCGTGCTCGAGCACCAGGTCGAGGAACGCATCGACCGGGTGCTTCCCGCCCCGCTCGACGCCGACCTGCCCGAACGACTTGCCGACGACGCTCGGGTCGGGGCAGGCCACGATCTCGGCGTCGAAGAAGTCCCGCTGCCACACGCGAGGGTCGTACTTGCGCGCGTAGTCCTTGCGGAACTGCTCGCGGTACGCCGGGTCGCGCATCAGCTCGTCGCGGGCGATCTTCTCCTGCAGGTGCAGTGCCGCGGCGCCCGAGCCGAACTCCTCGAAGATCACCAGGTCGATGCCGTCGGCGTAGACCTCGAACGGGACGGGCAGGTGCTGCCAGCGGAAGTCGGCCCCGAGCTTGTTGACCACCCAGGCCAGTGGGCGCATCAGGTGGATGATGAACGGCAGCGCCTTGAGGTCCGCGGCCGAGAGCAGGCTGGTGCGCAGCGGCGCCTTGCCGAACAGGCCGAGGGAGTGCAGCGCCTGCACCAGGATCGTGTGCGGGTGGCTCGCGTCCGGGCCGGCCTGCAACGCGCGGCGCCGACGGCGCAGGATCGAGCGCAGGGCACGCATCTCGCGCCCCTTCGCGTACGTCGAGGGCAGGGTGCGGGAGCGACAGAGATCGCCGTCGAGCTTGTCGAAGAGCAGCTGCTGGGCCGACATCCCGACGAACCCCGCGTCGAGCGCCTCGTCGAGCATCCGCTCCATCCGGGCCTGCTCGCGCCGGCTCGGGCGGACCTCCTTGCGGGTCGCTCGGTCCAGCCCCATCGTGGCGGTGCGCATGTCGGAGTGGCCGATGAACGCGGCCAGGTTAGGCCCCAGCGGCAGCGACTCGAGCGCGGCGACGTACTCCTGCGCCGACGACCAGGTCTTGTGCTCCTCGACGGCGCGGATCACGTGCTGGCGCGGGATCGCCTCGACCCGGCCGAACAGGTCCCCGGCGTCGACACCGCCGACGTGGATGGTCGAGAGCGAGCACGAGCCCAGCAGGATGGTCGTCACCCCGTGACGCACCGACTCCGGGAGCCCGGGGCCGTCCAGCACCTCGACGTCGTAGTGGGTGTGGATGTCGACGAGGCCCGGGACCACCCACTTCCCGGTCGCGTCGACGACCTCGGGGCAGCCGGTGGCGTCGAGCGGCTCCTCGCTGACCGCGACCACGCGGCCCTCGCGGATGCCGAGGTCACGGATGGCGGAGCGGGCGCCGGTCCCGTCGAACCAGCGCCCGTTCCGGATGATCGCGTCGAAGGTCATGCCGGCATGGAACAGGTTCCAGTTGACGTGTGTCAATGGTCACATGCCGTCCGTTAATCCAGGTACGACGCGCTCATCTCCTCGAGCAGGCCGGGCCCACTGGGCGTCCAGCCGAGCAGCTCCTGCGTGCGAGCGCTCGACGCGGGCATGTCCTGGGCCAGGAACATGCCCAGGAACCCGAAGTGCTCGTCGGCCTGCTCGAGGGGGATCGAGGTGGCGGGGAGGCCGAGGCGCTCGCCGATGAGCTCGGCGATGGCGCGCTGCGTGACCCCCTCCTCGGCGACGGCGTGGAGCACGCTTCCGGCGGGGGCCTGCTCGAGCGCGAGGCGGAAGACCCGCGCCGCGTCGAGCCGGCTGACGGCCGGCCAGCGCTGGGAGCCGTCGCCGACGTACGCCGCCATGCCCTTGGTTCGGGCGATGTCGACGACCATGGGGATGAAGCCGTGGTCCCCGGGACCGTGGACCGTCGGGGTCAGGCGGACCACCGAGGAGCGGACCCCCTGCTCGGCGAGGGACAGCGTGAACGTGCCGTTGGCACCGCGGGCGCCCGTGTGGCCCTCGCCCGTGGGGACGTCCTCCTCGGTTGCGACCCGGCCCGGTGCGAGCAGCCCGGTGCCCGACGCGATCGCGAGCGGGCGTCCCGAGCCGGCGAGCGCGCCGCCCATGGTCTCGATCGCCGCGCGGTCACTTGCCGCGGCGCCGGGGAAGTCGCCGGTGAACGCGATGTCGTGGCGGAACGCGAGGTGGGCGACGCCGTCGGATTCCTCGGCGCCCCGGCGCAGGACGTCGAGGTCGTCGACGGTGCCGCAGAGCACCTCGGCACCGAGGCCGGCGACGGTCGCCGCCGCCTCATCGGAGCGGGCCAGGCCGACGACCTGGTGGCCGGCGGAGTAGAGCTCGGCGACGAGCGCGGAGCCGATGAAGCCGGACGCGCCGGTGACGAAGACACGCATGGAAGGACCTCCTGGATTGATGTCAGAGACTGTCATCAACGTAGCACGGGCATGTCAGCGACTGTCATCAACTAGGATCGCCCCGTGGGACGTTGGGAGCCGAACGCGCGCGGCCGCCTCGAGGAGGCGGCCCTCGAGCTGTACGCCGAGCGCGGCTACGACCAGACGACGGTCGCCGAGATCGCGCAGCGGGCCGGGCTCACCGAGCGCACCTTCTACCGCCACTTCGCCGACAAGCGCGAGGTGCTGTTCGCCGGCGGAACGGCCCTCGAGGAGCTGCTCGTCCACGCGATCGAGGAGGCGCCCGAAGGCACCTCGGCGTACGCCCTCGTCGAGGCGGCGCTCGACCAGATCGCCGGGGTCCTGCGCGAGCGTGCCGAAATCGCCCCGCGACGTCAGGCGGTCATCGAGTCGCATCCCGAGCTGCGCGAGCGCGAGCTGGGCAAGCTGGCGGCCTGGGGCTCCGCGCTCGCCGGCGCCCTGCGTGCGCGCGGCGTCGAGCCGCGGGTCGCCGAGCTGGTCGCCCAGACCGGCGTGGCGGTGTTCCGCGTGGCCTTCGAGACCTGGATCGCCGACGCCCTGCACCAGGACTTCGGTGCGATCCTCGCCGACTCGTTCGCGCAACTGCGCGCCGCCGCCGCCGACTGACCCGTTGGCTGGCCGGAGCCGACCGGTCAGGCGGTCGCGGCGAACGCCTCCGCCACCCGTCGAAGCCCTCGTCGAGCAGCGCCTCGGCGGTCGAGATGCGTCGAGTCGGCGATGGCGTCGTTCGATCATTGACGAACCATCCAGCAACGAACATTGTCGTTTCGACCGCCCGCGCACCTCGGCCGGGGGCGGACGTCGTGACAGGCGGCTAGCTATGGTCCTTCGGTCTTCGCGAACTCTCTTTGCAGCGGCGGTGGTCGTCGCGGCCGCCAGCGCGTGTGGAAGCAACACTGCGATTGATACGAGTGCTGATACGTCGGCATCTACCTCTCCCAGTTCCTCGGACACCGCCAGCCCATCCGGCACTGCGATTCCGCCAGCATCTGTGAGTGCGTCGGCCACGGATGACCCCTCCGGCGATCCCGATCCCACCAAGCCATGCGGAGCTTGGGCGGCGTCGGATTCCTCCCTCGAAGCCGCAGTCTCCTCGAAATACGGTGAGATCGACGACTGTACGAGCGTCGGCGGTGTCTGGCTCATGACCACCGACCAAGGCTCGGACGGCGTCGGCCACATCGGAATCCATCGCTGTGCCGGTGACTGCGCCTCTGACCTCCCTCAGGCGATCGACGACTGGACTTTCTATCAGCCATCGGACACGAAGGGCACCTACAGCAGGTTCGCTGGCATCAACAAGGACGGCACGCTCATCTTCGTTGGAGGGGCCGGCGAACTCGCCTACAACCCTTCGACCGGCAAGTTCACCCCTGAGGGCGAGCACGGGTGATGAGACGCTGCCTCGCCGGTGCAGTTCTACTCGCCTCGGCCATTCTCGTGCCCGGCTGCGCTCACGCCCAGTCGCCACCGCCGGGTCACGACTACACGGCCGTCGCGCCAGGAGCGCGGACCCTCGCCCACGGGGGCGTCACCGTCGAGGCGCTTGGAATGGACGGCTGCGATTCTCGAAGGACATCGGCCCGAGATGACGTCGAGTACTACGTCAACAACGGCGAGCCGGTCTGGCTCGAGATCACACCTCAGAGCTACTGCGCCTCAATCGCCACGTACGAGAGCGAGATCAGCGCGATGCTTACTCACATCGAGAGCCACACCTCTGATACTGACGAGGGCAAGTGGTTTGCCGGCATCATGCTCGATGAAGAAGACGGCTACGGATTCTCTGTCTCGCAACTCGCCAGCCTCAACGCGGCGGTGCAGGGTTATGTCGCCTCGTCGCCTGGCCACACATTCTGGTCGCTGGAGGGGTTCGTTGCGAACGGAACGCACCCGAATGGCTGTGATTGGACGTACGCCGAGTACGAGTCAGTCCTCCTTGCCGGCTACCAGGCGCAGCAGATTGAGCACCAGCGCAACATCAATCTGGTGAACCATGAGTCGGGCCGCCCAACGCTGGCCACCTGGAACAGCGGATACTCCCCAAGCAATACGCGCGACAACGCAAGTAGCCCGGTGATCTGTCCCGTGTACGTCGACGCAGGCCATAGTTACAAATGGGCCAACCATTTCGTCGCGACCTAGCCTCGAGATGAAGTCTCGAGGTTAGGGGACTTCAGCTTCCCGCTTCGACGTCTCCTCAACGCAGTCAACTCGTCGCGGCGAACGCCTCCGCGACCACGTCGAAGCCCTCGTCGAGCAGCGCGTCGCCGATCGAGAGGGGCGGCAGGAAGCGGAACACGTTGCCCCAGGTGCCGCAGGTCAGCGTGACGACGCCGTGCTGGTGGCAGTACGCCGACACCGCGGCGGTGCGCGCCGGGTCGGGGTCGGTGGTGCCGGGGTGGCACAGCTCGATCGCCATCATCGCGCCGCGGCCACGGACCTCGGCGATCACCTCGTGCTCGGCGGCCAGCGCCTCGAGCCGGGAGCGCATCCGGGCACCGATCTCGCGGGCGCGGGCGTCGAGCTTGCCCTCGCGCATCTCCTCGATCGACCCGAGCGCGGCCGCGCAGGCGATCGGGTTGCCGCCGTACGTGCCGCCGAGGCCACCCGCGTGCACGGCGTCCATCAGCTCGGCGCGGCCGGTGACCGCGGCGAGCGGGAGGCCGCCCGCGATGCCCTTGGCGGTGGTCACGAGGTCGGGCACGACGCCCTCGTCGTCGCAGGCGAACCAGTCGCCGGTGCGGCAGAAGCCCGACTGGATCTCATCGGCGACGAACACCACGTCGTTGGCCTGCGCCCAGGCCGCGAGCGCCGGGAGGAAGCCCGGTGCGGGCACCACGAAGCCGCCCTCGCCCTGGATCGGCTCGATCACGATGCACGCCAGGTTCGCCGCGCCGACCTGCTTGTCGATGACGTCGATGGCCCGGGCCGCGGCCTGCTCGCCACTCAGCCCGTCGCGCAGCGGGTAGGACATCGGCGCGCGGTAGACCTCGCCGGCGAACGGGCCGAACCCGTGCTTGTACGGCATGTTCTTGGCCGTCATCGCCATCGTGAGGTTCGTGCGCCCGTGGTAGGCGTGGTCGAACACGACGACCGCGTCCTTGCCGGTCGCCACGCGGGCGATCTTGACCGCGTTCTCGACCGCCTCGGCCCCGGAGTTGAACAGCGCGCTCTTCTTGGCGTGCGTCCCCGGCGTGAGCTCGGCCAGCTCGGCACACACGTCCACGTAGCCGTCGTACGGCGTGATCATGAAGCAGGTGTGCGTGAACGCGTCGACCTGGGCGTGCACGTTGCGGGCCACGGCCGGTGCCGCGTTGCCGACGGTCGTCACCGCGATGCCGGACCCGAGGTCGATCAACGAGTTGCCGTCGACGTCCACGAGCACGCCGCCGCCGGCCGCCGTCACGAACACCGGCAGCATCGTCCCGACGCCGTCGGCGACGTGCGCGCGCTTGCGCTCCAGCCGCTCGAGCGAGCGCGGGCCGGGGATCTCGGTGACGAGCCGGCGCTCCTGGGGGAGCGAGGGGCCGCCGACAGCAGATTCGGTCATGAGGAAGAGGCTAGTCCGACGGGATCCGTTCCCGGGAGGGGGTCTGGGCATCGATTTCGTGGGTCGGCTCGGAGGCGTGTCCTCCGGATTCCGTCACCGGCCCGGCGCTGCGGGAGACTGACCGGGTGAGAGACGTCGCCATCCTCGGCAGCACCGGCTCCATCGGCACCCAGGCCCTGGAGATCGTCCGCGCCAACCCGGACCGGTTCCGGGTCGTGGCGCTGACCGCGGGCGGCTCCCACCCCGAGCTGTTCGCGCGGCAGGTGGCCGAGTTCGCCCCGACGTACTCCGGTCTGGGTGAGGACGCGAGTGTCGAGGCCGCCTCGCGGTCGTGCGACGTGGTGCTCAACGGCATCACGGGCGCGGTCGGCCTGCGCCCGACGCTCGCGGCGCTCGACGCCGGCAACACCCTCGCGCTGGCCAACAAGGAGTCGCTGATCATGGGCGGCCCGCTCGTGCTCGAGCACGCGTTGCCCGGCCAGATCGTCCCGGTCGACTCCGAGCACAGCGCGATCGCCCAGTGCCTGCGGGGCGGGACCGCCGAGGAGGTACGCCGGCTGGTGCTCACCGCGAGCGGCGGACCATTCCGCGGCCGCAGCCGCGAGGAGCTGGCTGATGTGACGGTCGAGCAGGCGCTCGCGCACCCCACCTGGGACATGGGCCCGGTCGTCACGATCAACTCCGCGACCCTGGTCAACAAGGGCCTCGAGGTCATCGAGGCCCACCTGCTCTTCGGCATCCCGTTCGACCGGATCGAGGTCGTGGTGCACCCCACGAGCGTCGTGCACTCGATGGTGGAGTTCGTCGACGGCTCGACGCTGGTGCAGGCGAGCCCGCCGACCATGCTGATCCCGATCGCGCTCGGCCTCTCCTGGCCCGACCGGGTGCCCGACGCCGCGCCGCCTGTCGACTGGACCCGCCCGGAGACGTGGCAGTTCTTCCCCCTCGACGACGAGGCGTTCCCCGCAGTGGCGCTGGCCCGCGCCGCGGGGGAGCGCGGGGGCACCGCGCCGGCGGTATACAACGCCGCCAACGAGGTCGCGGTCGAGGCCTTCCGGGCCGGCGGGCTCGCGTTCACGAGCATCGTGCCGACTGTTCAGGGCGTTCTCAGCCGTCACGACGTACCCTCGGAGGTGACGATCGAGGACATCCTCGCCGCCGACGACTGGGCCCGAACCTGCGCCCGCCAGCTGATCGAAGGGACCCGATGACCGGCCTGTTCTACGTGTTGGGCGTGGTGATCTTCGTGATCGCCATCCTGACCTCGATCGGGCTGCACGAGCTCGGCCACATGATCCCCGCGAAGGCCTTCGGCGGGAAGGTCACCCAGTACTTCATCGGCTTCGGCCCCACGGTGTGGAGCAAGCGGGTCGGCGAGACCGAGTACGGCGTCAAGGGGATCCCGCTCGGCGGCTACGTCAAGATCGTCGGCATGCTGCCCCCGGGCGCGACGCAGCTGGCCGACGAGGTCACCGTCGACGCCGAGGGCAACCAGGTCGTCAAGGTCCGCAAGTCCAACACCGGCATGTTCACCCAGCTCATCTCCGATGCTCGCGCAGCGGAGTGGGAGACGATCAAGCCCGAGGACAGCGACCGGCTCTTCTACAAGATGACCTGGTGGAAGAAGGTCGTCGTGATGGCCGGCGGCCCCACGGTCAACCTGCTGATCGCGTTCTCGATCTTCTGGGGCATCTTCGCCCTCTACGGCGTGCGCACCAACGAGCCCGACGCCGGAGCCCCGGTCATCGACGGGGTGTCCCAGTGCGTGCTGCCGTACGCCGAGGAGGGGCGCGACTGCACCGCGTCGGACCCGCTGAGCCCGGCCGCCGAGGCCGGCCTGCGCCCCGGTGATGTCGTCACCTCGTTCAACGGCACCCCCATCACCGGCTGGGACCAGCTGCGCACGCTGATCCGCGGCAACGACGACGGCCAGGCCGTGATCGGCTACGAGCGCGACGGCAAGCAGCTGACCGGCTCCACCAGCACCACCGTCGAGGCGCGGCCCACGTCCGAGACCGACCAGACGCTGCGCCAGGTCGGGTTCCTGGGTGTCACGCCCACGACCCACGAGGTCGTCACCAAGGGCGGCCCGATCTACACCCTCGACCAGATGGGCACGATGACCGTCACGACGGTCAAGGCCCTCGGCACGCTCCCGGTGAAGGTCTGGGGTGTGGCGAAGGCGATCGTCGGCGTCGAGGACCGCTCCCAGGACAGCCCCGTCTCGATCGTCGGTGGCGGCCGGATCGCGGGGGAGACCGTGTCCCACCAGGGCTTCCCGGTCACGGAGAAGGCCGTCTTCCTCCTCGGGCTGATCGCCAGCTTCAACTTCTTCATCGGCATGTTCAACTTCGTCCCGCTGCTGCCGCTCGACGGCGGCCACATCGCCGGTGCCCTGTGGGAGGCCGTCCGTCGCGGGTTCGCCCGGCTCCGCGGTCGCCCCGACCCCGGCTACGTCGACGTCGCCAAGCTGCTGCCGATCGCGTACGGCGTCGCCAGCTTCCTGCTGGTGATGGGCGTCGTGCTGATCGTCGGGGACCTCGTCGTCCCCGTGCACCTCGAGTCCTAGGATCGACACCATGACTGCCATCAGCCTCGGCATGCCCGAAGCGCCCCCGCCGGTGCTGTCCCCGCGCCGCAAGACCCGCCAGATCCAGGTCGGCAAGGTCGGCGTCGGCAGCGACCACCCGGTCTCGGTGCAGTCGATGACCACGACGCTCACCTCGGACGTCAACGCCACGCTGCAGCAGATCGCGGAGCTGACCGCGACCGGCTGCGACATCGTCCGGGTGGCGTGCCCCAGCCAGGACGACGCCGAGGCGTTGCCGGCGATCGCGCAGAAGTCGCAGATCCCGGTCATCGCCGACATCCACTTCCAGCCCAAGTACGTGTTCGCCGCGATCGACGCCGGCTGCGCCGCCGTACGCGTCAACCCCGGCAACATCCGCAAGTTCGACGACCAGGTCAAGGAGATCGCCCGCGCCGCCAAGGACCACGGCACCTCGATCCGCATCGGCGTCAACGCCGGCTCGCTCGACCCGCGGCTGCTGGAGAAGTACGGCAAGGCCACGCCGGAGGCGCTCGTCGAGTCCGCCGTGTGGGAGGCCAGCCTCTTCGAGGAGCACGACTTCCACGACTTCAAGATCTCGGTCAAGCACAACGACCCGGTCGTGATGGTGCGCGCCTACGAGATGCTCGCCGAGCGCGGTGACTGGCCGCTGCACCTCGGGGTCACCGAGGCGGGCCCGGCGTTCCAGGGCACGATCAAGTCCGCGACCGCGTTCGGTGCGCTGCTCTCGCAGGGCATCGGCGACACCATCCGCGTCTCGCTGTCCGCGCCTCCGGTCGAGGAGGTCAAGGTCGGCATCTCGATCCTGCAGTCGCTCAACCTGCGGCCCCGCAAGCTCGAGATCGTCTCCTGCCCCTCCTGCGGCCGCGCCCAGGTCGACGTCTACACGCTGGCCGAGCAGGTGACCGCCGGCCTGGAGGGCATGGAGGTGCCGCTGCGGGTCGCGGTCATGGGTTGCGTCGTCAACGGCCCCGGCGAGGCCCGCGAGGCCGACCTCGGGGTCGCCTCCGGCAACGGCAAGGGCCAGATCTTCGTCAAGGGCGAGGTCATCAAGACCGTGCCCGAGTCGCAGATCGTCGAGACCCTGATAGAGGAGGCCATGCGCATCGCGGAGGGCATGGAGTCCGTCGACGGCGCCTCCGCGCAGGTCAGCGTCTCCTGAACGTCAGGCGAACACCGCTGCCGGGGTGATGACGCGGGGGCCGGTCGCACCGCACACTTCGGCTGTGACCGTCTCCCGCAGGCAGCTGCTCGGTGCTGCGTCCCTCTCCGGCCTCGCCGCGGCCACCGGTGTCTCGCGCCTCCTGCCCGCCTCGGCGGCGACGCCGCTGCCGGTCCCGGCCGAGTCCGGCATCGAGCACATCGTGGTCGTGATGATGGAGAACCGCTCCTTCGACCACTACCTCGGCTGGCTGCCCGGCGCCGACGGCAAGCAGGCCGGGCTCAGCTACGTGGACCGCAAGGGCGTGCGGCACGCGACGCACCGGCTCACGGCGTACGACGGCTGCGGCTTCGAGGATCCCGACCACTCCTGGGAGGGAGGGCGGATCCAGCTCAACGGCGGGCGTCTCGACGGCTTCTTGAAGTCCGGCAACAACGACCTGCTCGCGATCGGCTACTACACCGACGAGGACCTGTCGTTCTACGGCCGGGCGGCCCGGGACTGGACGGTGTTCGACCGCTACTTCTCGGCGGTGATGGCCGAGACGTACCCGAACCGCTTCTACCAGCACGCCGCGCAGACCGACCGCCTGCACAACAACACCGACAAGTGCACGCTGACGACGATCTGGGACCGCCTGGCCGCCAAGGGGGTCAGCGGCACCTACTACTACAGCGACATCCCGTTCACGGCGCTCTGGTACGAGAAGCACCTCGGCATCTCCCAGCACTTCGCGAAGTTCCTGCTCGACGCCTCGCTCGGGACGCTCCCGGCCGTGTCCTTCGTCGACCCCCGGTTCCTCGACGAGGAGGGCGGCACCTCCAACGACGACCACCCGCTCGCCGACATCCGTGCCGGGCAGTCGTTCCTCAACCAGGTCTACGACGCGGTGCGCAACGGTCCGGGCTGGGAGAAGACCGTGCTGGTCATCAACTACGACGAGTGGGGCGGGTTCTACGACCACGTCCGGCCGCGCCGCGCCCCGGACGTCGCCAAGGCCACGGCGTTGCGTGGCTTCCGGGTGCCGGCGCTGATGATCTCGCCGCTGGCCCGGCGCGGGCACGTCTCCCACAACGTCTACGACCACACCTCGGTGCTCAAGATGATCGAGTGGCGCTGGGGTCTCCAGCCGCTGACCCCACGCGACCGCGCCGCGCGCAACATGGCCGAGGTGCTCGACTTCGCCGGCGGTCCGGACCTGACCGCGCCGACGTACGACGTCCCCGACGTCACGCCGGCGGGCTGCGCACCCAGCGAGTCGAAGTCCGCGGACTGGGCGGCCCTGAAGCACCTGGCCCGCGACCTGGGGTGGAGGATGCCCCGATGACCCGCAAGCACCTCCTGGCCCTGGTCGCTCTCGTCCTGCTCGGGCTCGCACTCCCGTCGGCTGCCGCCACCCTCCCGGAGGGCGCCGAGGTCCGGGCCCGCCCGGCGTACGTGCCGCCAATCCGCCACGTGTTCGTGATCAACATCGAGAACAAGGGCTACGACGAGACCTGGGGCACCGGCTCGGAGGCGCCGTACCTCGCCACGACGCTGCGCGGCAAGGGGGTGCTGCTCAACAGCTACTACGGCGCCGCGCACAACTCCCAGCCCAACTACGTCGCGCAGATCTCCGGCCAGGGACCCAACCCGGACATGCAGGCCGACTGCCAGACCTACTCGACGTTCCTCCGGGTGACCACGGTCGATCCCGGCCAGGCCGTCGGGTCCGGGTGCGTCTTCCCGGCTGACGTGCCGACGCTGCCGCGCCAGCTCACCGACAAGGGGCTGAGCTGGAAGGGCTACATGGACGACATGGAGCAGCCCTGCCAGCACCCGACGCGCGACCGGCCCGACCCGACCCAGCACGCGACCGCGGACCACAACTACGCGGCCCGGCACAACCCGTTCGTGTACTTCCGCTCGATCACCGACCACGCGGCGTACTGCAAGTCGCACGTGGTCGGGCTGCCCCGGCTCACCCGCGACCTCGAACACACCCGCACCACCCCGAACCTCGCCTACATCACGCCCGACCTGTGCAACGACGGCCACGACGCCCCGTGCGCCGACGGCCGCCCCGGTGGGCTGCGCAGCGTGGACGCGTGGATGAAGAAGTGGGTGCCGCGGATCCTGCGGTCGCCGGCGTTCCGCAAGGACGGCCTGCTCGTCATCACCGCCGACGAGTCCGACGGTCCGACGTCGGACGCCACCGCGTGCTGCGGCCCCACGACGTCGGCGAACAGCCCGCTCCCCGGCATCGTCGGGCCTGGCGGCGGGAAGATCGGAGCGCTACTCATCTCGCGGTACGTCGGGCCCGGCACCTGGAGCACCACGCCGTACAACCACTACTCGTTGCTCGGCTCGATCGAGGAGATCTTCGGGCTCGCGAAGCTCGGCTACGCCCGCGACCCGGGCGTGGACACCTTCGGGCTCGACGTCTACAACTCCGGCTGGGAGCGGTAGCGCCTCACTCCTCGTCGAGCTCGGCGTCGCCGATCAACCGGTAGGGGTGCCGCATCCGCTGGACGTGCTCGCTGGCGCGCTTGACCTCACGGGCCTGCCGCACGAAGTCGCGCACCTCCTGCCGGTCGCGGACATCGACATCGGTGCTGTCCGCCAGGGCGGGGGCGAGGTCCTCGATCGCGGCCGGCGTCTCGGCTCGGACCACCCGGAACGCGTGCTGGAGCGCGGGGGAGAGCCTGTTGCCCAGGCCGAGGTAGTGCCTCCGGTCCTGCTCGGCTCGGCGCAGGTCCGACCGCGGGTCGAAGGCGTGGAGGGAGTACTGGAAGTGCTCGAGCGCGCCCCATCCCGCGGCGAAGTCCTCGATCACCGGGCCGCAGTCAGCAGCCGTCGCGGTGTCGAGCTTCCCGTGAGCGCGGTGGTACGTCGCCGCCCACCGGCCGTTGAGCGCCGGGACGGGGCCGCCGGGGTTGCCGTTCTCGCTGTGCAGCTGCACCAGGTCGCCCCACTCCTGGCGGCACTGGGCGTCCGGATCGGGCGTCCCGCCGGCCACGGCGGGGGCACTGGTGGCGAGCAGCGGCAGCAGCAGCACGGTCGCGGCGAGTCGGCGCATGTCGCCAGCCTAGGCACGTCGATCGCTCGATCGTCCTAGGGTGTCGCCATGTCTCGGACCTGGGGCCGGGCTTCGGCTCGGGCGCTGGCGACGGCATCCCCGGAGCGTTCGTCGCGCTCTTCCTGCTCGTGCTCGTCCTCGGCGTCGCCGGCACGGTCTGGCGGGTGTCGGCGGCCAGGCGCATGGCCACCCGGTCGGGCATGGATCCGGGCGACGCCGCGATGATGACGATGATGAGCGACGACGGCTTCGAGGCGACGTACCTCGCCGCCAACCTGCGGCAGCCGCAGGCACCGGCCCCGTCGGCACCGATCACCCCGCCGTCGACCTCGACGGCCGAACGCCTCCGGGAGCTCGACCGGCTGCTCGCGGAGGGGCTGATCACCCAGGCCGAGCGCGACGATCGACGCCGCGCCGTGATCGACGGGATCTGACCGCTCGTGGCGGCGGCGAAGACGTAGGCTTCGCCCGTGCTCTCGACCCGCCACGGCGTCCGCCCGCTCGGACCGGCGGACCTCGACGCCTTCTTGGCGCTGGCGCGCCGACGGCCGGTGATCAACGCGTTCGTGGACTACCGCGCGACGACCACCAACCTCGAGCCGCGGTGGCTCGGCGGCGAGATGTGGGGCCGCTTCGAGGACGGCGACCTCGTCGCCGCGTGCCACGTGGGCGCCAACCTCGTCCCGGTCGAGGCAACCGTCGACGACGCGGCGGCCTTCGCCGAGCGCGCCCTGGCCCGCAGCCGCACCGTGTCCACGATCGTCGGGCCACAAGACGCCGTCCGCGGGTTCTGGAACGGCGTCGCCGCGAGCTGGGGTCGCCCGCGCGAGACCCGTTGGGAGCAGCCGCACCTGGAGATCGCGAGCTCGCCGGCGGTCGCCCCGGACCCGTCCGTGCGCCGGACCGTCCGCGCCGACCTCGACGAGCTCTACCCCGCGTGCGTGGCGATGTACACCGAGGAGGTCGGGGTCTCGCCCGAGTACGGCGGCGGAGCCGAGCTCTACCGGGCGCGGGTCATCCAGCTGGTCAGTCGCGGTTGGTCCTTCGCCCGGTTCGACCAGGGGCGGCTGGTGTTCAAGGCCGAGGTCGCCTGCGTGACGCCGTACGCCGCGCAGATCCAGGGCGTCTTCGTCCCGGCCGAGCGCCGCGGCGAGGGCATCGCGACCGCCGGCATGGCCGCGGTCGTCGACCTGGTGCGGCGCGAGATCGCGCCCACGGTCTCGCTCTACGTCAACGACTGGAACACCTCCGCCCGCGCCGTCTACGAGAAGGTCGGCTTCCGCGAGACAGCGCGCTTCGCCACCGTGATGTTCTGAGCTCCCCCGGCCTGAGCTTGCGAAGGCCGGGACCCAGCAGCCAGGTCGAGTAGCCCCGCGACCGACGAAGGAGGTCGCGACGGGTGTGTCGAGACCTCATCGGTGCAAGGGCCTGGTGACACCGGAAACCCGGGCGAGGACCGTGGCACGCAACAAGTAGCCTGCTCCCCATGATCATGCGGATGTCGAGCCTGTTCGTGCGGACCCTGCGAGAGGACCCGGCGGACGCCGAGGTGCCGTCGCACCGGCTGCTCGTCCGCGCCGGCTACATCCGCCGTGCCGCGCCCGGCATGTACACCTGGCTGCCGCTCGGCCTCAAGGTCCTGCGCAAGATCGAGGACATCATCCGCGAGGAGATGAACGCGATCGGGGCCCAGGAGATGCTGTTCCCCGCGCTGCTGCCTCGCGAGCCCTACGAGGCGACCAACCGGTGGACGGAGTACGGCGACAGCCTCTTCCGCGTGAAGGACCGCAAGGGCGCCGACTACCTCCTCGGCCCCACCCACGAGGAGATGTTCACGCTCGTCGTGAAGGACCTCTACTCCTCCTACAAGGACCTGCCGCTCTCGATCTACCAGATCCAGAACAAGTACCGCGACGAGGCGCGCCCCCGCGCCGGGGTGCTGCGCGGTCGCGAGTTCGTGATGAAGGACTCCTACTCCTTCGACGTCGACGACGCCGGCCTGGACGTGAGCTACCAGAAGCACCGCGACGCCTACATCCGGATCTTCGACCGGCTCGGGTTCGACTACGCGATCGTCGAGGCCATGTCCGGAGCGATGGGTGGCTCGAAGTCCGAGGAGTTCCTCGCCAAGGCCAGCGTCGGTGAGGACACCTACGTCCGCTGCACGCTGTGCGACTACGCCGCCAACGTCGAGGCCGTGCACTCGCCGCCGATCGCTGCGGTGCCCTACGACGATGCGCCGGCCGCACACGCGGAGCAGACGCCCGACACCCCGACGATCGAGACCCTCGTCGACCACCTCAACGAGCGGTTCCCTCGCTCGGATCGTCCCTGGTCGGCGGCCGACACGCTGAAGAACGTGGTGTTCTCGCTGCGCCACCCCGACGGCACCACCGAGGCTCTGGCCGTCGGGCTGCCCGGCGACCGCGAGGTCGACGCCAAGCGCCTGGAGGCGCACCTCGGTGAGGGCGTCGAGTTCGAGCCCTTCGGCGACGACGACTTCACGTCGCGGCCGACCCTCGTCAAGGGGTACATCGGCCCCGGGGCGCTGGGGGAGAAGAAGCCTGCCGGCGTGCGCTACCTCCTCGACCCGCGAGTCGTCGAGGGCACCCGCTGGGTCACCGGCGCCGACGTGGCCGGCAGCCACGTGATCGACCTCGTCGCCGGGCGGGACTTCTCCGCCGACGGCGTCATCGAGGTCGCCGAGGTGCGCGACGGAGACCCGTGCCCCCGCGGCGACGGCGGCGTCCTCGAGACCGCCCGCGGCATCGAGATGGGCCACATCTTCCAGCTCGGGCGCAAGTACGCCGAGGCGCTCGACCTCAAGGTCCTCGACGAGAACGGCAAGCTGGTCACGGTGACCATGGGCTCCTACGGCATCGGCCCCTCGCGGGCGGTGGCGGCCATCGCCGAGGGCACGCACGACGAGCTCGGGCTGGCCTGGCCGCGCGAGGTGGCGCCCGCCGACGTCCACATCGTCGCGACCGGCAAGGACGAGCACATCTTCGCCGCCGCCGAGCGGATCGCCCACGAGCTCGACGCCCAGGGCATCGAGGTCCTCTACGACGACCGCCCCAAGGTCAGCCCCGGCGTGAAGTTCAAGGACGCCGAGCTGATCGGCGTGCCCACGATCGTCGTGGTCGGCAAGGGCCTCGCGGACGGGACGATCGAGGTCAAGGACCGGCGTACCGGCGAACGCCAGGACGTGCCCGCCGAGCACCTCGTCGACCGCGTCGTGGGGGTCGTCCGGGCGTGAGCGGGCTCGACGCGGTCGTCTTCGACTGGGGCGGCACGCTCACCGCGTGGCACGACGTCGACTTCCACGCGGAGTCGCTGGCGCTCGCCCAGGCCGTGATCGGCGTCGACCACCCGGTCGACATCTCCCAGGCCCGCCTCCACGAGGCCAACCAGACGATCTGGGGTCGCTCCCGCGACCACCAGCAGAGCGCGACCGTCGCGGACCTCTTCTCCGAGGCCGGCCTCGACCACGACCCCGCGCTGCTCACCGCCTACTACGAGTTCTGGGAGCCGCACACGCTCACCGACCCCGAGGCGGGGCCGCTGTTCGAGCGGCTGCACGACCTCGGCCTGTTGGTGGGAGTCCTCTCCAACACGATCTGGCCGCGCGAGTGGCACGAGGGGTTCTTCCGGCGCGACGGCGTCGACCACCTCATCGACGGCGCCGTCTACACGAGCGAGATCGCGTGGACCAAGCCCTCCCCGCACGCGTTCCGGGCCGCCATGGACGCCGTGGGTGTCGCCGACCCGGCGCGCTGCGTGTACGTCGGTGACCGTCTGTTCGACGACGTCTGGGGTGCCCACAACTCCGGCATGCGGGCCATCCACATCCCGCTCAGCGCGATACCCCCGGAGCAGGTGGGTCACACGGAGGGCGAGCCCGACGCGGTCGCGCACCGGCTGGCCGAGGTCGGCGACCTGGTCGCGAAGTGGCTGTGACCGCGGCCACAACAGCGCTCTGACCTGCAGTTCTGCACGTTTGTGCAATGCGAAAACGTGAGGTTCGAGTCGTGTCGCGCCTGGGGCGGTCGTATTGCATGATTTTGCACGAGCGGTTCCCCCGCCAGTCCCCCCACATCCTTGCGGGGCCCGCTCACCGGCCATGTCCAGGCCTCAGCGGTCCGCGTACTCGTCTCTTCCGGGGAATATCTCGGGAGTTCCCCGGAAGACGAGTTCGCGGACCGCTGCTTCGTTCAGCGCCCCGATCGCGCTCCGCCGCTGCTCGCCCGCGGTGTTCGCCACCACGTAGTCGTAGGTCCGCGCGCAGGCGCGCTCGACATCGAGCGCCGCTCGGGCCACCTGGTCGGGGTTGCCCAGCGGCGGCAGCTCGTACGCCGGCTCCGCCGCGACCGGGTCCGCGTCGAGGTCGAGGATCGCGGCGGTGAGCCGGTCGCGCCGCGCGCGGTGGGCGTCGTAGGCCGTGGACACGGCCGCGGCCAGGTCGGGAGTGGCTGAGAGCGAGGTCCGGCCACCGAGCGCGCCGTAGACGTAGACCGCCGCGTGCTCGGCGGCGAGCGCGGTCTGCAGGGCCTCGGCCTCGCTCATGCGGTAGCGCCCCACCGCGCGAGCAGCTGCGCCTGTGCCGCGCTCATCGAGGCCAGCAGCGCCGCGAGCGCACCGCTCTGCGCCGCCACCGCTGCCTCGACCAGGTCGGACCGCAGGCGGCTCTCGAGCTGCCGGAGGTTGCCGGGAGCGAGGGTGGATGAGGTGCTCGGGGTCGGGGTGGAGCCGGGCCGGCTCAGCGCCTTCAGGTGCGCCTCGTGCAGGGTGACCAGGTCGGTGGCTCCGGTGGACGAGGCGAGCTCGCGCGCGCGGCCCAGCTGGGCGATCACGCCGGCGACCAGCTCGATGTCGGCGTCCGGCTCGGCGCTGCGGCCGGTCGTGGGACTGGCGTCGCGGTCGTCGCAGCTGGTGAGGACTGCCACACCCGCGGCGACGGCGAGCGCCGTACGACGGGCGAGACGGGGACCGGCGGGCACGGCGACGACCCTACCGACCCCGGCCAGCCGCTATCGTTGACGATCAACAACAGCACAAGGAGGTCGCCCACTCGTGAGCAGTGCCAACCAGGACGCCACCCGGGACCAGATCGAGGCAGAGCTCGACGACCCCCTGCGCGCTCTGGGCCTCGACATCGAGGCCGTCGAGATCACCCCGGCCGGCAAGCGCCGGATCCTGCGCGTCGCCGTCGACAAGGACGGCGGCGTGACCCTGGACGAGGTCGCCGAGGCGACCCGCGAGGTCAACCGCGTGCTCGACGGGTCCGAGGTGATGGGCGAGCAGCCCTACACGCTCGAGGTCACCTCACGCGGTGTCGACCGTCCGCTGACCCTGCCGCGCCACTGGCGCCGCAACGCGGGACGTCTGGTGAAGGTCACCTTCGCCGACGGACGCACCGCCACCGGCCGGGTGCTCGGGAGCGACGAGGAGCGCGTCACGCTCGACGTGAGCGGGAACCGGCAGGACGTCGCCTACGCCGAGGTGAAGAAGGCGCTGGTGCAGGTGGAGTTCAACCGTCCCAAGGACGGCGGCGGCGATCTCGAAGATCTCGGCGATCCCGGCAGTACAGAGGGCGCAGACGACGAGGCGGGGGAGGCCTGATGGACATCGACATGAGCATCCTGCGGATGCTGGAGCGGGAGAAGGAGATCTCCTTCGACGTGCTCGTCGAGGCGATCGAGCAGGCGCTGCTGACGGCGTACCACAAGTCGCCGGGCGCCCAGGAGCGCGCGCGGGTCGTGCTGGACCGCAAGTCCGGTCACGTCACCGTGCTCGCCTCCGAGGTCGACGAGGAGGGCAACGCGCTCGGGGAGTTCGACGACACCCCGGCCGACTTCGGCCGCATCGCCGCGACGACCGCCAAGCAGATCATGCTGCAGCGTCTGCGCGACGCGGAGGACGACGTCCGGTTCGGGGAGTTCTCCGGCAAGGAGGGCGACATCATCTCGGGCATCATCCAGCAGGGCCGCAACCCCGACGACGTGATGGTCGACCTCGGCAAGCTCGAGGCGCTGCTGCCGGTCGGCGAGCGGGTGCCCGGGGAGCGCTACAGCCACGGCACCCGCATCAAGTGCCTGGTCGTGTCGGTCCGCAAGGGCATGCGCGGGCCCCAGATCACGCTGTCGCGATCGCACCCGAACCTGGTGAAGAAGCTCTTCGCGCTCGAGGTGCCCGAGATCGCCGACGGCACCGTCGAGATCACGGCGATCGCCCGCGAGGCCGGTCACCGCACCAAGATCGCGGTCCGCTCCACCGTGCCCGGCGTCAACCCCAAGGGCGCCTGCATCGGGCCGATGGGCCAGCGGGTGCGCAACGTGATGTCGGAGCTGCACGGCGAGAAGATCGACATCGTCGACTGGTCCGAGGACCCCGCCGAGATGGTCGCTCACGCGCTCTCCCCGGCACGCGTCACCTCGGTCGAGATCGTCGACGCCGCGGCGAAGTCCGCGCGCGTCGTGGTGCCGGACTTCCAGCTCTCGCTGGCGATCGGCAAGGAGGGCCAGAACGCCCGCCTCGCCGCCCGCCTCACCGGCTGGCGCATCGACATCAGGAGCGACGAGCAGGCTCCCGACGCCGAGTGATGTTCCTGGTCGGTGCGGGCCCGACCGGCGTGCTGGTGCTCTCGGGCTCCAGCGGGCGGGTGGAGCAGGACCGCTGCCGGGTGCTGGCGGAGGCGGGCGCGACGGCAGCGTCGTACCGCTGGTTCGGCGACGAGATCGACCTGGTCGCGCTGGAGTCGTTCGACGAGGCGCTGACGACGCTGCACGAGCGCTGCGAGCGGCTGGTCGTCATGGGGACCTCCCGAGGCGCCGAGGCAGCGCTGCTCCTCGGGGCCAGGCACCCCGAGATCGACGCGGTGGTCTCGGTGTCGGGCAGCGGGCTCGTGTGGGCGGGCCTCAGCTCGGACCGACCTCAGCGCTCGGCATGGACGAGCGGCGGTGAGCCGCTCCCGTTCGTGCCCTACGACGACTCCTGGCGGCCCGAGCCCGGCGACGACCCGCTGGAGCTGGTCGGGATGTACGAGCAGAGCCTCGAGGTGTACGCCGACCGGGCGCCCGCCGCGCGCATCCCGGTCGACCGGATCGCCGGTGAGGTGGTGCTGACCGCCGGCGGCGACGACCGGCTGTGGCCGAGCCTCGATCTCGCCGAGGACGTCGTCCGGCGCCGCGAGGCCGCCGGCCTCGCCACCACCCTGGTCAGCCACCCCGAGGCCGGTCACCGGCTGCTGCTGCCGGGGGAGGAGCTGCCGCCGCCGCCCCGCCTCGTGCACGGCGGCTCGCCGGAGGCCGACGCCGAGCTGGGCCGACGGGTGTGGCCGCACCTGCGGCGCCTGATCCGGGGTTGATCGTCCCCGGTTCGAATCCCAGGCGTGGTAGCGGTAGGGTTGTCGCCAGTGGCGCGTGAACACATTCCTTCTGCATGCCCCGAGCCTTCGACCGTCAGCGGTCCGGTCCGGACCTGCGTGGGATGCCGCAAGCGGGCCGCGAAGAGTGAGTTGTTACGGGTGACCGTCGGCTCGGAGACGCACGGCCCCACGGTCGTCGCCCCCGATCCTCAGGGCACCGCACCCGGACGGGGAGCGCACCTGCACCCCACTGCCGAGTGTTACGACCTCGCGGTACGCCGGAAGGCGTTCGGCCGGGCCCTCCGGGTCTCGACCGGGATCTCCAGCGCACCGGTGGGCGACTACCTCGCGGCGACTCGCAGCACAGCACCACCGACCTGATCGACCGACAGAAACTGGAGCAGCAGCTCATGAGCACTCGATGAGTACTTTCCGATGAGTTTGCACAACCACTAACGGTCGCAATCACCCCCCAGCACAGAACTGGACCCGGGTCTGCGGCCAGAAGGAGAAGCGTGGCTAAGACCCGAGTTCACGAACTCGCCAAGGAGTTCGGAGTCGAGAGCAAGTTCGTTCTCGAGAAGTTCAAGGAGATGGGGGAGTTCGTCAAGTCCGCGAGCTCCACTGTCGAGCTGCCTGCGGAGATGCGTTTCCGCAAGGAGTACGGCGACAAGCTGAAGAACGAGGCGCCCGCGGCACCTGCCGCCGAGGCGCCCGCGGCGAAGCCGTCCCCGGCCAAGAAGGCCCCGGCCAAGAAGGCCGCCGCGGCCGAGCCCGAGGCACCCGCTGCCGAGGCTCCGGCTGCCGAGGCTCCGGCTGCCGCCGAGACCCCGGTCGAGGCCCCCGTCGAGGCCCCGGCCGTCCGCGCCGCCGCCCCGAAGCCCGGCCCCAAGCCGGCCCCGGTGGCCGAGGAGCCTGCCGCTCCGGCAGCGGAGCCCGAGGCCCCGCAGGCGCCGGAGGCACCAGAGGCCCCGGCCGCTTCGGCGACCCCGTCCGCTCCGGCCCCCAAGGCGCCGGCGCCCCGTCCCGTCGGACGCCCCGGCGGTACGCCGCGCCCGGGCAACAACCCGTTCGCCTCCAGCCAGGGCATGGGCCGTCGGCCCGCGCCCGCGCCGGGTGCCCCCGCCGCACCTGGTGCCGGCACGGGTGCCGGTGCCGGCGACAACCGCCCGCCGCGTCCGCCGGCTGCCCGTGAGGGTGGCGCTCCCGGACGCCCGGGCATGCCGCGCCCCAACCCGGCGATGATGCCCAAGTCTCCCTCCGCCTTCGGTGCGGGCCGTGGCCCCGGTGGTCCGGGTCGCCCCGGTGCTCCCGGCCGTGGCGGTGCTCCCGGACGCCCTGGTGGCGCCCCCGGGCGCGGTGGCGCCGGCGCCGGTGCTCCCGGACGCCCTGGTGGCGCTCCCGGTGGCTTCGGCCCCAGCGGCGGCGGCCGCCCCGGCGGCGGTCGCCCCGGTCAGCGCGGTCAGACCCAGGGTGCGTTCGGTCGTCCCGGCGGTCCGTCGCGGCGTGGGCGCAAGTCCAAGCGGGCGCGTCGCCAGGAGTTCGAGGCCATGGAGGCCCCGACGATCGGCGGCATCCGCGTCCGCAAGGGCAACGGCGAGACCGTCCGGCTGCCCCGCGGCGCGTCGCTGACCGACTTCGCCGAGCGCATCAACGTCGACGCGGCTCAGCTCGTGCAGATGCTGTTCAGCCTCGGTGAGATGGTCACCGCGACCGAGTCCGTCAACGACGCGACGCTCGAGCTGCTCGGTGAGGAGCTCAACTACGTCGTCGAGGTCGTCTCCCCCGAGGACGAGGACCGCGAGCTGCTGGAGTCGTTCGACCTGGAGTTCGCCGACGACGAGGGCGACGCGGAGCACTTCCAGATCCGCCCGCCGGTCGTCACCGTCATGGGTCACGTCGACCACGGAAAGACCAAGCTCCTGGACGCGCTCCGCCACGCCAACGTGGTGGCGGGCGAGGCCGGCGGCATCACCCAGCACATCGGCGCCTACCAGGTGCACACCGATGTCGACGGTGAGGACCGCCGCATCACGTTCATCGACACCCCGGGTCACGAGGCGTTCACCGCCATGCGTGCTCGTGGTTCGCAGTCCTCGGACATCGCGATCCTCGTGGTCGCCGCCGATGACGGCGTGATGCCGCAGACCGTCGAGGCGCTCAACCACGCCAAGGCGGCCGGCGTCCCGATCGTGGTCGCGGTCAACAAGATCGACAAGCCGGACTCCGACCCGACCAAGGTCCGTGGCCAGCTGACCGAGTACGGCCTGATCCCCGAGGAGTACGGCGGCGACACGATGTTCGTCGACGTGTCGGCCAAGTCCGAGCTCAACCTCGACAAGCTGCTGGAGGCGGTCATCCTGACCGCCGACGCCTCGCTGGACCTGCGTGCCAACCCCGACCGGGACGCACAGGGTCTGGTCATCGAGGCCCACCTCGACCGCGGTCGCGGCCCTGTGGCCACGATCCTGGTCCAGCGCGGCACGCTCCACGTCGGCGACTCGATCGTCGCCGGACCGGCCCACGGCCGCGTCCGCGCGATGCTCGACGAGTTCGGCAACGAACTGTCCGAGGCCACGCCGTCGCGTCCCGCGATGGTGCTGGGTCTGTCCGCCGTCCCCGGCGCCGGGCAGAACTTCATCGTGGTCGAGGACGACCGGATGGCGCGCCAGATCGCCGAGAAGCGTGAGGCCCGCGAGCGGGCGGCCATGCAGGCCAAGCGCCGCGTGCGTCGTACGCTCGAGGACTTCATGGCGTCCATGGAGAAGGGCGAGAGCCAGGAGCTCAACCTCATCCTCAAGGGCGACGTGTCCGGTTCGGTCGAGGCTCTCGAGGACGCGCTGGCCAAGATCGACGTCGGCGACGAGGTCAGCCTGCGGGTCATCGACCGCGGTGTCGGTGCGATCACCGAGACCAACGTCGACCTGGCGGCCGCGTCCGACGCGATCATCATCGGCTTCAACGTCCGCCCGCAGGGCAAGGCGACGGAGCTGGCCGACCGCGAGGGCGTCGAGATCCGGTACTACACGGTGATCTACCAGGCCATCGAGGAGATCGAGGCCGCGCTCAAGGGCATGCTCAAGCCGGTCTACGAGGAGTCGGTGCTCGGTCAGGCGGAGATCCGTGCGATCTTCCGCTCGTCCAAGATCGGCAACATCGCCGGCTGCATGGTCACCGGTGGCCTGATCCGCCGCAACGCCAAGGTCCGGGTCATCCGCGACGGCTCCGTCGTCGCCGACAACCTCGACCTCGCGTCGCTCAAGCGCGAGAAGGACGACGCGTCCGAGGTCCGCGAGGGCTTCGAGTGCGGTTTGGTCCTGCGCAACTTCCAGGACATCAAGGAAGGCGACATCGTCGAGGCGTTCGAGATGCGCGAGATCGCGCGCAGCTGATAACTGCCGAGTCGGCGCCAGTTTCCCGCTGCGGCGGAAACTGGCGCCGACTCGGTGCGTTCTGGAGAGAAACTGGCGCCGACTCGGCGTCGGAGGGCCGTTTGAGAGAGTAGGAACATGAGCAACGCACGCGTCCGCAAGATCGCCGACCGGATCCAGGTGATCGTGGCGGAGATGCTGGAGCGCCGGATCAAGGACCCGCGGCTCGGGTTCGTGACCGTCACCGACGTCCGGGTGACCGGCGACTCCCAGCAGGCGACGATCTTCTACACGGTCCTCGACGTCACCGGTGACGACGAGGCCGCGCTCGCCAGCACGGCCGCCGCGCTCGAGTCGGCCAAGGGCCTGCTGCGCTCCGAGGTCGCCAAGCAGCTCGGCATGCGCACCGCCCCGACGCTGACGTTCATCGCCGACGCGCTGCCCGAGAGCGCCCGCCACCTCGACGAGGTGCTGGCCCGTGCCAAGGCACTCGACGAGGAGGTCGCGGCCCGCCGCGGCACGGCGTACGCCGGCGGCGAGGACCCGTACAAGAAGCCCCGCGAGGCAGAGGACGAGGACGCCGCCGACGAGGTTGCCGACGAGATGTCCGGCGAAGACGAGGACGACGAGAACCCGTGACCGCCGATGCCGGCCTGGTCGTCGTCGACAAGCCCGGCGGCCTGACCTCGCACGACGTGGTCTCGCGGGTACGCCGGCTCGCCGGCACCCGCAAGGTCGGCCACGCCGGCACGCTCGACCCGATGGCAACCGGTGTGCTGGTGCTCGGGGTCAACCGGGCGACCCGGCTGCTCGGCCACCTGATGCTGACCGAGAAGGCGTACGACGCCACCATCCGGCTCGGGGTCGCCACGACGACCGACGACGCCGAGGGCGAGGTCATCGCCACCGCGGCGGCCGGCCACCTCGACGAGGCCGTGGTCCGGGCCGCCGCGGCCGAGTTCGTCGGCGACCTCCAGCAGGTGCCGACCGCGGTGTCGGCCATCAAGGTCGACGGCAAGCGGGCCTACCAGCGGGTCCGCGAGGGCGAGGACGTCGAGCTGAAGGCCCGCCCGGTGACCGTGCACGAGCTCGTGGTGCACGACGTCCGGCGCACCGACGAGACGATCGACCTCGACGTGTCGCTGCGCTGCACCAGCGGCACCTACGTGCGCGCGATCGCCCGTGACCTCGGCGCGCGTCTCGGCGTGGGTGGGCACCTCACCGCGCTGCGGCGCACCGCCGTCGGGCCCTACCGTCTCGACGACGCCCGCACGCTCGAGGAGCTCGCCGAGGGCTTCACGATGATGCCGGTCGCGCAGGCGGCTCGCGCCGCCTTCGAGAGCCTGGACCTCGACGACGCGCAGGCGGCCGACGTCCGGGTCGGCCGGGCCCTCGAGCTCGACCTCACGGGGCTCACCGCGGTCTTCGCGCCCGACGGCGAGTTCCTCGCGCTGTACGAGCCTCGGGGGCACGCCGCGAAGGCCGTCGCGGTGTTCGTCTAGGTCCTCGATAGGCTCTCGGGGTGCAGATCTGGCGCTCCCTGGAGGAGGTCCCCTCCGACCTCGGACCCACCGCTGTCGTCATCGGCAACTTCGACGGCGTCCACCTCGGCCACCGGCACGTCGTCAACCGGGCCCGCGAGACCGCGGCCGACCGGTCGCTGAGGGTCGTCGCCGTGACGTTCGACCCGCACCCGATGGCGGTGCTGCGCCCCGAGCACGCCCCGACGACGCTGACCTCGCTCGAGGTGCGGGCCGAGCTGCTCGCCGAGGCGGGCGCCGAGGCGCTGCTCGCGCTGCCCTTCGACCGCGACGTCGCCTCCTGGACGCCCGAGGAGTTCGTCCGGCGGGTGCTGGTCGACGTCCTCCACGCGTCCGCGGTCGTGGTCGGCGCCAACTTCCGCTTCGGGCACCAGGCCTCCGGCGACGTGGCCACCCTGCGCGAGACCGGCGAGCGCTACGGGTTCACCGCCGAGGGCATCCCGCTCGACGGCGGGCCGCAGGTGTGGTCCTCGACGTACGTCCGGATGAGCCTGGCCGCCGGCGACGTCGCCGGCGCGGCCGAGGCCCTGGGCCGTCCGTACGCCGTGCGCGGGGTCGTGGTCCGCGGCGACCAGCGCGGCCGCGAGCTCGGGTTCCCGACCGCCAACGTGCCGACCGGTGCGATGACGGCCGTCCCGCCCGACGGCGTGTACGCCGGGCGGCTGCGGCGGCTGGACACCGGGGAGACCTACCCGGCGGCGATCAGCGTCGGCACCAACCCCACGTTCGACGGCGTCCGCGACCGGCGGGTCGAGAGCTATGTGCTCGACCGCACCGATCTCGACCTCTACGGCGTCGAGGTCGAGGTGAGCTTCGTCGACCGGCTGCGGGGGATGGTCGCGTTCGAGTCGGTGGACGAGCTCATCGTGCAGATGACCGCCGACGTCGACCGCTCCCGGGAGCTGCTCGCGTGAGCTCGCCCGTCGTCGGCGACCCGATCGTCGCCGCGGACGCGTGGTTCCTCGACCACGGGCTCACCTACTTCGTGCCGGAGCGCCGGGCCGACGTCCGCAATGCGCTGCGGCTCAAGCGCACGATCCCGTTGCTGCTCCTCGTGGCGGTGCTCGCCGCCGCGGCCGGGGTCGGGTTGGCCTGGGCCTCGGGGGAGTTCAGCGCAGCGCCGGCCACCCTGGTCTCCCTGGGCCTCGCGGCCGCCGCGTGGTACGCCCTCACCGCGCTGCACGCGAGCCAGATCCTGCTGTGGGGCCTCAAGCGCACGTTCGGCAGCCTGCGCGGCCTGCTCCCGCTGACCACGCGGGCGCTGCCCCTGCTGCTGCTGGCGATCACGTTCCTGTTCATCAACACCGAGATGTGGCAGGTCGGCGGCAACCTGAGCGTCGGCTCGCTGTGGCTGGTCGTGCTGCTGTTCGCGCTGCTCGCGGTCGCGTTCCTGCTCGTGCGGCTGCCCGAGGAGGTCGACCGGGCCGACGACGCCGTCGACGACGCCCTGCTGCTGCGCGCGTGCGCGGGCACTCCGCTGGAGCGTCCCTGCCGCGAGCTCGTCGAGGACGCCGAGGCGGACCCGTCGGCACATGCCGAGGTCACCGGCTACGAGCGCTGGAACCTGATCCTGGTGCTGATGGTCGTCCAGGTCGTGCAGGTGCTGCTGCTCTCGGTCGCGGTGTTCGCGTTCCTGATGCTGTTCGGCACCCTGATCATGACCGACGCGGTGATCGAGGTCTGGCAGACGGGGCACGGCTTCAGCGAGTCGCGCGCGCTCGTGCAGGTCTCGGTGTTCCTGGCGGCGTTCTCCGGGCTCTACCTCACGGTCTCGACCGTGACGGACGAGACCTATCGCGAGCAGTTCTTCTCCGGAGTGACCCGCGAGCTGGAGCGGGCGGTCGGCATGCGCGCGGTGTACCTGGCGCTGCGGGCGCGCGGCGAGTAGGGCCCGGCGTTCCTCACGACTTGATGGTCTCGACACGCCGGTCGCGACTTCCTTCGTCAGTCGCGCGGCTCGCTCGACCACCATTGCGTAGTCCGCTGACGCGTCCTACGCGTCGAGGTCCTTCTCGACCAGCGCTGCGATCGTCTCGAGCGCCGACTCGTCGTCGCTGGAGACCTCGACCGTGTCGCCGGGGCCGGCGCCGAGAGTCATGATCATCAGCGAGGAGCTGGCATCGACGGGCTCGTCGCCGGGGATGCCGATCAGCACCTCCGCGTCGAGCGCCTCCGCGGCCTCCGAGATGAGCTGCGCGGGGCGGGCGTGCAGGCCGACGGAGGAGCCGACGGTGACGGTCTTGGTGGGCATCTGGTGATCTCCTTGGTTGAGGTGCAGGGTCAGACGGTGGCGAGGTCGACGTCGACGTCCTTGCCGCCGAGCGACTTGAGCGCGACGACGGCACCCGCGCCGACGAGCGTGCCGGCGACGAGTGCGATCAGGTAGCCGAAGATGTTGCTGACGGCGAACAGCACGAAGATGCCGCCGTGCGGTGCGCGCACCCCGACGTCCAGCGCCATCGAGACCCCGCCGGTGACCGCGCTGCCGCACATGATCGCGGGGATCACCCGCAGCGGATCGGCCGCGGCGAACGGGATCGCGCCCTCGGTGATGAAGCTGGCCCCCAACGCCCAGGCGGCCTTGCCGTTCTCACGCTCGGCCTGGTTGAACAGGCCCGGTCGGACGACGGTGGCCAGGGCGAGCGCGAGGGGCGGCACCATGCCGGCGAGCATCACCGCGGCCATGATCTTCAGCTCGGGTGCGCCGCTGGCCAGGGACGCACCGCCGACGCCGGCGGCCGCGAAGCTGTAGGCCACCTTGTTCAGCGGTCCGCCCATGTCGAAGGCCATCATCAGGCCGAGGATCACTCCGAGCAGGATCGCGCTGCTGCCGCTGAGCGAGTTCAGGCCGTCGCTGAGCCGGTCCATCAGCCAGCCGATCGGCTTGCCGAACACCACGAGCATCAGCAGGCCGGCCACGACCGAGGTGAACAGCGGGATGATCAGCACCGGCATCAGGCCGCGCATCCAGCTCGGCACCTGCCAGCCGCCGACCCAGTGGGCGATCACACCGGCGAGCACGCCGCCGATGATCGCGCCGAGGAAGCCGGTCGCCGGGATCGACACCGGGTCCGCGGCTGAGTTCTGAACGGCGAAGAGGTTGCCCGCGAGGCCGCCCATCACGAAGCCCGGCGCGATGCCGGGCCGGTCGGCGATCGCGTAGGCGATGTAGCCGGCAAGAGCCGGGAGGAACAGCGTGAACGCCGTCTTGCCGATCACGAAGAACAGCGCACCGATGTAGGCCGCGAGTCCCGAGCCGAACAGTGCGTGGTCGAGCCCGAGCGCGCCGGGGTTCGGGAGGTCGAAGATCGTGTTGTCGACCGCGATCTGCCCGTAGTTGTTGTCCTTGGCGATCTCGTAGCCGCCGAGCAGGAACGACAGGGCGATCAGCAGACCACCCGCGGCGACGAACGGGATCATGTAGGACACCCCGGTCATCAGCACGCGGCGGGTGCGGCCCGCCCAGCTCTCACCGGCGGTCGAGGGCGGCGTCGCCCCGCCTCCGCCCGAGGTGCCCTCGACGCGCGGGGCGTTGGGGTCGTCGGCGTACTGCAGCGCCTCCGCGATCATCGCGTCGGCCTGGTCGAAGGGCCGCTTGACGCCGGAGGAGACCAGCGGCTTGCCCGCGAACCGATGGCGGTCGCGGACGCCGACGTCGACCGCGAAGATCACGGCCTCGGCCGCGGTGATCGTGGCGGGGTCGAGCGGCTTGGCGCCGGCGGAGCCCTGCGTCTCGACCTGGAGGTCGACGCCGGCCCGGGCTGCGGCCGCCTCGAGCGCCTCCGCGGCCATGTAGGTGTGCGCGATGCCGGTCGGGCACGCGGTGACGGCGACCAGCCGGCGTACGGCGGGGGCGGCCTGCTCGGCGGCCGGGGGAGCGGCCGGCACCGGAGCGGCGGCCTTGGCGGTGGGCGCCGGGGCGGCGCCGACGATGTCACCCACGATCTCGGCGACCTCCGCGGGCGACTCCGCGGCGCGCAGCGCGTCGGTGAACGCCGGCTTGACCAGCGCGCGGGCGAGCTTGGTCAGCAGCTGGAGGTGGGTGTTGTCGCCGCCGGCAGGAGCGGAGATGAGGAACACCAGGTCGGCCGGGCCGTCCTTGGCACCGAAGTCGACCTTCGGTGCCAGACGCGCGAACGCCAGCACGGGCTCCTCGACGCCGGCGGTGCGGGAGTGAGGGATCGCGATGCCACCGGGGAGCCCGGTGCCCGACGTCGCCTCGCGGGCGTAGGCGTCCTCGACGAGCTGGTCGACGTCGACGGCGCGGCCGGCGTCGCCCACGATCTGGGCGAGGGAGCGGATCACGGCGTGCTTGTCCGCGCCGAGGTCCGCGTCCAGGCGGACTAGGTCGGCGGTGATGAGGTCTGACATCGGGTCACCCTTCGCGAAGGTCCAGGTCCCGCACCGAGACGAGATCGGGGCGGACCTGCTGGGGATGAGGCATGGTCGTGCCGGGAAGTCCTGCGGCGGCGCTGCCGTAGGCCACCGCGAGTGCGAGTCGATCCTCCGGAGGGTTGCCCCGGAGCTCCCCCAGTAGATACCCGAACAGGCTCGAGTCACCAGCACCCACGGTGCTGACCACGTTGGTCGGGGGAGGAGTGGCGTGCCAGGCGCCGTCGGCGTTGACCAGCACTGCGCCGAGTGCGCCGAGCGTGGCGAGCACGCTCTCGACGCCTGCCTCGACCAGGGTGCGCGCGGCCTTGGCGGCGGCGTACGGGTCCGCCTCGAGCAGCTCGGGGTCGTCGCCGGTGAACGAGGCGAGCTCCTCGCCGTTGGGCTTCATCAGGTGTGGCGCAGCGGCGGGCAGCCGCTCGACCAGGGCCCGCAGCGGCGCATCACTGGTGTCGACGGCCACCCGGGCGCCGCTCTCGCGCAGCAGCACGACCAGCTCGGCGTACCACTCCGGCGGGGTGCCGGGCGGCAGCGAGCCCGCCAGCACGACCCAGTCGGCGGCCGCCGCGCGCCGGCGCAGGGCCTCGGCGAGCTCGCCGCGCACCGCGTCGGTCAGCGTCGGGCCGGGGCTGTTGAGCTTGGTGGTCGTGCCGTCGGGCTCCGTGATCGTGATGTTCACCCGCAGCGCCCCGTCGTGGTGCACCGGGCGGCAGTCGATGCCGGCGGAGAGCAGCTCGAGCACGAAGGGGTCGTCCTTCGCGGCCGGCAGCACGGCGATCGCGGGTACGCCGGCGGCGATGCAGGCGCGGGCGATGTTGACGCCCTTGCCGCCGGCCTGGGAGATGACGGCGTCGGCCCGGATGACCTTGCCGCGCTTGAGCCGGCCGGCCAGCACCACGGTGCGGTCCACGCTGGGGTTGGCGGTCAGAGTCAGGATCATGCGGTCACGACCTCGAGTCCGGCGACCTCGAACGCGACGCGGTCACCTACGGGGAGGTGGTCGTCGGTGACGACCACGTCGATGTCAGCGAGCGCGGCGAAGCGCACCGACGCGTCGGTGCCGGCCTTGCTCGAGTCGGTCAGGCACACGACCCGGCGGGCCGCGCCGACCATGGCGCGCTTGACGGCGGCCTCGTCGGGGTCGGGCGTGGAGAGCCCGTGCTCGACCGAGATGCCGTTGGTGCCCACGAACGCGACGTCCACCTTGAGCCGGTTGATCGCGGTGACCGTGTCGGCACCCACGGCCGCCTGGGTCGTCGAGCGGACCCGGCCGGGCAGCAGGTAGAGGTCGATCTGGGGCAGGCCGGCGAGGCGGGCCGCGACGGGGACGGCGTGGGTGATCACCGTGAGCCGGTGGTCGCGCGGCAGCATGATCGCGAAGCGGCTCGTGGTCGTGCCCGCGTCGAGGAGCACCGTGCCTCCGGGTGGGGGCAGCTGGTCGAGCGCGGCCTTCGCGATCAGCTCCTTCTGGGAGGTGTTGGCCAGGTCGCGCTCGCCGAGACCGGACTCGATGACCGCGAGCGAGCTGGCCGGGACGGCGCCGCCGTGGACCCGGCGTACGAGCCCCATGCGCTCGAGGGTCGAGAGGTCGCGCCGCACGGTCTCGGTGGTGACGTCGAACTGCTCGGCGATCGCCGCGACCGACAGGCGGCCGTGCTCGGTGACGAGCTGGGCCATGGCCTGTTGGCGCTCTTCGGCGTACATTGCGATGACACTCCTCCCGATCTTTGTATCTGTGGTTTTACGCCCGAATGTGTTGACTGTCAAGGGCGGCAGTCGTTTACTGGTGAGCATGGTCACCAGCCCCGAGGCACGTTCTACCCTGCGCGGCACGCCGGTCGTTCCCGCCCTCGCCCATGGTCCCGCACTGCTCGTGCGCTCCGAGGTGTCGCCCGAGGCCGTCGAGCGCTACGCGCCCGAGTTCGCCGACGCCGAGGCCGCGCTCGCGGCCTACGAGGGCGCCGCCCAGGAGGTGTCGGCCGGCTTCGTGCGCAAGGCCGAGAAGGCGTCGGGCGCCGCAGCGGAGGTGCTCACCGCGAGCGCCGGCCTGGCCCGCGACAAGGGGCTGCGCAGCGCCGTGCGCAAGCACCTGGCCGCGGGGGAGGACCTGTTGGTCGCCGTCCACGCCGGCGTCGAGCAGTTCGTCACGGTGTTCACCGGCATGGGCGGCCTGATGGCCGAGCGGGTCACGGACCTGCGCGACATCGAGCGGCGCGTCGTCGCCCACCTGGTCGGTGAGCCCGAGCCGGGCGTGGTCGTCCCGGACACGCCGGCCGTGCTGGTCGCCGAGGACCTTGCTCCCTCCGACACCGCCGGGCTCGACCCTGCGGTGGTCCTCGGCCTGGTCACCGAGCGGGGTGGCCCGACCAGCCACACCGCGATCATCGCCCGCCAGCTCGGCATCCCGTGCGTGGTCGGCGTCGCCGGCGCGATGACGATCCCCGCCGGCACGCCGCTGCTCGTGGACGGCATCACCGGGGTCATCGAGCTGGACCCCGACCCGGCGCAGGCCGAGGAGCTGGTGGCCGCGGACGCCGCGCAGCGGGACGCCCTCGCCTCGTGGACGGGGCCGGGTGCCACCGCCGACGGGGTGTCGGTGAAGATCCTCGCGAACGTCGCCGACGCCGACTCGGCCCGCTCCGCCAGCTCCGCGCCGGTCCAGGGTGTCGGCCTGTTCCGCACCGAGCTGTGCTTCCTCAACCGCCAGGAAGAGCCGTCGGTCGAGGAGCAGGCGAGCATCTACGGCGACGTGCTGGGTGCCTTTGGTCAGGACCGGTACGTCGTCGTACGCACGCTGGACGCCGGCTCGGACAAGCCGGTGGCGTTCGCGACGCACGCCGGCGAGGAGAACCCGGCCCTCGGCGTGCGCGGGCTGCGGCTGTCCTTCGACAACCCGGGTCTGCTCGACCGACAGCTCGAGGCGATCGCCCTGGCCGCCAGGACGACCGGGACCGAGGCGTGGGTGATGGCGCCGATGGTGGCGACCGTGGCCGAGGCTGCGGACTTCTCCGCCAAGGTGCGGGCGCTGGGTCTCAAGGCCGGGGTGATGATCGAGGTGCCGAGCGCGGCGCTGCTGGCCCACCGCATCCTCGAGGTCGTCGACTTCCTCTCGATCGGCACCAACGACCTGACGCAGTACACGATGGCTGCCGACCGGATGGCCACCGACCTCGCGCACCTCACCGACCCCTGGCAACCGGCCGTGCTTCAGCTGATCGCGATCACCGCCGAGGCGGGCTTCCACGCCGGCAAGCCCGTCGGCGTCTGTGGCGAGGCCGCTGCCGACCCGCTGCTCGCCTGCGTGCTGGTGGGCATGGGTGTCACGTCGCTGTCGATGGCGGCCGCCGCGGTCCGGCCCGTCGGTGCGCGGCTCGCGACCGTGCCTCTCGACCTCTGCGAGGACGCGGCCGAGGTCGCTCTCTCCGCCACCGACCCTGCCGCCGCGCGGGACGCCGTGCGCGCGCTCCTGATGGGCTGACCGGCCGGCGGGCTTCGCCGGTCGGCCGGACTGGCCCGCACGACATGCCGAGGAGCGACGGCGTGTCGTGCGGGTTCCGGCTGCCAGGACACGCCCGGGGCGGGTGCGACTCAGACGTGCAGCCACGCGAGCACGGCCCGCACCCGGCGGTGGTCGTCCTCGTCGATGGGCAGGTCGAGCTTGGTGAAGATGCTGTTGATGTGCTTGGCCACGGCCTTCTCGGTGACCGAGAGGTGAGCGCCGATGGCGGCGTTGGAGCGGCCCTCCGCCATCAGCCCGAGCACCTCGCGCTCGCGGGGTGAGAGCCGGTCCAGGGGCTCGTCGCGGCGCCGGGCCATGACGGTGGCCACGACCTCGGGATCCAGCACGGTCGCGCCGGCCGCGACCCGGCGTACGCCGTCGACGAACTCCGCCACGTCGGAGACCCGGTCCTTGAGCAGGTAGCCCACGGCGCCGACCCCGCTCGCCAGCAGCTCGCGGGCGTAGAGCTGCTCGACGTACTGCGAGAGCACCATCACCGGGAATCCCGGCCGCGCCGCGCGCACGTCGATCGCTGCTCGCAGGCCCTCGTCGGTCTGCGTGGGCGGCAGGCGCACGTCGAGGACCGCGGCGTCGGCGTCGGGGTCGAGCAGGGCCTGCGCGAGCGCGGGCGCGTTGTCGACCGCGTGCAGGATCGTGAACCCGTTGCCCTCGAGCAGCTGGATCAGGCCGGCCCGGAGGAGGGCGTGGTCCTCGGCGAGGACGAGCCGGAGCCCGGTGTCGCCTCCAGGCTGCACGGGACCTCCAACGTGATCAGGGTCGGGCCGCCGGCCGGGCTCGACAACGACATGGTGCCGTCGAAGGCCGCGAGCCTCCGCATCACCCCCAGCATGCCGGTACCCGACCCCGGGTCGGCGCCGCCGCGCCCATCGTCACCGACCACGGTCCGCAGCGTGCCGTCGGTGTGGGTCACCGTGATCCAGGCGTTCCTCGCGCCGGAGTGCTTGCCGGTGTTGGCCAGGCACTCGGCGACCCCGAAGTAGACGCAGGCCTCCACGGGCGCTGGCGGCCGGCCCTCGAGGTGGACGTCGACCGCCACGGGGATCGCCATGTCGAGGGCGAGCGCCGCGACCGCCCCGGCGAGCCCGCGGTCGGCGAGCACCGGGGGATGGATGCCGCGCACGACCGAGCGGAGGTCGCCGATGGCGGCGGCGGTGGTGCTGCGTGCGTCCTGCACCAGCTGGCGGGCCCGCTCGGTGTCCTCCTCGAACGCCGCCTCCGCCATCCCAAGACTCATCGAGAGGGCGACCAAACGGGCCTGCGCGCCGTCGTGGAGGTCGCGCTCCAGGCGTCGCAGCTCCGCTGCGGAGTGGTCGACGACGTCGGCGCGGCTCTCCGTGAGCACCTGCACGCGCTGCTCGAGTCGCTCGGTGCGGCTGTAGGCCAGGAAGAACCGGTCGAAGTAGGCCCGGGCGGTCATCAACGGCGGGGTCGCGAACCACCAGATGAACCCGGTGACGACGCCGAGCAGCAGCACGATCACCAGGATCGAGATCGTCAGGCCCACTGCCGGTGCGACGAACAGCCAGGCCAGGTCGCGCCAGGTCATCGGGTCGGCGGCGACGACCCGGGCCTTGGCGAGGAAGCCGTCGTCGGGCAGCGGCCGGTAGGGCACGGGCACCGGTTGTCCCAGGGTGCGCTCGGCCATCGCTCGGTGGGCGTTGGCAATCGCGCGCGTCGCGGCGAGGGTGCCCGCCAGCAGGGGGAGGCCGACCCAGACGACCACGAGCACGCCGGCGACCACCCACAGCGCCGCGAGCACCAGCATCGCGATCGAGAGGTAGAGCTCGGCGACGGCGTACCCCGTCAGTCGTAGTCGGTCCACGCCCTCATCCTCTCGGGTCTGCCCGACTCCGCGCAGTGGTGCTGGCACCACCACGGGACGGGTCCCTGCGCCCCTGACCGCGCGCCCGTGTGACCCGAGGCTGGGAGCACCAACCACAACCTGGGAGAGACGGCCATGGGCAACCCACTGACAGCAGTACCGATGAAGGCGGCGCGATGGAGCGCCGAGCATCCCTGGCGGGCGATCCTCGGCTGGATCGCGTTCGTCGCGATCGCGATCGGCCTCGCCGTCGCGATCCCCCAGGTGGAGACCAACGACGCCGACTACCGGGTCGGGGAGTCGGGGCGGGCGGACGCGATGGTGGCGCAGGGCCACCTCGAGCAGCCCGACACCGAGAACATCCTGATCACCGCTCGCTCCGGCAGCCCGGACGTCGCCCAGGCAGAGAATGCGGCCGATGCCGTGGTCGTCGGCGCGAAGGCCGCCGACGGCGTCACGAGCGTGGCGAAGCCCCAGTGGAACAGTGACCGTACGGCGCTGCTGGTCTCGGTCGAGCTCGACCGAGGCGTCGACGACGCGGGCGCGGTCCAAGCCGTGACCGATCACGTGCAGCAGGACTTCAAGCACCTCCAGGTGCGCCAGGCCGGCGACGTGAGCCTCGACGAGGCCATCAATGAGCGGGTCTCGGATGACCTCGGTTCCGCCGAGCTGACCAGCCTCCCGATCACCCTGGTGCTGATGCTGCTTGCCTTCGGTGCGTTGATCGCGGCCGGCATTCCGGTGCTGTTCGCCGGCACCAGCGTCGTGGCGACCATCGGCATGCTGGCCCCGATCTCCCACCTCGTGCACGTCGACCCCAGCGTCTCGAGCGTGATCGTGCTGATCGGCATGGCAGTGGGCGTCGACTACTCGCTGTTCTACCTCAAGCGCGAGCGCGAGGAGCGCGCAGCCGGCCACAGCACGCTCGACGCGGTCGAGATCGCTGCACGTACGTCCGGGCACTCGATCCTGGTGTCGGGCGGTGCGGTGATCGCTTCGATGGCCGGTCTCTTCGTGATCGGGAACGCGACCTTCAACTCGCTCGCTGTCGGCTCCATCCTGGTGGTCGCTGTCGCCGTGATCGGCTCCATCACCGTGCTCCCTGCGCTGCTGATCAAGGTCGGTCGATGGGTGGACCGCCCGCGCGTGCCGCTGCTGTGGCGGCTCAACCGGAGGATCGGCCGCGGTGGCATCAGCAGCCGCCTCCTATCCCCGGTGGTGCGCCACCCCCTGATCGCGCTCGGCCTCTCGGGTGTCGTGATCCTCGGGCTCGCAGTCCCCGCCCTCGGCATGAAGACCCACTCCGCGACCCTCGACACCCTGCCGGCCTCGATCCCGCAGGTGCAGACGGTCAAGGACATCAGCTCGAGCTTCCCCGCCGAGGAGGGCGCCTCCGCGACCGTCGTCGTGAAGGCCGACGCCGGTGCGCAGAACCAGGTCGCGACCGTGCTCGGGAAGCTCGTCGACCAAGCTGTCGGGACGGGCCACTTCGTCGCCTCCGGGCATGGGGTGCAGACGTCCGCCGACGGCACCACGTCGCTCGTCGTGCTCGGCATGCCCTACGACGAGACCGACCCGCGCGTCGACGATGCCCTCCGCGAGCTGCGTGGTGAGCTGGTGCCGGCCGAGCTCGACGGACTCGGCGAGCACGCCGTCGGCGGCGGGGCCGCCGAGAGCCTGGACTTCGCCGAGCAGCAGGACGGCCGTCTGCTGCTGGTCATCGGGTTCGTGCTGCTGCTGACGATGCTGATCATGGCGGCGACGTTCCGCAGCATTCCCCTGGCGATCATCTCGACAGTGCTCAACCTGGCCTCGATCGGCGCTGCGTTCGGCGTGATGACGCTGGTCTTCCAGCACGGCTGGGGGAGCGGGTTCCTCGACTTCACCAGTCCGGGCTTCATCATCGACTGGGTGCCGCTCTTCGTGCTCGTCGTCCTGGTCGGGCTCTCGATGGACTACCACGTGTTCGTGCTCAGCCGGATCTGTGAGCACATGGATGCTGGCCTTCCGACGCGGGTCGCGGTGGAGCGGGGCATCGCCGACACGGCCGGAGTCGTCACGAGCGCCGCGGCGGTGATGGTCTCGGTGTTCGCGATCTTCGCGACCCTGTCGTTGATGCAGATGAAGATGCTGGGCGTCGGCCTCTCGGCCTCGATCCTGCTGGACGCCACGTTGATCCGGCTCGTGATCCTGCCGGCGATCATGGTGCTCCTCGGCGACCGGGTCTGGTGGCCGCGTCGGCCCCGGCGCCCGCGCGGCGTGGTCGTCACCGAGCCGGATCCGGCGTACGCACTGTCCGGTCGCTGAGCCGGACCTGCACCGGTACGCCGTTGAACGCGGCGTTGCCCGAGACGTCCAGGAGCTCGGGGTCGGTGAGGTCGTTGATGGACACCCCCGGGAGGTCGACCGCCTGCTCCAGGCGGACGCCCTCCCGGCGGTGTCCGTAGCCGTGGGGGAGGCTGACCACGCCGCGCATGATGTCGTCGGTCCCGAGCACCTCGACCTCGACCGTGCCCACCCTCGACGTCACCACGACCATCGACCCGTCGGGGATGTCGCGCTCGGTGAGGTCGTCGGGGTGCATCAGCAGCTGGTGGCGGGCGCGGCCCTTGGTCAGCCGGGTGGTGTTGTGCATCCAGGAGTTGTTGTCTCGCTGGTGTCGCCGGCCGATCAGCAGGAGGCCGTCGTCGTCCGGCGTCGGCTTCGCGGCCAGCCGCTCGAGGTCCTCGAGCACCAGCTCCGGGGCGGCGTCGATGCGGCTGCTCCGGTGCGGCAGTCGCCGCGGGAGCTGGCCGGCCCGCAGCGGGCCGAGGTCGACGCCCTCCGGGTGCGCGCGGAGCTGGCGCATCGTGACGCCGGACGAACCTCGCCGCAGCAGCAGCGCGATCTGGCGCGTGGGGCTGGTGGACAGCCGGGCCCACAGGATCGCCCGCTTGCCGAGCGGCAGCTTGCTGCGCAGCCTGTTCTGGGTGCGCAGCACGATCTCGCGGTAGATCTGCCAGTCGTGCATGGCGCCGTCCTCGGCGGGGAGCGCCGCGGGGGTGAACCGAGCGGTGTTGCGCACCGCGAGCAGGTGGAACACGAGGTCGTAGTGGTCGCGCTCGAGCGCGGTGGTCGGCGGCAGGATCACGTCGGCGTGCCGGGTCGTCTCGTTGACGTAGATGTCGACGGCCGCCATGAAGTCGAGGCCGGCCAGCGCCCGGTCGAGCGCGTCGCCGTCGGGGGTCGAGGAGACCGGGTTGCCGGCCAGCGTGAGCAGCGCCCGCACCTGGCCGTCGCCCGGTGTCTCGATCTCCTCGCGCAGCACCGCCACCGGCAGCTCCCCACCCGACTCCGGCAGCCCGCGCACGCGGCTGCGCCACAGGCCGTGGTGGCCGCGGCCGATCAGCCCGGCGCCGACCGCGTCGATCGCGGGGCTGGTGAAGCAGACCCCGCCCTCCCGGTCGAGGTTGCCGGTGAGCAGGTTGAGCAGCTGGATCGCCCACTGGCACACGGTGCCGAACGGATGGGTCGACACCCCGACCCGGCCGTACGCCGCCGCCCCGTCGGCGGCCGCGAGCTCGCGGGTGATCCGCCGGATCTCGCCCGCGGGCACACCGGTCACCTCGGCGGCGAGCTCGGGAGTGAACGGTCGCACGGCCTCGCGCACCCGTTCGAGGCCGTCGACGTAGCCGGGCGGGCGGGTCAGCCCCTCGTCGTACAGGACATGGAGCATCGCCAGCAGCAGGTGCGCGTCGGTCCCGGGCCGGACGAAGTGGTGCTCGTGGGCGGCCTTCGCGGTCTCGGTGCGGCGTGGGTCGATCACGACCATCCGGCCGCCGCGCGCGTCGAGCTCGCGCAGCCGGGCGGGGAAGTCGGGCGCGGTCATCAGCGACCCGTTGGACGCCATCGGGTTGGCGCCGACCACCAGGAAGTACGACGTACGGTCGATGTCGGGGATCGGCAGGAACAGCTGGTGGCCGTACATCAGGTGGGCGACGAGCTGGTGGGGGAGCTGGTCGACCGAGGTGGCGCTGTACTTGTTCCTCGTCCGGAACGACTTGAGCATCGCCGTGCCATGTGTCAGCGAGCCGAGGCTGTGGGCGTTGGGGTTGCCGAGGTAGACGGCGAGCGCGTCGCGGCCGTGCTCGTTGATCGCGCCGGCCAACCCGTCGGCCACCAGGTCAAGCGCCTCGTCCCAGCCGATCTCCTTCCAGCCGTCGCTGGTCCGGCGGACCGGCCGGCGCAACCGGTCGGGGTCGGCGTGGATGTCGGCGAGCGCCGTGCCCTTGGGGCAGATGTGCCCGCGCGAGAGCGGGTCGTGGGGATTGCCCCGGATGCCAGTGACCCCGCCGCCCTCGATGGTCAGCTCCAGGCCGCAGATGGCCTCGCACAGGTTGCAGACGCCGAGTCGCTTCTCCGCCATGCGGGTCATCGTGGCACGGTCTCGGCCTAGTGGAGCCCCGCCTCGTACGCGGCGATCACGAGATGGACCCGGTCCCGAGCGCCCATCTTCGCGAGGATGCGGGCCACGTGGGTCTTGGCGGTCAGCGGGCTGACGACGAGCTGGTCCGCGATCTCCTGGTTGCTACTTCCCGCGGCGACCAGCCGAAGCACTTCGCGTTCGCGCGCCGTCAGGCTGGCCAGCCGTTCGGGCGCAGGTGCGTCCGGGTGACTCAGCGCACGGGTGATGACCGCCCTGGTCGCGCCGGGCGACAGCAGCGCCTCGCCAGCCGCGACGGTGCGGATGGCGTCCAGCAGCGCATCCGGACGGGTGTCCTTGGGCAGGAATCCACACGCCCCCGCGCGCAGGCCGCGCAGCACGTTGGTGTCCGTCTCGAACGTGGTCAGGATCAGCACCTTGCTGCCGCTCGACCCATCGTCCGCGAAGATCTGCCGGGTCGCCTCGATGCCGTCGGTGCTCGGCATCCTGATGTCCATCAAGACGACGTCGGGGCGCAGGTCCCGGGTCAGGGTCACCGCCTCGTCGCCGGTGCCGGCCTCCCCGACGACCTCCATGTCACCGGCGGACCTGACCAGGAGCGCGAAGGCGCCGCGCACCAGAGCCTGGTCGTCGGCGAGCAGCACCCGGATCATGACCGCACCCGCCATAGCTGCGGGAGCGGCAGAGTGGCCAGAACCTCGAATCCTCCGGACTCGACCGGCCCTGCGGACAACTGGCCGCCGACGGCCTGTGCCCGTCCGGTCATCCCGGCGATGCCGAAGCCGGCTGGGGTCTCGGTCGACTCCGCTCGCGCTGGCCCGTGATCGACGACCGCGATCCGCAGCCGGTGGCCCTCCTGGTCGAGCCGGACGGTCGCGTGCTTGGCGGTCGAGTGTCGGATCACATTGGTGAGCGCCTCCTGGATGATCCGATAGGCCACGACGGACACCATCGATGGCACCTCCTCTCGCAGCCCCTCAACCTCCACGTCGACCTGCACATCTGCCGACGCTGCCATCTCCACCAGACGCTGGAGCTCGCCGAGCTGGGGTGCTGGGGCTGTTGGCTCGGCTTCGCCACCATGCAGGATGTCCAGGACGGCACGCAGCTCATGGAGTGTGGCCCGGCTCGTGTCCGAGAGGTTGTGCAACGTGAGCGACAGCTCCTGCAGCGACGCTTCGCCCTGACTCGGCAGCTGGTCGATCAGGTGCGCGGCGACGGACGCCTGGATGTTCGTCACCGCGAGGCCGTGCGCGAGGACGTCGTGCAGCTCGGCAGCGATCAGGACCCGCTCCTCGGCGACCCGCCGCTCGACCTCGTCGGCACGCTCCTGCTCGAGACGCGCGGCGACGGCGGCCTTCCAGTTCTCACGGAAGCGCACCGCCAGCCCGGCGAAGAACGCCACGAACAGCCAGCCGACGCCGAGAAGCGCATTACCGGGTTCCCCCGACGCGGCGACGACCGGGAGTGTCGCTGCGGCCACCGCCACCAGGGCCGCGTAGGCCGGTCGCGGTGGCTCGCTGTGGCGCGCCGCCGTGAACGCCGCCACGACCAAGGTGGGCATCGTGGCCTCGTGGGGATAGTCGAGGATGTGGTACGGCGTCGACACCGCGAGGACCGCGAGGACGACGGGGATCGGCCAGCGCCGGCGAGCCAGCAACGGTGCCGACATGGCGGCCAGGAGCGCGATCGCCCACAGATCCACGTTTCTCTCGTCCTCGGCAGTGACCGCCTCGAGCGTGAACGCGGCAACGACGCCGAGCACGAACGACCCCGCCGCCAGCAGCCGGTCGGCCACTGGCGGACGGAGCGCCATCATCGTTCACACAGGGTCATCGACACTGTCCTCACTCGCGCGCCAGAGCTTGCCGGGCCACCAGATCCGCGAGCCCAGCGACATCGTCAGCGCGGGAACCACGATGGACCGCACCAGCAAGGTGTCGATGAGCACGCCGACGGCAACCAGTATCCCGATCTGGATGAGCATGACGAGCGGCAACGTGGCAAGCACCGCGAACGTCGCCGCCAGCACGACGCCGGCTGAGGTGATCACGCCACCTGTCACCGCGAGGCCACGCTTCGTCCCATCGACAGTGCCGTGCCGGGCTGCTTCCTCACGCACCCGGGTCATCAAGAAGATGTTGTAGTCGACACCGAGTGCGACCAGGAAGAGGAACCCGATCAGCGGCACCGAGGACTCCCAGCCGGAAAAGCCGAGCACCTGGTCGAACACCAGGGTGCACAGTCCGAGAGCTCCGAAGAACGACACCACGACGGTGGCCATCAACACGAGTGGAGCCACGATCGCCCGCAGCAGCAGCCCGAGGATGAGGAGCACCACCAGCAGGATCAGCGGCATCACCAGATTGCGGTCGCTCTGGTTGGTGTCGTCCGTGTCCAGCAGCTCGGCACTCGGCCCGCCGACCAGCGCGGCGTCACCGGCGACCTCCTGCACGTGCGCCCGCAGCAGCTTGATCGTCGCCGTCTCACCAGCGCTCTCTGGCGGGTCGACCGGGATCGCGATGATCTCCACCCAGTCGTCGCTGGACCGGCGGACCTCGGCGTCGGCGACGCCTGGCGTGCTTTCCACGGCGGCCAGGACGTCGTCGCTCTGGCCCGGTCGACTCATCACCCTGACCGGCTGACCGCCTTGGTCGGGGAAGCGCTCGTCGATCAGCTTCGCCCCGGTCACCGAGTCCGGTGTGGAACGGGCGAACTGGTCCAGCTGCGGAAGCGAGCCGCTGGCACCCACGGTGCCCAGTGCGAGGCCGCCCAGGATCAGCAGGGGCACCGCCCAGCTGACGACGCGGCGGCGCGAGACCAGCTCGCCGAGCCGAGCCCACCGAGAACCGGATGCGTGTGCCTGTGCCCCGAGCCGCGGCACGAACGGCCAGAAGACCCGGCGCCCGAGCAGCACCAGCAGGGCGGGGAAGAACGTCAGCATCACGAGCAGTGCGGACCCGATGCCCGCCGCACCGACCGGGCCCAGACCGCTGGTGCTGTTGAGATCCGCGACCAACAGGCACAACAGGCCGGCTGCCACCGTCGCAGCCGAGGCGAGGATCGCAGGGCCGGCCCCACGCAGCGCCGCCAGCATGGCGTCGATCGGCCGCTCGTGGTGGTGCAGCTCCTCGCGGTAGCGAGACACGAGGAGCAGGGCGTAGTCGGTGCCCGCGCCGAAGACCAGGACGATCAGCAGTGCCGAGCTCATGCTCGTGATGGTGAAGTCGAACATCTGGGTGAGTGCGTACACGGCACCCATCGCCATAGTCGCCGCGACCCCGACCGCCGTGAGCGGGACCAGCCACAGCAGCGGACTGCGGTACGTCAGGATCAGCAGGAGCGCCACCACGAGTGCAGTGGCGAGCAACAGCTTCGCGTCGACGGAGTCGAAAACCTCGTCCATGTCAGTCCCGATCGCCGACGGCCCTGTGACGTAGGCGCTCAGACCATCCGGCCGGTCGGCGAGAAGGCCACGTGCATCGGTGACCGAGGTCGCCTCGGCCTCATCGGCGACCCACCTGCGGTCGAGCGGTAGCCCGAACATCAGAGCCGTGCCGTCGTCGGACTCGACGATGTCCGCAGGTGCGTCGGTGTCGTCTCCGAACCGTTCCGCCAGCTTGGTGTAGCCGCGTACGGCCGCCTCCCGATCACCCGGTTGGAGGCCGCCGGCCCGTTCGTACACGACCACGAGCAGGCCGTCCCCACCGCCGGGCAGCTTGGCCTCGGCCTCGATCACCTTGGTCGACTGGGCGCTGGCCGGCAGATAGTCGGCCTGGCCGTCGCGGGTCACCGAGTCGAGCTTGCTGGCCAGTGAGAAGCTGCCCACCGCCAGTCCGATCCACACCGCCAGCACGAGCCAGGGCAGCAGGGTCTTGGCCGGTGACCTCTTCGGCCTGGTGTCGGCACCGGTGGGGTCAGGCGCCCGTAGTTGAGTCGTCATGGAGACGAGGCTGTCAAGGCGGCGGGGCTGACGCGTCCGGCCGCGGCAGACACTTCACCGTACTCCGCGCGGAGTATGGCGGCCGCCGGGGCAGCACGCGCCGCTGGTGCGGGCGAGCGTCAGCGGCCCTGCACGATCCGCGGCTGGGCCTCGGGGCGCAGCCAGGTGAGCAGCCAGCGCATCTGCCGGGGCTTGCCGACCTGGGTGCAGCCGGCGGTCGGCGCCCAGCGGTGCCCGGGCTTGGAGGTGTGGTAGAAGATCCCGCTGCCCTTGCCGGGCACCGGGCGGGGGCCGGCGCCGGGGCTCAGTCGCACGTGGTTGTAGTCGACGACCCAGCCCGAGCGCATCGAGGGCCGGTCGCCGCTGGTCACGCCCGGGACCTCGAGCCACGTGTTGTAGTTCGGACCCGCAGTGGCCGAGACGACCGAGGTCGGGTGCCTCCGCCGCCACGGCATCTCACCGGGGTTCGCCGAGCCGGTCGTGAACGTGACCTTGATCCGGTAGACCCCGACGGGGGAGCGGTTGTCGCCCTCACGCCGCTTGCCCCAGCCGCGGACCCCGATCGTGGAGCGGAACTCGCGGACCTTGGTCCAGGCGCCTTCGGCGTCCCGCTCCCACGCCTGGGTGACGGTGCACCACACCTGGCGGCAGTAGGCGTGGCTGGAGACCGTGCGCACCACCTGGCTCGTCCCCTTCGAGACGCTGCCCGCCCACGGGGGCGTCCAGGCCTCGGCGGGTGCGGGCGCTGTGACGAGTACGGTGAGGGACAAGACGAGGGCGAGGAGTGCTCCGAGTCGGCGTACCACCCCTCGATGATCACATGGGGATTGGGCCGGCGGACCCGCTCCGCGCTAGAGTTTCCCGGTTGCCTCCAGGGGCGACATGCCGTCAGAACGGCCGCGGAACCAGAGTGCCCGGGTGAACAGGCCCCGGCGCGCCGCGCAACGACAGTGCCCGAGAGGGCCGGAAGGAACCCGTATGTCGATCGGTACCGACAAGGCCACCAAGCAGCGGATCATGGCGGAGTACGCCACGACTGAGGGCGACACCGGCTCGCCCGAGGTGCAGATCGCGCTGCTCAGCCACCGCATCAGCCACCTCACCGAGCACCTCAAGACCCACAAGCACGACCACCACAGCCGTCGTGGTCTGCTGCTGCTCGTCGGTCAGCGCCGCCGGCTGCTGAACTACCTGCAGAAGACCGAGATCGCTCGCTACCGCTCGATCGTCGAGCGCCTCGGCCTGCGCCGCTGACCTCGCGACGCCCAAGAAGCACGCGCGCTGGACGCCGCCCCTCTGGAGCGGTGTCCGGCGCGGTTCTGCATATCGGGTCAACCCCGATAGTGTCGGAAGCACCAGACTTCACCTCTGAAGACAACTGAACACACAGCAACCCAGGAGCGACCCGCACGTTCTGGCCCGGTCCTCGGTAGTGGCTCTCACGATCCGCGCCTCCTCGCGAGGCGCCCCGGATCTGCGGGCCTCGATCGAAGACCGGCCCCTCATGGCGGATCTCCCTCCGGACCACCGGAGGACTCCCGCCTGGAGGCGGGACGCCGCGGATCGCTCCGCGAAGCAAAGGGATGAACCCTTGACTGAATCCACCGCCACGGAACCCGTGATCTCCGCCGTCGAGACCGTTCTCGACAACGGCAAGTTCGGCCAGCGCACGGTGAAGTTCGAGACCGGACTCCTGGCCCGCCAGGCCGCCGGCTCGGTCACCGCTTACCTCGACGACGAGACCATGCTGCTCTCGGCCACCACGGCCGGCAAGCACCCCAAGGACCACTTCGACTTCTTCCCCCTCACGATCGACGTTGAGGAGCGGATGTACGCCGTGGGCCAGATCCCCGGCTCGTTCTTCCGCAGCGAGGGACGTCCGGGCGAGGACGCGATCCTCACCTGCCGCCTCATCGACCGCCCGCTGCGCCCGACGTTCAAGAAGGGCCTGCGCAACGAGGTCCAGGTCGTCATCACGGTGATGGCGCTCGACCCCGACATGCCCTACGACGTGCTCGCGATCAACGCCGCGTCGCTGTCCACGCAGATCTCCGGCCTGCCGTTCTCCGGCCCGGTCGGCGGGGTCCGCGTCGCCCTGATCGAGGGCCAGTGGGTCGCGTTCCCGACCCACAGCCAGCTCGAGAACGCCGTCTTCGACATGGTCGTCGCCGGCCGGGTCACCGAGACCGGTGACGTCGCGATCATGATGGTCGAGGCCGAGGCCACCGAGCAGACCTGGGAGCTCGTGCAGTCCGGCACCCAGGCGCCGACCGAGTCGGTCGTCGCCAGCGGCCTCGACGCCGCCAAGCCCTTCATCAAGCAGCTCTGCGAGGCCCAGGCCCAGCTGGCCAAGGAGGCCGCCAAGCCGGTCGTCGACTTCCCGGTCTTCCTCGACTACGAGGACGACGTCTACGCCGCCGTCGAGGCCGCCTCGAGCGCGGACCTCTCCGTCGCGATGACCATCGCCGACAAGCAGGAGCGCGAGGCCAAGACCGACGAGCTCAAGGCCGCGCTGCTCGACCAGCTGGCCGGCCAGTTCGAGGGTCGCGAGAAGGAGATCGGCGCGGCGTTCCGCTCGGTCAGCAAGCAGGTCATGCGCAACCGCGTGCTGCGCGACAAGGTCCGCATGGACGGCCGCGGCCTGGCCGACATCCGGCCGCTGCACGCCGAGGTCGCAGTGATCCCGCGGGTCCACGGCTCGGCGCTCTTCGAGCGCGGCGAGACCCAGATCCTGGGTGTCACCACGCTGAACATGCTCACCATGGAGCAGAAGCTCGACACGCTCTCCCCGGAGAAGTCGCGCCGCTACATGCACAAGTACGTCTTCCCGCCGTTCTCCACCGGTGAGACCGGCCGCGTCGGCTCCCCGAAGCGTCGCGAGGTCGGCCACGGTGCGCTGGCCCGCCGCGCGCTGCTGCCGGTGCTCCCCACGCGTGAGGAGTTCCCCTACGCGATCCGCCAGCTCTCCGAGGCCATGGGCTCCAACGGCTCCACCTCGATGGGCTCGGTCTGCGCCTCGACGCTGTCGCTGCTCCAGGCCGGTGTCCCGCTGCGGGCCCCCGTCGCGGGCATCGCGATGGGCCTGATCTCCGGTGAGGTCGACGGCGAGCTCCAGTACGTCGCGCTGACCGACATCCTCGGAGCCGAGGACGCCTTCGGCGACATGGACTTCAAGGTCGCCGGCACCCGCGAGTTCGTCACCGCGCTGCAGCTCGACACCAAGCTCGACGGCATCCCGGCCGAGGTCCTGGGCCAGGCGCTGCAGCAGGCGCGTGACGCCCGGATGACGATCCTCGACGTGATGGCCGAGGCCATCGACGAGCCCGAGGAGATGTCGGTCTACGCGCCGCGCATCATCACCATCCGGATCCCGGTGGACAAGATCGGCGAGGTGATCGGTCCGAAGGGCAAGATCATCAACCAGATCCAGGACGACACGGGCGCGCAGCTCACGATCGAGGACGACGGCACGATCTACATCGGTGCCACCAACGGTGAGGCTGCCGAGGCTGCGAAGAACGCCGTCAACGCGATCGCCAACCCGACGATGCCCGAGATCGGCGAGCGCTACATCGGCACGGTCGTCAAGACGACCAACTTCGGTGCGTTCGTCTCGCTGATGCCCGGCAAGGACGGTCTGCTGCACATCAGCAAGCTGCGCGGCCTGGCCGGCGGCAAGCGCGTCGACGCGGTCGAGGACGTCGTCTCGGTGGGTCAGAAGATCCAGGTCCAGATCGCCGAGATCGACGACCGCGGCAAGCTGTCGCTGATCCCGGTCGTCGAGGGCGAGGATGCGCCGGCAGGCGATGCCGAAGGCGCGGACGACTCCGAGTGACCAACGCTTCACCGTTGACCCGCCCGAAAGTTTCGGGCGGGTCAACGCCTTCTCCGGGTACGCGCACCCTGCAGACCACCAAGGACGCCGACGGGCAGGTGACGTCGCGGGTGCGGCGTACGGTCCTGCCCTCCGGCCTGCGGGTCATCAGCGAGCACCAGACCGGCGTCCGGTCCGCCGCGATCGGGGTCTGGGTCGGCGTCGGGTCCCGGGACGAGAGCCCCGCGCTGCACGGGTGCTCGCACTTCCTCGAGCACCTGCTGTTCAAGGGCACCGCGGAGCGGACCGCGCTGGACATCTCGGTCGCGCTCGATGCGGTCGGTGGCGAGTTCAACGCGTTCACCGCCAAGGAGTACACCTGCTTCCACGCGCGGGTCCTCGACGAGGACCTGCCGTTGGCCGTCGACGTGCTCGGCGACATGATGACAGCCTCGACGCTCGCCGCCGAGGACGTCGAGGCGGAGCGCGAGGTCATCCTCGACGAGATCGCCATGCACGACGACGACCCCGACGACGTGGTGCACAACCTGTTCGCGGAGCAGGCCTGGGGCGACACCCCCCTCGGACGGCCGATCGCCGGCACCGTCGACTCGATCCGGTCGCTGAGCCCCGAGCAGGTACGCCGGTTCTACCGGCGCCACTACCGTCCCGCGAACGTCGTGATCGCGGCCGCCGGCAACGTCGACCACGCCGCACTGGTGCGCCAGGTGCGCCATGCCTTCGGGCGCAACGGCTGGCTGGACGGGCGGGACGCCCCGCTCGAGGCGCGGCACGGCAACCGCAAGCGGATCCGTCCCGGCCGCCTCGTGGCCACGCGGCCCTTCGAGCAGGTCAACGTCGTGCTCGGCATGGAGGGTCTGCGTCGTGACGACGAGCGTCGCTTCGCGCTCGGCGTGCTCAACACCGCCCTCGGTGGTGGCACCTCGTCGCGGCTCTTCCAGGAGGTCCGCGAGCGCCGGGGCCTGGCGTACTCGGTCTTCTCCTTCGCCACCCACCATGCCGACTCCGGCCTCGTGGGCGTGTCGGTCGGGTGCCTGCCGAACAAGCTCGATGACGTGCTCGCGGTCGTCCGCGAAGAGCTCACCAAGGTCGCCGAGTCGGGCATCAGCGCCGAGGAGCTGGCCCGCGGCAAGGGCCAGCTGCGCGGCGGGCTGGTGCTCGGCCTCGAGGACTCAGCATCGCGCATGTCGCGCATCGGCAAGGCCGAGCTCGTCCATGACCGGCTGCTGAGCATCGACGAGGTGATCGAGCGCATCGACGCGGTCACGCTCGAGGAGGTCCGTGAGATCGCGGCCGAGGTCTTCACCCGGCCCGAGATCCTCGCGGTCGTCGGTCCGCGTTAGCGCACTAGGACCCATCGACAGGGTAGGGCTGCACGACCTGGACGAGGTGGCCGTCGAGGTCCTCGAGCCACGCGATCAGCAGGCGTCCCAACCACGGTGAAGGCGGCTTGAGCGGCATCGCGCCCAGGGTCTGGAGGCGCTCGTACGCCGCCGGCACGTCGTCGGTCCAGAGGATCACCGCGGCCCGCTGACCCTCGACGCACGCAGCCGGGCCGACTTCGTGCCGCTCGACGAGAACGGCGACGATCCCAGTTGAGGGTCGTGCCGCGGAGCCGGATCCGCCCGGTCGGCTAGTCGGTGCCTCGACGCACCCAGACCCGCTGCGGCCCCACAGCCTCGAAACCCACGGACAGCAGGCCCTGCAGGTCCTCACCGCCGGCATAGCCGGTCAGGGCGCGTCCGGGGTGGACCGCCTGCGCGGCGGACGCCAGTTCCGTCCACTCGAGAGTGTGGGAGGGCAGGGCCCACGCGTTGGACAGGTCGACGGTGCCCGGGCCGTCGTGCAGGACCGCACCCCCGACCAGGTCGGCGCCCTCGTGGTGCGCGAGGACAGTGAATGCCGGATGCCGCAGCGTGGGAGGGGGCAGGACGCCGGCGTAGTCGTGGAGCCGGCCCCACTGGCTCAGCGTCTGGGGATCCGTGACGACCGACCAGCCCTGCGGGAGGCCCGGGACGGACCCGCCGGGGTGGTGCACCCACGTCGCCTCGAAGAGGAGGGTGAAGCCGGGCAGCTCGAGGTCGGCGAAGGAGTCCGCGACCGCGCCAGGGCCGCGCACCGCGGCAAGCACGGCCGCGGTCTCCACTCCGGGCCGGAGGGTCTTGGCAGTCGAGTGGTACGCCGGAGGGTCGCCCAGCGCCCACCACAGTCGGTCGTCGGCCGCGGCCGGGATGGCGTGCAGGGCGAAGACGTCGTCGTACCAGCGCCGGCTGCCCTCGACCGCGGCCAGGAGCCGCGGATCGCCGTCGCTCACCGCACCAGCACCACGACGCCGGCGCACCCGCACGCCCACAGCACGCTGACGAACGTGCCGATGATGAACCGCTCGGCGGCGCCGGTGCGGACGCCGTCCTCGGCGGCGCGGAGCTCGGGATAGCGGCCGAGGCCCTTGACGGCGAGCACGACGGCGACGCCCTCGGGCCAGCCGGCCACGAGCGCGGAGAAGACGGCGAGCCGCTCGAGCGCGCCGATCCAGGCGCCGCCGCGCAGCACGCGGCCGGCGGTCTCCAGGGACTCCGGGGCCGTCTCGCGGCGGTCGACGAGCTCGAAGACCAACGCGGTCAGGGGACCACCGCCGGCGACGGCGACGGTGCCGGCGAGCAGGACCAGCACGCTGGTCAGGCCCCGGCCGTCGACCAGGACCTGCGGGGGAGCGGCTGCCACGATGCCCCCGGAGAGCAGCAGGAGGAGGGTGGCCGGCGCCCAGATCCGGCGGGCGGCTCGTGCCCAGGCGCCGAGGGCGCAGACGAGCGCGCACGCGAGCAGCACCAGCACCAGGGCGCCCCAGTTCTCCGCGCTCACGGGCTCACCCCCAGCAGGAGGCCGGCGAGGACGCCGGCCAGCTCCTCGGCCCGACGGGCCTCGACGATGCCGGCGGCCTGGGCGCGTTGACTGACCGCCGACTGGGTGATGCCCAGGCGCTTGCCGGTCTCGGCGTACGACAGGCCCTGCGCGACGAGGTCGGCGACCTCCCAGCCGCGATCGGTGCGGCGGCCCAGCACCGCGGCCCACAGCCACAGCGTGCTCTCCAAGCCGCGGCCCGCCCAGGTGCTCGCGCCGGTGTCGGCGCAGACGCGGAGGTGCCAGGGGCTGGTCTTGGCCTCGGTGACGGCGGCGCGTGCGTGGAGGTACGCCGGTCCGCGGCCAGCCCGGGCATGGTCGGGGAGCGGGTCCTCGACCTCGCCGACGCCGACGCCGACGTACCAGCCCTCCTCGCGCAGCAGCACGCCGATCGCGGCCACGGCGGCGTCCGGATCGCCGAGGACGCCCTGGAACTCGTCGCCGGCGGTGCGCTCGAAGGGCAGCAGCGTCGGCAGCGGGGCGAGCCGGGCCAGGGTGTCGGGGATCCGGTCGTCGGAATGACGACTGTCCCGCTGGTCCACGGTGAGCACGATCGCGGTCGACATCAGGCTCCTTCCTGAAGGCGAGGCTAGTTCAGGAAATAACCTAATGCAATGCCGACTTAAGGAAATAACCTCACCGTCGACCGATGATGCCGACCACGGGCGGCGCCTTCTGGTCGACGACCGACACCCGGAACCCGCTCTCGGCCAGGGCGGAGGACGCCTTCTTCACGATCGTCGGCACCAGCTCGGGGCGGTTGGCCTCGTAGAACAAGAACACGTCGCCGCCGGGGACCACCCGCTCGTGGAGCAGGGCGATCTCCTCGGCGCACGAGCGCACCCAGAACAGGTTGACGTTGAACGCGAACACCTTGTTCAGCCGCTTGACCGGCACCCGCAGCGTCGCCAGGTCGATCTGGCGCACGGTGAGCCGACCGGACTCGACGTACTGCGCGCAGCGGCGCTTCGTGCGGTCGACGCCCGACTCGGAGCGGTCGATCGCGAACAGCTTGCCGGTCTCGAGGCGCTCGCAGATCAGCTCCGCGCCGGCACCGGGACCGCAGCCGATCTCCAGGACGTGGTCGGACGGCTGGACGTCCATGATGTCCACCGCCCACCTGATCCGGGGCGGGATCGTCTGCGCTGCCATGGGCCCTACCCTGCCAGACGCCGAGCGGCCCCGGGAGAGCCGCCTCGCCCACTCGGTGACGACTAGTAGGTTGTCGGGCGTGATGAAGGTCGGTGTGCTCGGAGCGCGGGGCAAGGTCGGGGCCGAGGTCTGCCGAGCGGTCGAGGCCGCCGACGGCTTCGAGCTGGTCGCCCAGGTCGACGCCGGCGACGACATCGAGTCGTTGGTGAGCACCGGCGCCGAGGCGGTCGTGGACTTCACCCACCCGGACGTCGTCATGGACAACCTGGAGTTCTGTATCGGCCACGGCATCCACGCGGTGGTCGGCACGACCGGCTTCGACGACGCGCGCCTCGAGCGGCTGCGCGGGTGGCTCGCGGACTCGCCGAGCACCGGCGTGCTGGTCGCCCCGAACTTCTCCATCGGCGCGATCTTGATGATGCGGTTCGCCACGGTCGCGGCGCCGTTCTTCGAGTCCGTCGAGGTGGTCGAGCTGCACCACCCGACGAAGGCCGACGCGCCGTCGGGCACGGCACGGCGTACGGCGGAGCTGATCGCCGCGGCCCGGCGTGAGGCCGGCGTCGGTCCGGTACCGGACGCAACCACCACCTCGCTGGACGGCGCGCGCGGCGCGGACGTGGACGGCATCCGCGTCCACGGGCTGCGGATCCGCGGGCTGGTCGCCCACCAGGAGGTCATCCTCGGCGGGGTGGGGGAGACCCTCACGATCCGCCACGACTCCCTGGACCGGGCATCGTTCACCCCCGGAGTGCTCACCGGGCTGCGGGCGATCGCCGACCGCCCGGGGCTCACCGTCGGGCTGGAGCACTTCCTCGACTTGGGCTGATCCGCGGGAAGATCGCCGGTTCTGCACGTTCGTGCATTGCAGGAATCCGCACGTACCTGCCGGTTCCGCTTCTCGTTGTCGCGGGTGAGGCTTCGTCTCCGAAGTCTCACCACCCCCACGAGAAGGACCCACACATGCGCAGAATCTCGGGCGTCGCCACGGCGGCAGTTCTCGCCCTCACCGCCGTCGGCATCCAGGCCGGCGGCAGCCAGGCCGCTCCCCACCGGCCCAACGCCGTCCAGGCGCTCCTCGCCCACCCGGGCGCGGCCCTCGCCAGCGACGGCACCGCCTTCCAGGTCACCAGCACCCTCACCGACGCCGACGGCACCACCCACGTCCGCATGGACCGCACCTACCGCGGGCTGCCCGTGCTCGGGGGCGATCTGGTGGTCCACCGCGGCGCCCAGGACGGCTGGAAGGGTGTCAGCCAGACGCTCGAGAACGAGGTGCACGTCGCCACGACCCCGGCGGTCGCCAAGTCCGCCGCTGCCGCCCGCGCGACCGCACCGGCCAGGGCGACGCGGGGCATCTCCGGCGCCAAGGCCGAGTCCAGCCGCCTGGTCGTCGATGCCACCAGCGGCACCCCCCGGCTGGCCTGGGAGGTCATCACCGGCGGCACCCAGAAGGACGGCACGCCCAGCCGTCTCGCGACGTACGTCGACGCCAAGACCGGCGCGGTCATCCGCCGCGAGCAGCAGATCGAGACCGTGGACGGGTCCGGGCAGTCGCTCTACTCCGGCACCGTCCCGCTGCAGCTGACACTCTCCGGTTCGACCTACCAGCTCAAGGACGGGACCCGCGGCAACACCTACACGACCGACATGGGCAATGCGACGGACTCGCTGGGGTGCCAGTACTTCGGGTTCAACTGCAAGACCGGCACGCTGTTCACCAGCCCCGACAACCTGTTCGGCAACGGGAGCACGAGCAGCCGCGAGTCGGCCGCCGTGGACGCGCAGTACGGCACGAACATGACATGGGACTTCTACAAGAACACGTTCGGCCGCAACGGCATCTTCGGCACCGGCGCCGGCTCCTACAACCGGGTCCACTACGGCAAGAACTACGTCAACGCCTTCTGGGACGGCACGAAGATGACGTACGGCGACGGCGACGGCAGCAACTACGGACCGCTCGTGTCCCTGGACGTGGCCGGCCACGAGATGTCGCACGGCGTCACCGAGAACACCGCCGGCCTGGACTACTCCGGTGAGTCCGGTGGCCTCAACGAGTCCACCTCCGACATCTTCGGCACGATGGTGGAGTTCTACGCCGCCAACGCCAGCGACCCGGGCGACTACCTCATCGGCGAGCAGTTCGACCTCAAGAACCACACCGGCTTCCGCCGGATGGACAACCCGGCCTCGGACGGCTCGTCGTTCAACTGCTGGTCCTCCACGGTCGGCACCGCCGACGTGCACTACTCCTCGGGCGTGGGCAACCACTTCTTCTACCTGCTCGCCGAGGGCTCGGGCACCAAGACGATCGGCGGGGTCGTGTACAACAGCCCGACCTGCAACGGCTCGACGGTCACCGGCATCGGCCGCGACGCCGCGGCCGCGATCTGGTACCGCGCGCTCACGGTCTACATGACCTCCAGCACCAACTACTCCGGTGCGCGCACCGCCACGCTGAACGCAGCGAAGGACCTGTACGGCGCGGGCAGCGCCCAGCAGAACGCCGTCGCCGCCGCGTGGAGCGCGGTCAGCGTCAACTGATCTGAGTACACGGCAGGGCGGTGACCACCTGGTCACCGCCCTGCTGTCGTCACACGGTGGTCGAGGCGCCGCCGCGGCACCGTGGTTGAGGTGCGAGCGGAGCGAGCCTCGAAACCACCACCGCCACCTCGGCTGTCGTCCCGCGTCACCCGGTGGGTTTCGACGCGCCCGTCACGGCCTCGCCGGCTCGGCCGTGGGGCTTGCTCAACCTCCCCGTCGCCACGCCGTGACCGACTTCGTCGGTCACGGCTCGACGGTGACCTTGATGGCTTCACCGTTCTGGACGATCGAGAACGCGTCGAGGACCTCGGAGAGCGGGATGTGGCGGGTGATCAGGTCCTTGACCGGCACCTGGCCGGTGGAGATGTACTCCAGGGCCCGCTTGTTGTGCTCGGGGGCCGAGCCGTTGGCGCCGTGGATGTGCAGCTGGCGGTAGTGCACGATGTTGGAGTCGCAGGTGATCGTCGGGTTCGTCTTCGGCAGGCCGCCGAAGAACGAGATCCGGCCGTTGCGGGCGGCCATCGCGATCGCCTGCTCCTGGGTGATGTTCGCGGCGGTGGCGGTGATGACGACGTCCGCGCCGCGGCCGCCGGTGAGCTCCATGACCTTCTCGACGACGTCGACCTCGGCGGCGTTGATGGTCTCCTCGGGCTGGACCGCGTCGGCCGACATCTTCAGGCGCTCGGCGTTCACGTCGACGAGGTAGACCGGGCCGGCCTGGTGGACGCCGCGGGCGATCCGGATGTGCATGCAGCCGATCGGGCCGGCGCCGAAGACCACGACGGTGTCGCCGGGCTCGATGCCGAGCAGCTCCTGGGCGTTGATGGCGCACGCGAAGGGCTCGGCGGCGGACGCCTCGTCGTAGCCCACGTTGTCGGGGATGCGGTTGAGGCCGTCGACCTTGAGGACCTGCTTCGGGACGATCATGTACTCGGCGAAGCCGCCGTCGTACTGGTAGCCCATCGAGGTCTGGTTCTGGCAGACCGCCATCCAGCCCTTCTTGCACTCGTAGCACTCACCGCACGGCACGGCCGCGATCACCTGGACGCGGTCGCCGGCCTGCCAGCTCGAGCCGTACGTCGTGTTCACGTCGGCGCCGACCTCCACGACCTCACCGGCGATCTCGTGGCCGATGGTCCGCGGGGGAGTGAGGTTCTGGTGGCCGTTGTGCAGGATCTTCACGTCGGTGCCGCAGGTGGAGCAGTTGCGGACTCTCAACTTGATCTCGTCGGGGCCGCACGTCGGCTCCGGCACCTCCTCGAGTCGCACGTCCTCGGGTGCGTAGAAGCGCAGGGCCTTCATGTTCTCTCCTCAGCGAGTGGTCGATAGTGCTCTCACGGTAGCACCGTTTATCTGTGTTTATCTGCGAATATGTTGCTCTAGACCCTTGACGGGCCCGTTTTCACGGAGATATACAGGCAATCACAGATTCGCAATGGCGCGCGTCACATCCCGTGGCTCACGTCGGCGACAAGGCCCGACCAGCCTGCGCAGGCTGGCGCCTCAGGAGGAAGAGCAGCATGGCCACAGCCACGCAGATGCCGGCGGAGCGCACCTCTGCCCGCGTCCACGTTCAACGGTTCGGCACCTTCTTGTCGAACATGGTGATGCCCAACATCGGCGCGTTCATCGCGTGGGGCCTCATCACCGCGATGTTCATCGAGGTCGGCTGGCTGAATCTCGGCGGCGGCGACAACGCCTGGCTCAGCCCGCACGGCTGGGTCGCCCACATCGGCGGTTGGGGCGACTACGCGGGCGGCGGCATCGTCGGCCCGATGATCACCTACCTGCTGCCGCTGCTCATCGGCTACACCGGCGGCAAGATGATGTACAACGACCTCACCCGCGGCGGCGTCGTCGGCGCGATCGCGACGTTCGGCGTCATCGCCGGCACGAGCATCCCGATGTTCATGGGCGCGATGATCATGGGCCCGCTCGGTGGCTGGAGCATCAAGCACATCGACAACATGTGGGCCGGCAAGATCAAGCCCGGGTTCGAGATGCTCGTCGACAACTTCTCCGCCGGCATCTGGGGCGGCATCCTGGCGACGTTCGGCTTCTTCGCGCTGAGCGACGTGCTGACCTGGATCTCCGACCGGCTCGGTGACGGTGTCGAGTTCCTCGTCAACCACGACCTGCTCCCGTTCGCCGCGTTCGTGATCGAGCCGGCCAAGGTCCTGTTCCTCAACAACGCCCTCAACCACGGCGTGCTCACGCCGCTTGGCCTCAACGAGTCCGCTTCGGGCGGCAAGTCGATCCTCTTCCTGCTCGAGGCCAACCCGGCCGCCGGACTCGGTCTGCTGCTCGCCTACAGCGTGTTCGGCAAGGGCATGGCCAAGGCGTCGGCTCCCGGTGCGGCGATCATCCACTTCTTCGGCGGCATCCACGAGGTCTACTTCCCCTACGTGCTGATGAAGCCCAAGCTGATCCTCGCGATGTTCGCCGGCGGCTTCACGCAGATCCTGATCAACGTCGTCTTCGGCAGCGGCCTGCGTTCGCCGGCAGCTCCTGGCTCGGTGTTCGCGGTCTACATCTCGGCACCGACCGACCTGAAGAACCTGACCGGCATCACGCTCTCGATCATCGGTGGCGCGGCGGCGTCGTTCTTCGTCGCCTCGATCCTGCTGAAGACCGACAAGACCATCGAGGCCGAGGACGAGCTCGTCACCGCCACCGCCAGCATGGAGACGATGAAGGGCAAGAAGTCGGTCGCGTCCTCGCTGGTGGGCTCCGCGAGCACCCACGGTGGCCGGATCTCCAACATCGTGTTCGCCTGCGACGCCGGCATGGGCTCCTCCGCCATGGGCGCCTCGGTGCTGCGCAAGAAGGTCCACGACGCCGGGTTCACCGACGTCACGGTCGTCAACAAGGCGATCGCCAACCTCACCGACACCTACGACGTCGTCGTCACCCACCAGGACCTCACTGAGCGGGCCCAGCTCAAGACCCGGTCGGCGCTCCACGTGTCGGTGGAGAACTTCATGGGCAGCCCGCGGTACGACGAGATCGTCGAGCTGGTCCGCGAGCGCAACGGTGGGGCCCGCGCGACGGTGGGCGCCGCCGACGGAGAGGAGCCTGCTCTAGCCGGTGGACTCCTGAGCGACGACGCGATCGTCCTGGACGCCCCGGCAGGGGAGTCGCGTGACCAGGCCATCACCCGGGCCGGTGAGCTGCTGGTCTCGGCGGGTGCCGTCACCTCGGCGTACGTCGACGCGATGCACCTGCGGGAGACCTCGGTCTCCACGGCCATGGGCAACCTGCTCGCGATCCCGCACGGCACCAACGAGGCGAAGACTGCGGTGAGCCGTACCGCGCTGTCCTTCGTCCGTTACCCCGAGCCGATCGACTGGAACGGCAAGCAGGTGCGCTACGTGGTCGGCATCGCTGCCACCGGCAACGAGCACCTGAAGATGCTCGGCCGGATCGCGGAGGTGTTCGTCGATCCCGAGCAGGTGCGCCGGCTCGAGGCTGCGACCTCGCCCGCCGACATCCAGGCCGTGCTCGGCGAGGTCCAGCCGGTCTGACCGGGGGATGTGGGGGCGCGGGCCCGGGTCAGAGCATCCGGGCCAGCGCCGCCACAACGGCAGCGCCGAACACCACCACGAGGAACGGCGCGCGCAGCAGCAACAGCACCACCGCCACGAACAGCCCGAGGGCGCGAGCATCCAGCACGATCTCGCGCCCTCGGGCCACCACCTGCACCGCCACCAGTGCGGAGAGCAGGGCGACCGGGATCAGGTCGGCGATCCGCTCGACCACCGGTCTTTGGAGCACTCGGGGCGGCACCGAGAGCCCGCCCAGCTTGAGCAGGTAGCAGCCCGCCGCGGTCGCCAGCACCGCCACCCACAGGGCCGTCATGTCGTGGCCCCGCGGCGCAGCGCCCCGGCGACCAGCGCCACTCCGGCCGCCGCGAGCACGGGCACCCCCGCCGGCGCGAGAGGCACCACGCCGAGGGCGACCGCCGCGGCCGCGACGCCGACCAGCTGGTTGGCGCGCGAGTGCAGCCGCGGCCACAGCAGGGCGAGGAACGCTGCCCCGACCGCGGCGTCCAGGCCGTAGGTGCGCGGGTCCCCGAGCGCGTCCCCGGCGACCGCGCCGGCCGCGGTCGCGAGGTTCCACAGGATGAAGATCGAGACGCCGGTCCAGGTGAAGGCCAGCCGTGCCGCCGGCACCGACTCGCGGCTCACCGCCATCGCGGTTGACTCGTCGATGAGCACGTGCGCCCCCACGGCCCGACGCCAGCCGGTCCAGGCGAGCAGCGGCGCCATCCGCAAGCCGTAGAGCGTGTTCCGGGTGCCGAGCAGCAGGGCCGTCAGCGCGCCCGAGACCGGCGCGCCTCCGGCGGCGACGACGCCCACCAGCGCGAACTGGCTGGCGCCGGTGAACGCCAACAGCGAGAGGGCACACGTCTGCGCCACCGAGAGTCCGGCGGCCACCGACACGGCGCCGAAGCCCACGCCGTACGTTCCCGTGGCGATGCCCACGCCCAGGCTGTCCCGGATGATCGACGAGCGCTCATCGGGCTCGAGCGCAGGCTCGAGAGGCGCGTCGGTCACGCGCCGACGTTAGTCGACGGAGGGCGAGCGACTCAGTGGCGACGCACGCGCACGGGACGCGGACGGTGGTGGAAGTCGTGCAGCAGCACGAAGCTCAGCAGCACGCCGGCCAGGCCACCCCAGGCAGCGCCCGCGGCAGCTGCCGCCGGTGCGGCGGCGAACTGCGCGATCCAGATCCCGGACACGATGCCGACCGCGAAGACGGTGGCGATGACGAGCATGCGGTACAGCGGCGGGAGTGGACCGAACACGAGAGGCCCCCGTTCTGGAGTGGATCTCCATCGTGCACCCGCGGCCCGGGATTTCAAGAGGAAGATCCTAAGAGAGTGCTGTGTGCAGGCGGACCTGCTTGACCAGGGTCGTCCCCTCGCCGTCGAGGTCGAGCTCGCGGTGCGCGGTGTCCGGCGCCCATCCCGCGTCGGCGAGGAAGCTCCGCAGTGCGTCGTCCGTGGCGATCGCCCAGGTCACCGCCCGGGTGAAGCGGTCGGCCTGCATGGTGTCGACGGCCGCCTGCAGCAGGCGGGAGCCGTGGCCCCGGCCCCGCTCGCCCGGGTCGATCGTGAGGTCGCGGAGCTCGGCGTCGGCGATCGGGTCGCAGTCGGGGTCGCCGGCCGGCGTGGTGATCGCGAAGCCGACCACCCGGTTGCGCTCCAGGGCCACCAGGACCCGGTTGCGCGCGTCCTTCGGGGACGCGAGGGAGGCGCGCCAGGCGGCAGCCGCGGGTTCGACCTGGTCGGGCCCGGGCAGGGCGTCGGCGGGCAGCAGGCCGGCGTACACCTCGCGCCAGGTGCGCAGCTGGAGCTCGGCGATCGCGGGGGCGTCGTCGGCCCAGGCGACCCGCACGGACACGTCGGCGGTGGGGCCAGGCGAGCTGCTCATGAGGCCATCCTGTCAGCCGGGTCGCGGTGTTACACGCCGACGTTCTGCGTGCTGTGATCTGTAACACGTGGTGGTAGCGTGCCCGGCATGTCCCGCGAGGTGTCCTTCGACCAGCTGCTGGCCGACGACGGCCGGGTCGAGCCGCGCGACGCGATGCCGGACGACTACCGGCGCACGCTGGTGCGCCAGATCGCCCAGCACGCGCACTCCGAGATCATCGGCATGCAGCCCGAGGGCAACTGGATCAGCCGAGCGCCCAGCCTGCGCCGCAAGGCGATCTTGATGGCCAAGGTGCAGGACGAGGCCGGCCACGGCCTCTACCTGTACGCCGCGGCAGAGACGCTCGGCGTCGACCGTGAGGACCTGCTCGACCAGCTGCACACCGGGCGGCAGAAGTACTCCTCGATCTTCAACTACCCGACGCTCACCTGGGCCGACGTCGGTGCGATCGGCTGGCTCGTCGACGGCGCCGCGATCGTCAACCAGGTCCCGTTGTGCCGCTGCTCCTACGGTCCCTACGCGCGGGCGATGGTCCGGGTGTGCAAGGAGGAGTCGTTCCACCAGCGGCAGGGCTTCGAGATCCTGCACACGCTCTCGCACGGCACCCGCGCGCAGAAGGCGATGGCCCAGGACGCCGTCGACCGCTACTGGTGGCCGGCGCTGATGATGTTCGGGCCGCCGGACGAGGACTCGCCGCACTCCGCGCAGTCGATGGCGTGGGGGATCAAGCGGTTCTCCAACGACGAGCTGCGGCAGCGGTTCATCGACATGACCGTGCCCCAAGCCGAGGCGCTCGGGCTCACGCTGCCCGATCCCGAGCTGCGCTGGAACGCCGAGCGTGGCCACTACGACTCCGGGCCGATCGACTTCACCGAGCTGTTCGACGTCATCAAGGGCAACGGGCCGTGCAACGCCCAGCGGATGGCCCACCGCGTCCGCGCCCACGAGGACGGCGCCTGGGTGCGCGAGGCGGCCTCGGCCTACGCAGACAAGCACAGCGCCGCGAAGCACGCAGCCCGAGAGGACGTCGCGTGAAGGACCCTTCGACAAGCGCAGGACGGCGCTGGCCGCTCTGGGAGGTGTTCGTGCGCTCGCGCCGCGGGCTGTCCCACGTGCACGTCGGGTCGCTGCACGCACCCGACGCCGAGATGGCGCTGCGCAACGCGCGTGACGTCTACACGCGTCGTCAGGAGGGTGTGTCGCTGTGGGTGGTGCCATCGGCGCAGATCGTCGCGTCCGAGGCCGACCAGCGCGACGCGTTCTTCGACCCGGCGGCCGACAAGGTCTACCGCCACCCGACGTTCTATGACGTCCCCGAGGGCGTGGAGCATCTGTGAACACCCCACCGAGTTCTTCGCCGCCCCCGCTTCGCTCCTCCGACGAACGGCTCGTCGGGGACCCCGATCGCCACGTGGCTGGTCCGTTCGAGTACGTGCTCGGTCTCGCCGACGACGCGTTGGTCTCCGCCCAGCGGACGGGGTGGTGGATCAGCCGCGCACCCCAGCTCGAGGAGGACGTCGCGCTGGCCAACATCGGGCTCGACCAGCTCGGTCAGGCCCGCACCCTGCTGGCGTACGCCGGCGAGCTCGAGGGGGCCGGCCGGTCCGAGGACGACCTCGCCTACCTCCGCGACGAGCGGGAGTTCCGCAACGTGTGGCTGGTCGAGCGGGCGCAGACCGACTTCGGGGTGGCGATGGCCCGCCTGCTGCTGTTCGGCGCCTGGCAGTGCGAGCTCTACGCCGCGCTCGCGCGCTGCGGCGACCCCACCCTGGCCGCGATCGCGGGCAAGGCGGTCAAGGAGGTCGCCTACCACCTCGACCACGCCACCCACTGGGTGCTGCGCCTCGGCGACGGCACCGAGGAGTCCCACGCACGGATGCAGGCCGCACTCGAGGCCGAGTGGCCCTACCTCGACGAGCTGTTCGCGCCCGTCGAGGGCGCCCTGGCCGACCCCGTCGCGCTCCGGCCCGCCGTGCTCGCGCGGGTCGAGCCGGTGGTGGCGGAGGCGACGCTGTCCGTACCGCAGGCGGCCTCGGCCAGGGGTGGTGGCCGTCAGGGCCTGCACACCGAGGAGCTGGGGTACCTGCTCGCCGAGATGCAGCACCTGCACCGCTCCCACCCCGGAGCCACGTGGTGACCCCGGTGACCGGCGCCGCGTGGAAGATCGCCGCTGACGTCCCGGACCCCGAGCTGCCGGTCGTCACGATCGCCGACCTCGGCATCCTGCGCGACGTCACCGAGGACGACCAGGGGCGGGTGCACGTGCAGATCACACCGACGTACTCCGGCTGCCCGGCCATGGAGACCATCCGCGCCGACCTCATCGAGACCCTGACGGCGGCGGGATATCGGCGCGTCGACGTGGAGTTCGTGCTCGCCCCCGCGTGGACGACGGACTGGATGACCGAGGGGGCCAAGGACAAGCTGCGCGCGTACGGCGTCGCGCCGCCCGGCACCGGCCCCGTCGGGCTGCCGCTCTCCGTGCGTTGCCCGCAGTGCGGGTCGCTGAACACCCGCGAGTCCAGCCGGTTCGGGTCCACCGCGTGCAAGTCGCTGTGGGTGTGTCGCGAGTGCCGCGAGCCCTTCGACCACTTCAAGGCTCTGTGATGGGACGCAGCTGAGTGCCGGCCACCTTCCACTCGCTGCGCGTCGCAGCGATCGATGAGCTCACCGACGACGCCGTCGCGCTCACCTTCGAGGTCCCCGAGCCGCTGGCCGGTGAGTTCGGCTTCGCTGCCGGGCAGCACGTGTCCATCCGGGGCGGCGACGGCGACGGCGACGTACGCCGCTCCTACTCGCTGTGCACCTCGCCCTCGTCCGGGGTGCTCCGCATCGGGGTGAAGCGCCTGCCCGGGGGCGCGTTCAGCGAGGGCGTGGTCGGCGGGCTGCGCGTGGGGGACCACCTCGACGTGATGACGCCCGCGGGACGGTTCACGGCGGTGCTCGATCCCGCCGCCCGGCGTATGCACGTGGCGGTCGCCGCCGGCTCGGGCATCACGCCGGTGCTCTCGATCGTCGCGGCGATCCTCGAGCGCGAGCCGGAGTCGTCGGTGATGCTGGTCTACGCCAACCGCACGCACCGGTCGGTGATGTTCCTCGACGAGGTCCACGACCTCAAGGACGCCTACCCGACCCGGCTCCAGGTCGTGCACGTGCTCTCCCGGGAGGCCCAGGATGTCGATCTCCTCTCGGGCCGGCTCGACGGACCCCGGCTGCGAGGCATCCTGGCCGCGCTGATGCCGGCCGCCCCCCTCGGCAGCAGTGTCGACGAGTGGTACCTGTGCGGGCCGCAGCAGCTGGTGACCGAGCTGCGGGCGACCCTCGGCGAGCTGGGGGTCGACCCGAGTCACGTCCACAGCGAGCTGTTCCACGCCGACCCGGTGGAGCGGGCCCCGATCGCCGTGCTGGCGGGCGCCCCGGAGGGTGCGGCCCGGGTGACGATCCGCCTCGACGGGCGCTCCTCGGACCTCGACCTGCGGCCGGACGACGTACCGATCCTCGAGGCGGCGCTGCGGGTGCGCTCCGACCTGCCGTTCGCCTGCAAGGGCGGCGTGTGCGGCACCTGCCGTGCCCGGGTCGTCGAGGGCACCGTCGCGATGGACGCCAACTACGCCCTCGAGCCCGACGAGATCGAGCGCGGCTACGTGCTCACGTGCCAGTCGCACCCCACCTCGGACCGCGTGCTGGTCGACTTCGACGGCTGACTACGGTGGCGGCATGGAGATACGCAACCTCGGCAGCAGTGGGCTCAAGATCTCGGAGATCGCGTACGGCAACTGGTTGACCCACGGGTCCCAGGTCGAGGAGGACGCCGCGACCGCGTGCGTGCGGCAGGCGCTCGACGAGGGAATCACGACGTTCGACACCGCGGACGCCTACGCCAACACCGCAGCGGAGTCGGTGCTCGGGCGGGCGCTGAAGGGTGAGCGCCGCGAGGGCCTCGAGATCTTCACCAAGGTGTACTGGCCAACCGGGCCCGGCAAGCACAACGACCACGGCCTCTCCCGCAAGCACATCATGGAGTCCATCAACGGCTCGCTGTCTCGGCTCGGCACCGACTACGTCGACCTCTACCAGGCCCACCGCTTCGACGACGAGACGCCGCTCGAGGAGACCATGGAGGCCTTCGCCGACGTCGTGCGCCAGGGCAAGGCGCTCTACATCGGTGTCTCGGAGTGGCGCGCGGACGACATCCGCGCCGCGCACGAGCTGGCCCGTGAGCTCAAGATCTCGCTGGTCTCCAACCAGCCGCAGTACTCCATGCTCTGGCGGGTCATCGAGGCCGAGGTCGTGCCGACCTGTGAGGAGCTCGGCATCGGGCAGATCGTGTGGTCACCGATCGCCCAGGGCGTGCTGACCGGCAAGTACGTGCCCGGTCAGGCTCCGCCGGCGGGCTCGCGGGCCACCGACGAGAAGGGCGGCTCGAACATGATCGGCCGCTGGATGCAGGACGACGTCCTCGAGCGGGTCCAGCAGCTCAAGCCGATCGCCGACGAGGCCGGCCTGACGATGGCGCAGCTCGCCGTCGCGTGGGTGCTGCAGAACAGCAACGTCTCCGCCGCGATCATCGGTGCCAGCCGGCCCGAGCAGGTCACCGACAACGTCAAGGCCGCCGGCGTACGCCTCGACGAGGCCACGCTGAAGGCGATCGACGAAGCGGTCGGGCCGGTCGTCGAGCGCGACCCCGGCCAGACCCGCAACCCCCGGCGCCGCGACCTCGGGTGAGCCCGGGGCCGCGGTCGGTCAGCGGTAGTGCTCGGGGAGGGTCTGGCCGATCTTGACCTGGGCCTTGGGCAGCCGCATGAACTTCATCTGCAGCGCCCGGGTGATCGCGTAGTAGGTCAGGCCCTTCTGGGACTGCTCGGGGAAGCGGCGAGCCACCTCGCGGTGCAGCCGGAAGCGCAGCAGGACCATGTCGAGGAGCACCATCACCACGGTGACCAGCAGCACGGTGTTGCCGATCTGGGCCAGGCCCTTGTTGCCGGAGTAGCCCAGCACCATGGTGATCAGCAGGAGGGGGATCACCAGCTCGACCAGCGAGAACCGGCTGTCGACGAAGTCGCGCACGAACCGTCGCTCCGGTCCGCGGTCGCGGGCGGGGTAGTAGCGCTCGTCACCTGACTTCATCGCCTGGCGCACGGACTGGCTGGACTCCGACCGGGCCGAACGCTGCGCGGCGGCCATCTCCTTGCGGGTGCGCGGCACCTTCGCACGGGCCTTGGCGGCCGCCTCGGCCTCACGCCGGGTGGGGGTGGGACGGCCCTTGCCCCCGACCTTGGTGACGGTGGTCTCGGAGGTGGGGGTCTCTGACTTGCTGCGACGGAACAACGGGCGGCCTAACACGGAGTCGGGAAGTGCGGGTCGGATCGACGACCAGACTACCGGCGCCGTCGCACGTGCTTGCGTTTGAGCCTAGGCTGGGGCCTCAGGCCGGCGTACCGCCGGCGAACGACCCCAAAGACTCAGCATGACTGGAGAGGGAATCCGTCCTCATGGGTATGTGGCAGCGCATCAGCCTGATCTTCCGATCGAAGGCCAACAAGGCTCTCGACCGCGCCGAGGACCCGCGCGAGACCCTGGACTACAGCTACCAGCGCCAGCTCGAGCTGCTCTCCAAGGTGCGCCGCGGCGTCGCCGACGTGGCGACCAGCCGCAAGCGGGTCGAGCTCCAGATCAACCAGCTCGAGCAGCAGTCCACCAAGCTCCAGGACCAGGCCCAGAAGGCCATCTCGATGAGCCGTGAGGACCTCGCCCGCGAGGCGCTGACCCGCAAGTCGGGGCTGACCACGCAGATCTCCGACCTCAAGGCCCAGCACGCCCAGCTCCAGGGTGAGGAGGAGAAGCTCACCCTCGCCCAGCAGCGGCTGCAGGCCAAGGTCGAGTCGTTCCGCACCCGCAAGGAGACGATCAAGGCGACGTACACCGCCGCTGAGGCGCAGACGCGCATCAACGAGGCGATGTCGGGCATCGGTGACGAGATGGGCGACGTCGGCGCGGCGATCCAGCGTGCCGAGGACAAGACCGCGCAGATGCAGGCGCGGGCCGGGGCGATCGACGAGCTGATCGCCTCCGGTGCGCTCGACGACGTCAGTGCCGTCAGCTCGGGCGACGACATCGCCCGCGAGCTCGACGCGATGAGCTCCCAGGCCGATGTCGAGGCCGAGCTGGCCGCGCTCAAGGCCGGGGCGAGCCCGCAGGCGATCGAGCCCGCCGAGACCGGCGCGATCCTCGAGGCCGAGCCGGCCACGGAGACCACCGAGGGGAACCAGCCCTGATCCCCGTCCGTTCTCCTTGGTGACACCGAGGAGAATGGACACATGGCACGTACGCGTTTTGTCGGCGACTCCGGGCTGACCGCCCGGATGACCCTGGTGATGTTCTTGCTGGGGGGCCTGTTCGTCGGGCTCATCGTGGTGCTCATCGCCGTGATGCCCGTCGGGTGGGCGCCGTTCATCGGGATCATCGGCCTCGGCATCGTCTGGTTCCAGTGGTACAACTCCGACTCGGTCGCGATGAAGGCGATGCGCGCGCGCGAGGTCAGCCGGGAGCAGGCACCCGAGCTTCACGACATGATCGAGCGCCTCTGCGCGCTGGCCGACATGCCGAAGCCACGAGTCGGCATCGCCGACACCGACCTGCCCAACGCCTTCGCCACCGGCCGCTCGCCCCAGCGCTCGGTCGTGGTGGTCACCACCGGCATCCTGCGACGCCTGGACGCCGAGGAGCTGGAGGGTGTCCTCGCCCACGAGCTCTCCCACGTCGCCCACCGCGACGTGCTGGTGATGACGGTTGCCTCCAGTGCCGGGATCGTGGCGGGCATGCTCACCCGCGGCGCGCAATACGGCGCGTTCTTCGGCGGCGGCCGCCGCGACAACAACAACAGTGGCGGGGTGCCGGTCTGGCTGATCGTGCTGCTGGTCAGCCTGGTGACGTACGCCGTGAGCTTCGTGCTGCTCAAGCTGCTCTCGCGCTACCGCGAGCTGTCGGCCGACCGGGCCGGCGCCTACCTCACGATGAAGCCGCAGGCGCTCGCCTCGGCGCTGCAGAAGATCACCGGCGAGATCAACCAGATCCCGCAGCGCGACCTGCGCCAGGCGAGCGCGATGAACGCGTTCTTCATCGCCCCTGCCGTCCGTGGGGTCTCCCTGCGGACGCTGACCTCGACGCACCCCACGCTCGAGCAGCGCCTCGAGCAGCTCGCCAAGATCCAGGCCGAGCTCGGCCGGCCCGCGGCGTAGCGCATGGGATTCTGGGACGTCATCGCCGGCCGGAGCCGGCCCAAGGCCGCGAACCTCGACTCGCTGTTCCTCGTGCCCAGCGCGGCCATCACGCTTCAGACCGCGATCGGGCTGACGCCCACCGGTGAGGGTTCGGTCTGCTACCGCGCCGCCACGGGAGCCGCCTTCCAGCAGACGCAGGACGACGTCGTCGCCCTGCTCGACGCCGACCCCGACGCGCCCGACGTCCAGGTCTCGCACGACGAGTACGGCTTCACCTGGCTGGTCGCCCACCGCGACCCCTCCGACACGGCCGGACTGTGCACCGACCTGCACGCGGTCAACACCGCGTTGGAGGCGCAGGGATTCGGCACCGGCCTGCTGTGCTCGCTGGTGCCCTTCGCCGACGCCACCGGGCGGCGGGTAGGACTGGTCTACCTCTACAAGCAGGGCACGTTCTACGCCTTCGCCCCCCAGCCCGGCTCCGGCCGGCAGCGCGACAACCTTCTCGAGATCCAGGTGCGCGACACGCTTGCCGCCGAGCTCCCGATGGAGCAGGACCTCGGCCGCTGGCTCGCGGTGTGGGGTGCCCCGGGCCTGTAGCCGGCTGCCCGGCTCGGGCTGTCAGCGGCTGGGCAGCAGCACGACTGTCAGCGGCTCCAGTCGATGGCGTCGTGGGTGGCCTGGAGTCGGGCCCCGCGGACGGGATCGTGCTGGGAGACCCAGGCGATGCGGCCGCGCAGGTGCTCCTCGAAGGCCGAGACGTCGGCTCGGTTCTGCGTGCTGGGCCCGTGTCGCTGGCAGTTGTGGAGGATGGCGCGCAGCCGGTCGACCTCGTCGCGGGCGACCCGGGGGCGGTCGTTGACGACCAGCCCGGCCAGCCGCTGGCGTCCTGCTCGAGGCATCACTCCCGTCTTGCGCGGGTTGAGGCGGAAGCCCTCGTCCCGCACGACCTCCTCGATGGCCTCGAGCAGCCTGGAGGTGCGCACGCCCCACCCGGACGCACCCGAGAACGCGAGGTCGTCGGCGTACCGGGTGTAGCGGCCGCCCCACGACTCGGCCAGGGCGGTGAGCCGGAGGTCGAGCCGGTACGCCGCGAGGTTGGCCACCGCGGGGGAGGTGGGTGCGCCCTGGGGCAGGTGCGGTGCGGCGAGCCGGCGTCCCAGCCGCCAGTGGGCGTCCAGGAGGTCGTCCGCCGCGGGCCGGGGGACCGTGCGCCAGAGCGAACGGGGCAGGACGGTGGTGACCAGCCCGGCGAGGCGGTGCGCCACCGGCTCGGGGTAGCCGGCCGAGAGCCAGATGCCATAGACGCGGGAGACGGTCACCGAGGCGAAGAACGACTCCAGGTCGAGGCGCAGCACCACGGCACGGCCCGCGTGGGGCGCGGCGTAGGACCGGACGGAGCCGCCGGGACGGAAGCCGCGGGCAGCGTGGTGCGGAGGGATCAGTGCGGCGATCTCGTCCAGGAGCAGGCGCTGGAGGGTCTTCAGTCGTGGTTTCGGGGCCTCGAGGACGCGGATCGCTCCGCTCGCGGCGACGCGGTGACCGACCCGGTAGTGCTGCAACGGGGTGTCGGTGGCCGCGCGTGCCAGGTGGCGCGGGTCGGAGAACCACTCGAGCTCCGAGGAGCTGACCCCGAGTAGGTCCGCGAGGTCGCCGAGGTCGTCGAGGACCGGAAGGCGCCACCGGTTGGTGACCATGCGGGTCGGTGCCACCGGCCGTGCGACTGGTCGGGCGCGTCTCGCCCTCGCGGCCGCGGGAAGGCGGAGGACGACCGTGGCGAGCTCGCGGGGCCGGTCGTGCGGGGGCCGCGGGTACGCCTCCAGGGTCTGTCGCACCAGCGGGGCCAACCATGGCGGCCGACGGCCCAGGACGGCTGCACCACTCGCCTCCATCGACTGCTGGCCCCACTCGCCGGCGAGGAAGCCCGCGGCGAGCGCCCGCCCGAGATCGGGTCTCACCGAGGGAGGGGCGCGGTGGGCGGGCGGGGGTGCGGCAGCGCTGCTCGACCTGTCCCGTCGTGCGCGCGATCACCTGCAGCGCAGCGCCTCGCGCGCGGTGCAGTGCCCGAACGTACCGGTGGCCCCCGGGGTAGCCCCGGGGAGGTGAACCGGTGTCACGCACCGGTCCGCCGTCTCGAGAAGGCGCTGCCGCACCCCCGCACCCTAACCGCCTGCGAGCGTCGTCGAGTCCCCCCAGACGCAGGCCGAGTCGCTAGGTTGTGCGGCGTGACGGTGGCGCCCTCGGCTGTGGTCGACTTCGGCCAGCGCCTGGCCGGCCTCGGCTGGGTGACCGACCTGTGGATCGCGGGCTCCCTGGCCACGGGGGACTACGTGCCGGGTGTGAGCGACCTGGACCTCGTCGCGATCGTGGACGGCCCGGTCGACGACGTCCGCGCAGCCGCCCTCGTCCGTCTCCACGAGGAGATCGACCGGGGCGCGGCTGCCGGCGCCGACCTCGGCTGCATCTACGTCCATGACCGCACGATGGTGGATCCGGCGGCACTGCATCCCACGTGGACACACGGTGTGCTGGTACGCCGGACCCTGTCGGGCGTCGTCCGCGCCGAGCTCGTGCGTCACGGGTCAGCGCAGCTCGGACGGCCTCCGGCCGCCGTACTGCCGCCCATGAGCGATGACGACCTGCGCGCGGCAGCGCGAGCCGAGATCTGCGGCTACTGGGCCTGGGCCGCGAGAAGACCGTGGATCTGGCTCGACCCGGTCATCGCCGACCTGGGACTCACGGGCATGGCGCGCGGACGGCACACGCTGGAGACCGGCCGGCTGATGACCAAGACGGAGGCGGTCGGCCAGGCTCGTGCACCGGAGTGGTTGGTCGACCAGCTCCGGTCCCGCCGACGCGGAGAGCCCGTCCGCTCGCCGCGCGTGCGCACCGCCTGGATCGCCTGGCGGGACGCCCGCAGGACCGTCAGGGAGGCCTGCCGAGATCAGGCGCCCCGTGCCTGACGAGCGGGGTCAGGCCGTTGTCGCGGCCTCGCGCACGGCGTCGGCCACGGCGAGTGCGACCCGGGGGTCGAAGACCGAGGGGACGATGTAGCTGGCGTTGAGCTCCGAGGGGGAGACGGCGTCCGCGATCGCGGACGCGGCGGCGAGCATGACCTCCTGGGTGATCTCGTGGGTGCCGGCATCGAGCATCCCGCGGAAGAACCCCGGGAAGGCCAGCACGTTGTTGATCTGGTTGGGGTAGTCCGAGCGGCCGGTCGCGACCACGGCGGCGTGCTGTCCTGCGGCGACCGGGTCGACCTCCGGGTCGGGGTTCGCGAGCGCGAAGACGATCGCGTTGTCGGCCATCGTCGCGATGTCGTCGCCGGTGAGCAGGTCCGGCGCCGAGACGCCGATGAAGACGTCCGCCCCGGCCAGGGCCTGCTCGAGCGGCCCGTCGAAGCCGCGCTGGTTGGTGTGGTCGGCGATCCACTGTCGCGCCGGGTCGAGGTTCTCCTGCCCGCGGTGCACCGAGCCGCTCCGGCCACAGGCGACGATGTCGGTCGCGCCCTGGGCGTGCAGCAGCTCGATGATCGCGTGGCCGGCGGCTCCCACTCCGCTGACGGCGATACGTACGTCGCTGAGCTGTTTGCCCACGACCCGCAGCGCGTTGGTGAGAGCGGCGAGCACCACGATCGCCGTACCGTGCTGGTCGTCGTGGAACACGGGGATGTCGAGCTCCGCGCGCAGCCGCGCCTCGATCTCGAAGCACCGCGGCGCGGCGATGTCCTCGAGGTTGATGCCGCCGTACACCGGCGCGATCGCCTTCACGATCTCGATGATCTTCTCGGTGTCCTGGGTGTCGAGGCAGACCGGCCACGCGTCGACGCCGGCGAACTGCTTGAACAGTGCCGCCTTGCCCTCCATCACCGGCAGGGCCGCGGCCGGCCCCAGGTTGCCCAGTCCCAGGACCGCCGAGCCATCGGTGACCACGGCGACGGTGTTGCGCTTGATGGTGAGCCGGCGGGCGTCCTCCGGGTTCTTCGCGATGGCCAGGCACACCCGCGCCACCCCCGGGGTGTAGGCACGCGAGAGGTCGTCACGGTGCTTGAGCGGCACCTTCGGCATGACCTCGAGCTTGCCCCCGAGGTGCAGCAGGAAGGTGCGGTCGCTGACCTTGTGGACCGTCGCACCGTCGACGCGGTTGAGCGCCGCGGTGATCACGTCGGCGTGATCTGCGTCCGAGGCGTCGCAGCTGACGTCGACCACGAGTCGGTCCGCGAGGGACTCGGCCACGTCGAGTGCGGTGACCGAGCCGCCGGCGCCGGTGACCGCGGCGACCACGTCTCCGGTGGCCCGTGCGGAGGAGGGCACCTCCATCCGGACCGTGATCGAGTAGCCGGGACTCGGAGTTGCCATGACGCCCCTCTTGTCAGGTAGCTGGAGGTATCGCCTCGACACCGAGGCGTCGGTCTGAGCTCATACAGGTGCCGGCCGAGCGTAGCGCCGCCTGCTGAGGCCGGCTCCAGGGCGTTCTGGATGCGCGGCCTGCACAGGTGTCCCACAGGGAGACCCCACGCCCGCCACAGCCCCGACATCCAGAGTCCTGGCCGTGTGGATCTCGCTCCGCGGCCGGCGCCGCGCCTGGCTCGTCGTCCCTCTCGTGCTCGCGACCGCCGGGGGAGGTGGCGCCTGGCTGATGACGCGTGGCTCCTCGGCGGCGAGCGAGCCGGCGACGTACACGGTGTCGGCGTCGACGATGAAGGAGACCGTGACCGCCTCGGGGACCATCGAGCCCCGGCACAGCGCCGACCTGGACTTCGAGGTCAGCGGCACGGTCGCCGACGTGTACGTCGCGGAGGGTGACCGCGTCACCAAGGGCCAGGCCCTCGCTCGGGTGGACGCCGCCGCGCTGGTGGCCAACCGCACCGCGGCGGCGGCCGGGCTGGCGGCGGCGTACTCCCAGCTCGACGACGACGAGGAAGCCGACGCCTCGGACACTCAGCTCGCCGCGGACCAGGCCGCGATCGTGGCCGCTCGGGCGACGCTGACCGAGGCGAAGCAGTCGGTCGCCGACGCGACACTGCGAGCCACGATCGCCGGCACCGTCGCCTCCCTGGACCTCAGCGTCGGCGACGTGGTCGGCGGTTCGTCCGGCACCGACCCGACAGCCACGGGCTCCACGAGCACGAGTGCCGTGATGCTGGTGTCGACGGGGCGCTACCTCGTCGACGCGACCGTCGCGAGCAGCGACGTGAAGCAGCTGAAGAAGGGGCTCCAGGCAGAGATCACCCCGACCGGCGTGACCGAGACCGTCTACGGCACGGTCTCCTCGGTCGGACTGGTCGCCCAGACGAGCAGCAGCGGAGCCGCGGTCTTCCCGGTGACGATCGAGGTGACCGGCCGGCGCACCGATCTGTACGCCGGGACGTCGGCCGACGCCTCGATCGTGGTCGAGCAGCGCACCGACGTCCTCACGGTCCCCAGTCGCGCGCTCCAGACCGACGAGGACGGTGCGACCTACGTGACGGTGGTCGTCGACGGGGCCGGAGTGAAGACCCCGGTCGAGGTCGGCACGGCGTACGGCATGTCGACCGAGATCACCTCGGGGCTCGCCGCCGGGGACGTCGTCGAGATCCCCACCTTCAGCCCGACCGGCACCAGCGGCGGCTCGCAGGAGAACCGGTTCGGCGAGGGCGGCCTGCCCGACATGGGACAGCTGCAGGGCGGGCAACAGGGTGGCCCCGCGATGATCGGCCCCGGCCAGTGAGCACGATCGAGCTGGACGGGGTCCGCAAGACCTACCGCTCGGGCAGCTTGGAGTTCGAGGCGCTCCGGGGGATCGACATCCGGATCGCGTCCGGGGAGTACGTCGCGGTCCTGGGTCCCTCCGGATCGGGCAAGTCGACGCTGATGAACGTGCTGGGCTGTCTGGACGTGCCCACCGAGGGCACCTACCTGCTCGCCGGCGAGGACGTGTCGGTGATGACCGAGGCGCAGCTCGCGGAGGTGCGCAACCGCCGGATCGGCTTCGTGTTCCAGCAGTTCAACCTGCTCGCGACGCTGCCCGCGTGGCGCAACGTCGAGCTGCCGCTGGTGTACGCGGGCGCCGGGCGGGTCGAGCGCCGCGAGCGGGCTCACGCCGCACTCGCCCGGGTGGGCCTGGCCGACCGCGTCGACAACCGGCCCGGCGAGCTCTCCGGTGGCCAGCAGCAGCGCGTCGCCGTCGCGCGGGCACTGGTGACCGAGCCGGCGATCATCCTGGCCGACGAACCCACCGGCAACCTCGACTCGTCCTCCACCGCCGACGTGCTCGACCTGTTCGACGAGCTGAACGCCGCGGGCCGGACGATCGTGCTGATCACCCACGAGCACGACGTCGCTGGCCGTGCCGGACGGCGACTGGTGATCAGCGACGGACGGATCACCTCCGACGAGCGAGTGGAGGTCGCCCGGTGACCTGGCTGGAGACCCTGCGCGCCGGCATCGAGGCGGTGCGGGCGCACCGGCTGCGCTCGGCACTGACCATGCTCGGCATCGTCATCGGGATCTCGTCGGTGATCCTCACCGTCGGGCTCGGCCAGGGCGCCCAGGACCAGGTGAAGGACCAGATCAGCGCCCTCGGCAGCAACCTGCTCATCGTCTCGCCGGGCAGCAGCACCGACTCCTCAGGCGTCCGCGGTGGCTTCGGGTCGGCCTCGACCCTCACTCTCCAGGACGCCAACGCGATCGCCGACGAGACCGTCGTACCGGACGCGGCGGCAGTCGCGCCGACCACGTCCGGTTCGGTCTCGCTCGCAGCGGGGGAGACCAACTGGTCCACCTCGGTCGCTGGTACGACGACGTCCTGGCTCGGCGTCCGCGCCCGCGAGCTGTCCTCGGGCCGGTTCTTCACCGAGGCCGAGGTCGAGCAAGCGGCCGACGTGGTCGTGCTCGGCCCGGACACCGCCAGCGAGCTGTTCTCCTTCGGCAGCCCGGTCGGTCAGACGGTCACCGTCGACGGCACCTCGCTCACGGTCATCGGGGTCCTCGCCTCGACCGGCTCGTCGTCCAGCGGCGGCACCGAGGACGACGTCGCGGTGATGCCCATCGGCACCGCCAAGCAGGTCACCGGGGCCAGCGGGTCGTCGGTCTCGACGATCTACGTCGAGGCGGCCTCGGCCGGGACCCTGAGCGCGGCGTACCAGGAGGTGCAGGCGCTGCTGATGAACCTGCACGGGGTCGCCGAGAGCGACGCCGACTTCAGCATCTCCACCCAGGACTCGTTGGTCGAGACCGCCAACTCCACGAACCGGACCCTGACCGTGCTGCTCGGCGGGATCGCGGCGATCTCGCTGCTCGTCGGGGGCATCGGCGTCATGAACATCATGCTCGTCTCGGTGACCGAGCGGGTCCGTGAGATCGGCCTGCGCAAAGCACTCGGCGCCACCCCACGCGTGATCCGCCGACAGTTCTTGGTCGAGGCCTCCGTGCTGGGCCTGGCCGGCGGGATCCTCGGCGTCGGCCTGGGCGTGCTCGGCGCCCAGCTGCTGCCCGGCCTCATCGACCAACCGGTCGCGGTCTCCGCCGTCGCCACGCTCGGCGCGATCGCGACGGCCCTGGCCCTGGGCATCGGCTTCGGGGTCTACCCCGCCAGCCGAGCCGCCCGCCTCACCCCGATCGACGCCCTGCGCAGCGAATGACACCTCGAAAGGTCCTCACCATGAACCCTCGCCGGAACCCCTTCCGGACCCCAGCCCGATCCGGCCTCGCCGTGGCCTCTGCGGCGCTGCTGATCGGTTCGCTCGCCGCCTGCGGCGGAAACGGCGCGACCGCCGCCGATGACCCCGGGACCGCGGGCGGGCCAACGGGCGGCGCCACGGCGGGGCAGACGGGGCCGGGCGCGGTGATACCAGGTGCCTCGGGCGAGATCGCGGCGATCAGTGGGAAGACCCTGCAGGTGCAGAGCGCCACCTCCGGCCAGGTCGCCGTCACCTGGACGGCCACGACCGCGTTCACCGAGCAGGTGAAGGCGACCCGTGCCGACGCCACCGTGGGCTCCTGCGTGATGATCGAGTCCGACACCGCCGCCGGTGACGGCGAGCCCGTCCAGGCGACCGCGGTGCGGATCACCGAGGCCACCGACGGCGGGTGCGGCGGTGGGTTCGGCGGTGGGTCCGGCGGCGGTCCGCAGCAGGGAGGTTCGGGGGAGCGGCCGACCGACATGCCCAGCGACATGCCCAGCGACATGCCCAGCGACATGCCGATGCGGGCAGGCGGCACCATGGGCGAGGTCGTGGCGGTGACCGCGGACGGCTTCACGGTGTCAGCCGTGACACCGGGCTCGCAGGACGCCACCTCGGTCGAGGTCGTGGTGAGCGGTGCGACGACCTACACCCGGATGGCTCAGGCCGATGCCGCTGCGCTGGAGGTCGGGCGCTGCGTGGCTGCGAGCGGTGAGGCGGACTCGACCGGCGCGGTTGCCGCCGACCAGATCAGCATCACCGACCCGGTGGATGGCGAGTGCGGGGTGCGGATGTCCGCCTCGGGTCCGCAGGGGGAGCGATGACGTCCGTGCGCGGCCGCCGTCTCCGGCGGGGCTTGGCGGTCGTCGCGGTCGTCGGGCTCGTGGGCGGTGGGTACGCCGCGTACGCCGGGGCCGGCACGGACGCGTCGTACCGCACCGCCGTCGCGCGCGTCGCCGACATCGAGCAGACCCTGGCCCTCGCGGGCACCCTGGGGCAGTCGGGGACCAGCGACCTGCAGGTGGGCACCGGAGGCACCGTCGCGGCCGTGCCGGTGGAGGTCGGCGAGCGCGTGCGGGCCGGTGAGGTGGTGGCGCGGCTGGACCGCCGGACGTTGCGCACGGCCGTCGACCGGGCGCGTGCGGACCTGACCGCGGCCCGGGCGCAGCTGGAGGCGGACGAGGACGCCCAGACCGAGACCGTGAGCTCCTCGACGTCCAGCCAGACGCCCAGCCAGCCGTCCGGTCAGACGTCGGGCCAGACGTCGCCGAGTGCGGCCCCGACGGACGCCGGCGCTCCGGACGCGCCCGACGCACTGGCGGCCCTGGCCGCCCAGCAGCAGGCGGTGACCGCGGCGCAGTCGGCTGCTTCCGGGGCGATCGCGGACGCGAAGGTCGCGCTCGCCGCCCAGGTGCAGGCCTGCGCCGGCGCCTACCAGCCCGTCGAGACGGACCCGGGCGCCGAGCCGAGCGCGTCATCGTCCCCGGACCCGGCCGACGATGCGTGCGCGACGGCGCTGACCGCAGTCCAGACGGCCCAGGACGCGGTCGCGACGGCCCAGGACGCGCTGCAGAGCGCGCTGGACGACCTGACCACGACGCTCACCGCGGCCATCGCGTCCATGGCGCAGACCAGCACCGACCAGCCCGCCCAGCAGGCAACGCAACAGGCAACGCAACAGGCAACGCAACAGGCAACGCAACAGGCAACGCAGCAGTCGGCCCAGTCGGCCCAGTCGGCAGGTCAGTCGCCGACGGTCACCGTCACCGCCGCCACCCTGGCCCGCGACCAGGCGACGATCGACCAGTCCCGGGCCGACCTGGTCGGGGCGCAGCAGTCCTTGCGCGCGGCGACCGTCCGGGCTCCCCAGGCCGGCCGGGTGGCCGCGATGGCCGTGGCGGTGGGCGACACGGTGGCCGCGGGTGCCGCGGTCGCGACCGTCGTGGCGCCCGGATCCACGACCGTCAAGGTCGCGGTGACCGGTACCCAGGTGCGCGAGCTCGAGGTCGGCCAGCGGGCCGTCGTGAGGCCTGCGGGGGCGGCCCGGTCGTACGCCGCGCGGGTGAGTGCGATCGGCGCGATCCCGGACACCTCGACCGGGGAGACCACGTATCCGGTCACGATCACCCTCGCTCGCCGGGGACTCTCTCTGCCATCAGGGGCGACCGCGACCGTCGACGTCGTGGTCGGCACTGCCGCCGACGTCGTCTCGGTGCCGGCCTCGGCGGTGCGCGACGGCTCGGTGACCGTGCTGCGCGACGGCAGGGCCACCACGACCCGGGTGACCACCGGACTGGTGGGTGCCACGACCATCGAGATCGCCGACGGCCTGTCGGCGGGTGACGAGGTGGTCGTGGCCGATCTGGGCGCCGACGTCCCGACCGGGGACAGCAGCGGCACCGGCCTCGGCAGCTTCGGGTCGGGGTTCGGGTCGGGGTTCGGGACCGGCCGCTCCGGCCCGGGAGGTGCGCCGGTCACGTTCCCGCGGTGACGGACCGGAGGTCGCCGTGGTGGCCCGTACCAGATTGGCTGCCGGGGGAGAACCGGACCGATCTCGGGGGCCTGAGCACGTGACGACCACCGACCTCGACGCGCCCCGCGTCGCTGAGATCGGCAAGTACCTCGTCCTGACCGAGTCGCCGCGGCCCGACCTGCTGGCCCTGGTCGAGATCGCGGCGCAGCTGGCCCGGGTGCCGATGGCCACGATCAACCTGATCACGGACACGGCGCAGTACCAGATCGCGACGCACGGGTTCGAGGCCTCGATCTGCGCGCGCGAGGACTCGATGTGCAACGTCGTGCTCCACGAGGACGCACCGGTCGTCGTACCCGACGCCAGCCGGCGGATCGTCGAGGCGCACGGCGGACGGATCGGCCTGACGGACGCGGCGTACGGCGGCACCTGTGCCTGGTTCGAGCTGCCCGCGTGAGCTGCGATCGAGGCTGACCGGGCCCGGTCAGTCCTTGTGGGTCTTGCCCGGCAGGGCCAGCATCCGCTCGAGCGCCACCAGCGCGAACCTCTCGGTCTCGGGGTCGACCTCGATCCGGTTGACGACCGTTCCCGCCACCAGCGACTCGAGCGCCCACACCAGGTGGGGCAGGTCGATGCGGTTCATCGTCGAGCAGTAGCAGACGGTCTTGTCGAGGAACGAGATGTTCTTGTCCGGGTGGGCGGCGGCGAGCCGCTTGACGAGGTTGAGCTCGGTGCCGATCGCCCAGCTCGAGCCCGCGGGCGCGGCCTCGATCGTCTTGATGATGAACTCCGTGGACCCGACGAGGTCGGCCTTGAGGACCACCTCGTGGCGGCACTCGGGGTGCACCAGGATCTGCACGTCGGGGATCGTCGACCGGAGCTCGTCGACGACCTCGGGGGAGAAGCGGCCGTGCACGGAGCAGTGGCCCTTCCAGAGGATCATCGTCGCGTCGCGCAGCTGCTCGGTGGTCAGGCCGCCACCGGGCAGGTGCGGGTCCCAGACCACGCAGTCGTCGACGGAGTAGCCCATCTTCTGCACCGCCGTGTTGCGGCCCAGGTGCTGGTCGGGCAGGAAGAGCACCTTGGCGCCGCCGGGGGCGTCGGCCTTCTGGGCGAACGCCCACTCCAGGGCCACCTCGGCGTTGCTCGAGGTGCACACGACGCCGCCGTTGCGGCCGCAGAACGCCTTGATGTCGGCGGAGGAGTTCATGTAGGTGACCGGGACGACGGAGTCGGCGATCCCGGCGGCGGTCATCGCCTCCCAGGCCATCTCGACCTGGGTCAGTCGAGCCATGTCGGCCATGGAGCAGCCGGCCGCGAGGTCGGGCAGGATCACCTGCTGGTCGGGGCCGGTCAGGATGTCGGCGGACTCGGCCATGAAGTGCACGCCGCAGAACACGATGAACTCGGCGTCGGGCCGGCCGGCCGCGTCCCGGGCGAGCTTGAACGAGTCGCCGGTGACATCGGCGAACTGGATGACCTCGTCGCGCTGGTAGTGGTGGCCCAGCACGAACACCCGGTCGCCCAGCGTGTCCTTGGCGGCGCGGGCGCGCGCCACGAGGGCCGGGTCGGATGCTGCCGGCAGGTCACCGGGGCACTCGACGCCACGCTCGCTGGTGAGGTCGGTGCCACGGCCGAGCGGCAGCAGCGGGAGGTCGACGGTCGTCATGGGAGCCATCCTATTTGTCGAGCCCGGTCCTCGCGGCAGCGAGGCCCCGTGGAGAACACTCAGAGCAGTGCACCGTTGTGAACGTACGGCGCGGGCGGCTTCATCCCGCGCAGCGCGAGATATCCCTCCTGGCGGAGCTCCAGACGGGCCGTGATCCCCACGTCCAGCGCCCACTGGTTGGCGGGCGTGAGGTGGCTGACCGTGGTGTGCTCGGGGCCCTCGGCGAGTGCGGCCCAGAGCAGCCGGGTCGCCGTACGCCGGTTCGAGGCAGCCAGCAGCGCCGGCACGCCGCGCTCGTTGAGGTAGACGTAGCCCGACCCGGTCGAGGTGTCCGAGACCAGCAGCCGCCACGTGCGCAGCATCAGCTCGTGGTCGGAGCCGCGGCCCGCGCCGCGGGCCGCGCGGTCCAGGGAGTTCATCAGGTCGACGTCGGAGCCGCTGCCGTCGCGGACCTTCTCCACGACCGGGATCGCCGTGCGGTCCACGGCGCCGGTCAGGTACATCTGCGGGTGCAGGTCGAACCCGGCCTGGTGGTAGACCCGCGCCGCAGCGGGGTCCGACGACGCCGAGAGCATGCCGCGGGTGCACGACCGCCCGTGCTGCATCGCCGCGGCCAGCAGAGGCTTGCCGATGCCCTGGCCCTGGCGCCCGGGCAGCACGGCGTACGTCGCGAGGCACCACAGCGTCTCGCGCCGGAACGACGTGGCCATGCCGACGATGCCGCTGCGGTCCTCGGCGACCCAGCAGCCGCCGGGGTCGGTCTGCACGAGGTGCCGCGTCCGCTCGAGCCACACCGCCAGGTGCGCCCCGGACCGGTGCTCGGGCTCCGGTTCGCCGGGACGCCGCATCCGGGTGTCGAGCTCGAAGAACCCCGCGTCGCTGACCCGCTCGGCTGCCGGCACGTCCTCGGCCGTCATCGGGCGGATGACCAGGTCACTTCCAGTACTGCTCACGCGGTCGACCCTACGAACCAGGGAGGATGGGCGCATGCGCATATTGGTCGCCCCCGACAAGTTCGCCGGAACGCTGACCGCGGTCGAGGCGGCCGACGCGATCGCGACCGGTTGGCGGCGCCACGCGCCGGCCGACGAGCTCGACCTGGCTCCGATGGCCGACGGCGGTCCCGGGTTCGTGGACGTGCTGCACGCAGCGCTGGGCGGCGAGCTCCTCGCGGTCACCGTGCGCGGCCCGCACGGGGCGCCCACCCCGGCGACCCTGCTGCTCGCCGGCGGCACGGCGTACGTCGAGGCCGCGCAGGCGTGCGGCCTGCACCTGACCGGCGGTGAGGGGGCCGAGTCGGCCACGACGTACGGCGTCGGGGAGCTGCTGCTGGCCGCCGCCGACGCCGGGGCGCAGCGGGTGGTGGTCGGGCTCGGCGGGAGCGGGACCAACGACGGAGGCGCCGGGCTGCTCGCCGCGCTCGGTGCGACCGCGGACCGGCCCCTCGACGCCGGCGTCGCCGGCCTGGCCGGCGTCACTCGGGTCGAGGTGCCGGCCTTCGACCTGCCGATCGTCGCCGCGACCGACGTCGACAACCCGCTGGCCGGCTTGTTCGGTGCGACGAAGGTCTTCGGGCCCCAGAAGGGCATCCCCGAGGACCGGCTGCCGGTGCTCGACGGGTGGCTCGAGGAGCTCGCGGTCGCCACGGACCGCCGGGTGGCGCTGACGAAGGGCGCCGGCGCCGCCGGCGGGGTCGGGTTCGCGCTGCTGCTCCTCGGTGCGACCCGCGAACCGGGCATCGGGTTGGTGGCCGACGCCGTGGAGCTGCCGCGGCGGGCGCGGGCGGCCGACCTGGTCGTCACCGGCGAGGGTGCGTTCGACTTCTCCAGCCGCTCGGGCAAGGTGCCCTACGGCGTCGCCGAGATCGCGGCGGAGGCGGTGCGTCCGTGCGTGGCGCTGGCCGGGCAGGTGCTGGTGGGGTCCCGGGAGATGCGGGCGCTGGGCATCGAGTCGGCGTACTCCCTGGTGGAGCTGATGGGGGAGGAGCGTGCCTTCGGAGACCCCGCGGGAGCGCTCGCCGACCTCGCGGAACGGGTCGCGAGGACCTGGTCACGTTGATGTCCGGAATAACCGGCCGTGTGCGACCATTGAAGAAGTAGTTGATCCAGCAACGCCCCTTCCACCGACCTTGGGAGAACCCCACATGACCGAGCAGGTCGAGACCACCACCGAGCGCCGCACGGACCAGATCAACCTGAGCCCCGTGGCGGCCACGAAGGTGAAGAGCCTCCTCGAGCAGGAGGGCCGCGACGACCTCGCGCTGCGCATCTCCGTGCAGCCCGGCGGCTGCTCCGGACTCCGCTACCAGCTGTTCTTCGACGAGCGCAGCCTCGACGGCGACGTCGTCACCGACTTCGACGGCGTGTCCGTCGTCGTCGACCGGATGAGCGTGCCCTACCTCAACGGCGCGATGATCGACTTCGTGGACTCGATCGAGAAGCAGGGCTTCACGATCGACAACCCCAACGCCACGGGATCCTGCGCCTGCGGCGACAGCTTCCACTGAGCAAGGACGCGTCAGCGGACTTGCTGATGGTGGTCGAGCAAGCCGCGCGGCTGAGGAACGAAGCCGCGACCGGCGTGTCGAGACCCGGTGAGCCGAGAAGCAACCTGAACTGACAGATCAGCCCCGGACCGATCAGGTCCGGGGCTGATGTGCGTCTGGAGGCCCTACGTGGGCTGCGGGGGTCTCGACAAGCTCGACCACCGGCGGGCAGTTCGACCACCGGCGGGCAGCTCGGCCAGCGGTCAGGAGTCGCCGTCGAGCTGGAGGTTGAGGGCACCGGCCAGCCGGGCGGCGGCCGCGGAGAACTCGATCTCGCCGCGCTTGGGGACCTCGCGGGGGAAGTCGGCGTAGTGGATCGACGGAGCCGGCCGCAGCGCGGCGCGCACCGCCTGGCAGTCGCGGCTCATCTCGGCCGGGGTCGCGAGCTCGTCGTAGGCCAGGCGTCCAGGGGTCTGCTCAGGGGTCATGTTCTCGACGGTAGGGGCTACTGCCGGGTACCAGCAGGAGTACCAGTTAGTAGTGTTCGCGTCATGTCTCTGCTGATCGCGGGCTCCATCGCCACCGACCACCTGATGAGCTTCCAGGGCAAGTTCGCCGACTCGCTCGTGGTCGAGCAGCTGGACAAGCTCTCGGTCTCCTTCCTGGTCGAGGACCTGGAGATCCGGCGCGGGGGAGTGGCGGCCAACATGTGCTTCGGCCTGGGCCAGCTCGGCCTGCGGCCGGTGCTGGTCGGGGCCGCCGGCGAGGACTTCGGCGACTACCGCTCGTGGCTGGAGCGGCACGGCGTGAACTGCTCGCACGTGCGGATCTCCGAGACCCGGCACACCGCGCGCTTCGTGTGCACCACCGACGTCACGATGGCCCAGTTCGCGTCGTTCTACCCCGGCGCGATGAGCGAGGCCCGGCTGATCGAGCTGGCCCCCATCGCGAACCGCGAGGGCGCGCCCGAGTACGTCCTGATCGGCGCCGACGACCCCGACGGGATGCTGCGCCACACCGAGGAGTGCCGCCAGCGCGGCTACCCGTTCATCGCCGACCCCAGCCAGCAGCTGGCGTTCGGCGAGGGCGACCTGATCCGGCCGCTCATCGACGGGGCCGCGATCTTGTTCTCCAACGAGTACGAGTCCCACATGATCGAGCAGAAGACCGGCTGGACGTCGGCCGAGATCCTCTCCCGGGTCGGCATCCAGGTCACCACGCTCGGCAAGGACGGCGTCCGGATCACCCGTGAGGGCGAGGAGCCGATCGAGCTCCCGGCCGCCAAGGACGTCCCGCGGGTCGAGCCGACCGGGGTCGGCGACGCCTTCCGGGCCGGGTTCCTCGCCGGGATGGCGTGGGACGTCGGGCTCGAGCGGTCCGCGCAGGTGGGGTGCGTGCTCGCGGCGTACGTCGTGGAGACCGTCGGCACCCAGGAGTACGGCTTCACGCCGACCCAGTTCCTGGAGCGTCTCGAGCACTCCTACGGGGCCGAGGCGGCCGACGACGTGGCCCCGTTCCTCAAGGCGCTCGCCTGACCGCCGGCGCGGTCGTCAGGGGCTGACCCTGCGGACCAGGTAGCGCGGCGTCCCGTCGAGGGCGGGCTCCTCGCCGACGTACTCCTGACCGCGCATCCGGCACCACGCGGGCACGTCGGTGCGGGCCGCGACGTCCTCGGTGGCCACGGCCACCAGGCCCCCGACGGCCACCTCGCCGATCCGCTTGCCCAGCTCGATGACCGGCAACGGGCAGAGCATCCCCCGGCAGTCGAGCTCGAGCTCGGCCGGCGTCACAGCCCCGCCTCCGCACGGATGTCGCGCACCACGCCCGGGAGGACCTCGAGGAACCCGTCGACGTCCGCCTCGGTCGTGTCACGGGTCAGCGAGACCCGCAGGTTGCCGTGGGTGAGCACGCCCATCGCCTGCAGCACCCGGCTGGGCGTCAGGGTCGAGGCGGTGCACGCCGAGCCGCTGGCCACGCCGTAGCCACGACGGTCGAGCTCGGTGACCAGGGCCTCGCCGTCGACGTACAGGCAGGAGAACGTGACCAGGTGGGGGAGCCGGTCGACCGGTTCGCCGACGACCTCGACGTCGGGGATCGCCGCCGCCGCGGCCCGGATCCGGTCGACGAGGGCGCGCTGGCGCGCGCTCACGGTGTCGCGCTCGGCCACCACGGCCTGGAGGGCGGCCGCGGCAGCCAGGGCCGCGGGGACGTTCTCGAAGCCGCTCGCGCGCTCGTCGACCCGGTCGTCGGCCGGGAACGGGTTGACCCACCGAGCGCCCTTGCGGACCACCAGCACGCCGACACCGGCCGGGCCGCCCCACTTGTGGGCCGAACCCGCCAGGACGTCCCACCCGGTGGGCAGCGGCACGCGGCCCATCGACGCGCAGGCGTCGACGAAGAGCGGTACGCCGGCGTCCAGCCGGAGTTCGTCGACCGGCTGGAGGGTGCCGACCTCGTGGTTGGCACTCTGCAGCGCGACCACGTCAGCGCCGGCGAAGCCCGCCGGGTCGACCCGGCCGAGCCGGTCGACCGGAGCCGCGACCGGATCGGTGCCGGCCCAGCGAACCGCGTGCACGACCGCGGAGTGCTCGACGTCGGCGTACCCGATCCGGGCTCCGGGGCCGCGGCGCAGCCCGAGCAGGCCCCGGTGGACCGCCTCGGTGCCCGAGGACGTGAACGTGACCTCGTCGGGACGCACCTCGAGGCACTCGGCGACGACCGCACGGGCGTTGTCCAGCAGCAGGCGGGCGTCGCGCGCCGGCCCGTGCAGCCGCCGCGGGTCGGCGTACCCCCGCTCGAACGCCGCGAGCAGCACGTCGCGCGCGGCCGGATGGAGCGGCTCGGCGGAGGCCGAGTCGAGGTAGACCGGGCGGTGGGACGTGCCCGGAGGTTCGGCGCTGGTCACGTAGCCGAACCTATCCGTCCGGGCGCACCGGGGCTGGTGGGACTACCCGCGGGTACTCCGTGAGCAGTCGGCGGGCACAAGGTCCCGGGACATGTGTCCGCGCCAGGGCCCCCCCAGGGGGCATTAGGTCCTGGGATTCCGATAAGGTTCCGCTCATCCGTGTTCGTTGAGAGAGAGGCTCAGGCGTTGAGTCTGCAACTCCCCAAGCGCACGGCCGGCAACCGCGGGAACGTCCGCCGGGTGACCGGTCTGGCCGCGATGGGTGCCGCTGTGCTGGTGCTGGGTGGCTGCTCGTCCGATACCGAGGGTGAGTGGAAGCGCTTGGCGATGCCGGATCCGGCATCCGAGCAGGGTGAGCACATCCTCAACCTGTGGCAGGGCGCCTGGATCGCCGCGCTCATCACGGGTGCGATCGTGTGGGGCCTGATCTTCTACTCGATCTGGCGCTTCCGCCGTCGCAGCGAGGACGAGATCCCGGTCCAGACGCGCTACAACCTGCCGCTGGAGATCTTCTACACGATCGCCCCGATCATCATGGTGATCGTCTTCTTCGCGAAGACCGTCGACACCCAGAACGCCGTCCTCAACGACGACCTCCCGGTCGACAACACCATCGAGGTCGTCGGCCAGCAGTGGTCGTGGACGTTCAACTACGGCATCGGCGACCAGGACGTGTCCGCCAACGACGACGCGACCGACGACAAGTTCCCGTACTCCTCCTACGTCTACGAGGCCGGCACCGCGTCGTACATCCCGACGCTCGTGCTGCCGGTGGGCGAGACCACGCGGTTCAACCTGCACTCGCCCGACGTGATCCACGACCTGAGCGTGCCGGCGTTCCTCATGAAGATGGACGTCGTCCCGGGCCGGGTCAACCACTACGAGATCACCCCGACCCGCACCGGCACATTCGACGGCCGATGCTTCGAGCTCTGCGGGGTCTACCACTCGCGGATGCTCTTCCACGTCCGGGTCGTCAGCAAGTCCGACTACGAGGCCTACCTGCAGCAGCTGCAGGACGCCGGAGCCACCTCCGACACCCCGCTGCTCGGCGGGGAGAGCTCCAGCACCCAGGTGGGGCTGGACGAGGCACCTGAGGGAGAAGGCAAGTGACCGCCACCGCTCCGCACCCGACCGCCGTCGTGGCACGTCCCCGGCTGGGTGAGCAGCTCGCCCGGATCTTCACGACGACCGACCACAAGCTGATCGGCAAGCTCTACCTCGGCACGTCGTTCGCGTGGTTCATGATCGGCGGCCTGATGGCCATGCTGATCCGCTCCGAGCTGGCCTACCCGGGCATGCAGATCGTCAACGACGAGGTCTACAACCAGCTGTTCACGATGCACGGCACGATCATGCTGCTGCTGTTCGCGACGCCGCTGTTCTTCGGCTTCGCCAACGTGATCATGCCGCTGCAGATCGGCTCGCCCGACGTGGCGTTCCCGCGCCTGAACATGTTCAGCTACTGGCTGTTCCTGTTCGGCGGCCTGATCGCCGCCTCGGGGTTCCTGACCCCCTCGGGCGCCGCCGACTTCGGCTGGTTCGCCTACACCCCGCTCTCCGACGCGGTCCGCTCGCCGGGCGTCGGCGGGGACCTGTGGATCATGGGCCTGTGGATGGCCGGTCTCGGCACGATCCTGGGTGCGGTCAACTTCATCACCACGATCATCTGCATGCGCGCGCCCGGCATGACGATGTTCCGGATGCCGATCTTCGTCTGGAACACGCTGGTCACCAGCATGCTGGTGCTGATCGCGTTCCCCGTGCTCGCCGGCGCGCTGCTCTCGCTCGAGGCCGACCGTCTGCTCGGCGCCCACGTGTTCGACACCGCCCACGGCGGCGCGATCTTGTGGCAGCACCTGTTCTGGTTCTTCGGCCACCCCGAGGTCTACATCATCGCGCTGCCGTTCTTCGGCATCGTGACCGAGATCCTCCCGGTCTTCAGCCGCAAGCCCATCTTCGGCTACATCGGCCTGGTCGGCGCGACGCTCGGCATCGCGATCCTCTCGGTCGCGGTTTGGGCCCACCACATGTTCGTCACCGGCGCCGTGGACCTGCCCTTCTTCTCCGGCATGACGTTCCTGATCGCCGTACCAACAGGAGTCAAGTTCTTCAACTGGATCGGGACGATGTGGGGCGGGTCGATCTCGTTCGACACGCCCATGCTCTGGTCGATCGGCTTCCTCACGACCTTCCTCTTCGGTGGTCTGACGGGCGTCATCCTGGCCAGCCCGCCGCTGGACTTCCACGTGTCCGACTCCTACTTCGTGGTGGCGCACTTCCACTACGTCGTGTTCGGCACCGTGGTGTTCGCGATGTTCGCCGGCTTCTACTACTGGTGGCCCAAGATGACCGGCCGGATGCTCGACGAGCGGCTCGGCAAGGTGCACTTCTGGCTGCTGTTCGTGGGCTTCCACACCACGTTCCTGGTGCAGCACTGGCTCGGCGTCGAGGGCATGCCGCGGCGCTACGCCGACTACCTGCCCGGTGACGGGTTCCAGACGCTCAACCAGGTCTCCACGATCGGTGCGTTCCTGCTCGGCGCCTCGACGCTGCCGTTCCTCTACAACGTCTACATCTCGCGCCGCTCGCCGCTGGTCAACACCGACGACCCGTGGGGCTGGGGACGCTCGCTGGAGTGGGCGACCAGCTGCCCGCCGCCGCGCCACAACTTCGTCACGATCCCGCGGATCCGCTCGGAGTCGCCGGCGTTCGACCTGCACCACCCCGAGGTGGCCGCGATCGAGCTCGAGGACAACGAGATGGCGCGCGTCGGCGGACCGGCCGACGCACCCGACATGGAGGGCCGCGAGGAGATGCTGCGCGACCGCAACAACGACCCGGAGGGCAACGCCTGATGAAGTCCGAGGCCTGGATCTTCGCGATCGCCGCGATCTTCTTCGCGCTGGTCGCCCCCGCGTACTGGTTCATCACCTCTGACTGGACCGGCACCTCGGTGCTGACGATGACGTTCCTGCTGGCCGGCATGGTCACGCTCTACCTGGCGTTCCACGCGAAGACGATGGACCCCCGGCCCGAGGACCGCAAGGACGGCGAGATCGCCGACGGTGCGGGCGAGCTGGGGTTCTTCCCGCCGTACTCCTGGTGGCCGCTGTGGTGCGCGATGACGCTCAGCGTCATCGTCTACGCGACCGCGCTGGGGGCCTGGTGGCTGCTGATCATCGGGGTGGCGCTGGGTGCGATCGCGCTGAGCGGCTGGATCTTCGAGTACTACCGGGGCGAGCACGCTCACTGACGGTTGGCGACGGGCCCGTGCGGCCGCGTCGAATCGGTGAGGTGGGGGTCGCCGGTTAGGCTGGTCGCAGGACCACACGCACGCTCGTCACGGGGAGTTCCAGCATGTTCCAGAGTCGTCTGCGCTCCGGCGCGCTAGCCTCCTTCGCGCTGGCTGCTGCGCTGACACTCTCGGCCTGCCAGTCCAACGACGTCCCGGGCGCCTCTGCCGTGGGTGCCGACGACCCGAGCAGCTCCGCGTCTGAGATTGCGGTGCCGCTCAAGATCGTCTCGAGCGTGCACAAGGGCGCCACGGGTGTCCCTGTCGACCAGGAGCTCTCGGTGCAGGCGACCGGCGGGTCGATCGACTCCGTCGCGGTCACCTCGCCCAACGGCGACGTACCCGGCCAGATCGAGTCGGACGGCAGCCGCTGGGTCGCCTCCGCGCGGCTCGAGCCCGGCACGTCGTACACGATGACGACGGTGGCGAAGAAGACCGACGGCACCCAGGTCAGCCGGACCGCGCGGTTCTCGACCCAGGACCTCACCCTGGACCAGCAGACCTACCCCTCGGTGGCGCCGCTGGCCGGAGAGACCGTCGGCGTCGGGATGCCGGTGATCGTCACCTTCGACGTCCCCGTCACCGACAAGGCGTCCTTCGAGAAGCACATGCAGGTCACCTCCACGCCCAGCCAGCCGGGCGCGTGGCACTGGATCAGCGACACGGAGGCGCACTGGCGCCCCAAGGCGTACTGGAAGGCCGGGACCGACGTCCACGTCGACATCGACGTCAACTCTGTCTCGGCCGGCAACGGGATCTTCGGCCAGGAGAGCCGCAAGCTCGACTTCCACGTCGGCGACGCCCACATCTACCGGGTCAACGCCCAGACCGACCAGATGAAGGTGTTCAGCAACGGCAAGCTGCTGCGCACCATCCCGATCACCACCGGCAAGCCGGGCTTCACGACCCGCTCCGGAGTGAAGGTCATCATCGAGAAGTTCGCCAGCAAGCGGATGAACTCCGAGACCGTGGGCATCCCCGCCGGCAGTGCCGACGCCTACGACATCGACAACGTCCAGTGGGCCATGCGGGTCACCTACTCCGGTGAGTTCATCCACGCCGCGCCGTGGTCGGTGGGCTCGCAGGGCTACGCCAACGTCTCCCACGGCTGCACCGGCATGAGCACCGACAACGCCGGCTGGCTCTACGCCATGTCCCGGCGCGGTGACGTCGTCGAGTACACCGGCACCGACCGTCCCATGACCCTCACCAACGGCTACGGCGACTGGAACGAGTCCTTCCAGCAGTACCGCCAGGGCTCCGCCCTGAGCTGATCTGCCGCCGAGTCGGCGCGTCTGCACGCTGGTGGAGGCTCGAGTCGGCGCGTCTGCACGCTGAGGAGGCTCGAGCCGGCGCGTCTGCACGCTGAGGAAGCGCGAGTACGACCTTGTGGGCGTGCAGTTGCGCCGACTCGGCGGTGGTGGGCGTGCAGTTGCGCCGACTCGGCGGTGGTGGGTGTGCGGTTGCGCCGACTCGGCGGTGGTGGGTGTGCAGTTGCGCCGACTGGGCGGTGGATGAACGAAGGCCGCCCGACTCCCTGGGGGAGTGGGCGGCCTTCGTGTGCTACCAGCGTGTCCGCGGACGCGCTGTGCTCAGTGCGAGCGCAGGTGCTCGTCGTCGACCGCGTGGTGGCCGTCGAACTGGTGGCCGTCCGCGGCGTGGCCCTCCACCGGCGCCTGGAGCTCGTGCTCGTGCTCCGCGTGGTGGTGGCCGGCCTCGAGCTCGGCCGGGGTGGGCTTCTGCACGTTGTCGGCGTACCAGACGGTCCGCAGGCGGTGGCGCAGCCCGGCGAGCCGACCACCGGTCGGGGCCGGGATGCCGTTGGCGTCGACCTCCTCGTGGGTGGGGACGTCGACCTCCGGGTCCCGGTCACGCGCGGCCAGCGAGTAGGCACGCGACGCCGGCAGCGGCAGGTGCTTCTCGGAGTAGCCGCCCTCGGCCGAGCGCATGATGATGCCGGTCTCGTAGCCGTGCAGCAGCGTCTCGTTGTCCTTGCGCTGCAACGAGATGCACCAGCGCCGAGTGACCACGAACGCGATCACCGGGCCCACGAACACCGCGACCCGCAGGAAGTAGGTGATCTGGTTGATGCTCGCGTGCAGCCGGATCGCGATGATGTCGTTGCCGCCGGCGATCCAGAACAGCCCGTACATCGTCATCAGCGCGACCATCAGCGCCGTCCGGGTCGGGGCGTTGCGCGGCCGCTCCAGCAGGTGGTGGTCACGCTTGTCGCCGGTGATCCAGGCGTCCAGGAACGGCAGCAGGAGCAGGATCGTGAACATCACGACCGGCAGGATCAGGATCGGCAGCATCACGTTCCAGCTGATCGTGACCCCCCAGAAGTGGGACTCGAGGCCGGGCATGATCCGCAGCGCGCCGTCGGGCCAGCCCATGTACCAGTCGGGCTGGGAGCCCGCGGTGACCTTGGACGGGTCGTAGGGGCCGTACTTCCACACCGGGTTGATCGAGAGCAGTGCCCCCATCAGCGCGGTGACGCCGAAGACGATGAAGAAGAACCCGCCCGCCTTCGCGGCGTACACCGGGAGCATCGGGAAGCCCACGACGTTCTTCTCGGTGCGGCCGGGACCGGGCCACTGGGTGTGCTTGTGGTAGACGAGCAGCAGCATGTGGGCCGCGATCAGCGCCAGCAGCAGGCCGGGGATGAGCAGCACGTGGACGGTGTAGAGCCGCGGGATGATCGACTCACCCGGGAACTCGCCGCCGAACATGAAGAACGACATGTAGGTGCCGACCACCGGGGTCGCCTTGACGAAGCCGTCGGCGGCGCGGATGCCGGTGCCGGAGAGCAGGTCATCGGGCAGGGAGTATCCGGTGAAGCCCTCCAGCGTGCCGAGGATCAGCAGCAGGCAGCCGATCACCCAGTTGAGCTCACGGGGCTTGCGGTAGGCGCCGGTGAACCAGACGCGCAGCAGGTGCACCATCATCGAGGCGACGAACAGCATCGCGGCCCAGTGGTGCATCTGGCGCATCAGGAGACCGCCGCGGACGTCGAAGGACAGCCGCAGGCTCGAGGCGTAGGCCTCGGACATGTGGATGCCGCGCAGCTGGTCGTAGGAGCCGTTGTACTGGACCTCGCCCATGCTGGGGGTGAACCACAGCGTGAGGAACACGCCGGTGAGCAGCAGGACGACGAAGCTCCAGAGCGCGATCTCGCCGAGCATGAACGACCAGTGGTCGGGGAAGACCTTGCGCAGGTTCTTCTTCATGGCGGTGGCGAGGCCGAGCCGCTCGTCGGCCCAGCCCGCGACCGCGCCGGCCCGGTTGGGCTTCTTCACGGTCGCCGCCGTCGTGGCGTTGGTCTTGGCGACCTTGGTGGTGTCCATGATCAGCCACGCTCCCAGAAGCTCGGTCCCACAGGTTCGTCGAATGCGTCGCTCGCCACCAGGTAGCCCTCGGAGTCGACCTCGAGCGGCAGCTGGGGCAACGGCCGCGCCGCCGGGCCGAAGACGACCTTGGCCGAGTCGGCCAGGTCGAACGTCGACTGGTGGCAGGGGCAGAGCAGGTGGTGGGTGGTGCGCTCGTACAGCGAGATCGGGCAGCCGACGTGGGTGCAGATCTTGGAGTAGCAGACGATGCCGTCGACCGACCAGTTCTCCCGGCCCTTGCCGGGGGTGATCTCGTCGGGCTCCATGCGTACGACGACGACCGCGCCCTTGGACTTGTTGACCTGCAGGGCCAGGCCCTCCAGGGGCTCGCCGTCGACCGGGCTCTTGAAGATCCCCTCGGGCTCGGCGTTGACGAGGTCGCCGAGCTGGAGGTCACCGGGACGGATCGGGGTGCCGACGACGTCGCGGACGACGCGCATGCCCTTCTTCCAGATGGTGTTCTCGATGCCGGCGCCGGGGTAGTCCTGGGCGTTCTTGACCTGGTTGGGCGTCGGGCCGAGGTCGCGGAGCATCACGACGGCGGGCAGGCCGAGCAGGCCGACGGCGCCGAGCAGTGAGTTGCGCACCAGCGGGCGGCGACCGATGCCGGACTCCTCGAGGCCGGCGTTCAGCGCGGCGATCGTGGCCTCGCGGTCCTCGGCCGACGAGGCCGCCGGGTGGCGGTCCTCGATGATCTCGTGGTCGGCCATCAGCTTGCGTGCCCACTGGATGATGCCGGTGCCGATGAACAGCAGCGCGCCGGCCAGGGAGAGCCCGATGAAGAGGTTGGAGGCACCGAACCCGCCGACCACGTCGGGGTCGTCACCGATGTCGAAGGCGAAGTAGGAGACCAGCAGCAGGATCGTGCAGACCGCCGAGAGGCCGAAGAGCGTGGCCACCTGGCGCTCGGCACGCTTCTCGGCGTGCGCGTCGACGTCGGTGGGACGCCACTGGTGCTCGGGCAGGCCCGGGTTGGCGTAGAGGTCGTTGACGACGGTCTCGTCGGGGACGTTCACGAGCTCGTGGGAGTGCTCGTTGCCGGGTCCGTGGTCGTGGCTCTCGGTCACGCCTCCACCTTCTTCTTCGTCGAGCGAGTCGTGTGGGCGGCGATCCAGACCGCGGCGCCCACCAGCGAACCGATGCCGAGCAGCCACGCGGCGAGGCCCTCGGGGACCGGGCCCAGGCCGCCGAGGCCGAAGCCGCCGTAGTCGGGCATGTCCTCCAGCGAGCCGAGGTAGGCGATCACGTCGCGCTTCTCCTCGGGCGACAGGTTGCCGTTGGAGAAGTTCGGCATCTGCTGCGGACCGGTCAGCATCGCCTCGTAGATGTAGCGGGGGTTGACCCCACGGATCTGGGGTGCGGCACCGCCACGGGGCATGGCGCCGCCGGAGCCCTCGAAGTTGTGGCAGGCGGTGCAGTTGGTCAAGAAGATCTGGCCACCGTTGGTGATCGCCTGCTGGCGCTCCTGGTCGGAGAGGCCGTCGATGCTGTAGTCGCTCTCCGCGGGGATGGCCGGGCCGGGGCCGAGCGAGGCGACGTACGCCGCCAGCGCGGCGATCTCGTCCTCGTTGAACGTCTCCGGCTTGCGCGGCGCCTGAGCGCTCGGGCGCGCCATCGGCATCCGGCCGGTGCTCACCTGGAAGTCGACGGCGGCCGCGCCGACACCGACCAGGGACGGACCGAACTGGGTGTCGTTGCCGTCACCGGCCTGGGTGCGCATGCCCTCGCCGTTCTGGCCGTGGCAGAACGAGCAGCTGACCAGGAACAGCTGACGCCCCTGGGCGATCTGCTCCTCGCTGGAGGCAGCCGGGCCCGCCTGGGCGGGGGAGAACACGGTGTAGAGGCCGCCGGTGAGGAGGAGACCCAGCAACACGACGGCGAGGCCGGCGAGCGGTCCGCGGCGGTGCCGTGAGAGGCGACCTGCGGAGCGGTTCAGGAGACGCACAATTCAGTCCTTGCGATCGGTCGGTCTGCGGGGCGGGGACTACTGGACGAGGTAGATGGTCGCGAACAGGCCGATCCACACCACGTCGACGAAGTGCCAGTAGTAGGAGACGACGATCGCGCTCACGGCCTGCTCATGGGTGAACTTGCGCGCCACGAAGGTCCGGCCGAGGACGAAGAGGAAGGCGATCAGGCCACCGGTCACGTGCAGGCCGTGGAAGCCGGTGGTGAGGTAGAACATCGTGCCGTACGCCGAGTCCTGGATGGTCACGCCCTCGCGGACCAGTGCGGCGTACTCGGTGGCCTGGCCGCCGATGAAGACCGCGCCCATGAGGTAGGTCAGCACGAACCACTCGCGCAGCCCCCAGCCGCGCACGTTGAGCACGGAGCCGGTGCGCCCGACCTGGCCGCGCTCGGCTGCGAACACGCCGAGCTGGCAGGTGAGCGAGGAGAGGACCAGGATCGTGGTGTTCACCGACGCGAACGGGACGTTCAGCTTGTCGGTGTTGTGAGCCCACAGATCGGGGCTGACGGCCCGGATCGTGAAGTACGACGCGAACAGCGCCGCGAAGAACATCAGCTCGCTCGAGAGCCAGATGATCGTCCCCACGCTGACCATGCTCGGACGGTCGTGGTGCCCGTGCAGACGGGATGCCGGAATCGCGGTTGCAGTCGCCACGGGCGTCATTATGTCGTGACTCGGGCAGGAGGGCACCCCGGGGGGCCCGTGTTGGATGGTCCTAGAGTGCAGACCGTGCTCCAACCAGCGGTCGTGACGCTCCTCGAGAGCGCCGGCGACCTACCCCGGTTCACTGCCACCAGCATCTTCACCCAGTGGTCGCTGGAGCCAGTGTCGTTCGTCCTGACGGTCTGGGTCGCCGGTCTCTACGTGTACGGGACCGTGGTCCTGCGCCGACGCGGCGACCACTGGCCGATCGGGCGGACACTGGCGTTCGTCGGGCTCGGGATGGGCTCGTTCGTGGTCGCGACCGCCTCGGGGCTCGCGACGTACGACCTCACGCTGCTCAGCGTCCACATGGTCCAGCACATGGTGCTCTCGATGCTGGTGCCGATGGCGCTCGCGCTCGGCGCCCCGGTCACGCTCGCGCTGCGCACCCTCCCGCCTCGTCCCCGGCGGTGGCTGCTGGTGGTCCTGCACTCGCGCGTCGCGAAAGTGCTGTCGTTCCCGCCGCTGACGTTCACGCTGTACGTCGTCTCGCCGTGGGCGCTGTACTTCTCCGGCTGGTACCCCGCCACGCTGCACTCGACGTACCTGCACGAGATGATGCACATCCACCTGGTGCTGGTCGGAGCGCTGTTCTTCTGGCCGATCCTCGGCATCGACCCAGTGCCCGGGCGGGTCGCCTACCCGTTCCGGATGCTGCTGGTCGTGCTGACGCTGCCGTTCCACGCCTTCCTCGGCGTGACGATCATGGGCCAGGAGGAGCTCCTCGGCGGGACGTACTACCCCGACCTCCACGCCGGCCCGATGGGCGCGTGGCTGCCAGATCCGGCCGACGACCAGCACCTGGCCGGCGGCATCCTGTGGGGCTCGGGCGACCTCGTCGCGCTGGCGCTCTTCGCCGCGCTGTTCACCCAGTGGGTGCGCTCCTCGATCAAGGAGGCGGCCCGCGAGGACCGGCGTCTCGACCTGCTGGAGGCGCGGGAGCGGGCCGCATCCGGGGACGCCGCAACTCCCGGGAGCGGGCCCTAGTAGCATCGCGGGCGTGACCGACTCGACCTCCCACCGGACCGCCCTGCGGGTGCTGGTCTACAGCGACGACGTGAACATCCGGCAGCAGGTCATCCTGGCGCTCGGCCGCCGGCCCCACCCCGACCTGCCCGAGGTCGAGTACGTCGAGGTCGCCACCGAGCCGGTCGTGATCGCGAACCTCGACGCCGGTGGTCTGGACCTGGTGATCCTCGACGGCGAGGCGGTCCCCGCCGGAGGCATGGGCATCGCCAAGCAGCTCAAGGACGAGATCTACCAGTGCCCGCCGATCGTGGTGCTCACCGGCCGGCCGCAGGACGCCTGGCTCGCGACCTGGTCGCGGGCCGAGGCCGCCGTACCCCACCCGCTGGACCCGATCCAGCTGGCCGAGACCGTCGTCTCGCTGCTCCGCCCGCACGTGCCAGCGCGCACGTGACCGCCCGATGACGGCCTGGCCGGAGGTCCTCGGCGCGCTCGTCGCCGGGACCGACCTCACCGCGGCGCAGACCGCGTGGGCGATGGGGGAGATCCTCTCCGGGGAGGCCAGCTCGGCCCAGGTCGCCGGCTTCGCCGTTGCGTTGCGCGCCAAGGGCGAGACGATCGACGAGGTCCTCGGCCTGGTCGAGGCGATGTATGCCGTCGCGACCCCGATCACGGTGCCGGGCCGGACCCTCGACGTGGTGGGCACCGGCGGCGACCGCTCGATGTCGGTCAACATCTCCACGATGTCCGCGATCGTGGCTGCCGGCGCCGGCGCCCGGGTCGTCAAGCACGGCAACCGGTCGGCGTCCTCGCAGGCGGGGACGGCCGACGTGCTGGAGACCCTCGGGGTCCGGCTCGACCTCCCGCCCGACCGCGTCGCCGCGGTCGCCGAGGAGGCCGGCATCACGTTCTGCTTCGCCTCGGCGTTCCATCCCGCCCTGCGCCACGCCGCCGTACCCCGGCGAGAGCTCGGCATCGGCACCACCTTCAACCTGCTGGGCCCGCTCGCCAACCCGGCTCGGCCGAGCGCCCAGGCCATCGGCTGCGCGTACGACGGTCAGCTCGCCACGATGGCGGGCGTGTTCGCGCGCCGCGGCGTCGACGCGTGGGTGTTCCGCGGCGACGACGGGCTCGACGAGCTGACGACGACCACCACCTCGGTCGTCTGGCGCGTGCACGACGGAGTCGTCACCGAGTCGGTCCTCGACCCGGCGGACCTCGGTCTCGCCCGGGCGAGCGCGGAGGCGCTGCGCGGTGGCGACGCTGCCTTCAACGCCGACGTGGTGCGCCGGGTCCTCGACGGGCGGACCGGACCGGTCCGCGACGCGGTGCTGCTCAACGCGGGCGCCGCTCTCGCGGTCCACGACACGCCGGACGTCGAGCCGATCGACGCGTTGAGCGTCAGCATCGCGCGGGCCGCGGAGGCCATCGACACGGGCGCCGCCCGGGCCGCGCTCGACCGCTGGATCGCGGCCACCGCCGGCTGACCGGCGGCCGGACGCCGGACCTCAGACGTCGAGGACGTACGCCTCGCCGGCCCGGCGGAAGCCGACGTGGTCGTAGTAGGCACTGACCATGTTGGGCGGGGTCGACACCTGGCGGACGCCCAGGGCGGTGAGCATGCCGCTGCGCCGCCAGACGAACTCGCCCGGGGTGAAGTCGCGGTAGCGCGGGGTGACGTAGTCGAGCCGGATCTGCGCGACGTCACCCTCGCGACGCAGCACGACCACCCCGACGGTCTCGTCGCCCTTCATCACGATGAACGCGTGGTCGTCGCCCTCGCCGGGCTGCCAGGCGAAGTCGGGCTGGTAACGCAGGATGTCCTCGCGGTGCCCCGCCAGCACGTGCCGGAGGTAGCCGTCGTCGGGGCCGACCTCGAGGACGTCGAACACGGCCTCGTCGTGGCGCTCGCCGCGCAGCTTGAGGATGAACCAGATGTTGATCGCGGACAGCACGACGTTCATCGCGGCCATCGGCCACACGTCGATCATCGCGTTGAAGAAGATCAGGACGACGCAGGCCAGCGTGTTGAGGATGCGGAAGCGCAGCACCCGCGCCTGCAGGAGCGAGAAGACCAGCAGGGCACTGCCGCCCCACCCGACGATGTCGAGCCAGTGGTCGCCGAACCAGTCCACGACCCGGTCAGTCCAGACCGAGCGAGAAGGCCGACTCGAGGTCGTGCCGGGAGTAGGTGCGGAACGCGATGTGGGTCTCGGTCGCGGTGACCCCGGCGACCTTGTTGAGCTTGTCGGCGACCACCGCGGCGACGTCCTCGTGGTTGCGCACCCGCACCAGGGCGATCAGGTCGACCTGGCCGGTGACCGAGTAGACCTCGCTGACCCCGTCGAGGGCGGCGATCTCCTCGGCCACCTCGGGGATCCGGGCGACGTCGGCCTTGACGAAGACGATGGCGGTGATCACCTCCGGACTGTATCGCCCGAGGTCACCGCGCGGGCTGGTGGACCGTGCTCAGGGTGCGGCTCCGCTCACCGAACGGCACCAGCGAGAGGCGGGACTGGTTGACCGCGTCGTGGATCGCGAGGTGGCGGGTCGCGCCCGCCACGGGGCAGCTCCACTCGCCGTCGACGTCGATGAGCCGGATGCCGGGGGACTCCAGCCAGCGCAGGACCTTCTCGGTCTCCTCGGCGCTCGCCGCCGGGATCGGGCCGGGCGCGTCGGCGACGGTCTCGGCCGAGAGCCGCAGCGTCGCGAGGTAGGCGTGGGCGTCGGCCCCGGAGGGGATCACGCCCGCCGCGGCGAGCCGGCCGTGGCGGACCACGTGGACGGCCCACCGCCCGTCGTCCTCGCGCCGGGCCGCCACCACCTCGGGACAGCGGGTGAGGGCGGAGAGGCGCTGGGTGCGCGCTGCGGCCCGGACGAACGCGGCCAGGCGGTCGCGGTGGAGACCGGCCTCCTCGAAGCGCTCGTCGGCCGCCAGCGCGGCCATCTTGGCGTTGATGGTCTCGACCACCTCGTCGGGACGGCGCAGCACGGAGTCGCGCAGCTGGCGCACGACGGCGGCGTACGCCGACTCGTCGACGCTGCCGTCGCACGGCGCCAGGCAGCGCCCCATCTCGGCCAGCACGCACGGCGCCCGCCCGCCGGAACCGGAAGGGTCGCGCGGGAGCCGGTCGGAGCACTGGCGCACCGGGAACGTCTCGTGCAGCGCGGCCAGGCACTTCTCGGCCGTCTTCTTCGAGGAGAACGGGCCGAGGTAGTCGGCGTCGTCGTCGAGCACCCGGCGCACCAGGGAGAGCCGCGGCCACGGCTCCCGGGTGAGCTTGAGGAAGTGGACCTTCTCGGGGAACCGGGAGCGCCGGTTGTACTTCGGCTTGTGCTCGGCGATCAGCCGCAGCTCACGGACCTCGGCCTCGAGCGCAGTCGCGCACTCGATGCCGTCGACCGTGCTGGCGAGGCCGACCATCTCACCCATCCGCGACCGCGTCTCCGACGCGGTGAAGTAGGAGCGCACGCGGGTGCGCAGGTCACGGGAGGTGCCGACGTAGAGCACCCGGGACCGGTCGTCGCGGAACAGGTAGACGCCCGGGGCGTGGGGTAGCGCCTCGGCGAGGTGGCGCTTGCGGCGCTGGGCGGAGCTGACCCGCGAGGAGAACGTCTGCAGCTCCTCGAGCGTGTGGACCCCGACGCCCCCGAGCCGCTCCATCAGCCCGTGGAGCACGTCGACGGTCGCCCGGGCGTCGGAGAGCGCGCGGTGGTTGGGGGTCGTGGTCGACCCGAACGCCCGGGCCAGCGAGGACAGCTTGCAGTTGGGGGCGTCGTCGCGGGTGATGACTCGGCGGGCCAGCTTGGCGGTGTCGAGCACCTCGAACCGCGGCCACGGGCGTCCCTGCTGCTCGGCGAAGTGGCGCAGGAAGCCGACGTCGAACGGCGCGTTGTGGGCGACCAGCACGGTGCCGGCGGCGAACTCGAGGAACGCCGGGAGGGCCGACTCGATCGGGGGCGCGTCGGCGACCATGGAGTTGCTGATGCCGGTGAGGACCGCGATGAACGCCGGGATCTCGGTGCGCGGGTTGACCAGCGTCTGGAACTCGCCGAGCACCTCGCCGCCGCGGACCTTGACCGCCCCGATCTCGGTGATCATCGACCCGCCCTCGGCCGAGCCACCGGTCGTCTCCAGGTCGACCACGCAGAAGGTGATGTCGCGCAGCGGGCGGCCGAGCTCGTCGAAGCTGCGCTGCGACTCCCAGCGGGTGAGCGCCTCGCGGACGCTGCTGCGCGGGGTGGTGGACATGTCGACGACGCTAGATCGGGGCGCCGACAATCCTGGGGAGCCGCGCGGGGTCGGAGGCATAGGCTGTGTTCTCAGCGGGCCGGCCAGGCCCGGACCAGGCCCGACCGCCGAGAGCCCAGCAGGAGAGGAGCGCGATGACCCCCGGGATCCCCGACGCCGGTCACCGTTGGCGCTGCTCCGGCTGCGGCAACCTCACCCGCTTCGACGTCACCCGGAGCCGCCGGACCACGGAGTTCTGGCACTTCGACCTCGCCGGCGACCACCGGGTCGAGGAGATCGAGGTCCGCGCCGAGGCCGTCGACACCGTGACCTGCCGCTGGTGCGGCCGGTCCGACGCGATCGAGATCGTGCCGAGACACCTCGCGGCGCCGGCGGGCGAGCCTGCCGGCTCCGACAGCCGGTCGGGCTGACGAGCCAGCCGTGACCGATCCAGTGCTCCGCTCGCTCGGCGAGCTCCCGGAGCCGGTGCGCGCCCGCGTCGTCGCGCTCACCGCCGATGCGCTGCCCGATGTGCCGCGCCTGCCCGCCGCCGTACGCCGGGTGGCCGACTTCGCGCCCGCCCGGCGCGCCCGGCTGGGCGGCACCGCGATCGCCGACGCGCTCGCGGACGACGACTTCCGGGCCCGGGTCGGCACCCAGGTGGCCGCGCGGGTGCCGGACGACCCCGAGGCCGACCCGGCGGCCGGCGCGGCGCGGCTGTGGCTGACCCGCCCCGAGGGCTGGGCGGCGGGCGTCGACGACGCCGTACGCCGGGTCGCGGAGACGGCCACCCCCGAGCGGGCCACGGGTGCCGACCGCGAGGTCGAGCGGTTGCGTGCCCGGCTCGCCGATGCCGAGCAGGCCGTGCGCGACCTGCGGGCGGCGCACCGGGCCCAGGTCGAGGAGTACAAGGCCGAGAACGCCGCGTTGCGCCGCAAGCTGGGGGACACCCGGGTCGCCGAGCGCGAGGCGCGCGGCCTGGCGGAGGAAGCCGCGACCGCCCGCGAGGCCGCCGAGGCCGAGGCCGCGGAGCGCTGCGCGGCCCTGGAGAAGGACAACCGGCGGTTGCGCGGGCTCGTCGAGCGCTTCGAGTCCGAGGCGGCCCGGGGCCGTCGCGAGGCGCGATCGGAGCGCGACGACGCGACGCTGCGGGCGCGGGTGCTGCTGGAGACCGTGATCGACGCCGCGACCGGGCTGCGCCGCGAGCTCGCGCTGCCGACGGTCTCGGGGGCGCCCGGGGACCGGGTCGAGGCGGACGTCGCCGCCGCCGGCAGCCGCGACCCCAGCTCCGCCGGCGCCCTGGGGTCCTCGAGCGCGGCGCTGCTCGAGCAGTACCTCGCGATGCCCCGCGCCCGGCTGCTCGTCGACGGCTACAACCTCACCAAGACCGCGTGGCCGAGCGCGCCGCTCGAGGCCCAGCGCAACCGCCTCGTGACCGCGCTCGCGCCGGTGGTGGCCCGCACCCGGGCCGAGACCACGGTGGTGTTCGACGCCGCCGACTCCGACCACCGGCCGCCGGTGCACGCACCGCGGGGGGTCAAGGTGCTGTTCAGCCCGCGCGGGGTGATCGCCGACGACGTCCTGCGTGACCTGGTGGCGGCCGAGCCGGTCGGCCGGGTGGTCGTCGTGGTCACCGACGACCGGGCGGTCGCCGACGACGTGGCCCGCGGCGGCGCCCGGGTGGTCTCGCCCGCCGCGCTGGTGGAGCTGCTCGCCCGCTCGTAGTGACCTCGTCGCGGCGTCGTCGTGGCACGTTCACCCGGCGTCGCGAGGCTGGCCGCATGTTGTGGGTCGTCGTACCGGCGCTGGACGAGGCCGAGAACCTGCGCGTGCTGGTGCCGCGCATCGCCGCCGAGGTCTCCACGTTCGACCCGTCGGGCCGCGTGCTCGTCGTCGACGACGGCTCGACCGACGACACCGGGAAGGTGATGGCGGCGCTGATGGCCGAGATCCCCTCGGTCGAGCTCGAGACGCTGCGCCACAACCTCGGCAAGGCCGCGGCGCTGCAGCGCGGCTTCCGGCGGGCGCTCGACGGGGGCGCCGACGTGGTCGTGATGATGGACGCCGACGGTCAGGACGACCCCGCCGAGCTGGAGCGGCTCCTCGAGCGCATCGACGCCGGCGCGGACCTGGTCACCGGAGCCCGGCTGGTGCGCCAGGACCGGTTCGTGAAGCGCACGACCTCCCGGGTCTACAACCGGACCACCGGGCTCCTCTCGGGCGCACCCGGCCGCGACTTCAACTCCGGCTACAAGGCGATGCGCGCCGCGGTCGCCGAGGACGTCTCGCCGATGCTGTACGGCGAGATGCACCGCTACCTGACGGTGATCGCCCACGGCATGGGCCACCGGGTCTCCGAGGTGCCGGTGCAGCACCACGCCCGGATGTCGGGGTCGAGCAAGTACGGCCTGGCCCGCTTCTGGCGCGGGTTCGCCGACCTGTTGACGGTGCGGTTCCTGCTCAGCTACGAGAACCGCCCCTCCCACCTGTTCGGGGCCGTCGGGATGGCCAGCCTGCTGCTCGGCTTCCTCACGCTGGGCTACCTGACGGTCGTCAAGACCCTCGGGGAGCCGATCGGCGACCGGCCGCTGCTGATCGCCGGGGTGCTGATGGTCATGGCCGGGTTGCAGCTCACGCTGTTCGGTCTGCTCGCCGAGATGGTCGTGCACGCGCGCAACCGGGGCCTGGGCCAGCGCACGTGACCGCTGGCGTACCCCGCCCTCTGCTCGTCGTGGCCGCGGCCGTCCTGGCCTGCGCGACCGTGATGGTCTTCGCGGGCGGTTGGCGGATCGGGGTGTCCTGGGACGAGACCTACCACGTGCTGAGGATGCGGAACTACCTCGGCAGCTCCGGGTGGTACGTCCTCGACCAGGACCTGCACGGCGACGCACCCGGTCCGTGGGCGGGGACCGTCTACGTCTACGCGCCGGTGACGATGCTGCTCCTGCACGGTCTGGGGCTGCTGACGGGCGTCGACGGCGCCGGCGAGGTGTCGACGACCGCGACGGCGTACGCCGTGCGCCACCTGGGTGTCGGCCTGCTCTCGCTCCCGGCACTGGCCGCGGTCGCGGCCCTGACGCGGCTCGCGCTGCGGTCGTGGAGCTGGGGCCTGGTCGCCGCGGCCGCGCTGGCCGCGATGCCGGCGTGGACCGGGCACGCGATGTTCAACGTCAAGGACGTGCCGGTCTCGACGGGCTACACGCTGGCGTCGCTGGGCTTCGCGGTGGTCGCCGTGGCCGGGCGGCGTCGCCTGGTGGTCGCCGGAGCCGCGACCGCGGCCGCCGGCGTGGTGCTGGCCGCCGGCACCCGCCCCGGGATCTGGCCCGGCCTGGCCCTCGCGGCGCTGGCCGCTCTGCTGCTCGGGCGGGGCGACCGGGTCGCGCGCTCGCTGGCCGTCGTCACGGCGATCGGTGTCGGCGTCGGTGTGATCGCGCTCGTCTACCCGGCACCGTTCGGCACGCCGTGGGAGGCGCTGACGGGTTCGGTGTCGGAGTCCTCGAAGTTCGGTGGCTCCAGCGGGAGCAGGTGGTACGTCCCGGCGTTCCTGATCACCGAGGTCCCCACGCTGCTGCTCCTGCTCGGCGGTCTCGGCGCGGTCCTCGCCGTACGCCGGCTCCGCGCCGACCCGGCGCGCATCGTGCTGGTCGTGGTGCTGCTGCAGGCGTTCGCCCTGCCGCTGCTGTCGATCGCGCGGGGCTCGAACCTCTACAACGGCCTGCGCCAGCTGCTGTTCGCCTACCCGGCGCTCGCCGTGCTCGCGACGCTCGGCATCGCGGCCGTGGCCGCGCACCGCCGGGGCTGGTCGCTCGCGGCGCTCGCGCTCGTGGCGCCGGTGGTCGTCCAGGTCCAGCTGTTCCCCTACAACTACGCCTACTCGAGCATCCCGGCCGCGGCGCTCGCGCCCGACGTGGGGGAGCGGTGGCCGACCTACGACCTACCGACCGACTACTGGCGCACGAGCGTGCGTGAGCTGGCGCCGTCGATCCCGCGCGGCGGCTTCGTGGTGTGCCAGCCGCACACCGAGGACGGCGTCTTCGTGCGCGAGTCCAACGACGGTCGCGAGAACTGCGCGACCTACGTGGTCGGGCCGTTGGCGGCCTACGACGACCAGCGGCAGGGCACGTGGAGCGCCGGCCCGACCGAGTTCCTCGCGACGGTCAGCGGCGTCGACCGGATCGGGTCGAACTGCACCCGCCTGGCCGACGTGACCCGGCACCTGTGGTGGCGGACGGTCACGATGTCCTACGTCGCCCGCTGCGACCTCGTCCTCGAGGACTACCCCGCGGGCGGTCTCGACCTCGACCACGGCTGGTCCGGCGGCGACATGATGCTCGACGGGTGGTCGGTGCACCACGACGACCCGGGCATCGGGCTGGCGCAGCGCAGCGCCGGGCTGGGTTTCGTGCTGCCCGGCTGGGCGCTCGGTCACGACCTGGTGCTGCGCGGCAGCGCGCTGGGCCGACCCGGCATCGCCCTGGAGGTCAACGGCTCGTCCGTCCAGGTGGGCGGCACCGGCGACGACTTCGCTGCCGACGTGCCGGCCGCCGTGGCTTCGGCGTACGGCGAGGGCCGGCTCGTGATCAGGGTGACCGATGCCGACGGGGACCTGCGGCTGCTGACGCTGCGCGTCTCCGACGCGACCGAGGAGGACCGGTGAAGAGGATCTACGTCGCGACGCTGCGGGCCGTGCGCCGGCTGCTCCAGGTCACCGGGCTGCTCGGTCCCCTCGACCTGGCCGCCCGGCGCTCGCGGACCGCGCTGTGGGTGCGCTCGTGGCTCTCGATCTACGACCTCGACGACATGCTCGACCTGGACGTGCCCTGGTGGACGCTCGCCTCGGCGGACGCGGTCGAGGAGTTCCTGCGCGAGCGCCCGGGCGCCCGCGTGCTCGAATGGGGCTCGGGTGCCTCGACGGCCTGGCTGGCAGGACGGGCCGGTGCGGTGGTGAGCGTCGAGCACGACCCGGGATGGGCGGCTCGCACGGCCGCGGCCCTCGCCGCTCGCGACGCGGACAACGTGTCCCTGCGGGTGGTGGAACCACGCCGTGGCCCGGGCGGAGTCCGCTCGGCCAAGCGGGGCTTCGAGGGCCTGGACTTCACGGCGTACGCCGACGCGATCGACGATGTCGACGGCGAGCTCGACCTCGTGGTGGTCGACGGGCGGGCCCGCGAGGCCTGCCTGGAGCGTGCGGTCGACCGGCTCGCCGACGGCGGGCTGGTGGTGTTCGACAACGTCGACCGGGCGCGCTACCGGGAGGCGATCGCCGCGCTCGGCCCCCGGGCCGAGGTGCGCTGGACCCGCGGCCGCACCCCGGCGCTGCCCTATCCGACCCGCACCGCGCTGATCACCCTGGGGCAGGCGCCGTGAGCCGCCGCCGCTGGATCGACGTGCTGCGCGGCTGCTTCCTGGCCGCGGTGGTCGGGTTCGCGTGGTGGGGCCTGCACGACAAGCACGAGGAGCTCGGGGACGTGCTCCGGCGTACGTCGCCGCTCGGCCTGGCCGTGGCGGCGGCGCTCGTGGTGGCGGGCCTGCTCGTCACCAGCGTGGCGTGGCTGCGGCTCCTCGCGGGCTACGGCCACCGGCTGCCGCCGGGGGAGGGTCGGGCGGTGTTCTTCGTCGGCCAGCTCGGCAAGTACATCCCGGGCTCTGTGTGGTCGATGGGCGCGCACGCCGGCCTGGCCCGCGGGTTCGACGTGCCCGCGCGGGTCACGATCGGCACCTCGCTGACGTTCCTGTGGCTCAACCTCGCCACCTCGGGGCTCGTGGCGGGGTCGTTCGCGCTCAGCGGGGCCTGGGACCCCGGCGTCCCGTGGTGGCTGGTGGCCGGCGGGATCGCGGTCTGCGCGGCCGGGTTGACGCCGTACGCCGTCAACCGGGCCGGCTCGGCGGTCGCCGGCGGCGGGCGCGCGCTGCGGCTCTCGCTGCCCGGGGTGGGCGTGCTGGTGGGCCTGATGGCAGTGACGTGGAGCTGCTACGCGGCGGCGGTGCTGGCGCTGGCGCCCGAGCCGTCGGTCGCGCTCTTCCCGGTCGCGGCCGGGGCGTTCACGACGGCGTACGCCGTGGGCGTGGTGGTCGTGCTCGCGCCAGCGGGTGTGGGCGCCCGCGAGGTCACGCTGATCGCGCTGCTGGCACCGGTCACGGGGGTCACGACCGCCACGGCGCTGGCGCTCCTGACCCGGGTGCTGCACACCGGCGGCGACCTGCTGCTGGCCCTGGGCTCGTGGCTGGCGGTCCGGGCGACACGCCGGCAGGTGGCGCTGTCGGGTCCGGGTGTCGGTGGTCCCTGCGACCGTTCTTGACATGACGACGCGAATCGACTGTGACTCCTGCGAGGTGCGGGGTCTGCACTGCCACGACTGCGTGGTGACGGTGCTGCTCGGGCCCCCGCCCGAGCTCACCTTCGACGACGACGGGCGCCGCGCCCTCGACGTCCTCGCCCAGGGCGGGCTGGTCCCGCCGTTGCGTCTCGTTCAGGCCGTCGACGGTCCACCCGTGGTCGAGTCGGCGTGACGGATGTGACCCGTGTGACTCCTGAGGCGTTGCCCGGGTAAAGATCGGTCCCGCGTGACGAGAAACTCACGGCGACATCCCCGGAAACTTGGCCGCTGCCCGAGAGGCGCATTAACGTGTGTGGCTCAGGTGGCCGTGGGTGTGGATCATTCGGATCCGCGCGGCCACCGCGCTGAGTCTCGGACCGGTTCGCCGGTCCGGGAGCCGGGGAACCATCGGTGGTCCTGGACCACCTGGGGTGAATCGCCTCTCGAGGCGTAGGGCAAATGTCGTGCCCGAATCCGTCAGCTCACCCGGTAGGCGTACGACGTGCAAGGGAGAGCGCCCGCTCGTGCTGAACGGCCGGAAGCGACTGATCACCATCTTGTCCGGTGGCGCCATGATCGCGGCGGTGGGCCTCATGCCCTCCTCGCCCGCGCAGGCGCAGCCCGACATCACCGACGTCCAGGCCCGGGTCGACCGGCTCTACCACGAGGCGGAGCAGGCTTCCGAGCGCTACAACGACGCCAAGCTCCAGCTCCACGCCCTCCAGAGCGACCTCGGCTCGCTGCGCGCGGACCAGGACCGCCAGGACGCCCGGCTCCAGGTCGTGCGCGAGCAGGTCCAGGACTCCGTGGTCCGGCAGTACGAAGGCCAGAGCCTGACCGCGGTCGGCCAGGTCGTCGTCTCCGACGACCCGCAGGCCTTCCTCTCCCAGCTCTCCACGATGTCGGCCTTCAACGACATGCAGTCGCAGCTGTTCGACGACTACGCCACCGAGCTGAAGTCGCTCGACATCCGCAGCGACGCCACCAGCAAGCGCGCCGGTGACGTCGCCGAGCTCGAGAAGAAGCTGGCCACCGAGAAGGCCACGATCGACGAGAAGCTCTCCGCCGCCAAGTCGCTGCTCTCCGACCTCAAGGCCCAGGAGCGCGAGGACATCCTGTCCCGCGGCACGGTCCGGGCCCCCTCCGACGTCCCCGCCTCGGGGCGCGCGGCCGCGGCGGTCCAGTACGCCCTGGCTCAGGTGGGCGACGCCTACGTCTACGGCGCTGCCGGGCCGAGCGCGTTCGACTGCTCCGGGCTCACGATGATGGCCTGGGCCCAGGCCGGCGTGGCGCTCCCGCACTCCTCGAGCGCCCAGTTCAGCTCCGGTCCGCACATCGCCTCCAGCGACCTGCAGCCCGGTGACCTGGTGTTCTACTACAGCCCGATCAGCCACGTCGGCATGTACATCGGCAACGGCCTGATCGTCCACGCGGCCAACCCCGGCACCGGCGTCACGGTGTCCAGCGTGTTCTCGATGCCCTACTCCGGCGCGGTCCGCCCCGGCTGATCCTCGGCCGACTGGTGAGCGACACCACCGACCAACGCAGAGAGGCCGGTCGTCCACGATGGTGGGTGGCCGGCCTCTCGCTGTGCCTGGTGGTGGCCACCGGGCTGTTCGCCTGGTGGCTGACCGACGACGACGTCTACGTCGCCTCCACGCCGCATCCCCAGTCGCAGAGCGCGTCGCCCGGCCTGGCGGCCCAGACCCTGGCGAGGTTCCAGCGTGCGGTCGGTGCCGATGACGCCGCCGCGGCCGAGGCGCTCGCGCCGGCCGACGACCCCGCCGCGGCCGCGCTGCTCTCGGCGCTGGTGCACAACGCCGACCAGCTCGACGTCGCCGACTTCACGTTGCGCTACGTCGACGCCGAGGGCGCCCCGGCCGCCGACGGCTCCTGGACCGCCGCCGTCGACGCCACCTGGCGGTTCGCGGGCTTCGACCGGTCCTCGGCGCACGCCGAGGTGACCGTGCACCTGCGGCAGGAGGGCGACGCGGTGGCCCTGACCGGGTTCGGCGGCGGCGACCGGGTGTCGCCGCTGTGGCTCACGGGCCCGCTGCAGGTGCGGCGCACCGCGCGGACCCTGGTGCTGGTGGACGGGACCGCCGCCGAGGCCGACCGCTACGCGCGGCGGGCCACGACCGCGGTCCCCGTCGTACGCCGCGTGCTCCCCGACTGGGACCGCGGCCTCGTGGTCGAGGTGCCGAGCTCGGTCGACGAGCTCGACCAGGCGCTGAACGCCGAGCCGGGCACCTACGACCAGATCGCCGCGGTCACCACCTCGACGGACGGCTCGCTCGCCCCCGACGCGCCCGTGCACGTGTTCGTGAACCCCGACGTCTACGCCGGCCTGCGCCCCACCGGCGCCCAGGTCGTGATGAGCCACGAGGCCACGCATGTCGCGGCGAACGCGTGGACCAGTCAGATGCCGCTGTGGCTGCTAGAGGGGTTCGCCGACTACGTCGCGCTGCGCGACGTCGATCTGCCGGTCTCGCGCTCGGCGGCCCAGATCATCGCCGAGGTGCGTCGCGACGGTGCTCCCCGGGCGCTGCCCGGGGCCGCCGAGTTCGGCACCCGCGCGACCCACCTGGGAGCGACGTACGAGAGCGCCTGGCTCGCCTGCCGCCTGCTCGCGCAGGACGGCGGCCAGGCCGGCCTGGTGCGGTTCTACCGGGCGGTGGACGGCGGCCGCCCGGTGGGCGCCGCCCTGGAGTCGGTGTTCGGCATGTCGACCCGCGACCTGACCGAGCAGTGGCGCCACCTGCTCGTAGACCTGGCCCTGCCACAATCGACCGGGTGAGGACCCCGCCCGTCCGAGGTGAACGCCGCGTGGCGCTCGCCGTGACCCTCCTCGGCGGACTCGCGTTCGTCGTGCTCGCCGCCTGGCTCGTGCCGTGGCACCCGGTCCCCGGCGGCACCCCCGGGCCCGCCGACGCGGCCTCGGTGTTCACCCCGGCCGAGATCGAGCGTGGCGAGGACTTCGCCCGGTGGGCGCGGGTGTGGAGCTGGAGCTCGCTTGCGGTGTCGCTCGCAGTCGCCTGCGTGCTGGGTCTCGGCCCCTGGGGCGAACGGCTCGCGCGGCGGTTGCGGGGCTGGTGGTGGGTGCGGGTCGTGCTCGCCGTGGCGGTCCTGGCGGTGGTCGGGCGGGTGATCACGCTGCCGTTCGCCGTGCTGCTGCGCCGCCATGCCCGCGACCACGGGCTCACACACCAGTCGTGGCCGGGGTTCGCGGCCGACCTGGTGAAGAACGAGCTGGTGGGGATCGTCGCGACCTCGATCGTGCTGATCGTCCTGGTGGCGTGTGCCCGGCGCTGGACGCGGGCCTGGCCGGCCGTGGCCGGCGGTCTGCTGGGGGCGCTGGTGCTGGCCGGGTCGTTCGTCTACCCGGTCGTCATCGAGCCGCTGTTCAACTCCTTCACCTCACTGCCCGACGGGCCGCTGCGCACCGAGGTGCTCGAGCTCGCCGCACGTGAGCACGTGGCCGTCGACGACGTGCTGGTCGCGGACGCCTCCCGGCGTACGACCACGCTCAACGCGTACGTCTCCGGCTTCGGCAGCACCCGCCGGGTGGTGCTCTACGACAACCTCGTCGACGACGTGCCGCGCGACCAGGCGCTCTCGGTGGTCGCCCACGAGCTCGGGCACGCCCGCCACGACGACGTGCTCACCGGCTCGCTGCTCGGTGCGGCCGGAGCGGTGTTCGGCGTCGGGCTGCTGGGACTGCTGGTCGGGCGCCGCCGCCCGCAGATGGGCGACCCCGCGGTGGTGCCGCTGGTGCTCGCGCTGCTGGCCATCGGCACGCTGCTCGCGAGCCCGGTGCAGAACGGCATCAGCCGGCAGATCGAGACCCGAGCCGACGTCGACGCCCTCGAGACCACCCACGACCCCGAGGCGTTCATCGGGGTGCAGCGCCAGCTCGCGCTGCACTCGCTGGCCGACCTGACCCCGCCCGCGTGGTCGCAGTTCTGGTTCGGCTCGCACCCCACCACGATGACCCGGATCGCGATCGCCCGGCAGCTGGGGGACCACTCCTGAGCACGGCCCGGACATGACAGTGGCCGCGGACCTCGCGGTCCGCGGCCACTGGATGGCTCGACGAGCTATCAGGGGCAGGCGGTGTTCGCGGTGTCGGTCGCGCTGCCTCCGGCCACATTGGTGCAGGTGTCCCTGAACATGCTTGTCACGTTGCTGCCCAGAGCGAACACGAGGACGACGATCAGCGCGGCGATGCCTCCCACCAGCAACCCGTACTCCACGGCGGACGCGCCGCGCTCGTTGCGGTTGCGCTGCATCGTGAACATGTTCCGCAGGAACTCGAGCATGGTGTTTCTCCCTCTCCATGTTGGTCCCGAGATCGGACCGGAGGGGTCCCTCAACCCCTCGGGCGTCATCGTGTCCTGTGACTGCAGTCACCCGGATCAGGAGAACGCTCGCGTCTGGATAGCCCGAAATGACTAGGCCTCGGCGCCGAACGGACATCGTTCGCACCGCTCGGGTGGGCTAGGCCGGGCGGGACCAAGGTCCCGGGACCAAGGTCCCGAAAGCTAGGTCGCGACGAGCGAGGCTGAGCTCAGTGCGCGGCGTCGGTCGGGCGCACGCTGGAGAGCAGCCCGACCCGCATCGCGGTGACCAGCGCCTGGGCGCGGTTGACGGCGCCGAGCTTCTGGTAGATGTGCGCGATGTGCGACTTCGCCGTCGACTCGCTCATGAACAGCCGCTCGGCGATCACCGCGGTGCCCAGGCCGTCGGCGAGCAGCAGCAGCACGTCGTGCTCACGGTCGGAGAGCCGGGCCGTGGTCGCCCCGACCCGGCGCACCATCGCGTCGGCCAGCCCGCTGCACACGAACGAGCGCGGCGAGACCGCCGCGTGCCGGATCGTGCGGACGACCTCCTGCGCGGGCGCGTCCTTGCCGACGAACCCGGACGCGCCGGCCTCCATGGCCGCGAAGATCTGGTCGTCGCCCGAGTGCATGGTGAGCACCACGAGGCCGATCGTGTCGCTCTCGCGGCGTACGGCCCGGGCGATGTCGAGCCCGGTGCCGTCGGGGAGCTGGAGGTCGGCGACCACGACGTCGGGCCGCAGGTCGGCGACCGCGGCCAGCCCGGCGGCCATGGTCGCCGCCGTACCGACGACCGTGAGGTCGTCCTCGAGCTCGATGACGGCCGCGAGGCCGCTGCGGATCAGCTCGTGGTCGTCGACGAGCAGCACGGAGGTCACGCGGTCACCACGTCGTCCTGGGCCGCCGCCACGATCTCGACGGGTGCCGCCGGAGCGGGCACGCGCACCGTCACGCTGGTGCCGTGGGGCCGCTGCGGGTGTACGTCGAGGCGCCCGCCGATCAGGGCAGCGCGCTCCCGCATGATCTCGAGTCCCTGGGAGTCGCGCCGGGCCGGGCCGAGCCCGGTGCCGTCGTCGCGCACGATCAGCACCGCGCGCGGCGGCCGAACCCGGCAGTGCACGTCGATGGCGCTGGCGCCGGCGTGCTGCACGGCGTTGGTCATCGCCTGCTGGGCGATCCGGAACAGCTCGGCCTCGACCTCCGGACGCAGCCGGGTCTCCCGCTCGTCGAGCGTGACGTGCACGGGGATGCCGGAGGACTCGGTGAGCTGGCGGGCCAGGCTGCCGAGGGCGGCTCCCAGGCTCGCGCTCTCGCCCACGCCGGTGCGCAGCGTCAGGACCGACCCACGCACCTCGGAGACCACCGACGTGATCCGCTGGCGCAGGGCCTCGATCCGGGCGCTCTGCGCCGGACTGCCCGGGTCGGCCGCCAGCGCGTCGACGAGGTAGCCGAGTGATGCGATGTCCTGCGCGAGACCGTCGTGCATCTCCCGGGCCAGCCGGCTGCGCTCGCGGGCCGTCGCGCGGTCGCGCAGGGTCTCGAACAGCAGGGCCGTGTCGAGACGGACGACGCTCGCGGCGAGCCGCGCGCTCAGCGCGCGGATGCGCTCCTCGAGCCCCAGCTGACCGGCGTCGAGGCGCTCGGACAGCAGCCCGGCCACGACGCCCACGGTCGTGCCGCCCGAGTGCAGGGGGAACGCGAACGCCTGGCCGTCGATGATCGCGCGGTCCGCCCACCAGCACGTGGTGGCGATCTCCTCGACCGGGTCGCGCTCGGGCGAAGGGCCCAGGGACCAGGTGACGAGAGGGGAGAGGTCTCGGACCGGGGCGACGTAGACCGTCAGCACCTCGGCGGGCAGGTCGTCGCGGACCGAGTCCAGGAGCCGGGTCCCGAGCGTGGCGGGGTCGAGCCCGGAGCCGAAGTCGTCGGACAGCTCGATCAGCTGCCGGATCAGCGCCTGGGCGTCGTGGTAGGCGCCCAGCGGGTCCGGCCCGCGACGCAGCACCGCGTGCAGGTACGTCGCGATCATGCCGAGCCCGATGGCGGCGACGCTCCAGGTCATGATCGCGAGCCCCTCGTCGTTGCTGACCGGTCGTCCCGCGCCGAGCGCGACCGTGAGCAGCGCCCCGAGCTCGGAGATGATCGCCAGGGACGCCCCGGCGGCTCCGGCGCGCAACGCCGCCGTCAATGGCCCGATGGCGAGGGCGCCGAGCATGGCGGTCGAGGTGTGCAGCGCGACGCCGCAGACCGCGCCCACCGTGAGCGGCTCGAGCACCGTCGTCAGCCAGACCGGCAGCGACCGGTTGAGCTCGGAGAGCTCACCGAGCAGCCAGGTGCCGCCGATCGCGAGCAGCGCGAGCAGGGCCGGGGTGTCCTGGGTCCACAGCGCGGGCGCGAGCAGCGCGACGAGCGCGCACAGCCGGGCGGCCCCGGCGATCCGGAACAGGTGCCAACCGCGGCGCGCGCGGACCGTCTGGGTCGGCATCAGAACGTGTCCATGATGCTGAGGACCGCCGGACCGAGGACGACCACGAACAGGCAGGGGAGGATGCAGAAGATCAACGGGACCGTCATCTTCACCGGCACCTTCTGGGCGCGCTCCTCGGCGTGCTGGCGGCGCTTGACCCGGATCTCTCGGGACTGCACCCGCAGCACCTGCGCGATCGGGATGCCGAGCGAGTCGGCCTGCACCATCGCCCCGACGAAGGTGCGCAGCTCTGCGACCGTGGTGCGGGCGGCCAGGGCGCGCAGGGACGCCGCCCGGCTCTGGCCGAGCTGCATCTCGCGCAGCACCCGGGCGAGCTCCTCGGCGAGCGGGCCCTCGGTGTGGCGGGCGACCTGCTGGACGGCGGCATCGAAGCCGAGCCCGGCCTCGACGCTGATCGTGAGCAGGTCGATCGCGTCCGGCAGCTCGCGCCGGATCCGCTCGGCCCGGTCGTAGCCCTTCTGGTACAGGTACAGGCCCGGGGTGAAGAAGCCGATGACGAGGCCCGCCAGGAGGAGGAGCACCAGCACGGGGGTCGCCGGTTCGAGGAGCAGGGCGACGACGCCGGAGCCGACGAGCCCGGCGATCGCGCCCAGCACGGTGCCGGTCAGGTAGCGGTCCACGGACCACCCGGGCGGGTTCCCGGCGAGGTCGAGCCGGTGCCGCACCCGCTCCGCCGCCTCGCGGCCCGCGAGCCGTCGTCCGAGGCCGAGGGCCCGGTCGCGCAGGGGCTCGAGCACGCGCTCGCCGAACGGCGCCTCCACCTCCGCGGTGACGGCCTCGGGGGCGGCCGAGGAGGCCCGCACCAGCTCGAGGGAGCGCGCGACCCCGCTGGTGTCCCCGGCGTCGCCGAGCGCGAGCGCGAGCAGCAGCACCGCCACCGCGAGGAGGACCGCACCGAGGAGCAACGTCATCTCAGACCTCCACCCGGACCAGGCGGCTCATCCAGAACGCGCCGACCGCCAGCCAGAGGACTCCGCCCACGAGCATCACGATGCCGCGGGGGTCGTCGAAGAGCGGCATGAGGTACGCGCGGCTGGTGAGCAGCAGGTAGAGCATGAACACCGGGGGCAGCACGCCGAGCACCCAGGCCGAGAGCCGGCCCTCGGCTGAGAGTGCCGCGACCTGGCGGCGCACGAACTCGCGCTCGCGCATGGTCGCCGCGACCGTGTCGAGCAGCTCGGCGAGGTTGCCGCCGACCTGCCGCTGGATCCGGATGGCCATCACCGCCCAGGCCAGGTCGGGACTGCCGAACCGCCCGGCCACGTCCTCCAGCGCGTCCTCCAGCGGCACACCCAGCCGGGTCTCGACGAGGGCGCGCCGGAACGCCGCCGCCACCGGCTCGGGTCCCTCGCGAGCGACCGTGTCGGCGGACTGGGCGAGCGAGAGGCCGGCGGCGAGGGAGCCCGACATCAGCTGGAGGGTCTCGGGGACGGCGGCGCCGAACGCCCGGTGCCGCCGGCTCCGGCGCACACCGAGGTAGGCCCACGGCCCGAGCCCGCCCGCGAGCAGGAACAGCATGAACAGGGGGAGGTTGCCGGCGCCGACGGCGAGACCGACCAACCCGGCGCCGACGAGCACGCCGGTGTGCACGAGCAGCCACTCGGCCGGCTCGAGGCGGCTCCCGGCGCCGTCGAGACGGTGCCGGATGCGGTCCTCGAGCCCGCGGTTGCGCCGCAGCACCTGCGAGGCGGCGCCGGTGGCCTGAGCCAGGGCATCCGGCCGGTCGGGGGGCGCGGCCGAGGTGGGGGCGGTGCCGCCGACGTACGCCGTGACCCGCTCGGCCGGGGTGAGCTCCGGCGTCGGCGCGGGGGAGAGGAGCAGCACCAGCAGCGCGAGGAGACCGAGGCCGATGGCGGCCGCGCCGGCCACCAGCAGGAGGCTCATCGCCGTCCCGCCACAAACAGGGCAGGGTCGACGCTGACGTTGGAGCCGGCGAGCTTATCGAGCAGCTTGGGCCGCAGCCCGGTGGCCGCGAGCGACCCGAGCGAGCGGCCGTCGGCGTCGAAGCCCGGGCTCTGGTCGAACACGAAGATGTCCTGGAGGGTGACGACGTCGCCCTCCATCCGCTCGACCTCGGTGATGTGGGTGATGCGGCGGCTGCCGTCCTTGAACCGGGTCTGGTGGACGATCAGGTCCAGGGCCGAGGCCATCTGCTCGCGGATCGCCCGCATCGGCAGGTCCATGCCGGCCATCAGCACCATGGTTTCGATGCGCGCCAGGGTGTCGCGCGGCCCGTTGGAGTGCACGGTGCAGATCGAGCCGTCGTGGCCCGTGTTCATCGCCTGCAGCATGTCCAGCGCCGAGGCGTCGCGGACCTCGCCGACGACGATGCGGTCCGGGCGCATGCGCAGCGCGTTTCGCACCAGGTCGCGGGTGTCGACGCCGCCCTTGCCCTCGATGTTGGCGGGTCGGGACTCGAGACGGACGACGTGGTCCTGCTCGAGCTGGAGCTCGGCCGCGTCCTCGATGGTGACGATCCGCTCGTCGGAGGGGATGAACGACGACAGCACGTTGAGCGTGGTCGTCTTGCCGGCGCCGGTGCTGCCCGAGACGATCACGTTCAGCCGGCCCCGGACGCAGGCCGCCAGGAAGTCCCGGGCCTGCGAGGTGAGCGTGCCCGACCCGACCAGGTCGTCGGCGGTCAGCGGGGTCGTGGCGAACCTGCGGATCGTGAGCGCGGAGCCGTCGATCGAGAGCGGGGGGATCACCGCGTTGACCCGGCTCCCGTCCGGCAGGCGCGCGTCCACCATGGGGCTGGACTCGTCGACCCGCCGCCCGATCCGCGACACGATCTTGTCGATCACCCGGCGCAGGTGGTCCTCGTCGACGAACCGAGCGGCCGTCGGCTCGAGGCGTCCGTCCCGCTCGATCCAGATGCTGTGCGCACCGTTGACCATCACCTCCGAGACCGACGGGTCGCGCAGGAACGGCTCGATCGGGCCGTAGCCGAGGATGTCGTCGCTGATCTCCTGCGTCACGCGGGCCCGGTCGCTGTGGCTCAGCGGCCGGTCCTGCGCAGCCAGCACATCGGCCAGGACGGCGCGCACCCGCTGGTCGAGCTCGGCCTGGTCCATCTCGGCGTCGTACAGCTGTGGCCCGAGCTGCTGGAGCAGCTCTGCGTGCACGCTGCCCTTGATCTCCTCGATCCGATCCCCTCGTCCGGCCTGCGACTTGCGGCGCCCCAGGGCGGCCTCGGCCGCCGGCTCGGCTGCGGCTTCGGCACCGGGCTCGGCGGTGGCGGCGACGACCGCAGCGGCCGCGTCCGGCACCTCGACGGGAGCGGTGCCGGCCTCCGCGGCGGCACGGGCCGCGGCCAGGCGGTCAGCGAGGCTCATCCGCGTCACCTCCGGATCCGGAACCGGCGCGCCGGCCCCGTCGGGGCGGGCTCGGCGGGCTCGGGTCCGGCCGGGCCCGCGGGGACGCCCGCCAACCGGACGGCGAGCCCGCGGATCGCGGCGCTGGAGGGGTGGTCCGGCTTGCCGCTGACGATCGGCGTGCCGGCGTTCGTCGAGGCGGCGATGTCGATGGACGTCGCGACCTGCGCGGCGACCGACAGGCCGAGGATCGCCTCCACCTTCTCGGGCCCGATGCCGACGGCCTCGTCGGCGCGGTTGAGCAGCAGGTGTCGATGGCCACGTGCGATGCCGAGCATCTCCAGCGTCTCGAGCGCCAGTCGGACGTTCTTCAGGGTCGGTACGTCGAGGGTGGCGACCACCACGCACTCGTCGGTCTCGTCGAGGGCGGCCAGGGTGGTCTCGTCGAAGGCGGGCGCGGTGTCGACCACCACGAAGTCGAACGCCTCCCGCAGCGTCCGCAGCACCCGGGTCACCAGGGCCGGCGTCACCCGCTCCCGGACGTCGGGCTGGCTGGGCGCCGCCAGCACCATCACCGCGTCCTGGTGCCGGGTCAGCAACGGGGCGAGCATCTCCGCGTCGAGCGTGTGCTCCGCGCCGATGGCGTGCTCCACGGTGTGGGAGGGGAAGAGCTGCAGGGTGATCGCGACGTCGCCGAACGCCAGGTCGAGGTCGACCAGGCACACCTGCCGCGCCCCGCGATCGGCCAGCGCGAGCGCGAGGTTGACCGCCATCGTGGTCTTGCCGACCCCTCCCTTGGGCGAGAACACCGTGACGACGCGACCCAGGTGCGTGGCCCCGGCCGGCCCGCGCAGCGCGACGTAGAGCTGGTGGGCGCGGCCGACCGCGGCGGCCACCGCCCCGACGTCGTCGTGGGGGACGACGTCGCGCGCACCCGCCTTGATCGCCCGGGTGAGCAGCACGGCGTCGATGGGGGTGTCGGCCTGGTCGCGCACGAGGACGACGCTGATCGTCGGGCGGCCGACGCGCAGCTCCTCGCACGTGCCGAGGGCGTCCTCGAGGTCCAGGCCGGGCCCGAGCACGACGACGTACTCCTCGGTGTGCTCGGCCACCCAGGCCCGCAGCCGCTCGGTGGACTCGATGCCGTGCGTCCCCGGAGGGAGCGCGGTCGACAGCGCGGTGATGGCGCTCGCTTCGGGGTCGACGACGACAGGCACGTCAGATCACCGGAACAGGTTCTGTGCGGTCACGCCCTTGCCGGACGTGACCTCGCTGTCGCCGTTGAGCAACGCGAAGGCGAGCTCGCCGTTCGAGGACGCGAACAGCACCTTCTGGGCGTCCTTCTGGTCCACCGCGACGGTGAGCAGCGTGCGCGGCAGCTGTTCGACGGTCTGGGCGCCGCTGTCGTCGGTGGTCGTGGTGGCCACCGGGGCTGTCGAGCCGACGCCGAGGACGGTCACCCGGGGCAGCAGCAGGCGGGTGAACGGCTGCCCGGACTGCTGGTCGAGCCCGTTGAGGAAGACCGCGACCTGGGAGCCGGGACTGAGGAATCCGGAGACCCGCGCGGCGTCGGTGAGGTTGACCGAGACCGCCATCTGTCCCGGTGGGATCGGCAGTGGTGCGGCCGCGTCGGCGCTGGATCCGAACTTGGCGGCGATCAGCTGCTCACCCGGCTGGATCGCGACGAGCGCGACCTGCCCGGCGAGGCCGTCGACCGAGGTCTGGGCGCCGGCCAGGCGGTCCGCCTCGGCCACCGACCCGGTGCCCACCTTGCCGGCCGCCTGCGCTGCCTCGATCGTCTCGCCGGCGGCGATCGGCGCGGTGGCCACGAGGACGTCGACGGACCCGAAGCGGTCCTCTGCTCGCTGGTCCGCGCCGCGGGCGTAGGCCACGACGAGCGCGGTCCCCAGGGCAGCCACCAGTGCTGCAGCGATGATGAGCAGCCGGCGTCGATCCATCGTGGTGCCCTCCCCAGTCAGGCCGCGCCGGGGGTGGGGCCCGACAGCGGACACGCTGCAACCGCCGGTGACCGATCCTCACCCCGAGATCGGTCGCCTTGGGGGGCACTCTAGGAGGATTCGCGCCCCCGCAAGGGCCTTTAGCCACTTTTCCCGTCGGGTATTTGTACCCGGTCAGGACACGTAGAGCGCCGCGACGTCTTCCTTGAACTCGCGCATGACGACGTTGCGGCGGATCTTCAGGCTCGGTGTGAGCTGCCCGCCCTCCTCGGTCCACTCGTCGGGCAGGATCGTGAACTTCCGGATCGACTCCGCCTTGGAGACCGCCTTGTTGGCCTCCTCGACCGCCGCCTCGATCTCGGCGCGCAGGTCGGGGTCGTCGACCAGGGTCGCGATGTGCTCGGACTTGCCGTGGGCCTGCGCCCAGGCGGGCAGCGACTCCCGGTCGATGGTGATGAGCGCCGCGATGAACGGCTGCCCGTCGCCGACCACGATGCACTGGTCGACGAGGAGATGGGACCGCAGGCGGTCCTCGAGCACGGCGGGTGCGACGTTCTTGCCGCCGGCGGTCACCAGGATCTCCTTCTTGCGTCCGGTGATCCGCACGAAGCCCTCGTCGTCGACCTCGCCGACGTCGCCGGTGTGGAACCAGCCCTCCGGCTCCAGAGCCTCCATGGTTGCGGCCTCGTTGCGCCAGTAGCCGGCGAAGACCTGGCCGCCGCGGAAGAGCAGCTCGCCGTCGTCGGCGATGCGTACGGCGGTGCCGGGCAGCGGGCGGCCCACGGTGCCGACCTTGATCGCCTCGGGGAGGTTGACCGTCAGTGCGGCGGTGGTCTCGGTCAGGCCGTAGCCCTCCAGGATCGTGAGGCCGATCCCGCGGTAGAAGTGGCCGAGCCGGTCGCCCAGTGGTGCCCCGCCGGACACTGCGTAGCGACAGCTGCCGCCGAGCGCTGCCACCAGCTTGCCGTAGACGAGCCTGCTGTAGACCGCGTGCCGGGCGCGCACCGTCAGCGGCACGCGACCCTTGTCGAGACCGCGGGAGTAGGCGATGGCGGCCTCGGCGGCGCGGTCGAAGATGCGACCGCGGCCGTCGGCAGTGGCCTTCTGGGACGCGGTGTTGAAGACCTTCTCGAAGACCCGCGGGACCGCGAGCACGAACGTCGGCTTGAAGTCCTGGAGGTCGACGACGAGGTTCTTGATGTCCGAGCTGTGGCCGAGCCGGGTGCGCATCTTGACGCACCCCACCTGGATGATCCGGGCGAACACGTGCGCGAGCGGCAGGAACAGCAGCGTCGAGGCGTCGTCGCCCTCGAAGAGCTCGGGGAGCTCGGTGACCGCCACCCCGATCTCGAACATGAAGTTGCCGTGGGTCAGCATGCAGCCCTTGGGCAGGCCGGTCGTGCCGGAGGTGTAGATCAGCGTCGCGAGGTCCAGGGGAGTCACGGAAGCGCGCCGCTTCTCCAGCTCCTCGTCGGAGATGTCGGCACCGAGCCGGACCAGGTTGTCGACGGCGTTGTCCGCGATCGACCACACGTGGTTGAGCTGGTCGAGACCAGGCCGGACCTCGCTGATCCGTGCGAGGTGCTCCGCGCCCTCGGCCACGACCGCCCTGGCACCGGAGTCGGAGAGGATCCAGGAGATCTGCTCGGAGGAGGAGGTCTCGTAGATCGGCACCACGACCGCGCCGGCGAACCAGGTCGCGTAGTCGAGGAGCGTCCACTCGTAGCGGGTCTTGGAGACGATCGCGAGGCGGTCGCCGGCCTCGATGCCGGCGGCGATCAGGCCCTTCGCGACCGCGCTCACCTCGGCGAGGAACTGCGCCGCGGTGACGTCCTCCCAGCCGGCCTCGCCCGCTCCCGTCGTACGACGGCTGAAGACGACACTGTCGCCCGCCTCACGGGCGTTGGCCACCACGTCGTCGGTGAGGTTGCCGGTGGCCGGGACCTCGATCGTCGACGGGGTGGAGAACTCACGCACGATGGCCTCCTGGGGTCCGGGCGCCGCGCGTTCGCGCGGAGATCGCTGGGCTCACGAGCGAGGTTACCGCCGCTTCGGCGGTGCCCGGGATCCGGTACGCTCGCAGACCGATACAACCGCACCGAGGGGACCCGATGGCCGAGCAGACCACCTCGTCGATCGTCATCGACGCGGCGCCCGCCGCCATCATGGGTGTGATCGGCGACTTCCCGGCCTATCCCGAGTGGGCCAAGGGCGTCACCACCTCCGACGTGGTCGCGCAGTTCCCCGACGGGCGTGCCGAGCAGGTCTTCTTCGTGCTCGACGTCTCGCCGATCAAGGACGAGTACACCCTGGAGTACGTCTGGAACGGCGACCACATGGTCACCTGGACGCTGGTGCACGGCAAGATGCTCCGCGCCCTGGACGGCGCCTACCTGCTGCGCGAGCTCCCCGACGGCTCGACCGAGGTCACCTATCGCCTCGCGCTCGACGTCAACATCCCGCTGATCGGGATGCTCAAGCGCAAGGGCGAGAAGATCCTCATCGACACCGCGCTGAAGGGGCTCAAGAAGCGTGTCGAGTCGCTCGGGTGAGCCCGGCCCGGTCTGAGCGACGCTGGACCAGCTGACCGTGCGCATCCTCCTGTTCACCGGCAAGGGCGGGGTCGGCAAGTCGACCGTGGCCGCGGGGACAGCCGCGCTCGCGGCCGCCGAGGGGCACCGCACGCTGGTGCTGTCGACCGACCCCGCGCACTCCCTGGCCGACGCCTACGACTGTCGGCCCGGTGAGATCGGGTCCGAGCCGACTGAGGTCTCCGACGGCCTCTTCGTGGTCCAGGTCGACGCCCAGCTGCGGTTCGAGCAGTCGTGGGCCGACATCCAGCGCTACCTGCTCTCCGTCCTCGACGTCGCCGGGGTCGACCCGGTCGCGGCGGAGGAGCTCACGGTGATCCCCGGCGCCGAGGAGGTGCTGGCGCTGCTCGAGCTGCGCCTGCACGCGCGCTCGGGGGCGTGGGACGTGATCGTCGTGGACTGCGCCCCGACGGCCGAGACCCTCCGGCTGCTCGCCCTCCCCGAGGCGCTCGGCTGGTACATGCACCGGGTCTTCCCGGTCGAGCGTCGCGTGGTGAAGGCGCTGCGTCCGGTGCTGAGCCGGGCGGCCGGCGTGCCGATGCCCGCCGACTCGGTGTTCGACGCGATCGAGCGGCTGCACGGGGAGCTCGACGAGGTGCGCGGGCTGCTCAGCGGCCCCGACGCCAGCGTCCGGCTGGTGCTCACCCCCGAGAACGTCGTCCTCGCCGAGGCCCGCCGCTCCTACACGACGCTGTCGTTGTTCGGCTACCGCGTCGACGGCGTCGTCGCCAACCGCATCTTCCCCGCCCAGGGGGCCGACGACTGGCGCGCGGGCTGGGTCGTCGCCCAGGACGAGGTCCTGTCCCGGGTCGAGGAGTCCTTCTTCGGCCTGCCGCTCTGGCGCTCGGAGTACCACCCCAGCGAGCCCGTCGGCATCGCCCCGCTGACCGCCTTGGCCCAGGACCTGTACGCCGGTGACGACCCGCTGAGCCGGGCGTCCGGCAAGCCGCCGTTCCGCGTCCGGCGCAGCGAGGGCGGTGCGGTCGTGCGGCTCTCACTGCCGCTGGTCACCCGCGCCGAGGTCGACCTGGCCCGCAATGGCGATGATCTGGTCGTGACCGTGGGATCGTATCGTCGGTTGATCACGCTCCCATCCGGTCTGGCGCGCCTCCGCATCGCCGGGGCCCGGGTGGAGCAGGGCGAGCTGCAGGTGCGGTTCACCGAGACCTCCGACGACGAAGCTGGGAGATGACGTGAGCGACGGAGAGGGCCCCGCGGACGACGCGGCAGGCTCCGGACCCGAGCCCGAGGCAGGCTCCGGACCCGAGCCCGAGGTGGGCTCGGTCGGCGAAGAGGCGGCCAAGCTCTTCGGCGCGCTCTCGGACTGGGCCCGCGACCAGGGTGGTGGCCTCGGTGACCTGGCCGGCGGGCTGGCCGGGCACGCGACGCGTGTTGCGCACGAGGTGGACGAGCACCTCGCGACGGGATCGGCCGAGTGCACTTACTGCCCCATCTGCCGCACCGTCCACGTGCTGCGGCAGACCTCGCCCGAGGTGCGCGCTCAGCTGACCACGGCCGCCACCGCCCTGATGCAGGCCGCGGCTGGGATGCTGGCCACCGCCGTACCCGACGATCGCGGCGCGCGTGGTGGCGTCGAGCGGATCGATCTCGACGACGACCCCGGCGGTTGGCCGGCGGACCCGGATGACCCGGATGCCCCGGGCGGACCTGAGGATGGAGACAGATGAGCCTGGCGTGTGGGATCGACGTCGGTGGGACGAAGATCGCCGGAGGGGTGGTCGACGAGTCGGGCACGATCCTCGAGGAGCTGCGGGTCGAGTCGCCGGCGACCGACGCGGAGGCGATCGAGGAGGCCATCGCCGGCCTGGTCGTCGACCTCCGTTCGCGGCACGACATCGCGACCGTCGGCGTGGGTGCGGCGGGGTACGTCGACAAGGCGCGCGCGGTCGTGCTGTTCGCGCCGAACGTCGCCTGGCGCAACGAGGACCTCAAGGGCGAGCTCGAGAAGCGGATCGACCTGCCGGTCGTGATCGAGAACGACGCCAACGCGGCGGCGTGGGGTGAGTTCACCTTCGGTGCCGGCCACGACGCCGAGGACCTCCTCCTGGTCACGGTCGGCACCGGTGTCGGTGGTGGGCTGGTGCTCGACGGCGAGGTCTACCGCGGCGCCAACGGCGTGGGCGCCGAGATCGGTCACATGCGCGTGGTGCCCAACGGCATCCTGTGCGGCTGCGGCAAGCACGGCTGCTTCGAGCAGTACGCCAGCGGGTCGGCCCTGGTCCGCGAGGCCCGGGCGGCCGCCATGTCCGGCGCGATGATCGCCCACGGGATGTTCGAGCGGGCCGGCGGCGACATCGCCAAGATCACCGGGCCGCTGATCACCGAGGCCGCCCGCGACGGCGACCAGGGCGCGCGCCAGCAGCTCGCCGAGCTGGGTCGCTGGCTCGGCGAGGGCATCGCGTCGCTGACCGAGATCCTCGACCCCGGCGTGGTCGTGGTCGGCGGTGGCGTCAGCGAGGCCGACGACCTGCTGCTCGAGCCGACGCGCGCGGCGTTCGCCGGCCAGCTGGTCGGCCGCGGGTTCCGGCCGATCCCCGAGGTCCGCAAGGCCCGGCTGGGCAACCGCGCCGGGCTGATCGGCGCCGCCGACCTCTCCCGCCGTTAGACGGCCGCCGCCATGCCGCTGTTCATCGGGGTCGACATCGGCGGGACGAAGGTGCTCGCCACCGCCGTGTCCCGGTCCGGACGGGTGCTGCGCACCGCTCGGCGTACGACGCCGGGACGGCGGGTCGAGGCACGCCTGGTCGAGGACGCGCTGACCGAGGCGGTCCAGGAGATCGCCGGCATCCGCAGGATCGGCGCGATCGGCATCGCCGCGGCCGGCTTCGTCGACGCGCAGGGGGAGCGGGTCCGATTCGCACCGCACCTGCCCTGGCGCGACGAGGGCGTCCGAGCGCGGCTCGCGGAGCGGTGGAGCGCCCCGGTGGTGCTCGACAACGACGCCAACTGCGCGGCGCGCGCGGAGCTGACGTACGGCGCGGTCGGCAACGCCTCGGACGCGCTCGTGGTCACCATGGGCACCGGCATCGGCGGCGCCGTCGTCCTCGACGGTGCGGTGCACCGTGGCCACAACGGGATGGCGGGGGAGTTCGGGCACATGCAAGTGGTGCCCGGTGGGCTCGAGTGCGAGTGCGGCGGCGCCGGGTGCTGGGAGCAGTACTCCAGCGGCAACGCGCTGGTGCGCCACGCCCGGGCGCGGATCGGGCATCGGCCGACGTCGCTCGAGGCCGCCTGCGAGGGCGACCCCGCGCGGCTCACCGGCCCGATGGTGACCGCGGCCGCCGTGGCCGGGGACGCCGTGGCCCTCGACGCGTTCGCCTCGGTCGGGGAGTGGCTGGGCGTCGGGGTGGCCAACCTGGTCGCGGCGTTCGACCCCGAGATCGTGGTGATCGGTGGTGGGCTCTCGGCCGCGGGCGACCTGCTGCTCGAGCCCGCCCGCGAGGCACTGCGCGAGTCGTTGGTCGGTGCCCCGCACCGGGCGATCCCACCCGTCGTACGCGCCGCGCTCGGGCCCGAAGCCGGCGCGATCGGCGCCGCCGAGCTCGCCCGTCAGACCTTCAGGAGCGCCGGTACCCGGGCACGAGCTCGACGGCGAGCTGCTCGAGGAACAGCCCGACGTCGGTGACGATGCCGCGGGCCTGCGAGGACCCGCGATCGGCGAGCTTGGTGACCGTCGCCGGGTTGATGTCGACGCACACCAGCGGCACCGACGCGGGCAGGATGTTGCCGGTCGCCACCGAGTGCAGCATGGTCGCGACCATCAGGCAGAAGCCCACGTCGGTGAGGTTCTGCCGCATCGCGCGCTGGCCCTCGATCACGTCGGTGTAGACGTCGGGCAGCGGTCCGTCGTCGCGCACCGAGCCGACCAGCACGAAGGTCTTGTCGTGGGTGACCAGCGCGTGCATGATGCCGCCGGTCAGCACCCCGCTCTCCACCGCGGCCCGGATCGACCCCTCCTTGCGGATCGTGTTGATCGCGCGGATGTGGTGCTCGTGCCCGTGCTCGACGCCACGACCCATGGCCAGGTCGATGCCGAGGCTGGTGCCGTAGAGCGCGGACTCGATGTCGTGGGTCGCCAGCGCGTTGCCGGCGAACAGCACGTCGACGTACCCCGCCTGCACGAGCGCGACCATCGCCGGCGCGGCACCGGTGTGCACGACGCCCGGGCCGCCGACCCACAGCACCCGCTTGCCCGCGGCCTTCGCCTCGCGCATGCCGTCAGCGACCTGGCGGACGAGCACCGCCTGCGGCTTCTCCGAGGACACCTCGGACTCCATGAACCCGAACGCACCGGCGGTGCGGTCCGGAGCCGGCACCGTGACCTGGATGCCCGAGGCGCCGGTGATCACGAGCATCCCGCGGCGTACGTCGGACATCGGCAGCGTGTAGACCCGCACCGGCCGTCCGTCGTCGTCGCGCTCGAGGACGAGCCCACAGTCCATCTCCGGATTGGCGACCTGCAGCCACGCGCCCTCGACCCGCACCCGGGTCTCGAGGTTCGTGGTCGAGTAGAAGTGATCGGGGAACACCCCGTCGCGATCGGCCTCGGTGACCCCGGCCTCGCCGAGGTCGACCTGGTTGACCCCGCGGGTCTGCAGCCGCATCAGCAGGCGCTCGAGGGCGTCGTCGTCCTCGGTGATCACCGTGATGACCGCGTGGGACGGGTCGTCGGTCTTCCTGCCCACGTCGAAGCGGTCGATCGTGTAGTCGCCGCCGTACTCCCGGATGTCGTCGAGGACGCGGGCGAGGATGCCGTGGTCCATCAGGTGGCCGGTGATCTCGACGGACTCCTGAGCGCTCACCCGAGGACCATAACGAACTCAGCACCCCCACCGACCGAGGTACGTCGGCAGGCCAGCTCCGGTTGCGGTGGTTGAAGGACGAGGAGACGTGGTCGCCGTTCGCTGTGGTCACCCGAGCATGGGCACCGAGGGCGGTCAGCACGAGGTCGTCTGTGGTCGACGTGCTGTGGTCGTCGTTGCAGACCCGGGATTCCTCCTGCCGATTCCACCGCGTCGGGGCGTCCGGCGGGGTGACGGGGTTTCGAGGCTCGCTTCGCTCGCACCTCAACCGCCGTCGCGGTGCCGGAACACGGTGGTTGAGGTGTGAGGAGCGCTGATGAGCCTCGAAACCACCCCCCGTCGGGGCGGGGGCATGGGAGTGGCCCCGTCGGCCGTGGCCGGCGGGGTCGGGTGGGTCAGGTATGTCGGGTGTAGGTCCGGCCGTGGGGGCTGGTCCACACGAGGAGTCGGTGGCCGACCCTGTGGAGGGTCCAGCCGCCGTGGGTCTTCAAGCGGTGGTGGAACCGGCACTCGGGCACCAGGTTGCAGCTGCACGTCGGCCCGCCGTCGGCGTGGGGGATGACGTGGTCGAGGTCGCAGCCCCGGGAGGGGCGGCTGCAGCCGGGGAACACGCAGGTGGGGTAGGTGGCGATGATCTGCTCGCGCAGGGTCTTGGATGGGGTGTAGCCGGGGACCTCGATGTGCTCGTTGAGGTCGAGGACCGGTCGGATGGTGACGGGTCCGGTGGCGGTGGCGCACCAGCCCTCGACCTGTGAGACGAGGACGTGGGTGCGGGTGTTCTCCACCCCGGCGAGCGCGGACTCGGAGAGGTGCACGTAGACGACCAGCTCCCGCTGCTTCCTGGCCGGCTGGACGCTCACGGCCGTGGTGTCGGGTGCGAGCATGAGGTCGCCGCGGGCCAGCGCTCCGGCGGCCAGGGCGCGGCGCACGTTCAGGGACTCGGTGCAGCCGAGGTCGGCGAGCTGCTGGGCGCCGGTGGTGATCGCGTGGTCGAGGTCGAGGGCGTCGGCGAGGTCGAGCTCGCCGCGCACGGTCGCGGTGCCCTCCAAGGAGGCACGGTGGGTGTCGATGTCGAAGAACCGGCCCTCCGCGGCCAGCAGGCGTTGGTGCTCGGCCTCGATCGGGTCGAACAACGCCCGCGCTGCTTCCACGGTCCGGTCGAGCTGTGCCCAGGTCAGCCGGTGCGCGAGCGGGGCGAGGTGCTTGTCGACGTGGTCGGCTGCCTCGGCGGGGAGGGACATCGTGCTGGTGGCGATCCGCCGGGCCCGCCACACCGCCACCTGCCCGGCCATCACCCGGGCCCAGAGACGCGGGAGCCGGTGGCGGACCTCGACCGCATCGCCCAGATAGGAGCGGCCGGCGTCGGTGGTCATGCCGAGGGCGAGGGCGAAGTCCGCGACACAGAACTCCGCGACCAGCGGAGCACCGGGCCCGGCGATCGCGAGCTCACCCTGCGTGCCCTCCACGGTGGCCGCGTCGTCCAGATCCTCGGCGGGGTTTGCGGTGGCCCAGTCGACTGCGAGCCGGAACTGGTCGATCTCGGCGTCGGTGAGCACCGCGTGTGTCGTCTCCAGGGCAGCCAGCACCGTGCCGGGACCATCGAGGTCCGGGTGCTCGAGCGGGAGGGCTGCCATGGATCTATCCCAGCACTGGCCGCCGACAGTCGAGGGCCCAGAACCCGGGTATCCACAGGGTTCTGGCAAATCCGAAGGTAAAATCTGCGAGCACCCGTCGGGGTCAGGGTCGGCAGGAGGAATCCCGGGTCTGCGACGACGACCACAGCACAGCAACCCGCCACGGACCTGGTGCCGAGAGACCGCGGTGACCACCCTCGGGTGACCACAGCGGACGGTGACCACGTCCCTCGCCTTTCAGCAACGACGACCCGGGCGCACCCGCAGGCTGACGTGCATCCGGCGCCCTGCCGACGCTGCGGTGGTTTCGAGGCTCGGGCCTAGCGGCCCTCGCACCTCAACCACCGTGCCCCGCGGGTGGTTTCGAGGCTCGGGCCTAGCGGCCCTCGCACCTCAACCACCGTGACTCCGCGGGCCTAGCGGCCCTCGCACCTCAACCACCGTGCCCCGCGGGGTGGTTTCGAGACGGTTGCCAGGGCTCCCTCCTCCACCACCGGCACGGCTAGACCTGGGCGCCGTCGTCCCAGGGGTCGCGGGGGCCGCGGGGCATCTGGAACACCAGGTAGAGGAAACCCCCGACGAAGCCGGCAACCAGGAGGTAGCCCAGCCAGGTCGGGAGTGAGATCGAGAAGATCAACGAGACCAGCAGCACGATCGGCGAGCCGAAGATCCCGATCCAGGCGACCAGCCTGTCCGGTGTCGCGCGCGGGATCGGTGGCGGCTCGGGAGGCTCGAAGCCCTCCTCCTCGGCGAGGAACGGCTCGTTCTCGTCCTCGCTGGGCCCCAGCGGGCGCAGGTCGCCGAAGCGGCCGCCGAACGGAGCCCCCGAGACCGGGGGAGCCACCGGCGGCGGCTCGGGCGCCGGGGGCTCGTCGAGCTGGGGACGCTCGCCGTAGTTCTCGACGATCGCCCGCCAGACGCGGTCATCGTCATCGCCGTCCGAGCGGTCCGGCTGGTCTGGGCGGTCCGGCTGCACAGGACGAGCCTAGGCGCCTCCGCCTACTGGGTCCCGCCCCGGGCGCGCAGCACCTGGACGAGAGCGTGCCCAGACCGGTCGTCGGTGGAGCCGATCACCCGAATCCATGTCTTTCCCAAGCGCGCGGCGGCGGGAATGGCGAACTGCGTCCGCGCCCGGCCGAGGCTGTCGGCGACGCCGCTCGCGACCTCGGCGCCGGCGAACCGGATCGTCCACGGCTCACCCGCGTCGAGCCCGGAACCCGCGATGGTGACGAGCTGCCCGCGTCGGGCCTGAGGACGCACGCGTACGTCGAGTGCGGCGGCCTCGCGGACCACGGTCACGCTCACCTGCGCGGACGTGGTGCCGTCGGAGGGCCAGTCGGCCCCGGCGGTCACGTTGTCGACGAGGTCAGTGGTCCACGTGAGGGTCACGGCCTGCCCGCGGCAGATCCGGGCCTGGTCGGCGGTGAGCTGGATCGTCGGTGCGTGCGCGGAGGTGACCGCCGCCGTCGGGTCGGAGGTGTCGGCGATCGGGGCGCCGTCGGCGTACCACTGGTAGGCGAGCGCGTCGGCGATCGGCGTGTACGACGGCGCGTTCGCGGTGAGGGTCGTGCCGACGACCGGGCTGCCGGTGATGGTGGGCGCGCCGCCGGCGACCAGGTCCGGCACCGCGACGATCACGAGGTCCTGGTAGGTGCCGACGTCGAAGCTGGTGATGGTCCGCCCGGTGAGCTCCGCGGGGATCGGTCGCAGCGGGCATGGCGATCTCCGAGACGGTCCGAAGCGGGCCCGGCGACGGTAACCCAGGGCGGCCGTCGCCCGTTCGGTATTGCTGCGGAGAGGTCTAGTCAGCTGGCCGGTGCGGTGACGCGGGCGACGAACGCGGCCGTGTCCGCGAAGATCTGCGGGGCGTCGTTGTCGAGGGTGGCGACGTGGAAGCTGTCCTTGAGCCGGGTGACGGTGACGTCGCGGGAGGACACCCCGGCCAGGATCAGCGGCTCGGTCGCCTCGTCGACGACGTGGTCCTCGGTGGAGCGGAAGTACAGCAGGGGAGCGGTGATCCGCGGCAGGTCGGCGACCAGGCCCGGCCACTCCCGCATCATCGAGTGGATCGCCTTGAGCGGGGTCCGGTCGTAGCCGTGCTCCTGCATGCCCGGCTTCTTGATGTCGTTGGCGATGCCGGGGAACGACGGCACCACGTGCTTGAGCACCGGCAGCAGCTTCACGTCCAGGCGCCTCGTGGCGACGGCCGGGTTGACCACGACGACGCCGGCGATCCGGTCGGGGTGGTCAGCAGCGAGCCGGAGCACCAGGGCGCCGCCCATCGAGAGCCCACCGACGACCACCGCGTCGTTCTCGGCAGCCAGCTTCTCGAACACGCGGGTGATCTCGGCGTACCAGTCCGCCCAGGTGAGGGTGTTGAGCTCCTGCCAGGTGGTGCCGTGCCCGGGCAGGCGCGGCACCTCGACGGCGTACCCCTGCGCCGCCAGTGCCTCGCCCCACGGGGTGATCGAGGCCGGCTGCCCGGTGAAACCGTGGCTGAGCAGCACGCCGAGCCGGCGACCGCCGGTGAGCTCGGGCTGTGCCGGGCGGGAGTACGGCGAGGCGAGCGGGTGGATCGTCATGGGCGGATTGTGCACCACCCGGGGCCCCGAGAGGCGGGGGTATGGGGCAAGTCCCAGCCGACGGTCTAGGCTTCGCCCGTCGGAAGTCTCGGGTTGGGTGGGAGGTCGTCGGTGTTCTACTGGTTCCTGAAGTGGATCGCCCTCGGTCCCTGGCTGCGCCTGTTCTTCCGGCCGCGCGTGGAGGGCGCCGAGAACGTCCCCGACGAGGGACCGGCCATCCTGGCCAGCAACCACCTCTCCTACGCAGACTGGCTGTTCATGCCGCTCACGCTGCCGCGTCGCGTGACGTTCGTGGCCAAGGCGGAGTACTTCACCGGCAAGGGCGTCAAGGGCTGGCTGCAGAAGACGTTCTTCGCAGGCTCCGGGCAGGTCCCGATCGACCGCTCCGGCGGCGGGGCCGCCGAGGGTGCGATCATCTCGGCCAAGCGCGTGCTCGCCGAGGGCGAGCTGTTCGGCATCTACCCCGAGGGCACCCGCTCCCACGACGGCCGCCTCTACCGCGGCAAGGTCGGCGTGGCCCGGCTCGCGCTCGAGGCGAAGGTGCCGGTGATCCCGGTCGCGGTGGTCGGCACCGACGAGATCGCGCCGCCGGGCAAGAAGTTCGGCCGGTTCACCCGCCCGGTCGTGCGCTTCGGCGCGCCGCTCGACTTCTCCCGCTACGACGGCATGGAGAGCGACCGCTACATCCTGCGGTCGATCACCGACGAGATCATGTACGAGATCATGCGTCTCTCCGGCCAGGAGTACGTCGACACGTACGCCTCCCGCGCCAAGGAGGAGGCCAGGAAGGCCGAGAAGGACGCCGAGAAGGCCGCCAAGGACGACGGGGAGCCGGACGAGCCCAAGCTCGCGTCGTGACGATCCACTCGGGCCACCCGTTCCTGGATCCGGAGCCCGACCCGGTACGCCGGTTCCGCGGCCGCATCGGCGGGGCGGTCGCGCTCGTCACCGCCGGTGACGACTCCCACCGCGCCGGGCTGACCGTGTCGTCGTTCCTGGTCGCGGGCGGCGAACCCGCCCGCGTGGTGATGCTGGTCGACCCTGACAGCGACCTCCACGACGTACTGACCGGCTCCAGCGACCGCGCCGTGGTGCAGCTGCTCTCGTGGCGCCACCGCGACCTCGGGGAGGCGTTCGCGGGCACCGCGCCGGCGCCGGGTGGGCCGTTCCGCACGGGGGAGTTCGAGTCCACCGCGTGGGGCCCGAGGCTGGTCGACGCGACCACGTGGGCGGGCGTCCGGCTCGAGTCGAGCGCCGACGCGGGCTGGTCGTCGTTGCTGACCTGCCTGGTCGAGGAGATCCACGTCGGCGAGGACGACGAGCCGCTGGGCAACCGGCGCGGCCGGTGGGTGCGCCTGTGAGCGAGCTCCTGGCGATCGCCGACGAGCTCTACGGGCTGACGCTGCCGGAGTTCACCCCCGCCCGGGACGCCCGGGCCAAGGAGCTCAAGGGCACCGACCTCGCCAAGCAGGTCAAGGCACTGCGCAAGCCGTCGACGGCGGCGTGGGTCGTCAACCTCCTGGTCCGGCGCGAGGCCGAGCAGGTCGAGCAGGTGCTCACGGTCGGTGAGGCCCTGCGCGCCGCACAGGCCAACATGTCCGCCGACGAGCTGCGCGCGCTCACCCGGCAGCGGCGTCAGCTCACCGCCGCGGTGACGACCCAGGCCCGGAGGGTCGCCCGCGAGGCAGGCACCAAGGTCACCGAGGCGGTGGCCGACCAGGTCGAGGCGACCCTGACCGCGGCGATGGTCGACGAGCAGTGCGCGCTGGCAGTGCGCAGCGGTCTGCTGGTGGCACCGCTGACGACCACCGGCCTCGATCCCGCCGACGTGTCGGGTGCCGTCGCCGTGCCCGAGGCGCTGGGGTTCGCCGCGGCGCCCCGCGAGGCCGCGCCGCCCCCGCGACCCGAGCTGCACGTCGTCCCCGACCCCGAGGCGGACCGCAAGGCGATCGCGGCCGCCGAGGCGGCGCTGGCGGCCGCCCAGTCCGAGCTCGACAAGGCGAGCGAGGCTCACGAGGAGGCGACGGCGGCGTACGACGAGCTCGAGGCCCGCAGCCTCCAGCTCCAGGCCGAGCTCGACGAGCTGCGCGGCCGGATCGCCGAGCTCGAGTCGGCGGCCGAGGACGTCGACGAGGAGATCGCCGAGGCCGAGGAGACCCGCGACGAGGCGGAGGCCGCGGTGCGTGAGGCCACCCAGACCCGGGACGCCGCCCAGGCGGCCCTGGAGAAGCTCGAGCGCTAGACGGGGTCAGCTCTCCGAGGGGGCCCAGGAGATCTCGTCCGTGCGGCCGTCGCGGGAGCCGGGACGACCGTCGTCGGCGAGGTCGTAGGCGTACGTCCGTCCGGGCTCCCCACCGCGGTCGACGTCCTCGGGCTGGCCGATCAGGCTCGTCGAGGCGCGGAAGGACCCGTAGGTGAACCCCTGGCGGGTCAGGCACCGCAACGGGACCGACATCCGGAAGTGGTCGGCACCGATCCGGTCCTGCTGCGCGTCGGCGCACGGTGCCCGCACGATGTCTCGGTTCTCGTCCTCGAACTCGACGCGGGACCGGCCCCGGTCCGTGGTGGTCGAGAAGTCGAGGTAACGGTCCAGGGGGTAGCCGCCGTCGTGGTCGTTCGCCCAGAGCTGGACCATGAAGAGCTGCCGGAGGTCGTGCAACGTGCGCCCCACGAAGCCCCCGATGCGGTAGTCCACCCGGACCGCGGGGCGCGGCCCGTCGCGCACGATCCGCAGCGTGACGCGGTGGAGCTCCATCTTCCTCAGGGTCGCCCCCGAGACCGGCAACTCCTCCCGCCAGTCGATCCGTGGGTCGTTCCACCGGTGGACGGTGACGTCGCGACCGGCCGAGCCGGCGGCGGACGCCGCGGGCGGCGCCGCTGTTCCGGCCAGTGTCCCGGCGAGGGTGGTGAGGAGGGCGGTGACGAGGGCTGCGGTCCGAGTGCGCATGCGACCACGCTACGTCGAGTCGGTCCAGCCTTCGCCCGCCAGGCCGCGGGAACTCGGGGGCGGTGGCCGTGCTCGACCGCGAGGTGGTGCAGGCGCCGATGCGTCGTCGCCCCGGGCGCGAGCGGGCGGAAGGCCGGCTGGGAGGGCGGCTGGGAGGGTGGCCGGCGCCGCCGGTAGAACGCGTGCTTGGCGACCAGGATGATCGAGGCGTCGACGCGGTCACCGAGGATCAGCGAGAGCAGGGTGGCGGCAACGAGGATCAGCACGATCGGCTGGGTGAACTGCCCTGCCAGCTCCCAGACCGGTCCGTGCCGGCCGCGGGGAGAGATCAGGTTCGCGCCGTACCGCTCTCGCCGCGCAGCTGGTCGAGGAGGTCCTCGGGCGGGGAGGCCCAGAACGGTGGGGACGGCGGCGTGGAGGTGGACGTCACCGCGGGCTCACCGTCCTCTCACCCGGCACCGATGTTCCGAGGGCCGGACCGGTTTCCATTCTGCACCTGGCCGAGGACCGCGATCTGCCGGGGAGTGGCCTACTCGGCCCAGCCCTTCGACCGTTCGACCGCGTCGGTCCAGCGCGTGTGGGCGGCGTCGGCGGCGGCCCGGTCGAGGGCGGGCTCGAACCGACGGTCCAGCGCCCAGGTCTCGCGCAGGTCGTCGGTGGAGTCCCACACACCGGCGCCCAGGCCGGCGAGGAACGCGGCGCCCAACGCGGTGGTCTCGACGGTCCGCGGCCGCTCGACCGGCACCCCGAGCTGGTCGGCCTGGATCTGGCAGAGCAGGTTGTTGGCCGAGGCGCCGCCGTCCACGCGCAGCGAGGAGAGACCTGCTCCGACCGCCGTCATCGTGTCGAGGACGTCGCGCACCTCGAACGCGATGGCCTCCAGCGTGGCGCGCACCAGATGGGCACGGGTGGTGCCGCGGGTGAGGCCGACGATCAGGCCGCGGGCGTGGGGGTCCCAGTGCGGGGCGCCGAGTCCCGTCAGCGCCGGCACGAACACCACCCCGCCGGTGTCGGGCACCGTGCGGGCGATCGGCTCGGTCTCGGCGGCCGAGCCGACGATCTGGAGCCCGTCACGCAGCCACTGGACGGCCGCGCCGGTCACGAAGATCGCGCCCTCGGAGGCGTAGGTCAGCACACCGTCCGGGGAGCGCCAGGCAGCGGTCGCGAGCAGGCCGGCGTCGCAGCGTTGGATGGTCGGCCCGGTGTTGGTGAGGATGAACGACCCGGTGCCGTAGGTGCACTTGGAGTCGCCCTCGTCGAAGCAGGTCTGACCGAACAGCGCGGACTGCTGGTCACCGGCCAGGCCCGAGATCGGCAGCGAGAGGTCCAGGAACGTCTTGGGGTCGGTCGTGGCGATCTCGCCCCAGTTCGGCACCAGCTCGGGCAGCGCGTCGCGTGGCACCCCGAACAGCGAGCACAGCTCGTCGGACCAGTCGCCGGTCTCGAGGTCGAGGAGGAGGGTCCGGCACGCGTTGGAGACGTCGGTCGCGTGCCAGGTGCCGCGGGTCATCCGAGCGATCAGGTAGGAGTCGACGGTGCCGATCGCGTAGCGACCCGACTCCACCAGCGCCCAGGTGTGCGGCTCGTTCTCTCGCAGCCACATCAGCTTGGTGCCGGAGAAGTAGGGGTCCAGCCGCAACCCGGTCAGCTCGCTGATGCGGTCCTCGTGGCCCGCGTCGCGCAGGCGCGTGCAGAGGTCCGCCGTACGCCGGTCCTGCCAGACGATCGCCCGCCGGGGCGACCCCAGGGTCTCGCGGTCCCAGAGCAGGATGGTCTCGCGCTGGTTGGTGATCCCGACCGCCTCGAGGCGGGAGGCGTCGTAGCCGTCGAGCACGTCGCGGACCGCCTGCAGCGTCGCCTGCCAGATCTCCTCCGGGGAGTGCTCCACCCACCCCGGCTGGGGAAAGTGCTGGGCGAACTCCTCGTAGCCCTTCGCAGCGATCGACCCGTCCCGCTCGACGACGACCGCCGTCACGCCGGTCGTGCCGGCGTCGATCGCGAGGACGCTCACGGCTCGTCGGTCCGGGCGCCCCGGATGATCGCGAGCACCTTCTCGTCCACCCACGACCCGTCCGCCGCGACCCGCATCTCGTAGTTCTCGGTGCCGACCCAGGCCGGGAAGTCCCGGGCCCCGGCGTCGCGGGCCAGCCGGTCGAGCTCGTCGGCGAGCTCGGGGGTGACAGGCACCTTCTCGTCCTCGGTCGACGCGGTGAGGTAGAGGTCGTTGAGCTCGAGCAGCCGGGTCAGCTCGGTGATGGGCGCCGGGTGGTCGTCGACCCGCAGGTCGACGGCGATGTCGTCGTTGCCGCCGTACCCGGCCTCGTCGCGGACCACCAGCAGCGCGGCTGCCTGTCGGCCCCGTGAGTCGCCGCCGGCCTCGTCGCCGGCGGTCAGGGCCTCCAGCAACCGGTGGGCGAGCGGTGCGTCCTCGGGGGAGGCCAGCCACGCTGCCTCGATCGCCTCCACGACCTCGCTGCCGGTGAGGATGTTGCCCTGGATGGCGTAGCCCGGACCGGTCAGGCTGCCGGCCCAGTCGAGGCACGCGGAGCCGGTGTGGCTGGCGGCGTTGCCGTCGACGTCGACGATGCCGACCTGGCGGTGGTCGCGGCCCTCGTCGTCCTCGAGCAGCCGCTGGAGCGCGACCTCTGCCGTGGCGCCGTCGTCGAGGTGCGCAAGCGCCTGGCCCTTGTAGGCCACGTTGGCGTCGGCCTGCGTGGCGATCGCGCCGACGCCGGCCACCGCGGCGGGCACGGCCGACCCGACGGCCAGGAACTTCGAGGCCACGGCCACGCCCCACGACTCACCGTCGGCGGAGCGGGCCACGATCGAGAACGTCATGCGCCGACCCTAATGGTCACCACCGTTGGTTCGTCGGGACTCCCCGCCGCCCAGGCACGCACCTCGCGGCGTTGCCGTCGCTCGACAGACAACCCGGTATGCGCATCGCTCCGGCGCCTTGCGATGCACGCACCTGGACGACGGCTACCCCTGATGAACCAACGGCGGCAACCACTAGCGATATCCGGTTGCTCCGCACCGCACCCGACGCAGGAGGATGGGGGGATGCTCGACCGCATCACCACCGCCCTCGGTTTCCCCTCCCTGGGCCACCACCGCAGGTTCGTCACCGCGATCGCCATCGACGCGGTGGGCAGTGGGGTGTTCATGCCGGTCTCGATGCTCTACTTCCTGGTCACGACCGACCTGACGCTGGTGCAGATCGGTGCGGCCATCTCCGTCGCCTCGGCCGCCGCGATCCCGGTCGGCCCGCTGCTCGGCGGGGTCGTCGACAAGTACGGCGCCAAGCGGGTGCTGCTCGCCGGCAACCTCGCCCAGGGCCTGGGCTTCCTCGCCTACCTGGTCACCGACTCGTTCGTGGGCCTGACGCTGTGGACGATCGTCGTGGCCGTCGGTCGCACGGCGTTCTGGGGCTCCTACGGCAACATCGTGGCGGCGATCTCCGCGCCCGGGGAGCGCGAGAAGTGGTTCGGGTTCCTCGGAGCACTCCGCAACGTCGGGTTCGCCGTCGGCGGCCTGCTCTCGGGCGTCGCGATCACGATCGGCACGCACGCGGCGTACCTCTCGGTGGTGCTGGTCAACGCGCTGTCGTACGTCGTCGCGTTCACGCTGCTGCTCGCCGTGCCACCCACGGCGCCGAGCGGGCACCGGCCGCCGGAGGGCGCGTGGGGGACCGTGCTGCGCGACCGGCCCTACCGGCTGCTGTGGCTGGTGCAGTTCACCTACTCCAGCGCGATGATGGTGCTGAACTTCGCGATGCCGATCTACGCCGTGACCGTGCTCGGGCTCCCCGGCTGGGTCACCGGCGCGGTGTTCACGATCAACACGGTGATGGTCGGCTTCGGCCAGGGGCTCGTGGTGGGTGGCATGACCGGACACCGGCGCTGGCGGGTCCTGGTGCTGATGAACCTGGTGTTCGCGGCGTCGTTCGTGGTGATGCTGGGCGCCTCCGAGCTGTCGGTCGCGCTCGGGACCGTGGTCGTGCTGGTCGGCTCGGTCGTCTACACCGGCGGCGAGCTGCTGGGCGGTCCGGTGCTCGGTGCGCTCGGCGCCGAGGCCGCCCCCGAGCAGCTGCGCGGGCGCTACCTCTCGCTGATGCAGCTGGCCTGGACGATCTCGGGCGCCGTGGCCCCGGTGGCCTTCGCGTGGCTGCTCGACCGCGGCACCGCCCCCTTGTGGGTCGCGCTGAGCGCGCTGTCGCTGGTCGGTTCCCTGCTGGCCGTGCAGCTGGGCCGCGCGCTACCGCACGCCGCCCAGGAGGTCACGAACCGGGCCGCGGAGCCCGCTGCGGCCTGACCACCCGCCACGACACCGGGTCGAGCTCGACCTCGAGCTCGCCGCCGAAGGTGTCGCCGAAGGCCCGCAGGTCCACGCTCACCCGCGCCGGCCGGTCGACGGACCGGTTGACCAGCATCAGCGCCAGGTCTCCGGTCTCCTCGTCGTACGTCGCCGTGGCGTCGACCAGCGGCACGTCCCCGACCTCGCTCTCGTACGTCGCCACGCGCGGCTCCACCCGGAGCACCGTGCCGCGGGCGGCCGCGGCGATCTGGGCGAACGGCGCGAAGATCGTCTGCCGCCAGGCCTCGCCGCCGGGCTCGGTGCGGATCGGCGCGATCACGTTCACGAGCTGGGCCAGGCAGCCCACGCCGACGCGGTCCGCGTGGCGCAGCAGGGTCACCAGCAGGCTCGCGACCATCGTCGCGTCGACCTCGTCGTAGGTGTCCTCGATGAGCCGGCGCGGCTGGTCGGACACCGAGGTGTCGTTCGAGTCCCAGTTCGAGACGTACCAGACGTTCCACTCGTCGACCGAGACCCGCAGGCGCTTGCGCGACCGGAGCCGGGCGCCCACGTGGTCGGCGGTGGCGACGATCTCCTCGATGGAGCGGTCGAGGTCGACCGCGCCGGCGAGGAACTCGGGGACGGACTTGCCGACCGGGTCGTAGTAGCTGTGCAGGGACACGTAGTCGACCGCGTCGTAGCACTGCTCGAGCACGGTCGCCTCCCAGCTCGCGAACGTCGGCATCGCGCTGTGCGAGCTGCCGCAGGCGACCAGCTCGATCCGCGGGTCGGTGAGCTTCATGGCGCGTGCCGTCCGGGCGGCGAGGGCGCCGTACTCGGCGGCGCTCTTGTGGCCGACCTGCCACGGACCGTCCATCTCGTTGCCCAGGCACCACAGGCGGACGTCGTACGGCTCGACGGCGCCGTGCTGGCGGCGCAGGTCGGAGAGCCGGGTGCCGCCGGGGTGGTTGCAGTACTCCACGAGGTCGACGGCCTCCTGCATGCCGCGGGTGCCGAGGTTGACCGCCATCATCGGCTCGATGCCGGACTCGCGGCACCACGTCATGAACTCGCCGGTGCCGAACGCGTTGGACTCGACCGTGTGCCAGGCGAGGTCGAGACGCGCGGGGCGGTCGGCCAGCGGGCCCACGCCGTCCTCCCAGCGATAGCCGGAGACGAAGTTGCCTCCCGGGTAGCGCACGACGCTGACACCCAGCTCGCGCACCAGCTCGAGCACGTCGCGGCGGAACCCGTGCTCGTCGGCGCTCGGATGGCCCGGCTCGAAGATGCCGGTGTAGACGCAGCGGCCCATGTGCTCGACGAACGAGCCGAACAACCGGGGGTCGGCGCGCCCGATGGTGAACGCCGGATCGAGGGCGATGGAGGCCTGGACGGGGTTCGCGGGGTCGCTCACGACAGCCAGTATCGAGGGCGGTGAGAACGACCCGCTACCGGGCCGTTGGGCCTCCACTCTGGTGGCTTTGGGCCCGGCTCCAGAGGTGGCCGCGAGGGGTTTGCGCCACTAGAGTCGGACTGTTTGTTGTGAACGATCCAAGAGGCCACGCCGCCCTCCGGTCGCGGGCCCACGAGAAGAGAGTCCCGAACCGTTATGACTGTCCGCCGCGTCGCCCTCCTCACCGCCGGTGGCCTCGCACCGTGCCTCTCCTCTGCTGTCGGAGGGCTGATCGAGCGCTACACCGAGCTCGAGCCCGAGATCGAGATCATCGCCTACCTCAACGGTTACGCGGGCCTGCTCGGCGGGAAGTACGTCACGGTGACGCCGGAGGTCCGCAAGAGCGCGCACCTGCTGCACCGCTACGGCGGCAGCCCGATCGGCAACAGCCGCGTCAAGCTCACCAACGTCAAGGACTGCGTCAAGCGCGGGCTGGTCCAGGAGGGCCAGGACCCGCTGCACGTGGCGGCCGAGCAGCTCACCAAGGACGGCGTCGACGTGCTGCACACGATCGGCGGTGACGACACGAACACGACGGCGGCCGACCTCGCGGCGTACCTGCACGAGAACGACTACGAGCTCACCGTCGTGGGCCTGCCCAAGACCATCGACAACGACGTGGTCCCGATCCGCCAGTCGCTGGGCGCCTGGACGGCTGCCGAGCAGGGCGCGCTGTTCGCGCGCAACATCATCGCTGAGCACTCCTCCAACCCGCGGATGCTGATCATCCACGAGGTCATGGGCCGCAACTGCGGCTGGTTGACCGCCGCCACCGCGGTCAAGTACCGCGAATGGGTCACCGAGCAGGAGTTCTCGGGCTTCGGCAACAACACCGCCGCCCACTGGGACGTGCACGCGGTCTACGTGCCCGAGCTCGCCTTCGACATCGCGGCCGAGGCCGAGCGTCTCAAGAAGGTCATGGACGAGACCGGCTGCGTGAACATCTTCCTGTCCGAGGGCGCCGGCGTCTCCACGATCGTGGAGGAGATGATCGCCCGCGGCGACGAGCCCAAGCGCGATGCGTTCGGACACGTCAAGATCGACACGATCAACCCCGGTGCCTGGTTCGCCAAGCAGTTCGGCCACTTGATCGACGCCGAGAAGACCATGGTGCAGAAGAGCGGCTACTTCTCCCGGTCCGCTGCCGCCAATGACGAGGACCTCGCGCTGATCAAGGCCTGCACCGACCTGGCCGTCGACGCGGCCCTGCGCGGCGAGAGCGGTGTCGTGGGCCAGGACGAGGACGCCGGCGACGAGCTGCGGGTCTGCGAGTTCCCGCGGATCAAGGGCGGCAAGGTGTTCGACACCTCCGTGCCGTGGTTCGGCGAGCTGCTCGACGGCATCGGCCAGCCGGTCGGCGAGCAGGCCTGACCCGGCTCACCACGCGAGTACGCCGGCCTCGTCCTGCAAGGTCCCCGTCGGCGCGTCCGGGCCGAGGGTGGCCAGTCGTACGACGACGCGGGCGCTCTCCGCGGGCGGTCGGCCGATGCCCCACGCCGCGGTCATGTCGGTGGCGGTGGGCCCGGGCTCGAGCGCGTTGAACCTGACGTCGGGGTGCAGCTTCGCGTACTGAAGCGTCAGCATCGTGGCTGCGGCCTTGGATGCGGCGTACAACGGCAGCGTGAGGCTGGACTCCACCCGCTCGGGGTTGGTCGACGCCCAGAACGATCCGGCGCTGCTCGAGACCGTGACGACGTGCGGGTTGTCGGAGCGGCGCAGCAGCGGCAGGGCGGCCTCGGTCACGCGGACGATGCCGACCACGTTGGTGTCGAAGCTCCGTAGGGCGGTCGGGCCGTCGAGATCGGTCTCGAGGACCCCGGCGTTGTGCACGAGGACGTCGAGACGGGCCTCGGCCGCGTCGATGGACGCGAGCGCGGCCCGCACCGACTCGTCGTCGGTGACGTCCAGCTGGACGAAGCGGGCGCCGAGCGCGGTCGCGGCTTCCCGGCCGCGGGTCGCGTCGCGCGCGCCGAGATAGACGGTGTGGCCCAGCTCGAGGAGCTGTCGTGCGGTCTCGAAGCCGATGCCCTTGTTGGCACCGGTGATCAGGGTGACGGTCATGCCGCCGACGCTAGGCAGGCTCGGCGGCTCCACCCAGAGCCCTGTCGAGCCTGGGGTGTGGCAGGGCCCCCGACACATCGGCCGAGGCCAGCATCGCGAGCTTGTCCGCGTCGGGCGACCCCGCGTCAGCGTGGTAGACGACGAGCATCACGCCATCGGCACCGCTGATCGCCAGCCGCTCGCGGTTGAGGGTGAGCTCGCCGACCTGCGGGTGGTCGAACAGCACCGGCGTCCCGCGCTGCCCGCGCACCTCGTGACGCGCCCACAGCCGGCGGAAGCGATCGCTGGCCAACGAGAGCTCGCCAGTGAGCTCGATGAAGCGCGGGTCGTCGATGTCGGTCCCCACGGCCTGCCGCAGGTTGGCCACGAAGCACTCCGTCATGGCCTCCCAGTGCGGGTGGAGCCGCTGCGCCTCGGGGTCGAGGAACATGTCGCGCAGCTGATTGCCGCCGACCGTCAGGCCGGGAGCGAGCGCCGTCGCCAGGCTGTTCGCGGCCAGGATGTCGAAGTAGCGGCCCTCGATGAACGCCGGCTGGACGAGCCCGTCGAGCAGCTTGAGAGCCGTCGGCGGCACGATCTCCTTGCGGGGCCGCGGGCGGCGTCGCCGCGGCGCGTCCGCGACGAGTGCCAGCAGGTGCGCGAGGTGGTCGTCGTCGAGCTGGAGCACCCGGGCGATCGACTCCAGCACCTGGACGGAAGGGTGCCGGTCGCGGCCGCGCTCCAGGCGCAGGTAGTAGTCCGCGCTGATACCGGCGAGCATCGCGACCTCCTCGCGCCGCAGACCCGCCACGCGCCGGACTCCGACGTCGGGGATCCCCGCCATGCGCGGGGTGACCAGCGCCCGGCGGGCGGCCAGGAAGGTGCCGAGGGCGTTCGGCTTCTCGCTCATCGGTCCACCGTAGGCACGGCACCGAAGGGCAGGGGAGGCCCTGGCACACCCCCTGAGGTTCGAAAAGGCGCCCACAGGGAACGGTCTCGACATCCGACCGACCCCGAGCCAGGAGATCACCATGGCGACGCCGACCGCCCCGGCCATCGACGTGAACGGACCGACCCCCGATCTCAAACGGGTGATGGGGCCCAAGCTGCTGCTGTTGTTCATCGTCGGCGACATCCTGGGCGCGGGCGTCTACGCCGTCACCGGCAAGATCGCCGGCCAGGTCGGAGGCATCGCGTGGGTGCCGTTCCTGGTGGCGTTCACCGTCGCGACCCTGACGGCCTTCTCCTACCTCGAGCTCGTCACGAAGTACCCCCAAGCCGCCGGGGCGGCGCTGTACGCCCACAAGGCGTTCGGTCTGCACTTCGTGACGTTCCTGGTTGCGTTCACCGTGGTGTGCTCGGGCATCACCAGCGCGGCGACCTCGTCGAGCCTGCTGTCGGCCAACCTGCTGGTGGGTCTCGACGAGGTCCTCCCCGGGGTCCCCACGGGCGACACGGCGACGCTGGTCGTCGCGCTCGCCTTCATGGTCGTGCTGGCCATGATCAACCTGCGTGGTGTCGGCGAGAGCGTGAAGTTCAACGTGGTGCTGACGATCGTCGAGATGACGGCGCTGGCGATCGTGATCGCCATCGGGTTCTGGGTGATCGGGCGCGGTGACGGCGACCTCTCACGCATCACGGTGTTCGACAGCCCGGACCAGAAGGGGATGTTCGCGGCCGTCACGATCGCGACCGCGATCGCCTTCTTCTCGATGGTCGGCTTCGAGGACTCGGTGAACATGGTCGAGGAGACCCGGGACCCCGAGCGGATCTTCCCCAAGATGATGCTCACGGGACTCGGCATCGCGGTGGTGATCTACATGCTCGTGGCGATCTCGGTGGTCGCCGTGATCCCCGCCGGTGACATCGCGACGCCGAAGAACCCCGAGGCCGGTGTCCTGCTCGACGTGGTCAGGGTCGGCTCGCCGGACCTCCCGATCGACAAGCTGTTCCCGTTCATGACGGTGTTCGCGGTGGCCAACACCGCCCTCATCAACATGCTGATGGCCAGCCGCCTGGTGTACGGCATGGCCCACCAGGACGTGCTGCCGCGCAGCCTGGGTCGGGTGTCGACGACCCGGCGCACGCCGTACACCGCCATCGCGTTCACGACGGTGCTCGCGCTCGTGCTGATCCTGGTGGTCCGACTGCAGTCCGAGAGCAGCATCGTGGTCGCCCTGTCGGGCACGACCGCACTCCTGCTGCTCGCGGTCTTCTCGGTCGTCAACGTCGCGTGCCTGATCCTGCGGCGCGACCCGGCGCCGAGCAGGTTCCGTGCCCCCACGGCGTTCCCGGTGCTGGGCGCGCTGGCCTGTGCCTACCTGCTCGGCCCGTGGGCGCGGCTCGAGGCCGACTACATCCAGTACCGGATCGCGGTCGGTCTGCTCGCGGTCGGAGTCGTGCTGTGGCTGGTCACCTGGCTCACCAACCGGGGCGTCCGCGCCAAGCGGACGGGCTTCCGCGACATTGAGCACCTGGGGGAGTGACCCCGAAGGATCGCCGGCGTCTCGCGCCCGGCCGCCGAATCGGGTGCGGGCGCGCGACCGCCGTACCCTGGACGGGTGAGCAGCATCCCCGACCTCGCGACCCTTCACGCCCTGGGCGCCGCCCAGCAGCCGACGTACCCCGACCAGGCGGCCGTGGCCGACAGCGTCGCCCGGCTGCGCCGGATGCCGCCGCTGGTCTTCGCGGGTGAGTGCGACGACCTGAAGGCGAAGATGGCCGCGGTGTCGCGGGGCGAGTCGTTCCTGCTGCAGGGCGGTGACTGCGCGGAGACCTTCGAGGGGGTCACCGCGGACAACGTGCGCAACAAGCTGCGCGTGCTGCTGCAGATGGCGGTCATCTTGACCTATGCGAGCTCGGTGCCGGTCGTGAAGCTCGGCCGTCTCGCCGGCCAGTACGCCAAACCGCGGTCGTCGGACATGGAGACCCGCGACGGCATCACGCTGCCGGCCTACCGCGGCGACGCCGTCAACGGCTTCGATTTCACCCCGGAGTCGCGGATCCCCGACCCGAGGCGCCTGCTCGACGTCTACAACGCGTCGGCGGCGACCCTCAACCTCGTGCGCGCGTTCGTCACCGGTGGTTACGCCGACCTGCGCCAGGTGCACACCTGGAACACCGACTTCGTGAAGACCTCCGTCGCCGGCCAGCGTTACGAGGCCTTGGCGGCCGAGATCGACAAGGCGCTCGGCTTCATGGCGGCGATCGGCGTGGACGCCGAGGAGCTCAAGCGGGTGGACTTCCACTCCAGCCACGAGGCGCTGCTGCTGGAGTACGAGCACGCGATGACCCGCGTCGACTCGCGCACCGAGAAGGCCTACAACGTCTCCGCGCACTTCGTGTGGATCGGCGAGCGCACCCGTCAGCTCGACGGGGCGCACGTGGAGTACTTCCGCCACATCCAGAACCCGATCGGCTGCAAGCTCGGCCCGTCCGCCACCGCCGACGACGCGATCGCGCTCGCCGCGCGGCTCAACCCCGACAACGAGGCCGGTCGGCTCACGTTCATCACGCGGTTCGGCGCCGGGAAGATCCGCGACGGCCTGCCCGAGCTGGTCGAGAAGGTCACCGCGGCCGGCATCCAGGTGGCCTGGGTCTGCGACCCGATGCACGGCAACACGTTCGAGTCGAGCACCGGCTACAAGACCCGCCGCTTCGACGACGTGATCGACGAGGTCCAGGGGTTCTTCGACGTGCACCGCTCGCTCGGCACCTGGCCGGGCGGCGTGCTGGTCGAGATGACCGGCGACGACGTCACTGAGTGCATCGGCGGCGGCGAGGAGATCGACGAGGCGGGCCTCGCGCACCGCTACGAGTCGGTCGTCGACCCCCGCCTCAACCGGGTGCAGTCGCTCGAGCTGGCGTTCCTCGTCGCGGAGATGCTCCGAGCCACCACGTCCTGAGCGCGCGAAGGACGGTGTGGGCCGAGGAGGGTCGAGCAAGCCCCGCCGGCGCGAGCCTGCGAGCGCGGGCGACGGGCGGGTCGAGACACAGAGCCACCACGTCCTGAGCGCGCGAAGGACGGTGTGGGGGCCGAGGAGGGTCGAGCAAGCCCCGCCGGCGCGAGCCTGCGAGCGCGGGCGACGGGCGGGTCGAGACACAGAGCCACCACGTCCTGATCCGACGCGACCGTCAGCCGTCCTGCGCCAGCCGGGCGCGGAGTCCGGCGATGACGGTCTCGACGCCGAACGCCCAGACCGTCTCGTGGTCGGCCGCATCGGTGGCGACCGAGCGCACCAGCGGGAACGACTCGGCCGGGAGCTCGTCGAGGTGGGTCTCGGGCGTGTCACCCCGCGCGGCCATGCTGCGCTCGGTGCCGATCATCAGTGCCAGGAACGAGACCGTCTTGACCGCCGCGAAGGCGTCCGCGGGTCCGAAGCCCGCCTCGCGGAACGCGGCCAGGGCCACCTCGAAGGACGCGGTCGCGAGGGCGCCCTGGACAGGGCGCTGCTGGAGCGCGTGGAACGCGCCCGGATGCGTCGCGGCGATGCCGACGACGGCGTCGGTGAACTGTCGGACCCAGGCGTCCCAGGTGATCGGGCCGGTGGGCAGCTTGGCCTCGTCGAGCAGCACCTCGACGATCCCGTCGGTCACGGCCTCGCGCGTGGGGACGTGGTTGTAGAGAGAGGTGACGTGGACGCCGAGCTCGCCGGCGATCCGGCGGAGGGTCACCGCGTCCGGGCCGTCTCGGTCGGCGAGCCGGACCGCGGCCTGCAGGATCCGTGCGCGGGTCAACGTCGGCATGGGCACCTCACCTCTTGACAAACCTACGCTGTAGGTTAACCCTTACCTACACTGTAGGTCGACGCCGGCTCGCCGGCCGGAGGAGGAATCGTGTCGTTCACCCAGGCCGAGCTCGAGAAGTTCCTGGCCGAGCTCATCGACCGTCACCGCGTGCCCGGTGCCCAGCTGGCCGTGCTCGACGGCGACACGATCACCGAGGTGGCGGCGGGTGTGCTCAGCATCCGCACCGGCACGCCGGTCAGCACCGACGCACTGTTCCTGCCCGGTTCGATCGGCAAGCTCTACACCGCGGCGCTCGTCCTGATGCTCGTCGACGAGGGCCTGGTCGAGCTCGATCGTCCGGTGCGCAGCTACCTGGCCGACTTCGAGGTCCGCGACCACCACGCGCGTGACACCGTGACGGTGCGCGACCTGCTGCGCCACACCAGTGGGTTCGACGGCGACGTCTTCATCGACACCGGGCGGGGTGACGACGCCCTCCCGCGCTACATCGGGGAGATCGCCGACCTCCCGCAGATCTGTGAGCCCGGCGCCGTGTGGAGCTACAGCAACAGCGGCTACGCGATCCTCGGCCGGCTCGTCGAGGTCGTCAGCGGCTCGGTCTTCGAGACCGCGTTGCGCGATCGGCTTCTGGTCCCGCTCGGCCTGGAGCACTCGGTGGTCTTCCCCGAGGACGCGATCCCGCACCCGCTCTCGGTCGGCCACGAGCCGGATCCGGCGGACCCGGAGTCGCTGGTGGTCAGCAACCCGTGGGGGCTGTTCCGGTCCTGCGGCCCGATGGGTGCCTCGCTCGTCGCCAGCGCAGGCGACGTGATCCGGTTCGCCTTGTTGCACCTCGACGGAGGGGTGAGTGCCGACGGCACGCGTCTGCTCTCCGCCGACCTGGTCGCCGCGGCCCAAGAGCCACAGGCCGCGCTGGTCGACGACACGGTGCTCGGCGAGGCGTGGGGGCTGGGCTGGATCCTGGACCACTTCGGCGACGTCGCGGTCATCGGCCACGACGGGAACTCGCTCGGCCAGAACGCGTTCATGCGGCTGGCTCCTGAGCAACGGTTCGGGTTCTGCCTGCAGACCAACGTCGAGAGCGCCCTGTCGATGTACCGCGAGCTCGCCGCCTGGCTGTTCGGCGAGCGGCTCGGCGTCGCTCCGCGCCAGGATCCAGCACCCCTGTCGTCCCGCGTGGTCGCCGATGCGGACCGGTACGTCGGCACCTATCGACGGGAGGGCCTCGCCTACGAGGTCGCTCGGGCGGGGGACGGATCGCTGGTCGCGAGCGTCACGGCCACGCACGCGGCCGCCGAGCTGCAGAACCTGCCGCCGATGAACGAGATCCCGCTCGTGCCCGTGGAGAGGGACCAGTCGTTCCTGCTCAAGCTGCCGATCGCCGACAGCGAGCTGCTGGCGGTCTTCTTCAACCCAGAGGACGACACCGCCGCGCCGACGTACCTCCACTTCGGCGGCCGGGCCCACAAGCGGGTCGTGTGACCTGACAGGATCGAGGCGTGATCGACCTGCGTTCCGACACCCTGACCAGGCCCACCGAGGAGATGCGTGCCGCGATGGCGCGCGCCGAGGTCGGCGACGACGTGTACGGCGAGGACCCGACGGTCGCGCGCCTGGAGGAGCGGGTCGCCGGGCTGTTCGGCCACGAGGCGGCCCTGTTCACCCCGACGGGGTCGATGGCCAACGTGCTCGCCGTACGCTCCCTGGTCGGTCCTGGCCAGGAGGTCCTCTGCGAGGCGAGCGCCCACATCGCCCGGGCCGAGCTGGGCGCGCACGGCGCCTACACCGGCCTGACGATGCGCACCTGGATCCACCCGCGTGGCCAAGTCGACCTCGACGCGATCACGACGATCTTCGCCCCGGACATGGGCCCGTTCTTCGTGCCGACTGCCGCCATCTCGGTGGAGAACACGCACAACTTCGCCGGGGGAGCGGTGCTGCCGCTCGAGGACCTGCGCGACCTGCGGGAGTACGCCACCGGCGTCGGCGTCGGCGTGCACGTCGACGGCGCTCGCATCTGGAACGCCCATGTCGCCACCGGCACCCCGCTCGCGGAGTACGGCGCGATCGCCGACGTGATGTCCGTGTGCCTCTCCAAGGGGCTCGGGGCGCCGGTCGGCTCGCTGGTGGTCGGGTCGCGCGACGCGATCGCCGAGGCACGGATCTGGCGCAAGCGGATGGGCGGCGGCATGCGGCAGGTCGGCATCCTCGCCGCAGCCGGCCTGCACGCCCTCGACCACCACCTCGAGCGGCTCGCCGACGACCATGCCCACGCCCGGCTGCTCGCCGAGGCGTGCGGCGTCGACCCGGCGACCGTCGACACCAACATCGTCGTGGTCCGCCGTTCCGACGCCCTCGACTTCGTCGCCGCGGCCCGCGACGCCGGCGTCCTCGTGTCCGCAGTCGGGCCCACCGCCGTCCGCCTCGTCACTCACCTCGACGTGACGCGCTCCGACGCAGAGCAGGCCGCGACCGTCTTCGCGCGCCTCTGACAGGTGGCTAGCGTGCGCCCACCAGGGACACGTCGCTGATCGCGGTGTAGTCGCGACCGGCGCGGCCGGTGCCCGGCGAGGACACGGCGACGAGCCGCAGGGTGACGGTCGTGGTGGTGACGTCCACGTCGACGGACTGCACGTCGGTCGTGTCGGCGAGGTCCTGGGCGACCGTGGTGCCGTCGTCGAAGACCCACTCCACGCTCGTGATGCGGCGGTTGCCGTGGTACCAGTCCAGCTCGCGTCCCTGCGCGTCGCTCGCGGTCTTCGCGTAGCCGTTGATCAGGCCCACGCTGCGCAGCCGGGTCTCGCCGGCGAGGGTGATCACGATCTCGTCGCCGGTGCCGTCGCCCGGCATCCGCCAGGTGGTCTCCGGGATGCCGTCGAGCAGGTTCTCCCCGGCGTAGTCGACCGGATCGCCGTTGACGTCCTGTCCGGGCGGCGCGGTGCCCGGCACCTCGACCGTGGCATCGGCCGCCACGTCCGCGGGGTCTGCGGACGACGAGGGCGACTCGCTGGCCGGCGTGCCCTGCGAGGTCGGCGTCCCGGCCGCTGAGTGTCGTGGTTGCGAGTGCGTCGTGGGCGCGCGCTCGTCGCCGTCCGACACGAGCCAGATACCCAGGCCCGCCACGGCGATCAGGGCCAGCGCGACCAGGACCCACATCCCCCACGGTGGCCGGGGCCGGTCGTCCTCGACGTACGGCGCGGGTGTCGGTGCCGCCGGTGGCTCGTCCGCCTCGTCGGCGAAGAGCGGGAACCTCGGCGCCGGAGGCACCAGGGGTCGTTCGGCGGTGTCGGTGCGCCAGCCGGCGTCGGTGGGGGCGCGGTCGACGGGGTGACCGCAGTTGGTGCAGAAGCGGCCGACCCCCAGCTCGTGACCGCAGCTCACGCAGTACTTCATCTGACTCCTCGCGGGCCGTCGCGCGTGACCCGGCGACAGACTAGTGCTGCGTCGCCACGGGCGCACCGGCGGTGGCTCGCGGCGAGCACACGGGCAGGAGTGGAGGCCCGAGGGTGCTCGTGCTTTCACCCGCCGCTGCGCTGCGGGGGAGGGCGACCAACACCCTCGGACCGCCACAGGCTAGGTCGGCGACGACACCGCGCGCCGCCGAATGACGGGTACTAGGACCAAAGGGCACCGCGGGTAGCAGACCTCCTCGTTCCGCCGGCCGGTGGTGGTGTCGAGCGATTCGGACGTCAAACGTCTGGACCAGCGCGGGACGGTCGTCGCCCGCGGGCGCCCGCCTCGTTGGGGGGGCGAGCCGTCGTACGGACGCCGGCCACCGCCGAAGGAGAAGCACACGATGAGCCCGATTCCTCGGACCGCGACGATCGTCGTCGGTCTCGTCACGGTCGCGACGTACTCGTTGGCCGCGTTCGCCGCTCCGCCGGCACAGGCAGACCCGCCGACGGGCGCGCGCAGCACGACGTCCGCCGAGGTGCTCCATGTCGGTGCCGTGGGCGTCGCGGGGCTGGCCGACCTGGCCGACGTGGGGGTCGGCATCGTCTCCGGCACGGTGAACGGCACCGGCACGCCGCGGTCGGCAGCGAGTGCCCGCAACCTGGACGCCGCGCTCGCGGGCCAGGTGCTTCCGAGCCTCCTGGCGACGGCAGATCAGACCGCGCTCCCGGACCACGCCACGCCCACGACGGCCTCGGTCCTCCCGGGCAGCGTCCCGGGCCTCCTCGACCTCGGCGTCTCGACCGCCCAGTCCCAGGCGCGGTGGGCGGGTGACGCGTCCTGCCTGCCGGCTGCGACGTCGATCTCGGAGTCGACGGTCTCCACGGCCGATGTCGCGGTCGCCCCGGTGCAGGGGATCGGCCGTCTGGTCACCCTGCCGGGCACCGTGTCGGTCAGCCAGTCGACCCGGCTGGCCCCGAACCTCGATGCGGCCCATGACGGTCGGGACGTCGTCGCCACCGCGGCCGGCAGCGCCGCGAGCCTGAGCGTCTTCGGCGGTCAGCTCGAGGTCGACGTGGCGCACGCGCCGGTGCTGTCGGCGAGCGCGAGCGGCCGTCCCGGCGGCGCTGCGGTGCGCTGGACCGCCCCGGTGGTGACCGTCGGCTTCCAGGGCCAGCAGTCCACCCTCCCTGCCGACGGGAGCCCGCTCGACTTCACCTCACCTGACAACCCGCTGCTGCACGTCGTCCTGCGGGCCGGCCAGCTCACCGACCTGGTGAAGTCGGCCGACGGCACCCGCGCCTCCGGTCGGGCCGCCGTCCTGGAGCTGAAGGTCTCCCTGGGCATCGCTCCGGCGGCCCTCCAGGTCGTCAGCGCCGAGCTCTTTCCCCTGTCGGTGTCAGCCACAGCGCCAGCGGGTGGGATCCAGTGCCCGCCCCCGGCCGGCGCTGACACCGACGGCGACGGACTGTCCGATGCCACCGAAGCCTCCCTGGGGACCGACCCGCGCGACGCCGACACCGATGACGACGGCCTCACCGACGGACAGGAGGTCTCGGGCTCGTCGAACACGCACTTCGGCACCAAGCCGACCTCGCCGGTCAAGGCCGACACCGACGGCGACGGCCTGAGCGACGGCCGCGAGGTCGCCACGACCAAGACCGACCCGAACGACGCCGACACCGACAACGGCACGGTCTCCGACGGCACCGAGGTCACGGCAGGCACCGACCCGCTCGACCCGTCCGACGACGTGACGTCCGTACCCCAGGACCCGGACGGGGACGGTCTGACCAACGCCCAGGAGGCCGCGGCCGGGACCGACCCGTCGGTCGCCGACACCGACGGCGACGGCCTGAACGACGGTCGCGAGGTCAACGAGGTCCGGACCGACCCGCTGGATCCGGATACCGACGGCGACGGTCTGGGTGACGGCCGCGAGGTCAACCACCTCGGGACGAACCCGACGAAGGCGGACACCGACGGTGACGGCCTGGGCGACCGCCGCGAGGTCACGACGAAGGTCGCGAAGTACCCGAGCTGCCGGACCTCGCCCACGGACGCGGACAGCGACAACGACGCGCTGACCGACGGCCAGGAGGTCAAGCGCTACAAGACGAACCCGTGCGACCGGGACAGCGACGACGGCGGGGTCAGCGACGGCAAGGAGGTCGCCGCCGGCAGCGACCCGCTCGACCCGCACAGCACCCCGAAGAACCCGCGCCCGGTCGCCGGTCGGCCGCTCGGGAAGACTGGCTGACGCCTCGGAGGGGTCCCGCACCGCGTCGGTCACACGGCGATGTGCGGGACCTCTCCCTCGACCTTGCGGCGCGGGGCGAGCTCGATGGTCAGCATCGCCGCCAGCACCATCAGCCCGCCCACGAGCATGCGCAGCGTGACCGACTCCCCGCCGAGGAGGACGGCGAAGAACGCCGCGAACACCGGCTCCATGCTCATCACGATCGCGGTGCGGGTCGCGGACAGGTGGGCCTGGGCCCAGGTCTGGCCGAGCAGGGCGAGCGCGGCGGGGAACACCGCCATGTAGACGACCGAGACCCAGTCGGCCCCGTTGTCCGGGAGCACGATGCCGTGCGGGGCGCCGGCGGCCAGACAGATCACCGCGACCACCTCGACCTGGAGGATCGACATGCCGAGCGCGTCGCGGGTGCTCGACCAGGCGCCGAGCCCCACGATGTGCAGGGCGAAGAGCATCGCGGCGACGAGGGTCAGTGCCTCGCCGTACCCCAACGAGAAGCCCTGCAGGGTCAGCACCGCGAGCCCGGCTGCGGCCAGCAGGACCGCGAGCCAGGTGATCCCGTTGATCCGGGTCCGCAGCACGACCGCGGCGATCAGCGGGGTGGCGATGACGTACATCCCGGTGATGAAGCCCGAGACGCTGGCCGGGGTGTGGGCCAGTCCCGTGGTCTGGAGGATCTGCGCGACGCCGTACAGCCCGCCGAGCACGACCGACTGCCGACGCGCGGCCGGCGAGAGCCGGGTGACGGCGCGTGGGGCCACCGCGAGCAGGAACGCGCCCGCGATGGTGAAGCGGACCGCGAGGAAGTCCAGGGTCGGGACGCGGTCGAGGAGGTCGTGGATGAGGAAGAACGTCGAGCCCCAGGACGCGGTGATGGCCAGCAGCGCCGCCGTGGCGAGCAGCGAGGTGCGCCTCATCCGCGCAGCTTCTTGAGCAACGGGATGTCGCGGGTGTCGGCGTCCCGCGAGTCCGGCGTCTCCAGGATGAACGGCACGCTCTCCGTCGCCGGATGGGCGAAGAGCTCGACGAACGCGTCCTCGCCGATGTGGCCCTCACCGATCCGCTGGTGGCGGTCCTTGAACGCGCCGCGCACGTCCATGGAGTCGTTCGCGTGCACCAGCCGCAGCCGTCCGGGCCCGCCGATCTCGATGATCCGGTCGACGGTCGCGGTGGTGCCCCCGGGTTCGTCGAGCGGCGCGCCGGCGGCGAACACGTGGCAGGTGTCGAGGCAGATGCCGGCCTTCGGGTGGTGGTCGAGAGCGTCGAGGTAGGCCGCGAGGTCCTCCACCCCCGCGCACAGGGAGCGCCCCTGTCCCGCGGTGGGCTCCAGCAGCAGCCACGGCGCGTCGTCGCCCGAGACGGCGTCCAGCAGCGGCAGCAGCCCCTCGCGGACCTGGCGCATCGCCGCGGCGTGCCGGGCCAGGCTGTCGCCCTCACCCGGGTCGACGTACGAACCCGTGTGCACCACCACACCCTCGGCGCCGATCTCCGCGGCCCGCTTGAGGTTGTGGGCCACCGACGCCACCGAGCGCTCGTAGGTCGCCGCGGTGGGGGAGCCGAGGTTGACCAGGTACGGCGCGTGGATGAAGACCCGGGTGCCGCGCTCACCCATCAGGTCGCGGAAGCGTCCGTCCTCGGACGGCTTGCCCTCACTCAGCGCCCAGCCGCGCGGGTTGCCGGTGAAGACCTGGAACGTCTCGCACCCGACCAGGTCGGCGTTCGCGACCGCGCCGTCGACCAGCCCCTTGCCGACCAGGACGTGCGTTCCGATGGGATTGCGGTCAGCGGGGTCGAGCACCCGCACACCATAGAGAATCAGATGATGCTCAGCGTGATCGTGGACCCCGCCGGGACCATCTCACCGCCGCCGGGGCTCTGGGAGAACACGAAGCCCAGGCCGAGGTAGCCCGGGGCGTTCTCGGTGACGACGTGGAAGCCGAGGGCCTCGAGGGTGTTGGTGGCGGCGTCGACGCCCTGGGCCCGCACGGAGGGGACCTCGACCAGGTGCGGGCCCTTCGAGACCACGAAGGAGACGCCGTCCCCGCGGTGCAGGGTGGTGCCGGACGGCGGGTCCATGGAGATCACGTCGCCCTCGGCGACGGTGTCGGAGTAGTCGCGGCTGGCGACCGTGGCGTCGAGGCCCTTCGCCTTCGCCCAGGCCAGGGCGTCGTCGGCGTTCTTGCCGACCCAGTCCTTGAGTGTGACCGGCTTGGGGCCCTTGCTCACCACGAGGTCGACCGCGGTGCCGGGCCGCAGGGTGGTGCCGGCCTTGGGAGTGGTGGCGATCACGACGCCCGCATCGACGGTGTCGGACCACTTCTCGGTCGTGGTGCCGTAGGCGAGATGGGTCGCGGTGAGCGCGTCCTGGGCCTGGTCGACCGTCTTGCCCTTGAGGACGGGTACGTCGTAGCGCTCCTTGCCGAGCGAGAGCGTGACGGTGACCGTGCCGCCGTCGAGGACCTTCGAGCCGGGCTTCGGGTCCGTCGCCACGACGTCACCGGCCGGGACCGTCTCGGAGTAGGCCTTGTCGCCCCACGCGGCCTTCAGCCCCGCGTCCTCGAGGCGTTGCTCGGCGGCTGCACGGCTAAGCCCGAGCACGCCCGGGGTCGAGGTGTAGCGGCCGTCGAGGAACCACCACGCGCCGGCTCCCGCGCCGGCGACGAGCAGCACCGCGGCGAGGAGCAGGGCGAGCCCTCGTCGCGACCGCCGTTGCCGGCTCGGAGGTGGGGTACGTCGCTCCGGCGGGCCGGAGGGAGCCCTGGACGGGTGGGCGCTCGGTCGGTGCTCGAGCGACCGGAGGGGCGCGGTCCGGTCGGCGACCACGTCGGCGGGCGCCATCAGCGTGGCGAACTCACCGGCGTCGAACGGGTCCGGCGCGGTGTCGTCGGGCGACGGCGCCTCGACAGGCTGGGTCTGCATCATCAGCGGCGTGAGGTCGGCGGTCAGCTCGGGATCGTCGCGCACGCCCTCGGCGAGCGCGTGGCTGACGCGGTGCAGCTGGTGGAGCAGCACGCCGGCGTCCGCGGGGCGCAGGGTGCGGTCGCGCGCGGTGGCCCGGGCCACGAGCGCGTCGACGTACGCCGGGATCGCGGGCTCGAGCCTCGAGGGCGGCGGGACGTCCTCGTGCACGTGCTTGTAGGCGACCTGGATGGGCGTCTCGCCCTCGTGGGGCTTGGCGCCGGTGAGCAGCTCGTAGAGGACGACGCCGGCGGCGTAGACGTCCGCGCGCGCGTCGGCGCGGCCGTCGACCACCAGCTCGGGCGCCAGGTAGGACACGGTGCCGATCAGCACCCCACCGGTGGCGGTGTGCTGGGTGTCGGCGCTCACCGCCCGGGCCAGCCCGAAGTCCGCGACCTTGACCCGCCCGTCGTCGGCGATCAGGACGTTCTCGGGCTTCACGTCGCGGTGGATGATCCCCGCCCGGTGGGCCGCGGAGAGCGCGGAGAGCACCGGCTCCATGAGCGCGAGGGCCCGGGCCGGGGGCATCGGGCTCTCCTTGCGGATCACGTCACGCAGGGTGATGCCGTCGACGATCTCCATCGCGAGGAAGACCGTGCCGTGGTCGTCGCCCTGGTCGTAGACCGCGACCACGTTGGGGTGCGAGAGCCGTGCGGCCGACCGGGCCTCACGCACGAACCGGGCCGCGAACTCGGCGTCGTCCCCGAGTCCGGGATGCATGATCTTGACCGCGACCGTGCGGTCGAGACGCACGTCGGTGGCCTCGTAGACACTGGCCATGCCGCCTCGGGCGATGCGGGCGCCGATGCGGTAGCGGCTCTCCAGCAACCGTCCGATCATGGGGTCGCCAGCCGCGTCGGCGCCCGCGTGGGCGTGCCGATCGGACTGCCGGTCTGGCGGCACAGCGACCCTCCTGCGCTCCTGATGGGGAAGGACCAGGAGACTCAATGGTACGGACGAACCCGCCTCGCGCCGTGCTGAGCCGCCTCCGGCGTGGCGTGGGGTCCGGTGGGAGACTGGTCGGCATGAACCAGCCACGACTCGCCGACGCCGACCTCGCCGCCCTCGTCCCCGAGTGGCTGGACTGGGCCGAGGCAGCCCGCCAGCTCGGCGTGACCGTCGCCAAGGTGCGCACGATGATCCGCGAGCACGAGCTCGCCGCGGCCGTGCCCGCCCCGGGAGCCGGCCAGCAGGTGCCGGCCGCCTTCATCCAGGACGGTCTGGTCGTCAAGGGCCTGCCCGGTCTGCTGACGATCCTGCACGACGGGCGCTACGACGACCGCGAGTGCATCGCCTGGCTCTTCACCGACGACGACCTGCCCGGTCGCCCGATCGACGCCCTGCGCGAGAACCGCGGCTCCGAGGCGAAGCGCCGCGCCCAAGCGATGGCTCTCTAGGACCTAGGCGACTCTCGACGGAGAGCCGCAACCTCGCGGGCCCCGTGGCGAACTGTCCCCGGTGGATCGGTCGCGTGCCGTTTGACGGCAACCATCGCATCGGGATTGCCATCCAACCGAGAGGGGTCGCACTTCAGCGACTCCCGCGGCGGTGGGCCGAACGGATGGGACGAGATCGCAGTGAGCAGACGAGGCGGTGTGTGGGTCGGAACGGGACTTGGGCTCGTGGGCGGTCTTGTCTCCGGCCTGTTGGTCGCAGGGTACAGCCACGGAAGTCCCCTGGCGCAGAGCTATGCACAGGCGGCGTGCAGTGCCTACCAGCATGTCGGACGCACGCAGGTCTCAAGGACGGCGGCGCAAGCGTCCGCCATTCAGGATGTCGCTCGAAGCGACGCCGAGGCCGCTGCCGCATTCGACTCGCGGTGGGCGGCCCTGGGCTCGGACATGCAGAGCGCACTCGATCTGCGAGAAGGGGCGTCGGATCACTTCTTCGAAGTAGACAAGAAGGTGCAACACCATTGCGATGACGCCGGGCGAGACATTGGTGATCTCAAGCCGTGACGGCCGGTGCCAACAGCCTGCGCCCCTCTGGCGCCCACCGCGGTCGCGTCGAGGATCGCCCACTGCTCGACTGATCGCTACAGGCGTGAGGCACGGACGACGACAACAACCGTCCGGGCCAAGGTGGCTTCATGGCCGGCCGGATCCCACTACACGTCGAGAGAGAGCTCAAACGCCGCACCCGACAGACTGCTGCCACGCCCGACCGGCCAAGCAGCCAGGGGACGTAGACCCGTCACCCCACCCTGGGCTTCGCAAGCCCTAGCGCGCTACAGCACCCGTTGGGTCGCGGCCGACGCGAGCTGGCGCAGCACGCGGCGGGCGTCCTCGCCGATGTCGGCCTTGTCGAGGGCCGTGACGGCGTGGTCGGCCAGCTGGCCGATCACCGCCTCGACCTGGGCGTGGGCACCGGAGTCGTCGATGACCCCGCGCAGCTCCGCGACCTGGTCCGCGGTGAGCGCCGTGCCGAGCGAGCGGTCGAGGAGTGCTGCCGCGGCCGGCGCGGCCGCGTCGAGCGCCAGCGCGACGAGCACGGTGCGCTTGCCCTCGATCAGGTCGTCGCCGGCGGGCTTGCCGGTGGCGTCCGGGTCCCCGAACACCCCCAGCAGGTCGTCTCGCAGCTGAAACGCCTCGCCCAGCGGCAGGCCGAACGCCGAGAGCTCGGCGATCGTGGTGGCGTCGGCACCGGCGAGGGCCGCGCCGATGTGCAGCGGGCGCTCGATGGAGTACTTCGCGGACTTGTAGCGCAGCACGGTCATCGCGGTCTCGACGTCGGCGCGGCCACGCGCCTGCACGGAGACGTCGAGGAACTGGCCGGCAATCACCTCGGCGCGGCACCGGTCGAACACCTCGAGGGCGGGCGCGACCTGGGTGATCGGCAGGCCGCACCGGCGCAGCAGCTCGTCGGACCAGCTCAGCAGCAGGTCGCCGAGCAGGATCGCCGCGGCCGCGCCGTACTGCTCGGGGTCCCCGCGCCACCGTGCTCCCTGGTGCTCGCTCTCGAACAGGCGGTGCGTCGCGGGGCGCCCGCGCCGGGTGTCGGAGGCGTCCATCAGGTCGTCGTGGACCAGCGCACTGGCGTGCAGCAGCTCGAGGGACGCGCAGGCCCGCACCAGGGCGGCCTCGTCGGGCACGTCGTCGGTGACCGCGCGGTGGCCCCAGTAGCAGAAGGCCGCCCGGAACCGCTTGCCTCCGGACACCGAGGCGTGCGCCTCGCGCACCAGGCGGGCGGCGTCGCTGCCCAGCGGGGCCAGCGTGGTCGCCTGCTCGTCGATGAACGCGTCGAGGGCCGACTGGATCCGTCCGCGGAACGCCGCGCTGTCCCAGTCCTGCTCCGTCGCCGTCACGCCATGGAGACTAGTGGTCACCACCGTTGGTTCGTCGCGGGTCCCCGCCGCCCAGGCACGCACCTCGCGGCGTTGCCGTCGCTCGACAGACAATCCCGTATGCCCTCGCTCCGGCGCCTTGCGATGCACGCACCTGAACGACGGCTACCCCAGATGTTCCAACGGTGACAACCACTAGCCCGTGGACACCGCCCGACCGGTGCCGGTGTCGTCCCTAGACTTCGACACATGGCGAACCACGGGGCTCGGCGGATCGGCGACCTCGTCCGGGAGGGCGAGCAGTCGTTCTCGTTCGAGTTCTTCCCGCCCAAGGACGCTGCTGGCGAGGAGCAGCTCTGGCAGGCCATCCGCGAGCTCGAGCCCTACCGGCCGACGTTCGTCTCGGTGACGTACGGCGCGGGCGGGTCGACGCGCGACACCACCGTGCGGATCACCGGGCGGATCGCGGCCGAGACCTCGATGACGGCGATGGCCCACCTGACCTGCGTCGGCCACACCCGCGCCGAGCTCGAGTCCATCCTCGACGCCTACGCCCGGGTCGGCATCGGCAACGTGATGGCCCTCCGCGGCGACCCCACCGAGGGCCCGCGCGCGCCCTGGACGCCCACCGAGGGCGGCCTGACGTACGCCGAGGACCTGGTCCGGCTCGTGCGCAGCCGCGGCGACTTCAGCATCGGGGTCGCGGCGTTCCCGGAGGGCCACCCGTCGGCCGAGTCGATCGACCACGACTCCGACGTGCTCGTGGCCAAGGCCCGGGCCGGGGCGGAGTTCGCGGTCACCCAGATGTTCTTCCGCGCCGAGGACTACTTCGGCCTGGTCGAGCGGGTGCGGGCACGCGGTGTCGACATGCCGATCCTGCCGGGCATCATGCCGATCCTGAACCTCGCCAACATCCGTCGCCAGGGCGAGCTGATCGGCACCGACGTGCCCGACCAGGTGGTCGCCCGGATCACCGCCCGCGAGGGCGACCCGGTGGCGATGCGCGCGGAGGGCATCGCGATCGCCGCGGAGCTCTGCGACGAGCTGCTCGCCGGGGGAGCGCCCGGCTTGCACTTCTACACGCTCAACCGCTCCAAGGCGACGCGCGAGATCTTCGCCGCGCTCAACCTCACGGTCTGATGCGCACCGTCACCGTCGTCGGTCGCGGCGTCAGCCACGCCGTTCCTGACGTGGCGGTCGTGCACGTGGCCGCCGTGCACGTTGCGCCCGCGTTGTCCGACGCGCTGGCCGGTGCGGAGTCCGCCCGGGCCACCCTGGTTGCGGTCGCGCGCCGCTACACCGAGGAGATCGCCAGCCAGGCGCTCTCGGTGGGGGCGGAGTGGAGTGACACCGGGCCGCAGACCTACCGCGCGCGACACGCCCTGGTGATCCGGTGCGCCGACCTCGGTCGGGCGGGTGAGCTCGTCACGGCTCTCGCCGAGGAGGTCGGTGAACGGCTCCAGGTCGACCACGTCGGCCTGGAGGTCGGCGACCCGGCCGAGGCGGAGCGAGAGGCCACCTCGGCGGCGCTCGAGGACGCACGGACCAAGGCCACACATCTCGCGGCCCAGTCCCAGAGCACGCTCGGACAGGTCCTGAGCATCGCCGAGGGTGGTGGACACGCACCGGGCCCGGTGTTCGCCGCACGCGCCAAGGTCGGCTTCGAGGCCGGGGAGGCGGCCGTCGAGCAGGCGCTGACCGTCACCTGGGAGCTGGTCGACAGGTCCTAGGCCGACCCGACCTCGGCTGCGACCAGGGCGGCCGAGAGGCCCACGAACGGCAGCCCGGCGCCGGGCGTTGCGTGCGCGCCGGCGGCGTACACGCCCGGGACCGGCGTGGTCGGCCCGAGCCGGCGGCGCACCGTCGCCCGGCCCTGCCAGAGAACGCCCATCGGCGAGCCGCCCCACAGCTCGACCTGGTCGCGCGGGCTCCGGTCCACCCGGGCGACGACCTGGGGGCGCAGGTCGATCTTGTGCCGTGCCAGCGCACGCAGGATGTCCTCCGAGAGCCGGCCGCGGCCGTGCACGGTCAGGGTCGAGCCCCCGTCCGGCGCACGCCCGCCGGTCCGCACGACCAGCATCGGGTCGCCGTGCAGGACCAGCTCGTGCGGCAGGTCCGGGGCCGGCCCGTCGAGCCCCAGGTGCACCACGACCGGCGGGATCGCCGGCATCGTGTGGGCGACGTACGCCGCGAGCGCGGGCAGCCGTCGGGGGTCGACGGCGCACACCACGACGTCGGCGTCGATCTCGCCCCCGGCCGTGCTGACCGCGACTGCCCGGCCGTCGCGCACCACGACGTCGGTGCCCTCCGTGCCGGTCAGCACCGTCACCCCTCGGGTGGCCAGCCGGGCCACCAGCGCCGCTCCGAGCCGGGCCATGCCGCCCTCGACCGTCCACGCCCCGAACCGCTGCTCGACGTACGCGCCCATCCCCAGCCAGGACGGCACGTTGCGCAGGTCGTGGCCCTCCGCCACGAACGGGTGCCCAGCCACCATCCGCAGCCGCTCGTCCTTGAACGTGCGCTTGAGCCGCTTGGCCATGGTCTCGCGGCTCTCGAGCCGGGCGGCGAGCTCGCGGGGGAGGTCGCCGGGCCGCCAGGGGTTCTCCAGGTAGCCGCGCCGCACCACGTCCCAGTCCTCGGCGTACGAGGCGACGTGGTCGACCCAGCGTTGGCCGAGCCCCGCGCCGAGCTCGTCGAAGGCCCGCAGCTGCGGGGCTCGTCCGGACGGCAGCCGCACCGAGGTCCCGTCCTCGAACCGGTGCTCGCGCACCACGTCGAGCGGCACCAGCTCCAGCTCGCGCTCGACCGGCCGACCCGACTTGCGGAAGAGGTCGCGGATCACCGCGGGCAGGAGTGTGTACGTCGGTCCCGCGTCCCAGGAGTAGCCGTCGGCGGTGACCTCCGCCAACGCGCCGCCCAGCTGCGGTGACCGCTCGAGCAGCGTGACGTCGTGGCCGAGCTTGGCCAGCCGCAGCGCGGACGCCAGGCCGCCGAACCCGCCACCGACCACCACGACCCGCGCCATGCGCCGAACCCTAGCCACGACGCGGTGGCTCCCGGCTCAGGACTCGGCGTCGAGCACCCGCTGCAGCGACTCCTCGTCGCGACCGACCACGGTCGTCCCGTCGGCTGCGGTGATGATCGGCCGCTGGATCGCGCGGGGGTGGGCGGCCAGCGCGCCCAGCCAGTCGTCTCGGTGCTCCGCGTCGCGGGGCAGGTCGATGCCCTCCTCGCGGGCCTCCTTCGGCCGGGCGACGTCCCAGGGCTCCAGGCCCAGCCGGGCGACGACCTCACCCAGTTCGGTCGCGGTCGGCGGGTCGTCGAGGTAGCGCCGCACGGTGTACTCCACGCCGGCGGCGTCGAGCTCGCTGAGCGCCGTACGGCACTTCGAGCACGCGGGATTGAGCCAGATCTCCATCACTCCACCTCGATCGTCGGCGCACCGGTCATCGCCGCGAGCTCGTCGTACGTCGTGGAGAAGACCGCGGCCGGATGACCCGCCGCAGCCCAGACGACCTCGTAGCGACGCAGCCAGGAGTCCAGGTACGTCGGCACCGGCGCCGGGTGCCCGATGGGGGAGACGCCGCCGATCACCTGGCCGGTGTGCTCGCGCACGAACTCGGGGGCGGCGCGCTTGAGCTTGGTCACACCCAGCAGGGCGGCTACCTTCGCGGTGTCGACGCGATGGGCGCCGGAGGTCAGAATGAGGGCCGGTGATCCGTCCGCGTCGAAGAGCAGGCTGTTGGCGATCGCCCCGACCTCGCACCCGAGGGCCTCGGCGGCAAGGGCGGCCGTGTGGACGGAGTCGGGCAGGATGACGACCTCACCGGTGCCGCCGCGGCGCCGGTGGTCGTCACGGAAACGCGTGATCGTCGGGTGCTCGGTGGTCATGGAGCGAGACCCTAGGGGAGAGGAGCGCGGATGAGTCCGCAGCGGCCGGGATCGGTGACCGCCGCGATCGGGGTGCTGGTGGGCCTGATCGCGCTGAGTGGCGTGACGGCGTTGTTGACGTTGGTGTTCACCGACGACCTGGACGCGTCCTGGGCCTCTGGCCGGGCCGACGTCGGCTCGGTCAAACCGCCGGCCTTCGCCCCCGTCGCGATCACCATGTTCGTCGTCGTCGCGATGCTGGTCGTCGTCCTGCTCATGTTCTTCAGCCAGGGCCACAACTGGGCCCGGGTGCTGCTGAGTGCACTGGTCGTGCTGATGGCGATCGCGACGCTCGCGAGCCTGCGGGCGGACCCGCCGGTGCTGTTCCTCGTGCTGTCGGCCGCTTCTCTGGTCCTGGACGTCGTCGCGGCCACGCTGCTGTGGCACCGCGACACCCGCGCGTTCACCGGTGCGCCGGCGCTCGACGCCGACGTCCACTCCTGAGCGACTCCTGACCGGCTCCTGACCGGGCTCACCGTCCCGCCGGCCTTGACGACCGGCGGTGAGGCAGGTGTACGGTTGCGGTGTTCGAACGTGCGTTCGAACACCCCGGTGGGGGCGACCTCGACCCCCGTCCCCACCGGGACCGGTGCGCCGGTGCAGGTCGTTCGACGAGGGGTCACCGCCGAGGGGTCGACGGAGAGGATTGCGATGAACCCCTATGCGCTGCCCGCGACCACCCACTCCTACCTGGCCCGGGCCGCCGAGTCGCTAAGCGAGGCGATCTCCGCGACCGAGGTCCCCACCCGCTACGCGTGCGCACATGTGGCCGCCCTGCGAGCCGCCGCTGCCTTGCTGGCCGCCCGCGCGCAGCCCGAGCCGCCGCGGCGCAGGCCGCAGCGCAACGCCTGGGTGCTGCTCGCCGAGGTGGCTCCCGAGCTCGCGGAGTGGGCGCGGTTCTTCGCCGCCGGTGCGGCGAAGCGTGCCGCGGCCGAGGCGGGCTCCACCCGCGCGGTGTCCGAACGTGAGGCCGACGACCTGGTGCGCGACGCCGACCGGTTCCTCGCCGTGATCGAGCGCTCGCTCGGACTGGTCCCGCACTCCTCGGCACCCTCCCGGGCCGCGGCGATGCGGGCGGGCTGAGCTGACGACAAGGGTTTTCCCGCGATGCGGGGCGACCCGAAGTCCGCGAGGCTGGTCGCATGCGCCAATCTCTCGGGCCGCGCCGCCATGCGCGGTGGATCCTCGTCGCCGTCCTGCTCGTCCTCGGCGGCACCGCCGCGGTCCCGGCCGACGCCGCCACGCCGATCAGCGTAGCGACCGCACGGGCCGCTCAGGACGGCTCCTCGGCCACCGTTCGCGGCTACGTCGTGGGCCAGCCGACCTCGTCCACGACCGTCCTCACCGCCGGGTTCCCCAACGACTACGCGATCGCGCTGGCCGACACCGCGGGCACCACCGACACCTCGCGGATGATCTACGTCCAGGTGCCCAGCGCGTTCCGCTCGGCCTGGGGGCTGCGCTCCAACCCCGGGCTGATGGGCCGCCAGATCGACGTCACCGGCACGCTCGCGGCGTACTTCTCGCGCCCCGGGCTCACCTCGGGCACGGCGTTCGCGTTCGCCGGTGGCAGCAATCCCACCGACCCACCGCCCTCGGGCGGCACGAGCCCCTACGACTCCACCTACTACGCGGCCGCGATCGGCAAGACCGGCGGCGCGTTGGAGTCCTCGCTCCACACGATCATCTCCAGCGGCGTCACCAAGCTGTCCTACGACGCGGTCTGGAACGCGCTGAAGGTCACCGATCGCGACCCCGCGGACAGCAGCCACGTGATCTGCCTCTACAGCGGCTTCTCGCTCCCCGCGAGCGACAACGGTGGCGGGGCCGACCAGTGGAACCGTGAGCACGTCTGGGCCAAGTCGCACGGTGACTTCGGCACGGCCACCGGCCCCGGGACCGACCTTCACCACCTGCGCCCCGAGGACGTCACCGTCAACTCCGCACGCGGCAACCTCGACTTCGACGAGGGTGGGACCCAGAATGCCGAGGCCCCAGGCAACTACGCGGACGCGGACTCCTGGGAGCCGCGCGACGCGGTCAAGGGCGACGTGGCGCGGATGATCTTCTACATGTCGGTGCGCTACGACGGCGGCGACGGGTGGCCGGACCTCGAGGTCAACGACCTGGCCGGGAACGGGACCACCCCGCACATCGGGCGGCTCTCGGTGCTGCTGCGGTGGAACGCCGAGGATCCGCCGAGCGCGTTCGAGATGCACCGCAACGACGTGATCTACGCCGACTACCAGCACAACCGCAACCCGTTCATCGACCACCCGGAGTGGGCGGACTCGATCTGGTGAGCCCGGCCCGGACGTCGTACCGCCCGGGGCCCTAGGGTTGGGGCATGCCTCATGACCGGCCCGGTGAGCGGCCCAGCGAGCGCCGCAGTGCCGCCCGCACCTCGGTGGTCTGGGATGCGCTGCGCCCCGCGCTCGACGGAGCGGTCGACGTGCTCGACATCGGAGGTGGCACGGGCGGCTTCGCGGTCCGCGTCGCCGAGCTCGGGCACCGGGTCACCGTGGTCGACCCCAGTCCAGACGCGCTCGCCGCCCTCGACCGGCGGGCCCGCGAGCTCGGGGTGACGGTCAGCGGCCAGCAGGGCGACCTGTCCACGCTGCTCGACGTCACCGGCCCGGCCGCGGCCGACGTGGTGTTGTGCCACGGCGTGCTCGAGGTCGTCGACGACCCGGTCGCGGCTCTCGCCACCCTGCGTGCAGTGCTGCGTCCGGGAGGGACGCTGAGCCTCCTGGTCGGGCAGCGGCACGCCGCGGTGGTGACCCGGGCGATGGCGGGTCACTTCGCTCAGGCGCTCGCGCTGCTCGACCCCGCGTCCCCGTCCGGGGCGCGTGACACCGGTGCCGGCAGGTCCGGTCGGCGGTTCACCGACACCGAGATCACCGGACTGCTCGAGGACGCCGGCTTCGCGGTCACCGCGGTCCACGGCATCCGCGTGTTCGCCGACCTGGTCCCCGGTTCGCTGCTCGACCTCGAGCCGGGCGCCACCGCAGCCCTGGTCGAGCTCGAGCGCGCGGTCTCCGGTCGCGCGGAGTTCCGGCCGCTCGCGGCCCAGCTCCACGTGCTCGCACGCTGACTCCGCGCCCGGTCCTGACGTCTCCCGCGGATCCGGGAACGGTTCTGTCACGATTTTTCTGAACCCGCCTACCGCGATGACCAGGCGCTGCCTAGACTTGAGGCGCTGGCCGGCACACCCGGCCGCGACCCGGCGACGATCCGGCGATGACCTTGGTGGGGAGGAACGGTGCCACTCTCGGAAGAGGAGCTCCGACTGCTCGAGCAGATGGAGCGCGCCCTCGTCGAGGAGGACCCCAAGCTCGCCTCGACCCTCCGCGGCACGGCCTTCCGCCGCTCCGCCCGGCGTCGGGCGATCATCGCCGGCGCCTGCTTCGTGCTCGGCGTCGTCGTGCTGATGACCGGCGCCGTCGCCCAGATCACGCCCGTCGGGATCGTCGGCTTCGTGATCATGCTCGGCTCCGCCACCGTCGCCCTGACCGCGATGCGCGGGCAGCGCAACACCCCCGCACCCGACCCGCGCACCATCCAGCACCCCAGCCGGGGCTTCACGGTCGTCGACGGCGGCCGCTCCGGCCGCACCCGTCGCCCGCGCCGCCACGGTCGCGGTGGCCACGGCTCCTTCATGGAGCGGATGGACGAGCGCTGGCGCCGGCGCCGCGAAGACGGCGGGTTTTAGTCGAGACGCGCTAGCGGCTCGACTGATGGTGGTCGAGCGAGCCGCGCGACCGAGCCTGCGAGGTCGCGACCGGCGTGTCGAGACCGAGACGTGAGCTTGGTCGTTCGAGTCAGCCCAGTGGCGAGCCCGAAGATCGCCGAGCAGCAGGGAGCGAGGAACGAGCTCGCTGCGTGGGCTCGGTGAGACCGGTGCGGCTGAGAGGCTCGCCGAGTCGGCGGTGCTGAAGGTCGGCCCCAGCGTCGCCCCTCGGACGCGCCACAAGTCACCCAGCGTGGTCGACGACCCCGCCGTACCTCGCCTCGACGGTGGTGGTGGACGGCCGCGCCGGGCGGAGCGCACCCAGGTCCATCACCGAGCGCGGCCACCAGGTGGCCCGTCGGCGGGCGGCACGGGCGGCGCCGCCGGCCAGCGACGCGATGACGAGCTCGCCGTCGGTGCGCAGCCTGCTCCTGTCGGTCGGTGCGGGGGAGCGGGAGTAGCGCAGCCGCTCCAGGTCCGCGACGAGTCGCCCGAGGGCGTCGACGCCCTCGGGGGCGACGTGCTCGCCGTGCGCGGGTCGTTCGGGTGTGTTCGAGTCGACGGGCCGGCCCAGGTAGCCGACCAAGATGTCGCGCGTCGCTCGTGGTGAGCGTCCGCCCGGCCAGGGCACGCCGAGGTCGACCGCGGTGTCCCGCAGCTCCGCCCAGACGCTCTCGGGTGCGCCCGACGCGAGTCGCCGGTCTCGGCGACGTCCCCGGACGAGGCGAGGCAGGAGCAGCAGCGCGGCCACGACCAGGGCGCCGAGCCCGGTGCCCAGCACCGGTCCCCACTGCCGCTCGGTGCCGCCGCCACCGTTCGCTGAGTTGTCAGTCGCGGCCGCGGTGCTCTCCGTCGGCCGCCTGCTCGGGCCGCCGACGGAGGCGGACGCCTGGGTCTGGGCCGGATCGGAGGGGCCGACGTCGTCCGGGACGCCGCGGACGGTGTACGACGGCACGTCGGCGGCACGTCCGGCCGGGGTCGGCTCGAAGCGGACCCACCCGGCCCCCTGGAAGTACAGCTCGGGCCAGGCGTGCATGTCGTGGGAGCTGTAGACCCAGGTGTTCGGTCCGGCCGGGGCGGGGGTGAGGAAGCCGATCGCGACGCGAGCGGGGATGCCCACGACCCGGGCCATCAGTGCCATCGCGGACGCGAACTGCTCGCAGTAGCCGACCCGGCCGCCGGGCTCGTCGGAGAGGAAGGCCGTGAGCGCGTCGGAGCCGTTGCCGGTGGTGCTCGTCGCGAGGGAGTATTCGAAGCCGCCCCCGGTGCGGAACCAGTTCTGCAGGGCGACGGCCTTCTCGAAGCGCGTGGTCCGGTCCGCGGTGACGCTGGCGGCGAGCTGCCGCACGATCGGCGGGATGTCGGCGGGGAAGTCGGTGAACGACTCGTCCACCTTGCCGGCCGTCGACCCGGCGTTCTTGAGCCGGTCCGCGGTGAGGTCGAGCTGCAGGGCGCTCATCGTGTACTGCAGCCCGGCCGTGGTGAGGTCGTCGGGGACGGCCAGGAAGTCCATCGTGGAGCTGTCGTAGCGCCAGTCACCCTCGGCCTGCACGTTGCTCGCCGGGAACTGGGTCGGCAGCCAGCTTGACTTGAACGCCGGCAGGATCGTGACGTTGTAGGGAATCTCGCGTCGGGAGACCTCCGCGTCCACGCCCGAGGGTGGGGGCAGCAACCCGTTCGCTCGGTGGTCGGACGGGACGTCGCGATCACCCGGCGTCCACGCGGCGTCACTGAAGTTGTCGAGCGTCAGGATCCGCAGGTACGCCGGAGCCGGGTCGTTCGTCGTGATCCGCACCAGGTCGGTGTCCTTGCCGCGCCTGAGGTCGCGCACCAGGTCGGCCACGGGGTTGTCGACCCGGATCTCGTCGCCCTTGCCCCGGCCGGGCCCGAAGTCGAAGAGCTGGAGCCCCAGGGTCGGGACGACCAGCGGGATCACCAGGGCGAGTGCGGTCGCCGTACCGCCGATGCCACCGGCGGTACGCCGGACCGCGTGCGCGCCCGCCCCGAGCGAGATGGGGTCCCCGGTCTCACGGTCCTCCGCGATCGGCCGGCCCCACCGGCTCACGTGCTCGGTCTCCTGGAGGAATAGCAGACCCAGGAAGCCCGCCGCGGTGCCGACGAACACCCACCAGGCGATCGGGGTCTCGACCATGCTGACCGGGATCGTGTAGATCGTCAGCAGCGGCAGGCCGGCGAGCGGCACCCGGTGCAGTGTGCACGCGAGCAGGTCGACGAGCAGCAGGCAGAGCAACCCGCACAGGATCAGCAGCGGGTCGATGGGTGGCTCCGTGGCCGGGATCGGGGCGGCGAACCCCTGGGCGCTGTGGATGGCGTCGGCGACGGCGGACCGCACCTCGGAGAGCATCGCGCCGTCGGGCACGAGGGCGCCGCTGATCAGCTGGCAGGCGACCACTCCGGAGACCACGACCTGGGTGGCCACCACCGCAGGGCTCGGCCACCGCCACCAGCGGGTCGCGGTCCCGGCGGCGGCGACGACGACGCCGAGGAGCAGCAGCGGGTTCAAGAACCCACCGGGCTCCTCGGCGAACCCGCGCCAGGCATACATCGCGACCAGCGTGGTCGCGGCCGCCACGGAGGCGAGGGTGATGCTCGCGCCCAGACTCCCGCGAGTGCGCGTCAGGGGCTGCATCATGCGATCACCTCGGGGGCGGCCACGGCGACACCGCGCGAGCTGTGGGCGCTCGTGTGTCCGAGCTCCTGCCAGACCGCGTCGAGGCGGTCTCGGGGGCCAAGTGGCACGGCCCGCCAACCCTGTTGGCCGAGGACCCGGGTCGCCCCGTCGGCGGGCGGGGCACCGCTCCAGGCGTCGACGTCGAGGGCGATCGCCATCGCCGAGCCGGCCTGGTGCTGCATCCGGCGCAGCACGGGCAGGTCGGTGGACACCACCGAGCCGAAGACCGCGACCGTGAGCCCCCCGTGTGCACCCTCCGCGAGCCAGGTCGTGTCGAGGCGCGCCTGCATCGTCGGTTGCACCACGGCGAGCGCCTCCATCAGGGGACCGGTGTTGAGGTCGGCGTCGCGCAGGTGCCAGGCGTTGGCGGAGTCCTCGCCGAGCGCGGTGACCAGGCGTACGGCGAATCCGCGGCGGCTGAGGTGGACGGCGATCGATGCGGCCGCCGAGACCGCCGCCTCGAGCGAGGACGCGATGCCCTGTCCGCGGTGGGCCTGGGCCCGGTTGTCGAGGAAGAGCGTCGCGCGGGACTGCCACGGTTGCTCTTCGCGACGCACCATCAGCTCGCCCAGGCGAGCCGAGCTGCGCCAGTGCACGCGCCGTAGGTCGTCGCCCTGCCGGTACTCGCGCACGGTGACGTCCTCGGCGCTGCCGGTGGCGAACGCGCGCGGCCGGTTGTCGCCGGACCCGGTCCACGCGCCGCCGAGGGGGATCTGGGGGAGTGGCACGGTGCGGGGAGTGACGGTGAGCGGCACCGTCGTGCGGAACGTGCGGCCCAGCTCGACCAGACCGAACGGGTCGGTCACCCGCACCGACATCGGCCCGATCTCGAACCGGCCACGGACGTCGGAGCGGACCTGGTAGGTGACCGACTGTCGCCACCCGGAGGCGATGCCCTCGACGACGAACCGGGGACGGGTGCCGAGGACGTACGGCACGTGGTCCTCGAGCAGCAGCATGCCGTTGGGGCTGCGTCCCTCGTTGCTCAGCGCCAGCGAGACGCGGGCGGGCTGCCCGGCCGCGACGAGCTGGGGCGTCACCGTGCGCACCAGGGCGAGCCGGTAGCGGTTGCGGCCGACGACCCAGGCGGTGAGCAGGGGGAGGGTCAGCACCAGGACGCCCACCCGGGTGAGCGCCGCCTGGTCGAGCACGACCGCGCACACGACGGCGGTCACGCCTGCTGCCAGGAACGCCCGCCCGCGGACGGTGAGACCGGCCAGTGCCTCCCTCATCGCGAGACCCCGATCAGCGTGCGGATCCGCTGTCGGGCACCGGCACGCTGGCGAGGATCGCGTCCAGGATGGCGGTGGTTGAGCGTCCGGTCATCGCGGCCTCGACGCTGGGGAGCAGCCGGTGGGAGAGCACGGAGCGGGCGAGCCGGGTCACGTCGTCGGGCAGCACGTAGTCGCGGTCGTCCATGGCGGCCACCGCCTTGGACGCGCGGACCAGGTGCAGCGTGGCGCGCGGGGACGCTCCGAGCGTGAGCTCGTCGGAGCGCCTGGTCGCCGCCGTGATCGCGACCGCGTAGCGCTGCACGGCCTCGGAGACGAAGACCTGCCCGACGATCCCGATCAGCTTGCGCAGCTCCGAGGCGTCGGTCACCGGCTCGAGGTCGTCGAGCGGGTTGGCGCGGGTGTGGGAGTTCAGCATCGCGATCTCGGCCGCCTCGACCGGGTAGCCGACCGACACCCGCGCCATGAAGCGGTCGCGCTGGGCCTCGGGGAGGGCGTAGGTGCCCTCCATCTCGATGGGGTTCTGGGTCGCGATCACCATGAACGGCTGCTCGAGCTGGTACGTCGTGTTGTCGACGGTGACCTGCCGCTCCTCCATGCACTCCAGGAGCGCGGACTGGGTCTTGGGCGAGGCTCGGTTGATCTCGTCGCCCACGACGATGTTCGCGAACACGCCCCCGGGCCGAAACTCGAACTCGCGGGTGTTCTGGTTGAACACCGACACCCCGGTCACGTCGGAGGGCAGCAGGTCGGGGGTGAACTGGATGCGGCGTACGGAGCAGTCGATGCTGCGGGCCAGGGCCTTGCTGAGCTGGGTCTTGCCCACGCCGGGCACGTCCTCGATGAGCAGGTGACCCTCGGCGAGCAGCACGACCAGTGAGGCGTTGACGACGTCGGGCTTGCCCTCGATCACCCGCTCCACGTTGTCGCGCACCCGGCCGACCACACGCGCCAGGGTCTGGAGGTCCGCGCCCCCCGCTTCAGTTCCCACGTCTGCGTCCTTCCCGTCCCGCGTGACCCGTGTCACCGGATGGCCCCACGTTAGTCGTGCCGGAAACCTACGGCGTGCCGTCCCTGCCCGATCCGACTCCTGGGATCACGGTTTGGTTGCGTTCCCGGTTCACGTCGAGCGCCGTGGCTCCTCCCGGTTCTCCTCCACGTTCTCCTCCACCACGCTCCACCACCGGCCGCAACCTCCCCACCGGCGCTCCACCGGAGCCGGCGGGAGTCCTCCCGTCGACCGCCGGGCGCGCCCTCCTGGCGCGCTGACCTGCTCGGATGCGTCGGCGGCGCCGATCGCGGTGCCCACGGACCCGGTCGGGGTCCTCGTCGTGATCGGCCCGGCGCCACCGCGCACTGCGGCGCGACCGCGCCGCGCCGCGCCTCTCGAATGGTTGACGGTGGAGCAAAGTGGCGTAAAGTGGAGCGCAGTGGAGGAAGGGTCACGCTGAGTGGACCGGAGTGGAGGCGCCCGATGTTCTTCATGGGCACCTACACCCCCAAGCTCGACGAGAAGGGACGGCTGTTCCTCCCGGCCAAGTTCAGGGACCGACTCGCGGAGGGGCTCGTGGTGACCCAAGGTCAGGAGAACTGCCTGGTCGTGTGGCCCACGGACGTCTTCATGGAGGAGGCCGCGCGTGCCCAGGCCACGCCGATGACGGTGCGCGGCGCGCGTGACTACGCCCGCATCCTGTTCGCCGGCGCGGACGAGGGGACCCCTGACAAGCAGGGCCGGGTGAGCATCCCGGCCCCGTTGCGCGAGTACGCGTCGCTGGACCGCGACGTGGTCGTGATCGGCGTCATGAACCGGATCGAGATCTGGGACCCGGCCCGTTGGCGCGAGTACTCGGCCGGCGCGCAGGCCAAGTTCGCCGAGCTCGACGAGCAGCCGGCACCCAGCCCCAGCTAGCGGCACCGCACCACCGCAAGAGCACGACACCGACAACACCACAGCGATCCGCAGGACGAGGTCTCGAGCCCGCTCCCGCAGCCATCTGGGGCACCTTCCCCGGTTCCAGACGGCCGTCATCTGGGGCACCTTCCCCGGTTCCAGATGACAACTTCCCAGTCACCGACCGGGAGCGGGCAGGGACCTGGTCAGGCGGATCGCCCTTTTCTGCACCAGCCACCGCTGGACACTTCCGGGACACGAGGGTCGAACACATGAGCATCGCGCCAGCACAGGCACCGGTCGGGGCACCGGTCGAGGCGCCGGCACGCCGCGTCCGGCACCAGGCCCGCGACGCGGCGACCCTGATGGCGTTCTCGGCCGTGACATCGCTCGGGGTCGCGCTCGGGTTCTTGTTCCTCGCACTCCTGGCCCGACAGGCCTGACGTGCGCACCCCCTCCCACGTCCCGGTGCTCCTCGACCGGGTCGTCGCCCTGCTGACGCCGGCGCTCGAGCGTGACGGCGCCGTTCTCATCGATGCCACCCTCGGGCTCGGCGGGCACACCGAGGCGGTGCTCTCCCGGATCGAGGTCGCCCGCGTGGTCGGGATCGACCGGGACCCGCAGGCACTCGCGATGGCGGGGGAGCGGCTGGCGCCGTTCGGCGACCGGTTCACCGGAGTGCACGCGGTCTACGACGAGATCCCCTCCGTCCTGGCCGACCTCGGGCTCGCCTCGGTCGACGCGGTGCTGTTCGACCTCGGCGTCTCCTCGATGCAGCTCGACGTGCGCGAGCGCGGCTTCGCCTACGCCGAGGACGCACCGCTCGACATGCGCATGGACGGCAGCACCGGCATCACGGCCGCCGACGTGCTCAACACCTACGAGGCTGCCGACCTGGCCCGGGTGCTGCGGGAGTACGGCGAGGAGCGGTTCGCCCGCAAGATCGCGGGTGCCGTGGTCCGCGAACGGGCCAAGGAGCCGTTCACGCGCTCGGGGCGCCTCGTGGAGCTGTTGTACGCCGAGATCCCGGCTCCGGCCCGGCGTACGGGCGGACATCCCGCCAAGCGAACCTTCCAGGCGCTGCGCATGGAGGTCAACGACGAGCTCGCCGTACTGCGCCGCGCGATCCCGGCGGCGATCGACGCGATCGGCGTCGGCGGCCGCGTGGTCGTGGAGTCCTACCACTCGCTCGAGGACCGGCTGGTCAAGCAGGCGTTCGTCGCCGCGACCCGCCTCGACGTCCCCGAGGACCTGCCGTTCGTGCCCGCGGGCCACGAGCCGGCGCTGCGCCTGGTGACCAGGGGTGCCGAGAAGGCCAACGCCGAGGAGATCTCCGAGAACCCGCGCGCCGCGTCGGTCCGGCTGCGCGCGATCGAGCGCATCAACGAGGGAGCAGCATGAGCAGTCCAGTGCCCCAGATCCGCTCGCGGGTGCCGCGGATCGCCGAGGTCGCGGTCGAGCGTGCTCGGCTGACCGTCGTCCCCCGCACCCGCGCCCGGGCCGCCCGGGTGCCGTTCGTCGCGCTGGTGACCGTGATGCTGCTCGGCGGTGTCGTCGGGCTGCTGCTGTTCAACACCTCGATGCAGCAGTCGTCGTTCGCCGCGACCGCCCTGCAGGGGCAGGCGACGACGCTCGCCGCGCGCCAGCAGGGTCTCCAGATGGAGCTCGACGCGTTGCGCGACCCGCAACGGATCGCCGCGGCCGCGCAGAAGCTCGGCATGGTCCAGGCGTGCACGCCGGCGTTCGTGCGGCTCGGCAGCGGCAAGGTGTCCGGGCAGCCGTGCGCGGCCGACGGCAGCGTGCCGTTCCCGATCAACCCGCCGCCCCCGGTGAAGCCGGCCTCCCTCGATCCCACCCCCCATGTCGTGCACGTGACCGCGTCGCCGACCCACGGCTCGCCAAACCCCTCGAACGACACGGGCTCGGGAGGCGCCGGGAACGGCGGCGGAGGCGGTAAGAAGAACCAGCAGCAACAACAGCACCAGCAGCACCAGACCCGACGCTGACCCCGACGCCGCCCCAGACCACCGGAGACCTCGTGCGCCAGACCCGTCCACCCCGTGGCTCCCGCCGGGGCTCCCCGCAGCTGCGTCTGCGGGCGGGCTTCGTCGTGATCGCGATGGTCCTCTCGGTGTTCGGGGCGCGCCTGGTCCAGCTGCAGGGAGTCGACCCGAACTCCTACGCCGAGATGGCCGCGGCGGAAGGACTCGTCAAGGTCGTGCTGCCCGCCGAGCGGGGGGACATCCTCGACCGCAACGGCAAGCCCCTGGCGGGCTCGATCGACGGGCTGATGATCGTCGCCGACCCTCAGATGACCGCCGACAAGGCGCCCCAGATCGCACGCTTCCTCTACCACCGTCTCGACGTCGACTACGTCGCGACGCTGAACAAGCTGCGCGAGCACGACAGCCGGTTCGAGTACATCGCCCGACGGGTGCCCGCCACCCGGGCCACCGAGGTCCTCGCGGCCGCCAAGGACGCCGGCTTCGAGGGGCTCGCCAGCCGGCGCGACCCGCTGCGGGACTACCCGGCCGGCGACGTGGCGGCCAACCTGGTCGGCTTCATGGGCACCGACGAACCGCTCGCCGGGTTCGAGCGCACCTTCGACCGGCAGCTGGCCGGCACCGACGGGTCGGCCCGCTACGAGGTCGGCGGAGGCAACCGCATCCCGCTGGGCGAGAGCACCGTCACCGACCCGGTCGACGGCAAGGACCTGCACACCACCATCGACGAGGACCTGCAGTGGTACACGCAGCGGGTCCTGGGGCAGACCGTCGAGGCGGCCAAGGGCGACAGCGGCTTCGCGGTGGTCATGGACAGCCGCACGGGGGAACTGCTCGCGCTCGCGGACTACCCGACGTTCGACGCCAACGACCCCACCGACTCGCCCAAGGACGACCTCGGCTCCCGAGCCATGCAGGACGTCTACGAGCCCGGCTCGGTCGAGAAGGTCCTCACGGTCAGCTCGCTGATGGACCTCGGCCTGGTCACCCCGCACACCAAGATCGTGGTGCCGCCCCAGCTGATGCGTGAGGACCGCCCGATCAACGACTGGTTCTCCCACGGCACGCTCCACCTCACGCTGGCCGGCGTCATCGCGAAGTCCTCCAACATCGGCACGGTGCTGGCGGCCGACAAGTTCGAGCAGGGCCAGCTCTACGACTACCTGCACCGGTTCGGCCTGGGCCAGCGCACCGACATCGGGGTGCGTGGCGAGACCCAGGGCCTGCTGCCCGACGGCAGCACCTGGACCCACCAGATGCAGGACCGCATCGCGTTCGGTCAGTCGGTGTCGGTCAACGGCGTGCAGATGGCGACCGCGGTCAACACCATCGCGAACGGCGGCGTGCGGGTCTCCCCGTCCATCATCGAGGGCAAGGCCACGACCGACACCGGTGACGTCGTGGGCACGGACACCACCACCAAGCGCCGGGTCGTCAGCGCCCAGGCGGCGCGCAGCACCATGCTGATGATGGAGCGCGTGGTCGACCCCGAGGTCGGTGTCGCGCCGGGCGCCGCGATCCCGGGCTACCGGGTGGCCGGCAAGACCGGCACCGCGCAGGCGGTCGGCGAGGAGTGCGGCTGCTACGACGGGACGTTCGACGTCTCGTTCGCGGGCTTCGCGCCGGCCGACGACCCGCGGTTCACCGTCTACGTCGTGGTCAAGAACCCGCGCAACGGCGGTGGCGGCGGGTCGGTCGGCGGCCCGGCGTTCGCGAAGATCATGAGCTACGCCCTGCAGCGGTACGCCGTACCACCCACCGGCACGCGGCCCTCACGCCTCCCCGTCGAGTGGTAGACCGGCCCAGCGATAGCCTCGCGTGGTGAGCGACCCGACCCGGCCCGTGCGGCCGCCCCGGACCCCGCTCACGACCGTGGCAGCGTGGGCCGGCGCCGACCTGCGTGGCGACGGCACGGGGATCGAGATCACCGGCGTCTCGCTGTCGTCGCAGCGGATCCGGCCCGGTGACCTCTACGCCGCACTCCCGGGCAGCCGCTCGCACGGCATCGAGTTCGCGGACGCCGCGGTGCGCGCCGGGGCGGTCGCGATCCTCACCGATCCGGTGGGCGCCGACCGCGGACCGGTGGAGGTCCCGCACCTGGTCGTGGACAACCCGCGAGCGGTCCTCGGGCGGCTCTCCGCCCGCATCTACGGCGAGCCGGCGGCCTCGATGCGGATGATCGGCGTCACCGGCACCCAGGGCAAGACCACCACCACCCGGCTCCTGGAAGGCGGCCTCGAGCAGGCCGGAGTTCGCGCAGCGGTGATCGGGACCGTGGGCACCCGGGTGGCGGGCGACGACGTGAAGACCTCGCTGACCACCCCGGAGGCGCCCGACCTGCACGGGCTGTTCGCGATGATGCGCGAGCGCGACGTGGCAGCGTGCGCGATGGAGGTCTCGAGCCACGCGCTGGTGATGGGCCGGGTCGACGGGGTCGTGTTCGACGTCGCGGTCTTCTTGAACCTCGGCCGTGACCACCTCGACTTCCACCGCGACGTGGAGGACTACTACGCCGCCAAGGCCTCGCTGTTCACGCCCGAGCGCGCCCGGCTCGCCCTGGTCAACCTCGACGACGACCACGGGCGTCGCCTGGCCGGCGAGACGACCATCCCGGTGCGCACCTTCTCGGCCGCCGGCGCCGACGCCGACTGGCGTGTGGCCGACGTCGTGCTGCGGGCCAACGGGTCCGACTTCACCGTGCTCGCTCCCGACGGCGGACGCATCCAGGCTTCATGCCCGCTGCCCGGCGGCTTCAACGTCGCGAACACGCTGGCCGCGGTCGCTGCTGCCGGCGAGGCCGGCCTGGACGCCGCGGCGGTCGCCGCCGGCATCGCGGCCAGCGGTGGGGTCCCCGGACGCCTCGAGCGCGTCGACGCCGGACAGGACTTCGTGGTGGTCGTCGACTACGCCCACAAGCCCGACGCCGTCGAGGCCGCGGTCGGGACGCTGCGTCCGCTCACCGAGGGCCGGGTGATCGTGGTCCTGGGTGCGGGTGGCGACCGCGACCACGGCAAGCGGCCGCTGATGGCTGAGATCGCGGCGCGGCTGGCCGATCTGTTGATCGTGACCGATGACAACCCGCGCAGCGAGGATCCCGCCGCGATCCGTGCCGCGATGCTGGCCGGCGTCGACACCGGTGAGGCGATCGAGATCAGCGACCGGCGAGCCGCGATCCGGGAGGCGGTCCGCCGCGCCGAGCCGGGCGACATCGTGCTGATCGCAGGCAAGGGACACGAGACTGGACAGGAGATCGCCGGAGTGGTCCACCCCTTCGACGACCGTGATGTGGTGCGAGAGGAGATCGCGTGCTTGCGATGACGTTGGGCAAGATCGCCAAGGTGGTCGGGGGCCAGGTGGTCGGTGACCCCGACGTCGTCGTCGACGCCCCGGCGTACGTCGACAGCCGGCAGGCCGTCCCGGGCGGGCTGTTCGTCGCGGTGGTGGGTGAGAACGTCGACGGACACGACTACGCGGCCGGCGCGCACGCCGTCCTCGGCAGCAGGGCCACCGAGGCCCCCACGGTGGTCGTCCGCGACCCCGTCGTCGCGCTCGGCAAGCTGGCCGCCCACGTGGTGCGGCGGCTGGACGCCACCGTGCTGGCCGTCACGGGCTCGCAGGGCAAGACCGGCACCAAGGACTACCTGGCGCGGATCCTGTCCGCCGCCGGTTCGACCGTCGCCACCGCGGGCAGCTTCAACAACGAGCTCGGTCTCCCGCTGACCGTGCTCCGTGCCCACCCCGAGACCCGGTTCCTCGTGCTCGAGATGGGTGCCCGCCGGATCGGCAACATCAAGTACCTCTGCGAGATCGCCCCGCCGCACGTCGCCGCCGTCCTCAACGTCGGCACCGCCCACATCGGCGAGTTCGGCAGCCGCGACTCGATCGCCTTCGCGAAGGGCGAGATCGTCGCCGCGCTCCAGCCCGAGGGCACCGCGGTCCTCAACGCCGGCGACCCGCTGGTCGCGGCCATGGCCTCCCGCACCCGGGGACGCGTCATGACCTTCGGTCCCAACGAGGCCGACGTCACCGAGCAGGGTGCCGAGGTCGACGATCTCGGCCGGGTGTCCTTCGAGATCGGCTATGACGGGGAGCTGCGACAGGTCCACCTCCAGCAGAGCGGCCTGCACCAGGCCCAGAACGCCCTCGCCGCCGCGACGATGGCCCTGGCCGTCGGCATCCCGCTCGACGACATCGCCACGGCCCTCTCCGCTGCGACCGCCGCCTCCCCGATGCGGATGGAGATGCACGCGCGGGAGGACGGCCTGATCGTCATCAACGACGCCTTCAACGCCAACCCGGCCTCGACCACGGCCGCCCTCGAGTCGCTGGCGATCATCGGGCACCGTCGCCACCGGCGCACGATCGCCGTCCTGGGCGAGATGCTCGACCTCGGCCGCGAGTCGTTCCAGGGCCATGTCCAGGTCGGCCGGGCGGCCGCCCGGCTCGGCACCGACGTCATCGTGGCGATCGGTGAAGCCGCGGGCGGCGTGGTCGAAGGGGCCGAGGCCGTCATCGCCTGGACGGGGGACGCGGTCGTCGCAGAGGAGGTCGACGAGGCGACCGAGTGGCTGCGAGAGAATGTGCTGCCCGAGGACGTCGTCCTGGTCAAGGCGTCGCACGGCATCGGCCTCTGGGTCGTCGCCGACGCGCTGCTGGACCCGGAGTGGACGCCCGGCGAGTATGAGCCCACGAACGAGGAGACCGTCGACGAGACGGCGCCCGAGGTGGAGGGAGACCCCAGCGCGACATGAGAGCCATCCTGTTCGGAGGTGGCCTGGCCCTGCTGATCTCGCTGCTCGGGACCCGTGTCGCGATCACCCAGTTCACGAAGCTCGGCTACGGCCAGGAGATCCGCGACGACGGGCCGACCAGCCACCACACCAAGCGGGGCACGCCCACCATGGGTGGGGTCGTGATCATCCTCGCCACGCTCATCGGCTACTTCGGCGCCAACCTGATCACCGGCCACGCGCCCAGCGCCTCGGCCCTGCTGCTGCTGTTCCTCTTCGTCGGCATGGGCATGGTCGGCTTCCTCGACGACTACATCAAGATCTCCAAGCAACGCAGCCTCGGGCTGCGCAGCAAGGCGAAGATGATCGGCCAGACGCTCGTGGCCCTCGTCTTCGGTGCGCTGTCGCTCTCGCCGTGGCTGGCGGACGCCCACGGCCGGACGCCCGCCTCGGAGAAGATCTCCTTCCTGCGTGAGATCGACTGGTTCACGCTGCCGGCCGTGCTCGCCGTGCTGCTGATGTGGCTGATCATCACCGGCACCAGCAACGCGGTGAACCTCACCGACGGCCTCGACGGTCTCGCCACCGGAGCCAGCGTGATGGTCTTCGGCGCCTACATGCTCGTGAACATCTGGCAGAACAACCAGTTCTGTCAGGAGAACCCCGGTCCGCTCTGCTACGACGTACGTGACCCGCTCGACCTCGCGGTCGTCGCCGCGGCGATCACGGGCGCGTGCTTCGGGTTCTTGTGGTGGAACGCCCCGCCGGCAGCGATCTTCATGGGCGACACCGGATCGCTCTCCCTCGGCGCGGCCCTGGCGGGCCTCGCGATCCTGACCCGCACCGAGCTGCTCCTTGTGATCCTCGGTGGCCTGTTCCTCGTGATCACGCTCTCGGTGATGGTCCAGGTCGGGTTCTTCAAGCTCTCGCGCCGCTCCAGACTGGTCCAACGGGTGTTCCGGGTCGAGCCCGGCCACCGGGTCTTCCGGATGGCGCCGCTGCAGCACCACTTCGAGCTGCTCGGCTGGGAGCAGGTCACGATCGTGATCCGCTTCTGGATCATCACCGGCCTGTGCGTGGCCGCCGGGCTCGGCATCTTCTACGCCGAGTGGGTGGCCCGACTGTGACCCGCGATCCGTCCGCGCTGGGCCGACACGACTCGTGGGACGGCGTCCGCGCCGTCGTCGCCGGCTTCGGCGTCTCCGGCTTCGCTGCCGCCGACAACCTCAACCACCTGGGCGCGAGCGTGGTCGCGCTCGACGAGTCCGAGGGCGGCGACCGGCCCGCCAAGGCCGAGCTGCTCGAGGTCCTCGGCGCCGACGTACGTCTCGGGCCCGGCACCACCGCCACTCTGCCCGACGACGTCGACCTCGTCGTCACCTCGCCCGGCTGGCGTCCGACGGCCCCGCTGCTGGCCCAGGCCCGCGAGCGCGGGGTGCCGGTGTGGGGCGAGGTCGAGCTGGCCTGGCGGCTGCGCGACCCCAACCACCACACGCCCTGGTTGTGCGTCACCGGCACCAACGGCAAGACCACGACGGTCCAGATGCTCGACGCGATCCTGCGCGCCGCGGGCCTGCGCAGCATGGCGGTCGGCAACGTCGGCCTGCCGATCGTGGAGGCGGTGATGGAGCCCGAGCCCTACGACGTGCTCGCCGTCGAGCTGTCCAGCTTCCAGCTCCACTACACCGACTCGATGAGCGCGGAGTCCGCTGCGGTGCTCAACATCGCCGAGGACCACCTCGACTGGTACGCCGGACCGACCGGCATGCGCGACTACGCCGCCGACAAGGGCCGGGTCTACGAGCGGGTCCAGCGTGCGTGCGTCTACAACGTCGCCGACCCGGAGACCGAGCGCCTGGTGCGCGAGGCCGACGTGCGGGAGGGTGCCCGGGCCGTCGGGTTCACCCTCGGCATGCCCGGGGTCGGGATGGTCGGGCTGGTCGAGGACATCCTCGCCGACCGCGCGTTCATCGAGCAGCGCGACACCAGCGCCGCCGAGCTGTGCACGATCTCCGACCTCAGCTCCCCGGCGCCGCACAACGTGGCGAACGCCCTGGCCGCCGCGGCCCTCGCCCGTTCCCACGGCGTCTCCCAGGCCGCCGTGCGCGACGGGTTGCGCTCCTTCCGCCCCGACGGGCACCGGATCGCGGTCGTGGGGGAGAAGGACGGCGTGACCTGGGTCGACGACTCCAAGGCCACCAACCCGCACGCAGCGCAGTCCTCCCTCCAGGCCTACGACCCGGTGGTGTGGGTCGCCGGAGGCCTGGCCAAGGGTGCGCACTTCGACGACCTCGTCGCCGCGGTGCGCGGCCGCCTGCGCGGCGTCGTGCTGCTCGGCCGCGACCGGGACGTGATCGCTGGGGCGCTTTCGCGACACGCGCCCGATGTGCCGGTGATCGTCGTCGACGGCGGAGAGACTGAGGACCACCACGGTGGACGTGCCATGGAGCGCGTGGTCGGTGCCGCGGCCGAGTTGGCCCGACCCGGCGACACGGTCCTGCTGGCACCCGGCTGCGCCTCCATGGACATGTTCACCAACTACGCCGAGCGCGGCGACGCGTTCGCCGAAGCCGTACGACGCAGGCTCTGACAGACACGGGACACACACGGCCGACGGGAGGGACCGCGATGACAACGGCGAACCCCGACGACATGTCTCGAGGGCTGTCTCGAGGGCTGCCGCGTCGCCGTCCGGCCGCGCTCGGATGGTTCACCGCCGTGCGCCACGCGCTCGACCGGCCGCTGACCGCCTACTACCTGCTGCTGGGTGCGTCCGCGCTGTTGCTGACCATCGGCCTGATCATGGTGCTGAGCGCCTCGAGCGTCTACTCCTACGAGAAGAACGGCAGCTCCTACGCCATCGTGGAGCGCCAGCTGCTCTGGGTGCTGATCGGCATCCCCTGCGCGTGGATCGCCTCCCGCCTGCCGCACTCCTTCCTGCGCCGCTTCGCGTGGGTCGCGATGGCGGTGTCGGTGGTGCTGCTCGCGCTCACCCAGCTCGGCCTCGGCCGTACGGTCAACGGCAACACGAACTGGCTGGGCGTCGGCCCCTTCGTGATCCAGCCGGCCGAGATCGCCAAGCTCTCGATCGTGATCTGGGCGGCGCACGTCTACGCCCGCAAGGAGAAGCGGCTCGGGAGCCTGCACGAGGTCTTCGTGCCCGTGGTGCCCGGCATGCTCCTCGTGGTCGGCCTGGTGGTCGTGGGCCACGACCTCGGCACCGCGCTCGTGCTGATGGCGATCATGCTGGCGATGCTGTGGGTGGTAGGGGCGCCGGGCCGCCTGTTCTCGGTGTCGCTGACGGTCATCGGGGTGGTCGCGATCTGGCTGGCCTCGACCAGCCAGGAGCGCCGGGCTCGGCTGACGAACTTCGCCGACCCGTTCAAGGACTTCCACGACGCGGGCTGGCAGCCCGCGCACGGTCTCTACGCGCTCTCCCACGGCGGCGTCTTCGGCCAGGGCATCGGCGCCAGCCAGCAGAAGTGGGGCAACCTGCCCGAGGCCCACACCGACTTCATCTTCGCGGTGCTCGGCGAGGAGCTCGGGCTGATCGGCACGCTCCTGGTGATCGTGCTGTTCCTGACGATCGCCTACGCCGCGGTGCGCGTCGCCAGCCACACCCAGGACCCGTTCGTGCGCTACACGACGTTCGGCATCGTGGTGTGGCTGCTCGGTCAGATGATCATCAACGTCGGCATGGTGCTCGCGCTGCTGCCGGTGATCGGCATCCCGCTGCCGCTCGTGTCGTACGGCGGCTCCGCGCTGGTGCCGTCCCTGGTCGCACTCGGCCTGCTCATCGGCTTCGCGCGCCGGGAGCCCGAGGCGGCCCGGGCGCTGGCCCAGCGCAAGAAGGCTCGCTCCGCCGGGCTGTCGGCCCGCGTCTAGGGTTGTCCGCGATGCGCGTTCTCCTCGCCGGCGGCGGCACCGCCGGCCACACCTCGCCCCTGCTCGCCACCGCCGACGCCTTGCGCCGCCTGTCTCCTGACATCGAGATCACCTGCCTCGGCACACCCCGCGGGATCGAGAACCGGGTGGTCCCCGAGGCGGGCTACCCCCTCGAGCTGATCCCTCCGGTGCCGCTGCCGCGCAAGCCGAACGCCGACCTCTTCAAGGTCCCGGCCCGGCTCCGCGCCGCGGTCCGGGAGACGCGGGCCGTGCTCGACCGGATCCGTCCCGACGTGGTCGTGGGCTACGGCGGCTACGTGTCGATGCCGCTCTACCTCGCCGTCCGCAAGGGCCAGGTCCCGTTGGTGATCCACGAGCAGAACACCGTGCCGGGCCTGGCCAACAAGGCCGGAGCCCGGTTCGCCCGTCGCGTGCTGGTGAGCTTCCCCGACACCCCACTGCGTGGGGCCGAGTACGTCGGGCTGCCGATCCGGTCCATGATCTCCGGCCTGGACCGCGCCGCCCGCAGGGCCGAGGCGCGGCAGTTCTTCGGTCTCGACCCGGACCGCCCGACGCTGCTGGTGACCGGCGGCTCGCAGGGCGCGCGCCGGCTCAACCAGGCCGTGTCCGGCGCGGCGGGTGCGCTGGCCGCGGCGGGCGTCCAGGTCCTGCACGCCGAGGGCAAGCACGGGGGCGCCGAACCCGCGCAGACCGAGGTGCCCTACGTGGTGGTCGAGTACATCGACCGGATGGACCTGGCCTTCGCCGCGGCCGACCTCGCGATCTGCCGGTCCGGCGCGAACAGCGTCACCGAGGCCGCGGCCGTGGGGCTGCCGGCGATCTACGTGCCGCTGCCGATCGGCAACGGCGAGCAGCGGAAGAACGCGGCGTCGGTCGTGGCCGCGGGCGGAGGGATCCTCGTCGACGACGCCGACCTCACCACCGAGTGGGTCGCCGGGACGGTGCCCCAGTTGGCCACCGATGCCGAACGGCTGGCGTCGATGGGCGCCGCCGCGGCCGCGGTGATCCCGCGGGACGCGGACGAGAAGGTCGCGCGGATCGTCCTCGAGGTCGCGCGATGAAGGTGCCGGTGCCCGACGAGATGCTCCCGGCGGACCAGCTCGGCCGCGTCCACTTCGTGGGCATCGGCGGCGCCGGCCTGTCGGGCATCGCGCGCATCATGCTGGCGCGCGGCATCGCCGTCAGCGGCAGCGACGGCACCGACTCCCCGACCTTGGAGGCGCTGCGGGCGCTGGGCGCGCGGGTGCACCTGGGCCACGACGCCGAGCATGTCCACGACGTCGACACCCTCGTGGTCTCGACCGCGGTGCGCGAGGACAACCCCGAGTACCTCGAGGCCGTGCGCCAGGGCCTGCGGGTGCTGCCGCGATCGGCCGCCCTCGCGTCCGTGATGGCCGGCCGACGAGTCGTCGCGGTCGCCGGGACCCACGGCAAGACCACCACGACCTCACTGCTCACGGTGGCGCTGCAGGCCGCGGGTGCGGACCCGACGTACGCCATCGGCGGCGACCTCGCCGCAACCGGCGTCAACGCCGCGGAGGGGTCCGGGGACCTGTTCGTCGCCGAGGCAGACGAGAGCGACGGCGCGTTCCTCCACTACGCGCCCTACGCCGCGATCGTGACGAACGTCGAGGCCGACCACCTCGACCAGTGGGGCACTCCCGAGGCGTACGCCGCGGCGTTCGACGAGTTCGCGGACACCCTGGACCCCGACGGGTTCCTGGTGTGCGTCGGTGACGACCCGGGCGCGGCCGCGCTCGCGGCCCGGCACCGCGCCGCGGGGCGTCGGGTCGTCACGGTCTCGGCCCGCGAGCCCGGCGCGCTCGACGGTGTCACGCTGTGGTCGCCGGGGGAGCACTACCTGGCCGACGCGTTGGCCGCGCTGGCCGCCGGGGTCGAGCTCGGGCACGACGCGGGCGAGCTCGCCCACGGACTCGCGTCGTACACCGGCACCAAGCGACGCATGGAGCGCAAGGGCGAGGCCGGGGGAGTCCGGGTCTACGACAGCTATGCCCACCACCCGACCGAGATCGCCGGGGACCTGCAGGCCGCCCGGGCCGTCGCCGGTCCCGGCCGGGTCGTGGTCGCCTTCCAGCCGCACCTGGTCTCGCGCACCCGGATCTTCGGCACCGCGATGGGGCAGGCCCTCGGCGCGGCCGACGAGGTCGTCGTGCTCGACGTCTACCTCGCGCGCGAGGACGCCGACCCCGACGTGACGGGGGCGATGGTCGCGGCCGCCGTGCCGCTGCCGGCCGACCGCGTCGCCTACGTGTCCTCCTTCGACGACGTCGCGGCGGTGCTGGTCGCCCGGGCCCGGCCCGGTGACCTCGTGCTCACCCTCGGCGCCGGGACCGTCACGCAGATCGGCCCACGCGTCCTGGAGCTGCTCGGTGGCTAGGCGCGACCCGGCGGAGCGCACCCGACGCCGGTTCGCGCGGCGCCAGTGGGCGCGCCGCTGGCTGGCCTGGCGCTACGTCGCCGCGGTGGTGCTGCTGGTCGCCGTGCTGGTCGGCGGCGTCTGGCTCGTGTACTTCTCCTCGTGGTTGTCGGTCTCGGGCGTCGAGGTCGACGGGGTCGAGCAGCTCAGCGCCGCGCAGGTGCGCCAGGCGGCCGCCGTGCCGACGGGCGAGGCCCTGGCGCGGGTCGACCTCGACCGGATCCGCTCGCGGGTCGAGGCGCTCGCGCCGGTGCGCTCCGCCGACGTGTCGCGCCAGTGGCCCGACCAGGTGCGGATCGAGGTCGAGGAGCGGGTGCCGGTGGCCGTCGTCGAGATCGGCGGGCGTCTCCAGGGCATGGACTCCGAAGGCGTCGTGTTCCGCGACTACGCCCAGGCCCCGCCGGGGCTGCCCCGCGTCGAGACCGGGGGCGACACCGGCAGCGACGCGCTGCGCGAGGCCGCGCTCGTGGTCGCGGCGCTGCCCTCCGACCTCCAGGCCAAGGTCGACCACGTCGAGGTGTCCACGGTCGACGAGATCTCCCTGCAGCTGCACGACGGCCGCGCGGTGGAGTGGGGGAGCTCGGACGACTCCGACCTCAAGGCCCGGGTCCTCGCCGACCTGCTGGTCGCCGTGCCGCGCGCGCCGCACTACGACGTGAGCGTGCCCGGCCGGCCGACCACCCACCCCTGAGCGGACCCGGCGGACCCGAGCTCCGAACCACGAAGTCCGCGACGGATCGATGCTCTTGGGCGTGTCGCCACGATCTGGGCGCGCTCGCTGCCTACTCTCGTGACCACGGCGAGGTTGACATAACTATAACCCTCAGCCTGAGGGTAAGAGTTCTCGACACACCGAGCCGCTTCCCGACTTTCAGACCCGCACCCGAGCAGCGAGAGGCGAATCCGCCGTGGCAGCAGCGCAGAACTACCTGGCCATCATCAAGGTCGTAGGCATCGGCGGCGGCGGCGTGAACGCCGTCAACCGGATGATCGAGGTCGGGCTCAAGGGCGTCGAGTTCATCGCGATCAACACCGACGCACAGGCGCTGCTGATGAGCGACGCGGACGTCAAGCTCGACATCGGTCGCGAGCTGACCCGCGGCCTCGGCGCTGGCGCCAACCCCGACGTGGGTGCCCGTGCCGCCGAGGACCACGCCGACGAGATCGAGGAGGTCATCAAGGGGGCCGACATGGTCTTCGTCACCGCCGGCGAAGGCGGCGGCACCGGCACCGGCGGCGCGCCCGTGGTGGCCCGCATCGCCCGGTCGCTCGGCGCCCTGACGATCGGCGTCGTGACCCGGCCGTTCGCGTTCGAGGGCCGCCGTCGCGCGACCTCGGCCGAGGAGGGCATCGCCGGGCTCCGCGAGGAGGTCGACACCCTCATCGTGATCCCCAACGACCGGCTGCTCTCGATCAGCGACCGCAACGTCTCGGTGCTCGACGCGTTCAAGCAGGCCGACCAGGTGCTGCTCCAGGGCGTCTCCGGCATCACCGACCTGATCACCACCCCCGGCCTGATCAACCTCGACTTCGCCGACGTGAAGTCCGTGATGTCCAACGCCGGCTCGGCGCTGATGGGCATCGGCTCGGCGCGCGGTGAGGACCGCTCGGTGGCCGCGGCCGAGATGGCGGTCTCCAGCCCGCTCCTCGAGGCCAGCATCGACGGCGCCCACGGCGTGCTGCTCTCGATCGCCGGCGGCTCCGACCTCGGCCTGTTCGAGATCAACGAGGCGGCGGCGCTGGTCGCCGAGGCCGTCCACGTCGACGCCAACATCATCTTCGGCGCCACCATCGACGACGCGCTCGGCGACGAGGTGCGGGTGACGGTCATCGCGGCCGGGTTCGACGGCGGCATGCCCAAGCGCACCGGTGAGGGCACCGTTCTGCGCCGCGAGCCCAAGCAGGCCTCGGCTCCGGCGCCCGCCCCGGCGTCCCAGGGGTCTCAGGCAGCGGCGGAGAAGGAGAAGGTCCCGGCCGGTGCCCCATCTCGTCCGCAGGGCGGCACGACTCCCGACGCGGCCACCCGGCCGGCCCCCCGGCAGGTGCAGTTCGACGACGACGACCTGGACATTCCCGACTTCCTCAAGTGACCTTCCTCTATCGCGACACCGTGGCCCCGGGGCCGGGCGGCACCAGTGAGGTGTCGGTCGGCTTCACCGAGCGGCGTCTCGACCTCGGAGACAACGCGGCGGCGGCGGTGCGGGAGGCAGCCCTCGCCGAGGTCGCGGCGGCGACCGGTGCCACGCCGTACCTCATGCACCAGGTGCACGGCACCGACGTGGTGCTCCTCGAGGACGAGGCTGCCGCTGTCGTCCCGGACGCCGACGGGCTGCTCAGCGGCCAGCCGGACCGGGCGCTGCTGGTCCGGGCCGCCGACTGCGTCCCGGTGCTGCTGGCCGCCGACTCCGGGCTGATCGGCGCGGTGCACGCCGGGCGCGAGGGCGTCCGGCGCGGTGTCGTGACCGTCGCGCTCGAGCGGCTGCGATCCCTGGGGGCCGGCCGCGTGCGCGCCTGGATCGGGCCCCACATCTGTGGCCGCTGCTACGAGGTCCCCGACCAGCTGCGCGAGGAGGTGGCGGCCGCCGTGCCGGTGACGTACGCGACGACCAGCTGGGGCACCCCTGCGCTCGACCTGGGCGCCGGGGTGCGCGCCCAGCTCGACGCCGCGGGCTGCACCGTCGTCGAGGTCGGCGGTTGCACACGCGAGCTGCCCGCGCTCCACTCCTACCGGCGTGACGGGGCGGACGCCGGCCGGATGGCCGGAGTGATCTGGAGGACCCGATGAGCACAGATGAGCGACGCGAGCAGATCGCGGCCAACCTCGAGACGGTGCACGCCCGCATCGCCGCGGCGTGTGCCGACGCAGGTCGCGACCCCGCCGAGGTGCGGCTGGTCGTGGTCACCAAGTTCTTCCCCGCCTCCGACGTACGCCTCCTCGCCGACCTCGGCGTCACCGACGTCGGCGAGAACCGGCACCAGGAGGCCGAGGCCAAGGCCGCGGAGTGCGCCGACCTCGGGTTGCGGTGGCACTTCATCGGCGGCCTGCAGAGCAACAAGGCGGCCGCGGTCGCGGCGTACGCCGACGTCGTCGAGTCCGTCGACCGGACCAAGCTGGTCGCCCCGCTCGCGCGCGGTGCCCGAGGTCGCGACCAGGTCGTCGAGGTGCTCCTCCAGGTCAGCCTCGACCCGCCGGGTGCGGAGGGTCGCGCCGGTGCCGATCCGGGCGACCTGCCCGGCCTGGCGGCGGCGGTGCTCGCGGCCGACGGCCTGCGGTTGCGTGGCCTCATGGCCGTCGCGCCGCTGGGCGAGGACCCCGCGGCGGCGTTCGCGCGGCTGGGGGAGATCCGGCGCGAGTTCCTGCTCGACCACCCCGACGCGGGGTGGCTCTCGGCCGGCATGAGCGGTGACCTCGAGCACGCCGTCCGGGCGGGCGCGACACACGTGCGCATCGGCTCCGCGGTCCTCGGTTCGAGACCGAAGTTCAAGTAGGGTCCAAGACACCAAGCATGCGTCCCGCAGGGGGCGCGGAGTTCCGGAGGGCAACAGTCATGAGCGGCGCGATGCGCAGGATCGGCGAGTACCTCGGCCTGCTCGAGGACACCGGCCGGTACGACGACGAGTACGGCGACGAGTACGACCACCGGGCCGGGGAGTACGACACCCAGGAGACCGCTCCGGTCGCCGTCCGTCAGCCGAAGCGGGAGAGCCGTCCGGCCCCCGTGTCCGACCTGTCCGAGCGCCGCCGTCCGGCGACGGGCCCGACCGGAGTGGTGGCTGAGCTGTCCCGCATCACGACCCTGCACCCCCGCACCTACAACGAGGCGCGCACCGTGGGTGAGAACTTCCGCGAGGGCACCCCGGTGATCATGAACCTCTCCGAGATGGACGATGCGGACGCCAAGCGTCTCGTCGACTTCGCGGCCGGCCTGGTCTTTGCGACGCGTGGCACCATCGAGCGCATCACCAACAAGGTCTTCCTGCTCTCACCGGCCAACGTCTCGGTCGCTGCCGAGGACAAGCAGCGCATCGCTGAGGGCGGATTCTTCAACCAGAGCTGAGGGCTACACGTGCATGCGGTCGGGTCGGTCATCGAGATCGTCCTCTGGGTCTTCATCGCCCTGCTCTGGGTCCGGTTCGTCGTGGACTGGGTGCAGATCTTCGCCCGGGCGTGGGTCCCGCGAGGGGTGATGCTGGTGCTCCTCGAGGGCGTCTACTCCACGACGGACCCGCCGATCAAGGCGTTGCGACGGGTGATCCCGCCGCTGCGGATCGGGAGCGTGTCGCTGGACCTGAGCTTCCTGATCGTGATGATCGCGGCGTACGTGCTGCTCCAGATCAACCGCCAGGTCATGCTCTGATGGACCCGGAGCACACCGCACGACGATGACCTGGCAATGCACCGGCCCCCGGTGCAAGCGCTATTGTTCGACCGACAGTTACTTTGACGATCTATGAATGGGTGAGGTCATGCCGCTGACGCCTGAGGACGTGAGCAACAAGCGCTTTACTCCCGTCCGGCTCCGTGAGGGCTACGACATGGGTGAGGTCGACCAGTTCCTCGACGAGGTGGAGGCCGAGCTGGCGCGACTCACGAAGGAGAACGACGACCTCAGGTCGAAGCTCGCCGCTGCGCAGGGGTCGGGTGCCGTTGCCGAGCCCGCCCCGCAGCCCCGTGTGGAGGAGAAGGCGCCCGAGCCCGAGCCCGTAGCCGCGCCGGCCCCCGTGGTCGCCGCTGCCGCCGCGACCCCGGTGGAGACCATCCGGGTGGAGACCGTGCCCCAGGCGTCGAACGCCGCGGCCCGGCTGCTCGAGATCGCCACCCGCAACGCCGACGAGCTGGTCGAAGAGGCCAAGAACGAGGCCGACAAGATCGTCGGCGAGGCGCGCACCAAGGCCGAGCGCCTGGAGTCGGAGTCCAAGACCAAGGCCGACCGCATGGAGTCCGACGCCCGGACCCGTGCCCAGATGCTCGACTCCGAGACCGCCGAGCGCCGTCGTCAGATGTTCGGTGACCTCGAGAAGGAGCGCGACAAGCTCAGCGGTGAGGTCGAGAACCTGCGCTCGTTCGAGCGCGAGTACCGCTCCCGCCTCAAGAGCTACTTCAGCCAGCAGCTGGAGGCGCTGAGCGGCTCCACCGAGGCGCCGATGTCCTCCGGCGACGAGTCTCCGGCGCCCAAGCGCCTGCGCTCGATCCTGGGCGAGGACGACGCCTGAGTCGCAGCCTGCGACGACGCTTCTGCTGCGGCCGGCTCCTTCGGGGGCCGGCCGCAGCGTCGTCCCCGGGGGTGTTCAGGCGGGTTCAGGCGGTGCGGTGCGGTGCGCCGCATTGGAGGGGCTGGGCGACACCGGCTACCCTCCACGCACACCTGTGGCTGCATCCACAGCCGCCGAGGCCCGAGGAGGCCCGACCATGGCTCGCTCCACGAGGAAGTCGCTCGCTGGGCAGGCGGCATCGGCCGCCCGCAAGGTGATCGCCCGCCGCCCCGCCAAGTCGGCGGAGACCGAGCCGGTCGCCAAGAAGCCGAAGAAGAACGGCGCCGCCGCCAAGGCAGCCCCCGCGAAGAAGGCAGCACCCGCGGCGAAGAAGGCGGCATCCGCGGCGAAGAAGGCGGCGCCCGCGGCGAAGAAGGCGGCACCCGCGGCGAAGAAGGCGGCACCCGCGGCGAAGAAGGCAGCACCCGCGAAGAAGGCAGCACCCGCGGCGAAGAAGACGGCACCCGCGAAGAAGGCAGCGCCCGCGGCGAAGAAGACGGCACCCGCGAAGAAGGCAGCACCGGCGGCGAAGGCCGCGCCGGTGAAGAAGGCAGCGCCCGTCACCAAGGCGGCCGTGAAGAAGACGACCCCGGCCGCGAAGGCCCCGGCCACGAAGGCAGCTCCTGTGACGAACGCCCCGGCGAAGAAGGCTCCGGCGAAGAAGGCCCCGGCGAAGAAGGTCCCGGCGAGCGCTCTCGTCGTCCAAGAGGGGGAGAGCGCCTGGACCAAGGCCGAGCTCACGGAGGTGCTCGACGAGCTGCATGAGCAGCGCGGGCACAGCCAGGAGGTCATCGAGGCCCAGGAGAGCGAGCTCAACGGGCTGATGCGCGACTCCGGTGACGGCGCGGGCCAGGACCAGGCGGACCTGGGCGCGACCAGCTTCGAGCGCGACCACGAGCTCACCGTCCTCAACAGCGAGCGCGACAAGCTGGCCCAGATCGAGCGCGCCCTGACCCGCATCGACGACGGGACCTACGGCGTGTGCGAGTCGTGCGGCAACCCCATCGGCAAGATGCGGCTCATGGCGTTCCCGCGTGCCACACTGTGCATGACATGCAAGCAGCGCGAGGAACGTCGCTGACCGGCGACCAGACCGATCCGGCCCCGACCGAACCGACCCGCACCTCGCGACGCCGTGCGCGGCTGGTCTTCGCCGCGGTCGCTCTCGCGGCGTACGCCGTCGACGTCGTCTCCAAGGTGGTGGCCGTCGACCGGCTGACCGATCGACCCGACGTGCAGCTGGTGGGGGACTTCTTCCAGCTCCACCTCACGCGCAACCCCGGGGCGGCGTTCAGCACCGGCACGGCCTACACCGAGGTGTTCAGCGTCGTCGCGATGCTCGCCGTGCTGGTCGTGCTCTACCTGGCGCGCCGGGTCCGCAGCGCGGGCTGGGCCGTCGCGCTCGGTCTGCTGCTCGCCGGTGTCGCGGGCAACCTCACCGACCGACTGGTGCGAGAGCCAGGGCCCCTGCGTGGGCACGTCATCGACTTCTTCATGCTTCCGCACTGGCCGATCTTCAACGTCGCCGACATCTGCATCGACATCGCGGCCGCGCTGATCCTCGTGCAGGTCTATCGCGGTGTCCGGCTCGACGGGGCCCACGCACCGCGCGAGCACGAGGGCCACGAGGACCGCGAGGACCGCCCATGAGCCGCACGTCCGACCACCGGGTGCTCTCGGTGCCCGAAGGACTCGCGGGGGAGCGGGTGGACGCCGCGCTCGCTCGCATGTTCGGCCTGTCGCGGACCCGCGGCGCCGAGCTGATCGCGGCCGGCCACGTGCTGGTGGACGGCGCGCCGGTCGGCAAGAGCGACCGGGTGCTGCCGGGGGCGACGGTCGACGTCACCATTCCGGTCGAGACCGACCCGCTGGCGGTGGTGCCGGAGATCGTCGAGGGGATCAAGATCCTCCACGACGACGACGACATCGTGGTCATCGACAAGCCGGTCGGCGTCGCGGTCCATCCCTCGCCGGGCTGGTCCGGCCCCACCGTGGTCGGGCACTTGGCAGGCGCCGGCTTCCGGATCTCCACCAGCGGCGCGTCCGAGCGGCAGGGCATCGTCCAGCGGCTCGACGTCGGCACGTCCGGGGTGATGGTGATCTGCAAGTCCGAGCACGCCTACTCCGTGCTCAAGAACGCCTTCCGCCACCGCACGGTCGACAAGGTCTACCACGCCCTGGTGCAGGGCCACCCCGACCCTCACGAGGGCACGATCGACGCACCCATCGGCCGCCACCCCAAGGCGGACTACAAGTTCGCCGTGATGTCCGACGGCCGGCACAGCGTCACGCACTACGAGACGCTCGAGGCGCACCGCTTCGCGAGCCTGCTCGAGATCCACCTCGAGACCGGCCGCACCCACCAGATCCGCGTGCACATGTCGGCGCTCAAGCACCCCTGCGTGGGTGATCTGACGTACGGCGCCGACCCGTCGCTGGCCAAGCGCGTCGGGCTGGAGCGGCAGTGGCTGCACGCCGTACGCCTCGGGTTCGAGCACCCCGACAGCGGGGAGCACGTGGAGTACGAGTCGGAGTACCCGGAGGACCTCGCGCACGCGCTCGAGGTGATCCGCGATGCCCACTAGCGAGCTCCTCCTGCGGCCCGCGACGGTCGAGGACCTGCCCGCGGTCGCCGAGCTCTACGTGCAGGTCCGCGAGACCTCCGTCCCGGCGATGCCGCCACAGATCCACACGGACGCCGAGGTGCACGCGTACGTCGAGGGCTGGGACCTCGCCCGTCGCGACGTGTGGCTCGCCGAGCGGGACGGCTCCCTGGTCGCGTTCATGGTGGTGGAGGACGACTGGCTGCACTCGCTGTACGTGCTGGTCGATGCCGCTGGACAGGGCATCGGCACCGCCCTGCTCGACCTCGCGAAGGTCGTGCGGCCGGGGGGCTTCTGTCTCTGGGTCTTCGAGAGCAACACCCCCGCCCGTGCCTTCTACGAACGCCACGGGCTGGTCGAGCTCGAGCACACCGATGGCTCGGCCAACGAGGAGCGGGCCCCCGACATCCGGATGGCCTGGCCGGGGTCCCGTCCGTTGGAGTTCTTCCGCGGCCTGATCGACGAGGTCGATGCGCAGCTGGGCGACCTGCTGGCCCGCCGCGCAGCGCTCACCCGCGCGGTCCAGCCGCACAAGAGCGAGCCCGGCAGGGACCCGGGGCGCGAGCGCGCGATCGCCGAGGCGATGGCGCTGCGGGCCCCCGGTCTCGGCGCCGACCGGCTGTCCCGGATCGTCGACGCCATCATCACCGAGAGCATGGACGCGGCTCACCAGGCCTGACCCGGACGCTGTCGGCGGTTGCTGCCACGATGGGTCCCACGGGCGGGTTAGGGTGTTCTCCTTCCCCCACGAATCTCGCCGCGCTCACCCGTGGCTCTGGTTCCGCATGCCCGCAGATGAGTTCCCGCACGACGCACCGAGGAGTGGCCCGCGACGATGGCGACAGGCTCCCAGGACTCCTTCGTCCACCTCCACGTCCACACCGAGTACTCCATGCTCGACGGGGCGTCGCTGCTCAACGGGCTGTTCACCCGCACCGCCGACCTCGGCATGCCGGCGATCGCGATGACCGACCACGGCAACCTGCACGGCGCCTACGACTTCTACTCCAAGGCGCGCAAGCACGGCATCAAGCCGATCATCGGCATCGAGGCCTACATCACCCCGGGCACGGCACGCGGTGAGCGACGTCGCGTGCGGTGGGGCAAGGGAGACGTGGCCGAGGAGGGCGGCGACGACGTCGCCGGTGGCGGCGCCTACACCCACATGACGATGTGGGCCGAGAGCACCGAGGGCATGCGCAACCTGTTCCGGCTCTCCTCCCGCTCCAGCCTCGAGGGCTACTTCTACAAGCCGCGGATGGACAAGGAGATCCTCCAGCAGCACAGCGAGGGGATCATCGTCAGCACGGGTTGCCCCAGCGGGGCGATCCAGACCCGGCTGCGACTCGGCCAGTGGGACGAGGCCGTCCGCGAGGCCGGCGAGCTGCAGGACATCTACGGCCGAGACAGCGTCTTCCTCGAGCTGATGGACCACGGCATCTCCATCGAGAAGCGGGTCCGCGACGACCTGCTCCGCCTGGGCCGCGAGCTCGGGCTCCCGCCGCTGGCCACCAACGACTCCCACTACAACAACCCCGAGGACGCCGACGCCCACGACGCCCTGATCTGCGTCGCGTCCGGCAAGCGCCTCTCCGACACCAACCGGCTGAAGTTCGACGGCGGCGGCTACTACATCAAGTCCCCGGCCGAGATGCGGGCGCTGTGGGAGAGCTACGACCTCTCGGCCGCGTGCGACAACACCCTCGCGATCGCCGAGCGCTGCGAGGTGGAGTTCGTCGAGTCCACCGGCGGCTACATGGCGCGCGCCGACGTCCCGGCCGGGGAGACCGAGGACAGCTGGTTCCGCAAGGAGGTGTGGCGCGGCATCGAGGCGCGCTACCCGGGAGAGCGGCTGACCCAGCAGGTCAAGGACCGCGTGGAGATGGAGCTCGCGATCATCTCCCAGAAGGGCTACTGCGGCTACTACCTCGTGGTCGCCGACTTCATCCAGTGGTCCAAGCGCAACGGCATCCGGGTCGGCCCCGGCCGTGGTTCCGGCGCGGGCTCGATCGCGGCGTACGCGCTCAGCATCACCGACCTCTGCCCGCTGGAGCACGGGCTCTTCTTCGAGCGGTTCCTCAACCCCGAGCGCCCCTCGATGCCCGACTTCGACATCGACTTCGACGACCACCGCCGCGGCGAGGTCATCAAGTACGTCACCGACAAGTACGGCGCCGACCGGGTCGCCCAGATCGCCACCTTCGGTCGTCTCAAGGCCAAGGCCGCGATCAAGGACGCCGCCCGCGTGCTCGACTTCGGCTTCGCGATCTCCGATCGCATCACCAAGGCACTGCCGGCCGACGTCATGGGCAAGGGCGTGCCGCTCAAGGACATCTTCGACCCCGCCCACAAGCGCTACGGCGAGGGCGGGGAGTTCCGGTCCCTGCACGAGTCCGACCCCGACGTACGCCGCATCTACGAGACCGCCGTCGGCCTCGAGGGTCAGATCCGCAACTGGGGCGTCCACGCAGCCGGCGTGATCATGTCCAGCGACCCCCTCATCGACATCGTGCCGATCATGGCGCGCCCGCAGGACGGCGCCGTGATCACCCAGTTCGACTACCCGATGTGCGAGGCGCTCGGGCTGGTCAAGATGGACTTCCTGGGCCTGAGCAACCTCCACATCCTCGACGACGCGGTGGCCAACATCGAGGCCAACCGTGGCGAACGGGTCGTGCTCGAGGAGCTGCCCTTCGACAACCGGGCGACCTACGAGCTGATGGGCCGCGGTGACACGCTCGGCATCTTCCAGCTCGATGGCGGCGGCATGCGGGCCCTGCTGCGCTCGCTGCAGCCCGACAAGTTCGCCGACATCACCGCGGTCAGCGCGCTCTACCGCCCCGGTCCGATGGGTGCTGACTCCCACAACAAGTACGCCCGCCGCAAGAACGGCCGCGAGCCCATCGAGCCGATCCACCCGGCCCTGGCAGAGGCGCTCGAGCCGGTCCTGGGAGAGACCTACGGCCTGATCGTCTACCAGGAGCAGGTGATGGCGATCGCCCAGGTCCTGGCGGGCTTCACCCTCGGCGCCGCCGACAACCTGCGCCGCGCGATGGGCAAGAAGAAGAAGGAGGAGCTCGACAAGCAGTACGCCGGCTTCCAGGCCGGCATGCTCGAGCGCGGGTTCCCCCAGGCCGCGATCGACACGCTCTGGGCGATCCTGCTGCCGTTCTCCGACTACGCGTTCAACAAGTCCCACTCCGCCGCCTACGGCGTCATCACCTACTGGACCGCTTACCTCAAGGCCAACTACCCGACCGAGTACATGGCTGCGCTCCTGACGTCCGCACGCGACGACAAGGACAAGATGGCGATCTACCTCAACGAGTGTCGCCGGATGAAGATCCAGGTGCTGCCGCCGGACGTCAACGAGTCCTCCCACAACTTCACCCCGGTCGGCAACGACATCCGCTTCGGCCTCACCGCGGTCCGCAACGTCGGGGCCAACGTGGTCGACGGCATCGTCGCGGCCCGGGCCGCGAAGGGCCGCTACGAGGACTTCAACGACTTCTTGTCCAAGGTGCCGGCGCACGTCTGCAACAAGCGGGTCTTCGAGTCGCTGATCCTCGCCGGCGCGTTCGACGACATGAAGCACAAGAGGCGGGCGCTGCACCTCAAGCACGAAGAGGCCGTCGACCGCTACATCGGGCTGAAGAAGGTGGACGAGGGGCAGGACTCCCTCTTCGGCGGGTCGGGTGGCGACGACGTCGTCTTCGACGTCAGCATCGCGCTGCCCGACATCGACGAGTGGGACAAGACCACCCTGCTCTCCCGCGAGCGGGAGATGCTCGGTCTCTACGTCTCCGACCACCCGTTGCTGGGCCTCGAGCACGTGCTCGCCAACAGCAGCGACTGCACCATCGGGCAGCTGATGCTCGACGAGGACCGTCCCGACGGGGCTCCGGTCACGATCAGCGGCCTGGTCACCGGCGTGCAGCGCAAGATCACCAAGCGGGGCGACGCGTGGGCGATGATCACCGTCGAGGACCTCGACGGCGCGATCGACGTGCTGCTGTTCCCGAGCGCCTACCAGCTCGCCGGCCCGCACCTGATCGAGGACGCGATCATCACGGTCAAGGGACGGCTGTCGCGGCAGAAGGACCAGCCCGAGATCCACGGCCAGGAGGTCACCGTCCCCGACCTCTCCGACGGGCCGTCGGGACCCGTGGTGATCAGCCTGCCGTCGACCCGGTGCACACCACCGGTCGTCGAGCAGCTCAAGGACGTGCTCGGCACCCACCCGGGCATGACCGAGGTGCGCCTGCGACTCTTGACCCGTGAGGAGACCTTGGTCATGCGACTCGACGACCGGCTCCGGGTCACCCCGAGCCCGGCACTGTTCGCCGATCTCAAGCACCTGTTGGGGCCCGGGTGTCTGACGGGGTGAGCAGCCCCGAGCACCTCGCGTCGCGGCGCGCGTCCCTCCGGTCCGGCCTGGTCCAGCTCGCCGTGGGCGTGCTCGTCCTGGCGGCCGCGGGGGCGCTGGCGGGCGTCGTGTGGGAGTGGCTGTGGACCGCTCCGGTCGGCGTCGTGGTCGACCACCGCTGGGTCGCCGAGAACGAGGCCGGGCTGCGCGACCAGTTCTCGGGCACCGGCTGGTTCGTGGTCGTCGCCACGGTGACCGGCCTGGTCGCCGGCGGCGTCGTGGCACTGTTCCTCGACCGGGTCCCGCTGCTCACGCTGCTCGCCGTGATCGTCGGCACGGTCATCGGCACCTGGCTGATGGTCCACGTCGGAGCGGCGCTCGGGCCCGCCGACCCGGTGCACCTGGCGTCGACGGCCAAGGACGGCACCCACCTGCCCGGCCGACTCGAGGTGTCTCGCCGGACGCCCTGGATCTCGATGCCGGCGGGCGCGTTGGTGGCACTCACCCTGGTGTTCTTCGGCCTCTCGACCGCGCGTCGCCACCCGCACGACGAGCACGACCGCCACCCCCATCGCGCCGGGTAGGCTCCCGCCGAGCGGCCGACCGGCCCGCAGTCGACACGTGGGGGTGTCTTGTGACCAGCAGCCCGGAGTACCTCGAGAGCGGTAGCGGCCGACCGCTCCCGCCGCCGGCCCCGCCCGGATCGGCCGGCCCGCCTGGACGTGGTGGCCGGCGCGCCGGCTGGATCGCCGGTGGCGTCGTCGCCGTGCTCGCGGTCGCCGGGGCGGGTGCCTGGGCGGCGTGGTCGTTCTTCTCGACCGGTCCGCAGCCCGCCGAGGCCCTGCCCGCCTCGACGATCGGCTACGCAAGCATCGACCTGGACCCCAGCGGGGGACAGAAGATCGAGGCGCTCCGCACGCTGCGCAAGTTCCCGGCGTTCAAGGACAAGATCGGGCTCGAGACCGACGACGACATCCGGCAGCGGGTGTTCGAGGAGATCCAGGGCACCGGCGCCTGCGAGAACATCGACTACGTCGACGACATCGAGCCCTGGCTCGGCGACCGGATGGCGGTCGCGGCCGTCGACACCGGGGGAGACACCCCGTCCCCGGTGTTCGTGCTCCAGGTGACCGACGGCGACTTGGCCGACGCCGGTCTGCAGAAGGTCAAGGAGTGCAGCGCCGGAACGGACGGTGGTGGCACCGAGGATGGCGCGTGGGCGATCCACGACGGCTGGGCACTGGTCGGGGAGACCCAGGAGATCGTCGACAAGGTCGCCGACGAGGCCGCTGACTCCTCGCTGTCGGACGACCACGACTACCAGAAGTGGACCGACGCCGCGGGTGACGCCGGTATCGCGAGCGTCTACCTCGCCCCCGAGGCCGGCAAGGTGCTCGCCGACAACCTCGGCGGGTTCATGGATCCGTTCGCCGGCCTGCCCGCGGCGTACTCCACCGGTGGCGCCGTCGGCGCCTCGTGCGCGGCTCCCTGCGTGGGTTACGCGACGACCTCCGACGAGGTGACGTCCGCGCTGGAGGACTTCAAGGGGCTGGCGGCGACGCTGCGGTTCGACAGCGGGTCGCTGGAGCTCGAGGTCGCGGCCGACCCCGGCAAGTCCCAGGACGCGCTCGAGGGAGCCGACCGCGGCAGCGACGTACTGGCCACGCTGCCGAGCGACACGGCCGCGGCGATCGGGATCGGGTTCGCCGACGGCTGGTTCGGCGACATGGCCGACCAGGCCGCGGCCCAGCTCGGCGGGACGAGCAGCCAGGAGCTCCTCGACGAGATGTCCGCGCAGACCGGTCTCGACCTTCCCGACGACGTCGAGACGTTGGCGGGCGACTCGGCCGCGCTGGCGGTGGGCAGCGACTTCGACGTCGAGAAGTTCGTGAACTCCGCGGACGGCACCGGAGTGCCCGTCGGGCTGAAGGTCCAGGGCGACCCCGACGCGATCGAGTCCGTGCTCGACAAGCTCCGCCCCCAGATGGGTGGCGCCGACGCCGCGCTCGGCAGCGACAGCGACGGCGACATGATCGCGATCGGCCCCGACGCCGACTACCGCAAGCGGCTGCTCGAGAACGGCGGCCTCGGCAAGTCCGAGGTGTTCGAGAACGTCGTCCGCGGGGCCGACGACGCCGCGGCCGTGCTGTTCGTGAACTTCGACGCCGGAGACTGGCTGGCCGGCCTCGCCCAGGAGGACCAGCAGGTCGCCGACAACCTCGAGCCGCTCCAGGGCCTGGGGATGAGCGCCTGGCAGCAGGACGGCGCCAGCCACCTCGTGCTCAGGGTGACAACCAACTAGCGCGCGATCGGTCCCAGGATCGCGCCCGTCGCCCGCACCAGGTCGGCGGGCGCGAGACCGAGGTCGAGGCCGCGGCGGCCCCCCGAGACGTAGACGACGTCGTACGCCATCGCGCTCTCGTCCAGGACCGTAGGGTGAGCGCGCTTCTGGCCGATCGGCGAGATGCCACCGGCGACATAGCCGGTCGCCCGCTCGGCGGCGGCCACCTCGGCCATCGCCGCCTTGGACGCGCCGAGGGCCCGGGCCAGGGCCTTGAGGTCGAGCTGCTGGGAGACCGGGACGATGCCGACGACCAGCGCGCCGCGTCGTCCTGAGCCTGTCGAAGGGTCGGCGTTCGCCATCAGCGTCTTGAACACGCACGCCGGATCGAGGCCCAGCGCCGCCGCGGCCTCGAGGCCGTACGACGCCGCCCGCGGGTCGTGGGTGTACTCGTGCAGGGTGAACGCGATGCCGGCCTTCGTCAGGGCGACCGTGGCGGGGGTCCCGCCGGGGGAGGACTTCTTCTTGGCCACGATGCTCCTCGGTCGGGTGGAGGCCGTCTCCCGGCTCACCGGATTTCGACGCGCTCGTGCGACTTCGTTCCTCAGTCGCGTCGCTTGCTCAATCTTCCCTCGCCACGCGCCCACGCTCGTTCCTCGCGTGGCCGCTGCTCCGTCAATTTCGACGCGCTCGTGCGACTTCGTTCCTCAGTCGCGTCGCTTGCTCAATCTTCCCTCGCCACGCGCCCACGCTCGTTCCTCGCGTGGCCGCTGCTCGGTCTCAGTTCGGAGACCATCTCGTGCGGGCCACCTCGGTGGCGGGGAGCGAGGGGATCACGTTCATCGCCCGCAGCTCGGTGCGGAGCAGGTCGGTGATCAGGATCAGCCGTACCTCGGCGTCGTCGGCCTCGAGCAGCGCCTGCCGCTCGGGCATCGGCAGCGGCGCGAGCGCCGACAGCGTCCAGGAGAGGTACGTCGGGTCGCGGGGGAGCGTGCCGGAGTAGGGGTCGCCCCGGATGTCGGAGAGCGCCGCGCGGTAGGCCGTGAACGCGACCCGGGCCTGGTCGAGGACCACCTCGGGGACCGGCGTCTCCCGATCGGGCAGCTCGGTGACGTGTCCGATGGGGAACTGCCCCGAGGTGTCGAGCCGGTCGAGCCGGATCCGCTCCTGGCCGACGGCGACCACGTCGAAGGTGCCGTCGGGGTGCGCCTCGACCTCGGTGAGCTGCACCCGGCACCCCACCCGGTACAGCGACTGCGCGCCATGGTCGCCGACCTCGTAGCCCTCCCGGATGCCCACCGACCCGAACACCCGCTGCGCGGGGTCCTCGATCCGCAGCAGGTGGTGCACCAGGGCCCGGTACCTGTCCTCGAACACCGTCAGGGGCACGCTCACACCCGGGAACAGCACCGCGTTCAGCGGGAACATCGGCAGCGGCTCGGGCACGGGGCCAACGTAGTCCAGCCACCGTCGCCGGTCCGGCGCGACAGGCGACCGCCCGTAGAATCGGCCCCATGATCCGACGCATCGACCTGCGCGGCGCCCAGCAGGGTGCTGACTACCGCGCAGCGGTTCCCCGCGCCGACTTCGACGTCGAGGCCGCGGTGCCGGCGGTGCATGCGATCTGTGAGGACGTGCGGGCCCGCGGGCTCGACGCGATCCGCGAGCTGTCGGAGAAGTTCGACGGGGTGCGGGTCGACGACATCCGGGTCACCCCCGAGGCGCTCGGCGCCGCCCTGGAGCAGCTCGACCCCGACATTCGCGCCGCGCTCGAGGAGTCGATCTCGCGCCTGCGGGCCACCTGCGCCGCCGAGCTCGAGCACGACGCGGTGACCGACCTCGGCCCGGGCGCCCGGGTCACCCACCGCAAGGTGCCGGTCGGGCGGGTCGGTCTCTACGTCCCCGGCGGCCTGGCCCCGCTGGTCTCCAGCGTGCTGATGAACGTCGTGCCCGCCCAGACCGCCGGCGTGGAGTCGATCGCGCTGGCGAGCCCGCCGCAGCGGGAGTTCGGTGGCGCGGTCCACCCCACGATCCTCGCGGCCTGTGCACTGCTCGGTGTGGAGGAGGTCTACGCCGTCGGAGGCGCCCAGGCGATCGCGATGTTCGCCTACGGCACCGGCCCCTGCGCCAAGGTCGACCTGGTGACCGGGCCGGGCAACATCTACACGGTGACCGCGAAGCGGCTGCTCAAGGGCCTGGTCGGCATCGACTCCGAGGCCGGACCGACCGAGATCGCGATCCTGGCCGACGACACCGCGGACCCGGCGTACGTCGCCGCCGACCTGATCAGCCAGGCCGAGCACGACCCGCTCGCCGCGGCGGTCCTGGTGACCCCGTCGGAGCGCCTCGCCGACGCGGTCGACGTCGAGCTCGACCAGCAGGTCCCCGCCACCAAGCACGTCGAGCGCATCCGCACCAGTCTCGCGGGCCAGCAGTCCGGTGTCGTGCTCGTCGATGACCTCGAGCAGGGCCTCGACGTCGTGAACGCCTACGCCGCCGAGCACCTCGAGATCCACACCGCCGACGCCTCGGCGTACGCCGCGCGCGTGCGCAACGCCGGCGCGATCTTCGTCGGCCCGCACGCTCCGGTGAGCCTCGGTGACTACTGCGCCGGGTCCAACCACGTGCTGCCGACCGCCGGCTGCGCCTGCCACTCCTCGGGTCTCTCGGTGCGCGCGTTCACGAAGTCCGTGCACGTCGTCGACTACACCCGCGAGGCGCTCGAGGAGGTCGCCCGGCACGTGGTGACCCTCGCCGAGGCCGAGGACCTGCCGGGTCACGGCGCCGCGGTGTCGGTGCGGTTCAAGCGATGACCTGGCCTCCTCTGCGGGAGGAGCTGCGTGGTCTGGAGCCGTATGGCGCCCCGCAGCTCGACGTGCCCGTCCAGCTCAACACCAACGAGAACCCCTACGGCCCGTCCGAGGCGTGCGCGGACGACATCGCCGCAGCCGTGCGCGCCGCCGCGCTCGGGCTGAACCGCTACCCCGACCGCGAGCACGTCGAGCTGCGCACCGCGCTCGCGGCGTACCTGTCCCGGGACACCGCGCACGGCATCGCGCCCGAGCAGGTGTGGGCGGCCAACGGGTCCAACGAGGTGATGCTCCAGCTGCTGCAGGCATTCGGAGGGCCGGGTCGCAGCGCGCTGAGCTTCGCCCCGACGTACTCCATGTATCCGGAGTACGCCCGCGACACCTCGACCCGGTGGGTGCAGGGCAGCCGGGCCGAGGACTTCTCCCTCGACCTCGACGCGGCGGCGGCGCTGGTGCGCGCGGAGCGGCCGAGCGTCGTGCTGCTGCCCAGCCCCAACAACCCGACCGGCACGGCGCTCCCACCGGACGCGGTCGGCGCCCTCAGCGAGGCGGTGGGGGACCACGGGCTGCTGGTCGTCGACGAGGCGTACGGCGAGTTCCGCCGAGCCGGCGTCCCGAGCGCCCTCGAGCTGCTGCCCGAGCACCGCAACCTGGTCGTGACCCGCACGATGAGCAAGGCGTTCGCCGCGGCCGGCCTGCGGCTGGGCTACCTGGCCGCCGACCCCGCGATCCTCGACGCGATCCGGGTGGTGCGGCTGCCCTACCACCTCTCGGCGGTGACCCAGGCGACCGCCCAGGCGGCGCTGCGGCACGCCCCGGAGCTGCTCGGGAAGGTCGACCAGCTGCGCGCCGAGCGCGACGCGTGCGTCGCCTGGCTGCGTTCACAAGGGCTGACGGTGGCCGACAGCGACGCCAACTTCGTGTTGTTCGGGACCTTCGCGGACCGCCATGCTGTCTGGCAGCAGTTGCTGGACCGGGGGGTGCTGATCCGTGAGGTCGGCCCCGACGGCTGGCTCCGGGTGTCGATCGGCACCGCTGAGGAGATGGACGCGTTCCGCCAGGCACTGACCCACGTCATGGAAGAGGAATCATGAGCCGCACCGCACGCATCGAGCGCCAGACCAGCGAGTCGAAGGTGCTCGTCGAGGTCGACCTCGACGGCTCGGGACGCCACGACATCTCGACGGGCGTGGGGTTCTACGACCACATGCTGACCGCGTTCGCCCGGCACGCGCTGGTCGACCTCACCGTCCAGACCGAGGGCGACACCCACATCGACGCCCACCACACGGTGGAGGACACCGCGATCGCTCTCGGCCAGGCGCTGCGCCAGGCGCTCGGCGACAAGGTCGGGATCCGCCGGTTCGGCGACGCCACCGTGCCGCTCGACGAGGCGCTGGTGCAGGCGGTCGTCGACGTGTCGGGCCGGCCCTACTGCGTGCACACCGGCGAGCCCGAGGGGCAGCAGTACGTCCAACTGGGCGGCACGACGCCGTCGTACCTCGGGTCGCTGACCCAGCACGTCTTCGAGTCGATCGCGTTCCACGGCCACTTCGCGCTGCACGTGCGGGTGCTGGCCGGCCGCGAGCCGCACCACATCGTGGAGACGCAGTTCAAGGCGTTCGCCCGCGCCTTCCGTGACGCCGTCGCCCTCGACCCGCGCGAGACGGGGATCCCCAGCACCAAGGGTGCTCTGTGAGCAAACCCAACGTCGTCGTCCTCGACTACGGCTCGGGGAACCTCCGCTCCGCGGTGCGTGCGGTCGAGCGCGCCGGCGCCGAGGTCACGCTGACGTCCGACCGGGCGCTGGCCCAGGACGCCGACGGCCTGGTCGTCCCCGGGGTGGGTGCGTTCGCCGCCTGCATGGCCGGGCTCCGCGCGGTCCGGGGGCACGAGGTGATCGGCCGTCGCCTGGCCGGTGGCCGGCCGGTGCTCGGCATCTGCGTGGGCATGCAGATCCTGTTCGAGCACGGCGTCGAGCACGGCGTCGAGACCGAGGGCTGCAACGAGTGGCCGGGTGTCGTCGAGCGGCTCCAGGCGCCCGTCGTACCCCACATGGGCTGGAACACCGTCGAAGCCCCAGCGGACAGCACGCTGTTCCGCGGCATCGAGCGGGAGCGCTTCTACTTCGTGCACTCCTACGGCGTGCGCGACTGGACGCTGGAGACGCACGGCCGTACGAAGCCGCCGCTGGTCACCTGGGCCCAGACCGGTCCGGCAGAGCACGGGGGCGACCGGTTCGTCGCAGCGGTCGAGAACGGGCCGTTGAGCGCCACGCAGTTCCACCCGGAGAAGTCCGGCGACGCCGGAGCCGCCCTGCTGCGCAACTGGGTGGAGTCGCTGCGGTGAGCCGCCGATGAGCAAGGAGCGGGCCCAGCGGCGCGCGGAGCGCGAGCGGGAGGCCGCCGTGCTCGCGGCGGCCCGGGCGGCGGATGCCGAGCGCAGGGAGCGCCGCGACGCACGGGTGCGGGCGGTGACCTCGCGGCTCCCGAAGCCGCCCAAGCGGCCGACCGGCTTGCTGGCCCAACGCAGGCGGCGCCAGAACGGCGCGCTGTTCGCCGGCCTGCTCGCGTTCAACGTGCTGGCCTGGATCTTCTTCGGCGAGTGGGACATCCGGCTCGCCGCACTGGTGGTCAGCCTGCTGGCCGCCCCCGTCTTCCACACGATGCTGTTCCGCCGAACGTGAAGGACACCATGTCTGACTATCTCGAGCTGCTTCCCGCCGTCGACATCACCGAGGGCCGGGCCGTCCAGCTCGCCCAGGGCGTGGCCGGCTCCGAGCGGGTGTACGGCGACCCGGTGGCCGCCGCGATGCGCTGGCAGGACGCCGGCGCGGAGTGGCTCCACCTCGTGGACCTGGACGCGGCGTTCGGCCGCGGCACCAACCGTGAGCTGCAGGCCGAGATCGTCGGCGCGCTCGACATCCAGGTCGAGATGAGCGGCGGGATCCGCGACGACGAGTCCCTCGCGGCCGCGCTCGCCACCGGCTGCCGTCGGGTCAACATCGGCACCGCTGCCCTCGAGCAGCCGGAGTGGTGCGGCCGGGTGATCGCCGAGCACGGCGATCGCATCGCCATCGGCCTCGACGTACGCGGTCGCACCCTGGCCGCGCGCGGCTGGACCCAGGAGGGCGGCGACCTCTACGAGACGCTCGCGCGCCTCGACGCCGAGGGCTGCGCACGCTACGTGGTCACCGACGTCAACAAGGACGGGATGCTCCAGGGCCCCAACCTGCAGCTGCTCCGCGACGTGTGCGCCGCGACGTCCGCGCCGGTGGTGGCGTCCGGGGGCGTGACCACGCTCGACGACATCCGCGCGCTGATGGAGCTGGTGCCGGTCGGCGTCGAGGGCGCGATCGCCGGCACCGCGCTCTACGAGGGCCGGTTCACGTTGGAGGACGCGCTCGAGCTCACTCGGGGATCGCGATGACGCTGGCGGTGCGGGTCATCCCGTGCCTGGACGTCGACGCCGGCCGGGTGGTCAAGGGCATCAACTTCAAGGAGCTCCGCGACGCGGGCGACCCGGTCGAGCTGGCGCGCACCTATGACGCCGAGGGCGCCGACGAGCTGACGTTCCTCGACATCTCCGCCTCTCACGAGGGACGCGCGACCACGATGGAGATCGTCTCGCGCACCGCCGAGGAGGTGTTCATCCCGCTGACCGTGGGTGGGGGAGTGTCGTCGGTGGCCGACGTCGACCGCCTGCTGCGTGCTGGGGCCGACAAGGTCGCGGTCAACACCGCGGCGATCAACCGCCCCGAGCTGGTCGCCGAGATCGCGGACCGGTTCGGCAACCAGGTGCTGGTGCTCTCCGTCGATGCGCGCCGGGCTGCCGGCACGCCGTCGGGGTTCGAGGTCACCACCCACGGCGGCCGCAAGTCCGCCGGGCTCGACGCGATCGAGTGGGCCGTCCGCGCGGCCGAGCTGGGCGCGGGGGAGATCCTGCTCAACGCGATGGACGCCGACGGCACCCAGGACGGCTTCGACCTCGAGCTGATCCGCGCCGTACGCCGTGAGGTGAGCGTGCCCGTCATCGCCTCCGGTGGTGCGGGCGCGGTCGAGCACTTCCCGCCCGCCGTCGAGGCGGGCGCCGACGCGGTGCTCGCCGCCACCGTCTTCCACTTCGGCACGCTGCGGATCGCCGACGTCAAGCAGTCGCTCGCGGGGGCGGGCTACCCGGTCCGATGACGGCGGAGCAGGCGGTCCCGAGGTCGGCGTGGTTGCTCGGCTGGGCCAGCCTGGCCGGCCAGCTGGTGACGTTGGCTGACCGCGGCACCGCCAACGCGGAGTCGGCGTTCGTCTCGATACCGCTCAGCGCACTGGTGGTGGGCTGGGTGTCCTACGGGGTACTTCGCGCGCGGATGGTCCGGACCTGGGTCGCCGGGCTGGTCCTCGCGCTGATCGCACTGTTCGGCCTCGTCGCGCTCGTGACGGGGCCCTCCCTCGCGGTCCTCGCGGAGTCCCTCACCGGCGCCGTGGCGTTCGGTGCGTTCCTCTCCTACCTCCAGAGCGACTGCTTCGCCCGTTATCGGGCAGAGCCGGATCGAGCGGGTCCCGATCTCGCGACGCTGGTGATCCTCGCCGTCGTCGTGGGTGCCCTCGGCGGCCTGACGGCTACGGACTCCGGACCCGAGGGACATCGTGCCGACTTCCACATCTGGAGCGGCCTCTAGCTCGCGGCTCGCCGCTGGCCTCAGCGTCGCGGGTCGCGGCCCAGGTGAGACGCCACGGCCCTCGCCGTGGCGTGGGCGCTAGGCGCCGATCGCCTGCTGCCGGCGGCGCCGCCGGGCGTCGCGGCGGTGGAGGTGCAGCCACTGCAACGTGGCAAGGGTCGCGGTGAACACGACGCTGTAAGCGACAGCGTGGCCACGACTGTCGCCGAGCCACACGAGGACGGCTGCGAAGACGATCGCGGAGAGCACGAACGGCCCCACGGAGTACAGCCAGCGGTTGCGCACCGAGATCAACGCCATGGGTGCATGGTGACACGGGTGCCGCCGGTTGTGGAGGCCCCGAGCGGGCTCGGTGTCGTCGAGCACGCCGGTACCGTCGCGCTCATGACCGCTGACGGCGCACCCGGCCGGTGCACACCGGATCGCGCGCGCGTCGTCGTGCTCGACGCCGCCGGTTGGGCGTGGCGAGAGCGAGGCCCCACCCCCGAGGCGGTCCGCGCCTTCGGACTACACGAAGCGAGCTGCGCCGGCTGCCCGGTGGGGCCGGCCACGCGTGGACCGACGGACGCCTGGTCCTCAAGCCGGTCGGCTGCGTGCCGGAGCACACCTGGGTGTGCGAGGTGTACGCCGCGTGGAGCAGCGACGACGTACGCGTGCCCGAGCCGGTCGCACCGACTCGCGGGGCCGCCGGCGGCTGGTCGGTCGACGGTTGGGGAGCCCACGTCTTCGTGCCGGGCCGCGACGCGGACGTCGACCACGAGCTGACCCGGGTCAAGGAGGCGAGCGATGCGTTCCATGCCGGCCTCGGCGAACTGCCTCGGCCCGGCTTCATGGACGCGCGCGACGACCCCTGGGCGTACGGCGACCGACTCGCCTGGGAGGGTGCCGTGCCCGAGGGCGACGCCGAGACACTCGAGGTGATCGCGAGCCTGCGCGCCGCTCTGGCGCCCGTCACGAGCCCCGACCAGGCGATCCACGGCGACATCCTGCCGAACGTCCTGGTGGCGGACGGCAGGCCGCCGGCGGTCATCGACTGGCCGCCATACTTCCGGCCCGCGGCGACGGCCAACGCGATCGCCGCGGCGGACGCGGTGACGTTCCGCCGGGCACCGATGACGGTTCTCGACGCCTGGGCGACCGGTCCGGACTGGGACCAGCTGCTGGTCCGCGCCTTGCTCTACCGGCTAGGCCCGACCGGGATCTTCGCCCGGCGCGGGCGGCTCATGGGCAGTCTCGTCACGCACGTCGAGCGCGTCCGACCTGTCGTGGAGACGGTCCTGGCGCGCGCCTGACCTCGAGCACCTGCGACCCTGGACGGGTGAGTACGACGCAACCGCGCGCGCCCCGGCAATGGATCGGCCCGCTCGTGGCCGACCTGGTGTGCGTGCTCGCCCTCGCGATCGGCGGCAAGAGCTCGCACGAGGCGGGGGAGTCCGACTGGGTGGTGCTCGTGATCGTGTGGCCGTTCGCGCTCGCCGCCGTACTCGCGCACCTCTGGCTGGCGTCGCGGAGCCGTCCGGCCCAGCGGGTGTGGCCCGAGGGCGGCATCGTGCTCGTGGTGACCTACGCGGCCGGCATGGTCCTGCGCGGCATCTCGGGGCGTGGTCTCGCTCCGGGCTTCCTGGTCGTCGCGGCGGTGTTCCTCACCGTGACGATGCTCGGCTGGCGCCTCGTCGTGCCATTGCTCAGAAGACGGGCTCGAACGACGATGTGATCAGCCGCGAAGCTGATGCATCACGGATGTGCCTCGCACAGGGGGTGCGGGTGCTGGATAGTGGGGTCACCGCCCACCGTTCGTCCGGGAGAATGCCATGCGCCTCAAGCTCACCGCCGCTGTCGTCATCGCGGTGCTCACCGTGCTCGCACTGACCAACCCCGTGGTCGCGCAGGCGGCCAGGAAGATCACCGGGAAGGACATCAAGGACGGCTCGGTGACCACCAGGGACATCAGGGACGGCTCCCTGCGGTCGGCCGACTTCGCCGCGGGCCAGCTGCCCGGTGCGTCCGGCACGATCCCGGTGGGGAGGACGGTCACCGGCGTGCTCGCCTACGACACCACGACCAACACGCAGGACATCGACGAGGTCGTCCACGTGGACCTCCCGGGCAAGGCCCGGACGCCGTTGTCGGACGAGACCGTCAACTTCGCCCCCGACGATGTGTCCATCGGCACGAACGATGACGATGCGACGTGCACCGGCACCTTCGCGGCGCCCACTGCCCCTGCCGGCAAGGTGTGCATCTACGCCAGGAGCTCGAGTGCCTTCGCCCTGGTCTCAGGTGTGGTGGCGTTCTCTGACGACGTCTGGTCGAAGTCCGGGTTCGACGTGGTCGTCAAGACCAACACCGACAAGGCCCACGTCTTCCTCGACGCGAGCTGGGCCTACACGGCCTGACGGAGGCCTCGGCTCAGAGCGGCGCGAACGACGAGGTGAAGTGCCGCAGGCTCTTCGGCTCCTCGACGATCCGGTAGCCCGGGAGCGAAGCCGCGTGGGTGGACACCTCCTCGCAGACCTCGATCACGTAGTCGATGTGGCTCTGGGTGTAGGTGCGTCGCGGGATCGCCAGGCGCACCAGGTCCATGGCCGCCGGAGCCTCGGTGCCGTCCGGCTGCCGGCCGAACATCACGGTGCCGATCTCGCACGAGCGGATGCCGCCGGTCTCGTACAGCGCGACCGCGACCGACTGGCCCGGGTACTCCAGCGGGTCCAGGTGGGAGGCGAGCGCGCGGGCGTCGATGTAGACGGCGTGCCCGCCGAACGGGCTGAGCACCGGGATGCCGCGCTCCTGCAACGCCTCACCGAGATAGGCGGTCGACTGGATCCGGTAGCGCAGGTAGTCGTGCTGCACCACCTCCTTGAGCCCCTGGGCGAGCGCCTCCAGGTCGCGTCCGGCGAGCCCGCCGTACGTCGGGAAGCCCTCGGTGAGGATCAGCGTGTTGCGGCAGGACGCGGCGAGGTCGTCGTCGTTCATCGCGAGCCACCCGCCGATGTTGCCCATCGGGTCCTTCTTCGCGCTCATCGTCATCCCGTCGGCGAGCGCCGCGAGGTCGCGGACGATGTCGGCGACCTCCCGCTCGCCCTGGCCCTCCTCGCGCTCACGGATGAACCAGGCGTTCTCGGCGAACCGGCAGGCGTCGAGGAACAGCGGCTTGCCGTAGCGATCACAGATCTCGCGGACGCCGCGCAGGTTGGCCAGCGACACGGGCTGGCCGCCGCCGCTGTTGTTCGTGATCGTGACGAAGACGCACGGTACGTCGTCCGCACGCGCAGCCAGCAGCGTCTCCAGGGCCTCGAGGTCCATGTTGCCCTTGAACGGGTGCTGCGAGGACAGGTCGCGACCCTCGGGGACGGGGATGTCGACGGCCAGCGCCCCGGTGGCCTCGACGTTCGCGCGCGTCGTGTCGAAGTGGGTGTTGTTGGGGACCACCTTGCCGGGCCCACCGATGACCGAGAACAGGATCTTCTCCGCGGCCCGGCCCTGGTGGACGGGGATGACGTGCTCGAACGGGAACAGCTCACGCACCGCGTCCGCGAACAGGTAGTACGACGGGGAGCCGGCGTACGACTCGTCGCCGTGCTGGATCGCGGCCCACTGGTCGCGGCTCATCGCGCCCGTGCCCGAGTCGGTGAGCAGGTCGACGAGCACGTGCTCGGCGCGCACCTGGAACAGGTTGTACGCCGCCTCCTGCAGGTAGCCGCGGCGCTCGGCTCGGGTGCTCATCCGCAGCGGCTCCACGGAGTGGATGCGGAACGGCTCGAAGATCGTGCGGAAGGTGGGCTCGTCCATGCCTGCCATCGTGGCCCTGGACGCGGCTCGGGTGCACACCGACGCGCGGTGGATCCCCGGTCGGTGCGGATCGCCTCATGAGCCGGCACCCGGCGCCGATGGTCCAGACATGTCGGCCGTCTCTCGGAGCTGCCCCCGTGTCCTGCTGGTCCTCGCGACCATGGTCCTCGCGACGCTGGCCCTGGTCGCGCTCCCACCGGCACCACCGTCCCGCGCGGCCGCCCCGGAGCTGTCGGTGTCGCCCTCGACGTACGTCGCGGGCCAGCGGCTGACCTGGACCGGGAACGTCGGAGCCGCGGGGGTGCGCCCGCTCGTCCTGCAGTTCAACATGGGCCGCCCGGGAGACCGGTGGACGACCGTGGACGGGTTCCGTGCCTCGACCCGCGTCGACGGCAGCTTCGCGTTCGCCTACCCGGCGCCCGGGATGTTCGACATCCGCTACCGCGTCAAGGCTGGCGAGCACGTCTCGGCGTCCCGGGTGTTCTTCGCCAAGACCCAGGAGCTGACCCTGCGCGTCACCGGCCAGGCGGAGAACAACACGAGCGAGCCGGCGCTGGTGTCCGCGAACCGCCCGTTCGGCATCACGGTCGACACGACGCCCGACAACGTCTTCCGCAGCCCGGCCTCGCAGGGCCTGCCGGTCTTCTCGGGCAGGTCGTTGACGCTGCAGCGGCGCGTCGACGGCGACACCTGGCGCAGCATCGCCACGACGACCGTCGACTCCGACGGCCTCGGCCGGTTCGCCGGGCTCGCCGAGCCCGCCGGGGTCGCGGTGTTCCGGGTCCGGGAGGAGGACTACCGCCGGGACGGCAACCAGATCGGCTGGACTGCGTCGTTCCCGCTCTACGCGTACGTCGGCACGCAGGCCTGGGCCGAGCGCGAGGCACAGCTCGACGAGGCGCTGGCCGCGGTGTCGCTGCCGCCGCTCGGGGTCGCCGGCCTCGAGGGTGGTCCGACGCCCACGGCCGGCGGGACGTACGGCTGGTATCCGCTGTCCTGGGACTTCGACTGGGAGAAGGGCGAGTCGCTGACCGACCGCCCCGATCGAGGGACGCGGTCGCGGGGGCAGTGGGTCGACTACGCCGACGGCGGCGGCCGGGTCAGCAAGCAGAACGGCCAGCTGGCGCTCGACAGCAAGCGGTACTACGGAGCCGGCACCGGGGACTTCGGAACCACCCGCGCCACCCTGCGCGGCAACGCTGCGCGGCAGGGCCGCTGGGAGGCCCGGATGCGGATCCGCGGGGCCTACGAGAGCGGCGGGCGCGACTACCAGGTGCTGGCCGAGCTGGTGCCCGAGGACCCTGCTGACTACGACTGCGGGAAGCACAACATCGAGATCGCGCGCATCGCGGCGTTCTCGCGCCGGGTGTTCTTCGGCGCCCGGTCCCCGGCGTACCGCTGGTCCGGAGCGGCGACGGCCTCGGACACGCCGCTGCACTCCGCCTATGCGGTCGCCGTCGAGGTGTCCAAGAGCCACCTCACCTGGTTCCTCGACGGGAAGCCGATCGGCTCGGTCTCGGACCCGGCGTCCTACTCCGGGCTGCCGATGACGCTGCGGCTCTCCCTCGTCGGGGAGGGGCAGCGGGAGATGGACCAGCTGAGTCTGGTCTCGGACTGGCAGCGGGGCTTCCCACTCGACCCGGGGCGGCAGACCGTGAGCCGGCACCGCCTGCCGCGACACCCCGCCGCGGGTTGCTGACGGGTTCCCGGAGCTCGGCCGGCGTGGCACTAGGCTCCGAGGGTGGCCTCCCGCACCCGCGCCGCGACGTACGCTCGTCGCCGCAAGCGCCGGATGTCGCTCGTCGAGCACGACCTGACCGACGCCCAGTGGTTCGCGCTCATGGAGGCGTGGGGTGGCTGCGCCTACTGCGGCAACGAGGCCGCCGCCTTGCAGAAGGACTGCATGCTGCCGATCTCGCGCGGCGGTCGCTACACGCTCGTGAACGTCGTGCCGGCCTGTGCGTCGTGCAACGCCAGCAAGTGCAACACCGAGGTCACCACCTGGCTGCGCCGCAAGAAGCGCGACGACGGCGCATTCCTGCTCCGACAGGTGCAGATCGCGCACGCCCTCGCTGCTGACGCATCGTGAGCGGACCTCGCTCACGAGTGGGTCGGGTCAGAAGGGACCGCCGAAGTTCGGTCCGCTGGGGTTGTCGTAGTTCCCGACCTTCCCCTGGGTCAGCCGCTTGGCGCGGCGGACCTCGCCGTCGGCGATGCCGCGGCGACGGGGCCAGAAGGCCCACCCGGTCAAGCCGACAACCACCACGGCAACCACGATCCAGATCAACATCCGACCCCCTGAGAACGATGGAATGTCCCGTCAGCCTAGGCCTCGTCCGCGACCTCCGCCTCAACCACGCCGGATGGTCTCCCACGACTCCCACGTGGTGTGCAGGATCAGACCGGTGATCAACAGGCCGATGATCGGGTCCGCGATGGGCAGACCCACGGCGACGAACCCGGTCGAGACGATGATGCCGGCGCTGACGTAGCCGTCGGAGCGAGCGTGGTTGCCGTCGGCGACCAGGGCGGGGGAGTCGAGGCGACGCCCGGCGCGCCAGCGGATCACCGCGGCGATCTCGTTGCCGACGACGCCGACGATGCCGGCGACCAGCAGCGCCCACAGGTGGGTGGGAGTCTGCGGGTGCAGGAACCGCTCGATCACCTGGACCAGCGCGAGCAGGGCGCTGGCGAGGATGACCGCGACGACGAGGTAGCCCGCCCACCGCTCGCCCCGGCGGCTGCGCAGCACGAAGGCGATGCCGAGCGGGATCGCGGTCAAGGCGTCCCCGCCGTTGTGGATGACGTCGGTCAGCAGCGCCACGCTGCCGCTGAGCAGGAAGACCGCAAGCTGCACCAGCGCGGCAGCGAGCAGGACCGCGAGGCTCAGACTGACCGCCTTGACCCCCGCCCTGGACCGCACGATCGAGGGGTCGACCAGGCCATGGGAGTGCTCGCCGTGGTGGTCGTCGTGGTGGTGGTCGTCGTGGTGGTCGTGCGCCGGGTGGTCGGAGCGCGTACGTCGGGAGCTCATCGGACCCCATCCTCCGGGACGGGGTGGAGGTCGGTCGACTCCAGGCCGTTGCCGGGTGCCCGGCGGGCGGTCACACGCCGAGATCGGCGGCGCGCACCCGCTCGACCGCGACCGGCGGCCCGTCGAACTCGAGCCCGCGGGTCTGGTCGCGGCCGAACAGGAACAGCAACAGCTCGACCACCGGGCCGGTGATCGTGACCGGGTCGGGCCCCTTGCGCGCCGGTGCGGTCGCCCCGGTGTCGGCGCGACGGAGCACGGTCGGCTCGGGGAGCTTGCGACCGAACATCACGGCGCCCTTGCTCAGCTGGGACCACAGCGCGTCCAGGTCGGTCGAGGGCAGCGAGCGCGGCTCCCACTCGGGCTGCGCGCGGCGCAGGTCCTCGTGATGGACGACCAGCTCGACGGTGTTCATCAGCTGGTCGAGCACCGGCACGAGGCGCAACGGCGGTGACGGCCGGCGCAGACTCTCGACCGCTTCGCCGAAGGAGCGGTCGCGCCCGCGCGCCATCGCTCGCTCGGTCAACCCCGCGAGCGGGGGCACCACGTTGCCGAGCGACGAGACGGGTCGGCGCTCGCGGACCAGCAGGTGCGTGACCAGGTCGCGGGCGTCCCAGCCCTCGCACAGGGTCGGCGCGTCCGGCCCGAGGGTCAGGGCGAGGTCACACAGGTCGGTCCGCTCCCGGCGGGCGAGGGGCGTGCTCATGTCAGGAGACTATGTCGGGCTCCATGTCGGAGCCGGGGAATACCCTGTCCGGGCCGCGGGTTGCCCGCGAGGCGACATCGAGAGAGACGGACCGGGGACGCAGGTGGCGGACAAGCAGGGGAGCCGACGGGGCACCACCCGCGAGGGCTTCGCCGTACTCGCCGTCGCGATCCGGCGCGAGCCGTGGATCTTCACGGTCTCGACGATCGGCAGTGTGCTGTTCGGTGCGCTGACGGTCGCGGACGCGTGGGTGCTCGGCTGGTCGACCGACCACGTCGTGCTGCCGGCGTTCGACAACGGCGAGATCGGCACCGACATGCTGCTCGCGGTGCTCGCGCTGTTCCTCGGCGTCGCGATCCTGCGTGCCGTGGGCATCGTCGCGCGCCGGCTCGGGGCGGGTGTCATGCAGTACCGCATGCAGGCCCACACCCGGCGCGCCGTGACCCGCCAGTACCTCGCGCTCCCCATGGAGTGGCACCAGCGCCACCCGACCGGCCAGCTGCTGTCCAACGCCAACTCCGACGTCGAGGCCGCGTGGGGGCCGATCGCACCGCTTCCGATGGCCGTCGGCACCGTCGCCATGATGGTGATCGCGGTCGTGCAGATGTTCGCCGCCGATCTGGTGATGGCGCTCGTCGGCCTGTTGGTGTTCCCGGCCGTGATCGCCGCCAACCTCGCCTACCAACGGCTCGCGTCGCCCTTGATGACCCGCGCCCAACAGCTGCGCGCCGAGCTGAGCGAGGTCGCCCACGAGTCGTTCGACGGCGCCATGGTGGTCAAGACGCTGGGCCGGGAGCCGGAGGAGACGGCCCGGTTCGCCGCCAAGGCCGACCAGCTGCGCGAGGTCAACATCCGTGCCGGCCGCATCCGCGCGGCGTTCGACCCCACGCTGGCTGCGCTGCCCAACGTCGGCGTGCTGGTCGTCCTCGCGGTCGGTGTGCAGCGGGTGCTCAACGGCTCGACGGACGCCGGCGACGTGGTCACGGTCGCCTATCTGCTCACGATCGTCTCGTTCCCGATCCGCTCGATCGGCTGGCTCCTGGGGGAGTTCCCGCGCAGCGTGGTCGGCTACCAGCGGGTGCGCAGCGTGCTGCGCGCGACCGGCGAGATGCCGTACGGCGACCGGCCGGTCGCGACCGGTGAGGGCGGCGCCCGGCTCGAGGTCGACCGCCTCGCCTACCGCTACGAGCCCGACCAGCCGCTCCTCGACGGCGTGACGTTCAGCGCCGACCCGGGCCGCACGATCGCGATCGTCGGCGCCACCGCGTCGGGCAAGAGCACGCTCACCACGCTGATGTCCCGCCTGGTCGACCCCGACGCCGGGCGCATCCTGATCGACGGGACCGACCTGCGCGAGCTCGCCCGGGGCGAGCTGGCCCGCACCCTCGCGCTCGTGCCCCAGACGGCGTTCCTGTTCGACGACACCGTGCGCGGCAACGTCACCCTCGGCGCCGACGTGTCCGACGAGGAGGTCTGGGCGGCGCTGCGTGCCGCGCAGGCCGACGGGTTCGTGGCGGCGCTGCCCGACGGTCTCGACGCCCGGCTGGGCGAGCGTGGGACCTCGCTGTCCGGCGGCCAACGCCAGCGGATCTCGCTGGCCCGGGCCCTGGTGCGCCGCCCCCGGTTGCTGATCCTCGACGACGCGACCTCCGCGGTCGACCCCGAGGTCGAGGCGCGGATCCTCGAGGCGCTGCGCGCCGGTGGCGGCGGCAGCACCCTGGTCGTGGTCGCCTACCGCAAGGCGACGATCGGCCTGGCCGACGAGGTCGTGCACCTCGAGGACGGCCGGGTGGCCGACCGCGGCACCCACGCCGAGCTCCTGGCCCGCAGCCCCTCCTACGCCCACCTCGTCAACGCCTACGAGCAGCACCCGGGGATTGATGGCACCGCGGACGCCGCCGACCTGGTGGAGGAGACCACATGAGCACCGTGCTCGACTCCGGTGAGGAGATCGGTGCGATCGCGACGCTGCGCCGGGGTGTGCACTTCTCACCGGAGCTCAAGGAGGGCATCGGCTGGACCCTGGTGCTGGCGATCATCGCCTCGCTCGGCCAGGTCGTCGTCCCGATCGCGGTGCAGCAGACGCTCGACCGGGGCCTCAACGGGCCCGGTGGCCCGGACGTGTCCTTCACGGTGATCACCGGCATCGGTGCCGCGCTGGCGATCGCGCTGACCAGCTGGGCGTCGTACGCCATGACCGCGCGGCTGTTCACGGCCTCCGAGCGCGGGCTCGCCACGCTGCGCATCAAGGCGTTCCGCCACGTCCACGACCTGCCGTTGCTGACCCAGAACACCGAACGCCGCGGCGCGCTGGTCTCGCGGGTGACCAGCGACGTCGACCAGGTCAGCCAGTTCCTGGTCTTCGGCGGCCTGCTGTTCGTGGTCAGCGTCGGACAGGTGCTCGTCGCCACCGTGGTGATGGTGTTCTACAGCTGGCAGCTCGCGTTGGTGGTGTGGCTGTGCTTCGCCCCGCTGTTCTTGTCGCTGCGCTACTTCCAGCGCAAGCTCTCCGACGCCTACGGCACGGTCCGCCGGCAGGTCGGCGTGATGCTGTCGGCGATCTCTGAGCCGGTCGTCGGCGCCGCGGTGGTCCGTGCGTACGCCGTCGAGGCTCGCACCCAGGGGCGCATCGACGCCGCGGTGAGCGAGTACCAGGCCGCGAGCACCCGCGCCCAGGGCTTCACGGCGTTCTCGTTCTCCCTCGGCGGGGTGTCCGCGGGCCTGGCGAACGCCGGCGTGCTGATCGTCGGCATCTGGCTGGGCTTCGCGGGCGACATCACCGCCGGGCGTGTGCTCGCCTTCGCCTTCCTGGTCACGCTCTTCGTCGGACCGGTCCAGATGGGCACCCAGATCCTGACCGACGCCCAGAACGCCATCGCCGGGTGGCGCCGCGTGATCGGCATCCTCGACACCCCGGCCGACCTGGTCGACCCGGGCGCGGACGGCCGCACGCTGCCGCGCGGGCCGATCGACGTCCACCTCGACGACGTCACCTTCGCCTACCCGGGCGGCCCGCCGGTGCTGCGCGACATCGACCTCGCGATCACCGCCGGCACCCGTGTCGCGGTCGTCGGCGAGACCGGCTCGGGCAAGTCGACGATCGCCAAGCTGCTGACCCGGCTGATGGACCCCTCGCAGGGTGCCGTGCTGCTCGACGGCATCGACGTGCGTGAGATCGCCCAGGCCTCGATGCGGCGCAGCGTCGTGCTGGTGCCCCAGGAGGGCTTCCTGTTCGACGACACGATCGCCGCCAACGTGCGCTACGGGCGCCTGGAGGCCAGCGAGGAGGAGATCCTCGCGAGCGCCGCCGAGCTCGGCCTGGGCGACTGGGTCGCCGGCCTCCCGCACGGCCTCGCCACCCGGGTCGGCCAGCGCGGTGAGTCGCTGTCGGCGGGGGAGCGGCAGCTCGTCGCGCTCCTGCGTGCCCAGCTCGCCGACCCCGACCTCCTGGTGCTCGACGAGGCCACGAGCGCGGTCGACCCGGCACTCGAGATGCGCATCGGGCGTGCTCTCGAACGCCTGATGACGGGCCGCACCTCCGTCACGATCGCGCACCGGCTCTCCACGGCCGAGAGCGCGGACGAGGTGGTCGTCGTCGACCGGGGCCGGATCGTCCAGCGCGGGCCGCACACGGAGCTGGCGGCTCAGGAGGGATCCGTCTACGCCGGGCTGCACGCGAGCTGGACCGCTCAACAGGGTCCGAGCCGCTGACCGTGCCGAGCCGCGGCCGCGCGACCCGTCTCGAGATCGAGTGAGGGAGAATGGCGCAGTGACCCCTCTCCCGACCGACCTCGCCGACCGGCTCAAGCGCACCGCCGACGGGCTGGTCCCGGCGGTCGTCCAGCAGCACGACACCGGTGAGGTGCTGATGCTCGGGTGGATGGACGACGAGGCGCTGGCGCGCACGCTCACGACGGGCCGGGTCACCTACTGGAGCCGGTCGCGCCAGGAGTACTGGCTCAAGGGCGAGACGTCCGGCCACGTGCAGTGGGTCCGCGAGGTCCGCCTGGACTGCGACGGCGACACGCTGCTGGTCAAGGTCGACCAGGTCGGCGCAGCCTGCCACACCGGCGACCGCACGTGCTTCGACGCCGACCTCCTGCCGAGTGTCGACGCACGTGCCTGAGCCCCGGCGTACGTTCGGGCCCGTGGTGCTCGCGGGCCTGGCGACGGCCGGCGTCACCGCGATCGCCGGTGACCGCGCCGCCGCGTCCGCCGACGGTGACCAGGGCGCGGCACGCGCGCTCATCACCTACGACTCGCACCTGCCGCTGGTCACGGCCCTCGGACTGGTGGTCCTGGCCTGCTGGGGCGTCGTCCTGGTCACCCGCGGCCGGGTGCGCCGGGCGGTGGCCGCGCTCGGGGCCCTGGCCGCGCTCGGTGCGGTGGCGGCAGCGGTGGCGGGCTACCAGCAGGTGCCCGACCAGCTCCGCGACGAGCTCGCTCAGGTCGGGGTCACCGACGCCACCGTCTCCCACACCGTGTGGTTCTGGGTGGCGGCGACCGCCGCCGTGCTGTCGGTCGCGGCGGCGGTGGCCGCGGTGGCCTGGATGCCGGGCTGGCCCCAGATGGGCAGCCGGTACGACGCTCCCGGGTCGGCTCCGTCCCCTGCGGACGGCCCGGTCGTGCCGCCGGAGGAGCAGACCAGCCTGGATCTCTGGAAGGCGATCGACGAGGGTCGCGACCCCACGGCCGCCGAGCCTGAATAGACTGAGCGCTCGAGTCACCACTCGGGCCACCACCGGCCCGCCAGGACCCCCCGCACGAGGAGCCCCGCATGTCTGACAGCCACGGCAACACCCCCGCAGCCTGGACCGGCGTCGCGGTCGCGATGCTGGGCTTCGTCGTCGGTGCCGTGGGCCTGCTCCTCGACCCGGTCAGCTACCCGGTGTTCTGGGTGGGCGTCGGGCTCGGCGTGGCCTCGCTGGTCATCTTCGGCGTGATGGCCAAGCTCGGCTTCCACGAGTCCGGGCACTGAGGCGGCTCCGGCCGTGACCACCACCGCGCCCACCCCCACCGCCGAGGCGGTGACGGCGGCGAGCCGGTGGGACCGGATGGCGGCACCCGCGCTGACGATCGGCGCCCTCGGCGCGGCCACGCTGGCGCTGCACCTGCGTGACCCCCACCAGAGCGGGTCGTGGGGCTACTGCCTGAGCGCCGCCATGGGTGTGTGGTGCCCCGCGTGCGGGGGCCTGCGGGCTGTCAACGACCTCACGAACGGCGACATCGGCGCGGCCGCGTCCAGCAACCTGCTCTTCATCGTGCTGCTGCCCGGCATCGTCTTCCTGCTGGGCCGGTGGGTGGTCGACCGCTGGGTCGGGCGCGAGCGCGAGCCCGACCCCCGGCTGGTCACGGCGGGCACGATCACGCTGTGCGTGGTCGCGCTCGCGTTCGCCGTCGTGCGCAACCTCCCGTTCGGGTCCTGGCTCGCTCCCTGACGCGGTGCCCCTGACGGTCCGCCCCCGACGCGGCGCCCCTGAACGCAGAGGAGGGCCGCCCCCCGGCGGGGACGGCCCTCCTCGACGAGGTCGGATCAGTTCGACGTGTTGAACTCATAGCTGGTGTCGATCGCACCGCTCGCCCACAAGATGAGCACGACGGCGATGATCACCAGGGCGACCGCGCCGCAGATGAGGCCGGCGAGGGCCATGCCCGCGCCCTTCACCTGGCCGTTGGAGGCCGCGATCTCCTTGCGGCCGAGCACCCCGAACGCGATGCCGAGTACGCCGAGGATGATGCCCAGCGGCCAGCAGCAGATGCTGGGCAGGGCGATGATGCCGGTGACCAGCGAGGTGATCGCCTTGCCCGACGTCTTGGCCGGCACACCGCCCTGCGGCGGCACCGGAGCGCCGTACTGCGGGGGCGGGGGTGGCTCTGAGTAGCTCACGTGCTCGAAACCCTTCGTTGTGGCCGTCCGTCTGCCGGCCGCTTGGTGCGGACCCTACCGGTGCCCGGCCCGGGTGCGCAGCGCAGCGCCGTCCGCGCTCCGAGGCGAGGTCGGTCGACGACCGGCGGCGTGACAGACTTCGGGTGCCGCAAGGCTCCTGCCCGATCACGCCTCGCCGACCTGGCCCGCTGACTTGGAGTGCCCGCATGTCCGTGCTCGACGACATCGTGGCCGGGGTGCGGGTAGACCTCGCCGAGCGCGAGGCCGCGACCAGCCTGGCCGACCTGCGGGCCGCGCTCGCGGACGTCGACCCGCCGCGCGACCCGATGCCGCACTTCCGGGCGAGCGGCTCGAGCGTGATCGCCGAGGTCAAGCGCCGCAGCCCCAGCAAGGGCGACCTCGCCGCGATCCCCGACCCCGCCGAGCTGGCTCGCCGCTACGCGGCCGGCGGCGCCGCCGCGATCAGCGTGCTCACCGAGCAGCGCCGCTTCGGGGGCAGCATCGAGGACCTCCGCGCGGTGCGAGCCGCGGTCGGCACCCCGATCCTGCGCAAGGACTTCGTGGTCACCACCTACCAGGTCGTCGAGGCCCGCGCCGCGGGCGCCGACCTGGTGCTGCTGATCGTCGCCGCGCTGCCGGACGACGAGCTGCGCCGCCTCCACGACGAGGCCCGCGAGCTCGGACTGACCGTGCTCGTCGAGGTCCACGACGAGGCGGAGACCGAGCGGGCCGTCGAGCTCGGCGCCGAGCTGGTCGGTGTCAACGCTCGCAACCTCAAGACCCTCGCGATCCACGACGACACGTTCGGTCGGCTCGCCCCGCTCGTCCCGGACGACCGGGTCTTGGTCGCCGAGTCGGGCATCTTCGGCCCCGACGACGTGGCCCGGTTCGTGCGCGAGGGCGCCCGGGCCGTGCTGGTCGGTGAGGCGCTCGTGAAGGACGGCGACCCCGAGGCCGCCGTACGACGGATGACAGGAGTCACGCGATGACGACCCGCCCCGAGAGGACGACGACGTACGACGCGGACGCCCTCGGGTGGTTCGGCGGTCCGGAGGAGGGCTTCGGTGGCCGGTTCATGCCCGAGGCGCTGATCGCCGCGCTCGACGAGCTGACCGCGGCGTGGCAGGAGGCCATGGCCGACTCGGAGTTCGTTGCGGAGTTCGACGCGATCCTGCGCGAGTACGCCGGGCTGCCGAGCCCGCTGTACTTCGCCGAGCGGCTCAGCGCCAAGGTCGGCGCGCGGGTCCTGCTCAAGCGCGAGGACCTCAACCACACCGGTGCGCACAAGATCCGCAACGTGCTGGGCCAGGCGCTGCTCACCCGCCGGATGGGCAAGACGCGGGTGATCGCGGAGACCGGGGCCGGTCAGCACGGCGTGGCCAGCGCCACCGCCGCGGCCTACTTCGGCCTCGACTGCACGGTCTACATGGGCTCGGTCGACACCCGGCGGCAGGCGCTCAACGTGGCGCGGATGAAGCTCCTGGGCGCGAAGGTGGTCCCGGTCGACTCCGGCAGCGCGACGCTCAAGGACGCGATCAACGAGGCGCTGCGCGACTGGGTCGCGAGCGTCGACCACACGGCGTACCTCTTCGGCACCGCGGCGGGCCCGCACCCGTTCCCCAGCATGGTGCGCGACTTCACCCGCGGCATCGGTGACGAGTCCCGCGCCCAGTGCCTGGAGCGCTACGGACGGCTCCCGGACGCCATCGCGGCGTGCGTGGGCGGTGGCTCCAACGCCATCGGGCTCTTCACCGCGTTCCTCGACGACCCCGAGGTCGCGATCTACGGGTTCGAGGCCGGCGGCGAGGGCTTCGAGACCGGTCGCCACGCGGCGACCATCCACGCCGGGGAGAGCGGTGTCCTCCACGGTGCGCGCACCTACGTCCTGCAGGACGAGGACGGGCAGACCATGGAGTCCCACTCGATCTCGGCGGGCCTCGACTACCCGGGCGTCGGCCCGCAGCACGCGTACCTGGCCGCCACCGGCCGCGCGACCTACCTGCCGGTGACCGATGACGAGGCGATGGAGGCGCTCGCGCTGCTCAGCCGCACCGAGGGCATCATCCCGGCCGTCGAGTCCGCGCACGCCGTCGCCGGAGCGCTCCGGGTCGCCGAGCGGCTCGCCGCCGAGAAGGGCCCCGACGCGTTGGTGCTGATCAACCTCAGCGGCCGCGGCGACAAGGACATGGGCACCGCGATCGAGTACTTCGGGTTGGCCGACCCCGATGACGTCACCGAGGAGCCCGTGGGATGAGCACACGCACCGCGTTCGAGACGGCCCGGGCCGAGGGCCGGGCGGCGCTGGTCGGCTACCTGCCCGCCGGCTTCCCCGACGTCGACGGCGGCATCGAGGCGCTGCTCGCGATGGTCGACGCCGGCTGCGACGTCATCGAGATCGGCCTGCCCTACAGCGACCCCGTGATGGACGGGCCCACGATCCAGGCCGCCGCCCAGCAGGCGCTCGAGCGTGGCGTCCGCACCAGCGACGTGCTGCGCACCGTCGAGGCCGTCGCCGCCACCGGCACCCCCGCGGTCGTGATGACCTACTGGAACCCCATCGTGCGGTACGGCGTCGCCCGGTTCGCCACCGACCTCGCGAACGCCGGGGGAGCGGGGCTGATCACCCCCGACCTCACGCCCGACAGTGGACCGGACTGGGTCGCCGCGGCCGACGCGCACGACCTCGACAAGGTCTTCCTGGTCGCCCCGTCCTCGACCGACGAGCGGATCGCGATGACGACGGCGGCGTGCCGGGGCTTCGTCTACGCGACCGCGGTGATGGGCGTGACCGGCGCCCGCACCACCACCAGCGACCTGGCCGGCCCGCTCGTGGCCCGCACCCGGCTCACCACCGATCTGCCCGTCGCCGTCGGTCTCGGGGTCAGCAACGGCGACCAGGCGGCCGAGTTGGCCGCCAAGGACGGGATCGGTGCCGACGGCGTGATCGTCGGCTCCGCGTTCGTCCGCACCTTGCTCGACCACCCCGACGACCGGGCCGCGGGCCTGCGGGCGCTCACCGCGCTGACCGAGGACCTGGCAGGTGGGGTCCGGCGTGCGTAGGACCCCGCTGAGCCGACTCGGCGCGTCCCTGCTCGGGCTCTGTCTCGCGGTGCTGCTCGGCGCCTGCGGCGGCAGCTCGGAGGCGGGCGACGGCGGCTACCGGGCCGCGCTGACCCACGATGCCTACACGGTCCCGGCCACGCCCCTGACCGACACCGACGGGCAACCGTTCTCCTTGACGAAGGACACCGACAAGCCGGTGACGCTGGTGTTCTTCGGCTACAGCAGCTGTCCCGACATCTGTCAGGTCGTGATGGCCAACATCGCCTCCGCCCTGACCCGGCTCGACGACGCCGACCGCAAGTCCGTGGACGTCGTGTTCGTGACCACCGACCCCAAGGTCGACACCGAGCAGCACCTGCGGGACTACCTCGACCGCTTCGATCCCTCCTTCATCGGGCTCACCGGCGACCTCGACACGATCGCCGCGGTCGGCAAGCCGCTGGCGGTGTACGTCGCCGACGGTGCGCGGCTGCCCAGCGGCGGTCGTGACCTCAACAGCCACTCCACCCAGATCAGCGCGATCACCGCCGACGACACCTCGCCGCTGCTCTGGACCCAGGACACCTCGTCTGCCGACCTGGCCGCCGATCTCCACACGCTGCTCGCCCAGGAGGCGGACCGGTGACCCTGCTCACGTCGAACCTCACGACCCAGCTGACCGTCCTGTCGATCCCGAGTCCGTCCTCGGGTGTCTGGCACCTGGGCCCGCTCCCGATCCGTGGCTACGCGCTCTCGATCATCCTCGGGATCATCGCCGCGATCTGGATCGGCGAGCGGCGCTGGGTGGCCCGCGGCGGCCGGCCGGGCGAGGTCCAGGACCTCGCCCTGTGGGCGGTGCCGTTCGGCTTGGTCGGCGGCCGGCTCTACCACGTCGCGACCGACCACGACCTGTACTTCGGTGCCGGCAAGCACGCGATCGACGCGCTCTACGTGTGGCGTGGCGGCCTCGGGGTGTGGGGCGCGGTCGCGGCGGGTGCGCTCGGGGTCTACCTGGGTGCGCGCAGCAAGGGCATCCGGATGCTGCCGGTGCTCGACGCGCTGGCACCCGGGGTCCTGGTCGCCCAGGCGATCGGACGGTGGGGCAACTGGTTCAACCAAGAGCTGTTCGGCAAGCCCACCAGCCTGCCGTGGGGACTGAAGATCGACGTCGACCACCGCCCTCTCGGCTACCTCACCGACCCGACGTTCCACCCGACGTTCCTCTACGAGTTCGTGTGGAACCTGGCCGCGTTCGCCTTCGTGATCTGGGCCGACCGCCGCTTCCGGCTCGGCCACGGGCGAGTCCTGGCGCTCTACGTGATGACCTACACGCTGGGTCGTGGCTGGATCGAGATGCTGCGCATCGACTCCGTGGAGCTCTCCGACGTCGGCGGACTGCGCTTCAACGTGTGGACCTCGATCGTGCTGTTCGTCGTCGCGGCCGTGTGCTTCGTGGTCAGCGCCCGCCGGCGTCCCGGACGCGAGGAGCAGGTGTACGGCGGCGACCAGGCCGACCACCAGGCCGACCACCAGGTCGAGGACCGGGCCGACGGCCGGATCGGCGACCGGGAGGACCACGACGCGGACCACGCGGACGAGCAGCCCTCGCCGGGGTCACCCGGTGGTAATCTCTGAAGCTCCGCTAGGGCCAATGTCGTCCCCTGCACCTGGCCGGGTCTCCCGGCCTCCACTGCACTGCTGATCCGCCGGCGACCGCCCCGACAATGTCGTGGGGCGGCCGCGGCGCTGAAGACGACGGGAGAATGCCCGGTGCCCTACTCGCACGCATTCCCGCCGCCCCAAGGGCTCTACGACCCCCGCCACGAGCACGATGCGTGTGGCGTGGCGTTCGTGGCCACCCTGACCGGCGTCGCCAGCCACCAGATCATCGAGCAGGGCATCCAGGCTCTGCTGAACCTCGACCACCGGGGCGCCGCGGGCGCCGAGGTCAACTCCGGCGACGGCGCCGGCATCTTGATCCAGGTCCCCGACGGGTTCCTGCGCGCGGTCGCGAAGGACGCCGGGTTCGACCTGCCGCCCCAGCACGCGTACGCCGTCGGCACAGCGTTCCTCCCGGGTGAGGCCGAGCAGGCCGCCAAGACCCGCCAGCGGATCGAGGAGATCGCCGCCGAGGAGGGCCTGAGCGTCCTCGGGTGGCGCGAGGTCCCGGTCGACCCCGCGTCGCTCGGCAGCACCGCGCGCGCCGTGATGCCGTCGTTCTCCCAGATCTTCGTCGCCGGCGCCGGCACGCGGGTGACCGGCATGGCGCTCGAGCGCCAGGCGTTCTGCCTGCGCAAGCGCGCCGAGCACGAGACCGACGCCTACTTCCCGTCGCTCTCCTCGCGCACGCTCGTCTACAAGGGGATGCTCACCCCCGCCCAGCTCGACGAGGTCTACCCCGACCTGCGCGACGAGCGGATGACCTCGGCCATGGCCGTGGTGCACTCGCGGTTCTCGACCAACACGTTCCCGAGCTGGCCGCTCTCACACCCGTTCCGGTTCATCGCCCACAACGGCGAGATCAACACCGTCATGGGCAACCGCAACTGGATGCGTGCCCGTGAGGCGCTGCTCGCCTCCGACGTGATCCCGGGCGACCTCGAGCGGCTCTATCCCGTCTGCACGCCCGGCGCCTCGGACTCCGCGTCCTTCGACGAGGTGCTCGAGCTGCTGCACATGGGCGGGCGCTCGCTGCCCCACGCGGTGCTGATGATGATCCCCGAGGCGTGGGAGAACCACACCGAGATGGACGAGAAGCGCCGCGCCTTCTACAAGTTCCACTCCGCTCTCATGGAGCCGTGGGACGGACCTGCCTGCGTGGTGTTCACCGACGGCTCCCAGATCGGTGCTGTCCTCGACCGCAACGGTCTGCGCCCCTCGCGCTACTGGGTGACCGACGACGGTCTCGTCGTGCTCGCCTCCGAGGTCGGTGTCCTCGACATCGACCCCGCCAAGGTGATCCGCAAGGGTCGGCTCCAGCCCGGCCGGATGTTCCTCGTCGACACCGACGAGCACCGGATCATCGAGGACGAGGAGGTCAAGGCCGAGCTCGCCGCCGAGAACCCCTACGACGAGTGGCTCCACGCCGGCCTCATCCACCTCGACGACATCCCCGAGCGCGAGCACATCGTCCACACGCACGCGTCGGTCACCCGGCGTCAGCAGGTGTTCGGCTACACCGAGGAGGAGCTGCGCATCCTGCTCACCCCGATGGCCAACACCGGAGGCGAGCCGCTCGGCTCGATGGGCACCGACACCCCGATCGCGGCGCTCAGCGAGAAGCCGCGGCTGTTGTTCGACTACTTCAGCCAGCTGTTCGCGCAGGTCACCAACCCGCCGCTGGACGCCATCCGCGAGGAGCTGGTCACCTCGCTGGCCGGCACCATCGGCCCGGAGTCCAACCTGCTCGAGCCCGCTCCGGCGTCGTGCCGGATGGTGCAGCTGCCGTTCCCGGTGATCTCCAACGACGACCTGGCCAAGATCCGCCACATCAACCGTGACGGCGACATGCCCGGCTTCATCACGCACGTCGCGCGCGGCCTCTACCCCGTCGAGGGCGGCGGCGCCGCGATGGCGCAGCGGATCGACGAGATCTGCGCGGAGGTGTCCGCGGCGATCGCCGACGGCGCCCGCATCATCGTGCTGTCCGACCGCCACTGCACCGCCGAGCTCGCGCCGATCCCGTCGCTGCTCCTGACCGGCGCGGTCCACCACCACCTGGTGCGCGAGAAGACCCGCACCCAGGTCGGGCTGCTGGTCGAGGCCGGCGACGTCCGCGAGGTCCACCACGTCGCGCTGCTCGTCGGGTACGGCGCGGCCGCGGTCAACCCCTACCTCGCGATGGAGTCCGTCGAGGACCTCGCCCGCGAGGGCTACTACGTCAAGGCCGAGCCGGAGAAGGCGGTCGCCAACCTGGTCAAGGCGCTCGGCAAGGGCGTCCTCAAGGTGATGTCCAAGATGGGCGTCTCCACGGTCGCGTCCTACACCGGGGCCCAGATCTTCGAGGCGGTCGGGCTCTCGCAGGCCGTCGTCGACAAGTACTTCACCGGCACGGTCTCCAAGCTCGGCGGCATCGAGCTCGACACGATCGCCGAGGAGGTCGCGCGGCGCCACGCCTCGGCGTACCCCCGCGGCGGCATCGCGCCCGCGCACCGTGAGCTCGAGATCGGCGGCGAGTACCAATGGCGCCGCGAGGGCGAGCCGCACCTGTTCGACCCCGAGACGGTCTTCCGCCTGCAGCACTCCACGCGAGCGGGCCGCTACGACGTGTTCAAGCAGTACTCCGCACGCGTCGACGAGCAGTCACAGCGGCTGATGACGCTGCGTGGCCTGTTCCGGTTCAAGGACGCCGCGGCGACCGGCCGGCAGCCGGTGCCGATCGAGGAGGTCGAGCCGGTCTCCGAGATCGTCAAGCGCTTCTCCACCGGTGCGATGTCCTACGGCTCGATCTCGCGCGAGGCGCACGAGACCCTCGCGATCGCGATGAACCGGTTGGGCGGCAAGTCCAACACCGGTGAGGGCGGCGAGGACGCCGACCGGCTCTACGACCCCGAGCGGCGCAGCTCGATCAAGCAGGTCGCGTCGGGCCGCTTCGGTGTCACCGCGGAGTACCTCACGAACTCCGACGACATCCAGATCAAGATGGCGCAGGGTGCCAAGCCCGGCGAGGGTGGCCAACTGCCCGGCAACAAGGTGTACCCGTGGGTGGCCAAGACCCGGCACTCCACGCCCGGCGTGGGGCTGATCAGCCCGCCGCCGCACCACGACATCTACTCCATCGAGGACCTGGCACAGCTGATCCACGACCTCAAGAACGCCAACCCGCAGGCCCGCATCCACGTGAAGCTGGTCTCCGAGGTCGGCGTCGGCACGGTCGCGGCGGGCGTGTCCAAGGCGCACGCCGACGTGGTGCTGATCTCCGGCCACGACGGCGGCACGGGAGCGGCCCCGTTGACCTCGCTCAAGCACGCGGGCGGTCCCTGGGAGCTCGGCCTCGCCGAGACCCAGCAGACGTTGATGCTCAACGGCCTGCGCGACCGGATCGTCGTCCAGACCGACGGCCAGCTCAAGACCGGCCGCGACGTCGTGGTCGCCGCCCTCCTGGGTGCCGAGGAGTTCGGGTTCGCATCGGCGCCGCTGGTGGTCTCCGGCTGCATCATGATGCGCGTCTGCCACCTCGACACCTGCCCGGTGGGCGTCGCGACCCAGAACCCGGTGCTGCGCGAGCGGTTCAGCGGCCGGGCCGAGTACATCGTGAACTTCTTCGAGTACATCGCCGAAGAGGTCCGCGAGCTGCTCGCCCAGCTCGGCTTCCGCACCCTCGACGAGGCCATCGGCCAGGTCGGCACCCTCGACGTCGCCGAGGCGGTCGACCACTGGAAGGCCTCCGGGCTCGACCTGTCGCCGATCCTGCACCAGCCCGACCGCTCGGCGTTCCCCGACCAGGACCTGCACTGCACCAAGCAGCAGGACCACGGCCTGGAGAAGTCGCTCGACCTCACCGAGCTGGTGCCGCTGGCCCAGCCGGCGCTCGAGTCCGGTGAGCCGGTGCGCGCCCAGGTGGCGATCCGCAACGTCAACCGGACCGTCGGCACGATCCTCGGTCACGAGGTCACCAAGCGCTACCGGGGGGAGGGTCTGCCCGACGGCACGATCGACCTGACGTTCCTCGGCTCCGCGGGCCAGTCCTTCGGCGCGTTCATCCCCAAGGGGATGACGCTTCGACTGGAGGGCGACGCCAACGACTACGTCGGCAAGGGCCTGTCCGGCGGACGGATCGTCGTTCGTCCCGACCGCGCGGCGACGTTCGCCGCCAACGAGCAGATCATCGCCGGCAACGTGATCGGGTACGGCGCGACCGCCGGCCAGATCTTCATCCGCGGTGGTGTCGGCGAGCGCTGCTGCGTGCGCAACTCCGGTGCCTGGGTCGTCACCGAGGGTGTCGGCGACCACGGCTGCGAGTACATGACCGGTGGCCGCGTCGCGGTGCTGGGCAAGACCGGGCGCAACTTCGCGGCGGGCATGTCCGGCGGCGTGGCCTGGGTGCTCGACCTCAAGCCCGGCCGGGTCAACCCCGAGCTGGTCGAGCTCGGCCCGGTGAGCGGCTCGGCCGCTACCGAGCTCGAGCAGCTGGTCCGCGCGCACCTGGAGGAGACCGGATCCACGGTCGCCGAGGAGCTGCTGGCCGACTGGGAGACCTCACTGACGAGGTTCACCGAGATCATGCCCACCGACTACCGCAAGTCGCTCGAGGCCAAGGCCAAGGCCGAGGCCGACGGTCTGGACGAGAACGAGACCGCCCACGCGATGATGGAGGCACTCCATGGATGAGCGCAGCGAAGGAATGGAGGGGGTGACTCAGCATGGCTGACCCCCGCGGGTTCTTGAAGAACGGCCGGGAGGTCGCCGAGCGGCGCCCGGTCGAGGAGCGCGTCCAGGACTGGAACGAGGTCTACCCGGGCTCGGCCGGGCGCGCGCTGCTGCCGATCATCACCGAGCAGGCCGGGCGCTGCATGGACTGCGGCATCCCGTTCTGCCACCAGGGGTGCCCGCTCGGGAACATCATCCCGGAGTGGAACGACCTGGTCTGGCGTGACGACTGGGAGGGTGCGATCGAGCGTCTGCACGCGACCAACAACTTCCCGGACTTCACCGGGCGGTTGTGCCCGGCGCCGTGCGAGACCGCGTGCGTGCTCGGCATCAACCAGGACCCGGTGACGATCAAGAACGTCGAGGTCTCGATCATCGACAAGGCGTGGGACTCCGGGTTCGTCCGTCCGCAGCCGCCGGAGTGGCTCTCGGGCCGCACGGTCGCGGTCGTCGGGTCCGGGCCCGCGGGCCTGGCCGCCGCCCAGCAGCTGACTCGGGCCGGCCACACCGTGGCCGTCTACGAGCGCGCCGACAAGATCGGTGGGCTGCTGCGCTACGGCATCCCCGAGTTCAAGATGGAGAAGAAGCACCTCGACAAGCGTCTGGAGCAGATGCGCCGCGAGGGCACGGTCTTCCGGGCCGGGGTCGACGTCGGGGGACAGCTCACGGGCGAGAAGCTCAAGGAGCGCTACGACGCGGTGGTGCTCGCGATCGGCTCGACCGTCGCGCGCGACCTCGACGTCCCTGGGCGCAGCCTCGACGGCATCCACCAGGCGATGGAGTTCCTGCCGCAGGCCAACCGGGTCGCGCTCGGCGAGGAGGTCCCCGACCAGCTCACCGCCACCGGCAAGCACGTGGTGATCATCGGCGGTGGCGACACCGGCGCCGACTGCCTCGGTACCTCCACCCGTCAGGGTGCGGCGTCGATCACGCAGCTGGAGATCATGCCCGAGCCGCCCGAGTCGCGCCCGGCGGGCCAGCCCTGGCCGACGTACCCGATGGTGTTCCGGGTGTCCTCGGCCCACGAGGAGGGCGGCGAGCGCGTCTACGCCGTCTCCACGCAGGAGTTCCTCGGGGACGACGACGGCCACGTGCGTGCGCTCCGGCTCGTCGACGTCCGCTTCGAGAACGGCCGGTTCGCCGAGGTCGAGGGCACGGTCCGGGAGATCCCGGCCGACCTGGTGCTGCTGGCCATGGGCTTCACCGGTCCCGAGAAGGCCGGGCTGGTCGAACAGCTCGCCGTGGACCTCGACGAGCGCGGCAACGTCGCGCGCAACGGGTCCTACATGTCCTCGGTCGATGGCGTGTTCGTAGCCGGCGACGCCGGTCGCGGTCAGTCCCTGATCGTCTGGGCGATCGCCGAGGGTCGAGCGGCGGCCGCCGCGGTCGACGCCTACCTCACCGGCTCCACGACGCTGCCGGCGCCGATCCCGCCGACCGAGCGCCCCCTCGTGGTCTAAGGCTGAGTCCGAGGGCCCACGCGGCCGGGACCAACGACCTCAGTTGGTCCCGGCCGCGCAGGTTACCGGGGAGTTTGGTCTTTGAACGATCAAAGTCGCGGTAAGGTGAAGCACGTGCGTAGAGCCAAGATCGTCTGCACCCTGGGCCCCGCGGTGTCCACCCCTCGACGGATCCGTGAGCTGGTGTACGCCGGCATGGACGTGGCCCGTCTCAATATGAGCCACGGCTCGCACGAGGACCACGCGGAGGCTTATCGCCTCGTGCGTGAGGCCTCGGACGCGAGCGGCCACGGGGTGGCGATCTTCGCCGACCTCCAGGGCCCCAAGATCCGGCTCGAGACGTTCCCCGACGGTCCCGTGGTGCTCCACCGCGGCCAGGAGTGGACGATCACCACCCGCGACGTCGCGGGCGACGCCACGATCTGCGGGACGACGTACAAGGGCCTGCCCGGCGACGTGAACGTCGGGGACCCGATCCTGATCGACGACGGCAAGGTCCGCCTGCGAGTGACCGGTGTCGAGGACACCGACGTCCACACCGAGGTCTTGGTCGGCGGCAAGGTCAGCAACAACAAGGGCATCAACCTGCCCGGCGTCGCGGTGTCCGTGCCGGCGCTGTCGGAGAAGGACATCGCCGACCTGCGCTACGCGCTCCACCTCACGGTCGACTTCATCGCGCTCAGCTTCGTGCGCGACGCGAAGGACGCCGACGACGTCCGCAAGATCATGGACGAGGAGGGCGTGCACCTCCCGATCATCGCCAAGATCGAGAAGCCCCAGGCCATCGAGAACCTCGACGAGGTGATCGCGGCGTTCGACGGCTTCATGGTCGCCCGCGGCGACCTCGGCGTGGAGTGCCCGCTGGAGGACGTGCCGTTCCTGCAGAAGCGCATCGTCGAAAAGGCCCGCCTCAACGCCAAGCCCGTCATCGTCGCGACCCAGATGCTCGAGTCGATGATCAGCAACCCTGCGCCTACACGCGCCGAGACCTCCGACGTCGCCAACGCGGTCCTCGACGGTGCCGACGCCGTGATGCTCTCCGGTGAGACCAGCGTGGGGGAGTACCCCGTCCACACGGTCGAGACCATGGCCCGGATCATCAGCGCCACCGAGGCCCACGCCCTGCAGCAGGACGTGCACCTGGCCGCGCGGGCCGCGCTCGCCTCGATCGACTGGGACCCGCACACCACCGGAGGCGTGATCGCCAAGGCGGCCGAGGAGGTCGCCGAGCGGGTCGGCGCCAAGTACGTCGTCGCGTTCACCCAGAGCGGTGACTCCGCGCGCCGGATGTCGCGGCTGCGCGGCCCGGTGCCGATCCTCGCGTTCACCCCGGTCGCCTCCACGCGCTCGCAGCTCGCGCTGAGCTGGGGCGTCGAGACCTTCAAGACCACCCCCGTCGAGCACACTGACGAGATGGTGCGCCAGGTCGACGAGCACCTGCTGCAGATCGGCCGGGTGCGCGAGGGCGACCTCGTCGTGATCATCGCCGGTGCCCCTCCGGGCATCCCCGGCTCCACCAACTCCATCCGCGTGCACCGGATGGGCGACGCGATCAGCGGTGTCGCCCCGGCGTACCGCCGGAGCTAGAGCTACCTCTTCAGACCGATCAGCGTGTCGAGCCGGGCCACTGCCTCCCGGGTCGACACGCTGATCGTCTTTGCGTTCGACTGCCGCCAGGGGACCTCCGCCAGGTCGAGCGCCCAGCAGCAGAGCTCGCGGATGTCGGGCGAGACATTCGTGAACTGCCATCGCGGGTAGTCGTACCGCTTCTTCTGTCCTGCGACCTCGCGGGTAGCCCAGTTGCGGACTCTTGAGCCGTCGGAGTGGAAGAGCCCCCGCAGGAACGCGGCGGGATGCGCCTCGACGGTCTGCACCTGCCAGGGCTCCAGGACGATCGGCCGCTCGTGCTTGCGCCCCGGACCATGCTGCGGGAACAGGCACGGCCAGTGCTTCCAGTGCGATTGCACGATGACGACTCCGGGAGCCCGGACGTGGAAGATGGGCCGCCGCGGATGCACCGTCGCAACGAGGGCCTCCACGTCGTCCACGATGCCGGGATAGGTCGCGTCGCACGAGACTCGGAGGGCGAAGTACCGGCGGTGCCGGGAGAGACATCCGTCGCCGAGGTAGTAGCCCAGGAGTGCGGTGTACGCCCGAGCCTCGAGCTCGGCTCCGTCGTGCAGGGGGCATTCCGCGGCGCGGGGTGATGTCGACATCCACGTCCGAAGCGTCGACCGGCTGATGCCGACCATCCGACTGACCTCGGACGGCGTGCGGTGACGCAACAGCTCGAGCGCTGAGCGGCGGGTCTCGGTCGAGTACATACCGACACGGTCGCTCCGACCACCGACATCTGTGCCCCGGGTGGGATTCGAACCCACACTGGACGGTGTTTGAGACCGCTTCCTCTGCCGTTGGGATACCGGGGCGCCGGCGCAAACCCTAGCGCGAGCCCTCCGACGGCGGCCGATAGCCTGTCCCTGTGACCCAGACCGACCAGCCGGCGCCGCGCCGTGTCGTCATCGCCGAGGACGAGGTCCTCATCCGGATGGACCTCGCCGAGATGCTCGGCGAGGAGGGCTACGACGTCGTCGGGCAGGCAGGTGACGGGCAGAAGGCCATCGAGCTCGCCGAGGGGCTGCGGCCCGACCTGGTCATCCTCGACGTGAAGATGCCGGTCCTCGACGGGATCGCGGCCGCCGAGCGGATCGCGGGCGCCCGGATCGCGCCCGTGGTCATCCTCACGGCGTTCTCCCAGCGCGACCTGGTCGAGCGGGCGCGCGACGCCGGGGCGATGGCCTACCTCGTGAAGCCGTTCTCGAAGTCCGACCTGGTGCCCGCGATCGAGATGGCGGTCAGCCGGTTCGCCGAGCTCGCGATGCTCGAGTCCGAGGTCGCCGACCTCACCGAGCGCCTCGAGACCCGCAAGGCCGTCGACCGCGCCAAGGGCGTCCTGCAGCAGCAGCTCCAGCTCTCCGAGCCGGACGCCTTCCGCTGGATCCAGAAGACCGCCATGGACCTGCGGCTCTCGATGCGCCAGGTCGCCGACGGTGTGATCACACACGGACCCGGGATCGCCGGCTGACACGCCGGGCATCCCCGAAGTTGATGAAGCCATCCATTCTGCTAGATCACGAATTGGCAACGACAGGGTACAAAGTCCTGGTCGGCCCACGATCGTCCCGGGATCGGCGCTAGTTTCCCTCCATCGAGATTCGATCCCCGGGTCTGCGCATGCGGTCGCGGGGGCTAGTCAACGGAGGCTTCATGATTCGCTCCAGCCGCGCCAGCCGCGCAGCCATCACCCTCGCGGCGACCGCACTCGTCCTCACTGCCTGCGGCAGCAGCGACAGTGACGGCACCAAGACGAACGACGCCGCCAGCGGCGGCTCGGGATCCAGCGAGCTCTGCGGAAAGAACCTCGCCTTCCTCGGCGCGCTCACCGGCGACGCCGGTGCCCTCGGCCAGAACATGGTCGGTGGCATCGAGCTCGCGCTGAAGGAGTACAACGCCAAGCACGCCGACTGCCAGGTCAATCTCAAGCAGTTCGACTCCCAGGGCAGCCCCGACAAGGCGCCCGCGCTGGCGACGCAGATCATCAACGACGACACGATCTTCGGCCTGATCGGCCCGGGCTTCTCCGGTGAGTCGCTCGCGACCGGCAAGACGTTCTTCGAGGCAGGCCTGCCGTCGATCTCCCCGTCGGCGACAAACGTGACCATCACCCAGCAGGGCTGGACCACCTGGCACCGGGTCATCGGCAACGACGACGCGCAGGGCACCGCCGACGCGAAGTACCTCACCGAGACCGCCGGTGCGAAGAAGGTCTTCGTGGTCGACGACGGTCAGGACTACAGCAAGGGCCTGGCTGGCACGGTCAAGTCCGCCCTCGGCGACGCCATGGTCGGGGACGACCAGATCTCGGCCGGTCAGACCGACATGTCGGCGACAGTCACCAAGGTCCAGGCTGCTGGCGCGGACGCCGTGTTCTACGGCGGCTACTACACCGAGGCGGGCCTGCTCGCCAAGGCGCTGCGTCAGGGCGGCTTCAAGGGCACGTTCATGTCGGGTGACGGCTCGGAGGACCCCAGCTTCGTGAAGGTCGCCGGCGCGGCGGCCGCCGAGGGTGCGGTCCTGTCGGCTCCGGCTGGCCCGCCGCCGGCGGACTTCGGTGCCTCGGGTCTCTACGCCACCCAGTCCTACGACGCCGCCAACATCTTCCTGGCTGCGCTCGAGGACGGTGCCTCCTCGGCCGAGGACATCAACAAGTTCATCGGCAGCTACAGCGGGGACGGTGTCAGCGGCCCGATCGCGTTCGACGACAAGGGTGACATCACCGAGTCGAAGATCTACGCCTACATGGTCAAGGACGGCAAGCTCGACGTCGACAACCCGCAGGTGATCGAGTAACCGCTGTCATCTGAATCAGTGACATAGGCTGCGGCCGGAGGGGGGATCCCCTCCGGCCGCAGCCGATCAGACCGACAGAGGAGACCCCTTGGACCTCGGCGCGCTTTTCGGCAGCTTCGACAGCTTCGTCAGCTTCACCATGGGCGGCTTGGTGTTCGGAGCGATCTACGCGCTCGTGGCGCTCGGCTACACGATGGTGTACGGCGTGCTGCAGCTCATCAACTTCGCCCACTCCGAGGTCTTCATGTTCGGGACCTTCGCCGTGGCCTGGGTGTTCATCTTCGTGCACGGGACCGGTGACGCGTCGTGGAGCCTCGGCAAGGCCCTGCCCGTCCTGCTCCTCGCGCTGGTCGTGGCGATGCTGGTGTCCGCGGCCATCGCGCTGCTGCTCGAACGCGTGGCCTATCGGCCCTTGATCAAGAAGGGCGCTCCGAAGCTGATCGCCCTGATCTCGGCCATCGGCGCGTCCTTCGCGCTGTCCGAGGCCATGGGGCTGCGTGACCGGTTCGCGTCGTGGGTGAGCCTCGACAACAAGCTGTCGGACTACGTAGCGCCCGGAAAGGCGCGCGACGTCTACTCCAACCCGGTGACGATCGACCCCCACAAGCTGTTCAAGATCGGGGGCTACTCCGTCACCGACGTCGACCTCGTGATCATCGCGGCCGCCCTGCTGATGATGGTCGCCCTCGACCAGTTCGTGAGGCGCACGAAGTTCGGCCGCGGCATCCGCGCCGTCGCCCAGGACCCGGAGTCGGCCGCCCTGATGGGGGTCAATTCCACGCGCGTGGTCCAGCTGACGTTCCTCATCGGCGGCTTGATGGCCGGCGCGGCGGCCACGCTCTACATGATGAAGATCGGCTCCACCCGCCAGAACGCCGGCTTCATCCTCGGCGTCAAGGCGTTCACCGCCGCCGTCATGGGCGGCATCGGCAATCTCCGCGGCGCCCTGCTCGGTGGACTAGTCCTCGGTGTCATGGAGTCCTGGGGGTCGGCCGTGTTCGGCTCGGAGTGGAGGGACGTCGTCGCCTTCGTGCTGCTGGTCCTGATCCTCCTGGTCCGACCGTCCGGCCTGCTCGGCGAGTCCCTCGGAAAGGCGCGTGCGTGATGGCCGGTCTCTCGAGCTTCGGTCGGCGCTGGGACCGCTTGGTCGACCGCTTCGGCCGTCTGCCGATGGCGGTCAAGCTGCTCGTGCTCGTGCTCGCGGTGGCGTTCGTCTACGCGCTGCCCCTGTTGCGCCCTCCGGTGATCACCACCCAGGAGATCGACTTCGGCGGCGTGATGTTCGGGTGCGCGGCGTACGCGCTGATCGCCCTGGGCCTCAACATCGTCATCGGGTACGCCGGCCTGCTCGACCTCGGCTACATCGGCTTCTACGCGACCGGCGCCTACACCGTCGGTGTGCTCACCTCCTTCCACTGGCACTGGCCGTTCTTCTTCGCGCTGCCGGTGGCGATCGCCGTCACCATGCTGACCGGTGTGCTCCTGGGTGCTCCGACGCTGAGGGTGCGCGGCGACTACCTCGCGATCGTGACCCTCGGCTTCGGTGAGATCATCCGGATCTGTGTCAAGAACATCGAGTGGCTGGGTGCCTCCTCCGGCATCAAGGACATCGCGCACCCCAACAGCATCGGTGGTGGTCCGCAGCCGCCGTACGACAAGGGCGGCCTGTTCTCCATCCCGCGGCTCGAGTGGAACGGCCTGGTCCCGCACGTCGACCACGAGCACACCACGGCGTTCCTGTCGTTCGGCGCGATCGACGCGACGCCCTACTACTGGCTGCTGCTGACCGCGCTGATCGTGGTTCTGTTCGCCGACCGGCTGATCAAGTCGAGCCGCGTCGGCCGGGCCTGGGAGGCCACCCGTGAGGACGAGGACGCGGCCGAGCTGATGGGCGTGCCGACGTTCCGCTACAAGCTGCTCGCGTTCGCGATGGGCGCCGCGATCGGCGGCATGTCCGGTGCGTTCTACGCCAGCGGTCAGGGCGGCTACGTCAGTCCGGACAGCTTCCTGCTGCTGTACTCCATGCTCTTCGTCTCCGCGGTCATCGTCGGCGGCGCCGGCAACCGCTGGGGCGCGATCGTCGGTGGCGTCCTCGTCTACTACCTGCCCGAGCGGTTCCGCGAGTTCGCGGACTACCGCATCCTCGTCTTCGGCATGGCCCTGACCGCGCTGGCGATCTGGCGTCCGCAGGGCCTGCTGCCGCCGCGCCGGACCAGACGGGTCATGCGCGCGGAGGAGCAGATACGCGAGCTCGAGGGAGAGGGGGCAGTCAATGTCTGAGTCCATGCCCGACTCGACCGCACGCAAGCTGCTCGAGGTCGACCACGTGACGATCCGGTTCGGTGGTGTCACCGCTCTCGACGACGTCGACTTCGACATTCGCGAGGGCGAGATCCTGGGCCTGATCGGTCCGAACGGCGCCGGCAAGACGACGTGCTTCAACGTCATGACCGGCGTCTACCAGGCCACCAGCGGCCAGATCCGCTTCGACGGCACGCCGTTGGCGAAGATGAAGCGACACGCCATCACCAAGCTGGGGATGGCCCGGACGTTCCAGAACATCCGGCTGTTCAAGGCGATGACGGCGCTGGAGAACGTGATGGTGGGCGCCGACGCCAACAGCAACGTCGGCCTGCTCAACGCGCTCTTCCGCACCCCGCGGCACCGCCGCACCGAATCGGCGGCCCGCGAGCACGCCTACGAGCTGCTCGACTTCGTGGGCGTCGCCGGGCGCGCCGACGAGCTTGCCGAGAATCTGTCGTACGGCGACCAGCGCCGACTCGAGATCGCTCGGGCGATGGCCACCAGGCCCAAGCTGCTCTGCCTCGACGAGCCGGCCGCCGGGTTCAACCCCGCTGAGAAGCAGCGCCTCATGGAGCTGATCCGCAAGGTCCGCGACCAGGGCGTCACCGTGCTGCTCATCGAGCACGACATGCGACTCGTCATGGGGGTCACCGACCGAATCGTCGTCCTCGAGTTCGGTCGCAAGATCGCCGAGGGCACGCCGGCCGAGATCCGCGACAACCCCGCGGTGATCGCGGCCTACCTGGGAGTGGATGAAGAAGATGCTTCTTGAGGTCGAGGGCCTGTGCGTCAACTACGGGCACATCGAGGCGATCCGCAACATCAGCTTCGGGGTCGAGGAGGGCACCGTCGTCACCCTGATCGGGGCGAACGGCGCCGGCAAGACCACCACGATGAAGACGCTCTCGGGCCTGCGCAAGGTCCGCGCCGGCAAGGTGACCTTCGACGGCAAGGACATCACTCACCTGCCGCCGTTCGAGCGGGTCAAGATGGGACTGAGCCAGTCTCCGGAGGGTCGGGGGATCTTCCCCGGCATGACCGTGCGCGAGAACCTCGACATGGGTGCCTACACGCGCCGCGACAAGGCCGCCATCGGCACCGACTTCGACCGCGTGATGGAGCTGTTCCCCCGGCTGGAGGAGCGCATCGACCAGGTGGCCGGCACCATGTCGGGTGGCGAGCAGCAGATGCTGGCCATGGGCCGGGCCCTGATGGCCCGCCCGCGGGTCGTGCTGCTCGACGAGCCCTCGATGGGTCTGGCGCCCAAGCTGATCGCGCAGATCTTCTCCATCATCACCGAGATCAACGAGCAGGGCACCACGGTGCTGCTCGTCGAGCAGAACGCCGCCCAGGCGCTCAAGCGCGCCCACACCGCCCACGTGCTCGAGACCGGTGAGATCGTGCGCTCGGGCAGCGGCGCCGAGCTCGCGGGCGACGACTCGGTGAAGGCGGCGTACCTCGGCGGAGACGTCTGATCCGGACCGCGTCAGCGGGCCGGATCGTCGGTGGTCGAGCAGCGACCGCGACTGAGGAACGAAGCCGCGACGGAGCGTGTCGAGACCCGGTAGGCCGGGAGGCGGCGGTGGGTCCGCGTCACAGCACCTTCGACAGGAACAGCTTGGTGCGCTCGTGCTGCGGGTCGGCGAGGACCTGACGGGGGTCGCCCTCCTCGAGGATGACGCCGTCGTCCATGAACACCAGGTTGTCGCCGACCTCGCGGGCGAAGCCCATCTCGTGGGTGACGACCATCATCGTCATGCCCTCGGACGCGAGGTCGCGCATGACGGCCAGCACGTCGCCGACGAGCTCGGGGTCGAGCGCGCTGGTGGGCTCGTCGAACAGCATCATGTCGGGGTCCATCGACAGTGCCCGGGCGATCGCGACGCGCTGCTGCTGACCGCCCGAGAGGTGGGCGGGGTACATGTTCTCGCGATCGGCGAGCCCGACCTTGGCCAGGTTGCGGCGGGCGATCTCGGCCGCCTCATCCTTCGAGCGGCCCTTGACCCGGCGTTGGGCGACGCAGAGGTTCTTCAGCACGTTCATGTGGGGGAACAGGTTGAACTGCTGGAACACCATGCCGATCCGCGAGCGGACCGCGTCGAGGTCGACCTCCGGGTCGGTGATGTCGATGCCCTCGACGAAAATCTTGCCGGACGTCGGCTCCTCGAGGCGGTTCACGCAGCGCAGCAGCGTCGACTTGCCCGAGCCCGAGGGGCCGATCACGCAGACGACCTGGCTCTGGTCGACGTGGAAGTCGATGCCCTTGAGCACCTCGTGCTGGCCGAAGGACTTGTGCAGGTCGGAGACCTGGATCGCCGGGGTGCTCATCGGGCATTCCTCTGCTGTCGGCGCTCGAGGTGCGCCACGAGCTGGCTCGCGGGGATGGAGATCACCAGGTAGACCAGCGCGACCGCCAGCAGCGGGCTCGCGTTGGCGTAGGTGCTGAGGCTGTTCGTGCCGAACGACGTGAGCTCGACCTGGTCGTACTGCATGCCGACGAAGGTCAGCAGCGAGGTGTCCTTGACGAGGAGGATGAACTCGTTGGTGAGCGGCGGGATCACGATCCGGATCGCCTGGGGGAGGACCACGGTCAGCATGGTCCAGAAGCCGTTCATGCCGAGCGACTGGGCCGCCTCCCGCTGGCCCTTGGGCACCGCCTGGATCCCGGCCCGTAGGGTCTCGGCCATGTAGGCGCCGGAGACCATGATCAGCGCGATCAGCCCGGCCCCGATGGTCCCACCGGGAGCCGTCCAGCCGAAGGCGAGCGGCACGCCGAGCGCCATGAAGATGATCACGACCAGTGCGGGCAGGCCTCGAAAGAACTCGATGTAGCCCGTGGCCAGCCAGCGGTAGAGCCGCAGGGGCGAGAGCCGCATCAGGGCGAGCACCAGCGCGAGCACGATGCCGCCCGCGAACGCGATGACCGTGTACTTCACGGTGTTCTTGGCGGCCACCAGGACGATGTCCGGCCAGAGCGCCTTCCACGTGTCCCAGTCCAGGAACTGCGCGGAGATGGCGGCGCGATCAGCCGACAGGAACAGGACGACGAGGACGGCAACCAGGACGGCGTACAGGGTGCTGTCCCGCAGTCGCCGCCGCGTCGCGCGCTTCAGGCTCATTCGGTGGCGAAGTAGGTGTCGTAGATCTTCTGGTAGCTACCGTCGCTCTTCATGGAGGCGAGCGCCTTGTCGACGGCGTCGATCAACCCGGTGTTGTCCTTCTTCATCGCCAAGCCGTAGCTCTCGCCGGTGTCGTACTTCTCGACGACCTTGAACTCACCGGCGGCCTTGGGGTCGTTCTGGTGGTCGAGGTTGACCGGCAGGTCCTGGAGGAGTGCCTCGACCTGGCCGGCCTTGATCGCGGCGTACATCTCGCCGTCGCTGGGGAAGACCACGATGTCGGCGCCGGTGGCGTGCTCGTTGGCGTAGGCCTCGCCGGTGGTGCCCTTCTGGACGCCGACCTTGACGCCGTCGAGGTCGTCGATGGACGCGATGCTCGAGTCAGATGGGACGAGCAGCGACTGCTCGGAGTCGTAGTAGCCGTCGCTGAAGCCGATCTTCTTCTCGCGCTCCGGGGTGATCGTCATCGCGCTCGCGGCCAGGTCGCACTGGCCGGACGCCAGGGCGAGGCCGCTCTGGAGCGCGTTGAAGTCCGAGTCCTTGATGGAGACCTTGAGATCGAGCTGCGTGGCGATCGCGTTGACGATGTCGACGTCGAAGCCCTTGAACCCGATCGCGGCGGTCTTGTCGAAGTCCTCGAACGGCGGGTACGGGACGTCGGAGCACACGGTCAGGGTGCCGTCGGAAATGAGGTTGAGACTGGGCCCGCTGCTCGAGTTGTCGGAGGCCTTCCCGTCCGAACCGCTGTCGGAGCCACACGCCGAGGCGGTGAGCGCGAGGGCGGACAGAACGGCGGCGGCGAGCGTGGCGCGGGGCGTCAGGCGAATCAGCATGGGTGCACCTTAGTGGTGCGCACGGCCGGATAGGTCACGGAATGGTCTCGGGCCGGAATGCTTAACGCAGCGCTGCCACGACCTGGACCAGCAACGGGGCTACCAGGAGCGCCGGCAGCAGGTCGGCGACGGGGATCTCGCGGATCCGCAGCAGCCGGAGCGCCACGCCGACGAGCAGGAGCCCGCCGGTGGCGGTGATCGCGGCGAGGTGGGCGTCGGGGAGGACGTCGCCGAGCGCCAGCCCGAGCAGCGTGAGGCTGCCCTGGATCGCGACGACGGTGACCGCGCTGGCCGCCACGCCCCAGCCGAACGACGCGGCGAACGCGATCGCGGCGAAGCCGTCGAGCGCCGCCTTGAGGAACAGCTGGTCGGCGCCGTTCCCGAGCCCGTCGTTGAGGGACCCGAGGATCGTCAGCGGGCCGGTGCAGAAGACCAGCGAGGAGACCACGAAGCCCTCGATGAACCGGTGCCGCTCCACCGAGCCTCCGCCCCCGGCCAGGCGGGTCTGCAGCCAGCCGCCGAGCGACTCGACCCGCTGCTCGACCCGGAGCAGCGACCCGGCGATCCCGCCGATCAGCAGCGACCCCAGCACGATCAGCATGGGAGCGCTGTCACCGACCCGATCGGCGAGGTCGTCGTCGAGGACGGCCATCGCCGACGTACCCGCGATGAGGAGCGTCACCAGGCCGAGGGCGTCGGTGACGAGGTCGCGGGTGCGCACCGGCAGCCGGTTGCCGAGGAGGACCCCGATGGAGGCGCCGAGCAGGACGCTGGCGACGTTGACGATGGTGCCGATACCCGGGAACACAGGACTCCTCTGACAAGACAGCGGGGCTGAGCGTAGTCTCGTGCCTTGGTGCCGCATTCGGGGGACGAGAGACGCGGCCGAGCACGGAGGTCCGGAAGGCCATGATTCGATGAGCCGTTCTTTGGTGTCGCTCCGTATAGCCGTGCCCGCAGACGCGCCGGCGCTGGCGGAGCTGTGGAGCGACGTGCTGCGCCGCACCGGCCCCGAGGACCAGCTCGCCGACGTCGAGGCGCTGCTCGCCGGCCTCGAGGGATGCACCGACCAGCGGATCGTGGTGGGGGAGTACGACGGCGAGTTCGCCGGTGCCGTCCACCTGCAGGCGACGACGATGTCGGCGATCAACCTCGAGCCGGTCGTTCGCGCTCTCTCCCCGCACGTGCTGCCCCGCTTCCAGCGCCACGGTGTCGGCAGCGCCCTCATGGACGCCGCCGTCACCTGGGCCGAGGAGCTCGGCATCAGCCACGTGGCCACCGCGGCGGTCGCCGGGTCCCGCGACGCCAACCGGTTCATGGCGCGCATCGCCCTCGGCCCGTACGCCGTGCTCCGGGTCGCCACCACCCACGCCGTGCGCACCCGGCTCACCGCCCAGCGACGCCCCGCCCAGTCCTCCGGCGGACGTCAGCTCACCCAGGTCCTCGCCGCGCGCCGGTCCATGCGCCGCGCCCGCGCCGGCGTCGAGAACTAGCGGAGACGCGTCAGCGGATCCGCTGATGGTGGTCGCCCTTCGAGACGCCTCGTCCCTCGGCTCCTCAGGAGCCGCAGCCGCGCGGCTGAGGGACGAAGCCGCGACCGGCGTGTCGAGACCCGGTGAGGTGCGCCCTACGGTGACGTGTACCGCTCCCGGGGCATCAGCGCGCAGGTGATCCGCGAGGTGCACACCCGCTTGCCGCGCTCGTCGGTGATCACGACCTCGTAGGTCGCCATGGTCCGGCCCAGGTGGATCGCGGTGGCGGTTCCGGTGACCGTGCCGGAGGTCGCCGAGCGGTGGTGGGTGGCGTTGATCTCGATGCCGACCGAGAGCCGATCGGGGTGGGCGTGCACGGCGGAGCCGACCGAGCCGAGCGTCTCGGCGAGCACCACGGACGCACCGCCGTGGAGGAGGCCGTAGGGCTGGGTGTTGCCCTCGACCGGCATCGTGCCCACGACCCGCTCGGCGGAGATCTCGGTGAGCTGGATGCCCATCTTCTCGTTGAGCCCGCCCATGCCCTGGGGCATCGAGGAGATGTAGTCGTCGATGGTCAGGTCGGCCTTCGGCTGGTCACTCATGCGCACATCCTGCCTGTCGGCGGGCGCCGCTAGAGTCGCAGGGTGCCACGCCTCCTGCTGCTCGACGGTCACTCGCTCGCCTACCGCGCGTTCTTCGCGCTGCCGGTGGAGAACTTCTCGACCACCACCGGACAGCACACCAACGCGGTCTACGGCTTCACCTCGATGCTCATCAACGTGCTGCGCGACGAGCAGCCGACCCACGTGGGCGTGGCCTTCGACGTCTCCCGCCAGACGTTCCGGCTCGAGGAGTACGCGGAGTACAAGGCGGGACGCAACAAGACGCCGACCGAGTTCAGCAGCCAGCTGCCGCTGATCGAGGAGGTGCTCGACGCGCTGCGCATCCCCTTCCTGAAGAAGGACGGCTACGAGGCCGACGACATCATCGCCACGCTGGTCACCCAGGCGCTCGAGGACCCCGAGATGGAGGTGCTGATCCTCACCGGCGACCGCGACTCCATCCAGCTGGTCACCGACCGGTCCACCGTCCTCTACCCGATGCGCGGCGTGTCCGACCTGGCCCGGATGACGCCCGCCTGGGTGCAGGACAAGTACGGCGTGCCGCCTGCGCGCTACCCCGAGATCGCCGCGCTGGTGGGGGAGACCTCCGACAACCTCCCCGGCGTGCCCGGGGTAGGTGTGGGCTACGCCGCGAAGTGGATCAACCAGTACGACGGGCTCGACAACGTCATCACCCACGCAGATGAGATCCCCGGCAAGAAGGGCGAGTCGCTGCGCGAGCATCTCGGCGACGTGATCCGCAACCGCCACCTCAACCGGCTCGTCTGCGACCTGCCCCTCGATCTGCGACCCGAGGAGCTTGCGATCCGCCCGTGGGACCGCCACGAGGTCCACACGCTCTTCGATGGCCTGGAGTTCCGGGTGCTCCGCGACCGCCTCTTCGAGACGCTCACCTCCGATGAGGAGATCGACGACTCCGGCTTCGACGTCGCGATGAGCGTGCTCGCCACCGGTGAGCTCCCCGCCTGGCTCGACCAGCACACGACCTCGGGCGAGCGGGTCGGGCTCCACGTCGTCGGCCGGTGGGGCGCGGGCACCGGCGACGTCACCTCGCTCGCGATGGCGACCGCCGACGGCACGGCCGCCTGGGTGGCTGCCGACCAGCTCGACGCCGCCGACCAGGAGGCGCTCGCGGCCTGGCTGGCGGACGCCAAGCGGCCCAAGGTGCTCCACGACGCGAAGGGGCCGATGCTCGCGCTGGCCGCCTGGGGGCTGCCGCTGACCGGCCTCGACCGCGACACCGCGCTCTCGGCGTACCTTGCCCGTCCCGACCAGCGCTCCTACGACCTCGCCGACCTCACCGTCCGCTACCTCAAGCGCGAGCTCAAGCAGGGCGGCGCCGACGACGGCCAGCTGAGCCTCGATGGGCTCGACGGGAGCAACGCCGGCGAGGTGGAGATGCTCCACGCCCGGGCCGTGCTCGACCTGGCCGCCGCCCTCGACGACGAGCTGGAGGAGCGCGGCGGGACCCGCCTGCTCAACGACATCGAGCTGCCGCTGGTCGACCTGCTCGCCAAGATGGAGCAGACCGGCATCGCGGTCGACACCGACCACCTCGAGGGGCTCGAGGAGCACTTCGCCACCGAGGTCCGGGGCGCCGCTGAGGAGGCGTTCGCGGTGATCGGCAAGGAGATCAACCTCGGCTCGCCCAAGCAGCTCCAGGTCGTCCTCTTCGACGAGCTCGACATGCCCAAGACCAAGCGCACCAAGACCGGCTACACCACCGACGCCGACGCCCTGCAGGCGCTCTACGTGAAGACCGAGCATCCGTTCCTGCTCCACCTGCTGCGTCACCGTGACGTCTCGCGGCTGCGCCAGACCATCGAGGGGCTGCTCAAGACCGTCGCCGGCGACGGCCGCATCCACACCACCTTCAACCAGCTGATCGCGGCGACCGGCCGGCTCTCCAGCACCGACCCCAACCTGCAGAACATCCCGGTCCGCACCGAGGAGGGTCGCCGCATCCGTGAGGGCTTCGTCGTCGGGTCGGGCTACGAGTCGCTGATGACGGCCGACTACAGCCAGATCGAGATGCGGATCATGGCCCACCTCTCCGAGGACACGCTGCTCATCGAGGCGTTCCGCTCGGGTCGCGACTTCCACTCGATCACCGCAGCCCGGGTCTTCGACGTGCCGGCCGACGACGTCACCAGCGAGATGCGGGCCAAGATCAAGGCCATGAACTACGGCCTCGCCTACGGGTTGTCGGCGTTCGGCCTCAGCCAGCAGCTCGGCATCGAGCCGGCCGAGGCCCGCGGGCTGATGGACGAGTACTTCCAGACCTTCGGCGGCATCCGCGACTACCTCGGCGGGGTCGTGGAGGAGGCGCGCAAGACCGGGTTCACCGAGACCATCAAGGGCCGGCGTCGCTACCTGCCCGACCTGACCAGCGACAACCGGCAGCGCCGCGAGATGGCTGAGCGGATGGCCCTCAACGCCCCGATCCAGGGCTCGGCCGCCGACCTGATCAAGATCGCGATGCTCAACGTCGACCGAGCGATCCGTGTGGCGGGTCTCGCCTCGCGGATGCTGCTGCAGGTCCACGACGAGCTCGTGTTCGAGGTCGCGCCGGGGGAGCGGGAGGCGCTCGAGGCGCTGGTCCGCGAGCAGATGGGCGCGGCGGCCGATCTCGCGGTGCCTCTCGACGTCAGCGTCGGCTTCGGCCGCAGCTGGCACGAGGCCGCGCACTAGCGTTCCGGGCCGGGGCCCTCACTCGAGGTAGCCGGTCTCCGGGTCGACGTGCCGCAGGAAGTCCCTGATCGCGGCGCGGTGGTGCCCGGTGTCGAGGGTGGCGTTGTTCGACGTCTGGGAGGTGAACCCGTATCCGCGGTTCGGTCCGCTGAGCCAGGCGTAGTGGTAGCGGCCCGGCACGCCCGGGTGGTCGCTGACCTCCCAGATCTCGCCGTCGACCTCGAGCAGCTCGCTGGCCATCCGGTCACGCTAGCCTGCTCGGGAAGAGATTGACCGTTCAACAGTGTTGAGGTGGACGTGAAGAACATCGGATTCCTGTCGTTCGGCCACTGGTCGGACTCGCCGCACTCACAGACGCGGAGCGCCTCCGACACGCTGCTGCAGTCGATCGACCTCGCGGTGGCCGCGGAGGAGGTCGGCGTCGACGGTGCCTACTTCCGCGTGCACCACTTCGCGCAGCAGCTCGCCTCGCCGTTCCCGCTGCTCGCCGCGATCGGGGCGCGTACCAGCCGGATCGAGATCGGCACCGGCGTCATCGACATGCGCTACGAGAACCCGCTGTACTTCGCCGAGGACGCCGGCGCCGCCGACCTGATCTCCGGCGGACGACTCCAGCTCGGCATCAGCCGCGGCTCACCGGAGCAGGTCGTCGACGGCTACCGCTACTTCGGCTACCAGCCGGCCGAGGGGTCCGACCACGCGGCGATGGCGCGCGAGCACACCGCGGTGCTGCTCGAGGTGCTGCGCGGCGAGGGCTTCGCCGAGCCCAACCCGCGACCGATGTTCCCCAACCCACCGGGCCTGCTCCGGGTGGAGCCGCACTCACCGGGCCTGCGGGACCGCATCTGGTGGGGCGCCGGCACGCGCGCGACCGCCGAGTGGACGGCCGAGCAGGGCATGAACCTGATGAGCTCCACGCTGCTCACCGAGGACACCGGCGTGCCGTTCCACCAGCTCCAGGCCGAGCAGATCCAGCGGTTCCGCGACACCTGGCGGGCCGCAGGTCACGAGCGGGAGCCGCGCGTCTCGGTCAGCCGCAGCATCTTCCCGATCGTCAACGACCTCGACCGCGCCTACTTCGGCCAGGAAGGCCGCGGCCAGGACCAGGTCGGCTACATCGACGGCGGCGTCGCCCGGTTCGGCAAGACGTACGCCGGTGAGCCGGACCGCCTGGTCGAGGAGCTCGCCCTGGACGAGGCGATCGCCGCGGCCGACACGCTGCTGCTCACGATCCCCAACCAGCTCGGTGTGGACTACAACGCGCACGTGCTCGAGAGCGTGGTCACGCACCTGGCGCCAGCGCTCGGCTGGAGGTAGCACGCCGACCGGCGTGTCGCGCGGGGACCTGGCAGCCGGAACCCGCGACTACGCCGCGGGAGCCGGCTCTGGCTGGGCGGGAGCCTTCGTGACGTGCAGGCTGACCGCGAGCAGCGCGGCGAGCAGCACGGCGTCGACGACGATGACCACGGAGAGCAGGCCGCGCAGTGAGTCGCTGGCGAGCCCGAGGCCGATCATGGCGAGGAACGCCACCCACACCAGGTAGACCGAGCGCTGGCCCTGCCGGGCCAGCACCGAGTAGACGAGCAGCTGGAGCATCGAGAGGACCGTGCCGAGGATCGCATAGATCCACAGATGGTCGGCGATCTCGTCGTAACGGTCGCCACCGACGAAGACCAGCGCGAGCTTGGGGAGGAGCGCCGCCCCTGCGGTCGCCACTGCGCCGAGCACCGCGACCAGCCCGAGGCTGCCGGTGAGCGCACGCCGGCGCTCGCTCAGCGTCGACATCGACGGGAACGCGATCACCACCACGAACTGCGGCAGGAACAGCACCGCCTTGGTCAGGATCAGGCCACCGGCGTAGAGGCCCGCGTCGTGGCTGTCGAGCACGTTGCGGGCGACGACGATGTCGGCGTTGGAGAGCGCGAAGAAGGCCAGCAGCACCTGGGAGTTCAGGATCGACTCGCGGATCACCTTGCGGAAGCCGTGCTCCTCGCTGGTGACGCCGGGGTCGCGTGGCCGGCGCAGCAGCCACCAGCCCGCGAAGACCGGTGCACAGGCACCCAGCCCGGTGCCGACGAGGGCGGCCAGCTCGCTGGGCTGCCACGCGATCAACGCCGTACCGATCAGCAGCCGGGGCACGCCGCTGAGGATGTAGAGCACCGAGAGCGCGTGCCAGCGCCGCTCGCCCTGCAGGATGCCCGCCTGTCCGCCCATGATCGTGAGCGGCACCGACACGACCGAGACCAGCGCCGCGGTCAGCAGGCTGTCGAGACGCAGCACGATGTCGAGCAGCGGGGAGACCACGAGCAGCAGGACGCCGAGCGCGACCGATGCGCGGTAGGTGACCCCCAGGATCGTCCGCTCGATCTGCGCGACGTGCTCAGGCTCCGCGGCGATCCGCCGGGCGGCGGTCGCCTGCAGGCCCAGCTGCAGCACGGTGATCACGAGCAGCGTCGCCATCAGGCTCGCGAGCGCGCCGTACGAGCGCGGTCCGAGCATCCGCGCGGCGATCATCGTGAAGCCGTACGTCGCGACGTTCATCACCGCCATCGCGACGGCGATGACGCCGCCGCCGCCGAGGAGCTCGGTCAGGCGACGGGTAGGTGGGGCCACAGGAGGGAAGCGTATGCGGGTCTCACCAGAGTGCCACCACCGAGGGCCTCCGACACGCCTAGACTCGCGGCCGTGACCCTCGTCGGCGCCGTGCTCCGGTCCATGCGACCGAAGCAGTGGACCAAGAACCTCCTGGTCCTCGCGGCGCCACTGGCGGCCGGTGATCTGGGCGAGCCGGGCGTGCTGGGTCCGACCGTGCTGGCGTTCGTGGCGTTCTGCTGCGCGTCGTCGGCGACGTACCTCGTCAACGACTGCGCCGACGTCGAGGCCGACCGGTTGCACCCGCGAAAGAGCCTGCGCCCGATCGCGGCCGGGCAGCTGTCCGTGGGCCGGGCGCTCGCGATCGCCGTCCTGCTTTACGTCGTGGGCGTGGCCGTCACCGCCGCGACCCGGTGGGAGCTGGTGGTGCTGCTGGTCAGCTACATCGCGGTGATGCTCGGCTACTCCCTGTGGCTCAAGCACGAGCCGGTCATCGACCTGGCGCTGGTCTCGGGCGGCTTCTTGATGCGGGCGGTCGCGGGAGGCCTCGCGGCCGCGCTGCCGATCTCCGACTGGTTCCTGCTCGTCGCCGGCTTCGGTTCGCTGTTCATGGTGGCGGGCAAGCGCTACTCCGAGCTGCACACGCTCGGCAGCGAGGCCGGGACGCGCCGCTCCCTGGTGCGTTACACCGCGTCCTACCTGCGGTTCGTGTGGAGCATCGCGGCCGCCGTGACGATCACGGCGTACTGCCTGTGGGCCTTCGAGAACGCCACCGAGACCGGGGTGCCCTGGCACACGCTCTCGATCCTGCCGTTCGTGGTCGGCCTCCTGCGCTACGCCGTCGACATCGACGCGGGCGAGGCGGCCGAGCCCGAGGACATCGTGTGGGGCGACCGCCTGCTGCAGGGCATCGGCGTGATCTGGATCGTCGTGCTCAGCCTCGGGGTGCTCGGTGTCTGAGCGGGTGCTGACCGGCTGGGGCATGACCGCCCCGAGCGTGGGACTTCTCGTGGAGGCCACGACCGGCGAGGTGCCCGACCTGGTGCGCGCGGCCGGCCCGCGCGGCCTGGTCGCACGCGGCCTCGGCAGGTCGTACGGCGACCCCGCGCAGAACGCCGGCGGCACCGTGCTCGCTCCGCTGCCGACGCACATCGGTCGGGTCGAGCCGGACGGGACCGTGCGAGTGTCCGCCGGGACCAGCCTCCATGACCTGATGGTCGCGCTGCTGCCTCAGGGCCGCTTCGTGCCGGTCACCCCCGGCACCCGCTACGTCACCATCGGCGGCGCGATCGCGTGCGACGTGCACGGCAAGAGCCACCACCGCACCGGCAGCTTCGGCGACCACGTGACCTCCCTCGACCTGGTGCTCGCCGATGGCTCGGTCCGCACGATCGGCCCGGACCGCGAGCCCGACCTGTTCTGGGCCACGGTCGGTGGGCTGGGGCTCACCGGCGTGGTGACCTCCGCGGTGCTCCGGACGATCCCGGTCGAGACCGGCTACGCCGTGGTCAGCACCCAGCGGCTGTCCGACCTCGACGCGGTCATGGCCGAGATGGCCGGCTCCGACCGCGACCACACCTACTCCGTCGCCTGGATCGACACGCTGGCCCGCGGCCGCTCGATGGGCCGCTCGGTCCTCTCGCGCGGCGAGCACGCCACCCGCGACCAGATCGAGGGCAAGACGGACCCGCTCCTCGTGCCGCGCGAGCCGCGGCTCGGCGTATCGCTCCGGCCGCCGGTCGGGCTGGTGCGCTCGCTGGGGGTCCGCGCGTTCAACGAGGCGTGGTTCCGCAAGGCGCCCCGTCATCGGACCGGCGAGATCCAGTCGCTCTCGGCGTTCTTCCACCCGCTGGACGGCGTCGCGCACTGGAACCGGGTCTACGGCCCGCGCGGACTGGTGCAGTACCAGCTGGTCGTCCCCGACGGTGCCGAGCCGGCCCTGGTGCGGATCCTGGAACGGATCGCCGCCGAGCGGCTGCCCTGCTTCCTGGCGGTGTTGAAGCGCTTCGGACCGGGCAACCCCGCGCCGCTGTCGTTCCCGATGGCCGGCTGGACGCTCGCGTACGACGTGCCGGCGCACCCCGGGCTGGCGCCGCTGCTCGACGAGCTCGACCGCGCCGTGGTCGAGGCCGGCGGGCGGCTCTACCTCGCCAAGGACGCCCGACTGCGCTCGGACCTGCTGCCCGCCATGTACCCCCGCCTCGCGGAGTTCCGCGAGGTACGCGACCGGGTCGACCCGGACCACCGGTTCCGGTCCGACCTGGCCCGACGACTCGAGATCTGAGGACGATGATCAACGCACTCGGCCAGCCCCAGTCCGTGCTCCTGCTCGGCGGCACCAGCGACATCGCGCTCGCGACCGCCCGGCGCTGGGCGCGCTCGGGCCCGCTCCACGTCACCCTCGCCGCCCGCCCGGGACCGCGCCGCGACGCAGCGGTCGCCGAGCTCACGGGGCTCGGGGCCGACGTACGCGCACTGGACTTCGAGGCCGAGGCCACCGACACCCACGCCGCGGTCATCGCCCAGGCGGCGCAGGAGCGCGACATCGACGTCGCGCTCGTGGCCTTCGGCGTGCTCGGCGACGAGGAGCAGGCCTGGCAGGACCACGACGCGGCCGTGCGGCTCGCGTCGGTCAACTACGTCGCACCGGTCAGCGTCGGCGTCTGCCTCGCCGAGGTGCTGCGCCGCCAGGGCCACGGAGTGATCGTCGCGCTGTCCTCGGTCGCCGGCGAGCGGGTGCGCCGCTCCAACTTCGTCTACGGCTCGAGCAAGGCCGGCATGGACGGGTTCTACCTCGGGCTGGGGGAGGCCTTGCGCGGCACCGGCGCCCGCGTGCTGGTCGTCCGGCCGGGCTTCGTGCGCACGAAGATGACCGAGGGCCGCAGTCCCGCGCCGCTCTCGGTCGACGCCGAGGACGTGGCCGCCGCGATCACCGACGGCGTGGCGTCCGGCGCCGACCTGATCTGGGTGCCCGGCGCCCTGCGCGGCGTGATGTCCGGGCTGCGCCACGTCCCGCGGGCGCTCTTCCGGCGGCTGCCCCTCTAGTGGACCGGATCGCGAGGCACGCGCCGGCCGCCTGGGCGGTGGCCCTGGCGCTCCTCATGCTCGGGCCCGCGCTGGGGGTCGGCTACGTGCTCACCTACGACATGGTCTGGGTGCCCGACCTGGCGCTGCGTCCGGACTTCCTCGGCGCCGGTACGGCGTTGCCGCGGGCGGTGCCGTCCGACGCGGTCATCGCGGTGCTCGACGAGCTCGTGCCGGGGATGGTCCTGCAGAAGCTCGTGCTGCTCGGCGCGTTGGTCCTCGGAGGGCTCGGCGCCGCCTCGCTGGCCGGACCGTCGATGGTGGCCCGCCTCGCGGCGACCAGCGTCTACGTCTGGAGCCCGTTCGTGGTCGAGCGGCTCGGCATCGGCCACTGGCCGCTGCTGGTGTGCTGGGCGGTCCTGCCGTGGCTGGTCCGCGAGGGCCAGCGGCTGCGAGGTGACCACCGCATCGGCGCCTGGTTGCCGCTCCTGCTGGTGGCCGGGAGCCTCAGCGCGAACGCGGGGCTGATGGCCGCCGCCACGCTGCTGGCCGTCGGCCTCACTCGGCCCAACGCCGTGCGTGTCTTCGCGCTGGCCGCCGCCGCGAACGCCCCGTGGCTGGTGGCCGGCCTGCTCCACCTGGACACCGCGACCTCGAGCGCGGCGGGCTCGGTGTTCGGCCTGCACGCGGAGGGGTCACTGCCCGCCCCGCTGGCGGCGCTCACCCTCGGCGGCATCTGGAACGCCGAGGCCTTGCCGAGCTCACGGACCACGCTCGTCCTCCCGCTGCTGCTGACCGCCGCCTTCGCGGCGCTCGCGGTGGCCGGTGCCCGGGCGGTGGCGCACCGGCTCGGCCGGCGTACGACCGTCGCCCTGGCCGGGCTGTGGGCCGCGGGCTACCTGCTCGCGGTGCTGTCCTGGGCGGCTCCCGGGGCCGTGGGCACGCTGGCCGACGTGATCCCCGGCGGCGGGCTGCTGCGTGACGGGACGCGCTCGCTGGCCCTGTGCGCGCCGCTCACGGCCGTCCTCGTGGCGAGTGGTGCCGAGTGGTGCGCCGGTCGAGCGCCGCGGCTCCTGGCCGGGGGAGCCGTGGCTCTACTCCCGTTGGCGGTCATGCCCGACGCGGCGTGGGGGCTGTCCGGTGACCTGCGGCCCGCGGACTTCCCGGGCGACTACGCCACCGCTCGGGTCGCTGTGGCCGACGCGCCCGACGGTGATCTGCTCGTGCTGCCGTTCAGCAGCTACCGGGCGCCGTCGTGGAACCACGACCGCAAGGTGCTCGACCCGCTCGGTCGCTACCTCCAGCCCGACTACGTCGTGAACGACCAGCTCGTGGTCGACGGCCGGGTGATCGCGGGGGAGGACCCCCGGGTGCCGGAGGTGCTCGCCGCCCTCGACCGGGGTACGCCGCAGGCGCGGGCCGAGGCGCTCGCCCGGCTGGGCATCTCGGTCGTCGTGACCGAGCGCGATGCCCCCGGCGGCGAGGCCGGCGCTCCTGCGATCGCGGGCACGTCGCTGGGCGGTGGTCCCAGCCTGGACGTGGTCCGCCTCGACACGCCCACCGACGTGCGCTCGACCTCGGACCCGGCCAAGGCGGCCCTCGGGCTGGCGTGGAGCGCCTTCCTGCTGCTCCCGGTCCTGGCGCTCGTCGAAGTGGTGCGACGTACGTCACGGAGAATGCGGCGCGGATCACTCACCAGGTGATACGGTCTGCGCCGGGAGGAAGGGAACTCACGTGCAAGCATTTCTGGTGTCAGTCCTGAGCGTCGTCGTCGGAGGCACGCTCGCCGGTGCGACCGTGGTCGGGCTCGTCAAGTCGCAGACCGCGCCGCCGGAGAACTCCCCGGCCAACGTCAGCAACCCGGTCATCGAGTACGGCTCGACGAACTGATCGACGAGCCGGTCAGTCGCCGGTCGCGTCCTGCTCGCTGACCAGCTCACCGCGCAAGGCCGACGCGACGACGTGCGCGAACGCCGCCTGGGAGTGACCCCAGGTGTAGCCGGAGCTGTGCGTCCACGCGCCCTCCGCCAGGCGGGCGCGTGCTGCGTGGTCGCGCAGCAGCCGCCCGAGGGCGGCGGTGAGCTCGCCGGGTGAGTGGACCAGCACCCCCGACACGCCGTCGATGATCGACTCCTGGGTGCCCCCGGCGTCCGCGTAGGCGACGGTCGGGGTGCGGTGCGCGGCCGCCTCGCCGACCACGAGCCCCCAGCCCTCCTTGAGCGACGGCAGCGCCATCACCCACGACTCCTCGTAGATCTCCTGCTTGCGGAGCTCCGACACATGACCCTCGAACACCACCGTGCCGCGCTCGACGAGGTCCCGGGCGTACTCGTGGAGCTCGCCCTCCCACCAGCCGCTGCCGACGACGCGCAGCCGCAGGTCGGGGAACTCGACCACCAGCGCGCGGACCGCGTCGATCGCGTGCTCGACCTGCTTGTGGGGGACCAGTCGCCCCACCACGCAGATCGAGGGGTGCGGCGTCTTGCGCGCGTCGACCGAGACCACCGGCGTGGTGCCGTTGTGCACCACCGCGACCCGCGGGCCGGTGACCCCGAGCTCGCGCAGCTCGGCGCGCGTGGCCCGCGAGACCGTGACGTACTGCGCGTGCCGGTAGAGCTTGGGGGCGACCCGGCGCTCGATCCACCAGCCGATCCGGCCGGTGAGCCCGGGGTAGACCACCGGCCACTGCTCGCGGTGCACGTGGTGGACCAGCACGATCACCGGCTTGCGGGTGACCAGTGGGGCGAAGAACGGCAGCCCGTTCTGCACGTCGACGACCACGTCGACCCGGCCGAACCGGCGGCGCAGCAGCGACCACATGCCGAGGGCGTAGACGCTGAGCTTGGTGCCGCGGCGTACGTAGCGGACCCCGTCGATGGTCTCGTCGGGCGCGCCACCGGCGAACGCGACACAGAAGATCGTGACCCGGCACCCCCGGTCGACCAGCCCCGTTGCGACCTGCTCGAGGTAGCGCTCCGCCCCGCCGCCCTCGGGGTTGCGGGTGTCGCGCCAGCTCAGGAACAGCACGTGCCGACCGGTCAGGTCACCCCCGTCACGAGCAGGGCGTTCAGGAGCGTCGGGCGTGGGCACGCGGCGAGGTTACTACCCGGTTACCTCTCGGATAGGGTGCGCGCATGCTGAGCGCAGGCCCCTGGCGGCCCGACCTGCGCCGGTCGGTCCGGTTGCTCGGCGACTTCCGCCACGAGCAGGACGACCCGCGGCGGTTCTACTCAGCGTTGGCCGCCGACTCGATCGGCCAGCTGTCGGGCTACCTCGACCTCGCGGGCCGCACCGTGCTCGACGTCGGCGGCGGTCCCGGCTACTTCCGCGACGCGTTCGAGGCCGCTGGTGCGACGTACTGGGCGCTCGACGCCGACGTCGGCGAGCTCTCGGGACTCGGTGAGATCGCCCGCGGCACGGTCGTGGGCGATGGGATGAACCTGCCGTTCCGTGACGGTGCGGTCGACCTCTGCTACTCCTCCAACGTCCTGGAGCACGTGTCGCGCCCCTGGTCCATGGCCGACGAGATGCTCCGCGTCACCCGCCCCGGCGGCATCGCGTTCCTCTCCTACACCGTCTGGTACGGCCCGTGGGGTGGGCACGAGACCGCCCCGTGGCACTTCCTCGGCGGCGCGCGCGCCCGGCGTCGCTACGCGGCCCGGCACGGTCACGAGCCCAAGAACAGGTACGGCGAGTCGCTGTTCCGCGTCACCGTGCGCGACGGCGTGCGCTGGGCGCGCCGGCAGCGGGGCGGGACGGTCATCGGGCTGCTGCCCCGCTACAACCCGCGCTGGAGCTACTGGCTGACCCGGGTGCCGGTGCTGCGCGAGCTCGTCACCTGGAACCTCGTGATCGTGGTGCGCAAGGGTGAGTGACCTCCCAGACGCCCCCGCGGAGGGGGTCGCCACGTCGCGCCTGCGGATGTGGGGGTACGCCGCGATCCTGGTCGCGATGGCGTTCTCCCAGTCGGCGGGCCGGATGGTCGCCGACACGAAGTTCGACCTGGTCACCAACCCGGCCAAGTTCCTCGGCAACGCCGTCCACCTGTGGGACCCCTCGGCGGCGTTCGGCCAGATCCAGAACCAGGCCTACGGCTACGCGTGGCCGATGGGGCCTGTCTTCCTCCTCGGCGATCTCGCGCACGTGCCCGGTTGGGTGGTGCAGCGCGTCTGGTGGAGCCTGCTGCTCTGCGCGGCGTTCTTCGGTGTCGTCCGGCTGGCCCAGCGCCTCGGCCTCGGCTCGCCGCTGACGCAGGTCGTCGCGGGCTTCGCGTTCGTGCTGACCCCGCGGATCACCACGCTGCTGGGCGGCACCTCGGTCGAGATCTGGCCGATGGCGCTCGCGCCGTGGGTGCTGCTGCCGCTGATCGCCGGCAGCGAGCGCGGATCGGTACGCCGGGCCGCGGCGCTGAGCGCCCTCGCGGTCGCCTGCTGCGGCGGGGTCAACGCGGTCGCGGTCGCGGCGGTGCTGCCGCTCGGCGCGATCTGGATCCTCACCCGGGCCGGCGGCCCACGGAAGTGGCGGCTCTTCGGCTGGTGGACGCTGTTCACCGGGCTCGCGACCGTGTGGTGGGCCGGTCCGCTCCTGCTGGTGGGCCGCTACAGCCCGCCGTTCCTCGACTACATCGAGAACGCCACGATCACCAGCATCCCCACGGGACTGTCCCGCACGATCGTCGGCGAGTCGGACTGGGTCGCCTACTTCGCGGGCATCGACTACACCGCCGGCCAGCAGCTGGTGACCACACCGTTCCTCGTGCTCGACGCCGCGGCCGTCGCGGCCCTCGGCCTGCTGGGGATCTGCCTGCGCAGCAACCCGCACCAGCGATTCCTCACCCTGGGTCTGATCGTGGGCGTCACGCTGGTCGGCTTCGGCTACTCCGGGGAGATGGCCGGGTTCCTGGCCGCGGACCGCACCGACCTGCTCGACCAGTCGCTCGCCCCGCTGCGCAACCTGCACAAGTTCGACGTGGTGTTGCGATTGCCGCTCGTGCTCGGGGTCGCCCACGTGCTGCCGCGCCTCGCCGGGGCGGTCCGGGGCCGCGGCGCACGGCCGGCGCTCGTGCTGCTCCGGGTCGCGACCGGCCTGGCGCTGGTCTCGCTCACCCTGCCATGGGCGCAGGACCGGATCGCGCCGCGCGACGGGGTCGAGGAGGTGCCGGCGTACTGGAGCGCGGCCGCCGACTACCTGGCGGACACCGACGACGGCACCGTGTCCCTGGAGATCCCGGCGTCCGCGTTCGGGGTCTACGCCTGGGGCAACACCCACGACGACGTCCTGCAGGGTCTGGCGGACAGCTCCTGGGCGGTGCGCAACGTGATCCCGCTGGCGCAGCCCGGCAACGTGGTGTTCCTCGACGCCGTCACCCGGTTCGTCGAGTCCGGCCACCCGGGGCCCGAGCTCGCCCGCTACCTCGCGGCGAACGGCGTGGGCCGGCTCGTCGTGCGCAACGACCTGGACCGGTTCGAGACCGGCGCCCCGGACCCGGCGTACGTCGCGAGCGTGCTGCGCGCCTCGCCCGGCATCGAGCTGGACCGCTCCTTCGGTCCCACGGTCGGCGCCCCGCCGGTCACGCGCGCTCCGGGCGTCGGTGCGCGGGTCATCGAGGGCTCCGGCCTCTCGACCCCGGTGGGCTCCGTCGACGTGTACGACGTCGCCGGCGCGCACCCGGCGTACCTGACCACGGGACTCGAGGCGCTGGCCGGCGACCCCGGCAGCGGGCTGACCGCCGACGTCGGAGCGCTCACCGGCGGCCAGCCCGTGCTGGCCGCTGACGCGCCGGACAGCGCCATCGGCCAGGTGCTGACCGACGACATGCGGCGACGCGAGACCAACTTCGCGGCCGTGCGCTGGAACGAGTCGAGCACGATGACCGCGGACGAGGGCTACCGGCTCTCGGGCCCCGAGCACGAGCACCGGGTCGTCGACGACCCGCAGCGATGGCAGACCACTGCCGACTGGGCCGGGCAGGTCGACTCGGTGACCGCCAGCTCCAGCGAGGCGTTCTCGGACGCCCGACCGCCGCTGCGGATCGGCTCGGACCCGTCGGCCGCGCTCGACGGCGACCCGGCGACCGCCTGGCGCTCGGCGCGCCAGCTGGACCCGACCGGCGAGTTCTGGCAGGCCGACTTCGGCGGCCTCGTCGGGGTCGGTGAGATCACCGTCCGGCTGGCCGCCGACTCCGCCCCGGTCGACCGCCTCGACCTGTGGGCCGGCAAGGAGCACGTCGAGGTGGACGCCCCGAAGCCGGGGCAGTCGAAGGTCTACCGCACCACCCTGGGCGCGGGCGACCTCCTGCGGATCACCGCGGCCGGCCGCGACCTCGGCCTCCCGGGCTCGTTCGCGATCGCCGAGGTGCAGATCCCGGACCTGATCGCGCAGCAGGTGATGGACCTGCCGGACCCCGACCCGCGCTTCGCGGTCGACCTCGTCTCGATGACTCGTGACCCCGACCGGGCGGCCTGCGCCGTGGTGCGCGACGGCTACCCGTGCCTGGACGTGCTGGCCGCTCCCGGTGAGGACGGCGACACCCTCGCGCGGCGGTTCGCCACCGACACCCCGGGCGACTACACGCTCTCGGGCACGGTGTCGCTGCGGCGTACCGGCCACGGCGACGGCCTCTCCGCCTCGGGCCTGACGGCACGGTCCGACGCCGCCAGCCCCACCGACCTCGCCTCCGGGCCCGTGGCGACGCTCGACGGCGACCCGGGGACGACCTGGATCACCCAGGACCCGGACGAGACCCTCACGATCCGCTTCCCGAAGCCGCGGCAGCTGACCACGGTCGAGGCGACGATCGGCCCGGACGCCGCGGCGTCGCGGCCGACCGCGCTGCTCGTCTCCGACGGCGACCGCAAGCGCTTGGTGCACCTGGACGAGTCCGGCGCCGGCACCCTGCCGCCGTGGCGGGTCCGATCGCTCGAGATCCGGGTCGCCGACACCGAGCAGTCGTTCCTGGTGGTGGGCCAGCAGTTCGCGCCGGCACCGGGCGGCATCAGCAGCCTCTCCTTCGGAGGCGGGGCTGAGGAGAAGGCCTCCACCGAGCAACGGGTCTTCCCCTGCGGCAGCGGTCCCGACATCGGGCTCGACGGGCAGGTGCGTCAGACCAGTGTGGTCGCGTCGGTGCGCAGCCTTGTTCGCGGCGCGAGCGTGCCGTTCATCGTGTGCGGCTTCCCGACCGGTGCGTTGGGCCCCGGCACCGACCACACCCTGATCGCCCGCCCCTCGACGCTGTTCCGGGTCGACACGGTCAGCCTGCGCCATGTCGGGGTGACGGTCTCGGCCACGCAGCCGGTGACGCTCCACGTCGACGGACGCGGCCAGCCCACCTCGGCGGACCTCCCCGAGCGCGGCACCGACGGCCTGCTGACGCTCCAGCAGAACGACAACGACGCCTGGGTGGCGACCCTCGACGGCGAGACGCTGCCGACGGTGCGGGTCAGCGGCTGGAAGCAGGGCTTCCTCGTGCCCGCGGGTGCGGCCGGCGAGGTTCGCTTCAGCCTGCCCGCTGACCGGCAGTTCGTCGGACTGCTCGGCGCCGGTGCGGCTGGCGTCCTGATCTGCCTGCTGGTCGTCCTCGTCCCACTCGTACGCCGGCGACCGGCCCGGGTCCAGCTGCCCGACCTGGCGACCGGGCGGCCCGGCGTGCTGGACGCGGCCGTCGCGTTGGTCGCCGGCGGGCTGTTGGTCGGCGCCTGGGGTGTGGGGGCGGTCGCAGCCGCACTCGTGCTGGGCCGGGTCCTGCGACCGCGGTTCGAGGGCTGGGGGGTGATCGCCGGCCTGACCTTCGTGGTGGCGTCCCTCGCGATGGTCTGGAGCGAGCTCAACGCCCGCAGCTGGGCAGTGGAGTGGACCCAGGCGTGGAGCCTGGCCGCCCTGGCCGCGACCGTCGCAGCTCTGGCCGCACGACCACGCGAGGTCGGCCGGCGCCGGGCGCCGGGCGGCGGCGTACGGCTGCGGCGTTCCGCTCCGCGATCCGCCGGCGAGGGGTAGTTTCCACGAGGAACGGTCATCTCGGCGGGGGAGTTCGCATGCGACCAACGGCTCTTCGAGGTGTCGCCGCGGCACTGCTGGTCGTGAGCGGCCTCCTCGGTGCGCCGGCCCCGTCGGAGGGCGCCGCGTCGCACCCGACCCGGATCCTGGTCGTCGGCGACTCGATCACCCAGGGCTCGGTCGGCGACTGGACCTGGCGCTACCGGCTCTGGGAGCACCTGCGGGCGGTCGGCGCCGAGGTCGACTTCGTCGGGCCGAGCTCCGGGGTCTACGACCCGGTGACGGAGGACCTGGACGACCACCGCTACGCCGACCCCGCCTTCGACAGTGACCACGCCGCCCGGTGGGGTCAGGCGCTGTGGGCCCAGGACTACGACATCGGCGACCTGGTGCGGACGTTCCGGCCCGACGTCGTCGTGGAGATGCTCGGCACCAACGACGTGCTGTTCGGCGCCCGCACGGTCGAGGAGACTGCGGCCGACCTGCGCGCCTTCGTGACGCAGGCCCAGGCGGCGGACCCGGACGTCGACGTGGTGCTCGGCGCCCTCCCGCAGGTGTGGGAGCCGGTCCTGGCCCAGCTCGACGCCGCTCTCCCCGGCGTCGCCGCCGACACCGCCACGGCCGGTTCCCGGGTCGCAGTCGCGCAGCCCGCGGACTTCGACCGCGCGGAGGACACCTACGACACGCTGCACCCCTCGGCCACCGGGGAGGTGAAGATCGCCTCGGGGTTCGCCGACGCGCTTGCCGTGCTCGGGGTCGGCGCGGCGTACCCTCGACCGCTGCCGGTGGTCCTCAACGGTCCCAGGACGGCGCCCGCGCTGCAGGTGCTGGCCGGGGACCGCCAGGCCCGGCTGGTGTGGACGGCGCCTCCCGGCGCCACCGGGGTCTACGTCTGGGTGCGCGACGCGACCGAGGCCGAGGAGTGGGTGCGGCTGCCGTACGCGTTGGCCGAGAGCTCCTGGGTCGCCGCCCAGCTCGAGAACTTCCACGACTGGCAGTTCCGGGTGCAGGCGACCAAGGGCACGGCGGTCGCCGAGGACCTCTACTCCGACGTCGTGACCGTGCGCCCAGCGCCCGACTCGGTCCGTCCGGTGACGGTGGTCCCGGGCGAGCGGAGCCTCGACCTGCTGTGGCCCGTCGTGCGCGGCGCCACCTCGTACGCCGTCACCTGGGCCGCGGCCGGACCCGCGGCCGGGACCACCGCCTCCCAGGTCGTCACCACGCCGTCGGTGAGCCTCGCCGGTCTGGTGGCCGGGCAGACCTACGAGGTCTCGGTCACCCCGTCGTGGGGAGACGACGTGGGCGCGCCTCGGACGTTCGCGGCGACCGCGGGAGGACAGGCGCCGGAGCGGGTCGACGACCTCGCTGCGACCGTCGACGGCCGTGGCCGGGCTCATCTGGCGTGGCGGGCCTCGACGGCGACGTCGTTCGAGGTCCAGCACCGGGTCGCGGGGGCCTGGACGAGCCTGGGCAGCACCGACCGGCCCACCTTCCGTACGACGGTCCTCCCGGCGGGCCCGCATGCGTTCCGGGTGCGGGGCTGGTTCGACCTGGTGCCGGGAGCGTGGTCGCCGGTCGTCCGCGCCCGGGTCGTGCGGACCGTATCGACGAGGTCCTAGGGCGCGATCTCGGGGGCCGGGGCGACCGTGCGGTCCGCCGGCTCCATGCGCGCGAAGAAGCGGATGTTCTTGGCGCGCAGCAGCGGACGCTCGAACAGGTAGAAGGACGCGCTCGCCAGTCCGGTGGTGATGACGAGGGTGAGCCCGGCGACGGTGAGGAACCGGCCGGTGAACACATCCAGGTCGAGCATCCGGAAGACCAGGTTGAGCACGCACATGTGGATCGCGAAGATGCCGTAGGAGATGTCGCCGAGCCAGGTCGGCACCGGTCCGGTGAGCCGCTCGCGCACCCAGCCGTCGCGCTCCGGCCCGAACACCAGCGGCAGCACGAAGAAGGCACCCGCGACCGTGTAGAGCACGACCTTGGAGCCGGCCTCCCAGGCACCCGGGGTGAGCAGGAGCCGGGGTCCGGCCAACGGGGTGCAGGCCACCGCGAACACCGCGGCCGCCAGGATCCAGCAGCCGGTCAGGTCGGCGCCGAGGCGGTCCAACGCCTGGCCGGCGCGGGTGCTCTCGGGGTCGGCGGTGAGCGCGGCCGAGCAGGCGGCGAACGCCATGCCGACCATGAACCACGGCAGGTAGCCGAACAGCCACTGGCCGTAGTGGCCCTCGTGCCCGGGGATCTGCGCGACCCGGACCTGCCAGGCCACCCCGAGCACCGAGATCACCGCGGCTCCGACCAGCACCCGCCGCAGGTCCAGGCCGCGGTGCTGCCGCCCGGTGAGCAGCACGCACAGCAGGGGGAGCAGGACGTAGAACGCGACCTCGGTGCACAGGCTCCACATCTGGGTCAGCGAGCTGGGGAGCAGGCCGTGGAAGTAGAGCTGGGTGAGCGTGAGGTTGCTGAGCCACTCCTGGAGGCCGGCGCCGTCGTTGCCCGGGTCGACCAGGAGCGCGACGAGGACCACGACCCAGTAGAGCGGCAGGATCCGCAGGGCCCGCTTCCACAGGTAGTGCCGGGCCGAAGGGTGGTGCTCGCCGAGTGCCGCGGCCAGGAACCAGGGCCGGCTCAGCAGGAAGCCGGAGAGCACGAAGAACAGCGTCACGCCGAAGTCGAAGCGCGCCAGCGCGGCGCCGGTCCAGCCGTCGTTGATCCGGCCGGTGTTGAACGCCGAGTGCGTGAGCACGACCAGGATCGCACCCACCGCGCGCAGCGCGTTGAGGGTGGGGAACGTGCGATCGGGGGTCTTCATGGGGTCTCCTGCGGCTCCGGGTGGCCGACGGTGATGTCGTTGGTGCAGAGGGTCGCGGTGCGCGACGCGCGGGAGAGCGAGACGCTGTCGAACTCGCCTTCGCCCTCCACGTAGAGGACATGGTCCCCGAACGGCAGGATCACGTCGTACGTCGCGGTCCCGGCCGTCACGGTGGCCGGGGTCTGCTCGGCTGCCAGGTAGTGGATCCGCACCCACCAGCCGCCGAACGCGACCGGACCGTCCAGCGGGATCTCGAGGGGCCGCCGGTGGATCTCCCAGCCGCACGCGCCGTCGGGGCCGGGCTCGGCGCGCCGGGTCGCCGGGACCGCGACCGGCCCGACCGTCCCGTCCGGGCCCGCGATCATCAGCGAGTCGATCGCGGAGGTGCGGAAGTCGACCTGGTCGGCGTACGGCACCAGGAGCCGGCTCTGGAGGTTCGCGGGGTAGCCGAGGCCCCACATCACGAAGTTCGGGACCGGGGCGTCGATGAGCGGCAGCGGGTGCTGGGCGTCGCGGACCGGGTCCAGCAGCCGGGCGAAGTACGGCTCGGCCTCCGCGTGCGAGCTCCAGTACGTCGCGTACTGGGTCGACGAGACCAGGCCCAGGGCGCTGACCGCGGCGACCGCGGCACCGACTCGCACGGGGTGGTCCACGAGCCGGCTCGCCGACCGCGGCTCGACGGTCTCGACGGCACCCCGGATCGGCAACGTGGCGCAGGCGAGCGCGATCGCCGTGACCGCGCCGAGCTCGCTCTGGTAGCGCAGCTCCAGGGCGATCACGTCGCCCACGAACGTGGCGCGGCCGGCCAGGACGAGCGCGATGTCGCAGGTCAGGAAGAACGCCGGCAGCCACCAGGCACGCAGGCTGCGCAGCCGGGCGTGGTGGATCGCCCGCAGCACGAGCACGATCACCAGCACGCTGGCCGCGATCACCAGGGCGCTGGGGTCGGGGAGAGAGCCCGGGCCCTGGTGGCTCCAGGTCAGGGGACCGCCGACCAGCGCCGGTGCGTAGCCCTGGAACACCATGTTGGTCGCGACGCCGCCGAGCAGGTCGTTGCCGGCGCCGGACGCGCTGAAGTTGAGGCCGACCTCGGCGTACAGCACGAGGTAGCCCGCACCGAGCAGCACCAGGACCAGGACCGCCGGCCGGTGGTCGCGCCACATGGTGACCAGCCGGTGACGCAGCGAGCCGGTGGCGAAGTAGGACAGCGAGACGATGCCGAGGACCCCGAGGACCAGCACGGTCTTCTCGTAGAACGCGAGCCCGGCGGCCAGCCAGGCGATCGTCACTGCGAGGTGGCGCAGCTCACGGGTGCGCAGGTAGGACACGTGGGCGGCGAGTGACCAGAACAGCACGACCTGCAGGGGCACCTGGTTGACCCCCGCGGCCCACCACACGGCCATGGGGGTGGAGAACACCGTGAAGAGGTAGAGCGCGAGCGGGGGGAGGATGCCCGCGCGCAGGCCGAACATCCGCACGAGCAGCACGAGCATGCCGACGTCGGCGGCGGCCTGCATCACGACGAGCAGCGCGCCCGCGACCGTGAAGTCGTAGGCGTGGATCTCGCCGGCCAGCCAGGTGAGGTACATGCCCCCCGGCATCAGGTGCCCGGCGTACGGGTCCGCAGCCGCCGACAGGGTCGGCCCGTCGTGCCACATCCGGGACATGAACGCGAAGTCGTCGCCGACGTACCACGAGATCGAGGTGATCCAGATGCGGTGGGCCAGGTGGACGACGATGAGCAGGACGGCCACTTGCGCGACGCGACTGCGCCGCAGCGCCGCCAGGTGGAGCCGGGTGTCGGTCATGAGGTGCTGCTCACGGGTGCGGGGATCCCGAGGTCGAGCGTGGCGACGCACAGCCCGGGGTCCTGGCCGGACTGGCCGGACTGGTCGTCGCCGGCGACGCTCAGCCGCACCTGCTTGAACTCGCCCTCCGCCTCGAAGTAGAGGTTGTGCAGGCCGCGGGGCAGGTCCACCTCGTAGGTGCGGTCTCCGGCCTCGACCTGCACGGTGACCGGGTGCTGGCTGCCGTAACCCATCTGGATCCACCACCCGCCGCCGATGACCGGCCCGTTCAGCGGGACGGTGGTCGTGCGTCCGGGGCGTACGGCGTAGCCGCAGCCGTCGGTCGGGACCATCGAGCGGACCGGGGGGATCACGACCGGGGCGAGCCGGCCCGCGTCGTCGAACAGGAAGAGGTTGTCCAGCGTGGTGCTGGGATAGGTCGCCGCGTCGGCATGGTCGAGGTCCCGGAACACGTGGCTGTAGATGTTCTCGGGGAAGCGGTAGGACCACAGCAGCGTCTGAGGGACCCCCGCGTCCACGAGCGCCACGGGTGCGGAGGCGTCCGCGAGTGCAGCCTCGACGTGGTCGAAGTACGCCTCGCTGGGGTTGCCGTCCTGCCACTGCTCGACGTACCGCACGCTGGAGTAGCCCGCGAGCGCGACGACCGCCAGCACAGCCGCGGCGACGTAGAGTCCCCGCTCGTAGGGCCGTGGCACGTCGGGCCGCTCGCCGTTGACCTCGCGCGCGCCGAGCAGCGGCATGAAGGCGAGGCCGATCGACACCACCACGAGGGCACTCGACTCGGTCTGGTAGCGGAACTCGCGTGCGATGTCGGGTCCGACGACGGCGGCGCGTGCGGAGGCGAGCAGCACGATGTTCGAGGCCATGGTGAACACCAGCGGGAGCCAGGCCCGGCGGCTGTGCGTGCGGGTGCGGTAGGCGTAGTAGATGAGACCGCCGACCAGCACCCAGGCCCCGAGCTGCACGATCGTCGAGGGGTCGGCCAGCGACCCGACGTTGATCGACTGCCAGGTGATCGGGCCGCCGACCACCGCGGTCGCGAAGGCGACCATCACCAGGTTCCACGCCAGCGGCCCCCACGACTGACCCGTGGACTCGCTGGGGGAGAAGTCGAGGCCGTACGCGACGTACACGGCGAGGTAGGCGCCGCCGAGGACGGTGAACGACACGACCGCCACGCGGTAGTGGTCCCAGAGGTCGCGGATGCGCTCCGGCGTGGTCCCGGAGGTGAACCAGCAGACGGCGATGATCGCGTAGACCCCGACCAGCAGCAGGGTCTTCTCGTAGAACGCGAGCCCGACGACGGTCCACAGCAGTGCGGCGACCAGCGAACGGACTCGGCGGGTCCGCAGGTGGGTCACGAAGGCGTGCAGGCCGAACGCGAACGAGATCAGGAGCGGGAGCTGGTTGATGCCGGCGGCCCACCAGATCCCGGCCGACAGGGTGAAGACGTAGGCGAGGTAGCCGGCCAGGAGCGCGATCACCAGCCACCGGTGGCCGAACATCGAGAGCAGCAGACGGAGCATCCCGAAGCCGGCCAGGGCCTGCAGGAGCAGCAGCGAGGCGGCCCAGGGCAGCCAGTCGAACGGCGCCAGGTCGTTGAGCAGACGCGCCAGCGCGAAGCCCGCCGGCATCAGGTGCCCGCCGTAGGACTCGGTCAGGTAGTCGACGTCGAACGGCTGGTTCGCGGCGCGTGACATGAACGCCAGGTCGTCGAAGTAGAACCACGACCCCGCCAGCGCCCAGCCCCGGAACACCAGCTGCACCAGCACGAGCCCCACGCCCGCGAGGACGAAGCGGTCGGGACGGCGCAGCACGCCGGGAGTGTGTCACACGGCGCAGGACAATTTTCGGAGACGAGTGTGACGGACGCCGCATTTCTACCCGTGAGTACTGCTACGGTGCACCGGTTCGCAACATCCTTGGGAGGGGACGTGAAGCGTAAGTGGTTCGGGCTCGTGCTGCTCGGGGTCGGCGCCTTTCTGCTCGTGGGCGGTCTGCTCGCCCAGGTCTGGGCGCCGGGAATGGTCGAGAAGACGCCCCTGAACGTCGACCAGGTCACGCACTTGGACGGCACCGTGAGGAAGCTCGACCCGGCGACGAGTGAGTTCCCGACGGAGCCCGTGCCGGTCAAGGTCGAGAGCATCACCAAGACCGACTCCGACGCCTCCGACGCCGACGTCGTCAGCTGGGTGCAGACCACCTGCGTCGTGATGGACATCGACAACGCCCCGAACTGCGTTGACGGCGACGACCCGCGGCTGGTCGACGCGAGCACCGACGTGTTCGCCACCGACCGGGTGACCGCGCTCGCTGTGAACGACACCGACTACCTGCCGGCCGACGCCACGCCCCACGAGGGCCTGATGAACAAGTGGCCGTTCGACGCGCAGAAGAAGACCTACCCGCTCTGGGACGGCACCGCCGGTCACGCGGTTAACGCGGTCTTCGAGCGCACCGACACGCTGGCGGGCGTCGACTGCTACGTCTACGAGGCCACGATCACCGACGCGCCGATCGAGATCGCCAAGGGCATCGACGGCACCTACGACAACAAGATCGAGATCTGGGTCGAGCCCAAGACCGGTGCGATCCAGCAGCAGACCCAGGACCAGCAGCGCTACCTGACCGACGGCACCCAGGTGCTGGACCTCAAGATCGGCTTCACCGACGACCAGATCAAGCAGTTCGCCGACGACGCCAGGACCAACATGCGGATGCTCGACACGATGACCGTCTGGATGCCGATCGTCGGGTTCGCCGGCGGCGGGCTCTGCGTGCTTGCCGGGCTGGCGCTGCTGCTCACCGCTCGTCGTTCCGCCTCCGGCGGCGACGGCGCGGGCCGCAAGCGCGAGATGGCCGGCGCGGCGAGCTAGCTCAGCCCAGTCGGGCGCCGAAGATCGCGGTCCCGGGGGTGTAGCGCCCCCGGGTCCCCGACCAGCCGCCCCACACGCGCTCGTGGTGCTCGGGCCACTCGGGCTCGAGCAGGTCGGTGATCACGAAGCCGTGGCCGGCCAGCAGCGCGACCCAGTCGCCCAGCGTGCGGTGGTGCTCGACGTAGGACACCTGTCCGGTCGCGTCGTCGACCTCGACGTACGGCGTGCGGTCCCAGTAGGACTGGCTCGCCAGGAGTCCGGCCTCGGTCGGGTCGTCGGGGAACATCCACCGGGTCGGGTGGGTGATCGAGAACGCGTAGCGCCCACCGGGACGCAGCACCCGGGCGGTCTCCGCGACCGCGTCGGCGATGTCGCTGACGAACTGGAGCGCCCCGAACGAGGAGAACACCACGTCGAAGGAGCCGTCCGCGAACGGCAGCGCGGTGGCGGTCCCCACGACCGAGGGCACGGCGATGCCGGTGTCCTGGTCGATCCGCCGGGAGTGCTGCAGCTGACGGAAGGACAGGTCCAGGCCGTAGGCACGGCCACCCTGGCTGCGCACCCAGCGTGAGCACTGACCGGCGCCGGAGCCGACCTCGAGGACGTCGCGGCCCGCCACGTCGCCGAGCACCCCGGCCTCGGCCTCGGTGAACCCCTCTGGCCCCCACACGAACCCGACGTCGCCGAGGAACTCCCCGTGGGTGGACTGGTACTCGTCGGCGTAACGGTCCCAGTCGGGGCCGTTGGCCCGCCGGGACTCGTCCTCGGTCACGGGACGTCGCTCGACCCGCACCGGAGGATGGTTCTCCACGTCCCGGAGCCTAACCGCAGCCCACGCGCCTACCGCAACCACACCGTCGGACGACTCAGCCAGGTCGCATCCGCGGCCGGCGTGGCGGGGCGGAGCCCCGACACGCCAGCCGCGGGCACGGACGAGAGGAGAGTCCGCGTCGTCGTGGGTTGGACGTAGTTCACACGCGCCGCGTAGTCTTCAGGGTGCGCCGGAGGTCTGCCCGCGTCCCAGACGGAGCGGACACGCGCTCGCTTTCCACCCCGTGGTTGGTGAAAAGGACCTTCGCCGTGTCCGCACGACTCCTATCCACCCAAGGAACAACCTCCCTTATGACGAGCACCATCTCGACTCTTCCCGCCATGTTCGATCCGATGGGCGACGCGCCCCAGGTCGCGATCAACGACATCGGTTCTGAAGAGGACTTCCTCGCGGCGATCGACGCGACCATCAAGTACTTCAACGACGGTGACATCGTGGATGGCACCATCGTCAAGGTCGACCGGGACGAGGTCCTGCTCGACATCGGTTACAAGACCGAAGGCGTCATCCCGTCTCGCGAGCTCTCGATCAAGCACGATGTCGACCCCTCCGAGGTCGTTTCCGTGGGTGACAAGGTCGAGGCACTGGTTCTCCAGAAGGAGGACAAGGAAGGCCGCCTGATCCTGTCCAAGAAGCGCGCCCAGTACGAGCGCGCCTGGGGCACGATCGAGCAGGTCAAGGAGGAGGACGGCGTCGTCGAGGGCACCGTCATCGAGGTCGTCAAGGGTGGACTCATCCTCGACATCGGCCTGCGCGGCTTCCTGCCCGCCTCGCTGGTCGAGATGCGCCGCGTGCGCGACCTGCAGCCCTACGTCGGTCAGACCCTCGAGGCCAAGATCATCGAGCTCGACAAGAACCGCAACAACGTGGTCCTGTCGCGCCGTGCCTGGCTCGAGCAGACCCAGTCCGAGGTTCGCCACGGCTTCTTGACCCAGCTCCAGAAGGGCCAGATCCGCAAGGGCGTCGTCTCCTCGATCGTCAACTTCGGTGCGTTCGTGGACCTCGGCGGCGTCGACGGTCTCGTCCACGTCTCCGAGCTGTCCTGGAAGCACATCGACCACCCCTCCGAGGTCGTCGCGGTCGGCGACGAGGTCACCGTCGAGGTGCTCGACGTCGACATGGACCGCGAGCGGGTCTCGCTGTCGCTCAAGGCGACGCAGGAGGACCCCTGGCAGCACTTCGCCCGGACCCACCAGATCGGCCAGATCGTGCCCGGCAAGGTCACCAAGCTGGTGCCGTTCGGTGCGTTCGTCCGCGTCGAGGAGGGCATCGAGGGCCTGGTGCACATCTCCGAGCTCGCCGAGCGTCACGTCGAGATCCCCGAGCAGGTCGTCCAGGTCAACGACGACGTCATGGTCAAGATCATCGACATCGACCTCGAGCGTCGCCGCATCTCGCTGTCGCTCAAGCAGGCCAACGAGACCGCGACCGCCTCCGACGTCGAGGACTTCGACCCCACGCTGTACGGCATGGCGGCGACCTACGACGAGCAGGGCAACTACGTCTACCCCGAGGGCTTCGACCCCGAGACCGGCGAGTGGCTCGAGGGCTTCGACGAGCAGCGCGCGATCTGGGAGGACCAGTACGCCAAGGCTCACGCCCGCTGGGAGGCCCACGTCAAGCAGCAGGCCGAGGCCGCCAAGGCCGAGGTCGAGGCGGGCGAGGCCACGTCGTACTCCAGCGGTGGCGACGACACCGAGACCGCCGAGACCGGCGGCTCGCTGGCTTCCGACGAGGCGCTTCAGGCGCTCCGCGAGAAGCTCACCGGCGGCAACTGATCACCCGGTAGCGATCTGAACGCACGAAGGCCCGGTCACCGCGAGGTGACCGGGCCTTCGGGCTTTCCGGGTTCAGGGGCGCAGCGGGGCGGGGGCGGTGCAGGCGAGGCCGTCGCGGTGGCAGAGCCGGACGGCCGGACCGGCGAACCGGTCGTGGCGGGCGTAGCGCACCAGGGCGGCGAAGCCGGCGACCATGGCGATGAGGATGATGAGCGAGGTCATGGCAGAAATCATGCTCGCAGCGTGATCCTGCCACCACTGGCAGGAAAGTCATGGTTCGTTGATTTCCTGCCACGCATCCGTCAGGATGGCCCGGTGCACAAGGTGACCGTGGTGGTGCAGGACGGGGCCGAGCCGTTCGGGCTGGGCTCGCTGGTCGAGGTGTGGGGAGAGCCCTACCACCCCGAGGACGACAACCCCGTCTTCGACTTCCGGGTCTGCACACCGCGGCCGGGGCGCGTGCGGGGGCGCTCCGACTACGACCTGGTCGTCGAGCGAGGCCTGGAGGCCGTCGAGGACGCCGACCTGGTCTGCCTGAGCCCGAAGTACGACTACCTCCAGCACGATCCGGCGGTCCTGGAGGCCGTGCGAGCGGCGTACGACCGTGGCGCGATCATCTACGCCCACTGCTCGGGGGTCTTCGAGCTGGGTGCGGCGGGCCTGCTCGACGGCCGGGAGTGCACGACGCACTGGCGCTTCACCGACCGGCTCGCGGCGACGTACCCCGAGGCTGACGTCCGGCCCGACGTTCTCTACTGCCACGACGGCAACGTCCTCACCGGAGCCGGGTCCGCGGCCGGCATCGACGCCTCCCTGCACCTGGTGCGCGAGCAGTTCGGCACCAAGGTGGCCGCGACGACCGCTCGGCGGATCGTCGTGTCCCCGCACCGCGACGGGGGACAGGCGCAGTTCATCGCCCGTGCCGTGCCCGACTGCGACGCCGAGACCCTCGGTCCGCTGCTGGAGTGGATCGTCGCCAACCTCGGGGACGACCTCGGGGTCGAGGCCCTGGCGCGGCGCAGCCACATGTCGCCCCGCACGTTCGCCCGCCGGTTCCGGGCCGAGACCGGCACCACCCCGCACTCGTGGGTGACCCGCCAGCGGGTCCAGGCCGCCGAGGAGCTGCTCGAGCGCACCGACCACTCGATCGACTGGATCGCCGACGAGGTCGGCTTCGGCAACGCCGCCACCCTGCGCCACCACTTCGGCCGGGTGCGTGGCCTGAGCCCGCAGCAGTACCGGCGCCGGTTCGCCGGCTAGCGGGCCAGCTGCTCCCGAAGCACCTTTCCGGTGAGTGTCCTCGGGAGCTCGGTGATGAAGGTGTAGTCCTTGGGGCGCTTGGGCGGGGCCAGCCGCTCGCGCGCGAACGCGTCGAGCTCGGCCGCGCTGACGTCGCCGACGACGGCGGCGCACACGCGCTGGCCCCAGCGCTCGTCGGGGACGCCGTACACCGCGACGTCCTCGACGGCGGGGTGCTCGCGCAGGGTGTTCTCGACCTCGAGGGGATAGACGTTCACGCCACCGGTGATCAGCAGGTCCTCGCGGCGTCCGTCGAGGTATAGGTAGCCGTCCTCGTCGAGCCGGCCGAGGTCACCGACGGTGAAGGCGCTCTGCCCGTCAGGCAGGACCCGCCACGCCGCCGAGGTCTTCTCGGGGTCTCCGAGGTACTCGAAGCGGGCGTACGGCGGCACCGCGCACCAGATCGTGCCGTCGGGGTCGGTGGACAGGGTGCGGCCCGGCCGCGCCCGGCCCACGGTCCCGGGGCGTTCGAGCCACTCCTCGCTGCGGCAGGCGGTGAACTGGCCCTCGGTCGAGCCGTAGAACTCCCACGTCGAGCCGTCGGGGAACGCCTCGATCAACCGCCGCTTGAGCGCCGGCGGGCACGGCGCGCCGGCATGCGCGACCAGCCGGAAGCTGGACAGGTCGGGCCACTCGCTCCCTGCCGCGGACAGGGCGTCCCAATGGGCGAAGAGCCGCTGCAGGTGGGCCGGCACGCAGAACATCGTGGTCGGCCGCTCACGCCCGATCGCCTCGGTGATGAGCGCAGGGTCGAAGGCCCCGGGGGCGACGACGCGACCTCCCGCGAGCGCGGTGCCCATCGCGAAGCGCAGGGGAGCGGAGTGGTACAGCGGGCTGAGCACGAGGTTGACGTCGGTGTCGGTGAACCCCCACAGGTCGCGCTCCTCGGCGACCAGCGCCGCGGCGTCCTCGTCGGAGAGGAGTCCGGAGTAGACGCCCTTCGGCGTCCCGGTCGTGCCGCTGGTGACGTGCATCGGTCGGGCGCGCGGGAGTGCCCTGCGGAACCGGTCGGGCGTGTTGGCGACCATCGCCGTCACCTGGTCCGCGGTCTCGACGACGAGGTGGGGCTCGAGCCCGCCGAGGATCCGTTCGCGCTCGTAGGCCGTCAGCCGGGGGTCCAGCGGGATCGGGAACATCCCGGCGGCCAGCAGCGACATCACCAGGTCGAGGTAGTCGAGCGATCCCGGCACCAGGAGCGCGACCCGGGATCCCTCCCGCAGCTCGACGTGGTCCACGGGCCCAGACTAGTCAGCGGTGCCCGCTGATCAGCCGGACAGCCCCAGGTCGGCCGCCAGCTGGCTGGTGACCTGGGTGAAGTGGGCCTCGTAGTCGAGGATCCCGCGGTGCATGTGCCCGAAGAGCTCCAGGGAAGTGTGCCCGAAGACCGTCTCCCAGGCCATCAGCCAGCGAACCAGTCGTTCGTCGCTCATCGTCACCTCGAGGGCGGGTCGGATGCCACCCAGGGCACGACGCGCCTTGGCACTCATCACGCGCGAAGGCGCACCCAGCGCCTGGCCGGCGCGCTCGGACTCCTCGGCGATGCGCATCAGCGTCCCCGGGACCCGTGCGGCGGAGGGGATCGTCGTGTCCGGCGCCGCGTAGCCCGGCACCGGAGAGCCGTAGAGGAGCGCGTACTCGTGCGGGTGGGCGCGCGCCCAGTCGTGGATCGCGTGGCACACGGCGGTGAAGCGCTTGGCCAGGTCACCCCGCCGGCGTACGCCGGTGTCCGCGGCCTCGACGGCCGCGCCGATCTCGTCGTAGGCCTCCACGATCAGCGCTGTGAGCAGGTGGTCGCGGCTGGGGAAGTACCGGTAGACCGCGGAGGAGACCATCCCGACGTCGCGCGCGATGGCGCGCAGCGAGAGGGCGGCGGGGCCGACCTCGGCCAGGTGCCGACGGGCGGTCTCCTGGATCGCCTGGGTGATCTCGGCCCGGGCCAGGTCGCGTGCGGTGCGGGATGCGGAGGGCGCCATGTCGTGATCGTGCCCCACGACGAGAGCGTTGACAACAAACGAGAGCACTGCTCTTGATTTGGATGGCCGTTCGTGTCACGGTTGATCCAGAACAGAGAGCAGTGCTCTCGGCCCAGACTTCAGGAGGAACCATGTCCGATCTCCACGTGATCGTCGGTGCCGGCCCGGTCGGCCGCGCCACCGCCGTCCAGCTCGCCTCGGAGGGGCACGACGTCCTGCTCGTCAGCCGCTCGGGTCAGGGGCCGGCCATCCCGGGCGTCCGCCGGGACGCCGCGGACGCCGCCGACACTGAGCGGCTCACCGAGCTCGCGACCGGCGCGGTCGCGCTTTACAACTGCATCAACCCTCCGTCGTACACGGTGTGGCCGACGTACTGGCCGCCGGTCGCGGCCGCGTTCCTCGAGGCCGCCGAGCGCACCGGCGCCACGCTGGTGACCGCGTCCTGCCTGTACGGCTACGGTCCGGTGGACGCTCCGATGGTCGAGACCATGCCCGATGCCGCGACCGGCACCAAGGCCCGGATCCGCGCCGGGATGTGGGCCGACGCCCTCGCCGCCCACGAGGCCGGCCGGATCCACGCCGTGGAGGTGCGTGGCTCGGACTACGTCGGTCCGTCGGTCAGCAACGCGCACATCCCGCAGGTGACGCCGCGTGCCCTGTCCGGCAAGAGCGTGCGGGTCTTCGGCCGTGCCGACCAGCCGCACTCGTTCACCGACGTGCGCGACATGGGCCGTGCGCTCGCGGCGGTCGCACAGGCTCCGCAGACGTGGGGACGGGTGTGGCACGCGCCGACCAACGCCCCTCGGACCCAGGCCGAGGCTGTCGCCGATGTCTGCCGGGCGGCCGGCAGAGAGCCGGTCACCGTACGGGTCTGGCCGAGGGCGCTGCTGAGCGTCGGCGGCAGGTTCGTGCCGCTGCTGCGGGAGATGCGGGAGACCGTCTACCAGTTCGAGCGGCCCTACGTGCTCGACTCCAGCGCGATCACCCGCGAGCTGGGCCTCGAACCGACCCCGTGGGCCGAGGTGTGCCGGGCGACGGCGGCCGGTGCCGACGACGCGGCCGTGACCACCGCGCCGTCGGCCGGCACCAGCCGCTAGTGCCGCGTCTCGGAAGTTGTTGATCGGTTGGCGTTCTCAGGGTGGGTGCATCGCCAGGCGCCGGCGCGCCGCCATACCCGCTCGTCTCGCAAGCGTCGGCAACGCAGCGAGGTGCGTGCCATGGGGGCGCGAAGCGCCCAAGAACTTCTGGGACGCGGCACTAGTAGCGGAACCGCCCGACCAGCTGCTGCATCGTCGCGGCCATCCGGGCCAGCTCCTCGGCTGCCTGGCTGGTGCTCTCGGCGGCGAGCGTGGTGTCGTTGGCGGACTGCGCCACCCCGGTGACGTTCGCGGCGATGTCGGTGGAGCCGCTGGCAGCCTCCGCGACGTTGCGCGCCATCTCGTTGGTGGTCGCGGTCTGCTCCTCGACCGCGGAGGCGATCGTGGTCTGGGCGTCGTTGATCCGGGCGATGATGGCCGAGATCTCGCTGATGGCCGCGACCGCGGCACCGGTGTCGCTCTGGATCGTCTCGATGCGGTGGCTGATGTCCTCGGTGGCGCGGGCGGTCTCCTGCGCGAGCTCCTTGACCTCGTTGGCGACCACCGCGAATCCCTTGCCGGCCTCGCCGGCGCGAGCGGCCTCGATGGTGGCGTTGAGGGCGAGCAGGTTGGTCTGCTCGGCGATGGAGTTGATCACCTTGATCACGTTGCCGACCTCCGAGGAGGAGTCACCCAGCTTGGCGACGGTCGCGTTGGCGGACTCGGCGACGTGCACCGCGTCGGTGGCGATCGTGGCGGCGCCGGTGGCGTTCTGGGCGATCTCGCGGATCGAGGCGGACATCTCCTCGGTGCCGGCGGCAACGGTCTGGACGTTGCGCGAGACCTGGTCTGCGGCGCTGGACACCAGGCCTGCCTGTGCCGCGGACTCCTGGGCGGATCCCGACATCTGCCCCGAGACGCTCGACAGCTCCTGCGACGCCGAGGCGAGCGTCTCGGCGTTCGCGGCGATGTCCGACATCGCCCCTGCGAGCCGGCTGCTGGCGGTGTTGAGCGCGATCGCCATCTGGCCGACCTCGTCCTTGGAGTCCAGGTCGAGGTGCTGGGTCAGCTCGCCCTCGGCAAGCCCCCTCAGCGCGGTCGCGGTCTGGTCGATGGGCCTGGTGATCCGTCGCGCGACGAACAGGGACAGCACCAGGGTGAGGAGGAGACCGATCACCAGCTCGATGTAGACCATCGTGCGGGCACTCGTGTAGGTCGTCTGCGCGTGCTCGACCGCGGTCGCCGCCTCGGCGGCGATCGCGTCCTCGAACCCGGTCAGCGTGTCGTTGAGTGCGGTCGCGATCGGCGCGACCTCCTTCTGTCGCAGCGCGTCCAGCCCCGTCCAGTCGCGCGCCCGGGCCAGCTCGAGGATCTTGCCGCTGGCGAGCTCCGTGTAGGTCTTCCAGTTGGTCTGGAACTCGGCGAACGCGCTCTGCTCCGCCTTGCTCAGCGTGACGTGGTCGCCGAAGCTGGCGAGCGCCTTGTCCATGGCCTCGACGTCTGCAAGGTAGGCGTCGTGGGCAGGACCGTCGGTGGTCTGCAGCTCGTCCGCCAGCGCGTCGACCCGGGTCTGCAGGAACGCCCGGCGCACCGTGTTGACGTAGCCGACGGGCTCCAGCCCGTCGGTCTTGATCGCCGCCGCCTCATCGGCGATCTTGCCCATCTGTACGATCGCCAGCTGACCGATGGTGCCGGCGAGCAGGATGCCGATCAGGGACACCGCGAGCACCTTGGTGCGGAGCCGGCGGTCGTCGAACCACCGCAGCAAGCCCAGGCCGGACTTCGTGGTGCTGGTGGTGGGCTGGGAGGTGGGGCCGCTCATGGTGGTCTCCTGGGTCGGCGGTGCGTACGTCGCCCGAGAGGCGAGCCGGTCACCTCGAGGGTTCGCGGATCGATTGACGTTCCCATCGGTCGGCCGGTCGCCCGGATGAGGTGTGGAAGCACGGCGGGGCGAATCTTTACCATCGGTGGTAAGCCGTCGGGCTCGTCGCGCTCCGCACAGGGCGCGCGGCGGCTCGAGCCACTCCGGGGGCGGCAGGGTCTCCCGTGGCTTCTGAGGCGTTCGCCGGACGCGGCGGCCCCGGTCCGGGAGGCTGTGCGGATGTCGCTTCCCCGTGTGCTCGTCGCTGCCCTGCTCCGCTCCGTGGCGATCGTCGTGGTGATCGCCGCCTACGTGGCGGCCATCGCTCGCAGCGAGAGCACCGACGCGCTCGGTGCCGGGCTGCTGGCGTTCCTGATCCTGGTGGGGATCGCGCTCGGGTGGGCGGTGGTCGACGGCGTACGCCGCGGACTGGTCGAGGCGTTGCTCACCTGGGTGCTCACGTCCGCGGTCACCGCCGTCGGGATCCCGGTCGCGCTCGCCCTCACCGACGACCGGGACCTCTCGACCGAGCTGAGCGACGGCTTCGTGTTCTTCGCCTTGGTGCTGTTCATCCCCGCCGCCATCGGGCTCGTGCTCGGTGCGGTCGTGCACCGTCTGCGTCGGCCGGCAGCGGTCGCCGTCAGCTGAGACGCATCTGCCGGAACCACGAAGCCGTCAGCGTCAGTGCCAAGGTGCCGAGGTGCCGAAGGCCGTGGCCCCGGGGGCGAGGATCTGGCGGGTCATGACGCGTCGGCGGACAGACCGGCCACTGGCGAGACGATGGCGATCGTGCGCGGTTGAGCGAGCGCAGGGGCGTTCGTGTGTGCCCGGCGTCGGCACCCATCGCGGCAGATCCGGACGAGCGTAGTGGCCCTCCTGCGGGGGCGGACGCTCGGGCGTCGACGATCCGGCGCGTCTCGCGGCATGTCTGGTCGCGTGACTCCTTGCTCAGTGACACCATCCTTGACGAGTAGGCAGGGCATCATGCCGTTCCGGTCTCTGTTCGGATGAGGTTCGCTATGGGCTGGTCGCGAGTTGCTGTAGGAGCCTGCGGGCTTCTAGTCGGCGCGACAGGGGGCTACCTGATCGGCACTGGAATCGATCCCGGGTCCGTCGAAGCAGCCGGCACGTGGGTTGGAGGCCTCGGGACGATCGCAGCGGTCATCTACGCCGCCAGGTCATTTACCGCCGAAGCGCGGCACCGCGAACGAGAAACTGCTGCCGAGGCCAAGCGGGCCGCAGACGAGAAGGAGCGGACTGCACGGGAGCGGGCTCGACAGGCAGGTTTCGTGCGCTATGAGGTACACGGGGGAGGCGGCATCGGCGTCGATCCCGAGTTCACGATGAAGTCGTTGTGGGTGACTGCTGAGAATGCCTCGCGTGAGCCGGCGACGAAGGCGCGAGTGTCTGTGGCTGATCACATCATCTGGGAGTCGGCATCCCTGATGCCCGGAGAGAAGTTCGAGGGTCTGGTCAACCTCCGAGATGACCATGGGTTGCGCTTCAAGCAGAGTGAAGCGAGCAAGCGCCCGATCACCTCATTCACGACAGCTATGGAGTATGAGCACGGTGACCTTCGATGGCGGCGGCTCGGCCCTGCCGACCCCACTGAAGTCTCGGAAACCTGAAGTGCGCGTCCCTGTCATCGGCATGTCCGCTCGCTCGGGTCGCGGCATGAGCGGATGTTCCTGTGCCGCCGTCGGGGGGTCGCCAGGCAGACCACTTGTGAGGGTGACCAGGCGCCCGCCCGCACACCTTGATGGCTTGATGGCGTGCGCTACGAATGTGCCGAGCGCCCGTCCAGAACGGTCGGACGGGCGCCCTTGGCAAGCAGATGTCAGACCAGGGTGCTGGTGTCGATGACGAACCGGTAGCGGACGTCGGAGGCCAGGACGCGTTCGTAGGCCTCATTGATCTGGTCGGCGGCGATGACCTCGACCTCGGAGCCGATGTTGTGCTCAGCGCAGAAGTCGAGCATCTCCTGGGTCTGCGCGATCCCGCCGATCATGGAGCCGGCGAACGAGCGGCGGGAGCTGATGAGCGAGAACACGTTCACGCTGAGCGGCTCCGCCGGTGCGCCGACGTTGACCAGGGTTCCGTCCACTGCGAGCAGCCCGAGGTAGGCGTCGACGTCGATGTGGGCGCTGACCGTGTTGACGATGAGGTCGAACCGGCCGGCGAGCTGCTTGAAGGTGTCGGGGTCGCTGGTGGCGTAGTAGTCATCGGCGCCGAGGCGCAGGCCGTCCTGCTGCTTCTTCAGGGTCTGGGACAGCACGGTGACCTCGGCCCCGAGGGCGTAGGCGATCTTGACGGCCATGTGTCCAAGGCCGCCGAGTCCGACGACGGCGACCTTCTTGCCGGGGCCGGCCCCCCAGCGCCGCAGCGGGGAGTACGTCGTGATGCCCGCGCACAGCAGCGGTGCCGCGGCGGCGGGGTCGAGTGCTTCGGGCACCGAGAGCACGAAGTCGGCGTCGACCACGACGTGGGTGGAGTAGCCACCCTGGGTGGTGGTGCCGTCGCGGTCAGTGACGGCGTACGTGCCGACCATGCCGTTGAGGCAGTACTGCTCGTCACCGTTCTTGCAGTTGGTGCACTGGCCGCACGAGTTGACCATGCAGCCCACGCCGACGCGAGCGCCGACCTCGTGCCTGACCACGGCGGATCCGACCTCGGTGACGACGCCGACGATCTCGTGACCGGGAACGACTGGGAAGGGCTGGGGGCCCCAGTCTCCGTTGACGGTGTGGATGTCGGAGTGGCAGATGCCGGCGTACTGGATCTGGATGAGGACGTCGTTGGGTCCGACGTCGCGGCGTTCGATGGTGGTCGGGGTCAGTGGTTGGCCGGCCGCGGGGGCGGCGTAGGCGTTGACGCGCATGGGAGGTGTTCCTTCGTTCGGGTGGGGGGGCGGGTGGGCTGAGCCGGTCAGGTTCCGTACTCCTGGTCGCTGACGTGGTCGAGCCAGGTGACGACCTGGCCGTCGGCGTCGGCTTCCTGGATGGCGACGTGTGCCATGAACCGGTCGGGGGTGGCGCCGTGCCAGTGCTCCTCGTTCGGCTCGATGTAGACCACGTCACCGGGGCGGATCACTTGGATCTCCCCGCCGCGGCGGGCGACGTAGCCGATCCCGTCGGTGACGTAGAGGGTCTGGCCCCTGGGGTGGCTGTGCCAGGCGGTCCGGGCGCCCGGGGTGAAGCGGACGTGGGCGCAGCCGACGGCTGACTGCTCGTCGGGGTTGCGGATGCCGTCGATGTAGACGGTGCCGGTGAACCAGTCCGCCGGTCCGCGAGCGGTCTGCCCGCCGCTCTGGGTGAACTTCATGGTGACGCCTTCCTTCGTGGTGATGGTCTGTTCGCGCGCCGGAGGACCGCCCCAGGTGCCAGTACGGCGTGGGGCTCCTGCCGCGCCGACCACGGAGTGGTGGACGCGACGGCGGTCAGTGCTTGCCGGCCCGCTTGAGGTCGTCGGCCAGCTTGCGCGCCTCGCCGGACAGCAGCTCCGCCCGGGCGTCGTCGCCAGCGTCGGTCGCGTGCCAGTAGTCGATCTTCAGCGCCACGTAGCGCTGTCGGAGCGCGATGTGCTCCGCCTCGAGGGCGAGCCTGCGCTGCTGCCCGCTGAGCAGCTCAATCTGCTCGCGTGCCGCCGACGCACCCAGCTGCCCGTTCGCGACGTACTTCTTCATGTCGCCGACCGACATCCCGGTAGCCGCCAGGCAAGCGACCCACATGAGCTGGTCCAGGTCGCTCTCGTCATAGACCCGGTGCTTGCTGCTGGCGCCCCGGCTCACGGGCGGGATCACCCCGATCGACTCGTAGTACCGCAGGGTGCTGGCCGGAAGACCGGTCAGGGAGGCTGCTTCCTTGATCGTGTACGTGTGCTGTGCGGCCCGTGTGCTCACTCCAACCACGGTAGGAACTTCAAGTACTTGAAGTCAAAAGGTCACCTGGCTCACATCCGGTCGTGCATGTGCCGACGTGCTTCTCACCAAGCCTCCGCGGTGGCGGGTCGGTATCAGGCCAACTCACTGACGGCATCCGATCATCGGCATAACAAGGAGAAGCGCACGGATCGCGCAGATCCGAACGCTTCAGTGCGCTCGTGCTGCCGTGGCAGGATCCGATGGATGGAGCTACAGGACTTCCTGCACCACGTGGACAGCGGCGCGATGATCGAGGGTGGTTCGGAGGCACACGCGTTCATGCACAGGGCTGCCCAGGACGCGCTGCGGACCATCGCCGAGATCAACTCCGGCTACCGCACGCCCGATGAGGTGCGAACCCTTCTTGGCCGTCTGACGGGAAAGGCGGTGGACGAGTCGGTCGTCGTCTTCCCGCCCTTCTACAGCGAGTTCGGCAAGAACCTCACGCTCGGCAAGGGGGTCTTCATCAACCTCGGTTGTCGTTTCCAGGACACCGGGGGGATCACCATCGGGGACGGCTCGCTCATCGGTCACGGCAGCACCCTGACGACACTCGACCACGGTGTTGACCCCGACAGGCGAGCGGACATGATTCCTGCGCCGGTCGTGATCGGTCGCAAGGTGTGGCTCGGAGCCAACGTGACCGTCGTTCCCGGCGTGAGCATCGGTGATGGCGCGATCGTGGGAGCGGGCGCAGTCGTCACCAAGGACGTGCTTGCCAACGCCATCGTCGCCGGGGTACCGGCCAGGCTCATCCGGATGACCGGTTTCGACGCATCGCCGAACTGACGTCTGCATCTCGGCAGATCCGGATGCTCCTCCGCAGGTCGCACGCAATCTGCTCCGGTCGAGACGGACGCTTCTGCGCAGGTCAGCGCGCTGCGGGGCATTGTCGGTGGCCACGTCTAGCGTGGTCGACATGGCAGATCTCGGGCAGCATGGTCGGGCGGGGAGCGCCGGCGGAGCTGTCGCCGCGCTGCCGTCGGCCGCGGAGATCCACGCGTTCGCGGCCCGGGTGTCGAGCAGGTCGGCCGCCGGGCTGACGGACGCCGAGCGGATCGACTTCCTGCGTGCGGCCGAGGAGCTCAAGTGCGTCCTCGAAGGTGCTCAGGCGGAGGTCAGCGTCGCCTTCGATGCCTCGCAGCGGGCCGAGCAAGCCCGCGCCGGGGTGCGCGCCGAGCGCCGGGGACGCGGAGTGGCCGCCCAGATCGCGTTGGCGCGGCGGGTCTCCCATCACCGCGGCGTCCGGCTGCTGCACCTGGCCAAGCGGCTCCAGGACCTGCCCGAGACCCGCTCCGCCCTGCGCGCCGGACACATCACCGAGTTCAAGGCTTCGATCATCGCCCGCGACACCGAGTGTCTGTCCCCGCAGCACCGGGGACGGGTCGACCTGGCGATCGCCGGTGACCCCGCCTGGCTCGAGTCGCTCGGCGATCGGCAGCTCGAGGCCGAGGTGCAGAAGCTTGCCTACCGGTTCGACCCGCAGGCCTTCGTCAAGCGCTCGGCCCAGGCTGCAGGCGACCGCCGGGTGACGTCTCAGCCGGCACCCGACACGATGATGAGGCTCGGCGCGCTGCTCCCGGTCGTGCAGGGCGTTGCCACCTACGCGGCCCTGAACGCCTGGGCGCTCGCCCAGATCGCAGCCGGTGACGGTCGGAGCAAGGGGCAGCTGATGGCCGACCGGCTCGTCGAGCTGGTCACGGGCCAGGCGTCCGCCGACCAGGTGCCCGTCCGGGCAGACGTCCTGCTGGCCGACACCACGCTGCTCGGCATGGACGACGAGCCCGGCTGGGTGGCGGGCTACGGGCCCGTCCCAGCCGAGGTCGCACGCCACCTGATCCGGCAAGCGCACGAACAGGGGTTGGCCGCTCTGCGTCGCCTCTACACGCACCCGGAGACCGGGCGACTGGTGGCCGCGGAGTCCCGCTCCACGCGCTTCCCCGACGGCCTGGCCGACCTGATCGGGCTCCGTGACCAGGGGCGGTGCCGGAGCCCCTGGTGCGACGCCCCGATCGCCGATAGCGACCACGCCCGGAGTCGCGCCGAGGGTGGCTCGACCACGTTCGTCAACGGTCAGGGCTACTGCGAGGCCTGCAACATCGCCAAGGAGGCCATCGGTTGGCGGGCGAGACCCCGGCCCGGACCCGACGGGCACCCCGATCTCCACACGATCGAGACGACCACACCGACCGGGCACGTCTACACGAGCGTCGCGCCCCAGATTCGCGTGGTCCGACGACCGATGCCGATGGAGATCTACCTGGCCGACGAGTCCGTCGCCTGACACAGCCCATGCTCCGAACCAGAGCAGACCGGGTCGTGATCACCGGCTGAGCGTCCCCGCGTACAGCAGCGCTCAGCCGGCGAACCAGCTGTCGGGGCCGACGTCCGGCGGCTCGGGCAGCGGGGGCTCCTGGCTGCGTGGTTGCCGGGGCCACAGTTGGTGTACGCGCGCTGCGGCGGCAGCGATCTGCTCCCCGGGCATCTCGGTCACATGGTCGGTGATGTCGTGCTTGGGCCACGCGCAGACGATCCGGAGAGGTCCGGCCGGCGGCAACGGGGCGATGAAGAAGTCGATGTCCACAGCGAGGTGCCCGCCACCACCCCCGCCCGGGAACACCATCACGCCGCCGCCCCGTGCGCCGGAGCCGCCACCCCATCCGGCGTTGCTTCCGCGGCGACCATCCGCGAACTCGACACCGACCAGGATCCCGTCGGGACGGAGTCGCCGACACGTCGGGCAGGATGACCCCATGCGAGTGGGACTCACCGGCGGCATCGCGTCAGGCAAGAGCACGGTGTCGGCGATGCTGACCGAGCTGGGTGCGGTGGTCATCGACGCCGACCGGCTGGCGCGGGAGGTGGTGGCCAAGGGGACCGCCGGCCTCCAGCAGGTCGTCGAGGCGTTCGGGCCGGAGATCCTCACCGAGGACGGCGAGATGGACCGGGCGGCGGTGGGCCGGATCGTGTTCGAGGACGAGGCCAAGCGCAAGCTGCTCGAGCGCATCGTGCACCCGCTGGTCTTCGAGCGGTACGCCGCGCTCGAGGCGGCCGCCCCGGAGGACGGGATCGTCGTCCACGACATCCCGCTGCTGGCCGAGTCGGGTCGGGTCGCGGACTTCGACGCGGTGATCGTCGTCGACGCCCCCCACGAGACCCAGGTCGAGCGGATGCTCCGCGACCGGGGCATGACCCGCGAGGACGCCGAGGCGCGGATCGCCGCCCAGGCCACGCGCGAGCAGCGGCGGGCGATCGCGACGTACGTCATCGAGAACACCGCGACGCGCGAAGACCTCCGCCAGCGGGTGACGGAGGTCTTCGAAGATCTACAACGACGTTGACCCGCCCGAAACTTTCGGGCGGGTCAACGTGTCGTCAGGCGGCGAGGTCGGGGTCGCCCAACCTGCGGAGCTTCTGGAGGGCCTCGCGCTCGAGCTGGCGGACCCGCTCGGCGGAGATGCCGTGCTTGGCGCCGATGTCGGCGAGCTTGTGCTGGCGCCCGTCGACCAGGCCGTAGCGCGAGCGGATGATGTCGGCGGCCCGGTCGTCGAGTTGGCCGACCAGGCTGTTGAGCCGGTCGCGGGACTCGACGTCGATGAAGTTCAGGTCGGGACCGGGAGCGGTCTCCTGAGCCATCAGGTCGCCCAGCGAGGTGTCGCCGTCCTCGTCGACGGGGGAGTCGAGGCTCACGTGCTCGCGGCCCCAGGCCATCAGGTCGAGGACCCGGTCGACGTCCATGCCGAGCTCCGCGGCGATCTCACGCGGCTCCGGGTCGCGACCCAGCTGGCGCTCGAGCGTACGGCGGGCGCCGCCGACCTGGTTGAGCTCCTCGACCACGTGCACGGGGAGCCGCACGACGCGCGCCTGCTGGGCGATGCCGCGGGTGATGGCCTGCCGGACCCACCAGGTGGCGTAGGTCGAGAACTTGTAGCCCTTGGTGTAGTCGAACTTCTCGACCGCCCGGATCAGGCCGGTGTTGCCCTCCTGGATCAGGTCGAGCATCGGCATCTGGGCCCGGCCGTACTTGCGCGCGATCGAGACGACCAAGCGCAGGTTGGCGGTGATGAACGTGTCGACGGCCTTGCGGCCCTCCTCGGCGAGCCACTCGAGCTCCTCCACGGAGGCCGACATCGGGGCGCCGCCCTTCTTGCGGCCCACCCGGCCCTCGGCGAGCAGGTGCTCGGCCATCAGGCCGGCCTCGATCGCCTTGGAGAGCTCCACCTCGCTCGCGGCGTCGAGCAGTGGGTTGCGGGCGATCTCGTCGAGGTACAGGCCGACGCTGTCGCGGCCCTCGATCTCGCGAGTGCCGGCGGATACAGCGGTGCGTGTAGCCATGGGTCGCCCTCCAATCTCACGTGAACGGCGCCACTGCGCCTCCACACGTCCCTTACAACGTCCACGGTGACCAGTGGATTCCCTGGTCAAACGTTGAACTTCTCAATCCGAATGACGTGTGAGCGGCCTGCGGAGTTGCGTCCGGCCGGTACTCTCAGGGACTTCTCAGGGGGCGACCCTGGCCTGGCTCTGCAGCGGGAGGTCCGCCAGCCCCATCCGATCGAGGATCCAGGCCAGGGCGAACGCGCGGTCGTGCCAGGCCTTGTACCGCCCCGAGACCCCGCCGTGGCCGGCCGCCATCTCGGTGCGCAGCAGGAAGTCTCGTCGCCCGACCGCGGTCGCGCGGAGCCGTGCGATCCACTTGGCGGGCTCGACGTAGAGCACCCGGGTGTCGTTGAGCGAGGTCTCCGCGAGGATCGGCGGGTAGTCGACCGCGGCCACGTTGTCGTACGGCGAGTACGACGCGAGGTAGTCGTACACCTCCGCGTCGGCCTCGGGGTTGCCCCACTCGTCGTACTCCGGCACGGTCAGCGGCAGGCTGGCGTCGAGCATCGAGGTCAGTGCGTCCACGAAGGGCACCTCGGCGACGAACCCCGCGAACAGCTCGGGCGCTTGGTTGGCGACCGCGCCGATGAGCAGGCCGCCGGCGCTGCCGCCCTCGGCGACCAGCCGGTCCGGGGTGGTCCAGCCGGTGTCGACCAGGTGGCGCGCGCAGGCGACGAAGTCGGAGAACGTGTTCTTCTTCTGGCTGAGCTTGCCCTCGTCGTACCACCGCCGGCCCATCTCGCCGCCGCCGCGCACGTGGGCGATCGCGAACGCGGCGCCCCGGTCGAGCAGCGAGAGCCGGGCGATCGAGAAGTAGGGATCGATCGAGGTCTCGTAGGCGCCGTACCCGTAGAGCAGCACCGGCACGGGGCCGGTGCCCGCCCCAGAATCGAGGGGAGTGTCCCGGGAGCCGCGCTTCGCGACGATCGAGATCGGCACCCGCTCGCCGTCCTCGGCGCTCGCCCAGAGGCGGTGCTCCTCGTAGTCGGCCGGGTCGTAGCCGCCGAGCACGGGGGCGCGGCGCAGCAGCGTGAGCTCGCGGCTGCGCACGTCGTAGTCGTAGACCGAGGAGGGGACCGCCATCGAGGTGTAGCCGAGCCGGAGCACCGGCTGGGCGAAGCCCGGGTTGCCGGCCGCCCCGACGGTGTAGATCTCCTGGTCGAACTCCACGAGGTAGTCGTCGGTGACGCCCTCGTCACCGAGCTCGAGGATGCGCAGCTGGGTCAGGCCCTCGCTGCGCTGGTGCACGACGAGGTGGCCGGCGAACGCGTCGACGTCCTCGAGGCGTACGGCGGGGTCGTGCGCGACCAGCGGCCGCCACTGTTCCGCGGGAGTCGGCGCGACCGGCGCGGTGGCGAGCTCGAAGTCGGGTCCGGTGTTGTTGTGCAGGACCAGGAAGACGTCCTCGCCGGCGAGCACCGCGTGGTCGAGGGAGTACTCCAGGCCCTCGCGCCGCTCGGCGAAGACCCGCCAGCCGGCGTCCGGGTCGTCGGCGTCGAGGTAGCGGTACTCCGAGGTCGACTTCGACCCCGACGCGATCACCAGGAAGCGGTCGCTGCGGGTGCGGCCCACCCCGACCCAGAAGCGGCCGTCGGTCTCGTCGTGGACCAGCTCGTCCTCGGCCTGCGTGGTGCCGAGCCGGTGCCGCCAGATCTTGTCGGCGCGCCAGCTGTCGTCGACGGTCGTGTAGTAGAAGTTCTCGCCGGCCCGGTCCCAGGTGGCGCCGCCCAGGACGCCGGTGATCTCGTCGGGCAGCAGGTCGCCGGTGTCGAGCTGCTTGACCTGGATCGTGTAGCGCTCGTCGCCGACCACGTCGGTCGCGTAGGCGAGCAGCGTCCCGTCGGGGCTGACCGAGGACCCGCCGAGGGAGAAGAACTCGTGACCCTCGGCCAGCGCGTCGAGGTCGAGCAGCACCTGCTCGCCGGGGAGGGCCGGCTCGTCGGGCCGGGCGGCCTCCGCGGGCTTGGGCGGGGTCCAGTCGTCGGGGCCGGCGACCGGCACGCGGCAGGTGGCTCCGTACTCCTTGCCCTCGAAGGAGCGGCCGTAGTACCAGTGCCCGCGGTTGCGGGTCGGGACCGAGAGGTCGGTCTCGAGCGTGCGGGCCTTGATCTCCGCGAAGATCGACTGCCGCAGGTCGGCGAGGTGAGCGGTCCGCTCGCGGGTGTAGGCGTTCTCGGCCTCGAGGTAGGACACGACCTCAGCGGAGTCCTTGTCGCGCAGCCACTCGTAGTCGTCGACGCGCGTGTGCCCGTGGTGCTCGGCGGTGGTGGGTCGTCGCTCGGCGATCGGTGGGGCAACCGGTGGGGCGGTGGGCGGGACGAGCGGTTCGGGCGAGGACTGCATGGCCGCGACGATAGCGTCGGGGCATGGCGCGCCCGCGGATCGACCTCAACGCCGACCTCGGCGAGGACGTCACCGACGACGAGGCGCTGCTGGCCGTGGTGACGAGTGCCAACGTCGCCTGCGGCTACCACGCGGGCAGTCGCGACGTCATGCGCGCGGTGTGCGCGGAGGCCGCCCGCCTCGGGGTCGTGCTCGGCGCACAGGTCTCCTACGACGACCGGGACAACTTCGGTCGGGTCGAGCTCGAGGTGCCCTACGCCGTGCTGCGCGAGCACGTCGCCGACCAGGTGGGGACGCTCTCGGAGATCGCCGCGGCGGAGGGTACGGCGGTGCGGTACGTCAAGCCGCACGGCGCGCTCTACCACCGCGTGCTCGACGACGAGGAGCAGGCGCGCGCGGTCCTGGACGGCTCGGGGACGCTGGCCGTGCTCGGGATGCCGGGGGAGCTCCTGCGGCTCGCCGGGGAAGCGGGCCGGGCGGTGTTCCACGAGGGGTTCCCCGACCGCGGCTACACCGCCGATGGGCGGCTGCTGCCGCGGGCGGAGCCCGGCGCGCTGGTCGAGACCCGCGAGGAGGTCGTCGTCCAGGCCCTGGAGCTGGCCGACCGCGTCGACTCGGTCTGCCTGCACGGTGACTCCCCGGGCGCGGTCGGGCACGCGCTCGCCGTACGCCGCTCGCTCGAGGACGCCGGCTTCGAGTTGCGGTCGTTCATCTCCTAGTCGTGCACAGGTTGCTCCACAGGTCTGGACCGCGACCTGTGCAGTGTGCACGCGTGTGGTGGAGAACCGGCCGTCGCCTGTGGAGGGACCTGTGGGAACTCCGGGACGTCTTGCGGGCCGCGCCGGGCCTCCCGTAGAACTCTCCTACCGGCCCACCGCAAGGCGGACCGGGGATCGGACAGGGACGAAGACCCGCACCCCGAGGCAACTCGAGGCGCCGGCCCGGTGACGGGGGCGGCGGGGTCGGAGCACCGGTTCGATCGACCGGGCGTCACCATCTCCGGTCGACCCGAGGGGCTCCTGGTGCTCATACCACCGGGAGCCCCTCACTCATTTCCCCGCGGTGCGCGATCTCATGCATCGCACTGCCGGGCATGCTGGGGCCATGCCCGTGCAGCTGCGCCCGTTCGGCGCCACCGCCGTGCTCGCCGAGGTCGGCGACGCGGCGTCCGCGCTCGCGCTGGCGACCTGGGCCCGCGCGGTCGGGGTGGCCGCGGTGGAGGTCGTCCCGGCCGCGGAGACCGTGCTCTTCGACGGGGTCGACGACCCCGCCGCACTCGCCGCGTTGATGCGGGCCTGGTCTCCGACCGGTGCGGCCGGCGAGGGCGACCTCGTGGAGCTGCCGGTGACCTACGACGGGCCCGACCTGGCCGGGGTGGCCGAGGCGTGGGGCACGGACCTGGCGGGCGCCGTGCGCCGGCACACCTCGATCGAGTACGTCGCGTCCTTCTGCGGGTTCGCCCCCGGCTTCGCCTACCTGGCCGGGCTGCCCGCCGAGCTCGCCGTACCCCGGCTGGCATCGCCGCGCCCGCGGGTGCCTCCGGGATCGGTGGCGCTCGCCGGCACCTGGTGCGGCGTCTACCCGTCGGCCTCCCCGGGTGGGTGGCGGCTGGTGGGCCGCACCGACGTACCGCTGTGGGATCCGACCGCCGCGTCCCCGGCCCTGCTCGCGCCCGGCACCCGGGTGCGGTTCCGGGACGCTGCGTGAGCCTGGAGGTCCTGGCGACCGGCCCGCTGACGCTCGTGCAGGACCGGGGCCGGCCCGGCCTGGCGCACCTGGGGGTGCCCCGGGCGGGAGCGCTGGACATGCCGGCGGCAGGCCTGGCCAACCGGCTCGTCGGCAACGACGTCGACGCGGCCGTGCTCGAGGTGCTGCTCGGCGGCCTGGAGGTGCGGGCCGCGACCGCCTGCTGGGTGGCCGTGACGGGTGCCCCGGCTCCGGTCGCGATCGACGGCGCGGCGCGCGGCCACGACCGCGCCGAGTGGCTCCCGGCCGGCGCGACCCTGCGGCTGGGCCGGCCGCGCACCGGGGTGCGGACCTACCTGGCGGTCGGCGGCGGCATCGCTGTCGACCCCGTGCTCGGCTCGCGCTCGACCGACACCCTCGCCTGGGTCGGGCCGCCCAGGGTGACCGCCGGCACCACGCTCCCCGTCGGCCGGTCGCGTGGGCGGCCGCGCCCGCTGGACGTCGCGCCGGCCCGTCGGGTGGGGCCGCTGCACGTCGTCCCGGGCCCGCGCGCCGACTGGTTCGGTGCCGACGCGCTCGAGGCGATGTGCGGGTCGCCGTACGTCGTGGAGGCGGACTCCAACCGGATCGGGCTGCGGCTGGACGGTGCCGCGCCGCCGCGGGTGCGCGACGCCGAGCTGCCCAGCGAGGGGATGGTGCTGGGGGCTGTGCAGGTGCCACCGAGCGGGCGGCCCGTGGTGTTCCTGGCCGACCACCCGCCGACCGGCGGCTACCCGGTGATCGCGGTGGTGCACCCGGACGACCTGTGGGTGTGTGCCCAGCTGCGCCCGGGGGAGCAGGTGCGGTTCACGCCTGCTCCGCCGCTTCCTCGGGGGCCGGCGGCTGCCACGCGGTGAGCGCGGGGTCGTCCTCGGCATAGCTGCGCACCGGTCCGGCCGGGGTCTCGGCGGTCTCGAAGCGCACCGTCACCACGCCGCGTCCCGATCCCCACACCCAGCCGCGCCCCATCTCCTCGTGCTCGACGTCCATCCCCGGCGCCCAGGTGCGGCGGGAGTGGTGGGGGATCTCGATCTCGGGGAGCTCGATGTCCTCCTCCTCGGCCGTCTCCCCGAACAGGTCCTCCTGGATCCAGTCGGCCAGCCCGGAGACCCCGACGCCGAGGAGTCGCACGCCGCCGGAGGTGTCGAGGTCGGTGAGCAGGCTCCGGGCCAGCTTCGCGATCGTCCCGGCGGCGTCGGTGGGGGAGGTGAGCGTCGTGGAGCGGCTCAGCGTGGTGAAGTCGTGGAGCCGCACCTTGATCGTCACGGTCCGTCCGGACAGGCCGTGCTTGCGCAGCCGGCCCGCGACCTCGCCGGCCTGGCGGGTGAGCAGGCCCTCCATCAGCCGGCGGTCGGTGAGGTCGGTGTCGTAGGTGCCCTCGACGCTCACGGACTTCGCCTCCCGCTCTGCGACGACGGGCCGATCGTCCTCGGCGCGCGCGAGGTGGAACAGCCAGTGCCCGCTCGCCTTGCCGAGCAGGCGCACCAGCTCGTCCTCGCTGACGGCCTCCAGCTCCGCCACCGTGTGGACGCCCACGCGTCGCAGCCGCTCGGCGGTCGCGGGCCCCACCCCGGGGATCACGCTGACGCTCATCGGGCGCAGCAGGTCCTGCTCGGTGCCGGGCGCGACCACCACGAGGCCGTCGGGCTTGTCGAGGTCGCTGGCGACCTTGGCGATGAACTTCGACGTACCGACCCCCACCGAGGCGGTCAGCCCGCGGGTGGCCTCGCTCACCCGGGCCCGCAGGTCCTCGGCGAACGCCGTGACGGTCGGGAGTTCCAGGTCGGGCAGGTCGGCGCGGGCGAGGTCGACGAACGCCTCGTCCAGCGACAGGGGTTCCACGAGCGGTGAGACCGCGCGCAGGAGCCGCATGACCTGGTCGCTGGCCTCCCGGTAGGCATGGAAGCGCCCGCTCAGGAAGGCCGCGTGCGGGCAGCGCGACCGCGCTTCGCGGGTCGACATGGCCGAGCGAACGCCGAACTGGCGCGCTTCGTACGACGCGGTCGAGACGACCCCGCGGCCACCGACGCCACCCACCACGACCGGCTTGCCGCGCAACGAAGGCTTGTCGCGCTGCTCGACGGCGGCGAAGAACGCGTCCAGGTCGAGATGGAGCACCGACGCTTGCGCACGCACGGGCGCAAGGTACCCCGTCGCGCCGACGAGCCCGCTTTCTCTCCACCGCGAGCCCGTCCGCAGGCCTCTCCACAGGCCCGGTCCGGACGGCCCGCGATCGTCGGACGTCCCGGGGAGGTTCGACCCATGACCGCTCCGACACCGCTCCCACCCCCCACTGTCCTGACCGTCCGCACCCCCGAGGACGCCCTGGCCCTCGTTCCCGTGGTGCTCGGCTTCGTGCCGGCCGACTCGATCGTGATGCTCACGTTCGGCGCCGCGCGAGCGTTCCACGCCCGGTGCGACCTGCCTGACCCCCTCGACGACGTCGAGGAGCTCTCCGAAGCCGTCCAGGCCCTCCTCGCCCCCGCGCTGGCCCACGGGGTCACCCGGGTCCTTCTCATCGTCTACACCGACGATGCCCACCTGGCCCGCGAGGCCGCCTGGGCGCTGTACGGCGGGTTCGAGCTCGCCGACGTGCCGGTGATGGACGTGCTGCACGCCGACGGGCGGCGGTGGTTCCCCGCGCTCGGGGAGCGGTCCGGCCTGCCTGCCGGCGGCACGCCCTACGACGTCTCCGCCCACCCGTTCCTGGCGCACGCCGTCGCCCAGGGGCGGGTGCTGCTCGGCTCCCGCGACGATCTGCGCCAGACCCTCGCTACCGACACCGAGCGCACCGGGCGGGTCGTGGCCGCGCTCGCCGGTCTCACCGGCGACCCGCCACGGCCCGGGCAGCTCGCCGCGGAGGCGGCCTGGGCCTCCGGCCTGGTGAGGCGGCACGTGGTCGCCGGCACGCTCCCGGCCGACGACGAGGTCGCGCGGCTGCTGCGCGGCCTGCTCGACGTGCCGGTGCGCGACGCCGCCTGGGCGCCGCTGACCCGCGCGACCGCGCCGCGGCATGTCGACTTCTGGACCGACGTGGTGCGCCGCACCCCGGTGCCGATGCTGGCCGCCCCGGCCACGTTGCTGGCGCTGGCGGCGTGGCAGGCGGGCCACGGCGCGCTCGCCTGGTGCGCTCTCGACCGGTGCGCCGAGGCCGACGAGGACTATCGCCTCGCCGGGCTGGTGGCTCAGGCCCTGGAGAACGCCGTCGAGCCGGAGGCCTGGGACCGTGCCGCCGAATAGCTGGCCGGGCATGTGGCGGCCTGGTGCGTGCCGGTGGGCGGCAGGGGGTACTCGCCCGCCATGGTTCGCAAGCTCGGCATCGAGGAGGAGCTCCTCCTCCTCGACCCCACGACCCGTGCGGTCGTCCCGGCCGCGCCGGCCGTCCTCAAGGAGTTCCGCGAACGCGGGGCCGGCCGGCGGCGTGCGCGCGCCGCGACCGACGAGCTCGACCAGGAGCTGTTCCGCCACCAGCTCGAGACCCGCACCGACCCGGTCCTCGCCGCGACCGACGCGTTTGATCAGCTGGTCGCCGCGCGCCGAACGGCCGGAGAGGCCGCGCGGGCCGCCGGGCTCGCGATCGGCGCCTGCGGCATCGTGCCGCTGGGCGGCGACCGGTCCGCGGTCAGCCCCAACGACCGCTACCGCGACATGGTCGACACGTTCGGAGAGATCGCCAGGACGGGCGGCACGTGCGGCATGCACGTCCACGTCGACATCGACTCTGTCGAGGAGGGCGTGGGCGTCATCGACCGGATCGCCCCCTGGCTGCCCGTGCTCCTGGCGCTCAGCGCCAACTCGCCGTACACCGAGGGGCGCGACTCGGGCTACGCCTCGTGGCGTGCACAGGTGTGGAGCCGGTGGCCGAGCGCCGGACCGACCGAGCAGTTCGGCTCGCTCGAGCGCTATCAGGAGACCTGCCGGATGCTGCTCGCGACCGGAGCCGCCCGCGACACGGGGATGCTCTACTTCGACGCCCGCCTGGCGCAGGCCCAACCGACGGTCGAGGTGCGGGTGTGCGACGTGTGCACCGACCCGGCCGACGCGGTGACGATCGGGGTGCTGGTCCGGGCGCTCGTCGAGACGGCCGCGGGCGCCTGGGCCGCCGGGACGCCGGCGCCGGACTGGAGGGCCGAGGAGCTCCGTGCCGCCCAGTGGCGGGCCTCGCGCTTCGGCATGTCCGATGCGTTGGTCCATCCATTGCGCCGCGAGCTCCGGCCGGCCGGCGAGGTCGTGGCGGCCCTGGTGGGGTGGATCGAGCCCGCGCTCGCCGAGGCGGGGGACCTCGAGCGGGTCACGTCCGCGATGGAGCGCGCGATCAGCGCCAACGGCGCGACCCGCCAGCGGGCGGCGTACGAGCGCACCGGCGAGGTGAGCGGGGTCGTCGACGACCTCATCGCCCGCACGGAGGCGTCCTGGCGCCAGCACGACGACACCCGCTCCGAGAAGCCCTAGGGTCGGGACATGGGTGAAGAGGTCGAGGCTCAGGAGTTCTCCCGGGCCGACCGCACGCGGCACCGCGAGAAGGTCAGGCGCAACCTGGACGTGTTCGCGCGGATGCTGCGTGAGGCACGGTTCGACACCGACGACCCGATGACCGGGCTGGAGGTCGAGCTCAATCTGGTCGACGAGGAGGGTGACCCGGCGCTGAAGAACTCCGAGGCGCTCGAGGCGATCGCCGACCCGGACTTCCAGACCGAGCTCGGCCAGTTCAACATCGAGATCAACGTGCCGCCGGCTCGGCTGCGCGAGGGCGGCCTGACGACGTTCGAGGACAACCTGCGCCGCAGCCTCAACGACGCCGAGGCCAAGTCCTCCGCGGTCGGCGCGCACATGGTGATGATCGGCATCCTCCCGACGCTCGGCGAGGGTCACATGAGCCTGGCCAGCCTGAGCGCCAACCCGCGCTACAAGCTGCTCAGCGAGCAGATCCTCGACGCCCGGGGCGAGGACATCGCGATCGCGATCGACGGACCGGAGCGGCTGCGCACCAGCGCCGACTCGATCGTGCCGGAGGCGGCCTGCACGAGCACGCAGTTCCACGTGCAGACCTCGCCCGACCAGTTCCCGGCGTACTGGAACGCCTCGCAGGCGATCGCGGCCATCCAGGTGGCCGTCGCGGCCAACTCGCCGTACCTCCTGGGCAAGGAGCTGTGGCGCGAGACCCGGATCCCGCTGTTCGAGCAGGCGACCGACACCCGCAGCGAGGAGCTCAAGGCGCAGGGCGTGCGCCCGCGCGTGTGGTTCGGCGAGCGCTGGATCACCACGGTCTTCGACCTGTTCGAGGAGAACGTCCGCTACTTCCCGGCGCTGCTCCCGATCACCGACGAGGAGGACCCGCTCGCGGTCCTCGAGGCCGGCGGGACGCCCACGCTGCCGGAGCTGCGGCTGCACAACGGCACGATCTACCGCTGGAACCGCCCCGTCTACGACATCGCCAACGGCGTCCCGCACCTGCGTGTGGAGAACCGACTGCTGGCCGCGGGCCCGACGGTCGCCGACACCATCGCGAACGCAGCGTTCTACTTCGGCCTGGTCCGGTCGCTCGCCGAGAGCGAGCGGCCGCTGTGGTCACAGATGTCCTTCAGCGCCGCCGAGGAGAACTTCCACGTCGCCGCCCGGCAGGGCATCGAGGCGCAGGTGTACTGGCCCGGCGTCGGGCAGGTGCGTGCCACCGAGCTCGTGCTGCGCCGGCTGCTGCCGATGGCCCAGGAGGGTCTCGAGAGCTGGGGCGCCTCGGGTGCCGAGATCGACCGGCTGCTCGGCATCATCGAGCAGCGCTGCCTGATCGGCACCAACGGCGCGGAGTGGTTCGTGCAGCGGATGCACCAGGCCGGGGGAGACCGCTACGACGCGCTGCGCGCCACGCTGCTGGAGTACACCCGCGGCATGCACAGCAACGAGCCCGTCCACACCTGGGTCTGAGCGCGGATCGGGCCGCGTCAGCGCTGCCGCAGCCGCTTCCACTCCTGGCGCACCTCGCTGCGCGGGTCGAGCCAGCCGCGCCGGGTGACCACGACGAGGGTGAGCCCCACCCCGGCCTCGGCGGTCGCGGTCCTCGACGCGCTCAGCCAGGCGGCGTCGACGTCCTGCAGCTCCAAGGGGCCGGCCCGGGTCAGCCACAGCATCGGCACGCCGCCTCCTCGGCGGGCTCGGTGGAGGAGGGCCGCGACGACGTCCGCCCGCAGTGCGTGGTCGAGCCTGTCGTCGGGCTGCGTGGCGAAGACCTCCTCGGCACGGCCGGGCACCCCGACGTGCAGCAGCGCCGGGAACCACCGGCGATGCTCGGTCCGGACGTGGTCGAGCACCGCGCGCCGCAGCACCAGCGCCGTCGCCCGGTCGACGGGCTCGCGGATGCCTTCCACGGCGTACCTCCTCGGGCCGTCTCGACGCGGCTCGCAGTTCAGGGTCCCTGAGGACATCGGACGACGTGTCGTTCGTCCACAGGCTGCGGGCACCAGGCCCGATCGGTTACGGTGCGAGAGATGGGCATCCGGCCCACGAGAGCCGCAGGACAGGGAGATTCGATGGGGACCGTCGTCGTGGGGTACGTGCCCAAGCCCGAGGGAGACGCCGCGCTGCACAAGGCGGTCGAGGAGGCCAAGCTCCGCGACGCGAAGCTGGTGGTCGTCAACTCCCACCGCGGCGGGCAGGAGTTCGACGCCGACACCGCCACCCAGGCCGAGCGCGACCTCGACGCGGTGCGCAAGGTCCTCGACGAGTCCGGTGTTCCCTACGACGTGCGCCAGCTGGTCCGCGGCTTCGAGCCGGCCGAGGACCTGATCAGCATCGCCGAGGCCAACGACGCCGACCTGATCGTGATCGGGCTGCGCCGCCGCTCGCCGGTCGGCAAGCTGATCCTCGGCAGCAACGCCCAGCGCGTGCTGCTCGACGCCCACTGCCCGGTCCTCGCCGTCAAGGCCGACTGACCTCGGTCCGCTCCTCGCCTGCGCGATAATCCGGGGCATGGGACTCCACATCACCGGTGAGGCGGCCAGCGACGACGTGCTGGACCAGCACCCGTTCGCGCTCCTGGCCGGCATGATGCTCGACCAGCAGTACCCCATGGAGCACGCGTTCCGCGGCCCCGCGAAGGTGCTCGACCGGTTCGGCAGCCTCGAGCCCGCGCGGATCGCGGCGGCCGACCCCGAGGAGTTCACGGCGCTGTGCGGCACGCCGCCGGCGATCCACCGGTTCCCGGGCTCGATGGCGGCGCGGCTGCAGGCGCTCGCGGCGCTGATCGAGGAGCGGTACGACGGCGACACGGCGCGGCTGTGGATCGAGGCCGCCACCGGCAAGGAGCTGCTCGCCCGGGTGATGGAGCTGCCGGGATTCGGCAAGCAGAAGGCGCAGATCTTCGTCGCGCTGCTGGCCAAGCAGCTCGGCGTACGCCCCGAGGGGTGGGAAGCCGCGGTCGGTGCCTACGCCGAGCCCGGCTACCGATCGGTGGCCGACGTGGTCGACCCCGAGTCGTTGCAGAAGGTGCGGGAGTACAAGAAGCAGAAGAAGGCGGCCGCGAAGGCGGCTGGCTAGACCACCTGGGGGCTACTCGCGAGTCACCTCGATCTGCACCTAACGTCACCAGCGGCGAGCCTGTAGGTCGACTGAGTTCCCCTCCCAAAGGATCCGTCCCTCTCGGGCCACGCCGAGCCCCGTCGTCCTCCGGTCGGCGGGGCTCACTGCGTCCGGCGCGCCACGCCGCGCCCTCGACACCGCTGAGAACGGGGGGACTGGCACCAGCATCAGGGAGCCCGTGGCAGAATGAGGACCGCGGCTCTTGACGTTACCGGGTCTTGCCGCGCCCCGATCTGGTTCTCACAGTCGTTGACGAGAGGTGTTCGTGTCCTCGAACGCGCGCAAGATGCTCCCCGCCGAGGTGCTCACGCACCCTGCCGTCGTCACCCTCATCGAGCGAGGTACGCCGACCGGCAGCATCACTCCGGAGGAGGTGCGCCGGGCCAGTGAGGACGCGGCGGTCGAGCCGCGCCACCTCAAGGCTCTGCTGGCCCACCTGAGCTCGCTGGGCATCGCCGTGGAGATCCCGGCGACCAGCCGCGCGGTCGCCGCCACCTCGGCGCGCAAGACCACCACGGCCAAGGCCGCGGCACCGGCGAAGAAGGCCGCCGCCCCGGCGCCGGCCAAGGCCGCTGCCCCGGCGGCGAAGAAGGCAGCGCCCGCCGCGACCAAGACCGCGGGCCGCAAGGCCGCCTCGAGCCGGGTCGCCAACGACGGCGCCGACAACGCCGAGACGACCGAGTCCGACCAGTCGACGGTCGTGATCGGCCCCGACGGCAAGAAGATCCTGCCCGACCTGCCCGACGAGCAGTTCGAGAAGGACGTCGTCGCCGACCCGACGATCGTCGAGGACGAGAAGTCCGCGACGTTCGTGGTCTCCGCCGCCGACGACACCGACGAGCCCGAGCAGCAGGTCATGGTCGCGGGCGCGACCGCCGACCCGGTCAAGGACTACCTCAAGCAGATCGGCAAGGTCCCGCTGCTCAACGCCGAGATGGAGGTCGAGCTCGCCAAGCGGATCGAGGCCGGCCTGTTCTCGGAGGAGAAGCTCGCCAAGGGCGGCAAGCTCTCGCCGAAGATCACCGAGGAGCTCGAGTGGATCGCGGAGGACGGTCGCCGCGCCAAGAACCACCTCCTCGAGGCCAACCTGCGCCTGGTCGTCTCGCTGGCCAAGCGCTACACCGGTCGCGGCATGCTGTTCCTGGACCTGATCCAGGAGGGCAACCTCGGCCTGATCCGTGCGGTCGAGAAGTTCGACTACACCAAGGGCTACAAGTTCTCGACGTACGCGACGTGGTGGATCCGCCAGGCGATCACCCGCGCGATGGCCGACCAGGCCCGCACGATCCGCATCCCGGTGCACATGGTCGAGGTCATCAACAAGCTGGCCCGGGTGCAGCGCCAGATGCTCCAGGACCTGGGCCGCGAGCCCACCCCGGAGGAGCTCGCCAAGGAGCTCGACATGACCCCCGAGAAGGTCATCGAGGTCCAGAAGTACGGCCGCGAGCCGATCTCGCTGCACACCCCGCTCGGCGAGGACGGCGACTCCGAGTTCGGCGACCTGATCGAGGACTCCGAGGCGATCGTCCCGGCCGACGCCGTGTCGTTCACGCTCCTGCAGGAGCAGCTGCACGCGGTCCTCGACACGCTCTCCGAGCGTGAGGCGGGTGTGGTCAGCATGCGGTTCGGCCTCACCGACGGCCAGCCCAAGACCCTCGACGAGATCGGCAAGGTCTACGGCGTGACCCGCGAGCGGATCCGCCAGATCGAGTCCAAGACGATGTCCAAGCTGCGTCACCCGTCCCGGTCCCAGGTGCTGCGCGACTACCTGGACTAAGGTCCCGCTTGATGACGGGCCGTGCCGCGCAGCTGCGTGGCGCGGCCCGTTTCGCGTCCGGGCCGCCGGTGGCGGTGCGCGGCAACCTTTCCCGGTGATCGGGCATCGTAGGGACATGCAACCCATCTCTCGGATCCTGGCCCCGGTGGTCCTCGCCGCCACCCTTCTCGGCGCAGCCCTCGCGCCGGCGTCCGCTCAGCAGGCGTCGTACGACGACCCCGCCGACATGGGCGGGGCGTCGCTCAACGACCTGCGCCGCGTGGCCGTGGACCATGACGCCGACCGGCTGTCGGTCCGTGTCGGCGTCGTGGACCTGCGCCGCACCTCGGACGCCGGGACCGCGGGCCTGACGATCCGGATCGACACCCGGGCGGGCCGCCCGGGGCCGGAGTTCCGGCTCACGACCGGGCTCTACGACGGCATGGACTACCAGCTGATGAAGGTCCGCGACGGCAAGGCGGTGGGCGAGCCGCTGACGTGCGACCACCAGCTCCGGCTGGGCTTCGCGAAGGACGTGGTGCGGTTCTACGCGGACCGCGCCTGCCTCGGCGAGCCCGGTCGAGTGCGGATCTCGGTGAAGATGACCGACCTGTACGACGGGTCGCACCCGGTCACCGACTGGCTCGGCGAGCCCGGCTCCTGGACCTCCTGGCTGACCGCGGGCTGAGCGACCCGCCTCAGCCGGTGGCGACCAGCGCGACCGCACAGGCGCACAGCGCCAGGCCGACGGCCTGGGCGCGGTGCACGTGCTCGCGGAGCACCGTCGCGGCCAGCAGCACGGTGACGGCGGGGTAGAGCGAGGTCACCACCGAGGTGACGGTCAGGTAGCCACCCTGGGTCGCGACCAGGAACGCTCCGGTCGCCAGCGCCCCGAGGCTGCCGCTGAGCATCCCGCCGAGCGCGTAGCGGTTGCGCGGCACCCAGTCGCGGCGCAGCGCGACGGCCACCGCGACGATCGCGACGCCGGCGACGACCTGGTTCAGTGCCAGCGGCAGGAACCCGGCCTCCTCGGGGATCTGGGCGAGGGCGGCGAAGAGCGTGCCGAACCCCAGGCCGGCGAGGATGCCGTCGAGGAGGCCGGAGCCGCCCGGGGACACCGCCTCGGCCGGCTCTCGGGAGACCAGCCAGATGGCCGGCAGCGCGAGCAAGATGCCCACCCACACCAGCTGACCGGGCCGCTCGCCGGTGGTGACCCCGACGACCACGGGCACGAGCACCGAGCCGATGGCGGAGACCGGGGCGACCACGCCCATCCGGCCCGAGGACAGGCCGCGGTAGAGGAACGCCGTACCGAAGCCGTTGCCGAGCCCGGCGACCAGGCTCCAGGCCAGGTCGGTGCCGGTGGGGGAGCCGTCGGTGACCAGCGCGAGCAGCAGCACGAGCGAGGCGCCGGTGGCCTGACCGGTCAGCGAGACCGCCCATGCGCCGCCGCGTCGCGAGAAGATCCCGCCGTTGAAGTCGCTCAGCCCGTAGGCCACCGCCGCGAGGAGCGACAGCACGATCGGCATCAGGTGGCCACCACGCCGACGATCCAAGCCGCGGTCGCGCCGAGGCCCGTGGCCAGCTCGATGAGGATGCTCAGGCCCACGGCCTTGAGCGAGTGCACCGTGGACGGCCAGGCCTCGGCCGACCCGACCCGGCGCAGCTCGGCCAGGTAGACGCCGAGCACGAACCCGAGGAACAGCCCGACGACGGGTACGACGAAGAAGCCGACCACGCCCAGTGCCGCCCCGAACCACTGCGTCGACGCGGGGATCCCGGCCACCTGGAGGCGGCGGCCGGGCAGGAGGTACTTCACCACCGTGCCGGCGGCGAGGATCGTGACCGCGACGGCCAGGACGACCCAGGCGCCGGCGCTGCCGACCGACCACGCCCAGACCAGGATCGCGGCGCCGATCAGGATCGTGCCGGGCAGGACCGGGACCAGGATGCCGACCAGGCCGACGGCGATCGCCAGGGCGACGAGGACCTCGGTCGGGCTCATGCCCCGAACCCTGTCACAGACGCACCGCGGCCCCGGACAGGTGTCCGGGGCCGCGGTGGAGGTAGGTGGTGTCTGGGAGCCTTCAGCGCTCGCCGTCGGGAGCCGCGGCGGGAGTGCCGGAGAGCTTGTGGGTCTCGTCGACGACGTTGGCGGCGATCTCCTTGAGCTTGTCTCCGTGCTCACGGGCGTGGTGGGCGCAGAAGAGCAGCTCACCACCCGACTGGAGCTCTACGCGGAGGTAGGCCTGGGCTCCGCAACGGTCGCAGCGGTCCGCCGCGCTGAGTGCGGCGGTGCTGGGGGCAACTGCAGTGGTCACATCGGCCTCATTTCTTCGTCTGCCTCGGTGTCAGGGTCAACGTAGCGACGGGCTCCAAGATTCCCGGCACCTCGTGGTGTCCGACACTTCATCCAATCATGTTGATGATTCCCTCTTCGGCCGATTTCCATGCCTTGGGAGACATCTGGGGAGAACGGTTGAGGAGGAACGGAGCACCACGACCCTGGACGGTCACCGAGACGGTCACTGACCAGTCTGACGTGGGTGCGGGGCCCGAGGTTGCGAAACGAGCCGGCCGAGAGCCGATCGTGTCCGCATCGTGACGAACCCCACGGTGCTGCCAGGTGCTGCTGGGTGGTGCTGGTGGTGCTGGTGCTGCTGCGCGGGTCGTGCTCGGGGAAGTGCTGACCACGGTAGCCGCGCCGCCGGCAGGCGAGCCTTCACCGACCTCCGGCGTGTCGCAGGTAGATTCGAGACCCAGACCCGCACGGATTGCCGGCGGCCACGACCGGCCGCCACGACCAGGAGCCCCACGATCGACAACACGTACAACGCCGCGCACCTCCTCGTCCTCGAGGGCCTGGAGGCGGTCCGCAAGCGTCCCGGGATGTACATCGGGTCGACCGACACCCGGGGCCTGATGCACTGCCTGTGGGAGATCATCGACAACGGCGTCGACGAGGCCCTCGGCGGCCACGCGACCCACGTCGAGGTCACGCTCCACCCCGACGGCTCCGCCGAGGTCTACGACGACGGCCGCGGCATCCCGACCGACAAGGAGCCCAAGACCGGGCTCCCCGGCGTCGAGGTGGTCGCGACCAAGCTCCACGCGGGCGGCAAGTTCGGCGGTGGCTCGTACGTCGCGACCGGCGGGCTGCACGGCGTCGGCCTCTCGGTCGTCAACGCGCTCGCCACCCGGATGGACATCGACGTCGACCGCTCGCCCTCCCAGCAGGGCATCTCGTTCCGGCGTGGCGTCCCCGGCGTCTTCAGCGGGGACGGCCCGGAGGCGGCGTTCGAGGCCCGCTCAGGCCTGACCCGCAAGGGCGGCCGGGTGGCCAAGGGCAGGTCCGGCACCCGCATCGTGTTCTGGCCCGACCGGCAGATCTTCACCAAGGACGCGCAGTTCGTCTACGAGGACCTGATCGGCCGGGCCCGGCAGACGTCGTTCATCGTCCCCGGCCTCGAGCTGGTGATCCGCGACCTGCGCGGCCCCGACCCGGTGGAGGAGAAGTTCCGCCACGACGGCGGGATCGCGGAGTTCGCGGACTTCCTCGCGCCCGACGAGCCGGTCACCGACATCCTGCGGCTGCAGGGCACCGAGACGTTCACCGAGACGGTCCCGCTGCTCGACGCCCAGGGGCAGATGACCCCGCAGGAGGTCGAGCGCGAGCTGCACGTCGACGTCGCGCTGCGCTGGGGCACCGGTTACGACACCGTGCTCCGCTCCTTCGTCAACGTGATCGCCACGCCCAAGGGCGGCACCCACGTCAGCGGCTTCGAGCAGGCGCTCACCCGCACGTTCAACGACGTGATGAAGTCCGCCAAGGTGCTCAAGGTCAACGACGACGACGTCATCAAGGACGACGTCCTCGAGGGCATGACAGCGGTCGTGACCGCCCGCCTGGCCGAGCCCCAGTTCGAGGGGCAGACCAAGGAGATCCTCGGCACACCCGCCGCCCGCACCGTCGTACGCCGCGTGGTCACCGCCGAGCTGAAGAAGTTCCTCACCTCGACCAAGCGTGCCGAGAAGGCCCAGGCCAAGCTCGTCATGGAGAAGGTCGCCGCCGCGGCGAAGACCAGGCTCGCGGCACGCCAGCACAAGGAGACCCAGCGCCGCAAGAACGCGCTGGAGTCCTCGGCACTTCCCTCCAAGCTCGCCGACTGCCGGGCGGTCGACAACGACCGCACCGAGCTGTTCATCGTCGAGGGTGACTCGGCGCTGGGCACGGCCAAGCTGGCCCGCAACTCCGAGTTCCAGGCGCTGCTGCCGATCCGCGGCAAGATCCTCAACGTCCAGAAGGCCTCGGTCGGCGACATGCTCAAGAACGCCGAGTGTGCCTCGATCATCCAGGTCGTCGGCGCCGGGTCGGGCCGCACGTTCGAGCTCGACGCCCGCCGCTACGGCCGGATCATCTTCATGGCCGACGCCGACTCCGACGGCGCCCACATCCGCTGCCTGCTCGCCACGCTGTTCTACAAGTACATGCCCGAGCTGATCCAGGAGGGCCGCGTCTACACCGCGGTGCCCCCGCTGCACCGGGTCGAGATCTCCAACCCCAAGAAGGGGATGGAGAAGTACGTCTACACCTATTCCGACGACGAGCTGCAGCGCAAGCTGGCCGAGCTGAAGAAGAAGGGCGTGCGCTGGAAGGACCCGGTGCAGCGCTACAAGGGTCTCGGCGAGATGGACGCCGACCAGCTGGCAGAGACCACGATGGACCCCCGGCACCGCACGCTGCGCCGGATCACCATCGACAACGCCGAAGAGGCGGCCCAGGTCTTCGAGCTGTTGATGGGGTCCGACGTCGCGCCCCGCAAGGAGTTCATCGTGCAGGGGGCCTACGAGGTGGACGTCGAGACCCTCGACGCCTGACCGACTCCCCTCGGGCTCGGTCCGTAGGTGAGCCCGAGCGGCGAAGCCGCTGCCGGATCTTTCGGGTCGTCCTTCGGTAGGCTGGGCGCTGATGGCGGTGGGGCTCGCCGACAACCGCAGCCGGGCGGCTGCCAACAGTCCCTACCTTGCACACGTGGAACGCACGGTAGGAGTGCCCATGACCATCCCCCAGATCGACCCGGACGTCGATCTCCGTGTTCCGGGCCAGCGGCGCGAGTGGACGCGGCACCGGTTCGTGCTGCCCACGATCGCGCTTGGCGGGATGGTGGGGGCCTCGACGCGCTACGCCGTCGGCCGCACGTGGCCCCCGCAGGCCGACGGGGTGCCGTGGGCCACCCTCGGGATCAACGTCCTTGGCTGCCTGCTGATCGGCGTGCTGATGGTGTTCGTCGTCGAGGTGGGCGGCGCGCACCCGCTGCTGCGGCCCTTCGTGGGCGTGGGCGTGCTCGGCGGGTTCACGACGTTCTCGACGTACGCCGTCGACACCGTGTCCCTGCTCGACCACGGCCGTCCCGCGGTCGCGCTCGGCTACTGGGCGGGCACGCTGCTGGCGGCGTTGGCCGCGGTGATCGCCGGGGTCGGCCTGGCGCGCACCGGCGTGGTCGTCGCGACCCGGGTGCGGCGCAACAGGCGTGGACACCGAGTGAGCAGAGGGGAGTGAGCGCCATGACCACCGACCAGGCACCTGCGGAGGAGCCGCGCGGCCGCGTGGACCTCGACGGGACCGCGACCCGGATGACGATCTACATCGGCGAGTCCGACACCTGGCACCACCGGCCGCTCTACACCGAGCTGGTGCACCGCGCCCACCGCGCGGGGCTGGCCGGTGCGAGCGTGTTCCGCGGGATCGAGGGGTTCGGCTCCTCCAGCCCGGTCGTGCACACCACCCGACTGCTGTCGCTCTCCCAGGACCTCCCGATCGCGGTGGTGCTCATCGACACCCTGGAGCGCATCGAGGCGTTCCTGCCGCAGGTCGACGAGGTGGTGGGCGAGGGCCTGGTCACGCTCGACGAGGTGCGGGTCGTCGTGCACCGCTACCGGGACGAGCCCGCGTGAGCGGACTCGTGTGGGTGTGCCTGGGCGCCGCCGTGGGCGCACCCAGCCGTTACCTGGTGGACCGGGCGGTCCAGTCGCGCCACGACGGGCTGATGCCCTGGGGGACGATGCTGGTCAACGTCGTGGGATCCCTCGTCCTCGGGGTGCTGGTCGGTCTCGCGACCGGCCGCGATGTCCCTGACCCGGTGATGCTCACGCTCGGCACCGGCCTGTGTGGAGCGCTGACGACGTACAGCACGTTCGGCTACGAGACGTTCCGGCTGTTCGAGGACGGCGCTCGGCTCTACGCGGCCCTCAACGTCGCGGTGAGCCTGGTGGCCGGGCTCGGTGCCGCGGCGCTCGGCTATGCCGTCGGCGCCGGCGTCTGAACGCGTTCCGGTGGACTGGCAGCGGGATCTTCTGGGGCTGGTGGCGGGCTTCTTGCTCGCGACGGTGACGACGCCGGTCGGAGTGTCGGGAGCGGTGTTCCTGCTGCCGGTGCAGCTCTCGGTCCTGCACGTGCCGAGCCCTCGGGTCACGCCGACCAACCTGATGTTCAACCTGATCTCGGGCCCGGGCGGGCTCGCCCGCTACCGCACTCGCGGCCAGCTCGACCGCGCGCTCGCCCTCCAGCTGGTCACCGGATCGGTGCCCGGAGTGATGCTCGGTGCCGTCGTCCGCGTCCACCTGGCGGCGGACCCCGACGTGTTCCGGCTGCTCGCGGCCGCCGTCCTGGCGCCGGTCGGCGTCTTCACGCTGCGCCGTCCCGCGCCCGGATCGCTCGGTCGGCGGTTGGCGCCCGGGACGGTGCGGGCCCTGGCCTTCGCGGCAGGAACGGTCGGCGGCGTGTACGGCATCGGGGGCGGCTCGTTGCTCGGGCCGGTGCTGGTCGGCAGCGGGATGGCAGTGGCCGTCGTCGCCCCGGCCGCGCTGCTGTCGACCTGGGTCACCTCGCTGGCCGGGGTGGCGACGTACGCCGCACTCTCGCTGACGGTCAGCGGACCGGTCTCGCCGGACTGGACGCTCGGCGTGGCCACCGGCCTCGGCGGCCTGGCCGGCGGGTGGCTCGGGGCGTCGGTCCAGCCCCGGATCCCGGAGCGCGCCCTGCGGTCGTTGCTCGGAGTGCTGGCGATCGCCCTCGCCGCGTTCTACGTCGTGCAGGCCACGACCTGACCCGGTCCGCCCGGGCGTCGTTGAATTGTGGACCTTCGGCCCCCGGATCCAGTCCGGGCGGCCCCCCTGGCGGACCCGGGTCGCACCCTAGGCTCGTCTCCGTGTGCACCAGCGTCTACGTCGCGTCCGTCGAGGGTTCCACCGGCAAGTCGGCTGTCGCGCTGGGGGTGCTCGACGCGCTCTCGCGCCGGGTCGAGCGGGTCGGGGTGTTCCGGCCGATCGTCCGCAACGACCGGGCGACCGCCCGCGGTGAGAAGGACTACGTCCTCGAGCTGCTGATCGCGCACGAGGCCGTCACTCTCGACTACGACGAGTGCACCGGCGTGACGTACGACGACGTGCACGCCGACCCGGTCGCCGCCCTGGACACCATCGTCGAGCGCTACCACCGGGTGGCCGAGCAGTGCGACGCCGTCGTGGTCATCGGGTCGGACTACACCGACGTCGCGACTCCGACCGAGCTCTCGTACAACGCGCGGATCGCCGCCAACCTCAGCTCCCCGGTCCTGCTGGTCCTCAACGGCAAGGACCGCACGCCCTCCGACATGGTGACGCTGGCCGAGATCACGACGCAGGCGATCTCGGCCAACCACGCCACGCTGTTCGCGCTGGTCGTCAACCGGGTGACGCACTCCGACCCCGCGGCCGTCGTGTCCGTGCTCGAGACCTACGCGGTGCCGGCGTACGCGATCCCCTACGACCCGTTGCTCTCCGCGCCGACGGTGGCCGACCTGATGCCCGCCTGCGACGGGACGCTGATCTCCGGGGAGCCGGCGCTGCTGGACCGCGAGGTGCTCGGCCTGCTCGTGGCCGGCATGACGATGCCCAACGTCTTGGACCGGCTCTTCGACGGCGCGGTGGTCGTGACCGCCGGTGACCGCCCGGAGGTGGTCCTCGGTGTCCTGATGGCCCACGTGTCCGCGAACTTCCCGCAGGTGTCCGCGATCGTCCTGAACGGCGGCATGGACCTGCCCGGGCAGGTCACCCGCCTGCTGGAGGGCATCGGCGCGACGCTGCCGATCGTCACCACCGAGCTCGCCACCCAGGAGACCTCGGCCGCGCTGACCTCGGTCCGCGGACGCCTGACCTCGACCTCGCCCCGCAAGATCGCCGCGGCGCTGGCGCTGTTCGCCCAGCACGTCGACGGTGCCGCGCTGCTCGATCGCCTCGAGGTCTCGCCGACGACCGCGGTGACGCCGCTGATGTTCGAGCACCAGCTGCTCGACGACGCCACCAGCCGGCCCCGCCACATCGTGCTGCCCGAGGGGGAGGAGGAGCGGATCCTCCGCGCCGCCGACCTGTTGCTGCGACGCGGCGTCGCGGAGCTGACGCTGCTCGGGGACCCGATCCGGATCAGCGCCCAGGCCGCCGGCATCGGTGTCGACGTCTCGGCGGCGAACGTGCTGGACCCGCGGACGTCCGACCTGACCGACCGGTTCGCCGAGGAGTACTACCAGCGCCGCAAGCACAAGGGACTGGAGCGGGCCGACGCGCTGGCGCGAGTCCTCGACGAGTCGTACTTCGGCACGCTGATGGTCGAGCTCGGCCTCGCCGACGGCATGGTCTCCGGGGCCGTCCACACGACCGCGCACACCATCCGGCCGGCGCTCGAGGTGGTGCGGACCGTGCCCGGCGTCTCGGTGGTCTCCTCGGTGTTCTTCATGTGCCTGGAGAACCAGGTCCTGGTCTACGGCGACTGCGCGGTCAACCCCGACCCGACGGCGGAGCAGCTGGCTGACATCGCGATCTCCTCTGCGGCGACCGCGGCGGCCTTCGGCATCGAACCCCGGGTCGCGATGCTGTCCTACTCGACCGGCTCCTCGGGGGCCGGCAGCGACGTCGAGAAGGTCTCGGCCGCGACTGCGCTGGTGCGCGACCGGGCTCCTGGCCTGCTGGTCGAGGGCCCGATCCAGTACGACGCCGCGATCGATCCGGCGGTCGCGCGCACCAAGCTGCCCGACTCGCAGGTCGCCGGCCGGGCGACCGTGTTCATCTTCCCGGACCTCAACACGGGCAACAACACCTACAAGGCGGTGCAGCGCTCCGCCGGAGCGGTGGCCATCGGCCCGGTCCTGCAGGGGCTGCGCAAGCCGGTCAACGACCTGTCCCGCGGGGCCACCGTCCGCGACATCGTCAACACCGTCGCCATCACGGCCATCCAAGCCCAACAGCAGAAGGAAACTCTCGCATGAGCTCGCTCGTCCTGGTCATCAACGCGGGATCGTCGTCTCTGAAGTACAGCCTCCTCGACGCCGGGACCGGCGAGAGCCAGGCGATCGGCCTGGCCGAGCGGATCGCCGACTCGTCCGGGGCGAGCGGCATCCTCACCCACACCGGCCCGGACGGCGTCAAGCACCGGCAGGAGCTGCCGCTGCCGTCGCACGAGGCCGCGCTGCGCGCCGCGCTCGACGCCTTCGAGGCCCATGGGCCGTCACTAGACGACGCGGAGATCGCCGCGGTCGGCCACCGCGTCGTGCACGGCGGTGCCCGCTTCTCCGAGCCGGTGCTCGTCGACGACGCCGTCCTGGCGGCCGTCAGCGACCTGGTGCCACTGGCGCCGCTGCACAACCCCGCGAACCTCGAGGGCCTCTCGGTCGCGCGCCGGATCTTCGACGCCGTCCCGCACGTCGCGGTGTTCGACACCGCCTTCCACCAGACGCTGCCGGAGCACGCCTACACGTACGCCGTGCCCCTGGAGTGGCGCGACGATCACCGCATCCGCCGCTACGGCTTCCACGGCACCTCCCACAAGTTCGTCTCGGGCGAGGCCGCTCGTCTCCTCGGCCGGCCGGCGGAGGAGACCAACACGATCGTGCTGCACCTCGGCAACGGCGCGTCGGCGACCGCGATCGCCGGGGGGCGGTCCGTCGACACCTCGATGGGTGTCACGCCGTTGGAGGGCCTGGTGATGGGGACCCGGTCCGGTGACGTGGACCCCGCGCTTCACGCGCACCTGCACCGGCAGTGGGGCTGGTCGCTGGAGCAGATCGACGACGCGCTCAACCGCGACTCCGGCATCAAGGGCCTGCTGGGCGAGAGCGACATGCGCGCGCTCGAGCGTCGTCTGGGGGAGGGCGACCCGCGGGCCCGGCTCGCGATGGACGTCTACTGTTACCGGTTGCGCAAGTACGTCGGCGCCTACTACGCCGTCCTGGGCCGGGTCGACGCCATCGTCTTCACCGGAGGCATCGGCGAGCACGACCCGGCTGTCCGCGCCCAGTCACTCGCCGGCCTGGAGCGTCTCGGCATTCACATCGACGACGACGCGAACCGGGCCCAGGGCTCGGGTGCGTTCCGGGTCTCGGCCGAGGACAGCGAGGTCGCGGTGCTGGTGGTGCCCACGAACGAGGAGTGGGAGATCGCGCGCGAGGCACTCGCCGTCGTACGTGAGTCCTAGGTCCTCCCGGAGGAGCCCGAGGTCGTCAGATGACGGGCTCGAGCAGCCCGGTGTCGACGTCGTAGATGAACCCACCGACCTTGACGCTGTCGGGCACCAGCGGGTGGGAGACGACCTTGTGCACGTCGTCGGCGAGTGAGGCCCGCTGGTCGGCGACCATGCTGAACGTCTGCCAGGAGACGTCCTGACCGGCCGAGGCGCCGACCTTCTCGCGGACCTGCTCGAGGGTGGAGGAGGCCATCGCGCACCGGGTGTGCGGGATCACCAGGATCCGCTGGACGTTGAGCAGGTGCACGCCGAGCACCAGGGCCTCGAGGGCCTGGTCGGTCACCCGGCCGCCGGGGTTGCGGAAGATCTTCGCGTCGCCGGGCTCGAGGCCCAGCATGCCGAGCGGGTCGATCCGGGAGTCCATGCACGTCACGATCGCCACGCCCGCGCGGGCGACGCCGTCGAAGCCGGCGAGCTCGAAGTGCGAGGCGAAGTCGCGGTTGGCGGAGAGCAGGTCGTCGAAGTCCGAGGCAGCCACGACCCGGAGACTAACAACCCGCTCAACCGGCCGAGCGCAGCAGCTCGCCGGTCGAGACCGCTCGGGTCGCGGCGCCGCGAAACACCACGAGAGCGAGGACGCCGGCGAGGACCGCACAGACCGCCGCACCGGTGAACACCGTGTGCTCCTGGGCGATGCCGGCGGTCTTGAGGAGGTCGGTGAACTCCGCGCAGCGGCTGGGGCCGCCGCAGACCTCGCGCGCGGAGGGCAGGTCTGCCTGCTCGGCGTAGTAGCGCCGCAGGCCCAGCGTGGTCAGGGCGGAGATGCCGACGAGCATGCCGACCATCCGCGCCACGACCACGAACGCGCTGGCCAGGCCGTGGGCGTCGTCGTCGGTGCTCGCCAGCACCGCGGCGTTCACCGGTGCGAGCGCGAGCCCGAAGCCGAACCCGCCGATGACCAGCGGGATCGTCGCGGTCACGTGGTCGAGGCTGGTCAGGTCCCAGGTGGCCATCCAGGCGAAGCCGGCTGCCGCACAGGCCATGCCGAGCGCGGTGACCAGTCCGGCGCTCAGGGTGCGGGTGAGGTAGCCGCCGACGACCGCGCCGACCGGCAGTGCGACGAGGAAGCGGACCAGCACCAGCGCCGCCATCAGCTGGGAGTCGGGGTAGACCGTCGTGCGCGCGAACAACGGGATGTCGATCAAGGCCGCGATCAGCGCCGCCCCGACGAAGAAGCTGACCACCATCGACCCCCACGCCGGCGTACGCCGCAGGGTGCCCGGTGGGACCAGGGGAGCGGGTGCGCGCCGCAGGTGGACCGCGAACGCGGCCGCTGCCAGCGCCGAGCCGAGGAGGTACCAGACGCCCTGGTCGGAGAAGACCTGCACCTTCGGATCGGCGGTGGCGAACGCGAGGATCACCCCGGCGAGCGTCAGCGCGAGGAAGAGCGCGCCCAGCAGGTCGGCCTCGCGCAGGGTGCGCACCCACGCGCGCAGGTCGAGCAACGGCCGACGGGCGGTCGCGCAGCGCACCACCAGCAACGCCGCCGCGCCGATGGCGACCAGGCCCAGCGGCGTGAGCCAACGCCCCTGGCCGGTGACCGGGATGAACAGCTGTCCCCAGGTCAGGTCGCGCATCAGCTGGCTGGGTTCGACGAACACCAGCGCCCCGGCGATCAGGGTCACGAGGGCGAGGAGCAGCCCGAGCCAGTCGAACCTCCCGTTGACCCGTCCGAGAGCTTCGGGCGGGTCAACGTGGGAGAGCTGTCGGATCGCTGCGGCGAGCACCAGGCCGACCGCGACGTTGACCAGGAAGATCGCCCGCCAGTCGGCGACGGCGAGCACCACCGCGCCGAACAGCGGGCCGAGCACGCTGCCGAGCTCCTGGACCGCCGAGACCACCCCGAGCGGTACGCCGCGGCGGTCGGCGGGGTAGAGGTCCGCGACGAGCGCGAGCGTGGCCGGCACCAGCCCGCCGCCGCCGACGCCCTGGAGGAACCGCCCCGACACCATCGAGGGCATGTCGTAGGCCAAGGTGGTGACCAGCGACCCGAACGCGAAGATCGCGAGCGCGGCGACCAGCACCGGCACCCGGCCGCGCAGGTCGGCGAGCCGGCCGATCAGCGGCAGCATCGCGACGTACCCCAGCAGGAAGCCCGAGATGATCGGCGCCGCCCGTTGCAGCTGGTCGACGGGGATGCCGGTGCTCGTCATCATGTCCGGCAGCGCCAGCACGACCACGTAGGTGTCCGCGGCCGCGAAGGCCACGGCCACCGCCGCCAGTGACAGCAGGATCCGCGGCGACCCCATCAGCACCCCCTCGCGGGCGGGAGCGTCACGGCGCGGTGATGTCCTTGTCGGTGCCGTAGTCCTCGAACGTGACCGTGTAGGTCATCGACTCGGAGTCCTTGTAGAACACGCCGGTCAGCTCGGCGCTGCGCAGCTCGCCGTCGTCGGTGATCGTGTACGTCGCCTCGAACGTCCCCGACGCGGTCGGGATCACGCTCTTCATCGCCTCGGCGTCGACCGAGCCGGAGTACTCGGTGAGCACCTCCTTGTTGTCCTGGCCGCCCCGGACGCTGTCGCCCTTCTCGAGGTCGGTGGTCGCCGCGAGCACCGAGCTGAAGCCCTTGTCGGGCGCGACGAGCTGGGCGGGGTCGGGAGCGCCGTAGTCGGCCGGGTCGACGTCCTGCCAGCCGCTGGTGAACGGCAGCTGGGCGTAGACCTTCCCGCCCACGGCGATGACCGGGACCTCGAGGGCCTGCCCCGACAGCGCGACCGTGATCGTGCCGTCGAACGCCGGCGCGTGGGTGCCGACTCCCTGCGCCGACTCGACACCGGTCACCCCGTCGGGCAGGTCCTTGGTCGACAGCGAGATCGTGACGCCGCTGGTGTCGTCGAGCGTCTGCTTCGCCTGGGCGAGCGCTTCCTCCGGGGTGGAGGTGCCCGCGGCGGCCTTGGAGTCGTCGTTGCAGGCCGTGGCGGTCACCGAGAGCAGGGTGAGGGCGACGACGAGGAGCGCGGAGGCCGCGCGCGGGCGAGGAAGCACGGCGTCAGCCTTCCACACCGGCGGTGGCGCCCAGGCGGCCGGCGACCGGGCCCGCGCACGCGGCGATCGGCTGGCTGCCGGGCACGCCGGACCCGTCACGGCGGCCGTTGGCCTCCGGGAGCTCGATGGGCGAGCCGCTCGCGGCGGCCGCCCGGGCGGGTGCGGTGCCGGCCCAGGCGAAGACCAGGGCGTCCTCGCCCTTGAGGAACCGGTGGCAGCGCACGCCGCCGGTGGCGCGGCCCTTGGGCGGGTACTCGCTGAACGGCGTGACCTTGACGGCGCCGGGCTCGGTGCCGGGCAGCGCGGTCGAGGAGCCCGAGGCCGTGACCACGACCGAGCCCTCCGGGGCGTCGGGGTCGATGGTGCCGAACCACGCGACGCGCTCGCCGCCGGTGACGCGGATGCCGGCCATGCCACCGCCCGAGCGGCCCTGCGGGCGGACCGCGTCGGCGCCGAAGTGGAGCAGCTGGGCGTCGGTCGTGATGAAGCACAGGGTCTCGTGGCCCGTGGTGAGCTCGACCGCGCCGACGACCTCGTCGCCGTCGGCGAGCCGGATCACCTCCCACTCGTCCTTGCCGAGGACCTCGGGGTTGACCCGCTTCACGGTGCCCAGGCGGGTGCCGAGCGCCAGCCCCGGTCCGTCGTTCGCGAGCGTGCACAGCCCGAGCAGCCGCTCGCCGGTGTCCAGGGAGAGGATCTCGCTGACCGGCAGCCCGCCGGCCAGGTGGGGGTCGTTGGCGGTGCCGGGGAGCTGCGGCAGCTCGAGCACGCCGATCTTGACCAGGCGGCCGGTGCTGGTGAGCCCGCCGACCTCGCCCCGGGCGGTGGCCCGGACCGCGGAGACCACCACGTCGTGGTTGGCCCGGCCGCCGCCCCGGCCGGGCGGCTCGTCGTTGGCGGTGCGGGCGAGCAGCCCGCTCGAGGACAGGTAGACGAAGCACGGGTCGTCGGCCACCTCGAGCGGCACCGCGGTGGCGGTGACGGCGGTGCCGGCCGCCTCCAGGAGCACGGTGCGACGCGGGGTGCCGTAGGTCTTCGCGACGTCGGCGAGCTCGTCCGAGACGACCTTCCAGCGCAGCTTGTCGTCGTTGATGATCGCGTCGAGGTCCTCGATCGTGCGGCGCAGCTCGTCCTGCTCCTTCTCCAGCTCGATCCGCGAGAACTTTGTGAGCCGGCGCAGCGGCATGTCGAGGATGTAGTCGGCCTGGATCTCGCTGAGGTCGAACACCGAGATCAGCCGCTCCTTGGCGGCGGCGGCGTTGTCGGAGGTGCGGATGAGCTGGATGACCTCGTCGATGTCGAGGATCGCGATGAGCAGGCCCTCGACCAGGTGCAGCCGGTCGGCGGCCTTGCCGCGGCGGAACAGGGACCGGCGGCGTACGACGTCGAAGCGGTGGTCGAGGAAGACCTGGAGCATCTCCTTGAGGCTGAGCGTGCGGGGCTGTCCGTCCACCAGCGCCACCGCGTTGATGCCGAACGTGTCCTCCATCGGCGTGTGCTTGTAGAGCTGCTCGAGCAGCGCCTCGGGCACGAAGCCGTTCTTGACCTCGATCACCAGCCGCAGGCCGTTCTCGCGGTCGGTGAGGTCCTTCATGTCCGAGATGCCCTGCAGCTTCTTGTTCTGGACCAGGGTCTTGATGCGGTCGATGACCTTCTCGGTGCCCACGCCGTAGGGCAGCTCGGTGACCACGATCCCCTTGCGGCGGTTGGTGATCGCCTCGATCCGCGCGGTCGCGCGCATCCGGAACGTGCCGCGGCCGGTCTCGTAGGCGTCGCGGACCCCCTCGAGCCCGACGATCTTGCCGCCGGTGGGCAGGTCGGGGCCCGGGATGAACCGCATCAGGTCGTCGACGGTCGCCGCAGGGTGGGTGATCAGGTGGCGCAGCGCCTGGACGACCTCGACGAGGTTGTGGGGGGCGCAGTTGGTGGCCATGCCGACCGCGATGCCGGTGGTGCCGTTGACCACGAGGCTCGGGATCGCGGCGGGCAGCACCCCGGGCTCGAACTCGCGGCTGTCGTAGTTGGGCTTGAAGTCGACGGTGTCCTCGTCGATCGAGGCGGTCATCGCGACGGCGGGCGGGGCCATCCGGCACTCGGTGTAGCGCATCGCGGCGGGGGAGTCGTCAGGCGAGCCGAAGTTGCCGTGGCCGTCGATCATCGGCAGCCGCATCGCCCACGGCTGCGCCATGCGCACCAACGCGTCGTAGATCGCGCCGTCACCGTGGGGGTGGAGCCGGCCCATGACCTCACCGACGACGCGCGCGCTCTTCACGTGGCCGCGGTCGGGCCGCAGGCCCATGTCGCTCATCGTGTACAGGATCCGGCGCTGCACCGGCTTGAGCCCGTCGCGGGCGTCCGGGAGCGCGCGGGAGTAGATGACGGAGTAGGCGTACTCCAGGAACGACGACTCCATCTCCTGCTTGATGTCGGTGTCGAGGATGTGCTCCTCGAAGTCGTCGGGGAGGTCGTTCTTCGTCTTGCCACGTGCCATGCCGGTGATTCTCCCAAGTGTCACCGCCAGATTCGCCGGGGCCACGCCGCCGACACCCGTCCGCGATAGATTTCCGACCGTGACCGACACCCAGGACGTGCCTGCGCCTCCCCAGCACTGGGAGGCCGACGTCCTGCTGCGCGACGGGCGTACGGCGCACATCCGGCCGATCCGGGCCGAGGACCGCGAGGTCTTCGTCGAGTTCTACTCCCGGGTCTCCGACCAGTCGAAGTACTACCGCTTCTTCTCCCCGATGCCGCGGCTCTCCGAGCGCGACCTCGACCGGTTCACCAACGTCGACCACGTCGGGCGGGTCGCGTTCGTGCTGACCCTGCAGGGCCAGATCATCGCGGTCGGCCGCTACGACATGGTCAAGCCGGGGGAGGCGGAGGTCGCGTTCCTCGTCGAGGACCAGCACCAGGGTCGTGGGATCGCGCAGCTGCTGCTCGAGCACCTCGCCCAGGCCGGGCGCGAGCGGGGGATCGAGCGGTTCGTGGCCGAGGTGCTGCCCGACAACGCCCGGATGATCCAGACGTTCCGTGACGCCGGCTACCGCGTCGTCAGTGAGTACGACGAGGGTGTGCTGCAGCTGGAGTTCTCCATCGACCCCACCGACACCGCGATCGGGGTGATGATGAGCCGCGAGCACCGGGCCGAGGCGGCCTCGATCGAGAAGTTCTTCAACCCCCGCTCGATCGCGGTCATCGGCGCCAGCCGCCGGCAGGAGACCATCGGCCAGGCGCTGGTGCGCAACCTGGTGATGGGCGACTTCACCGGGCGGGTCTACGCGGTCAACCCCACCTCCAGCGCGGTGTCCGGCCTGCCGACGTACAAGTCGGTCGGCGACATCCCCGACGAGGTCGACGTGGCGATCGTGGCGGTGCCGGCCGAGGCGGTGCAGGACGTGGTGCTCGACTGCGCGGCCAAGGGTGTGCACGGGCTGGTGGTGATCTCCTCGGGCTTCGCCGAGACCGGCGAGGAGGGCCGGGTCCGGCAGCGCAAGCTGGTGGGCCTCTCGCGGTCCTACGGGCTGCGGCTGATCGGCCCCAACTGCCTGGGCATCATCAACACCGACGTGGACGTGTCGCTCAACGCGTCGCTCTCCCCGCTGATGCCGCCGCGCGGACGGGCCGGGTTCTTCTGCCAGTCCGGTGCGCTGGGGACCGCGATCCTGGAGAAGGTCTACAACCGCGGCCTGGGGCTCTCGACGTTCGTCAGCGCCGGCAACCGCGCCGACGTGTCCGGCAACGACCTGCTGCAGTACTGGGAGGAGGACGACTCCACCGAGGTCGTGCTGCTCTACCTCGAGTCGATCGGCAACCCGCGCAAGTTCTCCCGCATCGCCCGGCGGGTCTCGCTGCGCAAGCCGATCATCGCGGTGCGGTCCGGCCGCACGACCCAGGGCGTGCCGATGGGCCACGCGGTCCGCAAGATCGCCGCTCCGCCCGCCGCGGTGGACGCGATGTTCCGCCAGGCCGGGGTGATCCAGGTCGACACGCTCGAGGAGATGTTCGACGTCGCCCAGCTGCTGGCCCACCAGCCGCTGCCGCGTGGGCGCCGGGTCGCGATCGTCGGCAACTCCGACGCGCTCGGCCTGCTGGCCGCCGACGCCGCCGCGGCGGTCGGCCTGGTGGTCAACAAGTCCACGGCGCTGGGTGCCGACGCGAGCGCCGAGGACTTCGAGGACGCCCTCGACGCAGCGATCGACGACCCCGAGATCGACTCGGTCGTCGCGGTCTACGTGCCGCCGATCAACGTCTCCGGCGAGGACGTCGCCAACGTGCTCGCCGCGGTGGGCGAGCAGTCGGACAAGCCACTGGTGTCCTCGTTCCTGGGCTCCGAAGGCGTCCCCGAGCTGCTCCGGGTGCCCGACGTGGCCGGGTCGACGGCCGGGCGCGGCTCGGTGCCGTCGTACCCCGGTGTGGAGGCCGCGGTGCGCGCGCTCGCGCGCGTCGTCGAGTACGCCGTGTGGCTCCGCACGCCCGACGGCGCCCCGGTCGACCCGGCGGACGTCGACACCGTGACCGCGAAGCGGCTGGTCAACCAGGCGCTGTCGGCCCACCCCGAGGGGGTCGAGCTCGACGCCGAGACCGTGACCGCGGTGCTCGCCGCGTACGGCATCGAGCTGTGGCAGACCCGGCCGGTGGCGACCGTCGAGGAGGCCGTGGCCGCCGGTGAGGCACTCGGCTGGGACGTCGTCTTGAAGGCGACCGCCGACCACCTCCGCGAGCGGCCCGACCTCGCCCACGTGTGGCGCAACATCGACAACGCCGAGGAGATGCGCGACGCCTGGGAGTCGCTGAGCCACGTGATCACGGACTTCGCGCGGGCCGGGTTCGTCGTGCAGAAGAACTCCCGTCCGGGCGTGCCTGTCGCGATCCGCAGCATCGAGGACCCGCTGTTCGGGCCCGTGGTGTCCTTCGGGATCGCCGGGCCGCTGACCGAGCTGCTCGCCGACAAGGCGTTCCGGATCCCGCCGCTGGGGGAGCGTGACGCGGCCGCGATGGTGCGCGAGATCAAGTCCTCGCCGATGCTCTTCGGCTACCGGGGCAGCGAGGTCGTCGACGTCGCCGAGATCGAGCGGCTGATCCAGCGGGTCGCGCAGCTGCAGAACGACCTGCCCCAGATCAGCTCGCTGGAGCTGTCACTGGTGCTCGCCGGCGCCGACGGCGCCACGGTGCTGACGGCGGCCGTCCGGGTCGACCCGGTCGCGGACCCCCGCTCGGACTGGTTCGTACGCCGGATGCCGACCCCCGCCGGGGACACCCTGCCCTCCTGATCGCGACGCCGGCACATCGTAGGATCCGCGCATGTTCATTTCGGACGCCCAACGCTTCCTCTTCGTGCACGTGCAGAAGACCGGCGGGTCGACCATCGACAAGCGGCTCGAGGACGTCCTGACCGACAAGCGCAGCATCAAGGGGGCCGACCGGCACGCCACCCTCAGCACGATCCTGGAGGCCGAGCCGGACCTGGCGGCGTACTGGATCGTCGGCTACGTCCGCAACCCGTTCGCCCGCCTGCTGTCGTGGTACCGGATGGTCGAGCGGCTCGAGAACCGCGCTGCCAAGGGGCTGCGGGGCTCGCAGCGGTTCTTCGAGCGCAGTCCGTTCATCAAGGCGGTGTCCGAGACCTATCCGGACTTCGAGACCTTCATCCTCCGGGGCACCGAGGAGTGGGAGCGGCTGCGCACTCCCCAGGTCAGCTACCTGAGCATCGACGGAGGCCGCCGCGCCGACTTCATCGGCCGCCAGGAGAGCCTCGAGGCCGACCTGCGGGCGGTGCTCGCTCGCTTCGACCTGCCGTGGGAGCCGCTGGAGAGCGTGAACGTCGACCACTACCGCCCCGACTACCGCGAGGTCTACACCGAGCCCATGCGCCGGCGGGTCGAGGAGCTGTTCGCCCCCGACCTCGCCGCCTTCGACTACCGCTTCTGAGCCCATGACAGACTGACCGGCATGCGGAGCAGCAGGACCGACGAGGACCACGACCGGACCCTCGAGCTGAGGGGCGCGATCGACCGCACCGGCTACTACCCGGACGTCGTCGCCGACGGTGTCGACGGTGCGGTGGCCGGCGAGCAGGTCGTGTCCTACTTCGTGCACCACGAGCCGACGTTCGACCGTGACGAGGTGCGCCGCCACCTCTCGGTCGTGGTGCTGACCCCGACGCGCCTGATCCTCGCCCACACCGACGAGCACGAGGGCGACGACCTGCTGCCCGAGCCCTACACCTCGACCTCGACCGAGGCGATCCGGCTGTCCGCGGTCAAGTCCGTGGTCGTCACCCGGATGATCGCCAACCCCGCCTCGGGTCCGAGCCGGCCCGCCGAGGCCGTGATGACGATCGGGTGGGGCGGTGTCAGCCGCGTCGACCTCGAGCCCGCCGGCTGCAGCGACCCCGAGTGCGACGCCGACCACGGCTACACCGGGGTGCTGGCCTCCGACGACTTCTCGCTGCGGGTCTCGGCGGCGGCGGACGGCTCGGACGCCGTCGACGGGTTGCTGGCGTTCGCCGAGCAGCTCTCGGCGCGCACCCACGCCGGCGCTCGCGATCACTGAGCATCCGCGGTGAGCGAGTTCCTGCAGCCGGCCTACGCCGACCGGTCGCTGGGTGACGTCGTGCCCGCGGTGGCCGTCGCCCTCGGCACGAGCATCGGGGACGCGCCGGCCGGTCTGGTGCTTCCGCCCGCTCCGGCGTACGTCGTGCTCCTCGTCGACGGCCTGGGCGCCCGGCAGCTGGAGCGCTACGCGCACGCGGCGCCGTTCCTCTCGTCCCTGCTGGCCGAGCAGCTGCCCGGCACCTCCGGTGTGCCCTCCACGACGGCCACGAGCCTCACGTCCTTCGGCACCGGGTTGATGCCGGGCACGCACGGGCTGGTCGGGTTCACCTCGCGGGTGCCCGGCACCGACCGGCTGCTGAACGCGCTGATGTGGGACAAGACCGTGGACCCGCTCGAGTGGCAGCCGCACCCCACGGCGTTCGCCCGCCTGCACGAGGCCGGCGGGTCGGCGACGGTGGTCAACAAGCGCGAGTTCGCCCGCAGCGGGCTCACCGTGGCGGCCCACCGGGGCGCGGAGTTCGTCGGCGCCGACAAGGTCGGCGAGCGGCTCGCCGCCGCGGTCGCGTCCTCTGCAGAGCGTGGCTCCCTGACCTACCTCTACGACGGCGACCTCGACTGGACCGGGCACCGGTACGGCGTGGCCTCGCACCAGTGGCTGCAGCAGCTCGCGATGATCGACGCGGAGGCCGAGCAGCTGCGCGAGACCCTGCCCGCCGAGGTGCGGCTGATGGTGGTGGCCGACCACGGCATGGTCGACTCACCCGGCTCGAGCCGCATCGACGTCGACGACGTCACCGAACTGCGCTCGGGCGTAGCGCTGCTCGGCGGTGAGGCCCGCTTCCGTCACCTGTACTGCCACGGCGGGGCGGTCGCCGACGTCGTGGCGGCCTGGACCGAGGTGCTGGGCGACCGCGCCGAGGTGATGACCCGTGAGGCAGCGATCGGGCGCGGCTGGTTCGGGCCGGTGACGCCCTCGGTGCTGCCCCGGCTCGGGGACGTGATCGTGGCGTGCCACGGGGACCTGGCGATCCTCTCGACGTCCGCGTTCCCCTACGAGGCCACGCTCGTCGGCCTGCACGGGTCGCTCACGCCCGAGGAGATGCTGATCCCGCTGCTGGTGAGCTAGCGCTCGCCGGGAGCAGCGCGCCGAGGAGCACGACGGCCAGCAGGAACACCAGCGTGGTGCACGAGGCCCAGAGCAGCGCGGTCTGCATGCCGTCGACGAACGCCGACTGCGCGGGTACGGCGACCGCGCCGCCCATGTGGCTGGCGGCCCCGAAGGAGGACCGGGCCTGCTCGGCCGCGGCCGGCGGGAGCGCGGGCAGCCGCAGCTGGTCGCGGTAGACGGACTGCATGATGCTGCCGAGCACGGCGATGCCCAGGGCCGCGCCCAGCTCGCGGGCCAGGTCGTTGACGGCCGACCCCACACCCTGCTTGGCCGCTGGCAGCGCGTCGGTGATGGAGCTCGTCGAGGGGGTCATCGCCAGGCCCATCCCGGCGCCGAGCAGCACCAGGCCGCACAGCAGTGGGAGATAGCTGCTCGTGGCGTCGAGCCGGGAGAGCACGGCGAACCCGGCGGCGACCAGCAGCAGGCCACCGGCCATCACCCGGCGTGTGCCGAGCCGGATGGCTGCGCGCGGGGCGAGCGCGCGGGCGGACGGCATCATGACGAGCGCCATCGGCGCCACGCACAGGGCGGCGACCAGCGCGCTGCGGTCCAGCACCAGCTGGAGGTACTGCACGACCAGGAAGATGAACCCGAAGAACCCGAAGAACTGCACGGTGATCGTCAGCGTGCCGGTGGCGAAGCCCTGCAACCGGGAGAGTCGCGGGTCCAGGAGCGGCTGGGCGCACCGGGCCTCCCAGGCGAGGAAGGCGGCGATCACGACGAGGCCGGCGGCCAGGCCCCCGAGCGTGCGCGCGCTGCCCCAGCCGTGGGTGGGCGCCTCGATGACGGAGTAGACGACCAGCCCGAGTCCGATGACCGAGAGCACCGCCCCGGTGAGGTCGAGCCGCGGCGCCTCCGGGTCGGCGGACTCGGGTACGGCGACCACGGTGCCGATCAGCGCGACCAGCCCCATCGCGAGGTTGAAGGCGAACACCGAGCGCCATGACCACGCCTCGAGCAGCACCCCGGTGACGAGCAGTCCCAGCATCGCGCTCGCGCCGGCGACGCCCGCCCAGGTGCCGACCGCGCGGACGCGGCGTTCGGGCGGGAACGTGCTGGTGATCGTCGACAGGGTCGCCGGCATCACCAGCGCCGCGCCGGCGCCGAGCACGGCCTGGACGGCGATCAGCTGGCCGGGCTCCTGGGCGAGCATCGCGACCCCGGAGCCGACGACGAACACGACGAGGCCGGCGAGCAGCGCCCGCCGCCGTCCGTACCGGTCACCGATCGCGCCGGCGAGCAGGAGCAGCGCGGCGAACGTCAGTGCATAGGCGTCGACGACCCACGCGATCTGGGTCTGGTCGGCCCGGAGGTCGCGGGCGATCGAGGGCGCGGCGAGGTTGAGCGCGGAGATCGCCGAGACCACGGCCGCGAGGGCCACCACGATCACCGGCATCACTCCGCGACCCACGCCCGTGCGGGCCGCTGTGTCTGTCATCCCACTCATGGGGTCCTCCTCGGGTGCTTTTCAGTCCGTGATGAATTCACGGTCGCCCCCGAGGCGGGTAGATTTCAAGCGTGATGAATTATCCGCCGTCGTGCTGTTTGCCAGGGCTGGGCCGGTGAGCGGGGAGGAGCCCGTGCGCCGGGGCCGCCGGGCCGGCAATCCCGACACCCGGGCGGAAATCCTGGACGTCGCGCGCCGGCACTTCCTGGTCGACGGCTACCAGGGCGTGACGATGCGTGGTGTGGCGCAGGAGGCCGGTGTCGACTCCGCCCTGGTCAGCTACTACTTCGGGTCGAAGAAGGGCCTGGTCTCCGCGGCGCTCGCTCTCACGGTGAACCCGCCCGCGCTCTTGCGGGAGGTGCTCGCGGGCGATCCGGCGACGCTCCCGGAGCGGCTGGTTCGGACGGTCGTCTCGGTGTGGGACCACCCCGAGCAGGGCCGGCCCCTGCGAGCGCTCGTGTCGAGCGCCGGGCACGACCCGGAGGTGGCCCGCCTGCTGCGCGAGGTCCTCCGGACCGAGATGGTCGGTCCGCTCGCCGAGCGGTTCGGGGGACCGGACGCCTCGGCCCGTGCCGCCGCCTTCGGTGCGCAGCTGGCCGGCGTGATCACGGCGCGCTACTGGCTCGCCCTCGAGCCGATCGCCTCGATGTCCCTCGAGGACCTGGTGCGGTACGCCGCCCCCGGTCTGCACGCGGCGATGCGGGGGCCGGCGCGCCGGCACCGACCCCCGCAGGCCGGAGTCAGTTCAGGCTCATCCGCGGCTCGCCGTTGAGCAGACCCGTGCCCGCGATCGTGCACTTGCCGCTGCGCGGGGCACCGCCGTTCCACGCCTGCCGCACGCACGAGCGCGCCGCCAGCTGCGCCCAGTAGTTGGGGTGCAGCGACTCCTGGATGTAGTACGGGCTGCTCGAGCCGGCGGTCGAGACGGTGCGGATCTGGTTGATCCACTCGGTCTGGTCGACCGCGCCGGGGGACGTCCAGCTCGCGATGCCCTTCTCCTCGTAGAGGCCGACGTTGCTCTCGCAGAGCCGGCGCCCGTTGTAGGCGCTCGAGAGGTCCAGCGTGCGGGTGTTGGTGAGCCCGGAGTCGGCCACGGCGCCGAAGACCGTGCTGTTGATCGTCGGAAGCGCGGAGTCGTTGGCCCAGTCGGCGTCCTTGTTCCAGAAGCCGCAGCCGCCGGTGCTCTGCCGGGTGTAGCCGCTCTCGGAGTAGCGGAAGCCCGAGCTCCGCGGGATCGGGCTCGGGTAGTTCTGCACGAGCAGCGTCCACTGCGAGTCGGCGTACCCGGCGTTGCGCATCGCGGTCGCGACGTTGCGCAGCGCACCGGCGATCCGGGCGCGGACCGCGGCCACGTTGGCGGCGGTGAAGTTGGCCTTCACGGAGCTGTCGTCGTAGCAGTAGTCCTTCCACCACGTCGGCGAGGCGAGGAAGTCGGTCACGCACGAGGTCACGACGTCGGCGAAGTTGAAGTCGTTGCCCCCGATGGAGACGACGACCATGCCCACCCGGTGGCTGGCGGCGAACTGCTGGAGCATCTTCGCCTGCCCGAGCTTGCCTGCCCCGTTGTCGAAGAAATCGAGGCCGGGCTTGAAGTTGTCGCCGTCCGACGTCGCGGTCTCGGCCCCGGAGCACGCGAGGTTGAGGCCGTTGACCCCGCCGCCGATGTAGGCCTCGGCCGACTTGCTGCGGTGGCAGCGGTTGATGGTCTCGCCGGTGCCGGCGGCGTTGTCGAAGTACGCCGTCGAGCCGAGCGCGTCGGCCCGGCTGGAGGAGGCGTTGCTGCTGCCGGCCCAGCGGCCGGCCTCGCCGCTGATGTAGGAGTCGCCGAGGGTGACCACCCACGGCGTACCGACCCCGGGCCCGTCGGCATCGGCCGCGGGTGGCGTGGCCACGATCAGGCCCGCCAGCGCGGCGGGGAGGACGGTCAGGACGCTGAGGAGGCGGGTACGTGCCCGGGATGTGACCACGATCACGGACACTAGGGCTACCGGTGGGTACGACGGAAGAGGGGAATCCCTCGAAGCGCTCAGACTGCGCCGAGTCGGCGCGGATCGAGCCTCAGACTGTGCCGGGTCGCCTAGCCGAACGGGAGAGGCTCCGGGGCGAGCGAGACCGCCTTGGCGCGGGCGGCGGTGAGGCGGCGGCGGTGGTGCTGGCGGCAGAGCACCTCGTAGGCGACGTCGGCCGGGGGCTGGTCGACGGCGTCGACGTCGCCGACGACGATCACCTCGCCCTCGACCACCATCGCGCCGTTCTCGGTGCGGGCGTTGTGAGTGGCCCGCTTGCCGCACCAGCACAGCGCCTCGACCTGGAGCACGTTCATCCGGTCGGCGAGCTCGACGAGGCGGGCGCTGCCCTCGAACAGCTGGGTGCGGAAGTCGGTGAGGATCCCGAACGCGAACACGTCGATCTGCAGCTCGTCGACGACCTTGGCCAGCTGGTCGATCTGGTCGCGGGTGTAGAACTGCGCCTCGTCGCAGATCAGGTAGTCGATGCGGCCGCCCTGGGTGAGCGAGTGCACGACGTAGCGCCAGAAGTCGAACTCCCGGTCGACCTCGAGGGCGTCGTGCGTCAGGCCCAAGCGGCTGGACAGCCTGGCCTGGCCGGCGCGGTCGTGGGTGGTGAACAACCGGCCCACCCGACCCCGCGCGGAGTGGTTGTGGTTGGTCTGGAGCGCCAGCGTCGACTTGCCGGAGTCCATGGTGCCGGTGAAGAAGTGCAGTTCAGCCACGGGCCGCATCCTGTCACGCCACCCGGCTCGGCCAAGATGGGCGTCATGGCCTCTCCGCTGATCCCTGTCGACGAGCTCATCGACCTGCTCGGGCACGCGACCGTGCTCGATGTGCGCTACCGGATGGGTGGTCCCGGTGGCCTCGCCGAGTTCGGCCGTGGGCACGTGCCAGGTGCGGCGTACGTCGACCTCGACGCCGACCTGGCCGCGCCCCCGGGCAGCGGCGGGCGGCACCCGCTGCCGGATGCCGCGGACTTCCAGGCCGCGATGCGCCAGGTGGGGGTGAGCGACGACCGGCCTGTGGTCGTGTACGACGACTGGTCGGGCCTCGCGGCCGGGCGTGCCTGGTGGTTGCTGCGCTACCACGGCCACGCCGACGTCCGGGTGCTCGACGGTGCCTGGCCGGCCTGGGTCGAGGCCGGGGGAGCGGTCCAGGCCGTCACCGTGGCACCGCGCCCCGGCGACTTCACGGCCCGCCCGGGCGCGATGCCGTTCGTCGAGGCGGACGGCGTGCTCGACGTACCCGTCCTCGTCGACGCGCGGGCGCCGGAGCGGTTCCGCGGGGAGGTCGAGCCGGTGGACCCCGTGGCCGGGCACATCCCCGGTGCCGTCAACGTGCCGACCACGACGAACCTGCGCGCCGACGGCCGGTTCCGCGGTCCCGCGGAGCTGCGTGCGCTGTACGCCGCCGCCGGCGTGACCGGGGAGCAGGACGTGGCGGTCTACTGCGGGTCCGGTGTCACCGCCGCGCACGACGTGCTCGCCCTCGAGCTGGCCGGCATCCGGGCCGCGCTCTACCCGGGCAGCTGGTCGGGCTGGATCACCGATCCGTCCCGACCCGTCGAGCGTTGACCCGCCCGAAAGTCTCGGGCGGGTCGACGTCGTCTACCAGTGGACGCCCTTGAACATCTTGGCGAGCATGATCTGCTCCGACTCCCGCCCGCCCGCGGACTCACCCTTGGCCGCAGCCGAGTCCGGGAACACGTGGTAGGCCATGTTGAGCACTCGGAACGCCAGCTTGGGCGTCAGCGTGTGCGCGATCGCGCCGGCGTTGCCGAGCGCGGTGTTGATCTCGTGGGGCCGCTCCACCATCGCCTCGATGACCAGGTCGGCCGCCTGCGCCGGTGAGATCGTGGGGAACTTGTCGTAGAGCTTGGTGGGCGCGATCATCGGCGTCCGCACCAGTGGCATGTGGATGTTGGTGAACGTGATGCCGTCGCCGAACAGCTCCGAGGACACCACGTTGCTCCACGAGTCGAGCGCGGCCTTGGAGGCGACGTACGCCGAGAACCGCGGCGGGTTGGTCTGCACCCCGATCGAGGACACGTTGACGACGTGGCCGCCGCGGTTGGCGCGCATCGCGGGCACCAGGCCCATCACCAGGCGGACCGCGCCGAAGTAGTTGAGCTGCATCGTGCGCTCGAAGTCGTGGAAGCGGTCCTGGGAGAGCCGCAGCGAGCGGCGGATCGATCGGCCCGCGTTGTTGACCACGTAGTCGATCGATGGCAGCTCCGCGGTCAGCGTCTCGCACAGCGCGTCGATCGCGTCGAGGTCGGAGAGGTCGCAGGGCTGGACGATGGCGGTGCCGCCCCGGGCCTCGATCAGCTCGCGGAGCTCGTCGAGCTTCTCCTTGCCGCGCGCGACCAGCACCGGGGTGCCGCCCGCCTGCGCGACCTTGAGCGCGGTGACCTTGCCGATGCCCGAGGAGGCGCCCGTGACCACGACGTACCGGCCCTGGAGCTTGTCGCGCACCCGCGGGTCGCGACCGGTGGAGTCGTCGAGGTGCTCCTCCCAGTAGCTCCACAGGGTCCGGGCGTAGGACTCCAGGTCGGGTACGCCGATGCCGGATCCGGACAGGGCCCGCTCGGTGCGCCGGGAGTCGAAGACCGCGGTGAACGAGGTGTGCGCGAGCACCTCCGCCGGGATGCCGACCCGGCTGGTGACCAGGTCGAGCACGTGCTGCACCGCGCCGTTGCCCGCGACGGTGCTCAGCAGCCCGGCCGGGGTCAGCGCCCGTGGGAGGAAGCGGGTGAGGCCCCGGTCGACCGGCGTGGCGAACCGCGGCGCGCCGGCGGCGGCGCAGAACGCGTTGACCATGTCGACGACGGGCTGCGGCTCGGGGTTGACCAGGTGGAACGCCTCGCGGTCGTGGCCGGGCTGGTGCGCGAGGTGGTCCATCGCGGCCGCGACGTAGTCGACCGGGACCACGTTGGTGTCGCCGAGGTCGACCCCGACCAGCGGGAGCCAGGCCGGCAGGTGGTCGCGCATGAGCTTCATGGCCGCGAAGAAGTAGTAGGGCCCGTCGATCTTGTCCATCTCGCCGGTGTCGGACGCGCCGACCACGACGGCCGGGCGGTAGACCCGCCACGGCACGGTCGCCTCCTCGCGCACGATCCGCTCCGACTCGTACTTGGTGCGGTGGTACGCCGAGGGCAGGTGCTGACCCTCGTCGAACATCGTCTCGTCGAAAGGACCGTGGTGCTCGCCGGCCGCCGCGACCGAGGAGACGTGGTGGAAGCAGCCCGCGCCCAGCGCGTCGGCCAGCGCCAGGGCGTTGCGGGTGCCGCCGACGTTCATGGTCTCGTTGGTCGCGTCGTCGGCGGTCATGTCGTAGATCGCCGCGAGGTGGAAGAAGTGGTCGATGCCCTGGCCACGTCCGGTCCGGTGCGCCTTCACCCAGGCTGGGTCGACTCCGAGTGCGTCGGCGGACAGGTGACCGATCACCGGCACGACCCGGTCGGTGTCCCACCGGGAGATCAGCGCCTCCATGCGGGGCAGCGAACCTGCGCGCACGAGCACGAAGATCTCGCCCTCGCGGTGGTCGAGCAGCTCCTCGACCAGGCGCCGGCCGATGAACCCTGTGGCCCCGGTCACGAAGTACGACATGCGGGGGAGGGTACCTGCGGGTCGCGGCCAGGGACAGGGGCGCGAGCCCGACCGTGGCTACTCCTGCTTGCCGCCGCCGAACATGATCTCGTCCCAGCTCGGCACGGACGCGCGCCCGCGGTTCTTCTTCACCGGTCGCCGGCTCGGAGGCTCGTGGTCGTGCTGGTGGTCGTGCTGGGCCTGTTCGGATGCCTCGGCGGGCTCACCGGTGTGCAGGTCGTCCTCGGCCTGCGCCTGGGTGGCCTCCTCGCGCAGCTCGGCCTCCTCGGCGACGACCGCCGGGTCGGTGGGCGGGGTGTCGTCGAGGAACGCCTCGACCGGCTGCTCGGAGACCAGGCCGATCGCGTCCTCACCCAGGGGGAGCTCCTGGTCGAGTTCGCCGACCGTGCTGAGCCGCCGCTGGCGGGCGTGGCGCAGGTCGTCGTGCGGGAGGGGCGCGGCCGCGACGGCCTCGCCGACCAGCCACCGGGCGTCCTCGTTGTCGAGCGTCACATAGTTGCCGGGGGCGTCGAAGGTGAGCTCCGCCGTGCCGCTGCGCTCGGGGGAGGAGTACGTCGCGGTCATCGACCAGCGCCCGTCCTCACGGCGCCATGCGTCCCACTCGACAGTGTCGGGGTCGACGTTCACCGAGCGCAGGTGGCTGGCGGCGGCGTCACCGAGGGTCCGGGCCCCGCTCGTGGCCTGGCCGCCGTCGGTGCGGCGTACGGACGAGCGCTGCGCGCGCTCGGCGACGTGCTGTCGCTCGGCGAGCACCGGTGCCGCGAACGCCATGATCTTGTCGACCGATGTCTGGGCCGCCTGCGCCACCGCCTCGGGGGTCTCGCCGGCCCGGATCCGGGCCTGGATGTCTCGTGGGCGCAGGGCACTGTCCATCTTGGTCTCCAATCGGCGGGTCGCATCCCCGCGAAGCGCGGCCCGAAGGCGGTCGTCGATGTCCAGTGTGTGCTCAACGCCCTCGTCGTCGACCAGGCGCAGGCGCTTCCCGCCATCGCTCACTCCGGCGAGCGTGAGGTGCGCCATCAGTGGTCGAGCTCCTGTCCCCTGACATCGGTACGGCGAGTGCGTCTTCGGTGGGGCGAGCCTACGCCAGCGACGGGCCGGTCGCCGGGAGCACCACGGCGTGCCCCGGAGGTGACCATTAGTGTCCAGAGGTGCCATCGACCGAACCCTCCACCACCCTGGTCGTCCTCGACCTCGTGGGCATCTTCGTCTTCGCGATCACCGGAGCACTGGTCGCCGTCCGCAAGGGGCTCGACGTGTTCGGCGTCCTGGTCCTGGCCGGTACGACCGGCCTGGGTGGCGGCTTCCTGCGCGACGTGCTGATCGACGCGACTCCGCCTGCCGCCCTGGAGGACTGGCGCTACCTCGTGGTGCCGGTGGTGTCCGGGACGCTGGCGTTCTTCTACCACCCCGTGCTGGGCCGGGTGGAGCGCACCGTCAACGTGTTCGACGCCTTCGGGCTGGGTCTGTTCTGCGTCACCGGCGCGCTCAAGGCGATGGACTACGGCCTCGGTCCGGCGCCGGCCGCGCTGATGGGGATGGTGACCGGCATCGGGGGCGGCATGGTCCGCGACCTCCTCGCGGGCCGCGTGCCCGCGGTCTTCCGCGGGGAGATCTACGCTACGCCGGCGCTCGCGGGCGCGGTCGTCGTCGTCGCGGGCACCCACCTCGACCTGCCACTCGGGGTGGTCGTCGTCACCGGCGCCGGGCTCTGCACGGTCTGGCGGCTGCTGGCCATCTGGCGGCACTGGCAGGCCCCGATCGCGACCGGGTCCGCGTCGGTCTGAGGTCGGGCGGGCGGCGGCCAGATTCGTCGGCCGGCCGACGAAGCTCGTGCTCGGGGTGGGTCGGCGGCCTCCCGGTGCTGGATTGTCCGTCCCGACCGGTGCCGATCGCGGGACGTCATTCAGCTGGAGCAAGCGGTTGCTCCATCCGCATGACGTCCCGCGAGAGCTGGCGGCCCGGCCGATCCGCCGCCGTCAGTCGCCCAGGACCCGACGCAGGTAGGGGTTGGCGAACACCCGGTCGGGGTCGAGCTTGTCGCGCAGGGCGAGGAACTCCTCGAACCGGGGGTACGCCGGGCCCAGGTCGGCGGCCGTCCGGGTGTGGACCTTGCCCCAGTGGGGGCGGCCGTCGTGGGCGCGCAGGATCGGCTCGAGCAGCGCGAAGTAGGCCAGGTGGTCCACGTCGCGGTGCGTGTGGAACGCCAGGTAGACCGAGTCACGGCCGGTGGAGGTCGACAGCGCGATGTCGTCGGCCGGGGTCACCCGGATCTCGACGGGGAACGTGATCCGCAGGCCCGAGGCGTCGATCGCCGCGCGGCACTCGCGCAGCGCGGCGAGACCCGCCTCGCGCGGGACGGCGTACTCCATCTCGCGGAACACCACGCCGCGGGGCGAGATGAACACCCGGTGGGCGACGTCGCTGTAGGTGCGCGCGGAGAGCAGACGGCTGGAGACCTGGTTGAACCTCGGGATGATCGCGGGCGCCCGGTTGGTCAGGTGGTTCAGCGCGCCGAAGAGGTGGTTGGAGAGGAACTCGTCGTCCCACCAGTAGCGCAGCCGTGACAACGGCTCCGTCTCCTCCGGCGAGACGTCGAGGCGGTCGTTGGTCTTGGTGAGCATCCGGTCGGTGTGGGGGAACCAGTACATGTCGACGTGGTGGTGCTCCGCGATCCGCTGGTCGAACCCACCCAGCGCCTCGTCCCAGCTCATCGGCGTCTCGGTCGCCTCGAGCACGAACAGCGGCTCGACGCGGAACGTGAGCGTCGTGAGCACGCCGAGAGCGCCCAGGCCGACCCGGGCCAGGTCCAACAGCTCGGGGTTCTCGGTCTCGTTGGCGGTGAGCACCTCCCCGGTGCCGGTGACGAGCGTGAGACCGCAGACCTGTGCCGACAGCGACGCGGCGACGCCGCCGGTGCCGTGGGTGCCCGTCGACGTGGCGCCGGCGAGCGTCTGCTCGGCGATGTCGCCCATGTTGTGCAGGCTCAGCCCCAGCGCCTCGAGCTGCCGGTTGAGCTCCTTGAGCTGGGTGCCGGCCAGCGCGGTCACGGTCATCGCGTCGCGGTCGACCGCGAGGATCCCGCCCAGCCGGGTCGGCCGCAGCATGGTGTGCTCGGGTGCGGAGATCGCCGTGAAGCTGTGGCCGGTGCCGACCATCTTCAGCGTCGTGCCCTCAGACCGCGCCCGCTCGACCGCGGCCACGATCGCCGACGTGTCAGCCGGCTCCTCGACCCTGGCCGGCTGCGCCGACTCGATCCCCGCCCAGTTGCTCCACTCGTTCACGGCGCGATGCTAGTGGCTGCCGGGACCTCGGCATGGCGCTCCCGCGGCAGTGCCTGCGCCGCCACCGCGGCGACCAGGCCAGCGGCGACCGAGACGAGGTACGCCGCGGAGGCGCCCTGGTGATCGACCACGAGCCCGCTCAGCGTGGCCCCGGGCGCGACGCCCGCGACCAGGCCGGTCTGCATGATCGCCATGCCCTCGGTGAGCCGGCCGGGCGGCACAGTGGCCTCGGTGAGCGACATCGAGGCGATCATCGTCGGGGCGATCGCGAACCCGGCGACGAACAGCACCAGTCCCATCAGCCAGATCGCGTCCACGAAATAGAGCGGCACCATCGCGCCGGCCATCGCGACCGCACCCCACCGCACGCGTACGGCGGGCCCGCGCCGCCAGTGGACGGCGCCGGTGAGGACACCGGCGGTGAGGCTGCCCAGCGCCCACAGGGCCAGCAGGCCGCCCGACCACGACTTGTGGCCGTGCTCGTCGGCGAACGCCACGGTCGTCACCTCGGCGGCCCCGAACAGCACGCCGAGGGCAGCGCACACGATCGCCAGCGCGATCACGGTGGCCCACGGCATCGCCGGCCGGGGCCCCGAGGTGGCGGATCGCGGATGGGGCGGCGGCTCGGTCGCGTGCTGAGACGTGAACGCCAGGGTCCCCGCGACGCAGGCGACCACGCCGACCACGAGGCCGGCGACCGGGTGCCACGCGGTCGCGAGCAGCGTGACGAGGATCGGGCCGACGATGAACACCGCCTCGTCGAGCACCGCTTCGAGCGCGAACGCCGTCTGCACGTCGGCGGGCCGAGCCAGCACGTGCGACCAGCGCGCCCGCACGCTCGAGCCCACCTGGGGCAGGAAGGCGCCGCCGAGGGCCGCGAACACGTACGACGTGCCGATCGGCCAGTCCGCCTGCACCGAGACCACGAGCAGCGCGATCGCGACGCCGAAGCCGACGCTCGCGACGCTGAGCACGCGACCCTGGCCGACCTTGTCGAGCAGCCGGCCCTGGAGGATCGCGAAGCCGGCGTTGGCCAGCATGTACGCCGCCGACACGGCCCCGGCGACGCCGTACTTGCCGCTGGCCGCGGAGACGAGCAGCACGATGCCCAGTCCGACCATCGAGATCGGGAGCCGGGCGAAGAGACCGGCCAGCGAGAAGCGGAGAGCGCCGGGCTGAGCCAGGATCCGGCGATAGGACGTGAGCATCGCGATGAGCGTATTGCCGCGGACGCACCGGCCACGAATCGTTATCGACGGCTCCCTACGATGAACCCATGACCCCCGATCCCAGCCCCTACGACGCCGTCTTGCTGGTGTCGTTCGGCGGACCCGAAGGCCCCGACGACGTGGTGCCGTTCCTCGAGAACGTCACCCGCGGCCGCGGCATCCCGCGCGAGCGGCTCGAGGAGGTCGGGCAGCACTACTACGGCTTCGGCGGGAAGTCCCCGATCAACGACCAGAACCGTGCGTTCCTCGCTGCGCTGCGCGAGGACCTGGCCGGCGCGGGGATCGACCTCCCGGTCTACTGGGGCAACCGGAACTGGGACCCGTTCCTCGCCGACACGCTGCGGCAGATGGCCGCCGACGGGGTGACCCGGGCTGCCTGCTTCGTGACGAGCGCCTACTCGTCGTACTCCAGCTGCCGCCAGTACCGCGAGAACCTCTTCGACGCCGTCGCCGAGGTGCCCGGGGCCCCGGTGCTCGACAAGCTGCGCCACTACTTCAACCACCCCGGCTTCGTGGAGCCGATGGTCGACGCGACCCTCGCCGCGCTCGCCGAGCTGCCCGAGGACGTCCGTGAGGGCGCCCACCTGGTCTTCGTCACCCACTCGGTGCCGCTGACGATGAACGACGGCAGTGGCCCCGAGGGCGGCGCGTACGTCGACCAGCACCTCAGCGTGGTCGAGGAGCTCGTCGAGCGGATCCGCCAGGAGACCGGCCGGCGGCACGCACACGAGCTGGTCTACTGCTCGCGGTCCGGCGCGCCGCACATCCCGTGGCTCGAGCCCGACGTCAACGACCACCTCCGCCGGCTCCACGCGGGGGGAGTGCCCGGCGTCGTGATGGTGCCCATCGGGTTCGTGTCCGACCACATGGAGGTCGTCTACGACCTCGACACCGAAGCGATGGCCACCGCGGCCGAGCTCGGGCTCCCGGCGATGCGCGCCGCGACCGCGGGCGTCGACCCGAGGTTCGTGGCGACGGTCCGCGACCTGCTGCTCGAGCGGGCCGCCGTCGAGCGTGGCGAGGACGTGGTGCGGGCGTCGGTGGGCCGGTGGCCGGCGTGCTGGGACCGCTGCCCCGCGGGCTGCTGCCCGAACGCCCGTGCCGATCGCCCCGCGCTCGCGGGCGCCGACTCGTGAGCCGGCCCTTCGGGGCGGAGATCGAGCCGTCCAACGCCGCCCTGGCCGACCTCGCCCTCGAGGTCGCGCGGGCGGCCGCCGAGCTGGTCCGGGGCCGGCGGGCGGCCGGCGTGACGGTGGCCGCCACCAAGTCCAGCGACGTCGACATCGTCACCGAGGCCGACCGCGCGAGCGAGCAGCTGATCCGCGGGCTGCTCGCGGAGCGCCGGCCCGATGACGGCATCCTCGGTGAGGAGGGCGACGACGTGGCGAGCCGCAGCGGCATCCGCTGGATCGTCGACCCCATCGACGGCACGGTGAACTTCCTCTACGACCTGCCGCAGTACGCGATCTCGATCGCGGCCGAGCGGGACGGCCAGGTCGTCGCGGGCGTGGTGCTCAACGTCGCGAGCCGGGTCGAGTACGTCGGCCACCGCGCCGACGGCCCCGAGCGTGGGGGCGCCCCGGCTCGGGCCAGCCGCGACGGCGTACCGATCAGCGTGCGAGAGCCGACCCCGTTGCACCTGCGGCTGGTCGGCACCGGCTTCAACTACGACGCCCGCATCCGTGGCCTGCAGGCCACGGCGCTGGTCCGGCTGATCACCCGGGTCCGCGACGTACGCCGCCTCGGGTCGTGCGCGCTGGACCTGTGCCATGTCGCGGAGGGCGCCCTCGACGCCTACGTCGAGGAGGGCGTGAGCCTGTGGGACCACGCGGCCGGTGGGCTGATCGCCGAGCTCGCGGGGGCACGGATCGACCACCTGACCGGAGTGGGTGGCACCGACCTGGTCGTGTGCGCTCCGACACACGGATTCGACGAGTTCGTGGCCGCTGTTCAGGAATCGGGGTTCACGGCCGATTGAGGCCTGCGACGCGGGGGATTGCGCGGGAATAGGTGCCCGTCACCCGATGTTCATGCCCCGCGACGTGGAGGCGGTGTGCGACATCAGGCCCTGATGGTGCACAATCTGCCGCGCCGACCGTGCCGGAACGGCACGCGACGTTCAAGACGTGGGGCAGCAGGTTCCAGGGGAGTGAGTGACGGATGGCGACTGATTACGACGCACCGCGCAAGAACGAGGACGAGCAGTCCGAGGAGAGCATCGAAGAGCTCAAGGCGCGGCGCCACGACAAGAACTCGGGCAAGGTCGACGAGGACGAGGCGGAGGCCGCTGAGTCCTTCGAGCTGCCCGGCGCAGACCTGTCGCACGAGGAGCTCGCGGTCGAGGTGAAGCCCAAGCAGGACGACGAGTTCACCTGCATGAGCTGCTTCCTGGTCCACCACCGCAGCCAGCTGGCCGATCCCAAGAAGATGATCTGCCGCGACTGCGCCTGAGCGAGCCGCGACACCCAGCACGATCGACGAAGGCCGCGATCCCTCCGGGGGTCGCGGCCTTCGCGCGTCTCGGGCCGATCAGGCCTGCTGGTCGTCCTTGCGCAGGTCGGGGGGCAGGTGCCCGGTGGAGCGGGCGTAGTAGGACGCCGCGCGGCGCTGCGCGACCATGCGCGCCAGCCCGACCGCCGTACCGCTCGCGATCGCCCACGCGACCGCCTCACGGATGTCGACGTCGGGGTCGGCGGGGTTCTCCGGGGGCTTCTTGCCGGTCGCGATCGTCCACGACTTGTCGATCGCCTTCTTGGCCAGGGCGGCCGCGCCGAGCGCGGACACGAGCGAGAAGACGGTCCAGACCTTGGATCCTCCAGATGCCATGGCCGAACAGTACCCAGGCCCGGGCAGCTCGACTCGCCCGGTTCCGCGTCGGCACAGCGTGGGTCGAGGCTCAGGGCGCGTGCGTCAGCGCGGTGAGCGCACGCACCAGCTCCTCGGGGTGGCGCGTGCACACCAGCCAGTACGGCGTGGGGTCGGCCGGGTCGCTGATCTCGACCTTCACCGCGCGCTTGAGGTAGGGCCGCAGCAGCAGGTAGGCCCGTGCGTCCGCGTCCACCCCGGCGGCCCGCCGGGTCTCGTCGGCGTCGAGCGCGGTCGCGGTGCCGAGGAACCCGGCGTCGATGTGCGCGCGTCCCGCGCGGAAGGCACCGTCGGCCACCACCAGTCGCGGGGCGCCGTAGGACCAGAGCGCCGAGACCAGCATCGCCACCATCACCGCGGTGACCAGCCAGGCCGCCAGCGCGGGAAGGGCGACCACGACGGCCAGCCAGAACGTCGCGACGAGCATCGTGCCCTGGACCCACCAGCGCAGCGGGACGCCGAGGCGCTCGCGGTAGGCCGGGGTGAGGGTCACGGGCGGAATCCTTCCATCCCGGGCGCCGGACCGGCCGGTAGGGTCCGGCGACGTGACCACCGACGACCTCCACATCCTGGTGCAGCGCCTCGACCCGGACCTCCCGCTGCCGTCGTACGCCCATCCCGGCGACGCCGGGGCCGACCTGCTCACGACCGTCGACGTGACGCTGGCGCCGGGGGAGCGCGCGATGGTCCCGACGGGGATCGCGATCGCGCTGCCCGAGGGGTACGCCGCGTTCGTGCACCCGCGCTCGGGCCTCGCCGCGCGTCACGGGCTCTCGATCGTCAACACCCCGGGCACGATCGACGCGGGCTACCGGGGCGAGATCAAGGTGATGCTCGTCAATCACGACCCGCGCGAGCCGATCGAGCTGCGGCGCGGCGACCGGATCGCGCAGCTGGTCGTGCAGCGGGTGGAGCGCGCGCTGTTCAGCGAGGTGGGGGAACTCCCCGGATCGGTCCGTGGCGACGGGGGCTACGGTTCTACCGGTGGCTTCGGTCCGTCCTGACCGTGTCGTGACCTGCCCACCCCTGACCGGCCCGTCCCTGATCGAGGAGAGTTCGTGAAGTTCCGTCGCAAGTCCGCCGAGACCGACGCCGAGGCCGGCGTCCCGGCCGACGACGCCGGGAACGGCGTCGTGTCGGTCGGCCCGTTCGACATCGACGACCTGCCGTCGGGCGACGAGGTCCTCCGGGTCGACCTCGGCTCGATGCTCATCACGCCCGCCGAAGGACTCGAGCTGCGGCTCCAGGTGGACGAGGACGAGGAGGCGGTGCAGGCGGTCGTGCTCGCCGGTCCCGACGGAGCGGTCGAGCTGCGTGCGTTCGCGGCGCCGCGCGGCGGCGACCTCTGGGGCGAGATCCGCCCGCGACTGGCGGCCGACTACGCCCAGCGGGGCGGCACGGCCACCGAGCGCGAGGGCCGTTTCGGCACGGAGCTCTTCTGCCAGCTCACGGTCCGCACCCAGGACGGCCGCACCGGCACCCAGCCCTCGCGGGTCATCGGCATCAACGGGCCGCGGTGGATGCTGCGGGCGACCCTGCTCGGGCGCCCCGCCCACGACCCGGAGGCCGCCGGCCTGTGGGAGGACGCCATCGAGCAGGTGGTGGTCCGCCGGGGTGCGCAGGCGATGCCGGTCGGCGCGGTGCTGCCGCTGACGATGCCGCCGCGCGACCAGCTCGTCGAGCGTCCCAACGCCTAGGCTCGGGTCATGGGCGAGCGGAGCAGGCTGCGGCGCAGCATCAGCAAGTGGGCGGACGCCGGTGACCAGCATGCTCGCGACATGCGCCGCACCTACGGCGCCGACAGCTTCGACCGCATCGGCGAGGCGCCCGACCGCGAGCAGGTGCGGCTGCGCGGCACCCTGCGCACGGTGACCCTGCGCCCGCGGGGCGGGGTGCCCGCGCTCGAGGCCGAGCTGTACGACGGCACCGGCACGCTCACGGTGATCTGGCTGGGCCGGCGCCGTATCGGCGGCATCGTGCCGGGCCGGTCGCTGGAGGTCCGCGGCCGGATCGGACGCCACGACGGCCACCGGATCATCTACAACCCGCGCTACGAGCTGATCCCGTGAGCGAGCCGCCGGCGCACGTGCCCCCGAGCGTCGACACCGTGGAAGCCGTGGTGCGGGCGCAGATCTCGCGCGCCCTCGGTGGCCGCCGCGGCATGGTCGAGGCCGCCGTACCGACGATCATCTTCACCGTGCTGTGGCTCTCCACCAAGGAGCTGAAGCTCGCGCTGGCCTCGAGCATCGCCGTGGCCGTGGTGCTGCTCGTGGCCCGTCTCGTGCAGCGCACGACCGTGCAGTTCTGCCTCAACGCCCTGTTCGGGATCGGCATCGGCTGGGTGTTCGTGACGATCTCGGCCCGCCAGGGCGGCAGCGCCGACGACCAGGCGCTCGCCTACTTCCTGCCCGGGCTGATCTACAACACCGGCTACACGCTGGTGCTGGCGCTGACCTGCCTGATCGGCTGGCCGCTCGTGGGCTTCATGGTCGGCAGCGTGACCGGCGACCCGACCGCGTGGCACGAGGACCGCCAGATCGTGCGGCTGTGCACCAGGCTCACCTGGCTGCTCGCGATCCCGTGCCTGGTCCGGGTGGTCGTCCAGGCCCCGATCTGGTTCGCCGGCAAGTCCGGCTCGATCGACCCCGACTCCGCGGTGGCCGCGCTGGGCATCCTCAAGATCGGGATGGGCTGGCCGCTCCAGCTTGCCGCCCTCGGCGCGATGGCGTGGGTGCTGACCCGCAACAAGACCCCGGTCGGCCCGGTCAGCCAGGCGTGAGCGGGCGGCGCACGTGCGCCGCCGTGCGCCACCAGACGACGAGCTGCAGCAGCCCGAGCGCGAGGGCGATCGGCAGCAGCGTCCAGGCGCCGGCCACCTCACCGACCAGCCCTGTCAGCCAGGGCAGTGCCGCGCCGCCGACCACGGACCCCGCGTTGACGACGCCGACCGCGGTCGGCACCAGGCGCGCCGACGTCAGCTGCGGCAGGACCGCCATCGTGGTGGGGAAGATCGGCCCCAGGAAGAAGCCGAGCAGGGCGAGGCCACCGGCGCCCGCGACGGCGTACGGCGCCGCCCAGGTCAGGGCGGTCGTCAGGCAGATCCCGACCAGGCAGAGGTAGGTGGTGCCGACCGGGGTCAGGCCGCGCCGGGCCGCGGCCGGGCTGATCAGGAACCGGCCGAGCGTGAGGCCCAGCCAGTACCCGCTGACGGCGTAGCCGGCCTGCAGGTCAGAGAGGTCGCGCGCCTCGACCAGGTAACCGAACGCCCAGTTGCCGACGCCGAGCTCGAGCCCGACGTACAGGGTGAGCATCGTCGCCGCGAGCAGGATCGCCGGCTGGGCCACCGCCGCCCGCACGAGACCGGCGCCACCGTGCTCGGTGGGGTCGTCCGGCCCGGCGTCGCGCGGGAGGAGGCGCGGGGGGTAGGTGGTGCGGACCGCGACCGCCATGGGGATCGCGACCGCCGCGAGCACCAGCACGACGACCGGCCAGGACGTCACGGTGAGCATCGCCGCGGCCACGAGTGGCCCCAGGAGCGCCCCGACGCCGAAGAACGCGTGCAGCCGGTTGAGCAGCGTCGCCGCGCGCGGCAGCTCGGCGAGGTAGGCGTTGAGCACCGACTCCAGCAGCCCCGTCGCGTAGCCGACGCCGAGCTGGAGCAGCACGAACACCACGAAGGAGGGCCGGGTGGCGACACACGCGCCGGCGCCGACGTAGACCACCGAGGCGACGATCAGCGTCGTGCGGTAGCCCCAACGGTGGACCAGCGGGCCCGCCATGGCACCGGCGATCACGAACCCGGCGGAGCCGGTGAAGAACGTGGCCCCGATCGTGGTCCGGTCGACGCCGTAGTCGTCGATCTGGGCGAGCAGCAGGACCCCGTTCACGCCGGCTCCCAGTCCGACCAGCACGAACAGCGCGTAGGCGACCAGGACGGACGCGTTCAGGGGCCGTGCCGGATGCGGGGGCCCGGTCCGCGCCGCGCGACCTACGTCCGGGACGGAGACCTCAGCCTCCGTGGGCGCCGGGAGCGAGGATCCGCTCGAGGTTGTCCTCGATGTCGGAGGAGACCACGAACAGCAGCTCGTCACCGGCCTCGACCGGCTGCTCGGCATCGGGCACGTAGACCTGGCCGTCGCGCAGGATCGTGACCAGTGCGCAGTTGTCCGGGAACGGGATCAGCCCCGACGGCTTCCCGACGTACGGCGAGTCAGCGGGCAGCGTCATCTCGACGAGGTTGGCGTTGCCCTGGCGGAACGTGAAGAGCCGGACCAGGTCGCCCACGGTGACCGCCTCCTCGACCAGCGCGGACATGATCCGCGGGGTCGAGACGTTGACGTCCACGCCCCACGCCTCGGTGAACAGCCACTCGTTGTTGGGGTGGTTGACCCGACCGACCGTCCGCGGGACGCCGAACTCGGTCTTGGCGAGCAGCGAGGTGACCAGGTTGGCCTTGTCGTCACCGGTCGCGGCGATCACCACGTCGCACTGGTCGAGGCGGGCCTCCTCCAGGGACGACATCTCGCAGGAGTCCGCCAGCAGCCACTCGGCGTCCGGGACCCGCTCGGGCTTGATCGACTCGGGGTTCTTGTCGATGAGCAGGATGTCGTGGCCGTTCATGATCAGCTCGCGGGCGATCGACCGTCCGACCGCGCCTGCTCCGGCGATGGCGACTCGCATGACTCACTCAGCTTTCGTCGGGTCCGCTGTCGATGACCTGGTAGGCGCGCGGGGCGTTGTCCTCGCGCATGGCGACGTGGAGGATGTCGCCTTCCTGGATGACGCTCTCCCGGGTGGGCAGCACGCCCTCGCCGAGCCGGTCGATCCAGGCGATCCGGCAGCCGACCTGCTCCTGGAAGTGCACCGTGCGGTGCCCGATCCACGACTCCGGTGCCGGGAGCTGGTCGAGACGGATCGTGCCCGACGGGTCGCGGAAGTCGGGCTCGGCGCCGGCGGGGAGCAGCCGGCGGAGCACCTGGTCGGCGGTCCACTTCACGGTGGCGACCGTGGTGATGCCGAGCCGCTGGTAGACCTCGGCGCGCCCGGGGTCGTAGATGCGGGCCACGACCTGGTTGATGCCGAACGTCTCGCGCGCCACCCGGGCGGCGATGATGTTGGAGTTGTCACCGCTGGAGACCGCGGCGAACGCGTCGGCGCGGCGGATGCCGGCCTTCTCCAGGACCTCCTGGTCGAACCCCTGGCCGGTCACCTTGTCACCGTTGAACCCGGGACCGAGGCGGCGGAACGCGTCCGGCTCGCTGTCGATCACGGAGACGGTGTGGTTGCGGTCTTCGAGACTGCGGGCCAGCGTCGAGCCGACCCGTCCACAGCCCATGATCACGACGTGCACGACGTGCACGCTACAGGAGTCAGAGCCGGTGCACGGGGGGCTGGTGTTACTCGATCCTGAATGGGTCTCGACACGCCGGTCGCGACCTCGCTAGCTCGGTCGCGCGGCTCGCTCGACCACCATCAGCGGCCCCGCTGGCGCGTTGCCGCTAGCCTTTCCCGTCGTGAGTGTCGGCGACGTATCGAAGCGGATCCTGCTGGGGCGCAAGCTGCGTAGCTCCCAGTTGGGCGAGACGCTCCTGCCCAAGCGCATCGCGCTGCCGGTGTTCGCGAGCGACGCGCTGTCGTCGGTCGCGTACGCGCCGGACGAGGTCTTCATCATGTTGTCGCTGGCCAGCGCGTCCGCCTACGTGTGGTCGTGGAAGATCGGCATCGCGGTCGCGCTGGTGATGACGGCCGTGGTCGCGTCCTACCGCCAGACGGTGCACGCCTACCCCAGCGGCGGCGGCGACTACGAGGTCGCCTCGGTCAACCTCGGCGCGAGCGCCGGCGCGACCGTCGCGAGCGCGCTGCTCGTCGACTACGTCCTCACGGTCGCGGTGTCGATCTCGTCGGGCGCGCAGTACGCCGCCGGGGCGTTCCATCCCCTGGTCGGCCACGAGGCGACGGTCGCCACCTTGTTCGTCATCGTGCTGATGGCGATGAACCTGCGCGGCATCCGCGAGTCGGGCACGTTCTTCGCGGTCCCGACGTACGCGTTCATGATCGCGATCCTCGGCATGTGTGCGTTCGGGCTGTTCCGGCTCGCGATCGGTGACCTGCCCCACGTCGAGAGCGCCCGTCTCCACATCGAGCCGCGGAGCGGCTACGGCGACTCCATGAACACGTTCGCGCTGCTCTTCCTGCTCGCGCGGGCGTTCTCCTCCGGCTGTGCGGCGCTGACCGGTGTCGAGGCCATCTCCAACGGGGTCCCGGCGTTCCGCCGGCCCAAGAGCAAGAACGCGGCGACCACGCTGCTGCTGCTGGGTGCCATCGCGATCTCGATGATGCTCAGCGTGACCGTGCTGGCCAAGCAGATGGGCCTTCGCCTGGTCGACCCCCAAGACCTCCACCGGCTGACCCTCAACGGCCACGCGCTGCCCGCCGGCTACGACCAGCCCCCGGCGATCTCCCAGATCGCGGACGCGCTGTTCGCGGACTTCCGCCCGGGCTTCTACTTCGTGATCACGGTGACGGGCATCATCTTGGTGCTGGCGGCCAACACCGCGTTCAACGGGTTCCCGGTGCTCGGCTCGATCCTGGCCAAGGACGGCTACGCCCCGCGAGCCCTCGGCTCGCGAGGCGACCGGCTCGCCTACAGCAACGGCATCGTGTTCCTCGCGGTGATGGCGATCATCCTGATCGAGATCTACGACGCCGAGACCACCCGGCTGATCCAGCTCTACATCGTCGGTGTGTTCGTCTCGTTCAACCTCAGCCAGCTCGGGATGATCCGGCACTGGACCCGGCACCTGCAGACCGAGAAGGACCCAGCCGAGCGCCGGCGGATGGTGCGCTCGCGCACGATCAACGCCGTCGGGCTCACCTTCACCGCCGTGGTGCTCGTCGTCGTGCTCATCACCAAGTTCCTCGCCGGCGCCTGGATCACGATCCTCGCGATGATGATCTTCTTCGTGATCATGCGGTCGATCCGCCGCCACTACGACAGCGTCACCGACGAGCTCGCCGCCGACGAGGAGGACAAGGTCCTTCCGACCCGGGTCCACGCGATCGTGCTGGTCTCCAAGCTGCACAAGCCGACGCTGCGGGCGCTCGCCTTCGCGAAGGCCACGCGCCCGAACCTCCTCGAGGGCGTCTACGTCTCCGTCGACCCCGACGCCACCAACCGGCTGCTGGAGGAGTGGGACGAGCGCAACCTCGGCGTACCCCTCAAGGTCCTGCACTCGCCCTACCGCGAGCTGGTCCGCCCGATCGTCGAGTACGCCACCGAGATCCGGCGCGCCAACCCGCGCGGGGTGGTCGCCGTCTACATCCCGGAGTACGTCGTGGGCCGCTGGTGGGAGCAGCTCCTGCACAACCAGACCGCGCTGCGGCTCAAGGGCCGGCTGCTGTTCGCGCCCGGCGTCATGGTCACCTCGGTGCCCTACCAGCTGCGTTCCTCGGAGCTGGTCCGCGAGCGCGAGGAGCGCGAGGGCGTGTGGGTGCGGCCGGGCGAGCTGCGCCTGGGCAACGTCGCCGAGCGCCCGAGCTCGGACCGGCAGGTCCAGAAGTGACTCCAGAAGTGACGCTGTCGTGACCCGCAGGCCGCGCGAGCGCCAGGCCCGCGGCGACTCGCGGGTGGGAGAGCGGTTCGAGGCCGTCGTCGGGCCGATCGCCCACGGCGGGCACTGCATCGTCCGGCTCGAGGGCACCACCGACGGACCCTCGTCCCACCCACGGGTCGTGTTCGTGCGGCACGCGATCCCCGGCGAGCGAGTGGTCGTCGAGATCACCGAGGGGACCGAGGGCGACCGGTTCTGGCGTGGCGACGCGGTCGAGGTGCTCGAGGCCTCCGCCGACCGGGTCGAACCGCCCTGCCCGTTCGCCGGGCCGGGGCTGTGCGGCGGCTGCGACTTCCAGCACGTGGCGCTCCCGCGGCAGCGGGCGCTGAAGGCGGCCGTGGTCCGCGAGCAGCTGGTGCGGCTGGGCGGCACCGACGTGCACGTGGAGGTCGAGCCGGTGCCAGGTGGCTCACCGGAGGTCGACGCGGGTCTGCGCTGGCGCACCCGGATCCAGTGGGCGGTGGGTCCGCAGGGGCGTCGCGGGCTCCGCAAGCACCGCTCGCGCGAGGTGCTGCCGATCGAGGACTGCCTGATCACCCGCACCGACGCCCGCGCGGTCAGCCGGGCCGGCACGACGCTGGACCGGCACGCGGCCTCGCTGTCGACCGCGGTGGGCGAGCGGGTCGACGTAGCCCGCTACGGCGAGCACCTGTTCAGCGTGGAGTCCGACGGCTTCTGGCAGGTCCATCCCGGGGCGCCTCGGGTGCTGGTCGAGACCGTGCTGGACCTGCTGCGGCCCCGAGCCGGGGAGACCGCGCTGGACCTCTACGCCGGAGTGGGCCTGTTCGCCCGCTTCCTCGCCGACGCCGTCGGCCCCACGGGCCGGGTGCTGGCGGTCGAGGCCGACCGCACCGCCTGCAAGCACGCCCGGAGCAACCTCGCCGGCCTGCCCGGGGTGCAGGTCGAGTGCGGTCCGGTCGACCGGGTGCTGGCCCACGACACCGTCGCGCCTTCGGTCGACCTCGTGGTGCTCGACCCGCCCCGCGAGGGCGCCCGCGCCCAGGTCGTCGAGCAGGTCGTGGCCCGCTCCCCGCGAGCGATCGCCTACGTCGCCTGCGACCCCGCCGCCCTGGGCCGCGACGTCGCGACGTTCCGCAAGCTGGGCTACGAGCTGGGCTCGGTGCGCGGGTTCGACCTGTTCCCGATGACCCACCACGTGGAGTGCGTGGCGCTGCTCACGCCTCAGCGCCGCGAGGCGTAGACCCGGCGCACGACGTCCTCGACGTCCGGTTCCTCGATCGCCAGGTCGAGCACCTCGGCACGTTCCGACACCGCGGCGAGCACCCGGGCGGCAGTCGTGGTGTCGGGGTCGAAGGCCAGGCGCTGGCGCAGTCCGGAGCCCTCGCTGTCGAGGTGGCGTGTGTGGGGTACGTCGAGCAGGTCGGCGCTCGGCGTGGCCAGGTCGACGACGAGGACCCGTTCGGCGCCGACGGTCCGGGACAGCCCGTCCAGCGTGCCGTCGAAGACCAGCGAGCCGCGGTCGACGAGCAGGATCCGGTCGCAGAGCCGCTCGACGTCACCCATGTCGTGGGTGGTGAGCAGCAGCGTGGTGCCGTGGATGCGGCGCTCGGCGACGAGGAACTCCCGGAGCCGCTGCTTGGAGAGCACGTCCAGTCCGATCGTCGGCTCGTCGAGCACCACGAGGCGAGGGGAGTGGAGCAGGGCGGCGGCGACCTCCGCGCGCATCCGCTGGCCGAGGGAGAGCTGGCGCACCGGGGTGCCGAGGAAGTCGCCGAGCTCCAGTCGCTCGACGAGCTCGTCGGTGCGCTCGCGCTCCGCGCTCGGCGACAGCGAGTGGATCGCCGCCAGGATCCGGAACGACTCGCGCACCGGCAGGTCCCACCACAGCTGCGAGCGCTGGCCGAAGACCACGCCGAGCTGACGGGCCAGCCGCCGCCGGTCCGGCACGGGCCGCAGGCCGCAGGTGGTGATCGATCCCCTGGTCGGCACCAGGATGCCGGCGAGCATCTTGATCGTGGTGGACTTCCCGGCGCCGTTCGCGCCGATGTAGCCGACCGCCTCGCCGGGCGCGATCGTGAAGGACAGGTCGTCGACGGCCACGACCGTATGCCGGCGCAGGCCGTCTCGGACGCCGAAGTCGCGCCCGAGGCCGCGTGCCTCGACGATCGCGCCGCCGGTGTGGTTGTTCATCCGCCGCCTCCTTGGTAGTGCCGCACGCCCGCGCGCCAGGTCAGCAGCGCGAGCGCCCACGCCCAGAGCGCGGCCACCGGGGCGCACCAGCCCAGCCAGCCGGGCATCCACTCCGGTCCGGGCAGGTCGAGCAGGGCGACCACCGGCAGGTACGCGGTGAACGCCATCGGGAACAAGAACCCGAAGATCGCCTTCAGCGGCCGGTCCCAGACCGCCGCGGGCTGCGTGGCGGCGTACCGGCCGCCGTACACGAACGCGTTGGTCGCCTCGGCGCCGTCGACGAGGTAGAACTGCGCGCCCGCGGCCCACACGAACATCGCCGCGAACGTCGCGACGCCGCTGACCGCGGCGAGTCCGAGCAGGCCTGCCGAGGCCACGGACCAGTCGACGTCGTTGATCGCCAGACCCGCCACCAGGGCGGCCAGGCCGACGGCCGCGCGGGCCAGGCGGCGTAGCGAGATGTCGCTGGTGACGAGCTGGAGCAGCAGCGGCTGCGGTCGCAGGTAGAACACGTCGAGCGTGCCCGCTCGCAGGTAGGTCGGCAGCGAGTCGCAGTGGCCGAAGGCCAGGTCGGCGAGGGAGAAGGCCAGGTCGGCGAGCCCGAAGACCAGGAGGATCGCGGCGAAGTCCAGGCCGCCGAGCGTGTCGACCGAGCGGAAGACGACCCACACCTCGCCGAGCTCGACGACGCCGACGAGCGCCGAGCTGGAGAGGTCGAGCAGGAAGTTCGCGCGATAGCTGCGTTGGGAGCGCATCCGCGAGGCCAGCACGGCCCGGTAGGGCGCCAGGTCAACCACCCTGCACCTCCAGGCGGCGGCGCCCGGCCCGGGTCGCGACCTGCCCGAACGCCAGGGTGAGCGCGAGCCAGCAGAGCTGCAGGCCGGCCAGGCCCAGCGAGTCCGCCCCGGTCACGCGACCGGAGAGGATGTCGACCGGGTACATCATCATCGACGGGAAGGGCGTCGCCGTCGCCAGCGCGTGGAGCCAGCCGGGGAACATCGCGATCGGGACGAAGAGTCCGGCGAGGAAGCCCGAGACCACCATGTAGAGGATCGCGACGCCGCGGGTCTCGACCAGCCAGAACCCGGCGGCGGCGACGAGGTAGACCGTGGTGGCCGAGACGACGAGTCCGAGGAGGAGGCTCAGCCCTCCGAGTGCGTACGCCGCTGGGTGGTCCGGGGTCGCCATGCCGACCACGAGGGCACCGATCAAGACCGCCGGGACGCCGCGGGGGATCAGTGCGAACACCGAGCGACCGACCTCGGTGGTCACGCTCGCCAGGTGGACGTCGACGGGGCGCAGGAAGTCGACGGCAACGTCGCCGGAGCGGATGCGCTCCGCCATCTCGGTGCGTCCGGTGAGGTTGACCGAGCCCAGCAGCCCTTGGGAGATCCAGATGTAGGTGCTCATCGTCGCGACGTCGTACCCCGCGAGCTCGCCCCCAGAGGTGCGCACGGCCGCGAAGAGAACGGCGACCTTGAGCAGTCCGAACGTGGTGTTCGCGAGGAGCCCGCCCAGTGCGGCCAGCCGATAGGTCGACTGGCGCCGGAACCCCGCGACGAAGAGTCGGGAGTAGGTGCGCACGAACACGAGAACCTACCCCGCCGCCTTGGGGTGGAGCGCGCTCCAAGTCGTACGTTCGAGGTCATGACTTCTACCCCGAAGACCTGGTTCATCACCGGCGCGTCCCGCGGCTTCGGCCGCGAGTGGACGATCGCCGCCCTCGAGCGCGGCGACCGCGTCGCCGCCACCGCCCGCGACACCAGCACCCTCGACGACGTCGTCGCCAGGTACGGCGACTCCGTGCTCGCCCTGCAGCTCGACGTCACCGACCGTGACGCCGACTTCGCTGCCGTCCGGCAGGCGCACGACCACTTCGGCCGGCTCGACGTCGTGGTCAACAACGCGGGCTACGGCCACTTCGGCTTCGTCGAGGAGCTCACCGAGCAGGAGTTCCGCGACCAGATGGAGACGAACGTCTTCGGCGCCATGTGGGTGACGCAGGCGGCGCTGCCGTTCCTGCGCGAGCAGGGCTCCGGCCACATCCTGCAGGTGTCGTCGATCGGCGGGATCTCGGCGTTCCCGCTGGTCGGCGCCTACCACGCCTCGAAGTGGGCACTGGAGGGCTTCTCCCAGGCGTTGGCGCAGGAGGTCGCCGGCTTCGGCATCCACGTCACCCTGATCGAGCCCGGTGGTTTCGCGACGGACTGGGGCGGATCCTCGTCGAGGCGTTCGGCCGAGCTGCCGGCGTACGCCGAGCTGCACGCGCAGACCGCCGAGGCCCGCAAGAAGCGCGTCGGCACGCCGGGCGACCCGACCGCCTCCGCCGCCGCCGTCCTGGCGATCGTCGACGCCGAGGAGCCGCCGCTGCGTGCGTTCCTGGGCTCGGCGCCGCTCGGCATCGCGAAGGCCGACTACGAGTCGCGCCTCGCCTCCTGGGAGCAGTGGCAGCACAACGCGGAGCTCGCCCAGGGTTGAGGGTTCGGCTGGCTGGCCTCACTTCAGAATCCGCTCGATGTCATGTATCTTGACGTCAAGAGATATACCTCGACCCGACCAGCGCCGCCGGAGCGCGAGAGTAAGGGCAGCCTTCCTTTTGAAGTGCTCCCGGACGGCGGCAGGATGGGCCGAGCAGCCGAGACGACGACGAGACATCAGGAGATGACTGCTGTGGCCAGTCAGGACAGCTTCGGTGCCAAGAGCACCTTGGACGTGGACGGGAAGTCCTACGAGATCTTCCGCCTGGACGCGGTCGCCGGCGAGGGGCTCGACGTCGCGTCGCTGCCCTTCAGCCTCAAGGTGCTGCTGGAGAACCTCCTGCGCACCGAGGACGGCGCGGACATCACCGCCGAGGACATCAAGGCGATCGCCGGCTGGGATGCCGACGCCGACCCGAGCAAGGAGATCCAGTTCACGCCGGCGCGCGTGATCATGCAGGACTTCACCGGCGTCCCGTGCGTCGTCGACCTCGCCACGATGCGCGAGGCGATGGCCGAGCTGGGCGGCGACCCGTCCAAGATCAACCCGCTCGCGCCCGCCGAGATGGTCATCGACCACTCCGTGATCGCCGACGTCTTCGGCACGCCCGAGGCGTTCGCCCGCAACGTCGAGATCGAGTACGAGCGCAACCGTGAGCGCTACCAGTTCCTGCGCTGGGGCCAGGGCGCCTTCGACGACTTCAAGGTCGTCCCGCCGGGCACCGGCATCGTGCACCAGGTCAACATCGAGCACCTGGCCCGCACGGTCTTCACCCGCGAGGTCGACGGCGAGCTGCTCGCGTACCCGGACACCTGCGTCGGCACCGACTCCCACACCACGATGGTCAACGGCATCGGCGTGGTCGGCTGGGGCGTCGGCGGCATCGAGGCCGAGGCCGCGATGCTCGGCCAGCCGGTGTCGATGCTCATCCCGCGCGTCGTCGGCTTCAAGCTCAACGGCGACCTCCCCGAGGGCGCGACCGCCACCGACCTGGTGCTGACGATCACCGAGATGCTGCGCAAGCACGGCGTCGTCGGCAAGTTCGTCGAGTTCTACGGACCGGGCGTCTCGGCGCTGCCGCTGGCCAACCGCGCCACGATCGGCAACATGAGCCCGGAGTTCGGCTCCACGATCGCGGTCTTCCCGATCGACGAGGAGACCGTGAAGTACCTCGAGCTCACCGGCCGCCCCAAGGAGCAGCTCGCCCTCGTCGAGGCCTACGCCAAGGAGCAGGGCCTCTGGCACGACCCGTCCGCCGAGCCCCGCTACAGCGAGAAGCTGGAGCTCGACCTCGCCACCGTCGTGCCGTCGCTCGCCGGCCCCAAGCGCCCGCAGGACCGCGTGGCGCTCTCGGAGGCCAAGGAGTCCTTCCGGGTCGCGCTCGCCGACTACGTCGACGAGAAGGGTGACGAGAACGGGTACGACGAGGCCGTCGCCGAGTCCTTCCCCGCCTCGGACGCCCCGGCCAACGGCCACGGCGAGGCGCCGCCCCACGGTCACGTCGCCGCCGGGTCCGGTGCGGTCGGCCGCCCGAGCAACCCCGCCCAGGTCACACTGGCCGACGGCGCCAGCTTCGAGCTCGACCACGGTGCGGTGACGATCGCGGCGATCACGTCGTGCACCAACACCTCCAACCCGTCGGTGATGATCGGTGCGGCCCTGGTCGCGAAGAAGGCCGTCGAGAAGGGCCTGCAGCGCAAGCCGTGGGTCAAGACGACGCTGGCCCCCGGGTCCAAGGTGGTCTCCGACTACTACGAGAAGTCCGGCCTCACGCCGTACCTCGACAAGCTCGGGTTCAACCTGGTCGGCTACGGCTGCACCACCTGCATCGGCAACTCCGGCCCGCTGATCCCCGAGGTCTCCGCGGCCGTCAACGAGAACGACCTCGCGGTCGTCTCGGTGCTCTCGGGCAACCGCAACTTCGAGGGCCGGATCAACCCCGACATCAAGATGAACTACCTGGCGTCGCCGCCGTTGGTGGTCGCCTACGCGCTGGCCGGCTCGATGGACGTCGACCTGTTCAACGACCCGCTGGGCCAGGACCAGGACGGCAACGACGTCTTCCTGCGCGACGTCTGGCCGACCGCCCAGGAGATCGAGGACGTCATCGCCGACGCGATCACCTCGGAGATGTTCGCCACCGACTACGCCGACGTGTTCGCCGGCGACGAGCAGTGGCGCTCGCTGCCGACCCCCGAGGGCAAGACCTTCGCGTGGGACGAGGACTCGACGTACGTCCGCAAGCCTCCGTACTTCGACGGGATGCCCGACGAGCCGGAGCCGGTCGCCGACATCGAGGCCGCCCGGGTGCTGCTCAAGCTGGGCGACTCGGTCACGACCGACCACATCTCGCCCGCGGGTGCGATCAAGAAGGACTCCCCGGCCGGCAAGTACCTCGCCGAGCACGGTGTGGAGCAGCGGGACTTCAACTCCTACGGCTCGCGCCGCGGCAACCACGAGGTGATGATCCGCGGCACGTTCGCGAACATCCGGCTGCGCAACCAGCTGGCGCCGGGCACCGAGGGCGGCTTCACACGCGACTTCACCGGCAACGGCGACGTGACCACGGTGTTCGAGGCCTCGGAGAAGTACCTCGCCGCCGGCACGCCGCTGGTCGTCCTCGCCGGCAAGGAGTACGGGTCGGGCTCCTCGCGTGACTGGGCCGCCAAGGGCACCGCGCTGCTCGGTGTGAAGGCCGTGATCGCGGAGTCCTACGAGCGCATCCACCGCTCCAACCTGATCGGCATGGGCGTGCTGCCGCTGCAGTTCCCCGAGGGCCAGAACGCCGAGTCGCTGGGGCTCACCGGTGAGGAGACGTTCTCGATCACCGGCGTGACCGAGCTGAACGACGGCACCACGCCGCGGACCGTCAAGGTCAAGGCCGGCGACGTCGAGTTCGACGCGGTCGTCCGCATCGACACCCCCGGCGAGGCGAACTACTACCGCAACGGCGGGATCATGCAGTACGTCCTGCGGAATCTGCGCAAGGCCTGACCCAGCTCCACGTTGACCCGCCCGAAACCTTCGGGCGGGTCAACGTCATTTCGGGGTGGACCCCTCCTTTTCGGGGGCTGGTCGCGTGGGTAGAGGTGAGAGCACCTTCCGGGAGGATCGATGACCACCTCACTGCACGACCGGCTGACCGAGCTGGCGGGTGACGCCCCACCGGGCGGACCCGTCCCGGACCTGTGGGACCGGGCGCGCCGGTTCCACCGGCGGCGGCGCATCGGGACGGGTGCGATCGTCGCCGCTGCCGTCGTTCTGCTCGGGGTGGTGGCGACGACCTACTGGCGTCAGTCGCCGTCCGTTCCCGCCCCGTCGGGTGGGTCCGTGGGTCTGCCGGACCGGATGTGGAGCCCGAGCCCGTGGCTGCCGTCGACCGGCCGCCCCGGCCAGCTCGTCGCGGTGTCTGCTGCCGACAAGTTGAGCTGGACGGGCACAGACGAAGGCGTCGTCGGCATCTCGGCGACCTCGGGGGAGTACGCGTTCCTCGACCTGCCCGGCGCGGAGGGCGGAACGGGTGAGCTCGAGCTGGCGCCGGACGGACAGCATGTGGCGTACTGGCTGACCGGGCCGACCACCGACACCCCCAACACCGACTCGGGCCCGATCACGGGCGTCGCCGTCCTCGACACGACGACGGGCGAGGTGTCGAGGCACTGGATCGAGACCGCCCATGGGCTGATGCCGGACTTCCTCACCTGGGCCGACGCCCGCACGGTGGTGTTCTCTGCGGGTCAGATTCGCGGAGGCGACGACGACCCCGACATGGACCAGTCGAGCTCGACCTTCGGCACCGTGACCGCCTGGCCGCTCGGCGGCGAGCCGCGTCCGGTGCCGGGCGTGGAGGACGGCGCCTGGCTGGAAGGTGCCGGTCACGGGCGCATCGTCGTCGACGGCTCGACTGCCCGGAGTCAGTTGCTGGTGGATCTCGCCCATCCGCACCGCACGCGCGAGATCGAGGCTCCTGCGACCTCGGGTGCTGTGGGGGGACTGCACTTCCTGGCCATGGACGCCGCGGGCCGGCGAGTCTCGGTCGTGCCCGGGAACCGGAACCCGAACTCCGTCTACGCGGGGCCGATCGGTGAGCTGCGAGAGGTGCCCCGAAGCAAGCGGACCTTCGGGACCGTCGATTGGTTGGACCAGGACACGATCGTCACGCTCGAACGAGCCGGAGCCCGCGACTCGTACGCGAGTGCGTTGTACCGCGTATCGGTCTCGACCGGGCAGTCGGAGGAGCTCGTTCGGTTCCCCGATGCGTGCTGCGGGGGCTGGCAGCTCGCGACCGACCTGCTCGCCGCGCCGTCGGTGCACGCCGTGCATCCGCCGTCGCCGATGGACCCCCGAGCGATGGCGGCTCTCGTCGTCGTCATCACGGTCACGGCGGCGGGCGCTCTCGTCCTCTGGAGGCGACGTGTCCGGGTCTGACGAGGCACGCGACTCCTTCGAGCAGTACGTCGCGGCGCGGCGGGGGGCGCTGCTGCGCACGGCGTACCTGCTCACGGGCAGCCACGAGGACGCCGAGGACCTGGTGCAGGTGGCGCTGGTGAAGGCGGTGCCGCACTGGAAGCGGATCGCCGACCAGCCGGAGCCGTACGTGCGCAAGATCCTGGTGCGCGAGAGCGTCAGCCGGTGGCGGGGGCGCCGGTGGCGCGAGGTGCACACCGATCGGCTGCCCGAGACCGCGGTCGAGGGCCCCAGCAGCGACCGGGTCGAGCTCCAGCAGGCACTGGCAGCGCTGGCGCCCCGGCAGCGCGCGGTGATCGTGCTGCGCTACTACGAGGACCTCACGGAGAAGGAGACCGCGGCGGTCCTCGGCATCTCCGTGGGCACCGTGAAGTCGCAGGCGCGCGACGCCCTGGGCCGGTTGCGTGCCGGGTCGCTGGCTACCGTGGCCCCATGATCGTGGCGTTCAGCATCTCCCCGACCACCGGCGACGAGACCGGCGGCGTGTCCGAGGCGGTCGCGGCCGCCGTCCGGGTGGTCCGCGAGTCGGGTCTCCCGCACGAGACCAACGCGATGTTCACCAACATCGAGGGGGAGTGGGACGAGGTGATGGCCGTGGTCAAGCGGGCCGTCGACGTCGTGGCCGCGGTCTCCCCGCGCGTGGGCCTGGTGCTCAAGGCCGACATCCGGCCCGGGTACGACGACCAGCTGACCGCCAAGGTCGAGCGCGTCGAGCGACTGCTGGCCGAGTGACCGGCCGTTGATGGACGACCTGCCCCCGCCACCGGCGTACCCGCCGCCACCGCCGGCGTACCCACCGCCGGCACCACTCCCGCCACCACCTGCACCGCCGCGGCGGGCGTTGCCGGTCGTGTTGGCCGTCGTAGCGGCGGTCCTGGTGCTCGCGCTGGCGGTGACGGTGCCGCTGGTCGTCCGCCACGCCCGGGCGCCCGAGGCCGCAGCCGAGGCGGCCAGCCTGGCGGCGGTGCGCGAGTACGACGACCTGTCCCGCAGCCACACCGACGCGGACGTCGACTACCCGCAGTCGCCGCCGGTGGGCGGACAGCACGCGCCCGTCTGGCTCGACTGCGGGGTCTACGACGAGCCGGTCCGCGACGAGAATGCCGTGCACGACCTCGAGCACGGCACGGTCTGGATCACCTACCGGCCCGGGCTCGGCCCGGACGACGTCGACGCCCTGGCCGACGCGCTGCCGCCGAACGGCATCCTCTCGCCGTACCCGGGCCTCGACGCGCCGGTCGTCGTGACCGTGTGGGGCCGCCAGCTCGAGCTCGACGGCGCCGACGACCCGCGGCTGGCGCTGTTCCTCCGCACGTTCGGCGGTGGTGCGACCGCCCCCGAGCCGTCGGCGTCCTGCGCCGGTGGCGTGCGCGACCCCGAGGGCCGGGCGGGCACGAACGTCTAGGTCGGCTTCCGGGACGCCTGGAGTTGGGTCTCGGTGTCGGAGAAGCCGACCGAGCGGTAGACGCGGATCGCCAGGTAGTCGGGGTCGGCGACCATCACCAGCGTCTCGGCGCCGAGCTGGTCGAACCCGAACCGGCTCACCTCGTGCACGAGCGTGCCGGCCAGCCCGCGACCGCGGACGTCCGGGTGCGTCTTGACGTTCTGGAACCGCGCCAGCCCAGGGCTCGCCTCGAACAGTCCCATCGAGGCCACCAGTCGATCCCCGAGGAACGCTCCCCACCACTCGCCCGTGCCCCGTCCGGTCATCGCCCGCTCCGCCGCCGTCTTCGCGACGACGAAGTCCGCGCCGCTGTCCTCGTGCTCTCCGGCGATGCCGAGGGCCACCTGCTGGTCCCAGTCGTCGTCGCTGCGCAGCGGCCGGTACGTCGCCTCGTGGTTCGGCCGCGGCGGCTCGTGCACCGCGGCGGCGGTCATCACGGTCGCCACCTCGACGTCGAGCCCGGCCACGGCGAGGGGTCCGAGGTCCTCAAGAGTGCCCTGGCTGCCGTCGATGCCGATCGCGACGTGGGTGGACCCTGGATGAGTCGCCGCGGTCGCGGCCAGCCAGTGCGGCACCTCCGCCGGCGTCGGCGGCCGTGCGAGCAGCAGGAAGTTTCCCCACCAGTACGTCGGGTTCGCCGGAGTCCGGACCACCACGTGGCCGTCGTGGTGCTCGACCTCGCTGCCGGAGGCGGCCAGCAGGGCCAGGTCGGTGCGGTAGGCCAGGGAACGCACGTCCACGAACGTGACCGTAACGGCCCGTGGCACGATCGGCCCGTGGATTCCGAGACCCGCAGCTATCGCACCGGCACCCGCGAGACCGTGCTCGACCTCACCGACGACTGCCGGGACTTCGTGTCCGGACGCGGCGACGGCCTGCTGCACGTGTTCGTGCCGCACGCCACGGCGGGGATCGCGATCATCGAGACCGGTGCCGGCAGCGACGACGACCTGCTCGCCGCCCTCGCCGATCTGCTCCCGGCCGACGACCGGTGGCGGCACGCCCACGGCAGCCGCGGCCACGGTCGCTCGCACGTGATGCCCGCGTTCGTACCGCCGTACGCCACGGTCCCGGTCCTCGGCGGCCGGCTCGCGCTGGGCACCTGGCAGAGCGTGTGCCTGGTCGACCTCAACGTCGACAACGCCGAGCGCGAGGTGCGGTTCAGCTTCCTCGGGTGACCGCGTCTGACTCGACGAAGCGACGATCGACCCGCACGCTGCTACGCTCGTGGTGTTGAAGGGACTCCGGTCCCTCGGTGCTCGCTCCTGAGCCACCGGTTCGTCTCACTCACACCTTGGTCTTCGGTCAGCTGGACATCAAGCAAAGCGCAGATGTCTTCAGCTCCGTGGCCGGCGAGTATCGCCGTCCATGTCGACTTCGACACGAACAAGGAATACCAAGATGGCTCAAGGCACCGTGAAGTGGTTCAACGACGACAAGGGCTTCGGCTTCATCGCCCAGGATGGCGGCGGCCCGGACGTGTTCGTCCACCACACCGCGATCGCTGGCACCGGCTTCAAGTCCCTCAAGGACGAGCAGCGGGTCGAGTTCGACGTGACGCAGGGCCCCAAGGGCCCGCAGGCGGAGAACGTCCGCGCCCAGTAGTCACCGGCGCACCTCACGGGGGGCGGGTCACGACGAGAGTCGCGACCCGCCCTTCGTGCGTCTGGTCGGGCCCGTCGGGTCAGCGGTCGAAGAGGTCGCGGTGCAACTTCAGCTCGGCCTGCATCCGCCAGGGCACCGGCAGCTTGCGGCGCTCCAGCGCCGCGACGTAGTCGCGCAGGGCGAGCATCAGCTCGTGACGGGCGTCGGCCAGCTCGTTGCGGGCGACCGGCCCGTTGCGACACCGCTCGACCACGCTCCGCGCCGTACGGATCCTGCGGGTCATCGCCTCGAGGACGTGGTCGTCCCGCGACTCGGAGGTGGTCACGGCAGCGCCATCAACGCTCGACCCGGTGGGACCTCATCGGCGTACGTGCCTCGCAGCCGCCGGGTCCCGGGAGGTCCACGGCGGAGGCTCCCGAACGCACGGCTGCCGGTCAGACTACACGCGACCGCCGTCCAGAGTCCGATGTCCCGACGGCGTACGGGCCCAGGACCCGACGGCTCCGGGACCAAGGGCTCTACGCCGCGCGGTCCGACGCGGAGAGAGTCGGGATACGCGGGGGATGGGCCCAGCGCAGGAACCGCGCACCACGTCCGGTCGCAAAGCGCGCTGGAGCGATCGGTGGTGAGCGGCGGCCGCGAAGTTCCGGGAGCGGACCCACCCCCCGCCACACACGCGCGGCGACCTCCCGGCCTCAGCCGGACCCGGGATGGCATGCTGACCCGGTGGACAGGTCGGGGGACGGTCGCCGGTGATCGTGCGCTATCGGCCGTTCCAGGCGCTCGCTCTCGGCGCCCTCGCCGCCCTCGTCACCGCGTGCGCGGCGTTCGCGCCGCTCTACGACCGCGCCATGCAGCAGGCGCTCACCGACATCAAGGTCGAACGCGCGGACCCGGCCACGGTCGCGCTCCAGATGAGCAGCGGGCTGGGCGCGCACTTCTCCAACGCGAAGCCGGAGTACCTGCTCGAGCTGGTGAGCCCGAGCATGCGCGCCTCCTATCTCTCGCCGGTCCTGGGATATCGCGCCAGCGCCGGCGTGCAGCCCGGGCAGCCGAACGACCCGGAAGGTGACCTCGTCTGGCGCCAGGGCGAGTGCGAGCACGTGAAGCTGGTGCAGGGCGACTGCCCGGCGGCGCCGGGCGAGATCGCCGTGAGCGCCGCTGACGCGGACAACTTCGATCTGCACGTGGGGAGCCGGCTGAGGATCGACCCTGCGACGGAGAGCGAGGACGACACTGGCGGCGCGTTGTCGGTCGGCCTGCGCGTCAGCGGGGTCTACGAGAAGGCGCTCGACGACGGCTACTGGCTCGGCCTCGCCCTGACCGGTCGCTCCGGGCTCGCGGACCCGGGTCTGCTGAGCCGGGTGCAGCACGACGCGTGGCTCACCGACCGGTCGACGTTCGAGGGCAGCCGACTGCCGGCCATGCCGGAGCAGTCGGCCACGCTGGGGTTGCCGCTGGACGCCGAAGACCTCGGGGTGGACGACTTGACGTCGCTCGCCACGGGGATCGACGAGCTCGCGGCGGCGGGTGCGTCACCGGTCGCGCCGTTCTCCGTCGACGTCCGATCCGGTGTCCCGGACATCGCCGAGGACGTGGCGGACCAGACCGACCAGTCCCGGGTGACCGTTCCGCTGCTGATGGCCCAGCTCGGGCTCCTCGCCCTGGTCGTCTTGTGGCTGACCCTGCTCGCGGTGACCGAGCAGCGTCGCCCCGAGGTCGCCCTGGCCCGTCTGCGTGGACGAGGCCGCCGGGGAGCTCGCGCGCTGCTGGCCGGAGAGCTCCTCCCGGTCGCCCTCAGCGGTGTCGTGCCGGGCGTCGCCCTCGCCCTGGCGGGGACCACGTTCGCGCGGACCGTCGCGCTCCCTGGTCACGCGCCCTTCGAGACCGGTCTGCGTCTGCTGGAGGCCGTCGGCATCGCCGTGCTCGCGCTCGTGCTCCTCACGGCCCTGGCCATCACTCGCGTCGCGCGCGAACCGGTCGAGACACTGCTGCGGCGGGTGCCACCGCGGCGGAGCAACTGGGCGATGGGGACCGGTGACACCCTCGTGGTCGCCGGTGCCGGCTCGCTCGTCGTGGTCTTCGCCACGGGCGGTCTGGACGGTCCTATCGCGCTCGGCGCTCCCGGGCTCCTCGCGATCGTGGTCGGCCTGATCCTGGCCCACCTCACGACCCCACTCGCGGCGGTCGCCGGACGCCGGACGCTGAGGCGCGGTCGGGTCCGGGCGGCCGTGAGCCTCCTCGACGCCGCCCGCAGCCCGGCCACCCGCCGCGTCGTCGCGATCGTGACGCTCGCCGCGGCGCTGGCCGTCTTCTCGGCCGATGCATTCGTCATCGGTGGCCGCAACCGTGCTGGCGCCTCCGAGCAACAGGCTGGCGCGCGCCTCGTCGCGGACGTCGAGGGTGGCGACCTCGTCGCGGTGCGAGACGCGCTCGCCGCGGTCGACCCCGGCGGGGGTCGGCTCACGCCGGTGGTGCGCATCCGACCACCCGGCACGGGGGCGATCGAGACGATGGCCGTGGTGCCGGACCAGTTCCGTCGCATCGCGCTCTTCCCCGGTGGCGCACCGTCAGCCAAGAGCTGGCAGGGACTCGCCCTCCCCGATGTCGACCCGCTCGAGGTCACCGGGGATCACCTGAGCCTGACGATCGACGGATCCTCGCTGGCGTCGGTGCGCGCCGACGGCAAGCCCGGCCCGCTGTCGCTGGGGGTCGACCTCGTCACGTCGGGCGGGGAGACCCTGCACACCACGCTCGGGTCGTTGCAGGGGCCGGTCGACCGCGCCCGGCTTGGGGCCGCAGTCTCGTGCCGCGATGGCTGCTACGTGTCCGCGATCTGGTTGCAGACCCTCCCGGCGGCCTCGATCACCGGATCGGTGACGCTGCGCGACATGCGCGGCGAAGCCCCGGTCGCGATCGGGCCGGCTGGTCAATGGACCCCGGTGGACGACGACGCCCAGGGCCGGATGCAGCCCGAGTCGACCGATCCCGGCCGGCTCACCGTGCAGGTGCAGACCGACGGCGCCAGCGAGATCCGGATGCCCCAGGTGTGGCTGCCGAGCCAAGCACCGGCGCTGCTGACCGGAGGCTTCCCGCCCGGAGCCCGGGACCACCTGTTCGACATCAGCGCCCTCGACGGGAGCGTCCTGGGGGCGGACGAGGTCGCCGACCTCGACCTGATTCCGGGTGCGGGGCCGCACGCGGTCCTGGTGAACCTCGACCTGGTCGAGCGGGGCGTCGCTCTCGCCACGGGCGCGCGCATCCAGGTGTGGTTCGCCCAGGACGACCCCGATCTGCTCGCTGCGCTCACCGCGGCCCTCGAGCAGCGCGGCATCCGGGTGACCACCACTTCCACCCTGACCGAGATCCGGAGCAGCTTCGACGACTCCGCCGCGGCCTGGAGCATCCAGCTCGCGGCGCTGGTGGGCGCCGCGGCTGTGCTGCTCGCGCTGCTCGTGCTCGTGGTGGGGGCGGCGAGCAGCTGGCGCTCGCGCACCCGTGACCTCGCCGCCTTGCGGATGAGCGGTGTGTCGCGTCGCCACATCGGCACCATGGCGGTGGCGGCGCAGCTGCCTGCGGTCGTGGTCGGTGTCATCGCGGGGACCGTGGCCGGCGTGTACGGCGCGCACCTCGCGCTGCCGACCGTCCCGCTGTTCGCCGGCCAGCCCGCAGTCTCGACGCTCGACCTCGGAACGGCCTGGCTCGCGGTCGGCCTGGCCTCCTTGGGATCGCTGGTGGTGCTCGGCGGCGGTAGCGTCCTGATCGGGCGCGCGCTGGCCCGGCGCGCCGCCGTACGACGACTCCGGGAGGGCGACCTGTGAGCGGCCTGCGCGTCAGCACCCGGCGGCTGGTGCACATCTACCGGTCCGAGGGGCACGAGGTCGCGGCGCTCTCGGGGGTCGACCTCGACGTCGCACCCGGCGAGCTGGTCGGTCTGCTCGGTCCATCAGGGGCCGGGAAGTCGACCCTGCTCAGCCTGCTCGCGGGCGTGTTCCGACCCAGCGCCGGCAAGGTCCACGTCGGTGACCTCGAGCTCTCCGCGGCGACCCCCCGCGAGCTGGACCAGATGCGCGCCCGGGACGTCGCGCTGATGCTCCAGGGCGCCGGCCGCAACCTGCTGCCGTACCACTCCGCCCACGGGAACGTGCGGTTCGCCCAGCACGCGGCCCGCCGGGCCGGCAAGGACCTGCCCGATCCGGACGCCGTGCTCGACGGGCTGGGCCTCGGCGCCGACGCCAACCGTCCACTGGCCGAGCTCACGCCCGGCCACCTGCAGCTGGCGGCGCTCGCGGTCGCGATGGCGATGCGGCCTGGGCTGCTGCTCGCCGACGAACCGACCAGCCAGCTCGACCACGCGGCCCGCGACCAGGTGCTGTCCGCGATCGCGTCGGCCAGCCGCGACCTCGGCACCACGGTCGTGATCGTCACCCACGACCCGGACGTCGCGGCGTTCCTGCCTCGCACGATCACGATCCGCGACGGCCGCGTCGGTGGCGAGGGGCGCAGCGGCGAGGAGTACGCCGTGGTCACCCCCGACGGGTTCCTGCCGCTGCCGGGCCATGTCCGCGCCCAGCTGGCCCCGGGCACCCTGGTGCGCTTCCACCCGTCGGAGGAAGGAAACGGCTACCTCCTGGTCCCCGAGGAGGAGCCCGATGAGTGAGCTGCGTGCCGCCGGCCTCTCGGTGTCGTACGCCGAGCTCCTGGCACTGCATCCGCTGGACCTGACGGTCGGCGCCGGGCGGCTCGTCTCGGTGACCGGTCCCTCCGGCGCCGGCAAGTCCACGCTGCTGTGGGCGCTGGCGGGGGCGCTGACCCCGACGGCCGGGGAGGTGCACCTGGGGGAGACGCCCCTGACCGACCGGCAGCAGGCCGCAGCCCTCGGGGTGGTCATGGTGCCGCAGGGCAACGCCCTGGCGTCCTCGCTCACCGCGACCGAGAACGTCGTGGTGCCGCTGCTCGCGATGGGCGTCCAGGCCGCGGACGCCCATCGGCGTACGCGTGAGGCGCTCGCGCTCGTCGGCCTCGAGGAGTCCGGCAACCACTTGATCGAGGAGCTCTCCGGCGGGCAGCAGCAGCGGGTGGCGCTCGCTCGCGCGCTCGCCGCCCGCGCCGTGGTGCTCCTCGCCGACGAACCGACCAGCGACCTGGACGCCGCCAACCGCGAGCGGGCGATGGCCGCGCTGCGCGCCGAGGCCGACCGTGGTGCGATCGTCGTGGTCGCCACCCACGACGCCGAGGCCGCCGCGCAGACCGACGCGGAGCTGCACCTCGACGAGGGCGTCGCGACCTGGCGCCGGCCGCTAGACGAGGTCCCGCACCCGGGCGACGAGTGAGTCCTTGACGGCGGCGCCGACCGCGACCTCGACCCTCACCTCGAGATCGTGCTGGTCGTCGAGGTCCGCGAGCAGCGCGCGCAGGTCGAGGTCGTCGATCGCGCGGTCGAGGACGTCGTCGGTCTTGAGCGCGGCGTCGATCGCGGAGTCGGGCAACACCCGGATCACCGCCTCCAGGAGGCCGTCGAGATCGGCCGAGTCGAGCGCCTCGTCGACGAGGTCCGAGGCCGGAGGGAGGGTGCCGTCGGCCTTCATCTGGCGTACGGCGACGTGCAGTCCGTCCCGCAGCGCATCGATCTCGGAGTCCGGGTGTGCGTCGCTGCCGGCAACGTCGAGGAGGAACCGCTCTCGACTGAGATCCAGCTGGCACGCGGCCCGGTCGACAGCGATCAGCACCAGGCGCTCGCTGAGTCCCTCGATGCCGGTCGACGTGGACTCCACGACCCGGCCCGCACAGGGGTCGGCCGGCCGGAGCGGCTCGAACGTGCCCCCGCCGTACGCCACCTGGACGGCGAGCACACCCGCCACGAGCGTCGCGGCGACGGCGGGAAGACCCAGCGTTCGGGGCGTCATGCGGACCTCCGCCGGACCGGGACGGCGACGCTGAGCAGCCCCAGCAGGGCGAGGGCGGCACCCACGAGGAAGGAGTCCCGGAACGCCCGCGTCGCCGCGCGCTCGAGCTGGGCGTCGAGGTCGCGTTCCAGGGCGGCCGCCGCGGGCCGGACCGCTGGGTCGAAGTCGGCTGCCGCGAAGGCGCGGTGCAGGTCGGGCACCTGACCCTGCTGGTCGCTGAGCTCGTCGCCGAGCGACCGCGCGAGCGCGACCTTGTCCTGCGCCGGCAGCGGCGCGTCCAGCACGAGTGAGGCGATCGCCTCCTGGGCCGGCGCCTGCGCGTCCTGGAGGTCCGCGGTGAACACCGGTGTGAGGATCGCCAGTCCCAGCACCACGCCCACGTGGCGCGCGCCGATGGTCCAGCCGGCGTGCTCCACGCGGGGCAGCCGCAGGTGCATCGCCCGCGCGGTCAGGCGGTCGACCGTCAGCCCGAGACCGACGCCGACCAGAGCCTGGGGCGCCACCGTCCAGGCCAGGTGGGCGGAGGGCGGGATCGCCAGCGCCACGAGTCCGCCGGCGATCAGGAAGCACCCGACCGCGGTCTCGGCCGCCTCGCTCGGGCGCAGCAGCCGCGCCAGCGGGCGGGCGGCCAACGCACCGACCGGCACCACCGACACGGTGATCGCTGCCGTGGCGGGGGAGCGGCCCCAACCGTCGACCAGCAGCAGGACCAGCAGGAACAGTGCCGCGGTGAGGGCCGCCGACAGCAGCGCCAGCGTCAGGTTGGGGCGCCACGCAGGACGGTGCCGGTCGGTGACCGCCGGCGCCGCGCGGACGCTGAGCGCCGCGGGTACCGCCAGCACCGCGACCGGCACCTGGACGAAGAAGATCGCCTGCCACGAGACCGCCTGCGTCAGCAGCCCGCCGGCCACCGGTCCCGTCGCGGTGCCCACGACACCGGCCGTCACCCAAGCCGCCGCGCCGCGGCGCTCGCCGTACTCCGCGACCAGCAGCTCCAGGCACCCCAGGAGCGCCAGCGCGCCGCCCAGCGCCTGCACGCACCTGGCGGCGATGAGCACCTCGATCGAGGGCGCGACGGCGCACCACGCCGAGGCTCCCGCGAACACCGAGATGCCGACGGCGCTGAGGATCCGTGGCTGGGTGCGGGTGAAGACCAACGCGGTCGGTACGGCGACCAGCCCGAGCACCAGGTTGAACGAGATCAGCACCCAGGCCACCTGCGCCACCGAGGTGTCCAGGTTCCGCAGGATGTCGGGGAGCGCGAGCGTCACCACCGCCGAGTCGGCCAGCACCAACGCCACGGTCACCGCGAGGAGAGGGGCCACGGCGCGACGCACCGCTCCATCCTGAGGGACGACCCCAAGCCGGCTCCCAGTCGGCCTCAAGTAGCGCGACCCAGAGTGCTCCCACAGACCGACCTGCGAACAGCCTCAAACAGGGAGCACCCGTGAACCGCATCCTCTACCGCCTCGGCAACGGCGCCGCGGCTCATCCGTGGCGGACGATCTCCGCGTGGCTCGTGGTCGCCGTCGTGGCGTTCGGGCTCGCCGGCGCGCTCGGTGGCACCACCCACGACGACTACGACATCCCCGACGCGCGTGCCCAGGTGGGCATCGAGCAGCTGCGGGCGCACCTGCCCGCCGCCGGCGGTGCCACTGCCCAGGTCGTGGTCCACGACCCCAGCGGTCGCTCCCTGGAAGCCGCCGACCTCGGGGCCCTGGTCCAGCGGCTGCGCGGCCTCGACCACGCCAGTCGCGTGACCGAGCCCCGCGTCTCCGCCGACGGCGACACCGCGCTCGTCACGGTCTCGTACGACGTCCCCACGACCGACCCCGACCTGGTCGGCGAGCACGGGTACGACCCGCTCGTCGACGCGATCGAGCCGCTGCGCGACGCCGGCCTCCAGGCCGAGCTGGGCGGCGAGCTGCCGGGTGGCGCGGAGTCGCACATGACCGGCACCGGAGAGATCGCCGGCGTCATCGCGGCCCTCGTGCTGCTGGTGGTCGCGTTCGGCTCGGTGATCGCCGCCGGGCTCCCGCTGGCGATTGCCCTCATGGGCCTGGCCGTCGGGTCGGCCGGCGTGACGCTGCTCGCGGCCACGATGGACGTGAGCACGGCTGCGCCGACGGTCGCGACGATGGTCGGGCTCGGCGTGGGCATCGACTACGCGCTCCTGCTCGTCACCCGGCACGTGGAGTTCCTCGCCCAGGGTCTGGACACGTGCGAGGCCGCGGGCCGGGCGATGGCGACCGCGGGACGCTCGGTCGTGTTCGCCTCGGCCACCGTGCTGATCTCGTTGCTGGGTCTGCGCCTGGGCGGCCTGCCCGTCTACTCGACGTTCGGCTACGCGACCGCGATCGCGGTCGTCTCCGTGCTGGCCGCGGCCGTCACGCTGGTGCCGGCGCTGTGCGGACTCGCCGGCCGACGGCTGCTCCCGCGGCGTACCCGCGCGGGCCGCGCCCGCCGCGACCGGGCACCCCTCACCGCTCGCTGGGCGGCCCGCGTGGGCCGCCGGCCGCTCGCCGCCGCGCTCGCTGCGCTCACGTTCCTGCTGCTGCTCGCCGCCCCGACGCTCGGGATGCGCACCTGGCCCCAGGACGGCAGCAGCAACAGTCCCGAGACCTCCGTGCGCCGGGCCTACGACCTCATCGACGGCGAGTACGGCGCCGGCGCCAACGGCCCGTTCACGATCGTCGTCGACACCGCCCGGGCCGACGCCGACGACGTGTCCGAGCAGGTCGCCGACCACGCGGGCATCGCCGGGGTCACCACCCCGGTCACGAGCCCCGACGGCGCGATCGCGGTCTTCGACGCGGAGCCGACCACCGGTCCCTCCGACGAGCGCACCTCCGAGCTGGTCACGAGCTTGCGTGACGACCTCCCGGCCGGCGTCGAGGTCACGGGCACCACGCCGCTGTTCGCCGACATCTCCGGGATGCTCGCGAGCCGGCTGTGGCTGGTCGTCGGGTTCGTGGTCGCGGTGTCGGTGCTGCTGCTGGCGATGATGTTCCGCTCGGTCGTGGTGCCGGTGAAGGCCGCGCTGATGAACCTGCTGTCCATCGGGGCGTCGTACGGCGTGCTGACCGCGGTGTTCCAGTGGGGCTGGGGCGGCAGCGTGCTCGGCATCGACCACGCGGTGGCCGTCTCGAGCTGGATCCCGATCCTCAACTTCGCGATCCTGTTCGGGCTCTCCATGGACTACGAGGTGTTCCTGCTCTCGCGGATCCGGGAGGAGTGGCTGCACACCGGCGACGCCCGGGGGAGCGTCGAGCGCGGCCTGGCCTCGACCGGCCGGGTGATCTCCTCGGCCGCGGCGATCATGGTCGTGGTGTTCCTCGGGTTCTCGACCGAGGCGGACACCGTCGTCAAGCAGCTCGGGTTCGGCATGGCCGTGGCGATCGCGCTCGACGCCACCGTGGTCCGGATGGTGCTCGTGCCCGCCACGATGATGCTGCTCGGCCGGTGGAACTGGTGGCTGCCGGCCTGGCTGGACCGCCTGCTCCCGACCATCGAGGCGGAGCGGCACGTCTCGCTCGCCGGCCCCGAGGCCGGGTCCGGCGACGCCTGGGACGACTTCGACAAGACCGGGGAGCACACGCCGGCCGGCGTGTGACGGATGTCAGAGGACAGGGGAGAGGACGACATGACCACGAACGCGCACGGCGCCCGGCCCCGGCAGCTGCGGCTGCCCGGGCAGACCGCGGCCCACGAGGGACCGGTCGACATGTTCATGATGTACGTGATGCACCACGCGTTCCGGCGCGACCTGGACGCGTTCGTCCCGGCGGTGCGCAACACCCCGGCGAGCGACCGGCGCACGTGGCGGCTGCTCGCCGACCGGTGGCAGGTGTTCGCGGAGGCGTTGCACGAGCACCACACCACCGAGGACGACCTGATCTGGCCCGAGGTGAAGCGGCTCGTGCCGCCCGAGGACGCCGCGACGCTCACGGCGATGGAGGCCGAGCACGGCGAGATCGACCCGCTGCTGGAGTCGTGCGCGGCCGGTTTCCGCCGGCTCGCCCAGCGTGCGGACGAGGACGCCCGGGCCGCCCTCGCCGTACGCATCGCCGCGGCCCGCGAGTCGCTGCGCCGCCACCTCGCCCACGAGGAGGGCGACGCGATCGAGGTCATCCAACGGGAGGTCACCGCCGAGGACTGGGCGCGGATCCAGCAGGCCATCGACGCCCGCGGGTCGCTGCGCGGTGCCCTGCGGATGGTGCCGTGGGCGGCGCACGAGGTCCCGCGCGAGGTGCTCGACCGCGCCTTCGCCGAGGTCGGTACGCCGTTCCGGGTGGTGTGGCTGCTGACCCGGCGCGGCTTCGCCCGGCGCGAGGAGCGGGCGTTCCGCTACGCCTGACCCGCGCCGCACCCCGGTCGGTGCCGGTCAGTGGTGCCGGGTGCCGCCGTCGACGTGGATCGTCTCGCCGGTGACCCACCCGGCACCCAGCAGCCACAGCGCGGCGTCGGTGACGTCCTCGAGCGTCCCGACCCGGCCGGTCAGCGAGCGAGCGGCGGCACCGGCGTACAGCGCCTGGCGGCGCTCGTCGGGGAGCATGTCCCAGGCGCCGGAGTCGGTGATGCCGGGGGCGATCGCGTTCACGCGCAGTGGTGCGAGCTCGACCGCGAGGTGGGTGACGAGCGCCGCGAGAGCGGCGTTCGCGGTGCCCTTGACGACGGTGCCGGGCTTGGGCTGCCAGCCCACGATGCCGGAGAAGAACAGGAACGAACCGCCCTCGGACATCCGGGGTGCGAAGTGCTTGGCGAGCAGGAGGGGGCCGACGACCTTGGCGGCGAACGCCACCTGGATCTTGGCGTGCTCCAGGTCGGCGACCCGGACGTCGTGGTGGGCCGACGCGGTGGAGACCACGTGGTCGAAGCCGCCGAGGGACTCGGCGGCCCGCGCGATCGTCGCCTCGTCGGTGACGTCGACCCGGACGTCCGCGCCGGACCGGCCGGCGACCACGACGCGGGCGCCCGACTGGGCGGCCCGCCGCGCGAGGTCGGCGCCGATGCCCCGGGTGCCGCCGACGATGAGGATGCTGGTGCCTGCGAGGTTCTCGTTCATGACCCGGACGGTATAGATTGGATACCGGTATCTACAACGCTACCGGGAGGACCGCGTGGGCCCCTCAGTCAAGGCGTACGACGTCATGGCGGCCACCTGCCCGAGCCGCACGGTGCTGCACCGCATCGGGGCGCGCTGGACGGTGTTCGTCGTCAACGCGCTGGAGGACGGTCCGCTGCGGTTCACCCAGCTCAAGGCCCACATCCGGGGGATCACGCCCAAGGCGCTCACCGAGACCCTCCGGGCGATGGAGGCCGACGGGCTGCTCGCCCGGCGCGACCTGGGCGGCAACCCGCCTCACGTCGAGTACGCGCTGACCGACCTCGGGCGCTCCCTACTGGTGCCGCTGCGCGCCGTACGCCAGTGGGCCGAGACCCACGTGCCCGAGGTGCTCGCCGCGCGCGAGAGGTCCGGGCTCTAGAACCCGAACCGCTCGCGCTGGTCGCGGACCCAGTCGGCGGCGAGCGGGATGTCCCAGCGCTCGCAGAGCTCGAGGGCCGTGTCGGCGTGCCGGGCCGCGAGGCCGTCCTCCCCGGTGGCGTGCGCGGCCATCGCGAGGAAGATGTCGACCGGTCCGACCACGGTGCCCGACCCCGCGCAGGCCGGGCGGCCCGCGCAGCCGACCAGGCGCTCGTACGCCGCGGCGGCCAGCGCGCGGTCGCCCAGGTAGCACGCCGCCTCCGCGGCCATGCTCAGCGCCATCGTGGCGAACCAGGTCTGGACGTCGATGGTCCGGCGGATCTCCTCCTCGTGCGTGGCGAGGTACTCCCGCGCCTCGTCGGGTCGTCCGGCCCGGCACAGCATGCTCGCGATCGAGGTGGAGAGCGGCAGGAACGAGTCCTGCGCGAGGGCGAGCACGCCGTCGGCGACGGCCTCGATCTGGCCCTCCCACATGACCTGCATCAGCGTCGCCCCGGCGATGGCCTCGTCGTACCCGATGATCGAGACGACCTCGCCGAGGCCGGCGAGGTGCCCCAGGTGCTTGCTGACGTCGTCGCTCCGGCCACGCATCGCGGCCCAGGCGACCTCGATCGAGTCGAGCAGCAGGTAGGCGTAGACGTGGCGCACGCGGTCGGCCTCGACCCGGGCACCCGCGAGCGCCTCCTCGAGCACCGCGACGTCGCCCAGCTCGCCGGCCGCGACCGCGCGCAGGGTCAGCGCCGAGGCCAGCAGCACGGTGTCGTCGAGCCCGCGGGCGAGGTCGGCCGCCTCGCCGGCCAGCTCGAGGCGACGCTCTGCGGTCCGTGGGTGCCAGGTCGCGATCGAGGCCTTGAGCGCGGCATCCGCCAACAGCGCGGGATCGCCGAGACGACGCGCCATCGCAACCGCCTCGTCAGCGAGCGCCTCGCGCTCCTGGGCGCTCGCCCCGTAGTAGATCTCGCCCGCCAGCGCCAGCATCACCCGGCAGCGTCGCGGATCGTCGCCGGCGGGCAGCCGATCGAGCGCGCGGCGCAGCGCGTCGACCACGACCTCGTCGACGACGCCTCCGGCCGGCGTCCACAACGACCCCGTGCTCGTCATCTCACCGGCGCGGATCAGCATCTCGAGGTCGCCCACCTCGTCGGCGACCTCGATGGCCTCGTGGGCGACGCCACCCAGCTCGACCCAGCGGCCGGCCCGGCGCAGCACCTCGGCGAGGTCGGCGACCAGCTCGAACCGGGCCCGCTCGTCGGACGCGGTGTCCTGGTCCTGGGCGCGCAGCGCGTGCTCGAGCATCTCCAGCGCCTCGACGTACGCATAGACGGCCGTCGCGGACCGTGCCGCGGCCTGGGCAGCCGGCCAGGCCTGCGCGAGGTGCCGCGGCCCCGCCGCCAGCCAGTGCCGGGCGATCTCGGCCTCGTGGCCGGCGCGCCCGGCCAGCGCCTCCGCCGCGCGAGCGTGCACGCGGGCCCGGCGCGACTGCGGCAGGATCGCCAGCACGGTGTCGCGCACCAGCGCGTGGGTGAACCGGAACCGGTCCACGCCGTCCTCCTCGACGAGTCCGGCGGCCAGCGCCGGGTCGAGGTCGTCGAGGACCCGGTCCTCGTCGGGGTCCTCGGGGCGGATCGTGCGTGCGAGCGTGCCGAGCTCGAAGATCCGTCCCAGCACGCTCGCGGTCTGCAGCAGCTCGCGGGTGGGCTCGTCGAGCTGCGCGAGGCGCCGCGAGAGCACCTCGTGCACGGCGGCCGGTGGCTGTGCCTCAGCCATCAGGGCAGCGACGTCGCCGCGCTCGCGGGCCAGCCGGGCGTACTCGACGAGGAAGAACGGGTTGCCCTCCGTACGCCTGCGCAGCGCGTCGGTCTCGGCGCCGGTCGGCTCGGCGTCGGTGATCTGGGCGAACACCTGCGCGGCGGCGTCGGCGCTGATGCCGCGCAGCTGCAGGCGCAGCGCGTGCTTGCGGGCCAGGGCCTCGGCCACCTCCGCCAGCGCTCCGGTCGGCGGCGGGTGCTCGCGCCACGTCGTGAGCACCAGCAGCCGCGGCCCGGCACCCTCGGCGACCGCGGCCTCGGTGAGCAGCCGCAGCACCCGCAGGCTCGAGGTGTCGGCCCAGTGCAGGTCGTCGATCACCAGCATCAGCGGGGCCGAGGTGGCCGCGGACAGCACCGCCTCCACGACCGTCTCCCAGGCCCGGAACGCCGCTCCGCCGTCGTCGGCGTCGCTGGTGGGCAGCTCCGAGCCCAGCCGTTCGAGCACCGTGGCCCAGGGCCAGAGCGCGGGGGCGCCGTCGTCCTGGGAGCAGCGGCCCCAGGCGATCCTCATGCCGTGGTCGGCGGCGTACGTCGCGGCCTCGATCGCCAGCCGGCTCTTGCCGATGCCCGGCTCACCGGTGAGCGCGACGAACGCCGGTGACCGGTCTCCGGCGGCGACGCTGTGGACCAGGTCGGTCAGCGCGCTCAGCTCCTCGTCCCGGCCGGCGAGCGACCAGCCCCACGGAGACGGGAACGGGAGCGGGGCGTGGACCTCGCTCGCCGCGGGAGCCGGAGCCTGCGTCTGAGCGGGGTCGGCCGGTGCCGGGACCGCGGTGGTCTCCTGGCGCAGCACGGCGGTCTGCACCGCGCGCAGCTCGGCGCCCGGTTCGAGGCCGAGCTCCTCGTCGAGCACGTCGCGCACCTGGCGCAACACGGCGAGGGCGTCTGCCTGTCGCCCGGAGCCCGCGAGCGCCAGCGCCCGAAGCGCCCAGGCCCGCTCGCGCAGCGGGTGTTGGCGGGTCAGGGCGTCGAGCTCGGCGGCGACCGTGGCGTGCAGTCCCAGCAGGATGCCGAGCGCCGCACGGTCCTCGGTGGCGAGCACCCGCAGCTCCTCGAGCCTGGCCCGTTCGGTCTCGGCCGCGGGCGCCTCGCCCAGGTCGGCGAACGGCACGCCACGCCACAGCGAGAGCGCCTCCTCGAGGCTGCGGTGCAAGACGTCGAGGCCGCCCGCGTCCGGTGCGCCCGGGGGCAGGGCGCGTCCCCGGCACAGCGCGTCCGCGAGCGGAGCGACCCGGGTGTGGGTCGTCGACACGACCTGCTCGAAGGCCGCCGTGTCCAGGTGGTCCTCGGGCAGCCGGAGCGCGTACCCGGGCTGCTCGGTCACCAGCAGGCTCCCGCCCCCGCGAGTGGTGCGCCCGGGCTCGAGCGCGCGGCGCAGCCCCGCGACGTACCCCTGCATGGTGCCGGACACCCCGGGCGGCGGTGTGCCGTTCCAGACCAGGTCGGCGAGGGTGTCGACGGCGACCGCGCGCCCGCGGTGCAGCGCCAGCGCCGCGAGCAGGGCACGCTGCTTGGGACCGCCCAGGTTGACCGGACCGGAGGCGTCGCTGGCCACGGTCGTGCCCAGCACGCCGATCTGCATGGCGAGCAGGATAGGGCCGCTCAGCCCAGGGTGTCCGCCGATCCGATCCGCCAGAGCGCGAGGCCGCGCACGCCGTACTCGCGGGCGAGCGCGACCCGACGGTCGTACGACCGGCCGTCGGACCACCACAGCACGGTGCCGTTGGAGAGCCGGGCGGTCCACTCGCCGAGGCGGGGTCGCCAGTGCGCTGTCGCGCCGTCGCGGTGGACCATGCCGCGGGCCATCCGCAGCGTGAGGCTGCGGCCGGTGCCCTCGGTCGGCCAGCTGTAGCCGTAGCCCGAGACGCCCAACAGCACCTGGTCGGCGGGCACGACCGACAGCAGCGCGTCCAGCGCGTCACGCTGCCACGTCAGCGGGCCGATGGGCCCCGGGCCCGACCAGGGGCCGTGCATGTCGTAGGTCATCACCGCGATGACGTCGGCGGTGTCCGCCAGGCCGGCCAGGCGATAGCCGCGCGAGCGGTAGGCCCGCACCGACGTGGCCGCGCTGATGTCGATCGACACCGTCCGTTCCTCGGGCATCCGCGCCTGGAGCTCCCGCACCAGGCTCACCAACCCGTCACCGTCGGCGGCGCGCACACCCTCGAGGTCGACGTTCACGGAGTCCCAGCCCTGGTCGACGACGTACGCCGCGATCCGGCGCGCGACCGCCTCGATGTGGTCGGGGTCGGCCAGCAGTCGGTGCAGCGCCGCGCGGTCGAACGTCTCGAGCCGGTTGCTGTAGTTGCTCAGCAGCAGCTCACCGGCCAGTCCGTGCGCGTGCGCCGCCCGCAGCAACCGCCGGGCGTCGTCGGTGGGCGCCGCGACCCCCGCGCCGTCGGCGTGGATCGACACCCCGGCGACGCTCAGCGTGGTCAGTCCGCCGGCATTGCGCGCCACCAACCGGTCGGGACTGCTCTGCAGGATCCACCCGGTCACCTCCAGCCCGTCGGGCGGTGCCGCCTCCGCCGAGACCGGCACCAGCAGGACGAGACCGAGAGCAGCCGCCGCGAGACGGACCATGCGCACCATGGCCTCAGCCTGCCACCGTCTCTGCCGAGCTCATGCCTCGCGGCCGACGACGTTCGGCCTGCGGGCCGGCTTGGGTCGTCGTTGTTGAAGAACGAGGGAGCGTGGTCGCCGTTCGCTGTGGTCACCCGAGGGTGGTCGGCGTCCGCGCTGGGCACGAGGTCGTCTGTGGTCGACGTGCTGTGGTCGTCGTTGCAGACCCGGGATTCCTCCTGCCGATTCCACCGTGTGGGGGGTGTCCGGTTGGGTGACGGGGTTTCGAGGCTCGCTTTGAACCGCCCCGGGGTTTCCGGATACTTCGTGTGGTGTCTCTACCCGGTCGGGAGGAGACGGTTTCGTGCAGCGTAGTGAACTTCCTCGGCCTGGATGGGTGTCAGGTCGTCGATGGATTCGTGGGTGCGCTCGGTGTTGAACCAGGTGACCCACGTCAAGGTGGCGAGCTCGACCTCCTCGACGTCGCTCCAGGGGCCTTCGGGGCGGATGAGCTCGGTCTTGTAGATCCCGATCTGCGACTCGGCCAGGGCGTTGTCGTAGGCGTCACCCACCGAACCCACTGAGGCATCCACGCCGGCCTCGATGAGGCGATTGGTGAACGCGAACGAGGTGTACTGGCTGCCGGCGTCGGTGTGGTGCACCAGCCCGGTCAGGTCGCCGACACCGTCACGGTCGCGGGTCCACAGGGCGTGCTCGAGGCAGTCGAGGACCAGATGGGTGGTCATCCGTGTGGCTGCCCGCCAGCCCACGATCCGGCGTGAGAAGACGTCGAAGACGAAGGCCACGTAGACGGTGCCGGACCAGGTCGCGACGTAGGTGAAGTCCGCGACCCAGAGCCGGTTCGGGGCCGGTGCGGTGAAGTCCCGGTCGACCAGATCGGCCGGGCGCGGGTCGGCCGGGGCGGGGATCGTGGTGCGGACCTGTTTGCCCCGCAACGCGCCCGTCCAGCCCTGGGCGGCCATCAGCCGTTCCACGGTGCACCGGGCCACGTCGTGGCCTTGTGCACGCAAGTGCAGCCACATCTTGCGGGCACCGAACCTGGCACGGAACCGGTGCTCACGCGCGACCCGGATCAACGCGACGATCTCGGCGTCACGCAGGGCGCGCTTCGAGGGCGCCCTGGTGCGGGCCTCGTAGTAGGTCGACGGAGCGATCTTGGCGCCGTGCTCGGTGAGCACCCGGCAGATCGGCTCGACTCCGTACAGGTCACGATGCTGGTCGATGAACTCGATCAGAACCGGGGTTGGCGGTCGAGCTCCGCCGCGAAGAAAGCCGAGGCCGACTTCAAGATCTGGTTCGCCCGCTCGAGCTCAGCGACCTTCTTCTTCAGCTCCCGGATCTCAACGACCTCCTCGGTCGTCTTGCCCGGACGAGTGCCCCCGTCGACCTCGGCCTGACGCACCCACTTGCGCAGCGTCTCGGCCGAACCAAGCCCGAGCTGACCAGCGATCGCACGGATCGCCTGGAACTCAGTGGGGTACTCACCCTGCGCCACCGACTCGGCCACCGCCCGCACCGCGCGCTCACGCAGCTCCCGGGGGTACTTGCTGGGACGTGCCATGACTTCATCCTCTTCCAACTAATGAAGTCTCCGGACATCCCGGGGCGGTTCACTTCGCTCGCACCTCAACCGCCGTCGCGGTGCCGGGACTCGGTGGTTGAGGTGTGAGGAGCGTTAGCGACGAGCCTCGAAACCACCCCCCGTCGGGCCGGAACACGGTGGTTGAGGTGTGAGGAGCGCTAGCGACGAGCCTCGAAACCACGCCGGCGGGGCGGGGGCATGGGAGTGGCCCCGCGGGCCGTGGCCGGCGGGGTCGGGTGGGTCAGGTATGTCGGGTGTAGGTCCGGCCGTGGGGGCTGGTCCACACCAGCAGCCGGTGGCCGACCCTGTGGAGGGTCCAGCCGCCGTGGGTCTTCAAGCGGTGGTGGAACCGGCACTCGGGCACCAGGTTGCACGAGCACGTCGGCCCGCCCTCGGCGTAGGCGATGACGTGGTCGAGGTCGCAGCCACGGGAGGGGCGGCTGCAGCCAGGGAACAAACACGTCGGGTAGGTGGCGATGATCTGCTCGCGCAGGGTCTTCGAGGGCGTGTAGCCGGGGACCTCGATGTGCTCGTTGAGGTCGAGGACCGGTCGGATGGTGACGGGTCCGCTGGCGGTGGCGCACCAGCCCTCGACCTGTGAGACCACCACGTGGGTGCGGGTGTTCTCCACCCCGGCGAGCGCGGACTCTGAGAGGTGCACGTAGACGACCAGCTCCCGCTGCTTCCTGGCCGGCTGGACGCTCACGGCCGTGGTGTCGGGTGCGAGCATGAGGTCGCCGCGGGCCAGCGCTCCGGCGGCCAGGGCGCGGCGCACGTTCAGGGACTCGGTGCAGCCGAGGTCGGCGAGCTGCTGCGCACCCGTGGCCAGGGCGTGGTCGAGGTCGAGGGCGTCGGCGAGGTCGAGCTCACCGCGGATCGTGGCGGTGCCCTCCAGGGTGGCGTGGTGGGTGTCGATGTCGAAGAACCGGCCCTCCGCGGCCAGGAGGCGTTGGTGCTCGGCCTCGATCGGGTCGAACAACCCCCGCGCGGCTTCCACGGTCCGGTCGAGCTGGGCCCAGGTGAGCCGGTGCGCGAGCGGGGCGAGGTGCGTGTCGACGTGGTCGGCCGCCTCGGGCGGGAGGGACATCGTGCTGGTGGCGATCCGCCGGGCCCGCCACACCGGCACCTGCCCGGCCATGACGCGCCCCCAGAGACGCGGGAGCCGGTGGCGGACCTCCACCGCATCGCCCAGGTACGAGCGGCCCGCATCAGTGGTCATGCCGAGGGCGAGGGCGAAGTCCGCGACACAGAACTCCGCGACCAGCGGAGCACCGGGACCGGCGATCGCGAGCTCACCCTGCGTGCCCTCCACGGTCGCGGCATCGTCCAGGGCGTCGGCGGGGTTTGCGGTAGCCCAGTCGACGGCCATCTCGAACTGGCGGACTTCCCGGTCGGTCAGCTCTGCGTGGTTGGTCTCGAGGGCAGCCAGGACCCGGGCCGGGGTGTCCGGTCCGGTGGTCTCGATCGGGGTGGCTGCCATGGACCTATCCCAGCAGACCCCACCGACAGTCGAGGGCCCAGAACCCGGGTATCCACAGGGTTCTGGCAAATCCGAAGGTAAAATCTGCGAGCACCCGTCGGGGTCAGGGTCGGCAGGAGGAATCCCGGGTCTGCAACGACGACCACAGCACAGCAACCCACCACGGACCTGGTGCCGAGAGACCGCGGTGACCACCCTCGGGTGACCACAGCGGACGGTGACCACGTCCCTCGCCTTTCAGCAACGACGACCCGGGCGCACCCGCAGGCTGACGTGCATCCGGCGCCCTGCCGACGCTGCGGTGGTTTCGAGGCTCGGGCCTAGCGGCCCTCGCACCTCAACCACCGTGGTCAGGCGCCCTGCTGACGCGGTGGTGGTTTCGAGGCTCGGGCCTAGCGGCCCTCGCACCTCAACCACCGTGACTCCGCGGGCCTAGCGGCCCTCACACCTCAACCACCGTGACTCCGCGGGCCTAGCGGCCCTCGCACCTCAACCACCGTGACTCCGCGGGCCTAGCGGCCCTCGCACCTCAACCACCGTGACTCCGCCGGCCTAGCGGCCCTCGCACCTCAACCACCGTGCCCTGCGAGGTGGGTAGCGTGGCAGTCATGCACCGGTTCGCGAGCGTCCTGCTCGTGGACCGGGAGGGGAGGCTGTTGCTGCAGGAGCGTGACGAGCACCCGGTGATCGACCCGGACAAGTGGGGTCTGGTCGGTGGTCACGTCGAGGACGGCGAGGACTTCGAGCCGGCGGCTTACCGCGAGCTCGCCGAGGAGACCGGCATTCGTCTGCAGTCCGGCGAGCTCAGCCTCTGGCGGGACGCCGAGGTGTTCCACGAGGCGTACGGAACCCTCGACCAGGTGCAGGTCTGGGTGGGCGCGACCACGCTGACCGATGCGGACATCGTCGTGGGGGAGGGCCGGCAGATGGTGTTCGTCGACCCTGCAGAGGCCGGCGGGCTCGCGCTGGGCACGGCCGCGAGCCGGATAGTCCCCGAGTTCTTGGCGTCCGGCACCTATCAAGACCTGGTGCTGGCGGCGCGCTCGCTGCTCTGATGTCTCCCATGGACCTCACCGTGATCCCTGTGCCCGCCGCCGGAGCCGAGGACGTCGTCGTGGCCGGACCGGGACCGGACGAGGGCGCCGTGTTCACCGGCACCGAGGACGGCAGCATCTTCCGGGTCTCCCACGACGGCCGGCGGATCGATCGGGTCGCCCATACCGGCGGCCGGCCGCTGGGCATCGAGCTCGACGGCGACGGCAGGTTGTTGGTGTGCGACGCCCGACGCGGGGTGCTGCGCGTGGACACGCGACACGGGGGAGTGGAGACCGTGACCGACCGGCTCGACGGCAGCCCGATGGTGTTCTGCAACAACGCGGCCGTCGCCTCCGACGGCACGGTGTGGTTCACCGACTCCTCGCGCCACTACGGGATCGACCAGTGGAAGGACGACTTCGTCCAGGACACCCGCACCGGCAGGCTGGCCCGGCTCGGCGCCGACGGCACCGTCGAGGTGGTGATCGACGGTCTCGCGTTCGCCAACGGGGTCGCGCTGGCCGCGGACGAGTCGTACGTCGCTGTCGCGGAGACCGGCGCCCGGACCGTGGTGCGCTGGTGGCTGACCGGCGAGCGCGCCGGCACCCGCGACCACCTCGCCCACGACCTGCCGGGCTACCCCGACAACATCGCTCGAGGGAGCGACGGCCTGATCTGGGTGTCGATCGCCAGCCCGACCGACCCGGTCGTCGAGCGGCTCCAGCGCGCCCCGATGCCGCTGCGCCGGGCCGTCACGAAGGTGCCCGAGCGGCTGCAGCCCAAGCCCAAGCGCACGGTCCGCGCCCTCGCCTTCGACGACGCCGGCCGCCGTGTCCACGACATCGACCTGCCCGGTACGGCGTACCACATGGTCACCGGGGTGCGAGAGCATGACGGACGGCTCTGGCTCGGCAGCCTGCACGAGCCCGCGATCGCGGTCGTCGAGCTCTAGACACGTAGACTCGAGCGCTATGGGCCTACTCGACTCGATCGCGTCCCCACGTGACCTGCGTGACCTCAGCGACGCCGAGATGGAGCAGCTCGCGAGCGAGATCCGCGACCTCCTGATCCGCACGGTGGCGACCAACACGGGGCACCTCGGACCCAACCTCGGCGTGGTCGAGCTGACGCTCGCGATCCATCGGGTCTTCGACTCGCCGCGCGACCGGATCGTGTTCGACACCGGCCACCAGGCGTACGTGCACAAGCTGGTGACCGGGCGGGCCGCGAACTTCGGGACCCTGCGCCGCGAGGGCGGCGTGAGCGGCTACCCGAGCCAGGCCGAGTCCGATCACGACATCGTCGAGAACTCCCACGCGTCGACGGCGCTCAGCTATGCCGACGGCCTCGCGAAGGCCTACACGATCCGCGGCGAGGACCGGCACGTCGTCGCGGTCATCGGTGACGGGGCGCTCACCGGGGGCATGGCCTGGGAGGCGCTCAACAACATCGCGATCGCGAAGAAGAGCCGCCTGGTCATGGTGGTCAACGACAACGGCCGCTCCTACACGCCGACGATCGGCGGCCTGGCGACCGCCCTCACCTCGCTGCGCACCAACCCGCGCTACGAGAACGTGCTCGACATGGTCAAGCGCCGGCTCAACGCCGTCCCGGGCGTCGGCCCGGCGGCGTACGACGCGCTGCACGCCATGAAGAAGGGTCTCAAGGACGCCCTCGCCCCGCAGGGCCTGTTCGAGGACCTCGGGCTCAAGTACGTCGGTCCCGTCGACGGCCACGACCGGGCCGCGATGGAGCAGGTGCTGACGCAGGCCAAGAAGTTCAACGGGCCGGTGATCGTGCACGCGATCACCCGCAAGGGCTACGGCTACGACCCCGCCGAGCGCCACGAGGCCGACCAGTTCCACGCGCCCGGGCCGTTCGACGTGCAGACCGGTGCCGAGAAGCCCAAGGGCCGCATCTGGACCGACCACTTCTCCGACGCGATCGTCGAGATCGGCGAGCGTCGGCCCGACGTGGTCGGGATGACCGCGGCGATGATGCACCCGGTCGGGCTCGACACCTTCCAGACCCGCTTCCCCGAGCGCACCTTCGACGTCGGGATCGCCGAGCAGCACGCCGCGACCTCCGCGGCGGGCCTGGCGATGGGCGGCATGCACCCGGTGGTCGCGCTCTACGGCACCTTCCTCAACCGGGCCTTCGACCAGGTGCTGATGGACGTGGCACTGCACAAGTGCGGCGTGACGTTCGTGCTCGACCGCTCCGGGGTCACCGGTGACGACGGCGCGAGCCACAACGGCATGTGGGACATGTCGATCCTGCAGGTCGTGCCGGGCCTGCGCCTGGCCGCTCCGCGCGATGCCTCCAGGCTCACCGAGCTGCTCAACGAGGCGGTCGACGTCGACGACGCCCCGACCGTGGTGCGATTCCCCAAGGGCCCGCCGCCCGCGGACATCGAGGCGGTCGGCCGCGTCGGCGGCGCCGACGTACTGGTCCGCAAGGGCACCAAGGACGTGCTCGTCGTGGCCGTCGGAGCGATGGCCACGACAGCGGTCGAGGTCGCCGACCGGCTGGTCGCCCAGGGCATCGGCGTCACCGTGGTCGACCCGCGCTGGGTCAAGCCGGTCGACCCGGCGATCATCGAGCTCGCGCGGGAGCACCGGCTGGTCGTCAGCATCGAGGACAACGGTGAGACCGGCGGTTGCGGTGCCGTGCTGCTGCAGACGATGAACGCCGCGGGCGTGCACACGCCGTTCCGCCTGCACGGCATCCCGCAGCAGTTCCTCGGGCACGCGAAGCGCGCCGCGATCCTCGAGCGGATCGGCCTGACCCCGCAGGCGCTGGCGCTCGGCATCGTGGAGGACATCACCTCGCTGTCCGAGGGTCGTTCTCCTCTCGATGTCGAGCAGACGACCTAGCCGCTTCCTCGCCGCCGCGCTGGCCACCCTCCTGGCCGCGGCGGCGCTGTCGGGTTGCTCAGGCTCCGACGATCCGCCCACACCGCCGGCGTCCGCGGCACCCCGCGACGTGGTGCACGCCCTCGACCGGGCGCTCCACGCCCGCGCCCGCGCCGTACGCCGTGCCGACCCCGATGCGTTCGGCCGGCTCGTCGGCGGCGGCCGGGTGTTCCGGGCCCGGGAGGAGACGTGGTTCGGCAACCTCACCCAGCTCCCGGTGGCGAGCCTGTCCTACCGGGTCGACCCCGGCAGCCTGGTGCGCGAGGGGGATGCCTACCGGGCGACCGTGACCGAGTCGCTCCAGCTCGACGGGTTCGACCCCGCGCCGGTGACCAGCCAGGCCCGCTACCGCTTCGCGCCGGCGCACCGGCACCCCGACAGGTTCGTCGTGACCGGCGTGGAGGAGGCCGACCCGCAGCCCTGGGACGACGGGCCCGTCGACGTGCGAGAAGGAGCCGGCGTGCTGGGCGTCTTCGACGCCGCCAGCGTCGAGCAGGCACCCGACCTGATCTCCTCGGTCGAGGACGGCATCGCCTCGGTGTCGGCGGCGGTGCCCTACGACTGGTCACGCACGGTGGTGGTCTACGCGCTGTCCGACCCGACGTTCCTCGACGGCCTCGAGGACGTGCCCGGGGACGACCCCGGCGACCTCGACGCGGTCGCGTTCCCGGCAGGGAAGGGGACCCGCTTCGTGCTGAACCCGCGGATGCTGGCCGAACCCGGCCGCGAGCGGGACCGGCTGGTGCGCCACGAGCTCACCCACGTCGCGGTCGGGACCCACGACGACAACGCGCCGGTGTGGCTCTCCGAAGGTCTCGCGGAGTACGTCTCGGTGCGGCCGCTCGCCCCCGAGGATCGCCGGATCCCGGAGGCCGCGATCGCCGCCGCCGAGGCCGGGGTCGACGACCTCCCCGACGACGCGACCTTCAACGACGACGACTCCGACGCGCACTACGGCCTGGCCTGGTGGGCGGTGGAGTACCTCGTCGACGCGTACGGCGCGCAGGCCCCCTGGGACCTGCTCGACGCGATGGCCGAGCCCGGCGCCGACCCCGACACGGTCCTGCGCGACCGCCTCGGCACGACCACCCGCGCCCTGGCCCACCACGCGGAGCACCTGATCCTCGCGCTCTACGGCGCCGACGCCGGCTGACGCCAGGTGACCCGTCCGGCCCGCACGGTCATCCGGACCCGCGCGAGGTCGACGACCTCCTCGAGGCGATCGAGCACCACGAGGTCGGCCGGCTCGCCCGGCGCCACCGTCCCGCTGCCGGTGCCGAACGCCTCCGCCGGAGCAGTGGTGAGCATCCGCAGCACGTCCTCGCGGCCCATACCGCAGCGGGCCAGCGCCGCCAGCTCGCCGCGGGTGTCGTGGTCGGGGAGGTAGCCGACGTCGGTGCCGAACAGCAGGCGACCGCCGGCCCCGACGAAGACCCGCAACGCCTCGTCGATCGGGTCGAGGTACGCCGGGTCGCGGGTCACCGTCTGCGCGAACATGTCCAGGGTCGGCACCAGCCAGGTGCCCGCGGCCGCGGCCGACCGGAGCAGGTCGTGCGTGCCCTCGGTCGTGTCGGGCACGTGCGCGACCACGTCGACGCCCGCCTCGAGCGCGACCTCGAGGCCGGTCCGGTCGGAGGTGTGCGCAAAGACCAACACCCCCTCGGCGTGCGCGGCCGCCACCGCCGCCCGCGCGATCGCCGGGCGCATCGGCTTGACCCGGCTCGGCTCGACGTACGAGCCGGTGAAGAGCTTGACGACCTCGGCGCCCTTGGCGAGCTGGCGTCGGGCGACCCGGCGGCCGCCGTGGACCGTGGCGGGCGCCGGCACCGCCCAGCGCAGGTACCACGGCATCTCGTCCCTGACGTAGAACGGGATCCCGCGGAACGGCCGGATCGCCTCCGTCGCGGTCCGGATCCGCGGACCCCTCAGCTCCCCGTCCTCGATGCGACGTCGCAGCGCCAACGTGTCGCGCGAGCGCGATGCCAGATCCACCACCGAGGTGAAGCCACGGGCCCCGAACAGGTCGTCGAGGCCGTCCTGGAGTGCCGCGGCCTGCCGCCCGGCGGCACCGCTCCAGGTGGGCTCGGTCAGGTGGACGTGGCAGTTCCAGAAGCCCGCGGTCACCACCCCGCCGCCGGCGTCGAGCGCCTCCGCGCCCGCTACGGGCTCGTCGGCGATCCGGCCGTCGCGGACGGCGATCGTCACGCCAGGCACGGCCTCGGCGCCGGGGGAGGCCACCAGGGTCGCGTTCACGATGGTCAGGTCGGCCACGGGTCACTGTGGCACCCGAGCAGCGGGCGGCACCACACCTCGGTTGGTTTCGGACGGCCGCCCAGCGGACACGTTGCCTCCATGAAGGTGATGCGGACGAAGTCCATCGAGCAGTCCCTGGAGGACACCGAGGACCCGGACTTCCAGCTCAAGAAGAACCTCAGCGCCCTCGACCTCACGGTCTTCGGCATCGGCGTGGTGATCGGCGCGGGCATCTTCACGCTCACCGGCAAGGTGGCGGCACAGTACGCCGGTCCGGGCGTGGTGTTCTCGTTCGTGATCGCCGCGGTCTGCTGCGCGCTGGCCGCGCTCTGCTACGCGGAGTTCGCCTCGACCGTGCCGGTCGCGGGCTCGGCGTACACGTTCTCCTACGCGACGCTCGGTGAGCTGGTGGCGTGGATCATCGGCTGGGACCTGCTGCTCGAGCTGATGCTCGGCGCCTCGGTCGTCGCCCAGGGGTGGAGCACCTACCTGGTCACGTTCCTCGGCGAGATCGGCATCACCTGGCCCACCTCGATCGGACCCGCCGAGCACTTCAGCTGGGGCCACGTGAACCTGGCCGCGATCTTGTTGATCGTCGTGCTCGGCATCCTGGTCGCGCTCGGCATCAAGGAGTCCCTGCGGGTCAACCTCGTGCTCGTCGGGGTGAAGCTCTTCATCGTGCTGTTCGTGATCGTCGCGGGTCTCTTCTACGTCTCCGGCGCCAACTACGACCCGTTCATCCCGCCGGCCGCCGACCCCGTCACTGCCGACGGCCTGGCGCAGCCGCTGATCCAGTGGGTCTTCGGCATCCAGCCGCAGACGTTCGGCGTGCTCGGCATCATCTCGGCGGCGTCGGTCGTCTTCTTCGCCTACATCGGCTTCGACGTGGTGGCCACGACCGCCGAGGAGGCGCGCAACCCCCAGCGCGACCTGCCGCGGGGCATCCTCGGCTCGCTGGCCATCTGCACCCTGCTGTACGTCGCGGTCGCGCTGGTGGTGACCGGCATGGTGCCCTACGACAAGATCGACCCCAACGCGGCGCTCGCCAGCGCGTTCACCTCGGTCGGCCGTGACGGCTTCGCGACGCTGATCGCCGCCGGCGCGGTCGCGGGCCTCACGACAGTCGTGATGACGCTGCTGATCGGAGCGATCCGCGTGGTGTTCGCGATGAGCCGCGACGGGCTGCTGCCGCCCAGCCTGGCGCGCACCCACCCTGCCACGGGCACCCCGCTACGGATCACCATCGCCATCGCGGCAACCGTCGCGCTGATCGCCGGGTTCACCCCGATCGGCAAGCTCGAGGAGATGGTGAACATCGGCACGCTGACCGCGTTCACGCTCGTCTCGCTCGCGGTGCCGGTGCTGCGGCGCACCCGGCCCGACCTGCAGCGCTCGTTCCGGGTGCCGTGGAGCCCGGTGGTGCCGGTGCTCGCGGCCCTGGTCTGTGTCTACCTGATGCTGAACCTGTCCATCGAGACCTGGCTGCGGTTCCTGGTCTGGATGGTGCTCGGCTTCCTCATCTACTTCACCTACGGCCAGAGCCACGCGCGGGTGCGCGAGGTGGAGCAGACCCGGACCTGAGCCTCGGACCTCAGCCCTCCTTGCGGGCCACGATCTGCCCGAGCACGCCGTACCCGACGCACAGGTGCACGAACGAGACGACTCCGGCGACGGTGCCGCCGAAGAGACCGAACGTCGGGACCACGATCGGGCCCCAGCTCTCAGCGACCAGCGGCCACACGCGCGCCTTGCCGTGCCACCGGCCGGCGACCGCGACCCGGATGCCGATGAGGAACATGCCGAGCATCGACAGCGGCCAGCACAGGTCGAGCATGATCCAGCCGGCCTTGTCGAGGTCGCTGACGCCGGTGCCGTCGGCGATGGTCGATCCGATCGCGAGCAGCAGCACCACGACCTCGGCGCGGATCGCCGAGCGGGCCACGCGTCCGGTGCCGAGCGCCTTCGTCGCGTAGAGCACCGAGAGGAGGCCCAGCAGCCCGAGCTGGAACGTGCCGGAGGTCAGTGACGACACGGCCTCCTCGAACGCGCCGGACGGGTCGGTCCCGAAGACCAGCGAGTCGAGGCCCCAGGCGACCGCGCCGGCGCTGAGCAGCATGCCGCGGGCGAAGAAGGGGCGGGTGGGCGAGGGCGCCGCGCTCGCGGATCGGCGGGTGAGGTCGGAGCGCGCGGGCGCCGGGGTCTGCTCGAGGGTCACGATGTTCTCCTGGTTCGGGGCGGCACGGTGCCGCCGGTGACCTGAACCCTCCGGGGGCCGGCGACCCGGGCGGCAGGGAGCGGGGTCCCGCATGCTGTCCCGTCGCGGTGTCCCGTCCGGGCGGGACGCCGAACCCGGGACGGAGGGACGCCGCGGCCTCGATACTGGGCCGCGTGACCGCCCAGCCCGCGCCCGGCGTACGCCCGTCCGGCAGCGCCCCGGCCCTCGCCGTCTCGGCGATGGCACTGGTGGCGGTCGCCGTGTGCCTGTGGCTCGACCTCGTCAACGACCCCGCCGACCGCGCCCGCGCCACCATGGGGTGGGGCACGTTCTCGAGCAGTGTGGGCGCCGTCGCGGTCGGTACGGCAGTGCCGGTGCTCTGGCGGTTCCCCCGGCACCCGGTCGCGTGGGTGATCGCGCTGACCGGTCTGCTCTGGGGGCTCGACGGCCTGGGGGAGTCCTACACGGCGTTCGGCATGGCGCACTCGCCGTACCTCCCCCTGAGCGGGCTGGCGCTCTGGGTGGTGGCGCAGCTGGGTGCGTTCCTCCTGGTCGGCCTGCCGACCGTCCTGGTCCTGTACCCGACCGGGCGTCTCGTGCCCGGCCGGTGGGGGCGGGTCGGCGTGCTCACGATCGCGATGTCGTTCGTGCTGCCCGTGCTGCTGCTGTTCGCGCCGGTGTCGGTGATCGGGAGCGACGACCCGCTGCCGATGGACACCGGGATGCCCGAGCTGCCGATCCCCGGCGACGTCTACTCCGCGCTGCTGACCGCGGGCCGCGTGGTCACGATCCTCTCGCTCCCGCTGGCCGTCGCGGTCGTGTTCGCCCGCCAGCGACGGGCGACCGGGGTCGAGCGGGTGCAGCTGCGCTGGCTGCTGTGGGCGGCGATCACCTGCCTGGCGGTGTTCGGGTTCGCGCTGGTGCTCCGCAACGGTTGGGTCGTCACGATCGCGCTCGTGGTCGCGCTCGCGGTCACCGGCGTCTCGATCGCGATCGGCATCCTCGACCCCGAGATCGCCGACGTCGACGCGCTCATGGGCGGCACCGTGGTGTGGGCCTCGGTCGCCGGGATCGTCGTGGCGCTCGACCTCGCGCTCGCGGCGTCGCTCGACGCCGTCCTGGGTGATCGCCTCGACCAGCGCGACGTCACGCTCGTCGTGCTGCTGGTGGCGGTCACGATCTACGGTCCGTTGCGGTCCTGGGTCGGCGCCGCCGTACGCCGTGCGCTGGTCGGCCGCCGGGGTGACCGCTACGCGGTGGTGGCCGAGCTGGCGGCGAGGCTGGAGGAGCACCCCGACGTCCGCACCCAGCTGCCGGCGCTGGCCGCCGAGGTCGCCTCGGCCTTCAAGCTCGGCTTCGTCCGCGTCGAGGTCCGTGGCCATGGCGGGGGCGCGGTCTCGGCGACCCACGGGACCCGGCCGGCCGAGACGCGCGAGGTGCCGATCCGGTACGGCGCCGACGAGGTCGGCCGGCTCGAGCTGCCCGCCCGCGGGGTGCGGTCGATGCTCTCCAAGCGTGACCAGGCGCTGCTCTTCGACGTGGTCCGCCAGGCCGCGATGGCGGTGCGCAGCAGCCGGCTCGCCGACGACCTCCAGCTCTCCCGCGAGCAGCTGGTGATCGCGCGCGAGGACGACCGCCGCCGGATCAGGCGCGACCTGCACGACGGGCTCGGCCCGGTGCTCGGCGGCGTGGCGATGCGGCTGGACGCGGCCGGCAACGCGCTGGAGACCGACCCCGACACCGCCCGCCGGCTGGTCGCGCAGTCGCGTCAGGACATCACCGACGCCCTCGCCGACGTACGCCGGCTCGTGCACGGGCTGCGACCGCCCGCGCTCGACGACCTGGGCCTGGTCGCCGCGCTCCACCAGCAGGCCGAGCGGCTCGGCTCGGCCGACCTGAGCGTCACCGTCGACGCCGCCGAGGTGCCGCCCCTGTCGGCCGCCGTGGAGGTCGCGGCGTACCGCATCGCCTCCGAGGCGCTCGCCAACACCGCGCGCCACGGCCGCGCCGGGCGCGCGTCGGTGCGGCTGTCCGGCGACGGGGAGGCGCTGCTGGTCGAGGTCGAGGACGACGGCGTCGGCATCGGCCCGGAGGTGGTGGCCGGCGTCGGCCTGCGGTCCATCCGCGAGCGCGCCGCCGAGCTCGGTGGCCGCACCGAGATCGCCTGCCCTGCCGCCGGAGGCACCCGGGTGCGCGCCTGGCTGCCGATGTCCGTGCCCGTCCTGGAGGAGACCCGATGACCGATCCCGTCGCAGGCGCGGTCCGCGTGCTGATCGCCGACGACCACCCGATCTTCCGCGACGGCCTCGCCTCGTTGCTCGAGACGCAGCCGGGGGTCGAGGTGGTGGGCACCGCGGCCGACGGGCTGGAGGCGGTCGCCCAGGCCACGGCGCTGGTCCCGGACGTCGTGGTGATGGACCTGCAGATGCCGCAGCTCAACGGCATCGACGCGACCCGCCGGATCACCGCGACCCTGCCCGAGGTGCGCGTGCTGGTGTTCACGATGGGGGAGGAGGACGGCACGGTGCTGGCCGCGATGCGCGCGGGCGCCCGCGGCTACCTCGTCAAGGGCGCGAGCCAGGACGAGGTGGCCCGCGCGATCTCGACCGTGCAGGCGGGCGGCCTGGTCTTCGGGGCGTCGCTGGCGCTGCGGATCACCGACCTGTTGTCCGGTGCGTCGGCGCCCGACCGTTCGGCGTTCCCCCAGCTCACCGGGCGGGAGCTGGAGATCCTCGACCTCGTCGCGGCCGGCAAGAACAACGCCCAGATCGCGGGCGCGCTCTATCTCGCGCCCAAGACCGTGCGCAACAACGTCTCCACGATCCTCGCCAAGCTGCACGCCACCGACCGCGCCGAGGCGATCATCCGGGCCCGCGACGCCGGGCTCGGAGGCGCCTGACAACCTCCGGGACATGGCGCGCCCCCGGGCGGGGCACCCTGGAGAGGTGGCCGGCAAGCTCGACGTCTATCGGCGCAAGCGCGACTTCGCGCGCACGCCCGAGCCGGCCGGCGCGCCCGAGTCCGGCCCGGGCACCGGACGATTCGTGGTGCAGCGGCACCGGGCCAGCCGCCTGCACTACGACCTGAGGTTCGAGATCGACGGGGTGCTGGTGAGCTGGGCGGTGCCGAAGGGGCCAACCCTCGACCCGTCGGCGCGCCGGTTGGCGGTGCACGTCGAGGATCACCCGATCGAGTACCTGCTCTTCGAGGGCGTGATCCCCTCGGGGGAGTACGGCGGGGGTGACGTCATCGTGTGGGACACCGGCACGTGGGAGCCTGTGCACACCGACGACCCGCGGGCGGCCGTCGAGGCCGGAGAGCTGCACGCGGAGGTGCACGGCCACAAGCTCCAGGGCCGCCTCGTGCTGGTGCGCCGCGGCGAGGGCGAGGAGTGGATGCTCCTGCACAAGCGCGACGACCACGCGGTCGAGGGCTGGGACCCCGAGGCACACCCCCGCTCAGTGGTCAGTGGCCGCACCAACGACGAGGTCAGGTCCGATCCGGACCGGCTGTGGCGCTCGGACGCACCGGCCGCCGAGGCCAGCGTGTCGCTGCTGCCCGAGCCGCTGCCCGACGAGGCGATCGACGAGCTGGAGTCACTCGGCAAGCAGGGCACGTGGGAGGTCTTCGGCCGCCGGCTCAAGGTCACCAACCTCGACAAGGTGCTCTTCCCGGGGCGCGAGGGGGAGCCGCCCGTGACCAAGCGCGAGCTGCTCGCCTATACGGCGCGCATCGCCCCGGTGGCCGTGCCCTACCTCCAGGGGCGGGCACTGAACATGCACCGCTACCCCGAGGGCGCCGACCGGCCCGGGTTCTGGCACAAGCAGCGCCCCGAGCACGCACCCGAGTGGCTCGCCTGCTGGGAGAACCCCGATGCCGATGATGGAGAGACGACGGCGTACGTCGTCCCCGACGTGCCGGCCTCCCTCGTGTGGGCGGCGAACTTCGGGGCGCTGGAATGGCACCCATGGACCTCGCGCACCGAGCGGCCGCACGAGCCGACGTACGCGCTGATCGACCTCGACCCGGGCGAGCGGACCAGCTGGGATGAGCTGCTGGTGCTCGCCCGGCTCCACCGCACGGCGCTCGAGCACGTCGGGGTGACCGCGCGACCCAAGGTCACCGGGCGGCGCGGCATCCAGATCTGGGTGCCGGTGGTCGGGGGCTACACGTTCGACGACACCCGGGCCTGGGTCGAGACGCTGTCGCGGACCGTCGGCAAGGTCGTGCCCGAGCTGGTCAGCTGGAAGTGGGAGGTCAGGGCGCGCCAGGGCCTGGCCCGGCTCGACTACACGCAGAACGCCATCAACAAGACGCTCGTGGCGCCGTACTCGCCGCGGCCGGCACCCGGCGCCCCGGTCTCCGTGCCGATCGACTGGGAGGAGCTGGACGACCCGGACCTGCGGCCGGACCGGTGGACCATCCGCACCGTGCTCGACCGGATCGCCGATCGCGGCGACCCGTTCCGGGTGCTGCTCGGCGACGCCCAGGAGCTCCCCGAGCTGACCTGAACGTTCGGTCCGGGCGCGCGTGGGTACGACTGCCCCGTGGAACCACGATGGCAGAGCGGCCCCGTCAGCATCACGCTGGTCCGGCACGGCGAGAGCCTCGGCAACCGGGCGGACCTGACCGCCCGCGAGTCGGGCGCCGAGCAGCTGGACCTCCACGAACGCGATGCCGACGTGCAGCTGTCCGACACCGGCACCGAGCAGGCCGAGGCTGTGGGGCGGTGGGTCACCGACGCCCCCGACGACTGGCGTCCCACGCTCGTCGTCAGCTCGCCGTACCGCCGGGCCGCCGACACCGCACGACTCGCGACCGGGCCGCTGGACCTCTCGGTGGCGTACGACGAGCGCCTGCGCGAGCGCGACCTCGGCGTGTTCGACGGGCTGACCGGGCGGGGGATCCGCGCCCGCTACCCCGAGGAGGCGGAGCGGCGCACCAGGCTCGGCAAGTTCTACTACCAGCCGCCGAGCGGGGAGAGCTGGGCCGACGTCGTGCTGCGGGTGCGCAGCCTGCTCACCGACCTGCGGCACGGGTACGACGGGGAGCGGCTGTGGCTGTTCACCCACCAGGCCGTGATCATGGCGTTCCGCTACGTGCTGGAGGGCGTCGACGAGCCCAGCCTGCTCGAGATCGACCGACAGGTGCAGATCCCCAACGCGTCGCTGACCCGATTCTGCCGGGCAGGTGACCGCTTCGACCTCGACACCTTCGCGGACACCCGCGCGGTCGACGACCAGGACGCAACCGTGACCCACGAGGAGAGCCGGGTGAGCCGTCATGGGTCCTGAGGTCGTCACGCCGACACTGTTGCGCCGCTGGCCGCTGCCGCAGCCCGGTGCGGGCAAGGAGGCACGCGGCCACCTCCTGGTGCTCGGCGGCAGCGCCTCGACACCCGGTGCCGTGCTGCTGACGGGTGTGGCCGCGCTGCGAGCCGGCGCCGGCAAGCTGGCGATCGCCACCGCCCGGTCCGTGGCCGCCGCGCTGGCTGTCGCGGTGCCCGAGGCCCAGGTGCTCGGCCTGCCCGAGGACGCCGACGGATCGATCGACACGCGCGCCGCGGACCGGGTGGTGACTCGCGCGGAGGCTGCGGACGCGATGGCGGCCGGCCCCGGGCTGGACGACCCCGACCGGGCGATCGCGCTGCTCGCCGCGGTCCTGCCCCGGCTCGGCGTACCGCTGGTCCTCGACGCACTGGGCACCGCTTACCTCACCGAGACGCCGCAGGGGCTGCGTCACCTCGACGGCCGGGCGGTGGTGAACGCCAACCCCATCGAGCTCGCCCACCTGTCCGGACGCGACGAGCTCGGGAGCAGGAACGACCTGCTGAACGCTGCCGGCGCGGTCGCGAGGGAGAGCGGCGTGGTCGTGCTCGCGGGGGCCGAGGACAAGCTCGTGGTCGACCCCGACGGGCGCTCGTGGGTCGTCGAGGGCGGAGGGCCCGGGCTCGGCGTGTCCGGGTCGGGCGACGTACAGGCCGGGATCGTCGCGGGACTGCTGGCCCGCGGAGCCGAGCCTGCGCAGGCCGCGGTGTGGGGCGCCTACCTGCACGCGCGGGCGGGGGAGCGGCTCGCGGGGAGCGTCGGGCAGGTCGGCTACCTGGCGAGCGAGCTCCTGGGCGTCGTCCCGACCGTGCTCGGCGAGCTCGCCTGACCGTCCTGCACGCCGCCTGCACGCCGCGTGAAAGCGGCGTGAAGCCGGCGTGAAAGTGGTGGCTCCTAACGTCACCGGTGCGTCGTTCGGCACTCGGACACGCCGCACGACAGGAGCCCGCCATGACCACCAACGTCACCACCACCGCGCCGCCCGCGGCGTCGCGCACCTACCCGTCGCTGCGCGCGGCGTGGATCCCGCTCGCCGCCCTCTGCCTGGCGTTCTTCGTCGAGATGGTCGACAACACCTTGCTCTCGATCGCGCTGCCGACGATCGGCCGCGACCTCGGCGGCGGTACGACGGCGCTGCAGTGGGTGACCGGCGCGTACTCCCTGACGTTCGGCGGGCTGCTGCTCACCGCCGGGTCGATCGCCGACCGGTTCGGGCGCCGGCGGGTGCTGCTGCTGGGGCTCAGCGTGTTCGGCATGCTCAGCCTGTGCGTCATCGCGGTGACCAGTGCCGGTGAGCTGATCGGCCTGCGCGCCGCGCTGGGCGTCGCCGCGGCGGCGATGGCCCCGATCACGAACTCGCTGGTGTTCCGGCTCTTCGATGACAAGGCCCTGCGGATGCGGGCGATGACCGTGATGATCGTGGTCGGCATGTCCGGGTTCGTCCTGGGCCCGCTGCTCGGCGGCACCGCCCTCGCCCACGTGCGGTGGGAGTGGCTGCTGGTCGTCAACGCGCCGATCGCGCTGATCGCCTGCATCGGCGTACGTCTCGGTGTCCCCGCCGACCGGCCCGAGGACCTCACCCAGGACGCGCTCGACCTGCCCGGCGCGCTGCTCAGCATCTCGACCATCGGCCTCGCCTGCTACTCCCTGACCAGCGGCGTCGAGCACGGCTGGCTGTCGGTGGTCACCGTTGCCTCGGTCCTCGGGGCCGTCGTCGCCGGCCTGGCGTTCGTCCGGCACGAGCGCCTCAGCGCCTCGCCGATGCTCGACCTGGGCCTGTTCTCCGGCGGCACGGTCCGCGGCGCGATGCTCGCCCAGGTCGCCACGTCGATCGCGATGGCGAGCGTGATGTTCGGGCTGATCCTCCACTTCCAGTACGCGTACGGCTGGAGCCCCGTCCGCGCCGGCCTCGCGAACCTGCCGATCATCGTCACGATGCTGCTCGCGACACCGGTCTCGGAGTGGCTCGGCCGCCGGTTCGGGCACCGGATCGCGTGCCTGGTGGGCGCGGCCTGCCTGGGTGGCTCACTCGCCGGCCTCTCCTGGGGCGTCGACCACGGGTACGCCCCGATCGCGGCCGCGATGGTCCTGATGACCGTCGGCCTGCGCACCGTGATGACCATCTGCGCGGTCGCCCTGGTCGACGCGATGCCGCAGAACCGCACCTCGATCGGCGCCGCCCTCAACGACACCGCTCAGGAGGTCGGCTCCAGCGTCGGCACCGCCGTCGTCGGCACCCTCATCGCCGCGCTCGTCACCACCCACCTGCCCGCGGGAGTCTGGAGCAACGCGCTGGTCGCGTCGTTCTTCCACGGCGAGCGGATCACGTACGGCGTGCTCGCCGTCGTCGTCGGTCTGATCGCGACGGTCGGCGCCCTCACCCTCACCGACTCCCACTCGGTCGAGGAGGCGCACTGACCGGCTAGGACAGCTCCCATCCGGGGTGGGTGTCGGAGTATGCGATGACGAGTGCGACCGTGAGCACGACCTCGAGGACGGCCGCCACCAGGGTGCCGCCCACGATCCGGCCACCGGCCGGCCGCCAGTCGCGGGACACGAGCAGGGCGATGCCGACGACGAGCGTCACCGGCAGCGCCACGACCGGGATGAAGGACGTGGGAGACAGGGTCGACCTCCACGTGGAGACGGCCGGGACCAGGAACAGGCCCAGCTGCACGAGAACCGTTGCCCTGCCCCACGGTGCAAACGCGAGGGTGCCGCGGCTGCCAGCGGCGCCCGCGCCGCGTGGGGGATCGGCTGCGGTTCGCACGAGGTCATGGTGGCGGACCACGGCCGCGGCGTCGAGCCCACGTCAGTGGCACCGGGGGAGCGTGGTCTCCGGGTGCCGGCGGCAGCTCAGTCCTGGTCGCCGGCCTGCCAGGCGCCGGGCCGCGTCCCGGTTGCCTTGAGGAAGAAGACCGAGAAGTTCGACGCGTCCGGGAAGCCGAGGGCGCGGGCGCACCTGACCGCGGTGTAGCGGTCGTGGGCGAGCAGCCGCTGCGCCTCGAGGACGATCCTCTCGACGATGTACGCCTTCGCCGTGCGACCGGTGGCCTGTTGGGCGGCCCGCGTGAGCGTGCGGGGGGCGTAGCCCAGGGCCGCCGCATAGAAGCCCACGTCGTGATGCTCCCGGAAGTGGGCTTCAACACTCGCCCGGAAGCGCTGGAAGACGGCGTTCGTCACCGGTGGCTGGTGCGACGTCGGCCGGAGGCGGGCGATCAGGGCGGAGAGCAGGATCTCGGGCAGGTCGGTGGGCTCCGCCGGGGTCGGCGCAGCCTCGAGGACCAGGTGCCGGCGCGCCGCGTCGACGAGCGGCCACTCGTCGACGCCGACCCGCCAGCTCGCCACGAGGTCGGGCGACGCCGCCAGCTCGCGTGTCGCCGGCGTGACGGGGGCCGTCGGGACGAACAGCACGAGCTGCCCGGTCACCCCGGTGATGTCATCCCACCTGTGCACGGCGCCGGGCCTGATCCACACCGCGGTTCGCGGCCCGAGCGGGTGCCGGTGGAAGTCGACCGTCACGGCGCCGCCCCCCGCGTCGACGAGCGCGACCACGTGGAAGTCCGCACGCTGGGTGCCCCTGTCGTTGATCGCGCGCAGGCGGTCGAACGTCATCGTCTCCACCGCACGGGCTCCGGGCCCGGGGGCATAGGTCATGTGCCGGATCGTGGTCACGAGTCCATTTTCCACCATCACGCGACCCGTCGTGCCGATGCCTGGTGCTCGTGCTGACTGTGCAATAGAAGCACAGGAAGACGAACCCCTTCGACGGCCAAGGAGCCCGACATGACCACGACTCGACTCGCCGCGCTGCCCACTTACGACCACCGCCATGGTGCCGGACCGGCGCTGGTGCTCCTGCACTACTGGGGAGGATCCGCACGCACCTGGGACCTCGTCGTCGACCGCCTCCCGGGCCGTGAGGTGATCGCCATCGATGCCCGCGGCTGGGGGCGCTCGCGCGACCTGCCCGGCCCGTACACGCTCGAGCAGCTCGCCACCGACACGCTCGCGGTGATCGCGGCTGCCGAGCTCACCGACTACGTCCTCGTCGGACACTCGATGGGCGGGAAGGTCGCGCAGCTGGTCGCCGCGACCCGGCCGGAGGGGCTGCGCGGGATCGTCCTGGTGGGCTCCGGTCCGGCGAAGCCGTCCGCGGAGATCACGTCCGAGTACCAGCAGATGCTCGCGCACGCCTATGACTCGCAGGGGTCCGTGGCCGGCGCTCTCGACCACGTGCTGACGTCCACCGCACTGCCCGAGCATCTCCGGGCCCAGGTCGTCACCGACTCGCTGGCCGGCGCGGATGCTGCTCGCACTGATTGGCCGCTGTCCGGCATCGCCGTGGACATCAGCGAGCAGACCCGGCTGGTCGACGTCCCGGCTCTCGTCATCGCCGGAGAGCACGACCGGGTCGAGCCGGTCGAGGTGCTCCGCGCGAACCTCGCGCCGTACCTCTCCGATGCCGTGGTCACCGTCATCGAGGGCTCCGGCCACCTGATCCCGCTCGAGGCGCCCACGCAGCTGGCCGAGGCCATCGCCGGGTTCGCGCCGTCGGCCTGACCCGCCCTGTGCGTTCTGCCGGCCGTCAGCCGGTGCCCGTCAGCCCGCGTCGTTGGACCAGTGCTCGCCGAGCCAGACCACGAGGAGCGCCAGCCCGATCAGCAGCAGTGGATGCGCCGGGTAGGCGTGGCAGCGGTCGTGGTCCTTGCGGTCGTCGGCGTGGCGTGGGCGTTCGCGTCCATCACGAGCCGCCAGCAGACCCGCATGCGGGGGACCGCGTCGGATGTGCGTCGCGCTGACGAGGGCGACCCGCCGAAGGTGTCCGGGCTCGCCGGGTCAGGCTCCGACGTGAGTGGACGCCCCCGTCAGATCTGGGCGGACGCAGCTGAGGCGGCCGGCCCAGACCTGATGGGGGATCCTCAGTGGATGTCGGCGCCCAAGGCGACGTTGAAGCCGGTTCCGTTGCGTGCCAGTCCCATCAACAAGATGGCGGCCCATTCGACGACGTAGGTCATCTCAAGCCCCCCTACGTCGAAGGGCCGCATGCCTAGGCTCTTCAGGAACTCGGCGACGTGCGCCTTGGCCTCGGCGGTGTCGCCGGCGAAGAACGCGTCCAGGGGCGTGTCTTCAGCAATGACGTGGCCGAAGATCGTGTTCAGTGCCTTCACGACGTGCGCGCCCTCGGGGGCGATGGCGGCGATCTGCTGGGACACCGAGCTACCCACAGCGGTCACGACTCCGGTGCCGTCGGCATTGAACGGGTTGGTGATGTCGACGAGGATCTTGCCGGCCAGCGCATCGCCGTAGTGCGCGACCACCTCGACCGCGCTCTGGTACAGGACGGCCACGATGACGATGTCACCCGCCGGCTTTGCGCCGTACGTCCCGACGGTGGCTCCGTCTCCGATCTGGTCGGCGAGTGCTTGAGCCTTCGCGGTGTCGCGGCTCATGAGCTCGATGGTGTGGCCGTGCTTGGCCGCCCGGGCGCCGATGGTTCTGGCCATGTTGCCCGACCCGATGATGCTGATGGTGGTCATGATGTGTGTTCCTTCGTGGTGGTGGTGGGGTGACTTGGTGCTGCATGGCCCGGCGGGGGCGCCGCGATCGGTGTGGGCATCGGGGCGCCACCCGCCAGGTGCTGTGGTCAGATCAGTCCGCCGGCGATCTCGTCGAGAGGCTCGGGCTGGCCGCTGTCCTGGTGGAACCGAGTGCCGCCGCGGATCAGGACACCGGTGAGGACGGCACCTGCCCAGAAGGCGCCCGCGGCCCACCAGAAGCCGACGGTGAACCCGTGCACGGTGGCGTCGACGATGGCGGTGCTGCCGTGGTCGGCCAGGTAGTTGCTGTTCGCTGTGGCGACGAACGTGCTGATCACGGCGATTCCGAGCGCCGCGCCGATCTGCTGGGAGACGTTGTTGAGCGCGCCCGCAGCACCGGCGTCACGCGGTTCGACACCCATCTGCGAGAGCGCGACCGCTGAGACGATGGCCGAGCCGACGCCGGCGCCGGCCAAGATCAACCCGGGGAGCACCCACGCCGCGTAGGGACTGTTCGCATCGGCCTGGGTCAACAGCGCTGCCCCGGCTCCGCCGATGGTCAGACCGCCGGCGACGATGGCCCGCATGGTCAGGTGCTTCACCAACACGCTCTGCGTCACCGTTGCAACCACAGCGACGGTCACCATCATCGGCAGGAACGCGAGTCCGGTCTTGAACGGCGAGTAGCCCAGCACGCCTTGGAAGTAGTACGTCAGGAACAGGAACAGCGCGAAGACCCCCGCCTGGCCCAGCAAGAGGGTCGAGAGGCCGGCACCGCGATTGCGGTCGGCGACCACGCGCAGCGGGACGAGCGGGTTCCGGTCGATCTTCTGGAACGTGGTGAAGACGAGCAGCAGGAAACCACCGGCGATGAGAGAGCTCAGCGTGATGGCCGCGCCCCAGCCATCGGTCCCGGCTTTCGATGCTCCGAAGACCAAACCGAAGACCCCTGCCGTGCCGAGGATCGTGCTCGACACGGAGAGCTTGGGCTTGTTGGGCTCGGTGGAGTTGTGCAGCAGCGTGAGTGCGCCGACGATCCCGACGGCAGCGAAGACGACGTTGACGTACATGGTCCAGCGCCAGTTGGCGTAGTCGGTCAGTACCCCGCCGAGCATCAGGCCGATTGCCGAGGAGCTCCCGGCCACGGCACCGAAGATCGCGAACGCCTTGTTGAGCTCCTTCAGGTCGGTGAAGATCACCATGATCAACGACAACGCCGCCGGCGCCATGACTGCAGCGAAGCCGCCCTGGACGGCGCGGGCCGTGATGAGCGTCGCGATGTTGGGGGCCGCCCCTCCTGCAGCTGAGGCAACCGCGAACCCGACGAGACCCACGATGAACACGTTCTTGCGACCGAACGCGTCGGCCAGCCGTCCGCCGAGCAGGAGCAAGCTGCCGAAGGCGAGCAGGTAGGCGGTGACCACCCACCCGCGGGCGTCGTCGGAGAAGCCGAGGTCTGCTTGCATCGAGGGCAGAGCCACGTTCACGATCGTGGCGTCGAGCAACAGCATCATCTGGGCGATGAGGATGACGCCCAGGGCCAACCAGCGTCGCTCGTAGTGGGGATTGGGTGGAACCGCGATGGGCTCTCCGGACGCCTCAACGACGCCCACTGCCCCGGGGGACTCTTCGGTACTCATCTTCTTCTCTCCTAGGAGGTCGAGTCGGAGCGCCAAAGTGAGGCACCCCTCCGGTCATCGACGGCATAGCGGAGGGGGTCCTCACTTTATTCCGGAGGGTCGCCTCGACTTCATCGCGAGTGATGCACTTGCGTGCTTTCGGCACGTCGGCACGTCGGCGCGGGACGGGGTGCGGCCCGGGTGCGAGCCAGACAAGCGGAGGCCGCCCTCACCACCTCGGTAGAGTGGTGTGGTGAGTCAGAGCGACATCGAGCAGATGCAGCGGCCCCTGCGCCGCGACGCTCGAGAGAGCCGCGCCAAGTTGGTCGCCGCAGCGCGGGCCGAGTTCGCCGCGCAGGGCGTGGATGCCTCCTTGGAGAAGGTCGCACGCGACGCCGGGGTTGCCATCGGCACGCTGTACCGTCACTTCCCCACGCGTCTGGACCTGCTCATGGCCGCCCTGGCGCCTCGGCTCCAGGAGTTCGTCGACGGGGCCGACGTGGCCCTGAAGATGGACGATCCTTGGGAAGCGTTCGTCGCCTATCTGGAGAACCTGTTCGCCGTGCAGGCGGGAGACCGAGGTTTCAACGACTTCCTGTCCCGCCGTTTTCCCGGCAATGCTGAGACCGAGCACATCCACGACGTGATGTGCCGACAGATCGAGGATGTTCTCGCCCGTGCCCAGAGAGCGGGCAAGGCTCGCCCTGACATCACCCAGGCAGACATCGTCAACCTGATCTGGTCCAACGGCAGGATCATCGACGCCACCAGCGCCAAGGCACCCACGGCCTGGCGACGCCAGCTCTACCTCATGCTCGACGCCTACCGGGCTGAGCGGGCGCACTCCATTCCCGAGCCGGCGATGACGGACGAGCAGCTCTACGACGCCATGGTCCATCTCAGCAAGGTGAAGTAGGGCTCGGTCAACCCGGGGTCGACCGGTGACAGGTGATCGCCTACGGCCTCGCGACGGTGGCGGCGAAATGTCCTGGGCCGCCCGACCGACCACGGAAGACCAAGACCGCGACGTGCCTCAGCGGCGCCGCTTGACCTTCACGTCCTGCAGGCACACGGCGGACACGGCGAGCGGCTTGTGCGTGATGCCGCGCCCCTCGAGGAAGTCCGTGGCGAGCAGCTCGCCCTCGAGGAGGGCCGACTCGTCGGCCTCCGCGGCCGAGCCGGCGGCGATCTCCAGGAGGTAGCGGAGTGTGAAGCGGGTCAGGGCGGGGGCGTAGGTGAACGTGCCGTCGGGGCTGAAGGCCGCGAGGAGTACGTCGTGGTCCGGCTGCTCGTCGCGCAGCTGTGCTGCGAGTGCCGGGGTGAGGCCGGCGAACTGGCCGATCGCCTGCACTCGGTAGGTCCGCGTCGTCACCGGCCGGCCCCGATCTGCTCGACCAGCCAGTCCTGGATGACCTCGTCGATCCTGAGGCCGAGCTCGATCTGGGGTGCGAACACCTCGGAGCCAGGCGCGTCACCGACGTCTGCCTGCAGCGCCTCGAGCTCGGCCAGCTCGCGCTCGACGTGGGCCAGGTCGCGCTCATAGGCGGTGCGTCGGTCGGCCGGGTCGAGGAGCGGGGTGAGGAACAGCCGCAGCCCGCTCTCGTTGCGCTGGGACCGGTCCGGTTCGGCCTCGACGAGCCAGCGGCGCAGCTCGGTGCGCCCGTCCGGGGTGATCGCATAGGTCTTGCTGCGGCGGGCTCCGTGCTCGACCACCTGGACGAGCCCGGCAGCCTCGAGCTTGGCGAGCTCGGGGTAGATCTGGCTGTGGCGGGCGTGCCACGACGTCCGCAGCGAGGCGTCGAAGGTCCGGGTCAGCTCGTAGCCGGTGGAGGGGCGACGGGCGAGCAGGCCGAGGACGGCGTGACGGAGGGACATGAGCACCAGCGTAGGCGCACATGGAGATTCAGACATGTCATTTTGGACATGTCGACACGCCGGTCTCAGCGCATGTCGACGATCGCGGTGACACCGACCGGGATGGCTCGCCCGCGCGGCCCGTTGGCAAGGAGGCTGATCGTGAGCGATGAGGCGCGCCGGGTGCCGGGAAGTGTGACGCTGAGTCTCGTCAGCGTGACGAACGGGCCGTCGTACGCCGTGGCTGTGCCGACCGAGAAGAAGGCCTGGGCCCCCGGCGGGACGAGGACGCGGCGCGGCCGGGGGTCGCCGCGCTCGTAGACCCCGTGGTGAACGGTGATCCGCACGGAGACCGCCGTGCCGGGTCGGTCCGGGAGGCCGCGATGGCCGACGACCTCGATCCGCGGGTAGCCGCGCAACACGCACCCGTTCGTCCCCAGGTTGGTGATCGCGAGCTCGACGAAGGGTTGGGACATCATCGATCCCCCTCCGGCCGGCGTCATCCGCAGCTGGGGTGCGCGGCATCGGGGTGAGGCGGACGGTGCGGGGTCGGGAGCGGCCGTCGCTGGGGGAGCGGCTGACGTGGGCGCCGCCCCGGGCATCGACTCGGTCTGGGCAGGCGTCGCCGCTCCGCACGACGTCAACGAGGAGGCGAGCGCCAGGGCCAGCACGAAGGCAGCTGCGGGTCGAGACATGGGCGCTCCTGCCGAGAGGTGGGTCACCCGGTGGGACGTCCACAACCGCCCATCGGTTGTGGGTACGCCTCAGACGACGTGCACGGCGGTCCGGTGGACGGTGAAGTCCCAGACCTTGCCGGACAGCTCGCGGCTCAGTCGGATGCAGCCGTGGGACCGGGCCAGGTCGGTGCCGAGCAGCCAGTCGGCGTGGATCTGGCGGCCGGTCGCCTTCGACCGCGGGATGCGGTGGAAGCCGATGCCGCAGGGCGCGAACCGCACGAAGTCGTCGAGCCAGACGTCCCCGCTCGTGGACTGGTTGAGCTTGATCCGGGCCGCTCGGCCGCAGTAGGAGCCGGTGGCATGCGAACCCCGGTGCAGCACCGAGGGGTTGTCGACCATGCCGCCCTGGGCGACCACGCCGCCCCGGCGTCCGACCAGCCACACCCAGTTCTGCCGTTGCGAGATCACGATCCGGCGTCCTGCGCCCGAGTGCGCGGGCACCGGCCGTACGTCGCAGCGCCCAGCGGCCCAGCGACCCTCGGCGTACAGCAAGGTCTGGGTCCGCTCGTCGAGCCGCCCGGTCTGCGGGAGGCCCTGGCGGGACTGGAAGCGCACCACCGCGGAACGGGTGTGGCCGCCCAGGTCGCCGTTCGCGGGTCCGGCGTGGCACCCGAGTGCGTTGAGCCGCCGCTGGGCGTCGACCACGCCGTCTCGTCCGGGGGCGGCACCCGCCGGCGCGAGGCCGAGCACCATCGCCAGCACGGCGGAGACGGCACCGAGGAGGAGCACGACCGGACGGTTCACCCGCCCATCCAACCCCGACGCCACCCGCGGGCGAAACCCCGGTCGGGACGGGTCGGGACTTTCTGCCCTACGCGGCACGAGTCGGCGGGGAGAACGTGGAGGCGGCCAGAAAGGTGGTGCTCAACGATGCGACTCACCTGGAGGGACGGCGCGGCCGCCCTCGCCGTCACAGTCGCGGTCGCGGGGTACCTGCTGTGGTCGACCGGCACGGCGTTTCAGAGCACCTCGACCCGGGTCATCGCCCTGGGTGTGCTCGCGCTGGGCGTGATCGGCTGCACGACGGCCGGGGACCGGATGACGGAGATGTACGACGCGAGCGAACGCGATCACACCCCCGTCTGGTTCCGGGTCGTGACCTCCGCGCTGGGCGCCATTGCGCTCATCGGGGGGCTGACCGCGATCATCGCAGCGAACGAGACGATGCTGGGGACGCTCGTCGCGGCGATGGTCGCACTGTGGGTGCTGGCAACGGCGCGTCAGCTGGTGGCGGAACCCACGCACCACGTCCACCGTCTGCGGATGCATCACTGATCGTCGTCGACGCTCACTGATCTCCGGCGGAGGACGTCCGGGCCGCCGCGAACCCTCGGGTTCGCGGCGGCAGGGTGCTGGGCGCAGGTGACCCGCGCCGTGGTGGCTTCGCCTGTCACGAGGGGTGCGCTTCCTCTACGGTGAGGCTCCTATCGGTCGAGGAGGTGGCGGGTGGACGGTCCGGCGGAGGCCGACGACCTGTGGCGCCTGATGCTGCAGCACTCGCCGATCGGCAAGACGCTGGTCGGTCTGGACGGTCGGTTGCTGGTGGTCAACCGGGCGCTCGGCGAGATGCTCGGCCGGACCGAGGACGAGCTCCTGAGCCACGGGTTCCAGGAGCTCACCCACCCCGAGGACCTGGACGCCGACCTCGAGCTCTTCCACCAAGCCCTGGCCGGCGAGCTCGACTCCTACCGGCTCACCAAGCGCTACCTGCACGCCGACGGCCACACCGTCTGGGGGGACCTCTCGGTGGCGCTGGTGCGCGCTGCCGACGGCACGCCCCGGTTCTTCATCTCCCAGATCCTCGACGTGAGTGAGCAGCACGAGAGGGAGGAGCGGCTGGCGGCAGCCATCGCCGCGGGCGAGAACGAGCGGCAGACGCTCGAGGCGATCTTCGAGACCGTCGGTGTGGGGCTGCTGCTGATCGGGCCGGACGGCCACTACGAGCGGATGAACCGGCGCCACATGGAGACCATCCACCTCCCGTTCCCGCAGGGCCACCAGGGAGAGGCCGGGCAGCTCGGGGAGGTCTACCACCTCGACGGCAAGCGGCCGATGGCGCGCGAGGAGATGCCGTCGTACCGCGCCACCCAGGGCGAGGAGTTCGACGAGTACACCTACTGGGTGGGCAGCGATCCCGCGACCCGGCAGGCCTACTCCACCTCCGCGCGGCAGGTGCGCGGGCCCTCGGGGGAGAGACGAGGCGCGGCGCTCGCCTACCAGGAGATCACCGACGTGGTCCGCGCCATCCAGGTCAAGGACGAGTTCGTGGCCGCGGTCTCGCACGAGCTGCGTACGCCGTTGACCGCCGTGCTCGGCTACCTCGAGCTCCTGGTGGAGCGTGAAGATCTCGACGCGAGCACGCTGTCCCAGCTGCGGGTGGTGCAACGGCATGCGCACCGACTGCAGGCGCTGCTCGCCGACCTGCTCCTGGTCAGCGAGGTCTCTGACGGAATCCTGCGGCTGCAGCCGGCGCCGGTGGACCTGGTCGACGTCGTCACCGAGGCCGTCGAGGGGGCACAGCCCGCAGCGGACCGCCGCGGGGTCAGCGTCCGGGTCGAGACGCCGGTCCACCTGCCGGCCGAGGCGGACTGGCTGCGGGTGCGTCAGGTGCTGGACAACCTGATCTCCAACGCCATCAAGTACACCGATCCCGGCGGATCGGTGGTCGTCGTGCTCGACCGGTCCGAGGCCGACGTCGTGATCGAGGTCGCCGACACCGGCATGGGCATCGCGGCAGAGGAGATCGAGCAGGTCTTCGGCCGGTTCTTCCGCGGCGAGCGGGCGGTGGCCCAGCAGGTGCAGGGCACCGGGCTCGGTCTGAGCATCGTCTCCTCGATCGTCGACGCCCACGAGGGGAGCGTCGGCGTCGAGAGCGAGCTCGGCCGGGGGACCACGTTCCGTGTGGTGCTCCCCGGCCTCGCTCGCCCTACGTGACGCCTGCGCGCCGGCTCAGTGGAACGAGCCGAGCCCCTCGCGCTCGAGCAGCATCGTGAGTCCGCCGTTCCAGAACGAGAACCCGGCCCCGGTGATCATCGCCAGGTCGAGGTCCTCGGCCGCGACGACGACGCCCTCGTCGACCATGCGGCGCGCCTCGTCGGCCAGCCCGGTGAGCACGCGGGTGCGGATCTCGGCCGGCTCCAGCACGACCGGCGACGCCGGCTTCTCCAGCAGCGCCTCGACCTCGGGGTCGATGGCGCCGTCGGAGCCGTAGTACGACGCCTTGCGCGCCGCCACCACGCGCTCGAGCGCGGGGGAGACGTAGAACCGGTCGGGGAAGGCCCTGTGCAGGGTCTCGTTGTTGTGCAGGGCGATCGCCGGCCCCACCAGCGACAGCAGCATGAACGGCGGCATCGGAGCCACTCCGGCAAAGGAGCCGTCCACCACCGGCACCGGGGTGCCCTCGTCGACGATCCGGCCCACCTCGCCCATGAACCGGCCGAGCAGCCGGTTGACGATGAACGACGGGCTGTCCTTGACCAGGATCGTGGTCTTCTTCAGCGCCTTGCCGGTCGCGAACGCGGTGGCCAGCGTGGCGTCGTCGGTCTGGCCGCCCTTGACGATCTCGAGCAGCGGCATCACCGCGACCGGGTTGAAGAAGTGGAAGCCCACGACCCGCTCGGGGTGCTCGAGGTCGGCCGCCATCTCGGTGATCGAGAGGGAGGAGGTGTTGGTCGCCAGGATGCACTCCGGCGACACGGCCTTCTCGACGTCGGCGAACACCGACTTCTTCACCGACATCTCCTCGAAGACGGCCTCGATGACGAAGTCGGCGCCGGCGAAGCCCTCGCTCTTGTCGACGGCACCGGTGACGAGTGCCTTGTGCCGGTTGGCCTTGTCCTGGTTGATCCGGCCCTTCGCCAGCAGCTTGTCGATCTCGGCGTGCACGTAGCCCACACCCTTGTCGACGCGCTCCTGGTCGAGGTCGGTGAGGACCACGGGAACCTCGAGCCGGCGCACGAACAGCAGCGCCATCTGGCTGGCCATCAGGCCCGCGCCGACGATGCCGACCTTGGTGACCGGACGCGCCAGCGACCGGTCGGGGGCGCCCGCGGGCCGCTTGGCGCGCTTCTGCACCAGGTCGAACGCGTAGAGCGACGCGATCAGCTCGGGGGTCTTGGACATCGCCTCGAGGGCATCATCCTCGCGGGCGAACCCGGCGTCGCGGTCACCGTCGCGGGCGGCGTCGATGAGCTCGACGGCCCTCAGCGCGGCCGGGCTGGCGCCGCCGGTCCGGCCCTGCACGAGCCCGCGAGCCCGCTCGACGGCGGCGTCCCACGCCGCTCCCCGGTCGACCTCGGGCCGCTCCACGACGATCTCGCCGCGCAGCACCGCGGCCGCCCAGAGCAGCGACTGCTCCAGGTAGTCCGCGCCGGAGAAGACCGCGTCGGCGAGCCCGAGCTCGTACGCCGCAGCGCCACCGAGCGTCTTGCCGTTGTTGAGCGGGTTCTCGAGGATCACGGTGACGGCCTTGTCGGCGCCGACCAGGTTGGGCACGAGGAACGCGCCGCCCCAGCCGGGGACCAGGCCGAGCATCACCTCGGGCAGGCCCAGCGCGGGCGCGCTGTCCATCACCGTGCGGTAGGTGCAGTGCAGGGCGACCTCCAGGCCGCCCCCGAGCGCGAGGCCGTTGATGAAGCCGAACGACGGCTTGTGGCCGTCCTGCAGCTTGCGGAACACCGCGTGCCCCAGCTCGGCCACGACGCGTACCGCGTCGGGCCCGCCGCCCGAGATCGAGGTGAGGTCGGCGCCGGCGGCCAGGATGAACGGCTTGCCGGTCACGCCGATCGCGGTGACCTCGTCGTCGGCCAGCGCGGCGTCGATCGCGGTGTCGAGCGAGATCAGCCCGCGCGGACCGAACGTGTTGGGCTTGGTGTGGTCCTCGCCGTTGTCCAGCGTGATCAGGCCGAGAACGCCGGCACCACCAGGCAGCGGGACCTTGCGGAGCTTGGCCTCGGTCACGCGCTCGGCGTCGGAGGAGATCTCCTGGGCGCGCTTCAACAGGGTGTCCATCAGGCCTTCGCTCCGTTCCAGTTCGGGTTCTCCCAGATGACCGTGCCGCCCATGCCGATGCCGATGCACATGGTGGTCAGGCCGTAGCGCACCTCGGGGCGCTCCTCGAACTGCCGCGCGAGCTGGGTCATCAGCCGCACGCCCGAGGAGGCCAGCGGGTGACCCATGGCGATGGCGCCGCCGTACGGGTTGACGCGCTCGTCGTCGTCGGCGATGCCGAAGTGCTCGAGGAAGGCCAGCACCTGGACGGCGAACGCCTCGTTGACCTCGAAGGCCTCGATGTCGTCGATGGTCAGCCCGGCCTGCTTGAGGGCCTTCTCCGTCGACGGGATCGGACCGGCGCCCATCACCTCGGGCTCGACGCCCACGAAGGAGTAGGCGACCAGCCGCATCTTGATCGGCAGGCCGAGCTCGCGAGCGGTCTCCTCGTCAGCCAGCAGTGCGGCGGTGGCGCCGTCGTTGATGCCGGCGGCGTTGCCCGCGGTCACCTTGCCGTGCGCGCGGAACGGCGTCTTCAGCGCGGCGAGCGACTCCAGGGTCGTCCCGGGGCGCATCGGCTCGTCGCTGGTCGCCAGGCCCCAGCCCAGCTCGGCGGACTTCGTCGCCACGGGCACCAGGTCGGGCTGGATCTTCCCGGCGTCGTACGCCGCAGCCGTCTTCTGCTGCGAGCGGACCGCGTAGGCGTCGACGCGCTCCTTGGTGATCGTCGGGTAGCGGTCGTGGAGGTTCTCGGCGGTCTTGCCCATCACCAGCGCGTCGGGGTTCACGATCCGCTCGGAGAGGATCCGCGGGTTGGGGTCGACGCCCTCGCCCATCGGGTGGCGGCCCATGTGCTCGACGCCGCCGGCGATCGCGACGTCGTAGGCGCCGAACGCGATGCCGGAGGCGGTGGTGGTCACCGCGGTCATCGCGCCCGCGCACATGCGGTCGATCGCGAAGCCGGGCACGCTCTGCGGCAGACCGGCGAGCAGCGCGGCGGTGCGGCCGATCGTCAGGCCCTGGTCACCGATCTGGGTGGTGGCGGCCACGGCCACCTCGTCGACGCGCTCCGGGGGGAGCGACGGGTTGCGCCGCATGAGCTCGCGGATGCACTTGATCACGAGATCGTCGGCGCGGGTCTCGGCGTACTGGCCGTTGGCCTTTCCGACGCCGAAGGGTGTGCGGACGCCGTCGACGAAGACGACCTCACGCAGCTGACGGGAACCACTCATGTGCGGGGACTCCTTGGGGATTCGGGAATGCCCCGAAGGTTACCCTGCAGTAACAACGCGGTCACCCGTCGCGCGTGTGACCTCGCCCTCGCCACTACGCTGTGCGCATGCCTGAGCGCCTGGTGCACATCGTCGACGAGGTCCCCGAGCTCGACGTCGCGCGCTCACAAGGGTCGCTGACGCTGGTCCTCGTGCTCGACGGCTTCCTCGACGCGGGCAACGCCGCGGTGCGCGCGGGCCAGCACCTGATCGACCTCTCCGACGGCCCCGTGGTCGCGACGTTCGACGTGGACAAGTTCCACGACTACCGGGCCCGCCGTCCTCCCATGTCGTTCCTGCGCGACCACTACGACTCCTACGACGCCCCGCGGCTGGTGGTGCGGCTGCTGCACGACACCGGCGGCACGCCGTACCTGCTGCTGCAGGGTCCCGAGCCGGACAACCGCTGGGAGGCGTTCTGCCGCGCGGTGCGTGACGTCGTCGAGCGGTTCGGGGTGACTCGCGTGGTCGGCATGGGCGCGGTGCCGATGGCGGTGCCGCACACCCGCCCGATCGCGATCACCCACCACGCCAACAAGCCCGAGCTGCTGACCGGCGAGAGCCCCTGGCGCGGGGAGCTGCGGATCCCCAGCAGCGCCCAGGCTCTGCTCGAGGTCCGGCTGGGGGAGTGGGGCCACGACGCGATGGGGTTCGTCGCGCACATCCCGCACTACCTCGCGTCCATGGACTACCCGAGTGCGTCGGCCGCCCTGCTCGAGCAGGTCGAGATCGCGGGCCGGCTCACGATCGACCTCTCCGGGCTGCGCGCCGAGGCCGAGGACCGGGAGGCCGAGATCGGGCGCTACCTCGCCGCCAACGCGGAGGTGGCCGAGGTCGTCGCCGCGCTGGAGCGCCAGTACGACGCGTTCGAGCGGGCCGAGGAGAGCGGCAGCAGCCTGCTCGCCCAGGAGCAGCGGCTCCCCACGGGTGAGGAGATCGGCAAGGAGTTCGAGCGCTTCCTCGCGGGGCTCGACGGGCCCGACGCCGGCCCCGAAGCCGGCCCCGAAGCCGGCGAGCAGCAGGACTGACGCCGGTGCCGAAGAACGCCGACGAGCTCGTCGCGCTGCTCGACCTCGAGCGCATCGACGACAACCTGTTCCGAGGGTCCCAGATGCCCTCCTCGCTGCCGCGCGTCTTCGGCGGCCAGGCGGCTGCGCAGGCGCTGGTGGCCGCGACCCGCACCGTGGACCCGGCGTACGTCGTGCACTCCCTGCACTCCTACTTCCTCCAGCCCGGCGACACCGAGGCGCCGACGATCTACGACGTCGAGACGCTGCGCGACGGGCGGTCGTTCGCGACCCGGCGGGTGCTGGCGCGCCAGCACGGGCGGCCGATCTACGCGCTGACCGCGAGCTTCCAGCGGCCTGAGGACGGCTACGAGCACCAGGACGTGATGCCGGTAGCGATCGCGCCCGAGGACGCGATCGACGCGCGGGCCGCGGCCCGTGAGCTCGACCCCGGTCGCGACACCGAGGGTGACGCCGAGTGGGACGTCGTCGACTTCCGCTACGTCGGGTCCGACGGCGACGGGCTGCTCGAGGCGGACCCTGCCCACCCGGCCCGGCAGCGCTTCTGGCTGCGTGTCTCCTCGCCGCTGCCCGACGACCCGGCGCAGCACGTCGCGGCGTTCACCTATCTCTCGGACATGACGCTGATGGGCGCAGCGCTGGCGCCCCACGGGGTGCGCATCGGCGGGCCGGAGACGCTGGTCGCCTCGCTCGACCACGCGGTGTGGTTCCACCGCCCGTTCCGGGCCGACGAGTGGTGGCTCTACGACCAGGTCTCGCCGTCGGCCTCGGGCGGCCGGGGTCTGGTGCTCGCGCGCGTGTTCACCCGCGACGGCACCCTGGTGGCCAGCGTCGCCCAGGAGGCCCTGATCCGGCCGCGAGGTCCCCGTGGCTGAGGAGCTGAGGCCGGCCGAGGAGCTCGTCGCGCTCCTCGACCTCGAACGCATCGACGCCGACCTGTTCCGCGGCAGCCAGCCCGAGTCCGTCCGGGCCCGGGTGTACGGCGGGCAGGTGGCCGCGCAGGCGCTGATCGCCGGCATCCGCACCGCGGACCCGGCGTACGAGGTGCACTCGCTGCACTCCTACTTCCTGCGTGGTGGGGACTACTCCGTGCCGATCGTCTACGACGTCGAGCGCATCCGCGAGGGGCGGTCGTTCCAGACCCGGAGGGTCGTCGCGCGGCAGCACGGCCGGCCGATCTACTACCAGTCGCTCAACCTGCAACGCCCCGAGGAGGGCTACGAGCACCAGGACGTCATGCCGGAGGTGAAGTCGCCCGAGGAGGGCATGGACCTCGTCGACGTCATGCGCCGCGGCGGCAACGCCGAGGCCGACGCACTCGGCAAGGAGTGGGGCGCCCTCGACGTCCGCTGGCTCGGCAACTCTCGTTTCGGGCTCGACCCGGACCCGGCGCACCCGTCCCAGGCGCGGATGTGGGTGCGGCTCAAGGAAGGGCTCGGCGACGACCCGTTCGTGCATCTCGCGGCGTTCACCTATGCGAGCGACGTGAGCCTGCTCGGGTCGACCCTCGCCGCCCACGCCGTGAACCCCTCGAAGACCCAGATGGCTTCGCTGGACCACTCGATCTGGTTCCACCGGCCGTTCCGCGCCGACGAGTGGTGGCTCTACGACCAGGCCTCGCCGGCCGCCGGCGGCGCCCGAGGGCTGGCCTTCGGCCGGGTCTTCACCCAGGACGGGACCCTCGTCGCCACGGTCGCGCAGGAGGGCCTGATCAGGCCCCGGAACGACCACGCCTGACGTCAGCGGCATCGATCCCACCGTCTCCTCACCAGGACATGCAGCAGCAGGTTGAACAATGCGCCACCCGTGGCCACCACGGCGAAGAGCGCCGAGTCGGTGGTGACGCCTTCGTGCCAGAAGATCGGGAGGGTCCACGGCAGTCCCGTCGCGCTGAGGGCCAGCATGCCGAGACCGAGCCCGATGTTGGCATCCGGGGTGTTCTGCAACAGGCTCAGGCCGATGTAGCCGGCGACGAGCACGAGGAGAGCGACGTGCGCCCACCAGAGGAGGCGACCAGCTGATGGGGGCCTGGTTCGTGTGCGGGACACGGCGTTCTCCATGAGACGAGCCTGACTGGGACGGGGCAGTTCCACGTGAGTACGCGGGCCCATCTCCTCACCGATCACCGACCCGCCCGGAAGCCCGGGCGGGCCGGCGAGGATCGGCGTTGGATCGAGCTCAGGCCGCGCAGAGCATTTTCTGCACGGCGCCGTCCACGTCGCTGACCTGCTGGAGGGTCGAGGGCAGACCGGTGACGGTGACGACCGCCCAGCGGCCGTCGCGGGTGGCGAGGTTGCGGGTCTCGAAGCCCTGGATGTCGCCGCCGTGGCCCCAAGCGACCGGTCCGCAGTCGAGATGGGTCCGGGCCAGGCCCAACCCGTAGCGCCAGCCGGGGTCGGGCTCGAAGTCCGGCGCCGCGACGGTGTGCATCATCTCCCGCAGCTGCGGGGCCGGCAGCAGCCGTCCGTCCAGCAGGGCCTGCATGAACCGGCCGAGGTCGCCGGGTGTCGAGACGAGCTGACCGGCCGACCACCCCATCGACGGGTCCAGGTCGGTGATGTCGCGCCAGGAGCCGCCGGGGCCGTCGGCGAGGTAGCCGTGCGGGTGGCTGCCCCGGATCACCTGTTCGCCGGTCTCGGGCCAGTAGGTGTCCTGGAGCCCGAGCGGCTCGATGACCCGCTGGGTGATCTCCTCGCCGATCGGGCGACCGGTGACCCGCTGCGCGAGCAGGCCGAGCAGCACGTAGTTGGTGTTGCTGTACTCCCACTTCGTCCCGGGCGCGAAGTGGCGACGCTCCCCGAGCGCCGCGTCGACGAGCTGCCGGGGCTCGAAGTAGGTGTGCTGGATCGACCGCAGGTCACCGCCGTTGTCGGTCACGATCGAGTCGTAGTCGGGCAGCCCACTGGTCTGCTGCAGCAGGTTGCGCACCGTGATCTTGCGGCCGTCGTTGCCGTGGCCGCGCACGAGCCCGGGCAGGTAGCGCTCGACCGGCGCGCCCAGCCGGACCTTGCCCTCGCCGACCAGCTGGAGGACGACGACCGAGGTGAACATCTTGGTGTTGCTGGCGATCCGGATCCGTGAGTCGTCCGCGACCGGAGCGCCGGTCGCGAGGTCGCTCGTGCCGGCGGTGTAGGTGCGGACGTCGCCGTTCGCGTCGCGCACCGTGGCGATCACGCCGGGGAACCCGGTGTCGCTGACCAGGTGGTCGAGCTGCTGCTGGACGGGGTCGCTCGGCGCTGCCGACGACGAGCTCGAGCCGGCAGCGACCGCGGGGGTGAGGGAGGCGGCCAGGCCGGCGGTGGTCAGCACGGCGGCCGCGGCGGTGCTGCGGATCCGGGGCTTGGGGAGGCGGGACATGGGGGTTCCTTTCCGAGAGGCGGACCGACCGGGTGGTCGGCGTACCTCCGACGCTAGGAAGGCCGCGCCGTCCCCACGAGCGCCATCGGACGGAACTCACGGGCTTGCATCGTTCGATGCAGGGGCGGCTCGAGGAGAAGGCCGGCCGCGGGCGCGACTCAGAAGCCGGCGAGGCCGGCCAGCACCGTCAGCACGGCCACGATCGCTCCGAGACCGCCCAGGACCGCGGCCGCGCCACCGAGGTGGCGCGCCGCCGGCTCCGAGCCGCGGAGTGCCCGGGTGGCCAGGACGAGGGACACCAGCGCGAGCAGGATCTGGGCGACGCCGGTGAGAGCGACCGAGTCGCTGAAGCTGCCCGAGCCGTTCCTGTTCAGCCACCCCTGGACGACGTAGCTCCAGGACCCGTTGGCCAGGAGGCTGAGGGTGCCGATGACCAGGCCGGCGATGCCGGCCGCGGTCGGCGTCAGCCAGCTCGTGGAGCCGCCGCCGTGGTTCGTCTCGTGCTCTGCCATGTCTGTTCCCCGATGCTCGACGTGCTGGCCCGCCGAGGCTAACGGGTGCTGGTCACCCCGGCCAGATGGGGAGCGCCCGACCCCGGGCTCGAGAGGGAGAACGCGTAGCCGTCCTCGACGCGGCGCGAGCCGAAGGCCACGGCACCGGGGAGGAGGATCGGCTTCTTGAACGCCACGTCGACGCGGACCTGGTCGGGAAGCCGGTTCTCCAGGGCCCCCACGCAGCGCGCCATCGACCACATGCCGTGCGCGATCTGGCGCGGGAACCCCAGCGCCTTCGCGGTGAGCGGGTAGAGGTGGATCGGGTTGTGGTCGCCGGACACCGACGCGTAGCGCCGGCCGAGGTCGGCCGGGAGCCACCAGGTGGTGCCGGTCGGCGGGGCGTCCGGGATGGGTGCGTCGACTGCGGGGGTCTCGACAGGCTCGATCGACGGCGTCCCCCGGCGCAGGAACGTGGAGGTCTCCTCCCACACCAGGTCCGCGCGCGAGTGCACCCGGGTCACCATGTCGAACACCTGGCCCTTGGCGTGGGGTCGCAGGTTGTCGGCGTACGCCGTGACCTGGAGCTCCTCGGTCAGTGCGATGGGCCGGTGCTGGGTGATGGAGTTCTCCAGGTGCACGGTGCCGATCGCGGGGAACGGGAAGTTGCCCGCGGTCATGATCTCCATGTGCAGCCCGAACGCCAGCAGGTGCGGGTAGGGCAGGGGCACGGTGTCCTTGCGCGGGAAGCCGCACAGCTCGGCGTACCTCGCGACGTGGGCCCGGTCCAGCGGGACGTCGTGGCGCTCGAGGGTGCGTTCGGGCAGCGGGCCGCCGGTCTTGCGGATGCCCGGCAGCAGGTTGACGCCCGGGACCGCCGGCAGCGCGGCCTTGAGCATCACGGGGACGCCGGCCACGTCAGGCCCCCAGCATCATCTGGCCGCAGACCCGCACGACGTTGCCGTTGACGGCGGTGGAGCCGGGGCTGGCGTACCAGGCGATGGTCTCGGCGACGTCGACCGGCAGGCCGCCCTGGGCCATCGCGTTGAGCCGCTGGCCGACCTCGCGGGTCGCGAACGGCACAGCGGCGGTCATCTGGGTGATGATGAAGCCCGGGGCCACGGCGTTGATCGTGATGCCGCGGTCGAGCTCGTCGGCCAGCGAGTCCACCAGGCCGATGACCCCCGCCTTGGATGCCGCGTAGTTGGTCTGGCCGACGTTGCCGGCGATGCCCGCGATCGAGGCGACGCCGATGATCGAGCCGTTGTCGTTGATCACCTTCTCCTCGAGCAGGTGGCGGGTGATCCGCTCGGGGGCGGTCAGGTTGACGGAGATGACCTGCTCGAAGAGGTCGCCCTTCTCCGAGGGCCTCATGTTGGCGAGCTTGCGGTCGCGGGTGATGCCGGCGTTGTGCACGACGATGTCGACGCCGCCGTGCTTCGTGCTCAGGTGGTGGGCGAGACGCTGCGGGGCGTCCTTGGCGGTGATGTCGAGCACGAGGTGGTCGCCGTCGAGCTCGGTCATGACCCCCTGCAGCTCGCTGGCCGCCTGGGGTACGTCGACGCCGACCACCGTGGCGCCGTCGCGGTGCAGGACCCGGGCGATCTGCTCGCCGATGCCGCGGCTCGCGCCGGTCACCAGCGCGACCTTGCCCTCGAGGGGGCGGAGCCAGTCGCCCACCGGCTCGGCGTGCGTGGCGCCGTGGGCGCCGATGCGGATCACCTGGCCGGACACGTAGGCGGACTTGGGGGAGAGCAGGAAGGCCAGCGTGCTCTGGATCGCACCCTCGGCGCCGTCGGCGACGTAGACCAGCTGGACGGTGCCGCCGCGGCCGATCTCCTTGCCGAGGCTGCGGGTGAAGCCCTCGAGCGCCCGTTGCGCCACGCGCTCCCCGTCGCGCACCTGCTCGGGCGGGGTGCCGAGCACGACGACGCGCGGGCACGCGTCGAGGCTGCGCAGCAGCGGGGTGAAGAAGTCGCGCAGCTCGACGAGGTCCGCCGAGCCCGTCAGCCCGGTGGCGTCGAAGACCAGGCCCTTGTACGTCGCGTCAGCGTCGCCGGTGGGTGCGGTCGCCTCGACGTCGAGGGTGGCGAGGATGCCGGGCAGCGAGTCGGCGAGCCGGCCGCGGCCACCGACCGCGACCGTGCCGTCGACCAGGGGCGCCCCCGCGGCGTACCGTTCGAGCGTCGCGGGTGCGGGGAGGCCGAGCAGCTTGGTGAGCTGCTTGCCGATCGCGGACTGGGTGAACCCCTGGTAGAAGTCGCTCATGGCGGGTATGTAACTCCTTGTGTAACTCAGAGTCCAGATTTCGTGATCTGGCCCTCATGTCCTTCTCTCGATTCCCCGACCGACGCAGGATGAACCCCATGGCTGCCAACACTCCCGCGAAGAACCAGGCCAGCACCCGCCGCGTCGCCGTCCTCGGCGGCAACCGGCTCCCGTTCGCCCGGTCCAACACCGCCTACGCCGACGCGTCCAACCAGGAGATGCTGACCGCCGCGATCGACGGCCTGGTCGAGCGGTTCGGCTTGCAGGGTGAGCGCCTCGGCGAGGTCGTCGCCGGCGCGGTGCTCAAGCACGCGCGCGACTTCAACCTGACCCGCGAGTCCGTCCTCGGCTCCAAGCTCGCCCCCGAGACGCCCGCCACCGACATCCAGGAGGCCTGCGGCACCGGGCTGCAGGCGGCGATCCAGGTCGCCAACAAGATCGCCCTCGGGCAGATCGACGCCGGTATCGCCGGTGGCACCGACACCACGTCGGACGCGCCCGTCGCGATCAGCGACCGGCTCCGCAAGAAGCTGATGAAGGTCAACGCCGCGCGTGACACCAAGGGCAAGGTGCTCGCCCTGGGTGCGATCCGTCCCGGCGACATCGGCCTGGAGATCCCGCAGAACGGCGAGCCCCGCACCCGCCTCTCGATGGGCGAGCACGCCGCGCTCACCGCCCTGGAGTGGCAGGTGAGCCGCGAGGAGCAGGACGAGCTCGCCGTCGCGTCGCACCAGAACCTGGCCGCGGCGTACGACCGTGGCTGGCTCGACGACCAGATCACGCCGTTCCGCGGTCTGGAGCGTGACAACAACCTGCGCCCCGACTCCAGCGTCGAGAAGCTCGCGAAGCTCAAGCCGGTGTTCGGCAAGGGCGAGGCCGCGACGATGACCGCCGCGAACTCCACGCCACTGACCGACGGCGCCTCCGCGGTGCTGCTCGCGAGCGAGGAGTGGGCCGAGGAGCACGGGCTCGAGCCGCTGGCCTACTTCGTCGACTCCGAGACCGCCGCGGTCGACTACGTCCACGGGGGTGAGGGTCTCCTGATGGCGCCGGCGTACGCCGTGCCCCGGATGCTCGCCCGCAACGGCCTGACGCTGCAGGACTTCGACTTCTACGAGATCCACGAGGCGTTCGCCTCGCAGGTGCTCTCCACCCTCAAGGCCTGGGAGGACCCGGTGTTCTGCAAGGAGCGTCTCGGACTCGATGCGCCGCTCGGCTCGATCGACCGGGCCAAGCTCAACGTCAGGGGCTCGTCCCTGGCCGCCGGACACCCGTTCGCCGCGACCGGCGGCCGGATCATCAACGTCGCCGCCAAGCTGCTCGCCGAGCGGGTGGCGTCGAACGCCAAGAGCGGCCGGGCGCTGATCTCCATCTGCGCCGCCGGTGGCCAGGGCGTCGTGGCGATCCTGGAGCGGTAGTCCCGGCTCAGCGGCTGGCGAGCGCCAACGCCGACGCGACCAGGTAGTCGCGCACCTGGTCGGCGGAGATGCGACCGACGGTGGGGATGCCGGGAGCTGCTTCCTTGACCAGGATGCCCACCCGGGCGAGCTGGAGTGCGCCGAGACCGCTGGCGTAGAGCGTGTTGGCGAGCAGGGTCGGGTCCTCGACGCTGAAGGCGCCGGCCTCGACGCCGTCCTCGAGCACCTGGCTCAGCGTCGCGAGACACGAGGAGATGCTCCGGCCCAGGCGGAGCATCGCGCCCTCGGACATCTCGTCGAAGAGCTCGGGGCCGGTACGCCGCATCAGGGTCTGCGCGCAGTCGACGAACGCGGGGTGCGCCACGCCGTACTCCACGAACGCACCCACGAGCGCGGTCAGCCGCTGGTGCGGATCGGTGGAGGTCTCGGCCGCTGCCGCGAGGGCATCGCGCAGCTCGTCGAGATAGCCGACCAGGGTGAGCGCGAACAGCTCCTCCTTGCCGGTGAAGTGGCGGTAGACGATCGCACGGTTGATGCCGACGGCCCGGGCGATGTCCTCGATCTGGGCGTCGCGGACGCCGCGTTGGTCGAACAGCGCCCGGGTGGCGGCGATGATGTCCTTCTCGCGGGCCCGGCGCCTGGCCGCGGCCGCCGATCGGCGCCCGTCGGTGTCCGAGGTGGTGCTGGTCATGACGTCATCGTACGACTGTGCAACTGGCAGTTGCACGAGTGTGACGCGCCAGTCACCCCAGGAACGAGCGCACCGCCTCGATCGTGTCGATCTCGGACACCGGCTTGTCGTCGCGATAGCGGACGACCCGGGCGAACCGCAGCGCCACACCCCCGGGGTAGCGGCTCGAGCGCTGCACGCCGTCGAAGGCGATCTCGACGACCTGCTCGGGCCGCACGTGCACGACGTAGGACGAGCGCGAGGTCTCCAGCTCGAGGAAGCGCTCGGTCTGCCAGGCGAGCATCTCGTCGGTCATCCCCTTGAACGTCTTGCCGAGCATCACGAACCCGCCCGTGGCGGGGTCGCGGGCGCCGAGGTGGATGTTGGACAGCCAGCCCTGGCGCCGGCCGGAGCCCCACTCCACGGCGAGCACGACCAGGTCGAGGGTGTGCACGGGCTTGACCTTCACCCAGGACGCGCCGCGGCGGCCGGCGTCGTAGGGCGCGGCGAGCCCCTTGACCACGACGCCCTCGTGACCCGAGCGCAGCGCACCCGCGAGGAACTCCGAGGCCACCTCCACGTCGTCGGTCACGACCCGGGGCACCCGGTGCTCGACCGGGACCAGTCGCTCCAACGCCGCCGCGCGCTCGGACGCGGGGGCGTCGAGCAGGTCGTGGCCGTCGAGGTGCAGCACGTCGAAGAAGTAAGGCGTGACCGCGACGCCGGCCCCCATGGCCGTGCGGGACGCGGTCTCCTGGAACGGTCGCGGCCGGCCGTCCTCGGTCAGCGCCAGCGCCTCGCCGTCGAGCACGAACGACTGCGCCGGCAGTGCCAGCGCCACGTCGACGACCTCGGGCAGACGGGCAGTGATGTCCTCCAGGGACCTCGTGGCCACGATGACCTCGGACCCCGAGCGGTGCACCTGGATGCGGATGCCGTCGAGCTTGGTGTCGACCGCGACCTGCCCGCCGCCCGCCTTGGCCATCGCCGCCGCCAGGTCGGGCGCACTGGAGGCGAGCATCGGCAGCACCGGTCGACCCACCTGGAGTCCGATCGCGCCGAGTGCCTCCGTCCCTGAGAACGCGGCCCGGGCCACCGCCACCGTCGACCCGGCGAGCATCGCGGCGCGCCGCACCGACGCCAGCGGCACGTCGGCCGCGGCGGCCAGGCCCTCCTGCACCAGCGAGTCCAGCGCGCCCTGGCGCACCTCGCCGGTGACGACGCCGCGCAGCCAGGCCTGCTCCTCGGACGTCGCCCTGCCGAACAGCTCGGCGACCGCGGCCGACCGGGCGGCCTGCGACCCGGCTCCGGCCAGCGCGGCGATCCTGTCGAACGCCTCGTGGACCTCGGACACGGCCAGGGTCGACACCGGGGCGGGCGCCGGCAGCGTGGTGAGACCGCGCCACCCCAGGCCCGTGCGGCGCTGGCGCAGCGAGCCGCCGACGTACGCCGTGACCGTCTCGAGCTCCTCGCCGTCGGCATGCGCGAGCAGCTCGGCGATCGCGACGACCTTGGCCTTGCGGGACCGGGTCGCGGCGACGGTGGCAGAGGTGGCGACGACATCGGCGAGCAGCACGACCCCATTCAAGACGAACCCAGGGACAACGGGCGCGGCCGGACGGGACCTTGGCCCCGTGTGCGGCCGTCCCCGCGTCACTAGCGTCGGGTGCGGAAGGAGGCCGGCCCATGACCGTGCGACCCCACGACTTCACCGACCTGCTGCTGGCGCCGACGCTGATCGACCTCGACGAGGTGCTGGAGCAGCTCGGCGACCTCAACCCCGGCGCGCTCGCCTTCGAGCTGATCCTCGCCACCAACCAGGAGCCCCGCGACGTCGCCGAGCGTGCCACGGTGCTGCTCGACTCGCTCCGGGTCCGGCTCGACCTGCACCGCTGGACCCTGGGCCTGACCGACCGCGGGCTCAGCGTCGAGCACAACGGTCGGACGGTCGTCCTCGGGCTGCCGCCGAACGTCCGGGACTACCTCGTCGGCTAGATCCCGGGCTCGCGCCCTACGGTGGTGCCCGTGCGAGGGATGAACGACGGGCGCCTGCTGCTGGCCGTCGACGCGCCGTCGCTGCTGCACCGCAACCACCACGCGCGCGCGGAGTCCGGGCTGCGCGACCAGGGCGGCCGCCCGGCCTGGGCGCTGCACGGGATGCTGCGCCAGATCCTGGAGGCCATCGACCAGTTCGCGCCGGACGCGGTGCTGTTCGGGCTCGACGACCGGCGTACGTCCGTCCGTGAGGCGATGTACCCGGCGTACAAGGCCGGCCGCGCCGAGAAGCACCCCGACCTCGTCGACCAGCTCGAGCGCGCCGCGGCGCTGCTCGACGCCCTCGGCATGCTCACGGTCACCCCCGCCGGCCTCGAGGCCGACGACGTCAACGCATCCGCGGCGACCTGGGCCGAGCGCAACGGCTGGAGCTGCGTGCTGATCACGTCGGACCGCGACGCGTTCGCCCACATCAGCGAGCGCACGCAGGTGCTGCGCCTGATCACGGGCGGCATCAACGGCTCGCCGCTGCTCAACCCCGCGCGCCTGCATGCGCTCTACGGCATCGCGGCGGAGCACTACCTGGAGTACGCCGCACTCCGCGGCGACACCAGCGACAACCTCCCGGGGGTGCCGGGGATCGGTGAGAAGACCGCTCCGGTGCTGCTCTCCCAGATGGGGTCGATGCGGGCGGTCTGGGCCGACATCGACCATTGCGCGGGCGCGACGCTGGTCGCGACGATCGACTCCTACTGCGAGGAGCAGGGAGTGCGCCGGATCGGGTCCACGCTGCTCGCGCGGCTGACCGCGCCCGGCGCCCGCGAGCGCTTCGAGTTCAACCTGTCGATGATGTCGGGGCGCACCGACCTCGACCTCGGGCTCACCCCCGACGTGCCCGGCAGTCCGGGACTCCTCCCGCTCGAGCCCGACCGGGTGTCCCGGGTGGTCGGCCACCTGGGCGTTCCCGACACGACCCGGCTGGCGCTGCGTGTGCTCACCGAGCCGCCGGCGAGCGTCGGGCTGCCGCGCTGAGACGCTCGGCGAGCGCGACGACCTCCGCGCGGACCTCCTCGCCCTCCTCGATCACGAACGTGCCGGGGAGCATCGTCAGCTGCTCGGCGTACGACCTCACGTTGCGGGTCGAGCCGACCAGGCGGGTCCTCACCGCGTCCACCTCCTCGAGCCGGCCCATGGTGCGCGGGATCGCGGCCGCGACCTGCGCGAGCGGTGCGTCCACCAGCACCCGCACCTCGTGGTCCCAGCCGGCGCCGAGGTTCTCCTCCAGGACGGCGACCGGGTCCAGGTCCGGCGGCGGCTCGAACGTCTCGGACAAGGTCTGGACGCCCGCGACTCGGTCGATGCGGTAGGTGCGGACCGCGTCGGCGGTGACCGAGCGGCACAGCAGGTACCACCGCCCGTAGCGCACCACCACCGCCCACGGCTCGGCCTCGAGCAGCCGCTCGTTGCCGGCCTCGGTGCGGTAGTCGAGGCGCACTCGCCGCCGCTCCGCGCAGGCCCCGACGAGGGCGACCGTGGTCGCCGGGTGCGGGCGGGCAGGGGAGCGCTGGGGGACAGGAGTCGCCGTACGCCGGACCGCCTCCGCCTGCGCCGCCACCGACCGCGGCAGCGCACCGAGCAGCTTGCCGAGGGCGCGGCCCACCGGACCCTCGGGGTCCGCGGCGTCGTGCTGCCCGTCGAGCGCGGCCATCACGAGACCGAGCGCCTCGTCCGCGCCGAACCGCAACGGCGGCGGCCGCACGCCGCGGCCGAGCCGGTAGCCGCCGTCCGGCCCGCGCAGCGACTCCACGGGGATGTCGGCCTCGCGCAGGATCTCGACGTACCGCCGGGCCGCCCGCGAGGTGACGCCCAGCCGCCGCCCGAGGCGCTCGGCGGTGATGCCGGGGGAGTCCTGCAATGCCTCGAGGGCGAGCAGGGCCCGGGAGGTCGGACTGGATTCGCTGGCCACAGTGCTCCTGGGAGTGGGCTCCTGATGAGGAAGTAGATCGTCCAGTTTGGCCCCTACGGTCGTTCCATGACCACTCTCGAGAACCGAACCCAGACCGCCCTGCTCGTCGTCGACGTCCAGAACGACGTCGTCGCGACCGCCCACGACCGCGACCGCGTCGTGGCGAACATCGCCACGCTCGTCGACCGCGCGCGGACCGCCGGCACGCCGGTGGTGTGGGTGCAGCACTCCGACGACGCGATGGCGCGCGACACCGAGGCGTGGCAGATCGTGCCCGAGCTGGTGCCGGCCGTCGGTGAGGCGATCGTGCACAAGAGGTACGGCGACTCCTTCGAGGAGACCGACCTCGAGGACGTGCTGGCCGGCCTCGGCGCCGGCCGGCTGGTGGTGAGCGGAGCGCAGACCGACGCGTGCATCCGCTCGACCCTCCATGGCGCGAGCACCCGCGGCTACGACGTGCTCCTGGTCGCCGACGCCCACACCACCGAGGACCACAGCGCCTACGGAGCCCCCACGCCGGACCTCGTCATCACCCACACGAACCTCTACTGGCAGTACCACAACGCCCCCGGCCGCACCGCGGACGTCGCCCCCACCGCCGACGTCACCTTCGGTTGAGTCGGGACCTCTGAACGTTGATTCGGGCCGCCCGAATCAACGTCAGAGGCCGCTGAAGTCGGGCTCGCGGCCCTCGGCGAAGGCCGTGAGCGCCTCGAGGTTGGCGGGCCCGCCCATCAGCTCGGCGAACGCGGCGTTCTCCCGCTCGCGGGCCGCGGCGATGCCGGCGCGCAGGGGCTCGGTCATCGTGCGCTTGACCGCGACCAGGGACGAGATCGGCCGGGCGGCGAGCACCTCTGCGTGCCGGCGCGCCTCCGCGAGCAGGTCGCCGGGCTCGCAGAGTCGCCAGACGAGCCCCATGTCGAGCGCCTCCTGCGCGGAGATCCACTCGGCCGACAGCAGCACCCACGCCGCGTCCTGCCGGCCGACGAGCCGGGGGAGGAGGTACGACGACGCCGCCTCCGGAGCGACCCCCAGGCTGGTGAACGGGCACTTGAGGCGGGCGGTGGTCGACATGAAGGCCAGGTCGGCGAAGCCCAGGATCGTGGTCCCGATCCCCAGGCCCACGCCGTTGACGGCACAGATCAGCGGCTTGGGGAACTCCTCGAGCGCGTCGACCAGGCCGACGAAGCCGTGCCGGCCGGGGACGAAAGCCGGGTCGGTGGCGCGGGCGTGCATCTCGAGCAGGTCGGTGCCGGCGCTGAACCCGCGGCCGTTGCCGGTGAGCAGGACGACGGCGACCTCGGGATCCTCGGCGGCGGCGCGCAGCGCGTCCGTGGTGGCGTCGTACAGCTCCTCGTTGAACGCGTTGAGGGCCTCGGGCCGGTCCAGGATGAGCGTGCGGACCCGGGCGCGGTCCTCGATCTGCAGCGTCATGCGCTCAGACTAGCCACGACTAGAACGTGTTCCAGTGTCCGCGGGGTCGACTAGGTTCGGGACGTGAGCAGTGAGGTGCGGGAGTGGCGGCCGGACTGGCCGTGTCCCGTGGGCTCGGTGCTCGGCGTGCACCGCCGAGGCGCGGGCGACCCGACCTACCGCATCGACGGCGACACCCACTGGCGTGGCATCCGCACGCCCAGCGGGCCCACCACGCTCGCGGTCCGCGCCCGCCCGGTCGAGGGCATGGTTCGTGCCGAGGCGTGGGGGCCGGGCGCCGCCTGGGTGCTCGAGCACCTGCCCGCGCTCCTCGGTGCCGACGACGACGTGGCCGGCTTCGAACCCGGCCTCCACCCGATCGTCGCCGAGGGCTGGCGCCGCTACTCCCACTGGCGGCTGGGCCGCACCGGCCTGGTGATGGAGTCCCTGGTGCCCGCGATCATCGAGCAGAAGGTGACCGGGCAAGAGGCGTTCGCCGGGTTCCGGATGCTCGTGCACCGCTACGGCGAGCGCGCGCCCGGTCCCGGCACCGAGCTGCGGCTGTGGGTGCAGCCCGATGCGGCCACCCTCCGCCAGGTGCCGTCCTGGGAGTGGCTGCGGATGCACGTCGACCCCGCGCGCTCCCGGGCGCTGGTGACGGCAGCCCGCGTCGCCGACGCCCTCGAGCGCACCGCCGGGCTCCCCGGCGAGGAGGTCGAGCGCCGCCTCACCACCCTGCCCGGCATCGGGGTCTGGACGGCCGCCGAGGTGCGCCAGCGCGCCCACGGTGACCCCGACGCGGTCTCGTTCGGCGACTACCACGTGGCCAAGGACGTCGGCTTCGCGGTGGCCGGGCGGGCCTTCGACGACGCCGAGATGGCCGAGTTCCTCGAGCCGTGGCGCCCCCACCGCGGGCGGGTGCCGGTGCTGCTCGCCCTGGTGGCCGGGCGTCGTGAGCGGCACGGCCCGAGGATGGCCCCGCGCACCCATCTCCCAGCGAAGGTGACGAGGACCTGATGGACCGCTCGATGAGCTTGGAGTCCCTGCACACCGCCGACGCGGACGAGGCCGCGGCGTTCTTCGCCGAGGCCGATCCCGAGGCGCTCGTGGCCGCCGTCGCCGCCACGTCCGACGACGACCTGCTTGGCCTGTTCGGCCGCGACGAGGTCCGTCCGGCGGCGATCCTCGGCATCCTCCGTCGGCTGCACGAGTACGCCGTGCCCGAGCGGCTCGCGCCGCTGCACGGCACGGTCCGCATCGACCTGGAGCGCCGCGGGCGGCTGCTCGAACGGCACGCGCTGCGCTTCACCGGCGGTGACATCGAGATCATCGACGATCCGCACGGCGAGGTCGACGTGGTGCTGTGCACGAGCGTCCTGAGGTTCGTCCGCCTGGTGAGCGGCGAGCGCAACGCCGGCCTGGAGTACCTCTCCGGCAAGCTCGACATCGAGGGGGACGCCGAGCTGGCGCTCGCGGTGGGCGGCATCTTCCGGGTGCCGGGCACCGACGCGGTTGCCGTCGATCCCACCGCGCTCGACCCGGTCGACGTCGCGACGGCGCTGAAGCACGCTCCCCGCCAGCACCTGGAGAAGGTCATGTCCTCCGGCTTCCGCCCGGTCGTGCTGGGCGAGATCTTCCGCCGCCTGCCGGAGTTCGTCGACGCCGAGCGGGCCCGCGGCGTGGAGCTGACCGTCGGCTTCCGGCTGCTCGGCAACCCCACCGGTGAGGTCGAGCGCTATGTCGTCCGCGTCTCCGGCGGCGCCGCGACGGTCACCTCGGGCGCGGAGGTCGCCGAGGACGGGGATCGCGATGCGACGGTCACCTGCCACGCTCACGACTACCTGCGGCTCGCGACCGGCCACCTCAACCCGCTGGCGGGCGTCGTCAAGGGTCAGCTCAAGGTCAAGGGCGACCGCGCGAAGGCGCTCCAGCTCAGCTCGATCATGGACATCCCGCAGCCGCGGTAGCGCCCGGTCACAGCAGCGGCCGCAGCGGCCCGAGCAGCGCCTCGGTGAACTTGCGGTGCAGGTCGCGGGCCTCCCACTCGGCGTGGGTCAGCTCGAGGGAGTGCGACTCGTCGGTGCGATAGATCTCCTCCATCGCTTCCGCGAAGCCGGGGTCGATGATCTCCACATTGATCTCGTAGTTGCCGCTCAGGCTGAGCCGGTCGATGTTCGCCGTACCGACCGTCGACCAGGTGCCGTCGATGGTCGCGGTCTTGGCGTGCACCATCGCGTCCTTGAACCGGAAGATCCGCACCCCCGCGTCGAGCAGCTGGGAGAAGTAGCCGCGCGAGAGCCAGTCGGCGACGATGTGGTTGGACTTGTGGGGGAGCAGCAGGCGTACGTCGACCCCGCGCTGGGCGGCGTCCTTCATCGCGTCGACGAAGTCCTGGTCGGGCAGGAAGTAGGCCTGCGTCATCCAGACGTTGGTCGAGGCTCGGCTGATGGCCTCGATGTACATCGCCCGGATCGGGAACATCCACAGCAGCGGCACGTTGCGGTGGATCCGGATGCGTGGCTCCCACGTGGACGCGGTCTCGAGCAGCAGCGGTCGCTCGCTCGTCCCGAGCCGCCGGCGCCGGTTGAGGTTCCAGAAGTCCGCGAACGCGCGCTTGAGGTCCCACACGCCGGGCCCGCTGATCCGCACGTGCGTGTCGCGCCACTCGGTCGCGTACGCCGAGCCGATGTTGTAGCCACCGACGAAGCCGACCGCGTCGTCGACGACGAGGATCTTGCGGTGGTCGCGGCCGTAGCGCCGCAGGTCGTAGAACCGCAGCCCGGCGGGGTACGTCGGGTAGCGCAGCACCTTCATGCCGGGCGGGAAGTGCTTGAACCGGGGCGAGACGACGAGGTTCGCGAACCCGTCGAAGATGCAGTAGACCTCGACGCCACGGTTCGCGGCTGCGGCGAGCGCCGACTTGAACCGCTCCCCGGTCTCGTCGCCCTTCCAGATGTAGGTCTCGAAGAGGATCTGCCGCTGCGCGCTCTCGATCGCGGCCAGCATGGCCTCGAACAGGTCCTGGCCATAGGTGTACGTCGTGAGGGTGCCGTCACCGACGGGAACGGGCCGCGGCGGCGTGACCGGGAAGGGCTTCGGCTTCTTGCCGCGGCGACGGTAGGAGTCGACCAGGGACATGCCGATCGCGATCGCGACCTGGATGCCGAAGACCGTCAGCAGCGTGCGGCGTACGACCCGGAGCACACCTTCGGCGTTCGACAGGCGGCTGCTCACGGGGACAATCTAGCGAGAAAGGACGAGGGGCCCGCGCCGTACGGCCCAGGCCCCTCGATCCCACACGACGTGCTCAGGTCAGCTGGACGCCGACTCCAGGTAGGTCTGGGTGACCGGGATGTCGGTGCGCGGGACGCACAGTGCCCAGATCTTCGCCTTGTACGGAGGCTCGTTGACCGCGCCGTCGAACTGCACGATCCAGCCGTCGAGCCGGTTCGGCCTCGGGGCGTTGGTGTTCCAGTCCATCCGGCCGGGGAACGACGAGGCGACCGGGGTCGACTCCCCGCCGGGGAGCCCGATCATCTGGGCGCCGCCGGCCAGCGCGGTGTAGTTCTGCGACGACGGGTCGCAGGCGACCGTCGCGATGGCGCCGGAGTTCGTGTCGCCCGAGTCGTAGTACGCGACGGCGTAGAACGCGCCCTCGAGGCCGGAGAGGCCCTGAGGTCCGGTCGCACCCGGCGCACCAGGGGCACCCTGAGGCCCTGCGGCTCCGGCGGGTCCGGCAGGCCCGGTCGCACCAGCAGGCCCGGTGGCACCGTCGGCACCGGCGGGTCCCTGCGGCCCGGTCTCGCCGACCTTGTCGAGGCGGCTCTGGACGTCGCCGTTGAGGTCCCACCAGTTGACGGCGCCACCCTTGATCTCGGAGCTGCCGATGCTGTTCTCGTGCATGTTCTTCTGGGTGATCGTCTCGCTGGCGATCTGCTCACCGGTGATCAGCCGAGCTCCCACCGCAGAGCTCATGCCGCCGGCGGCGAAGAGCGTCGCTGCGATGAGGACGATGCCGCCTGTCTTGACGTGCCTGTTCATTGGTTCTCCCCACATCAGAGGTGGCCCGGGAAGAGCCGGGCCGCTTGAGACGTTAATCACTACTCCTCAAGTCCGCTGGCTTTCTGCCGAAGAAGTCCTAATGGCCTGAGCTCGGCCAGCGGCCGGGTCGGCGGTGGCGGAGGCTGTCGGTGGCCGCGTCTACGCTCGATGCATGCGACCTGTCACCGATCTCGAACGCCGGGTGGCGCCGTTCAAGGTGGTCTCCGACTACCAGCCCTCCGGTGACCAGCCCGCGGCGATCAAGGAGATCACCGCGCGCATCAACGCCGGCGTGCAGGACGTCGTGCTGCTCGGTGCGACCGGCACCGGCAAGACCGCGACGGTGGCCTGGGTGGCCGAGCAGGTGCAGCGGCCGATGCTGGTTCTCCAGCCGAACAAGACGCTCGCCGCTCAGTTCGCCAACGAGCTGCGCCAGCTCTTCCCTGACAACGCGGTCGAGTACTTCGTCTCCTACTACGACTACTACCAGCCCGAGGCCTACGTCCCCCAGACCGACACCTACATCGAGAAGGACTCCTCGATCAACGAGGAGGTCGAGCGGCTGCGCCACTCCGCGACCAACAGCCTGCTCACCCGACGCGACGTGATCGTCGTCAGCACCGTGTCCTGCATCTACGGCCTCGGCACCCCGCAGGAGTACGTCGACCGGATGCTGCGGGTCAAGGTCGGCGAGGAGCACGACCGCGACTCGATCCTGCGCCAGCTCGTCGAGATCCAGTACACCCGCAACGACATGTCGTTCACCCGCGGGACCTTCCGGGTCCGGGGCGACACCCTGGAGATCTTCCCGGTCTACGAGGAGCACGCGGTCCGCATCGAGTTCTTCGGTGACGAGATCGAGCGGCTGATGACGCTGCACCCGCTCACCGGCGAGGTGGTCACCGAGGACCAGGAGCTCTACGTCTTCCCCGCCACCCACTACGTCGCCGGACCGGAGCGGATGGAGAAGGCGATCCGCGGCATCGAGCTCGAGCTGGAGGACCAGCTCGCGAAGTTCGAGCGGGAGGGCAAGCTGCTCGAGGCGCAGCGGCTGCGGATGCGCACGACGTACGACGTGGAGATGATGCGCCAGGTCGGCTCCTGCTCCGGCATCGAGAACTACTCCATGCACATGGACGGCCGCACCCACGGCTCGGCGCCCAACTGCCTGCTCGACTACTTCCCCGAGGACTACCTCGTGGTGATCGACGAGTCCCACGTCGCGGTGCCGCAGATCGGCGGGATGTACGAAGGCGACATGTCCCGCAAGCGCAACCTGGTCGACCACGGCTTCCGGCTGCCGAGCGCGATGGACAACCGGCCGCTGCGCTGGGAGGAGTTCCTGGACCGGATCGGCCAGACGATCTATCTCTCCGCCACCCCAGGCAACTACGAGCTCGACAGGGTCGGGGGATCATGCGTCGAGCAGATCATCCGCCCGACCGGCCTGATCGACCCCGAGGTCGTCATCAAGCCGACCAAGGGCCAGATCGACGACCTGATCCACGAGATCCGCACCCGCTCGGAGAAGGACGAGCGGGTCCTGGTCACGACGCTGACGAAGAAGATGTCCGAGGACCTCACCGACTACCTCCTCGACGCCGGCATCCGCACCCGCTACCTCCACTCCGAGGTCGACACCCTGCGCCGCATCGAGCTGCTCCGCGAGCTACGGATGGGGGAGTACGACGTCCTGGTCGGCATCAACCTGCTGCGCGAGGGCCTCGACCTGCCGGAGGTGTCGCTGGTGTCGATCCTCGACGCCGACAAGGAGGGCTTCCTGCGCTCCGACAAGTCGCTGATCCAGACCATCGGTCGCGCGGCGCGCAACGTCTCGGGGCAGGTGCACATGTACGCCGACAGGATCACCCCCTCGATGGAGAAGGCGATCGAGGAGACCAACCGGCGCCGCGAGAAGCAGGTCGCCTACAACACCGCGGCCGGTGTCGATCCGCAACCGCTGCGCAAGAAGATCGCCGACATCACCGAGATGCTCGCCCGTGAGGAGGGCGACACCGAGGCGCTCTTGAAGACCTGGCAGCAGGGCGACCCCAAGAAGCGCAAGGCACCGGTCCCCGGACTCTCCCGCATGGCCGGCGGCGAGGCCGGCCAGCACAGCGCCGACCTCGCGGGTCTGCCGAGCGCCGAGCTGGCCCAGCTCATCCAGGAGCTCACCGACCAGATGAAGGGCGCGGCCGCCGAGCTGCACTTCGAGGTGGCGGCGCGGCTCCGTGACGAGATCAATGACCTCAAGAAGGAGCTCCGCCAGATGATGTCAGCCGGTGCGAAGTGACGACGATCAAGCAGGTCCAGGTGACGTTCGACTGCGCGGATCCCCGCGCCCTGTCGCTGTTCTGGAACGAGGTGCTCGGCTACGAGCTGCCGCCGCCCCCGCCGGGCTTCGACTCGTGGGACGCGTTCTCGCAGACCCTGCCTCCGGAGCTGCGCAACAGCGCCTCGGCCTCCCAGGACCCGACCGGCGACGGCCCGCGCCTGTTCTTCCAGCGCGTCCCGGAGGGCAAGGTCGTCAAGAACCGCGTCCACCTCGACGTCCGGGCCGCCCCGGGTCTCCAAGGCGGGGAGCGGATGGCCGCGCTCGAGGCCGAGTGCGAGCGGCTGGTCGCGCTCGGAGCCACCCGGGTCCAGCGCTACGAGCCCGGACCGCCGATGAGTGCCGGCCACATCGTGATGCAGGACCCCGCGGGCAACGAGTTCTGCCTCGACTGAGGGTGGTTTCGAGGCTCGCTTCGCTCGCACCTCAACCACCGAGGCCGGCTCGCTTCGCTCGCACCTCAACCACCGAGGCCGGCTCGCTTCGCTCGCACCTCAACCACCGACGGAGCACGGTGGTTGAGGTGCGAAGGCCGCCAGGCCTGAGCCTCGAAACCACCCTCGCTGACGATTCGGGCCACCCGGCCGACCGGCCATAGAATCCGGGGAGTGACGCCGAGCCTGCGCAGCCCCTACGCGGTCTGGGCGGTCGGCCTGCTCGTCTACCTGGTGGCGGTCTTCCATCGGTCGTCTCTTGCCGTCGCCGGCCTCGCGGCGACCGAGCGGTTCGACATCTCGGCGTCCCAGCTGGCGACGTTCACCATGCTCCAGCTGGTCGTCTACGCCGGGATGCAGATCCCGGTCGGCCTGCTGGTGGACCGGTTCGGGTCGCGCAGCGTGCTGCTGGCCGGGACGCTGGTCCTGACCGTCGCCCAGGCCGGGTTCGCCCTGGCCGACGACTACGGCACGGCGCTGGTAGCGCGGGTGTTCGTGGGCATGGGTGATGCGATGACGTTCATCTGCGTGCTCCGGCTCGTGAGCACCTGGTTCCCCGTGCGGCGCATCCCGCTGATCACCCAGCTCACCGGCACGCTCGGCCAGCTGGGGGCGATCCTGGCGGCGGTGCCCATGACCTGGGCGCTCAGCAACATCGGCTGGACCCGGGCCTACCTGCTGGCCGCCTCGGTCGGGATCCTGCTGGCGGTCGCCCTTCTCGTCGTCCTCCACGACTCACCCACGGACCGCAACCTGCGCGGGCCGGCGCTGTCGCTGGCCGCCGTACGCACCAGCCTGGCGTCCTCGTGGGCGCACCCGGGCACCCGGCTGGGCTTCTGGATGCACTTCTCGACACAGTTCAGTGCGACGTCCCTGAGCCTGCTGTGGGGCTATCCGTTCTTCGTGAAGGGCGAGCACCAGTCGTCCTCGACGGCAGGCCTGCTGCTCACGCTGATGGTGCTGGCGGTGATGGGCGCCGGACCCACCCTCGGGTGGTTGGTCGGCGCGCACCCGTGGCATCGCTCGACGATGGTGCTCACGATCGTCGCCGCCATCGTGAGCGTGTGGACCGTCGTCCTCGCCTGGCCCGGTCACGCCCCGACCTGGATGTTGGTGGTGCTGGTGCTCGTCGTGGGCGTGGGGGGACCGGCCTCGATGATCGGCTTCGACGTCGGGCGGACCTCCAACCCGCAGGAGCGGCTCGCCAGCGCGAGCGGGATCATCAACCAGGGCGGCTTCATCGCCAGCCTGGTGCTGGTCATCGTGATCGGCATCATCCTCGACTGGCGGACCCCCGGTGACGGCTCCGGCTACACGCCCTCGGCGTTCCGCTGGGCGATGAGCGCCCAGTACGTCTTGTGGGCGATCGGACTGATCCAGGTCTACCGCTACCGGGTGCGGGCCCGGTTGGTCGTCGACCGCGACGAGCTCGAGGGGATCACCCGGACCGTGGCCTGAGTCGGCGACTGCTCAGATCCGCGGGGCAGCTGTCGATGTTCAGGGGGAGCGTCGGATCGCGTTCCGAAGACCGACGAGCACGGTCATCGAGGAGCCCGCCCCCATGCGCCCACGCGTTCTCGGCTGTCTCGCTGCCGGGGTTCTCCTCGGCGCGGTTGCGGCCATGACACCCGCCTCGGCACAGCCGCACTCTGCCGACGGCTACTACCACGACATCGGCAAGCGTGCCGCGATGCGGCACCAGCCCCAATGGGCGTTGAAGGTGGTCCACGCCCGCTCGGCCTGGCAGGTCACGCGCGGTCGTGGCGTGCAGGTCGCGCTCGTCGACTCGGGGATCGGCCCGACCTGGGAGCTCAACGGACAGGTCGCGGGGGCCGTGAACCTCGCCGGCGGGCGCCCACCGGCCAGGATCGATCGCCAGGACCACGGCACGGCGGTCGCGTGCATCATCGCCGCCCGACCCGACGGCGGCCGGCTGCGTGGCATCACCGGCGTCGCACCGGGCGCGAAGCTGAAGTCGGCGCGCATCTTCGACGGCTTCGTCGCATCGCAGCGCCGGGTCATCGCCGGCATCCGCTGGGCGGTCGCGCAGGGGGTGGACGTGCTCAACCTGAGCCTCGTGGCGCGGGACACGCCGAGCCTGCGCGCGGCGATCGCGCGCGCCCTCCGGCACGGAGTGATCGTCGTCGCGGGCGCCGGCAACACCGGCGAGAGCAAGGACCGGCCGCAGTACCCGGCCGCCTACCCCGGGGTGATCGCGGTCGGGGGCGTGGACTCCCGGCTCGAGCACTACGAGCTCTCGACCCGCGGGGACTACGTGGACGTGGTCGCGCCTGCGGAGGACGTGCTCTCCTGCGACCCGTTCGCGACGCTCTCGCACTACAGCGGCACGTCGTTCTCCGCGCCGATGGTCAGTGGTGTGGTCGCCCTGATGAAGGCCGTCGACCCGCGGCTCACCGGCCGGCAGGCCGAGCGCATCCTGCGCGCGACGGCCCACGACCTCGGTGAACCGGGACGCGACGACGTGTTCGGGTCCGGACTGGTGGACGCGGGCCGCGCTGTTCGTGCGGCACGGCAGCTGGTCTCCTGAGCGGCGGCCTCCGGGCCGCGAATGGTGCTCGAGCGCTCGGGGAACGGCCCTCGCATGGAGAGGGAGTCGGCACTCAGGAACGGTTGGCGCGACATCGTGACCGCGGTCGTCGCGTGGGGTCTCATCGTGGCGGTCGTGCTCGGCGTGGGCTGGCTGATCACGGGCCCGCTCGAGTCGTCGGTGGACCCGGGGGACAACCGCGTCGTGCGGTGGTTCGCCGGTGAGCGCGCCTCGGGCTTGAACGGTCTGGCCGACGCGGGCACGTTCCTCGGCGAGACCGTGGTGGGTGTCGCGGTCGCCGTCGTGGTGGCCGCGGTCCTCTCTGTCTGGGCCCGCTCGCCGCGCCCCGCGGTGTTCTTCGCACTGGTGCTGGCGGGAGTCGGCGGCTGCTACGGCATCGCCACCGCGTTGATCACCCGGCAGCGCCCGCCGGTCCGGATCCTCGACCCCGGCCTCGTCCCGGACGACAGCTTTCCGTCGGGGCACGTCGGCACCGCCATCGCGGTGTACGCCGGCACCGCGTTGCTGGTCGGCTGGCTGGCGCCGCGTGCCCGCCGCTGGGTCTGGCTGCTCCTGCTGCTGCCCCTCGCGGTGGCGTTGGCGCGTCTCTACCAGGGCGCCCACCACCCCACGGACGAGCTGGCGAGCGTCTTCTACGCCGCAGCCTGGCTCGCGGTGGCCCGCTGGCTCGTGCTGTGGCCGACCCGGAGCTCGTCTCCCGATGGCGAGCGTTTGAGCGACCGTCGACGCGGATACGTCCGGTCATGACGAACATCGATCTGGGCCGACCCGTTCAAGGCGACGTGGTGGAGCTGATCCTCGACGACCACCGGCGCTTCGAAGCGCTGCTGCGCGACCTGCGGGACAGCAGCTCCGACCGCGACGCCGTCCGCCATGCGTTCGCGACCTTGCACGTGGCGCACGCCGAGGCCGAGGAGAAGCACGTCTACCCGGCGCTCAAGCGCAAGGACGCCGTCGACGACCACGAGGCCGACCACGGCGTCGAGGAGCACGCGGAGGGCAACGAGGCGTTGCTCGCGGTGCTCGAGCTCAAGGGCACCGACACCCAGAAGTTCGAGGACGCGGTGGAGGAGCTGGCCAAGCTCGTCAACCACCACATCACCGAGGAGGAGCTGACGATCCTCAATCCGGCCCGCGAGGAGGTCGGGGAGAAGGTGCGCGCCGAGCTGGGCCAGCTGTTCGCCCAGGAGCGCAACGCCCAGATCGACGCCGACTGCGGTGCGATCGACAACGTCCGGCGCATCGTCGCCGAGGCCCGTCGCGAGGGTCTCCTCGACGACGACGAGGACGACGACGAGGACTGACGGCGCGGACGGGGCTGACCACGAGCCTGGCGGCCGGGCTCACTCGTCGCGCTCGTCCGGCTTCCACGGCTGACCGAGCGCCTTGCGCTGACGCTTCTCGAGCTTGCGACGCTCGCGGGCCACGATCTCGGTGCGCGAGGTGACCGTCTTGACCGCGTTGATGCCGGTGCCGAGCATCACGAACAGCGGCCACGGGAACCCGCCGAGCATCACCACGCTCCAGATCGTCCAGGTGATCACCGAGGCGACCACGAAGCCGACCACCGCCTCGCGCCGGTCCGAGCGCCACTTCGCGACGGCACGCTCCTCGATCTGCGCCGAGGTCAGCAGCCCCTCGCCGATGCCGCCGAACGGCTGCAGCGAACCGGTCGCAACCGCGACCAGTCCCTCCAGGAGCGCGGGCATGTCGCCCAGCGTCCGGGCGGTCTCCACCGCGGAGCTGCGGGCGTCGAACTCCTCGCGGTCCAGCCGCCCGTCGGCGTAGGCCTCGGTGAGCACCTCTCGGACCACCTCGCGGTCGGCGTCGGAGGCGCGAAGCGCGGTGTTCTCGGAGTGCCGCGGGTCGCGGGTGAACGACGACCAGACCTCCTGCTCCACGCCCACATCGTAGGGGCGGTCTCCGAGCGTGCCGGTCCAGCCCAGCGTTTCGGGGGCGTTACGTGCGGGGAGGAGCGTCGTTGATCTCGGCGGGAGACAGGGGAGCGCTGGACGTTGCCCTAAATGAGAACACGTTCTATTCTGTGGCGGCCGTCTAGACAGCTCCGGGGAGGTGGGCACGTGGCGTTCTCTGCCGTGTCTGTGATCCGGGGTCCCGGTGAGATCGCCGTGATGACCACCGAGGTCGTCAAGCGAGCCTTCACGACGAAGTTCCAGCTGCGCGAGTTCATCGAGCAGGCATGGTTCATCACCAGCGTGACGCTCATGCCCACGGTGCTGGTCTCGATCCCCTTCGGTGCGGTGATCTCGCTGCAGGTCGGCAACCTGACCGGTCAGCTCGGGGCACAGTCGTTCGCGGGCGCCACCGCCGTCCTGGCGGTGGTGCGGGAGGCGGCTCCGATCGCCGCGGCGCTGATCATCGCGGGCGCGGCCGGCTCGGCGATCTGCTCCGACCTCGGGGCGCGCAAGATCCGCGAGGAGATCGACGCGATGGAGGTCCTCGGCGTCGACCCGATCGCCCGCCTGGTCGTGCCCCGCGTGCTGGCCACGATGTTCGTCGCGTTCATGATCATCGGCATCGTGATCGGCGCCGGCATCGGCGGCGGCTACTTCTTCACCGTGATCATCCAGGGCGGGTCGGCGGGCGCCTTCCTCTCGTCCTTCACCGCGCTCGCGAGCTTGCCCGACCTATACATCGCGGTCATCAAGGCGGTCATCTTCGGCGGCATGGCCGCGATCGTCGGTGCCTACAAGGGCCTGAACGCCGGCGGCGGCCCCAGTGGCGTCGGCCGAGCCGTCAACGAGTCGGTGATCATCGCGTTCATGCTGCTGTTCTTCATCAACGCCGTCATCACCGCCATCTACTTCCAAGTCGTCCCACCCCCGGGGCTCTGATGAGCGGCATCGGTGCGATGGGCAGCGCGTTCTACCGAGGGCGCCGCGACTCCCTCGAGCAGTACGGCGACCAGCTGCTGTTCTACGTCAAGGCGCTGGCCTGGGTCCCGCGGGCGATCAAGCGCTACCCCCGCGAGATCCTCAACACCCTCGCCGAGGTGACCTTCGGCGCCGGTGGTCTCACGCTGATCGCCGGCTCGGCCGGCGTCATCGCGTTCCTCTCCTTCTTCGCCGGCACCGAGGTCGGCATCCAGGGCTACGCCTCGCTCAGCCAGATCGGGGTCGCGAAGTTCAGCGCCTTCATCTCGGCCTACTTCAACACCCGCGAGGTCGCGCCGCTGATCTCCTCGATCGCGCTCGCGGCCACGGTCGGGTGCGGCTACACCGCGCGGCTGGGCGCGATGCGCATCTCGGAGGAGATCGACGCACTCGAGGTGATGGGCATCCCGTCGCTGCCGTTCCTGGTCACCACCCGCATGGTGGCCGCGTTCGTCGCGGTGATCCCGCTGTACGTCGTGGCCCTGAGCGCGTCGTACCTCTCGCCGCGCCTGATCACCACGATGGTCTACGGCCAGTCACCGGGCACCTACGACCACTACTTCCTGCAGTTCCTGCCACCGATCGACATGCTCTGGTCGTTCTTCAAGCTGCTGTTCCTGGCGGCCGCGGTGATCCTGATCCACTGCTACTACGGCTACACCGCCTCCGGGGGCCCGGCGGGCGTCGGGATGGCCGTGGGCCGCGCGATCCGCACCAGCATCGTCACGATCGTCGTCGCGGACTTCTTCCTCAGCTTCGCGATCTGGGGCTCCACCACGACCGTCCGGATCACGGGGTAGCCGCCGCGATGCTGGTGAACATCTACCACGACAGCCCGCGGGAGCACCGCCGGCTGCTGGTCGCGGGAGTGGCGTTCCTGACGGTGATCGCGCTGCTCATCGCACTCTCGATCGCGATCTACCAGAAGGTGTTCGTGTCGGTCACCACCGTGGAGATCCACGCCGACCGAGCGGGGCTCCAGCTGGCGAAGTTCGGTGACGTCCGGCTCAACGGCGCGCTGGTCGGCCAGGTCCGCAAGATCTCGCAGGAGGGCCAGGAGGCCGTCATCGAGGTCGCGCTCCAGCCCGACGAGGCGAAGCAGATCCCCGAGAACGTGTCGGTGCAGATCCTCCCGACCACCCTGTTCGGTCAGAAGTTCGTCTCGTTCGTGCCGCCCGACCACCCCTCGGACCGGTCGCTGTCCGACGGCGACGTGATCCCGGCCGACCGGGTCGAGACCAACGTCGAGCTCAGCAAGATCCTCGCCAACCTGTTCCCCCTGCTGCGCTCGGTGCAGCCCGCCGACCTGAACGCCACGCTCAACGCACTGGCGACGGCCCTGGGCGGCCGCGGCGAGCAGCTCGGCCAGACCATGGACCAGCTCGACAGCTACCTCGGCGAGATCGACGACCACCTGCCGACGCTACGTGAGGACCTGGTCAAGCTCGCCGACGTCGCCGACACCTACGACCAGGCCGCGCCGGACCTGCTCGCGGTGCTGCGCGACGTGACCGTCACCGGCCAGACGATCATCGACAACAAGCAGGCGATCGGCACGTTCTTCGCCGACCTCCAGGGCCTCGCCGACACCTCCACGCGGGTGCTGCGCGACAACTCCACCAACCTGATCCGCGTCGGCCAGGTCACCGAGCCGACGCTGCGCCTGCTCGCGGTCTACTCACCCGAGCTGCCCTGCCTGCTCGAGGGCGCCGCCCGCTACGCGCCGCGCCTGGCGCGCACGTTCGAGGGCAACCAGGTCAAGCAGTACATCGAGTTCGGCACCGCGCAGTACCGCGCCTACAACGCCAGCGACAAGCCCGTGTACGGCGAGGTCGGCCACGGGCCGTGGTGTCTCGGGCTGCCGAACCCGAAGGTGCCCGCCCCGCCGATCGCCCTCGACCAGGGCAGTGACCTCGACGAGCACCCGCCGACCAGCCCACTCCCGGGGATGCCGGGCTTGGGCCGGGTCGGGGCGGACTACTCCGGCACCGCGGGGGAGCAGCAGGTCGTCAACGCCCTGCTCGCCCAGCTCACTGGCAAGCCCGCGGACAGCTACGGGTCCCTCGGGTCCCTGCTCTACGGCCCCGTGATCAGCTCCCCTGCAGGGGGTGGGCGGTGATGTCGCGCAACTCCGTCACGATCACCGCCGGCATCAAGCTCGGCATCTTCACGCTCGTCTCGATCCTCGTCACGGGGCTGCTCGCCGCGATCATGGGCAACATCGGGTTCGGCGCGGGGACGACGTACCGGGCCGTGTTCAGCACCGCCTCGATGCTGCAGAAGGGCGACGACGTCCGGGTCGCCGGCGTCAGCGTGGGTGAGGTCAAGAAGGTCGAGCACTACGACCGCACCGAGGCGCTGGTGACCTTCCGGGTCCAGTCCGGCGTGCCGCTGACGACCGCGTCCCGGGCCGAGATCAGGTTCCTCAACCTGGTCGGCGATCGCTACCTCGCCCTCGAGGAGGGCGCCGACACCGACGCCAAGCCGCTGGAGTCCGGTGGCACGATCCCGATCAGCCAGACGAAGCCCGCGCTCGACCTGACCACGCTCTTCAACGGGTTCCAGCCGTTGTTCCAGGCGCTGAACCCCCAGCAGGTCAACGACCTGAGCATGAACCTGGTGCAGGTGCTGCAAGGTGAGGGCGGGACCGTCCAAGGCTTGTTGCAGAAGACCGCCTCGCTCACCAACACCCTCGCCGACCGCGACGAGCTGATCGGCCGGGTCGTCGACAACCTCGGGCAGACGCTGAAGACCGTCGACAGCCGGCACCAGCAGCTCAGCGAGCTCGTGGTCGGGCTGAAGAACTGGATGACCGACCTGGCCCGCGACCGCGGCACGATCGGTGCCTCGCTCGACAACATCTCCCAACTCACCGTCGTGGTCGCCGACCTCCTGCGGCAGGGCAGGCCGCTGGTGAAGTCCGACGTCGCGAAGCTGCGTCAGCTCGCCGCGCTGCTCAACCAGAAGAAGAACAGCGACCAGCTGACCGAGCTGCTCGACCGGCTCCCCGAGTCGATGACCGACCAGACCCGCACGGGCACCTACGGCTCCTGGTACAGCTACTACATCTGCGGGTTCAGCGGCCGCATCACCCTGCCGGCCGGCCTGGGCAACCTGCCCGGCCTCAAGCAGCTGATGGCCCAGCTGAACAACCTCAACTTCCACTCGACCGCACCGCGCTGCAACGGGGCGACGGCGCCATGAGCCGATCGAACGGTCGCTACAGCGACGCGCGGGTCCTGCGGATGGGCGCCATCACCGTCGTGGTGATGCTCCTGGTGATGGCCGCCGCCTTCAACCTCTCCCAGTTCCCCGGGTTCAAGGGCGGCACCTACCGCGCGGAGTTCACCGACGCGAGCGGGCTGCACCAGGGCAACATGGTGCAGGTCGGCGGCATCCGGGTCGGACGGGTGCAAGACGTCGCGCTCAAGAACAGCAACACCGTGGTGGTGACGTTCGAGGTCGACCACGGGGTCGAGTTCGGCACCGAGAGCCGCGCCTCGATCGAGGTGCTCAACCTGCTCGGCGAGAAGTACCTCGACCTGCAGCCCGCGGGCGGCGGCCAGCTCGGCGAGGACGACGTGATCCCGGAGTCGCGCACCCAGTCGGCGTACGACATCGTCGGCGTGTTCGACGACCTGACGACGACCACCGAGCGGATCGACACCGACCAGCTGTCGAAGGCTCTGAACGTGGTCGCCGACACCACCAACCAGGCGGCCCCGGAGATCCAGTCCAGCTTCCGCGGCATCGCACGGCTCTCGCAGAGCGTCGCATCGCGCGACCAGCAGATCCAGTCGCTGCTGGAGAGCTCACGCAGCGTCAGCAAGGTGCTGGCCGAGCGCAGCCAGGACATCGTCGGGCTGATGAAGAACAGCGACCTGGTCTTCGAGGAGGTACGCCGGCGCAAGCAGGCCGTGCACCTGCTGCTCGTGAACGCCCGCAGCCTCGCCGTGCAGCTGCGCGGCATCGCCCAGGACAACCAGGCCCAGATCGGTCCGGCGCTGCACGAGGTCGACAACCTCCTCGCGCTGCTCAACGGCAAGGAGAAGGAGCTGAAGGCGACGCTGGCCGCACTCGGGCCCTACGTCTCGATCCTCGGCAACATCATCGGCACCGGACCGTGGTTCGACGCCTACGCCTCCAACCTGGCCGCGATCCCCACCGGCGAGTTCGTGCCCGGATCCCTGGGAGACGGCTGATGAGCGGCGTGTGGGACCGGGTCAACGGCCGCGCGATCGCCGTCGCGGCGGCCGTGCTGCTGCTGATCGCGACGTACTTCCTCGTGCTGCGCGACGACACGAAGATGAAGACGGTCAGCGCGCACTTCCCGCGGGCGGTCAGCATCTACCAGGGCAGCGACGTGCGCATCCTCGGCGTCAACGTCGGCCGGGTCACCGCGGTCACCCCCGAGGGCAACTCCGTGCGCGTCGACATGGAGTACGACGCGAAGTACCAGGTGCCCGCCGACGCCAAGGCCGTGATCGTCACCCCGACGCTCGTGGCCGACCGGTTCGTCCAGCTCACCCCGGCGTACGCCGACGGTGACAAGGTGATGGCCGACGGCGCCGACATCGCGCTCCCCGACACCGGGGTGCCCGTCGAGCTCGACCGCATCTACGCCAGCCTCCGCGACCTCTCCGAGGCGCTCGGGCCCAACGGCGTCAACAAGGACGGCACCCTCGACCACGTGCTCGCGGCCGGGGCGCACGCGCTGAAGGGCAAGGGGCAGCTCGGCAACCAGATGCTCACCCAGCTGGCCGCCGCGGCGCAGACCTTCGGCGAGGGCTCCGGGCCGCTGTTCGACACGGTCAGCCAGCTCGCGGAGTTCACCACCACGCTCGCCCAGAACGACAAGTTCGTGCGCGCGTTCATCAAGGACCTGGCCGGTGTCTCGTCGCAGCTGGCCGGTGAGCGCACCGAGATCCACGGCGCGCTGGCCGCGGTCGCCGACGCCGTGGGCACGGTCAAGACGTTCGTGCACGACAACCGCCAGGCTCTGGTGACCGACGTCGACCGGCTGACCCGGGTGATGAAGACGATCGCGTCGGAGAAGGACAGCCTCAACACTGCCCTGGACGTCGCGCCCGTCGCGATCGGCAACCTGAGCCTGGCCTACAACAGCAAGTCCGGGACGATCGGCTCGCGGATCGGCATCAGCGGCAACGTGTGGGACGCCGACGGGTTCCTCTGCGCCGTCGTCCAGCAGTCGAGCCTCCCGCGGGTGAGCAAGGACCTGGCCTGCACGCTGTTCAAGCAGCTGCTCGAGCCGGTCGAGGGCCAGCTGCCGACGATCCCGCCGGGGTCCGGCGGCCGTCAGCAGACGCCGTCGGACGCCGACCAGGCTCGACGGGTGCAGCGGCAGTACGCCGCCACCGGTGGCGGATCGCTCGACGAGCTGATGGCAGGTGGGTCGTGATGCGCCGCCTGCTCCGCGCCGCCGCGATCACGGCCACGCTCGCGGTCGCCGCGTCGGGCTGCAAGTTCGACGGCGCCTACGACCTGCCGCTGCCGGGGTCGCCGGTGGACGCCGACCACTCCTACGACGTGACCGCGGAGTTCACCGACATCCTCAACGTGGTCCCGAAGTCGCCGGTGATGGTCGACGACGTCACGGTCGGCGAGGTCACCGACGTGGAGCGGGTCGGCTGGCACGCCGAGGTCACGCTGCGCATCCGCGACGACGTCGAGCTTCCCGACAACGCGATCGCCGACATCCGCCAGGTCAGCCTGCTCGGGGAGAAGTACGTCGCGCTCGAGGCGCCCACCGGCGTACCCGCCACCGGCCGGCTCTCCGACGGCGACAACATCCCGCTCGCCGACACCGGGCGCAACCCGGAGGTCGAGGAGGTCCTCGGCGCGCTGTCGTTCCTGCTCAGCGGCGGCGGCGTCGGCCAGCTCGGGACGATCACCCACGAGCTCAACCAGGTCATGGACGGACGCACCGGACGACTGCGCCACCTGCTCGGCTCGCTCGACAACGTCGTGGGCACGCTCGACGACCAGAAGGCCGACATCATCCACGCGATGGAGTCGCTCGACCACCTGACCGGCACCCTGAACGCCGAGAAGAAGTCGATCACCGGCGCGCTCGACGTCGCCGGTCCCGCGGTGCAGGTGCTCGCGGCACAGCACGACGAGCTGATCGCGATGCTCAGCTCGCTCAACCGGCTCGGCAAGGTCGGCACCCGGGTGATCGGGCAGAGCAAGCAGAACATCCTGCGCTCCCTCGACCACCTCCAGCCGATCCTCCAGCGCCTCAACCAGGCCGGCGACGACCTGGCGCCCGGCCTCAACCTCTTGGTGAGCTTCCCGTTCCCCAAGGAGGCCTCCGAGATCGTCAAGGGCGACTACGCCAACACCTCGATCCGCGCGGACATCAACCTCGAGAACCTCCTGCCGGGCGCGCCGGGCGGGGGCATCCCCGGCATCCCCGACCCGGGTCAGCTCCTCACCGCGGTCGAGAAGTGCCTCCTGAGCGGCGACCTCACCAGCAAGCCGTGCCAGAAGGTGCTGCAGTCGGCCAACCTGCTCGCGAACCTGGTCAAGGACTGCAAGAAGAAGAAGTTCGACGGCAACCCGGTGTGCACGATCATCGAGGCCCTGCCCGGCGGCGGCGGCGGGCTCCCCGGACTGCCCGACCTGCCCGGTGGTCTCGGCGGCGTCCTCGGCGGGCTGCTCGGCAACCGGGTGTTCGGCGAGGCACTCAGCAGTGGTGACCCCAGCCCGCCGCCGAGCCCGGCCGCACTCTACGGAGGCGCATCATGATGACGCGTGGGGTGAAGGTCCGGATCGCGGGGTTCCTGGTGCTCAGCGCGGTGGGCATCGTCTACGTCGCGGGCTCCTACCTCGGCCTCGTCGACCGGGTCCTGGGTCGCGGCATCACCGTGCACGCGACCCTGCCGACCTCCGGCGGCCTCTTCGAGGGCAGCGAGGTCACCTACCGAGGCGTCAAGATCGGCAAGGTCAGCGCGATGAACGCCACCGCTCACGGCGTGACCCTCGACCTCGCGCTCCAGGACGGCACCGAGCTGCCGGCGGACTCCCCGATGTACGTCCACAACCTCTCCGCGGTGGGGGAGCAGTACCTCGACTTCGAGCCGCCCGACGACAAGGGCCCCTACGTCCAGCAGGGCGACACCCTCCACGGCAACGCCGACTCGCTGCCGGTCGACGAGGGCGACCTGCTGGTCGAGCTCAACCGGTTCGTGAGCTCGGTGGACAAGGACAACCTCCAGGTCGTCGTCCACGAGCTCGGCACGATGTTCACCGACACTGGCGTGCCGCTGCAGAAGCTGCTCGACAACGGCAGCGCGTTCGTGCGCGAGGCCTCCGCCCACACCGCCGACACCATCCGGCTGCTCGATCGCGGCAAGCGGGTGCTGAGCACCCAGCAGGGGCAGAGCGAGAACATCCGCTCGCTGGCCACCGACCTGCGCAGCATCACCGACGCGCTCGCATCCAGCGACGACGACCTCCAGCACGTCCTCACCGGCACGCCCGGCACCGCTCGTGAGGTCGACAACCTGCTCAAGGACCTCGAGCCCACGCTGCCCGTGCTGCTGGCCAACGCGGTGAGCGTCAACCAGGTCATGGTCGCTCACCTCGCCGGCATCGAGCAGCTGCTCGTCACCTACCCGCGCACGATCTCGGCCGGGTTCACCGGCACCCCGGGCGACGGGTACGGCCACGTCAACCTGCAGCTCGACAGCTCGGTCCCGCCCTGCACGCAGGGCTACAAGCCGCGCAACGAGTGGCGTCCGCCGAGCGACCTGACCGACAGCGCGATCTACCCGGCGCAGTGCACCAGCGGACCGCCGTACGTCATGCGCGGCCCGAAGTACTCGCCCGGCTCGCAGGGCAACCCGTCGCCCGGCCGGCTCTACCGCTCGTCGTACGACCCGGTCACGGGTTTCGTGTCGGGTGCGGTCGATGCGGACGGCAACCCCGTACGCTTCGTCGATCAAGGCAACCTGTCCATCCTGGGAGGGGACGCGTGGAAGTGGCTGCTGGTGGGACCGGTGACCGACCGGTGACCTCCCAGGAGGCTGTCGCCGGTGGGGACACTCGGGCTCGCCTGAACATCGGCCTGTACGTGCTCGCGCTGCTGCTGGCCTGCGCCACGGTGTTCGGCGGCGTGCTGGTGGTCCAGGAGCACCGCGACCGCGGGAGAGCCGCCGAGGAGCAGGAGCGGTACGGCGACGTCCTGGCTGCGGCGCGCGCGGAGGTCAAGGCGCTCATCAACGTCGACTACCGCCAGGCCCAAGAGAGCATCGAGGCCGTCGCTGCCGGTGCCACCGGCAAGTTCGCCACGCAGTACGACACCTTGACCTCGAAGGTGATCGACACCTTGCGGCGCAACAAGTCGGTGATGGACGGGTCTGTGGTGTGGGCCGGCGTCGCGACCCTTGATCCCGACAGCGCCACCGTGATCGTCGCGACCACCGGGACCGTCGCGAACGTCTCCACGGACGACAAGCCGATCGCCCGCTACTTCCGGATCAAGCTCGACCTCGAGCTCGTCAAGGGTGACTGGAAGACCGCCGACCTGGAGTTCGTGACCTGATGCCGGACACTCCCGCCAGCCCTGGCAAGCCCCGCCGCCCGGTCGTCGGCTCCCGCAACCCCACCGGCCGCCCCCGCAAGATCCCGTCCACGGTGGTCGAGCCGGCGCCCCCGGTCGTCGAGCCCACGCCGGTGCTGGTGATCGAGCCTGTCGAGGACCCGCCGACGAACCCACGGCGACGGCCGGCACTCGGCGGCCGCCGAACGACGATCGTCCTGGCCGTGACCGTCGTCGTCCTCGTGCTGGTCGGTGCGGGCGAGATCGTCTACCTGGTCCGCGACCACACGCCGACCGTCTCGGCGAGCCGGCCGGTCGTGACCGGTGAGCTCACCCATCGGGCGGCCGTCGAGGCCGCGGCGCGCTCGACGGAGGAGATCCTCTCCACCAGCTACGAGAACTACGACGAGCAGGTCGACCAGGCGACGGCGAAGATGACCGACGCCTTCGCCAAGGAGTATCGCGAGACGTCCGACGGCATCCGCGAGCGGTTCGTGGCGCAGAAGACCCGGCTCCAGGTGAAGGCGATCGCCCAGGGCGTCGTGCAGGCCTCGCCGGCGCAGGTGAAGGCGCTCCTGTTCCTCGACCAGTACGTCGAGAAGACCGAGAACGGCCAGCCGCGCACCGACTACCGGCAGTACCGCGCCCTGGTGACCGTGGTCCACACCGACCAGGGGTGGCTGGTGTCGAACATCGAGACGCAGTAGGGTTCCGCAAAACTAGAACAGGTTATAGTTGAGCCGCGCCCCCGAGAGGAGAAGGATCGCCGCGTGTCCACAGACTCCGCAGCCGACGTCGACCTCCTCGTGATCGGGGCCGGCCCGACCGGCCTCTTCGCCACCTACTACGCCGGCTTCCGCGGCTTCCGGGTCGGGGTCGTCGACTCGCTGCCCGAGCTCGGCGGCCAGATCACCGCGATGTACCCCGAGAAGCAGATCCTCGACGTCGCCGGGTTCCCCTCGGTGAAGGGCCGCGACCTGGTCGAGGGCCTGGTCGCCCAGGCGTCCACCGCGCACCCGACGTACTTCCTCGACCGGACGGCGATGACGCTCCAGCACGACGAGGACTGCGTGGTGGTGGGTCTCGACGACGGCACCCAGGTGAGCGCGAAAGCCGTGCTGGTCACCGCGGGCATCGGCAAGTTCAGCCCGCGGCCGCTGCCCGCAGGCGACGGCTGGGTCGGGCGCGGGATGGAGTTCTTCGTGCCGAGCTTCGCGCCGTACGTCGGCAAGGACGTCGTCATCGTCGGCGGCGGTGACAGCGCGTTCGACTGGGCGCTGCACCTCGAGCCGGTGGCCCGGTCGGTGGCGCTCGTCCACCGGCGCGACGCGTTCCGTGCCCACCAGCGCACGGTCGAGGCCGTCCAGGCATCGTCGGTCGAGATCATCACCCGTGCCGAGGTCTCCGCCCTGCGCGGCGACGGCGTGCTCGAGGAGGTCGACATCACCGTCGACGGCGAGACGACGACGCGGCCCGCGCAGGCGCTGGTCGCCGCCCTCGGGTTCGTCGCCGACCTCGGCCCGCTGCAGCAGTGGGGCCTCGAGGTGGAGAAGCGGCACCTGGTCGTCGACCCGTCGATGCGCACCAACCTGCCGCGGGTCTTCGCCGCAGGCGACATCACCGAGTACCCCGGCAAGGTCCGCCTGATCGCGGTCGGCTTCGGCGAGGCGGCCACGGCCGTCAACAACGCCGCGGTCGTGATCGACCCCAGCGCCCATGTGTTCCCCGGCCACTCGAGCGAAGGAAGCTGAGACACCCATGAAGATCAAGGTCGACTTCGACCTCTGCGAGTCCAACGCCCTGTGCGAGGCCCTGGCCCCCGAGGTGTTCGAGCTGGACGACGACGACTTCCTCCAGCTCAAGACCGAGGAGACCACGCCCGAGAACATCGACGCGGTCAAGCGCGCGGTCGCGGCCTGCCCCCGCGCGGCGATCTCCCTGGAGGACTGAGCGTGACCTCTCTCGAGACGTCCCTGGACGGCAAGGTCGCCATCGTCACCGGCGCAGGGGCGGGACTCGGCCGCGCCGAGGCGCTCGCGCTGGCCGACGCCGGTGCGCGGGTCGTGCTCAACGACCTGCCCGGCGGTGCCGACGAAGCAGCCGAGGAGATCCGCGCCCGTGGTGGTGAGGCGAGGATCGTCGCGGGCGACGTGGGGGAGCGGGCGACCGCGGACGCCATGGTCGCCGCCGCCGTCGACGGCTTCGGCGGTCTCGACATCGTGGTCAACAACGCCGGCATCACCCGCGACCGGATGCTGTTCAACATGTCCGACGAGGAGTGGGACCAGGTGATCCACATCCACCTGCGCGGCCACTTCCTGCTCTCCCGCAACGCCGCTGCGTACTGGCGCGCGAAGGCCAAGGAGACCGGGGCTCCGGTGGGCGCCAGCGTCGTCAACACCGCCTCCGAGGCGTTCCTCTCCGGGCCGCCGGGACAGGCCAACTACGGTGCCGCCAAGGCCGGCATCGCCGCGCTGACCGTCTCGACCGCGCGCGCGATGGGCAGCAGCGGCGTGCGCGCCAACGCGATCTGCCCCCGGGCCCGCACCGCGATGACCGCGCAGGTCTTCGGCGAGGACCAGTCCGGTCTCGAGGTCGATCCGTACTCACCCGAGCACGTCGCGCCGGTCGTCGCCTACCTCGCCTCGCCGGCGGCGGCCAACATCACCGGGCAGGTCTTCGTGGTCTACGGCGGGATGGTGGCTCTCGTCGCGGCGCCCGTCGTCGAGCAGCGCTTCGACAAGTCCGGGACGCTGTGGACCCTCGACGACCTCGACAAGCAGCTCGGCGGCTACTTCGAGGACCGCGACCCCGCCGTCGGCTTCGCGGCCGACTCGATCATGAAGCTGACGGTGTAGACCATGGCGAGACTCGACGGGAAGGTCGCGATCGTGACCGGCGGCGCCATGGGTCAGGGCGCGGGCATCAGCCGGGCGTTCGTGGCCGAGGGGGCACGGGTGGTCATCGCCGACGTCGCCGAGGACGCCGGGCAGTCGCTGGCCGACTCCTTGGGGGAGACGGCGCACTTCGCGCGCCACGACGTGAGCGACCAGGCCTCCTGGGCGGCGCTGGTCGAGGACACCAACCAGCGCTTCGGCCCGGTCAACGTGCTCGCCAACAACGCCGGCATCCTGAGGTTCGGCGAGATCGAGAAGATGGCGCTCGACGAGGTCGAGCTGCTGTGGCGGGTCAACCAGCTCGGCTGCTTCCTCGGCATGAACGCCGTCACCTACACGATGCGCAAGAACGGCGGCGGCTCGATCATCAACGCCTCCTCGGTCGAGGGGTTGGCGGGGATGGCCGGCTGCACGGCGTACGCCGCGACCAAGTGGGCGATCCGCGGGATGACGAAGTGCGGGGCGATGGAGCTCGGGCCCAAGGGCATCCGGGTCAACTCCGTCCACCCGGGCATGATCGACACCCCGATGACCCGCGTGCACGGCGGCGACGCCGCGATGGAGTACGGCGCGTCCAAGGTGCCGCTGCGCAGGGTCGGTCATCCCGAGGACGTCGCGCCGCTGTACGTGTTCCTGGCCAGCGACGAGTCGTCGTACATCAACGGCGCCGAGATCTCGATCGACGGCGGCGTCACCGCGACGCACGCCTTCGGCGGCTGACCCGGGATCGGTAGGGTCCCCGACATGGCCAACCAGCGCGCCCAGGTCACGATGACCCCCGAGGAGCAGGCCGAGTTCCTCCACCAGCAGCGCTCGTGCACGCTCGGCACGTTCGGGCCGCAGGGCCAGATCCACCTCGTCGGCATGTGGTACGCCGTGCGCGACGACGCCATCTGGTTCGAGACCAAGCGCAAGGCGCAGAAGACCGTGAACCTGCGCCGCGACCCGCGCTGCAGCTTCCTCGTCGAGGCCGGCCACACCTACGACCAGCTCCGCGGCGTCGCGATCGAGGGCACCGCCGAGGTGATCGAGGACGAGTCGGTCGTCTGGGACGTGTGCGTGAACATCTTCGAGCGCTACAACGGCCCGTACTCCGAGGACATGAAGCCGTTCGTGGAGTTCATGGCCCACAACCGGGTGGTCGTCCGGCTCGACGCGCAGCGCACCCGCTCCTGGGACCACCGCAAGCTCGGGCTGCCGGCCATGGAGCTCGGCGGGACCACGGCGGCGTTCCTGGAGTGAGCGCTCAGCCCCCCATGGTGGCGAAGATCTGCTCGTAGCGCGCCTTCGGTTCGAGGGTGAGCCCGGACTTGATGAACCTCGCCCAGTCGTCGGCCAACACCTCGGGGGCACCCGACTCGATGGCGTCGAGACCGGCGTTCGCCAGGTCCGACGGTGCGATCTTCGGCGCCGCCATGCCCGCGGCCATGTCGGTGTCGACCAGTCCCATGTGGACGGCCACGACGTGGGTGCCCTGGGGAGCAAGCTCGAGTCGCGTGCTGTCCGTCAACATCCACGCCGCGGCCTTGGACGCGGCGTACGCGCCGACGCCGGGAGCGGTGAACCACGACAGCGCCGAGATGACGTTGAGGATCGCGCCACCACCGTTGGCTCCCAGGATGGGGGCGAACGCACGGGTCATCAGCAGCGGGCCATAGAAGTTGGTGTCCATCTCGCGCCGGATCATCGCCTCGTCCCCGGTCACGAGCGGACTGCCGGTGGAGATGCCTGCGTTGTTGATGAGCACCTGGACATCGCCCGCGGCCGCAGCCGCTGCGGCGATCTGCCGGGCGTCGGTGACGTCGAGCTCCAGCGGGTGCACGCCGTCGGTGTCGATGGTGGCGGCGTCGCGAGCGCCGGCGTAGATCTTGGCCGCCCCGCGCTTCTTCAGCTGCTCGACAAACTCGGCGCCGATGCCCCGATTCGCTCCGGTGACGAGCACGACGGCGTCCTTGAGGTCCATGGCCATCCATTCTGTAGTGATCGCTAGTAATTGCGTTCAGGACGGTAGCACATTCCGTAGTGATCGATACGGTATGGTCGTCGCCATGGCGGGCCGACCACGCAGCTTCGACCGCGACACCGCACTGGCAGCGGCTGTCGAGCTGTTCTGGCGTGCGGGCTTCGAGGAGACGTCCGTCGCGATGCTGACCTCGGCCATGGGCGTGACTCCGCCGAGCCTCTACGCGGCGTTCGGCGACAAGCAGCGGCTGTTCGAGGAAGCATCGGCGGTGTACTTCGAGCGCACGTGCCAGGCGGTCGACAGCGCCGTCGCGCTGCCGACGGCGCGGGACGCCGTCGCCCGGATGCTGGACGACACCGCGCACGCCCATACCGCCGCGGGGACGCCGCCGGGGTGCCTGATGTTGACCGAGCCGCGGCTCGGTGAGCAGCGTGCGGCGCTCCGTCAGCGACTCGCGGAGCGGCTCGACGAAGGCGTGCGGGACGGCGATCTCCCCGACACGGTGAACACCGGGCACCTCGCGGCGTTCCTCGTGGCCGTCATGCGCGGCATGTCCGGCTGTGCCCGCGACGGAGGCACCCTCGAGGACCTCCTGGGCATCGCCGAGACCGCGATGGCAGCGATGGCAGCGTTGGTCGCCGCGTCCGCCGGCGGATCCGCGGTGAGCACGGACGCGGGGTCTCGATAACCGGTCGCCGCCGCGGCCGCGGCGGGCCTAGCCTTCGGCCGTGACTGCCACCACCGACCTGCTCGCCGCTTATGACTCCCAGCTGCGGCTGGAGGCGGAGATGGTCGGTGCCCGCCCCTGGCACCGGCACGGCCCGCTCGTGCGTGGCGTCTTCACCGATGGCGGGTTCGTGTCCTATCGCGACCTGGACGGCCTCCAGAGCGACGAGGTCGACCGACTGATCGCCGACACGATCGCGTGGTTCCGCGACGAGACCGACGTGGCGTCGTTCGAGTGGAAGACGCGGGGGCACGACCGGCCTGCCGACCTTCCCGAGCGCCTGTTGGCCCATGGCCTCGAGGCCGACCCGGCCGAGACCGTGATGATCGGTCGCGCCGAGCTCCTCGATCAGGCCGTCGACCTGCCGGACGGCATCGTGGTGCGTCGAGCAGGCGACGGCGGCGACCTGCTGGGTGACGTGGAGAACGCGCTCCGGATGCAGGTCGACGTCCTCGGCCCGGGTCCCGGCCCCGATGCTGTCGAGCTCGCCGAGAAGATGGCGACCGCGCCCGACCTGAGCGGCCTGTGGCTTGCCGAGGACGCCGACGGCACCGTGGTCTGCACCGGCCGGTTGGAGGTGGTGCCCGGCACGGAGTTCGCCGGCTTGTGGGGTGGCGGCACGTTGGCACCGTGGCGGGGCCGCGGCATCTACCGCGCGGTGGTGGCGGCGCGGGCCCGTGCGGCCCTGGCCAGGGGCGCCGTGTACCTGCACAGCGACTGCACTGACATGTCGCGACCGATCCTGGAGCGCAGCGGGATGGTCCCGGTGACCACCACGACGCCGTACATCTGGACGCGCGCCTGACCCGGGCCCGACCCGCGTCGCAGCATGAGGCGTCAGCGCCGCCGCGGCTCCCCGCGCTCCCACCAGTCGTTCGGCGGGTCGTCACCGATGATGCGCGCGGCGAGTTGTGACTCGTGATAGGCGGCAACGGCCTCTCGCGCTGCCCGCCGTTCGGCCTTGGTGGACATGCCACAGATGCTAGTGATCGAGGCGGATCGGCGCCTGGAGTCAGGTGCCTCGGCTGACCTCCCAGCAATGTCGGTGGTCCCTGTTTCACTGGTCTCATGCGCGAATCTCGGGCGTTGGTGGAGATGTCGGAGGACGAGGTCCTCGACTTCGCCGACGCCTGCGCGGAGGCCGTCCGGCGGGCGGAGGTGGATCTGCTGCGGGCGGCGTATCAGTGGGCGGTGCTGCACTCCGCGGACCGGCTGGACCCTGCTGAGTCGTGGTTGCCGGGCCGGGAGCGGGCGCGGCAGCTGGGTGGGCCGGGTGTCCCGTCGGTGTCGGAGTTCGCGGCTGCGGAGTTCGGGGCCCGGATCGGGCGCACGACGTACGCCGCGGCGCAGCTGATAGCGGATGCCCAGGACCTGCGTCATCGGCACCCGCAGCTGTGGGCGCGGGTCCAGTCCGGTGAGGTCCGGGCCTCCTACGCCCGGCACGTCACCTCGCGGACCCGAGACCTGCAGCCCGAGGAGGCCGCCTACGTCGACGCAGGCGTGGTGGAGTCCGCGGACGGGCGGATCCCGTGGACCCGGTTCGAGGCGCTGGTCGCGGCCAAGGTCGCCCAGGCCGCCCCGGCGCTGGCCCGGGAGAAGGAGGAGCGCGCGGCGCGGGCGACGTTCGCGAAGAAGCTCCGCGGCTCTGCCCCGGACGAGGCGCATGGGATGGGGTCGTTCCTGGTCCGCGCCGACCTGGCCACCATCGAGGCGATCGAGGCGGTGGTCACCGGGCGGGCCGCCCGGCTCGCCCAGGAGCAGCCCGACGCCCCGCACCTCCAGACGGAGGACCAGCGCCGGGTGCACGCGTTCCTGCTGCTGGTCACCGGCGCTCCCGACGACACCGAGACCACGGAGCTGTTGCCGGACGTGACGGTGTTCGTGCACTACTACGCCGGCCCCGACGCCGAGGACATCGCGCGAGTCGAGAGGCACGGCCCGGTCACCACCGACTGGGTCCGCCAGACCCTGGGTCCCCGCGCACGGTTCACGATCCGGCCGGTGTTGGATCTGGCGGGGCAGGCGCCGGTGGATGCCTGGGAGATCCCGGATCGACATAGGCGGGCCGTGCATCTGATGACGCCGGCCGACATCTTCCCCTTCGCCTCCTCGACCTCAAGGTCGATGCAGACCGACCACACCGTCCCGCACGCCGATGGTGGGGTCAGCGGGATAGGGAACTATGGGCCGATGACGCTGGGTCATCACCGGATCAAGACCCATGGCCGCTGGCAGGTCCAGCAACCCTTCCCCGGTATCTTCGTCTGGCGCGACCCCCACGGTGCCTTCTACCTCGTCGACCACACCGGCACCCGCCGGATCCCCAGCACGCCCAGTCGGCCCGTCTTCGAGCTCTGGCACACCCCGTTCGACATCGAGATCGCCGAGGACTATCCCGGCGCCGCCTGACCGATCTCGTCGGGGGATCAGTTTGGTCAGTCATTGGCGGCGGGATGCTGTAGCACCTGGCTCACCTGATCTCTCCACCCCCGCATCGGTTCGGTTCACTGCACGGACAAGATGACGACCGCCAGGCAGCGTGTCGGCTGCTGTGCCCGCACCAGCCGCATCGTGCTCGCGGCAGCGGTAGGCGTGACCATCGACTCGGCGCCCGCGCCGTACTTGCTGGGGTAGGACGCGTCCACCAGGGCGGTCACGTCGACCCCCTCCACGCCGGGAACGTGGACCGCCGCCCGGCGGGAGCGCAGGGCGGCGCCGTACGAGCCGGTGTCACGGCGGTACCAGGTCGGACGTAGTCCGCGCCGCCGGCGGTGACGACCCAGATCGGCGCGCGCCGCCGCGGACCCGCGCCGACCCGAACGACCGCGATCTCCAGCTCACGGACGCCGTCACCAGGGGACGACGCCGGCGTCCTCGAAGAACCCGCCGGTGGATCCGCCGTCGGGCAGGGTCGCGAGACGGATGGGCGTGGCCGCACCCTCCTCGACGGAGCGCACGCCGCGGAACCCGTTGAGGTCGGTCGCGACGTAGCCGGGGCACGCGGCGTTGACGAGGATGTCGGTGCCGGCCAGCTCGCGGACGTACTGCAGCATCACCGCGTTGAGGAACGTCTTCGACACCGAGTACGCCGCCGAGATCGGCCCCACCGAGTCCTCGCCGGCCGCAGCGGCCTGCCGGGTCAGCGATCCGACGCCGCTGGAGACGTTCACGATCCGCGGGGACGGTGCGCGACGCAGCATCGGCAGCATCGCGTTGGTGACGCGCATGACTCCGAGGACGTTGGTCTCGAGCACCGTGCGGACGTTGTCGAGGTCGACCCGCGTGGGCTCCTGTGGCATCACGCCCGTGATGGCGGCGTTGTTGACCAGGATGTCGAGGCCGCCGGCGTACTCCTCGACGAGTGCGGCCGCAGCCGCCACGCTCTCGTCGGACGTGACGTCGAGCGGCACGCCGAACGCGTCGACGCCGTTCGCCCGGAGCTTGGCCACGGCATCCTCGCGGCGTACGTCGTCGCGGGCGCCGACGGCCACCCGGATGCCCTGGGAGCCCAGCCCCTCGGCGATCGCGTAGCCGATGCCCTTGTTGGCGCCGGTGATCAGCGCGGTCTTCTTCTGGTCCGTGGTCTGGTCAGTGGTCTCAGTCATGTCCTCGATGGTTGCTGCGGGGACCGGTCGGCTCCAACACCACCTGGGTGGGCAGCGATACCCTGAGGGTATGGAGACGCGTCCGTCCTCCACCCTCGCGGATCGACACGAACTGGGGCAGCTTCCCCACCGCTGTCGCCCTGCAGCACCCCCGTGATCGTGAGCGACATCTTGCTTGGCGCGGTAGTGGCCGCGGTGCCGCTGGCTGTTCTCAACGCCGTCACCTTCCCTCAGATGAACGCGCGCGGCAGCACGACGATGAGATCCAGGCGGCTTCGCAGATGTCCGCACTCGTGGTTCAGGCCGAGGCCTCTCTGCTGAACGAGCACTCTCGTCGAGTTTCCAACGGAGGACGAGGCCACAGACTCCACGGTCCATCTGCCCGCTCGCGACGTCTCGCCCGAGTCGCTGGACGCCCGCTACATCTGGAAGCCCCTCCGCGCGTGACAGCGGGACTTCGACCAACTCGCTTTCGGGCGCGCATCGTGGTCGTCTTCGATCCCTGCGCTGGCGGGGCCTGTCCTCGATCTGTCCTTCGTGCGGCTGGGTGTGACCGGGCATCGCGCGAGGCTGACCCCTTCTCAGGGGCGAGGTTGCCCAGCGCTTGCGCCAGCGAGCAGAACCACATCACGAGGAACGGAGTCATAGTATGTCTGCGACAACCACTGTGGGTTCAATCTCCAGTTTGCATCCTCTCGGGAAGGGAGACCTTGGATGTTGCGTTTGTCGGGGACCTTACAGAAGGTGATGGCGGTCGTAGTCACGATGGTGGCGCTAGCGACCTGGCCCTCCAGTGCATCTGCCGAGACGGCTCGACCGAGCCCAGCAAGGACTAGATACGACTACCACGTAACGGCAAATCAGATGGACGCCGCGATGAACCGGTGTCGAGTCCATTACTCGGGGAAGCGCGAGCGTGTGTGCGTGCGCATGCAATCAGCGCGCAAGAAGACCACCGAACTCGTGATGAACCGGTATCGCGCTCGTGCTTTCTACCATGCCTATCGTAAGAACTCACGGTTGGCCGATTGGTGTGAGGCCCACGGAAGCCGCTGTAGCAGGCGCTACCAGAACGCTACGCGTGGGTGTGCGGCTGAACCTACTAACCAGGACCGCATCGACTGCTGGAACAATACTGCCACCATGGCGCGCTATAAGTACGAGCTCATGAGCGGTTACTACAACCCGGCGTATCCCAGCGCGGCCGTGCGGCGTCTGTATCAGGGCCTGAACGCTTTTAGCCCACCCGACAACTCAACCCGCCATATCAGTTTCCATTGGACATGGGGAGGTGGGGTGTACGGCACGTTGTTGTTCAGCCGCTCGACCACCATGAGCCTCTACGAGAGGGCGCCGCACGACACGAAGGACAAGTTGATCGCTTCGTTGTGCGGGTCCGCAGCAGTTGCCTCGAAGGCGATTGGTGCTGCGTGCGGAATCGCTGGATATCACTATTACGACTTGGTCGACTCGCTCGAATCGGCAGCAAGCGATACGCATGGCTGCTTGCAGTTTAGGTCATTCGTGCCGATCGGCCCGATCGCTCCGGTCCGAAACCAGGACAATTTTTCCGTCGAGCGCTGCTATTGAGGAGGTGGAAGTGGGTCTCGCAAGACAGTTGTTCGACTGGCTGTTCGTCCCGGTTCTTATGGTGACCCTCGGTCTCCTGATTCACGCTGGCTCAGGCTACTGGATCATCGCAGCCGTGGTCTGCGCTATCAACCTTGTAGTGGTGTGGGTACGTACTCACCGGAACCCCCGGCAACAGACGTCCTGAAAATAGCAGGAGCGATCGAATCGGTTCTGCCCGCACTGTTGCGAACGCTCGGGAGAGTGGAGTAGCGGTGCGGGCTCTCGGTTTCCGATCAAACCCCAACATCGACACATTGTGCTTCTTGTATTTGAGCGTGGGCTCTGAGGCGTGACGACCCTCAGCTCTATAGGTACGCGTATGGGATTGGCCTTGAGGACAAGCGGTGCGTCGGTCGTACCACGGGGTACTCACGGTGTCCGGCGTGGCGGTAGGCGGGCCGCCAGTCATGACCCCCGGTGACCAGCGCCGCCCCATCCTGATCCGTGGCGAGGGTGGTCTCAGTCATGTCCTCGATGGTTGCTGCGGGGACCGGTCGGCTCCAACACCACCTGGGTGGGCAGCGATACCCTGAGGGTATGGAGACCCGGGAGCTGCGCTACTTCGTCGCGGTCGCGGAGGAGCTGCACTTCGGCCGGGCGGCGGAGCGTCTCGGGATCGCGCAGCCGCCCCTGTCGCGGGCGATCAGCCAGCTCGAGCGACGCCTCGGCACGACGCTGCTGGAGCGCAGCAGTCGCTCGGTCGCCCTCACCGAGGCGGGCGCGGTGCTGCTCCGCGAGGGGCGGGCGGCGCTGGACGCGGTCGCGGCGGCGGAGCGGCGTACTCGCCGTGCCGGTGAGGTCCCGAGCGGACGCACGCCGCTCGTGCTGGCGTCCAAGGCCGGTGCCGCCAACGAGCTGGTCGCCAAGCTGCTCGACAGGTACGCCGCCGAGCCGGACCCGGCGCCGGTCGAGGTGCTGCTGTGCGGTCCGGGGGAGCAGGCGCGGATGCTCCGCGAGGGCCGAGCCGACGTCGCGATCCTGCACCAGCCGTACGACGACGTGGCGGGGTTCGACACCGAGGTGCTCCTCACCGAGCGACAGGTCGTGATCCTGCCCGCCGGGCATCCGATCACGGCCCGCGAGCAGCTCGACCAGCGCGACCTCGACGGTCTCGACCTGCCCGCGCCACGGTGGCCCGACCATCACGGCGAGTACGCCGACGGCCCGGGCCCGGCGGTCCGGGACACGGCTCAGCTGCTCCAGCTGATCTCGCTCGGCCGCACCTATCTGGTCGCCCCCGAGTCCGTGCAGGGCCAGCTCGGCGGCGGCGTCACCACGCGTCCGATCGCCGACGCGCCACCGGTCAGCACCCTCCTCGCCTGGGCGCCGCAGAGCCGGTCACTGGACCTGGCAGCCCTGGTCGAGACCGCGCTCAACCTCTAGCAGCGGGCGTCCCGGAAAACCGGGCGCGATCTGTCGGCGGTGCGGCATAGCGTGGTCGGACCATGACCCTCACCGCTCCTGTCGCCAGCCCGCCGGACCAGCTCCCGACGACCGCAGTGGTGGACCCGTCCCGCAGGATCGGCCCGCGGCGGTTGAAGAGCCCGGTCGCGATGGCCGCGCTCGGCGCCTCGGCGGTGGCCGCGGTCGGGATGACCCTGGGCACGGTCGTGGCGGGGCGTCTCGCCGAGGACCCGACCCGGGGCCTGGTCTGGCTGCTGGCGCTCTGTCTGGTCGGCGCGGCCGTCGTCGACACCGTCGGCAAGGTCGCGTGGGTGGGCTGCTCGGACCGCGCGGAGGGCCTGCTCCGCGAGGACCTGCTGCGCGCGGCGTTGAGCCAGCCGTTGTCCGCGCTCAGCGAGCAGGCGGTCGGCGAGGTCCTCGACCGGATCGACGACGACACCCACGAGGTCGGCAACCTCGTCCGCTGGCAGATCTGGATGCTCGCCCGCACCTTGTTCGGCGCCCTGCCGATGTGGATCGTCGCCGGCCTCACCTGGTGGCCGTCGTTCGTCCTCTTCCCGTTGCTGGCGGGCGTCACCTGGCTGGCGATCCGCTCCTTGCTCGGTGAGATCTCGCGGCGCAAGGTCGTCGAGGAGATGGCGTGGACCGACCACGCCGCCGTGCTCGAGGAGGGCATCGCCGGGCGCGATGACCTGCGCACCAGCCTGGGCCAGGCCCATGTGCTGCGCCGCGTCGCGCGGCTGTCCGCCGACGTCCACACCAAGTTCCGCGCGGTCGTCGACGTCGAGAGCCGCCTGGTCCGGCGTGCTGGTCTGCTGCTGCACGCGCTGCTCGCCGGCATCGCCATCGCCGGCGTCGCCCTCACCTCAGCCGGCAGCCTGTCGGTCGCGCAGGTCGTCACGCTGTTCCTGGTCACCTCGACGTTCGTCGGGCAGATCGCGATGGCGGCCAACCACCTGCCTGACCTGCAGGCCGGGCTCGGCGCGGTGATCCGGCTGCGCCAGATGCTCGCCGTCCCGCCGGAGCCCGAGGGCGGCGGCCTGCTTCCCGAGGGTCCGCTCGACCTGGAGCTGCGCGGCCTGGACTTCGCGTACGCCGAGGGTGCCTTCGCGCTCCAGGACATCCGCCTGCGGGTCCCGGCGGGCCAGACCATCGCGCTGGTCGGTCGCACCGGCTCGGGCAAGTCGACGCTGGCCGCCCTCGTGTCGCGGGCGATGGAGCCACCGCGCGGCACGGTGTTCCTGGGCGGTGCCGACGTACGCGACCTCGACCTGCAGGTCCTGCGCCGCGCGGTCGGTGTGGTCACCCAGCGCACGGAGATCCTCGCGGGCACCCTCGCCGAGAACATCACGCTGTTCGCGGACGTCCCGCGCGCCACGGTGCAGGCGGCCGTGGTCGAGCTGGGCCTCGACGCGTGGGTCGCGGGCCTGCCCGGCGGCCTCGACACGCTGCTCGGGCCCGGCGGCACCTCGCTGTCGGCGGGGGAGGAGCAGCTCGTGGCGTTCGCGCGGCTGCTGGTGCGCGACGTGCGGGTCGTCGTCCTCGACGAGGCCACCGCGCGCATGGACCCGCTCACCGAGCTCCGGGTGGTCGCGGCGGCCGACCGGCTGCTGGCCGACCGGACCGGCATCCTCGTCGCGCACCGGCTCTCCACGATCGAGCGGGCGCCGCTCGTCGCGGTCCTCGACCGAGGTCGCGTGGTCCAGGCGGGCCCGCGCGTCGAGCTGGCCGGGGTCGCCGGGCGGTTCCGTGACCTCCTCGACGCCAGCCGCACCGAGCCCGGCGGCGACCTGCCCGCCGGGGAGGGCGTCGACGCCCGGGGGAGCGCCGCTGCCGAGCTCTCCGAGGCCGAGGCGAGCGGTGTGGGCGTGCGCCGGCGCTCCGGTCCGCCGCCCGAGGTCGACGAGGTCGGCACCGGGCCGTCGCTGGCGCGCGGGATCGCCCACGCGCTCGCGGTGCGGCCGGCGTGGGGCGTGCTCGGCGCCGTACTGTTCCTGCTCTCCGCTGTCACCGGGGCCCAGGGCGCCGTCACGGGCCTGCTGTGGGGACGCGTCGTCGAGGACCTGCGCCAGGGCGGCAGCCCCACGTGGCTCACCGGCGCCGTCGTGCTCAGCCTGCTCGCCGCGCCGGTCTTGCTGGCCAACGCCTTCTACCGCTACCCGCGCTGGTGGATCGAGGTCATGCTGCGTGCGCGGATGGCCGTGCTCCACGGCCAGACCCAGGAGCGGCGGCTCGCGCGCACCCCACCCGGTGAGGTGGTGGCCCGGTCGATGGACGCCGACCGCTTCGCGCGGTACGCCGACCGGTGGGTCGACTTCACCAACGGCCTGATCATCGCGAGTGTGACCGCGGTGCTGGCCGGCACCTGGATGGCCGGGGCGGTCCTGCTGGCCGTGATGCTCACCTCGGCGCTGGCCTCGACGGTGGGACGGCCGATCGCGGGCCGTTCGGCGGCCGCCTCCTCGACCGCACGGGCGGGCTTCGGGCGCGCCCTGGTCTCGGCGCTCGACTCGGTGCGCACCGTCAAGCTCGCGGCGGCGATCCCCGAGGTGCACGCCCACCTCCGTCGCGTCGACTCGGGCCGCGTCGCGGCCGCGGTCAAGGAGCACCGGGTGCAGGCCGTGCTCGACGGCGTCCCCATGGTGATGGTCCAGAGCGGCGTGGTGACGGCGTGGGCGATCTACTTCGCCGACGGGTGGAGCCTCGCGATCGCGCTGCTCGTGGCCAACGCGGTCGGCGGCTTCGACTGGTTCGGCCGGGTGGCCGGGATGGTCGTCACCGAGGCCCCCGGCACCCGCGCCTGGCAGAAGGAGACCAGCCGGTTCGCCGCCGGCGCCGACCTCATGGACCTGCCGCCGGGGGTCGACCTCGTCCGCGGCGAGGCGCCCGAGCCTGCGCCGGTGCAGCGCGTGCCGCTGGAGCGGTTGGAGCTGTCGGGCTTCTCCGCGATCCACGACGACGGCACGATCGGTGTCACCGGCATCGACCTCACCGTGGAGGCCGGCGAGCTGGTGCTGCTGGTCGGCCAGGTCGGGTCGGGCAAGTCCAGCCTGCTCTCGGCGCTCGCGGGCCTGATCGAGCACTCCGGCGGGCTGCGCTGGAACGGCCAGGAGGTCACCGACCCCCAGGGCTTCCTGCGGCCCGCCCAGGTCGCCCACGTCGCCCAGGTGCCGCGGGTGCTGTCCGGGAGCTTCTCCGACAACGTCCTGCTCAGCCACCGGCGGGCCTTCGACGACCCCGTCGCCGCCGCCCGGCTCGATCGCGACATCGAGGAGGCCGGCGGCAAGGACGCCCTGGTCGGGCACCGCGGCGTGCGGCTCTCCGGAGGTCAGGTCCAGCGCCTCGCGCTCGCGCGGGCGCTGGCGGCCGACGCGGAGCTGCTGCTCGCCGACGACGTCTCCAGCGCGCTCGACGCCGCCACCGAGATCGAGCTGTGGGACGCGCTGCGCGAACGGCGTACGACCGTCGTCGGCGCGTCCGCCAAGCGGTCCGCCCTCGCCCGCGCCGACCGGGTTGTCGTCCTCGTCGACGGCACCGTCGCCGCCGCCGGCCCCTGGAGCGAGATCGGCTCCGCCTGGGGTCACCTCGCGGGCTGAGGCGAGTGCGAGTCTCCCGTCGCGCTCAGGGACCCCTGGGCACGTCCGACCCGCACAGCACGAGGGCTCCCGCCATCAGGACCAGGGCGCATGCACCGATGGGCACGATCAGGGTGGTCAGCGCGGCTCCGCCGGCCGCCTCGTAGGAGAGCAGCAGGAACAGCAGCCCCCCGTCCAGGGCGAGGCCCGCGGCAGCGATCGGTGTCAGGGATTGGGCATGTCGTCGAGCCCGGGCCAACCAGAGCGCCAGGATCACGTGGGGGGTCGCCCACACCAGGCCGCCGGTCACCGCGATGGCGCCGAGGATCTGGCCGACTCCGTCCCAGTCCTCGCCCTGGATGCGCCGGTCCTGCACGATGGCTCCCAGGCCGAGTGCGACGACGAGCAGACCGATGCCGGCTGAGGTCCAGAGGCCGATGGTCAGCAGACGAGAAGGCGTGTTGCGAACGGCGGAGGCGCGAACCATGAGTCCAGTGTCAGAGTCGTCGGCGCTCGCGGCCTGAGTACGTCTACTCGGTCCGCGCGCTGGCTGCTCGGTGTGATCGGAGGTCGGCGAAGAGAGGCTCTGTCGGTCGAGCCGGTAGATTTCGCGCAGTGTCCGACACTCGCCCCCGCCGTACGTTCGCCGTCATCAGCCACCCCGACGCGGGCAAGTCGACGCTCACCGAGGCGCTGGCGCTGCACGCGCGGGTGATCACCGAGGCGGGTGCCGTCCACGGCAAGGGCGACCGGCGCGCCACCGTGTCGGACTGGATGGCGATGGAGAAGGCGCGCGGCATCTCGATCACCTCGGCCGCGCTGCAGTTCGTCTACCGGGACCACGTGGTCAACCTCGTCGACACCCCCGGGCACAGTGACTTCTCCGAGGACACCTACCGCGTGCTGTCGGCGGTCGACTCCGCGGTGATGCTGGTCGACGCGGGCAAGGGCCTGGAGCCGCAGACGCTCAAGCTCTTCAAGGTGTGCGCGCTGCGCGGCATCCCGGTGATCACGGTGATCAACAAGTGGGACCGGCCCGGACTCTCGGCGCTCGAGCTCATGGACCTGATCCAGGAGAAGATCAAGCTCCGGCCCACGCCGCTCACCTGGCCGGTGGGGGAGGCGGGCGACTTCCGGGGCGTCCTGGACCGGCGCACGGGGGAGTACGTCAAGTACACCCGCACCGCCGGTGGCGCCACCCGGGCCCCCGAGCAGCGGCTCTCCTCCGACCAGGTGCCGGAGGACGACCGGCGTACCTGGGCGGAGGCGGTCGAGGAGCACGAGCTGCTCGCCCTCGACGAGGCCGACCACGACCAGTTGCGCTTCTTGGCGGGTGAGACCACCCCGGTGATGTTCGCCTCCGCGCTCCAGAACTTCGGTGTCGCGCAGCTCTTGGACCTGCTCCTCGACCTCGCGCCTGGCCCGAGCGCGACCGAGAGCGTCGACGGCACGGTCCGGCAGGTCGACGACGACTTCAGCGCGTTCGTGTTCAAGGTGCAGTCCGGCATGAACGCCGCCCACCGCGACCGCCTGGCCTACGCCCGCGTGGTGTCGGGAACCTTCGAGCGCGGCATGGTGGTCACCCACGCCGGCACCGGCAAGCCGTTCACCACGAAGTTCGCCCAGTCCGTCTTCGGGCGCGAGACCACCGCTGTCGAGACCGCCGAGGCCGGCGACATCATCGGGTTCGTCAACGCCCAGGCGCTCCGGGTCGGCGACACGGTGTACGTCAGGGAGCCCATCGCGTACCCGCCCGTGCCGAGCTTCGCCCCGGAGCACTTCGTGACCGCCAGCGCCGGGGACATCGGCCGCTTCAAGCAGTTCCGTCGCGGCATCGAGCAGCTCGACCAGGAAGGCGTGGTCCAGGTGCTGCGCTCGGACCTGCGTGGGGACCAGAACCCCGTCCTCGCAGCCGTCGGACCGATGCAGTTCGAGGTCGTCGAGGACCGGATGACCAACGAGTTCAACTCGCCCATCCGGTTCTCCCGGCTCGACTACCAGGTGGCCCGGCGTACCGACGCGGCGGGCGCCGCGGCGCTCTCCGGCATGCGGGGCGTCGAGGTCCTCGAGCGCAGCGACGGCACCCGGATGGCGCTGTTCGTCGACCAGTGGCGGGCGATGGTCACCGCCCGCGACAACCCCGAGATCATGCTCGAGGCGCTGCCGGCCGGCGGCAGCTGACCCAGGCCGGGTCGGGCGCAGGAGGCGGCTCAGCCGGGAACGCGCGAGCCGTGGAAGACGACCTCGCGCCGCACCTCGAAGCCGAGGCGCTCGTAGAGGCCGCGCGCGGCCGTGTTGTCGGAGACGACATGGAGGAAGGCACGCTCACCCCGGTCGGCGATGCCGGCGGTGAGCTCGCGGACCAGCGCCGCGGCGTGGCCGCGTCCGCGCGCCTCGGGCGCGGTGCACACGGCGCTGATCTCGGTCCAGCCCGGTGGGTGGAGGCGCTCGCCGGCCATGGCCACGAGGGCGTCGCCGTCACGGACGCCGACGTAACGGCCCATCTCGATGGTGCGGGGCCAGAACGGTCCCGGAGAGGTACGGCGGGCCAGCGCCAGCATGTCCGGCACGTCGATCGGCCCGAGCTCGACGACCTCGGCGAGCGGATCTGCGCCCCCGAGCGGGCTCGTCGGGCCGACCATCTGCACGCCGGCCATCGAGAAGACGGGCGGCCAGTGCGGCGGGGGCATCACCGGGGAGCTGAAGAGGTCCGCGAACCCACCCGGGCCCAGCAGCCAGGCCAGGTCGTCCCAGTCTTCGGGAGCCGGGTCGGGCGGGACGGCGACGAACGTGGCCACGTCACCGGCGTACGCCCGCACTCGGCCCTGCCGGCGCGCCAGGTGACCGTGGGGGCCACGCAGGGACGCTCCGACCGGGTCGTCGAGGTCCGTCAGGGCTAGAGCTTGCCCATCTTGGCGAAGGGGCTGGTCACGCGCACCGTCTGCTGCCCGAAGTCGACCATCACCGCCGCGGAGTCCACGTGGGTGACGCGTCCCATCCCGTAGGAGTCGTGGGAGACCAGGTCACCCACGGCGTAGGTCTCGATCGTCGGGACGGGGTCGGGTCGGAACGGGCTGCTGGCCAGGTGTCGCCGTGCCCCTGCTGAAGTAGTCATCGACCCCAGTATCGCAGGTCGAGGCTCGATCAGGCGATGACTGCGTCGATCGTCTTCTTCAGTGCGCTGGGCTGCGAGGGCCGCCGGGGCGCCTTGGCTCGCGCCTGCTCCATCTCCGCACCGATCTCCTGGAGGGTCTTGCGGCCGAGCGCCTCGCGCACCTGCGGGAACCACTCGTCCTCCTCCTCGATGTGGTGGCGGACGTTCTCGATGAGCACCGTCGTCTTGGCGGTGAAGCGCTCGTCGTCGGGCTTCATCGCGGCGAGCTCCATGACCAGGACGTCGGCGACGTGGTGCTCCTCGTAGGACTCCAGCACGTCGTCCTCGAGGTCGGGCACCAGCTCACGCACCCGCGGGTACATGACCTCGTTCTCGATGTAGGTGTGCACCGTGAGCAGCTCGATGATCTTGTCGACGAGCTTGCCCTTGGTCTTCACGGCGTCCTCGCCCGCCGACTCGAAGTCGCGGAAGGCGCGCAGGATCTCCTTGTGGTCGTCCTTGAGCATGACGATGGCGTCGGTAGACATGCCCGACGGGTACCCACCGGGCGGGAGGATCAGTCGCGCAGGAGGAGCTTGACCGCGACCTCGATCTGCTGACCGGTCTCGGCGGCGGAGTTGCGACCGGTGACCCAGCCGACCAGCGCGGAGAGCCACACGTCGCCGATCACCTTGGCGATCGCGACGTCCTCCTCGGTGAGCTCGTCGTGGGCGTCGGGACGCATCACGCGAGTCAGCATCGAGGTGAGCAGCATGCCGACCTGGTGGATCTCGGCCTGCACGGAGGCGTCGGCGAACATGAACGCCCGGGTCAGCGCCTCAGTGAGCTTGGGGTCGCTCTGCATGCCGCGGGTGGTGCGCTTGAGCACCGTGATGACTCGCTCGGCGGTGGTGTCGCCGTCCACGGGCCGGTCGCGCAGCGCGGACTCGGTGCGCTCGAACTCCCGCTGGAGGGCCGAGACGAGCAGGTGGATCTTGGAGGGGAAGTAGCGGTAGAGCGTCCCGAGGGCGACGTCGGCCTGCTCGGCGACCGCGCGCATCTGGACGGCGTCGAAGCCGCCCTGCGAGGCCAGGGCGATGGTCGCGTCGAGGATGCGCTTGCGACGGTCGCGCTGGGCGGCGGAGCCCAGGTCCTCGACGGCCAGCGAGTTGGCGCTGCTCACACGGACCCCCTGACGGGTTGATAGTGAATCGGGACGACCCCGGTCCGCTCGAGTTTAGGGACTGGCGACTGCCCCATGCATATCGGCGGCTACGCTACCAATGCGTAGGATAAAATAGGAACACGTTCCAGTTAGTCCGGCACGGCGTGTCCCACGCATCCGGCCATCCCCCCGTATCCCGGGGGACGAGAGAGAGGGTGCGGATGCGGGTTGCACTGTTGTCCTACCGGAGCAAGCCCCACTGCGGCGGACAGGGCATCTACATCCGGCACCTGAGCCGGGAGCTCACCAACCTCGGGCACTCCGTCGAGGTGTTCTCCGGGCAGCCCTACCCCGAGCTCGACGAGGGCGTGACGCTCACGAAGCTCCCGAGCCTAGATCTCTACCGCGAGCCCGACCCGTTCCGGGTGCCCAAGCTCAAGGAGTTCCGCGACCGCATCGATGTCGAGGAGTTCGCCACGATGTGCGCGGCGGGGTTCCCCGAGCCCAAGACGTTCAGCCTGCGCGCGGCCCGGGCGCTGCGCGAGCGGGTCGAGGACTTCGACATCGTGCACGACAACCAGGTGCTCGGCTACGGCCTGCTCGAGATCGAGAAGATGGGGCTGCCGCTGATCACCACGCTCCACCACCCGATCACGTTCGACCGCCGCATCGACATCGGAGCGACCCGCAACCCGTGGCGCAAGTTCACGCTCAGCCGCTGGTACGGCTTCTTGAGGATGCAGGGTCGCGTCGCCCGCCAGGCGCGCAAGATCATGACCCCCTCGGAGACCTCCAAGCGCGACATCGTCAAGGACTTCGGCGTCGACCCCGACCGCATGCAGGTCATCCTGCTCGGCGTCGACGACGGGTTCGTGCCGCCCACCAAGCCGCGCGTCCCGGGCCGGATCCTCGCGATGGCGAGCGCGGACGCGCCGATGAAGGGCATCGCCACCCTGCTGGAGGCGTTCGCCAAGCTGCGCACCGAGCGTGATCTGGAGCTGCTGCTCGTCACCAAGCCCACGCCGGGCGGTCGCACCGAGCGCCTCATCGACAAGCTCTCGATCGGCGACGCGGTGCGCTTCGTGCACGGCGTCAGCGACGCCGAGCTCGTCGAGCTGATGGGCTCGGCCGAGATCGCCTGCGTGCCCTCGCTCTACGAGGGGTTCTCGCTGCCCACCGCCGAGCTGATGGCCTGCGCGACCCCGCTGGTCGTCTCGCGCGCCGGCGCGATCCCCGAGGTCGTCGGCCCGGACGGCCTCTGCTCCGACCTCGTCACCCCCGGTGACGTCGGCGAGCTGACCAACGCGATCGCCGCGCTGCTCGACGACCCCGAGCGGCGGGCACGGTACGGCGCCGCGGGCCGCAAGCGCGTCGAGGAGCTGTTCAGCTGGCGGGCCGTCGCCCAGAAGGTCGCGGCGGCGTACGAGGAAGTGATCGAGGACTACCGGTCCGAGAAGCAGAAGGAGACCACGCGTGCTGACCGTTGACTTCGACCGGCTCGGGCTGCGTCCCGGGGAGCGGGTGCTCGACATGGGCGCCGGCGGTGGCCGGCATGCCTTCGAGATGTATCGCCGCGGTGCTGACGTGGTCGCGTTCGACATGGACGCCGACGAGCTCGCCGGCGTGCTGGAGATCTTCGGTGCGATGAAGGAGAACGGCGAGGTGCCCGAGGGTGCCAGCGCCGACATCAAGCAGGGCGACGCCCTCGAGCTGCCGTTCGCGGACGGTGAGTTCGACCGCATCGTCGCCGCCGAGGTGCTCGAGCACATCCACCGCGACGTCGACGCCATCAAGGAGCTCGTCCGGGTGCTGCGCCCCGGTGGCACGTTGGCGATCTCCGTGCCGCGCTGGCTCCCCGAGGTCATCAACTGGCGGCTGTCCGACGACTACCACAACGCCGAGGGCGGGCACATCCGCATCTACACCGACCACGAGCTCATCGACAAGGTCACCAAGGCCGGCAAGTTCAACGACGGCGAGCCCGGCGACGCGATGGTCTTCGAGGGCAAGGACTACGCCCACGGCCTGCACGCGCCGTACTGGTGGATCAAGTGCGCCGTCGGTGTCACCAACGACGAGCACGTCCTCGCGCGGACCTATCACAAGCTGCTGGTCTGGGAGATCATGAAGCAGCCCAAGGCGCTCCAGCTCGCCGGCAAGGTGCTCGACCCGCTGATCGGCAAGAGCATGGTGCTCTACTTCCGCAAGCCGGTCCATGGCTGAGCCGCTGGCGCGCGTCCCGTACGTTGAGGGCATCATCACGGCCGAGCAGGTCGCCGAGACCGCGGCGACGATCGCGGCGATGCAGGAGAACTGCGGCTCGGTGCCGTGGACCACCGGCGAGCACACCGACGTCTGGAACCACGTCGAGGCCGCCATGGCGATGCTCGTCGGCGGTCAGGTCGAGGCCGCCGAGCGGGCCTACGCGTGGGTCCCGACGATCCAGCGTGCCGACGGCTCGGTTCCGATGAAGATCGTGGGCGGTGTCGTCGACGACGACCGCGGCGAGGTCAACATGAGCGCCTACCTCGCGGTCGGCGTGTGGCACCACTGGCTGGTGCGCCGCGACATCGGGTTCGTCCAGCAGTACTGGCCCAGCGTCCGCGCCGCACTCGACTGGGTCGTCTCCCAGCAGCTGCCGTTCGGGGGCATCAACTGGACGCCGACCGAGTCGTTCGCGCTGCTTGCCGGGTGCTCGAGCATCTACCACTCGCTGCGCGCGGGGGTCGCGCTCGCCGACCTGCTCGACGACCCGCAGCCGGAGTGGGAGCTCGCCGGTGGCCGCCTGGGCCACGCGCTGCGCGAGCACCGCGACCTGTTCGAGGACAAGTCGACGTACTCCATGGATTGGTACTACCCGGTGCTCGGCGGCGCGGTGCGCGGTCGCGACGCCTTCGAGCTGCTCGAGAGCCGATGGGACGAGTTCGTCGTCCCCGGCATGGGCATCCACTGCGTCGACTCCAACCCGTGGGTCACCGGCGCCGAGACCTGCGAGCTGGCGATGGCGCTCGACGGGCTCGGCGACCACCGACGGGCACTCACGCTGCTGGCCGACATGCAGCACCTGCGCGAGAGCGACGGGCGCTACTGGACGGGATGGGTCTACGGTGACCCGGCCAGCGCGCCCGAGGGGGAGCCGCGCAACGTCTACTGGCCGGTCGAGCACACGACGTACACCGCCGCAGCGGTCATCCTCGCCGTCGACGCGCTCGGCGAGGTGCGCGGGCACGGCACGTCCGGGTCCGGCATCTATCGCGGCACCTCGCTGGCGCCGCACTTCGCCGAGCTCGCGCTCGAGTGCGGCTGCCCTCAGCCGACGACCTCGCCCGCCTGACCGGACGTCCGCCGCAGCACCCGCATCGAGCCCAGCGCCTCCACCTCGGTGAAGGCGCCACTCTCGAGCGCGCGCAGGAAGACGTGGTACGGCGGCTGCCCGCCGTCGGCCGGGTCCGGGAACACGTCGTGGATCACCAGTAGGCCGTCGCGCATGATCCAGTGCGCCCAGCCGGTGTAGTCGTTCTGCGCGTGCTCCTCGGCGTGGCCGCCGTCGATGAACAGCATCGACAGCGGCGTGCGCCAGTGAGCGCTCACGGTCGTGCTGCGGCCGATGACGGCGACGACCTGGTCCTCCAGGCCGGCGCGGGCGATCGTGCGCCGGAACACCGGCAGGGTGTCCATCAGCCCGGTCTCGGGGTCGACGAGCGAGGCGTCGTGGTGCTCCCAGCCGGCCTGGTTCTCCTCCGACCCGCGGTGGTGGTCCACGGTGAACACGACTGCCTGGGGGCCGCCGACCTGACGGGCAGCGGCACCGAGGTAGATCGCGGACTTGCCGCAGTAGGTGCCCACCTCCAGCGCGGGGCCGTGGGGGAGACGCTCGAGCGCCACCCGGTGCAGCAGCATCCCCTCGTCCTCGGGCATGAAGCCCTTCGCTGCCAGGGCGTGGCTCAGCCAGTCGTCGGTCACCGGTCCACTCTAGTAGGATTGGAACACGTTCTAGTTCGGGCCCGGTCGCACGTTGACCCGCCCGAAAGTTTCGGGCGGGTCAACGTCAGGAAGAGGTGGGGATGTCCATCGGGATCTCCGACGAGCACGTCGAGCTGGCCTCGAGCCTGCGCAAGTGGGCCGCGGACCTGCGGGGCCGGGAGTTGGCCCGCGCCGCGGAGGAGGACCCGGCCGCGAGGTTCGACGCGGCCTGGAGCGCGCTGGTCGAGATGGGCGTCCCCACGATCGGGCTGCCCGAGGCGGCCGGCGGCGGCGGCGGGACCACGCTCGACATCGCGGTGGCGCTCGAGGCCTGTGCTCACGAGCTGGTGCCGGGTCCGCTGCTCGGGCCTGCCGTGGCCGCCGGCGTGCTCGGGGGGCTCCCCGCCGATGGCGTCGTGGGACTCGCGCTCGGCGACCTGCTCTGGGACGCGCCGTCGGCCACCCACGTGCTCACCGAGACCGGCGCCGGGTGGCGGCTGCTGCCGCGCGAGGCCGTCGAGGTGACCGAGGCCACCGGGCTCGACCTGACCAGGCGGTTCGGCCGGCTCGAGGTGCGCGCCGCCGACGCCGGGACCTCGGTGGACGTCACGACCGACCTGGTCCGGCGTACCGCCGTGACGCTGGCGGCCGCCGAGGCCGCGGGCGTCGCGCGCTGGTGCCTTGCGACCGCGGTCGACTACGCGAAGGTCCGCGAGCAGTTCGGGCAGCGGATCGGCAGCTTCCAGGCGATCAAGCACCTGTGCGCGGAGATGCTCGAGACCGCGGAGTCCGTGACCGCGGCCGCCTGGGACGTGGCCTCCGCGGCGAGCGACGAGGACGGGCAGTGGGCATTCGCCGCCGACGTCGCCGCGGCGGTGTGCTTCGACGGTGCGGTCGAGGTCGCGAAGTCCTGCATCCAGGTGCTCGGCGGCATCGGGTTCACCTTCGAGCACGACGCCCATCTCTACCTGCGCCGCGCCCTGACCCTGCGCGCGCTGCTGGGCGGCAGCGACGACGCGGCCGAGCGGCTCACCGCCGCCGCGGTGGCGGGCGTACGCCGGCGCGTGCAGCTCGATCTGGAGGGGCGCGACGAGGCGATCCGCGCCGAGGTCCGCGCGAACGTCGAGCGGATCGCCGCGCTGCCGGCGGAGGGGCAGCGGGCGGACTTCGTCGAGACCGGCTACCTCACCCCGCACTGGCCCGCGCCGTACGGGCTCGGCGCCGACGCCGTCACCCAGGTCGTCATCGACCAGGAGCTGGCGCGCAACGGGGTCACCCGCCCTGACATCGTGATCGCCGGCTGGGCGGTACCGACGATCCTCGAGCACGGCACCGACGCGCAGCGCGAGCGGTTCGTGGAGCCCTCGCTGCGCGGTGAGCTGGTCTGGTGCCAGCTGTTCTCCGAACCCGGCGCCGGCTCCGACCTCGCCTCGCTGCGCACCCGCGCCGAGAAGGTCGACGGCGGCTGGAAGCTGACCGGACAGAAGGTCTGGACCTCCGTGGCCGAGCGCGCCGACTGGGGCATCTGCCTGGCGCGCACCAACCCCGACGTCCCCAAGCACAAGGGCATCACCTACTTCCTCGTCGACATGAGGAACAGCGAGGGCATCGACGTGCGGCCGCTGCGCGAGATCACCGGCAAGGCGCTGTTCAACGAGGTGTTCCTCGACGAGGTGTTCGTGCCCGACGAGATGGTGGTCGGCGAGGTCGACGACGGGTGGCGGCTGGCCCGGACGACGCTTGCCAACGAGCGGGTCGCGATGGCGACCAGCCGGCTCAGCACCAGCACCGAACGGGCCATCGAGCTCGCCACGGCGGGGGTCAGCGGCGCCCAACGGGTCGCGGTCGGCCACTCGATCGCGCTGGCCACCGTCTGCTCGCTGCTGGGCGTGCGCTCCACGCTGCGCTCGCTGGCCGGCCAGGGGCCGGGTGCGGAGTCGAGCGTCGCCAAGCTGCTCGGCGTACGCAACCGGCAGGACGGCGCCGAGCTCGTCGTGTCGCTGCACGGCGCCCGGGTGGTGCTCGGTGACGACGAGGCGGTGCGCGCGGACGTGTGGGAGATGCTCAACACCCGCTGCCTGTCGATCGCGGGCGGCACGACCCAGATCCTGCGCAACGTCGCCGGCGAGCGGATCCTCGGCCTGCCGCGCTGACCCAGGGTCCTCGGGCCCTAGGACCCTGGGGTTCGACGCCAGGGGAGAGCAGCCTGGGGGTCATGGGCGTCGTGACGACCGACCCGTTGCTGGACCCGCTGCCTGACCTGCTCGCCCGGCTCGAGACCGATGGACAGGGGCTCACCCCCGAAGAGGCCGCACGGCGCCTCGCGGAGGTGGGCCCCAACCTGCTGAGCGCGACCGGGGGCACCTCGCTCCTCGCGGCCCTGCTGCGCCAGCTCGTCCACCCGCTGGCGTTGCTGCTGTGGGTGGCCGCCGCGCTGGCGCTGACGACGCAGGGGCTCACGCTGGGTGTCGCGATCATCGCGGTGATAGCGCTCAACGCGGTGTTCGCACTCGTGCAGGAGCGGCACGCCGAGCACGCCGTGGCCGCGTTGAGCGCCTACCTGCCCCAGCAGGCGCTGGTCGTCCGCGGCGGGCACCGCATCCAGGTCGATGCCCGCGACATCGTCCCCGGCGACCGGGTCGTCGTCGAGGAGGGCGAGTCGATCTGCGCGGACGCCCGTCTCGTCGAGGGTGCGCTCGAGGTCGACCTCTCGGCGATGAACGGCGAGTCCCAGCCGGCGCTCCGGGCGGCCGGTGAGGCTGGGCTCAACGGCACCTCCCGGCTGGTGGAGGCCCGCAACATCGTGCTGTCGGGCACCACCTGCATCTCGGGCGAGGGCCTGGCCGTGGTCGTGCACACCGGCATGGACACCGAGCTCGGCCGGATCGCGGGGTTGAGCAGCCGCGCCGGGCACGAGTCGAGTCCGTTGGAGCGGCAGGTACGCCGGGTCGCCTGGATGATCGCCGGCGTCGCGGTCGGTGTGGGCGTCGCGTTCCTGCCACTGGGCATGCTCGCGGGCCTGAGCTTCACCGAGGCCGCGGTGTTCGCGATCGGCCTGCTGGTCGCGAACGTCCCGGAGGGGCTGCTGCCGACGATCACGCTGGCGCTCGCCGTCGGGGTGGCCGACCTGGCGAAGCGCGGGGGCCTGGTCAAACGACTCAGCGCCGTGGAGACCCTCGGCTCGACCGACGTGATCTGCACCGACAAGACCGGCACGCTCACCCAGAACCGGATGCACCTGCACAGTGTCTGGGACGCCACGGCTCGTAGTGCGCCCGACCCGGTGGTCGCGACAGCGCTGGTGCGCGTGCTCACCAACTGCACCACGGCCGACCCCGAATCGGGGGTCGGTGACCCCACCGAGCTCGCCCTGCTGGGCGCGGCCCGGCACCTGTCGGTGGAGACGCCCGACCAGGAGGTGCGGGAGGCGACGTTCCACTTCGACCCGCGACTACGCCTGATGTCCGTGATGGTGCTGGGCGCCGACGGGACTCGGACGGCGCTCACCAAGGGTGCGCCCGAGGCCGTCGTCGCCCGCTGCGCGACCATGTTGACCCAGCCGGGCGTGACCGTGCCGCTGACCGACGCGGTGCGGGCGTCGCTCGACCGGCGGCTGCCCGAGCTGGCCGGCCGCGGCCTGCGGCTGCTGGGGTGCGCGACCCGGGATCTCGGCGTGCTCGCGTCGACGAGCCGTGAGGACGTCGAGCGTGACCTGGTGCTCGTCGGTTTCGTGGCGCTCGCCGACCCGATCCGCGACGCCGTACCCGCCGCGGTGGGACAGGCGCACGACGCCGGCCTGCGCGTGCACGTGATCACCGGTGACAACGGTGCGACCGCCGCGGCCATCGCGCGCTCGGCGGGGATCGGCGGCGACCCGGCCACGGTCGTCGCCGGCGCCGAGCTCGATGCGATGCCCGACCGGGAGCTCGACACGCTGCTCGCACGCGGCGAGGAGATCGTGTTCGCCCGCAGCTCGCCCGAGGACAAGCTCCGGATCGCGAGCCGGCTGCAGGCGGCGGGTCACGTGGTGGCGATGACCGGTGACGGCGTCAACGACGCTCCTGCCCTGCGCCAGGCCGACATCGGGGTCGCGATGGGCGTCAGCGGGACCGACGTCGCGCGCGAGGCGGCCACGATGGTGCTGACCGACGACGACTTCGCGACGATCGTGCGAGCCATCGAGGCCGGCCGGCGCGTCTACGACAACGTCCGCAAGTTCATCCTCTACATCTTCGCCCACGCGGTCCCCGAGATCGTCCCGTTCCTGCTGTTCGCGCTGTCCGGAGGCGCGATCCCACTCGGACTCACGGTCACCCAGATCCTGCTGATCGACCTCGGCACCGAGACGCTGCCGGCGCTCGCCCTGGGCCGCGAGGCCGCGGAGCCCGGGTTGATGTCGCGCCCGCCCCGCAGGCGGCACGAGAACCTGATCAACCGCGAGATGCTCCTCCGGGCATGGGGAGTCCTCGGGGTCGTGTCGGCGCTGCTGGTGACCAGCGGGTTCCTGGGTGTCCTGTGGACGGCCGGCTGGCGACCCGGCGACGCCACGGGCACCGGGACGCCGCTGCACGACGACTACCTCACCGCGACGACGATGACGTTCGCCGGGATCGTCGCCTGCCAGATCGGGACCGCGATGGCGGCACGGACCGACCGGGTCTCGCTGCTCTCGATCGGCGTGCTCAGCAACCGGCTGCTGCTCGCCGGCATCGTCTTCGAGGTGGCACTGGCCGCCACCGTCATCTACCTGCCGGCCCTCCAGGACCTCCTCGGCACCCGGCCCCTCGGGATCGGAGAGCTTGCCTACCTGGCGACGTTCCCGCTGGTCGTGTGGGGCGTCGACGAGGCCTACCGCGCGATCCACCGGCGGCGGTGAGTCCCGGTGTCCCCGCTGTTCCCCCGTCGTTCACGCTCCGGATCGCCGGATGTCGAGATCTCCTCCTTCCGGGGGGTGACTCTCGGCGATGGTCGGGCACAGACTGGTCTCGATCACCCATCCAGAGCTGAGGACGACCACTCACCCATGCATCTCCACCGGCGTGTCCGACTCGTGCTCGGCGTCACCGCGACCTTGGCCACGGTCGCCGTGGTTGCTGCGTCCGCTCCCGGGAACAACCCTCGGCCGCCGGTGCGCGACGTGGTGATCACCGTCGACTCCGCGCCGGACGCCTCCGACGACCCGGTGGTCACACCGACCGCCACCGACGCCAGGCAGGTCGCCCACGAGACGCGCCACGGGGCCTCGATGACCGCCTCGGCCGTCACCGACCTCGACCTCCCGATCGCCGCCGTCGGTGCGTACCGCTCCGCGGCCACGGTGATGCGCCAGGTCGACGCCGGCTGCGGGCTCACCTGGACGCTCCTGGCCGCCATCGGCCGGGTCGAGTCGGACCACGGGCGCTACGACGGTGCGGTCCTGGGCTCCGACGGGGTCTCGACGCCGCTGATCCGCGGCGTGGCCCTCGACGGTGCAGGCCCGGTCGCACGCGTCGGGGACACCGACGCCGGCCTGGTCGACGGGGACAAGCGCTGGGACCGGGCCGTGGGCCCGATGCAGTTCCTGCCGAGCACCTGGGCCGCGGTGGGTGTGGACGCCGACGGCGACGGCGTCCGCTCGGCCGACGACCTCGACGACGCCGCCCTGGGTGCGGCGGTCTTCCTGTGCGCCGCACCGGGAGACCTCGGCACCTGGGCCGGCCGGCAGGCCGCCGTGCTCCGCTACAACCCCTCCGCGGCGTACGCCCGGGCGGTGCTCGCCGTCGAGCGCGCCTACCGCACCGGCCACTACGAGGTGCCCACGCTGCCGACGTACGGCGAGGGCCCGGTCAACGTGCGAGCGGTCGTCACCGGTGGTCAGGGAGCGGCGGGCCCGCAGGTCCAGCCCGTGCGGCACGGTCACCCGGAGGCCGAGCAGGTCACCCACCCCGTCACCGAGCCCGTCCATCCCACGCCCGACCCGACGCCGGATCCGACGCCGGATCCGACGCCGGACCCCACCCCGGACCCCACCCCGGACCCGGCCTCGGAGGAGCGCACCGGCACGCTTGCGGTCTGCCACACGGAGGAGGCGTCCGCCCAGCAGCAGGTCTGGTGCCTCGACGACCTCGTGATCGACGTCGGTGACGCCGACCTGCTCGCGGCCCCCGCCCTCGCGGACTTCGACGCCGACGGGGCCGTCGAGACCAACGCCGACGAGCTCGCCGGCCTGGCCGGCACCGAGGTCACCGTGACGGTCCGGCTCCCGGGAGCCGACGACCCGGCCGACGCGGCGCCGGTGCTGCTGGCGATCGGCGAGGACGCCTACCTATCGGAGACCCCGGTCGAGGCTCCGGCCGCGCCGGAGAATGGGCGCTAGCTCTACCACTGGTCCGAGCGCCTGGGCCGGGCCTCGAGGACCTTCGTCACTGGCGTCTTCCCGCTTGGCGGATCAGGATCCGTTCGAACGCAGCCGCTTGCGGAGGGATCGGGGATGCTCTATCTGGTGAAGGTCCGCGTGGACCTGACCAAGCTGGCCGAGTTCGGCACGAAGATCGCCGACCACGAGTTCGACAACAGCAGCACGAGATGGACGTACTGCCGGCAGGACGATCCAGCCGTCGGATACAGCCTCTGGGAGACCACCGACGAGGCCGAGTTCGCGCGGAAGTTCGACCCCTACCGGCCGTACTACCAAGACATCGAGGTGACCCAGGTGGTGCTACCGGCCGAGGCGCAAGCGCTCCTCACCGACAGTGCTCCGCGCTCGTAGCTCCGCTCCGCGCTCGTAGCTCCGCTCGGGTCAGGCGATCCCCGCGGGCTGCCGCTCGCGGCGCCAGCCGTTCCAGTGCCAGTGCAGGTAGCGGTCGACCGCCCGCACGATGTGCTGGCTGCGGATCGAGGGGAACACGTCGAACGCGTGTTGCGCGCCGGGGAGCTCGGCGTACACGACCGTGGCGCCGGAGACCTCGCGCAGGCGCTGAACGAACAGGCGCGCCTGCTCGACGGAGACCAGCGAGTCGTGGGCCCCGTGGAGCACGAAGAAGTCCGGCGCCTCCTTGCCGACCCGCAGCAGTGGCGTGCCCGCCTCGAAGACCTCCGGGTCCTCGGCCCAGCTGCGCTTGACCACCCGGGGCGCGAGGAACTTGTCGCGCATCAGCTCCGCGCTGCGCAGGCCGGTGCAGCCGGCGAAGTCGTAGACACCGTAGTGGGGGATCGCGACCGCGACGCTGGTGTCGGCGTCCTCGAAGCCGGGCTGGTACGCCGGGTCGTTGGCGGTCACGGCCGCCAGCGCGGTCAGGTGGCCGCCGGCCGAGCCGCCGGTGATCGCGATGTAGTCGGGGTCCCCGCCGTACTCCTCGATGTGCTCGCGCACCCAGGCGATCGCGCGCTTGACGTCGACGATCTGGGCCGGGAACGGGTCGCGTGGTGCGAGGCGGTAGTTGATCGCCACGCACACCCAGCCCTTGGCGGCCAGGTGGTGCATGAGCGGGAGGCCCTGCTGGTCCTTGTTGCCGATCGTCCAGCCGCCGCCGTGCACCTGCAGCAGCACCGGGGCGCCGGTGATGTCGCCCTCGGCGGGCCGGTAGACGTCCAGCAGTCCGCGCTTGCCGTGGTCGGGCGCGTAGGCGATGTTCTTGTCGACGCGGACCGCCAGGTCGCGCATCCGGAACGGGTTGACCAGGCGCCGCCACGGTACGGCGAGCTCGGCCGGGGTCGGTTTCGCGTCGAGCTGCTCGACGTAGTCGGCGCCGAGGCCCTCGACGAGGGCGTCCTCGGCCTCGGTGCGGACCCGCCGCGCCTGGTCGACCAGGTACGCCTGTCCGGCGAGGTTGGCGGCCGCCAGCACCAGACCGGCACGGCTGCGCCGGCGGCGGCGTGTGTGGGCCACCGTGTCGGCCGCGGTGAGCGCCATCAGGTGCGGGGCGAGCTCGGAGGTCAACCAGCCAGCCATGAACGACGGGATCGCGACCCGGAAGCCCGGTACCGGCCGGATCGCGTTCGCGGTCATGACGGCGGTCACGATCTGGCGGCGCAGGAACGACATGCGACAAATGTAGAACCTGTTGCCGGTGGCCTCGGTCGCGGTGGATCGCGTGACGTCCGTCACCCGTGCCGCGTACGGTGAGTCCCTCGTTAGGGGCGAGAACGAGTTCTAGTCGAAGGCGGAGGGCACATGGAGCGGCTGTCGGGGCTCGACGCGAGCTTCCTCTACCTCGAGACCCCTGCCCAGCTGATGCACGTCTGCGGCGTGATCGTGCTCGACCCGGGGACGATGCCCGGAGGCTATGAGTACGCCGCCATCCGCGACGGCATCGACGCCCGAGTGCGCGACGTGCCGGCCTTCACCCGCAAGCTGCGCAAGGTCCCGATGGGGCTCGACCACCCGATCTGGGTGCAGGACCGGCACTTCGACATCGACCGGCACGTGCACCGGCTCGCGCTGCCCTCGCCCGGTGGCTACGAGGAGCTCACCGAGCTGACCGGCCACCTGGCCGGACTGCCCCTGGACCGCTCCCGGCCGCTCTGGGAGATGTGGGTGATCGAGGGCTACCGCGACGCCGAGGGAGTCGAGCGGGTGGTGGTGTTCTCGAAGATGCACCACGCGACCGTCGACGGCGTCTCCGGCTCCAACCTGATCTCTCACCTGTGCAGCCTCGAGCCCGGGGCGGACATGCTCTCGCCCGGCGACGTCGGCGGGGCCGGGCGTGACCCGAGCCAGACCGAGCTGTTCGGGCGGGCGTTGATCAGCAACGTCACCCGGCCACTGAACGCCGTACGCCTGGTGGCGCCGTCGGTGCAGCTGGTGACCAGGACGATCAGCCGGGCCCGGGAGGGCACGGCGATGGCGGCGCCCTTCTCCGCGCCGCGGACCTCCTTCAACGGCACGATCACCAGCAGCCGCGCGATCGGGCTGGCCGACCTGGACCTCGACGTGATCCGCCAGGTCAAGAACGCCACCGGCACCACCGTCAACGACGTCGTGCTCGCGGTCGCCGGGGGCGCCCTGCGCAGCTACCTCGAGGACCGGGGCGAGCTGCCGTCGTCCTCGCTCCTGGCCACGGTGCCCGTCTCGGTGCGCGAGCAGTCCAAGCACGAGGGCGGGGCCAACAAGGTCTCCGCGCTGTTCGCCAAGCTGGGCACCGACACCGAGGACCCCCTCGAGCGCCTGCGCGACATGGCCGAGCGCAACAAGTTCGCCAAGGAGCACCACTCCGCGATCAGCGCCGACTCGCTCCAGGACTGGGCGGAGTTCGCCGCGCCCCGCACGTTCGGGCTCGCCGTGCGGGCGTACGCCGGGCTCCGGCTTCCCGAGCGGCACCCGGTCGTGCACAACCTGGTGATCTCGAACGTCCCTGGGCCCCCGGTCCCGCTCTACTTCATGGGCGCCCAGATCCTCGCGCTCCACCCGCTCGGTCCGGTCTTCCACGGCGCGGGCCTGAACATCACCGTGATGTCCAACAACGGCCGGATGCACGTCGGGATCATCGCGTGTCGCAAGTCGATGCCCGACGTGGACGACCTCGTGCGGAGGTTCCCGGCGGAGCTGGCCGCGCTCGAGGCAGCCGTGGCGGCGTCCCAGAACCCCGCTCCGATCAAGAAGCCCCGCAAGCGCGCGACATCACGTTGACCCGCCCGAAAGTTTCGGGCGGGTCAACGTCTTGTGCTGCTGGAAGTCGCGCCGGCGGGCGTTGACGGTGTCGACCGCCTCCATCAGGGCCGGCACGAACCGCTCCGACTCCAAGACGCACGAGGCGTGGCCGGCGTCGATGTCGTGGATGGTGGCGCCGGGGATGCGCCGGGCCAACGCGATCTGGTTGCTCGGCGGCAGCACCTTGTCGCGCAGCGTCACCACGACCGCGGTGGGCACGTCGATGCGGCCCAGCCACGGACGTGAGTGGTGGCGCCCGAGCGCGGCGACCGCCTGACCGACCGCCCAGGGGCTGGTCTGCCGGAACTCGCTGAGCACCCAGTCGTGCATGTCCTCGGGGTCGAGATCGAGCGCCCGCGCGGTCTGCCGCGCGGCTCGCACCGCCGTACGCGACCGGGAGACGCCGCGGGCGCCGGCCATCGCGACCTCCAGGCTCTGGTGGAAGAGCCGTTCGGCCACCGAGGAGCGGAACCGGTCGGTGGTCGCGCACAGCACAAGTCCGTCGATCTCGTCGCCGTGCTGGCGCCAGACCCGCTGGGCGATGATCGAGCCCATCGAGAAGCCGGCGACGATCACGTGGCGCAGGTCGAGGGTCTCGATCAGGGCGGCGACGTCGTCGGCGCAGTCGTGGATCGAGAACTCCGGGGACTGGATGCCGCGCCCGTGCCAGCGCTGGTCCATCGTCACCACGCGGTAGCGCCGGGAGAGCGGCTCGATCGAGGGGAACCAGGTCAGCAGCCCGGTGCAGCCGACTGCGTGCAGCAGCAGCACCGTGGGGGAGTCCGGGCTGGGACCCGGGGTGTCGGTGACGTACGTCGACCCGCGGCCGGGCAGCTCGACCACCGAGCCTGCGGGGATCCGGGCTCGCGGTACGTAGTAGCGGCGGCGCACCAGGGCGCCGGGCGAGAGTGGGTGCACCCTCGACCTCCCTCTCGACGGACGTAACCGTTCTAGAGTAGAACAGGTTACAGTTTTGCACGTCAGGTACCCCCAGGACCGGCAGGAGATGCGCGTGGGTCAGGACGGTTACACCGAGGTAGACGCCGGCGGCGCCGAGGCTGCGGAGTCGGCCGAGGCGGTGCGCTCGGTCGTCACGGAGGCGCTCGCGCGGGCCGGCGATGCCCTGTCCGACGAGGGGGCCGGCGCCACCTGGCAGGCGCTCGCCTCGGCGGGCCTGCTCGCGCTCGCCGTCCCCGAGGAGCAGGGCGGCGAGGGACTCGGCCTCGCCGAGGTCGCCGTGCTGCTGCGCGAGACCGGTGCCCGCGCGATCCAGCTGCCGGTGTGGGAGACGCTGTGCTGCGGTGCCCTCACCCTCGCCGCGGCCGGATCCGCCGAGCAGTGCCAGGTCCTGCTGCCCGGAGTGGCCTCGGGCGAGAAGCTGCTGACGCCCGCACTGCGCGAGGTCGGCGCAGGCATCCCGGAGCGGCCCACGACGACGTACTCCCTCGTTGACGGAGCCGGCACCGTCACCGGTCGCAAGATCGGGGTGACGTACGCCGACCGGGCCGCGCGGCTGCTGGTGTCCTGCACCGACGGCGACCGTGCGGTCGTCGCGCTGGTCGACCCGCAGGGTCCTGGCGTCCAGCTGTTGGAGTCGCCGTCCTCGATGCGCTCCCCGCAGCACACCGTCGTCCTCGACGGCGCGCCGGCGGAGCTGCTCGAGGGCGCGGACGCGGCCCGCACGCTGCGCGAGCTCGCGATCGCCGGCCTCTGCCTCACCGCCGCCGGGGTCGTGGCCGGGGCACGCGACCTGACCGCTGCGTACATCAAGGGCCGCACGCAGTTCGGCCGAGCGCTCGCCGAGTTCCAGGCGGTCGCCATGCAGGCCGCCGACGTCTACATCTCCTCACGCACGCTCGACCTGGCCGCGCAGAACGCCGCGTGGCGGATCGGCTCCGGACTCGACGTGACCGACGACCTCGCGGTCGCGGCGTACTGGGTCTGCCGGGAGGCGCCGGCCGCGATGCGCACCTGCCACCACCTCCACGGTGGGATGGGCGTCGACGTCACCTACCCGATGCACCGCTACTTCTCCTGGATCACCGACCTCACCCACGCCCTCGGCGCCCAGCCCGACGACGTGACCCTCGAGGACCCGACGACCAAGAACCTCGAGCTCACCGCCTCGCAGCGGACCCTCAAGGCCGAGCTCCGGGACTACTTCACGGGTCTGGCCGGGCGCGAGGAGCACGAGGAGATGGGGGTCGACCGCCACGGCGAGACCTACCAGCGGGTGATCCGCCAGATGGGCGCCGACGGCTGGATGGGCATCGGCTGGCCGCAGGAGTACGGCGGGCACGGGCTCGGCGAGATCGAGCAGACGATCTTCGCCAACGAGGCGCAGCGCGCCGACGTGCACCTGCCCGCGGTCACCTTGCAGACGGTCGGGCCCACGCTGATCAGGTACGGCACCGAGCGGCAGAAGGACCTGTTCCTCGGGCGGATCCTGAAGGGTGACGTGCACTTCGCGATCGGCTACAGCGAGCCCGACGCCGGCACCGACCTCGCGTCGCTGCGCACCACCGCGCGACGCGACGGCGACCACTACGTCGTCAACGGGCAGAAGCTCTGGACCACGGGCGGTCACCAGGCCGACTACATCTGGCTCGCGTGCCGCACCGACCCCGACGCGCCCAAGCACAAGGGCATCTCGATCCTGATCGTCGACACCACCGACCCGGGCTACTCCTGGACGCCGATCATCACCGCCGACGGCTCCCACCACGTCAACGCGACGTACTTCAACGACGTGCGTGTCCCGGTCGACATGCTGGTCGGCGAGGAGAACCAGGGCTGGAAGCTGATCACCACCCAGCTCAACCACGAGCGGGTGATGCTCGGTCCGGCCGGACGGCTCGAGGGGTTGCGCGACCGGGTCGCGGACTGGGCGACCAAGGCGGGCGTCATCGACCGGCCCGACGTGCGGCGCACGATGGGCGAGGTGACCGCGGTGTTCCGCGTCAACGAGCTGCTCAACTGGGAGGTCGCCCGCGCCGCGGCCGTGGGTGAGATCTCGGTCGGCGACGCGTCGTCGTCGAAGGTGTTCGCCGCCGACGAGGTGCAGCACCTCGCGGCCGACCTCGTCGAGATCGTGCACCGGTACGGCGATCCCTCGGACGAGGAGACGGCGTACCTGATGCGCTACCTGGACGGCCAGGCCAAGCGCAACCTCGTGCTCACGTTCGGCGGTGGCGTGCAGGAGGTGCAGCGCGAGCTGATCGCGATGTTCGGTCTCGGTCTGCCGCGGGTGCCACGATGATCGCTGACGAGCGCCACGACCGGATCATGGCCCAGGCCGAGGCGATCAAGGCACTCGGCGAGGCCTCGGAGTCGGCCGCGCCGTACCCCGTCAACCAGCCGACGATCGGCACCTGGCTCGACGCGATGGGCTACGACAACGACCGGTTCCGCTCCGGGGAGGCGCCGCCGTCGATGGCCCAGGTCTGGACGATGCCCGGCCTGGGTCGCAAGCGGCCGCCGGAGGACCCGCTGAGCCGGATGACGGAGATCCTGACCGACGAGGGCTACACCGCGGTGCTCGGCACCAACTGCGAGCAGACGTACGAGCGCTACCTGCGCGTCGGCGAGCAGCTGCGGGTCACCAGCGCGCTCGACTCGGTGGTGGGGCCGAAGAACACCGCGATGGGCGAGGGCTACTTCGTCACGTCCCGCAACACCTGGTACTCCGGAGACGAGGTCGTGGCGACCATGTTGTTCCGCGTCCTGAAGTTCATCCCGAAGGAGGCCAACGGTGGTTGAGGTGCGAGCGGACGGAGCCTCGAAACCACCGGTCGTCCGCCCGATGATCGGGCGGGACTCGCGGTTCTTCTGGGAGGGCACGGCGCTCGGCGAGCTGCGCGTCCAGAAGTGCAACGCCTGCGGAGTGCTGCGCTTCCCGCCGGGGCCGGCGTGCCCGTCGTGCGGCGCGTTCGACCGCGGTCACGTCGTCGCGGCCGGCACCGGCACGGTGTTCTCCTACGTCGTGCACCGGCACCCGCCGGTCCCCGGCAAGGAGCTGCCGATCGTGCTCGCGCTGATCGACCTCGACGAGGGGGTCCGGATGGTCGGCGAGGTGCTGGACGTCGCACCGGAGGAGATCGAGATCGGGATGCGGCTGCGGGTGGACTTCAACCGCATCGACGACGAGCTGACCCTGCCGATCTGGAGGCGCGCATGAAGCAAGGCGACACCCTTCCCGAGTGGTCGCTGCCGCTGACCCCGACCACGATCGTGAGCACCGCGATCGCGACCCGGGACTGGCAGGACGTCCACCACGACCGCGACGTCGCCCAGGCGGCCGGGTCGAAGGACATCTTCATGAACATCCTGACCAGCAACGGGCTGGTGGAGCGATACGTCGTCGACGCCCTCGGCCACGACACCGAGCTCAAGGGGATCGCGATCCGGCTCGGCGCCCCGGCGTACCCCTACGACACGCTGACGTTCCGCGGCGAGGTCACCGGCGTCGAGGACGGCGTCGCCACGATCGCGGTCGTCGGCTCGGTCTCGCTGGGCGACCACGTCACCGGGACCGTGAAGGTGGTGGCTCGGTGACGACCCCGTCCCTGGGCCTGGGCGGCAAGGCCGCGATCGCCGGCATCGGCGCCACGGAGTTCTCCAAGGAGTCCGGCCGCTCCGAGCTGCAGCTCTCGGTGGAGGCCGTCCAGCACGCGCTCGCCGACTGCGGGCTGACGCCCGCCGACGTCGACGGGCTGACGACGTTCACGATGGACACCTCCTCGGAGATCGCGGTGGCGCGCGAGCTGGGCATCCCCGAGCTCCGGTTCTTCAGCCGCATCAACTACGGCGGCGGGGCGGCCTGCGCGACCGTCCAGCAGGCCGCGATGGCGGTCGCGACCGGCGTCGCGGACGTGGTGGTCTGCTACCGCGGCTTCAACGAGCGCTCGGAGAGCCGGTTCGGACAGTTCTCCGTCGCGGCGGCCACCCAGGTCAACACCAACGGACTCGACAACGCCTGGACCTACCCGATGGGCCTCGGCACGCCGGCGGCCACGGTGGCGATGCAGGCGCGCCGCTACATGCACGAGTACGCCGCGACCTCGGAGGACTTCGGCCGGGTGGCCGTCGCCGACCGCCGGCACGCGGCGACCAACCCGGCGGCGTTCTTCTTCGGCAAGCCGATCACGCTCGAGGACCACCAGGCCTCGCGGATGATCGTCGACCCGCTGCACCTGCTCGACTGCTGCCAGGAGTCCGACGGCGCGGTCGCCCTCGTGGTGACATCGGCGGAGCGGGCACGCGACCTGCGGCAGAAGCCGGCGTACATCGCGGCGGCCGCGCAAGGCAGCGGCGCCGACCAGTTCGTGATGACGTCCTACTACCGCGACGACATCGGCATCCCCGAGATGGGTGTGGTGGGCCGCGAGCTGTGGCGACAGTCGGGCCTGGGGCCCGACGACATGCGGATGGGCATCCTCTACGACCACTTCACGCCGTACGTGCTGATGCAGCTGGAGGAGCTCGGCTTCTGCGGCAGGGGAGAGGCCCCGGGGTTCATCGCCGACGGAGCGATCGAGGTGGACGGGAAGTTCCCGCTCAACACCCACGGCGGACAGCTCGGCGAGGCCTACATCCACGGGATGAACGGCATCGCCGAGGCTGTCCGGCAGGTCCGCGGCACCTCGGTCAACCCGGTCGACGGTGTCGACCACCTGGTCGTCACCGCCGGCACGGGTGTCCCCACCAGCGGACTCATCCTCTCCGCGTGACCGTCAGACGTTCTCGTAGGCGTCCTTGACCTCGGCCGGCGACGCGGCGTTGGGCTGGGAGATGCGCACGTGGTTGCCGAACGGGTCGCGGATGCCGAAGTCCGTGCCGTAGGGCTGCTCGACGGGCTCCTGAGTGACCTCGACGCCGGCGCCGGAGAGCGCGGCGTACGTCGCGTGCACGTCGTCGGTGAGCAGGAACAGCCCGCCGAGCGCGCCCTTGGTGACGAGCTCGCGCACCTGGGCGGCCGTGGCCTCGTCGTGCTGCGGACCGCCGACGAGCTCCAGCAACAGTGCGGTGTCCTGGCCCGGCACGCCGATGGTGAGCCAGCGCATGAAGCCGAGGTCGATGTCGTCGCGGACCTCGAACCCGAGATGGGTCGTGTAGAAGTCGAGTGCCTCGTCCTGGTCGAGGACGGGCAGGGAGCGGATGTTCAGGCTGGTGATGTGGTTGTTGGTCATGACCACGACGCTAGGTGCCGAGGGCGGGCACCTGCTTCTCCAAAACGACTGTCTCGACTACGCGGGGTCGCGCGGGCGGGTCCAGGTCGCGATGAAGCACGAGGGCACGGCGACCGGCGCATGGCGTTCGCGGAACCGGGTCGGGGAGTGGCCGACGATCCTGCTGAACGTGGCGCTGAAGGTCCCGAGGCTGGCGAACCCCGTGTCCCACGCGATCTCCGTGATCGGACGGTCGGTCTGGCGCAGCAGCGTCATCGCGCGCTCGATCCGACGGCGCTGCAGGTAGCGGTGCGGCGTCTCGCCGTACACCTGCTTGAAGACCCGGCCGAACTGCGACGCCGACAGATGGGCGATCGCCGCCAGCGTGGGGATGTCGAGCGGCTCGGCGTAGCGCCGGTCCATCTCGTCACGCGCGCGCAGCATGCGGCGGTTGACGTCCTCGCGCCGGCTCAGCTCCACGGTCGCCGAGACTAGTCGGCCTCGGGCTCAGCGCGTCGAGCCCGGAGCTTGTCGCCGAAGAACGTCAGCACCCGGGCGACGGCCTCCTCGGAGCGCTGCTCGGTGAGGGTGGAGTGGCCCTTGCCGTCGAGGTCGACGCGGAGGAACGCGTCGCCCAGCTCCCGGGAGAGGGTCTCGAACCGGGTGCCGACGGCCCGGTCCCCGGCGTAGCGCAGGCCGAGCACCTCGCAACCACCGGCGGCCCGCTCCTTGACGGCAGCCAGGTCGGCGGGGGAGAGGTTGAGGTCCGCGGCTCGGGACCTGCCGACGGGGAACGGCAACGAGGGCTGGGCGAGGACGGGCGCAGCCACGGACGGATCGACCATCATCGCCAGGGCGAACCCGCCGGTGAAGCACATACCGAGTGCCCCGACGCCGGGACCGCCGAGCTCGTCGTGCAGGGTGCGGGCGAGGTCGCGCAGCCACACCGCGATCGGTGAGGTCTGCCCGGTCGCCATCGTCGTGAACTCCTTGCTCACGCACACCCGGGGCAGCACCTTCGCGATCGCGCCGACGCTCATCGGCGCCTCGGGCGTGCCGAACAGGTGCGGCAGCACCACGGTGTAACCGGCCGCGACCAGCTCCTCGGCGTACCCGATCACCTTCGGCGTCAGGCCGGGGATCTCGTGGATCACGATCACCCCGGGACCGGTGCCCTTGCGGTACGTCGGATGGGTCGTCCCGTCGGCCGTGTGCTCGCCGTGCGTCCAGCTGTCGAGGAGGGTCATGCCGGCACAGTATGGCGATCAACGCTGCGGACGCCGTACGCCGCGCGTCGGCGGCGCCGTCATCGGGTCCTCGGGCCAGGCGTGCTTGGGGTAGCGGCCGCGGAACTCGGCGCGCACCTGCGGGTAGCCGTTCGCCCAGAACGACGTCAGGTCGGCGGTCACCGCCGCCGGCCGCCGGGCGGGGGTGAGCAGGTGGAGCAGCAGCGGGACCCGGCCGTCGGCGAGGCGTGGCGTGGCCGCCCAGCCGAAGACCTCTTGGAGGCGCACCGCCAGCACCGGCTGCTCAGCGTCGTAGTCCACGCGCACGCTCGAGCCGCTCGGCACCTCGACCCGCTCGGGCGCGAGCTCGTCCAGCCGCCCGGCCTCGGGCCACGGCAGCAGGCGACGCAGCGCGGCGAGCACGTCGATGCGGCGCAGGTCGCGGCCGCCCCGGATCCGGGCGAGCTCGGGGCCTAGCCACGTCTCGACGGCGTCGGAGAGCGCCTCGTCGGACACGTCCGGCCAGGGCGCGCCGAGAGCCCGGTGGAGGAACGCGAGTCGAGCCCGCAGCGTGGTCGCGGCTTCGCTCCAGGGCAGGGCGTTCACGCCCTGCTCGCGCAACCGCTCCCGGACCGCGGCCGCCACCAGCGCGGGAGGTGGGTCGCCGATCGTGGCCGATGACAGCTCGATGGCCCCCAGGGAGACCACCCGGCGGGCGACGACCCGGTCCTCGGACCACGCGACCTCCTCGACCTCCTGCCAGGACGCCGACGCCGCCTCCAGCGCGAGGTCCTCGGTAAGCGGGGCGGCCGAGCGGACGGTGGCGTCGCGGGCGCCGGGCCGACGGTCCGCGTCCGCGATCGCCAGCCACGGCAGTCCCGCGAGCGGCGATCCGGCGGGTACGACGGCGCCGGTGCCCGACATCATCAGGTACGCCGTGCCGCCCGGCCGGAGTCGGGCGATCCGGTCGGGGTGGGCCAGGGCGACCACCAGCCCGACGGCCAGGTCATCGGTGAGGCCGTCGGTGGGCGCGGCGCGATGCTCGATGCCGGTCACCGCCGCCTCGAAGCGCTGGGCCGACGCGGCCCACGCGGTCCGGTCGGGCCCGCCGCGACGGACCGCCCGCAGCGCGGCCACGAGGTCGGCGCCGGGGGCGCGCAGGTCCTCGGACAACAGCGCCACGATCTCCGCCGTACGCCGCGCACCGACGACGCCGGCCCCGTCGAGCAACGCGCGAGCGAGCCGCGGATCGGTGCCGAGCTCAGCGATCCGGCGACCGCGGTCGGTGGCCGATCCGTCCTCGGTGATCGCCCCGAGGCCGACGAGCGTCGCCCGTGCCACGACCATCGCGCTCTCCGGTGGCTGGTCCAGGAGCGCGAGCCCCGCAGGATCGGGGCTGCCCCAGGTCGCGATCTCGAGCGCGAACGACGTGAGATCCGCGGTCGCGATCTCCGGCGTGGGATGGGCAGGCAGGTGTGCGTGCTCGGCCGGAGACCAGCAGCGGTAGACCGAGCCGGGCGCCTCGCGCCCGGCTCGCCCGGCTCGTTGCTCGGCTGCCGCCCGGCTGGCGGACACCGTGACCAGGCCGGCCAGGCCGCGACGGTGGTCGATGCGGGGCTGGCGCGACAGTCCGGCATCGACGACGGCTCGCACCCCCGGGACGGTCAGCGACGACTCTGCCACGGCGGTCGAGACCACGACCCGGCGGCGCGGGCCGGGGGCGAGCGCCAGGTCCTGCTCCCGAGGGGGCAGCCGCCCGTGCAGGGGCCTGATGTCCGCGTCCGCGCCGGCCAGCCGGGAAACGACGCCCGCGACCTCAGCGGCCCCCGGCAGGAACGCCAGAACATCGCCGTCCTGCTCGGCGAGCGCGCGGCGGACGCACGCCGCGACGTGGTCGAGGAACCGGGGCGTGAGGCCTCGGTCGTCGGCTCGCCGCACGCCGGACGGCAGCGGGCACCAGATCTCGGTGACCGGGTGGAGCGCGGCGGGGACGGCGACGACCGGAGCCGGCGACGTTCCCCCGAGGACGGCCGCGGTGCGCTCGGCCTCGATCGTGGCGGACATCGCGACGAGCGGGAGGTCCGGGCGCAGGTGGGCGCGCACCTCGAGGAGCATCGCGAGGGTGAGGTCGGAGTCGAGCTGGCGCTCGTGGACCTCGTCGAGCACGACGGCTGCGACACCGGGGAGCCCGGCATCGCGCTGGAGGCGACGCAGCAGGACGCCGGTGGTGACGAACTCGACCCGGGTGCCGGAGCCGACCTGGCGGTCGCCACGCACGGAGTAGCCGACGGTCCGACCGACCGGCTCGTCGAGCAGATGGGCGAGCCGGCGGGCCGCCGCGCGGGCGGCGATCCGGCGGGGCTGGGTCACGACCACCCGTCCGTCGAGCATCCCGGCCACGGCGGGCGGCACCAGCGTGGTCTTGCCGGACCCCGGTGGTGCCTGGACGACGGCGGTCCCGGTGGACCGCAAGGCGGCGACGATCTCGGCGAGACCGTCCCGCACGGGCAGCTCAGGCGGATCCGCGAGCAGCCTGTGGATCGGGTCGTCCTGATCGGACCCCGAGCCCGAGGTCAGCGAAGCCCCTCCACGTGGTCGGGCACGTAGTTCGTGTGGTCGCGCGGCGGCCGGACGTAGCCGGTGGAGGCCGGCCGCTCGGGCACGTCGATCTCCGGCAGCGGCACCTCGCGGTAGTCCAGCGTCGAGAGCAGGTGGGCCATCATGTTCAGCCGCGCCTCCTTCTTCACGTCGCCCTCGACGACGTACCAGGGGGCCTCGGGGATGTCGGTGTGGACCATCATGTCGTCCTTCGCGCGGGAGTAGTCCTCCCAGCGGGTGATCGACTCCAGGTCCATCGTGGAGAGCTTCCACCGCCGCATCGGGTCCTCGACGCGGGCCTTGAACCTGCGGTGCTGCTCCTCGTCGCTGACCGAGAACCAGTACTTGCGCAGCAGGATGCCGTCCTCGACCAGCAGCCGCTCGAAGATCGGGCACTGGTGCAGGAACCGCCGGTGCTCCACCGGCGTGCAGAAGCCCATCACGTGCTCGACGCCGGCGCGGTTGTACCAGGACCGGTCGAAGAGCACGATCTCCCCGGGGCTCGGCAGGTGCTCGACGTACCGCTGGAAGTACCACTGCCCGCGCTGCCGCTCGCTCGGCGCGGGGAGGGCGGCGATGCGCGCTACGCGGGGGTTGAGGTACTGCGTGATCCGCTTGATCGCGCCGCCCTTGCCGGCCGCGTCACGGCCCTCGAACACCACGACCAGGCGCTTGCCCTCGGTGCGGACCCACTCCTGGACCTTGACCATCTCGGCCTGCAGGCGGAACAGCTCCGCCTCGTACTGCGCGTCGCTCAGCCGCCTCTTGGACTTCGCCATGCTTCGACCCTAGTCACGCTCGCCGGGTCCCGTCAGGGGACCTGCCTCGACGAGTCGCCGGACGCTGTCCAGGTCGAGGTCGAAGGGGCCGACCCGGGTCAGCACCCAGGTCGCGCCGGAGTCCATCCAGGGCGCGGGATCCTGCTCGGGCTGGAGGTCCACGACGACGTCGACCCCGGTCGGCGCGCCGGCCTCAGCGAGGCTCGCGACGACGGTGGCGACGTCGCCCGGAGCGCTCAGGCCGATCACGAAGAACCCGTCGTGGCGGGCTGCTCTGCGCACGGGTACGGCGTTGCCGAACCGCCCGCCCAGCCACACCGGCACCCGCGGGGCAGGCAGGTAGCGCACGCCACGCGCCGCGTAGTGCTCGCCGTCATGGTCGAGATGCTCGCCGGCGAGCAGGCCGGTCACCACTGCCAGCCCCTCGTCGAGCATCCGGCCGCGGGCGCGGGGGTCGGGCTCGTCGTCGTACGCGCTGAACTCGCCGACCCAGTCGTCGCCCAGGCCGAGCCCGAGCACGAACCGGCCACCGGAGAGGACCGCCAGGCTCGCCGCCTGCCGGGCCAGGACCTGGGGCCGGCGACGGGCCAACGGCGTCACCATCGGGCCGAGGACGAGCCTGCTGGTGCGCATCGCGACCGCCGCGCAGCACACCCACGCGTCCGCGATCGCCTGCACGCGCTCGCCGTACTGGAGGTGGTCCCACAGGAAGAAGCCTTCCCAGCCCGCGGCCTCGGCGCTGGCCGCCAGGTCGCCGATCACGCGCGGGTCGGCCAGGGCGTCGAAGGGCGCGACGAAGAGACCGCGGCGTGCTCGGGGTCGGGTCATGCCCTGCTGTGTCATGGCAGGGAGTATGGACCGCATGCCGAAGCTGCACGCCCTCGAGCTCGTCCCCGACGACGACGGCATCGAGGCCGTCCGCAGCGACTGGCAGCGGCTGCGCGACGCCGGCCTGCCCAGCCAGCTCGACCATCCGGGCCGCACGAACTCGCCGCACCTCACGGTCGTCTCGGCGCCGCTGCTCCCCGATGCGGCCCTCGACGTGGCCCAGGTCCGGCTCGGCTCGCTGCTGCCGGTGCGGGCGCGCGCCGCCGGGCTCCTGCTGCTCGGCGGCGAGCGCGTCACGATCGCGCGGGCGGTGGACATCGACGACGACGTCGTACGCCGGGTGCTGGCCGTGCGCGTGCAGGTGCCCGAGCGCCAGCACGTGGGGTGGCTGCCGCACGTCACGCTGGCGCGGCGGGTCGAGCGTGCCGACGTCCAGCGGGCCCTCGACGTGCTCGGCCACGACGACGTGGTGCTGACACTCACCGAGCTGCGCCGCTGGGACCCCGAGCGCGGTCAGGTCACGACGCTCGCGCAGGCGCGCTGACGGCCACGGCGGCCTTGGCCGGCACCAGGAAGGCCAACGCCACCGCCACCGCGGTGAAGCCGATCGACCACCAGAACGCCCCGTCGAAGCCGCCCGACCCGGCGAGCACGACGGCGAGGACCGCGACCCCGAAGGATCCGCCGAGCTGCTGGGCGACCCGGGTCACGATGCTCGCGTCGGGCATCTCCTCGCGCGCCAGTCCGTCGTAGGCCAGTGTCATCAGGGGAATGACGACCGCCCCGAGGCCGAGGCCGCGCACCAGCAGTGCGAGCATCAGCCACCACGTCGGCGTGGTCGCGTCGGCGAACGCGAACGGCACGGTCGCCAGGGCGAGCACCGCGAAGCCGGCCACCGCGACCCAGCGGCCGCCCATCGTGTCGGTGAGCCGGCCGGCCAGGCTCCGCGACGCCAGGGCACCGACCCCCTGCGGGATCAGCAGCAGACCCGCGCCGAGCGCGTCCTCGCCGCGGACCACCTGCCAGTACAGGGGGAGCAGCAGCATCGCGCCGTACAGCACCGCTCCGGTCAGGAACAGCAGCAGCGTCGAGGTGGCCAGCGGCCGGTGGCGCAGCAGTCGCAGGTCGATCAGCGCCCGGTCGCCGGCGCGGAGCGCCCAGGCGGTGAACGCGGCGAGGAACGCCAGTCCCGCGAGCAGCGGCACCAGTACGTCGGCGCTGCCGAAGCCGCCCTCACCGCCGACCTGGGTCAGGCCGTAGATCACCCCGATCACACCCGGGCTGACGAGCAGCAGGCCGGTGACGTCGAGGCGGACCACCCGTCGGCCCGGCTCGTCGGCGGGCAGCATCCGTACGGCGAGCACGAGGCCGACCAGGCACAGCGGGACGTTGACCAGGAACAGCCACTCCCACGGCAGGCTGCCGAGGATCAGTCCGCCGACCACCGGGCCGAGGATCGGGCCGAGCGCGGCAGGCAGGCTGACCGCGGCCATCAGCCGGCCGAGGTTACGACCGTGGGCCGCCTGCATGAGGAGCGTGGTCATCAGCGGCAGCATCACCCCGCCGCCGAGACCCTGCAGCGCGCGGAAGGCGATCAGGCTCTCGACGTTCCACGCGCACGCGCACAGCACGGACCCCGCCAGGAACGTCACCAGCGAGAGGATCCACAGCCGTTTCCCGCCGAGTCGGCTCTGTGCCCACCCGGTCGCCGGGATGCTCACGAACATCGCGAGGAGGTACGCCGTGCTGACCCACTGGATCGTCGACACCGACGCGTGGAGCGAGGTCCCGAGCTCGTGCAGTGCGACGCTGACGATCGTCGTGTCGAGGATGACCGCGATCGCGCCCGAGATCACCGCGATCGCGATCCGCTTGAGCTCGGGGTCGAGTGCCGTCTCGGGCGGGGCGCCCTCGAGCGAAGTGGTGTCCTGGGCCATCGCGGCACCTTCCAGATTAGATACATGACTGTCTCTTGTGGCACCACGGTAGGCCGGATTGATAAGATACGCAAATGGATCTTGAGAAGGGCCGTCGGCGCCGCGGGGCCGAGCTGGAGGCGGCGCTGCTGGAGGCGACCTGGGCCGAGCTGGCCGAGCACGGGTACGGCGCGCTGACCTTCGACGCCGTCGCCCAGCGAGCCGGCACCAGCCGGACCGTGGTCTACCGGCGGTGGGCGACCAAGCCCGAGCTGGTCGAGGCCACGATCTCGTTCGTCGGCCGACGGCACCCCGCCCGGCCGCCGCACACCGGCAGCCTGCGCGAGGACGCGTTGGCGGTGATGCGCTTCTCGAACGAGAAGCGCATCGGGCTGACCGCCCTGATGACCGCCTTCCTCGGCGGCTACTTCCAGGAGACCGGGACCACGCCGTACGACCTGCGCCGGCTGGTGATCGACGACGACGCGCCCACCGTCCTCGACGTGGTCATGCAGGAGGCCGTCGACCGCGGCGAGATGCCCGCAGGGCTGCCGCGCCGCGTGGTCAACGTGGCGTTCGACCTGTTCCGTCACGAGGCGCTGATGCGGCTCGGGCCGGTGCCCGACGACGTCCTGGTCGAGATCGTGGACGAGGTCTTCCTCCCGCTGGTGAAGGCATCGGTACCGTCTGACACGTGACCGATCGTCCTGGCCTCCCCGAGCTCGACGCCGAGGAGCAGCGGGTGCTGGGCAGCCTGCTCGAGAAGCAGCGCACCGTGCCCGACTCCTACCCGCTGACGCTCAACTCCCTGCGCACCGCCTGCAACCAGTCCAGCAGTCGCGACCCGGTCGTCGACTACGACGAGCAGACCGTCGAGCACACCGCCAAGCGGCTCAAGGAGCGCGGCCTGGTGCGCATCGTGTGGTCCGACAAGGGCCGCCGCACGCTGAAGTACCACCAGACGCTCGATGAGGCGCTCGGCCTCGCCGAGGACGAGCGCGCGCTGCTCACCGTGCTGCTGCTCCGTGGTCCGCAGGCGCCCGGAGAGCTCAAGACCCGCACGGAGCGGCTCCATCCCTTCGCCGACCGCGCGGCCGTCGAGCAGGTCCTCGCGCGGATGGCCGAGGAGGGCCTGGTCCGCGAGCTGCCTCGCCAGCCGGGTCAGCACGACCTGCGCTGGGTGCACCTGCTGGGTGAGCCGGCGGTCGCGCCGGCGATCGCGGCGGCACCGGTCGTCGACCGGGATGCCGTGCTCGCGGACGGGCCCGAGGCGCGCGATGCTCGGGTGCGGGCGGCGTACGACGCGGTCGCGAGCTCGTACTCCGAGCACTTGTTCAACGAGCTGACCGACCTGCCGTTCGAGAGCTGGCTGCTGGACCGGGTCGCCGCGCACGCTGTTGATGACCGAGCCGGTGGCCCCGTGGTCGAGGTCGGCTGCGGACCCGGCCACGTGACGGCGTACCTCGCCGACGCGGGCGCCGACGCGACCGGCATCGACCTGTCGCCGGGCATGGTCGCGGAGGCTCGGCGGCGCTACCCCGACGGGACCTACGAGGTCGGCGACCTGCGCCGGCTGATCCGACCCACGACCGCACCGGGCTGGGCGGCGGTGCTGGCGTGGTACTCGCTGATCCACCTCGGCGCCTCCGAGCTGCCGGGGGCCGTCGGTGCGCTGGCCCGGCCGCTGGACGCGGGCGGGTGGCTGGTGCTCGCGCTGCACGCGGGCGCGGAGATCAGGCATGTCGACGAGTGGTTCGATGCCGAGGTCGACCTCGACTTCGTGCTGCAGGACCGGGCGTACGTCGTCGCCGCGGTCGAGCGGGCCGGCCTCGTCGATGTCGAGTGGTACCACCGAGGTCCGCACCCCGGTCGGGGCGAGACCACGGAGCGCCTGTACGTCATCGGCCGCAAGCCGGCCTGATCCGTTCTACCGTTGCCTAGATTGTCTGGGTATGGTGGTCGGCATGGGCAGCAACCTCATCCGCGGTCACCTCGAAGGCATGGTCCTCGCTCTGCTCGCCGAGGAGCCGGCGCACGGCTACGGGCTGTGCCAACGCATCGCCGCGCGCAGCGGCGGCGAGCTCTCGGTGCCGGAGGGTTCGCTCTACCCGGCACTGCAACGGCTCGAGCGACTCGGGCTGGTGACGAGCTCCTGGGGCACCGAGGAGGGTCGTCGCCGGCGGATCTACGCGCTCACGGCGGTGGGTCGACGGCAGGCGGGTGCCTCGGCTCGGGAGTGGCGAGCGTTCTCGGCGGCCGTCGACCAGGTGATCGGGGGACTGGCATGAGCGCGGTCGAGCGTTACCTCGGGGAGCTCGAGTCGACGTTGCGGGTGCGAGGACGAGCCCGACGGCGCTTCCTGGCCGAGTGCCGCGAGCACCTGGTCGACTGCAGCGCAGAGCGCGGCGACGACGAGGCGGTGCGCCGCTTCGGCGACGCGGCGGAGCTGGCGCGCGCCCTCGACCTCGAGGTGGGCGCCCGGCGCGCGGTCCACGCCACGGTCGTCACGGCCGTCGGCGTCGCCGCCGTTGCTGCCTCCACGCTGGCGCTGATCAACGCTGCCGCTCCGGGTGTCTCCGCCCAGCCGATCTGGGCTGTGGTCTTCTTCGGGGCCGCGCAGACCTGTGCGGTGGCCATGGTCCTGGCTGTCCTCACGCCCGTCGCATCGCGCTACGACGCACCGACTGCCGCCGGCGTCGCCGTGCTGTGCCGCCGCAACGGCCTCGCGCTCGGGTTCGCCCTGCTCACCCTGGTCGCCGCGGGCGGAGCCGTGCCGGGCGAGGCGCCCGCGTGGCAGCTGCTCGCGGGGCCGGTGGTCGCGATGGTGGCGACGGGATACCTGCTGCGAGCTCGGTCCCTGGTCCGGCGTCCGCGCGGCGAGGGCGCTCGGAGCGACGTGTGGTTGCCTCGGCCCGCCACGCTGCTCCCGTCCGGCATCGCCATCGCGGCCGTCGCGGCGTTCGGCTGGGACCTCCTCGACCACGGCACCGCGGGCGAGGCAGCGCAGGCCGCCGCCGTGGAGGCGACGCTCGTCCTCATCGGGTTCCTGGCCCTGGGGCGCTCGCTCGGCCTGTGGGGCGCCCGGACCGTATGACGCCCACCTCGCGGCGACACCACGGCGTGGTGGGCCACAAACCCGGTGCGGTGCGGGTCCGCGGGAACCTAGGGTCGCGGCGATGCACGAGAACGAGGTCCCCGTCCCGGACGAGCTGGCGCGACGGCTGGTCGACGACCAGTTCCCGGCGTACCGCGGGCTTCCGCTGCGCCGGCTGCCCCCGATCGGCACCGACCACCAGCTGTTCCGGCTCGGCGAGGACCTGCTCGTCCGGCTCCCGAGGATCGACTGGGCCGCCGACCAGGCGCACTCGGACTGGACCTGGTTGCCGCGGCTCGCGCCGCACCTGCCGCTGACCGTGCCGGTGCCGGTCGGCCTCGGGGAGCCGGCACACGGCTATCCGTTCGCCTGGACGATCGTGCCGTGGATCGAGGGTGAGAACCCCACGGCCGACAACGTCGATCAGTCGGCCTGTGCCGCAGCACTCGGCGCCTTCGTCCGCACGCTTCGCGGCATCGACGTCATGGGCGGACCCTTGAAGACCGGCAGCTCACGCGGCGTGCCACTGGCCGCGTGTGACGACTGGGTGCGGGAGTGGACGGCAAAGGCGGGGGACCGCCTCGACCAGCGCGCGGTGCTGGCGATCTGGGAGGACGCGCTCGCGGCTCCGCCCTGGGCGCAGGACCCCGTCTGGATCGCCGGTGACATCCAGCCCGGCAACGTGATCGTCCGCGACGGGCGGACGGTCGGCGTCATCGACCTCGGCGTGCTCGGCCTCGGTGACCCTGCCGTCGAGCTGATGCCGTGCTGGGCATGGTTCACCGATCCGGCCAGCCGCGCGGCCTACCGTGACGCCGTCGCCCTCGACGCGGACGCGTGGCGCCGCGGGCGCGGCTGGTCCCTGGTGCCGGCGGTCAGCGGGCTCACCTACTACGAGACCACCTCGCCGTACCACTCGAGGCTGGCGGCGGCGACGATCGCCGAGGTCCTCACCGAGGCTCAGGTGGGCTGAGCCCCACGCCTGTGTCAGCGCGTGGTCAGCACGACGTCGCTGAGCACCGGGGCGCCGTCGCGCTCGCCGCCGGCGACGACTGCCGAGCCGACGATGCGGTCGTCCTCGCGCCAGCCCTGCACGCGGATGGTCTCGCCGGGGAACAGCACGCCCGCGAACTTCACGCCGAAGCCGGCTACCTGCGTGGCGTCGCCGCCGAGCAGCTCCTCGGTGAGTGTGCGCAGCACGATGCCGTAGGAGCACAGCCCGTGCAGGATCGGGGCGGGGAAGCCGGCGGCCTTCGCGAAGTCCGGGTCGGCGTGCAGCGGGTTGCGGTCACCGCACAGGCGGTAGAGCAGGGCCTGCTGGGGCAGGACGTCGTACGTCGTGTCCGCGTCGGGGGAGCGCTCCGGGAGCGTGACGGGAGTGGCCGCGCCGCGGTCGCCGCCCCAGCCGCCCTCGCCCTTGACGAAGATCGACGAGCGGGTGGTCCACAGCTCCTCGCCGGCCGCCGAGACCGCCACGCCCTCCTGCCAGATGACCGCGGCCTTGCCCTTGTCCCAGATCTCGCTGATCCGGGTGGTGACCGTGGCCGAGCCCGACGTGGGGAGAGGCCCGGCCACGGAGATCGACTGCGACCCGTGCACGACCTGGGCGAGGTTGATGTCGCACCCCGGCAGGTCGAGCGGCGGCGGGTCGGTCATGTGGAACGTCGGCACGACGACGCCGAACGACGGCAGCACCTGTAGCGCCGGTCCCTCGAGCGTGTACGCCAGGTCGGTCGCGCCGATCGCGAGCTGGTAGAGCAGCACGTCGCTCTCGGTCCAGTCGAACTCGACCGATCCGAGCTCGGCGCCGATCGCGACGGACGGGTCGATGGGCATGTCAGGTCTCCTGTGACGACGAACGGGGTTTCGAGGCTCGCTTCGGACGCACCTCAACCGCCGTTCTTCGCGATGTCCTCGGCGGCGAGGTAGCCGAACGTGAGGGCGGGTCCGATGGTGGCGCCGGGGCCGGCGTACGTGCGGCCCATCACGGCGGACGAGACGTTGCCGGCGGCGTACAGACCGGGGATCGCGGACCCGTCGGGCCGCAGCACCCGGGCGTGCTCGTCGGTGACCAGGCCGCCCTTGGTGCCGAGGTCGCCGGGCACGATCTTCACGGCGTAGAACGGCGCCTGGTCGATCACGTGCAGCGAGGGGTTCGGCTTGACCCGGGGGTCGGAGTAGTACTTGTCGTAGGCGCTCTCCCCACGGTGGAAGTCCTCGTCGACGCCGCGCGCGGCGAAGCCGTTGAACCGCTCGACGGTCTCGACCAGTGCGTCGGCCGGCACGCCGATCTCGGCGGCGAGCGCCTCGAGCGTGGCGGCCTTCCGGACCGTCCCGTTCTTGTACCAGCGCCCGGGGAACGGCTGCCGCGGCGAGAGCCCGGCGAACAGGTAGCGGTTGCGGTAGCGCTGGTCGATCACCATCCAGGCCGGCACGTGGCCGACACCGGTCGCCTCGCCGGCGTAGATCTCGTGGACCGCCTCGACGTACGGCAGCGCCTCGTTCATGAACCGTCGGCCGGCCTGGTTGACGATGATCGAGCCCGGCAGGTTGCGCTCGGCCAGGCAGAACCACGGCCCGGACGGCAGCGGGATCGTCGGGCCCCACCACGCGTCGTCCATCAGGTCGGTCTGGGCGCCAGCGGCGATGCCGGCGAGCACGCCGCCGCCGGTGTTGAACTGCGAGCCGGTCGTCCAGTCGACCGACGTCGGCTGCGGCTGGTACTTCTCGCGCATCTCGAGGTTCTTCTCGAACCCGCCGCTGCCGAGGATCACACCGCGCCGGGCCCGGATCACGGTCTCGGCGCCGTCGCGCAGCACGCGTACGCCGGCCACCCGGCCGTCCTCGAGCACCAGGTCACGCAGCTCGGTGTCGTAGTGGACGGGCACGCCGGCGTCCATCAGGCCCTTGCGCAGCCCGATCGCGATCGCGTTGCCCATCGCGAACATCTTCTGGCCGCGCACCAGGCTCACGAGGCGCCGGAGGAGCACCTTGGCCATCGTCAGCGGGCCACGGATCGTGCGCAGGCCGAGGCTGATCTTCCGGAAGTCCGCCTGGGTGACGATCATGTTGGCCGGGGCCTTGGTGTACTGCGGGTGCAGCCGCTCGAGCTCCTCACCGAGGAACCGCGCGTCCATCGGGATCGGCTCCGCCGACCGGCCCGCGGCCCGGCCGCCGGGCGCCTCCGGGTGGTAGTCGGCGTACTGCGGCACCCAGGTGAACCGCAGCGGCGTGCGCTCCTTGATGAAGTCCATGACCTCGGGCCCGCGCGCGAGGTAGGTGTCGCGACGCACCTTGGGCACGACGTCGCCCACGATCGAGTCCAGGTAGAGGCGCGACAGCTCCGGGTCGTCACCCTGTCCGGCGGTCCGGAGTGCGTAGTTGTTCGGGATCCAGACGCCGCCCCCGCTGCGCGCGGTCGACCCGCCGAAGTACGCGCTCTTCTCGATCAGCACGGTGTCGAGGCCGCGCGCGGCGGCGGCGAGCGCGGCGGTCATGCCGGCGCCGCCGGCGCCGACCACGATGACGTCGACGCTGTCCGGCAGAGCGGCCGGGGAGGGGGTCGTCATGGCCAGAAACTGTAACAGGTTCTACTATCGGTCACGTGACCTCCCAGCAGTCGGGCCAGCACTCGCGCGCGACCTCGATCGAGGCCGCCGTCGAGCGACTCTCGCAGGCCCAGGCGACCCGTGTCCCGTGCGCGCCCGTCCGGGACCTGATCGGCACCGACGACCTGGAGGCGGCGTACGCCGTGCAGCAGGGTCTCGTGCGGGCCCGCATCGCCGGGGGAGCCCGCGTGGTGGGCCGCAAGATCGGCGCGACGTCCAAGGCCGTCCAGGACCAGCTGGGCGTCGACCAGCCGGACTTCGGCTACCTGCTCGACGACATGGACGTCTCGCCCACGGGCGGGGACGAGCCGATCTCGATGCGCACGCTCCTGCAGCCGCGGGTCGAGGCGGAGGTCGCCTTCGTCCTGGCCGGCGACCTGGACCTGCCCGAGGAGGAGATCACCCTCGACGCCGTGCGCGCTGCGGTCGACGTCGCCCTCCCGGCGCTGGAGATCGTCGACTCGCGCATCGACAAGTGGGCCATCGGGTTCACCGACACCGTCGCCGACAACGCCTCCAGCGGGCTGTTCGTGGTCGGCACCGACGGGCGTGGGCTGGACGACCTGGAGCCGCGCGACGTCGTGATGTCGCTGACCATCGACGGCGAGGAGCGCTCGGCCGGCAACGGTGCCGCCTGCCTGGGCGACCCGCTCGAGGCGCTGCGCTGGCTGGCCGTGCAGGCCGCCCGGTTCGGCGACCCGCTGCGCGCCGGCCACCTGATCCTGTCCGGGGCCCTGGGCCCGTTCGTGCCGTTCGCCCCGGGAGACCGGGTCGTCGCGACCATCAGCGGCTTCGCGCCGCTCAGCGTCACTTTCGAGGAGTGAGTTCCGTGCCAAAGAAGACCGCCGCGATCGTCGGGCCCGGCAACATCGGCACCGACCTGATGTACAAGCTGCTGCGATCAGAGGTCATCGAGCCACGCTGGATGATCGGGGTCGACCCGTCCTCGGAGGGCCTCAAGCTGGCCGCCGCGCAGGGGCTGGAGTCCACCCACGAGGGCGTCGACTGGCTGCTCAAGCAGGACGAGCTGCCGGACCTGATCTTCGAGGCGACCTCGGCTTACGTGCACCGCGAGTACGCCCCGCGCTACGAGGAGGCGGGCATCCGGGCGATCGACCTGACCCCGGCCGCGGTCGGGCCGGCGGTGATCCCGCCGGTCAACGGCGAGGCGCACGTGGACGCGATGAACGTCAACATGATCACCTGCGGCGGCCAGGCGACGATCCCGATGGTCGCGGCCGTCTCGCGCGCCGCCACCGTCTCCTACGCGGAGATCGTGGCCTCGGTCTCCAGCATGTCGGCCGGCCCGGGCACCCGGGCGAACATCGACGAGTTCACCCGCACCACGGCCAACGGGGTCGAGACGATCGGTGGCGCGGCGCGTGGCAAGGCGATCATCATCCTCAACCCGGCCGAGCCGCCGATGATCATGCGCGACACGATCTTCTGCGCGGTCCCACCCGACGCCGACCGTGACGCGATCGTGCAGTCGGTGTTCGCGATGGAGAAGGCCGTCCAGGAGTACGTGCCGGGCTACCGGCTGCTCCAGGAGCCCCAGATCGACGACCCCTCGCCCGCCACGCAGGGCCAGACGAAGGTCGCGATCTTCGTCGAGGTCGAGGGCGCGGGCGACTTCCTCCCGCCGTACGCCGGCAACCTCGACATCATGACCGCCGCCGCCACGCAGGTCGGCCAGAACATCGCCAGGAGCATGCTGTGAACGACATCAACGAGCTGACCCGGACCTGGTCCGGCACCCACGGCACGGAGCCCTGGGGCGAGCTCGACCTGCGACTGACCGACACCTGCCTGCGCGACGGGTCGCACCACAAGCGGCACCAGTTCACCGCCCAGGAGTGCCACGACATCGTCGAGGCGCTCGACGCCTCGGGCGTGCCGGTGATCGAGGTGACCCACGGCGACGGCCTGGGCGGGTCGTCGTTCAACTACGGGTTCTCCAAGACCTGGGAGCAGGAGCTGATCAAGATCGCGGCCGAGACCGCGAAGCGCGCCAAGATCGCCTTCCTGATGCTGCCGGGCGTCGGCACCAAGGACGACATCCGGGCCGCGCAGGACAACGGCGGCCAGATCTGCCGGATCGCCACCCACTGCACCGAGGCCGACGTCTCGATCCAGCACTTCGGGCTGGCTCGCGAGCTCGGGCTGGAGACCGTCGGGTTCTTGATGATGAGCCACACCCAGCCGCCCGAGGTGCTCGCCAAGCAGGCGCGGATCATGGTCGACGCCGGCTGCCAGTGCGTGTACGTCGTGGACTCCGCGGGCGCGCTGATCATGGAGCAGACCGCCGACCGGGTCTCGGCGGTGGTCGCCGAGATCGGGGACGTGGCCGACGTGGGCTTCCACGGCCACGAGAACCTCGGCCTCGGTGTCGCGAACACCGTGATCGCCGCGCGTGCGGGCGCGACCCAGATCGACGGGTCGGTGCGCCGCTTCGGCGCGGGCGCGGGCAACACGCCGCTGGAGGCGTTCATCGGGGTGTGCGACAAGCTCGGCTGGACCACCGGCGTCGACTTCCTCCAGATCGTCGATGCGTCGGAGGACGTCATCAAGCCGGCCATGCCCGAGGAGTGCCAGCTCGATCGGATGACGCTGATGATGGGCTACGCCGGTGTCTACTCGAGCTTCCTCAAGCACGCCGGCAACGCCGCCGATCGCTACGGCGTCTCGGGCGCGAAGATCCTGCTCGAGGCCGGGCGTCGCAAGCTGATCGGCGGCCAGGAGGACCAGCTCATCGACATCGCGCTGATGCTGAAAGCGGAAGCGGAGAAGGTCCGAGCCGACGCCGGCACGGCGTAGATCAGCGGCGCCGCTCGCGCCGCCGGAGCAGCCACACCACCAGCACGATGATCGCCGCGACGAGCACGAGTTCCGGAAGGCCGATGCCGAACATCACGCCAGCCTAGAACGATCGCAGCCAGGCGGCGATCGGTCCGGCTGCCACGTCGGCGGCGAAGATGCCCAGGTGGTCGACGCCGGGGACCAGCTCGACCGTGGTCGGGTGCCCGGCGCTCTCGAGCGCGTCCGCGAACTGCGTGGTGAAGCTGACGGGCACCAGGTCGTCGTCCTCGCCGTGCAGGAGCAGGGCCGGCACGTCGGGACGTAGGGTTGCGCGCTGCACCGGGTTGGCCGCGTGCCAGGTCGCGGGGTCGTCGTCCGGGTCGGTGCCCAGCAGCGCGGTCGCGAGTTCCGGCACGCGGCTGATGTCGTAGGGGCCGCTGAGGCCGATGAGGGCGTCCGGCTCGACCACCGGGGCGGTGCAGGTGGGGGAGTAGTCGGCGAAGGCGAGGACGGCGAGGGCCGCCAGGTGGGCCCCCGAGGAGTGGCCGAGCACGGCCACCCGCGTCGGGGCGAACCCGCGCGAGCGTGCCTCGGCGGCTGCGGTCGCCACCGCGCACACGACGTCTTCCACGGGGACCGGGTAGACCACACCGTCGGCTCCCGCGCGGATCCGGGCGGTGGCGGCGACGATCCCGGCGTCGGCGAGCCGGGCCGCGAGCCCGGCCAGGCCGGTCGGGTCCGCGGTGGTCCACGAGCCGCCCGGCACGAGCACGACCAGCGGCGCCCGACCCGGTTCGGCCGGCAGGTAGAGGTCCTCGGTCAGCCCGAGGGCGTAGGTGACCGTGGCCGTCGGGGACGGACCGGGCTCAGCGGTCGGTGCGGTGTCGCTGCAGCCAGCGACGAGGAGCGCCAGTCCCAGCGCGGCGACACCGATCGGGCGTCGTACGGCCAGCTCGACCATGCCGCACCACCTCCGCGTCAGCAGTCTCCGCGGAGCGGACGCGCAAGGGCCAGAGGCCTACGTCCCGGTGTTGAAGCGGCAGCGCCGAACCGGCTACGAGGCCAGCGAGCCGGCGAAGATCTGCCAGGCGAGCGCCGACTTCGCCACCAGGCTGAGCACCAGGTAGGACTTCTCGCCGAACGCGTAGCTGCGCCACGGGCCGACCTGGCGGTACTGCAGCCACTGGTTGAGCGCGAAGCTGTTGAAGAACAAGAACAGCGACACGAAGATGCCGACCACGAACCCCGGGACCTCCTCGGCTGCCACCAGGTTGTAGCCGATCGCCACCCAGGGGGCGCGCCGGCGACGCAGCCGAACCAGAACGGCCTCATGGTCACCGTCGACCGGCCGGGCGGGTTCGCGGACTCTTGCAGCCAGCCGAACAGGATCATCGAGACGTTCGCGCCGGCGATGGCGATCCGGCCGGGGTGCCCGGCGGGCCCTCGGGCAGCGACCGGGTCACGGTGACCGTGAAGTCGGTCGCCAGCGCGAGCACCGCCACGGCTTGGGCCAGGTGCAGCACCGTGAGCCCGAGGTTCCAGCCGCGCAACGACCGCAGGCTGCCATCGTCGACACCGGAGGCGGTAGTGGCGCTCGGGCTCGTCATGGGCCCATCATCCGGGTGGCCACCAGCCTTCGGCACAGAAAGGACCGAAGGCATCTCAGGTCGGGACCTTCCTCCGCTACATTTCCGCGCCGGACGGCCGATGCTGGAGATGTCAGAGAAAAGATCCCCACCGTCCACCAGGACCCACCATGTCTCTCGCCACGCTCGTCGCCCCCGCCACTCTCACCGAAGCCGTGATCGTCGCGGTCGGGAACGGCGCCTGGTCTCCCGCCGAGATCCTCGTCGCCGTCGCCGACCAGCACGCCGACCGCTGCGACGTGATCGCCACGCTGTGGGACCTGGTCGACGCGGGCACGCTGATCTTCGTCCCCGACTTCACCTACCCCGCCTTCCGGCTCGCGCGCCCCTGATCCACCGGCCGCACGGCCGTAACACAACCTTCACGAGCTACCGCCCGCCCCGTCTCGACCAAAACGAGAACGTGTTCTAGTATTGCTCCTGTCCGACCACGACAGGAGCTGCGATGTCCCAGGCTGTTCTCGACGGCGTCCGTGACCTGCTGCCCGGGATCCGGGAGCGGGCCGACGAGGCCGAGCGTCTTCGTGTCGTCCCCGAGGCGTCGATCAAGGAGCTGGAGGAGGTCGGGTTCTTCCGGCTGCTCCAGCCCCGCCGGTTCGACGGCCACGAGGCCGATCCCGTCGACTTCTACACCGCCGTCCGTGACATCGCGGGCGCCTGCGGCTCGACCGGCTGGGTCTCCAGCGTGGTCGGTGTGCACCCGTGGCAGATCGCGCTGTTCCCCGACGCGGCCCAGCAGGCGGTCTGGGGGAGCGACACCACGACGCGGGTGAGCTCGTCGTACGCCCCGACCGGCAAGGCCACCGTCACCGACGGCGGATACACGCTCTCGGGCAAGTGGAGCTTCTCCTCCGGGTGCGACCACTGCAGCTGGGTGCTGCTGGGCGGACTCGTGTTCAACGACGAGGGCCAGGTCGTCGACTTCAAGACGTTCCTGGTGCCGCGCGAGAACTACACGATCAACGACGTCTGGAACGTCGTCGGGCTCTCGGGCACCGGCTCCAACGACATCGTGGTCGAGGACGTCTTCGTCCCTGCGGACTTCACGCTCTCGATGGGCGACACCGGCCGCTGCTTCGGTCCGGGCCAGGAGCAGAACCCCTCCGACCTCTACAAGCTGCCGTTCCACTCGATCTTCACCGGCACCATCACGACGCCGATCATCGGGATGGCGATGGGTGCGTACGCCGAGCACGTGGAGATGCAGCAGAAGCGGGTGCGCGCGGCCTACCTCGGCGAGAAGGCGTCGCTCGACCCGTTCGCCGCCGTCCGCATCGCCAAGGCGTCCTCCGACATCGACGCCGCTTGGGCGCTGCTGGTCAACAACATCCGCGAGGAGCAGGCCTGCGTCGCGAAGGGCGAGAAGATCCCGCTCGGGCTGCGATTGAAGGTACGCCGCGACCAGGTCCTCGGCACCCAGCGCGCGATCGACGCCATCGACTCGCTGTTCGAGGCCTCCGGCGGCCGGGCGCTCGCGACCGGCACCTACCTGCAGCGTGCCTGGCGCGACGCCCACGCCGGCCGCGTGCACGCCGCCAACGACCCGGAGCGGGCGCTGCAGATGTACGGCGCGCACGAGTTCGGGCACAAGGTCGACCCGGGGATGTACTGAGAGTGTTCGCCAAGGAAGACGTCCACCGCTCCGCGAAGGCCGGGGACATCACCCTCAGCTACTACGAGGCGGGGGAGGGTGCCGGGCTGCCGCTGGTCATGCTGCACGGCGGCGGGCCGGGCGCCTCGGCGTGGTCGAACTTCGGGAGCGCGCTGCCGACGTTCGCGGCGTCGTACCGCACCCTGCTCGTCGACCAGCCGGGCTTCGGCGGGTCCGACAAGCCGCCGGTGGTCGGCAACTACTACCGGCACTCGGCCGACTACGTCGTCAAGCTCCTCGACGAGCTCGGCATCGACCGGGTGCACCTGCTCGGCAACAGCCTCGGCGGCGGTACGGCGATGCGGCTGGCGCTCACCTATCCCGACCGGGTCGGCCGGCTGATCCTGATGGGGCCGGGCGGCCTCTCGCTCAACCTGTTCCACGCCGACCCGACCGAAGGCGTGCAGCGCCTGATGGACTTCGGTGCGGACCCGACGCGCGAGAAGCTGCGCGCGTTCATCTCCACGATGGTCGTCAACCAGGCGCTGGTGACCGACGAGCTGGTCGAGGAGCGGTTCGCTGACGCGACCGCCCCCGGGGCCCAGGAGGCGATGCGCTCGATGGGCATGTCGTTCTGGAACCCCGAGACCGCCGAGGACGGCATGCTCTGGCGCGAGGCGCACCGGCTGCGCAAGCACACGCTGCTGACCTGGGGGCGTGAGGACCGCGTCAACCCGCTCGACGGCGCGTTCGCCGCGCTCAAGCTCATCCCCAAGGCCCAGCTGCACGTGTTCCCCAACTGCGGGCACTGGGCGCAGATCGAGGCGGCCGAGGAGTTCGCCGAGGTCTCGACCGCGTTCCTCTCGCGCCATGTCGAACGTTCTCGGAAGGACACCGCGTGACCATCGACATCAAGTCCATGGGCTACGTGCGCGTGGCCAGCACCGACCTCGACCAGTGGACGACGTTCGCCGGCAAGGTGCTCGGCCTCGCCGCGGGCCGCGGACCGAACCCCGACCACCAGTACTGGCGCATCGACCAGGTCTCGGCCCGGCTCGTGGTGTTCCCCTCCGACGTCGACCAGCTGGCCTGCGTGGGCTGGGAGCTGGCCGACCACCGGGCGCTCCAGGAGGCGCGCGAGCACCTCGCCAAGGCGGGCGTGGAGTTCGAGGAGGGGACGCGCGAGGAGCTCGACGAGCGCCGGGTCCAGGAGCTGGTGCGGTTCCGCGACCCGTGGGACAACGTCTTCGAGCTGTTCCACGGCATCACCTACGAGTCCCGCCCCGTGGTGACGCCGTACGCCGCGACGTTCGTGACCGGCGACCAGGGCATGGGCCACATCGTGCTGCCGGTGCTCGACGACGTCGAGGCGCTGCGGTTCTACACCGACGTGCTCGGCTTCCGGCTGCGCGACTCGATGAGCATGCCGGGGGAGTTCGTCGGCAAGGAGCCCGGCTCGAAGGTGTGGCTGCGGTTCCTGGGCGTGAACCCCCGTCACCACTCCCTGGCGTTCCTGCCGATGCCCAACCCCGCCAAGTGCGTCCACATCATGCTCGAGGTCGACGAGCTCGACCACGTGGGCAGGGCACTGGAGCGGGTGCGCAAGCACAAGGCGCCGCTCTCGGCCACGCTCGGGCGGCACATGAACGACGAGATGATCTCGTTCTACGTGAAGTCGCCGGGCGGGTTCGACGTGGAGTTCGGCACCGACGGTCTCACCGTCGACGACGGTCGGTGGGTGGCCCGGGAGTCGACCGCGGTGTCCTACTGGGGCCACGACTTCGGCGGCGGGGCGCATTGAATGTGGCCGGGTGAGAAACTGGGGCTCATGACCTCGGAGCCGACTCCCCAGGTGCCCACTCCTCAGGTGCCCAGCCGCGAGATCCCGGAGGGCATGAGTCCGGACGCCCGGGAGACCTGGCCGAGCCCGGAGCTGATCAGCTCCTGGCTGGGAGACCAGGACATCGACTTCGAGTTCCGTCCCGGCGAGGACATCGCCGTCCACGACGACCCCGAGACGGTGGCGGCCGCGCGGCGCTTCCGCGACGTGCTGGGCCGCTTCGCCTCCGGTGTCACCGTGGTCACGAGCGTGAGCAACGACGAGCCCGTCGGCATGACCTGCCAGTCGTTCTCCAGCGTCTCGCTCGACCCGCCTCTGGTGCTGTTCATCCCCGCGAAGACCTCGCGGGCCTGGCCGCTGATCCAGCGGTCCGGCAAGTTCTGCGTGAACTTCCTGGGTGCGGACCAGGCCGAGCTCTCCAACACCATGGCCAGCCGTGGCGTCGACAAGTTCGCCGACGTGAAGTGGACGCCCTCCCCGTCCACCGGCTCACCGGTGCTCGAGGGAGCGCTGGCCCAGGTCGACTGCACGATCCACACCGTCCACGAGGCGGGCGACCACTACGTCGTGATCGGCCGGGTCGTCGACCTTGTGACCGACGACTCGGCCGTGGATCCGCTGCTGTTCTTCCGCGGTGAGTACCGCACCACCGACGGCCGCTGACTCAGCCGGCAGGCAGCCGGTCGGACTCGTGCTTGCCGAAGCCGGTCCAGGTGGTGCGCCGCGGGTTCGCGACCGACCGGGGCAGGTCGGCGCCGGCCTCGGACGCCGGGTCGAGCAGGGCCTCGGACTCCGTCGAGGTCAGGGCGAAGGTCGTCATGTCCACCACGGTAGGAGTGAACTCCTGTGACTGGCGAGGCTTCGAGCCGATCACGGCCATGAGGTCCAGAGCGATCGGTAACGTCTCGTCCACGAGTCGTCCACAAGCCTTCCCGAGGGCACTCGGAGGCTGCTAGGCCGGTGGGTCGACGTTGACCGTCGAGATGCCGCCGCCGGCGCGGACGATCACGGCGAGCGAGGGTACGTCGAGCGGGTTGCTCTCCCGGTGCACGGTGAACGCCGGCACGTGGACGAAGTCGCCCGGGCCGGCATCGACGTACCCCTCGTGTCCTTCCGACTCCAGGCGCAGCACGCCGCGTACGACGTACAGCGTCGACTCGTTCAGGTCGTGGTGGTGCCAGCCCGACACGGCGCCGGGTGCGGTCTCGACCTGCCCGGCCCACAGACGAGGCAGCTCGAAGGCGCGCTCGCGGTCCATCCCCGGCGTCGGGTCGGCGGCGACCAGGTCGCCGGAGGTGAACACGCGCACGGGCGGTGGGGTGGCGTCGAATCGGACCATCAGTCCGCTCATGTACGAGGCGGCCTCGGGGCTGTCGGCCGGCCAGACGGCGTGGGCGCGGAAGGCGAAACCGTCCTGGTCGGCGGCCTCCCAGTCGAGGACCACCGACTGGCCGACCGCCAGGGTCCGGTACCCCTCCATCCGCACGCTCGAGACGTGGGCCCAGCACCCGCCCGGAGTCTCGGGTGAGTCGAGGACGCCCCAGCCCTCGAGGCCGTCCCAGCTGCGGACCGTGCCCGTCGTACGCATGGGCCCATGCTGCCACCTGGCCGGGTCGTGGAGGTGGAGCGTTCGATTCTCCAAGCGCGGCACCATCGCCTAGAATCACCCGAGGGGGGATGGGTGTGGAAGGTCCGGGGATGAGCGCGTCGGAGGAGATCTATCGCGTCTCGTGGGACGCCGAGAACCAGATCGCGCGACTCGACTGGACGCCCGGGGCCTTCTGTGACCTTGCCACCGCCGAGTGCGTCGACCGTGAGGTCCAGGAGCTCGGACGGGGCAAGGTCCGGCTGCTGGTGGACCTGCGCCCCGACGCCTCGATCGACCGCGCGGCGCGGCACTTCTTCATCAACCTCCACGAGCACTACCTGGCGGTCGCTCTGCTCGCCGGCTCACCCGCCACTCGGATGCTGGCGAACTTCTTCCTCGGCTTCAAGCGCGGGGCGGTACCGGTGCGGATCTTCACCTCCGAGCTCGAGGCGGTCGACTGGATCAGGAGCGCAGGGTGACGGCCACCGGACGCCGTGGCATCGAGGCCGTGATCGACCTGCTCACCCGGCTCGCCAGGGGTGACTACGAGGCGCGGGGTGATCGGACCGGCCTCGATGAGGACTTCGAGGCGGTCGTCGTCGGGATCGAGATGCTGGCCGAGGAGCTGGCCGCGCAACGCGCCGAGCTCGAGGCGAAGGTTCGCGACCGCACCGCCGAGCTCGAGGTCGCCCGCAACCAGGCCATCGAGGCATCTCGCCTCAAGTCGCAGTTCCTGGCCACGATGAGCCACGAGATCCGCACCCCGCTCAACGGCGTGATCGGGCTGGGAGGGCTGCTGCTCACGACCGACCTCGACGCGGTCCAGCGGCGCTACGCCCAAGGGCTGACCGACGCGGGCGAGGCGTTGCTCGCGGTGATCAACGACATCCTCGACTTCTCCAAGCTCGAGGCAGGCATGGTGGAGATCGAGCACCGGGACTTCGAACCCCGTCAGCTGGTCGAGGGGGTCGGCGCCATCTTGTCGTCGCCGGGCTCGCTCTCCGACGTCGAGCTGATGGCGCACTGCGACCCAGCCGTCCCGGACCGGCTCGTGGGCGACGAGGCGCGGCTGCGCCAGGTCCTGCTCAACCTGGGATCCAACGCGATGAAGTTCACCGAGCGAGGCGAGATCGCCATCACCGCGAGGGTCGCGGGATGGGAGGGTCGCCATGCTCGAGTCCGGTTCGAGGTCGCCGACACCGGGATCGGCATCGACGCCCAGGCCCAGCGGACCCTGTTCGACTCGTTCACGCAGGCCGAGGCGTCCACCACTCGCAAGTACGGCGGGACGGGGCTCGGCCTGTCCATCTGCAAGAGCCTGACCGAGGCGATGGGCGGGTCGATCGGCGTCGAGAGCGCGCCGGGCCGCGGCAGCACGTTCTGGGTCGAGGTCCCGCTGCCGGTGGCTGCGGCACCGGTGCGCCCAGGACCCGACCTGCGCCGGCTGGAGGGTCGCCGGGTGCTCGCCGTCGACGACAGCGCGAGGCACCGGCGCATCCTCCAGGCACAGCTCGACGAGTGGGGGCTGCGCCCGGACGTGGTGGCACAGCCCGAGGCGGTCCTGCCGCTGCTCCACGCGGCACGCGCGGCCGGCAGCCCCTACGCGGCCGTGGTGCTCGACCAGGGACTGCCCGGCGTCGACGGCGTCGCGCTGGCCCGCCAGGTGTCCGCGGACCCCGCCCTGGCCGGGACCCGGCTGGTGCTGCTCAGCTCCGGCCCCGAGCTCGGCCCCGGGGCCCTGCGGGCTGCCGGCATCGACCGGGCGCTGGCCAAGCCGGTCCGCAGCCCGGCGCTCCTCGAGACGCTTCTCGACCTCCTGCCCGCCGTTCCCGAGCCGGTCCTGCCGCGGAGCCGCCCGGCGCGACCGGCTGTCGAGGGCGAGGGCCGTGGACGCGTGCTGGTGGTCGAGGACGACGGGCTCAGCCAGGTGGTGGCGGAGGGCGTGCTCACCCAGCTCGGCTACCGGGTCGACCTGGTCCAGAGCGGAGTCGAGGCGGTCGAGGCGGTTGCGGCGACGACGTACGACCTCGTGCTCATGGACTGCCACATGCCGGTGATGGACGGCTTTGCGGCGACCGCGGAGATCCGTCGGCGCGAGGCCGGCGGCGCCCGGGTGCCGATCGTCGCGTTGACCGCGGCGTCGACGCCCGACGAGCGGGCCCGCTGCCAGGCCGTCGGCATGGACGGCTTCTTGGCCAAGCCCCTCGACGGAGCCGAGCTGGAGGCGGTCCTCGACGAGTTCGCGCATGCCGAGCAGGACGCCCTGTCTCCCGACGAATCCGCCGTGCCGCAGCCGCAGGTGGACCCGGGCATCCTGGACCCCGACCGGCTGACGATGCTCCGGGGGCTCGGGCCCAACGACGGCCGCGGGCTGCTGGCGACGGTGGCCGACGTGTTCACCACCTCGACCCCTCTGCTGCTGACGGCCCTGCGGGATGCCGCCCACCGCCGGGACGGTCCGAGTCTGCGCCAGGCCGCCCACAAGCTGGCGGGCAGCGCAGCCAACCTCGGCGCGGTGCGGGTCGCCGACCTGGCCCGACAGATCGAGGCATCCGCCGAGGACGCCCCCGATCCGGCGCTGATCGACCGGCTCGAGGCCGAGCTCGACTCGGCCCGGCAGACCCTGTGCGCCGTGCTCCAGGGCTGACGGCCGGCTCGCTCAGAGGGTCAGCGCCGCCCGGTGCGCGCGCGGCGTGCCGAAGAGCTGACCGAGCGCGTGCGCGCGCTTGAACACCAGGTGCGCGTCGTGCTCCCAGGTGATCGCGATGCCGCCGTGCAGCTGGACGGTCTCCCCGGCGATGTGGGCGAGCGCGTCGCCGCAGTAGGCCTTGGCGACGTGGGCGAGCTGCTCCGCGTCGCCGGTGCGGTGGGCGACGGCGTACGACGCCGCCCAGGACGCCGAGCGGGCCATCTCCAGCTGCACCAGCATGTCGGCCATCCGGTGCTTGAGCGCCTGGAACGAACCGATCGGCCGGCCGAACTGCACCCGCTCCTTGGAGTAGCTCACCGTCATGTCGAGGGCCCGGGCGGCACAGCCGACGGCCAGGGCGGCACAGCCGACCGCGCCGACGATCCGGGCCCGGTCGCGGGCGGCGGGCCCGTCGCCGATCCGGGTCGCGGTCGCGGTGTCGATGTGGACGTCCGCCAACCGGATCGTCTGGTCCATCGAGGGGGTCCAGGTCCGCTCGGTCGCCCGCGCGTCGGCCTCGAAGAGCCCGTCGTCGGTGGCGACCACGAGGACCGTGGCCAGGTCGCCGTCGAGGATGGGAGCGTCGCCGTCGGCGAACGCCGCGACCTCGCCGGCCGCGATCCGCGGGAGCAGCCGCTCCTTCGCCGCGTCGTCGGCGCCGGCCAACAGCGCCTGCGAGGTGACCAGCGAGGACAACAGGGGAGAGGGGGCCAGCGACCGGCCGACCTCCTCGAGCGCCACGAGCGACTCGAACAGCGAGAACCCGGCCCCGCCGTACTCCTCGGGAATGCCGAGCGCGGCGACCCCGATCTGCTCGCAGAGGGTCTGCCACAGCGCCTCGTCGTAGGTCGGCACCCGCGGGTCGGCGCGCTTGGCGAGCAGCGAGCGCACGGTGGAGGCCAGCTCCTGCTGTTCCTCGGAGAACGCGAAGTCCATCAGCCGGCCAGCCCGTCGAGGACCCGCGCCCGGTGGTAGGCCGGCGTGCCCCACGCGGTGACCAGGGCCCGCACCTTCGTCAGCCAGATGCTCAGGTCCAGCTCTTGGGTGTAGCCCACCGCGCCGTGCACCTGCAGGCCCGCGCGTGAGGAGCGGTACGCCGCGTCCGCGCAGGCGATCTTCGCCGCCGACGCCGGCACCTCGCCCAGTGCCGCCCCGTAGACGAGCGGGCGGGCGAAGTCCAAGGCGATGCGCACGTCGGCCAGCGCGTGCTTGATCGCCTGGTAGGACCCGATCTCGCGTCCGAACTGCCTGCGCTGCTTGGCGTAGGCGACGGTGTCGTCGAGGATCCGCTCGCCCGCCCCGAGCAGCTGCGCCGAGACGGCGAGGACGGCAAGCTCGAAGGCGTCGCCGTGGACCTCGCCCGTGCCCGACACGGCGAAGAGGCGGCGGGTCCGGTCGACCGACCCCACCCGCTCGCCGACCGAGCCGGCCGGCGCGGTGCCGACGTACACCTGGTCGGCGACGTCGGCGTCCAGCGCGTACGGCACCACCGGCGGCAGCGCGACGGTGGCGACGCCCTCGACCTCGCGGCCGAGCGCCACGGGGAGGTACGCCGCGGACTCGACCCACGGACCGGGCACGGCGTAGCGGCCGAGCGCCTCGAACGCGACGACCACCTCGACCGGGGTCGCGTCGGTGGCGAGCGATGTCACGCCGAGGTCGGCCAGCCGGGACCAGAGCCTCAGGCCGGGATCGTGGACGCCGTCGGCCCAGGCCCGGGCCACCGCGGTGGTGTCGGCGGCGGACAGGAGCGAGTCGAGCGCGGCCGCGAAGTCGCGCTGATCGTCGTCGAGCAAGAACCTCACTTGCCGACCCCCTTGGGCTCGCGCGGGAGGCCGAGGATGCGCTCGGCCACGATGTTGCGCTGGATCTCGTTGGTGCCGGCGTAGATGGGACCCGACAGCGAGAACGTGTAGCCGTCGAGCCACCGCGACTCGAGCTCCGCCTCGGGGCCGAGCAGGTCGAGCGCGGTCTCGTGCAGGGCGATGTCGAGCTCGGACCAGAACACCTTGTTGACGGACCCCGCCGCGCCCATGTCACCGCCGGCGGCGAGCCGGGTGACCGTGCCCCAGGTGTAGAGCCGGTAGGCCTGCGCCTTGACCCACGCGTCGACGACACCGTCGGCGTGGGTCGGGTCGGGGGCCGAGCGGTACAGCTCGACCAGTCGGTCGGCAGCGGCGCAGAACCGCCCGGGGGAGCGCAGCGAGAGGCCGCGCTCGTTGCCGGCGGTCGACATCGCGACCCGCCAGCCGTCACCCGGCGCGCCGAGGACGTCGGCGTCCGGGACGAACACGTCCTCGAAGAACACCTCCGCGAAGCCCACCTCGCCGTCGAGCTGCGCGATCGGACGCACGGTGATCCCGTCGGCGTCGAGGGGAAACAGGAAGTACGTCAGGCCGTGGTGCCGCTCCGCCTCGGGGTCGGAACGGAACAGTCCGAACCCCCAGTGGGCGAAGCTGGCCCGTGAGGACCAGGTCTTCTGGCCGTTCAGCACCCAGCCCCCGCGCTCGTCGTCGCGGCGCGCGGTGGATCGCAACGACGCCAGGTCGGAGCCGGCCTCGGGCTCGGACCAGCACTGCGCCCAGATCTGCTCGCCGGTGGCCATCGAGGGCAGGAACCGGTCCTGCTGTTCGGGCGTCCCGTGGTCGAAGATGATCGGCGCGAGCAGGAAGATGCCGTTCTGCGACACCCGACCGGGTGCGCCCGCCCGGTAGTACTCCTCCTCGAAGACCACCCACTCCACCAGCGACGCGTCGCGGCCGTGGTAGGTCTCGGGCCAGGAGACGACGGCCCACCGGGCGTCGGCCAGCCGCCGCTCCCACTCCTGGTGGGCGAGGAAGCCGCCGGCGGTGTCCATCGAGGGCAGCGGCTCGGCCGGCACGTTCGCCGCCAGCCACGCCCGCGCCTCGTCGCGGAACGCGACCTCGGACTCGGACAGGGTGAGATCCATCGTCAGTGGTTCCTCTCGGATGGTTTCGAGGCTCGCTGCGCTCGCACCTCAACCACCGTCGCGCAGCTGGGTCTTGAGCACCTTGCCGGACAGGTTGCGGGGCAGTCCGTCGACGACCTCGACGTGCCGCGGGACCTTGAAGTTCGCCAGCCGCTCCTTCGCGAAGGCGACCACGTCCTCGGGGGTGACCGAGCCGACGACGTACGCCTTCCCGACCTCGCCCATCCGCTCGTCGGGCACGCCCACCACGGCCACGTCGGCGACCCCGTCCATCCGCGCCAGCGTCTGCTCGACCTCGGCGGGATAGACGTTGAAGCCACCGGAGATGTACATGTCCTTGAGCCGGTCGGTGATCGAGAGGTTGCCCTGCTCGTCGATCACCCCGATGTCACCGGTGTGCAGCCAGCCGTCGGCGTCGATCGCCTCGGCGGTGGCCGCGGGGTCGTCGAGATAACCGAGCATCACGTAGTCGCCACGGACCAGCAGCTCGCCGGACTCGGGGTCGGTGCGGATCTCCATCCCGGGGATCGCCCGGCCGCACGTGGTCGCGACGGTCTCGGCGGAGTCGTCCTCGCGGCACATGGTCACCACGACGGCCTCGGTCATGCCGAACGCCGTGACGACCTGGTCGATCCCCAGCCCTGATGGAGCCTCGTCTCGCATCCGCTCGATGAGCACGACCGGTACGACGGCCGCGCCGGTCACCGCCAGCCGCAACGAGGAGAGGTCCCGCTCGGCCCGGCCCGGGGCGCTCAGCAGCGACTGGTAGATCGTGGGCGCGCCCGGCAGGACCGTGATCCGCTCGGACTCGATCAGCCGCATGGTCTCGTCGAGGTCGAAGGTCGCCAGCGGGTAGAGCGTCGCCCCGGTGAGCAGGCCGACGACGATGCCGATCTTGTAGCCGAAGGAGTGGAAGAACGGGTTGACCACCAGGTAGCGGTCGTCCTGGCGGACGCCGCCCAGTTCCGCCCAGGCACGCGCGACCCCGATCGTCTGTCGGTGCGCGCTCATCGCGCCCTTGGAGCGGCCCGTGGTGCCGGAGGTGAACAGGATGTCGGCCACGTCGTCGGGCTCCAGCGGCACCCGCGCCACCAGGGCCGCACTGGTGGCGCGTTCCATCAGACCGGTCAGCGTCGTGGCCACGTCTGCGGAGACCCCTGCGCTCGCGAGCTCACCGAGCTGGTCGCGCCCGAGGAACCCGTCGTGGACGACGACGAGCGCTGCGTTGGTGCGCGCCACGACGTCGGCGACCTCGGCCCCGACGTAGCGCGAGTTGACCGGCACGAGCACGGCCCCGGCGTACGAGACGGCCAGGGCGGCCACTGCCCAGTCGATGCTGTTGGGGCCCCAGATCACCACCCTGTCGCCACGGCCGACCCCGGCTTCGGCGTAGGTCGCGCTCGTCTGCTCGACGAGGTGGAGCAGCTCGGCGTACGAGACGGTCCGGTCGCCTTCGACATACGCCGGGTGGTCACCGAACCGCTCTGCGGCAGCCCGGAGCACCGCCGGGATCGTGTCCTGCATCGGCACCTCTCTCACCAACCAAGCAATTGCTTGGTAGGGTAGCACCCGTGAACCTGACCTACTCCGAGGCGGACCAGGCCTTCCGCGACGAGGTGCGGGGCTGGCTCGAGGAGCACCTGACCGGCGAGTGGGCTGCCCTGAAGGGGCTCGGTGGCGCCGGCCGCGACCACGAGGCGCACGAGGAGCGGGTCGCCTGGAACCGGCTGCTGGCCGAGCACGGCTGGACCTGCCTGGGCTGGCCGGTGGAGTACGGCGGGCGCGGGCTGAGCCTGGGGCAGCAGGTGATCTTCCACGAGGAGTACGCCCGGGCCGACGCGCCGGGACGGGTCAACCATCTCGGTGAGGAGCTGCTCGGGCCCACGCTGATCGCGTTCGGGACCGCCGCGCAGAAGGCGCGGTTCCTGCCGAAGATCGTGGCCGTCGAGGAGCTGTGGGCCCAGGGCTACTCCGAGCCCAACGCCGGCTCCGACCTGGCCAACGTGCAGACCAAGGCCCGCCTCGACGGTGACCAGTGGGTGATCGACGGCCAGAAGGTGTGGACGTCCAACGCCCACCTCAGCCAGTGGGCCTTCGTCGTGTGCCGGACCGAGCCGGGCTCGACGCGTCACCACGGGCTGTCGTTCCTGCTGGTGCCGCTGGACCAGGACGGCGTCGAGATCCGGCCGATCGAGCAGCTGACCGGCGGGTCGGAGTTCAACGAGGTCTTCTTCACCGGCGCCCGGACCGCGGCCGACCTCGTCGTGGGGGAGCCCGGCGGCGGATGGCGGGTGGCGATGGCGCTGCTCGGCTTCGAGCGCGGCGTCTCGGTGCTGGGCCAGGTGGTCGGCTTCGCCCGCGAGCTCGACGGCGTCCTCGCGCTGGCCAAGCAGAACGGCGCGATCGACGACCCCGTGCTCCGCGACCGGCTCGCCGGTCTCAAGGTCGAGCTCGAGGTGATGCGCTTCCAGGCGCTGCGCGGCCTCGCCGCCGACGCTCAACAGACTTCTGGGGCAGCGTCGGCCTCGATCTTCAAGCTCGTCTGGGCCGGCTGGCACAAGCGGCTCGGTGAGGTCGCGATGGAGGTCGCCGGCCCGGCCGGCCTGGTCGCGGGCGCGCCGTACGAGCTCGACCGCTGGCAACGACTGTTCCTGTTCTCCCGCTCCGACACGATCTACGGCGGCAGCGACGAGGTCCAGCGCAACATCCTCGCCGAGCGTGTGCTCGGTCTGCCCCGCGAACCCAAGGGAGCCTGATGACCACCCCACGTCCCGAGCAACCCACTCCCGACTACGTGCCCGGCCACGACCTGCTCAAGGGCAAGGTCGTCGTGGTGACGGCCGCGGCGGGCGCCGGCATCGGTGCGGCCGTCGTACGCCGCGCGCTCGAGGAGGGCGCGAAGGCCGTGGTGTTCAGCGACACCCACGAGCGCCGGCTCGCCGAGGCGGAGGAGGCGCTGGCGGGGGAGTTCGGCGCCGAGCGCGTGCGCCAGCTGGTCTGCGACGTCACCGACGACGCGCAGGTGCAGGCGCTGCTCGACGCTGCCGACGAGCTCGGCGGCGTGGATGTGATGGTCAACAACGCCGGACTGGGCGGGACCGCGAGCGTGCTGGAGATGACCGACGAGCAGTGGTCGCGGGTCCTCGACATCACGCTGACCGGGACGTTCCGGTGCGTGCGGGCCGCGGGGCAGCGGATGGTCGATGCCGGTCGGGCCGGCGTGATCGTCAACAACGCCTCGGTGATCGGCTGGCGCGCACAGGAGGGCCAGGCGCACTACGCCGCTGCGAAGGCGGGCGTGATGGCGCTGACCCGCTGCGCGGCCCTCGACCTCGCGCCGCACGGCATCCGCGTCAACGCGGTCTCGCCGAGCCTGGCCATGCACCCGTTCCTGGCCAAGGTCACCTCCGACGAGCTGCTCGCGGAGCTCAAGCAGCGCGAGGCGTTCGGCCGCGCCGCCGAGCCGTGGGAGGTCGCGAACGTGATGGTGTTCCTGGCGAGCGACTACTCGTCGTACCTGACCGGGGAGGTCGTCTCCGTGAGCAGCCAGCGAGCATAGGGCCATGGCGCAGACGACCGACCCGGCAGCGAACCCGGTGACGAACTCCCGACGTGCGGAGCTGCTGCGGATCGCCGCGGGGCTCTTTGCGGAGAAGGGTTTCAAGAACACCACGGTCCGCGACATCGCCGATGCTGCCGGCATCCTCTCGGGCAGCCTCTACCACCACTTCGACTCCAAGGAGTCGATGGTCGACGAGATCCTGCGGACGTTCCAGGAGGAGCTCTTCGGTCAGTACGACGACATCCTCGCGAGCGACTTCAACCCGCGGGCCAAGCTCGAGCGCGCGGTCGTCGTGTCGTTCGAGGCGATCGACAAGCACCGCGACGAGGTCGCGATCTTCCAGAACGAGGCGGCCCACCTCCTCACGTTCGACCGGTTCGCCTACCTCGCGGATCGCAACCGCCAGTCGCGCGACGTGTGGGTCACGTTGCTGCAGAACGGCGTCGACGCCGGGGTCCTGCGCGACGACCTGGACCTCGAGCTGACCTACCGCTTCATCCGCGACACCGTCTGGGTCGCCGTGTCCTGGTACCGCCCCGGCGGCCGCCGCACGCACACCGAGATCGCGTCGCAGTACCTGTCCATCCTGCTCGAAGGGATCGCTCATGCCTCCTGAGGCCTACATCGTCGACGCCGTCCGCACGCCGGTCGGCAAGCGCGGGGGTGCACTCGCCGGCGTCCACTCGGCCGACCTCGCGGCGCACTCGATCGGCGCCCTGGTGCGGCGTACCGGCGTCGACCCGGGCGCCGTCGACGACGTGATCCTCGGCTGCTGCGACACGATCGGCTCCCAGGCCGGTGACGTGGCGCGTACTGCGTGGCTGGTCGCCGGCCTGCCCGACCACGTCCCGGGGGTGACGATCGACCGGCAGTGCGGCTCCTCGCAGCAGGCGGTGCACTTCGCCGCGCAGGGCGTCATGTCCGGCACCCAGGACCTCGTGGTCGCCGGGGGCGTGCAGAACATGAGCGCGATCCCGATCTCGGCCGCGATGCTGGTCGGCCAGCAGTACGGCTTCTCGACGCCGTTCGCGGAGTCGCCCGGCTGGCAGGAGCGGTACGGCGACCAGGAGGTCAGCCAGTTCCGCTCCGCGGAGATGATCGCGGAGAAGTGGGACCTCTCTCGCGAGGAGATGGAGTCGTTCGCCCTGGCGTCTCACGAGCGCGCCCGCGCGGCGATCGCCGAGGGGCGGTTCAAGGGCGAGATCGAGCCGGTCACCCTGCCCGACGGGTCCGTGGTCGACACCGACCAGTGCCCGCGCGAGACCTCGCTGGAGAAGATGGCCGGGTTGCAGCCGTTGGCTCCGGGGGGCCGGATCACGGCCGCGGTCGCCTCGCAGATCTGCGACGCGTCGTCGGCGATGCTGATCGCCTCCGAGACCGCCGTACGCGACCACGGCCTGACGCCGCGTGCCCGCATCCACCACCTCTCGGTGCGCGGTGACGACCCGGTCTGGATGCTCACCGGCCCGATCCGCGCCACCAAGCACGCCCTGGACCGCAGCGGCCTGGCGATCGAGGACATCGACCTGTTCGAGTGCAACGAGGCGTTCGCCTCGGTGGTGCTGGCGTGGATGAAGGAGACCGGTGCCCCGCACGAGCGGGTCAACGTGAACGGCGGCGGCATCGCGCTCGGTCACCCGATCGGCGCCACCGGCACCCGGCTGATGACCACCCTGCTCAACGAGCTCGAGCGCACCGGCGGCCGCTACGGCCTGCAGACGATGTGCGAGGGCGGCGGGCAGGCCAACGTGACGATCATCGAGCGCCTCTGACCTGTCAGGTCCGGCGGCCGAACATGTCGAGCAGGCGCAGCTGTGGGTCCGCATCAGGCGGCAGCGTCCCGCTCGGGCCGGCCCCGTAGGCGCCGAACGCGAGGATCTCGCTCAGGTGCGGCTCGACGGCCGCGAGCAGCCCGTCCACCACGTCCCGGTCGAGGGTCTCGTCCTGCCCGGTGGCGCGCAGCAGGTCCCAGGCGTGGACGACCAGGTCGATGAGCCGGAACCGCAGGAACGCCTCCGCGGCGATGTCGCCCTTCGGGCCGTCCAGGACCTGGTCCGGCGCCGTCGTCGCGAAGCCCTCCTGCTGTTGGTGAGCTGACTCGACCACCGCAAGGACGGGATCGGCTCCGAGCTGGTCGCCGGCGAGCCTGGCGCGCGCCTCGTCACGACTCACGCCGGCGAGGAGCATCGCGGTGAACCGGTTGCCCACGACCACGTGCCCGACGAGCTCGCGCACCGAGATGTCCGAGGGCGTCGGCAGGCCCCAGGAGTCGGGCGCGACGAGACGTACGGCTCTCTCGAACTCGTGGGACGCCGCCTCGATGAGCTCCATGCGCTGAGCCTAGGACGCTAGTCGCCGGTAGCGAGGCGGCCGAGCAGCTCGCGCAGGCGCGTGGCGTCGGCTGGCGGCAGGTCCGCGAGGAGCTGCTGCTCCGCCCGGTCGCTCGCTCGCCTCGCCGTGGCGAGTGTCCTCCGCCCGCTGTCGGTGAGCTCGACGACATTGCGCCGGCGGTCCATGGGGTCCGGGCGACGTGCCACCAGGTCCTTGCTCTCGAGACCGTCCACGAGTCCGACCATCGTCGTGCGGTCGACCCCGAGGCGCTGGGCGGCCTGCTGCTGCGACTCCGGCTCGCGGTCGTCGAGCAGGAGAAGCACGGCCAGCTCGCGCGCATTGATGCCCGTCGGCCCCAGGTGCTGCTCGTGCAGCTCGTCCAGGGTCACCAGGGCGTACTTGAGCAGGTAGGTCAGCCGCTCGCGCAACGCCGGGCCGAGGTCTCGCTCGTCAACCATGGCTCCATCCTAGGGAGTACGCTAATCATCAGTAAGGCTGACCATCACTAGACGGGACGATTAGATGACCACTCTCCTCCTGACGGGCGCCACCGGGCTGGTCGGCTCGCGGCTCCTGCCGCGACTCGCGAGCGCCGGCTTCGACTGCAGGGCCCTGGTGCGACGCGACGTGGCGCCGCTCGAGGGCGTGACCGTCGTACGCGGCGACCTCGGCGACCCCTCTTCGCTGCCTCCGGCCGTGCAGGGAGTCGACGCCGTCGTCCACCTCGCGGCGCTCTTCCGCACCGGCGACGAGGAGGAGATCTGGCGGGCGAACCTCGACGGGACCCGTCACCTCATCGAGGCGGTCGCGGAGCACGCCCCGACTGCGCGGATCGTGATGGCCAGCACGGGCAACGTCTATGACGCGGCCGCGTCGAGGCCGGGCCGGGAGACAGACGACTGCTCGCCGACCCTGGCCTACCCGGCGAGCAAGCTCGCCGCCGAGGGCCTGCTGCGCGAGAGCGGGCTGACGTGGTCGGTCCTGCGCCTCCCGTTCGTGTACGGCGACGGCGACGGGCACCTCGCCTCCATCTCGAAGCTCGCCCCGCGCTTCGGGCTGCACCCCGCCCACACGTACTCCGTCGCCCACCACCGCGACGTCGCTGTCATCGTGCGACTCGCACTGACAGGGGCCACCGACGGCCAGGTCATCAACCTCACCGACGACGCGCCCGTGACCGTCTGGGAGATGGCGGAGCTCGCCGGCGACCCCGTCGAGCCGTCTGCCGCGCCCCTCGAGCACCCGTGGGCGGGCCGGATGGATGGTTCCCTGGCGCGAACGCCGGGCTTCCGGCCGACCGTGCCGACGATCCGTGCCGCCGCTGCGGAGGGCATCCTCTGACCTGGCGGGTGGAGGTGCGGACCCGAAAGCAGCGGCCCACCCACTCGCCGCTCAGCCGAAGACGATGAACAGACCCACGATCCCGGGCACGAGCCCGAGCAGCAACCAGGGGGAGAGGAACTTCTTCTGGTGGATCGCGCGGGCCACCGCGATCGCGATGATGCCGAACGCCGCGGCGAGGACGTTGAGGCCCACCTGGGCGTCCGTGCGCGAGTCGTCGACGTACATGGCGGCGATCACCAGCCCGCCGGCCATGTGGATGACCGTGGTGAACGCGAGTGCCGAGAGCACCCATTTCTGCACCGGCTCGAGGTGCATCGGGCCGGAGTCGCTCGGCTTGCGGACCTCACGGCGGGGGTTGTCCGGGTCCATCAGGTGCCGTGGCCGCTTCTTGACTGGCTGTTCGCTCACGCGGCCATTCTCCCGCCTTTTACCGAGACGACCGTCACGCAGGCGCGGCCATGGGACTGGGGCGGCGACCGAAGGTCAGCGCGGCCAGCAGCACGACGTAGCCGACGAGCGCCACCACCCCGCCGACCAGCGCGATCAGGAAGCTCAGGTCGAACAGGTCGTCGGAGTAGCCGAAGGCCTGCGTCAGCAGCGCGACCTGGCTGTCGTCGGTGTCGCCGAAGTCAGGCATGAACGCCCCGAACACGACGAGCCCGACCCAGGTCACCAGCTGCCCCATGGCCTGGAGCCCAGTGAGCGCCCGCGGCTGGCCGGGCTGCGTCCAGGCCAGGATCGTCGTCACCAGCAGCGCGACGAGCGCGATCGGGACGGCGGTGAAGAGCAGGATGATCCAGAACCACCCGATGACGCCGTACGCCACCCGGCCCATCCCGACCCAGGCGATCACCAGCAGGTTGAGGGGGATCATCGCGAGGAGGACGGCTCGGCCCAGGCTGTTCACGGGGGAAGGCTAGGGCACCCGCGCCGAGACCCGGGTGCGGAACACGACGGGTCGGCGTCCCGGTGTCCACCGCGGACCGAGCCGAGCGCGGCCCGTTAGGCTGCCCTGGTCCGCCGTTCCACGACAGGGGTGCAGATTGATCGGGCTACCGGCTCAGGGCTTCGTGCTGCTGTCGATGCCCAAGTGCGCGTCGACCTCGCTGGTGCGCTCGCTCCAGGGCCATGCCGAGCTGCTGCTGCGGGGCAACCCGCGGCTCAAGCACATGAACTGCAGGTCCTTCCACAACCTCATCGTGCCGGTGCTGCGCAACGCCGGATACGAGCGCGAGAACTACGAGCTGGTCTCCCTGTTCCGTGAGCCGACCGCCTGGCTGGAGTCCTGGTGGCGCTACCGGCAGCGTCCGGCGCTGCTGCAGGAGGACGCCTCCAAGTCGACCGCCGACGTCAGCTTCGAGGAGTTCGTCGGCAGGTACGTCGACAACGACCCCCGGCCCGGCACGCTCCGCGGCCGGCCGGCGCGGTTCGTCGCGATGAGCGAGGACCTCGACCTCGGCGTCGACCGTCTCTTCGCCCTCGAGCAGCCCGAGGTGTGGCAGACCTGGATCGGCGCCAAGGTCGGCGGCGGCATCGACGTACGCACCGACAACCGGTCCGACGTCCGCCCCGAGCCCCAGCTCAGCCGCACCCTGCGGGCGCGCCTCGACGAGTTCTTCGCACCCGAGTACGCGATCTACGAGCAGCTGCGCGCCACCGGGGAGTGGGCGCCGCCGAAGGGGCTCGTGCCCGGCCGCTGATCGGGCTCAGACGACGTACGCCGCAGCCCGGCGCAGCTCGGCCGCGGCGCGGACGACGATCCGGTCGATGAGCTCCTCACAGGTCGGCAGGTCGTCGATCACGCCGACGACCTGACCGCTCGCGAGCACGCCCGCGGAGGTGTCACCCTCGACGAGGCCGGCCTTCAGCATCATCGGGGTGTTCGCGGCGAGCGCCATCTGGGCCAGGGTGCGGCCCTGGGCCTTGCGCATCTCCCGTCCGTCCTTGAGCAGCGCGGGCCAGGACATGCCGCTCGTGCGCTTGAACTCCAGCGTTCGGCGCAGCGTGGGGCCGATCCGGCGCACGGAGCTGGTCTCCTCGAGCTCCTCGACCAGCTCGGTGCGCAGCATCCGGTGCGGCATGCCGTCGACCTTGGCTGTGACGACGGTGTCGGTGAGGCCGCGCTCGAGGTAGAGCCGCTTGACCGCGTCGGGCACCGCGCTGTCCTGGGTGAGCAGGAACCGCGTGCCCATGCCGACCCCGGCGGCGCCGTACGACAGCGCGGCCGCGAGGCCGCGGCCGTCGAAGAAGCCGCCGGCCGCGACCACCGGGATGTCCACGGCATCGAGAACGGTCGGCAGCAGCAGGGTCGTCGGCACCGGACCGGTGTGGCCGCCGCCCTCACCACCTTGCACCATCACGGCGTCGGCGCCCCACGAGGCGACCTTGACCGCGTGCTTGGCCGCGCCGATCGAGGGCATCACGACGATGCCGTGCTCCTTGAGCATGGCGATCAGCTCCGGCTTGGGCGCGAGCGCGAACGACGCGACCTTCACGCCGTGCTCGATCAGCAGGCGGCACCGGTCGGGGGCGTCGGCCGCGTCCGCGCGGAGGTTGACCCCGAACGGCTGGTCGGTGCGGCCCTTCACCTCGACGATCGCCCGCTCCAGCTCCTGGATCGTCATCGTCGCGCTGGCGAGGATGCCGAGGCCGCCGGCGTTGGCGGTGCCACTCACCAGTCGCGGACCGGACACCCATCCCATGCCGGTCTGCACGACGGGGTGGCGGACGCCGACCAGGTCGGTGAACGGCGTGCGCAGCAGCTGCTCAGTCGCCATCGGGCACCTCCTTGAAGCGCAGGCCCTTGGGGTCGAGCACCTCGCGGATCAGGATCTGCTCCTCCATCGTCGGCTCGCGCGTGGTCGGGACCTCGGCCGGCACCTCGAGCTCGAACCCGGTGGCGCTCCGCACCTCGTCGACGCTCACGCCCGGGTGGACGCTCAGCAGCCGCACGGTGTCGTCGGCACCGTTGACGTCGAGCACCGCGAGGTTGCTGACGATCCGGTGGATGTCGTTGTACCGCGCGGCGGCCGGGCCGGCCTCCTTCGCGCGCTGCGGCCCGACGCCCGACACGATGTCGACCCGCTCGACGAACACCCGCGGGGAGTGCTTGGGCACCCAGTACGACGTGCGGTTGTTGACGGTGTTGCCCGGGGCTCCACGGCTGCCGAGCAGCTGCCGCTTGGGCTGCGCCCAGTCGCCGATCGCGGAGATGTTCTGGTTGCCGTGCCGGTCGACCTGGGTGGCGCCCATCATCACGTGGCGCTTGCCGTAGGCCACGACGTCGAACACCTTGCGGAACGGGATCCAGCCCTCGACCACGTCGCCCTTGGCGAATAGCGGCGGCACGCCGGCGAGGAACAGCGACTCGCCGTCGGAGATCACCAGGTCGGGGTTGCTGGTCAGCTTGGCGAGGCGTACGCCGAGCATCGGCAGCATCCCCATGGGGCTGGCGAAGATCTCGCCGTCGTCCTTGAACGCGTCCGCGATCGCCGCCGCGCACACGTCTGCCCTGGTCGCGCTCATGCCTGCTCCTCACCGAACGCGCGGACGGCCTGTTGGTACGCCGCCTCGTCGCCCTCCAGGAACCGGGCACGAAACGCGGCCCAGTCCTCGTCCGACCCGCCCGCGGCCGCGGCGTACGCCCGCTGGAACCGCTCGTCGCGCTCGTAGTCGGGCGTGCAGGTCGTGAAGTGCGCGCCGTGGGGGGTCTCGACGACGCCGCTGACCATCATCCGGCTGAGCAGCAGGCGCTGGACCGGGGTCTCGACGGTGAGACCGGCGGTGTCGACGATCTGCTCGCAGCTGAGGTAGGTGCGCTCGGCGGCCATCGCGAACAGGTCGTCGAAGTAGGGATCGGGCCCCAGGTACGTCGCGTTGCCGTGCTGGTCGGCCCTGTTGAGGTGGACGAGCGCGACGTCGAGCTGGAGGGCGGGTACGGCGACGAGCTCCTCGGGCTGACCGTCGGGGCCGCCGTACGGGCTCGTGACCGTCTTGATCCACGGCTGGTTCACGAGGACGTCGGAGCCGAGCCCGGCCCGCATCGGCAGGAACGGCAGCCGCTGGGCGGCGGCGCGCAGTCCCGTCTGGAACATGCCCTCGTCGAGCTCGACGAGCTCGGGGATGGTCCCCTCCTGGCGGGCCTTCTGGAAGTTGGGCTCCAGCGGCACCGAGTCGAGGCTGACGAACGCGAACACCAGCTTGCGGATCTTGCCCGCACGGGCGAGCAGTCCGACGTCGGCACCGCCCCAGCTGACGATCGTGAGGTCCTTCAGGTCGCTGCGCAGGATCGCGCGCACCAGCGCCATCGGCTTGCGCCGTGGGCCCCAGCCTCCGATGCCGATCGTCATGCCGTCGCGCAGCTCGGCGACGACCTGGTCGATCGTCATCCGCTTGTCGCGTGGTCCCTTGGTCATCGCTTGCTCTTCTCCGTCCCGGCGAACTCGTCCCGCAGCTCGTCGCTCACGCCGGCGAGGTTGAGCTCCATCGTGAAGCCCTGCTCGAACCGGTAGCTCTTGTTGACGTCGATCGGGTCGATGCTGTTGAGGCACTCCTTGGCGGCCCGGATCACCCGCGTGTCGTGCGCGGCGATCTCGCCGGCCACCTGCAGTGCCGCGTCGTCGAGCCGGTCGCGAGGGACCACCTCGAGGACGCTGCCGAACTGCACCAGGTCGGCCGCCTTGATCGTGCGGGCGGTGAAGTAGAGGGTGCGCATCATGTGCTGCGGCACCAACCGCGCCATGTGCGTCGCGGCGCCCAGCGCGCCCTGCTTGACCTCCGGCACGCCGAAGTAGGCGTCGTCGCTGGCAACCACGCAGTCGGCGTTGCCGACCAGGCCGACGCCGCCGCCGAGGCAGAACCCGTTGACGGCCGCGACCACCGGCACCGCGCACTCGTAGACCGCCTTGAACGCGGCGAAGCAGCCCTTGTTGGCGCCGATCAGCGCGTCGAACCCGGTCGTGTGCTGCATCTCCTTGATGTCGACGCCCGCGTTGAACCCTCGGCCCTCGGCGCGCAGCACGACGGCCTTGGTGTCGGGGTCCGCGCCGGCCTCGTCGAGCGTCGCCGCGAGGTCGAACCAGCCCTGCACGGTGAGGGCGTTGACCGGTGGGTGGTTCATCGTCACCAGCCGCACGCCGTCGGGCCGGAGCTCGGATGTGATGGGCATGGATTCCTCACGGTCGGTTGAGCTTGTCGGAACCAAGCAAGTGCTTGGTAGGGTAGCAGCATGGCGCTGCCGATCGACCTGTCCGGACGGGTCGCCCTCGTCACGGGCGGGACCCGTGGCATCGGCCTGGGCATCACCCAGGCGCTCCTCACCGCGGGCGCGCGCGTCGTGACCTGCTCGCGCTCCGAGGTCGAGCCGGTCGCGGGCACGACCCACCGGGTCTGCGACGTCCGCGACCCCGAGGCGGTGCACGACCTGGTCGGCTCGCTCGACCGGCTCGACATCCTGGTCAACAACGCCGGGGGAGCACCGGCCGCGGACGCCGCCACCGCCTCGCCACGGTTCCACGACAAGATCGTCGGCCTCAACCTGCTCGCCCCGCTGCTGTGCGCGCAGGCGGCCAACGCCGTGATGCAGCAACAGGCCTCGGGCGGGGTGATCGTGAACATCTCCTCGGTCTCGGCCGGCCGGCCGGCACCCACGATCGCGGCGTACGCCGCCGCCAAGGCGGGACTCGACTCGCTGACGGCGTCGCTGGCCATGGAGTGGGCACCCCGGGTGCGGGTCAACGGCATCGACGTCGGCCTGTGCCGGACCGAGCAGTCCGCCGACCACTACGGCGACGACGCATCGGTGGCCGCGATCGAGCGGACCATCCCGCTCGGCCGGATGGCCGAGCCCACGGAGGTCGGCAACGTCGCGGCCTTCTTGGCGAGCGACCTCGCGTCGTACGTCTCCGGGGCGACCGTCGCCTGTCACGGCGGCGGCGAGCCGCCCGCCTTCCTCATCGTGCAGAAGGGACTCTCATGACGTCGTTGCTGGAAGGTCGCGTCGCGATCGTCACCGGGGCGGGACGCGGCATCGGCCGCGCGCACGCCCTCGAGCTGGCCCGCCACGGCGCGGCCGTGGTCGTCAACGACTACGGCGTCTCGCTCTCGGGCGAGGGGACGGGGGAGACGCCCGCCGAGCAGGTCGTGGCCGAGATCGAGGCGGCCGGCGGGCACGCCGTGGTCAACACCGCCGACGTCGCGGACTTCGAGCAGGCCGCGGCGATGGTCCAGCAGGCGATCACGACGTACGGCGGGCTCGACATCCTGGTCAACAACGCCGGGTTCGTGCGCGACCGGATGCTGGTCAACACCTCCGAGGAGGAGTGGGACGCGGTGGTCCGGGTGCACCTCAAGGGGCACTTCGCGCCGCTCCGGCACGCGGGGGCGTACTGGCGCGCCGAGGCCAAGGAGGGCCGTCAGCGGGCCGCGCGCGTCATCAACACCTCGTCGGGCGCCGGGCTGCAGGGCTCGGTCGGCCAGGCGACGTACTCCGCCGCCAAGGCCGGCATCGCCGGGCTCACGCTGGTCGCCGCGCAGGAGCTGGGCCGCTACGGCGTCTCCGTCAACGCGATCGCCCCGGTCGCTCGCACCCGGATGACCGAGGGTGCGTTCGACACCTCCGCGATGGCGCTGCCCGAGGACAACTCGCCGATCGTGGCCTGGCTTGCCTCTGCCGAGGCCGGCGACGTGACCGGGCGGGTGATCGAGATCGACGGCTCGAGGATCACCGTCGAGACCGGCTGGGCACACGGCCCCGCGAACGACCTCGGCCGCCGGTGGGAGGCGGCCGAGGTCGGTCCCGCGCTGCGGGACCTCCTCGCCGCCGCCCCGGCACCCGAGCCGGTGTACGGCGCGTAGCAGCGGGGGAGCAGTCCGCCCGGATCAACCCAGCGGCGTGGTCCCGCACCGGCTGAACCACGGCAGGGAGCCGAGCCCGGCGCGCGCCGTGACGCTCCGCCCGCCGCTGTAGCGGTCGCCGCGGCCGTGCAACCGCCAGCAACCGCTCGGCAGGTAGACCGCCCGCGACGTGGCCCCCTGCTCCACCACGGGCGCGACCAGCAGGTTGCCGCCGAGCAGCCACTCCTGGTCCTGGTGCCAGCCCGCGCGGTCGTCGGGATCTGCCAGCCACAGCGGCCGCGTCGGCGGTACGCCGGTGTGGTCCGCCTGCCGCCAGAGCCGCCTCAGCAGCGGTGCGGCCAACAGGTGCAGCCGGGACAGCTGGCGGTAGATGCGCACCGTCTCTGCGTCGTACGACCAGGGGGTGTGGGTGCCGGAGAGCCCGCTGCCGTGCAACCGGAAGACCGGGCTCAGGGCGGCCCACTCCGCCCACCGGAGGAACAGCTCCTTGGTGGTCGGCGGCGTCGTGTAGTCGAAGTAGCCGCCGATGTCGGTCGCGAACCCGTAGGCGCCCCCGACGGCTCGGCTCAGCATGTCGGTGGTGAGCGAGGCGAGCCCGGAGGCCCGGTCCCACCCGGTCGTCTCGTCGCCGGGGAAGTTCGCGTACTCGTACGCCGCCGCTCCCGGCAGTCCGGAATAGCCGGCGCGGGTGAAGAACCACGGCTTGCGCGAGGGGTGCTCCTGCTCGTAGTGCGTGAGGGCCTGAGCGGTCGCCTTCGCGTAGAGCGTGAGGTAGTCGTTGTGCCGGTCGTATCCGGTGGACCCGTCGGCGAAGTGCATGTCGAACATGACCTGCTCGCCATAGTCCTGCATGAACCCGTCGAAGCCGAGGTCGAGGACCTGCTTGATCTGCCGCTGCCACCACGCCACGGCGTCGGGGTTGGTGAAGTCCACGAGTCCGAAGCGCCGGTTGCCCGAGCCGATCACGTAGTAGGGGTCACCGGCCGCGGTCCGCACGGCGTACCCGGCCTGGACCGGCGCCGAGTCGGGCTCGAGCCAGGGGCGCACATAGGCGAGCGGATGGATGCCGCGGGCTCGGAGCTTGCGGATCATCGCTGCCTGCGGACGGGCGTGCACCCAGGTGTGCAGGGCCAGGCCGTGGTTGCCGCCGGGGAAGCCCCAGCCCTCGATGCGGTACGCCGAGACCGGCAGGTCGTGCTCGTCGATGGCCGCGACGTCCTCGGTGAGCCTCGCCTCGTAGTCGGCGTACGTCTCGGCCTGGTTCTTCACCAGCCGGTCGAACATGGGACCGAACGCCCAGCGCGGTGGCAGCCGGTGGCGCCCCGTCAGCGCCGTCAGGGCACCGACGGTGCGCCGGGGCCCGCCGGGTGCGACGACGTAGTCGAGGTGCGACGTGGACGCGGCGACGTTCCACGCGTCGTCGCGGTCCGCGGCCATCTTGAACCGCGCGAGCTCGGGCTGGGCGAGCAGGAAGCCGTAGTGCGTCGTCCAGAACATCGCCTGCGGGTAGTACGCCGCTGCCGAACCGTTCGGGTACATGTCCGTCGCGGTGGTGTCGGCCGGGTCCGCTGCCAGGTTCTCCTGGTTGACGAAGCTCGAGAGCACGCGGCCGCGCTGGTCGAGCCGGTCGTGGCGGCCGCCGAAGCCGAAGAATCCGTCCTTGAGGCCGGCCTCGAACGAGTCGCCGAGCATCGCGACGCCGTCGGCTGGTTCGGCGTGCACCTGGACGCGGACCGCCGCGGAGCCCTGGGGGCCGATCACGACCAGGAGCTTGCGACCGGTCGGGTCGTTGGTCGACAGGGTCAACGTGACCTCGTCGCCGGCCTGCTGGACCTCCTCGACCTGCTGGGCGGAGTACCAGGTGCCCTGGCGCTGGCCGGACTGGAGGTTGGCGACCCACTCGGCCGAGGGCTGCTGGACCAGCGTCTCGGTGCCCACGAGGAACGACAGCGGCGAGTAGAGCGTCGCGGTCTGCTGGTTGTCGGCGCCGGTGCCGATCGGGTCCGCGGTCAACGGCTCGGCCAGGGTGTCCTCGGCCGGGTGCGCGACCTCGCGCAGGACGGCGTGTCCGGCGCCGTCGGTGATCGTGAGCCGGAACGGGCTCCGGTCGATGACCACCCGCGCCCCACCCGCGTCGACGACGATCGGATCGCTCGCGCGGCCGGGCCGGACAGCTCCCGCCGCGTCGTGCGGGGCGAGCGTGAGGACGAGGGCGGACGCGACGAGCGCGGCGGCGGTACGCCGAGCGCGCGGCAGGGTGATCCGGGTCACGGCCGACAAACTAGGCCCTGCGACCGCCTCCCAGCATCAGATTCGCTCGATGACCGTCCCGGTGGCCATGGCGCCACCGGCGCACATGGAGATCAGGGCGGTGGTGCCGTCGCGGCGCTCGAGCTCGTGGAGCGCCGTGGTGATCAGGCGCGTGCCCGTCGATCCGACCGGGTGGCCGAGTGCGATCGCGCCACCATTCACGTTGACCTTCTCCAGGTCGACGCGGTGCTGACCCGCCCAGGAGAGCACGACGGAGGCGAACGCCTCGTTGACCTCGAAGAGGTCGAAGTCGGAGATGGCCATGCCGGTGCGGTCGAGCACCCGCTGCGTGGCGTCGATGGGGCCGTCGAGGTGGTAGTAGGGGTCGGAGCCGACCAGGCAGTGCGTGACGATGCGGGCGCGCGGGGTGAGGCCGAGCGCGGCGGCGCGATCGGAGTCCATGATCAGCACGGCGGAGGCGCCGTCGGAGATCTGCGAGGACGTGCCGGCCGTGTGCAGCCCGTCGGGGAGCACGGACTTGAGTCCGCCGAGGCCCTCGAGCGTGGTCTCGCGCAGGCCCTGGTCGGTGTCGACCAGCCGGGTCTCGCCCGTCGGTGCCCCGTCCTCGCCGAGCACGGGGGCGTCGTACGCCGCGATCTCCCGCTTGAACCGTCCCTCGTCGACGGCGACGCGCGCCTTCTGCTGCGACGCCAGCCCGAACGCGTCGAGGTCGGCGCGGGTCAGGCCGCGGTTGCGGGCGATCCGGTCGGCCGCCTCGAACTGGTTGGGCAGGTCGATCGTCCAGTCGTCGGGCCGCGGGTCACCGAGCCCCGGCGGCACGTTGCCGCCGAGCGGGATCCGGGACATGGACTCCACGCCACACGCGATGCCGACCTCGATGGTGCCGGCCGCGATCATGTCGTGGACCAGGTGTGCGGACTGCTGGCCCGACCCGCACTGGGCGTCGATCGCGGTCGCGCCCGTGTGGCGGGAGAGCCCCGCGTGCAGCCAGGCCCGGCGGACCATGTCGTTGGACTGCTCACCGGCCTGGGTGACGCAGCCGCCGACCACCTGCTCGACGAGCTCGGAGTCGATCCCGGCGCGCGCGAGCACCTGGGACTGCGCGAACCCCAGGAGAACGGCGGGGTGCACACCGGCCAGCCAGCCCTTGCGCTTGCCGAGGGGGGTGCGGACGGCGTCGATGATCACGGGGGTGCCCATGGGAGCAAACTAGAACACGTTCTCGTTCGCGACAAGCCTGGGTCGACCGCGGCCTCGGTCCGGGGGCCTTCCCTGACCTACCTTCGGTATGTAGTCTCTGTCACTAGAACGTGTTCCAGTCAGACATTGCCAAGGGAGCTCCTGTGACCGCATCCGACGTCCTCCCCGAGGGTTTCGACTTCACCGACCCCGACGTGAACCAGGCGGCGATCCCGCACGAGCAGTTCCGTGCCGCCCGCCAGCTCTCGCCGATCGTGTGGGTCGAGCAGGAGGCCGAGCACCGCAGCGGCTTCGCCGAGGAGTCCGGGACCGGCTACTACGCGGTCACCCGGCACGCGGACGTGTCGGCCATCTCCAAGGACAGCAAGAACTGGTCGACGTACGAGAACGGCGCGATCATCCGGTTCCCCGGCGAGATGATGCGTGAGCAGATCGAGCTCCAGCGCGTGATCCTGATCAACCAGGACCCGCCCGAGCACACCGCCACCCGGGCGATCATCTCCCGTGGCTTCACCCCGCGCTCCATCGCCGAGCTCGAGGACCAGATGACCCAGCGGGCTGCCTCGATCGTCAAGGACGCGGTCGGCCGGGGCACGGGCAACTTCGTCGAGGAGATCGCCGCCGAGCTGCCGCTCCAGGCCATCGCCGACCTGATCGGGGTGCCGCAGGAGGACCGGCACAAGCTCTTCGAGTGGTCCAACCAGATGCTCGCGGGCGAGGACCCCGACTATGCCGGCAACAACGACGTCGCCGCGGCCGAGATCCTCGGCTACGCGATGATGCTCGCCGCGGACCGGCAGGCCAACCCGCGCGACGACCTGATCACCAAGCTGATCAACGCCCACAAGGGCGAGCGAGGCCTGAACGACGACGAGTTCGGCTACTTCGTGATCCTGCTGGCCGTCGCCGGCAACGAGACCACGCGCAACGCGATCTCGCACGGCATGAACGCCTTCCTGGACAACCCCGAGCAGTGGGAGATCTGGAAGCGTGACCGCCCGGCGACCATGGTCGACGAGGTCGTCCGCTGGGCGACGCCGGTCAGCGTCTTCCAGCGCACCGCGCTCAACGACGTCGAGGTCGGCGGGGTGCAGTTCACGAAGGGCCAGCGGGCCGCGCTGTTCTACGCCAGCGCCAACTTCGACGAGGACGTCTTCGAGGACCCCTACACCTTCAACGTCCTGCGCGACCCCAACCCGCAGCTCGGGTTCGGCGGGCACGGCGCCCACTACTGCCTGGGGGCCAACCTCGCCCGTCAGGAGATCCGGGTGATCTTCGACGCGCTCGCGGACTACGCGCCCGACATCACCAAGCTCGCCGAGCCTGCGCGGCTGCGGCACTCGTGGGTCAACGGCATCAAGGACCTGCAGGTCCGGTACGCCTGATCAGGCGTACCGCTCGGTCAGCACGAGCGGGCCGTCCTCGGTGATCGCCACCGTGTGCTCCATGTGGGCGCCGCGGGACCCGTCCTTGCTGCGCAGTGTCCAGCCGTCGGCATCGGTGTAGATCTCGTCGGTGGTGTGCAGGAACCACGGCTCCAGGGCGAGCACCAGGCCCGGTCGCAGCTTGAGCCCGCGTCCGGCGCGTCCGTCGTTGGCGACGTGCGGCTCGCCGTGCATGGTGCGGCCGACCCCGTGCCCGCCGAACTGCAGGTTGATCCCCAGACCGGCGGCCCGGGCGACGTCGCCGATCGCCGCGGAGATGTCACCGAGGCGGTTGCCGGGCCGGGCTGCGGCGATCGCGGCCTCGAGGGCGCGGGTGGCGACGTCGATCAGCTCGAGGTCCTCGGGCCGCGGCGTGCCGACGACGACGCTGAGCGCCGAGTCCGCGACCCAGCCGTCGACGTTGGCCGCGAAGTCGACGCTGAGCAGGTCGCCGTCTTGCAGGCGGTAGTCGTGGGGAAGACCGTGCAGCACGGCGTCGTTGACCGAGGTGCACAGCACCTTGCCGAACGGTGAGGCGCCGAACGACGGGTGGTAGTCGATGTAGCAGGACTCCGCGCCACGCTCCCGGATCATCTGGTGCGCCAGCGCATCGAGCTCCAGGAGGTTGACGCCGACATCGGCGCGCTCGGCGAGCGCGGTGAGCACGTCGGCCACGAACCGGCCGGCCGGGCGCATCTGCTCGATCTGGGCAGGGGTGCGGAGCTCGATCATGGAGTGGACCCTATCCAGCGCCGCCCCGGACGGTCCCATCCGCTCAGGGCAGATCCGCCCGGAGCAGAACGGCTGGGATCTGCACGGCGTACGTCGCAGGCTCGGTGACATGACCCAGACACCTTCCCTCGCCGGCCTGTCCGCGGCCGACCGGTTGCTGCACCAGCGGATCATCGTGCTCGGCCAGCAGGTCGATGACGACATCGCCAACAAGCTCTGCGCCGAGCTGCTGCTCCTCTCGGCCGAGGACCCGCAGCGCGACATCGCGCTCTACATCAACTCACCCGGTGGCTCGGTCAGTGCCGGCCTCGCGATCTACGACACCATGCGGCTGATCCCCAACGACGTCAGCACGCTGGCGATGGGGCTGGCCGCGAGCATGGGCCAGTTCCTGCTCTCCGCCGGCACGCCCGGCAAGCGCTATGCACTCCCGCACTCGCGGGTCCTCATGCACCAGGGCTCGGCCGGGATCGGCGGGACGGCGATCGACATCGAGATCCAGGCCGAGAACCTCGAGCACACCAAGAACGTGATGATCGGCCTGATCGCCGAGCACACCGGCCAGACCGTCGAGGTGATCGAGCGCGACTCGCTGCGCGACCGCTGGTTCACCGCCGAGGAGGCACGCGACTACGGCTTCGTGGACCAGGTGCTCAGCGACGTACGAGCCGTGACACCCGCTCGGCCGACGCCGTCCTTCGGGCTCCGGTGAGGCCGATGAGCACCTACACCATCCCCAGCGTCGTCGAGAAGACCGTCCGCGGCGAGCGCGCGGTCGACATCTACAGCCGGCTGCTCACCGACCGCATCGTCTACATCGGCACCGAGATCGACGACGGCGTCGCGAACGTCGTGATCGCCCAGCTGCTCCACCTGGAGTCCGAGAGTCCCGACCAGTCGATCAGTCTCTACCTCAACTCGCCCGGCGGCTCGGTGACCGCGATGCTCGCGATCTACGACACCATGCAGTTCATCCGCTCGCCGGTCGGTACGACGTGCGTGGGTCAGGCCGCCTCCTCGGCCGCGGTGCTCCTCGCCAGCGGTGCGCCCGGGAGCCGGACCGTGCTCCCCAGGGCCCGGGTCGTCCTGCACCAGCCCTCGGGGGGCGGGCAGGGCACGCTGCCCGACCTCGCCCTGCAGGCCAAGGAGATCGTCCGGCTGCGCGCCGAGATGGAGGAGATCTTGTCCCGGCACACCGGCCAGAGCGTCGAACGGCTCCGCGAGGACACCGACCGCGACCTGATTCTCTCCGCGGAGCAGGCGGTGGCCTACGGGCTCGCCGACGCCGTGCTCGCCAGCCGCAAGATGTGATGGTGATGTGACCGGGGGAACAAAGTGACCGGTCGGCCGGTTCGGCAGGTCATGAGCGAACCGGCCGACCGCGTCATCTCGTCCCTGCGCACCAACCACGACACGCTCGTGGCGCTGCTGCCGAACCTCACCGACGACCAGCTGAGTGGCCCGAGCGGCGCCTCGGAGTGGACGATCGCCCAGGTGCTGTCGCACCTCGGCAGCGGGGCGGAGATCTTCCACACGCCGTTCGGTCGCGCCGCAGGGGTGCCGGTGCGTGACGAGGACAACCAGGCGATCTGGGCGCGATGGGACGCCGCGAGCCCGGTCGACCAGGCCGCCGGATTCGTCGAGCACGACGGCCGTCTGCTCGAGCTGCTCGAGTCGCTGACGCCCGAGCAGCGGTCCACGTTGACCGTCGACCTGGGGTTCCTGCCCGAGCCCGTACCGCTGGTGGTCGCGCTCGGCATGCGGCTCAACGAGGTCGCAGCCCACGCCTGGGACGTGCGGGTGGGCCTCGACCCGAACGCCGGGCTCGACCCCGAGTCTGCACGGCTCCTCGTCGAGCTGTACGCCGGTCCGCTGGCGTTCCTGCTCGGCTTCTCCGCGAAGCCCGACCAGCTCGCCGAGCCGACTCGGGTGGCGATCCCCGGTGGTGGGCTCGAGGTGACCGACCAGGTGGTCGTGGCGGGCGAGGTGACCGACCCGACCGCCACGTTCGAGGGCCCGCAGGAGGCCGTGGCGCGCTTGCTCACCGGCCGGCTCCGACCCGAGTACACGCCCGAGGGGACGCAGGTCACCGGCAACGTGACCCTGGACGACCTGCGGAAGGTCTTTCCCGGCTACTGACCCCGGTCACGCGGCCAGGCAGACCGGCCCGGTGATGGAGCCGCTGGTGAGCCGGCGGCTGACCCGCGAGGTCAGGTCGACCAGGCGCAGCCCCAGCGCACCGGCGACGGCGCCGAGCACCTCGGAGCTCGGCTCCTTGCGGCCGCGCTCGACCTCGGAGAGGTACTGCGTCGACACGCCCGCGCGTCCGGCCACGTCGGCGAGCGTGCGGCCAGCCGTACGACGCTCCTCGCGCAGCTCGTGCCCCACGACCTCGCGCCACAGCGGCTCGGGCTCGGGCTCGGGCTCGGGGGAGCGTTGCGGCGGGACCGGGAATGCGACGACGTCACCCATGGCCCGACGATAGGCCCGCAGGGTCGCCGCGTCACGAGTGTTCGCGGCGGGCGAACTCGGCCGGACTCAGGTATCGCTCGTCCAGTGCTCCTCGGGGTCCGTGGCGGGCTGGTCGGTGACCGTCCGAAGCAGGCTGGTCGCGGTGTGGGCGTTCCTCGACGTGGACGCCGCGAGCAGCGCCTCCTCGCCCTGCTCCGCCGAGAGGTCGGGCGGGACGACGAGCACGCGCAGCGTGACGCGGTCGGAGGTCTTGAGCAGGATCAGGTGGGTGTCGTCGCGCGGGAACGAGCCGACCTTGACGAAGCCGTGCAGGACCGGCACTCGGCGAGCGGTCGGCTCCCAGTCGGGCGGCGAATACACCGCGCGCTGGATCCGGCCGAGCGCCGGCGGGAAGCCCGCGACCAGCACCGGGAGCTCGGCCACGAGGTCGCGGCTGTGCGGCCACCAAGCTCCGTCGAGGCTGTCGCGGCCGGGGCGCTGCGCCATGCGGAGCCGTAGTCCGGTCGAGGTGGACATGGGAGTGTTCGGCGTCGGCATGACGTGCGCCTCTCGACCGGCTCGGCGCTCCGAGGTGGAGACGCCGCCGCGGTCAGTCACCCCGAGCCTACGCCGGACCGCTCTCGAGCCTCAGTTCGTGGGCTTCTCCGACCCCACGACCCACATCGCGAAGAACTGTGAGCCACCCCCGTAGGCATGCCCCAACGCGCGGCGGGCGCCGTCGACCTGGTGTTCGCCGGCAGCGCCGCGCACCTGCAGGGCGGCCTCGCCGAAGCGCAGCATGCCGGAGGCGCCGATCGGGTTGGAGGAGAGCACCCCACCCGAGCAGTTGACCGGGAGCTTGCCGTCCATCGCGGTCGCGCCCGACTCGGTGAGCCGCCAGCCGCCGCCGTTCGCCTCGGCGAAGCCCAGGGACTCCAGCCACATCGGCTCGAACCACGAGAACGGCACGTAGATCTCGGCCGCGTCGATCTCCTCGATCGGGTTGGTGATGCCGGCCTGCTTCCAGAGCGCGGCCGCGGCGTCGCGGGACGCCTGCGGGTTGACCTGGTCGCGCTCCGCGGCGGTGGTCGCCTCGGAGCGCATCACGGTCCCGTGGATCCACGCCGGGTTGGGCGAGGCGGCGGCCACGTCCTCCGAGACGATCACCAGAGCACACGCGCCGTCGGAGGACGGGCAGGTCTCGTCGTAGCGGATCGGGTCCCACAGCATCTGCGACGCCAGCACGGACTCGACGGTGGTGTCGGGGTTGCGCAGGTGGGCGTAGGGGTTCTTGAGCGCGTTCTGCCGGTCCTTGGCGGCGACGATCGCGCCGATGTGGTTGGGCGCCTCCGAACGGCGGATGTAGGAGCGCACGTGGGGAGCGAAGTAGCCGCCGGCGCCGGCGTGCACCGGCATGTTGAACGGCAGCGGCACCGAGAGTGCCCACATCGCGTTCGACTCCGACTGCTTCTCGTAGGCGACGGTGAGCACCCGCTTGTGCACGCCGGCCTGCACGAGCGAGGAGGCCACGATCGCGGTCGACCCGCCGACCGATCCCGCCGTGTGCACCCGCAGCAGCGGCTTGCCGGCGGCACCGAGAGCCTCGGCCAGGAACAGCTCGGGCATCATCACGCCCTCGAACAGGTCGGGCGCCTTGCCGACGACGATCGCGTCGATGTCGTCGAGCGTCATGTTCGCGTCGAGCAGGGCCCGGTCGATGGCCTCGCGGCACAGGCCGGCCATCGAGACGTCCTCGCGCTTGGCGCGGTGGTGGGTCTGGCCGACCCCGACCACGGCCGCTGGCTGCTTGCCCATCAGTTGCTCGCTCCTTCGGTCGTCGCGTCCAGGACGCAGAGCAGGTTCTGTTGCAGGGCCGGCCCTGACGTCGCGTGCGCGACCGCCTTGGACACCTCGCCGGACCAGATCCGCGAGGCGGCCTCGCCGACCCGGATGCCTCCGGCGGAGAACATCGGGTTGCTGGTGAGCGCGCCGCCGGAGGGGTTGATCCGTACGTCGTCGGCCAGGCCGAGCTCGCGGCGCAGGATCAGCTCCTGGTGGCTGAAGGGCGCGTGCAGTTCGGCGACCTCCACCCCGTCGAGGTCCACGGCCGCGGCGGCACGGGCCGCCGACGGAGCGCGGGTGAGGTCGCGGGTGCCCATGCTGATCGGGTCGATGACGTGGGCGAGGCCGCTGATCCAGGCCGGTCGCTCGCGCACCTCCCGCGCCCTGTCGCCGGCGGCGAGCACGATCGCGGCTGCGCCGTCGGTGACCGGCGAGCAGTCGTGCTTGCGCAGCGGGTCGGCGTACATGGGACGGGCCAGGAGCTCCTCCACCGACGAGCCACCCTTGCGGATCGAGTACTCGTTCTTCTCGGCGTCGGTCAGTGACCGGTTGGCCACCTCCGCCATGGCCCGCTCGTCCCAGGCGCCGGCGTCGATGCCGGTGCGGGCCTGCAGGCCGGCGAGCGACACGGTGTCGGGCCACAACGGCGTCATCGTGTAGGGCTCGAGCTGGAGCGCGAGCGTCCGGCGCAGCACCCCGGCCGAGGCCTTCCCGAAGGCGTAGACGAGCGCGGTGTCGACCTCGCCGGTCTGGATCTTCAGCCAGGCCTCGTACATCGCCCAGGCCAGGTCCATCTCGACGTGCGACTCGTTGACCGGGGGGATCACCCCGATCGCGTCCACGGCCGACACGAACGAGAACGACCGCCCGGCCAGGTAGTCCGAGGATCCCGAGCACCAGAACCCGACGTCGCGTCGGGTCCAGCCGGTCTGCTCGTAGCACTCCGCGAACAGCGGGACCAGCAGCTCGACGCAGGTCGGTGACCCGTCGAACTCCGGCATCTGTCGCTGGGCGAAGCCGACGACTGCAACGTCTCTCATGCTGTGCACTCCATTGCTGTGTGGTCCATCGCTGGGTGACCCATCTCGAGGCCGGTCAGAGGTGGTGCCGGTAGGTGTCGTAGTCCGCGTCTGGCTCGCCGGTGGGCTCGAAGTGGTCGATGTTCTCCAACGAGTAGGTCCACTCCTCCTCCGGCTTCCAGACCGCCTTGACGCGCATGCCCATCCGCACCTCGGCCGCGGGGACACCGAGGATGAGGTGGAGCACGGCGATGTCGGCGCCGTCGAGGAGGACGTACGCCGAGACGTACGGCGGGGTGATCTTCTGGCCGAGGAACGGCACGTTGACCACGCAGAACGTGGTGATGGTGCCGGTCTGCGACACCTCCACCTCCTCGGCGGTGGGCGTGCCGTCCGACGGGCAGGCGCTGCGCGGCGGGACGTAGACCTTCTGGCACGTGGGGCAGCGCTGGCCGACGATGCGGCCCTCGTTGAGGCCGCGGTAGAACGCGGACTCCTCGGGACTCGCGGCGTACAGGTAGTCGAGGGAGACCGGGGTGATCACCCGGGTGACCGCGTCCCCGCCGTTGGTTGAGGTGCGAGCGGAGCGAGCCTCGAAACCAGCGGCGTCGGCATCGGCCGGCTCGAAACACTCGATGTCCGTGATCGCGCCGACCCGCTCGTCGGCCCAACGCACCCGCACCCGCATCCCGGTCGAGACCTGGTCGGGGGAGGTGACGTCCAGTGCGTGCAGCATCGGGGTGTCCGCGCCGTCGAGCGTCACCAGCGCCCAGGCGAACGGACGGTCGAAGGGCTGGCCCTTCACCGGCTCGGGCACCCACGACCACGAGGTGACGGTGCCGGCGGCGGCGACGTCGACGAACCCGGTGACCGGCTCATGGGTGATGGGGTCGAACTCCGGAGGAGGCACGACGACCCGGCCGTCCGAGGTGCGCGCGCCGACGACGATGCCGTCGCGGAGCCCGGAGAAGAAGCGCCCGAGGACGGGTCCCGTGGATCGCGTGTAGTCGAACGCTACGGTGACCGGTGCTGACAGTGTTCGTGTCATGGTCTGAAACTAGAACACGTTCTAGGATCGGGCAAGCACCGGGTCCGGACATCCGACAAAGGAGACACGCCGATGAAGCTGGGACTGCAGCTGGGCTACTGGGGCGCACAGCCCCCGCAGGGCGTGGGCGAGCTGGTCGCCGCCGCCGAGGAGGCCGGCTTCGACGCCGTGTTCACCGCCGAGGCCTGGGGGAGTGACGCGTTCACCCCGCTGGCCTGGTGGGGTCGCGAGACCTCGCGGATCCGCCTCGGTACCTCCATCGTGCAGATGTCGGGGCGGGCGCCCACCTCGATCGCGATGCACGCGCTCACCCTCGACCATCTCTCCGGTGGCCGGGTCGTGCTCGGGATGGGCGTGAGCGGGCCACAGGTCGTCGAGGGCTGGTACGGCCAGCCGTTCGAGAAGCCGCTGGCGCGCACCCGCGAGGTCGTCGGCATCATCCGCCAGGTGCTGGCCCGCGAGGCGCCGGTGACCAACGAGGGCCCGCACTACCCGCTGCCCTATCACGGCCCGGGCTCCGTGGGCCTCGGCAAGCCGCTCAAGCCGATCGTGCACCCCTTGCGCGCCGACATCCCGATCTGGCTCGGCGCCGAAGGCCCCAAGAACGTCGCGCAGACCGCCGAGATCGCGGACGGCTGGATCCCGATCTTCTACACGCCCAAGTCGGCCGCGATGTACCGGCCCTGGCTCGACGAGGGGTTCGCCCGACCCGGCGCGCGGCGGACGAGGGACGACTTCGAGATCGCCGCGACCTGCCACCTGCAGGTCGTCTCCAGCGCCGAGGAGAAGCAGGCCGTGCTCGACGCGATGCGGCCGTTCGTGTCGCTCTACATGGGCGGCATGGGCGCCAAGGAGGCGAACTTCCACAACCAGGTGTTCGCCCGGATGGGCTACGAGGACCTGGCCGCGGAGGTGCAGCGGCTCTACCTCGCGGGCGAGAAGGACCGTGCCACCGCGCTGGTCCCCGACGAGCTCGTGGACGACATGCACATCATCGGCTCCGCAGGCGAGGTCAGGGAGCGGGTCGCGCAGTGGGAGGAGACGGGCGTGACCACGCTGCTCCTCAGCTGCCGGTCCGCCGACGAGATCCGCTCGGTCGCCGAGCTGCTCGCCTGAGCGACGGGCCGGCGCGGCTGGGACCCGGTCAGTCCCAGCGGAAGAGCCACAGGGCCGGGATCCCCGCACCGACGGCGTACGCCGCGAGGACGGCGAGGCCGGTCCCGTTCCAGCCGAAGCCGAACCACGCGTCCTGCAACGCGTCGACCAGCGGGCCGAGCGGTAGCACCGCGCCGACCTCGCGAAGACCGGCAGGCAGGACCGCTCGGGGTGGCGAGGTGCCGGAGATGAGCCAGAGCGCGAAGAACAGCAGCAGCCCGATGCCCTGCGCCGACCGGCTCGTCCGGAGGAGGCTGGCGAGCATGAGTCCGATCGCACCGAAGGCGGCGGTCCCCATCAACACCGCGACGACGACCCCGATCGCGTCACGGGGCAACATGGTGCCGTAGATGATCCTGGCGACGACCGCCATCACCGCAGCTCCGGCCCCGAACGTCAGCAACGCGATCGTGAGCTGCGAGCAGACGAGCGCGGTGGTCGAGACCGAGGAGGCGCGGAACCGCCGGAGGATGCCACGCTCGCGGTAGCCGGCAAGCGTGATGGGCAGCGTCATCAGGCCGAGGGCGGCGACGATCACCGCGACCGATGCGGCGGTGTAGTAGTCGGCTGGCTTGGCTCCACGCCACACGAGGATGCCGTTCTCCATGTCGCTCGCGTCGGCCGCGTCGCTGCCGAAGACGGCCGCCAGCAGCAGCATCATCATGAGCGGGAACGCCAGCACGAAGACCACGGAGAAGGGCTCCCGGAGGAGGAGCCGGAGCTCGGCGGTCGTCATCGTCAGGTAGCCGCGCATCGCCATCACTCCCTCAGGTCGCGGCCGGTCAGCGCGAGGAAGGCGTCCTCCACGGTGGGGCGGTCCACCCGGAGGTCGAGGGGCGCGTTCCCGCGCGCGACGAGCTCGGAGGCGACCAGGGCCAGCAGCGGGCCGGTCCCGCGGACCTCGACAGCCTGGCCGCGCCGCGACATCGAGCCGAACCCCGCGATGTTCGCCAGCCAGTCGAGGTCCTCGTCAGCGGTGGTGAAGCGCACGACGGAGGGCAGCCCCAGGCCGTCGATGAGTCCCTGTGGAGTGTCCACGGCGACCACCCGGCCGCTGTCCACCACCGCGACCCGGTCGCACAGATGCTCGGCCTCGTCCATGAAGTGGGTCACCAGCAGCACCGTCGTACCGCCCTCGCGGATCTCACGGATCAGGTCCCAGGTGGATCGCCGCGCCTGGGGGTCGAGGCCTTGGGTCAGCTCGTCGAGCAGGACCAGCTCGGGGGAGTTGACGAACGCCAGCGCGATGAACAGCCGCTGACGCTGGCCACCGGACAGGTTGTCGAAGCTCGTGTCGCGCACCTCGTCCAGGCGCCAGCGGTGGAGGAGCTCGTCGCGGGCGACCGGGTGGTCGGCGAAGGCGGCGAAGAGCCGGATCGACTCCGCGACCCTCAGCCGGCCGGGGAGCGCCGATGCCTGGAGCTGAGAGCCGATGCGCTGTCGGAGCCGCTCGCCCTGGGTCGTGGGGTCCAGCCCGAGCACCCGGATCGTCCCGGAGTCCGGGCGGCGCAGCCCTTGGACGCACTCGACGGTCGTCGTCTTGCCGGCACCGTTCGGCCCCAGGATCCCGAAGATCTCGCCGGCCTCGACCTCGAACGAGACGTCGTCGACGGCCACGACTCTGCGGTAGGTCTTGTGCAGGTGATCGACCACGACCACGGCCATGCCGTCAGCCAACTCCCGCGCGGGACGCTCCGCCAGTGGCGAATGTCCCGGTTCGCGCGGGCAACTGGCGCGAAACTGGAACACGTTCTAATCTCGGGACCTATGACGGACGACATGCGACTCGGGACCCACAACGGCCACCTCATGGTGGCCGCGCTCAAGCGGCACCGACGCCAACCGGTGATGCATCTCGGCGACGCGACGATCACCGGTGGGCAGGCCGCGGAACGCATGAGCCAGTACGTGCAGGCGTTCGAGGCGCTCGGCGCGGGCCGGGGCACGGCGGGGGCGCTGCTCGCCCTCAACCGGCCCGAGGTGCTGTTCATCCTGGGTGCGGGCCAGACCCAGGGCTACCGGCGTACGTCGCTCCACCCGTTGGGCTCCCTCGACGACCACGCCTACGTGATCAACGACGCCGAGATCACCAGCATCACCATCGACCCCGTGCCGATGTTCGTGGAGCGGGCGCTCGGGTTGCTGGAGCGGTGCCCGAAGCTGGAGAAGGTGCTCACGATCGGACCCGTGCCCGAGGATCTGGCGCACGTGGGTCACGACCTCAACGCCGCGGCCGCGTCGTTCGACCCGCGGCCGCTCGAGGCGGTCACCCTCGATCCGGACCACATCGTGTCGATCACCTACACCGGCGGCACGACAGGCAAGCCCAAGGGCGTCATCGGCACCTCACGTCAGATGCACACGATGACCCAGATCCAGATGGCGGAGTGGGAGTGGCCGGAGGCGCCCCGCTTCCTCATGTGCACGCCGCTGTCCCACGCCGGCGCTGCCTTCTTCGTGCCGACCGTGCTCAAGGGCGGCTGCCTGTACGTGCTGGCGAAGTTCGATCCGGCCGAGGTGCTGCGCACGATCGAGGAGCAGCGGATCACCGCGACCATGCTGGTGCCCTCGATGCTCTACGCGCTGATGGACCACCCCGACTCGCGGACCCGCGACCTCTCCTCGCTGGAGACCGTCTACTACGGCGCGTCGGCGATCAACCCCGTGCGACTGAAGGAGGCCATCGACCGGTTCGGTCCGATCTTCGCGCAGTACTACGGGCAGTCCGAGTCGCCGATGGCGATCACCTACCTGGCCAAGGACGACCACGTGTCGGGCGACGAGCGCCGGCTGTCCTCGTGCGGTCGCCCCTCGGCGTTCATCCGGACCGCCCTGCTCGGTGAGGACGGCAAGCCGGTACCGGTGGGCGAGCCCGGTGAGATCTGCGTGGCCGGCCCGCTGCTCGCCGGTGGCTACTGGAACCTGCCCGACGAGACCGCCGAGACGTTCCGTGACGGGTGGATGCACACCGGCGACGTGGCCCGCGAGGACGACGACGGGTTCTGGTACATCGTCGACCGCACCAAGGACATGATCGTCACCGGCGGCTTCAACGTGTTCCCCCGCGAGGTCGAGGACGTCGTCGCGGCCCACCCTGCCGTCGCCCAGGTCGGAGTGATCGGCACTCCGCACGAGAAGTTCGGCGAGGCCGTCACCGCGATCGTCGTGCTCCGGTCGGAGGCGGCTCGAGACGACGCGGCCATCGCCCAGATGACCGCGGAGATCCAAGACATGGTCAAGGAGCGCAAGGGCTCCGTGCAGGCGCCCAAGCAGGTGATCGTGGCCGACGCGCTGCCGCTCACCGCGCTCGGCAAGCCCGACAAGAAGGCCTTGCGGGCGCAGTACTGGACCGGCGAGCGCGCCGTCGGCTGACCCCTACGCGAGCACCGCCTCCGTCTCGGCCACGCCGCGCTCGAGGGCGAACGTCGCGGTGGCGCCGGCGCAGTCGAGCGCGTAGTCGCCGTACCAGCCCTCGACCCGCACCCGGCCCTCGTGGTCGGTGTGCAACGTGGTGGGGGAGACCCACCACTCCTCCTTGACCAGCCGGCGCAGTGCGTCGTACGCCGGCTTGGGCGTGCCGTCGGTGCGCACCAGGCCGGCCGGGGCGCCGAGCCAGGCGCCGCGGTCGGTGATCCCCCAGTAGTTGACCGCCTCGACCGCCGGGTGCGAGAGCAGCGTGCGGTAGTGCCGGACGAGCTCGTCGGCCTGGCGCTCCTCGCCGGCGGGCGTCGAGGGCCAGCCGGCCGGCTGGTGGTCGTTGAGGTCCTCGATCTCCGGAGGCATCAGGTCCCCGGAGAGCAGCGTCGTCTCCGTCATCTGCAGCGGCAGGCCGAAGCGGGCGAACCTCTCCAGCGTCGCGAGCGTGCGCTCCTCGCCCCAGTAGCCCTGGTGCATGTGGCTCTGCAGCCCGATGGCGTCGACCTGGATGCCTGCCTCGAGGACGCCTTCGATCAGGCACTCGTAGGCCGTGGACATGTCGAAGTCGTTGAGGACGAGCCGCACCCGGGCATCGGCTGAGTCCGCGGCGCCGCGGGCCTCGTCGAAGGCCAGGCGGACCATCGGGATGCGGCCGATCCGGCGGCACAGCCGGGTGATGGCGTTCTGCTCGGACTCGTTGTCGAAGACCGGCATGATCACCACCTCGTTGATGGCGTCCCAGGTGTCGATGAGTCCGGCGAACGCCGTGACCTCGCGGCGTACCCGCGCCCGGACGACCTCCTCGGCCTCGGTGTCCGGCCGGGTGCGGAGCCAGTCCGGCGCGAGCGTGTGCCACACGAGAGGGTGCCCCTTCAGCGCGACTCCGCGGTCGCGGAACCACCGGGCCGCCGCGAGCAGCCGCTCGGTGTCGGGCCGGCCCTCGAGCGGCTCGAACCCGGCCCAGTAGAACGGGAGCGTGGCGGTGTTGAACACCTCCAGCCACAGGTCGACGAGGCGCTCGGCGGACTCGCGGTCGGCGCCACCGAAGACGTTGGGCCCGCGTCCGGACGCGCCCGCCTCGCCGGCCGCGAGGTCGACGAAGTCGAAGCCGATGTTGCCGAACGCGAACGCGTGCCGGAGCTGTCGGACCACCACCGCGGTGTCCGCGACGGGGGTCCCATCGGGGCGCCGCACGACGACGTGGGAGAAGTGGGAGCGGTGGGCGAGAGAGGCGGTGATCACATGGAAATCGTTATCGATAACGATTGACATGCGCAAGGGGCAAGTGGGACGTTTCCTTCGTGTGACGGACGTCCCACACAGCCGTGGGCAAATGGAAGGGTTCCCAATGAGGCGGAAGACTCGAAACGCGGCGCTTGCCGCGTTGTGTGCTGGCGCATTGATGTTCGCGTCGGCCTGTGGCAGCGACAGCGACGGCGGTGGGTCGTCGAGCAAGGGTGGCGACACCACCATCACGTGGTGGCACAACTCGAACAACGAGCCCGGCAAGGGCTACTACGAGCAGGTGGCCAAGGACTACGAGGCCGACCATCCCGGGGTGAAGATCGAGATCAGCGCTATGGCGCACGAGGACATGGTCGACAAGCTGGCCGCCTCCTTCCAGAGCGGTGACCTGCCCGACATCTACATGGAGCGTGGCGGCGGCGAGCTCGCCGACCACGTCGAGGCGGGCCTGGTCCGCGACATCTCCGACGACGCGTCCGAGGAGATCGCCAAGATCGGCGGCTCCGTCGCCGGTTGGCAGGTGGACGGCAAGACCTACGCGCTGCCGTTCTCGATGGGCGTCGTGGGCTTCTGGTACAACACCGACCTGTTCGCCCAGGCCGGGATCACCACTCCTCCGACCACGATGACCGAGCTCTACGACGCGATCGGCAAGCTCAAGGACGCCGGGATCACCCCGATCTCCGTGGGCGCCGGTGACAAGTGGCCGGCCGCGCACTATTGGTACTACACCGCGCTGCGCTCCTGCTCCGAGGACGTCCTCAAGGGCGCCGTCACGAGCCTCGACTTCTCCGACCCGTGCTTCGTCAAGGCCGGCGAGGTCGTCGACGACCTGCTCAAGACCGAGCCGTTCAACCCCGGCTTCCTGAGCACCCCGGCCCAGGAGGGCGCGACGTCCGCGTCCGGCCTGCTCGCCACGGGCAAGGTCGCGATGGAGATGCAGGGACACTGGGAGCCCGGTGTCATGCAGGGCCTCACCGATGACGGCTTGGGCCTCGGCGACAAGACCGGCTGGTTCCCCTTCCCGGCTGTCGAGGGCGGCGCGGGCGACCCCACCGCTCAGCTCGGTGGTGGCGACGCGTGGGCCGTCTCCAAGGACGCCCCGGATGCGGCTGTCGACTTCGTGAAGTACCTGCTGTCCGACAAGGTCCAGATCGGCTTCGCCGAGAACGACATGGGTCTGCCGACCAACCCGGCGGCGTCCGGCTCGGTCAAGGACCCGGCCCTGGCCGGTCTGCTCAAGGTCCGCGACGCGGCGCCGTTCATCCAGCTGTACTTCGACACCGCCTTCGGTGAGTCCGTCGGCGGAGCGATGAACGACGAGATCGCGCTGCTGTTCGCCGGCAAGGCCACCCCGCAGGACGTGGTGGACGCCACCCAGCAGGCCGCGGCAGACGAGGGATGATCTGACGATGTCTAACGAGGGCGCCGCCGTCACCGCGGCACCCGCGCACGCGGAGGTCACCCGGCGCGCGAATGCGCGCCGGGTGGCCCCCCGGCAGGACGGTCCCTGGCGCCAGCGGCTGGAGATCACGCTGTTCGTGACTCCGGCGCTGACCCTGATGGCGTTGTTCGTCGTCTGGCCGATCGCCTCCGCGGTGCGGATGTCGTTCTACCGCTGGAAGGGCTTCGGCCCGATGGACGACTTCGTGGGTTGGCGCAACTACGACCGCGTCCTCCATGACCAGGTCTTCACCGACGCGGTCGTGCACAACTTCACGATCGTGATCCTCTCGATCCTCGTGCAGCTCCCACTCGGCCTGGCCGTGGCGCTGCTGCTCAATCGCAAGATCCGCTTCCGGGGCGTGCTGCGCACGGTCGTCTTCGTGCCGTACGTCGTGGCCGAGGTGATCGCCGGCGTCATCTGGTTCCAGCTGCTGCAGCCGGAGTCGGGTGTCGTGGACGGCCTGATCTCCGGGATGGGGTTCACCCCGCCCGAGCAGGGCTTCCTGGGCACACCCAACCTGGCGCTGTGGACGGTGTTCGCGGTGCTGACGTGGAAGTACCTCGGCCTGGCCATCCTGCTGTTCATGGCAGGCCTGCAGAGCGTCCCCGAGGAGCTCTACGAGGCCGCCCAGCTCGACGGCGCCAGCTGGTGGCAGGTCCAGCGGCGGGTGGCGATCCCGCTGCTCGGTCCGACGATCAGGACCTGGGCCTTCTTGTCGATGATCGGCTCGATCCAGCTGTTCGACATGGTGTGGATCCTGACCGGCGGCGGTCCCGCCAACGCGACCACGACGATGGCGACCTACCTGATCAACCAGGGCACTCAGCGACACAACTTCGGCATCGCAGGCGCGGCGTCGGTGGTGCTGTTCGTCATCGGCTTCGTGATGGCGTTGGCCTACCAGACGTTCGTGCTGCGGCGCGACACGCAGACCGAACGGTGAGGTGAAGGACATGGCAACGCGACGCAAGGAGTTCGGGGGCGGCGGCCCGCTGGTCTACTGCCTCGCCCTCGCGGCGGCCGCGCTGACGCTCGGGCCCGTGCTGTACGGCGCCCTCGGCGGCTTCCGCAGCAACGAGCAGCTGGCCCGTGACCCCGCCGGTCTGCCCCATCCGTGGGTGTTCAAGAACTACTCGGGCGTGGTGAGCAACCCCGATTTCTGGCGCTATGCGGTGAACTCGACGGTCATCGCCCTGATCACCACGGTGGTCGCGGTGCTCTTCGGGGTGATGGCGGCGTACCCGCTCGCGCGCTACCAGTTCAAGCTCCGGGAGCCGCTGTTCATGGTGTTCGTCCTCGGCCTGCTGTTCCCGGCCGCGGTGGCGATCATCCCGCTGTTCATCCTGGTCACCCGTGACCTGCACATGGGCAACAGCTGGTGGGGAGTCGCACTGCCGCAGGCGGCGTTCGCGCTGCCGATCACGGTGGTGATCCTGCGACCGTTCCTGATGGCGATCCCGAAGGAGCTCGAGGAGGCCGCGCTCATCGACGGCGCTTCCCGGGTGGGGATCTTCCGCTGGCTCGCGCTGCCGCTCTCGCTGCCCGGCCTGATCACCACCGGTGTGCTGGCCTTCGTCGGATCGTGGAACGCGTACCTGCTGCCGCTGCTGCTGCTGCAGGACGACATGCGTACGCTTCCGCTGGGCGTGGCGGACTACTCCACCGAGCACTCGGCCGACACCGCGGGCGTCCTCGCCTTCACGACGCTGGCGATGATTCCGGCCCTCCTGCTGTTCCTGACGATGCAGCGACGCATCGTCGGCGGACTGCAGGGTGCGGTCAAGGGCTGACGGCCCGAGAGCTTGCGGGAGGACCTCACAGTGGAAACCAGCACCCCGGATCGCGACGGGCAGGCACGCTCAGGTGCGCTGCCGACCAACGGCCGGGTGACGATGCAGCAGGTCGCGGCCGAGGCCGGCGTCTCGGTGTCGACGGTCTCGAAGGTCATCAACGGCCGGTACGGCGTGGCGAGCGAGACGTTCGAGCACGTCACCGAGGTCGTCAAGCGTCTCGGTTACGAAGCGAGCCTCGTGGCCCGCAGCCTGCGCAACAGCCGCACGAACGTGATCGGCGTGCTGGTCGCCGACTTCGAGCCCTTCAGCGCCGAGGTGCTCAAGGGTGCGGCGGACGCGATCCGCGGCACCGGCTTCGAGCTCCTCGCCTACTCCGCCGGCGGTCGCGTCGACGAGCACGTCGGCTGGGAGCGGCGCTACCTCTCCCGGCTGATGGGCACGCTGGTCGACGGGGCGGTCCTGGTCACCCCGACCGTGACGGACGTGCAGCACGACGGTCCGATCGTCGCCGTCGACCCGCACACCGGCCGCTCCAGCCTGCCGACGGTCGCCGCGGACAACCTCCAGGGTGCTCGCCTCGGGGTCGACCATCTGCTCGAGCTCGGGCACCGGCGCATCGGCATGGTCACGGGACGGCCCGACCTGATCTCCGCCCGGCTGCGAGAGCGCGGCTACCGAGAGGCGCACGCGGCGGCCGGCGTACCGATCGACGAGAGCCTGCTGAGGCTCGGCGCCTTCGAGCACGACCAGGGTCGCGACGCCGCTCGCGAGCTCCTGCTGATGCCCGATCGGCCCACGGCGATCTTCGCGGCGAACGACCGCACGGCGCTGGCCACGCTCGAGGTGGCGGCCGAGCTCGGCATCTCCGTGCCGGGTCAGCTCTCCGTCGTGGGTTTCGACAACATTCCCGAGTCGGCACTGGCCGACCCCCCGCTCACCACCGTCCAGCAGCCGATCCGGCAGATGGGGTACGACGCCATCCGCATGCTGGTGGCCCTGATCGACGGCGACCCGGTCGCCGACACGCGCCTGACGCTCGAGACCACGCTGGTCGCACGGCAGTCCACGGCATCACCGGAAGGAACAACGTGACCGAGCTGTGGCAAGACCCCGAGGCCTCCGTCGAGGCCCGGGTCGGCGACCTGATGGGGCGCATGACCCTGTCGGAGAAGATCGGCCAGCTCTCGGGCATCTGGAAGGTCGACCCCGAGGTCGGCGAGATGGCACCGATGCTGCGCGACGGCATGGGTCCGGCCCAGCTCTGGGCGAACCTCATCGCCGACGGCCTCGGTCAGCTGACCCGGCCCTTCGGCACCGAGCCGGTCACCCCCTTGGCCGGCCTCGAGGCGCTGGCCGAGCGGCAGCGCCAGGTGATCGCCGCGAACCGGTTCGGCATCCCGGCCCAGGTCCACGAGGAGTGCCTCACCGGCCTCAACGCATGGCAGGCCACCGTCTACCCCGCACCGCTGTGCTGGGCCGCGTCGTTCGACCCCGGGCTCGTCGAGCGCATGGGTGCGAAGATCTCGGCCGACATGCGCAGCCTCGGCATCCACCAGGGGCTCGCGCCGGTGCTCGACGTCGTCCGCGACGCCCGCTGGGGACGCGTCGAGGAGAGCCTCGGCGAGGACCCGTTCCTCGTCGGCCTCATCGGCAGCGCCTACGTGCGCGGCCTGGAGTCCGGCGGCGTGGTCGCGACCCTCAAGCACTTCGCCGGCTACTCCGCGTCGCGCGCGGCGCGCAACCTCGCGCCGGTGTCGATGGGTCCGCGCGAGTTCGCGGACGTGATGCTGCCGCCGTTCGAGATGGCGCTGCGTGCGGGTGCGCGTTCGGTGATGAACTCCTACACCGACACCGACGGGGTGCCCGCGGCCGCGGACCGAGCGCTGCTCACGACGCTGCTGCGCGACACGCTGGGCTTCTCGGGCACGGTCGTCGCCGACTACTTCGCGATCGCCTTCCTCGAGACCCTCCACCACGTGGCCGGGTCCGCCGGCGAGGCCGCGCAGCTCGCCCTGGAGGCGGGTATCGACGTCGAGCTGCCGTCGGTGAACGCCTACGGCGAGCCCTTGCTGAAGGCGGTCGAGGACGGTCTCGTCGACGAGAAGCTCGTCGACCGGGCCCTGGCGCGCGTGCTGGCCCAGAAGTGCGAGCTGGGGCTGCTCGACCCCGACTGGTCGCCCGCCGAGGTGCGCGACGTGGACCTCGACGACGCAGCGGGGCGGGCGATCGCGCTCGACCTCGCCCGCCGTTCGACGGTGCTGCTGTCCAACGACGGTGTCCTGCCGTTGCGGGAGGGCGCCCGCCTCGCCGTGGTCGGTCCCCGGGCCGACACCGGGCAGGCCTTCATGGGCTGCTACTCGTTCCCGATGCACGTGCTCGTCCACTACGACGACATCGAGATCGGGCTCGAGGTGCCCACGGTCCGCGAGGCGCTCGCCGCGGACCACGACGTGACCTACGCCTTGGGTTGCCCGGTGCTGGACGGCACCGACGAGCAGATCGCCGAGGCCGTCGCTGCGGCACAGGCGGCGGACGTGTGCGTCGCGGTGCTGGGGGACCAGGCCGGCCTGTTCGGCAAGGGCACCTCCGGCGAGGGCTGCGACGTCGCCACGCTCGACCTCCCGGGTCGCCAGGAGGAGCTGCTCGAGGCGCTCCTCGCCACCGGCACGCCGGTCGTCGCCGTGCTGCTCGTCGGCCGGCCCTACGACCTGAGCCGGCAGGCCTCGCGCCTGGCCGCGGTGGTGTGCGGGTTCTTCCCGGGAGAGGAGGGCGCACGCGCGCTCGCCGACGTGCTCACCGGCCGGATCAACCCCTCCGGGCGCCTGCCCGTGAGCTTCCCCGGCGCCGGGTCGACCCAGCCCTCGACGTACCTCGCCGCGCCGCTCGGCCGGCACAGCGAGGTCAGCGTGGTGGACCCGACCCCGCTGTTCCCGTTCGGGCACGGTCTCTCGTACGCCAGTGCCACCTGGGGTGACGTGGCCACGCTCAGCGGGGAGCAGTGGGACACCGAGGGCAGCTGTGAGATCGCGGTCGAGCTCGCCAACGAGGCCGACCGTCCGGTCTCCGAGGTCGTCCAGGTCTACCTGCACGACCCGGTGGCCTCGGTCGTCCGGCCTGTGCAGCAGCTCGTCGCCGCCGCCCGCGTCGACCTGCAGCCGGGGGAGCGCACGCGGGTGCGCTTCGAGCTGTCGGCCGACCTCACGTCGTTCACCGGGCGCGACCTCGTGCGGATCGTCGAGCCGGGCGCGGTCGAGCTGCAGGTCGGAGCTTCCAGCGCCGACATCCGCGCGGTGCTGCACCTCGAGCTGACCGGGGTCACCCGACAGGTCGGACCCGAGCGTGTGCTCGAGCCGACCGTCGCGATCGAGGCCCGCTGATGCCCTGGTTCGACCTCTCCGAGGCGGAGCTGCGCGACTACCGCATCTCCACACCGGAGCCCGGCGACCTCGACGGCTTCTGGGCGGCCCGCCTCGCCGAAGCCGCCGAGGCCGCCGCACCACCCACGCTCACCCGCCACGCCGAGGACGCCTACGGCGCCGTCCGTGTCCACGACGTCGAGTTCTCCGGCGCGCGCGGTGATCGGATCCGGGGATGGTTCCTCCAGCCCCCCGGAGCCCGGGACGTCCCGGTCGTCGTCACCTTCATCGGGTACGGCGGCGGCCGGGGCCTTCCCGTGGAGCACCTCGCGCTGCCGGCGATCGGCATCGCAACGTTCGTCATGGACACCCGCGGACAGGGTGGGGGCTGGACCATCGGCGCGACCGGGGACCCCGGCCGCGACTCCGACGGCCCGGAGTACCCGGGCGTCATGACGCGCGGCATCACGCACCCGGAGACCTACTACTACACCCGGCTGATCACCGACGCGGCCCGCGCGGTCCAGGTCGCCTCCGAGCTCGACGGCGTGGACGCCACGCGGCTCGCCGTCCAGGGCACCAGCCAGGGTGGCGGCCTCGCACTCGCCGCGGCAGCCCTCCAGCCCGACCTCGTCTCGGTGTGCCATGCCGACGTGCCCTTCCTCTGCGACCTGCAGCGGGCGGTCGGCCTGACCGGTGAGTTCCCCTACCGCGAGGTCGCCAACTTCCTGGCCCAGCAGGTCGACCTGGCCGACCAGGCCCTCGACACGCTGCGCTACGTCGACTGCGCGTTGCTGGCCCGGCGGATCCGGGCGACGACTTTGATGAGCGTCGGTCTCATGGACGAGATCTGCCCGCCGTCGACGGTGTTCGCGGCCTACCACGAGATCAACGCGCCCAAGGAGATCGCCGTCCACGCGTTCGGTCGCCACGACGTGCCGGCCCTCCACCACGAACGCCGGCTACGCCACCTGCGCGCGACGCTCTGAGCGACGCCAGCCGGGTGGATGATGGCGCGCGTGAAGCTCGCTGTCGCCCTGGTGGTCCTCCTGCTGGCGGGCTGCGCTTCCTCGCCCGGGTCGCCCTCCGCACCTCCGGACTCGCCGTCGTCTGCGCCGGGCCGGTCCTGGCTCGCGATGGTTCCCGGGGACGCACTCACCTTCGACGGACCCAGCGGTGAGCTGCTGCTGATCTACGTGGACGAGACGTACGCGATCGACCGCATCAACGCCTCCGCGCTGACCTGGAAGCTGGACGGGGCGTACACCACCGACTACTTCCTCCTTGACGACGACGGGACCCTGTGGTGGTACGGCCGCAGGGGGGAGTGGCGCGCCGGCCGGCACGGGGCGGAGCCGCGGGAGGTGGACCTCACTGGTCACCGGGCGAGGTTCGGCGACATCGCGATCACCCTCTCCGAGGCCGGCGAGCCGGTGCAGGTGCGGATGCCGGACGGCGTCTACACCCGCTGAGCCCTCAACTCAGAGGTCCTCGGCGTACGCCGGAGCCGGCACGAGCTCCGGCGGCGGCGCGCCGAGCTCGCGACGTCGTGCGAGGCGCCGGCGTACGGCCGTGTCGAGGCCGAGCCCGCCCCAGAGCAGCAGGACCGCGACGATGCCGTCGAGCCACCAGTGGTTGGCCGTGGCCGACACCACGAGCGCGGTGAGGACGACGTGGAGGAGGAACACCCAGCGCCAGCGGCTGGTGGAGGCCGCGACGATCCCGAACGAGACCACCGCGGCCCAGGCCACGTGGATCGACGGCATCGCGGCGAACTGGTCCGAGACCCCGGACGTGACGTCGGAGCCGTAGATCGAGATGCCGTAGTGGTGCGAGAGGTCCTCGTAGCCGAGGTCGGGGAAGAACCGCGGTGGCGCGACCCGGACGAACCGGATCACCAGGCAGGCCGCGGTGACGAGGGCCAGGCCGTTGCGCCAGTGGGGGTAGCGGTCCCGGTGGCGGACGAAGAGCCAGACCAAGAACGCGATCAGTGCGGGCACGTGCACCGTCGCGTAGTAGAACGTGGTCGGTGAGCCGAGCCAGTCATGGCGCAGCACCAGGTGTTGGAGGGACAGCTCACTGGGCAGGTGCAGCGCGTGCTGGATGCGGTCGATGTCGCGGCCGCGTTGCATGGCGCCGGAGTCGGTGGCCAGCGGCAGCATCCGGGCCAGCCGCCACACGGAGTACAGCGCGGAGATCAGCGCGAACTCGAGGGCGGCCGGCTCCAGCGTGCGAGCGAGATCGGAACGGATCCGGCGCAGCGTCCATCCCAGCAAGAGACTGAGGACGGCGGCCACGGCGGCCTGGTCCCAGGTCGGCCACGGCACCCACCCAGTCTGCCAGCGACCTCGGCGGGGCGGGACGGAACCCCTACCTCTGAGCGGTCAGCGCCCCTCGAAGGACGGGCTGCGCTTCTCGGCGAACGCCCGGGGGCCCTCCTTGGCATCGTCGGAGGCGAACACCGCCATGCCGACCCGGGCGTCCTCGGCCCAGCAGTCCTGCTCGTGCTTGCCCTCGGAGTCGCGGACGGTCTTGAGGATCGCCTGGACCGCGAGCGGGCCGTTGGCGCAGATGAGGTCGGCGATCTCGTGCGCCTTGGCGAGGGCCTCGCCGTCGGGTACGACGTGCCCGATCAGCCCGATCTCCTTGGCCTCGGGTGCCTTGATGTGCCGACCGGTGAGCAGCAGGTCCAGCGCGACGGTGTACGGGATCTGGCGGGGGAGCCGGACCGCCGACCCGCCCATCGGGTAGAGGCTCCACCTGGCCTCGGAGATGCCGAACCGGGCCGACTCGCCGGCGATCCGGATGTCGGTGCCCTGCAAGATCTCCGTGCCGCCGGCGATCGCGGGTCCCTCGACCGCGGCGATCAACGGCTTGGTCAACCGGAACCCCTTGAGCAGGCCCTTGATCGCCGAGGGGTCGAAGCCCGCCTTGAAGCTGTCGTCCGGCGATCGCTTGGTCGCGGCCTTGAGGTCCATGCCCGCGCAGAAGGCGCCGCCGGCCCCGGTGAGGATGCAGGCCCTGATCGAGTCGTCGGAGTTCACCCGGTCCCAGGCCTCCTCCATGATCGCCAGCATCTCCCCGGAGAGCGCATTGCGCGTCTCGGGGCGGTTCATCGTGACGACCAGCTTGTGGCCGTCCTGCTCGACGAGGCAGTGGGGAGTCTCGGTTGCAGAGGTGGTCTCCGGGGTGGTCATGGAGCGCGATGCTAGCCAAGAACGAGAACGTGTTCTAGTCTCGCCGCGTGGCTCACAACATCGCTGACCTCTTCGAACACGCCGTCGATGCTGCGCCCGACAACGCTGCGCTCAAGGTGGGTGACCGGACCGTCACGTACGCCGAGCTGGAGTCGGAGTCCAACCGGCTGGCGCACTTCCTCCAGGCGCAGGGCGTGCAGCCGGGGGACCACGTGGCGATCTACGCCAAGAACAGCATCGAGCACGTCATCGCGACGCTGGCGATCGTCAAGATCCGGGCCACGACGATCAACGTGAACTACCGCTACGTCGAGAGCGAGCTCGACTACATCTTCGACAACGCCGACGTCGTCGCGCTCATCCACGAGCGCTCCTATGCGCCGCTGGTCGCGAAGTGCTGGCCGAAGCACGAGAAGCTCCAGGTCGCCGTCGTGCTCGACGACGCCCTGGACCCCGCGGACGCCTCCGACTTCTCGTCGTACGGCGGGGTCCACTACGACGAAGCGATCGCGGGTCAGAGCGCCGAGCGCGACTTCGGCGAGCGCAGCCCCGACGACATCCACATCATCTACACCGGCGGGACCACCGGGTTCCCCAAGGGCGTGATGTGGCGCCACGAGGACTTCTGGCGGGTGCTCGGCGGCGGCATCGACTTCTACACCGGGCAGGAGCTCGAGGAGCTCGACCAGTCCAAGCAGGCCAACGACCCGCGGATGGTCACCTTCCCGCTCAGCCCGCTCATGCACGGCGGCGCCCAGGCCGGGCTCCTCATGCACCTGTTCGCGGGCCACCTCACGATCCTCGAGCCGAAGTTCGACCCGGTGCGGACCTGGGAGATCATCGATCGCGAGAAGGTTCAGCTGATCTTCATGACCGGTGACGCGATGGCGCGCCCCCTCATCGAGGCCTACGAGGCCGGCGGCTTCGACGGGTCGAGCCTGTTCGCGATCTCGAGCAGCGCGGCGATCTTCAGCCCTCCGGTCAAGGCTCGGTGGATGGCGGCCTTCCCCAACGCGATCTTCACCGACTCCGTCGGCTCCACCGAGACCGGCTTCGGCGGCATGGGCATGCAGGACCCCAACAACATCTCCACCGACGGCCCGGTCGTCGGGCTCGGCCCCGGCAGCGTGGTCCTCGACGAGGACAATCGCATCCTCGACATGGAGGCCCACGTCGGCCGCACGGGCCGTCTGGCTCGTGGTGGCTCGGTGCCGGTCGGCTACTACAAGGACCCGGTGAAGTCCGCGGCCACGTTCATCGAGGTCGACGGCGCGCGCTACTCGGTCCCCGGTGACTTCGCCCGGATCGAGGAGGGCGGCCGGGTCACGCTCCTGGGCCGCGGCTCCAACTGCGTCAACACCGGCGGGGAGAAGGTCTACCCCGAAGAGGTCGAGATGGCCGTCAAGGGCCACCCCGCGGTCTACGACGTGCTCGTGGTCGGCATCCCCGACGAGAAGTACGGGCAGGCGGTTGCCGCGGTCGTCGAGCTCCGCGAGGGCGCGACCCTGGAGCTCGAGGAGCTGCGGGCCTACCTGCGCGAGTTCCTCTCCGGCTACAAGCTCCCGCGCTCGCTGACGATCGTCGACCGGATCCCGCGCAACGCCACCGGCAAGGCGCAGTACCCACGTGCCAAGGAGCTCGCGATGGCCGGCTTCGCCGCCAAGGCGCCGACCGTCGACCCGACCTCCGTCTGACCGCACACCCCGTCCAGGCTCGATCTCAGGAGAGATGACCATGCGCACCGCGATCTGCGACACCTTCGGGATCGACTACCCGATCTTCGCGTTCACCCCCTCCGAGCACGTCGCCGCGGCGGTCTCGCGTGCCGGTGGCCTCGGTGTCCTGGGGTGCGTCCGGTTCAACGACACCGAGGAGCTCGAGCGCACGCTGAGCTGGCTCGACGACAACACCGACGGCAAGCCGTACGGCGTCGACATCGTGATGCCGATGAAGATCCCGACCGAGGGCACCTCGGTCGACCTGAAGTCGATGATCCCCGAGGAGCACATCAGCTTCGTCGAGCGCACCCTGCAGAAGCTCGGCGTACCGCCACTGCCGGAGGGCGAGGGCCGCGACGGGGTGCTCGGCTGGCTGCACTCGGTGGCCCGGTCCCACCTCGACGTCGCGCTCAACCACCGGCCGGTGCTGATCGCCAACGCGCTCGGGTCCCCGCCGGTCGACGTGATCGAGAAGTGCCACGAGCAGGGCATCCTGGTCGCCGCGCTCGCCGGCGCGGCGAAGCACGCTCGCTCCCATGTGGCCAATGGCGTCGACATCATCGTCGCCCAGGGGTACGAGGCCGGTGGTCACACCGGTGAGATCGCCAGCATGGTGCTGCAGCCCGACATCGTCGACGCCGTCGGACCCGACGTGCCCGTGCTGGGCGCGGGTGGCATCGGCTCGGGACGCCAGATCGCCGCGTCCCTGGCGCTGGGCTCGCAGGGCGTGTGGACGGGCTCGATCTGGCTCGGCACCGAGGAGTACCAGAACCTCCAGTCCAACGCGGGCTGGACCGAGGCGTTCACCCGGGCGACCTCGTCCGACACCGTCCGCACCCGGATCTACACCGGCAAGCCCGCGCGGCTGCTCAAGACGAAGTGGACCGAGGCCTGGGCCGAGGCCGAGGCGCCCGAGCCGTTGCCGATGCCGCTGCAGAACCTGCTCGTCGCCGACGCCCACAACCGCATCAACGCCTCGGGCGACCCGGACGTGATCTCGATGCCGATCGGCCAGATCGTCGGCCGGATGAACGACGTACGCCCGGTCGCCGACGTGATGGCCGACCTGGTCTCCGAGTTCGAGGAGGCCGTCACCCGCCTGGAGTCGATCCGCAAGTAGCTGTCCTCGGCCGGCAGCGGGCGTCGCGAAGATCACGCAGAGCGACGGGTCTGGCGCGCGGTGCGGTGGCATCATGGGGACAGGGACATCACCCGCATCACCAGGTCTGGGGGGACTGCCGATGCGCGACGTACTTCATGCCGTGGCGATCGCTCTCGTGATCGCGATCGCGACCCTCTGCACGATCGTGCAGGTCGCCGACGTCCAGCACGAGGTGGATCGGCTCAGGCACGACGACGCGGGCGTGCAGCAGGTCGACCGCGGCCCCCACGCCGGCCAGGACGCAATCGGCCGCACGGGTCGGTGACGACGTGCGGGTCCAGCGGCTCCCGCAGCGCGGACCTTCGCCCCTGACCGGCCACCGGCCCGGCGCGTCAGGCTCGGGCATGGGAGGTCTCATGTCGGTCACCGAGCTCGTCGCAGCCGCCGCCTGGGCGCCGTCGTCGCACAACACCCAGCCCTGGCGCTGGTCGGTCTCGGCCGACGAGTCCCGGCTGGAGCTCTACGCCGACCGGGCCCGCGCCCTGCCGGTCAACGACCCGCGCGGCCGTGAGCTGGTGATCAGCTGCGGCGCCGCGCTCTTCGCGCTCCGGGTCGCGGCCGCCCATGCCGGCAGCGGCACGGTCGTCGCAGCGTTCCCCGACGACGACCCCGACCACCTGGCCACCGTGCACCTGACCGGCGAGCCCGGCGACGAGGCCGCGCTGTACGACGCCCTCGCGGTCCGACGCACCCACCACGGGCCGTTCGAGCGGGCGCGCATCGAGCCCGTCGTCCTGGCCGCCCTCCGTGCCGCGGCGAGCGCCGAGGGTGCCTGCCTGCACGTGATGGATGCACTCCAGCGCGACTCGGTCGCGTCCCTGGTGGGCGAGGCCGATCACGTCCTGTGGTGCGACCGTGGCTGGCGCCGGGAGCTGGCTCGATGGTTCCGCATCCGGCGCAGCGGCGACGGTCTGCCGGTCTCGATCGCGTCGTTGGTGCCGACCCGCTTCGTGGTCGCCCACCTCGACCTCGGGCACCGTCTCGGCGCGGCCGATGCCCGCCTGGTCGAGGAGGCGCCCGCCGTGGTGGTGCTCGCCACCCACGACGACGAGCCCGCCGACTGGCTGCACGCCGGGCAGGCCCTGGAGCGGGTGTTGCTGATGGCGGCCCAGGCCGGTCTGTCGGCGGCGTTCGAGAACCAGCCCTGCGAGGCGAGCCCGGCCCTGCGCGCACGGCTGGGCGCGGTCCTGCACGGCCACGTGCCGCAGATGGTGGCGCGCCTGGGACCGGCGGAGCCGACCCGGCCCACGCCGCGTCGCGGCGTGCGGGTCACCGCAGGTCGGGGTGCGCCCGTCCCGCGATGAGCGGCAGGTCGAGGTAGGTCCGGATCCCCGGCTCCGCGGCCACGACGTACGGGATGGAGTTCACGCAGTGCAGGGCGGTCGCGACCACGCCCGGGTTGCGCACCAGCCCCTCCTCGACGGTCTCGGGCTGCCAGCCCTTGATCGTGACGAACGTGTTGGGGTCGCCGCGCACCTCCACCTCGAACCGCTCACCCTCGGGTCCGAAGGACCACGCCGGCTCGAGGTGCTCCTCGCCCATCAGCCAGTTCACGGCGATGCGTACGACGCAGTCCTCGCGCACGAACGCCTCCCACACGAACCGTTGGCCGGCGACCAGGCCGGGCTCGATCACGCCGATCGGCGTCTGGATCGGGGCGGTCGCGAGCGCGACCTCCTGGGAGGTGCGGATCTCGGCGTCGGGGGAGAACCCCAGCGCGTCCAGGCACATCCGCACCGACTGGATGAAGCCCCCGGACAGCAGCCCGAGCATCGGGCCGCCCATCGCCTCCTCCGGCCGGCCCCCGAACATCATGATGTGGCGCACCACGTCGGGGGCGTTGTAGGTGCGAATGTCGGAGAACTCCTCGCCGCGGACGAACGTGACCGCGGAGGAGAGCGCCGAGAACATCAACGGGTGCAGCTCGGTGATGCCACCGGGGTTGATGCCGGTGCCGTGGAGCGTCGTACGTCCCTCGGCGCAGGCGGCGGCGAGCGGGGCACCGTCCTTCTCGGTGGGGTAGAACCAGCCCACGGGAGTGACGACGTTCTTGCCCGAGCGCAGCAGCGCGGCGACCTGGTCGCGGTCGGGGATCAACGGCGCGTAGAGCACCGCGTCGGCCTCCATCGCCAGGATCTCCTCGATGCTGCTGGTCGCGCGCACGCCGATCGGGTCGGTGCCGATGATCTCGCCGACGTCGATCCCGTGCTTGGCGGCGCTGTGCACCCAGCAGCCCACGAGCTCGAGGTCGGGGTGGAGCAGGATGCCTTCGATCGCGGCTCGGCCGACTCCGCCGGTGGCCCACTGGATGACGCGCACGGGCCACACGGTCCCAGATAGAACACGTTCTTGTCGACGGTCCGTGCAGGGGCCTAGAGCGAGGTCATCACGCCGACACGCTCGGGGGAGAACCGCGGGAAGACCTCGGCCGTGGAGGCCCCGAACCGCGTCGAGACGACCTCGGCCAGCACGCTTCGGTAGTCGGTGGTCACGGGGACGTCGGAGTCCACGTCGCCGGTGAGCGGGGCCATCGTGCCGTAGTAGCGGCCACCCTTGACCCCGGCACCGGCCAGGAACATCACGTTCCCGTAGCCGTGGTCGAGGCCGGAGCTGTCGTTCTCCGCCACCCGGCGCCCGAACTCGCTGATCGTGACCAGCGTGACCTTGTCGGCCTGGCTCCCGAGGTCGCCGAAGAACGCCGCGATCGACGTGGCCAGGTCGTGGGCGTTGTCGTGGAGCCAGCCGCGCTCGGGCCCGCCCAGGTCGGCGTGCATGTCCCAGTTGCCCTGGTCGACGGTGATCACCTCGACGCCCACGTTGCCGCGGATCACCCGGGCCACCTCGGACAGTGCGCGCCCCAGGTCCGAGCGGGGGTACGACGCGGCACCGTCCGTGGTCGAGGCCACCGGTCCGAAGTCGTCCAGCGCCCCGAACAGCGAGCGCATCGCCGTACCGAGCGTGCTCGGGTCCTGGTCCCAGAGCCGGTGCAGGGAGGAGCGACGGCCCTTCGTGGTGTCCCACTTGTCGTCCCCGGGGATCTGGACCGACTCGACGTCTGCCGCGGACATGACGGCCTGCGGACCGTAGAGCGACGTCGGCACGACTCCGCCGCCGACGTTGAAGCCCTGCAGCGGTGACGTGCCCGCATCGGTGCCGATCAACCGGTTCAGCCAGCCGGTGCGGGCCTCCGAGCCCGGGTCGGCGTCCTCGACCTCCTCCATCGCCGAGAAGTGGGAGCGGTTCGGGACCGGAAGACCGGTGCCGTGGACGGCCGCCAGCCGACCCGACTCCCACAGGGGCACCAGGGGCGCCAGCTGGGGGTGCAGGCCGAACGCGCCGTCCTTGGCGAGCAGCCGGTCGGATGGCACGGCGATGCCGGGCCGCGCGCTGTAGTAGACGGGATCGGCGTGGGGGACGACCAGGGACAGGCCGTCGGCCGCGCCGCGCAGCGAGAGGACGACGAGCACCGAGCGGGCCGGCGTCAGCGCGGCGGCGGACGTGGTGATCGCGGCCGAGCCCACGACCGTGGTCGCGCCCGCCAGCGCCACCAGCCCGGAGAACAGGCCGCGCCGGGACAGGCGTGCGTACTCGGAGCAGCACGGCGCGGATCGCAGGGAGGGGTCCATGGCGGTCACCGGGTCAGGAAGGCGGGGGAGTCGAGGAACGTGGTGAGCAGTCGCGGCATGTTCCACTTCACGAGGTCGTGGTCGCGGGTGATGCGGTCACGCGGTGCGACATCGACCGCGAGGCAGCACGCCTCGAGCAGCTGCGCGGTCGATCGGCGATGGAGGAGCACCTGCGCGAGGTGGTCGACGAGCAGGTCGAAGCGCATCGGGAAGTCGGGCACCCACCACGCCGGGTGGTGGTAGGTGATGCCCTCGGTCGGCCACCAGCCGCCGGACAGGTCGAGGTGGAGCGACATCGAGGCGAGCATGCGGGAGGGCGACGCCCACGACCGGTTGTCGACCGGCTGGCCGTCGGGGCGCGGCCAGTCGAACGGCTTGGTGCCGATGCCGTCGACCTGCCACAGCAGCGCGTTGGCCGCGTGCTCCTCGCCCGCGTCTCCCTCCGGTGGCTGGGTGAGCCGCACGTCCAGGGCGCGGTAGGACGCCACGATGTCCTCGCCCGGGTCACGGACCTTGGCGCCGACCGCGGCGGTGAACGCCGGCGAGGCGACCAGGGCGCGCAGCACCGGCGCGATGGCGGTGTCGTGGTCGAGGTAGACCTGCGCCAGCTGGTCGATCAGCGCCTGGGGCGGGTCGTCGCTGACGAACTTCACCGCGAGCTTGCGCGCGACCCGCTGGGCGGTGCCCGGGTGGTGCGCCAGGTAGGTCAGGTAGGCCCGAGTGACCGGCCGGCCGTCGGCGTCGGCGTTCGGGTGGCTGAAGCCCATCACCTGGACCGGGCCGGTGGCGTGCCACTTCTGGCGGTAGACGGGCGCGAACGTCTCCCACATGTCGACGCCCCAGCCGGTCAGGATCCGCGCCGAGTCCTTGACGTCGTCCTCGTCGTAGTTCCCGCGGCCGACCGTGTGCAGCTCGAGGAGCTCGCGACCGAGGTTCTCGTTGGGGTGGGACTTGGTGGAGTCGACGTTGTTGAGGCTCATCAGCATCGCCGGGTGGGTGATCGTGGCCTGCAGCAGGTCCTCGAACCGGCCCAGTGCGCGCTCGCGGATCTCGTCGCCGTACTGCCGTCGCCAGAAGCCGGGCGCGTCGCCGTTCACCGGGACGTTGAAGTGGTTCTCCCAGAACTCCGTCATCACCTCGAGCAGCTGGCGGCGCGAACGCATCCGACGCAGCAGCACCCAGCGCTGGTAGTCGAACATCACCTCCCAGACGCCCTCGACCTCGTCGACCTGTCGCTGCCAGAGCTCGGTCGCGCCGCGCGACAGGCTCGGCCACCACGCCCGCAGGGCGTCGGTGCCGGGGTCGGGCACGGAGGCGGGCGCGAGCTGGGCCTCGAACCACCGCGCCGCTCCGCCTGCGGCCCGGACCTGGGTCGCGAGCGCCGGCGTCACGCCATAGGAGAAGCGGCCGACCAGGTGCCGGGCGGACGCCGCGAGCAGGCGGTGGCCGCGGTAGTGGGCCGGGGCGTACGTCGTGGCCGCGCGCGCAGGACTCGCGGCGACCACGGCCCCGGCGGCGACGCCGGAGGCTGCGCCCGCGACGAGGGCGCGGCGAGTTGGAGGGGTGGTGACCCGAGACCGAGACTGGGACATGGCGCGACCAGCGTAAGCGTGAGGGGCCGCTGCCGGGAGAGTTCGGAGAATGTCGCCGCGGCGCCCGCCCCGGTAGAGTGCGGGGGCACCGAACCCGATACCCAGTGAGGACTCGACGCCCAGCTCATGGACGGCTCTCAAAGTCCCCGGCTCTCCTCCCAGGGAGAGCAACGATGACCGCGTGGCTGCTGCTGGTGGCAGCGCTGCTCCTGATCCTCGCCTGCGGCGTGTTCGTGGCCGCCGAGTTCGCCTTCGTCACCGTCGACCGCAGCCAGGTCGAACGAGCGGCGGCGGCCGGTGACGCAGGCGCCGGCGGGGTGCAGCAGGCGATCCGCAGCCTGTCCACCCAGCTCTCCGGCGCCCAGGTCGGGATCACGATCACCAACCTCGCGATCGGCTACCTGGCCGAGCCGGCGATCGCGGACCTGATCGACGGGCCCCTGCGCGCGCTCGGCACCCCGGAGGGCGCGATCACCCCCACGGCGGTCGGTGTGGGGCTCACCCTCGGCACCGTGCTGACGATGATCTTCGGCGAGCTGGTGCCCAAGAACCTCGCTCTCGCCAAGCCGATGGAGGTCGCGCGGGCCACCCAGCGGTTCCAGCGCACCTTCACCGCGCTCGCGCGCGGGCCGATCCGGGTGCTCAACGGCTCCGCGAACGCCGCCGTACGCCGCCTCGGGATCGAGCCACAGGAGGAGCTGCGCTCCGCCCGCAGCTCGACGGAGCTCGCCTCGTTGATCCAGCGTTCGGCCGACCTGGGGACGCTCGACGTCGAGACCGCCGAGCTCATGGAGCGCTCGGTGGAGTTCGGGGCCCGCACCGCCGGGGAGATCATGACCCCGCGGGTGCGCTCCAACAGCCTCGAGGCCAACGACCGCGCCAGCGCGGTGATCGAGCTGACCCGGGCGACCGGTCACTCCCGGTTCCCGGTGCTCGACGCCGACGAGAACGTCGTCGGGACCGTACACGTCAAGAACGCCGTCGCCCTGCCCGTCTACGAGCGGGCGACCACCAAGGTCAAGCACCTGATGGCCAAGCCGATCGTGGTGCCCGACTCGCTGCGCCTCGACCCGCTGCTGGCCCTGCTGCGCAAGGACGGCTTCCAGCTGGCGGTCGTCATGGACGAGTACGGCGGGTTCGCCGGCATCGTCACGCTGGAGGACGTCGTCGAGGAGATCGTCGGGGACATCTCCGACGAGCACGACCGGCTCAGCGCCAACGCCAGGCTGCAACGGGACGGATCCTGGTCGCTCTCGGGGCTGCTGCGCCCCGACGAGGTCGAGGACCTCACCGGGGTCGTGCTGCCCGACCACGAGGACTACGACACGATCGCTGGGCTGGTGCTGAGGGTGCTCGGGCGGGTGCCGGAGGTCGGCGACCTGGCCGAGGTGAGCGTGCCGGACCGGTCCGACCCGGACGAGCCGCGCGAGCAGCTCGCGGTCCTGACGGTGGACCGGATGGACGGCCTGCGGATCGACCGGCTCACCCTGCGGCTCCTCGAAGGCCCCGACGAGCAGGAGGAGGAGCGATGAGCGCCGCGACCGCGATCCCGCTCGCCGTGCTGCTGCTGCTCGGCAACGCGTTCTTCGTCGGTGCCGAGTTCGCACTCGTCTCGGCCCGGCGTACCCAGCTCGAGCCGCGAGCCGAGGCGGGCTCGCGGATGGCGCGGACGACGATCAAGGCGATGGAGAACATCTCGCTGGTGATCGGGGTCAACCAGCTCGGCATCACCGTGTGCTCCCTGGTGCTCGGCGCGGTCGGCGAGCCGGCGGTCGCGCACCTCGTCGAGCCCGTGCTGCACGCCGCGCACGTGTCCGAGTCGTTCCTGCACCCCACGTCGTTCGTGATCGCGCTGGCCGTCGTCGTCTACCTGCACGTGGTGCTGGGGGAGATGATCCCCAAGAACATCGCACTCGCCGGCCCCGACCGGGCCGCCCTCGTGCTCGGTCCGGCGATCTGGGGGATCGTGACGGTGCTGCGGCCCGTGGTGGTGGTGATCAACGCGATCGCCTCCGGCGTGCTGCGCCTCCTGGGCGCGCGGCTCACCGACGAGGTGAGCTCGACGTTCACGCGCGAGGAGGTCGCCGCGCTGGTCGAGGAGTCCCGCGGCGAGGGCCTGCTGGAGGCCGACGAGTACGACCGGCTCGCCGGTGCGTTGGGGTTCACCGAGAAGACGGTGGCCGCGGTGCTGATGCCACCGGACTCCCTCACGACCGTGCCGCGCGGGTCGACCGGCGCCGAGGTCGAGTCGCTGTGCGCCGCCACCGGGTTCAGCAGGTTCCCCGTCGAGGCCGCCGACGGCTCGCTCCTGGGCTACCTCCACATCAAGGACGTGCTCGAGCCCGACGAGGCGCGCCGCGCCCGGCCGGTCGAGGACAAGTGGATCCGTCCGTTCGCACCGGTCGACGCCGACGAGCCGCTGCACGGTGCGCTCGAGACCTTGCAGCGCCGCGGCGCGCACATGGCACGCGTGGTCGACGCGGAGGGCCGCACGCTCGGGCTCGCGACGCTCGAGGACGTCATCGAGGAACTGGTGGGCGAGATCCGCGACGCCGCGCACCTGGAGGACCACGTCTGACGCTGTTCCGGGCCCGGCGGCCAGTAGGGTGGCCCCGGCAACGCACCCGGGCAGACAGGCAAGCAGTGGCGGACGACTCGACGCGCAACCGCGTGTGGACGCTGCCCAACCTGCTCAGCCTCGTCCGGCTGGCCGGTGTGCCGGTGTTCCTGTGGCTGGTGCTCGGCCCCGAGGCGGACGGCTGGGCGCTGGCCCTGCTGATGGTCTCCGGGGTCACCGACTTCCTCGACGGCTACCTCGCCCGGCGGCTGGGCCAGACCTCGACGCTCGGGCAGATCCTCGACCCGGTGGCCGACCGCCTCTACATCCTGGCGGTGGTCGTCGGGCTGGCCCTGCGGGAGGTGATCCCCTGGTGGGCTGCCCTGTCGTTGCCGCTGCGCGACCTGCTGCTGTGGGGCCTGGTGCCGCTGCTGCGGACCCGCGGCTACAGCGCGCTGCCGGTCCACTTCCTGGGCAAGGCCGCGACGTTCAACCTCCTCTACGCCTTCCCGCTGCTGCTCCTCGGTGACGGGGACGGCACGGTCGCCACGCTGGCCAACGTCTTCGGTTGGGCGTTCGCGCTCTGGGGGATCGGGCTCTACTGGTGGGCCGGCCTGCTCTACGCCTGGCAGGTGCGCACGCTCCTGGCCACCACGGAGCGGCGTCGTGAGGGTGAGGTCGTGCCCGATGCCTGAGACCACCCCGGCTGAGCGGGTCGCCATCCCGCTGCTCACGTTGATCACCCAGCAGTCCCTCGACGAGGACTATCGCCACGTCGCCGAACGCCGGGCTCGCGAGGGCGGCGGAACGTCTCGGCGCCGCTCACTCTTCACCGCCACAGCGGTGATCGCCGTCTTCGGCCTGCTCGTCACGATCGCAGCGGTGCAGAACTCCGAGCAGGCCGGCGTCCAGACCGCCAGCCGCGCCTCGCTGATCGCCAACATCGACGAGCGTCGCAGCGACGTCGCGAAGCTCGAGGCCCGCGTCGTCGACCTGCGCGAGCTCGACGTCTCGTTGCAGGACAACCTCGACGACGTCAGCGCGTCGTCCCAGTCCGCACTCGCACGGGTCGAGCGGCTCGGGGTCGTCACGGGGTTCCGGGCGGTCACCGGCCCGGGGGTGCGCATCACCGTGGACGACGCCGACGGCGTGGCCGTGCGCGACCGCGACCTCCGGTCGCTGGTCGACGGCCTCTGGAACGCCGGCGCCGAGGCGATCGCGGTCAACGGCCAGCGCCTCACCGCCCGCTCCGCGATCCGCAACTCCGGGATCACGGTCCGCATCACCGGCAACAACCGGTCGCTGTCCCCGCCGTACGTCGTCACGGCCATCGGCAATCCCGGGACGCTGCAGGCCGACCTGATGGAGACCACGAGCGGCCTGCGGTTCCGCAACACGGCCGCGCACTTCGGCTTCCCCGTGACCATGGAGAATGAGAACCGGCTCTCCCTCCCGGCCGCCCCGCCGCGCCTGCTCCGGCTCGCCTGGGCTGCCGAGGGGACCGCGAAGCAGAACCTCGAGAAGCCTCGGAAGGAGGCAGCGCCGTGATCGCCGCACTCGGACTCCTGGTGGGCATCGTGCTGGGGGTCGTGTTCCAGCCCGACGTACCCCCGAGCCTCGAGCCCTACCTGCCGATCGCCGTGGTCGCGGCACTGGACGCCGTGTTCGGCGCGCTGCGCGCCTACCTGGACGGCATCTTCGACGACAAGGTCTTCGTGGTGTCGTTCCTCAGCAACGTGGTCATCGCCGCAGCCATCGTCTTCCTCGGCGACAAGCTCGGCGTGGGCGGCCAGCTGACCACCGGCGTCGTGGTCGTCCTCGGCATCCGGATCTTCTCCAACGCCGCCGCGATCCGCAGGCACCTGTTCCATGCCTGACCCCACCCCGGACACCACCGGCACCGGCGCCGCGGACGGCAGCACCGGCCGGGAGCGGCTGGCCCGGGCGCTCCTGCGACCCTCGCGCGGGCAGGTGATGGTGGCGGTCCTGCTCGCCGTCCTCGGCTTCGCCGCGGTCACCCAGGTGCGCTTCACCGAGGTCGACGACACCTACGGCAGCCTGCGTGAGCAGGACCTGATCAACCTCCTCAACGGCCTGGCCGGCACCAGCCAGCGCTCCGAGGCACAGATCGCCCGCCTGCAGCATGCTCGCGACGACCTGCTCTCCACCACCGGGGCCCGCGAGGCCGCCCTCGCCCAGGCGCAGCAGGAGGCCGACACCCTGTCCATCCTCGCCGGGCTCGTGCCGGTCACCGGTCCCGGCATCCGGTTGACCGTCACCGAGGAGACCGGCACCGTCGAGGTGCAGACGATGGTGGACACCTTCCAGGAGCTGCGCACCTCGGGGGCCGAGGCGATCCAGGTCAACGGTCAGGTGCGCGTGGTCGCCAACACCGCGGTCGAGGACACCGCCGGAGGGTTGCTCATCGGCGGACAGCTGGTCAGCTCGCCGTACGTCATCGACGTGATCGGCGAGCCCCACACGCTCGCCAGCTCGGGCGTCGACTTCCCCGACGGACCCCGCGATCTCTTCGAGGGCGACGGCGCCAGCGTCACCGTGGACGAGCTCGGATCGCTCGACATCGAGAGTGTCGTCAAGCCGTCCGAACCTGAGTACGCCGAACCCGATTCGGAGCAGTAACGTCAGCGCTGAGCACCCGTCACGTGCCGCCCGCGCGGTCCATCCTGGAGGAGACGCCTTGTACCCCGACGACTTGAAGTACACCACCGAGCACGAGTGGGTCCGCGAGCCCGGGGAGCACGACGGATCGGTCCGGATCGGCATCACCCACTATGCCCAGGACGCGCTCGGGGACATCGTCTACGTCTCCCTCCCGGAGCTGGGCGAGTCCGTGACCGCGGGCAGCACCTGCGGCGAGCTCGAGTCCACGAAGTCGGTCAGCGACGTCTACGCGCCGGTCTCCGGCGAGGTGGTGGCCCGCAACGACGCCCTCGACGCGACCCCCGAGCTGGTCAACAACGACCCCTACGGCGGCGGGTGGCTCTTCGAGGTCGTGCCGAGCGACCGCACCGAGCTCGACGGGCTCATGGACGCCTCGTCGTACGAGGGCTCGCTCGACGCCTGAGCGTCCTGCTGTCGCAATCGGTCTTGATCACCACGGCGGGGCTGATAGGTTCGGAGCAACCATCAACCTCAGCCCGGACTTGAGGGTTTGCCGCCCGACCGAAGGACAGACCGATGCCGTTCTGCACAGCGTGTGGCACGCAGAACCCCGATGACGCGCGCTTCTGCGCCCAGTGTGGGAACCGCCTCGTCACCGCGACTCCTGGATCACCGGCGACCCCGGCGCCCGGGGGAGCGGAGCTCTCGGAGGAGTCCACGGCCACGATCTCGATCGGCCTCGGCAGCGACAAGGTCGAGACCTCAGACCGCCAGCTCAACGCCGTCGACGCCGCGGCGGTCGACGCGCTCCCGAGTGGGCACGCACTGCTCGTCGTGCAGCGCGGTCCCGGAGCCGGCAGCCGGTTCCTTCTCGACGCCGACGTCGTGAACGCCGGGCGACACCCCGACAGCGAGATCTTCCTCGACGACGTCACGGTCTCGCGCCGGCACGCCGAGTTCCACCGCTCGGGCGACACTTTCACCGTCAGCGACGTGGGCAGCCTCAACGGCACCTACGTCAACCGCGACCGGATCGACCGGGTGCAGCTGACCGACGGTGACGAGGTCCAGATCGGCAAGTACCGCCTCGTGTTCTTCTCCGGGCACGCAGGCAGGTGAGCCGGGACGTGTCCGCGGCCACGGGCGCCTCGTCGGCCGCGCGGGCGCGGATGAACATCGGGCAGGTGCTCGACCAGCTGCGCCCGGACTTCCCGGGGATCACGATCCCCAAGATCCGCTTCCTGGAGGACAAGGGGCTGATCAAGCCGGAGCGGACGGCCGCGGGCTACCGGAAGTTCTCCCACGACGACGTCGAACGGCTGCGCTACGTCCTGCGCATGCAGCGGGACCACTACCTGCCGCTGAAGGTGATCGGGGAGCACCTCGACGCGATCGACCGCGGCCTCGAGCCGCCGCCGATCGAGCCCGTCGTACCCACGGTGCCCACCGTGGCCCTGGCTGCCGACGGCCTGCCCAGCCCTGCCTCGTTCGCCCGGCGCGACCAGGTCCGGCTCTCCCGGCGAGAGCTGGTCAAGATCGCCGGCATCACCGAGGACCTGCTCGACCAGCTCGAGCAGTTCGGGCTGATCACCCCCCGCGCGGGCACCGGTCACTACGACACCGATGCGCTGGTGATCGCCCAGACCGCGCGCGAGCTCGCGGACTACGGCTTCGAGCCGCGGCACCTGCGTGCCTACAAGACCGCCGCCGACCGCGAGGTCGGACTGGTCGAGCAGGTGGTCGCCCCGCAGAAGCGCGGCCGCGACGCCGCCGCCAAGGCGCGCGCGGAGGAGACCGTCAGCGAGATCGCCGCGCTCTCGGTGCGACTGCACGCGACCTTGGTGAAGGCCGGCCTCCGCTCCACCTGAGCCTGACGCGGGTCCTGGCGCCGGGGGTTACTGTGGTGGCGTGCGCGAAGTCGATGTCATGGGAGTCAGGGTGGAGATGCCCTCGAACCAGCCGATCGTGCTGCTGCGCGAGGTCTCGGGCGAGCGCTACCTCCCGATCTGGATCGGGGCCGCGGAGGCGACGGCGATCGCCTTCGCCCAGCAGGGCGTGGTCCCGCCGCGGCCGCTGACCCACGACCTGATGAAGGACGTGCTGGAGGCGACCGGCAACGAGCTCACCGAGGTGCAGATCACCGACGTCAAGGACGGTGTGTTCTTCGCCAACCTCGTCTTCGGATCGGGCGCCCAGGTGAGTGCGCGACCCTCGGACTCGATCGCGCTGGCGCTGCGCACCGGCAGCCGCATCGTGTGCGCCGAGGAGGTCCTCGACGAGGCCGGCCTCGCCGTACCCGCCGAGCAGGAGGACGAGGTCGAGAAGTTCCGCGAGTTCCTCGACCAGGTCACCCCCGAAGACTTCGACGCCCCCACCGAACCCTGAGCGCACCGACGGCACGCACCTGGCCGCGTTGTCGTCGCTCGACGCCCGCTTCGATCCAGGCCGCCTTCGCCCCCTGGGCATGGCTGCGTCGGGGCCGACTGCACACGCCTGAAGTTGGCGTCGTTTGGTCCCCAACGACAGAGATTCGAGCCGAAGTTCTGCCGTTGGGGACCAAACGACGACCATTCTGCCGGCTGTCGATCCCTAACTCTCAGGTAGAGGGTGAGGGTTTGCGACACGCCGCGGGCGTCTTTGACGGCGGTCCGGTGGGGGCCTACCTTGAACTATCGCCGTTGTAACTACTTCCCCGGTGTTACGCGCAACGGATAGCCGTCCCGGAGGACCGCGTGAACGAGAACGAGAAGCAGCAGGAAGTCGAGGTCGCCCGCGCCGCGGAGCAGGCCGAGGAGCAGGGTCTGCTCTTCACCGACGACGTGTCCCCGCTGCCCAGTGACACCGGCTACCGCGGGCCGACCGCGTGCAACGCCGCCGGCATCACCTACCGGCAGCTCGACTACTGGGCTCGCACCGGCCTCATCGAGCCCACCGTGCGCGGCGCCAAGGGCTCCGGGTCGCAGCGGCTCTACTCCTTCCAGGACATCCTGCTGCTCAAGGTCGTCAAGCGGCTGCTCGACGCCGGGATCTCGCTGCAGCAGATCCGTACGGCGGTGCAGCACCTGCGCCAGCGCGGCACCGACGACCTGACCCGCGTCACGTTGATGAGCGACGGCGTCTCGGTCTACGAGTGCACGAGCAACGACGAGATCATCGACCTGCTCCAGGGCGGACAGGGCGTCTTCGGCATCGCGATCGGCGGTGTCTGGCAGGAGATCGAGGGCACCCTCGCCGAGCTGCCCAGCGAGCGCACCGCCGAGCCCGAGGCGGTCCCGACCGCCGGCGACGAGCTCGCCGCGCGCCGCGCCGCACGCAAGACCGGCTGACACCACCGCTTCCACGTCGACCCGCCCGAAAGCGGGCGAGCTTGCGAGCCCGCCATCAGACTTTTCGGGCGGGTCAACGTGCTTTCGGGGTCGCCAAGGTAGATTGGTCGTGCTGACACTCCTGCACGGGAGAGTCCCCGGCCGGTGGTTTGCGGACGGGGCGCCGAAGGGGCAATTCCTCCCCGGAACCTCTCAGGCCTCAGGACCGTGCGGGTCAGGCACTCTGGAGCGCCACCCGGCGGTGTGACAGAGGGGGAGGCACCCGAACGTCCTTCGAGGAGCCCCTCATGTCAGACCACCGCCCGCTCACCGAGCTCGACGACGCGCTGCCGTTCGTGGACCGCCACATCGGGCTGCGTCCCGAGGACGTCGAGGCCATGCTGGGCCGGCTCGGGTTCGACTCGCTGGACGCGCTGATGACCGCGGCCGTGCCCGGCGGCATCCGCTCCGCCGAGGACCTCGACCTCCCCAAGCCGCTGACCGAGGCCGCGGTGGCGCGCGAGCTGCGCACGATCGCCCAGGCGAATCGGCCGGGGGAGACCATGATCGGCCTGGGCTACCACGCCACGATCACGCCGCCGGTGGTCCGCCGCAACGTGCTCGAGGACCCCAGCTGGTACACCGCCTACACGCCGTACCAGCCGGAGATCTCCCAGGGCCGGCTCGAGGCGTTGCTGAACTTCCAGACGGTCGTCGGCGACCTGACAGGGCTGCCGACAGCCAACGCCTCGCTGCTCGACGAGGGCACGGCGGCGGCGGAGGCGATGACGCTCGTACGCCGCGCCAAGCGGTCCGCGGAGGGCCCGTTCGTCGTCGACGCCGACGCGCTCCCGCAGACCATCGAGGTGGTCCGCACCCGCGCCCACGGTCTCGGCATCGAGATCGTGGTCGCCGACCTGACCGACGGACTGCCCGACGGCCCGCTGTGCGGTGTGCTGGTGCAATACCCCGGCGCCTCGGGCCGGGTGCTCGACCCGCGGACCGTGATCACGCAAGCCCACGAGCGCGACGCGCTGGCCGTGGTCGCCGCCGACCTGCTCGCGCTGACCGTCCTGGAGGCGCCCGGCACGCTCGGGGCCGACGTGGTGGTCGGCTCCAGCCAGCGGTTCGGCGTACCGCTGTTCTACGGCGGCCCGCACGCGGGCTTCATGGCGGTCTCCGCCGGGCTGGAGCGACACCTGCCCGGCCGTCTGGTCGGCGTCTCCGTGGACGCCGAGGGCCGCCCCGCGTACCGGCTCGCCCTGCAGACCCGCGAGCAGCACATCCGCCGCGACAAGGCGACCTCCAACATCTGCACCGCTCAGGTGCTGCTGGCGGTGGCGGCCGCGATGTACGCCGTCTACCACGGCCCCGAGGGCCTGCGCGCGATCGCGACCCGCACCCACCGCTACGCCGCGGTGCTGGCCGCGGCGCTGGGACAGGGCGGGTACGCCGTCGCGCACGAGAGCTACTTCGACACGCTGACGGTGCCGGTGCCCGGACGGGCGGCCGACGTCGTCACCGCCGCGCGCGCCCTCGGGCTGCACCTGCGTCTCGTCGACGCCGACCACGTGGGGATCAGCACCTCGGAGTGCACCACGCGCTCCACCCTGTCCAGCGTCCTCAAGGCGTTCGGGGTCGCGGGCGTGGACCTGGACGCGGTCGACGCCGCCACGGCCGACGCGCTGCCGGAGTCACTTCGACGCAGCACGGCGTACCTCACCCACGAGGTGTTCTCCAGCCACCACAGCGAGACCGCGATGCTGCGCTACCTGCGGCGGCTCTCGGCGCGCGACTACGCGCTCGACCGGGGGATGATCCCGCTGGGCTCGTGCACGATGAAGCTCAACGCGACGACCGAGATGGAGCCGATCTCGCTGCCGGGCTTCGCCGATCTGCACCCGTTCGCGCCGGCCGAGGACGCCCAGGGATACCGGCAGCTCGTCACCGAGCTCGAGACCTGGCTGGCCGAGGTCACGGGCTATGACTCCGTCTCGATCCAGCCCAACGCCGGGTCGCAGGGTGAGTTCGCGGGCCTCCTCGCGATCCGTGCCTACCACCGGGCCAACGGTGGAGAGCAGCGCGACGTGTGCCTGATCCCGTCGTCGGCCCACGGCACCAACGCCGCCTCGGCAGTGATGGCCGGCATGCGCGTGGTGGTCGTGAAGTCCGGCGCCGGTGGCGAGGTCGACCTCGACGACCTGCGTGCCCAGTGCGAGGCGCACGCCGACGACCTGGCCGCGATCATGGTGACCTACCCGTCGACCCACGGCGCCTACGAGAACACCATCACCGAGCTCGGCGAGATCGTGCACGCGCACGGCGGCCAGGTCTACGTCGACGGTGCCAACCTCAACGCGCTGCTGGGCTACGCCAAGCCGGGTCAGTTCGGCGGTGACGTCTCCCACCTCAACCTGCACAAGACGTTCTGCATCCCGCACGGCGGCGGTGGCCCCGGTGTCGGTCCGGTCGCGGTGCGCGCGCACCTCGCGCCGTACCTGCCCTCCCACGGCATGCACCCCGAGGAGTCGAAGCGGTCGGGCATCGGCCCGGTGAGCGCGGCGCCGTACGGGTCCGCGGGCATCCTGCCGATCTCCTGGGCCTACATCCGGCTGATGGGCGCGGCGGGCCTGACCCGTGCGACCGCGGCGGCGGTGCTGTCGGCCAACTACGTCGCGGCGCGGCTGGGCGAGCACTACCCGGTGCTCTACCGCGGCCACGGCGGGCTGGTCGCGCACGAGTGCATCCTCGACCTGCGCGGCCTGACCAAGGACTCCGGAGTCACCGTCGACGACGTCGCCAAGCGGCTGGTGGACTACGGGTTCCACGCACCGACCATGTCGTTCCCGGTCGCCGGCACGCTCATGGTCGAGCCGACCGAGTCCGAGGACCTCGCCGAGATCGACCGGTTCATCGACGCGATGATCGCGATCCGTGGCGAGATCGATCGGGTCGCCGCGGGGGAGTGGACGCCCGAGGACTCGCCGCTGCGCGGCGCGCCGCACACCGCTCGCGCGCTGGTCGGCGAGTGGGACCGGCCCTACTCGCGTGAGCTCGGGGTGTTCCCGACCGGTATCGACCCTGACAAGTACTGGCCGCCGGTGGCGCGGATCGACCAGGCCTACGGCGACCGGCACCTGGTGTGCTCGTGCCCGCCCCTGGAAGCATTCGCGGAGTGAGCAACACCCCACCGACCGTCACGGACACCACCGCGCGCCGTCTGCTCGCTCGCCTGGCCACGGCCCAGGCGTCCGGGCGGCTGCCGTCGGTGGTCGCCGGGGTGGTGCGCGACGGTGCGCCGGCGTGGTTCGGGTCGTACGGCGGACCTGCGGTGGCGGGTCACGACCCGCTCGACGTGCAGTACCGCATCGGTTCGATCACCAAGACGATGACCGCGGTCCTGGTGCTGCAGCAGGTGCGCGACGGGCGGGTGGCGCTGGACGATCCCGCGTCGGCCGTGCTGGGCGACCTGGCCGGGCACCCGTACGCCGATCGCACGCTGCGGACGCTGCTCGCCCACGACGCCGGGCTCCAGTCCGAGCCGGCCGGGTCGTGGTGGGAGCGGACCCCGGGAGGGTCGTTCGCGGACCTGATGGCCGCCAACGACGGCACGGGTGCCGCGTTCGGCGCGCACGAGCGGTTCCACTACTCCAACCTGGGCTACGCGATCCTCGGCGAGGTGGCCGCCCGGCTGGTCGGCTCGACGTGGTGGGACGCGGTCCAGGACCGCGTGCTGGTGCCGCTGGGCATGACGCGCACGTCGTACCTGGCGACCGGTGCGTCCGCGCAGGGCCACTCCGTGCACCCCTACGAGGGAACGCTGGTCGACGAACCCGCCACCGACAACGGCGCGATGGCGCCCGCCGGACAAGCGTGGGCGACGATCACCGACCTGGCGACGTACGCCGCGTTCCTGGGCACCGGGCACCCCGAGGTGCTCTCTGCCGACGACCTCGCGCGGGCGTTCGCGCCCCAGTCCGGCAGCCCCGAGGACGGGTTGCGGTCCGCGCACGGCCTGGGGTTCCAGCTGTTCGCCGGCGGTTCCGGCACGCTGGCCGGGCACACCGGCTCGATGCCCGGGTTCCTCGCGACGGTCCTCGTGGACCGACGTCGGCGTACCGGTGGCGTCGTGCTGGCCAACGCGACGACGGGCTTCTCGCCGGCCGAGACCGTGATCGGGTTGCTCGAGGACCTGGAGCGCTGCGAGCCGACGCTGCCGGCGCCCTGGCGCCCGCCGTCCGCCCTGCCGCCCGTGCTCGCGGGCGTGCCCGGCGTGTGGCACTGGGGCAACACGCCGGTCGTCTTCGTGTGGGAGGGCGATGAGCTGGTCGCCCGCCGCAACGGGGTGGAGGCCTACCGCTTCGCGGTGCGCGACGGCCGGGTCGTGGGCACCTCCGGCTACCACGCCGGTGAGACCCTGCACGTCGTACGCCGTCCAAACGGCACGGTCGGCCACCTCGAGGTCGCGACCTTCGTCTACACGAAGGAGCCGTACGACCCGGAGGCCCCCATCCCTGGGGGTCTGCCGCGCAGCTGAGGAGCCATCAACCGCGGTCGATGGCACCCCATCGCCCGGCGACCGTCAGGCCGGGCGGCAGGACCATGCCGCCGTGCCGGGGTGGCGGCAGCTCCGTGCCGGGACGCAGCTTGATGTGGCGCACCACGCCGGAGTCGGCGAGACCGGGCGAGCCGAAGGGGGAGCCCTTCCCGTGGCCGCCGCCGATGAGCGCCAACCAGAGGATCGTGTGCCGGCGCACGGTCACGGTCACCGTGGCGCCGGCCGGGATGCGGAGGCGCCCGTCGGGGCGGCGCGCACGCGGGTCGGCGTACCAGAAGCCGACCGAGGCCGTGTTGGTGTTGGTGACGCTGAGCTTGTTGGGCCGGTCGGCGACCTTCTGCACGATGACCGGCTCGACCGGCAGGATGACGACGGTCAGCTGGGCCGGGGCGAGGTGGACCTCGTCGCAGACGAAGTAGTCGACGGTGAAGGTGCCGGACCGGGAGCCGGCGCCGACCAGGAGGTCGCCGGCCTCGCCGCCGAGGATCGCCGGGAGCTCCGCCACCATGACAGGCAGCGTGCTGCTGAGGTCCGGCTCCGGGACGCGGCAGAGCGCCAGGTCGGCGCCCGTCGGCGAGCTGTCGTTCGCGAGGACGTTGATCTGGGTCGTCTGGCCGGGGTAGAGCGTGACGCTGTCGGGGACGACAATCGGCAGTGGGGTGTCGTCAGCGCTGGCCGGTGCGGCGCTGAGGACGGTGACGCCGAGGACGGCAGCCGCGAGGACGCCGGTCAGGCGTGCGCGGACGCTGGTGCGCATGAGGATCTCGATTCCGGTGAGGGGGCGCGCTCGAACCTAGGCCAACCGCGGCCGCGCTGTCCGGGAGATCACCGAGATGTCATGCAACCGTCGACTGACGCGTCGGATGCGCCTGGCCCGGTCGGGAGACCAGCGGCCCGGGCGCCTTGTCGGAGACGCCCGGGACGCGGGAGGCCGCTGCTGCTAGCCGACGGTCAGACCGTGGACTCCTTGGTGACCTGCAGGTCGTAGACGAACGCGTTGTCGCACGTCAGCGGTGCGGTCGCACCCTTCCAGTGCAGGGTCAGGTCGGTCGCGAGGCGACGGTGGAAGCCGTCGACGGTGATGTGCTGACCGGCGTCGTCGTGCTCCTCGTGCACGGCGAGCCGGGTGCCGACCTTGCGGGCCGTCCCCTCGACCAGGGCCCGGCTGCCCGCGACCTTGAGCGCCCCGGAGACCTGGCGTCCCTCGCGGAAGTCGCGGTCCGTGTCGCGGCTGCCGCCGGCCTGGTGGTCGTCGTCGCCGACCAGGATCTGGATGGTGTTCCGGGCGACGTTGCTCTCGTACAGGCTCGTGTAGACCGGCCTGCCCTTGATGGTGCCCGTGCACTCGACGACGATGCCGCGCTCGCGGGTGGTGGTCGGCTCGCTTGCCGACGCCGGGAACCCTTGGCCGATCAGGCCAGAGGTCGCGACGACGGCCAGGGCGCCGGTGATCAACTGGGTGCTGCGCATGGGACGTTCCTTGATCGTGTGTGTCGGGGTGGTCGTTCGGGATCGAACACGGGGGATACGCCCGGGCCGCCGATCCGGTTGCAAGAGACCCCGGTCACGATCGCGGGTCCTTGGGCTCTGCCGCTCCGGAGCGCCGACGAGGACCATGGAGACGCCGGGAGAGGCAAGGAGGTCGTGATGACGATGTCCCTCGCCGAGCGGGCCGCCTACCGCCGCGCCTGGCTCTCGCTGCTGCTCTACCCGCTCGCCTTCGTCGCGGCCTTCGTGGTCGGAGAGGGGCTGGCGACTGTCTATGGCTACGAGCCCGGTAGCGACGACCAGGTGCCGTGGTGGGTTGCGGTGGGCGCCGGCGCGCCGGCGCTGCTGGTGTTCGCGGTGCCGACCGCGGTGGCCTGGCGGTACGCCGTGCGGGCCGGACACGAGGACCTGCACCGGGTCCGGCTGCCGGCGTACCTCGCGACCGCGCTGACGGTGGCCTTCGTGGCCGCGAACCTGGCGTCGTACGTGCTGGGCTCGTTGGCCACGCGGGTCGGCTAACGAGCCTGCGACACGCTCGACATGTTGAAGTCGGGCACCCGCAGCGCCGGCATCGCGGTGCGCGAGAAGTAGTCGTCGCCCCACTCGCGGCTGAACGCCGGGACGGTCACCGATGCGTGGGTGAAGCGGGTGAGCAGGTCGACCGGGCTCTCGTTGAACCGGAAGTTGTTCACCGCCCCCGTGATCTCGCCGCCTTCGACGAGGTAGACCCCGTCGCGGGTGATGCCGGTGAGGAGCAACGTCTGCGGGTCGACCTCGCGGATGTACCACAGGCAGGTGAGCAGGAGCCCGCGCTCGGTCCCGGCCACCAGGTCCTCGATGGAGCCCGAGGCGCCGTCGACGGCGAGCACCAGGTTGTCGATCGCCGGCGTGACGGGCTGCTCGGTCATCGCCGCGGAGTGGCGGGTCTGCAACAGCGCGGCCAACCGGCCGTCGCGGATCCAGTCGGTGGGCTCGAGCGGCAGGCCGTTGTCGAACACGGACGACTCGTTGCTCGAGCTGGTGGCGAGCGCGAACGGCTCGCACTCCAGTCCGGGGTACGCCGGGTCGGAGAACAGGCTCACCCCCGGTCGGGCGAGCGTCTCGCCGATGCGGGTGCCGCCGCCGCGCTTGCTGTAGACCGACTGGCCCTCGTGGGCGGTGCGCGCGCCGGCGTACCAGTAGGCGTCGATCATCAGGTCCGCGACCGCGGTCGGCGGCAGGATCGTGTCGTAGCGCCCGGCCGGCAGGTCGACCTGGCGCTCGGCCCACCGCAGTCGCTGCGCGAGCTGGGCATCGAGTGCGAGCGGGTCGACGTCGGTGAAGTCGCGGGTCGCAGCGCCGATCCAGGCGCTGCGGGCCAGGTCGGCGCTCTTGGCGGTGCACCCGACGTGGCCGGTGGGCTGCACGTGGCGCAGCCGCAGTCCGGTCGTGGAGCCGAGGTACGTCGTGGTCGACTCGTGGTTGACGAACCCGTAGAGCACCCGCCCCTCGGCGGCGGCACGGCGGAAGGACTCGCCGAGCGCGGGCGCGACCGCGTCGTACACGTGTATGTCGGTCGGGACCGCCGGGTCGTCCCAGTCGGGGGAGACCGCGTCGCGCACCAGGTCGGCGGCGTCCTCCGCGGGTGACGCGGCGCGGGCGGCGGCGTCGGCAGCGTCGACGAGCGCCGTGACACCCTCCTGGGTGGTGACGCTGCCGGTCATCGAGCCGGTGGCCACGCCCGCAGCCGTGCGGACGAACGAGATCACCGTGACGTCGACGCCGCGCATCACACCGTTGGTGGTCAGCGTGTTGTTGGCCCACCGCAGGTTGGCGCTGGTGCGGTCGCGCACGATCACCACGCAGTCGTCGGCGACCGAGGTCGCCACCGCGTGCTCGACGAAGGACTGGGGGGAGACGGGAGTGCTCATCAGTGGCCGGCCTCGTCGGTGGTGTTGAGGATGCGGACGTCGCGGAACAGCGCGGTCGGACAACCGTGGCTGACGCTCGCGACCTGGCCAGGCTGGGCCTTGCCGCAGTTGAACGCGCCGCCGAGGACCCAGGTCTCAGGGCCGCCGACCGCCTCCATCGACCCCCAGAAGTCGGTGGTCGTCGCCTGGTACGCCGCGTCGCGGACCTGGCCGGCGAGCCGGCCGTTCTCGATCCGGTAGAAGCGCTGGCCCGTGAACTGGAAGTTGAAGCGCTGCATGTCGATCGACCACGACTTGTCGCCGACGACGTAGAGCCCGCGTTCGACCCGGCCGATCAGCTCTTCGGTCGAGGGGCCGTCCGGCGCGGGCTGGAGGGACACGTTCGCCATCCGTTGGATGGGGATGTGGCCGGGTGAGTCGGCGTAGGCGCAGCCGTTGGAGCGGGCGCCGTTCAGGTCCGGGAACATTCGGCCCATCGCCCGGTCGAGCTGGTAGCCGACGAGCACCCCGTCCTTGACGATGTCCCACCGCTGAGTGGCCACGCCCTCGTCGTCGTACCCGATCGAGGCGAGGCCGTGGGGCTCGGTGCGGTCGCCGGTGACGTTCATGACCGGGCTGCCGTAGCGCAGCGTGCCGAGCAGGTCGGGGGTGGCGAACGAGGTGCCGGCGTAGTTGGCCTCGTAGCCCAGGGCCCGGTCGAGCTCTGTCGCGTGCCCGATCGACTCGTGGATCGTCAGCCACAGGTTGGACGGGTGGATCACCAGGTCGTAGGTGCCGGCCTCGACGCTGGGGGCGGCGAGCTTCTCGGCGAGGAGCTCGGGGACCTGCTCGATCTCGGTGTCCCAGCCCCAGCTGCCGGGGCCGCCGGTGAGGTACTCCCAGCCGCGACCGACGGGCGGGGCGATGCTGGCCATCGAGTCGAACGCGTCCGCAGTGGACCCCATCGCCTCGAAGCCGGGATGCAGCCGCACCCGCTGCTGGGTGGTGCGGGTGCCGGTGAGGTCGGCGTAGTACTTGTTCTCCTGCACCTGGAGCAGGTGCGCGGAGGCGTGGTCGACGGCCGCGCTCGCGCGCAGTCGGTTGGTCCAGCCGATGAGCACCTCGGCCTTGTCGCGGACCGGCACGTCGAGCGGGTTCACGACGTACGACGACACCCACGTGACGTCGTTGTGCACCGGCTCGTCGGCGAGCTCGACGGGAGCGCTCGTCATCTCGGCCGCGACCCGGGCGACGGCGACCGCCGTCTCCGCGACCCGCACCGCCTCGTCGGGTGAGAGGACCACGCCCGACGCGAAGCCCCAGGCGCCCTGGTGGATCACGCGTACGGCGAAGCCGAGGTCCTCGGTGTCGTTCGCGCCCTGCAGCACGCCGTCGCGCACCCCGAGGCTCTGGTAGCGCACCCGCTCGAAGCGGAAGTCCGCGTGGCTCGCCCCGAGCTCGCGGGCCCGGCTCAGCGCGGCGTCGCCGAGAGCGCGATAGGGGAGTGCGGTGAACGACGAATCCAGGACCGGCCCGCTCATGGTCGCGAACCTACCGGATGGGATGCAGGGGGTTCGGGTACGTCGTGGCCATGACCGACTCCGCAAGCCAGAAGCAGCTCGTCGACCTGATCGGCGACATCCCGATCGCGATGCTCACCACGTTCGGACCCGAGGGGCCGCGGAGCGTGCCGATGGCCCGCCAAGAGGTGGAGCCCTCGGCCGAGCTGTGGTTCATCACGGCCCGCGACACCGCGCACACTCGGGCGATCGAGCATGAGCCGCGGGTGTCGCTGACGTTCTCCGCGCGTGACTCGTGGGTCGCGGTCTACGGACAGGCCGCAGTCGTCGACGACCTCGCCAAGCTCGAGGAGCTCTGGAACACGTTCGCCGAGGCGTGGCTGCCCGGCGGCCCCGAGGACCCCAACGCCGTGCTCCTGCGGGTCGACGTCGAGCAGGGGGAGTACTGGGACACGCCGGGCGGCAAGGTCGCCTCGCTGATCAGCTTCGCCAAGACCAAGCTCACCGGCGACACCTACGACGCCGACCACGGCTCGGTCGACGTCTGAGGGTCGCGCCGCAGGTCAGCGGCTGATCGCCAGCGTCGAGCCGCGGCGCGACTTGGTGACCACCAGCCTGGTCGGGATGCGGTCGCGCATCTCGGCGACGTGGCTGACAACACCGACGACGCGGCCGCCGTCGCGGAGTGAGTCGAGGGTGTCCATGACGTCGTCGAGGGTGTCGGCGTCGAGGGAGCCGAAGCCCTCGTCGACGAAGAGGGTGTCGAGGTCGGCTCCACCGGCCTCCTGGGTGACGACGTCGGCGAGCCCGAGCGCCAGGGCGAGCGAGACGACGAACGTCTCGCCACCCGACAGCGTCGCAGGGTCGCGGGACTCGCCCGACCAGTCGTCGCGCACGAGCAGGCTCAAGCCTCCGCGGGTCTCGCCGGCGCCGCGGCGCCCGGTGTGCTCGAGGGAGTAGCGCTGGTCGCTCATCCGGCTCAGCCGGGCGTTGGCGGCGGCCACGACCTGGGAGAGCCGATAGGCGAGGACGTAGGCCGAGAGCCGCATCTGGAGCTGGTTGTCGCCCGACTTGCCCTCCACGAAGCTGCAGAGCCCGGTCGTGAGGTCGAGCTCGTCGCGGAGCGGCGCCCAGGTGGCCAGGGCGTCGTCGAGCTCCGTCACGAGGCTGGCCAGTCGCCGGGCCCGGGTCGTCCAGGCCGACTCGCGGGCGCGGGCGGAGCCGAGCGCGTCGAGCGTGACCCGGTGCTCGTGCTCCAGCGCGCCGAGGTCGGGCAGCGTCGCGCTCGCCACCTCCGCGGCGCCGGGCTCGGCCAGCACTGCGGCCACCGCCGCGAGGCGCCGGTCGTGCTCGGCGACAGCCGTCGCGAGGCGGTCGTAGGCGTGTTGGTCGAGGCTCGCGGCGCTCGCCGCGTCGGCCGAGTCGAACCCGGCCTCGGCGACGGCCACAGCCAGGGACTGCTGCGCCTCGCTGAGCGTGCGGTCGGCCGCTTCGAGCGAGTCGAGCGCGGTGAGGGCCGCGCGTGCGGCCTGCTCCTGGTGGGCGTACGCCGCCGCCAGCGACTCGTCGTAGTCGGCGAGCTCGGCGTCGAGTCCCGCGGCCTCGTCGGCCAGCCGTTCGAGAGCCGTCACCACCGCGCTCTCCTCGGCGGCGAGCGCGGGCGGGACCTGGTCGACTCGCTCGGTGGCGGCCGCGAGGCGCGCGACCAGGTCGCGGACCTCGACGTCGCGGAGATGCTCGGTGGCCGCCGCGTCGTCGGCGGCGCGAAGTGCGGCCTTCTCGGCAGCATCGTCGGGTGCACCTGCGCGTGCCGCGGCCTTGTGGGGGTGGTCGCAGGAGCCGCACACCGGGCAGGACGCACCGACGGCCAGCGCACCGGCGATCTCGGCAGCCATGCCGTCGAGGCGCGCCTCGCGGAGGTCGAGCGCATGCCCGCGCAGCCGCTGGGCCTCGGTGGTCGCCTCGGTGAGGGCGGCACGGGCCTCCTCGACCTGCAGCGTGAGGCCCTCGACGAGCGCGACGGCGGCCGCGTGCGCCGCCTCCTGCTCGGCGACGAGAACGACTCGTCGTCGTTCGAGACGGCCGGTCTCGGCGACGACTTCCCGGAGGCGTGCGGCGCGCGGCCGGAGCGCGCGCAGGCGCGCGGCGGCGTCGACTGCCTCGGAGACCGCCGCATCGAGGGCCTCGCGGTCGGTCACCTCGAGGGCGGCCACCTGGGTCCGGGCGGCCGAGTGGGCGCGTTGCGCCCTGACCGCGACAGCGTGGAGCGGCACGACCCCCGCAGCGCGGCGAGCGTCGTCGAGGCGCGTGCGGGCGGCCTCGTGCTCGACGCCGGCCGCCACCAACCGGCGGTGCTCGGCCGTGGCGGCGTCGAGACGGGCCCGCCGCTCGGTGAGCGTGCGGCCCTCCTGGGAGGCGGCGCGCGCCCGGGCCTCGTCGTCGGCGGCGAGCGCTGCGGCCGCGGCGCTCTCGGAGCACTGCAGGGTGGCGTCGTCGAGCAGGCCACGTGCCCACGCGGTGCTGTCGGTGCCGGTCTCAGCGGCGGGGGGCTCCTCGCCGGTGGCCTCGCTGACCCGGCTGACCAGCTCGTCGACCCGGCGGCGTACGTCGTCGGCCTGACGGCCCAGCGCCAGGCGCCGGTCGCGCAGCCAGCGCTCGACGTCCTCGAACCGGCCCGTGCGGAACAGCTGCTGGAGCAGGTGGTGCCGTTCCTCGGAACGGGCTCGCAGGAACGCCTGGAACCGGCCCTGGGGCAGCAGTGCGACCTGGGTGAACTGGGCGGTGTTCATGCCGACCAGCCGCGTCACCAGGTGGCCCGTCTCGTCGAGCCGCGTCGAGTGGGTGACCCAGGCGCCGTCGAGACGCTCGGCGATCGAGACCGAGGCCTGCTCCGTGGTCGTGCCGGTGCCGCGCTTCTTGGGACGCTCCCACGACGGCGAGCGGACGATCCGGAACCGGCGGCCGGACAGCGTGGCCTCCAGGGTGACGCGGGGGCGTACGCCGGGCGCGGCCTGGTCGGAGCGCAGTCGCTTGGCCGTGCTGCGGTCGCCCGGGACGTCGCCGTACAGCGCGAAGCACACCGCGTCGAGCACGCTGGTCTTGCCCGAGCCGGTCGGGCCGGACAGCAGGAACAGTCCGGCGTCGGAGAGCTCGTCGAAGTCGACCGACACGGTGTCGGCGAACGGCCCGAACGCGGTGATCTCGAGGTGGTGCAGCCTCACGGGGCCTGCCCTCCCGACACCAGCACGTCGACGTCGGGGTCTTCGCAGCACGCGTCGCAGGCGGCGAGCAGCAGGGCCGACTCGGCCTCGCTGGCGGGCGTGCCGCGAACCTGCTCGACGAAGTCGAGGGCGATCGCGTGGTCGGAGCGCCCCCGGGGCGGAGCAGCCGGCACTCCCGTCGGGGTGCCACCGGTGGGCTCGAAGCCGAGGACCAGCGCGTGGGGGAACCGCCGGCGGAGACGGTCCATCGCCTGGAGGGGGCGGACGTCGTCGGTGAGGGTGGCCTGGACCCAGGCGTCGGCGTGGACGTCGAGGCGGGGGTCGGTCAGTAGGTCGTCGAGGGTGCCGCGGAGCCGGGCGAGGGCCCGCGGGACGGGGGCCGCGATGAAGTGGGCCTCGCGGACGCCGAAGGAGTCGAGGTCGACCAGCCAGGAGCCCTTGACCTGGGACGCCTCGGAGAAGGAGTAGGCCAGCGGCGATCCGGAGTAGCGCACGGACTCGGTGAGGGTGTGGCGACCGTGCAGGTGGCCCAGGGCGGTGTAGTCGACGCCGTCGAACACACCGGTGGGCACCAGCGACACCCCGCCCACGCTGATGTCCCGCTCGGAGTCGCTGATCTCCACCGGGGCCGGGTCGCCCGCGACGAACGCGTGGGCCAGCACGACGGAGCGGGTGCCGGGACGGCCGGCCAGGTCGGAGCGCACCCGTCGCATCGCCTCGGTGAGTGCGGCCTCGTGGCTGCGCACCGGGAGGCCCCAGGGCTCACGGACCGCGTCGGGGTCGAGGTAGGGGATGCCGTAGACGGCCACCGGGCCGTGCTCGTCCTCGAGCAGCACCGGGGTGCCGACGCCGGAAGCATCGGTGCGGATGAACACCCCGGCCGCATCGATGAGCCGCGAGCTGAACCCGAGCCGCTGCGCGGAGTCGTGGTTGCCGCTCGTGAGGACCACCCGCGCCTTGCTCGCGGCCAGCCGGGCGAGCGCCTCGTCGGCCAGTCGCACCGCGTCGACGTGAGGCAGGGCTCGGTCGTAGACGTCGCCGGCGACCACCACCAGGTCGACCGCCTCCTGCTCGACGACCTCGAGGAGGTGGTCGACGTACGCAGCCTGGTGCCCGAGCATGCCCTCCCGGTGGAAGGACCGCCCGAGGTGCCAGTCGGAGGTGTGGAGGATGCGCACACCGCAACGCTAGGAGCGGGCGCCGACATCGCCGCGGGGGCGCGCCGACGCGGCTCGCCTCGGTGACGAGGCTCTCGTCGCCGGCGCGGGAGTCCGACGCGTCCGCGGGCGGGCCCGGTGCTTGGATGAGGCGTGGCCAGGCCCGCGGTGAGTCGAACGGCGATGGGAGCGGCGTTCTGCCGGTTGGTGGAGCAGGCACAGCCTGGGGGCCTGCGACAGTTCGACGATCCCGTCGTCGCGCGGCTGCTCGATCCCATGCTGACCGCGATGGCGCGGTCGGGGCCGATGCAGGACCAGGTGGTCCGCTCGCTCGGCGCGGGGACGTACGGCTCCCAGGTGATGCGGACCCGCTACATCGACGACGTCGTCACGATGCAGGCGACCGCCGGGACCGACCAGCTGGTGATCCTGGGGGCAGGCTTCGACACGCGGGCCTACCGGCTGGGCTCGCTCGCGGAGACCACGGTCTTCGAGGTCGACCTGGCGGGGACCCAGGTCGAGAAGCGTGCGCGTCTGCGCGGCGTGGTCCCGACGGCGTGGGAGGTGCGCTTCGTGCCCGTCGATCTGGGCCGCGAGCCGCTGGGGGCGGCGCTGCTGTCGGCAGGGTTCGACCCGCACCGGCCCGCGTTCTTCCTCTGGGAGGGCGTCACCCAGTACCTCACCGGGGACGCGGTGCGGGCCACGTTGGCGTACGTCGGCACGGCGTCGCCCGGGAGCGCGATCGTGCTCACCTACGTGCTGCGCGACCTCGTCCGTGGCGGGCGCGGCCAGGGGTGGATGCTCACCATCGGGGTGACGGGTGGTTCGTCGGAGCCCTGGCTCTTCGGCGTGGACCCGCCCGAGATGGCTGGGCTGCTCGCGGACGCGGGGCTGGAGCTGGTCGAGGACGTCGATGCGCGGGACTACCGGAGCCGGTACCTCGATCCGGTGGGCCGCCACCTCGACGTGAACCCCGGCGAACACGCCGTGGTCGCCGTCGTCCGCGGTCCGGCCGGGCCGTGATCAGAGCCTCAACTGCGAAGAGCCCACTGCCGTAGCGAGTCGACAGCGTCGGCCGGCCAGCTCGGCGACCATTCCGAGGTGTACCTGTCCACGTCGACGCTGTCGACGAATGCCAGCACTGTTTCGACGAAACGTCGTGTCGACTGGGTCGTGGCCAGGTGGAACCCGAAGCCAGTCGTGGGCGAGTCCGCGCGTCCCGTCCAGGTGATCTGGAACGAGACGCGCTCCTCTGGTTCTGGCGCTATCTCAACGGTTGCCCGAGCCAGCTCCGTGTCCCACTCGAGCCGCACGTGATCGTGCTGGTCAACCACCTGCCGTGCGGCCTGCGTGAGCTGCTCCACCACATTGACGACATAGGAGATCTCCGTCGAGACACGCTCGCGCGGCGTCTCGACGATGAATCGGCCCCAGCCGTTCTCGCCGATCTCGTGACGAATGGCCGTCAGATGTCGTTCCGACAACTGTTCCAGTCACCGCTGCCCGTGTCTGTGGGTGACGACTCCGTGTAGGCGGTGACAATCACACCGCTCGACTTGTTTGCGACGACGTATCCGAACAGGTACTGGGTGCCCAGCGGGTAGGCGTGAGTCGCCGTGATCAACCAGTTCGAGGCGTCGGTGTTCGACGTTTCCTTTGCCTTGGCCTTGGTGAGCACCTTGTTGATGCAACCCACGGTGTCACTGTCGAAGCCGTGGCCGTCCTTGATGTGCCGAACGCCCGTGCAGGTCAAGAAGTAGTCCCCCGCGGCCTTGCCGCTGACGGTGAATCGTTCCACCTGAGTACTTCCGGCGAGTGCAGGCGAGTGGTAGAGACAATCCGACCACGTCCATCCGCCGCCAGGGTCGACAACGGTGTCAGATCCCGCGTCCGATGGCGATTGCACGCCGAGAACCACAAGAGGTACGAAGACTGCGGTTGCAACGAGAGAATGCCACAGGCGCCCGATCACACTTGGATGGTGACGGTGGGCTCCAGACGCTGTCAACGGCCGGACCGATCCGCGGCCGTGCAGCTTCGAAGGTCCCCGCCTCGCGGCATCGGCGGCGACAGGACGCCAACAGTCGAGACCCAGACGGCGCACAACCGCTAGGCGAACCGCACGCACCGTTCGCTCGAGGTGAACCCGAAGAGCGCCAGCCCCGACTCAGTCGCCAGGCGTAGCGACAGGCTGGTCGGAGCGCCGACGGCCACCAGGGCGCCGACGCCGGCCGCCACCGCCTTCTGGGCGAGCTCGAACCCGGCGCGGCCGCTGACCACCAGGCACGCCTCAGCTGGGGACGATCCGCTCAGGAGCCGGGCGCCGGTGACCTTGTCGACGGCGTTGTGGCGACCGACGTCCTCACGGACGACGAGGAGCTCGCCGGCCGCGGTGGCGAGCCCGGCCGCGTGCACACCGCCGGTCCGGTCGAAGAGCGGCTGTTGCGAGCGCAGCAGCGCGGGCAGCCGGCGTACGACGTCGGGGGAGGGCAGCCCGCCCTCCCAGCGGCGCGCGGCGGGGACGGCCAGGGCCTCCGCGACCGTGTCCTTGCCGCAGACCCCGCACGCGGAGGAGCCCGCGGACTGGCCGACGTGCCGATGCCCGGGTTCACGGGTCGGCGGACCGGCGAGCGTCACGGTGACGACGTTGAACTCCTGCTCGGGAGCGAGGTCCGCGTCGGTGCAGTAGGCAACGCCCGAGATGCCGTCGGGTTCGGTCAGCCCTTCGTGGACCAGCCAGCCCGCGGCCAGCTCGAAGTCGTGGCCGGGTGTCCGCATCGTCACCCACACCCGCCGGGCGGGCGCCCCAGGCCAGGTGAGCCTGATCTCGAGCGGCTCCTCGGTGGCGAGCCTGTCCTCGTGGCGGCGTTCGGTGCTGTCCGCGAGGTGCTCGAGCACACGCGTGCGGACCGTCGGTCCGGGGCGCCGCGCGCGGTCGGTGGTCATGGGCAGGTCATGCCGGGTAGGTCTCCCGGATCGCGATCCGGCGCTCGAGCTCGTCGGCGAGGTCGACGACGCGGCGTCGCATGGCGAGGTCGAAGTCGTCGTCGCCGATCAGCGCCCGGGCGCGCTCCAGCGTCTCGGTGGTCTCGAAGAGCAGCGGGAAGAACCACATGGCGCTGTCGGCGAGCACCCATCCACTACGCACCTGGGCGGTCGCGGCGACCTCGTCGAAGTACCGGTCGACGTACGGCGCCAGCAGCTCCTCCTGGCCGCCGCGCCACATCCCCGTGCCGGCAGCCTCCAGCTCGTAGTTGGGCACGTCCACCTGCCCGGTGAACCGCTCCCAGGCCCACGCCTTCGCCTCCGCGTCCGGGAGCGAGGACACGGCGCGGGTGTGCTCGACCCGGGAGCGAGCGGTCGGCTCGGCATCGAGCGCCTCTTGCAGCTCGGTGCGATCGGTCTCCCCGAGCGCCGCGAGCCGCACGAGCACCCGCCAGCGCAGATCGAGATCGACCTCGACCCCGGCCGGCAGGTCTCGGCCCGTCAACCAGCCGCGCAGGTCGTCGGGGGAACCCGCCGACGACACTGCGGCCTGGAACGCGGCAAGCTGCAGCGGAGTCGCCGGACCCGAGGCGTGGGCCTTAGCGAGTGCCGCGCGGTGGACCCGGGCCAGCGCGTCGTCGGGATCCGCGGTCAGCGGGACGACCTTCGCCACCACCCAGGGCATCGTGTAGAACAGCGCGTCGTCGCTGTCCTCGATCGGCAATCCCGCCTCGACGAGGTCGATCACGTCGGCGGGTGCGATGGCGGCGTTGTGGAACGCGCTGCGCACGTTGTTCCACACGCCCGCGCGCAGCAGGGTGTCCTCGGTGCCGGGCAGCAGGGCCTTGAGGGTGGCGACCGTCGTCGAGTCGGGCTGGACCAGCGCCCACGTGTCCTCGTAGGGATCGAGCACCACGGCGGCGCCCTCGGCAACGGCGTACGCCGTCTCCGGGCCCGCCACGGTCAGCGGCGCCACCTCCCACTTGCCGTCGGGAAGCGCCTGGGCGACGCGGAACGTGTGGGAGCGGTCCGCCGGGTGGCCGGCCGGGGGAGTACGTCGTACCGCGCCGGCTTCCCGGTCGAGCACGATCGTGTCGGGGCCCGCAGTCCGCAGCCAGCTCTCGGTGAACGAGGACAGGTCGCCGGCTCCGGCCCGCTCCCAGCTCGCGAACAGGTCGTGCATCGTGGCGTTGCCGAACCGGTGCCGGGTGAAGTGGTCGATCGCCCCGGCGAAGAACACCTCGTCGCCGAGCGCGGCGTTGAGCTGCTTGAGGATGCTCGAGCCCTTGGAGTAGGAGATGCCGTCGAAGTCCTGGAGCGCGGAGCCGGCGTCGGCCGCGCCGTTGCCCGCGACCGGGTGGGTGCTCGGCCGCTGGTCGGCGACGAGCCCCCACTGGCGGCGCGCGTAGGCGTTGTGGGTCCAGGCGTCGTCGTACTCGGTGACGTCGGCGGTGACCCGGTTGCCCATGTACTCGGCGAACGACTCGTTGAGCCACAGGTCGTCCCACCACTGAGGGGTGACGATGTTGCCGAACCACTGGTGCGCCATCTCGTGGGCGACGGTGGTGGCGCGCTGGATCCGCACGCCCCGGGTGACCCGGCTGCTGAAGATCAGCGGGTCGCGGAACGTCACGCACCCGGGGTTCTCCATCGCACCCGCGTTGAACTCGGGCACGAAGGCCTGGTGGTAGTCGCCGAACGGGTAGCGGATGCCGAAGAGCCGGTGGAACTCGTCGAAGCAGGCCCGGCTCATCGTGAACAGCTCGTCGGCATCGGCGTCGAGGTCGCGGGCGATGCTCGCGCGGGCCGAGAGACCCAGCGGGATCCCGTCGTGCTCGTCGCGGATCACGTGGTAGGGCCCGGCGACCAGCGTGACGAAGTACGTCGACAGCGGCTGCGTCTGCTCGAACTCCCACACGCCCGGCTCGGGGTTGCTGCCGGGTGCGTTGCCGATCACCGTCCAGTCCTCGGGTGCGCGGACGTGGAACGTGTAGGGCGCCTTGAGGTCGGGCTGGTCGAAGCACGCGAACACCGTGGGCGCGGCCTCCATGAACGACATGCCGTAGACGTAGTGGCGCCCGTCGGCCGGGTCGACGCTGCGGTGCAGCCCCTCGCCGTCGTTGCGGAAGGGCATCACCGCGTCGACGACGAGCTCGTTGGCGCCCTCGAGGGTGTCGATCGCCAGGCGACCGCGCACGAGGAGGTCGGGGTCGATCACCTGGCCGTTGAGTCGGATCTCGTTGACGCGCACGGGCTTGAGATCGGCGAACGTCGGGCCACCGCGGCTGGCGAACCGGATGGTCGTGACGGACCCGAAGGTCTGCTCGTCGCTCGCGAGATCCAGGCGGACGTCGTAGGTCTCGACGGCGAGGAGGGCGCGGCGGGCGACGGCCTCCGTCTGCCGGAGGCTCTGGTACGGGCTGGTCACCGCGCCACCCTATGTCGTGGTCCGAACCGCTCTCGCGAGGTCACCCTCGGGCTCCGCTCGGCGGAGCAGCGGCGCAACGCAGGCTAGCCCACCTTCGCACGAATGTGGGGTCATCGGCAGGCCTCGCAACCAGTTCGTGCCCATCGGAGTCTCATGGTCACGGGCGCGAGATCCGCGCCCGGTCTTTCGGGAGGATCGACGCTCATGCAGCGGCTCATCGCTCACCGCCGGGGTCGTGCCCTGGCATCACTCATCACTGTCGGCGGACTCGGCCTCGCCGCCGTCACCGGTGTCACGGGCACGGCGCAGGCCGCGGCCCCGGCCGGCGACTGCGCGACGCCGTACCCGGTCGCCGACCTCGCGGGCGGGCAGGCCGTCACCGGCCTGACGGTCAGCCACGGCACCACCCCGGACGGCTTCACCGGCGAGGTCCTCGGCGTCCTGGCCGACGGAGTGGCACCGGGGATCGACATGGTGATGGTCCGGCTGACCTCGCCGGAGATCGACCGGGTCGGCATCTGGCAGGGCATGTCCGGGAGCCCCGTCTACGCCCAGGACGGCCGGCTGATCGGTGCGGTGGCCTACGGGCTCGCAACCGGTCCGTCGCCGGTGGCCGGTGTGACGCCGTTCGCCGACATGGACGACTACCTCCCCGCCCACCCGGCTCGCACCGTCGCCGTCGACAGTGCCGCGGCCCGCACGATCGCCCGAGCGACCGACGTGACCGCGGCCCAGGCCGCGCAGGGCTTCGACCAGCTCCCGGCCCCGTTCGCGGTCGCGGGGGTGGGCGCCCGCCAGCTCTCGGCGGTGGCCGAGCACGCCGGCAACCGCAGCTACATCCCGCGCTCGGCGTACGCCGTGGGCCGGGCCGCGCCCGGCATCGCCGGACCCGAGACCGTCGTCGCGGGCGGCAACCTGGCCGCGTCCCTTGCCTACGGCGACGTGACGATGGCCGCGATCGGCACCGCGACCTCGGTGTGCGGCGCCAACGTCGTCGGCTTCGGCCACCCGCTGGACCACCTCGGCGCCACCACGCTGACGCTGCACCCCGCAGACGCGATCTACATCCAGGAAGACCTGCTTGCCGGGTTCAAGGTGGCCAACCTCGGCAGCCCGGCCGGCACGATCTCCCAGGATCGGCTCACCGGCATCAGCGGCGCGCTGGGCCCGATTCCCGCCACGACCGACGTGACCTCGACACTCGCGTACGCCGGCCAGAGCCGTGAAGGGACCTCGCACGTGTCCGTGCAGACCCCCGACGCGCTGGCGAGCACGACGCTCTACGAGTTCATCGCCAACCACGACCGCGTCATCGACGGCACGATCCAGGGCAGCGAGGTCGCCGGGTGGACCGTCACGGGCACCGGGCCGGACGGCGCGCCGTTCGAGCTGTCGAGCGCCAACCGCTACGTCTCGGAGTGGGACCTGTCCTACGAGGTCGGCTACGCGCTGGGCGACGTCGTCTACGCGTTGGCCGGGATCCCCGGCGTCACGATCACCGGCGTCACGAACAACACGACCGCGACCGACGACGCAACGGCGTACCGGATCACCGGTCTGCAGCGGAAGGTCGCCGGGAAGTGGACGACGCTGAGCCGTCGTGACTCGATCCCGGTCCGTGCCGGCAGCACGCTCACGCTGCGCGCGGTGCTCAGCGGCTCCGGCGGCACCACGACGGTGCCTCTGTGGGTGCAGGTGCCGCGACGGATGGCGGGTCAGATGGGTGGGCTCGAGCTGGTCGGCGGCCAGGAGACGGGCGGACTGGGCCCGATGACCTCGCTCGCGCAGGCGCGCACGGCGGTGGAGAACCTGGTCCGCAACGACCAGCTCCAGGTCTCGCTGTCCTCGATCAGCCGCCGCGGACGGGGCGATGTCATCAGCACCGACGTCGCCGGGCCGTTCGACGGAGTCGTCTCCGGACACCGTTCGGCACAGCTCGTCGTGCGGTAGGTCTGCGGGAGGGCCTCCCGCGGTGGGACCATGGTCGTCATGGGTGGTTGTGCATGACGGACCGTGACCGGGAGGCCCTCCTCCGCCTGATCCGGGACTCGGTGATCGGCGACGACCACCTCATGGACACGCCGTACGGACGGCGCCGGGTCACGTACGCCGACTACACCGCGTCCGGGCGGGCACTGAGCTTCATCGAGGACTTCATCCGCGACGAGGTGCTGCCCGGCTACGCCAACACCCACACCGAGTCCAGCGGCACCGGCCTGCAGACCACGCGGCTGCGCGAGGACGCCCGGGCGATCATCCGGGAGGCGGTCGGGGGCGACGACGACACCGTCGTGCTCTTTGCCGGATCGGGGTGCACCGGCGCGATCGCGAAGCTGATCGGCGTGCTGGGTCTGCGAATCCCCTCGGCGTTGGAGGACGCCCACGCGCTGTCCGACCACATCCCGTCCGAACAGCGGCCGGTGGTGTTCATCGGACCCTACGAGCACCACTCCAACGAGCTCCCGTGGCGCGAGTCGATCGCGGACGTCGTCACCATCCGCCAGGACGACGACGGGGGAGTCGACCAGGCGGACCTGCGCGAGCAGCTGGAGAAGTACGCCGACCGCACGCTGCGGATCGGGTCGTTCTCGGCGGCGTCCAACGTGACCGGCATCGTGTCCGACAGCGCCGCGATCGCCGAGCTGCTCCACGAGCACGGTGCCCTCAGCCTGTGGGACTTCGCCGCGGCCGCGCCGTACGTCGACGTCGAGATGGGCGCGCGCCCGGGCCGGCCGTTGTCGTACAAGGACGCGGTGTTCATCTCGCCGCACAAGTTCATCGGCGGACCGTCGACCCCCGGGGTGCTGGTGGCGCGCCGCGGGCTGTTCGCCAACCGGGTCCCCGACGTGCCCGGCGGCGGCACGGTCGCCTATGTCAACGACGACGACCACCGCTACCTCGACGACCCGACCCATCGCGAGGAGGGCGGCACCCCGGCGATCATCGAGTCGATCCGGGCCGGGATGGTCTTCCAGCTCAAGGAGGCCGTCGGCACGGACACGATCCGCGAGCAGGAGGAGCGCCACCTGCGCAAGGCGGTGGCCGCCTGGAGCGACGAGCCGGCGATCGAGCTGCTCGGCAACCTCGACGCCGACCGGCTCTCGATCGTGTCGTTCGTGGTCCGGTCGCCCTCGGGGCGCTACCTCCACCACAACTACGTGGTCGCGCTCCTCAACGACCTGTTCGGCATCCAGTCGCGCGGCGGTTGCTCGTGCGCCGGGCCGTACGGACACCGGCTGCTCGGGATCGACCTCGAGCGTTCGCACGAGTTCGAGCGCGAGATCGCCGGTGGCTGTGAGGGCATCAAGCCCGGCTGGGTGCGGGTCAACTTCAACTACTTCGTGTCCGACACGGTCGTCGACTACATCGTCGAGGCCGTGCGCCTGGTCGCCCGCGACGGGTGGCGGCTGCTCGAGGACTATCGCTTCGACCCCGCGACCGGGCACTGGCGGCACCGGGCCGGCCTGGTCAGCCCGCCGCTCAGCCTGCGAGACATCTCCTACGAAGGTGGCCGGGTCTCGATGCCGAGCCACCGGGCGACCGGGGGAGAGGACCTGCTCGCCGAGCACCTGCGTGAGGCCGTGGCGATCCTGGCATCGGGCATCGCACCCGACCTGGACGCCCACCCGGCCGACGTCAGCGAGGACTTCGAGCACCTGCGGTGGTTTGAGCTCCCCGTCCCGTGCTTGCACGGGACGGCTCAGGAGGGAAGGTCGAGTAGCGGCGCGACCGAGGAACGAGGTCGTGACCCGCGTATCGAGACCGAGTCGCTGCCCGGGCCATCACGCGAGGGCAGCGACCGATAGCGAGCCTCGTCCGCTGGCCCTCAGCCTCGCCGGACCCAGGCGGACGCCGGGTGGCTGTCGGGGGCGATGTCGGTGTCGGAGCCGCGCTCGGTCAGCACCGCGAACCGCAGGGCGGTGTAGTTGCCGTCGTGCAGGCAGCGGCTGGGCAGGATCAGGCGCACCGTGGGCTCGTCGGGGCTCCACCGGACTCGGAACCCGCGGCAGTGCACGAGCTGAGCCTCGTCGGGGACCCCTCGATCGGTGAACGCGCCGGCCACGATGTAGTTGCGGGTGTGGGCGACCGGGCGGTACTCGCTGACGAGTCGCAGGCCGCGGCCGTGCCGCCCGTCCACGCTGACGATGACGTCGCCACGCACGGACCGCACGAACTCGACGTCGACGACGAGCCGGGCCTCGTCGTTGTGGAGTGTCGCCGAGACGATGTCGAGCCCGGGTCGTGCGGCGTCACCGGACGGGTCCGACAGCGATCCGTCCGCGGCCGAGGCTGGGGAGGCGACGAGCGCGGTGAGGAGCAGGGCGGCGAGGGCGAGGGCGCCCGAGAGGTGTCGCTTCACCTGCCGAGACTCGCACGTGCGCCGCGTCGTCGCCAGCGGCTCGCCGCGGTGCCCGCAGACACGTCGGGTCGGCGCGTCTTGCTCACGCGGGGACGTCGAGTCGGCGCGTCTTGCTCACGCGGGGACGTCGAGTCGGCGCGTCTTGCTCACGCAGGGACGTCGAGTCGGCGCGTCTTGCTCACGCAGGGACGTCGAATCGGGCGTCTTGCTCACGCAGAGACGTCGAGTCGGCGTGACTTGCCCCGTCCGCAAACAGAGGCTGTGGACGAAGTCGGCAACTGGCGCCGACTCGACCCTCCTGGGTGGGCAACTGGCGCCGACTCGACGTCCCTCGGCCCCGGACGGCGACGAGCCCCGGACCTCCGGTCCGGGGCTCGCGCCATGTGGTGCTGTTGAGCTCGGCTCAGCCCTGCAGGGCGAGGGCGAACTCGACCTTGCCCGACGTGTCGACCGCGGCGTCGAGGATCTTGTCCTCGAGGAGCTGGGCCGCGGACTCGTCGAGGTAGACGGTCGCGCCGCCCTGCTCGACGACCTGGTCGCCGGGCTCGCCCTGCTCGGCGGCGGAGATGGCGAAGGCCGGCTCGGGGGAGTCGTCGGTGGTGATGCGTAGACCCGCACTCTCGGCGAGGCCGGGCTGGTGGGTGATCTCGTTGACGATGGCGCTGGCGTTCTCGGTGAGGGTGAGCATGCTCGTCCTTCCGGATTGCTTGGCTGGTCCCTTCCACCGTGTCCGATGCGTCCGCTCGACACAACCCGGCGCGGGATCCCGGGCGTGTCGCGGTCTGGCACCCTAAGGCCATGACCACCGCCGACGCGACCGATCCCCAGCGCGCGAGCCTGCGCCACATCGACCTCCACAAGATCGGCGTCGGCCGGTTCCTGGCCACCAACGGACGGGGCGGCGTGCTGCCCGTGGGCTCGGGCGACGACCCCGATTTCACCCCGGTTGAGCTGCTGCTGGCTGCCCTCGCCGGGTGCAGCGCCATCGACGTGGACCTGATCACCGGCAAGCGGGCCGAGGCGACCACGTTCGAGGTGTCCGCCGAGGGCGACAAGATCCGCGACGAGCAGGGCAACCGCCTCGTCGACCTGCGGATCACGTTCGATGTGCGCTTCCCCGACGGCGAGGACGGCGACCGTGCGCGCGAGGCACTGCCGCGCTCCATCGAGCAGTCGCGCGACCGGCTCTGCACGGTGGGGCGCACGGTCCAGCTCGGCGGCCCGATCGAGTACGGCACGCGCTGATGCTCCGCCACCGCCCCGGCCGGTGGGACGAGGTCCCGCGCCAGGACGGCCGCCGCTTCGTGATCACCGGCGCCAGCGGGGGACTCGGCCTCGAGGCGGCCCGGGTGCTCGCCGGCCGGGGGGCCGAGGTCGTGATGGCCGTGCGGAACACGGCGAAGGGCGAGGCCGCCGCAGCCCAGGTCGCCGGGAGCGTCGTGGTGCGCCGCCTCGACGTCGCCGACCTGTCCAGCGTGCGGGAGTTCGCGGACGCCGTCGGCCCCGTGGACGTGCTGATCAACAACGCCGGTGTCTTGGCGGTGCCCCAGGCGCTCACCGCCGACGGGTTCGAGACACACCTGGCCACCAACCACCTGGGCCACTTCGCCCTGACGAACCTGCTGCTGCCCCAGCTGCGCGACCGGGTCGTGGTCGTGACCTCGGACGCGCACCGGGCCGCCGACCTCGACCTCGACGACCTCAACTGGGAGCGCCGGCCGTACCGGCCGTTCGCGGCGTACGCCTCCTCCAAGCTGGCCAACCTGTTGTTCCTCGCCGAGCTCCAGCGGCGGTTGACGGCAGCGGGGTCGACGCTGCGGGCGACCGCCGCGCACCCAGGGTCGACGGCGACCGGGATCACCGCGAACACCGGCAGCAGGGCCAAGACCTGGGTCGGCTCGTGGGGTCACAAGCTCGTCGGCATGCCGCCCTGGAAGGGCGCGCTGACCACGCTGTACGCCGCCACCATGGACCTGCCCGGCAACAGCTTCATCGGCCCCGGCGGACCGCTGGAGATGGTCGGCTGGCCGACCGGTGTCGGCCGCAGCCAGGCGGCGTGCGACCCCGAGCTGGCGCGCGGCCTGTGGGAGCGCTCGGAGGAGCTGACCGGGGTGCGGTTCCCGCTCTAGTCCTCGATCGTGACCGAAGAGATGTCGACCGGGGTGTTCGGTGCTCCGCCGTAGGCACCGAGGGAGCCGTCGTTGCCGTCCGCGGCCATCTTCTGGACCGCCTTCAGTCCCGCCTCGTCGATGCTGCCGAAGACCGTGTAGTCGGGCTTGAGATCGGAGTCGGCGTACACGATGAAGAACTGCGAGCCATTGGTGTCCGGTCCGCCATTGGCCATCGCCAGTGTGCCGGCCGGATAGGTCTCGTCGCCCGAGAGCTCGTCGGCGAATGAGTAGCCGGGGCCGCCGCTGCCCGTGCCGGTGGGGTCGCCGCACTGCAGGACGAACAGCCCTCCGTCCGTGGTGAGCCGGTGGCACGACGTGTCGTCGAAGTAGCCCTGCTTGGCGAGCGAGACGAACGAGTTGACGGTGCAGGGGGTGCCCGCGGCGTCGAGGTCGAGGCCGAGTTCGCCGATGCTGGTCGCCATGGTCACGTGGACGGCGCCGGAGGCCGGCGCCTTCTCGGCGGGCGGGTCGACCTGCTTGGCGGGGGCCTGGCCGTCGGTGGGGTAGGCGCACGACGTCGTCGGCGCGGAGTCCGAGGCGGTGGTGTCGCCGTTGTCGTCGGACCCGCAGCCGCTCAGCACGAGCAGTGCGAGGGCGGTAGCGGCAGCAGCGGGGCGCAGGAGCATGGCGGGAATCGTAGGGGAGCGGCTCAGGCGTTGCGGCCGCGGGCGGCCACCGGCCACGGCTCGAGATCGCCACCGGTGTCGGCCCACAGGGTGTCGGCCAGGTTGACGGCGACGCACACGTGGTTGGGCACCACGTCCACGCGCGCGCCGAGCGGCGGGAGCGGAGCGCCTGCCAGGTCGACGACGGCGTGGTGCTCGGAGAGCTGGATCACGCGGGCGTCGGGATGGTCCAGAAGCCGACCCCAGCCGGTGGCGTACGACGCCCGGTCGGCGCCCAGTGCCTTGCTGCCGGCATCGAGGACCAGTCTCCCGCCGGCGTGGCTCACGACCGTGGCCCGGCACGTGAGGGCGATGTCGTCCGGGGTGGTGGTGCCGAGCTCCCACTGCTGGGCGTCCCCGAACACGTAGACCCCGGGCCGCACCTCGGTCAGGGCGCTGGTGTCGGTGTGGCCGAGGCTCGGCGTCGAGCCGCCGCTGAGGACATCGGGCTCGAGGCCCGCGGCCCGGAGCGACTCGGTCGCCGCGGCCAGGGCGCGGGCCTCGTCGGCCGCGGCTGTGGCTAGCGCGTCGGGGGAGTAGCTGTGCCCGGGGAACGTGAAGATCCCGCGCACCGGCATGCCCGCCTCCACGGCGGCAGCGGCGAGCGCGCCCGCGTCCTCCGGCGGCACACCGGTGCGGTGCTGCCCGGAGTCGACCTCCACCAGGGCCACGACGTCGGAGCCCTCCAGCAGCCGGGCGGCGCGGACAGCCGACTCGATCGAGTCGACGCCGATGGCCACGTCGGCCCGGTCCGCGAGCGCGCGGAGGCGGCGTACGGCGTCATCGGTGAGCCAGAGCGGGTAGGCGATGAACACGTCCTCGGCGCCGTGCGCGACGAAGACCTCCGCCTCACCGATCGTGGCCACCGTGAGTCCGATCGCGCCGGCCTCGAGCTGCATCCGGGCGACCTGTGGGCACTTGTGGGTCTTGGCGTGCGGACGCAGGGCCACACCGGCGTGGGAGGCCCAGCGCGCGGTGCGCTCGATGTTGGCGCTCAGCCGCGGGACGTCGACGCGGAGGTACGGCGTCGCCGGCTCGGCACCACTCACGCCGCGCTCACATCTCCTCGTGGGTATCGGGGTCGCCACCGAACAGCCGGCCGTCGGGACGCCCGAGCGCGGTGATCGCGGCGACCTCGTCGTCGGCGAGCTCGAAGCCGAACACGTCGAGGTTCTGCCGCTGCCGCTCGGGCGTGGCCGACTTGGGGATCGGCACACTGCCGAGCTGGACCTGCCAGCGCAGGATCACCTGGCCGGGGGTCACGCCGTGCCGCTCAGCGGCCTGCGCCACAGCGGGCTCGGTGAACGGTGCCTGGCGCTTGCCCAGCGGGCTCCACGACTCGGTGCGGATGCCGAGCCGCTCGTTGACCTCGCGCATCCGCACCTGAGGGAAGTAGGGGTGCAGCTCGATCTGGTTGACCACCGGAGTCACACCGGTGGCCTCGATGATCCGCTCGAGCTGTGCGGCGGTGAAGTTGGAGACGCCGATCGAGCGGACCAGCCCCTGCTCGCGCAGGTCGACCAGGGCGCGCCAGGCGTCGACGTACTGGCCCCGGCTGGGGTTGGGCCAGTGGATCAGGTGGAGGTCGAGATGCGCCAGCCCGAGGCGCTCCAGGGAGCCGTGCACACTGGCGATGGCGTCGTCGTATCCGTGGTCGCGGCCGGGGAGCTTGCTCGTGACCAAGAGATCCTCACGGGCGACGCCCGACTGTCGGATCGCCTCGCCGACCTCGTGCTCGTTCTCGTAGTTCACGGCCGTGTCGATCAGCCGGTAGCCGGCCTCGATCGCGCTCCGGACCGCGGTCACGCCGTCCGCGCCCTTCAGTGGGTAGGTGCCGAAGCCGATCGCCGGGAGGGTCGTGCCGTCATTGAGCGTGTGCGTGGGGATGGGCATGCGTCGACACTAGCCACGCATGCCGTCGGCGAGGCACCACTGCCCGGCGGTGTACGTCGCCATCACCACGCCCTCGAGCGCGGAGGACGCCGAGCCCTCCTCGCCGACCACGAACGTGCGGAGTCCGAGCACGACGTCGGAGACGAGGAACAGTACGGCGCCCCGGAGCACCCGGTCGCGGCCGCGCTCGGGGTCGATGGCCGCAGCCGAGGCGACCATCGACGCCAGGGCCAGGCCGTACGCCGCGACGGGACCGGCGACGGCGCGGTCCTCACGAGCCGCCGCGAGACCCATGCCGGCGGCCAGGACCCCACCGACCGCGAGGAAGCGCCGGCGCCCCGGCGTCGCGAGCACCGGGCTCGACGAACGCGACCGGAAGGCCGCGACGTAGGAGACGTGGGCGCCGAAGAAGCTCCCCACACCGGCCAGGAACGCGCTCCGGCCCTCGCCCAGGAGCGCCAGGTCCCCGCCCCACGAGAACGCTTGCGCCCCCAAGAGTCGGCGCTCGCTCCGGGCGCTGGCCGCGAGCGTAGGCATCAGCAGCGGCTTGGTGATCCGGCGGGCTCGTTGCCACCGGTGCGGGCCCGCGGCGAGCACGGCGTCGGTGAGGGCGAGCGCGCCGAACGCGGCGCCGGCCGCCCGTTGCCAGCGAGGGTGTTCCTGGGACATCGCCTGCTCCGCTCGTCGAGGTCGGACCCCGCGAGTGAGGTCAGGCGATTCCTACCAGGTCCGGGCCCTCGGCGTCAGAGGTCGTCCGGCGTGGCCTCGTGCCCGGGCGCGCCGCGCGTACGCCGGTCCTCCTTCATCTCGGCCTCGTAGAGGTGCCGCCTCCCGCCCACGAGCTCCTCGCGGGCCGCCTGCTCCAGCTCCTTGAACGTCGCGTAGTAGCCGTCGTCATAGGCCTCGACGATCTGGAAGGTCCAGTGCCCGGGGATCACGTTGCGACCGACCAGCTCGCGGTCGATGCGATCGGCGAGGTCGGTGTGGCCGGCCTCGCGCAGCTGAGCGACGGCATCGCCGAGCGTCAGGTCGGTGGTGCCGGAGAGCCGGTGGAAGGTGTAGAGGTGCCCGCGAGCGACCTCGGCCGCCTCCAGCGCCTCGGACAGCTTGCCCAGGGCCTCGACGGTCGCGTCGTCCACCCCCTCGGGCCGCCGGTGGTCGGCGTCGGGACCGCTCATGCCGAGAGGACGTCCGCGGCGGAGACAGCGCCGTGCTCGGCCTGGATCGCCTCGGCCAGCTTGGTCAGCTCGGCCTCGGAGACGTCGACCCCTGCCTCGGCGAACCCGTCGCGGAGCTCCTTCTCGACGGTCCCCTCGGGGGCGCCGTCCTGCCAGGAGCTGACGCGGTCGACGACCGCCTGGATGGCTTCGAGCTTCTCACTGCTGTGCTGTTCGGTCATGGCTGCGGCGTACCCAGGACGGCGCGACCGCACGCCTGTCGGGCAGGCTGGTGGGGTGGCTCTCCGCGACGTGCTGTCCTCCGTGTGGACCGACATCGCGGGTCGCCAGCCGCCTCCCGAGCAGGGGATGGCGGTGCTCGCGGGCGCCGGCGCACTCCTGCTCGTGGTGGTGCCGACGGGCTGGTACGTGGGACGTCACCTGATCACGATCGCCCACGAGGGCGCCCACGGGGTCGCCGCGCTGCTCAGCGGCCGTCAGCTGTCCGGCATCCGCGTGCACTCCGACACCTCCGGCCTGACCGTGTCGCGGGGGCGGCCCACCGGGCTCGGGATGGTCGTGACCACCCTCGCCGGCTACCTGGGCCCGGCTGCGCTCGGACTCGGCGCGGCGTACCTCCTGCGCGAGCGGCACGCGCTGGCCGTCCTGTGGCTGGCCGTCCTCCTGCTGGCCGGGCTGTTGCTCCAGATCCGCAACTTCTACGGGCTGTACGCCGTGGGCGTCGCCGGACTCGCAGCGTTCGCGGTGACCTGGTGGGGGAGCGGGACGGTGCAGACAGCGGTGGCGTACGTCGGCACCTGGTTCCTGCTGCTCGGGTCACCGCGCCCGGTGCTCGAGCTGCAGGCGCATCGGCGTGGTGGCCGTGCCCGCACGTCGGACGCCGACGTGCTGGCCCGGCTGACCGGGGTGCCGGGGCTGGTGTGGGTCGGGGTGTTCCTGGCGGCGACGCTCGGCGCGCTCGTGCTCGGCGGCGGGTGGCTCCTGGGAGCGTCGGCCTAGGCTCGGCTCGTGCGCATCGGCATCCACTACGCGAACTTCTCCGGCCCCGACTGGGGCTCCCAGCTCGTCGACCGGCTGGCCGAGACCGCCCGGGTCGCGGACCAGGGCGGGGTCGACCTGTTCACGGTGATGGACCACTACTTCCAGATGGAGAATCTCGGCGGTCCGGGTGAGCCGATGCTCGAGGGCTACACGACGCTCGGGTACCTCGCGGGGATCACCGAGAACGTCCGGCTCAGCCTGCTGGTGACCGGCACGACGTACCGACACCCGGGCCTGCTCGCCAAGATCGTCACGACCCTCGACGTGCTCTCGCGCGGCCGGGCGGTCCTCGGCCTCGGTGCCGCGTGGTACGACCGCGAGCACGCCGGTCTGGGCGTGCCGTTCCCGTCGATGTCCGAGCGCTTCGAGCGGCTCGAGGAGACCCTGCTCATCTGCCGGCAGATGTGGAGCGAGGACGACGGGCCCTTCGACGGCCGGCACTACCAGCTGGCCGAGACCGTCTGCGTGCCGCCGCCCGTCCAGCGGCCGCACCCGCCGATCCTGATCGGCGGGGGAGGGGAGCGCAAGACGCTCAGGCTGGTGGCGCAGTACGCCGACGCGTGCAACCTGTTCCCGGAGGGCCCCGAGGCGGTCCGGCACAAGCTCGACGTGCTGCGACGGCACTGCGACGACGTCGGCCGCGACTACGCCGAGATCGAGAAGACGATGATCGGCGGTGCGCCGGGCGGGCCGGACCCGGTGAGCGACGCCGACGCGTTCCTCACCGACATGGGGCGGTACGCCGAGCTCGGGATCAGCCTGGTCATGATGGTCCCGCCGGCCGACGACCCGGTCGGGTGGACGTCCGCCGTGTGCGAGTCGGTCCTACCGCGGCTCGCCGAGATCTGATCGACCCACTCAGGTCCGTCCTGACCTGACCGATCGTCCGTAGGATCGCTGGGTCGAGGAGGCGGATGTGCGGATCCTGGTCGGGCTGCTGGTCGCAGTCGTGCTGCCCTGGGCCGGCGCGAGCCCCGCAGCGACGTCGGCGCCCGACGACGGGGTGACCCGCACCAACCGCGTGACCGCCACGCAGATCATCGGGCACTCCGTGCGAGGGCGCGCGATCATGGCCTACCGGAAGGGCCCTGCGGACGGTTCCCGCACGGTGGTGGTGCTCGGGCAGATGCACGGCGACGAGCCCGCGGGGGTCACCACGGCACGCTGGACCCGTGACCACGTCCCGGTCCGCGACGACACCACCGTGTGGATCGTCCCGACGATGAACCCCGACGGTCTGGCCCGCGGCACCCGCACCAACGCTCATGGCGTCGACCTCAACCGCAACTGGCCGATGAACTGGCGCCGCACCGCGCACGGCATCACCTACTCGGGTCCGCGCGCGGCCTCCGAGCCGGAGACCCGGGCGATGCTGCGGTTCCTGCGCCAGGTGCAACCGGACTTCCTGACCTCGCTGCACCAGCCCTACGGCGAGGTGGGGTTCTGCGCCGACAAGCCGCGGCCGTTCCAGCGCCGCCTGTCGCGCTACCTCCACCTCCCGCTGCGCGGCATCGGCATCGGCGGGCCCACGCCACCCGACGACCCGAACCCGCCGGGCGACCTGCAGCCAGGCGGCTCCGACAACGCCCCGACGCTCACCGGCTGGTACAACGCGCACTACCCGGGGACCGCGATCACCGTGGAGTTCCGCGAGCACCCGGCGCGCGGGTTCGTGCGCTCGGCCGGCCCGGCCCTGCTGCGGGCAGCCCTGGCCTACTGACCCGCGCTGCCGGGTCCGGGCACGTCGGCGAACGTCGCGGGCCGGTGCAGCCAGGTCATGTGGTCGCGCGGCCAGATCACCGCGAAGACCCGGCCGACCACGAGTCCGACGTCGACGTACGCCTCGTCCGGATCGCAGGCGGCGTCACCGGGAGCACACAGGTGGTAGCTGGAGTCGCCCGAGTGGTAGCGGTTGTCACCCATCACGAACAGGCGTCCCTTCGGGACCGGGCCGGCCGTCCACTGGCACTTCTCCGGACCGCCGGGCCCCTCGGGGCCTCGACACTCCGCAGTGGCCGCGTCGTTGACGTAGGAGTCCTCGTCCAGCGGGTGTCCGTTGACCATCAGGCGCCCCTGCGCGTCACAGCACGAGATCGTGTCGCCGGCGACGCCGATCACGCGCTTCACGAGGTGACCGCCGGTCGGGTAGAGGCCGACCTTGGTCATCAGCTCGGCCACCGGGTTCGTGGGTCCGGCCTTGTCCTCGGGCGGCAGCCAGTCGCCGGGGTCCTTGAAGACGACGACGTCGCCGCGCTGCGGCTCGCCGCCGAACCAGTACGACGGCTTCTCGACCAGGATCCGGTCGTTCTTCACCAGCCCCGGGACCATCGAGGGGGAGGGGATGTAGAACGCCTGGAGGAACAGCGTCTTGATGACGACCGCGAGGATCACCGCGATCCCCAGCATGAGCAGGGACTCCTGCCACCAGTTCAGACGCCGCTTCCGAGTAGTCACAGGCTGGAGAGTACGCACGCGCCGCTGCCCGTCCGCGGGCGGTAGCGGGTCGGGCTGGGGTCGTCGGCCAAGATGGGGGCATGGAGTCGATCGTCGTGGCCGCGGTCGTGTTCGTCCGCGACGGCGCCGTACTCACCGTGCGCAAGCACGGTACGGCGATGTTCATGCTCCCGGGCGGCAAGCTCGAGCCGGGGGAGTCGCCCGCTCAGGCCGCGTGCCGTGAGGTGGCCGAGGAGGTCGGCCTCGTGGTCGCCGATCTCGAGCTGCTCGGCGAGTTCACCGCCGCGGCCGCCAACGAGCCGGGCCGGACGGTCCGCTCCACCGTCTATCGCGCGGCGCTGCCGGGGGAGCCTGGGCCGACCGGGGAGATCGCCGAGCTGCGATGGTCGCCACTCGACGCCACCGATGACGACCTGGCGCCGTTGCTGCGCGACCGCGTCCTGCCGGCGCTGCGAGGTGCCCGCGACGTCACGGAGGTGGTGACCGAGCGGCTGGTCCTCCAACCGGTGTCGCTGGCCGATCTGGACGACGTCGCCGCCCTGCATGCCGACGAGCGCGTCTGGGTCCACCGACCCGAGGGGCGGCATCCGAGCGTGGCGTACTCCCGCGGCAAGGTCGCGGCGATGGAGGAGCAGTGGCGGCGCGACGGCCTCGGGTACTGGTCAGCCCGGCTGCGGAGGTCGGCGTACGGTCTGGCGGCGGGGGAGTTCATCGGGGTCGGCGGCTGTGCGGTCGAGCCGCCCGAGGACTGGTGGAACCTCTACTACCGACTCCGTCCCGAAGCGCACGGGCACCGGCTGGCCGCGGAGATCGGCGCGGCGGCGCTGGCGGCCGCCCGTCGCGTCGAGGCGCGCCGACCCGTCGTCGCGAGTCTCCTCGAGCACAACCAGGCGTCCCGGGTGACGGCCGAGCGCGTCGGCCTCCGCCTCCAGTGGCGCGAGCCCGTTGCCGGGACGAGTGACGCGGAAGCCGTCCGGTTGGTCTTCGCCGACCGGGACGTGCCACCGAGGGCCTGATGCATACCGAGTATGCTCCTGATCGTGTTCCGTGAAGTCCCGGTGCTGCCGGTCGTGCTCCCAGCCACTGTCGCGCTCTTCGCGGCGCTCACCTGGCACCTGCACCGCACCGGCCGGCTCTCGGCCCCGCGGGTGGCGGTCGCCCTTGCGCTGTGCGTGTACGCCGCCGGCGTGGTGGCGAACACGGTGTTCCCGATCTTCCTGGACAAGCCGTCCGGCAACGCTCGGTGGAGCGACTACCTCGTGCTGTCGCCGCTGGCGGACTACGAGCTGGCCGACGCGGCCATGAACGTCCTGGTCTTCGTGCCTCTGGGGATCCTGATGGCGCTGCTCGCCATGCGGTGGTGGGGCGCTGTGGTGGCGTGCGCGGTCGTCAGCGCCGCGATCGAGGTGACGCAGCTCGTCACCGCGTCCGTCCTGGGTGGTGGCCACGTCGCCGACGTGCACGACCTGATCTTCAACGTCGTCGGCGGGGGAGTCGGTGCGGGGCTGCTCTGGGTGCTCGGCCGGGTGCCGGGCGCCGCCGTCCTCGTCGACCGGTTCCGCTGGCGGCCGAGCGCGCCGGGGGAGACCTCGCCGACGGCGACTCAGGCCAGCCAGGAGGCGTAGAACATCCCGAGGCCGCCGGCGACACAGACGCCCGCGACGATCCAGAAGCGGATCACCACGGTGATCTCGTCCCACCCGAGATGCTCGAAGTGGTGGTGGATGGGGGTGATCCGGAAGATGCGGCGCCCGGTGCCGGTGAGCCGTCGCGTCAGCTTGAAGTAGCTCATCTGGATCAGCACCGACATGGTCTCGAGCACGAACAGCCCGGCTATGACGGCCATGAGGAGCTCGGTGCGCGACAGGATCGCCAGCCCGGCGAGCGCGCCGCCCAGGGCCAGGGAGCCGACGTCGCCCATGATGATCCGGGCCGGCTTGGCGTTCCACCACAGGAACCCGAGGCAGGCCGCGGCGATCGCAGCCGAGAACACCGCCAGGTCGAGCGGGTCGCGCACCTGGTAGCACTGCGACTGCACGACCGTGGCCCGGGAGGAGCCGCAGAGCTGGTTGTTCTGCCAGACGTTCACGATCGTGTAGGCGCCGAACACCAGGGTCGCCGCGCCGGCCAGCAGCCCGTCGGCACCGTCGGTGAGGTTCGTGGCGTTGGAGGTCGCGGTGACGATGAACCAGATCAGGAGCAGCACGACGACCAGGGGGAGCTTGACGCCCCAGTCGTGCATGGCGGAGAGGTGCCGCGACGCCGGCCGGATGCCCCGCTCGTCGGCGAAGAAGCTGGTGGCGAGGATGCCGAAGGCGAGTGCGACCGCTGTCTGGCCGGCGATCTTGGCCCGGCCGCTGAGGCCGGCGTTGTTCTGGGTGTAGACCTTGATGAAGTCGTCGAGGAACCCGATCAGCCCGCAGCCGAGGAACAGCAGGAGCACGAGCAGCGCACTGGCGCTCGGCCACCCGCGGTTCAGGGCGGTCGCGACCAGGTACGCCGCCGTGGCGCTCAGCAGGATCGCGACCCCGCCCATGGTCGGCGTACCGCGCTTCACGTGGTGGGTCGTCGGTCCGTCGTCTCGGATGGGCTGGCCGAACCCGTGCCGGGTGAACCACCCGATGGCCAGCCGGGTGCCCAGGAGCGAGCAGATCACGGCCAGGCCGCCGCTCAGGAGGATTGCCCGCAACGAACCTCAGCCCCTCTCGGCCACCCGGATGGTCGATCCCTTCGAGCAGGAGGGACTCGTCACGGAGCAATTGTGGGGGAGCGGGGCCGGGCGGTACGGCCGACCCACCGGGACACTAGCGTTTCGCTCGTGCTGATCCGACCCGCCGACGTCGCCGACGCCGAGGCTCTGACGGATCTCCACCTGGACGTCTGGGACGAGGCGTACGGCCATCTCGTGGCGTTGGACATCTTGCGGGAGAGGCGCACCAGCCGTCCGGAGCGGATCGCGCGCTGGTCTCAGAACATCGCGCGTCCCGAGAGCCGGACACTTCTTGCCTGGAGTGACGACCAGAGCCGGCTGCTGGGCTTCGTCAGCACCGGTCCGGGGCGCGACGAGCCCCACGCGGACCTCCCGGACCGGGAGGTCTGGGCGCTGTACGTCCGCGCCGAGGCGTATGGCCACGGCGTCGGCTACGCGTTGTTGCACGAGGCGATCGGCGCGGCGGCGGCGTACCTCTGGGTGCTCGACGGCAACGAACGTGCGATCGAGTTCTATCAGCGGCAACGCTTCCGGTTCGACGGAGCCTCGAAGACCGAGCCCGTCGGAGTGGAGCGGCGGATGGTCCGCGAGCGTGTCACGGGGACGTGATGGGGCAGTGGGAGCGGCGTCAGCGGCGGTGATCGTGCGGGCAGCCTCTGGACGTTACCTGACATAATGTCAGTTATCGGCGATCTACCGACCTGGGGTCGTCAGGGTCGTCGGAGGTGATGGTCGCCGTTGAGCGGTGGACGCCCTGCGTCCGGGTCCAGGCGAGGCTCGAGACTCAGTGTCAGGTGCTGACCCACATGTCGCGCGGCGCGAGTTCTCCGACACCGGCGCGACGAACAACGCGTGACGAAGTGGGCGATTTTGCTTGCAGCAGACGAGAACACGTTCTACTTTGAGCCCGGGTGATCTGCGTCACGACTGAGGGAGTCGGACAACAAGGTCAGGATTCGGACGGCTCCGCCTCGAAAGGGTGCACGGCGGGGCCGTCAGCGCCGTTACGTTGACACACCGTCCGTGTGAGGTCGGTCTCAAGAGGGAGAGAACATGCGGACTACGAGGATCGCGGCCGGGCTGGTCGCCCTGCTGCTGCCCACGATGGCGGCCTGTGCCGACACCGGCTCCGATGGCGGCGGTGGCGCCGAGAGCGACACCATCGTGATCGGCACGCTCGGTGCGCCGAGCGCGATGATGGACGTCATGGAGGCCTCGGTCGAGGCCCTCAACGACGCCGGTGGGATCGACGGCAAGCAGGTCAAGCTGGTCAGCAAGGAGACCACGATGGAGGGCACCGACGGCCCCGCGGCCGTCAAGGAGCTCATCGACAAGGACGGCGTCGTCGCGATCGTCGGCCAGACCAGCAACACCGACGCCCAGTGGCAGCAGTACGCCGCCCAGAAGGGCATCCCGGTGATCGGCGGGCTGAACGTCAACACGCCGTACGTCACCAACCCGTTGTTCTTCCCGACCGGCGCCAACATCTACGCGATGGGCTACGGCATCGGCGAGGTCGGCTCGCGCTATGGCAAGAAGGTCGGGAACCTCTACTGTGCCGAGTCCCCGCAGTGCGCCTCCTCGAAGGAGTTCGCCCCGGTGCTCGACGGCCTGCTCGGCACCACGACGGACCCCCAGGTGGAGATCTCCTCCACGGCCAGCGACTTCACCGCGGCCTGCCAGGCGCTGATCGACGCCAAGGTCGACACCTACAAGGTCGCGGCCGACGGGCCGGTCGTCGCCAAGGTCGCCGCGGCCTGCGCCGATCAGGGCCTCAAGGCGCGATTGGTGACGGCCGATGCGACCGTGCGGTCGCTCTTCGCCGACATCCCCCAGCTCGACGGCACGGTGGCGGTCGGCTCCACGGTGCCGTTCGTCGACGACTCGACCCCGGGGACCAAGGCGTACCAGGAGCTGCTCGCGAAGTACCTCCCGGACATCGGCGGCGAGAACGGCCCGCTCCCGATGAACTCCTTCATCGCCGTGCAGCTGTTCAAGAAGGCGGTCGAGCTCGGCGGAACCGACGAGGTCACCTCGAAGTCGATCATCGACGGGCTCTACCAGATGAAGGGCGAGACCCTCGACGGCCTGACGGTTCCCCTCACCTTCACCGAGGGCCGGCCGACAATCGTCAACTGCTACTTCACCCTGGGCATCGAGGACGGCGAGTTCACGATGCCGGAGGGCCTGAAGTACACCTGCGCCCCCGACGACCTGATCGACGTGATCCTGAAGTCCGCCAACCTCGCGTGACGCCGAACCGCTGTCGCGGCGCTGGGAGCCGGCACGTCCCGGGTCCCAGCGCCGCGACGATGACAGAGAAGTTCTGAGTCAGGAGACCAGAGCATGGAACTGTTGCCCTACCTGCTCGCCGGGGTGGTCACCGGGTCGGTCTACGGGCTCACCGCTACCGGCCTGGTGCTGACCTACAAGACGTCCGGCGTCTTCAACTTCGCTCACGGGGCCACGGCCACGATCGCGGCGTTCCTCTTCTACACCCTGACTGTCAGCCACGACCTGAGCTGGCAGGTCGCGGCCGTCGTGTGCGTATTTGTGCTCGGTCCGGTCCTCGGTCTCGGCTACGAGGTGCTCGCGCGCTCGCTCACGGATGCGCCCCTGGTCAGCAGGGTGACCGCGACGGTCGGCGTGCTGATCGTGGTGCAGGCGGCCCTCGGCATCATCTACGGCACGAGCGGCGGCACACTGCGGCAGGTCGACCAGTTCCTCCCCACCGATTCCTTCGACGTCGGGGAGACGAAGGTCCGGGCGTTCCAGCTGATCATCATCGGCATCTCGCTGGCCGCCACCGTCGCGCTCTGGCTCTTCTTCCGGCTCTCCCGCACCGGCACCGCGATGCGCGCGGTGGTCGACAACGCCGACCTGCTCGACCTCGCCGGCACCAACCCGGTGACGGTACGCCGGCTCGCGTGGATGATCGGCTCGTCGTTCGCCTGCGCCGCCGGCGCGCTGCTCGCTCCCCTGCTCGCCCAGATCGACGGGATCACCCTGACCTTCATGGTCGTCACCGCCTTCGGGGCCGCCGCGATCGGAGCGTTCACCAACATCCCACTCACCTACCTGGGTGGCATGGTGATCGGTCTCGCCCAGGCGCTGTGCACGAAGTACATCTCCGACGGGTTCTGGTCCGGGCTCGCGCCCGCGCTGCCGTTCCTCGTGCTCTTCGTGGTGCTGCTGGTGATGCCGAGGCGTCGACTGGTCGAGCACCAGTCGACGGCTCGGCTCACCACCGGTCGGCGCGCCCCGTGGCCGGTCCAGGCCGTCCTCGGCGCGGCGACGCTCATCGTGCTCCTGCTCGCCCCGTCGCTGTTCCCCGATGCGATCGCCAGCTGGACGACAGGGCTCTGCTATCTGCTCGTGTTCCTCTCGCTGGGCCTGTTGGTGCGCACGTCCGGTCAGGTGTCGCTGGCGCATGTGAGCTTCATGGCGATCGGCGTCTGCGCGATGTCGAACCTCGTCAACGAGCACGGCGTGAGCTGGTGGGTGGCGCTGGTGCTGAGCGGCGTGATCGCGATCCCGGTCGGAGCGCTGCTGGCGATCCCCGCGATCCGCCTGTCGGGGCTCTACCTCGCGCTCGCGACGTTCGGCTTCGGCATCCTGCTGCAGTTCATGTTCTACTCCGAGGACTTCATGTTCGGCTCCTTCGGAGCCGGCCTGATGATCCCTCGGCCGAGCGGCTTCGAGTCCGATCGCAGCTACTACTACCTGGTCCTGGCGCTCGCTGTCGTCACCGCGGTGGGGATTCTCACGATCACGGCCACCCGGTTGGGCCGGCTGCTGCGCAGCATGACCGACAGTCCGACCGGGTTGTCCACGGCCGGCGCCTCGATCAACGTGACGCGTGTCCTCGTCTTCTGCCTCAGCGCCTTCATCGCGTCGGCGGCCGGAGCTCTGCACGGTGCCACCGTCACGTTCGTCAGCGGCGACAGCTACCAGCCGATCCTGTCGCTGATCCTCTTCGTCACCGTGGTCGTGAGCATCGGACGCGACCCGTGGTACGCCGTGCTCGCGGCGTTCGTGGTCTTCGTGTTCCCCAGCCTGCCGCTGGTCTTCACGCAGGGCCCCAACACGGAGGGCTACGTCACGCTCGTCATCGGCCTGCTGGCCCTGTTCATCGGGTGCCGGCCGGCGATGGTGGCTCTTCTCGCGCGGATCCCGCTGCCGACCTTCGAGACGGGGAAGCAGCGCGCCGTCCGCGCCCGCCCGCCGGCGGACGTCCTGGACCAGGCGTCCGTACGTCCCCCCGTGCAGGCCGGGTCGCTCGAGGTGAACGGCCTGCGGGTCCAGTTCGGCGGGCTGGTCGCTGTCGACGGCGTGACGATCTCGGCGCCGACCGGGCGCATCACCGGGCTGATCGGCCCGAACGGGGCCGGGAAGACCACCACCTTCAACGCCTGCTCCGGGCTGATCCGGCCCACCGGCGGCAGGGTCGTCCTCGACGGGAGCGATGCCGGACGGCTGGGTCCCGCCGCCCGGGCCCGGCGAGGGCTCGGGCGGACGTTCCAGCAGATGGAGCTGTTCGACTCGATGTCGGTGCGCGACAACGTCGCGATGGGCGCCGAGGCGAGCCGGGCGGGCACCAACCCGCTCACCCACCTCGCCGCGTCCCGCGCCGACCGGCACGAGATCGACGCCATCACTGCCGAGTCGATCGCGCTGTGCGGGCTCGACGACATCGCGGACCGTACGGTCGGAGCGCTCTCCACCGGCCAGCGGCGGCTCGTCGAGATCGCGCGATGCCTGGCCGGCCCCTTCCACCTGCTGCTGCTCGACGAGCCATCGTCCGGCCTGGACCGTGCCGAGACCGCGCGGTTCGCCGAGGTGCTGACCCGGGTCGTGCAGGAGCGCGGGGTCGGCATCCTCATCGTCGAGCACGACATGAGCCTGGTGACGAGCATCTGCGACTACGTCTACGTCCTCGACTTCGGTCGCCCGGTGTTCGAGGGCACCGCGGCCGAGGTGATGGCTGCACCGGTCGTGCAGGCGGCCTACCTCGGCGACGAGCCGGACGCCGAGCTCGACGCCCTGGCCACCGGCGTCACCGTGGTCGCCGAGGGCGAACCCGGACTGAGCCCGGCCTCGGCCGGCGCCGAGGAGGCGCACCGATGAGCACCACCGCTCCGATCCTGGAGTTCGACCGGGTCACGGCGGGCTACGACCGCACCACCGTGCTGCGCGACGTGAGCTTCGCGGTCTCCCCCGGCACCGTCACCGCGATGCTCGGCGCGAACGGTGCCGGAAAGACCACCGTGCTCCGCACCGCTGCCGGCCTGCTCCGGCCCACGAGTGGGACGATCCGGCTCGCCGGCGAGGTCGTCAACCGCCGTGCGCCACACCAGCGCGCCAAGGCCGGCTTCTGCCTGATCCCCGAGGGCCGGGGCATCTTCCGCAGCCTGACCGTGGGCGAGAACCTCCGGCTGCAGGTCCCCCCGTGGCGACGTGGCGCCGCCGTCGACGAGGCGCTCGAGGCCTTTCCCGTGCTCGGCGACCGCCTGGACCAGGTCGCCGGGACGATGTCGGGAGGTCAGCAGCAGATGCTGGCCCTCGCGCGCGCCTATCTCGCCAAGCCGGCGATCGTCTCGCTCGACGAGGTCTCCATGGGGCTCGCGCCCAAGGTCGTCGACGAGATCTTCGCGTCGCTCCGCGTCCTGGCCGAGGCGGGGATCGCACTGCTGATCGTCGAGCAGTACGTCCACCGCGCGCTCGACCTGGCCGACCAGGTCGTCCTGATGGACCACGGATCCCCGTCGTACGTGGGCAAGTCCACGGACCTGGACGAGCGAGAGCTCGTGCGCACCTACCTGGGGGTGCCCGCCGAAGCCCGCTGACTCCCACCACTGACTTCGTCGCCGTACCCGATACTCGCTCGATCCGATTCAATCATCACCTGGCACCACAACTCGCCGAGGAGGCGTCATGCGCAAGGTTGGTCCCTTCCTGTTCGTTGGGCTCGGTGCGTTCCTGCTCGCCGCGGCCGTCGTAGCCCTCACCTGGGTGCCCGGGGTCGTCGAGCGAACGCCACTGGACACCGCGGACACGACCGTCCTCTCGGGCACCGCGAGCACCCCGAACGACGAGTTCGTGCTCGAGGAGGGGCCGGTGAAGGCGTACAGCCAGAACGACGTCGACTCCGAGAAGTCCGACGGCGACGTCGCGGTGTTCGTGACCTCGCTGTGCCTGGTCCACGACACCGACGGGATCGACGGCTGCGTGGACGAGAACGACCCGCAGGGTCGCTTGATCAGCGCCGAGCAGGCGATGTTCGCGGTCGATCGGCACACCGGCATGACCGTCGACAACGACGGCTACCTGCCGGAGGGCGCCCCGCAGCTCGACGGCCTGCAGAACAAGTTCCCGTTCAACGCCGAGAAGACGACCTATCCGGTCTGGGACGACATCGTGGGGGCCGCGGTCGACGCGGAGTACCAGGGTGAGGACAAGATCGATGGCCTTGACGTCTACGTCTACGAGTACACCACCAATGTCGGGCCGGTGAACCTGGTCGCCGACATCGAGGGCACCTACTACGCGACCTACACGTACTACGTGGAGCCCAAGACCGGAAAGATCATCAACCAGGTGGTCCACCAGGAGCGGATCGCCTCTGGTGTCGAGACGATCCTCGAGCTGGACCTGCAGTTCACCGACGAGCAGATCCAGGCCAATGTCGACGACGTCAACGACTCGCTGTCGTTGCTGCGGACGCTGGAGGTCATCGTCCCCATCGTCGGCTTCGTCGCCGGCGTCCCCGTTCTGGCGGCCGGGCTGTTGCTGTTGGTCCGGGGCCGCCGCAGGACCGAGGAGCACGAAGTCGGCCACGCCACCAAGGAGCCCGCCGGCGTCTGAACACACTGCGCGTCGACCCACCTCGACAGCCGTCCCGTCCGGCGGGGCGGCGGTCGGCGGGTCCCACTGCTAGGTCTCCTGGACGTACGCCGCCAGGTGCTTCCCGGTGAGCGTCGCACGCGATGACGCCAGGTCCGCGGGCGTGCCCTCGAACACGACCCGGCCGCCGTCGTGACCGGCCCCGGGGCCGAGGTCGATGATCCAGTCGGCGTGCGCCATCACGGCCTGGTGGTGCTCGATCACGATCACCGAGCGCCCGGAGTCGACCAGCCGGTCCAGCAGACCGAGCAGCTGCTCGACGTCGGCGAGGTGCAGCCCCGTGGTCGGCTCGTCAAGCACGTAGACCTCGCCCTTGTCGCCCATCTGCGCGGCGAGCTTCAGGCGCTGCCGCTCCCCTCCCGACAGGGTGGTCAGCGGCTGGCCGAGGCTGACATAACCCAGGCCCACGTCCGCGAGCCGGGCGAGGATCTTGTGCGCGGCCGGTGTTGCCGCCTCGCCCTCTCCGAAGAACTCGAACGCCTCGGACACCGGCATCGCGAGCACCTCGCTGATGTCCTTGCCGCCGAAGGTGTACTCCAGGACCGCGGCCTGGAACCTCTTGCCCTCGCAGTCCTCGCACGGCGACTCCACCGTCGCCATCACGCCCAGCTCGGTGAAGATCACCCCGGCCCCGTTGCAGGTCGGGCACGCGCCCTCGGAGTTGGCGCTGAACAAGGCGGGCTTGACGCCGTTCGCCTTGGCGAACGCCTTGCGGATCGGGTCGAGCAGGCCTGTGTACGTCGCCGGGTTGCTCCGCCGGGAGCCCTTGATCGCGGCCTGGTCGATGAGCACGACTCCCTCGAGGCCTGCGACCGAGCCCTGCACGAGCGAGCTCTTGCCGGAGCCGGCGACGCCGGTGAGCACGCACAGGACCCCGAGGGGGATGTCGACGTCGACGTCTCGCAGGTTGTGGGTCGAGGCCCCCCGGATCTCCAGGGCGCCGGTCGCGGTGCGGACCGCCGCCTTGAGCGATGCTCGATCGCCGAGGTGCCGACCGGTGATCGTGGGGGCGCTGCACAGGCCGTCGTACGTCCCCTCGAAGACCACCTCTCCCCCGCCGCTGCCGGCGCCGGGACCGAGATCGACGACGTGGTCGGCGATCGCGATCGTCTCCGGCTTGTGCTCGACCACCAGGACCGTGTTGCCCTTGTCGCGCAGCTGGAGCAGCAGCTGGTTCATCCGCTCGATGTCGTGCGGGTGCAGCCCGATCGTCGGCTCGTCGAACACGTAGGTGACATCGGTCAGCGAGGACCCGAGATGGCGGATCATCTTGGTTCGCTGGGCCTCTCCCCCGGACAGCGTGCCCGCAGGCCGGTCGAGCGAGAGGTAGCCCAGGCCGATCTCGGCGAAGGAGTCGAGCAGGTGCTGCAACCCGGTCAGCAGGGGCGCGACCGTGGGCTCCTCGAGGTCGCGGACCCAGGCCGCGAGGTCGGTGATCTGCATCGCGCACAGGTCGGCGATGTTGAGCCCGGCGATCTTCGAGGAGCGGGCCTCCGGGCTGAGCCGGGTGCCGCCGCAGTCCGGGCAGGTCGTGAACGTGATCGCCCGCTCCACGAACGCGCGGACGTGTGGCTGCATCGCCTCGACGTCCTTGGACAGCATGGACTTCTGGATCTGCGGGATCAGGCCGAGGTAGGTGAGGTTGATCCCGTCGACCTTGATCTTGGTCGCCTCCTTGTACAGGAGGGTGTCGAGCTCCAACTTGCTGTACTTCGCGATCGGCTTGTCGGGGTCGAACCAGCCGCAGCCACGGAAGATCCGGCCGTACCAGCCCTCCATGCTGTAGCCCGGGATCGTGATCGCGCCCTCGTTGAGCGACCGGCTGTCGTCGTACAAGGCGGTCAGGTCGAAGTCGCTCACCGAGCCCATGCCCTCGCAGCGCGGGCACATCCCGCCGAGGTAGACCGCCTTGCGGACGACGTTGCGCTCGACGCGACCACCCTTCTCGGTGCTCATCACTCCGCTCGCGGTCCGGGTCGGGACGTTGAACGAGAACGCCGTGGGGCCGCCGATGTGTGGGTCGCCGAGACGGCTGAAGAGGATCCGCAGCATCGCGTAGGCGTCCGTGGCCGTGCCCACGGTCGAGCGTGGGTTGGCGCCCATCCGCTCCTGGTCGACGATGATCGCGGTCGTCAGCCCCTCGAGGACGTCGACGTCGGGGCGGGTCAGGTTCGGCATGAACCCCTGCAGGAACGCGCTGTAGGTCTCGTTGATCAGGCGTTGCGACTCCGCGGCGATCGTGTCGAAGACCAGCGAGCTCTTGCCCGACCCGGAGACCCCGGTGAACACCGTGAGGCGGCGCTTGGGGATCTCGACGTGCACGTCCTTGAGGTTGTTGACCCGGGCTCCATGGACGCGGATCAGCTCGTGGCTGTCCGCGGCGTACGGCGGGTACGCCGCCGCCTCGGTCTTCGCGGCCATCCGGTGGTGTCTCCTTCGTGGGTGTCGTCAGCTGGGAGGCAGCGCAGCGAACTGCCGCTTGGCGTCCTTGTACCAGCCCATGCCCTTGAGCGGGTGCTTCCAGCGGCCCTTCATCTCCTGGAGAGCCTGCTCGTGGGTGGCATCGCCACCCGTCACAGCCTCGCGGAGATGCTTGTCCTGGGCCTTGATCACCTCGTCGGCGCTCGAGCCCCGGAGCTCGAGGTCGCAGGGCCCGCCGAGCTGGCGGCAGGTCATCGTCTTCATGGTTGGGTCCTCCTGCCGGGGTCAGAGCTCGCGGATGCGGACGAGGTTGCCGGCCGGGTCGCGGACGGCGCAGTCGCGGATGCCGTACGGCTGGAGGGTCGGCTCCTGGACGACCTCGGCGTCGGTGGCCTGCACCTGGTCGAAGGTGGCGTCGAGGTCGTGGGTGGCGAGCAGGATCCAGCCGAAGGTGCCCTTGGCCATCATCTCGGAGATCATCCGGCGCTCGTCCTCGGTGATCCCGGGATCGGCCGCGGGCGGCCCGAGCAGGATGCACGTCTCGGGTTGCCCGACGGGGCCGACGGTGATCCAGCGCATGGTGCCGGTGCCGACGTCGCTGCGCACCTCGAAGCCGAGGGCGTCTCGGTAGAACGCCAGCGACTCCTCCGGGTCGACGTGCGGGAGGGCGGTGGTGTGGATGCTGAGGTCCATGGCGGTTGTCATGGCGGTCAGGCTAGGTGCGGCTGCGGGGCCGGCGCTTCTCGATTCCTGACCGGTCGGGTGACCTGCTTGACCACGCACGACGGCATCCCCTCGGACGAGCCGGCCGTCGCCCTCCGGTACGCGCTCGGCGGCATCCCGACCAGCTCGGTGAAGCGCGTGCTGAACGTGCCGAGCGAGGAACAGCCCACCGCGAAGCAGACCTCGGTGACGCTCAGGTCACCGCGGCGCAGCAGCGCCATCGCCCGCTCGATGCGCCGGGTCATCAGGTAGCCGTACGGCGACTCGCCGTACGCGAGCTTGAACTGGCGGCTGAGGTGTCCGGCCGACATGTTCGCGCCGCGCGCCAGCGCCTCGACGTCCAGCGGTTCGGCGTAGTCGCGGTCGATCCGGTCGCGGACCCGCCGCAGCCGCGCGAGGTCAGCCAAGTCGGGTGTCCTGACCGGCGGAGGCGTCACCTGGGGATCGTGCCACATCCGGGCGTACTGGTCCCGGCGGTTCTCTTTGGTCCCGCGAGGACCGGCCGATGGTCACAGGTATCCGGTGGCGCACCGAGGCCCTCCTCGAGAGTGGGCCGGGCGCCACCGGAAGCAGGGAAGGGAGCCGTCATGTGGGACACCGTCGAGACCAGCACCGAGCACCTGTCGCGCGAGCGGCCCTGCCCGTTGTGCGGGCACGAGCTGCACGTCTACCTGGCGTGCGACGGCTGTGAGTGCCAGCCGCGCGAGGTCCGGGCGGCCTGCGCCTGACCCCTCCAGCGCCTGACGCCTCCACCGCCGCACCCCTCGGGCGCAGGAGCTCGGCGCCGGCGATCAGGCACCGTCGCCTTGCCGGCGCTCCAGCACGTCGAGGTCGCGCTCGGCGAACAGCCGGTGGTGCCACTCCTCGTTGAGGATGGCGCGCAGGCAGCGCTGGACGGCGTAGGACTCCGGCGGCGGGTAGCCGGGCGCGTCGACCGGGTCGGTCTGCCCGGCCAGCTGCTCGTCGGTCAAGCTCGCGAGGACGTCGCGGACCGTGGCCATCCGCCCGGCTCGCACCGCCAGGATCTCATCGAGGGTCGGGTGGGCGTCCGGGTCGTTGGGCACCCCGGGCACGTCGCCCATCTCGGTGTGGGGCAGGCCGAGCGGATGGTAGGGCTCCGGGTCTCCCAGCAGCGCGCGGCCGACCCAGGCGTCGGTCGCCATCACCAGGTGCCGCAGCGTCTCGATGAACGACCACTCCCCGTCGACGCGCTCGTCGAGCAGCTCGGGGGGCAGCCGGCGGGCCCGCTCGACCGTGATCGCCCAGAGCGGCTCGAGCGCGGCCCAGCCCGACCGGAAGCCGTCGGCGTCGGTGGGTCGCATCTTGGCCCGCTGGGGATGGCGCCGGTCGAGCTCGGCCTCGACCAGCGGGGCGATGTCGACACCGTTGACCCGCAGGCCCTCGATGTCGCCGTCGATCTCGGCGTCGAGCATCAGCGCCCCGCGGATCACCGCGCCACTCAGGTCGACGTTGTGGAACCGCGACCGCTGGAGGTCGACGTTCTCGAACCGCGACCCGCTGAGATCTTCCTCGATGTGTTCGACCATGCGCTGACCGTAGAGGGCGGCACCGACGGCGGGCATCCCGATGGCGGCGCGTCAGCCGATGGGGTCGACGGTCGCCACGCGCTTGAGCAGGGGCCGCTCCGGCCGCCCCTCGACCTCGCCCGCCACCCACCAGATCCGCAGCCCGCCGGCCCCCAGCTCCAGGATCGCCAGGTTGTTGTCGAACCACGGACCCTGGATCACGCCCCAGCGCAGTGGCTCGAGCGGGACCCGCCCTGCGAGCGACAGCAGCCGACCGACGATGCCGGAGGGGCGCTTCGAGGCCGCCGTCATGAACTTCTGCATCGCCGGCGGCAGCGGGTTGCGGATCGGCGAGCAGACGGCCTGCACGATCCGGCTGGCCACCAGGCCGCCGCGCGGGTGGGCCTCCGCGACGTAGCTGTGGTGGACGTCGCCGGAGAGGAACGTGATCGTGCGAGGTGCCCGGCCGCGCCGTCCCGAGGCGACCTCGAGCACGATCTCGGCGACGTCGCGGAAGCCCTGCTCGAACGCCGCCCAGTGCTCGAGGTCCGCGGCGGTCCGGGCCTTCTCCCCCAGGGCCTTGCCCGGCCCGCCCCAGGCGCCCTCGGCGATCGACTCGCTGAACGACTCGATGTGGTGCAGGCCCGGCGCCAGCAGGAACGGCAGCGACGTACCGACCAGCAGGTGGTCGACGTCACCCTGCAGCTGGGCGTCCAGCCACATCAGCTCGCCCTCGTCGAGCATCGAGCGGTGGTCGGGCTCGAGCACCCGCGCGGCGCGGGAGTCGACGACCACCAGCCGGGCCTGGGTGTCGAAGTCGCGGGAGTAGCTCCAGCGATAGGTCTCGGGGTGCTGGTCGGCGCGATCCGCGAGCGCGTCCAGTGCGTCGGACACGTCGAGCTCCTGCTGACCGTCGGGGCCGCCGTCGTACGCCGTGATCCGCTTCCACAGCTCGTCGGCCCCGCGCTCCTCGGGCCCGAGGTTGCCCAGGTGCTGGTAGACCCAGTACGACGCCAGCCCGCCGACCACCCGGTCGTGCCACCACGACGTGGCCTCCATGTCCTGGCGCCAGGACCAGCTCGTGTTCCAGTCGTCGCGGATGTCGTGGTCGTCGAAGATCATCGCGCTCGGCAGGGTCGAGAGCAGCCAGCGGTTGGCCGGCTCGCGCCAGGAGATCGCGTAGAGGTGGGCGTACTCCTCGAAGTCCTTCAGCTCGAACCACGGTGGCTGTTCCGGGTCGCGCCGCTCCTGGATGAACTCTCGCATCTCGTCGCTGGTCTCGTCGGCGTAGACCTGGTCGCCGAGGAACAGCACCAGGTCGGGCCACCGCTCGCTCTCGCTGGACTCCGGGGACTCCGCCGCGGTGATCCCGGCCATGAACAGCGCATACGCCCGGAGTGCGTCGACCCCGAACTCCGCGGTGCCGTCCTCGTCGTGGGGCACGCTGACCCGGCACGACCCGAACGCCATCCGCAGTGGCTTGCCGGGCTCCAGCGTCGGGATCACCGACGGCGGGAAGTCCGCGAGCTCCGGGTCGTCGGGCGGCCAGACCTGGGCGCCGTCGACGCTCACGACGTACGGCGTCTTCGTGCCCGGCTCGAGCCCGGTGAGCTCGACCAGGGCGTAGTGGTGTCCGTGCGCGCCGAAGGTCCGGGCCGATCCCCGCTGCTCCCCCGCCGTCACCACGACCTCGGCCGGACCGGCCGTCTCGACCCAGATCGTGGCGGACGTGGCGTCGACGTACCTGAGCAAGGGGCCGAGCACCAGATCCGACATGGGACCGAACCTAATACGCTGTCGCCCATGGCGACCCCTGTGCAGCGCACCTCCCACGTCCCCGCGTCCCCCGCGACGCACCCGACCGCCGCCTACACGCCCGTCGAGCCCGTGCCCGTGGTGGCGCCCCTCGGGTGGCTGCTGGCCCTCGCCGGCGGCATCGGTCTGCTCCTGGCGACCTGGCTGGTCTACCCCACCGACGGTCCCGGCATGTGGGCCGGCTACCGGGGCAGCCTGATCGGCACCGTGGTGATCGTGGCCGCGATGTGGCTGCGGTCCTCGCTGCCCGCGAAGCCCGCGCTCGGGCTGATCGGCCTCTGCGGCGTGCTGCTCGTCCTGTTCGCGGTGTTCCTCGACAACCCCCACCGGGTGCTCGTCACCGAGCTCGCCGCCGGGGTCGTGGTGCTGCTCGCCGCCGGGCTGCAGGCCGCGGGCTCCGACCGGCGCTGACCCGGCGCTGACGGTGCTGACCGGCGCTTACGGTGCCGGTCAGGGCTCGATGAGGACCTTGATCGCCCGGCGCTCGTCCATGGCCCGGTAGCCCTCGGCGACCTCGGCGAGCGGCAGCGTGCTGTCGAAGACCAGGCCTGGCTCGATCCGGCCGCTGAGCACGAGCTCGAGCAGGTCGGGGATGTAGCGGCGCGTCGGCGCCATCCCGCCGGCGAGGCCGACGTTGCGCTGGAACATGCGGCGTACCGGCAGCTCCACGCCGTGCGGTACGCCGACGAAGCCGACCATCGAGCCCGGACGGGCGATCGAGAACGCGCTGCGCATGGCGTCGTCAGTCCCGACACACTCCAGCACGGCGTCGGCCCCGACGCCGCCGGTGATCTCCATGATCGCCTCGATGCCCTCCTTGCCCCGCTCCGCGACCACGTGGGTGGCGCCGAAGCGGCGCGCGACGGCCTGGCGGGGCTCGTGGCGTGACATCGCGACGATGGTCTCCGCGCCCATGACCGAGGCGGCCAGCACGCCGCACAGTCCGACCGCGCCGTCGCCGACCACGACCGCCGTACCTCCCTCGCGGACGCCGGCGGAGACCGCCGCGTGCCACCCGGTCGGGAGCACGTCGGAGAGCGTCAGGAGCGAGGGCAGCAGCTCGCGGTCGGGCATGCCGTCGGTCTTGACGAGGCTGCCGTCGGCCTGGGTCACCAAGGTGAGCTCGGCCTGGCCGCTCTGGGTGAAGCCGAGGTTGGTGCACGCGGACTGGGCGCCGGCCAGGCAGTGCGGGCAGGTGTTGTCGCAGTGGTCGAACGGCACGATCACGAAGTCGCCGGGGCGGAACGACCGCACCGCTGCGCCGACCTCCTCCACGACGCCCACGCACTCGTGGCCGATCGTGTCGCCGGGCGTGACGTCGTTCTCGCCCCGGTAGGGCCACAGGTCCGAGCCGCAGATGCAGCCCGCCACGACGCGGACGATGGCGTCGGTCGGTGCCTCGATCGTGGGGTCGGGGACCTCGGAGACGCGGATGTCGCGGGGGCCGTGGATCGTCGTTGCGCGCATGTCTCCCATGGTGTCAGCCGCCCCTACCCCGGCGCCCGACACCCCTGGGGACCGGGTTGTTGTCTTATCTCATATGTGAGTTACCGTGGCTGACATGAGTGAGGGATACAAGAACCGCATCGGGAACCTCATCCGCGACGCACGCAAGCACCGGGGGTTGACCCAGCACCAGCTCGCGGACCTCCTGGGGACCAGCCAGAGTGCGATCAACCGGATCGAGAAGGGCCACCAGAACCTCTCGCTGGAGATGCTCGCGCGCATCGGCGCGGCGCTCGACTCAGAGATCGTGGCGCTGGGCGCCGGGCCCACGCACCTGCGCGTGAGCGGCCCGACCACGCTGTCCGGCGAGATCGCGGTGAAGACCTCCAAGAACGCCGGGGTCGCGCTGCTGTGCGCCACCCTGCTCAACCGCGGCCGCACCACGCTCCGCAAGGTCGCGCGGATCGAGGAGGTCAACCGGCTGCTCGAGGTGCTGACGAGCATGGGCGTGCAGTGCCGCTGGCTCAACGACGACAACGACCTCGAGATCGTGCCCCCGCGCGAGCTCGACCTCGACCACATCGACGCCGACTCCGCGCGGCGTACCCGCTCGATCATCATGTTCCTGGGCCCGCTGCTGCACCGCACCGACGTCTTCGAGCTGCCGTACGCCGGCGGCTGTGACCTCGGCACGCGCACCGTCGAGCCCCACATGGCCGCGTTGCGGCCCTTCGGCCTGGAGGTCAAGGCGACCGAGGGCAACTACCACGCGGCGGTCAACCGGGCCATCGAGCCGCAGCGCCCGATCGTGCTCACCGAGCGTGGCGACACCGTCACCGAGAACGCTCTGATGGCGGCCGCGCTCCACCCCGGCACGACCGTGATCCGCAACGCCTCGTCCAACTACATGGTCCAGGACCTCTGCTTCTACCTCGAGCGCCTCGGCGTACGCATCGAGGGCATCGGCACCACCACGCTCTCGGTGACCGGCCTGGCCGACATCGACGTCGACGTCGACTACGCGCCCAGCGAGGACCCGATCGAGGCGATGTCGCTGCTCGCCGCCGCGATCGTCACCAAGTCGTCGATCACGATCCGCCGGGTGCCGATCGAGTTCCTCGAGATCGAGCTCGCGCTGCTCGAGGAGATGGGCTTCCACTACGACCGCTCCGAGGAGTACGTCGCGCTCAACGGACACACCCGACTGGTCGACATCACCACCAAGGCCTCGAGCCTGCACGCCCCGCTCGACAAGATCCACCCGATGCCGTTCCCGGGCCTCAACATCGACAACCTGCCGTTCTTCGCGGTGATCGCCGCCGTGGCCGAGGGTCAGACGCTGCTGCACGACTGGGTCTACGAGAACCGGGCGATCTACCTCACCGACCTCAACAAGCTCGGCGCGAAGGTCAAGCTGCTCGACCCCCACCGGGTGATGATCGAGGGGCCCACGAGCTTCACCGGCACCGAGCTGGTCTGCCCGCCGGCCCTGCGGCCGGCCGTGGTGATCCTGCTGGCGATGCTCGCCTCGAAGGGCACCTCGGTGCTGCGCTCGACGTACGTCATCCACCGTGGCTACGAGGACCTCGCCGAGCGCCTCAACCAGCTCGGCGCCACCATCGAGACCTTCAGAGACATTTAGCGATCTGGATCAGCGCCACTTCGGCACGCGGGTCCAAAGCCTCGCGCCGACCGCAACCACACCGTCTGAAGATCGACCCAAGGGCGATCCGCGGCCCGCGCGGCGACGAAGTCGACGCGCGAGACGCGGCTACTCGAAGAGGGTCTCCACCCACGCGCGGGGGGACGGCTTGCCCACCGGCGGGGCGGTCATGTCGGCGGTGATGCGGGGCATGGGCGCGGTGTGCTGGCCGGCGTGACGGTGCCAGTCGCCCTCGGCCTCGATCAGGGCGCCGAGGTCGGAGCGGGCCAGGAAGACCCCGTGCCCGTCGGGGCACTGGTGGATCTCGCCCTCCCCCAGGGACGAGCTCAGGGTCTGGGTGACCATCTCGGCTCCGCAACGAGGACAGGTCAAGGTCTCCATGGCTCGACGCTACCGCCCGCCCGGCCCCCGGGGGTGGACCCGGGGTCGGGTTTACTGCTCTGCGTGGTCACGCCGCGCACCGGGTTCCCCTACCTCGACGACCCCGGCCCCGTCATCGCCTTCGCCCACCGCGGGGGCGCCTACCACCCCGAGATCGAGGGGCTGGAGAACACCCTCGCCGCCTTCCGTCACGCGGTGGGCCTCGGCTACGGCTACCTCGAGACCGACGTCCACGTCACCCGCGACGGCGTGCTCCTCGCGTTCCACGACAGCGTGCTGGACAGGGTCACCGACCACCGCGGTGAGATCGGCGCCCTCACCCACGCGGAGGTACGCCGGGCGCTGGTCGGCGGGCGCGAGTCGGTACCGACCCTCGCGGAGCTCTTCGACGCCTTCCCCCACGCACGCTTCAACATCGACCTGAAGTCCGACGGCGCCGTGCCCGTCCTGGCCGACTTCCTCGCGGCTCGTGAAGCCTGGGGCAGGGTCCTGGTGGGCTCGTTCTCCCGGCGCCGGACGCGGGAGTTCCGCGCCCTGACCGGCGGCCGGGTGCCGACGGCGGCGACGCCCGGGGAGATCGCCCTCTTCCGGCTCCTGCCCAGTGGCCGGCTCGCGGGGTTGTTGACCCGCGGCCGGGCCACCGCGCTCCAGGTGCCCCATCGGCGCGGCCGCATCACGGTCGCCACCGCCGGGCTGGTTCGCCGCGCGCACGCGGCCGGCCGGCACGTCCACGTGTGGACGATCGACGAGGCCGGGGAGATGCACCTCCTGCTCGACCGGGGCGTCGACGGCCTGTTCAGCGACCGGACCGACATACTCAAGGCCGTCCTCACCGAGCGGGCCCAGTGGAGGGCCCAGTGGAGGGAGACGACATGACGGCGAGCGGGTTGGCGGACCTGGGGCCGCTGCGGCGGGCCCGGGAGCAGAAGGCCTGGTACTGGTACGACTGGGCCAACAGCGCCTACGTCACGACGACCGCCGCGGTGCTGTTCGCGCCGTACCTCACCTCGGTCGCCGAGAAGGCCGCCTGCGGCTTCGCGACCGACGAGGACAAGGGCCTCAAGTGCACCGACGACCTCCATGTCCTCGGCATCGCGCTGTCGGCCGGCTCCCTGGTCTTCTACATCGTCACCGCGGCCACGATCCTCTCCGCGCTCGTGCTCCCCGTCGTCGGCGCGGTCGCCGACCGCAGTGGCCGCAAGCCCCGCCTGCTCGGTGGCTTCGCCTGGGCCGGCAGCGTGATGGCGATGGCGATGTTCCTCGTGGCCGGCAGCAGCTGGCAGCTGGGGGCCGTCCTGCTGCTGCTCGCGACCCTGTTCCTGGGCGCGAGCCTGGTCGTGTACGACGCGCTGCTGGTCGAGATCGCCGAGCCGGACGACCGCGACCGGGTGTCCTCGCGGGGCTGGGCACTCGGCTACCTGGGCGGTGGACTGCTGCTGGCGCTCAACTTCGGGCTGCTGACCGTGATGAGCGACCACACCGAGCTCGCGGTGCGCATCAGCCTGCTGAGCGCCGGCGTCTGGTGGGCGGCGTTCACGATCATCCCGGTCCGCGGGATCCGCTCCCGGCCACCGGTCGACGTGGTCGCCGAGCCGGGCGGCCTGCTGCAGGCGAGCTTCGGCCAGCTGTGGCGGACGCTGAAGGACCTGCGCCGCTACCCGGTCACGATGACGTTCCTGCTGGCCTACCTGTTCTACAACGACGGCATCCAGACGGTGATCTACGCCGCGTCGGTGTACGGCGAGAAGCAGCTCGGGTTCGAGAAGAGCACCGTGCTGCTGGCGTTCCTGGTGGTCCAGTTCGTGGGGATCCTCGGCGCGCTGTGGTTCGGCCGGGTCGCCCGCGGGCGCGGCGCCTACCGGGTGATCCTGGGCGGGCTCTTCGTCTGGTTGCTGGTGGTGGTGGCCGGCTGGCTCACCCCCGACGGGAACTTCCCGCTGTTCCTCCTGCTCGCGGTGGGCATCGGGATCGTGCTGGGCGGCACCCAGGCGCTCTCGCGCTCGTTCTACAGCCAGCTGATCCCCCGAGGGCGCGAGGCCGAGTACTTCTCCCTCTACCAGGCCTGCGAACGAGGCACGAGCTGGGTCGGGACGCTGATCTTCGGTGTGGTCCACCAGTGGACGGACTCCTACCGTCCGGCGCTGCTGGCCCTGATGGTGCTGTTCGTGCTCGGCATCGGCTTCCTGCTGCGCGTCGACCCACGTCGTGGGATCGCGGAGGCGGGCAACGCGGTGCCGCGGGTGGTCTGAACCGGGCGGTGGCCGGCGCGGGTGTGAGGGCGCCCACGTCGGCGATTCCTGGAATGATCAACCCCCCAGTACCGTTGAACGGGTTGAGACGTCGTCCGGCTGGGTACAAGAAATCCCGGAGTCCGGTGTCACGAACATCGGAGTTCGTCCGTCTCGGTCAATGCACGGGGGAAACGAATTCGGGAGGTGGCTCATGGCGGAGCGCACACTGCGTGGAGCGCGGCTCGGGGGCCAGAGTTTCGAGGACGAGCGCGGCATCGAGTTCGCGGCTCGTCAGCAGGTCGGGTATCGGTGCCCCCAGGGGCACGAGTTCGAGATCACGATGTCGGTCGAGGCCGATGTCCCGGCGGTGTGGGAGTGCCCGCGCTGCGGTGCCGAGGGACTGAGCGTCTCCGGCATCCAGCCCGAGGCGAAGGCTGAGAAGCCGGCTCGCACCCACTGGGACATGCTGCTCGAGCGGCGCTCGGAGAAGGAGCTCGAGGACATCCTCAAGGAGCGGCTCCAGCTGCTTCGTGACGGGGAGATCGGTCCCGCGCACCTGCACCGCGTCAACCAGAAGAAGAAGCGCGCGTCGGCCTAGCGGGACGCGTCGCTACTCGTCGATGACTTCGCCCCGGACGACCGGACCCTCGGGTCCGCGTCCGGGGCGAGTCACGTTCACGAGGACCTGACGGCCCACCAGCACGCCCAGCAACCGCCGGAACACCGGGCGGGTGGGGGGCAGCACCAGCAGCAGCCCGAGCACGTCGGTCACGAAGCCGGGGGCCAGCATCAGCGTGCCGCCGATGAGGATCAGCGCCCCGTCTGCCAGCTCGCGAGCAGGCATCCGGCCGCTGCCGAGAGCCTCGCGCAGGGCCGCCCAGGCCCGTCCGCCCTCGCGCCGGACCAGCCAGGCGCCGACGATGCTGTCGACCACCAGCAGCAGCATCGTCCAGGCCGCGCCGATCGCCTGACCGACCTGGACGATCACGTAGATCTCCAGCAGTGGCATCACGACGAACGCGAGCACCAGGCCCAGTGCGACCGGGCGACGACGCCTGCTCATCCGGGCCTGCTCATCGGCGCCGCCAGGCCCGGCGTACCTGCGCGGCACGCTCGTGGAGGCCCCAGACGGTGATCCGCTTGAGGGACTCGGTCGCGACCGCGCCGCTCATCTTGGAGTCACCGCGGACCCGCTCGACGAACTCGATCGGCACCTCGCGAACGGTGAGCCCCGCCGAGAGCGCTCGCGCGACCATGTCGGTCTGGAAGACGTAGCCGGTCGACTCGACGGACTCGAGGTCGATCTTCTCCAGCGTCGCGCGCCGGAACAGCCGGAACCCCGCGGTCGCGTCTCGCACGCGCACTCCCAGCAGCATCCGGACGTAGAGGTTGCCGCCCCGGGAGAGCAGCTCGCGGCGCAGCGGCCAGTTCACGACCGACCCGCCCGGCACCCATCGCGAGCCGATCACCAGGTCGGCGGACGCCAGCGCATCGAGCAGCCGGTCGAGCTGCTCGGGCTGGTGAGAGCCGTCGGCATCCATCTCCCCGATCACGTCGTAGCCGGCGTCGAGAGCCACCCGGAAGCCGTGCAGGTACGCCGCGCCCAGCCCGGCCTTCGCGCTCCGGTGCACCACCGACACCGCGGGGTCGGCGGCGGCAAGCTCGTCCGCGATCGCGCCGGTGCCGTCGGGCGAGCCGTCGTCGACGACGAGGACATCCACCTGCGGCTGCGCGGCGCGCAGCCGGCCCACGATCCACGCCAGGTTGCTGGCCTCGTTGTACGTCGGGATCACCATCACGACGCGGCCGAGGCCTCCGACGCTGCTGCCCTCACTCACCTGCGGTACGCCCTCCACTCACGGTCGGGGCAGCGACGGGGAGGTCGGAGGCTGCTGGGCCGTCCTCGGCCTGCTGCCGGTCCTTACGACGATACGGGACACGCCCAGACCCGAGGGTGACCAGCAGGCCAACGGCGGTCAGCGCGATGCAGAACCGTCCCGGCCACGGCCCCATGCGCACGGCCGGGGTGAGGCCGTCGACCAGCCCGACGCGCTCGACCAGCACCCGCTGGGTGCGCGGCGCCGCGCTGGCGACCACGTGCCCGTCAGGGGCGATCACGCCGGAGACTCCGTTGGTCGAGGCGACCGCGAGCCACCGGCCGGTCTCGATCGCCCGCAGCCGGGTGATCGCGAACTGCTGGTCGATCTGGTCGGTGTGGATGAACGTGGCGTTGCTGGTCTGCACGGTCAGCAGCTGAGCACCCCGGCTCACCTGGGCATAGATACTGTCGTCGTACGCCACGTCGAAGCAGATCGAGTCGGCGACCTTGATGCCGGCGACCTGCAGTGGGGTATGGCGGGTGCCCTCCAGCATGTCGCGTCCGACCATGTTCAGGCGGCCGATCTGGAGGTTGTCGAGGAGACTGCGGAACGGAATGTACTCGCCGAACACGACGGGGTGGTGCTTGGTGTAGCGGTCTCCCGCGCCGGTGACCGGGTCCCAGACGATGCCCTGGTTGAGCACGTGGTCCGGACCGGCGTCCACGATCGCACCCACGAGGATCGGCACCCCGATGGCGGCGCTGGCCGCCCGGATGTCGGCGTTGGTCTGGGTGTCACGGAACGGGTCTATCGCGGTCGAGTTCTCCGGCCACAGCACGAAGTCGGGGCGCTCGACGGTACCCGCCTCGACGTCGCGGGCGAGCTGGACGGTGACGTCCACCTGGTTCTGCGTCACCTGCCGGAAGTCGTAGAGGATGTCGTCGCCGTTCCCGGGTACGTCGCCTTGGACCACAGCGACCGTTGCCGTGCCCTGCGGCTCCACCTTCCAGGCGACGACCTGCGGGAGCAGGAGGCCGGCCGCGATGAGCGCCACGAGCAACCCGGCGGCGACCAGCCGGGCGCGGCCGTGCTCGACGACGACCCAGGAGAGCAGGGTGCCGCCCAGGGCGGCCACGAGGCTGACACCGGTCGAGCCGATCCACGGCAGCGCGTCGGCCAGCGGGGTGTCGACCACGGCGAAGGCCAGCCGGCCCCAGGGCATCCCACTGAACGGCCAGGTGCCGTACCAGATCTCGGTGCTCACCCAGCCGGCGGCGACCCAGAGCGGCCACAGCCGGTGTCGCTGGAGCAATGCCGCACCTGCGCCGAGTACCGCGAAGTACACCGACTGCCAGATCGCGAGCCCGATCCAGGCGTCCGGGCCGACAGTGCGCATCCAGAACAGCAGGAACAGCTCGAAGCCGAGGCCGAAGGCCAGCCCGGTCAGGAGGGCGAGGTGGACCCGCAGACCCCGGACCGAGAGCACGAACCCCGCGACCGCGAACGGGATGACCACGGGGACCGCGACCGGCTCGAACGCCAGGGACAGCGCAGCACCCGACAGCAGGGCGAGGAGGAGTCGGGCGGGCACGAGAAGAAAATACCGGTCCGACCCCCGTCGGACCGGTTCCGCCCCACCGCTGGCCCGGGGCGCACTGCCGTGCGGCCCCCGACCTTGCAGATCACGGAAGGGAGCCGCACCCTTCGGACCAGCACGACGCCGACTGGCTGTCGAGAACGTGACTGTTGTCTAGGGGATACGAGTCCCTTCCGTATCCGTCCTCGCGGAGCGGACCGACCTCCGCGGACCAGGTGGACGGATGGTTGGCACTGCCATCCTCCGACCCGGCCACTCGGACGTCGGTTCGCCGGCCACGATCTGCATGGGCGGACGGCACACACTGGATCGCCGAGTGGCTGGCTGTCAACCTGCCAATGACCTGCGAGAACGCATGAAATCGCAGGTCACGGACGTGTCCCGGCCGAGGAAAATCTCAACGATTTCGAACCGTCTTCGGCGTGTCGCCGCCGACGCGCCGAGGATCGAGGCGTCAGCCCGGTACGACGACCGTCCCGGTCGCCGTCGTCGCCAGCAGCGGCTCGGTCAGGACCTCGGCCGCTCCGGGCCGCTCGGCCGTGGCGGCGCCACGCGCCACCACGTGGACGGCGAACTCCATGACCCGTGAACGGGTGCCGACCCGCACGAGCTCGCAGCTGATCTCCAGGACGTCTCCGGCCCGGAGGGGGGCGCGGAACTGGACGTCGGAGTACGACGCGAACAGGCCCTCGTCGCCATCGGTGCGGATGCACATCTCGGTGGCGACATCGCCGAAGAGCCCCAGGCTGTAGGCCCCGTCGACCAAGTTGCCGGCGTAGTGGGCGTGCGAGTACGGCACGTAACGGCGGTGCACCACCCGGGTCCCGGTCTCTGCGCTCATGCTGCGACTCCCTTCCGTGCCAGCCGGTGGACGAGGTAGGAGGCCACCTCGGCCGGCGTCGTACCGCGGACGAAGACCCGGTCGACACCGAGCTCCGCGGCCATGGACTCGTCGAACCGCGGCCCTCCGACGACGAGCAGCGGACGGCGCTCGGCGGGGTAGGCCTCGCGGAACGCCGCGGACATCTCTCGGGTGTTGAGCAGGTGGGCGTCGCGCTGCGTGACGACCTGGGAGACGAGCACCGCGTCCGCCTTCTCGGCCCGCGCCCGCTCGACGAGCTGCGGCACCGAGACCTGAGCGCCGAGGTTCACGACCTTCAGCTCGCGGTAGTACTCCAGGCCCTTCTCCCCCGCGAACCCCTTGATGTTGAGGATCGCGTCGATCCCGACGGTGTGGGCATCCGTGCCGATGCAGCCGCCGACGACCACGAGCCGGCGACGCAGTGCCCGCTTGATCGCGGCGTTGGCCTCCTTGGGCGTCAGCAGCGGGAAGTCGCGCTCGACGACCACGACCTCGTCGACGTTGACGAGGTGGTTGACCCGGCCGTAGACGACGAAGAACGTGAAGTCCGGCCCCATGGGCTTGGCGTGCACGACCAGTGCGGGGTCCATGCCCATCTTGTTGGCGAGCTGGGCGGCGGCACCCTCAGCCACCTTGAGGTGGTCGCCCTCCCCGTTGATCGGGAGGGTGAAGCTGATCTGCACCATGCCGTCACCGGTGGTGTCGCCGTACGGACGAATGAGCTCGCTCATGCCTGGGCCTCGAGGATCTCGCTGGCGGGGTTGAAGTAGGAGCTGGACTTGCGTGCCACGCCGTCGAGGCCCTTGCCGGCGTCGGCGGGCCGCTTCATCAGGCCGAAGGTGCCGTCGGCGATCGCGTTGAGCAGCGTGTCGTCGGCGATCCGGTCGAGCAGGTCGATCGACTCGGCCAGCACCTGGCGGGCGCGTTGCACGATGAAGCCCTCCGGCTCGGGGCGGAAGTCCTGGTGCAGGTTGCCGGCGGCGTTCATGACGTAGCGGACGTTCTGCAGCGCGAGGTCGCGGTCGGAGATCCACGGCGTCACGACCGCCTCGGTCATCATCCCGACCAGCAGGATGCCCTGCCCGGTGAGCGCCCCGACGAGGTTGAAGAACCCGTCGAGGAGGTATCCGCGGAACACGTCCCCGGTCATGTGCCGCGTGGGAGGCATCCACTTCAGCGGAGCCTTCGGGAACAGCTCGCGCGCCAACAGGGCGTGGGCGAGCTCGAGCCGGAAGGAGTCGGGCACCTCGGGGTCGATCTCGAAGGCGTGGCCGAGACCGAGCTGCCAGTCCTCGAGGCCCGCCTCCTTGGCGAAGTACTCGTTGAGGAGCTGGCTGGTGGTGACCGTGTGCGCGGCCTCCACGGCATCGGCGGTGGTGAGGTAGTTGTCCTCACCGGTGTTGATGATGATGCCGGCCCGGGCGTGGACCTGACGGCTGAAGCGCTGGTCGACGAACGTGCGCACCGGGTTGATGTCGCGGAACAGGATCCCGTACATCGAGTCGTTGAGCATCATGTCGAGCCGCTCCATGCCGGCCAAGGCCGCGATCTCGGGCATGCACAGCCCCGAGGCGTAGTTGGTCAGCCGCACGTAGCGGCCGAGCTCCTTGCTCGACTCGTCGAGCGCGGCTCGCATCAGCCGGAAGTTCTCCTGGGTGGCGTAGGTGCCGGCGAATCCTTCACGGGTCGCGCCCTCGGGCACGAAGTCGAGCAGGCTCTGGCCGGTGGAGCGGATCACCGCGATCACGTCGGCCCCGGCCCGGGCCGCGGCCTGGGCTTGCGGGATGTCCTCGTAGATGTCGCCGGTGGCGACGATCAGGTAGATCCAGGGTGTGCGGGGTGCGTCGCCGTAGCGCCGGATCAGCCGGTCGCGCTCGGCGCGGCGCCGGTCGATGAGCTTGATGCCGCGGCCGACCTGCTGCCGCGAGGCCCGGCGAGCGCGCTCGGCGTCCTTGCCGTCGGGGAGCCGGAACCGGACCGACCCGGCCGACGCCTTCTCCGCCAGCGTCACCAGGTCGTCGGCCTCGCCGCGCAGCAGGGCGTCCCAGACGGGGAGCGCGACGCCGTGCTCGAGGCCGCCGTCGTCGGCGAGGTCGGCACGGACGACGTCCAGGAGGCGGTTGACCCAGGGTGTGCCGTCGGGGTCGGCGCCCTCGAGGCCGGCAAGGCGCAGGGTGGCGCGCTCGACCGCCACGGTCGTGTGGTTCTTGGCCATCGTCACGATCGGCCGTCCGGCCTTGCGCGCCAGCGCGCGGGCCTGCTTGACGGTGGCCGGGTCCAGACCGAGCTTGTCGCGCGGGGTGCCGCTCATCCCATCCTCCTCTCGAACAGGCTGCGTACGCCCGGGGTCTCTCGCAGCAGCTCCAGGGCGTACGCCGAGTGCCCGGGGGCGTAACCGTTGCCGATCAGCATCGTGACGTCGGCGGCCAGGCCCTCGGCGCCGAGTGCGGCCGCGGAGAACGACGTGGCCATGGAGAAGAACACCACGGTGCCGCGTTCGGCGGTAGCGAGGATCGCGCCGCCCTCGCAGCCGGGGACGTCGACGCACACGACGGTGACGTCGGCCGGTCCGCCGGCGCTCGTGACGGCGTCGCGCAGTGCGATCGCGTCGCGGGCGTCGGCGATCACGACCTCGTCCGCCAGGCCCGACTCGCGCAGGAGGTCGGCCTCGGCCTGGTGCGGCACGACCCCGATGACGCGGCGGGCGCCGGCTGCCCGGGCGGCGGCCAGGCTCAACGAGCCGGACTTGCCGGCACCGCCCACGACGGCCACCACGGGCTCGGCGTACGAACCGACGACCCGGGCCGTCAGGGCGGGCGCTCCGCACACGTCCATCACCGAGAGGCTGAGCTCAGGGGCGAGGTCGTCGGGCAGGACCGCGGCGATGGAGCGGCCGAACAGCACGGCGTACCCGTCGCACGGCACCTGCTCCCCCAGGCCGTCCCACCGGGCGAGCCCGTCCTCGATCACGAGCGGGGTCAGGGTCAGGGAGACCAGCGTCGCAACCCGGTCGCCCACCGTGAGGCCCAGCGGCGAGTCCGCCCCGACCTCCTCGACCGTGCCGACGAGCATCCCGCCCGAGCCGGTCTCGGGGTTCTGCATCTTCCCGCGGCGGCCGACGATCTCGCGGACCTCGGCCCGGACCGCGTCACCGTCGACCCTGCCGGCCACGGAGTGCTTGCGCTCCAGCTGGCGGTACGACGCCGCGTCGAGGTTGAGCCGCTCGACCCGCACGCGCACCTCGTCGGGCCAGAGCTCGCGACGGGTGTCGAGCCGCTCGGCGGCCTGGGGCAGCCGGGCGCCGCCTCCCGACACCGTGTCGAGCACCCGGTGCAGGCCGGTGGGATCGCTGGCGCGGGGCGTCGTCACGGCGCGTCCTCCGATGAATACTCGATCTGACAGGAAAAGATGCGGTGTTGCTTTGGACAGACAGGATGATCTTCTCCTACTCTGGCAGACAGGGCGCGACGGACACAACCGGCGCGCCGACCGCACCCACCCGGCGCCTCCGAGGAGCCCCACGATGAGCATCGAGACCTCCATCGCCTCCCTGGTCGAGGGACGCAACGACCAGCCCTACGCCTACCGGCGCGCCGAGCTCGTCGAGCCGGACTGGACCCGCTTCCCCGGGTGGCGCGACGTCACCCGCCTCGAGTGGGAGTCGGTGCAGTGGCAGCGCGCTCACTGCGTGAAGAACCTCAAGCAGCTGCGCGAGCTGTTCGGCGACCTGGTCGACGAGCGCTTCTACGCCGATCTCGAGCGCGACCAGGCCGAGCGGGCGACGATGTCGATGCTCGTGCCGCCGCAGATGATGAACACGATGATGCCCGAGGCGGTGCCTGCCGGGCCGGGTTCCCTGACCGACGCGTTCTACGCCGACCCGGTGCGGCACTACATGATCCCGGTGTTCTCCGACCGGCGCACCGACTGGCCTTCACACCCGCACGCCACCCGTGACTCGCTGCACGAGCACGACATGTGGGTGGCCGAGGGCCTCACCCACCGCTACCCCACCAAGGTGCTCGCCGAGCTGCTCCCCACCTGCCCGCAGTACTGCGGGCACTGCACGCGGATGGACCTGGTCGGCAACTCCACGCCCGTCATCGACAAGCTGAAGTTCGTGGCCAAGCCCAACGACCGGCTCGGCGACATGCTCGACTACCTGCGTCGTACGCCTCAGGTGCGCGACGTGGTCGTCTCCGGTGGCGACGTGGCGAACATGCCGTGGCCCCGGCTCGAGGACTTCCTGACCCAGGTGCTCGAGATCGAGAACATCCGCGACATCCGTCTGGCCACCAAGGCGCTGGTCGGCCTCCCCCAGCACTGGCTGCAGGACGACGTCCGCGCCGGCATGGCGCGGGTGGCGGGAGTGGCCCGCTCGCGCGGGGTCTCGATCGCGATCCACACCCACGCCAACCACGCCAACTCCATCACCCCGCTGGTCGCCCAGGCGGCCGGAGCGATGTTCGAGGCCGGCGTACGCGACGTGCGCAACCAGGGGGTGCTGCTCAACGGTGTGAATGCCGACCCGCACGCGCTCCTCGACCTGTGCTTCCGGCTCCTCGACGGCGCTCAGGTCATGCCCTACTACTTCTACATGTGCGACATGATCCCGTTCTCGGAGCACTGGCGGGTCTCGGTCGCCGACGCGCAGGGGCTGCAGCACCACATCATGGGCTACCTGCCGGGCTTCGCGACCCCGCGGATCGTGTGCGACGTGCCGTTCGTCGGCAAGCGCTGGGTCCACCAGATCGCCGACTACGACACCGAGCGCGGCATCTCCTACTGGACCAAGAACTACCGCACCTCGATCGAGGTCGACGGCGAGAGCGCGGCCGATGCGCTGTCGCGGACCTATGAGTACTACGACCCGATCCACACCCTGCCGGCCTCCGGCCAGGCGTGGTGGGCCGAGCACGCCCTCGACTGACCCGCCGGGCCGTCCCGGCGCCCGCCCCTGGCCGGCCGGTCGAATTGCCGTCGTTTGGTCACCAACGACACTCCCCGGCGTCCAGAACCTGTGGTTGGTGACCAAACGACAGGGTTCTCGAGCGACCTGGCGCTGCGGACTCAGGTGATCGAGCGACCTTCGTACGGCGTCGAGAGCACGATCGTGGTGCGGGTCGAGACGTTGGCGGCCGCGCGGATGCGGGCGAGCAGGTCCTCCAGATCGGTCGGCGTGCCGACGCGGACCTTGAGGATGTACGACTCGTCGCCGGCGACCGACCAGCACGACTCGATCTCGGGGATGCCGCGCACCCGCTCCGGGGAGTCGTCGGGCTGGGAGGGGTCGATCGGCCGGATCGAGATGAACGCCGTGAGCGGCAGCCCGAGCTGCTCGTGGTCGATGGTGGCGCCGTACCCCTTGATCAGGCCCCGGCCCTCGAGCCGCTTGACCCGCTGGTGGACCGCGGAGGTGGAGAGCCCGGTGGCCTTGCCCAGGTCGGTGAACGACATCCGCCCGTCATTGGCAAGCAGGTCCAGGATCTTGCGGTCGGTGCCTTCGAGTTCGGACTGGCTCACGCCGTCAGCGTAGCGGCGCGTGGCAGGATGCGGGTCGTGACGGACCAGCCCGGGCGCCTGATGCTTCTCGACTCCGCCTCGATGTACTTCCGGGCGTTCTACGGGGTCCCGGAGATCAAGGGCCCTGACGGCACGCCGGTCAACGCGGTGCGTGGCCTGCTCGACTTCATCTCCCGGCTGGTCGGCGACTACCGGCCCACGCACCTGGTCGCGTGCTGGGACAACGACTGGCGTCCGCAGTGGCGGGTCGACCTGCTGCCGTCGTACAAGGCGCACCGGGTCGAGGCGGAGCGCACCGGCGCACCGGACGTCGAGGAGGTGCCGCACCCGCTCGAGGTGCAGGTGCCGATCATCCGCGAGGTCCTCGACGCGTTCGGGATCTGCGTGCTGGGCGCCGACGGCTACGAGGCCGACGATGTGATCGGTTCGCTGGCCGCTCAGGCGCGGTCGCCGGTGGACATCGTCACCGGCGACCGTGACCTGTTCCAGCTGGTCGACGACGAGGCTGACGTGCGGGTGCTCTACATCGCCCGCGGTGTCGGCAACCACGAGCGGGTCACCAACGACTGGGTGCGCAGCAAGTACGCCGTCGACGCTCGGCAGTACGCCGACTTCGCCACGCTCCGCGGCGACGCATCCGACGGCCTGCCCGGCGTGGCCGGTGTGGGCGACAAGACCGCCGCGACCCTGCTCGGCCGCTTCGGCGACATCGACGGCATCCTCGCCGCCGCGGCCGACCCCGACTCCGACCTCGCCCCCGGCCCTCGCGCCAAGATCAAGGGCGCGGCCGACTACCTCTCCGTCGCCCCTCAGGTCGTCGCCGTCGCCCGAGACCTCGACCTGGGTGCACCTGAGACCGCGCTGCCCCCCGAGCCCCGTGACCTCCCCCGCGTCGCCGAGCTCGCCCACCGTTGGGGTCTCGAGAGCCCCGTCCAGCGCCTCACCACCGTCCTCGTCGGCGGCTGAATCCCCGTCGTTTGGTCACCAACGACAGATCCGCCGGCCTGACTCTTGTCGTTGGTGACCAAACGGCGACAGTTGCGAGCGGGCGGCCTGGAGCCGAGGCGCGGCGCTGAATCGCTGCGGTTTGGTCACCAACGACAGATCTCGCGTCCCGAAAGTTGTCGTTGGTGACCAAACGACATGATTTCCGGGCACCTGGGTCGGCGGGGTTGCTCAGCGAAGCATCTCGTCGACGACGAGCTGGGCGGCGGAGGGACAGCCCTTGGTGAAGCCGTAGAACGGTCCGAAGTCGCGGGTGGCGGCGAAGCCGACGATCGAGAGCCCCGGCAGGGTGGTCTCGAACCCCTCCGAGAGGTCCGGGAAGCCGTCGGTGACGGCAACCCGGTCCAGGACCCCAGCCAGGTAGGGCACCCGCGAGAGGTCGGCTCGGTAGCCGCTCGCGAAGACGACGTGGTCGACCTCGAGCACCGATCCGTCGCTCAGAGTCAGGCTCACAGCGGCTCCGGAGGCCGAGACGGCGACGACCTCCGAACGGGGGTGCCGCTGGACGACCGTGGGATCGAGCCGGGGCACGAGCCAGTGCTCCAGCGTCAGCCGGCCGACCTCCCAGAACTTCCGCGCGATCGCGGCCTGGTCGTCGGCGGCCAGGCCACGCCACCACCCGCGGTGGGCCAGCGTCTGGTCGACGTACTCGTCGACGAAGGACCAGCTGACCTTGGCGAAGTCCGGGGTGTCGTGACGGTGGACGACGTCGACGCGCTCGGCGCCGTGGTCGCACAGCAGGGCCGCCCACTCGTAGGCGCTTTGCCGTCCCCCGATCACGGCGACCCGGCGGCCAGCCAGGGCCTCGAAGGACACGAGCGAGCTGGTGTGCGACCGCCGATCGGCCGGCACCGAGGCGTGCCACTCGGGCAGCTGGGCGAAGTAGCCGACCCCGGGGGCGGCGACGACGCGCTCGGCCGAGATGGTGGACCCGTCGGCCATGGTCGCCACGAAGCGGCCGTCCGGCTTGGCCAGGTCGGCGACGAGACGCGGATCGGGGTGGAGGCCCTTGGCCGCGGCGAACCACTCGGTGTGGTCGAGGAACACCCCGATCGGGATCGGGTCGTGCTCCCCGGGGTCGAGACCGTGCTCCTCGAAGTACGCCGCGAACGTGTGCTCCCCGGTCGCGTCCAGGTGCCAGTCGGGACCGGAGCGCAGGTACATGTCGCGGGGCATCTGGTCGCGCCAGGACGCCATCGGCACGCCCACGACGTGGGTGTCGATCCCCCGGCTTCCGGCGTACGCCGCGGTCGCGTAGGCGTACGGCCCCGCGCCGACGACGAGCAGGTCGGTCCGTTCTGGCATGACGCCCTCCCTCCCCAGGATGACGCGATGTGACGTACGTCGCACCGTATCGCCCAACCGCGGGTCTCGTACGGTGAAGGCATGACTCGGATCGCGATCGTCGGTGGCCACGGCCAGGTGGCCCGCCAGCTCATCCACCTCCTCCGCAGGGCCGACCACGACCCGGTGGCGCTGGTGCGGACCGAGGACTATCGCGAGGAGCTCGAGTCCCGCGGCGCCGAGGTCCGGCTCCTCGACATCGAGCACCAGGGCGCACGTGACTTCGGCGCGGCGTTCGCCGGCTGCGAGGCGGTGGTCTTCGCCGCGGGCGGCGGCCCCGATGGCAACATCGAGCGCAAGCGCACCGTCGACCTCGAGGGCTCCCTGAAGTCGATCGAGGGCGCACAGGCAGCCGGCATCCGCCGGTTCGTGCAGATCTCCGCGATCGGGGTCGACGACCCGCTGCCCGACGACACCGGCGAGGTGTGGAGGGCGTACGTCGGGGCCAAGCGCGACGCAGACGCGGCACTGCGCGCCAGCGACCTGGACTGGACGATCATCCGTCCGGGCCGGCTCACCGACGACCCCGGCACGGGCCGGGTGGCGCTCGGTCCCGATGTCGTGCGTGGCGACGTGACCCGGGCCGATGTCGCGGCCGTGGTGGCTGCGGTCCTCGACGTACCGGCCACCATCGGTCGGCAGTGGAACCTCGTCAACGGCGAGGTGCCGGTCGGTGAGGCCGTCCGCGTCGCCGGGTAGTCACTCGTCGTCGGTGAGCGAGGAGTAGGCGACCACGCCGCGGCGCATCGCGCGGATCATCTCCCGAGCGGTCTCGCGCAGCGGAGACGCCCCGGCGGCGTCCGCGACCTGGCCGCCCAGGTCGAGCAGCTGCTTCATCCAGCGGACGAAGTCACCCGCGGCGAGGTCGCTGGCGACCAGTACGTCGTCGAGCGCGTCGCCCTCGGCCCAGCGGTAGGCGACCCAGGCGAACCCGAGGTCGGGCTGGCGCAGGAAGTCGAGCTTGTGGTCGCGCTCCAACGCATCGAGGCTCCCCCACAGCTTCACCATCTCGCCGATCGCCTCGCGCACCGCCCCGCCGGGGATGCGTGGCGAGGAGGCGTCATCGGGCCTGCGGGCCTCGAAGACCAGAACCGAGAGGGCGGCGGCCAGGCCGGAGGGTGCGAGGTCGTCCCAGAGCCCGAGCCGCATGGACTCCGCGGCGAGCAGGTCCATGTCGGAGTAGATCCGCCGCAGGTGGGCGCCGCGCTCGGTGACGCGCGACTCGGCGCCGTCGCCGCTCAGGTAGTCCAGGGCGGTGAGCACGTCGCAGACGCGGTCGAACTGCCGCGCGACGGTGTTCGTGCGCTGCTCCACGCGCCGCTTGAGCGTCTGGGCGTCGCGGTCGAGCTTGAAGTACCGCTCGGCCCAGCGGGCGTGGTCCTCGCGGTCGGGGCAGTCGTGGCAGGGATGCGACTTGAGCTCGGCCCGCAGCCGGGCGACCTCCTCGTCGGCGTGGGTGCGCACCGGGTCGCGTTGGGCGGGCGCCCTCCCCGGCGGCGGCGGGGTGAGGTCGTGGGTGCGCGAGCGCAGCGCCGAGGCGAGGTCGCGGCGCATCTGCGGGTTGCGCCCGCTGAAGTTCTTGGGGATCCGCAGGCGCGCCAGCGCCGTCACGGGCGTCGGGAAGTCGATCATCGCCAGCCGGCGCGCCTGGCGGTCGGCGGTGACGACGTACGGGCGCGGCCCCTCCTCCGACCACCCCGGGTCGACCACGACCGCGAACCCGGCGAACTTGCCGGTGGGGACCTCGATCACGTCGCCCGGACGCAACGCGCGCAGCGACTCCACGGCCTCCTCGCGCCGGTCGGCACGCTTGGCCCGGCTGGCACCCTTCTCGGCCTCGCTGATCCGCCGGCGCAGCTCGGCGTACTCCATGAAGTCGCCGAGGTGGCAGGTGGCCGCCTCCCGGTAGCCGGCGAGCGCATCCTCGCTCTTGCGCAGCTGGCGAGCCAGACCGACCACGGCCTTGTCGGCCTGGAACTGGGCGAAGGACTGCTCGAGCAGCTCGCGGGCGCGCTCGCGGCCGAACTGGTGCACGAGGTTGATCGCCATGTTGTACGACGGGCGGAACGACGACCGCAGCGGGTAGGTGCGGGTGGAGGCCAGTCCGGCCACCTCGCGCGGGTTCATGCCGGGCTGCCACAGCACCACGCCGTGACCCTCGACATCGAGGCCGCGCCGGCCGGCGCGCCCCGTGAGCTGGGTGTACTCCCCTGGCGTGATGTCGGCGTGGGTCTCGCCGTTCCACTTGCTGAGCTTCTCGATCACCACGGTGCGCGCCGGCATGTTGATGCCGAGCGCCAGGGTCTCGGTGGCGAAGACGACCTTGCACAGGCCGCGCACGAACAGCTCCTCGACGCACTGCTTGAACGCCGGCAGCATGCCGGCATGGTGGGCGGCCACGCCGCGGGTCAGGCCGTCGAGGAAGTCGTGGTAGCCCAGCACGTGCAGGTCCTGCTCGGGCAGGTCGCGGCACGCCTCCTCGACGTAGGCGTAGATCTCGTCGCGCTCCTTCGGCGAGGTGAGCCGGACACCTGCGTTGAGGCACTGGGTGACGGCGGCGTCGCAACCGACCCGGCTGAAGACGAACATGATGGCCGGCAGCAGCCCCTCGCGCTCGAGGCGCTCGATGACGTCGGGGCGACTCGGGATCCACACCCGGCGGCCGTTGCCGACGTTCTTCTGCCCCGCGCTCTTCTGGCCCGGCTTGGAGCGGCCGCGTGGGCTGCGCCGGTCACGGATCCTGCTGCTCGCCCAGTCGTCGCGCGCGATCTTGACGAGCTCGTCGTTGACCGGTGCGCCCTCCTTGACGAAGCCGGCGGCCGCGTCGACGTCGGAGGAGGCGAAGAGGTCGAGCAGCCGGCGGCCGACCATCACGTGCTGGTAGAGCGGCACCGGGCGGCGCTCCTCCACGATCGTGGTGGTGTCGCCGCGGACGGTCTCGAGCCACTCGCCGAACTCCTCGGCGTTGGAGACGGTCGCGGACAGGGAGACCAGGGAGACCGACTCCGGCAGGTGGATGATCACCTCCTCCCACACCGCGCCCCGGGAGCGGTCGGCGAGGTAGTGCACCTCGTCCATGACGACGAAGCCGAGGCCGAGCAGGGTGCGGGAGCCGGCGTACAGCATGTTGCGGAGCACCTCGGTGGTCATCACGACCACCGGTGCCTCCCCGTTGACGACGTTGTCACCGGTCAGCAGTCCGACCTGGTCGGGGCCGTAGCGCGCGACGAGGTCGTTGTACTTCTGGTTCGACAGCGCCTTGATCGGGGTGGTGTAGAACGCCTTGCGCCCGGTCTCGAGCGCCAGGTGGATGGCGAACTCCCCGACGATCGTCTTGCCCGACCCGGTCGGGGCCGCGACGAGGACGCCTCGGCCCTCCTCGATCGCCTGGCAGCCGCGCACCTGGAAGTCGTCGAGCGCGAAGTCGTAGAGGGCGCGGAAGTCGCGCAGGACGGGGTGGAAGCGGGCCTTGCGGTAGTCGGCGTACCGCTCGGACGGACTCAGGTCGTCCGTCACTCGGGGTCCCCGCCGAGTCGTGAGCTGGAGGAGCGCAGGGCGGGAAGCACTCGACTCGGTGGGGTGAGTCTCATGTGGTCCAACCTACGTGAGGACCGTCAACGCCCCGGGAGCACACGCCACGGTCAACGGCAGTGCGCCGAAGCGCTCGCCGTCGGCGTACGACACGATGCCCGGCGCCGCGACCGTGACCTTGCGGACCCGGTGGTGCTCGTACTGCGGGTGCGTGACGTGGGTGCCCTTGAACAGCTTCGGGTAGGTGCGCACCAGCCCGGTCTTGGTCATCGGCTTGATGATCACCACGTCGAGGAGCCCGTCGTCGAGGAGCGCGCCCTCGGTGATCCGCAGGCCACCGCCGAAGGAGGGGCCGTTGCCGACCGCGACCAGCATCGCCTCCAGGGTGCGGGTCTGGCCGTCCAGGTCGAGGGTGTACGGGATCGGACGGAACGTGCGCAGCTCGGCGAGGGTGGCGATGTTGTAGCGCATCTGCCCCTTGGGCCAGGTCATCTTGTTGGCGCGCTCGTTGACGATCGCGTCGAAGCCGGCGGCCAGGACCGTCACGAAGTGCTGGGTGCCGCTGCGCGCCAGGTCGACGGTGCGGGTGCGCCCGGCGAGCACCACGTCGGCGGCGGCCGCGGGGTCCTTGCGGGGTACGCCGAAGTAGCGGGCGACGTCGTTGCCTGTGCCGGCGGGGATCAGGCCGAGCGGTATGCCAGTGCCGGCGAGCGCCTGGACCGCGAGGTGGGCCATCCCGTCGCCGCCAACGACGACCAGGGCGTCGACCCCGTCGGCCACGGCCTGGTGGGCGAGGTCCTGGGCCTCGGCGGCGTCCCGGCCGGCGAGGTTGCGGACGGTGAGTCCGGCGGCCCGGAGGCGGGGCAGGGCGACGTCGCGGTAGCGCCCGCCTCGGCCCTTGCCCGCGGTCGGGTTCGTCAGCAGCGCGATGTCGCGGTCCGTCACGCGGGTGAGACTAGGGCTTCTCGACGCCGATCCGCAGCAGCACGGAGTAGCGATCGACCGAGGCGCCGACCGCGAGCGCGAGGCGACCCACGGCCTCGAGGACCAGGTCGGCGGTGAATCCGGTACCAGGCACCGCCAGCGTGAGCCGTCCCTCGCGGGTCACCGTCAGCACCTGCCCGTGCCGCCACGCCTGGTGGGCGTCGTGCCGGACGGTCTCCGTGGCGACCGGGGCGGGGTACGCCGGATCGACCGCGAGCAGGTCGCACGGGACCGGTTCGTGGCCGGGGCCGGTGAGCAGGCCCAGGACCGTGTGGCCCCGGCGTACGCCGCTCTCGGCTGTCCACGTCACCTCGGCCTCACCGAGCCACTCGGGCAGGTCGAACGGGTCGATCGCCCCGAAGCTCGCTGCGACCGTCACAGGGGCGAGACCTCGTCGTCGGCCCACTGATCGGTGCTCGGCCGGCGCCGTCCGCGGGCGCGGTCGACGGCCCGGGCGATGACCTCCGCGACCAGGAACAGCACGAGCATCGGGATCGCCAGCATCGTCATCGAGAACGGGTCCGTGGACGGGGTCGCGACCGCCGCGAACACGAAGGTGCCGAGGATGATCCACGGGCGGTAGCGCCCCAGGGCCTTGCCGCTGACAACCCCGGCGAGGTTGAGCATGACCACGAACAGCGGGATCTCGAACGCGATGCCGAAGACCAACAGCATGCGGGTGAGGAAGGAGAAGTAGTCACCGAACTCGACGAGGTTGTCCAGCCCGGCCGGGGTGAAGCCGATGAGGACCTCGAGACCCCGCGGGAGGACGTAGTAGCCGGTCCCCACGCCCACGATGAACAGCGGGCCGGCGATCGCGGCGAAGATCCGGGTCCACTTCCGCTCCTGCGCGTGCAGGCCTGGGACGACGAAGGCCCAGATCTGGAACAGCCAGTACGGGCTGGAGACGACAATCGCGGCGATGCCGCACAGCTTCAGCTGCAGCATCAGCGGGCCCGTGGCGCCTGCCACGTACGCCTTGGTCTGGACCTTGGCGCCGAGCATCTCGCGGGCGTCGTTGTAGGGACCCAGCACAAGGCCCAGGAGGCCGTCGTGAGGTCTTTCGAAGAAGAACAGGGCCACCGTGAACGCCAAGACGAGGAACAGCACCGACTTCAGCAGCCGGGCGCGGAGTTCACGCAGGTGGTCGGAGAGCGCCATCCGGCCGTCTTCGCCCACGGGGTGGTGCGGGCGGCCGGAGAAGTAGTCGAAGACTCCGCTGAGGGACAACGGGTGGGACGCCGGGTCAGGCGCTGTCGGGGCGGTGCAGGCGGTCGCGCTCGGCGTCGAGCTCGGCCTGGCGGCGATCGAGCTCGGCCTGCCGGGACTCCAGCTCACGCTGCTCGGCCGTCTTGGTGGCCTCGGGCTGGTCGTCGTCCATCAGGCCCTTGGTCTCGGCCTTGAAGATGCGCAGCGCGCGACCGCTGCCGCGGGCCAGTTCCGGCAGCTTGGAGGCACCGAACAGCAGGATGACGACGGCCAGGATGATGAGCAGCTCGGGCGTACCGAGTCCGCCGATGGCGAGCGGGAGCATGTGGGTCCTCACGGGCTTGTTGGTGACGTGGCCATGGTACGCCGGTCAGCGGTAAAGGCTGAGCGTGTCCTGTGCACGTCGGGTGAACGCTTGGTCGAGGTCGGTCGGGCTGAGCACCCGCGCATGGGGCGCGAGCCGGAGCAGGAGCCGCTGGAGCCACCGCTCGTCGGCGATGAGGAGGTCGACGTCGAGCGCGCCGCCACGACGGGGCCGCACGTCCTCCACGGGGTAGTACTCCACGATCCACCGGGCGGGCCGCTCGACGCGGAGGGTGACGAGCGTCGTGTCCTCGGCCCGGGTGAACAGGCCGTCGGAGAGATCGCGTGGCGGCTCCGGAGCAGTGGACACCGGGGTGTCGAGCACCTCGGCCTCGTGGATCCGGTCGAGACGGAACAGCCGAGGCGCCTCCGCGCTGTGGCACCAGGCGTCCAGGTAGGTGAACCCGTGGGCGGTGACCAGGCCGCGCGGGTCGACGACGCGTTCGGACTGCTCGTCGCGTGAGGGCACGTAGTAGGACAGCCGGACCTGGCGGTGCCGCGTGACGGCGTCCTGGAGGTCACGTTCGAGGAGCGCCGCGTCCAGCTGTTCGGGGGCGTCCTCCCCCGGGTCGATCTGCTGGGCCGCCGACCCCTCGGCGGCAGCGGTCTCGAGCTTCGCAAGAGCCCGGTCGACGACCTCGCGGGTCTCTTCCCGGGCGGTGCTCCGCAGCGCCCGCAGCGCGACGATGATCGCGGTCGCCTCGGTCGGTGTGAGTCGCAGCGGCCGGGAGAGGTAGTCGGCGTTGGACACCCGGATGACGCCGTCGGCCTCCGGTCCCTCGAGGGCGTCGAGGTCCACGTCGATCAGGTCGTCGGGGTAGCCGCCGGGCAGCCCACACATCAGCAGCACCTTGAGGTCGCTGAGCAGCTGGTCGGGTGGGATCCCGAGCGCGACAGCGGCATCATCGAGGCGCACCTCGCCGTGGCTGTGCAGGAACGGGACCAGGGTGAGCAGGCGCGCGACCTGGTCCTTGGCCCCGCTGGCGGCCGGCGTGCTCACGAGGCCTCCGACACGACCGCGCGCAGCCGCTGGACGACCTCGTCGCGCAGTGACGTGGGCTCCTCGACGTACACGTCCGGGCCGTAGCCGAGGACCTCGTCGGCCACCCCGGGTCCGCCGCGGCTGATCGTGACGCGGTCCCAGGTCGTGTGGTCGTCAGGTCCGGGGACGCCGGTCTCGACCGACTCGGCGTCGCGCCGCAGGGCGAGGCCGGATCCCTGACGCACGAGGAGTACGGCGCGACCGGTGCTGGGCTCCGGGGCCAGGCGCATGGTGGTGGCGCGCACGTCGGTGCCGGGTGGCACGTCGTAGGACGCGGGCTGCCCGACCTTGCGCGCCTCCCCCTGCACCCGGGACAGGCGGAACACGCGCTCCTCGCCTCGGTCGGTGTCGAGGCCGACGACGTACCAGCGCCCGGAGTAGCGCACGACACCCCACGGCTGCAGGTGCCGGGTCGTGGTCGCGGTGGCGCCGGCACGGCGGTACTCGAACTCGACCGGGGTGCGCTCCTGGGTTGCCTCCCAGAACACGTCGAACGACGGCTCGTCGGCGCTCAGCCGGGGCTGGGCGATGTCGAGCGCGCTCACGTCCAGTGGCAGGCCGAGCGCGGTCAGCTTGCGGACCGCCTCCGTCGTGGCCTCCGCCAGCCGGGCATGCTCCCAGACCCGGGTCGCGAGACCGATCACCGCCGCCTCGTCACCCGTCAGGGAGACGTCGGGCAGCGCGAACTCGTCGGGCCGGATCCGGTAGCCCGGCTCGTCGTCGAAGTAGGCATCCATGTTGCCCACCTCGATCGGTACGCCGAGGCTGCGCAGCTCCTCCTTGTCGCGCTCGAACATCTTCTCGAACGCGTCGGTGCTGGAGTCGGCGTACAGGATCGACCGGATCCGGTCCTTGGAGACGTAGTGACGCTGGACCAGCAGCATGATGAGCAGGTTGAGCAGACGCTCGCTCTTGTGCACCGCCATGCCGCTGATCCTCGCCGGTCTGCGTCGCCGGTGCTACTTGGCGTCGACGATGTCGACGACGAAGTACAGCGTGCTGTTCGCGGGGATGCCGGACTGCTCCTGCGCGCCGTAGCCGAGGGACGGCGGGATCTGCAGCAGCACCCGGTCGCCGACCTTGAGGCCGGAGAGGCCGTAGGTCCAGCCCGAGACGAAGCTCGACAGGGCCAGCTGGATCGGCTTGCCCTTGGAGTAGCTCTCGTCGAAGGGCGTCTTGGCGCCGTAGACCATGCCGAGGTAGTTGGCCGTCACGGTCATGTCGGGGGTGAGGGTCTTGCCGTCACCCTTCTTGATCACGCTGCGCAGCAGGTCGCCGTCGGCCTTGGGCTCGGGAAGGCCCTTGAAGTCCAGCGAGACCGGCTTGCCCTTCTGCTCCACCACGCCGGGCAGCTGGCTGGACGGGACGTCCTTGGGCGTCGGTGGGGTGAACGGCTTCATCAGGTCCACGATGATCAGGACCGTGTCGGTCGGCGCGACCCCGATCGAGGTGTTGCCGGAGTCGCCGAACGCGTCCTTGCCGGTGGCCGTCACCGCGACCCGCGACCCGATGGTCTGGCCGAGCACGGCGTCCTTGAAGACCGGGGCGAGCTGGTCGCTGGCCGTCACGGTCTCCTCCTGGCCGCCCGTGTCGTAGCTGCTGTAGGCCTGCTTCTGGGTGAAGCCGTTGCCGATCCAGAGGTTGACCTGGACCTGGTCACCGTCCTCGATCTTGTCGCCGTCGCCCTCGGTGACGACGGTCGTCTCCGTCTTGTCCACGTCGAGCTTGCCGTCCCACTTCACCTCCGGCGCCGCGCCGATGTCGCCGGTGATCTTGATGCCGTGGAGGCTGTCGGAGGACGACGAGTCGCCGCCCCCGTCGGAGGAGTCGCTGGAGCCGCAGGCCACCAGCGTGGTCGCGAGGACCAGCGGCAGCAGGGCGGCGGGGAGGCGTCGGAGACGTCGAGACACTGAGTTCAACCTTCGCAGTTCGGGTGCTGGGACAGCGCGCCACACACTAGCCCTCCCTCCTGAGGGGAGCCTGATCGCGGGTGGCCGCAAGTTCTGCGGTTTGGTCACCAACGACAGATCCTGGGGCAGTTCTGATGTCGTTGGTGACCAAACGACGGCCAATCGCGCGGGCTACATGCCGTCGATGAGGCGTTGGACCCGGTCGTCATGCGCGCGGAAGGGGTCCTTGCACAGCACGGTGCGCTGAGCCTGGTCGTTGAGCTTGAGGTGGACCCAGTCGACGGTGAAGTCGCGACGGCGCTCCTGGGCGCGGCGGATGAACTCGCCGCGCAGGCGGGCGCGCGTGGTCTGCGGCGGAACCGACTTGGCCTCGAAGATCTTGAGGTCGGTGGTCACCCGGGCCACCGCACCCTTCTTCTCGAGCAGGTAGTAGAGGCCCCGCCCGCGGTGGATGTCGTGGTAGGCCAGGTCGAGCTGGGCGATCCGCGGATGGCCGAGGGGCAGGCCGTGCTTGGCCCGGTACCGCTCGATCAGCTTCCACTTGATCACCCAGTCGATCTCGCGGTCGACCAGACCGAGGTCGTCGGACTCGACGGCCTTGAGCCCGCGTTCCCACAGGTCGAGGGCCTGCTCGATGAGCGGGGTGCTGATCTCACGACGATCGACGAAGTCGCGGGCCTTGGAGAGGTACTCCTGTTGGATGTCCAGCGCGCTGGCCTCCCGGCCGTTGGCGAGCCGGACCTTGCGGCGACCGGTGACGTCGTGGGAGATCTCGCGGATCGCGCGGATCGGGTTCTCCATGGTGAGGTCGCGCATCACCACGCCCTCCTCGATCATCCGCAGCACCAGGTCGCAGCTCGCGACCTTGAGCATTGTCGTGGTCTCGCTCATGTTGGAGTCGCCCACGATCACGTGCAGCCGGCGGTACTTCTCGGCGTCCGCGTGCGGCTCGTCGCGGGTGTTGATGATCGGCCGGCTCCGCGTGGTCGCGCTGGAGACGCCCTCCCAGATGTGCTCGGCACGCTGCGAGACGCTGTAGCTCGCCCCGCGCGGGGTCTGGGTGATCTTGCCGGCGCCGACGATGATCTGGCGGGTCACCAGGAACGGGATCAGTACGTCGGCCAGCCGGCTGAACTCCCCCGCTCGGCCGACCAGGTAGTTCTCGTGACAGCCGTAGGAGTTGCCGGCCGAGTCGGTGTTGTTCTTGAACAGGTAGATCTCGCCCGCGATGCCCTCGTCGTGAAGCCGCTGCTCGGCGTCGAGGAGCAACCCTTCGAGCACCCGCTCCCCCGCCTTGTCGTGCGTCACGAGCTCGACCACGTCGTCGCACTCGGGCGTGGCGTACTCGGGATGGCTACCCACGTCGAGGTAGAGGCGCGCCCCGTTGCGCAGGAACACGTTGCTGCTGCGACCCCAGCTCACGACCTTGCGGAACAGGTAGCGCGCCACCTCGTCCGGGCTCAGGCGGCGCTGGCCCTTGAACGTGCACGTCACGCCGTACTCGTTCTCGATGCCGAAGATCCGCCGGTCCACGCGCTCAGCCTAGGCGCAGCCTGGTCGCTCGTGGTGGTTGTCCACGCGTGCGGTAGCCGAGGATTCTTGCGGTTTGGTCACCAACGACGCAGACCGCGCGGCAATTCACGCCGCAAGTCACGCCCCGGATCAGGCGGTTCGGTGCCAATCCACGATGCCGTCCTGGCGACACCACCGATTCATGATGCGCCGGCGGCCGGCGTCGGAGTAGAGGGAGTTGTCCACCAACCGACGCCACCTTCTGAGCCGACGCGCCGCATGCGGCCGGCCCAGCGCACGGTCGATCTCGTGCATTGTCACTGCCGGATGGTTCAGCAGGTCGTCGAGCGCATACCCGCTGCGCGTGTACGGCGAGCCCGCCCAGCCGCGCTCGCGACGCAGGTCGACCCGGTGCTGGTCCTTGTCCCGGTGATGCTCTCCGTCGTACTCGTGCACCCTCGACGTACCGGTGACGACCAGGTCCACACGACCGATGGAGTTCCCGCGATCGTCGAACAGCTCGACCTGCGGCTCGACCGGGACGTCGATCGCGGCGTGGAACGTCCGCAGGACCGTCTCCCCGGCAGACTCGCTCCGTCCGGAGGCCATCTCGTAGGCCGCGCGGAGCATCCGAACGCCAGGTCGCCGACTCGCGAGCAGCTTGTCCATGCGTTCGGGGTCGATGTCGCCCTTCTCGAGGGCGGAGTCGACGACGATCAACATGTCGAGCAGGCCCAGGTCTCGAGCCATTCTCAGGAGGATCTCCTCGGGGCTCTCCACCGGCAGGTCGATGCGCTTCACCGGGTTGCGCTCGCGCACCAGCCTGGAGCAGATCAGTCCATGCCTGCGGGGCCGGGGGTCCTTCTGGTTCACCGCGGCGAAGACTGGCACCTGGTCCGGCAGCTTGGGCAGCCGCCACCCGAGCAGCCGAGCCGCAGTGAGGTGGGTGAACACAGCCGTCTTCGGCAGCACCAGCAGGTAGGCCGTGAGTTCTCGGACGAACTCCTGGTCCTCGGTCAGGTCTTCCCGCAACCGCAGATACAGGCCGTGGCTGACCCGCCAGTGTCCCACGAGTCGTACCTGTCCGCGGATCGGTCCATCGTCCTTCGGCGTCTTCTTCCCCATGACGTCAGGTTGCGCGGTCCCGCGCCCCGCGAAACGGGCGCCTCCCGGGCCTGTGGATGAGCCGCAGGGCAGAAGCTCTGCGGTTTGGTCACCAACGACAGGTGTTCACCCGGGGAGTCTGTCGTTGGTGACCAAACCACTGACGTTTCGGGGCATCAGGACGGCGGAGCGACGGGAGGTTCGTCGGAGCCCGGTGCGACGTCCTCGGGGGCGTGCTCGGAGGGGCCGCGGTCGCCGAGGAGCTCCTCGAGCCGGGCCGGCCGGAGCCGGCTGAACTTGCGCGGCTGGCTGCGGGTGCGGTCGAGCACCGCGACCTCGAGGTCCTCCGCGGGGATGACCCGGTCCTGAGCGTCGGCGGTGTGCCCCAGCGCGGCGACCGCGAGGCTCAGGGCCTCCTCGACCGAGGCGCCCTCGGCGTACCGCTCCTTGAGGTACGACGCCACCACGTCGGCCGCGCCGCCCATCACCGCGAACCCGTGCTCGTCGGCCACCTGTCCGTCGTAGGTCAGCCGGTAGAGCTGGTCGTCGGCAGCGGCGTCGCCGATCTCGGCCACGAACAGCTCCACCTCGTACGGCTTCTCACCCCCGCTGGAGAAGATCGTGCCGAGCGTCTGGGCGTAGGCGTTGGCCAGGCCACGGCCGGTGACGTCGCGCCGGTCGTAGGCGTAGCCACGCATGTCGGCCAGCCGGACGCCGGCGATCCGGAGGTTCTCGAACTCGTTGTACCGGCCAACCGCCGCGAACGCGATCCGGTCGTAGATCTCCGAGACCTTGTGCAGCGCCTGGGAGGGGTTCTCGGAGGCGAACAGGATGCCGTCGGCGTACTGCACGGCCACCACCGACCGACCGCGGGCGATCCCCTTGCGGGCGAAGTCCGCCCGGTCCTTCATCAGCTGCTCGGGCGAAACGTAGAAGGGCATGCTCATCGGGTCACGCACCTTCCGTGGGGTGGGTCGTCAGCGGGGCGTTCGGACCATCGGGGCTGCTCATCCGGCCGGCGATCACCCGGTCGGCGATCGCGGCCACCTCGGCGTCCGGCATCCGTCGGGCACCGTCGGCGGTCATCACCTGCACCACCGGGAAGATCCTCCGCGTCACGTCGGGTCCGCCCGTCGCGGAGTCGTCGTCGGCGGCGTCGTACAGCGCCTCGACAACCGCCTGCACGGTCTGCTCAGCGGTCAGGTCGGCCCGGTAGAGCTTCTTCAGCGAGCCGCGCGCGAACAACGACCCGGAGCCGACGGAGTGGAACGCCGTCTCCTCGTACCGGCCGCCGGTGACGTCGTAGCTGAAGATCCGGCCCTGGTCGGCGGCCAGGTCGAAGCCGGCGAAGAGGGGTACGACGGCCAGGCCCTGCATCGCCATCCCGAGGTTGGAGCGGATGAGTGCGGCGAGGCGGTTGGCCTTGCCGTCCATCGACAGCGTGCTGCCCTCGATCTTCTCGTAGTGCTCGAGCTCGGTCTGGAAGAGCCGCACCATCTCGACTGCCAGACCGGCCGAGCCGGCGATGCCGACCGCGGAGAACTCATCAGCCGGGAACACCTTCTCGATGTCGCGCTGGGCGATGATGTTGCCCATCGTCGCGCGCCGGTCGCCGGCCATCACCACGCCGCCCGGGAAGGTGGCGGCGACGATCGTGGTGCCGTGGGGCGCGAGGTCGCCGGCGTGTCCCTGAGGTACGGCGCGGCGCCCCGGCAGCAGGTCGGGCGCCTGCTCGGCGAGGAAGTCGGAGAACGACGGGGAGCCCGGCTGCAGGAACGCGGCCGGAAGTCGGGGGTCGCTCAAGGCCTACTCCCCGCCCTTCTGGATGAACGACTTCACGAAGTCCTCGGCGTTGGTCTCGAGCACGTCGTCGATCTCGTCGAGGATGTCGTCCACGTCGCTGTCGATCGCCTCCTTGCGCTCGGCCACGTCGCTCTCGGGGGCGACCTGGGTCGCCTCCTCTGTCTCGGAGGACTTGCGAGGCTGCTTCTGCTCCTGTGCCATACGCCCAACCTATCCACTCAGCGGGTGAGAGCGGTGAACAACTCCTCGGCCGTCTCACACCGATCGAGCAGATCGCCCACGTGGGCCTTGCTGCCGCGCAACGGGTCGATGGTGGGCACGCGCTGCAGCGACTCCCGACCGGGCAGGTCGAAGATCACTGAGTCCCAGGACGCCGCCGCGACGTGGTCGGAGTACTTCTCCAGGCATCGGCCACGGAAGTAGGCCCGGGTGTCCTCGGGCGGGTCGTGCATCGCCGAGTCGACGGCGGCGTCGTCGAGGAGTCGCTCCAGGCGGCCGGCGGCGACCAGCCGGTGGTAGAGCCCCTTCTCGGGGCGGATGTCGGAGTACTGGTAGTCGATGACCTGGAGCTTGGCGTCGTCCCAGGCGAGCCCGTCGCGCTGGCGGTACTGCTCGATCAGCTTCAGCTTCGCGACCCAGTCGAGCTCGCGCGCGCACAGCATCGGGTCGCGCTCGAGGCGGTCGAGCACCGACTCCCACCGCGCCAGCACGTCGAGCGTCTGGGCATCCGCGTCGGCGCCGTACCGGTCCTCGACGTACTTGCGGGCCAGGTCGAGGTACTCGAGCTGCAACTGCACGCCGGTCAGCTTCCGGCCATCGGTCAGGGTGACCGTCTGGCGCAGAGTCGGGTCGTGGGAGATCGCGCGCAGGCCCGCCACGGAGCCGTCGACCGTGAGGTCACTGGTGATGAAACGGTCCTCGATCATCGCCAGCACCAGGGCCGCCGTCCCGACCTTGAGGTACGTCGCGACCTCCGAGAGGTTGGCGTCACCGATGATCACGTGCAGCCGTCGGTACTTCTCCGGGTCGGCGTGCGGTTCGTCGCGGGTGTTGATGATCGGCCGCTTGAGGGTGGTCTCGAGCCCGACCTCGACCTCGAAGAAGTCGGCGCGCTGGCTGATCTGGTAGCCGTCCTCGCGCCCGTCCTGGCCGATCCCGACCCGCCCCGCCCCGCAGATCACCTGCCGGCTCACGAAGAACGGTGTCAGATGGCGGACGATGTCGCCGAAGGGCGTGGAGCGGCGCATCAGGTAGTTCTCGTGGGCGCCGTACGACGCGCCCTTGTTGTCGGTGTTGTTCTTGTACAGCACGATCTGCGGTCCGCCCGGTAGCTGCCCCGCCCGGCGTGCGGCGTCGAGCATGACCTGCTCGCCCGCCTTGTCCCACCGCACGATGTCGAGCGGGGTGGTGACCTCGGGGGTGGAGTACTCGGGGTGGGCGTGGTCCACGTAGAGCCGGGCGCCGTTGGTGAGGATCACGTTGGCCAGGCCCATGTCCTCGTCGGTGAGCTGCGTGGGATCCGCGACCTGGCGGGACATGTCGAACCCGCGGGCGTCGCGCAGCGGGGACTCCTCCTCGAAGTCCCAGCGCGCCCGACGCGCCTTCACCGTGGACGAGGCGTAGGCGTTCACGACCTGTGAGGAAGCCACCATCGGGTTGGCCAGGGGCTGGCCCTGGACCGCGATGCCGTACTCCACCTCGGTCCCCATGACCCGGCGCACGCTCATGTTGCGAGCGTACGCGAGTGGAACACGTCCTACTCTCGGGGGCATGGGCTACTGGACCGACCGCGTGCTGCCCCGCCTGACCGAACGCTCGCTGTCCGGGCCGGAGGTGAGGCAGCTGCGTGTCGTGGCGTGCGCCGGGCTGTCCGGCCGGGTCCTGGAGCTGGGGTTCGGCACGGGTCTCAACGTGGCCCACTACCCGGGTTCGACCACCCAGGTGGACGCCGTGGAGCCCTCCGACGTGGCCTGGGAGATGTCCGCGCGGCGGCGGGCCGCCTCGGCGGTGCCGGTCGAGCGCACCGGGCTCGACGGCCAGCGGCTCGCGGCAGCCGACGGGCAGTACGACGCGGTGCTCACGACGTTCACGCTCTGCACGATCCCCGATGTCGAGCGTGCCCTGAGCGAGGTACGCCGGGTGCTGCGGCCGGGCGGGGTCCTCCACTTCGTGGAGCACGGCCTCGCCCCGGACGCCCGGGTGGCACGGTGGCAGGGTCGGCTCGAGCCCCTGCAGCGGCGCCTCGCCGGCGGCTGCCACCTCACCCGCGACGTCCCCGAACTGGTCGGCGCTCAGCTGGAGATCCGCGACCTGACGGCGAGGAACCTCCTGGCCGTCCCGAGCATCGGTGAGCCCTGGGCCTACGGGTTCATCGGCACCGCGCGCCGCTCGTGAGCGAGGCCGGCGCCAAGCGTGCCGCCGCCGCGGCGACCCGGCTCGGCCTCACGTTCACGGTGACCCGCCACGGTCCGGTCGGCTCGCTCGCGGAGGCGGCCGCGCTGCGGGGGATCGAGCCCCGGCAGATCATCAAGACGATGGTCGTGCGGGTCCAGGAGGGCGACCACCGGTTCGTGCTGGTGCCCGGCGACCGCGAGATCGCGTGGCCCAAGCTCCGCGCGCTGCTGGGGGTCAACCGGGTGTCGATGCCGAGCGCGGCCGCGGCGTACGACGTCACCGGCTACGTCCGGGGCACCATCACGCCGCTCGGGAGCCGGTCTCACTTGCCCGTGATCGCGGACGGGTCGATCGGCGGCACCGTCAGCATCGGGGGCGGTGCGCCCGGTGTCGCCCTGACGGTGGACGCCGCCACGCTCCTCGCGCGGCTCGACGCCCTGGTCGCGGACGTCACGACGGACGGCGCGAGCCAGGCTGGCTGATCCGACCGCTCAGAAGCTGCCGCCGGTCCCGTGGGTGTTGTCGCGGTTGATGATCCCTTGCTGGGTTGCCCAGCCGCGGCCGGTCTCAGCGCCCGGGTCCGGCCGCGGCACGCGCCCCTTCGCGCGGCCGCTGGACCACCAGGCGAGGGCGGACAGGACGACGACGACAGCGAGAACGATGAGCCAGAACATCATGGCGACTCCCCCGACTTGGTGAGACAGACCGCGCCTGTCTCCTCGTTCGACCCTAAGCCGCCGGTTAAGTCCCCGCCAGCAGGCAGCCACTTGTTGATCCCCGTCGTTTGGTCACCAACGACAATTTGGGAGCGATCCCATCTGCGGTTGGTGACCAAACGACAGCACTTCCGTGCTGCCTGGAAGGCGCTCTGATCCGCCCGAACCCGCCGGGCGGCACGGCGCTCAGAGGTACTGACCGGTGTTGGCGACCGTGTCGATCGAGCGGCCCGGTTCGGTGCCCTGCTTGCCGGTGATGAGCGTGCGGATGAAGACGATCCGCTCGCCCTTCTTGCCGGAGATGCGTGCCCAGTCGTCGGGGTTGGTGGTGTTCGGGAGGTCCTCGTTCTCCTTGAACTCGTCCACGCACGCCTGCAGCAGGTGCGAGACCCGCAGACCGTGCTGGTCGTGATCGAGGAAGTCCTTGATCGCCATCTTCTTCGCCCGGTCGACGATGTTCTGGATCATGGCTCCGGAGTTGAAGTCCTTGAAGTACAGGACCTCCTTGTCCCCGTTCGCATAGGTGACCTCGAGGAAGCGGTTCTCCTCGGTCTCGGTGTACATCCGCTCGACGGTCGCCCGGATCATGCCCGCCACGCACGCATCCCGGTCACCACCGAACTCGGTGAGGTCGTCGGCGTGCAACGGCAACGTGGTGAGGAGGTACTTGCTGAAGATGTCACGCGCCGACTCGGCGTCGGGACGCTCGATCTTGATCTTCACGTCCAGCCGACCCGGGCGCAGGATCGCCGGGTCGATCATGTCCTCACGGTTGGACGCACCGATGACCAGCACGTTCTCGAGGAGCTCGACGCCATCGATCTCACTGAGCAGCTGAGGAACGATGGTGTTCTCGACATCTGAGGAGACGCCGGAGCCGCGGGTGCGGAACAGCGAGTCCATCTCGTCGAAGAACACGATGACCGGCGTGCCGCCGCTCGCCTTCTCGCGTGCTCGCTGGAAGACCAGGCGGATGTGCCGCTCGGTCTCCCCGACGTACTTGTTGAGCAGCTCGGGACCCTTGATGTTGAGGAAGTACGACTTCCCCTCCTGGCCGGTCTTCGCCGCGACCTTCTTCGCCAAGGAGTTGGCCACGGCCTTCGCGATCAGCGTCTTGCCACAGCCGGGAGGCCCATAGAGCAGAACACCCTTCGGCGGCTTGAGTTGGTGCTCCTTGAAGAGCTCGGGGTGCAGGTACGGCAGCTCCACGGCGTCGCGGATCTGCTCGATCTGACCCGCGAGCCCACCGATTGACTCGTAGGCGATGTCCGGAACCTCCTCGAGGACGAGCTCCTCGACCTCGGACTTCGGCACCTTCTCGTAGACGTAGCCGGCGCGCGAATCGAGCAGCAGCGAGTCGCCCGCGCGGATGGTGTCACCACGCAGGGGCTCCGCGAGTCGTACGACGCGCTCCTCGTCGGCGTTGGCGATCACCAGGGCGCGGTCGCCGTCGGCGAGCAGCTCCTTGAACATCACCACCTCGCCGACCTCTTCGAAGTCGAGGGCGGCGACGACGTTCAACGCCTCGTTGAGCATCACCTCCTGCCCACGCTGGAGGGTGTCGAGGTCGACGCTGGGGCTCACATTGACCCGCAGCTTGCGGCCTCCTGTGAACACGTCGATGGAGTCGTCCTCGTTGCGGGCGAGGAACGTGCCGAAGCCGGCGGGGGGCTGAGCGAGCCGGTCGACCTCCTCCTTGAGCTTCATGATCTGGTCTCGGGCCTCGCGCAGCGTCTGGGCGAGCCGCTCGTTCTGCGAGGTCAGGCCGGCCAGAGAGCGCTGGGTGTCCGCGAGACGCAGCTCCAGCCCACGGGAGCTCCCGGGGCTCTCGGTCAACCGGCGGCGGAGGTCGGAGATCTCCTCCTCCAGGAGCCTGACCTGGCTCGCGAGCTCCTCAGGGCTGCGACCACCCGCGTTGGACACGCCATCCGATGTCGACATCAGCGCCACCTCCTGTGCGAATGACCCTACCCGCGAGCGGTGACGACGAAAGCCCCCATTTCACGATGTCGCTCACGATTTGGGCGCACAGAACCATTGCGGTTTGGTCACCAACGACAGCCGCGGGCCGCCAAGACTCGTCGTTGGTGACCAAACCGCGGAGGTTTCGACGGCGGGGCTAGGCCGGGTCGGGGGTGTCGTCGACGGGGACGTCCGCAGGACGGGGACCGGTGTAGTCGGGGCCGTAGGCGCCGGGCGCGGGTCGGCGCCGCTTGAGCGGAGGCCGCTCCCCGGGGGCCATCCGACGGGCGGTGACGAGGAACGCGGTGTGGCCGATCATCTTGTGGCCGGGGCGTACGGCGAGGCCTTCGACGTGCCAGTCGCGCACCAACGACTCCCAGGCCTGCGGGTCGGTGAACCCACCGTGGACGCGCACGGTCTCGACGAACCGCGACAACTGGGTGGTGGTGGCGACGTACGCGCACACGATGCCGCCCGGTCGCAGAGCCTCGGCGGTGGCGTCCAGGCACTCCCACGGGGCGAGCATGTCCAAGATCACCCGGTCGGCGCGGGCACCCGACGCGGGCAGCGCCTCGGCGAGGTCACCCACGGTGAGCCGCCACGCCGGGTGGCTGACGCCGTCGGGAGCGCCGAAGAACTGGTGGACGTTGCGGCGGGCGACCTCCGCGAACTCCTCGCGCCGTTCATAGGACGAGACGGACCCGAACGGTCCGACCGCGCGCAGCAGCGAGCAAGTGAGCGCTCCGGAGCCAACCCCGGCCTCGACGACGTCGGCGCCCGGGAAGATGTCGGCGAGGGCGACGATCTGGGCGGCGTCCTTGGGGTACACCACGGCCGCTCCGCGCGGCATGGACACCACGAACTCGGACAGGAGCGGGCGGAACACGAGGTACTCCCCGCCGGCCGAGGAGGTGACGGTGAAGCCTTCCTCGCGGCCGATCAGCTCGTCGTGGTCGAAGTGGCCCCGGTTGGAGAAGAACCGCTTTCCGGCCTCGAGGCAGATGTTGTGCCGCCGACCCTTGCTGTCGGTCAGCCGCACCCACTCTCCGGCGCGCAGCGGGCCGCGGTGGACACCGGACCAGGCCTCGAGGGGTACGTCGGGATGCTCGGACACGGCCGGAACCCTAGTGGGCCGCGGCGCGGAACGCCCTATCGACGTCGGCGGTGGCGAGCACGCCGACCAGCGAGCCGTCCGGCTCGACCAGGAGATACTCCGCGGCCGGCGTACGGCTGATCGCCATCACCAGCTCCTCACCGCCCAGGTCGGCGGGCAGGCGCAGCCCCTCCTCGAGGGAGCGGGAGACCGCCGAGACTGCCACCCAGGGTCGGCGGTCCTGGGGCGTTGCCTCCACAGCAGCCTCACTGACTATGCCCTCGGGCACACCCGCGGAGGTGACCGTGACGATGCTGCCCGCCTCCGCCTCCTGGGCCCGTCGTACAGCCTCGGCAAGGGGTAGGTCGCTTGGGACGGCGAGGGTACGCCGCGCGAGCTGCCGCGCCACCAGGTGCGGCAGCCGGCTGCGCAACCGGGCGGCGGCCATCGCCGCGGTCGAGCCGGACCAGAGGAATGCCGCTACGACGAAGCCGAGGACGAAGTCGACCGTGTCCGGAGCGGTTCCGGTGACCCGCTCCTGGGCCAGCGGCCAGAGCAGGGCGGCGGCTGCTGTCACCCGTCCACCCCACCCGGCCACGATCGTCCCGCGGTGCACGTTGCCGGTGGCCCGCCAGACGACCGACTTGAGCACCCGCCCACCGTCGAGGGGAAGGCCCGGAATGAGGTTGAGGACGCCGACGAGCAGGTTGGCCCCGGCGAGGCCTTCGACCGCCATCAACAACAGGCCGTCCGGCGTCAGCTCCCGCAGTCCGAGCGCGAGCACGCCGACCGCGAGGGATGTCAGGGGGCCGACGACCGCGATGAAGAACTCCTGCCGAGGCTTGCGGGCCTCGCCCTCGATCGCGGTCATGCCGCCCAGGAAGTGCAGGGTGATGGAGGAGACCTGGAAGCCGTACCGCCGGGCGACGACCGCGTGCGACGCCTCGTGCATCAGCACCGAGAGGTAGAGGATCACCGCGAACGCGAGCCCGGCGACGTACTTCCAGGCACCCAGACCGGGCTGAGCCTGCTCGACCCCGGGCGCCACGATGATCGAGATCAGGCCCGCGACCAGGAACCAGGAGGAGGAGACCAGAACGTCACTGCCGGCGATCGTGCCGACCTTGAGCGTGCCCGGTGGGCGGGGCCGGGGCGGGGAGTCGGGCACACCTCGAGGCTAGCCGACCGGGCAGGGCCGGCCCCGGCCAGCGACCCGCCCAGCGACCCTGGCCGTCAGGATGGGCGTCGGTGGGGCCGCCTAAGGTGAGCGGCATGAGCACGCAGTCCGAGTCGCCCGCGACCCGGGTCTCGACACCAGTGGACGGCGTCGACGTGCTCGGAGCGCTCTCCCCCAGCCGGGCCGGCGACTTCTTGAGCTGTCCTCTCCTCTACCGCTTCCGCACCGTCGACAAGCTCCCCGAGCCGTTCTCGCCCGACGCCGTGCGCGGCACCGTCGTGCACAAGGTGCTCGAGGACCTCTTCGACCTGCCTGCCGCCGAGCGCACTCCCGCGCGGGCGCAGTCGATGCTCGAGCCTGCGTGGGCGGTGCTCGTGGCGCAGGAACCCGAGCTCGCCGAGCTGTTCCCCGACGACGGCGAGGGTGCACAGGCGGCCGGGTGGCTCGCGTCGTGCCGGGTGGTGCTGGAGCGCTACTTCACCTTGGAGGACCCGCGTCGGCTCGAGCCCGCAGAGCGGGAGCTGTACGTCGAGACGCTCCTGGACTCCCGCCTGCTGTTGCGTGGGTTCGTGGATCGCATCGACGTGGCGCCCGACGGGTCGATCCGGGTGGTGGACTACAAGACGGGCCGCTCCCCCGGCGAGATGTTCGAGGCCAAGGCGCTGTTCCAGATGAAGTTCTACGCGCTGGTCATCTGGCGGACCCGAGGCGTCGTGCCGGCGATGCTGCAGCTGGTCTACCTCGGCAACGGCGAGCTGCTGCGGTACGTCCCCGACGAGCAGGATCTGCTGGCCACCGAGCGCAAGGTCGAGGCCATCTGGCGCGCCATCCGGCGGGCGGCCGAGACCGGCGACTGGCAGCCCAGTCCCGGCCGACTGTGCGACTGGTGTGCTCACCGGGCGATCTGCCCGGCCTGGGGAGGCACGCCCCCGCCGCTGCCCGTCGACGGGCCGCCCCTCGACCTGTCCGGGGACGAGCGCGCCGACTAGCTCGGTCTCGAGAGTGTCGTCGTTTGGTCACCAACCACAGATTGGGAGCGATCCCATCCGTGGTTGGTGACCAAACGGCGGAGATTCCCGGCGCGGTGGTGGCGAGGGGAGGCGGCGGTCAGAGGCCGTTGCGCTCGGCCCAGAGGGCGGCCTGGGTGCGGTCGGCGACGCCGATGCGGGCGAAGGCAGAGGTCAGGTGCGCCTTCACGGTGCGTTCGCTGATGTCGAGCCGGCGGGCGATCTGCTTGTTCGCCAGGCCCTCGCGGACCAGGGTGAGCACCTCGGTCTCACGAGTGGTCAGCTGGACCTGCGGTGAGCCGGCGCGGACACCGAGCAGGGCGCGGGCGGCCTTGGGGTGCAGGGGTGACTCGCCGCGGCTGACGGCGCGGATGCCCTGGAGCACGTCCTCGGGGTCGGCGTCCTTGAGGAGGTAGCCCACGGCGCCGGCGTCGAGAGCGGCGATGATCCGCTCGCTGTCGGAGAACGACGTCAGCACGAGGACGTCGACGCCGAGGCGTTCGGCCATGATCGCCCGGGTGGCGTCGACGCCGTCGACCAGCGGCATCTGCAGGTCCATGAGCACGACGTCGGGCCGGATCCGGCGTACGACGTCCAGCGCCTCCGCGCCGTTCGCAGCGGTGCCGACCACCGTGATGTCGTCGGTGCCCGCCAGCAGCTGCTCGAGGCCCGCCCGGATCACGGCGTGGTCGTCGACCAGCACCACCCGGATCGGCTCGGGGGTCGTGGGTGTGGTCGTCACTGGGCTGCAACCTCCATGTGGACGGTCGTCCCCTCGCCGGGGGCGGACCTGAACTCGAGTACGCCGCCGTTGTCGGCGACCAGGCTGCGCAGGCCGCGCAGGCCGTAGCGATCGGGGTCGCGCACCGACCTGGGGTCGAACCCGACCCCGTCGTCGACCACCTCCAACGTGAGCCGGTGCCCGTCGCCGCGGACGGTGACGGCGACGGTGGATGCTCCGGCGTGGCGCAGTGCGTTTCGGACGGCTTCCTGAGCGACCCGCCAGACGAGTGCCACCTTCGCGTCGGACGCGATCTCCGCACCCTCGACGCTCACCGAGGCCTGAGCCCCGGCAGCGGCGGCCGGGGCCGTGAGATCGGCGAGCGCTGCGGCCAGACCGTCGGCACGCAGGTCGGGTGGGTGGATCTCGGCAAGCAGGGAGCGCAGCGACTTCAGGCTGTCGCGCAACGACGACCCGGCGCCTTCGAGGGTCTCCCGCGCTTCGGGGACCGTGTCGGGGCTGCGTGAGACCGCACTGATCGCGAACGCGGATCCGGCCAGGTCTTGGACGACGCTGTCGTGCAGGTCGCGGGCGATCCGGCGCCGTTCCGCGTCGGAGGCGTCCATGGCGGATCGCAGGAGCCGCTCGCGCTCCGCGCCGGCGTGACGCAGCTGGCGGGTGAGCGCCACCAGGATCGCGGTGGCCACCAGGGCGAGGAGCCCCAGGCCGCCGAGGGTGATCCAGCGGAAGGAGGAGAAGATCTCGGCCTGTCGTTGACCCAGCTCGTCGAGGGTGAAGTACGTCTCGACGAGGACCGGCTTGCCCTCGGGCGACTTCGCCCGCGCGTAGATGCGGACCATGCCGTCGGTGTCCTCGTCGACCAGGCTGTGGGGCGCTGCGGACCCGGACTCACCGGCGATCTCCGAGTCGACCCCACCGTCCTTGAGGATCTTGCGCTGGTCGGCGTCGAGCCTGAGGTCGAGGGAGCGCACGTTCTTGATCAGCACCAGGAGCTCGCTGGTGTAGACCAGGCGCCCGTCGCGCGACCAGAGGTTGATGCGGAAGGGGCGGTCGACGTCGAGCAGGCGCGCCTTGATCTCCAGGTCGAACTGGTCGAGCATCCCCGTGAACTTCTCGACGTTGTCCGGGCGCAGGTTGACGAGCCCGCGTGGCATCTCCGGCCCGATGACCGACTGCGCCAGCAGCTGGGTCGTGCGCTCGGCCTCGGAGATCGCCTCGTCGGAGGCGGCTCGGTGAGCGAGGTGGTTCACGCCGACGAGGATCGCGCCGGCGGTCACCAGTCCGATGACCAGGAACAGCGTGATCGGACTACGGACGAGCCTCAACCGTCGGACCTTTCGCTCGGGTCCGCTCAGAATAGGCGTCAGTACGACAGCGCCGTCCGGCAGACCTCGCCGGTGCGGAGGTTCTCGGCCCGGAACGTCACGTCGTCGGCGCCGTCCCAGTTGATCATGGTGCGCGAGACGCGGAAGGCCAGGTCGACGTCCTCACGCCCGCGGGCCCGTCCCTCGAAGGAGACTTCGCCGTTGTGGCGCATCCGCCACTCCCACACGTCGCTGTCGTCGCTCCAGACGACGCCGATGACGACGAGTCGAGAGCTGTTGCCGTCGAGGGTGCCCACCTTGAGCTTGGCGCGGCTGTCGGTGCCGGACCCGCACGGGTCCCGGTCCTGCTGGACATCCGTTGCGTTCCCGCCATCACTCGCCAGCGCGATAGGAGCACTGACAAGGGCCGCTGCACCCAGCGCAAGGCTGAGCACGATGGCGGGAACGCGTCGGACGAGCATGATGAACCTTTTCGGACCTATCCAGGTGGAACAGCTCCCCCCGAGATGTCCCTATCCTCTGACGTCGCGAGGGCCGCCCGCCATTGTCCGGTGGTACTAGGACCTCGTCGCTCCGCGACTAGTCATTCCCTAGTCATCGACTAGTCACTGCCCGCGGGCGGCCGTCACTGCCGGGACCAGATCTCGCCGAGGTCGAGGCCCTCGAGCGTGTCCGCGAAGACGCGCCGGGGGCTCGGCAGCACCGGCACATGGTTCTCGACGACCAGCACCAGGCACCCTGCCGCCTCGGCGGACTTGGCCCCGGTGTTGGAGTCCTCGATCGCCAGGCAGCGCTCGGGGGCCAGACCCAGTGCAGCGGCCGCGGTGAGGTACGGCTCGGGGTGCGGCTTGCCCTGCTCGACCCGGTCGCCGGTGACGACGACGCGGAAGGTCTCCGCGGGCAGCCGCGACAGGATCGGCGCCACGAAGCGCTCGTAGGACATCGTCACCAACGCGCACGGGACCCCGGCGGCACGCACCCGGTCCAGGAGGTCGACGGCGCCGGGACGCCACGGTACGTCGCGCTCGACGCGGGCGACGACGCCGTCGAGGAGCTCCTCGACGATCCGCTCAGGGCTGACGTCGATGCCCATGTGTTCCCGGATGTAGTGCCCCGAGGAGATGAGGTCGTTGCCGACCAGGTTCATCGCGTCGGCCTGGCTCCAGCGTCCGTCGTACTTCTCGGCGAGCGCGTACTCGGTGTCGATCCAGTACGGCTCGGTGTCGACCAGCGTCCCGTCCATGTCCCACAGAACGGCCGCGGGCAGGTCTGACCGCTCAGTCATCGGGGTCGTAGCCCAGGTTGGGCGAGAGCCAGCGCTCGGCCTCGGCCAGCGTCCAGCCCTTGCGGTCGGCGTAGTCGGCGACCTGGTCGCGGCCGATCCGGCCCACGACGAAGTACTGCGACTGTGGGTGGCTGAAGTACCACCCGGACACCGCTGCCCCGGGCCACATCGCCATCCCCTCGGTGAGCTCGATGCCGGTGTTGGCGGTGACGTCGAGCAGCCCCCACAGGGTCCGCTTCTCGGTGTGCTCGGGGCAGGCGGGGTAGCCCGGCGCCGGACGGATGCCGTCGTACCGCTCGGCGATGAGCGCCTCGTTGTCGAGCTCCTCGTCGCGCGCGTGCCCCCAGAAGTCGGTGCGCACCCGCTGGTGGAGGCGCTCCGCGAACGCCTCCGCCAACCGGTCGGCCAACGCCTCGAGCATGATCGCGGAGTAGTCGTCGTGCTGTGCCTTGAACGCCAGGATCCGGTCCTGGGCGCCGAGGCCGGCCGTGACCGCGAAGGCGCCCACGTGGTCCGGGAGGCCGGTGTCACGCGGCGCCACGAAGTCACCCAGGGAGCGGTTCGGCACGCCGTCACGGTGCTCACCCTGCTGGCGCAGGTTGTGCAGCGTCGTCAGCACCTCCGAGCGGGAGTCGTCGGTGTAGACCTCGATGTCGTCGCCGACCGCGTGGGCCGGGAAGAACCCGAACACGGCGTTGGCGGTGAGCCACTTCTCCTCGACGATCCGGTCGAGCATCGCCTGGGCGTCGTCGTACAGGCCCCGGGCGGTCTCACCGGTCGACGGGCTGTTGAGGATGTCGGGGAACTTCCCCTTCAGCTCCCACGCGTTGAAGAACGGCTGCCAGTCGATGTATTCGCGCAGCTCGCCCAGGTCGTAGTCCTCGAGCACGGTGACGCCCGGCACCCGCGGGGCGGGAGGCGTGTACGCCGACCAGTCGATCGGAGTGCGGTTGGCGCGCGCCTCCTCGATCGCGACCATCGGCCGGTCCTGCTTCGTGGAGTGCCGCGCGCGCAGCGCGTCGTAGTCGACCTTGATGTCGGCCATCAGCTGGGGTCGCTGCGCCGGGCTGAGGAGGGCGGCGAGGGTCGGGACCGACCGCGAGGCGTCCTTCACCCAGACCACGGGGCCGTCGTACTTGCCGTCGACCTTCACCGCGGTGTGGGCGCGCGAGGTGGTCGCACCGCCGATCATCAACGGGATCTCGAGCCCGCGGCGCTGCATCTCGGCCGCGACGTTGACCATCTCGTCGAGCGAGGGGGTGATCAGCCCGGAGAGCCCCACGGCGTCGGCGCCGATCTCCACCGCGGTGTCCAGGATCTTCTGGGCCGGCACCATCACGCCCAGGTCGACGACCTCGAAGTTGTTGCACTGAAGGACGACGCCGACGATGTTCTTGCCGATGTCGTGAACGTCGCCCTTGACCGTGGCCATCACGATCGTGCCGTTGGTGTCCTTGGCGGTGGCGTACTCGGGGTTGTCGACCTTTTCCTGCTCGATGAACGGGATCAGGTAGGCAACGGCCTTCTTCATCACCCGCGCCGACTTCACGACCTGTGGGAGGAACATCTTGCCGGCGCCGAACAGGTCGCCGACGACGTTCATGCCGTCCATGAGCGGGCCCTCGATGACCTCGATCGGGCGCCCGTTGCGGGCGGCGATCTCGAGACGGAGCTCCTCGGTGTCCTGCTCGACGTGGGCGTCGATGCCCTTCACCAGAGCGTGCGTGATCCGCTCCCCCACCGGCAGCCCGCGCCACTCCTCGGCAGCCACCTCCGCGGCCTCGCCGGTGATGTTGTGGGCCTCGGCGATCTCGAGCAGCCGCTCGGCGGCGTCCGGACGGCGGTTGAGCACCACGTCCTCGATGCGTTCTCGCAGCTCGGGCTCGACCTGGTCGTAGACCACCAGGGCACCGGCGTTCACGATGCCCATGTCGAGGCCCGCGCCGATCGCGTGGTAGAGGAAGACGGCGTGGATCGCCTCGCGCACGGGGTTGTTGCCGCGGAAGGAGAAGCTGACGTTGGAGATGCCGCCCGACACCTTGGCGCCGGGCAGGTTCTGCTTGATCCAGCGGGTGGCCTCGATGAAGTCCAGGCCGTACGACGCGTGCTCCTCGATGCCGGTCGCGACCGCGAACACGTTCGGGTCGAAGATGATGTCCTCGGGTGGGAAGCCGACCTCGTCGACGAGGATCCGGTACGCGCGCTCGCAGATCGCCTTGCGGCGCTCGAGGTTGTCGGCCTGGCCGTCCTCGTCGAAGGCCATCACCACCGCGGCGGCGCCGTACTTGCGGCACAGGCGGGCGTTCTGGCGGAACGCGTCCTCGCCCTCCTTCATCGAGATGGAGTTGACGATCGGCTTGCCCTGCACGTTCTTGAGGCCGGCCTCGATGACCTCCCACTTCGATGAGTCGACCATCACCGGCACCCGGCTGATGTCGGGCTCGCTGGCGATCAGACGGGTGAAGCGGTCCATCGCCGCGACGCCGTCGATCATGCCCTCGTCCATGTTGACGTCGATGACCTGCGCACCGTTGTCGACCTGCTGCGCGGCGACCGACAGAGCGGTGTCGTAGTCGCCGTCCTTGATGAGCTTGCGGAAGCGGGCCGAACCGGTGATGTTCGTGCGCTCGCCGACGTTGACGAACAGGCTGTCGTCGGTGACCGCGAACGGCTCGAGACCCGAGAGCCGCAGGGCGGGCAGTACGTCGGGCAGCTCGCGGACCGGCTTGGCGGCCACTGCCCGGGCGATCGCGGCGACGTGAGCGGGCGTGGTGCCGCAGCAGCCGCCGACCAGGTTCACGAAGCCTGCGGTCGCGAACTCCTCGATGATCGCGGCGGTCTCCTCCGCGGCCTCGTCGTACTCACCGAACGCGTTGGGGAGGCCTGCGTTGGGGTAGCAGGAGACGAAGGTGTCGGCGATCCGGGAGATCTCGGCGATGTAGGGCCGCATCTCCTTGGCGCCGAGGGCGCAGTTGAGGCCGACCGCGAGGGGCCGGGCGTGCCGCACGGAGTTCCAGAAGGCCTCGGTGACCTGACCGGAGAGAGTGCGTCCGGAGGCATCGGTGATCGTCCCGGAGATGATCACGGGCCAGCGCCGGCCGTGCTCCTCGAACAGCGTCTCGACGGCGAAGATCGCGGCCTTGGCGTTGAGGGTGTCGAAGATCGTCTCGATCACGAGGAGGTCGGACCCGCCGTCCACGAGCCCGCGGGCGGCCTCGAGGTACGCCGCGACCAGCTGGTCGAAGGTCACGTTGCGCGCCCCGGGGTCATTGACGTCCGGGGAGATCGATGCCGTGCGGGTGGTCGGCCCGAGGGCGCCACCGACGTACCGCGGTCGGTCCGGTGTGGCGACTGCGTCGGCCTCGCGCCGCGCCAGCAGTGCCGCCTCGCGGTTGAGCTCGTAGGCAAGGTCCTGCAGGCCGTAGTCGGCCAGCGAGATCGCGTTCGCGTTGAACGTGTTGGTCTCGATGATGTCGGCGCCGGCCTCGAGGTACTCACGGTGGATGCCGGCGATGATGTCGGGCTGGGTGATCGTCAGCAGGTCGTTGTTGCCGACCAGGTCGCTCGGCCAGTCCTTGAACCGCTCACCTCGGTAGCCCGCCTCGTCGGGCCGGTCCCGCTGGATCGCCGTACCCATCGCTCCGTCGAGCACCATGATCCGATCCCGGAGGGCTCGGGTGAGCTCCTCGGTCAGATCCGGGCGCAGGTGCGGTGACGGGGACAATGCGACTCCTCTCATCCACCCGGAGGGCGGCGTGTCTCCAGCGTAGGAACCGTGTCCACGAACTGGACCCCACATCCAGATCGTGACATCGCGGCTCGGCCGCCGGGAAATCCTCACGCCCTCGGGTAGCGCTACTAGGCTGGAGCGGTGATCGAGCTCGAGGACGTCCCGGACCTGGTGGACCCTGTGGTGATCGCCGCGTTCGAGGGTTGGAACGACGCCGCCGACGCGGCGTCCTCGGTGATCGACCACCTGATCCAGGTGTGGGGCGCGCGGACCGTGGGGGCCGTGGACCCCGAGGACTTCTACGACTTCCAGGTCAACCGACCCGTTGTCGGCACCGACGAGCTCGGCCACCGCCGGCTCACCTGGCCCAGCACCCAGATCGCCATTGCCTCGCCGCCCGACCTCGACCGCGACGTGATCCTGATCCGCGGCATCGAGCCCAACATGAAGTGGCGGCAGTTCTGTGCGGAGCTCCTGACGGCCTGCGACGACCTCGGCGGCGAGCTCGTCGTGACGCTCGGCGCGCTGCTGGCGGACACCCCGCACACGCGACCGATCCCCGTCACCGGCACGGCGACCGAGCCCGAGCTGGTCGACCGGCTCAAGCTCGAGCAGTCGACGTACGAGGGCCCGACGGGCATCGTCGGTGTCTTCCAGGACGCCTGCGTCCGCGTCGACGTGCCGGCCGTCTCCTACTGGGCTGCTGTCCCCCACTACGTCGCCCAACCGCCGTGCCCGAAGGCCACGCTCGCGCTGATCGGCCAGCTCGAGGACCTCCTCGAGGTCAGCATCCCCCTCGGCGACCTGCCCGAGGACGCCCGCGCCTGGGAACGTGGTGTCGACGAGCTCGCCGAGGAAGACGAGGACATCGCCGACTACGTCCGCTCGCTCGAGGAGACGCGCGACACCACCGACCTCCCCGAGGCCTCCGGCGAGGCCATCGCCCGCGAGTTCGAGCGCTACCTCAAGCGTCGCCAAGGCGACGAGTGACCCCGATCCGCCGCTGAGCGGGTCCTGGAGCGGCCCCTGTCCAGAACTCCTGTCGTTTGGTCACCAACGACGGATTGGGATCGCTCCCAGCTGTCGTTGGTGACCAAACCGCACGGATCCATCGGCTGGCGTCACTCGATCCGCTCCGGGACAAAACTGCTGTCGTTTGGTCACCAACGACGGATTGGGATCGCTCCCAGCTGTCGTTGGTGACCAAACCGCGGAGAACTCCGGCGCGCGGCCAGAGCTGCGGAAGCGGCGGTCAGGTGAGCCAGAGAGCGAGGCCGAGGGCCGCGTCGAGGGCGGCGAGCAGCTGGGCGCCGGCGCCGGGGTCGCTGGTGTCGGCCAGGCCGTCGGTGCCGAGGGTCGCCGCGACCCAGCGGTCGACCGCCGCGGCGGCGCGGGGGGCGTCGAGGTCGTCGGCGATCGCGGCGAGCACCTCCTCGACGACGGGAGCGGCGGGTGCGCCGGCGCCCAGGGACAACGCACGCCGCCACCGGGTGACATCGTCGACGGCGGCCCACAGCTGGTCGTCGGTCCACTCCCAGTCGGAGCGGAAGTGGTGGCGCAGCAGCGCCAGGCGGATCGCCATGGGGTCGACGTCGCTGTTGCGCAGCGCCGAGACGAAGACCAGGTTGCCCCGCGACTTCGACATCTTCTCGCCGTCGTAGCCGACCATCCCGCCGTGGCTGTAGACCTGCGCGAACGGCGTGCCGGGCACGGCGACCTGGGCATGGCCCGCACACATCTCGTGGTGGGGGAAGACCAGGTCGCGGCCGCCGCCCTGCACGTCGAAGGCGCCGCCGAGGTGGCGCTGGGCGATCGCGGTGCACTCGACGTGCCAGCCCGGCCGCCCAGGGCCCCAGGGGCTCTCCCACGACGGCTCACCCTCGCGCCGGCCGCGCCACACGACACAGTCGAGCGGGTCCTTCTTGCCGGGGCGGTCGGGGTCGCCGCCCCGCTCGGGGTAGATCTCGAGCATCGTGGCCCGGTCCCAGCCCGACTCGGCGCCGAAGGCGGGGTCGGCCGTGACCGAGAAGTAGAGGTCGTCCTCGACCCGGTAGACGGTCCCGGCCGCCTCGAGCCGCTGGATCAGCTCGATCACCAGCGGGATCGACTCGACGGCACCGATGTAGTGGTCCGGAGGCAGCACCCGCAGCGCCGCCATGTCCTGGCGGAACAGCTCGGTCTCGCGCTCGGCGAGCTCGACCCAGTCGACGTTGACCTTGTCGGCACGCTCCAGCAACGGGTCGTCGACGTCGGTGACGTTCTGGACGTAGGTCACCTCGTGGCCGGCGTTGCGCCAGGCCCGGTTGAGCAGGTCGAACGCGACGTACGTCGCCGCGTGGCCGAGGTGGGTGGCGTCGTACGGCGTGATCCCGCAGACATAGAGCCGCGCGGGGCCGGTCGGCGTGGTGGTCACCTTCGCACCCGACGCGGTGTCGTGCAACGACACCGCCGGTCCCAGCACCGGCAGGGTCGAGATCTCCGGGGCAGGCCAGGCTCGCATGCCGCGAAGCCTAGCCGGGGTCGGACTGGATTCGAGACGGGCTCGGTCTCGATACGCCGGTCGCGACCTCCTGCGTCGGTCGCGGGACTACTCGACCTGGCTGCTGGGCCCCGGCCTTCGCAGGCTCAGGCCGGGGCAGCTCAGAACGGCGGCCACGGGATCGCGGGCCACTCCCCGTGCGGCGAGGGCATGACGGCCCGGTCGGCGAGCCGTGTGCAGCGGCGCCGAAGCGCATCGATCTCGAGGTCGCTGAGATGGGGTGCCAGCACGTCGCCGAGGGAACCGCCGACGTCGGCCGCCACCCGGCGGAGCACCGCGACCTCCTCGGCGCTCAGCTCCTCGCCGAGCCACCCCCAGAGCACCGTGCGCAGCTTGGGGTCGGTGTGGAAGGTGACTCCGTGGTCCACGCCGTACCGGTGCCCGTCGGTCATCTCGAGCACGTGCCCGCCCTTGCGGTCGGCGTTGTTGACCACCACGTCGAAGACCGCCATCCGGCGCAGCGGGGCGGAGTCCTCGTGGATCAGCGAGATCGGCCGGTCGTGCCCGTCGAGCCCGTCGAACACGTGTCGCCACCCCTCCGGCACCTCGCCCTCGGGGACCAGCGTCACGGCCACCTGCTCGTCGTCAGGCTCCTGCCAGCGCTGGACCATGCCGTGTCCGTGCGGGCCACCGCGCAACCAGGTCTCGGGGACGACGTTCCAGCCGAACGCCTCGGAGACCAGGTACGCCGCTCGCTCCCGGTCGGCGAGGGTCCCGTCCGGGAAGTCCCACAGCGGACGCTCCCCCGCGACCGGCTTGTAGACGACCCGGATCCCGGCGATCTCCCCGACGAACGTGGCGTTGGACGCCGGCATCACGCGGCCGTGGAGCACCAGTTCGCCCCCGACCAGGTCGAGCCCGGCCTCACCCCGGTCGGTGGTCACGGATCGCGGCGCCGGAAGCCGTTGGCGCGCACGCAGAGGTGGCCGTCCGGGTCGATCGGGTTGCCGCAGAACGGGCAGCTCGGCCGCCCCGCATCCAGGACCTGCTCGGCGCGCTGCACGAAGGCCCGTGCCGGCCCGGCCGGCAGCCGCACCACGAGCACCTCGTCGGGCTCGGGCTCCTCGAAGTCCTCGTCGATCTGGTCGGGGGTGATCACGGCGGCCTCGCTGTAGGGGAACACCTCGATCACCACCCGCTCGTCGGACGGATCCCACGACAACGTCATCGTGCCGGCCCGGAACTCCTCCTCGATCGGCTGCTCCAACGGAGCGGAGTCCTCGAGGCCGAACGGCGCGACCGCGGGGATGATGCCCTCGACCTGGGTGGCCATCACCTCGTCGAGCAGCTCGTCGACCCGCTCGGCCAACGCCTGGACCTGCTGCTTCTCCAGTGCGACGCTCACCAGGCGGGTGCCGGTGCGCGCCTGCAGGAAGAAGGTCCGCTGACCGGGCGGTCCGACGGTGCCCGCGACGAACCGCTCCGGGGGATCGAATCCGTGGACGACTGGCATGACCACACCCTAGGACGTGCCCGAAGGCCCGGCCCCGCCACCGACGGCGGCACCGACGTCGGCGCCGGTCGAGCGCGCCGCCCGGGGCCGTTTGCCGGAGGGCGGCGGCGCCAGCCAGGACAGGTCGCCGGCGTGGGTGTTGGTCGCCAGCACGTAGGGGCGGGTCCCGGTGTAGCGGATCACCGAGATCGACGCGGGGTCGACGTGCAGGCGCTGGAACAGGTCCAGGTGCATCCCGAGCGCGTCGGCCAGGACGGACTTGATGATGTCGCCGTGGCTCACGGCCACCCAGACCGCTCCCGGGCCGTGCTCCGCCTCGACGGTGGCGTCGTGACGGCGTACGGCGGTGACGGCGCGCGCCTGCATGGCCGACATGGACTCCCCGTCGGGGAAGACCGCCGCCGACGGCTGGGTCTGCACCAGCGACCAGAGCTTCTCCTTGGCCAGCTCCTTGAGCGTGCGACCCTGCCAGGCGCCGTAGTCACACTCGGTGATGCCCCGGTCGGTGGTGATCCGGACCGGCTCGGACCGCGCGGCCGAGATCGCCTTCGCCGTCTGGCGGCAGCGTTCGAGGGGGCTGCTGACGATCCCGGCCAGTGGCACTCCGGCGATCCGCTCGCCCGCACGGGTGGCCTGGGCGGCGCCGGTGTCGTCCAGCCGTACGCCGGGGGTGCGACCGGCGAGGGTGCCCGATGCGTTGGCCGTCGTCCGGCCGTGTCGGACGAGGATCACCGTTGCCATGCCGTGGACTGTAGTGGGGCTACGGTGGGCCCGTGATCGTCGACTGCGCCCTGTACCGGCACGGCGCCCGGGTCGACGGTGGCACCGACTGCCGGGCCCTGCGCGAGCGCGCCAACCGCGACGGCGACTTCCTCTGGGTGGGCATGCATCAGCCCGGGGACGAGGAGATCGCTGAGGTCGCCGAGATCTTCGGTCTCCACCCCCTCGCGGTCGAGGACGCCGTGAAGGCCCACCAACGACCGAAGCTCGAGCGCTACGACGACTCGCTGTTCCTGATCCTCAAGACGCTCTGGTACGTCGACGAGGACGACGCGGTCGAGACCGGTGAGATCGCGATGTTCGTCGGCCCCGACTTCGTGGTGACGGTGCGTCACGGCCAGGGCTCGGAGCTCCACTCGGCGCGCGAGTACCTCGAGCAGCGCGAGAAGGTGCTCATCCACGGTCCGGCCTCGGTCGTGTACGCCGTGTGCGACCGCGTCGTCGACGGGTACGCCGCCGTGGTGGACGAGCTGGTCGTCGACGTCGACGAGATCGAGGCATCGGTCTTCTCCGACGAGCGGACCAACGACTCGGCACGGATCTACACGCTCAAGCGGGAGATCGCGGAGGTACGCCGGGCGGTGCTGCCGCTCAAGGAGCCGATGCACCGCTTCGGGGCCGGTGCGGTGGACGGCGTCCCGCCGGAGGCCGCGCCGTTCTTCCGCGATGTCGCCGACCACCTGGCCCGCGCGGCGGAGACCGTCGACACCCTGGACACCCTGCTCTCCACCGCCTTCGACGCCCACATCGCGCAGATCTCGGTGCAGCAGAACAACGACATGCGCAAGATCTCGGCGGCCGTCGGGCTGGTGGCCGCCCCGACCCTGATCGCCGGCGTCTACGGCATGAACTTCACCCACATGCCCGAGCTCGACTGGGCCTATGGCTACCCGTTCGCGCTGTTGCTGATGGTGGTCACCTCGGGGGCCCTGTGGGTGTGGTTCAAGCGCTCCGGGTGGCTGTAGCCCAGCGGACTCAGGAAGCGATGACGCCGGTCGCCACCAGGATCAGCGTGGTCGCTCCGAGGGCGACCCGGTAGAGGACGAACGGCGTGTACGAGCGCGTGGTGACGTAGCGCAGCAGCCACGCGATCGCGGCGTACCCGACCACGAACGACACCACGGTCGCGACGATCGTGGGGCCCCAGCCGTAGAGGTTGTCGCCGTTTGGAACGTCCTTGAGCTCGAACACCCCGGCACCGATCACCGCCGGGATCGCGAGCAGGAACGCGTAGCGGGTGGCGGCCTCCCGCTCGTAGCCCAGCAGTCGGCCCATCGACAGGGTCGCGCCCGACCGGGAGACGCCCGGGATCAGCGCGAGCGCCTGCGCCAGGCCCATGAGGACCGCGTCGCGTAGTGAGATCTGCTTGATCGTCTTGTCCGTGCCGCCCACGCGATCGGCGAACCCGAGGATCAGACCGAGCACGATCAGGGTGGTGCCGATCAGCCACAGGCTGCGGAAGTCCTGCTCGATGACGTCCTTGAGCAGGATCCCGAGCACCACGATCGGGACCGAGCCGGTGATGATGAACCACCCCATCCTGGCGTCGAGGTGACCGCGGTACTCCGGGCGGAACAGCGAGAGCACCCACGCCTTGCCGATGCGCCAGATGTCCTTGCGGAAGAACAGCACGACGGCCAGCTCGGTGCCGATCTGGATCACCGCGGTGAACGCGGCTCCGGGGTCGCCCCACCCGAAGATCTCGGGGTAGATCCGCAGGTGCGCGCTGCTGGAGATCGGAAGGAACTCGGTCAGACCCTGGATGAGCCCGAGCACGACGGCCTGGAGGAAGTCCACCACGGCGGGAACTCTACGGCCGGAACTCGACGATCGTCCGCTGGGCGTGCCGGTGCGCACGGGTGTGGTGTCGCCGACTACCTTGTCGCCATGCAGCAGCGGCGTGTCGGATCGACCGGCCTCACCGTGTCCCGCCTCGCGCTCGGGACCATGACCTGGGGTCGCGACACCGACGAGCACGAGGCCCGCGACCAGCTGATCGCGTTCGCGGAGGCTGGCGGCACCCTCGTCGACACCGCGGCCGGGTACGGCAACGGCGCCTCCGAGGAGCTGATCGGCACCCTGATCGGCGACGTCGTCGCCCGCGACGAGGTGGTGCTCGCCACCAAGGCCGGCATCACCGCGCGCCGAGGCGGCCGGGAGTACAACACCTCCCGCGGTCACCTGCTCGCCACCCTGGACGCCTCGCTGCGCCGGCTGGGCGTCGAGCACGTCGACCTGTGGCAGGTGCACATCTGGTCCGACGAGACGCCGCTCGAGGAGACGCTGGCGGCTCTGGACACGGCCGTGCAGAGCGGGCGCACGTCGTACGTCGGCATCTCGAACTACTCCGGGTGGCAGACCGCGCAGGCCGCGACCTGGCAGCACGCGGTGCCGGGGCGTACGCCGCTCGCCAGCACCCAGGTGGAGTACTCCCTGCTCAACCGGGCCGTCGAGCAGGAGGTGCTGCCCGCGGCCGGTGCGCTGGGGCTCGGCGTGCTCCCGTGGTCGCCGTTAGGCCGGGGCGTGCTGACCGGCAAGTACCGCACCGGCACGCCGTCGGACTCCCGGGCCGCGTCCTCGCACTTCGCGAACTTCGTCAACCCCTACCTCGACGAGCGCTCCGCCGGCATCGTCGAGGCGGTCGTCCGGGCCGCGGACGGTCTCGGCTGGAGCGCGCTCGAGGTCGCGCTCACCTGGGTCCGTGACCGGCCCGGTGTCACCGCGCCGGTCGTCGGCGCCAGGACCGCCGCCCAGCTGCGTGGCGCCCTCGGGGTCGAGGAGCTGAGCCTGCCCGCGGAGATCACCGCCGCCCTCGACGACGTCTCCGCGGACTGAGGGGGGCCTCGATGAGCCCGACGCTTCACCGACCTCCCCCGCGGGCTGTCGAGTGGGAGTTCGACCGGGTGACCTTCTCGCGGGAGTACTCGCGCAACGTCGTCACCAAGCTCCTCGTCGAGCGCGCCGAGCACGGCGGCTGGGAGCTTCACCGGGTCCGTATCACCTCCGACGGCACCCGCCGGGTCGTGTTGCGCCGCAAGATCATCCGCGCCGTCCGCACCGCCTGATCCCCCGGGGCAGATCTCTGTCGTTTGGTCACCAACGACAGAAATGACTCCGGAAACCATGTCGTTGGTGACCAAACGACGTCCCTTCTGACCACGGCCGGCGGGGCGGATCGAAGGTGGTGGGCGTGGTGGGGCGTGGTGGCGTTGCCGGCGCGACCGGTGGTTGCCAGGCTGGAGCCATGACTGGGTCCATGAGCAGACCGGTGGTCACCACCCCCGTGACGCCCGAGCTGGTGCGGGGCGCGATCGAGCTGGAGCAGACCGAGCGAGGGCTGCGGCCGCACCGGTTGCCGGGGTGGGCGCGGGCCCAGTGTGCCGACGGGCAACTCGCGATGGCGGAGGCCCAGCCCTCAGGGGTGCGGTTGGTGTTCCGCACGGCCGCCACCAGCATCGAGCTGGACGTGCTTGCCACGAAGCTGACGTACGCCGGTCTGTCCGACCGTCCGGACGGCGTCTACGACCTCGTGGTCGACGGACGGCTGGCGTCGCGGGCCGTGGCCCCCACGGGCCACCTGGTGACGATCGACATGGCGACCGGAGCGGCGGACGTCCAACCGGGCGGGGTGTGCTCGGTCGTCTTCGACCGGCTGCCGCCGGGCCCGAAGGACGTGGAGCTCTGGCTGCCGTACTCGGAGGTGACCGAGGTGGTCGCGCTGCGCACCGACGCACCCGTCGAGCCGGCTCCCGAGAGCGGGCGGCCGGTGTGGCTGCACCACGGCAGCTCGATCAGCCACGGCTCGAGCGCCGAGAGCTCGTCGACGACCTGGCCGGCCCTCGCCTCGGCCGCGGGTGGCGTCGAGCTGGTCAACCTCGGCCTCGCCGGCAGCGCGCTCCTGGACCCGTTCGTGGCCCGCACGATGCGGGACACCCCGGCCGACCTGATCAGCGTCAAGATCGGCATCAACGTCGTCAACCACGACCTGATGCGGATCCGCGCGTTCGGCCCTGCCGTGCACGGCTTCCTCGACACCATCCGCGACGGCCACCCCGACACGCCGCTGGTCGTCGTGTCCCCGATCTGCTGCCCCGTGCACGAGGACACCCCGGGCCCGAGCGCCCCGGACCTGACGGGTGGCGGCGTCCGGTTCGTGGCGTTGGGCGACCCCGCCGAGTGCGCGACCGGCAAGCTCTCGTTGCGGATGATCCGCGGCGAGCTCGCCCGCATCGTCCGCGAGCGGGCCGGCGAGGACCCCCATCTGCACTACCTCGATGGCCTCGAGCTGTACGGCGCCGCCGACCACGACGAGAGGCCGCTGCCCGACCAGCTCCACCCCGACGCCGCGACCCACCGGATCATGGGCGAACGGTTCGGCCGGCTGGTGTTCGGGCCCGGAGGACCGTTCGCGCGGGCGTGAGCCTCAGACCTCGTCGAGGAACCGGTCGAACACCCGGGCACCGAACTCCAGCGCGTCCACGGGCACCCGCTCGTCCACCCCGTGGAACAGCGCGGTGAAGTCGAGGTCACCGGGCAGCCGCAGCGGCACGAACCCGTAGGAGCGCAGCCCGAGCCGGCGGAAGTGCTTGGCATCGGTGCCGGCGCTCATCAGGTACGGCGCGACGACGGCGTCCTGGTCCTCGGCGAGGATCGAGCGCGTCATCGCGTCCACGACGTCTCCGTCGTACGGCGACTCCCACGGCTGTTGGTGGCTGACGTGCTCGATGTCGACGCCCTCCCCCGCCAGCTCGGCCAGTGTCGCGAAGAACTCGTCCTCGTAGCCGGGCAGGAAGCGACCGTCGACATGGGCGGTCGCCTCGGTCGGGACGACGTTGACCTTGTAGCCCGCGCCGAGCATGGTCGGGTTGGCGGTGTTGCGCAGGACCGCTCCCAGCATCCGCGCCGCGCCGCCGAACTCCTCGATCAGCTGCGGCGCGTTGTCCGGTGTCGCCTCGGTGCCCGCAAGCTCGGCGACCGCGGCCAGCAACGTGCGCATGGTCGGGGTGAGCCGCACCGGCCAGTCGTGCGCGCCGATGCGTGCCACGGCCCCCGCGAGCCGGGTCACCGCGTTGTCGGGGTTGATCATCGAGCCGTGGCCGGCGCTGCCGCGGGCGGTCAGGCGCATCCACGCCATGCCCTTCTCGGCCGCCTCGATCAGGTAGACCCGGCGTCCTCGCACGGTCGCGCTGAAGCCACCCACCTCGCCGACGGCGTCGGTGCAGCCCTCGAGCTCCTCGGCGTGCTGGTCGACGAGCACCTGGGCGCCCCGATGCCCACCGGCCTCCTCGTCGGCGGTGAAACACAAGGTGATCGGTCGTTCCGGCACCCGGCCGGCGCGCTGGCGGGCCCGCACCACGGAGAGCAGCATCGCGTCGAAGTCCTTCATGTCGACCGCGCCCCGGCCCCAGACGTACCCGTCTCGGACCTCGCCGGCGAACGGGTCGACCTGCCAGTCCTGCGCCTCGGCCGGTACGACGTCGAGGTGGCCGTGCAGCAGCAACCCGCCCTTCTCGGCGTCACCGGAGCCACCCGTGCCGCCCCACCGTGCGAGCACCGAGGTGCGGCCGGGCTCGCCTTCGACGAGGCGGGACTCGATCCCCACCTCGTCGAGGAGGGCGGCGACGTACTCGGCCGCCTTGCGCTCCCCCGGGCCGTCCTCGTCCCCGTAGTTGGAGGTGTCGATCCGGATCAGCTCGCGGCACAGATCGACGACCTCGGCCGCGGGGTCGTGGGCAGCCTGCGAGCTGTCGTTGGTGGGGTCCAGAGCCATGGCCTCAGCATGTCACCCGGGACCACCGGCCCGATGCGGGGAATGCCCTCGGCCTTTGCTACAGTTCCACCCGCACTCGTCCGGGTGGCGGAATTGGCAGACGCGCTAGCTTGAGGTGCTAGTGCCCGTATAGGGCGTGGGGGTTCAAGTCCCCCCTCGGACACCGACGAAGACCCCGTCCCAGCTCGCTGGGGCGGGGTCTTCTGCGTCCGAGGCGAGCCTCAGAGCGCGGCGTACATCGAGTCGATCAGCTCGCGGTACGTCGTCTCGATCACCTTGCGGCGCACCTTCATGCTCGGCGTGAGCTCACCGTTCTCGACGCTGAGGTCGTGGTCGAGGATCCGGAACTTCTTGATCGTCTCCCAGCGGTTCAGCCGGGTGTTCAGCTCCGCCACGCAGGCCTCCACGTAGTCGTGGACCTGCGGGCTCGCCGCGAGCGTCTCGTAGTCGGTCGCCGCGATTCCCTCCGCCTTCCCCCACTGGGCGAGCGCCTCCGGATCGAGCGTGATCAGGGCCGTTGCGTAGCTGCGGCCGTCGGCGTGGACCAGCATCTGGCTGGCCAGCGGACACACGGCCTTGAAGATGATCTCGATGGCCTGCGGAGCGATGTACTTCCCGCCCGAGGTCTTGATCAGGTCCTTCTTGCGGTCGGTGATCCGGAGCCGTCCCTGGGCGTCGAGCTCACCGACGTCACCCGTGGCGAACCAGCCGTCCTCGCTCAGCACCTCGGCCGTGGCCTCCGGCAGGTGGTGATAGCCACGCATGACGCCCGGCCCGCGCACGAAGATCTCGCCGTCGCCCGCGATCCGGACCTCGGTGTCGGCGAGGGGCTTGCCGACGTACCCGAACACCGGGTCCGCCGGCAGCACCAGGCAGGTCCCGGCGCTGGTCTCCGTGAGTCCGTAACCCTCGAGGACCAGCAGGCCGGCGGCGTGGAACCAGCGCGCCACGTCGGGTGAGAGCGCCGCGCTCCCGGAGACCAGGAAGCGGATCCGGCCACCGAGGCGCTCGCGGATCTTGTGGAGCACGATCCGGTCGGCGACGGCGTGCTGCGCCGCCAGGAGGCGCGAAGCGGGAAGCCCGTCGACCCGGCGCCGAGCGACTTCGTCACCGACCCGGAACGCCCAGCGGAACAGCTGGTGCTTGACGCCGCCCTCCTCCTGGATCGTCTGCACGACCTTGGCGTGCACCTTCTCGAAGATCCGCGGCGGGCCGGCCATGAACGTCGGTCGGATCTCGGCGAGGTTGTCCACGATCCGCTCGAGCCGGCCGTCGACCGCGGTCGGGAAGCCGATCTGCAGCTGGACGGCCTCGAGCATCTTGCCGAAGGAGTGCGAGAGCGGCAGCCACAGGAACTGGAGGTCGTCCGCCGAGAGGATCTCCAGATCGCCGGCGGCGGCACCGATGTAGGTCCAGCAGCGATGTGGCAGCTCCACGCCCTTGGGTTGGCCGGTCGTCCCCGAGGTGTAGATCAGTGTGGCGAGGTCCTCGGGACCGATGGCGGCGACGGCCTGGTCGACCGCCCCCGGGTGGTCGACCAGATGACGCGCTCCCAGTGCGACCAGGTCCGGCAGGCTGAGCACCCACTCCCCGTCGGCCTGGCCGTCGAAGGTGACGACCCGGACCAGGTCGGGAAGGTGGTCGCGGCGCGCTCGCAGCTTGGCGATCTGGGTGTCGTCCTCGGCGAACACCACCCGCGACCCGCTGTCGGCGAGGATGAACGCCACGTCGTCGGCGCCGGTGGTCGGATAGACCGTGGTGGTCGCCCCGCCTGCGCACATGATCGCGAGGTCCGCCTCGAGCCACTCGACCCGCGTGCCGCTCAGGATCGCGACTCGCTCCTCGGGCCGGATGCCGAGCGCCAGCAGTCCAGCGGCCAGGGTGCGCACGGTCTCCCCGGTCTGCCTCCAGGTTACCGAGCGCCAGCCGTCGGCCACCGGGAACCGGAACGCCTCGAGGTCCGGGGTGGCGGCCACCCGGTCGTAGAACATCCGGGCCAGAGACGCCGCCTGGTCGGCGCGGGCGCCTGATCTCCACGTCGTCGTGTCACTCACGCTGCCACCCTCCTCCGGATGCGACCACACTCATCCGGCCGCAGGGGTGGCACTAGAGGATTTCGTCCTCAGGTGTGACCGTTGTCTCAGGGGCCGGGAGATGCACGACCACGTCGAGCCGGTTCGGTCCGGCGGGCTCGGCCACCGTGTCACCGAGCCGTCGCAGCATCGCCAGCGACGCGGTGTTGTCGGCCGTCACGGTCGTGATGAGCTGGGTCACTCCCGCGGGCCGGCGTCGCATCAGCTCATCGAGGAGCGCGCTCGCGACGCCCTTGCGCTGCCACTCGTCGATCACGGTCACGGCGACGTCGGCAGCGTCGTACTTGTCGGAGTAGCGGATCATCCGTGCCACGCCCGCAGGGACTCCGTGCCCGTCCTCGTCGACCACCACGAGCGCGAGCGCCACATGGTCAACGCCGTCGACCTCGTCGACGAGATGGTCGAGCATCGTGTCGGTCAGGTGCGGCACCGCGGCGAGGAACCGGTGGAAGCGGGTCTCGTCGGAGAGCTGCTCGTAGCCGTCACGGATCGCCTCGCGATCGCCGGGGACCAGGTCCCAGATGAGCGCGCGGGTGCCATCCTTGAGCACCGCCTCGGCGAACACCTCGCGCACCTCCTGTGTCCCCAATCTAGGGGACGGGAGACTCCTCGACCGGTGGATTGCGACGCCCGTCACGCCGTCGGCGGCGAGCCCGCCAGTCGCGCCTCGAGCTCGTCGCGGACCTGGCGGCGCAGGACCTTCCCGATGATCGAGACCGGCAGCTCCTCCACGGCATAGACGCGGCGCGGGACCTTGTACGCCGCGACGTGCTCGCGGCAGCCGTCTCGGACCGCCTGCTCGTCGAGCGTGGCGCCCGGCTCGAGCACCACGACCGCGACCACGTCCTCGTCGCCGCGACCCGAGGGCATGCCCACCACCGCCGCGTCGGCGACCTCGGGCAGCTCGCGCAGCGCGTGCTCGACCTCGCTCGGGTAGACGTTGAAGCCGCCGGTGATGATCAGCTCCTTGATCCGGTCGACGATCGTGAAGAAGCCGTCCTCGTCCATGACGACCACGTCGCCGGTGCGGATCCAGCCGTCGGCCAGCACGACCTCGGCGGTCTCGGCGGGCCGCTCCCAGTAGCCGCTGAACACCTGGGGGCCGCGCAGCAACAGCTCGCCCTCCTGCCCGGGAGCCAGGTCGCGCGAGGAGTCGTGCCGGTCGACGACACGGACCTCGGTGGAGGGGAACGGCACGCCGATCGCCCCGATCCGGCGGGCATCGCCCGCGGGGTTGCCGAGCGCGACCGGGGACGTCTCGGTCATCCCGTAGCCCTCGACCAGGAGTCCCCCGGTCTCCGACTCCCACAGCTCGGCGGTCGCCGCGGGGAGGGACATCGCGCCGGAGATCGCGTAGCGGATCGTGGTGAGGTCGGCACTGCGCTCACGGGCCGCCGACGCGAGGCGCTCGTAGACGGGAGGCACCGCCGGGAGGAAGGTCGCCGGCCGGCGCGCCATCGCCTCGAGCACCATGTCCACGTCGAAGCGGGGCATCAGCACGAGCGTCGCTCCGATGCTGATCGAGAACGTCAGGCAGAGCGTGAGCCCGTAGGCATGGAACAGCGGCAGCACGGCGTAGACGACCTCGTGCCCGTCGACGAGCCCGGGCATCCAAGCGCGACCCTGGGCGGCGTTCGCGCGCAGGTTGCGGTGGGTGAGTACGGCGGCCTTGGGCCGTCCGGTCGTCCCGCCGGTGTACTGCAGGAGCGCGACGTCGCCGGTCGCCGGGCGCGGATGCGCCCGGTCGAGCGCCGGGCCGCGCAGCAGCGCCTCCCAGCGGTCGATGCCCGGGGCGGGCCCGGTCATCGCGGAGCGCGTTGCGGCGGCTCGGGCGACCGGCAGCCGGAGCGCGAGCCGCTTGAGCCGGGGCAGGGCCGAGGGGAGGTTGACCGAGAGCACGGCGCGGACGCCGAGCGGCTCGACGATGCCGCGCACCATCGTCGCCACCTTGTCCCACGCGACGACCACCGTCGGCCGGTGGTCACCGAGCTGGAAGGCCATCTCCTCCTCGGTGTAGAGCGGGTTGTGCTCGACCACGATCGCACCGAGCCGCAGCGCGGCGTAGAACGCGACGACGTGCTGGGGGCAGTTCGGCAGCACCAGCGCGACCCGGTCCCCCGGGCCGACACCGAGGCGGCGCAGTCCTTCCGCGGCCCTGGCCACCTGGTCGGCGAGCTCGGCGTACGTCGTGGTGGCCCCGAAGAAGTCGAGAGCCGGGAGCGCCGAGAAGCGGCTCGCAGAGGCGTCGAGCAGGTCGACCAGCGTCTCCTCAGGCACCTGGATGTCCAGGGGCACGCCGGGCGCGTAGCTGCTCGCCCAGGGGCGTTCGTCGGGTCGCATGCAGGCCTCGTTTCTTGTCGGTCCGCAGCCTAGTAGGCACACCCTTCTCAGGGTCAGCGGTCACGGAACCACGAATTACACCGCTGTAGTTTTAACCTTCTCCTTCGGCGTGTCTCCTTGACAATTTGGTCACTTCGTTCCCAAGAGGGCTCATCAGTCCCTAGACTCCCACCCGTGCCGACGAGTCGACGCCTGCTGGCGCCCCTGACCTCCGCCCTGCTCGGGGCCGTGGTCACGGGGCTGCTCACGCTCGTCCCGGCGACCGGCGCCATCGCCGCAGCCGCGCCCGCGGGCTCCCCGTCACCGGCGGCCGCAGTGCGGGACCGGGGCAAGGCGGGCGCCCTCGACGGCGGCGAGCCGTCGGCGGTCTTCAAGCGCAGCGCCTACCTGTGCATGGGCTACGACGCCTGCCGCGAGGCCGGGATGGGCAACGCGGGTTACTCCGCCAACAACAAGACGATGTACTGGCGGATGTACGCCGGCCACAACTGCACCAACTACGCGGCCTACCGGATGGTCAAGAGCGGCCTGCCCAACCAGCGACCGTGGTCGGGTGGCGGGAACGCGACCTACTGGGGCACCGCGATGTCCACGATCACCGACGATGTCCCGCTCGTCGGCGCGGTCGCCTGGTGGAAGGCGAACACGGGACCGGCGGGTTCCTCGGGCCACGTGGCGTACGTCGAGAAGGTCGTCTCGGCCGACGAGATCGTGATCTCGCAGGACAGCTGGAACGGCGACTTCTCCTGGGCCGTCGTGACCCGGAGCAGCGGCAACTGGCCCAGCGGGTTCGTCCACTTCAACGACCGTGCGCTGGTCAACACCGGGCTCCCCGTGGTCACCGGCACGCCCAAGGTCGGCGCGGTCCTCAGCGCTACACCGGGCGCGTGGCGACCCACCGCGGTGGACGTCGCCTACCAGTGGTTCGCCGACGGCCAGCCGATCGTGGGCGCCGACGACGCCACCCTCAGGCTCACCCGGGCCCGCCTGGACCAGCAGGTGACGGTGCGGGCCACGGCCTCCCAGCTGGGGCTCCCGACGGTCTCGGCCACGTCGGCGCCCACCCTGCCGGTCCAGCCCGGCCAGCTCAGGAACCTCACCGCACCCCAGATCAGTGGGGAGGCGAAGGTCGACTCCACCCTCTCGCTCTCCCCCGGCACCTGGAACCCCGCGCCCACGCTTGCCTACCAGTGGTTCGCCGACGGCCAGCCGATCGCCGATGCGACGGGGACCACGCTGGACCTCGGGCCCGACCTGGTCGGACGCACGATCACCGCCCAGGTCACCGCCAGTCGCGACGGGTACGCCCCGGTGACGGCCCCTGCTGCCGCGACCGCACCGGTAGCGCCCGGCAGCTTCGTGATCACCACCGCGCCGTCGCTGCAGGGCCTCGCCAAGCTCGGCCAGACCCTCACGGTCGACCCCGGTCAGTACGCACCCCTTGACCCCGCCGTCCAGGTCGCCGTGCAGTGGCTGCGCGACGGCACCCCGATCGCGGACGCCACGGGTTCGACGTACCAGGTCACCGCGCTCGACCTGGGCGCCAGGGTCTCCGCGCTGGTCACGCTCTCGCGTGCCGGCTACGTGGACACGGCGCTCGAGACGCCGCGCTCCTCGGTGATCAAGTCCGCACCGCGGGTCCGCCTCGAGACCACGTCCGCCTCCCACAGCCTGAAGGTCACGATCACCGTGACCGCTCCCGGGGTCGCCGAGGCGACAGGACCCGTGGTCATCCGCTTCGCCGGGGTCGCCCAGCAGGTCGAGCTCCGCCACGGGGTCGCCACCGTCCGGCTGACCGACCTGCCGCAGGGCAAGCGCACGCTGACGGTGCGGTACGCCGGCAGCGCCACCGTCGACCGAGCAGTCGTCACCCGGACCATCCGGGTGGGTTGACCGGCCCCGGTGGGCCGTCAGCTCACCGGGTGGTAGCCGCAGGCGTCGTCGGTGCGGACCGCCTTGCCCGGGTCGTCCTTCTTGCCGCCGCCGTGGCCGTGCGGGGCGAGCGCGTTCGCGACCACCGACTGCATCCACGTGAAGTCGGGATCGCCGGAGAAGAACTTGTCGGAGGAGACGAAGGCCATGGACCTGACCTTGGTCTCCTTGACCTTCAGGGCGAGGTCGACGAACGCCGGCATCAGCTTGCGCGGGATGTCGGTGCGCATGATCTCCTCCCCCGCCTTGGCCAGGTCCTGGTAGCGCCGCAGCACGTTGAGCGGGTCGGCCTCGTCGATGATCGCGCTGACCATGCAGCGCTGACGGAGCATCCGGTCGTAGTCGTCCGAGCCCCAACGGCCCCGGGAGTACCAGAGCGCGTGGAAGCCGTCGAGGTGCTGGTCGGGCCCCGGCTGCAGGTAGCCGGTGGGCGGGATGTTGAGGTCGGTGTTGCCGTTGATGGCGATCGGCTCGTTGATGTTCACCGTCACGCCCCCGATCGCGTCGACCAGCTGCTGGAACCCGAGCAGGTTGATCAGCACGTAGTAGTTGACGTGCGTGCCGAGGCTCCCCTCGACCGCCTGCTTGACCGCGTCGGCGCCCTCGTTCTCGGAGTTGCCGAGGATGTGGGGGTACAACGCCGGCACCTGGCTGTAGACCGCGTTCAGCATCCAGTTGCCGGGATCGGCGTTCGGATCCGTGCTGCGGAAGCCGTCGGGGAAGACGCCGTGGAGCGGGCTGTTCTCGGGGAACTGCGCGTTCATCATGTTGCGCGGCAGGCTGAACATCACCGACTTGCCCGTGTGGGTGTCCATGCTGAGCAGGATCACCGAGTCGGTGCGGATGCCGGTGCGGCCCACCCCGCCGTCGCCGCCGAGGAGCAGGACGTTGACCCGCTCCCGGCCGGCCCACGGGTCTTCCTCGGTGACGTCCTCGGGGGTCGTCGCGGTGTGCTCGTCGTCGAAGACGGTGGCGACGAAGTGCGCCTGGGTCACCGCGATCCGGACGCCCTGGAAGGTCGGGAGCCCGACCAGGATGCACAGCAGGCACACGACCAGCGTGCCCAGGCCGCTCTCCAGCCGGCTCATCCCGCGGGGACGGGCCATGACGTACGTCGTGGCCACCACGAACGCCCACGCCAGGAACAGGACCGCGATCACCACCGCCGCCACCCGCAGGCGGGCAGGGTCGAAGGCGAAGTCGACGAGCCGGTGCAGGCTGCGGGCATACAGCCCGACCAGCACCAGTCCGACCAGGAACGGCACCAGCACGGCGTACCCAAGCCGGCGGCGGGTCCACAGGTAGCCGCTGCCGGGCACCACGGCGGTCATCACCGTGACGCCGAGGGCGCCGGCCAGCGTCCGGGCCCGCCGGAACCGGTGGTTCCCGGGGCTGCGTGGCGCCCGGTGCCGACCGGAGGACCGGGGGCCGGAGGGATCAGGGCGTGCGGACGGGAGGAGCGTCTGCTCCGGTCCCGACATCTGCACCCTCCCGGCCGAAATCCGGGCCCGAGGCTATCGCAGCAATGTCAGGGCAATGTCAGGCCGAGGCCAGGTCGAGGTCAGCGCGGGTCACGTCGCCGCGCCGTAGCTGTGCCCGCGCTCGGCGCGGGTCCACAGCACGCCGTTGCCGGGCGTGGGTCCCTGCGCCGCGAGCTCGCGCTTGAGGACCTTGTTGGTGGCCGTGCTCGGCAGGTCCGGGGCGATCCGCACGTAGCGTGGCCACGCCTTGGCCGACAGGTCGGGCTGGGCGGCGAGGAACGCCTCGAGCTCACCGGGTGCCAGCTCGACGCCGTCGCGGAGCACCACGGCGGCCATCACCTGGTCGCCGACGTGGGCGTCCGGAACGGCGTACACCGCCACCCGGTTGACCTGCGGCAGCCGCTGGAGGACGCGCTCGATCGGCGCGGCGGCGAGGTTCTCCCCGTCCACCCGCATCCAGTCCGCCGTACGACCGGCGAGGTAGATCCAGCCGTCCGCGTCACGGTAGGCCAGGTCACCGGACCAGTACATGCCGTGCCGCAGCCGCTCCTCGTTGGCCGAGCTGTCGTTGTAGTAGCCGCTGAAGTAGCCGGCGCCCTGGGTGTTGACCAGTTCCCCCACGGCGCGGTCGGCGTTCGTGAGCGCACCGTGCTCGTCGAAGGCGGCGACCTCGCACTCGGTGAGGGTCTCGGGGTCGTAGACCGCGACGCCCTCGGCGCCGCGGCCGATGGAGCCTCGGGGTGTCCCCGGCTCGCGGGTGATGATCACGGCCAGCTCGGTGGACCCGAACCCGTCCCACACCTCGCACCCGAAGCGCCGGCTGAACTCCTCGATGTCGCGGTCGCTGGCCTCGTTGCCGAACGCCACGCGCAGGGTGTTGTCCGCGTCATCGGGTCGCTCGGGCGTGGCGAGGACGTAGGCCAGCGGCTTGCCGACGTAGTTCATGTAGGTCACGCCGTGCCGTCGTACATCGTCGAGGAATCCCGACGCGCTGAACTTCGCCGGCACGATCGTGGACCCGCCGCAGACTGCAGGGCTCCACCCCGCCACCACCGCGTTGGAGTGGAACAGCGGCATCGAGACGTAGCAGACGTCGGCCGGGCCGAGGCCGTAGCGACCCTGCAGGTTGAGCCCGGCGAACAGGACCATGAGGTGGTTGACCTGCACGGCCTTCGGATCGCCGCTGGTGCCGGAGGTGAAGATCATCATGAACGTGTCCATCGCGCCGACCTCGCGGTACGGCGTCAGCGGGCCCGCCCCGGCGACCAGGTCCGCCCACTCCACGCTGTCGGTGTCGAGCACGCGGACCCCGTCGAGGTCGAGGCCCTCCAGCAGGGGCCGGTGCTCGGCGTCGGTGACCAGCAGCTGGCACTCGGCGCGGCGGATGTCGGCGAGCAGGCCGTCGCCCCGGCGGGTGTTGTTGATGCCGCACAGCACATAGCCGCCGAGCGCGGCCCCCGCCATCGCCCGGAGCATGTCCGGGGTGTTGCCGAGCAGCGTGCCGACGTGCAGCGGACGGTCCGGGTCGGCGATCGAGATGAGCGCCGCGGCGACCGCCTCGGACTCGGCGACGTGCTCGCGCCACGTCCACTCCCGGTCGCCGTACCGCACGCCGGTGTGGTCGTCAGCGGCTCGCTCCCGAAGCAGTTGCTGGACGGTCTCCGCCACGTCGTCTCCCTTGTCCTCTGCCTCGTCGTCGAGCATGTTTGACGCGCGTCAAACTAGGCGACGATCGGCTACTCTGCAACACGTTCTAGTTCCTTCCTCTCCGGAGCGCCCATGCCGAGCCGCTACGCCAGGCTGACCCGCAACGAGCTGGCGACCCTCGTCCCCGAGCTGTTGCTCATCGGCCAGCTCATCGACCGCTCGGGCATGGCCTGGTGCATCTCGGCCTGGGGGCGCGAGGAGATGGCGCGGGTCGCGATCGAGGAGTGGGCCGGCTCCAGCCCGATCTACACCCGGCGGATGCAGCGGGCCCTGGGCTACGAGGGCACCGACGTCGTCACGATCTTCAAGGGGCTGCAGCTCGACATCGGGGCGCCGCCGCAGTTCATGGACTTCCGCTACGACGTCGAGGACCCGTGGCACGGGACGTTCCGCCTCGACCACTGCGGCGCGTTGATGGACGTCGAGCCGATGGGCGAGGAGTACGTCGTCTCGATGTGCCACGACATCGAGGACCCGACCTTCGACGCCACGGCCGTCGCGACCAACCCGCGGGCCCAGGTGCGGCCGGTGCACCGGCCGCCGCGGACCCCTGCCGACCGGCACCCGCACTGCGCGTGGACGGTCACCATCGACGACGCCCATCCTCCGGTCGAGCCGCTCGCGCCGTACTTCGTCATCGAGCGGACCCGGGCCGCGGCCCTCGAGCTCGACCCGATCGATCCCTCCGAGGACGGTGCCGCCGACTACTCCGGCCCGTTGCTGAGCGACGTGGACTTCGCGGCGTTCTCGCACAGCGCGCTGGTGCGGATCGCCGACGAGGTCTGCGTCCAGATGCACCTGCTCAACCTGTCCTTCGGGCTCGCGGTGCGCAGCCGCGCGGTCGACGAGGCGCAGGCCGTCGAGGTGATGACCAAGCAGCTGACGGGGATCGCCGGCATCGCCGCCGAGCGGATCGCCCGGGCGCTGGACCTCGACGACCCGCTCCGGGTGCTCGAGCTGCACCCGCTCCTCAACCCGGCGGCGTACGTGGACGCCGTGCTCGGCGGCGACACGCTCGCCGTCCGGCCGTCGGCCGCCAGCGCCGACGGTGCCTGGATCGCGCTGTGCGGGCCGGGGCGCGTCGCGCCACTGCAGGCGGCGGTGCGGGCTCTTGACGCCCACCTCGACGTCGAGGTCTCGGGCAGTGACGAGGAGTGGACGGCCCGGGTCGTCCGTCGAGCCGAGCCGGCACCCGAGGCGGGCGAGGTGGCCGTGACCAGGTTCAGCACCGGCGCGGCGTTCGCGTTCGAGCCGCGGCGGTCCTTGCCGATCACCCCGGTGTAGACGCCCCGGCATACTTGCCCCGTGCCCATCACTCGCGGCTTCACCGGCCGAGGCCGGCCCGAGCGACCCGACCGGCTCCCGCCGGGGCAGTACGACACCGGCAGCTCGTGGCCGACGCTCACCGCCGAGGCGACGCCGACCCTCTCCCTGGAGGAGTGGGCCGAGCGGTGGCGGATGAGTGTGGACGGCCTGGTCGAGGAGCCCCAGAGCTGGACCTGGGACGAGCTCCACGCCCTGCCGTCCTCGACGTACGCCGGCGACATCCACTGCGTCACGACCTGGTCGAAGTTCGACATGACGTTCAAGGGCGTCAGCGTCGACACGCTGCTCGCCGCCGCCCGCCCGCGGCCGGAGGCGGCGTACGTGCTCGCGCACTCGACCACCGGCTACACCACGAACCTGCCGCTCGCCGACGTCACCGGCGGCAAGGCGTGGGTGGTGTGGGAGGTCGGTGGTCTGCCGCTCGCCCGCGGTCATGGCGGCCCGGCGCGGCTGCTGGTGCCGCACCTGTACTTCTGGAAGTCCGCGAAGTGGATCACCCGCCTCGAGCTCCTCGACCGCGACCGGCCGGGGTTCTGGGAGCAGAACGGCTACCACGACCGCGGCGACCCGTGGCTGGAGCAGCGCTACCAGGGTGATCCGTGACGGCCGCTCCCGCCGGGGGCTGGACGACCGGCACGATCATCGAGATCGACCACCCGAGCGACCGGCTGGTGCGGCTGCGGATGCACGTCGAGGACCGCGTCGATCACCTGCCGGGCCAGCACTACGTCGTGCGGCTCCGCGCTCCCGACGGCTACACCGCGCAGCGGTCCTACTCGGTCGCCTCCGACCCCGACGACCCGCTGCTCGAGCTGATGGTCGAGTGCCTGCCCGGCGGGGAGGTGTCCGGGTTCCTCCACGACGTGGCCGAGGTCGGCGACGTGCTCGAGCTGCGCGGCCCGATCGGCGGCTGGTTCGTCTGGGAGGGCGACGTGCCCGCCGTCTGCATCGCCGGCGGCTCGGGGGTGGTGCCGCTGGTTGCGATGGCGCGGTACGCCCGCCGGCTCGGCCTCCAGGACCGGTTGCGGATCGTCGCCGTGGCCCGCACCTGGGCCGAGCTCCCGTACGCCGCCGAGCTGCAACGGTACGGCGCCTTCGTGGCACTCACCCGCGAGAACCTGGCCGGCCGGGTCGCGGCCCCGCCGTACCCCGCCGAGATGACGGCGTTGGTCGCCGGCACCGAGCGCGCCTACGTCTGTGGCTCCGTCGGCTTCGCGTCCTTTGCCACCCGACTGCTCCAGGAGTCCGGCGTCCGCACCGACACCATCCGCGTCGAGCAGTTCGGTGAGACCGGCTGACCCTGCTCTCATCCCCCGTTGGCCGCCTGGCCGACCGCGGCTCAGATTTGTCGTCGTTTGGTCACCAACGGCAGGTCTCGACACCGAGAAGTTGCGGTTGGTGACCAAACGACAGAGCTTTCGGGGGCGGCGGGGCTCCTCCGTCAGCGGACTGCAAACGTCCGGATCAAAGCACCTGGCGCGAGAACCGGGGACCGGGACTGTCGTCGTTTGGTCACCAACGACAGGTTTCGGCGCCCAGAAGTTGCGGTTGGTGACCAAACGACACACATTTCCCCGCAGGCGGGAGCCACCCAGGTCATTCGACGAAAATCGTCCGGATCTGCTGGAAGTTGCGCCCGCCTCGGCGGAAGGCCGCGGCGACCTGCGCAGGCACCCGGTGCTCCGGGAGCGGATCGGGGTCCCAGGTGCAGGGGCGGACGTGTCGCAGGTCGGCGTCGAGCGCAGCGGTGCCGCGCTCGACGCGGGGCGGGCCGGTGATGACACCGCGGTGGAAGAGACCCTGCTCATCACGCGTCCAGACCACGCCACCCACCGGCACCGATCGGAACCGCGCCAGCCGTGCGGCCGTGCCCTCGTCAGCCGCCCGGTCGCCCATGCCCACGACCCCGAGCCGCAGGGCCCGCTCGACCGCGACCCACCGGTCGACGTCGTCGAGACGTGAGTGCATCGGCGCGCGGTAGGTCGACACCCCCCGATCGTAGGGACCGACCATAGGGTGGGCGGGTGAGCGAGGCGTTCGGACACTTCAGGGTCGGGTTCGTGACTGGGGCGACCCCCGACAAGTGGGTCGGCGTCTGGCGGTCGAGATACGCGCGGGACCCCCTCGAGCTGGTACCGCTGACCGAGGAGGACCAGGAGCTGCGAGTGCGTGAGGGCACGCTGGACATGGCCATCGTGCGCCTGCCGATCGACCGAAACGGCCTCCACTGCATCCCGCTGTACGACGAGCTGCCCGTGGCCGTCATGGGCGTCGAGCACGTGCTCACGCTCGCGGAGGAGGTCACCACCGCCGACCTGGCCGACGAACAGCTCGTGCTCCCCCACCCCTCCGGCTGGACACCGGACGCCCCCCAGCTCGACTGGCCCACGATGTCGGTCAAGGACGCGGTCGAGGTCGTCGCCAGCGGTACCGGCGTGGTGATCGTGCCCATGTCCGTGGCCCGGCTGCACCATCGGCGCGACGTCACCCACCGCGTGGTCACCGACCTGTCCCCCACCAAGGTCGGCCTCGCGTGGCTGATCGACAACGAGGACCCGTGGGTGCAGCGGTTCATCGGGATCGTCCGTGGCCGCACCGAGCGAAGCTCGCGGGGGTGACCTCCTACCAGCTGGTGGCGAGCGGCCGGCCCTCGTGGAAGCCGGCCGCCGACTGCACGCCGACCACCGCGCGCTCGTGCAGCTCGCCGAGCGTCGTGGCGCCGGCGTACGTGCAGGCCGAGCGGAGTCCGGAGCAGATCTGGTCTATGAGGTCCTCGACGCCCGGGCGCGCGGGGTCGAGGTACATCCGCGACGAGGAGATGCCCTCCTCGTAGAGCCCCTTGCGGGCACGGTCGTACGCCGACTCGCCGACCGTCCGGTTGGCGACCGCGCGTGCGGACGCCATGCCGAAGGACACCTTGTACGCCCGCCCATCGGAGTCCAGCATCAGATCGCCCGGGGACTCGTGCGTGCCCGCGAACCACGAGCCGATCATCACCGCCGACGCCCCGGCCGCGAGCGCGAGGGCCACGTCGCGAGGGTGTCGCACTCCCCCGTCGGCCCAGACGTGCTTGCCCAGCTCGGCCGCGGTCCGGGAGCACTCGAGCACTGCGGAGAACTGCGGTCGCCCGACCCCGGTCATCATCCGCGTGGTGCACATGGCCCCCGGGCCGACGCCGACCTTGACGATGTCGGCGCCCGCCTCGACGAGCGCACGCGTGCCCTCGGCCGACACCACGTTGCCCGCGGCGATCGGGACCTGCGGGTCCAGCGCGCGGATCGCGGACAGCGCCTCGGCCATCCGGTCCTGGTGGCCGTGGGCGGTGTCGACCACGAGGCAGTCGACGCCGGCGTCGAGGAGGTCACGCGCCTTCTGGGCGACGTCGCCGTTGACCCCGACCGCCGCGGCGACCCGCAGGCCACCGTGGGCGTCCACAGCAGGCGAGTACAACGTGGCCCGCAGCGCGCCGGTGCGGGTCAGCACGCCGATGAGCCTGCCGTCGGCGTCGACGGCAACCGCCAGCGCCGCGTGCTCGCGGTCGAGGGCCTCGAACGCGGCCCGCGGGTCGGCGTCCGCCGGCAGGACCACCGCCGGGGGCCGCATCACGTGCCGGACCTGGGCGAACCGGTCCACGTCGACGCAGTCGGCCTCCGCGACGACGCCCACGGGCCGGCCGTCCTCGAGCACGACCGCGGCCCGGTGCGCCCGCTTCGGGATGAGCGAGAGCGCCTCGGCCACGGTCTGGTCCGGCGCCAGCTCGATCGGGGTGTCGAAGACGAGGTCGCGCGACTTCACGAACCCCACGACCTCGGCGACCACGGCGGTGGGGATGTCCTGCGGGATCACGGTGAGACCGCCCCGGCGCGCAACCGTCTCGGCCATCCGCTTGCCCGCGATCGCGGTCATGTTCGCGACCACGAGCGGCAAGGTGGCGCCGGTTCCGTCGCTGGTGGCGAGGTCGACGTCGTAGCGGCTGGCGACGGCGGAGTGCCGCGGGACCATGAAGACGTCGTCGTAGGTCAGGTCGTGGTGCGGGGTCACCGCGTCGAGGAACTGCACGTCGGGTCAGCCTACGCGGTGCCCCCTCCCTAGGGTGATCCCATGGCTTTCGTCGCACCCGGTGATCCCGTCGAGCTCGCGGTCGCGCTCCGCACCGCCTTCGCCGAGGCGTACGGCGGGCAACCCGCTGTCGTGGCTCGTGCGCCGGGCCGGGTGAACCTGATCGGTGAGCACACCGACTACAACCGGGGGCTCGTGCTGCCGGTGGCGCTTCCGCACGCGACGTACGCCGCGATGTCGCCGCGGAGCGACGACGTGGTCCGGATCGGCAGCCTCGAGGAGGAGTCCCCCTGGACCGGTTCGCTCGGGGCGCTCGGGCCGGGCGACGTGGAGGGCTGGGCGGCGTACGTGGCCGGCGTCCTCTGGGCGATGCGCGAGGACGGCCTGGACGTGCCGGGGGTCGACGTGCTGGTCCACGGCACCGTCCCCCTGGGGGCCGGCCTGTCGAGCTCGGCCGCGCTGGAGTGCTCGGTCGCGCTGGCCGCGTGCGGGGTGCTCCGAGTGGAGCCGGACGGCGCCGTACGCCGGCGGCTCGCGGCCGCCTCCATCCGCGCCGAGTCCGAGGTCGCCGGGGCGCCGACGGGCGGGATGGACCAGACGGTCTCCCTTCTGGCGTCGGCCGGCTCAGCTCTGTTGATCGACTTCGACCTCGACCCCGCGGCGGACGGTGCCACCCAGGACGTCGCGCTCGGGCTCGACCGGGGCGACCTGGCGCTGCTGGTCACCGACACGCGGGTCTCGCACGCACTGGTGGACGGTGGGTACGCCGCTCGGCGGGCCGACTGTGAGGCTGCTGCCGAGGAGCTCGGCGTCCGATCGCTGCGAGACGCCGACCTCGCGGGAGTGGAGCGCCTCGGCGACGAGCGGATCCGGCGCCGGGCCCGCCACATCGTCACCGAGATCGCACGGGTCCGCGAGGCGGTGGACGCCATCGGCGCCGGTGACTGGCCCGCCGTGGGACGGGCGTTCCGGGACAGCCACGTCTCGATGCGCGATGACTTCGAGATCTCCTGCCCCGAGCTCGACGTCGCGGTCACGACCGCCGTCGAGGCGGGCGCCGTGGGAGCCCGGATGACCGGGGGCGGCTTCGGCGGCTCCTCCATCGCCCTGGTGCCCGAAGATCGGGTCGACGCGGTCGTCCGCGCGATCGACGCGGCCTTCGCGGCTGCCGGGTACGCCCCGCCGCAGCACCTGCGCGCCGAGCCCGCCGCGGCGGCTGCGCTGCTCGACTGACCGCACTCCGGGTTGCTCGGAAAGCCTGTCGTTTGGTCACCAACGGCGGTCTCCGGGCGCCGAAATGTGTCGTTGGTGACCAAACGACGGAGATTCGGCGCGGCCAGGCACGGCCGCGGGCGGGCAGGCTGCGGCCGGGCTTGCCTGGACCGTGGGTGCACCCGGCGCGGCCTGGTGCCATTGACCATGCGGGTCGGATGCGACGGCCCGCGAGTGGGCCATGCCACGCAGCATGCCCAGACGGAGTGGGTACATGCTTGGCACCAAGGCACGACCGACCTCCATCGATCGAAGGGACCACCGTGGCCAGGAAGAGCCCGCTCAACAAGCTCCAGGAATCCGTCGTCGGCACCGTGAAGGGAGCGATCACGCACCCTGTCGAGTCGGCTGAGAAGGCCGTCGAGCAGGCCAAGGGCACCCTCTCCCTCGGGCGGATGGTGGCGGGCCAGGTCACCAAGTCCGCTGCCGGCGTCGTCGCCAGCCGGATGTCCGGACACCGCGGCGGTACGCCGACCCCCGTGCGCCCGACCGAGCAGCCGCTGCGCGCCGTACCCGACGACCCCGCCCCCCAGGCGCGCACCTCGGAGACGCCGGCCCGGCAAGAGACGACCGCGGACGAGCCGGCCGCGCGCAAGGCTCCCGTGAAGAAGGCGACCCCCGCCAAGCCGTCAGCCAAGGCGACCGCCAAGAAGAGCACGCCGAAGAAGGCGCCGAAGAAGGCGCCGACCCCGACCAAGGCGCCGGTGACCGACGTCGCCACCCCGGCCGTCAAGAAGCAGGCGGCGAGCCAGCCGGTGAAGAAGTCGACGCCCGCGCCGGCGACGTCCATCGACGCCGCCGCGGACCCCGCCCACGTGGACGTCACTCCGGCCGACATCGCCAAGAAGGCCACGCCGCGCAAGGCGGCGGCCAAGGCGCCCGCCACCAAGACCGCGGCGAAGAAGTCACCGGCGAAGAAGGCAGCGACGTCCTCGCCGGGCGCCAAGCTGCCGGTCAAGAAGTCCCAGCCCGATCAGGAGCCGCTGCTGGACCCGGCGACGACGAAGGCGGTCGCCAGCGAGGCTGACACCCTGTCGCGCGCTGCTGATCCGGACAAGGTCTGAATCCCGGCCTCACCTGAGCAGGCGGCCACCGGGTCCTGGCGAGAACGCCGGGACCCGGTGGAGCGGCCTCGACGCCTGGGTGATCCAGGACGGTCACCCCACCGACATCGCCGTGTGTGGACGACGGCTGCTCGCCGAGGAGCTCTCCTCAGGCCGGAGCGAGCCGCACTCGCCGTACGGCCCGCTTCCGTGACCCGTCCTACTTGAGCTCGGCGCTGGTGAGCCCCAGGATCCGCCGGGCCACGATCAGCTGCTGGATCTGCTGGGTGCCCTCGAAGATGTCGAGGATCTTGGAGTCGCGGGCCCACTTCTCCAGCAGCTCGGCCTCGCCGTAGCCCACCGAGCCCGCGAGCTCGACGCAGGACAACGTGATGTCGGTGCCCGCGCGACCGGCCTTGGCCTTGGCCATCGAGGCCTCCAGCGAGTTGGGCTGGCGGTTGTCGGCCATCCACGCCGCCTGGAGCATCAGCAGGTGGGCCGCCTCCCAGTCGGCCTCCATCTGCAGGAACTTCGCGGCCGCCGCCGACTGGGTGAGCGCCGGGCGGTCGTAGTCGATGACGACACCGGCCTGCTCGAGCAACTCGCGGGTCAGGTCGAGGGCGGCCTTCGCGCAGCCGACGGCCATCGACGCCACCAGTGGGCGGGTGTTGTCGAAGGTCGCCATCGCGCCCGCGAAGCCCTGCTTGGTGTCGATCTCCGGGGAGCCCAGGAGGTTGTCCCTCGGCACCCGGCAGTCGTCGAAGATGATCGTCGCGGTGTCGGACGCCTTGATGCCGAGCTTGTGCTCCAGGCGCTCAACGCGCATGCCCGGGGTGCCCTTCGGGACCACGAACGACTTGATCGCGGCTCGGCCGAGGTCGCGGTCGAGCGTCGCCCAGACGACCACCGCGTCGGCGCGCTCACCGGAGGTGACGAAGATCTTCTCGCCGTTGAGGACGTACTCGTCCCCGTCGAGGACCGCGGTCGTCTTGATGTTCGCGGAGTCGGAGCCGGTGCCGGGCTCGGTGATCGCCATCGCGGCCCACACGCCGTCGAAGCGGGCGAGCTGCTCCTCGTTGGCGACCGAGGCGATCGCGGAGTTGCCCAGGCCCTGCCGGGGCATCGAGAGCAGCAGGCCGACGTCGCCCCAGCACATCTCGGCGATCGACATCACCGAGGCGAGGTTGGAGCCGTTCTTGACGACACCCGCCTCGTCGGCAGTCTCCTCGCGACGTACGCCGGCGGCGCCGGCGCCCTCGGCTGCGCCCGACTCCGAGAGCCCGTCGATCATCGCGGCGAGCATGTCTAGTTCCTTGGGGTACTCGTGCTCCCCCAGGTCGTACTTCCGCGAGATCGGTCGCAGCATGTTCATCGCGACCTGGTGGGCCTGGCCGGCCAGCGGCCGGAACTTCTTCGGGTCGTCCAAGTTGATGGCCATCAGATCAGCACCGCACCTTCCATGACGCCGACGGCCCGGAGGTCGCGGTACCACCGCTCCACCGGGTGCTCCTTCACATAGCCGTGACCCCCGAGCAGCTGGACGCCGTCGAGTCCGATCTGCATGCCCTTCTCGGCACACAGGCGCCGCGCGAGGGCTACCTCGCGGGCGAAGTCCTTGCCGGCCGCGGCGCGCGACGCGGCCTTCCAGGTCAGCAGCCGCATCGCCTGCAGCTCGATCGCGATGTTGGCGACCATGAAGGCCACCGACTGCCGGTGGGCGACGGGTTCGCCGAACGCCTCGCGCTCCTTGACGTACGGCGCCACGTAGTCGAGCACCGCCTGCCCGGTGCCCACGGCGAGGGCGCACCAGGCGAGCCGCGAGAGTCGCACGCACTCGGCGTACGTCGTGCCGTCGGTCGCACCCAGCACCGCAGCGGCCGGCACCGACAAGTCGCTGAGGACGAGGCGGGTCAGGCCGGCGGCGCGCACTCCCATGCCGGGGTCGGCCACGACCTCCAGGCCGGGAGTGCCGGACTCCACGAGGAACAGCACGGGGGCGCCGTCGAGCTGTGCGCCCACGATGAACAGCTCCGCCTCGGCTCCGCGCGGCACTGCCGACTTCACCCCGTTGAGCACGAACCCGCCCTCGGCGCGGACCGCGGTGGTCCCGGGCGCCAGCGGGTCGAAGAGGACGGTGGGCTCGCTCAGCGCGAGCGCGGCGGCCGGCACCTCCCCGTCGGTGAACGACGGCAGGTAGGTCTGCTGCTGCTCCTCGGTGCCCCACAGCCCGAGGGCGGTGGCGACCGACCCGGGCGCGAGGGACGCGACGGCCAGGCCCATGTCGCCCCGAGCGAGCGCCTCGGCGACCAGCGCGCCGGCCATCGCGGAGCGCTCCTCGGAGATGCCCCCGAGCGCCTCGGGGACCCCGAGGATCGGCAGCCCCACCTCGAGCCCTGCCTTGAGGACGGCGTCCGGGGCGGCGCAGGCCGCATCGGCCTCGGCCGCCGCCGGGCGGAACACCTCCTCGGCGAGCTCGGTGACCACGTCGACGAGCATCTGCTCGTCCTCGGTCGGCGTGAGGTCGAAGACGCCGGTGCGCGGCGCGCTCGCCGGGCGCGTGCCGGCGGCGTCACCACGGCCGGCGCGCGCGAACTGGCGGCTCGCGGTCGTGGCGGTCTTGAACCCGGCCCGGGTGACGGTGAAGACCGTGTGCTCGGCCTGCTTGCGCAGGCCCACGCGGTCCAGGACGTCGCTCTGCGCGAGCCGGCTGAGTGCGGCGACGGCGAGGCCTATCGGGTCGCGCGACTCCTTCGAGGACAACCCGTGCTTGCCGCCGGGCCTCAGGCTCCAGGCCTTGGCTGATGCTGGGAACATGGCCTCAATGTAACTCGGAGTTACACTCACGGCTACAGGCCGCTCCGTGGGTCGGGTCACACGCTCGATAATCTGCTCTCCATGCCCATCACGCCGGACCAGGAGCCCGAACACGCCCCGCACGGCCCGCTCCCCGAGGGTGGGACCCCGCGCCCGATGACCCGGTGGGGCACGCCGGTGATGCACCGGCCGCAGCAGCAGGTGACGACGTACGACGACGAGCTCCGCGCGCTCGCCGCCGACATGGTCGCGACGATGTACGCCGCGGACGGCGTCGGCCTCGCGGCCTGTCAGATCGGCGTCGACCTGGCGATGTTCGTCTTCGACTGCCCCGACGACTCCGGCGCCCGGACCGTCGGCGTCGTCTGCAACCCCGTGCTCACCCTCCCCGAGGGCCGCGACCGGCAGCTCGACGACGGCGAGGAGGGCTGTCTCTCCTTCCCCGGGGCGTACGTCGAGTGCGCGCGGCCCGACCACGCGTCGGTGACCGGCACGGGCCTGGACGGCGAGCCGGTCAGCTTCTCGGGGGACGGTCTCCTCGCCCGCTGCCTCCAGCACGAGACCGACCACACGGTGGGCACCGTGTTCGGCGACCGACTCTCGACGAAGCTGCGCAAGAAGCTCCAGAAGGCCCACGACCGGGCCGTCGAGGACTACCCGCCCGACTGGCCGGCCTGATCGACCGAGGCGGCGCCCCGGCCCGGCGTCGCGCTCAAAATGGTGTCGTTTGGTCACCAACCACAGATCCGGAGCGCTCCCAGCTGTCGTTGGTGACCAAACGACGACAGTCCGGCCGAGCGGTCCACCCGGCTAGCGGCGAGCGGTGACGTAGCAGGCGACGGCGGTGGCGGCGGCGACGTTGAGCGAGTCGATGCCCTCGCGCATGGGGATGATCGCGCGCCGGTCGGCGGCCTGCTGCCAGCGCGGGGAGAGGCCGTGCCCCTCGGAGCCGAGCACGAGGGCGACCTTGTCGATGCCCGCGACGGCCTCCTCGATCGGGGTGGCGTCGGGCGCCAGCGTGAGTGCCACGGTGGTGAACCCCCTCTCCGAGAGAGACGGCAGGGCGTCGTACCAGTCGGGCAGCCGGGTCCACGGCACCGCGAACACCGCGCCCATCGCGACCTTGATCGAGCGGCGGTAGAGCGGGTCGGCGCAGCGCGGGGCGAGCAGCACGGCGTCGAAGCCGAGGGCCGCGCCGGAGCGGAAGATCGCTCCGACGTTCGTGTGGTCGACGATGTCCTCCAGCACCAGCACCGAGCGCGCCCCCTCCAGCACCGAGGACATCGACGGCAGCGGCCGCCGCTCCAGCGAGGCGAGGGCACCCCGGTGCACGTGGAAGCCGGTCACCTCCTCGGCAAGCGCCTCCGAGACCACGTAGCACGGGACGTCGGAGCGGGACAGGACGTCGTCGAGGCCCTCGAGCCACCGCGGGGCCATCAGGAACGAGCGCGGCGTGAAGCCGGCCTCCACCGAGCGCCGCACGACCTTCTCGCCCTCGGCCAGGAACAGCCCGTGCTCGGCCTCGAGGTGCTTGCGCAGCTCGACGTCGCGCAGGTCACGGTAGTCGGCGAGGCGCGGGTCGGCGGGATCGGTGATCTCGTGCAGCGTGGCCATCAGGCGAAGTGTGCCGGATGCGCCACCGCCACCACGCCACCGACCACGATGATCGCCGGCGGGCGTACGGCGTGCTCGACCAGCTGCGCCTCCAGCGTGCCGAGGGTGGCAAGCACGGTGCGCTCCCCCGGCATGGTGCCGTCGCACACGACCGCGACGGGTGTCGCGGCGTCGCGGCCGCCATCGACGAGCGCCGCCGCGATCGCCGGAGCGTTCTCGACGGCCATCATCAGGACCACGGTGCCGGTCAGTCGCCCGAGCGCGGACCAGTCGACCAGCGACTCGGGGTGGCCGGGCGGCAGGTGTCCGGAGACGATCGCGAACTCGTGCGCGACGCCGCGGTGGGTGACGGGGATGCCGGCGACCGCGGGCACCGCGATCGGACTGCTCAGCCCCGGGATGACCGTGACCGGCACGCCCGCCTCGCGGCAGGCGAGGACCTCCTCGTAGCCGCGGCCGAACACGAAGTTGTCGCCGCCCTTGAAGCGCACCACCCGCTTGCCGGCGAGCGCCCTCTCGACGATCACGCGGTTGATCTCCTCCTGCAGCGCCGACCGTCCCCGCGGCAGCTTGGCGACGTCGATGAGCTCGACGTCCGCGGGCAGCTCACCGAGCAGCTCCCGCGGCGCCAGCCGGTCCGCCACGACCACGTCGGCCTCCATCAGCGCCTTGCGCCCGGCCACCGACATCAGCTCCGGGTCGCCCGGTCCCCCACCCACGAGCACCACGCCCGGCGAGCGATCGCGCTGGTGGCGGGCGACGATCGTGCCCTCCCGCAGGCCCTCGAGGATCTCGTCCCTGACCGCGGCCGAGCGCTGCGGCTCCCGCTGGCCGAGGACGGCCACGGTCACCCCGGCGTGCCGGCCCACCGCGGGAGTCCAGGCGGTCGCGCGGGTCGCGTCGTCGGAGCGGACGCAGAAGGTCCGGCGCACCTCGGCCGCGGCGGAGACCTGCTCGTTGACGGCGCGGTCGTTGGTGGCGGCGACGACGTACCACGCGTCGTCGAGGTCGGCGTCGGCGAAGCCGCGCGCGTGCCAGGTCACCTCCCCCGAGCCGACCATGCCCTCGATCGCCGGTGTCACCTCGGGGCTGACGACGTGCACGTCGGCCCCGGCCGCGATCAGGTGCGGCACCCGGCGCTGGGCGACGTGCCCACCGCCGACCACCACGACCCGCCGCCCCGCGAGCCGCAGCCCGGCGGGGTACGTCGTGTAGTCGTCCATCGGGACATCATCGCGGCCCACGGCCGCAGGACCGTGGCACGCGTTCAGCCTCCGGACTACGTTGAGGACGTCCCGCACTCTGAGCTATCCCGTCAGGAGCACCATGAGTCTCGACCGACCCGTCAGCCCGAACCCCTACGACCTGCTGCCCACCGTCTCGTCCTTCACGGTGACCAGCGCGGACGTCACCGACGGCCAGCCGTTGAAGGACGACCAGGTCGCCCACCTGGGCAACACCTCGCCGCAGCTGTCCTGGGAGGGTGCCCCGGAGGGGACCAAGAGCTTCACCGTCACGTGCTTCGATCCCGACGCCCCGACCCCGAGCGGCTTCTGGCACTGGGTCCTCGTCGACCTGCCGGCCGACGTGACCTCGCTCGACAGCGGTGCGGGCGCCGAGGGCGCCGCGCTGCCGGGCAAGGCGTTCATGTGCCGCAACGACGGCGGCGCCAAGGCGTTCGGCGGCGCTGCGCCGCCCCAGGGCGACCATGTGCACCGCTACTTCTTCGTCGTCCACGCGGTGCAGGAGGAGTCGCTCGGCGTCGACTCCGAGGCCTCCCCCGCGGTCGTGTCGTTCAACCTCGCGTTCAAGACCGCGGGACGGGCGATCATCCACGGCACCTACCAGCACTGACGTCCGTGCCGCACACCGACGCCGACCTGGCGACGTACGTCGAGGACCTCACCGGTCAGGGCATCCGCCTCGTGGCGGGCTCCATCGTGGACATGGCGGGCGTCTCCCGCGCCAAGTACGTGCCGACGGCGCGGCTGGCGGCGTTCCACCGGCTCGGGATGGGCGCATCGCCGTCGTGGAGCGTCTTCTGTGCGGACGGCGCCATCGCGTTCACACCGGAGCTCGGGGTGGTGGGCGACCTGCGGATCCGGATCGATCCAGACGATCTGCGCGTCGTGGCCGACGGTGTGGCCTGGGCGCCGGGAGACCTGCACCTGCAGGACGGCGAGGTCTCCCCGATGTGCGCCCGGTCCCGACTGGCGGACGTGACCGAGCAAGCCCGGATCGCCGGCCTCTCAGCGCTCGTCGGTGCTGAGCTCGAGTGCACGCTGCTGGACACCGAGGGACGCCACGCCTCCGGGCCCGGCTGGGCGCCGTACGGCCTGCGCACCTCGCTCGAGCGAGCGCCGTTCCTCGTCGACCTCGCCGAGTCGGCCGACCGTGCGGGCCTCGGGATCGAGCAGGTGCACATGGAGTTCGGTCAGGACCAGCTGGAGGTCTCCCTGTCTCCGGCTCACCCGGTGGCCGCCGCCGATGCCGTGGTGCTGGCCCGCGTCGTGATCGGCCGGACCGCCGAGCGGCACGGCCTGCGGGTCTCGTTCTCCCCGGTCCCCTTCGCCGGCGAGGCGGGCAACGGTGCCCACCTGCACCTCTCGCTGAGCGGGCCGGACGGTCCCGTGTTCTCCGGGGGCGCCGGCCCGCACGGGCTCACCCCCACCGGGGAGGCCGCGGTCGCGGGCATCCTGGATGCGCTGCCGGGCCTCCTCGGCGTGTACGCCGGGTCAGCCGTGTCGACGCGGCGCCTGATGCCCGGCAACTGGGCGGGCGCGGCGCTCTGCTGGGGCCTGGAGAACCGGGAGGCCGCAGTGCGGCTCGTCGCGGCCGGTCCGTCGAGTGCTCATGGCGCGAACGTCGAGCTCAAGATCGTCGACCCCAGCGCCAACCCCTACCTCGCGGTCGCGGGGCTCCTCGGCAGCGTGCTGGCCGGGATCGACCGGGGACTCCCCCTCCCACCTGAGGTGGCGGTCGACCCCGCGCAGTCCGGTGCCCGGCTGCCGGCGATGCCGTCCGGCCAGGAGGCAGCCATCGCCGCGCTCGAGTCGTCCGACGTCGCCCACCGGTTCCTCGGCGCCCCGATCGTCGGCGGTGTCGCCGCCGTGCGGCGACACGAGGTCTCGACGTTCGGCGCCCTGCCGCTCGCCGAGACGGCCGAGGCGCTGCGGTTGGCATGGAGCTGCTGAGCGACCACGTGGCGTCGTTGCGCCTGGTCGACCACCACGTGCACGGCTGGTTCACCGACCCCGGAGACCGACCCGGGTTCGAAGCGGCGCTCAACGAGGGCTCGACCGGTCCGGTCCCGTCGTTCCTCTCGGGGTTCGACCTCCCCGTCGGCCTGGCGGTACGCCGGTGGTGCGCACCGCTGCTCGGCCTGTCGCCGCACGCGAGCGCCGACGACTACTGGGAGGCGCGCTCCGCACTCCCGTACGACCAGGTCGTGCGGACCTTCCTCGACGCGGCCGTCGTCGACCACTGGATCGTCGACACCGGACTGACGCCCGACCGGCTGACCCACCCCGCACCGCGGTCCGAGGTCGTCCGGCTCGAGCTGCTGATGGAGCAAGTGCTCGGCGAGAGCGAGGTCCCGGGCGCGTTCCGGGAGCGGCTCGACACGGCCGGCGGGGTGGGCGTGGTGGGCGTGGTGGGCGCCAAGACGATCGCGGCCTACCGGTGCGGCCTCGACATCGACTGGTCCCGGCCGGACGACGCCCTCGTCGCCGCCCGTGCCCGGACCTCGGGGCCACGCGTCACCGATCCGGTCCTGGTGGCGTTCGGCGTGCACGAGGCGGCCGACCGCGGACTGCCGATCCAGGTGCACACCGGCTTCGGCGACCGCGACCTCGACCTGCGCGCGGCCGACCCGCTCCACCTGCTCCCGCTGATCCGGACCGTCGACGCGCCCATCCTGCTGCTGCACTGCTATCCCTACCACCGGGAGGCGGGCTACCTCGCCCAGGCGTTCGACCACGTGTCCTTCGACGTCGGCCTCGCGATCAACCACCTCGGCGCCCGCTCGGTCGAGCTCGTCGCCGAGGCGATGGACCTGGCGCCGTTCGGCAAGCAGCTCTACTCCTCCGACGCCTACGGACCACCGGAGCTGCACTACCTGGGTTCGGTGCTGTGGCGGCGCGCGATGGGCGAGGTCCTCGGCGGTTGGGTGCGCCGCGGCGACTGCTCGGTCGACGACGCGATCGGCATCGTGACGATGATCGGCGCCGACAACGCGCGCCGCGTCTACGGCCTGGCGCGTCCCTGACCGTCAGGCGCCGCGGAGCAGGTCCTCGAACGGCGTCGGGTCGGCGAACTCGTCCTCGACGCTGCGGCCGCGCTCCCGGGGTGCACCCGTGAGCAGCGCCGCCAGCTGACCGGCGGCGCGCTCGATGCGCTCCTCGAGGCCGTGCTCCCCGAAGTCCGCGCTCGCGGCGAAGACGCCCGTCGGCACGACCACGGCGTGCAGGTAGGTGAACAGGGGGCGCAGCGCGTGCTCGAGCACGAGCGAGTGCCGGGGAGTGCCCGCGGTCGCGCCGATCAGCACCGGCATCCCCTCGAGCAGGTCGGGCTCGAGCACGTCGAAGAACGTCTTGAACAGACCGCTGTAGGACGCCGAGAAGACCGGTGTGACGGCAATCAGGGCGTCGGCCCGACGCAGGGTCGCGATCGCCTCGGCCAGCTCACCGGAGGGGAAGCCGGTGAGCAGGTTGTCGGCGAGCGCGTGCGCCAAGGGGCGCAGCTCCACGACGTCGACCTCGACCGGCTCGTGCATCGCCGCGACGGCACCGGCAGCGAGCTGGTCCGCGAGCAGCCGGGTGGACGACGGGACGCTCAGCCCGGCGCTGATGACGACCAACCGGGTGGTCACACCGACACCCCGGTCACGTCGTCGACGGCGTGCAGTGTCGTGTCGTGCGCGCCACCGGCGGCCGTCACGAGCGATGCGTGCGTCGGAGCGTCCGGCACGTGCGCCGGTCGCCCCTCGGCGAAGCCGGCCCGCAACGCGGGCAGGAGCTCACCGAGGAGGTCGAGCTGCTCGAGGACGGTCTTGAGCGGGAGGCCGGCGTGGTCGAGCAGGAAGAGCTGGCGCTGGTAGTCCCCGACGTACTCGCGGAAGCCCAGCGTCCGCTCGAGCACCTCCTGGGGCGAGCCCACCGTGAGCGGCGTCTGCGCGCTGAACTCCTCCAGCGACGGCCCGTGGCCGTAGACCGGCGCGTTGTCGAAGTACGGACGGAACTCGCGCACCGCGTCCTGGCTGTTCTTCCGCATGAAGAACTGCCCGCCGAGACCGACGATCGCCTGGTCGGCGGTGCCGTGGCCGTAGTGCTCGAACCGCCGCCGGTAGAGCGCGACCATCTGCTGGGTGTGCGAGGCCGGCCAGAAGATGTGGTTGGAGAAGAACCCGTCGCCGTAGTACGCCGCCTGCTCGGCGATCTCGGGGGTCCGGATCGAGCCGTGCCAGACGAACGGCGCGACGCCGTCGAGCGGACGCGGCGTGGCGGTGAAGCCCTGCAGCGGCGTACGGAACCGGCCCTCCCAGTTCACGACGTCCTCGCGCCAGAGCCGGTGCAGCAGCGCGTAGTTGTCGATCGCGAGGTTGACGCCCTCACGGATGTCCTTGCCGAACCAGGGGTAGACCGGGCCGGTGTTGCCGCGGCCGAGCATCAGGTCCATCCGGCCATCGGTCAGGTGCTGCAAGGTGCCGTAGTCCTCGGCGATCCGCACCGGGTCGGTCGTGGTGATCAGCGTCGTCGACGTCGAGAGGACGATCCGCTCGGTCTGGGCGGCGATGTAGGCCATCGTGGTCGTCGGCGAGGACGCGACGAACGGCGGGTTGTGGTGCTGGCCGACCGCGACGACGTCGAGCCCGACCTCCTCGGCCTTCTTCGCGATCTCCACCTGCGCCTTGATGCGCTCGTGCTCGGACGGGGTGCGTCCGGTCGTGGGGTCCGTGGTCACGTCGCCGACGGAGAAGATCCCGAACTGCATGGCACTCACTTCCCTGAAACTGGTTGAATGACGAACTAGCCCACTCAACCGGAGCGGGGTCGCGGGTATTCCAGCACGCGCTGGCAGCATGCCCCCGTGACGAGCCGACGCTGTCCCGCCTGGGTGCCGGTCCTGGTGCTGGTGCTGACCGTGGCCCAGCTCGCGGTCGCGGAGTGGGTCCCGGGCATCGACCGGTTCGCCGACAAGGCGTTCGGCGCCCGGCTGGTCGCCTATCCCCTGCTGATGGCCCTGACCCCCGCCCTGTGGTGGCTGGCCACGCGGCGCACCGAGCCGCGGCCGGCCCCGCCGTACGCCGCGTTCACGCTGGTGATGGCGCCGTTCCTCGTCGACGTCACCGGCAACAGCCTCGACCTCTACGACGCGATCGGCTGGTGGGACGACCTCAACCACTTCGCGAACTGGGCGCTGCTGCTGACCGGCATCGGGCTGATCATCTGCCGGGGTCTCCGGCCCGGATGGGTGGTGATCGTGCTCCTCACCGGCCTGGGAGCCGTGCTCGCGATCGGGTGGGAGCTCGGCGAGTGGTTCACGTTCATCCGGCACGGGACCGAGCTGGACACGGCCTACGAGGACACGCTCGGCGACGAGACACTCGGCACGCTCGGCGCCCTGGTGGCCGGCCTGGTCGTCGCGCGGGCTACGCGCGCGGAGTCGCGGTGACGACGACGTTGCTCAGGTAGCGCTCGCCGTCCCAGTCCTCGCAGGTGACCAGCACGAGGCGGCCGGGCACGTCCTGGCTGAAGAGCTCGGTGGCCTCGTCCGCGATCGTGCCCTTGCTGAACACGCGGACGCGGCGTACGTCGTAGCGCACGGTGCCCCGGTCCGTCCGCACGACGACCAGGTCGCCGCGGGAGAGGTCCTCGAGATCGTCGAGCGCGCCCCCGCCGGTGTGCACGGTGTGGCCCGCCAACAGCGCACTGCCGGTGGCCGCGCCCGGCTTGGCGCCATCCGCCCACCACCCCAGCTCCTGCGGGTCGCTCGGCGGGATCAAGGTGCGGCCGGGGGCCCGCACCGGCAGCACCGGGGCGTCGACTCCGAGCGCGGGGATCCGAACGCGCACGGGCGAACCGGGCTCCCGCGGCGCCCGGACGGGCTCGGTCGTGGGTGCGGTCCGGGTGCGGGCGGCCGGCCTGCCCGAGGGGTCGACGGTCACCGCCTGCGTCCCGGACGTCTGCGCCCACCAGAGCCCGGCGCCCAGGCCGATCAGCGCGACACCGGCGGCCGCCATCCACCGGGGATGGCGGCCTGCCGGCGCCCTACGGGTGCCTGGCTCAGGCACGCGACCGGTTGCGCAGGACCATGCCGGCCCCGACCAGGACCAGCGCGAACGACATCAGCGTCAGCGGGAGCGGGGAGCGTGCCCAAGACGGCAGCACACCGTTCTCTCCCGCATCGACCGCCGTCGGCACCGCCGCGCCGGCGCGGGCCGTCGCAGCGTCGACACCCTGACCCGCGGCGTCATCGGCGACGTAGATCTCGCCGAGGACGCCCTGGTCGGTCGCGGCAGCCTCGGAGGACTGGGTGGTCCCGGCCGTCGTGGCACCCACGCCCGCGGCCGGGGTGTCCGTCGGGGCCGGCGCCTCGGACGCTGCGACGTCGGCGCAGGGCTCGACCCAGAAGACCTTCGTCTTGGTGTCGTTCCCCAGCGACCGCGGCGTGGCCACCGTCAGCTTGACGTGGTAGCCCTGCTGGGGCTGCGGCTCACCCTGGAAGGTCAGCGTGTAGGCCTGGCGCCCGTCGAGGTCGGTGCCGCCGCCTGCCGGGTCGCCGCCGACGAACACCTGGGCGGGCGCGGTGCCGCCGAGGACGACGTCCGAGGTGGGCGCCTGCGAGGTGAACGTGACCGTCGAGACCACGTCTGCACCCTCGTCGAAGCCGAACCACTCGACGTAGAACGTGCACCCCGGGTGCGGGTTGTTGCTCGGCTGGCCGATCTCGTCGCCAGGGCCGGCGATCTTCACGGTGCCGTTGTTGCCGGCAGGGTCGCCGTGCGCGGCGCCCTGGGCGAGGTGACCGGGGGCCTGCGCGCCGTGGTCGCCCTGCTGACCCTGGTTGCCCGGGTGTCCCGGGGCTGCCTGCTGTCCCGGCGCGTGCGAGTGTCCGTGGTGGTGCCCCTGCTGCTGACCAGCGTGCCGACCCTGGTCGGACTGCGGGTCGGTCGAGGTGTCCTGACCGAGATGGTGGCCGTGGTCGACGTGATCGCTCTTCGGGTCTGCGGCTGCGGGCCCTGCCAGCGACCAGCTCCCGATGACTCCGGCGGCGACGAGCGCGAGCGCGCGCAGACGTACCGAGTTCCCCATGACGTGCTCCATGTGTGTCCAGGCCGCGATGCGGCAGTCGTCCCCCAACGGCCGCTACGTTGCCGTCGCGTGCCCTGCGGAAACCTGTTGTCGCGGTGGTCTAGACCGGCGCGTCATCACGACCGGGCGAGGATCAGCACCGCCCGGTCGTCGTCACCGCGTGCGACTCGGCGCACGATGCGTCCGGCCGCACCGTCGAAGCCCCCGGCCACGGCGTCGCGGGCGGTGCGTTGCAGCCAGGCGATCCCCTCGTCGAGGTCCGCATGCCGCGACTCGACCACCCCGTCGGTGTAGAACAGCAGCGCCTCGCCCGGTGCCAGGACACCGGTGCTGGGATGCATCTCCGGGCGTCGGGTGATGCCGAGGGCGGTGCCTCGAGCGTTGTCGATCAGCCACTCGCCCTGGGTGCCGCACCAGCGCAGCGCCGGCGGATGTCCGGCGCTCACGATCGAGTAGCTGCCGTCCTCGAGGTCGACCATCACGTGGACCGCGGTCGCGAACGACTCATCGGAGAACTGGCGCATCAGGAACCCGTTGGCGGCCTCGAGGAGCGCCAGCGGCGGCAGTGCGCCGACCAGGCCGCCCAGGGCGCCGGCGAACTGGAGTGCCTGCGTGGCCGCGGCGACCCCCTTGCCGCACACGTCGACGAGGATCATCTCCAGGTGTCGGTCGTCGTCGTCGAGGTCTGCGACCAGGAAGTCGCCGGCGTAGCCGGCGCCGTGGGCCGGCAGCATCGCGGACTGCGACGTCCACCCGGCGGGCAGGGGCGGAACCTTGCCCTGAGCCTGGAGCCGGTCGCGCAGGTCGGCGAGCATCGCCTCGCCCAGTGACCCCGGCAGACCGCTGCGCTGGCGGCTCGACTGGAAGAGCAGCACCAGGACCGAGAGAACCATCGTCACCAGCGCCGTCAGTCGTGCGCCGGCCAGGTTCCCTTCGTGCAGGACCGCGGTGAGCGCCGCCAGGAGAGTGCACCCGCTGAGCACGAGCATCGGCGTGAAGCGGAGCAGCAGCATGCCGAGCAGCAACCAGACGAAGTACGCCGTCAGCGGCATCAGGTTGTACGCCGCGAGCGAGATCACCAGTGAGGCGGCGACCCCCGCGACCAGCACCCCGAGCGCGAGCGCCTGGCTGGAGCTACTGCCGGTGCGCCAGGCCGCGACCCGGGCGCTGACCCGGTCGTCCACGAAGCTCGCCGCGCGTCGAAGGGCGCCCAGGATCCCCGACGTACCGGCCACGCACCGAGCGTAACCAGCGTCCGAGCGTGGCGAGGTGTTCCCGTCCACAGTCGGGCCCGCTTTGGTCGGTCGAACGGCCAGCCCTCGCACGACAGACGGCAGGCAGTCGCCGGATTCTTGCAGTGACTTGCACACAGGTGGGGTACCGCTGGCTTGACCCTTGGGTCATGACACGTCGACTCGCCGAGGTCGCGGCCCGGGCCGGGGTCAGCGAGGCCACCGTCAGCCGGGTCCTCAGCAGCAAGCCCGGCGTGAGCGCCGCGACTCGCTCCACGGTCCTCACCGCGCTGGACGTGCTGGGCTACGAACGGCCCACGAAGCTGCGCGGCGAGCGCGCCCGCCTGGTCAGTCCGGTCCTCCCCGAGCTCCAGAACCCGATCTTCCCCGCGCTGGCGGAAGTGGCCGGATGGCCTGTGGCCACATGGGATCGACTGGGAGAACCTGCGCACCCGCCTGGGTCGACATCGATCTCAAGCGCTACTTCTGGAACACCGTCGTGATCGCAGCGGGCTCGTGGGCGACCCAGATGCTGGTCGCGGTCACAGCCGGGTATGCGCTCTCGGTGCTGCGCCCCGCTTCGGGCGGCTGCTCGACGGCCTGGTGATGGCGACGATGTTCGTGCCGGCGGCTGTGCTGCTGGTGCCGCTCTACCTGACCGTGCTCGACCTGCCGTTCACCGACTGGAACCTCGTCAACACCCACTGGGGCGCGTTCCTGCCCGCCGGCGCCGGCGCCTTCAACGTCGCCCTGGTCAAGCGGTTCTTCGACAACCTCCCGCCCGAGATCCTCGACGCGGCGCGCGTCGACGGGTGCGGCGGCTTCCGGCTGTTCCTGCACGTGGTGCTGCCGATGTCCCGCCCCGTGCTGTGCGTGGTGTCGGTGTTCGCGGTCCTCGCGGCGTGGAAGGACTTCGTCTGGCCGCTGGTGGTGCTGCCCGACCCGGCCAAGCAGCCCCTGTCGGTGCGGCTCCCCCGCCTCGCGGCAGTCACCGAGCTCGACGTGGTGCTCGCCGCACTGCTTGTCTCCTGCGGGCTGCCGATCGTGTTCTTCCTGGCCTTCCAGCGGATGTTCCTGCGCGGCGGCCTGGAGGGGGCGGTCAAGGGGTGACCCGATAGCTCGGCCGGGTCGCTGTCACGGTGCTCGGAGCGCCGCGGCGATCGGACGCCGGGACTCCCACCGGGCCGGGATCGCGGTGAACGCGACGGTCAGGGCGAGAGTCGCCAGGCCCAGGAGCGCGAACTGCCCGAGCGGGGGCGGCGTGGGACGCGACGCCGAGAGCGCGTAGTAGAGACCGGTCCCGCTCACGCCGCCGACTGCCATGCCGAGTACGGCGGGAAGGAGCTGGCCCACGCCGATCGCCGCGCCGGCACCGGTCGGCGTGACGCCGACGGCCCGGGCGACGGCCAGGACCCGGCCGGCGTCGGTGCTGCTGGCGCGGGCGACGAAGAGCAGGTTGACGGCGGCCATGGTCGCCAGGAGGACGGTCACGGTGGTCGTGACCAGCCCGAGCTGCGCGGTCACCGGGTTCGCCGGCCCGCCGGCACCCCCCTGCTCGGCGCGCAGGTCGGCGCGTGCGAACAGCACCACGACCCCCGCGCAGACCACCACGGCGATGGAGAGTGCGGTGAGCATCGCCCTCCGCGGGCGTCGCACAGCGAGTCGGAGTCCGAGGAGTCCCGCGGCGGGCAGACGGGCCGACACCGCGAGGACGAGGCGATGACGGCGAGGCAGGGTCGTCCGGTCGCTGAGGGACGCGATCGTGCTGGTCCGGGCAGCGCGCCACGCCGGGAGGCTCGTGGCGAGGACGACCACGACCAGCATCGAGCCGACCACCACGAGCGCGTCCGTCAGTGACATCGAGGTCGGTCCCTCCTCGCCGAGGAGGCCTGCGCTCATGGTCACCAGCCGAGGGGTGACGACCTGCCCAGCCGCAAGACCGACGAGGGCCGCGGTCGACCCGATCGCCAGGTAGGAGGTCAACAGGAGCCCGGCGACATAGCCGGGACTCGCGCCGGCGGCCTTCAGCGTGCCGACCCGTCGTCGCTCCTCACCCATCCGAGCACCGACCAGGACCGCGAGGGTCGCGAGCGAGAGGATCACCAGGAGGCTGCTGCCGAACACCATCACGGCGCGCTCGTTGCCCACCTGCTCGGCCTGCCGGCCCGCCACGTCTTGCCAGGCCGTGAGCTGGGGCAGCCCCGCGGGCAGGTCCAGCGAGCCGTCGGGATGCGCGAACGCCGTGGCCGATGCCGGGTCACGGAGCCGGAGGTACTGGAACCACACCAGCGGCTCCTCCGCAGTGGCCAGGCCGGCGGCTTCGGATCGCGTCGTCCAGACCAGACCCGGCTGCGCGGACATCCAACTCGGGTCGTCCAGGATGCAGCCGACGGTGCATAGCTGCGGGTACGGCGGCAACGCTGCCGAGACGGCCACGCCCACCACCGGCATGCGTCGTCCCCCGAGCTCGACGGTGTCGCCAACCGACAACCCCATGGCCTCGGCGAAGGCGCGCTCGACCACCACCCCGCCCGCGCCGACCCACCGGCCGGCGACGAGGTGGGGCCGGTCGACGGCCGAGGGGCCCTGATCGCGCCCCTGCACCTCAGCCACGCCGGCGACGCCGTCTGCCTCGATCGAGGTCCACGTGGTCGGGAACTGCCTGCTGGCCGACGCGACCTCCGGACGCTCGGCGAGTCCTTGGAGCCGGGCGCGTCCCGCGGCGGGCACCGTGTGGTGCGGCGGGGGGAAGATCGCCGCGACGACATCCGGCCCCGCCGTGCTCGATCGTGTCAGGGCGTACGGCGTCGCCGTCTGCCCGTGGAGCATCAGGCCGATCGCAAGAGTCGTCGCGGTCACGCCCAGCGCGACGAACAGCAGCAGGGTCTCGGTCGCTCGCCGGCGGAGGTCCCGCACGGCGAGCCGCCAGCCGAGCAGCCAGCGGCTCATTCGCGGCTTCCCGCCAGGATGTCGGCCGTGCTGGCGTCCTGGGACCGCAGCACCACGTCCTGGACGATCGACCCGTCACGCATCGAGACCATCCGGTCGGCCGTCGCCGCCGTCCGCTGGTCGTGGCTGACCACGACCAGGGTCTGCCCCTCCTGCCGGAGGCGGTCGAAGAGCCGGAGCACCTCGGTGGTCGCCGCGCTGTCGAGGTTGCCCGTCGGCTCGTCGGCCAGCAGCACCGTCGGCCGGTTGACGAGGGCCCGGGCGATGGCGACCCGTTGCCGCTGACCGCCCGAGAGCTGCGCGGGCCGGTGCCGAGCCCGACCGACTCCAGCAGCCCGGCGGCCGCCCGCCGGGCCACCCTGGGTCGAACGCCGGCGAGCAGTGCGGGAAGCTCGACGTTCTCCACCGCCGACAGGTCGTCCATGAGGTGGAAGTCCTGGAAGACGAAGCCGACGTGGTCGCGACGCAGACGCGCGCGGGCTCGCTCGGTGGTCCGGTCGATCCGCCGGCCGTCGACCCAGACCTCGCCCGACGTGGGCAGGTCGAGCCCGCCCATCAGCTGCAGCAGGGTGGACTTCCCGCAGCCGCTCGGGCCGACCACCACCACCGACTCGCCCGACGCCACCTCCAGGTCGACGCCATCGACGGCCCGCACGAGGGAGTCACCACGGCCGTAGTGCCGGGTCAGGCCGCCGACGCGGATCGCGGCTCCCGTTGCGCCGCTCATCGTGACGCTTCCCAGGACCGCTCGCAAGCGTCGAGCCAGGCGAGGTCGGCCTCGGTTCGCAGCACCACGCCCTCGAGGAGGAGAGAGGCGTCGGAGCCGTCCGGTTCGGACAGCGCTGCGCGTTGGGCCTGCCGGAGGCGCCGGACCAGCTCGTGCCGCTGCGAGTCGATGACGGCGAGCGGGTCCGCCAGTCGCCCGGCCGCGGCGACCGTCAGTTTCAGGTGGAAGTTGGTGAGGTCCGGGCGCGGCCAGGTCACGTCGGCGAGCCACTCCGCCACCCGATCCCGACCGGCCGGCGTCAGGTCGTAGGTACGTCGTTCCGGCCGCTCGGCAGCCGCCTCCCTCATCGAGGTGACCAGTCCGGCCTGCTCGAGACGACCGAGCGTCACGTACATCTGGCCGGCGTTGAAGCCCTCGGCCAGCGGGCCCAGGGCCCGCTCGATCCGGGCCCGCAGCTCATAGCCGTGCGAGGGCTCCTTGGCGAGCAGCGCAAGGACGACTTCCTGTTGCATGCCATACCCCTAACCGTTATCTGTTGGGGCGAGGCTAACCGTTATCTGGCGGTCTGACCAGGGGTCGCGCACGGGAACGGGTCTAGCCTCGGAGGATGCGATGGCTCGGAGCGATGCTGACCTCTCTCCTCCTTCTCTGGGGGGCGCCCGGCGCCGCGACGGCGCCTCCTGGCTTGGATCGGGCGGACCGCAAGGAGATCGCGATGGAGCTGGTCTCCAGTGCCGAGAACTCCACCCTGGAGTGGCGCAAGCAGTACACCTACCTCGAGGACATCGGGGACGGTCGGGGCTACACGGGCGGGATCATCGGGTTCTGCTCGGGCACCGGGGACATGCTCGAGCTCGTACGCCGCTACACCCGCCAGCACCCGGACAACCCGCTCGCGCCGTTCCTGCCGGCGCTGCGCCGGGTCGACGGCACCGACTCCCATGCCGGACTCGGGCGGCCGTTCGTCCGGGCCTGGCACGAGGCGGCACGCAGCGTGGGGTTCCAGCACGCCCAGGACGGCGAGCGCGACCGCGTCTACTTCGATCCGGCCGTCCGTCGTGCGAAGCGGGACGGCCTGCGCTCGCTCGGTCAGTTCATCTACTACGACGCGATGGTGATGCACGGACCCGGCACCGACGCGGAGAGCTTCGGTGGCATCCGCCGGGCGGCGATGCGGCACGCGGCGACGCCCGCCGAGGGGGGCTCGGAGGTGCGCTACCTCAACGCGTTCCTCGATGCCCGCAAGCGGGTCATGCGCCTGGAGGAGGCCCACGAGGACACCTCGCGCATCGACACCGCGCAGCGCAGGTTCCTGCGTGAGCGCAACTTCGGGCTGCGCCCGCCGCTGACCTGGCACGTGTACGGCGACCGCTTCCACATCGCGGCGTGACCGGTCAGGGCAGCGGCGCCCGGAGCGAGAGCCGGACGGCGTACCGCTCCCCCGCGACATCGACCTCGAACGCTCCGGAGCCGAGCCAGCCGGACGTCACCGGACCGTCGCTGCGGACGTAGGCGAGACCCACGCAGGAGCCCACGGTCTCCCCCCATGCAGCGCTGGTGACCTGCCCGACCGGCACGCCGTCGCACAGCAGCAGCTCACCACCCCAGAGCATCGGCTCGGGTGAGTCGACGACGATCGACACCAGCCGCCGGCGCGGCCCGCCCGCCCGCAGCCTCTCGCGGTGCTCGTGGAGCGCCGCGCGGCCGAGGAAGTCCTTGCTGCCGTCCAGTGCCGTCGCGAAGACCAGACCCGCTTCGACCGGCCCGTAGTCCGGGGTGAGCTCGCGTCCGAACGCGCGGTAGCCCTTCTCGAGCCGGAGCGACTCGATCGCGTAGTAGCCCGCGTTCGTCGCACCGGACGCGGTCAGGGCATCGAGCACCTCCGCCGCGCCGGCCGCCGGGACCATCAGCTCCCACCCGAGCTCGCCGACGTAGGTCATCCGCGTCGCGCGGAGCTCGACACCGGCGACCGTCACCTCTCGACTGGTCGCGAACGTGAAGCCCTCCGCGGACCAGTCGTCGTCCGAGAGCGATGCGAGCAGTGACCGCGAGCTAGGTCCCATCACCCCGAGCACGGCGTACCGGTCGGTGACGTCGACGGCCGGGACGCCGTGCCGGTCCAGCCAGTCCAGGTCGCGGATCGTCGTCGCCGAGCTCGAGACGAGGAGGAACGAGTCCGGCCCGGTGCGGGTGACGGTCAGGTCGGCCTCGTAGGTGCCGCGCTCGTTGAGGAACGGCGTGTAGACGCAATGCCCCACCGGCACGTCCACGTCGGCGGCGCAGACCCACTGCAGCCGTTCGAGCGCGTCCGGCCCGGAGACGACGTACTTCGAGAACGACGTCTGGTCGAAGACGGCCACATCCGTCCTGGTCGCCCGTTGCTCGGCCGCCGACCAGGGCAGCCAGGACGGCTTGTCCCAGGCATAGGCCAGCGTCGCGCCCGGCGGCCCGAAGACGTTCGGGCGCTCCCAGCCCATCCGGGTGCCGAACAGCGCCCCGGCCGCCGCCAGCCGCTCGTGGAGTGGCGAGGTGCGCTGCAGGCGCCCGGACTCGAGCTCCCGGTTGGGCCACGGGACCGCGTAGTGCAGGCCCAGGACCTCCGCGACCCGGGAGCGGAGCCAGGTGTTGTCGGCGTGGAACGGCGCGAAGCGCCGCAGGTCCACACCGACGAGGTCGTCCTGAGGAGCGCCGGCGACGATCCACTCCGCGAGCGCGCGACCGGCACCACCGGCCGAGGCGATCCCGACGGAGTTGAACCCGGCGCCGACGAAGTAGCCGCGCAGGCCGGGCGCCTCGCCGAGGAGGAACTGGTTGTCGGGCGTGAACGACTCCGGCCCGTTGTAGAACTTGCGGATCCCGGTCTCCTCCAACGCCGGGATGCGGCGCAGCGCCTCGTCCATGAGCACCGAGAAGTGCTCCCAGTCCTCCTCCAGCAGCTGGAACTCGAACGGGTGCGGCAGGTCGTCGGGTGAGCGCCACGGCTTGGCCTCGGGCTCGAAGCCGCCGACCACGAGGCCGCCGGTCTCCTCCTTGAAGTAGGTCCAGCCGTCGGGGTCGCGCATGATCGGCAGTTCGGGGTGAGCACCCTCGACGGCCTCCGTGACGACGTAGAAGTGCTCCGCCGAGTGCAGCGGCACCGGCACCCCGACCATGTCGCCGAGCGCCTTGGCCCACTGCCCGGCGCAGTTGACGACCACCTCCGCCTCGACCGAGCCCCGGTCGGTCACGACACCGGTCACGCGTCGCCCGGTCGGCGTCTCGCGGACGCTGAACCCGGTCACCCGCACGCGCTCCACGACCCGGGCACCGCGCAGGCGCGCGCCCTTCGCCAGCGACTGGGTGAGGTCCGTCGGGTTGACCTTCCCGTCGCCGGGGAGCCAGATCGCGCCGAGCAGATCGTCGACCCGCATCGGCGGCCAGAGCTCCTGGGCCCGCTCCGGACTAACCAGCTCACAGTCCATGTCGTACGCCGTGGCGTTGGCCGCCGTACGCCGCAGCTGGACCATCCGGTCCTCGGTGCGGGCCACGATCACCCCGCCGACGTTGCGGTAACCGGTGGCCAGGCCAGTCTCCGCCTCGAGGGCGGCGTAGAGCTCGGCGGAGTACTGCACCAGGCGGGTGCCACTCTCCGAGGCGCGCAGTGGCCCGACCAGGCCGGCGGCGTGCCAGGTGGTGCCACAGGACAGCGTGCCCTGCTCGAGCAGCAGCACGTCCGTCCAGCCGAGCTTGGCCAGGTGGTAGGCGACCGAGGTGCCGATCACGCCGCCGCCGACGACCACGACCCGGGCGCGGGTCGGCAGGTCAGTCACCGGTCGCCACCTCCTCGAGGAGCCGGGCCAGGTCCGGACCGCCGAAGATCGCGGCCGCCTTCTCGTAGCGCGCCATCCCCCACATCCTGAAGTCGAAGTCGATCGGGCTGGCCGCCTCCTGGATGAATCCCCAGAGCGACCAGCCATAGGCGCTGCACAGCATCTGCAGGCGCACCCGGGCCAGGTCGGCGCGGGTGGGCGATCCGTAGTAGGCCTCGGTGTACGCCTCGACCTGGTCGAGCGTGAAGTCGCACTCCGCAGCGGTGTTGCCGAGCTCGAACGCCGCGTCGTTGTTTCCGGAGTACTCGTAGTCGATCAGCCAGACCCGTTCGCCGTCGTCGATGAAGTTGGCAGCCAGCAGGTCGTTGTTGCACGGCACGGTCGGCGGACGCGCGACGCCGAGAGCCCGGCGTACGTCGGACCACGCGCCGGCGTGGTCGTCGTAGCCCGACGGCACCCGGTAGCCGCGCCTGCGGGCTGTCCGCAGATAGGCCGCCTGCCGCTCGAACATGTCGAAGTCTGTGCCGAACGCCGGACCGGCGTGCAGCACCCGGCAGGAGGCAGCCGCCCGGGCGAGCACGTCAGGATCGCCGAAGTCGGCGTTCACCAGCGGCTTGCCGGAGAGGAACTCGATGACGAGCAGCCCGAGGTCGGGCCGGTACTCCACGACGTCCGCAGCGATGCCCGAGGCGGCAGCGATCCGGGTGTGGGCCGCCTCGGCGTCGCGGTCGATGCCGAGGGCGACCGGGTCACCCTGCGAGCAACGCACCACGAGGTCGAGGCGAGGCCCGGCGTCGTCCGTGACCACGTGGAGGTTGCGGTTGGTGAGCCCGCCGGGCAGCTCGTCGACATGCCAGGACCGCCCCGCCAGGCAGGCGAGGCGGTCCAGCGCAGGAGGGCGTTCCACTCAGTCGTCGAACGCCTGGACGACGGCCGGGTCGATGGTGTGCTTCGGACCCGTGAACCACTTCTTGGCCGAGAGGTGCCACCAGATCGTCAGCAGGATCAGGGCACCGAACGTGAGGATGGGGGCGTAGTTCACGAACTTCCAGGAGAAGTTCTCGTTCCAGGGCACGGCCAGCGGCGAGAACGGAAGGATGAAGTAGACGGAGATGACGACGATCTCCGCAACCGCGACCAGGTTCATCCACTTGTACTTCGAGCCGTTCGTCCAGGCACCGGCCTCGAAGGCGTCACCCATCCGCCAGCGCAGGAAGATCGGGATGGCGAACGCCAGGTAGAGGCCGATCACCGCGACCGACACGACCGCGTAGAACGCCGTGGGCACGATGATCGGGGCGTCGGACGTCCCGATGTTGACCTCGATCAGCGCCGGCAGCGTGATCAGCACCCCGATCACTGCAACGGCGAGCACGGCGTTCACCGGGACCTTGTTGGCCGCCACCTTCGACCAGATCGCCGACCCGGGGATCGCGCCGTCACGGCTGAAGGCGAACGTCATGCGTGAGGCGCTCGTCAGGCACGCGGTGGCGCAGAACAGCTGGCCCGCCGTCGAGATCACCAGGATCGTGACGTGCCACCCGTTGCTGAGCGACTGGCCGAAGATCACGTCCGCCCCGTTGAGGCCCGAGTTGATGCCGGCCGTGACGCCGTCGGGGTCCTGGACCGCGAAGAGGAACGAGAGCAGCAGGACCCAGCCCCCGATGGCCGAGTAGAAGATGGACCGCCAGATCCCCTTGGCCGCCGAGTCGGACGCCTCGGCGGTCTCCTCGGAGAGGTGGGCGGAGGCGTCGAAGCCGGTGATCGTGTACTGCGTGAGCAGGAAGCCCAGCGGCAGCACCAGGAACCAGTACGTACCGCCACTGCCCGAGCCCGCGGCGAACCCGGAGTTGTTGATGCGTTCGCTGATCACGAACGAGAGGTCCTGGTGGTGATCGGGCACGATCACCAGGATCAGGATCACGACGGCCGCACCGGCGACGTGCCACCACACCGAGATGTTGTTGATCACCGCGAGCAGGTGCGCACCGAACGCGTTGAGCAACACCGCGAGGACCATGATCGCCACGAACAGGACGAACACCCGCTTGAGGCTGTAGCCGTCCGCCCAGCTGGAGCTGAGCGTGCTCAGCGTGATGTCGAGGAACGTCGCCGCGCCGTACGCCACGGAGGCTGTCACCGCGATCAGGCCGATCAGGTTCAGCCAGCCGGTGTAGAAGCCCGCCGCGGGGCCGCCGAGCTTGGAGGCCCACCAGTAGATGCCGCCCGACGTCGGGTACGCCGAGACCAGCTCGGACATCGTGAACCCGATGATCAGGATGAACAGCGAGATGATCGGCCAACCCCACGTGATCGCGACGGGCCCGCCGTTGCTCCAGCCCTGACCGAACGTCGTGAAGCAGCCGGCCAGGATCGAGATGATCGAGAACGAGATCGCGAAGTTCGAGAACCCGGACCAGGTCCGGTTGAGCTCCTGCTTGTAGCCGAGCCGGGCGAGGTGGGCCTCGTCCGCGCTGAGATGAGGGTGATGAGCCGGCACCGGCTCATGGGCTTCGGGCATTGCGACACACCTTCCGGGGAGGGTTCGTGCGAATGTGAACGGACGCTAGACCCCGGCCGTTCCGGGTGTAAATGGTCGTTTGTTAAAAAGGTATGAACTCAGACCATTGCGTCATTGACTTGTCCGCGTCGGGCCCCGATGGTTGAGCCCGTGACCGCCCCCACCCCCGAGGACCGCCTGCCGGAGGCGGTGCTGCGCCCGGTGCGGGGGCACCACGCGTTCGAGTCCTGCGTCGAGCAGCTGGCGACCGCGATCCGGCTCGGTGTCTATCCGTTGGGGACGGTGCTGCCCGCCGAGCGCGACCTCGCCGAGCGTCTCGCGGTCTCCCGAGCGACGCTGCGCGAGGCCATGGCCGCGCTGCGCGAGGCGGGGCTGGTGGAGACCACCCGCGGTCGCGGCGGTGGCACCGTGGTGACGCTGAAGCCCCGGCTGCCCAATGCTCGCAAGGCGGCACGGTTCACCCCCGCGCAGCGCCTCGACTGGTTCGACGCGCTGGAGTACCGGCGGATCGTGGAGCCCGGCGCGGCCTACCTCGCCGCACGGACCGAGCTCGACGAGGGCCGGCGCGAGCAGCTGACCACGGCGCTCGCGGAGGTCACGGACGCTCGGCGCCCGGCGGCCCACCGGCAGGCCGACTCCCGCTTCCACCTGATCGTCGCGTCGTTGGCCGACTCACCGCGGGTGATCGAGGCGGTCACCTCCGTCCAGGCCACCCTGCACGAGATGCTGCTGGCGATCCCGGTCCTGAACCGGAACATCGGCCACTCCGACCGCCAGCACGCGACGCTGGTCAAGGCGATCCTCACCGGGGACGCCGAGCGCGCTCGCCGGGTCATGGAAGAGCACTGCGACGACACGGCCGCGCTCCTGCGCGGGCTCGTGGGATAGGGGACAGCGTGGCCCAGGACCAGACCGGACTCCGCAACAGCCGGCACCTGACGATGCACCAGCTCATCGACCGGATCGAGAGCGGCGTGATCGACACCGTCGTCGTCGCGATCACCGACATGCAGGGCCGGCTCCAGGGCAAGCGCCTGCACGGCAGGTACTTCATCGACCACGTCGCCGGGCACGGGACCGAGGGGTGCAACTACCTCCTCGCCGTCGACGTCGACATGAACACCGTCGACGGCTACACCATCTCCTCCTGGGAGAAGGGGTACGGCGACATGGAGTTCCGCCTCGACGACCGGACGATCAGAGTGCTGAGCCACCTGCCCGCGACCGCGATGATCCAGTGCGACCTCGTCTGGCCCGACGAGACCCCCGTGGTCCAGTCCCCGCGTGGCATCCTGCGGCGCCAGCTCGACCGGTGCGCCGAGCACGGATGGACGGCGCTGGCGGGCACCGAGCTGGAGTTCATCGCCTTCGACACGACGTACGAGCAGGCCGCCATCGACGGCTACCGCAACCTCACCCCGGTCAACCAGTACAACGTGGACTACTCGATCCTGGGCACCACCCGGATCGAGCCGTTGCTGCGCTCGTTGCGCAACCACATGTACGCCGCCGGGCTGGACGTCGAGGGCGCTAAGGGCGAGTGCAACCTCGGCCAGCACGAGGTGGGGTTCCTCTACGCGGACGCGTTGACGACCGCCGACAACCACGCGGTCTACAAGACAGCGGCCAAGGAGATCGCCGCCCAGCAGGGCAAGGCGATCACGTTCATGGCGAAGTACGACCAGCGCGAGGGCAGCTCCTGCCACATCCACATGTCGCTGCGGGGAACCGACGGCTCGCTGGTCTTCTGGGACCAGGAGACCGGCGAGCGCACCCCGTTGTACGACCACTTCATCGCCGGCGTGCTCGCGACGATCCCCGACTTCACGCTGCTGTACGCACCGAACATCAACTCCTACAAGCGGTTCGCCGACGGCTCCTTCGCACCGACCACGGTCGCCTGGGGCCTCGACAACCGCACCTGCGCGGTCCGGCTCGTCGGGCACGGCCCCTCGGCCCGCATGGAGAACCGGATCCCCGGCGCGGACGTGAACCCCTACCTCGCCCTGGCGGCGATGGTCGCCGGTGGCCTGCACGGCATCGAGAACGAGCTCCCGCTCGAGGACGAGCTGGTCGGCAACGCCTACACCTCGGGCCGCCCGCAGGTGCCGCGCACGATGTCTGCGGCGCGCGACCGGTTCGCCGGCTCCGCGATCGCCCGCGCGGCCCTGGGTGACGAGGTCGTCGACCACTACGTCAACATGGCCGACGTGGAGCTCACGGCGTACGCCGCTGCCGTCACCGACTGGGAGCTCCGTCGAGGATTCGAGAGGCTGTAGTGAGCGTGAGCGACACCTATACCGTCATCAACCCGGCCACCGCCGCGCCGGTCACCAGCGTCCACCTGGCGTCCGTGGCAGAGGCCGACGCGGCGATCGAGCGCGCCCACGCCGCGTTCCCCGCCTGGCGGGCGATGCCGCCAGGCGAGCGAGCGCGGCTGCTGCGCCGCTTCGCGGCCGTGGTCGACGAGCACGTCGAGGAGCTCGCCGAGCTCGAGGTCCGCAACGCCGGGCACACCTGGGGCAACGCCCGGTGGGAGGCCGGCAACGTCCGGGACTGCCTCAACTACTACGCCGGGGCGCCCGAGCGGCTCTTCGGCCGGCAGATCCCCGTGGCCGGCGGCGTCGACATCACCTTCCACGAGCCACTGGGCGTCGTGGGGATCATCGTGCCCTGGAACTTCCCGATGCCGATCGCCGGCTGGGGTTTCGCCCCCGCCCTGGCAGCCGGCAACACCGTGGTGCTCAAGCCGGCGGAGCTCACCCCGCTCACCGCGATCCGCCTGGGCGAGCTCGCGCTCGAGGCCGGCCTGCCCGAGCACGTGCTGACCGTGATCCCCGGCAAGGGCTCGATCGTCGGCGAGCGCTTCGTGACGCACCCGCTGGTGCGCAAGGTCTGCTTCACCGGATCGACCGAGGTCGGCAAGCGGATCATGGCGGGCTGCAGCGAGCAGGTGAAGCGCGTGACGCTCGAGCTCGGCGGCAAGAGCTCCAACATCGTGTTCGCCGACGCCGACATCGACGCCGCGGCCGCAAGCGCGCCGTACGCCGTGTTCGACAACGCCGGGCAGGACTGCTGCGCGCGCTCCCGGATCCTCGTCGAGCGCTCGGCGTACGACGAGTTCCTGTCCAAGCTGCAGCCGGCGGTCGAGGGTCTGCGTGTGCTCGACCCGGGCGACGAGTCCAGTGAGATGGGGCCGCTGATCTCGGCGCACCAGAAGGCCGCGGTCACGGGTTACCTCGACGAGGTCGAGGTGGCGTTCGCCGGCTCCACCCCCGGTGGGGACGGGTTCTGGGTGCCGCCCACGGTCGTCACCATCGACGACCCTGCCACGCGGATCTGGCGCGAGGAGGTGTTCGGGCCCGTGGTCGCGGTGATGCCGTTCGACAACGAGGCGCACGCCATCGAGCTGGCCAACGACACGGAGTACGGCCTGTCCGGCTCGGTCTTCACCAGCGACCTCGGCCGCGGCCTGCGCGTCGCCCGCGGCGTCGAGGCCGGCAACCTCAGCGTGAACTCGCACTCCTCGGTCCGGTACTGGACGCCGTTCGGCGGCTACAAGCAGTCCGGCCTCGGCCGCGAGCTCGGGCCGGACGCCCCCATGGCGTTCACCGAGGAGAAGAACGTCTTCATCAGTCACTAGGAGGAGGGTGGTTGCGATGCTCTCGTCGCTCGCACCTCAACCACCCACACGTAGCCGATCGAGACCCACCCGACCCCACCACCGTCACGGTGGTTGAGGTGCGAGGAGCGCTAGCGACGAGCCTCGAAACCACCACGACAAGGAGTCACACATGGCAGGACGCATCCAGGACCGGGTCGCGGTCATCACCGGCGGCTGCTCGGGCATCGGCCTGGCGACCGTCCGGCGGTTCGTCGCGGAGGGCGCCAAGGTCGTCATCGGCGACATCGACGATGCCCGCGGAGCAGACCTGGTCGAAGAGCTGGGCGGCGCGGCGGTGGCGGCGTACGTCCACGTCGACGTGACTAGCAAGGAGCAGGTCGACGCGCTGTTCCAGACAGCGAAGGACACCTACGGCTCGGTGGACATCGCCTTCAACAACGCCGGCATCAGCCCGCCCGAGGACGACTCCATCCTCGACACCGACCTCGACGCGTGGCGCAAGGTGCAGGAGGTCAACCTCACCAGCGTCTACCTGTGCTGCAAGGCCGCGCTCCCCCACATGCTCGAGCAGGGCAAGGGCTCGATCATCAACACCGCGTCGTTCGTGGCGGTCATGGGGGCGGCGACGTCGCAGATCTCCTACTCCGCCTCCAAGGGCGGGGTGCTCTCGATGACCCGCGAGCTCGGCGTCCAGTTCGCCCGGCAGGGGGTGCGCGTCAACGCGCTCTGCCCCGGGCCGGTGAACACCCCGCTGCTGCAGGAGCTGTTCGCCAAGGACGAGGAGCGCGCGGCCCGGCGCCTGGTGCACGTGCCGATGGGCCGCTTCGGCGAGCCCGAGGAGATGGCCGCCGCGGTGCTGTTCCTCGCCTCGGACGACTCCTCGTTCATGACGGCCAACACCTTCCTGGTCGACGGCGGCATCTCCGGCGCCTACGTCACCCCGCTGTAGCCGTGGTCGTCCCTGTCATCGGGCTCACCACCTATCGCGAGGACGCGGCCTGGGGGGTGTGGCACCAGCGTGCCGACCTGCTGCCGACGCAGTACGCCGCCGCGGTCGAGGAGACCGGCGGCGTACCGGTCTTGCTCCCGCCGGTCGGGAGCACGGGTGCGGCCGACGCGATCGTCGCCCGCCTCGACGGCCTGGTGATCAGCGGCGGCGCGGACGTCGAGCCCGCGCGCTACGGCGCCGACCCGCACCCCCGGACCGTCGGATGGCGAGCCGACCGCGACGCATGGGAGTCCGCGCTGCTCGACGCCGCGGAGGCCGCCGGGCTGCCCGTGCTCGGGGTGTGCCGCGGCATGCAGGTGATGGCGGTGCACGCCGGAGGCAGCCTGGAGCAGCACGTGCCGGACCTGGTCGACCACGAGCAGCACTCCCCCGGTGGCGCGGAGTTCGGGGCGACCACGGTGACCACCAGCCCGGGCACCCGTCTGGCGGGGCTCGTCGGCGACCGGCTCGCCGTCAACTGCCACCACCACCAGTCGGTGCGAGCACATCCGGGGTACGCCGCCGTCGCCCATGCCGAGGATGGCACCCTGGAGGCCATGGAGGCTCCTGGGGAACGGTTCGCGGTCGGGGTGCAGTGGCATCCGGAGACCGCGGCCGACGTCGGGTTGCTCGCGGGACTGGTGCGGGCGGCCGCGGACTACGCTTCCGCTCGATGAGCCACAGCCCCGTCCTGATCAGCGCCCACCGCTGCCTGACCCGGGGCCAGTTCGAGGAGGCGCTGGGGCTCGACGCCGACTTCGTCGAGTTCGACGTCCAGCGCTGCGTCGACGGGCTGCTCGTCGTGCACCACGACCCGGTCTTCGCCTCCGACGCGGGCGACATCGTGATCCCCGAGACCTCAGGGGCGGAGGTCATCGGGCGCGTCCCGGAGCTGGTCACGTACGACGAGGCGCTGGCGATGCTCGCCGGAGTCCGGCGTGCCCACATCGACCTCAAGGCCAGCGCTGCCGGCACGGCGTGCGCCGTCGACGCGGTCGCCCGCGCCGTCGAGGTCCTCGGCCCCCGGGGGTTCGTGGTCACGACGGGCAGCGACCGCGCCGTCAAGGCGATCCGCGACTGGGGCGAGAGCCAGGGCCTGGACCTGCTCGCCGGCCTCTCCCTCGGGCGCAACACCAGGGGGTTCTCCCTCCGTGACCAGATCCGTATCCGGCGCTCCGAGCTGATGCCCGGGCGCCGGGTCCGACGGTCCGGGGCCTCGGTGGTGGTGGCTCACCACTCCCTGGCCCTGCTCGGCGTGGCCCGGTTCTCGCGCCGCCATCGGCTGCCGCTCCTGGTGTGGACCGTCGACACCCCGCGGGCGCTGCGCCACTGGCTGCACCCGGGGCGGGCCTGGATGGTGACCACCAACCACCCGGCGCTCGCCCTCCGGCTCCGCCGCCCTGGAAGAATCCAGTCATGACCAGCGGCGCGTTCGACGAGCTGCTCCCCGACATCCTGGGCGAGCCCTACCTGGCCGAGACGATCAACCTGCCTCCCGACGAGGAAGGCCCGGTCGTGGCCACCCTCGTCGTACGCCGTGCCGCACGACCCACGCGTCGCGCGGTCCTCTACGTCCACGGGTTCGCCGACTACTTCTTCCACACCGAGTTCGCCGAGTGGTGGAACGAGCGGGGCTTCGACTTCTACGCCATCGACCTGCGCAAGTACGGCCGCTCCATCCGCGCGCACCAGACGGCCAACTTCGTCACGGACCTGCGCGACTACTTCGCCGACCTCGATGCGGCGTGGCACCGCATCGTCGAGCGCGACGGCCACGATCAGGTGGTGCTCAGCGCACACTCCACCGGCGGACTGATCGTCCCGCTCTGGGCAGACGAGCGGCGCCCGCGGCTGGCCGGGATGGTGCTGAACTCCCCATGGCTGGACATGCAGGGCGGCATGATGATCCGCACCATCGGGACCCAGATCGTCAAGCGGGTCGGCGCGCGTTCGCCGCGGCGAGTCCTGCCGCGCAAGGTGGAGGGGTTCTACGCGCGCAGCCTCCACATCGACCACGAGGGCGAGTGGGACTTCAACACCGAGTGGAAGCCGCTGGACTCGTGGCCGGTCTACTTCGGGTGGCTCCGGGCGATCCGCGTCGGACACGGCCGGCTCCACCGCGGCCTCGACGTCGGCTGCCCGGTGCTCGTGCTGTCCTCGGGCGGCACCCACTGGCCCAAGGAGATGGGGCCGGACGTGCACAACTTCGACACCGTGCTCGAGGTGCCCCAGATCCGACGCTGGGCGGTCGCGCTCGGCAAGCACGTGACGTACGTGGCGATCGAGGGCGCGCGGCACGACGTGGTGCTCTCGCTGCCCGAGCCGCGCACCGCGGCGTACGCCGCCCTGGACCGGTGGGTCTCCGCGTACGTCGAGTGAGGTCTGTCGGGTTCCTTCCAAGGATCGAGCCTCCGGGTCACTAGCCTGTCCGAGTGCGTGCGACCTCGACCTTCACCGTGTCCGACTGGACTCCCACCGACCCACCCACGGTCGTCGGCGACGTACCTCTGATCACTACCGGCGCGTCCGCCGGGCTCGCGCACATGGTCAAGACGTTCGAGGGTGACCTCTCGGGCCGGTCGATCACCTGGTTCCTGGGCTGTCTCAACCAGGAGACCGGTGTCGGCTCGTACGCCGCACTCGAGGCCGTGGACGCGACGCTGCACGGCCGCGAGGGGCAGTTCAACGTCGTGCACGCGGCGTCGACCCACGGGACCGACCGCTACGACGAGCACTTCACGATCGTGCCCGACAGCGGTGCCGGCGAGCTCGCCGGCATCAGCGGCACTGGGAAGCTGGTCGTCGACGCTGACGGCACGCACCGGTTCGAGCTCGACTACACCCTGGAGAGCTGACCCGCCTCGGCGCGCCCCGCCTCGCTGTCGGGGGACTTCTTCCGCACGGCGTGACGCCGGCTCTGCCCGTGGGCTCCACCCGCATGATGTCCCACGGCCGGCCGGTGGGCGTCCGGGCGTACGGCGACGACTCGATCGCCCCACCCCGGGGCCGTCGCCCGCGGGCGCTCAGACGGCCCTGCCGTCGAAGCGCTCGCGGGTGGCGAGCTCCTCCACTTCGATCCGTCGCAGTTTGGTGAGCTGGCGGACGGGCTTGCCGATCGGCACGACCGCGGCCAGCGCGAACTGATCGGGCACTCCCAGCAGCTCGCGCACGGCCGGCTCCTCCGCGACGGCCATCGTGGTGATGGTGCCGCCGTACCCCTCGTTGCGAGCGGCCAGCAGGAGGTTCCAGACCAGCGGGTAGACCGACGCACCGGCCACCAGCCCGATGCGGTCGAGGTCCTGGTCGGTCGCCGCGACCAGCCCGAGATCCAGCCAGACCACGAGCACCACCGCGGCCGTGAGCACGGGCGTCGTGAACGAGGCAGGCACCTCCGTGGCGGCGATCTCGTCCGGGGTGGGGGTTGGCGGCTGCAGCGGGTTCCAGGGGCTCTGGCCGGCCTTGGCCTGCGCGACGTACCGGCGCACCGCCGGCTCGTTGAGGGCAGCCAGGCGCCGCCGGGTCTCCTGGTCGCGGACGACGACGATCCGGGTGCCCTGGCGATTGCCACCGCTCGGGGCGAAGCGCGCGTTGTCGAGGATGCGGTGCAGCGTCTCGTCCGGCAGTGGCTCGTCGGTGAACTCCCGGACGGCAGGTGTGGTCCGCATGACGTCGTAGAGGTCCATACGTCGAGCCTGCCACTCCACCCACCAACCAAGCGACCGATAGGTTGCCGGCCATGAACCCTGTGATCGGACTGTCCCTCGGCCGGGTCGCGGTCGGCTCGGTGGCGCTCGCCAACCCCGACCTCGCCGCGAAGCTGTTCCAGCTCGACCCGGCCACCAATCCCCAGCTGCCCTACCTGACCCGGCTGTTCGGCTCGCGCGAGATCGCGCTCGGCCTGATCACCCTCCTGGCGCGCGACAAGACCCGCCGCAACGTGGTGCTCGCCGGCATCCTCGTCGACGCCGCCGACGCCGCCACCGGCTACCTCGCCATGCAGGAGGGCACCGTCTCCAAGAAGACCGCCTTCACGCTCATCGGCCCCGCCGTCGGCGCCATCGGCTCCGGGGTGTCCAGCCTGTTCCGCCGTTGATCCTCGATCTGCGGTTGGTGACCGAACGACATCGGTTCTGAGTCGGAGACCCGGTCGACCGCGATCCCTGGCGGTCTGCCGAAACCTCTGTCGTTTGGTCACCAACGACACAGATTCCGGCACCGGACCTGTCGTTGGTGACCAAACGACGACAGAACTGCCGCGGGCCGACGCCCGAACGCGGAGCCGATCAGCCCCAGAGGAAGGCCACGAGGGCGACTACGCCGACGCAGACGATCACGATCCGCAGCGCGGTGGGCGGGAGCCGACGGCCGACGGTGGCGCCGAGCTGGCCGCCGATGACCGAGCCGACGCCGATCAGCAGCACGACCCGCCAGTCGACGTCGGCGACGACGGCGAAGATCAGCCCGGCGACGGCGTTGACGACGGCGGCGAGGATGTTCTTGACGGCGTTGAGCCGCTGGAGCGACTCATCGATCCCGGTGCCGAGCACCGCCATCAGCAGCACGCCCTGGGCGGCGCCGAAGTAGCCGCCGTACACACCGGTGGCCAGCACCCCGGGCCAGACCCACCACGTGCCGTGGTGGGGCAGCCCGCCGGTGGCGTCGTGGCGCCGGGCGACCCAGGCGGAGATCCGGGGCTGGAGGACCACCAGCACCAGACCCAGCAGGATCAGCACCGGCACGATCGCGGCGAACGCTCCGTCAGGCAGCACCAGCAGCAGGATGGCGCCGAGGATCCCGCCGATCAGCGATCCGCCGCACAACCGCAGGACCCGTGAGCGCTGTCCCGCGAGCTCGCGCCGGTAACCGACGGCGCCGGAGACCGATCCGGGGACCAGACCGATGGTGTTGGACACGTTCGCGGTCACCGGCGGCACACCGAACGCCAGCAGGGTCGGGAACGTGATCAGCGTTCCCGACCCCACCACGGTGTTGATGGTTCCGGCGGCGACCCCGGCCAGCAGGACCGCCACGACTTCGTACGGCGTCACGAGGCGGGCGGCTCCTCGGCCGGCGACGGCAGGTCGAGCTGGCCGTCGGCCGGATCGGTGAGGGAGCTCCTGCCCGGGTTGGCCGCCCGGTTGGCCTCGGCGATCGCTGCCTCGACAGCGGCGTTGGTCTGGCTCAGCTGGGAGTCGGGGCCGGAGATGCTGGGCTCTGTCGGGCCCATGTCGACCCGCTTGGCCGGCCCGTCCACGTGCCGCGGGATGCCCTGCAGGTCGGTCATGGTCGACCCGAGCCCCTCGAGTGCCTTGCCGATCTCGCTCGGCACGATCCAGACCTTGTTGGCGTCGCCCTCGGCGATCTTGGGCATCATCTGGAGGTACTGGTAGGCGAGCAGCGACTGGTCAGGGCGCCCGTCGTGGATCGCCTGGAACACGGTCTGGATCGCCTGCCCCTCACCCTGGGCCCGCAAGATCGAGGACTCCCGGTCGGCCTGGGCGCGCAGGATCTGCGACTCACGCGCGCCTTCGGCGTTCAGGATCGAGGACTGCTTCGCGCCCTCGGCGGTGAGGATGGCCGCCTGACGCTGACCCTCCGCCGTGAGGATCACCGCGCGCTTCTCACGATCCGCGCGCATCTGCTTCTCCATCGAGTCCTTGATCGACGGCGGCGGGTCGATGCCCTTCAGCTCCACCCGGTTGACTCGGATGCCCCACTTGCCGGTGGCCTCGTCCAGCACTCCGCGCAGGCCGGAGTTGATCTGGTCGCGGCTGGTGAGGGTCTCCTCGAGATCCATGCCGCCGACGATGTTGCGCAGCGTGGTCATCGTCAGCTGCTCGATGGCCTGGATGTAGTTGGCGATCTCGTACGTCGCCGCGATCGGGTCGGTGACCTGGAAGTAGATGACGGTGTCGATGGACACCACGAGGTTGTCCTCGGTGATCACGGGCTGCGGCGGGAAGCTCACCACCTGCTCGCGCAGGTCGATGATGTAGCGCACCCGGTCGATGAACGGCACCAGCACGTTCAGCCCGGCGGGCAGGGTCTCCTTGTACTTGCCGAAGCGCTCAACGATGCCCGCTCGGGCCTGCGGCACGATGCGGACGGTCTTGGCGAGCAGGACGATCACGAACAGCAGCAGGATCGCCAACAGGATCAGGATCACAGGCACAGGTCTCTCCTTCTATTGGGACGTCACTCGCCGAGCTCCGCCACGGGATGCACGTACGCCGTGGCGCCCCGGATCTCGAAGACCTCCACGGTGGCTCCGGGCTCGATCGTGACGTGCTCGTCGTACGGCGCGGCGGTCCAGGTCTCCCCGTTGACCTTGACCTGACCCACAGCCAGACCGGTGATGCGCTGGGTGACGACCGCACGCTGGCCGATCAGCTTGGTGGTGCCGAGCCGCAGCTCGGGCCCCTGGTGCAGGCGGGCCACCAGGGACGGCCGCACCAGCGCCAGCATCGCGACCGCCGACGCGCCCGCCAGGACGACCTGGACCGGGACCCCGGCACCGAGCGCGGCGGTCAGCATGCCGACCAGCGCCCCCGCCGCCAGCATGACCAGGACGAGGTCGAGGCTCACCAGCTCAGCCATGGCCAGCGCGGCGGCGATCCCCAGCCACGCCGCCCAGGCATGCTCCCCCAGCCAGTCCATGGACCGACCCTATCCCCGCAACGGTCTCAGCGCGCTACAGGTGGCGGGTGCGTCGGCGGGCGCTCCATCGACCGGCGTCGTGGCGCAGCACCAGCGACATCCCGAACGTCGCCGCGAGGTTCTCCTCGGTGACCACCTCGGCAACAGGCCCAGCGGCCACCACCTGCCCGCGGCGCAGCAGCAGCGCGTGGGTGAACCCGGGCGGGATCTCCTCGACGTGGTGCGACACCAGCACGGTCGCCGGTGACGCGGGGTCCGCGGCGAGCACCGACAGCGTGGACACCAGGTCCTCACGGCCGCCCAGGTCCAGACCCGCGGCCGGCTCGTCGAGCAACAGCAGCTCCGGGTCGGCCATCAGCGCCCGGGCGATCTGCACCCGCTTGCGCTCGCCCTCGCTGAGCGTGCCGAACGTGCGGTCGACCAGGTGGACGGCGCCGACTTCGGTCAGCAGCTGACCGGCCCGCTCGTGGTCGAGGTCGTCGTAGGCCTCGCGCCAGCGCCCGACCACGCCGTACGACGCCGAGACCACCACGTCGTGCACCCGCTCGCTGCGCGGGATCCGCTCGGCGAGCGCGGCGCTGGTGAGCCCGATCCGCGGGCGCAGCTCGAACACGTCGACGGTCCCGAGCACCTCGTCGAGGATGCCGGCGACCCCCGAGGTCGGGTGGATCTGTGCGGACGCGACCTGGAGCAGGGTGGTCTTCCCCGCACCGTTGGGCCCGAGGATCACCCACCGGTCGCCCTCCTCGACGCGCCACGACACGCGGTCGAGCAAGGTGGCCTGTCCGCGCCGGATGGTCACCTCGACGAAGTCCAGCACGGCGGTCATACCGAGCACCCTATCGACCGCGTGTGCGGGCCTCGCGGCGTATCCTCACCGGCCGTGACCACCCTCCTGCCGCCGTCCGCGCGCCTCGCGTGGTGGGGCACCGCGTGGCTCACGGGCCACACCGTGACCGACCTGCTCGTGGACGCCGTGCTCGACGGCGACGCGACCCATGCGGTCGCCGGGCTTCCCGGTGCGGACGGCACGGAGACCCTGGTCGGCGCTCTCGCCCGGCTGCGCGCGCTGGGCGCGACCGGTTTCGGGGCGGCCTTCCCCGCCGAGGGCGACCCGGTCGGTCTGGGAGGTCCACCCGCGTTCAACGCGGATGCCCTCGAGGCCGGAGAGGCCGTGGTGGTCCTCGGCGTCGGTGTCGGCCTCGTCCCCCACCGCACCGGTGCGGCGACCGTCTGGACCGCCCACCCGGCGCAGCGACGCCAGCTCCCGGACGTCGGCGAGGCCGATCGGGACCTGCGCAACGCCCTCCTGACCTCCGCGGAGCTGCTCGCCCGGCTCGATGTCGCCCGATGGCGCCCGGAGGTGGCCGACCAGCTGATGAACCTCCGCCACCGCCCGGGCCTCGCGGCTCCCGACGGCGTCCCGGCCCGGTGCGTCGACCTCGCCGGCCGCGGCCTCCAAGCGACGGCGATCGTCGAGCTCGCGCTGGAGGACGAGGGCGGCGCGGTGTCGGCGTACGAGATCGAGGAGCGGCGCGCCGCACTGGTCCCTCTGGACCGGGCCGGTCGGCGCGCACTGGTGGCGGCCTGCTCCCCCGAGGCATGGCCCCCGGCGTGACTCCCTGCGGTCGCGATAGCCTCGGCGACTGAGATGACTGACCTGCACACCGGGCGCAGACCGGAGACCCTGCTCATCACGCTGACCGGCAAGGACCGCCCGGGCGTGACGTCCTCGGTGTTCAGCACCCTCTCCGGGGCCGGGGTCGAGGTCCTCGACATCGAGCAGATCGTGCTTCGCGGCCGGTTGATCCTCGGTGTCCTGGTCACCGCGCCGCACCACGTGGCCCGGGTCACCGACGCCCTGCAGGAGACGGCGTCCGAGCTGGGCATGAACATCGACATCGAGCGCGGTGTCGGCGACAACCGGGCGCGCCGTGACGGCCGTTCGCACGTGACGATCATCGGGTCTCCGTTGCGCGCCGCGGCGATGGGCGCCGTCGCGGGCCGGATCGCCGACGCGGGCGCCAACATCGACCGCATCGAGCGGATGGCCCGCTACCCGGTCACCGCGATCGACCTGCACGTCTCGGGCGTCGAGACCAGCGCCCTGCGCACGGTGCTGGCGGCGGAGGCGGTGCGGCAAGGCGTCGACATCGCGGTGCAGCCCGCCAGCCTGCTGCGCCGTGGCGCCCGCCTGATCGTGATGGACGTCGACTCCACGCTCATCCAGGGCGAGGTCATCGAGATGCTCGCGGCGCACGCGGGTTGCGAGGCCGAGGTCGCGGCCGTCACCGAGTCCGCGATGCGCGGCGAGATCGACTTCGCGGAGTCCTTGCGCTCACGCGTCGCTCTCCTGGAGGGCGTGCCCGAGACCGCCCTCGACGAGGTGTACGACGCGATCGTGCTCGCCCCGGGCGCGCGAACGATGGTCCGGACCCTGCGACGGCTGGGCTACCACTTCGCGATCGTCTCGGGGGGGTTCACGCAGATCACCGACCGGCTGGCCGCCGACCTCGAGATCGACTACGCGCGCGCCAACGAGCTGGAGATCGCGGACGGGAAGCTGACCGGCCGGATCGCCGGCCCGATCGTCGACCGGGCCGGCAAGGCCGCTGCGCTCCGCGAGTTCGCCGAGGCGGCGGGTGTTGCCGAGGCGGCGGTGATCGCCATCGGCGACGGCGCCAACGACCTCGACATGCTCAACGCCGCCGGGCTCGGCATCGCCTACAACGCCAAGCCGCTGGTCCGCGACGCCGCCGACACCGCCGTCAACGTGCCCTACCTCGACGCGATCTTGTACCTGCTCGGCATCTCGCGCGAGGACGTCGAGGCCGCCGACGCCGAGGCCGGCTTCGTGACCCCGTCGCCTCCGATCTGAGGCTAGTGGGGTGTGTTCGAGGCCCTTGGACGGTTGGCGTGGTCAGGGTGTGTGCATCGCAAGGCGGCCGAGCGCAGGACTACCGGGCGTAGCTCGAGCGAGGCCAACGCAGCGAGGTGCGTGCCATGGCCGCGCGAAGCGCGGAAGGACCTCGGACACGCGTCACTAGCCGCGGCCGACGTGGAACCCGACCAGCCGCGCGGTTCCCTCGGCCAGGTCGGCCCACGAACCGTGGTGCTCGAAGACCGCGATCGCGCCGGTGGGGTACCCCTCCAGCATCTCCTCGGCGAGCTCGGGTTCGCCGTCGCCGTCGTCGAGCAGCTGGGCGAGCACGGCGATCGTCGGGTTGTGGCCGATCACGAGCAGCCGGCGTACGTCGTCGTCGACCTCGCGGACCAGGTCCAGCGCGGTGTCGGGCCCCGCGGCGTAGAGCCCGCGGTCGACCTCGGGCTCCAGGTCCCAGTCGGCGGCCGCAGCCGTGCTCGTCCACGTCTCACGAGTGCGGAGAGCCGCCGACACGAGTGCGTGGTCGGGCTCGAAACCCTCGCCGCTGAGCCACTCACCCACGGCGGCGGCGTCACGGCGACCGCGCTCGGCGAGCGGTCGGTCGAAGTCGCTGGGGCCGTGCTGCTCGGCCTTGGTGTGGCGCATCAGGGCGATCAGCCGCGTCGAGCTCCCGGTTGGCATCTGCACGGCACAACTCTGGCAGCCCCCGCAAGAGCTGTCATGCCCCGGGCCGCCGTCAACGAGCCCGCTCGTCGCGCCTCTCCTGGAGCCGCTGCTGGGCCGCGGCGAGGTAGGCCAGGCACGGAGCGTCCTCGCCTGGGTGCTTCTCGGTCAGGTGGAACGCCCACCGGTCCATCGCGGCCAGGTAGCCGTTGTCCTCGCCGGGGCGGTACGTCGACCACGTCCGGCCGTCACGGACGACACACGTGGCGCAGCTGATCCGGTAGAGGAACCTCTCCTCGGCGTCCAGGTCGATCTTGACGCTCGCGAGGGTCCCCGCCTCGGCGGCGGCCTTCCGCTCCCGGGCGGAGCGGGTGGCGGTCACTCCGCGTCCGCTCCGGGCACGATCCGCAGGTCGCGCACGGCCCCGCCGTCGAGTGCGGCGAGCGCCGCCTGGTAGGCCGGACTCTCGTGGGCCGCGCGAGCGGCCTCGACCGAGGCGAACTCGATGACCACCGTGCGGGTGCGCTCGCCGGCCTCGTAGACCGCCTCGGGCAGCCCCCGGACCAGGAAGGTGCCGCCCGCGTCGCGCAGCGCAGGACCGGCCAGCTCGGCGTACGCCGCGACCTTGGCCTCGTCGGTGACCTCGTCGTAGATGCTGATCCAGTAGGCGCTCATGACCTCAGCCTCCCATCGCGTGGAAGCCGCCGTCGACGTGGACGATCTCGCCGGTGGTCGCGGGGAAGAAGTCCGAGAGCAGCGCGCAGACCGCCTTGGCGGTGGGCTCCTGGTCGGAGTTGTCCCAGCCCAGAGGCGCGCGCTCGCCCCACATCTGGTCGAGCGCCTCGTAGCCGGGGATCGCCTTGGCGGCGAGGGTCTTGAGCGGTCCGGCGGACACCAGGTTGACCCGGATGCCCTCCCGACCGAGGTCGCGCGCCAGGTAGCGCGAGCACGACTCGAGAGCGGCCTTCGCCACGCCCATCCAGTCGTACGCCGGCCAGGCGACGGTCGCGTCGAACGTCAGCCCGACCACCGAGCCACCCTCACCCATCAGCGGCCGGCAGGCCTCCGCCAGCGACTTCAGGGAGTATGCCGACACCTGCACCGCCTGCGCCACGTCCGGCCACGGGCCGGTCAGGAACTTGCCGCCCAGCAAGGTCTCGGGATTGCCGTAGGCGATCGAGTGCACGACGCCGTCGAGCCCGTCGACGTGCTCACGGACCAGCTCGGGCAGCCGCGCCAGGTGCTCCTCGTCGGTGACGTCGAGCTCCAGCACGGCGGGCTCGACGGGCAGCCGCCGGGCGATCCGCCGGGTGATGCCGAGTGCGCGGCCGAAGTTGGAGATCAGCACGGTGGCGCCCTGCTCCTGGGCGACCTTGGCGGTCGCGAACCCGATCGAGGTGTCCATCGTGACCCCGGCGACCAGGATCCGCTTGCCGTCGAGAATGCCCATGGTTCAGTGCCCCATTCCGAGTCCACCGTCGACCGGGATGACCGCCCCGGTGACGTACGCCGCGCCGTCGCTGGTCAGCCACAGCACCGTCTTCGCGATCTCCTGCGGCGTGCCGTACCGGCCGAGCGGCACCTGCGCCTTGATCGCGGCCTTCTGCTCGTCGCTGAGCACCGCCGTCATGTCGGTCTCGACGAACCCCGGTGCGACGACGTTCGCCGTGATCGACCGCGATCCCAGCTCCCGCGCGATCGACCGGGCCATGCCCACCAGGCCCGCCTTGGAGGCGGCGTAGTTGACCTGGCCCGCCGACCCGAGCAGGCCGACCACCGAGGAGATGAAGACGATCCGGCCCCGACGCAGCCGCAGCATCCCCTTCGAGGCGCGCTTGGCCAGCCGGAACGACGCGGTCAGGTTGGTGTCGAGGACACCGGCCCAGTCCTCCTCGCTCATCCGCAGCAGCAGTGTGTCGGCAGTGACCCCCGCGTTGGCCACCAGCACCTCCACCGGGCCGTGCGCCTCCTCCACCTCGGCGAAGGCCGCCTCGACCTGCGCGGGGTCGGTGATGTCGCACCGGACGTCCAGCGCGCCGTCGGGCGCGCCACCGGTGCGGGTGGTCACCGCCACCCGGTCGCCGTTGGCGACGTACGCCTCGGCGATCGCGCGGCCGATGCCCCGGTTGCCGCCGGTCACCAGCACGGACCTCGGCCCGTTCGTGGGGGATGCGTGGGTCTCGCTCACGTCAGGTGACGCTAGCGACTACTGGTCGGTACGCCGAACCGGTCCCGCCGCTGGAGACCGTCAGTCGTCCTCGAGCCGGAAGCCGACCTTGATACCCACCTGGAAGTGCTCGACGACCCCGTCCTTGACCTGGCCACGGACCTGGGTGACCTCGAACCAGTCGAGGTGGCGCAGCGTGCGGCCGGCACGCTCGATACCGTTGCGGATCGCCTCGTCGATGCCGTCGGGCGAGGTGCCGACGATCTCGGACACGCGGTAGGTGCGGTTGGTCATGGGTGCCTCCAGGTGCGGACGTGGCTGCGGACGTGGGTGGGCCGAGCCTACCGACGTAGGCTGGACGGCATGGCCCGGGAGCTGCGCCGCCGCCGCGAGGAGGCCGTCCGCATCACGACCGCGGCGTCCAGCCGCGACGAGGAGATCTCCGCGCGCCAGCGCCGCTACGTCTTCTCGATGGCCATCCGCACGATCTGCTTCGTCGCGGCCGTCGCCGTCGGCGGCGGGTGGCTGCGTTGGGTGCTCGTGGGCGCCGCGGTGCTGCTGCCGTACGTCGCCGTGGTGATGGCTAATGCCACCGCTTCGAGATCCGACGGGCTGGATCTGCTCGACAACGAGTACGGCGGCAACGAGCTGGGACCGGCGACGGAATCCGGTGGAACGTCCTCCTCGGACGTGCTTTGAGAACCGGGCCACCCGTGACAGAATCAGCCGCGCGAGCCGGGTCTCCCCCGTCTCGGTTCGCAACGGTGCCGGACGGCTTCCCCCGTGGCTGTCCGGCACCGTTCTCATGTCCAGAAGGAGCACCGTGACCGACCCTCTGCCCGACGATCTCGAGGGCCCGGACGGTCCCGCGACCTGCTCGGCCAAGCGCTGTCAGGCGCCCGCGACGTGGCAGCTGCTGTGGAACAACCCCAAGCTGCACACGCCCGACCGGCGCAAGGTGTGGCTGGCGTGTGACGAGCACCGCCAGTCGCTCATCGACTTCCTGGGCAAGCGTGGGTTCCTCAAGGACGTGGTCCCCCACGTCTGACCGGCGTCCCTCCCTCGGGCGTCGCGGGGTCCTCGCCGGAGGACTGGCCGGAGGACTGGCCGCCGGGGTGGTCGCCGTGGGTTCCCCGGTCGCAGGCCGGGTCGCCGCTCGCCCGGCGGTGCCGCGGGTCCTGGTCGTCGGGGCCGGTCTGGCCGGCCTGACCGTCGCCCACCGGCTGCGGCTCCGCACGGGGTGGCCGGTCGTCCTGCACGAGGCTCGCGACCGGGTGGGCGGACGGGTGCTGACCGTGCGGGACCTGCCGGGCGGGCTCACCTGTGAGGCGGGCGGCACGTTCATCAGCACCGGGGACGCCGCGATCCGGCACCTCGCGCGGGAGCTGCACGTCCCGCTCGTCGATCTGGACCCGATCTGGCCGCGCGGTGGATATGCCTACCACTTCGGCGGCCACGACCTGACCCGCGCGGAGACCTTCCGGGGCCAGCGAGATGCCGCCCGGGCCGCGGCACGCCGACTGCACGGGCTGCCCTGGCCGGTCCGGCACGGCGAGCGCCACCCCGACGTGGTCCGGCTCGACCGGCTGAGCTTCGCCGAGTGGATCGACCGGGTCGTGACCCCGCGCGCACCGGACTACGCCGCCTACCTCCGGGTCCTCCTCGAGAGCGACTACACCGCTCCGGTGGACGAGGCGAGTGCGCTCATGGTCCTCGGCGAGCTGGCGCGGCCGGGTCGCAGCTACGACGAGCGGTTCGTCGTCGCCGGTGGCACCGACACCCTGACCAGCACCCTCGCCGCGGGCCTGCCCGAGGGCTCCGTGCGCCTGGGCTCGGCCCTCGTCGCGCTGCGCCGCCGCACCCACGGCTACCGGCTCACGTTCGAGGAGAACAGGACGACCACCGACGTCGACGCCGACGCTGTGGTCCTGGCGCTGCCGTTCGCGGCCCTGCGCGACGTCGACCTGTCCGGGAGCGGCTTCTCGCGGGTGAAGCTGCGTGCGATCCGCGCCCTCGGCATGGGAGTGGCCTTGAAGGCCAATCTCGTGTTCCGCGGCACGCCCTGGCAGCCCGCCAGCAGCGGGGAGTCGGTCTCCGACCTGGTGCCCGGATGGACCTGGCCGGGCCGCCCGGGCCAGCACCCGAGCCCCGACGCGGGGTTCTCCCTGCTCGTGTCCCTCACCGGCGCCTCGGTCCTGCCGGACGTCGCGGGCGCGCCGGTGCACGGTCTCGCCCCGCGCCGGCTGGCAGACGCCTACCTGCGCGACCTCGAGACGATCTTCCCCAGCACGCGCTCGGCGTACGCCGGGGTGACGCGCGTGGACCGGTGGGACGCGGACCCGTGGACGCGCGGCACCTACTCCTACTACCGGGCCGGCACGATGACCGAGATCGCCGGAGCCGAGGCGCTCCCGGAGGGGCCCGCGTTCTTCGCGGGTGAGCACACCGCCCGCTACACCAACCGGTCCACGATGAACGGCGCGGTGTGGTCCGGCGAGCGCGCGGCCCGAGCGGTCGAGCGGTTCCTCCGCGTTCGCTGAGACGGCGGTCGGCCCCGGCGGGCGGTGGGTGATCCACCCGGGCGGAGGCGCGGGAGGTGGATGGGGCACCGCCGGCCCGCGACTGGCGGTCGGCCCCGGCGGGCGGCCCCGGCGGGCGGTGGGTGATCCACCTGGGCGGAGGCGCGGGAGGTGGATGGGGCACCGCCGGCCCGCGACCGGTGGTCGGCCCCGGCGGGCGGCCCCGGCGGGCGGTGGGTGATCCACCTGGGCGGAGGCGCGGGAGGTGGATGGGGCACCGCCGGCCGCGACCGGTGACGCGGAGGTCTTCACGTGCATGGGCGGGAACTTCGTCTCCGCCGCGCTCGAGTCGGGTCAGCCCCCGATGGCCGACATCGGCCGATCGGGCTGGAGGAACGAGGGGTCGTCGATCCCGTGGCCGGCGCGCTTGCCGCGCATCGCCACGACCCAACGCTCGGCGATCACGTCGTCGGACGCGCCGGCGCGCAGCGCCGTACGGAGGTCGGACTCCTCACGGGCGAACAGGCAGTTGCGGACCTGGCCGTCGGCGGTGAGCCGCACTCGGTCGCAGTCGCCGCAGAACGGCCGCGTGACGGAGGCGATCACACCGACGGTGGCGGGGCCGCCGTCGACGCGGAACAGCTCGGCGGGGGCACTCCCCCGCGGCTCCGCCGCCGGCTGGAGGTCGAACTCGCTCTCCAGCCGCTCGAAGATCTCGTCCGCGGTCACCATCTCCTTGCGGTTCCACACGTGCTGGGCATCCAGCGGCATCTGCTCGATGAATCGGAGCTGGTAACCCTCGGCGATCGCCCAGCGCAGCAGCTCGGGTGCCTGCTGGTCGTTCTGGTCGCGCATGAGCACGGCGTTCACCTTCACCGGGCCCAGCCCGGCGTCGCGTGCCGCCGCGAGCCCGTCGAGCACGTCCTGCAGGCGGTCGCGCCGGGTGATCGCGTGGAAGGTCTCTCGCCGGATGCTGTCCAGGCTGACGTTGACCCGGTCGAGACCCGCCTCGGCGAGAGCAGGGGCGACCCGCGCCAGGCCGAGCGCATTGGTGGTGAGCGAGGTCTCGACGGTGGGGTCGATCTCGTGCGTACGCCGGACGATGTCGACCAGTCCCCGGCGGACGAGCGGCTCGCCGCCGGTGAAGCGGACCTCCCGGATGCCGAGCAGCTCGACCCCGATCCGGACCAGCCGCACGACCTCGTCGTCGCTGAGCACGGAGTCGTCGGGGAGCCAGTCGAGGCCCTCGGCGGGCATGCAGTAGGAGCAGCGGAGGTTGCAGCGGTCGGTCAGCGAGACGCGCAGGTCGGTGGCGACCCGCCCGTAGCGGTCCGAGAGCGGTCTCGTGTGCGGCACCACTGCAGTGTAGGCATCCCTGGGCGGATGGCCGCCAGCTGAGGACCGCCGGATAGCCTCGGTGGGTGCGGTCGTTGCGATTCCTGCTGAGTCGGCGGTGGCTGCTGTTCGCGTTCGTGGTCGTGCTGCTCTGCTACTCCGCCTGGTGGCTGGGCGAGTGGCAGTTCGGCCGCCTCGCCGACCGCAAGGCGTCCAACGCGGTGGTCCGGACCAACGAGGAGCGGTCCCCCGCACCCGTGGCCGACGTGCTCGCTCCCGGGCGAGCGGTCACCGAGTCGGACGAGTGGCGGGTGGTGACCGCAACCGGCACCTACGACGCGGCCGACACGGTGATCGTGCGCTACCGCACCCGCGACGGTGCGTCCGGCATCGACGTCGTGGTGCCGCTCGTCACCCCTGACGGCGCCGCGCTGCTCGTCGACCGCGGGTGGATGGCGTCCGACAACCGGGGCACCGGACCCGAGGACGTCCCCTCCCCGCCGAGCGGCGAGGTCACCGTCGAGGGCTGGGTGCGCACCGACGCCGAGGGCGACAGCACGGCGGTCGACGACCACTCGACCCGGGCGATCTCGAGCACGAAGATCGGCGATGAGCTCGATCGCACGGTCTACGGCGGGTTCGTCGAGCTGAAGTCCGAGGACGGCCAGCCGGCCGACGGGTTGGAGCCGGTCGAGCTGCCCGAGCTCGACAACGGGCCGCACTTCTTCTACGGACTCCAGTGGTGGTTCTTCGGGATCCTCGCGGCCTTCGGATTCGTCTACCTCGCGTTCGACGAGTGGCGCAGCCGCCAGCGGGGCGAGCAGCCTGCCCGGGTCGAGGCGGGGGCCGAGCGCGGACGACGACGTAGCGCGAAGAACGCCCACAAACAGGCGGTGCGGGCGGCGTACGAGCGGGCCTGGGAGGAGGAGCGCCGCCAGCGCGCGCAGGCCACGCGACCTCAGAGCGCGCGCAGCATGCCGCCGTCGACCGGCACCATCGAGCCCGACACGAACGACGCGGCCGGCGAGAGCAGGAACGCTGCCACCCGGCCGAACTCCTCCGGCACTCCGTAGCGGCGCAGCGGGATCGAGGCGAGGGCCGCCGCGCGCGCGGCTGCGGGATCTACGGAGGCTGCGTCGAGCTCGGCCACCCGCTCGGTGCCGACCCGCCCGGGCAGCAGGCCGTTGACGCGGATGCCGCGCGGTCCGAGCTCGTCGGCCAGGGTCTTGGCGATCATCGCGAGACCCGGGCGCAGGCCGTTGGAGATCGCGAGGTCGGCGATCGGCGCGCGGACGCTCGACGAGAGCACGAACGCGATCGACCCACCCGCCGGCAGCACCTCGGCCACCTCCCGGGCCAGGCGCACGGCGCCAAGGAACACGGACTCGAAGGCCGCGGTCCACTGGGCGTCGGTGATCTCGGTGACCCCGCCCTTCGGCGGGCCGCCGACGCTCACGAGCGCGCCGTCGACGCGGCCCCAGCGCTGTTGAGCCGCGGCGATGAGGCGCCCCGGCGTGCCCGGGTCGGCGTTGTCGGCGACGACGCCCTCGGCCCGCTCGCCGAGCTCGGCCACGGCGCGGTCGACCGTGTCGGAGCTCCGGCTCGACACCACGACGCGGGCTCCCTCCGCGACGAGCACCTCGGCGGTCGCGCGGCCTAGCCCGCGGGCCCCACCGGTGACGAGGAAGACGCGGTCGGTCAGCTCGAGGTCCATGGGGTCACACCGCCGCGGGCGGCTGGTCCTCGATGAACTGGGTGCGGTAGAGGTCGGCGTACAGGCCCCCGCTCGCCAGCAGCTCGGCGTGCGTGCCGGACTGGACGATGCGCCCCTGGTCGACCACGAGGATCTGGTCGGCGTTGCGCACCGTGGAGAGCCGGTGTGCGATCACGAGCGACGTCCGTCCCTCGAGCGCCGCGTCCAGGGCTCGCTGCACGGCCGCCTCCGACTCGCTGTCGAGATGGGCCGTCGCCTCGTCGAGCACCACGATGGCCGGTGCCTTGAGCAGCAGCCGGGCGATCGCGAGCCGCTGGCGCTCACCTCCGGAGAGCCGGTAGCCGCGGTCGCCGACGACGGTGTCGAGCCCGTCGGGCAGGGCCCGGACCAGGCTCGCGATCTGTGCCGCCTCGAGCGCCGCCCACACCTCGGGGTCGGCCGCACCGGGCCGGGCATAGAGCAGGTTGGCCCGGATGGTGTCGTGGAACATGTGGGCGTCCTGGGTCACGTAGCCCACGACGTCCTCGAGGGACTGCAGGGTGACGTCTCGTACGTCGTGCCCGCCCACCCGCACGGTCCCGGAGCCCACGTCGTAGAGCCGGGCGACCAGGTGGGTGATCGTGGTCTTGCCGGCACCCGAGGGTCCGACGAGCGCGACCATCTGGCCGGGCTCGGCCGTGAACGTGATGTCGGTCAGCACCGGTCCCGAGTCGCGTGACTCGGTGCGAGCGACCACCTCGAGCGAGGCGAGCGAGATCTCGTCGGCACGCGGGTAGGCGAACGCGACGTGGTCGAACTCGAGCCGGGCAGCGGTGCGGGGCAGCACGACCGCGTCGGCACGCTCCTGGATCAGCGAGGGCAGGTCGAGCACCTCGAAGACCCGCTCGAAGCTGACCAGCGCGGTCATCACGTCGATGCGGACGTTGGACAGGCTCTGGAGCGGGCCGAGCAGCCGCAGCAGCAGCGTCGCGAGCGCGATCACCGTGCCCACCGTGAGGGTCTTGTCGACGGCCAGGTGGCCGCCCACGCCGTACACGAGCGCGGTCGCGAGCGCGGGGACTGCCATCATCGCCGCCCCGAAGAGCCGGGTGAGCAGCGAGATGCGGACCCCGAGGTCGCGCACCCGCGCGGCCTTGGTCGCGAACAGCGCGTCCTCCTCGCTGCGTCGGCCGAAGAGCTTGAGCAGCATCGCGCCGCCGACGTTGAACCGCTCGGTCATCGCGTTGCCCATGTCGGCGTTGCCGTCCATCTGGTCGCGGGTGAGACCGGCGAGCCGGCCGCTGACCCACCGCGACACGAGCACCAGCAGCGGGAAGATCGCCAGGCAGAGCAACGTCACCTGCCAGCTCAGCGCGAGCATCGTGATGCCGACGACGATCACCGAGATCGTGCTGGCCACGGTGGTCGACAGGGTGGAGGTGAACGCGCGCTGCGCGCCGATCACGTCGTTGTTGAGCCGAGAGACCAACGCGCCCGTCTGGGTGCGGGTGAAGAAGGCGAGGGACTGGCGCTGCACGTGCCCGAACACCCGCGTGCGCAGGTCGTAGATCAGCCCCTCACCGATCCGTGAGGACAGCCAGCCCTCTCCGACGGCCAGCACCGCGCTCACCAGCGCCGTCGCGGCCATCGCGATCGCCAGGACCGTGATGAGCCCCTGGTCGCCACGCTTGATGCCGTCGTCGATGATGCTCTTGGCCAGGAGGGGCGTCACGACGACCATGCCCGCATCGATCACGGTCAGCGCCAGGAAGATGCCGATCAGCCGGCGGTGCGGCTGGGCGAAGCCCAGGACCCGGCGTACGGTGCCGCGCTCGATGCGGTTGTGGACGACGCTGCGGTCCGACCGCAGCAGCCGCCAGGCCGCCCCTCCGCCATGCATTCCCGACACGTTCTGCCTCCCTGTTGCTCCTGCTGCCGAACCTGCTCAGCCCCCCATGAGCGCCGCGAGCTCGCGGAACCGGCGGGTCTGAGCCTCACGCTCGAGGCGCCGCTGGTCGTCGAGGCTACGGTCCGCCGCCCCCTGCAGCAGTTCCTTGGTCTCGCGGACCGCGCCCGCCAGCGGGGCGGTCAGCGCGCCGACCAGGTCGGCGACGGTCGCGTCCAGCTCGTCGGCGGGTACGGCGGTCAACGCGAGCCCGATCGCCACGGCCTCCTCGGCCCCGACCATCCGGGCGGTCGCGCAGATCTCCAGCGCCCTCGCGTAGCCAACAAGCTCGACCAGCGGCTTTGTTCCCGTGAGGTCGGGGACCAGCCCCAGCGCGGACTCCTTCATGCACAGCTGGGCATCGTCGGCCAGCACACGCAGGTCACAGGAGAGCGCCAGCTGGAAGCCGGCGCCGATCGCGTAGCCCTGAACCGCGGCCACCGACACGAACCGCGGGTCGCGGAGGAACGTGAAGCCCTGCTGGTAGGCGTCGATCGTGGCGGAGACCTCTGCGTCCGAGAGGCCCAGCAGGTCAGCCACCGACTCCTGGCCCGAGGCGTTGGTCGGGTCGAGCATCGTGCGGTCGAGGCCGGCCGAGAACGAGTGACCCGACCCGCGCAGCACCACCACCCGTACGTCGTCCGGGATCTCCCGGCCCAGGTCGGCCAGCGCCCGCCACATCGTGGGGGTCTGGGCGTTGCGTACGTCGGGGCGGTGCAACGTGATCGCGGCGACCGGGCCGGTCACGTCGTACTGGAGTCCGGCCTGCTCGAGGGTCTCGAGGTTCATGCCCCTGAAACTAGTTGCACTCAGGCGAGCGAGACGAGGTCGGCGTACTCCGCGTTCCAGAGATCTTCGACACCATCGGGCAGGATCAGAACCCGGTCGGGCTCCAGGGCCAGCACCGCACCCTCGTCGTGGGTGACCAGCACGATCGCGCCCTCGTAGGTGCGGATCGCGGCCAGCACCTCCTCGCGCGATGCGGGATCGAGGTTGTTGGTCGGCTCGTCGAGCAGCAGCACGTTGGCGCTCGAGACGACCAGTGCTGCGAGAGCCAGTCGGGTCTTCTCCCCGCCCGAGAGCACCCGGGCTGGCTTGTGCGCGTCCTCGCCGGAGAAGAGGAACGACCCGAGCACCGAGCGCGCCTCGGTGTCGGTGAGCTGCGGGGCGGAGCTCTGCATGTTCTCCAGCACCGTGCGGTCCACGTCGAGGGTCTCGTGCTCCTGGGCGTAGTAGCCGATCTTGAGGCCGTGCCCGGGGACCACCTCACCCGTGTCGGGCTGGTCCACACCCGCGAGCATCCGCAGCAGGGTCGTCTTCCCTGCACCGTTGAGGCCGAGGATCACCACCCGCGAACCCTTGTCGATCGCGAGGTCGACGTCGGTGAAGACCTCGAGCGAGCCATAGGACTTGGACAGCTCGGTCGCGGTGAGCGGGGTCTTGCCGCACGGAGCCGGTGCCGGGAACTTGATCCGAGCCACCTTGTCCGACTGGCGCTCGCCCTCGACCCCGGCGAGCAGCTTCTCGGCCCGCTTGAGCATCGACTGCGCGGCCTGGGCCTTCGTGGCCTTGGCGCGCATCTTGTTGGCCTGGTCGGTGAGCGTCTTGGCCTTGTTCTCCGCGTTCATCCGCTCGCGCTTGCGGCGCTTCTCGTCGGTCTCGCGCTGGGTCAGGTAGGACTTCCAACCCATGTTGTAGACGTCGATCTCGCCGCGATTGGCGTCGAGGTGCAACACCTTGTTGACGGTCGCCTCGAGCAGGCCGGTGTCGTGGCTGATCACGATCAGCCCGCCGCGGTGGGCCTTGAGGAAGTCGCGCAGCCACACGATCGAGTCGGCGTCGAGGTGGTTGGTGGGCTCGTCGAGCAGCAGCGTCTCGGCGCCGGAGAACAGGATCCGTGCCAGCTCCACACGCCTGCGCTGACCGCCCGAGAGGGTCTTGAGCTGCTGGTGCAGCAGCCGCTCGTCCAGCCCCAGGCTGTGCGCGATCTGCGCGGCCTCGGACTCGGCGGCGTAGCCACCGCCGGCGTGCAGCTCGGCGTCGGCGCGCTCGTAGCGGCGCATCGCCTTGTCCCGGACGCCCGCGTCGTCACTGCCCATGTCGGCCTCGGCCTGCCGGAGCCGGCGTACGACGTCGTCGAGGCCGCGCGCGGAGAGGATCCGGTCGCGCGCGAGCACCTCGGGGTTGCCGATGCGCGGGTCCTGGGGCAGGTAGCCGACCTCGCCGGTCGTCTGCACCGTGCCCGCGGCCGGCAACGCCTCGCCGGCGAGGATCTTGGTGAGCGTGGTCTTGCCGGCGCCGTTGCGACCGACCAGACCGACCTTGTCACCGGCGGCGACCCGGAAGCTGACGTTCTCCATCAGGAGACGTGCGCCGGCACGGACCTCCAGGTTGTGAGTGACGATCATGAGGACTCGATCCTAGTTGTGGGTACGGTCCACGCAGACATCGGCGGACGCAGGAGGACCCATGCGCTTCAACCCCAAGGCCCGACTCGACACGAGCCGGGTGCGCGACCGCGGACGTGGGGGCGGTGGCGGTCTCGGCGGCGGTCTCGGCGGTGGAACGGGTGGGCGCGGCATGCCGATCCCCGCCGGCGTGGCCGGCGGCGGTGGCGTCGTCGGCATCATCGTGGTCGTGCTCTACGTGGTGCTCACGCAGTGCGTCGGGGGCGGTGGGACCGGCGGCTCGCTGGACGCCAGCCGGATGGGGAACACCGACCGCTACGCCTCGTGCAAGACCGGTGAGGACGCGAACAACAGTGCCGACTGCGCCCGCGTGGCGGTCGAGAACTCGCTCTACGACTTCTGGGGCGACGAGCTCGGCTCGAAGTTCCGCGCGGAGAAGGAGGTGGACACGTTCACCGGCGCCACATCCACCGGTTGTGGCCAGGCGACCTCCGACGTCGGCCCGTTCTACTGTCCCGTGGACCAGACGATCTACCTCGACACCACGTTCTTCGACGACGTGCTCGAGCGACAGCTCGGCGGCCCTGACGGCGGGTTCGTCGAGCCCTACGTGCTGGCGCACGAGTACGGCCACCACATCCAGAACCTGCTCGGCACCATGGGCAAGGTCAAGACCCAGCAGGGTCCCACCAGCGACTCGGTGCGCCTGGAGCTGCAGGCCGACTGCTACGCCGGCATGTGGGCCAAGGCCGCCACCAGCACCCAGGACTCCTCGGGCCAGACGCTGTTCGTCTCCCTCACCGACCAGGACATCCAGCAGGCCATCGAGGCCGCCACCGCCGTCGGCGACGACCGGATCCAGCAGCGCAGCGGTGGTCGCGTCAATCCCGAGCAGTGGACCCACGGCTCCGCGAAGGAGCGCGTCGACTGGTTCACCACGGGCTACACCCAAGGCGACCTGGACGCCTGCGACACGTTCGCGGCCGGGGCGCTCTGACCCGCCTCGACGGGAGACGATCAGCCCTGAACGAGCGCCTCGATGTGCGCGAACTGCCGCTGGAGCGCGCGCAGGTGAGGTGCCACCGACGGGTGCCGGAACTTGCCGGCGAGGGCGCCCTCGCCGCCGGCGACCCGGGCGAGCGCCCACTCCGCACGGTTGAGCACGGTGTAGACAGCGCTCACCCGCGCCCCGAGGGTGACCTCCTCGCGCGTGGCGAGTCCGTCGGGAAGGCCCATGAGGTAGGCGTCTAGCAACGGCTCGAGGTCCTCGCGTGCCGCGAGGGCGTAGTAGCCGAGGTCGGCGCCCACGGGTCCGGTGCCGAGCGTGGACCAGTCGATCGCGACCACGTCATCGCCCTCCCGGCCGGGGAGGTTCGCCGGTACGGCGTCACCGTGCATCGGCACCTGCACCAGGGCGTCGGCCGCGGCCAGCAGCTCGTGACGACGCTCCCAGAGCTGGACCGCCACGTCGGCGACCGTGGTCCGCTCGAGGGTCTTCCACCCGCCCCGGTGCTCGACGCGGGCCATCCGGTCCCGCAGCTGGTTGCGAGCCAGCCAGGGTGTCGGGGTGAGCTGCGCGCCAGCGAACCGGCCGAGAGCGTGCGCGACGAACAGCCCGCTCAGGGCCGCGTCCTCGACCCACTCCTCGGTGATCGTGATCCCCTCGACGTCCTCGTCCACCGCGGCCAGGTGCGGCGACCGCAGTCCAGGGGTGGCCGTGACGATTCCCGCGGTGACGACGTCGGCGGCCCTGCGCCAGTAGGCGAAGTGCCGCGGGTCGCTCAGCCCGGCGGGATCGTCCTCCTGGGGGGCCGCGAGCCGCTTGACCACCACCGGCCGGTCGCCGAGCACGGTCCGCCACACGCCGACCGTCGAGGCGCTCGAGCCGCCGGGGAGCGCGAGCCACCCGGGTTCGGGCTGCCACATGCCGCTGACGCTAGTGCACGTCGCGCCGTTGGAACGCGATCTGGCCCGCGACACTCAGGGCGGCGGCTACCGCGGAGACGAGGAGGAACGGCACCCACCGGAAGTCGTCGACCGGAACCATCGCGAGGTGCTCGAACGGTGAGAGGTCCTGCAGCCACTGCGGGAGCTTCAGGAGCTCACCGAAGATGAGCACGACGTAGGCGAGCAGCACCGCGAGCCACGACAGCGACGCCGCGCGCGGAGCCGCGCCGTGCAGCAGGCGGGTCAGCCCGCTGAGCGCCAGGACGCCGGGCAGGAGCGTCAGCACCTGCCAGGTCATCCGCCACACCGCTCCGCCGTCGCCGGTGACCAGCGCGTAGCTCACTCCCAACCCCAGGCCGGCCGAGCCGAGCACGACCACGGCGCCGGCGACGGTGACGAGGATGTGCCCGCGCAGCCAGGTCGACCGGGCCAGCTGGGTCGCGAGCAGGCCCTCGACCCGACCGGAGTCCTCCTCACCGCGCGGACGCAGCGCCGACGACACCGCGAAGCACGCGGCCAGCAGGGCGAGCATCAGCATCAACATGGCGTAGAAGCCACCGACGATGTCGGCGCGACCCTGCAAGACCAGGTCGCGGGAGGTCTGGGAGTCTCCGACCAGGTCGCCGACGTCGTTGCCCATCGAGCCGAACGCCAGACCCGACAGCAGGAGTCCCACGGCCCAGGCCACAACCGTGGCCCGCTGCAGGCGCCAGGCCAGGCCGGGACCGGTTGCGAGACCGCGCGCCGCCCGCGCCGGTCCCGGACGCGCGGGGAGCACACCGGAGCCGAAGTCGCGGCGGTCGAACACGGCGTACGCCACGACCACCCCGGCCCCGGCACCCGCGACGAGCAGCAGCGCCGGCCACCAGCGCAACCCAGAGAAGGGGTGCATCGCCTGGTACCAGCCGATCGGGGAGATCCAGCTGAGAGCCGCGACGCTCACGTCCCCGAACGCCCGCAAGGCGTACGCCAGGCCGATGACCGCGCCGGTGAGCCCGTAGGCGGCTCGCGTGCTCGTCGCCAGCTGGGCGGCGATGAGGGCGACACCGGTGAAGAGCCAGCCGCAGAACGTGACCCCGAGCCCGAGACCGACGGAGTCCGCGGTCGCGAGCCCGTACGCCGCGAGCCCACCCGCGGTCAGGACTCCCACGACGAGGTTGGCCAGCGCGGCGTCGAGGACCGCAGCGGTCTGAGGCGCGTACCGACCGACGGGTGCGGCGCGCAGCAGCTCGTCACGCCCGGACTCCTCCTCGCCGCGGGTGTGACGCCCGACGATGAACATGCTCATCAGGCCGACGAGCACCGCACCGAACGCGGCCGACTGCCAGGTCACCTGGCCCCCGGTCGTGTTCAACGCGCGCGCCGGCCCGGCCATGGCGATCAGTGCCGCGTTGCCCTCCATGCCGGCCGCGGCCTTGTCGAACTCCGCCTGGGTCTTGTAGAGCCCGTCCACGCTCCAGCCCTGGCTCACGTAGAGGATCGCGATCCCCACCGGCCACCAGAGGTACATCCAGCGGTCGCGCCGCAGGAACGCCCGCAGCAGGATCAACGTCCCGGTCATCGGGCAGCGTCCTCCGAGCTCGCGGCCTGGTCGCCGTAGTGGCGCAGGAACAGGTCCTCGAGGGTGGGGGGCTGGCTCTCCAGCGAGCGGACGCCGCCGGTCTGCAGCAGGTCGAGCACGGCGTCGAGCTCAGTCGTGTCGACCTCGAGGTGCACCCGGTGGTTGTCGATGTCCACGTCGTGCACGCCCGGGAGGTCGCCCAACCCCGCCGGCACCGTAGCGAGGTCGGCGGTGATCGACGTACGCGTCAGGTGACGCAGCTCGGCGAGCGTGCCGGACTCCACGCAGCGGCCCGCGCGGATGATGCTCACCCGGTCACAGAGGTGCTCCACCTCGGCCAGGATGTGGCTGGACAGCAGCACGGAGTGGCCCTCGCTGCGGAAGTCGTCGATGCAGTCGCGGAAGACCGCCTCCATCAGCGGGTCGAGTCCGGAGGTCGGCTCGTCGAGCAGCAGCAGCTCCACGTCGGAGGCGAGCGCCGCCACCAGGGCGACCTTCTGCCGGTTGCCCTTGGAGTAGCTGCGACCCTTCTTCGTCGGATCGAGGTCGAAGCGTTCGAGCAGGTCCGTGCGCCGGCGCTCGTCCAGTCCGCCGCGCAGCCGCCCGAGCAGGTCGATGACCTCTCCCCCGGTCAGGTTCGGCCACAGGTTCACGTCGCCGGGCACGTAGGCGAGCCGGGCATGCAGCTCGGCGGCCTGGCGCCACGGGTCGCCGCCGAGCAGCCGGGCCTCTCCCCCGTCCTTGCGCAGCAGCCCGAGCAGCACCCGGATCGTCGTGGACTTGCCGGCACCGTTCGGTCCGAGGAAGCCGTGCACCTCTCCGCGCTCGACCGCCAGATCGAGCCCGTCGAGCGCCCGCAGGCTCCCGAACTCCTTCACCAGGTCCCGGATCTCGATCACGAAGTCGCCCACGCGATCGACCGTACACCTGTTTCACATGATTCTGAATCCTGTAATCTTCCGGCATGTCGAACGATGCACAACGCCGACGTTTCGTGGAGCGCATGGGCGGGGCACTCACCTCCGCCGGCATGGCTCGCCTCCCGGCCCGGATCTTCGCCGCCCTGCTCGTCGACGGGGACGGCCGGATGACCGCCGCAGAGATCGCGGCGTGCCTCGAGGTCTCGCCGGCCGCCGTCTCCGGCGCGGTGCGCTACCTCGACGGCATGGGGGTCGTGCGACGCGAGCGCGAGCGCGGATCGCGGCGCGACATCTTCGTGGTCGACGACGACGCGTGGCATGACGCGATGCTCCACGCCGACCAGATCTACGCCCCCATGCAGGCAGCGCTGCGCAAGGGCCTCGACGAGCTCTCCCCCGATGACCCGGCCTACCGGCGGCTGCGACTCTCCGAGGAGTTCATCAGCTTCCTGCTCACGGAGCTCGGCTCCATCAACCAGCGCTGGAGCGAGCGGGTCAAGGAGCTCGACCTCTGACTCACGCGTTCACGACCTCGACCTGCGCCGCACAGGCCTCTCGCACCGCCTCCTCGAGCACGCTACGGCGCGGATCCGGCACCGCGAGCCACGGCTCGACCACGACCAGGCGTCGCAGCCGCGGGTCCTCCAGGACCTCCGCGACGGCTGTGTGGTCACCACCGGTCACCAGCGGACCTCGAAGGCCCTCGAGGATGCGCGCGGCGTGCTCGCCGGCCGCTTCGTAGGCCTGCCGTGCCTGGTTGTCGCGTCGGCGCGCGAACCGCTGCTGGCTCTGCCCACCGGCCTTGGTCCGCCCCTGGACGTGACGCTGGCCGACCTTGCTCTCCGTCATCCGCAGGCCGGCCATGCGCGCGACGGCGAAGCCGCCCTTGCGGACCAGCAGCACTCCCCAGTCGGTGGGCGACGCCACCTCCGCCGCGAACGCGTCCGGCGCCGCGGGGCCGCCGTACGCCGCCGCGAACGGGAGCCGGGCGACGAACGTCGACCCGTCCTCGGCCACGCCGCACAGGGCGCCGGCGGTGGTCGACAGCGAGGTCTCGCCGTGGCGCGACAGGAAGTTCTCGATCCACCGCTCGACCCGGTCGGCGGGCACTCGGACGTGGGCCACCCCAGGAGCCTAGTGCCGCGTCCCGGAAGCTTCTTGGGCGCTTCGCGCCCCCATGGCACGCACCCCGCTTGCGTTGCCGACGCTTGCGAGACGAGCGGGTATGGCGCCTTGCGGTGCACCCACCCTGAGAACGCCAACCGGTCGACGACTTCCGAGACGCGGCACTCGACGCGAGCGGACCAGACCGGATCAACACTGCCGCGCGTTTTCCCTACAACAGACCATCCGCCCGCCGAATGGCAACCGCGTGAGCCGGGCGCCCAACGGCTCTCCTCAGCGAACCATGGGCGAGGGAGCGTGATGACGATGGCAGGCACGATCGAAGGCGACGCAGTGGCAGGCAGCCGCCGACGGCGCACCGCGTGGTTCGCCAACCGGTCGTTGCGCACCAAGATCATGTCCCTCGTCGGGTTGGCGACGCTCGTGAGCGTCATCCTCGGTGCCTCGGCAGTGACGGCGATGTCCTCGGCGCGTCACACCACGAACGACATGGCGACCTCCCAGGCCTCGCTCAACACCTCGCTCGCCGCGCTCAAGGACGCCCTGTGGTCGGTGCGCAACAACGCCTCGGTGGTCGGCGGCTTCACGGGTTCCCCGGAGCTGGGCGACCGGGTCGCCGCGCTCGACGACGCCGAGACGGCCCTCGACGCATCGCTGGCGAAGTTCGGCGCGGACTACCAGGCCGAGACCGGCGCACTGCCGGCTCGGTTCGAGGACTTCAAGAAGTCCCTCGAGGCCTACCGAGCCGTCGTGCACGACAAGATGGTGCGGGCCGCGCAGGCAGGTGACCTCGCCGGCTGGGTGGCTGCCCGTGCCGAGGCCGGAACGATCGGTGGAGAGATGGTCGACAACCTCGTCTCCGTCAACGACGAGGTCGTCGCCCACCTCGCGTCCGTGGCGTCGTCGGCCGACGAGAAGGCCGGCGCCGCGATCAAGCGCATGGTCGTGATCATGGTGGTCGGGTTCGGCGCCGCCCTGGCCGGAGGCATCCTCCTCGCGAACGCGATCCGCCGCCCGCTCCGCGCGGTCCAGCACTCGCTCGAGGCGATGGCTCACAACGACCTCACCGTGACCGCGGACGTCTTCTCGACCGACGAGGTCGGACAGATGGCGGCGGCACTCGGTACCGCCCAGGCCGAGCTCCGGCAGACCATCGCGCACGTGGTCTCGACCTCGGAGACCGTCGCCGGCGCGGCCGAGGAGCTGTCGGCGACCTCCGAGCAGATCTCGTCGACCTCGATGGAGGCCTCCGCCCAGGCGGACGTCGTCGCCGGGGCGGCCGAGCACGTCACCGACAACGTGCAGACCGTGGCCACCGGGACCGAGCAGATGTCCGCGTCGATCCGGGAGATCGCGCAGAACGCGGCCTCCGCCTCGCAGGTGGCCGCTCGAGCCGTCGACGCGGCCCACACGACCTCCGAGACGGTGACCCGTCTCGGCAACTCCTCCGCCGACATCGGCAAGGTCATCGCCGTCATCAACTCGATCGCCGAGCAGACCAACCTGCTCGCGCTCAACGCGACGATCGAGGCCGCGCGAGCCGGCGAGGCCGGCAAGGGCTTCGCGGTCGTCGCCAACGAGGTCAAGGAGCTCGCGCAGGAGACCGCTCGGGCCACGGGCGAGGTCAGCGGCCGCATCGAGGCGATCCAGGCCGAGACCCAGGCGGCCGTCACGGCCATCACCGAGATCTCCGAGATCATCGCCCAGATCAACGACACCCAGGCGACGATCGCCTCGGCGGTCGAGGAGCAGACGGCGACCACCAACGAGATGGCACGCAACGTCGCCGAGGCCGCGTCCGGGTCCGCCGACATCGCCACGAGCATCACGAGCGTCGCTTCCGTCGCGGCGACCACCAACGAGGTCGTCGGACAGACCAAGCAGGCCATCGCCGAGCTCGCCCGGATGTCGTCCGACCTCCGCGGCCAGGTCGCCCAGTTCACCTACTGAGCGGGAGCCGGAACCCACCGACCAGTGTCTCGAGCCCCCGCCGGGGAGGGGTCTCGGGACGCTCGGCCGTGCGAGACGACCTAACCGCTGCCTGGCTTGTTCGTCCAAGCGGGCCGGTGTCTCAGGTCTCGAGCCGCCCGTCGCGCCTTCGCTCCGCTCAGGCGCGGGGCTCCCTCGACCTTCTTGCGTCGCTACGCCGCAGCGCCGCGAGCTCCGCTCGCCGGCGCGCGGCGTAGCGGCTCAAACATTGAAGCCGAGGGCTCGCAGCTGTTCGCGGCCGTCGGGGGTGATCTTGTCGGGGCCCCACGGGGGCATCCAGACCCAGTTGATGGCCACGTCGTTGACCAGGCCCTCGAGTGCGCTGTTGGTCTGGTCCGAGATCACGTCGGTCAGCGGGCACGCCGCCGAGGTGAGGGTCATGTCGAGCACGACGTTCGAGCTCTCGTCGAGGTGCACGTCGTAGACGAGGCCGAGGTCGACCACGTTGATGCCGAGCTCGGGGTCGACGACGTCCTTCATCGCCTCGGTGACGTCCTCGACCGAGACGGTCGAGGTGCCGACGCCGCCGGCTTCGGGCACCTCGGGAAGGGCGCCATGGTCAACGGAGCTGGTGTCAGGCATGCGAGTCCTCCTGGGCTCGGGCGAGGGCGTCCTGGTAGGCCATCCACGCCAGTAGTGCGCACTTGATGCGCGCGGTCAGCTTGGCGGCGCCCGCGAAGGCGACCGCGTCCTCGAGCACGTCCTCGTCGGGCTCGACCTGGCCCTTGCCGCGCATCATCTCGAGGAAGGCGTCGACGACAGGCCGGGCCTCGGCCACGGTCTTGCCGATCAACAGCTCGGTCATCACCGACGCCGAGGCGGACGAGATCGAGCAGCCCTGGTTGTCGTAGGAGATGTCGCGCACGACGTCACCGTCGAGGTGCAGGCGCAACGTCACCTCGTCGCCGCAGGTCGGGTTGACGTGGTGGACCTCGGCGTCGAAGGGCTCGCGCAGGCCGGCATTCAACCGGCGCTTCGCGTGGTCCAGGATGATGTCCTGGTACAGGGAGTCGAGTTCGTGGCTCATCATCAGCCCAACTTGAAGTACGAGCGGGTGTATTCCAGGCCCTCGACGAGCGCGTCGATCTCGGCCGGCGTCGTGTAGAGGTACGACGACATCCGGGTCGAGCTCTGCACGCCGAACCGGGCATGCGCGGGCTTCGCGCAGTGATGACCGGCCCGCACCGCGATCCCGCGGGAGTCGAGCACCTGCGCGACGTCGTGGGGGTGCACCCCGTCGATCTCGAACGCGATCGCTCCCCCGCGCTGCGTGGCGTCCAGCGGTCCCAGCACGGTCAGGCCGGGCACGGTCGCGAGGCCCTCGAGTGCGTACGCCGTGATCGCCTGCTCGTGCCGGTGCACGGCCTCCAGCCCGACGTGGGCGAGGTAGTCGACCGCCGCGCCGAGGCCCACGGCCTCGACGATGGGGGGCGTGCCCGCCTCGAACTTGTGCGGGATGCCGGCGTACGTCGAGCGCTCCATGCGCACGGTCTCGATCATCTCGCCGCCGCCCAGGAACGGCGGCAGCTGATCGAGCACCTCGCGGCGCCCCCACAGCACTCCGATGCCGGTGGGGCCGACGACCTTGTGGCCGGTGAAGGCCAGCAGGTCGGCGCCGGAGGCGACCACGTCGACCGGCAGCTGAGGCGCCGCCTGCGAGGCGTCGACCACGACCAGCGCGCCGACCTCGTGGGCACGGCGGGCGATCTCGGCGACCGGGTTGATCGTGCCGAGCATGTTCGAGACCCAGGTCAGCGAGACGACCTTGGTCCGCTCGGTGATCAGGGAGTCGATGTCGGAGAGGTCGAGCCGGCCGTCGTCGGTGAGCCCGAACCAGCGCAGCGTCGCACCCTTGCGCTCGGTGAGCAGCTGCCAGGGGACGATGTTGGAGTGGTGCTCCATCTCGGTGATGACGACCTCGTCACCGGGGCCGATCGAGAGGTCACCGGTGGCCCAGGCGAGCGTGTTCGCGACCAGGTTGAGCGCCTCGGAGGCGTTCTTGGTGAAAATCACCTCGTCGCGGCTCGGCGCGTGGATGAAGGCCGCGACCTTGTCGCGCGCGTCCTCGAACGCCTCGGAGGACTCCGCACCAAGCTGGTGCATGGCCCGGGCCACATTGGCGTTGTGACGCTCGAGGTGGTCGACCATCGTGTCGATGACGACCTGCGGCTTCTGCGAGGTGTTGGCGCTGTCGAGGTAGACCAGCGGCAGACCGCCCGCGAGGGTCCGCTCCAGGATCGGGAAGTCGGCGCGGATCACCTCCAGCTCGGGGAGGAGTCCGGGCAGCTGCACCGTGGTCATGTCAGACCGCCGCCGCCCGGAGGTACTTGTCGTAGCCGCTGGCCTCGAGCTCGTCGGCGAGCTCCGGGCCGCCGGACTCGGCGACCTTGCCGTCGACGAACACGTGGACGTGGTCGGGGGTGATGTAGCGCAGGATCCGCGTGTAGTGCGTGATCAGCAGGACGCCCTTGCCCTCCTGGGCGCGGAACCGGTTCACGCCCTCGGAGACGACCTTCAGCGCGTCGATGTCGAGGCCGGAGTCGGTCTCGTCGAGGATCGCGACCTGCGGGTTGAGCAGCTCGAGCTGGGCGATCTCGTGGCGCTTCTTCTCGCCGCCGGAGAACCCCTCGTTCACCGAGCGAGTGCCGAACGTCGGGTCGAGGTTGAGGTTCTCGAGGGCCTTGTTGACGTCCTTGACCCAGGTGCGCAGCTTGGGCGCCTCGCCGTCGAGGGCGGTCTTGGCGGTGCGCAGGAAGTTCGACACCGAGACGCCCGGGACCTCGACGGGGTACTGCATGGCGAGGAACAGGCCGGCACGCGCCCGCTCGTCGACGGTCATCGACAGCAGGTCCTCACCGTCGAGGGTGACCGTGCCGCCGGTGATTGTGTACTTCGGGTGGCCGGCGATCGAGTAGGCCAGCGTGGACTTGCCCGACCCGTTCGGCCCCATGATCGCGTGGGTCTCGCCGGCCTTGATGCTCAGCGTGACGCCCTTGAGGATCTCCTTGGGACCGTCCTCGGTGTCCACGGACACCTGCAGGTCCTTGATGACGAGCTCGCTCATGAGGGGGTGACTCCGTTCAGGGTGGTGGTGGTGTCGACGTAGATGTCGTTGTCGCGGACCTCCACGGGGAAGGTCGCGACGGGCTCGGTGGCCGGGAGGCCGGTCGGCTTGCCGGTGCGCAGGTCGAAGCGCGACCCGTGCAGCCAGCACTCGACGGTGCAGTCGGCGACCTCGCCCTCGCTCAGCGGCACCGCCGCGTGCGAGCAGAGGTCCTGGATCGCGAAGAACTCGTCCTCGTGGCGCGCGACGGCGACGTCGTACGCCCCGACCGTGACCGCGAGGGCCTCGTCGGTGGGGACGTCGCCGACCGCGCAGGCGCGCACGAAGCTCATGCGTCCTCCTTGAGGACGTTCTTGGCCAGCTCCGTCTCCACGGTGCTCAGCAGCCGCTCCTCGATGGAGGGGATGCCGACCTTGCGGATGAGGTCGTTGAAGAAGCCGTGCACGACGAGGCGCTGGGCCTCCTTCTCCGAGACGCCGCGGGAGCGGAGGTAGAACAGCTGCTCGTCGTCGAAGCGCGCGGTCGCCGAGGCGTGCCCGGCGCCCTCGATGTCGCCGGTTTCGATCTCGAGGTTGGGCACCGAGTCGGCCTGACAGCCGTCGGTGAGCACCAGGTTGCGGTTCTCCTCGTAGGTCTCGATGCCCTGCGCGATCTTGCGGATCAGCACGTTGCCGATCCAGACCGTGTGGGCGCCCTGGCCCTGCAACGCACCCTTGTAGAGCACGTGGCTCTTGGTCTTGGGGGCGTTGTGGTCGGCGAAGAGCCGGTGCTCGAGGTGCTGGCCCTCGTCGGCGAAGTAGAGGCCGAGCAGCTCGGCATCGCCGCCGGGGCCGGCGTACTCGACGTTGGCGTGCATGCGCACCAGGTCACCCCCGAAGGAGATCGAGGTGTGCTTGACGCTCGCGTCGCGGCCCACGCGGATCGCGTCGCGGCCCAGGTGGACGGCGTCGTCGGCCCAGTCCTGCAGGGTGAGCACGTTGGCCCGGGCGCCGTCGCCGACGAGAACCGTGGTGATCGCGGCGTAGCGCGCGGAGCCGGTGTGGTTGACGACCACCGTGACGTCGGCGTGCGTGCCGACCCGGACCAGCAGCCGGCCCCACACGAGGTCGTCGACCGACTCGCCGTGCAGGTGCAGCACGACTGGCTCGGTGACCACCGTGTCGGCGGGCACGTCGAGCAGCATCGCGCCGCCCGCGCGCGCCGCCGCGAGGGCCGAGGGCCGGTCGTTGGGAGCCAACTCGCCGAGGGCGATCGCCTCGTCGGCGCCGATCTCACGCAGCGTCACGCCCTCCGGGAGCGTGGTGGTCCACGTCAGGCGGGCCTCGGAGGCCTCGCCGTCGAGCACCCCGCGCAGCCGCTTGAGCGGCGTGAAGCGCCAGATCTCCTCGCGCCCGGTCGGCACCGGGTGGTCGTCGAGGTCGTACGACGCGGGCGGGTTGAGGTGGGACACGATCAGGTGTCCCTGCTCCTGCTCGAGGGCGGACGACACGCTCTCGCGTGCGGTGTCAGTCACGGTCACTTATCTACGTCTACTTTCCGTTTCGGTCTCACGGGCGGGCCGCAACCACAGGCGGCCCCTCCCACGGCGCTGTCGGCTGATCGACGGCGCCTCCGGCGCTGTCGATCAGCCGACAGCGCCCTCCATCTGGAGCTCGATCAGCCGGTTGAGCTCGAGGGCGTACTCCATCGGCAGCTCCTTGGCGATCGGCTCGACGAAGCCGCGGACGATCATCGCCATCGCCTCGTCCTGCTCCATGCCGCGCGACATCAGGTAGAAGAGCTGGTCGTCGGAGACCTTCGAGACGCTCGCCTCGTGACCCATCGACACGTCGTCCTCGCGGATGTCGACGTAGGGGTAGGTGTCGGAGCGGCTGATCTGGTCGACGAGCAGCGCGTCGCACAGCACGTTGGACTTGGAGCCGTGGGCGCCCTCGTTGACCTGGATGAGGCCCCGGTAGGACGTCCGGCCGCCGCCACGGGCGACGGACTTCGACAGGATGGAGGACGAGGTGTGCGGGGCGGCGTGCACCATCTTGGCGCCGGCGTCCTGGTGCTGACCCTCGCCCGCGAACGCGATCGAGAGCGTCTCGCCCTTGGCGTGCTCGCCCATCAGGTAGACCGCGGGGTACTTCATGGTCACCTTGGAGCCGATGTTGCCGTCGACCCACTCCATGGTCGCGCCGGCCTCACAGACCGCGCGCTTGGTGACGAGGTTGTAGACGTTGTTCGACCAGTTCTGGATCGTCGTGTAGCGGCAGCGGCCGCCCTTCTTCACGATGATCTCGACGACGGCCGAGTGCAGAGAGTCGGAGCTGTAGATCGGCGCCGTGCAGCCTTCGACGTAGTGCACGTAGGCGTCCTCGTCGACGATGATCAGCGTCCGCTCGAACTGGCCCATGTTCTCGGTGTTGATCCGGAAGTAGGCCTGGAGCGGGATGTCGACGTGCACGCCCTTCGGCACGTAGATGAAGGAGCCGCCCGACCACACCGAGGTGTTGAGCGCGGCGAACTTGTTGTCGCCCACCGGGATCACCGTGCCGAAGTACTCCTGGAAGAGCTCCGGCTGCTCCTTGAGCGCGGTGTCGGTGTCGAGGAAGAGCACGCCCTGGGCCTCGAGGTCCTCGCGGATCGAGTGGTAGACGACCTCGGACTCGTACTGCGCGGCGACGCCGGAGACAAGGCGCTGCTTCTCCGCCTCGGGGATGCCGAGCTTGTCGTAGGTGTTCTTGATGTCCTCGGGGAGGTCGTCCCAGGTGGCTGCCTGCTTCTCGCTGGAGCGCACGAAGTACTTGATGTTGTCGAAGTCGATGCCCGACAGGTCGGAGCCCCAGGACGGCATCGGCTTGCGGTGGAAGAGCTTGAGGCCCTTCAGGCGCAGGTCGAGCATCCACTGCGGCTCGTTCTTCTTCGCGGAGATGTCGCGGACGACGTCCTCGCTGAGGCCGCGCTTCGCGGACGCGCCGGCCACGTCGGGGTCGGCCCAACCGAAGTCGTAGCGGCCGATCCCCTTGAGCTCGGGGTTGAGTTCTTCGATGGAGGTCATCGGCTGACGTGCTCCTTCTTCTCGGTGGTCGAGCTCTGCTGGATGGTCGGGCTGGTCGTGGGCAGGTCCGGGATGCAGGTGGTGCACACGCCGTCGCCGTGGGCGATGGTCGCCAGGCGCTGGACGTGCCGCCCGAGGACCTTGCTGATGGCCTCGGTCTCGGCCTCGCACAGCTGGGGGAACTCGTGCGCGACGTGGGACACCGGGCAGTGCTGCTGGCACAGCTGCTCCCCGACGGGTACGTCGCGGACGGCCGCGGCGTAGCCCTCGTCGGTGAAGACGCGGGCGAGCACCTCGGCCGGTCCCAGGTCGGGGTGCGCCGCGCTGACGCCGGAGAACCGGTCCTGGATGAACGCCGCTCTCCGGGTCGCGAACTCGCGGACCGCGTCCACACCTCCGGTCTCGGCCAGGAACCGGAGTGCCTGGACGGCGAGGTCGTCGTACTGCTGGTCGAAGCGGTCGCGGCCCGTCTCGGTGAGAGCGAACACCTTGGCCGGGCGGCCCCGGCCGCGGGCGGCCAGGGTGCGGGCCTCGCGAGCCTCGACGGCGCCGTCGTCGACGAGCTGGTCGAGGTGACGGCGGACGGCCGCGGGCGTCAGGTCGAGGCGCTCGGCGAGCGCCGCCGCGGTCGAGGGGCCGTTGACGAGGATCGACCGGGCCACACGCTCACGCGTGGGCTGGTCGTGTCCCGCGACCGGGACCTCGTCGAATTCCACAACGCCAGTGTGCCGTTATTGATCTCGACCGTTCAAGTAAGGTCATCCTTACCTCGCTTGGCTCACGGTCGGTCATCGGCGACACTGGAGGTCCACCGCGCCGCAACGACGCTGCGACCTCGCCGACCGAAGGTTCCGCCGACCTCCATGATCGACCGCCTCCGCGCCGTCCTCTCCTCTCGCACCGTGCTCGCCCTCGGGGTCGTCGTGAGCCTCGTCGTCCCGGCACTCACGCTCCCCCGCCTCCCCCACGTGTCCCTGTGGCCCGTGCTCGCGGGGCTTCTCCCCTGGGTCGTCGGCAAGTACCTCCTCTGCCCGCTGCGCTGGCGCGCTCTGACCGATGCCGACCTCTCCCGTCGCTGGCACCTGCGTGCGTACGCCGAGTCCGAGCTGCTCGGGCTGTTCACCCCCGGCCACGTCGGCGCGGACCTGTGGCGGCTCAAGCGCCTCACCGGGGCCGGGCTCGGCCGCGGCGACGCGGTGCTCAGCGTCGGCACGGACCGGCTCGTCGGCGCCCTGGGCCTGGCGGCGTTCGTGGCGTTCGCCGGCACCGCACTGCCGATGCACCTCATCCTCCCCGTCGCCGGGGTCTCCCTCGCGGCCGTCCTCACCGTGATCGTGCTGCACCGGGTGCGCCCCGGGCTGCTGCCGAGCCGGCCACTGCCCCCGGTGCGCAAGCTCCTGCACGGGCTCGTGCTCTCGGCCGGCTACCAGCTCTCGATCGCCGCGCTGCTCGTCGGCGCGGTCGGCGCCACCGGTCACTCGGTCTCGCCGCTCGCCGTCCTCGGTGCGTTCGGAGCCAGCCAGCTCGCCGGCGCGGTGCCCGGACCCAACGGGGCGAGCCCGCGGGACGGCGCCCTCGTGATCGCGCTGGTCGCCGCCGGCGTACCCCTCGCGGCGGCCGTCGCCGCCGTGTCGCTCAAGGCCGCACTCGCCTGGCTCCCCGCCCTCACCCTCGGCGGGGCCAGCCTCGTCGCCGGCCGGCGACAGGCCGCCGCCACCGCCTGATCTGCCCGCAGCCCACGCGCCCACCGCAACCACACCGTCGAAACACCACCCCCAGAGCGATCCGCGGCCACGCGCGGCGACGAAGTCGACGCGGGAGACGCGGTGTCGCGGCGACGACGTCGGCGCGGGAGACGCGTCCTCGGAACTCGGGACCTTCGCCTCACGACGGCCTGTGCGCGCCGCGGCAGCATCGAAGGTGGGCCACCCCGGACGTCATGACGCGAGCGGGCAGGAGGTCGGGTGATGCTGATGCCGCGCCCGAGCGCGCTCCACGATCGGCGGGTCCGTTGGGTGCTCGAGCAGGTGGCGATCGTCGTCCTCGGGATCTTCTTCTACTTCCAGGTGCGCGGCCTGACCGCCGCCACCCCCTCGGTCGCCATCGACCACGCCCACGACGTGATGGCGTTCGAGGGGCGGCTCGGGATCGACATCGAGTCGGTCGTGCAGGACCCCGTGGCCGACTCCGGCGTCTTCTCGACGATCGTGAACTGGATCTACATCTGGGGCCACTGGCCAGTGATCGTGCTGACGATGGCCTGGCTCGTCTGGCACCACCGCGACATCTTCCTGCGGCTGCGCAACGCGATGCTGATCTCCGGTGGGATCGGCCTGGTGATCTTCGTGTCGTACCCCGTCGCCCCACCGCGCCTGGCCGACCCGAACCTCGTCGACACCGTCACCGAGCGCTCCTACGCCTACCGGGTGCTCCAGCCCCCCAACTTCGTCAACCAGTACGCCGCCATGCCGAGCCTGCACGCGGGCTGGGACCTGCTCGTCGGGATCTCACTGGCGACCGCGGCCGGCACCCTGCTGTTCCGGGTGGTGGGGTGCATCCTCCCGGTCCTGATGGCGTTCGCCGTCGTGGCGACCGCCAACCACTACGTCGTCGACGTCGTCGCCGGTCTGATGCTCGCGATGGTGGGGTACGCCGGCGCGGTCGCGCTCGAGGGACGCCGCGGCAGACGGGCCGGCAAGGCGGCCGCACCATGACCCTGCTCGCGATCGCCCACCGTGCGGGGAACTCGCTGGCCGGGTTGCACGAGGCCAACCAGGTCGGTGCCGACGTCATCGAGTGCGACGTCCACGCCTACTGCGGGCGGCTGGAGGTGCGGCACCTCAAGACCGCAGGCCCGCTGCCGTTCCTCTGGGACCGCTGGGAGCTCGCCTCGGCGACCGCGCCGCGACTGGGCCTGGAGGAGCTGCTGGACGCCGACCGGCACGGTACGACGTTCATGCTCGACCTCAAGGGTCGCAAGGTCTCGACCGGACAGGCCGTCGCCGAGCTGCTCCACGAGCGAGCCAACGAGCACGACGTCCTGGTCTGCGGCCGGCACTGGCCGGCGGTCGAGCGGGTCGCGGACCTGCCCTACGCGCGGCCGGTGCTCTCGGCCCGCAACCGAGCCGAGCTCAGCGCCCTGGTCCGCCGCCTGGCGCGGCCGGACCGCCCTGCGCCGTACGGCGTCTCCCTGCACCGCTCCCTGCTCGACGCGGAGCTGGTGGCTCGGGTGCGCCGCACCGTCGAGGTGGTGATGACCTGGCCGATCGACGACATCGGCACGCTCGACCAGGTGACCGCCGTCGGCGCCAACGGCGTGATCACCAACGAGCCGGACATCCTCCGCGAGGTGCGTCGCCGCAGCGCCTGACCCGTCGCCGAGCGCGTCCGGGGCGCTCCCTACACTGTGGCGGTGCCTGCGTCCGACCCTGCCGCCCCTGCGGTCTCGGTCGACGGCCTGGTGATGCGCTACGGCGAGAAGGTCGCGGTCGACGGGCTGTCCTTGGTGGTCGAACGACAGACGATCACCGCCGTCCTCGGCCCCAACGGCGCCGGCAAGACGACCACGCTGGAGACCTGTGAGGGCTACCGGCGTCCCCAGTCGGGGACCGTGCGCGTGCTCGGGCTCGACCCGATCCGCGAGCGCGCGGAGCTGCTGCCGCGCATCGGGGTCATGCTCCAGGGCGGCGGCGCCTGGAGCGGCGTGCGCGCCCGCGAGATGCTCGACCACATCGCGAAGCTGCACGCCCACCCGCTCGACACCCAGATGCTCTCCGACCGCCTCGGGCTGGCGGACTGCGGCCGTACGCCGTATCGGCGGCTCTCAGGCGGGCAGCAGCAGCGGCTCGGGCTGGCGATGGCCCTCGTCGGCCGGCCCGAGATCGTGTTCGTCGACGAGCCGACGGCCGGGATGGACCCGCAGGCCCGGCGGACCACCTGGGAGCTGCTCGAGGAGCTGCGCGGCGACGGGGTCACGGTGGTCCTCACGACCCACTACATGGACGAGGCGGAGCGTCTCGCAGACCAGATCCACATCATCGACCGGGGCCGGCTGATCGCGTCGGGTTCCCCGCTGGAGCTGACCCGGGGCGGCACCCACGCCACCATCAGGCTCGTCGTGACCCGGCCGTTCCCCCCGGGCTCGCCCGACTCGCTGCGCGCGGCGCTGGGCGAGCACACCGAGGTCACCCAGCTCGACGAGGTCAGCCTGCTGGTCACTGGACCCGCCGACGCCTCCACGCTCGCCAAGGTCTCGCGGTGGTGCGAGACCAACGAGGTGCTGCCCGAGTCGTTGACGCTGGGCCAACGCACTCTGGAGGACGTGTTCCTCCAGCTGACCGGACGGGGCCTGACGCCGTGAGCGGGACGTTCTCTCCTCGGCCCGGCGCAGCTCCCCTGCACCGGCAGGTGCTGGCCCAGGCGGCCATGGAGTCGCGGCTGATGCTCCGCAACGGAGAGCAGCTGCTGCTGGCGGTCGTGATCCCGGTCATCGTGCTGATCGGCGGGGTCGCGGGCGCGGACCGCGTCGGCCTCGACCTGACGCACTCCGCGGTCGACGTCTTCGCGCCCGGCGTACTGGCGCTCGCGGTGATGTCGACCGCCTTCACCTCGCTCGCGATCGCGACCGGGTTCGAGCGGCGCTACGGCGTCATCAAGCGTCTCGGGTCCTCACCGCTCCCCCGCTCCGGCCTCCTCGCCGGCAAGATCGGCGGCCTGCTGCTGATCGAGGTGCTCCAGGTCCTGGTCATCTCGCTGGTCGCGCTCGCTCTCGACTGGGATCCCCAGCCGGGGTTGATCGGCGCCGCCCTCGCGGTCGTGCTCGGCACCGCGGCGTTCGCGTCCCTCGGGCTGTTCGTCGCCGGCGTGCTGCGCGCCGAGGCCACCCTGGCCGCGGCCAACCTGATCTACCTCCTGCTCATGGCCGGTGGGGCTGTCGTCCTGCCGGTCTCGGCGTACGGCGCGTTCGGCGACGTCGTGCGCTGGCTACCCTCGGGTGCCCTCGGGAGCGCCATGCGGGTGGCCCTCATCGACGACGGGACCGCCTGGCGCGACCTGTGCGTCCTCCTCGCCTGGTCGGTCCTCGGGACCGCCCTCACCGCCCGGACCTTCAAGTGGGAGTGATGGACCGACTGACCAGCCGGCTGCGGCACCTCGACGATTGGATCCGGGGCTGGGGCTGGGCGTCGCTGATCGCCAACGGCATGCTCGTGGTGACCGGAGGTGTGGTCCGGCTGACCGGCTCCGGCCTCGGGTGCCCGACCTGGCCCCGGTGCACCGAGGACTCGTTGACGCCCCACGGCGCCTACGACGTGCACTCGATCATCGAGTTCGGCAACCGGATGCTCACCTGGGTGCTGGTCGTCGTCGCCGTGGGCACGTTCGTGGCGGCCTGGCAGTCAGGTCGGCGCGACCTGCGCCGGATCGCCCTGGTGATGGCACTCGGCATCCCCGCCCAGGCGGTGATCGGCGGAATCACCGTGCTCACCCACCTCAACCCGTGGGTCGTCTCGCTGCACATGCTCTGCTCGATGGCCATCGTCGGGCTCGCGGTGTTCTTCCTGGAACGACTCGACCAGCCGGCGCCCGAGCTGGCCCCCCGCGGCGCTGCGCTCGGTCTGGCGTGGGCCACGTTCGCCGCCGCGTGGGCGGTCTTCTACGTCGGCACCATCGTGACCGGGTCGGGCCCGCACGCCGGTGACTCCGCCTCCAAGCGCAACGGGCTCTCGCCGCTCCAGATGAGCCAGCTGCACGCCGACCTCGTGTTCTTGTTCGTCGGCCTGACCATCGGGCTGCTGTTCGCCGCGATCGCCACCGGGGCACCCAGCTCCACCCGCCGGGTGATCGTGGTCCTGCTCGCCATCGAGGCCGGCCAGGGAACCATCGGCTTCGTGCAGTACTTCACCGATCTGCCGGTCGTGCTGGTCGGCTTCCACATGCTCGGCTCCGCACTCACGTCGGGCGCCGTCACCTGGGCGCTGGTCCGCGTGCGCGAGCCGCGGGTTCCGGCCGACACATAGGCCCTCGGATCCCCGGAGCGCCACCCGGGACCGGACATGAATCGACGGCGGCCGCCCGCACCCCCGTGGACGGGCTGGCCGCCGTCACTCCTCAGACGCGATGAGAGCCCCGGAGGTTGCGTCTCGGGCAGGAATACTTGCCACTAGTTAGTCCCGATCCCGGCGTAACCCGGCCCGCGAGGGCTCAGCGGGAGAGCAGCGGGTCGACCGCCACGGCGACGAACAGCAGCGACAGGTAGAGGTTCGACGAGTGGAACAGCCGCATCGGCTGGATCACCGAGAGGCTCTCGGTGCCTCGGGTCCGGGCCCACATCCGGTGGGCCTCGAGCAGGAAGAACGCGCCGAGGACGCCGGCGGCGACGGGGTAGAAGACACCGGTGTCGGCCACCGGCCACAGCAGCAACGACGTCGCCACCATCACCCAGCTGTAGAGCACGACCTGGCGGCCCACCTCACGGGCCGGAGCGACCACCGGGAGCATCGGCACGTCCACGTTCGCGTAGTCCTCGCGGTAGCGCAGGGCCAGCGCCCACGTGTGCGGCGGGGTCCAGAAGAACACGACCGCGAACAGCACCACCGGCACCCACGACAGGGAGCCGGTCACCGCCGTCCAACCGATGAGCGCGGGGAAGCAGCCGGCGAGGCCGCCCCACACGATGTTCTGGGTCGTACGCCGCTTGAGCAGCATCGTGTACACGAACACGTAGAACGCGTTCGCACCGACCGACAGGCCGGCCGACAGCGGGTTGACCCAGACGTAGAGGATCACCGTCGAGGCGATCCCGAGCACGAACCCGAACACGAGCGCCGCCGCCGGCGACACGATGTGCCGCGGCAACGCCCGTCGTCGCGTCCGTCGCATCTGCTCGTCGATGTCCCGGTCGTAGACGCAGTTGAACACCGACGCCGACCCCGCCGAGAACGCACCGCCCACGACCGTCGCGACGACCAGTCCCAGGTCGGGCACCCCGCGCGCGGCGAAGAACATCACCGGCACCGTCGTGAGCAGGAGCAGCTCGATCACGCGGGGCTTGGTGAGCCCGACGTACGCCGCCACCACGTCCTTGAGCGTCGCGCGTTCGGCCGTGGACTGCTGGGCAGCAGAAGACGACTGGCCGACGTAGGTCACAAGGGGATCCTCGAGCGCGATGGGGGTACTGGCAGGTAGCAGGACTGCTTCGAGTCTATCGCCTGGGGTGAGTAGGCTCGGGGACGGCCGATGACCTCGGCGCTCACCTCGAAAGGAATCCCGTGACCGACACCGCTGCGCTCGACTGGACAGATCTCGACCAGAAGGCGGTGGACACGGCCAGGGTGCTCGCGATCGACGCCGTGCAGAAGGTCGGCAACGGCCACCCCGGCACCGCGATGAGCCTCGCCCCCGCGGCGTACCTTCTGTTCCAGAAGGTCATGCGCCACGACCCCGCGGACCCCGAGTGGGTCGCCCGTGACCGCTTCGTGCTCTCCTGCGGCCACTCGAGCATCACGCTGTACACGCAGCTCTACCTCGGCGGCTTCGGTCTCGAGATCGAGGACATCAAGGCCCTGCGCACCTGGGGCTCGAAGACCCCGGGCCACCCCGAGCTCGGCCACACCGCCGGCGTCGAGGTGACCACCGGCCCCCTCGGCCAGGGCGTCGCGAACGCCGTCGGCATGGCCATGTCGGCCCGCCGTGTCCACGGCCTGCTCGACCCGGACGCCGCCCCCGGCGAGAGCCTCTTCGACCACCACGTCTACGCGCTGTGCTCCGACGGCGACCTCGAGGAGGGCGTGAGCGGCGAGGCGAGCTCGATCGCAGGCACCCAGGAGCTGGGCAACCTCACGGTCATCTACGACCGCAACCAGATCTCGATCGAGGGCGACACCGACATCGCGTTCACCGAGGACGTGGCGAAGCGCTACGAGGCCTACGGCTGGCACGTGCAGAACGTCGACTGGACCAATGGCCACACCGAGTACGTCGAGGACGTGCCGGCGCTCTACGACGCGATCCAGGCAGCCCGCGAGGTCACCGACCGGCCCTCGCTGATCGTGCTCGACACGATCATCGCCTGGCCCGCCCCCCACGCACAGGGCACCGAGAAGGCCCACGGCAGCGCGCTCGGCGACGACGAGGTCGCGGCCACCAAGAAGGTGCTCGGCTTCGACCCCGAGAAGAAGTTCGAGGTCTCGGAGCAGGTCCTCGCCCATGCCCGTGAGCTGCGCGAGCGCGGCGCCGCGTGGGGCGCGGAGTGGGACGAGAAGTACGCCGCCTGGGCGGCCGCCAACCCCGAGCGCGCCGCGCTCCTGCACCGCCTCAAGGAGCGCCAGCTCCCCGAGGGCCTCGACGCGGTGCTGCCGACCTTCGAGCCCAGCGAGAAGGGCGTCGCGACCCGGACGGCGTCCGGCAAGATCATCAACGCGATCGCCCCGGTGATGCCCGAGCTGTGGGGCGGCTCGGCCGACCTCGCCGGTTCCAACAACACCACGATCGAGTCGGCGCCGTCCTTCCTGCCGCTCAGCCGCGACACCGAGGAGTGGAAGGCCGACCCGTTCCAGGGTCGCGTGCTGCACTTCGGCATCCGCGAGCACGGCATGGGCGCGATCATGAACGGCATCACCGCCGACCGCCTCACCCGCGTCTTCGGTGGCACGTTCCTGACGTTCTCCGACTACATGCGCGGCGCCGTCCGCGTCGCCGCGCTCAGCAAGCTGCCGGCGATCTACGTCTGGACCCACGACTCCATCGGTCTCGGCGAGGACGGCCCCACCCACCAGCCGATCGAGCACCTCGCCGCGCTGCGCGCGATGCCCGGCCTCGACGTCGTACGTCCGGCCGACGCCAACGAGACGGCGGCCGCGTGGCTGGCGATCCTCCAGCACACCGATCGGCCGGCGGCGCTCGCTCTCACCCGGCAGAACGTGCCGGTCTTCCCGCGCGGCGCGGAGGGCTTCGCCGACACCGACGAGGTGAGCAAGGGCGCCTACATCCTGCTCGAGGCCGAGGGCGGCGCCCCCGACGTGATCTTGATGGGCACCGGCTCCGAGGTGCAGGTCGCCGTCGCCGCGCGCGAGCTGCTCGCTGCCGAGGGCATCAAGGCCCGCGTCGTCTCCATGCCGTGCCTGGAGTGGTTCGAGGCGCAGGACCAGGCCTACCGCGACAAGGTGATCCCGCCGATCGTCAAGGCGCGGGTCTCGGTCGAGGCCGGGGTGAAGCAGGGCTGGCGCGAGTACGTCGGCGACCACGGCCGGATCATCTCCATCGACCACTACGGCGCATCGGCCGACTACTCCCGGATCTACCAGGAGTTCGGCATCACCGCCGAGGCCGTCGCGGCCGCGGCGCACGACAGCATCACGGCCGTACGCGGCTGACCTGACCGAACGACCAGAGGAGCAGCCCGTGAACGACCGACTGAAAGCCCTGACCGACGCAGGCGTCTCCATCTGGCTCGACGACCTCTCCCGCGAACGCATCGAGAGCGGGAACCTCGCCGAGCTCGTCGCGGAGCGCTCGGTGGTGGGCGTGACCACCAACCCGACGATCTTCGCTGCGGCGATCGCCAACGGCGAGCGCTACGACGAGCAGGTCGCGCAGCTCGTCGAGAAGGGCGAGCCCGTCGAGCGGGTGGTCTTCGAGCTCACGACCGAGGACGTCCGCAACGCTTGCGACCTCATGCGCCCGACGTACGACGGCACCCCGGCCGACGGCCGGGTGTCCATCGAGGTCGAGCCCGACCTGGCCAACGACACCGAGGGCACCATCGCCTCGGCCCGGGCGCTGTGGAAGGCGGTGGACCGGCCCAACGCGCTGATCAAGATCCCGGCGACCAAGGAAGGGCTTCCGGCGATCACCGCAGCGATCGCCGAGGGCATCAGCGTCAACGTCACGCTGATCTTCGGCGAGCAGCGTTACCGCGAGGTCATGGACGCCTACCTCACCGGCCTCGAGCAGGCCCGCGAGGCCGGCCACGACCTCTCGTCGATCCACTCGGTGGCGTCATTCTTCGTCTCCCGCGTCGACTCCGAGGTCGACAAGCGCCTGGAGAGCATCGGCTCGGAGCCCGCCCTCGCCCTGCGGGGCAAGGCCGCGGTCGCCAACGCGCTGGTCGCCTACGGCGCGTTCGAGGAGGTCTTCGGCTCCGAGCGCTGGCGCGAGCTGGAGGCGGCCGGTGCCCAGCGCCAGCGTCCTCTCTGGGCGTCGACCGGGGTCAAGAACCCCGACTACGACGACACGATGTACGTCCGCGACCTCGTGGTCCCCGAGACCGTCAACACCATGCCGGAGAAGACCCTGGACGCCTTCGCCGACCACGGCGAGATCCTCGGCGACGTCGTCACCGGTCGCGCGGGCGCAGGTGCCGCGATTCTCGACCGGCTCGGCGAGCTCGGCGTCGACTTCCTCGACGTCCTGGTCGTCTTGGAGCACGAGGGTGTCGACAAGTTCAAGAAGTCGTGGACCGAGCTCGTCGAGACGGTGTCCACCCAGATGAAGAAGGCCTCCCGGTGACTGATGGCATGACCGACTCCTCCAGCCCTGTTGCCGGTTGGCACGTCTCGCAGGGTGACCACCACGAGCTGCACGTGGGCTACCGCGACGAGGCGGCGTACGTCGCCGCCGTCCGCTCCCTCGTCGATGACAAGGTCGCCAGCCGACTCGCGGCCCGCGACCACACGCTGTGGGGCGAGGCCGCCGAGGCCGAGTCCAGCAAGCGGCTCGGCTGGGTGGGACTGTCCAGCGCCTCGCGCTCGATGATCAGCGACATCGCTGAGCTCGAGGTCGAGCTGCGCGAGCAGCAGGTCTACCGGATCGTGCTGTGCGGCATGGGCGGGTCGTCGCTGGCACCCGAGGTCATCTGCCAGAGCGACGACGTCGAGCTCGTGGTGCTCGACTCCTCCGACCCCGATTTCGTGCGCACGGCCATCGAGCAGCGGCTCGAGGAGACCGCTGTCGTGGTCTCCAGCAAGTCCGGTGGCACCGTCGAGACCGACAGCCAGCGCCGCGCCTTCGAGAAGGCGTTCAAGGACGCCGGCATCGACCCCACGCACCGCATCATCGTCGTCACCGACCCGGGCTCCCCTCTGGAGAAGTCCGCGCGCGAGGCCGGCTACCGGGTCTTCCTCGCCGACCCCGAGGTGGGCGGTCGCTACTCCGCGCTGACCGCGTTCGGGCTGGTGCCCAGCGGCCTCGCGGGCGCCAACATCGCCGAGCTCCTCGACGAGGCCGAGGCGATCCGCCCGGCGCTCGAGGACGACTCCGTCGACAACCCCGGCCTGCGGCTGGGCGCCCTGCTGGGCGTCGCCAACCTCGCCGGCGCCGACAAGCTCGCGCTCGCCAACGTCGGGGCGCCGTACGCCGGCTTCGGCGACTGGGTGGAGCAGCTGGTCGCCGAGTCGACCGGCAAGGACGGCAAGGGCATCCTGCCGGTCGTCGTCGAGTCGCTCGACTCCCCCAACTTCACGCCCAACACCGCAGACGAGGTGCTGGTCGCGTTCGGTCCCGGCCACGCCGAGCGCGCCGACAAGATCCGCCCGACATCCGGCTGGGGCGCCACCATCGACGCACCGCTGGGCGCGCAGCTGCTGCTGTGGGAGTACGCCACCGCCGTCGCGGGGCGCATCATCGGCATCAACCCGTTCGACCAGCCCGACGTCGAGAGCGCGAAGGCCGCGGCCCGCGAGATGCTCGACGGCGGCGGCAGCACCCCCGAGCCCGTCTTCACCGACGGGCCGGTTGCGGTCTACGCCTCCGAGGGCTGGCTGCCCGAGGGGACCACGACGGTCGCCGGCGCGGTCGAGGCCCTGCTCAGCAGTCTCGACCAGGACCACGGCTACGTGTCCGTCCAGGCCTACCTCGACCGGCACCGGGACGCCCGGCTCGCTGGCGTCCGCGACAAGCTCGCGGTCCGCACCTCACGCCCCGTGACGTTCGGCTGGGGCCCGCGGTTCCTGCACTCCACCGGTCAGTACCACAAGGGCGGACCCGCCACCGGCGTCTACCTCCAGGTGACCGGCCAGCCCGAGGCGGACCTCGCCGTACCCGACCGTCCGTTCACGTTCCACGAGTTCATCACCGCCCAGGCCGTCGGCGACGGCAAGGTGCTGGCGGACAAGGGCCGGCCGGTGCTCCGGCTGCACGTGTCGTCACCAGGCGACCTCGGCGCGGTGCTGGGAGTGCTCGGGTGACGACGCCGCCGGTGTGGAGCAACCCGCTCCGCGATCCCCGGGACCGGCGGCTGCCTCGCATCGCGGGGCCGAGCGGGATGGTGCTCTTCGGTGTGACCGGAGACCTCTCCCGCAAGAAGATCATGCCGGCCATCTACGACCTGGCTAACCGGGGGCTGCTGCCGCCAGGCTTCAGCCTCACGGGGTTCGCCCGGCGCGACTGGGCCGACCAGGACTTCGCGCAGATCGTCCACGACTCGGTGAAGGCCCACGCTCGCACGGAGTTCCGTGAGGAGGTGTGGCAGCAGCTAGCCGAGGGCTTCCGGTTCGTGCCGGGCGACTTCGACGACGACCAGGCGTTCGAGCGGCTCCGCCGTACGATCGAGGAGCTCGACGAGGTCCGCGGCACCGGCGGCAACCACGCGTTCTACCTGGCGATCCCGCCGGGGTTCTTCGGCAACGTGGTCGGCCAGCTCCAGGAGCACGGCCTCACCGAGGGCCGCGGCGACTCCTGGCGCCGAGTGGTCGTGGAGAAGCCGTTCGGCCACGACCTGGAGTCCGCGAAGCAGCTGAACGCGGTGCTCGACGAGGTGTTCCCGTCCGGGTCGATCTTCCGGATCGACCACTACCTCGGCAAGGAGACGGTCCAGAACATCCTGGCGCTGCGGTTCGCCAACTCGATGTTCGAGCCGATCTGGAACTCCAACTACGTCGACCATGTGCAGATCACGATGGCCGAGGACGTCGGCATCGGTGGCCGGGCCGGCTACTACGACGGCATCGGCGCGGCGCGCGACGTGATCCAGAACCACCTGCTCCAGCTGATGGCGCTGGTCGCCATGGAGGAGCCCACGTCGTTCGACGCGGAGAGCCTGCGCTTCGAGAAGCAGAAGGTGCTCGCCAGCGTGGTGCTGCCGCGCCGGCTCGACCTCACGACCGCCCGGGGCCAGTACGCGCCCGGGTGGGCGGGCGGCGAGGAGGTGATCGGCTTCCTCCAGGAGGAGGGCATCAAGCGCACCTCGACCACCGAGACGTACGCCGCTGTGACCCTCAACGTCGACACCCGCCGGTGGGCCGGGGTCCCGTTCTACCTGCGCACCGGCAAACGCCTCGGCCGGCGCGTCACCGAGGTCGCCGTGGTGTTCAAGCGCGCCCCTCACCTGCCGTTCGCTGCATCCTCGACCGAGGAGCTCACCCAGAACGCCCTGGTGATCCGGGTCCAACCCGACGAAGGCGTCACGATGCGGTTCGGCTCCAAGGTGCCGGGCACCCAGATGGAGATCCGCGACGTGAACATGGACTTCGTCTACGGCGGTGCGTTCACCGAGTCCTCCCCCGAGGCCTACGAGCGGCTGATCCTCGACGTGCTGCTCGGAGACCCGCCGCTGTTCCCGCGGCACGAGGAGGTCGAGCTGTCCTGGAAGATCCTCGACCCGATCCTCGACCACTGGGCCCGGCAGGACGAGCAGGGCAAGAGCAAGCCCGAGCAGTACGAGTCCGGCGGCTGGGGACCCGAGTCCGCCGACGCCATGCTGGCCCGCGACGGGCGCGTCTGGAGGAGGCCGTAGTGACCCCACCCAACGAAGCCGCGGGCCTCCCCCGCAACGCTTCACCCCACGACCTTCTCGCTCCTCCGCTTCGCTCCCCCGCGACAAGCCCGCGGGGACCCCGAAGCTGCGCTCCTCCGACCCACACCTTCGAGGGGACCCCGGAATGATTGAGCTCGTCAGTACGAATGCGTCGGCGATCGCCGCGGAGTTCGTCCGGGCCCGCACTCGGGCCGGCAGTCCCGCCATGGGCATGGTGATGACGCTGATCATCGTGGTCAACGAGGACCAGGCCGACGACGCCATGGCGGCCGCCCAGGCGGCCTCCCACGAGCACCCCGCGCGGGTCCTCGGCGTGATCCTCGGCGATGGCCGCGGCGCGCCGCAGGTCAACGCCCAGGTGGGCATCGGGTCGGGCTGGACGGGCGAGACCGCCCTGATCCGGCTGAAGGGCGAGGTCGTCAAGCACCCCGAGTCGGTCGTGCTGCCGCTGCTGCTCCCCGACTCCCCTGTGGCCGTCTGGTGGCCCTGCCACCCGCCGGCCGACCCCGCTGCCGACCCGCTCGGCAGGCTGGCCCAGCGCCGGATCACCGATGCGGCCGCGGCCTCGAAGGCGCGGACCAAGGCGATCCACCAGCAGTGCTCGGCGTACACCAAGGGCAACACCGACCTCGCCTGGACCCGGATCACGGCGTGGCGCGCGCTGCTGGCCGCGTCGCTGGACCAACGACCGATCAAGGTCACGAGCGCCTCGGTGACCGGCGAACGCGTCAGCCCGAGCGCCGACCTGCTGGCCGCGTGGCTGGCCGATCGTCTCAAGATCGAGGTGAAGCGCTCGAGCTCGGAGGGGCCCGGCATCACCGAGGTCGTGCTGGAGACCCGTGACGGGCCGATCCGGATCAGCCGGACCGACGGCAAGCTCGCCACGTTTTCCTCACCCGGCCAGCCCGACCGCCCGGTCGCGCTCAAGCGGCGCGATCTTCCCGAGCTGCTCGCCGAGGAGCTGCGTCGCCTCGACGAGGACGACATCTACGCCGAGACCGCCCGCGCGCTGGTCAAGATGGGAACGCGATCATGAGCACCGTCCCCCGCGTCGAGGTCCACCCGGACTCCGCGACCCTGGCCACGGCGGTCGCCGGCGAGCTCCTCACCCGGCTCGCCGACGCGCAGGCCGCCGGTGGGATCCCGCAGATCGCCCTCACCGGCGGCAGCATCGCCGAGGAGATCCACCGCGAGGTCGCGCGCCTCTCCCCCGCATCCGAGGTCGACTGGAGCCAGGTCGTGGTGTGGTGGGGCGACGAGCGGTTCGTGGCCCCGGACTCCCCCGACCGCAACGCCGGACAAGCGCAGGCCGCCTTCCTCGACGCGGTCGGTGCCGACCCCGCGAAGGTGCACGCGATGCCCTCGACCGCGGACGCGGCCGACGTCGACGCCGGTGCGGCGTCGTACGCCGCGGAGCTGCGCGAGCACGGGGCCGGCGAGTTCGACGTGGTGATGCTGGGGATCGGCCCCGACGGCCACATCGCGTCGCTGTTCCCGGGGTTCCCCCAGCTCGACGTCACCGACCAGATCGCCGTGGGTGTCACGGGCTCACCGAAGCCACCGCCCGAGCGGGTCAGCCTCACATTCGCCGCCCTCAACCGGGCCCGGTCGGTGTGGTTCCTGGTCAGCGGCGATGGCAAGGCCGGAGCCGTCGCCCGCGCGCTCGGTGGCGCCGACCTCCACGAGATCCCCGCCGCCGGCGTCACCGGCCACGACGAGACGATCTGGTTCCTGGACCGCCCGGCAGCCTCCCAGCTCTAGGGCCGAGTCGGCGCGTCTGCACGCCCTGAGAGGCCGAGTCGGCGCATCTGCACGCCCTGAGAGGCCGAGTCGGCGCATCTGCACGCCCTGAGAAGCCGAGTCGGCGCATCTGCAGGCACTTCTCCACAGGCCCGCAGGCAGTCGGGCTCGTGAGTGCCCTCGCCGGGAAGAGTCTGTGCATGGACATCGACACCATGGCGTACGACGGGCGCCTCGGGCACGACTTCCCGCTTCCCGTCGACGAACCCTTCACCTATGCCGCGGCGCTCGCTGCGGGCATCACGCGTCGCGGACTCGGGCGCCTGCAGACCGAGGCGCTCGTGCGGCGACCCCTCAAGAGCGTCTATGTCGGCACCCATGTTCCCGACTCACTCGACTTGCGCGCCGCTTGCCTGCGACTCGTGACGCCCCCTGACTGCGTGGTGGTCGACCGGCACGCAGGCTGGCTGTTGGGCGCCCAGATGGTGCTGCGGCCCAACGAACACCTGCATCTGCGACCAATCTCTATGTATCGGCCATCCGGAAACGGACGCCTGCGCAACCCGATAGCAGCCAGTGGCGAACGAAACGTCCGCGACGAGGACATCACCGTGGTTCACGGGCTGCAGGTCACGACCCCGCTGCGCACGGCGTGGGATCTCGGCCGAGTCCGGTGGACCGACGAGGCCATCTCCGGCCTGGACGCGATGTTCCGGCTCGGCTCGTTTAGTCGCGAGGAGTTCCTGGCCGGCATCGAGCGCTTCGCGAAGATGCGATGGGTGACGACGCTACGCGAGATCGGGCCGCTCGCCGACGGTCGCAGCGAGTCGCCCGGCGAGTCGGTCCTACGGTTGCGCTGCTACGAGGCCGGCCTGCGCGTCGCTCCACAGGTGGACGTCTACGACGGCGACGTGTTCCTGGGCAGGTTGGACCTCCTGAACGACGAGTTCCTTCTCGGTGTGGAGTACGACGGCATCGAATGGCACTCGACACCCGAGCAGCAGGAGCACGATCGCGAGCGACGGTCCGTGATGACCGACGTCGGCTACCGCATCGAGGCGTTCGGCGTCGACGACGTATTCGGGCGAGCGCGGACCTGCGACCTCGTGCTTCGCGGCGCTGCCCGCGAAGCACGCGCCGCCCGGGCGCGCCGTATCGCCTGACCGCGTGCAGATGCGCCGACTCGGCACCACGACGCGTGCAGATGCGCCGACTCGGCGCCCCTGCATGTGCAGTAAGCGCCGAGTCGGTGGTGAAGACGGGGCGGGCCTAGAAGATGATGTCGCCGGACTTGCGCCGCGAGCGCAGGAGCGCGAGCGCCTCGTCGAGGATGTCCGCGGCCTCCTGGTCGGAGCGACGCTCCTTAACATAGGCAAGGTGGGTCTTGTACGGCTCGATCTTGGGTGCCGGGGGCGGGTTCTCGGAGTCACGGCTCGCCGGCAGACCGCACTTGGGGCAGTCCCACGAGTCCGGCACCTGCGCCTCGACCGAGAACGTCACCACTGAGCGGTGCGCGTGGGCACAGAAGTACGTGACGGCCTGCCGAGGGGCAGCCTCACCGCGCTCCGCTTCGCCCATCGGGCCGGCACCAACCCGGCTCCCGCGAATCGCGTTTCCTCCACCAGCCACAGACGGTTCCCTTCTCGAATTCTCAGTAGGCGAGCAGGAGCCCGAGGGCCACCACACAGGCAAACCAGATGACGCCGATCCCGACCGTCAGACGGTCGAGGTTGCGCTCCGCGACGGAAGAACCGCCCAGGGAGCTCGAGACGCCACCGCCGAACATGTCCGAGAGGCCGCCCCCGCGGCCCTTGTGGAGCAGCACGAGCAGGATCATCAGACCGCTCGCGATCATGAGCACGATGGTGAAGAGCAGAGTCACGATCGGTAAGCCTACGTCAGAGGTCCGGCGATCAGAGGATCGGCATGTCGTAGAACCGGCAGATTCCGCCGAACTCGTCGACCTGCAGGCTCGCGCCACCCACGAGGCAGCCGTCGACGTCCTCCTTGGCCATGATGCCCGCGACGTTGGATGCCTTCACAGACCCGCCGTAGAGGACGCGTACGGCGTCCGCCGCGTCGTCGCCGTGGACCTCGCGGACCCGCTCCCGGATCGCCGCGCACACCTCCTGGGCGTCCTCGGGCGTGGCGACCTCGCCGGTGCCGATGGCCCACACGGGCTCGTAGGCGATGACGAGGCCGGCGATCTGCTCGGCGGTGAACCCGGCGAGCGATCCGTCGACCTGGGCGAGGCAGTGCGCGACGTGCTGGTTCGCCTGGCGGACCTCGAGGCCCTCGCCGACGCACACGATCGGGATCATGCCGGCGTTCAGCGCCTTGTGCGCCTTGGCGTTGACGACCTCGTCGGTCTCGGCGTGGTACTCGCGACGCTCGCTGTGCCCGACGACGACGTAGGAGCAGCCGAGCTTGCTCAGCATGCTGGCCGAGATCTCGCCGGTGTAGGCGCCGGAGTCCTGCGTCGAGACGTCCTGGGCGGCGTACTTGACCAGCAGGCGGTCACCGTCGACAAGCGTCTGGACCGACCGCAGGTCGGTGAACGGCGGGACGACCACGACCTCGGCGCGACGGTAGTCGTGCTTCTTGTCAGCCAGGGTCCAGGCGAGCTTCTGGACCAGGACCACCGCCTCCTGGTGGTTGAGGTTCATCTTCCAGTTGCCCGCCATGAGCGGGGTGCGCTTCTCGGCCATGCCATCCTCGGCGTCTCGTGTGGTCCGGAGCGGACGCCCCGGTGTGGTTCGTGGGATCCGGGTCGGGCCCCCGCGGACCGAGGTCCGCGGGGGCCACGCCCGGGTGGTTCAGGCCTCGAGGACCTTGATGCCGGGCAGTTCCTTGCCCTCGAGGTACTCCAGGCTGGCGCCGCCACCGGTGGAGATGTGGCCGAAGGCCGCCTGGTCGAAGCCGAGCCTGCGGACGGCGGCGGCGGAGTCGCCACCACCGACCACCGAGAGCCCGTCGACCTTGGTGAGCGCCTCGGCGACGGCACGGGTGCCGCCGGCGAAGGCGTCGGTCTCGAACACGCCCATCGGGCCGTTCCAGAACACCGTCTTGGCGTCGGCGAGCGCAGCCGCGAAGGCCTGCGCCGACTCGGGTCCGATGTCGAGCCCGAGCGCGTCGGCCGGGATCTCCGAGGCGGGTACGACGCTCGGCTGCGGCTCGCGGTCCCCCGAGGGGAACGCCGTGTCGACGACGATGTCCGTGGGCAGGACGATCTCGACGCCGGACTGTGCGGCCCGCTCCAGGTAGGAGCGGCAGGTGTCGAGCTGGTCCTCCTCGAGGAGGCTCTTGCCGACCTCGTGGCCCTGGGCCTTGAGGAAGGTGAACACCATGCCACCGCCGATGAGCAGCTTGTCGGCCTTGCCCAACAGGTTGTCGATGACGCCCAGCTTGTCGGAGACCTTCGAGCCGCCGAGGACGACGACGTAGGGGCGGGCCGGGTCGACCGTGAGCCGACGCAGTACGCCGATCTCGGTGGACACCAGCGCACCCATCGCGTGCGGCAGGCGCTGCGCGACGTCGTAGACCGAGGCCTGCTTGCGGTGCACCACGCCGAAGCCGTCGGAGACGAAGGCATCGGCGAGGGCCGCGAGCTGGTCGGCGAACGCACCGCGCTCGGCCTCGTCCTTGCTGGTCTCGCCCGGGTTGAACCGGACGTTCTCGAGCACGGCGACCTGCCCGTCCTGGAGACCCGCGACCGTGGCCTGGGCGCTCTCCCCGACGGTGTCGGTGGCGAACGCGACCTCCTGGCCCAGCAGCTCGCCGAGCCGGGCTACGACCGGCCGGAGCGAGTACCGGTCCTCGGGCGCCCCCTTGGGGCGCCCGAGGTGGGCGGTCACGATCACCCGGGCGCCGGCGTCGGCCAGCGCCTTGATGGTCGGCACGCTTGCGCGGATCCGGCCGTCGTCGGTGATGGTCGTCCCGTCGAGCGGGACGTTGAGGTCGGACCGGACGAGCACGCGCTTGCCGGCGACCTCACCGAGTCCGTCGTAGGACGCCACGATCAGAGGGTCGCCGCGACGTAGTCGATCAGGTCGACGAGGCGGTTGGAGTAGCCCCACTCGTTGTCGTACCAGCCGACGACCTTGACCTGGTTGCCGATGACCTTGGTCAGCGGCGCGTCGAAGATGCACGACGCCGGGTCGGTGGTGATGTCGGTGGAGACGATCGGGTCCTCGCTGTACTTGAGGAACTTGCCGTCGGCGGCGGCCTTGACGATCGCGTTGACCTCCTCGACCGTGGTCTCGCGGCCGGCCTCGAAGGTGAGGTCGGTGGCGGAGCCGGTCGGGGTGGGGACGCGCAGGGCGTAGCCGTCGAGCTTGCCCTTGAGCTCGGGCATGACCAGGGCGATCGCCTTGGCGGCACCGGTCGAGGTCGGCACGATGTTGAGCGCGGCGGCGCGGGCGCGACGCAGGTCCTTGTGCGGGCCGTCGAGCAGGTTCTGGTCGCCGGTGTAGGCGTGGATGGTCGTCATCAGGCCCTTGACGATGCCGAGCTCGTCGTGGAGCGCCTTGGCCATCGGCGCCAGGCAGTTCGTGGTGCAGGACGCGTTGGAGATGATGTGGTGCGCGGCCGGGTCGTAGTCGCCCTCGTTGACGCCCATCACGATGGTGACGTCCTCGTTCTTCGCCGGAGCGGAGATGATGACCTTCTTGGCGCCGCCGTCGATGTGGGCCTTGGCCTTCGTCGCGTCGGTGAAGAAGCCGGTCGACTCGAGCACGATGTCGACGTTGAGGTCGCCCCACGGCAGTGCGGCCGGGTCGCGCTCCTCGAACACCTTGAAGGTGTGGCCCGCAGCGGAGATCTCGGTCTCGTTGGAGGTGACGTCACCCTCGAGGCGACCCAGGATCGAGTCGTACTTGAGGAGCGTCGCCAGGGTCTTGTTGTCCGTGAGGTCGTTGACGGCGACGATCTCGATGTCGGCGCCAGAGGCCACCACGGCCCGGAAGAAGTTGCGGCCGATCCGGCCGAACCCGTTGATACCTACTCGAACGGTCACTGCGGAGCTCCTCATGTCGCGCTAGCTGATGGGGACGGCTGGGGTGTCCGGCCGTCCGTTTTCCGACCCTATCCCTCGGATCGCTATGACCAACCTCTCGTCCCGGGGTACGTTCCGGTAACGAGCGAAGGTCCCCAGACCTCGGGACCTTAGGTCTTCATAGAACCGAAGTCAGCCCTCATCCGCAAGCATGTCCGGCGTCAGCGACGCCTCGGTGTCGGGGATGCCGAGCTCCTCGGCGCGCTTGTCGGCCATCGCCAACAGCCGTCGGATGCGCCCGGCGATCGCGTCCTTGGTGAGCACCGGGTCGTGCAGCTGGCCGAGCTCCTCGAGCGAGGCCTGCTTGTGCTCCAGACGGAGCTCGCCGGCCATCTTGAGGTGGTCGGGGACGTCCTCGCCGAGGATCTCCATCGCCCGGTCCACCCGCGCTCCGGCCGCCACCGCGGCCCGTGCCGACCGCCGCAGGTTGGCGTCGTCGAAGTTGGCCAGCCGGTTGGCGGTGGCGCGGACCTCGCGTCGCATCCGGCGCTCCTCCCAGGCCATCAGCGACTCGTGGGCGCCGAGCCGGGTGAGCAGCTGGCCGATGGCGTCGCCGTCGCGGATCACGACCCGGTCGACGCCGCGTACCTCGCGGGCCTTCGCGTGGATGCCGAGCCTGCGCGCGACGCCCACCAGCGCGAGCGCGGCCTCGGGGCCGGGGCAGGTCACCTCGAGCGCGGAGGACCGGCCGGGCTCGGTGAGCGAGCCGTGCGCGAGGAACGCGCCGCGCCACGCGGCGACGGCGTCGCAGCCGCCGCCCGAGACGACCGCGGGCGGGAGCCCCCGCACAGGACGTCCGCGCTGGTCGAGCAGCCCGGTCTGCCTCGCGAGCGCCTCGCCGTCCTTGACCACCCGCACGATGTAGCGGCTGCCCTTGCGGATGCCGTTGCCCTGCACCATCACGACGTCGGACTGGTGGCCGTAGACCTCGGCGATGTTCGTGCGCAGCCGCCGGGCGGAGGCACCGGTGTCGAACTCGGCCTCGACCACGATCCGGCCGCTGACGATGTGCAGACCGCCCGCGAACCGGAGCATCGAGGCCACCTCGGCCTTGCGGCAGCACGTCTTCGTGACCTGGGTGCTGGCCAGCTCCGCCTTCACCTGTGCCGTCATCGCCATGGCGCAGATCCTTTCACGCCCGTCAACGACGTGTGCCGCGCCGGTCGAGATCTCCCGCGCCGATGATGCGGGCGTACGTCGTAGCCAGCTTCGCCGGGTCGTGCCGCGGCGTGCCGTCGTCGCAGGCGACATCGGCGACGACCAGCTCGGCCCCGGCTGCGTGGACGACCTCGAGCAGGTCGTCGAGACCGTCGCCGACGCTCGCGGCGTCGGCCAGCACGGTGTGGATCCGCAGGTCGGGTGCATGCTCGGCGAGCACCGCGAGGTGGTCGGCGGCCTCGAACCCCGGGGTCTCCCCCGCCTGCTCGGTGAGGTTGAGCGTGACCACGACACGAGCGTCGCTGCTCACGATCGCGTCGTGGAGCGCGGGCACCATCAGGTGCGGGATCACCGAGGTGAACCACGACCCGGGCCCGAGCACCAGCCAGTCGGCGCTGTGCACGGCGTCGAGTGCCTCGGGACACGGCTTCGGGTCGGGCGGGTCCAGGGCGATCGTGGCGATCACGCCCTCGGTGGTGGCCACCTCGACCTGCCCGCGGACGGTGGTCAGCCCGTGCGGGTCCTGCGACAGTCCCCGCACCTCGGCCGTGATGTCCAACGGCGTCAGCGCCATCGGCAGCACCCGGCCCGAGGTGCCGAGCAGCCGGCCGACCCAGTCCAGCGCTGCCACCGGGTCGCCGAGCTGCTCCCACAGGCCGACGATCAGCAGGTTGCCGATCACGTGCCCGTGCATGTCGCCCTGGCCGGCGAACCGGTGCTGGAGGACCCGCGCCCAGGTGTCTCCCCACTGGTGCTCTCCGCACAGGGCCGCCAGGGCCATCCGCAGGTCGCCCGGCGGGAGCACCCCGAACTCGGAGCGCAACCGTCCCGAGGAGCCACCGTTGTCCGCGACCGTGACGACAGCGGTCAGGTCGTCGACCACCAGGTCGTCGACGAGGATCCGCAAGGCCTGCAGCGAGGCCGCCAGTCCGTGCCCGCCGCCGAAGGCGACCACGGACTGGGCGCGATCGTTGATCATCGCTGCCTCACTCACGCCCGAGGTCACGGTGCGTCGCACGCGCGTCGAAGCCCGAGGCCGCCAATCGGCGGGTGATCTCCTCGGTCATGGCGACACTGCGGTGCTTGCCACCGGTGCAGCCGATCGCGACGGTCATGAAGCGCTTGCCCTCGCGCAGGTAGCCGCCGGCGACGCCCTCGAGCACGGGGACGTAGGCGTCGAGGAACTCCGCGGCCCCCGCCTGCGCCATGACGTAGTCAGCGACCGCCCGGTCGCGACCGGTCCGCGGTCGCAGCTCGGGGATCCAGTGCGGGTTCGGCAGGAAGCGCATGTCGGCCACGAAGTCCGCGTCGACGGGGATGCCGTACTTGAAGCCGAAGCTCACCACGCTGACCTTGAGCCGCGTCGTGTCGGGGGTGCCGAACGCCTCGGCGATCCGGTCGGTGAGCTCGTGGACGTTCAGCGCCGTCGTGTCGATGACGAGGTCGGCGTCGCTGCGCAGGTCGGCGAGCGCCGTCCGCTCGCGGCGCAGACCGTCGATCAGCCGTCCGTCGCCCTGCAACGGGTGCGGGCGTCGAGCAGCCTCCTGGCGACGGACGAGGACGTCGTCGGTGGCCTCGAGGAACACGAGCGTCGCGTGGCGACCGGTCGCGCCCTGGGCGAGGTTGGCCTGCAGCGTCTGGAAGAACGACCCGGAACGGACGTCGACCACGACCGCGATCGGCTGCGCGGTGCCCCGACTGTCGTCGACCAACCGGACCACCTCCCGCAGGAGACTCGGCGGCAGGTTGTCGACGACGTAGTAACCGAGGTCCTCGAGCTCCTTCGCGGCCGTGCTCCGCCCGGCGCCCGTCATGCCGGTGACGACCACCAGCTCACCAAGCCGGTTGTGCGTCGTGGGCCTGTCGCTGGGCCCGTCGCTGGGCCTGTCCTCGGGCACGGCTAGCCCTCCTCGATCTCGCCGGTGGCGGTGTTGACGCTGACGATGGCGGGACCAGTCTTGCCCTTGCTCTGCGCGACCGCATCCTTGATCGCACCAGCCGTGCGGGCACCGATGCCGGGCACCTGGGCGATCTCCTCGGCGGTCGCCTCCCGCAGCCTCTTGAGCGACCCGAAGTGCTTGAGCAGCGTCTTGCGCCGCACCTCGCCCAGACCGGGCACGTCGTCGAGCACGCTCTCGACCATCGACTTCGACCGCCGCGAGCGGTGGTGGGTGATCGCGAAGCGGTGCGCCTCGTCACGGACCCGCTGGAGCAGGTAGAGGCCCTCGCTGGACCGGGCCAGGATCACCGGGTCCTCCTGGCCCGGGAGCCAGACCTCCTCCAGCCGCTTCGCGAGCCCGCAGACTGGGATGTCGACGATGCCGAGCTCGGCCAGCGCACGCTGTGCCGCGGCGACCTGCGGTGCACCACCGTCGACGACCACCAGGCCGGGCGCGTAGGCGAACTTGCGGGGCCTGCCGGTCTCGGGGTCGACGAGCATCGGCCCCTGGGCGCCGTCCACCTCCACCGACGGGACCGACTTCGCCTGCTCGTCGAGGAGCCGCTTGAAACGCCGCGTGATGACCTCGTGCATCGCGCGCACGTCGTCGGACCCGTCCTGGCCGCGGATCACGAACCGGCGGTACTCCGACTTTCGCGCGAGGCCGTCCTCGAACACCACCATCGACGCGACGATCTCAGAGCCCTGCAGGTGGGAGATGTCGTAGCACTCGATCCGCAGCGGCACCTCGTCGAGACCCAGGGCGTCCTGGATCTCCTCCAGCGCGCGATTGCGGGTCGTCAGGTCGCTGGCCCGCTTGGTCTTGTGCAGTGCGAGCGCGTGTGCGGCGTTCTGGGCGACCGTCTCCTGCAACGTCCGCTTGTCGCCACGCTGCGGCACCCGGATCGACACCCGTGACCCCCGCAGGTCGCCGAGCAGCTGCTCGTACGTCGCGACGTCGGCCGGCAGGGCGGGCACCAGGATCTCGCGCGGGATCTCGTCGGGGACCGCACCGGCGTAGAGCTGCAGGAGGAAGTCGTCGACGAGCTCGGCGGTGCCGCCCTCGTCGACCCGATCGGCCACCCAGCCCCGCTGGCCCCGGATCCGCCCGCCACGCACGTAGAAGATCTGCACGGCCACCTCGAGCGGGTCCTCGGCCAGCGCGATCACGTCGGCGTCCGTGCCGTCGCCGAGGACCACCGCCTGCTTCTCGAGCGCCTTGTTGAGCGCGCCGAGGTCGTCGCGCAGGCGCGCGGCCTTCTCGAAGTCGAGCGCGTCGGAGGCGGCGTACATCTGACGCTCCACGCGCTTGACGAAGGCCGCGGTGTGCCCGCCCATGAAGTCGCAGAAGTCATCGACGATCGCCCGGTGCTCCTCGGCGCTCACCTTGCCGACGCACGGGGCCGCGCACTTGTCGATGTAGCCGAGCAGGCAGGGCCGCCCGATCTGGGAGGACCGCTTGAACACGCCGTTGCTGCACGAACGCATCGGGAACACGCGCAGCAGGAGGTCGACGGTCTCCCGGATCGCCCAGGCGTGGCTGTAGGGACCGAAGTAGCGGGTGCCCTTGCGCTTGGCGCCGCGCCCCACCATCACGCGCGGGAACTCCTCGCCCACCGTCACGGCCAGCCACGGGTAGGACTTGTCGTCGCGGTACTTGACGTTGAACCGCGGGTCGAACTCCTTGATCCACGAGTACTCCAGCTGCAGCGCCTCGACCTCGGTCTTGACGACGGTCCACTCGACGCTGGCGGCGGTGGTCACCATCGTGGCGGTGCGCGGGTGCAGGTGGCGCACGTCCTGGAAGTACGACGAGAGCCGCGCGCGTAGGTTCTTCGCCTTGCCGACGTAGATGACCCGGCCCTTGGGGTCCCGGAAGCGGTAGACGCCCGGCTGGGTCGGGATCGAGCCCGGTTCGGGCCGGTACGACACAGGCGATGGCACGACTCCCACCCTACGGTCCGGGTCCGACAGAGCACTCCCCGGAAGGGCGGCTCCCGTTCGCACGGCGTTCCCCCGACCGACCGGGGCCGGTCACCGGGTCTCCCTACTTTCCTCGGCGGGGGCGTGGACGCCAGGTTCGACTCGGAGCACCAGCAGACGGAGGAAGTCCCGCCATGTCATCGACCGTCGTTCGGGTGCGCGGTCTGACCAAGACGTTCGGCGACGTGATCGCCCTCGACGGGGTCGACCTCGACCTCGCCGGCGGTGAGATCCATGGGCTGGTCGGCCCCAACGGGGCTGGGAAGACGACGCTGCTCGGCGTCCTGCTCGGCCTGGCCGTTCCGGACGCCGGCACCCTCGACATCGAGGAGCTCCCGGTCGCGGGGTTCGTCGACTCGCCAGGGCTGTACCCGACGCTCACCGCCCGCCAGAACCTCACGTCCCTCGCCGCCCTCCGCGGAGTGAGATCGGACGCCGACGAGCTGCTCGCCCGGGTGGGGATGAGCGACGTCGCCCACGACCGGGTCCGCGGGTTCTCCCTCGGGATGCGCCAGCGCCTCGGCCTGGCCGCCGCGCTGCTCGGCGACCCGCGGCTGCTGGTCCTCGACGAGCCGGCGAACGGGCTCGACCCGGCCGGAAAGCGGCAGGTGCACCGGGTGCTGACCGACGTCGCCGCGGCCGGTGCGACCGTGGTGCTCTCGAGCCACCGGATGGACGACCTGGCCGCGCTGTGCGACGAGGTCAGCCTGCTCTCCGCCGGACGGATCGTGTTCTCGGGACCGGTACGCAAGCTCGCGGCAGAGAGCGGGGAACTCGACCACCGGGTCGTCACCACCGACCCCGACCGGGCGCTCTCGATCGCAACCGCCACGCCGGGGGTGCGCGTCACCCCCGGCCGCGAGCTCGTGGTCAGCGGACCCGACGTGGCGCTCGACCAACTCGTCACCCGGCTCGTGGGTGCCGGCGTCGCGATCCGCGAGCTCAGCCCCGTGGTCCCGCCGTTGGAGGCAGCCTTCCTCGCGCTCACCGGGGCAGTCGAGACGGGTCCGGCCCGGTGAGCGCCACCGTCCTCACGGCCTCGCCTCGCCGCGATGCTCCGGCGCTGCTGCGCGGCTACCGCTTCGAGCTGGTCAAGCTGGCGTCCCAGTGGCGGCTGCGCCTCGTCCTCGCGGCCTGCCTGACCGCCCCCGCCCTCTACACCGCGGTCGTCAGCAGGCAGACGTCGCTGCCCGCGGACGCGGTGTACGGACGCTGGATGGGTCAGTCCGGCTGGGCAGGCGCGCTGGTCGTCCTGGTCTTCATGGGGAGCATCGTGCTCCCACTCCTCACCTGCGTCGTGGCAGGCGACGTCTTCGCCATCGAGGACCGGCTCGGCACCTGGCGGCACCTGCTGGTCGCCGTACGCTCGCCGCGCCGGATCTTCCTCGCCAAGGCCCTCGCCGCGCTCACCGTCACGATCGCCCTCCTCCTGGCACTGGTCGTGTCGTCGATCGCCGGCGGGCTGGCCTCGATCGGCAGCCATCCCCTGCCCGGCCTCGACGGTCACGTCATGGCGTCCGGCGCGCTCGCGCGGGCCGTCCTCCTGGCCTGGCTGAGCATCGTCGCGCCCACGCTCGCGTTCTCGGCGGTCGGCCTGCTCGGCTCCGTGGCCCTCGGCCGGTCCCCGCTAGGACTGCTCCTGCCGGTGGTCCTCGCGCTCGTCCTCGAGGGCGTCCAGCTGCTGCCGGTCCCGGTCGCGCTGCGCGTCGCGCTCCCCACGAACGCGTTCCTGGGCTACCGCGGCCTGCTGAGCGATCCCACCCAGCTCGGGCCGTTGTGGATCGGCACGCTCGTCAGCCTGACCTGGGCGGTGGTCGCCACGTCCCTGGCGTACCGGCTCTTCGTGCGACGCGACTTCACGGATCCGGCGTACGACGGGTCCGGCCGCCGGCTGGTGCTCGCGGGGATCGTGCCCCCGGCCGCCCTGGTCGCCGCGACGTCCGCCGTGGTCGGCGCCACCACGGACGCCTGGGGCTCGGGCATCGACCGGGCGAAGCTCGAGACCGCGCTGGGGACGTCGTTCTCCCACCTCTACGTGCTGCAGACCCGTGAGCTGCACCGACCCGCGGTCCGTGAGGACGAGCTCCACACGACGGCGCGGTGCGACAAGGGCGGCGACCGCGTCGAGGACGCCGGGCCCGGCGCCGACTGGCGCTGCGTCGTGACCTGGACGCTGCCGGGGGCGACCGCCACCGGCACGGCGATCTACCAGCTCGACGTCGCCGCGGACGGCCGGTTCGTCGCCGACGGTGACGGGCCCAAGGAGGTCAACGGCTACTTCCAGATCCGCACCGCCACCGGCGATGCACCCAACCCCCTCTGGCAGTTCGACGGCTTCGTCGACCTGCTCACCTCTCGGAAAGGATCAGCATGAACGTGACGCGCAACCGCGTGGGGCGGCCCGCCAGCCGGCGCCTCCCCCGCAAGGCGTCGGCCGTCATCGCCGGCGGACTGGCCCTCGCGGTCACCGGCGGCGTGGCCTACGCCACGACGGCCGGCTTCGGTCAGCACCAGGTCGGGACGGAGTACTCCAACGGGCTCCAGATCTCCTCCGACCAGGCGCTTGCGCCCCTCGGCGAGCGGCTGATGACGCCGTACGGCAAGTTCATGGGCTCCACGGTCAGCCCGGACGGCCGGTTCCTGGCCGCGACGTCCGCCGACCGCTCGGTCTCGCTGCAGATCTTCGACCTCTCCTCCTACCGGCTCATCTGGCGCGGCGGCACCGCGGCCGGGGTGGACGCCCGCCTCACCGACAACAACGTCGGCCAGGAGGGCCCTCTCTACTCCCCCGACGGCTCGACGCTCTGGATGCCGAACGCCACCGGGCTCACCCGGTTTCCGGTCAACGCGGACGGCACCCTGGGCACCGGCACCAAGGTCACCATTCCGACCGTAGGGAGCCAGCAGGCGCTCACCGCCGGGCTGGCCTTCTCCGCCGACGCCGCCACGCTGTATGCCGCGGTGAACGGCCAGAACACCGTGGTCGCCCTCGACGCTGCGACCGGCACGATCCAACACACCTGGGACGTGGGGATCGCGCCCCGGCAGCTGCAGCTGGTCGGGAACACCCTCTACGTCAGCGACGAGGGCGGGCGACGCGCCCGCCCGGGCGACACCACGATCGGGTCGTACGGCACGGACGTCCCGGCTGACCCGGTGCGAGGTACGTCGACGACCGGCGCGCTCAGCACGATCGACATCACCGATCCGGGTGCGCCCGTGGGACAGATCCCGGTCGGGCTGCACCCGACGGCGATGTACGACGCCGACGGCGTGCTCTATGTCGCCAACACCAACGACGACACGGTCTCGGTCATCGACACCTCCCGCGGTCGGGTCGTCCAGACGATCGCGACCCAGCCCTGGCGCGGCTCGCGGATCGGCTACGAGCCCGACGGCATCACGGTCCAGGACGGTCGCCTGCTCGTCAGCCTGGGCCGTGCGAACGCGATCGCGGTCTACCGCCTCGGACGCAACGCACTGGACCCGGTCAGCTACGTCGGGCTGCTCCCGACCGACTACTACCCCGAGGACGTGTTCGCGGTCGGCGGCGACCTCGTGGTGTCCAACCGTCGCGGCATCGACGCCCGCGGCCCGCTGCTGACGTTCACCGCCGGCTACGGTACGAACCCCGCGACCGGCCACGGCACGCACGGCACCACGGCGTCGCTCACCCGCTTCCAGCTCCCCTCGGACCTCGAGATCCGCGACACCTACACGCCGACGGTCTTCCGGCAGAACGGCTGGGGCGACGCCAACGCCGACGTCCGGCACGCCACCGGACGCCCGGCCCGGCCTGTCCCGGTCCCCGAGCGGATCGGAGATCCGTCGACGATCAAGCACGTGTTCATGGTGGTCAAGGAGAACCGCACCTACGACCAGGTGCAGGGCGACATGCCCGAGGGCGACGGCGACGCGTCGCTCGCGCAGTTCGGCGCGGACGTCACGCCGAACACCCACGCGCTGTCGCGCCAGTTCGGCCTGTACGACAACACCTACGACGTCGGCACCAACTCGGCCGAGGGCCACAACTGGCTGATGCAGGGCGACAACCCCGAGTACACCGAGTCGAGCGCCGGCCAGTACATCCGCAGCTACGACACCGAGGAGGACGTCCTCGGTCACCAGCGCTCCGGCTTCTTGTGGACCGCGATCCAGGGCGCGGGCAACACCGCCCGCAACTACGGTGAGTTCCTCTACACCGAGGGCAAGCCCGCCGGCACCTGGCAGCAGTACTACTGCGCGGCCACCAGCGTCGACCAGGGTGGCGACCCCGCTCAGCTCACGACCTCCGACCTGAAAGGCGACTACGGATCGGTGATCCCGTCGCTGAACGCGATCACCAACCCGACCTCGCCGCCGTTCGACCTGTCGATCCCCGACCTCTACCGCTACCAGATCTGGAAGCAGGACTTCCGCCAGCACGGGCCCGCCGACTTCAACATGATCTGGCTCTCCGACGACCACACGGGCGGCCCGGTGTCCGCTCGCGCCGAGGTCGCCGGTGGCGACCTCGCGCTCGGCAAGATCGTCGACACGATCTCGCACAGCCGGTACTGGCACGACTCGGCGATCTTCGTGGTCGAGGACGACAGCCAGAACGGCGCGGACCACGTCGACGGGCACCGTGCCCCGATCCAGGTGATCAGCCCGTGGGCCACGCACGGCCGGACGGTCTCGACGTACTACTCCCAGCTATCCATGGTCCGGACCATCGAGCAGATCCTCGGTGCCGAGCCCCTCAACCAGAAGGTCGCCGCGGCCACCCCCATGTTCGACGCGTTCGGGTCCCGACCCGACTTCACGGCGTACTCCGCGCGGCCCAATCGCATCCCGCTCACCGAGAACATCGCGACCGCACCCGCGTGCGGCCTCGACACCCCGACCGGCCCCGGTGCGGTGCGGGCCCGCCCGGTTCCGGCGGCACACCGGTCGTACGCGGCCGCCTGGCAGCGCTGGGCGGACCGGCAGCACCTGACCGGCGCGCACGCGCGGGCGGACTACGCGAACCCGGAGCAGATGAACCGGTACACGTGGTACGACGCGCACCACTGGGACCTGCCCTACCCGGGTGACCCGAAGATCTACCTGCCCGGCGAGGTTCCCGGCGCCGCGCTCCCGGGTGCGGACGTCGACTGATCGGCTCCGCAGCGAGGGTCAGGTCACCATGGCCCGACCTCGGCTCAGGCCGTGGTGACCTGACCGCCCTCGACGCTCACCTTGACCTCAGGCAGCGGCTTGGTCGCGGGACCGTTGGCGACCGATCCGTCCTCGATGGAGAACTTGCTGCCGTGGCAGTGGCAGTCGATCGTGCCGCCTTCGACCGTGGTCACCGGACAGCCGGCGTGGGTGCAGATCGAGGAGAAGGCCTTGAACTCACCCTTGGTCGGCTGGGTGACCACGAGCTTCTGGTCGGGGAAGATCGTGCCGCCGCCGACCGGGACCTCGGACGCCGGGCCGATCTGCTGCCCCGCGCTCACCGACGGGTCGCTTCCCGTGGCGTCGCCTCCGGAACCTGCGCCGCACGCGGCGAGCAGCGGAGCTCCCACGCCCACCACGGCTGCTCCGGTCAGTGTCTGTCGGCGCGTCATCCCCATGCTCACGGTCGTCCTCTCGGTGGCGGTCGTTGAATCTTCACCCTACAAACGGCTCCCACGGCCCGGAGGTTCACCGCCCGGAGGTCCGCCGCCCGGAGGTCCGCCGTAGCACGCCGGAGCGGGACTCGTGATGTGTGCCGGTCAGCCCGCCTTGCGGACCGCTGCCTTCTTGGCCGCTGCCGTCTTCGCGACCGTCTTCTTCGCGGCCGTCTTCTTGGCCGCCGTCTTCGCGGGGGTGGCACGGCGCGCCGGCTGCTTGGCGGCCCGACCCTCCAGCAACGGGGCGAGGAACTGGCCGGTGTAGCTGCCCGGGTCGGCCGCGACCGACTCCGGCGTGCCCTCGGCCACGACCATGCCCCCGCGCGACCCACCCTCGGGGCCCATGTCGATGAGCCAGTCGGCGGTCTTGATCACGTCGAGGTTGTGCTCGATCACCAGCACGGTGTTGCCCTGGTCGACCAGCCGGCCGAGCACCAGCAAGAGCTTGCGGATGTCCTCGAAGTGCAGTCCGGTCGTCGGCTCGTCGAGCACGTAGACCGTGCGGCCGGTGGAGCGCTTCTGCAGCTCGGAGGAGAGCTTGACCCGCTGGGCCTCACCACCCGAGAGCGTGGTGGCCGGCTGGCCGAGCCGGACATAGCCGAGGCCGACCTCGACGAGGGTCTTCATGTGGCGTGCGATGGCGGGGACGGCCGCGAAGAACTCGGCCGCCTCCTCGATGGGCATGTCGAGGACCTCGGCGATCGTCTTGCCCTTGTAGTGGACCTCGAGCGTCTCGCGGTTGTAGCGGGCGCCGTGACAGACCTCGCACGGGACGTAGACGTCGGGCAGGAAGTTCATCTCGATCTTGATCGTGCCGTCGCCCGCGCACGCCTCGCAGCGACCACCCTTGACGTTGAACGAGAACCGCCCCTGCAGGTAGCCCCGCATCTTGGCCTCCGGGGTGGAGGCGAACAGCTTGCGGATGTGGTCGAAGACCCCGGTGTAGGTCGCCGGGTTGGAGCGCGGGGTGCGCCCGATCGGCGACTGGTCGACGTGGATGACCTTGTCGACGTGCTCGAGGCCGCTGATCTTCTGGTGTCGGCCGGGCACCGCACGAGCGTTGTAGATCTGCTTGGCCAGCGAGGTGTAGAGGATGTCGTTGACCAGCGTCGACTTGCCCGAGCCCGAGACCCCCGTCACGGCCACGAACAGGCCGAGCGGGAACGACACGTCGACGTTGCGCAGGTTGTGCTCGCGGGCCCCGTGGACGGTCAGGTCTCGGCCCTTGGTGCGCGGCCGGCGCACCTCCGGCACCGGGATCTCCCGGCGACCGGAGAGGTACTGCCCCGTCATGGAGTCGGGGTGGCGCAACAGGTCCTCGACGCTGCCGCTGTGGACGACCTGACCGCCGTGCTCACCCGCGCCGGGCCCGATGTCGACGACCCAGTCGGCGACGCGGATGGTGTCCTCGTCGTGCTCGACGACGATCAGGGTGTTGCCGAGGTCCTTGAGCCGCAGCAGGGTCTCGATCAGCCGGTGGTTGTCGCGCTGGTGCAGCCCGATGGAGGGCTCGTCGAGCACGTAGAGCACGCCGACCAGGCCGGCACCGATCTGGGTCGCGAGCCGGATCCGCTGGGCCTCGCCGCCCGACAGCGACCCGGACGGCCGGTCGAGCGAGAGGTAGTCGAGCCCGACGTCGAGCAGGAAGTTGAGCCGCTCCTGGATCTCCTTGAGCACCCGCTCGCCGATCTGGCGCTCGCGCGCGGTCAGCTCGAGGTGGCGCAGGTAGTCGGCGGTCTCGTTGATGGGCATCGCGCAGACCTCGGCGATGTTCTTGCCGCCGTCCTGCAGCGAGCCGCCGAGCGTGACCGACATCGAGACCGGCTTCAGCCGGCTCCCGGCGCAGGTCGGGCAGGGCACCTCGCGCATGAAGCCCTCGAAGCGCTCACGGCTCGTGTCGGACTCGGCCTCGCGGTGCCGACGCTCGACGTAGGTGCGCACGCCCTCGAACTCGGCGTAGTAAGCACGCTGGCGGCCGTAACGGTTGCGGGTGACGACGTGCACCTTGGTGGAGTGGCCGTCGAGGATCGAGCGCTGCGCCTTGGCCGAGAGGTCCTCCCACGGCGTGTTGAGGTCGAAGCCGAGCTCCTCGCCCAGCGCACCCATCAGTCGCAGGAAGTAGTCGGCCACGTGGGCCTGGCTCCACGGCTGGATCGCGCCCTCGCCGAGGGTCGCCTGCGGGTTGGGGACCACCAGCTCGGGGTCGACCTCCATGCGGGTGCCGAGTCCGTGGCAGGCCGGGCAGGCTCCGAACGGCGAGTTGAACGAGAACGAGCGCGGCTCGAGCTCGTCGGTGTCGATCGGGTGCTCGTTGGGGCAGGCCATCTTCTCGCTGAACCGCAGCTCGCGGTGCGGGTCCAACGCGCTGAGATCGACGAAGTCGAAGAGCACCAGGCCGCCGGCCAGCTGCAGCGCGGTCTCGACCGAGTCGGTGAGCCTGCGCTTGGAGGAGTCCAAGACCTTGAGCCGGTCGACGACCACCTCGATCGTGTGCTTCTTCTGCTTGTCGAGCTTGGGGGGCTCGTCGAGGGAGTGCGTCTCGCCGTTGACGCGGGCCCGGGAGAACCCCTGGGTCTGGAGCTGCTTGAAGAGCTCGACGTACTCACCCTTGCGGCCCCGGATGACCGGCGCGAGCACCTGGAAGCGCCGCCCCTCCTCGAGCGCGAGGATGCGGTCGACGATCTGCTGCGGCGTCTGCCGCTCGATCGGCGCCCCACACGTCGGGCAGTGCGGACGGCCCGCGCGGGCGTAGAGCAGGCGCAGGTAGTCGTAGACCTCGGTGATCGTGCCGACCGTGGAGCGAGGGTTCTTGGAGGTCGACTTCTGGTCGATCGACACCGCGGGCGAGAGCCCCTCGATGAAGTCGACGTCCGGCTTGTCCATCTGGCCGAGGAACTGGCGGGCGTACGCCGACAGCGACTCGACGTAGCGGCGCTGGCCCTCCGCGAAGATCGTGTCGAAGGCGAGGGAGGACTTGCCGGACCCGGACAGACCCGTGAAGACGATCAGGGAGTCACGGGGCAGGTCGATCGAGACGTCCTTGAGGTTGTGCTCCCGGGCCCCCCGGATGATGAGCTGGTCCGCCACTGCGTTGTCCCCTCGGTCCCTCGTGTCGACGTGCGCGTTCGAACAGGTGTTCGCCATCGTACCCGGTGCGAACCAGGCACAACCATCCCGGACCCGCCCGTGTTCCCCACGATCTCACGGCCCACCGACAGTGCCCCGTCCGGCAGGATGGGGGCATGGCCGATCCCGACGACGCCCCCTCGCCCGTGGCACCCGAGGCCCCCGTGGACCTGCTGGCCGAGGCGACCCGGCGACTGATCCGCACCGCGGACGGTCTCCCCGACTCCGACCACGCGGCCCCGAGCGCACTGCCCGACTGGACCCGCGCCCACGTGCTGGCCCACCTCGCGCTCAACGCCGAGGCCCTGGCCGGCGCGCTCACGGGCCTCGTGGACGGTCGCCCGGCGCCGATGTACACCTCCCAGGAGGCGCGGGACGCGGACATCGAGGACCTCGCCAACGACGAGCCGGCTGCCGTCCGCGCCCGGCTCCTCGGGGCGTGCACCGAGCTGGCGGACGCCCTGGCCGCGGTCCCGCCCGACGCCGTCGAGTCCCGCATCGAGCGGGTCCCCGGCGGGCGGTCCTTCCCCGCCTCGGCCGTCCCGGGCATGCGGCTGCGCGAGGTGGAGATCCACCACGCCGACCTCGACGCCGGGTACGACCGCCACGACTGGCCGACGGCGTTCGCGACCTACCTGCTGGACTCGATGCTCGACCGCGGTGCGGCCGACTCCGGGTTCTCGGCGTACGCAACCGACCTGCAGCGCACCTGGAGCTTCGGCGCCGGCCCGACCGTCTCCGGCGCGGCTGCCGACCTCGGGTGGTGGCTGACCGGTCGCGGCAACGGCGAGGGACTGACCAGCGACAACGGCGACCTGCCGCGGATCGAGGAGTGGTGATGAGCGACTACACAGGACACGTGACGCCGGGCGGCGGACCGGACGTGCGCGAGCTCGCCCACCTGACGATCACCAAGGTCGCGGTCGACGAGCAGATGTCCAACAACTGCTACCTCCTGCGGTGCCGCCACACCGGCGAGCAGGTGCTCATCGACGCGGCCGCCGAGCCCGCGACGCTGCTGCCGCTGATCGGCGACACCGGGCTCACCACGGTCATCACCACCCACCAGCACTGGGACCACCACCGCGCGCTCGCCGAGGTCGTCGCCGCGACCGGCGCGACCGTCGTCGTCGGCGCGCCCGACGCTCAGGCGGTCACCGACCAGACCGGCGTCCCGGTGACGCGGCCGGTCACCCAGGGCGACACGGTCGCGGTCGGCGACTGCACCCTGTCGGTGATCGCCGTGGCCGGCCACACTCCCGGCTCCATCGCCCTGCTGTACGACGACCCCGCCGGTCACCCGCACCTCTTCACGGGCGACTCGCTGTTCCCCGGCGGCGTCGGCAACACGTTCGGCGACGAGGCGGCCTTCGCCCAGCTCATCGACGAGGTCGAGACCAAGATCTTCCAGCGCCTCCCCGACGACACGTGGTTCTACCCCGGCCACGGCGACGACTCCACCCTCGGCGCCGAGCGGCCCTCCCTGCCCGAGTGGAGGACGCGGGGCTGGTGAAGGTCGCGGGGTTCGGCTGCTGGCAGCCGAAACCCGCAGACACGCCGACAGCTGAGCGGCGACGCTCAGGCGACGGAGGACCAGCCGCCGTCGCCGTCGGTGTCCCACTCGGCCGTGGGCAGGGGGCCGCGACCGGGGTCGGCGCTCGACGCGGCGGCGTCGGTGGACCAGTCGGCCAGGTCGGTGGGGAAGGTGAGGTCGTCGAGCGTCGGGATGGTGTCGAGGTCGAGCAGCTCGGCGAGGGGCATCCCGGCCGGGAGACTGTCGTCGCTGAGGCGCGCGAAGACTCGCAGCGACTCCCAACGCGGCGCGGATCCGGCGTCCAGGTGCTCGAGCATCGCGTCCTCGGCCACGCCGGCGTCGATGACGACGACGAGCCGCTCGGCGCCGTGCGCGGCGATCCAGCGCCACATGGTGCGCGCGGAGAACCGCCGAGACCGGGCGAGCTTCATCACCCGCTCGACCGTCGGGGCCGACACTCCCCCGGCGATCAGCAACGCTTCCACGTCGGCGTGCTGGACACGCTCGGGGTGTCGCTGCAGCTCGAGGTCGCGTCGACGGGAGCCCCGCCCGGCGTCCGGGGCGGCGGTGCCGGCGATCGCCAGACCGAGGCAGATCACTGTGATCAGGCACAGCCCGAGCAGCATCGCTCGTCCTCCTTCCGGGTCTCCAGCCGGTCGGCGGAGGTCGTTGTCGACCGGGCAACGCCCCCGACGCGTACAGCGTTACGCCGCGAGCCGAAGTCCACCCCTGCGGGCTAGACCAGAAATGCGGCGAGTTGACCCCTTCGCCGCCGGCATCCTGCCTGACCGGCGACGATCAGCCCTCAGTGGTAGGTGACCTTCACCGTGTCGGTGACGGGTACGGCCTGGCAGCCCAGGCGGATGCCCTCGGCGATGTCCTCGTCGTCGAGGACGTCGTTGTGGAGCATCTTGACCTCGCCCTCGAGCAGCCGGACCGCGCACGCCGAGCACTCGCCCTCACGACAGGAGTACGGCGCCTTCACGCCCTTGGACTCCAGGTGCTCGAGCATCTTGGTGCCGGGCGCCCAGTCGTCGAAGACGTACTGCTGGCCGTCGAGCTCCACCTCGAGGGTGACCGGGCCCTGCGGCTGGTCCTCGTCTGCGACCGGATCGGCGGCCTCGGCTGCCTCGGTGTCGTCCGGGTCGTGCTCGGCGTCCTCGATCTCGTGCTCGGCGACCTCCTGGTCGTGCAGGTCCCCGAACGGGTTGCCACCGAGCGAGATGAACTTCTCCTGGTGTCGGCGCCCCCGGGGGAACTCCAGCTCCTTCAGCGCGGCCACGGCCATCTTCATGAACGGCGCAGGCCCGCAGACGAACGCGTCGTACGACGTGTAGGCGGCAGCGAACGCCTTGACCTGCTCCTGGCTGGGCAGCCCCTGCACCGACTCCAGCCAGTGCACGGCGAGCAGCCGGTCGGGGTGCTCCGCGGCCAGCCGGGAGAGCTCGGCGGCGAAGATCACGGACCGCTCGTCGCGGTTGGCGTAGAACAGCACGATGCGCCCGCTGCCGCGCTGCAGCGCGGTCCGGGTGATCGACATGACGGGCGTGATGCCGCTGCCGCCCGCGAACAGCAGCAGGTCGGCATCCAGGTTGGCCGGGGTGAAGATCCCGCTGGGAGGGAGCATCCGCACCGTGTCGCCCTCGCGCACGTTGTCGCACAGCCAGTTGGAGGCGTAGCCGTCCGCGGTCCGCTTGACGGTGATCGTCAGCGGACCGTCGTCGAGAGGGCTGCTCGACAGCGAGTAGCAGCGCGCCGCGACCCCGGTCAGCTCGCTCGGCACGGCGAGGGTCAGGAACTGGCCCGGCTTGTACGCGAAGCCGTCGGCCGCGTCAGCGGGCACCTCGAACGAGATCGAGTGCGCGTCGGCGGTCTCCTCGACCACGCCCACGACCCGAAGCTCGAAGGACGGCTCGTCCACACTCACCAACCGTCCTCGGCACCGATCGAGACCTGACCGTCGCGTACGGCGGCCTCGATGCTCGCGAGCAGGCGCGGACAGCTCGCGTGGGCCGAGCGGGCATCCGCACGGCGCGCGAGCTCGGGGCACTGCCGCCGGGCCTCGGAGGTCCACTGGATCGAGGTGTGGTGCTCGCTGTTCTTCTTCACGCCCACGCGGGCGAGGCAGTCGAGACAGGCCACCTCGACCAGCCGGGCGGAGGTGTAGAGCCGCTGGTCCTCGAGCGTGTCGGGACTGGTCGGGACGAAGGACGCCATCGCACTCAGGTACCCGTCATGATCTGCGGCGACTCCGCGGACGCGCCGGACTCACCGGCGGCGTCCTCCTCGGCCTTGCGGGCGAGGTTCTCCGCGACCTCCTCCTGCCAGTACTCGTTGGCCTTGGTGGTGTCGACCTCGAACTCGAACCGGTCGACCATCTCGGGGGCGATGTCGGCCTTGTCGACGTAGAACTGCTCGTACCAGCGACGCAGCTGGTAGACCGGCCCGTCCTCCTCGCAGAGCAGCGGGTTCTGCACCGGCACCTTGTTCTTCCAGATGTGCACGTCCTGGAGGAACCCGTCGCCGAACATCTGCGCGTACTTCTTCGCGATGTACTGGGCGGTCTTGTCGTCGAGGCCCTCGGGCTTCTTCACGGTGATGCCGTACTGCAGCGTGAACGAGTCGGGCCCGGTCGGGATGTGGCAGTTGATCAGGATGACCTCGGTCTCGAAGCCCTTGTAGTCGACGTCGAGCCAGTTGACCATGTACGCCGGCCCGAAGTAGGTCGCCTCGGACTTGAGGAACAGCTCGGCGTCGCCGTACCCGCCACTCTTGTCGGGGCGTCCCTTGGACTGCATGTACTGCGTGGCCTGGGTGCCCTCGAAGACGTTGCGGAAGCTGGTCGGGAACGAGAAGTGCACGTAGTAGAAGTGCGCCATGTCGACCACGTTGTCGATCAGCTCACGGCAGTTGGAGCCCTCGATGGGGACGACGTTCCAGAACCAGTCGGTGTACTCGCCGTCCATCACCCCGGGCAGCTCCGGCGGCAGGATGTCGTGGTCGGGCGCGGAGCCCTCCACGTCGTGCCAGATCAGCACCTGGCCGTTGCGGATGACCACGGGGTACTTCTCGGTGCGGGCGCGCAGCGGGACCCGGCGGGCGTAGGGGATCGCCTTGCACTTGCCGTCGCCACCCCAGCGCCAGTCGTGGAACGGGCACGCGACCTCGTCGCCCTTGACCGACCCCTGCGTCAGGTCGCCTCCCATGTGCCGGCAGTAGGCGTCGAGGACGTTGACGTCGCCCTGCGTGTCCTGCCAGACCACGAGCTTGGTGCCGAAGGCGTCGACCGCGTGCGGCTTGCGGTCCGCGAACGTCTCCTTCAGGCCCAGGCAGTGCCAGCCGCGCGCGAAGCGCTCCGGCGGCTTGCCCTGGTCGAGGGCTCGAACGCTCGAGGGGGTGTCGCTCATGACGCGCCTCCAGACACGGTGGACCAAAACGAGAACAGGTTATAGTTTTTGGGACGCCGTTGCCAGCGCCACGCCTCACCTTCCCACCGCCACACTCCCACGGAGCCCCGATGCACATCGCCCTCACACCCGAGCAGGAGAGGCTCCGCGAGGAGCTGCGCGAGTACTTCGCCGCGCTGGTCACCCCCGAGGTCAAGGCCGGGCTCGCGTCGGCGACCGGCGAGTTCGGCGAGGCGGGCGTCTACAAGGACGTGATCCGCCGCCTCGGGAGCGACGGCTGGCTGGGGATCGGCTGGCCGGAGGAGTACGGCGGGCAGGCCCGCTCGATGATCGAGCAGCTGATCTTCACCGACGTCGCCGCGGTGGCCGGCGTACCGATCCCCTATCTGACGCTCAACACCGTCGGGCCCACGATCATGCGCTACGGCACGCAGGAACAGAAGGACTACTTCCTGCCCCGGATCCTCGCGGGTGACCTGCACTTCTCGATCGGCTACTCCGAGCCCGGCTCCGGCACCGACCTCGCCTCGTTGAAGACCAAGGCGGTACGCGAGGGCGACGAGTGGGTGATCAACGGCCAGAAGATGTGGACCTCGCTCATCCAGTACGCCGACTGGATCTGGCTCGCGTGCCGCACCGACCCCGACCTGCCCCGCCACAAGGGGCTCTCGATGATTCTGGTCCCCGCCGACGCTGCCGGCTTCTCCTACACGCCCGTGCACACGGTGGCCGGGGTGAGCACGAGCGCGACGTACTACGAGGACGTGCGCGTGCCCTACGGCAACCTCGTCGGCGAGCTCAACGGCGGCTGGTCGCTGATGACCAACCAGCTCAACCACGAGCGGGTCGCGCTCACCTCCTCCGCGCCCCTGACGCACTCGATCGAGATGGTGCGGCGGTGGGCGCAGGAGACGAAGAACCCGGACGGCCAGCGGGTCATCGACTCCGAGTGGGTGCAGATCGCGCTCGGCCGGGCGCACGCCCGCACCGAGGCGCTCTCGTTGATCAACTGGAAGCTCGCCGCGGACGCCGATGCGGGCGTCGCCCTCTCCCCCGCGGAGGCGTCGGCGACCAAGATCTACGGCTCCGAGCTGGCCACCGAGGTCTACCGGTCGCTGATGGAGGTCGTCGGCCCCAACGCCGGCATCACCGGCGACTCCGAGGGCGCGGTGCTCGCGGGTCGCCTCGAGCGCTACTACCGCTCGGCGCTGGTGATGACCTTCGGCGGCGGCACCAACGAGATCCAGCGCGACATCATCGGCTACGTCGGGCTCGGACTGCCCGCGGCGAAGAGGTAATCATGGACTTCACCTTCACCCCCGAGCAGGACGAGGCCGCCGAGCTCGCGGCGAGCATCCTGCGGGACCGCGCGACCAACGACCGGCTCAAGGCCGTCGAGGCAGCAGGCGACCGCTTCGACCGGGAGCTGTGGGCCGAGCTCGGCTCGGCGGGCCTGCTCGGGCTCGCCCTTCCCGAGGAGCACGACGGCGCCGGGCTCGGCCTCGTCGAGCTGTGCCGGGTGCTCGTCGAGGTGGGCCGCACGGTCGCGCCGGTGCCGCTGGCCGCCCACGGACCGGCCGCCCGGCTGTTGGCCGAGCTCGGCTCGGACGACCTCCGCGCGCGGTGGCTGCCGGGTGCGGCCACCGGCGCCCACGTCCTGACCGCCGCGATCGCCGAGGACCGGGCCTACGCCCCGTCGCGTCCGACGACCGTCGCGACCCCCGACGGCGACGGCTACCGGCTCACCGGCAGCAAGGCGATCGTCCCGGCCGGGCCGTACGCCGACGCGTTCCTCGTCCCCGCCGACACCCCGACCGGCGTCGGGGTCTTCCTGGTCGAGCCCGGCGACGCGGGCGTCACCGTGGTCGCCCAGACGTTCTCCGACCGCGACGCCGTCGCCCGCCTCGACCTCGACGGCGTGACCGTCGGACCGGACCGGCTGGTCGGGGACGCGGACGGCGCCGCGGACCACCGGCTGCGGCTGCTGATGCTGCTCGCCGGGTGCGCGGAGCAGCTCGGCATCACCGAGGGCGCGCTGCGGCTGACCTCGTCGTACGCGAAGACGCGCGAGCAGTTCGGCCGGCCGATCGGCACGTTCCAGGCGGTCTCCCAGCGCCTCGCCGACGGCTACATCGACGTGCTCGGCCAGCGGCTCACCCTGTGGCAGGCGGCTTGGCGGCTCGAGGAGGGGCTCCCGGCCGACACCGAGGTCGCGATCGCGAAGCTCTGGGCCGCGGACGCCGGCCACCGGCTCGCCCACACGACCGTGCACGTCCACGGCGGCGTGGGCATCGACCTCGATGGCGAGGCGCACCGCTACTTCACCAGCGCCAAGCGCTTCGAGTTCCTCCACGGCGGTACCACCGAGCAGGCCCTGAACGTCGGACGAGCCCTCGCGGCCGAACCGGCGTGATCGCAGCCGTGGCGGTGGTGGTCTCGAGGCTCCCTTCGAGCCGGCACGGTGGTTGAGGTGCGAAGGCCGCCAGGCCCGAGCCGGCACGGTGGTTGAGGTGCGAAGGCCGCCAGGCCTGAGCCTCGAAACCACCATGCCCACGGTCCGGGACCAGCTCCTCGCTCGGGCCGAAGACAACTCCCCCGGCCTGCTGTTCGAGGACGACGCCTGGACCTGGGCCGAGGTGGTGCGGGAGTCCTGCGTGCGGTCCGCGCTCCTGGCGGCGCTCCTCCCGGCAGGCACACCGCCGCACGTCGGCGTGCTGCTCGACAACCTCCCGGAGTTCGCGTTCCTGCTCGGCGGCGCCGCGCTCGGCGGCCACGTCGTGGTGGGGCTCAACCCGACCCGCCGGGGACCCGCGCTCGCTGCGGACATCGTCCGCGCCGACGTGCAGGTCGTCGTGACGGACGCGACGTACGCCGCGCTCCTCGGCGACACCGACGTGCCGGTGCTGCTCGCGGACGGGCCCGAGTGGGAGGCACTGGTGGAGGCGCACCGGGCGGCGCCGATCCCCGACGCCGAGGTGCGGCCGGACACCCTGATGATGCTGATCTTCACCTCGGGCACGTCCGGGGAGCCCAAGGCGGTGAACGTCACCCAGGCCAAGGTCGCGCACCCGGGGCAGTTCCTGTCCGAGCGGTTCGGCCTCGGCCCGGACGACGTCGCCTACGTCTCGATGCCGATGTTCCACTCCAACGCGATCATGGCCGGTTGGGGACCCGCGCTCGCGTCGGGCGCGACGGTGGCGCTGGCCCGCCGGTTCTCGGCGTCGGGGTTCCTGCGGGACGTGCGCCGGCACGGCGCGACGTACGCGAACTACGTCGGCAAGCCGCTGACCTACGTGATGGCGACGCCCGAGCGGCCCGACGACGCCGACAACCCGTTGCGGCTGGTGTTCGGCAACGAGGCCAACGAGCGCGACATCGACGGGTTCGCCCGGCGCTTCGGCTGCACGGTCGTCGACTCCTACTCCTCGACCGAGAACGCCGTGATCGTCCAGCGCGTCCCGGAGATGCCTCCCGGCAGCCTCGGCCGGCCGGTCGAGGGCGTCAAGGTGCTCGATCCCGTGACGATGCAGGAGACGCCGGACGCGGAGTTCGCCCCCGACGGCGTGCTGCTCAACGCCGACGCCGCGACCGGTGAACTGGTGAACACGATCGGAGCCGGGGCGTTCGCCGGCTACTACCACGACCCGGACGCCGAGGCGGATCGGATGCGCGCCGGGATGTACTGGTCGGGCGACCTCGCCTACCGCGACGCGGACGGGTTCGTCTACTTCGCCGGCCGCACGGCCGACTGGCTGCGGGTCGACGGCGAGAACCTCGCCGCGGCCCCGGTCGAACGGATCCTGTTGCGGCACCCGGCGGTCGTCGAGGCCGCGGTCTACGCCGTCCCCGACGAGTCGGTCGGCGACCAGGTGATGGCCGCCCTCGTGGTGCGTGAGCCCGTCGACCCGGTCGGGTTCGAGGAGTTCCTCGCCGCCCAGCCAGATCTCTCCTCGAAGGCGTGGCCGCGCTACGTGCGCCTGGTCGACACCCTGCCGCGCACCGCGACCAACAAGGTCCTCAAGCGCGAGCTCGCCGCCGAGGGGCCCGTCGCCGGAGGTGGCAGGCTGTGGGTACGGGCGGCCCGGAGCTCGTCGTACTCCGTCGCGACGTCCTGACAACGGACCGCACGGCTGGGTCCGTCTGAGTGGTGAAGGAGGACACCATGACCGACACCACCGTCCTGACCGAAGCCCTCGAGCGCGGCATCCCCGCGGGCCCCGAGGGCCCCGACCTCGAGTCCGTCCTGCACGGCGGACAGCGTCTCGTCCGCCGGCGCCGCGCGCAGGCCGCGACCGTCGCCGTCGCCCTCGTGCTGGCGGCGGGGGCGGGATCCATCGCCGCTGTCGGGCGTACGGCCGAGCACCCAGCCACCGTCGGACCTGCGAGCGGCGGCCTCGAGCAGTCCTATCGCTTCGATCCCACGTCGAACGGCGAGGACCGGTTCTGGGACTCACGCGGACACGTGGGTGACGGCTTCTTGATCGTGAGTGGCGACGGCCAGATGACCTTCCCGCCCGACGTCACGGTCCTCCGGCAGGTCGACAACGCGCTCCACCGGGAGCCCGAGGTGCTCTCCGTCGCCTACGAGATCCGGTTCCAGGGCACGACCACGTGGTACCTGAGCCGGGTGGAACCGACCGGACCGAACACCGGCCGGATGGACTTCGCGACCGGGAAGCCCGGCGTCGACGCCCCGACGTTCGAGGACTGGATCGCGGCCCAGGCCTCCTCATGAGCAGACCCGACCGCGACGCGGAGTTCGCCGAGTTCGTCCTGGCCCGCCGAGCCCACCTGGCGCGCATCGCGTACGCCGTGTGCGGCGACCGGCACCAGGCCGAGGACCTCGTGCAGACGGCGCTGGTCAAGCTGTACGCCGCCTGGCCGCGGATCCGCCGCCGGGGCAACGAGGAGGCGTACGCCCGGACGATCATCGTCCGGGCGGACATCGACGAGTCCCGCCGGCCATGGCGCCGGGAGCGGCCCGGGCTCGACGGCCACGACGCCCCGGCCCCCGAACCCCTGGCCCCCGAGGACCGGTCCGCACTCTTCGAGGCCTTGCAGGCGCTCCCCGCCATGCAGCGCAAGACGGTCCTCCTGCGGCACTGGGTCGGGCTCTCGGTCAGCGAGACCGCCGCCGAGCTGGGCATCGGCGAGGGGACCGTCAAGAGCCACACCTCGCGCGGGATCCAGGCGCTGCAGGGGCTCTTGGCCGCCGATCGGTGCTGACGCCCGGTCGCGACGCCTGCTGTGACCGCGGACGCGGTCAGCCACCGGGAGGCGGCGAGGGCGCGGTGTCGGCGTCGGTGAACGGCGTCCCGCCGCCGAAGCCGTCGCTGACCTGCCGGGCGTCCAGCACCCGGTAAGGCGCGGCCGCGCTCGCTGCCCGGGAGCCGAGCACGTCCACCGGCACCGGCCCCCGCGAGGCGACGATCACCAGGTTGCCGAGCCGCCGCGCCCGCAGGGTCGCCGGCTCGGCGGTCAGCACCACCGAACCGAACACCTGACGCAGGCCGGCCACCGCACGGCGCGTCCAGCCGAAGGGAGCCCGGTCGGTGAGGTTCAGCACGAACAACCCGCCGTCGCCGAGCACCCGCGCCACCTCGTCGAAGAACTCGACGGTGACCAGCTCGGCCGGCACGCGCGCATCGGCGAACGCGTCGAGCAGCAGCAGCTGGGCGTGGCCGTCCCGGAGCCCCTCCACACCGCTGCGCCCGTCGACCGCGCGGACCTTGACGCCGCTGCGCTTCGGCAGCGGCAGCTCGCGGCGGACCAGCTCGGTCACCACCGCGTCCGGCTCCAGCACGACCTGCGCGGACCCGGGGCGCGTCGCCGCGACGTACCGCGGCAGGGTCAGGCCCGCTCCGCCGACGTGCACGATCCGCACCGGCTCACCCGCGGGCGCGGCGGCGTCGACGACGTCGGCCATCCGGCGGACGTAGTCGAAGACCAGCCGGGTCGGGTCGTCGAGGTCGACGTACGACTGGTTCATGCCCGACATGCGGAGAACGTGGCTGCCGGGCCGGTCGCCGGGGACGATCTCGGCGTCGGTCATGCCTCAGCGTAGGCCGCCGCGGCCGTGCGCAGGGGCCGAGGTCCGGGGCCGAGTGGGCCTCGTCACCGCGCTACGGTGAGCGCCCGCCCACCGACCAGGAGCCGCCCGTGATCACCCCGCCCCGTCCCGACGCCGCCACCGCCGCTCGCGAGCGGCTCGGAGCCCTCGCGACACCGCCGGGCGCCCTCGGCCGCCTCGGCGACCTCGCGGTCTGGGTCGCGGCCTGTCAGGGCGCGGTGCCACCCCGGGAGCTCACCAACGTCCGGCTGGTGATCTTCGCCGGCGACCACGGCGTCGCGCGGCACGGCGTGTCGGCGTACCCGCCGGAGATCACGGCCGCGATGGTGCGCACGTTCGTGGCCGGCCGGGCCGGGGTCAGCGCGCTCGCGGCCGCCCACGGCGTCGCGGTCCGCGTGCTCGACCTCGGTGTCGACGACGACCTGGCCGGGGTGCCGGACGCCGTACGCCGCTTCAAGATCCGCCGCTCCTCGGGCGCCATCCACCTCGAGGACGCCCTCAGCACCGAGGAGACCAGGACGGCCCTCGAGGTCGGTGCCGCCGTCGCCCGCGAGGAGATCGCCGCGGGCGCGCAGCTGCTGATCAGCGGCGACATGGGCATCGGCAACACGACCCCGGCGGCGGCCCTTGTCGCCGCCGCGCTCGGCCTGCCCGCAGCTGAGGTGACCGGCCGTGGCACCGGCGTCGACCCCGCCACGCTCGCGCACAAGGAACAGCTCATCGACCAGGCGCTCTCCCGCGCCGGCGACCGCGTCGACGACCCGGTCGAGACGCTCACCGCGCTCAGCAGCGCGGACCTGGCGGCAAGCACGGGCTATCTCCTCGAGGCGGCCCGGCAGGGCGTGCCTGTGCTGCTGGACGGGCTGATGGCGGTGGCCTGCGCGCTGACCGCGGACCGGATCGACCCCGGCGCCGCGGCCTGGTTCGCGGCCGGTCACCGCTCCACCGAGCCGGCCCAGGCGCTCGCGCTGGCCAAGATGGGGTTGGAGCCGGTGCTCGACCTGGGGATGCGCCTCGGCGAGGGCAGTGGCGCCGTCGCCGCCGTCCCGGTGCTGCGCGGCGCGGTCGCCGTGCTCCGCGACGTCGCGCTGCTCAGCGAGCTCGGTGGGTGACCCCTGGCGGCTCGCGGTCGGGACCCTGACCGCGTTGCCGGTCCGGCCACCCGCCTCGGTGGACCGTCGCATCGCCCGCGACGCGATGCTGCTCGCGCCGCTCGCCGTGCTGCCGCTGGGTGCGATGGTGACCCTCCTGCTGGTCGCCGGCTCCGCCGCCCGGCTCCCCGAGCTCGCGGTCGCGTTCGTCGCGGTCGGGGCACTCGCCCTGGGCTCGCGGGCCCTCCACTGGGACGGCTTGTCCGACACCGCGGACGGACTGACCGCGTCCTACGACCGGGCCCGGTCGCTCGAGGTCATGCGGTCGGGCACCAGCGGGCCGGCCGGTGTCGTGGCGACCGTGGTGGTGCTGGGCGTCCAGGCGGCCGCGTTGGCGTCGTACGTCGAGGTCGGCTGGCACGCCGTGCTGGCCGGCGCTCTGGTGTGCCTCTCGCGGTGCGCGCTCTGGATCGTGTGCTGCACCCGGGTCCCGGCCGCCCGGCCCGACGGCCTCGGCGCCGCCGTCACCGGGACGGTTCCGGTCCCCGTCGCGGCGGCCGGTGGGCTGCTCCTCTCGGTGGCCGGCGGGCTCGCAGTGCTGGCGCTGACCCGCCGGACGGTGCACCGGTTCGGTGGCGTGACCGGGGACGTGCTCGGCGCCGCGATCGAGGTGGCGCTGGCGTGCACGCTGCTCACCTGGTCGGCCGTGTGACCGTGGCGAGCGCTCCGCCGACGCAGCCGCGCTAGTCCGCGACGGTGAAGCTGTAGGTCGCGGGGTCCTCCCGGTCGTCGCGGACCGTCGCCGTGCCCGCGGGGGTGTCCGGGGGCACGTGCACCGGGACCGAGAACCCCATGTCCTCGCCGTCGGGGTCGAACGGTCCGAGCTCCTGCGCACCGCCGCCAGGCAGCCTCAGCGTCAGACGCACCGCCGGCAGCGGCCGCTCCGGGTCGTCACCGCCGGTGTCGTTGCACGTGCTCGTGTACCAGTGGCCGTGGATCGTGATCGTGTCGCCGGGGGCCACCGTCGGCTCCGGGGCCCGGAACGGCCCGCTCGCCGGCTGGTCGTTCAGGTACGGCCCGACGCAGCTCTGGTTCGACGTCCCCGGCGGGTCCGACCGATCGCCACAGGCCGCGCAGGCGAGCAGCAGCACGGCTGCCCCGACCAGGCCCATCCGCGTGCGAGCGTCACCCATGCCAGTTCGACGGGGCGCGCCGCGCTCCGGTTGCACGACCCGGACTAGAGACGCAGCACCCGGCCGGCGACCACGAGGTGGACCTCGTCGCAGGCGGCCCCGAAGCGCTGGTTGACGACCCCGAGCAGGTCGCGGAACAGCCGGCCGGACCGGTGCTCGGGCACCACGCCGAGGCCGACCTCGTTGGTGACGAGCACGACCGGACCGGGCGCGCCGCGCAGCGCGGCGACGGCCGCGTCGGCCTGCGCGCTGACGTGGGCGTGGACGACGTCGGCCGTCGCGTCCCAGAGCTCGGCCTCGTCGAGCACCGCGGTCAGCCAGGTGCCGAGGCAGTCGACGAGGACCGCGCCGTCGCGGGTCAGCCCCGCGGCCAGGTCTCGGGTCTCCAGCGTGGTCCAGTGGGCCGGGCGTCGAGCCCGGTGGGCGGCGATCCGCGCCACCCAGTCCGGGTCAGCGTCCTCCTCGGGGGTCGCCCCCGGAGCGACGTACGTCACCGTCGACTCGTGCGCGAGCAGGTGCTCGGCGTGGGTGGACTTGCCGGACCGGACTCCCCCGGTGACCAGGACCTTCACGGCGGAAGGCTCCCACAGCCGGAGTCAGGACGAGACGCCGACCGAGTCGGTGGGGGCCGGCCCGGTGCCGTTGGTCGCCGCCGCGTCGCTGGTGCCGTTGGTCTTGATCGAGGAGATCAGGCTCTGGGCGAGCCCGAGACCCGCGCCACCCATCGTCAGCGCCTTCCCGAGCATGTCCTCCATGCCCTGGGCGCCGTTGAGGACGACGAGGTTGTCGATGTTGCCGAGCGCCGACGCGCCGGCCTTGACGATCTCGGGGTAGTGCTCGGCGATCGTCTGGGCGATCACCGCGTCCTGGTTCTCGGCCAGCGCCTCCGCACGGGCCTTGATGCCGGCGGCCTCGGCGAGCCCGCGGGCCTGGATCGCCTTCGCCTCGGCCTCACCGGTGGCGGCAGTGGCCCGCGCCTGTGCGTCACCGCGCAGGGTGGTCTCCTCGGCCTCGGCCTGGGCCCGGGCGATCTTCGCCTGCCGCTCGGCGTCCGCGAGGGTGATCTGGCGGTAGGCCTCGGCGTCGGCGGGCTTGCGGATCTGGGTGTCGAGCACCTTCTCGGCGCGCTGGGCGTCGAGCTCGGCCGCCGCGGTCTCGGCCCGGACGACCTCCTGCCGGGCCTGGGCCTCCGTGAGCGGACCGGCCTGCGCGGACTGGGCCTTGGCCGTGTCGACCTCGGCCTGGTAGCCGGCCTGCTCGATCTGGGACTGTCGGACGGCCTCGGCCTTGCGGGCGTTGGCGACCTGCTCGGCCTGGGTGGCCTCCTGGTCGCGCTGGGCGTTGGCGATACGGGCGGCTGCTTCGATGGCGGCCGCCTGGGGCTTGCCGAGGTTGTTGATGTAGCCGACCTCGTCGTCGATCTCCTGGATCTGCAGCGAGTCGACGATCAGGCCCAGCTTGCCGAGGTCGTCGGCGAGAGAGGTCCGGATGTTCGCGGTCAGCGACTCGCGGTCGTGGAGCATGCCCTCAACCGTCATCCCGCCGACGATCGCGCGCAGGTGGCCGGCGAACAGCTCGTGGATGGTGCTCACGAGCGTCTCCTCGTTCTGCTCCAGGAAGCGCCGCGCGGCGTTGGCGATGCTGGCCTTGTCGTCGGCGACCTTGAAGACCACGACACCCTTGACGGTCAACGGGATCGACTGGCTCGACACGGCCTTGACGGTCAGCGTCGTGGTGCGCAGACCGAGGTAGAAGCGGCGTACGGTCTGGAAGCCGGGGATCACCGCGGTGCCGCGGCCCACCACGATCTTGAAGCCGCGGCCGGTGTCCCCCGGCATGTCGGCCGGGGTCTCGCCGTGGGCGCCCAGGCCGGAGATGATCAGCGCCTCGTTCGGCTCGGCGACCCGCCAGATCATCTTGAACACGAGGACGACGAAGAGGACGGCGGCGAGCGCGACCGCGCCCAGGATGAGGGTGGTCATGAGAGTGGGTTCCTGTCCGAGAAGAGCGCTAGAGCGCTGCGGAGACGTACACGATGCGGGGCTGGGCGTACTCCATGACCCGCACGAGCGTGCCGATCGGGAGCGTGTCGGTGCCGACGTACGGGTAGGCGTTGAACGCCTCGCTGCCGCCGCGGATGGGGAGCATCACCTCACCCACGAGACCGGGACCGACCGTGCCGGTCACCCGTCCCTCTCGGCCCACGACGCTGTCGTCGCCGCGGTCGACCGCAGACCTGCGTGCCATCCGAACCCCCGTTCGTTCGTCGCCGTTCCGAGCCGCGCGACGCGCACATCAGACCACATCGGCCCGGGTCCGGTCACGACGGGCCTCGGCCCTCCGTTGCTCCGCTCTCTCGCGCCACACCGGACAGAACCCGGCTGGAACCCTTGACAGGACGCGACTAAACCGGTTTAGGTGACGGGGTGCCTCGCCCCACCATCAACGACGTCGCCCGCCGGGCCGGTGTCTCGAAGGGCGCCGTGTCCTTCGCGTTCAACAACCGCCCCGGGATCTCCACCGAGACGCGAGAGCGCATCCTGGCGGCCGCTCGGGAGCTCGGCTGGAGCCCCAGCTCCCGCGCCCGCGCCCTCTCGGTCTCCCGGTCCCTGGCCGTCGGCCTGGTGATGGCACGGGCGCCCGAGACGCTGCGTGCCGACCCGTTCTTCCCCTCGTTCATCGCCGGACTCGAGAGCGAGCTGTCGCCGGCCGGCTACGCCCTACTGCTCCAGATGGTCCCCGAGCACGAGAGCGAGCACGAGACGTATCGCCGGCTGGCGAACGACGGCCGCGTCGACGGCGTCTTCGTCACCGACCTGTACGTCGACGACGCGCGTCCTGCCCTGCTCGCCGAGCTCGGGCTTCCCGCGGTGGTCATCGGTCCGGCCCTGGGCGACGGGTTCTGGCCCGCCGTCGGCGTCGACGACGCCCCCGGGGTCGCCGCGGCCGTCGAGCACCTCCTCGCGCTGGGGCACACGCGCATCGGTCACGTCGCCGGACCGGGCGCGATGGTGCACGGCGAGTCTCGCCGCCGCGCCTGGTCGACCACCATGCGGGCGGCCGGGCTCCCTGACGGTCCGTGCGTCGAGACCGACTTCTCGGCCGAGGAGGGCGCGGCAGCCACCCGCCACCTCCTCGACCTCGCCGAACCGCCCACGGCGATCGTCTACGCCAACGACCTGATGGCGATCGCGGGCCTCGCGGTCGCGGTCGCGCGTGACATCGACGTCCCGGGCCGGCTGTCGATCGTGGGCTACGAGGACACCGAGCTCTCCGCTCACGTCCAGCCTGCCCTGACCACGGTCAGCACCGACGTCATCGGCTGGGGCCGGGCCGCCGCCACCCGGCTGCTCGACCTCATCGAGGAGCGCCCCGCCAGGGAGACCGCGCTCGAGCCACCACGGCTGGTCGTGCGCGGGTCCACGGCGCCTCCGTCCTAGCGCCGTACTTGCGCACACCCACCTGGCGCCCCCGGCGCTGCACCACCCGTCGCACTCGTCGTACTCGTCGTACTCGTCGTACTCGAATGGAGAAGCACATGAGATCCAAGGTCGCCGCCGCCTCGTTGGCCGCACTGACACTCGCGATGACCACTGCCTCCTGCGGGGGCTCCTCCGGCGACTCGGGCGGCTCGGCCACCGGCGTCGGACCGATCAAGGTCTGGCTCTCGAACAACCCCGAGGAGATCGCCTGGGGCAAGCAGATGGTCGCCGCCTGGAACACCGACCACCCGGACCAGAAGGTCTCCGCGCAGGAGATCCCGGCGGGCAAGACGTCCGAGGAGGTGATCGGTGCCGCCATCACCGCGGGCAACGCTCCGTGCCTGGTGTTCAACACCTCCCCCGCTGCGGTCCCGCAGTTCGAGAAGCAGGGCGGCCTGGTCGCCCTCGACGACTTCGACGGCGGCACCGACTACATCGAGTCGCGCAGCGGAGACGTCGCCGAGCAGTACAAGTCACCGAGCGGGAAGTACTTCCAGATCCCGTGGAAGTCCAACCCGGTGATGATCTTCTACAACAAGGACCTGTTCAAGAAGGCCGGCATCGACCCGGAGAACCCGCCGCTCACCACGTACGACGAGTTTCTCGCCACCAGCCGCACGATCGTCGACAGCGGTGTGGCCGACGCCGCGATCTGGCCGGCACCGACCAGCGAGTTCTTCCAGTCCTGGTTCGACTTCTACCCGATGTACGCCGCCGAGTCCGGCGGCCAGCAGCTGATCGAGGACGGCAAGGCGACCTTCGACTCCGACGCCGGCAAGGCGGTAGCCGACCTCTGGGCGAGCATGTACGCCGACGGTCTGGCCCCCCAGGAGGCCTACAGCGGCGACTCGTTCGCCGACGGCAAGGCCGCGATGGCCACCGTCGGGCCCTGGGCGGTCTCGGTCTACGGTGACAAGGTCAACTGGGGTGTCGTCCCGGTGCCCACCTCCGCCGGCACCGCGCCGGAGGACACCTACACGTTCTCCGACGCGAAGAACATCGCGCTCTACTCCGCCTGCGACAACCAGCAGACCGCGTTCGACGTGCTGAAGTTCGCGACCAGCAAGGAGCAGGACGGCAAGCTGCTCGAGATGACCGGCCAGATGCCGCTGCGCACCGATCTCGCGGCGACGTACCCGGACTACTTCAAGGAGCACCCGGAGTACACGCAGTTCGCCGACCAGGCCGCTCGGACGGTGGAGGTGCCGAACGTGCCGAGCTCGATCGAGATCTGGCAGGCCTTCCGCGACGAGTGGTCCTCGGCGGTCATCTTCGGCAAGTCCTCGGTCGACGATGCCCTGCACACGGCGGCCGACAAGGCGACCGAGCTCGCCGGCCAGTCCTGAGCCTGGCGGTCCGACCGTGACAGCCACCGCGACCCACCCCTCGAGCCCGCCGTCGCCGACGCACCCGTCGCCGACACGTCGCCCGCGGCTGGCGGCCCTCCTGGGCCGCCAGCCGGTGGGGATCGTGTTCAGCGCGCCGTACGCCGTGTTCCTGGCCGCCGTCTTCGCCTACCCGCTGGGGCTGGCGGTCTGGATCAGCTTCCACGACTACTTCTTCGCCGCGCCGGGAGCCGATGTCGACCGGCCGTTCGTCGGGCTGGAGAACTACCGCACGGTGCTCGCCGACCCCGACGTGCGTCGGTCCTTCCTCAACGTGGCGGAGTTCCTGGTCATCAACGTGCCGCTGACCGTCGTCTTGTCGCTGCTCCTGGCGACCGGACTCAACGCGGCCGTCCGCGGACGCACCCTGCTCCGCGTCGCCTACTACGTGCCGTACGTGACCGCGAGCGTGGCCCTGGTCGCGGTGTGGCTGTTCCTCTTCAGCAGCTCGGGCATGGTCAACCAGGTGCTCGGCTCGGCCGCACCCGATCCGTCGTGGCTGGTCAACAGCACGCTCGCGATGCCGGTCATCGCGATCTTCGTGACGTGGAAGCAGATGGGCTTCTTCATCCTGCTCTACCTCGCCGCCCTGCAGAACGTCCCGAAGGAGCTCTACGAGTCGGCACAGACCGACGGCGCAGGACGGGTGGCCACGTTCCGCAACGTGACCGTGCCCGGGGTCCGCTCGGCCACCACGCTCGTCGTGATCCTCGCGACCATCACCGGCGCCAACCTGTTCACCGAGCCCTACCTGCTCACCAGCGGCGGCGGGCCCAACGGCGCGTCGGCCTCGCCTGTCCTGGTGATGTACCAACGCGGCATCGAGCAGGGCAACCCGGACGTCGCGTCCGCGATCGGCGTCCTGCTGGTCGTCGGTGTCCTCATCATCTCGCTGATCAACCGACGGATCCTGGAGAGGGACTGACATGGTGACCGTCTACGTACGCCGTGCGCTGCTCGTCATCGGCGCCCTGCTGTTCCTCTTCCCCTTCTACTACATGGTGGTCGGGTCGCTGCAGAAGGACCCGGACACCTCGCTCGCGGGTGCCTTCCCCACCGGCGGACTCACCTTCCACAACTACGTCGAGATCAACAGGCGCATCGACCTGGTCGGGTCGCTGATCAACTCGGGCATCTTCACTGGCGGCGTCCTCTTCGGCACCCTCGTCTTCGGTGTGCTCGCCGGCTACGCCCTGGCCCGGCTGCACTTCCGCGGGCAGGGCACGCTCTTCGCGCTGATGCTGCTGGTGCAGATCGTGCCGTTCCAGCTGCTGATCATCCCGATCTACGTGATGATCGTGCGCACCTACGGGCTGGCGGACTCCTACCTCGGCATGATCGCGCCGTTCGCGATCAACTCCACCGCGGTCTTCGTCTTCCGTCAGTTCTTCCTGGCGCTGCCGGAGGAGCTGTTCTCGGCAGCGCGCCTCGACGGCGCGAGCGAGATCCGGATCCTCTGGTCGGTCGCCCTGCCCCTGGCCCGCCCCGCCCTCCTGACCGCCGCACTGCTGACGTTCATCGGACCGTGGAACGAGTTCCTGTGGCCGTTCCTGGTCACCAAGGACGCCGACATGCAGCCGTTGGCCGTGTCGCTGGCCAACTACATCAACGTGATGGCCGGCCGCGCGGCCAACCCGTTCGGCTCGATCCTCGCCGGCGCCGTGGTGCTCGCCGTCCCGGCCGTCGCCCTGTTCATCGCCTTCCAGAAGCACTTCACCGCCTCCGACCTCGGGTCGGGCGTCAAGGGATGAGCCTCCATCCCCCAGCACCGAGGAGTCCCATGCATCAGCACGCACATCTCAGGCCGCGCCACATCGGCGTCGCCACCGTCGCACTCGCACTGACCCTGGCCTCCGTGACCATCGCCCCCGCGGCGGAGTCGGCGCCGGGTCCGGAGCGGACCGGGTCTCACGGGGCCACCCGCCTCACCAACCTCGACCACCTGGACTGGCTGTCGGTCTCCGTCGCACCGCCCGACCAGGCCGGCCACACGACGTATCGGATCGACACCGAGCCCTCCGTCGGCGTCGTGTGGACGTACGCCGAGCCGAACCCGGACGGCAGCTTCCGGCACGTGGGTGGGGGCACCTACCACCCCGAGTCGGACACCTGGGGCCAGGGCGCGTTCAACGCCGACGACATCAGCCGCGCCGCCGTCGTCTACCTGCGTGACTGGCAGGCGACGGGCTCGTCCACGAGCCGGGCGTCGGCGTACCGGCTGCTGCGGGGGCTCACCTACCTCCAGACGTCGACCGGTCCCCACGCGGGCAACGTGGTGCTCTGGATGCAGCCCGACGGCACGCTCAACCCGAGTGCCGACCCGGCGGAGCAACCCGACCCGTCCGACAGCGACGCGTCGTACTGGCTCGCCCGCACCATCTGGGCGCTGGGCGAGGGCTACGCGGCGTTCCGCGAGGTGGACCCCACCTTCGCGGGGTTCCTGCGGGACCGCCTCGAGCTGGCCATCGGCGCGGTCGACCGACAGGTCCTCGACGCTTACGGTGATCACCTCGACATCGACGGCCAGCCGGCTCCGGCCTGGCTGATCGCCGACGGCGCCGACGCGTCCGCCGAGGCGGTCCTGGGACTGTCGGCGTACGTCGACGCCGGCGGCTCGGACGCCGCGCGGACGGCCCTGAGCCGCCTGAGCGACGGCATCGCGGAGCTGAGCGGCGGGGACGCACGGACGTGGCCCGTCGGCGCGATCCGTCCGTGGGCCCTGTCCCGCTCGATGTGGCACGGCTGGGGCGGCCAGATGCCCGCCGCCCTGGCGCGCGCCTCGGTCGCACTCGCCGAGCCCCGGCTCGCGTCGGGCGCGATCCGCGACTCCTTCACGTTCGACCCGTGGCTGCTGACGTCCGGTGGCCCCGACAACGGCCGGATGCCCACCCGCGGCGATGCCTCCCAGATCGCCTACGGGGCCGACTCCCGTCTCCAGTCCCTGCTCGCCACCGCCGATGTCACGGGCCGGCCGGCCGCACTGAGCCTCGCCGCCATCGCCGGCGCCTGGTACTTCGGCGCCAACCCCGCCGGGGTCGCGATGTACGACCCGGCGACCGGCGTCACCCACGACGGCATCTCGGCGTCCGGGGAGGTCAATCCCAACTCAGGGGCGGAGTCCACGATCCACGGTCTGCTCTCGATGATCGCCCTGGACCAGCATCCTGCCGTCGCCGTAGCTGCGCGCACCGCCGAGGTCGTCGATCGCCGCGGCACGCTGACCGTCGAGGCCGAGGACGGGGCACTCACCGGCGACGCCGAGGCCACGGTGCCGGAGTCGCTGTGGACCGGGGAGTCGCTGTTCAGCGGCACGGGGTACGCCGCGCTCGGCGCCGGCGGTGCCACCACCATCGACCTGCCGCCGCACCCCGACTCGCTGGTGCAGCCCGTCGTCGATCTGCGTCCCGGGAGCGCGGCCGTCACGACGTTCCGAGCCGGGCACCGGCTGATCGGCCGGGTCTCCTCCGGTGGGATCGGCCCCCAGGGAGACTCCCCTGCATCGGGCGCGCTCCTGCCGGTGACCCTGCCGCGCCCCCTTTCCGCCGCGACGAACACCCTGTCCGCGTCGACGGCCACCGCCGGCGGCGACCGGGCCGCGCTCGACGCCGTGATGATCGAACCCCTGGTCTCGTGGCTCGTGCTCCGCGGCGACGGCCACGGGACAGCCCTGCTGCGCAGCGCCTCCACCTCACCCGAGCGGGCGCGACTCCGCGTCCCCGGTCACGGCGTGGCCCGGGTGCGGACCTACGACGGTCGCGGCCGGCTGATCCGGGTGACGGCCATGCCGCCGAGGCACGGCGGCTCGCTGAGCATCACCGTGCCCGCCGGGGGTTTCACCCTCGTCCGTCGCTAGCCGACGTACCTGTCCTTCTCTTTCGCCCCTGCCCATTCACGACCACGAGTCACGACCACGAGCGAGGAACCATGTCCAGCGCCCTCACCCCCCACGCCGAGTTCCCCCTCGGTCCGTTCCGCCCCTACGACAAGAACCCGATCCTGGCCCCGCAGGGCGAGGGCTGGGAGTCCGCGAACGTCTACAACCCGGCGGCCGTCGTCAAGGACGGCAAGGTGGTGCTGCTCTACCGCGCCCACGCCGAGGACCTCGTCTCGTACGTCGGGCTCGCGACCAGCGACGACGGCATCCACTTCGAGCGGCACCCGGACCCGGTGCTCTCGCCGACCGAGCCCTACGAGCGGTTCGGCGCCGAGGACCCCCGGGTGACCGAGATCGACGGAACCTACTACCTGACCTACACCGGCTGGGACCGCACCTCGGCGCTGCTGTGCCTGGCCACGTCCACGGACCTGTTCACCTGGACCAAGCACGGCCCGCTGTTCCCGGACTTCAACACGTTCCTGCCCCAGGGCAACGGCCAGGACGCCCCCTGGAGCAAGGCCGGCGCGATCCTGCCGGTGCCGATCGACGGTCGCTACCTCATGTACTTCGGCGAGGGCTCGATCTACCACGCCTGGTCCGAGGACCTCATCCACTGGACCCCGTGCTCCAACGACGATCCGTTGATGGTGCCGACTCCTCCCGGGACCTTCGGCGAGTTGCTGGTCGAGGTCGGGCCCCAGCCGATCATCACCAACAACGGCCTCATCCTGATGCTCCACAACGCAGCGGTGAAGAACCCCGACGGATCGGTGCGCTACACGTGCGGCCAGCTGCTCTTCGATCCCGCCGACCCGGCCACGATCCTCGCCCAGATGAACCGCCCGTGGCTGGAGCCGACCACGTTCGAGGACACCCACGGCCTGGTGTCGAACGTGACGTTCGTGGAGGGCCTGGTGTTCTTCAAGGACACCTGGTTCGCCTACTACGGCCAGAGCGACTCCACGCTCGGTGTGGCGACGTACAGGCTCGGGGACCGCTACTCCACGCTGGGCGCATGACGCGGACGACCTGGTTGGGCAGCCCCGCACACGCCCGATGGCTGGAGGCCGAGGGCGACCGTCTCCTCGAGTTCGGGCGGGCCGCCCGACACCCCGGTGGCGGCTTCGCCTGGCTCGACGCTGCGGGACGGCCGGACCCGGCCCGCGACGTGGAGCTCTGGATCACCTGCCGGATGACGCACGTGTACTCGCTGGGCCACCTGGTGGGCCGGCCCGGCTGCGGCCCGCTGGCTGACCACGGCATCGCCGACGTCGCGGGCCGCTTCCGCGACGCGGTCAACGGCGGCTGGTACGCCGCTGTTGACGATGCCGGCCCGACCCAGCGCGCCAAGAGCGCCTACCCGCACGCGTTCGTGGTGCTCGCCGCCGCCAGCGCCACGTGTGCGGACCGCCCCGGCGCCCGGCAACTGCTGGACGAGGCGTTGGACGTCCTGCTCACGCGCTTCTGGGACGACGAGAACGGCATGGTCGTCGAGGAATGGGACGAGGGCTTCACCAGGCTCGACCCCTATCGCGGCGTCAACGCCAACATGCACACGGTCGAGGCGCTGCTCGCCGCAGCGGACGCGACCGGCGACGGCAGCCTGCTGGACCGGGCCCTGAGGATCGTGACCCGCGTCGTGCACGATCTGGGTCGCAACAACAGCTGGCGGCTGCCCGAGCACTTCGACGAGCGCTGGGTCCCGTTGCCTGACTACAACCGGGACGCCCCCGCCGACCCCTTCCGCCCGTACGGCGCCACGATCGGTCACGGGCTGGAGTGGGCGCGGCTGACGCTGCACCTGCGGGCGGCGTTGGGCCCCGCGGCCCCGGACTGGATGCTGGACGACGCGGCGTCCCTGTTCGAGGCCTCCGTCCGCGACGGATGGGCCGTCGACGGCGCCGATGGGTTCGTCTACACCATCGGCTGGTCAGGCGAGCCGGTCGTTCGCGAACGGATGCACTGGGTCGCAGCCGAGGCCACCGCCGCCGCGGCGGCCCTCCACTCCGCGACCGGCGACCCGGCGTACGGCGCGTGGTACGCCACCTGGTGGGACCACATCGCCGAGGTGTTCATCGACCCCGAGCTGGGCTCGTGGCATCACGAGGTCGACGCGCACCTCCGGCCGAGCACCGTGGTGTGGCAGGGCAAGCCGGACACCTACCACGCCTTCCAGGCGACTCTGATCCCCCGCCTGCCGCTCTCGCCCACACTGGCCGCGGCGCTGCGGGACGGGCTCCTCGACCTCCGTTGATCGGTCACGGCCGGTCCGGCGACGGGCGGAGAGGCGAGCGCCAGGTCGCCGGCGCCCACCTGGAGCATCGCCTCCTTGCCGCGTGCCGGCCGCTCAGGTGCCCGACAGGGCCCTCAGGTTCTTGCCGGCCACCGCCGCACCGCGGATCTGCGTCTCAGCGCCGGGGTCTCGCCGCGCGCAGCCGGGCCGCAGATGACCAGCGCCTCGTTCGACTCGGTGACGCGCCAGATCAAGGCCATGAGATCGGGCTTCCTGTCCGGGAAGGCGTTGAACGCCGCGCTGCCGCCGCGGATGGGGGGGCATCGCCTCGCCCGCGAGACCAGGGCCGACGGTGCCGGCCACCCGTCCCGAGGTGAGGTCGCTCAGCTGCCGTCGGTCTTGTTCATCCACGACGGCGGCGGAGGCGGTGCGGCCGCGGCGGGCTGGGTGGCGCCGGGGCCCGACGGGGCAGACGGTGGTGGCGGCGGGGCCTGCGTCGTACCGGCCGGCGGCTCGGCCGTCGCGCCCGTTGTCGCGCCTGCTGCCGGCGGGGTGGTCTGCAGCACCAGCGCCGGTAGCGTCCCGGCCCGCTCGAGCTCGCTGAGGGCCGCGACCAGGCGCTCTCGCTCGCCCTCGGGCGAGGGACGCCCCGCGGCCTCGAGGTACGCCACGACGCCGAGGTCGCGCAGGAGCTTCTCCGGCGAGACCGCCGCTCCGGGTCCGCCGAGTCCGGAGTTCGCCAGCGCCGTGTCGGCCTTCGCCGCGAGCTCGTTGGCCGCTGCCTTCGCCTTGTCCAGGAATCCCATGTCGGTGCCCTCCCTGAGCGCGTCATCGGGGTGCTCCCCTGTTCCGCAGCGTACGCCGCAGCACGCTCGTAGAGTGCGAAACAGGACGACGTCGGCGGCCTGCCGACGGCACCAGGAGGAGTGGACATGCCACTGCACGGAACACTGCTGGAGGAGTTCAAGGAGAAGTCGTCGACCGACCCGTTCTCCCTGCAGAACAAGAAGCTGCTGAAGATCAACATGGGCTACGGCCCGGTCTGGGCCAAGACGGGCTCGATGGTCGCCTACCAGGGCGATGTCCGGTTCGAGAACAAGGGCTCCGGCGGTCTGGGCAAGATGCTGAAGCAGGCGGTGACCGGCGAGGGCGTCGACATGATGCTGTGCACCGGCAGTGGCGAGCTCTTCGTCGCCGACCTGGCCTCGGAGGTCCAGCTGCTCTACCTGGAGAACGACCTGGTGTCGGTCAACGGCGCCAGCGTGCTGGCGTTCTCCTCCTCGATCGAGTGGGAGATCCACCGTGTTCAGGCCCGCGGTGCGGCCATGACCGGCGGCCTCTACAACGTGGCGCTGCGCGGCACCGGCTACGTCGCCGTCACCACCAACGGCGACCCGGTCGCCCTCGACGTCGCGAGCGCGCCGACGTTCGCCGACGCGCAAGCCGTCGTCCTGTGGACCTCGGGGGTCTCCATGGACATCCGGGTCGACACCGGTGGCCTCAAGTCCCTGGTCCGCGGCGGCACCGGGGAGATGTTCCAGATGGCCTTCGGCGGTCAGGGGTACGTCGTCGTGCAGCCCAGCGAGTCCGTGATCACCGGCGGGCACCAGGCGGCACCCACCAAGAGCGGCGGAGGCGGGCTCGGCGGGCTCCTCGGCGGCTGACGCGCCGCGCCGGCCCTGTCCGTTCGCAGGCGGCGCTCGGCGGCGGGCCGTGTCGGTTTCGGCCGCACGGGGCGACCCCAGGTGAAGCACACGAATCCACGCGATGCCACAGGCGGGGTACGGCGTGCCCGGCGCGGACCGGCCCGCCCTCCCACGATCGGTGAGAGGACGGGCCGGGAGCGGTCAGCGGACGATCGCCCGCGTGCGGTCGCTGGTCCGGGCGACCGAGGTGTAGCCCGTCCTCATGCCGATCACCTGCACGGAGAGTCGGGCCCCAAGGTCCTCGGCGGTGACCCGGTACGTCGCGTCCTTGGCGCCGGCGATCGGCGTGCCGTCGCGCAGCCACCGGTAGGACAGCCTCGTGCCGGTCGCCCAGGAGCCGGGCACGACCCTCAGCGTCGTGCCGACCACCGCAGCGCCGCGGACCTGAGGCCTCGGCGCCGGGGACACCGCGCCGCCGGCGACGCAGCCGCCGCCGAGCGAGGCCGGCGCGGCCGACGCGGCCAGGGTGTCGCCGGCGGTCAAGGCACCGACGGTGACGGTGAACGACGTGCTCGCACGCGTGGTCGTCGCGGTCTCGGGCACCGTCCAGGTCAGGGTGCTGCCGTGGCGAGCGAGGCCGGCGGGCAGGTCTCCCAGCCTGGCGTCGTCGAGGACGTCACCGAGATCGACCGTCACCCGGCCGTCTGCCAGAGCCACCATCCCGACGTTGGCCGCGCTCAGCGTGTAGGTGAGCGTGGTGCCGGGGCTCGGCCGCCCCTCGGGGGCGGAGGACAGCGTGACGTCGTACTTCGCGGGCCAGGCCGGCTTGTCAGCGTCGAGGACCCAGTCCTGCCAGAAGCCGTCGAGGTCGCGGCCGGAGATCTGCTCGGCGAGGGCCTTGAAGGACGTGCGGCCCTGGCTGAGCCCGGTGTAGTGACGCTGCCACTGCTTGACGATCGCGAGGAAAGCGTCGTCCCGGACCGCCGTACGCAGCGCCTCGTAGAACATCTCACCGCGGTCGTAGGTCTGGAACTCGTAGAGGAGCGCCGGGTCGGTCTGGGCGCCCGGTGGCACGCTCCACCCGGCGTCGTCGGCGGGCACCTCGTCCCACATGCCGAAGACGGTCCGCTCGACGGCGGCCGGGTCAGGCGTCGCCGTGGCCAGCACACTGTTGTGCCAGAGCGGGCCCCAGCTCGCCATGCCCTCGTTGATGAAGATGTCGGTCCAGATCCGCGGCGCGACGGCGTCGCCGTACCACTGGTGGACGAGCTCGTGGAGCAGCGTGTTGCCCGTCACCGAGCGGGCGCGCGGGAAGAAGGGGCGGTCCTGGGTCTCCAGGGCGTAGCTGATGCCGGAGGGGACGGCGTCGACGACGACGCCCACGCTGTTGCCCGGGTAGGGGCCGTAGATCGTCTCGAACCGGTCGATGATCTGGGCGAGCTGGGCCCGCCGGGCGCTGATCGCGTCCTTGTCGGCGTCGGGGAGCGCGGAGTCGACGAACGACCACTCCGGCAGCACCCGGCCGCTGGCCAGGGTGACCTTCGACTCGGCGACGTCGTAGCGCCCGATCGAGATCAGCGCCAGCTCGCTGGCCATCGGCTGCTTCTCCACCCACGTCCAGGTGGTCCGCGTGCCGTCGCTGCTCCTCTTCCTGGCGACGAGCTCGCCGTTGCTCGCCACGGCGCTCGGCCCGGTGCCTTCCGCGGTGGTCAGCGTCGAGGGCACGTCGACATTGAAGGTGTACGTCGCCTTGTCGCCGGGGGTGTTGTTGTTCGGGTACGCCGTCATCGAGCCGATCGGCTGGGCGAGGAACGTCGCCCCGTCCGCGGTCGCGTTCCAGCCCTCGAGGCTGTCGTCAGCGTCGACGTGCGCGGCGGGGACGCCGTGGTACTTCACGACGGTCGTGAACTCACCCTTCACCGGCTTCCGCGGCGTGACCACGAGCTTGTGCTTGATCGCGGCATCGTCCTCGACACGGTGAAAGGCGGCCTTGGTGCCGTCGACGGTCACGGAGTCGACCTGCAGCCCCTCGAAGTCGAGCGAGAAGCTCTTCAGCGGGCGGCCCGTGGTCGTCGCCACCATGCGGGTGGTCGCCGAAGCGAAGCTGCCACTCATCGTCCCGTCGACCACGCCTTGGGTCGCCCAGGAGATGTCGACGTCGTAGTGCCGTGCGTCGTAGCCGCCGTTGCCGACGTTGGGGAACATCGTGTCCCCGACCGTCTGCGGTCCGTCCACCGGTCCGGCTGCGACCGCCGCTCCCGTACCGACGAGCACGGTGGTGCCGCCGGTCGCGAGGGCCAGGGCGAGCATGTTCACGCCCACCCTGCGCTGCCATGTCCTGTCCAGGTTGTTCACCTGCTACCTCGTTCATCTCGATATCGGTCGAGCCGCTTCCCCGGTCAGCGGCCCGCGGTCGTGCGCGACCTCCGAGGCCAACCAGCGCGGGTGTTCCGCGTCGCCAGGCCGGAGCGGGGCGCACTCCCATCCATCTCATGCGCCAACAGACGTCGTCACCGGAACGCGCCGTGCCGAAGGTCCCGACCTTGTGGGACGCGAGGGACACGCGCACCCGTGGGCTCGGTGGGCAGCGGCGGCGGGACGTCGCTCAGGGTGGGACGGGCAGGCGTGCCGTAGCGATCCCATGGCGTCAGGCGCGCTGAGTGGTCTCCGCGGCGGCTGAGGCGTCCGCGTAGACCCGCGCCCAGTGCTCCAGTGCCGCCTGCAGCTGCGCGCGGCCCAACGGCTTGGTCAGGAAGTCGTCCATGCCCGCCTCGAGGCAGGCCGCACGCTCGGACTGGGCCGCGGTGGCCGTCAGCGCCAGGATCGGCACCCGGGACCGGCCACCTCCCAGGACGCGCAGGGCCCGGGTGGCGTCGTACCCGTCCATCCGGGGCATGTGAAGGTCCATCAGCACCGCTGCGAACTCCCCTGGGCCCGCGGCCTCCACGGCGGCGACGGCCGCGAGCCCGTCGTCGGCCTCGACCGGCTCGAATCCCATGGAGGCCAGCAGGCCTCCAGCGACAAGCCGGTTCACGTCGTTGTCGTCGACGACCAGTACACGACGGGTCACCGGTGCGGGCGCTTCGTCCTCGACGCTCGGCGCGGCCAGGTGGCTCACGGGTGCGAGCTCGCGCGCCAACGACTCCAGGAGAACGTCGGCCGGCACGGGCTTGGCGAGGGTTGCCGACACACCGGAGCTCGTCGCTCCGACAGGCGGCGGACCGGGCGTGGCGCTGAGCATCAGGATCGGCGTGGCGGAGAGCAGCTCGTGGGCCCGGATCCGCGCCACGAGCTCCGGACCGTCCACGCCCGGCATGACGCTGTCGACGAGAACGGCGTCGAAGGGCTCCCCCGCCGTCATCGCCGCCTCGAGCAGCCCGATCGCGGCGGACGCGTGCGAGGCCGCACGGGCGACGGCGTGCCACCGGTCGAGCTGCTCGCACAGGACCATGCGACTGGTCGCGTTGTCGTCCACGACGAGCACGCGGCGGCCGGCCACGAGTCCTGGGGCGGGGCCGGTCGCGGGCGTCTCTGCACCGCCGGCCGGGACCAACGGCACGGTGAACCAGAACAGGGCGCCCCGGTGGGGCCCGTCCTCGACGCCGATCGTGCCGCCCATCGCCTCGACGATCTGGCGGGCGATCGCCAGCCCCAGACCGGTGCCGCCGTACTTCCGCGTCGTGGACGCCTCGGCTTGGGAGTAGGGCTCGAAGATGTGCTCGCGCTTGTCATGATCGACACCTGGCCCGGTGTCGTTCACCTCGACGCGCAGGATCGCCTGCCGGGTGGCCTGGTCGTACGCCAGCGCCCTGACGGACACCTCGCCGCGGGGGGTGAACTTCAGCGCGTTGGAGGTCAGGTTGTAGATGACCTGTCCGAGACGGGTCGGATCTCCACGGAGCCGGCCCGGCACGTCCGGATGGCAGGAGACCACGAGCTCCACCCCCTGCTGTCGCGCCTGGATGCCGAGCACGACTGCGATGTCGTCGAGGAGCTTGCGCAGGTCGAAGTCGATGCTCTCGAGCACCAGGCGTCCCGCATCGAGCTTCGAGAGATCCAAGACGTCGTTGACCAGGCGCAGCAGGGTCCTCCCCGACGCGTCCGCGCCGTTGACCAGCTGCTCCTGGTAGGTGTCCAGCGGCGTGCGCAGCAGGAGGTCGTTGAGCCCGACCAGTCCGTTCAGCGGTGTCCGGATCTCGTGGCTCATCGTTGCCAGGAAGGCGGCCTTCTGCTGGGCGGCGACGACTGCGGCATCGCGGCCTCGTGCCAGCTCGTCGTTCGCGGCAGCGAGCTTCGCTCGGGACCGCACCGACCGCACGAAGTAGGCCCCGAACGCCACGAACAGGCAGCCGACCAGGACCGCGGACCCGAGGGACTCCTGGCGCGCCGATCGGTCGGCGTCACGCTGCAGGCGTCGGGTGGCACGCTGGAGAACCGAGTCCGCCTGGTACATCTCGCGCGCGGCCACGGTCGACGGCCGGCTGGTGGCCCCTTCGTCCTCGGCCGCAACGGCCGTCAGGATCGCCCGGAGTGCCTCCACCGAGGTGTCGAAGTGGTCGAGGAACTGCTCGTGCTCCGGGAGCCCAGGAGAGCGAGCCAGGTCGTCGAGCTCGCTGCTCACCTCCTGCTGGGCGCCGAGCAGCTCGTCGGCGACCGCCTGGGGATCGTCGGTCTCGGCGGGCGATGCTCCCCAGGGGATGTCGAGCATCTGGATCATGTGCAGCCGCACCGCGATCAGCCGGGTCGCCGCGTCGTCGGCGGTGTCGGCGTCCTCCCGCAAGGTCGACAGCCCGGTGTAGGTCCCAGCCACGATCGCCAGCGCCGCCACCAGGCCGGTGACGACGCGTAGCCGCGTGGACGACACGATCCTCACCTCCTCACCCCGCCAGGGTCCGACCCGTCGCGCGACCGCGGCCCCCGACCGCACCCACCTCCCCCCAGGGATCGGCACGAGAGCCGGCCTACTGAGCGGTACGGTCGCGCGGGATGCCGGGGCGTACCGGCGGGGAGCACGTCGCTCGTACGCCTCCCGCGTGCTGACCGGCGCCGGGGTCGTGTCTCGGAGGTTGTCGACCGGTCGGCGTTGTCAGGGTGGGTGCATCGCCAGGCGCCGGCGCGCCGCCGTACCCGCCCGTCTCGCAAGCGTCGGCAACGCAGCCAGATGCATGCCATGTGGGCGCGAAGCGCCCAAGAACTTCCGGGACGCGGCGAGCAGCCGCTCTGACCTGCGGGTACCGCGTCGATGGATTCGACCGGTCATGCTCAGGCCCGTCCCCGGGTCATCCCGGCACACCTGTGCCGGCACCCTGACCTGCCCGATCAGCTGGGACGGGGTGCCGGCGCGGCTCGAGCGGTCAGCGCCGCAACCACGCCGCGCTCGAGGGCGGGCAGCGTCGCCCGACAACGGTCCGGGTGCCGAGGAACGGCGTACCCCACTCGGCAGGCACGTCGAACGGCCCGCCGCCGAAGACCACGACACACGTCAGGTCACCACGCGTGAAGGCGAGGACGTCGCGGCTGCCGGTCTCCAGCCACTCGAGACCGCTGGTCACGTCGATGACGGCGCGGGCCGCGACAGCGCCGCGGTAGAACCCGAGGATGGAGCCCGGGTCGAGAGCCTGCTGGTCCGCCGCGAACTGCTCGAACCAAGCCGGCTGCGGCAGCCAGGGCGTCCCCGTGGAGAACCCGAAGGCAGGGCGCTCCGCCGACCAGGGCAGCGGCACCCGGCAGCCGTCGCGACCGTGCTCCGTGTGTCCGGACCGCTCCCAGATCGGGTCCTGACGAGCTTCGTCCGGCAGGTCCTGGACCTCCGGGAGGCCGAGCTCCTCTCCCTGGTAGAGGTACGTGGACCCGGGCAGCGCCAGGAGGAACAGCAGGGCCGCGGTGGCGCGGTCGGTGCCCAGCTCGACGTCGATCCGGCCGCGCAGCCGGGTGCGCACCGCGTTGGGGTCAGCACTCTGCATGGGCTCGGGCTCGACGAGGCCGTAGCGGGTGACCGCGCGGTGGACGTCGTGGCTGTTGAGCGTCCAGGCCGGTACGCCGCCGTCGGGGCCGAGCGCCGCGAACGTCGCGCGGACCGACTCCTCGAACGCCGCCGCCTCGAACGGCTGCTGCATCAGGTCGAAGTAGAAGGCCTGGTGCAGCTCACCGGGGCGCAGGTAGTCGGCGATGTCTGCGGGCGGCAGCCAGACCTCACCGAGCAGGACCCGCGGCGGGTCGTAGCTGTCGGCGATCTTCCGCCACCGCTGGAAGATGTCGTGCACGCCGGGCTGGTTCCACAGGTGGGGGTTGTCGCCGGCGGGGTCATCGGCATCCGGCAGGCCCGGCGCCTTGACCATCGCGTAGGCGACGTCGATGCGGAAGCCGTCGACGCCACGGTCGAACCAGGTCCGGAGCACGTCGTCGAACATCTCCGCCACCGCCGGGTGGTCCCAGTTGAAGTCGGGCTGGGTCGAGTCGAAGGCGTGGAGGTACCACTCGCCGTCGGGCACCCGGGTCCACGCGGGACCGCCGAAGGTGGAGCGCCAGTTGTTCGGCGGCTCCGCGCCGTCGGGGCCCTGCCCGGGCGCGAAGTGGAAGCGGGAGCGCTCCTCCGATCCCGGGCCGGCCGCCAGCGCCGCCTCGAACCACGGATGCTGGTCGGAGCAGTGGTTGGGGATGAGGTCCATCAGCAGGCGCAGGCCGCGGTCGTGGCAGGCGTCCCGGAGCTCCTCCAGACCCACCAGACCCCCGTAGCGCGGGTCGACCGTCAGATAGTCGGCCACGTCGTACCCTCCGTCCCTGTTCGGGGACGGGTAGCACGGGTTGAGCCAGACCGCGTCGACGCCGAGACCGGCGATGTGGTCGAGCCGGGCGACCACACCGCCGAGGTCGCCGAAGCCGTCGCCACCAGAGTCTGCGTACGACTTCACGTACAGCTGGTAGACGACGCTGCTGCGCCACCAGTCGGTGCGGCCGGAGGGGGGGAACGTGGTCACAGATCTACGGTCCTAGCGTGATGTTGTCGAGGTTGATGGCACCGATCTGGCTGCTGCCGCGCCAGACCACGACGGTGTGGAGTCCGGCGGTCAGGGTGACGGGGACGGAGAGGGTCACCCAGGAGTCCCAGGTCCCCTGGGCGGGGAAGGTCGAGACGGCCACCTGGCGTCCGTCGACGGCGACGATGCGGGTCGCGTTGGAGCCGCCGTTGCCGTAGCGCAGCGTCAGCGTGTAGTTGCCCGCGGTCGCGGCGTTGACGGTGAACGAGACCCCGCTGTTGGTGGTGGCGAAGTTGTCGACGAAGCCCGTGCCGGTGTAGCCGGCGTGGTCCGTGCCGACGGTGACGCCCGTCCGGACCGCTGTCTCGGCCTCGTAGCGGTTGGTCGAAGGGGTCGTGAAGGTCCGGCCAACGTAGACCATGTCCCAGACGCTGAGGGACGGAACGGTGAAGGAGATGTAGCGGCCGGTGCCGTCGGTACCGGTGGTGTAGGTCAGGCTCGTCGACGCGCCGTGGGAGACGTCGGGTGAGGCGACGCGCACGGCCGTCGGGTTCTCGTCGGGACCGAGGTAGTACTTCACGGCGAGGTTGGTCTGCGTCGGCGGCGTGCTCTTGCCGGCGTCACGCCAGGTCCCGTTGTTGCCCAGCAGGTTGACCAGCTGGATGACGTCGTCGGTGCTCGTCTTCTTCAGGTTGGTCCAGATCGTGTTGCCCGAGGCGTCGCCGGACGTCGTCTTGCCGGCGATGGACACGAACTGGCTGCCCGAGTCGACGGAGTGCACGTCGGGCCCGAAGAGGAGGTTCTCGTAGGCGGTGATGAAGTCGTAGTAGTCCTTCATCCAGTCCCGCAGGCTGTTGCTCATCTGCTTGTTGTGGTCGGGGAAGTACGGCGCGGACAGCATCGAGTCGCCCTGCGCCATCTCGATGTGGCTCGCGCCCGAGGCCGCGATCACAGCGTCCTCGAGGCGGACCGAGTTGGTGTCGAGGGTCCCGAGGACCAGGTTGTCGAGGTTGACGAAACCGGTGTCGCCGCTGGCGACCGAGATGGAGACCGTGTGGGTGCCTGCACTCAGGGTGGGCGTGACGACGTCGGCGTCGTAGTGCCAGTTGTTCCAGTTCCCGTCGGTCGGCATCGTCACTCGGCCGACGGTGGCACCGTCGACCTTGACGGTGCGCGTCGCGTCGCCGGCGGCACCGTTGCCGTACCGGAACACGAGGCTGTAGCGACGCGACTCCGGCGCGTTGATCGTGAACGTGACGGTGTCTCCGGTGTTGCCGTAGTTGGCGACGAATCCGGACCCGGTGTAGCCCGGGTGGTCCGACATGGTGGTCAGACCGCTGCTCAGGGATCCGCTCTCGGCCTCGTAGGAGGTGCCGGCGTCGTCCTTGGTGTTCGGGTACGCGGCGATGACGGAGGGAATGCCCCCGGAGTCCTGTTGCTGGTCATCGAGGTAGGACTTCATCGCAAGGTACGTCTCGTGGTTGTCCCACAGCTCGCTGTAGAGGTAGTCCGTGTGCTTGCCCGAGGCGATCTGCGATCCGCCGAACCCGTCGACCGCGTTGAGCCCGAGCGCCTTGCCCGATCCGAGGGCCGTGCGGCTGGCCGCGACGAGCGAGGCGAGGCCGACCGGGAGGTCGACGGGGTTGCCGCTCGTGTCCGTCATCGCGCCCCAGTTGCCGAGCTGGTCGAGGTGGACGCCGTCGAAGCCCATCGTGGTGGCCTCGTCGACGTACTTGGCGGTGATGTAGCTCTGCCACGAGGTGTTGGCCGGGTTGAACATGTAGAGGTTGGTCGCGGGCTGGTTGGGCTTCATCTCGAAGGCCCACGGCTGCCCGCTCGAGGCGTACTTCAACGCCCAGCTCGGGGAGACGCCCGAAACGGCTTGGTAGTCCTGGAGTGCGGCGTACGACATGGTGTAAGGCATGGCCGCGACGCTGTCGGCGTGCGCGGCGGAGATGTACGACGAGACCGTCGCCGGGGAGATCACGTCTCCGTTCCAGGCGGTCCAGGTCGAGGCCAGGGTGCCGTCGCCGTTGCGCTTGATGGGGTTCTCGTGCCGCCACATCCAGTCGTAGAACTGCAGGGCGTTGATGTGGTACCGGCGGACCAGCTGGTCGACGTCGGCCTGCGCGGCCGCGGAGCTCGTGCCGGACGGGTAGGAGGTGAGCGCGGCGAACCGCGGGAAGTGGGTCCAGTTGCTGGAGACGTCGATCGCCGTGGCGGAGGTGGATGACCCGGCGGTGATCGTGACGAGGTAGCCGGTGAAGTCCGTGGTCGGGGGTGTGGTCGTCCACGTCACGGTCGTGGTGCCGCCGGCAGCGAGGGTGGCGGAGGTGGTGCCGGTGGCGACCGTGGTCCCGAGGTGGGTGACGGTGAACCCCACCGTGCCGCTCCACGAGTCGGTCCCGCCGGTCTCGTGGATGACCGCCGAGACGGTCACCGCACTGCCGGGAGCGTAGCGCGCGGCATCGGTGTACGCGTCGGTCACGGCGGGTGTTCCGCCGGCCGCCGAGGCGCTCGGGACGCGGACGAGGCACACGAGGGCAACGACGGCGAGGGCCAGCAGGAGCCGGGCCAGCCGGGCCGGGTGGGGGGCGCTGAGGTGCATGGACGTACTCCTCATCCTGAGGTGGTGGGGGTGAGGACCACGACCTGCCACAGGTGCGGGGCCGGCAGGGTGGCCGTCAGGTAGTCGCCATCGACGGTGGGTTCAAGGTCGACGAGGTCCTGCTGCCGATCCGGGTCGGCCCACTGGATGCGGGGCAGGCCGGGTCCCATGCGGCGGATCCGGAGGGTCCCGGTCCCGGGGTCGTGGGGTGCTGCCCGCGGTGCGTCCCAGTGGGTGTCGTCCTGGCCGATGAGGTTGATCAGGTGCACGACGTACCGGCCGGAGGCGTCCTCGGTGATCCGCCGCCACACCGTTCCCGGCGCGGCGATGTGGGCGACCTCGACGTCCTCGTAGCTGACGTCGATGTCGTCGTTGTAGTCGCCGGCGAAGCTGCCGGTGACGTCGGTGACCGCTGCAGGGAAGAGCAGCTCCGCGTGCGCGACCGCGAAGTCGTAGTAGCGGTGCAGCAGGTCGGCCGTGGAGTCTTCCACGGCGTGGTTGCGCACGTAGTAGGGGTCGACCAGGATCCGGTCGGCCTCGCCGGCCAGCAGGTGGGTGGCGCCGTGCGAGTAGAGGGTGGCCATCGTGAACGCCGTGGCCAGGTCGGCCGCAGCCGCCGGGGCCGTGTCGTAGACGTGCTGGTAGGCAGCGATCACGACCGGCTTGCCGTCAGCGACGGCCCGGGCGCGGGTCACGGTCTGGGCGAGGTGTCCGAGCTCGAGCTGCGGCTTCCAGACCTCGATGTAGACCGCGTCCTGACGGGTCCGGGCCGTGGCCCAGGTCGGGAAGTCGTTGACGTTGTTGAAGACCAGCCTGCTCTCGGGCAGCTGGTCGCGGACACCCTCGATGAGGGTGCAGAAGCTGTCGGTCAGGTCGACCAGGCTGCCGTCGGGGCGGTGCGCGCGCTTGGGGTACCCGTACTGGTCGAGGTGGAACCCGTCGAAGGCCACGGACCGGGTCGCGTCGTCCAGGTCGGCGCAGAAGTGGTCGAGCCAGTCGGGCGCGGCGGGGTCGAGGATGAACAGGAAGTCGCCGAGCCCGTACGCCGTGCCGGCCCCGGTGAGCAGGGCGTCGTGCTCCCACTTCGGCCACTCCTGCGGTCCCACGGCATAGACGGCCGCGTAGCCCAGTGCATCCGCGCCGACCTCGTGGCAGGCGGCGACCAGGCCGCGGACCGTGGCGAGCGCGACGGGCTGGCCCAACGCGTCGTCGTACTGCTCTCCCCCACCGAGGAGGTCGGCGTGACGATAGGCCCAGTCGTAGAACTGGACACCCGTGAGGTGGAGCCGGCGGAGGTTGTCCGAGACCGCGGCCAGGTCCCGGCCGGGCCGGTAGTCGACGACGAAGCCGTACCGCAGGACGTCACGGGGACGGTCGGTGACCTCGACGGCCGTGCGGGCACCGTCGAGTGCGACGGTGTAGCCGCCCGCCGGGAGCGCGCCGAGCGTCACGATCCCTTCACTCGTGACCGGTTGCGTGGCCACGGTGTCCCCGAGGTGGCGGACGACGAGCTCTCCGGGCCGGGTGATGCCGCGGACCTCGATGCGCACCGACTCGTCGGGGGCGTACACGACGCGCATGGGCAGGATCTCGAACGGCGTGCTCATCCCTTCACCGCTCCGCTGGTCAGGCCCTGGACGAAGTGGCGCTGGAAGACGAGGAAGACCGCCACCACAGGCAGGACCGCGATGATCGAGGCGGCGAACACGAGGCCCCACAGGGTGGAGTTCTGGCCCTGGAACAGGGCGATCGCGATGGGCAAGGTGCGCTTCTCCGGAGAGGTGATGGTGGTCAGCGCCCAGGCGAACTCGTCCCAGGACGCGAGGAAGGTGAAGATCGTGCAGGTGGCCAGCACCGGCCGTGAGAGCGGCAGGACCAGGCGCCAGTAGCGAGCGAACGCCCCGGCCCCGTCGACCTCCATGGCCTCCTCGAGCTCGGCCGGGATGGCCTGGAAGAACCCGCGTAGCAGGAACGTGTTGAGCGAGAGCGTGGAGGCGGCGTAGAAGACGACCAGCCCGAGCAGGGAGTCGATCAGGCCGAGGTGCTTGGCCAGCACGAACTGCGGGATGATCAACATGATGGCCGGGACCATGAGGCCGAGCAGCAGCAGCCGGAACAGGAGCTCGCGGCCGACGAAGCGGAAGCGCGCGAACCCGTAGGCCATCATCGAGGACAGCACCAGGGACAGGACCGTGCTGGCGACCGCCACGACCAGCGAGTTCCAGAAGTAGTGGCCGAAGCCCTGCGAGCTCCACACTCGCTGGTAGTTGTCGAACGTCGCCGGGTGTGGCACGAACTGCGGCGGGATCGTCAGCACGTAGGTCTGGGACTTGAACGACGTCGAGAGCATGTACACGAACGGCATCACCATGACGGCCGCGCCGAGCGTGAGGACGACGTAGCGGACGGCATTGCCGCGGCGCCTCGCGGCAACGTACGAGCCGCGGCGAGGGCTGGCGACGGCGGTGCTCATGCCAGGTCCTCGCTGTCGGTGCGGAATGCGCGGAGCTGGATCACCGAGAGGATGAAGACGCCGAGGGTCAGCATCACGGCGATCGAGGCGCCGTACCCGAAGTCGAGGTTGGTGAAGGCCATCTTGTACATGTACGTCAACAGCACCTGGGTGGAGTCGGCCGGTCCGCCCCCGGTCATCAACAGCACCGAGACGAAGACGTTGAAGCCACCGATGACGAGCATCACGGTGACGAAGAGGACCGCGGGTCGGATGGCGGGCAGGGTGACCGCGCGGAAGCTGCTCCAGCGACCGGCACCATCGAGGGCGGCCGCCTCCGTGAGGTCCTTGGAGACGGACTGGAGTGCCGCGAGGAAGATCATCATCGACCAGCCGATCCCCTTCCACACTCCGAGCGCGGAGATGGCGACCATGCCGGTCCAGCGACCAGAGAGCCAGGAGGTGCGCTCACTGGTCACCCCGGTGACGTCGTGCAGAACCCAGTTGACCAGGCCGCTGTCGGCGAACAGGTACTGAAACAGCAGCGAGACGACGACCCAGCTGGTCACGACCGGGAGGTAGAACAGCACCCGGTAGACGGCCCGGCCGGGCGCCTTGTGGTTGAGCAGCATCGCCACCAGCAGCCCCAGCACGATCTGCGGCGGCACCGTGAGGAGCATGTACAGGCCGCTGTTCTGCAACCCTCGCCAGAACAGCGGGTCGTGGAACGCCCGTCGGTAGTTGTCCAGGCCGATGTACTCACTGGTGGCGCCGGCGACCACGTTCCAGTCGTAGAAGCTCATCTGGAAGGCCTTGACCATCGGATAAGCCAGGAGGAGCAGGAACATCGCCATGCCGGGGGCGATGAACAGGTACGGAGTCAGTGCCCCTCCCCTGGTACGCCGACGGGGTCGGCGTACCAGGGGGGTGCTGTCGTTGGTGCCGGGTGTGGTGCGCACTGTCGCGACGTCCATGGCAGTCATTGAATCCTCGTTGTCCGCTCGCACCCGGCGTCGTCGACCAGCAGGTCCGGCCGGAATCGGTCGGTCGGTCAGTTGGTCTGGGTCAGGAGCGGGTCGATCGCCGCAGCAGCGGCATCGAGCGCCTCCTGGACCGTGGCCTTGCCCTCGAACGCCTTCGTCAGCTCGTTCATGAGTGCGGTGTCGATCGCCGGGGCCTGCGGCACCGAGGGCCGCGGCTTGGCCGTGGCCAGCTGCGCGATGAACGGAGCGAACGCCGGCATGGCTGCCGACTCCTGCGCGTCCAGGGACTTGACCACCGACATCTGACCGGTCTTGGCCATGTTGATCTGGAAGTCGGCGGTCTGGGTGAAGGCGATGAACTTCGCTGCGGCATCCTGGTTCTTCGAGGCCGTCGTCATCGCGATGTCCTCACCGCCGACCACCGAGACCGACCCGCCCGGGCCCGAGGGGACCGGAGAGTAGACCGGCTTGAAGTCGGGGTACTGTCCCGCCCAGATGTCGGCCATCCACGGACCGTCCAGGATCGTCGCGTAGTCGCCCTTGGGCAGGCCGTCGGAGGTCTGGACGGCGCCCTTGTTGCCGATGATCAGGTTCGGGATCGCGCCCTCCTTGTACAGGTCGACGAGCATCTGCACGCCGGCCACGCTCTCGGCACTGTTGAGGTAACCGGTGGCCTTGGTCTGGTCCTCGTTGGTCACCGACCCGCCGGCCGACCAGATCCACGGGTAGACGTTCCATCCCTGGAGCCCGCCGTCGGCGAAGACGGAGATGCCCTGCGCGGCCAGCTTCGGGGCGTCGGCCTGGAGGTCCTCGAAGGTCGCCGGCGGTGCGTCGATGCCGGCCTTCTTCAGCGCGTCCGAGTTCGAGATCATGACCCGGGTGTTGGTGTCCAGCGGGAGGCCGTAGTAGTGGTCGCCGAACTTGTTGGTGGCCAGGCTGCCCGGGTAGGTGTCGTCGGCGAGCTTCTGGAAGTCGCCGAGCTGCTCGTCGAGCGGAGCGAACACGTTCAGCGCTCCGAACTTCGGCACCCAGCCGATGTCGGCACGGACCAGGTCGGGGAGCTCACCCGCGGCCGCGCCGGTGGTGAGCTTCTGCAGCAGCCCGTCGTACGGCATGTCGACGTACTTGATCTTGATTCCCGGGTTGGCCTTCTCGAAAGCCGGGATGACCGTCTTCTCGAGCATGTCGGTCTGGGCGCTGTTGCCGCCGTTGCCGTAGGTGCCCCAGAAGGTCAGGGTGACCGGCTTGGAGGCGGAACCGCCACCGGAGCCGTCGCTGTCGTCGCTGGAGCCGCAGCTCGTGAGCGCGAGCGTGGCCACAGTCGCGAGGGCCAGGAAGGTCGGGATACGACGTGCCATTGTGGGTCTCTCCTCAGAGATAGTGCCGGCGTGGGTGGCGCCCACGTGGATGCGAGTGAAGTCGCGAATCCGTTGGGATCCGGCGCCTGGATGCGAACCTTCGTTGCGGTGCTACGACGCGTCGGGAGGTGGGCTCAGCCCACGACCTGTTCGCTGAGCCGACTCAGGGAGCGCAGCACGCCCTGTCTGAGCATCGTCGCGGCGGCGCCACGGGCCCACGTCTCGTCGGGCAGGGGCCGCACGAGCAACGTGCAGTCCTGCGCTGTGGTGGAGAAGGAGTCCTGCTCGAGCTCTGAGCGCAGGGCGTCCATGAACAGGTCCGAGGCGGCGATGCCCTCGCCCGAGAGAATGACCAGAGGTGGATTGAGCAGGTTCAGCAGCGACGCCAGGGCGCGACCGACGCCGACGCCGGCCTCGGTGAAGACCTCGCGGGCGTGCTCGTCGCCGGCGTGCGCGGCCGCGATGACCTGCGACACCTTGCTGTAGCGGCGTCCGGTCCGCGTCGACATCGCGGCGACCAGTGCGTCGTCGCCGACGACGGCCTCCAGACAGCCCCGCTTGCCGCAGTGGCACACCGGGCCGTCGGGGACGACCACCATGTGCCCCATCTCGCCGGCGGCGCCGTGCACACCGCGCCAGAGCTTGCCGTCGATCACGAAGGCGGAGCCGACGCCGAGTCCGAGGGTCACCAGGGCGAAGCTCTGGAACGCCGAGCCCGGGCCGAACCACTGCTCGGCGACGGCCAGGGTGTTGACGTCGTTCTCGAGGACGACGCTCATCCCGACCCGCTCGGCGACGAGCTTCTGCAGCGGGACCTCGCTCCACCCGAGGAACGGCGCCTGGACCACCATGCCGGCGTTCCCGTCGACGTGGCCGCCCAGGCCGATGCCGATGCCCAGCAGCCGCTCGCGAGCGACCGGGGACCGGTCGAGCAGGGTCTCGGTGAGCTGGGCGATCGCCTCGACGACGCCTGCCGGAGAGGTGTCGGTGTACCGCAGCCGGTACGAGGCCTGCACCTCTGAGTGGAGGTCGGCCATGACGCCGACCAGCTCGCCCTCCATCACCTTCACCCCGACCGCGGAGTGCCGGTCCGGGACAACCTGGAGGGGGATCTGAGGGCGACCGGGCACCCCCGCCTCCCGGTCCTGCTCGACGAGGTAGCCGTCGTTGATCATCGGCTTGACGAGCTTGGTCACCGACGCCGGGGAGAGCCCGGTGAGGCGCGCGGCGTCGCGTCGGGACAGCGGGCCACGAGCGAGCACGGCCTCGAAGACCGCGCCCAGGTGCTGCTCACGGCTGCCCGGACGTGCCGGCGCGTCGAACTGCGCCTCACCCGACTTCACGGCTGGCTTCCCGTCCCTGTGGTCACCACCACAAGATCGACCCTTTGGTTTCGCCTGTCAAGCAACTCACCGAATCTGTCCGAACAGCCAACGACGGTGAGCGTAAATTCGTGATCGCAATCACGCCAGTTGCTTGACGTCCGCAATCAATCCGTTTCAGACTCCTGAGAACTCCCCCATTGCGACTCGTGAGCCGGAGGCACCACCATGCGACTTCCCACGCTGTCCACGGCTGCGAGAGGGGTCGCGCTGACGCTCGTCGGCGCCACCTCCCTCGTCGCGGTGGCCACCGCCCCCAGCGCGGTCGCGACGGGCCCGACCAGCCCGACGAGCGAGACCGCGCGGAGCCTGTACCTGAACAACTGGACCGACACGACGGGCCTGTGGATGGCACCGCAGCTCGCGCAAACCGACTCCAACACCCAGTACGGCCCGCGCCTCGCCGAGCTGCACTACTCCCCCAGCGGGGCGAGCTCCGCGTCGGCGATCAACCAGATCAAGGACTACACCGGGTTCTTCCGCGACGAGACCCATGCCACGAAGTACGACCAGGTGCATGGATTCACCAACGCCACCGGGTACCTCGACTCGGGCGGTGTCCTGCGCTCCGACTACGGCAGCTACAACGGATCCGCCACGACCGTCACGGTCGGCCGCGACTACGCGTTCGTCCCGAACCAGCACTTCCTCGTCGTCCAGTACCGGTTGCACAATCCCGGCGCGAGCGCCGTCACGTTCAACGTCCTCGACAGCGTCCACCTCAACGACGTCGGCACGGCGGGCCAGAACGTCCATGCCACCTGGGACTCCACGCGGAACGCCGCCAATGCGGACATGTCCGCGAGCGGCCAGTACCACATCGTGCTGGGTGCCCTCGAGACGCCGACCGGGCACCAGGTCGGTGACGACACCGTCTCATCGCTCTCGAACGCCGCCGTCGCACCCTGGTACACCTTCGACAACAACGGCACGCTCAGCGGGAACAACTCCGTGACGGCAGCAGACGTCGACATGGCGATCAACAAGCAGGTGAGCATCCCCGCCGGGGGCGATGCGACCGCGTCGTTCTACCTGGCGATCGCGAACACCGACACGGCAGCCCTGGCCGCGGCCGACGCAGCCCGGGCCCACACCGGCGACTACTGGCTCAACGCCACGACGACGGCGTACACGACGTGGCTCAACGCCGGCAGCCGGGTGACGTCGGACTTGTCCGACACCGGGCTCTCCACTGCGTACGACCGGGCACTGGTGACCATGAAGCAGTCCCAGAGCCCGGTCCTCGGCGTGTGGCCGGCCGCGACGAACCCGATCGCCTACGGGTACAAGAGCTGGGTCCGCGACTCCGCGGTGACGGCGCTCGCCCTCGACAGCGCCGGCCACCACGCGGAGGCGGACCAGTACTTCCGCTGGCTGGCCAGTGTCCAGTACGCCGACGGCTCCTTCGGGACCACCTACGACACCTGGACCGGAGCGCATGTCAGCTTCGTCGAGCCCGAGCTCGACAGCGTGGGCATCTTCCTCATCGGCGCCTACCGCCACTGGGTCCAGACGGGTGACAACTCGTTCCGAGACGCCATCTGGACCCAGATCCAGAAGGCGGCCAACTTCATCAGCACCAACATCGCCAGCAACGGTCTCGGCCCCAAGGACGCCTCGATCTGGGAGGAGCAGCAGGAGTTCAACACCTTCACGCAGGCGCTGTACATCTCCGGCCTCTGGGCCGCCGAGGCCATCGCCCACAGCAAGGGCGACACCAGCGACGCCGACAGCTGGAGCAACGCCGTCGGGTCGATCGCCACCACCCTGCAGCGGAGCTCCCTCGCGTCCCCTGCAGGACTGTGGAACTCCCCTGACGGCTACTTCAACCGGGCCGTGAACGCGGACGACACCGGCCGGACGACCGTCGACTCCTCCTCCGACATGTTGATGGTCTCGGGCGCGATCGACCCCGCGAGCAGCCGCGCGTCCTCGCACCTGGCCAAGGTCGTGGCCACCCTGACCCACGACACCTACGGCCTGTCGCGCTACCAAGGCGACAACTTCTACTACACCTCGCCCTACAGTCCGGCAGGCAACGAGGCCGGGGCCGCCGAGCCGTCGTGGCCGCAGATGTCGATGTACGCCGCCATCGACGACGTCTACACCGGCAACACCACCGACGCCCTGAACCGGCTGACGTGGTACGCGAGCCGGACCGCCGTCGGCTACATGCCGCCCGGCGAGGCCGTCTCGAACACCTCCCAGAAGCCGATCGTCTCCACGATGGTCGAGCCGGTGACGGGTGCCTGGTACGTGCTCGCCGCGCTGGCGTTCACGGGCAAGTCCGACACCCGCGTCTACGCGCCGATCAGCAACGCGGGGTCGAACGCCGGCCTCACCGTGCACGCGGGGACCACCGGCGACTGGACGCAGTGGGGGCCGATCCCCTACTTCGTCTCCCCAGTGGGGAATGAGGCGAGCGGCGACGCGAACACCGACATCCGCAACGTCGCGGTCACCAACGATGCCAACAACATCTACGTCCGCATCGACAACGCCTCCGGCACGCTTCCGGGCTTCAACACCACGCCGAGGTTCGCCGTGAACGTCTACGCCGGTGACTACGCGGGGAACCCCTCCACCCCGACGAAGAGCGTCGGCCTCTACGGCGCGGCGCTGACCCGCCCTGCCGCCTACATGGTCGGTCGGTGGTCCGACTCGAACAACTACGCCCACTTCTCCGTCAGCGGCGGGACGTGGACGGCCGACTCCAGCATCACGTCGGTGATCGCCCCGCAGTGGGACACCGCCACCGGTCGGATCGAGGTGGTGATCCCCCGCAGCGCCCTGACCAGCGGGAGCGCCACCGACAACACCACGATCCCGATCACCATCGCGCTCGCCCGGCAGAACCCAACGACGTCGGCATGGAGCGAGGACGACATGATCACCCTCCGCTACCGCCTCACGCCGACAAGCACGCCGTGGATCTACGGGAACGTCCGGTGAGCTGGGCGCTCCCCTGACCAGGGAGTCGCCCGAGGGGCACGGGCGGACGACCTCCCGCTCGGCCGCTCAACACAAGACCGCCTCTGACCAGCGCACGCGCTGGTCAGAGGCGGTCTTCTGTTCGGTCGGGCTGACAGTGTGCTGGCTCAAGACATCCCGGACACATGTCTCAAGACATCCCGGACAGCATGTCTCACGACATAGGAGACACCGGGCCGCGAGCGTGCGGCCATGTCGAAGGCACGCCTGGTCATCACCGCCGTCACCGTGGAGAACCGACCCGTCGCCGAGGTCGTCGCGGCCTACGGGGTGTCCCGTTCCTGGCTCTACGAACTCCTGGCCCGCTACCGAGACGAAGGTGAAGAGGCCTTCGAGCCCCGCTCCAAGGCACCGAAGACCTCACCGGCCGCGACACCGCCCGCGATCGTCGACCTGGTGCTCCGAGTGCGCAAACAGCTCGCCGAGGACGGCCACGACGCCGGCGCCGAGACCCTGCTGTGGCACTTGGCGCAGCACCACGCGATCACGCTGTCGCGGGCCACCATCCACCGGATCCTGACCCGCCACGGCGCCATCACCCCGGAGCCGAAGAAGCGACCCAAGTCCTCCTACATCCGGTTCCAGGCAGCGATGCCGAACGAGACCTGGCAGTCCGACTTCACTCACTACCCGCTCACCGACACCGCGACGTTTCCCAAGGGCGTCGAGATCATCACCTGGCTCGATGACTGCACCCGCTACGCCCTGCACGTGTCCGCGCACCGGGCGATCACCACCCCGATCGTCAAAGCCACCTTCCGTGAAGCCGCAGGTCAGCACGGTATTCCCGCATCCACGTTGACCGACAACGGAATGGTCTACACCGTCCGCCTGGCCGGCATCGGGCGACGCGGTGGCCGCAACGGGTTCGAGCAGCAGCTCCACGACTGGCAGGTGGCCCAGAAGAACAGCAGGCCCAACCACCCCACCACCTGCGGCAAGGTGGAGAGGTTCCAACAGACGATGAAGAACTGGCTCCGAGCTCAACGCGACCAGCCCGAGACCCTGGCCGAGCTGCAAGCTCTCCTCGACCGGTTCGTCACCGAGTACAACCAACACCGGCCGCACCGCTCGCTGCCGCACCGCGCCACGCCAGCAGCGCTCTACGACACCATGCCCAAGGCCATGCCCGGCTCCAGCCGCGACGCAGACACCCACGACCGGGTCCGGCACGACCGCATCGACAAATCCGGCACCGTCACCCTGCGCGTGGCCGGCCAACTGCGTCACATCGGCATCGGTCGAACCCACGCCGGAACCCACGTCCTCCTGCTCGTCCAAGACCTCGAGGTCCGCGTCGTCAACGCCATCACCGGCGAACTGCTCCGCGAACTCACCATCGACCTGACCAGGGACTACCAGCCACGAACCCCGAAATGAAGAACACCCGAACCCACGTTTCCGTGGGTCCGGGTGTCCGCGATGTCCTGAGACATCACACGGTCGGGCTGACAGGATTTGAACCTGCGACCCCTTGACCCCCAGTCAAGTGCGCTACCAAGCTGCGCCACAGCCCGAACACTCCAGATGGTCGCGATAAGCGCGACCACCCGAGCGGCGTGAACACTACCGCAGGCCGGCCACTGCTGCGGAATCGGGTCGTGTGTCTGAGCACGCCGCATGGCGCGTGCTCAGGCACACGACCCACCAGCGGCTGGCGAGGCCGGTCAGCCCATCGTCTTCTGGCCGTCGATCGTCTCGCGCAGGATGTCGGCGTGGCCGGCGTGCTGCGCGGTCTCCAGGGCGATGTGGAGGATGGCGCGGCGTGCTGTCCAGGTCGTCGCGGCGGACCACGGGGCCTCGGGCAGCGAGTGCGCGGTGTCGAGGTCGACGGTGCGCACGAGCTCATCGGTGGCGGCGGCCACCTCGGCGTACGCCGCCAGGATCTCGGTGAGCGTCTCGTCCTCTCCCATCACGAACGCCTGTTGGTGGGCGAGGATCTCGGGCGGCGGGTTGCTCCAATCGACGCTGGCCCAGTCGGGCTGGTTGGCCGCACCGTGCACGACGAAGTCGGCCCAGTTCCTCTCGACTGAGGTCACGTGCTTGACCAGACCGCCCAACGACAGCGCGCTGACGGTCGGCGTGCTGCGGGCGGCCTCGTCGGAGAGGCCCTGCACGGTGAACGTCAGGAAGCCGCGGTGCTTGTGGAGGAGGTCGAGGATGTCGTCGCGTTCGGTCGTCATGCCGAGCACGCTAGGAGGCCAACCGGTCAGAACCTGTCCTCAATCGGAGGCGACCTGGGCGCTGTCGTCACTGACCTTCAGCGAGGAGGTGTCGACGGCGACGAAGGCCGAGGCCGGGATCCGCTTGAGCTCCTCGATCAGGCGCGCCGGCCAGTGGGAGCTCTGCTCGCCCTGGAAGTACCAGGGTGATCCGTTGTCGGCGAGCACGAGGCCGTACTTCTTCATCGCCTCGATCACCGCGACGGCGTACGCCGAGTAGCCCCGGGTGGAGAACCCGGCCCGCATCCGGAACCGCGCCCCCATCGGCGGGTAGGCGAGCGAGTCCTGGGAGCCGGCGTCATGTCGCGCGGGCCAGAGATGGTGGCGGCTGGTCACGTCCGTGGTGAACCGGATCGCGTGGTCGACGCTGCCGGCCTTGACCTCGTTCCACCGCAGCAGCCCCGGCAGGATCGGCAGCCCCGCGGCGTCCGCGGACGTCCAGCCGTCCGGGCGCAGCCGGTTGGAGGCCAGCGACCAGACCGCGCCGGACCCCACGATCCACCGACCGCCTCGCACGCGCGTGTTCCAGGTCTCGTAGAGGCGGCACGCGCCCTTGTCCACCACGATCGCGTGCTTGTCACCCGACGAGCCCCGCCCGCCCTCGATCCGCGTGTCTGCGCCGAGCGGGTATCGCACCCGATCGCTCTCGTCGGCGTAGTCGAAACGGACCCGCACCCGGGGGTGCGACGCAGCCACCACCGTGATCGGGATCCCATAGTTCGGGCCATCGCCGTACGACGGGCCGAAGTCGGGGTGCAGGTCCACCTCGGGCGACATGTGGGCGAGCCAGGCGCGGCTGCGGGCGTGCACCGGGAGGCCACTCACGTCGGCGTGCCACCAGTTGTCGCTCGGGAACGCCGCACACGACGTCCCGGCTACCGGCTTCACGTCCGTCGCCGGGCGCGACGAGTACGACGGCGCCGCGATGGAGCTGCCGATTAGTCCGACCAGGGCGAGGAGCACGAGCCTGCGCATCGCCCGACGGTAACCCCGCCGGACGTGCCCGGCCTACCTCTTGCGCTTCTCCCGCGGCCGCTGCTGGAGCACGATCGGCGTGCCGACGAACCCGAACTCCTCACGGAGCCGGCGCTCGATGAAGCGTTCGTACGACGCGTCGAGCTTGCCGCTGGTGAACAGCACGAACATCGGCGGCGCCGTCGAGGCCTGGGTGCCGAACAGGATCTTCGGCTGCTTGCCGCTGCGCACCGGGTGCGGGTGCTCGGCGACCAAGCGGCCGAGGAAGCCGTTGAGGGCGCCGGTCGAGATGCGGGTCTCCCAGCCCTCGATCGCCTTCTCCAGCGCCGGGACGAGCCGGTCGACGTGCCACCCGGTCTTGGCGGTGATGTTGATGCGCGGCGCCCACTGGACCTGCACGAGCTCGCGCTCGATCTCGCGGTCGAGGTAGTAGCGGCGCTCCTCGTCGACCAGGTCCCACTTGTTGAACGCGATCACCAGCGCGCGGCCGGCCTCGCGGACGGTCTGGATGATCCGGACGTCCTGCTCGGAGATCGACTCGCCGCCGTTGACGACGAGCACCGCGACCTCGGCGCGATCGATCGCGGTGGAGGTGCGCAGCGAGGCGTAGTACTCGTGGCCGGAGGCCTCCTTGACCCGCTTGCGGATGCCGGCGGTGTCGATGAAGCGCCAGGTCTGCCCGCCGAGCTCGATCAGCTCGTCGACCGGGTCGACCGTCGTGCCGGCGACGTTGTCGACGACGACCCGGTCCTCACCGGCCAGCTTGTTGAGCAGTGAGGACTTGCCGACGTTCGGCTTGCCGACGATCGCGATCCGGCGCGGACCGCGGGCCTCGGGCTCACGCTCCGGCGGCGGCTCGGGCAGCGCGTCGAGGATCGCGTCGAGCATGTCGCCCGAGCCGCGACCGTGCAGGGCGGAGACCGGCCACGGCTCCCCCAGCCCGAGGTTCCACAGACCGAAGGCCTCGGCCTCGGTGCGCTGGTCGTCGACCTTGTTCGCGGCGAGCACGACGGGCTTCCCCGACTTGCGCAGGATCTTCACGACCGCCTCGTCGGCGTCGGTGATCCCCACCGTCGCGTCGACCACGAACAGCACCGCGTCGGCCAGGCTCACCGCGACCTCCGCCTGACCGGCGATCCGCTCGGCCAGGCCGCGGGCGTCGGGGTCCCAGCCACCGGTGTCGACCACGGTGAACGCGCGGCCGTTCCAGTTGGCGTCGTAAGAGACCCGGTCGCGGGTGACGCCGGGCACGTCCTCGACGACCGCCTCGCGGCGGCCGATGATCCGGTTGACCAGCGTCGACTTGCCCACGTTGGGCCGTCCGACGACGGCGAGGACGGGTACGGGGCCGAGGGTGTCGCCGTCGCCGGTGAGATCCGCAGTGGCATCCGGGGTGCCGTCGGGGGCACCCTCGAGCTCGGTCATGGTGCTCCTTGATCGGTGACCCCGGTCGCGGGGTCTGGGTCTACGTCGGTCACGGGCAGCGGACCCGGCAGCTGCCGGCCGGTCGACGCGCGCGCACGGTCCAGCACGGCTTGCATGTGCTCCCGTAGCAACAACGAGGACTTCTCCACTTGTTCCCGGGTACGCGGCCACGGGATCGGGTCGATCCGGTAGGCCTCGCCGAAGACGATGTCGATCCTCGAACCGCGAGGCGGCAGCGAGCTGTGGTGCGCGCCGGGCTCCCGGCTCCCGAACATGATGACAGGTACGACGGGTGCGCCGGAAACCAGCGCGAGGTAGGCCGCGCCGCGGTGGAACCGCCCCAGGTCTCCGGCCCCTCGCCCGCCCTCGGGATAGATGCCGACCGCCTGGCCGTCGCGCAGCACCTTCAGGCAGGTCTTCACCGCGGCCGGATCGGCGTGGTAGCGGTCCAGCGGGATCTGGCCGGCCTGGATGAGGAACCGCCCCAGCAGCCCGCGGAACATCTCGATCTTCGTCAGCGCGTGGGCCGCGCGCGGGGCAAAGATCGCCAGCAGCGGCCCGTCGAGGATCCCGATGTGGTTGGACGCGTAGATCACCGCGCCGTGGCGCGGCACCTGCTGCGGCCCGTGCACCCGCACGTCGTACCACCGCCGGAGCAGCCAGCGGGCGAGCGGACGCAAGGGCGAGTTGAGGGCGTAGCGGGGCGCGGAGCGCGCGTTGTCGCTCCGTGGCAGCTCGCGGTGGGCGGCGAGGTCCCTCATCGCGCCCTCATGCGCGGGCCTCCGACTCCACAGCGTGCTCGACCAGCCCGACGACCAGGGTGATGACCTCCTCGAGGGAGTACGGCGTGGTGTCGATGTGGACCGCGCCGTCGGCCATCACCAGCGGGGCGGTGGCACGGCCGGAGTCGATCCGGTCGCGAGCGAGCAGTGACTCCTGCGTGGCGGCCACGTCGGTCACGTCGGTGACGCCCTGCTCGGTGGCCCGGCGTACGGCGCGCGCTTCGGGATCCGCGCTCAGGTAGACCTTGACCGGCGCGTCGGGTACGACGACCGAGCCGATGTCGCGGCCCTCGACGACGATCCCGCCAGAGCCCGTCTCACGGGCGATGACCGCGCGCTGGAGGTTCAGGAGGCGGGCGCGCACCTCGGGGACCGCGCTCACCGGGGACACGGCCGCGTTGACGGCGTCCCCGCGGATCTCCACGGCGACGTCGGTGCCGTCGACGGTGATCGTGGGCGCCTGCGGGTCGGTGCCCGAGACGATCGCGGGTTCGCCGCAGCGGGCCGCCACGGCGGCCGCGTCGTGGACGTCCACGCCCTCCTGCAGCAGCCACCAGGTCATCGCGCGGAACATCGCACCCGTGTCGAGGTAGCGCAGGCCCAAGCGGGTCGCCGCGCCCCGCGAGGTGCTCGACTTGCCCGAGCCCGAGGTGCCGTCGACGGCGATCACGAGACCGACGTGGGTGTCGGGGGCAGGCGTGCGCGGGGTGTGGTCCACGGGGCCGCAGCCTACCGGTGCGTCACCCATCCCCGTGACTCCAGCGACGTCAGGAGGTGCTCAGCGCGGGTCTCGTCGACCAGGAGCTCGACGAGACCGACCGGGCGGCCGGGGTCGTGGTCGATGTGGACGTCCTCGATGTTGACCTCGCTGGCCCCGGCGTCCGCGAAGAGCCGCGCGAGCTCCCCGGGGTGGTCGGGCACCGACACGAAGACCGACCGGGTCGGGCGCACCGGGCCGCCGTGCTTGCCGGGGATCGCGCGGGTCCCGGCAACGCCCTGGGCGAGCACGGTCTCCAGAGCAGTCCGGTCGTCGGCGGCGACCGCGTCGATCACCGTGTCGAGCTGGGCCCGGACCTCGGCGAGCAGCCCGAGCACGGCCTGGGCGTTCGCGGAGACGATCTGGCCGTAGAGCGCCGGGCTCCCGGCCGCCACCCGGGTGACGTCGCGAACCCCCTGCCCCGACAGGGCCAGGTGCTGCTCGGGGGCACCGACCAGGCGTCCGGCCACGAGCGAGGCCAGCAGGTGCGGGACGTGCGAGGTGCGCGCGACGGCCTTGTCGTGCTCCTCCGGGCTCAGCCGCACCGGCACGGCGCCGCAGAGCACCGCGAGCGCCTCGACGAGGCGTACGGCGGCCGCGTCGCTGCCCTCGTGCGGGGTGATCGCCCACGGGCGGCCGTCGAACAGCGCGGGCGTCGCCGCCAGCGGCCCGGAGCGCTCCGACCCCGCCATCGGGTGACCGCCCACATAACGGCGCGCGAGCTCGGGGCCCACCGCCCGCACCACCTGGTCGGGAAGCCCCGACTTCACGCTGCCCACGTCGGTCACGACCGCGTCGGGTCGCTCCCGTAGCGACTGCGCGATCACCGCGCCGAGCGCGTCGGGCGGCACCGCGACCACGACCAGCTGGGGACGGTCCCCCGCCGTGCTCGGCCGTCCCGCGCCGAGACCGGACGCCGTGCGCACGTGCTCGCCGGAGGCGTCGGTGAGCAGCACCTCGAGACCGGCGCGGCTGCAGGCGAGCCCGATCGAGGTGCCCAGCAGGCCGGTGCCGACGATCTCGACCGGGCCGACCAGGTCGCTACTCATCGTCGGGCACCGACCGGACCCGGGTGAGGTCCGTGCGCAGCGCCGCCGCGCCGTGGAGGTAGACGTGGGTGAGGTCCGCGCGAGGCAGGTCGGTCTCGATGTGAGCCATCATCCGCACCACGCGCGGCATCGAGCCGGCGATCTCCAGCTCGCGGGCACAGATCAGCGGCACGTCCCCGAACCCGAGGCGCCGCGCGGCGTACGCCGGGAACTCCGAGACGAGATCGGACGTGGCGGTGAAGATCACCGAGATGAAGTCGTCGACCTCGAGCCCGTTGGCGCTCATCACGTCCACGACCATCTCGGCGACCCGCTCGAGCATGTGGTCTCGCGTGTCCACGTCGAGCTGGGTCGCTCCTCGCACTGCCCTGACTGCCACGACGCAAGGCTATCGAGGTGCGACGCCACCACCGGCGCCGGTCTCACGGCCACGCGCCAGGGTGCCGGCCCACCGTTACCACCCTTCCGGGTGAAGCCGATTGCCGTTCCCGCGGGGGCGCCTCGGTGTAGAACGAGCGAGTGACCTCCATCGAGCCACTCGAGCTCACCGCCGAACGCCACGGCGAGGTGGTGGTCGTGCGCTGCGCCGGTGAGATCGACCTGGCGACGGCCGGTCTGCTCCGGACCCACCTCACCGAGGCGCTGGTCGACGGCTCCGGCGTCCTCGTGGTCGTCCTGGACGACGTCACGTTCCTCGACTCCGTCGGCCTCGGCACGCTCATCGGCGCGCACAAGCGGGCCCGGGTGCTGCAGGGCTCGTTCACGATCGTGTGCACCAGCCGCCCCGTGCTGCGGCTGTTCTCGGTCACCGCGATGAACCGGGTGTTCCGGATCGTCGACACGCTCGAGGAGGCGTTGACGCCCGTCTCGTGACGGCTCTCAGAGCTGGGCGAGGTCGAGCAGGACGCCGAGCTCGTCGAGGGTGAGCTCGCGCAGCTCGCCGCTGCGCAGCCGGCCCAACGACACGGGGCCGATCGCGGTCCTCGTGAGCTGGCGGACCGGGTGGCCGACGTGGTCGAGCAGCCGCCGCACGATCCGGTTGCGTCCCTCGTGGATCACCAGCTCGACGATGGACTTCGCGGCCGTCGCCTCCACGATCCGCGCCTGCGACACCGTGACCGGTCCGTCCTCGAGCGTCACGCCCTCGAGCAGCTGCTTGATCGTGCGCCGGTAGACCTCGCCCTCGACCTCGGCGACGTACGTCTTGTCCACCTCGTACGACGGGTGCGCCATCCGGTGGGCGAAGTCGCCGTCGTTGGTGAGCAGCAGCAGCCCGGAGGTGTCGGTGTCGAGGCGCCCGACGTGGAAGAGCCGCTCGGGGCGGTCGGCGACCAGGTCGGAGATCGTCCGCCGGCCCTCGGGGTCCGACATCGTGGACACGACGCCACGGGGCTTGTTCAGCACCAGGTAGACGAGCTCGGACACCGGCGGCAGCCGCTTGCCGTCGACCCGGATCACCGCGGTGCGGGGGTCGACCTTGGTCCCGAGCCGGGTGACGACCTCGCCGTCGACCTCGACCGAGCCCGCGAGCATCAGCTCCTCGCACTTGCGCCGCGAGGCCACGCCCGACATCGCCAGCAGCTTCTGCAGACGGATCAGGCCGTCCTCGTCGGTCTCCAGTCCCCCGCTCACGTGGGCTCGGTCCCGCCGTCGGGCTCGGTCCCGTCCCCGCTGTGCGGGGAGTGCGGGTGCTCGGGCGCCGCCCCCGGGATCGACTCAGGCGTCGACTCCGTCGCCATCGGTGCCGCCATCTCGGCGAGCTCGTCCTCGAGGTCGTCCATGTCGGGCAGGTACGGCGCGAGCTCGGGCAGGTCCTCGATCGAGGTCACCCCGATGCGCTCGAGGAAGTAGGTGGTCGTGCGGTAGAGGTGCGCCCCGGTCTCGTGGTCGTGGCCGGCCTCCTCGACCAGGCCCCGAGTCAGCAGCGTGCGCATCACGCCGTCGACGTTCACGCCCCGGATCGCCGAGACCCGCGCCCGCGACACCGGCTGCTTGTAGGCGACCACCGCCAGCGTCTCCAGCGCCGCCTGGGTCAGCCGGGCCTGCTGTCCGTCGAGGACGAAGCCCTCCACGACCGCCGCGTAGTCGTCGCGGGTGTAGTAGCGCCACCCGCCGCCCACGTTGCGCAGCTCGAAGCCGCGCCCCTGCTCGGCGTACTCCGCCTCGAGCGCCTCGAGCGCCTCGGTCACCTCGACGACCGGGTAGCCCACGGCGGTCGCCAGCGTCATCGTGTCCATCGGCTGGTCCGCGACCATCAGCAGCGCCTCCAGCGAGGGCCGCAGGGCGGCGACCGGGATCGCCAGCGTCTCCTCGGCCGTCATGTCGGTCATGTCGGTCATGTCAGCGGTCGTCCCCGCCGGGGTCTGATCCTGGGTCTCGGTCATCGGTCTCTCCCTCCGGTACGTCGCCGGCCTCGGGCGGTGCGCCCTCGAACTCGTCGGTGATCAGCTCGTCGACGTCGGCGTCGTCCTCTCCGGTCCACCGTACGGTCAGCTCGCCCAGAGGCGTCACCTGGTCGAAGGCGACCGCGCCCTCGCGGAACAGCTCGAGCAGCGAGAGGAACCGGGCCACGGTCGTGAGCCGGTCCGGGGAGTCGCCGCACAGGGCCCGGAACGTCATCGTGCCGCTGCGCCGCAGCCGGTCCACGACCAGCGCCGCCTGCTCGCGCACGCTGACCTTGTTGGCGTGGATGTGCTGCAGGGAGACCTCCAGCACCGGCTTGGGCTCGAGGGCCTTCGCGGCGAGCTGCGCGAACTGCTCGAGCCCGATGCCGATCAGCGCCTCCGGCAGCAGACCGGCGAACCGCTCCTCCAGACCGACCGCACGAGGATGCCGCTTGGACTCCACGGCCAGCCGCGTCGCGAGCACGGACGCGACCTGCTTGAAGGCGCGGTACTGCAGCAACCGGGCGAACAGCAGGTCCCGTGCCTCGAGGAGCGCGAGGTCCTCCTCGTCCTCGATGTCGCCCTGGGGCAGCAGGCGCGCGGCCTTGAGGTCGAGGAGGGTGGAGGCGACCAGCAGGAACGACGTCGTCTGCTCGAGGTCCCACTGGGCCGGGTTCTCGGGCGAGCCCCCGACCTTGATGTGGGCGATGAACTCGTCGGTGACCGTCGAGAGCGAGATCTCGGTGATGTCGAGCTTGTGCTTGGCGATCAGGCTGAGCAGCAGGTCGAAGGGCCCCTCGAAGTTGTCGAGACGCACTGCGAACGCCGGCGTCGCCTCGCCGCTGGTCTCCACGGACGCCGCGGTCATCCCTCGCTCAATCGTCGCACCAGCGCACTGTCGTCACCTTGGGCTTCGAAGTCGGCCAGCACGAGCGCGATCGCCTCGCGGACGATCCGGCCCCGGTCGACGGCGAGCCCGTGGGACCGGCGCAGCACCAGCCGGGTGTGCTCGAGGTCGAGCAGCTCGTCGGAGGTGACGTAGACCGTCATCTTCTCGTCGTGGCGGACGCGGCCACTCGGCTTCTTCTGCCCCGCGGTGTCCTGGCTGCCGTCGGCCGCCTCGTCTTCGTCGCGCACGCCCCGGTCGTCGCCGGGGGGCGCGGTGGGACGGAACAGGTCGTCGGCGGCGGGAAGGCTCACCCGTCGAGGCACCGCGCGAGCACCTCCTTGGCGAGCTGACGGTAGGAGTCGGCCCCCGCGGACGACGAGGCGTACGTCGTGATCGGCTCGCCGGCCACGGTCGAGTCGGAGAACTTGACGGTGCGCCGGATGACGGTGTGGAACACCGTGTCCCCCCACGCCTGCACCAGCCGGTCCATGACCTCGCGGCTGTGCAGCGTGCGGCCGTCGTACATCGTGCCCAGCACGCCGTCGATGGAGAGCTTGGGGTTGAGTCGCTCGCGGACCTTGTCGATCGTCGTCTTGAGCAGTGCGACCCCGCGGAGTGCGAAGTACTCGCACTCGAGCGGCACGATGACGCCGTCGGACGCCGTGAGGGCGTTCACGGTGAGGAGGCCCAGGGAGGGCTGGCAGTCGATGAGGATGATGTCGTACTCCTCGACTGCCGGGCCGAGGACTCGCTGGAGGGTCTGCTCGCGGGCGACCTCGTGGACCAGCTGCACCTCGGCGGCCGAGAGGTCGATGTTGGAGGGCAGCAGGTCCATTCCCGCCACGACCGTCGGGACGATCACGTCGTGGAGGTCGACGTCGCGCTCCATCAGCAGGTTGTAGATCGTGAGGTCCATCTCGTGCGGGTTCAGGCCCAGACCCACCGACAAGGAGCCCTGCGGGTCGAAGTCGACGAGCAGGACCTTGCGGCCGAGCTCGGCCAGCGCCGCCCCGAGGTTGATCGTGGTCGTCGTCTTGCCGACGCCGCCCTTCTGGTTGCACATCGACACCACCCGGGCACGGCCGTGGGCGCCCACCGGTCCCGGCTCGGGGATGTGCGGCATCGGCCGGCCCGTGGGGCCGAGCACGGCCGGTGCGGCCGGCCCGTCGACCTCGACGAGGGGGCGCTCGAACGGCAGGGGTTCGGCCACGGGCAGGTCATCTCCGGGTTCTGGTGATCGATCGATGGTTGGGGAAGGGGTGCGGATCAGCGGGGGCATCGCTCCGGCTGCGCTGCCGGACGGGCCGGGGCCCGTCCCGAAGGTGCCACCTGTCGTCATCCCCGCTCCTCACCGACTTGTCGACACGACGACAAGTTGTCGACCCGCGGGCGACTCTAGGACTGTGCTCCGACAGCGACAAGCCGAAGCGGGAAACCCTCAGCCTGACCGGGCAATCTGTTGATGACCTGTGCAGAGGACAGGCGGCGGATGCACAGCAGACCGCCGCCTGTGCACAAGTCTGTGGAGGAGGGTCAGGCTCTCGGAGTCGTCTCGTCGGCGCCGTAGACGAGGTCGGTGTACTCGGGGTGCTTGCCGATCCAGCCCTTGATGAACTGGCACAGCGGCATCACCTTGCGCTCGCCCGCGGCGCGTACGTCGTCGAGACCGAACCGCGCCAGCGCCGAGCCCACGCCCTTCCCCTCGAACCGGTCGCCGACCTCGGTGTGGGTGAAGACCACGAGCTCGTCGGTGAGCTGGTACTCGGCGAATCCGGCGAGCTCTCCGTCGATGTGGGCCTCGTAGCGGCTCTGCTCGGGATTGTTCGAAGTCACGACGTCACTCATGACAGCGACTCTAGACTGCTGGTGTGCGCCCACGAGCGGCCGTCCTGGCCCTGCTGGCGGGGTCGCTCGCGGGGGGACTGATGATCGCATCCGGGGCGACCCCTGCCTCTGCGCGCCCCACACCGCTCGACCGGGTGCGGACCACGCTGGGGGTGCGCCTCGCCCCGCCCGTCGTCACGACCGGGGAGCCGAGCTCGGTGGTGGCACAGCTCTCCCCCGCCCAGGGCGGGCGGACGTTCACGGTGCTGCGGCTCGGGAACGCCGGCTGGACGTCGGTCGCCACGGGCACCGGCAATGCCGCGGGCCTGGCCGTCGTGCCCCTGGACACCACGAGCCCCGGCTCGCAGACGCTGCAGGTCGTCGCGGACGCCACTGCGACGCTCCCCGCGGTCCGCTCGGCGCAGGTGACGCTGAAGGTCTACACGCCGGGCTCCTGCAGACCCACGCCAGCTCTCGTCGACCCCGCCCCCACCGAGGCGGCGCGTTGCCTGGCCGCCCGGCTCGATCGCTGGCGGGCGGCCGGCCTGATGGGCGTCGGGCAACAGCTCAACGTCTCCAACCAGGACTACCTCGCCCCGCTGTCGGCGCTCGGCGACCGGCGCGTGTCGGTCGTCGGCTTCGACCTGCAGGAGCTCGCGGAAGGTGAGACCTACCAGTTCCCTCAGCCTCCGCTGGACACCCTGGCGGGCCTCGCGCAGCAGGGGGCGGTCCTCTCCGCGTCGTGGCACGCCCTGAACCCGCACTCGGCGAGCTCGTCGTGGGACCGCAGCTGGACGTCGTTGGACTCCCTGCTGAGCACGACCACCCCCGAGGGCGCCCGGTTCTGGGCTGACTTCGACACCAAGCTCGACCTGCTGCGGCGCTTTCAGGACGCCGGTGTGGCCGTGGTCCTGCGCCCCTTCCACGAGGCCAACGGCAGCTGGTTCTGGTGGGGCCGGCCCGACCCGACGACGTACCGGCGGCTGTGGTCGATGATGCAGCAGCGTGCCTGGGCGGCCGGGGTGCACAACGTGGTCTGGGCCTACTCGTTCGCGGCCCGGACCTGGTCCGGGGTCCGCGCGCCCGAGACCCTGCTGCCGCTCCACGTCGACCTCGCGGGTGTCGACAGCTACGACCCCGAGGGCGCCCAGGCAGACCCGCGGGACCGCCTCGACGTGACCGGGTACGCCGCAGTTGCCCGCAAGGTGAAGCGGATGGCGCTGACCGAGGTCGGCCCCGCGCAGAGCCCGACCGGCGCCTGGAACCCGGCGGTCGTCTCCCGCGTCGCGCATTCGCTCGCGCCTCGTCCTGCGTGGGCGATGCTCTGGTTCGACGACGGCGAGGGCAAGAAGCAGATCGGCTCGCTGACCGGCGGCCTGCGGTGGCTGGACTCCTGTCCCACCGCGCTCTGCTACGTGCGCTGACTCACAACGACCGCATCGCCGTGGTCTGCAGCACCAGCTCGCCGGCCTCGTCGGAGGCGTCGAGGTCGACCTCGGCCTCGATCACCCAGTCGTGGTTGCCCTCGGGGTCGTGGAGGGTCTGGGTGACCCGCCAGGTCCGCCCGGCCTGCGCGACCTGCAGCAGATCCGGTCCACGGGCGTCGGAGTCCAGCAGCACCCGGTCGTGCTCGGCGTAGTAGTCCTCGATCGCCGCGTCCCAGGCTGACCGGGTCATCACGACCTCCCGGGGCGGGTCGGTGCGGTCGGCGGCGGCGCGCTCCATCCCCATCAGCGCATCGAGGTCGTCGCGCGCGACCAGCTCGACCCGTCGGAACATCGCGTTGCGGATCATCACCCGGAAGGCGCGGTCCTGCTTCGAGATCGGCCGCGGCGGAGGCGGCGGCTCGTGGTGAGCCACGTCGGAGCGGACGTGCGTGGGGTCCGCAAGCGCTTCCCACTCGTCGAGCAGCGAGGAGTCGGTCTGTCGGATGGTCTCCCCCAGCCACTCCGCGAGGTCGTCCAGCTCCGGCGTCCGGTGCTGGTCGGGGACGGTCTGTCGCAGCGTCCGGTAGGCGTCGCTGAGGTAGCGCAGCACCAGGCCCTCGGACCGGGCCAGCTGGTAGCGGCCGACGAAGTCGGTGAAGGTCATCCCCTGCTCGTACATCTCGCGCACGATCGACTTGGGCTGGAGGGCGTCCTCGCGGAGCCAGGGGTGCCGCTCGCGATAGATCTCGTACGTCGCCTCCAGCAGCTCCGCGAGCGGCTGCGGCCAGGTGATGTCCTCGAGCAACGCCATCCGCTCGTCGTACTCCAGCCCGTCGGCCTTCATCTCCGCGACCGCCTCGCCCCGGGCCACGTGCTGCTGCTGGAAGAGGATCTGGCGCGGCCCCTCGAGGACAGCCTCCACCACCGAGACGATGTCGAGCGTGTAGGTCTCCGTCTCGGGGTCCAGCACGTCGAGGGCGGCCAGCGCGAAGTGCGCGAGCGGCTGGTTGAGCGCGAAGTCGGCCGGCAGGTCGACCGTGAGCACGTAGCGGCGGCCGAACTCGTCCGGCTCGTCGAGCCGGGTCAGTGTCCCGGACCGCAGCAGCGACCGAGCCAGGCGCACTGCACGCCGCGCGAGGCGGAGCTGCTGGCGGTGGTCCTCGTGGTTGTCCGTCAGCAGCCGGCGGAGCACCGGGAAGGCGTCCTCCTCACGTGCGAGGACGTTGACGAGCATCGCGTTGTCGACCTTCATCCGCGACACCAACGGCTCGGGCTCGCCAGCGACCAGCTTGTCGAAGGTCTGCTCGCTCCACACCACGGTGCCCTCGGGCGGCTTGCGCAGCTGCGCCTTGGAGTTCTTCTTCCCCGCGGCCTGGCGGGCCGCGACCTTCGCCTTGGCCTTCTCGTTCTCGATCACGTGCTCGGGTGCCTGGACCACGACGTACCCGGCGGTGTCGAAGCCGGCGCGTCCGGCCCGGCCGGCGATCTGCAGGAACTCCCGCGTGCGCAGGATCCGCTGGCGGCTGCCGTCGAACTTGGCCAGGCCGGTGAACAGCACGGTGCGGATGGGCACGTTGATGCCCACCCCGAGCGTGTCGGTGCCGCAGATCACGCGCAGCAGGCCCGCCTGGGCGAGCTGCTCGACCAGGCGCCGGTACCGCGGCAGCATGCCGGCGTGGTGGACGCCGATCCCGCGTCGCAACAGCTTCGAGAGGGTCTTGCCGAACCCCGCCCCGAACCGGATGCCGGCGAGCCGCTCGGCCAGCTCGTCGCGCTGGTCGCGGGGCGCAGCCGCCCAGCCCGCGTTGAGCAGCGCCGTCGCCTGCTCGACGGCGTCCTTCTGGGTGAAGTGCACGACGTACACCGGCCCTTGCCCGGTGGTGACCAGCTCCTCGAGCGTGTCGGACAACGGCGTCATCACCCAGCTGAACGTCAACGGCACCGGGCGTACGGCGTCGTCGACCACCGTGGTCTCGCGCCCGTTGCGCCGGGTCAGGTCCGCGGCGAGCTCGGACATGTCCCCCAGCGTCGCCGACATCAGCACGAACTGCGCCTGGGGCAGCTCGAGCAGCGGGACCTGCCACGCCCAGCCGCGGTCGGGCTCGGCGTAGAAGTGGAACTCGTCCATCACCACCAGGCCGACGTCGGCGCTCGTCCCCTCGCGCAGGGCGATGTTCGCCAGCACCTCGGCGGTGCAGCAGATGATCGGTGCCTCCGCGTTGACCGACGCGTCGCCGGTGAGCATCCCGACGTCTTCGGCACCGAACTCCTCCACCAGCGCGAAGAACTTCTCGCTGACCAGCGCCTTGATCGGGGCGGTGTAGAACGAGACCCGGTCCTCGGCCAGCGCGGCGCGATGGGCGGCCGCGGCGACCAACGACTTGCCCGACCCCGTGGGGGTGGCCAGCACGACGTTGTCGCCGGCCAGCACCGCCAGGATCGCCTCCTCCTGGTGCGGGTAGAGCGTCAGCCCGCGCTCGGCGGCGGCTGCCGTGATGTCGTCGAGGAGGTCCGCCACACCCCCATCCTTCCCGATGCCCGGTCCGCCCCGGTCCTCGCTCACCCGTCGGCGCGCTCAGCGCGCCCGGGGATGGGCGGTCGCGAAGACCTCGCGCAGGTTCTCCACGGTCACCAGCGTGTAGATCTGGGTAGTGGTCACCGACGCATGCCCGAGCAGCTCCTGGACGACGCGCACGTCGGCACCGCCGTCGAGCAGGTGGGTGGCGAACGAGTGCCGCATCGTGTGCGGGGACACGTCCTTGGTGACCCCGGCCCGCTCCGCCGCCTTGACGAGCACCGACCACGCGGACTGCCGCGAGAGGCGCCCGCCTCGGGCGTTGAGGAACAGCGCCGGCGTGCCCTTCCCCGCCGCGACCAGCTCCGGGCGACCGCGCACGAGGTAGGCGTCCACCGCCTCGCGGGCGAACGAGCCGACCGGCACGATCCGCTCCTTGCCCCCCTTGCCGCGCAGCAGCACGGTGCCGTCGGTCATGTCGAGGTCGTCCACGTCGAGGCCCACGGCCTCCGAGATGCGCGCGCCCGTGCCGTAGAGCACCTCCAACAGAGCCCGGTCGCGCAGCGCGAGCGTGGTGCCGGATGCCCCGGCCGCCTCGAGGATCGCCTCGACGTCGGCGAGCGGGAGCGCCTTGGGCAGCCGTTTCGCCGGGGTCGGCGGCTTCACCCCGCCGGCCGGGTCGCTCGTCGCGAGCCCGTCGGCCACCGCGAACTTGTGGAACCCCCGCACCGCCACCACCGTCCGCGCCGCCGAGGTCGAGCTCAGCGCCGGATGGTCCGCGTCTCCCTCGCGCAACCGCACGAGAAACGCCGAGACCGTGGCCTCGGTGACGGCCTCGAGCCGTTCGACGCCGCTCACCGCGAGGTACTCCTGGTAGCGCCGCAGGTCGCGCCGGTACGACGTGAGCGTGTTCTTCGCCAGCCCCCGCTCGACCGAGAGGTGGTCGAGGTAGGTGCGGACCGCCCTCCCGATCTCGGTGGGGACGACAGCGGCGGGCGCGGCCGCGACAGGCGATGTCGTGGCCGCCGGGGCCTCGCTCACGCCAGGACGGCGTCCAGCGGGTCGACCGCGATCCCCACCGCCTCGCCCACAGGTGCGTTGGTCAGCCGGCCGGCGTGCGTGTTGAGGCCCAGGGCCAGGCTGTGGTCGTCGCGGCTCGCCTGGCGCCAGCCCTTGTCGGCCAGCGCGACGACGTACGGCAACGTCGCGTTGGTGAGCGCGTACGTCGAGGTGTTCGGCACCGCTCCCGGCATGTTCGCCACGCAGTAGAACGTCGAGTTGTGCACCTGGTACGTCGGGTCCGCGTGCGTGGTCGCGTGGGTGTCCTCGAAGCAGCCACCCTGGTCGACCGCGATGTCGACGAGCACCGAGCCCGGCTTCATCCGCGAGACCAGGTCGTTGCTGACCAGCTTGGGTGCGGCTGCGCCGGGGATCAGCACGGCGCCGATCACCATGTCGGCCTCCATGACCTGCTGCTCGATCGCGAGCTTGGAGGAGGCGAGCCCGTGCACCCGGTTGTTGTAGCGCCAGAACGACATCCGCAGCTTGTCCAGGTCGGTGTCGAGGAGTGTGACGTCGGCGCCCATGCCCAGCGCGATGTTGGCGGCGTTCTGGCCGGAGACACCGGCGCCGATGATCACGACCTTGGCGTTGGCGACGCCGCCGACTCCACCCATCAGCACGCCGCGGCCGCCCTGGGCCTTCAACAGCGAGTGGGCGCCGACCTGGGGCGCGAGGCAGCCCGCGACCTCGGACATCGGGTACAGCAGCGGCAGCCCGCCCGAGGGCAGCTGCACCGTCTCGTAGGCGATGCCGGTCACCCTGGTCTCGAGCAGCTTCTCGGTGAGCGGCTTGTCCGCGGCCAGGTGCAGGTACGTGAACAGCGTGAGGTCCTCGCGGAGGCGGTGGTACTCCTCGGCGACGGGCTCCTTCACCTTGAGCACCATCTCGCCCTCGCCCCAGGCGGCGTCCGCGTCGGGAACGATCTGTGCGCCGGCGGCGACGTACTCCTCGTCGTGGATCGAGGAGCCCTCCCCCGCGCCCTGCTGGATGAACACCTGGTGACCGTGGGCGGTGAGCTCGTGCACGCCGATCGGCGTGATCGCCACCCGGTACTCGTGGTTCTTGACTTCCTTGGGGACGCCGACCTTCATGCGCGCACTTCCTCCTGCTCGGGTCAGACCGTCACGACGGTGTGGCGGCCACGGGCGAGACTATCCGGCCAGACCCCTCGCCTTGGCGAGAAGCACGGCCGAGACGAGGTGCGCGTCGGCGAGTCGTCCGGACGCCACGGCCGCGTGCAGCTCGTCGAACGGCACCCAGCCGAGCTCCATCTCGGCCTCCTCGTGCTCGGGGGTGAAGTCACCGCGCCCGACCTCGCGCAGCCCGCGGGCCAGGTAGAAGTGGCTCTGCTCGGAGGAGAAGCCGGGTGAGGAGTACGTCGAGGCCAGGTGCGTCCAGTCCGACGCCTCCAGCCCTGCCTCCTCGGCCAGCTCGCGGCGGGCGACCTCCGCCGCGTCCTCGCCCGGGACGTCGCAGAGCCCCGCCGGCAGCTGCACCAGCGCGCTCCCCACCGCGTGCCGGTACTGCCACAGGCACAGCACCCGCTCCTGGTCGTCGATCGCCAGCACGATGGCAGCGCCCGGGTGCTCGATCACCAGTCGGGTGAACGGCTCCTCCTCGGGGTGGCCAGGTCGCCGCAGTCGGTCCGCGCGGACCTTCACGACCCACCCGCCCCCGTCGTACGGGTAGCTGCTGTCCTGCACCGGCCACTGCTCAGGCCGGTCCGCGAGCTCGGGCGCCATGGCGGTCGTCAGTCCTCGTCGACCTCGGGCTCACGACGCAGCCCGGACTCGTCGATCGGGAACCGCAGCTCACGCTGCCGCGCCAGCGCCGCGCCCACCAGGCCCGCGAACAGCGGGTGCGGGCGGGTCGGCCGCGAGCGCAGCTCGGGGTGGGCCTGGGTGGCGACGTAGTAGGGGTGCACGTCGCGCGGGAGCTCGACGAACTCGACGAGGTTGTTGTCCGGGGAGGTGCCGGAGAACACGAGCCCGGCCTCCTCGAGCTGACCGCGGTAGCCGTTGTTGACCTCGTAGCGGTGCCGGTGCCGCTCCTCGATGAGCGCGCTCCCGTAGGCCTCCCGGGTGATCGAGCCCTCCTTGAGCGCGGCCGGGTAGAGGCCCAGACGCATGGTGCCGCCCAGGTCGCCGGCGCCCTCGACGTACGCCTTCTGCTCGGCCATCGTGGCGATCACCGGCTCCGGGGTGTCGGGGTCGAACTCGGTCGAGCCGGCCTTCTCCAGGCCCAGCACGCTGCGGGAGTACTCGATGACCATGCACTGCAGGCCCAGGCAGAGCCCCAGGGTCGGGATCCCGTGGGTGCGCGCATAGGTGAGCGCACCGAGCTTGCCCTCGATGCCGCGGACGCCGAACCCACCCGGGACGCAGATCGCGTCGACGTCCTGGAGGTTGCGGGCCGCCCCCGCGGGGGTCTGGCACTCGTCGGAGGCGATCCAGCGCAGCTGGACCTTCGCCTCGTGCGCGAAGCCACCGGCCCGCAGCGCCTCGGCGACCGACAGGTAGGCGTCCGGGAGGTCGACGTACTTGCCGACCAGCGCGACCGTGACCTCCTCCTTCGGGTGGTGCACACGGCGGAGCAGGTCGTCCCAGACGGTCCAGTCGACGTCGCGGAACGGCAGGTCGAGCCGGCGTACGAGGTAGGCGTCGAGGCCCTCGCGGTGCAGAACCTTGGGGATGTCGTAGATCGACGGCGCGTCGGCCGCGGTGACCACGGCCTCCTGGTCGACGTCGCACATCAGCGAGATCTTCTTCTTGATCGACGGCGGCAGCTCTCGATCGGCACGGCACACCACCGCGTCGGGCTGGATGCCGACCTGGCGCAGCGCGGCCACGGAGTGCTGGGTGGGCTTGGTCTTCAGCTCACCCGACGGTCCGATGTAGGGCACCAGGGAGACGTGGAGGAAGAAGCAGTTGTCGCGACCGATGTCGTGGCGCACCTGCCGGGCCGCCTCGAGGAACGGCAGCGACTCGATGTCGCCCACGGTGCCGCCGACCTCGGTGATCACCACGTCGACCCGCTGCCCGTCGACCTGGGTCTGCCCCATCGCGAGGATGCGGTCCTTGATCTCGTTGGTGATGTGCGGGATCACCTGGACGGTGTCGCCCAGGTAGTCGCCGCGACGCTCCTTGGCGATCACGCTGGAGTAGACCTGGCCCGTGGTGACGTTCGCGATCTGGCTCAGGTCGGTGTCGAGGAACCGCTCGTAGTGCCCGATGTCGAGGTCGGTCTCGGCGCCGTCGTTGGTGACGAACACCTCGCCGTGCTGGAACGGGTTCATCGTCCCGGGGTCGACGTTGAGGTAGGGGTCGAGCTTCTGCATCGTGACGCGCAGACCACGCGATCGCAGAAGGCTGCCGAGGCTGGATGCCGTCAGGCCCTTCCCGAGCGAGGAGGCGACGCCTCCGGTAACGAATACGTGCTTGGTGGGCGTCGCCTGGTTCACGGAGTTCGATCCTACGTCAGAGGAACCGCTCCGTCCGACCCCGACGCTCCGAAAGAGCCACCCTGGACCGAGATCGACCGGATCAGGGCCAGCACGGTGGTCACCTGACCGAGCGGGGCGTCGGCCCCGTCGACGGTCGCGACCTCGTCGGCGACCGGCTCCGAGCGCAGCGCGGCGAGATCACCCGAACCGCTCGCGGACCCGGTGTCCCCAGCGACGACCACACCGGTCGCCTTCGCCGCCAGCCCGGAGAGCAGGCCCGACAGGATCGCGGGGTTGACGGTCGTGCCGAGCACGACCAGCACCAGCGGAGCGCGCACTGCGCCGTCCGGCGAGGTGAGCAGCTCCCCACCGGCGAGGCTCTGCCGCACCGAGAGCGCGTCGGCGCCGGGCAGATCGGTCTCCGCGGTCGCGAGGCCCACGAGCTGGCCGAGACGGACGTACGTCGAGGCGTCCGCGCTCACGGCTCCCGAGCCCAGCTGCGTCATCAGCTGGCTGCCGAGCGTGTCGACCAGTGACTTCTCCTGCGGGTCGGTCAGCGCGGGCAGCACGTCGTAGGTGCCCGCGACCTCGCCACCCGCGGCCTCCACCTCCGCCCCGAGCGCGCTCACGACCTCGCCCGAGGCACCCGGCAGCGTGACCAGCGAGACCGGGTGGCCCTTCAACCGGCCGTCGTACAGCGCGGCACCACTCGCCGCGGCGAACTCGTCGCCGTACGACGTGCCCTGCGCCTCCGTGCGCTGCCGCTGGGTCGTGGCCGATGCCGGCCGGTCGTCGCGGCCCAGCTCACTGAGAGGACCGCCCCCGAGGGCCACGCCGACGGCCAGGGCCAAGAACACGGAGACGAGGGAGACGATGTGGTGCCGGTAGGAGATCACGGGAGAAGTCCTTGCAGGGTGTCGGTCAGGGTGTGTGCCCACTCGTGCCCCACCGGCGTGACGCCGACCGCGGCTCCGAGGGCGACGAGCCCGGACAGCATGACCAGGAACAGGTGCCAGGGGCGCACGCGCCCGGCGTAGAGGAGGGGTACGGCGGTCGCGTCCACGAGGCGGGGGCCCACCTTGAGGCGGGTCAGGTAGGTGCTCGCCAGCCCGGATCGCGACCGGTCCAGGAAGTCCTCGAGCGTCGCGTGCATGCCGACCCCGACGATCATCGCCGCGTCGGCGGAGTGGGCCAGGAGGAGGGCAGCGTCCTCGGGGGTCGCACCGGACTCGAAGCGCAGCGGTCGCAGCCCGAGCCGCTCGAGCTGCTCGACGGCTCCCCGCCCGGCGCCCCGGTCGGTGCGCACGACCACGTCGCGCGCGGCCTTCAGCGTCTTGGCGGCGGGGGTCTCCGCGTCGCCGGCGCCGGCGTCGACGACCACCACGTCGGCACGCAGGCCGGCCTCGCGCAGGGCCTCGGCACCCCGGCCGACCCCGATCAGCACCGGATGCTGCTCGCGCACGAAGGGGCGCACCAGGCGCAGCTCCCGCTCGACGTCGTGGCTCGCGACGACCACGACGACCGGACGGCCGGCGACCCGCGTCGACAGCCGGGGCACGCCCAGCCCGTGGAGCAGCAGGTCCTGCTCGCGGCGCAGGAACTCCGTGGTGTTGTGGGTGAACGTCTGCAGCTGGGTCGGGAGGCCGTCTCGAGCAGCGTCCAGCTCGGCCGCGATCGTGTCCGGGTTCGCCGCGCGTCCCACGGCGGCCGGTCGGCCCTCGACCAGCACCGTGCCCTCGTGGACCCGGACCTCGAACCCGTCGGGGATCGAGGACAGTCCGGCAGCACCGATGCCGTCGACCAGCGGGACCCCCGCCGCCACCAGCAGGGCGGGCCCCAGGCATGGGTAGCGCCCGGAGACCATCGGTGCGGCGTTGACGACGGCAGCGACACCCGCGTCGACGAGCGCCTGCGCGGTCGAGCGGTCCAGGTCGGCGTGGTCGAGCACGGCGATGTCCCCCGGCCGCAGACGCGACAGCAGAGCGGGGGTACGGCGATCGACGCGGGCGGTGCCCACGACTCCGGGGTCGTCGAGGGCGGGACGAGGGCGTACGGGCAGTCTCATGACCGCGTCCATGCTGCCAGCCGGTGACCGGCGGTTGGCGGACCAGCGTGCTCCGGGCGCGTCGGGTGGCCTGGGTCACTCAGCGGCTGGTGCGTGCCTCCTGGGCGACGTCGAGGAGCTCTCGTGCGTGGGCGAGCGCGGACTCGGAGTCGGCCAGCCCGGCGAGCATCCGGGAGAGCTCCCGCTCGCGGTGCTCCTCGTCGAGGACGGTGAGCCCGGAGCTGGTGACGGTGCCGTCGGAGGACTTCTCGACCACCACGTGGCGGTCGGCGTACGCCGCGACCTGCGGCAGGTGGGTGACCACCAGGACCTGGGCGCTGCGGGCGAGCTCGGCCAACCGGCGGCCCACCTCGACGGCCGCGGCGCCGCCGACACCGGCGTCGACCTCATCGAACACGAAGGTGGGCACCGGGCTGGTGCCGGCGAGGGCGACCTCGAGGGCGAGCATCACCCGCGAGAGCTCACCTCCCGACGCGCCCTTGCCCAGCGGTCGCGGTTCCGAGCCGGTGTTGGCGGCGAGCAACAGCTCCACCTCGTCCACGCCGGACGCGGTGTAGCGCAGCCAGCGCCCGTCCACCTGAAGCGGCCCGTGGGTGCTCGCGGCCGGCTCGTCGACCTCGTGCTGCCGGACGTCCACGGTGAGCCGTGCGTGCGGCATGGCCAGCAGGGCGAGCTCGGCGGTGACCTCCTCGGCCAGCCGGGCCGCGGCCTCCGACCGGGCGGCCGACAGCGCCGTCGCGGCCGCCCCCAGCTCGCGGCGGAGCTGGATCTGCTCGGAGCGCAGGGCCTCGATGCGTTCGTCGGTGTGGTCGAGGTCCAACAGGCGGGTCGCGGACCGCTCGGACCAGGCGAGCACCTCGTCGATGGTGTCGCCGTACTTGCGGGTCAGGGCGGTGAGCGCCGCGCGCCGCTCGGAGACCACGGCCAGGCGGGCGGGGTCGGTGTCGATCCGGGAGGCGTACGACGCGACATCGGCGGCCAGGTCGGAGAGCAGGTAGGTGATCTCGCTGAGCCGGTCCGCGAGCTCGCCGGCCTCGCCATCGTGCTCACGCACGCCGTCCAGGAGCGTGCGCGCAGCCGAGGTGGTCGCGAGCGCGTCGGGATCACCCTGCTCGCTCGACAGGGCCTCGCGGGCCTGCTCAGCCGCCGTGCGGAGCGTGTCGGAGTAGCCGAGACGCGACTCCTCAGCAGCCAGCGCGGCGTCCTCACCCGGCTCCGGGGCCACCGCCTCGATCTCGCCGAGTCCGAAGCGGAGCAGGTCCGCCTCCTGGGCCCGCTCCCGGGCGGTGGCGACGACCTCGTCGAGCTCGCGCTCGGTGGCCTCGAGCCGCCGGTGCAGGTCGGCGTACGTCGTCAGCAGCCCGGCCACGGAGTCACCGCCGAAGCGGTCGAGCGCCTCACGCTGGGCGCGGGCCCGCAGCAGCCGGTGCTGGTCGGACTGCCCGTGGACGGCGACCAGCGGCTCGGCGAGCTCGGCGAGCGTGGACGCGGGCACCGAGGCACCACCGACATAGGCACGCGAGCGTCCCTCCGCTGAGACGTTGCGCGCGAGCACGACCCGGTCTTCCTCGACCTCTCCCCCGGCCTCGTCGACCGCCGTGGCGAACGCGGCGAGCCCCCCGACCCGGACCACACCCTCGACGCGGGCGTTCTTGGCGCCCGTGCGCACCGCACCGCTGTCGGCGCGCCCGCCCAGGAGCAGGCCGAGCGCCGTCACGATCATCGTCTTGCCCGCCCCGGTCTCGCCGGTGATCACCGTCAGGCCGGGCCCCAGCTCCAGGGTCGAGGACTCGATCACCCCGAGCGAGGTGATCCGGATCTCCTCAAGCACGGGGGTCTGCTCCCGTCTCCCCGGGTGTCCGGAGCCTGCGCTCGGCCGATCCTCGCCAGCCCTCGACCGGCAACCCGAACTTCGCGACCAGGCGGTCGGTGAACGGTGCCTCGTGGAGCCGGACCAGCCGGACGGGCTGGGCGCCGCGACGCACCTCGATCCGGGCGCCTGGAGGGAGGTCCACGGTCCGGCGGCCGTCGCACCAGAGCACCCCGGCACCGTTGGTGCGGGCCAGCACCTCGACAGCCAGAACGGACGTGGGCGCGACCACCAGCGGTCGCGCGAACAGCGCGTGCGCACTGATCGGGACCATCAGCAAGGCCTCGACGCCGGGCCACACGATGGGGCCTCCGGCACTGAAGTTGTAGGCCGTGGACCCGGTCGGCGTGGCGCACACGACCCCGTCGCACCCCCAGCGGGACAACGGCCGTCCATCGACCTCGACGACCACCTCGAGCATCCGCTCGCGGGATGCCTTCTCCACACTCGCCTCGTTGAGCGCCCAGGTGCGGTTGAGCACCTCACCGTCGAGCATGACGCTCACATCGAGGGTGAGCCGGTCCTCGGCGGTGTAGCGCCGTCGCACCACGGCCTCGATCGTGGACTCGAGGTCGTCGTACTCGGCCTCGGCCAGGAACCCGACGTGGCCCAGGTTGATGCCCAGCACGGGGGCACCGGAGTCGTGGGTCACCTCGGCGGCGCGCAGGATCGTGCCGTCCCCGCCCACGACGACCACGAGCTCGCATCCGGCGCTCGGATCGCCTTCGCTGACGACCTCGATGCCGTCCGCGGCGGTGTCGAGGCCGAGCTCGACGGCCTCGTTGGCCATGACGCGCACCAGCAGCCCGTGCATGGTGAGCGCCTTGACGAACGCGCAGGCGACGTCACGCGCGTCCCCGCGCCCGGTGTGCGCGAGCAGCAGGACGCGTCGGGTCTGCGATGGTGCGGCGGCGGTCACGGGTCCACCCTCTCACCCGGTACCCCCAACGGTGCCGCGGCGCGGACCAGGGTGTGGATGGCCTCCTCGTCCAGCTCCGCCGGGCCTCGCCGCAGCCAGAGGAAGAACTCGACGTTGCCTGAGGGGCCGGGCAGCGGACTGGTCGCCACCATCCGGGCGCCCCAGCCGCGCGCGGCCGCGGCGGCGGCGACGCCCGCCACGGCCTCGGCACGCAAGGCGGGGTCGCGCACGACACCGCCCTTGCCGACCCGGTCCTTGCCGACCTCGAACTGGGGCTTGACCATCAGCGCGAGGTCCCCGTCGGGCTCGGTGACGCCGATGAGCGCGTCGAGCACCAGCGCGAGGGAGATGAAGGACAGGTCGCCGACGACGAGGTCGACCCCACCGTTGATGGTCTCGGGCACGATCTCGCGCACGTTGACCCGGTCGTGCACAGCCACGCGCTCGTCCTGCTGGAGTCGCCACGCCAGCTGCCCGTAGCCGACGTCGACCGCGACCACCTCGGCTGCCCCGTGCCGGAGCAGCACGTCGGTGAACCCACCGGTCGACGCGCCGGCGTCGAGGCACCGGCGCCCGGCGACCACCAGGCCCGCGGGCTCGAAGACCGCCAGCGCACCGGCGAGCTTGTGCCCACCCCGGGACACGTAGTCAGGGCGGTCGGGGTCGTCGACCACCACGATCGCGACGTCCGTCGTGACCCCCGTGGCGGCCTTGGTCGCCACCGTGCCGGAGACCTTGACCCGACGCAGGTCGATGAGCTCGCTGGCGTGGTCGCGAGAGCGAGCCAGCCCGCGACGGACCAGCTCGGCGTCGAGACGCAGACGGCGCGGCGGCACGGTCAGGAAGGCTCGGTCGGTCCGGCGGGACGATCCAGGGCCCGGCGGAGCCGGTCGTGCGCAGCCTCGAACACGCCGACGTGCTCCTCGATGGGACGCTCCTCGAGCTCCTCGACCGCGACGATCACCTCGTCGACGTCCGGCATCCCGGTGCGCACCCGCTCGGTCTGCGACGACAGCTCGCCGGCGTCGTCGAGCCCGTCGTGCCCGGTGAAGTCGGCGTCCTCGCTCATGAGCCGAGGCTACCGTGCGGGGGGCTCGAGGCCGGACAGGCTGACCGGTTCACCCTCGCGGTCGAGATGGGCCCAGGCCGCGGCGGCGACGACCCGCCACCAGTCCCCGGCCGGACCGTGCCCGGCGATGCTCAACGCCCCGTCGGCGACCCGTGCCCGCCAGCCGCCGAGCAGGAAGTCCCCCTCCCGTTGACCGGGAGCCTCCTGCGGCGCGAGCAGGCCGGCGAGGTCGGGCGCCAGGTAGGTCGGGCGGAGCTCGGGCGGGGCGGCCACGAGCTCAGGCAGCCCGGTGACGCCGGTGAGCACCAGGAGCGAGTCGACCCCGGCGCGACGCCCACCCTCGATGTCGGTGTCGAGCCGGTCGCCCACCATCAGGGGCCGCCTGCCGCCGACGCGACGCACGGTCTCGTCGAGGAGCGGCCGCTCGGGCTTGCCTGCCACCGTCGGCTCCACGCCGGTGAATCGGCGCAGCATGTCGACCTGGACACCGTGGCCGGGTGCCACGCCGAAGGACGCCGGGAAGGTGAGGTCGGTGTTGCTCGCCACCCAGGGCAGCCCGCCACGGATCCGCACCGCCGCGCGCATCAGCTCCTCCCAGCGCACCTCAGGGCCGTAGCCGGTGACCACCGCGACCCCGTCGTCCTCGACACCGACCGGTTGCAACTTCTCGGCGTCCAGCGCCGCGCGCAGGCCGTCCGCCCCGAGGGTCACCACCCGCGCGCCCGGACCGAACCGGTCGACGAGCACCCGCGCGGCGGCCTGCGCGGAGGTGACGACGTCGTCGGCCGTGGCGTCGACCCCCAGCTCGCGCAAGTGCTCGGCCACCACCTCGGGCGGCCTGGAGGCGTTGTTGGTGATGAAGGCCAGCCGCATCCCGGCCGACCGTGCCGATGCGAGGTGCTCCGGTGCGCCAGGCACCGCGTCGCCACCCACGTAGACGACCCCGTCCAGGTCGAGCATCGCGAGGTCGTAGACCCGGCACAGGGCCTCCCGCGTTGAGCCGAGCACACGTACCTCCTCCAGAACCGGGCGTGGTCGCACCCTACGATGCTCCGATGGACGTCGGCACGGTGGTCACCCCACCCCACAGTGCCGGGCCGCTTCGGCTCTTGCCGTTCCGTGGACTCACCCTGGCCGCGCGGAGGATCGGGGATCGCGGCTCGGCGCGCACCTTCACGCGGCCCTACCGCGGTGTCGCGGAACGCCTCGAGCGATGGGAGCGCCGGGGGCAGGTCATCCACGACTCAGCGGCTGCCGTCTACCTGCACGAGTACACGTCCGGCGGGATCACGGTTCGAGGGCTCGTCGGCTGCCTGGACCTCTCCCACCGGGCAGCGACCCGCGACGAGATCGCCGTCTTTCCCCATGAGGGCATCCACCCCGCCCAGGTGGACGAGCTCGCCGCACGGATGACGGAGATGCAGGTCAACCCGGCGCCGATCCTGCTCGTGCACCGTGGCTCTCCGGCCACGCGCGCCCTGGTCGCCACGGTCCAGGACCGCCCGCCCTACCTCGAGTTCGTCGACCGCGCCGAGCAGCGCCACCGGGTCTGGGCGATCAGGGACGCCGCAGAGCTCGCCGCGCTCGACGCCGCGCTCGCACGCTCGCACGCGCTGATCGCCGACGGACATCACCGCTTCGCGGCCTACCAACGCATGCACCAGCTCGCTCCGACGCACGGCACGGCCGCCGGTCTCGCCATGCTCGTCGATCAGGACGACACGCCCCTGTTCCTCGGGGCCATCCACCGGCTCCTCGCCGGCACGCCGATCTCCGGGCTCCGAGCCGCGGCGGCCCAGATCGGGGTCCGGTTCGAGACGACCGACCGCAGGTCGGGAGTCGCGGCCCTGGCCCCGGACACCCTGGTGGCCACCGACGGCAGCTCCTGGGCGACCCTGCACCCCGGCCTGGGCCCGGACCGGGCCGCCGTCGAGTGGCTCCACCAGGACCTCGTCCCCGCCCTCGACCGGCCACCGACCAGCACCAGCTACCTGCACTCCGTCGACGAGGTCCTCCAAGGAGTCAGTCGACGCCGGGGAGTCGCCCTGCTGATGCCGGCACCCGAGTTCGGCCAGGTCCTCCGCATCGCAGCGGCGGACCGGCTGCTGCCGGAGAAGGCCACGTCGTTCCAGCCGAAGCCGAGCGTCGGCGTCCTCATCCGCTCGCTGCGCGACGAATGACCCGCCCCGACGTCATCTCGACCTCCACGCGCGAGGCGGCAGAGCCGCCGGCCCGGAAGAAGCGGCGGCGTAGCGCCCCCGTCACCTCCACGACGTCCCCCGCGGACCAGCCACTGACCGAACGGCGCGCGCGGGCCGACCAGGCGGCGCACTCCAGCGCGTCGACCGACTGACGCGAGGCGCCACCCGGGGCCCGAGGCACCACCACCCGGAACGTCCACATCGCGTCGCCGCTGGGGAGCACGCGCTCCTCCGGCTGCTGCGACACCCGCCCGACCAGACGGACCTCGTTGGCGACCGTCTGGTCGAACTCCTTCATCTTGTGTGCCGACATCGACATCACCTCCGGTCGACACCCTGACCGCGCGCACCGACGGCCGGGCGATCGCGCGGCCCCGCCTGGGGATGACGGCGTCGTCAGGTCGCCTGTGGACAACTCCCGGGCTGCGCGCCCCCTACGACATGCACCGCAAATGCGAATAGGGCCACCCGCATAGCGGGTGGCCCTATTCAAAAGTATGTCCGGCGGCGTCCTACTCTCCCACAGCCTCTCGGTTGCAGTACCATCGGCGCTGAAAGGCTTAACTTCCGGGTTCGGGATGGGACCGGGTGTTTCCCTTTCGCTATGGCCGCCGTAACTCTTGCGGATCCCACATCTGGTGTGTGTTCACAAATGTGGTGTTCCAAGCCATTGTTCTGTTATGTGTGCATAACAGTTGTGTGTGTTGGATCGTGGACGCGAGGCGCTTTGGTAGGTTTTGTTGAGGGTTTGTAAGACAAGCCCTCGGCCTATTAGTACCGGTCGGCTGGGCATTGCTGCTGTACACCTCCGGCCTATCAACCCAGTGTTCTGCTGGGGGCCTTACCCCCTCAAGGGGGTGGGAAACCTCATCTTGAAACGTGCTTCCCGCTTAGATGCATTCAGCGGTTATCACTTCCGAACGTAGCTAACCAGCCGTGCCCCTGGCGGGACAACTGGCACACCAGAGGTTCGTCCATCCCGGTCCTCTCGTACTAGGGACAGCCTTTCTCAAGTTTCCTGCGCGCGCGGCGGATAGGGACCGAACTGTCTCACGACGTTCTAAACCCAGCTCGCGTGCCGCTTTAATGGGCGAACAGCCCAACCCTTGGGACCTACTCCAGCCCCAGGATGCGACGAGCCGACATCGAGGTGCCAAACCATCCCGTCGATATGGACTCTTGGGGAAGATCAGCCTGTTATCCCCGGGGTACCTTTTATCCGTTGAGCGACGTCGCTTCCACATGCCGACGCCGGATCACTAGTTCCGACTTTCGTCCCTGCTCGACATGTCTGTCTCACAGTCAAGCTCCCTTGTGCACTTACACTCGCCACCTGATTGCCAACCAGGCTGAGGGAACCTTTGAGCGCCTCCGTTACATTTTAGGAGGCAACCGCCCCAGTTAAACTACCCATCAGGCACTGTCCCTGATCCAGATAATGGACCTAGGTTAGACATCTAGTACGACCAGAGTGGTATTTCAACGTTGACTCCACACTCACTGGCGTGAATGCTTCACAGTCTCCCACCTATCCTACACAAGCCGAACCAAACACCAATACCAAACTATAGTAAAGGTCCCGGGGTCTTTCCGTCCTGCCGCGCGTAACGAGCATCTTTACTCGTAGTGCAATTTCGCCGAGTCCACGGTTGAGACAGCGCCCAAGTCGTTACTCCATTCGTGCAGGTCGGAACTTACCCGACAAGGAATTTCGCTACCTTAGGATGGTTATAGTTACCACCGCCGTTTACTGGGGCTTAAGTTCTCAGCTTCGAACTTGCGTTCTAACCGGTCCCCTTAACCTTCCAGCACCGGGCAGGAGTCAGTCCGTATACATCGTCTTACAACTTCGCACGGACCTATGTTTTTAGTAAACAGTCGCTTGGGCCTGGTCTCTGCGGCCATCACCGCTTCCACACGCAAGGTGTGTCACGGATCCGGCCCCCCTTCTCCCGAAGTTACGGGGGCATTTTGCCGAGTTCCTTAACCATGGTTCGCTCGATCGCCTTGGTATTCTCTACCTGATCACCTGAGTCGGTTTGGGGTACGGGCGGCGCGCAGCTCGCTAGAGGTTTTTCTCGACAGCATAGGATCACCCACTACTCCATTAAGGATCGGCATCGGATCTCAGGGCCGGCATCCAAGCCAGCAGTCCGGATTTACCTGGACCACCCCCTACATCCTTACCCGTGGACAACCATCGCCACGGTTGGGCTACCTTCCTGTGTCACCCCATCGCTTGACTACTACCAGATCGGGTCCCGCGCTCCCCTCACCCGCCTCACCCCGAAGGGATCGGTCAGATGAGCTTCGGGCGGTTAGCATCACCGGGTTCGTCATGGGCGCTGCTTTGCCGGTACGGGAATATCAACCCGTTGTCCATCGACTACGCCTGTCGGCCTCGCCTTAGGTCCCGACTTACCCAGGGCAGATTAGCTTGACCCTGGAACCCTTGATCATTCGGCGCAGGAGTTTCTCACTCCTGATTCGCTACTCATGCCTGCATTCTCACTCGTGTCGCGTCCACCCCTGGATCACTCCGGAGCTTCACTCGCGACACGACGCTCCCCTACCCATCCACACACCCGTTGGGGCTGTTGCGTGAATGCCATAGCTTCGGCGGATGACTTGAGCCCCGCTACATTGTCGGCGCGGAATCACTTGACCAGTGAGCTATTACGCACTCTTTCAAGGGTGGCTGCTTCCAAGCCAACCTCCTGGTTGTCAATGCGACTCCACATCCTTTTCCACTTAGTCACCGCTTAGGGGCCTTAGCTGATGGTCTGGGCTGTTTCCCTCTCGACAATGGAGCTTATCCCCCACTGTCTCACTGCTGCGCTCTCACTTACCGGCATTCGGAGTTTGGCTAACGTCAGTAACCTGGTAGGGCCCATCGGCTATCCAGTGCTCTACCTCCGGCAAGAAACACGCAACGCTGCACCTAAATGCATTTCGGGGAGAACCAGCTATCACGAAGTTTGATTGGCCTTTCACCCCTATCCACAGGTCATCCCCTCAGTTTTCAACCTAAGTGGGTTCGGTCCTCCACGCGGTCTTACCCGCGCTTCAACCTGCCCATGGATAGATCACTTCGCTTCGGGTCTTGATCGTGCTACTAAAACGCCCTATTAGGACTCGCTTTCGCTACGGCTCCCCCACACGGGTTAACCTCGCAACACAACGCAAACTCGCAGGCTCATTCTTCAAAAGGCACGCCGTCACCCTCACAGGCTCCGACGGATTGTAGGCACACGGTTTCAGGTACTATTTCACTCCCCGCCAGGGGTACTTTTCACCTTTCCCTCACGGTACTTGTCCGCTATCGGTCATCAAGGAGTATTTAGGCTTAACGGGTGGTCCCGCCAGATTCACACGGAATTTCAGGGGTTCCGTGTTACTTGGGATACCACTCAGCAGATCCTGGCTTACACTTACGGGGCTATCACCCTCTACGGCGCCACTTTCCAATGGACTTCAACTTCACCAGAATTTTCTTACTGCTTGACCAGCCGGCAGACCGGTCCAAATGGTCCCACAACCCCCTCTACGCAACCCCTGCCGGGTATCACACGCAAAGGGTTTAGCCTGATCCGATTTCGCTCGCCACTACTCTCGGAATCACTATTGTTTTCTCTTCCTACCGGTACTGAGATGTTTCACTTCCCGGCGTTCCCTCCACACACCCTATATATTCAAGTGCAGGTAACACGACATGACTCGTGCTGGGTTCCCCCATTCGGACACCCCCGGATCACAGCTCGGTTGCCAACTCCCCAGGGCTTATCGCAGGCTCCTACGTCCTTCATCGGCTCTTGATGCCAAGGCATCCACCATGTGCCCTTCATAGCTTGTCTCACAAACACTCAACAAAAACTACAAAGACTCTGAACACCACCACCACCAAACAACCCCACAAGGCTGCCCGCTGACCATGGCGTCAAAAAGTGACCGGACCTGGTGTAGTCCAGTCACAGATGCTCGCGTCCACTATCCAATTCACAAACAACCAGCCCACCAACACCCAACCCCACCCCACAGGGCAAGACCAGACGAAAGAGGCACAAGAAAAACCAGAAACCCTGTCACCAAGGCCTGATCCCTCAGGGCCCAACAGTGTGCCACGACCCACCCCACCCCGCCGACCCCCAGGTTCCACACCAGCAACCCCCCGAAGAGAGCAGACCAGCAGTACTGAGAGGACCAACAACATGGACCAGATCATTCATCGACGATTCCACTAGTGAACACCACCATGCGTGACCGTACATCCGACGGCCATCGGGGCGTGTGCTCCTTAGAAAGGAGGTGATCCAGCCGCACCTTCCGGTACGGCTACCTTGTTACGACTTCGTCCCAATCGCCAGCCCCACCTTCGACGGCTCCTCCCACAAGGGTTAGGCCACCGGCTTCGGGTGTTGCCGACTTTCGTGACGTGACGGGCGGTGTGTACAAGGCCCGGGAACGTATTCACCGCAGCGTTGCTGATCTGCGATTACTAGCGACTCCGACTTCATGGGGTCGAGTTGCAGACCCCAATCCGAACTGAGACCGGCTTTTTGGGATTCGCTCCGCCTTACAGCATCGCAGCCCTTTGTACCGGCCATTGTAGCATGCGTGAAGCCCTGGACATAAGGGGCATGATGACTTGACGTCATCCCCACCTTCCTCCGAGTTGACCCCGGCAGTCTCCTATGAGTCCCCACCATAACGTGCTGGCAACATAGGACGAGGGTTGCGCTCGTTGCGGGACTTAACCCAACATCTCACGACACGAGCTGACGACAGCCATGCACCACCTGTACACCGACTAAAAGGGGCACCATCTCTGGCGCTTTCCGGCGTATGTCAAACCCAGGTAAGGTTCTTCGCGTTGCATCGAATTAATCCGCATGCTCCGCCGCTTGTGCGGGCCCCCGTCAATTCCTTTGAGTTTTAGCCTTGCGGCCGTACTCCCCAGGCGGGGCGCTTAATGCGTTAGCTGCGGCACGGAACCCATGGAATAGGCCCCACACCTAGCGCCCAACGTTTACGGTGTGGACTACCAGGGTATCTAATCCTGTTCGCTCCCCACACTTTCGCTCCTCAGCGTCAGGACATGCCCAGAGAACCGCCTTCGCCACCGGTGTTCCTCCTGATATCTGCGCATTTCACCGCTACACCAGGAATTCCGTTCTCCCCTGCATGCCTCTAGTCTGCCCGTATCGAAAGCAAGCACCGAGTTAAGCCCGGCGTTTTCACTCCCGACGCGACAAACCGCCTACGAGCCCTTTACGCCCAATAATTCCGGACAACGCTCGCACCCTACGTATTACCGCGGCTGCTGGCACGTAGTTGGCCGGTGCTTCTTCTGTACCTACCGTCACCACCATTACCGGTGCTTCGTCGGTACTGAAAGAGGTTTACAACCCGAAGGCCGTCATCCCTCACGCGGCGTTGCTGGATCAGGCTTCCGCCCATTGTCCAATATTCCCCACTGCTGCCTCCCGTAGGAGTCTGGGCCGTGTCTCAGTCCCAGTGTGGCCGGTCACCCTCTCAGGCCGGCTACCCGTCGAAGCCTTGGTAGGCCATTACCCCACCAACAAGCTGATAGGCCGCGAGCACATCCCCCACCGAAAAAACTTTCCACACAGAGCACATGCGTACCTGTGTCGTATCCGGTATTAGCCACCGTTTCCGGTAGTTATCCCAAAGTGAAGGGCAGATTACTCACGTGTTACTCACCCGTTCGCCGCTCGAGTACCCCGAAGGGCCTTTCCGCTCGACTTGCATGTGTTAAGCACGCCGCCAGCGTTCGTCCTGAGCCAGGATCAAACTCTCCGTTGAAAACAACACCCCCACACCAACCAAAAAGACCGATGCAAGGAAAAAGAGATGCCTGACAGGAGACACTGACAATTGTCAGAATCATTGTCAAAGAAACCATCAACCAACACCCCCACCCACCAAAAGGCAAGCAGAAACATCAGTCAACGGGGCATTACAAACTAATTCGTCGACTATGACACACTGTTGAGTTCTCAAGAATCAGACGCACACCGAACCAGACCCTTGCGAGACCGGCTGCGGGGCAACCTGCAGAAACTTACCGGTTCCGAGCCACCAGGTCAACTTGCGTTCACCGGGCAGATCTTCTGCCGACGCCGGGCGCACCTCTCCCGCTCGTTTGTGGCCGCTTGGCCCGAGTGGGAGCCGCGTGCTGCGGCGAGGTGGAACATTACCAGCGCGTGGCGGCGGTGCCAAACCGGGGGGTCACCGCGGCTTCAGCGGGGCGGCGGGACGGTACGCCGAGACCGTGGGATCGCCGGTCGACCAGAACCGCCAGGGGCGCTCGGGAGCCCCCCTCAGCCCGACGCGCGGGCCGGTCGAGACGTCGCTGGATCGCTCCCCCAGCGTCAGCGTGATCGGCCCCCGCCCCAGGTCGACACCGTCGTGGCTCAGCTCGATGCCGAGCGCGGAGCACAGGCGCGCGGGGCCCCGGGCGAGGTCGCGGTCGCTCGACCTCGGTCGGCGCGTCCGGGCCACGTCGAGACCGTCGACCACCTCGCCGGCGCGCAGCAGCACGGCGCTGGCGGCCCCCTCGGGCCCGCACACGACGTTGCAGCACACGTGCATCCCGTAGGTGAAGTAGCAGTAGAGGTGTCCCGGAGGCCCGAACATCACCGCGTTGCGGCGGGTCTGTCCGCGAAAGGCGTGGGAGCCCGGGTCGGCGGCACCGTCGTACGCCTCGACCTCGGTGAGACGCACCGCGACGTCACCGTGCCGGAGCACGGCGTTCAGGATCCTGGGTGCGACGTCGAGCACCGGCCCGGCGAGCACCTGGGCCAGATCAGTGGAGCCGGCCACGATGTCCGTCGACGAGAGCGGTGAGCTCGTCGAGCTGCTCGCGGACGCGGACCGGTGCGGTGCCGCCGCGCCCGACGCGCGAGGACACCGAGCCCTCGACGGTGAGCACGCCGCGCACACCCGGCGTCAGGGCCGGGGAGATCTCGGCGAACTGGGCGTCGGTCAGGTCGGCCAGCTCGACGCCGAGCTCCTCGCACCGGCGTACACAGGCGCCGGCGACCTCGTGGGCCACCCGGAAGGGCACGCCCTCGCGGACCAGCCACTCCGCGACGTCGGTGGCCAACGAGAAGCCCTGCGGTGCGAGCGCAGCCATCCGCTCGGTGTCGAAGACGAGCGTGGTCACCAGGCCGGTGAACGCCGGGAGCAACACCTCGAGCGTGTCGACGGAGTCGAACACCGGCTCCTTGTCCTCCTGGAGGTCCCGGTTGTAGGCCAGCGGCAACGCCTTGAGGGTCGCCATCAGGCCCGCGAGGTTGCCGATGAGCCGCCCGGCCTTGCCGCGGGCGAGCTCGGCGATGTCGGGGTTCTTCTTCTGCGGCATGATGCTCGACCCCGTCGACCAGGAGTCGTGGAGCGTCACGAACCCGAACTCACGCGTCGACCACAAGATGACCTCCTCGGCGATCCGGCTGACGTCGACGCCGATCTGCGCGGCGACGTAGGCGAACTCGGCGACGAAGTCGCGCGACGCGGTGCCGTCGATGGAGTTCGCGCTCGAGCCGGTGAAACCGAGCTCGCGGGCGACACCCTCGGGGTCCAGGCCGAGGCTGGAGCCCGCCAGCGCACCGGAGCCGTACGGCGAGTCCGCGGCCACGCGGGCGTCCCAGTCCGCGAGCCGGTCGACGTCACGCAGCAGCGGCCAGCAGTGCGCCAGCAGGTGATGCGCCAGCAGGACCGGCTGGGCGTGCTGGAGGTGCGTCCGGCCCGGCATCACGGCCGCACCGGCCGCGCGGGCCTGAGCCGCGAGGGCGTCGACGAGGTCGAGCACCTGGCCGGCGACCACGCGGGCGTGATCGCGCAGGAACACCTTGAACAGCGTGGCGATCTGGTCGTTGCGGCTGCGCCCGGCCCGGAGCCGGCCACCGACGTCCGCGCCGACCTCGTCGACCAGCATCCGCTCGAGCGCGCCGTGCACGTCCTCGTCGGACGGGTCGGGGTGGAGGGAGCCGGCGGCGTACCGCTCGCCCAGCACGTCCAGCCCCCGCTGCAGCTCGGCGAGATCGCCGTCGGTCAGCAACCCGGCCCGGTGGAGGGCGTTGGCGTGCGCCCGCGACCCCGCGAGGTCGTACGGCGTCAGTCGCCAGTCGAAGTGCGTGGAGCGCGACAGCGCGTCGAGCTCCGGTGACGGTCCGCCGGCGAAGCGGCCGCCCCAGAGCTTGCCGGTGTTCGTGCCCCCGGGGGTGGCCTCGGGCGTGGCTCCGGTCATCAGTCGGTCCCCGACTCCATGGCGGCATGGTCGAGCGCGTCCTCGCCCTCACCGTGCTCGACGGTCGGGTTGCTGGCGATCCGCTCCCCGCCGCCGGACTCGATCTCACCGAACAGGGTGCCGTTCTCGACCAGCACGGTGCCCTGGTCGAGCGGCTGGCCGGCGTACGCCTCGAGCTTGGAGCGGGAGTCCGCGATGTCGAGGTTGCGCATGGTCAGCTGGCCGATCCGGTCGGTCGGACCGAACACGGCGTTCTCGGTGCGCTCCATCGACAGCTTGTCGGGGTGGTAGGAGAACGACGGGCCTTCGGTGCGCAGGACCGTGTAGTCCTCACCGCGCCGCAGCCGCAGCGTCACCTCGCCGGTGACCAGGGAGGCGATCCAGCGCTGGATCGACTCGCGCAGCATCAGGGCCTGCGGGTCGAGCCACCGGCCCTCGTAGAGCAGCCGCCCCAGCTGCCGGCCCTCGGTGTGGTAGAGCGCGATGGTGTCTTCGTTGTGGATCGCGTTGAGCAGGCGCTCGTAGGCGATCCAGAGAAGTGCCATCCCGGGCGCCTCGTAGATGCCGCGGGACTTCGCCTCGATGATGCGGTTCTCGATCTGGTCGGACATCCCCAGGCCGTGGCGACCGCCGATCGCGTTGGCCTCGTGGACCAGCGCGACAGGGTCGTCGTAGCGCATGCCGTTGATGCTCACCGGTCGCCCGTTCTCGTAGGCGATCGTGACGTCCTCGGTGGCGATCTCGACCGCCGGGTCCCAGAACCGGACGCCCATGATCGGGCTGACGGTCTCCAGCGAGACGTCGAGGTGCTCGAGCGTCTTGGCCTCGTGGGTGGCGCCCCAGATGTTGGCATCGGTGGAGTACGCCTTCTCCTGGCTGTCCCGGTAGGGCAACCCGTGCTCGGTGAGCCAGTGGCTCATCTCCGCGCGGCCGCCGAGCTCGTGCACGAAGTCGGCGTCGAGCCACGGCTTGTAGATCAGGAGGTCGGGGTTGGCCAGCAGCCCGTAACGGTAGAAGCGCTCGATGTCGTTGCCCTTGAACGTCGAGCCGTCGCCCCAGATGTCGACCCCGTCCTCGTGCATGGCGCGCACCAGCATCGTGCCGGTGACCGCACGGCCCAGCGGCGTGGTGTTGAAGTAGGCCCGTCCCCCGGAGCGGATGTGGAAGGCACCGCACACCATCGCGGCCAGGCCCTCCTCCACGAGCTGGTGGCGGCAGTCGAGGGCACGGGCGATCTCGGCGCCGTACAGCAGCGCCCGGTCGGGGACGCTGCTGATGTCGGGCTCGTCGTACTGGCCGATGTCGGCGGTGTAGGTGCACGGGATCGCGCCCTTGTCACGCATCCAGGCGACCGCCACCGAAGTGTCCAGGCCTCCCGAGAACGCGATGCCGACACGCTTGCCGACCGGGAGGGACGTCAGGACCTTGCTCACGAATGCTCTTCCTTCTCGAGTGGGGAGTCGTCGGGGTGCTGGTGGCTGTCGGCCAGCGAGAGGAACCGGCGGGCGAGCTCGTCGCCGCTGTCGGGTCCGCGGCCGATGACCAGCACCGTGTCATCGCCGGCGATGGTGCCGAGGATCGCTGGCAGCTCGGCCTTGTCGAAGGCGGAGGCCAGGAACTGGGCCGCGCCGGGAGGAGTGCGGAGGATCACCAGGTTGGCGCTGGCGTCGGCGCTCACGAGGAGCTCGCTGCACAGCCGTGCCAACCGGGCGGTCGCCGCCGCGGTCTCCCCCGGCGCGCTCGGTCGTCGGTCCCCGCCCTCGGCAGGTACGGCGTACACCAGCGAGCCCGACGGCGAGCGGACCTTGATCGCGTCGAGCTCGACCAGGTCGCGCGAGAGTGTCGCCTGGGTGACCCGAAGGCCGCTCTCGGCGAGCAGCTCGGCCAGCTCCCCCTGCGAGTGCACCTCGCGCTGGGTGACCAGCTCGACGATGCGCTGGTGCCGCGCGTTCTTGGTCGTCGGACGCATCGCGGAGCTCATCGGGTCTCCAGGAGGTAGGTCATGATCGCCTTCTGGGCATGGCGGCGGTTCTCGGCCTCGTCCCAGACCACGCTCTGCGGGCCGTCGAGCACCTCGGCATCGATCTCCTTGCCGCGGTAGGCCGGCAGGCAGTGCAGGACGATCGCGTCGGGCCGGGCGTGTCCGAGGAGCTCGGTGGTCAGGGAGTACGGCGCGAACACCGCGGCCCGGGACGCGGCCTCGTCCTCCTTGCCCATGGAGATCCAGGTGTCGGTGACGACCACGTCCGCACCGGACACGGCGGCGACGGCGTCGGGTTGCAGCACCGCGGACCCGCCGGTGGTCGCCGCGATCGCGGCTGCCCGCTCGACCATCGCCGCCTCCGGGGCGTAGCCGGCCGGCGAGCTGACCCGCACGTGCAGACCCGCGGTCGCGCCGGCGAGCAGCCAGGAGTTGCCCATGTTGCAGGCGCCGTCGCCGACGAACGCCACCGTCAGGCCGGCCAGCCGCTGCCTGTGCTCACGGATCGTCAGCAGGTCGGCCAGCAGCTGGCAGGGGTGGAACTCGTCGGTCAGTGCGTTGATCACCGGCACGCCCGCGTGCTCGGCCATCTCCTCGAGCCGGGTCTGCGCGTAGGTGCGCCAGACGATCATCGAGGCCTGACGGCCCAGCACCCGTGCGACGTCGTGCACCGACTCGCGGACGCCGATGCCCGCCAGCGCGCCGTCCACGAGCATCGGGTGCCCGCCGAGCTCGGCGATGCCGGCAGCGAACGACGCCTGGGTGCGCAGGGTCTGCTTGTCGAAGATCATCGCGACCGTGCGGGGACCCGCGAGCGGCTTGCCGGCGTACGGCGCCCTCTTGAGCTCGGCCGCCAGGTCCAGGACGTGGGCCTGCTCGGCGGGCGTGAGGTCGTCGTCGGCCAGGAAGTGCCTCATGCCGGACCCATCGCCTCGTCGAGGATCGCCGGCCACGCCGCCAGGAACGCCTCGGCGTCGTCAGCGGTGAGGACCAGCGGGGGCGCGAGCCGGATGCGCCGGGGCGTGGGGTTGTTCACGATGAACCCGGCCCGTTGGGCGGCCGCGACCACGGCTGCGGAGGTCTCGGCCGAGAGGTCCAGGCCGATGAGGAGCCCTTCGCCGCGCACCTCGGTGACGCGCGGGTCGGCGGCCAGTCCGTCGCGGAGCTTGTGCCCCAGCTCGGTCACGTGCGCGAGGAGGTCCTCGTCCTCGATCGTCCCGATGACGGCGAGCGCCGCGGCACACGCGACCGGGTTGCCCCCGAACGTGGTGCCGTGGTTGCCCGGCTCGAGCAGGTCGCCCGCGGCCCCGAGGCCGATGCAGGCGCCGACCGGGAAGCCCCCGCCGAGGCCCTTCGCGACGGTGACGATGTCGGGCGTGACACCCGTGTGCGCGAACCACCGGCCGGTGCGGCCCATGCCGGTCTGCACCTCGTCAAACCAGAGCAGCGCACCGTGCTCGTCGGCGACCGCGCGGGCCCCGGCCAGGTAGCCCTCGGGGGGAACCACGACCCCGGCCTCGCCCTGGATCGGCTCGAGCAGCACCGCGGCCGTCGCATCGGTCACGGCGGCCGCCAGCGCCTCGGCGTCGCCGTACGGGACGAACGTGACGTCTCCGGGCAGCGGCTCGAACGGCGTGCGGTAGGCCTCCTTGGAGGTGAGCGCAAGCGCGCCCATGGTGCGTCCGTGGAAGCCGCCCTCGGCAACGACCACGTGGGTGCGACCGCTGCGGCGGGTCAGCTTGAACGCCGCCTCGTTGGCCTCGGTGCCGGAGTTGGTGAGGAAGACCTTGCCGCCGCCGGGGCCGACGCCGAGCAGGTCGAGCAGCTTCTCGGCGAGCTCGACCTGGGGAGCGCTGGTGAAGAAGTTCGAGATGTGGCCCAGTGTCTGCAGCTGCTTCGTCACGGCCTCCACGAGGGCGGGGTGGGCGTGGCCGAGCGCGTTGACGGCGATGCCACCCAGGAAGTCGATGTACTCCTTGCCGTCGGCGTCCCAGACGTGCGAGCCCTCGCCGCGGACGAGCACCAGCTTGGGCGGGCCAAAGGTGTTCATCAGGCTCGCGGCGTACCGCTCCCCCCACGTCTGCTCAGCGTCGCTCACTGGGCGTCCCTCGCCTTCCGGGTCTTGGTCTCGACGCCCGGCAGCACCTGCGTGCCGACGCCCTCGTTGGTGAACAGCTCCAGCAGCACGGCGTGCGGCTCCCGGCCGTCGACCACCGTGGCGCGGGGCACGCCGCCCTTGACCGCCTGCAGGCAGGCGCCCATCTTCGGCACCATGCCCGACGCCAGCGTGGGGAGGATCTCCTCGAGCGCCTCGGGTCCGATCTCGCCGATCACGTCCTCCGAGCTCGGCCAGTCGAGGAAGAGGCCCTCGACGTCGGTGAGCACCAGGAGCTTCTCCGCCCGGAGCGCGACGGCGAGCGCGGCCGCGGCCGAGTCGGCGTTGACGTTGTGGACCTGGCCGTCGATGTCCGGGGCGACGCTCGACACCACCGGGATGCGGCCGGCCTCGATCAGGTCGAGCACGGACTCCGGACGGACCCGGGCCACCTCCCCGACCAGGCCGAGGTCGACTTCCTCGCCGTCGACGACGGTGTTGGTCGGCTCGGCGGTGAACAGGCCGGCGTCCTCCCCCGAGCAGCCGACCGCGAGCGGCCCGTGCTCGTTGATCAGCCCGACCAGCTCGCGCTGGACCTGGCCGACCAGCACCATGCGGACGACGTCCATCGCCTCGGGAGTGGTGACCCGGAGGCCCCCACGGAACTCCGACTCGATGCCGAGCCGGTCGAGCATCGTCGAGATCTGGGGGCCACCGCCGTGCACGACCACCGGCTTGAAGCCGGCGAACCGCAGGAACGCGATGTCCTCGGCGAACGCGCGCTTGAGCGTGTCGTCGGTCATCGCGTTGCCGCCGTACTTCACCACGACGATCTTGCCGTGGTAGCGCTTCAGCCACGGCAGGGCGGCCGCCAGCGTGCGGGCCTTCGCGGGATCGGGCTTGCTGGGGTCGTGCTGCGTGTGCTGGATCGTGGGCTCGCTCCGCTCGCTCATGCGCGTACTCGCTTCGCTCCGTGCGCGCATGAGGCACCGGACGCGCTGTCTTGATTGATTCGCTCGCTCCGCTCGCTCATGATGAGTACGCGCTGTTCTCGTGGACGTAGGCGTGGGTGAGGTCGTTGGTCCAGACCGTGGCCCGCTCGGGGCCGGACTTCAAGTCGATGGTCACGCTCACCTCGCGCGGCTTCAGGTCGACCTCGGCGGGGTCGGCGTGCGGCGTGGACTGCCGGCAGACCCAGACGCCGTTCATCGCGACGTCCAGGTCGGCGGGGTCGAACCGCGCCGTGGTGGTGCCGATGCTGGCCAGCACCCGTCCCCAGTTGGGGTCGTTGCCGAACACGGCGGCCTTGAACAGGTTGGAGCGGGCGACGCTGCGCGCGACCTCGACGGCCTCGGCCTCGGTCGCGGCGTTGAGGACCGTGATCGCGATCTCGTGGTCGGCGCCCTCCGCGTCGCGCAGCAGCTGCATCGCGAGGTCGGTGCACGCCTGGGTGAGCGCAGCGGTGAAGTCCGGCAGCGACGGGGTGATGCCGCTCGCCCCGCTGGCCATCAGGGTCACGGTGTCGTTGGTCGACATGCACCCGTCGGAGTCGAGCCGGTCGAAGGAGACCGCCGTGGCCGTGCGCAGGGCAGCGTCCAGGTCCGCGGCCGGCACGACGGCGTCGGTGGTGAGCACCACGAGCATGGTGGCGAGCTGCGGCGCGAGCATGCCCGCGCCCTTGGCCATCCCCCCGATCGACCAGCCGGCACCCTCGACGACGACCTGCTTGCTCACCGTGTCGGTGGTCATGATCGCCTCGGCCGCCTGCGAGCCACCGTCGGCGGCGAGAGCGGCGTACGCCGCCTCCACGCCGGCGAGGACCTGCTCGCGGTCGTTGGCCAGGCCGATCAGGCCGGTCGAGCAGACCACGACGTCGATCGGGCCGAAGCCGAGGCGCTCGGCGACCCGCTCGGCCACCGCGTGGGTCGTCTGGAACCCGTCGGGGCCGGTGTAGCAGTTCGCACCACCGGAGTTGAGGACGACGGCGCGGACCGTGCCGTCCTTGACGGCCTCCTGGCTCCAGAGCACCGGGTTGGCCTTGCAACGGTTGGCGGTGAAGACGCTGGCGGAGTCGAAGGTGGGCCCGTCGTTGACGACGAGGGCGACATCCTTGGCGCCCGTGGACTTCAGTCCGGCGACCACGCCGGAGGCCCGGAAGCCTTGGGGTGCAGTGATGCTCATTACGGGGCTACTCCTACGGTCGTGAGGCCCAGGCCTTCGTCGAGGCCGAGCGCGAGGTTCATGCACTGGACTGCAGCGCCGGCGGTGCCCTTGGCGAGGTTGTCCACAGCACCGACGGCGACGAGTCGTCGCGCGTCCTCGTCGACCGTCACCTGGAGGTGGACGGCGTTGGATCCGGTCACCGACTTCGTCTGGGGCCACTGTCCCTCGGGGAGCAGGTGGACGAAGGGCTCGTCGGCGTACGCCAACTTGTAGACCGCGTAGGCGTCCTCGGCGGTGATGTCGCCACGGAGCGGGGCCGAGCAGGTGGCCAGGATGCCGCGGGGCATCGGCACCAGCAGCGGCGTGAAGCTGACCCGGACGGTTCCGTCGACGAGCGCGGAGAGGTTCTGGGTGATCTCTGGGGTGTGCCGGTGGGTGCCGCCGACGCCGTAAGCGCTCGCACTGCCCATGATCTCGCTGCCGAGCAGGTGCGGCTTGGCGGCCTTGCCGGCCCCGCTGGTCCCCGAGGCGGCGACGACCACCACGTCGGGCTCGACGATGCCTGCGGCCACCGCGGGCGCCAGCGCGAGCGTCGAGACCGTCGGGTAGCAGCCCGGGACGGCGATCCGCCGCGCGCCGGCGAGCAGGGCCCGCTGGCCGGCGAGCTCGGGGAGCCCGTAGGGCCAGGTGCCGGCGTGCGTGCCGCCGTAGAACTTCTCCCAGGCCGCGGGATCGGCGAGCCGGAAGTCGGCGCCGCAGTCGATGACCACGGTGCGCGGGTCGGCGTCGCCCAGCTGGGCGGCGAGCTCACCGGACTGGCCGTGCGGCAGCGCGAGGAACACGACGTCGTGGCCGGCCAGGGTCTCGAGGGACGTCTCTACCAGGAGCCTCTCGGCGAGCGGCACGAGGTGCGGCTGCAGCGCCCCGAGCGGCTGGCCGGCGTTGGATGCCGCGGTCAGCGCACCGATCTCGACCTCGGGGTGGGCCAGGAGCAGACGGAGCAGCTCGCCTCCGGCGTAGCCACTGGCTCCGGCGACCGCGATGCGCTTGCTCGTCATATGCATGACTATACAGATCTTCGTATGTCTATGTGCAACCGGGTAGAAACCCGGTGTGCCGCGGCCGGCGCTGGGAACTAGGTTCCCATCATGGCGAGATTGACGTTCGACGGCTACCTGGACCACCTGCGTGTCGAGTCGGCCCGGTTCCGGGCCGTGCTCTCCGAGTGCGACCCCGAGGCTCGCGTACCCAGCTGCCCCGACTGGAATGCGGCCGACCTGTTGTGGCACCTCACGAAGGTGCAGCAGTTCTGGACTCGCATCATCCGAGACCGCCCGGTCATGCCGGGCGAGGACTGGACGGAGCCGGACAGGCCGGCGTCGTACGCCGAGATCCTCGCGGCCTTCGACGAGCACTCCGCCGCGCTCGTCGCGGCTCTCGAGGCCGCGGAACCCGCCGAGGCCGCCTGGTCGTGGTCGGACGAGCAGACGGTCGGCTTCACGTTCCGTCGGCAGGCCCACGAGGCCCTCATCCACCGGCTGGACGCCGAGCTGACTGCCGGCGACGTGACCCCGCTCGATCCGGAGCTGGCCGCCGACGGCGTCGAGGAGGCACTCGCGGTGATGTTCGGGGGCACGCCGCCGTGGGGCACCTTCACGCCCCTGCCCGTCGAGGTCCCCCAGCACCTGCGCGTCGACCTCACCGACCGCGACGAGTCGGTGTGGGTGCAGGTCGGGCACTTCACGGGCACCGACCCCGAGAGCGGCACCCACCACGAGCGGCTCGAGGACATCGCGGTCGTGGCCGACCCCGGCGAGGAGCCGGACGTCGTCGTCGACGGGCCCGCCGGGGCGGTGGACGCCTGGCTGTGGCGCCGCGGCGACGACACCGAGATCCGGGTCGCTGGCGACCGGGCGGTCTACGACCACTTCCGCCGAGCGGTCGACCAGCCGATCTCCTAGATCGAAACCGGTGAAACCCGGGTGAAGGTGGATTGAAACCCGGTGGCTCCAGTCTCGAGCCATGACACGTTCACCTGACACCGACCTGGCCGTCGCGGCCGCCGGGCTCGTCAAGACCTTCGGGACGCAGCGCGCGGTCGACCACGTCGACCTCGAGGTGCGCCGCGGCGAGGTCTTCGGCGTCCTCGGCCCCAACGGCGCAGGCAAGACCACCATGCTCAAGATGCTCGCCACCCTGCTCCCCATCGACGGGGGCGAGGCCAGCATCTTCGGTGTCGACGTACGCCGGCACCCGCACATGATCCGCCAGCTCGTCGGCGTCACGGGCCAGTACGCCTCGGTCGACGAGAACCTGACCGGCCGCGAGAACCTCTGGTTGTTCGGACGGCTCCTCGGACTCTCCTCGGCCAAGGCCTCCTCGACCGCGGTCGACCTGTTGGAGCGCTTCGGTCTCGCGGAGGCGGCCGACAAGCAGATCAACGCCTTCTCCGGCGGCATGCGCCGGCGCCTCGACCTCGCCGCGAGCCTGATCTCGCGGCCGCCGCTGATCTTCCTCGACGAGCCGACGACCGGGCTCGACCCCCGCACCCGCGGCCAGATGTGGGACACGATCCGCGAGCTGATCCGCGAGGGCAGCACCGTCTTGCTGACCACGCAGTACCTCGACGAGGCCGACCAGCTCGCCGACCGGGTCGCGGTCATCGACCGAGGCATCAAGGTCGCCGAGGGCACCCCCGACGAGCTCAAGACCTCGGTGGGCAGCTCCACGCTGCACCTGCGCATGGAGCGGACCTCAGACCTGGCCGACGCCGTCTCCGTCGTACGCCGCATCCTCGGCGAGGAGCCGGTCCTCACCCCGGAGGCCGGCGGACTGAACGCCGCCCTCACCGACGCCAACCGGGCCGCCGACGTGCTGATCGCGCTGCGTCAGTCGGGCCTGTCGATCCTCAGCGCGACCGTCCAGAAGCCCACCCTCGACGAGGTGTTCCTGGCCATCACCGGTCACAGCGCCGAGGACGAGGCATCCGAGCCCGCACTGGAGCCCACGATGGAGGTGGCCCGATGAGCACGACCCTGCTGCCCGAGCACGAGACGACGACGGTCCTCGACCGCACGATCGTCACCCACCCCTCGCTGCGCGACACGATCGACCAGAGTCTCGCGATGGCGTGGCGGGCGCTGAAGAAGATGCGCCGCAATCCCGAGCAGTGGTTCGACGTGACGATCCAGCCGCTGCTGTTCACCGCGATGTTCGCCTACATCTTCGGTGGCGCGATCTCCGGTGACGTGTCGAGCTACCTGCCGATGCTGATCACCGGCATCCTCGCCCAGACCGCTCTCACGGCGTCGATGGCGACCGGCACCCAGCTGCGCGAGGACATGGACAAGGGGGTCTTCGACCGGTTCAAGTCGCTGCCGATCGCACGGATCTCGCCGCTGGTCGGTCCGGCACTCGCGGACCTCGTCCGCTACGGCACCGCCGCCACCCTGACGATCCTCACGGGCCTCGCGATGGGCTACCGGCCCGGCGGCGGCGTCCTCGGGGTCGTCGGCGGCTGGCTGCTGACGGTCGTGGCCGGGTGGTCGCTGGCGTGGATCTTCACCTACTTCGGGACGATCGCGCGGAGCGCCCAGGCCGTGCAGGGCATCTCGATGATGATCATGTTCCCGCTGACGTTCCTCTCCGACGCGTTCGTCCCGGTCAACACGCTGCCCACCTGGTTGCAGCACTTCGTCAACGTCAACCCGGTGACGCTGGTGATCGACGCGCTGCGCGACCTGATGAACAACGGTGATGTCACCGCGAACGTCGGCTGGGCCTTCGTGGGCTGCGCCATCGTGGTAGCGGTCTTCCTGCCGCTCTCGGTCCGCAGCTACAACCGCAAGATGTGACCGTCCAGCCGAGCCCCCGTCGGGCGGGCAGGTAGAGCAGGCGTCGCGGCTGAGGAACGAAGTCGCGGCAGCGCGTCGAATCCCAATACGTCAGCCAAGCCATTCGCTCAGGCCAGCTGCGCCAGCAGCTCGCGGATCTCGTCGCGGAGCTCGGTGGCCCTCGTGGCCCCGAGCTCGGCGCGGATCCGCGCCTCCTCCCCCGGCACCGCCGCCTCGGCCAGGGCCAGGGCCGGGGCCCAGGCGAGGCTCGGCAGCTGCCGGTTGTAGCCGAACCGGTCGGCGTAGACCAGCAGGCGTACGGCTACCGCGGTGCGCTCGGGGTCGTGCGGCTCCGCGAGCTCGCCCACCGCGAGCGCGAAGAGCAGCGACCCGAACACCGGGTAGTCGAGGAACCCGACGGTTCCCTCGAGGATGTCGGGAGCCTTGCGGTGCAGCTCCCGGCGCAGGCCGTCGACCTCCTCGGCGCGGCCGTGCCGCACGTGCGCCGCGAGCGCCGCGGAGGCGGCGTACAGCGCCCAGGGCTCGTAGCCCAGCATTGCCTGGAACTCCGGGAAGCTGCGCTGCGCCAGGGTCTCCACCGCCTCGCGGTAGCCCCGGAGCCCGAGGTCGACGCGACCGGCGGCCAGGTCCAGCTCAGGGCGCCCGCACAGCAGGATGACCGCCGCCCCGAAGATCCCCGTGCCGGCGTCGTCGGCCTCGATCTCGTCGAAGATCCGCTCGGCCTCGGCGATCCGTCCGTCCTCCATCGCGCCGACGGCGAGCACCGCCCGCAGCTGGGCGACGTCCTCCTCGGCCCCGAGCGCCTCCAGCACCGGGATCGCCTGCTGGGCGTAGCCGATCGCCTGATCCATGTCGCCGACCTGCATCGTCAGCCCCGCGAGCTGGGCGCGGACGAGGGCAGCGCCCCACGGTCCGTCGCGCTCGTCGGTCAGCGCGAGGGACGCCAGGCCGCGCTCCTGCGCCAGGAGCAGCTCGCCCTGGTTCTCGTGGATCTGGCTCGACCACTGCAGCGCGAGCTGGGCCACGCGGCGGTCCGGGTCGTCACACAGCTTGTCGAGGGCGTCGATGCGCTCCTCGCCGATGCTGCGGCGTGCTGCGAGCAGGACCGTCGCCGCGATCTCGCTGCGGGTGGTGCGGGAGCCGGCGCCGAGCTGCTCGAGGTGATCGAAGGACCGGCCGACCACCGAGTCGGAGAAGATCAGCGAGTTGAAGGCGAGCGCGACGAGCGTCGTGCGGAACGCGTCCACGAGCTCGGCGGGGACGCGAGCGTCGACGACGACGTCCTCGACCTCAGGTGAGATGCTGACGACCTTGAGGTGGCTGCCCTCGATCGTCCAGAAGTCCGACAGGCAGGCGACCAGCACCACGACGGGGTCGGCGTCGCGCGTCCGCAGGCAGCGCCGGAGCAGGTCGACGAGGTTGCCCTCCTCGGCCCTGATCTCCGTCATCGTCCGGACCTGATCGGGTCCGAACAGCTCTTGAGAACACCGCTGGGCCAGCGCCATCCCCCACGCCCGCAGCCGGGTGAGCGTCTCGGTGTCGTCGCCGGCGCCGACCAGCTGCATCTGGCCGAACTCGCGCACGGTCTCGAGCAGCCGGTAGCGCACGTCTCCGGCGCCCTCGACCACGGTCACGAGGGACTGGTCCACGAGGTTGGCGACCGCGCCGAGCGCGTCGCCGCCGACCACGGCCTCGGCCCCGTCGAGGGAGAACCCGTCGCGGAAGATCGAGAGCCGGCGCAGCGCGACGCGCTCCTGCTCGTGGAGCAGGTTCCAGCTCCAGTCGATGACGGCGAGGAGCGTCTGGTGCCGCTCCGGGGCGTCGCGGGAGCCGCCGCGCAGCAGTGCGAACCGGTCCTCGATGCGACGCTCGATCTCCGCGACCGACATCACCCGCACCTTGGCGGCGGCGAGCTCGACGGCGAGCGGGAGACCGTCCAGGCGCGAGACCAGCGAGCGGACCTCGGCGTCGTCGAGCCGCACGCCGGGTCGGGCGGCCGTGGCGCGCTCGCGGAACAGGTCGACGGCGTCACCGAGGCCGAGCTGCGGCAGCTGGTAGACCCGTTCGGCGGCGATGCCGAGCGGCGCCCGGCTGGTGGTGAGCACGCGGACCGACGGCGTGCGGAGGACCAGCACGGAGACCAGGTCGGCGACCGCGTCGACGAGGTGCTCGCAGTTGTCGAGGATGAGCAACGACGGAGCGGTCCCGATCTGGTCGACGATCCGCGTCACCAGGTCCGTACGCCGGGCAGCCGTCGACGTGAGCCGCCCCGCCACCGACTCACGGACGCCCAGGACGTCGCCGATCTCGACGGCCACTCCCTCCGGGGAGGTGACGCCGGCGAGCTCGACGAAGTGCACGACCGGCTGCTCGGCCAACCGGCCCATCAGGTGGGCGAGCCGGGTCTTGCCGAGCCCGCCGGGGCCCACGATGGAGGTGACCCGCGAGGTGCGGATCATCGCCTCCAGAGCCACGACGTCGTCCTCGCGCCCGATCAGCCGGGAGGCTTCGTAGAGGAGGCCCTCGCGCACCGGTCGGTCGCGGGCGAGCAGCTCTGCGTGCAGGGCGCGCAGCTCCGGGCCGGGGTCCACGCCCAGCCGGTCGGCGAGGTCGCTGCGGTACCGCTCGTACCTGTCCAGCGCGGCCGGGACGCCGTGCACGCTCGCGAGCGAGCGCAGCAGGGCCGCCAGGACCTCGTCGTCGGGCTCCGCGCGCTCGAGCAACGGCAGGGCCGCGGCGTACTCCCCCACGGCCGCGAGACGGAGGCCCTCCGGGCGCAGCGCCCAGGCATCGACGTCGCGCGCGGCGAGCGCGAGACGGTAGCCGCGCGGCGTCCGCTCGATGACGTCGGGCTGGGTCGCCGAGCGGGCGCGCGAGACGACGACCTGGAGCGCCTTGGTGGGGTTGGCCGGGACGTCGTCGCCCCAGATCTCCTCGACGAGGGCGACCTCGCTCAGCCCCCGCGAGCCGGCGTCAGCGAGGCTGCGGAGCAGCGCGTGGGTGCGCTCGCCGCGGACCGGCTCGCCCTCCCACGTGACGCCGTCGAGGACCCCGAGCCGCGGAGCCGTCGGCACGTCAGCTCCGCTGGACGGCACCGGTCCGCTCGGCGGCGAGCGCGACCGCCGCGTCGCGCGCGGCTCCCGTCTCCTCCTCGGTCAGCGTGCGGTCGGGTGCGCGGAAGCGCAACGCGAACGCCAGCGACTTGCGGCCGGCGCCGGCCTGCTCACCGGTGTAGACGTCGAACAGCCGGATCGACTCCAGCAGCTCCCCCGCGCCCTCACGCAGCGCCGCCTCGACCTGAGCGGCCGTCACGGCCTGGTCGACGACCAGCGCGACGTCCTCCTTCGCGAGCGGGTACGTCGAGAAGTCGGGCCCCGGGGTGACGTCGCGAGCCCGCCGCATCAGCGCGTCGAGGTCGATCTCGACCGCGGCGCTGCGCTGGGGCAGGCCGAACGCCTGGCAGACCTTGGGGTGCAGCTCGCCGGCGTGCCCGAGGACCTCGCCGGCCACCGAGAGGACGGCACAGCGGCCGGGGTGCCACGGCATCCGGGTCGCTGCGGCGACGTCGACCTCGACGCCGAGCTCGCTGCCCAGGCGACGGACCAGCCCGATGGCGTCGGACCATCCGGACTCACGGCCGGTACCCCACCAGCCGGCCCGCTCGCGCTCGCCGGCGAGGGCGACCGCGAGGTGGAGCGGCTGCTCGGGAAGTGCCTCGAAGAGCTTGGCGAGCTCGTCGTCGCTCGGGCGCCAGTCGACGCCGTAGATCGGCGCCGGGCCGCGGTCGACGGGGAACGCCACCGTGCCGGTCTCGAACAGCGACACCCCGGAGGCGCCGCGGCCCAGGTTGCGGGCTGTGGCGCGCAGCAGGCCCGGCAGCAGCGTCGTCGTGTACGACGGCTCCTCGCTCGAGAGCGGGTTCGCGAGCCGGACCGTCGACCGGAGCGCGTCGTCGGGCGCGAGCCCGAGCGCGTCGAAGGCGGCGTCGCCGACGAACGGGAAGCTGATCACCTCGACACACCCGGCACCGGCCAGGGTCCGGCCCACGCGGCGCCGCAGGCGCTGCTCGCGGGTCAGGCCACGCCCGGCCGCCTCGCGAGGCAGCACCGAGGGGACCTGGTCGTAGCCGACGATCCGCGCGACCTCCTCGACCAGGTCGAACGGGTCGTTGAGGTCGGGCCGCCACGGCGGCGGGGTCGCCGTCAGCGTCGAGTCCGCGCGGTGGACCGCGCACCCGACCGCCTCGAGGTTGGCGACCGTGGCCGCCGCGTCGATCGGCATGCCCGTCACCCGGGCGGGCAGGTCGTAGGAGATGGTGATCGCGGGCCGGGCCGGCGGCGTGCCGACGACCGTGACGCCGGGGTCGGCCGTGCCGCCGCCGTACGTCGTGAGCAGCTCGACCACGCGGTCCGCGGCGGCCTCGGTGACGACGGGGTCGACGCCGCGCTCGTTTCGCTTGCCGGCCTCGGAGCCGATCTTGTGGCGCTTGCCGGTGCGGAACATCGAGGTCGCATCCCAGTGAGCGGCCTCGACGAGGACCGACGTGGTGGTCTCGGACATCTCGGTGGTCTCGCCACCCATGACGCCACCGAGGCCGATGATCCCGGAGTCGTCGGTGACGACCAGGTCCTCGACCGACAGGACACGCTCGACGCCGTCGAGCGTCGTGAGTCGCTCGCCCGCTCGAGCGCGGCGGACCCGGATCGGGCCGCGGAGCTTGTCGGCGTCGTAGCCGTGGATCGGCCGGCCGATCTCGAGCATCACGTAGTTGGTGATGTCGACGGCGAGGGAGATCGGGCGCATGCCCGCCTGGGTGAGCCTGCGCGCCATCCAGTCGGGGGTGGGCGCGGCCGGGTCGAAGCCGGTCACCTTGCGCGCCACGAAGACCGGGCAACCGCTCGGGTCGTCGATCACGACCGGGTAGCCGTCGCCGTTGGCGGCCGGGACCGTGCGGTGAGCGGGGTCGCGGTACGGCGCGCCGTAGGCCAGCGCGGCCTCGCGGGCGACACCGCGCAGCGAGAGGGCGTAGGCCCGGTCGGGGTTGATCTCGAACTCGATGACCTCCTCGCGCAGGCCGAGCACGTCGAACGCGTCGTCACCGGGGGCGCCGGCGTCGGAGGGCAGCACGATGATGCCGTCGTGGTCCTCCCCCAGGCCGAGCTCGCGGGCCGAGCAGATCATCCCGGAGGAGACGTGCCCGTAGGTCTTGCGCGCGGAGATCTCGAAGCCGCCCGGGAGGACTCCCCCGGGCAGCACGACGACGACCAGGTCGCCGGGGGCGAAGTTGTGCGCACCGCAGACGATGCCCTGGGGCTCACCGGTCCCGTTGGCGGCGCCGACGTCGACCGTGCACCAGTTGATCGTCTTGCCGTTCTTCTGCGGCTCGGGCTCCATCGTGAGCACGCGGCCCACGACGAGCGGGCCGCGGATGTCCGCACCGGCGCTCTCGATGGCCTCGAGCTTGAGCCCGAGCGCCGTGAGCCGGTGGGTGAGGTCCTCGGTCGTGACGCCCTCGGGCAGGTCGACGTACTCGCGGATCCAGGAGACTGGCGTCTTCACAGCTCACTTCCAAATGCCGTGGTGAAGCGGACGTCGCCCTCGAAGAGCTCCCGCAGGTCCTCGATGCCGTGACGGAACATCAGCGTGCGGTCGATGCCCATGCCGAACGCGAAGCCGGTGTAGCGCTCGGCGTCGACGCCGCACGCGGTGAGCACGCGCGGGTTGACCACGCCGCAGCCGCCCCACTCGATCCAGCCCTCGCCGCGGCAGGTCCGGCACGGTGCGCCGTCGATCTCGCCCGCGCCGCGGCACACGAAGCAGACCAGGTCGACCTCGGCGCTGGGCTCGGTGAAGGGGAAGTACGACGGGCGGAACCGGGTGCTGATGCCGTCGCCGAACATCGCGGCCGCGAAGTGGTCGAGCGTGCCCTTGAGGTGGGCCATCGTGATGCCCTCGTCGATCGCGAGGCCCTCGACCTGGTGGAACACCGGGCTGTGGGTGGCGTCGTACTCGTCGGTGCGGAACACGCGGCCGGGGCACACGACGTAGATCGGAGGCGTGCGCGTGAGCATGGTCCGCGCCTGCACCGGAGAGGTGTGGGTGCGCAGCACCAGGCCGTTCTCGGCCGGCTCGGTCCAGAACGTGTCCTGCATGGTGCGGGCCGGGTGGTCGGCGCCGAGGTTGAGCGCGTCGAAGTTCAGCCACTCGGCCTCGATCACCGGGCCCTCGGCGACCTCCCAGCCCATCGCGACGAAGATGTCGGCGATCAGCTCAGCACCGGTGGTGAGCGGGTGGCGGGCCCCGGTCGGCACCCGGTCCGTCGGCAGCGTGACGTCGACGGTCTCGTCGGCGAGCATCCGCTCCTCGTGCTCGGCCTCGAGCACGACCTGCCTCGCCGCCAGCGCCTGGTTGACGGCGCCGCGCGCCTGCCCGATCCGCTGACCGGCCTCCTTGCGTGCCTGCGGAGGCAGGGCACCGATCTCGCGGTTCGCCAGCGCCAGCGGCGACCGGTCGCCGGTGTGCTCGATGCGCACCTGCTTGAGCTCCGCCAGGTCCGCGGCGGCCTCGATGGCCGCGATGGCCGTGTCGCGCGCGGCGTCGACCTCCTCGGGCTTCAACGGGGTGACCTCCACGGGGTCGTAATCGGTGTTGGGGCCCGACAAGGCACGCCTCTTCCCTGCGTCGTTCGTTGGATCGTTCTCATCGCGGAGTCTAGTGGTTGCCGCCGTTGGATCATCTGGGGTAGCCGTCGAACAGGTGCGTGCATCGCAAGGCGCCGGAGCGAGGGGCATACCGGGTCGTCTGTCGAGCGACGGCAACGCCGCGAGGTGCGTGCCTGGGCGGCGGGGACCCCCGACGAACCAACGGTGGTGACCACTAGGGAGGTTGGCGGCGTGGGGGGCTAACCGGTTCCGGCAGACGACGCGGGCGCGTCGCCGCGGTCGCCGCCGTGCCTGCGCAGCGCAGCCGAGGCGCGCTCGACCAGGTCGGCCCGCAGGTCGGCCGGCGCCAGCAGCTCCGCGGCGCCCGCGAAGGTCAGCAGCAACCCGATCGCCTGGCGGCGCGCACGCATCGTCAGTCGCAGCAGCACCCGCCCGGTGCCCGCCTCGACGCCGAGCTCCGCGACGGCACTGTCGGGCAGGACCTGGAACGTCGCGAGCCGCCGGAACAGGTCCAGCTCGCCGGGCTCGATCGCCACCTCGACCGTCACGGCCTCGCCCGTCTCGAGACGACTGCGCAGCCGCGCCCACTCGGCCGCGAGGTCGAGGTCGTCGGGTCGCCGCGCCTGCTCGTCGAGGACCTCGGCCGCTGCGATCCGCGACACCCGGAACATCCGCGGGCTGCCGCGGTGGGCGGCGAGGAGGTACCAGCGGCCGGCATTCTCGACCAGACCGTAGGGATCGACGGTCCGCGCCGACGGCTCGTCCTGGCCCGCGGAGGCGTACCGGAGCCGGATCCGGCGGCCGTCCGTGGACGCCGTACGAAGCACCGGGAGCAGCGGGACCTCCTCGGCCGCCGCGAACCAGCGCCTCCGGTCGACCACGAGCACCGACGCGAGCTCGTCGGCCTTGTCCATCGCGGCGCTGGGCACCGTCGCGGCGAGCTTCGCCATCGCGCTGGCGAGCGCCGGCCCCAGGCCCAGCTCGTGCGCGGAGTCACGACCGCTCCACAGGAAGAGCGCCTGGGCCTCGGCGGTCGACAGGCCGCTGACATCGGTCTTGTAGCCCTCCATCAGGAAGCAGCCGCCACCGCGGCCGCGCTGCAGGTAGACCGGCACACCGGCCGCGGAGAGCGCCTCCATGTCGCGCAGGACCGTGCGCTCGGACACCTCGAGCACCTCGGCCAGCCGGCGAGCCGGCATCCGGCCGTGCCGCTGCAGGAGGTGCAGCAACTGGAGCAGTCGGTCGGCGCGCATTTCCTGATCCTGTCATCTTTTCCTGACACAGGATGTCGTCTTTGACCACCAGGCTGGTCCCATGACCATTCAGACCCCTGCCTCCACCCCGACCACCGACCGCGCGGCCGGCGATCCCCGCCCACTCGTCCTGCGCGCCATCGACCAGGCGACCGGCCTCGTCGAGCTCACCACCATCGGCGACCTGAGCCGCCCCACGCCGTGCACCGACTGGACCGTGCGCGACCTCCTCGCCCATCTCGTCGCCGTCGAGCGCCGGATCGTCCACATCGTCCGGGGCGGACACCCCTTCGACGTGCCGTCGCACATCACCGACGTCGCCGACGAAGACTGGGCGTCCGCCTGGCGGGCCTCCGCCGCGGACGTCGCGGCCGCGCTCGACGAGCCGGACGTGCTCGAACGCACCGTCGCCCACCCGCTCGGGTCGTTCCCCGCCCCGGTCGCGCTCGGCGTGTACGCCGGAGAGCTCGCCGCCCACGGATGGGACCTGGCAGCGGCGCTCGAGCGCACCTCGATGCTCGACCAGGACCTCGCCGCCGCCTGCCTCGGGCCGATCCGCTCGTTCCTGCCCGCCGAGCCGCGCGAGACGATGCCGTTCGCCCCGGTCGTCGCGGTGGCCGAGGACGCCCCGGCGTACGACCGGCTCCTGGGGTGGTACGGCCGCGACCCGCGCTGGCGCCCCTAGGTCACGTCTTCTAGGAGGGCGGCTCGGCCGGCAGCACCACGGTGATCCGCGCACCACCGGACTCGGTGTCGCCGATCGTCACGGTGCCGCCGTGTGCCTCGACCAGCCCGTTGACCAGGTAGAGGCCCAGCCCCGAGCCCCCGGTCGCGCCGCCCTTCCAGAACTTCGTGAACACGCGGCGGCGCAGCTCGGGCGGGATCCCGTCGCCCTCGTCCTCGACCACGAGCCGGACGCCGGCGCCGGTCTCGGGCAGTGGCTCGACCAGGACCCGGACCGTGCCCTCACCGTGGCGGACGGCGTTCTCGACCAGGTTCGTCACGACCTGGGTGAGCTTGTCGGGGTCGACGACGATGTCGGGAACCGCCCCCGAGGTCTCGAGCTCGAGATGGCGGCTGGTGCTCGCCCCCACGGAGTCGACGACTCGTCGGGCTAGCAACGCGGGGTCGGAGGGCCGCGGATAGAGCTGGAGCCGGCCGGTGTCGATGCGCGCGACGTCGAGGAGCTCCGCGATCAGCCGGCTGAGCCGGTCGGAGTCGGCGCTGACGGTGGTGAGCATCAGCTTCTTCTGGTCGTCGCTGAGCTTGTCCCACCGGTTCAGCAGCGCCTGCACGAAGCCCTTGACGCCCGTCAGCGGCGAGCGCAGCTCGTGGGCCACCGTGGCGACCAGGTCGGAGCGCTCCCGGTCCAGCCGGGCCCGTCCGCGTCCCGAGCGCAGGCTCACCGCCACGCGCTCGACCGGGCGGTCCAGCGCCGGGCGATGGATGCGAGCGACGACCAGCACCTCGGTGCCGTCGGGCAGCAGCCACGTCTGCTCGGGTACGCCGGTGCGGGTCGCGAGCCCGTCGTACGGCTGGTTCACCGAGCACCAGTCGCGACCGTCGTGGTCGCGCAGGGCGAGGACCTCGCCGAGCGGATGGCCCACGGTCGTGCCGGGATCGATCCCCAGGAACCGGCCGGCCGCGGCGTTGACCACGGTCACCGCGCCATCCGGGCCGGCCAGCAGGACGCCGTCGGCCAGTGCGTCGAGATCGGCTTGGGTCACGCCGACCACCCTAGTGACGCTGCGCGCGGGCCGACGCGTAGAGGCAGAGCGCCGCGGCGGTGGAGAGGTTGAGGCTCTCGGCGCGGCCGTGGATCGGGATCCGGACCCGGTGGTCGGCGAGCGTGGCGAGCTCGGGCGAGAGCCCGTGGGCCTCGTTGCCGAACAGCCACGCGGTGGGCCGGGCGAGCACGTCGTCGGCGTCGAAGAGGTCGACGTCGCCGTCGGCCTCGGTGGCGAGCACCTGGTACCCGGCTGCCTGGGCGGCGCGGATCGCATCCTCGGCGCCGGACCCGGTGGCGACGGGCAGGTGGAAGGCGCTGCCGGCGCTGGCCCGGATGGTCTTCGCGTTGTACAGGTCCACCGACTCCCCGGCGAGCACCACGCCGCCGGCGCCGGCGGCGTCGGCGCACCGGATGACGGTGCCGGCGTTGCCCGGGTCGCTCACGTGCGCGCAGAGCGCGACGTAGCCACCCACCAGCGCCTGCTCCAGCGGGACGTCCACGAACCGGCACAGGGCCACGACCCCGGCCGGTGTGACCGCGTCACTGAGCGCCTTCAGCGCGCGCTCGTCGACGAACGTCAGGGGTACCCCGTCGGGCAACGGGGGCACGAGGCCGTCGACGGGGAGGTCGTGGAAGGGGCGCGCGAACACCTCGACCACGGCACCTGCCTCGAGCGCCGCCTCGACGGCGTTGCGTCCCTCGGCGAGGAAGAGCCGCCGCTCGGATCGCTCCGAGCGGCGGCTCAACCGGCGCAGCTGCTTGATGCGGGCGTTGCTCGCAGACAGCGCGTCGACGCTCAGGCCGAGACCTTGGGCGCGTTGACGTCCTCGGGCAGCGCGGCCCGGGCGGTCTCGACGAGCGCGTTGAACGCGGCCACGTCGTTGACGGCCAGCTCGGCCAGGATCTTGCGGTCGACCTCGACACCGGCGAGCCCCAGGCCCTGGATGAACCGGTTGTAGGTCATGCCCTGGGCGCGGGCCGCGGCGTTGATCCGCTGGATCCACAGCTTGCGGAAGTTGCCCTTGTTCTTGCGCCGGTCGTTGTAGCTGTAGACCAGCGAGTGGGTGACCTGCTCCTTGGCCTTGCGGTAGAGCCGCGAGCGCTGCCCGCGGTAGCCGCTGGCGCGCTCGAGGACGACCCGGCGCTTCTTCTGGGCATTCACTGCCCGCTTGACGCGTGCCACTTGTTTACTCCTTGTTGCTCAAGTTCGGTGCGGGGTCTCGACGAGCTCGACCACCGACGGGTGGGGGCTGGATCAGAGTCCGAGCATCTTCTTCGCGCGGGGGACGTCGGCCTTGGCAACCTCGACCGTGCCCGTCATACGGCGGGTGACCTTGGAGGCCTTCTTCTCGAGGTTGTGGCGCTTGCCGGCCTTCTCGCGAAGGATCTTGCCGGACCCGGTCACCCGGAAACGCTTGCTCGCACCGGAGTGCGTCTTGTTCTTCGGCATCTCTGCTCTCTCTTCTCGTCCTGCTGGGCGTGGTCATCTCGTCGACCTCGGCCACCGTGGGTGGTAGTGGTCTCGACGTGCTCGACCACCGCGAGGGTGTTCTAGGCCTCGATCTCGGGATCGAGGTTCTCGGAGCGTCCGCGCTCCTTCTTCTGGGCGACCGGTCCAGCGGCGTGGGCGGCATCGCGCTCGGCCTGCTCGTCGGCGACCAGGGCGGCGCGCTCGGCGGCCTTGGCGTCCTTCTCGGCCTTGATGTCGACCTTCGCGTCGGCCTTCTTCTTGTGGGGGCCGAGCACCATGATCATGTTGCGCCCGTCCTGCTTGGGCGAGGACTCCACGAAGCCCAGCTCACCCACGTCCTCGGCGAGGCGCTGGAGCAGACGGAAGCCCAGCTCGGGACGGTGCTGCTCGCGGCCACGGAACATGATCGTGATCTTGACCTTGTCCCCGGCGCGCAGGAACCGCACCACGTGACCCTTCTTGGTCTCGTAGTCGTGCGCGTCGATCTTGGGACGAAGCTTCATCTCCTTGATGATCACGTTCGTCTGGTTGCGACGCGCCTCGCGAGCCTTCTGGGCGTTCTCGTACTTGAACTTCCCGTAGTCCATGAGCTTGCAGACGGGCGGCTTCCCCTGCGGGGCGATCTCGACGAGGTCGAGGTCCGCCTCCTGCGCAAGCTTCAGGGCCTGATCGGTGGGCACGATGCCCACGGTCTCCCCGTTGGGTCCAACGAGCCGGACCTCGGGAACCCGGATCCGATCGTTGATTCGCAGCTCGGTGCTGATGTGTCCTCCTGATTGGCTTTGTGGCCGGAGGTCTCTGTCGCTCGACACCCCCGAGAAGGGTGGCGCGAAATCAACAAAGGCTTCCGCTTGTCTGCAAGCGGAAGCCAGTCCGACGCCCCCCATCGCAGGGTGCGCCTCCGACGACCCGACTCCGGTGCGTACGGCGTACGCTCCGAGGCCTCGGCCTTCGGTGACCGGACCCGACGACCTGTGCTCCCAGACTTCGAGAACGGCGGACGATGCGGGTGGGAGGCGATCGTGCGAGCCTCCGCTTGCGTGATCCATCCCGCCGCATGCACGGCGGAACTGATCGGTCAACGCTGAATCGTAGCCGACGATTCCCCGCCAGGCCGAATCCAGGCGGTGCCCGACCCCACGCGCGCGAGCGTCCACCCGCGCGCGAGCCCCTCGAGGTCGTCGCCCTCCACCACGAAGCGCGTCGGGCCGGCGATGTCGACCACCAACGCAGCGGCGTCGTCCTGGAGAGCCGCCTGCGCCGCCACAGCCGCAGCCACCGGGACCGGACGCCCGTCGGGGTTCCACGCGGCGAGCTCGGCAGTGCCGGTGAAGGCGAGCAGTGCCAGCCGCCCGTCGGCCCCCTGGAGCAGCACGGTGGCCATGTCACTGGTCTTCTCGTGAGCGAGCCCGGCCTCGTCGAGCTCGACCTCCCCGAGCACCGCCACCACGGGCACCAGCAGGCGAGCCGCCTGGAGGGCGCACAGCGCATCGGCGTACGTCGCCTCGCCGGCGGACCAAGCAGCGAGCGCCTGCCCCAGGGCCGGATCGGCGGACCCGTCGTCGCCCGCGAACCCGGGATCGGGGATGGTCGTCCGCTGGTCGCTCACCGCGAGATTGTCTCGGGCGAGCTCCGGATGGCGCCAGCCAGGGCCGTCGAGTGCCGCCACTCTCCGCCCGTCCGAGCCCTCTCCTGACCGCCGATGTGGGACGATCGATCGCGTGGATGATGCTTCCTGGGCAGCGCTGACGCTGAGCCTCACCGTGCTCGGCGGCATCTGGACCTGGCTGTCCTTCCGACGCCGCGGTCTGACGTCGGGGCTGCGCGCCCTGGCGTTCACGTTGCTGCCGCTCGCGGCGTACCTCACCAAGACCCTGCGGATGTTCACCCGCATCGTCGACGCGGTCGGCGACTGGGCGGTCAACCTGGCCTGGAACCCGACGACCTGGGCGGGCATCGTGGTCGCCGGCGTCTCCGCCGGGCTCTTCGCGATCTCCGGCGCCCTGCGCGCCCGGCAGCTCGGCAGCCGGCGCACCAAGCAGGGTGAGCCAGCGGCGCTGGCGGAGCGCAAGCGCGCCCGGGGCGGGGGCGCACCCGCGGTGGGCGGCGACGACGAGATGGCCGAGATCGAGGCCCTGCTCCGCAAGCGTGGGATCAGCTGATGGGCCGGCTTCCCGTTCCCTTTCCGTCCTTGGTCTCCGCGTCCACGACGGCCGGCCCCGCGGACCGCAACCGGCTCTGGGCGCGGCTGACGGGCGCGGTCCAGGCCCTGGACGAGCCGCTTCCGACGCCGACGTTCGTCGTCGACCTCGATGCGTTCGACGCGAACGCCGACGACCTGGTCCGCCGGGCCGGGGGCAAGCCCATCCGGCTCGCGTCCAAGTCGGTGCGGATCCCCGCCCTGATCTCGCGGGCTCTCGCCCACGACGGCGTCCAGGGCGTGCTCGCCTACACCCTGCGCGAGGCGCTCTGGCTGCACGAGCAGGGGATCTGCGACGACATCGTCGTCGCCTACCCCACCGTCGACCGCGGCGCTCTCGCCACGCTGGTGGCCTCCCCCTCGGCGGCGGCCGCGATCACCATCATGGTGGACGACCTCGCCCACCTCGACCTGGTGGAGTCCGTGCGGTCCTCCCCCGCGGTCCCGGTGCGGATCGCGATCGACGTCGACGCCGGGCTGCGGATGGCCGGCCAGCACGTCGGACCGAAGCGCTCACCGCTGCACGACACCGCCGACGTCGTCGGTCTGGCCCGCGCGGTCGTCGCGCGCGGCGGCCTGCGCCTCGTCGGCGCGATGACGTACGAGGGCCAGGTCGCGGGACTCGCCGACTCGGTGCCGACCGCCCGGACCCGCTCGGCGATCGTGCGCCGGCTCAAGGCGCTGTCGCTCACCCAGCTCGGCGTACGTCGCAGCGAGATCGCCGATGCGCTGCACGAGCTCGCCGACCTGGAGTTCTGGAACGCGGGCGGCTCGGGCTCCGTCGAGGACTCCGCCTCCGACCCCGTCGTGACCGAGGTCGCCGCGGGCTCCGGGCTGCTGGTCCCCAGGCTCTTCGACCACTACCGGTCCTTCGACCCGCGACCGGCCGCGTTCTTCGGAGTGCCGGTCACCCGCAAGCCGGCGCCCGGCGTCGTCACCGTCCACGGCGGTGGCCTGGTCGCCTCCGGGCCCATCGGGCCGGACCGGCTGCCGACCCCGTGGGCACCGGCCGGGCTGTCGTTGACCGGGCTCGAGGGTGCCGGCGAGGTCCAGACCCCGCTCACGGGCGCACCGGCGGACCAGCTCGAGATCGGCGACCTGGTGTGGTTCCGCCACGCGAAGTCGGGCGAGCCGTTCGAGCACACCACCACCGTCCACCTCCTCGCGGGCGAGGAGCTCGTCGACTCCGTCCCGACCTACCGTGGGTGCGGCCAGGCGTTCTAGTGGCGCGTCCCAGAAGTTCTTGGGCGCTTCGCGCCCCCATGGCACGCACCTCGCTGCGTTGCCGACGCTTGCGAGACGAGCGGGTATGGCGGCGCGCCGGCGCCTGGCGATGCACCCACCCTGAGAACGCCAAACGTTCAACAACTTCCCGAGACGCGACACTAGTGGTCATCGACGAGGGGTCGTCGAGGATGGCCGACGTCCAGGTGCGTGCAGCGCAAGGCGGCGGCGCGTCGGCAGGCTGGGGAGTTTCGAGCACTGCCGACGCAGCGATCTGCGTGCCCGGGCGGCGGGCACCCCGACGAGCTGACGGAGCTGACCACTAGTGCAGGCGGCGCGGGCGCTGCTCGACCTGGCCCGGTCGCGTCCGGCGACCCTGGGCCGCGGCCGGCTGATCTGCATCGACGGACCCGCCGGATCCGGCAAGACCACGCTCGCCGGCGCGGTCGTCGGCCTCAAGCCGGACGCGGCGGTCGTGCACATGGACGACCTGTACGACGGCTGGGAGGGCCTGCCCCAGGTCGCGGAGCACCTCGCCGGACTCCTCGAGCCACTGGCGCGCGACCGGCCCGGGACCTACCGGCGCTACGACTGGGTCGCCGGACGGTACGCCGAGACCGTGACGGTGGACCCCACCGAGCTGCTGGTGATCGAGGGCGTCGGCTCGGGGGCGCTCCGGGTCGCCCACCTGGCGACCGCCCTGGCGTGGGTCGAGGCCCCGGTCGGCGTACGGCTGCGGCGCGGTCTCGCGCGCGACGGCGAAGCGATGCGTGAGCACTGGGAGCGGTGGCAGGTCGCGGAGCAGGCGATGTTCGACCGCGACGCGACGCGCTCCCGCGCCGACCTCGTCGTCGACACCTCACCCTGACCCCGGGGTCTCCCGCACACAGCCCTAGGGTGACGTTCATGCTGCCTCCCAGTGGTGACCAGTACGAGATCTCGGGCAGCGGCTACCGGGCGGTGATCACCCAGGGCGGCGCGACGTTGCGGGTCCTCGAGCACGACGGCGTGCCGCTGATCGACGGATTCGGCGAGGACGAGCTCGCGCCCGGCGCCCGCGGCCAGCTGCTGATGCCCTGGCCGAACCGGATCGGCGACGGTGCCTACTCCTTCGGTGGCCGCGACCACCAGCTCGCGCTCAACGAGCCGTCGCTGCACAACGCCTCGCACGGGCTGGCCCGCTGGGCCGCGTGGTCGGTCGAGGAGCACACCGATTCGTCGGTGAGCCTGACCTACCGGCTGATCGCCCAGAGCGGCTACCCGTGGACCCTCGACCTGTGGGTCACCTACGCCGTGTCCGCGGACGGCCTCACGGTCACCCAGTCCGCGGTCAACCGGGCCTCGACGCCGGCGCCGTACGCAAGCGGCGCACACCCCTACCTCGCGCTCGGCCCGGGTCCGGTCGACGGCTGGGAGATGACGCTCCCGGTGTCCACCCGGGCGCTGGTCGACGATCGGCTCCTCCCGACCGGCCTCGAGGACGTCACCGGGACTCCCTTCGACTTCCGGGTGGCCCACCGGATCGGCGAGGTGTCGTTCGACGACGGCTTCACCGACCTGGCGCGGGACGCGGCGGGAGTGGCCACCGTCGTGCTCGCCGACCCCGCGACCGGCCGTGGCGTGGTGTTGTGGGTGGACGAGCGGCACCGGTGGCTGCAGGTCTTCAGCGCCGACGACGTGCCGATCGGTCCGCGCCGATCGCTGGCCGTCGAGCCGATGACGGCGCCGGCGGACGCCTTCCGCTCGGGGCGGGATCTCGTCACGCTCGCGCCTGCGGGGCAGTCCGGGGACACCTTCGCAGCGTCGTGGGGCATCCGGGCCCGGTCCTAGAGCGTCCCTAGGAGTCGGTCGGGTTCGCGGAGCGCTGCTCGACGAGCGCCCGCAGCTCGCGTACGGCGCGCCGCGCGCGGTCGCCGTCGGAGCCTTGGATGCCCATCGCCGCGAGCGTGTTGCCGTCCGCGAGGTCGAGGGTCACCCACGGCGCCCCGCGCGGGAGCCGGACCGCGACGATCTGCGCCCAGTCCAGCTCGTGGCGCCGGTAGCCGTTGACCACGACCAGCCGCTCGGGCTCCGCCACGACCCGGCACCGCACCAGCGCGAACCAGACCGAGAACGCCAGCAGCCCGAGGAAGACCAGCGTGCCGAGCTGGAACGCGGTGAACTTGTCCCGGGTCTCCTGGTCGAAGCCGAGCCAGGCCAGCGCGAAGCAGAGCAGCAGCCCCACCCCGAGCACCACACCGGCGACGCGGACCCCCAGCGGGCGCCAGGTGCGCGAGCGGGCCGGCGTACCGGCCGCGCCGCTAGAGCCGGCAGGCATGGATGTCGGTGAGCAGGATGCCGCGGGCACCGATCTCGAAGAGCTCGTCCATCAACCGCTGGGCGCCGTCGCGCGGGACCATCGCCCGCACCGCCGACCACCCCTCGCGATGAAGCGGCGAGACCGTGGGGCTCTCGATGCCGGGGGTGAGCGTCACCGCGTCGGTGACCCGCTCGGTCGGGATGTCGTAGTCCATCATCACGTAGGTCCGCGCGACCAGCACGCCCTCGACGCGACGCCGGAAGATCTCGAATCCCTCGGGCACCGCGCCACTGCGGGTGATCAGCACCGCCTCGGAGTCGAGGATCGTCTCGCCGAACGTCTCCAGCCCGGCCTGCCGCAGGGTGCTGCCGGTCTCCACGACGTCGGCGATCACGTCGGCCACGCCCAGCTGGATGCTGGTCTCGACGGCGCCGTCGAGGCGGACCACGCTCGCCTCGATCCCGCGCTCCTCCAGGAAGGTCCGCACGACGCCGACGTACGACGTGGCGATCCGGGTGCCGGCCAGCTGGGTGAGGTCGGTGAAGGAGCCGCGCGGTCCGGCGAACCGGAACCTGCTGCGCCCGAAGCCGAGACCCCGCACCTCCTCGGCCTTCGCGCCGGAGTCCTTGAGCAGGTCGCGACCGGTGATGCCGACGTCGAGCGTGCCCTCCCCGACGTACAGCGCGATGTCGCGGGGGCGCAGGTAGAAGAACTCGACGCCGTTCTCGGCGTCGGTGAGCGTCAGCTGCTTGGCGTCGTCGCGCTGGCGGTAGCCCGACTCACGCAGGATCTCGGAGGCGGACTGGGACAGCGATCCCTTGTTGGGGACCGCGATGCGGAGCAGTGCCATGGCTCCTCCTCAGAGGTGGGCGTAGACGTCGTCGAGCTCGATGCCGGTCGCCAGCATCAGCACCTGGGCGTGGTAGAGCAGCTGGCTGATCTCCTCAGCCGTGCGCTCGCGGCCCTCGTGCTCGGCGGCCATCCACGACTCCGCGGCCTCCTCGACCAGCTTCTTCCCGATCGCATGGACACCGGCGTCGAGCTCACGCACGGTGCCGGATCCCTCGGGGCGCGACCGGGCCTTCTCGCTCAGCTCGGTCCAGAGCTCGTCGAACGTCTTCACGGAGGAAGAGCCTACGGGGCGCCGGCGGCCAGCTCCTTCAGGGTCCGGGCGGTGAGCAGTGCCGCGGAGGTGGCCTCGTAGCCCTTGTCCTCCTTGGAGCCCTCCAGGCCGGCGCGGTCCAGCGCCTGCTGGTCGCCGTCGCAGGTGAGGACGCCGAAGCCGACCGGGATGCCCCGGTCGAGCGCCACCCGGGTCAGCCCGTTGGTGGCCGCCTGGCAGACGTAGTCGAAGTGCGGCGTCCCGCCGCGGATCACCACGCCCAGGGCCACGACCACGTCGTAGCCCTGCCGGGCCAAGGCGTCGGCCACGACGGCGAGCTCGTAGGCGCCGGGGACGCGGACCAGCGTGCGCTGCACGACGTGGTAGTCGTCCAGCGCCCGCTCGGCGCCGGCGATGAGGCCGTCCATCACCTGGGTGTGCCAGCTGGAGGCGACCACGGCGACCTTGAGGTCGCTGCAGTCGACGGTGTCGAGGACGGGGGCACCGTGTCCGGTCATCGGTCACGCTCCGTTCTTGGTCAGGGTATCGGGCATCTCATCGGCCAGATTCGGCAGATCGTGACCCATTCGGTCGCGTTTGGTGAGCAGGTAGCCGATGTTGTGGTCGTTCGGGTGCGGCGTGAGCGGCACCCGAGCCGCGACCGGCACGCCGAAGTCCTCGAGGTTCGAGACCTTGTCGGGGTTGTTGGTCATCAGCCGCACGCTGCCCACACCGAGGTCACGCAGCACCTGGGTGGCCGTGCCGTAGTGGCGGGCGTCGGCCGGCAGCCCGAGGTCGAGGTTCGCGTCGACCGTGTCCCTGCCTCCGTCCTGGAGCTGGTAGGCCTGGAGCTTCGCGACCAGGCCGATCCCCCGGCCCTCGTGCCCGCGCAGGTAGACGACCACGCCGCGGCCCTCCGCGACGATCCGCTCGAGCGCCTCGTCCAGCTGCGGACCGCAGTCGCACCGGTGGCTGCCGAACACGTCGCCGGTCAGGCACTCCGAGTGCACCCGGGTCAGCACCGGCTCGGGTCCGCTGATGTCGCCGTACACGAGCGCGATGTGCTCGGAGTCGTCGACGGTGATCCGGTAGCCGTACGCCGTGAAGTCGCCGTGCCGGGTCGGCAGCCGGGTCTCCGCGACCCGCTCGACGAGGTTCTCGTGCCGGCGGCGATAGCGGACCAGCTCGTCGATCGAGATCATCGCCAGTCCGTGCTCGTCGGCGAAGGCGCGCAGCTCGGGGCCGCGTTTCATCGTCCCGTCGTCGTTGACGACCTCGACGAGCACCCCGGCGGGCGTCAGCCCCGCGAGCTTCGCCAGGTCCACCGCGGCCTCGGTGTGGCCGCGCCGCACCAGCACGCCGCCCTCGCGGTAGCGCAGCGGGAAGACGTGGCCCGGCCGGGTGAGCTCCCACGGCTCGGTGGCCGAGTCGGCCAGCACCCGTACGGTGTGGGCGCGGTCGGCGGCCGAGATGCCGGTGCTGACGCCGTCTCGCGCGTCGACCGAGATCGTGTACGCCGTACGCAGCCGGTCCTTGTTGTGCGGGGTCATCAGCGGGATCTCGAGCCGGTCGAGCATCGGCGCCGGCATCGGCACGCAGATCACGCCGCTGCTGTAGCGGATCGTGAACGCCATCAGCTCGGGCGTCGCCTTGCTCGCGGCGAAGATGATGTCGCCCTCGTTCTCGCGGTCCTCGTCGTCGACGACCACCACGGCCTTGCCGGCGGCGATGTCAGCGATGGCGCGCTCGACGCTGTCGAGCCGGACGGTTTCACTCATGCGGGGACCTTCTGCCGATCGGTGATGCCGGGTACGGCCGCGGTCGCCCGCAGCCAGGTGAGGAAGCCGGCGACACACAGGCCGCCGTAGAAGACGTAGAGGATCGCGGACGGGTAGTAGCCGGAGTGCCACAGGAGCGGGACGCCGACCAGGTCGACGGCGACCCAGGCGAGCCAGAAGTCGTTCCAGCCGCGGGCCATCGCGTACGTCGCGAGCATCGAGCCCACGAAGATCCAGGCGTCGCACCAGTAGTACCAGCGCGGCGCCGGCCAGCCCGCGCCGACGACGCTGAACACCCACTGGCACACGAGCACGCCCACCGCGGCGGCGACGAGGTACGCCGTGCGCTCGCGGGCGGCCGCCCAGCGCGGGTCGACCGCGGGCGCGTCACCACCGCCGTGGGCGCTCCTGACCTGGTTCCACCGGTGCCAGCCGTAGACGCTGGTGACGATGAAGAAGACCTGACGGGCGGCCTGGCCGAACAACGGCTGCTGGGCCTGGGCGTCGAAGGTCGCGGCGATGAACACCGAGAACAGCAGCGCGTTGCCGACGATGCCGACCGGCCACGCCCAGAGGCGGCGGCGCAGGCCACCGATGGCCGAGGCGAACCCGAAGGCGTTGCCGACGATCTCGCGCCAGGTGATCTGATGCCCCGAGATCGTCAGGTGCGCGTCGTACAGCGCTGAGATGCTCATGCACGTACTCGCTTCGCTCCGTGCGCGCATGAGGCACAGTGGGCGCTGCATTGAATGATTCGCTCGCTGCGCTCGCTCATGCACGTACTCGCTTCGCTCCGTGCGCGCATGAGGCACAGTGGGCGCTGCATTGAATGATTCGCTCGCTGCGCTCGCTCATGCACGTACTCGCTTCGCTCCGTGCGCGCATGAGGCACAGTGGGCGCTGCATTGAATGATTCGCTCGCTGCGCTCGCTCATGCGCGGTCCCGGTACGGCAGGAGGCGCTCGACGTACTTGGCGAGGACGTCGACCTCGAGGTTGACCCGGTCGCCGGGCTGGCGGGTGCCGAGCGTGGTGCGAGCCAGGGTCTCGGGGATCAGGCTGACCGTGAAGCCGTCGTCGTGGGCCTCGACGACCGTCAGGCTGACGCCGTCGACGGTGATCGAACCCTTGTCCACGAGGTAGCGGCTCAACGACCCCTTCTCACGTGCGGGAGGCATCGCGATCTCGACGACCTCCCAGTGCTCGCTCGGGGTACGTCTCACGATCTCGCCGACACCGTCGACGTGGCCCTGGACGATGTGACCGCCCAGCCGCTTGTCCGCGGTCACGGCGCGCTCGAGGTTGACCCGGTCGCCGGGGCGTACGCCGTACAGGCTGGTCTTGTCGAGCGTCTCCTGCATCACGTCGGCCGTCCAGGTGTCGCCGTCGCGCTCGGCGACGGTCAGGCAGCAGCCGTTGACGGCGATCGAGTCGCCCAGGCCGGCGTCCTCGAGCACGGTCGTGGCGCGGATGGTGAGTCGGATCGCGTCGCCCTGGTCCTCGACCGCGGCGACCGTGCCGAGCTCCTCGACGATTCCGGTGAACATGTCAGTCCTTCCCTGGCGCGAGGGTGAACCGCACGTTCGGCGGATCCCCCTCGAGCACGGTGATGTCGGTGACGCGAGGACGGAACGCGTCGGCGATGGTGGTGATTCCGAGGTCGGCCACGGCGCTGCGGCCGGAGCCGAGCAGCATCGGGGCGACGTACGTGACGATCTCGTCGACGAGCCCGGCGCGCAGGAAGGCCGCGGCGAGCGTCGGGCCGCCCTCGAGGAAGACGTGGCGGCGACCGCGGTCGAACAGCTCGGCGAGCGCCTGCTCGGGCTTGCGGGTGCGGAGGTGGAGCGACGGGCCGTCGGCGTTGAACACCCGGCGGGCGGGGTCGAGGTCGCGCTCCCCCATGACCGCGCGCAGCGGCTGGTGCTCCAGCGGCCGGTCGTGGTCGTCACGGACCGTCAGCAGCGGGTCGTCGACCGCGATCGTGTTGGCGCCGACGAGCATGACGTCGCACGTCGCGCGCAGCCGGTGGGTGTCGAGCCGCGCCGCGGACGAGCTGACCCAGCGGCTGGTGCCGTCGGCGGCCGCGCTGCGCCCGTCGAGGGTCGTCGCGAACTTCCAGGTGACGAACGGGCGGCCGTGCTCGAGCCCGAACGTCCAGAACCTGTTCAGGAGCCGCGCCTCGTCGAGCAGGAGCCCCGACGCTACGTCGACGCCGGCGGCTCGGAGCGTGGCTGCTCCCCCGGCTGCGTCGGGGTTGGGGTCCGGCTGGGCGAAGACCACGCGCCGTACGCCGGCCTCGATCAACGCCTGGGCGCACGGGCCGGTGCGGCCGGTGTGGTTGCAGGGCTCGAGGGTGACGACGGCGCTGGTGCCTCGGGCCCGGTCCCCGGCTCGAGCGAGCGCGTCGACCTCGGCGTGCGCGGTGCCGGCGCCGCGGTGGTGGCCCTCGGCGACCGTGCGGCCCTCGTCGTCCAGCAGGACGCAGCCGACGCGGGGGTTGGGCCCGAGCGGGACACCCGGCGTCGCGGCCAGCTCGAGGGCGCGCGACATTGCGGCCTGCTCGCCTGCGGTGGTCGTCATCTGGTGTGCCCCTCGTGTCCGCTCGCGGACTCCGGGGCCGACGGGTCGACCCCACGTGGACACGTGTGGACGACACCTGCGTGCGCTTCCCATCCGGACTTTAACCGTCGGTCCAGGAACTTCACCTGGTCAACCGGTCACTGGCTGTGACCGGGTCGCGGACTTCTGGGCCTTCACCCAGTCACCGCCGGCTCGGAATTACACCGACCCCAGAGCACGCGAGCTCGAAAGCTCGTCAAGGTCGAGTGTGCCACACGACATCTGACGACGCCGCGTGGGGCGCGTCACGGTGAGACGCCCGGCGAGGTTGTCGTTTGGTCACCAACGACAACCTCGGGCCCGAAAGTTCTGCCGTTGGTGACCAAACGACAGAGATCTTCTGCCCCGGGGCACCGGGAGGACGGTCAGGTGCGCGCGCTCTCGGCCCGCGCCCGGAGCTCAGCCACCATCCGGTCGGGATCGTCGGCGGAGTAGACCGCGGAGCCGGCGACGAAGGTGTCGGCACCGGCCTCGACGCAGCGCTCGATCGTGTCGAGGCTGATGCCGCCGTCGACCTGGAGCCAGGTCTCGACGCCGTGCTTGTCCATGAGCTCGCGGGCGCGACGGATCTTGGGCAGGCACAGGTCGAGGAACTTCTGGCCCCCGAAACCGGGCTCGACAGTCATGATCAGCAGCATGTCGAGCTCGGGGAGCAGGTCCTCGTAGGGCTCGACCGGCGTGGCCGGCCGCAGCGCCATGCTGGCGCGAGCACCGTGGGAGCGGATCTCGCGGGCCAGCCGCACCGGGGCCTTCGCGGCCTCGACGTGGAACGTGACCGACCCGCACCCGGCCTCGACGTACGCGAGCGCGTTGCGGTCCGCGTCCTCGATCATCAGGTGGGCGTCCAGCGGCACGTCGGTGGAGCGGGCGAGTGCCTCCACCATCGTCGGACCGAACGTGAGGTTGGGGACGAAGTGGTTGTCCATCACGTCGACGTGCACCCAGTCGGCGCTGCCGATCCGGGCCACCTCGTCGCCGAGGCGCGAGAAGTCGGCGTTCAGGATGCTCGGCGTGATCTGGATGCCCACGGGGCCAGCCTAGGGTTCGGGCTCCTCGGGCGTCTCGGCGCCGTCGCGCTCGTCGCGCTCGGCCCACCCCAGCAGCGGGGCGATGTCGTAGACGTGATCGTCGATGTCGGCGTGCAGGTCGCCGAGCTCGGCGAAGCGCGCGGGGACGGTGAAGATCGTGAAGTCGTGGGGATCGGCGTCGTCCACCTCGTCCCAGCGGATCGGCGTCGAGACGCGGGCGTCGGGCAGGCCGCGCACGGAGTACGCCGCGGCGATCGTGTGGTCGCGGGCGTTCTGGTTGTAGTCCACGAACACCGTGGCCGGGTCGCGGTCCTTGCGCCACCACGTCAGGTCGACCTCGTCGGGGGCCCGGCGCTCGACCTCGCGGGCGAACGCGAGCGCGGCCCGGCGTACGTCCTTGTGCCCGTGCTCGGGCTTGATCCGGACGTAGACGTGCAGCCCCTTGCTCCCGCTGGTCTTGGGGAACGCCACGACGCCGAGCTCGTCGAGGACCTCGTGCACGACGTGGGCGACCCGGCGGACCCGGTCGTAGGAGCAGTCCGGGCCGGGGTCGAGGTCGATGCGCCACTCGTCGGGCTTCTCGGGGTCCTCGCGCCGGCTGTTCCAGGGGTGGAACTCGACGGTGGACATCTGCACGGCCCAGATCACCGAGCCCAGCTCGGTCACACAGAGCTCGTCGGCCGTGCGGTTCCACCGCGGGAAGTGCAGCCGGACGGTCTCGACCCAGTCCGGCGCGCCCTGCGGTAGCCGCTTCTGGTGGACCTTGTCCCCGGCCAGGCCCTTGGGGAACCGGTGCAGCATGCACGGCCGCTCGAACAGCGCGTTGACGATGCCGGGCCCGACCGCAAGGTAGTACTCGACCAGGTCGAGCTTCGTCGCACCCGACTCCGGGAAGTAGACCCGGTCGGGGTTGCTCACCCGCACGACGCGGTTGTCGACCTCGATCTCGACCGAGGGCGGCTTCGACGGCATGCGGCCAGGGTAGGGGGTGGCCCGTCGTACGGTGCGGGCATGGACTTCGACCAGCCGCCCGTGGTCCGGGTCTGGGCCGACCCTGAGCGACCCTTGCCTCCCGGCAGGTGGCCGATGGACGTCCCGGCCGTGGCCCAGCTGGCCCGCGAGGGCCTGGAGCTCTCGCCGTTCGTGACTTTCCTGGTCGGCGAGAACGGCTCCGGCAAGTCGACGATCGTCGAGGCTGTCGCCGACGCGTTCGGGCTCTCGCCCGAAGGTGGCTCGACCCAGGGCAAGCACTCCACGCGCGCCACCGAGTCGGCGCTCGGGCGCTCGCTACGGCTGCAACGCGGACTCGCGGCGAGCCGATGGGGGTTCTTCCTGCGGGCCGAGACCATGCACGGCTGGTACAAGTTCGAGGAACAGCAGGTCAACCCGCGCCGACCACGCACCGCGCCGCTCTTCCACGAGATGAGCCACGGCGAGTCGTTCCTCGAGGTACTACGAACGCGATTCGACTCCCCCGGCTTCTACTGCCTCGACGAGCCCGAGGCGGCGCTGTCGTTCTCCTCGACACTCGGGCTCATCGGCGCCCTGGGCCGCGTGGTCGAGAGCGGCGGCCAGGTCCTGTGCGCCACCCACTCGCCCGTGCTCGCCGCGATGCCCGGCGCCACGATCCTCGAGGTGGGCGACTGGGGCTACCGGCGTACGACGTGGGAGGAGCTCGAGCTGGTGCAGCACTGGAAGGCCTACCTCGACCAGCCGGGCCGCTACCTGCGCCACGTGCTGGACTGAAGCCGGACCCGTGCAACACAACCGGCGCTCGAGGAGTCAACAGGGTGTGACGACCAACGACGCCGAGGACTTCGGGGACTTCGTGCGTGCGACCGGGACCCAGCTGCACCGCCAGGCGCTGCTGCTGACCGGCGACCACCACCTGGCCGAGGACCTCACCCAGACCACCTACGCCAAGGTGTACGCCTCGTGGCGGCGGGTGTCGCGGGCGGACAACCCGCTCGCCTACACCCGCACCACCCTGCTCAACACGTTCCTCTCACACCGCCGGCTGCGCCGCTCCTCGGAGCTGCCCCGAGACCTCCACGACCACGTCGACCCGGTGGGCTCGGAGCCGGTCGACTCCGCGACCCGCCTGGACCTCCTCGCCGCGCTCGCCACCCTGTCCCGGCTCGACCGGGCCATCGTGGTGCTGCGCTACTGGGAGGACCGATCGGTCACCGACACGGCCCGCGACCTCGGCATCACCGAGTCGGCCGTCCGCACCCGTTCCCGACGCGCACTGCTGCGGCTCCGGCCGCTGGTGGGCGCGGGCCTCACCGAGGAGACCGCTTCATGAACGACACGCCGTTCGGCACCGCCCTGCACGACCGGGTCCGCGACGAGTGGACCGACCTCGACGAGCTGGTCCGGGTCTCGACCCGGACCGGCACCCGGATCCGGCGACGCCGTCGCGCCGGCGGGGCGCTGGCGGCCGCGGCCGGGGTCGCCGCCGTCGCCGTCGGGGTCGCGATGCTGGGCGGCGCGGGCACCCGTCCCGGCAGCGAGCCCGACTTCGCCACGCAACCGCCGGCGTCGCCGACCGATGCCGCCAACCAGCCGGCTCCGACCCGAGCCGAGCGCGCCCACGCCCGGGCGCTGCGGATGCTCCAGGACGCGCCGGTGTACGTCGACTCACCGGACTGGAGCTGCGACAAGCCCCTGGACGAGAAGTTCATCTGCACCCAGGGTGCGTCCTCGGTGGTGGTGAACTGGCGAGGCGCCTCGACCTGGGGCGACTACCAGGACCCGGCGAAGTCGGGCGACCAGACGTTCGTCAGCGACGTGCACGGCCAGTTCTTCGCCACGGTCGCGCCCGGACAGGCCACCACGGTGGCGCAGGTCGACGAGGTCGGTCGGGCGCTGATCTGGGCCGAGTGAGCCCTCAGCCCGTGCGCCTCAGCAGGGCCAGGAACATCGCGTCGGTGCCGTGCCGGTGCGGCCACAGCTGCACGGTCCCCGGCATCGGCCCCTCGCACCGCGGGACGTCGGGCAGCAGCGCCCGCACGTCCTCCAGCACGACGTCGTCCCGGCTCTCGAGCACCGACGACACCACGCCGCGGGTCTCGGAGACCACCGGCGAGCAGGTGGCGTAGAGCACGACACCACCGGGCCGGGTGAGCTCGAGCGCAGAGGCCAGCAGCCGGCGCTGCAACAGCACCAGCCCGAGCAGGTCGTCGGCACGACGCCGCCACCGGGCCTCCGGTCGGCGTCGGAGCGCTCCCAGGCCGGTGCAGGGAGCATCGACCAGCACGCGGTCGAAGGCGCCGGGCGCGAACGGTGGCGCGGTGCCGTCGGAGGTGACGATCCCGAGCGTGCCGGGTGCGTCTCGCAGCGCCCGCTGCACGAGACGGGCGCGGTGCTCCTGACGCTCGGCGGCGACCAGCGAGGCCCCACGCTGCTCGGCGAGCGCCGCCAGCAGCGCGGCCTTGCCGCCCGGGCCGGCGCACAGGTCGAGCCACCGGCGGTCCGGCCCCTCGATCGGCGCCGCGGCCAGGGCCGCCGCGACCAGCTGCGAGCCCTCGTCCTGGACGCCCGCGCGGCCCTGGGCGACGGCCGGGATCTCCCCCGGATCGCCGCCACCGAGGACCACGCCGTACGGCGAGTAGGGGGTCGGCTCGCCGGGCAGCTCCTCGCGGGTGCTCCGCCCGGGGCGGGCGACCAAGGTCACGCGCGGCGGCTCGTTGTCGGCGGCCAGCAGCTCGAACAGCTCCTCGGCGCCCACGGCCGAGCGCAGCTCGTCCACGATCCAGCGCGGGTGGCTGTAGGCGATCGAGGCGAACCGGGTGGGGGCGACCCGCGGGTCGGGCGCGACCCGGCCGATCCACTCCGCCAGCTCCTGCCGGGCGACCTGGCGGAGCACGGCGTTGGCGAAGCCGCCGGCACCCGAGCTGACCTTGGCCCGCACCAGGTCGACGGTGGTGCTGATCGCGGCGTGGGTCGGCACGCGCATCGACAGCAGCTGGTGGGTGCCGAGGCGCAGGGCGTCGAGGACCTTGGCCTCGACCTTGCTCAGCGGCCGGTCCACGCACGCGGCGAGGATGGCGTCGTACGTACCGCGCCGCCGGATGGTCCCCGACACCAGCTCGGTCACGAACGCCGCGTCGCGGCCCGAGAGGCCGTGCTGGCGCAGCACGGAGGGCAGCACCAGGTTGGTGTACGCCCCGTCGACGCGGACCGCCTTCATCACCTCGAGCGCCGCGAGCCGGGCCGGGTCCAGACCCGCGCGGGCGCCGGTCGTGCGGCCTCCGCGCTGCTGTCCCCGTGGGCGGGGGTCAGCCATCCCCGAGGTACTTCCTCGACAGGCTCTGGGGGGCCTTCGCGGCCCAGGCTTCGGTGATGATCTCGGCCAACTCCTCGCGCTCGATCTCTCCGAGACGGGACTGCTGGACCAACACGGCGGAATAGCCCTTGAAGTGGTCGATGGTGAAGAACGGCAACCGCTCGTCCGCCACGAGCGCCTGCTTCTCGGCCTCGCCGGGCGTGGTGATCACCAGCAGGTCGTCGTACATCTCGCCGGTCGCGGGGTCGACCGCGGTCTTGTGGGGCGCCCGGTAGAGCAGGAAGCCCTTGCCGCGCACCTTGTAGGTCGGGCGGTCACCCCACGACGTCCCGAGCTCGACCTCGGGCAGCGAGCGGCAGATCTCGTCGACGAGCGGGTCGAGGTCCTCGCGCAAGTCCTCCTCGTGCGCCGGGCGGCTCATGGTGATGACCGTAGCGATCCCGGCGTCAGCTTTCACCGGAACCGTCACCAATCCGGACACCCGACTCCACCCGGGCCCCGCGAGCCCAGTCGGCGGCGGCCATCTGCTTGCGCCCGTGGGGGCGTACGTCGCCCAGCCGCACGGCCTCGGTCGCGGTCCCGACGAGCACCGCGTTCTTGGTGACCTCGAGGACGCCGGGCGCCAGGCTCTGGTCGGTGCGCGTGACCGGCCCGAGCTTGAGCCGCTCCCCCGCGAACGTCGTCCACGCGCCCGGCGCAGGGGTGCACGCACGCACCTGGCGGTCGATCGCGACCGCCGGGTGGGTCCAGTCGACCCGGGCATCCTCGACCTCGACCTTGGGTGCGTAGGAGACGCCCTCCTCCTGCTGGGCGCGCTCGAACAGGGAGCCGTTCTCGATGCCGTCCAGGGTGGCCACCAGCAGGCCCGCGCCGCCTTCGGCCAGCCGGGCCAGCAGGTCACCCGCGGTGTCGGTGGGCCGGATCCGCTCGGTCATCACGCCGTACGTCGGGCCCGCGTCGAGCTCCTTGACGATGCGGAACGTCGTCGCGCCGGTCACCTCGTCACCGGCCCAGATCGCGTACTGGACCGGGGCCGCGCCGCGCCAGGCCGGCAGCGCCGAGAAGTGCAGGTTGACCCAGCCGTGGGGCGGGATGTCGAGGGCCGACTGCGGCAGGAGCGCGCCGTAGGCGACGACCGGGCAGCAGTCGGGGCGCAGCGCCCGGAGCTCCTCCTGGAACGCCGGGTCGCGCGGGTGGTCGGGCTTGAGCACCGGCACGCCGAGCTCCGCGGCGCGCAGCGCCACCGGGCTCGCGACCAGGCGTCGGCCGCGGCCGGTGGGTGCGTCGGGGCGGGTCACGACGCCCACCAGCTCGTGGGCGGACGCGGCGATCGCGTCCAGGACGGGGACGGCGACCTCGGGGGTGCCGGCGAAGACGACTCTCATGCCTCTCAGAACCCCAGCCCGTTGGTGGCGTGCGGGGACACCTTGACCTGCGGCTTGTCGAGCCCGAACCAGTCGGACTCGCGGATCTCCTTCATCGCGGCCTTGCGCGCGGCCGGGTCGAGGCGGTCGATGAACAAGACCCCGTCGAGGTGGTCGGTCTCGTGCTGGATGGCCCGGGCGAGCAGCTCGGAGCCCTCGATGACCACCGGGTCGCCGTACATGTTGAAGCCGTGGGCGACCACCGACAGGGCGCGGCGGCAGTCGATGCTCAGTCCGGGGATCGACAGGCAGCCCTCCGGGCCGTCCTGGATCTCCGGCGACAGCTCGAGGCGGGGGTTGATCAGGTGGCCGGGCTCGCCGTCGACGTACCACGTGAACGCTCGCAGGCCGACGCCGATCTGCGGAGCCGCGAGGCCTGCGCCGGGAGCGTCCATCATGGTGTCGGTGAGGTCCTCGACCAGGCGGCGCAGCTCCTTGTCGAAGTCGACGACCTCGACGGCGGGCCTGCGGAGGATGGGGTCCCCGAGGAGACGGATCGGCTGAACGGGCACGACGCCAGTCTAGGGATCGCCCGTGCACGCGAACCCGAAGGGCTAGGTTGCGAACATGCTGCAGGACGTGCGTGAGTACATCGATCACCTCCGGATCGATGGGCACACGATCGGCGAGGACCACGACGACGACCCGATCCTCCTCGACCCCCAGGGGCGCGCCGTCGACACCTGGCGGGAGAACTACCCCTACGCGGAGCGGATGCCTCGCGAGGAGTACGACGAGACCAAGTACCGGTTGCAGGTCGAGCTGCTGAAGTTCCAGAACTGGGCGCAGGACACCCACACCAAGCACGTGCTGCTCTTCGAGGGCCGGGACGCGGCCGGCAAGGGCGGGACGATCAAGCGATTCATGGAGCACCTCAACCCGCGCTACGCCCGCACGGTCGCGCTGACCAAGCCGAGTGACCGCGAGCAGAGCCAGTGGTACTTCCAGCGCTACGTGCAGTACCTGCCCACGGCCGGTGAGATGGTGCTGTTCGACCGCTCCTGGTACAACCGCGCCGGTGTCGAGCGGGTGATGGGCTTCACCACCGAGCCGGAGTACGAGCAGTTCATGGTCCAGGCGCCGCTGTTCGAGCGGATGCTCGTCGACAGCGGTATCTCGCTGACCAAGCTCTGGTTCTCTGTCACCCAGTCCGAGCAGCGCACCCGGTTCATCATCCGGCAGGTCGACCCGGTGCGGCAGTGGAAGCTCTCCCCGATCGACCTGCAGTCGCTGAGCAAGTGGGAGGCCTACACCGACGCCAAGGAGGCGATGATCCGGCGTACGGACACCGAGTGGGCGCCCTGGACCACCGTGAAGAGCAACGACAAGAAGCGAGCCCGGGTCAACGCGATGCGCGCGTTCCTCTCCCGCTTCGACTACGAGGGCAAGGACACCCGCGTCGTCGGCACCCCCGACCCGCTCATCGTCCAGCGCGGCACCGACGCCGTCGGCGACTAGCCCGACGTCCCCGGGGACGTCCTCCGCCCCCGCTCCCCGCACGACCACCACGCACGACGTCCGCCCCGAGCGAGCGTTCCTACAGCGTCTGCGGGTCCACCTGGATGCGTACGGCGTCGAGCTTGCGGGCCGAGCGCACCCGTTGGAGCTGACCGAGCGCGTGCGAGAGTGCACCACCCTGCGCGCGAGGGACCCGCACGACCACCCGGCACTCGTCGTCGCCGAGGTCGACCGGACCGAGGACCTCGGCCCCGGGCGGCGCGTCCAGGAGCGTGAGCGCGTCGTCGACCGCACCGGGCTCGCCGGTGATCGTCGCCAGCCGGCTGGCCGGCGGCAGGTGCGCCTCGACGCGTTCGGCCGTCTCGCGCGCGGCGAACCCGGCCGGGTCCCAGCGCACCAGCGCCTGGAGCGCCGGATGGGCGGCGTCACCGACGGCGACGACCCGACCGCCCGGACGGACCAGGGCGGCGGCGTCGGCCCAGCGACGCAGCGCCTCCTCCTCGGCGCGCAGGTCGATGCGCGAGAGCAGCAGCCACGTGTCCAGCAGCACGACCGCGGTGTAGCCGCCCTCGGCGACGGGCTCGGCACCCGGCGTGGCCACCACGATCTGGGGCTTGGGCCCCACCGTGGCGATCACCGTGTCACCCGAGCTCGAGCGGACGGTGACGCCTGGGAAGGCCCGGCCGAGCTCCTCGGCGGTCCGCGCGTCACCCAGCACGGGTGCGCGCAACCCGCGGTGGCCGCACTCGCGGCACGCCCAGTCCTCGGCGACCGTGGCGCACCAGCGGCAGGAGGGCGGCGTCGTCGGTCCGGTGAGCGCCAGCGGACCCTGGCAGGCGTCGCAGCGGGCCGGCGTACGGCAGCGCTCACAGGCGAGCGACGTCACGTAGCCCAGGCGCGGGGTCTGCACGAGCACCGGCCCCTCGCTCACCGCATCACGGATCGCTAGGTGCACCTCGCGAGGCATCCGTGCCGCCCGAGCATGGGTGTCACGGCGGTGAGCGTCGCCGGCGACGGTGACGCTCACCCGGCGCCGGACCTCCTCGCGGGTCGGCCCCAGCTCGTGGGCCCAACCGGTGCGCACGAGGTACTCCCCCTCGACGGTGCGCACGAAGCCACCGACGAGGGCTGCCGAGCCCTCACGCTCGGCGCGCAGGAGCAGCGTCTCGCGGGTGTGTGGGTACGGCGCGCGCGGCTCGGCGTGCAGGTCGTCGCCGTCGTCCCAGACCACCACCAGGCCGAGGTCGTGCACCGGCGCGAAGGCCGCGCCGCGGGTGCCGACGACGATCCGCCGGGCGCCGCGACTGATCGCGAGAAAGTCGCGGTAGCGCGCCGCCGGGCCCGAGTCTGCCGTCAGGGTGACGTGCTGACCGGTGCCGAGCACCGCGGTCAGCGCCGCGTCGACGCGTGCGACGTCCTTGCGGTCGGGGACGCACACGAGGCTGCCGCGTCCCGAGGCGTATGTCGCCGCGACGGCGTGGGCGACCAGCGTCGGCCAGTCGGTCCCGGGGGCCGCCGCCCACACGGCCCGGGGCGCCCCGCCTGCGGCGAGGTGGCGCAGGAACGCCGCTCCCGGCTCGTGCGCGGCCCACGCCGTCTCGCCTGCGGCCTGATCGTGGCCGGCCCAGAGGACGGCGGGCGGAGTCGGACGTTGTTCGGTGGTGGCGTGCCGGGGCGGCACGGCGAGCCGCAGCACGTCGGCGCGCGCCCCGGCGTACCGCTCGGCGATCTCGGCGCTCAGAGCCTCGATCTGGGGCGCGAGCACCGGCTCGGGGCTGACCACGCGCCGAAGCGGTGCCAGCCGGCCGGGGTGCTCGGACTCGGCCGCCCGGGCCACCACGAAGCCGTCGACGTCCTGCCCGGCGAACCGGACCTTGACACGCACGCCAGGGCGCGCGGCCTCGGCCATCGCGGCCGGGACGCTGTAGTCGAACGGCCGGTCGAGGTGCGCCAGCGGCACGTCGACCAGCACCCGGGCCACCGGGTCGACGGCCGCCGGCTCGGCCTCGGCGGCCTTGCGCGCCCGGGTGGCGCGGGCCTTCGCCTGGGACGCCTTGAGCGTCGCCCGCACCATCCCCGGCAGCAGCTCGGGCTGCTCGTCCGGGTCCGTCATGGGCAGATGTCTACCAGTGAGCGGCGACGCACCCGGGCGCCGACCGCAACCACGTAGTCGGAAGGCCAGCCCGAGGAGCGATCCCGCGAGACGCGGACCTGGTCAGTGACCGGCGGCGGCGCGCAGCGCGTCGGCGCGGTCGGTGCGCTCCCAGGTGAACTCGGGGAGCTCGCGGCCGAAGTGGCCGTACGCCGCGGTCTTGGCGTAGATCGGCCGCAGCAGGTCGAGGTCGCGGATGATCGCGGCCGGACGCAGGTCGAAGACCTCGAGGACGGCGGCTTGGATGCGCTCGTCGGCGACGACGCCGGTGCCGAACGTCTCGATGAACACCCCGACCGGCTGGGCCTTGCCGATCGCGTAGGCGACCTGGGCCTCGCAGCGGGTGGCGAGGCCGGCGGCGACGACGTTCTTGGCGACCCAGCGCATCGCGTAGGCGGCCGAGCGGTCGACCTTCGACGGGTCCTTGCCGGAGAAGGCACCGCCGCCGTGGCGGGCCATGCCGCCGTAGGTGTCGACGATGATCTTGCGGCCGGTCAGGCCGGCGTCGCCCATGGGCCCGCCGACCACGAAGCGCCCGGTCGGGTTGACCAGGAGCCGGTAGCCCTCGGACGGGATCGAGAACTTCGCGAGCACGGGGTCGATGACGTGCTTCTTGACGTCGGACTCGAGCGTCCCGAGCTCGGTGTCCTCGTCGTGCTGCGAGGAGAGCACGACGGTGTCGACGCGCACGGGACGGTTGTCGGCGTCGTACTCGATGGTGACCTGGGTCTTGCCGTCGGGGCGCAGGTAGGGCAGCGTGCCGTCCTTGCGTACGGCGGTGAGCTGCTCGGCGAGGAGCTGGGCGATCACGATCGGCAGCGGCATCAGCACGTCGGTGTCGTCGCACGCGTAGCCGAACATCAGGCCCTGGTCGCCGGCACCCTGCTTGTCCATCGCGTCCACGGAGCCGGTGCGGCTCTCGTGACCGGTGTCGACGCCCTGGGCGATGTCACCGGACTGGCCGCCGATCGCGACCATCACGCCGCAGGAGTGGCCGTCGAAGCCCTTGATCGAGGAGTCGTAGCCGATCTCGATGATCCGGCGGCGTACGACGTCCTTGACGTCGACGTAGCCGGTCGTGGTGACCTCGCCGGCGACGACCACCAGGCCGGTGGTCAGCAGCGTCTCGACCGCGACCCGGCTGTTGGGGTCCTGCTCGAGCATCGCGTCCAGCACGGAGTCGCTGATCTGGTCGGCGATCTTGTCAGGGTGACCCTCGGTCACCGACTCCGAGGTGAACAAGCGTCCGGTCACTTCTGCGCTCCTGTGTCCATGAGTTGGCGGTGCGGCAACGATATCCAGCGTCCCGGATGGCGGGACGCCGGTCTCAATCCTGCAGCCTCGAGGCCACTTCGTCCCAAATGACGTGGGCGAGGGCCGACTTGGGTCCGCGCGGGACCTCGACCGTGGCGCCGTCGGCCGCCAGGATCACGGCCTCGTTGTCCGGGCTGCCGAACACGGCGCCGCCGCTGACGTCGTTGACGACGAGCAGGTCACAGCCCTTGCGGGCCAGCTTGGCGCGGGCGAGTTCGAGCACCGACCCGGTCTCGTCACCGGTCTCGGCGGCGAAGCCGACGATCACCGCACCGGGGCGGGCGCGGTGGGTGCTGATCTCGTGCAGGATGTCGGGGTTCTGCTCGAGCGTCACGATCGGCGCCGAGCCGTCCGAGGCCTTCTTGATCTTCGCGCCGCTGACGTCGACGGGCCGGAAGTCGGCGGGTGCCGCCGCCATCACGACCGCGTCGGCCGACGGCGCCGCCGCGAGGACCTCCTCGCGCAGCTGGGCGGTGCTCTCGACCCGGACGACCTTGATCCCGGCGGGGTCGGCCAGCGCCACGTTGGCCGCGACCAGGGTGACCTCGGCTCCGCGCGCTGCGGCCGCACGTGCCAGGGCATAGCCCTGCAGGCCCGAGGACCGGTTGCCGAGGAAGCGGACCGGGTCGAGGTACTCCCGGGTGCCGCCGGCCGTGACGAGGACGTGTCGCCCCGCGAGATCGGCGACCGCGCCACCGGGGGCGCGGGTCAGCAGGTCGCGGCACAGGTCGAAGATCTCGACCGGGTCGGGCAGCCGGCCCTTGCCGGTGTCCTTGCCGGTCAGCCGGCCCTCGGCGGGCTCGATCACCACGGCACCGCGGCTGCGCAAGGTCGCGACGTTGGCCCGGGTCGCGGGGTGCTCCCACATCTCGGTGTGCATGGCGGGCGCGAACACCACCGGGCACCGGGCGGTGAGGAGCGTGTTGGTGAGCAGGTCGTCGGCCATCCCGTGGGCGGCCTTGGCCAGCAGGTCGGCGGTGGCCGGAGCCACGACCACGAGGTCGGCGGACTGGCCGATCCGCACGTGCGGCACCTCGTGGACGTCGTTCCACACCTCGGTCGCGACAGGCTTGCCCGACAGGGCCGCCCAGGTCGGCGCGCCCACGAACTCCAGGGCGGCAGCGGTCGGCACGACCGTGACGTCGTGACCGGACTCGGTGAAGCGGCGCAGCAGCTCACACGCCTTGTACGCCGCGATGCCGCCCGAGACCCCGAGCACGACGACGGGCCGACGAGCAGCAGGCCGCCCCCCGGACGGGGAGGCGGCCTCGTTGGTGCTGCTGGTGCTCAGCGGATCACTCGCTGAAGGAGTTCCCGGCGTCCGCGGCGGCGGCCGACGCAGCGGCCTCCTCGGCGGCGAGCTCGGCGGGGTCGATGTCCTCGCAGGTCAGCAGGTCCTCGTTGATCTCGCGCAGCGCGATCGAGAGGGGCTTCTCCTGGACGTGCGTGTCGACGAGCGGCCCGACGTACTCCAGCAGGCCCTCGCCGAGCTGGGAGTAGTAGGCGTTGATCTGCCGGGCGCGCTTGGCGCTGTAGAGGACCAGCTTGTACTTGCTGTCGGTCTTCGTCAGCAGCTCGTCGATCGGGGGGTTCGTGACCCCCACGGCCGCGATGGTGGGTCCTGACACGCTAAAGCCTCACAGATCTGTTGGGGATGGCTCCATCAAGGCTACCAACTCCTCCGCAGCTGCGTGAACTTCGCGGTTGACGATCGTCACGTCGAACTCCTCCTCGGCCGCCAGCTCCTCGCGTGCGGTCTCGAGCCGGCGCTTGCGCTCCTCCGCGGTCTCGGTCCCCCGCCCGACCAGGCGGCGCACCAGCTCGTCCCACGAGGGCGGCTTGAGGAACACGAACAGGGCGTCGGGCATGGTGCCGCGCACCTGGCGCGCGCCCTGGAGGTCGATCTCGAGCATCGCCGACCGTCCGGAGGCGAGCGCGAGTTCGACCGGCTGGCGGGGCGTGCCGTAGCGGGCGGCCTTGTGGACCACGGCCCACTCCAGCAGGTTGCCCTGCTCGACCATGGCGTCGAACTCCTCGTCGGAGACGAACCAGTAGTGGACGCCGTTCTCCTCACCCGGCCGCGGGGCCCGGGTCGTGGCCGACACCGAGATCCACACCTCGGGGTGGCTGCGGCGTACCTCGGCCGCGACCGTGCCCTTCCCGACCGCCGTGGGACCCGCGAGGACGAGGAGACGCGAACGACGAGGAGGGGAGGACACCGGCGCGTCACTCACGCCCGGCGAACTCCTTCTCGAGCGCGGCGACCTGCTTGGTGCCGAGCCCGCGGACCCGGCGGCTCTCGGCGATGCCGAGCCGCTCCATGACCTGGCGGGCCCGGACCTTGCCGAGGCCCGGCATCGACTGCAGCAGGTCGACGACCCGCATCTTGCCGATGACCTCGTTGCGCTGGCCCTCCTGGAGGACGTCGACGATGGACGCCCCGGAGTTCTTCAGCCGGTTCTTCACCTCGGCCCGTTCCCTGCGGGAGGCGGCGGCCTTCTCGAGGGCCGCCTGGCGCTGTTCGGGGGTGAGCGGGGGCAGAGCCACGAGCGTGAGGTCCTTTGGTCAGCGGGCTGAAGTACGGCCCCGAGGCCGGTGCTGAGAGGCCACACTAGTCAGAAGCGAGACCGGGCAGCAATCGGGTCGGCTCACAGGGTCAGCGGGGTGTGGCACACGTCGCGCGCCTGCTGGTCGAGGTCCTGCAGGGCTCGCAGGGTGGTGCCGCTGCCCAGCTCGGTGGCGGCCGCGTCGATCGTGGCCTTCTGCTCCGCGGTGAGCCCCGCAGGCGGGTGCGCACGGTCGTAGGTCGCCGGGTCGACGCCGGCGGCGTCGAGAGCCTCGGAGAGCGCCTCGACCCGGCCGATCACCTGCTGCCACTCGTCGGTGATGTCCTCGGGCGCCTGGTCGCGCAGGTCGTGGAAGATGTCGAGCGCGCGCAGCAGCGCGTCCGGCTTCCCGCTCCCGACGATGTCGCTGAGCTCCTGCTGGTGGTCCTTGACCGCCGCGCAGTAGTCGCCGCTCCCCGAGCCGCACGCGACCAGGAGCGGCAGCAGGAGCGACAGCGGCGCGAGGGCCGCGAGCCGTCTCACGGGCGCAGCTCGTCGTTGGTCCGGAGCACCGCCGCGCGCATGGCCGCGGGGTCCTGGTGCCGCAGGATGTCGCGCGAGGAGCTGGGCAGCACGGCCGCGGCGGCACCGAACAACCGGCGTACGTCGAGGATCGTGCCGCCCTGCGCCCCGAAGCCGGGAGCCAGGATCGGTCCGTTGAACGCGAGGTCCTCCTCGGTCGAGCCGATCGTGGCTCCGACGACCGCGCCGAAGCTGCCGAGCGGCTCGGCGCCGGCGTTGAGGTGGCGCAGGTGGTCGAGCATCCGACCGGCGACGGTCCCGTCCTCGACGCGCGCGTGCTGGACCTCCGGCCCCTCCTTGTTGGACGTGAGGGCGAGCACGAAGAGGCCGGCATCATGGCGCCGGGCGGTGTCGACGAACGGTTCGAGCGAGCCGAAGCCGAGGAACGGGCTGAGCGTGATCGCGTCGCTCGCCAGCGGCGAGGCCGGGTCGAGGTAGGCGTCGGCGTACGCCTGGCTGGTGGAGCCGATGTCGCCGCGCTTCACGTCCAGCAGCACCAGCGCACCGGCCTCACGGGAGTCGGCGATGACGCGCTCGAGCACGGCGATGCCCCGGCTGCCGAACCGCTCGAAGAACGCCGACTGCGGCTTGACGACCGAGGCCACCGGCGCGACCGCCTCGACGACCGTACGGGTGAACGTCTCGAGGCCGCCGATGTCGTCACCCAGGCCCCACTCGGTGAGCAGCGAGGCGTGCGGGTCGATGCCGACGCACAGCGGCCCGCGCGCCTGGATCGCGGCGTGGAGGCGGGCTCCGAAGGTGCTCATGACACTCCCTGGACGATGCGGCGGGGCCAGAGCGGCCCCTCGTAGATGAACGCGGTGTAGGCCTGCAGCAGCGTCGCACCGGCCGCCAGGCGGGCCTGGGCGTCCTCGACCGTGCTGATCCCGCCGACCCCGATCAGGGTCAGGTCCGGACCGACCCGGCCGCGCAGCAGCCGCATCACGTCGGTGGCGCGCTCGGTGAGCGGTCGGCCCGACAGGCCACCCGCTCCGATCTCGTCGACCCGGGGAGCCGGCGTGCGCAGGCTCGCTCGCGAGATCGTCGTGTTGGTGGCGATGATCCCGTCGAGGCCGATCGCCAGCGCCAGGTCGGCCACGGCCAGGACGTCGTCGTCGGACAGGTCGGGCGCGATCTTCACCAGCAGCGGGGTGCGCTGGTCGCCGGTCCGGGCGATGGCCTGCACGGAGGTGAGGATCGGCTCGAGCTTCTCGACAGCCTGCAGGTTGCGCAGTCCCGGGGTGTTCGGCGAGCTGACGTTGACCACGAGGTAGTCGGCGTACGGCGCGAGCAGGCGTGCGGACTTCTCGTAGTCGCGGACCGCCTCCTCCTCCGGCACGACCTTGCTCTTCCCGATGTTGACCCCGAGCACGGGGTGCGGTCGGTGGCCGAGCCTGTCGAGGCGCCTGGCGCGGGCCGCCAACCGGTGTGCCACGACCTCGGCGCCGTCGTTGTTGAAGCCCATCCGGTTGACGATCGCCCGGTCCTCGGGCAGCCGGAAGAGCCGCGGCTTCGGGTTGCCCGGCTGGGGCTCCCCCGTCACCGTGCCGACCTCGACGTGCCCGAAGCCCAGCGCGGCGAGCGCGTCGATGCCCACCGCGTTCTTGTCGAAGCCGGCCGCGAGGCCGAGCACGTTGGGGAACCGCAGCCCGAGCGCGTCGACCGGCTGCCCCGGCGCTCCCCCGACCTGGGCCCGCAACCGCAGCGCGGGCCCGGCCGCCCGGATCGCCCGGAATGCGCCGTGGTGGGCGCGCTCCGGGTCGGTCCGGGTCAGCAGGTGATCGAACAGCAGGCGGTACACGTCAGCGGTTCTCGGCCGCCGCGGCCGCCGAAGCGGCCCAGTCCTGCAGCGAGCGCACCCCGATCTCGCCGCGCCGCACGGCCTCGATCCCCTGGACGGCGGCACCGAGCCCCTGGATCGTGGTCACGCAGGGGATGTTGCCCATGACCGCCGCGGTGCGGATCTCGTAGCCGTCCAGGCGCACCGAGCTGCCGCTGGTCGACCCGTGCGGGGTGTTGACCACCAGCTGCACCTCACCGTCGAGGATCAGCTGCACGGTGGTCTTCTCGCCGTGCGGGCCGGAGCCCTCGAAGTGCTTGCGCACCACGGTGGCGGCGACGCCGTTGCGGCGCAGCACCTCCGCGGTGCCCTGCGTGGCGAGGATCTCGAAGCCGTGCTCCGCGAGCACCTTGATCGGGAAGATCATGTTGCGCTTGTCGCGGTTGGCCACCGACACGAACACGCGTCCGCTGGTGGGCAGCGCGCCGAACGCCCCGGCCTGGGCCTTGGCGAACGCCGTGCCGAAGTCGGCGTCGAGGCCCATCACCTCGCCGGTGGACTTCATCTCCGGGCCGAGGATCGTGTCGATCTGGCGGCCGTCGGGGGTGCGGAACCGGTTGAACGGCATCACCGCCTCCTTGACCGCGATCGGCTGGCCCGGCGGCAGCGTGCCACCGTCGCCGGTCGCGGGCAGGATCCCGACCTCGCGCAGTCGTGCGACCGTGTCGCCGACCATGATCCGGGCGGCCGCGTTCGCCAGTGGGGTCGCGGTCGCCTTGGAGACGAACGGCACCGTCCGGCTGGCCCGCGGGTTGGCCTCGAGCACGTAGAGCACGTCGGAGCCGAGCGCGAACTGGATGTTGAGCAGACCTCGGACGCCCACCCCGCGCGCGATCGCCTCGGTGGCCTCCCGGATGCGGCGGATCTCGGCGTCGCCGAGGGTGATCGGCGGCAGTGCGCACGAGGAGTCACCGGAGTGGATGCCGGCCTCCTCGATGTGCTCCATCACGCCGCCGAGGAAGAGCTCCTCGCCGTCGAAGAGCGCGTCGACGTCGATCTCGACGGCGTCGTCGATGAACCGGTCGACCAGCACCGGGTGCGCCGGGCTGATCTCGGTCGCCCGGTTGATGTAGCCCTCGAGCGCGGCGTCGTCGTACACGATCTCCATGCCGCGCCCGCCCAGGACGTACGACGGGCGCACCAGCACCGGGAACCCGATCTCGGCCGCGATCTCCTTGGCCTCGCCGAAGCTCGTGGCCATGCCGTGCTTGGGAGCGGGCAGGCCGGCCTCGTGGAGCACCCGCCCGAAGGCGCCGCGCTCCTCGGCAAGGTGGATCGCCTCGGGCGAGGTGCCCAGGATCGTGACGCCGTTGTCCTTCAGCCCCTGCGCCAGCCCCAGCGGGGTCTGCCCGCCGAGCTGGCAGATGACCCCCGCGACCGGCCCGGCCTGCTCCTCGGCGTGCACGATCTCGAGCACGTCCTCGAGCGTGAGCGGCTCGAAGTAGAGGCGGTCGGAGGTGTCGTAGTCGGTCGAGACCGTCTCGGGGTTGCAGTTGACCATCACGGTCTCGTAGCCGGCGTTCGAGAGCGCCAGCGCCGCGTGCACGCAGGAGTAGTCGAACTCGATGCCCTGACCGATCCGGTTGGGGCCGGAGCCGAGGATCAGCACCGCCTCCTTCTCGCGCGGGCGGACCTCGGTCTCCTCGTCGTAGGAGGAGTAGTGGTACGGCGTGGTCGCCGCGAACTCCGCCGCGCAGGTGTCGACGGTCTTGTAGACCGGGCGGATGCCCAGGGCGTGGCGCACCCCGCGCACGACCGCCGGGGTCATCCCCCGGATCTTGCCGATCTGGAAGTCGGAGAACCCGTGCCGCTTGGCCTTGCGCAGCAGCTCGGGGGTCAGCTCGGACGCAGCGGTCACCTCGGCGGCGATCTCGTTGATCAGCACGAGCTGGTCGACGAACCACGGGTCGATGCCGGTGGCGTCGAAGACCTCCTCCGGCGTGGCCCCGGCCCGGATCGCGTCCATGACCTTCTTCAGCCGGCCGTCGTGCGGCTTGCGGATCTCCTCGATGATCGCGTCCTTGTCGAGGTCGACCCACTCCTTCTCCCAGTCGAAGACCGCGGTGCGGCTCTCCAGGGAGCGCAGCGCCTTCTGCAGCGCCTCGGTGAAGTTGCGCCCGATCGCCATCGCCTCGCCGACGGACTTCATGTGCGTGGTCAGCACCGGGTCGGCGCCGGGGAACTTCTCGAACGCGAACCGCGGCACCTTCACCACGACGTAGTCCAGCGTGGGCTCGAACGACGCGGGCGTGCTCTGTCCGTCCGGTCGGGTCGTGATGTCGTTGGGCACCTCGTCGAGGGTGTAGCCGATCGCGACCTTGGCGGCGATCTTCGCGATCGGGTAGCCGGTCGCCTTCGACGCGAGGGCGCTCGAGCGCGACACCCGCGGGTTCATCTCGATGACGATGACCCGGCCGTCGACGGGGTTGACGGCGAACTGGATGTTGCAGCCGCCGGTGTCGACGCCGACCTCGCGGATGATGCCGATCGAGAGGTCGCGCAGGTGCTGGTACTCACGGTCGGTGAGCGTCATCGCGGGCGCGACCGTGATCGAGTCGCCGGTGTGCACGCCCATCGGGTCGACGTTCTCGATCGAGCAGACGATCACCACGTTGTCGGCCCGGTCGCGCATGACCTCGAGCTCGTACTCCTTCCACCCGATGATCGACTCCTCGATCAGCACCTCGGTGGTCGGGCTGGCGGCCAGTCCGGCACCGGCGATGCGGGCGAGGTCGCCCTCGTCGTAGGCGATGCCGGAGCCGGTGCCGCCCATCGTGAACGACGGGCGCACGACCACCGGGAAGCCGAGCTGACCGACGGCCTGCTCGCAGTCGGCGAGCGAGTGGCACACGAAGCTGCGCGCCACCTCTCCTCCGACCTTGTGCACGATCGCGTTGAACGACTCGCGGTTCTCACCCCGGTGGATCGCCTCGATGCTGGCACCGATCAGCTCCACGCCGTACTTGTCCAGCACGCCCCGCTCGGAGAGCGCGATCGCGGTGTTGAGGGCGGTCTGGCCGCCCAGGGTGGCCAGCAGCGCGTCGGGGCGCTCCTTCTCGATGACCTTCTCGACGAACTCCGGGGTGATCGGCTCGACGTACGTCGCGTCCGCGAACTCGGGGTCGGTCATGATCGTGGCCGGGTTGGAGTTGACCAGCACGACCCGCAGGCCCTCGGCCCGCAGCACGCGGCACGCCTGGGTGCCGGAGTAGTCGAACTCGCAGGCCTGGCCGATGATGATCGGCCCGGAGCCGATCACCAGCACACTCTTGATGTCCTCACGCTTCGGCATCAGGCCTTGCCCTCCATCACGTCGAGGAACCGGTCGAAGAGGTACGCCGCATCGTGCGGGCCGGCGGCGGCCTCGGGGTGGTACTGCACGGAGAAGCCCTTCAGCTGGCCGCTGCCGTCTCGAAGCTCCAGCCCCTCGACCACGTCGTCGTTGAGGCACACGTGGCTGACGCTCGCCTCGCCGTACGGCGTGGTGGTGCTGCCCTCCAGCGGTGCGTCGACCGCGAACCCGTGGTTGTGGGCGGTGACCTCGACCTTGCCGGTGGTGCGGTCCATGACCGGCTGGTTGATGCCGCGGTGGCCGTACTTCAGCTTGTAGGTGCCGAACCCCAGGGCACGGCCGAACAGCTGGTTGCCGAAGCAGATGCCGAAGTACGGCAGCCCGTCGGCGAGCGCCCCCTGGAGCACCTCGATCTGGTGGGTGGTCGCGGCCGGGTCACCCGGGCCGTTGGAGTAGAAGAGCCCGTCGGCGCCGACGGCGCGGACGTCGTCGAGGGTCGCCGTCGCCGGCAGCACGTGCACCTCGACGCCGCGCTCGGCCATCCGGTGCGGGGTCATGGTCTTGATGCCCAGGTCGAGAGCGGCCACGGTGAACCGCTTCGGACCGATCGCGGGGACGACGTACGGGTCACTGGTCGAGACCTCGGAGGCCAGCTCGGCACCCGTCATCTCACCCGAGGCTCGCACCCGTTCCAGCAGCGCGTCCGGGTCGGCCTCGACCGAGGAGATGCCGACGCGCATCGCGCCGCGCTCGCGCAGGTGCCGGGTCAGCGCGCGGGTGTCGATGCCGGAGATGCCGACGACACCCTGCTCGCGCAGCTCGTCGTCGAGGGTGCGGCTCGCGCGCCAGCTCGACGACCGGCGCGCGGGGTCGCGCACGACGTACCCCGCCACCCAGATCCGTCGGCTCTCGGGATCCTCGTCGTTGACACCGGTGTTGCCGACGTGCGGCGCGGTCATCACCACGACCTGACGGTGGTACGACGGGTCGGTGAGAGTCTCCTGGTAGCCGGTCATGCCGGTGTTGAAGACCGCCTCGCCGAAGGTCTCCCCCTCCGCGCCGAAGGACTCGCCGGTGAACGTCCGCCCGTCCTCGAGCACGAGGATCGCGGGTCGGGCGCCGGGTGTGGACAGCGGGACTTGGGTCTGGGCGTGCAACGTCACGCCGTACCTCCTTCTCCGCCTCACAGGACGGATCGTTAAAGGATGTCGAACGGCCCAACCCTAGCAGTGCGGCGCCGGCGCTCCGGCGCGCGGTCGGCTGCTGGACGGACCCGAACACCGCTCCGTGTGGAGCTCTCATCGACGGGTACCCGGGGTCCGACCAATGCCTCACTCCAGCCGTGTCCCAGCCGTACTCCAGCCCGATTCCAGGAGGAGAACCACATGCGCTCCACCAAGCTCGTCACGTCCATCGCCGCCCTCGCCACCGTCGGTGCCCTCGGCACCGGGGCGGCGGCCCACGGGGACGCCCACACGTCGACCGGTCGCGCGCAGGCCAGCCTGAACGACCAGGATCGGACGTACCTCGAGGAGTCCCCGCAGGGCGACCTGCTCGAGATCGCCGCCGGTCGGCTCGCGGCCCACCACAGCCACGTCCCCGCAGTCCGCGCCTTCGGGCACCGGATGGTCCGCGACCACACCGAGGAGTACGGCCAGGCTCGGCGTACCGGGCGGCAGGTCGGCGTCGAGGTGCCGGCGAAGCCGTCGCTGGGGCAGCGCAAGGCGATCGCCTTGTGGCACACGACCAGCGCCCGCGACCTGGCCTGCGCGTACGTGCCCTACGAGTGGGAGGACCACCAGCTCGACATCGCCGAGGCCAAGGACGAGGTGCGCGACGGCCTGAACTCCCAGGTCGTCGATGACGCCCGCGCGTCGCTGCCGGTGCTCCGGGAGCACCTGCGGATCATCACTCGGGTCCTGCACCACCTGGGCGGCTGCTGACCGGCGACCGGCGTCGCCGATGGCCCCACTTGAGCCCCGTCCCGGCCCACGCACGGCCGGGACGGGCACCCGGGGCCCACCGTCAGGTCAGGCGATCTTCCCGTCCAGCACGGTCGCCTTGCCCCGCAGGAACGTCGCGACCACCCGGCCGGGCAGCTCCATGCCCCGGTAGGGCGTGTTGCGGCTCAGGCTCTGTGTCTCCGCGGGGTCGACGACCCTGGTCGCCGCGGGGTCGTAGAGCACGACGTTGGCGGGCTCGCCCTCGGCGATCGGCCGGCCGTGGTCGGCCACCCGGCCGATCCGGGCCGGCGCTGCGGACATCCGGTCCGCGACTCCGGCCCAGTCGAGCAGGCCCGGGTCGACCATCGTCTGCTGCACGATCGACAGCGCGGTCTCGAGCCCGAGCATGCCGAACGCCGCGGCCGCCCACTCGCAGTCCTTGTCCTCGTGCGGGTGCGGGGCATGGTCGGTCGCGACGATGTCGATCGTGCCGTCCGCGAGCCCCGCGCGCAGCGCCTCGGCGTCGGCGGCCGAGCGCAGCGGCGGGTTGACCTTGTAGATCGGGTCGTACGTCGCGGCCAGGTCGTCGGTGAGCAGCAGGTGGTGGGGGCACGCCTCGGCGGTGACGTTCACCCCCTTGCCCTTGGCCCAGCGGATCAGCTCGACCGAGCCGGCGGTCGAGACGTGGCACACGTGCAGGCGCGAGCCGACGTGCTCGGCGAGCAGCACGTCGCGGGCGATGATCGCCTCCTCGGCGACCGCCGGCCACCCGGCCAGTCCGAGCCGCCCGGAGAGCGGGCCCTCGTTCATCTGGGCGCCCTCGGTGAGCCGGGGCTCCTGGGCGTGCTGGGCGACGACGCCGTCGAACGCCTTGACGTACTCCAGCGCGCGGCGCATCAGCACCGCGTCGCTGACGCACTTGCCGTCGTCGGAGAACACTCGGACCCGGGCGGCGGAGTCGGCCATCGCACCGAGCTCGGCGAGCTGCTGGCCCGCCAGGCCCACCGTGACCGCGCCGACCGGGTACACGTCGCAGTAGCCGGCCTCGCGGCCGAGCCGCCACACCTGCTCGACGACGCCGGCGGTGTCGGCGACCGGCTCGGTGTTGGCCATCGCGTGCACGGCGGTGAAGCCGCCCATCGCCGCGGCGCGGGTGCCTGACTCGACGGTCTCGGCATCCTCGCGGCCCGGCTCACGCAGGTGGGTGTGCAGGTCGACCAGGCCGGGCAGTGCGATCAGCCCGGTGCCGTCGATGACCTCGGCGGCCTCGTTGGTCGAGCTCGTCGAGATCCCGGCACCGACCTGCGCGACCACGCCGTCCTCGAGCAACAGGTCGGTGGGCTCGCCCCCGAGCACGGAGACGTTCTTGATCAAGTAGCTGACGCTCATGCCCGTACTCGCTTCGCTCCGTGCGCGCATGAGGCACATGGCGCACTGTGTTGGATGGTGACCTCGCTCCGCTCGCTCACTCTTCTCCTCCGACGGCCGGCTCGGAGCCGCCGAGCAGCAGGTACAGGACGGCCATCCGCACGGCGACACCGTTGGTGACCTGTTCGACGATCACGGACCGGTCGCTGTCGGCGACGTCCGCGGTGATCTCCATGCCGCGGACCATCGGGCCGGGGTGCATGACGATCGTGTGGTCCTGCAGGGTGGCCATCCGCCGCCCGTCGAGGCCGTAGCGGCGGGAGTACTCCCGGGCCGTGGGGAAGAACCCCCCGCTCATCCGTTCGCGCTGGACGCGGAGCATCATCACCGCGTCCGCCTTCGGGATCACCGCGTCGAGGTCGTACGACGTCTCCACCGGCCAGGTCTCGACCCCGACCGGCAGCAGCGTCGGCGGCGCGACGAGCGTGACCTCGGCACCGAGCGTGTTGAGCAGCAGTGCGTTGGAGCGGGCCACCCGGCTGTGCAGCACGTCGCCGACGATCACGACCCGGCGGCCGTCGAGGCTCGGCTTGGCCCCCGAACCGCCCAGGTGCCGGACCATCGTGAAGGCGTCGAGCAGCGCCTGGGTCGGGTGCTCGTGGGTGCCGTCGCCGGCGTTCACGACGTTGGAGCGCACCCAGCCGGAGTGCGCGAGCCGGTGCGGAGCCCCGCTGGCGCCGTGGCGCACGACGACCGCGTCCGCGCCCATCGCCTCGAGGGTCAGCGCGGTGTCCTTGAGGCTCTCGCCCTTGCTCAGCGACGAGCCCTTGGCCGAGAAGTTGATGACGTCGGCCGAGAGGCGCTTGGCCGCTGCCTCGAAGGAGATCCGGGTGCGGGTGGAGTCCTCGAAGAAGAGGTTCACCACGGTGCGGCCGCGCAGGGCGGGCAGCTTCTTGATCGGGCGGTCCGCCAGCTCGCGCAGCTCCGCGGCCGTCGAGAGGATCAGCTCGGCGTCGTCGCGGCTCAGGTCGCCGGTGCTCAGCAGGTGGCGCTTCATGCTGTCACCTCGGTCCCGGTCGGCCCCTGGATCGTGACGGCGTCGACGTCGTCGATGCCGCCGAGGCTCACCTTGACCCGCTCGAGGAGCGAGGTCGGGAGGTTCTTGCCGACGAAGTCGGCGCGGATCGGCAGCTCGCGGTGGCCGCGGTCGACGAGGACCGCGAGCTGGACGGCACGTGGCCGGCCGATGTCGTTGAGCGCGTCGAGCGCGGCGCGGATCGTGCGACCTGAGAAGAGCACATCGTCGACGAGGACGACCGTGCGCCCGTCGATGCCGCCGCTCGGGATCTGCGTGGGCAGCAGCGCCCGGGCCGGCTTCATCCGCAGGTCGTCGCGGTACATCGTGACGTCGAGCGAGCCGACGGGGACGTCGTAGCCCTCGACGGACGCGATCCGCTCAGCGATCCGCTCTGCGAGCGGGACGCCGCGTGTCGGGATGCCCAGGAGCACGAGATCGGCGGCGCCCTTGTTGCGCTCGAGGATCTCGTGGGCGATGCGGGTCAAGGCCCGCGTGATGTCGCTGTCGTCGAGGACGACGCGGGACGCGTCGGACGCAGCATTGGGGTGAGGGTGCGCAGGCAACTGCCTCGGACCTCCTTCTCCGCCTCACAGGACGGCTCGTTAAAGGATGTCGAACGACGGTCACCCTACTCCGACGCCGAGGCGGGCGACCACCGGGCCCGCAGTTTGACCACGAGCGGGAGCGGGGAAGGTGCCCGTGAGGCCGCATCGGGCGGCCCACAACGGGGGCCGCTTCGCACGGCCACGAGCGGGAAGGTGTGACATGTTCAACCACAAGCGCAGGAGCCTCGCCGGAGCGGCCGCAGCGGCGATGGTCGCGGGAATGATCAGCCCCGTCGCCGTCGGCCTGGCCGCCTCGGGCGCCGAGGCGAAGCAGTGCATGGAGGTCAGGACCACGTACAAGACCACCAAGGGCGGGGCCGTCTGGAAGCCGACCGGGCTGGCTGCCGGGCACTACCAGAAGGGCGGCAGCCAGGGGATCAGCTACCAGGACGGCAAGCAGTACGCCAAGTCCAAGGGCAGCTCGGACTCGATCGGCGGAAGCGGCGGCGTCAACCTGGGCATCGGCTCCGCCAGCGCCAACTACAACCACACGTGGAACCGGTCGACCACGACCACGACGAGCACGTCGAAGACCTACAGCACCTCGAGCCCGCAGCTGCCGGCGAACGACTTCACCCGCTGGACGCTCTACCACAAGGCCTACCGCTTCAAGGTGACGGTGACGGTCACCTACAACTCCTCGGTGTGCCCCACCAAGAAGCACCGCTGGTGGGTCGTCGTGCCCACCGCGTCGTGGGCGGAGAGCAACCTGCACTGGGACGTCCAGTACCAGGACCACCCGGGCCGCCTCTACTGACGACGACCCGACAGCAACACTCCCCCGGGCTCTCCCGAACACGTTGACCCGCCCGAGAGTTCCGGGCGGGTCAACGCGTCTGTGAATCTAGGCCGGATGCGACGGCCTCGACCCAAGCTCACCCGGGGGGCCTACACCGCGACGCTCAGAGAACGCACGCTCCGTACGACATCCCGGGGCCCCGCAGCTCATGCGCCGACCGCAACCACACCGTCGGTGCATCACCCCAGGAGCGATCCGCGGCCGGCGTGGCGGCGAAGCCGCCACGCCAGATGCGGCCTGTGGGAGTCAGCCGGAGACGGCCAGCTCCCGGTCCTGTCCCGGCGCCGTGGCCTGACCGTCGGGGACGATCCGGGTCCCGGCGTTGCCGGCCACGATGTCCGCGATGTCGGCGAGCGAGCCGATCGCCGCCGTACGCCCGGTCTGCTCGACGAAGCGGCACACGGCCTCCACCTTCGGGCCCATCGAGCCCGCTGCGAAGTCGAAGGCCCGCAGCTCGGCCGGGGTCGTCTCCGCGAGTCGCCGCTGGGCGGGGGTGCCCCAGTCGACGTACACGCCGTCGACGTCGGTCGCGATGACCAGCATGTCGGCGTCGATCTCACGGGCCAGCAGCGACGACGCGAGGTCCTTGTCGATCACGGCCTCGACCCCGCGCAGGATGCGCCCGGGCTCGAGCACGGTCGGGATGCCGCCGCCACCGGCGCACACGACCACGGTGCCGTTCTCCACGAGGGCCCGGATCGAGGGCACCTCGTAGATGTGCTGCGGCTCCGGCGACGCGACGACCCGGCGCCACGACGAGCCGTCGGGGCGAATGGCCCAGCCGTTCTCCGCGGCCAGCTCCTCGGCCTCGTCCTGCATGTAGACGGGCCCGATGAACTTCGTCGGGTTCTGGAACGCCGGGTCCTCGGGGTCGACGCGGACCATCGTCAGCAGCGTGGCGATGTGCTTCTCCAACGGGAGCACGTTGCCGAGCTCCTGCTCGATGACGTAGCCGATCATCGCCTCGGTCTGCGCGCCGAGGACGTCCAGCGGGTAGGGCCGCACGTCCTCGTAGGCCGCCGCCTGGAGGGCGAGCAGGCCGACCTGGGGACCGTTGCCGTGGGCGACGACGACCTCGTGGTCGGGGACCACGGTGGCGATGCGCTCGGCGGCGATCCGGATGTTCGCGCGCTGGTTCTCCGCGGTGAGGGGTTCACCACGGCGCAGGAGGGCGTTGCCTCCCAGTGCGATCACGATTCTCATGTCAGTTCCCTTCAGGCCAGCGACGCGACGAGGAGCGCCTTGATCGTGTGCATCCGGTTCTCGGCCTGGTCGAAGGAGATGTTCGCCGCGGACTCGAAGACGTCCTCGGTCACCTCGATGCCGTCGGCGAGCTCCGGGTACTGCTGGACGACCTGGGCACCCACCTTGGTCTGGGTGTTGTGGAATGCCGGCAGGCAGTGCAGGACCTTGACCCGCGGGTTGCCCGTGGCCTCGAGCAGCGTGGCGTTCACCTGGAACGGCAGGCACTGCTGGACGCGCGCGGCCCAGGACTCGACCGGCTCACCCATGGAGACCCACACGTCGGTGTAGATGAAGTCGACTCCGGCCACGGCCTCCGACGGGTCGTCGGTGATCAGGATCCGGGCGCCGGACTCGGTGGCCAGGTCGTGGCACAGCTTGACGAGCTCGTCCTCGGGCCACAGCTCCTTGGGGGCGCCGATGCGGACGTCCATGCCGAGCTTGGCGGCGACCAGCATCAGCGAGTTGGCGACGTTGTTGCGGCCGTCGCCCATGTACGCGAAGGCGATCTCGTGCAGCGGCTTGTCGGAGTGCTCACGCATGGTGAGGACGTCGGCGAGCATCTGGGTGGGGTGGAACTCGTCGGTGAGGCCGTTGAAGACCGGGACGCCGGCGTACTTCGCCAGCTCCTCGACGACGTCCTGGGAGAAGCCGCGGTACTCGATCGCGTCGTACATCCGGCCGAGCACGCGTGCGGTGTCGGCGACCGACTCCTTGTGCCCCAGCTGGGAGGACGCGGGGTCGATGTAGGTGACGTGCGCGCCCTGGTCGTAGGAGGCGACCTCGAACGCACACCGGGTGCGGGTGGAGGTCTTCTCGAAGATCAGCGCGACGTTGCGGCCCTGGAGCAGCTGCCGCTCGGTCCCGGCGTACTTCGCGCGCTTGAGGTCGCGCGAGAGGTCGAGCAGGTAGCGGATCTCGTCCGCGGTGTGGTGACGCAGGCTCAGCAGGTGGCGCCCGCGAAGGTTGACCGGCATGGTCGGTAGTCCTCTCTTGTTCCGGCTCAGGGTCCGGTCGGTGGTCAGTACTCGATGGGGTCGCGCAGGATCGGGCAGGTCATGCAGCGCCCACCCCCGCGGCCCCGGCCCAGCTCGCTCGCGTCGATCGTGATGACCTCGATCCCGGCCTTGCGGAGCTGGGTGTTGGTGTGGGTGTTGCGGTCGTAGCCGACGACGACGCCGGGCTCGAGCGCGAGCACGTTGTTGCCGTCGTCCCACTGCTCGCGGGCCGAGCCGTAGCGGTCGCCACCGGTGGGCACCACGCGCATCGGGACGCCGAGCGCGTCGGAGACGACGTCGACGAAGTGCTTGTCCTCGTGGCGCACGTCCAGGCCGGAGGGCGAGGACTCGTCGGGCCGCAGGGAGAAGCTGTCGATCTTGTCGACGACCGGGCCGTACGCCGTGACGACGTCGCGGTCGCAGAAGGTGAAGACCGTGTCGATGTGCATGGCAGCACGGGTCCGCGGGAGACCGGCGGCGATGACGCGCTCGGCGGCACCGGCCGCGAAGAGCGAGCGAGCGACCTGCGTGATGGCCTGCTGCGAGGTGCGCTCGCCCATGCCGATCACGACGACGCCGTTGCCGATCGGCATCACGTCGCCACCCTCGATCGTGGCGTTGCCGCGGTCGCGGGGCTGCTGGTCGGGGTCGCCGAACCAGACCCGGAAGTCCTCGCCGGCGAACGCCGGGTGGAACCGGTAGATCGCGGTCGTCAGCAGCGTCTCCTGACGGCGAGCGCCCCAGTACATGCTGTTGAGCGTCACGCCCTGGTAGACCCACGAGGAGTTGTCGCGGGCGAACACCGTGTTGGGCAGCGGCGGGAGCACGAACTGCTGCACGTCGGCGTCGCGGAAGGACCGCAGGAACGAGCCGGCCATGTCGTCGGGTACGTCGCTGAACGCGACGCCGCCGATGAGGAACTCGGCCAGCTTCTCGGCCGGCAGGCTCTCCAGCCAGGCGCGGACCTCGTGGACGAGGCCGGGGCCGACCTGGTCGTCGGTGATCTTGCGGTCGAGGATCCAGTTGCGACCCTGCGGGTACCGCACCACGTCGACGAGGAGCTGCAGCATGTCGAGGACCTCGACGCCGCGGTCGCGCATCTTGGTGACGAAGTCGTAGTGGTCGCGCTTGGCCTGGCTGACCCAGATGACGTCGTCGTACAACAGCTCGTCACAGGTGTCGGGGGTGAGCCGGAGGTGGGCCAGGCCGGGCGCGCAGACCATCACGCGTCGCAGTCGGCCGGCCTCGGACCACACGCCGACTCTGGGCTCGGTGACGGTCTCTTCGACCGTCGCTCGGGGCAGTTGTTCGATAGCCATGGTGCTTCTTCCTTGCTCAGATGTGTGGCAGGCCGGGAACGGGTCCGGGTTCCGGGCAGCGTCAGCCGCCGGTCGGGCGAGGCGGCGGCCCGAGGACCGCCCCGCCCCCCGGTGTTGCGATGGTTGATGCCGGGGCTCGACCGGGTCAGATGGTGACGAAGCCCTGGATGAGGCCGATGACGCCGGCGACCGCGAGAGCGGACACCACACCGACGATCACACGCTCGGCCGCGGTGAAGATCTCCGCGCGGACCTGCTTGCGTGCCCAGACGTAGAGCGCGGTGCCGACGAGGTAGAAGATGCCGGCGACCAGGACGTACTTCCAGCCACCCGCGTAGACCAGCCACACGGCGTAGGCGAGGGCGACCAGACCGATGAGGAGGTCGCGGGTGCGGCTCTCTCCGGCGTAGGTCTCACCGGTGAACGCGAGCTTGACCTGGTAGAGCGCCGACCAGAGGTAGGGCAGCAGGATCAGCGAGGTCGCGAGGTAGATCAGGTCGGTGTAGGTGCTGTCGTTGAACAGCGTCCAGATCAGCATCAGCTGCACGCAGCCGTTGGTGAGCCACAGCGCGTTGGACGGGGCGCCGAACCGGTTCTCGGCACCGAGCTGGCGCGGCAGCACGCCTTCCTGGGCGGGGAGCCGGAGGATCTCGACGCAGAGGAGCACCCAGGACAGCAGCGCACCGATCAGGGAGACCGCGAGGCCGGCCGAGATGAACCCGGTGCCCCAGCTGCCGACCTCGTGGCGCATGAGTCCGGCCATCGACGGGTCGTCGAGACCGGCGATCTTCGCCTGGTTCATCAGGCCGTAGGACAAGATGTTCACCGCGAGCAGCAGGGCGAGAACGCCCACGAAGCCGATCACGGTGGCGCGGCCGACATCGCTGCGCTTCGCGGCGCGCTGGCTGTAGACCGAGGCGCCCTCGATGCCGATGAACACCCAGACGGTGACGAGCATCATGCTCTTGACCTGGTCGAGCCTCGAGCCGAGGCCCTGGCTGTCGCCCCAGAAGTCGGCGGTGAAGACGCCGGCCTTGAAGCCGACCGCGGCGATCGCGATGAAGGTGATGATCGGGACGACCTTGGCGATCGTGACGAGCGTGTTGACGAAGGCCGCGTTGTGGACACCGCGCGTGGTCAGCCAGTGCAGGACCCACAGCACGATCGAGGCACACACGATCGCCGAGACCGTGTTGCCGCCCTCGAAGGCGGGAATGAAGTACCCGAGCGTCGACATCAGCAGCACGAGGTAGCCGACGTTGCCGATCCAGGCGCTGATCCAGTATCCCCAGGCCGAGGTGAAGCCGAGGTAGTTGCCGAACCCGGCGCGGGCGTATCCGTAGACACCGCCGTCGACCTCGGGCTTGCGGCGCGAGAGGGTCTGGAAGACGAACGCCAGCATGAGCATGCCGACGCCGGTGATGAGCCAGCCGATGAGCAGCGGTCCAGGAGCGGCGCTCCCGGCCATCTGGGACGGCAGGGCGAAGATGCCGCTGCCGATCATCGAGCCGACGACGAGTGCAACGAGGGCGGGCAGGGCCAGGGTTCCGGCGCCACGCCCGTGTTGCTCAGGACTGGGGCCCGACGGTGGTCGGACCATCTGCTGAGTCATGTAGTTCGGGCCTCCTTCAAGAGGACGGAAGACCGATCTTCCGTCCTGTGAAGGACGCTAGGACGCGTGAGAACGCACGCAGCAGGGACCAACGGCACGGGGAATTGGGACAGGTCCCGGCCCAGAAGAGGCCTACCGGCGACCGGGTTTTCGCTCAGGTCCGCGTTGTCCTGGATCACTGTACAAGGCCATGCATGAACTTGCATCGAGGCCCGGCGAGACGACCCTCACGTCCGTCAGATCATGCGCTGGGCGCACCCCGATCGGTCCCGCCGAGGTCCCACCGACGCCGGTCACGGCGACGAGTGGTCTTGGTCACTCCGAGACGTCCAGGAGGACCTTGCCGACCGCCCCGCCCTCGACCGCGTCGTGTGCCGCGGCGGTCTGCGCCAGTGGGTAGTGGTGCACCGGCAGCCCGGCGTCGGCACCGATCCGGATCGCCCCGGCCGAGACCGCGGCCGCGACATCCTCGACCGCGGCGCGCAGGAGGTCCTCGGCCAGCGTGTAGAGGATGAGGAACTGGAAGCGGAGGTTCTTCCCGAAGGCGGCCCGCAGCGGCATCGTCAGCTCGTCCCCGCCGTTGTTGGCATAGATCGCGACCGTGCCGTGCACCCGCACCACCTCGAGATCGAGCGCGATGTTCTGCGCCGGGGCGACCTCGACCGCGATGTCGACGCCCTGCGGCGCGACCGCCAGGATCGCCGCCGCCGCGTCGGGCTCTCGGTAGTTCACGACGTGATGGGCGCCGGCGGCCCGCGCGAGCTCTGCCTTGCCCGCGCCGCTCACCGTGGTGACCACCGTCGCTCCCGCCCAGCGCGCGAGCTGGATGGCTGCGTTGCCGACCGCTCCCGCTCCCCCGGCGACCAGCACGACGCGCCCCTCGAGGGCACCCGGTGCGAGCCGGGTCGGGCCTCCCTCGCCACAGGTCAGGGCCCGGTGGGCGGTCACCGCCGGCACCCCCAGGCTCGCCCCGAGGTCGTACGACGCGCCGTCGGGCAGCGGGACCACCAGATGTGCCGGCTGCACGGTGTAGTCCGCGGCCGTGCCGTAGGGGCGTCCGTGCTGGGCGAGCACCAGCCACACCCGGTCGCCCACGGCCAGACCCTCGACGCCGGCACCGACGGCATCGACCACGCCGGCTCCGTCCTGACCTGGCACCACCTCGTCGTGGCCGGCCATCATCCCGGCCCGGAACTTCCAGTCGGTGGGGTTCACCCCGGCCCGGACCACGCGGACCCGCACCTCACCGGGCCCGGGCTCGGCCACCTCGCGCTCGACGAGCTCGAGCACCGACGACGGACCTGTCTCGCGGTAGACGATCGCACGCATGACACCGACGTTAGCCCGCGTCTCGCGCGTCGACTCCGTCGCCGCGCGCGCCGCGGATCGCTCTTGGCTCGGTCGGCAGACGGTGTGGTTACGGTCGGCGCGTTGGCTTCGGGCCCTGGTCAGAGGGCGGCGGCCATCCCGGCGCACGCCTTGAGCCACTGCCTCCTGGTGTTCTCGGAGAGCTGGGCGTAGGGCACGACCGACCCGGACACCAGCGACGGGTCGTAGGGCACCCGGTAGACCGCGCGCGTGCGCTGCTGGTAGACGTCAACCAGGTCGGAGGCGAGCTTCGCGTCGACCGTCGACGAGGGGTCCGAGAGGACCGTGATCGCCTTGTACTTCAGGTTCTGGTAGCCCGCGTCCTGGAGGGCGTCGAGCATCCAGAGTCCGCTGTAGCCGGTGTCCTCGCGGATCGTGCTCGTCACGACGAGCAGGTCGGCCGCACCGGCCGCCGCGAGCCAGTTCTCCGCCCTCATGTTGTTGCCGGTGTCGATCAGGATGATCCGGTAGAAGCGCTCCAGCAGCTTGTGGACCGCGTCGAAGTCCTGGGCGCGGATCGTCCCCGTCACGTCGGGTCGCTCGTCGGAGGCGAGCACGTCGAAGTGGGCGTCACCCTGCGAGCGCACGAACGCACCGAGGTCACCGATCCGCGACTGGTAGACGTCGGTGAACCGCTCGAGGTCCTCGAGCAGCTCGCGTGTGGTGTTGCGGTGGGTGCTGCGCGTGCCGCGGATGCCCAGGGTGCCGCGGGTCTCGTTGTTGTCCCACGCCACGACTCCCCCACCGCGCACGGTGCCGAAGGTGTAGCCGGCGGCCAGCACCCCGGTCGTCTTCGCCGCGCCGCCCTTGGGGTTGATGAAGGCGATCGTCCGCGGACCGTCGAAGTCCTTCTGGATCGCCCGCCGGTCGTTCTCGTAGGCCACCTCGGCGGCGCCCATCCGCGGGCTCACCAGCCCGCCGGTCCAGCGGCGTACGGCGCCCCGCCAGCCCCAGGTGGCGGGGCCTTGCTCCTGCGAGCCGTCGCGCCGGTCGAGGAAGTCGGTGGCGGTCATGAACCGGCGCACGTCGCCAAGCCCCCCGGACGGGTCCTCGGGCAGGGGCTCGGCCGCCGGTCCGACGACGACAGGAGGTGCCGCCGGCGGCGGGCCGAGCGGCTCCGGGGCGAGCACGACGCTCGGAGGCCGGTGCAGGGGCGGAGGCGTGCTGGGCGGCGGGCCGCTGGGGAGCGAGCCGCCATCGGGCGAAGACTCGGGCAGCGGACCGGTGAGGGGGTCCGACCAGGCGCTCCCCGGGCCTGCGCCGGCCGAGCTCCATGCTTCCTGCGACATGAGTGTCCTCCCTCGAGAGAGAATCGAGTTCCTGCCTGAGTGCGTCCTTCCCCCAAAACGGGCCGGTCACACGCACCAATCGGCCGCGGACTACTCCGACTCGACCTCGAGGTCCGCCAGCGCGGCGCTCACGGCCCGGTGGAACGTCGGAAAGGCGTAGTGCACGCCGCGCAGCGTCGCGAGCGGGATCTCGGCGTGCACGGCGGCCGTCACCAGTCCGAGCACCTCCCCGCCGTACGGCGCCACCACGGACCCACCGACCAGCACCCCGCGGTCCGCGTCCGCCACCAGCTTCACGACGCCCTCCGCCTCGGCGATCCAGCCCCTGCTGGAACGGGCCAGGTCGGCGCGGCCGACCGCGACTCGCAGGCCCTCGGCCCGCGCCTGTTCCTCGGTCAGCCCGACCGACCCCACCTCAGGGTCGGTGAACGTGACCCGGCTGACCGCGCGGTAGTCGGCCCAGGGGCCGTCCTCACCGAGCAGGTCGCGTACGGCGACCTGGGCCTGGTAGATCGACAGGTGTGTGTAGGCGCCGTGGCCGGTGATGTCACCCACCGCCCAGAGTCGCTCGGCCGCGCGCATCCGCTCGTCGGTCTCGAGCCGGTCGGCCTCCGGATCGAGGCCCACCGTGTCGAGCCCCGCATCGGCCAGGTTCATCCGGCGGCCGGTCGCGACCAGCAGCCGCTCGGCCCGCAGCGTCGTGCCGTCGACGTCGACCGCGAACTCGCGCCCGTCGTGGCGGACCGCCGTCACGTCCGCCCCGGTGTGGATCTCGACCCCGTCCCGCCGCAATGCGGTGGACACGACCTCGCACGCCTCCGGCTCCTCCGGGCGCAGCATCCGGTCCAGCGCCTCGAGCACCGTGACCCGGGTCCCGAACCTTGCGAACGCCTGGGCGAGCTCGGTGCCGATCGGGCCGGCCCCCACGACGATGAGGGAGGCGGGCTGCTGGGCCTGCCTCATCACCTCGCGGTTGGTCCAGTACGGCGTCCCCGCGAGGCCGGGGATGTCGGGGACGGCCGGCTCGGTGCCGGTGTCGATGACGACCCCGAGCCGCGCGTCGTACGTCTCGGCGCCGGTCTCGGCGTCGACCACGACCCGGCCCGGGCCGTCGAGGCGGCCGTGCCCACGGACCAGGCGGACCCCCGCTTCGACCAGCGGACCGGCGTGCTGAGCATCGGTCCAGTCGTGGTTGGCCTCGCGGATCCGCGCCGCTGCCCGGCTCCACGGGTCGCCCCGGTGCGCGGAGTGGATCAGCAGCTTCGAGGGCGTGCAGCCCCAGAACGGGCACTCACCGCCGACCAGGTCCCGCTCGACGCCGACGACCGCGAGGCCGGCCTCGGCCAGCTTGCGGGCGGCGTGCTCGCCCCCGGCCCCGAGGCCCAGGACGACCACGTCGGCTGGGTCGACTGCGTCGACCGACGTCATCGGCACCGGCTACTTCGACAGGTGACGGGCGCGGGCCAGCGTGAAGACGCCGTAACAGGCGAGGCCGACGCCCAGCAGGCAGAGCAGGACCGGGCCGAAGGGCTGGTCGAGCACCTTGAACAGGGCCTGGTCGAGCCCGCCGGACTTCGAGGCGTCGTGGGTCGCGGCTCCGTAGAGGACGAGGCCCCCGGCCACGATGAACGCGATCCCCCGCGCGGTGTAGCCGGCCTTGCCGAAGGCGATGTACGCCGTTCCTGTGCTGCCGCCGCGGCCCTCGGCGTCCAGCTTGTCGGCGAAGCCCTCGGTCCAGGCCCGGTAGATCTGGTAGCAGCCGTAACCGATGACCGCGAGGCCGGCCAGTCCGACCAGCAGCTGGCCACCCGGCCACTCCATGACCGAGGCGGTCCAGCTCTTGTGCTTGCCCGAGGAGCCGGACCCGGTGGCGACCTTGAGCCCGGAGAACCCGATCACCGCGTAGATGATCGCCTTGCCGACCGAGACGAGGCGCTTGCGCGTGCGCTTGCCGCCGTCGCGCTCCTCCTGGTGACCGAAGGCCGCATCGAGCAGCTTCCAGAGCACCAGCAGGAACATCCCGATCGAGACGACCCAGATCAGCACGCCGCCGAACGGCTGCTCCGCGAGCTGGTGCATGGCGCCGCTGCTCGAGGGCTTGCCCTCTCGGTCGCCGAAGGCCAGCTGGACGGCCAGCCAGCCGATCATCAGGTACACCACGGCGTAGGCCACGAGGCCCGCGCGGACGGCGTACTCCATCCAATCGCTGTTGTGCGCGTCTCGGCCCGCTCCCTCGGCCCGTCGCGCGGCGCTCCCTCCCGTGATCGTCATGACAGCGCGGCGAGAGCGCTCTCGATCGCCCGGTGGAAGGTGGGGTAGGCGTACATCATGTTCCTCAAGGTGTCGACGGGGACCTCCGCGTGGACCGCGACGGCCAGGAAGCCGAGGATCTCCCCGCCCGCCGGACCCACCGCGGTGGCTCCGACCAGGACTCCCCGATCCACGTCCTCGACGACCTTGATCAAGCCGTGCCCACCGGGTCCGTGCGTGAAACCCCGCGAGGACTGCTCCAGCGGGGTGGACCCGGTGCGCACCCGGAGCCCGGCGGAGCGCGCCTGCTGCTCGGTCAGGCCCACCCCGCCGACCTCGGGATCGGTGAACGTCACGTGCGGCAGCGCGTGGTAGCGCGCCGGAGCCCCGTCCTCCCCGAGGACGTCGCGCAGCGCGATCGCCGACTGGTACATCGAGACGTGGGTGAACGCACCCTTGCCGGTGACGTCGCCGATCGCCCAGAGCCGCTCCCCCGCCCGCAGCCGGTCGTCGACCTCGATGGTCCGGGCGGCCGGGTCGAGCCCGACCGTCTCCAGCCCGAGGTCGTCGAGGTTCGGGGTCCGGCCGGCGGCGACCAGCAGCTTGTCCGAGGTGAGCTGCTCGCCGGTGTCGAGGTCGAGGCTGAACCCGCCGTCGGCGTACGCCGCCCGGGTGGCCTCCACCCCGGTCAGCACCCGGATGCCCTCCTCGGCGAACACCTGCTCGATCAGGGCACCGGCCTCGGGCTCGTTGCCCGGCAGCAGCCGCGGACCGTGCTGCACGACGGTGACGTGCACCCCGAACCGGGCGAACACCTGGGCCAGCTCGCACCCGATCGGGCCGCCGCCGAGGACCACCAACGACGCCGGCAGGTCGGTGACCCGGACCGCGTCGCGGTTGGTCCAGTACGGCGTCCCCGCGAGGCCCTCGACCGGCGGCGTGGCCGGGCGGGTGCCGGGGTTGAGCACGACGCCCCGGATCGCGGCGTACGACGTCACGGTGCCGTCCGCCAGCTCGACCCGCACCTGTCCGGGCCCGTCGAGGCGTCCCACGCCGTGGTGGACGATCGCGCCGGCGTCGCGGAGCCGGTCCACCGCGATCGTGTCGTCCCAGCCGGTGGTGGCGTCGCGGTCGATCCGGCGGGCGACCACCGACCAGCTCGGCGACATGATCGCCTCACCCGCGACCTCCGCCGCCCGGCGTACCTCCGCCACGACGTCGCTGCCACGCACCATCATCTTGGTGGGGATGCACCCGTAGTAGGGGCACTCACCGCCCACCAGGTGCTTGTCGACCGCGACGACGCGCAGTCCGGCCTTGGCGGCGCCGGTGGCGAGTGCCTCCCCGCCGGGTCCGGTGCCGATGACGACCAGGTCCACCTCGTGTGCGCTCATGGGGGTGTTCATGAGCACACTATGGCGAACCGGGCCTAGTGTCGCGTCTCGGAAGTTGTTGAACGGTTGGCGTTCTCAGGGTGTGGGCATCGCAAGGCGCCGGCGCGCCGCCATACCCGCCCGTCTCGCAAGCGTCGGCAACGCAGCGAGGTGCGTGCCATGGGGGCGCGAAGCGCCCAAGAACCTCTGGGACGCGGCACTAGTCAGGCGATGGACTCCCGGTTGCGCACGATGCTGCCGAGGATCCCGTTGACGAACTGCGGGGACTCGTCGGTGGACAGCTCGCTGACCAGCGCGATGGCCTCGCTGACCGCTACGGCGTCCGGCACGTCTCCGGCGTACAGCAGCTCCCACACGCCGAGCCGGAGCACGTTGCGGTCGACCGCGGGCATCCGGGCCAGCGTCCAGCCCTCGGAGTACGACGTGAGCAGCTCGTCGATCCGCTCCTGGTGCTCGGCCACGCCGCGCACCAGGGTCGCGGTGTAGTCGTTGGTCGGGCCCTCACCCTCGGCGATCGCGCGGTCCAGCGCCTCGACCGGGCTCTCGCCGCGCATGTCGGAGGCGTAGAGCACGTCCAGCGCCCGCTTGCGGGCCTTGGACCGGGCTGACATCTCAGCCCTTCACACGGCCGAGGTAGGAGGAGTCGCGAGTGTCGACCTTGACCTTCTCGCCCTGGTTGATGAACAGCGGGACCTGGATCTCGTGACCGGTCTCGAGGGTGGCCGGCTTGGTGCGGCCGGTGGCGCTGTCACCGGCGAGACCGGGCTCGGTGAAGGTGATCTGCAGCTCGACGGAGGCGGGGAGCTCGATGAACAGCACCCGGCCCTCGTTGGTGGCGATGATGACGTCCTGGTTCTCGAGCAGGAAGTTCTTGGTGTCGCCGACGATCTCGGGCGCGACCTCGAGCTGGTCGTAGCTCTGCACGTCCATGAACACGTACGAGGTGCCGTCGTTGTAGAGGTACTGCATGGTGCGGCGGTCGACCGTGGCGGTCTCGACCTTGGTGCCGGCGTTGAAGGTCTTGTCGACGGTCTTGTTGGACTCGACGTTCTTCAGCTTGGTGCGCACGAACGCCGGGCCCTTGCCGGGCTTGACGTGCTGGAACTCCACCACGGCCCAGAGCTGGCCGTCGATGTTGAGAACCATGCCGTTCTTGAGGTCGTTCGTCGTTGCCATGCGCGCGTGTCAACCTTCTGCGTACGTCGAGGGGTCGGGGTGCCGCCCGGACCCGCCGGGCAACAGCCCACGAGTCTATCGGCTCGGCCCCCTCACGCTGGAATTGCCCGACCACTAGGTCAGCTCCCAGACGATCTGGACCGTCACCGAGCCCTGGTCGCGGCCGGCCCGGATCGGCAGCGCGGCGGGGATGTCCATCGCGCCGTACACGCCCCGGTCCAGGGCGTGCAGGCCCACGGTCGGTGTCGGCAGCGCACGCGTGTGCACCTCACGCAGTGTCACGACGTCGCCGAGCGTCTGGCCCGAGGCCTCGGCGTACTGCTGCGCCTTGGCCTTGGCCTCCGCGACGGCGGCGGCGCGGGCCTTGCCCATCACCGCGTCGGTGTCGCCGACCAGCAGCCGGATGTTGCTGACCGCCACGCTGTTGCCGCCGGCCGCGACGGCCGCACTGACCGCCTGGCCTCCCTGCTTGAGCTCCTTGACTAGCACCGTCGCGCGCTCGGAGACCCGGTAGCCGGTGATCGTCGGCGGGCTGTACTGGTGGTACTCGTACACCGGAGTCATCGACAGCCCGGTCGTCTGCACGTCGGACTTCGCGACGTCGTACTTCTTCAGGGAGTCCAGCACCCGGCTCATCGTCGTGTTCGCGGCGCCCAGCGCGTCGTCGAGGGCCAGGCGCGTCTCGTTGACCCCGATGCCGAAGGACAGCTCGTCGGGGACGGCGCTCGCCTCCCCGGTGCCGGACATCGTCAGCAGCCGCCGGGGCTGGGCCGCCGCCGAGCCCTGGTCGTCCGCCGCCTGGGCGGCCGGGGTGGCTCCGCCGGAGCCGCCGAGGAGGTAGGCGACCACCAGGGCCATCGCCACCAGCGCGGCGACCAGGAGCCCGCGCACACTCACCGTCACGTTGCTGTTCATGTGGGCTCGGACGTCGTCAGCCCCGATCGGGTTCCCCTCGGGCGATGATCTCGAGGGCCATCCGGTAGCCGTCGATGCCGTGGCCGGCGACGACCTCGACGGCGTACGGCGTGACGACCGAGGTGTGCCGGAACTCCTCGGGCCGTTGGTGCGGGTCGGAGATGTGCACCTCGACCAGGGGGGCCTCGAGCTGGGCGCACGCGTCGAAGATCGCGTAGGAGTAGTGGGTCCAGGCCGCGGCGTTGAGGACCACGGGGGTCGCGTCGTCGGCGGCGGCGTTGAGCCAGTCGAGCAGCTCGCCCTCGTGGTTGGTCTGCCGCACGTCGACGTCGAGGCCGAGGTCGCGGCCCCAGTCCTGGCAGAGCTGCGCGAGCTCAGCGTGCGTGGTGGTGCCGTAGATCTCGGGCTGACGCCGGCCGAGGCGGCCCAGGTTGGGTCCGTTGAGCACGAGCACCCGCCGCGGGTCGCTCACGCGGGCCCGCCGATCGCGGCGTAGGCGTCGCGCAGGTCGGCCACCGACGGACCGGCGAGCACGGTGGGAACGGCGAGGTCCGAGAGCACCACGAAGCGCAGCTGCGAGCCCCGCGCCTTCTTGTCGACCGCCATCGCGCGGTGGAGCTCGTCGAACGAGGCCTGGGAGTACGTCGTGGGCAGCCCGACCCGCGCGAACGTCTGGCGGTGCCGCTCGACGACGTCGGCGCCGAGCGTCCCGGCGCGACTCGCGAGCTCGGCGACGTAGACGCAGCCGATCGCGACGGCCTCGCCGTGCCGGATCCGGTAGTTCTCGGTGCGCTCGATCGCGTGCGCCATCGTGTGGCCGTAGTTGAGGACCTCGCGCCCGGGGTGGCCCTGCGCGCCGCCGGTCTCCTTGAGGTCGGCGGAGACGACCTCGGCCTTGACCCGCACCGCGCGCTCGACGAGCTCGCGCAGCACCGGGGAGTCGGCCTCGAGTCGGGAGGGCTCGGTCCGCTCGACCAGCGCCAGGATCTCCGGGTCCGCGATGAAGCCGCACTTGATGACCTCACCCAGGCCCGCGACCAGCTCGGCTCGGGGCAGCGACCTCAGCGTGGCGAGATCGCAGAGCACGCCCGCGGGCTCGTGGAAGGCGCCGACCAGGTTCTTGCCGCTGCGGGTGTTGACGCCGGTCTTGCCGCCCACCGCCGCGTCCACCATGCCGAGCAGGGTGGTCGGGACGTGCACGACCTTCACGCCGCGCAGCCAGGTCGCGGCGACGAAGCCGCCGACGTCGGTGGTGGCGCCACCTCCGAAGGTGACGACCGCGTCCGACCGGGTGAAGCCGGCCTCGCCGAGCGCCTCCCAGCAGGAGGCGGCCACCGCTGCCTTCTTCGCGCGCTCGCCGTCGGGGATGGGCAGGACCATCACGTCGTACGCCGCGGCCAGCGAGTCGAGGACCGGGCGCACCAGCTCGGCCAGGGCGTCGGAGAACACGACCGCGACCCGCTGCACCCCGACACCGAGCATCTGTGGGAGCTGATCGGCGAGGTCGTGGCCGACCACCACGTCGTACGGCGAGGGCCCGGTCACGCGCACGACGGTGTCCCTCATGCCTCCCCCTCCTGCGCCGGGCCGTCGAACGCGGCCACGATCTCCTCGGCCACATCCTCGGGGGTGCGCCCGTCGGTGTCCACGACCAGGGTGGCGACCGACTCGTAGACTGGGGTGCGCTCGTCGAGCAGCGTCTTGATCCGCCCGCGCACGTTGCCCAGCAGCATCGGGCGGGAGGTGCCGAGCCCGACGCGCTTGACCGCGTCGGACAGCCCCACCTGGAGGAACACGACCCGGTGGCCGGCGAGCAGGTCCCGGGTGCCGGGGTCGAGCACGGCTCCCCCGCCCAGCGCGAGCACCCCGTCGTGCGTGGCGAGCGCCTCGGCAACGGCGGCCCGCTCCAGCGCCCGGAAGGTGTCCTCGCCGGAGTCGACGAAGATGTCGGAGATCGTGCGACCCTCGGCCGTCTCGACGTCCCGGTCGGTGTCGCGGGCGGTGGTGCCCCACCGGGAGGCCAAGAGGTCGGCGACCGTGGTCTTGCCGGCCCCCATCGGGCCGACGAGGACCACCCGGGGACGAACGGAGGACGTCACTTGAACCTCAGCGTGTCCAGGTAGCTCTCGACGTTGCGACGGGTCTCGTGCACCGAGTCCCCGCCGAACTTCTCCAGCACGGCGTCGGCGAGCACGAGCGCGACCATCGCCTCGGCCACGATGCCGGCGGCGGGCACCGCGCACACGTCGGAGCGCTGGTGGTGGGCGACTGCCTCCTCGCCGGTGCTGACGTCGATCGTGCGCAGGGCGCGCGGCACGGTGGCGATCGGCTTCATCGCCGCCCGGACCCGCAGCACCTCGCCGGTCGACATGCCTCCCTCGGTGCCGCCTGAGCGGCCGCTGACCCGGCGGATGCCGTCGGCGCCGCCGACGATCTCGTCGTGCGCACGCGAGCCGGGGGTCGCCGCGAGCTCGAAGCCGTCGCCGACCTCGACGCCCTTGATGGCCTGGATGCCCATCAGCGCCCCGGCCAGGCGCGCATCGAGGCGCCGGTCCCAGTGGACGTGCGAGCCCAGGCCCGGCGGCAGGTCGTGGACGACGACCTCGACCACACCACCGAGCGTGTCGCCGTCCTTGTGGGCCTGGTCGATCGCCTCGACCATCAGCTTGCTGGTGTCGGCGTCGAGGCAGCGGACCGGGTCGTCGTCGAGGCGCGCCACGTCGTCGGGCTGGGGCCAGAGGCCGGCGGGTGCACGCACGCCGCCGAGCTCGAGGACGTGGGAGACGATCCGGGCACCGGTCGCCTGCTCGAGGAACTCCGACGCCACCCGGCCCAGCGCCACCCGGGCGGCGGTCTCACGGGCGGACGCGCGCTCGAGGATCGGCCGGGCCTCGGGGAAGTCGTACTTCTGCATGCCCACCAGGTCCGCATGCCCGGGACGCGGCCGGGTCAACGGCGCGTTGCGGGCCAGGGCCTCCAGCTCGACGGGGTCGACCGGGTCGGCCGACATCACCTTCTCCCACTTGGGCCACTCGGTGTTGGCGATCTCGATGGCGACCGGCCCGCCGATCGTCTCGCCGTGGCGGATACCGCCGACCAGCGTGACCTCGTCCTGCTCGAACTTCATCCGGGCACCTCGGCCGTAGCCGAGCCGGCGCCGGGCCAGCGCGTCGGCGACGTCGCTCGACGTCACCCGCACATGGGCAGGAAGCCCCTCGAGGATCGCGACCAGGGAAGGGCCGTGGGACTCGCCCGCGGTCAGCCAACGCAGCATGGCGTCAGTCTTTCACGTCGGGAACCGAGCCAGATCGCCTCACCCGGAGACGAGACCACCCCACACCGGCCCGAGCACGACGCCGGCCAGCGCGCCGGCGAGCAAGAACGGCCCGAACGGATAGGCGGCCTTGAGGACGCCGCGGTCGCGGCGCAGCAGCGCGATGACGAGACCCGGCACCGAGAACGCCAGGAAGCCGCCGTAGACGCCGAGGATCACCTCGGTCCAGCCGAGGTAGCCGAGCGCCAGACCGACCACGGCCGAGAGCCGCACGTCGCCGAAACCCATGCCTGCCGGGTGGATCCACCACAGTGCGTAGAAGAGGCCGAACACCACGACCACGCCCAGTCCGGCCCGCTCCAGAGCGCCCCGGTCACCCTCCAGCACCGCGCTGGCGACCACGAGCACGAGCGTGACGCCGAACGTCGGCCAGACCACCACGGTCGGCAGCAGCCGCGTGCGGAGGTCGACCGCGGACAGCGCGACCCCGACCGGCACCAGGGGCAGCAGGAACAGCAAGGGCCACGTCAGGCCGATCGCCGCGCCGACCAGCCCGCCGGCGGCCAGGCACAGCACCACGGAGGCCGCCGGGAGCAGCGGGGCGGCGGCCACCTCGGCGTACGCCGGCTTGGGCTCCGCCTCAAGGACGGCATCGCGGCCGGCATCGGGGTCGGGTGCTGGCTCGGGTGCTGGCTCGGGGATCCGCGCGATCAGTGCGGGCACGAGCAGGCCGGCGGCGCTGCAGGCGACCGCGCCGAGCGCGACGGCTGCCGGGTCGACGTTCACGCGTCCGTACGGCGTGCCGCCAGGGCACGCTCCCCCGCCGCCCGCATGGCCGTCAGCGGCCCGGCAACCCCGGTGAACAGCTCGAACTGCAGCACCGCCTGGTGGACGAGCAGGTCGAGCCCACCGACCAGGACCCGGTCGCCGCCGACCGAGGCGGCCAGCGGGGTCGGCCATGGATCGTAGATGACCTCGAAGACCACCGGGGTCTGCGCGCAGCGAGCGACGAGGTCGGGGTCCTGGCCCTCCGCGGGCACCGTGGAGACCACGACCTCGCCCAGGACCTCGCCGTCCGCCAGGCCCAGCACCTCGACCCGGGGTCTCGTGGGGTGCGCGGCGATGGCCGCGGCCGCAGGCGCCGCCCGCTCCGGCGACCGGGCGAGCAGCCGGACCGTGCGGGCGCCGAGCTCGCAGAGCGCGAGCCCGGTGGAGGCGGCTGTCGCTCCGCCTCCGAGGACCGTGCCGGCGGTGACCGGCCCGTCGTAGCGCTCGCGCACCGCGGCGACGGCCCCCGGCAGGTCGGTGTTGTCGGCGAGCACGATCGACCCGTCCTCGAGCACCAGCGTGTTGATGGCGCCGGCGAGCCGAGCCCGTGCCGTGATGTCCGGACCGACCATCGCGAAGCCGCTCCGCTTGTGCGGCATCGTCAGCGACAGGCCCCGCCAGTCCGGGCCCAGACCCATCACGAACGGGACGAACTCCTCCGAGGAGACCCGGACCGCGTCGTAGGTCCAGTCGAGCCCGGTCGCGGCGTACCCCGCCCGGTGCAGGGCGGGCGAGAGCGAGTGGGCGATCGGGTCACCCAGGACCGCGCACCTCATCGCCGGGCCGATCGTCGGCTCAGCACCGGTCGGACTGGGTGTCGCAGTACTGCTGGAGCTCCTGCTTGAAGCCGAGGAACTCCTGGTAGTCGTCGGTGAACTTGGTCTCGCCGGTCTTCAGGTTGACCGTCACGTAGAACAACCAGCTTCCGTCCGCGGGGTGGGCAGCCGCGGCGATCGCGTCGTCGCCCGGTGCCTCGATCGGCGTCGGCGGCAGACCGGTCTGCGTGTAGGTGTTGTACGGCGAGTCCGAGACCGAGTCGATCTCGGCCTGGGTCAGCACCGCGATCGTGGACCGGTGCAGCGCGTAGTTGACCGACGCGTCGACCTGCAGCAGCCCGTTGGTGACCCCGTTGTCGGGGTTCTCGACGCGGTTGTAGATGACCCGGGCGATCTTCGGCATGTCGTCGCCGCGGCCCTCGGCCTGCACCAGGCTGGCGACCGTCATCAGCTCCGCGGGGGTGTAGCCCAGCGCGGCCGCACGGGCCTCGAGGTCGGCGTCCTGGGCCGCCTGCTTCCACCGGGTCACCATCGCCTGGAGCATCGACGTGGGCGTCTCGTCGGGCCCGAAGTCGTAGGTCGCAGGGAACAGGTAGCCCTCGGGGTTGCCGTCGGCGTAGTCGGGCAGCCCGAGCTGGTCGGGCTTGGCGAGCACCTTCTCGAAGTCGGACTTCTTGTACTTCGTCTTCTTGGCCAGGATCGCCACGATGTCGACGACGCGCAGGCCCTCGGGGATCGTGACCCGGTCGGTGACCATGTTGGCGGGGTCGACGAGGATCTCGACCACGTCCTTGGCGGCCATCTCCTTCTTCAGCGCGAAGTAGCCCGCCTGGAGGTTGGACCAGTCGGGGCTGTCGTTGGCCGCCTGGACGAACGCGTCGACCGAGGCCACCACGCCCTTGGCCTTGAGGTCGCGGCCGATGCTGCCGGCGGTGGCGCCGCTGAGGACCTGGTAGGTCACGTTGCCGCGCCCCGGCCCGGGGTAGTCCTCGGCGGAGCTGAACTGGTCACGCACCTTGCCGATGCCCCAGGTCACCACGAAGTAGAACCCGCCCACGACGATCGCGAGCGCGATCAGCACGGCCAGGCAGCTGCGCAGGCTGCGGCGCTTGCGCCGCCGGCCGCCTCCGTACGCCGGACCGTCGACGCCCAGCAGACCGCCGTCGTCCTCCGGCGACTGTGCGTCCTCGAGAGGCTCGTGCTCGTCGGTCATCTACGTCTCCTCGACGATCTCGCCCGGCGCGGCCCCCGTCGCGCGTTCGGTGTCCAGTGCGTGCTGCAGGATCAGGACGGCTGCTGCCTGGTCGACCACGGCTCGCCGCTTGCCCCCCTTGCGGCCCTGGTCGCGCAGCATAGCCTCCGCCGACACGGTGGTCATGCGCTCGTCGACCAGCCGCACCGGCACCGGGGCGATGCGGGACGCGAGCTGGGCGGCGAACTCCCTCACCTTGGCCGCCGCCGGCCCCTCGCCGCCGGAGAGCGACCGCGGCAGGCCCATGACGACCTCGAGCACCGGGGAGTCCTCACCCTCCTCGGCGAGGATGCGGGCGATCCGGCCCAGGTCACCCTTGCCCCGCCGCACGGTCTCGACCGGAGTGGCCAGGAACCCCGACGGGTCGCTGCGGGCCACGCCGACGCGCGCGTCGCCGGGGTCGATGCCGATCCGTACGCCGGTCCTCATGCCGGACACCCTGCCAGGCCGGGCCAGTCCGGCATCAGCCGGCGGCCACCCGTCCGACCTCGGTGGTCACCAGCGCGATCGCCTCATCGATCCGCGACGCGTCGGTGCCACCGCCCTGGGCGACATCGTCCTTGCCACCGCCCTTGCCGCCGACGAGCGGACCCACAGCGCGCACGAGGTCGTTCGCGCTCAGCCCGCGGGCCCGCGCCTCGTCGTTGAGCGCGGCGACGACCGCGACCTTGCCGTCGGCCGCGCCGATCACCACCACCACGCCGGGCTCGCCCTGCGGCAGGCGGCCGCGGACGTCGAGGGCGAGCGTGCGCACGTCGCCGCCGCCCGCCCCGTCGGCCCGGTGGGCCACCAGGTTGACCGGGCCGACCTTGGCCGCACCCGCGGCCAGCTCGCCACCCGCAGCCAGCAGCTGGGCGACGCGGACCTTCTCGATCTCCTTCTCCGCGGTGCGGAGCTTCTCGACCAGATCGTTGACGCGCTCGGGCAGCTGCTCGGGGCGCACCTTGAGGGTGTCGGAGAGCTGGGCGACGAGCACGTGCTCGCGCGCCAGGAACCGGTAGGCGTCGCTGCCGACCAGCGCCTCGACCCGGCGTACGCCGGAACCGATCGAGGACTCGCCGAGCAGCTTGATCACGCCGAGCTTGCCGGAGCTGCCCGCGTGGGTGCCTCCGCACAGCTCGCGGGCCCAGTCGCCGACGGACACCACGCGCACGCGGTCGCCGTACTTCTCCCCGAACAGCGCCATCGCGCCGGACTTGACCGCCTCCGCCTGGCTCATCACCTCGGCGTGCACGGCCAGGTCGTCGAGGACGACCTCGTTGACGCGGGCCTCGACGTCGGACATGACCGACGCAGGGACGGCGCCCACCGCGGAGAAGTCGAAGCGGAACCGGCCCGGGGCGTTCTCGGAGCCGGCCTGGGTCGCCGTCTCGCCGAGCGCCTCGCGGAACGCCTTGTGCACCATGTGGGTCGCGGTGTGCGCGCGCGAGATCGCCCGCCGCCGCTCGACGTCGACGACGGCGTGCGCACCGAGCCCGGTGGTCACCTCGCCGGACAGGACGGTGGCGTGGTGGACGATCAGCCCCGTCACGGGTGACTGCACGTCGCGCACCTCGAGGCGGGCGCCGTTCTCGAGCTCGATCACGCCCTGGTCGGCGAGCTGACCGCCGCCCTCGGCATAGAACGGGGTGCGGTCGAGCACGATCTCGACCTCGTCGCCCGGGCCGGCGGAGGCCACGACGCCACCGGCGGCCACCAGGCCGCGGATCGACGCCTCGTCGGTGACGACGTCATAGCCCGTGAACTGCACCGCGTGGCCCATGGAGTCGGCGACCTGGCGGTACGCCGAGGCGTCGCGGTGCTGGCCCTTCTTGGCCTTCGCGTCGTCCTTCGCTCGCTGGCGCTGCTCGTTCATCAGCCTGCGGAACCCGGCCTCGTCGACCGCGAGGCCCTGCTCGGAGGCCATCTCCAGCGTCAGGTCGATCGGGAACCCGTAGGTGTCGTGGAGCGCGAACGCCTTGTCGCCCGAGAGCTGGCTGCCGCCGGCCTTCTTGAGCTCGGCCGTGGCCTGGTCGAAGATCGTGGTGCCGGCGCGCAGGGTCTGGCGGAACGCGTGCTCCTCGGCGTACGCCACCGTGGAGATCCGCTCCCAGTCCTGGTGGAGGTTGGTGTAGGTCTCCCCCATCTTGTCGCGGCTGATCGGGAACAGCTCGGGCAGCGCCGGGTCCTCGTAGCCGAGCAGGCGCATCGAGCGGACCGCGCGACGCAGCAGGCGGCGCAGCACGTAGCCGCGTGCCTCGTTGCCCGGCGTGACCCCGTCGCCGATGAGCATCATCGAGCTGCGGATGTGGTCCGCGACGACCCGGAAGCGCACGTCGTCCTCGTGGTCGGCGCCGTAGCGGCGCCCGGTGAGCTCCTGGGCCTTCTCGATCACCGGGAACATCACGTCGATCTCGTACATGTTGGCCTTGCCCTGCAGCAGGAACGCGACCCGCTCCAGGCCCATGCCGGTGTCGATGTTGCGCTTCGGCAGCGAGCCCGCGATGTCGAAGTCCTCCTTGGACCGCACCGCGCTGAGCTCGTCCTGCATGAAGACGAGGTTCCAGATCTCCAGCAGCCGGTCCTCGAGCGCGACGGGCATGTCGGGGCCGAGGGTCGCCGGGTCGAAGTCGGGGCCGTACGCCGAGCCACGGTCGTAGAGGATCTCCGAGCACGGGCCACCTGGTCCCGGAATGCCCATCGACCAGTAGTTCTCCTTGCGACCGAGCCGCAGGATGCGCTCCTCGGGCAGCCCCGTCACCTTGCGCCACAAGGCCAGCGCTTCGTCGTCGCCGTCGAGGATCGAGGGGTACAGGCGCGCCTCGTCCAGCCCCCAGCCGCCGTCTGCGAGCGGCTTGGTCACCAGGTCCCAGGCGAGCTCGATGGCGCCTTCCTTGAAGTAGTCGCCGAAGGAGAAGTTGCCGCACATCTCGAAGAACGTGCCGTGCCGCGTGGTCTTGCCGACGTCCTCGATGTCGGGCGTGCGCACGCACTTCTGGACACTGGTCGCGCGCGGGTACGGCGGCGTCTCCTGGCCGAGGAAGTAGGGCTTGAACGGCACCATGCCGGCGTTGACGAACAGCAGGTTGGGGTCGTCGAGCAGCAGCGACGCAGACGGCACCGGCGTGTGTGCCCCGACGGTCGTGTTCTGCTCGAAGTGAGCGACGAACCGTCGGCGAATCTCCGCGGTGTCCATCAGGTGCTGCCTTCCTCTTGTGCGTGCGCTGTCGGGGGTGGTGCTAGGGATGCTGCGGTGGGTGGTGCCACGGCCTTGTGCCGGCCGATCCCGAGCTCGGGCCTCCCATGAGGCACGAGACCGAGTCTCTCGCGCAACTGCGATTCCTTCTCGGCCTGGCCCTGCGCGACCTCGTCGCGGAACAGCCGTGCCCCGACCTCGAGCGCCCCGAGCCGGTCCTTGAGCCCGTCGGCCGTGAGGGCTTCCGCTGCGCGGCGCCCGCGGATCATCGCGTAGACCCCGGCGCCGGCCCCGGCCACGAACCAGAGACCCCGCCTCATGCTGCCCTCATGCGGCCGAGCCCTCGTCGGGGAGCTGCGCTCGCTGGCGGGCCTGCCACTCCCGGACCGCCTCGCGGGTGTCGACCTTGCGCTGCTTGCGGGCCCGCCTGACCTCGCGCCGCATCTCGAAGCGGATCCGGTTGCGGGACTCGGGTGCGAGAGCCCGGCGTACGCCGTGGGCGAGCGATGCCGTCTTGACGACGGTCTCGCGCAGGACCAGATCGGCGAACAGCGCCCGCTCGATCCGGGCGGGCTCCGCTGAGTCCGGGTCGTCCTCGCCGAAGTGGGTGATGACGTACTCGGTCTCGTCCACCGTCGTGGTCCGCACGGGTGGCTCAAGCCGGCGTTCGAGCGCCTCGAGCTGTGAGCGCAGGGCCTCGGTCTCGCGCCGAGCCTGGGCGAGGGCGAGATCGGTCCGGTTCCGGGCGCGCAGCAGCGCCAGTCCGAGCCCGAGCGCCAGCAGCGCGAGAGCCGCGGCCGCCGCCGGCACGATCCAGTCCTGCATGGTGCCCGACCCTATCGCGGCAACCGCGTGACCCGACGACGCCCAGGTGGCCGCCGCGCGTTCGACACCCGGCGCGGCGACGGGGCGGCGAGCTCTGCTCACCGCCCCGTCGGGGAGACTCAGGTCGGCTCAGGTGTCGAGCGCCGCGTTGCAGACGACCGTGCCGGCCGAGTTGACGACGTGGAACCGGATGTGTTCCGAACCGCCACGCATCACCCAGTACCTGCTGACGTCCCCGGTACCTGTCCGGGACCCGGTGTACTCGACGTCTCCGTTGGAGTAGATCGTCCAGTTCCAGGTGCGCCCGTGCCCGTCATCGATGTGGCCGGTGGTGTCCCAGTGTGGACCCGAGCTCACGACCGTGAGGGTGACCCCGGCGTCAGCGGCACCACCGGTGACAGTGCAGTCGCCGATCCGGTAGTACGCGTTCGCAGGTGCCATGAGGGCCAGCGGACCGACAGCAAGCACGGCGGCGCCGATCAGAGTTTTCTTGCGGAGCATCTTTCAGCCTTTCCCGAGCAAGGAGTTGGAGTTGTTCCGTGGTGAAGCAGCACAATTAGTTCACGCGGTCAGGCCGAGGGCAAGCAGTCCGCCGCCACGTCGCAACCGGCCCCGGCCGACGTCGGGTCCCGCGAGTCAGCTGCCACGGATCAAGCGACGGACTCGCTCCCAGCGCTCCTTGATCGCCGCCTCGGCCCCCAGCGTCGTGGGCCGGTAGTACTCCGCGTCGGCGACCACGTCGGGGGCGTACTGCTGCTCGGCGATCCCGAACGGCTCGTCGTGGCTGTACTTGTAGCGGGCTCCGTGGCCGAGCTTCTTGGCGCCGGAGTAGTGCGCGTCGCGGAGGTGGGCGGGCACCGGTCCGATCTTCCCGGCTCGGACATCGGCGATCGCGGCGCCGATCGCGGTGGTCACGGCGTTCGACTTCGGCGCGACGGCGAGTGCGATGGTCGCGTGCGCGAGCGTGAGCTGGGCCTCGGGCATCCCGATCAGCTGCACCGTCTGGGCCGCCGCGACCGCGGTCGTCAACGCCGTCGGATCGGCCAACCCGATGTCCTCGGAGGCCAGGATCATCAACCGCCGCGCGATGAACCGCGGGTCCTCTCCCGCCTCGATCATCCGCGCCAGGTAGTGAAGCGCGGCGTCGGCGTCGGAGCCGCGGACCGACTTGATGAACGCGCTCGTCACGTCGTAGTGCTGGTCGCCCTGGCGGTCGTAGCGGACCGCGGCCTGGTCGACTGCGGTCTCGGCGGTCGACAGGTCCACCACGTCGCTGCCTTGCGACGTGGCGGCGCCGGCGGCCGCCTCGAGGTAGGTCAACGACCGGCGCGCGTCGCCACCGGCGAGTCGGACCAGGTGATCGAGCGCGTCGTCCTCCACCGTGACCCGACCACCCAGGCCACGCTCGTCGGCCAGCGCCTGGGCCAGTACCGCCCGGATGTCGTCGTCGGTGAGCGACTGCAAGCGCAGCAGCAGGCTCCGCGACAGCAATGGGGAGATCACGCTGAAGAAGGGGTTCTCGGTCGTGGCCGCGATCAGCGTCACCCACCGGTTCTCCACGCCCGGCAGCAAGGCGTCCTGCTGGGCCTTGCTGAACCGGTGCACCTCGTCGACGAACAGCACCGTCTCGCGCCCGCTGCCCGCCAGCTCGGCGCGTGCGGCGTCGATAGCGGCTCGAACCTCCTTGACGCCCGCGGAGACAGCCGAGACCTCCACGAAGCGCCGGTCGGTCTGCTGGCTCACGATCGCGGCGATCGTCGTCTTGCCGGTGCCCGGCGGCCCCCACAGGAGCAGCGACATCGACTGGTCACCCTCGACCAGCCGCCGCAGCGGCGACCCGGGGGCGCGCAGCTGGGTCTGCCCGATCAGCTCGTCCAGGGTCCGAGGACGCATCCGCACCGCCAACGGCGCCGAGGCATGGGTGTTGCCCGACAGCGTGCCGCCGCCGGTCCGCGCCGCGGCACCCGGCGTCTCGAACAGTCCTTCGTCCACCCGCTCAGGCTAGGTCGCGCGCTGCGGGGATCACGCCCCGGCCATCGTCTTGCGCTCGAGGTCGAACCACGTGTCGGCATAGCCCGGGTCGTTGCCGATCTCGACGCTCGGGGTCGCGCCGGGGTCGGGCGATCCGTTGTCGTCGACGCCCAGCAGCGAGGCCGTCACCGGCCGCTCCGGGTGGTGACCGAGCTCACCGGCAAAGTGGCAGGCGACCTTGTGGCGCTTGCCGATCTGCAGGAGCGGCGGCTCCACCCGGGCGCAGATCTCCTGGGCTAGCGCGCACCGGGTGCGGAACCGACAACCCGAGGGCGGGTTGATCGGGCTGGGCACGTCGCCTTCGAGGCGGATACGCTCGCGCCGGCCGCCGATGGCCGCCTGCTTCACGTCGGGCACCGCGGAGAGCAGCGCCTGCGTGTAGGGGTGGTTGGGGTGGCCGTAGAGCGAGTCACGGTCGGCGATCTCGACGACCTTGCCGAGGTACATCACCGCAACCTCGGGGCAGAAGTGCCGCACCACCGCGAGGTCGTGAGCGATGAAGAGGAAGGCGATGTCGAACTCCCGCTGCACCTCCTGGAGCAGGTTGATCACCTGCGCCTGGATCGAGACGTCGAGAGCTGAGACCGGCTCGTCGGCCACCAACAGCTTCGGCTGCAGCGTCAGCGACCGGGCAATGCCGATGCGCTGGCGCTGACCACCGGAGAACTCGTGGGGGTAGCGGTTGTAGTGCTCGGGGTTCAGGCCCACGATCTCGAGCAGCTCCTGCACGCGAGGCAGGATCTTGTCCTTGGGCAGCACGCCGTGGATCAGCAGCGGCGCGCCGACGATGGCACCCACCGTGTGCCGCGGGTTCAGCGACGTGTAGGGGTCCTGGAAGATCATCTGGATCTCCCGCCGCAGCGGCTTGAGCCCCCGCGAGGACGTCTTGGAGATGTCGCGGCCGTCGAAGGTGATCGACCCGCCGGTGGGCTCATAAAGACGGGTGATCAGCCGACCGGTGGTGGACTTGCCACAGCCGGACTCACCGACCAGCCCGAGCGAGCCACCCTTCGGCACCTGGAAGGACACCCCGTCCACGGCCTGGACGTGGCCGACCGTCCGCCGGACGATGCCCGCCGAGCGCACCGGGAAGTACATCCGCAGGTCCTTGACCTCGAGGATCGGCTCGGCGTCGAAGTGGGCCTCGGTCGCACCGTGGGGCCGCTCGGTCTCGACGAACTGGCTCGCGCCGCTCAGCGGGTCCTCGGCGCGGCTCACCGGGTCGTCGCCTGGCATGCCGCCGACCATCGGCAGCTGCTGGTCGCTCATCGTTCCTCCACCAGGTCCGGCGCGATCTCCGGCAGGACCTCTCGTTCGTACACGACGTCGGGGTTGGCCAGGTGGCACCGCTTGAGGTGCCCACCGCCACGGGTCCCCGGTGTCAGCTCGGGGCTCACCGTCCGGCACAGGTCGCCGGGCACCTTGTCGCGGTGGGTGCACCGCGGGTGGAAGTGGCACCCGCTCGGCGGGCTCAGCAGGCTCGGGGGGTTGCCCGGGATCGGCAGCAGCTTGGCCTCGGGGTCCGCGCCGACCTCGGGGATGCTCGAGAGCAGACCCCAGGTGTAGGGCATCTCGGGGTGGGTCAGGATCTCCTTGGTCGAGCCGTACTCCACACAGCGGCCGCCGTACATCACCAGGACGTCGTGGGCCATCTCGGCCACGACCCCGAGGTCGTGGGTGATGATCATGACCGCGGCGTCGAAGTCGCGCTGCAGGTCCTGCAACAGATCGAGGATCTGCGCCTGCACGGTCACGTCGAGCGCGGTGGTGGGCTCGTCGGCGATCAGCAGACTCGGGTTGTTGATCAGCGCCATCGCGATCATCGCACGCTGACGCATGCCGCCGGAGAACTGGTGCGGGTAGTCGTCGACGCGGCGGTCCGGCTGCGGGATGCCGACGCGGTCGAGCATCTCGATCGCGCGGGCTCGGGCCGCCTTCCTGCTGACGTCGTGGTGCACCCGGTAGGCCTCGGCGATCTGGTTGCCGACCCGGTAGTAGGGGTGCATCGCCGAGAGCGGGTCCTGGAAGATCATCGCGACCTCCCGGCCCCGGCGACGTCGCATGTCCTCGTCACTGATCTTCAGCAGGTCGACGCCGTCGAGCAGGATCTCACCGCTGACGATCGCGCTGGTTCGGCGGTGCAGGCCGAGGATCGCGGAGGTCGACACGGACTTGCCGGAGCCGGACTCCCCCACGATGCCGAGCGTCTTGCCTCGCTCGAGGTCGAAGGAGAGGCCGTCGGTGGCCTTGACGACGCCGTCGATCGTCGGGAAGTGGACCCGGAGGTCCCGGACGGACAGAAAGCTCACGTTGATCCCCTCAGCCGACGCGGACGCGCGGGTCGATGACGGCGTACAGCACGTCGACGATGATGTTGGCCACGATCACGAACGATCCGAGCAGGATCACCAGTCCGATCAAGGTCGGTAGGTCGTATGAAGCGTTCGCGTCGACCACCAGCTTGCCGAGTCCGTTGAAGTTGAACACCGACTCGGTGATGATCGCACCACCCATGAGACCCGCGAAGTCGAGGCCTGCCATGGTCACCAGCGGCGTGAGCGCGGCGCGCATCGTGTGCTTGAACAGCACCGGGCCGCGCTTGAGACCCTTGGCCCGGGCGGTGCGGATGTAGTCCTCGCTCATCGACTCCAGCACGAACGCCCGGGTCATCCGGACGTATCCGGCCATGAAGGCGAGCGCCAGTGTCAGCGAGGGCAGGAAGAGGTTGCTCAGCCAGCCGCCGACGCCACCGTCCGCGATCGGGACGTAGTTGGGCACGTCTGTCAAGCCCCACTTGATCGCGATGAACTTCAGCAGGAACAGTCCGATGAAGAACGTCGGGAACGCATAGAAGATCAGGGACATCGCCACGATGCCGCGGTCGAGCAACGACCCCTTGGTCACCGCGGATACGACGCCGAACAACACGCCCCCGATGATCCACATGAGGAACGCCAGCACGGCCAGTGACAGCGAGACCGGGAACGCTTCCTTGATCTCCGATCCGACCGTGACCTGGTTGACGCGGGAGTAGCCGAGGCACGGGGCGGCGCAGTCGGAGATCAGCTCCGGTGCCTTCTCGCGCAGCGACTCGTCCTCGGGGTAGTGGCGCCCCACCACGACGCCCTTCAGGAAGTCCGTCCACTGGGTGAGCGCCGGCTTGTCATAGCCGAGTGCCTTCTCGGTCTGCTTGATCTGGGCGATGCTGCAGTTCTTGCCGCACGCGACCCGGGCAGGGTCCTGGGGCATCAGGAAGAACAGCAGGAACGTCACCAGGCTCATCACGATCAGCATGATCACGCCGATGAAGAGCCGGCGAACGACGTACGCGAACACGGGAGGGACCACCTCGGGTCATGTCAGTGGGCGGCTGGTGCAGGACCAAGCATCGCACCCTGGACGGTAGTGGGGGTGAGGGCCCCTTGACGAGGCCCTCACCCGCGCTGGTCGGGCGGCCGCAGAGAGCGGCCGCCCGACACGGGTGTTGCTAGGAGTTGCTAGATGGTGCTGGTCGTGACGACGAGCGTCACTGCTCCACGCCGATCGGACCGAGGTCCGGGTAGCTGCTGGAGGCGGGGGTGTTCATGAAGCCGGTCACCTTCGAGCCGTGGAGGAAGTAGAACTGCGCGATCTCCAGCGGGATGTAGGCGACGTCGTTGCCCAGGACCGTGTCGGCCTGCTGCAGGGCGGCGGTCTGGTCGTCCAGCGTGCCGGCGTTCGCGGCCTGGTCGACCAGCTTGTTGAACTCGTCGCTCTTGTAGGCGCCGTAGTCCTGGCCGTCGCTGTTCGCGGTCAGGTTCGGGCGACTGTCGAAGAGCGGCGGGGTGACCGTGATGGCCGACGGCCAGTCGGAGCCCCAACCGGCCCACATGACGTCGCTGTCCTTGTCGGGCTGCTGCACGACGTCGTAGTAGGTGTCGCCCAGCGGGTCGAGCGTGACGTCGAACCCAGCCTTCTCCCACGTCTCCTGGAGAGCCGCCGCCTGCTTGTCGGCGGTGTCGGACTGCGGGTAGGTGAACTTGATCGGGTACGGCAGCTTGACGCCGGCGTCCTCGAGCATCTGCTTGGCAGCGTCGGGGTCACCGGCCTGCGGGCCGGAGAACGCCGGGTTGGCCTGGTAGCCGATCACGGCCGGGTTCACGATGGACTCGGCAGGCGCGTAGGCCTTCTCGCCGCCGCCAGCGGTGATCCAGCCCTCGGCGTTGGTCGCGAGCGCCAGCGCCTTGCGGACGGCAGGGTCGGTCAGGCGACGGAAGTTCGGCACCAGGTAGTCGACGTACGGCGAGGGAACAAGCACCGAGCGGTCCGCGGCGTCGCCCACGATCTGCGAGTAGTAGGCCGGGGGCACGCGCTGGCTGGTCACGCCGTACTGCGCGTCACCGGAGTCCTGGATCAGCTGGTCGTAGATCGTCTCGGTGGTCTGACCCACGTTGAACTCGATCTTGTCCGGCAGCGCCTTGCGGATGTCGGTGGAGTCGGTGGAGGCGTCGTAGTTGTCGTTGCGGACGAACGTCGCACCCTTGTTCTTGTTCCACATGTTGCCCTCGATCCGGTAAGGACCGTTGGAGAACATCTGGTAGTTGGACTTGGCGCCGTGGTCCTTGTCCTTGCGGTACGGGTCCATCATCGACAGGCTCGCCACCGCGAGGTCGAAGTCCGGCCACGGCTTGTTGAAGTGGTACGTGATCGTGTTGCCGTCGCAGACAATCGCCTTGTCGAAGGCCTGCTGGCCCTCGGGGGAGGAGTTGTAGGGGCCGGTGTAGATCGGCAGGCCCGTCGACTTGTCCGTGGGGACGTCGAGGTAGCTCAGCAGGTAGTTGGGGCCACCGGTGATGACGTCGGTGGCGAACACGCGGGACGCGCCGTACTTGAAGTCCTCACACGTGATCGGCTGGCCGTCCTCCCACTTGACGCCGTCCTTGATCGTGAACGACCAGGTCTTGCCGCCGTCGGTCTTGGTGCCCTTGTCGGTCGCCAGGTCCGGGACCGGGGTGTTGGAGACGTCGGGGTCGGTCGAGATCGGGAACGCCAGCAGGCCGCGGTAGATCGTGCGGCGGAAGTTCGTGAGCTCGACGCCGACGTACGTGCGCTGGGGGTCGACGTGCTCGAACGGCTTGTAGATGTAGTAGAAGAGCGTTCCGCCCTTGGCGCCGTCGGCAGCAGGCGCACCCGACTCACCCGGGGAATTCCCGCCGTCCGAGCTGCCACCGCAGGCGGCGAGCCCGGCTGCCAGCGCGATCGCAGCGGTGGCTGCGAACAACCGCTTTCGATACTTGACCATTACTTCTCCTTGAGTGTGTGTCGCGCCTGGAGCGGCGGCACGTTCGGCGGCTTTTTGCCGCCGAAGAACGGGAGGACCGTGAGGTCCGGGGTCAACGCGCGGCCTTGGGGTCGAGCGCGTCGCGGATGCCGTCGCCGAGCAGGTTGAAGCTGACGACGATGACCATGATCAAGAACGCCGGCGTGAAGAAGAACATGAAGTCGCCGATGGAGTAGTTGATCGAGCCGCGCAGGATGTTGCCGAGCGTGGGCGTCGGCGGCCGGATGCCGACACCGAGGTAGCTCAACGCCGCCTCGGCGGAGATGTAGGCCGGCATGGTCAGGGTGAAGGTCACCAGCAGCGGGGCCCACAGGTTCGGCAGGATCTCCTTGAAGTAGATCCGGCGGCGCGAGGCACCGATCAGCACGGCCGCGTCGACGAACTCGCGCTCGCGCACCGACAGCACCTGGCCGCGGATGATGCGGGCGATGCCGGGCCACCCGAAGAGTCCGAGCACGAGCACCACGTAAGCACCGTTGGGTATGTTGTCGGACTCCCCGCCGGGCAGGAACTCCGCAACGGTGGCGACACCCATGCTCGAGAGCGCCAGCAGCATCAGTGTCTGCGGGAACGACAGCGTGAGGTCGACCGCCCGCCCGATGATCGAGTCGACCCAGCCTCCGGAGAACCCGGAGATGATGCCGAGCACGGTGCCGATCACGATCGCGATGATCGTGGCCGAGATCGCGATCGTCAGCGAGAACGTGACGCCGTAGACCAGCCGCGACATCACGTCGCGGCCGATGCCGGGCTCGACGCCGAGGGGGTGGTCCCAGCTGATGCCGCCCCACGCGCCCTTGGGCAGCGTGTTCGCGTCCAGCAGGTTGCCTTCGCCCTGGTTGTGCGGCGTGGTCGGGTCGAGCACACCGAAGTGCACCAGGAACGGCGCCGAGATGCCGATCAGGATGTACACCACGACGACCACGAACGAGATCATCGAGAGCTTGTCCCGGCGGAACCGGTCCATCGCGAGCTTCGTCGGGGACTTGCCGGCGATCTTCGCGACGTCACCGTCATCGGGCGCGCCGGTCGGGTCCGGCAGGTGTTCGCTCTCCAGGTTGGAGGCCTGAACAGTCATGGCACCTCTGTCTTGTCGGGTGTGCTGTGCGTCGGTTCTTGAGCCCGGATCACGAGCACCGGAGGGCCGGCGACGCGTCGGACTCTATGTGACGCCAGCGCATCAAAGGGTCTACTGCGTGTAACGATCTGGTCTCGACAGGTTCGCCTGTCGTCCTTCCGATCAGGCGTCCGACGGGACGGATTTCGGCGGTTGTGCGTCCACGCCCGCCTCTTTCCGTTGCTCCGGCGTGATCGGCGCAGGAGCTGCGGTCAGGGGGTCGAAACCGCCGCCGGACTTGGGGAACGCGATCACGTCCCGGATCGACTCGGTGCCGGCGAGCAGCGCCACGATGCGGTCCCAGCCGAAGGCGATGCCGCCGTGCGGGGGCGCGCCGTACTTGAACGCGTCGAGCAGGAAGCCGAACTTCTCCTGCGCCTCGTCCTCCCCGATGCCCATGATCGCGAAGACGCGCTTCTGGATGTCCTCGCGGTGGATACGGATCGAGCCGCCGCCGATCTCGTTGCCGTTGCAGACGATGTCGTAGGCCCACGCGAGCGCACCGCCCGGGTCGGTGTCGAACGTGTCGAGGTCCTGCGGCGAGGTGAACGCGTGGTGCACCGCGGTCCAGGCGCTCGAGCCGAGGGCGACGTCGCCGGAGGCGGTCGCGTCGGCGGCCGGCTCGAACAGGGGCGCGTCGACGACCCAGAGGAAGCTCCACGCGTCCTCGTCGATGAGCCCGCAGCGACGGCCGATCTCGAGACGCGCCGCACCCAGGAGCGCCCGGCTCGGCTTGGCCGCGCCGGCAGCGAAGAAGACACAGTCGCCCGGCTGGGCTCCGACGTGAGCTGCCAGGCCGGCCTTCTCCTCCTCGGAGATGTTCTTCGAGACGGGCCCGGTCAGCTCGCCGTCCTCCTGGACCAGCACGTACGCCAGGCCTCGGGCGCCGCGCTGCTTGGCCCACTCCTGCCAGGCGTCGAGCTGCTTGCGCGGCTGGCTCGCTCCCCCGGGCATCACCACGGCGCCGACGTACGGCGCCTGGAAGACCCGGAACGGCGTCTGCGCGAAGTAGTCCGTGCACTCCACGAGCTCCAGGCCCATCCGCAGGTCGGGCTTGTCGGTGCCGTAGCGGGCCATCGACTCGGCGTAGGTGATCCGCGGCAGCGGCACCGGCACGTCGTGACCGACCAGCTTCCACAGCGCGACCAGGATCTCCTCGGCCACCGCGAGGACATCGTCCTGGTCGACGAAGCTCATCTCGATGTCGAGCTGGGTGAACTCCGGCTGCCGGTCAGCGCGGAAGTCCTCGTCGCGGTAGCAGCGGGCGATCTGGAAGTAGCGCTCCATGCCGGCCACCATCAGCAGCTGCTTGAACAGCTGCGGGCTCTGCGGCAGGGCATACCAGCTGCCCGGCTGCAGCCGCGCCGGCACCAGGAAGTCGCGCGCCCCCTCCGGAGTGGAGCGCGTCAGCGTCGGGGTCTCGATCTCGACGAAGTCGTGCGCGTCGAGCACGTCGCGCGCAGCCTTGTTGACCTTGCTCCGCAGCCGCAGCGCGCTGTTGGGGCCCGAGCGGCGCAGGTCGAGGTAGCGGTGCTTGAGGCGGGCCTCCTCGCCGACGTCGACGTGGTCGCTGATCGGGAACGGCAGTGGCGCGGCGGCGCTGAGCACCTCGACGTCGGCCGCCACGACCTCGACGGCACCGGTCGCCAGGTTGGGGTTCTCGTTGCCCGCCTTGCGCAGCGTGACCTCGCCGGTGACCTTGAGGCAGTACTCGGCGCGCAGGTGGTGGGCGACGGCCTCGTCACGGATGACGACCTGGACGACGCCGCTGGCCTCGCGCAGGTCGATGAAGGCGACACCCCCGTGGTCGCGCCGGTTCGCCACCCAACCGGCCAGCGTCACGGTCTCTCCGGCGTGCTCGGGCCGCAGGGCTCCGGCATCGTGCGTGCGGATCACTTCGTTGTCTCCTCGATGACGACCTGCGCGCGCAGGTCCTCGGTCGGTGGGGTCCAGGTCGCCGGGTCTGCGGTGACCTGCTCCCCCGATCGGATGTCCTTGACCTCGTGCCCGCCGTCACCGGCGGGGAACCAGACGTAGGGGATGCCGCGGCGCTCGGCGTAGCGGATCTGCTTGCCGAACTTCTGGGCGTTGGCGGCGACCTCACAGGCTACGCCGCGGGCGCGCAGTGCGTCGGCGACCTCGGTGCTCGACGCGCGGGTCTCCTCGTCGGCGACCGCCACGAGCACGGCGCTCGGGACCGCCCGGCTGCCGGCGAGCACGCCGTCGGCGAGCAGGGGGATCAGCGTCCGCGAGACACCGAAGGACACACCGACGCCCGGGTACGTCGAGCGCCCGTCGGAGGCGAGCGCGTCGTACCGGCCGCCACCACCGACCGACTTCAGCCGCTCGTAGCCCGCCATGAAGATCTCGACGACGGTGCCGGTGTAGTAGTCCAGGCCGCGCGCGATGCGCAGGTTGGCCTCGATGCTCACGTGCCGGTGATCGCCGGAGGAGCACCCGTCGACGACGGCGGCCAGCTCGGCCAGGCCCTCGTCGAGCAGGTCGTCCTCGACCCCGAGGGCACGCACCTTCTCGACGAAGGAGGTGTCGGGCACGCGGATCGTCGCGAGCTCCAGGCATCGTGCGGCCTGCTCAGGGCTGGCCCCGGCGTCACTGACGAGGAGCTCGGCGACCTTGTCGGCCGGCAGCTTGTCGAGCTTGTCGATCGTGCGGATCGCGGTGGTCACGTCGGCGATGCCGAGGCCGCGGTAGAAGCCCTGGATGAGCTTGCGGTTGTTGAACTGGAAGCTCACCGGCGGGATCGGCAGGGCGTCGAGCGCGTCAACCATCACCCGCATCACCTCGACGTCGTGGTGGAACGCAAGGACGTCCTTGCCGACGATGTCGACGTCGGCCTGCGTGAACTGGCGGTAGCGGCCCTCCTGGGGCCGCTCGCCGCGCCAGGCCGGCTGGATCTGGAAGCGCCGGAACGGGAACTCCAGGTGCCCCGCGTGCTCGAGCACGTAGCGCGCGAACGGCACGGTGAGGTCGAAGTGCAGACCCAGGCCCGAGTCCCCCTCCTCGTCGCCCGCCTGCAGCCGGCGCAGGACGTAGATCTCCTTGTCGATCTCACCGCCCTTGGCGAGCCGGTCGAGCGGCTCCACCACGCGGGTCTCGATGTTGGCGAACCCGTGCAGCTCGAAGGTGCGCGACAGCGACGCGACGACCTCGCGCTCGACGACGCGCGCGGCGGGCAGGAGCTCGGGGAACCCGCTCAACGGGGTGGGCTTGGACATCTCAGAGATCCTGTTCCAGGTCCTGGAGGAAGGGGTTGGACACGCGCTCGCGACCGATGGACGTCTGCTCTCCGTGGCCCGGCAGCACGACGATGTCGTCGGGCAGGGTGAGCACCTTGGCGGCGAGGCTGCGCAGCATCGCCGCGTGGTCGCCGCCGGGGAGGTCGGTGCGCCCGATCGAGCCCGCGAAGAGCAGGTCACCGGAGAACATCACCTGCGAGACGTCCTGGTGCTCGTACGGCGACCGGAACGTGACCGAGCCCCCGGTGTGGCCCGGGGTGTGGTCGACGGTGAGCCTCAGCCCGGCCAGCTCGAGCACCTGGCCGTCACCGAGCTCCTGTACGTCGTCGGGCTCGGCGAACTCGTACCCGCCGCCGAGCAGCATCTGTGCGGTGTCCGGTGACATGCCCGCGGTCGGGTCGGCCAGGAGGTGCCGGTCGGCGGGGTGGATCCACGCGGTGGCGTCGTACGACCCGGCGACCGGCGCCACGCTCCACATGTGGTCGACGTGACCGTGCGTCACCAGGACCGCGACGGGCTTGAGGCGGTGCTCGCGAACGACGGCCGCCACGCCGTCAGCAGCGTCCTTGCCGGGGTCGATGACGACGCACTCGCTGCCGGGACCGGTGGCGGCCACGTAGCAGTTCGTACCCCACGGGCCCGCGGGGAATCCGGCGATCAACACCGGTGCAGACTATCGAGCGGCCCGGACCGGCGTCGCACCGGTGCGACGCCGGCCGGGACGGCACGGGAGGTGCGGCGGCTAGCCGAGCGGGTGACCGCAGTTCGTGCAGAAGCGGGTCCCGTGCTCGGCCGGCTCTCCGCAGGAGCCGCAGAAGTGCGGCTCGTGGACAGCGGTCGCGGACGGTGGGGCGGCCGACTGGGCGGTCGGCGGGGCGGACGGCGGAGCGGTCGGCGGAGCGGCCGGCGGAGCGGTCGGCGGAGCGGCCGGCGGAGCGGACGAGAACCCGATGGGCACGCCGGTCGCGGGCACCACCGTCGGCGACGGCATCGTCGGCACCGTCGGCATCGTCGGCATCGACGGCATCGCGAGTGCCGACGAGGCGGGCCCCTCAGGCGGGGTACCGACGTTCGCGGTCGCCGCTACGCGTCCCCGCCGACGGAGCAGGAGCAGCACCGCGACGCCTGCGCCGGCGGCGAGCACGACTGCGCCCGCGACGACCGCGGCGACCGGCAGGTCGGAGCCGGTGTCCTCAGGGGGCGGCGGATCCGGCAGGCCCTCGGCCTTGTCGAGGTACTTGGCGGCGAGCTCGTTGCTCGGCTGGTCGTCGACGACGGCGGCGAGCTTGGTGACCGCCGTGGCCTTCTCCCCCGCCCAGTACGCCGCCAACCCGTCCCGATAGGCCGTGGTCGACTCGCTCAGCAGGTTGTCCACGCCCGCGCCCGCCATCAGCTCCGCGAGCTGGTCGGAGGGCCGGACGAAGTTGAAGGGCTGGGTCTCGCCGGTGATCCCGAAGCTGTTGACGCCGACGACGCGACCGTCGAGATCCACCGTGGGGCCGCCGCTCATGCCGCCGGACACGGCTGCCGAGATCTCGTAGACCGACAGCAGGCCGCCCTGCACGGTCTTGACCGAGCTGATGGACCCGTCCTTGAAGCTCGGCGTGAGGTCGGGGTCCGTCACGCTGTCCACCGAGGCGGGGTAGCCGATCGAGACCACCTCTGTCCCGACCTCGATCTCGTCCTCCGACAGGGGCAGCGCATTGAGACCGGTGGCCTCGACCTTGAGCAGCGCGACGTCACCGGCAGCGGGGCCGCGACTGCCGACCACCCGCGCCCGACGCACCTCGGCCGTCTGGATCCCGGACGCGGCCGCGCCCCACCCGACCTGGATGACGAGGTCCGCGCGGTTGAGCCGGTCCATCGTCTCCACGCGGAAGTCCTGGAAGGCCAAGATGTCGTCGGCCGTCAGCGTCGCGTCGAGGTAGTAGCCGTTGTCGACGGCCCACTGCGCGGCCGTCTGGAAGAACACCGGCTTGACCTCCTCGAGGTCGACGCAGTGTCCGGCGGTGGCGATGTAGCCATCCGGGTTGACCACGAAGCCGGTGCACTGGAACGACACCTGGAACGGCTGGCCCGCGTTGAGGTACGTCTTGTTGGCCTTGTCGAAGATGTAGCCCGACCAGTCCTGCTGGAGGTACACGATGCTGGGCTGGACCAAGGCGTTGACCCGTTCGAGAGGCGTCTCCGCCTCGGGCGGATCCCCGGCATGGACGGGCCCCACGCCCGTGACGGACAAACCCAGGAGCGCGGCGGCGCCCACGAGAGCGGCCACGCTGCGACGGCGGTTGTTCATGACAACCCCTCTCTGCCGCAGGGATGTGCCTCTTCACCTCGACCGTAGGCATTCGGACCGTTCGGCGGCAGAGTCGCTGGTCCCGCAGGCGCAGGGCACAGCGACCTTCCGCACACATGCGGCGCCACGTCGGTAGCATGGCTGCCTGCGTCCGTCGTCGAGCGAAGAGGATCACCTGTGACGAGCCATGAATGGGGTCGTGTCGCGGACGACGGGACGGTCTTTGTCAAGACCCCCGACGGGGAACGCGCCGTGGGTCAGTACCCCGAGGGCACGCCCGACGAGGCCTTGAACTTCTTCACCGAGCGCTACGCCGCGCTGGCGTTCGAGGTCGAGCTGCTGGAGAAGCGGATCCAGTCCGGCGTGATGGCCCCCGAAGAGGCCGCGGCCTCCGTGCGGACGGTGCAGACCCAGGTCACCGAGGCGAACGCGGTCGGAGACCTCGCCGCACTCACCGCGCGGCTGGAGGCGCTCGCTCCCGTGCTGGAGCAGCAGCGCGAGGCGCGCAAGGCCGAGCGGGCCCAGCGGTCCGCTGAGTCGCGCGCCAACAAGGAGCGGATCGTCGCGGAGGCCGAGAAGCTCGCCGAGGGATCCGACTGGCGCAACGGCGCGAACCGGATGCGCGAGCTGCTCGACGAGTGGAAGGCGCTCCCCCGTATCGACCGGTCCTCCGACGATGCGCTGTGGCGCCGGTTCTCCACGGCACGTACGGCGTACACCCGTCGCCGCAAGGCCCACTTCTCCGAGCAGCACGAGAAGCGCGACGCCGCCCGGGCCGTCAAGGAGCGACTCGCGACCCAGGCCGAGGAGCTCGCCACGTCGACCGACTGGGGTCCGACGGCGGGCCGTTACCGCGACCTCATGCGCGAGTGGAAGGCCGCGGGCCCCGCGCAGCGCGAGGTGGACGACGCCCTGTGGAAGCGCTTCCGAGGCGCCCAGGACGCGTTCTTCGGGGCCCGGGACGCGGCCGCGGCCGAGCAGGACCAGGAGTTCGCCGCCAATGCCGTGGTCAAGGAGCAGCTGCTCGTCGAGGCCGAGGCGCTGGTGCCGGTGACCGACCTCGACGCCGCGAAGCGGGCCTTCCGTGACATCGCCGAGCGGTGGGACGCCGCCGGCAAGGTCCCGCGTGAGCGGATGAAGGAGCTCGAGGGCCGCATCCGCAAGATCGAGCAGGAGATCCGCGGGGTCGAGGAGGAGCAGTGGCGCCGCTCGGACCCGGAGAAGTCCGCCCGTGCCGACGACATGGTCTCCAAGCTGGAGGCCGCGATCGCCAAGGTCGAGGCCGATCTCGAGAAGGCCCGGGCCGCCGGGAACGGGAAGTTGATCAAGGACCTCGAGGACAACCTCGCCTCGCGGCAGATGTTCCTCGAGACGGCGAAGCGCGCCAGCGCGGACTACTCCGGCTGACGCGCTCGCCGGCGCTCGGCCGGTGCGCGTCAGAAGTGCTCGCGCACGTACAGCTTCGCCTGCTTCTCCCACTGGGCAGAGGGGCGAACCGGGCAGGCGCAGACACCGCAGTCCTCGGTGTTGCAGATCTCGCCGCTCGGCAGGTCGAGGTTGTCGGAGGGGGCTCCGCCCACCCGGTACACGGCAAGGCGCACCACGGCCGGCGGGCTGCAGTCCGTGGCACACTCATCCTGAGCCTCGGAGGGGAAGAGCACCGGCAACGACACCGGGTGGCCGTCGTGAACGGTGACCGGGAACGTGGAGTTGCAGGTCGGGACGAAGAAGTCGGTGCTGATCGAGCAGGCGTTCAGGAGTCCCGCGACCAGGTCCGACCCCGGGTCGCCGGCGAAGAGGAACGGCGCCTGGACGACCCCGGTGTCCACGATGAGCCCCTGCATGGACACCAGGTAGTTGCCGGCGTCCTCGAGCTCGATCGTGCCGTGGGGACCGTAGAGCTCGCTCAGGCCCTGGCCGTCGCTGGCCGCGCTGTACCCGTCAAGGCCGAAGATGTCGCCGGCGACCAGGCTGCCGTCACCGGGCGCGCCGGTCGGCCCCTGCGCACCGGTTGCACCCGGCGCACCGGTCGCACCCTGCGCACCGATCGCGCCGGCCGGGCCCTGCGGACCGGCAGCCCCCGCCGGACCGGGCTCGCCCTGGGGGCCGGGGACGGGCTCGGCGAGCAGCGACTGGATCTGCTTCCTGGTGGCTGCGCTCAGGGACTTGTCCCAGTCGACCGCGCCTCGAGCGATCTTGTCGTTGGTGACACTGTTGTTGTCCAGGTCCTCGGCCTGGATCGTGCCGTCCTTGATGTTCTGCGACGTGATCAGACGGGCGGCCACGGCGCCGGACGTGCCGGCGACGACGAGGGTCGCCGCGAGTGCGGCGGCGACGAACACGGCCTTGCCGGATGGGCGGAACGAGCGCATGCGGGCACCTCCGAGGCTGAGCTGGTAAGCGCACGCTAGGGCCGAAGGTCATCGTCTGGCATGGCATTCGGCCCGATCTGCCACCCCGGTCCAGACCGGGTTCTCTGCCGGGTTCTCTGCCGGGTGCACGGCCGCCACCTGGGTCGTGAGGCCACGAGAACCCCGGGGCCGCGAGCGGGCCAGCGCAGACTGCTCTGGCTGACCCGCTCGTTCGACTCCACGGTCGGTCGGTGCCTCAGCGCAGTCCGAGCTGACGGGCGACCTTCCCCAGCTGGCCGGCATCAGAGCCCCCACCCCCATACGGGCCGTCGCACTGGGTGGGGTCGGGCGTGGGAGTGTCGTTGACCTGGTAGATCGCGACGATCGCGTACGTCGCGCCGCTGTCCGGCGGGCAGTCACTGCCGCGTCCGAGCATCGGCAGGTTCATCACCGGCAGCTCGAGACCCCCGGCGGACACCGAGAGGGGTAGGTGACATCGCACGTGGCGCGCTCAGGCAATGCGCGTCGACGGGCGTGCTGCAGCTGACCGTGCGTCAAGGACGAAGTCGGCCGCACCCAGCGAGACTCTCCGGCCTGGGATCGTCGACGCCTGCCTCCCGGGGAGACCCCCTCAGGCCGGGTCGCCGTCGCCGGCTGCGCGCTGGCATGCCGCATGCCGCATGCCGCTGGGTGGTGGCGGCGACAAGAAGCTCGTGGCGCGAGACGCCCCCATGACCGAGCAGGGACCAGACTCGGCGTCGATGGCCAACCTCGGCCGCACACACCCGAATCGGCCCCTGCCCGCCTCGATGAGGAGCCGCGGCTCAGTACGTCTTGGTCGTCAGCGCGTACCCGCATCGCAGGTACTCACAGTAGTAGTCGGGCTGTGTGTAGCGCACGAGTGTCACAGACGTGACCGCCCCCTCGGGCTCGAACACGAACGCATAGTCCTGCGATCCCGACGGGTCACTCAGCTTCAGCTGGACGGTGCACGACTTCACCAGGTTGCACTCGCGTCCCTTGTGGATGGGCGAGTCGTTCCCACGCTGCATGTTCCCTTGAACGTCAATCTGGTAGACGATGGAGTCACAGGACACCGTGAAGCTGCCGTAGACGTAGCCGCCCGACTTGCTGGTCGTCACCGACGACGTGCACGCCCGGCTGCCGCCGCCGCCGTCGCCTTGAGTGGCAACAGCAGGCGCACCGACGCTGAGGATGACAGCCACGGCGGCCAACAACGCGTAGATCGATCTGAACATGTACCCGAGATCCTTCCGAGATCGGCGCCGAGCGGCCCCGCGTGCGCCGATCGTCGCATTGCTGCAGACCCTCCACCACACAGTTGCAGGAACCTGCAGCCGCCTCGCAACCCAGAGATCGACAGGCGGGCCAGCTGCCCTTCGGGCGCCCTACTGAGTGACGCGGTAGGCGTCAAAGACGCCGGGCACGGAGCGCACGGCCTTGAGGACGTTGTCGAGGTGCTTGGCCTCGGCCATCTCGAAGGTGAACCGGCTCTTGGCGACCCGGTCGCGGGTGGTCGAGAGGTTGGCGCTGAGGATGTCGACGTGGGCATCGGAGAGCGCCATGGTGATGTCGGAGAGCAGGCGGGCCCGGTCGAGGGCCTCCACCTGGATGTTGACCAAGAAGCTCGACTGACCGGTCGGCGCCCACTCGACGTCGAGCAGCCGCTCGGGCTGGGCCTGCAGACTCGCGGCGTTGGTGCAGTTCTGGCGGTGCACGGACACTCCCCCGCCCTTGGTCACGAAGCCCAGGATCGGGTCGGGCGGCACCGGGGTGCAGCACTTCGCGAGCTTGACCCAGATGTCCGGAGCGCCCTTGACGATCACCCCGGAGTCGCCGCCGGGCTGGACGTTCGACCGGGAGCGCCGTCCGGTGATCGTGACACCCTCGGCCAGGTCCTCGGCCGCACCGGCATCGCCACCATGGACGTCGATCACCCGGCGTACGACGGACTGGGCCGACAGGTTGCCTTCGCCCACTGCGGCGTACAGCGCCGAGACGTCGGCCAGCTTGAAGTGTCCGGCGGCCAGCATCAGCGACTCGTGGGTCATCAGCCGCTTGAGAGGCAACCCCTCCTTGCGCATCAGCTTGGCGATCTGGTCCTTGCCGCGGTCGATCGCCTCCTCGCGGCGCTCCTTGGTGAACCACTGCCGGATCTTGGACTTCGCGCGAGGGGACTTCACGAAGCCCAGCCAGTCGCGTGACGGTGCCGCCGTGGGGGCCTTGGAGGTGAAGACCTCGACCACGTCGCCGTTCTCGAGCGCGGACTCCAGCGGCACCAGGCGACCGTTGACCCGCGCGCCGATGGTGTGGTGGCCGACCTCGGTGTGGACGGCGTACGCGAAGTCGACGGGGGTCGCGCCGGTCGGCAGCGCGATCACGTCACCGCGCGGGGTGAAGACGTAGACCTCCGCCCGGTTGATCTCGAAGCGCAGCGACTCCAGGAACTCCCCCGGGTCCTCGACCTCGTTCTGCCAGTCGAGCAGCTGGCGGACCCACGTCATGTCGTCGAGGTCGCCGGGGCGCTCGGTGTCGACGCCGGCGCGGCCGTCCTCCTTGTACTTCCAGTGCGCGGCGACGCCGTACTCCGCACGGCGGTGCATCGCGAACGTGCGGATCTGCAGCTCGACGGGCTTGCCCTGCGGGCCGATCACCGTCGTGTGCAGCGACTGGTACATGTTGAACTTCGGCATCGCGACGTAGTCCTTGAACCGGCCGAGGACCGGGTTCCACCGGGCGTGCAGGATGCCGAGGACGGTGTAGCAGTCGCGGTCGTTCTCGACGAGGACGCGGATGCCGACCAGGTCGTAGATGTCGGAGAACTCCCGGCCCCCGACGATCATCTTCTGGTAGATCGAGTAGTAGTGCTTGGGTCGACCGGTGACCGCGGCCTTCAGCTTCGCCTCGCGCAGGTCGGTCTCGACCTGGGCGATCACCTCGGCGAGGAACTGGTCGCGCGACGGTGCGCGCTCGGCGACCATTCGGACGATCTCGTCGTAGATCTTCGGGTGCAGGGTCGCGAACGCGAGGTCCTCGAGCTCCCACTTGATCGTGTTCATGCCGAGCCGGTGCGCGAGCGGGGCGTAGATGTCGAGGGTCTCGCGCGCGACCCGCTCCTGGGTCTCCTGGCGGACGTAGCGCAGCGTGCGCATGTTGTGCAGCCGGTCGGCGAGCTTGATGACCAGCACCCGGATGTCGCGCGACATCGCGACGATCATCTTGCGGATGGTCTCGGCCTGCGCGGAGTCGCCGTACTTGACCTTGTCGAGCTTGGTCACGCCGTCGACCAGCAGCGCGATCTCGTCGCCGAAGTCGTGGCGCACCTGCTCGAGCGTGTACGGCGTGTCCTCGACCGTGTCGTGGAGCAGAGCCGCGGCGAGCGTCGGCTCGGTCATGCCGATGTCGGCGAGGATCGTCGTCACCGCGAGCGGGTGGGTGATGTAGGGGTCACCGCTCTTGCGCGTCTGGGTCCCGTGCATCCGCTCGGCGGTGGCGTAGGCCCGCTCCAGCAGCGCCAGGTCGGCCTTGGGGTGGTTGGCGCGCACCGACCGGAACAACGGCTCCAGCACCGGGTTGGCGCCCTGGTTGCGGGTGCCCATCCGGGCGAACCGCGCCCGCATCGATCTGGTCGACGGCGCCGGCTCCGAGGCGCGCCGCTCCTGTTCGGGCGGGGCGGTGCGTTCCTCGGTCACTCGTTCAGTCTACGTAGCCCGGGCTCGCGGTGCTGCGCCCGCAGGCGCAGCACCGCGATGGACCTCAGTAGTTCACGCAGTACTTTCCGTCCTCGCCACGCATGCAATAGCCCTTCGCCCAATCCGATGTTCGGGTGAAGAGGAGCTGACAACTCCCGCCGTAGCAGTTGAGGAAGACACTGCGCGTCTTGTGAAGGTAGGTGACCGGGTCCGTGATGCGGTACTTGTCGTGGGCGCTGTTGCACAAGATCCCGACCTCGTAGTCGCGCCAGGAGTTCTTCACGTAGGTCTGCGTCTTCAGGTGTCCGGTGGCCGATTGACTCGTCTCGACCCAGTACCAGGCGGGCGTGTCGGACTCGCGAGGGGCGCGCTTGACCGTCTTGACGACGCGATAGGACCCGGGGGTCTTGCACTTCTTGGGGAGCAGCTTCATTCCCTGGAACGGCACCGACGTGGTGTCCGCGCTTGCTGTCGGACCGAGTGCCACCATGCTCAGCAACAAGCTGAACACTCCGACGAATGAGACGAGCAGTACACGCTTCACGGGTCCTCCGAGACGTTGCGTTCAGTGGTCAGCTCGTCGCGTGCCCGCTACCGACGAGTCCTAAACTGCGGTCGCGTCGATTCAGACGACCAGCAACGACGTCAGCGGCGTCGACCCGATCGCCTGCCGTCCGGAGAGGAAGCCGAGCTCCATCAGCATCGCCACGGCGTGCACGCTCGCCCCGCACTGCTCGACCAGGTCGATGGTCGCCTTCGCCGTCCCGCCGGTGGCGAGCACGTCGTCGACGAGCAGCACCCGGTCCCCCGGTGCGAGCGCGTCCTGGTGGACCTCGAGCGTGGCTTCGCCGTACTCGAGGGCGTAGGAGACGGCGTACGTCGCGCGCGGGAGCTTGCCGGCCTTGCGGACCGGCACGAAGCCCACGCCCAGCGCCAGCGCCACGGGCGCGCCGAGGATGAACCCGCGCGACTCCATGCCGAGGACCTTGTCGACGACCACGGCACCGGTCTCGTCACGTCCCGGGGCGGCCAGCGCGGCCACGACCGCCGCCAGGGCGCCCGGGTCGGCGAGCAGCGGGGTGATGTCCTTGAACAGGATCCCGGGCTCGGGGAAGTCTGGCACGTCCGCGATCAGCGCGAGCGCGTCCGCCACCCCGGCCACCTCAGCGGCGGGCAGCGTCACTTCTTGCCCCGCTTGGACCGCGGCTCACGGGTCGGCTGCTGCCGACCCGCCGCGCCCGAGGGCCGCACCGGTCCACGGGACTGGGGGGCCACGCGGCCGCGCCCGGGCTCGCTCGGGGCACGAGGCTCACGGGCCGGGGCCGCCGGCCGGGACACCGGAGCGTCACCGAGCTCGTCGGAGTCACCGGGCTCGGCCGCGATCGGCATGTCCTCGCTGAAGGTCGGCACCGCCGCGTAGCGGTCGGCCTCGATCTTCTTCTGTCGCGCCTTGTCGCGCTTCTCGGCCTGGACCACGTCGGTCTCACCGGCCTTGAGCTGGACGACCAGGGGGGTCGCGATGAAGATCGACGAGTAGGCACCGGCGGCCATGCCGACAAGCAGCGCGAGCGCGAGGTCCTTCAGCGTGCTGGCGCCGAGCTGGACCGCGCCGACGTACAGGATCGCCGCCACCGGGATGAGCGCCACGATCGAGGTGTTGATCGAGCGCACCAGCGTCTGGTTGACCGCGAGGTTGGCGGCCTTGGCGTAGGTCGTGCGGCTCTCGCGGAGGTTCCTGGTGTTCTCGCGCACCTTGTCGAACACCACCACGGTGTCGTAGAGCGAGAAGCCGAGGATCGTCAGCACGCCGGTGACCGTCGCCGGCGTCACCTCGAAGCCCGAGAGCGCGTAGACGCCGATCGTGATCACCACGTCGTGCGCCAGCGCCACGATCGCCGCCACGGACATCTTCCACTCGCGGAAGTAGGCCCAGATGAAGAGCACGACCAGCACCAGGAAGACCACGAGGCCTGTGAGCGATCGCTTGGCGATCTCCTTGCCCCAGCTGGGCCCGACCTCTTGGGAGTTGATCTGCTTGTCCGTGGTGCCCGTCTTGTCCTTGATGACGGACTTGATCTCGGTGCTCTCACTGCTGGTCACGGACTTGACCTGGATCAGGATCCCGTCCTTGCCGGTGCTGCTGACGACTGGCTGCTTGGCGGCGTCGATGCCGGTGTCGGCGACGGCAGTCCGCACGTCGTCCACGAGGCCCTGGTTGAGGTCGGCGATGCCGCTGACCTTGTACTCGGCGCCACCGACGAACTCGATGCCCATGTCGAGCGGCTTGACCATCAGGGCCACGCCCGAGACCAGCACGATGACGCCGGAGATGGCATACCAGAGCCACTTGCGGCCGACGAAGTCGATCGACTTCTGACCCGAGTAGAGGTGGTTGCCCAATCGCGAGAACTTGCCCATCAGGCCCTCCCTCCCACGGTGTTGATCCGGTCGACGCCGAGGGCCTCGGCGTCCAGCCCGGAGAGCTTGTGTCCCTGGTTGAAGAAGCGGTGCCCGCCCAGCACGGTCACCAGCGGATGGGTGAACCAGAAGAAGATCGCCAGGTCGATCAGGGTGGAGAGACCCAGCGTGAAGGCGAAGCCCTTCACCACGCCGGCGGCGAAGATGTAGAGCACGACCGCCGCGAGCAGCGAGACGGTGTCCGCGGCCAGACAGGTGTTCCGGGCGCGCTTCCAGCCGGCCTGCACCGCGACTCGCATCGACTTGCCGTCGCGCATCTCGTCGCGGATGCGTTCGAAGTAGACGATGAACGAGTCGGCGGTGATGCCGACCGCGACGATCAGTCCGGCGATGCCCGGCAAGGTCAACGTGAAGCCAGCGGTCTTGCTGAGCAACAGCACGAGCGAGTACGTCACGACGCCCGCCACGATCAGCGAGGCGATCACGACCACGCCGAGGCCGCGGTAGTAGAGCAGGCAGTAGATCATCACCAGGATCAGACCGACGATGCCGGCGGTGATGCCCGCGGAGAGCTGGTCACCGGCCAGCGTCGCGCCGATCTCGTCGACCTGCGTGCCGTCCTTCGCGAAGGAGATCGGCAGTGCGCCGAACTTGAGGCTGGTGGCCAACGACTGCGCCGAAGACTTGGTGAAGTTGCCGGAGATCTCGGCATCCCCGCTGGGGATGTAACCGTTGAAGCCGGGGTGGTTGATCACCTGTCCGTCGAGAACGACGGCGAACTGCTCACCACTCTTGTTCTGCATTGCCTGCGAGAGGTCAGCGAAGACGCCCTTGCCCTCGCCGCCCAGCGTCAAGTTGACGGTCCACGCGACTCCCCCCTGCGTTGCCCCGGGCGGCTGCGCTGACGCGCTCTTGAGATCGGTGCCCTCGATCGCCGCCGGAGAGAGCAGGAACTTGACGTTCGCCTCGCCCTCGGCCTCCACGCCGCAGGTGACCAGGAACTTTCCGGCGTCGTCGACGACCGGCTGCTTCGCGGGACAGCTGTAGGCGTTGTAGGCCGCGATCGCTTCCTGGCCAGGGTCGGTCATGAACTTCAGCGCCATCTGCGCCTTGTCACCGGACTCGCCGCTCGGAGCGTCGGAGGCGGTGTCCGTCGGTGACTCGCTGGGCGAGCTGGCGGGTGAGCCCGTCGGCGTCGAGGTCGTCGAGGTCGTCGAGCCGCTGGGCGACGGCGTCTTCGAGGGCTTCTTGGCAGGCTTCGCGAGCACGCCGGGTCGGTTCTTAGGCTTCCCGCTGGCCTTGTCGGAGGGCTTGGCCGACGGGGAGCCGGAGGACTCGGCAGACGGGGACCCCGACGGGAGGAGCGACGAGCCATCGCCCGGCAGCGGCGAGCTGGCCGTGCCGCAGGGACCGGGGATCTGGCTACTGCACGCCACGACGCGGAATCGCAGTTGGGCGGTCCGGGTCGCCAGGCCGACGAGGTTGTCGTTGGTCGGTCCGGGGATCTCGACCACGATGTACTTGTTGCCCTGGGTGGTCACCTCCGCCTCGGCGACACCGGTGCTGTTGACCCGCTGGTCGATGATCGAGGCGGCCTCGTCGAGCTGGTCCGCCTTCGGGCTGCCGTTGGCGGTCATCGTGATGCGGGTGCCGCCCTTGAGGTCGAGCCCGAGCTCGGGCTTCCAGGTGCCCCCGAGGGCCACCAGTCCGTAGGAGACCACCACCACCAGGAAGAACACCACGAGGGTGCGTCCGGGGCGGAACGCCTTGCGTGCCATGTCAGCTCTCCTCCGGGCCGGAGATCGTCCCCGGCTGGTCATCGGTCTGGTCGTGCTCGTCGGGCTCGTCGTACTGCTCGTCGGTCTGGGTGAGGATGGTTCCGACCGCACCGCGCGCGACCTTGATCGTCACGCCGGGCGCGACCTCGACCATCACGTGGTCATCCTCGAGCTCGCGCACCTCGCCGTACACGCCGGAGGTCAGCATGACCTCGTCCCCTACGGACAACGACGACTGCATCCGCCGGAGTTCCTTCTGGCGACGACTCATCGGCCGGATCAGGAACAGCCAGAAGAGCAGCGCGATGCCGACAAGCGGCAGCAGCTCTACCACGGGACAACCTCTCGAACGACCTCACGACATGCATCGGCGGGCTCGCGAGCGGGCTCGCCGGATACGCGGCCCAGACCGGGCCGGTCGACGGGCAAGCATAACCGGGTGGGCGGGTCGGGCCGCGAATCCGGGTCCTCTCGCGAGTCAGTCCTCGAACAGCGGCGCGTCGGCTTCGGGGAACGTCAGCGTCGGCGGCGCCGTCAGGCCGAGGTGCTGCCAGGCCGCCGGCGTCGCCACCCGACCGCGCGGGGTCCGGGCCAGGAAGCCGTTGCGGACCAGGAACGGCTCGGCGACCTCTTCGACGGTCTCGCGCTCCTCCCCCACCGCCACGGCCAGGGTGGACACACCGACCGGGCCGCCGCCGAAGCGTCGGCAGAGTACGTCGAGCACCGCCCGGTCGAGCCGGTCGAGGCCGAGCCGGTCGACCTCGTAGAGATCGAGCGCCGCCCGCGCGACCGGCAGCGTGACGACCCCGTCGGCGCGCACCTGGGCGTAGTCGCGGACCCGGCGCAGCAGGCGGTTGGCGATCCGCGGCGTGCCGCGGGATCGGGACGCGATCTCGGCGGTGCCGTCGGCGACCGCGTGCACGTCGAGCAGCCGGGCCGAGCGCTGGATGATCGTGTCGAGCTCGTCGGGCTCGTAGAACTCCAGGTGCGCGGTGAAGCCGAAGCGGTCGCGCAGCGGCCCGGGCAGCAGGCCGGCGCGGGTGGTGGCACCCACCAGGGTGAACGGCGGGATCTCCAAGGGGATCGCGGTCGCGCCGGGGCCCTTGCCGATGACGACGTCGACCCGGAAGTCCTCCATCGCCATGTAGAGCATCTCCTCGGCCGGGCGCGACATCCGGTGGATCTCGTCGACGAAGAGGACGTCGCCCTCGTTCATGCCCGAGAGGATGGCCGCGAGGTCACCGGCGTGCGTGATGGCCGGCCCGCTGGTCAGCCGCAGCGGCGTGCTCATCTCGCCGGCGATGATCATCGCCAGCGTCGTCTTGCCGAGGCCGGGCGGACCGGAGAGCAGCACGTGGTCGGGTGCTCGCCCGCGGCGCCGAGCCGCTTCGAGCACGAGGCCGAGCTGGTCGCGGACGCGCACCTGCCCGATGACCTCGTCGAGGGTCCGCGGCCGCAGGGCGGCCTCGACCGCCCGCTCGTCGCCGTCCGCCTCGACGGCCGTCAGCGATCGGTAGTGGGTGGCCTCGGTCTCGTCGAGGTCCTCCTCGTGAAAGGTCATCGGCTCACGCCTTGCTCAGCGTGCGCAGGGCGGCCCGGAGCAGAGCTGCCACGTCGGGTGCATCGCCGGCCTCGGGGGCCACGGCCTCGACCGCCTTCTCGGCGTCGCGCGCCGGCCAGCCCAGGCCGACCAGGCCCTGGTGCACCTGGTCGCGCCAGACGGCTCCGGGCGCGGGAGCTGCCGGGCGGTGGCCGGCACCCGTCGGGGCGCCGATCCGGTCGCGGAGCTCCAGGATGATGCGCTGGGCGCCCTTCTGCCCGATGCCCGGGACCCGGGTGAGTGTCTTGACGTCGTCACCGGCGATCGCCAGGCGCAGGTCGTCGGGCGACAGCACGGCCAGCATGGACTGAGCGAGCTTCGGGCCGACGCCCGAAGCCGTCTGCAGCAGCTCGAACGTCTGCTTCTCGTCGTCGTCGGCGAATCCGAACAGCGTCAGGGAGTCCTCGCGGACCACCATGCTGGTGGGCAGGGTGGCCTGCTGGCCGACGCGGAGGGTGGCCAGGGTGCCCGGCGTGCACATCACGTCGAGGCCGACTCCCCCGACCTCGACCACGGCGCTCGAGAGGGTCACGGCGGCCACCTGGCCGCGCACGAAGGCGATCACGATCTGCTCCTCACTTGCTGGCGGGCCGCGGCGACCGCCGCGTCGATCCGGGCCTGCGCGCCACCCCGCCAGATGTGGGTGATCGCCAACGCGAGCGCGTCGGCGGCGTCCGCCGGCTTGGGCATCGTGTCGAGACGGAGGATGCGGGTCACCATCGCACCGACCTGGGCCTTGTCGGCCCGGCCGTTGCCCGACACCGCGGCCTTGACCTCGCTCGGCGTGTGCAGGGCGATCGGCAGCCCGCGCCGGGCGGCCACCACCATCGCGATGCCGCTCGCCTGGGCGGTGCCCATCACCGTGCTGACGTCGGAGCGGGCGAAGACTCGCTCGATCGCCACCGCGTCGGGGGCGTACTCCTCGAGCCACGCCTCGACGCCACGCTCGATGGTCACCAGCCGCTGCGGCACCGGGAGGTCGGCCGAGGTCCGCAGCACGTTGACGTCCACGAGCGTCAGCGGTCGCCCCATCGAGCCGTCGACCACGCCCATGCCGCAGCGGGTCAGGCCCGGGTCGATGCCGAGCACGCGCATGTGGTGACCTTCCGTCCGAACAGGTGTTCGGAGGTCACGCTAGCCGCCTGCTCCCCCGATCGCGGGAAGACACGCTCACGCGTCGATGGACTCCATGACGTCATCGGGGATGTCGGCGTTGGTGTAGACGTTCTGGACGTCGTCGAGGTCGTCGACGGCGTCGACCAGGCGGAACACCTTGCCCGCGACGTCGACCTCCCCGACCGGGATGTCGAGCGTCGCGACGAACTGCACCTCGGCGGAGTCGTAGTCGATGCCAGCGGCCTGCAGCGCCGTACGCACCGCGACCACGTCGGAGGCCTCCGACTGGATCTCGAAGGTGTCGCCGAGGTCGTCGACCTCCTCGGCACCCGCGTCGAGGGTGGCCTCGAGGATGTCGTCCTCGGTGATCTCCCACGGCTTGCCGCCGCGCTCCTGAGTCTTCTCCACCACCACGACGCCCTTGCGGGTGAACAGGCGGGAGACGGAGCCGGGGTCGGCCATGGTGCCGCCGTTGCGGGTGACCGCCGTGCGGACCTCCATCGCGGCGCGGTTGCGGTTGTCGGTGAGGCACTCGACGAGCAGTGCCACGCCCTGGGGGCCGTAGACCTCGTACATGATCGTCTCGTAGTCGACGCCGCCGCTCTCGAGACCACCGCCGCGCTTGACCGCGGAGTCGATGTTCTTGTTCGGGACCGACTGCTTCTTCGCCTTCTGGACCGCGTCGTAGAGGGTCGGGTTGCCGGAGAGGTCGGGACCTCCCATCTTCGCCGCGATCTCGATGTTCTTGATCAGCTTGGCGAACAGCTTGCCGCGCTTGGCGTCGATCGCGGCCTTCTTGTGCTTCGTGGTCGCCCACTTGGAGTGGCCAGACATGGCGTATCCCTATCTCTCTGCGGTGACCAGGTCCACGAACAAGCGGTGGACCCGGGAGTCGCCACCCACCTCGGGGTGGAACGACGTCGCCATCAGCGAACCCTGACGGACCGCGACGATCCTACCCGCGGCCGCACCCTGCTCGACACGGGCGAGCACCTCGACCGTGTCGCCGACCGCCTCGACCCACGGCGCGCGGATGAAGATCGCGTGCACGGGAGCGTCCAGACCGGTGACCTCGACGTCGCCCTCGAACGAGTCGACCTGGCGCCCGAACGCGTTGCGCCGCACGGTGATGTCGAGTCCCCCGAGGGTCTCCTGGTCGTGGGCGCCGTCCTCGATCCGGTCGGCCAGCAGGATCATCCCGGCGCAGGTCCCGAACGCCGGCATGCCGCCCTTGATCCGCTGCCGGATCGGCTCGAAGAGGTCGAACGTGCGGGCCAGCTTGGCCATCGTCGTCGACTCGCCTCCGGGGATGACGAAGCCGTCGCACGCGTCGAGCTCCCGCTCGCGGCGTACGGCGACCGCGTCGACGCCCAGGTCGCGGAGCACGCGCAGGTGCTCACGCACGTCACCCTGCAGGGCGAAGACACCGACGGTCGGAGCGGACACGCCTGGATCGTAGGTGGTGACCCGAACGCCGGTGACACCGCCATCGTCGTCACGAGGTCCGCAGGGGTCGCGTCACGCACAGACAGGCTGGGAGGAGGTCCCACCTGTCCGGAACGTCCAGGTCGTCGACGGGCCGGTCCAGCTGGACGTGCCCGCCAGCGCAGGGGTCGCGGTGACCGTCACCGTCTGACCCTGGTTGGCGACCACGCTGGGGTCGTAGCGCACCTGGAGCTGCACGTCCGCCCCGATCTGCACGAACTCGGCGGTCTCCCCGTTCAGGCCGCTCACGGACGCGGAGTAGGCGACCGGCGGAAGCGGCGCCGCCACAGCGGGCCAGGTGAGGTCGACGCCGCGCGTGGTGTCACTGCCGCCGGGGAAGGCCTCGCAGCTGCCGCCCCCTGGCGCAGGCACGGTGTACGCCGTCTGCGTGGTGCCCGAGACCGAGACCGGGTCGGTCCACGCCGCCAGGGTCGACTCGGTCCGACCGAGGCTCAGCACGCCGGCGACCAGGGTGATCGCCGTGAGCGGCAGGGTGAGCGCCGGCAGGGCACCACGGTGGCGGCCGGCCTCCTTGCGCCGACGCCCTGCGCGGGGGCGCCGGGTGTCGCCACGCAGGATCACCGAGGCCAGGTAGGCCGCGTAGAGGCCGAGCGCGAACAGTCCGGCGGGTGAGGTCAGCCAGGCGACCGCGGTGCCGACCCTCGGCACCGAGAACAGCACGACGTCGGCATCGTGCACGACGTACGGCGTTGCGTCGGCCGCCTCGTTGGCGTCGCCCTTGAGCCGCACGACCGCCTGCGGGCCGACGTGCTCGATCGAGACGATCCGGTGGGTGACTCGCTGCCCACCGGGGGTGGGCACCGAGACGACGTCGGCGCGGCGCAGGTGGCCGGCGTCCACCCGGTGCGCGATCGCCAGAGCGCCGGAGTCGATCGCCGGAGCCATCGAGCCCGACCGGAACACCAGCGGCCGGAGCCCGAAGCCGGCGGCGGCGAGGGTGACCAGGATGCACAGCACACCGGCGGCCGCGCCGACCCACAGCACGGTCTGCCGTACGCCGGCGGTGACGCGGCTCGGCCCGATCATGACAACACGTCCGAGGTGGCGTCGAAGGTGAGCACGACGTCCGTGGTCGCACCCTGCAGCGCACTCGCGGCCGCGGGGTCGAGCGTGACCTGGATGCACACGGTCTCGGTCGCGCCGGCGGCGAGCAGCCGGCCCGTGGAGAGGAGCGGCCCGTTCACCGTGGTCTGCGCTCCGGGCAGCGCGGCCCCCGGGCACGTGGCCGACGGCGCCGCGCCCGCGACGACCGCATCGCCGGTGACCTTCACCACGAGGCTGTCCCGCAGGCTCTTGCCGTCCGGGTCGGTCGCCGTCGAGGCCGCGGTGTACTTCAGCGGCGAGGTCCCGGCGTTCCTGATCGTCAGCACCGCGGCAGTCGCGCTGCCCGGGACCATCGTCGCGAGGCTGAGCGTGGAGTAGCCCGCGAGCGCATCGCTGTCGTCGGCCCGGAGGTCGATGGTGCCGCCGGTCAGCGTCGTACCGCTGATCGCGACCGCGTCCGTCCAGTACGCGAAGGTGCCCGTGACTCCGACGGACAGCACCACGCCGAGGCCGAGCGCCGCGCGAACCTGGGCAGACATCAGCGCCCGCCGCAGCCTGCGCCGCGGCAGGTGCCGACACCGGGCCGGTCCGGCTCGCCTGCCCGTCATCGCTACCTCTCGGCGCCCATCTCGCCGCGTCGGGGCGCCCGGTGACGCCGCCGGTCGCGCCACGCCCCGTGGAACTGCAGCAGGGCGTAGCCGCCGAGGCCGAGGGCGCCGAGACCCACGAGGACGCCGCGCTGCTGCTGGGTGACCACGGAGGTCACGTAGCCGAGGTACGGGACGGCGTACCAGAGCCGACCCCGCAGCTGCGCCGGACGGACCCACGCAGCGTCGGCCGTGTTGTTGGCGTCGCCCTGGGTGCTCCAGCGCATCCGGCCGGCCGCGTCGTAGCCGATGGCGACCACCCGGTGGGTGACGACGGTCGGGTCGCCCGATCGCAGCTGGTAGGTGATCACGTCACCTACCCGCACGGCACTCGCATCGACTGGCCGGACCGCCACCATCGTTCCCGGCGGGAGGTCTGGCCTCATCGAGCCCGTCTCGATGACGTACGTCGTGGCCCCGGCGATCCGAGGCACCATCAGCGACACGAGCAGGACCGCGCCGATCCCGAGCATCACGGCCCAGGCCAGCACCTGCCCGAGCCACGGCAGGACACCTCGTACCGGGCCGGGCGCCGGACTCTCGACCGCGGCGTGCCGCCCGGCGACGAGCGTGGTCATCGGATCAGGACGCCGTGTCGTGCGTCTGCGTGGTGGTCACGGCGATGTCGTCGAGAACGGCACTGAGCGCCTGGGACCCGTTGGTGGCCGCGGCGAAGTCGAAGTCGACGGTGATCGTGGCTCGGACGACGTAGTCGCCTGCCGCGGTGATCGGGGCGTAGGGCGAGCCGTCGACGAGGAAGGTCGCGGTCGGCACCAGCTCACCGGTGAGCACGTTGGGGCTGCCGAAGACCGCGGGGTCGATCGCCAACGTCGCGCCGATGTGCTTGCCGTCCATGTGGAGCGCGATGTCGCAGACCTTGGTGATGGTGTCACCGGGGACGATCGTGTCGTTGAGCGCGTCGAACGGGTCGGTGTTGTCGAGGAGCCAGTCGTGCGTTCCGCTGGCTACGGAGCAGTCCGGCGCGCTCAAGGTGATCGTGCCGGAGTCGATGGTCGAACCGGTGACGGTCGAGGTGCCCGACCAGTACGCGAGCGAGCCTGCGCCGCCGAACAGCATCGTGCCGCCGGCGACGGCGGCGAGTGCGCCTTTGGTTGTCTTCTTCATGGTCATTTCCTCTGGAACTCGAATGGTGGTCCATTCCCGGAAATGGACATGTCGAGTTCCAACTCGGCATCGACGCGCCGAATCGTAGGAAATGCTTGCTTTATTACAGAATGTGTTGTAGAGGAACGCCGTCCGAAAAGGGCGTCACCAACCGCGCTCGGCGAGCCGGTGCGGCTGCGGGATCTCCTCGACATTGATGCCGACCATGGCCTCGCCGAGACCGCGCGAGACCTTGGCGACCACGTCGGGGTCGTCGTGGAAGGTGGTGGCCTTGACGATCGCCTCGGCGCGCTGCGCCGGGTTGCCGGACTTGAAGATGCCCGAGCCGACGAACACGCCCTCCGCACCGAGCTGCATCATCATCGCCGCGTCAGCGGGCGTCGCGATGCCGCCCGCGGTGAACAGCACCACCGGCAGCTTGCCGGCCTCGGCGACCTCCTTGACCAGGTCGTACGGCGCCTGCAGCTCCTTGGCCGCCACGAACAGCTCGTCGGGCTCGAGCGCACCCAGACGCCGGATCTCCCGGCGGATCGTGCGCATGTGCGTCACGGCGTTGGAGACGTCACCGGTGCCCGCCTCGCCCTTGGACCGGATCATCGCCGCGCCCTCGGTGATCCGCCGCAGCGCCTCACCGAGGTTGGTCGCACCGCACACGAACGGGACGGTGAACGCCCACTTGTCGATGTGGTTGGCGTAGTCGGCCGGGGTCAGCACCTCGGACTCGTCGACGTAGTCGACGCCGAGCGCCTGCAGCACCTGGGCCTCGGCGAAGTGCCCGATCCGGGCCTTGGCCATCACCGGGATCGAGACCGCCTCGATGATGCCGTCGATCATGTCGGGGTCGCTCATCCGCGAGACGCCGCCCTGGGCCCGGATGTCGGCGGGCACGCGCTCGAGCGCCATCACCGCGACCGCGCCGGCGTCCTCGGCGATCTTCGCCTGGTCCGGCGTGACCACATCCATGATCACGCCCCCCTTCAGCATCTCGGCCATGCCGCGCTTGACGCGCGTGGTGCCGGTGGTGGGGGTGCTGTCCGCTGCGGTGGTGTTGCTCTCGACCATGCTCAGATCGTAGTGCCGGTCGTCGTGCCGGCTTCGGCCAGTGCCTGCTTGCGGACGACCCACACGCGTTGACCGACCGTGATGGTCGATGCAGCGGCGAGCGCCCACAGGGCGATGTAGAGCAGCACCGGCAGGTCGAAGATCGCGCTCAGTCCCGTCATCACCAAGATCGCGACCAACCGGTCGGCCCGCTCCGCGATGCCGACCTTGACGGAGAACCCGAGCGTCTCGCCGCGGGAGCGGGCGTACGACGTCACCCCACCCATCAACAGGCAGACCAGGCTGAGCACCAGGTAGAGCCTGCTGGGCTCCTCCCAGGCGAAGTACAGCGCGAGCCCGATGAAGATCGCGCCGTCGCCGATCCGGTCGAGCGTGGAGTCCCAGAACGCACCGAACTTGCTCACCCGGCCCGAGGTGCGGGCCATGTAGCCGTCGAGGAGGTCGCTGAAGACGAACGCGGTGATCACCAGCACCCCGGTCAGCAGCATCCCCTGGGGGAAGAACACGAGGGCCCCCGCGGCCACGCCGATGGTGCCGACGAGGGTCACGGCGTCAGGGCTGACGCCCATCCGGAGCAGCAGGTGGGCGATCGGCGAGAGGACCTTGGTCCAGAAGGCACGGAAACGTTCGAGCATGGCGGCAGTAGGCTACCGTCACTCGCCGGCCGAGGCGGCTTTGCGGCTCGGGAGGAGGTGGAAGATCGTCCAGTACAAGATGCCGATCATCACCCCGCCGCCGACGATGTTGCCGAGCGTCACCGGCAGCAGGTTGTCGACGAAGAACGACGACCAGGTGAGGTCGCCGTACGCACTGACGTCGAGGCCGCTGGTCGACCAGAAGTCCGCCCCTGCGTGGCCCTTGATCAGCAGCGCGAGCGGGATCATGAACATGTTGGCGACCGAGTGCTCGAAGCCGGTTGCGACGAAGAGCGCGATCGGCATCGTGACCGCCACGATCTTGTCGGTGGTGGTGCGCCCGGAGTAGGCCGCCCACACCGCCAGGCAGACCATCAGGTTGCACAGGATGCCGAGCACGAACGCCTCGACGAACGTGTGCTGCACCTTGTGCAGCGCCGCGTCGAGGACGACCGCGCCCCAGGCGCCGTCGGCGTTGTGCCAGGTCCCGGCGAGGTAGATGAGGCCCACGATCGTCAGCGCACCCACGAAGTTCGCGACGTAGACCACGGCCCAGTTGCCGGCGAGCTGCCGCCAGGTGATGCGACCGCTGGCGCGGGCGACCAGGGTCAGCGTCGAGCTCGTGAACAGCTCCGCACCGGTGAGCACGACCAGCACGAGGCCGGTGGAGAACACCACGCCGCCCAGCACCTTGGCGACGCCGTACGGCATGTCACCGGCACCGACCTGGCTCGTGACGAAGAAGACGAAGCCCAGGGCGATGTAGCCGCCGCCGGTGAGCCCGAGGAGCAGGGACTTCAGCAGCCCGGCGGTCACCTTGCCGAACGCGGCATCCTCGGCGGCCTGGGCCATCTGGTCGGGCGAGCGGATCCAGCTCGAGTCGGACATGACGTGGCCTTCCAGGTCGGTCCGGCGCCGGACTCCGTCGCGCCGCGTCCGGGGCGAGTGGTCCCCGAGGCGACTGATTGCTCGTCCGATCCTAGGGCGCGTGGGAGCGTGACCAGCGGCCGGGTCAGACAGGTTGGGGCACGGCCTGGGGGTGGTCGAGCACCGGCATGAACGCCAGCTCCGCGGCACCCACCAGCGGTGAGTCGCCGCCCAGCTGCGCCGCGCGCACGGCGACGTCGTCGCGCGGCATCATCGTGCTGCGCGACATCGCCTCCCGCACCCGGGCCTCGGCTGCCCGCCACACCTGGGCCAGGGATCCACCGAGCACCACGACCTCGGGGTCGAAGAGGTTCGCGATCGCGCGCAGGCCGACCCCGCACCAGTCGGCGACCTCCTCGACAGCGTGCGAGGCGCGGGCCTCGCCCGCCCGGGCGGCGTCGATCACCTCGGCGACGGCGGGCGGGCCGCCCCCGGGCAGCCGCCCGGCGAGCCGGAGCAGCACGTTCTCCCCCACCTTGGTCTCCCAGCACCCGACCGCGCCGCAGCGGCACACCGGTCCCTCGGTGTCGACCTGCATGTGGCCGACCTCGCCGGCGTACCCGCGAGCACCCCGGAGCGGCCGGCCGCCGACGAGGAACCCCCCACCGATGCCGACGCTCGCGCTCAGGTACGCCACCTCGCCGAAGCCGACGGCGGCCCCCCGGACGTGCTCGGCCAGCACGCCGAGGTCCGCGTCGTTGCCGGCGGCGACCGGCCGGTCGAGGCGCTCGGCCAGGAGGTCGGTGAAGGGCACCTCGACCCACCCGAGGTTGGGAGCGAACCGGACCAGTCCGTCCACTGCCCGGACCGCACCGGGCACCGCGACGCCGACGCCGAGGCACCGGACGTGGCGGCCGGCCACCGCCGCGAGCGTCTCCTCGACCATCTGTGCGATCGCCTCGACCACGTGGTCGACGTCGTGCTCACCGCGCTGGTGGCCGCGATCACGCCGCTCGATGACCTCGCCGCCGAGACCGACGAGCGCGACCGCGATCCGGTCGACCCCCACGTCCACAGCGACGACCACGTTGTCCTCCCGCGGCACCACGAGGTGCGATGGGCGACCGGAGCGGCCACCCACCGCCGACGTCTCCTCCGAGACCAGCTCGAGGCTCTGCAGCTCACCGGTGAGCGCACCGATCGTGCTGCGGTTGAGCCCGAGCTGGCGCGTGAGGACCGCGCGGGTCGTCGGACCCCGCGTGTGCACCGTCTGCAGGATCGCGCGCAGGTTCGCGCGTCGCAGCTCGTCGGTGCCGACGCCGGTGGGGGTGGGCACGTTCTCTTCCCGTCAGACGCGACCGCTGGCGGCCGCGCGCCGACGGCTGATCGCGTCGACGCTCGCGGCGACGAGCAGCACCAGTCCGGTGACCATGTACTTCCGGCTGTCGGGCTGGTTCATCAGGCCCATGCCGTTGGCGATGACCGCCACGACGGTGCCGCCGATGAGGGCGTCGATGACCCGGCCCTTGCCGCCGAAGAGGCTGGTGCCGCCGATGACGGCCGCGCCCACGGCGTAGAGCAGCGTGGTGGTGCCGCCGGTGACGTTGTTCACGCCGCCGCTGTAGCTCGCGAGCATGATGCCGCCGAGCGCTGCCACCGCGGAGTTTACGACGAAGCAGCTGAGCTTGATCAACGGGACGTTGATACCCGCCCGACGCGCGGCCTCGGCGTTGCCGCCGACGGCATAGACGTGGCTGCCCCACTTGGTCCGGCCCAGCAAGAAGCTGAGCACGAGCGCGAGCGTGATCAGGATGAGCAGCGCGATCGGCACGCCCTTGATCGACTTGATGTGCGCGTTGGGGCTGCGCTCGATCGAGAGGTAGAAGACGATCAGGAGGGCGATGACAGCGAGGGCGATCGACTTCAACGCCCACAGGAGCGGCGGCTGGCTGGTCAGCCCGTGGCGCCGGCGGCGCCGGTTGCTCAGGTACGTCAACGCCGCATAGGAACCCACGAGCACCGCCGCGATGACCCAGCCCAGCCAGACCGGAAGGGTCTCGCTGTTGAGCTTCGCCACGAACTCGCCCGAGTCGATCGAGCCCTTCTCGCCGATGATCGACAGCATGACGCCCTGCAGGCCGAGGAAGGCGGCCAGCGTGACGACGAACGACGGAACGCCGAGCCGGGAGACGATCAACCCAATGCACATGCCGATCACGGCACCGGTGACGATGCAAGCGAGGATCGCCCACGGGGTCGGCCAGCCGTGCTCGATGAGCAGCAGGCACATCACAGCCGCTGACGTGCCGCCCGTGTAGCCGGCGGCCAGGTCGATCTCACCGAGCAGCAGGACGAAGACGAGTCCCATCGCGATGATCGTGACGCCGGCGGACTGCTGGATCAGGTTGCCGAAGTTGAAGGCCTTGGTGAAGGTCTCCGGCCGGAGCAGCGAGAACGCGACGACGAGCACGAGGAGCCCGAGGATCGCCGGGAGCGAGCCGACGTCGCCGCCCCGGAGCTTGGCGACGTACTCCCTCCAGAGGCTGAGGACCGTGGCCGGCCGGTGCGTGTCGTGCGTCTCGTCGGTCGCGACGCTCATGCCGCATCCCCCTCGTTCAGCTTGCCGGTCGTGATCGCCTGGACGATCCGCTCGCGGTTGGTGGTGTTGGCCTCGACCTGCGCGACCATCTGGCCGAGGTAGAGGACCGCGATGTCGTCGGCGACCTGGAAGACCTCGTTGAGGTTGTGGCTGATCAAGATGACCCCGAGGCCACGGTCGGCGAGCCGGCGGACCAGCTTGAGGACCTGCTCGGTCTGCGCGACGCCCAGCGCCGCGGTCGGCTCGTCGAGGATGACGAGCTTGGAGTTCCAAAGGACGGCGCGCGCGATGGCGACCGTCTGGCGCTGCCCACCGGACAGGGCGGCGACGTGCGTGCGCACGGACTGGAGCGTGCGCACCGAGAGCCCGTCGAGGGTCTCGCGAGCCCGCGACTCCATCGTGTCCTCGTCGACCATGCCGCTCTTGGTGAGCTCGCGCCCGAGGAACATGTTGTGCACGACGTCCAGGTTGTCGCACAACGCGAGGTCCTGGTAGACGACCTCGATGCCGAGGTCGTTGGCGTCCTTGGGCGAGTGGACCTTCACCGGTGCACCCTCGAAGTGGTAGTCGCCCTCCTCGAAGGGATAGATGCCGGCGATCCCCTTGATCAGGGTGCTCTTGCCGGCGCCGTTGTCGCCGACCAGGGCCGTCACACGGCCGGGCCGTACCGTCAGGTCGACGCCGTGCAGCACGTGCACGGCACCGAAGCTCTTCTCAACGCCGTGCAACTCCAGCAACGGCTCTCCACTCGACATTTGCTAGACCCTCCGGGGTTTGATCGTGGAACGGGGGCCCGCCCAGCCGGACGGGCCCCCGTGTCTCGAGTTGTCACGCGACCACTAGATGGTCACTTGACTCCGTACTTCGTGCAGAGCTTCTCGATGCCCTTGCAGATGTCCGCAGCACTCGCCTGGCCGGCCGTGACGACGGTCTCGACCTTGTCGGCGGTGATCCAGACCGGGGTCGCGAGCACCGACGGGACGTCGACCTTGAGCACCGAGTCGTTGACCGAGCCGGTCGCGATCGAGGCCGGGTCCTCACCCTTGATGATCGCGATCGCGAGGTCGGCCGCAGCCTTGGCCTCGATCGAGGTGTCCTTGAAGACGGTCCCGGCCTGGTAGCCCTGGAGCACGTTGGCCAGACCCTCGGCCGTCGCGTCCTGACCGGTCACGAGGATCTTGCCCTCGACGCCGGCGGCCTTCATACGGGCGATGACGCCGCCCGCCATGCCGTCGTTCGCGGTGACGAGACCGACGAGGTCGGGGTGAGCCGCGTAGAACTGGTCGAAGACCTTGCCCGCGGTGTCCGGGTCCCAGTCACCGGTCTGGTCGGCGACGACGGTGAAGCTGCCGTCGTCCTTGATGACCTGCTCGTAGCCCTGCTTGAACAGCGTCGCGTTGTTGTCGGTCGCTGCGCCGTTGATGAACGCGATGTTGCCCTTGGTGACGCCCTTGGCCTTGAGACCGTCGATGAGGCCCTGACCCTGCAGCGCGCCGACCTTCACGTTGTCGAACGACACGTAGTAGTCAGCGCCGCCGCCCAGCGTGAGGCGGTCGTAGTCGATGACCGCGATGCCGGCGTTCTTGGCCTTGTCGATGCACGCCTTGCCCGAGTCGGGGTCGAGGTCGGTCTCGATGAGGACGTTGACGCCCTCGGTGATCATCTGGTCGCAGAGCTGACCGAACGTGTCGGGCGAACCCTCGGCGTTCTGGATGGTCGACTCGAGTCCCGCGGCCTTGAAGGCGGCCTCGAGGTTCGGGCGGTCCTGCGTCTCCCACCGGACCGACGACTTCGAGTCGGGGAGGATGACCCCGACCTTGCCCGTGGCCGCAGGAGCCGATGATTCGGTGTTCTTGTCGCCGCCGCTGTTGGTGCCGCTGCCGCCGTCGGAGTCGCTTCCGCACGCGGCAAGTGAGCCGAATGCGATTACCCCGACTGCTGCGAGGGACGCGAGCCGCGCTCCCTTGATCCTGACCATTCCTCGACCTCCATGGCTTGGGCCCGACGATGTGACGACCATCACCGGGTATGTTGTCGGCGACAACATACTGAGGACCCCTGACCGCAGCAAGGGGACCAAGGACCCTTCTTTTGTTGCACGATCAAACCAAGTCTCGGCCCGCCTGGCCGTAACCAAATCGTGATGCTCAGAGCCCTGCTGGCTAGCCCAGAACGGCTTCGTCGGCGACTTTTCGAGACATTGCCGGGAGGCCGTCGGGGCCTCGTTTGGAAATCGATATCGAAACCTGTCTGGAGGCAGGTGACGTGACGACCGTCACCGGGTATGTTGTGGTCGACAACATACCTGGGTCCCTTGGCCCTACCCACGCCTGCGGACGCCCCGGTTCTGTTGCTCCATCAACCCCGTTCCCACCCGGAGGCACCAGGCACCATGACCGAGTCGAGCTTCTCCCCCACCCGCGACGACCACTTCACCTTCGGCCTGTGGACCGTGGGCTGGCAGGGGGTCGACGTGTTCGGCTCCGCGATCCGCCCCGTCCTCGAGCCCGCGGAGGCCATCCACCGCCTGAGCGACCTCGGCGCGTACGGCGTGACGTTCCACGACAACGACGTGTTCCCCTTCGACGCCGACGCTGCCACCAAGGAGAAGCACCTCGCGCCGTTCCGCAAGGCGCTCGAGGAGACCGGTCTCGTCGTCCCGATGGTGACGACGAACCTGTTCTCCCACCCGGTCTTCCGCGACGGCGGCTTCACCAACAACGACCGCGACGTCCGCCGCTTCGCCATCCGCAAGGCGGCCGACCAGATCGACCTGGCCGCCGAGCTCGGCGCCAAGATCTTCGTCGCCTGGGGCGGTCGTGAAGGTGCCGAGTCCGGTGCGGCCAAGGACGTCAAGTCCGCGCTGTCGCGCTACAAGGAGGCCTTCGACCTGCTGGGCTCCTACGTGCTGGAGAAGGGCTACGACCTGCGCTTCGCGATCGAGCCCAAGCCCAACGAGCCCCGCGGCGACATCCTGCTCCCGACCGTCGGCCACGCCCTGGCCTTCATCAACGAGCTCGAGCACCCCGAGATGGTCGGCATCAACCCCGAGGTCGGGCACGAGGAGATGGCCTCGCTCAACTACGCCCACGGCCTGGCCCAGGCCCTGTGGCACGGCAAGCTCTTCCACATCGACCTCAACGGTCAGCACGGCCCGCGCTACGACCAGGACCTGCGCTTCGGCGCCGGCAACGCGCGCGGCGCGTTCTGGACGGTCGACATCGTCGAGAACGGTGGCTACGAAGGGCCGCGCCACTTCGACTTCAAGCCCCCGCGCACCGAGGACCAGGAAGGCGCCTGGGTCTCGGCCGAGGCGTGCATGCGCAACTACCTGATCCTCAAGGAGAAGGTCCGCGCGTTCCGTGCCGACCCCGAGGTCCAGCAGGCGCTCAAGGACGCACGCGTCGACCAGCTCGCGGTCTCGACCGTGGCTGCCGGCGAGAGCATCGCCGACCTGCGTGCCGAGTCGTTCGACCCCGACGCAGCGGCCCAGCGTGGCATGGGCTTCGAGAAGCTCGACCAGCTCGCCCTCGAGCACCTGTACGGCGTTCGCTGAGCGATCCTGTCGCGTAGTCCCTGACGCACGGGCCCCTCCCCATCGGGGAGGGGCCCGTCGTCGTCGCTCCCCCAATGCAGAGGGGGCGTAGTGTCGCGAGTGCGGAGCCGTCCAGGCTTCCTCTCAGAGAGATCCCACATGAGCGACAAGTCGCCGCGCCAGGGCATGTCCAAGAAGTCCGGGAAGTCCATCAAGGAGAAGCGCGCCGAGAAGCGCGACAAGGGCCACGAGGTGACACTCTCCGAGAGCATCCACCCGAACAAGAAGAAGTGACACTCCGCGGCCTGGGCGTCATCGGGACCTCGGCCAAGGAGAACGAGCACCGGCTCCCGCTGCACCCGGAGCACCTCCCGCACCTCGACGCGGATCTCCAGGCGCAGATCACCCTCGAGCACGGCTACGGCAAGCGATTCGGCATCAGCGACGCCTCGCTCGCGCCGCACGTCGCCGGCTTCGCGTCGCGCACGCAGATCCTGGCGACGTCCGACGTGGTACTGCTGCCCAAGCCGCAGCACTCCGATGTCGCGGCGCTCAGCCCTGGGCAGGTGCTGTGGGGCTGGCCGCACTGCGTCCAGGACCCCGAGCTGACCCAGCTCGCGATCGACCGGAAGCTGACGCTCGTGGCGTTCGAGGCCATGAATCACTGGACGGTCGGCGGCGACGTCGGGGTGCACGTCTTCCACAAGAACAACGAGCTCGCCGGATACTGCTCGGTCATCCAGGCGATGGAGCTGGCCGGGATCACCGGCGACTACGGCCGGCGGCTCACCGCAGTCGTGATCGGCTTCGGCGCCACCGCCCGTGGGGCGGTCACCGCCCTCAACGCCCACGGCGTGCACGAGGTCGCGGTGCTCACGAACCGCGGCGTCGCTGCCGTCGGCTCCCCCATCCACTCCGTACGGATCCGGCAGTTCGACCACGACACCGACGAGACCCATCTCAGCCACGTGATCACCGACCGCGGCCGGGTCGAGCTGGCGCCGTACCTGGCCGAGAACGACATCATCGTCAACTGCACGCTCCAGGACACCGCCGCTCCCCTGACCTACCTGCAGACCGCCGACCTGGCGGGTTTCCGCCCGGGCAGCCTCATCGTCGATGTCTCCTGCGACGAGGGCATGGGCTTCGAGTGGGCCCGGCCGACGACCTTCGACGAGCCGACGTTCGTGGTCGGCGACCACGTCCTCTACTACGCGGTCGACCACAGTCCGTCGTACCTGTGGAACTCCGCGACGTGGGAGAACAGCAACGCGCTGATCCCGTTCCTGCGCCCGATGCTCGAGGGCTCAGCCGCCTGGGACGCCGACGAGACGCTGCACCGCGCGATCGAGATCCGGGACGGGCGAGTGGTCAACCCGGCCATCCTGGCCTTCCAGGGCAGGGACGCCCAGCCGCCCTACGCGGTCGCCTGAGCCTCGAGGGCCGCACACAGATCCGCGACCGCGGTCGGGACACCCGCTGCGGACCACTCGACACCCCCGGCACGAACACGCGCCGACGCGCCGCCGACCCCGAGGATCAGCGCGCGCCCGGGCAGGTCGTCCCAGGGCGGCAGCGAGTGCTGGCAGCGCACGTGCAGCTGCCCCGCGGCGATCGCGACGGCGTCCATCGACGCCGACCCGAGCATGCGCAGCGTCGCCGCCCCGCCGGCCAGCCGGTCGAAGGCCGCACCGACCTCGCCGCCGTACGACGGCGGGTGGAGGTACGTCGTCAGGCAGGCCGCCGCGAGCGGCCGGTCCTCGAGCGGGGCCAGCGGCACCCCGTCGACGCGGGTCGGCACACCGGGCCCGCCGACGTACGTGCAACCGGTGGCGGGGTGGTGGACCGCGCCCAGCACGAGCTCGTCGCCATCGGTGAGGGCCAGTGCCGAGCACCACCAGTCGAGCCCGGACACGAAGTTGTAGGTGCCGTCGACAGGGTCGATCACCCAGGTTCGGCCGGAGGACCCGGTGTGGGCCGCCCCCTCCTCCCCCAGCACGCCGTCCTCGGGGCGCTCCTGGGCGAGGGTGTCGACGACCAGCCGCTCCGCGGCGTGGTCGGCCGCGGTGACGACGTCGGAGATCGAGGTCTTGGTCGCGGTCTCCAGGCCCTCGGCCCGCATCCGGGCGGCCAGCTCGCCGGCGTCGCGCACCAACCGCGCGGCGAGCGCGACGTCGTCCGCGATGCTCACGTCCATGCCTCTGCGAGCAGGGCGCGGGTGTCGGACAACAGCTGCGGCAGGGTCTTGGTCCCGCCGAGGACCGTGATGAAGTTCGCGTCGCCCGACCACCGAGGCACCACGTGCTGGTGGAGGTGCTGGGACAGGGAGCCGCCGGCGACCCCGCCGAGGTTGATGCCGATGTTGAAGGCATGGGGGCCGCTGACCTCGCGCAGCACCCGTACGGCCCGCTGGGTCGTGGTCATCAGCTCGGTGGTCTCCTCGGGTGTGAGGTCCTCGAGCTCGGCGACGTGCCGGTGGGGCAGCACCATCAGGTGGCCCGGGTTGTAGGGGTGCAGGTTGAGCACGACGAAGCAGGTCTCGCCGCGGTGGACGACGAGACTCTCCTCCGGGGCCAGGTGCTCCATCGCGCAGAACGGGCAGCCCTGGTCGGTGACCGGCAGGCTCGGCGCGATGTAGGCCATCCGGTGGGGTGTCCAGAGCCGGTCGAAGCCCTCGAACCCGTCGCGCGCGTGGCCGGCAGGATCCGTCATGGCGACAACCCTAGGGTGAGCCCGTGAGCACCCCGACGCTGCGTCCCGCCCGCGCCGACGACATGTCGACGGTCGCCGACATCTGGCACGTGGCCTGGCACCTCGCGCACGCCGGTCACGTGCCCGAGGGCCTCACCGCGGCGCGCACGCTCGAGGCCTTCCACGACCGGACGCCGGCCCGGGTCGTCGACACCACCGTCGCCGAGGTCGACGGCCTCGTCGTGGGCTTCGCGATGGTCGCCGGCGACGAGGTCGAGCAGCTCTTCGTCGACCCCGGGCACCATGGCTCCGGGGTCGGCGCTCCTCTGCTTGCCGAGGCCGAGCTGCGGATCGCCGCGGCGGGGTACGCCGAGGCCTGGCTGGCCGTGGTCACCGGCAACGCCCGGGCGCGCCGGTTCTACGAGAAGCACGGCTGGCGCGACGGCGGCGACCTGCCCTACGAGGTCACCGCCGGCGGGACGGCGTACGTCTCCCCGTGCCGGCGCTACGTGAAGCCGGTCAGTACTGCTGGAACCACCGACCCAGCCGGGCAGACGTCCCCGGGCAGGTGAGATCGAGGTCCCGGCGGTCCTCCACCCACTGGGCGAGCACCGCGGGGCCTTCCTGGATCGACCAGTCGTCAGAGCAGCGCCCGCGCGCCTCGGAGCGGGAGGTCTGCCCGGCCGCCCTCCACTCGGGCAGGCCCAGCGCGAGCCCACCGACCACGCCGGCCCACAGCGCCGGCGTTGAGTAGACGCCGACCCGGTAGCCCGCGTCGCGATAACCCCGCACCACGCCCTCCACGACGGCGGCGTTGGCCTCCCGGTCGCTGCTCCACCCGAAGTCCGGGACCGGCTCGACGTCGACCCACACCACCGGCGAGGCGAGCCCGGCACGGCGCATCGTCACGACGTTGGCGAGCGCCTCCTGGTAGCCGGTGTTGGCGAGCGCCCCGAGTGAGCTCGAGCCGTCGTAGGGCCCGGACGCGCGGTGCTCCGCGACGGCCGAGTCGTCGGGATAGCTCGCGACGGCGTACGCCGCCGCCATCAGCCGGCGCTCCCGCACCCAGCTGACCTGGTCCGCCAGGCACGGGTTGGCGGTGAACCCGGGGCCGTTGGTGAGACCGAGCACGACGTACTCCGCGCTCGCGTCCGGCATCGGCAACCCGAGGGTGCGCCGCTGGGGGATGCCGAGGCCGCGCGGGCACTGGGGCCAGCTGACGTCGGCGCCGAGGACCTCGCCGCTGCGCGGCTGGGCCACCGGGGCCTGCGGCAGCTCGGCCGCGGCCTGCTCGGCGAGCCGAGCCAGCGCCGAGAGCCGGGCAGCCGCTGGGTCCTGCGTCGGCTGCACCACCGAGGTCGGTCGCGGCGTCGGTGACCGCGATGGGCTCGGTGTCGGGGCGTCGGACGCCGAGCACGAGAGGAGGCTCGCGGCGGCGGCCACCGTGATCAGCGTGGCCGCCGCCGTGCGAAGCAAGCTCAGACCTGCTCGCGGCTCGCGACCGCGTCGGTGACCCGTCGGATCGCCTCGTCGAGGGGTACGCCGTTGTCCTGGCGCCCGTCGCGGTAGCGGAACGACACCGCGCCCGCCGCGATGTCGTCGTCACCCGCGATCATCATGAACGGCACCTTCTGCAGCTGGGCGTTGCGGATCTTCTTCTGCATCCGGTCGTCGGAGTCGTCGACCTCGACCCGCAGGCCCTGACGCTGCATCCGCTGGGCCACCTCGTAGAGGTAGTCGTTGTGACGCTCGGCGATCGGGATCGCCTGCACCTGCACCGGCGCGAGCCACGGAGGGAACGCGCCGGCGTAGTGCTCGACCAGGACGCCGAAGAACCGCTCGAGCGAGCCGAACTTGGCCGAGTGGATCATCACCGGCTGCTGACGGGTGCCGTCGGCGGCCTGGAACTCCAGCCCGAAGCCCTTGGGTTGGTTGAAGTCGTACTGGATCGTCGACATCTGCCAGGTGCGGCCGATCGCATCGCGCGCCTGCACCGAGATCTTGGGGCCGTAGAACGCCGCTCCCCCGGGGTCGGCGACCAGGTCGAGGCCCGAGGCGATGGCCACGTCCTCGAGCACCTTGGTCGCAGTCACCCAGTCCTCGTCGGAGCCGACGAACTTGTCGGGCTTGGAGTCGTCGCGCGTGGAGAGCTCGAGGTAGAAGTCGTCGATCCCGAAGTCGCGCAGCAGCCCGAGCACGAAGTCCAGGAGGTGCTTGATCTCCGCGGGTGCCTGCTCGGGGGTGACGTAGGAGTGCGAGTCGTCCTGGGTCAGTCCGCGCACGCGGGTCAGGCCGTGCACGACGCCGGACTTCTCGTAGCGGTAGACCGAGCCGAACTCGAAGAGCCGCAGCGGCAGCTCGCGGTAGGACCGCCCGCGCGACCTGAAGATCAGGTTGTGCATCGGGCAGTTCATCGCCTTGAGGTAGTAGTTCGCGCCCTCGAACTCCATCGGCGGGAACATCGTGTCGGCGTAGTACGGCAGGTGCCCGGAGGTGTGGAACAGCCCCTCCTTGCTGATGTGGGGGGTACCGACGTACTGGAAGCCCTCCTCGATGTGGCGCTGGCGGACGTAGTCCTCCATCACCCGCTTGATCACGCCGCCCTTGGGGTGGAACACCGCGAGGCCCGAGCCGATCTCGTCGGGGAAGCTGAACAGGTCGAGGTCACGCCCGAGCTTGCGGTGGTCGCGGCGCTCGGCCTCCTCGAGGCGGTGCAGGTGGGCCTCGAGCGCCTCCTTGGACTCCCAGGCGGTGCCGTAGATGCGCTGGAGCTGCTTGTTCTTCTCGTCCCCGCGCCAGTACGCCGCCGCGGTGCGCATCAGCTTGAACGCCGGGATCCGCTTGGTGGTCGGCAGGTGCGGGCCGCGGCACAGGTCACTCCACGCGACCTCGCCGTTGCGGCGGATGTTGTCGTAGATCGTGAGCTCGCCCGCGCCGACCTCGACGCTCGCGCCCTCTGCTATCTCCTGGGCAGCATCCTCGGACTTCCCGGAGCCCTTGAGCCCGATCAGCTCGATCTTGTAGGGCTCGTCCTGCAGCTCGTCGATCGCCTCGGCATCCGTGGTGACCCGGCGCGAGAAGCGCTGGCCCTCCTTGATGATCTTGCGCATCGCGGTCTCGATCTTGTCGAGGTCCTCCGGCACGAACGGGGTCTCGACGTCGAAGTCGTAGTAGAAGCCGTTCTCCACCGGCGGCCCGATGCCGAGCCTGGCCTGGGGGAACAGCTGCTGGACGGCCTGGGCCATCACGTGCGCCGTCGAGTGGCGCAGGATGTCGTGGCCGTCGGCGCTGTCGATCGCCACGCCCTCGACCTGGTCTCCATCGGACAGCTCGTAGGCGAGGTCCTTGAGAGCGCCGTCGACGCGGGCGGCGATGACCGCGGGGTCGTCGGCGAACAGCTCCCAGGCCTTGGTGCCCGTCGTGACCGTCCGCTCCTCACGCGCGTCGGCGTGGACGAGGACGATCTTCGGATCGGACACGATGGCTCCTTGGAGGAAGACGAAACGGACCCACCGATCGTATCGGTGGGTCCGTCGCGGTCGCCCTTCGGTTTCCGCCTGCGTGCTCGGGGGTCACATGTCGCGGTAGCGCACGGCCTTCCCGAGCTGCTCGACGAGGAAGGCCTCGTCGACGCGACGCGGCGTCTGCGGCGGCCAGGTCCCCTGGGGGTCGGCGCTGTAGAGCTCGGCGTACGCCGGCTCGTCGCGCTGGTAGCGCCACCCCTCGGCCAGCGGGCCGACGTCGTGGGCGTCGTAGCCGATCTCGTCGAGGAAGCGGGCGACGGTCGCCTTGGCCTCGGCGTCGTCGCCGGCGATCGCCAGCACGCTCCGCTCGGGGTCCCCCGACGGGCGCGCGAGGACGGTGAGGAACCCGGCGAAGATGTTGTTGAAGGCCTTCACGACCTTCGACTCGGGGAGGTGTGCCTGGAGCAGCTCGGCCGTGGTCGTCGACTCGTCGTCGAGCTCGGCGATCTGGCCGTCGCGCTGGGGGTAGTAGTTGTTGGTGTCGATCACGACCTTGCCGCGCAGCGGCTCGACCGGGACCGAGCGGTAGGCAGCGAGCGGGATCGTCACTACGACGAGGTCACCCGCCTCCGCCGCCTCGTGGGGCGTGCCCGCCCGCGCCCGCGGGCCGAGCTCGGCGACGAGGTCGGCGAGCGTCTCCGGGCCGCGACTGTTGCTGAGGACGACGTCGTGCCCGGCCGAAATCGTCAACCGAGCCAGGGCGCTGCCGATGTTTCCACTGCCGATGAGTCCGATGGTGGTCATGCCAGGGGGAACACCGGAGGTCGCTCGGGGATTCCGGGACTAACGCCTTGCTCCAGACAAACTTTTGACTCTGTGATGCAGAAGCGCACGGAAGACGATGGAGACATGAAGGCATTCGTACGACGCGGAACCGTGGACGGCCCCCGAGAGATCTGCTCCCACTGCGGTCACCTGATCGTCGATGTCCCCCAGGTCGGTTGGGTCGCCCCGGGCCTCGGCGAGAGCTACGACCTCTGCTCGGGCGACACCTTCGGCAACCACCTGCCGCGGCGCGAGAAGCGCTCGCAGTCGCGCACGACCGTCGCCCGCAGCGGCATCTGAGCCGGCCGGGCTCAGCCTCGACTCAGACAGAGCCGCGCCGGACCAGCTCGGGCACGAAGATCACGCGCCGCGAGGAGCCCTTGCCCCCGCCCTCGATGGACTCCGTCAGCAGACGGACCGCCTCGGTAACCATCTGGTCGATCGGGTTGTGCAGGGTCGTGAGCGGAGGGTGGGTGCGCTCGGCGACCCCGAGGTCGTCGTAGCCGACGATCGCGACGTCCTCGGGCACCCGGATGCCCCGCGCGGCGAGCTCGCGCATCGCGCCCTGCGCCATGAGGTCGGACGCCGCGAAGATGCCGTCGATGTCGCCGTCGGCCGCGAGGAGCGCGGCACAGGCCTCGGCACCGCTGTCCTCGGTGAAGTCGCCGTAGGCCACCAGATCGCTGTCCAGGCCGGCCGCGACCAGCTCCCGGCGCCACCCGTCCAGCCGGTCGTGGCCCGCGCGCATGTCGCGCGGACCGGCGATGGTCGCGATACGGCGCCGGCCGGCCTCCAGCAGGGCCCGCACCGCCTGACCGGCCGCGTCGGCGTTGTCACTGTCGACGAAGGAGACCCGATCGGCCCCGATCCACGGGCGCCCGATGAAGACGCAGGGCAGCCCCAGGTCGGAGAGGTGCTCGGCGAGCCGGTCGTCCCGGTGGTGGGAGACCACGATCGCCCCGTCGACGTAGCGACCCCGCAGGTAGAGCAGCAGTCGCGCCTCGTCGTCCCCGCGTTGGGCGATCAGGAGCACCAGCTGGAGGTTGCGCTCGCGCAGCGATCGGGCGACCAGGTGGAGCATCCGCGCGAAGAAGGGGTCGGCGAAGATGCGCTCGTCGGACTCCGGGACGATCAGGGCGACGGAGCCGGTACGCCGGGTGACCAGCGACCGGGCAGCTGCGTTCGGGGTGTAGCCGAGCTCGCGGACCGCGGCATCGACGGCCGACTGCGCCTTGGCGCTGACCTTGGAGCGGCCGTTGATCGCCCGGGACGCCGTGGCCTTGCTGACCCCCGCCCGCCTCGCCACCTCGTCGAGGGTGGGCGCCTGCCCGTTCTCAGCCATCCGCAGAACGCTACTGGCACAGGGCGTTGCGAACCGCCATTTCGGCGAACCAGCGGGCACTGTCCTTCGGCGTGCGGACCTGGGTGGCGAAGTCGACATGGACGAGACCGAAACGGTGCGAGTAGCCGTAGCTCCACTCGAAGTTGTCCATGAACGACCACACGAAGTAGCCGCGCACGTCGACTCCCTTGTCCATGGCGTCCAGCATCGCGTGCAGGTGCTGCTCGATGAACTCCTGTCGACCGAGGTCGTGGATCGCGCCGTCCTCGACCACGTCGTTGGCCATCGCGCCGTTCTCGGTGATGTAGATCGGGGGTACGGCGTACTCCTCGCGCAGGCGGACGAGCAGGCGGGTGAAGGCGTCGGGGTCGATCTCCCAGTCCCGGTCCGTGGTGGGCCGGCCCGTGCGCGGGAAGACGAAGCCACCACCCGGGTAGGGCGACTGACGCGGCCGGGGCGCATGCTCGAGGCGGCTGCCGAGGAGCTCGCCCGGCTCGGCGTCGTAGGGCACCGCTGCGGGGACGTCGCCGTGGTAGAAGTTCACGCCGAGGAAGTCCAGCGGTGCGCTGATCAGCTCGAGGTCACCGTCGCGGACGGCGTCCTGCCAGGGCCTGCCCGCGAAGAGCATCCCCTGCGTGTCGGCGGCCAGGTCGTCGGCGTACCGGCCACGGAACAGCGGATCGAGGAACACCCGGTTGTGGAACCCGTCCAGGCGGCGGGCGGCGTCGACATCGGCGGCGCGGGCCGGGTCGAACGGGTCGGCAACCGTCGGGTTGAGGGTGATGCCCACGGCCTTGCCCTCCTCGGGGACCCCGCCTCGGCGGCGGAACTCCTCGACGAACAGGCCGTGCCCGAGCAGCAGGTGGTGGGCGGCGACCAGGCCGGCCACGCCCTCCTCACGGCCGGGTGCGTGGCCGCCGCCGGTGTAGCCCATGAACGCCGAGCACCACGGCTCGTTGTGGGTCGTCCAGCTGCTGACGCGGTCACCGAGGGCATCGTGCACCGCCATGCCGTAGTCGAGGAACCGGTAGGCGGTGTCGCGGTTGGTCCAGCCGCCCGCGTCCTCGAGCACCTGCGGCAGGTCCCAGTGGTAGAGCGTCAGCCAGGGCGTGATCCCGGCGGCGAGCAGCTCGTCGGTGAGCCTGCTGTAGAAATCGGTCCCGGCCGGGTTGACCGCTCCCCCGTCGGGGCAGATCCGCGGCCAGGCCGTCGAGAACCGGTAGGACGCGAGACCGAGCTCCTTCATCAGCGCGACGTCCTGCGGCATCCGCTCGTAGTGCTCGCACGCGACGTCGGCGTCGTCGCCGTTCACGATGGCACCCGGCAACCTCACGAAGGTGTCCCAGATCGAGGGCGTGCGCCCGTCGGCGGCGACGGCGCCCTCGATCTGGTACGCCGCCGCGGCGGCTCCCCAGAGGAAGCCAGGTGGGAACTCTCGGGTCGTCATCCCTTGACGGCTCCTTGCATGATGCCGGCCACGAGCTGGCGGCCGGTCGCGATGAACAGGATCAGCAGGGGGATCGTCGCCAGGAGCGTCCCCGCCTGGAGCAGCGCGATGTCGGAGATCCCGCCGGCCGGCGCGATCTTGAGCTGGTCGAGCGCGGTCTGCAGGGTCTGGACGTCGGATCCCTGCAGGATCAGCAGCGGCCACATGAAGTCGGTCCACGTGTGCATGAACGTGAACAGCGCCAGGATCGCCATCGCCGGGCGCGCCGCCGGCACCGCCACCGTCCAGAACGTGCGGAGCTGGGAGCAGCCGTCGACACGGGCCGCCTCGATCAGCTCGTCCGGGATCGCGTCGATGAGGTACTGGCGCATGAAGAACACACCGAAGGCGGTGACCAGCCAGGGCAGGACGACCGCCGTACGGGTGCCGGCGAGCCCGAGGTTGCTGAACTCCTTGAGCAGCGGCATCAGCGCGAGCTGGGTCGGCACCGCCATGGTCGCGATCACGAAGGCCATCCCGACGTTGCTGCCGCGGAACTTGAGCTTGGCGAAGGCGTAGCCGGCCAGGGTGGAGAAGAACACCACCGAGATCGCCGAGACTCCGGAGATGATCACGGAGTTGGCCAGCGCGGACCAGAAGTCGATCTGGTCGAAGACCCGCCGCGCGTTCTCGAGGAAGTGACCGCCCGGGTAGAGCGGCGGCGGACTGTGGATCGCGCGCTCCTTGGTGACCGAGCCGACCACGAAGGACCAGTAGAGCGGGAAGGCCGATCCCATCACGAAGGCAGACAGCAGGCCGTAGACGAGGAATCCAGGACGACGGTTCACCGCTCGGACCTCCGTTGAACCAGGCGGGTGAGGCCGAAGTTGAGCAGGGCGATCGTGATGATGATCAGCACGATGATCCAGGTCGCGGCGGCCGCACGCGGATAGGGGTCGGTGCTGCTGTTGGAGGTGTTGAACACGTACATGGTGAGCGTCTGGTACTGGTAGTCGGCGCCGCCCTGGAACTGCAGGTTGGTGTCGAACAGCCGGGGCTCGGTGAAGATCTGCAGCCCGCCGATCGTCGAGGTGATGACGACGAAGAGCATGGTGGGCCCGATCGAGGGCAGCGTCACGTGGAAGAACTGCTGGACCCGGCTGGCTCCGTCGATGGCTGCGGCCTCGTAGAACTCGCGCGAGACCGCCTGCATCGCGGCCAGGATGATCAGCGTGTTGTAGCCGGTCCAGCGGTAGTTGACCATCGACGCGATGGCCCCCCAGCTCGCGAACCGGTTGGAGTGCCAGCCGACCTTGGGCAGCCCGACGGCGTGGATGAGCTCGTTGATCAGGCCTGTCTTGTCCGCGAAAAGGCTCCCGAAGATCAGCGCGGTCGCCGCCGGCGCGACGACGAAGGGCAGCAGCACGCTCATCCGCCACCACGTGCGGCCGCGGAGCTGGGTGTCCAGCATCGCGGCGATCGCGGTCGCGGTGACGATCTGGGGCACCGAGGAGAGCAGGAAGATGCCGATCGTGTTCCAGAACGCCTTGCGGAACACGGGGTCCTGGAGCACGTGCGCGTAGTTCGCGAACCCCACGCTGTCACCGTGTTGCGGGCCGAAGCGCGGCCACGAGAAGAACGAGAGGTACCCCGAGTAGACCATCGGGTAGATCCCGATCAGCAGGAACAGCGCGAAGAACGGCAGCACATAGAGGTACGGCGAGAAGCGGTAGTCCCACTGGGACAGCCGCTGGCGCGGAGTCAGTCGCGGCGGCGAGTCCTGCGGGATCCCGGCCTCACCGCTCCGGGTGGCCTGGACGGTTGTCACGTCGTCCCTCCTCGTGTCGATCTGGAACCGGGTGCCCCTGGCAGGGAGTCGCGGGGACTCCCGGCCAGGGGCGTGGGTGCGGACCCGGACATGCGGTCAGGACAGGCCGTCGACAGCCTGGACGAAGGTCTTCCACGAGTCCTCGGGCGAGCTGCCCTCGTCGACCCGCTGGATGGCCGTCTGGAAGAGGCCGAGGATGTCGGAGTACTTGTCGCCCTTGTAGGGGTGACCCGGCTCGACGGCCGCGGCACGGGAGGCCAGGATCGCGGCGGTCGGCGCGTTGTCGAAGTAGGGGTCGGTGGCGTTCTGCGAGGCCAGCTCCTGCTCGGCCGAGACGTTGGCCGGGTAGTTGCCCGCAGCCTTGAACGCGGCGAGCTCCTGCTCCTTGTCGGTCAGCCAGCTGGCGAACTGCTTGGCCTCCTCGGGGTGCTTGGACTGGGTCGGCACGGCGAGGAACGAGCCACCCCAGTTGCCACCGCCACCCGGGAAGGCGTCGACGATGTCCCAGCCCTTCACGTTCGGAGCGGACGACTTGATGTTGGAGAACATCCAGCCCGGGCAGGGCATCGTCGCGAAGCCGTCGTTGCGGAAGTTGGCGGTCCAGTCCTCTCCCCACTGGACGACCCGAGGCGAGAGCGTCGAGGAGTACTGCGTGACCGTGTCCCAGACGTTCTGGACCTCGGGGTTGTCCACGTCGACCGAGTTGTCAGCTGTCTGGAACGGGAACTCGGCCTGGTTGAGCATGGCCTGCGCGATCGAGCCGCTCGAGTCGTACCACTTGGTGCCGGGCAGCTTCGCGACGAGCTTCTTGCCGGCCTCGAAGTAGGAGTCCCAGCTGGCGAAGATCGGCTTGACCGCGTCGCGGTCGCTCGGCAGCCCCGCTTTCTTGAACAGGTCGGCGCGGTAGCAGAACGCCTCCGGCCCGGCGTCGGTCGGATAGCCGATCTGCTTGCCGTCGGCGGTCTGGGCGGCCTTGTAGGCGTACTCGACCCAGCGGTCGTCGAGCGAGGAGTCGGCGAGGTCGACGAACTGGTCGGAGGCGCCCTCGGCGACGAACTGCGGCATCGCGTCGCCCTCGACAGCCACGATGTCGGTCAACCCGTGGCCGGCTTGGAGGTCCTGGGTCAGCGTCTTCTTCCAGGGGTCCCAGTCGGCGATCTTGCTCATCTTGACCGTGAACGGCCGCTTCGGGTCGGCGTTCCACTGGTCGATCAGCTTGTCGTAGCCGAAGTCGCTGAACGTGGTGATGGTCAAGACGTCGTCCTGACCGAGCTTGGACGTGCCGCTGCCGGACTCGCTGTCGCCGCAGGCGGCGGTCATCCCGGCGATGAGGGCGACGGCGGCGCCGAGTGCTGCCCCCCGTCGGATGTTGGGCTTGCGCATCACTGGACGCTCCTGACCGATCGAACGTGGTGGAACCGTTTCCACTCCTGTTGCCTCAGGACTATGAGGGCGATCACATCCGGTGTCAAGAGTGAGCGTGCGGTACGTAGCAAATCAGAATCAGACGCGGTGAGACCGTTTCCACTGTCATGGTGGGATGATGGCCAGCCAGACACCAGACGTGGTTGTCGAAGGCCCCGCTCGAGCAGCCGTTCTTGGCGTGGCCGGAGTGGCGGTCGAAGCGGCCGGATGGGCACGGCAGCGGGCCGGAGCGAGCCCGAAATGGCACAGGCCGCACGCTCTGCGTGCGGCCTGTGCTGGATCTCGGTGGGCGATACTGGGTTCGAACCAGTGACCTCTTCGGTGTGAACGAAGCGCGCTACCACTGCGCCAATCGCCCTAGATGGTGCTCCGCCGCGAACAGCGGTGCGGTCGGAGACTCTAGCGCACGGACCGGGCGGGCTCACATTCGGTGCCCGTCCGGCCTACCGGGCGCGAACCGCGTCACGGACCGACGGGGCGCCCGTCCCCTCTCCGTGACGCAGCAGCCGCAGACCCGCACCCTCTCCCAGGACATCACGCTCCAGGTCCTCGACGCGTGGGGGCGCTCGGCGGACCTCCCATCCACCTTCGAGTACGACGCCGCCGACCCGTGGGCGGTGTGGATCACGTTCCGCGGCCCGCGCGACCAGGTGCGGTGGGCGGTCGGACGTGACCTGCTTCTCCAGGGCCTGACCGACCCGGCGGGCGAGGGCGACATCCAGCTGTGGCCCAGCATCGACGACAACGGCCGGGCCGCGGTCGTCATGGAGCTCCGCTCCCCCGACGGCCGGCTGGTGACCCAGCTGCACACCCACGACCTCTACCGGTTCCTGACCCGCACCCTCGCGGTCATCGCGGTGGGCGCGGAGTCGATCGACCTCGACGACCTGGTCGCAGAGATCACCCGCACCCCGGCCACCGAGTAGCCCGCGGCGGGGTCGCTCACCGCAGCTCGGGCTCCCGCCGCCGCCACACCTCGCGCACCTCCGTCGTGACCGGACCGGGCGCGGGCAGGTCCCGGCCGTCCCAGCGCGCCACCGCCTGCACGTCGCGGGTCGTGGAGACGAGGAACACCTCGCTGGCGCGCTCGACCACCTCGATCGGCTCGTCGACCTCGCGGCCGCCGTACCACTCGAGCACGAGCGCGCGGGTCACCCCGGCCAGGCAGCCGCTCGCGAGCGTGGGGGTGCGCAGCTCGCCGTCCAGGACGTAGAAGACGTTGGAGCCGGTGCCCTCGCAGAGGTGGCCGGCGAGGTTCGCGAAGATCGCCTCGCTCGCCCCGCGCTCGTGGGCGGCCGCGAGCGCGACGACGTTCTCGGCGTACGACGTGGTCTTCAGGCCGGCGAGGGCCCCGCGCTCGTTGCGCGGGTAGGGCACGGTCGCGACGCTCGTCGTGTCCGGCCACGTGGACATGGCGTCGAGGACGACGATCAGCGTCGGCGCGGCGTCGCCGCGGCCGGAGCCGAGGGGCGCCGGCCCTCCGGTGCACGTGATGCGCAGCCGTCCCAGGGACAGCGGCTCGCCGTCGAGGACCGCCGCGATCCCACGTCGTACGGCGTCCTCGTCGACGTCCGGCAAGCCGAGCCCGCGCGCGGACCGGTGCAGGCGTTCGAGGTGCCGGTCGAGCGCGAACGGCCGGCCGTCGACCACCTTGACGGCCTCGAACACGCCGTCGCCCACGGTGAGGCCGTGGTCGGTGACCGACACCGCCGGGGCGGTCGCATCGGTCAGGAGGTCACCGTTGATCCAGGCGCGCATGGCCTCACTCTAGGAGGGCCGGATCGTGCTCGACGCGCCCGCGACGCGCCAGCCGGGGGCGGATTTTGCATGGTCTGGGGCATCGGCTACTGTTCTCACGCACGCCGACCGGGAGACCGGAACGGATGCGCAAGCGGACGTAGCTCAGTTGGTAGAGCGCAACCTTGCCAAGGTTGAGGTCGCGAGTTCGAGCCTCGTCGTCCGCTCGGAGAGGTCTCTCCCTGGTTTGGCCTCCATGGTGGGTTGGCCGAGAGGCGAGGCAACGGACTGCAAATCCGTGTACACGGGTTCAAATCCCGTACCCACCTCCACGCAGTCCCCACTAACTCAAGACCCGGGCGATTGGCGCAGTGGTAGCGCGCTTCCTTGACACGGAAGAGGTCACTGGTTCAAACCCAGTATCGCCCACCAGTCGACTGGCCCCTGTTCCGCATCGCGGACCGGGGGCCTTCGTCGTTCAGTTCTGGTCCGGTCGGCAGCCCTCGACGGCGATGATGGCGGCGGCCAGCTCGGAGACCCCGACGCCCGCTCGCTGCGCAGCGTGATCGATGGCGGCGGCCGCATCGTCGAGGGACAGGCCTCCGGTCGCCGCGACGATGCCGATCGCGGCGGAGAGCTTGTGGCGCGCCCGCAGCTCGGCGGGGGCCGCCCGAGCCGCTCGCCGGGTGTCGAACGCGAGGTCGGCGTTGGTGACCGCACCGGGAGCCCAGGCCGAGAAGACCTCGGCGAGCGCCTGGTGCCGGCGCTCGAACGAGCCCGGGGAGGCCCCGTAGAGGTTGACCGTGCCGACCACTCCCCTCGGGCCCAGGATCGGCAGCGTCAGCGAGCTCGCCACCCCGGCTGCGGCCGTGGCCCGGGCGAAGAAGCCCCAGGCCTCCTCCGAGAAGAAGTCCTCGCGGTCGCACGCGAGCACCCGCCCGGCGTCGACGGCTTCCACACAGGGGCCGCCGTCGAGGTACTGCACCGCGTCGAGCACCGCGATGTCCGGGCTCGTGGCGGCGAGGGTGAAGGTGACGCCGTGCTCGAGACCGGCGATGCTGAAGCCGACACAGTCGGGCACCAGCTCGCCCACCTGCCGCCCCCACGAGATCAGCTTGTCGAGCAGGTCGTCGTCGGGCGGGTCGAGCTCGTCGACGGCCTCGCAGGTCTCCTGGATGGGCTCGAGATCCACTGGTCCCCCTTCTGCAGTAAGCCGGCCGCACCTGGGTACCCCATGGTGCAACCGTCCACGCACCCCGACGAGCCGAGTCGAGCCGAGTCGGGCCGGCCGCGGTCGACGTACAGTCAGCGGACCCGATCCCACCAGAGAGCAGGACCCATGCAGCCGGTCAGATTGGCGCTGTCCAACGACTACGAGGTCGTGCTCCGCGGTCTCGCGGCCATGCTGGCCGAGCACGCCCACCGGGTCGAGGTCGTGGAGATCACCGGCGCCACGCGGATGTCGCACGACGTCGACGTCATCCTCTTCGACACGTTCGGACGGATGCCGGACGGGGATCGCAAGCTCGAGCAGATCGTCGCTGAGAACGACGCGGCGGTCGTGCTCTACAGCTGGCACACCTACCCGGAGGAGGCCGCGCGGGCCCGGGGCGCCGCCGGCTTCCTCCACAAGGGCATCTCCGCCGACGAGCTCGTCGAGGCGATCGTCGCCGTCCACGAGGGCCGCCCGCCCGCCGCACCGGAGCCTACGGAAGAGACGATGCCGAGCTGGCCGGGCCAGGAGCAGGGGCTCACGGCGCGCGAGTCCGAGGTGATCGCGTTCGTCACCCAGGGCATGACCAACGACGAGATCGCGGCCCACTCCTACCTCAGCGTGAACACCGTCAAGACCTACCTGCGCACGGCGTACCGCAAGATCGGCGTCCAGCGGCGGTCCCAGGCGGTCGCGTGGGGCATGCAGCACGGCTTCCGCACGATGCAGGACTGACCGGCCGGCGGCACCGGGCCTCTCAGGCCGACACGGCCACCGGAGCCTGGACCTCGCGCGTCCCCAGGGCCAGGTCGGCCCGGCGCTTCGGCAGCCACGAGACGAGCCGAGCGGTCGCGGGGTCGGAGCCGTAGGCGAGCAGCGCGAGGAAGACGCCGTACACCGGAAGGTGCCCGACCAGCTCGGTCTGCCCGAACAGGATGAGCGTCGCATTGAACGGCACCGCCGCGACGAGCACGGCGACCTGAGGGATCGCACCGGAGACGACCAGCAGACCGAAGAGCAGCTCGATCGAGCCGGCGACCGCGATGAAGGTGTCGGTGGGCATCGAGATGCCGACCTGGTCGAAGACGTTGAGCGCGGGGTAGTCGTGCAGCGTCATGCGCGCCAGCACCGGGTTGGTGAACTTCTCGGTGAACGCGAGCGCGATCAGCGCGATGCCGACACCCAGGCGCATCGCGAACAGGCCCCAGCGCACGGCGTCGGCGCTGGGGGTGACCGCGCCGTGGCGGTCGGCGCCCGGCGGCACGATCACGAGGAACGCCGCCACCGCGGCGAGGTTCGCGCACTCCAGCAGCGCGACCGGGCTCGACACGACGCCGAGCACCGGCCCGAAGGTGAGGACGAGCGCAGCGGCCGGCCGCAGGCGGTAGCCGCTCACCAGCCAGATCCCCAGGCCCGCCTCGGCCAGCAGCAGCACCGTGCCCGCCGGGGAGTCGAGGTCGTCGTTCGCCGGCGTCAGGAAGGCACCCGTGGCCGCCAGCGCCAGCAGCGCGACGCCCAGGTGGATGCCGAGCAGCCGCGGGATCCACGGGGTCAACCGGCCCACCGGCGCGAGCACCTTCAGCTCCGGGGCGGGCAACCGGCTGCCGACCGCGCGCCACGCGACCGTCACCACGACCATCACGGCCACCAGCACGAGCGGGAGCGGCGAGAAGAAGAACCCCCAGTCGTGGCCGGCGGAGGACTGTTCGAACCAGGTCTCGTGCGTCGGCAGGATCGAGACGGCGAGGGCGTGCATCACGGGGCTCATTTCGTTCGCAGATCGGTGGGTGTCGCCCAGCTGTCGGGCTGACACGTCACGTTTTCACGGGCTCCGGCGTGAATCCGCGAGTCGCCCGGCCCCTCCTCGGGTGCCGGAGGGCCTTTGGTCCCGGGACCTGTGGACTGCGACCGACTCGAACATGTGTTCTAACCTGGTGGTGTGGCAGCCCCCGACCGCGACACCGGCCAGCGCGGCAACACCACGCCCCGCCACGTCTGGGTCAACGTCACCCGCAACCCGGTGCACCGCTCCCCCGGTGTGCTGCTGGACTGGCGGCGCTGTCCGGACGGCCGTTGGGAGGCACTCGTCGCGTGGGCCGAGGGCGGCGGCAACATCCGGCCGCGGGCGCACCTGGAGTGGGTACGCCGCGAGCACGTGGCCCCCGCGAGCGAGGGCTCGAGCGGGTCGGGCTACCGCCCCTGAGCTCCCGGCTGGCTGCCGGGCTGGGTCCGGGGACGCGGGCTCGGCCGGGTCTCGGCGGTCTCCGCCAGCCAGGCGCGGAAGCGCCGCGGGTCGCGCCGCTCGAGCTCGTCGAGCAGCCGGGCGCGCTCGGCCACGACCGTCATCAGGTCGGCAGTGGACGCATCGGCCCGGTGGACCTCGTCGTACGACGAGCGCCACCGCTCGGACAGCTCCCGCTCGCTGAGACGGGTCGGGTCGTCGACGGCACGGTCGCACCGGCCGCGGACTCCGCGCACCATGAGCGCCACGATCGGGGGTGCCGACACGGTCATCACGACCAGCACCAACGCGGTCCAGCCGTCGATGATCGCCGGGAACCCCGCCACGACCACGGCACCGGCAGCGCCGTACCTCGCGCCGACCGAGCAGGCCACCCGCCGGTCGCCGTCGGGCTCGACCCAGGCCACGCCGAAGGCCGCTCCGAGGACCGCCAGGCAGAGCGTGATGCCGGCCAGCGGCGCCCACCCGATCTCGGCGGAACCAGCCACGATCCCGACGCCGGTCAGGAGGACGACCACCGCGTTCCAGAAGACGCGGTAACGCCGCCGCATGCGGCTCTCGAATACCCGTTCCGGTGTGCCCGTCATGCCCTCACGATCCGCCCGCGCCAGGCGGCTCGGCAGGGCCGAAAGTGCGCCGAACGTGGGACGTCGGTCCTTCGCGGACGACCCGCACCCCCGCCCCGGGCCAGAGGGGCAGAACGTCGCCCGCCCCGAGGACCTTCGGCCCTGCGCCGTCGATGCGGGCCGGGCGAATGTAAAGGCGTGTTCAACGTCCGGTTCCACGGCCGAGGTGGCCAAGGTGTCGTGACGGCGGCGGAGATGCTCTCCGCCGCCGCTTTCGACATGGGCCTGCACGGTCAAGCGTTCCCGACCTTCGGGTCCGAGCGCACCGGCGCCCCCGTCGTGTCCTTCTGCCGCATCCACGACCAGCCGATCGGGTTCCACGAACCGATCGCCGTCCCGGATGCCCTGGTGATCCAGGACCCGACCCTGCTCCACGTGCTCGCGGTGCTGGAGGGCGCCAGCCCGGCGACGTTCCTGCTGGTGAACACGTCTCGTTCCTTCTCCGAGATCGGCCTGGAGGGGTACGTCGACTGGCTCGCCCCCGGCCGGGCAGCGACCCTGCCGGCGACCGAGATGGCACGGGACCTGCTGGGCCGGCCGATGCCCAACACCGCGCTCCTCGGCGCCTTCGCCGCGCTCACACGCGTGGTGACGATCGAGGCGGTCACGACCGCGATCCGGCAGCGGTTCGACGGGGTGCTGACCCCGCCCATCATCGAGGCGAACGTCCAGGTCGCCACCCGAGCCTTCGAGGTGATCTGCCATGTTTGAGCAGCTGGAGGGGTCCAAGGCGGTCGCCAAGGCGGTGGCGCGCTGCCGGCCCGACGTGATCGCGGCGTACCCCATCTCGCCCCAGACCCACATCGTCGAGGCGCTGTCCGACTTCGTCCGCAACGGCGAGCTCGAGGGCTGCGAGTACCTCATGGTCGAGTCGGAGTTCGGCGCGATGTCGGCCTGCATCGGCGCGTCCGCCGTCGGAGCCCGCACCTACACCGCCACCGCCAGCCAGGGCCTGCTGTTCATGGTCGAGGCATTGTTCAACGCCTCGGGGCTCGGCCTGCCGATCGTGATGACGGTGGCCAACCGTGCCATCGGCGCCCCCATCAACATCTGGAACGACCACTCCGACTCGATGTCGCAGCGCGACGCCGGGTGGATCCAGCTGTTCGCGGCCTCCAACCAGGAGGCGGTGGACCTCCACGTGCAGGCCTTCGTCCTGGCGGAGCGGCTCTCGCTGCCCGTCATGGTCTGCATGGACGGGTTCGTGCTCACCCACGCCGTCGAGGACGTCGACCTCCCCGAGCAGGAACAGGTCGACGCGTTCCTGCCGCCGTTCGTGCCGCGCCAGGTCCTCGACCCGGCCGACCCGATCACCATCGGGTCCATGGTCGGACCCGAGGCCTTCACCGAGGTCCGCTACCTCATGCACGACCAGCAGCTCGCCGCCCTCGAGCAGCTGCCCAAGATCGCCGCCGACTTCGAGGCCACCTTCGGCCGGAGCAGCGGCGGCCTGGTGCGTCCCTACCGCACCGAGGACGCCGATGTCGTCGTCGTCACGCTCGGCTCGGTCCTCGGCGGGGTGAACGAGGTCGTCGACGCACTGCGTGAAGACGGCGTCGCCGCCGGCTCGCTCGGCATCTCCTGCTTCCGCCCCTGGCCCGCCGCAGCCGTCCGCGAGGCCCTCGGGTCCGCCCGCAAGGTCGTCGTCGTCGAGCGCGCCTTCGCGCCCGGCGCCGGCAGCATCGTCGCCCAGGACGTGCGCCTCGCGCTCCGCTCCGGTGACGGCGGCGCGCCGACGGTGTACGCCGTGGTGGCCGGTCTCGGCGGCCGCCCGGTCACCCGCGCCTCGCTGCGCCGGCTCCTGGACGACGTCCTCGCCGAGCGGATGGACCACCACCAGCTGCACTTCCTCGACCTCGACCACGACCTGCTCGAGCGGGCCGGCACACCTTGGAGGGGGACCAGATGACAGGCCCCGTGACGGACCTCAAGCTCTACCAGGTCGGCACGTTCGCGGCCGGCAACCGGCTCCTCGACCTCGAGGAGCGCTCGGTGCAGGCCCACCCCGACCGGGCGAACTCCATCACCTCGGGCCACCGCGCCTGCCAGGGCTGCGGTGAGGCGCTCGGGGCGCGCTACGTCCTCGACGCCGCCATGCGTTCGGCCGGGGGCGACGTGGTCGTCGCCAACGCCACCGGCTGCCTGGAGGTCTTCTCGACGCCGTACCCCGAGTCGTCCTGGCAGATCGCCTGGCTGCACTCCCTGTTCGGCAACGCCCCGGCGGTGGCGTCGGGGATGGCCGCAGGTCTCAAGGCCCTCGGCAAGGAGACCCGGGTCGTCGGCCAGGGCGGCGACGGCGGGACGGTCGACATCGGGTTCGGCTGCCTCTCGGGGATGTTCGAGCGCAACGACGACGTGCTGTACGTCTGCTACGACAACCAGGGCTACATGAACACCGGCGTCCAGCGCTCCGGTGCCACTCCGGCGGCCGCCCGCACCGCGAACACCGGCACCGGCGGGGCCGAGCCGGGCAACTCGTTCGGGCAGGGCAAGTCGGCGCCGCTGATCGCCATGGCGCACGAGATCCCGTACGTCGCGACCGCCACCGTGGCCGACCTGCGCGACCTCGAGCGCAAGGTCGAGAAGGCCATGTCGATCCGCGGCGCCCGCTACCTCCACGTGCTGGTCCCCTGCCCGCTCGGATGGGCCGCCAAGGCCAGCGACACCATCAAGCTCGCGCGCCTGGCCGCCCAGTCCGGGATCTTCCCGGTCTTCGAGGCGGAGTACGGCGAGGTCACCTCCGTGACGCCGATCCGCCGGCCCGTCCAGGTCGACGAGTACCTCCGGCTCCAGGGCCGCTACGCCCACCTGTTCGGCAAGCACGCCCGGCCGGACCTGGTGGCCCGGCTGCAGGCCGGTGCGGACCGCAACATCCGCCGCTTCGGTCTCCTGGACACCGAGACCGAGCCCGGAACCGGGAGCGACTGACATGGACCACCCGTTCGCGATCACCCTCGACGTCGGCACCAGCCGAGCCAACAAGACCGGCTCGTGGCGCACCGAGCGGCCCGTCTACGTGCACAACCAGCCCCCGTGCAACCAGGGCTGCCCGGCCAGCGAGGACGTCCGCACCTGGCTCTACGAGGCCGAGGAGGGTGGGCCGGCGTACGAGCGTGCCTGGCGCAAGATCATGGAGGTCAACCCGTTCCCCGCGGTGATGGGCCGGGTCTGCTACCACCCCTGCGAGACGGGCTGCAACCGCGGCCAGGTCGACGAGGCCGTCGGCATCAACTCCGTCGAGCGCTTCCTGGGCGACGAGGCCCTCCGCTGCGGCTGGAAGGTCACCGTTGACCATCCCTCGAGCGGGTTGCGGGTGCTGGTCGTCGGCGCGGGCCCCTCGGGCCTGTCCGCGGCCTACCAGCTCGCGCGCCTCGGGCACGCCGTCACGATCCTCGAGTCGGCACCGAAGCCCGGCGGGATGATGCGCTACGGCATCCCGGAGTACCGGCTCCCCCGGGAGGTGCTCGACGCCGAGATCCAGCGGATCCTCGACCTCGGCGTGCACCTCGAGGTCGGTGCGACCGTCACGGACCTGGACGCGACCATGCGCGAGGGCCGCTTCGACGCGGCGTTCCTCGCCGTCGGTGCCCAGCTCGGGCGCCGCGCCTACCTGCCGGCCGGCGCCGCGTCCCACGTGGTCGACGCCGTGACCCTGCTCCACCAGCTCGGCGAGGGCGAGCGGCCGCTGCTCGGCCGCCGGGTCGCGGTGTACGGCGGCGGCAACACCGCCGTGGACGCCGCCCGCACCGCCATGCGCCTCGGCGCGGCCGACTCGCTGGTCGTCTACCGACGCACCCGCGACAAGATGCCGGCCCACGACGCCGAGGTCCGCGAGGCTGAGGAGGAGGGCGTGCGGTTCACCTGGCTCTCCTCGATCACCCAGGTCGAGCAGGGCTCGCTCACCATCGAGCACATGGAGCTCGACGAGACCGGATTCCCCCAGCCCACCGGCGTGACCGAGGAGCTGCCCGCCGACTCGCTCGTGCTCGCCCTCGGCCAGGACACCGACCTCCGGTTCCTCGACGGCGTCGCCGGCATCGAGGTCGACCACGGCGTGGTGACGGTCGACGAGCACATGATGACCGGCCGGCCAGGTGTGTTCGCCGGCGGCGACATGGTCCCCGACCAGCGCTCCGCCACCGTCGGCATCGGCCACGGCCGCCGCGCGGCCCTCGGCGTGGACGCCTGGCTGCGTGGCCGGCCCGTCCCGGGCGCAGAGCCGAAGGCGGACGCGGAGTTCGACGCGCTCAACACCTGGTACTTCGCCGACGCTCCTCGCGCCCACCGGCCGCTCCTCGAGGCGGTCCGCCGCTCCTCGACGTTCGACGAGGTCGTGCAGTCCCTGGACGCCGACAGCGCGCTCTACGAGGCGCGGCGCTGCATGTCATGCGGCAACTGCTTCTCGTGCGACAACTGCTTCGGGGTCTGCCCCGACAACGCCATCACGAAGACCGGTGACCCGGACGCGCCGTACGCCATCGACCTCGACTACTGCAAGGGCTGCGGACTGTGTGCCGCCGAGTGCCCGGCCGGGGCGATCGGGATGGTGCCGGAGGAGATCTGACCGCGGAGCCCCGCGGCTCAGCGGCGGACTCGGGCAGGCACAGGAGCGAGCTCGCAGTCGACCGTGGTCTCGGCCTCGCAGCTGTCCTCCCCTTGCCGGCCGTTCGCCGAGTCCACACCGGCGCCTCCGATCAGGAGGTCGTTGCCGAACGGAGATCCCGCGAGCTGATCGTCGCCGGCAACCCCCGGCAGGTCTCCCCCGCCGCGACCGCCGGTGGCACGAGAGCAGCGGGCACGCCAAGGCCACCGAGACCCAACGCACCCATGATCAGCCAGTTCACCCTCCGAGACCCGGCCTCAGCGTACGGCGACCCGGCGTCGTCAGGCCTCGACGGCGGGCCCGCCGTCGCGCAGCCAGTGCCGGTAGCGGGCCGGGTCGCGACGCTCGAGAGCATCGAGCATCAGACCGCGCAGCACCACCAGCTGCTGCGCCCGGCGCGGGTCTCGGGCGGCTCGGAGGGCGTCGCTGGAGAGGTACCAGGCGGCGCAGAGCTGTTCTCCGGTGAGCCGGTCGACCAGCATCCGCTGGACCTCGACGTCGGCGGCCGGGTCGAGGCGGATCGGTTCGACGTGTTCGCGCGGTGCGCGTGGGCGTGACTGCCAAGGGAGCTGCACGACTCCACCTCCGTTCTCCTTCCAGACTGCGCGCTGAGGAGGGAACAGAGGAGGGTCCATGGTCCCCGTGGACAGGGACCTGCGACCGGCGCACGCCGTACGACGCCCAAGACAGCGGCCGGAGACCACGGCCGGAGGCAGCAGCCGAGGACAGGGAGTGGCCCGCGGGCAGCGACGACCGCGGGCCGCCTCCCTGTCGACGTAGCGCTCCCCGGGTTCCGTCACCCGGGGGTGGATCACGCCGGCGTCTCGGGTCACCGACTCGATCCAGGACGACTGTAGGCAGAGATCGGCCTCGTGCGAAGCGGGTTGCGCGAATCTGGAGGAAAGGTCAGGACCGGCCGGGTGCCCTCAGTCGTACGCCGGGAGCGTGAACTCGAAGACGGAGCCCTGGCCGACCGGGTTCGGGCGCACCCGGATCGTGCCGTCGTGGCGGGTGATGATCCGCCGCACGATCGACAGGCCCAGCCCGCTGCCCTCGTAGCCGCGGTAGTGCGCCCGGTGGAACTCCTCGAACACCCGCTCGCGCTCCTCCGCCGGGATCCCGATGCCGTTGTCCGCGACGTGCACGGTGACCAGCCGGACGTCGCTGCGGCACCCGCGCACGACGATCTCCGGCTCGACCCCGGGTGCGACGTACTTGAGCGCGTTGCCGAGCAGGTTGTCGAGCACCTGGCGCACCAGCACGGGGTCGGCGAGGACCGGCGGCAGGGACTCGACCCGCACCTGGTGCTCGGCGTGCCGCCCCGCGGCCACCTCCGCGACCAGCGCGCCGATGTCGACGCGGGTCACCTCGAGGTCTCGCTGGCCGCTCGTGGCGTGGGCGAGCAGGTCGCGGATGAGGTCGTGCATCCGGCGCGAGGACGAGCCGACCCGGCCGACGAACTCGCGTGCCAGGTCCGGGGAGAGCGTGCCGTCCTCGAGCTCGTCGGAGAGCATCTCGGTCCAGCCGTCGATGGCCGCCAGCGGGTTGCGCAGGTCGTGCGCGACGACTCCCGCAAAGGCCGCCAGCTCCGCACGCCGAGCGTGCTCGGCGGAGATGTCGCGGAACAGCACCAGGGCGCGGGCACGATCGCGCACCTCGTCTCGGGGCAGCGGGATCGCCGAGACCGAGACGATGCGCTCGGTGCCGTCGGGACGGGTCACGAGCATCTCGGCGTCGTGGACGGCCTCGCCGCGCAGGGCCCGGCTGGAGGGGCGCTCGGCGTGCGGGGTCGCCGAGCCGTCGGCCCAGCGCGCGGAGCTGGCCACCAGGGCGCCCCACTCCAGAGCCTCGGGCCGCAGCCCGAAGATCTCGGCGGCCGCGGCGTTGTGCACGAGCAGCTCACCCGAGGTGTCCATCACGAACAGGCCCTCGGTCATCGAGTGGATCACGGCCTCGCGGACGCTGGCCTGGTAGACCGCCTCCTCCTGGGTCCGACGGAGCTCCGCCGCGAGCGCCTGCCGCTCGTCGCGTCCCGTGGAGAGCGCGAGCCCCGTGACGACGATCGTCGCCACGTAGAACTCCGCGAGCAGCGAGCCCACGTCGGAGCGCTCCACCGCCGCGAACGGTCCGATGCCAGTCATCGTGAACGTCTGGGTGGCGACGCCGACGACGATCGAGTGCGCGGCGCTGACGAGGGTCGAGAACCGCAGCCCGAACCACACGGTCGCGGCCAGCAGCGGGAACACCAGCGGCAGGTCGTCGAACGCGAAGGCGAGACCGTACATCGCGATCGTGAAGACGGCCGCCGCGACGAGCTCCACCACGGTGGCGTCCGCCAGCAGCGGCGGCCGCGGACGCGGACGCGTGCGCCAGTGGCCGACCAGGATGCCCAGCGTGACGACGATCAGGCAGCTGACCAGGTTGCGCCCGAAGAACAGCACGCCGCCCATCGGGTCCGGCTCGGTCGTGACGGCCGCCGCGGCGAAGTTGCCGACCAGGGCACCCGCGCCACACGCCAGAGCGAGCGCACCGCCGTACCTCGGCAGCATCCGGGGGCGATCCAGGGTGCGGTCCCCACCGCATCCCCACAGGTCCGGGCACCACCGGCGCAGGAGCCACACCGCGAACAGGGTCTGCCCGACGTTCGTCGCCGTGAACACCGCATTGACCTCGAGGCTGGAGCCCAAGATCGCGTTCGCGGTGGCGGCCGCCGCGACCAGCAACGCGGTGTCGAGGCTGAGCCCCCGTGCGCCGCGGACCATGAACCACAGCGCGGCGATGCCGCCCGCCGGCCACACGGTCGCGAACCCGGGGCTGTCGAGCGCGGGCTCACGTGCGATCAGCGCGAGCAGCACCCAGCACCCGGCGAGCCCGAAGGCCACGCCAGGGCGCGCGTGCGCATACGTCTTCGTCCGGTCGCCCGGCATCCCACCCCCACTAGGCCCCCACCTGTGTGTGAGGTGCAGGCTAGCGGTCCCGCGGCCCGAGCGTGCGGAGGCGTGCGAACGCGTACGGAGGCGTGTCGGGGTGGTTCAGTCCTCGTCGGTCGCGAGATCCTCGTTGTGGGTGCCGGGGCGCGGTGCCCAGGGCAGCTCCTTCGCAGGACGTACGACGATCAGCCGGTCACCGCGCGCCAGCTGGGTGACCACCGGGTCGAAGTAGCGGTAGACCTTCTCGTCGCGCACGACCGCGATCACCTGGTCGGGCAGCGTCTGCGGCTGCTTGCCGACCTCGCTGACCATCAGGTCCCGCTCGGCCACCTCGAGGCCCTCGCCGTACGTCAGCAGGTCCTCCATCACCGACCCCAGGGTGGGTGAGAGCGAGGAGAGCCCGAGCAGCCGGCCGACCGCGTCGGAAGAGGTGATCACCGAGTTGGCGCCCGACTGCCGCATCAGCGCGACGTTCTCCTGCTCGCGGACGGCCGCGACGATCCACACGTCAGGGTTGAGCTGTCGGACGGTGAGCGTGGCGAGCACGTTGGAGTCGTCGCGGTTGGTGGTGATGATGACCTGGCTGGCCTCCCCCACCCCGGCCCGGCGCAGCACGTCCTGCCGGGTGGCGTCGCCCGTGACGACCGCCAGCCCGTCCGCGTGGGCCTCCTGGAGGGCGCCTGCACCCGGGTCGACCACGACGATCGACTCACGGTCCTGGCCGTTGTTGACCAGCGTGTCGACCGCCGCCCGGCCCTTGGTGCCGTAGCCGACGACGACGACGTGGGATGTCATGTGCTTCCTCCAGCGGGCGATGCGGAACAGCTCGCGGCCCTGGGAGGCGAGCACCTCCAGGGTGGTACCGATCAACAGGACCAGGAACGCGATGCGGAGCGGGGTGACGAGGAACGCGTTGATCATCCGCGCGTGCGGGGCGACCGGCGCGATGTCGCCGTACCCGGTCGTGCTGAGCGTGACTGTCGTGTAGTAGATCGAGTCGACCAGGCTGACGCGCCCGGTCGGGTCGTTGGCGTCGCGGTAGTTGCCGCGGTCCAGGTAGACCAGCAGCACGGTGCCGACCAGGATCGCGATCGCGAGCAGCAGCCTGCGACCGAGCTCCCACCACGGCGAGCGCACCTGGTCGGGCAGCGAGAGCTTCCCCCGCGCCCGGTCCACCGTGATGTCGCTGGAGTCCTCTGCCACGGGGGTGAATCTAGTCGCTCTCGGTGCGAGCGCTGAGGCGGCGTAGCCGTTGCACGAGCTCGAGCCTCGCCTTGGTCGTGGCGTTCTGCGGGAACACCGTGTCGAAGGCCGCGTTGACGGCCGCCCCGACCAGCACCGCGATCGACACGAGGTAGAGCCAGAGCAGCACCGCGATCGGCGCGGCCAGGGGCCCGTAGATCGAGTGCGAGTCGGACGCCGTCGCGGTGAGGAACCACCGCAGCAGGAAGGACCCGACGACCCAGCAGAACAGCGAGAACGTCGCGCCCGGGAGGTTGAAGGTCCAGTTCGTCCGCACCGGGACCGACACGTGGTAGAGCGTCGCGAGGAAGCAGATGCACACCACGATCACCGTTGGCCAGTAGAACCCCATGAGGATGTCCAGCCGCTCGGGCAGCCAGTCGTGGACCAGCCCCGGGCCGGCGACCACCAACGGCACCGAGACCACCCCGGTCACCATGGCGAGCACGTAGAGGAGGAACGACAGCGCCCGGGTCTTCACGATCCCCCGCTGACCACCCAGGCCGTGCATGATCGTGATGGTGTCGACGAAGACGTTGAGCGCCCGGGAGCCCGACCACAGCGCGAGCACGAACCCCACCGAGATCACGTCGAAGCGCCCCGGCTTGAGCACGTCGCGGATCGTGGGCTCGATGATCGAGTGCACCGCGCGGTCGGTCAGCGCCCGCTGGGACAGGTCGATGATCGCGACGCGGACGTCCTCCACCTGGGCGGCGCTGAACTGGTCGGACACGAAGCCGATGGCTCCGGCCAGGGCGAAGATCAACGGCGGCACGGAGAGCACGGCGAAGAACGCCGCCTCGGCCGCGAGGCCGGTCACCCGGTGGCGCAGGCACGAGGCGACGGTCGTGACGACCAGCCGCCAGACCACCTCGCGCACCTGGCGGGCGCGCAGCACGATCGGCGAGGCGCGGGGCGCCTGGTCGCGGTGCTCCGCACCCTCCGCCCCGGACATGGAACTACCGTAGGGCCATGCGTTCCGACATCCGGGCAGCCACCAACCAGGCACCGCCGCTGGTGGGTCACAACGTGGTCACCGCCGACCTCGCTCTGGTCGAGGCGGTCACCCGTCACGCCAGCCCCGAGGTGGTCGGCGACCTCGCGCCGATCGGCGCCGAGGCCGGCACCGCCGAGGCCCGCGAGCACGGACTGCTCGCCAACGAGTTCCATCCCCGGCTCAAGTCGTACGACCGGCACGGCAACCGCATCGACGAGGTCGAGTTCCACCCCTCCTGGCACTGGCTGATGGAGCGGGCGGTCGGGCACGGGCTCGCCGCCCGGCCCTGGGAGCTGCAGGAGGCGGGCTCGCCGTACGCCCATGTCCGGCGCGCCGCCGGCTTCATGGCCTGGTCGCAGACAGAGCCCGGGCACGGTTGCCCGATCTCGATGACGTACGCCGCAGTGCCCGCGCTGCGGACCGACGACGCGATCGCCAAGGAGTGGACGCCGCTGCTAGCGTCCACGTCCTACGACCCCGGCGTGCGGCTCGCCTCCGGCAAGCGGGGTGCCCTGGCCGGCATGGGGATGACCGAGAAGCAGGGCGGCTCCGACGTCCGCACCAACGTGACGCAGGCGCGTCCGACCTCGGTCGACGGGGAGTACACGCTCCACGGCCACAAGTGGTTCACGTCCGCCCCGATGAACGACGTCTTCCTCGTGCTCGCCCAGGCCGAGGGCGGCCTCACCTGCTTCGTGGTCCCGCGCGTCCTCCCCGACGGCACCCGCAACCAGCTCGACGTCGTGCGGCTCAAGGACAAGCTCGGCAACCGGTCCAACGCCTCCTCCGAGCTCGAGTTCGACGGCACGGTCGCGCACCGGCTCGGCGACGAGGGCCGCGGGGTCCGCACGATCATCGAGATGGTCGCCGCGACCCGGCTCGACTGCGTGCTCGGCTCGACCTCGCTGATGCGACGGGCGGTCAACGAGGCCACCTGGCACGCCGCTCACCGCTCGGCCTTCGGCTCCCGGCTGGCCGACAAGCCGCTGATGCAGAACGTCCTGGCCGACCTCGCCGTCGAGACGGAGGCCGCGACCGCGCTCGCGATCCGCCTGGCCGCGGCCGTCGACGGTGTCGCCGACCCGCACGAGGCGGCGTTCCGGCGGATCGCGCTGCCGCTGGCGAAGTTCTGGGTGTGCAAGCGCACGCCGTTCCTGGTCGCCGAGGCGCTCGAGTGCCTCGGCGGCAACGGGTACGTCGAGGAGTCCGGCCTGCCGCTGCTCTACCGCGAGGCACCGCTGAACTCCGTGTGGGAGGGCTCGGGCAACGTCAACGCCCTCGACGTGCTGCGGGCCCTGACGCGGGAGCCGGAGGTGCTCGACGCCTGGATCACCGAGGTCGGCCGTGCCCGCGGGGGCGACCACCGCCTCGACCGTGCCGTCGAGGACACCCTCGCCCTGCTCGGCACGCTGATGGGCGAGCCCGGCGCGATGGAGGTCAACGCCCGGCGGCTGGCGGCCCGGATGGCGACCTGCCTGCAGGGCGCGCTGCTGGTGCGCTTCGCACCGCCCGAGGTCGCTGACCTCTTCTGCGGATCGCGCTTCGGGACGTCGTACGACGGCGTCTTCGGCACCCTCGAGGGCGGTGATCTGCGCGCGATGGTCGCTCGGGCGACGCCGGTGATCCAGGAGGTCTAGACCCCCCGGACGTGACGGCGGACCTGCCCCTAGCGTGCGGTCACCGACCGGACGACAAGGGGTCTCTCGATGAACAAGCCATCTCGCGCCCGGGTGACCGGCGTCGCCGTCGCCGTCGTGGCGCTCACCGCGTCCACCGCCGTCGGCTATGCGACCGGCACCGAGCGCAAGTCCGGCAAGGTCACCGCCTGCGTGAGCGTCGCGACCGGCGCGATGCGACTCGAGCGTCCCTCGTCACCCTGCGTCACCGAGGGTCCCCGATCCGTGCGTGAGCACCGGATCTCCTGGAAGAAGAGCGGTGCCCGCGGCCCGGCCGGCCTGGACGGCTCGACGATCCTCAGCGGCGACGGCGCACCGGCCGAGGACATCGGGATGCCCGGGGACTTCTACCTCGACCTGAGCGCCAGCCGGATCTACGGACCCAAGACCACCGCCTGGCCCGCAGAGGGCGTCAGCCTCCGTGGCGCCGCGGGGGCCGATGGGGCGACCGGGCCCGCGGGGCCCGCCGGCCCGGCGGGCGCTGCCGGCGCAGTCGGTCCTGCCGGTCCGGCCGGCGCTGCCGGCCCGGCCGGAGCGGCCGGAGCGGTCGGACCCGCCGGCGCGGTCGGTGCGGTCGGCCCGGCCGGCGCGGACGGGACCGACGGTGCCGGGACCACCGCGATGGCCTCCAGCAGCGACGGGCTCGTCACGCTCACCACGCCGCCCGGCGGTGGCACCGGCGCCGGGGTCGCCGTACCGATCTCGGGCACGGGGTCCGTCGGCAGCATCGACATGTCTAACCCGCTCAGCTCGAGCTCCCCCACCGGGCCGGCCGCCGTCGCGCAGGTGATCCCTGCGAACATGACGCTCTCGTCGTTCTCCGCGCGGGGGGTGCTGCTGACCACCGTCGGGTTCTTCGGGACCGGGTCAGGCCTCTCGATCACCGCCCAGCTCTACACCGCACCCGGGTCGGGCGCGACCCCGTTCGCGCCCGTCGCCGGCGCGACCTGCTCGCTCGCCCCGGCGTACAACACGATCGCCGTGGCGGGGACCGTCGGCACGTGCCGGGTGACCGGCCTCAGCTCCGCCCTCACGGCCGGCGACCTCGCGGTGGTGGTCTTCAGCGCCACTTCGACGACGAGCGTCGTGCCGCCGGCAACCACCGTCACCGCCCTGGGCGAGCTGCTGAGCGCAGGCCTCACGCTGTCCTGACGCGGCGGGCGCCCGCCACCACGGCCTACGCCAGGTCGAGGCCGGGGTAGAGCGGGTGCTTGTCGAGCATCTCTGCCGAGGCCGCGCGGACCCGGTCGGCCACGCCATCGGCGAGGGCGTACGACGCCTTCGACACACCACCGTCCTTGGTCGTGCCCGGTTGGGTGTTCTTCAGGACCTCGACCATCAGCTCGGCGACCCGGTCGAACTCGTCGTGGCCGAAGCCACGCGTGGTCAGGGCCGGGGTGCCGAGGCGGATGCCGGAGGTGTACCACGCGCCGTTGGGGTCCTGCGGGATCGAGTTGCGGTTGGTGACCACGCCCGCGTCGAGGAGCGCCGACTCGGCCTGACGACCGGTGAGCCCGAAGCCCGACACGTCGAGCAGCACGATGTGGTTGTCGGTGCCGCCGGTGACCAGGCGGGCACCCCGGGAGAGGAACCCCTCGGCCAGCGACTTGGCGTTGTCGGCGATGTTCTGGGCGTAGGTCCGGAACTCCGGCTGCCGCGCCTCGGCCAGCGCGACGGCCTTGGCCGCCATCACGTGCGAGAGCGGGCCACCGAGCACCATCGGGCAGCCGCGGTCGACCTCGGCGGCGTAGTCCTCCTGGGCCAGCACCAGGCCGCCGCGGGGTCCGCGGAGGGACTTGTGGGTGGTCGTGGTCGTCACGTGGGCGTGCGGGATCGGGTCCTCGTCGCCGGTGAAGACCTTGCCGGCGACCAGCCCGGCGAAGTGGGCCATGTCGACCATCAGCGTCGCGCCGACCTCGTCGGCGATCTCGCGCATCTTCGCGAAGTTCACCCGGCGCGGGTAGGCGGAGTAGCCGGCGACGAGCACCAGCGGCTTGAACTCCTTGGCCTTGGCCCGCACCGCGTCGTAGTCGAGCAGCCCGGTCTCGGGGTCGGTGCCGTACTGCTGCTGGTGGAACATCTTGCCGCTGATGTTCGGCCGGAACCCGTGCGTCAGGTGGCCACCCGCGTCCAGGGACATGCCCAGCAGTCGCTGGTTGCCCAGCTCGCCGCGCAGAGTCTCCCAGTCCGCCTCGGTCAGCTCGTTCACGTTCTTGGCGCCGAGGCGCTGCAGCGCAGGGCCCTCGATCCGGTGGGCGAGGATCGCCCAGAACGCCACCAGGTTGGCGTCGATGCCCGAGTGTGGCTGGGCGTAGGCGTAAGGCGCGCCGAACAGCTCGCGCGCGTGCTCGGCTGCGAGCGCCTCGACCGTGTCGACGTTCTGGCAGCCGGCGTAGAAGCGGTGCCCGACCGTGCCTTCGGCGTACTTGTCGCTGAACCAGGTGCCCATCGTCAGCAGCACGGCCGGCGACGCGTAGTTCTCGCTGGCGATCAGCTTGAGCGATCCGCGCTGGTCGGTCAGCTCCTGCCGGGTCGCCTCCGCGATCCGGGGCTCGACGGCGCCGATCACCTCGAGGGCCTGCTGGTACGCGCTGCTGGTGAGGGAGCTGAGGCGAGCATCGGAGGTCATGCTTCTAGCCTAGTATTCCGGGCTCCTCGGCCGCCGAGTCGTCCGCGCGCTCGGTGTGACCTGGGCCTCAGGCGTCGACCTCGACGCGGTGGACAGGCGTTGCGATCGTCTCACCTTTCGGACAGGCGGTCCGCATCATGAGATTTCGCCTTGTGGGATGGGCGTCCGGCCCGTGAGACTGCTTGACATGATCTCCGCTGCGACGCACGCGTACCTCGTGGTTCGACGCCACGTGGACCTCGGGCGTACGCGGAGCTCCATGTGTTGGCATTCCTGATCAGCCGCCCGCCAACAGACCGGCGCAGCTGACCTCACCGCTGACGGCCCCCGACGACGTGGTCCGAACGGTTCGAGCGTCGCTCGCCAGACCCGCCGAGGAATGCCCCCGATGACCGACCTGCGCTACACCGCCAAGCCGCCTGCCCGCACCGACGTCCCGCGCCCCAAGCGCGGCGAGGGCCAGTGGGCCTTCGGCTACACCGAGCCGCTCAACAAGAACGAGCAGTCCAAGAAGGACGACGGCCCGCTCAACGTGCAGGCCCGGATCGTCAACATCTACTCCAAGCGCGGCTTCGCCTCGATCGACCCGGCGGACCTGCGCGGGCGGTTCCGGTGGATGGGGCTCTACACCCAGCGCGCGCCGGGCTTCGACGGCGGCAAGACCGCGACGCTGTCGGAGGAAGAGCTCGACGCGGAGTTCTTCATGATGCGCGTGCGTTCGGACGGAGCCCTGCTGCCGCCCGCGACGGTGCGCGCCCTGGGGAGCATCGGCGTCGACTTTGCCCGCGACACCGCCGACGTCACCGACCGCGAGAACATCCAGTACCACTGGATCCGCATCGAGGACGTCCCGGCGATCTGGGAACGCCTCGAGGCGGCCGGCCTCTCCACGCTCGAGGCGTGCGGAGACTCCCCCCGGCCGTTCCTCGGCTCCCCCGTCGCCGGCGTGGCCCGCGAGGAGATCATCGACGGGAGCCCGGCGCTCGAGGAGATCAAGCGCCGCTACATCGGCAACCCGGACTTCGCGAACTTCCCGCGCAAGTTCAAGACCGCCGTGACGGGACACCCAGGTCACGACGTCTCGCCCGAGACCAACGACGTCTCGTTCGTCGGCACGGTCCACCCCGAGCACGGCCCCGGCTTCGACCTGTGGGTCGGCGGCGGCCTGGCGGCCAACCCGATGCTGGCGCAGAAGCTCGGCGTCTGGATCCCGCTCGACGAGGTCCCCGACGTCTGGGAGGGCGTGGCGTCCATCTTCCGCGACTACGGCTACCGGCGGCTGCGCTCCCGGGCCCGGCTGAAGTTCCTGGTGCAGGACTGGGGCGTGGAGAAGTTCCGGGAGGTGTTGGAGAACGAGTACCTCGGCCACGCGCTCGTGTCGTGCGAGTCGCCGGCTTCACCGGTCGGCCACCGCGACCACATCGGCGTGCACGAGCAGAAGGACGGCAAGCGGTACGTCGGCATCGCCCCCACTGCCGGGCGAGTCTCCGGCACCCTCCTGGTCGCGCTCGCCGACCTGATGGAGGAGTACGCCGTCGCGGGCGCCCGGCTCACGCCGTACCAGAAGATCGTGCTGATCGGGGTCGATCCGGACGTCCTCGACGAGCTGCTGGACCGTCTCGACGCCCTCGGGCTCTCGGCCCGGCCATCGGCCTGGCGGCGCAACACCATGGCCTGCACCGGACTGGAGTTCTGCAAGCTGGCCATCGTCGACACCAAGAATCGCGCCCGCGACCTCGTCGACGAGCTGGAGCGCCGGTTCCCCGAGCTCGACACCCCGATCACCGTCAACGTCAACGGCTGCCCCAACGCTTGCGCGCGCACGCAGGTCGGCGACATCGGCCTCAAGGGCCAGCTCGTGATGCACGAGGGCCAGCAGGTCGAGGGCTTCCAGGTCCACCTCGGGGGCGCCACCGGTCTGCAGGCGAACTTCGGTCGCAAGCTGCGCGCCCACAAGGTCACCAGCGCCGGGCTCGACGACTACATCAGCAGCCTCGTGGTCAACTACCTCGCCGGCCGAGACGAGGACGAGTCCTTCAGCGCCTGGGTGGCGCGCGCCGACGAGGAGCTGCTCCGCGGGGAGCGGGTCCTGGAAGGAGTGACGCCGTGAGCGAGCGGGCGACCCCCTTCCACTGCCCCTACTGCGGCGAGGAGGACCTCCGTCCTCACGAGGTCGTCTCCGAGGCCGGCGAGGTCAGCTCCCCGCACGGGACTTGGGAGTGCCGCGGCTGCCTGCGCGCGTTCTCGCTGAAGATGCTCGGCCTGGTGCGACCCGGCTCGTCGACACCGGGGGTGCGGTCGTGACCGCCGCCACCACGAGGTCGGCTCGCAACTACCGGGGCACCGAGACCGCGGGCCGTTCGCCCGAGGAGCTGCGAGAGCTGGTCTCCCACTGGGGAGCAGAGCTCGAGCTCGCCCCGGCCGAGCACATCGTCGAGTGGGCCGTGGCGACCTTCGGCGACCGCTTCTGCGTCACCTCGTCCATGGCCGACGCCGTGCTCAGCCACCTGGTCTCGAAGGTCGCGCCGGGGGTCGACGTGGTGTTCCTCGACACGGGCTACCACTTCGCCGAGACGATCGGCACCCGCGACGCCGTCCAGGCGACGCTGCCGGTCAACCTGATCACGATCACGCCCGTGCAGTCGGTCGCCGAGCAGGACGCGGAGCACGGCCCCGACCTCTACAAGACCGACCCGGACCTGTGCTGCAAGCTGCGCAAGGTCCAGCCGCTCGCGACGTCGCTCGACGAGTACGACGCGTGGGCGACCGGCCTACGCCGGGCCGAGACCAAGAACCGCGTGATCGCGCCCGTGATCGGCTGGGACGCCAAGCGGCGCAAGGTCAAGGTCTCGCCGCTGGCGCGGTGGAGCGACGAGGACGTCGAGCGCTACATCGCCGAGAACGGCGTGCTCGTCAATCCGCTCGCGTACGACGGCTACCCCTCGATCGGCTGCTGGCCCTGCACCCGACGCGTGGCTCCCGGTGAGGACCCGCGCAGCGGCCGGTGGGCCGGCACCGCCAAGACCGAGTGCGGGATCCACTCATGATCACCGCACTCTCGAACACCGCAACCTGCACCACCGCACACCGCGCGACCGGCAGCGTGGCCGACCGCGTAACGACGTACGACCCCGCACCAACCGCACGCACACGTAAGGAGGCGGCGTGATGGCTGCTCCTGCACTGGTGGCCCTCGCTCACGGCAGCCGTGACCCGAGGTCCGCCGCGACCATCAAGGCCCTGGTCGACGAGGTCCGGTCCATGCGACCCGACCTGCGCATCGAGCAGGCCTTCCTCGACCTGTCCCGGCCCTCGTTCACCACGGTGGTCGACCGGCTCGTCAAGGCCGGCTTCGACGAGATCGTCGTCGTACCGCTGCTGCTGACCGAGGCCTACCACGCCAAGGTCGACGTGCCGGGCGCGATCGCCGAGGCCGCGTCCCGGCACCCGGGGCTGCAGATCCGCGCGACGTCGATCCTCGGTCTCGAGGCGCAGTTCCTCGAGGTGCTCGACGTGCGGATGCGCGAGTCGCTGCGCGCGCACCGGGTGCGTGAGCTCGATGCGCTCGTGCTGGCCGCTGCCGGGTCGAGCGACCCGCTGGCCAACCAGGCGGTGGCCCGGCTCGCCCGGGTGTGGGGGTCGCGCCACAAGCTGCCGGTGACCGCGGCCTTCGCCTCGGCCTCTCCCCCGGCGACCGGCGAGGCGGTCCGTGCGTTCCGTGCCGAGGGACGCCGCCACATCGCGGTGGCCTCGCTCTTCCTCGCACCCGGGTTCCTCCCCGACCGCGCGGCCGAGCTGGCCCTCGAGGCCGGTGCGATCGCGGTCTCCGCGCCCTTGGGCGCTCACCCCGAGGTGGCCCGCACGATCCTGGCTCGGTACGCGGTCGGCGCCGTCGAGCTCGTCCCCGTCTGATCTCTGCCGAGTCGGCGCGGAAACTGGCGCCGGCTCGGCATCTGCCGGCCCGGCTCAGCCGACCAGCTTCTCCATCAGGTGCTCGAGCTGGCGGGCGGGGTCTCGGGTGAGACCGCCGTGGACGGGGCCGGGCTGGAGGACGGTGCTGCGCGGCGCCTTGAGGAAGCCGAACCGCTGGCCGATCGGCTTGCCGGCGGCCGCGCCGGCGCGTTGGTCACCCGCGCACACCCCGGCCACGAACTCCAGCCCCTCGCACACCTGGTCGAGGTCGAGGCCCGGGTCGAAGGCCTGCAGGCGCTCGCGGTCCACCAGCCAGGCCGCCTCGAGGAAGTCGCTGGCCTGGCAGTAGACGACGACCCCGACGTTGACGAACTCCTCGCGGTCCACGCGGGGCACGCAGCGCAGCACGACGTACTGGTAGGCGAGCTTCGCCGGCTCACTCATCGCGCCACCACCTCGGGCAGCCAGGAGCCCGTCGCGAGCCGGGCGCCGAGGAAGTCGACGTACGCCGACCGCACCGCGTCGGGGGTCTCGGCGCCAGGGACGGCCTCGAGCCAGGCGTCCGGCACCTCCGCCAGCAGCTCGGTGAAGACGTCGGGCGAGAGCAGGGCACGGACCTCCTCGTCCGCGACGGGGAGCTCATGGGCGAGCGGGAGCAGGACGTGGTCCCCCGCGTCCCAGGGCTGCCCGGCGAACCGGCCGGCGGCGCCCTCCTTGAGCAGTGACCCACCGGGCCACGCGTGGTGGAAGTACAGCGAGGCCCCGTGGTCGATCACCCACAGCTCGCCGTGCCAGACCAGCAGGTTGGGGTTGCGCCAGGACCGGTCCACGTTGGCGCAGAACGCGTCGAGCCACAGGACCTTCCCCGCCACGCCGGGGTCGGCCGGCAGCTCGCCGTCGAACCCGAAGGCGCCGGGGAGGAAGTCGACGCCGAGGTTCAGCCCGGGACTCGCGTTGAGCAGGTCCTGGACCTCCTCGTCGGCCTCGTAGCGGGCGATCTCGGGATCGAGGTCGAGCGCGACCAGCCGCGGTGTGCGCAGGCCGATCCGCCGGGCGAGCTCGCCGACGACGACCTCGGCGACCAGGACGCGCACGCCCTGCCCGGCGCCACGGAACTTGCAGACGTAGGTGCCCAGGTCGTCGCCCTCGACGATGCCGGGCAGGCTGCCACCCTCGCGCAGAGGGGTGACGTAGCGGGTCACGGAGACCGTCGGGATCACCGGCACACCCTAGGGCACGGCCCCGCGAGGGTCGTGCGGTTTATCGGACAACCGCCGTGGGTAATCGACGGCTGGTCGACTCGGCGACCGCCCACCCCATCGATCGACAGGAACCCGATGCGCATCCGCACCCTCCTCGCCGCCGTGACGGCCGCCGCCCTGACCGGGCCGGCTCTCGCCCTGGTCGCCACCTCCGCTCCCGCCTCGGCCGCCACCGCGACCCACATCGTCAGCAGCGACGGGGGCCCGTGGATCTCCGGCCCCAGCTACCGCAGCCAGCCGGGCGTCCCGGTCTACGGCGACACGCTCTCGCTCTCGATCGAGGTCGCGACCGACAGCGGCCAGCAGGTCTACGACGGCACACTGACCGTCCAGCGCCAGCTCGCGGGCCAGTCCACGTGGACCACGGTCGCCAGCTCCACCAGCGCCTACCTCTACGAGTCGATCAAGGCCCAGGGCAACGCGATCTACCGCGTGACCTACAGCGGCAGCGGCGACTTCGCGCCATCGTCCGACTCCGTCTCGGCCTCGATCCAGCGCAAGCTCGACGTCACCGGCACGACCGGCCGCACGGCCGGCATGAAGGTCAAGGTCAGCCCGAAGTACAAGGGCGCGATCACCGTGCTGAAGAAGCAGGGCAAGAAGTGGAAGAAGTTCAAGGTCGTCCGCACCAACGCCAAGAGCCGAGTGGCGTTCGCCCTGCCCACCCCGCGGAGCGGCAAGTTCTTCTGGCGCCTGGTGATCCGCGCTGACAAGTCCTTCGCGACCACCCAGAGCGGCGTCTACTACACGCACCGACTCTGACACCGAGGCGTCTGCCGAACGGGTCAGGCGACCGGCTCCTCGCCGGTCAGCCTGGCCCGTTCGGCGTCCACGTCGAAGTCGGCGACGGGCCAGTCGAGGTCGAGACCGCGCAACGTGTGCAGCAGCAGCTCGCCGATCGCGAGGTTGCGGTACCACTTGCTGTCGCTCGGCACGAGGTGCCAGGGCGCGACGTCGGTGTTGGTGTGCTCGACCGCCGCCTCGTAGGCGTCGCGGTAGTCGGCCCACCGAGCCCGTTCGTCCACGTCGTGGGGGTTGTACTTCCAGTGCTTGGTGGGCTGCGCCAGGCGGGCCAGCAGCCGCTTCTTCTGCTCCTCAGGGGAGATGTGCAGCAGGCACTTCAAGACGACTGTGCCGCTCTCGACCAGCCCGCGCTCGAACTCGTTGATCACGTCGTAGCGGCGCTCGATCTCCTCGGGCTCGACCAGCTCGTGCACCCGAGGCACCAGGACGTCCTCGTAGTGCGAGCGGTCGAAGACCCCGATGATCCCGGGGCCGGGCAGTGCCCGGCGGATGCGCCACAGGAAGTCGTGGGCACGCTCCTCCTCAGTCGGCGCCTTGAACGAGGTGATGCGGACGCCCTGCGGGTCGACCAGCCCGACGGTGTGGCGCAGGATGCCGCCCTTGCCCGAGGTGTCCATGCCCTGGAGCACGAGCAGCACCCGGACCTCGGACCCGCGTCGGCCCTGCGCGAACAAGCGCTCCTGCAGGTCGGACAGCTCCGGACCCAGCGCAACCAGGGCCCGCTTGCCGGCGGTCTTGCCGCCCTTCACCCCCGCCGTGCGGTCGGTGCGGTAGGCCGTGAGATCGACGGGGCCCGGTGGGACCAGCTGCGCGTGGGCGTTCATCACCGCATCATCCCAGGACGCGGCGTACGTCGAGGCTGCAACCGACGACGGTGTCGACGGAGCCGTCCTCCTGCGGCTCGTCGAACCACAGGCCAGGAGTGAAGCCGGTCTTGGTGAGCATCCGGAGCGAGGCTGCGTTGCGGTGGTCGGGGGCGGCGAAGTACGTCGTCGCGTCGGGGAACCGCTTGCGGGCCCGGGTCATCCACGCCCAGAGCACGCGGGCACCGAGACCGCGACCGCTCCACTCCTCGCACAGGGCGTAGTCGACGCCGATGGCCTCGGGGTCGGGGCCGAGCACGGCGTAGTCCGGGTAGTCGCCGATGCGATAGTCCTGGACGAACCCGACGGAGCGGCCGTTGACCTCGGCGACCCACATCCGAGTGGGCTCCATCCCGTCGATGCACGGGCCGTAGCGCGCCTCGATCCGCTCCGAGGTCGGCTCACCCTCCGAGGCCCACCACCGCCGGATGTGTTCGGTCTGCCGCCAGCGGGTCACGTCGGGGAGGTCGCCACGGGTCATCGCGCGCACGGTCACCCGGTTGTCGTGGTCGACGACGAACAGCTTGACCTCCTCGGAGAGGTCGAGCGGGACCGGGTCCGCGTGCAGGCTCGCGACCGTACGCCGAGCCGCGGCCGCCCAGGACTCACCCTCGTGCACCACGCCGGTCAGGTCGCGGCCACGGTCGTGCACGACGACCCGGTGTGCGGTCACGCCGGACCTCGATCCCTCCGGACCAGCGGCGGCTCCGCCGACCACGGGAAGTCGATCCACGCCTCCGTCCGCCGCCAGACGTAGTCGGGCCGCACCACCGTCCACGGCTTCTCGTAGATCACCGCGACACGTGCCTCGGCGACGTGCTCGGCGCAGAACTCCCGGACGATCTCGAGGGTCTTGCCGGTGTCGGCGACGTCGTCGGCGATCAGCACCTTCAGACCGGTCAGGTCCACGGCGTCGGGGGTGGGCGGCAGCATCACCGGCATCTCGAGCCGCTCGTCGACGCCGGTGTAGAACTCGACGTTGACCGCGGACAGGTTCTTGACGTCCAGGGCGTAGCCCAGGCCCATGCCCAGCCCGAGGCCGCCGCGCGCGATCGAGAGGACCAGGTCGGGTTCGTAGCCGGAGTCGACGATCTGGTGGGCCAGGTCGCGCACCGCGGTGCCGAACAGCTCGTACGTCAGGACCTCGCGCTCAGTTGCCACCCTCGTATTGTTCCGCACGGTGGCCCAGCTCGTCGCGGACCACCGCGAAGGCGATCCCCGAGCCGTAGCCCTTGCGGGCCAGCATCCCGACGAGTCGCCGGGTCGCCGTGGTGTCGTCGACCGCGGCGAGGGACCGCAGCTTCTTGCGGACCAGGGCCCGGGCCGTCTCCTCCTCGTCGTCCGGGTCGACCTCGTCCAGCGCGGCACGAGCCACCTCGTCGGCGATCCCCTTGCGGCGCAGCTCCTGCGCCAGGGCTCGCCGCGCCAGTCCCCGGCCGCCACCGGCGCCCCGCGACTCGACCCACAGGCGAGCGAACGCCTCGTCGTCGATCAGCCCGACCTCCTCGAACCGGTCGAGCAGCCGGTTGGCGAGGTCCTCGGGCACGTTGCGAGACGCGAGCTTGTCGCTGAGCTGCTTGCGGCTGCGCGCCTGCCCGGTCAGCTGGTCGAGCAGGATCTTGCGCGCGACGGCCTCCGCATCCGCCTCGGGGACCTGGACGGCCAGGTCCTCGGGCGGAGCCCCGGGCGGGGCCGGCGCGCGATGCGTCCACGCGTCGACCCCGTCAGTGACGTCACCCAGCCACTCAGGAGGCGGCCTGTCATCGTCGAGAGTCATTGATGTCTCCCTCGCAGGCGCGATGGTCTCGAGGCTCCTTCGAGCTCGAAGTCACCGATCAGAAGTCGCCGACGCCGATCGGCTCCGCGGGCAGCTCGGTCACGTCCTGGTCGACGGTCGGGCCGACGCCGAGCTTCTCGAGGATCTTCTTCTCCAGCTCGTTGGCCAGGTCGGGGTTGTCGCGCAGGAAGTTGCGGGCGTTCTCCTTGCCCTGGCCGAGCTGGTCGCCCTCGTAGGTGTACCAAGCGCCGGCCTTGCGGACCAGGCCGGCCTCCACGCCGACATCGATCAGGCCACCCTCGCGGCTGATGCCCTTGCCGTACATGATGTCGAACTCCGCCTGCTTGAACGGTGGGGCCACCTTGTTCTTGACGACCTTGACCCGGGTGCGGTTGCCGACCATGTCGGTGCCGTCCTTGAGCGTCTCGATGCGGCGCACGTCGAGCCGGACCGAGGCGTAGAACTTCAGCGCCTTGCCACCGGTGGTGGTCTCGGGCGAGCCGAACATCACGCCGATCTTCTCCCGGAGCTGGTTGATGAAGATCATCGTGGTCTTGGAGTTGTTGAGGGCACCGGTCATCTTCCGCAGCGCCTGGCTCATCAGCCGGGCCTGGAGGCCGACGTGGCTGTCGCCCATCTCGCCCTCGATCTCGGCCCGGGGCACCAGCGCGGCGACCGAGTCGATCACGATCAGGGACAGCGCGCCCGAGCGGATCAGCATGTCCGCGATCTCGAGGGCCTGCTCGCCGGAGTCGGGCTGGGAGACCAGCAGGTTGTCGGTGTCGACGCCGAGGTTCTTCGCGTACTCGGGGTCGAGAGCGTGCTCGGCGTCGATGAACGCCACGATGCCGCCGGCGCGCTGGGCGTTGGCCACGGCGTGCAGGGCGACGGTCGTCTTGCCCGAGGACTCCGGGCCGTAGATCTCCACGACGCGGCCGCGGGGGAACCCGCCCAGGCCGAGGGCGACGTCGAGCGCGATCGAGCCGCTCGGGATGATCTCGAGCGGGGCCCGGACCTCGTCTCCGAGGCGCATGACCGAGCCCTTGCCGAACTGCTTCTCGATGTTGGCGAGCGCGGCGTCCAACGCCTTCTCGCGGTCTCCTCCAGCCATCTGCTGCTTCCTCTTCTCTCGTCGTGGTCCAGGCACATCGGCGACGTTAGAGCGAGCCACCGACAGCGCCCTGATCAGCGCCGCCACGGCTGTGGACAACCTCGCTCCACGTCGTGCCTGTGGACACAACCTAGCCCGAACACCTGTTCGACACTGACAGGCTGGCCCGGCGTGTCGGCGTCCCGCTCAGGCGGGCAGCCGCACCAGGAACCGGCAGCCGGCCGGCGTCGGCGAGCCGACGTTCTCGACGTGCACGACGCCGCGGTGCGCCTCGACGATGCCCTTGACGATCGCCAGGCCCAGCCCCGCCCCGGGGCCCTCGAGCCGGTCGGCACCCTCGGGCTCGGGCGTGCGGGCCGCTCCCCCGCCCCGCCAGGCGAGGTCGAAGACCCGGCCCATGTCGTCCTCGCTCAGCCCGCCGCACTGGTCGCTCACGCTGAGCTCGACGCTCTGGCCGGCGCCCTCGCCGACGAGCCGCCCGCGGATCTCCACCGACCCGTCGGCCGGCGTGTGCCGGATGGCGTTCATGATCAGGTTCGTCATCACCCGCGACATCGCGGCCGCGTCGGCGGTGACCTCGATGCCGTCCTCCACCCGACCGCCGAGGCGCACGCTGCGTGCCCGGGCGACCGGGTCGGCACCGGCGATGGCCTCGCTGACCAGGTCGCCGAGCATCACGGTCTCTGGGCTGATCCGCAGCACTCCGGCATGGATCCGGGAGAGCTCGAAGAGGTCGTCGACCATCCGCACCATCCGGTCCACCTCGGCGCTGATCTGGCGGTGGTAGCGCACCGGGTCGGAGGCCAGGCCATCCTCGAGCGCCTCGGTCATGGCGCGGATGCCGGCCAGCGGCGTGCGCAGGTCGTGGGAGACCCACGACACCAGCTCGCGACGTGACTCCTCGAGCCGGGCCTCGCGCAGCCGTGACTCCGCAAGCCGCTCGCTGGTGCGCTCGAGCTCGGCGGCCAGCGCCTGCAGCTCGCTGGGCCCGCGGGGGTCCGCGACGTACGACCCGTGCGTGTCCAGGAGCCGTGCGCCCTCGCGCAGCGCGGCGGACCAGCGCGAGATCGCCGCACCGAGGGCGAGCGCGACCACGAGGCCGACCACGCCGGAGACGACGGTGACCAGGCCGACCACCTGACGGTCGTGGGTGGAGATGAACATCATCCGCGCCACGGCGACGACGCCGGCCAGCACCGAGCCGACCGAGACCACCACGATCAGTCCCAGCTGCCACCGGATCGAGAGGTGACGCACCAGCCAGGCAGCGACCAACCCGACCACGCCCACACCGACCGCGCACGCGGCGGCCACGAGCACGATCTGCACCTCGTCCGCGGTCACGCCCCCCATCACGCCGATGCCTCCCACCGGTAGCCGACGCCCCACACGGTCTGCAGCCGAACGGGCCGGGTCGGGTCGTCCTCGATCTTCTCCCGCAGCCGGCGCACGTGCACGGTGACCGTCGACTGGTCGCCGATCGACCAGCCCCACACGTGCTTGAGCAGGTCGTCGCGGGAGTACGCCGTGCCGGGGTGGGCGAGCAGGAAGCGCAGCAGGTCGAACTCACGGGAGGTCAGCGCGAGCGCGCGGTCGCCGCGGAACGCCGTGTGTGCGGCCTCGTCGACGAGCAGGTCGCCGTCGACGAGCCGCTGCGGCGCCGGCGGGGCGCCGCTGCGGCGCAGCACCGAGTCGACCCGCAGCGCCAGCTCGCGCGGGCTGAACGGCTTGGTGACGTAGTCGTCGGCGCCGACCTCCAGCCCGACCACGCGGTCGGTCTCCTCCCCCAGCGCGGTCAGCATGATCACCGGGACGTCGCCGGCCTCGCGCAGCCTGCGGCACACCTCGATGCCGTCGATGCCGGGCAGCATCAGGTCGAGCACGACCAGGTCCGCGGGCCGGTCGCGGACGGCCCGCAGTGCGCTCTCACCATCGGCGGCCTCGACGACCTCGTGCTGGTGCGCGCGCAGGTAGGACACCACGACCTCACGCACGGTGGGGTCGTCGTCGACGACGAGGATCCGGGCCACGCGCGCCTCCTTCTCGGTCCGAGCGCGAGCGTACGAGGGTCGCCACCACGACCGCCAGCACCGTGACCCCGGCCAGCGCCAGCCAGCCCACGGTGTAGTCGCGGTCCAGCAGCGTCGGGTTGTCGGCGCGGGCGCCGAACCTACCCAGCACCGGTACGGCGAGCAGGGTGACCGGGCCGAGCACCAGGAACCCCACCGCCACCGGCGCCCGCGCCGGCCGCGGGAGCAGCCGGGTGGCCACCATCCCAAGCGCCAGTGTCGCGCCGGCCAGCACCGCGTCGTGCAGCACGACCCCGGCAACCAGCCACACGGCCACGTCGAGCAGGTCGTGCCCCCGGCTGACCAGCAGCCACCCGCCGTACGCCGCGACCGCGACGCCGAGCGCCCCGAGCGCGGCCCTCACGTCCTCACCTCCAGCCGGGCGACCCACTTGGTCTGCAGCACGCCCGGCCGGTCGGGAGCGATCACCCGCGCCGGGTAGCCGTGGTCGATCGCGAGCGGCTCACCGCCGAGTGCCAGGGCGAGGAGGGTCCGCTCGTCGTCGGCGAAGCTGGCGTGCAGGACGGTGGTCCGGTACGGCCCGCTCTCCTGCAGCGAGGTCACCAGCACGTCGGAGCCCGACGGCGCGCCGACCAGCTCGAGCAGCGCCCGCACCGGCACGCCGGTCCAGGTGCCGGCCGCGCTCCACCCCTCGACGCACGCGATGGGGAGCGTGTGGGTCGACTGCGGCATCGCCAGGAGCTGCGCGCGGGTCAGCGTGACCTCGCGGTCCCCGTGGGCGACCGTGAGCCGGTAGTCCGCGCTCGTGGCGGCGGCCGTCACCCGGGCGGCCACCGCCGACTTGTTGACCGGCACGCCCATCGGCCCGTCACCGGACCGGACCCCCAGCACCGACACCCGCCGCAGCACGGGCACCGTGCTGCCCGCGGTGGCGAGCACCGCGACCCCGGCCGCCAGCCAGGTCGTCCGCAGCAGCCCGCGACGCGACAGCGCGCCCGGGCGGACGGCGGTCGCGCGGTCGTACGTCGTGTCCTCGACGCCGGCGCCCAGCGCGCCGCGGATCACCGGCAGCTTGACCGCGACGTGCAGGAGCAACGCCCCGATCGCCACCCACGCCAGCGCGTAGTGGGTCGACCGGAACGAGAAGTCCCACGGGTACCACTGCGCGGCGTTGGCCAGCCCCGTCGCCAGCTGGAAGACCGCCGCAGCCACCAGGACCCCGATCGATCCGCGCTCGAGGGCGTCGAGCAGCAGGCGGCGGGCGCCCCGGGCGGGCCGGAGGAACAGCCGGGGATAGACCGTCCACAGCTTCACGAGCAGCAGCGGCACCGCCGCGGTGCCGGTGGTGACGTGCAGGCCCTGGGTCACGCGGTAGCCCCACACTGGGCCGGGAGGGAACGGCACCGGGTGGTCGGCGTTCTGCGCGTAGTGGCTGATCAGCCCGGTGACGAAGCAGATGCCGAAGCAGACCCCGAGCCACAGCCCCACCCGCGCGGTGACGGCCGCGCTGCGCAGCCGGGAGGAGAAGTCGGCCTCCGACGGGATCCTCATGTCGCCTCCTCCAGCACCGCGCACCAGCGGTGGCCGAACCTGTGGCGCCCGGTCACCTCCAGCCCGGCCGCGCGTGCCAGGCGCGCGATGTCGTCGACGCCCACGACGGCCCACCGGAACGGCCGGGCGACGCCCGCGGCGTACCGCAGCGTCGCCCAGCCGTGCCGCAGCTCGCTGCCGGGCGGGGCCAGCTCGACCACGACCCGCCCGCGCGGGTCGAGCAGCTCGCGCAGCCGGCGCAGCAGCGCGACCGGGTCTCCGCCGATGCCGACGTTGCCGTCGGCGAGCAGCGCCGTACGCCAGCGACCCTCACCCGGGATGCGGTCGAAGACGTCGCGGTGCAGCGCGACCGCGCCGCGTTCGCGGGTCCGGCCGACGCACTCGGGCGCCACGTCGATGCCGAGCGCCACGTGCCCGCGCTCCGCCAGGTGGGCGGTCAACCGGCCGGGTCCGCACCCGACGTCGAGCGTCGGACCCACGCACAGCGCGACCATGTCGCGGTCGTGCTCGTCGGCGGCGTGCGCCCAGCTGTCGATCGACAACACCTCCGCGAGGAGGTCCAGCGGCTCCGCGCTCACGGCCGCACCAGCTCCCAGGCGCGGGCGAACTCGCCGTCCGGCGCCACCCGCGCGACCGCGTCGGCGTCGGCGACCGTGTCGACATCGCGCAGCGTGGCGGTCGTGCCGACACCGACGCCGGCAGCGGTGAGCGCGTCGCGGGTGTGGTCGTACGTCGACGGCGTCGACATCGGTACGTCGTGCAGCGACCCGGCCGCGCCGGGCGTGCGCAGCCCGAGCACCCACCAGCCGCCGTCGTCCGCGGGTCCGAGCACCGCCTCGTGATCCACGAGCTCGGCGGCAGCCGCGTGCAGCAGGGCCGGCGTCACCTGGGGCGTGTCCATCCCGACCTGGACGACCGGTCCGCCGGGCGAGACGTCGGCGTGTGCGTTGGCGAGCCGCTGGGCGAACGTGCTGCCCCGCTGCCGCGCGAGGGCCCAGCCGTCCAGCGCCCGGGCGATCTCGTCGCCGCGCGCGGCGTCGGCGAGGTCGCCCGCGAGGGCGAGCAGGCACCCCTCGGGGCCGACGGTCGCCCGGCAGGCGGCGATGGTGTCGAGCAGGGCGGCAGCGGCGAGCCGGGCCGCGGCGTCCATCCCGATCGCAGCACCCAGCCGGGTCTTGACCCGCCCGGGGACCGGCGCCTTGGCCACCACCAGCACCCGCGGGCCGCTCACGCCAGCACCTTCCAGAAGTCGCGGGCGGCCCGCGCGGTCCCGGTCACCGAGCCGGAGACCTTCGACCGGGTGCCGACGGCCCGCGGACGGTAGGTGACGTCGCGCTCCGCCACCCGCCAGCCCGCGCGGGTCGCTCTGTCGAGCAGCTCGACGGGGTAGCCGAACCGGCGGTCCTGGACGCCCAGGGCCAGGAGCGCGTCGCGACGGCAGACCCGGGCCGGCGCGATGTCGTGGGCGGCCATGCCGATGCGGCGTCGCAGCCACCACACCACCAGCGCGTTGCCGGCCCGCGCGTGCCACGGCCACACCCCGCCGCTCACGGGCCGCCGCCGGCCGACCGCGAGGTCGGCCCGTCCCGACCGGACCTCCTCGAGGAGCCCGAGCAGCTCCCGGGGGTCGAAGGACCCGTCCCCGTCCATCACCGCGACGTGCTCGCGCGTCGCCGCGACCAGGCCGGCGTGGACGGCCGCGCCGTACCCCGGTCGCGGCTCGACGACCACGCTCGCGCCGAGGCGCCTGGCCACCTCGGCGGTGCCGTCACGGGAGCCGTTGTCGACGACGATGACCGCGAACTCGTCCGGGACCTCCGGGAGCAGGTCCGCCAGGGCGGCCGCCTCGTCGCGGCAAGGGAGGATCAGATCGCACGTGGATGGCACGTGACCGAACGTAGGGAGCGCGACGCGCGTACGGGCCGCCCAAGTCTTACGAAGCCGTGACGATCGCCGACGCCGGCGTTCTCGGCGGCTCGCGCGACCTAGGGTCGATGGCATGTCGGCCACCACCACACGTGCGCCGTGGGCCGGGCTGGCGCTCGCGCTCCTCGTCGTCGTGGTCGCGTTCGCGGTACCGCCGCTCACCGGCTGGCAGGTGTTCGCCCGCGCGCCGCGCAGCGCCGTCGACGCCAGCGCGCCGCCACTGCACGGCTACTGGCACCCGCAGCTGCTCGGCCCGGGCACGCCGTTCGCCGTCGCGCTCGCCCTGCTCGGCTGGCGGTTCGGGCCCCGACTGGCCGAACGGTTGTCGTGGCGGGCGCTGCTGCTCGCGTCGTACGCCGGCAGCCTGGCCTGGCTGCTCGGCCTCGCTCTGGTCGACGGGACCGACGGGCTCTCGCGAGCGCTCGGCAACCAGTACGAGTACCTGCCGACGGCCCGCGAGGTCACCGACGTGCACGCGCTGCTGACCGGGTACGTCGACCGCATCCCCTACGGCCTCGCCGACAGCTGGCCGACCCACATCGCCGGCCACCCGCCGGGCGCCGTGCTGTTCTTCGTGGGGCTGGTGCGGGTCGGGCTCGGCGGCGACCTCGCCGCGGGAGTCGTGGTGACCGTGCTGGCCGCGACGACGGCCGTCGCGGTGCTCGTGACGCTGCGGGCGCTCGGTGCCGAGGACGTGGCCCGGCGGGCGGCGCCGTTCCTGGTGCTGGCGCCGGCCGCGGTGTTCATGGCGGTCTCGGCCGATGCGCTGTTCGGGGCGGTCGCTGCGTGGGGGTTGGCCACGCTCGCGCTCGGCGCCACCTCGACCCGCCGGAGCCGGGTGATCGGCTGGTCACTCGTGGCCGGGGTGCTGCTCGGGTGCTGCGTGATGCTCTCCTACGGCCTGCCGCTGCTGGGCGTGCTCGCCCTGGCCGTGCTGGTGCGGGCCAGGTCGTGGTGGCCGCTGCCGGTGGCCGCGCTGGCCGCTGCCGCGGTGGTGCTCGCCTTCGCGGCGGACGGGTTCGCCTGGTGGGAGGCCTTCCCCGTGCTGCGCGAGCGCTACTGGGACGGGATCGCCGCGAGGCGCCCGGCGGCGTACTGGACGTGGGCGAACCTCGCCGCGCTCCTCGTCTGCACCGGGCCCCTGCTGGGCGCGGGCCTGGCCGTGCTCCGGCGCGGCTCGGACCGCGTGGTCCTGCTGCTCGCGGGGGCCGCCGCCGCGGCGGTCCTCCTCGCGGACGTCTCCCAGATGAGCAAGGCCGAGGTCGAGCGGATCTGGCTGCCGTTCGTGCCGTGGCTGATGCTCACGACGGCCCTGCTGCCCGAGCGCTGGCGTCGCTGGGGCCTGCTCCTCCAGGTCGCCTGGGCCGTCGCCGTCCAGCAGCTGCTCTACACGACCTGGTGAGTCACTCGCGCAGCGGCGCGGTCGCGAACGCCGGCAACCCCTGGTCGGGGTCGACCTGCGCGGTGAAGCCGAGCTCGGTGCGCGCCAGCTCGGGCGAGGCGACCACGTGCCGGACGTCGCCGAGCCGGTAGTCGCCGGTCACCTCCGGCTCGATGCCGGTGCCCGCCCCGACCAGCTCGGCGACCCGCAGGATCGAGACCGGGCGGCCCGAGCAGACGTTGTAGGCGGCGTACGTCCCCGCCTCGCCCGCGACCACCGACTCGAGCGCGAGCAGGTTGGCCCGCGCGACGTCGGAGACGTGCACGAAGTCGCGCATCTGACCGCCGTCCTCGTAGACGCGAGGCCGCTCACCGCGCTCGAGCGAGGAGCGGAACATCGCCGCGACCCCGGAGTACGGCGTGTCCCGCGGCATCCCGGGCCCGTAGACGTTGTGGTAGCGCAGCGCCACCGCGGCCGCGTCGGCCTGCCGCACCCACGCGGAGGTGTAGTGCTCCTGGGCGACCTTGCTGGCGGCGTACGACGAGCGCGGGTCGAAGCGGGCGTCCTCGTCGACCAGCGCCCAGCCGAGCACCCGGCCGCACGCGGGGCAGTGGTTGTCCACGTCGCCGGACTCGAGCGCCGCGCGGGTGCGCGGCGGCGGCACCTGGTCGCCGTGCTCGGGGCAGGTGTAGCGGCCCTCGCCGTAGACCACCATCGAGGAGGCGAGCACGAGCCGGCCGACGCCGGCCTCGTGCATCGCCGCGAGCAGCACCGCGGTGCCCAGGTCGTTGTGGGACGCGAAGTGCGGAAGGTCGCCGACACGGATGCCGGCGCCGACCATCGCGGCCTGGTGGCAGACCGCGTCGACGCCGGTCAGCAGATCGGTCCACTCCCCGGCCTCGCGGACGTCGAGCCGGTGCGTGCCCGCGGGCGGCTCGGTGGCCCCGTGCGCCATCGGCAGCATCAGGTCGACCCGGACGACCTCGTGCCCGGCCTCCTCGAGCACGGCCCCGATGGCGGTCCCGATGAAGCCGGCAGCGCCGGTCAGCAGCACCCTCATCTGCTCTCCGGGCCCGGGACGTCGTAGGTGAGCTCGATGCCGTCGGCCCAGGTCGAGCACGTGCACCCGGTCGGGTCGGGCAGGCCGGCGACGCTGCGAGCGAGCAGCCCGGTGAGCCGCTCGAGGTTGGCGCGGAACAGCGCGAACACCTCCTCCTGGCCGACGCCCTCACCGGACTCGGCCCCGGCGTCCATGTCGGTGACGAGCGCGATCGCGGAGTAGCACATGCGGAGCTCGCGGGCGAGCGCCGCCTCGGGGGCGCCGGTCATGTTGATCAGCGTCCAGCCCTGGTCGGCGTAGTGGCGCGACTCGGCGCGCGTGGAGAACCGCGGGCCCTCGATGACGACCATCGCTCCCCCGGACTTGATGCCCGGGTCGGCTGCGAGCACGGCCGCCGAGACGCGTGGGCAGTAGGGGTCGGCGAAGGGCAGGTGCACCGCACCGGTCTCCACGAAGCTGCCGATGCGGCGGTGGGTGCGGTCGACGAGCTGGTCGGGGACGACGACGTCGCCGGGCTGGACCTCGTCGCGCAGGCCGCCGACCGCGCACGGCGCGAGGACCTGGCGGACGCCGAGCGAGCGCAGCGCCCAGAGGTTCGCGCGGTAGGGGATGCCGTGCGGCGGGTGCTCGTGGTGCGGACCGTGGCGCGGCAGGAACGCGACCCGGCGCCCGGCGACCGTGCCGACCGAGACCGGCGCCGAGGGTGCGCCGTACGGCGTCTCCACGACGTGCTGGACCACGTCGCCCTCGGCGTCGTCGAGGAAGGAGTAGAAGCCGGTGCCGCCGATCACGGCGACGTCAGCGACCTGGGGGCTCATGGCCCCAGCCTGCCAGCCGGTCAACCGTGCGCGCTCGGGACTCGCACGGTGACGACGGTCCCGCGGCCCTGGTCGCTGGCGACCTGGACGTGCCCCCCGTGGGCCTCGACGACCTTCTTCACCGTCGGGAGGCCCATGCCCATCCCCCGGATGTGGTCGGATCGGGCGAGGTCGCCGCGGTGGAACCACTCGAATGCTCGGTCGCGGTCGACGGCACTCATGCCGGCGCCGGTGTCAGCCACCTCGAGCAGCACCTCGCGGTCGGTCACGCTGAGCGACACCCGGACCTCACCCCCAGGCGGGGTGAACTTGATCGCGTTGGAGATCAGCGAGTCGACCACCCGGGACAGCTGGTGCGGGTCGACGTCGGCGATCACTCCTCGCTGGACCTGGGGGCTCACGCGCAGCCCGAGGTCGTGGAACTGGGCAGCCGACCGCTGCAGCGCGTCCGAGACGAGCACGGAGACGTCGATGGGCTCCCGCAGGGGCCGCGGCCGGTCCTCGGCGACGGTGATCAGGTCGCTCACGTGCGAGGCGAGTGAGTCGGAGTTGCGACGGATCGCGGCGAGTGCCCGTCGCAGGACCTCGGCGTCGCCGGGAGCGAGCGTCTCGGCGACCTCCACGAAACCGATGATCGAGGTCAGCGGCGTACGGAGCTCGTGGGACACCGTTCCGAGGAACCGTTCCTGCGTCTGGTGGGCGGCCAGCAGCGAGGTGACGTCGTGCGACACGACCACGGTGCCCAGGGAGCTGCCGTCGTTGCCGAGCACCTGGCGGCTGTTCCAGGTCACCGCGGTCAGGTCGTTCGAGGGGCCGACCCACTCGATCGCATCGGTGAGCCGCTCCACGGCGAGGGCGTGCAGGAGCGCCTGCCCGTCAGGCCCGAGCGGGGTGCGGCCGTCGGCGGCCCAGACCCGGGTGCCGGGGCGTTCGGGATGCTCCAGGTCGTACCCGCCGCGAGCCGCCAGCGCGTGTGCCTGGGAGTTCGCGAACGCCAGCGAGCCGTCGGCGTCGTAGAAGCAGATGCCCGACCCCACCGTGTGCAGGATCGCCCGGCCCAGCCGGGTCGTGCGCTGCGACTGCTCGAGCTGACAGTCGAGGCTGCGGCGGCGCTCGCGCAGCTGGACGGCGAAGAGGTGCCCGAAGCCGGCGAGCCCCAGCGCCTGGACGCCGACGACCGCGGCACGCACCGACGTAGCGGTCTGGTTCGAGAGCGGGCCCGCGAGGAAAGGAGCGAAGAACGCCGTCAGCAGTGCCGTCACCACCGCGGCGGACACGCCGCGCAGACCGAAGTCGACGCCCATCCAGATGATCGGGATCGTCGCCAGCGCCCACACGAACGCGAGCTCGGGGAGGAGGTCGTGGCGCAGCAGGGCGATCGCGACCATGTCCAGGCACGGGATCACCAGCAGCCAGTCGGTCCCGAGCCGCCGCCACGGCGCGGCAGCGGTCGCGAACGTCGCCAGCACGATCAGCAGCGCGCCGGCCCAGAACATCTCGCTGGCGCGCCCGGCCGGCATCGCGATCACGACGACCACGACGACCACCATCGAGCAGGCCGCGAAGAGCAGCTGGGGCAGCACGGGCAACCGGGGGCGCCGCGCGAGGTCGAGATCCACGTCTCCGATGAGCATGGGCCCCCTTCCCGAGGAAGACCATGATTCAATCAGACGAAGGCGCTTCAGCCCGATGAACGCGCCCCGAGGCCGCCGATCGCCACGAGTGCGACCAGCCCGATGGAGCAGATCGCGAGCGCGGGGTAGCCCCAGGCGCCGACCACCAGCCCGGCGAGGCCGCCGGCAGCTGCGGCAGTCAGCCCCATCACCAGGTCGGCGGCGCCCTGGACGTCGGTGCGTTCCTCCAGCGGTGCGTGCTGCGCGATCAGCGTGGACGAGGCGACGGTGACGAACGACCAGCCCAGCCCGAGCAGGAACAGGCCCGCGAAGATCTGCCACGAGCTGCCCTCGGGCGCCCGGGCGCACAGCAGCAGCGCGCCGAGCAGCAGGAGTGCGCCCTCGACGATCACGACGGGCCGGCCGACACGGTCGGCGAGCATGCCGACCAGCGGTGAGAACGCGAACATCCCGAGCACGTGGACGCTGATCACGACGCCGATGGCCCGCAGCTCGGCGTGGCCGTGCTCCATGTGCAGCGGGGTCATCACCATCACCGCCACCATCGCGGCGTGCGAGCAGCCCATCGACAGCGCGGCGAACGCCAGGACGGGCCGCTCGCGGGCGGCCGCCACCGCCCGCCCCCAGGCCGTGCCGGCGGGCGCTGAGGGTGGTACGCCGGCGGCCTCGCGGGCCAGCAGCAGCGGGTCGGGGCGCAGCAGCAGGCCCGTGATCAGGGCGGCGCCGAGCATGCCGAGGCTGCCGAGCGCGAACGGTCCGGTCAGCTCGGGGATGCCGAGCCAGCCGGCCAGGGCGCCCGCGGGCCCGGTCAGGTTGGGCCCGACGACCGCACCGACCGTGGTCGCCCACACGACGGTCGACAGGGCCCGGCCCTTGTGGGCGTCCTCCGCGAGGTCGGTCGCGGCGTAGCGGGCGCTGCTGTTGGCCGCGCTGGTCGCGCCGAGCAGCACCGCACCCACGAGGAGGAGCAGCATCGAGTCGATGACGCCGGCCAGCACGGCGAGCACGGCACCCGACGCGCCGGCCAGGTAGCCGGTGACCAGCCCCACGCGCCGGCCGCGCTGTGACATCAGCCGGGCCAGGACGTACGCCGCGACCGCGGTGCCGAGCACCTGGAACGTCTGGGCGAGGCCGGCCTCGCTCTCCGACCCGGAGATGTCACGGGCCAGCAGCGAGGCCGTGGCGATGCCGATCGTGATGCCGATCGCCCCGACCGCCTGGGCGGCGACCAGCGTGCGGATCGTGCGGCGCTGGACGAGCGCGAGGTCGGGCAGGGTCCGGACGCTCACCGCTGGGTCGCCGGCAGCCCGAGCGCCTGCCAGACGGCGGCCCAGACCTGCTTGGGCGGCACCCCCGCGGCGAGCGCCTGCGACGCGGTCCGGCCACCGAGGTCGGCCATCACGAACATGTCCGCCCAGGAACGGGAGTACGCCGGCCCCAGCGCGTGGTCCATCCGGGCCCAGAACTCGGTGTGTCTCATGGGTGCCTCACCCGGCCGAGCGCACGGCCCGCACGTCGAGCCACGGCTCGCCGGTGAAGCTGCTGGTGGTGTGGTCGAGGCGGGAGACGTTCCAACCGGCAGACTCCAGGGCCTCACGCAGCGGAGCCTCACGCCAGTAGACGAAGTGCCGCGGGGCGCCCACCGAGCCGTGGGTCGACCAGGCGTCCCCGTCGCCCTCCTTGACCCACAGCATGAGGACGCCGCCGGCCCGGGTGGCCTCGGCCAGGCGGCTCAGCACCACCGGCAGGTCGGCCCGGGCGACGTGGAGCAGGCTGGCGCTGGCCCAGACACCGTCGTACGGCGTGCTCGGCCGGGCCGGGTCGTCGAGGTCGTCGGTGAGGGGGTCGAGCACGTCGGCCTCGTGGCCCGCCCCGCGCAGCAGCTCGACGAACGCCGGGGTGATGTCGGTGCAGCGCACGCTCAGCCCGGCCGCCTCCAGGGCGCGGGCGTCTCGCCCTCCCCCGCTGCCGATCTCGAGCACCCTGGCTCCGGGACCGAGCTCGCCGGCGAGGTCGGCGATCTGCGCGAGCGACTCGGCGGACAGGTCGGCAGAGGCGTCGCGGTAGGCGGCCGCGTGGCCGTCGTAGGACTCGACGGTGGCGCGCGCGACAAGCGCCCGGACGTCCCAGGCGTGGTGGACGATGTCGTGGAGGTGGTAGCGCCCGAGGCTCTCGACGGTGAACTCGCTGCCGTCGCTGCGGAACCCGCGCCGGCCCCAGGCGTCGGGCGGCACCGACTCGTAGCGGTCGGCGACCACCGCAGCCGCCTCCAGCAGCTCGGCGGAGACCGTGGCCGGGTCCTGCTCGGCGTACTTCTCCGCGACCGCGGTGTGGTCCTGGTCCCAGTTGGGGAACAGCGGGTCGGTCTCGTCGAGCAACAGCTCGAGGCGCAGGTCGAAGATGCGGTGCACGTCGCGGACGTGGCAGGCGTACTCGAGCGCCGACCAGGTGGTCGGGTCGGGCCGCACGGCCGCCCCGTCGACCGTGAGCACGGCCTGCCACGTCGTCGCGTTGTCGCGGACGACCTCGGCCAGCCGGTCGGGGGTGACGTGCGAGGCCTCGAACCCGCACTCGGGGCAGGGCCGGTCGAGGACCCAGGTCCAGTCCTTGGTGTCGGGGACGATCGCGCCGCCCCCGGCCGTGTCGCTGCTCATGGCGGACATCCTCCCAGCCGCCACCGACGGGCCGCGCGCGACTTCCGGCCAGCCTCCGCGAAGATGGCGCCATGACTGCTGCGCTGACCGGTGCATCGACGGGTGCGGTGATCCGCCCCGCGACGGAGGCGGACCTGCCCGCGATCGCGGCGATCTACGACGAGGAGGTCCGGCACGGGATCTCGACGTTCGCCACCGAGCCGCCGCCGCTGGACTACTGGACCATGCGGCTCACGAGCACCGAGACCGGTGACCACCTGCTGGTGGCGGAGCGCGACGGCGCGGTGATCGGGTACGCGTTCTCGGGCAGCTACCGCCCACGAGCGGCGTACGCCCGGACCCGCGAGACGTCGGTCTACCTCGCCTCGCAGGCTCGTGGTGGCGGCGCCGGCCGGGCGTTGTACGACGAGCTGCTGCGACTCATGCGCGCCGACGGCGTGCACCTGGTCGTGGCGGTCGTCGCCCTGCCCAACCCCGGCAGCCAAGGGCTGCACCGGGCGTGCGGCTTCACCCGCGCCGGGGTGCTGCACGAGGTCGGGCACAAGTTCGGCCGGTGGATCGACACCGAGCTGTGGGAGCTGCGGCTCACCGGCTCGTCCGCTGGAGACGGGTCGTCCCGTCCCGCAGGGTGACCCGCGCCTCCGCCCCGAGCTCGCGGAGTCGGTGAAGGCGTCCCCCCGCAGCCACCCCGGTCGGCGGTGACCTGTCGACCATTCTGCGTTTCCAGGCCGGAGCCCTACGATCCCGCCATGACACGCTCCTCGGCCCGATCCGGGTCGCCGTTCGAGGCCTCCATCGGGTTCAGCCGCGCGGTCCGCGTCGGGTCGACGGTCGCGGTGAGCGGCACGGCGCCGGTGTGGCCGGACGGCACGGTCGATCCCGACCCGGCCGTCCAGGCCCGCCGCTGCTGGGAGATCTGCCTGGCCGCGCTCACCGAGCTCGGCGGGTCGGTCGCCGACGTCGTTCGCACTCGGCAGTACGTCGTCTCCGCGGGCGACGCCGATGCGATCGGCGCGGTCCACGGCGAGGTGTTCGGGGAGGTCCGTCCTGCCTCGACGATGGTGGTCGTCGCGGGGTTGCTCGATCCGCGGTGGAAGGTCGAGGTCGAGCTGGACGCGGTGCTCGAGCCCTAGCCGCGCTCGAGCGCCAGCCAGCGGGCCAGGTCGTCGATCTCGGCCTCGACGGCCGCGCGGACCTCGGCGGTGAACGGTTCGTCCTCGTGCAGTGCCGTCACCCGCAGCACTCCGGACCCGCGGTCGGCGGTGCAGTCGAGCTTGCCGACCAGGCGCTCGCCGTACAGGACCGGCAGCGCGTAGTAGCCCCAGCGGCGCTTCGCGGCAGGCTTGTACATCTCCAGCAGGTACTCGTAGTCGAACAGCTCGGCCAGCCGTTTGCGGTCCGCGACGAGCCGGTCGAACGGCGAGAGCAGCGCGGCGCGGCCCGTGAACGGGGTGCCGTCGACGTACGCCGGGTCGACTCGCCACTCCCCCTTCACGCCTTCGACCACGGCCGGCTCGCCGGCATCCCCTACGTCGTACGGCTCACCCGGCGCCTCGGCCACGCGGGGCCGCGCGATGCCGAGCGCGCGGAGACGGCGCTCGCGGAGCACCCGGTCGGCCTCCTCCACCGGCGGCACCGGATCGTCCGGGTAGACCCGCTCCGCGAGGTCCCAGAGCCGGTCCTTGCCCCAGCCGCCAGCGGTGGCGACCTCGCCGCGCTGCACCATGAATCCCAGCATCCGCTGGACGTTCTTGTTGTTGGTCCACCCGCTCGACCCCCAGGGCACCTCGCAGGTGTCGGGCAGCTCGCGGACCGGCAGCGGGCCGTCGGCACGCAGCCGTTCGAGGATGTCGAGCCGGCAGGCCTCGTTGGCCTCGACCCACCCGACCCGCTGGACCTGCCAGTCCCGCAGCTCGCCCGGGCCCGGCCACTGCGCCATCTCCGCCCGGAACAGCGCGAGGTCCTCGGCCGGCCGCAGCAGGCCGTGCAGGTCGATCACGCGCTGCTCGTCGACCGCGTCGCGCAGCTCGGCGGGGTCGTACGCCGAGCCGAGCCGGCTCCACAGCACCAGGTCGGCGCTGGGCGCGACCGCGCTGATCGGGTCGTGCTGCAGCACGGTCAGGTGGCGGAGCACCGCCATCAGGTCAGTGGGTCGCGGCGCGTCGAGCAGCTGGGCGCGCACCGAGATCCGGCGCGCGTCGGCGCTTGTGAGCTGGTGCGGTGCCGTCACGCCCCGGAGCGTAGTCAAACCGCTTGTTGCCGGCCCCCTCGCGAGGGTTGGCTGGGGGCATGAGCACCGACCCGATCCACGTCGACCGCGCCACCGACCCCGACCGCTACCTCGCCACCGACCAGCTGGTCTGGTTCGCGGAGGTCTCGGGCGCTCCGACGGAGGTGCAGCTCACCGGGCTGGCGCCCGAGCACCGGTTCGCGGTGGACCTCCCGGGCGGCGACCCGTCGACGTACGCCGGCGTGTACGGCGTCTACCCCATGACCCTCGCGATCCCCGGGCCGGACGCCGGTCGGCGGCAGGTCCCGTGCGCCGGCCTCACCTGGGTGGGCGTCCACCCGGACCAGCGGCGCAAGGGCATCCTGACCGCGATGCTGCGCCACCACTTCGAGCAGACGCGCTCCGAGGGCGTGCACGTCTCGGCGCTGCACGCGAGCGAGCCGGCCATCTACGGCCGGCACGGCTACGGCCTCGCGGCGCTCGAGCTCGAGGTCACGCTCGGCCGGGGCACGACCCTGACGGCGCCGCACCTGCCGGGCTCGGGCGTCGTCACGCGGATGGCGTCGGTCTCGGACGCCGACGTACCCGCGCGCCTGCAGGCCTGCCACCTCGCCCAGGCCGAGCTGGGGTCGGTCGTCGGCGACCTGGGCTACTACGCCCGGATCTGCACCGAGCTGCCCGAGCACCTGCGCGGCAAGGAGCCGTGGCGCGTGCTGTTCGCCCAGCGCGAGGGCGCCGACGTCGGGTTCGCGCTGTTCCGGCGCAACGAGAAGTGGGAGAAGGCAAGGCCCGCCAGCACGCTCGAGGTGTGGGCGGTCGTGGGCGACCCCGCGGCGCGTCTGGCCCTGATGCAGCGCATCGTCGACTTCGACCTCGTGTCGTCCATCAAGGTCGGCACCGTCGGCGCGGACGACCCGCTGCTCTCCTGGGTCGGCGGGCCGCGGGGCGCCTCCGACGTGGCGGTGTACGACGGCCTGTGGGTGCGACTCGTCGACCTGCCCGCCGCGTTGCCGGACCGCACGTGGAGCGCGCCGTGCGACGTGGTCGTCGAGGTGGCCGACCGCGCCGCGCCGTGGAACCAGGGCAGCTGGCGGATCGTCGCGGACTCCTCCGGCGCGGCCGTCGTCGAGCGCACCACCGCTGAGGCCGACCTGGTCCTCGACGTCGCCGTGCTGGGCGCGGCGTACCTCGGTGGCGGCAACCTCGTCGCGGCTCAGCGGTCCGGGCTCGTGGCCGAGCGGCGGCCGGGGGCGACCCGCGAGCTGTGGAACGCGCTGCGCACCGACGTCGCGCCGACGGCGGCCGTGGGGTTCTGATGGCCGGCGGGGACGGGCTGGGCAAGCACCTCGGGTCGGCCCTCGACCTGGTCCTCCGCGACCTCGAGGGCCTCCCGGCTCCGCGCGTGGAGCCGTCGGACTGGCAGACCTGGCCGGGGGCGGAGTCGGCGTTCCTCCGCGCACCCGACGGCTCGGGCATGGGAGTGTTCGTCGACCCCGCGCTCGCGCCGGCCGAGCAGCTCGTGACGCTCGCCGACCAGGTGCAGGACTGGGCGGTCGAGGAGCTGTGCGCTCAGCGCCAGCCCACGAACTGGCCGCAGTGCCCCGACCATCCCGACAACCATCCGCTGACGGCCCGCCTCACCGACGGAGTCGCCACCTGGTGCTGTCCCCGCAGGCCGATGCCTGACCGACCTACGATCGTCGGATGTTCGGTGTCGGGTTCCCGGAGCTCATCCTCCTGGTGCTGGTCGTCGCGGTGGTGGTCTGGCTGCTGAAGCGGCGCTGACGTCACGCACGGCGTGCGCTCCGCGGCGGACCGGCGCGGCGCGCGAGGACGACGTTCTCCTTGCCGAGCCGGTCCGGCGCGTCGCGAACACCAGCCAGCCGCCGGACCGCAGGCACCCGTGCCCCGCTGCGAAGGTGCCGCTCCAGTCGCCGCGGATCCAGGTCACCGGCTCGTCGAACGGCTGCGCCTGGGCCACGTCCGGGGAGGCTCCGGCGGGGTCGACCCCGACCACCAGCTCGACGTCCAGCTCGACGAGCCGTGGATCGGCGAAGGGGGGATCCGGCGGGCGCATGACGGCGAGCGCAGGGACCATCACCATCACTGCCGGCCGAGGCGTGTGGTCCGTCAGGCGATCAACGCGAGCAGTTCCTCGCACGCTTGCTGGCACCGGCGGCATGCCTCCGCGCAGATGCGGCAGTGCTCGTGCATCTCAGCGTGGCGTTCGCACTCGTCGGCACAGGAGGCGCACACCTGAGCGCACGCCGCCAGCACGGCCCGGGTGATGTTGGCGTCGTACGCCGTGTGTCGCGACAGCACGCGTGCCGTCAGGTCACACACGTCGGCGCAGTCGAGGTCGGTGCGGATGCACTTGCGCAGCTCCGCCACCATGTCCTCACTCAGGCACGCGTCGGCGCATGCCGTGCATGCTTGTGAGCACTCGCCACAGGCCGTCACCACCCGCGCGATGAGCTCACGGTCGAGGTTGATCTCGGCGGGGTAGGTCTCGGTCATGCGGCGAACCGTGTCCGCAGTGGTCGTCATGTGAATCGTCCTCTCGTCTTGGCAGATGCAGCCCGGTAACCACCTTGGCCGGGTCCACGCGTCGGGGCCGGCACGGCAGGCTCGCACTCAACGACGCGAGAGACTGCGCACGTGACGATCCGACTGATGCGGCACGCCGAGCCCGACTGGGCGCTCGTCGAAGGCGACGGCTGGCGAGGCGCCGCGAACGATCTCGCGCCGCTGACGGAGCTCGGGGAGCACCAGGCCAGGACCGCCGCACACCTGCTGCGCGCGGACCCTCCGGACCTCGTTCTCTCCTCCCCCATGACCAGGGCGCTGCAGACAGCCGCGATCATCAGCGCAGCGCTTGACGTCGAGCTCCGCGTCGACCTCGACCTGCGCGAGTGGCTGCCGGATGAGACCTACCAGTGGACGTCCGCGGGCGAGGTCCAAGAGGCGTATGCCTCCATGCTGGAGCGCGGAGGCGTGCGCGGTGGGGCCGACCTTTGGGAGCCCTTGGAGTCAGTTCGGAAGCGCGCCCACGGCGCGATACGCCGGCACGGCGAGCCGGATCGGTCGGTCCTGGTCGTCTGCCACGAGGTGCTCATCCACGCGCTGACGGGTCACCCGCGCACGGCGTATGCGGACGTACGGGAGCTCCCACCCGCCTAGCAAGGTCGCGGCACACGTGCCGTCCGATCGTCTCGAGCCGACCTACCATGTCGACGCGGACTCGCTCGGCTCGGAGAGGAAGATCGTGACCACTACCCCAGCAGGCTGGTACGACGACGGATCAGGCACCGGGACGAAGCGCTGGTGGGACGGTGAGAGGTGGGCCGACCACAACGAGCAGCCGCCGACGGCGGGCACCGCCTCGGGACCGCAGGCCGCGTCACCAGGCGCGAGCTACGTGGTGCTCCAGGTCATCTTGAAGGAGAAGCTGTGGGGCACAGGCTCGGGCAACCTCACCGAGCTGGAGGGAACCCTGAATGCGCAGGCGGCACTCGGATACCGCCTCCACACCATCACGACAGCCGCCTCCGGCAGCAAAGGGCTCGGCGGCGGTGACCGGATCCAGACGACGATGGTCTTCGAGAAGCTGACGTAGCCGAGTCGCAGCTCGAGCGCGTAATCGTCCGGGCATGTCGACGACGTCCTCGGGCTGGCGGATCGACGAGGTCGCCTCCATCGAGCGAGAGGACCTTGGCCGGTCCACATCGCGAGCTATGACGACAAGGAGGACGCCGGACCCGACCGCGACGTGGCGATTCTCCGATCGCGGGGATGCGGACCCACGACCGTCGCGGTCGACGTCGGAGCCGGCACCGCTCCCCGGTGACCGGGCTCGTGAACATCCGCCGCACCAGGTCCTGGTGCCCGCGTCACCAGCAGCGAGGAGGAGGCCGCGGGCGAGGCGAGCGCGAACGACGTGCTCCGCCGGCGGCCCGTCACACCAGCACCTCACGTACCACTTGGCAGCCGAACCCCGCACGCCGCCGGCCCCCAGCCGCCTCACGCTTCAACGCGGCGCAGCAGCGCCGGCAGCAGCCTGCAACGCGTCTACCACCGCATGCACGGTGGGCGTCCGGGTCCGCCGGGTGAGCAGGAAGACCTCCCGCCCCACTCCCCCGGACTCGAACGGCCGCACCGCGACTCCGGGCGGCTCGAAGCCGACCACGAGGTCGGGCAGCAGGGCGCCCGCGCCGGTGGTGCGCACCATCTCGAGCAGGATGAGGAAGTCGTCGGAGGTGTAGCGGACGTCCGGCTCGAAACCACCGATCTGGCGGCACGCCCGCAGGTGCATCTCGTGGTGCCCGGTGCCGGGCTGACAGACCGCCCAGGGCAGGTCGGCCAGGTCGGCGAGACGGATCCGCTGCGCGGCGGCCAGCGGGTGGCCGGCCGGCAGCACGATGCGGATCCGCTCGCGCAGGGCGACCTGGCGCTGGAACTCGGGGTGGATCGCCCGGGGCTGCGCCTCGTACTCATCTCCCACCAGCACGTCCAGCTGGCGCAGGCGGAGCTCCGGCACCGCCTGCTCGACCTCGGTCTCGGTCGCCTCGACGCGGATGGCGGGATGCCGCTCGCCGAGCACCCGGACGGTCGGCGAGACGATGCGCAGGAAGGCGGACTGGAACGCCGCGACCCGCACGACGCCCGCCAGCCGGCCCGCCGTCACGGCGGCCACCTCCGCGGTGGCCGTCTCCACCCCCTCCAGCAGCGTGTCGGCATGGCGCACGAGCACCTGGCCGGCCTCGGTGAGCCGGACGTTGCGCCCGGCACGCTCGAGCAGCGGGGCGCCCGCCTCGCGCTCCAGCGCGGCGAGCTGCTGGGAGACCGCACTCGGGGTGTAGCCCAGCGCCGCCGCAGCGGCGTGGAGCGTGCCTCGGACATGCACCTCGCGCAGGATCCGCAACCGGCGTACGTCGATCATCTGTTCAGGATATCTGAACAACATCGGCCACATACTCGCGCTGGACCTGAACGTTTTCGGCTCGGAGACTGGCGCCATGGGATCGCTCGCGTGCCTGCTCTCCGCCGTCGGGTTCGGCGTGATGGCGGTGTTCGCGAAGCTCGCGTACGACGACGGCGTCGAGCTCGACGCCCTCCTCCTGGTGCGCTTCGGGATCGCCGGGCTCCTGCTGCTCGCCGTCGCCCACGCCCGCGGCCGGCTCCGGGGCCTGGGCCGCCGCGCCGTGGTCGCGGGGCTGCTCATGGGGTCGGTCGGGTACGCCACGCAGGCCGGGCTCTACTTCGCTGCCCTCACCCGGGTCGATGCCTCCCAGGTGGCGCTGGTCTTCAGCGTCTACCCGCTGCTGGTGATGGTGATGGCGGTGCTGACCCGACGCGAGCCGGCGACCCGGAGGCGGGCGGCCGGCCTGGCCGTGGCCCTCGTGGGTGTGGCGCTCGTGCTCGGTGGCGCCTCGACGAGCAGCTTCGACGTCGCCGGGTCGGCCTGCGCGCTCGGGTCCGCAGTCGTCTACACCTGCTACATCCTGGTCGGCGATCGCGTCGCCGGCGCCGACCCCCTGGCCTTCGCCACGCTCGTCTGCTGCGGGGCGTTCGCGACGTTCGCGGTCTGGTCGGTGCTGCACGGCGCACCCGACCTGGGCTTCGCGCCGCAGGGCTGGCTCTGGCTCGGCCTGATCGCCGTCGTGAGCACCGTCGGCGCGATCCTCCTGTTCTTCGCCGGGCTGGCCAGGGTGGGGCCGTCGGTCGCCGCGCTCCTCTCGATCCTCGAGCCGGTCGTCACCGTCACCAGTGCCGCGGTGGTCTTCAGCGAGTCCCTCTCGGCACAGCAGGCGCTCGGGGGCGTGCTCGTGCTCGGGACGGTCCTGTTCGTGCAGTGGCCGGGGGCCGACGCAGGCTCACGATCGCCCGCCTCCTCCGTCGAGCCGGAGTTACGATCGATCTCATGAGGAGTCTGCCCGCACTCGCCGCGCTGGTCCTGGCGGTGGGCGTGCTCGCCCCGGGCGTCTCGGCGCAGGCCCAGACCAGGGGTACGCCGGACCCGGTGCCGCCGGCGCCTCGGGCCCAGCCCCTGCGGCCGCCACTGCCGGCGCCTCGCCACGTGGTTCCGCCGTACCTGCTCGACCAGCCCGTGCCGATCCCGCTCGTACGCCCGCGCGGCGTGCCGCCGGTGCCGATGCCCCACGCGCGGCCCCAGGCACCTGCACCGGTCCCGATGCCGCACGCCGGCGAGGGCTGGACCCCCGGTCTGCGGCTGCCGAGCCGCTGAACCACGAGCGCGCGGAGCCAGGTTCACCGGTGCGGTCCTGCGGGTACTGACCCGACGACAACGGTCGGGGGACTCGCAGAAGGAGAACATCATGGCCATCGGACTCGGCATCGTGCTGATCGTCGCCGGACTCGTCCTCGTCCTCGACGTGGTGAACATCGACACCTCCGCGGTGGACACGGGGACGCTCGGCTGGATCCTGCTGCTGGCCGGCGTGCTGGCCATCGTCGTCTCGCTGATCGTGAACCAGCAGCGGACGCGCTCGACGACGGTCGTCGAGGAGCGCCACCAGCCCCTCCCGCCGCGCTGACGGCGCGCTGACACCACGGCAGGTACGCCGGCAGCCACCGGGCGGAGGGCGACCACGACGGTCGCCCTCCGCCCGCTGTCGGTGGCGTGAGCAAGGATGGTCGGGTGGCAGCACTCGACCGGTTCAGCGAGCCGACCCGCACCTGGTTCGGTGCGGCGTTCGCGACCCCCACGCCCGCCCAGGAAGGCGCGTGGGACGCGATCGGCGCCGGCCGGCACGCCCTGGTCGTGGCGCCCACCGGCTCGGGCAAGACGCTCAGCGCGTTCCTGTGGAGTCTCGACCGGCTGCTGACGACTCCCCCGCCCGAGGACAAGCGGCACCGCTGCCGGGTTCTCTACATCTCTCCGCTCAAGGCGCTGGGCGTCGACGTCGAGCGCAACCTGCGGGCCCCGCTGACCGGCATCCGGCACACCGCCGACCGGCTCGGCACTCCGGTTCCCGAGGTCCGGGTGGGGGTGCGCTCGGGCGACACCCCGGCGGCCGACCGGCGCAAGCTCACCACCGCCCCGCCCGACATCTTGATCACGACGCCCGAGTCGCTGTTCCTGATGCTCACCAGCCAGGCACGCGAGTCGTTGCGCGGCATCGAGACCGTGATCGTCGATGAGGTCCACGCGGTCGCCGGCGGCAAGCGCGGCGCTCATCTCGCGGTCAGCCTCGAGCGCCTCGACGCCCTGCTCGAGCGCCCGGCCCAGCGCATCGGGCTCAGCGCCACCGTGCGTCCCCTCGAGGAGGTCGCCCGCTTCCTCGGCGGCACGGCGCCGGTCGACATCGTCGCGCCCCCGAGCGAGAAGCAGTGGGACCTCCGGGTCGTCGTGCCGGTCGAGGACATGACCGCCCCCGCGGACTACGACGAGGACGAGGACGACCCTCAGCGCGCGCAGTCGATCTGGCCGCACGTCGAGGAGCGGGTCGTCGACCTCGTCGAGCAGCACCGCTCCACGATCGTGTTCGCCAACTCACGACGCCTCGCCGAGCGGCTCACCGCCCGGCTCAACGAGATCGCGACCGAGCGTGCCGAGGGTGGTTTCGAGGCTCGCTCCGCTCGCACCTCAACCACCGGGAGCGCCCCCGCGCAGGTCATGGCTCAGTCCGGGCAGAGCCACGGCGCCGAGACCGTGATCGCGAAGGCCCACCACGGCTCGGTGTCCAAGGAGCAGCGTGCGCTGATCGAGGACGACCTCAAGCGCGGGCGGCTGCCCTGCGTGGTCGCGACCAGCAGCCTCGAGCTCGGCATCGACATGGGCGCGGTCGACCTGGTCATCCAGATCGAGAGCCCGCCCAGCGTGGCCAGCGCGCTCCAGCGGGTCGGCCGCGCCGGTCACCAGGTCGGCGAGGTGTCGCGGGGCGTGCTGTTCCCCAAGCACCGCGGCGACCTCGCCCAGACCGCGGTCGCGGTCGAGCGGATGCGTACGGGTGCGATCGAGTCGCTGCGGGTGCCCGCCAACCCGCTCGACGTCCTCGCCCAGCAGGTGGTGGCCGCCACGGCGCTGGACGCCTGGCCGGTCGACGAGCTCTTCGACCTCGTCCGCCGCAGCGCGCCGTTCACCCAGCTGCCGCGCAGCGCCTACGACGCCACGCTCGACCTGCTCGCCGGTCGCTACCCCTCCGACGAGTTCGCCGAGCTGCGCCCCCGGGTCGTCTGGGACCGGGTCACCGGCATGCTCACGGGCCGCCCCGGCGCGCAGCGCCTGGCCGTCACCAGCGGCGGCACGATCCCCGACCGTGGCCTGTTCGGGGTCTTCCTCGTCGGCGGCACCGGACCCGGGCGGCGGGTCGGTGAGCTCGACGAGGAGATGGTCTACGAGTCCCGGGTCGGCGACGTGTTCGCGCTCGGAGCGACCAGCTGGCGCATCGAGGACATCACCCACGACCGGGTCCTGGTGACCCCAGCACCCGGCATCCCGGGCCGGCTGCCGTTCTGGAAGGGCGACGCGCTGGGCCGGCCCGCCGAGCTGGGCGCCGCGATCGGTGCATTCACCCGCGAGCTGGCCGCCCTGCCACGTGACCAGGCCACCGCGCGCGCCGTACGCGACGGCCTCGACGAGTACGCCGCCGGCAACCTGCTGAGCTACCTCCACGAGCAGCTCGAGGCCACCAACGTGCTGCCCAGCGACCGCACGCTGCTCGTCGAGCGCTTCCGCGATGAGCTCGGCGACTGGCGCCTGGTCGTCCACTCCCCCTACGGCACGCCGGTGCACGCGCCATGGGCGCTCGCGATCAACGCCCGACTGCGGGAGCGGTACGGCGTCGACGGCCAGGCGGTGGCCTCCGACGACGGCATCGTGATCCGCATCCCCGACACCGAGGCCGAGCCGCCCAGCGGCGAGGTCATCGTGTTCGAGCCCGACGAGATCGAGGGGATCGTCACCACCGAGGTCGGCGGCTCCGCCCTGTTCGCGTCGCGGTTCCGCGAGTGCGCCGCCCGGGCGCTGCTGCTCCCCCGCCGCGACCCCGGCCGCCGCTCGCCCCTGTGGCAGCAGCGGCAGCGCTCCGCCGCGCTGCTCGAGGTGGCGGTCAAGTACCCGTCCTTCCCGATCGTGCTCGAGGCCGTGCGCGAGTGCCTCCAGGACGTCTACGACCTGCCCTCGCTGCTGGCCCTGATGCGCGGGGTCGAACGCCGCGAGGTCCAGGTCGTCGACGTGTCGACGCAGTCGCCCTCGCCGTTCGCCCGCAGCCTGCTGTTCGGCTACGTCGCCCAGTTCATGTACGAGGGCGACTCCCCCATCGCCGAGCGCCGGGCCGCGGCGCTGGCGCTCGACCAGGGGCTGCTCGCCGAGCTGCTCGGCCGCGCTGAGCTCCGCGAGCTGCTCGACCCCGAGGTGCTCGCCGAGGTCGAGGCCGAGCTCCAGCGACTCGCAACCGACCGCCGCGCCCGCGACCCCGAGGGTGTCGTCGACCTGGTCCGCATGATCGGCCCGCTGTCCACCGACGAGGTGGTGGCCCGCTCCATCGCGGGCGCCGACGTCGGCGACTGGCTCGACTCGCTGGCGCTGAGCCGCCGGCTCGTGCAGGTGCGGATGGCCGGCGAGGAGCGCTGGGCTGCCGTCGAGGACGTCGGGCGGCTGCGCGACGGGCTGGGCGTGCCGGTCCCGCCAGGCGTCGCCGACGTGTTCGCCGAGCCCGTGGCCGACCCGCTGGCCGACCTCGTCTCGCGGTACGCCCGCACCCACGGGCCGTTCACCACCGACGAGGTCGCCGCACGACTCGGGCTCGGCGCGGCCGTCGTGCGCCACACCCTGCAGCGGCTCGCCGCCCAGGGCCGGGTGCTCGACGGGGAGTTCCGGCCCTCCGGGAGCGGCACCGAGTGGTGCGACGCCGAGGTGCTGCGCCGGCTGCGGCGCCGCTCCCTGGCCCGGCTGCGCCAGGAGATCGAGCCCGTCGAGCCCGAGGCGCTCGGCCGCTTCCTGGGCGCCTGGCAGCACATCACGACCCAGGGACGCCGCGGCGTCGATGGGGTGCTGGCGACGATCGACCAGCTCGCCGGCTGCGCCGTACCCGCCTCCGCACTCGAGCCGCTCGTGCTCGGCGCCCGGGTGCGCGACTACGAGCCGTCCTACCTCGACGAGCTCACCGCGTCGGGCGAGGTGGTGTGGGCCGGCCACGCGGCGCTGCCCGGCTCCGACGGGTGGGTCTCGCTGCACCTCTCGGACCAGGCCCACCTGACGTTGCCCGAGTCGCAACCCTTTGAACACTCTGAACTACATCAATCCGTCCTCGATGCCCTCGCCCCCGGTGGTGCGTGGTTCTTCCGCCAGCTCTCCGACGCCGTCGGCTCGACCAACGACACCGCTCTCTCCGCAGCCATCTGGGACCTCGTGTGGGCGGGGCGCATCAGCAACGACACGCTCGCCCCGCTCCGGGCGCTCACCCGGTCCGGCACGCCCGCGCACCGCACCCGCCGGCCGCCGCCGCGCGCCGGGCGCCCGCTGCGCACCGGTCCGCCGGAGACCGCCGGCCGGTGGGCGCTGCTGCCGGCCGTCGACACCGACGCCACCCGGCGCGGCCACGCGACCGCCGAGCGGATGCTCGAGCGCCACGGCGTCGTGACTCGCGGCGCGGTGGTCAGCGAGCGCGTGCCCGGCGGCTTCGCGGCCGTCTACAAGGTGCTGTCCGCGTTCGAGGACTCCGGACGCTGCCGCCGGGGCTACTTCGTCGCCGGGCTGGGCGCCGCGCAGTTCGGCACGGCCGGAGCGGTCGATCGCCTGCGCACGTTCGCGGAGGTGCCGGCCGAGGCCAAGCCGACGGCCGTGGCACTCGCCGCCACCGACCCGGCCAACCCCTACGGATCAGCGCTCCCGTGGCCGGTCTCGACGGGCTCGGCCACCGAGGCTCGAGGACACCGGCCGGGGCGCAAGGCCGGGGCGATCGTCGTGCTCGTCGACGGTGTCCTCACGATGTACGTCGAGCGCGGTGGCCGCACGCTGCTCACCTGGTCCGACGAGGCTGAGCGGCTCGGGCCCGCGACCGCCGCCCTGGCCGAGGCCGCGCGGCGTGGCTCACTGGGACGGATGACCGTCGAGCGCGCCGACGGCGAGCAGCTGCTGGGGTCGGGATCCACGCCGCTGCGCGAGGCCCTTCAGGCTGCCGGGTTCGTCGCGACCCCCAAGGGGCTGCGCCTGCGGACGGGCGTCGGTGCCTGAGGGCGACGCCGTCTGGCGCACCGCCGAGCGACTCCGGCGAGCCCTGGACGGCCGACCGCTGGTGCGCACCGACCTGCGCGTGCCACAGCACGCCACCGCCGACCTGTCGGGCGGCACCATCGTCGAGACCGTCTCCCGGGGCAAGCACCTGCTCACCCGGATCTCCCACGATCGCGACTGGACCCTGCACACCCACCTCAAGATGGAGGGCTCGTGGCGGGTCTATCGCCCCGGCGAGCGCTGGAGCAAGCCGGCCCACTTGGCGCGGGCCGTGCTCGAGGTCCCGGGGCGCACCGCTGTCGGGTTCCAGCTCGGCGTGGTCGACCTGGTGCCCCGCGAACGCGAGCACGAGCTGGTCGGCCACCTCGGCCCCGACCTGCTCGGCCCCGACTGGGACGAGGAGGAGGCCGTCCGCCGGCTCACCGCCGACCCCATCCGCCCGCTCGGCGAGGCGCTGCTCGACCAGCGCAACCTCGCCGGGATCGGCACGATCTACCGCACCGAGCTGTGCTTCCTGACCGGCTACGACCCCCGCGACCCGGTCAACGTGGTGGCGGACCCACTGCGGATGGTGCGGCTGGCCCGGTCGATGCTCGACCAGAACCGCCACCAGCCACAGATCTGCACCACCGGCGACAAGCGCCGGGGCCGCAGCCTCTGGGTCTACGGCCGCTCCGGCGAGCGCTGCCTGCGGTGCGGCACCGTCATCGAGCACGACCAGCTCGGCGAGCCAGGACGCGAGCGCATCGCGTACTGGTGCCCGTCCTGCCAGCCGCGCCGGCAGGCTTGAGCGGGTCAGGCGGCAGGGACGACCGCCAGCGCGACCGCAGCCTCTTCGAGCGCCACGGCGTCGGAGACGTCGCGCAGCACGTCGGAGAGCGGCACGTCCAGCGCCGAGCACAGCGAGGCGAGCAACTCCGAGGACGCTTCCTTCTGGCCTCGCTCGATCTCGGAGATGTAGCCCAGGCTCACCCGAGCCACCGCGGAGACCTCGCGCAGGGTCATGCCCCGCTGCATCCGCAGGTCGCGGAGCACGTCGCCGAGTAGCCGACGGAACAGCACCATGCGGGGTCTCCTTGCTCGCGGGGGCTCGTGGACTGTGGGTCTGTGGCCAACAACGCTACCCGAGAGTGGTTTCTTCCCGTCGCAGGACCGCCTCCAACGCCTCGAAGGCCTCGTCGCAGGTGCGCCGCTGGATCTTGCCGCGGTCGCCGCTGAGCTCGAGCGCGACCGCCTCCACCAGCCCGGGCCCGGCGATCCCGACGAAGACGGTGCCCGGGGCCTTCCCCTCCTGCTCGGTGGGCCCCGCGACACCTGTCGTGGAGAGTCCGTACGTCGCCCCCAGGAGCGCACGCACCCCGGAGGCCATCGCCCGGGCGCACTCGGCGGAGACGACGCCGTGCTGGTCGATGATCGCCTGGTCCACGTCGAGCAGCGACGCCTTGATCTCGGTCGCGTACGTCACCACGCCGCCCAGGTAGGTCTCCGAGGCGCCGGGCACGTCGGTCAACGCGACCGCCAGTCGGCCGCCGGTCAGCGACTCCGCGGTCGCGATCGTGCTCCCCCCGGCGCGGAGGAGGAGGTGCACGCGGGTCAGCAGGTCCGTCACGGAGCAAAGGCTAGCCTCGGCCTCATGGCGCTCCCGATCGCGGACTATGCACTCATCGGCGACCGGCGGACCGGTGCCCTGGTCGGCAACAACGGCTCGATCGACTGGCTCTGCCTGCCCCGCTTCGACTCCTCGGCCTGCTTCGCCGGCCTGCTCGGCACCGACGAGCACGGGCACTGGCAGCTCTGCCCGGTCGGCGACTACGAGGTGAGCCGCCGCTACGTGGGTGCCTCCTCGGCCCTCGAGACCACGTTCACCACCGCGACCGGGGTGGTGAACCTCACCGACGTGATGCCACCCGGTGACGATCGCGCGGACGTCGTACGCCGGGTCCGCGGGGTGAGCGGCACGGTCCGGATGCGGCACGAGTGGCTGGTGCGCCTCGACTACGGCGCGATCCTGCCCTGGGTGCGGCGGGAGACCGTCGACGGGGAGGCGGTGATCACCGCGATCGGCGGGCCCGATCGGCTGGTGCTCCGGGGACCGCGGCTCCCCCGGGCCAGCGACCACCGCCACACCGACGAGTTCGAGGTGCAGGAAGGCGCCGTCCTCACGTTCTCGACGACCTGGCTGCCTTCCCACGTGCCGCTCGCCGACCTCGGGGTGCTGGACGACCGGGTCGACGCGAGCATCGCCGAGTCCGAGGACTGGGCCGGCCGCTGCCGCGCGGACATGCCGCACCCCGAGCTGGTGCGCCGATCGCTCACGACCCTGCGGCTGCTCACCGACGCCGAGACCGGCGGCATCGTCGCCGCCCCCACGACCTCACTGCCGGAGGACCCCGGCGGCGAGCGCAACTGGGACTACCGGTTCTGCTGGCTGCGCGACGCCGCGCTCACGATCGGCGCGCTGATCGAGGCGGGCTACACCGCCGAGGCGCAGCTGTGGCGCGGCTGGCTGCTGCGCGCGGTGGCCGGCGACCCGGCCGACCTGCAGATCGTGTACGCCGTCGACGGCAGCCGCCGGTTGACCGAGCTGGACCTCCCCCACCTGCCCGGCTACGCCGACTCGCGCCCGGTCCGCATCGGCAACGGCGCCTCGCTGCAGCGCCAGCTCGACGTGCTCGGCGAGGTGATGATCGCGCTCGAGCAGACCCGCCAGGCCACTGGCCACGCCGACACCAGCGCCTGGGCGGTCCAACGCGCGCTGGTCGAGAACCTCGCGAAGACCTGGCAGGAGCCCGACCACGGGCTGTGGGAGATCAGGGGCCCGCAGCAGCGGTTCACCCACTCCCAGGCGATGGTGTGGGCGGCGTTCGACCGGGCAGTCCGCGCGATGGAGGACTTCGACCTCGAGGGGCCGCTCGAGGAGTGGCGCGAGCTGCGTGACACCGTCCACGCCGAGGTGCTCGACCGGGGCTTCGACCGAGGCCGCGGGACCTTCGTGCAGCACTACGACACGACCGAGGTCGACGCCTCGCTGCTGGTGTTGCCACAGATCGGCTTCATCGCCGGCGACGACCCCCGCATGCTCGGCACGATCGCGGCCATCGAGGAGGACCTGATCCGCGACGGCCTGGTGCTGCGCTATCGCACCGAGTCGGGCGTCGACGGCCTGCCCGGTGGCGAGCACCCGTTCCTGGCCTGCTCGTTCTGGCTGGTCTCGGCGTACGCCCGGGCCGGCCGCGCCGACGACGCGGCCGCGCTGTTCGACCGGCTGTGCGGCCTGGCCAACGACGTCGGGCTCCTCCCGGAGGAGTACGACGCCGCGCACACGAGGATGATCGGCAACTTCCCGCAGGCGTTCAGTCACCTGGCCCTCGTGCGCGCGGCGTTCGACCTCCGCGCAGGTTGACCCGCCCGAGAGTTTCGGGCGGGTCAACCTAGTGTCGCGTCTCGGAAGTTGTTGACCGGTTGGCGTTCTCAGGGTGGGTGCATCGCCAGGCGCCGGCGCGCCGCCATACCCGCTCGTCTCGCAAGCGTCGGCAACGCAGCGAGGTGCGTGCCCTGGGGGCGCGAAGCGCCCAAGAGCTTCTGAGACGCGGCACTAGAACAGCTTGATCACCCGGACGTCCACGCCGCCGGTGGCCGGGGCGACGGTGTCACTGCCGGAGTAGGCCACGTCGACGTGGTGGGTGCCCGCGGTGGCGAAGGTGCCGAGGTTCAGCACCGCGTAGCCCTGGACGAGCTTGGCCTGGCGCGTCTTGCCGTCGTACGTCGCGGTCACCGTGCCCGTGGCCGGGATGCCCCCGGCGGCCTGGACCCGGACGACCAGCCCGACCGGCAGCAGCTTGGCGATCGTCGTCGACGGCACCGCCGTCGCCGTCACGGTCGCGGCGGCCTTGGGCGGCACGATCGCGGGCAGGTCGATCCCGACGACCTCCGGGTCGTGGTCGGAGGCCCGGTAGGGGTCGGCGGCGTAGAAGTCGGTCGCGTTGTAGTTGTAGCGGCTGTACTCGAACGCGATCGACTCGTCGGCGTTGATGTTCCAGATGTCGACCCCGGTCACCATCGCCGCGGCGGCCGGGCTGGCCAGCACGTGGTCCAGCGAGCCAGCGAGCCCGTCGAAGCTGTACGTCGTCTCCGTCGGGTCGGTGGTCGACTCGAGGTTGTCGTAGCCGGCGGCGTACAGGACCTGCAGCGGGTCCTCCTGGGTGTAGGAGTTGAAGTCACCGGTCAGGAACACCGCGTCGGTGTCGAGGCCCGCGGCGACGGTGTCGGCGAAGTCGCGCAGCGCCTGGGCCTGGGCGACCCGGTCGGGGTTGGCGTTGCCCTGGCCGGTGCCGTCGTCGACGCCGGAGCCCTTGGACTTGAAGTGGTTGACGATCACCGCGAACGCGTCGGAGTCCGGTGCACCGGTCGCCTTGAACCCCTGGGCGAGCGGCTCACGGGCGTCCGCGAACGGGGCGGAGCCGGTGAGCACGTGTGACGGCCCGACGAGGCTGACGGCGGCGGGCTTGTAGATGAACGCCGTACGGATCACGTCCTGCTCCTCGACCGAGGGCAGGTCCGCGGCTGCGGGCGAGGGCGCGTAGGCCCAGGTGCCGGCACCCGCGGCGGCGTTCAGCGCGTCGACCAGCGTCGACACCGCGGAGTCGCGGTCCTTGCCGAACTTCACCGAGTTCTCGATCTCCTCGAGCGACACGATGCTGGCGCCGAGGCCGTTGATCGCCGCGACGATCTTGGCCTGCTGGCGCGCCAGGTTGGCGGCGTCGGCCGCACCGCGCGGCCCCGGGGAGGCGTCCGTGCCGCAACGGTTGACCGTCACGTGGTTGCCGTCGCGGTCGTTGTAGTAGGTGCAGGTCCCCAGGCCGGCGGCCTCGTAGTCCGCGCCCGTGGTCGGGAAGTAGTTGAGCACGTTGAACGTCGCCAGCCGGATGTCGCCACCGACCGCCTCCGGGGCGGCGGTGCGGGTGTTGGAGAACGTCGCGACATCGGCACCGTCACCGGTCACCTGGTGGGTGGGCTGCAGGTTCCACATGCTGTTGCGGTACTCGAGCACCAGCGGCTGGTGGAACATGACGGCCGAGCCGACGCGCACCGGGTTGGCCTTCGAGAGCCACGGCAACGGGATCGACTTGTTGGCGGTGGAGTTGAAGTTGATGCTCGCCCCGTCGTCGAGCGTGATCGCCCGGGCGGCGTTGTCGGCCTGGATGGCCGCGACCGCGGCGGTGTCCTGCGCGTCGGCGACGTCGGTCGGCTGGACCAGCGGGTGGTCCCCGGCCGCGAGCGTGAACGAGGCGTAGTAGTTCGTGTCGTAGTTGTCGGTGACAGTGAAGGCACCCTGGGGCTGGATCAGCTCACCCTCGTGGGACTCCTTCTCCGCGGCCGTGTCGAGCTCGGTCCATGGAGCCGCCAGGGGGGCCACGGTGCCGAGCGACGTGGCCAGCACGGAGACGTCCGCGGCCGCTGCCGTGATCTCGGTGGTGCCGTTGAACTCACTGACCGGACCGGTGACGTCGACGCTGTCGCCGACCGCGACCTTCGCGGTCGCCGCGGAGCCGTAGACGAACACCGCGTCCGAGGCGCCGGGCGTCGCCGGCGAGCCGGGGGTCTCGATGTAGAAGCCGTTGTAGCCGCCGGTGGGGTACGCCGCGGTCACGACGCCCTCGGTGTGCACCGTGTCGCCGACCAGGGGCGAGGTGTCGCCGGTGCCCTGGATCTCGGCGATGGTGGCGTCGGTCGGCTCGGCCGGTGGCTCGGTCGTGCCGCCGCCGGCCTGCGGGCTCGGCGCGCCGGCCGCGAAGTCCGTCGCGTTGTTGTCGGTGTCACCGGCGGTGCGGCTGCTGGAGGTCGTGTTGCTCAGGCCGGCGGCCTTGGCGGTCTCGAACGTGTTGCTGTTGACCCCGACCAGGTCGACGATGCCGTCGCGAACGGCGGTGCCGTCGGCGGCCGGGTTGAGCGCGGTCGTCCCGGTGGCGAGCCAGACCGTGAAGGCGGACCCGCTCATCGCGATCGTCCCGGTGGCGTCCGGCGTCGGCAGGGCCGTCGTTCCGCTCGTGCCGGCCGCCTCCTGGACGAGGTAGTGGCCGCCCGCTGGGACGGACCCGCTCAGGGCCGTGACGCCCGTGGCGGCCGCGGTGCTGCCGCTGCTGCGGTACTGCACGGACATGCCGTCGACGCTGATCGGCGCCGAGGTCGGGTTGTAGAGCTCGATGAAGTCGTTGGTGTAGGTGGCGCCGGAGTTGCCGCCACCGCCGTACACCTCGCTGATGACGAGGCCGGTGCTCGCGGCCTGGGCGGTGGGAAGTGGGGACAGCGTGAGACCGGTGACCGCCGCGGCGAGGGTGGCAAGAGCCGCCAGACCTCGTCGCGACGCCCGAGACGTCGTGGACATGGGGAACCTTCCGAGGGGGGTGAGGAGCCGACCCGCCGGGGGCCTGCCTGACGGCAGGCCCCCGGCGAGGTGTGACGGTCTACTTCTTGACGACCTTGATGACCACGGTGGTGGTCGCGGGCGTCGTGGACTCGTTGCCGAGGTAGCTCACGGTGAACTTCATGCGTCCGGTGTGCTTGAACGCACGGAGCTTCACCGAGGCCTTGCCGTTCTCGAGCGTGGCCCGGTAGGTGTGCCCGGCGACCTTGAACCGGATCTTGCCGGTCGCAGGGGCGCCGGCGGCCCGCACGACGGCGGTCAGCGTGCCGCGGGTCAAGTTGGCGACGATGGTCTTCGGCGTCACGTGCGCCCGGATGGTCGCGGCCGCGCGCTGGAGCATCGGAGCTCCGACCACGGTGCCGCTGGGCTTCGCGACCGCGCCGACCTGCCAGGCCCCGTCGAGCCCGGCCGGTGCGGTGAACGCGACGGTGGCGGCCCCGTCGGTGACCGGGAAGTCCCCGACCTCGACGTGCTGGTAGCCCTTGGTCAGGTAGACCGACAGCGTGGTGTTCGCGGGCGAGCCCTGCGAGGTCAGGTTCAGGTTCGAGACCGAGAACGAGACCGGGTCACCGGCGGAGACCGAGCCCGGGATCCCCTTCGCCACGACCTGCTGGCGGGCGTAGTCCGGGGCCAGGCTCGAGTGGTCCTTCAGGTACTTGATCCACAGGTCGCGGTCGACGAGGCCGGTGTCGCTGGACTTGCCGCCGGTGAAAGCGGTGAAGTTGTCGCCACCCGTGCCGAGGAAGCTGAACGTCGAGACCGTGTAGGTCTTGGTCGCGTCCAGGGGCTGGCCGTCGATCCACACGCCGGTGATCCGCGATCCGCGGGGCTCCGTCGGGTCCTGGGTCACCCGCACGTTGTCGGACAGGCCGAGGGCGAGGAACGGCCGCGACGAGCCGTCGGGCTGCCACTGCTGCTCGAGCACCGACTTGAGCTGCTCGCCGGTGAGCTTGACCAACCAGATGTTGTTGACGAACGGCAGCACGCTGTTGGCCTCGGCGTACGTCACGACGCCGTCGGTGTTCGCCGGGTTGGACGAGGTGTCGCCGGCGTACGTCAGGTCGGTGCGCAGGCCACCCGGGTTGGTGATGCCGAGGTCGGGCGTGCCCATGTCGGCGGGGATCCCGTCACGCAGGGCGTTGCCGACGAGGTCGCCGAGCGTCGACTCCGACGCCCGGTCGTCGCGGGTGCCGCCGGAGTAGGTCCCGTCGGTCCAGGTGCCACCGGTGAAGGCGGTCGTGATCGAGCCCGTCACCGAGCCGACCGGCTGGTTGCCCACCTCGGCCGCGTGCGCGAGGGCCGCGTCGACGATCTGCTTGACCTTCGCGACCTGGGGGTACTTCGCGACGAGGTCACTGTCGGCGGTGGTGGTGCGGGCGACGTTCTTGGCGACGTAGCTGGTGACGTCGCCCGTGGCCGGGTCGACGGTCAGCTGGACCTGGCCGACGTTGGCCCCGTAGGAGCCGGTCTGCAGGATCGGCCGCGTCACGCCGGGCTCGCCGGGCACCGGCGCGTCCCAGGCGTAGGTCTGGTGGGTGTGACCGTTGAAGATCACGTTGACGGCCGGGTCGAGGTTGGTCATCTCGGCGAACTCGCCGCCCTTGGCCACCTCGGCGGCGTACGTCGAGCCCGCGCCCACGGCGGCACCGGAGTGGAAGCTGGCCACGATCACGTCGGCCTCGCCGTTGGCGTCGTTGCCGTCGCTGAGCTCACCCGCCACCCGGTTGACGGCCTCGATCGGGTCACCGAAGTCGATCTGGGTGATGCCACCGGGGCTGACCAGGGACTTGGTCTCCTCGGTGACCGCGCCGACGACGGCGACGGAGACACCGTCGACGTCGAACTCGGCGTACTCCGGCAGGGCGGGAGTGGTGGTGCCCTTCTTGTACACGTTCGCGCCGAGGTAGGCCCACGTCGCGTTGCGGTGGCCCTCGGCGCCGATCACCCGGTCGGTGAGGTCGCTGAAGCCCTTGTCGAACTCGTGGTTGCCCACGGCGGAGGCGTCCAGGCCGAGCGCGTTGAACATGTCGATGGTCGGCTGGTCGTCAGCGACGGCCGAGGCGAACTCGGAGGCGCCGATGAGGTCGCCGGCGCCGACGAGCAGGGTGTCGGCAGCGCCACCTGCCTCGGTCAGCTGCTCGACGGTGCCGGCCCACTTGACGGTGTTGGCGTTGATACGGCCGTGGAAGTCGTTCACGCCGAGCAGGTTCAGCGTGACGGGGTCGGCAGCGTGGGCGGTGGTGCCCGTGGCTGCGACGAGAGCGAAGGACGACGCGACGAGCGCGAGTCCGGTGGTGGCGGTCAGGGCACGAATGCCCCTTCGCGTCCGAGTCCTACTGGTGGGCACTGAGATGACCTTTCGACAGATGGAGAAAGGGTGGTGCCGGTACCTAACCCCACCCGGCAGGAAGAAATCCAGAGTCCAAGTGCCCCAGACGTAACGGTTCGGCCACCACAGGGGGGGCCGCAGGAAGGAATGGGCCGCCAGCACCGCGTGACAACGGCACATCTCGACGACCGTGCCGTCACCCGTCCGGCAGTTGTCGCCCGTCGGGTCAGCCGGCGCGCAGCTGGTGGCGCTGCTTCCACACCCCGTGGAAGAACTCCCAGCCCGACCAGAGGGTCAGCCCGACCGCGACCGCCAGGCTCACCTGGGCGACGTAGAAGAGCACCTCGCCGGGCGTCTCGGCCCAGCCCGGCAGGTCGGGATCGCGCAGCGGCAGGCAGAGGGCGCCGAGGGCCAAGGCCTGGACCGTGGTCTTGAGCTTGCCGAGGTCGGCGGCCGCGATCACGACCTTCCGCAGGATCGAGAGCCGCAGCAGAGTGACGCTCCACTCGCGCACGAGCACGACGATGGTCACCCACCACCAGACGTCGCCGACCACCGAGAGGCCGATGAAGGCCATCCCGGTGATCGCCTTGTCCGCGATGGGGTCCGCGATCTTGCCGAAGTTCGTGACGAGGTTGTGCTTGCGGGCCAGGTCCCCGTCGACCTTGTCGGTGATCATCGCGACGGCGAACACGACGTACGCCACGATCCGCCAGGTCGCCGAGTCACCGCCGTCGACCAGCAGCGCCCACCCGAAGAACGGGACGAGCACGATCCGCAGCGTGGTCAGCACGTTGGGGACGTTCCAGTTGCTGGGCGGCGCCTGCACCTCGGTCATCACAGTGCCTTCGCGTAGAGGTCGGCGCCATCGCTGTCGACCACGACGGCGCGTACGACGTCACCGACGCTGACGATGCCGTCGAGCAGGTAGGTCGAGCCGTCGACCTCCGGGCCCTGGTGGGCGGAGCGGCCCTCGGTCGACTCGCCGTCGATCCGTTCGACGAGCACCTCGACCTCGTCACCGACACGCTCCGCGGCCCGCTGCGAGGTCAGCTCCTCAACCAGCGAGCTCACGTGCTCGGCGCGGGCTCGGACCTCGTCCTCGTCGAGCTTGCCGGCGTACGTCGCAGCCTCGGTCCCGTCCTCGTCGGAGTAGCCGAAGACCCCGGTGACGTCGAGCCGCGCGGCGACCAGGAAGTCGCACAACACCTCGAGGTCGTCCTCGGTCTCCCCCGGGAACCCGACGATCACGTTGCTGCGCACCCCCGCGGCGGGCGCGAGCGAGCGGACCTGCTCGAGCAGGCCGAGGAAGCTCTCCGGGTCGCCGAACCGGCGCATCCGTCGCAGCACCGAGGCGCTGGCGTGCTGGAAGGAGAGGTCGAAGTAGGGCGTGACGCCCGGCGTCGCCGCGATGGCCTCGACCAGCCCGGGGCGGGTCTCGGCCGGCTGCAGGTACGACACCCGCACCCGCGAAATCCCGTCGACGGCCGCCAGTTCGGGCAGGAGCGTCTCGAGCAGCCGCAGGTCGCCGAGGTCCTTGCCGTAGGACGTGGAGTTCTCACTGACGAGGAAGAGCTCGCGGACGCCCTGCTCGGCCAGCCAGCGCGCCTCCTGCAGCACGTCGCTGGGCCGACGGCTCACGAACGAGCCACGGAACGCCGGGATCGCGCAGAACGAGCAGCGCCGGTCGCACCCGCTCGCGAGCTTGAGTGCGGCGGTCGGACCAGCGTCCAGGCGCCGGCGTACGGACGCCGGGCCGGAGGCGTGGCCCGGCACCGGTGTCGTCGAGAGTGCCCGCTCGACGGGTGTGATCGGCAGCAGCGTGCGGCGGTCCTGGGGCGTGTGCGCCTCGTGCGCCTCCCCCGCCACGATCGACCGCAGCCGCGCGGCGATGTCGGGGTAGTCGTCGAAGCCGAGCACGGCGTCGGCCTCGGGCAGCGAGGCGGCGAGGTCCTTGCCGTAGCGCTCGGCCATGCAGCCCACCGCGACGACCGCCTGGGGGCGGCCGTGCTCCCTGAGGTCGGCCGCCTCGAGCAGGGTGTCGACGGAGTCCTTCTTCGCGGCCTCGACGAATCCACAGGTGTTGACGACGACCGTGTCGGCGTCCGCCGGGTCGTCGACGAGCAGGAAGCCGTCGGCCTCCAGCCGCCCGGCCAGCTCCTCGGAGTCGACCTCGTTGCGGGCGCAGCCGAGGGTCACCATCGCCACCGACAGCAGTTCGCGGACGGGGACGGGGCTCGAGTCTGTGGTCATAGTCGTCGTCGAGTATGTCAACCGAGCAAGGGTCGCGTCGAAACGGCGACCCCGACCAGGCGTCCCTCAGCGCCTCAGTCGGCGCTCGCGGCGAACGTGTTCTGGGCCGGCTGGCCCTCCTCGCCCAGTGCGCCCCGGTCCTTGCCGTCGATGCTCACCTGGAGCGCCCCGTCGGAGGATTGCACACGCACCGGAGGCGAGGCCTTGAGCGCCTTGGAGTCACCGAAGGCCAGGTCGCCGGAGAACACCACCGCGCCGGTGGCGTCGAACACCTTGACGTGCGCCCCACCGGCAGCCGCCTCGAGCACCACGGGGACCGGCGGACCCAGCTTGGCGGCGTTCGACGGCGAGCCGTTGAGCACCGGCTTGTGGCTGAGCTCGACCGGGCTGTCCATCACCAGGCGGGCGATCGACCAGGCCAGCACGATCGCCATCACGGCGGCGACCAGCACCGACCAGTTCGGCCCACCCCGGGTGCCCCGGATCGGGCCGTCGACACCGGTGGCCAGCTCGGCCTCGAACACCCGCCGGGCATCGATCGGGGCGTCGGCGTAGCGCTCGTCGTACGACGCCAGCAGCGGCGCGGCGTCGAGGCCGAGGACCCGCGCCAGGGTGCGCAGGTGGCCGCGGGCGTAGAAGTCGCCACCGCACGGCGCGAAGTCGTCGACCTCGATGGACTCGATGACGTGGGGACGGATGCGGGTCCGCTCGGCCAGCTGGTCGACGGTGAGCCCGAGCCGGGTGCGCGCCGACACCAGCTCCGGCCCGATCACCGGGTCGGGCGCCGGCTCGACCGCGAGCTGGTCGAACACCAGGTCGTCGATGACGACGTCGTCGCCACGGCGCAGCTGACCGGCCTCCGGCAGCGTCATGAACGCCGTCGCCTCCGAGTCGCCGGGGTCGGCAGCCAGGGCAGCGGCGCCGTCGAAGCGCACCTCCGCACGCACGGCAGTCACCGGGTCCCGCAGCGGGAGGGGGGTCGCGCTCGCGACCAGGGGCAGCGCGACCGTGGGCTCGGGGGCGACGGCCGGCCCCGTCTCGGGCTGGTCCACCGGCGTGCCCGGGGTCAACCGGAGCCGGGCCGCGAGGAACCCGATGCCGCGAGCGAGGCTCGGGCGCGGGTCGTGCAGCATCGGGTGGTGCGGGTCGTGCCCGTCCTGGTGGTCGTGCTCGAGCTCGTCGTGGTGCTCGTCCCAGTCCGTGTCGTCGTCCGCGACGTGGTCATACTCCTCGCCGAGAGCTTCGTCCTCATCGTGCTCGACCTCGTCGGCGTGCTCGACCTCGTCGTCCACGAGCTCGACGACCTGCTCGGGGTCGGCGGCCAGCCGCTCCAGGGCCTCGGTGAGTCCGTCGTCTGCACCGACCACCCGGGTGGAGAGCGAGAGCGGCACCGACAGCACCGGCACCTCGGGGTCGCGGGGCACCAGCACCACACGACCGTCGTGGAGCAGGCCGTGACGCGGCTCGTGCTCAACGCGCTCGATGTCGTGCCACGGCAGGCCGTGCCAGGTCCCGCGGCGGCGCAGCCGCACGCCCTGCTCGTCGACGACGAGCAACGGCACCCGGGAGTCGACGAGCGACTGCAGATGCGCGGCGGCGATGGCGCCGGTGACCAGCGCGAGCGCCCAGTCCAGCCAGCTCCCGCCGCCGATGACCCGGGACAGGTAGGCGATCGCGACCAGCGCGGAGATCCCGCCGACGGGCGCCGCGAGGCGGGCGTCGACGCGGATCTCGACCGGCGTCCGCCCGGTCTCGGTGGTCTCCTGCAGGTCACTGCTGAGGATGCTCACATCTCCCCCTGGAGGGTCGCGATCACGGAGTCGATCTCGTCGGGCTTGACCAGCACGTCGCGGGCCTTGGAGCCTTCGCTCGGCCCGACCACGCCCCGGCTCTCGAGGATGTCCATCAGTCGTCCCGCCTTCGCGAAGCCGACCCGGAGCTTGCGCTGCAGCATCGAGGTCGACCCGAACTGGGTTGAGACCACGAGCTCGATGGCCTGGATCACCAGGTCCATGTCGTCGCCGATGTCGTCGTCCAGGTCGCGCTTGGCGGCCGCGGGGGCGGTGACGTCCTCGCGGTACGACGGCTCCAGCTGGGTCTTGCAGTGCTTGACGACCTGGTGGATCTCGGCCTCGGTGACCCAGGAGCCCTGCACACGCACGGCCTTGGACGCACCCATCGGCAGGAACAGCCCGTCACCCTGCCCGACCAGCTTCTCCGCACCCGGCTGGTCGAGGATGACCCGGCTGTCGGCCAGGCTCGAGGTCGCGAACGCCAGCCGCGACGGGACGTTGGCCTTGATCAGACCGGTCACGACGTCGACCGAGGGACGCTGCGTGGCGAGCACCAGGTGGATACCGGCGGCACGCGCGAGCTGGGTGATGCGGACGACCGCGTCCTCCACGTCCCGCGGGGCGACCATCATCAGGTCCGCGAGCTCGTCGACGATCACCAGCAGGTACGGGTACGGCGTGAGCACCCGCTCGCTGCCCGGCGGCACCTGCACCTTGCCCGCGCGCACCGCCTTGTTGAAGTCGTCGATGTGGCGGAACCCGAAGTTCGCGAGGTCGTCGTAGCGCAGGTCCATCTCGCGCACGACCCACGCCAGGGCCTCGGCGGCCTTCTTGGGGCTGGTGATGATCGGGGTGATCAGGTGCGGGACGCCCTCGTAGGCGTTCAGCTCGACCCGCTTGGGGTCGACCATGATCATCCGCACCTCGTCCGGAGTGGAGCGCATCAGCACCGAGCAGATCATCGAGTTGATGAAGCTCGACTTGCCGGATCCGGTGGCGCCGGCGACCAGCAGGTGCGGCATCTTCGCGAGGTTGGCGACGACGAAGCCGCCCTCCACGTCCTTGCCGAGCCCGGCCACCATCGGGTGGTGGTCGGACCGCGCGGTGTTGGAGCGGAGCACGTCACCGAGGGAGACGATCTCCTTGTCGGAGTTGGGGATCTCGATGCCGATAGCGGACTTGCCCGGGATCGGGCTGAGGATCCGCACGTCGGCCGAGGCGACGGCGTACGCGATGTTCTTCGACAGCGCGGTGACCTTCTCGACCTTGACCGCGGGGCCGAGCTCGACCTCGTAGCGGGTGACCGTCGGGCCGCGGGTGTAGCCCGTGACCTGCGCGTCGATGCCGAACTCCTCCATCACCTGGGTGAGCCGGTCGACGACCGCGTCGCTGGCGCGCGACCTGGGCTTGTGGGGCGAGCCGGGCTTGAGGACCTCGTTGGGCGGCAGCACGTAGGCGATGTCGCCGGACAGCTCGAGCTGCTCGACGCGGGCCGGGAGCGGCGCGTGCGGCGGCGGCTCGAGGTCGTGGTGCTCCTCGGCCTCCTCCATCGCCAGGTCCGGCACGGCCGGGGTGACCTCGGTCGGTGCGAACAGATCGATGCCGGCGTCGATCCCCTCGTCGGGGTCGGCGACCTGCTTCTTGCGGCGCTTCTTGAGCTCACGCTCGGCCAGGACCGGGCTGTCGTACGCCGGGTCGCCCATGTCGGGGTCGATCTCGTCGTCGTGCGAGCGGTGCCGGCGGCCGCGTACGGCGGGCATGGCCTGCGTGGCGTCCGGGTCCTCCTCGGGCACGGTGCGCCCGAGCAGCCGGTCGCGGGTGTCGGCGAGCTTGGCCGGCACCTGGTAGAGCGGGGTGGCGGTGATGATGAGCACGCCGAAGAACCCGAGGAGCGCGAGCAGCGGCATCACGACGTACTCCGAGCGGAGCAGGTCGAGCAGCAGGCTGGCCACGACGTACCCGACGGCCCCGCCGGCCGTGCGCAGGTCGCTGGTGTCGCCGAGCACCGGCTGCGGGTTGCCGCCGGCGATCTGGACGATGCCCAGCAGACCGAGCGAGAACCCGGCCCAGCCGACCACCTGGCGGCCCACCGGGCCGCTGTGCTCGGGATCGCGCATGGTGCGCCAGCCGACGTAGACCATGGCCAGCGGGACGAGGAAGCCGACCTTGCCGACCGAACCCTCCACCACCGTGCGGGCGGCGTCCATGACCGAGCCGGGCAGCTGCCACCAGACGGCGGCGGCGACCACGACCGCGAGACCGAAGAGCGTCAGCCCGGCGCCGTCGCGCCGGTGCTCCGGCTCGAGGTCGCGCGCCGTGTGGCCGATGCTGCGTGCGACCGCGCCCACGCCATGGGCGATGCCGAGCCAGATCGCCGCGATCCCCCGCCAGACCAGTCCGAAGACCCGTGCGACCGGGCCGGGCCCGCTGCGCACGGCCCGCGGGGCGGGCCGGGCGGCGGGGCGCCGGGCGGGAGCCTTGCCCCGAGCCGACGACCCGCGAGCCGACGATCCTCGGGTCGACTTCTTCGGTGCCGCCTTCTTCGGGGCAGGCTTGCGCTTCGGGCTGGTACTCCGGGATCGGGTGCTCGAGCTTCCTGACGTGGTGCGTGTCGTGGACGTGCTCTTGCTCCGCGACCCCGGCGGGGAAGACGTACGGGTCGCCATGGTCCCCACCCTAGGCGTACGCCCCACCAGTCACAGGGACCACAGGAGTGCGTGTCTCGTGGAACATGAGCCACACCTGGTGATCGTCCCGAGACACCGCCTGCTCCGCAGCCCCGCGATTGCCACGACGTTCACGCTCGGCTGTCGGACCGCAGTGCCACCGCCGGATCCCCGTCGCCGGCCACCGGCGGTCGCTCGTGGAGGCCCCGCAGGTCGCGGCGGCCGCACACGAGTCGCCCACCCGCCGCCGGGCTGAGGGCGCCGCACCGGTGATCGAGCTTGTCGAGATCCCCGCAGCCCGCGCAGGGCTCCGACCGCGCAGGTCAATGCGGCACCGGCTGCGGGGATCTCGACGGGCGCTCAGGCCCTGGGGGCCTTCGCTGCTCGATCAACGCCCCCCAAAGACTCGGATCAGGCTTCGATGACGACCGGGATGATCATCGGCCGGCGGCGGTGGGTGCTGCTCACCCATCGGCCGACGACCCGGCGTACGGTCTGCTGGAGCTGGTAGGAGTCGGTGTTGCCCTCGGCGATCGCGCGGTCGAGCGCGTCGATGATCGGCTGCTTGAGGTCATCGAAGTTCGAGCCGTCCAGGGCGTTGCCGCGCGCGTGGATCTCGGGTCCGCCGGCGACCTTGCCGCTGACCGAGTCGACGACGACGATCACCGAGATGAAGCCCTCCTCGCCGAGGATCCGGCGGTCCTTGAGGTCGGACTCGGTGATGTCGCCCACCGACGAGCCGTCGACGAAGACGTAGCCGCAGTCGACCTTGCCGACGATCGTGGCCACGCCGTCGACCAGGTCGACGACCACGCCGTCCTCGGCGATCACGACGTTCTCGATGCCGGTGTCGCGGGCCAGCTGGGCGTTGGCGAGCATGTGCCGGATCTCGCCGTGCACCGGCAGCACGTTGCGCGGCCGGACGATGTTGTAGCAGTAGAGCAGCTCGCCGGCGCTCGCGTGCCCGGAGACGTGGACGAGCGCGTTGCCCTTGTGCACGACCCGGGCGCCCCAGCGGGCCAACCCGTTGATCACCCGGTAGACGGCGTTCTCGTTGCCGGGGATCAGGCTCGAGGCGAGCAGGACGGTGTCGCCCTCCTCGATGTGCACGAAGTTGTGGTTGCGCTGGGCGATCCGCGACAGCGCGCTCATCGGCTCGCCCTGCGAGCCGGTCGAGATCAGCACCTGGCGCTCGGGCGGCAGGTCGGCCAGGTCCTTGGCGTCCACCAGCACGCTCGGCGGGACCCGGAGGTAGCCCAGGTCGCGGGCGATGCCCATGTTGCGGACCATCGAGCGGCCGACGTACGCGACCTGGCGCTCGTGGGCGTACGCCGCGTCGAGCACCTGCTGGACGCGGTGCACGTGGGAGGCGAAGCAGGCCACGATGATGCGCTGCTGGGACTCGCGGAACACCTGGTCGATGACCGGCGTGATGGACTTCTCGGCCGGGGTGAAGCCGGGGGTCTCCGCGTTGGTGGAGTCGGTGAGGAAGAGGTCGACGCCCTCCTCCCCCAGCCGGGCGAACGACCGCAGGTCGGTGATCCGCCCGTCGAGCGGCAGCTGGTCCATCTTGAAGTCGCCGGTGTGCAGCACCATGCCGGCACCGGTGCGGATCGCGACGGCCAGCGCGTCGGGGATGGAGTGGTTGACGGCCACGAACTCGAGGTCGAACGGCCCGAAGGTGACCCGGTCGCCTTCCTTGACCACGTGGTGGACGGTCTCCTTGAGCCGGTGCTCGCGCAGCTTGCTGCCGAGCAGGGCCAGCGTCAGCTCGGAGCCGACCAGCGGGATGTTGCCCCGCTCGCGCAGGAGGTACGGCGTGGCGCCGATGTGGTCCTCGTGGCCGTGGGTCAGCACGAGCGCCTCGACCTCGTCGAGACGGTCGCGGATGGAGGACCAGTCCGGGAGGATCAGGTCGACGCCCGGGTGGTGGTCCTCCGGGAACAGCACGCCGCAGTCGACGATCAGCAGCCGGCCGTCGTACTCGAAGACCGTCATGTTGCGGCCGACCTCGCCGAGTCCACCGAGAGGCGTGACCCGCAGGCCCCCCGTCGGTAGTGCGGCCGGTTCGGAGAGCTCAGGGTGGGGATGACTCATCTGGTTCCTTTACAGGAGGCCGGAGGCTGCGAGTCCTGCTCGCAGCGCGGCCACCTCGTCGTCGTCCAACGGCACCAGCGGTGCCCGGACATTGCGGTTGTCGAGGACGCCGAGCAGCTGGAGTGCTGCCTTGGCGGTGGTCGCTCCGTAGTTGGGGACGCCCATGACGGCGTCGATCGCGGGGAGCAGCCGCGTGAAGATCTCGAGAGCGCCGGCGTGGTCGCCGGTGTCGAAGGTGTCGATCAGCGACCTGAACTGGTCACCGGCCGCGTGCCCGACGACGGAGACGAACCCGGCGGCGCCGTGCGCAAGCCAGCCCAGGTTGCTGGCGTCGTCGCCGGAGTAGAGCGCGTAGCCCATCTGCATGACCTTGACCCCGCGGGCGAAGTCGCCGACCGCGTCCTTGACCGCGACGACCGTGTCGATCCGCATCGCGGCCTCGTAGGTCTCGAGCGCGATCTGGGTGCCGGTGCGGCCCGGGACGTCGTAGAGCATCACCGGCACATCGCTGGCCTCGGCGACCGACGCGAAGTGGTGCAGCACGCCGGCCTGGCCGGGCTTGTTGTAGTACGGCGTCACCAGCAGCAGGCCGTCGGCGCCGAGCTTGGCGGCCTGCTCCGCGAGCTCGACCGAGTGCGCGGTGGAGTTGGTGCCCACACCGGCCACGACGACCGCGCGGTCGCCGACGGCGTCCTTGACGGCCGAGAGGATCGCGCCGTCCTCGGCGGTGGTGGTGGTCGGCGACTCACCGGTGGTGCCGGACACCACGACGCCGTCGTGGCCGTGGTCGACGAGGTGTGCCGCGATCCGAGCGGTGCCCTCGAGGTCGACCGAGCCGTCGTCGTGGAACGCGGTGGCCATGGCGGTGAGCATGCGACCGAAGGGAGCGGCGGGCGCGGAGGTCATGGGCCCAGGCTATCGCTCCGCGGCCCAGGTCCTTCGGACCCCGCCCACGGGGGTCTTTGTTCCCTGGGCTCGACCGCCCGCGCCGGGAAGGCTGGACGACATGCCGGTACTCGTCGCATTCGCCAGCAGGTACGGCGCGACGCGCCAGATCGCCCAGCAGATCGGAGCGGTGCTCAGCGTGGCCGGGCTCGACGTACGGGTGCGTCCCGCCACGGACGTCACCCACGTCCGGGCCTATGAGGCGGTGATCCTGGGCAGCTCGGTCTACCGCGGTCACTGGATGGACCAGGCGACCTCGTTCGTCGAGCAGCACCGCGATGCTCTCGCGGAGCGGCCGACCTGGTTGTTCAGCAGCGGGCTCCTCGGTGCCGAAGGGGCACCGGTGGAGCTGGCGACGTACGCCGACCTGCTCGGCGCCCGCGACCGCAAGGTCTTCGCGGGCGCCCTCGAGGTGCGGCGGCTCGACCTCGTCGACCGCGTGCTGCGGCTCAACCCGACGCGGCGCCGGGCCTTGCGCCCGGGTGACTACCGGGACTGGGTCGGCATCCAGGAGTGGGCGCACCAGATCGCGGTCGACCTGGCCGCCTCCACCATGGCCTGAGCGCCGCGCGTCACAAGACCGCGTTGAGCGCGGCGTAGCCCAGCGACAGGACGCCCGTGGTCACGACCGTGCTGGCGAGCACGCCTGCCGCGGCGACGGGGGTGCGGAGCCGCAGGACCGTCCCCCCGACGAGCGCGGCGCCGGCGACCAGGCACAGGGTCCAGTACACCGGGCTGGTGCTGTCGCCGACGACCGTCAGGCCGTAGATCCCGTCCGCCACGACCACACCCGCGAGCGCACCCGCTCCGAGCGCGGCCTGGACGGCGTGGCGTCCGACGACCGCCGCGGCCGCGGCTCCGACGAACGGGCCGGCGATGACGCCGACGGCGCTCCAGAGCACGGGGTCGTAGCTGAGCCCCCGCAGCTCGGAGGCGACGGTGTAGCCCAGCACCAGGCTCACGAACGAGGCCACGCCGAGCACCGCGCCTCCGCCGAGCGTCGGTCGCGCCGACGCCACCAACAGCGCGGTCAGCACCGTCCAGCCCGACGGCGAGTTCGCGAACGACTCCAGCGCGTCCGGCAGCACGCCCTGGGCCCAGGACGTCAGGCCGCCGAGCAGCAGGCTGGCGCCGACGAGGGCGAGCGCGGGCAGGACGACGCGGCGGAAGTTGTGCACGCCTCGATCATCGACGCCGACGCAGGCCCCTTCCACCGGCTCGGACGCACGCGGTACCTGGGTCTCGCAGGTCGGTACCAGAGGAGGAGAAGGGCCAGGTCACACCTGCGGCATGACCTCCGCGGCGACCAGCCGCAGGTGGTCGAGGTCGGCCAGGTCCAGCACCTGCAGGTAGAGCCGCTGGGCCCCCAGCTCGGCGTACCGTCCGATCTTCTCGACGACCTCCGCGGGCGTGCCCGCGAGCCCGTTGACGCGCAGCTCGCCGGCCTCCCGCCCGATGGCCGCGGCGCGCCGTTCGACCTCGGCCTCGTCGGCGCCCACGCACAGCACCAGCGCGTTGGACCAGGTCAGCTCGTCGGCGTCACGGCCCTGCGCCGCACAGGCCTCTCGCACCCGGGCGAACTGGGCGGCGGTGGTCGCCTCGTCGACGAACGGCAGGTTGAACTCGTCGGCGTAGCGGGCGGCCAGCTCCGGCGTACGCCGCTTGCCCAGGCCGCCGATCAGCACCGGCGGCCTGGCCTGGACGGGCTTCGGCAGCGCCGGCGACCCCTCCAGCTGGTAGTGGGTGCCCGCGAAGTCGAACCGCTCCCCAACCGGCGTCGCCCACAGCCCGGTGATCACCGCGAGCTGTTCCTCGAACCGGTCGAAGCGCTCGGCGGTGCTCGGGAACGGGATGCCGTACGCCGTGTGCTCCGCCTCGAACCAGCCCGCCCCGATGCCGAGCTCGACCCGGCCGCCGCTCATCTGGTCGACGTTCGCGACCGAGATCGCGAGCGGGCCGGGGTGGCGGAACGTCGCGCTCGTCATCATCGTGCCGAGCCGGATCGTGCTCGTCTCGCGGGCGAGACCCGCCAGCGTCACCCAGGCGTCGCTCGGCCCGGGCAGGCCGTCGGTGCCCATGCCCAGGTAGTGGTCGGACCGGAAGAACGCCCCGAAGCCGAGTCGCTCGGCCTCCTGGGCGACCCGGACCAGGTCGTTGTAGGTGGCTCCCTGCTGGGGTTCGGTGAAGACGCGCAGCTCCATGGCGACAGCCTGTCAGGCGCGCACAAGCACCACGCGGGCGTACCCCTCGTGCTGCTCGCGGGTGGTCTCGCGCCACTCGGTGCGGTCGAACGCCGGGTAGAACGCGTCGCCGGCGGGCTCGAGGTCGACCTCGCTGAGCACCTGCTCGTCGGCGTACGGCAGCGCCGACGCGTAGACCTGGCCACCGCCGGCGACCATGACCTGACCGTCGAAGGTGTCGGCGAGCGCGAGCGCCTCGGCGACGCCGTGGGCGACGAGCACCCCGTCGGCCGACCAGCCGGCGGTGCGGGTCAGCACGATCGTGGTGCGGCCGGGCAGCGGCCGGCCGATCGACTCGTACGTCGCGCGGCCCATCACCAGCGTGTGGCCCCAGGTCAGCCCCTTGAAGAGCCGCTGCTCACCCGGCAGCTGCCAGGGGATGTCGGGGCCGTTGCCGATCACGCCGTTGCGCGCAACGGCGGCGACCATCACCACGCGCTTGCCACCGGGAGTCATCCGGAGGTCAACCAGCGCTCAGACCGCAATGGGGGCCTTGATCCCGGGGTGCGGGTCGTAGCCCTCGACCGCGATGTGCTCGAGGTCGAACGCGTCGATCTCGGTGACTGACGGGTCGAGCACCAGCCGCGGGAGCGGCCGCGGGTCGCGGGTCAGCTGGAGGCGCGCCTGGTCGAGGTGGTTGGTGTAGAGGTGCGCGTCGCCGAGCGTGTGCACGAAGTCCCCGACCTCGAGCCCGGTGACCTGGGCGACCATGTGGGTGAGCAGGGCGTACGACGCGATGTTGAACGGCACGCCCAGGAACACGTCCGCGGACCGCTGGTAGAGCTGGCAGCTGAGCCGGCCGGGGCCGGATGCCTGCGGGGCCACGTAGAACTGGAACATCGTGTGGCACGGAGCGAGAGCCATCTCGGGCACGTCGGCGACGTTCCACGCCGACACGATGTGCCGCCTGGAGTCCGGGTTGTCGCGGATCTGCTCGATCACCTGGGCGATCTGGTCGACGTGCCGACCGTCGGGGGTCGGCCACGACCGCCACTGGTAGCCGTAGACCGGCCCCAGGTCGCCGTTGTCGTCGGCCCACTCGTCCCAGATCGTGATGCCACGGTCCTGGAGCCACTTCACGTTGGTGTCGCCGCGCAGGAACCACAGCAGCTCGCCGAACACCGAGCGGGTGTGCACCTTCTTCGTGGTCACCAGCGGGAAGCCCTCGGCCAGGTCGAACCGCATCTGGTGGCCGAAGACGCTCAGCGTCCCGGTGCCGGTGCGGTCGTCCTTGGGCACGCCCTCGTCGAGGATGCGCTGGAGGAGATCGAGGTAGGCCCGCACGAAGGTGAGCCTAGTGGGCCGGACTCACAGATCCACGGATCCTGAGACAGTGGTGCGGGTGTCCCCGCCTACCCAGATCTGGCCGTCGACGGTCTCGACGTGCACGCGGCCGGCGCGCCCCAGGACGGTCCCCTGCGAGGCGACGTACGACGCGGGCAGCCGGCGCCCCGCCAGCCACTGGCCGACCCCGGCGTTGAGGCTGCCGGTGACCGGGTCCTCGGGCATGCCGTAGCCGGGGCAGAACGCCCGCACCTCGACGGCGGCCGGTCCCCGGGCGTATTCACCCACGACGCCGATCTTGAGGTCGCCGAACGCCGCGAGGTCCGGCTCGAGGGCGAGCACGGCCTCCGCGTCGGGGAGCAGCACGCCCACCCACCCGGGGCCGTTGTCGATCCACGCGGCATCGCGGAGGTCCTCCCGCGAGACCCCGAGCACCGCCGCGATCCGGCCCAGGTCGGCCTCGTCGACCGGACCGGACCGGGTCAGCGGTGGCGCGGCGAAGGACAGCCGGGCGCCCGTGCGCACCTGCACGAGCCCGGCACCACACTCCTGAACCACGACGCCCTCGGCGGCGGGGATCCCACCGGCCTCGAGCCACGCGTGCGCGCTGCCGAGCGTGGGGTGGCCGGCGAAGGGCAGCTCGCCGCCCGGGGTCCAGATCCGCAGGCGATAGTCGGCGCCCGGCAGCGTCGGGGAGAGCAGGAACGTGGTCTCGGACAGGTTCGTCCAGCGGGCGAAGGCCGCCATCTGGTCGTCGGTCACGCCGTCGGCGTCGTGGACGACCGCGACGGGGTTGCCGAGCAGGGGCTCGCTGGAGAACACGTCGACCTGGCTGAAGCGCATGCGCGGATTGTGGCAGTGCGGGCTCAGTGCGCGAGGAGGGGCCGCTCCCCCGCGCGCGCCAGCGGGATCACGTCGTGGCAGACCATCGGGTCCAGGTCGCAGGTGCGCAGCACGACCAGCGGCGCGGTGTTGCCGTCGAGGTCCGGACCGGACGCGAGGTCGGCGATCGGGACGACCAGATAGCTGATCGTGTGGTTGGGCCCGAACGCCGCGTCCAGGGCGAGCTCCCCATGGTCGAGCCCGGAGTGCACCCGTCTGCCCGAGCGGACGTCGTACACCACCGGCCGGAAGGGCACGCCGCCGTCGCCGGCTCGGGTCAGCACGAAGCCGGCGCCCGGCGAGATCTCCGCGCCGGTCCCCGGCCGGTGGAACGAGAGGCTGTAGACCGCTTCCGTCACCTCGATGCCGCCCGGCACCGCGTAGGCCTGCGACCCGGACTCGACGGCGAGGAGGTGCGGCTGCTGGAGCTCCTGCGGGTCCTGACCGGGCTCCCACTCGAACTCGCCCTCCGGCGTCGCGTAGAAGACCCGCGCCTGGTCCACCGCGATCAGGGTCGAGCCGACGGGCAGCTCGCGGGTCGCGAAGTCCCGGTGGGAGACGAGGTTGTGGACGACCAGGCGAGGTACGGCGCCGGTCGGGTCGATCCACGCGACCCAGTCGGTCTGGTCCGCCGCGGCCACGGTGCCGTCGACGCCGGTGCGTCCGAGATCGGTCGCCTTCCCGTCGCCGGCCACGAAGATCACCTTCCCCGCGGCGTCGGTGACCACCGCTCCGTCACCGACCGCGACCAGCTGCTCGATCGCGGGCATCTCGACGGTGACCCAGGTCAGGTGCAGGCGGCCTCCGGCGTACCACGCGACGTCCACGGGGTTGTGCTGACGTACGACGGTCCAGCGCAGGTCGGAGGACTCCGGAGCCGGGCGGGTCGCCAGCCACCCGACCGCACCCACGGCGGCCACCGCAGCGGCGACCGAGGCAGCCACGACCCGGCGGTGCCGGCGCAGCTGTGCACGGGACTCGGCGACGACGTCGTCGAAGGGTGGCGGCAGGACCTCGATCGACTCCCGCGCGAGTCGGAACACCTCGGCCGCCGCGAGCTCGCTCATCGCCGGGTCACCGCCCGGTCATCTCGCGCAGGGCGGCGAGGTCGATGTGCGCGAGCGCCTGGGCCGTCCGGCCCCTGATCACGCCGTTCGTCACCTCCAGCACGTCGGCGACCTGTGCCTCCGACAGGTCGGCGACGAACCGCAGCACCAGCACCTCGCGCTGCTCCGGGGCGAGCCGGTCCAGGTCCGCCTCGAGCGCGCGGCGCAGCAGCAGCGCGTCGCCGGGGGCGGCAGGGCCGGCCTCCGGGTCCGGCGCGACGGCGTCCGCGGTCTCGCCCCGCCGGTGGACCCACCGGCGGCCCTGCCGGCTCCTGTGCCAGCACTCCAGCACCACGCGGTAGACGCAGACGTCGACGTCGTCGGCCTCGAGCACGGTGTCCCAGGCGGCGTAGCAACGCGCCAGTCCCGTCCGGGCGACGGACTCCGCCTCGGGCCGGGGGCTCCCGAGGAGCACCAGCGCGCGAACGAGGAACGGCCAGCGCGCCGCCATGTAGGCGACGAAGTCGGCGTCGTTCCGCATGACACCATCTTTCTCCTCCCCGGCGCGACCGGCCAGGGCAGAAAGCCCGCGTCTCGCGGGATCGCTCTTGGCTCGGACTCCAGACGGTGTGGTTGCGGTGGGCGCGCGGGCTGCGGCACCAGGGACGTCATACGGATGGTGTGTCCGCCTGCTCCTTCCGTATGACGTTGCTGGGCGCTCGCGGCCCGGCTGGCCGCCTACGCGTGCAGCGACATGGGGCCGTAGACCCGGCGCTCCTGCTCGAACAGGGTGACCGCGTCGACGCCCTCGGCGGCCAGGTCCGGCCAGACCTCGCCCACCCACGACTCGGCGTCGGCCTGGCTGGCGAACCGCTCCTCCGCGAGGTCCGGACCGACGCTCACCTCCTCGCCCGAGGCGTTCTCGAGGCGCCACCACCACGGGCGCTCGGCGGGCGACGGCGGCCGGAACGTCGGCGGCTGGTCGGGCAGGTTCATCTCAGGCCTCCCGCACGGACGGGTCGACGAAGGGCGGCTTCACGAGCTGGAAGACCTCCCGGCGGCCCCGGATGTCGACCCCGACCTCGGCGTCCGGGGCGACGAACGACGGCACCAGCGCCAGGCCGATCCCCTTGCGCAAGGTCGGGGAGAACGTGCCGGAAGTGACCTCGCCCAGGAGTACGTCGGGGGTGAGGCTGACGCTCATGTGCGGGCGCGGGATGCCGCGCCCCGTGGCGACCAGGCCGCGGAGCTGGCGCTGCGGACCGGCCGCCCGCTCGGCGGTGAGGATCTCACGACCCCAGAACGCATCCTTGGACCAGCCGACGGCCCAGCCCAGGCGCGCCTCGTTGGGGGTCACGGCGAGCGAGATGTCCTGACCGTGCAGCGGGTAGCCCATCTCGGTGCGCAGGGTGTCGCGGGCCCCGAGCCCGCAGGCCAGCATCCCGAACTCCTCGCCCGCGGCGAGCAGGGCGTCCCAGAGCGGCTCGGCGACCGCGTTGGGGGCGATCAGCTCGTAGCCACGTTCGCCGGTGTAGCCGGTGCGGCACACGACGACGGTCTCGTCGGCGAAGGTCTGCTCGGCGAAGGACATGTAGTCGTGCCCGGTGGGCAGTCCGACCTTCGCCAGCACCTCGTCCGAGCGGGTGCCCTGCACGGCGAGCACGACGAAGTCGCGGTGCCGGTTGGTCACGGTCACCCCGTCGGGGGCGGCCGCGGACAGCCGGCGTACGACCTCGGCGGTGTTGGCGGCGTTGGGCACGAGCAGCACCCGGTCGTCGTCGTGGAGGTAGACGATCAGGTCGTCGACCACGCCACCGGTCTCCTCGTCGCAGCACAGCGTGTACTGCGCCTGACCCGGCCCGATCCGGCCCAGGTCGTTGGTGAGGGTGCTGTTGACGAACGCCGCCGCACCCGGGCCCTCCACCGTGGCCTTGCCGAGGTGGCTGACGTCGAAGATGCCGACGGACTCACGGACCGCGGTGTGCTCCTTGACCACCCCGGTCGAGTACTCCAGCGGCATCGACCAGCCGCCGAAGGCAGCGAACTTGGCCCCGAGGGCCTCGTGCCGGGCGTGGAGCGGGGAGTGCAGCTCGTGGTTCTGGTCGCCGTCCTGGGGGTCCACCATGGCGCGAACCTACCGCAGCCTCGCGCACGAACGACGGGACTATCCTTCCCCGGTGACGTCGTACACCCTGCGCAGCGCCAGCCCCGCCAAGACCCGCAGCGAGGCCGTGGTGGTGGGGGTCGTGCAAGGTGCCAAGGGCCCGGAGCTGGCCGAGGGCGCCGAGGACGTCGCAGCCGCCTACGGGCGCAAGCTGCGGCCGCTGCTCGCGACGCTCGGGGTCAAGGGCAAGGCGGGCGAGGTGACCAAGGTGCCCACCGGCGGAGCGCTGACCACTCCCCTGCTCGTGCTGGTCGGGCTCGGCGGCACCCCGGACACCGACGCCGTACGCCGGGCCGCCGGCGTCGCCGCTCGAGCCGTGACCAACGCGGCCTCGGTGGCGATCGCGCTGCCCGCCGGCACCCCCGAGCTCGTCCGGGCCGTCGCCGAGGGCTACGAGCTGGGCGGCTACACGTTCACGACGTACAAGAAGTCCCGCGACTCGGAGAAGGCCGATGCGCCCGCCGACGTGATCGTGCTCAGCCCGGCCGCCCGCAAGAAGGAGGTGGTCGCGGCCTTCGAGGAGGCCCGCATCGTGACCGCTGCGATCGCGACGACGCGCGACTGGGTGAACACCCCGCCGGTCGACCTGACTCCCCCGGCCTTCGCCGACGCGGTGGCCGCGGCCACCAAGGAGCTCACCCACGGTCGCGGAGCGCCCCAGGTCTCGATCCGCGTTCTCGACGAGGCCGAGCTGGCCGAGCTCGGTTGCGGCGGCATCCTCGGCGTGGGGGCGGGCTCGGCGGCACCGCCGCGGCTCGTCGAGCTCAGCTATGCCCCGAAGGACGCCGAGCGCCACGTCGCGCTCGTCGGCAAGGGCATCACCTTCGACTCCGGCGGTCTGACGATCAAGCCTGCGCAGAGCATGGGCGAGATGAAGTCCGACATGGCCGGCGCGGCCGCGGTCGTGCAGGCGACGTTCGCGATCGCCCGGCTCGGCCTGCCCGTGCGGATCTCGACGTACGTGCCGATGGCCGAGAACATGCTGTCGGGCGCGGCGATGCGACCGGGTGACGTCCTCACGATCTATGGCGGCACGACCGTCGAGGTGCTCAACACCGACGCCGAGGGCCGGCTGATCCTCGCCGACGCCCTGGTCCGCGCGACCGAGGCGGAGCCCGACGTGATCCTCGACGTGGCGACGCTGACCGGGCACATGGTGGTCGCGCTCGGCGACCGGGTCGGCGGCGTGATGGGCTCACCGGAGGTCGTGGACGACGTGCTCGCGGCCGCGGCCACCGCCGGCGAGGAGATGTGGCCGATGCCGATCCCCGAGGTGATGCGCGAGCGGATCACCTCGAGCCGGATCGCCGACCTCTCCCAGCACGACTGGATCCGGTGGGGCGGCGGGCTGTACGCCGCGGCCTTCCTGCGCGAGTTCACCGGGGGCCTGCCCTGGGCCCACCTCGACATCGCCGGGCCGTCGTTCAACTCCGGTGGTGCGTGGGGCCACGTCACCCCCGGCGGCACCGGCGTCGCCGTCGCGACCCTGGTCGACTACGTCCGGGCGCTAGCCTGACGCGTCAGAGCCCGCCCTCGAGCTTCTTTCGCCGGTTGTAGTCGCGCATCCGCTGCGGGATGCCGACCACGGCGGCGTCGTACGACGGCACCTGGTGGCCGTTGCAGAAGTCGTGCGCCCAGGCGACCGACGGCACGCGGCGCCGGGTCCACTCGCCGTCGTGCGCCACGAGCAGGAGCGTCACGTCGCTGACCGCGGTGCGCGGCTCGACGAAGCCCTCGACCCCACGACGCTCGGCGACCCAGGCGTGCAGGTGCTCCTGGTCGACCGAGTCCGAGGCGCGCACCCGGGTCGACCCGGTGCGGAACGCGTCACGCGCCGGCCGCCGCATCTTCGTTCCCGGGCCTCGTCGGAACCGGTCCATCCATGACATGGCGTCCAGTGTGCCAACAACCCGGGCGAAGCCCGCGACGGATCGCCGGGATGTGACTCTCCAGTAGCCCCTGGCATGCCGTCCGCAACCCTGGAGGCCGGTGTGGACACATTGGGCACAAGTGCAAGGATGGGCGAGTGGCCGACGCCGACTTCGACGTACTCATCCTCGGTGCAGGCTCGGGTGGTTACGCCTGCGCACTCCGCGCGGCACAGCTGGGCCTGACGGTGGGTCTGGTCGAGAAGGCCAACCTGGGCGGCACCTGCCTGCACATCGGCTGCATCCCGACGAAGGCTCTCCTGCATGCCGCCGAGGTCGCCGACCAGGCGCGTGAGGCCGAGTCGTTCGGCGTCCGCGCCACCCTCGAGGGCATCGACATGGCGGGGGTCAACGCCTACAAGGACGGCGTGGTCTCCCGGCTGTTCAAGGGGCTGACCGGGCTCATCAAGGGCCGGGGCATCACGGTGATCGAGGGCGCCGGCAAGCTCACCGGTCCCCGCACCGTCACGGTCGGCGACACGACGTACTCCGGGCGGCACGTGGTGCTCGCCTCGGGCTCCTACGCCCGTTCGCTCCCCGGCCTCGAGATCGACGGCGAACGGGTGATCACCTCCGACCACGCGCTGCGCCTCGACCGGGTGCCTGCCTCCGTCGTCGTGCTCGGCGGCGGCGTGATCGGCTGCGAGTTCGCCAGCGTGTGGCGCAGCTTCGGCGCCGAGGTCACGATCGTCGAGGCGCTGCCGCGCCTGGTCGCGGTCGAGGACGAGGCGTCGTCGAAGGCGCTCGAGCGTGCGTTCCGCAAGCGCGGCATCAAGTTCTTGACCTCCACGCCGTTCCAGAGCGTCAAGCACTCCGACACCGGCGTGGTCGTGACCGTCGAGGGCGGCGACACCATCGAGGCGGACCTGCTGCTCGTCGCCGTCGGCCGCGGGCCGGTCACCGAGGGCCTCGGCTACGACGAGCAGGGCATCACCATGGACCGGGGGTTCGTCCTCACCGACGAGCGCTGCCGCACCAACCTCGAGGGCGTGTACGCCGTCGGCGACATCGTGCCGGGCCTCCAGCTCGCCCACCGCGGCTTCCAGCAGGGCATCTTCGTGGCCGAGGACATCGCCGGCCTCGACCCGAGTCCCATCGACGAGTCCGGCATCCCGCGGGTCACCTACTCCCACCCCGAGGTCGCCTCGGTCGGGCTCAACGAGTCCCATGCGGCCGAGGCCTATGGCGCCGACGGCATCGAGACGCTGACCTACGACCTCGGCGGCAACGGCAAGAGCCAGATCCTCAAGACCCAGGGCTTCGTCAAGCTCGTGCGCCGCAAGGACGGCCCGATCGTGGGCGTCCACATGGTCGGCGACCGGGTGGGCGAGCTCATCGGCGAGGCCCAGATGATCTACAACTGGGAGGGGTACCCGGAGGACGTCGCGCCGCTCGTCCACGCACACCCCACGCAGAACGAGGCCCTCGGCGAGGCCCACCTCGCCCTGGCCGGCAAGCCACTCCACGCTCACTCCTGACCGATCCACCAGCATCTCCCCGACACGCAAGCGAAGGAAGTCCATGGCCACCGAAGTCAACCTGCCGGCACTCGGCGAGTCCGTCACCGAAGGCACCGTCACCCGCTGGCTCAAGCAGGTCGGTGACACGGTCGCGGTCGACGAGCCGCTGCTGGAGGTCTCCACGGACAAGGTCGACACCGAGATCCCCTCCCCCATCGCGGGCACGCTGCTGGAGATCCGGGCCAACGAGGACGACACCGTCGAGGTCGGCGCGGTCCTCGCGGTGATCGGCGACGCGAACGAGTCCTCGGCCGACTCCGGTGCCGGCGAGTCCGGCGGCCAGCCCGAGGCGCAGCCCGAGGCCCAGCCGGAGCCCGAGGAGCAGAAGGCCAAGGAGCCGGCGGCCGCCGCCGAGCCGGCGCCCGCCGCCGAGGAGGCCGAGAAGCCGGCCGCCGAGACCAAGCCGTCCGGTGGCGCCGGCACGTCGATCACGCTGCCCGCTCTCGGGGAGTCGGTGACGGAGGGCACCGTCACCCGCTGGCTGAAGTCGGTGGGCGACGACGTCGCCGTCGACGAGCCGCTGCTGGAGGTCTCCACCGACAAGGTCGACACCGAGATCCCCTCGCCGGTCGCCGGCACGCTCCTGGAGATCAAGGTCGCCGAGGACGAGACCGTCGAGGTCGGCGCCGAGCTCGCGGTCATCGGGTCCGGGCAGCCCGCTCAGTCGGCTCCCGAGCCCGAGCCCGAGCCCGAGCCGGAGCCCGAGCCGGAGCCCGAGCCGGAGCCCGCGAAGCAGGAGCAGACCCCGCCGCCGGCATCGGCACCCCAGGCCGAGCCCGTGCGTCCGGCCGCGGAGGCCCCGAAGCCCGCAGCCCAGCCCTCGGCCGCGCCTGCCGCGTCCGGCGACGGTCCTGGCTACGTGACCCCGCTGGTGCGAAAGATGGCCGCCCAGCACGGCGTCGACCTCTCCCAGGTCGCCGGCACCGGTGTGGGTGGCCGGATCCGCAAGCAGGACGTCCTGGACGCCGCGCGCGCCCAGGAGGTCGCCCAGCAGCAGGCCGCGCAGCCGGCCCCCGCCGCTGCGGCCGCGCCCGCCGCATCGTCCGCTGCTCCGGCGGCACCGTCGGGCACGCCGTCGCCGCTGCGCGGCACGACCGTGAAGATGTCGCGGCTGCGCAAGATCATCGCGTCCCGGATGGTCGAGTCGCTGCAGACCTCCGCCCAGCTCACCCAGGTCGTCGAGGTCGACGTCACCAACATCGCGCGGCTGCGCGACAGCGTGAAGCAGGACTTCCTCGCCCGCGAGGGCGTGAAGCTGTCGTACCTGCCGTTCTTCGCCAAGGCGGCGATCGACGCGCTCAAGACCCACCCGGCGCTGAACGCGACGATCGACACCGAGGCCGGCGAGGTCACCTACTACGACCGCGAGAACCTCGCGATCGCCGTGGACACCGAGAAGGGCCTGATCACCCCGGTAATCAAGGACGCCGGCGACCTGTCCATCGCGGGTCTGGCGAAGAAGATCGGCGACGTCGCCCAGCGCACGCGCACCAACAAGATCGGCCCCGACGAGCTCTCGGGCGGCACGTTCACGATCACCAACCTCGGCAGCGTGGGCGCGCTGTGGGACACCCCGATCGTGAACAAGCCGCAGGTCGCGATCCTCGGCCCGGGCGCGGTCGTCAAGCGTCCGGTCGTCATCGACGACCCGAACCTCGGCGAGACGATCGCGGTGCGCTACATGGTCTACCTGGCGCTGACCTACGACCACCAGCTGGTCGACGGCGCCGACGCGGGCCGGTTCCTGACCGACGTCAAGCAGCGTCTGGAGTCGGGCCAGTTCGAGGTGTGACCCCTGATCCATGCCGAGTCGGCGCAGTCTGAGCCTCAGACTGCGCCGACTCGGCATTTCGGGTGGCGGTCGGCGGCCTCCGAGGTCTGGTCGTCGCGGGACGTCATACGGATGGTGTGTCCTGTTGCCCTGCTGCTCAGAACGTATGACGTCCCGGGGGCCCGCAGCTCGCGTGCCGACCGCAACCACACCGTCTGGCGGCCGGCCCAGAGCGGCCTTGAGGCGCCTGGTGGAGGACGGACAATGGCGCCACCGGGAGGACACCGACCCACCACACATCCAGCCCGAGAGCCCGACACGGCATTTGCGGCCCCGTGACAGGCTGACCGCATGCCGCTGAACGTCGTGATCGCCGGTGCGTCCGGCTTCCTGGGCACCCACCTGAGCGCCGAGCTGCGCGAGCGCGGCCACTCGGTCGTCGCGCTGGTGCGTCGGCCCGCATCCGGTCCGGATGAGTCGACGTGGGACCCGTACGCCGCGGTCTACGACCGCACGGTCATCGAGGCGGCCGACGTGGTGGTCAACCTGGCCGGCGCGCCGACCGTCGGCAACCCTCACTCCGCTAAGTGGGCCCGCGAGCTGCGCGAGAGCCGGGTGACGACGACCCGCGTCCTGGCGCGCGCCATCGCGGACAGCGCGCACAAGCCCGCGTTCCTCGCGGGCAACGCGATCGCCTGGTACGGCGACCACGGCGAGCAGGTCGTGACCGAGGAGAGCGAGAGCGTCGGCAACAGCCTCCTCACCCGGGTCACCCGCGAGTGGCAGGACGCCGCCACGCCAGCAGCCGACGCGGGCGCGCGCCTGTGCCTGCTGCGCACCCCGCCGGTGATGGATCGACGGGCTGCCCCGCTCAAGCAGCTGCAGCTGGTGACCCGGCTCGGGCTGGGAGCGCGCCTGGGCGACGGGCGCCAGCGGATGGCCATGGTCTCGCTGCGCGACTGGGTCGGCGCGGTGGCCTTCCTGGTCGAGCACGAGACCGCCAGCGGCCCGTTCAACATCTGCTGTCCCCAGACCCCGACCAACGCCGAGTTCACCCAGGCGCTCGCCCGCGCGGTGCACCGCAAGGCGTTGCTCGCCGTACCGCGGCTGGCGATCCGAGCAGGCGCCGGCGACCTCGCCCCGGAGGCCCTGGGATCGATCAACCTGCGCCCGGCCGCGTTGGAGGAGGCGGGCTACCGCTTCCGCGACCGCACGGTCGACGACGTGGTCGCAGCCGGCCTGGGGATCACAGCCTGAACCCGGTCTCCAGGTGCCCCAGCTGCTGGTCGAGGACCTCGATCTGCTCGCGCAACGACAGCCCGGAGAGCGCCAGCGACGAGAGCATCACCCCCATGATGGCGCCGCTGACGGCGACCGACTCCGGGTCGTCCAGAGGCCGCGCGGTGCGCTCGGCCACGAGCTCGATCAGCTGCTGGGTGGAGTCGATGAGGAACTCCGCGAACGCCCCTCGCAGCTCCGGCTCGGAACGCAGGAGGGCGTTGCGCTGGATGGCCGCCTCCTCCTGGTCGGACGGGATGTCTCCGAACGTCGAGCGCACCGCCGTACGCATCGCCGCCACCACGCCGAGCTCGGCCGGTTGAGCGCGGAAGTTCGCGATGAACACCGGGTCGAAGTCGTCGGTGAGCACGAGGGACGCCTTGGTCGGGAAGTAGCGGAAGAACGTGCTCGGCGAGACCTCGGCGGCCTCGGCGATCTGCTCGACCGTCGTCGCGGCGTAGCCCTTCTGCTCGAACAGCACCAGGGCGCGCTGCTGGATCTCGAACCGGGTGCGGGCCTTCTTGCGCTCGCGCAGGCCGGGCGTGCGCGGGGTCCGGTCCTCAGCCGATCGGGTCGTGCTCATGGACCGAGTCTGCCCTGACCGTCGACGCTGCGTTCTCGCGACCCGCCAGCGCGAGCACGGCGAGCGCGGCGCCGGCGAGCGCCAAGATCGAGGAGACCCACAGCGTCAGGTCCATGCCGTGCACGAAGGCCGACCGGGCCGCGTGCAGCAGGTCCGCCGACCCGAGCCGGTGGGCGATCCCGGTCGCTGCCACCACGCTGTCCCGCGCGGCCGCCGCCAGGTCAGGACTGAGGTCCCTCAGCGGCGGCGCGTCGGTCGCGAGCTGGCCTCGGTAGCCCGAGTTGAGGACCGAGCCGAGGATCGCCGCACCGAACGAGCTGCCGACCATGCGGAGCGCCTGAAGCACCGCGGACCCGACGCCCTCGGCGTCCGGGGGAAGCACGCCGAGGGCGGCGTCCATGGCCGTGGGCAGCGAGAGCCCGAGCCCGGCGCCACACACGACGGTCCACCCTAGGGCCGCCCAGCTGCCGTCGCCGACGGCGGTGGTGGCTCCCCAGGCCAGCCCGGTCGCGAGCACGACCATGCCCGCGGCGACCGTCCACCGCTGGCCGATCCGCTGGGCGAGCACCCCCGAAGGCAGTGCGGTGAGCAGCATGCCCCCGATCAGCGGCAGCAGCCGGACGCCGCTGCCCTCGGCGTCCAGGCCGTGCACGGCCTGCGTGTAGAGCGGGAGGGTGAACAGCAGACCCATCATCACGAAGGAGACCACCGTCGCCACGACCGCACCACCGGAGAACGCGCGGTCCGCGAACAGCCGCAGGTCGACCAGCGGGACGGCGGCGCGGCGCTGCCACCACACGAAGACCGCGACGAGTGCGAGGCCGGCGAGCACGAGGAGCATGGAGCGCCCGTCGGTCCACCCGTGGTCCCCCGCCTCGATCACGCCGTAGCTGAGCACGGACAGCGACGCGGCCGACAGGAACACCCCGCCCAGGTCGACGCGGCCGGTGGCCGAGCCGCGCGACTCCGGCATCAGCGCACGCACGGCGAGCAGACCGATCGCCACGACGGGCACGTTGATGAGGAAGACCCAGCCCCACCAGGCGTGGCTGAGCAGCCAGCCGCCCAGGAGCGGGCCGAGGGGGAAGCCGAGCATCGTCACCGACATCAGCACCCCCAGGGCGCGGGGACGCTCCTCCTCGGTGAAGAGGTACGGCGCCGCGGCCAGCGCCATCGGCAGGATCGCGGCGGCACCCAGACCCAGGACCACGCGGGCCACGATGAACGTCGTCGGTCCAGTCGCGACGGCGCACCCCACGGAGCCGAGGCCGAAGACACCGAGTGCGGCCAACAGGATCCGGCGACGGCCCCACCGGTCGCCCATCATCCCCGCGGGGATCATCGCGGCGGCGAACGCGAGCGAGTACGCGGTGACGAACCACTGCAACTGCCCGGTGGTCGCGTCGAACTCGCCACCGAGCGTGGGGAGCGCGACGCTGAGGACCGTGCCGTCCAGACCGACCGCGAGCACCGCAGGCACCAAGGAGAGGAGCGCCCACCACCGGCGGGGTGACTGCTGGATCGGTGTGGGCATGGCGGCCTCCAAGATTGTGATAGTCACTGTCAGGTTTGATGATGACCGAACTGATAGTCACTGTCAATATCTCCCACCGACCTGACCCGCCACTCCCCTGCCAGTCGGACCAACACCAGCCGGCGGGTCGAAACGGCGTCGCGTGGCAGCCTGCGGCGCACGCCGTCGCCGACCGCGACGGCCGAGGCGACCCGGTCGCTGACCACGAGCACGAGCCGGCCCGGCGTACGCCGCCGCGTCTCGACCGAGAGCAGCTGCATCCGCAGGTGCTCGACCCGCAGACCGCGCTGCCGCCAGGTCTGCAGCATCGCCACGTCGGCGTCCCCAGCCCTGCTCCCGGGCGTGTAGAGCCGCCGCAGGGCGCCGGGGTCGCCGGCCGCCCACACCGCGGCACGACGCGCATCCCAGTGGTGCAGCACCTCCGCGGAGGTCGCGGGCGTGGCGGCCGGCGACAGGCCGAGCACGGCCGCCAGCAGCAAGGACAGGAACGTCATCGCCGACTCCTACCCACCCGGGCGTGCCGGGCCGTGCGTCATCCACAGGCCTGGGAGGATGGCCGGGTGCTGAGCCGTCGCGGGGTGCTGCTCGGTGGAGCTGGCGTCGCCGTCGCGGCGGTCGCCGCCGGCGGCGTGGGAGTCGAGCAGGGCGTGCTGCCCGGCCGGCCCTGGCTGCAGGCCCACCTCGGCCTCAACGGCGAGGCGGGCGTGGTGCCCGATGTCGCGCCCGGGCGGGTCACCACCGGCAGCTTCGTGTCCGAGCACCGCCTCGGCGCCGAGGTGGGCTGGTGCGTGATCCGGCCGCCGGGCGCCGGCTCCGACCTGCCGGTCGTGGTCGCGCTCCACGGGCTGCACGAGAAGGCCGCGACCCTCATCGGTCCGTCGTTCGGGCTCGACCGCTACCTGGCCGCCGCGTCGGCGGCCGGCGTCGCCCCGTTCGCGATCGCCGCCGCCGACGGTGGCACGTCCTACTGGCACCCGCGACCCGACGGCGAGGACGCGGGTGCCATGGTCGTCGACGAGCTGCTGCCGCTCCTGGCGCGACAGGGCCTGCGCGCCGCGACGACCGACCGCATCGGCTTGATCGGCTGGTCGATGGGCGGGTACGGCGCCCTTCGGCTGGGCGGCCTCCTCGGCGCCAGCCGGGTCAGCGGCGTGGTCGCCTCGAGCCCGGCGATCTGGAGCGACCCCGACGAGGCGTCCCGGTCGGGATTCGCGGACGCCGCGGAGTACGAGAGGTTCACGGTGGTGGGCCACCAGAGGGACCTCGAGGCCATCCCCGTCCGGGTCGACTGCGGCACCGGCGACCCGCTCTATCGCGACGTGCAGGACTACGTGGCGGGCTTCCCCGACGACGCGCACGTGACGAGCACGTTCGAGCCGGGCGCCCACGACACGGCGTACTGGCGGCGCATGCTGCCTGACCAGCTGGCCTTCCTGGGGACCGCAGTAGGCTCGAGCGCGTGATCTTCCAAGACGTCGGGCTCGTCGAGTACGTCGCGGCGTGGGACCTCCAGCGCGAGGTCCACACGCGGGTCGCGGACGGGGCGCAGCCGGACACGGTGCTGTTCCTCGAACACCCACCGGTGTTCACCGCCGGCAAGCGCACCGAGCCCCACGAGCGGCCGGCCGACCCAGGCGGCGCGCCGGTCATCGACGTCGACCGCGGCGGCAAGATCACGTTCCACGGACCAGGCCAGCTGGTCGGCTACCCGATCGTCACGCTGCCTGACCACGTCAAGGTCGTCGACTACGTGCGCCGGGTCGAGGAGGCGCTGATCCAGGTGTGTGCCGACCTCGGCGTCACCACCGCGCGCGTGCCCGGCCGCAGCGGCGTCTGGCTCCGGGCCGACGACCGTGGCCCGGAGCGCAAGGTGGCCGCGCTCGGCATCCGGGTGAGCCGCGGCGTGACCATGCACGGCTTCGCCCTCAACTGCGACGTCGACCTGGGGTGGTACGACCGGTTCGTCCCCTGCGGCATCGCGGACGCAGGTGTGACGTCCCTGAGCCGTGAGCTCGGACGTGACGTGACGGTCTCCGAGGTGACCCCGGTGGTGGAGCGGCACCTGACCGAGTTCCTCGGGTGGGCGCCGTACGTCCCTACGCCCGACTACGACGCGCGCCCCGACCCGGCCAAGCACCCGCGCATCGAGATCCTCACGCCGTAGGCCCGGCTTCCCGGCGCGCCCCGGCGGCGCGCAACCTGATGCCTGCTTGGATCGTCGAACAGCAGACGCAGTACGACGATTTCGGGGGTCGGTTTTGAGCGAGCTGGTGATCGAGGCCACGGGCCTGCGCAAGGAGTTCCGCACTCGCCGCGGACGGCGGGTGGCGGTCCAGGACCTGGACCTGGCCGTCCCACGGGGCGGGGTGCACGGGTTCCTGGGGCCGAACGGGTCGGGCAAGACCACGACGATCCGGATGCTGCTGGGCCTGGCCCGCGCGAGCGCGGGCAGCATGCGGCTGTTCGGTGAGGAGGTCCCCCGGCGGCTGCCCGCCGTGATCGACCGGATCGGCGCTGTTGTCGAGAGCCCGAAGTTCTCCCCGAACTTCACCGGCCGCCAGAACCTCACATTGCTGGCCCGCTCGATCGGTGCGCCCACCACGCGGGTCGACGCCGCGGTCGAGACCGTTGGCCTCACCGGCCGTGACAAGGACCGCTACAAGTCCTACTCCCTCGGCATGAAGCAGCGGCTGGCCATCGCGGCGACCCTGCTCAAGGAGCCGGACCTGCTGATCCTCGACGAGCCGACCAACGGGCTCGACCCGGCCGGCATCCGCGAGATCCGGGACACGATCCGCGACCTGGGCGAGTCCGGGGTCACCGTGCTGCTGAGCTCCCACATCCTCGCCGAGGTCCAGCAGGTCTGCACCTCCGCGACGATCATCGGCCAGGGCCGCCTGCTGGCGTCGGGCAAGGTCGAGGACCTGGTCGGCGCGAGCACGGCGTACCGCGTCGGCGCCCACGACCCCGTGGCGGCGACCCGGGTGCTCACCGCGGCCGGCTTCACCGTCGGCGACGGGTTGGTGGTCGACACCGACCGCCCCGCCGACGTCACCGAGGCGCTCGGTTCGGCCGGCATCTGGCTGACCGAGCTCTCGCCCGTGCGCCGCGACCTCGAGGCGGCGTTCCTCGAGCTCACCGCCGGCACCGAGCTCGGGGGCCAGCGATGAGCGCGCGGCTGCTGCGGGTCGAGCTGACCCGGCTGCGGTGGCGCCGCGCGGTGATCCTGCTGCTGCTGCTCGCGGTGGCCATCCCGGCGTTCATCGGCGCCTCCCAGGTCTGGTCGACCCGGCCGGTCTCCGCCGACGAGATCGCCCAGGTCACCCACGCCCAGGCCGGTGAGATCCACCGCTGCGTCGAGCACCCGCGTCAGTACGGCAAGCCGAAGAGCGTCACCGAGGCGCAGTGCACCGACCTGATCGTCGGCTGGTACACCGGCCGGCAGAAGCTCAGCCTGGTCCAGCAGCGCAACGAGGGTGCCGGCATGGCGTTGGTCGCCGTACTCACCGCCTTGCTGCTGCTCGCCGGTACGACGTTCGCGGGCCACGACTGGAACAGCGGGTCGATGAGCAACCAGCTGCTGTTCGAGCCGCGGCGGATGCGGGTGTGGGCGGCCAAGGCGCTGGCGGTGACCGCCATCGCGTTCGTGATCGCGATGGTCGTGAGCACGGCGTACTGGGCGGCCATGTGGGCCACCATGCAGGCTCGTGACCTGCCGATCACAGACGGTTCGCTCGCCGACTCCTTCGCCTACGGTGCCCGCGGTGCGGCGTTCGCCGCGGCCGCGGCCCTCGGGGGCTACGCGCTCACCATGCTGTTGCGCAGCACCGTCGCCACGATCGGCGTCCTGTTCGCGGTCTCCGTGGCGGGCGGGGTCATCGTCGGCGTGCTCGGCCTCAGCGAGCACTGGCAGCCCCAGAAGAACGTGGCGGCGATCGTCAAGCACGGCACCACCTACTACGTGGAACCACCGCCCTCCTGCTTCGTCGGCAACCAGAGCGGTCCGCCTCCGGAGCCGGGGTCGGAGTGCAACGGCGAGCGCGTGCTGACCCTGTGGGACGGCGCCGGCTATTACGGGGCGGCGCTGCTGGTGTCCTCGGGCGCCTCGCTGATCTCGTTCCGACGCCGCGACGTGCCCTGAGGCCAGCCCCCGGAGCGGCTGGGGCCTCCGCGTACAGTTGGCCGACGTGACGCAAGCACCTGCACCCGAAGGTCGCAAGCTCCTCCGGCTCGAGGTTCGCAACGCGGAGACCCCGATCGAGCGCAAGCCGGAGTGGATCAAGACCCGAGCCAAGATGGGGCCCGAGTACAAGCACCTCCAGAGCCTGGTGAAGTCCGAGGGACTGCACACGGTGTGCCAGGAGGCCGGCTGCCCCAACATCTTCGAGTGCTGGGAGGACCGGGAGGCGACGTTCCTCATCGGCGGCGACCAGTGCACGCGCCGCTGCGACTTCTGCCAGATCGACACCGGCAAGCCGCAGGCCCTCGACCGCGACGAGCCGCGCCGCGTGGCCGAGTCCGTGCAGACCATGGGCCTGCGCTACGCCACGATCACCGGCGTCGCGCGCGACGACCTCGAGGACGGCGGTGCGTGGCTGTACGCCGAGACCGTGCGCGCGATCCACGAGCTCAACCCCGACACCGGCGTCGAGAACCTGATCCCCGACTTCAACGGCAAGCCCGACCTGCTGCGCGAGGTCTTCGAGTCGCGGCCCGAGGTGCTGGCCCACAACGTCGAGACCGTGCCGCGCATCTTCAAGAGGATCCGGCCGGCGTTCCGCTACGACCGCTCGCTCGACGTACTCACCCAGGCACGTGACTTCGGCCTGGTCACCAAGTCCAACCTGATCCTCGGCATGGGCGAGACCCGCGAGGAGGTCTCGCAGGCGCTTCGCGACCTGCACGCGGCCGGGTGCGAGCTGGTCACGATCACCCAGTACCTCCGGCCCTCGGTGCGGCACCACCCCGTCGAGCGGTGGGTCAAGCCCGAGGAGTTCGTCGAGCTCAAGGAGGAGGCCGACCAGATCGGCTTCTCCGGGGTGCTGTCGGGTCCGCTCGTGCGTTCGTCCTACCGGGCCGGTCGGCTGTACCGTCAGGCTGTCGAGGCCCGCGAGGGCGTCACCGCCTGATCCCGCTCGACCGACCCGACCGAACGACCTGAAGAGGCAGCAAGCACGATGGCGAAGGACCCCAAGCCCGTCGACCCGGACAAGATGAGCCGGCGCGCGCAGTTCGTCGAGACCTATCGCATGGCGAAGAAGTCCGACCCTCGCCTGAACCTGTGGATCCTCGGCTCACTGCTCGTCGGTGCCGTGATCGGCTTCGTGGTCTTCTGGATCCTGCCCGGCGAGGGCGTCCTCGGGATCATCCTCTCGGTGATCGGCGCACTGCTGGTCGGCACCATGCTCGCGATGATCGTGTTCGGTCGCCGCGCCCAGCGCGCGGCGTACGCCCAGATGGAGGGCCAGCCGGGCGCTGCCGCGGCGGCGCTCCGGATGCTGCGCCGCGGCTGGCGCACCGACCCGGTGGTCGCGTTCACCAAGCAGCAGGACGTCGTCCACCGGGTGATCGGCCCTCCGGGCATCGTGCTGGTCGGCGAGGGCAACCCGCACCGCCTGCGTCAGCTGATGACCGCCGAGCGCCGCAAGCACGAGCGCGTGGTCTCCGAGACCCCGATCCACGAGGTCGTGTGCGGCAACGGCGAGGGTCAGGTCCCGCTGCCGAAGCTGGTCAAGCACGTGCAGAAGCTCGGCCGCGCGGTCAAGCCGGCCGAGATGACCGACATCCTCAACCGGCTCAAGGCACTGGACGCCAACCGGTCGAACATCCCGCTCCCCAAGGGCCCCATCCCCAACAGCATGAAGGGCATGCGCGGCCAGATGCGGGGCCGGTAGGTCTCGACACGCTCGCTGGCGCTCCCTCCTCGACCCCTCAGGCGATGGGCGACGAGTTCATCCCAGCGCCCAGGCCCGGCATCTCGGTGATCTGATCGGCCGGGGGCGCCTGGATCGAGACGTCCTTGCCCCAGTCGTCGATCTTCATCTCGACCTTGGTCGTGGTGCCCTGGACGGGGATCTCCATCTCCAGCTGCGCCATCCGGTTCTCGTCGTCGAGCCAGAGGTCGTAGGTCACCGAGTTCGGGAGCTGGGCCGCGGCGCTGTCCGGGACCTCCATGGCCTTGCCGAGCTCGGTGCCGTCCACCGTGAGTTCGTAGTGGTCCAGGCTGCGGCCATCGACCTCCTCCTCGCCCTCGTAGGTCACCTTGTCGAGGGCCGGCTCGAGCTTCTTCATCATGGCCGAGGGATCCATCTGGTCCACCTGGTCCATCATCGGGCCGAGCTCGGCCATCGGGCCGTTCTTGTCGGCCGGGTCGATCTTCACGAACTTGCCGCCGGTCATCTGGCCCAGCGACATGTAGAAGATCCCGTCGACGAGGCGGATGTCGAAGTCGGACGCTCCGGCCACCGGCACCTGCATCGTCATGGCCATCGCGACCGGGTCGGCGGAGTAGTCGATGTCCCCCTCGGCCGTCATCTTCCCCGTTGCCCCGAGGGTCGTCGTCATCGTCATGTGGGCGGTCGTGGAGGCCTTCATGCCGTCGACGACCAGCGCGACGTAGTCGCTGGGATCGACCTCGTCGCCCGAGTGGAGGTCGGACAGGAGCGCGGTCCCGGCGGCGGCGTTGCCGCCGGCGTCGACCGCGGGATCATGGGCCGTCTGGTCCTTGTCGCCGCACGCGACCAGCGCGGTGAGGAGCAACGGGACCGTGGCAGTCGCGGCGAGGGCACGGCGTACGGCGAGGTGAGTGGTCACGGCTGGCCTTTCCGAGGAGGGCGGATGCCTCCAGCATGTCCCACCCGACCCAGCGCCCAAACCCGCGGGTTCAGGTCTGAGGCGCACGGGCCGCCTGGAGGGTGACGGTGGCCGACCCGGCCAGCACGTCGTGGAGGCCGCGGCGGTCGGGCCGGAAGACCAGCGGAGGGATGACCAGCGCGACAGCGACCGCGCGGCCCAACGACCGCAGCAGGTCGACGTTGCCGCCTCCGTCGACGCGCACCACCCGCAGCCGGGTGGCCATCTTGCCGAACGAGCCGCCGACGGTCGCGGTCAGCAGCGCGGACTCCACCACGAAGACCAGCAGCACGAACAGCCCGCCCGGGCTCCCCGTCCGGGCGTAGTCGGACCAGCCCATGAAGAGGATCACGACGAAGCTGCTCGCCGCCCAGTCGACCAGGAGCGCCAGCACCCGTCGGCCCCACGACGCGGTCTCGAGCAGCGGCGCGGCGGGCGTGGTCACGACGGTCAGGGTAGAGCCGCGCCTCACTGGTCCAGTCACCGACCACCTGTTACACGCCGGAAACAAACCCGATACGGTCGAGAAACTGGCCGTGCATACGTTGCGAGCATCGCCCGGAGCAGCGTCGCCCCGGCTCTTGCTCACAGACTTTCCGGCTGTTTCCCACCGCGTTGGCAGCCAAGGAGGACGAATGTTCCAGAACAGCGACGAGCTGCTCAAGTACGTCAAGGACGAGGGCGTCGAGATGATCGACATCCGGTTCTGCGACCTGCCCGGCATCATGCAGCACTTCACCGTGCCCGTGTCATCGTTCGACCAGTCGGTGTTCGACGACGGGCTCAACTTCGACGGCTCCTCGATCCGTGGCTTCCAGGCCATCCACGAGTCCGACATGTCGCTGTTCCCGGACCCGACCACCGCCTACCTCGACCCGTTCCGGGCCGCGAAGACGCTGGTCGTCAACTTCTTCATCCACGACCCGCTCACCGGCGAGGCCTACTCCCGCGACCCGCGCAACATCGCGCGCAAGGCGATGGCCTACCTCGCCACCACCGGCATCGGTGACACGGCGTACTTCGCCCCCGAGGCCGAGTTCTACGTTTTCGACAACGTCCGCTTCGAGACCAAGGCCAACGCCGGCTACTACGAGATCGACTCCTCCGCAGGCGCCTGGAACACCGGTGCGGCGTTCGAGAACGACAACCGCGGCTACAAGGTGAAGTACAAGGGCGGCTACTTCCCGGTCGCGCCGACCGACCACTTCGGTGAGCTCCGCGACGAGATGGTCATCGAGCTGGAGAAGTCCGGGCTCATCGTCGAGCGCGCCCACCACGAGGTCGGCACCGCCGGCCAGGCGGAGATCAACTACCGCTTCGACGAGCTGCTCAAGGCCGCCGACGACGTGATGAAGTTCAAGTACATCATCAAGAACGTCGCCTGGCGCAACGGCAAGACCGCGACGTTCATGCCCAAGCCGATCTTCGGCGACAACGGCTCGGGCATGCACGTGCACCAGTCGATCTGGAACGAGGGCACTCCCTTGTTCTACGACGAGACCGGGTACGGCGGCCTCTCCGACACCGCCCGCTACTACATCGGCGGCCTGCTCAAGCACGCCCCGTCGTTGCTGGCGTTCACGAACCCGACGGTGAACTCCTACCACCGCCTGGTCCCGGGCTTCGAGGCCCCGATCTCGCTGGTGTACTCGCAGCGCAACCGCTCCGCGTGCGTCCGCATCCCGATCACCGGCTCGAACCCGAAGGCCAAGCGCATCGAGTTCCGCTGCCCCGACCCGTCGGCCAACCCCTACCTCGCGTTCTCCGCGCTGCTGCTGGCCGGCCTCGACGGCATCAAGAACAAGATCGAGCCAGCCGCGCCGATCGACAAGGACATCTACGAGCTCCCGCCGGACGAGATGGCCGACATCGACCAGGTCCCGACCTCGCTGAACGCCGTGCTCGACAACCTCGAGCGCGACCACGAGTTCCTCACCGTCGGCAATGTCTTCACCTCCGACCTGATCGAGACCTGGATCGACTACAAGCGCACCGCCGAGATCCTGCCCATCCAGCAGCGCCCGCACCCGCACGAGTTCGAGCTCTACTACGACATCTGAGCCAGAGCCCGAAAGGGCCCCTGAGCTGCACGAACGCGCGGCCCCGCGGAGGATTCCCCCAGAACTCCCCCAGCGGGGCCGCTGCGCGTGCACCCGCGCACACGCGACATCTGAACCCGACGCGCGAGGCTCGCCCGGCTAGGTGCGATTCAGGGTGGTCACCGCCGGGCTCGTCGACTACTGCCGGCAGGTGGCGATCGTGACCCGGCACGACCCGGTGGAGACCGTCGGCCAGGTCCGGATCTTCACCCCCACCCCGAGCTGCCGCAGCTACCGGCTGCGGTGGACCGAACCCGACGGCACCCCGGGCGACACCACCGCCGGCACCAACCCGGCCGCCGCGAGCGCCAGGGCCACCGCCATCGACCGACGCCTCGCGCGGGCAGCCGGTCCCGCCGCGATGACTCCTCTCGGCGCGATCTTCACCGAATACCTCGCCGACGGCGCTAGCCCGTACACCGACCGGTCGTGGCGTAGCTCCACCCGGATCCAGATCGAGGACAACCTTGGGCGGGCGCTGCGCGGCCACGAGCACGACCTCGCCCTCGAACTCGACCGGGCGCTCTGCGACCAGATGCGCGCCCAGGCCGGCACCCCGAACATGGTCCGGATCAACACCACCGCCTTGCGAGCGTTCCTGCTCTGGGGCTACCGACACTCCCCCAGCTACTTCACCGCCGAGCAGGTCGAGTACCTCTCCCCCGGCGTCGTCATGCCCCGCCCTGCACTCGCCGGCACCCCCGCACCCCGCCGGCGAACCCGGTCCCGCCGGGTCGGCCAGGCCACCGACTACGTCGAGCACGAGGACGCCCCCTCCGCCGCCCAGGTAGTTGCGCTCGGCGAGACACTCGAAGCAGCAGTCGGTCCGTGGGGCCGACTGGCCCCGGAGATCGCCACGAACTGCGGCCCCCGATGGGGCGAACAGTTCCAGCTCACCGTCGACGACGCCCACCCCCGCGGCTGCCCTGCCGCCGACGCACCCCACCTTCACATCGACTGGCAGATCGACTCCGGCGCCCGCGCCGGCGACCCCGGCGGCAGGCGGTGTCCACCCAAGGGCGACAAGACCCGCATCGCCCCACTCCCCACCGAGTCATTCACCGGCTACCGCCTGCTGAATGCGGTCACGGACCGGATCGCTGCCGCCGAAGCCGAGCAGCACCGCGGGGCCAACGACCAAGCACTCCTGTTTCCAACACGGGGCGGCCAGCTCTGGTGGCACTCCAGCTTTGACTCCGACGTACTCCTACCCGCGATGCGTGCTGCCGGGTGGCCGCTACGCGAGTGGACTGAGATTCACGACGTCTGGGACGCACGCGCCGGGCGGTATCGCCGCGAGTCTCGTACACGCACTCTCGCCGTCCTTACGTGGCACTCGCACCGCCACCGCTTCGCCCGCGTCGCCATCGACCTCTACAAGGCCGACCCCGGCATGCTCATGGCCCTCGGCGGCTGGGAGAACGAAGCCACCGTGCTCAACCGGTACTACCGAACCGGCGCCGAACACACCCTGCGCGGCCTAGAGCGATTCTCCAAGGCACCCGATCGTCGCGCTCTTCCGCACCTCCGGCATCCGGATCAGCGAGCTGATCGGCATCCAGATCCAAGACTGGGACCACGGCCAGGGCACGATCTGGCTGCGCGGGACCAAGAACGGTGACGACCACCTCATCTACCTGCACCCCGATGCCATCGCCTACCTCGAGCGCTGGTTGACAGCTCGTGGCCACCGACCCGGTGCACTCTTCACGAACGTCATCGGCCCCGGAATGCATCCCCTCACTCCCAACGGCGTGCGGTACCTTCTCCGGACTCGGGCCGCTGCCGCGGGTGTCGCACCCTTCGGATCTCACGACTTCCGCCGGACCTTCGCAACCGAGCTGCTCCGTCACCACGACATCGCCCTGGTCGGAAAGCTGCTGAACCACAAGAAGGCGACCAGCACGCTCATCTACGACCTAGCAGGCGAGGACGATCAGCGCGCCGCCGTGGAGAACCTGAGCCTGCCCGCGATCGAGGCCGCGTCATGACTGGAGCGACCCTGCACCTCGTCACCGACGAGGAAGCGGCGACGCTTGAGCTGAGGGCCCGCGCGGTGTCGATGTTCGCCGCGAGGTATCTCCACAACAGCGAAAGCCGGCGCGCCATGCTCGGAAGCCTGAAGCGGCTGGCCGGCGTCTTCAGCAACCACACCCTCAACGAGCACACGTTCCCGTGGGAGGTACTGGTCGACGAGGACCTTTCCTCCCTGATGTGGTCCAAGGTTGCCGAGAACTACGCCCACGCAACCGGCGCCAAGGACGCCTCCGCGCTTCGCCGCATCATCTCCTGCTGCCACCGCGTCGGCTTGCTCACCTACGAGGAGTACCGCCACGCCATCTCCTTCGAGGCCAAGGGCGGCGTCCATCGCCCTCCAGCCGGTCACTACCTGTCCGAGGACGACGTCGGGCTCATCCTGGTCGCCTGCGCTTCCGGCAGCGGTGGTCTGAACACTCGGATCAGAGACACCGCGCTGGTGGTGGCGCTGGCCAGTACCGGCGCCCGAGGAAACGAGATCACCGGGGTTGACATGAACGAGGTCGATCTCGCCGACCGACGGCTCTGGTTGAGTCGCACCAAGTCAGGGACTCCCCGGAACGCCTGGCTTCACCCCGTGTCGGTGCCAGCCCTCGAGGATTGGCTGCGAGTTCGCGGGCCCGAGTCGGGCCCACTCTTTGTGCCCCTGTCTCGAACGGGTCGGCCGCTGCACAGCCACGGAGCGCTCAGTACCCACCAGGCATGGAAGATCGTGCGCGGTCGCGCTGCCGAGGCCGGATTCGCCGGGATCACGCCCCACGACCTGCGGCGATTTTCGATCACGACCCTCCTCGACCACGGCGTGGACATCGCCCTCGTGGCGAAGACCGTCGGGCACACCAGCACGACGACCACCGCGCGCTACGACCGCCGACCCGCGGCCCGGCAGCGCGACGCCGTGGCGACGATTCGACTCCCTGCCCTTGCGTCGCGCGACGTGACGACCCTCGACGTCTGTCATCCGGACTCCGCCCGATGGGCTGGCAAGAACCGCTGATCACCCTCTGTCGAGATGCCCTCAGCGCGGGTCGTTCCCAGCGCACCAGTGCCCTCGTCTCTGCCGGCGCCTCCTACATAGGCGGCGGCCGGGCGAGGGCTCGGTAGCGTCCACCCCCGCTACCGCCCGGTGGCGTGCAGACCAGCATCCGCACGCGCGTCCTGCAGCCAGCGGCCCGGTGTCCCGCCCTCGCGGATGAACCAGGATCACTGGCAAGTCACCTGACCGGGCGACTGCCTTCGTCTCCGGACCCGACACGGGTCGGTCCATGACCACGACCACCGAAGACACGAAGCGACCTGCCCTCGAGACCGTCGGGGCGGTCCGAATCCTCAACCCATGCTCGAAGGGCTACTACCGCCTCAAGTGGACCCGGTCCGACGGTTCCGTGGGCGACACCAGCGGGGGAAGGACGATTGAGTCCGCCCGTGCCAAGGCCGCGATCAAAGACGCCGAGATCTCAACCGCATCCAGCCCGCTCGCGGCCACGCGCTTGGACGAGATGGTGCGGCGCTTCGTTGCCGAAGGCACGAGCCCGTACGCCAGCAAGAGGACCGGCAAACCCGAAAAGTGGAAGCCCGCGCACAGGTCCAACATCAGTAAGGCGCTTGCCCGCTGCCTTCACGGCCACGGCCACCGCCTCGCCGCCCACTTGGAGCCGGACCGCAAGCTAGTCGATGCGATGCGTGCCCAAGGCGGCACCTACAGCGTGGTACGGAACAAGACCAGCGCCCTACGAGCCTTCCTGACGTGGTCCGGCAAGAAGGGCTACATCTCTTGGCAGCAAGCCGAGATGCTGCCGCGTGCCGCGCTGATGCCCGACCCGGCGTACCCGCGCACCAGCACGCTCATCCTCCGTGCCGACTCCCCCGCCCGGGTCCGGCAAAACGGCATGCACCACCTCTACATCCGAGATGAGGACGCCCCCAAGGCCGAGCAAGTCATTGCACTCAGCGCGCAAATGGCCGCCCTCGTACCCACCTGGGGCGAACTCGCGCCCGAGTTCGCGGCCAACTCCGGAGCTCGGTGGGGCGAGCAGTTCCAGCTCACCGCCGACGACATCCATCTCTCGGGCTGCCACCAGGATCGATCACCTCACGCGCACGTCGACTGGCAGATCAACCCGGCTGGCAAGGAGGCCGACAACGACCGCCGGTGCCTGCCGAAGGGCGACAAGACTCGCCGCATCCCCGTCGCTCGTGAGTCCTTCACCGGCTACCAGCTCCGGGACGCGATTCGCGCACGCGTCGAGGAGGCCCGCCGCGAACAGGAACTCGGCACGAACCCCGACGCACTCCTCTTTCCCGCTACAAGAGGAGGTCTGCTCTGGTACACCGGCTTCGCCGCCGACATCCTGCTGCCAGCCATGGAGGCAGCCGGCTGGCCGATCGACCTCTATGAAGACACCTGGCACCAGTGGGACGGAGAGAGGTTCGTCGAGAAGACCACCCACCGGCGCGACGCACGGCTGACCTGGCACTCGCTGAGGCACCGCTTCGCGCGAATCTGCGTGGACCTGAAGAAGCTGCGTGAAGGCGTTCTCATGGGTATCGGCGGATGGGAGAACATCGCCACCGTCCAGAACCGGTACTACCGCAGCGGAGACGACGCCATGAACGCAGGAACGGCCGCCTTCGACTGACACGACCGCGCCGGGAACCATCGCCAGGTGTCTCCTTGACACCTGACCCAGGCGACTCGCGACACCCGACGTCACCGGCCTCAATGACCGCGGTGTGGTCCGGGGTGTCCGGCCCGCCTGATACAGGCCACGCCAGCTCGCGGCAGTACGACGCCGCAGCGGTCTGCAGCCCGCCCGCCGAGGATGCGAGTCAGGTCGGCGACGTCGATGCCTGCCCTCGCGCGGTTGAGGGCAGCGCGGACGGCGGCGACAGGGTCGGGGCCGTCTTCGCCCCACCCGTGCTCCATGGCGGCCTCGAGCTCATCCTTGCCGAGCAGCTGTGCGGTCTGCTCGTCGAGCAGACCAGAAGCTACGGCGGCCTTGACCATGCCGGACGGCGCGGCTGGCGGTCGGTAGTCCCAGCCGTCGAGGCCAACCTCCTCGGCGATGAGGTCGAGCAGTGTCAGCACCTGCCAGATCTCGGTGGTCTCATCCGGGCTCAACCGGCCGGTGGCGACGAGGGCGTTGGCCAGGGCATACGCCGCGTTCGCGCGCCGTGGCCCGGCGCACAGCACTTCGATGATGCCCACGCCGTGTTCGACACGGCTGGCAAAGACGACCCGGTGCTCCTTGTTCAGCACCTCCAAGGTGTTCCATCCGGCCAACTGATCTCCGCCAGCCTTGTTGCTCAAGGGATGCGTGCCCCCGGGCCTGAGGCACAGCGCGACAACATCGACCATCACCGACTCGCGGTCGGCCGGCGTCAGAGCTTCGAGGTATTCGAGGAAGACGTCGTTGAAGACGATCTCGGCTTGGTCGTCGGGGAACGATTCCCCGGACCTCACCTATCAGCCTCGGCGCGCTCCTGCGCCAGCTTCCGCACGTGCTCGACGTCGAGCCCGAGGCGGTCACATGCGTCGGCGAGGGAGAACCGCTTGCTGCGCTGCGACACCAGGTCTGCTGCGGCGTCGAGCACGGCGAGTTGTGCCTCGCGCACGCGGCGGGCGGACTCGTCAAGGCGCTCGGCGGAGTCGACGACGGCGACGGGGCGACCGTGATTGGTCAGCACCACGCGGCGCTCCGCGGCCTCATGTACCACACCGGAGACTCCCTTGCGGGAGGCGGTGGCTACGGGCATGCGGAGCGTGGTCATGTTTGCAACAGTACCTAGAAGTACCTACTCTTGCAACGATCCAGCTTGGGTCGAGAACGGTCGGCTTGCGCTTTCACACATGACATCGCACCTTGCTGCCGGACTCAGCCGGCGGCGAGCCTACGCCTCGACCCGGCAGTCATGTGACCCGCCCGGACTCACCAGCGTTCCGCCGCGGGGAACACCCGGCACATTGTCGGCGGGGATGCCTAGTCTGAAGTTGTGACTGAGGCTTCGGACCACTCGTTCGCCAGCCTAGACGCTGCGCTGGACTCAGTGCTCCGAGACGACGACGGTTCCGTGGAGACCGTGTACCTGACCGGGCCGAAGGCGCAGGCCACTGAGGACGGCTGGCTCGTCCCGAGCGTCGACGTTGGGTCTTGGCGGGAACTGAATGTCGGCGACAGGGTCGTGGCGCTGGACTTCCAGTCGCCCGCGGAGTTCCTAGTACAGGTCGTCGCTATCGAGAAGACCTCCGAGGTTTTCTACTACCTACGTCACCTCGCAGACCTGGACCCTGCCAACGAGCCGAGCCTGAACGCCACGCGAACCTGGCTGCGAGACAGCGACGCTACGGGCGAACCCTGATCACCCCCAGACGCGCAGACCTGCCGAGATGCGGACGTCGATGTCGCTGGCATCCCGCACAGATGGACGCGGGGCGATCGTCCGGTTGGCCGTAGGCAGGACTGCCATGAGCACAGAACCGCCACGCTGTCTCGCGTATCGGTATCGGGCCGGTTCGATGTCTTCAGGAGGCGCCTGCTGCTACTCCTCCAGCTTGGCGTTGACCCCTTTCACTAGCCTCCCGATCTTGTCGGTGGTCTGAAGGATCTTCTTGGAATCCGCTCGACTGCACACGTTGTCCGACAACTCGCACACCCGCAGGTAGGCGTTGACCTTGGCGATCTCGTAGTTGGCCTCGAGGACGTCAGTCGCCAGTTCCTCCGAGCACAGCACCTTGATCTCGCTGGTCGCGTAGTCGAGATTGCCGATGTTCAGGGTCGTCGCGATGACCGCCGTGCCCATGATTGCGTCGGTCGCGTGCCTGTTGATCCGATCGACCCACTTGGTCGCTGCCAACCGGCAGTCGAGCGACTCCCCGGCGTCGGTCGTCGCCGACTCCACGGGCGGGGACTGGCTAGAGCTCGCGGGAGCCGAGGGGGCGTCCGCCTCGGTCTCCGGCCCGCTCGAGCAACCGGTCGCTGGGACCGCCAGTAGCGCGACCGCTACGACACGAAGGACGTTCACGTTGGCGACGCTAGAGGTTCCATCCCCGATTGTCTGGGGAGAGTCCCCGACGCAGGATCTGAGCGCTCCCGAGTGGGCGCCTCGCCCCGACGTCCGGATCTGGCGACCCGAGCGCCCGCACACGCCGATCAAGGGTCGTCGGTCAGGGCAGTTCGTCGTAGTCGCAGTGCGCGCATCAGAGGTGTTGCTTCCAACCACTGCTGGGGGGTCAGATCGCCCCAAGTTGGTCCCCCGAGGGCCGCCGCCAAGACCTCACCGCCGGGCCCGTCGAAGAGCAATTGATCGCCGACAGTCTGGATGAACCAGCAAAGTTGCGTCTGGATGAAGAAGTACTCCCGGTGCTCCTGCAGGAAGCCGATCACATTCTCGATGTAGCCACGACTCATCTCCTCCAGTAGGTGAGCTCGGCCGAGCCGGTCGACCCAGTAGACCTGCTGGTCGAAGACACGCAGGTCGAGCCTGTCCTCGCCGAACTGCCCGAAGGCAGTGAACGGAAGCTCGAGCGGCCACAACCTCTCGTCGCTCGGCACAGGACTCGGCGGATAGTCGCCCACCGAATGATCGTCGACCATGCAGCCATCATGCCTGTGCGAGGGAGACCGGACGCCGCGGCGAATTGTCGCGGCGCGGGCGTCTCCACGCCCGGGAGCCATACCCTGTCGACCCTGTCGACCGGCTGCTGGCGGTCCTGCATCGCGGACCCAGCGCGACCATAGCTCTCGGAGGTAGGTCGTTGCGGTGCGGCCAGATCACGGCAGGCTCCCCTGCATGCGGTGCTATAGCGTGCTATATCAGCCTCCCGGTGCTATACGGCCTAGGCGCTGGCACATCTGGCGGGGCGCCTCTTGCCCTACTCCGCGCGGCGATCCGACACTCGTGCCATGACGCAGGACGGTCGGACCCATTCGTGCAGGCCGGCCGTCTGCCCATGAGTGCCGGTGAGGTGGTGATCGGGCTCGTCTCAGCTCCGGGTACGGCCACCGAGGTCGCGGCGAATCTCGCTGAGGATCTGCGCGCAGAGTTGAGCGTGCTGATGCCCACCGTCCGGTGGCGGGTGCCGACGGTGGTCGACCCCCTTGTCCATCCACCTGCCGACGACGCCGTTCTCGTCGCCGCGGGGAGGGAGCGGCTCCTGCAGGAGGCCTGGGACCTGGTCGTCTGCCTGACGGATCTGCCGCTCAGGGTTCGTCGTCGGCCGGTGGTCGCCCATGCCAGCCCGGTGCACGGAGTGGCTGTCGTGTGCCTCCCGGCGCTCGGGGCCGTTGGACTGCGTCGCCGCGCCCGTGACGCGGTCGTCGGTCTCGTGCGCACCTTGCTCGGGGAGACGGAGGACCACGCGCCGTCGGGCCCGGCTGCCGGTCTCGGGCGCCGCGCCCGCGAGCTCGGGAGTCAGCAGGAAGCGGGAGACGGCAGCGTCATGTTCACGGCGAGGGTCCTGAGCGGGAACGTGCGACTCCTGGGCGGAATGATCCGAGCCAACCAGCCATGGCGGCTTGCCATCGGACTCTCCAAGGCGCTGACCGCCGCTCTGGCAACCGGGGTCTTCGCGTTGGTCACGCCCGACATCTGGCAGCTAGGCGACGCGCTCAGCTGGACCAGGCTCTCGGCGATCGGGGTGGGCGCCGTCGCGGCGATCACGGCCGCGCTGATCCTCGGAGCGGGCCTGTGGGAACGCGGTTCGAACCCAGCGGGTGGGAAGCAGGTGACCCTCTTCAACCTGGCCACGACGGGAACGGTCGTACTGGGCGTGTTCTTCCTGTACGGCGCGCTTCTGCTGCTCGCACTGCTGACGACGCCGGTCCTGGTGCCTGCGCATCTGCTCGAGGAGAACATCGGGCACGCGGTTCGATTCGGCGACTACCTGAAGCTGGTGCTGCTCGCCAGCGCCCTGGCGACGCTGGGCGGCGCCCTGGGTGCGGGCCTGGAGAGCGACGAGGCGGTCCGGGCCGCCGCCTACACGTACCGGCAGGAGTCGGGCGAGGTCCTGCGGAACGGGTGACCGACATCAACCGGGATCAGGCATCGACCGGGCGCCCGACCCGGTTCGGCCGGCCGGGCCCTTGACCAGCGGGGCGTGGCGGGGCCTGATCCTCGCAACGTTGTCCGCGTAGTCGGACCACAAGCCCGCGGCAGGTGCCGCACACCTGGCCTCGTCGGTGTCGATGACGACCTCGCCTCTCACGAGGTCGAAGGCCACCGTGCGCACCTTGCCCGCGGGGGCGATGCCGATCTCGCGGATGAACCGCACGACCCTGGCCTCGAGCTCCCGGTCCTTCATGACGCTGAGGGCTTCCCGGGCCTGCCCCTGCTCACCGACGCCCCTCGGCTGCCAGGAACTCGTGCACCTGGCGGATCGCGACCGAGCCCTCACCCACAGCGGAGGCGACGCGCTTGACCGAGCCACTGCGTACGTCGCCCACGGCGAACACGCCCCGGCGGCGGGTCTCGAACAAGCCGTCGGAGCCGTCGGAGCCGTCGGCCGCAGACCCGGTCAGGATGAACCCCTTCGCGTCGAGCGGGATCTCTCCCTGGAGCCAGCTCGTGTAGGGGGCCGCTCCGATCAGGACGAACAGAGCCGTCGTCGGAACGCGATGCCTGGCGTCGGTGCGGAGATCGTGCAGCACCACCTGGTCGAGCGCTTCGTCCCCGATGAGCTCGCACACCTCGCTGTTGCGCCAGACCTTGATGTGTGGCGACTGCCCGACACGGTCGGCCAGGTAGCGGGACATGTCCCTCCCCAGGTCGTCGTGCCGGATGACCAGGTTGACCACCGGCGAACGACGAGCCAGGAAGCAGGCCGCCTGGCCCGCGGAGTTGCCGCCCCCCACGACGGTGACGGGGTCCTGCTGGCACAGCCGGGCCTCGAACTCCGTGGCGGCGTAGTAGACGCTGGAGCCCTCGAGACGATCCAGCCCCGGGACGTCGAGACGTCGGTAGCGCACACCCGTGGCGACGAGCACGGCGTGGGCGACGAGGTCGCCCCCGTCTGCCAGCCGCACCACGTGGTACCCGTCGACCTGGGTGAGGGAGGTCGCCTCGCCGGGGATGGTGAAGGCGGCGCCGAACTTGCGGGCCTGCACCACCGCCCGGTCGGCCAGCTCCGCCCCGGTGATACCGGCAGGGAACCCCAGGTAGTTCTCGATCTGGGACGACGTGGCCGCCTGCCCGCCGGTGGCGAGCGCGTCCAGGACGACCGTCGAGAGTCCCTCGGAGGCGGCGTACACCGCCGCGGCCAGGCCGCCCGGGCCGGCGCCCACCACGACCAGGTCGTACGCCGACCGGCTCGGCGCCGCTCGAAGGCCGAGGAGCTCTGCCAGCTCCGCGTTGCTGGGGTTCCGCAGGACCGTCCGCCCCTTCCAGATCACGACGGGCGTCTGGTCGGGCGGGATGTCGAAGGCCCGCAGGGTGACCTCGGCATCGGGATCCTCCTCCACGTCCTCCCAGCGGCACGGGATGCGGTTGCGGCTCGCGAAGTCCCTCAGCCGGCGGGTGTCGGCTGAGTAGCGGGAGCCGATGATCCGGAGACCGGCGCCGAGGTCGGCATGGATGGTGCGCCGCAGGATGAAGGCTCGCAGGATCAGGTCTCCGAGCGCCTGGTCCTGGGTGACCGCCTCCTTGAGCCGGTCGTAGCGCACCTCGAGGACCTCCACGTCGGTCTGGGCGATGGCGGTGACGTAGACCGCCTGGCCGGTCAGCATGGAGAGGTCACCCACGAAGCGACCGCGCCCGTGGACGGCGAGCACCCGCGACTCACCCGCGGGGCCTTCCTCCTGGACGACCCGGACCCGGCCGTCAAGGACGACGAACATCCCGCAGTCGCGGTCTCCCGCGCAGAACAGCGTGGTGCCCTTGGTCAGCGCCTTCCGCTCGCCATGCCGCGAGAGCAGCATGATCTGATCGTCACCGAGCCGGGGGTAGGCGCCGATGGAGTCGGGGGTCTCAGGTAGGTCCGCGAGCTCGAGCTCAGACGAACTGCTCGTCGACATAGCACCATCTCCAGGTCTCCCCCGGCTCGATCGAACGCACGATGACGTGGCCCGCGGTGGCGGCGTGAGCGCGCGCGTGTCGCATCGGCGACGAGTCGCAGCAGCCGACCTGGCCACAGGTGAGGCACTGGCGCAGGTGCACCCAGGAGGTGCCGAGCTGCACGCACTCCGCGCAGACGCGCCGGGGGGGTGGGGGCACGGGGCGGACGATGCGCAGGTGCGGATCGGCCCCGACGCTCGTCCGGTTGGCAGTCATCGCGCCCCCGTCGGGAGCCTGGACTCGAGCCAGGAGCGCAGCTGGTGCTCCGGAAGGGCACCGATCTGCTTGTCGACCACCGTGCCGTGGTCGAGGAGGACCAGCGTCGGGATCGACTGGACCTCGAACCGCCGGCTCACCGTCGGGTTCTCGTCGGCGTTGACCTTGACCAGCTTGAGGTTGCCGGCCAGCTCCCCGGCGAGCTTCTCCAGGGCCGGGCTCACCATCCGGCAGGGGCCACACCACGGCGCCCACACGTCGACCAGCACCGGCAGGCTCGACTCGTCGACGACGGCGTGGAACTCGTCGTCGTTCGCGTCCACCACCCAGCGCAGCGGAGTGCCGCACTTCCCGCAGCGTGGCGTGCCCTCGGCCACCACCGGCACGCGGTTCCTGGCCCCACAGTTGCCGCACTCGACCGTCGTCGACTTCTGGATGCTCGCGGTCATGCCACGGCCCGCCCTTCTGACGAGTTGCCGGCCGCCGTCACCGTGATCCTGCCGTCGGCGACGTCGACCGAGATCACTCCCCCATCGGCCGCGTCGCCGCGCAGCAGCGCCCGCCCGACCTCGGTCTCCACCTCGCGGGCGATGAACCGTCGCAGCGGACGGGCGCCGTACGCCGGGTCGAAGCCCTGGTCGGCGATGAAACGCCGCGCTCCGGCCGTGACGTCGAGGGTTATCCGCATGTCGGCCAGCCGCTCGCGCAGCTCCTCGAGCTGGAGGTCGACGATGCGCTCGATCTCGGCGAGCGTCAGCGGCTTGAACATCACGATCTCGTCGACGCGGTTGAGGAACTCCGGGCGGAAGTGCGACTGCAGGGTGCGCATCACCATCGAGCGCGCGTCGTCCTTGACCTCGCCGTCCGCCGTGACTCCCTCGAGGAGGTACTCCGAGCCGATGTTGGAGGTCATGATCAGCACGGTGTTGCGGAAGTCGACGGTGCGGCCGTGGGAGTCGGTCAGGCGGCCGTCGTCGAGCACCTGGAGCAGCGTGTTGAAGACGTCGACGTGGGCCTTCTCGATCTCGTCGAGCAGGACCACCGAGTACGGCTTGCGCCTCACGGCCTCGGTGAGCTGACCGCCCTCCTCGTAGCCGACGTAGCCCGGAGGTGCTCCGACCAGCCGGCTGACGGTGTGCCGCTCCTGGTACTCGCTCATGTCGATCCGGACCATGTTCTCCGCGGTGTCGAACATCGCGACGGCCAACGTCTTGGCCAGCTCCGTCTTGCCGACGCCGGTGGGGCCCAGGAAGATGAACGACCCGATGGGCCGCTGGGGGTTCTTGATGCCGGAGCGGGCGCGGACGACGGCATCGGCCACCAGCTGGACCGCCTCGTCCTGGCCGATGACACGTTCGTGGAGCACCTCGTCGAGGCGGAGCAGCTTGTCGCGTTCCCCCTCCTGCAGGCGCGTGACCGGGATGCCGGTCCAGCGCGACACGATGTCGGCGATCTCGTCGGCGGTCACGACCTCGCGCAGCAGCCGGCGGCCGCCCTGCTTGCCGGCGAGTCGGGACTCGGCCGCTTCCAGCCGCCGCTGGATCTCCGGCAGCCGGCCGTGTCGCAGGGATGCCGCTCGGTTGAGGTCGTACTCGCGCTCGGCACGCTCGCTCTCCAGCCGTACTTGTTCCAGCTCCTGGCGCAGGGACTGCACCTCTCGCAGCGCCGACCGCTCGGCCTCCCACTGCGCGCGGAGGGCATCGGCTTCGGCCCGCGCGTCGGCCAGCTCCTTGCGCAGCTCCTCGAGGCGGGCCCTGCTCGCGGCGTCCTCCTCCTCCGAGAGTGCCGCCTCCTCGATCTCCATCCGGGTGACGCGCCGGGTGAGCTCGTCGAGCTCGGCCGGCATCGAGTCGATCTCGGTGCGAAGCATCGCGCACGCCTCGTCGACGAGGTCGATCGCCTTGTCGGGCAGGAAGCGGTCGGAGATGTAGCGGTGGCTCAGGGTCACCGCTGCCACCAGGGCGCCGTCGTGGATCTTCACGCCGTGGAAGACCTCGAGCCGCTCGCGGAGCCCGCGCAGGATCGAGAGCGCGTCCTCCTCGTCGGGCTCGTCGACCAGGACCGGCTGGAACCGGCGCTCGAGGGCTGCGTCCTTCTCGATGTGCGTGCGGTACTCGTCGAGGGTGGTCGCGCCGATCATGTGCAGCTCGCCGCGGGCGAGCAGGGGCTTGAGCATGTTGCCGGCATCCATCGCACCCTCGGCGGCGCCGGCACCGACGACGGTGTGCAGCTCGTCGACGAACAGCAGGATGTGGCCCTCGGCGCTCTGCACCTCGTTGAGCACCGCCTTGAGCCTCTCCTCGAACTCGCCGCGGTACTTCGCCCCGGCGATGAGCGCCCCCATGTCCAGGGCGAACACGGTCTTGTCCCGCAGGCCCTCGGGTACGTCGCCGTCGGCGATCCGCTGGGCCAGACCCTCGACGATCGCGGTCTTGCCCACCCCGGGTTCGCCGATGAGGACCGGGTTGTTCTTGCTCTTGCGCGACAGGATCTGGATGGTCCGGCGGATCTCGGAGTCCCGGCCGATCACCGGCTCGAGCTTGCCGGCCGCCGCCGCCGTGACGAGGTCGCGGCCGTACTTCTCCAGCGCCTCGTAAGTTCCCTCCGGGGTCGCCGAAGTCACCCGCTGGTGACCACGCACCTCGGTCAGCGCGGCCAGGAACGTGTCCCGGGTCAGCCCCTGAGCGTGGAGGAGCCGCCCGGCGGCTGACCCCGAGCCCTCCTCCACCAGAGCGATCACGAGGTGTTCCACAGAGATGTACTCGTCCTTCAGCCTCCGGGCCTCGCGATCGGCCGTGTCGAGCAGCCGCGACAGCCGCTGGGTGACGTGGACCTGCCCGGGCGTCACGCCCGGCCCGCTGACCCGCGGGCGCCGGCCGAGCTCGGCCTCGAGCTCCTCGCGCACCCGGTCCGGATCGGCCCCCGCCCGGGCGAGCAGTGGCGCGACCAAGCCGTCGGCCTGGTCGAGCAGTGCCAGCAGCAGATGCTCCCCGTCCACCTCGACGTGGCCGAAGCGCAGCGCCTTGGTCTGGGCGTCGTGCAGAGCCTCCTGCGACTTCTGGGTCAGTCTGTTCGTGTCCATGGAGCGCCTCCTCGTCGTGACGTACGCCGTTGCGTCTTCTCCAGCTCCGCGATCCGGTCGAGCAGCTCGACGACCAGCCCGATGGCGCAGTAGCCGAGGTTCAGGCTCATCCGCAGCCGCTGGATCCTGGCCATCTCCTTCACCTGGGAGGGGTCGAACCACAAGCGGCCCTGCGCGTCGCGGGTGACTTCCAGCAGCCCGAGGGCGACCAGACGGCGTACGAGCTCGGGATGGACGCCGGTGACCTGTGCATAGCTGTCCAGGCTGAGCCTGTAGGGCCGAGCGAGGGCGAAGTGCGTGACCGCTGTCATCGTCTGCTCCTCGCGTCGAAGCTGGACACCTTCGCGAGCTCCTCGAAGAGCCGGTGCTCCTCGTCGGTGAGGTTCCGGGGCACGCGGACCTGCAGCTCGGCGTAGAAGTCCCCCGGCCTGCCTCGTTTGTGGGGTAGACCGCGGCCCTTGAGCCGCAACCGGCGGTGGCTGGATGAGCCTGCCGGAACCTTCACCGTGGCGGCCCCTCCGGGAGTGTCGACGGACACCGAAGCGCCCAGGGCGGCCTCCCAGGGAGCGATCGGCAGGAGTGCGTGCAGATCGCGACCCTCGACCCGGTAGCGCGGGTGGTCGGCGATCCGGACCACGAGGTAGAGGTCTCCGGCCGCCGCCGAGCCGCTGCCAGGGCCGCCCTGGCCGCGCAGCCGGATCCGCTGACCGTCGACCACACCTGCCGGGATGGTGACGTCGAGCGTGCGGGGACCGTCGGGACCGCTGATCGTGAAGCTGCGCTCGGTGCCGTGGTAGGCCTCCTCGACCGAGACCTCCACCTGGGCCTCGTGGTCGGATCCCGGGACCGGGCCCGGCCCCCAGCCAGCCCGACCCCGGCCGCCACGTCCCCGCCCGCCGAAGATCCCCCCGAGCAGGTCCTCGATGTCGACCTCGTCGCCGAAGTCGCCTGCTCCGAAATCTCCCGCTGGGCCGGCCCCCGACGACCAGCGGCCGCGCGCGCCTGCCCCGGCGCCGGCGTAGGTTCGGGCTTGACGCCAGGCGGCCGGATCCGTGTCGGGAGGGACGCGCCGGAAATCCTCGCCGAAGGCGTCGTAGCGGCGACGCAGCTCGGGATCCGACAGCACGTCGTAGGCCTCGGCGATGTCCTTGAACCGCTCCTCGGCCCCGGAGTCCTTGTTGATGTCCGGGTGGTTCTGGCGCGCCAGTCTGCGATAGGCGCGCTGAATGTCGGCCGGGTCGGCATCGCGGGAGACCCCGAGGACCTCGTAGAAGTCTGTGGCCATCAGGATGCTCGGGTCGCCACCACGACCGCGGCCGGACGCAGGAGCTTGTCAGGGGGCCCGTAGCCGGGGCGCACGACGTGAGCCACGGTGCCGGGCGTCAACCCCTCACCGGACACCGTGCTGACCGCCTCGTGCACGGCGGGGTCGAAGGGAGTGCCGTCGTCGTCGCGACGCGGGTATCCGAGAGTGGCCAGGACGTCGACCGCCTGCGCGAACACGGCTCTGACGCCCTCGACCACGGAGCCGGGATCGGACGACGCGTGCTCGAGCGCCCGCTCCAGGTTGTCCACGACGGGCAGCCAGCTGGCGGCCACGGCCGCCCGTTCCTGCTCGCGGCCACGGACGACGTCGCGCGCGCATTGCTTGCGGAAGTTGTCCAGCTCGGCAGCCGTACGCCGCCACGCATCCTCCAGCTCGGCGATCTGGCGCGCCTGGTCGACGTCTTCGGGAGCTTCGTCCACCGGCGCCCCGTCTCCCAGCGCCCCGGTGGTCGGTGCCTCGTGGTCGGACATGGCCGTCAGTGGGAGGTGAACTCGGCGTCGATGACGTCGTCGTCATCGCTGTCAGACGCTTCGTCGGAGGCGCTTGCCGACCCGGTCGACGGTCCACCGCCACCTCGGGCTGCGGCGCTCAGCACCTGGCTCATCTGATGGAGCTCCCCGGTCAGGGCGCGAAGGCGGTCCACGGGTTCGTCGCCCTCGACGGCCTGGCGGGCCTCCTCGACCAGCATCTCGGCACGGGCGCGGTCGTGCTGCGGCACCGACGCGCCGGCCTCCTCGAGGGCCTTGCGCACCTGGTAGGCCACGGAGTCGAGCTCGTTGCGAGCGTCGACCCGCTCGCGCAGGGCGGCGTCCTCACCACGGTGCGTCTCGGCGTCCTTGATCATCCGGTCGACCTCCTCCTGGCTGAGCGTGGAGGTCTCGCTGATGGTCACCTGCTGCTCGGCACCGGTGTCCTTGTCGCGCGCCGAGACGTGCAGGATGCCGTTGGCGTCGATGTCGAAGGTCACCTCGATCTGGGGCACCCCGCGCGGAGCGGGACGGATGTCCTCCAGCCGGAACCGGGCCAGCACGCGGTTGTCGGCCGCCCTCTCCCGCTCGCCCTGCAGCACGACGACGTCGACGGCGGACTGGTTGTCCTCCGCGGTGCTGAAGATCTCGGTCCGCCGCGCCGGGATGGTGGTGTTGCGCTCGATGACCTTGGTCATCACCCCGCCCATCGTCTCCAGCCCCAGCGACAGGGGCGTGACGTCGAGAAGCAGCACGTCCTTGACCTCGCCCTTGATGATCGCCGCCTGGACGGCCGCGCCGACAGCGACGACCTCGTCCGGGTTGACGGTCATGTTGGGTTCCTTGCCACCGGTCAGGCGGCGTACCAATGCCTGCACGGCCGGGATCCGCGTCGAGCCGCCCACGAGGATGACCTCCTCGATGTCGTCGGCGGTGACCTTGGCGTCCTCCATGGCCTGCTTGACCGGCCCGAGGCAGCGGTCGACGAGGTCGGCGGTGAGCTGCTCGAATGTGGACCTCATCAGGTTGACGTTGAGGTGCTTGGGCCCGGAGGCGTCAGCGGTGACGAACGGGAGGTTGACGGCGGTCTGGGTGACCGCCGACAGCTCGACCTTGGCCTTCTCGGCAGCCTCGAACAGACGCTGGAGGGCCTGGGAGTCGTCGCGGAGGTCGATGCCGTTGGACTTCTTGAAGTCGTCGGCCAGGTAGTCGACGATGCGGCGGTCGAAGTCGTCGCCGCCGAGATGCGTGTCCCCGGCCGTGGATCGAACCTCGACCACGCCGTCCCCGACGGTCAGGATGCTGACGTCGAACGTGCCGCCGCCGAGGTCGAAGACCAGCACTGTCTCGTTCTCGAGCTTGTCCATCCCGTACGCGAGGGCGGCGGCCGTCGGCTCGTTGATGATCCGGAGGACCTCGAGCCCGGCGATCTTGCCGGCGTCCTTGGTGGCCTGACGCTGCGCGTCGTTGAAGTGCGCCGGGACGGTGATGACCGCCTCGGTGACCCGCTCGCCGAGGAACTTCCCGGCGTCGTCGACCAGCTTGCGGAGCACCTGTGCCGAGATCTCCTCGGGTGCGTAGAGCTTGCCGTCGACCTGGAAGCGCGCCGCGCCGTCGGGGCCGGCGACCACGTCGAAGGAGACGGTGGTCATCTCGCTGGTGACCTCGTCGTACTTGTGGCCGATGAAGCGCTTCGCGGAGTAGATCGTCCCCTTCGGGTTCAGGATCGCCTGTCGCCGGGCCATCTGGCCGACCAGTCGCTCGCCGTTCTCCAGGAAGGCGACCACGGACGGCGTCGTCCGGTTGCCCTCCGCGTTGGGGATGACCTGTGGCTGCCCACCGTCGGTCGCCGCGATCACCGAGTTCGTCGTTCCCAGGTCGATGCCCACTGCCCTGCCCATGACCACTCCATTCGCCGGAAGCTCGTGTCGGGCCATGCTTCGCTCGGGCCGAGGTCACCTGCATCCCGTGAACGGGTGCTTCTTGGCGGGCCGAGTCGCCTCTGCTAGGCGGCTGGGAGGCGATGCTGCAGCGACAGCACGGTCAGCTCGACTCGCGAGTGGACGTCGAGCTTGAGGTAGATGTGCTTGAGGTGGGCGTCCACGGTATGGCGGGAAACGGAGAGCTCCTCGGCGACCCTGCGGTTCGTTATCCCCTGGGAAACGTGGGAGATGACCCGCAGCTCGGCGTCGGTGAGCGACGCCCACCCGTGGTCTGCTCCGTCCTCGCCGTCCGCGTCCACCTTGATCATGGGATACCGGGTTGCCGCGGCGGCTCTGGCAGCAGGCGCGTACTCCGTCGGGTGCACGTAATGGGGGTTGTCGATCACGGTGCGGTCCAGCAGGACCTTGGGGTGGGTACGGAGCACCTCGACCAGCATGTCGGCCCCGAACTTCTGCAGGTCGTAGAGGCACATCAGGATGGCGGGCGTCTGCTCGACGGCGTGGTTGAGGGCCGACTCGTAGAGGAACAGGTCAGCCCAGCCCGGGGGGCCGGACAGCACCCACGACATCTCGCCGGCGGCTCGGAGCAGGTCGAAGTCGTCTGCGATCGCCGCGTCCACGCTCTCGGAGAGGAAGCTCACCATGTCTTCGACGCTGAACTCCCCCGAGCGGAGGTAGGCGTCCGATGATCGTTCGACGTCGAGCTGTGCCGATCGTCGCGTGTAGTCCTGGCCGGGCTGTCCCACGGCCCGATCCCGGACCAGCGCCGGCTCGACATCGTCGATCAGGCACAGACACTTGTCGCCCTGCCGCAACCCCTCCTCGAGAAAGGGGTACAACAACCGGTCCCGCTCGGCCGGGCCCGAGTAGAGCGCGCAGAAGTGCGTTCCTGGGCTGACAACGCCGACCCCGGGGATCCCGAGACTCAGACCGTTCATCGTGGCCACCTTTACCGGATCCGAGGGAGAGACTCGACACTACGCGCATTCGCCACGCGCCGCGTCCGTGCCGGTTCACTGGGCGAATGCCAGGACGAGCAGAGGCTGCGCCGCCCGGAAGCTCCGACAACGCCAGGACGACGACGGGCGCTCTCTCTGCGGGCGTGGCCCTGAACCACGTGAATCAGGGATGCCCCGTGGCCCCGGGCTGGTCAGGCTGAGCGCATGGGAGCGTCAGGACCACGTACCGAGACCGGTGGCTGCGCAGCCTGTCCCTCCGACTCGGCCAGGGTGCGATGAGGCTGGTGCTGATGGGGCCACCCGGGGCCGGCAAGAGCACCCAGGCCAGGCTCGTGGCCGAGCACTTCGACATCCCCGCCATCTCCACCGGCGACATCTTTCGGGCTAACCTCCACCAGGGCACCGCGCTGGGGGTCGCGGCCGAGCGCATCATCGACGCCGGTGACTACGTGCCCGACGAGGTCACCAACCTGATGGTGCGCAACCGCATCGACGAGCCCGACGCCGAGTCCGGATTCGTGCTCGATGGCTACCCGCGCACGCTGGCCCAGGTCGAGGAGCTCGACCAGATGATCGCCTCCAGCGGTCACCGTCTCGATGCAGCGGTCGCCCTGACGGTCGACGAGGACGAGATCGTCGGGCGGCTGCTTGAGCGTGCACGGCTCGAGGGCCGCGGCGACGACACCGAGGAGGTCATCCGGCGCCGCCAGGAGGTGTTCGCCGAGCGGACGGCTCCCCTCCTCGGCGTCTATCGCGACCGGGGCATCCTCGTCGAGGTCGACGGGTCGGGCGAGGCCGACGAGGTCAGCAGGCGAATCGTCGATGCCCTCGACAGCGTCCCCGAGAGCTGACCGGCCCGGCTTCGGCATCGCGAGACGTGAGGACTGCGCTGCCCCTGCGCTACCACGCTCACTCCCGCGAACACGGGATGACAGCGCAGTCCCTGGTCGGCAGGGTCGTGGCTACGCGCACGGAAGCACTGGCCTCGGGTCGCAGTGCGTGTCCCGCCGAACGAGGTGCGGCCCCGAGGACAGCACCTCGTGCCACTGTGGAAGGACCGAGATGCCTGGGTACAGGGTCGGCTACTTCGTCGGCAGCCTGTCATCCGCCTCGATCAACCGCGTGCTCTCGCGGGCGCTGATACGACTCGCGCCCGAGGACCTGGAGTTCACCGAGATCGAGATCGGCGCCCTTCCTCTCTACAGCCCCGACCTCGACGACCGGTTCCCGCCCGAGGCGCTTGCGCTCAAGGAGGCGATCGCCCGGTCGGACGCTGTCCTGTTCGTGACCCCGGAGTACAACCGATCCATCCCGGGCGCTCTGAAGAACGCCATCGACTGGGCGTCCCGGCCGTGGGGCCAGAACTCATTCCACCACATCCCCGCCGGCGTCATCGGGGCGTCGATCGGTCCGATCGGCACTGCGGTGGCCCAGCAGAGCCTGAGGGCGGTGCTGAGCTTCTGCAATGCCCGGCAGATGACCTCACCGGAGGCCTACATCCACTTCTCCGGGTCGGTCTTCGCGGACAACGGCGAAGTGATCAACGAGGAGACCGCGGCCTTCCTGCGCAACTACATGACCGAGTTCCGGGATCATGTCGAACGAGTCCTGACCGTCCTCCCCCGCGCTCGCGAGCGTGACCTTCCGGGCTGATCACCGCCAGAGGGCCGTCGTCGGAGGCACGGTCCGGCGAGACCCCGAGCCGGCCGTCGCTCAACGGACCGGGAACCGCAACGTGGCACCCAGGCCCTGCGGACGATTCATCGACAGTTCGAGTGCTCCGCCATGCGCTGAGGCAATCGTGTGCGCGATCGCCAGCCCCAGCCCCCGGCCGGCGACGTCCTGACGGGGGTGGGAGCCGCGCTCGAACGGCTGGATCAAGCGGTGCCGTTCGTCGTCGGGGATGCCGGGGCCGTTGTCGGAGACGGTGACCTCGGCGACTGCCCCGTCCGCGCACTGCGCGCGGAGCCAGACCACTGAACCGGCAGGTGCGTAGGAAGCCGCGTTCTTCAGCAGCTCGGACACCGCGCGGCGGACCTCACCGAAGTCCAGCACGACGGGGAGGGAGGCGGGCACCTCGACGCGGAGCTCGACCCGGTTCTCGTCGAACTGCGGCGCGAACGCGCGTGCCACCTGCTGCACGAGGAGCGAGAGGTCGCCGTACGTCTTGGTGAGCTGGGTGTGCCGATCGAGGTCGACGAGGGCCGAGATGGTTCCCAGGAGGGTCCCGAGTGCTCCGGCGGACCGGAGCACGGCGTCGACTGCCCGCTGCGCCTCGGGCGAGATGCCGGATCGCTGGTCGTCGAGCATCTCGGCGTAGCCCAGCAGGTTCGTCACGGGTGTGCGCAGGTGGTGGTTGATCGTCTCCAGGAGTCGTTCGCGGAGCTCGGACTGCCGCTCCAGGGCCGCACGCTCGCCGGTGACGTCCTGGACGAGCACGATGGCCCCGTTCAGGGACCCGTCCGGACCGATCAGCGGCGAGGCGTTGCAGCGGAGGTAGAGCAGGCACCCGGTGGACGTCCGCGACGCGATGAGGGCGTCCCGGACGACCTCCCCCCTCCTCGCCCGGACCAGCGGGACGTCCTCGACGGGCAGGGGCGCAGCGCCGTCGTGGGTCAGCAACCGGAAGCGAGCGCTGATCTCGGCCTCGGGGATCGGTTCGAAGGACAGGTCGAAGAGGTCCTCCATGCCCGGGCTGAGGAGGGCGATCCGTCCGGCAGCGTCACTGGCAGCGACGAGCAGGCCCGTCTGCGCCAGCAGCGTCGACGACTTCAGCTGTTCGAGCTCCGAGACCACCGTCTTCTCCTCCATGTGCTGGGGACCGGCTCCATGCTCACTACCCAGAACGCCGGAGCCGAGCACCTCGTCGGGGTGCTGCGCGTTCCGGCCACGAGACGGCGTTCGGCGGATGCCCGGCGTCCCGGCCGCAGGTCGCGGGGTCTCGCGGCGTGGTCTCACGGGGCGTCCTCGGCTTCCGCGATGAACGCGAGGAGGAACTCGCGATGGACCTCGTCGAGGGGGTCGAACCGCAGGCCGACGACGTGCCCGTCCGGGCTGCTGCGGATGTGGTTCACGGTCGCCCCGAGCGGCAGGAGGGCACCGCCGACGGCGATGGTGACACGCACGGAGGTGCCGACGCCCGGCACCTGGTCGGGCTCCGGGGTCGGCACCAGGCAGCGCACCTCCCCGACGCTGAGGGACTCGGCGGCGCAGGCCACGTCGTGGGCCGGCCACTGCAGGCGCGCACGAGTGCGGAGCGCCACGCGGCGGTTCGTCCGGCGGTCGTAGAGGACGACGCGCGGGCCCGTCACCCGCTCACGTCCGGCATCGCGAGCGCCCTGTGCTGTCGCGGCGGTCTGCACCGCGTCGGTGGCCGCGGGGGCGTCGATGTGCTGCAAGGGAGAGGTTGCTTCGGTCTCATGGGCGCTGTCCGCGGGTGCCTCGACGTCGACTTCGTCCTCGTCGCCCAGCCCGCTGCACGGCACCTCGTCGACCGTCTCGCCGGCCGGGCGCCGAGAGCGACGCAGGACGGCTCGCTGGATCGTGAGCCCGGCGGCGATCGCGCTCGCGCTGACCACCACGGCGACCAGACTTCCGTCGAGCGCGGCCGGCCGCCTCCCTGGCACGTGAGCGGCAGGTCGGGAAGCCTGCTTCGCGAAAGTGGTGGCGCTGAGGTCCCGGGGCGTGCGGTCGGGCGGACGCGGGGCGCGCAGGTCTCTGACGAGCTCGCGCCGGGCGTCGCGCCCAGGGTCCCCGGATGCCTCACCCAGGACGAGTCGCTGCCCCGCGAGCACTGCCCAGGCCACGTAGCAGGTCAGCACCACGACACCGGCCACCGCGACCAGCGCCACCAGGGCGCCGGAGCTGGGGCGCGGACGGCGTCCGACCACCGGCACGACCTCCAGCTCGTCGGCACCGCCGGTGCCGTTGACCGCCTCGGTGCCGTGGGCGCGGACGACCACCTCGATCGCCCAGCGAAGGCGGGCGCGAAGGGAGGGATCCGCGACGATCTCGGCCACGTCGTCCCGGACCGGTCCGTGAGGCCTCCCTGGAGACGCGCCCTCGTATCCGGTCATGCCCTCACCGGGGCCGGGCCCCGGGTGCCCGCGCCTGGGCACCCGGCTGGGCCGACCTGCGCTGCCGGCCGCTGAGCCTTCGAGAACACACGGAGGATCGTCAGCGCTCCGCGGTGGAGCCACCCGGCCTTCGCCGCAGGGCTGCGTTCAACGGATACCGCCTGTCGCCAGCTGGACGGTGACGCCCGGCTGTTGCCGCGCGGCGCGATGGGTACATCCGCGACATGAAGCCGCTCCGCGTCGGCCTGGTCGCAGACCCCGCCAAGCCCACCGAGATCGCCCGCAGGTTCAGTGACGTCGATCCACCGGACGGCGAGGACCGGCGCCCCTGGGACCTGCACGTGGTCAGCGAACCGTTCACCCTTGCCTGCGAGGACCTGGAGACGGCACTGTCCCGGCTGACGGAGCACGCCCGTGAGAACCAGTGGGACCTCGTCGTCGGCCTGACCGAGCTGCCCCTGCGGGACGACGACGGGCGGTACCTCCTCGTCGAGGCCGCCCCACAGCAACGAACGGCGGTGCTCTCGCTACCTGCGCTGGGCGTCCTCCACATGCACCGGCGCAGCAGGTACGCGCTCCGGAAGCTGATCGACGGCCTCGCCGACCCGGACTCGGAGGGCGACCGCCGGGTGCCGCTGCCCCGCCGCGGCGGGCGCTGGCGGTTGCTCCTGGGCATGGTGCTCGCCAACCGCCCCTGGCTGCTCGTGCCCGGGCTCAAGACGGCGCTGGTCGCGGCCCTCACGACCGGCGCCATCGCCACCATCAACTCGATCGTGTGGCTGTTGGCCGACTCGTTGTCGTGGTGGCGCCTGATCGTCGCCTCGATCGCCTCGATCGCACTGGTCGTCGGGTGGCTCGTGATCGACGGCGAGCTCTGGGACCGTCCGGACGACGAGTCGCCCGAGGCGCGGGAGCGGTCGCGGCTCTACAACATCTCGACGTTGGTCACGCTGACCGCGGGGGCGCTGATCTGCTACGTCGCCCTCTACGTCCTGAACCTGGCGTGGGCGATGTTCGTGCTCGACCCGGCCATCATGGGCGGCTACCTCAAGATGTCGATGGGCTACGGGGACCTGTTCGTGCTGGCCTGGTTCGTCGCGTCGGTGGCCACGGTGGGCGGCGCCCTGGGCAGTGGGCTGGAGTCGGACGAGGCAATCCGGGCAGCCGCGTACTCGAAGCGCGAGGAGGAGCGCCGGAACCGGATCGCGGACGAGCGGACCTCGTAGGCCGGCGGGGGCGCCCCGCCGCGCCGGTCGCGGTCACCCCGGGTCGCGGCGCAACGTCTCCGACGGCAGCTCGCCGAAAGCCTCCCGGTAGGCACCGGCGAACCGGCTCACGTGGAGGAAACCCCACTCGCGTGCCACCGCCTGGACCGTGACGGACTCGCGCGCCGCCCGTCGGAGCGCCTCGTGGGCCCGGCGGAGCCGCACCTCGCGCACATAGGTCATCGGCGGGATGCCGACGTCCCGGCTGAAGCCGTCCTGCAGCGCCCGGACGCTGAGGTGCACCTCGCCGGCCAGGCGAACGGTCGACCACGCCTCGGTGGGACGGTCCTCGATGAGCTCGATCGCTGCCCTGACCGCAGCGCGGGGCGCCTGGCCGGAGCGGTCGAGGGCCGCCTCGCTGTGGTTGTGCGCGCACCTGAGCAGGAGCGTGTCCATGACGAGGCCCTGGATGTGACCGGCTGCGACCGCGGGCATGCGCCGACCGTCCGGGTCGTCGATCTCCTCGGCGAGGAGCCGAGCGAGGTGCGGCCACTGCCGACCGACCGAGACCTGGGGGCTCTTGGTGAAGTCGAAGGCGAGGGGACTGCGGACGGAACGTCCGAGCAGTCGTTCGAGCTCGGCCTCCAGGCCGGCCCGCGGGATCATCAGGCACAGCTGGACGCAGTCGGTGGACCAGGAGATCTCCGCCGGTTGCCCGGGAGAGAAGATCAGGCCGCGCCCCGGACCTCTCACGACCGGATCGCCGGACCCCCGCCGGCTGGCGGCTCGCCCGCGGAGGGGCGTGTTCACGTGGAAGTGCCGGGCGTCCGAGGTGCGGATGCGCACGCGGCGGCCATGGGACAGCCGCCCCGCGGTGAGCGCGCCCAGCTGCAGGGCAGCGACATCCACCGCCAGCGGCGCGCTGCCCCGGGACAGGTGCAGGCGGCTGGGCAGGTAGAGCTCCGAGATGATCTTTTCCGCCTCGTCGGGGTCGCTGGTCCGCCGCCGCGTGTACCCCGCGGGACGAGGCACCGCCGCGCCGGTCCCGAGCTCCTCCCCCTCGTGCAACGGACCCGAGTCGCGGCCCGAGCCGCCGACCTTGCTCATCGTCCTTCTCCTGCGGCACCAGCCGCGCACCGGAAACGTGTCGAGGGCTCCTCATCCGCGCATCGGCGACGAAGGCGGGCCACGAAGGCCCGGCGCCCCTCGATCCCCCGCCCGCCATCCTACGTGACCGGTGCGCACGGCACGCGGGGATGCGGGCAGGGGTACGCCACCAACGGGAGCGGCTACCGATGCCGTCGCATCAGGAGGATGGCCCATGTTCCGCAGGTGGGTGACCACCGGGCCCACCCGCCGTGCCTCTGCGATGCACCGGCGGGTGACCCCCACCGCTCTCTCTGACCTCGAAGTCCCCCAGATTTCCCCCAACGCCGTGCCTAGCCACCGCCTACTGGACGCCTTCCGAATCGGGGCGTAGCGTCGACGCACCCCGTCTGACCTGCGAAAACAGGTCGAGCTCGAAGCGAGTCGATCATGGATCCGGTTGTACTACGACATCTGAGACGCGAGCGCAGCGCTCGCACCAGGGCTCGATGACGAGGGGCGCCCGGCTTTGCCGGGCGCCCCTCGTTCGTGCTCCGCCCGTAGTGCGTCCTCGGCGCCGAGGGCCGACGTGGCTCAGCTGACCGGTCGGCCGAAGGGCGAGCACTGACCCGACCCGCCGACCCGGCCGGCCCGCACGCTCAGGAGCGCCGCTCCCCTGCGCTGCCGATCCGCGCAGCCAGCCGCTGGAGCAGGTCAGGGACCTGCGCCAGCACGTCGCGCTCGTCGTCGTCCAGCTCGGCATGGATCGCCTCGGCGATGACGGCGCTGCGTCGGTCGAGCTCGCGGCGCAGCGTGCTCAGCCCTTCGGGCGTGAGGGTCACCAGCCGGGCTCGCTGGTCGCGCGGGTCCGGGCCGCGGGTCACCAGTCCGATGCGCTCGAGCTCGACGACCGCGGTCTGCATCGACTGGTGCCGGACCCGGCGGCGCGCGGCGAGCTCGGCCACGGTCAGCGGCCCCTCGCGCATCAGGAACCCCAGGGCCTGGGCCTGGTGCTCGGCAAGCTCCGGCTGGTGCAGGCGGCCGGCCCGGACGAAGGCGCCGACGGAGGCGCGGAGCCGGTCGGGGAGGTCGTCTGCCACGGCAGCATCGTACCCACAGATGATCTGTACAGATCATCTGCGCAGTTGCCCTGTAGACTTCTCGCATGCTGACCAAGCACGCACACGCCTGCCTGACCCTCTCCGCCGACGACCGCACGCTCCTGTTCGACCCCGGCGCCTTCACACCGAACGCCGCCGACCTGCTCGCCGCGGCCGATGCCGTCCTGATCACCCACGACCACTTCGACCACCTCGACGTCGATGTCGTCCGCGCCGCACTCGAGCTTCGACCGACGCTCCCGGTCTTCGCGCCGTCCGCGGCCGCCGCCCTGCTTCGGGAGGACCGCGTCACCGTGGTCTCACCGGGCGACACCTTCGAGGCCGCCGGCTTCGAGGTCCGTGCCGTCGGCGGCGAGCACGCCGCGATCCACGCCGACCTGCCGCCGATGACGAACGTCGGCTACCTCGTCGACGGCGTCTATCACCCCGGCGACTCCTACGTGGCGCCCGACGCCGAGGTCGACACGCTGCTCCTGCCGACCAGTGGCCCGTGGACCAAGGTCGGCGAGGCCGTCGACTTCGTCCGCTCCGTCCGTCCGCGGCGCAGCGTCCAGATCCACGACGCGATGCTCGGCGAGATCGGCCGCACCTCGATGGACCGGTTCCTCGGCGAGAACGGGCTCACCGGCGTACCCCTGCTCTCACCGGCGCCCGGGGAGATCGTCTGAGCGCACCTGGCGCCGCGAACGCAGCGAGGGTGATCTCGGCAACATTGGCGGCCATCCGGACCGGCGGTAACACGCCCGCAACATGGAGATGGGAGCGTGTCCATTGCTCGACGTCGACCCCGATGATCGAAGATCACGAAATGGTCACGGGCCGGTCACGGAAGGTCACGGGCGGGCCAGGCCGGTCGCCGGGTTCGTGTTCGCGCCGCAGACGATGACGGCGACGCGCTCCCCCGGCTCGGGCACGTAGCGGCCCGAGGTCAGCGCGGCGTACGCCGTGGCCGCCCCGTGCTCGGACACGATCCGGTAGTCCTCCCAAAGCGCGGTCCGCGCGGCGACGATCTCGTCGTCGGTCACCAGCACGGAGACCGGCTCCTCGGCCGCCTGCGCCGCGAACGCCAGGTCGCCGACGCGGCGAGCGCCCAGGGAGTCGGCCGCGACACCCGACACCGCGACGTCGACGGGCTCTCCCGCTGCGATCGCGTGGTGCAGGGTCGGGGACAGCTCGGGCTCCACCGCGACGACACGCGCCCGGCCACGGGCTGCTGCCGCCACTCCGGCGTAGAGGCCTCCGCCGCCGACGGCCACCACGATCGTCTCGATCGAGGGCTCGTCCTCGAGCATCTCCTCCGCCAGGGTGCCCGCGCCGGCGGCGACCTCGGCCAAGTCGTAGGCGTGCGCCAGGCCGGCCCCGCTCTCCTGGCTGAACTCCACGGCGGCGCGGTGAGCCTCGGCGTACTCCGTCCCGGCCCGACGCACGTCGGCGCCGTAGGAACGGATCCGCGCCACCTTCACCTCGGGCGCCGCCTCGGGCACGAACACCGTGGCCCGCAGGCCCAGCTGCTGGGCGGCGAAGGCGTGCGCCAGGCCCGCGTTGCCCCCGGAGGCGATCACGATGCCGACCTCCCCCACAGCGCCCGACTCGAGGGAGGCGAGCTGCCAGTTGAAGGCGCCGCGGGTCTTGAAGACGCCGCAGTGCTGCAGGAACTCGCACTTGAGCCACGTGCCGTCGCCGGCAGCCGGCGGCAGCAGTGGCGTACGTCGGACACGGCCCTCGATGCGACGGGCCGCGAGCAGCACGTCCTCCCTGGTGATCAGCACCGCCCCAGTATCCCGGTCAGCCTGCGGGGTCGGCCCCGGTGATCGGCGTGATCCAGGACTGGTGGGTGGTGCTGCTCTTGGTGATCGCGAGCAGCTCGTCCATGTGCGGCTCGAGACCGGTGACCTTGTCGAGCGGCACGCCGACAATCAGCTGGAAGCCGAGCCCGCGCCAGGCCTGCACGGCGCGGCCGGCGAACTCCGAGTCGGCCTTGACGAACCCCTCGTCGAGGAACACCGGCGCGAACCGGGGACGCGAGCGCATCTCGTCGCCGAGCCGGAACCGGAGCGCGGAGCCGACGATGAAGGCGACGAGCTCCTGGCTCTCACCGCCGCTCTTCTCCCCCAGCGTCCGGTACGTCGCGCGCAGCTCACCCGTGAGGTGGTCGTAGCGCTCGGCGCTGATCTCGACATGGCGGCGTACGTCGAGGAGCCGCTCGCGGTCGGTCGTGGCCACCGTGGCATCGCCGACCTGGCTCGGCTTGCGCAGCTGCTGCATGAACCGGCTGAGCTCGCCGAAGCGCTTCTCTAGGGCCTCCTCGCCCGCGTCGACCGGAGCACCCGACGAGAGGGCCCGCAGGTCCTTCATGAACACCTGCACGTGGGCCGGTGCGAGCCGCCGCAGCCGGATGCGGAGCCGGTCGCCGGAGGCTCCGAACTCCAGGCGCCGCAGGATCGCGTTGATCGGCTCCAACCGGTCCTCGATCTCCTCGATCGAGGCGGCCATCGCGCCCACGAGCGGAACGAGGTCCTGGCCGCTCCACTCGGTCAGCCGGCGGCGCCACTCCGAGCGCCGCTCGGCGAGACCCTTGCCCCGGATGTCCTCGAGGATGCGGGCGTAGTCGGGGTAGGAGTCGGCCGTCGAGCCGAGGTTGGGCGACTCCCAGTGGAACTTGTAGACGCGGAAGATCTGCACGAGGTCCTCGTCGACCCGCTTGATCTCGGCCTCGGCATCGCCGACCGCGGCTCGCAGCCGCTCCGAGAGCCGCTGGGAGGTCTCGGCGAAGCGGTCCAGGTCGTCGGGGTCGGCGGGCGCGGCGGCCACGGCGAACTCCGCCGCGAGCGCGGCCTCCTGCTCCTCGGTGAGCGCGACCCGCCCATGCGCCTCGATGGCCTGCAGACGGTCGTTAACGAGGTCCTCGGAGTCGACGAGCTCGCCGTGCGCGGCATTGAGCTCACGCTGGCGCTGCTCGACGCCGTAGCGCGCACGGCGGGTCTCCTCGACGCGCGCACCGAGGTCGGTGATCTGCGCCTCGAGCACCTGGAGCTGGTCGTCGGCGTCGAGGATCTCAGCCCGCCGGCCCTCCATCTCCGCGATGCGGCGGTCGCTGCCGTCGACGTCGAGGTCGTCGTAGCGTGCGGTCGCCACGGCGTCGTACGACGCCCTCTGGTGCTCCAGCACCCGGAGCCGGCGGTCGGCCTCGGCCACCTCGGCGCCGATCGCCTCGAGCTGCGCCTCCACGCTCGCGAGCTCGGCGTCGATCTCGGCGATCGCCTCGGCGTTGGAGAACCCGATGATGCTGCGGGTGTCGTTGCGACCGTGCGTGCCGCGCCGGCCGTTGCGGGTCTGCCCGGCCATCGTCACCCGCAGGCCCGGACCGCGCAGGCCGTCGGCGGAGGTGACGCACAGCGCGTTGCGGGAGGGCTCCTCGACGTGCGCCTGCACCCAGCCGCAGAACGGCGAGTCCTTGAAGACGAGCTTGCCCGCGACCCGCTCGGGGTCGGCGGGCCCGAGCTCGGGCAGGTCGAGCTCGGCGCCCTCGAACGTCAGCCGGCCGCGGATCCGGAGCCCGTCGATGGCGGCGGAGAACTCCTCGAGCCGGTCGAGCGGGACGAGCATCAACCGGGCGCTCGCACCAAGCACGGTCTCGATCGCCGGCCGCCAGGCGGACTCGTCCGGGGCGACGTCGATCAGCTCGGCCACGAACGGGAGCTCGTCGGCCGCGAGACCGCTCGCCTCGGCGACCTGGGCGCGCAGCTCGTGCAGGTGCGCGGGCACCCGCCCGGCGCGGCTCTCCAGCGACGCTCGCTCGCGGCGCAGCTCCGCCCGGCGCTCGCTGAGGGGGTACTGGCGACGCAGGGTGGCGTCGCGCTCGTCGCGGATCCGCTCCTGGTCGCGCTGCCAGCCGGCCAGCCACTGCCGGGCGTGCAGCTGGAGCACCGAGAATGCCTCGCCCGACATCAGGGCGGCATCGACGTCCGGCGCCGTCGCGTCGGTGGCCTCGATCAGCGGCAGCATCCGCTCCTGCAGGGCCGCCCGGCGGGCCAGCCGGTCCTCACGGACGACCTGCTCCTGCTCCAGGGAGAGGGCGAGCGTCTGGAGAGTCGAGCCGCCCGCCGCCCGGTGGGCCTCCTTCGCCGCCTCGAGCTGGCTCAGGAGCGCTCTCTCCTCCGAGGCGGTGGCGGCGAGCTCGGCCGCCGCCGACGCCCGGTCGGCGCGGTTGGCGGCCACCGCGGCCTCGATCAGCCGCAGATGAGCGCGCAGCAGCCAGAGCCGGATCGGCGTGTCACCGGCGAGCGTGACGCCGTAGGAGTCGAGCTCGGTGAGGCGTCGCGACGCCGTGACGCGGCGCTCGTGGAGCGCGGTGATCGGCTCGAGCAGCTCGAGCTTCTGCTCCTCGGTGCGCATCGCGGAGTGGGCCATGTCGAGGTCGTCGAAGTGCTCGATGGCCCGGTCTGCTGCCGCGAAGGTGGCCGGCCGCTCGAGGACCATGTCCTTGTAGAGCTCGTCCACGCTGCGGACCTGGTTGCCGGCCTGGATCCGCGCCAGCAGCCGCAGCGCCTTCGCGCCGTCGCCGTTGGCGCCGATGCCGAGCCGCGCGTGCAGGACGGCGGCGAACTCGGCGTACGTGCGGTGCACGCGGATGCCGGGGAACAGCTTCTTCAGCGTGTTGGCGTGGAAGCGCTCGGCGACGGCGACCTCGAGCGTGTCGAGCGGCAGCGTGCCCTCGTGGGTGGCGACCTGCATCTGTACGTCGGCCGGGCGGGTCGCCCGCCGCGGCACGTAGTAGGTGCGCAGTGCGGTGAACCGGCCGCCCTGGTCGTTGACGAACGTCATCGCGATCGCGCCCCAGGTGTCGGAGCCCTTGCCGCGCAGGAGCTTCTCGACCGGGCGGCCGGTGCGCGGGTCGTCGACCACGTCGACAGCACCCCGCAGGTAGGACAGCAGGTTGCGCTGACCGGCGCCGCGGGCGCGACCCGCGACCGCGTCGTTGGACGCGCCGTTGAACTTCGTGTCCGAGGGCATCATCAACGCCGTGTAGGCGTCGAGGATCGTGCTCTTGCCGACGCCCGAGGCGCCGGAGATCATCGTCGCGTCGCCGCGCAGCGGCACGGCCGTGAGCCCGCCGAAGCCGCCCCAGTTGACCAGCTGGAGGAGCGCGGCGCGCCACTGGACGGTGTCGTCGGCGGGCGTCTCGACGCTCGTGCGCTCGAAGAGCCCGTCCGGGGACGCCTGCTCCATCTCGTCGATCGACATGCTCACTGCTCCCCTGCCACGTCGCGTGACCCGATGGCGTCCTCGGCCGACACGTCATCCTCCGCGTCCTCGTCGAAGAGGTCGGCGGGGTCCTCCGGAGGCGGCGTGTCGCCGCTGTTGGCAGCCTGCAGCGCCTCCAGCAGCTCGCGGAGGAGCTCGAGCGGGAGCAGCGGCTCGACCGCCTCGCTGATCTCGAACCGGTCGCCGGCGCCGGAGTCGATCAGCAGCCCGGCCTTCACGATGCTGGCGACCGCGTTGCGGGCCCGCTTCTCGTCGCCCGCGACGTCGGTCGCGCGCTGGGGACGGAAGCTCGCGACGTACGCGACGATGTCCTCACGGTCGATGAACACGCGCGCATCGCCCCCCGCGAGGCCGGACCGCAGGCGGTCGCGGAGGTGGACCAGCACCAGCGTCTCCTCCCGCGACCACGCGGCGTCGTAGAGCAGCGTCGGGAACCGTGCCGCGGTCTCGGAGGTGGCCTGGCGCTTCCAGGCGACCTCGCGCTCCCGGTCGACCTGGAGGTCGAGGAACAGGTCGTTGAGCCGCGACCTGATCACCCGCTCGTGGTCTGCCAGGACCCGCCAGTCCCGGGGGTGGGTGCGGGCACTGATGAACCGCTGCTTGAGCAGGGTCACCAACGCATGGCGCTGGGCGTACTCGAGGCCACCTTCGTCGCCCTCGAACAACGACACCGAGCTCTCGTCGAGGAGCTCGTCCTCGATGACGTCGGCCTGCTGGTCGACCGTCTGCTCGGTGTCGGCCCCGAGGTCCGTGTCGATGCTCATGCGTGGTGCTCCGTCTTCTGGAGGTCGGGGTCGGGCAGCGGCGTGCGGGGCACGGCGAACGTACGTCGAGAGCCGTCCGGTCGCACGGTCGCGAAGGGTTCCACAACCTCCTCGCTGCGCCACTCGCGGTCGGCCGCAAGGTGCAGCAGGCCGAAGATCTCGACCGGCCTGCGCAGCGAGGGCTCCAGCGCCTCGAACAGCGCCCCGAGCGACGCCGGCGGCAGGGCCGAGGCCAGGGTGGAGTCGAGGCGCTCGCGCAGCGAGGCCAGTCTCGGGCCGCCCTGGGCGAGGAGCTCCGCCATCGAGACGGGAGGGGCGTCGTCGGGATCGGCGACGCTGATGCGATCGGGCAGGACGTCGTCCGCCGGGTCGTAGAACCGCTCCCGCAGGTGCTCGACGGTCGCCCTTGCCGGGAGCAGGGGTACGTCGTGGCTCGCACGCGGGCCGGTGGTCGCCATCCAGGTCATCAGCTCGGACTCGACCTGCCGCAGGGTCTGCTCGAGCTCGCGGTCGCGGGCGGCGTCGTGGGAGACGATGTACTCCTTCAAAGTCGCGGTGACCCGGGAGCGCTGGGCGAGCACGCGGTCGAGGCCGTCGCGCACCAGGCGGACGGTCCCACGCAGCTCTGCCCGGTCGGCGTCACTGAGGATCCGGTCGGAGAGCGGGTGCTCGAGCAGCGAGGTGAGGTCGTCGCGCAGCTGGCCGACCAGCGCGTCGTCGCGCAGCAGCGCGAACGCCCCCTCGAAGGCCCGGCCCTCGTGGGTGGCTGTCATCAGCGCGTCGGCGCGGGCGAGGTAGTCGTCGATCACCTCGCCGGCCGGCCGGTCCTCGGCCCGGAACGCCGCCAGGATCTCGGTGCGGATCGTGGCGAACCGCTCCTCGACCCGCGCGAAGTCGCTCGGCAGCGCGGAGATCAGCGAGAGCAGCTCGGTGAAGCCCTCGAGCATGTAGTCCTCGGTCGCCCCGACCAGGTCGGCCCCCTCGACCAGCCGGTCGCGCTCGAGCTGCAGGCGGGCGATCTCCTCGTTGAGGATGCTCACCCGCGCGGAGCGGTCGGGGTGGGCCTCGGAGTTGAAGCGGCGCACCGTGCCGAGGATGGTCGCGATGCGGTGCTCGCTGAGCGTCGCACGGTCGCGCGCGAGGTTCTTGACCAGCTCCAGCGCCTGCTGCGCGTGGGACGTCAACGCGTAGACCTCGTGGCCCGCCTCGTCGAGCGAGCGCACCAGCCACTGCCCCCGCATCCAGCGCTGGCAGATCTCGCGGCCGCTGCCGACCGGCAGGTCGAGCTCGCCCGCGCGCCGGATCTCGGCGAGGTGCTCCTCCACCTGGGTGTGCAGTCGCGCGGTCGGGATAGGCCGGTTGCTGCGGCCGAACGCGGCCCGGAAGATCGTGATGACCACCGCCGCCTGCCGTTGGTGGAGCAGGGTCAGCGTGGGTTGGGCGAACGCGCCCTTGACCCGGGCGAGCTCGCCCGCGATCTCGCTCACTCCCGCTCCCCCCTGGTACTCCCGTGCGATCCGGAGCGCAAGCATCGCAAAGAGATCCGACAGCGCGAAAAGCGCACCTCACCTCCGGGAGAGCCGGCGCGAGCTCGGAGGCGTCGGCCGAGCTCGGCGGCTGGGACCCGTCGCCGGCCGCGTGATGGGAGAGACTGGGCCGGTGACCGAGAATCTCGCGGACCCCAAGGCTGCGTTGAAGCACTACCTCCAACGCACCCGCGAGGCACTGGTGTGGAAGCTCGATGGCCTCTCCGAGCGCGACGTACGCCTCCCACGCACGCCCACCGGCGTCAGCCTCGCCGGCATCGTCAAGCACTGCGCCAACGTCGAGATCGGCTACTTCGGGGTGACCTTCGGCAGGCCGTGGCCCACACCCGAGGACGCCTGCTACATCCCGCTCGAGGCGTACGACGAGGACCCGCAGGCCGACTGGTCTCTGCCCGCCGACGTCTCGACCGCCGACCTCGTCGCGTTCTACGGCCGGGTGTGGGAGTTCGCCGACCGGACCATCGACGAGCTCCCGCTCGACACCGTCGGTGCCCCGCCGTGGTGGGGCGCCCCGGCGGACAACCAGGTGACGCTGCACCACATGCTGGTGCGGGTCGTCGACGACCTCGCCCGTCACGCCGGCCAGGCCGACGTGGTCCGCGAGACGATCGACGGGTCAGCCGGCCTCGAGCCGAGCCGCTCCAACCTCCCGGACGACGACTTCGACTGGGCGGCCTACCGGGCACGGCTGACGGCGATCGCCGACGGCTTCGACACCCAGGGCTGAGGCTCAACCCCGCGGCACGGTCTCCGGGACCCGCTCAGGACCGGCGGCACGAGGGCGGGGACCGTCCTCCGGGTGCAGGCGCACCGCGACGACCGCCACGTCGTCCTCGGGTCGGTCCGGGAGCATCCGCTGCAGCAGCTCGTCGCAGAGCTCCTCCAGCTCGAGCCCGCGTCCGTCGAGCTCGGCGAAAACGCTGGTGAGGAGGTCGATGCCGTCGTCGATCGGCTGACCGCGGCGCTCGACCAGGCCGTCGGTGTAGAGGAGCACGGTGCTGCCGCGCGGCAGCGTCACCTCGGACTCGTCGCGCGCCACGTCGGGCGCGAACCCGAGGAGGAGGTTGGGCTGCGGCCCCCAGAGCACGCGTACGCCGGGAGGGGCGGCCGGATCGCCGACCGGCTCGGCCACGAGCGGCGGCGGGTGGCCGGCGCTCGACCAGCGCAGGCGGGTCAGCCCCTGCTCGCGCTCCTGCGGGGTCGCCTCGAACCGGGCGATCGCCGCCGTCGCGGTCGTGTCGACGAGCAGGGTCGCCATTGCCTCGTCGACCCGTCGCAGCACCTCGGACGGACCGTCCCCGGTGGTGACCGCGATCCCGCGGAGCAGGCTGCGGAGCTGGCCCATCGCCGCGGCGGCGGCCGTGTCGTGGCCCACGACGTCGCCGATCACCACGACCGTCGAGCCGTGCGGCTGCAGGAACGCGTCGTACCAGTCGCCCCCGACCTGGGCGGCCTCCGCCGCGGAGGTGTAGCGGACCGCGACCTGGAGGTGGTCGGGCTGCGGAGGGGCCGTCATCATGCTCAGCTGGAGGGTCTCCGCGAGGTCGCGCTGCTCGCTGTAGAGCCGGGCGTTGTCGAGCGCGAGACCGGCGCGGCCGGCCGCCTCCTCGAGCGTCGCGAGGTCCTCGGCGGAGAACGCCTCCCGCTCCTGGCCGCGGAAGATGGTGACCAGCCCCACCGTCCGCCCGCGCGCCCGCAGCGGTACGACGGCCGCGGCCTCCGGTGCGAGCCGGGTGAAGATGTCGCGCGCGGCCCCCGGCTCGAGGACGTCGGCGACCCGCTCGCTGGCCCGCTCGGCGATCACCACGAGGCCGCCGCTCTCCAGGGCGCGCGCGACGTACGACGCGTCGCGCAGCGCGGCCACCCGGATCCGCGCGTAGTCCTCGACCGATGGCCTCAGCGCCGGGTCGGCGTGCCACCAGCCGACATCGCGCAGCCTCCGGCGCCAGTCGGGGCCGAGCCCGCCCTCGAGGCCCTCGGCGCGGGTCACGATGCACCAGTCCCCCAGGCCGGGCACCAGCAGCTGCGCGAGCCGCGAGACCGCCTCGTCGACGTCGAGGGTGCCGGTCAGGGCCTGCGTGACCTCCGCCAGCAGGGCGGCGCGGCGGTCGGTGCGCTCGATCGCCAGCTGCGCCATCCGGCGCTCGGTGATCTCGACGAAGTAGACCGAGAGGCCGTCAGGGGTCGGCCACGCCCGGACCTCGTACCAGCCGTCCAGCGGCGGTGGGTAGTAGGCCTCGAACTCGGTCGGCCGCTGGGTGTCGACGGCCTGCCGGTAGTGCTGCTCGAACTCGGTCCCGACCGCGCCCGGGAACAGCTCCCAGATGACCGCACCCACGACGTCGACACCGATCCCACCCAGCAGCCGGCGTGCCTCGCTGTTGGCGTAGGTGAACCGCCAGTCCGTGTCGAGGTGGAAGAACGCCGTCGGCATCGCCTCGAGCACCCGCGACACCCGCGCGTCCTCGTCGCGGACCGCCGTGGTGTCGGACGCCGCCCCGAGCAGCCTCGCCGCCGTACCGTCGGGACCGGCGAGCGCGCGGCCCCGCGCACCGATCCAGCGGACGTCACCGTTCGGCAGGATCACGCGGTACTCGGCGGAGTAGGGCCCGCACGACTCGATCGCTCCGCGGAGCGCCTGGGTCACCCGTTCGCGGTCGTGGGGATGGACGGCGGCGTTGAACGACTCGATGGTGCCGCCGAACGTCGTGTGGTCGAGCCCGAACAGCTCGAGGAGCCGCTCGTCCCAGCGCAGGTCGCCGGTGACCAGGTCCCAGTCGAACGCCCCGACCCCGGCCGCGTCGACCGCGAGCTCCCACGCGAGCCGCTCGTTCTCACGGTCCGCGGTCACCGAGGCCAGCTGCAGCTCGGTGAGGATCGGGTCGGTCAACGCCTCGAGGATCGCGACCTCCTCCTCGGTCCAGTGCCGCACCCCGGCGTCGTAGACCCCGAGTGCGCCGATGACCTCCCGCCGGAGCACCAGCTGTACGCCGAGGAACGACCCGATCTCGACGTCGTCGGCCGCGACGACACGCTCGTCTCGGCGTACGTCGTCGACGCGCAGCGGCTGCCCCGCCTCGACGGTGAGCTCGCACAGCTGCACCTCGAGGTCACGTCCGGGCTCCGCGGTCGTCGCCGAGGCGGGGCCAGCCACCGAGTCCCGTGCGACCAGGAGCACCCGTGCGGAGCGCGCCCGCAGGATGGTGGTGGCGAGTCGTGCGAGGTGATCGAGCGAGGACGAGCGCACGTTCTCGGCGGACCGGTCGGGGCTACCGCCCGCGGTCTGCGACGTCGAACTCACCGGGCGCTCCTGCGGACATGCGGATGGTGGGCCATCGTTGCACCTCGCACACGTCACGCGTGTGGGACTCGGCAAACCCGCGTGACGCCAACCCTCTCGGCGTGCACGATGCTCCCTGTGGTGGACGCGCCGTACAACGCCCTATCGGGCCGCAGCGTCGAGCGGCTCCAGACCCTGGCGGACGGCGTCTTCGCGATCGCGATGACGCTGCTGGTCCTCGACCTCCGACTGCCGGAGGTCGAGGGGGTGGACAACCACGAGCTGTGGTCGCAGCTGACCGGTCTCGGCCCGCAGCTCGCGGCGTAACTGCTCAGCTTCACGATGCTCGGCACGTTCTGGCTGGCCGAGCACACCGTCCTCGACCGCTGCACGGCATCGGACCGGACCCTGGCCTGGACGTGCGTGCTGTTCTTGTTCTTCGTCTCGACGCTGCCGTTCTCGGCCTCGACGCTGACCGAGCACGTCGACCTCAGCGTGGCGGTCGGTCTGTACTGGCTCAACCTCGCCGGGCTCGGCGCTGCCATCGGCGCGCAGCTGTGGCACATCCACCGCGCCGGGATCGGCGACGACCCCGACGCGCTCGTGCTCGTCCGCCGCCGTCTCGTGCTCGCCCAGGCGCTGTACGCCGCCGCGGCCCTGGTGGCGCTGGTCAGCCCGCAGGCGAGCATCGCGGCGCTCGCCGCGGTCCAGCTGGTCTTCGTCGTGTCCCCGCGACTCCCGTTCCGGGTCTGACCAGGGCACCGACGTCGGTCAGCGCTGATCGCGAGCGGCGGTGCCGCCGCCTCAGCTGATGACGAAGTCGAAGTAGGTGTCGGGGTACGGCTCGTCCCTGAGCGTGTAGTGCCACCACTCCCGGTCGTACCGGTCGAACCCGCTGTCCTCCATGATCGAGCAGAGGTGGCCGCGGTTCTCGGCCTGCAGCACCGAGATGTCGCGCGCTCCGTGGTGGGAGATCGGATCCATGAGGTCGTGGCCACCCCCCATCGAGGCGAGCTCACCGGTGTCCAGATGGAAGATCGTCAGGTCCACGGTGCTGCCCCGGCTGTGGCCGGACTTCGCGGCGACGTAGCCCTCGGCGAACATCTCCGGACGATCGAGGTTCGGGTAGTGCCGGCGCTTCGTCGCGCCGTCGTCCGCCTCCGTGGACCAGCGCAGGAAGTGGTCGACGGCACGCTGGGGACGGTACGCGTCCCACAGCAGCAGGCCGAACCCCAGCGACGACGCCCGGTCCCGGGCCCGCTCGAGGGCCGCACACAGGGCTCTGGTGCCGACGACGCGGTTCGCGACGTACCCGTCGATCGGCCTGCCGACGAAGTTGTCCCACGTGGCGTACTTGGCGTCCCACCGGATGCCGGGCGCCCAGTCGTCGACGTACACGAAGTCGGCGATCATCGCCGCTTCCCGTGCAACGTCATCGACACCAGGCGGTCGATCACCTCGCCGAGTGGCAGACCTGCCGCGGCCATCATGCGCGGGTAGCGGCTGTAAGAGGTCAGACCGGGCAGGGTGTTGACCTCGTTGAGGACCACCCGACCGTCGGGGGTGAGGAACAAGTCAACGCGGGCGAGTCCCTTGCAGCCCAGCGCGGTGTAGATCGCCTTGGCAGTCTGCTGGACCAGCGCACGGGACTCCGCGGGGATGTCGGCGGGGACGATGAAGGAGGCGTTCTCGGAGCCCTGCTCGGGCGTCTCCTCCTGGTGGATCCTGAAGAACCCGTGGGAGAGCGCGACGCGGTCGACCTCACCGACGACCAGTCCGAACCGCTCGCCGAGGATGGCGCAGCCGACCTCGCTCCCGATGACGGCCTCCTCGATCAGGACGCGCGAGTCGAACTGGCGCGCGACCTCGAGTGCCTCGGGCAGCTCGGCGGCGTCCCTGACCTGGCTGACACCGAACGACGACCCGGACCGCGCCGGCTTGACGAAGACCGGGTAGGGCAGCTGGTCGGCGGCGACATCCTCGGCGCCCTGCACCACCCAGTGTCGAGGGGTCGCGATGCCGGCGCTCTGCGCGATCGTGTACGCGAGCGACTTGTCCATGCACACCACGGAGCCCTGGACGTCGCATCCGACGTAGGGAATGCCGGAGAGCTCCAGGAGCCCCTGGACGGCACCGTCCTCGCCCAGCTTGCCGTGCAGCACCGGGAGGACGAGGTCGAGCCTGACGGGGGTGCAGGCTTCCCCGTCGAGCACCAGGAGCCCGTGCACCGCACGGTCGGGCGACACGACCGCCGTCGGTCGGGCACCGTGGTCCCAGCCCGCCTGCGGCCCGTCGCACAGGAGCCACGAGCCGCTCGTGGTGATACCGATCCAGTAGGGCTCGTAGCGGTCGGTGTCGAGGTGCTGGGCGACCTCACGTGCCGACTTCACCGAGACGACGTGCTCCTCGGAGACGCCGCCGAAGATGATGCCGATCCTCAACCTAGTCATGGCGAGCCTCGCTCTCGAACCGCACGCAGCCGATCAGGCAGTTCTCGACGGTGTCGGCCAGGGCGTGGTCGGTGTAGTACGCGATGTGCGGGCTGATCAGCACGTTCGGGAGCTGCTGGAGACGAACGAGCGCGGGGTTCGCGAGGGGTTGGTGACCCCAGTTGGCGTAGAAGATGCCGTCCTCGCCCTCGAGGACGTCCAGGGCCGCGCCCCCCAGCCGGCCTCCCTCCAGAGCCGACACGAGTGCCTCGGTGTCGACCAGCGCGCCGCGGCCGGTGTTGACGAGGTAGGCGCCGTGCTTCATCCGCGCGATGCGCCGCCGGTCGAGCAGGTGGTGGGTGTTCCTGTCCAGGGGTGTGTGGAGGGTGACGATGTCGCTGAGCCGGAGGAGCTCGTCGAGTGGGACGAGCTCGATGGGTCCGCCCCGGGGACGGGCGTCGTGTGCCAGCACCCGGCACCCGAACCCTTGGAGCCGGTCGACGACCGCAGAGCCGATGCGACCTACTCCGACCACCCCGACGGTCAGGTCGCGGAGCTCGCGCCCACGCACCTCGCCGGACCGGTAGTCGTGGTGGTCGGTACGGCGGAGCACGGACTTGGCGTGCCGCACCGACATCAGGATCAGCATCAGCGTGAAGTCGGCGACGCTGTCGGGTGAGTACGCCACGGTCCCGACCCGGATGCCGATGCTCGCGGCGTACGGCACGTCGATGTGGTTGCAGCCGATGCTGCGGGTCGCGATGTACTCCACGCCGGCGTCGCGGAGTCCGCGAAGGACGGGACGGGCGACCCGGGTCTTGTGCCCCACGCTGATGCACCGGTTGCCGCGGACGAGGTCGAGATTCGCCTCGGACGGAGGCTCCGCGGTGATCACGGGCACGACGCCGAGGCGTGGCGCGGCCTCGGAGAACATCGCGGCCTCGCCGCGGTCACAGCCGAAGACCGTGACTCCCACGGCGACGCGTGCCGGCGAGGGTGCCGTGGGCAGCGCACAGGTGGCGCTCCCTGCTGGTCGTCGTTCGTTGTCGATCATGCGACCAGTCAATTCAGGGCGGTGTTGCCAGCGCGTATCCCGTTGGGGATATGCGGACGATATGTCTCCGCGTCCCATCACGCTCGGCCGGCCTCGAGACGATCCGTGAGCTCCCGCAGGAAGCGGGACGATCTCCCAGCTTGGTCGACGTAGGCCGAGCGACGGTAGAAGGTGTGGGCTTCGCGGCGGTGGTCTGCGCTGGTGACCTCCATCCGGAGGCAGCCACGCTCCACGGCGAAGGCCTCTGCCGCGAGGAGCAGCCGGGATCCGACGCCGCGGCCGCGCGCTCCTTCCGCGATGACGAGCGTGGTGATCCGAGCCCATTGGCCGTCGTGCTCGAAGTAGGGGCAGAGGTGAACGGCGACGACTCCCTGGAGTCCGCGCTCGTCTTCTGCGACGAGGACCGCGCTGGACGGATCCCCGGCCCAGGACCGGATCCGGTCCGCGGTCCCTCTCGATCCGTCCTGGGGGTACCCGAGCTGGACCAGCAACGCCCGGACAGCCGGAGCATCTGCGCGCCCCACGGGCCTGATCCTCATGACACTCCTCCCGGGGTCATGAGCGACGCCTCGCGGACTCCCGCGCCCGCAGGTACAGGTCGAACGCGCGGTACAACGCCGGGCGCAGCGGGAGGTCCCACTCACCGACGTACCTGACGGCGTGGCCGCCGGTGCCGGTCTTGAACTGGACCAGCCCGACGTGTGGGTCGCTCGCGTCGAGCGTGGGCGTGATGCCGCGCAGGCTGTAGACGTCACAGCCACTGGCCAGGGCGTCGCGGATCATCGCCCACTGGCAGGCGTTGGAGCCGCGCACGTCGCGCTTCTCGGTGGAGGAGGCGCCGTAGGCGTACCACGCCTGGGCGCCGACCCGGATCATGATGGTGGCGGCGACCGGAACACCCCGGTGCCGAGCCAGGTAGAGGCGGATGCGTTCGGGGTCCTCGGCACTCAACGCCGCGAGCATGGTCTCGAAGTAGTGCAACGGCCGCGGCGTGAACCGGTCGCGCCCGGCCGTGTGGACGTAGAGCTCGTGGAAGACCGCCAGCTCATCGGCCGCGACCGAGGTCGTGACCTCGACGCCCTCGCTCGCGGCCCGCTTGATGTTGCGGCGCCAGAGCTGGTTCATACCGGCGAGCAGTTCCGACTCTCCCCTGGGCCGTCCGTCGGGCTGGCGCAGCGCGAGCTCGTAGGTGAACTGCGGATGCCCGGGCCCGAAGCCGTCGATCGGACTCTGGCGTAGCCAGCCGGCGTCCCGGAGCTGCCGGGTCACCCGCGCGCCGGTGCCGTCCCTCGCCCCCCCGGGGATCTCGGTGAGCCGCCGGACCGCCGGGTCGGCGATGCCGCGCTTGACCTCGGCAGCACTCCACGTGGCGGTGCGCACGGGCGGACCCATCCGGATCGCGAAGGCGCGACGCGCCTTCAGGTGCCCGGCGAGGGGGCCGAGCCACCGGTCGATGCCGCTGGACCAGTCGATCACCGGGCCCTCGGCCAGGTAGGCCAGGGTGAAGCGCTCGAGCCTCGGCACGGGCCGGTGGAGGACGAGTCCGGCGCCCACCAGGTCCGGGCCGTCGTACCAGCCGAGGCACTCACTGCGCCAGTGGGTCTTGACCCGGCCCCAAGCGGGCGTCTGGAGGAAGCTGACCGAGCGCTGGGTCCTCACGAACGCCAGGTGGTCGGCAACGCTGATGGGCTCGACCCTCAGGCTCACTGCCGCGTCCTCGGGTCCTGCGTGGGGTCGTCGAACGGCTGCGGGCATCCGTGAGCCTCAGCGTCGGGGCGCAGCTCGAAGTGCCAGGGTTCGTTGCGGTAGATCTGGCACAGCCCGTACGCCGCGCCATGCTCGGAGAGCCACGCCGCGGCACCGGAGCCCCCGACGTCGACGGCCCGGCCGGTGACATGAGGCGACGTCTCGGGCGAAGCCACCCAGCGTGCGGCCTCCTCGGCAGAGCCGTACTGCGAGATCGCCTCCCGGAGGAGCTGCTCCTGGTAGGTCGCTGAGCGCCAGCCGCTGTTGACCACGATGTCGGTCCCGGCCCGGTGAGCATCGAGCGCCGCGCGCCGCAGGGCGCGGAGAAGGCCCGGGTCGAGCCTGTCGACGGCGGGGGTCTGGTCGAAGGGCGTCGTGCCGTCGGGCGTGACGCCGTCCGCCTCCCCGAGGCCGCCGTGCTCGTCGCCGCGGACCAAGGTGGCGAACGAGGCAGCTGACGAGGACAGCGACGGGCAGCCGAGGGCGCCGAGGACGACGACGACCGCGCTCGCCGCGCCGGCGACTGCGAGACGGAGACGCCGAGGCTCGGGCGCGCTCGCCGTTCTGAGGGGGAACATGCCGCCAGTCAAGGAAGGACGGCGTTGCCACGGCGTATGCGGCTTTCCATACGTCCGCGAAATGCACCCGCTCGTAGCATCGAAGGATGCGTGTGCTGGTCGTCGAGGACGAGCCCTACATGGCCGAGGCCATCCGCGACGGACTGCGACTGGAAGCCATCGCCGCCGACCTCGCCGGCGACGGCGACACCGCGCTGGAGCTGCTGAGCGTCAACGCCTACGACATCGCGGTCCTCGATCGCGACATCCCCGGCCCGTCGGGGGACGAGATCGCCGGGCGCATCGTGGCCTCGGGGAGTGGTATGCCGATCCTCATGCTCACCGCCGCCGACCGGCTCGACGACAAGGCCACCGGGTTCCGGATCGGCGCGGATGACTACCTCACCAAGCCCTTCGAGCTGCAGGAGCTCGTGCTCCGGCTCCGGGCCCTGGACCGGCGGCGGGCCAACAACAGGCCGCCGGTGCGAGAGATCGCCGGCCTGCGTCTGGACCCCTTCAGGCGCGAGGTCTATCGCGACGGCCGGTACGTAGCCCTCACCCGCAAGCAGTTCGCCGTGCTCGAGGTCCTCGTTGCCGCCGAGGGCGGCGTCGTGAGCGCCGAGGAGCTGCTCGAGCGGGCGTGGGACGAGAACGCCGACCCGTTCACGAATGCCGTGCGCATCACCGTGTCGGCTCTGCGCAAGCGTCTCGGCACGCCCTGGGTCATCGCGACCGTTGCCGGAGTCGGCTACCGGATCGACACCGCACCGCCCATCGAACGTGACGGCGGAGCCCGTGCCTAGAGCGCCTGGGCCGAGTGTCCGGCTCAAGCTCACCCTGAGCTATGCCGGGTTCCTCCTGCTGGCCGTCTTCCTCATGCTGGCGGCGGCGTGGGCGGTCGGGAGGCCGAGCCGGACCTCCGACGTCATGGTGGAGCACGTCCCCGACTGGGTGATCCGTGCGATCGGTGGCCTCGTCCCCGGCAACAGCTCGTTCTTCCTGCGCGCCTACGCCCCGGCGGCGGCCGTTGTCCTGGTGGTCCTCCTGGTCTTCGGCCTCGCCGGGGGCTGGGTCCTGGCCGGTCGGATGCTCGCCCCGCTGACCCGCATCACGGACGCGACTCGCGCGGCCACGAGGGGCTCGCTCTCCCACCGGATCCGGCTGCCGGGCCGCCGGGACGAGTTCCGCGAGCTCGCCGACGCATTCGACGCCATGCTCGCCCGGGTCGAGGCCCAGGTGGTCGAGCAGCAGCGCTTCGCTGCCAACGCCTCCCACGAGCTCCGGACACCGCTCGCCATCACGCAGACCCTTCTCGACGTCGCCCGCAAGGATGCTCAGCGGGACATGGACGCGCTCCTCGAGCGTCTCCACGCGGTCAACCTGCGGGCCATCGACCTCACCGAGGCGCTGCTCCTGCTCACCCGCGCCGACAGGGGCTCCTTCACGCGAGAGCCCGTCGACCTGTCGCTGGCCGCGGAGGAGGCCACCGAGACCCTGGTCCCGATCGCCGGCAAGCACCACGTGACGATCGAGACCGCTGCTGCCGCCGCCGCGACCGTCGGCTCTCCTCCCCTGCTGCTGCAGCTGGCGACCAACCTCGTCCACAACGCCGTCGTCCACAACCGGCCGGGCGGAGGTGCCGTCTGGGTCACCACCGGGACCGACCGGCTCAGCGCCGTGCTCACCGTGGAGAACACGGGCTCGCCGCTGAGCGCCGAGCTCGTCGCCACCCTGGCCGAGCCGTTCCAGCGCGGCAGCGAGCGCGTGCACGACGAGCACGCGGGCGCCGGGCTAGGCCTCGCGATCGTCGACAGCATCGCGCGGGCGCACGGCGGGAGCCTCACGCTCGCCCCGCGACCGGGCGGCGGACTCCACGTCGAGGTCCGGCTCCCGCTCGCCGAGGCGCCGGGGCGCCGCTGAGTGGTTCGTCCGACGGGAGTGCCGCGCATGTCCGCGTCGGCCGGGCCCAGCCTCCTGCCGTAGGCTGCGGCCACGCCCTTGGCGCAGGAACCCGGTGAGACTCCGGGGCGGTTCCGCCACTGTGACGCAGCCCGAGAGGGCCGCCAGCCAGACACTGACCTGGGTTCGATCCGACCGCTAGACGGGGCGAGAACCCCGGAGGAGGAAGCCGGCCATGGCCGCGACCCCACGCATCTGCCTGTTGTCCACGTCCGACACCGACCTGCTCTCGGCGCGGGCCAGCGGCGCAGACTGGCTCGGGGCCAACCCCAGCCGCTCGCTCCCGGCTCTCGACGACGTCGACCTCGTCGTCGTCCGGATGCTGGGGTCGCCGCACGACCTCGAGCCGTGGCGCGAGCACGTCTTCGGGCCCGGGCGGCCGGTCGTGGTGCTGGGGGGCGAGGCGCAGCCGAGCGCGGAGCTGATGGAGCTCTCCACAGTGCCGATCGGCGTGGCGGCCGAGGCGCACCACTACCTCGCCGAGGGAGGTCCGGCCAACCTCGCCCAGCTGCACGCGTTCCTCTCCGACACCGTGCTGCTCACCGGCACCGGGTTCGAGCCGCCCGAGGTCATCCCCGCGTGGGGGTACGCCGAGCGCGGTGGTTTCGAGGCTCGCTCCGCTCGCACCTCAACCACCGAGCACGCTCGCTCCGCTCGCACCTCAACCACCGATGCGTCCCCTGAGCCGGATGGTGGTTTCGAGGCTCGCTCCGCTCGCACCTCAACCACCGCGCATGCGCGCTCCGCTCGCACCTCAACCACCGACGTCCGGGTCGGGATCCTGTACTACCGGGCCCACGAGGCCAGTGGGAACACGGCGTTCGTGCATGCGCTGGCCGACGCGGTGGACGCGACGGGCCAGGCGGTCGGCGTGCCGATCTTCGCGGGGTCGTTGCGCAGCGCACCCGACGACCTCTTCGACGCGCTCGGCACTCTCGACGCGCTGGTGGTCACCGTGCTCGCCGCCGGCGGCAGCGTGCCCGCCTCGGTGAGTGCCGGCGGGGACGACGAGACCTGGGACGTCCAGCGGATCTCCGCGCTCGACATCCCAGTCCTGCAAGGGCTCTGCCTCACCAGCAGCCGCGCGGAGTGGGAGGCGAACGCCGACGGCGTGACCCCGCTCGACTCGGCCAACCAGATCGCGATCCCGGAGTTCGACGGGCGGATCATCACGGTGCCGTTCTCGTTCAAGGAGATCGACCAGGACGGGCTCCCCCGCTACGTCGCGGATGCCGAGCGCTGCCGGCGGGTGGCCCAGATCGCGGTCAACCACGCCCGACTCCGCCACGTGCCGAACGCCGAGAAGAAGGTCGCGCTGGTGCTCTCGGCGTACCCAACCAAGCACGCGCGGATCGGCAACGCCGTCGGCCTCGACACCCCGGTGTCGACGATCCGCCTGCTGCGGCGGATGCGCGACGCGGGCTACGACCTCGGAGCGCCCGGCGCCGTGCCGGGGCTCGACCTCGAGGACGACACCGAGGCCGGTGACGCCCTGATCCACGCGATGATCGCGGCCGGCGGCCAGGACGAGGAGTGGCTGACGTCGGGCCAGCTCACCGACGCCCACGTCCGCATCAGCGCCGAGCAGTACGCCGCGTGGACCGCCGATCTGCCGGCCGCGCTGCGCCAGGAGATGGCGCAGGCGTGGGGCGAGGCGCCCGGCAGGCTGTTCGTCAACGACGCCGGCGAGATCGTGCTGGCGACGCTGGTCGCCGGCAACGTCGTGCTGATGATCCAGCCGCCGCGCGGCTTCGGGGAGAACCCGGTCGCGATCTACCACGACCCCGACCTCGCGCCGACCCACCACTACCTCGCGGCGTACCGCTGGCTCGAGGCCCCCGAGGCCGAGGGCGGCTTCGGCGCGCACGCGGTTGTGCACGTCGGCAAGCACGGCTCGCTGGAGTGGCTGCCCGGCAAGAACGCCGCCCTCTCCCCAGGCTGCGGCACCGACGCCGCGCTCGGGAGCCTGCCGCTCTTCTACCCGTTCCTGGTCAACGACCCCGGCGAGGGCGCGCAGGCCAAGCGCCGCGCGCACGCCACGATCATCGACCACCTGATCCCGCCGATGGCGCGCGCGGAGACGTACGGCGACATCGCGCGGCTGGAGCAGCTGCTCGACGAGTACGGCAACATCGCGGCGATGGACCCCGGCAAGCTGCCCGCCATCCGCGGCGAGATCTGGGCGCTGATGCGGGCGGCCGAGCTGCACCGCGACCTGGGGCTGGACGAGCGCCCCGAGGACGACGACTTCGACGACTTCATCCTGCACGTCGACGGCTGGCTCTGCGAGATCAAGGACGTGCAGATCCGCGACGGCCTGCACGTGCTCGGCCACGCCCCGACCGGCGAGGCCCGGGTCAACCTGGTGCTGGCGATCCTGCGCGCCTCCCAGGTGTGGGGCGGGGTCGGCGACGCGGTGACCGGACTGCGGGCCGCGCTCGGCCTGACCGACGGCGCCGCCACGGCGACCGTCGACGCCTACGAGGAGCAGGCCCGCGAGCTGGTCGTCGCCATGGAGGAGGCCGGTTGGGACCCGGCAGCCGTGGACGCGCTGCACGACGACCCGGCAGTGCAGCGAGTGCTGCGGTTCGCCGCGACCGAGGTGGTGCCCCGCCTGGCCGGCACCAGCGCCGAGCTGGACACGCTGCTGCACGCGCTCGACGGCGGGTACGTCGCCGCCGGGCCGTCCGGCTCGCCGCTGCGCGGGCTGGTCAACGTGCTGCCGACCGGGCGCAACTTCTACACCGTCGACCCGCGGGCGATCCCCTCCCGGCTCGCGTGGCAGACGGGGCAGGCGATGGCGGAGTCGCTGGTGCAGCGCTACCTCGACGAGACTGGTGAGCACCCGACGTCCGTGGGCCTCTCGGTGTGGGGCACCAGCGCCATGCGCACCTCCGGCGACGACGTGGCCGAGGTGCTCGCCCTGCTCGGCGTACGCCCCGAGTGGGACGAGATGTCGCGGCGGGTCAACCACCTGGCCGTGATCGACCTGGCCGAGCTGGGTCGCCCGCGCATCGACGTCACCGTGCGGATCTCCGGGTTCTTCCGCGACGCGTTCCCCCACGTCGTGGCGATGCTCGACGACGCGGTCCTGCTCGTGGCGGAGCTCGACGAGCCCGACGAGCTCAACTACGTGCGCGCCCACGCCCGCGCCGACCTGGCCGAGCACGGCGACGCCCGGCGCGCGACCACGCGGATCTTCGGATCCAAGCCGGGGTCGTACGGCGCGGGCATCCTCCAGGTCGTCGAGTCCGGCAGCTGGCGCGACGACCACGACCTCGCGGAGGTCTACACAGCGTGGGGCGGCTTCGCCTACGGCCGCGGGCTGGACGGCGCTCCGGCCGCGGACGACATGCGCACGGCGTACCGCCGCATCAAGGTCGCGGCCAAGAACGTCGACAGCACCGAGCACGACATCGCCGACTCCGACGACTACTTCCAGTACCACGGCGGGATGATCGCCACCGTCCGCGCGCTCACCGGCGCGGACCCCAAGGCGTACGTCGGCGACTCCACCTCGCCGGACGCCGTGCGGACCCGCACCCTGCAGGAGGAGACCAACCGGGTGTTCCGGGCCCGGGTGGTCAACCCGCGGTGGATCGGCGCGATGCAGCGCCACGGTTACAAGGGCGCCTTCGAGTTGGCCGCGACCGTGGACTACCTGTTCGGCTTCGACGCGACCGCCGGGGTGGTGCACGACTGGATGTACGAGTCGCTGGCAGCGTCGTACGTGCTCGACGAGACCAACCAGCAGTTCCTGCGCACCTCCAACCCGTGGGCGCTGCGCGGGATCGTCGAGCGCCTGCACGAGGCCGCCGAGCGCGGGCTGTGGGCCGAGCCCGATGCTGAGACGCTGGCATCACTGCAGAAGGTCTATCTGGAGGTCGAGGGCGACCTCGAAGGAGGTGAGTCGTGATGACTCACGTGCACATCATCGGCGTCGGGATGGGCCCGCAGCACGTGACGCCCGAGGCGGCCGAAGTCCTGCGCGGCTGCGACTACGTGATCGCCGCCGCGAAGAACACTGACGACGGCCTCCTGGCTGCCCGTCGGGCGATCGCGGACGCCCACGGGGTCGAGGTCGTCGCGGTGCCGGACCCGCCGCGCGACCGCGACGAGGCCGACTACGAGCGCGCGGTCGCCGACTGGCACGAGGCGCGCGTCGCGGCGTACGAGACCGTGCTGCGCGAGCGCGGCGGCACCGCCGCGTTCCTGGTGTGGGGCGACCCGTCGCTCTACGACTCCACGATCCGCATCGTCGAGCAGCTCGCCGAGCGGCTGCCGATCGAGTACGACGTGCTGCCGGGCATCAGCGCTCCGCAGCTGCTGGCCGCGCGACACCGGCTCGTGCTGCACCCCGTCGCTCAGCCCGTGCACGTGACCACCGGACGTCGGCTGCGGGAGGACGTCGCGGCCGGGCAGACGAACCTCTGCGTCATGCTCAACGCGCACCTCGACCTCACCGGCCTGGAGGGCTGGTCGATGTGGTGGGGAGCCAACCTCGGCACCGCCGCCGAGGAGCTCGTGGCCGGACGCGTCGGCGACGTCCTCAGCGAGATCGAGGCCGCCCGCGACCGCGCGAAGGACGCGGCCGGCTGGGTGATGGACGTCTTCCTGCTGCGGGCGCCGGCATGAGTGGCCTGCTGGTCGCGGGCACGACGTCCGACGCCGGCAAGAGCGTCGTCACCACGGGGCTGTGCCGGGCGTTCGCACGACGCGGCGTCGCGGTGGCGCCGTACAAGGCGCAGAACATGTCGAACAACTCGATGGTCTGCCTCGACCGCGACGGCGCCACCGCCGAGATCGGCCGCGCGCAGTGGGTGCAGGCGCTGGCCGCGCGGGTCACGCCGGAGCCCGCGATGAACCCGGTGCTGCTCAAGCCCGGGTCCGACCGACGCAGCCACGTGGTCGTGATGGGGCGGCCCGCGGGCGAGGTGTCGGCCACCGACTGGGAGACCGGCCGCGCCCACCTCGCGCGGGTGGCGCACGCGGCGTACGACGACCTCGCCGGCCGGTTCGAGGTCGTCGTCGCCGAGGGAGCTGGCAGCCCGGCGGAGATCAACCTGCGGCCCAGCGACTACGTCAACATGGGGCTCGCCCGGCACGCCGGCCTGCCGGTGGTCGTGGTCGGCGACATCGACCGCGGCGGGCTGTTCGCGTCGATGGTCGGCACGCTGGCGCTGCTCGAGCCGGCCGACCAGGCGCTGGTGGCGGGCTTCGTCGTCAACAAGTTCCGCGGCGACCTCGGGCTGCTCGAGCCCGGGCTGCGACAGCTGGAGTCGATCACCGGGCGGCCCGTGCACGGCGTTCTCCCGTGGCACCCCGACCTCTGGCTCGACTCCGAGGACGCGCTCGACCTGGAGGGCCGGCGCAACCAGGAGACCGCGCGGATGCGGGTCGCGGTGGTGCGACTCCCCCGGATCAGCAACTTCACCGACGTCGACGCGCTCGGCCTGGAGCCGGACCTCGACGTCGTGTTCGCGGCGCGTCCACGCGACCTCGCCGACGCCGACCTCGTCGTGCTGCCCGGCACCCGCGCGACGATCAGCGACCTCGCGTGGCTGCGGTCGCGGGGGCTGGACCAGGCGATCCTCGCGCACGCCCGTGCGGGCCGGCCGGTGCTCGGCATCTGTGGCGGCTGCCAGATGCTGGGCCGCACGATCGCCGACCCCGATGGCGTGGAGGGGGCACCGCGCACGGTCGACGGCCTCGGCCTGCTCGACCTCGCCACGACGTTCACCCCGGAGAAGGTGCTGCGCCGCCACGAGCCCGCGGGCTACGAGATCCACCACGGCCGCGTGGTGGGCGAGCGGACCGCCGGACCGGTCACCGGCACGATGGTCCACGGGGCGCTGGAGGACGACGCCCACCGTGCGGCGTACCTCGCGCAGGCCCTCGGCGTGACCAGCTCCGCGTCGTTCCCCGCGGCGCGCGAGCGGCGGCTCGAGCTGCTGGCCGACCTCGTCGAGGAGCACCTCGACGTCGATGCGCTGCTGTCGCTGGCGCGCGCCGGCGCACCGGACCTGCCGACCCTGACGATAGGGAGAGAGTCATGAAGGTGCTGCTGCTGGGCGGCACGGGCGAGGCGCGCGAGCTCGCCCGGCTGCTGGTCGACGCCGGCGTCGACGTCACGACGTCCCTCGCGGGTCGGGTGGCCCGGCCGCGGATGCCGGTCGGCGAGACCCGGATCGGCGGGTTCGGCGGCGTCGACGGGCTGCGGGCCGCGCTGGCGTCGTACGACGTCGTGGTCGACGCGACCCACCCGTTCGCGACCGGCATGACCGCGAACGCAGTGGCCGCCTGCGCGCTCGAGGGCGTCCCCTTGCTGCGTCTCGAGCGGCCGGGGTGGGACCTGGATCCCGCGTGGCACGTGGCCGACAGCAACGACGAGGCGGCGACCCTGGCGGCAGCCCTGGGCCGGCGCCCGTTCCTCACGGTCGGGCGGCAGGAGCTGGCCCGCTACGTCCCGGCGCTCGGCGACCGGCACGTCCTCGCCCGCGTGGTGGATCCGCCGGAGATGGACCTGCCCGAGACGTGGGAGGTCCTGTTCAGCCGCGGGCCCTACACCCTGGACGGCGAGCGCGAGCTGATGTGGCGCCACGAGAGCGACGTGCTCGTCACCAAGGACTCCGGCGGGGCCGCGACGTTCCCCAAGCTGCGGGCCGCCGCCGAGCTGGGCGTCCCGGTCGTCGTCGTACGCCGCCCGCCCGCGCCCGCCGGTGTCACCACCGTGCCCTCCGTCGACGATGCCGTCGCCTGGGTGCGGGCGCGCGGCTGACGCCTCGGCTCGCCACGCCGAGGCGCAGCCCGGCTGCGCACGGGATGTGGAGATCCGGGAGGATTGCCGTCGGGGCGCGTCGACGAGCGGCAAGATCATGGTCATGTCGGAGGAAGGCGCTCTCGCGGCCCGATGGTTCGGCGTCCGTGGTGAGTATGGGCGAGTCAGTCGACGCCGGATGGCGATGCTGGTTGCGCGCGACTGGCTGCTTCGCCTGGCCTCTTGGGCTTGCTGGCGGGCGACTTCGACCCTCGGAGATGCTGTGACGTGATCGTGTTCAGGCGAGACACAGGTGACGTCGTGACGTCCTTTCCTCATACCCACCTGGGGTCAGCAACTGACCACGTGATCGACCTTCGAGCCCGGTTGCTGTCGACGCATGTCTACGACTTCTGTCGAGCGCTCGGGATCTCAGTCGATCTCGTCCAGGGGCCCGGCCAGGATCCGGCACTCGATCCTTCGCACCCGTGGGTGGAGTACGGGCCGACGCGCGGCCGTCCAGATCGGTAGGCATGCAGAGATTGGGTAAGGGCAGACCCGCGCCGGTCGCGGCAGCTTCGGATGTCGGTCGACCAAGCGCCGGGCGATACTTCCTGCGTGGGCCTTCGCAACTACCTGGTCGAGGGCGTCTCCGCCACGGGCAAGACCTCGGTGTGCCGAGAGCTGAACCGGCGCGGCTACCAGGCCGTCAACGGTGACAGGGAACTGGCGTACCAAGGCAATCCCGAGACCGGAGAGCCGACCGACACCGCCGACCACGAGCACCACATCTGGGATGTCGATCGGGTGCGCGCGATGGTGACCGACCGGCAGGACCGCGCGACCTTCTTCTGCGGAGGCTCCCGCAACTTCTCGGCGTTCCTCGACCTGTTCGACGAGGTCTTCGTGCTCGACATCGACATCGACACCCTGCACCGACGTCTCGACGAACGGCCGCCGGACGAGTGGGGCTCCACGCGATCCGAACGCGACCTCATCGTCCGACTGCACGGCTCGAAAGCCGACATCCCCCGGGTCGGGGTGGTCATCGACGCCACCCGACCGCTCCCCGACGTCGTTGACGAGATCCTTCGCAGGGCGGGCCTCACCGACACGCTCCACGGGAACACGTAGTCGGTGCCCTCCCACCCGCACATGGACATGAGCGCGCGCCCGAGCGGAGCACGAGCGTGCGTCTGTCGTCACGGGATCGTGCGGAGCCAGTCCGGGCGGGCGGCCTGCAGCGCCTGGTAGGCGTTCTCGACGTCCTGGGCCAGATCGACGTGGGCGATGAAGTCGCGTCCGCGTGGCCCGTACCCGTCGGTGTCATCACGGAGTCGCGGGACCTCGCCCATCACGAGGGACACCCATCGGTGCCAGGGCCACGCGTCGCGGCTGTCTGGGCCTGGCCGGTTCACGGCAATCGCGTCCCCCAGTGACCAGGCACGTCGGAAGCGTGCATCCATCCGGCGTTGCATGGTGGGGTCCTGGACGAGTGCAACGGTGCGTGGTCGCAGACCCTGCTGAGCTGCGACCTGTTCGGCGAGGGTGACGTTGTCTCCGCAGTTCGTGGATCGGGCCTCGAGCAGCACGTCCTCGATGCCGTGATGCTCGCGCAGCCACGTAGCGATCAACTCCGCCTCGGAGGTTCCTTGCGCCTGCGACGAGGTTGGGTCAAGTCCCATCGTGACCAGCACCGCGTCGGTGGTGTGTCCGCGGCCGCCGACCACCATCAACGTGCCGACCTCGTTGGCAGTCACGGCGTCAACTGCGGTCTTCCACGTGGGTGGCATCGAGCCACCGAAGAGCAGCATCAGGTCGACGTACCCCGGCCAGGGGTCCTCCAGCGCGAGCCAGGCCGCAATCGTGTCCAGGTGAGCAAGCAGCGCCCGCTCAGACCGATCAACCGCGGGTTCGTGCGAATCGCTCATCTCGGACTGCGTCACTCCGCAATCTTGCCTGCAGCGGCCTGGCTGGGAACGAACTGACATCGACATGTGCGAACGCACGGGCCCCGGCGGATCCGTTCGTCTCGCACCGTTTGAGCCCGGAGCGCGGCGCCTTCCGGGAAGGCACTGGTGAGAGCGACGCCGGGACTTCACTCAGCCTCAGTTCTCGGCTTCGCCGAGGACCCCGCGCGTCCGTTACCGCTGAGATGACCGCACCCGAACGCTACCTGAAGCGAGCTGTGGTCTCGTCCACGATGGTCGACGGGCACGGCATCACAGGCCCTGCCCATGAGGGCGGTACTAGCCGCCCTCGCCGAGGAGGTCCCAGAGGTTGCCCCACGGATCACGGAAGACGCACACCCGGCCATAGCTCTCCGCGCGGGGCGGTCGGACCAGCTCACACCCACTCTCGATGACGCGGTCGAGGGTGGCGTCGAAGTCGGAGACCCGGAGGAACAGCCCCACCCGTCCGGCGAACTGGCGCCCGATGGCAGCGACCTGCTCCGGCCCGTCCGCCCGAGCGAGCAGGAGCCCAGGCCCACCATCGGCCGGGCGTACGACGACCCAGCGCTTCGGGCGGCCGTCGGTGGTCACGGACGGCGAGTCCTCGGCGAGCTCGAAGCCCAGCGTCCGGGTGAAGAAGTCGATCGCCGAGTCGTAGTCGTCGACGATGAGGGACCACAGTTCCAGAGGCACCCCTGGACGCTACCGGCCGGGAGTTCGAAGGTTGCCCGATGCGGGCGCCGGGCTGAACGTGGGCCGGCCGCTCCCCAGGACGTCATACGGACGGAGCAAGCGGTTCCATCTTCCGTATGACGTCTCGGGGCAGGTCAGAGGCAGGCGGCCCGCGCCCGTCGCTCCGTCTCGGCGACCTGCTGGCGAACGGCCCGGGAGACCGCGCCCGCTGATGCAGCAGTGCTGGCAGTCGATCCGTCCGATGCGCTTCAGCAAACGCTGCGTCGCTCGCGCGCGATTCGCCGGCGGCGACTGGCCACTACCGGTGCGACCGTCGCCGTTGCAGCCCTCGGCGGCGTGCTCGCCTCGGCGTACCTTCCTCATCAGCCCACCGCCCCGACGGCAGAACAACCACCGGCGGGCGTCACGCTTCTTCCCGCTGTCGACCTGACGGCGCGCACCGATCCCGCAGTCACCTGGGAGCGCGGCGGGTTGTTCGTGTGGGGCGGTGCGGCTTCCGATGCGCAGAGCAACACCGGTGTCAGTTCGTCTCCGGAAGGAGGGACCACCACTGACACCGGTGCGGCCTCGGACGGCGCGATCTACGACCCCGACCTCGGTGCCTGGACGGCGCTCCCCGAATCCCCGCTCAAGGCACGTAGCGGCGCTGTGGCGGTCGAGATCGGCAACGGTGTACTCGTCGCTGGTGGACGCTCTGGATCCATGGCGCTATCGGATGCAGCGGTCTACGACATGTCGGGTCAGTGGGAGGCCGTCGCGGACTCGCCGAACTGTCCTTCGCTGGCCGCACTGGTCGACGACGTCATCGTGACCACCGGCCGCTGCCCCGCCGACGGCCACGACTCGTCGATCTTCGACCCAGCAACATCTCGATGGACAGCGCTGTCGCCCACCGGCCTCCACAACATCGTCCAGCTCGTCGCTTGGAAGGGCACGGCGGTGGCTGTCGACGACTCCGGGCGAGTCGCCGAGTTGAAGGGACACAGCTGGCATGAACTCGAGGGGCTCCCAGACTGGAGCGGAGGGCAGAGGCCGGTCCTCGGCTCGGCGGCCGGCGACTTGATCGCGGTCGGACGGGCCGGTGGGGCCGGAGCAGGTGCCCTCTGGCGATTCTCGGCTACCGGATGGGCGCAGGCGGCCGAAGGCGACTTCGCTCCCTCCTCGTCCACCTACCCGCCGGTCAACACGGAGAACTTCTCCCTCTGGGCGACTGATCGAGGCTGGTGCTGGTGGGACGGTTCCGACGTCTCCTGCGCGAACGCGGCGAAGGGCGGGGAACTTGGTCCCCGCGAGGAGACCACGCCAGGTGCGGTATCCGATTCGGACACCGTGTACCTCTGGGGCGGCACGACGCTCCCTGACGATGGCCAGTCGGGGCTCCCGCGGCCATCAAACGCAGGTGTCCGACTCGACTTGAACACGGTCTTGCGCTGAACTAGCAGCCTAGGGCCGAAGGCGCGAGGGAGCGCCTGTGCGGTGGGACAACGGACTCTAGGCCCGAGGGTGCGTAGGAGTTCAGTTCTGGGCGGTCTCCGCGCAACGGGCAGACACGTCAGTCACAGACTGGCGGCCAGCGCCCGCCGGTCGGCGTCGGCGGTCTGCTGGCGGAACAGGCGCGACACCAGCCCGGTGAGGGCGAACCCGAGGACGCCCCACATCGTGGCCAGCGTGATCAGCGAGGCGCGCCGGAAGTACCAGAGCGTGTCGGCCGGGAAATCACTGATCTCGTTGATGCTCCCGAACACCTGACCCGCGACCACCATCACGACGACGTAGCCGCCCACGCCAGCAACGGTGCCGGTGTACGTGCCGAACCGATCACGCAGCCGGACCGCGGCGTACGTCGCGACCGCGGCCGCGAGCACTGACACGGCCAGGAAGCCGAAGTAGAGCGCGGTCCGCTCACCGATGGTGTCGCCGCTGCCGACGCCGGGCGGCGCGGCGGGGTACTTCAGGAAGGGCACGAGCGCCACCGCCACGAAGCCCAGCAGGGAGACCAGCGCGACCGTCTGGCCGGGCAGCAGCCGGCCGGTGCGGCCGACCAGGGCCGCCGCGACGAGGGCGACGATGCCGCCGAGTGCGACGCCGACCGCGAGGGAGCCGGTCAGCAGGCCCCAGGTGCGCTGGGTGTCACGGGAGACCTGGTCGCCGTCGTCGTGGGAGTGGGCCTCGTCGTGGGAGTGGGTGTGCTCGCCGGCCTCCTCCAGGGCGATCGCGGCCTCGACGTGAGGCTCACCGACCTGGTGGGCGACGAAGAACGTGGCCAGGCCGGCGACCAGGCCCGCCAGCAGGCCACGGATGAGAAAGGCGCGTGGGTTCACGGGAGCTGTCCGTTCAGAAGGCGTGCCTCGACGACCGCTGTCCCGGCTTGCGGGCAGCGGGAGGCAGCGACGAGTGGGAGACGCGGGCGCCGGGTCAGTGACAGGGGTACCCGAGCAGGTGCCGGCCGTCGTGCACCCACTCGTGGATCGCGGTGCCGGCCGGGAGCGAGACCGCGCCCTGGTCGGCGCTGATGAAGAACAACACCAGCGCCCCGAGCAGCCCGAAGAACAGCGCCCAGGGGGCGAGCTCGCCGAGCGGGATGGTGGGCACCTCGACGGCGGTGCTGGCCGGTGCGGTCGTCGACTGCGACATGGGGTCCTCCTCAGGGTGATGCGCCCTGGTGGTGTGAGTGATCACGAACGCCCGGGTCTGACTTCACCGCCGAGGCGGTGTCACAGCAGCGCGACTGTGCCGGATTCACACCGGCTTCCATTGGCGTTCGCTGGACGCAGCCTACGGGGCGAACGGGCCGTCCGGCCACCGGCTCACCGGCTCACCGGCTCACCGGCTGGTACGTTGCCGGCACGATGACGACGTACGTCCTGGTCGGCACCTCGCCGACCGACGCCACCCGCCGCCACGAGCTGCGGTCGCAGGCCGACCGCCTGGGCGCCGAGCTCGCGTTCCTCCAGCTCGCGACCCCGTCGCTGGTCACCGTGCTCGACCGGCTCGCCGACGACGGCACCCCGCGGGTGGTCCTGGTGCCGGTCGCCGGCGGCCACGACGGCCCGGGCGCCTCCTGGGTGCGCCGGATCGCCGCGCACTGGTGGCGGGCGTACGGCGAGGACGTCCCCGAGCTCGCCACCACCCCAGGTGCGCTGACCGATGAGGCGTCCTTCGGCGACCTGGTCGCCCGGGCCCGCCCGATCACCCACGGCGGCCCCGGCCTCACCTCCCCCGCCTGGGAGGACGTGAACCGCCACCGTCGCCAGGTGCTGGTCTGTCGCGGCCCGCGCTGCACCGCTTCCGGCGCCGAGGATTCTTGGGTCGCCCTCGTGCTCGCGTTGATGCGCCACGACCTCGGCGACGACGACGTACTCGTCACCCACACCGGCTGCCAGCTCCCCTGCAACCACGCCCCCGTGGTGACCGTCCAGCCCGACGACGTCTGGTACGGCGCGGTCGACGCCGGCGCCGCCGAGGAGATCGTCGCCGGACACCTGGCCGGTGGTCAGCCGGTCGAGCGGGTGCGACTGCGGCGGCAGGTCCGAGGCGGCTGAACGCCATCGCGGCGTGAGGTCCCGGCCTCGTCTGGTCGATCCCAACCTCTCAGGGTTCGGTTCGACTGGCCGAGAGTCTCACGATGGCGTGCCACTAGTCGGCAGGCCCCGAGACTGGAGTGCCGATATGTCGAGTTCGCTGAGCGGGACTGTGACGTCAGAAGTAGCTGCGCCGCGGAGGTCGCTTCGCGTGGGCGACCTGCCGGTCAAGGCGAAGGTCCTGGCCGCGGTGGGCGCGGCGGTCGTGGCCGCGCTGGTCGTCGGACTCGCCGGCATGGTCGGGATGGGCAGCCTCGCTGACCGCAGCCAGCACTCCTACGAGCAGAACACCCTGGGCATCGCCTACGCGGCGGCCATGCGCACCGACATCGGCGACATCCGCTCCCTGTCCCAACAGGCCGCGCTGACTCCGTCGGCAGAGACGACCAAGCAGATCCTCGAGAAGCTCAAGGCCGCCGCAGCCCAGTACACCAAGGACGAGACCGCCTACAAGGGCACCCCCACCACCGCGGGGACCCCGGAGCTGATCTCCCAGGCGCGGGCCGCCTTCGACGATGGGCTCGACTACGTCAACACGACGCTGACCCCGCTGGCCGTCAGCAACGACCCGGCAGGTTGGTACGCCGCGTCGGAGAAGAACGACTCCTTCGACCAGGCCCTCGACGCGCTCGACCAGGACGTGAAGCTGGAGATGTCCGCAGCGAAGGCGAGTGCGGCCAGCTCGACCGACAAGTACCACTCGTTGCGGACGCTCGAGATCGCGATCCTCGTGATCGGCGCGCTGCTTGCCCTCGGCCTGGGGTGGATGGTGGCCGCGACGATCGCTCGCAACCTGGCGAAGGTCAAGAGCGTGGCCGACGCGCTCGCCGCGGGCGACCTGACCCACTCCGCGAACGTCACCGTGCGCGACGAGGTCGGGCAGATGGCTGCGTCCTTGGACAGCGCGAACTCTCGGCTCCGGGAGCTCATGGCCGATGTGCTCGCCTCGTCCGACTCGCTCGCCGCCGCCTCGGAGGAGCTCTCGGCCTCCAGCCACCAGATCGCCGCCGGCGCCGAGGAGACCAGCGTCCAGTCGGGCGTGGTGTCCGGGGCTGCCCAGGAGGTCTCGCGAAACGTCAGCACCGTCGCCGCCGGCGCGGAGCAGATGGGCGCCTCGATCCGTGAGATCGCGACCTCCGCCAACGACGCCGCCCGGGTGGCGTCCGACGCCGTCGCCACCGTCGAGTCGACCAACGAGACCGTGGGCAAGCTTGGCACCTCCAGCCAGGAGATCGGCAACGTCGTCAAGGTCATCACCTCGATCGCCGAGCAGACCAACCTCCTGGCCCTCAATGCCACCATCGAGGCCGCCCGCGCCGGCGAGGCCGGCAAGGGCTTCGCCGTGGTCGCCAACGAGGTCAAGGAACTCGCCCAGGAGACCGCCCGCGCCACCGAGGACATCTCCCGGCGCGTCGAGGCCATCCAGGCGGATACCGGAGGTGCGGTCGACGCGATCGGCCGGATCGCCACCATCATCACGAAGATCAGCGACTACCAGAACACGATCGCCGCCGCGGTCGAGGAGCAGACGGCGACCACCAACGAGATGGCGAGGAGCGTCGCCGAGGCCTCCACCGGTTCCGACGAGATCGCCTCGAACATCATCGGAGTCTCGGCTGCCGCCGAGTCCACGACCGAGGCGCTCGCCCAGACGCAGACGGCCGTCAACGACGTCTCGCGCATGGCCGCCGAGCTGCGCGCGGGCGTCAGCCGCTTCACCGTCTAGCGGCTGGCGAGCGCATCTGACGCCGTCCCGGACAACCGGGACGGCGTCAGATGGTTGCTCGGCCGGCAGGTCAGTCGTCGAGGAACGGGTAGTCCGGGTAGCCCTCAGCGCCACCGCCGCCGGGGAGATCGTCGCTGGGCACCTGGTGGGTCGGGGCACCTACGCCGTCGGACCCGCGTGCTTCGATGCCGGCATGCACGAGGTCGTTGTCGGTGCGCTGGTCAGTGAGGGCCGTGTCCTTCTCGTGCTGCGCAGCAAGGACAAGCCGGTTCGCCCGGCGCTCTGGGACCTGCCTGGCGGTGTCGTCGAGCGGGGCGAGTCGGAGCTGGATGCGCTCGCCCGGGAGCTGCGTGAGGAGCTCGGCGTCCAGGTGTCGCTCGACTCGGTCTCGCCCCTGGCTCGGGTGATCGCAGGCCCCGAAGATGATCCGGTGTCGATCAGCGCCTGGCTGGTGGAGACGTGGCAGGGCACTCCGGCGAACGTCGCACCCGAGGAGCACGACCTCGTCGAGTGGTTCGGCCTCGACGAGCTGCCTCCACCTCCCCACATCGTCGTCCGCGACGCGGTGGTCGACGCGATGCGAGCCCGCGCGAGTTGCCGCGCCGAGAGACGATGGCGTCATGAGCGATGACGCCGGTCGAGGGACACCCGAATCGGTGTGGGACTACCCGCGGCCGCCGATCGTCGTCCCCTCGGACGAGCACGTGGTCGTCGAGCTCGACGGCGAGGTCGTGGTCGACACCCGGCGATCGGTTCGTGTGCTCGAGACCAGCCATCCCCCGGTCTACTACCTCCCGGTCGACGCCGTCCGGTCCGGCCTGCTCCGGCCCGTGTCCGGCACGACGTGGTGTGAGTTCAAGGGCGTGGCGTCGTACTTCGACGTCGTGGGCCGCAGCGGTCGGGTGCTGGCTCGCGCAGCCTGGCACTATCCCGATCCCACCGCTGGCTACGAGGCGCTGGTCGGCCACGTCGCCATCTATCCCGGAGTGGTCGACCGATGCTCTGTCGACGGCGAGACAGTGGTCGCGCAGCCTGGTGACTTCTACGGCGGCTGGATCACCAGCAAGGTGACGGGCCCCTTCAAGGGAGCACCGGGAACCTCCGGCTGGTAGACACGCCAGGACGCTGCGCCAGTTGTGACCTCTGGCCTGGCGCACTTGTTCGGCAAGCGGGTGTGTCAGCGCCAGTCGAAGTACTCGCGGTGGATGTTGCGGGACTTCACTCCGGCGTCGCGGAAGCCGCGGACCAGGTCACGGAGCATGGCTTCGGGACCGCACAGGAACACTGAGGCCTTTGACGCGCTGCTGCCCAGGTCTTCGACGACCTCGGCGCTGGTGAGCCTGCCGCGGAGGGTGGAGTCGACCAGGTGCAGGGTCACCTGAGGGTGATCACCCGCGGCCTGGGTGAGCTCGTCTGCGAAAGCTGCGGGGGTCCCGCTGTGGGCGTAGTAGAGGTCGACCGGTCCGCGCGGCGGGTGGGTGTCGAGCGCGCGCATCCAGCTCAGGAAGGGAGCGATCCCAACCCCGCCGCCTATCCACACCTGTCGCTCGGTGCCCTTGGCATGGTCGAAGCGACCGTGGGGTCCGCCGATGACAGCTGGCATTCCTGGCTCGAGGAGGTCGTTCAAGGAGGAGGTGTAGTCGCCCAGTGCCTTGATGGTGAAGCGAACCTTGTTCTCGTGAGGTGCGCTGGCAATGGTGAACGGGTGCCGGTGCCAGCCGTCCTTGGCCTCGACGTAGACCAGGGCGAACTGGCCGGGGGCGAATGTCATGGGTTTGCCCAACGGCCGGAGCGTGACCTCCGTCAAGCCCTCCGCCGCCGGCGCGATGGTGTCGATCTCGTAGTCGTGCAGAGACCGAACGAAAGATGCGATGAGCTCGCGGTAGAGGTAGAACGCGAGCCCAATGCCGCCGATGGCGACGTAGGACCAGCGCAGCGTCGGGGACTTGGGGAAAGGTGAGCCGTCGAGGAGGCCGTGGAAGAACGACGCCGCGACGAAGAGGCCCGTGAGTCGGTGGAGTTGACGCCACCTGTCGTAGCCCCCGAACAGCTTGCGGACGTCCCTGATGACCGGGGCGTCCTTCAATGCCCGGATCGTGCCGCGGAACGCGGAGGGCACTACCGATTGCCAGCGGGGCAGGATGGCCCACACCGCAAGGGCAACCATTCCAATCGCTCCGATGGCGCCCAGCGGTCCGCCCCATGAAGAATGGATGGGGCTGGAGGACAAGGGAATGTGCAGCGCCAGGAGCACTAGGCCGGTGATCGCCATGCGTCGGTGCCAGATAGCTGCCCGGTCAATGCCGTCGAACCACTGCTCCACCCACGGTAGGGAGCTGATCAGCACCAGCGCCGCCGACAGCAGCAGAATCGACACAGCGCCCACCAGCTGACCGAAGTAGGCGACGCCAGGCTCGGAGGCAGGCTTCAAAGCCATCCACAGACCTACGTCAGCGACGACCAGGACGATGATCGACACAGGACCGACATCTCGCGGCGCGAGAAGGTCAGGACGACTCATGGCTAGACCGTAGCGGCGATGCTCCTCATCGAGGAAACCCCGGCAGAGCACGCATCGACGAATGCACAGCCCGCATCTGCGCAGGTTCTGACGCCTCGGCAAGGCAGCGGTACGACGCACCTTTCGCGGCATGAGCGGACGCTTCGTCGGCGTGCTGTGACCGCATGGCGGTCGAGTGTGCAACGCTCGCTCGATGACGCCCAACGACGAGTTGTCGATTGACCGGCAGCTCGAGGAGGTGGCTCAACGCCTACACATCCTCGAACCGATCCTCCAAGCGCTTGAACAGCCACATCGTGTGCTGGATGTACTCCTTGAAGCGGAGGACGCCGAGGCTGGCCGATTGGCTCTGAAGACTGAGTTCGGGTTAGACACGATCCAGGCGACCGCCGTCATGGACGCTCAGTTTCGCCGCGTCACGCGCTCAGACAGGGACAAGATCCGCACCGACGCTGCAGAGATGCGGGCGCTGCTGGAGCGGTTGCGCACGTCCCCGTGAGTCCAACCGACGTGGTGTGCCGCGCACGCTCATCGGCAGATGCGGGCCCGCGACCGCACGTGGACCCCACCGGTCCGGCGCAACGACCGGACCGGTGCTCCGCCTCGAGATCTGCTCAGTCGTCGAGGAACGGGTAGTCGGTGTAGCCCTCGGCGCCGCCGCCGTAGAAGGTGTCGCCGTTGGGCTCGTTGAGCTCGGCGCCGGCCTGCCATCGGGCGGGCAGGTCGGGGTTGGCCAGGAAGAGCCGACCGACGGCGACCGCGTCGGCGAGGTCCTTGTCGAGGATCTCCTGGGCCGACTCGCGAGTGGTGATCTCACCGAAGCCGTCGTTGGCGATGACCACGCCACCGAAGGAGCGGCGCAGGTCCTGGATGAGGTCCTGCTTGGGGTCGGCGAGGACGCTCAGGTAGGCCAGTCCGAGCGGGGCGATGCCCTCGACCAGCAGGCGGTACGTCGCCGCGACGTCGGCCGGGTCCTCCTCGGTGGCGCCCTGGATGTTGTGGGCCGGCGAGATGCGGATGCCGACCCGGTCGGGTCCGATCGCCTCGGCCACCGCACGGGTGACCTCGAGCGCGAAGCGGACCCGGTGCTCCGGCGAGCCGCCGTACTCGTCGGTGCGGTGGTTGGAGCCGGGCGCGAGGAACTGGTGGATGAGGTAGCCGTTGGCGCCATGCACCTCGACGCCGTCGAGGCCGGCCTCGACGGCGTTGCGGGCGGCCTGGACGTAGCCCTCGACGATCGCGGGGATCTCCTCGGCGGAGATCTCGCGCGGGGTCGGGAAGGGCTTCATCCCGCCGCCAGTGAACATCTCCCCCGGGGCGGCGACCGGGCTCGGCGCGATGATCTCCTGGCCGCCGGTGTTGTCGGGATGGGAGATGCGACCGACGTGCATCAGCTGCGCGACGATCCGGCCGCCGTTCGCGTGCACCCCGTCCGCCACCCGGCGCCAGCCGGCGAGCTGCTCCGCGGAGTGGAACCCGGGGGTGTTCAGGTAGCCCTGGCCCTCGGCGGTGGGCTGGCTGCCCTCGGTGATGATCAGCCCCGCGGAGGCGCGCTGGGAGTAGTACTCCACCGCGAGGTCGCCGGGCACGGTCCCCTCGGCACGGTTGCGGGTCAGGGGCGCCATCACGAGCCGGTTCGGCAGCGTCCACGGTCCAACGGTCAGAGAGTCGAAGAGATCAGCCATACCTGGCACAGCGCTCCCGCCGCTCGGGTCTGTTCCGAGCTGCGCTGGTGAGAACTGTCACCGTTTGACACACCCGATCGCCGCATAGGTGGCGAGTACGGCGCGTCGCGCCGGATCTCGCCAGCACAAGTCCGCAGACCGACGACGTCCTCGTCCACGGTAGCGACGCCGAACCACTGTCGGAGGTCCCTGTTTGACTGTTCCCATGCAGCAACCTCGGGTGCTGGAGGAGATGTCGGAGGACCCGGTCCTCGACTTCGCCGGTGCCTGCGCGCAGGCCGCCTGGCGAGCTGAGGTGGACCTGCTGCGGGCTGCCTATCAGTGGTCAGTGCTGCACTCCGCTGACCGGCTCGACCCGGCCCAGGCCCGGTTGCCGGGGCGGGAGCAGGCACGCCAACTGGGTGGTCCGGGTGTGCCGGAGGTGAGCGAGTTCGCGAGCCCGGGGAACCCGCCGGTCCTCGAGCTCTGGCACTCACCCATCCGCATCGAGATCGACCCCGACTACCCCGACTTGGCCTGACCTCGCCAGCGCGCGTTGATCGGCAGGTCACTTGCGCTGAAAGGGGGACAGGTCGACCTGACATCGATTCTGACCGACCGGGACCGACGCCCAAGCCGTAGGCTGCGCGTCGTGCCTGCCGCTGCCTGGATCGAGCACCTGCGCTCCGACGGTGAGCACGTCGGCTGGATGGTGCCCTCGGGCGACGGGTTCCACGTCGTCGATCTGCTGGGCCGTCAGCGCACGGAGAGCCCAGTCGGCTGGCTTGACGCCGAGGAGATGTTCGAGACGCTCGGCATCGGCTACCTGGCCAATCGCTACAGCCTGCGGCTTTCGGATGGTGCGGAGCAACGCGTTCGCATCAGCGAGGTGAGCTCCTCGCACATCGTCGTCCTTGCCGATGACTTAGGTAGCGCCTCGTCGGTCGGGGCCAACCCGGAAGCGTTCGAGCTGCCGTTCCCTGCCCCGGACAGCCTGCGGTCACTCGAATGACGTCAGACAACGGGCGGAACATCCCGCTCGACGCAGCGGCAAGCCGGCAACTGACCGGAGACGATGTTCGGTTGGTGGCTCGCTGCTCCATTTGGCGGCGGGATGCCTCAGACGGGCAGCACCGGGACCACGCCATGTGCGTGCGGACTGTGCGTTCATCTGAGGTCTTCACTGAGATAGACGTCGATGAGACCGCCAGGCACGCGGGTCAGCGGCGACGGATCGCGGCCCCGAGCACGCCCCCACTCAGAGCGATCCGGCCATCCCCGCGCGCGAGAGTCGCGGCGCGCGGGATGTCGGCAGGAGTGACCGGCCGACCATCTCCCATCGTGGGGCGGTGCTCGACGCGGTCGCCGTAGCGGTTGGTGCCGCCGAGGGTGAGGCCGAGCGAGCCGGCGAAGGCGGCCTCGATGACGCCGGCGTTGGGGCTGGGGTGGGTGGGGGCGTCGCGGCGCCAGGTACGCCACGCCTCGCCCGCTCGCGACGGGTTCGCGACCAGGACCGCGAGGGCGGCGTACCGGGATCCCGGCAGGCCCAGCAGGTCGTCGAGGCGGGCGGAGGCCCAGCCGAAGCGCTCGTAGCGAGCATTGCGGTGGCCGACCATCGCGTCCAGCGTGTTCGCCGCGCGATGAGCCAGGAGCCCTGGGATGCCGGCGACGGCTCCCCAGAAGAGAGGTGCGGTGACGGCGTCGGAGGTGTTCTCGGCGACCGACTCGGCGACCGCGCGGGCGATCTCGTCGGGCGACAGCTCACTCGTGTCGCGACCCACCAGGTAGGTCAGGCGGTGGCGAGCCCCGGGGAGGTCACCCGCAGTGAGCAGCGCGTGGACGGCCATGGCCTCGCGCTCGAGGCTCTTCCCGCCCAGCACCGTCCAGGTGGCCAGCGCCGTGGCGCCGGCGTGCAGCACCGGGCGGCCGCGGGTCGCTCGTTCGACGCCCACGCCGAGCAGCGCGCAGCCCCCCACCAGCACGGCGTTGTGCAGGACGCCGCGGGCGCGGGAGTCGGCGTACAGCCTGGACTCGAGCCGCGAGGCGACCGTGCCGAACAAGGCGACCGGGTGGCCGCGGCGGGGGTCTCCGAACGCCCGGTCCGCCACAAAGCCGAGGAGCAGCCCCACCGCTCGGGAGCGGCTCACGAGATCGCGTCCAGCTCGGCGAACAGCCGCGCGCAGGTCTCCGGTGGGCGGACGGCGATCCGGACCCAGGTGGCGTCGAGGCCGGGGAACGTGTCCGCACGGCGTACGGCGACACCCCGCTCCCGCAGGGCTTCGCGGGTGCCGGCGCCCAGGCGGGCCAGCACGAACGACGTCTCCGACGGCAGCACCTCGACCCCGCGCTCCTCCAGCCCGGCCACCAGCTTCGAGCGCCAGGTCGTGATGCGCTCCGCGCGGCGGGTGGCCTCGGCGAGCGCGGCGGGCGCGGTGCACGCGACCGCGGCGGTGACCGCCGGGCCCGACACCGACCACGGCACCTGGCGGGCCGCGAGGCCGGCGATGCTGCGCTCGCTGCCGAGGACGTAGCCGGCGCGGATGCCCGGCATCGACCAGTGCTTGGTGAGGCTGCGGATCACCAGCAGCCCGCGGCGCCGGTCGCGCGCCAGCGACTCGCGCTCCCCCACCACCGTGTCCATGAACGCCTCGTCGACGACCACCACCCGCTTGGGCCGCCGCAGCCGCAGCAGGTCCGCGGCGGGGTGCAGCACGCCGGTCGGGTTCGTCGGGTTGCCGAGCACGACGAGGTCGGCGTCGGCGGGCACCGCGTCGGGGTCGAACCGATAGCCGTCCTCCGCGCGGCACGGCACCACCGTCACCCGGTGCCCGGCCCGCTCGAGCGCGGCGTGCGGCTCGGTGAACTGCGGGTGCACCACCACGACGTGGCGCCACTGCTTCCACCGCGCGACCAGCTCGAAGGCCTCGGCCGCGCCGGCGGTCACCAGCACCTCGTCGGTACGCCGGCGGTGCAGCTCCGCGATCGCGGCCCGCGCCGGGGCCGGGTCGGGGTAGCGCACCGAGTCGCGTACGCCCTCGAGCAGCGCGGCCTCCAGCCACGTGGGCCGCGGCTCGGGGTGCACGTTGACCGCGAAGTCCACCAGCCCCGGCCCGGTCTCGCGGTCGCCGTGGTGCAGCAGTGGCTCGGCCGGCGGCTGCTCGACGACCGTCACGACCGGCCCGACAGGCTGCGACTCCGCAGACACGGGAGAGGCAACGTCGGCGGCCTCGGCGAACCGTTGCGCCAGGGCGGGGCTCCCCGCCCAGTGCAGGTGGAGGTACGACGCGTGCAGGGTCGGCGAGGCGACGCCGATCAGCTCCCCGTCGATCTCCCACGCCGGCGTCCACCCGCGGGCCGGCCGGGTCAGCGCGGTGCGGTGGAACTCGTGCCCGCGGACCTCCTCCCCCGCCCGGCTCAGCAGGTTGTCGCCGGCCGCCCGGGCGACCGGGTAGCGCAGCGTCAGCCGGTGGGTCATCGCCGCCTCCGCCCCGACCACGCCGGCCATCGGCGTCCCGTCGAGCGCGTCGAGCAGGTACAGCAGACCCGCGCACTCGGCCACCGTCGGCAGCCCGGCGGTCACCGCCTCGCGCACCTGGGCGAGCAGCGGGGCGTTGCGGCCCAGCTGGCGCACGTGCACCTCGGGGAAGCCGCCGCCGAGCAGCAGCGCCCGGGTGCCGTCCGGCAGAGCAGGATCGGTCAGCGGGTCGAACGGCACGACGCGACAGCCGGCGGCGGTGAGCAGCTCCGCGGTCTCGGCGTACGCGAACGTGAACGCGCGCCCGGCGGCCACCGCGACCGCCGGCGCCCCGGCGACGGGCCGCACCTCGGCGGCCGGATCCCACGGCGCCACGTCCAGGTCGGGAGCGGCCGACGCCAGCGCGAGAACGGCGTCGAGGTCGACGTGGCGAGCCACCTGCTCCCCCAGCCGGGCCACCACCTCCGCCGCACCGTCGCGCTCGCCGGCGGGCACCAGCCCGAGGTGGCGCGACGGCGAGGAGATCGCGTCGTCGCGGGGCAGCACGCCCACCACCGGGACCTCCAGCGAGCGCGTCACCTCGGCGACGTTGCGGGCCGAGCCGGCCCGGTTCAGCACGACGCCGACCACCTCGACGCTCGGGTCGTAGGAGGCCATGCCGGCGACCACCGCGCCGACCGACCGCGACATCCGCGCGATGTCGACCACCAGCACCACCGGCGTACGCGTGAGCCGGGCGACGTGCGCGGTCGAGGCGAACCCGTCGGTGCCGATGCGGCCGTCGTGCAGCCCCATCACCCCCTCCACCACGGCGACGTCGGCACCCCGGGCGCCGTGCAGCAGCAGCGGCGCCACGCGGTCCTCGCCGACCAGGTGCGGGTCGAGGTTGCGGCCGGGTCGGCCGGTGGCGAGCGCGTGGTAGCCGGGGTCGATGTAGTCGGGGCCGACCTTGTGGCCCGACACGACCAATCCGCGCGAGCGCAGCGCGGCCATCAGCCCGGTGGCGACCGTGGTCTTGCCCTGGCCAGTTCCGGGTGCGGCGACGACCACCCGGGGCAGGCTCACCACTCGATACCTCGCTGGCCCTTCTGGCCGGCGTCCATCGGGTGCTTGACCTTGGTCATCTCGGTGACCAGGTCGCTGACCGCGATCAGCTCCTCCGGCGCCCGCCGGCCGGTGACCACGACGTGCTGGTGGCCGGGCCGGTCGCGCAGCGTGGTGACGACGTCGTCGAGGTCGACCCAGCCCCAGCCGATCGGGTAGGTGAACTCGTCGAGCACGTACAGGTCGTGGGTCTCCGCGGCCAGTCGGCGCTTGATCTCCGCCCAGCCCTCGGCGGCGGCGCGGGCGTGGTCCTCCTCGTCGCCCTGGCGCTTGCTCCACGACCAGCCCGAGCCCATCTTGTGCCACTCCACGGGCCCGCCCTCGCCGGTGTCGGCGTGCAGCTCGCCGAGGCGCTCGAGCACGGTCTGCTCGCCGATGCGCCACTTCGCGGACTTCACGAACTGGAAGACCCCGATGTCCCAGCCCTGGTTCCAGCCGCGCAGGGCGAGGCCGAAGGCGGCGGTGGACTTCCCCTTGCCGTCGCCGGTGTGGACCATCAGCAGCGGCCGGTTGCGGCGCTGGCGGGTGGTGAGCCCGTCGTCGGGCACGGTGAGCGGCTGTCCCTGGGGCATCAGTGGGTCTCCTCGAGTACGGCGGCGAAGCGGGCGACCTCGCCGATGACGGTGACGGCGGGCGCGACCGTGGCGAACGCGACGGTCGCGATGCCGGCCAGGGGTGCGCGGTGCACCTGCTGGTCGGCGTGGCCGCCGCGCGAGACGACGGCGGCCGGGGTGGCGGGGTCCAGGCCGTGCGCGAGCAGCTCGGCGGTGATCGCGGGGAGGTTGGCGACGCCCATGAGCACGACGAGCGTCGTGCGGCTCGCCGCGAGGGCGGCGTAGTCGAGCCGGTTGTCCGGGTGCCCCGGCGGCACGTGCCCGGAGATCACGCTGAAGCCCTGCACCAGCCCGCGGTGGGTGACCGGGATGCCGGCCAGGGCCGGTACGGCGACCGACGAGCTCACACCGGGCACCACCCGCACCGGGATGCCGGCCGCGGTGCACGCCAGCAGCTCCTCCATCCCGCGGCCGAACACGAACCCGTCGCCGCCCTTGAGCCGGACCACGCGGCAGCCAGCCCGCGCGTGGGCGACCAGCAGCTCGTTGATCCGCTCCTGGGACGTGAACGGCCCGCGCGGCAGCTTGGATACGTCCACGACCTGCGCGTCGGGCCGGGCCCAGGCGAGGGCGTCGGCGGGCGCGAGATGGTCGACGAGCAGTACGTCGGCCTGCTCGACCGCGGCCCGGCCGGCGACCGTCATCAGCCCGGCGTCACCGGGTCCCCCTCCGACCAGCACGACCGTGCCGGGGCGGAGGGTCTCGAGGGTGCCCATCAGGCGACCCGGCCCTGCGACCGACTGGCGACCACACCCACGAGGCCGCGGGCGTCGACGCGTTCCATCGGCACGTGCTCCGCGCGCAGATGACCGGCGAGCGTGCGGGCCAGGCCCAGCCGCAACGGTCCCTGCTCGCAGTCGACCACGACCGACGGCACCCGCAGGCCGGCCAGGTGGCTGGCCGCCTGCTGCGACCGAGCCACGGCGTCGGCGCCCGAGGTCGCGCGGCCGTCGGTGACGACGATCAGCAGCGGCCGCAGCCGCGCGTCGCGGAGGCGCTCGCGGGTCAGCACCCGGTGCGACTCGACCAGCGCCTCGGCGACCGGCGTACGTCCGCCGGCCGGCAGGTCGTCGAGCAGCGCGGCGGCCACCTCGACCGACCCGGTCGGCGGGAGCGCGAGCCGGGCGCCGTCGCCGCGGAAGCTGATCAGCGCGACCTTGTCGCGACGGCGGTAGGCGTCGGTGAGCAGCGACAGGATCGCGGTCTTGACCGCGACCATCCGCCGGCGCGCGGCCATCGACCCCGAGGCGTCGACGCAGAACAGCAGCAGGTTGGCCTCGCGTCCCTCGCGTACGGCGGTGCGCAGGTCGGCCGGCTCGAGCACGACCCTGCCACCACCCGCCGCCGGTCGCGTTGCCCCAGGCCGGATGACGGAGCGCTCGGCCGCGGCGCGCAGCGTCTCGACCAGGTGCACGGGTCCTGGGCCGGTGCCACTGCCGACCCGACGGCCGCTCGCCCCGAGCGCGCGGCTGCGGCGGCCGGGACTGCCCTGGCCGACGCCCTCGACCGTGAACAGTCGCGGGCGGTACGCCGCCCGGGCCCGATCGGTGGTGTCCGCTCCGCCCGGACCGGACGGTGCCGGCGCCTGAGCGGGCGGGGCCTCCGGGGCGTCCGAGACGTCCTCGCCCTCCGGTGCGGGATCGGGCTCGGGCTCCGGCGGCGATGGTGGTGCCGGCGGCTCTGGCGGCTGCGGCTCCGGTTCGTCATCACCGAGCACCTGGTCGAGCAGGTCCTCGTCGAGCCCGGGCGCGTCGAACGGGTCGCGCCGGCGGCGGTGCGGCAGCGCCAGCAGCGCGGCCACCCGGATGTCCGCGCGGGTCACCTGGTCGCGCCCGACCCACGCGGCGTGGGCGGCCGCGGCCCGGGCGGTGACGATGTCGGCGCGCAGCCCGTCGACCTCGAAGGCCGCACACACCTCCGCGACCTTGAGCAGCGCGGCCTCGCTGAGCACCACGTCGTCGAGCCGCGCCCGGGCATCGACGATGCGCCGGGTCAGGTCCTCCTGGGACTCGGCGTACCACCCGACGAAGGCGGCCGGATCGCGGTCGAAGGCGAGGCGGCGGCGGACGACCTCGACGCGCAGCGCGGGATCGCGCGGCGCGGCGACCTCGACGGTCAGTCCGAACCGGTCGAGCAGCTGCGGGCGCAGCTCGCCCTCCTCGGGGTTCATCGTGCCGATCAGCACGAACCGCGCCGCGTGGCTCAGCGAGACGCCGTCGCGCTCGACACTGACCGAGCCGGTGGCCGCGGCGTCGAGCAGCAGGTCGACGAGGTGGTCGTGGAGCAGGTTGACCTCGTCGACGTACAGGACCCCGCGGTGCGCGCGGGCCAGCAGGCCCGGCTCGAACTCGACGGCTCCGGTGGTCAGGGCCTTCTCGAGGTGCAGCGACCCGAGCACCCGGTCCTCAGTGGCACCGACGGGCAGCTCCACCAGCCGCACCGGCCGGCGGGTCTCGGTGCCGGGCGCGAAGGGCCCGTCGGGCGAGGTCGTACCCGGGTCGCGCGGGTCGATCGAGAACCGGTCGCCGTCGTGCACCTCGATCCACGGCAGCACGTCGGCGAGGCCGCGCACGGTCGTGGACTTCGCGGTGCCCTTCTCGCCGCGCACCAGCACGCCGCCGATGGCGGGGCTGATCGCGGTCAGCACGAGTGCGAGACCCATGTGGTCCAGCCCCAGGCTGTCGAGCTCGGTGTCGTGGCCGCAGCCGAGGACAGCAGAAAAGGGGTACGTCGTTGGCACGTGTGAGGCTCCCGCTCGCTAGGCCATGGGTGGTGCTGGCCACGCGAGGCCGGTCTTCGGACTTGCCGGGTCACTCCCCGAAGGAGTGCTCGGTTCACCGCAGCGGGCCTGCGCCGGACTCTCACCGGCTTCCCAGATTCTCCCCGTTGTCCGTCCCCACCGTTTCCGGTGGCTGGGCCGCAGGGGCACCTCACGTGTGTGGGCGTCACGATAGCGTCCCGTCCGTGCCCGACCCGACACATCCGCACCCTGGACCGGAGATCACCGTTGTCGGCGTCGGCGCGGACGGCTTGCTCGACGACGCCGCGGCCGCTCTGGTGAGGGACGCTGAGGTGCTCCTCGGCGGCGCCCGCCACCTGGCCGAGGTGCCCGAGGTCGCCGGGCAGGTACGCCGGACGTGGCCGTCCCCGCTGGCGGACTCGCTCCCCGCGCTGCGGGAGGAGCTGCGGGGTCGCCGGGCCGTGGCGCTGGCCTCGGGTGACCCGATGCTCTCGGGGATCGGCAGCACGCTGGTGCGCGCGTGGGGTCCTGACGTCGTGCGGGTGCTCCCCGCGGTGTCGTCGGTCGCACTGGCCCGGGCCCGCATGGGCTGGTCGGCCGAGGAGTCCGTGGTCGTCACGCTCGTCGGCCGCCACGAGGCCCGGCTGCTGCGCGAGGTCGCGCCGGGTCGTCGGATGCTGCTGCTCACGTCGGGGCCCGAGGCACCCGCCGTCGTGGCCGAGCTGCTCGTGGAGTCCGGGCACTCGGACGCGGAGGTGACGCTGCTGGCCGACCTGGGCAGCGGGCGCGAGACCCGGACGACGCGGCCGGCCGCGCAGTGGCTCGACGTACCCGCCTCCGAGGTGCCGGCCCTGCACGTGCTGGCGGTGCAGATCCCTGTCAACGGTGCGGGTCTGCGTTCAGCATGGGTCGCCGGCCTGCCGGACGACGCCTTCGAGCACGACGGCCAGCTCACCAAGCGCGACCTGCGCGCCTCGGCCCTTGCCCGGCTCCAACCGGTGCCCGGACAGCACCTGTGGGACGTGGGTGCCGGCGCCGGGTCGATCGGCATCGAGTGGATGCGCGCGCACCCCACCTGTCGCACGACCGCGGTCGAGACCGACCCCACCCGCGCGGCGCGGATCGCTGTCAACGCAAGGGCTCTCGGCGTGCCCGACCTCACCGTCGTCGAGGGCCGCGCCCCCGACGCACTGGCAGGGCTCGCGGCTCCCGACGCCGTGTTCATCGGCGGCGGCGCCACCCGCCCGGGTGTTCTCGACGCCTGCCTCGCCGCCCTGCGCCCCGGGGGACGCCTCGTCGTGCACGGCGTCACGCTGGAGACCGAACAGCTGCTCGCCGGCGCCCACCGCGCCCACGGCGGCGAGCTCACCCGGATCGCCGTCGAGACGACCGCCCCGGTGGGCGGCTTCACCGGCTGGACGCCGGCGCGCACCGTCACCCAGTTGTGCCTGGTCCTCTGACGCCGTAGCGCTCGTCGTGCAGCACCGCCGAGAGCGGGCTGCGGCCACGCCAGCCGAAGCGCTCGAGGTCAGGTACGTCGGACAGTGCGTCGACCTCGCCGACGCAGAGCCACGCCACCGGACGCACGTGCTCGGGGAAGCCGACCAGGTCGCGGAGGAACTCCTCGCGGTAGAAGCTGACCCACCCCACGCCGAGCCCCTCCGCGGTCGCGGCCAGCCAGAGGTTCTGGATCGCCAGGCACACCGAGTAGAGCCCGGTGTCGGCGATCGCGTGCTGGCCGAGCACCTGCTCCCCCGCGGTCGTCGGGTCGTAGCCGACCACCACGCCGAGGCCGGACTCGACGATGCCCTCGACCTTGATGCGCGCGAACGTCTCGGCCCGCTCGCCGGCCAGCGAGGACGCGAAGACCTGCCGCTCGTCCTCCACGTGGGCATGGAACGCCCGCAGCGTGTCGGGGTCGCGGACGGTGACGAACACCCACGGCTGCGACATGCCCACGCTGGGTGCCCGGTGCGCAGCGCTCAGCACGCGCTCCAGGACATCGGGCTGCGGTGGCCCGGTGAACTCGGCGCGGGTGTCGCGGCGGCGGGCGATGGCGTCGTACAGATCCATGTGTCCTCAGGTCCTGTCGCGGGCCGGGCTGTAGAGGAACGACTCGGCCGCGGACAGGTCGTCCGCGAGCGCCCGGCCGACGAGGATCACCGCGGCCTGCCGGAGCCCGGCGTCCTCGACGAGGTCGGCGATCGTGCCGACCGTGCCGCGCAGCACGAGCTCCTCGGGCTGGCTGGCGCGGTGCACGACGATCGCCGGGCAGTCCGCGCCGAGCACGTCGGCGAGCTCGGCCATCAGCTCGCGGATGCGGGTGATCGCCAGGTGCAGCGCCAGCGTGGCGCCCGTCGCCGCGAAGCCCGCGAGCGACTCCCCCGGACCCATCGGCGTCGAGCGGGCGCGGGTGCGGGTGAGCACCACCGACTGCGCGACCTCGGGCACGGTCAGCTCGCGGCCGACCAGCGCGGCGGCGGCGGCGAACGCCGGCACGCCCGGCGTCACCTGCCAGCTCACGCCCGCGGCGTCGAGCCGCCGGGTCTGCTCGTGCAGCGCCGAGTAGAGGGACGGGTCGCCGGACGTCAGCCGCACCACCTGCTCCCCCGCCCGCGAAGCCGCCACGAGCTCCACGGTGATCTGGTCGAGGTCGAGGTCCTGGGTGTCGACGAGCCGAGCCCGGGGCCCGCAGTGCTCGAGGACGCCCGGGTCGAGGTAGGTCCCCGGGTAGAGCACGACATCCGCAGCCGCCAGCAGCCGCGTCGCCCGGACCGTGAGCAGGTCGGCGGCGCCCGGACCGCCGCCGACGAAGTGGACGCTCACCGGACGTACCTCGGGGTCCACACGCCCGCGGCCGACACCCGCGTCGCCGAGGCACCCACGATCAGCAGGCACCTCATGTCGATCGTGGCCGGATCGAGCTCGCCGAGCGTGGTCACGGTCAGCGACTCCTCGGCCCGGCCGACGTCGCGACCGACGACCACGACCGTGTCGGGCTTGCGGTGCTCGAGCAGCAACTTCCGGGCCGTCGCCACCTGGTCGGTGCGCGATCGCGAGGCGGGGTTGTAGATCGCGAGCACCAGGTCGGCCTCGGCGATCGCGCGCAGCCGGCGCTCGACCACCTCCCACGGCTTGAGCCGGTCCGAGAGGCTGAGCACCGCGAAGTCCGCGCCGATCGGAGCACCGGCCCGGGCGGCCACCGCCTGCACGGCACTGACGCCGGGCAGCACCCGCACGCGGACGTCGGCGTACGCCGGGTCCTCGGCGGCCTCGAACACCGCGGCCGCCATCCCGAACACCCCGGCGTCACCGCCGGAGACCACCGCGACCCGCTCGCCGCGCAACGCGAGGTCCAGCGCGACCCGGGCCCGGTCGACCTCGACGGTGTTGCCCGAGGCGTGCCGGGTCAGGCCGGCGCGCTGCGGCACCCGGTCGACGTACGGGCCGTAGCCGACCACGTGGTCGACCTCCGCCAGCGCCGTGCTCGCCTCGGGGGTCAGCCAGCCGTCGGGTCCCGGGCCCAGACCGACGACCAGCAGCTCGGTGCTCTCCGCCACGGGTGTCGACAGATCGGGCGCCGTCACGTCGTCGCGGGACCGGCGCCCGTTGCGGCTGTCGCCGGTGACCACGATCAGCGAGAAGTACGGCACGGTGTCGGCGTCGACCTCGGCGACCGGGCGCCACTGCTGCTCGGGCATCGAGGCGCGCTCGACGTACAGCGCATGCTCGAGCCGGCCGGCCGCGGCCAGCGCGCGGCGCACGGCCGGGAACGTCCGGCCGAGCTTCATGATGATCGCCCCGTCGGTGCCGGCCAGCCGGCGCGCGAGCTCCGGCTCGGGCAGGGTGCCGGGCAACACGGTGAGCACGTCGTCCTGCCGCACGAGGGGGCTGGCGACGTACGCCGTCGCCGCGAGGAACGCCGGCACCCCCGGGACGATCTCGGTCTCGTAGCGCGCCGAGAGCCGATCGTGCATGTACATGTAGGAGCCGTAGAACAGCGGGTCGCCCTCGGCGAGCAGCACCACGTCGCGCCCGGCGTCCAGGTGCGATGCGAGCCGCGCGGCCGCCTCCTCGTAGAACTCCGCCATCGCGCCGGCGTACCCGCCCGGGTGGTCGGTGGTCCCGGTCGTCACCGGGTAGGTCAGCTCCTCCTCGAGGACGCCGTCGGGCAGCAGGCCGGCGGCGATCCGGCGCGCGTTGGACCGCTTGCCGGCGGCGGCGTGGTAGGCCACGACGTCGGCCTGCTCGATGAGCCGCGCCGCCTTGCGGGTGATCAGCTCGGGGTCGCCGGGGCCGACGCCGACACCGCTGAACCGGCCGGTCCTCACTCCTCCTCCTGGGCCAGTGCGTTGAGGGCCGAGGACGTCATCGCGGAGCCGCCGCGGCGGCCGCGGACGGTCACGTACGGGATGTCGATGGCGTACGCCGGCGCCAGGTCGACGAGGGCCTGCTTGGACTCGGCGGCGCCGATGAACCCCACCGGGCAGCCGACGATCGCGGCCGGTCGGGGCGCCCCGTCGATCAACATCTCCAGCAGGTGGAACAACGCGGTCGGCGCGTTGCCGATCGCCACTACCGCACCCTCCAGCCGGGGCCCCCACAAGGAGACCGCGGCCGCGGTGCGGGTGGTCCCCCACTCCCGGGCGAGGCCGGGCACCCGCGGGTCGTTGAGGGTGCAGAGCACCTCGTTGTCGAGCGGCAGGCGGCTGCGGGTGACGCCGGTCATCACCATCGTCGCGTCGCACAGGATCGGCGCCCCGGCCTCGAGTGCGGCCCGGGCGGCGGGCACGACGCGCGGGTCGATGACGAGGTCCTCGACGAGGTCGACCTGCCCGCTGCCGTGGATCATCCGCACCGCGAGCCGTTCGGCGCCGGCCGGCACCGTCGCGAGGTCGGCCTCGCGCCGGATGGTCGCGAACGACTCGAGGTAGATGTCGGCGCCGCGGTCGGCGTACTGGAAGTGCCGGCCGGGCCGGCGCGGCGCACTCATCGGGCCTCCCCCGGGACGAGCACCCCGTGCCAGGGCGTGACGATGAGCTCCGGCGCCGCGGCGGTGAGGCGTTCGACGGCGCCGCGGCCGAGCCCGGTGTCCGGCACCGGCACGTGCGTCCCGCCCGGCACCGGCCCGAACGCGAGCGCCGGCAGCGGCGGCGGCAGGTCCGGATGCCGTGGGTACGCCGGCACCAGGGGCGCCGTGAGCTCCCGGACGTGCCACGGCACGCGGTCGCCGGCACCCCGGACCTGGAGGAAGCGCCGGGCCAGGTCGGCGAGCCGCCGGGGTGCGTCGGCCAGCAGCATGACCGGACCCCAGCCGTCACCGATGCGCAGCTGGGCGCGGTCGGCGTCGAGCGCCACGAGTCCGAGGTCGCACGGCCGCTCGACCAGGTCTCCGCGGCCGTCGTCGAGCACGAACAGGAACCGGCCCGGGAGGCGGCCCAGGTCGGGGTCGGCGCACAGCTCACGGTCGAGCTCCGCCACGGCTGGTCGCAGGTCGACCCGTCCCCCGGCCAGGCCGGTCTGCGGCGAGGACATGATGTTGCGCGCCAGGTCGTGGGCGCGGCTCGGCAGCAGGCCGGTGGCCTCCACCGCGCCGAGCACGTGGTCGGGCAGGTGGCCCGGGAGGTCGTCGGCGCCGGGCAGGGCGCGGACCTGGAGGTTGGCGCGGCCGGTCACGTGCACGTGGCCGTCGCCGTACTCCTCGGCGAGGTCGACGAGCGCGCGCAGCGAGGTGGAGCGCACGTGCCCACCCGGGAGACGGAGCCGCACGAGCAGCCCGTCGTCGGCGGGCCAGGGGCGCAGCGCGCCGGGGCAGCGGTCGGGACGAAGACGGTTCACGGGAGTCACCACGTTCTGAGTCCGGGTCCGTTCGCGGGACCCACTGTGACCCGACGACGGGCGTCGTCAGGGCCAGCAGGTCTTCGGACTCGGATCAACCGGGCGCGGACGCCTTCCCAGGGCAGGTGCCCCAGTGGCTGCCGTTGCCGGCGTGTCCGTCCCGTCCCCTCACCGCTGCGCGTCAGCTCCGGATTCGCACCGGATTCCCTGACTCCGTGTGGCGGAGTACGACTGGCTGCACGGAGGGTACCGCGTGCCCCATCTCGCGGTCCGTCGGCCTGCCGGTGCCCGACGGCGGGCGGCCGATACCGTTTGCTGTCGTGACGCCTGAGGACGAAGCCAGCCCGTTGATCTCCGACGGCGTGACCGCCGAGGACCTGATCGTGCGGACGTTGGGGCCGTGCCGGGTGGACTCGCCCCTGGCGGAGACGCTGATGTCGCGGCGTACGACGCAGCACTCGGTGGTCGAGGAGGACCGGCTGCTCTTCGACGACACCGTCGCGCTGGCCAGCATGCGCGGCGTGCCGATCGACCAGCTCCCGAGCCTCGAGCCGGGCGGTCCTCGCAAGAAGATCTACTTCGACCCCTCCAAGACCCGCGTCGGCATCGTGACCTGCGGCGGTCTGTGCCCCGGCCTCAACGACGTGATCCGCGGACTCGTGCTGGAGCTGTCTCGCCACTACGGCGTCACCAGGATCGTGGGGTTCCGCAACGGCTACCGCGGCATGATCCCGTCGTTCGGCGACGACGTGCTCGACCTGACGCCCGAGAACGTCCAGCGCATCGACGACGAGGGCGGCACGATCCTCGGCACCTCGCGCGGCGGCCAGGACCCCGAGGAGATGGTGGACGCCCTCGAGCGGCTCAACATCAACATCCTGTTCGTGATCGGCGGCGACGGCACGATCCGCGGCGCGATGGAGATCGTCCGCGTCGTCACCGAGCGCGGTCTCAAGGTCGCCGTGGTCGGGATCCCGAAGACCATCGACAACGACATCCCCCACATCGACCAGAGCTTCGGGTTCCAGACCGCGCTCGCCGAGGCCACCAAGTCGATCCAGTCCGCGAGCGTCGAGGCCCGCTCCGCCCCCGGCGGCATCGGCCTGGTCAAGCTGATGGGCCGCTTCTCCGGGTTCATCTCCTGCTACGCGACGCTGGCGAAGGACGACGTCGACTACGTGCTGATCCCCGAGGTGCCGTTCACCCTCGATGGACCCGACGGCTTCCTGGCTCACCTGCGCACCCGGGTGCAGAGCCGCGGCCATGCGGTCGTCGTCGTGGCCGAGGGCGCCGGCCAGCAGTACATCGAGACCGAGGCTCCGGGGACCGACGCGTCCGGCAACATCCGCTTCGGCGACATCGGCCGGCTGCTGCGACGCAAGATCGTCGAGGACTTCGACGCCCACGGTCTCGAGCACAACGTCCGCTACTTCGACCCGAGCTACTCGATCCGCAGCGTCCCGGCGAACCCCTTCGACAGCGCCTACTGCCTGCGGCTCGCGCACGCCGCCGTGCACGCGGCGATGGCCGGCCGCACCGAGGTGCTCGTGGGGCGCCGCCGCCGGCGGTTCGTGCACATCCCGATGCCGTTGGCGGTCAGCCGCCGCAACCACGTCGACCCCCAGGGCGACCTGTGGCTGTCGGTGCTGGAGACGACCGGGCAGCCGCACCAGTTCACCTGAGGGCGATCGCTCCCCCCAACGGCGAGTCGGTCAGCCGCCGACTCGGCCCATCAGGCGGTCCAGCCGCTGGGCACGTAGGCGCAGGCGGGGTCGGAGGCGAACGGGTCACCTGTCACGGCGTACGCCCGACCGCGCTGCCCGCCGCAGACCTCGCGGAACTCGCAGGCGCCGCACTTGCCCGTCAGCCGCTGGGGGTCGCGCAGCCCCCGGAACAGCGGGTCGTTGCGGTAGAGGTCGACCACGTCGTCACGCCGCACGTTGCCGACGGAGATCGGGAGGAACCCCGAGGGCATGACGTCGCCGAGGTGGGAGATGAACAGGAACCCGCGCCCGTCGTTGACGCCCTGCGTCGGGCGGTCGAGCCCGTCGTGGAAGGCGAACCCGGCGCCGGTCGCGGAACCGCCGGCGCTGCGCTGGGCGGCCACCCGGCGGTACATCGGCGCCGCGGTCGCCTTGATGTCGAAGCCGCCGGTCACCGACAGCTCGTGCAGCCAGGCGAAGACCTCCTCGTGGCGCTCGGGGCTGATCATGCTGAGCTGCTGTCCTCGTCCCATCGGCACCAGGAAGAAGACGCTCCACTGCACCGCGCCCACCTCCTGCACGAAGGTGACCATCTCGGGGAGCAGGTCCACGTTGTGGGTCGTCACCGTGGTGTTGACCTGCGTGCTGATGCCCAGCGACTGGGCGTTGCGCAGGATCGTCATGGTCCGCTCCCAGGACCCGGCGACCTTGCGGAAGTCGTCGTGCACCTCCGGTGAGGGCGCGTCCAGGCTGAGTGCGATCCGGCGTACGCCCGCCTCCTGGGCCCGACGCAGCCGGGCGACCGTGGGCAGGGCGGTCGCGGTCGGCGTCAGCGAGCAGCGCAGTCCGGCCGCGTCGGCGTACTCGATGAGGTCGAACAGGTCGCGGCGCATCATCGGGTCGCCGCCGGTGAACACCAGGATCGGGGAGCCGAACTCGGTCAGCCGGTCGATGAGGGCGAAGCCCTCCTCGGTCGTGAGCTCCGCGGGGTCGCGCCGGTGCTGCGCATCCGCGCGACAGTGCACGCAGGAGAACGCGCAGGCGCGGGTGACCTCCCAGGCGATCGTGAACGGCGCGCGGTCGAAGTCGGTCTCAGCCATCCACGCGTTGCGGACCCGGCGCTCGCGGACGGCCTGCCGGCGGACGTTCTCGGGAGCCATCGGCCACCCTCCAGGGTTCGGGGCATGTTGTTTCTAACAATGGTGCGTGTGACAATCATGGCATGACGGGACCGACGCTCGCGGATCCGCCCGCCCAGCTGCCGCCCGGCCGGCGCACCGAGGTGCTCGAGCTGCTGCGCCAGGCCGACCAGCCGATGTCCGTCGCCGAGGTCGCCGACGCGATGGGCCTGCACGTGAACACGGCGCGGTTCCACCTGGACAGCCTGGTCGAGGACGGCCTCGCGGACCGCACGACCGAGCCGCGAGACACACCCGGGCGCCCGCGGATCCTCTACTCCTCCGAGGGCCCCGCGGTCGGACCGCGCAGCTATGAGCTGCTGGCGGAGATGCTGACCGGCTTCGTCTCCTCCTTGAAGGATGCCGGGCCCAGTACCGTCGACCTCGGCAAGGCGTGGGGGCGTCACCTGATCGAACGCGCCGCGCCGTCGGAGCGCATGGACGAGGACGAGGCGGTCGCCCGCCTCCAGCGGTTGCTGGACGCGGTGGGGTTCCAGCCGACAGCACAGGCGACCGAGTCCGGCGTCGAGGTGCAGCTGCACCGCTGCCCGTTCCGCGAGGTCGCCACGAAGCACACCGACGTGGTCTGCGCCATCCACCTCGGCCTGATGCAGGGCGCCCTGGAGGAGCTCGACGCCCCCGTGGTCGCGACGTCGCTGCAACCGTTCGTGACCCCGAACCTGTGCGTGGCGAGCCTGCGTCCGCGACGGGCGACCTGAACTCGCCGAACCTCGCCTAATTGTTTACACTTTCCTTGTGACAAATAGGCCCCGTCCAGGTCGGACCTCGAGCCCGCGCGGCGTGCTGCTGATCCCGGCCGGCCTGGCGATGCTGGCCGGGCTCGACGCCGCACTGCTGCTGATCGGGGTGCCGGCGCCGGTGACCACCGACCGGCTGCCCGACGTGCACGGGATGTTGATGGCGCTCGGCTTCGTCGGCACCCTGGTGTGCCTCGAGCGCGCCGTGGCACTCGCCCGGCCACTCGGCTACCTGGCCCCGGGCCTGCTCGGCGCCGGCAGCCTGTTGCTGCTCGCCCCAGTCCCGCTGGCCGTCGGGAAGACCGGCCTGCTGCTCGGGATGCTGGCGATGACGCTCCTCTACGTGCCGCTGTGGCGCCGCCAGCGCGACGACGCCGTGCTCGTGCAGGCACTCGGCGCGGTCCTCGGCGCCGGCGCGGCCGCGATGTGGATCGGCGGGACCGACATGGCGCTGCTGGTCCCCTGGCTGGCCGGCTTCCTGGTGCTCACCATCGCCGGGGAGCGTCTCGAGCTGGCCCGGCTCGCCATGGGGCCCAGTGCGGGTCCGACCCTGGTGCTGCTGTCCACCGGCCTGATGGCCGCGACCGTCGCGTCCCTGCTGTGGCCGACCGCCGGCTACCCGCTGCTCGGCCTCGCGCTCGCCGGACTGACCGGCTGGCTGGTCGCCCACGACGTCGCCTGGCGGACCGTACGGCGAGCCGGGCTGACCAGGTTCATGGCCGCCAGCATGCTGGCCGGCTACTTCTGGCTGCTGGTCGCCGCCGGCACCTGGATGCTGAGTGGCGCCGCGCTGTCCGGCCCGGCGTACGACGTCGTCATCCACGCGACGTTCCTCGGCTTCACGATCTCGATGATCATGGCCCACGCGCCGGTGATCCTGCCCGCGGTCCTGCGCCGGCCGCTGCCCTACCGGACGGTGCTGTGGGCGCCGCTGGTGCTGCTGCACGCCTCGCTGGCGCTGCGGCTGTGGCTCGGCGACGCCCTCGACGTGCACCTGGCCTGGCAGATCGGCGGGGCCGCGAACGTGGTCGCGCTGCTGTCGTTCTTCGCGCTCAGCGCCTGGTCGGTGCTCACCGCGGCACGACGTCCGAGCACGAAGGTCGCGACGAAGGTCGCAGCATGAGCCTCACCGTGTCCGGGAGCCGGCCGACCGGCACCGCCCGCCGAGGGTTCTCACCACTGCGCGACCTTCCCGCGCTGCTGTGGCTGATGGCGGTCGTCGTCGTGTCCTTGCTGCACCGTGACCTGCCGGCGCCGCGCTGGCTGCTGATCCACCTGTTCCTGCTCGGGGCGGTGACCCACTCGATCCTGGTCTGGAGCCAGCACTTCGCCGACGCGCTGCTGCACAACGCCCCCACGCGGACGGCCTACCGCACCCGCTCGGTCCGCCTGTTCCTCTGCAACGCAGGCGCGCTGCTCGTCGTGGTCGCGGTGCCCACCGAGCGGTGGGAGGTCGCCGCCGTGGGTGCGTCGTCGGTCGCTCTCGCCGCCGGCTGGCACGCCGTGTCCCTGGTCGTCCAGCTGCGGCACGGCCTGGGCTCACGCTTCGCCGTGACCGTCCGCTACTACGTCGCGTCCGCCGCGCTGCTCCCTCTGGGGGCACTGTTCGGCGTCCTGATGGCCCGCGGGCTCTCCGAGCAGTGGCACGTGCGGATCATGCTCGCCCACGTCATCGTCAACGTGCTCGGCTGGATGGGTCTCACCGTGCTCGGCACGGTGGTCACGCTCTGGCCCACGATGCTGCGCACCCGGATCGCCGAGGGCGCCGAGCACACCGCCCGGCGCGCGTTGCCGATTCTGCTCGCCGGGCTGCTGCTGGGCGTGGCCGGCTGCCTCGCCGACGTACGCCCCCTGACCGGCGTGGGCCTGCTCGTGTACGCCGGTGCGCTCGGCCTGCTCGCCCGGCCGTTCGTGAGCGTCGCCCGGACCAAGCCCCCGATGCACTACGCCACCTGGTCGGTCGCGGCCGCGATCGCGTGGCTGGCCGTGCTCGTCACGACCCTCGGGGTGGGCGTCATCGTCGCGCCCAGCTGGATGGACGCCCACGAGCTGGCCAGCGCGCTGACCCCGGGCCTGGCTGCCGGCTTCGGCGCGCAGGTGCTGCTCGGCGCGATGTCCTACCTGGTCCCGGTCGTCGTCGGCCGGGGTCCGTCCGGGACCCGGGCGGCGAACGTCGAGATGGACCGGGGCGGCGCGTTGCGCGTCGCGGTCATCAACGCCGGCCTGGTCGTCTTCCTGCTGCCCGCGCCGAGCCCCGTGCGGGTCGTGGTCTCCGCGGCCGTGCTCGCGGCGCTGGCGGCCTTCCTGCCGTTGATGTTCCGCGCCTTCCGGGCCGCGCGCCGGGCGCGGCAGCAGCCGGTGGAGGCCGCGCCAGCGGGGCGACGCGGCGGGCCCGCGCCGGTGGCCGCGGACCGTCCCCGAGGTCAGCTCACCGGCCTCGCCGCGACCGGCGTCGCCCTGGTCGTGCTCGCCGTCGCCACGGGGGTGGCCGTGGACCCGAGCGCGCTGGCCGGGACCAAGCACGAGTCGTCGGCGGGAGGCATCGCTCCGACGGGTCAGACGACGCGCGTCGAGGTCAGCGCGGCGAACATGCGGTTCACCCCCGACACCGTGCAGGTGCCGGCGGGCAACCGCCTGGTGATCGAGCTGACCAACACCGACGACTCGAACGTCCACGACCTCGTGCTCGACTCCGGGGCCGACAGCGGCCGGCTCTCGCCGGGCGAGAGCACGGTCGTGGACGTCGGCGTCGTAGGTCGTGACATCGAGGGCTGGTGCTCGGTCGTGGGGCACCGGCAGATGGGCATGGTCTTCCACGTGCGCGTGACCGGGCTGGCCGACGCCGCCCGGGCCGAGCCCGACTCCTCGATGGCGGGAATGCCGGGGATGGACCACTCCCACTCCACCAGCGACGGCACCGGCGGCGGCACCAGCGACACCGCCGGTGGCGTCGCGGCCGAGCTCGATCCCGGTGCGTCCCCCGGCCCGGGCTTCCGGGCGCACGACCCCGTCCTGCCCCCGGTCGAGGCGTCACGGGTGCATCGTCGTACGTTCCGGGTCTCCGACGTGCAGGCCGAGGTCGCGCCAGGCGTGCGTCAACAGCTGTGGACCTACAACGGGACGTTGCCCGGCCCCACCTTGCACGGGCAGGTCGGCGACCGGTTCGTCATCCGGCTGGTCAACGACACGCAGATGGGGCACTCGATCGACTTCCACGCCGGGGAGACGGCACCGGACCAGCGGATGCGCACGATCGCACCCGGGGGGTCGCTGACCTACCGGTTCACGGCCACCCACTCCGGCATCTGGCTCTACCACTGCTCGACGATGCCGATGTCCGTCCACATCGCGAACGGCATGTTCGGCGCCGTGGTGATCGACCCGCCGAACCTGCCCCGGGTCGACAAGAGCTTCCTCATGGTGCAGTCCGAGCTCTACCTCGGCGACCAGGGTGGCCCGGCCGACGCGACGAAGGTGATGGGCGAGCGGCCCGACGCCGTGGTCTTCAACGGCTACGCCAACCAGTACGACCACGACCAGCTCGACGTGAAGGTCGGCGACCGGGTGCGGATCTGGGTGCTCGACGCCGGGCCCAACCGTCCCAGCGACTTCCACGTCGTGGGCGGTCAGTTCGACACCGTCTTCGCCGAGGGCGCCTACCTCCTGCGACGCGACAACCCGGAGCACGGTGCCAGCCAGGTGCTCTCGCTCGGGCCCGCCCAGGGCGGGTTCGTCGAGCTCGCGTTCCACGAGCCGGGGCACTACCCCTTCGTGTCGCACCTCATGGTCGACGCGGAGCGCGGTGCGCACGGCTTCTTCAACGTCACGCGGTGAGTGGATCTTTAAACACGGTTGATATCGTGTTTATTGTCAGCAGTTCACCGACCAAGGAGAGACGAGCATGACCGATCGCCAGCTGGACGTCCGCGAGGAGATCCCGGCACGCCGCCACGAGCTGATCTTCAGCACCTACCACGACCTCAACCCCGGGGACGGCTTCGTCCTGGTCAACGACCACGACCCCAAGCCGCTCTACTACCAGCTGGCCGCCGAGCACCAGGGTCAGTTCGCCTGGGACTACCTCGAGGAGGGCCCCGAGGTCTGGCGGGTCCGCATCGGACGCGTCGAGGCCCCCTAGACATCGTCCCGGCTGGACCCAGCTCCAGCTGGACACAGCTCTGGCCCACCCGCTCGCAGGGGCGAGCCGGTGGGCCAGAAGTGGCGAGGGTCAGAGACCGGGCGAGCGCCGGGGGTCAGGCCGGGATCATCCAGGCATGTCGCTGGTGCCCGCCGTTCGCCGAGATCCACGGCAGGTCAGGAGCGTCCGCCACTTGGGGGAACCGACCCGGATCGGGCAGCGCCGGGTCGAGGGCGGCATCGGCCCGATCGATCTCCTTCTCGAGCCGCCGCAGTGCCGTCTCGCCGGCCACGGGCAGCGAGCCGTCGACGACCAGCACCAGCCCCAGGGTGGGCGCCAGCGGCGGGATCGCCGCCACGTGCGCCTGCCACTGCGACGACCAGTCCCGGATGCGACGGAACGCCCCCATGGTGATCGGACCCCGGCTGGGACTGACCGCGAGGCCGAACTCGCTCAACGGCACCGACGTGGAGTGGCCGCGCAGCATCGGCCCCACGAGCAGCCGGCGGAGCACCTCGGGGTTGCCGATGTCGAGTCCCCGCTCCCAGTACGCCGCGACGAGCAGGCGGCGTACGTCGTCCGCGACGCCGGCTCCCCGCGCCTCGGCGTAGCCGGCGACCGCCCCACGGGTGTTGAGCCCGAAGGCCGGCAGCGACCGGGGCAGCTCCTCCCCCGGGACCAGCAGGTCTCCCAGTGCCGCCAGGTCGCGTTCGAGTGCCTCCCGGCCCGAGACACCCAGCGGCGCGGCGCCGACCGGCGCCCGGGGGTTCGTCTCGACCGCACGCCAGTCGACCCGGACACCGGCCGCGCCGAGCACGTCGGCCCTGCGGCTCGCCAGGTAGCCGGCCGGGGAACCGAAGTCGGAGTAGATGACCAGACCCATGACGTTGCCTCTCCACGAAGTACGCGCGTTAGCACATTTGTAACGACCATACTCGTGTTTATCCTGGACCGGCCGGTGACCTGGGTCACACAGAGCCTTCAGCGGTCGAGGCGTCCGTGCAGCACCAGGTCGCGCGAGGACGTGCCGATCGCGATGCCGTAGCTCCCCGGCGTCACGACCCACCGGTCGCGGCGGGTGCTCCAGACCGAGAACGCACGCCGGTCGAGGTCGAGGCTCACCCGGCGGGACTCCCCCGGCGCCAGCGTCAGCTTGGTGAACCCCTTGAGCTGTTGCGGCGGCTCACCGGCACGCGCCGGGGCGGAGAGGTACAGCTGCGGCACGACCGCTCCGGCGCGGCGCCCGGTGTTGCGCACCACGAAGCTGACCCGGGCGCCGTCGCCGGCCGGGTCGACCCGGAGTCCGCGGAAGCCGAACGTCGTGTACCCGAGGCCGTAGCCGAACGGGAACAGCGGCGTCGTCCCGGTGGCGTCGTACCACCGGTAGCCGACCAGCAGCCCCTCGTCGTAGGTCTCCTTGCCGTTCACGCCGGGGTACGCCGTCGGCGCGAACGGGTGCTGCGCCTCGTCGACCGGGAACGTCTGCGGAAGGCGGCCGCCGGGCTCGCGGACGCCGTAGAGCACGTCCGCGAGCGCGTTGCCGTGCTGGAGCCCGCCGTACCACGGCACCAGCACCGCCCCGGCGTCATCCAGCCACGGCATCCGCACCGGACCGCCGACGTCGAGCACGACCACGGTGTTCGGGTTCGCTGCCGTCGCCGCGGCGATCATGTCCTCCTGCTCGACCGGGATCGCCTGGCAGAACACCGTCAGGCACGCCTCCGGGCGCAGGCCGAGGTCCGCACGGTCGCTGCCCTCGGTCGACCCGTCGGTCGCGACGACCACCACAACGTCGGCGACCGCAGCCGCTGCCCGGGCGTCGGCGACGCTGGAGCCCTCGACGTACACGACCCGGTCGCCGTGCTCGCGGGCGGCGGTGGTGATGCCCTCGAGCGGCGAGACCACCCGCGGCGGCAGGCCGCTGCCGTGCGAGGACCCGCCGCCGGAGACCGCGTTGGCCGCACCGACCGGGTTGGCGGCCCAGCCGATGACCGCGATGGTCCGGCCGCCGTCGACGGCGTCGAGCGGGAGCAGGTGGGCACGGTTCTTCAGCATCACCGTCGCGTCCGCGGCGGCGCGACGCGCGACCGCGAGGTGCGCGGGCGTGGAGACGTCGGAGAGGAACGGCGCCGCGCCCGGCGCCACCGGGTCGTCGAAGAGACCGTGCTCGAACATCGGGCGCACGATGTTGCGCACCATGTCGTCGATGCGCGCCTGGCTGAGTGCGCCTCCGGCCATCGCGGCCCTGAGCTGGTCGGCGCCGAAGTAGCGGCCGGCGCTGCCGGTCACCGGGGTCGCCGGGACACCCGCCGCGAAGGCATGCATCTCGAGGTCGAGACCGGCGCGCGCCGACGGCGCGGTCGAGTGCACAGCGCCCCAGTCGGAGACCACGAAGCCGTCGAATCCCCAGTCGTGGCGCAGGTAGCCGGTGAGCAGGCCGGGGTTCTCGCACGCGTACGTGCCGCCGACCCTGTTGTAGGCGCACATGACCGAGCCGACGTGGGCCTTCTTCACCGCGGCCTCGAACGCCGGCAGGTAGATCTCACGCCGGGTGCGCTCGTCGACGTGGGCGTCGACCGTCATCCGGTCGGTCTCCTGGTTGTTGAACGCGAAGTGCTTCGCGTCCGCGAGCACCGGGTGCGACTGGATGCCCCTGATCACCGCGACGGCGGTGCTGGCCGCCAGGTAGGGGTCCTCGCCGAAGTACTCGAAGTTGCGGCCGTTGTACGGCGTGCGGGCGATGTTCATGCCGGGCCCGAGCATCACGTTGATGCCCTTGGCGAAGGCCTCGGCGCCGATGGTGCTGCCGATCCGCCGCTGCAGGCCCGGGTCCCAGGTGGCGGCCTGCGCCACCCCGGAGGGGAAGACCGTGGTGGCGATCTGCAGGCCCGCGACACCCGACCCGGCGTCGCTCAGCACGAGGTCGGGGATGCAGAGCCCGGGGATGCCGTCGACGTGGCCCGCCGTACCCCAGTAGGTGAACCACGGCGGGTCGCCGAAGGTGAGCATGTGCAGCTTCTGGTCCAGCGTCATCGCCGCCACCAGTGCGTCCGCGCGGTGGTCGGCGGAGTCGGAGGCGTCCATCCACGCCGCACACGGGTCGGCCGCCGCGGCGGCCGGCGCGGTGCCGGCACCGGCGACCAGCCCGGCCGGGGCCGCGACCGCCGCCAGCGCCGCCACCAGCGCAAGGATCCGTCGGCCACGGGGTCGGCGCATGTCAGGTCTCCTCGATGGTGTCGGGTCGGACGCCGGGCGGCGAAGGTGTCGCTGTCGTAACGTCCAGCACCCGTGCCGGTCACGGCGCCGGTGAGGGTGGCGGTGCTCACGCGGCCGCTGGCCGGGTGCCAGACTGGGCCATGGCCGTCGCCGCGCGAGGTCCGCTCGTGCTCGCCTACCCGTTCACCGGTCGGTGGCGGGCGCGCAACAGCCCCGCGAGACGCGTGCCCAGCCACGGCACCCACCTGATGGGCACGACGTACGCCATCGACTTCATCGCCGTCGACACCCACGGCCGGTCCGGGCCGCGGAGCTGGCGCGCCGTGCTGGCCACCGAGCCGCCCGAGAGGTTCGTGGGCTTCGGCGTACCGGTCCTGGCTCCGTGCGCGGGCCGGGTCGTGGGCGCCCACGACGGGGAGCCCGACCACGTGGCCCGGCGGTCCCAGCTGACGCTGGTCCCCTACGCGCTCGGCCAGGCGCGCCGGCTCCGTCGTGGGCCGGCGGCCCTCGCCGGCAACCACGTCGTGGTCGCGATCGGCCCCGAGGGGCCGTTCGTCCTGGTCGCCCACCTGCGGGAGGGCTCCGTCGGGGTCGCCGTCGGCGACCACGTGCGGACGGGCGACGTCCTCGGTGCGTGCGGCAACTCCGGCAACAGCACCGAGCCACACGTCCACCTGCAGGCGACCGACAGCACCGACTGGGAGCGTGCCCGAGGCCTGCCCATCGCGTTCGGCACCTCCGGCGGACCCACCCTCCCCGAGGAGTCCGAGGTCGTCACAGGCTGAGTTCGGCAGCAAGGTGTGATGCGATGGGTGAAAGTGCTGCGGCTGACCGTCGCAGCACCCTCCTGCTCAGGAGGACCAGCGTCGGGTTCGGGACCGGCGGGTCAGCCCCGATGCGCGAGAATGGGCGCTACCTCTGACCGACCGAGAGAGTAGTTGAGCCCGCCGGGGGCTTGATGGCGCCGTTGTCTCCGGTCTGCACGCCGATCAAACAGGCGCGGCCAGTCTCGGCGTCGACGGTGATGCCCATGGCCCGAACCGTGAAGTCGGGCGCCGGGCTGCCGGGCGCCACCGGATGGCTGGTCGTGACCGTGTGCGGGAACTCGCCGATCAGCAGGATCTCGAGTTGGCGACCCGACGTGCAGGGGTGGCCGGTGTTCGAGTCCTTGACGGTCCCCGACCGGGCGATGACCGAAGCGCTCGACACGGAGGCCCCTTGATCCTCCGCCACCTGGCGGGCGACTGCCTCCGCCTTGGCTACCTCGTCATGGCTCAGGGGCGGTTCCACCGCCGTCGGAGTTGGCCTGAGGCGTGTTGGTCCGCGCCGCAGGCAGCCAAGAGCGGCAGGAGCACGAGCGCGGCGAGTAGGGGCTTCATGACCGTCAGACGAAGCATCATGCCCGACGGTTGCGGCACGGGGGCGCGATCTTCCGAACAGAGCCCGCCTCGCCCGTACGCGACACGCGGCAGCGCGCGCCGGTGCCGGATCTGGCGGCGGCCCAACTTGGACGGTCAGGTGGGCTTTGACCCATCCATCACACCTTGCAGAGTTCGGCAAACAGTCGCCAGCGGCGCCGATTTCCTGCAACGAACGGTTCCTTGTGGGGCGGAGAACGTTCAGAGTGCCAGTTGAGGGAGCGTCTGGTTGGGCGTCTGCGGAACCCCGGGCGTGTCGTCGTCCCGGGTGGCAGCTCAGTGCCTGACGGTCCCGGTCGTTCGCCCGCCGGGGGCCACGCCGTCCGGCTGCGGGCTCGCGTCAAGGTTGGATCTGCACCCGAACGACTGTGAGCGTGGCGTCCGGTCCCGCGGCGGTGCTGTAGGCGACGATCTGACCCCCGTCGGAGGTCAGGCGTCCGCCGTCTGCCAGCGAAGGGAGCTTCGCGGCTGCGTTCGAGGTCAGGCTGTGGACCACGGGCGCGCCCTGGTAGCTGTGCCACACGGTGAAGTCCGCCCCGGTGACCGGGTACCCGGTTGGCAAGTAGCCCCGGTGGAGCAGGCGGTCCGAGCTCGTCTCGACCGGAGAGGCGTGAACCTCGTAGGGGTCGTCCAACACGCCGTCGTCCGGCAGAGGGCCGGCAGGGTCGATGTGCTCGGTCCACACCACGGAGTCTCCGGCGGCGGCGCAGCCCATGGCGAGTGCGGAACTCGTGAGGGGACGTGGGTCCGCAGACCCGTCGAGCGGCAGGCTCCAGCAGTCACCGCCGACGGTGTGGCGGTGACTGCCGTCGCCGGCGGGACCCAAGTAGATCAACTGCTCGTCTGCTGCGCTCTCGCTCCCGGGGGTCATCTCATTGTGCCGCAGCAGATCCCGGGGCGGCTGCGTGGAGTCGATGCGCCACGCCTTCTCGCGGGCCGACCGATCCGCCTCGGCCTGCGTCCAGAAGAAGTAGTCGCCGCGCCCGTGAATCTGGGGCACGTACGGGTCGGGATTGGTCCCGTTGGAGGCGAGAAGGCGCCGCTCGTGGGTGGAGGTGTTGAGCGCCCACACGCGCCACAGCACCCGGGGGTCACTTTCGCCTTGCCGGTGGCTCTGATCGACCCAAGCGATCCAGTCGCCGGTGACGGCAACCCAGTTGATGAGCCCGGTGGACCACTGGCTCCGGGCCACCGTTCGCCGCGACCCGTCGGCGAGGTCGACGGTGCCGACGCGGTCCCAGTCGACGTCAACCGATTTGCTGAAAGGGAACGCGACGCGTTGACCGTCGACCGCCAGCGGCCCCACCACTCTGCCGGCCAGATGGAACCTGCCAACCGTGTGGATCGAGATCTGCTGATCCGTGTGCTGCGGTGACGAGGTTGGAGTCGCCGACTCGGTGATCGGCCCCGAGTCGGCGGGCGGAGCGCTGCTCGTGCACGCCGACGTGCCTCCGAGGAGCACAACCGTCAGCGCGGCAACAGCCGCGCGCGCCGAGAAGGTGCGACGAGAAGATGACGTACAGGCGCCTACCCCGAGCATGACAGTCATGGTGCCTGCCCACGGTTCAGAGACACCCGATCTCGCCATGACACGCCGCGTTCAGCGCTTGAACCGGTTCCGACCCGATCGCGGATGGGGCCGAAATTGGCGCCCTTCACCCAAACTGTTTGCCGAACTCTCACCTTGCTGCCGAACTCATCACAACCTGAGCCGGTCGTCACCCGAGCAGAGCCAGCGGCGTGGCCGCCGTGACCGCGTTGACGACCGCGAGCTGGTCGAGGGTACGGCGGCGCAGGGTGACCACCTGCCGGACGTCGAGCCGCTCGCACACCCAGTCCCAGTGCAGCGAGCACCAGTCGCCGGGCTCGACGGTCCCGGCGAGGCCGCGGTCGCCGACGCGGAGCAGCGCCGTCTCCTCGACCGGGGCGGCGAGCGTGAGGTGACGCCCGTCCCAGGCGAGCGGCTGCGAGCGGACCACGGCGGTCGGGCCCGTGGTCGCCAGCACCTGGCCCCAACGCACCCGGCACCGGTCCATCACCCGCAACGGCTCGTCGCCACCGCGGCCCCCGCGCAGCAGCCCCACCCAGGGGTAGACGCCCAGCACGTGGAAGGAGTGGTGAGGCACGGCCCCTTCCGGGACGACCGCCGCGAGGTGCGCCCAGGACCGCCGCGACGTGCGCGTACGGAACCTGTCCTCCACGGAGTCCCCCAGCAGCCGCGGCCCCACCCGGTCGAGCAGCGCGTTGCCCACCCAGTAGGCCTCGACGACCCGCGCGTCCAGCGGGTCCCGCAGACCGTTCGCGACCGCGATCAGCTCGAGGTAGGGCCACGCCCCCTCGAAGCCGCGCAGCAGCCGCCTCAGGTCGGGGTCGTCGGCACCGGCGGCGGCCTGCTCCAGGAGCTGGTCCGCCGCGTCCGGGCCGCAGTATCCGAGCGCGTTGGGCGGGTAGGCATAGCGAGCGAACCGCAGCGGGCCGCTGTCGGTCGCGATGCCGCTCCTCCGCTCAGCCACGCGTCCTGACCTCCTGGGGGTGCGGCCGCACGCCCAGCCAGCACACCAGCCCGGCACCGGCGACCAGGAGCAGCTGCCAGCCGGCCTGGGTGCCGAGGCCGGCGCCGTCCGCCACGGCCTGCAGGACCGCCGTCACCGGGACGGCCAGCACCAGGACCGCGGTCACGTCGACGGCCTGGGCGCGCGCCAGCGCGGCCAGCCAGGTCCCGACGTACGCCGAGAGCAGCAGGCCGGTCAGCAGCACCCACCCGACCTGCGAGCGGCTCAGGGACCCGAGGGGCGCGAGGTCGCCCCGCACGGCCAGCCAGCCGACCAGGACCCCCGACCCGACCGTCATCCGGGCGACCGCGACCGTCCACGACGAGAGCTCGGACAACAGCCGCTTGGCCACCACCACCTCGACCGACCACAGCACGGTGGCACCGAGGATCAGCAGCTCGGGGCCACCGACCGCGGTGGGGATCCCGCCCTGCAGGCCCGCCTGCCCGGCGAGGATCGCCGCGATGGCCAGCCAGTGCCCCCACCGCAGCCGCTCGTGGAGCAGCGCGACGGCGAGCAGCGCGACCCACACCACGAGCGTCTTGTGCAGGAGCGCCGCGTCCGTGGACCCGGCTCGGGCCAGGCCCTCGAAGAACAGCACGAACGGGACGCTGCCTCCGACGACACCGACCACCGCGAGCCCGAGCCACTGCCGGGGCCCGGCGGGGCGGGTCAGTCGCACCCGGCTCCGGCCGGTGACCGCGACGACTGTGACCAGCACCGTCGCCGCCACCAGGTTCTTGGCAGTGGTGTAGACCGTTGCGTCGTCGAACTCCCTCACCCCGGAGGCGTTCACCCACACCGAGACGCCACTCACCAGAGCGGTGCACAGCGCGAGCGTCATCCCCCGCATCCTCGCGGTCATCGCGGGCTCCCTTCCCTGATCCGTTCCGCATCGGCGGCCTCCTGCGCGGTCAGCCGGGCCAGCGCGTAGCCGCAGTGCACGAGCAGCCAGTCGCCCGGCGCCGGGTCCTCGTCGCCGGTGAGCGTCAGCAGGGACACCGTCAGGGTCCGGGTGCCGACGCGCACGTCGGCCTCCGCGGGAGCGCGCACCCGCAGCACCTCGCCGAGGTCACCGAGGCACACGGCTGCGCACCTCCTCGACCACCCGCTCGACCACCGCGGGCACCACGGCCCGCACCGGCTCGGACAACTGCTCCCCGTGACCGAACGACGAGGCCTCGACACCGATGATCACCAGGTCCTCCGGCAGCCGCCGCAGCGCCCGGGCGAGCTCGACCATGGCCGCGAGCCCGAAGGCGTGGGTGCCGCGGCCGGTGGATGCCCAGGACGCCGACGGGGGCACCGACTGCACGGCACCGACGACGAGACGGTGCACCGTGCCGGGGGGCGCGCCGGAGCGCACCGCGTCCACCACCACGACCGGCTCGTAGCCGCGCCACAGGTCGATGAGCAGCGTGGGGTCGCGGTGCACCCTGACCGACACCCCCAGCAGGGCCCGTGCCGCCACACCGCGCGCCACGGCCACCCCGACCCCGTCGTCACCGCGTGCCGGGTCCCCGAGCCCGACGACCAGGGCGGTCATGACCGCTCCACCCTCAGGTCCAGGAAGTGGGTCGCACACGAGATGCACGGGTCGTAGTTGCGGATCGCGTGCTCGCACCGGTGCTGCAGCGCATGGTCGTCGAGGCCGGCCCAGGCGGTGGCCATCGCCCGCAGGTCGGCCTCGATGCTCGCCTGGTTCTGCGAGGTCGGCGGGACGATCTGCGCGTCGCGGATGATGCCCGCGGCGTCCAGCACGTAGCGGTGGAACAACGTGCCCCGGGGCGCCTCGCTGGCGCCGTACCCCTCCCCCGCCCGCGGCGGGACGTCGACCGCCGGCGGCGACCCGTCGACCCAGCCGTCGATGATCCGCAGCGCCTCGTGACACGCCTCGACGATCTCGACGGCGCGCACGACGATCGAGCGGAACGGGTTGCGGCACGTCTCGCCGAGCCCCGCGTCCCGCGCCGCATCGCGGGCGAGCGTGGAGAGCCGATCGGAGTTGAGGCTGTAGCGGGCCAGCGGCCCCACGACGTACGGCGCCGTGCTGCCCACGAGCCGGGCGTGCAACGCGTTGCTGTGCGCGACGTGCACCTCCTCGATCCGCTCGGCGAACTCCCCGACCGGGAACGACCGCCCGGCGGTGGACACCACCGAGCCGGACTCGATCGGGTAGCCCTCCTGGGCCCGCAGCGCGACGTACTCGTGGGGCTGCTCGAAGTCGGGGAACTCGAAGCCCGACACGAGCTCCACGGCCGTCACGGCGTCGTCGAGGGCGCGCTCGAGCACCGGGCGGAACCCGCGCAGCTCGGCCGCCCGCGGGAAGCGGTAGAAGCCACCGACCCGCACGTTGACCGGGTGCACCGAGCGCCCGCCGACCAGCTCCATCAGCGTGTTGCCCGCCTTCTTCAACCGCAGCCCGAGCTCGACCACGGCGGGGTGGTCGGCCGCCATCTCGATCGCCCCGTCGTAGCCCAGGAAGTCCGGGGCGTGGAGCAGGAAGACGTGCAGGGCGTGGCTCTCGATCCACTCCCCGCAGTAGAGGAGGCGGCGCATCAGACGGATCTGCTCGGTGACCTCCACCCCGCAGGCGTCCTCGACGGCCCAGCAGGCGCTGGTCTGGTAGGCGACCGGACAGATGCCGCAGATGCGGGCGGTGATGTCGGGCGGCTCGGTGTGCGCACGCCCGCGCAGGAACGCCTCGTAGAACCGCGGTGGCTCGTAGATCTGCAGCTGCACCTCGGCCACGTCGCCGTCCTGGAAGGAGATCCGCATCGCGCCCTCGCCCTCGACCCGGGCCAGCGCGCCTACCTGCAGGACCCGCCCGCCGTCGGTGAGCTTGTGCGTCATCGCGTCACCTCCTGCCGTGTGGGCTCCGAGCGAGGCGGCTCGTGCCGTCGGCTCTCCTGACGGAACGGCTCCGAGGCGGCGTTGAACGTGCGGAAGACCCGCAGGACCTCGGCCTCGTCCATGCCGAGCGCGCGCAGCCGGTCCGCCTCGGAGCGGGTGTTCGGCGTGTCCTGCGGGCCGAAGCACCCGTAGCAGCCGCGGGAGAACGCCGGGCACAGCGCACCGCACCCGGCTTGAGTGACCGGCCCCAGGCAGGGGGTGCCGTCGGCGACCATCACGCACACGGAGCCGCGGCGCTTGCACTCCACGCACACGCTGTACGTCGGGATCCGGGGCCGGCGCCCGGTGAGCTCGGCCGCCAGCAGCTCGAGCAGCTGGTGCCGGTCGACCGGGCACCCGCGCAGCTCGAAGTCCACGGTGACGTGGGCCGCCACGGGCGTCGAGCGGTCCAGCGTGGAGAGGTACTCGGGGTGGGCGTAGACCACCGAGCGGAACTCCGCGATATCGGCGAAGTTGCGCAGGGCCTGGATGCCGCCGCTGGTGGCGCACGCCCCGAGCGTCACCAGCCGCCGCGAGACCGCGCGGACCTGGTGGATCCGCTCGAGGTCGTCCGGCGTGGTGATCGACCCCTCGACGAGGGACACGTCGTACGGTCCCTCGACCACGGCACGGGTGGCCTCGGGGAAGTAGGCGATCTCGATCTCGCCGGCGAGCGGGACCAGCTCGTCCTCGCAGTTGAGGAGCGTGAGCTGACAGCCATCGCAGGACGCGAACTTCCAGACGGCGAGCTTCGGTCGGGCGGTCATGTCACAGCTCCGCTCTGGTCATCAGGGGCTCCAGGCGGTCGAACGGGAGCACCGGGCCGTCGAGGCAGAGGAACAGCTCGCGCAGCTGGCAGTGACCGCACAGGCCGATGCCGCACTTCATGTTGCGCTCCATGGAGAGGCGGATCCGCGACGGCTCCACGCCGCGAGCCACCAGCGCGACGGCGGAGTAGCGCATCATCACCTCGGGCCCGCAGACCAGCGCCGTCCGCCGGTCGGCACCGAAGGCGACCTTGCCGATGAGCTGGGTGACCAGCCCGATCCGGCCGGCCCACCCGGCCTCGCCCCGGTCGACGATCACCTCGACGGTGATCTTGTGGTCCTCCGCCCAGGAGCGCAGGTCGTCGGCGAACAGGACGTCCGAGGGGGTGCGCGCGCCGTACAGCAACGAGACCCGCTCGTAGTCCCCGCGCTCGGCACAGATCTCCAGCAGCGCCGGCCGCAGCGGGGCCAGGCCGATGCCACCGGCCACCACGACCACGTCGCCGCCTTTGGCGTCGGCCACCTCCCACCCGGTGCCGAACGGCCCGCGGACGCCGAGCACCTGCCCGGGTGCCGCGAAGGCCAGCGCGTGCGACACCGACCCGACGTCGCGGATCGTGTGCTGGAGCGCCCCGGTGCCCCGCGGGTCCCCGCTGATCGAGATCGGCACCTCGCCGACGCCGAACACCTGGAGCATCGTGAACTGGCCCGCCGCGAAGACCAGCGGGTCACCGTCGCACGGCTCGAGCTGGACGGTCAGGGTGTCGTGGTTGTCGTGCCGGGTGGAGGCGACCCGGAACCGCCGCGGCACCATCGGGTGCTCCGTCGCGTCCGGGGTCACCTGCGGGGCGGTGCTCATGACGGGCCGCCGTACAGCTCGAGCAGCCGCACCCGCGCCGAGTGCAACCGGATCGACATCACGTCGACCACCCGCCGCATCAGCGCGTAGCCCAGCACCGGGTCGTCTTCGCACCTCGCTCGCAGGCAGACGCCGTCGAACGCGACCGCGCTGGTGTCGGTCACAGCGCGGGCGTCGAAGGTCCAGCGGTACGGCGGCACCAGCCACGACCACCCGACCACGTCGTCGGCATCGGCGGTGTCGAGCACCTGGGGGCCGGTGCCCAGCCGGGTCTCCAGCGCGACCCGCCCCGTCCGCAGGACGTAGAACGCGTCGGCAGCCTCACCCTCGCGGAACAGGTACTTCCCCGGGGCGAAGTGCACGAGCGTGGCGCACCGGGCCAGCAGCGCCAACGCGTCCTCGTCGAGCCCGGCGAGGAACGGGTGGTGCGGGAGGTACTGCTCGATCGTCATCCTCGGCATCGCTCATCCGCTCCTCTCCCCTCCCGCGTCCCGCAGCGCCGCCACCTCCGCGGTGAGGTCGATGGCGGCCGGGCACCACGTGACGCAACGGCCGCACCCGACGCAGCCGGACATCCCGAACTGGTCCTCCCAGGACGCGAGCTTGTGCGTCAGCCACTGGCGGTAGCGGGCCCGGGTCGACGCCCGGACCGAGCCGCCGTGGATGTAGGAGTACTCGGCGTCGAAGCAGGAGTCCCAGACCCGCTCGCGCTCGACGAGGCCCCCGGTCAGGTCGGTGACGTCACGAACGTCGGTGCAGAAGCAGGTCGGGCACACCTGCGTGCAGTTCGCACACGCCAGGCAGCGGGTCGCGACGTCGTCCCAGACCGGGCTCTCCGCCGACGCGTAGAGCAGCTCCTTCAGACCGTCGGTGTCCAGCCGCCGTCCCATGCGCCCGGTCGCCGTGGCGACGACCTCGTCGGCGGCCGCGACGTCCTCGGCAGCCGCCTCGGGCACGCCGGCTCCCCGCGTCGCGACCTCGGCGAGCAGGTCGGCGCCGCGCTCGCTGGCGACCTCGACGACGAACCGGTGGCCCCGCTCGTCGAGCACCTCGGTCATCGCGAGGTCGTACGGCGCTGCCGGGCCCGGGCCCGCCCCGGGGCGCGGCCCGGTGCCCATCGACACGCAGAAGCAGGTGCCCGCGGGGTGGCTGCAGGTCACCGCGACCACGAACGTCCCCTCCCGGCGCAACGCGTACGCGGCGTCGCCGTACGTCCGGCGGAGGAGGACGGCGTCCTGGATCGCGATCGCGGCCAGGTCGCAGGAGCGGACCCCCAGGACCGCGACGGGCCCCTGCTCCTCGGGCTCGTCCGGCCCCCGGGCAGCGACCGGGTGCAGGCCGTCCGGCTCGTGCCGCGCCCGCCACAGGACCTCCTGGGCCGGGAAGAACAGCGGCTTGGCCGACTGCGCGCCCGCCGCGTAGCCGAACAGCAGCGGGTCGTCGCGGCGGTGCAGCCGGTAGCGCCCGGCGTCCTGCTCGTCGCCCCACCCCGCCGGCAGCTCGGCGACCGCGCGCACCGGCCCGAAGGCGATCGCCCCGTCGCGGACCACCGGCCCGAACACCTCGAAGCCCCGGCCGCGCAGGGCGTCGACCAGCGCCTGCAGTCCATCCGTGGTCAGGATCCGGGTGTCCATCGCGTCTCCCTGAGGCCCACGAGCCTCGCTGCCAGTCTGGTCGTCGCGGCGCAGCCGCGGCCAGGGACACAGGTCACCAGACTCGGGCCCTTTGGATCGCCGGGTCCCGGCCGCATCGGGGCGATCGTCAGGGCGATCGTCAGGGCAGCCGGATCAGCCGGGTGCTCTGGACGATCGAGGCGGCGGCGGACTGGAAGATCGGCGCCAGAGCCTCGGGGCTCGGGGTGCAGAAGAAGAAGTCCCCGTCGGCGTTCTCGCCGGCCACCTCGGCCGCGGTGTTGCAGCCGGCGCCGGCCCCACCCCCGTCGTCGCGACTGGGGGTGCCGTCGCTGCGCGGCGAGGCCATGGTGGCGAGCCGCTCGGTGACGTAGGAGCCCCTGTCGTAGGCGCAGCGGACGTTCTCGAGGCGGAACGCGATCGTGACGACGATGATGCCGGCGTTCTTGGCCGCGACCGCCTCGTTGACCGCATTGGTGCACCAGCTCTCGCCCTGCTGGCGGCGGACAGTCAGGTCTTCGGACTCCCGCGGTTCGCCATCGGTCATGAAGATGATCGCCTTGCGCACCGGCGCGGGCCGGGCGGTCGACCCGGTCAGGAGGTCGCGGGCCGCCCGCATGGGAGCGGCGAAGTAGGTACCGACCTGGCCGCTGGAGTTGGCGTCCCCCAGGCAGTCCACGGCACGGGCCAGCGGATCGTTGGGGTTGAGCACCGGCGGCCGACTCGGAGGCTGCACGTCGGTGTTGTCGTAGCCGCTGCTGAACCCGACCGGGATCCACGGGCCCTCGGTCTTGGAGGTGCTCGGCTTGCTGGGACAGCTTGCCGGTGCACTCGAGGAGCTGCGGCCGATGGTCCCCAGCGCCACCCGGTGCTGCGAAGGCGTGAGGTACTCCAGCAGGTTCTCGATCGCGTCCTCGAGGTTCGCGATGAAACCGCCCATGCTGAGGGTCCGGTCGCCGATCACGACCAGGTCGATGGGGTTGGGCGGGATGGTGCCGCACGGGCCCTGGCAGGCCACGGAGGTCACCAGTCCGGTGCTGCCGTCGTCGACCCCCACGACGGGGGCGAACACGAACGGCACGCCCAGCTCGTCGCGGGCGCGGATGGTGTTGCACTGGTCGCCCTGCTCCGGCACGCACGGGATCGCGCAGATCCGCTCGTTGCAGACCAGCCCCGGATAGGTCCCGGCGGTGTACGGCGCCGGGCCCGGGTTGCACGTCAACGGGATGTGGGTCGCGTCGACGACGTACGTCGTGCCGGCCGCGAGCGAGCCGACCACGCAGAAGAAGTCGATCTCCGGACTCGCGCCGACGTCGTTGCGGGCGGCACTGTCGAGCGCCGCCCGGCGGGCACCGGCGCCGTCCCCCGGGAGCAGGCCCACGCCGGTCTGGACGGCGGAGTCGAGGGCGTCGTGCAGCTCCTGGCGTTGGTCGACCACCTGGGCCACGTCGACCGCGAGCGCGGCGAACCCGACGAGCACCACGGTCACCAGGGCCGCGAGCACCGCCATCGCCCCGTGTTCGTCGCGGACGGCTGCGCGCCTGGTCATTCGATCCTCATCTCCGAGGTCTTGCTCAGGGTGATCCCACCCGGCGAGAACACCTGACCCAGCGGGGTGATCCACTGGTGGAGGACGCTCACTCTCACGACGACGGTGTCGCCGGGCGTGGCCGTGGCGAGGGTGCAGGTGCCGCCGGTGGGCCGGCGGCACGACACCGTGACCGAGGCCCCGGAGAGGGAGGACCGGACGACGGCCGTGATGTCCGCGGCGTCCGGGTTGAGACTGCCCTCGCGCGCGCCCTCCCGGGCCGCGTTGTTGACGAGCACGTCGTTGTCGATCGCCCACCCGAAGTCGATGGCGCCGAACACCAGCGTGATGAACGGGACCACGACCAAGGCGAACTCGACCGCGGCGGCTCCCCGCTCGTCCGCGCGACGCGCTCGCCAGCCCCCGCTCACAGCTGCCTCCCCTCGCACCACGAGGCCGGCGCCCTCCCCCGTGCGGGCGTCGGCCCCGTCATCTCGGCCCGTCGGTCGATCTCAGGCGACCTTGATCTTGCCGGCGATGGCGGTGAAGGCAGCGCTGATGCTCGTGCCGAGCGTGGTGACCGCGAGGACGATCGCGCCCGCGACCAGGGCGATCAACAGGCCGTACTCGACCGCGGTGGCGCCGCGTTCGTCGCGCCTGGTCTTGAGGTCCGTGACGAACATCAGGGCCATGAGCTGGATCTTCTCGATCATCGAAGTTCCCCTTCGTCGTTTGCCCAGGACCGCGTCTCGGTCCCGGTGACGAGCCCCTGCGGACCCGTGCCGTTGACTTGATCCTCCGACCACCGCCGGCCCCGGAGCCTCGACCTTCGTCTCGGCCTGCTAGTCATTTCGGGCTACTCGGGGGCAACCACGGAGCACCCTGTCCAGAGGGGTCAGCCGGCGCGCGGCAGCGGCGCCAGCACCAGGCCGAGACGCAGCGCCGCGGCCAACGCCTCGGTGCGGCTCTCGACGCCGAGCTTGCGGTAGACGTGGCTCAGGTGCAGCTTGACGGTGGACTCACCGAGGTGGAGCTCGCGGGCGATGTCCACGGTGCGCAGACCCTCGCCGACCAGCCGGAGGACCTCGAGCTCGCGCTCCGAGAGCCGCACGGTGGACGCCGAGGCCCGGCGTACCAGCGCCCCGGCCAGTCCGGTGCAGACGAAGCCGCGGGCCGACCGGGTCGCGTGCCGGGCGACCGCGACGACCTCCTCGCCCCGGGACTCCTTGCCGAGGAAGGCCGAAGCACCGGCCTCCATCGACGCGAAGATCTGGGGGTCCCCGGCGTACAGCGTGAGCACGACGACGCCGACCGTGGGGCTGTCGCGGCGCACCGTGCGCACGACGTCCAGGCCGGACCCGTCGGGCAGCTGCAGGTCGGTCACGACGACCGCGGGGTGGAGCGCGGCCCACATCGAGAGCGCTTGGTGGACCGTCTCGGCCTGGCCGACGACGTCGAAGTCGCCCGCGCGCTCGAACGCGCGCGCCAGGCCCTGCCGGACCAGGTCGTGGTCATCGACGAGCAAGACGGTGGTGGTCATGGTCGGCTCCCCTCGTGCTCATCGGGGCGCTCGCCCGCACGAGCGTCACCGTCGTCCCGTGGCCGGGTCGGCCGGCGACCTCGAGCCGGCCACCGATCCGCTGCGCGCGCTCGCGCATGCCCTGGAGCCCGTAGTGCCCGGCGCGCGACGCTGCACCGCCCTCCCCGTCGTCCTCGACGCACAGGCGCAGACCCGATGCGTCCTGCGCGAGCGTCACCCACAGGTCGGAGCAGCCCGCGTGTCGCACGGCGTTGACGACGGACTCCCGCCCGATCGCAAGGACGTCCCGCTCCACCGACGAGGAGAGGTCGGCGACGGGACCCAAGCGGAGGTGGACCCGGATGCCGGCGCGTCGTCCGGCTTCGCGCGCGTACGTCGCGAGCGCCTCGGCGACCCGGCTCTCGGCACCGGGGTCCTCGCGCAGGTCGAGCACCGAGGTGCGCAGGTCGCGCGCGATACCGGTGATCTCCTCGCGGAGCGTCTCCACGGTCTCCTCGATCGCACTCCCGGCGACCTGGGCACGGACATCGTCGGCGAGGTAGCCCAGCGCCACGATCCGCTGGCCGACCCCGTCGTGCAGCTCGCGTGCGAGCCGCCGACGTTCCTCGGACCGCGCCGACCGGCGGGCGTCGTCGAGCAGGAGCTCCCGCTCCAGCGCGAGGACGTCCTGCTGGGAGTCGTCGTTGAGGAAGTCGAGCCGACGGGCCCCCGCCCGGGTCGCTCGCCGTCGTGTCCAGACGCTCATCCGAACACCCCCGCCATTCGGATGCCGGCGGGCCCCAGCACGACGATGAACAGGCTGGGCAGGATGAACGCCACCAGGGGCAGCATGATCTTGACCGGCACCTTCTGCGCCTTCTCCTCGGCGCGCTGCCGCCGCCGCAACCGCATCTCCCTGCTCTGGATCCGCAGCACCCGGCCGACCGGCACTCCGAGCTGTGCGGCCTGGACCATCGCCTGGCAGAACGACCGCAGCTCGGGGATGGTGCTGCGCTCCCCCATCGCCCGGATCGCGTCCTTGCGTCCCACCCCGATCTGCATCTCCTGGAGCAGCCGGGAGAACTCCTGGGCGAGCGGACCGGTGGTGTGCCGGGCCACTCGGAGCACCGCGGCGTCGAAGCCCAGGCCCGCCTCGACCGAGATCGTCAGCAGGTCCAGGGCGTCGGGCAGCGACCGACGCATCAGCGCCTCGCGCTTCTCTCCGGCGTTGTAGAGCAGGACGTCGGGAAGCACGAACCCGGCGACGGCTGCGACCGTCGCGAGGACGAGCACCCGCGTCGGCGACGCACCGGTGGCGGCCGCGTAGCAGAGCACGAGACCGCCGAGCGTGATCACCGCCAGGAGCTTCGCGCCGACGACCCGGTCGACGTCCCACCCCGTGGGATTGCCCGCGATGTCGAGCCGACGCTGGATCCTCGTCGGCGCTCCCGCCCGCGCCAGCCGGCGTCCCGGTCCTGCGAGGCGGGCGGCCGCCGGGGCGAGCACCCGCTCGACGAACGTGCCGCCGGCCACGTGTTCGCTCTCCTCACCAGGCGCACCGTCCAGGGCGCGCACCGCGGCCAACGACGCCGCGACGTCACGCCGCCCGGACGCCAGTCCGCCCACGACCGCGAGCGCGAGGGTGGCGCCGATGAGCACGAGCAGAGCACCGCCGAGGAGCAGGACGATCGGCGTCATCTCAGACCTCCACCCGCACGAGGCGCGACATGACCCAGGCGCCCGCGCCCAGGAGCAGCCCGGCCACAGCGAGCATCAGCTGGCCCACGGCGCTGGCGTAGAGCGGACGCACGAACGTGCGGTTGGTGAGCAGCAGGTAGCCGAGCATCGCCACCGGGAGCACCCCGAGGATCCAGGCGGAGAGCCGCCCCTCGGCGCTCAGAGAGCGCACCTGCCGGCGTACGAACTCCCGCTCCCGCAGGGTCTCCGAGACCGTCATGAGGACCTCCGACAGGTTGCCGCCCACCTCGCGCTGGATGCGCATCGCCATCACGACCCAGCCGAAGTCGGTGCTGCCCATGCGCGCCGCCACCGCCTCGAGCGCGTCGTCGAGGTCGACCCCCAGCCGCTGCTCGACCAGGGCCCGTCGCAGCTCCCCCGCCATCGGCTCCTCGCCCTCGCGGACGACGCTGTCGATCGACTGCGGCACGGACAGCCCGGCCGAGAGGCTGTTGGCGATCACGCCGAGCGTCGGGGGCAGCTGGGCGGCGAACGCCGCGAGCCTCCGGCCGCGCCGGATCCGCAGGAGGAGGAGCGGCGCCGGCACGGCCGCCAGGAGCAGGACCACCATGAGCGCAGGCCCGCCGACCAGGAGGCCGGTGGCGGCGAGCGCGACGTCGGCCGCCGCCTGCAGCAGCACCCACTCCGCCGGACGGATCGACAGGCCGGCGCCGGCCAGGAGCCGGTTGAGGCGGGTCTCGAGGTCCGCCGGGACCACGGCGCCGACGAGGGCGACCGCGGAGCCCCGCAGGTCCGCCGGGGTGCGGCCACCCGGCTCCCCGAAGTACGCCGCCAGCCGGCGGTCCGCCGTCGGGACGGCTCGGCGACCGAGGAGGAGAACGCCGAGCAGCAGCGTGAGCCCGGCCGCGAGGGCTGCGGCGCCTCCCACCAGGAGCTCCGGTGCGCTCGTGCTCATCGCACCGGCACCTCCTGGGCGAAGACCTCCGGGTCCAGGTGGACGTTGCGCTCGGCCAGCCGGTCGACGAACACGGGCCGCAGCCCCGTCGCCCGCAGCCGGCCGCGAGCCATGCCGTCGGCGTCGAACCCGGCGCTGAAGTCGAACAGGAAGATGTCCTGGAGCGTGACGATCTCACCCTCCATCCCGAGTACCTCGGTGATCGCGGTGACCCGCCGCGTGCCGTCCTTGAGCCGCACCTGCTGGACGATGAGGTCGATCGCGCTCGACGCCTGCTCCCGGACCGCCCGCACCGGCAGGTCCATGCCCGCCATCATCACCATGGTCTCGACCCGCGCCAGCGCGTCCCGCGGAGAGTTCGCGTGCACGGTGGAGAGCGAGCCGTCGTGACCGGTGTTCATCGCCTGGAGCATGTCCAGGGCAGCCGCGTCGCGGATCTCGCCCACGACGATCCGGTCGGGGCGCATGCGCAGGGTGTTGCGCAGCAGGTCGCGGATCGTGACCGACCCCCGGCCCTCGATGTTGGCCGGCCGCGCCTCCAGCCGGAGCACGTGGTCCTGGTGGAGCCGCAGCTCGGCCGCGTCCTCGATCGTCACGATCCGCTCGTCGGGTGCGATGAACGAGGAGAGCACGTTGAGCGTGGTGGTCTTGCCCGCGCCGGTGCCGCCGGAGACGAGCAGGTTGAGGCGGCCGGCGACGCAGGCGGCGAGCACGTCGGCGGCCTGCCGAGTGAGGGTCCCCGAGGCCACCAGGTCCTCCGCGGTGAACGCGTCGGCGGCGAACTTGCGGATGGTGAGCTTGGAGCCGTCCAGGGCCAGCGGCGGGATGATCGCGTTGACGCGGCTGCCGTCGGGCAGCCGGGCATCGACCATCGGGCTCGTCTCGTCGACCCGCCGGCCCACCCGGGCGACGATCTTGTCGATCGTGCGCCGCAGGTGCGCCTCGTCGACGAACGCCGCGTCGACGCGGGCCAGCCGGCCGGCCCGTTCGACGTAGATGTCCCCGGCACCGTTGACCATCACCTCGGTGAGGTCGGGGTCGCGCAGGTAGGGCTCGAGCGGGCCGTAGCCCAAGATGTCGTCGGCGATCTCCTGGACGACGCGGCCCCGGTCGAGACCTGACATGGGTTGGTCGCTGCCGGCGACCGCGGACTGGAGCGCCGAGCGGACCAGCCGCTCGAGCTCGCCCTGGGTCATGTCGACGTCGTACAGCCGCGGCCCGAGCTCGCTGACGAGCTGCAGGTGGACCAGCCGCTTGAGGTCGGCGAACGGGTCGCGGACCGCCCTGGCCGGCGCTCGTGCGACCGGCCGTGACGGCAGGGACGTGCGGACCTCGGGCACGTCGTGCTCGCGGGTCCGCACCCGCTGGGCCGCGACCAACCGCTCGGCGAGCGACATCTCAGGCCACCTTCCCCGGATGCAGGTGGAGGCGCAGGCGCGCGCCCCGGCCTTGGGCCGTGCCCACCGCCCCGGGCAGCGCGACGTCCCGGGCGACCCGCACCGCGAACGCCGTCAGCCTGCGGCTCACCTCGTGACCGGGCTGGGCCCGCACGATCGGCACCCCCCGGTTGACGCAGGTGAGCACGTCGCGGTTCGACGGGAGCGCCGCCGCCACGCCCAGACCCAGGGTCTTCGCGACCTCGTCGAGCGAGAGCCCGATGCGCGGGTCCGCCCGGTTGACCACGAGCCGCCACAGGTCGCGCGGCACGTTGAGCAGGTCGAGGGTGCCGGCCGCGAGCTTGAGGTTCTTCAGCGAGGGGATGTCCAGAGTGCCGACGAGCACGAGGAGGTCGCTGTGGTCGAGGGCCTGGAGCGCGTGGTCGTCGAAGGCGCCTGCGGTGTCGACCACCACGGCGTCGTACATGCCCTTGAGGATCCCGAGGACCTCGCCGACCTGGTCGGCGGAGACACTCGTGCCGAGGTGGATCGGCGCGGCCAGCACCGAGAGCCGTTCGGAGTGCCGGGTCAGCAGCGACTCGACGCCACTGACGTCCGCTGCCCCGTGGAGCCGCGCCAGGTCGGCGAGCGTGTGTTGCGGAGCCAGCGACATCATCACGGCCACGTCGCCGCCCTCGACGTCGAGGTCGACGATGCACACCCGGTGGCCGAGGTCGGCCAGCGCCGCCGCCAGGTTGGTGGCGAGCAGGCTCTTGCCCACGCCGCCCTTGGTGGAGAACACCGTCACCAGCGCACCAGGAGGCGCCGAGCCGTCGCCCCGCACACCGGTCGTCGTCATCGCCCGCGCCACCGCCTGCGCCCGCCGGACCGCTACCGCGAGGCCGTGCAGGTCGTCGGTCTCGACCACCTCGCGCACCCCCGCGCGCATGGCCCGGGCGAGCAGGTCGCTGTCGACCGCCGGACGCACGAGCACGACGCCCAGGGCGGGGCGGACGATCCGGTTGCGCGCGGCGACCTCGACCGCACGGTCGACGGCGACCGACGGACCGAGCACGACGGCGTGCTCGGAGGGATCGCGGTCGAGGTGCGGGCCGAGCTGCTCGATCGTGGCGAGCAGGGACACCGAGCCGCGTACGGCGGACCGGATCACCTCGGCGAGGACCGGGTCGTTCTCGACGATCGCGGTCATCGGGTGCTCCCGAAGGCCTCGGGCATGATGTCTTCGGCCGTCACGCCGGGGTTGTCCTCCGCGTGCGACCGCTCGGTCCGCAACGCGAACGCGAGCTCGCCGTTGCGCGCCGCATAGATGACCCGCTCGGCCTGCTCCTGGTCGACCGCGATGGTGAGGATCGTGCGCGGCACCTCCTCGGTCGTCTCGGTGCCGTCGCCCTCCTTCGTGGTGCGTGAGCTCACCGACGTGTCGCCCACCCCGATCACCTGGACCCGCGGCAGCAGGATCCGGGTGTACGGCGGCAGCATCTGCGAGCTGCCGTCCGCCCGGTAGATCTCCGGGTCGCCGGACGCGAAGATCGCGACCCACGATCCCGGGGTCACGAAGCCCGCGACCCGAGCCGGGTCCGTGAGCTCGACGCTGATCGCGAGCCGGTCGTCGGGGATCGAGAGCGTCTGTTCCGAGCCCGGGTCGCCGAGCGCCTGCGCGAGGACCTGCTGGCCCGGGTACAGGGTGCTCACCGCCACCAGGTCGCCGAGGCCGCTCGTGGACGTCAACGCGCCGTCGACGACGTCGTCGCGGACCACCTGCGTCTCCCCGATCCGCCCTGCTGCCGCGGCGTCCGCGACCGCCTCACCCGGCTCGATCACGTCGGTGGCGGTGAGGACGGTGACCAGGTCCTGTCCCTCGGTAGCCCGGGCATCGATGCCCTGGACGTAGACGATGATCATCGCCGCACCCACGGCCGCGGTGGCGAGGGCGACGAGCAGGAGTACCGATCGTCGAGCCATGTCGGGTCCTTCGCTGAGGGCGGCGGCGCATGCCGGCTTCGACGCTCCTCCGGGCGACATGCCCCCTGGACGCCGTCAACGTAGGACTCCCGGAAGCGGGGCGGGACCAGGCCGTTCGTGCCGCTACCCCATTTGGATGAGGCCGCGCGGCGCGTTCTAGACCGGGGCCGGACCCCGTCCCGCGACCGGGCGCGCCGTACGCGTCGATCGGTCGACGTCACACGATGTGCGAGAGCGTCGACGCGTACTGTGGAAGGCGGCTCGGGAGCAAGCGTGGAGGAGCCTGGATGTCCGACGAAAGCTCACAGCTCGTGCCCGACGCCGCCGACCCGGCCCGGACCACCCACGAGCTCGTCAACGTCCTCGCCGCGGCACAGATCCACCTGTTCATGGCCCGACGTACGTTCACCGCGACGGCTGGTGACGCCCACCTCCGACCGGTCGCGGACCTCGACGCGGCAGACCCGCCGACCCCCGCTGCCGTGCTGGCGCGACTCGAGGACATGGTCGGTCGGGCGCTCGAGCTCGCGAATGAGCTGGACGAGACCATGCGGGCCTGCGGCCCGAGGTGACGGTGATGGCCCGGATCCTGCTGGTCGAGGACGACCCCGACGTGGGTGAGGCGCTCACCCTGCTGCTCGAGGATGCCGGGCACGAGGTCCTGCTCGTCGCCACGGGCGAGGTGGCCCTCGCCGCATGCCGGGTCCGAGGCTTCGACCTGGCGATGATCGACGTGAGCCTGCCGGGAGGCATCGACGGCCTCGCCCTCACCCGCGCCCTCAAGGGCGACGCCCGCACCCGGTCGCTGCCGGTCCTGCTCGTCAGTGCGCGGGCACACGAGGACGACGTCGCCGCGGGCCTTGCCACGGGCGCCGAGGCCTATGTCATCAAGCCGTTCCTTCCGGACCGGCTGCTCTCACAGGTCCAGTCCGTCGTCGCGCACCGCGGGCAGCCGGACCTCGACGACGGTGCCGGCACCTAGGGTGGACCGGCACGCCACGGTGCCTCCGTGGGCCTCGACGACCCTGGCCACGATCGCCAGTCCCAGGCCGGTGCCGGAGACCTGGGCGTCCGAGGCCGCGGGTGCTCGGTAGAACGCCTCGAAGACGTGTGCGAGCGCGTCCTCGGCGATGCCCACGCCGGTGTCCGAGACGAGCAGCACACACGACCCGTCCTCGACCCGGCACTCGACCCGGACCTCGCCGCCGTCGGGGGTGAACTTGACCGCGTTGGACACCAGGTTGACCACCACGCGCTCCAGTTGGGAGCTCTCCCCCCAGGTCACGCACGGCCCGTGGTCGGGAACGACCAGGCGCAGGTCGCGACCCTCCAGCGTCTCGCCGACGAGCTGAAGGGCATCGTCGATCACGGCACGCAGGTCGAGTGCGGTCCCCTCGACGAGCACGGGACGGGCCTCGATCCGGGTCAGCACCAACAGGTCCTCGACCATCGCGAGCAGGCGCCGCCCGTTGCGGTCGAGCCGGGACAACAGGTGCCGTTGACGCGGGGTGAGCGGATCACCGCGCGGGGAGCCCAGCACGTGGATGAACCCCAGCATGCTGGTCAGCGGGGTGCGCAGCTCGTGGCTGACGGAAGCCACGAACGTCGACTTCATCCGGTCCACCTCGTGGAGGTGCTCGACGGCCTCCCGCTCATGGGCGAGAGCGTCCTGCAACGCCTGCTCGGCGCGTCGCCGTTCGCCGGCGTCCTCGGCGAAGCAGACGTAGGCGACCCCGCTGTTGTCCTCGCCGGTCCGGCTCAGCGTGAGCAGGACCGCGAGCTCGGTGCCGTCCCCGCGCAGCCAGGTCCATTCGTGGTGCCCGGGGCCGGGGAGCCGCTCGATGCTCGAGGCCAGGGTCGTGAACCCGACAGGTGCTCCCAGCTCGTCGGCCCGGGTGCGCAGCTCCTCCTCGCGGTGGAGGTCGGTGAGCCGCATCCCGTCGACGAGCTCGTCCGCCGGGCGGCCCGACAGGTGCTCGGCGCCGGTGTTCGCGAAGACGATCCGGCCGGTCGGGGTGAGTCCCAGGATCGCCGTACCCGTGTTGGCGTCGAGCACGGTCCTCAGCAGCCTCTCGGAGTCGCGGTGCCCGGTCACGTCGATCCCGGTCATCACGATCGCCCGGTCCTCGCCGCTCAGGCGGGCCGCGGTCCACGCCACGACGTGCCACATAGACGGGCCGGTCAGCCAGGGCAGCTCCACCTCGTCGTGCGCACCGCGCGCCACGAGGTCCCGGACCCGGCGTTCGTCCTCGGGCCTGAGCACGGTCTCCCACGGAGGGCGCCCGAGCACGTCGTCGAGCGCGCGACCGCTCGCCCGCCGGGCCGCCTCGTTCAGGCTGACCACCCGCAGATCGGCGTCCAGGACCAGCAGCAGCGCCCGGGTGGTGTCCACGAGGGAGGCGATGAAGTCGCGTTCCCGGGTCGCCGACGTGAGGGCGGCGCGGCGCTGCCTGGCCGAGATGCCCAGCGTCAGCGTCACCAACGCCAAGGTCGCGATGAACGCCTCGAGCATGGCACCGACAGCCTCGCCCGTCGGCGACTGCAGGACGATGTCACCGAACGGCCCGCGTCCGTACGCCGAGAAGGAGGCAGCGACGACCGCTGCCGACAACACCTCGGTCATGGCGGCCACGCACGTGAGGCGCAGTCCGGCCCAGACGAACACCGCGTAGCTCAGCGAGGAGGTCGGCCAGCTCGGCCCCGGCACGAAGATCACCAGCAGGACGAGCCCGGTCGCGAGCAGCTGGGCCGCGGCCTCCAGCCGCCCCGTGCCCGGCGCCCTCCAGACGTGCCCTCCCGGCTCGTCGCGGTTGCGGCTCGCCGCGAGCATGATCAGCGGGACGACGACCAGGTCCGCGGCCGCGTGCGATGCGGCGCCGGCGCGACAGGTTCCCCAGAAGGACCCGTCCTCGACGAGGCTCACCACAGCGCCGCCGAGGATCCCGAGCACTCCTACGCCGGCAGCGGTCGCCACGACCAGCCGGCGGACGTCGGCCAAGGTCTCCAGACGTGCCGCGCCGCGTCCACCGCCGGTCAGCAGCGCCGCTATCACCACCGCCTCGGTCGCGTTCACCAGACCGAAGAGCACGGCGACCAGTGGCGGGCGGCCGCCGGCCAGGTTGCCGAGCGCGGTGACCAGGGCGAGTGCGGGCACGAGCACCTGCCAGCGCAACGGCCGGGTGAGCAGCAGCAGCGCGACCGACATGCCCGCGGCGGGCCACCACGCGGCGATCTGCGCCGAAGTGGGGGTCGCTCGGATCGCGCCGACACACAACAGGAAGATCGCGCCCATCCAGGCGCCGATGGCCGGCCACCTCACCCCGGGGGCGAGGAGGGAGCGACCGGTCGTGCCTGCGGCGCGCACGGTTCAGCCCGGGTCAGTCGGAGGGGGCCGACGGTCGTCTCCCAGCAGCCGCCGCGCCAGGAGCGCTGCCTGCGTGCGCCTCTCGACGCCGAGCTTCGCGAAGACGTTGGAGACGTAGTTCTTGACGGTCTTCTCCGTGAGGAACATGCGCTCTGCGATCTGCCGGTTCGACAACCCCTCGGCGATGTTCCGCAGCACGACGATCTCCTGGGGTGACAGCTGGGTCAGACGCCCGCCGACCTGGATCGGCGAGCGCACCCGCTCGGCGAGCCGGGCGGCCTGGACGGGGTCGATCAAGGACCCGCCGGCCGCCACCTCGCGCACCGCGGCACCCAGCCCCGCACAGCTCGCCGACTTCAGCACGTAGCCAGAAGCACCTGCCATGATCGCCGCGAGCATGGCCTCGTCGTCGCCGTGCGCGGTGAGGATCAGGGCCTTGATCGACGGGTCCACGGATCGGACCTGGCGGCACACCTCGATGCCGGAGCCGTCGGGGAGCTGGGCGTCGAGGATGGCTACGTCCGGCCGGAGCGCCGGGATTCGGGCCGCGGCCTCCGCCGCCGAACCGGATCCGCCGACCACCTCGAACTCGGGGTCGCTCTCCAGCAACCAGCGCAGGCCCTGCCGCACGATCTCGTGGTCGTCGAGCAGGTAGATCCTGATCATCTCGCCGTCACCTCGTCGGTCGGCGCCTTCACCTCTCAGGGTGCCGCCCGCTCCGTGGGGAGACCAGTGTCTGGCGGGCACCCGCACCGGGACCTTCGACCCGGGCCGCTGCGGCGCTCGGACCAGGGTCCTTGGTCCCTGTTTCGGCCCGGAGGCACGGGTCAGGGTCGGACCACCGACGCAGCACCGCACCGACCCACATCGCTGGAGGGCAGCATGCAGGGATCCACGAATACGCTTCGTGACGAGAGCGGCGAGCGTCGGGCCGCCCGGGGGACCGATGCTGATGTGCACCGGCGTCGGTCCCTCGGGCGCAAGGCGGTCCGCGACCTCGCGGAGCACCTGGTCGTCGAGTACAGCGGCGCGCTGGCGCCGGGGCGGGTGACCGCCACGGTGTGCCGTGCCTACGTGGTCGTCGTACGCGACCGGGTCCCGCCCGACCTGCAGCTGGAAACGTGCGAGAGCATCGCCCGGCGCCGCCTCACCGACCTGGTGGCGGCCGGGCTTCGCCCGGCCCTGGCAGCCTCGTGAGCCCGCTCGTCAGAGAGAGCCGCTGCTCGAACGGGCGGCCGGGCAGCTGATCGTGCGGGTGTACACCGGCCCCGTCCACTCCCCGAGGTGCGAGCGGATCGTGAGGGTCCACTGGGTCGCGGCGAGGTCGTTGGACACGCTCCCCGAGGACAGCGAGGCACGGGGGGTCGTCGACGAGGTGCTCCGCGACACGCCGCGGCCGGTGAGCGTGTAGTCGTACGACGCACCCGCCGGGCCGGCGTCGGTGAACGAGGTGACCGAGACGTCGACGCCCTCGGTGAAGAACGGGAGCGCGCACCGGTAGGTGCCGGTCACCGCCGCCGGGACCTCCATCCGGTCCGTGCCCACTGTGAGCGTGGGCGTCCGGGTGGCGGTGAACCTCGCGGTCGCGACCGAGGGCACCAGGAGCAGGCTCACGACCACGAGCACCACCACCGCGAGGCGGCGGCTGTGGTCGATCCTGGTCATCGGCGTGCTCCAGACGTGAGGGGTGCTGCACCAGCCACGATGCCGCGGCCGGTTCAAGGAGCCCGCGGACCCGTCTCAAGACTCCCTCAAGAAATGACATCATCGGCGCATGGAGACCGACGTGGGGCCCGTCTCGGAGGGACGGGTCGCGCTCGTGGTGGAGGACGACGAGGACATCAGCGCGCTCATCGAGTTCACGCTCGAGACGCAGGGCTTCGAGGTGATCGCCGTCACGTCGGGTCTCGAGGGGGTCGAGGCGGTGCGGGAGCACCGCCCGGACCTGGTCACGCTCGACCTCGGGCTGCCGGGCATCGACGGCATCGAGGCCTGTCGGCGGATCCGCGAGATCAGCGACGCGTACGTCGTGATGATCACCGCCCGCGCCGACGAGATCGACCGTCTGCTCGGTCTGGAGACCGGCGCCGACGACTTCATCTCCAAGCCGTTCAGCGCCCGTGAGCTCAAGGCCCGCGTCAACGCGATGTTCCGCCGGCCGCGCACGGTCGGCGGAGTGCACGTGCCGGAGACGCACGAGGACGCCCACGAGGTGCTCCTCCACGGGCCGCTGCGGGTCGACGTGGAGAGCCGCCGGGCGTTCCGCGGTGCCGACGAGCTCGTGCTGACCCGCACGGAGTTCGACCTGCTCACCGAGCTGATGCGCACGCCGTCGCGGGTCTGGTCGCGCGAGGCGCTGCTGCGCACCGTGTGGGGCACCGACTGGGCCTCCGACACCCACCTGGTCGAGGTCCACGTCGGCAACCTGCGCCGCAAGCTCGCCGAGGGCACCGACGGCACCACCCGGTTCATCCGGACCGTGCGCGGGGTCGGCTACCGCATGGAGCTGCCGGCGTGAGACCTGCCGGCGTAAGACCCGGCGCGGGTGGCCGCGCTCAGCCGGCGAGGTAGGCCTCGAGCGCCTGCTTCAGCCGCTCGGCCGCGGGCCCGAGTGCGCGAGCCGCCGCGTGCGCGCCCGGCAGGTCCAGGCCGCGCAGGTGACGCTCGAGGGCGGCACCCAGGGACGCGAGCTCGTGGGCGCCCAGCGTGTCGGAGGAGACCTTGAGGCTCAGCACCGCGTCCATGGCCTCGTCCGGGTCGTAGGCGTTGAGCGCCGCCAGGACCCTCCCGACCCGGCCCGGCAACATGCGCAGGTAGCGCCCGGCCAGGACGAGCGCGAGCTCGCCGTCGTTCGCATGGCCGGTCAGGCCGGTGAGCGCGACCGGGTCGAAGACGGGCGGCGTGGCGATGACCTCACTCCTCACGGGAACGGCCTTCCTCGTCGGCCGGGGCGTCGTGGTCCTTGCGCCAGATGGTGCCGAGCCCGAGCAGCAGCATGCCGCCGAACGCCACCCAGAACACACCGTGCTGGACCGCCGGTGACCGGAGCACGCGGATGGCCGAGCCGAGCTCGGGCACCACGGCCCGCAGCTGCCAGACCTGGTCACCCTGGAGCGTCGCGGTCCACGGGTCGGGATCGTCGTTGGCATCGCCCTGGGTGCGGATCGCGACCGTGCCGTCGTGGTGGCGGAGCACCTCGATGACCCGGTGGGTCTCGACCCGGTGGTCCTCCACCGGGATCTGGTAGGTGATCACGTCGCCGACCTCGACCTGCGAGACCGGCTTGGACACGGACACGACGACATCGCCGGGTGAGATGCCCGGCTCCATGCTCCCGGTGAGCATGGTCGAGGTGCGATAGCCCAGCACGTGCGGGCCGACCGCGAGCAGCGCGAACAGCAGGAGGCAGCCGACCAGGGCCAGGTCGGTGAGCACGGCGAGTGCTCGGCGGGCCGTCGTACGCCGTGCCGGAGCCGGAGCGTCCGGGACGACGGGGGCGCGGTGCCGTCCGGTGTGCGTGGTGCTGCTCATCGCGGTGTCCCTCCGTGGTGGTCGTGATGACGAACCGGTGCGGCCGCCCGCTCGGCGAGCGACCGCACCGGAGACTCAGCCATGCCCAGATCAGCCAGGCCCAGATCAGCCGGGCTCAGGTCAGCGCGACTCGGCGGCGCGCTGGGTGGCGAGGAACGCGAAGGACACGGTGTTGGACAGACCCTGGAAGGTGTTGTCCGCCGAGACCGGCAGCGTCACGGTGGCGCGCAGGTTCGCCGTCGCCGCGTCGCTGTTGAGCGCGGTCGTCGCCGCTCCGAGGTCGAGGTCGCTCCCGATCACCGCCCGCTGGGCGATCACGGTCGACGCCGTGCCGGCGCAGGTCAGGTCGTGCGTGGTCCCGACCTGCGTCCACGGGACCGTGCACTGCTCGAGCTTGAGCTGCAGGCCGTTGGCCGCGTCGGAGGTCAGCAGGTTCGCGGTCGACCCCGTGGTGGTGAGCTTGACCGAGCCGAAGCGCTCGGAGTCGCTGGACCGGGTCAGCACGATCGAGCGCTGAACGGTGTCGCCGGGCACCAGGTTGGTGGCGTCGATCGAGAGCCCGTGCGCACCCTCGGCTGCGGACAGCACCACCTTCCCGCTGCTGACGTCCTCGGTGGCGCTGGTCGACGAGGTGAACGAGCCGTAGGTGCCGAGGCCGGCCACCCCCGCGGCCGCTCCGGCGAGGACGACGGAGGCGAAGATCTTGCCGGTGATCGTGTGGGTGCCGATACGCATTGCTGATTCCTTTGCTGGTGACCAGCTCGGCGGGTCTCGCTGCTGGTCGGTTTCGGGTGATGACCAGCACTCTGCTCCGCCAGGTTCAAGCGACCTCCAGGCGAAGCGCGCGGTTTGCGCAAGGAACCAGCAAGGATCCTGAGGCCGGGGGTCGCCCCGGCACCGGACGCCGGCGACGCGTCAGTTCAGCATGCGCATCGTGGCGGGCACTCCCCCGCCGCGGTGCACCTCCTCGACCAGCTCCTGGAGGGCGGTGAGGGCCACGTTCTGAGCCATCGGACCGTAGGAGACCCGGGCGACGCCGAGCTCCTCGAGACGCGCAAGGGCGGGCACGCCGGGGATGCCGATCATCGTGAGCCGCTGCGGCCCATAGGCCTCGACGAGCGTCGTGACCTGGTGCTCGTCGAGCTTCGCGGGGACGAACACGACGGGAGCACCTGCGTCGAGGAAGGCCCGGCCGCGCTCGGCAGCCTCGGCGAGCACCTCGGCCTGGTCACGGTCGCGCCCCTTGACGAAGGCGTCGGTGCGGGCGTTGAGCACGAAGTCGACGCCCTCCTGCTCGGCCACGCGCATGATCTTCTCGACGTTCGCCGCGGCCTCCGCGATCGGACGCATCTGGTCCTCGACGTTCGCGCCGACGACGCCGAGGCCGATCGCGCGGCGCACCGTCTCCGCCGGGTCGCCGTACCCGCCCTCGAGGTCGGCGGTCACCGGCAGCTCGGTGGCGGCCACGATCCGGCCGACCGCCTCGAGCATCAGGTCGACGGGGATCTGCTCACCGTCGGGATAGCCGTACGACGCGGCGATCGAGTGGCTGGCGGTCGCGAGAGCCGTGGTGCCGGGGACGTCGGCCACCACCCTCGCGGAGATCACGTCCCACACGTTGACCACCGTGAGGAGCTCGGGCGCCTGGTGCAGACGCAGGAGGGTGGTCGCCTTGGCCTTGATCTGGTCGTCGCTCATGGGCCGAGCCTAGCCAGGTCCCGGGACCGCCGAGTCGGCGCAACTGCAGGTCCCAGGACCGCCGAGTCGGCGCAACTTCAGGTCTCCGAACCGCCGAGTCGGCGCCCTTCTGCCGCTACTCCCAGAAGACCCGGTCGACCACCGCTCTCGCCAGCCGGGTGTAGCGCAGCTGGTCGTTGACCATCGCGTCCGAGGAGCCGGCCGGGTAGCCGAGGACCGCGGCCACCGCCGCGCGCTCGCGGATGTCGCGCGGCAGCTCCTCGGCGGCCTTGCCGCGCACCAGCGTCACGGCGTTGCGCACCCGGCTCACCCGCCGCCAGGTCTGCTGGAGCACCGCCGCGTCCTCCTCGGTGACCAGCTCCGCCTCGCGGGCCGCCGCGAGGGCGTCGAGGGTGCGCGAGGTGCGCAACCCCGGCACCGAACCGGCGTACCGCATCTGCAGCAGCTGGACGGTCCACTCGATGTCGGCGAGGCCGCCGCGGCCGAGCTTGAGGTGGGTGTGCGGGTCGGCGCCGCGCGGCAGCCGCTCCTCGTCGACCCGCGCCTTGATGCGGCGCACCTCGATCACATCGTTCGCGCTCAGCCCGTCGGCGGGGTAGCGCAACGGGTCGATCAGCTCCTCGAACCGGCGGCGCAGCTCGAGGTCGCCGACCACGGCGTCGGCACGCAGCAGGGCTTGGGCCTCCCAGACCTTTGACCACCGGGCGTAGTAGGCGGCGTAGGAGTCCAGCGTGCGCACCAGCGCGCCCTGCTTGCCCTCGGGGCGCAGGTCAGCGTCGATCTCCAGCGCGGGATCGGGCCCGGGGAGGGCCAGCAGCCGGCGCAGCTCGTTGGCGACCGCCTGGGCGTACGACGACGCCGCCTGCGGGTCGGCCTCCGGCTGCGGGTCGTGGACGAACAGCACGTCGGCGTCGCTGCCGTAGGACAGCTCGAACCCGCCGTACCGGCCCATCGCGACCATCGCCATCCGGGTCGGCGCCTCCGCCAGTCCGCGCTGCCGGCGCACGGCGCGGCCGGCCACGTCGAGGGTCGCCTCGAGGGTGGCGTCGGTGAGCCGGGACAGTCCGGCACCCACCACCGCGACGTCGGTGAGCCCCAGCAGGTCACCCGCGGCGATCCGCAGCAGCTCCCGGCGCCGTACCCCACGGATGGCGAGCACCGCCGACTCGGCCGCCTCGTGGCGTCCGGCCAGGGAGAGCATCTCCTCGGTCAGCACCTCCGAGGAGAGCGGGGTGAGGTCGCCGCCGAGCATCCGCACCCCTTGCGGCTCGCGTTCGAGGAGGTCGGTGGCGTAGCGGGAGGTGGCCAGGACCCGGGCCAGCCGCTCGGCGACCTCGCCCTCGTCGCGCAGCGTGGAGAGGTACCACGGCGTCGTGCCCAGCGACTCGCTGATCCGGCGGAAGCCGAACAGCCCGGCGTCCGGGTCGGGTGCGTCGGCGAACCAGCCGAGCATCACCGGCAGCAGGGTGCGTTGGATCTGCGCCGCCCGGCTCACCCCGGACGTCAGGGCCTCCAAGTGCCGCAGGGCCGCAGGCGGGTCCAGGAAGCCGAGCGCGGCCAGCCGCTTGCCGGCGGCCTCGGGCGAGAGCCGGGCCTCGTCGCCGGAGATCTTGGCGACCGCGGCCAGCAGCGGGCGGTAGAACAGCTTCTCGTGGAGCCGCCGGACCTCGCGGCGGTGGTGCTGCCAGGTCTTGTCCAGGACGCCGACCGGGTCCTTGAGGAAACCGAGGCTCCGGCCGAGCCGCCGCAGCGACACCTCGTCCTCAGGCACGACGTGCGTACGCCGCAGCCGGTGCAGCTGGATCCGGTGCTCGAGGGTGCGCAGGAACGCGTACGCCTCGTGGAGGGAGACGCCGTCGTCGCGCCCGACGTACCCGCCCCGCGTCAGCTCGGCCAGGGCGCTCAGCGTGGCGCCCGCTCGCACGTGCTCGTCGGCCCGTCCGTGCACGAGCTGCATCAGCTGCACGGCGAACTCCACGTCGCGCAGGCCGCCGGAGCCGAGCTTGAGCTGGCGCTCGGCCTCGCGGGCGGGGATGTGGTCGACGACCCGGCGGCGCATCGCCTGGGTGTCCTCGACGAAGCCGTCGCGCTCGGCGGCGCTCCAGACCATCGGCCGGGTCATCTCGACGAACTCACGGCCCAGCGGGAGGTCGCCGGCGACCGGGCGCGCCTTGAGCAGCGCCTGGTACTCCCAGGTGCTCGCCCACCGCTCGTAGTAGCCGCGGTGGCTGGCGATCGTGCGCACCAGTGGCCCGGCCTTGCCCTCGGGGCGCAGCGCGGCGTCGACCGGCCAGATCGTGCCCTCACCGGTGTGGTCGGAGCAGATCCTGATCAGGTTGCTGGCGAGCTGGGTCGCGGCCCGGAGAGCGGCGTTCTCGACGGCGCTGTCAGGCACTCCGTCGGCCGGTGCCCACACGAAGATCACGTCCACGTCCGAGACGTAGTTGAGCTCGTGCCCACCGCACTTGCCCATGGCGATCACCGCCAGCCGGGCCAGGGACGCGTCCTCGCCGACGCGTTGCCGGGCCACTGCGAGAGCGGCGTCCAGGGTGCCGGCGGCGAGGTCGGACAGCTCGGCGGCGACGTCGTCGACGCCGAGGTGATGGGACAGGTCGCGCGACGCCAGCCGGAGGAGGAGACGCCGGTACTCCACGCGCAGGGCGTCGACCGCGACCTCGTCCGGCAGCGTCGCGACGGGCTCGCTGTCTCCGGCGTCGGCGCCCACCACGGCCAGCAGGCTCTCGCGCAGCGCCCAGGCCGCGGGCCGCGTCGAGCCCAGCAGCGGGTCGGCCAGCTCGCGCCAGTGGTCGGGGTGGCGAGCGAGGTGGTCGGCGAGGGCCGGGCTGGCGCCCAGGACGCTGAGGAGCCGCATCGCGGTGCCCTCGTCGTCGACGAGGGCACCGAGCATCTCCTCGGGGTCGCTGACCGCCTCCATCAGGCGCAGCAGCCCGGCGGTCGCCTCGTCGGGGTCGGCGGTGCGAGCGAGCAGCGCGAGCAGCGGGGGCGCCGCGTCGCCCGCACGCTCCAGCGCGGGCAGCGCTGCCTCGGGATCGCGGAAGCCCAGACGCAGCAGGTTGCCCGTGCTGGTCACCGACCGGCTCATCGTCCCGCCGGCTCCGCCACCAGCGCGGCGAACCCGCTCGCGAGCGGCCGCCAGGCGTCGTCGAGCTCCGCACGAGCCGCGTCGATCTCACGCAGCATCGCGTCGGTGTCGATGCCGCGGGTCTCGTGCGATCCGCGGTCGTCGTCGGCCCACGGCTGCAGCACCGCGAGGTCGACCTCGGGGTGGAGCTGGAGCCCCCACATCCGGGAGGCGTAGCGCACGGCCTGGACCTCGCCGTCCGGTGCGGCCGCCAGCAGCACGGCGTCGCTCGGCAGCGCCGTGACGACGTCGTCGTTCCAGTGCACCCCGCGCCGCGGGGTCGCCAGCGGCCGGAAGAGCGGGTCGTCGGCGGCCGCGTCCGTCCAGCCGACGTCCAGCAGGCCGACCTGCTGGCCGTGGGTGTTGCGCTCGACCGTGCCGCCGAGCGCGGCGGCGATCAGCTGGTGCCCCAGGCAGATGCCGAGGGTGGGCAGCCGGGTGGCGCGCGCGTCGCGGATGAGCTCCTTCAGCGGTCCCAGCCACGCGTGCCGGGCGTCGTCGTTCGCGCCCATCGGGCCGCCCAGCACGAGGAGGGCGTCGTACGACGAAGCCTCGGACGGCCCGGGCAGCTCATCACCCGCATAGGGACGGCGTACGTCGAGGTCGCAGCCCGCGTCGGTGAGCCAGGTCCCCACCCACGCCGGCGGGCACTCCGCATCGTGCTCGACCACGAGGACCGTCGGCCGCACCGTCAGACCACCGGCAGCATGCGGTCACGCTCGAAGGCCGAGACCTGGCCGCGGTACTCCTCCCACTCCGCACGCTTGTTGCGCAGGAAGAAGTCGAACACGTGCTCCCCGAGGGTCTCGGCGAGCAGCTCGGAGTGCTCGGCCACCGCGATCGCCTCCGACAGGCTCTTGGGGAGCGGCTCGATGCCGAGGCTCTTGCGCTCGCGCTCGGTCAGCGCCCACACGTCGTCCTCGGCCTCGCGCGGCAGCTCGTAGCCCTCGGCGATACCCTTCATGCCCGCTGCCAGCGTGACCGCGAACGCGAGGTAGGGGTTGCAGGCCGCGTCGATGGTGCGCAGCTCGATGCGGGTGGACTGGCCCTTGTTGGGCTTGTACATCGGGACCCGGATCATCGCCGAGCGGTTGTTGTGGCCCCAGCAGATGTAGGAGGGCGCCTCGCCGCCGAACATCAGCCGCTTGTAGCTGTTGACCCACTGATTGGTGACGACGCTGATCTCGCTGGCGTGGCGCAGCACGCCGGCGATGAACTGCCGGCCCGTCGTCGAGAGCTGGTACTCCGCCCCGGCCTCGAAGAACGCGTTGCGGTCGCCCTCGAACAGCGAGACGTGGGTGTGCATGCCGGAGCCCGGGTGGGTGGTGAACGGCTTGGGCATGAACGTCGCCCACACGCCCTGGCCGAGCGCCACCTCGCGGATCACGGTGCGGAACGTCATCACGTTGTCGGCGGTCGTCAGGGCGTCGGCGTACCGCAGGTCGATCTCCTGCTGGCCCGGGCCGCCCTCGTGGTGGCTGAACTCCACCGAGATGCCCATCGACTCGAGCATGCTGATCGCCTCGCGGCGGAAGTCCGCACCCATCGACGTCGCGGTGTGGTCGAAGTAGCCGCTGCGGTCCACGGGCTCCGGCTCGGCGCCGGCCACCGGCGAGTCCTTGAACAGGTAGAACTCGATCTCGGGGTGGGTGTAGAACGTCAGCCCCTGGTCGGCCGCCTTGCTCAGCGTGCGCTTGAGCACGTGCCGTGGGTCGGCGTACGACGGGGAGCCGTCGGGCATCACGATGTCGCAGAACATCCGCGCGGTGGACGGTCCCTCACCGCGCCAGGGCAGGATCTGGAACGTCGAGGGGTCGGGCATGGCGAGCATGTCCGCCTCGTAGACCCGGGCGAAGCCCTCGATCGCGGAGCCGTCGAACCCGATGCCCTCCGAGAACGCCCCGTCGAGCTCGGCCGGTGCGACCGCCACCGACTTCAAGAACCCCAGGACGTCGGTGAACCACAGCCTGACGAACCGGACGTCCCGCTCCTCGAGAGCGCGGAGCACGAACTCTTCCTGCTTTCCCATGGCCGCACCCTATCGGCGCATCCGCCACCCACCAGACGCCGAGTCGGCGCAACTGCACGCGTCAGCACCCCCGAGTCGGCGCAACTGCACGCCCCACACCGCCGAGTCGGCGCAACTGCACGCGTCAGCACCCCCGAGTCGGCGCAACTGCACGCGTGAGCTGACAAGAGGAGCGTGCAGACGCGCCGACTCGACCCCTCAGCGCGAGCAGACGCGCCGACTCGACCCCTCAGCGCGAGCAGACGCGCCGACTCGCGCAACAGATGGGGTCAGCCCTGGGGCTGCTTCCCGCAGATGTTGACGTCCTGGGAGCCCATCACGCCGTCCCAGACGGTCCGCATCGGGGCCATCCACGGCTGGGTCACGTCGGCGTAGGCGATCGACCCGCGGACCCGGTGCCGGACACCCTCGACCCACACCTTGCGGACGGTCAGCGGGATCGACACGGCGTCCGCGTCGGTGCCGGCCCAGCACGCCGTGCCCCGCGACTTCGTCCGCGCCTCGCCGAACCCGACCTCGTCGCCGACCCGCGTGCCGCCGTACCGGAAGACCGTGGTGGTGAGGTAGCCCGTGTGCCCCTCCCAGGGCGCCATCACCGTCATCGACATCCCCTGGATGCGCTTGCTCGGCACCGTGTAGACGACGCTGCCGTCCTCGACGGTGCGCTGGCCGCTGGTCCAGACGCGTACGCCGGAGCTGGTCGAGTCGTCCCAGCGCGCCTGCACCAGGCGGACCTGGCAGCCGTCGCACCCGGGCATCTCGAAGGTGATCGTCGTCTTGGGCACCGCGCGGTCCCCGGACGGCACGGGTGCGGTCGCGTCCGCAGCCGTGCCGCCGGTCGCCACGGCACCGGCCAGGCCGGCGACCACGGCGGCCGCTGCGGCGACGCGACGACGGACCGGGCTGATGCTGCTCATGGGGTGTCTCCTCGGAGGTGGTGGTTCGGTGTGTCACCGAGGAGACGTCCGACCCGGGCGTTCGGTTGCATCCCGACCGGGATCAGTGCGGACTGTCGCAGTAGAAGGCGTCCTGGTTGCCGATCGTGCCCTTGAACGTCCGCACCATCGGCTTCCAGCTGGGCAGGGTGTGCGCGCTGTAGGAGAGGGCGATCTGGGTGGGGTGGCCGTCGGGGGTCTTCGCCCGCACCCGGTCCACGCGGAACGTCAGCCGGGCCGCGCCGTCCGCGGTGCCGGCCCAGCAGCCCTCGGCCCGACGCCCGTGGCGGGCCTCGGCGCGCCCGATCGCGCTGCCGACCGAGTGGCCGGCGTAGCGGGTGACCATGTTGGGCACGGCGCCGATGCTGCCTGCCCACGGGGCGTCGAGCACGAACGACAGCCCGTGCGTCAGACGCGTCGGCATCCGGAAGGTGACCTCGTGGTCGGCACCGACCTTGCGGACCCGGGAGGTCCAGACCGTGTCACCGGCGCCGTTGATCGCGTGCTGCAAGCCGACCGAGCAGTCGTCACACCCCTGGAGGACCACGGTGAGGTCCGTCCGGTGGACCGCCTGCCGCGGCGCGGCCGCGGCCGCGTGGGTGCTCTCCACCGTGCCGCCGACGGCGACGGTGCCCGCCAGCGCCCCCAGTCCCGTTGTCAGGGCCGCGAGCATGGTCGCCGTACGTCGTCCCGAGATCGTGCGCATGTGTCTCTCCTGGTGTCCTGGGGCACCGGATGGTGCCCACTTGAGGGAGACGCCTCGACCCGGCCCTGGTGTTGCACCCGATCGAGAACCGGTCACGACAGGGGGACGTTCGCCTCCAGCTCGGCGAGCCAGGCGGCCGGGCTCGCGTCGGACGGCATCCGCCAGTCGCCGCGCGGCGACATGGTGCCGCCGTGGCTGACCTTGGGACCGTTGGGGAGCGCCGAGCGCTTGAACTGGCTGGCGAAGAACCGCTTCACGAACACCACCATCCAGCGTCGGATCGTCTCCAGGTCGAACTCGACGCGCCGGTCCTCGGGGTAGTTCGGCGGCCACTCCCCCGCGTCGGCGTCGTGCCACGCGTGCCAGGCCAGGAACGCGACCTTGCTCGGCACGAAGCCGTTGCGCAGCGTCTGGAAGATCGAGAAGTCCTGCAGGGAGTAGGGCCCGACCGACTGCTCGGTGGACTGGGGCAGCTGGTCCTCGCGGGTCGGGATCAGCTCGGGAGTGATCTCCTGCCCGACGATCTCGATGAGGACGTCGTTGGTCTCCTGGCCGAACTGATCGCTCGCGACCACCCACCGGATCAGGTGCTGGATGAGCGTCTTCGGTACGCCGGCATTGACGTTGTAGTGGGACATCTGGTCGCCCACGCCGTACGTGCACCACCCCAGCGCGAGCTCGGAGAGGTCGCCGGTGCCGAGCACGATGCCGCCGCGGTGGTTGGCGAGCCGGAACAGGTAGTCGGTGCGCAGGCCCGCCTGGACGTTCTCGAACGTGATGTCGTAGACCTCCTGCCCCTGGGCGAACGGGTGGCCGAGGTCGGTGAGCATCTCCCGGGCCGCGCCGGTGATGCCGATCTCCTCCATGGTGATGCCGAGCGAGTCCGCGAGCCGCCAGGCGTAGCCCTTGGTGCGCTCACCGGTCGCGAAGCCCGGCAGCGTGAAGCCGTGGATGTCGGTGCGCGGTCGCCCGAGGCGGTCCATCGCCTTGGCCGCGACGATCAGCGCGTGGGTGGAGTCGAGCCCCCCGCTGATCCCGATGATCACCTTGGGCTGGAAGTCCCCGCCCCCGATCGCCTCGAGCCGCTGCTCCAGGCCGGACACCTGGATGTTGTAGGCCTCGTAGCAGTCCTGGGCCAGCCGCTCGGGGTCGTCCGGCACGAACGGGAACCGGTCGACCTTGCGACGCAGCCCGATGTCGCCGGCCGGCGGGGCGAGCTCGAAGCCGACCGTCCTGAACGGGCTTCCGGTGGTTGAGGTGCGAGCGAAGCGAGCGGACTCGGCGGTTGAGGTGCGAGCGAAGCGAGTGGACTCGGTGGTTGAGGTGCGAGCGAAGCGAGCCTCGAAACCACGCCGGTTGTCGTCGAACGTCCCCATCCGGATCCGCTCCATGCGCAGTCGGTCCAGGTCGACGTCGGCCACCGAGGCTCGCGGCCCGTCGGGGAACCGCTCGGTCTCGACCAGCAGCTCGCCGTTCTCGTAGACCATCGTCTGGCCGTCCCAGGACAGGTCCGTGGTCGACTCACCCTGGCCGCCCGCGGCATAGAGGTACGCCGCCAGGCAGCGGCTCGACGCGCTGCGCGCCATCAGCTGCCGGTCACTGGCCCGGCCGATGGTGATCGGACTGCCGGAGATGTTCGCGAGCACGGTTGCTCCCGCCAACGCGGCCTCGGCGCTCGGCGGGATCGGGACCCACATGTCCTCGCACACCTCGACGTGCAGGACCAGGCCGCGCACGTCCTCGGCCTCGAACAGCAGATCGGGCCCGATCGGCACCTCCTGGCCGGCGAGCACGGTCGTGCCGCGTACGTCGTCCCCGGGGGCGAACCAGCGGCGCTCGTAGAACTCGCGGTACGTCGGCAGGTAGGACTTCGGCGCAATACCGAGGATCCGCCCGCGGTGGATCACGACCGCGGCGTTGAGCACCCGGTTGCCGTGCACCACGGGAGCACCGACGACGAGCACCGGCAGCAGGTCGGCGGACTCCTCGACCAGCTCGGCCACCGCGTCCTCGACCGCCCGCAGCAGCGTGTCCTGCAGGAACAGGTCGTCGACGGCGTACCCCGACAGGCACAGCTCGGGGAAGATGGCGACCGCGACGCCGTCCTCGGAGCAGGCGCGCGCCTGGTCGATCACGGCGCGGACGTTGGTCGCGGGGTCAGCCACCCGGATCGGCACCGTGCAGGCGGCGACCCGGGCGAAGCCATGGGCATAGGCGGAGTAGAAGTCCACGAGTCGGAGTTTCCCACGCGCCCGGCCCCCACACATGCCGGACTCGTGTGGTCCAGCGAGCGCCAGGTCGCACCCGTGGTGTCACGCGGCCACGGGCCGGTGCGCGAGCCCGTCCGGGTCGTGTGCCTCAGCACGGGCCATGGGTCGTTCTCAGGCACACGACCCGACAGCCGTGGAGGGCGATCTGGTTGGCGTCAGTGTGGCGGCCGCGCCAGGACCGACCACGCGGTGGCGTCGACGGTGAACGGACCGTCCGGGAGCAGCTCGGCGCACCGCGCGCGGAGCCGCTCGCGCCCCTCCTCGCCCAGCCTGTTGACGTGGTCTCCGGCGGGGCCGACCCCGAGCGTGTAGGGCTCCCACCACTCCTCGAACGAGGCGTAGGGCACCGTGACCGTGATCGTCCCCTCCCGCACGTCGCGCAGTCCTGCCTCGCGAGCGAGCGTGCCGAGGTCTCCCTCGCCGGTGCCGGGGAGCGCCGCCTCGTCCGCCGCCTCCGGATCGAGGTCCTTGGCCGCCTGCCAGAACGTCGAGAGCGGCCCCGTCGCCGTCGCGTGGTTCCAGACGGTCGCGGCGACCAGGCCGTCGGCGCGCGCGACGCGACCCATCTCCTGCAGGCCTTGCACCGGGTCTGACATGAAGTGCACGACGAGGTTGGCCAGCACGACGTCGTACGCCGCGTCCGCGAACGGCAGCGCCTCGGCCCTGCCGTACCGGACGTCGACCCCCGGGCACCGCACGCGTGCGGCTTCGACGAACGACGGCGACGGGTCGATCGCGTCGACGTTGTCCGGGCCCAAGCGCTCGACGAGGCGGGAGGTCAGGACGCCAGGCCCGCAGCCGACGTCGACCACGCGCTGCCCGGCACGTACGCCGGCGATCTCGACGAGGCGGTCGGCGAGCGGCTCGGAGTAGCGACCCATGAAGCGGGCGTAGGAGTCCGCGGCGACGTCGAAGGCCATGGGCGACTGTAAGCCCGATCACCCCGCCAGGTCAGGGGCCAGCGACTCCAGCTCGACGGTCCCGGCGACCCGGCTGACGAGTGAGAGGCGGCCGGACGCGGGCTGCCACGCCACGACCCGCCACGGGATCCCGGGGTCGTCACCGAGGACCGCGACCCGCAGCAGCACGGTGCCGTCCTCGAGCAGCGCGAGCACCCCGAGCCCCCCGTTGCTGTAGTTCGCGTCGTGGTCGCGCACCCGGAGCACACGGCGCGGCGTCAGGTCCCCTCGCTCGGCCACGTACACCCCGAACGGATGGCCGTCGTACGACGTGCCCACCACGACGGCACGTCCGGCCCGCAGCTGCATCAGGCGTCCGGTCTGAGCCATGACGACCCGGCGCGGCTCCTCCGTGGCCCAGTCCGTGAGCCGGTTGGGGTAGCGCCAGTCGGCGCTCTCGACCACGGCGCCGTCCGGGTCCACCGTCCACCAGAAGCTGGAGCTGCTCGGGTACGGCGTGCGCTCGGCCGCACCGGACGCGACGTCGACCAGCCACCCGCCCGCCTTGTCGTCGAGCAACAGCGTCTGGCGGTCGACCCAGCGCCAGCTCGAGTAGTCCCACGGGTGGGCGCGTGCCGGCATCGGGATCTGGGTGCGGCGACCCGAGCCCAGGTCCCACACGTCAACGCCCACTGCGGTCTCGACCGCGAGCCGGGTCCCGTCCCGCGTGAGCTCGGTGCCCCCGAAGCTGCGCTTCGGCGGAGCGGGGACCCGGCGCCACGACCCGTCGGGGGTCAGCAGGAGCACCACGTCCCCGACGTACGCACTGAACACCGCGGCCGCGACGGGCCGGTCCGCCAGGCGCGGCGCGGCGGCCGGCGGGTCGATGACCCTCGGCAGTCCACGCGCGACGTCGGCGGGTGCTGGCGGCAGGTCGCCGACGCCGCGCGGGTCGAAGTGCGTCGGCGCGACGACCCGCCCGGGCGCAGACGCGACCGTTGGTGTCGGGGCGGACGGCGGCGCGACCCGGTGCGCAGGGTCCTGGGGCGCTGCGGCCGAGCAGCCGGTGAGCACCAGCGCGACCGTCGCGCCCACCAGTCTCATGACGGGGCGAAGGTGACGAGGTCTCGGGCGAAGCTCGCCGCACTGTCGGGGTCGCCGTCCACCGACGTGACGAGAGCCAGGTCACCCGAGACCGGGTTCCATTGCACGACCCACCATCGGGCGCGGTCGCCGCCTGTCGGTGGGGCCACGCGTAGGAGTGCGGACCCGTCGTTGAGCTCACTCATAGGCCGCACGTCCCAGCGGGCGGCCTCGTCGCTGAGAACAGGGAGCCCGAGGGTCCATGCCTGGGCGCGCACGAGGCGGTCGGTCGCCTGCTTGTCGGTCCCCCGATCGACGTCGAGCACCCACGCGCCGTCACCGTCCGTGACCAGCAGGTCTCCCTCGTCGAGCCACTGCATCCCCAGGCCGGGCACGTTGCGGGCCGGACGGTAACCGGCCGGCAGCGGCAGGTGCTTCTGAGTCCCCGTCGCGAGGTCGACCATCACGACGCCGGTCGCGTCCGCCACCGCCAGCCGCGTACCTGCCGGTGACAGCGCCGGTGACGGCTGGGTCTTGCCGTCGACCACGACGCAGTGCCACCGCCCGTCGATGCCGAGGAGCAGGACGTCGGCGCCGTCATCGACGGCGAGCACAGCCGCGTCGACCGGGTCGTCCTCGACGTGTGGTGCAACCTCAGGGACCTGCAGCTCATCCGGAAGCAGCGTCGCCACGTCCGCCGCGGCAGCCGGAAGGCTCTCCACCCCACGCGGGTCCCAGGGCGCCTCGCGAGCCGGGTCCGACTGGGTGTGCGACGCAGGAGGCAGCTCGCGGGTCTGCGGGTCATCGCCGCCGACGACCTGCAGGGAGATGACTACCGCGACTACGGCCGCTGCCGCCGCGACACCGGCGACGAGCCCTCGCTGGCGAGCACGCCGGCGGCGCGCCCGGGCGAGCACTCCGGCGTGGTCGACGTGCGACTCGATCGCGTCGGTCGCCCGGTCGAGCAGATCCTCGAGCCCCTTCATCGCGTCCTCCCGATGAGGTCGAGCAGCTCCGGGGCGCCGTCGCGCAGGCGCGCCAGGGCGGCGGCGTTCTGGCTCTTCACCGTGCCCGGCGCGACCCGCAGGATCGCGGCGGTCTCCTCGACCGACAGGTCGTCGAAGTGGCGCAGCACCACCACCGCCCGCTGCGCGGGGGTGAGGCGCTGGAGTGCGCGGCGTACGACCATCGCAGCGTCGGGGTCGCTCGAGACCACCGCCGCAAGCGTCACCTCCTCGACCGGGACCTCCCGGCGTCGTCGCCACCACGAGATCTGGTCACGGACGAGGATGGTCCGGGCGTACGCCGTCGGGTTGCCCTCGCGCAGGCGGTCCCACCGCATCGCCACCTTCACGAGCGCCTCCTGGACGAGATCCTCGGCTCGATGAAGATCACCGGTGAGCAGGTACGCCGAACGCAGCAGCCGGCGCTCGACGCCGGCCGCCCATGCGGTGAACTCCTGCTCGTTCATCGGCCTCCTCACTCCCTGAACGCTCGCACGCCCCCGTCGGGTTGGGGCCAGTTGCGATGAGTTCTCACCGGCGCGCCGGTCAGACGGTCATGCCCGAGATCAGCACCTGCCTGTGGTTCGACGACAACCTCATGGAGGCCGTGGAGCTCTACACCGCGGTCTTCCCCAACTCCGAGATCCGATCGGTTGCGCACTACGACGACGGCCGGGTGCTCGCAGCGGAGTGGACCCTCGACGGACAGCCGTTCCGCGGCATCAACGGCGGCCCGATCTACGCCGGGTTCACCGAGACGATCTCGATCAGCGTCAGCTGTGCCGACCAGTCCGAGGTCGACTACTACTGGGACACGCTGGTCGACGGCGGCCGGCCCGATCAGTGCGGGTGGCTCAAGGACCGGTTCGGACTGTCCTGGCAGATCATCCCGACCCGGCTCTACGAGCTCCTGTCCGACCCCGATCGCGCCCGGGCGGGTGCCGCCTCCGACGCCATGATGCAGATGGAGAAGATCGTCATCGCCGAGATGGAGGCCGCTGCCGATGCCGCCGCCGGCACCGCCGGGTGACGATCGACACAGGAGTGAACCCGCCGGTACGCGGCTAGCCTGACGAGCGGTCCGTGGACTCCACCAGGGAGCTGCGAGATGACGTCAGGGAGCACGCATGAGCACCGAAGAGACGCCCCCGTACGGTTCCGGGGTCTCGACCGCATCGACCGCCGGCGCCGCGCCGATCAAGCGGATCCGCACCCACCACCTGCGCGAGATGAAGCAGCGCGGCGAGAAGTTCGCGATGCTCACCGCCTACGAGCAGTACGCCGCGCAGACCTTCGACGAGGCCGGCATCGAGGTGCTGCTCGTCGGTGACAGCGCCTCCAACAACGTCTACGGCAACGAGACCTCGCTGCCGGTGACCGTCGACGAGCTGATCCCGCTCGCGCGCGCGGTCACCCGGTCCGTGCGCCGCGCCCTGGTCGTGGCCGACCTGCCCTTCGGCTCCTACCAGGCCTCGCCCGAGCAGGCCTACCTGACCGCCGTACGGTTCATGAAGGAGGCCAACGCCCACGCGGTCAAGCTCGAGGGCGGCATCGAGATGGTCCCCCAGGTGCGCAAGCTCACCGAGGGCGGCATCCCGGTGATGGCGCACATCGGCTTCACTCCCCAGTCCGAGCACAACCTCGGCGGCTACCGGGTCCAGGGGCGCGGCGACGCGGCCGCGAAGGTGGTCGCGGAGGCCCGCGCGATGGAGGAGGCCGGGGCGTTCGCGGTGGTGATGGAGATGGTGCCCGGCGACGTGGCCGCCGAGGTGACCGAGGCCGTCTCGATCCCGACGATCGGCATCGGCGCCGGCGTCGAGTGCGACGGTCAGGTGCTGGTCTGGCAGGACGCGTTCGGCCTCCGCTCGGGCCGGATGGCGAAGTTCGTCAAGCAGTACGCCGACCTGCACGGTGTGCTCCTCCAGGCTGCCCGTGACTACGCCGCGGACGTCAAGGCCGGCACCTTCCCCGGCCCCGAGCACACCTTCTAGCGCTCAGCGCACCTCGAGCACGACCAGCCGCACGCCGTCGTCGGACCGGCGGACGAAGGCGACCCGGTGGCCGTCGGCGACCGGTGCGCCCACGGTTCCGGGCACGCGGGCCCCCGGCAGCCGTACGGCGTCGCCACCCCCCGCCGGCGCGACGAGCAGACCCTGCGCGGGCGCCGACCACAGCACGAAGCCGTCGCCGGCGCGCAGTGCGTACCCCGTCGGAGCGGTGCGGACCACCGCGGCCTGATCCGGGTGCGCCAGGTCGAGGGAGTGGATCGTCACGGGGTCGGCCAGCTGGTGCCCGCCGTCGGCACGTTCGGACCAGGTGAGCGTCGACCCGTCGACGTCCGCCTCCACGACGAGCCCGTCCCGGGTGAGATCCCGTACGCCGCCCCGCGCGCGCAGCACCAGGTCCTCCCGGTCCATCCCCCGCACCTCCACGCTCGAGATCCGTTCCAGCACCATCGCGTCGTCGACGATGCCGACCAGGTTCGACCGGCCGACCCTCCCCCGACGCTGCGGGTCCGCGCCGGGCTCCCACGTGTAGGCGACCCCGCCCAGCGACGGGTCGCTCGGCTGCAGCACCCACCCGGCGCCACCGTCCGCGGTCACCGGCGAGGGTGCCCAGCTCGAGATGCCCGGCACGGACTGCGCGAGCACCCGCCGGCCACCGTCGAGGCCGACGGCCACGAGCCTCCACGCGGCCGGTGGACCGGCGTCCAGCGTCCCCGGCCGCGTGTCCACGACCAGGACCCGGCCGGCGAGCTCCGCCGCCCCGGTGATCTCCCCGCCGTCGTACGCCGAGCGGTAGAGAGTGCGAGGCGTGCCGCCGTCGAGGTCGGCCACGACCACCCGCCGCGCCCCGTCCCCCCAGTCGTCGGTGCGGGCGACGAGCCACGCGACGTACGTCGGGCCCAGCCCGAGCACCTGCACCCGGTGCGGGTCCACCGGCCAGGACGCGACCTCGGAGACGACGAGCGACCGGGCCTGGTCGGCGACCGTCGTGGCGGGACCCGTCGGCCGGTCGTCCTGGCACGCTGCACAGCTCAGGACCGCAGCCACGGAGAGGAACAGGGCCAGAGCCCGAGCGCGCACCATGCCGCTGGGACGGGCCCCTGGCCGCGGAAGTTGCCTGACATTTGTCATGCCGTCCTCGTGACGCTCGGGCGAGGGTCGCGCCGGTCGCAGCCGCCAGGCTGGGGCCATGACCTCGACCGACACCCTCACCACGGGTTCCCAGCGGGCCGCATCCGGCCCGCACCCGGCGGTCCGCCTGTCGGGAGTGACCAAGGACTTCGGCTCCGTGCACGCCGTGCGCGGGATCGACCTGGAGCTCCAGCAGGGCGAGATCGTCGCGTTCCTCGGCCCCAACGGCGCCGGCAAGACGACCACCATCGACATGATCCTGGGGCTCTCCCACCCCACGACCGGCACCGCGCAGGTCCTCGGGCTGCAGCCGCGCGAGGCCATCGCCCGCGGCCTGGTGTCCGCGGTCATGCAGACCGGTGGGCTGCTCAAGGACCTCACGGTCCGCGAGACCGTGGAGTACACCGCGAGCCTGTTCGCCGACACCCGCCCGGCCGCGGAGGTGCTCGAGGACGCCGGCATCACCGCGATCGCCGACCGCCGCGTCGCCAAGTGCTCCGGGGGCGAGCAGCAGCGGCTGCGCTTCGCGATGGCCCTGCTCTCCGACCCCGCGCTGCTGCTGCTCGACGAGCCGACCACCGGCATGGACGTCGAGGGCCGCCGGGCGTTCTGGTCCGCGATCCGGCGCGACGCCGAGCAGGGCCGCACGGTGCTGTTCGCGACGCACTACCTCGAGGAGGCCGACCAGTACGCCGACCGGATCGTGCTGATCAGCCAGGGCCGCATCGTCGCCGACGGCACCGCCTCGCAGATCAAGGCCCTGGCCTCGGGCCGGACCGTGCGCGCCACGCTCCCCGGTGCCGACCCCGGACCGCTCGCGGCGATCGACGGCGTGACCGGCGTCGAGCTCCGCGGCGACACCGTGCTCGTGCACACCCGCGACAGCGACGCCGTCGCCCGCCACCTCCTGACCCACACCCCCGCCCGCGACCTCGAGATCACCTCGCACGGCCTCGAGGACGCGTTCATCAGCCTGACCGGAGACGCCCGATGACCACCACCAGCGCCATCACGATCGACCCGACCGCCCGGCGGGTGCCCCCGCTCGGCGGCTTCAGCCGCAAGGTGCTGCGCATCGAGCTGTTGCGCATGCTGCGCAACCGCCGGACGGTGATCTTCACGATGATCTTCCCGGCCGGGCTCTACTTCGCGATCACCGGCAGCGACACGACCTGGAACACCCCGATCGGGTCGGGCAACGAGGCGGCGTACATCCTGATCTCGATGTCGCTGTACGGCGCTGCGCTGATCGCGGCTGCGTGCGGCGCGATGGTCGCCACCGAGCGGGCCCTGGGCTGGTCGCGCCAGCTGCGCCTCACCCCGCTGAACCCGGTCGCCTACGTGACGATGAAGGCGTTGGTGGCCCTCGTGATGGGCGCGCTCGCGATCGCGGTCGTCAACGCCTGCGGTGTCCTGCAGGGCCGTGCCGACATGCCGAGCGGTGTGTGGCTGGGCGCGGCGGCCGTCACGCTGTGCTGCACGCTGACGTTCGCCGCCCTGGGCGTGTTCATCGGCTACATCGTCCCGGGCGAGAACGCCATGCAGCTGCTCGGTCCCGGCCTGGCCCTCCTGTCGTTCCTCGGTGGCGTCTTCTGGCCACTCAACGAGGGCAGCGGGCTGTGGCACGTCGCGGTCTTCACCCCGATGTACGGCGTCGCCGAGGTCGCGCGCTCCCCGTTGACCCACGAGCTCCCGTGGTACGCGCTCGTCAACGCCGTCGGCTGGCTCCTGGTGTTCGTCATCGGCGCCGCGTGGCGGATGAGCAAGGACACCGCCCGCGTCTGAGGCATCGAGGTGACTAGTCTTCCGAGCATGAGCGAGGTGCCGCCCAACCGCGCCGGTCGGGCGGCACCACTCTTCGCCGGCATCTGGCTGTTCTTCCTGGTCGACCCGCTGCTGGAGGGGTGGACCCACCGCGACCAGCTGAGCGGCGTGTTGGGCATCGTGTCCACGGTCGTGTTCGCGACGGTCTACATGACGCTGTGGACCCGCATGCGCTACGACCGCACCCGCCTGGACGGCGAGCCACCGCTGTCGTTCACCGCCCCCTACCTCGCAACGCTCGCCCTGCTCGGCGCGGTGATGGTCGCGTGCCTGGGCGAGAAGGGCCTCGCGAGCGTCGTCTACATCGCGGTCGCGGCGGTCATGGTCTTCCCCCTCCGGCTGGCGGTGCCGGTGGTCGTCGCCCTGATGGCGGGGTCGCTCGGGCTCAGTGCCGTCGAGGACTGGGGCAGCCAGATCGGCCTGGCCTTCGGCATCATGGCGGCCTCGGTGGCGATCTTCGGGATGCGGACCGTCATGCGCCGCAACATCGCGCTGCTCCGCGCCGAGCAGGAGAACGCCAGCCTCGCGGTCGAGAACGAGCGCACCCGCTTCGCCCGCGACCTCCATGACATCCTGGGCCACTCGCTGACGGTCATCACGGTCAAGGCCGAGCTCGCCCAGCGGCTGCTCGACCAGGACACGCTCGAGGGCCGCGAACGGGCCCGGGCGGAGCTCGCCGACCTCGAGCGGCTCAGCCGCGACGCGCTCGCCGACGTACGCCGTGCCGTCGAGGGCTATCGGGACCTGACGCTGCCCGGGGAGCTGGCCCGCGCCCGCGCCGCTCTCACGGCAGCCGAGATCGACGCCCGGCTGCCGAACTCCGCCGACGAAGTGCCGACCGAGCTGCGCGAGCTGTTCGCATGGACGGTGCGCGAGGGCGTGACGAACGTGATCCGCCACTCCCGCGCCCGCACGTGCGAGGTGCGGCTCACCCCGTCGGCCGCGGAGGTGCGTGACGACGGACAGGGCTGCCCCGGCGCGGCCGCCGGCGGCTCGGGCCTGGCCGGTCTGCGCGAACGGGCGGCCGCGATCGGCGCCACCGTGGTCACCCGGGACCTCTCCCCCGGGTTCAGTCTGCAGGTGCTCCGATGATCCGGCTGCTGCTCGCCGACGACCAGGCTCTCGTGCGTGGCGCGCTCTCCGCGCTGCTCAGCCTGGAGCCCGACCTGGAAGTCGTCGCGGAGGTCGGCTCGGGCGACCAGGTGGTCGCGGCCGCGCTCACCCACCATCCCGACGTGGCGCTCCTCGACGTCGAGATGCCCGGCATGGACGGCATCACCGCGACCGCGGAGCTCCGGCGCGCGGCCCCGGAGACCCGGGTGCTGATCGTGACGACGTTCGGCCGGCCCGGCTACCTGCGCCGCGCCCTGCAGGCCGGCGCCTCGGGGTTCGTCGTCAAGGACACCCCGGCGGCCCAGCTCGCCGACGCCGTACGCCGGGTGCACGCCGGACTGCGCGTCGTCGACCCGGCCCTGGCGACCGACAGCCTCGTCGCGGGCGAGTCACCGCTGACGGCACGGGAGACCGAGGTGCTCCAGGCCGCCCGGGACGGCTCGTCGGTGGCCGTGATCGCCACCCGGCTGTTCCTCTCGGAGGGCACCGTGCGCAACCACCTCTCGGCCGCGATCGGCAAGACCGGCGCCACCAACCGGGCCGAGGCCGTCATCACCGCGGAGGGCAACGGATGGTTATGACGTCGCGGACGGGGAACGGTCGGACCATGCGCACCCTCGCTCTCGGAACCCTGGCCGCGCTGGCCGCCACGCTGATCACGCCTGCCGTCCACGCGCAGGCCCCCGCCCCCGACCGTGCACCTCGGCAGACAGCCGACCGGGCCGCGGTGCCGACGCTGCGCGTGACGAAGCTGGTCACGGGCCTGGACCACCCCTGGGACGTGCGCCCGATCGGCGGCGGCCGCCTGCTCTTCACCCAGCGTGACCGGGCGACGGTGTCGTTGTGGGCCGACGGCCGGGCGCGCACGATCCGCGACTTCCCCACCGACTCGGTGTGGGTGTCCGGGGAGACCGGCCTGCTGGGGCTCGAGGTCGACCCGGCATTCGCCACCAACCACCGGTTCTTCACCTGCCAGGGCGGCACCACCAGCGGCGGGCACGACGTACGCGTGATGCGCTGGACGCTGAGCGACGACCTGCTCTCGGTGACCGGCGGGCGCGAGCTCCTCGGCGGGTTCCCGGCCACGAGCGGCCGGCACGGCGGCTGCCGGCTCCTCGCCGTCGGACCCCGGCTCTACGTCGGCACCGGCGACGCCGCGACCGGGACCAACCCGGAGAACAAGTTGTCGCTCGGCGGCAAGACCCTGTGCCTGCTGGCCGAGACCGGCAAGCCGTGCCCGGACAACCCGTTCGTGCGGGCGGCCAACCACGACAAGCGCTACGTGCACACCTACGGCCACCGCAACGTCCAGGGGCTCGACCAGCGTCGCGACGGCACGTTGTGGTCGGTCGAGCAGGGCACCTACCGCGACGACGAGGTCAACCGGTTGCGCACGGGCGGCGACTACGGCTACAACCCGGTGCCCGGCTACAACGAGTCCGTGCCGATGACGGACCAGTCGCTTCCCGGGCACCAGATCCCCGCCGCGTGGCACTCGGGCGACCCGACCCTGGCCACCTCCGGCGGCGGCTTCGTCTACGGCAAGGGCTGGGGCGCCTACAACGGCAGCTTCGCGGTCGCCGCGCTCAAGGCCGAACGGGTGCTGTTCTTGAAGTTCTCCGCCGCCGGCAAGCTGCAGAAGGTGCGGGTCCCGGCCGCGCTGCGTCACTTCGGCCGGATCCGCACGGTCGTCGACGGCCCGGGCTCGGTCATCTACGTCACCACCGACAACGGGAACGGTGACGACTCGATCCTCGTTGTCCGTCCTAGACCCTGATCAGGACGACGAGAGAGCGGTGACGACCACCCGGTGGACCAGCAGACCCTGATCAACCTCGCCCTGGTCGTGCTGTTCGTCCTGGTGGGAGGTGTGTTCGCCGGCACGGAGATCGCGCTGGTCTCGCTGCGCGAGGGGCAGGTCAACGCGCTCGCGGAGCGCGGGGCGCGCGGCGCCCGCGTCGCCGCCGTGGCGCGCGACCCCAACCGGTTCCTGGCTGCCGTGCAGATCGGGGTCACCCTGGCCGGGTTCTTCTCGGCGGCGTACGGCGCCTCCACGCTGGCGCCGGACTTCGCGCCGGTGCTCGAGCACGCCGGGCTCGGCGAGGACGCAGCCGACACCGTCGCGCTGGTCCTGCTCACGCTGTTCATCGCCTACCTCTCGCTGGTGTTCAGCGAGCTGGTCCCCAAGCGTCTCGCCCTGCAGCGGGCCGCCGGCGTCGCCTACCTGGTGGGTGCGCCGCTGGACCGGTTCGCGACCGTGATGCGACCCGTGGTGTGGCTGCTGTCGGTCTCGACCGACGCCGTCGTACGAGTCTTCGGAGGCGACCCCGGCGCGGCCGCGGAGGACCTGAGCGACGAGGAGCTGCGCTTCCTGGTCGACCGCCACGAGGGGCTCGCCGACGACGAGCGGCGCATCCTCGCGGACGTGTTCGACGCCGGCGACCGGTCGCTGAGCGAGGTGATGCGGCCGCGCGGCGACGTCACGTTCCTGTCCGCGAGCCTCAGCGTCGCCGACGCCGTCGAGACCGCACGCACCAGCCCCTACTCACGCTTCCCGGTCATCGGGTCCGGCCTCGACGACGTGCGCGGCTTCCTCCACGTGCGCGACCTGCTCGGTGCCGACCCTGCGCTGCAGGTGCGGGCGCTGACCCGGGAGATCCCGCACCTGCCCGCCACCAACCGGCTGCTGCCCTCGCTGTCGCGGATGCGCGCGGAGGGCAGCCACATCGCCGTGGTCGTCGACGAGTACGGCGGCACCGACGGGATCGTCACGCTCGAGGACCTCGTCGAGGAGCTGATCGGCGAGATCCACGACGAGTACGACCTGGCCCAGCCCGAGGTCGACGGCGAGGTCGACGCCGGCCTGACGATCGAGGAGTTCACCGAACGCACCGGCGTGCTGCTCGAGGACGGCCCCTACGAGACCGCAGCCGGGTTCGTCGTCCACCTCCTCGGCCGGCTCGCCGTCCCCGGCGACACCGTGGTGGTCGGCGACCACGAGCTGGTGGTCGCGGCCGTCGACCGGCACCGGATCACCCGGCTGCGCGTGCGCCCGCACGAGGCCTGAGTCACCGGCAGCCGCCTCAGGCGCTCCAGCCCAGGACCGCGGCGCCGAGCGTGACGGCCGCGAACCAGAACACCACCGCGAACACCGCCAGGACCGGCACCCAGCGCGGGTGCGGCGACCACCAGGCGCAGGCCACCACGAAGAGCACCACCCACACCCCGAGCAGCACCACGACCGCCCACCAGGGGGCGACCAGCCCGCTCGCGGCGTACAGGAAGAACGCGCACGCCATCCCGGCCATCCCCACGAACGGCCACGGGGAGACGTCGGGGCGCCCGCGGGGGCGCCGCCCCGGCTTGGTCACGTCCGGACCTACTTCTCGACGTCGTCGTTCCAGTTGGGGTCGTTGTCCCAGTCCTCGTTGCGCAGCTCCGCGGTCTCGAGCGCGTGCTCCGCCTCCGCGCGGGACTCGTAGGGCCCCAGGCGGTCGATCGGCGGGCACAGGTTCGACTCGTCCTCGACGCGCTTGTGGCGCACGCAGTACCAGAACTGGCTCATGCCGACCGAAACTACACTCGTCGGGTGACTCCCCCGCTCCGCGCCGTGCCCGCGTCGATCCCGCGACCGGAGTACGTCGGCAAGGACGCGCCCGCTCGGTTCAACGGCAGCGAGGTGAAGGACGCCGAGACGATCGAGCGGATGCGCCTCGCGAGCCGGCTTGCCGCGCAGGCCCGCGACCTGGTCGGGTCGCACGTCGCGCCGGGCGTGACCACCGACGAGCTCGACCGGGTGGGGCACGAGTTCCTCTGCGACCACGGCGCCTACCCCTCGACGCTCGGCTACCGCGGGTTCACCAAGTCGCTGTGCACCAGCGTCAACGAGGTCGTCTGCCACGGCATCCCCGGCGACCGCGTCGTCGAGGACGGCGACATCGTGAACATCGACGTCACGGCGTACCTCGACGGCGTCCACGGCGACACCAACGCGACGTTCCTCGCCGGCGAGGTCGACGAGGAGTCCCGGCTGCTCGTCGAGCGCACGCGCGAGGCGCTGGCTCGCGGCATCAAGGCGGTCCGCCCGGGCCGGCGCATCAACGTCATCGGCCGGGTCATCGAGTCCTACGCCGCGCGGTTCGGGTACGGCGTGGTCCGCGAGTTCACCGGCCACGGCATCGGTACCGCGTTCCACAGCGGGCTGGTCGTGCCGCACTACGACGACCCGGCCTACGACACGGTGATCGAGGGCGGGATGACGTTCACGATCGAGCCGATGCTCAACCTCGGCACCCACGAGTGGGACATGGCCGACGACGGTTGGACTGTGCTCACCCGCGACCGGCGCCGCAGCGCGCAGTTCGAGCACACGCTGCTGGTCACCCCGGACGGCGCCGAGGTGCTGACGCTGCCCTGAGGCCCGCCCGACCGATGGGTGGGTCGTGTGCCTGAGGACGGTCCATGGACAGTCCTCAGGCACACGACCCGATCCGCCTCAGACCAGGTCGTCGTACGACGACACGCCGGTCTCGGCGAGGCGGCGCTCCACGCGCAGCACGGCCACCTCGTGCTCGGGGTCGCCGGTCATGGTCGCTGCGAGCCGCAGGTGCGGGAGTGCCTCGGCGTACCGGCTCTGGCGCTCCAGGCAACGCCCGAGGGCGTGGCGCACCCAGTCGTCGGCCGGGTTCTCGTCGACGAGGTCGCCGAGCTCGGCCTCGGCGCGCTGCAGCTGGGCGCGCATCAGGAACGCCCACGCGCGGAGCGTGCGCAGGCCGGTGTTGGCGGGGTCCTCGGCGAGGGCCGGCTCGATGACATCGAGGGCCTCACGCGGTGCCCGGCGGGCGAGGAGGTCGAACGCCGTGCGGTACGCCGACTCCGGGCCGGTCTGACCCGGGAAGACGACCGGCGCCTGGAGCTGGCTCATCTGCTGGTCGAAGTCGTTCACAACCCTCCAACCCCGTCCGGTGGCGGCCGATTCCCGACCGGCCGGCCGTCCCTCCTCCGGCGACCGTCCGGGCCGTAGTCCTCTACCGCGGCCACCGCCCTCAGGCCCACGCTGGGAGGAGACCCGGAAGGGAGGCACTGCCATGCAGTGGGACCTGGGACTGGAAGGGTTGGCCCTGCTCGGCGCCATCGCGTTCGTCTTCGCCGTTGCCGCCGCGTTGCTGGTCGGTGGGGACCGCTCGCGGCGGGCGAGGGCGGTGGCCGTCGACGGCGTCGCCTGCTTCGCCGTCGGGCTGATCACGAGCGAGTGGGTGTTCGGGTCGTCGACCGAGCAGGACCTGCAGCCGTACGTCGGTGGCCTCACCCGCGACGAGGTGCTGTTGTCCAGCCTGCTGACCACGATCGTGGTCGTGATCGCGATGCGGCTGCTGGCCCGCCGCGCGCACGGCCCGGTCGACCGGGTCGGCAGGAGGGCGGTCGGCCGGCATCGCGCGCTGCACCCCTGACGCTGGTTGACTCCTCCCATGTCGTTCCGCGCGCTGCACCACGCCGAGCTGCCCCTGCTGCTGCCGAACGCCTGGGACGTGCCGTCGGCGCTCGGGTTCGTCGAGGCGGGCTTCCCGGCCGTCGGGACGACGAGCTTCGGGGTGGCGACGTCCGCCGGCTATCCGGACGGCGACGGCGTCACCCGCGAGGCCAACCTCGTCCTCGCCGCGCGGCTGGCGCGGCTGCCGGTGCATGTCTCGGTCGACATCGAGGACGGCTACTCCGACGATCCCGACGAGGTCGCGGCGTACGTCGCCGCACTGGCGGAGCTGGGCGTTGCCGGGGTGAACCTCGAGGACAGCGCCGCGGGCCGCCTGGTGGATCCCGCCCTGCTCGCCGCCAAGGTCGCTGCGGTCAAGGACCTCAGCCCGGACGTGTTCGTCAACGCTCGCGTCGACACCTACTGGTTCCACGAGGACGACACGGTCCCCGCGACGGTGCAGCGGGCGCTGGCGTACGTCGAGGCCGGTGCCGACGGGGTGTTCGTGCCGGACCTGACCGATCCGGACGCGATCCGCGACGTCGCGGCCGCCGTACCCGCGCCGCTGAACCTGCTCGTCACCCCCGGCCTGGCGTTGCGCGACCTCGCTGACCTCGGGGTTCGCCGGGTCAGCACGGGCTCGCTGCCCTACCGCGCCGCCATCGACGCGGCCGTCCGGGTGGCTACCGCGGTGCGCGACGGGGATGCCCCGCCCGCGGCGACGTCGTACGCCGAAGCGCAGGCCCGGGTTCGCCGCTATCCTTGAGCCGCGGATGGGCTGGCCGGGCGACCGCGTGGAGGCAACTCCCCGAGGAAGGTCCGGGCTCCACAGGGCAGAGTGGTGGGTAACACCCACCCGGGGTGACCCGCGGGACAGTGCCACAGAGAACAAACCGCCTCTCCCCGCTCCGGCGAGGAGGGGTAAGGGTGAAACGGTGGTGTAAGAGACCACCAGCGACCGGGGTGACCCGGCCGGCTCGGTAAACCCCACTTGGAGCAAGGTCAAGAAGTCCCGTGCTTGCACGAGATGCGCGCATGTTCGAGGGCGGCCCGCCCGAGTGCGCGGGTAGACCGCTGGAGGGTGTCGGCAACGGCACCCGTAGATGGATGGTCGCCCCCCGGCTCGCCGGGGACAGAACCCGGCCTACAGGCCAGCCCGTCCGCACCACCACCTTGCACCGGCGAAGAGCACCAGGCATCGCGGGGCGCCGTAGTCTGCGGGCCATGTCCACGACCGTCCTGCTCGCGGTGACGCCCCGGGTGCCGGTGGATCCAGGCGTGGGGTCGGAGGAGCATCTGCCGCGCGAGGTCGCCGACCTGCTCACGGCGGCCGGTCAGCGAACGGGGCACGGGTACTCGCGCACGGGCACCGAGCCATGGCGGTGGCGGTTCCACCTCTCCGGCCCCGACCGTGCCCAGGTGGGACAGGAGCTCGTGGAGAAGCTGAGACGCCTCGGCTGGGACGCTGACCTGTGGATCACGAGATGAGCGCGTACGCCGCCGGCCCTGGCACGGTGGTTGAGGTGCGAGGCCGCTAGGCCCGCGGAGTCACGGTGGTTGAGGTGCGAGGGCCGCTAGGCCCGCGGAGTCACGGTGGTTGAGGTGCGAGGGCCGCTAGGCCCGAGCCTCGAAACCACCACCGCGTCGGCAGGGCGCTGGACCACGGTGGTTGAGGTGCGAGGGCCGCTAGGCCCGCGGAGCACGGTGGTTGAGGTGCGAGGGCCGCTAGGCCCGCGGAGCACGGTGGTTGAGGTGCGAGGGCCGCTAGGCCCGAGCCTCGAAACCACCGCAGCGTCGGCAGGGCGCCGGATGCACGCCGGCCTACAGGTACGCCCGGGTCGTCGTTGCTGAAAGGCGAGGGACGTGGTCACCGTCCGCTGTGGTCACCCGAGGGTGGTCACCGCGGTCTCTCGGCACCAGGTCCGTGGTGGGTTGCTGTGCTGTGGTCGTCGTTGACGACCCGGGATTCCTCCTGCCGACCCTGACCCCGACGGGTACTCGCGGATTTTACCTTCGGAGTGCCCAGAACCCTGTGGATACCCGGGTTCTGGGCCCTCGACTGTCGGCGGCCAGTGCTGGGATAGGTCCATGGCAGCCACCCCGATCGAGACCACCGGACCGGACACCCCGGCCCGGGTCCTGGCTGCCCTCGAGACCAACCACGCAGAGCTGACCGACCGGGAAGTCCGCCAGTTCGAGATGGCCGTCGACTGGGCCACCGCAAACCCCGCCGACGCCCTGGACGACGCAGCCACCGTGGAGGGCACACAGGGTGAGCTCGCGATCGCCGGTCCCGGTGCACCCCTGGTCGCGGAGTTCTGCGTCGCGGACTTCGCCCTCGCCCTGGGCATGACCACCGACGCCGGCCGCTCCTATCTGGGGGATGCGGTCGAGGTCCGCCACCGGCTCCCCCGCCTGTGGGCCCGGGTGATGGCCGGGCAGGTGCCGGTGTGGCGGGCCCGGCGGATCGCCACCAGCACGATGTCCCTCCCGCCCGAGGCGGCCGACCACGTCGACACGCACCTCGCCCCGCTCGCGCACCGGCTCACCTGGGCCCAGCTCGACCGGACCGTGGAAGCGGCCCGGGGGTTGTTCGACCCGATCGAGGCCGAGCACCAACGCCTCTTGGCCGCGGAGGGCCGGTTCTTCGACATCGACACCCACCACGCCACCCTGGAGGGCACCGCCACGATCCGCGGTGAGCTCGACCTCGCCGACGCCCTCGACCTCGACCACGCCCTGGCCACGGGTGCGCAGCAGCTCGCCGACCTCGGCTGCACCGAGTCCCTGAACGTGCGCCGCGCCCTGGCCGCCGGAGCGCTGGCCCGCGGCGACCTCATGCTCGCACCCGACACCACGGCCGTGAGCGTCCAGCCGGCCAGGAAGCAGCGGGAGCTGGTCGTCTACGTGCACCTCTCAGAGTCCGCGCTCGCCGGGGTGGAGAACACCCGCACCCACGTGGTGGTCTCACAGGTCGAGGGCTGGTGCGCCACCGCCAGCGGACCCGTCACCATCCGACCGGTCCTCGACCTCAACGAGCACATCGAGGTCCCCGGCTACACGCCCTCGAAGACCCTGCGCGAGCAGATCATCGCGACCTACCCGACGTGTTTGTTCCCTGGCTGCAGCCGCCCCTCCCGTGGCTGCGACCTCGACCACGTCATCGCCTGGGACGAGGGCGGGCCGACGTGCAGCTGCAACCTGGTGCCCGAGTGCCGGTTCCACCACCGCTTGAAGACCCACGGCGGCTGGACCCTCCACAGGGTCGGCCACCGGCTGCTGGTGTGGACCAGCCCCCACGGCCGGACCTACACCCGACATACCTGACCCACCCGACCCCGCCGGCCACGGCCCGCGGGGCCACTCCCATGCCCCCGCCCCGACGGCGCCCGCCAGCGTGGTTTCGAGGCTCATCAGCGCTCCTCACACCTCAACCACCGTGTTCCGGCACCGCGACGGCGGTTGAGGTGCGAGCGAAGCGAGCCTCGAAACCCCGTCACCCAACCGGACGCCCCGACGCGGTGGAATCGGCAGGAGGAATCCCGGGTCTGCAACGACGACCACAGCACAGCAACCACACGCCCACCTCGTGCCAAGCGCCGACGACGACCACCCTCGGGTGACCACAGCGAACGGCGACCACGTCTCCTCGTTCTTCAACCACCGCAACCGGAGCCGACCCGCGGGCCGACGTACGGCCCCGGCTGTACGGCGGGTTGCACGGCCGACGAGCTCGACCTCGGCGATCGCCTGTCACCGTTCGGACGGTTCCCCGATTGCATCTTGGGTACCTGGGTGCTCATCAGACCGGCACGACGAGAGGAGATCGAGATGGCCGTCACGAGCTTCCAGGACCTGCCCCTGGCCGACCGCGAGCGCGAGTGGGACGGCGCGGCCGCCGAGAAGCGGGTGCGCCAGTGGGCGGGCGCCGAGGACGAACCCAACGAGAAGTACCGCGATGCTCATGTCTGGTACGACGCGGACAACAAGGACAACTTCACGGCGTACAAGCTGCTGATCGCCGACGTCGTCGACGGCAGGCTGACTGCGGTCCCGCGCGGCGTGATGGCCGCGGGGAACGTGATGCAGGGCTCCCGCGGTGGCGTCGACCTGCCCGATCGCGATGTCGACCGGGTCAAGAGCCACCTGGCGAAGTACTACGCGAAGATGGACGACACCGCACCCTGGGATCGCGACTGACGCGCTCGGCGAAGGTTCTCGCCGGCCCGCTCAGCCCTCGACGTCCGCCTCGGCGACGTCCTGCCCGTCGGCAGTGGTGGGGTGCTCCTCGTTGATCGCCTCGACGGCCTCGGTGAGCTCGACGTCGGTGGCCTGCGGGCGGCGGTCGAGGTGGATGCCGGCGATCATGCAGCGCACCGAACCGCCGGCGAGCTCGATCGTGGGGATGTCGACGGCGAGGATCTCGCAGGACTCCTCGATCGCCGCGACCTGCTCGGGCCGCAGGCTGCGGCGGGCGCGGCCGGACATCGCCATCACGTAGCGGCGCTTGCCCTCCGGCGTACGCCCGCACAGCTCGACCGCGTTGCCGGCGAAGTCGCGGATCTGCTGCTCGGTGAGCTCCACGATCGTGCGGCCGTTGACGCTCAACCGCTCGCGGACCTGCTCGCGGCGTTGGTGGTCAGGGATCATCTCCAGCGCGATCAGCGCGACGTCGGTGCCGACGCAGGCGAGGACGTTGGTGTGATAGACGGGTACGCCGTCGGAGTCGACGGCCTCGAAGGCCATCGGCTCGTAGTTGAAGTCGCTGCAGAACCGCTCCAGGACGTGGGTGTCGGCGCGGTGGCTGACGGCCGTGTACGCGACCCGCGAGACGTGGTCGAGCACCATCGCGCCGGTGCCCTCGAGGAAGATGCCGTCCGGCTCGAGACCCGAGTAGTCGACGATGGTCTGGGTGCGGTACTCCGACTTGAGCATCTCCAGCACGTCGGCGCGCCGCTCGTGGCGGCGGTTCGAGGCGTACATCGGGTAGACCGCGACATAGCCGCCCGCGTGGGTGGAGAGCCAGTTGTTCGGGAACACGCTGTCGGGCCGGGTGTGGTCCTCGTCGCGGAACACGTGGACGCGTACGCCGGCGTCGCGAAGCGCCTGCGCCAGCGCGTCCATCTCGGCCAGCGCCTTGGTCGACGTCGCGTCCTCGGACTGGCCGGCGGGCACGTCGCGTTGGAACGCGTTGTCGGCGGCCGTGGCCGGGTTGGGGACGAATCGCTCGGCGCGGACCAGGATGACAGCGGACGGGGCTTGGGCACTCACGGTCGCCGAATGTAGGCCATCGAGGCCCGAGTCCTCGCACCAGCGGGGCCCTCCGGGCAGTTCTGCCGAGGTGCTCGAGATCCCCTATGTGGGGGACGACACCGGGCAGGTCCAGGACGAGCATGGAAGTCGACGGCGCCGCCCCTAGTCGGTGCTGTCGGGCCCCGGCCCGGTGCGCGCTCACGGCTCACCCGCCGGGGCTCCTTCGGGCCCGCGCGGGCGCCCGTCGCCGGCTCGGCTGGGCGACGCTCAGCTGGTGGCGCTCAGCTGGTGGCGCTCAGGGCGGCCGGCGCGGCCGCCAGGTGCGAGGCGAACCAGTCGTTCGCGAGCTCGCAGACCCGCTCGAGCGCGTTGGGCTCGGTGAACAGGTGGGTGGCCCCGGAGACGACCGACATGCGGGTGCGGCACTGCATGCGTGCCGCCGCCCAGCGGTTGAGCTCCAGCACGGTCGGGTCGGCGCTCCCCACGACCAGCAGGGTCGGTGCGGTCACGCGTGCGAGCGCGTCGCCGGCCAGGTCCGGGCGACCGCCGCGGGACACGACGGCCCGGACGAGCCCGTCGAGCTCGGCAGCCGAGCGGAGGGCGGCCGCGGCACCGGTGCTGGCGCCGAAGTAGCCCACCGGCAGCCCCGCGAGCTCCGGGGAGGCCGCGAGCCACCGGGTCGCGGCGCTGAGCCGGGCCGCGAGCTCGTCCACGTCGAGGACGCGCGTGCACGAGGACTCCTCGGCGGGCGTCAGCAGGTCGAGCAGGAGCGTGGCGAACCCGGCGCGGGAGAGCCGCCGCGCAACGTGCACGTTGCGGGGACTGTGCCGGCTGCTGCCGCTCCCGTGGGCGAAGATCACGATGCCGCGCGGGTCGTCGGGGATCCGCAGCGTGCCGGCGAGCAGCGCGCCCCCCGTGGAGATGCGGACCGTCCGACCGCCCGGGTCGGAGCCGTTTCCGCGGCCCTGATCGAGCAGCCGGACGACCTGGTCGTCGGTGGTGGTCCGGAAGTCCCGGTAGTGGGCGGCGACGGTGGTGAACTCCGCCGGCATCTCGACGTACACGACCTCGTCGGCCCCCAGCGAGCGCGCGTTGATGCCCGGCGCGACGACCGGCGTCGCGACCACGACGTACGCCGCTCCCACCTCGCGCGCGACCTGGCAGGCGGCTGCGGCCGTGGCGCCCGTGGCGATGCCGTCGTCGACGATGAGGGCCACCCGACCGGTCAGGTCCAGGGGGGCGCGTCCGCTGCGCAGCTGCGTCGCACGATCGCGCAGCAGCGCCCGCTCCTGGTCGTCGAGCTCGGGCTCGCCGGGCAGGCCGGGCTTGCGCACGACGATCACGTCCAGGGGCGCGCGCAGCTCGTGAGCCACCTCGGCAGCGACCGGCACGCCTCCCCGGGGCAGCCCGAGCACGACCACGTCGGTGCCCGCCAGGTGGGACACCAGCGCAGCCAGCCGACGACCACCATCGATCCGGTCGAGGAACATCTGGGACACCTCCTGCCCTGTCCTCACCACGGTCTCCCGGGGCCACCGAAGCCAGACAGAGCCCCACGGCCCAGGGGCCCGAGACCTTCTGCCCAACCTGGCGGGGCCTCCGGCGCCGCCCCGAGGGACTACTCGACGGGCTGGGCGGACCCGTTCGCGGAGGACACGGCGGCCCGCAAGGGGGCTGCCGCGGCCGTCTCGCCTGCCGCCTGCGTCTCACGGCGCAGGAAGGCCCCGAGGTCCCCGATCGTGCTCATCAGGGGCGCCGGGAAGACCACCGTGGTGTTCTTGTCCACGCCGATCTCCACCAGGCTCTGGAGGTTGCGCAGCTGCAGTGCGAGCGGGTGCTCCACCATCATGTCCGAGGCCTCGCCGAGGGCTGCGGCGGCCGCCGCCTCACCCTCCGCGGCGATGATCTTGGCCCTCTTCTCGCGCTCCGCCTCGGCCTGGCGGGCCATCGCCCGCTTCATGCTCTCGGGAAGCGTGATGTCCTTGAGCTCGACCAAGGTCACCAGGACGCCCCAGTCGGTGGTGGTGCGGTCGAGGATCTCGCGGATGTTGACGTTGATGGCGTCGGTGTCGGTCAGGGTCTGGTCGAGCGTGTGCTGACCGACGACGTTGCGCAGCGTGGTCTGGGCGATCTGGTTGATCGCGGAGCCGACGTTCTCGATCGCTAGCACGGACTTCACGGCGTCCATCACGTGGAAGTACGCCACCCCCGCCACGTCGATGCTGACGTTGTCCTTGGTGATGATCCCCTGGGACTGGATCGGCATCGTCACGGTCCGCAGCGAGACCTTCCGCATGGTGTCGATCACCGGGATGATCGGGCGCAGGCCGGGCTCGCGCACCCGGTGCAGCTTGCCGAGCCGGAACTGCACACCCTTCTCGTACTGCTGCACGACCCGCAGCGATGCCAGCAGGAAGACCACTGCGAGCACCCCGATCACGACCAGCACCGTCAGCCACACACTCATCGTCGTCTCCTCTCGTGGGCGCCGAGCGCCACCGCCGAGGCAAGGTGGGCTCGGACGAGGTCACGCGCGACCTCCCGAGACCCGCCGGATGTGCGGGCTCATCGAGCACATGCGTCGCGGACGAGGGGCGGGCGAGGAGCATCGTGAGACCTCTGTCACCACGTTCGCCCTCCCCCGGCTACGCCGACAGGGGCCCGCGGCCCGGGGCCCGGGAGACCTAGGTCCCCACGGCCACGCGTCGGCGGCTCCAGCCGATCCGGGCCCCACGCGCCCGTCGAGCGAGGACTTTCGCCTCTTGCCGATCGGCGGCTGTGACTTCGCACACTGGCGAGAGACGACCGAAGGAGGTCGGAGGCGATGTCCAGCACCCGACCAGAGCTCGACCCGGCACAGTCGGCAGCACCCGACTACGCCGAACTCAACCGGGACTTCACGTGGGAGCGTGCCCGTGAGGCACTCGCCCGGCTCCCGGGCGGGGGTGGACTCAACATCGCGCACGAGGCGGTCGACCGCCACGTCGACGAGGGCCGCGGAGACCAGGTCGCGATCCGCTGCGTCGCCGCGGACGGCGCGATGACACCGATCACCTACGCGCAGCTGCGCCAGGAGACCAGCAGGTTCGCCCATCTCCTGAGCTCCCTGGGAGTGCGACGCGGCGAGCCCGTGGTCTCGCTGCTCGGCCGCCAGCACGAGCAGTACGTCGTCTGCCTGGGCACGCTCAAGGCCGGCGCGGTCTTCTCCCCGCTGTTCTCCTCCTTCGGACCCGACCCGGTCCGAGAGCGGCTCCTGCGCAGCCGCGCTCCCGTGCTGGTCACCACCGAGTCGCTCTACCGACGCAAGATCGCTCCCCAGCTCGAGCAGCTGCCCTACCTGCGCCACGTCGTGCTGGTGGGCCGACCCGCGCACGGTCAGACCGCTCCGGACGGAATGCTGATCGGCTTCGACGACGCGATGGCCGGGCAGCCGACCGAGTACGTCATCGCGCCCACCGATCCCTCCGACCCGGCGCTCCTGCACTTCACCAGCGGCACCACCGGCCTGCCCAAGGGCGCGGTCCACGTGCACGACGCGGTGATCGCCCACCGGGTGACCGCCGCGCTGGCCCTCGACCTGCGCCCCGGCGACGTCTTCTGGTGCACCGCGGACCCGGGCTGGGTCACCGGCACGTCGTACGGCATCATCGCGCCGCTCACCATCGGCGCCACGCTCGTCAGCTACGCCGGCGAGTTCGAGGCCGGGGCCTGGTACCGGATCCTCGCCGAGCAGCAGGTCGACGTCTGGTACACCGCGCCCACGGCGCTGCGGATGCTGATGCGCTACGGGGCCGACCTCGCGCGCACCCACGACCTCAGCGCGCTGCGGCACGTGGCAAGCGTCGGCGAGGCGCTCAACCCCGAGGTCGTCCGGTGGGGCCAGGAGGCTCTGGGGCTGCCGATCCACGACAACTGGTGGCAGACCGAGACCGGCGCGATCATGGTCAGCAACTACCCCGGCATGCCGATCCGGCCCGGCTCGATGGGTCGCCCGATGCCCGGCGTCCAGGTGACGACGCTGGCGCTCGGCGACAACGGGCGCGCCCGGGTGGAGGCCGGCCGGGTGACCCCCGCGGCCGTCGGTGAGTCCGGGGAGCTGGCGGTGCGCGCCGGCTGGCCGTCGATGTTCCGCACCTACCTCGACGACGAGGAGCGCTACCGCTCGTGCTTCGCCGACGGCTGGTACCTCAGTGGCGACCTGGCCAGCATCGACGCCGACGGCTACCTGTGGTTCGTGGGCCGCGCCGACGACGTGATCAAGTCCGCCGGCCACCTGATCGGCCCGTTCGAGGTCGAGTCGGCGCTGCTCGAGCACCCGGCGGTCGTGGAGGCCGGGGTGATCGGCATGCCCGACGAGCTGGCGGGCGAGCTGGTCCGCGCCTACGTCACGGTGCGCGCAGGGGTCGCAGCGGACGAGGAGCTGCGGCTGGACCTCGTGGCCTTCTCGCGGCGGCGGCTCGGTGGGCTCGCACCCAAGGAGATCGTGTTCGACGAGCACCTGCCGCACAACAGCAGCGGCAAGGTGATGAGACGGGTGCTCAAGGCCCGCGCGCTCGGGCTCCCGGAGGGCGACGTGTCGACGATGGAGCGTCAGCCATGAGTGCCGACCCGCTGGACCTGCTGGCGACGATGCTGCTCATCCGCCGCTTCGAGGAGCGTTGCGCGGAGCTCTACAGCGGCGGCCAGATCCGCGGCTTCCTGCACCTCTACGTCGGCGAGGAAGCCGTCGCCACCGGCGTGTGCAGTGCCCTGGGCGCCGAGGACTCCGTGGTCTCGACGTACCGCGAGCACGGGCACGCGCTCGCCCGCGGGGCCGACCCGGAGGCACTGATGGCCGAGATGTTCGGCAAGGTCACCGGGTGCAGTCGGGGCCGCGGCGGGTCGATGCACCTATTCGACCGGTCCCGGCGCTTCGTCGGCGGCAACGCCGTCGTCGGCGGCGGCCTGCCGCTCGCCGTCGGTCTCGCGCTCGGCGACGCCCTGCAGCACCGGCCGGCGGTGACCGCCTGCTTCTTCGGCGACGGCGCGATGGCCGAGGGCGAGTTCCACGAGAGCCTCAACCTGGCGGTGCTGTGGCGGCTGCCGGTGCTGTTCTGCTGCGAGAACAACGGCTATGCGATGGGCACCTCGCTGGGCAAGGAACACGGACGCACCGAGCTGGCGCTGCGAGCGGCGTCGTACGGCGCAGCCGCCTGGCCGGTGGACGGGATGGACGCCGTGGCGGTCGCTGCGGCCGCCGAGCAGGCGGTCGCGGAGATCCGCGGCGGCGGCGGACCGGTGTTCCTGGAGCTGAAGACCTACCGGTTCCGGGCACACTCGATGTACGACCCGGACCGCTACCGCAGCAAGGACGAGGTCGCCCAGTGGCGCGGGCGTGACCCGATCGACGCGCTCGGCGAGCAGCTGCGCGCCGCGGGCCGGCTGACCGACGAGAGCCTGGCCGTGATGGACGAGCAGATCGCCGCCCGGATCACGGCCGCGGTCGAACAGGCCGCCTCCGAGACCGAGGAGCCCGTCGAGGACCTGACCCGCTTCGTCTACTCCGACGGCTCGACGGCCACGGCGGCGGGAGGCGCGCGATGACCCGGATGGTGGAGACCACCTACCGCGACGCACTGCGCGCGGGGTTGCGCGAGGCGCTGCAGAACGACGAACGGGTATTCCTCATGGGCGAGGACGTGGGCAGCTACGGCGGCTGCTTCGCGGTCAGCCTCGGCCTGCTCGAGGAGTTCGGGCCCGAGCGGATCCGCGACACGCCCCTCTCGGAGTCCGCGTTCGTCGGCGCCGGCATCGGCGCCGCCCTGCAGGGCATGCGCCCGATCGTCGAGGTGATGACGGTCAACTTCAGCCTCCTCGCGCTCGACCAGATCATGAACAACGCCGCGTCGCTGCTGCACATGTCCGGTGGGCAGTACGACGTGCCGCTGGTGATCCGGATGACCACCGGTGCCGGGCGGCAGCTCGCCGCCCAGCACTCCCACAGCCTCGAGGGGTGGTTCGCCCACATCCCCGGGCTCCGGATCGTCACCCCGGCCACCCTCGAGGACGCCCGCGGCATGCTGGCCGCGGCACTCGCGGACCCCGACCCGGTGCTGCTGTTCGAGCACGGATCGCTCTACCCGATGAAGGGACGGCTCGCCGAGGACGCCGGGATCGTCGACATCGATCACGCGGCCGTCCGGCGCCCGGGCACCGACGTCTCGCTGATCACCTACGGCGGCATGCTCGCCCGGACACTCGAGGCGGCCGAGGCGCTGGACGCCGAGGGTCTCTCCGCCGAGGTCGTCGACCTGCGGACCCTGCGCCCGCTCGACGACGCGACGATCCTCGGCTCGGTGTGCCGCACCCATCGCGCCGTGGTCGTCGACGAGGGCTGGCGCACCGGGAGCCTCTCCGCGGAGATCGCGGCCCGTATTCAGGAACAGGCGTTCTACGACCTCGATGCGCCGGTCGAGCGGGTCTGCTCCGCCGAGGTCCCGATGCCCTACGCCCGCCACCTGGAGCAGGCCGCGCTCCCCCAGGTCGAGGACATCGTCGCGGCCGCGCACCGGACCAAGGGCTGACCATGGCCGAGTTCACGATGCCCTCGCTGGGCGCCGACATGGACGAAGGCACCCTGCTGGAGTGGCTGGTGCACCCCGGTGACACGGTCCGCAAGGGGGACGTGCTCGCCGTGGTCGACACCTCGAAGTCGGCGGTCGAGGTCGAGTCTTTCGTGGCCGGTGTCGTCGACGCCCTGCTCGTCGAGCCGGGCACCACCGTCCCGGTCGGCACCGTGCTCGCCACGCTCGCGGCACCCGGCGAGGCACCGAGCCCATCGGCTCGCGTGCCCGGACCGGCAGCCGAACTCGTGCCCGAGACCGTGCCCGAGGCTGCGGTCGTAGCGCCGGCCGAACCGTCTCCCGTCGCGCCCCCGGCCAAGCGTGCGACCGGGACACGGCGCGGGACCAAGGCTGCGCGGGTCCACTCCCCGCTGGTGCGCCGCGACGCCGAGCGCCTCGGCGTCGACCTGGCCCGGGTGCACGGCACCGGGGACGGCGGGGAGATCACCCGCGAGGACGTCCGCCGCCACGCCGCCGAGTCCGCAGCCCCGCCTCCCACGGACGGTCGGGCACGCGTCACGCCGTACGCCCGCCGGCTCGCCGCCGAGCGCGGGGTCGACCTCGACACCGTGCGCGCGGCGGACGGCACCACGATCCGGGCGGAGGACGTCCGCGCGGCGAGTCAGGTCTCCCCCGCCCCTGCGCCGCCGCCGTCCCCCGCCCCTGCCGGCACCCCCGCTCCCGGGCCGGCGCCCGCCGCGGACCCGATGCGTGCCACGATCGCGGCCGCGATGAGTCGCTCCAAGCGGGAGGTGCCGCACTACTACCTGGCCAACACCGTCGACCTCTCCCGCGCCCTCGGCTGGATGCACGAACGGAACAAGGACCTCCCGGTCGACCGCCGACTGGTGCCGGCCGCGCTGGTGCTCAAGGCCACCGCCCTCGCCGTGGCCGCCAATCCCGCGCTCAACGGGTTCTGGATCGAGGGCGCGTTCCAGCCCGGGTCGGGCGTGCACCTCGGCGTCGCGATCTCGTTGCGCGGCGGCGGGCTGGTCGCTCCAGCACTCCTCGACGCCGACCAGGTGCCGCTCGACGAGCTGATGGCGCGGCTCAAGGACCTGGTGGTCCGGGCGCGGGGCCGTCGGCTCCGGGGCCGTGAGCTCAACGAGCCGACCATCACGGTGACCAACCTGGGCGACCAGGGCGTCGAGGCGGTCTTCGGCGTCATCCACGCCCCGCAGGTGGCGCTGGTCGGCGTCGGCCGGGTCGTCGAGCGTCCGTGGGCGTCAGGCGGGATGGTCGGTGCGCGACCGGTCACCACGATGACGCTCTCCGCCGACCATCGAGTCACCGACGGGTTCACCGGCGCGCGCTTCCTCGACCTGATCGACCGCCACCTACAGCAACCGGAGGACCTATGAACGCCCAGGACGCACGCGCGGCCGTGGCCGCGGCGCTGACCGCGATCGTGCCGGACGCCCAGATCGACACCGTCCCGGAGGACGCGCCGCTGCGTGACGAGCTCGAGCTGGACTCGCTGGACTTCCTCTCCTTCGTCGAGCAGCTGAGCACCCGCGCCGGCGTCCGCATCGACGAGACCGACTACCCCGCGCTGGCGACCCTCGGCTCGGCGGTCGCGTTCGTGGTCGACCGCTCGGGGTCGACCGCCAACGGGTAGCCGCAGGAAGACAGCCGCTGCGGCAGGTGCGAGCGACTCCCCTTGAGTCTCCCCCGGGGAGAGACCCCAGGCTGAGGGCATGGACGCACCCGCACTCATCGATCAGCACTTCGCCCGCGCCGTCGACCCCGACCGCGAGGCATACGTCGCCCTCTTCGCGCCCGAGGTGGTGGTCGTGGACGACGGCCACGAGCACCACGGCGTCGAGGCGGTCCGCGCCTGGCGTCGCGAGGTCCCGCCGGTGACGTACGCCGTCCGGCGGGTGGAGCCGGCAGGGAACGCCTGGCACGCGGTGGCCGAGGTGACGGGCGACTTCCCCGGCAGCCCCGTCGACCTCCACTACACCTTCCGCTTCGACGACGACGGCCGGATCGCGGCCCTTACGATCCGTCCGTGACTGATGAACCGGGCAGGCGACTGAGCATCGGCGAGTTCTCGCAGGTCACCCACCTCAGCATCCGTCAGCTCCGGCGATACCACGACACCGGCCTGCTGGTCCCCGACGAGGTGGACCCGTTCTCGAGCTATCGCCACTACTCCCTCGCACAGGTCCCGGCGGCCCTGAGCATCCACCGGTTCCGCGAGCTCGGGCTGCCGATCGCCGAGATCCGCGAGCTGCTGACGGCAGCGAGCACGGCGGACCGGGACGCCGTCCTCGGCGCGCACCTCGCCCGCCTGGAGGACCAGCTCGACCGCACCCGCCTGGCTGTCGACGCCCTGCGCCGCATCCTGGCGCCTGCACCCGACCTCGAGGTCACTTTGCGGTACATGCCTGCCACGCACGTCGTCGGGGTGCGGGAGAGCGTCGATCACGAGTCCGTCCTGGACTGGTACGACGGCGCCATGGCCGAGCTGGCGCCACTGACCCGCACCGGCCCGCCGGGCGGGTGCTATGACCACGAGCTGTTCACCCACGGGCGCGGCCAGGCGCTCGTCTACGTGCCCACCGAGGATGACCCGGCCGGGGGCCGCGCCGAGCGCCTGACGCTCCCCGACCGCCAGGTCGCGGTGGTCACCCACCTCGGAGCCCACGACGACATCGACGTGTCCTACGCTGCGCTCGGAACCCACGTCGCAACGCACTCGATCGGGACCGACGGGCCCGTCCAGGAGATCTACCTGATCGGACCGCACGACGACCCCGACCCCGCCTCCTGGCGCACCGAGCTCGCCTGGCCGGTGCTCACTCCAGGGTGAGCTCGACCTTCCGGGTGGCGAGGTCGGCTGTGGTGAGCCGGACCCGCACGTCGGTGCCTAGCGGGAGCGGCTCGCCGCCGACCACCGGCGCCTCGACGTCGGGATCGTGGATGACGACCACGCCGCGGCGCTCGTCGGACTCGTCGACGTCGACCACGACCCCGTCGAAGACCTCGCCGACCCGTCCGCGCAACACACCGGCCTCGACCAGGTCGACCACCTGGCGCTCGTAGGAGCGGGACCTGGCCGCGGAGGCCTGGAGGGTCTTCGGCAGACCCGGCAGCGCCTGGAGCACCCACGCCGGCACGTCGGTGCCGGCGCACAGCGCGAGGCAGACCTCGCCGGCATACCGGTCGCCGAGCCGGCGCAGTGGCGCGGTCACGTGGGCGTACTCCGAGGCCAGCGCGGAGTGCTGCGGGTCAGCCGGGACCTCGCCGTCGAACGCGACGTACCCGCTGCCGCGCAGCAGCCGAGTGCACGCGTTGACCATCGCGGCGTGGCTGGGGATCGAGGGGTCCAGGGAGCGGATGAAGTCGGGGTAGAGCTGCTCGGCCGGCCACGCGATCTTGAGCGCGCGGGCGGTGCGGTGCAACCGCTGCACGTCGCGCGGGTCCGGCGGCGGGAGCGTGCGCAGCAGGCCGACCCGGGCATAGACCATCAGGGAGGCGGCCGCGAAGCCGGTGAGCAGCGAGATCTGTGCGTTCCACTGCTCCACCGGAAGCTGCTCGCGGAACTCCAGGCGCCACTCCTCCCCCTCGACGTCGACCTCCTGCTCGGGCAGCGGCAGCGACACCCCGCCACGGGCGGCCTCCCGGGCGAGCCGCAGCTCGCCGACCTCCTTGAGGAGCGCCAACACGGGCGCGCCGGTGCCGGTGTCGATCGCGCGCTGCACCTCCTCGTAGGTGAGCTGGGCGACCGAGCGCACCCGCGCCCGCTCGACGTGCACGTCTGTGCGGCCGCCGTCGGCGTCGACGCGGATCGTCCACAGCAGGGCCGGGCGGACCTGGCCGGGCAGCAGCGACGCCGCGTCCTCGCTCAGGCTGCGCGGGTGCAGCGGGATCTTCGAGTCCGCGCCGTAGAGCGTCTCGCCGCGCCGGTGGGCCTCGACGTCGACCGGGTCGCCAGGGGTGACGAAGGCAGCGACGTCGGCGATCGCGTAGTGGACGACGTACCCGTCGCCGTCGCGCTCGAGGTGCAGCGCCTGGTCGAGGTCGAGCGCGCCCGCGGGGTCGATCGTCAGGAACGGCACCTCGGTGCGATCCAGCTCGGGCAGTCGCGGCGCCGTGGCCGCGGCGGCGGCCGCCGCCTCGACCTCGGGCGCGAACTCCGCGGTGACCTCGAGATCCGCCTGGATCTGTGCGATGCCGTCGCGCAGCGCGGCCGCGGCCACCCCGTCGCGGACGGAGCGGACCCGGACGACACGGCTACTCGGCATACCGGCACCATAACCACCGTGCTGATGCTGCTGCCGCCCAGTGAGGGCAAGGCGGGCGCGCGCCGCGGGCGTGCCCTGGACCTCGAGAGCCTGTCGTTCCCGGCCCTGACCGGCGCGCGCGAGCGGGTGCTCGGCGCGCTGGAGGAGCTGTGCGAGGGCGACCCGGACGTCGCGGCGAAGACCCTCGGCCTGGGCGCCACCCAGCACGACCTCGTCAGCCTCAACGCCGGGTTGCGGACCGCGCCGACCCAGCGGGCCGACCAGGTCTACACCGGTGTGCTCTACGACGCTCTGGACGTCGCCACGCTCTCGGCAGCGGCCAAGCGCCGCGCGGCGACCCGACTGGCGGTGACGTCCAGCCTGTTCGGGGTGGTGCGCACCGCGGACCGGATCCCGGCGTACCGGCTCTCCGGCGACACCACCCTGCCCGGCCTCGGCCCGGTCGCGGGCGTGTGGCGCGAGCAGCTCGGGCCGGTGCTCACCGAGGCCGTCGGCGGCGGGCTGCTCGTCGACCTGCGCAGCGGCACGTACGTCGCTTTCTGGCGCCCGGAAGGGGTCCGTACGGCGACCGTGCGGGTCCTCCACGAGCACGCGGGCACACGCAAGGTCGTCAGCCACTTCAACAAGGCGACCAAGGGGCGGATCGTCCGCGCCCTGCTCGAGTCCGGCGCCGATCCGCGCACCCCCGCGCGACTGGCCGACGCGCTGCGCGATCTCGGCTGGGTGGTCGAGGAGGACGGCAGCCGCCTGGACGTGGTGGTCAGCGAGCTGTAGTCACCACTTCGTGGCGCCGGCCGCGAACACGTCGTTGCCGGGCGGCAGCGCGTTGTACATCCGCAGCGACGGCTTGTCGTCGTAGTAGGACATGACCGTCACCGAGGCGGGAGTGAGCTCCATCCGGAACACCGCGTCGAGCTGGGCGTCCACCGCGTGCGCGACCAGGGTCTTGATCGGCGTGACGTGGCTGACGACCACGACGGTCTTGCCGGCGTGGGTCTCGAGCAGCCGCGCCAGCCCGGCGAGCACCCGCTCCTGCACGACGCGGAACGACTCGCCGCCGCTCCCCTCGTCACCGGGCGCGACGTCGAGCGAGCCCAGCCACGCGTTCAGCTGCTCGGGGTGGCGCTCCCCCACCTCGGCGAACGTCAGCCCGTCCCAGGAGCCGAACTCCATCTCGGCGAACCCCGGCTCGGTCTCCACCGAGCGGCCGAGCGCCTCGGCGATGATCGCGGCGGACTCCTGCGTGCGCCGCACCGGCGAGGCGACCACGGCGTCGATGCGCTCGGCGATCGGGCCGAGCCACTCGGCGACCGCGCGGATCTGCGCCTTGCCCTCGTCGCTGAGCCCGGGGTTGGCGCTGGCGAGGCCACCGGAGAACCGCTTCGCGGTCGTGTGCGGGGTGACGCCGTGACGGACAAGCACGACCGTCGTCGGCGCACCGCCGCCGCCCCACCCGCGGGACTGGGTCTGGATCGACGCCGCCGGCGCCTCGACCTCCTCGATCAACGAGTCCGGCTCCTGCGCCTCGCCCGCGACGCTGACCCCGCTGCGCCTGCCGTCGAGCGCCTCGTTGGCCAGCCGGTCCGCGTGCGTGTTCTGCTCCCGCGGCACCCAGGTGTACGTCGTGCCGAACGGCGCCAACTCGGTCGCCTGGCTCGCCAGCGGCCGCATGTCGGGGTGCTTGATCTTCCAGCGGCCCGACATCTGCTCGACGACGAGCTTGGAGTCCATCCGGACCTCGATCTCGGCGTCCGGCGCGTACTGCCCGGCCAACCGCAGCCCCGCGATCAGCCCGGAGTACTCCGCGACATTGTTGGAGGCGACCCCGATGGTCGTGCCCTCCTCGGCGATCACCGCACCGGTGTCGGCGTCGCGCAGCACCGCGCCGTACGCCGCCGGGCCGGGGTTGCCGCGCGACCCGCCGTCGGCCTCGATGACGACGCGCGTGATCGACCGCTCGGTCACAACCCGGACTCGGGCGTGCGGACCAGGATCCGGCTGCACTCCTCGCATCGGACGACGTCGTCGGCGGGCTTCGCCTTGATGACCGCGAGCTCGGCGTTGTCGATGCCGAGCTGACACCCGGTGCAGCGGCGCTGGCGCAGCTCGGCGGCACCGATGCCGCCCTTCTGTGCGCGCAGCTTGTCGTAGAGCGTGAACAGATCGGCCGGTAGGCCCTCGACCGCCGGCGCGCGCTCGGCCTGCAGCGCGGTGAGCTCGGTGTCGATGACGGCCAGCCGCTCGTCGCGGGCAGCGGTCAGCTCGGCCAGCCGCTGGTCGGCTTCGGCCACCTGGGCGGTCAGGCCGTCGAGGTCGCGCTGGGCGTCCTCGAGGCGGGCCATCAGCTCCAGCTCCTCGTCCTCGAGGGAGGAGATGCGGCGTTCGAGGGACTCCAGCTCGTGGCCCATCCGCTCGAGGTCCTTGGGGTTGGTGACCAGGCCCTGGTCCATCCGGTCACGGTCGCGGCGCCGGCGGGACTTGACCGCCTCCACGTCAGCGTCGACCTTCTCCTGCTCGACGCTCAGGTCGTCGACGGTGATCCGGGCGTCGCGGGCGCGGTTGTCGAGGTCGGTGCGGCTGGCCTGGAGGGTCGCGATCTCCGCGATCTCGGGCAGGCTCGCCCGCTGGTGGCGCAGCAGGTCGGCTCGGGCGTCGAGCGCCTGCACGTCGAGGAGCTGGAGCTGGGCGGACGGGTCGGCTTTCAGGGTGTGCTCCTCAGATGCGGAACTGCCAGGGATCGGTCCGGATGGTGCTCACCCGGGTCTCCACCGTATCGCCCGCCGCCCCGTCCAGTGCACCGCGCAGTCGCGCCTCCACGACCGGGAGCCAGGTCGACTCCGCGGACCAGTGCGCGACATCGACGAGCGCGGGCCCCTCCCGCTCCACGAACTCGCTCGCCGGGTGGTGCCGCAGGTCGCTGGTGACGTAGACGTCGGCGTCGGTCCGCGCGACCGTGTCGAGCAGGAAGTCGCCCGCCCCGCCGCACAGCGCGACCCGGCGCACCGGCCGTGACGGGTCACCCGCCACGCGCACCCCCTGCGCAGTCGCCGGCAAGGCGGCGGCCACCCGGGCGGCGAACTCCTCCAGCGACATCTCGGGCACCGATCCGATCCGGCCGGTGCCGGTGCTCGTCAGCCCCGGGTCGCCGAGCTCGACGACGTCGTACGCCGGCTCCTCGTAGGGATGCGCGGCCAGCATGGCGCGCACGACCGGCGTACGCCGGTGCCGCGGCAGCACGACCTCGATGCGCACCTCGTCCACCACCTCGACCTCGCCGACGGTGCCGATCGTGGGCTGGGCGCCTGCCAGCGGACGGAACCGGCCCTCGCCGGGCGTCGAGAACGACGCGTGGTCGTAGTCGCCGATCCGGCCCGCCCCGGCCTCGGCGAGCACCGCGCGCAGCCGCTCGGCATCGCCCGCGGGGACGTAGACCGTGAGCTTGTCGAGAGGGTCCGCGGCGGCGGGCACGATCGGGGCGACGTCGGTGAGACCCAGGGCCTGGGCCATCGCCTCGGACACCCCGCCCACCGCCTGGTCGGCGTTGGTGTGGGCCGCGAGCAACGCGCACCCGGCACCGGCCAGGGTCATCAGCGTGCGCCCCTTGGGCGTGGTCGCCGCGAAGCCGTGGACGGCCTTGAGGAACAGCGGGTGGTGGGTGACCAGCAGGTCCGCGCCCCACGCGGCCGCCTCCTGCGCCACCGGCAGCACCGGGTCGACCGCGAACAGCACCTTGCGCACCGGCGCCGCGGGGTCGCCGTAGACGAGCCCGACGGCGTCCCAGGAGTCGGCGGTGTCGGGCGGGTACCACCCGTGCAGCAGGGCGACGACGTCCGCGAGCGTGGGCATGCCTGGAGGCTATCGGGGAGGATGGGGGCATGGCGGAGGACGTGCTCGTGACCGCGCTGTACGTCGCCCGGCACCGGCACGGGCCCATGGAGGCCCGGAGCAGCATCGAGGTCGAGGCGGGCGCCGGCATCGTCGGGGACCGGTTCCACGGCAGCCGGCACCGGCACGTCAGCGTGCAGTCGGCCGACGCCCTGGCCGACGCCGCGCAGCGCCTCGGGAGCCCCGTGCTCCCGGCCGCCACCCGCCGCAACGTGACGATCTCGGGGCCGGTCCCGCGCGGTCCCGGCGTACGCCTGCAGATCGGCGGGGTCCTGCTCGAGGTGGTCCGCGTCGCCGCGCCCTGCCCGATCATGGAGCGCAGCGTCGGGCGCGGAGCCCAGGAGGCGCTGCGGCACCGCGCCGGCTCGGTGTTGCGGGCGCTGACGTCGGGGACCATCGCCCTCGGCGACGCGGTGGTGACCGACGAACCCGCGCTGGAGTTCTAGGCCAGGTTCCTGGGGCGAGGTCCTGGGGGCGAGTCCTAGGCTCGCGGCATGCCCGTCGTGAAGATCAACGCCATCGCCGTCCCGCAGCAGGCCCACGAGGAGCTCGAGAAGCGCTTCGCGGCCCGCGCGCACACCGTCGACGGGACGCCGGGGTTCCTCGGGTTCCAGCTGCTGCGGCCGGTGCGCGGCGAGGAGCGCTACTTCGTGGTCACCCAGTGGGAGGACGACGCGTCGTTCGAGGCCTGGCGCGACGGTGACGCCCGGGCCGCCCACGCTGGTGCGTCCGGCGAGCGGCACAACCCGGTCTCCACCGGCGCGGACCTGCTGGAGTTCGAGGTCGTGCTGGACGTGCCGCGCGCCTGAACCAGCCGGCTGCAGGTTTCCCGGGTACCCGGGGAAACCATCACTTCTCGGGCGAAGCGTCACCCGAGAAGTGATGGTTCTGCCCCGCCAGCCCCTTCTGCGGGCCGCACGAGCCTTCCGCACCCGGTGGTGACAACCGCGTGCCAACGTGACCAAGGTCCCTGGGCGATCCCTTCCGAACGCGAGTAAGTTGAGCCTTACCTTCGTCAAGGGAGCAGAGTTGTCTGGGACACGGTCGCTGGTCGAGCTGCCGGCGGGTGCGCGCGCCACGGTGGTGGGCGTCGCTGCGGGCGTCGAGCCGCACATCGCGCGCCGGCTGACCGACCTGGGCCTGGTCCCCGGCACCGAGGTCACCGTCGTACGCCGTGCGCCGCTGCGCGACCCCACGCTCTACCGCTTCGCCGACACCTCGATGTGTCTGCGCGCGGCCCAGGCCCGCCACGTAACCGTGACCCTGAGCGCTGCGGCGGAGGCGCCCGTCACCGCCGGCACCTCCGTGGCATGAGCTCGCACTGCGACCCGGCGCCCGGCGCCACGGCGACCGTCGCCGGCCGGGCCAGGGTCGCGCTGGTCGGGGCACCGAACGCCGGGAAGTCGACGATCTTCAACGCGCTGACCGGACTGCGGGTCAAGACCGGCAACTACCCCGGGGTCACCGTGGGCCGCTCCCAGGGCACCTGCACGCTCCCCGACGGCGCACCCGTCGAGGTCGAGGACCTGCCGGGCACCTACAGCCTCGAACCGATCAGCATCGACGAGCGGATCGTGGTCGACCTGCTCCACGGCCGCCTCAACGGTGTCAGCGAGCCCGACGCGGTCGTGGTGGTGGCCGACGCCACCACGCTGCGCAGCTCCCTGCGCCTGCTCGCGGGCGTGCTCGCCCTGGGCCGGCCGACCGCGCTGGTGCTCACCATGCACGACGAGCTGGTGGCTCGCGGCGGGCGGCTCGACCTCGACCGGCTCGCGCGGGCTCTCGGCATCCACGTGGTGGTCGCCGACGGCCGCAAGCGCTCCGGAGCGGCCGCCCTCGTCGACCTGCTGGCGGACCTGGGCTCCTGGCCGGCACCGGTGGTCGCACCGCCCACCGACCCCGAGGAGTGCACCTCGTGGATCGGGTCGGTGCTGAGCACCGCGGCGTACCGCTCGGCCCAGGAGAGCGCACTGACCGCCCGCGTCGACCGCGTGCTGCTGCACCCGGTCGGGGGTGTCGCGGTCTTCTTCGCGGTGATGTTCGGGTTCTTCCAGACGATCTTCGCGCTGGCCGCGCCCGCCCAGAACGCGATCGGCACCGGCGTCGAGCGGCTCGCGACGGCCGTGACCGACACGTTCGGGGACTCCGCGCCCGTCCGCCTCGTCTCCGACGGCCTGCTCGGCGGCGTCGGGGGCGTGCTGGTGTTCGTGCCGCAGATCGCCTTGCTGTTCGTGCTGATCGCCGCGCTCGAGCAGGTCGGCTACCTCTCCCGCGCCGCGTTCCTCATGGACCGGGCCATGGCCCTGGCGGGGCTCGAGGGCCGCGCGTTCGTCGCGCTGCTGTCGTCGTTCGCGTGCGCGATCCCCGGCATCATGGCGACCCGCACGATGCCATCGGCGCGAGAGCGGCTGGCGACGATGCTCTCGGTGCCCCTGGTGACCTGTTCGGCCCGCCTGCCGGTCTACACCCTGCTGATCTCGATGCTGATCCCGGCCGACGCGCGGTGGGCGGGACTGAGTGCCCGCGGGGCGACCATGTTCGGGCTCTACCTCCTCGGTGCGGTCTCGATGATGCTCGCCGCCCGGGTCGCGACCCTGGTCGGTGGCGGCCGGCACGTGCTGATGCCGTTCACGATGGAGATGCCGCCGTACCGCCTGCCCGCCGCGCGGTCCGTGGTCGCCGCGGTCTGGCTGCCGGTCAAGGGCTTCCTGCACAAGATGGGCACGGTGATCGTGGTCTCCACGATCGTGCTGTGGGCGCTCCTCAACCTGCCCGTGCAGTCCGCCACGGAGATGCGGGCCCACGGTGTCGACCCGGACGACGGTACGGCGGTCGCGGCGTACACGATGGAGCACAGCGTCGCCGCAGCCGTCGGCCGCGCGGCCGCCCCTGTCTTCGACCCGCTCGGCTTCGACTGGCGCACCAACGTCGCGGTGATCTCCTCGCTCGCCGCCCGGGAGACGTTCGTCGCCACGATGGGCCAGATCACCGCCGCCAGTGACCCGACCGACCCCACGCAGGCGCTGCGCGACAGCACCTTCGACCAGGGCGCGCACGAGGGCGAGAAGGTGTTCACCTCGGCCACGCTCGCGGCGCTGCTGGTGTTCTTCGTCTACGCCCTGCAGTGCATGGCGACGATCGCGACGCTGCGCCGCGAGACCGGCGGCTGGCGCTGGCCGCTCACGGTGTTCGGCGCGTACTTCGCGATCGCCTGGGCCATGGCGTTCCTCGCGCACACGGTGGTCGGGGCGCTCGCATGACCGCCGTCGCGATGCACCCCGAGGCCGGCGCCGTGCCCGAGGAGGTGCGCTGGATCGTGCCCGATGCTCCGCTGCCCTCCCCCGGCACGGCGGTCGCCCTGCCCGGCGAGCTGGGCGAGCTGCTCGCCGACGGCACCCTCGTCGAGGTCCGGGTGCAGCCCGGCTGCGTGGTGACCCGCACCCCTGCGGCGGCCGACTGGCGCCGGTGCGGCGCGCGGGTGCGCGGCGCGGTCGCCGCCGCGCTCGCCGAGCCCGAGCGCTGGCGCGTCGAGGACACGGAGTCCGCGGACGACGCCGCCCTGGCCGACGCCGTGCGCCGTCTGGTCGCGGGTGACGCCGGCGACTACGTGCGCTCCCACGGCGGCGCGATCGACCTGGTGGGCGTGCGGCACGGCGTCGTCACGGTGCGGATGCGCGGCGCGTGCCACGGCTGCCCGGCGTCCACGTTCACGCTGCAGGCGCGCTTCGAGCGCCGGCTCCGGGAGGAGTGCTCGGCGCTCGTGGCGCTGGTCGCCCAGTGACCCGTCAGTCGACCTGTCAGCCGACCCGTCAGTTGACCTGGCGGTCCCGGCCCTCCCAGTAGGGCGCGCGCAGCTTGAACTTCTGCAGCTTGCCGGTGGCCGTGCGGGCCAGCTGGTCGCGGAACTCGATCGACGTCGGGGCCTTGTAGCCCGCGGCCTTCTCCTTGCACCAGGCAATGAGCTCCGCCTCGGTGGCCGACTGCCCGGCAGCGAGCACGACGAGCGCCTTGATGGTCTCGCCCCACTTGTCGCTGGGCACACCGATCACCGCGACCTCGGCCACCGCGGGGTGGGAGAACAGCACGTCCTCGACCTCGATCGAGGAGACGTTCTCGCCGCCGGTGATGATCACGTCCTTCTTGCGGTCGCTGATCGTGAGGTAGCCGTCGTCTCCGAGCACGCCCCCGTCACCGGTGTGGAACCACCCGCCGGCCAGCGACCGCTCGCTCTCCTCGGGCTGCTCCCAGTAGCCCTCGAGCACGACGTTGGAGCGCGCGAGCACCTCCCCGGTCGACTCTTCGTGCTCCGAGATCGCCAGGCGTACGCCGAGCGCGGGCGCGCCGGCCCGGGTGAGCCGGACGGCCCGCTCCTCGGCCGACAGGTCGTCCCACTCCGCACGGGTCCGGTTGAACGTGAGCAGCGGCGAGGTCTCGGTGAGGCCGTAGATCTGGATGAACTCCCAGCCGAGCTCCTCCTGGACCCGGATCACGGTCTTGGTGGGCGGCGGTGCGCCGGCCATGATGATCCGGACCTTGTCGCGGCCGGGGATCTCGCCCTCCCAGTCCTGCGCGGCGTCGAGCACGGCGGCGGCGACCGCCGGGGCCGCGCACATCACGGTGACACCGTGGTCGCGCACCCGCCGCAGGATCTCGGCGCCGTCGATCTTGCGGATCACGATCTGCTTGATGCCCAGCCCGGTCGCGACGAACGGCCAGCCCCACCCGTTGGCGTGGAACATCGGCAGCGTGTGCAGGTAGACGTCGCGATCGGAGGCCTGCGCGTGCATCGCGAACGTCACCGCGTTGACCCAGATGTTGCGGTGGGTGATCTGCACGCCCTTGGGGCGCGCGGTCGTGCCCGAGGTGTAGTTGATGCAGGCGGTGGCGTTCTCGTCGGGCTCCCAGGGCCGGGGCTCGACTCCGGGAGCGGCGTAGATGTCGTCGTCGTTGCCGAGCACGAACTTGAACTCCGCCGGCACGTCCTCGAGCGTCTCCTCGAGCTCGGGGTCGATCAGCAGCACCCGGGCGCCGGAGTGCTTGACGATGTAGTGGACCTCGTCGGGGCGCAGCCGGAAGTTCACCGGCACCAGCACCCGGCCGAAGCCGCTGACGCCGAAGAACGCGGTCAGCAGCCGGGCGCTGTTGTGGCTGACGATCGCGACCCGGTCACCGACGTCGAGCCCGAGCTCGTCCAGCTTCGCGGCTTGGCGGCGGGCGAGCTCGCCCAGCTGCGCGTAGGTCAAGCCGTCACCGCCCAACGGCGCTGCCGGCTGGTCGGGCTCGTCGACCACACCGACGCGCTCGCCGTACACCTGCACGGCCCGGTCGAGGAAGTCGGAGACGCTGAACGGGACGATCATCGGTGTCCTCCTGATGAGTGTGTTCCTCACTCTAGTGACGCGTCCCAGAAGTTCTTGGGCGCTTCGCGCCCCCATGGCACGCACCTCGCGGCGTTGCCGACGCTAGCGAGACAAGCGGGTATCGCGGCGCGCCGGCGCCTTGCGATGCACACACCCTGAGAACGCCAACCGATCAACAACTTCCGAGACGCGACACTAGTGACGCTCGCGTTGGTGCGAGGTTGCCTTCGCGGCGTCCGGCCGGCGGCCACGCGCGCCGCCCGGACGGTTCTCGCCCGTATCCTGAGCGCGCCCCCGCCGCGTCCGCCCCGAGCCCCCGGAGACCAGCGATCTCGACCCACCCCGCGACCGCAGCCCCCGCGCCGCCGTTCCTGGTGTGGGGTCGGGCCGCCCTGCTCGGGGCCTCGATGCTCGCGGCGGGGACGGTGTCGCACGTGGCCGCCGGCGGCCTGCTGCCGCACCCGGCGGTCGTGCTGCTGCTGGGTCTCGGGCTCGTGGCGCTGGCGGCCCGGTTCGTGCTCGGCCCGGCCTCGACCCGGCGGATCGTCGCCCTGGTCGTCGTCGGCCAGGGACTTGCCCACACCACGCTCTCCGCGCTGGCCGGCCACCGCGGTGACAGCGGTACGCCGGGCCCGCGGGCCTCGTCGCTCGGCCTGCCGATGCCTGCGGCCTCCCTGCCGGTGGACGGGGACGGCCGCCGGGTCGGCTCGCTGCTCGACGCCTACGGCTCCTCCGCCGCGATCGCGCCCCACGACGGTCCCCGGGTGCCGCTCGGCGGGCTGCACCACCTGCTCCAGCACCTGACCGAGCAAGGACCGCTGATGCTGGCCGCCCACGTGGCGGGCGCGGTCGCACTCGGGCTCGTGCTCGCGGTCGGCGAACGGGCGCTGTGGGCCCTGCTGCACCTGGCCGCGGCTCGCCTGGTCGTGCTGGCCGCCGCACGCCGCAGCGCGGCCGCGGCGCTGGCGGTGCTGCTGGGCGCTGCCGCCGTACGCCGTCCTCGACCCCGGGCGAGCGGCTTCGTACCCGTCCCCCGGCTCGACCGCCCGGCGCTCTCGCGTCGCGGTCCACCCGCGCTCCTCGCCTTCTGACACCCATCCCACGGACCGCCGCCCACCGGGCCGGTCCGGCGCGCGCCCGCGCGCCCACCCCAGAACGAGGAGAACCCCCATGACGAACACTGCTGCGCGCCGCCGCCCGCGACGCACCCTGATGCCCGGACTCGCGCTGGTCCTCGCCCTGGCCGGCCTGGCCGGCCTGGCCGGCTGCGGCGAGGAGTCCGAGCCCGCCGCGGCCGCGGAGACCGGGAAGATCACGATCGAGGACCCCTGGGTCCGTGCCACCGCCGGCACCGAGGACCCCACGATGACCGCGGCGTTCCTGGTCGTCGACAACGAGACCGACGAGGACGTCACCCTCGAGACCGCGTCCTCGCCGGTGGCGGGGATGGCCCAGCTCCACGAGATGGCCGAGGTCGACGGCGAGATGGTGATGCGCGAGGCTCCAGGCGGCATCGTCGTCAAGGCCGGAGGCGGCCAGCTCCTCCAGCCCGGCGGCTACCACGTGATGCTGATGGACCTCAAGCGCGAGCTCGCGCCCGGCGACGAGGTCGAGCTCACGCTGGGCTTCTCCGACGGGACCACGCTCGAGGTCACGGCGCCGGTCAAGGAGTTCACCGAGGAGGGTGGCCACTACCACTCCCCGGGGACCGCGGAGCACACCCACTGATGGCGGGCCTGCAGCGCCGGCACTTCCTCGGGTACGCCGGGACGGCGCTCGCGGGCGCGGCGGCCGGCACGGCGGGAGGTGCTGCCTGGGGCGGGACCCGCGACGACGCGGCACCTCCCGGCTCCGCCGGCACCGAGGTCTCGCCGTACGGCGCCCACCAGCCGGGCATCGCCCGACCGAACCCCTCGGTGGTCGAGGTGGTCGCGCTGGACCTGCTGCCGGGCACCGACCGCGACGCGCTGGGCCGGCTGCTGCGGGCCTGGACCGGCGACGTCGAGGCGCTCGCCACCGGGCGCCCGACCCCGGGCGACACCGAGCCCTGGCTCGCCGCCGCGCGGGCCGACCTCACGGTCACCGTCGGCCTCGGGCCCGGTGCGCTCGCCGCGGGCCTGGTGGATCCGCCGGTCGGCTTCGAGCAGGTGCCGCCGATGCGGCACGACCGGCTCGACGAGGCGTGGTCCGGCGGTGACCTGGTGCTGGTCGTCGGTGCGCGTGACGGCACGACCGTCGCGCACGCCGTACGCCAGCTGCTCCGCGACGCGGCGCCGTTCGCCCAGCACCGCTGGCGGCAGACCGGGTTCTGGAACGGCGTCGACTCCCATGGCCGGCCGATGACGGGTCGCAACCTGTTCGGCCAGATCGACGGCACGGCCAACCCGGCGCCCGGCTCGGACGCCTTCGAGGAGGCGGTCTGGATCCCCGGGCCGCCCTGGGCGGGCGGCACCACGCTCGTCGTACGCCGGATCGCGATGGACCTCGACACCTGGGCGACGCTGACCCGTGACAAGCAGGAGCAGGCGCTCGGGCGCCGGCTCGACGACGGGGCGCGGCTCAGCGAGCCGGGGACGCGGGCGCACGCGCGACTGGCCATGCCGATGGAGAACGCCGGCGCGCGGATCTTCCGCAAGGGCGTCAGCTATGCCACCGGCCAGGAGAGCGGCCTGGTGTTCATGAGCTACCAGGCGTCGGTCGTGGGCCAGTTCGTGCCGATCCAGCGATCGTTGGACCGCAGCGACGCGCTCAACACCTGGACGACTGCCGTCGGGTCGGCGTCGTTCGCGGTCCTGCCCGGCTTCGCAGCGGGTGACTGGCTGGGGTCGGGGCTCCTCGGGTGAGGCGGGTCAGCGCCGCCAGGCGGTGAGCCGGCGGGCCGGGGCGTCGGCCTGGGGCGACTGCGTCTGCTGCCAGACGCGGCGCCACTGGGCGACGTCCGGCCCGGTCGGGTCGGGCGTCGCGCCGGTAGCGGCGCGGCGCCGGGCCTCCCACCAGGTGGTGGTGTCCTCGTCGAGCAGGGTCCCCACGGCCGCCTTGATCCGCGGGGCGAAGTCACGCACGGACTCGTCCGGGCCCGCGACCAACGGCTCACCGAACCGGATCGTCACCTGCCTCCGACCCGGAGAGGGCCAGCCCTGTCCGCGGGGCATCGCGGCGAACGTGCCCCGGTGGGCGACCGGCACGACCGGCACGCCGTGCTCCTTGGCGAGGAACGCCGCGCCCATCCGGAAGCGGCCCATCCAGCCGTCGGTCGAGCGGGTGCCCTCGGGATAGATCACCAGGCTCCACCCGTCGGCCAGCACCTCCCCGGGGGTGGCTGCCATCGTGCCGCCGCGGCGGTCGATCGGGAACGTGTTGAACAGCAGGGACGAGCCGACCGCGCGCCACCAGGTGTCGAAGAAGTAGTCGGCCGCGGCCGCCACCGCCGTACGCCGGCGCCACTCGTCGGGCAGCGACAGCAGGATCAGCGGGGTGTCGAGGTGCGAGGCGTGGTTGGCCACGAAGATCACCGGACCGTCGACGCGGTCGAGCACGTCGAGACCCTCGACCCGCGTGCGGACCTGGGAGCGGAACAGCGGCTCGAGGCCGGCCTTCTGCGCGACCTCACGCGCCGCCATCGCCGGGCGGCGGCGCGACCAGTCGGTGTGGAACACCGTCGACCGGGACGGCGGCACCCACTCCTCGGCCGAGCGCGGCACCTGGGCCCGCCGCCCCCAGCGCCACCCGCGGGCGACCAGCCGGACGTCGTCGACCGACTCCTTCAGGAAGCTCATTGCGGCATCACCGCACGTCCGCGAGCAGGTGCGGCGGGTTGTGCAGGTAGGTGATGGAGGGACTGGACCCGACCGTGCCCGAGGCCATCTCCAGCGCGTCTGCCAGCGTCGTCGCCGCCCGGAAGCCCAGCCGCGCGGCCACCCGCCGGTCGGCGCCGACCCAGATCACCTCGTCCACGTGGTCCATCGCGTGCGCCGCCCAGTACCACATGTAGAACGGGTGGACGCCGTGGTAGGCGTGCGAGGTCCGGTAGAGGTGGATGTACCAGGGGTCCTGCGCGAACTGCTGCTCGTACTTCTCGCCCACCACCGCGGGGTCGGTCGACTCGGCGAGCACCTCCTCGTAGAAGTCGACGTACGACGGGTGGTGGAGCTGGTTGAAGCCCTCGTTGAGCGGGTGGTAGAGGATCACCGCACCGCCCTTCCGGACGACCGGCTGGCCCCGGTAGGAGTTGAAGTAGTAGCCCAGCCCCATACAGGTGGCGAGGATCGGGTTCATCGAGGACCCGACGTTGTAGGGGCCCAGGTAGGGCACGCCCATGACGAGCACGTCCGATTGCCCCTGCACCTCGACCAGGTGCTGCTGGTGCACCTTGGCCAGCGTCCGCTCGTGCACGGCCTCGACCTCGCCGGCATTGACGCCGGTCAGCCCGTAGGCGCCGCGCAGGTCGTGGAACATCTTGTGCCGCAGCTTGGCGGGCGCCACCGCCAGGCCGCGGCGCATCGCGAGCATCGAGGCCTGGTCCTTGACCGACCACTCCCACTCGCGCTTCATCAAGAAGTCGTAGGGCCTGGGGAACACGTTGTTGTCCAGCGTGGTCTCGATCTGGAAGACCTTGACGTGCTCCTTGATCAGCCGGCCCATCCGCCAGGCGGAGTGGTGCATCTCGGAGTGCTTGTGGTCCATGAACGAGCGCGAGTGGACCATGGTCTTGGCGTTGTGGTGGTGGCGCAGAGACTTGTACGACGCGAGCCCGATGCCCACCGACTTGTGGCCGCCGTCCATCGCGACCAGGTTGACGTTGACGTACACCAGCAGGTCGGACTCCGCGGCCCGCTTGCTGATCTCGACGTCCTCGCCCTTGTCGGTGGTGCCGAGGTGGGCCAGGTTGTCGCGGTCCTCGGCGTCGAAGTTGTAGAGCTGACCCTGGGGGTAGAACGAGCGGAACACCCGCTCCCCCACGATGTGCTTGAGCTCGGCCGCCGTCATCCGGCGGTGCAGCGCGTTGGCGGCGATCAGCTGGACGTCGTCGACGCCGGCGTCGGCGGCCATCGTGAGCACCTGCTCGATGATCCGGCCTCGGACGTCGGGCGCCTTCATCGTCGGCAGCGGCAGCGAGAGGTCGTCGAACGCGATCGTCAGGCGCATCCCGGGCCGCAGCAGCTCGGGCAGCGGCTCGCAGTCGTGCGGGTGCAGCAGCGCCTCGCGGATCGCCTCCTCGACGTCCGGGACGGTCGGGATCGACTCCGGCGGGTAGACCACGCGGGTGCCGAGCGGAAAGCTCTCGAGCCGGAACCCGAGCCCCTCGTGCACGATCAGCGGCGGCGTGCGGTCGTCCACCTCGAGGACGAATCCAGGGCGACTCATGAGGAGCTCCTCGGGTCGAAGGCGACTTTCACCGTGCCCAGGCGGCCGGCGGAGTGGGCGTGGTCGAGCGCTTCGCGCCACCGGTGCAACGGATAGGTGGCGACGGACTTGGCGAGCTGCTGGACGGCGTCGGAGGCCACCAGCCCGGTGGCGCGCGCGAACGCGTCGTCGGACCTCGCCGAGGCATAGGTGCCGACCACCTCCAGCTCGCGGAACCATGCGGCGGACAGGTCGGCGCTCGCGGGCATGCCGGACAGCACGACCCGCCCGCCGGCGCGGGTCGACTGCAGCGCGGTCTCCAACGACTGCTTGCTGCCGACCGCGTCGACGGCGACGTCGACACCACCGAGGAGGTACGGCGAGGAGAACTCCGGCTCGAGCTGGAAGGCGCCCGTCGAACGGCGTACGCGCCGCAGCACCTCGCTCGGGGCGACGACCTCGGTCGCGCCGAGCTCGCGCGCGAGCTCACGCTGGTGGGCGTGCTTGGCGACGACGATGATCTCGCCGGCCTCGGTGAGCTCGCGCAGCGCCAGCGTCGCGAACAGGCCGACCGACCCGGCACCACTGACGAGCACCCGGTCACCGGCCCGGATGCCGGCGCGCAGCGCGGTGTGCACGGCGCACGCGACCGGCTCGATGAGGATCGCCTGCTCGTCGGAGAATCCTTCCGGCACCGGGCGCAGCTGGCTGCGGTGCGCGACCAGCTGCTGCCCCCAGCCGCCGCCCGTGTCGTGGCAGAAGCCGGTCTGGAGCCCGGGCGAGAGGTGGCCGACGGTGATCCGCGCGCAGCGGTTGGTCGCCCCGGTCGCGCACGCGTCACACGGCTCGACCCCTCGGGCCGCGCAGGCGAGCACGGGGTCGATCACGACACGTGTGCCGGCCGGCAGGTCCTCGCAGTCGTCGAGCAGCTCGGCGACCACCTCGTGGCCGGGCACGAACGGCAGCGACACGACCGCGGAGAAGTACAGGCTGGTGCGACCCGAGAGCGCGCCGAGGTCGGAGCCGCAGATGCCGGAGAGCCGGGTTCGCAGCCGCGCCCATCCGGGTCGCTCGACGCGGGGCTCCTCGATGGTCACCAGTCGCAGCGGGGCGGCGAACCCCGACAGCACGCCGGGCACCCGGCCGCCGATCGCCCGTCCGGCCATGGTCCGCGAGACCGACCGGAACATCTCCAGCGCCAGCATCATCGCTCGCTCCTCACGTCAGGTCCCCGGCCGGGTTGAGCGTGCGGGTGCTCGCGGTCGAGCTCGCCCAGTCGACGGTCGTCCACCGGTGCTGGCGGGCGTGCCGGAACAGCGGGATGTCGGGCCGCACGGCGACCGGGCGCCCCACGGCCTCCAGCAGCGGCAGGTCGGAGTGGGAGTCGGCATAGCCGTACGACGCCGCCAGGTCGATTCCGTGGGTGGCGGCGTACTGGCGCATCCAGGCGGCCCGCGACTCCCCGACCAGCGGCGAGGCGGCCAGGTGGCCGGTGCACACGCCGCGCTCGTCCACGGCCAGCTCGGCGGCCTCGACGTGGTCGAACAACGGCGCCAGCGGCCGGGTCAGCGGACGGATGGCACCGGTGATCAGCACGGTGTGGTGCCCGGCGGCGCGGTGCTCGCGGATGCGGCGTACGGCGTCCGGGGAGACCCGGGCGAGCACGTGGTCGGTGAGGTGGGCGTCGGCCACGGCCTCGAGGTCCTCGAGCCGGGCCCCGGCGTACTCGCGGTAGACCGAGCGCAGGAACGCGCTGCGCTCACGGCGCTCGGCCCGCACCAGCCCGGGCAGCCGGGCGGCCAGCCGGCCCAGCTCGGTGACCCGCTCGGAGCCGGTCTGCTCCCGCAGCCGCAGCCACAGGTAGGTCTCGATGACGTTCGAGGACAGCAGCGTCCCGTCCATGTCGAAGAACGCCGCCACCCCGTTGGTCGAGCTCGTCGAGGCCCCCGCACCCGACAGCGGCCTCAACCCCAGGTCGGCGTTGCGCTTGCGGGCCCGCCGGGCCTCGTCCATGCGGCGCACCGGCTCGGTCACCGCCGGGCAGTGCACCTCGCGCAGGTAGTGCGACCAGTCGACGACGGCGGTGTCGAACGCGAACCGCTCCTGGTCCTCGGGTGACAGCGACCGGTACAGCGCGAGCGTGTGGGCGTCGGAGAAGCGCAGCTCTGCCTGGGCGTACTCGTGGTAGAGGTCGAGGTAGCGGCGCAGGAACTGCAGCCGGCGGCCCTGCTGGTCGAGCTTGCGCGCGAGGTCGCGGGCGCGGTCGCTGCGCGGCGTGCGCCCGATGACGTAGTCGGCGACCTGGTAGGCCCGCTCGCTGGTGGTCAGCAGCCGCTCGACCGACTGGGCGCCGGGGAAGCGCCAGTCCGGCAGGCGGGCCGCACCCCGGTCACCCGCGGCGAACGGGTGCTCGTCGAAGTAGGACCGCACGTTGGCGTAGAGGTTCCGGAACGTCAGTGGGTTGCGGTCACCCGAGGACACGTGGAAGTACGCCGGAGCGCCGACCTCCGGCGGGTGTGCGAGCACCGCGACGATCGCGGCGACCACGTGGTCGACGGGCACGATGTCGACGATCGTGTCGGCGGCGGCCGGGAACTCCGGCAGCTCACCGCGCCCGTAGGCGAGGATCAGCGGCTCGGCCATCTTGAAGCCCTCGATCCACCCGGGACGGGGCTTCACCAGGGCCGACTCGATGATGCTGGGCCGCACGATCGAGACCCGGGCGGTGGCCGCGTGGGCCTCGACGACCCGCTCGCCGAGCGCCTTGGTGAACGTGTAGCAGTCGGTCCAGCCGAGGCTGCGGGCCCGCTCGGTGCCGACCCGCACCAGCTCGGTCTTGACCCACTCCTTGCGGGCGGCCTCGGTCGCGCTCGCAGCCGTGAGCATGCCGGCCCGGCTGTGCGCCTTCTCGGCCTTGCGGCGCTCGCGCTCGAGCACGAACGCGCTGCGGCTCTGGTGCTCGATCGAGCGCCGCTGTGCCAGCCCCCAGGCGAGCTCGGCCTCGAGGTCGACGTCGTGCTCGACCGGACCCTCGGGGATCGAGCCGCGTCGGCGCCCGGCGACGTACGCCGTCGAGATGTGCACGTAATGCACTCGGTGGTTGCGATCGACATCTCTGATTCTCTGGATCAGGTCCCGGGTGCCGACCACGTTGGTGGTGAAGCCCTCGTCGACCGGCGGGTCGAAGGAGACGTCGCCGGCACAGTGCACGACCGCGTCCAGGTCGTCGGGCAGCGCGGGCACGGCGGCGAGGTCACCCTCGAGCACGCCGACGCGGGCCGCCATCAGCGCCTCCACACCACCGGCGGCCTCGACGACCGGCGCGAAGATCGGCTTGCGCAACAGGGCCGCGGTCCTGCTGTCCGCACCGGTGGACCCCTTGGGCCGCACGAGCACAGTCACCCGGACGCCGGGCACCTCGGCGAGCAGCAGCTGCAGCAGCGCCTCGCCGACGAATCCCGTGACACCCGTCAGCAGGACGTGCCGTCCCGAGAGTCGATCGGCCACCGATGCCATCGTCACCCGAGGGATTGTGCCATCGCCCCGGTGTTGCGTGCGTCACAGGTCCGGAGTCACAGGTGCTTGAGCGCCTCGCGCCGCGACAGCGCGGAGAGACGCTCCCCGAGCCGGTCGACCTCCGCTCGCACCCAGGCCGGGTCGGTGCGCGCGCGGTCCCGCAGCGCCCACCCGACCGCCTTGCGCAGCCAGAACGTCTCGTCCTCGAGGTTCGCCTCGATCGCGTGGCGCAGCAGGTCGGTGTCCACGTCCGCGTGGGCGCCGACCTGGCAGAGCACGGCCGTACGCCGCAGCCACGGGTGCTCGTCGGTGGCCCAGGCTCGCACCACGGGCGTCACGGACGCTCGGTCGGCTCGCAGCGCGACACCGACGAGGTGGACCGCGACCACGTCGACGACGTCCCACCAGGCACCGGTCACCACGAGGTGCCGGGACAGGTCCAGCGAGCCGGCGTCGAGCCACGGCCGGGCCCGGCGGTGCCGGGCGACCGCGAGCGCGGCGTACCACTCCTCACGGTGCCCCGCCTCGTCCCAGAGCAGGCGCACGGTCGCCTCCCAGGACGCCCGGTCGAGCGGCACGTACCCCTTCAGGAGCGGACGCAGGAGCGCGGTGAGTTCGGGTGAGGAGACGCCGCGGTAGGGCATCGCGGACTTCATGTACCGCTGCTGGTCGGCGGCCCGCACGGGGTCACCCGCGCCGGCGAGGGCCGACCGGATCGCGGCCACCAGCTGCGTGTCCGGTCCCACGGAGCCAGGTTAGTGGGGTGGGGGCTCGGCTAGGGCCAGGAGCGGGTGGCGCCGGCGCGCACGAGCAGCTCGGCGACCTCACGGGTCTGCCACGGCTTCGCGGTGGTGGCGCCCCAGCCCCGCAGGGCGGCGAGCGCGGCCTCCGCGAGCAGGTCGGTGTTCATCGTGACCGAGCGGATCTCGGCGACGGCCTGGTCCACGGGGATGCGCAGTGTCACCAGGCGCTGAGCGCAGCCGTGCAGTCGCGCGACGGTCACCCGCAGGGCGTCCGCGTCGGCCTCGAGGCGGTCCTCGAGAGGCAGGACCACGGTCACGCACTCCACCTCCTCGGGCGTGGCCGCGCCGATGACGAGCTCGGCGAGCCGGCGGGCATGGCGGGCGCCCACGACGAGCACGTCGGCCTGCCGCCGCGCGCGGTGCAGCCACTGGTCGGTGGCGGCGTCGTCGACGACGAGCCGGACGTCGACGCCCGGCCAGCGCGAGCGCATGTCGCGGACCAGGTCGCTGAGCAGGAGCCGCTCGAACCCGAGCAACGACGGCCCGAGGCTGGCCTCCATGCGTGCGGTCGCGTCCATCAGGCCGATGTCGCGCGGGAACGGGTCGGCGGGCGGGTCGGGCAGGCAGTGGACCACGGTCAGCGGGAGGTCCCGCCGGTCGGCCTGCCCCCAGGCGTAGGCGAGGATCGACTGCGACTCCGGGGAGCCGTCGCACAGCACCACGACGCCCACCCCGGGAGTACGTCGCAGCCGCGGCACCACCACCGGGCACCCGGCCCGGGCCTTGACGAACCCGAGCGCCGAGGACATCAACGAGTCCTCCTCGGCCAGCGCGGAGCGCGATCCGACGACGAGCATCGCGGCGTCGGCGGACAGGTCGAGCAGGGCCTCGTGCGGGTCGGTCAGGCGCAGCACGTGGCGCACCTCGACGGCCGGCGCGATCCGATCGACCTCGGCCTGGGCCGCGTCGAGGACCTCTCGACCGGTGGCCGTCGTCGCGTCGATCACGTCGCGGAAGTCGATCGTCTGGAAGTCCACCCACGACGAGAGCGCCGCTCCGACACCGTGGACCAGCGTCAGCGGGGTCTCCTCGTCGACGGCCTCCTGGATCGCCCAGGCCAGCGCCTCCGCCGCGGCGGGAGTCTGGTCCACGCCCACGACGATGGTCCCACCGGGGACCGACTCGTTGCTGATGGCTGCCACCTCCCTGTGTGCGCGCCGTTCGTCATCCTGACGAGGTTCTCTTCGGCGGATCGGGGGCGGTTCTTAACGGTCGTCTGGACGGGTGGCGCAGGCCACGCGTACCCGCAGGCCCGGGCCTATGGCCAGGGGGCGGCGTCTCCGGCAGCATCGCCGGCAACATCATTGGCAACATCGTTGCCCGCGACCGCCGCGATCTCCTCCGGCGCCACCGGAGTGTGGCACGATCAGGCGGGATTGCGACGGGGAGGCACGGATGGCCCGAGAGCTCGCGCTGCCGGCCGCGGCGCCACGGGAGACGGAGTTCGGCCACGACGCCCTGATCGTCTGCGACAACCTCGTCCGCATCTACCAGACCGAGAGCATCGAGGTGCAGGCCCTCCAGGGCCTCGACCTCCTGGTGCACGAGGGCGAGATGATCGCCCTCGTCGGCGCGTCCGGATCCGGCAAGTCGACCCTCCTGCACGTCCTCGCCGGTGTCGACGCGCCCACTGCCGGCCGCGCCCGGGTCGCCGGGCACGACCTGGTGGAGATGCGTCGTGCCGACCGGGCCCGCTACCGCCGGCACGTGGTGGGCTTCGTGCGCCAGCAGGCCCAGCGCAACCTGGTCCCGTACCTGACCGCCCGACAGGTGGTCGACCTGCCGATGACGATCGCCGGCCTGCCCCGCAAGGAGCGTCGGGCGCGCGCCGACAGCCTCCTGGAGACGCTCGGGGTCGCTGGCTGCGCCGACCGCCGGCCCCACCAGATGTCGGGTGGACAGCAGCAGCGGGTGGCGATCGCGGTCGCCCTCGCCAACCAGCCGAGCGTGCTGCTCGCCGACGAGCCCACCGGCGAGCTGGACAGCGAGACCAGCGCGGAGGTCTTCACCGCGCTGCGGACCGCCAACCGCGAGCTCGGCGCCACGGTCGTCATCGTCACCCACGACGCGGCGGTGAGCGGACAGGTCGCACGAAGCGTCGCGATCCGTGACGGGCGGACCAGCAGCGAGACCTTGCGCGACGACACGGTCGGCGACGCCCTCGGCATGGCCGAGGAGTACGCCGTCATGGACCGCGCGGGACGGGTGCAGGTGCCCCGGGAGTTCCGTGAGGCGCTCGCCCTCACCCGCCGGGTGCGCCTGGCGCTGACCGCAGACCACGTCGAGATCCGTCCCGACGACCGTGGCCGGCGCGGCGAGGGCACATGACGGCCGCCGACGAGCCGATCATCGAGGCCCGGTCCCTGAGCCGCACCTACGGGTCGGGCCCGACGACCATGCACGCGCTCCGCGAGGTCTCCTTCGACGTCCGGCCCGGCGAGATGGTCGCCGTGGCCGGCCGGTCAGGATCGGGCAAGACCACGCTCCTCAACCTGCTCGGCGGTCTCGACAAGCCGGACGGGGGCACCCTGCGCGTGGTCGGCAGCGACGTCCCCGCGCTGGACGACCGGGAGCTCAGCCGCCTGCGCCGGGATCAGATCTCCTACATCTTCCAGACCTTCGGCCTGATCCCCACCCTGACGGCGAGCGAGAACGTCGGCGTGCCACTACGGATGCGCCGGATGCCGGCCGCCGAGCGCGAGCGGCGGGTCGAGCTGTTGCTGGACCTGGTCGGGTTGCGCGACCACGCTCGGCAGCGGCCCGGGGAGCTCTCCGGCGGCCAGCAGCAGCGGGTGGCCATCGCCCGGGCGCTCGCCGGGTCGCCCCGGCTCCTCCTGGCCGACGAGCCGACCGGACAGCTCGACGCCGAGACCGGGCGCGCCGTGATGGCGCTGCTGCGGGCCATCGTCGACACGGAGGGAGTCACGGCCGTCGTCGCCACCCACGACCCCGTGATGATCGCGATGGTCGACCGGGTCCTCACGATCGCCGACGGACGCGTCGAGGGCTGAGATGACGCCTCCGTGCTGACGCTGGCCCTCCGGCGCGCCCGAGTGCATGGAGGAATGCTCGCCGCGGTCGTCGGGCTGGTCGCGGCCGCCGCCTGCCTGGTCGGGGTCTGCACCCTGCTCCTGAGCTCGACCCAGACACGTGCCTTCCACGCCGAGGTCGAGCGCGCGCACCCCGACGACGTCGACGTGACGGCGTACCTCGTCGACCTCCCCGGCAGCGAGCTCGCGGACGCACGGTCCCGGGCCGAGCGGATCGTCTCCGACGTCCTGGCCCCGATGCGCCCGACCGTCACGGCCAGCGCGATCGGCGCGATGCGCCAGATCGACGCCGACCACGTGGCCTACCTGGCGACCGACGGCGACATCGACCAGCGCGCCGTGCTCACCTCGGGACGCTGGCCGAACGACTCGGACGCGGCTCGCCCCGAGACCGCGATCCCCGCCGCAGCCGCCCGCCTTCTGGGCCTGCGGCTGGGCGACACCGTGACGCTGGACCAGGAGCTGGGCCTGTCCGGGGTGTCGAGCGAGGCCGGGCCGCTGACCATCACGGTGGTCGGCACGTTCCGGCCCCGGCCCGGCCCGGGGTGGGACGCCGATCCGCTCGCGGGGCAGGGCTACACGACCTCGTGGGCCCACGGCATGACCTCTCCCGCGGCGTACGGGCCCTTCATGGTCGGCGACCAGGCCTTCCGCGACAGCCACTCCTACGTGACCGGGCTCCGCGTCACCGCCCACCCGACGCTCGCGCTGGCCGAGCGCACCACCCTGGACGACGCGGCGCGGGGCATCGGTCGCGCCTCGGCCCTCCTCACCGCCGGCGTCGGGGACCGTGTGCAGATCACCCGGGTGGGCTCGCGCCTCCCGGACACGCTCGAGCACATCGACGCCCAGCAGGCCACCACCCGATCGACCGTCTTGGTGGTGGTGCTGCTCGGGATGGTGCTCTCCATGGCGGCCGCCCTCCTCGCCGGATGGCTCGTCGCCTCGCGCCGCGACGAGGAGCGGGCACTGCTCGTCACGCTGGGGCTGAGCCGGCGCCAGCAGGTGACCGCCTCCCTGGTCGAGGCGGGGTTGCTGGCCGGTGCAGCCGCCCTCCTGGCTGTGCCGGCGGCGGCGATCACCCACTCCCTGCTGACCCACGGGGCCGCGCTGAGCGCGGCAGGCCTGACCCAGGGGCCGGCGGTCACGGTGCCGCTGGTGACGAGCGTGGTGGTCGGCAGCCTCCTGCTCACGCTGGCCCTGGTCCTCACCGCCCTCGACACCGGTACTGCGACGGACCGCAGCAGCCGGCACCGGGCGGCGCTCCGCGGTGGACTCGACCTCCTGCTCGCGGGCGTCGCGGTCGGCTGCTGGTGGCAGGTGCACGCCCAGCCGGCGACCGGAGCCAACGGCGACGTCGTCCTGACCTTGGCGCCGGTGCTGTGCCTGGCCGCGGTGACGATGCTGGCGGTCCGGCTGGTGCCGGTCGCGCTCGGTGCGGCCGCCCGTGTCGGCGGCCGGTCGCGGGGTCTGGTGCTCCCGCTCGCCGCCCAGCAGGCCGCCCGCCGCCCGCACGCGGGCACGGCGATGGTGGCGATCGCGGCGGCGGTCGCCGCCGGCACGTTCGGTCTCGGGCTGCGCACGACCTGGGAGCGGTCGCAGGAGGACCAGGCGGCGCTGCGCCTGGGCACCGATCTCACCCTCGTCCCGGCCGCGACGGCGGCGCGGCAGGCGACAGCGGCCGTCGAGTCTGCTGCGGAGCAGGGCTCCCTCGGTGGCGCGATCTCCCCGGTCGTCAGTCGGCCGCTGACCCTCGGGAGCTTCGTCGGGCAGGACGGCGCGGCTCCCGTGCTGGTCGGCGTCGACGCGACCCACGCGGGTGAGCTGCTGCGTGGGCGCCTCGACGACGGGAGCACCTGGGCACAGGTCGGCGACCTGATCGCACCGACGGCCCCGGTGCGCGGCATCGCGCTGCGCCCCGACGGCGCCGGCGTGCAGGTCGACGCGACCGCACCGGCGCGCGCCGACCTGCGGGTGACGGTGACGGCCGTCGTCCAGGATGCGGCCGGGATCCGCAGCTCGGTGAGCGCCGCACCCGTGGCCATGGACGGACGGACCCACCCCGTGTCCTGGCTCGGCGCCATCGATCCGGGTCAGCAGCTGGTCGGCGTCCGGCTGGAGCTCTCCGGTCCGAGCACCGCGATGGTCGCGGATCTGACCGTGTCGCTGCGGATCCCCGGAACCACCGGTCAGGCCGACGACGCCTCATGGGCCCGGATCCCGGCAGCGGCCAGCGCAGGCGACCTCTTGGCCTCGGCCGACGTCGGCGTCAGTCACGTCGGCACGGACACCGTGCTGACGGCGACCGCGACCGCCGACCTCTCCTACTTCAGCTACGCGACCAGCGAGCTCCTGGCGACCGCGATCCCGAACCCGCCGGTCGTGCCGGTGGCCGTGTCGCAGGACCTGGCCGACGCCGTGGACGCCCCGGTCGGCACCCGCCTGACCGGCAACCTGGACGGCACCGCGATCCCCTTCCAGGTCGCGGCGGTCGTGTCCGACGTCCCCTCCGCGCCCGGCCGGGCCGCCGTGCTCGTCGACGTCGACATGCTCAGCCGCGCGCTCGTCGACGCCGGCGACCTCGACCCCGGTTTCGACGCCTGGTGGATCGGCGCACCGTCGCCAGGAACGGCGCGGGCGGCGGATCAGCTGGACGTCGGCGAGGTCACGACCCGGAGCGAGGCGGCCGCCGAGCTCGCCACCGGTCCGCTGAGGGTCGCCCTGCCGACCGCCCTGCTGACCCTCGTCGCCGTCGCCGCGCTGATGCTCCTGCTGAGCGTCGGCCTGCTGCTGGCCAGCGACCGGCAGCGGCGTACGGCGGAGGTGTCCCGGCTCCGGGCCCTGGGTCTGGCTGCGCGGGACGCGCGTGTGGTCCTCTTCGCCGAGAACGCCGCGTTCCTCCTGCCCCTGATGGTCGTCGGCGCGCTCGCGGGCCGGGTCACCGCGGCCCTCGTGGGGCCTGGGCTGATCCGCTCCGACATCGGGAACCGGCCGGTCCCGGCCGCCGTCGAGGCCTGGCCGTGGGCGTCCGAGCTGCTGCTGCTCGGCGGATCGGCGCTCGGTGCGCTGGGGATCGCGATCGTCCTCACGTTCACCCACGTACGCCGAGCCGACCCCGCGCAGCTGCAGGCAGGAGAGGGCGGATGATCCCGCGGCCGACGTGGCACGGACCGACCATCCTCGGCCGGTTGCGCAGCGACGCCCCGCTCCTGGTCCTGGTCGGGCTCGTCGTGGCGGTGACGACCCTGCTGACCGCGGCCGTCCAGCCTCAGAGCGACCGGGCCGCCGACCGGGCCATCGCCGGGGTCGTGCGCGACGCCGGGCTGAGAGGCGCGGTCGTGGCCACGCTGCCACGAGACCCCTACGCCCCGGTCGCGACCACCCGGGACCCACGAGCACCGGAGGAGCTCCAGCGGGTCGCGGATCGCGCCCAGGCCGCCCTGCCGCCCGGACTGGCGAGCCTCCTGAGTCCCGGGGTGTCGACGGTCTCGACCCCGTCGCTGCACCTGCTGGACGGCGGCCCGGGCCGTGCGCTGCAGCTGACGTACGCCGTGACGCCGGGCGGCCCCCCGGCGGTCACCTATCTCGAGGGGGGTCCGCCGAGGCCGGGGACACGCGACCACGGGGGCGTCGTCGAGGTCGATCCCGGCGGGCCGCCGTGGCCCGTGCAGGTCGCGGTCTCCCAGCCGGTGGCCCAGGCTCTCGGTGTACGAGCCGGTGACCGCCTGCCGGCCGAGGACGACCAGCACCACCCGATCCGGATCCGGATCAGCGGCGTCTACACCGCGACCGACCCCGAGGACGCGGCGTGGCAGCTCGCGCCCGAGCTGCTCGACCCGGCGCGCGGCGTGTCCGAGGGGCTCGAGCTGGTCACGGGTGACGCCCTGGTCTCGCCCGAGTCGCTGCCGGACCTCCAGCTCGCCGTCGCCTCCAACGAGCTGGCCCAGCACATCACGTTCCTGCCCAGGCCGTCGGTGGTCCGCTGGCGCGACACCGACCCGCTGATCCGTGAGGTCGCGCACCTGCAGGTGACCTCCGACGGCGCCGTGGAGGGAGTCACCTGGGACAGCACGCTCGGCCAGGTGCTCGCCGATGGTCGCGACCAGGTCCGGGCAGCCCAGGGCCAGGCACGAGTCATCCTCGTCGGGCTGGTCGCGACCGCGCTGCTCGTCCTCGTGCTCGCGGCGCAGCTGTTGGTCCGCCGTCGGGCCGCGCCGATCGTGGTCGCCCGCGAGCGCGGCGCCTCGCTGCTGGAGATCGCCGGCGAGCTGCTCGTCGAGGCGCTCCTCGTCGCGGCGATCGGTACGGCGATCGGGCTCGCCTCCGCGCAGCGGCTGGCCGGCGGGATCGGCTGGGCGTGGTCGCTCCCCGTGCTCGTCGTCGGGGCGCTGGCGTCTCCGGTGCTCGGCACCGTCGCGGCGGCCCGCTCGACGAGCGTCCGCCGGGTCCCCGCGAACCGATCGGCCCGCCGGGCCCTCGAGCGGACCGATCGCCTGCGCCGACTGGCCATCGAGGGCACGGTGCTCGCCGCCGCCGGGTTGTCCCTCCTGGCCCTGCGCCAGCGCGGCGTCGTGCAGGACGGCGGCTCGGGAGGCCCGACGGTCGCCGCGGCGGCCACCCTGTGCGCCGCGGCCGGCTCCCTCGCCGTCCTGCGGCTGCTCTCCCCCGCGCTCCGTCTGGGACTGCGGGCGGCGCGCCGGTCGGACCGCGGCGTCGGACTGCTCGTCACGGCTCGGCTCGGCCAGACCGTGGGCCGGGTGCTCCCCGTCCTGGCCGTGTCGGTGGCGGTCGCCCAGCTCACGCTCGGCATCGCCTTGGCCGCGACCGAGCAGCAGGGGCAGGAGGCCGGAGCCCTGCTCGCGGTGGGCGGCGACGCCCGACTCTCCTCCACCTCCGCCCACGACCTCGAGGCGGCGGCCGACCAGGTCGCCGACGCACCAGGGGTGCGGACCGCGGTCGCGGCGCGGGTCGCGGACGGCGTGCAGCTCGTCTCGACCCGCGGCGCGTCGGCGGTGCGGGTGGTGGTCGTCGACGCCACCGCCTACGAGAAGCTGCTCTCGAGCAGCCCGCTGCCCGACGAGCCGGACCTGGCTCGGCTGGCCGGCGGGGACGCCGGCAACCACGACGACGACCGGGTACCGGCGCTGCTGCTCGGCGGTGCTGCCGACCTCCGCGACACCCCGACCCTGCACTGGGTGGGCTCGTCGGTCCGGCTCGACGTCGTCGGCGTCGCCCCCCGTGTGGAGGCCGCGAGCGAGCCCGTGGTCGTCGTCGACGCCGACGCGTTCGCGAGGGCCGGCGCCGCGGCGGCGCCCGACACCCTCTGGGCGGTCGGCCCCGGTGCCGCTGCTGCGCTGCGCGAGGTCGGCGGCGCCGACTCGAGCGTGGTGACGACGTACGCCGACGAGCTCGACGCCCGCCGCCACGCGCCACTCGCGTCCGCGCTCGTCCGGCTTGCCGCGGCCTCGTCGGTGCCGTTGCTGGTCTTCGCGATCCTCGCCGTCGTGCTCTCGACAGCGGCCGACGCCCCCGCCCGAAGCCAGTCACTGGGCCGGCTGCGCTCGCTCGGCCTGGCCGACAAGGACCTGCGGAAGGTCCTGGCGGGCGAGCTGCTGACCACGGTGACCGTCGCCGCCGTGGCGGGGATCGTGCTGGGCGTCGGCTGCGCGTTGGCGACGTTCGGGTCGCTGTCGTTGGAGCGGATCACGGGCCAGACGCTGACGCCCGACGTCGTCGTGCCGTGGTGGATCCTGCTGGGCGCGGGCCTCGTGGTGCTGAGCGCCGCGGCGGTCGCTCTCTCCGAGTGGCGCGCCTTGCGCCGGCGGGTGCTCGCCCAGCTGCTCCGCAGCTGAGGCCCCACCTGCGGTGGCCGTCGTGCGGTGACCCGCGCGGAGCCGCGCTCTCGGCGCGGCAGGTGGAGCCGTCCGACCCGAGCACGAGCCGACCACCATCGAGCCGGTCGCACCGGCGTACGACGACCCGCGTGCGCAGTGAGGGGATCGAACCCCCGACCATCCGCGTGTAAGGCGGACGCTCTACCGCTGAGCTAACTGCGCGAGCGCGCACACCCTACCCGGCCATGAGCCGCTGGCCCGCCTCGCACGCGCTGCGCAGCGCGTCCAGCCTCAGGTGGTCGCGGCCCGAAAATGAAGTTGAACCGCAGGCGTCTCGGGTCACCTGCGGTTCAACAAGGTCAACTTTAGAGGCGCCGTTCAAGTGGCGTCGCCGGATACGGCGAATTCCGCGGGTTTTCGCCCGGATCGGTCTAGACCGGAGCGTGGGAACGGGTGGATCGGCCTCAGACGACGGCGACGAGCTGCTTGAGGTGCTCGTCGAGGTCGCGCCCCTCAGGCATCGCGTTGTGGACCGACCAGCGCACCCGGCCCTCGCGGTCGATGACGTACGACGAGCGGCGCGGGCAGCCCTTGGCGTCGTCGAACACGTCGTAGGCGCGGGAGACCTCACCGTGCGGCCAGAAGTCCGACAGCAGCGGGAAGTTGAGCCCGTCCTGGTCGGCGAACGCACGCAGGGAGTAGACCGGGTCGCACGAGATCGCGAGCACCTCGGTCTCGAACGTCATGAACTCCGCGAGCCGGTCGCGGATGCCCGCCATCTCACCGGTGCACACCCCGGAGAACGCGTAGGGGTAGAAGAAGACGGCGACCGCCTTGCGCCCCCGGAACGAGGACAGCGTGACGTCCTGGCCGAACTGGTCACGCAGCGTGAAGTCGGGCGCCAGGCCGCCGAGCTCGAGTCCGTTCGCATCTGCGTCCACACCGCCATCCTCGCACCCGGCGGGGACACCGGCGCACCCGGCCGTCGACCGGTCGCCGGCCGGGTGCGAGGCGGGCGTGAGGCGGGCGTGAGCCGGCTGCCGGCCCGTGGTGGGCCGGGCGTCAGTCGGTGTCGAGATCGCGCTTGAGGACCTTGCCGGTGGCGTTGCGCGGCAGCTGGTCGATGAAGACGATGTCGCGCGGGACCTTGAACCGCGCCAGGTTCTGCTTCACCCAGTCCTGGAGCTCGGCCTCGGGGACCCGGCGGCTGACCACGACGAACGCCCGCAGCCGCTTGCCGAAGTCGGGGTCGTCGACGCCGACCGCGGCGACCTCGACGACGGCGTCGTGGCGCATCAGGCAGTCCTCGACCTCCTTGGGGAACACGTTCTCCCCGCCGGAGACGATCATCTCGTCGTCGCGGCCCTCCACGTGCAGCCGGCCGTCCTCGTCGAAGCGGCCCACGTCGCCGGTCGACATCAGCCCATCGACGACCTCCTTGTGGCCGCCGCCGGTGTAGCCCTCGAACAGCAGCCCGTTGCCGACGAAGATCCGTCCGGTCTCCCCCACCGGCAGCTCGCGGCCGTCCGGGTCGAGGATCTTCACGATCGTGGCGTACGGCGGCTTCCCCGCCGCCGACGGCGCCTCGCGCAGGTCCCGTGGGGTCGCGATCGAGGCGTAGGCGACCTCGGTGGAGCCGTAGATGTTGTAGAGGTTCTCGCCGAAGTGGTCCATCCAGTCGGTGGCCAGGTCGCCGGGCAGCGCCGAGCCGGAGGACGCCACCACCTTGACCCGTCCGAGGTCGTAGGAGTGCAGGGTCTCCTCGGGCAGCGCCATGATCCGCTGCAGCATCACCGGGATCACCACCAGCGAGTCGCAGCGCTCGTCCTGCGTCACCCGCAGGCACGTCTCGGGGTCGAACCGCCGCCGCAGCACGACCGTGGACCCGAGGAGCATCGACAGCGCGAGGTGCGCGAACCCCCAGGTGTGGAACAGCGGGGCGGCGATGTGGGTGCGCCAGCCGTAGCGCAGCGGCATCCTCGACAGCAACGACACCGCGGCGTCGATGCCGGCCTCGCTGCGAGGTGCGCCCTTGGGGGTGCCCGTGGTGCCGGAGGTGAGGATCACGATCCGGCCGTGCCGCTTGGCCGGAGCCACGTCGTCACCGGACCGGCCCGCGATCAGCGACTCCAGCGTCGGGTCGTCGCTCTCGTTCCCCGGGTCCGTCCACGCCAGGACCGACGTACCGACGTGCGCCTTGGCGAGCATGGCGGTGAACTCCTCGTCGTGCACGACGAGGACGGGCCGCTCCCGCTCGAGGACCTCGACCAGCTGCGGGCCCGCGAAGGCGGTGTTGAGGTAGAGGATGTCGGCGCCGAGCTTGGCCGTGGCGATGCTCGCGTCGACGAAACCGCGGTGGTTGCGGCACATCAGGGCGACGCTGTCGCCCTCGGAGACCCCGAGCTCGGCGAACGCGCGAGCCAGGGCGTTGGACCGGCTCTGGACCTCGGCGAAGGTCAACGACCCCAGCTCGTCGACCAGAGCCGTGCGACGGGGGTCGAGCAGCGCCGCGGCGGTGAAGCCACCCGCCGGACCGGTCCCCCAGTCCACGAGCGCCTTGGCGGCCTTGGCCAGCGCGACCGGGTTGTGGGGCCGGATGACCCCCGCCTCCCCCAGGACCTTGAGGGTGGTGCCGGTCGCCGAGGCGCCGGCGAGGGCCTTCTGGAGCACAACCTGGAGCACTGAGCGACACACTTCCTGACGGTCGGGCGACCCGGTACGACGACCGGCGGAGTGACCGGAGCAACGACCGGGCGACCCAGGGGTCTCGGCACCGGCCGGGTGAGCCGGCTTACGCCGGCGTCTTGGGCGCGATCAGCCGGGTCGCGGACCAGTCCTTGCTGACGGCCGCGGTGGTGGTCTGCGAGAGACCGGCGATCGGCGCGGCCTCGGCGATGTCGGCCGGGTCGACGGCGTTGGGGCGCCCCACCTTGGGCGTCAGCAGCCAGATGGCGCCGCCGCCCACGAGGTCGGTCAGCGCGTCGACGAGGCCGTCGACCAGGTCGCCGTCCTCGTCACGCCACCAGAGGAGCACCGCGTCCACGACGTTGCCGTAGTCGCCGTCGACCATGTCGGCGTCGATCCGGTCCTCGATCGCGGCCCGGAGCTGGTCGTCGGAGTCGTTGTCCCAGCCCAGCTCCTGGACGACCATGCCGGCCTTGAGGCCCAGCCGGTCGGCCGGACCAGTAGCAGGTCCGTCAGTCTGGGTGGACCCGCCACCCGGGGTCGAGCTCAAGTGCTGCCTCCATGTCTCACGTCGTCTCGCGTCGGCTCGCGTCTGACGAACTGGGGAGTAGTCCACAGGAGTTTGAGTGCGGGACGCAACCCGTGTCCACAGCAACCCGGCCCGGTGGCGGCTCCTCGATGACCACAGCATGGCACTACCGGCGGGTAAATTCATCGGTCTCCACGTGCGTGCGACGATGGGCGGGTGACCGAAGAACCAACCCCCACTTCCGGCACGGACAGCAAGCGGAGCGGCGTGATCCCGACCGTCATCCACGAAGGCCTGCCGACCCAGCTGCCCGACATCGACCCGGACGAGACCAACGACTGGATCGAGTCCTTCGACTCCCTCGTCGACGAGCGCGGACGAGAGCGCGCGCGCTACGTGATGCTGCGCCTGCTCGAGCGGGCGCGGGAGATGCAGGTCGGCGTGCCGGCACTGCGCAGCACCGACTACATCAACTCCATCCCCCCCGAGCGCGAGCCGTGGTTTCCGGGCGACGAGGACACCGAGCGCCGGATCCGGGCCTTCATCCGGTGGAACGCCGCCGTCATGGTCTCCAGCGCGAACCGCAAGGGCCTCGAGGTCGGCGGGCACATCGCGACGTACCAGTCCTCGGCGAGTCTCTACGAGGTCGGGTTCAACCACTTCTTCCGCGGCAAGGACCACCCCGGCGGCGGCGACCAGGTGTTCATCCAGGGCCACGCCTCCCCGGGCATGTACGCCCGGGCCTACCTCGAGGGCCGGCTGACCGAGACCCAGCTCTCCCGGTTCCGCCAGGAGGTCCAGCACGGCCCGCACGCCGGCCTGTCGTCGTACCCGCACCCCCGGCTGATGCCGGAGTTCTGGGAGTTCCCGACGGTCTCGATGGGCCTGACCTCGCTCAACTCGATCTACCAGGCGCGGTTCAACCGCTACCTGCACAACCGCGGCATCAAGGACACCAGCGACCAGCGCGTGTGGGCGTTCCTCGGCGACGGCGAGATGGGCGAGCCCGAGTCGCTCGGCGCGATCCGGGTCGCTGCTCGCGAGGAGCTCGACAACCTCGTCTGGGTCGTCAACTGCAACCTCCAGCAGCTCGACGGCCCGGTGACCGGCAACGGCAAGATCATCCAGGAGCTCGAGGCCAACTTCCGCGGCGCCGGCTGGAACGTCATCAAGGTCGTCTGGGGCCGCGAGTGGGACCAGCTGCTGGCCCGCGACGTCGACGGCGTCCTGGTCAACCGGATGAACACCACCCCCGACGGCGACTTCCAGACCTACTCCGTCGAGACCGGCGACTACATCCGCGAGAGCTTCTTCGGGGCCGACCCGCGGCTGCGCAAGATGGTCGAGCACATGAGCGACGACCAGATCCGCAAGCTGCCGCGCGGTGGCCACGACTACCGCAAGGTGTACGCCGCGTTCGACGCCGCGACCAAGCACGTCGGCCAGCCGACCGTGATCTTGGCCAAGACCGTCAAGGGCTGGACGATCGACGCCCTCGAGGGCCGCAACGCGACCCACCAGATGAAGAAGCTCACCCAGGACGACCTCAAGAAGTTCCGGGACCGCCTCTACCTCCCGATCTCCGACCAGCAGCTCGAGCGCACCTACGAGGAGACCGGGGCCGCGCCGTTCTTCCACCCCGGCGAGAACGCCCCCGAGATCGAGTACATGCTCGAGCGGCGTCGCCAGCTCGGCGGGTCGCTGCCCAAGCGGGTCCAGCGCGCCAAGCCCCTGACGCTGCCCGGCGACGAGATGTACGCCGAGCTCAAGAAGGGCTCCGGCAAGCACACGATCGCCACGACGATGGCCGTGGTCCGGCTGCTCAAGGACTGGATGAAGGACCCCGAGATCGGCAAGCGCATCGTGCCGATCGCGCCAGACGAGTACCGCACGTTCGGCATGGACGCGATGTTCCCCAGCGCGAAGGTCTACAACCCGGGCGGTCAGCAGTACGCCTCGGTCGACCGGAAACTGTTGCTCTCCTACAAGGAGTCCGCGCAGGGCCAGATGCTCCACGAGGGCATCTCCGAGGCCGGCGGGGTGGCGTCCGCGACGGCTGCGGGCTCGGCGTACTCCACGCACGGCGAGCACATGATCCCGTTCTTCATCTTCTACTCGATGTTCGGGTTCCAGCGCACCGGCGACTCGATCTGGGCGATGAGCGACCAGCTCGCCCGCGGCTTCCTGATCGGCGCCACCGCCGGCCGGACCACGCTGACCGGCGAGGGCCTCCAGCACGCCGACGGCCACTCCCCGCTGCTCGCGGCGAGCAACCCGGCGGTCGTGCACTACGATCCGGCGTTCGCCTACGAGGTCAGCCACGTCATGCAGTCGGGGCTGAAGCGGATGTACGGCGACGACGCCGAGGACGTGATCTTCTACATCACGGTCTACAACGAGCCCGTCCACCAGCCGGCCGAGCCCGAGGACGTCGACGTCGAGGGCATCCTCAAGGGCATCCACCACGTGGAGGCCGACCAGGGCGAGGGACCGCGCGTCCAGCTGCTCGCCTCGGGCGTCGGGTTCCCGTGGATCAAGGAGGCGCAGCGCCTGCTCCGCGAGGAGTGGGGCGTGAGCGCCGACACCTGGTCGGTGACCTCGTGGAACGAGCTGGCCCGCGACGGCGCGGCCGCGGAGGAGTGGAACCTCCTGCACCCGGGCGAGCGCCCGCGCACGGCGTACGTCACCGACAAGCTCAAGGACGTCGACGGTCCCGTCGTGGCGGTCTCCGACTACATGCGTGCGGTGCCGCTCCAGATCGCCCGCTGGGTGCCGCGCGACTACCGGGTCCTCGGCGCCGACGGCTACGGCTTCGCCGACACCCGCCCGGCCGCACGCCGGTTCTTCCACATCGACGCCCAGTCGGTCGTGGTGCAGGCGCTTCAGGCGCTCGCCGATGCCGGCCAGGTCGACCGGTCGAAGGTCGAGGAGGCGTTCGCGAAGTACCGCATCGACGACCCCACGGCCGTCGCCGGGGTCAAGCAGGAGGGAGGAGACGCGTGAGGTACGAACGCGTCAACTCCCTGCTGGTGGTCGAGCGAGCGGCGCGACTGAGCTAGCGAAGTCGCGACCCGCGTGTCGAGACCTGGCGGGGACGCCTGATCCGAGACGCGTCAGCGGATCGGATCGATGGTGGTCGAGCAGCGACCGGGGACGCGCCAGCGGACCCGACGGAGCGTGTCGAGACCCAGTAATTGACGCAGGGCGGTGACCACATGGTCGCCGCCCTGCGCACGTCCAGGGGTCTCGACAAGCTCGACCAGCGGGGACTACGCAGTGTCAGAGGACACCGAGCGCAGCCGGGGCGCGTTGCCGCCGGACTTGAGCAGCGCCCGGAACCGGGCCCGGGAGTACGTCGCGGGCTCGGTGGAGCGGATGAAGTCCTGGACGATCCGCGCAAAGCGGTGCGGGTGGTCCTTGTGCGGGAAGTGTCCGGCGTCGGGGATCACCTCGACCCGGGCGTTGGGGGCCACGGCCACGGCGTTGTTGGCGTGCCGCACCGGGATCACCCGGTCGTCGCGACCCCACACGACCCACATCGGCATCTCCTCGGTGAGGTAGGCCCGGTCGGCCATCGTGACGATCTGGCCCTGCCAGTCGACGACGGCCCGCACGACGTGCCGGATCGCGTGCCGCGCCGCAGGATCCTTGAACGTGTCGTAGATGTCGGCGACCTCGTCGAGGTCGTGGGTGACCTTCCACCCCGACCGGGCGGCGGCGCGGAGTCCGGCCATGCCGAGGTGGCGTACGCCGGGCAGCGTCAGCACCCCCATCACCTGGTGGAACCCGGGCGTGCTGATCGCGCGGATCCCCGGCGACACCTCGGGTCCGAGCCCACCCGAGGCGACCAGCATCAGCCGCTCGGTGCGCTCGGGGAACTGGTACGCGAACTGCATGGCGACCCCGCCGCCGAAGCTGTGGCCGATCACCGTCACCTTGTCGACCCCGAGCACGGTCAGCAGGTCGCGCATGCCGTTGGCGTAGCCGCCGAGCGTGTAGTCGGCCCGCGGCTTGTCCGACTGCCCGTGGCCGAGCAGGTCGGGTGCGATCACGGTGAAGCGGCGGCTGAGTGCCTCGATCACCGGGTCCCACGTCGTGTGGTCGCAGCCGAGGCCGTGCAGGAGCAGCACCACAGGACCGCTCCCCGCCTTGACGTAGGCCCGGCGGTGACCGTGGATCGTCACGAACTCCACGTCGTACCCGGTGCTGGCCACGCTGCCTCCTGTGGGGATGTCGCGGCGGACGTCTCCTTGGACGAGAGCGCGATTCAACCACGTGGGTACCCCGATCCGGGCCCGGAACCCCTTGATTTACCGGGGTTTTACCTCGGTGGAGCGCTCCACTAGCGTGGACCGGTGACTCCAGGCCAAGGCCTCGGCCCCCACCGGCGGGCCTCCGACGCGCTGCAACGGGCGACCGGGGCCCTCAGCACGGCTGCGATGGCCCGCATGGAGCAGGACATGCCGTGGTTCCGCGACCTCAGCGCACAGGACCGGTCCTGGGTCGGCATGATCGTGCAGGCGGGCATCCGCGGCTTCGTCGACTGGTACCGCCTGGCCGTCGACCAGCCGGCCCCCGGCTCCAACGAGATGGTCGCCTCGGTGTTCGGGGCGGCGCCGCGGGCGCTGGCCGGCGTGATCGACCTCCAGCAGACCGTCGGCCTGGTGCGGCTCTCCATCGAGGTCGTCGAGTCGAACGTCGACCAGCTCCTCGACCCCGAGGACGCCGCCGACGTCCGCGCCGCGGTGCTGCGCTACGCCCGTGAGGTCGCGTTCGCGACCGCCGAGGTCTATGCGCGGGCCGCCGAGGTCCGCGGGGCGTGGGACGACCGCCTGGAGGCACTCGTGGTGGACGCCGTGCTGCGCTCGGAGGCCGACGAGACCCTGCTCTCCCGGGCCAGCGCCCTGGGCTGGGCGGCCCGCGGCGACGTGGCCGTGGTGCTCGGGAGCGTCCCCGGCGCCCGCAGTGAGTCCGACACTTTCGACGACGTACGCCGGGTGGCGCGCGCCGCGGGCATGGACGCGCTCTGCGCGGTCCAGGGCGATCGGCTGGTCGTCCTGCTCGGCGGGGTCACCGACTCCCGGAACGCCGCCGCGACGATCACCGACCTCTTCGGCGACGGCCCGGTGATCGTGGGCCCGGTCGTCGCGGACCTCGCGCAGGCTCACGTGTCGGCGCGCGCCGCCCTCTCCGCGCACCGCGCCGCCGCCGGGTGGCCCGAGGCGCCGCGCCCGGTGCGCAGCGCGGAGCTCCTGCCCGAACGCGCGCTCGCCGGCGACGGCCACGCCCGGCGGCACCTGGTCGACGAGGTCTACCTCCCCTTGGTGCGCGCCCGCGGGACGCTGATCGAGACCATCGCGGCGTACTTCCAGCAGGGCGCCTCCATCGAGGCGACCGCCCGGACGCTCTTCGTGCACCCCAACACGGTCCGCTACCGGCTGCGCCAGATCGCCGAGCTGACCGGCTGCTCCCCCGGCGACCCTCGCGACGCGTTCACCCTCGAGATCGCTCTCGTGCTCGGCCGTCAGTCGGGCCGCGGCTGACGGAAGTTGTAGGAACCCTACAAAGTATCGACGGCCGATTCGTGCGCGGCTGAGGCGAGGTTCGCCCTGCGGTCCCGGCACAGTGGACGGGTGCTCGTCATCGTCGCTCCCGGCCAGGGTGCCCAGACCCCCGGCTTCCTCCGGCCGTGGCTCGAGGACCCGACGTTCGCCTCCCGCTTCGGGTGGCTCTCGACCGTCGCCGGCCTCGACCTCGCGCACTACGGCACCGAGGCCGACGCGGAGACCATCCGCGACACCTCGATCGCCCAGCCGTTGATCGTCGCCACCGGCCTGGTCGCGGCCCTCGAGCTGTTCCCCCACCCCGCCGACGCGTTCGAGCAGGTCGGCGCGGTCGCCGGCCACAGCGTGGGCGAGATCGCCGCGGCGGCCGGCGCGCGGGTGATCACGGCCGAGCAGGCGATGGTGCTGGTCCGCGAGCGCGGCAACGCCATGGCGCAGGCCGCCGCGGTCACCCCGACCGGCATGACCGCCGTGCTCGGCGGCGACCGCGACGAGGTCCTCGCCGCCCTCGACAAGCACGGCCTCACGCCCGCCAACGACAACGGCCCCGGCCAGATCGTCGCCGCCGGCACCCGCGAGCAGCTGGACGCGCTCGCCGCGGAGCCGCCCGCCAAGGCCCGGCTGATGCCGCTCAGCGTCGCCGGCGCGTTCCACACCCGCCACATGGAGCCGGCCGTCGGCCATCTCGCCGAGCTCGCCCGCTCGGTGTCCGTGCACGATCCCCGCACCCGCGTGATCTCCAACCGCGACGGGACCGTCGTCCACGACGGCCGCGACGTGCTGGCCCGGATCGTCGGCCAGATCGCCAGTCCGGTCCGCTGGGACCTGTGCCTGGAGACGATGGAGGACCTCGGCGTCACCGGCATCCTGGAGATGCCACCCGCGGGCACCCTCACCGGCATCGCGAAGCGCGCCCTCAAGGGCGTCGAGACGTTCGCCCTCAAGACCCCCGACCAGCTCGACGACGCCCGCGAGTTCTGCGCCAAGCACGGCGAGTCCTCCGGCATGGACACCAGCCCCACGTGGCGGATGGTGGTCTCGCCGGCCAAGGGGACGTTCCACCAGTCCGGCGAGGCCGCCGCCACCGACGTCCTCGAGCCCGGCGCCACGATCGGCGACGTCGCGAGCCTGCGCGACCGCACCCCGATCACCGCGGCCCACGGGGGCACGGTCGTCGAGTGGCTGGTCGAGGACGGCGACCTCGTCTCGCCCGGCCAGCCGCTGCTGCGCCTGCACCCCGAAGGAGCGTCCTGAGATGGCCACGATCGAGCAGCTCCAGGGAGCCCGGCACGCCGGCATCCTCGGTGTCGGTTCCTACCGCCCGTCACGGGTGATCCCCAACTCCGAGGTCGTCGACGCGATCGACTCCAGCGACGAGTGGATCCAGCAGCGCTCCGGCATCAAGCAGCGACGGTGGGCGACGCCCGAGGAGACCGTGCAGGTGATGTCGGTCGCGGCCGCCCGCAAGGCGCTCGAGCGCTCCGGTGTCGACGCCCGCCAGATCGACTGCGTGATCGTCGCGACCGTGACGCACATGATCCAGACCCCCGCGATCGCGACCGCCATCGCCCACGAGCTCGGCACCGACCAGGCGGCGGCGTTCGACATCTCGGCGGCGTGCGCCGGCTTCTGCCACGGCGTCGCCATGGCCGCGGACATGGTTCGCGGCGGCAGCGCGGGCCACGTGCTCGTGATCGGCGTCGAGCGGCTCTCCGACCTCACCGACGTCGGCGACCGGGGCACCGCCTTCATCTTCGCCGACGGCGCGGGTGCGGCCGTCGTGGGCCCGACCGACGCCCCGGGCATCGGCCCGGTCGTGTGGGGCTCCGACGGTGAGCAGTTCGAGCTGATCCGTCAGCGCGAGGACTGGCGCGAGGTGATCGCCAGCGACAACCCGCGGATGCCCCACCTGGTCATGCAGGGCAACGCGGTCTTCCGCTGGGCGTCGTACTCCATGGCCAAGATCGGCCAGCTCGCCCTGGACCGCGCCGGCATCGGCATCGACGACCTCGACGTGTTCGTGCCGCACCAGGCCAACATGCGCATCACCGACGCGATGGCGCGCGCCATGAAGCTCCCCGAGCGGGTCAAGATCGCCCGCGACATCGCCGAGCAGGGCAACACCTCGGCCGCGTCGATCCCGCTCGCCCTCGACCGGATGATCGAGGAGGGCGAGGCGCGCAGCGGCGACACGGCCCTCCTGATCGCCTTCGGTGCCGGCCTCGCGTACGCCGCGCAGGTCGTCATCGTCCCCTGATCCACCACGAGTTCCACACCTCACCAACCCCTCAACCGAAAGGCACCACCCCGATGGCAACGACCGAAGAGATCCGCACCGACCTCGCCGACATCGTCAACGAGGTCGCCGGCATCGACGCCGACGACGTGCAGCTCGACAAGTCCTTCGTCGACGACCTGGACGTGGACTCGCTGTCCATGGTCGAGGTGGTCGTCGCCGCCGAGGAGAAGTTCGGCGTCTCCATCCCCGACGACGAGGTCAAGAACCTCAAGACCGTCGGCGACGCCGTCGCCTTCATCGAGCGCGCCCAGGCCTGAGCCACCCGGCCGGCTCCCGAGCCGGTTCGAGACACCTGTCGACGACCCTGTCGACAAACCTGTCGACGTACCAAGGAGCAGCATGTCTTCCAAGCGAGTCGTCGTCACCGGACTCGGGGTCACCTCCCCGGTCGGAGGCGACGTGGCCAGCACGTGGGACGCCCTCATCAACGGGCGCTCCGGCGTACGCCGCCTGACCGACGACTGGGTCGAGGAGATGCCGGTCAAGATCGCCGGCCGGATCGCCGTCGAGCCCACCGAGATCCTCGAGCGGGTCAAGGCCCGCAGGCTGGACCGGTCCTCGCAGTTCGCGATGGTCGCGGCCATGCAGGCCTGGGCCGACGCGGGCCTCGAGGGTGCCGTCCAGGACGGCGGGCTCGACGGTGACCGGGTCGGGGTCGCGATGGCCTCCGGCATCGGCGGGGTCACCACGCTGCTCGACAACTACGACGCGCTGCGCGAGAAGGGCCCCCGCCGGGTGTCCCCCCTCGCGGTCCCGATGCTGATGCCGAACGCTCCGGCCGCCAACATCAGCCTGTACGCCGGGGCTCGGGCCGCGGTGAACACCCCCGTGTCGGCGTGCGCCTCGGGCAACGAGGCGATCGCGCTGGCGCTCGACCAGATCCGGCTCGGCCGCGCCGACGTGGTGCTCGCCGGGGGCACCGAGGCGGCGATCCACCCGCTGCCGATGGCGGCGTTCGCGAACATGATGGCGCTCTCCAAGACCGCCAGCGGCGACGACGGCCGGGACCCGGCCACGGTGTCTCGCCCGTGGGACACCGGCCGCGACGGCTTCGTCCTCGGCGAGGGCGCCGGTGTGCTCGTCCTGGAGTCCGAGGAGCACGCCCTCGCACGTGGCGCCCGGATCTACGCCACGGTGCTGGGCGCCGGCATCACCGCCGACTCCCACGACATCGCCCAGCCCGACCCCGCAGGTCGCGGCGGCAGCCGGGCGATCCTGCGCGCGCTGGCGGAGGCGGAGATCAGCCCGACCGACATCGCGCACATCAACGCCCACGCGACCTCGACGCCGCAGGGCGACATCGCCGAGGGTCTGATGATCCACGCGACGCTCGGCGCGCACGCCGACGAGGTGGTGGTCACCAGCACCAAGTCGATGACCGGCCACCTGCTCGGCGGCGCCGGCGCTCTGGAGTCGGTCGCGACGGTGCTGGCCCTCCACCACCGGGTCTCGCCCCCGACGATCAACCTCGACGACCTCGACCCCCAGGTCGAGCTCGACATCGCCACCAAGGCGCGCGACCTGCCGCTGGGCGACATCGCGGCGCTCAACAACTCCTTCGGCTTCGGCGGCGCCAACGTCGCCGTCGCATTCGGTTCCCACTGAACCACCCCACGAAGTTCTTCACTCCCCCGCTCCGCTCCTCCGTGAACAACTTCGGGGGGACCCCGGAAGGACCCACACGACTATGACCGCGACCACGGCGCCGAGCGCCCCCCGAACCGCCACCAAGCTCCCCCGGGAGCAGGACCCGCGCAACCCCGTCCACCGCCTCACGGCGCTGCTCGACGAGGGCACGCTGGAGCTGATCACCCCCGACGACGACTCCGGCATGCTCGCCGCGGTCGGCCAGGTCGGCGGGACCCGCGTCGTGGCGTTCTGCTCCGACGCAACCGTGATGGGCGGGGCCATGGGCGACGTGGGCTGCCGCGTGGTCGTGGACGCCTACCACCGCGCGATGACCGACCGGGTGCCGATCATCGGCCTGTGGCACTCCGGCGGTGCCCGGCTCGCCGAGGGCGTGCTCTCCCTGCACGCGGTCGGCCGCATCTTCCAGGTCATGACCCAGGCGTCGGGCAAGATCCCGCAGATCTCGGTCGTGCTCGGTCCGGCGGCCGGCGGCGCGGCGTACGGCCCGGCGCTCACCGACGTGGTGATCCTCGGCCCGGAGGGCCGCATCTTCGTGACCGGCCCCGACGTGGTCCGCTCGGTGACGGGCGAGGACGTCGACATGCTGCGTCTGGGCGGGCCGGAGCCGCACGGTCGCCGCTCCGGGGTCGTCCACATCCTCGCCGAGTCCGAGCGTGACGCGCTCGACCGTGCCCGTGACGTCGCCGGCCTGCTCGGGTCGCAGGGCCTGCTCGCCGTCCACGACGTCGAGGATCGCGACCTGGCGGCGATGCTCCCGGAGTCGAAGAAGCGCGCCTACGACGTGCACCCGCTGGTCGACTCGGTGCTCGACGAGGGCACCATGCAGGAGCTGCACGCCCGGTGGGCGCCCAACATCGTCACCGCGCTGGGTCGTCTGGGCGGCCGCACGGTCGGGGTGGTCGCGAACAATCCGCTGCGCCTCGGCGGCTGTCTCGACTCCCTCTCCGCGGAGAAGGCGTCGAGGTTCGTGCGCATGTGCGACGCCTTCGGGGTCCCCCTCGTCGTGCTCGTCGACGTGCCGGGCTACCTCCCCGGCGTCGGCCAGGAGTGGGACGGCGTGGTCCGCCGCGGCGCGAAGCTGCTGCACGCGTTCGGCGAGTGCGTGGTCCCCCGCGTCACCCTGATCACCCGCAAGACCTACGGCGGCGCGTACATCGCGATGAACGCCCGCTCGCTCGGCGCGACCAAGGTGTTCGCCTGGCCGGGCGCCGAGGTCGCCGTCATGGGTGCCGTGGCCGCGATCCGGGTGCTGCACCGCCGGCGGCTCGCCGAGGTCGCGCCGGACATCCGCCCCCAGGTCGAGGCGGAGCTGGCCGCTGAGCACGAGCGGATCGCCGGCGGCGTCGAGCGTGCCGTCGAGATCGGCGTGGTCGACGAGGTCGTCGAGCCGAGCGCGACCCGGAGCGCGATCGCCCGCGCCATCGACGAGGCCGTGCAGACCGACGGCGTACGCCGAGGCGCGCACGGCAACATCCCGCTCTGACCCGCGCCTGCGGTCACCCGGCGTGAGACCCGGCGTGACGAGTCGGCGTAACGGCTCAGCGCCTGCCGCGTTGGACCTTCCATGACGTCCGTCACACGCTGGACAGTGCTCCTCGCCGCCACCACGGTGGCCGCGGGGGCACTGACGGTCGTCCCTGCGGTGGCCGAGCAACCCTCCGACCCGGTCTCGGGGCTGGTCGGCGGGCTGGTCGGCCCACCGCAGCACCACGAGCGGCGCGACCGGTCCGACTACGGGCACACCAGTGCCCGCGACGGGACCCTCCGCTCCGGGTGCCGCAACTACTCCTACCGCTACGTGGTCACCACACCGTCGAGCGACTGGACGCTCGAGACATTCCTCGACGACCGCACCGGTGACACCATCGCCTCCGGCACCTACTCCTCCGACGCCGACCCCGCGAGCGACCGCGCACACTTCCGCTTCTGCCGCTACTCCACCTACGCCGGGCGCTTCACGATCCGCGCCAAGGTCAACTGGTACGACGACGCCGGCGGTGACCACAAGGTCTGGCTCGAGCCGACCCACTTCCGGCTGCGGCGCCCGTAGGTCGCCAGCCAGCTGCTGGTGCAGCGGGTCGCGCTCAGACCACCTGGTGGAGCCAGCGGACCGGGGCGCCCTCGCCGGCGTGCCGGAACGTCTCGAGCTCGTCGTCCCAGGGCTTGCCGAGCAGCTTGTCGATCTCGACGAGCAGCGTGGTGTCGCCCAGCGCTGCCTTGACGACGGCGGCCTTGAGCCGGTCCTCGGGGATCATGATGTCGCCGTGCAGGCCGGTGACGGCGTGGAAGACCCCCAGCTCGGGGGTGAAGGAGTAGCGGGCGCCCTCGGAGCCGGCGGTCGGCTCCTCGGTGATCTCGAAGCGCAGGTGGTTCCAGCCGCGCAGGGCGGAGGCGACGGACGCCGCGGCCCCGACCTCACCGGTCCACGACAGCTCGGCGCGATACGCACCCGTCTGCGCCGGCTGGGGCGTCCAGTCCAGGCTCACGGGCACGCCAAGCACTCCGCTGACGGCCCACTCGATGTGCGGGCACAGCGCGGAGGGCGCCGAGTGGACGTACAGGACGCCTCGCGTCGCGGCGCGGGTTGCAGTGCGTGCGGTCACCGTGACCTCCTCTATCTCCGGCGCGAGATGCGCCTTCCCCAGCGAGCTCACAGGAGATGGACGAGGCGTGAGTGACACGCGTGTAGTTGTGGCCACCATTGTGACCCATGAGACGCCGGAACGCCAGCGTCAGCGGGTCCGCACGGTCCCGGCGCCACGGGCCCGGTGCGGGCCGAGGTCGAGCAGGGTGTCGATGACGTCGTGGGCGATGCCGAGCCCGCCGAGGTGGCTCTCCCCGTCGATGACCGACATCGTCGCGTCCGGGAGCCGGTCCACCATGTGCTGACCGTGCCGGAACGGCACGATGTGGTCGGCGTCCCCGTGCCACCAGCGCACCGGGACCCGGACGTCGGCAGCCGAGAACCCCCAGTCGCGGGTGAACAGGATCAGGTCGGCCAGCGGCGCCGAGGTCTGGAACCGGCTGCCGTTGAGCAGGTCGTCGAGGAACATGGCCTTGAACTCCGGGCGGGCGAGCAGCGCCTTGTCCCCCGCCGGCTGCATCGCGGCGTAGAGGTCCAAGGCGGGGCCGGCCAGTGGCCGCACCAGCCGGATCGCCTGGGTGAGCGTGAAGCCGAGAGGCAGGCGCGCCGCCGTCAGCACGGGCGCGACGTGTACGGCGAGCTGGATGATGCCACCCTCGGCGGCGTCCGGCCCACGGGTCGGCGCGACGCCACCCAGCACCCCGACCCCGTGCACCCGGTCGGGCAGCGCGGCGCCGGCCGCAAGCGCGTAGGGGCCGCCCCCGGACAGGCCGATCAGCCGAACGGTGTCGATGGCGAGGGTCTCGAGGAACAGCTCGAGGTCGTGGGTCCAGTCGAGGATGTCGGGGTAGAGGTGGGGCGTCGAGCTCCCGATGCCGGGGCGGTCGATCCCGATGATCCGCACGCCGCGCTGGTCGGCGTACTCCCGTGCCCCGAGGGGGATCTGCCGGCGCGCCCCCGGGGTCCCGTGCATCCAGATGATCACCGGACCGCGGCGGGGGCCGTACTCCGCGAAGCTCAGCCGACGGCCGTCGCGCACGGCGACGGTGCCCTCGAGGGCCGGCCTCCTGACGTTCCCCACGTCGAGGAGTGTCGCACGTCACCGTCCGGAGCGGACCGCTCCCGGGTCGACGATGTTCACGATGTCCCGCACCGCCCCGAGCAGCTGGCCGTCGCCGACGACGATCGGGCCGTCGACCACGTCGAGCACGACCGCGGTGACGTTGTCGCGGCCGCCGGCGGCCAGAGCCGCCCGGGTGAGCACCGCGGCGGCGGAATGGGGGTCGTCGACCGTCACCAGCTCGGCGATCTCGGACTCCGGCACCAGGTCCGAGAGCCCGTCACTGCACAGCAGCAGACGATCCCCGGGCGCCAGCGCGAGCGGCATCAGGTCCACGCCCTCGTGGACGGGGTCACCGTCGAGCGAGCGCAGCACGACGTTGCGCCAGGGGTGTCGCGGGACCTCCTCGGGCTTGAGCTGCCCCGCGGCCACCAGGCGCTGCACGTACGTGTGGTCGGTCGTGAGCCGGGTCAGCTCGCCACCGCGGCTGAGGTAGGCGCGCGAGTCGCCGACATGGGCGAGCACCGCTCGCCGGCCGTCGCAGACGACCGCGGTGAGCGTGGTCGCCATGCCCAGGCGGGCCAGGTCACCCTGGATCCCGCGCCGGATGCTGGTCCGCGCAGCCTCGACGCCGTCCAGGAGCAGAGCTTCGGGCTCCTCGCCCATCCGGGCGAGCACGGTGGCGGCGAGGGCGTACGCCGCCGTCGCCGAGGCCACCTCACCGGCGGCCGCACCACCGACACCGTCGGCGACCACCGCGACGTACGGGCCGACGAACGCGGAGTCCTCGTTCTCGGAGCGCACCAAGCCCACGTCACTGACGCCGGCACCTGAGAATCGCAGCATCGTGGAGGCCTCCTCACCTCGGCGCGGTGGAGTCTAGCCGAGCCGCTTCTCGAGGGCCTCGGCTCGCTCGTCGGCGTCCGTCAGCTGCTCGCTGTCGATCGCGTGCGTGCGGTGGAACCACGCCAGGGCGTCCTGCTCGCGACCGGCCGCCTCGAGAGTGTCCGCGTAGGCGTAACGCAGGCGCACCACCCACGACGACCGGCTTTTCGACGCCAGCGGGGCCAGCTCCAGCGTGCGCAGCGCGGCGTCCAGCTGACCGAGGTCGCGCCGGGCGCCGGCCTCGACGATCGTCATCTCGGCCTTGGCCTCCGGGGCGAAGTTCGCCACCGAGGGGCTCTTGGCCAGCTTGAGCGCGTCCTGGGGCTTGCCCAGGGCGCGGTGACAGTCGGCCATGATCGGCAGGTACGCAGTGGCGCCGTTCATCCGCTTCGCGGCCCGCAGCTCGGCCAACGCCTCGGCGTAGTGCCCAGCCGCGTAGGCCGCCTCACCGGTCGCCTCACGGACGACCGCGAGCCGGGGCACGCGGGCACGCGCGGCCAGCGTGTGCTGGTACGCCGTCTCCGGGTCGTCGTCCAGGAGCACGCCAGCGGCAGCGAGGTGACGAGCGACCCGCGCGGCGAGCTTCTCTGGCAGGCCCTTGAGCTGAGCCGTGATCGAGCGGTCCAGCTCGGCCCCGGTGATGTCGGCCGGGATCTCCGGTCCGTCGTAGCGGGCCTGCTCGGCGGTGCGGTCCTCCTGCTTGTCAGCAGGGCGCTTCCAGTCGTTCTTGCGTCCCGGGCGGTCGCCCTGCTTGCGGTCGGCCTGCTTCGCGGGCCGGGCCCCGGGGCCACGTCGCTCCTTGCGCTCAGCGCTCGCGGCGCGGTCGCTCTCCGGGCTCCAGCGCTGCCCGCGCTCGGAGGACTTCGCCGACGACGGGCGCCCCTGGCCGGTGGGCCGCTTCCCCGTGGGCTTGCCCGACGACGTTCCCGTCGGCCGTCCGGTCGACCTACCCGTCGGCTTGCCCGCGGGCTTCCCGCCACCGGCGGGCTTCTGGTTGCGACGCTGCTCGGCCACGGCTCCTGCTCCTGCTCCTGCGCCGCGCGGCGGCGCTCGCTGTAAATGAACGTAGGGGCCACCTGACGGTGGCCCCTACGAAGTGTATGTCCGGCGGCGTCCTACTCTCCCACAGCCTCTCGGTTGCAGTACCATCGGCGCTGAAAGGCTTAACTTCCGGGTTCGGGATGGGACCGGGTGTTTCCCTTTCGCTATGGCCGCCGTAACTCTTGCGGATCCCACATCTGGTGTGTGTTCACAAATGTGGTGTTCCAAGCCATTGTTCTGTTATGTGTGCATAACAGTTGTGTGTGTTGGATCGTGGACGCGAGGCGCTTTGGTAGGTTTTGTTGAGGGTTTGTAAGACAAGCCCTCGGCCTATTAGTACCGGTCGGCTGGGCATTGCTGCTGTACACCTCCGGCCTATCAACCCAGTGTTCTGCTGGGGGCCTTACCCCCTCAAGGGGGTGGGAAACCTCATCTTGAAACGTGCTTCCCGCTTAGATGCATTCAGCGGTTATCACTTCCGAACGTAGCTAACCAGCCGTGCCCCTGGCGGGACAACTGGCACACCAGAGGTTCGTCCATCCCGGTCCTCTCGTACTAGGGACAGCCTTTCTCAAGTTTCCTGCGCGCGCGGCGGATAGGGACCGAACTGTCTCACGACGTTCTAAACCCAGCTCGCGTGCCGCTTTAATGGGCGAACAGCCCAACCCTTGGGACCTACTCCAGCCCCAGGATGCGACGAGCCGACATCGAGGTGCCAAACCATCCCGTCGATATGGACTCTTGGGGAAGATCAGCCTGTTATCCCCGGGGTACCTTTTATCCGTTGAGCGACGTCGCTTCCACATGCCGACGCCGGATCACTAGTTCCGACTTTCGTCCCTGCTCGACATGTCTGTCTCACAGTCAAGCTCCCTTGTGCACTTACACTCGCCACCTGATTGCCAACCAGGCTGAGGGAACCTTTGAGCGCCTCCGTTACATTTTAGGAGGCAACCGCCCCAGTTAAACTACCCATCAGGCACTGTCCCTGATCCAGATAATGGACCTAGGTTAGACATCTAGTACGACCAGAGTGGTATTTCAACGTTGACTCCACACTCACTGGCGTGAATGCTTCACAGTCTCCCACCTATCCTACACAAGCCGAACCAAACACCAATACCAAACTATAGTAAAGGTCCCGGGGTCTTTCCGTCCTGCCGCGCGTAACGAGCATCTTTACTCGTAGTGCAATTTCGCCGAGTCCACGGTTGAGACAGCGCCCAAGTCGTTACTCCATTCGTGCAGGTCGGAACTTACCCGACAAGGAATTTCGCTACCTTAGGATGGTTATAGTTACCACCGCCGTTTACTGGGGCTTAAGTTCTCAGCTTCGAACTTGCGTTCTAACCGGTCCCCTTAACCTTCCAGCACCGGGCAGGAGTCAGTCCGTATACATCGTCTTACAACTTCGCACGGACCTATGTTTTTAGTAAACAGTCGCTTGGGCCTGGTCTCTGCGGCCATCACCGCTTCCACACGCAAGGTGTGTCACGGATCCGGCCCCCCTTCTCCCGAAGTTACGGGGGCATTTTGCCGAGTTCCTTAACCATGGTTCGCTCGATCGCCTTGGTATTCTCTACCTGATCACCTGAGTCGGTTTGGGGTACGGGCGGCGCGCAGCTCGCTAGAGGTTTTTCTCGACAGCATAGGATCACCCACTACTCCATTAAGGATCGGCATCGGATCTCAGGGCCGGCATCCAAGCCAGCAGTCCGGATTTACCTGGACCACCCCCTACATCCTTACCCGTGGACAACCATCGCCACGGTTGGGCTACCTTCCTGTGTCACCCCATCGCTTGACTACTACCAGATCGGGTCCCGCGCTCCCCTCACCCGCCTCACCCCGAAGGGATCGGTCAGATGAGCTTCGGGCGGTTAGCATCACCGGGTTCGTCATGGGCGCTGCTTTGCCGGTACGGGAATATCAACCCGTTGTCCATCGACTACGCCTGTCGGCCTCGCCTTAGGTCCCGACTTACCCAGGGCAGATTAGCTTGACCCTGGAACCCTTGATCATTCGGCGCAGGAGTTTCTCACTCCTGATTCGCTACTCATGCCTGCATTCTCACTCGTGTCGCGTCCACCCCTGGATCACTCCGGAGCTTCACTCGCGACACGACGCTCCCCTACCCATCCACACACCCGTTGGGGCTGTTGCGTGAATGCCATAGCTTCGGCGGATGACTTGAGCCCCGCTACATTGTCGGCGCGGAATCACTTGACCAGTGAGCTATTACGCACTCTTTCAAGGGTGGCTGCTTCCAAGCCAACCTCCTGGTTGTCAATGCGACTCCACATCCTTTTCCACTTAGTCACCGCTTAGGGGCCTTAGCTGATGGTCTGGGCTGTTTCCCTCTCGACAATGGAGCTTATCCCCCACTGTCTCACTGCTGCGCTCTCACTTACCGGCATTCGGAGTTTGGCTAACGTCAGTAACCTGGTAGGGCCCATCGGCTATCCAGTGCTCTACCTCCGGCAAGAAACACGCAACGCTGCACCTAAATGCATTTCGGGGAGAACCAGCTATCACGAAGTTTGATTGGCCTTTCACCCCTATCCACAGGTCATCCCCTCAGTTTTCAACCTAAGTGGGTTCGGTCCTCCACGCGGTCTTACCCGCGCTTCAACCTGCCCATGGATAGATCACTTCGCTTCGGGTCTTGATCGTGCTACTAAAACGCCCTATTAGGACTCGCTTTCGCTACGGCTCCCCCACACGGGTTAACCTCGCAACACAACGCAAACTCGCAGGCTCATTCTTCAAAAGGCACGCCGTCACCCTCACAGGCTCCGACGGATTGTAGGCACACGGTTTCAGGTACTATTTCACTCCCCGCCAGGGGTACTTTTCACCTTTCCCTCACGGTACTTGTCCGCTATCGGTCATCAAGGAGTATTTAGGCTTAACGGGTGGTCCCGCCAGATTCACACGGAATTTCAGGGGTTCCGTGTTACTTGGGATACCACTCAGCAGATCCTGGCTTACACTTACGGGGCTATCACCCTCTACGGCGCCACTTTCCAATGGACTTCAACTTCACCAGAATTTTCTTACTGCTTGACCAGCCGGCAGACCGGTCCAAATGGTCCCACAACCCCCTCTACGCAACCCCTGCCGGGTATCACACGCAAAGGGTTTAGCCTGATCCGATTTCGCTCGCCACTACTCTCGGAATCACTATTGTTTTCTCTTCCTACCGGTACTGAGATGTTTCACTTCCCGGCGTTCCCTCCACACACCCTATATATTCAGGTGCAGGTAACACGACATGACTCGTGCTGGGTTCCCCCATTCGGACACCCCCGGATCACAGCTCGGTTGCCAACTCCCCAGGGCTTATCGCAGGCTCCTACGTCCTTCATCGGCTCTTGATGCCAAGGCATCCACCATGTGCCCTTCATAGCTTGTCTCACAAACACTCAACAAAAACTACAAAGACTCTGAACACCACCACCACCAAACAACCCCACAAGGCTGCCCGCTGACCATGGCGTCAAAAAGTGACCGGACCTGGTGTAGTCCAGTCACAGATGCTCGCGTCCACTATCCAATTCACAAACAACCAGCCCACCAACACCCAACCCCACCCCACAGGGCAAGACCAGACGAAAGAGGCACAAGAAAAACCAGAAACCCTGTCACCAAGGCCTGATCCCTCAGGGCCCAACAGTGTGCCACGACCCACCCCACCCCGCCGACCCCCAGGTTCCACACCAGCAACCCCCCGAAGAGAGCAGACCAGCAGTACTGAGAGGACCAACAACATGGACCAGATCATTCATCGACGATTCCACTAGTGAACACCACCATGCGTGACCGTACATCCGACGGCCATCGGGGCGTGTGCTCCTTAGAAAGGAGGTGATCCAGCCGCACCTTCCGGTACGGCTACCTTGTTACGACTTCGTCCCAATCGCCAGCCCCACCTTCGACGGCTCCTCCCACAAGGGTTAGGCCACCGGCTTCGGGTGTTGCCGACTTTCGTGACGTGACGGGCGGTGTGTACAAGGCCCGGGAACGTATTCACCGCAGCGTTGCTGATCTGCGATTACTAGCGACTCCGACTTCATGGGGTCGAGTTGCAGACCCCAATCCGAACTGAGACCGGCTTTTTGGGATTCGCTCCGCCTTACAGCATCGCAGCCCTTTGTACCGGCCATTGTAGCATGCGTGAAGCCCTGGACATAAGGGGCATGATGACTTGACGTCATCCCCACCTTCCTCCGAGTTGACCCCGGCAGTCTCCTATGAGTCCCCACCATAACGTGCTGGCAACATAGGACGAGGGTTGCGCTCGTTGCGGGACTTAACCCAACATCTCACGACACGAGCTGACGACAGCCATGCACCACCTGTACACCGACTAAAAGGGGCACCATCTCTGGCGCTTTCCGGCGTATGTCAAACCCAGGTAAGGTTCTTCGCGTTGCATCGAATTAATCCGCATGCTCCGCCGCTTGTGCGGGCCCCCGTCAATTCCTTTGAGTTTTAGCCTTGCGGCCGTACTCCCCAGGCGGGGCGCTTAATGCGTTAGCTGCGGCACGGAACCCATGGAATAGGCCCCACACCTAGCGCCCAACGTTTACGGTGTGGACTACCAGGGTATCTAATCCTGTTCGCTCCCCACACTTTCGCTCCTCAGCGTCAGGACATGCCCAGAGAACCGCCTTCGCCACCGGTGTTCCTCCTGATATCTGCGCATTTCACCGCTACACCAGGAATTCCGTTCTCCCCTGCATGCCTCTAGTCTGCCCGTATCGAAAGCAAGCACCGAGTTAAGCCCGGCGTTTTCACTCCCGACGCGACAAACCGCCTACGAGCCCTTTACGCCCAATAATTCCGGACAACGCTCGCACCCTACGTATTACCGCGGCTGCTGGCACGTAGTTGGCCGGTGCTTCTTCTGTACCTACCGTCACCACCATTACCGGTGCTTCGTCGGTACTGAAAGAGGTTTACAACCCGAAGGCCGTCATCCCTCACGCGGCGTTGCTGGATCAGGCTTCCGCCCATTGTCCAATATTCCCCACTGCTGCCTCCCGTAGGAGTCTGGGCCGTGTCTCAGTCCCAGTGTGGCCGGTCACCCTCTCAGGCCGGCTACCCGTCGAAGCCTTGGTAGGCCATTACCCCACCAACAAGCTGATAGGCCGCGAGCACATCCCCCACCGAAAAAACTTTCCACACAGAGCACATGCGTACCTGTGTCGTATCCGGTATTAGCCACCGTTTCCGGTAGTTATCCCAAAGTGAAGGGCAGATTACTCACGTGTTACTCACCCGTTCGCCGCTCGAGTACCCCGAAGGGCCTTTCCGCTCGACTTGCATGTGTTAAGCACGCCGCCAGCGTTCGTCCTGAGCCAGGATCAAACTCTCCGTTGAAAACAACACCCCACACCAACCAAAAAGACCGATGCAAGGAAAAAGAGATGCCTGACAGGAGACACTGACAATTGTCAGAATCATTGTCAAAGAAACCATCAACCAACACCCCCACCCACCAAAAGGCAAGCAGAAACATCAGTCAACGGGGCATTACAAACTAATTCGTCGACTATGACACACTGTTGAGTTCTCAAGAATCAGACGCACACCGTGCTCCACACTTTCGCGTTTCGCTTGCGGCGACTCGTAAAACTTAGCGGTTTGAATTCCTCCGCGCAAATCCGCGGCTTTTCCGCTGCACCAACCGCACGCCAAAAGAACCTCGATGATCTCCGAGGCCGCTAGCGCGCGCACTCGAACACCGGTGAGGGTGGTGTGAGAGAGGTGGTCGCTCGGGGCCGGTGGCCCGACCTCGCGGTCTTGCCTCCCGCCGCTCCCTGGCGACTCGGAGAACATTAGGGGACCTCCGGCGCGAGTTCAAATCGAGCCCGCGTGACCCGGGCCACAATCGCGTTTGTGCAGGTCAGAGGGGGGTATCGCGCTGCGCCACGGCGAGTCCGACCGCCTCGGCGACCGTGCGCGCCCCCGCCAGCCGCAGCGACTCCACCAGGTGCGCCAGCAGCTCGCGGTGCAGCCGGGCGACGCCGTCGGCGCCGTCGAGCAGCGCGAGGAGGGGCGATCTGCCCAGGAACGCCGCTCGGGCGCCCAGCCCCAGGGCGGCCAGCACGTCGAGACCGTTGCGGATGCCGCCGTCGACGTACACCTCGGCCTGCTCCCCCACGGCCGCGACCACCTCGGGCAGACAGGCGGCCGTGCCGGCGGTCCGGTCCAGCTGACGTCCGCCGTGGTTGGACACCCACACCGCGCGGGCGCCGGCATGGACGCAACGCACAGCGTCCTCGGGCCGCAGCACGCCCTTCACCACCACGGGCAGGCCCGTGCGGGCCGCGACCCACCCGATGTCGTGGGGTCCGAGGTCGAGGGCCTTCTCCGACCCGGGCTGCTGGTCATAGCCGGGGTCGAAGTTCACGCGCAGCATCGCGGGGTCGACCGTCTCCCAGACCGCGGGTGTGCCCGGAGTCGCGTACTTGGTGCCGACCACGGGGGTGTCGACGGTCAGGACGACGGCGCCGGCCCCCGCGGCGACCGCGCGCTCGAGCATCGGCTCGGCGAGCGTCCGGTCGGCGGGCAGGTAGGCCTGGAGCCACCAGTGGACTCCGGTGGCGCCGATCTCGTCGAACGGCGTGCCCGCGTTGCTCGACACGACCATCAGGGCGCCGGCGTCGGCGCACGCCTGCGCCATCGCCAGCTCACCGTCCGGGTGGATCGCACGTTGCAGCGTGCTCGGGGCCACCCCCCACGGCACCCGGAGGGAGTGGCCCAGCAGCTCGACCGACGTCTCGACGTGGGTGACGTCGTGGAGCACCCGAGGGCGGAAGCGCACGGCTCGCCAGGCGTCCGTGGCCTCTCCTGTCGTCACGGAGTCCCGAGCGCCCTGCAGGACGTACTCGAGCACCGCGGCCGGGAGCGCGTCGCGGCCCCGCTGCTCGAGCGTGTCCAACCAGCGCGCATCCGGCTCCACGGTCAACGGACCTCGACCCCGGCGAAGTTCTTCTTGCCCCGGCGCAGCACCAGCCAGGTCCCGTCGATGAGCTCGTCCGCGGTCGGCACGTGCTCGGGGTCCTCGACGCGCACGTTGTTCAGGTAGGCACCGCCCTCGGCGATCGTGCGGCGCGCCTCACCCTTGCTCTTCGCGAGGCCGGTCGCGACCAGGAGGTCGACCACGGTCGGCACTCCCTCGTCCCCGTCGACCGAGGTGCTGCCGGCCTCGCGGAGCGCGGCGCCCAGGGTGGCGCCGCTCAGGTCGGCCAGGTCGCCGCCCCCGAACAGCGCCGCGGACGCCGCCTTGATCCGCTCGGTCTCCTCGGCCCCGTGCACCATCGTCGTGACGTGCTCGGCCAGGGCGCGTTGACCGGCCCGGAGGAAGGGCTTCTCGGCATGCTGCGCCTCGAGCTCCTCGATCTCCTCGCGGGAGAAGAACGTGAACACCCGCAGGAGCTCGCCGACCTTCTCGTCCTCGGCGTTGAGCCAGAACTGGTAGAAGGCGTACGGCGACATCATGTCGGCGTCCAGCCACAGGGCGCCGCCCTCGGTCTTGCCGTACTTGGTGCCGTCGGCCTTGGTGAGCAGCGGGGTCGCGAACGCGTGCGCCTTGCCGCCGTCCGCCCGGCGGATCAGCTCGACCCCGGCGGTCAGGTTGCCCCACTGGTCCGAGCCACCGAACTGGAGCGTCACCGCGTGGTCGCGGTAGAGGTTCAAGAAGTCGAGCGACTGGAGCAGGACGTAGCTGAACTCGGTGTAGCTGATGCCGGACTCCAGGCGGCGGCTGACCACGTCGCGGGCCAGCATCCGGTTGACCGGGAAGTGCTTGCCGATGTCGCGCAGGAAGTCGATGGTCGACAGGCTCGCGGTCCAGTCGTAGTTGTTGACCATCGTGGCGGCGTTGTCGCCCTCGAAGGAGAGGAACGGCTCGATCTGGCCCCGCACCCGGCCCACCCACTCCTTGACCGTGTCGAGCGAGTTGAGCGTGCGCTCCCCGGAGTCACGGGGGTCGCCGATCATGCCGGTCGCCCCGCCGACCAGGGCGTACGGCGTGTGGCCGGCCAGCTGGAGCCGCCGCGCCGTCAGCACCTGCACGAGGTGACCCATGTGCAGGCTGGGCGCGGTCGGGTCGAAGCCCACGTAGAACCGGATGCTCCCCCCGGCCAGAGCCTCGCGCAGGGCGTCGAGGTCCGTCGAGTGCGCGATGAGTCCGCGCCACTCCAGGTCGTCGAGGAGGGTCTGGTCGATCGACACGGTGAGCCTTTCGTGCTGGGTGGATCTGGTGGGTACGAGCAGGTCAAGCCTGCCCCATGCCGGCATCCGGCGCCCACCGGGTTGCTGGGACGCGGCACTAGGCTGGCGCGGATCCGGGAAGGGACGGCACGTGATCGCTGGTAGGTACACGCTCGAGCGCGAGGTGGGGCGCGGCGGCATGGGCGCCGTCTGGCTCGGCCTCGACGAGGTGCTCGGCCGTCAGGTCGCGCTCAAGCGCGTCGGGATGGCTCCGGGCGTGAGCGCACCCGACCTGGCCCGCGCCGAGCGTGAGGCGCGGCTCGCGGCTCGGCTCAACCATCCGCACGTGGTCGCGGTCTACGACCTGGTGACCGACGGCCCCGACAACGCCGAGCAGTGGCTGGTGATGGAGTACGTCGAGGGCTCGACGCTCGCGGAGCTGGTCCGGCGGGAGGGGCCGCTGTCACCCGACCGCGCGGCCGCGGTCGTCGGGCAGGCCGCCGACGCGCTGGCCGCGGCCCACGCGGCGGGGATCGTGCACCGCGACGTGAAGCCCTCCAACCTCCTGGTGGCACCCGACGGGCAGGTGAAGCTCTCCGACTTCGGGATCGCCCGAGCGGAGGCGGACGCCTCCCTGACCCAGACCGGGCTCGTGACCGGCTCGCCGGCCTACCTCTCCCCCGAGGTCGCCTCGGGTCAGCTGGCCACGGACGCCAGCGACGTCTGGTCGCTGGGCGCGACGCTCTTCCACGCGCTCGCCGGCCACCCGCCGTACGAGGTCGGGGACAACGTCCTCGGAGCGCTCTACCGGATCGTCCACGAGGAGCCGCCGCGTCTGCCGGAGGCGGGCTGGCTGGCCCCGCTGCTGGTGGCCACGATGTGCCGCGAGCCGGCCGGTCGCTGGCCGATGGCCCGCGTGCGCGACGTGCTGGCCGCCGGTCCCTCGACCCCGGTCCTCACGAGCGTCCCGCCGCCCAGGACGATCTCCCCTCGGCCGGACCTCGACCAGACCCGGTTGTTGTCGCGGGCCGTGCCGCCGGTCCCGCCGGCCACGCCTGCGGTGGACACGGCGCCGGAGCCCGACTCCCGGCGTCGCGGCCGGCTGGTGCCGGTGCTCGCCGCTCTCGCGGCCGTGATCGCGATCGCGCTGGTGGGCTGGCTGGCCTACCAAGCCGGCCTGGACGGCGACAACGGGGGCAACGGCGCCAACGCGGGGGCGGGTCGCACGACCAAGGGGCCCAGCGGCGGTCCCTCCGGCAGCGGCACGGCTCCCCAGGTCACCGCGGACGGCATGGAGAACTTCATCGAGGACTACCTCGCCACGGTGACCTCGGACCCCAAGGCCGCGTGGGAGCGCCTCACCCCCGCGTTCCAGGAGGCGAGCGGCGGGTACGGCGGCTACACGTCGTTCTGGAAGGGCATCGCCAGCGCCGACGTGCTCTCGGCGCACGCGGATCCGGCGAGCCGGAAGATCTCCTACACGGTGGAGTACCTCCATCGTGACGGGAGCAAGACGAGCGACGACGTGACGCTCGTGCTCCAAGGCGATGACGGGGAGTACCTGATCTCCGCCGAGCCGTGATCCCCGGGCCCTATCGTGTCTGCGGGAGGTGCGATGGAGCGCGCAACGCTGTACCGGGACGTGGTCGAGACGACCCCGGCCGGCATCTGGGTCTTCGACCTCGACGGTAGGACGCTCTACGCGAACCCCGCCCTGCGCGAGCTCTTCGGGGTCGACGAGGAGGAGGTCCTCCGGCTCACGGTGTTCGACTCGCTCGACGAGACGGGCAAGGAGCAGTTCGCCGCCCACCTCGACGAGCTGCGGGCCGGCCGCGTCAACGACGACGACGTGGAGTGCCGCTTCGTCCGCCGGGACGGCACGACGCTGTGGGTGAGCGTCTCCGAGAGCCTGCTGCACGACCCCGACGGCTCGGTCGCCGTCCTGCACCGGCTCACCGACTGCAGCGATCGCCGTGCGGCGCTCCAGGAGCTCACGACCAGTCAGCGCCGGCTCGCCGAGGCCCAGCGGATCGCTCGGATCGGCAGCTGGCAGTGGGATCTGGTCCGCGACGAGATCTGGGGATCCGAGGAGCTCTACGCGCTGTACGGGCTCGACCCCGAGACGTTCCCGGCGACGTACGACGACTTCCTCGAGATCGTGCACGGGGAGGACCGCGCCGAGGTCGACGCGGCGGTCCAGGCCGCGCGGACCACGCCGGGCGACTTCGTGTTCGTCGCCCGGGTCCGGACCGCGGACGACGACTGGGTCTGGACGCGGGGCCGGGGGGTCTCGCTCGCCGATGACCGGGGCCGGGTGGTGTCGATGTACGGCACCCACCAGGACATCACCGAGACCAAGCTCGCCGAGATCGCCCTGGAGGACCTGGTCCGGCAGAACACGCTGATGCAGGCGGTGGCCACCGCGGCCAACGAGGCAGGGACGCTCGAGGAGGTGCTCGTGCAGGCCCGCCACCTGGTGCTCCTGCACGACGACTGGGTCCGCGGCCGCGCGTTCGTGCGCACCGAGGACGGCGACCGCGTCGTACCCCTCTACGTCACCGAGCAGGACCGTGCCGACGACGCGCTGACCGCCGAGGCGACCGCGATGGAGCTCGACCTGGCCAACCGCGCGTTCCGTGAGCGGCGCTCGGTGTGGGACGAGGACCGCCTGACGATCGCGTTCACGGTCGCCTACGCCGACGAGGTCGCCGCGGTACTCACGATCACCTCCGCCCCACCGCTGTACCGCTTCGAGCTGATCGAGTCGATGGTCGAGCAGGTCGCCGTCCAGCTCGGCCGGGTCGCCGAGCGCGAGCGCGGACAGCGTGAGCTCGCCGACGCCCGGGACGTCGCCGAGGCCGCGTCGCGGCAGAAGTCGGAGTTCCTGGCGACGATGAGCCACGAGATCCGCACCCCGCTCAACGGGGTCATCGGCCTCAACGACCTGCTCCTGCGGACCCGGCTCGATCCCGACCAGCTCCGGCTCGCCTCCGGGGTCCAGGTCGCCAGCCGCGCCCTGCTGAGCGTCATCAACGACATCCTCGACTTCTCGAAGATCGAGGCCGGCAAGCTCGAGCTCGAACGGCTCGACTTCGAGATCCGGCCGATCTTCGACCAGGTCGCGAGCCTGCTCGGCGAGGCCGCCCGCGCCAAGGGCCTGGAGCTCATCCTCTCCTGCCACCCCGACGTGCCCGAGGTGCTCAACGGCGACCCGACCCGGCTGGCCCAGGTGATCACGAACCTGGGATCCAACGCCGTGAAGTTCACCGAGAGGGGCGAGGTCTTCATCCGGGCGACGGCCGTCCCCGGCCCCGGTGGGCGCACCCGGCTGCGCGTGACGGTCACCGACACCGGGGTGGGTGTCCCCGAGGCCCACGTCGAGGCGCTCTTCGACGCCTTCACCCAGGCGGACGCCTCGACCACGCGCCGCTTCGGCGGCACCGGGCTGGGGCTGGCGATCTCGCGCGAGATCGTGCAGGCGCTCGACGGGGAGATCGGCCTGGAGCCCAACCCGGGCGGCGGGAGCGTCTTCTGGTTCACCGCCGACTTCGGTGCCCCCGGTGGTCCAGCGGTCGACGCGGAGGACGAGTACGCGCGCAGCTGGCTGACCGGGCGCCGGGTCCTGGTCGTCGACGACAACGAGCACAACCGGCTGATCCTCGAGGAGCAGCTGGCGTGGTGGGGGCTGCGCACCGCCTCGGCGGCCGGCGCCGACGAGGCCGAGCGCGTCGTGGCCGAGGCGCACTCCGCCGGCGACCCGTTCGAGGCGCTGCTGCTGGACATGTCGATGCCGGATCGCGACGGCCTCGACCTGGCGCGGGCGCTGCGCGCGGACCCGGCGTACGACCTGCGAGTCATCCTGGCGACCTCCGCCGTCACCCCGTCGGCCTGGGACCTGCGCACCGCCGGGATCCTCGACTGCCTGACGAAGCCGGTGCTCGGGGCGGAGCTGCGTGCCTCGCTGCTCCGTCACCTGGCGCAGGTCGCGCCACGCCCCCAGCCCGTGGTCGAGGAGGAGGAAGGCGAGGTCGGGCCGCCTCGCCGGGTGCTCGTCGTCGAGGACAACGCAGTCAACCAGCTGGTGGCGGCCGGACTCCTCGAGGCGCTCGGTTACGGCGTGCGCGTCGCCGACGACGGTGCAGCAGCACTGACCGCGTTGGCGCAGGAGGAGTTCGACGCGGTGCTCATGGACGTGCAGATGCCGCGCATGGACGGGTACGCCGCCACCCGCGCGATCCGGGCCGGCGAGGCCAACGGGGTCCGGCTGCCCGTGATCGCGATGACCGCCGCCGCGGTCGAGGGTGAACGGGACCGCTGCCTGGCCGCCGGGATGGACGACTTCTTGACGAAGCCGGTCGACGCGGCGGCCGTGGCGCAGGTGCTCGACCGGTGGATCGGCGCCGAGCGGGTGCCCGCACCGCGTACCGTGCGCATCGTGACCGAGGAGCAGACGACCACCGAGCCCGGCGTACCCGACGTGCCCGACGGCCTCGCCCTGGACCGCCTCGACGAGCTGCGTGATCTCGATCCCGGGAACACCGCCTACCTCGACCGGGCGATCGGCAACTTCGTGGCCAACACGCCCGGCACGCTCGAGGCGATCCGGGAGGCCCTGGGCGCGGGCGACACGGCCACGCTCAAGCAGGTCTCGCACAAGCTGGCCGGCGGCGCCCTCAACCTCGGCGTCACCCCGGCCGGACGCACCGCCCAGCAGATCGAGCTGGTCGCCGAGTCGGGCGCCATGGACCAGGTCCGCGAGCTCGTCGAGCGGCTGGCCGAGGAGCTCGAGCAGGGGCGCGCCGCGCTGCGGGCCTACCAGGCGCGCTACTCCCAGCGCTGAGCTCCGCCCGCCGGCGCAGACGCGGAGGGTTCGTGATGTCGAGCGCGGGGTACGACACCCGCGCGGGGACATCGACCTAGGGAGCAAGCATGCGGAGCCTGATCGGGATCATCGTCGTCGTCTGGCTGGTGATCGGTGCGGCAGCGGCGTGGCAGCGCGGCTACTTCGGCAACGACCGGGACGTCACCTGCAAGACCACGGGCGACACCGCCCTGACGATCGTCGCCGGACCACTCAACTACCTGGGCGCCAACCCCAAGGTGAACTGCCACGTGAAGGTCCCGCAGCCCTCGAAGTGACCGTCCTCCGGGGTCACGGCTGATCCTCGTCGAGCGTCGGAGGCGCGGACTCGTCCAAGGCTCCGTGGTTGCCGACGAAGGCAGCCACGGGCGGCAGCAGTGCGGCAAGGACGCTCATCGCCACCGCGGCGGTGGTCGACCACCACCGCACGACGTTCCAGGCCAGCACGATGAGCAGCACGCAGCTCCCCATCAGCACGAAGTAGGCGCGGTGCCGGGCGGAGCGGCGCATGCCGCGACGCTACGCCGGTGCGTCACCGGCCGGGTGGGAGGCTGTGGCCATGCGCTACACGAAGCTGGGCAGCACCGGTCTCGACGTGTCCGTGGTGACCCTGGGGTGCATGAGCTGGGGCGACCCCGCCCGCGGCGGCCACCCCTGGGTGCTCGACGAGAGCGCCGCGCGGACCATCATCGGCGCGGCACTCGAGGCGGGCATCACGGTCTTCGACACCGCCAACGTCTACTCCGGCGGGAGCAGCGAGGAGATCACCGGCCGCGCGCTGCGCGACCTCGCCCGGCGCGAGGACGTGGTGATCGCGACCAAGGTGCACGGGCGGATGCGGCCCGGGCCGTACGGCGCCGGACTGTCCCGCAAGGCGATCATGCACGAGATCGACGAGTCGCTGCGGCGGCTCGGCACCGACTACGTCGACCTCTACCAGATCCACCGCTGGGATCCGACGGTGCCGATCGAGGAGACGATGGAGGCCCTCCACGACGTGGTGCGCGCCGGCAAGGCGCGCTACCTGGGGGCGTCGTCGATGTACGCGTGGCAGTTCGCCAAGGCCCAGCACGTCGCCGTGACGCACGGGTGGACGCCGTTCGTCTCGATGCAGGACCACTACAACCTGATCTACCGCGAGGAGGAGCGCGAGATGCTCCCGCTCTGCGCGGACCTGGGCGTGGGCGTGATCCCGTGGAGCCCCCTGGCGAGAGGTCGGCTCACCCGGGACTGGGACGCAGCGACGGCCCGCGCCGAGACCGACGAGTTCGGCGCGTCCCTGTACCGCGACGAGGACCGGGCGATCGTCGAGACCGTCGCCGCGGTCGCCGAGCGCAGGGGCGTCCCGCGCGCGCAGGTCGCGCTCGCGTGGCTGCTGCACCAGCCCGTCGTGACCTCGCCGATCGTGGGCGTCACCCGCCCCGAGCACCTCGCCGACGCGGTCGCCGCGGTCGACCTGGAGCTCTCGGCCGACGAGCTCGCCGAGCTCGGTGCGGGGTACGTGCCGCACCCGATCGCCGGACACCAGTAGAGCGGACCGCGCTCAGGCGCCGGCGGTCTCGCCGTCCCGGGACGCGAGCACCCGCAGCTGGAGCATGGCCACGAACCGGGTCTCGGGATCGGCGAGGTCCATCTCGCCGACCTCGGCGACCCGGCGCAGCCGGTAGCGGAACGTGTTGGGGTGGACGAACAGCGCCTCCGCGGCCAGCGCCACGTCCCCGAACGCATCCAGCCAGGCGCGCAGGGTCTCGACCAGGAAGCTGCGGTGCTGGCGGTCGTAGTCGATCAGTCGCGCCAGCGAGCCCGTCGGCCGGTCGCCGCGGGCTGCGGCGAGGTCGCGCAGCTCCAGCATCAGTGCCTCGACCTGGATGTCGGCGAGGCGGGCGACCCGGCGCCCCCCGCGGCCGCCGCGCAGCACCCGGAGCGCGCGGTCGGTGCTCGATCGGGAGTGCACCAGGCCGGCGAGATCCTGCGCGACGGGCCCGATCCCCACGACGGGGCGCATCCGCTCCCCCACCCGGTCGAGGAAGTCCTGGGCGATCCGTACCGCGCGGTCCTCGCCGTCCTCGCCACCGCCGGGCATCGGCACCAGCCCGTAGGTGACGTCGCCGACCAGCGCGGCCGCCGAGCGCGGGTGCACCGCGCTGAGGTGCATCGCGAAGGCGTCGCTGAGCCGCTGCCGCTCGTGCACCACGGCAGCGCCCTCCATGGAGGCCGGCTCCTCGTCGGTGCCCGAGCTGGCCACGGCGAGCACCATCAGCGGCTGGCCGGCCAGGCCGAGGCGCTCGAGCGCCTCGCGAGCGCCGGCGCCGCCCTCGAGCGCCGAGCTGAGCAGGTCGGCTCGGAGCCGGCGCTGGACGTCGGCGCCTGCGCGGACCCGCAGCAGGTGCAGTGCGACGAGCTTGGCCGCGTCGCGCAGCGCATCGGTGCGCTCCTCGCTCAGCGGGCCGGGTACGGCGGCCCAGATCGAGCCGAGCACCTCGTCGCCGGCGCGCACCGCCACCGCCACGCGCGGCACCGAGAACGCCTCCTCGCTCTCGGTCGGCTCGATGAAGATCGGGACGTCGCTGCGGTGGAGCTCGCGGAAGACGCCGCGGTCGTTGAGCATGCGCGCGTAGCGCTCCGGGACCTGGCGGCCCAGGATCGTCTCGACGCGCGAGGGGTCGGCCTCGTCCTGACGTCCGGAGAACGCCAGCACGCGGGAGCTGCGGTCCTCGATGGTGATCGGGGCGTCCAGCAGCGATGCGATCGCGTTGGCGACCGCGAACAGGTCGCCGGACGGCAGTCCGCCCAGGGACTCCGGCTCCGCGACCCCGACGTCGCCCTCCGCCAGCAGCGATCGGAGCATCGCGGCGAGGTGCGCCCAGGGTGCTCCTCGGCTGAGTGCGAGCAGGGCGACGCCCGAGGCGTCGACGGCCTGGCGCAGGTGGTCGGTCAGGCGCACGGGGGCGCGCAGCACCAGGCCGGCCGCGCCCTGCCGCCCGAGGTCGCCCAGGAGCGCGGCCACCTGGTCGGGGTCGTCGAGACCGACCCCGAGGACCAGGGCGTGCGAGGGCAGCACCGGCTCGTCGACCGGGTCGTGGATGACCACCCCGCCGATGTCGTGACCAGCGTCCGGGTCGCCGTACACGAGGTCGAGCAGCGTGGCGCCGAGGTCGTCGAGGACCCGGCCGAGGCTGGCCCGCGGCCGGGCACCCGGAGCGGTGGTCATCGTGGTCAGCACCCTCCGACCGTAGGCGTCAGTGACCCGAGCCTACTTCGTGCGGGCGCACCAGATCGACGCCCTCGTTGGTATGGCCCGACAGGTTGGTCGGCGGCAAGCGCTCGCCTCAGGCGGGCACCCACTCGGTGGCGGTGGTGACCTCGTCGAGGGCGTCGGGGTGGGGCGCGACGCCGAGGCCGGGGCCGGTGGGTACGGCGAGGTGGCCCGCGTCGAGCACGAACGGCTCGGTGACGTCGGCCCGGTAGTAGCGACCCGAGGCCGAGGTGTCCCCAGGCAGCGTGAACCCGGGCAGGGCGGCCAGGGCGACGTTGGCCGCGCGGCCGAGTCCCGTCTCGAGCATCCCGCCACACCAGACCGGTACACCCGCCTCGACGCACACGTCGTGGATGCGGACGGCCTCGAGGTAGCCCCCGACCCGGCCGGGCTTGACGTTCACGATCGCGCAGGCGCCGAGCCGGATCGCGGCGGCCGCGGACTGCGCGGAGACGATCGACTCGTCGAGACACACCGGCGTGCTGATGACCTTCGCGAGGTCGGCGTGGCCGAGCACGTCCTCCTCCTCCAGCGGCTGCTCGATGAGCAGCAGGTCGAAGGGGTCCAGGCGCGCGAGGTGCTCGGCGTCGGCCAGCGTGTACGCCGTGTTCGCGTCGACCTGCAGCAGCACGTCGTCACCGAACCGCTCGCGGACCGCCCGCACCGGGTCGACGTCCCAGCCCGGCTCGATCTTGAGCTTGATCCGGACGTAGCCCTCGTCGAGGTAGCCCGCGACCGCGTCGAGCAGCGCCGGGATGCTGTCCATGATGCCGACGGACACCCCGCACGGGACGCGGTCGCGGGAGGCGCCGAGCTCGTCGCCGAACGAGCGGCCCTGCGCCCGCAGCTCGGCGTCGAGGACCCCCATCTCCAGCGCCGCCTTGGCCATCCGGTGGCCCTTGAACGGCAACAGCGCCGAGGCGACCGCGTGGGCGTCGACCGGTCCGGCCGCGGCCAGTGCCGGCACCAGGAAGCGGCGCAGCACGTCGGCGCAGGCCTCGACGTACTCCGAGGAGTAGAGCGGGTCGGGCATCGCCACGCACTCCCCCCAGCCCTCGCCCTCGTCGGTGACCACGCGCAGCACCATCAGCTCGCGCACGGTCTGGGTGCCGAAGGACGTGCGGAACGGCGAGACCAGGGGCATCGAGACGCGCCGCAGCTCGACGCCCTCGAGCTTCACCGGGTCCTCCGCACGACGTACCAGCCTTCGCGGTCGAAGCCGGTCACCCGGGCGCCGTCGGCCACCAGCGCCGAGAGTGCCTCGCGGACCTCGGTGCGCCACCGCATGGCGAGCGCGGGGTCTCGGCGGCGCAGCTCGGCGATGTCTCGCGGCACCGCGACCAGCGAGGTGCGCGCATCGAGACGCCCGCGCACCGGGGTGCCGGTGTCGGAGACCCCGAGCGCGACGGCCGCACCGGCCGCGAGCTCGTCGTCGACGACCGCCGAGGTGCCGCCGCCCGAGCACGCGGCGACCACGGCCGGGTCGCGCAGGCGCCACCGGACCAGCAGCCGGTCGGAGTCGTCGAGTCCGTTGATGCTGTCGGCCATCGCGCCGTAGAAGTTCGGGAGGTACTCCACCGGCTCGGCGGCGAGCTTGACCAGGTTGAAGTAGGCGTTGCGGCTGACCAGCGGGTCGAAGGTCCAGGCGATCTCCGAGATCCCGCGCAGCAGTGCCCAGGCCCGCTGGTGGAGCTTGAGCGCGAACCCGACGCTGCGTCCCGCAGTCTCCGGGGCGACCCCGGCGATGTGGCTGTGCAGGGCGTCCTCGGCCGGTGCGTGGAAGAACCCGACGCAGGCGCCGACGAGCTCGTCGGAGTCGGGACCGTCGAACGCACCGCCCACGTAGTTGCCGGCCTTGGTGAAGGCCCGCAGCAGCTCCAGCGTCATCGGCGGGTTGGTGTCACGGCCCCAGATCCGCGCGTAGAGCGCGACGACCCGCTCGAGGTCGGCCAGCTCGGTCAGCTCGCGGACCGACACGTGCGCCGCCTGCGCGGCCGCGTCGGCCGCCTGCACCGCGCGGTCCAGGTCGGTGTCGACGGGGGCGTCGACAGTGGGGGTCAGGTTGCTCACGGCACCCATGCTGCTCAGGTTCTCCGGGGTCGTCATGGTCGTGCCGCACCAGTCGGCTCGAGGCGTTTCGTCGGCTGGGCCAGCAGGTCGGTGACCAGCCCGCGCAGCAGCGCCGTACGGCCCAGGAGCTCGCTCACCAGCACGTGCTCGTCGTCCGCGTGCGCCCCTCCCCCGGCGGCACCGAGCCCGTCGAGGGTGGGTGTGCCGACGCCGGCGGTGAAGTTGCCGTCGGAGGCGCCCCCCACCGCCGCGGCGGTGGGCTCGGGCAGTCCGAGGAGTACGGCGACGCCGCGGGCCCGGTCGAGCAGCGCGGCGGAGGACGCGGCCTCCAACGGCGGCCGGTTGGGTCCGCCGAGCACGCTGACCACCGCGCCGTCGAGCACCGGGCTGAGTCCACGCATCGCCTCGTCGACCCGGTCCTGCTCCGCGATCGAGCGGACCCGGACGTCGACGGCGAAGGACCCACCGGCGGGCACGGTGTTGGTGGTGGTGCCGGCCCGGGCGAGCGTGGGCGTCACGGTGGTGCCGGCCTCGGCATCACCGAGCGCGGCGACCGCGAGCGCCTGGTGGGCGAGCTCGAGCGTGGCGTTCACGCCCGACTCGGGCTCCAGGCCGGCGTGCGCGGCGCGGCCGCGGACGACGACCTCGTAGAGCGAGACCCCCTTGCGCTCGGTCTTGAGCGCGCCGCTCGCCGATGCCTCCAGCACGAGCGCGGCCTCGGCACCCCGGGCCTCGTCCTCGATCAGCTCCCGCGAGGACGGGGAGCCGAGCTCCTCGTCGCCGGTGACCAGCAGCGTGACGCCGCCGGTGAGGTCGAGGCCGGAGAGCGCGTGGAACGCCATCACCAGCCCGGCGAGCATGTCGAAGCAGCCCGGTCCCCGCAGCACGTCGCCCTCGACGGTGAACGGGTGCGTGGCGAGCGTGCCGACCGGCCAGACCGTGTCGTGGTGGCCGAGGACGAGCACCCGCGACGGGCCCTCGCCGAGCCGCCACCGCAGGTGGGTCCGGCCCTCGATGACGATCCTCTCGGGATCGGCACCCAGGCGCTCGGTGCCGATCCTCGCGACGAGGTCCGCCGAGCGCGCGACCGCGGCCAGGTCGGCCGACGGCGACTCGCACTCGACCAGCTCGCGCAGGTCGGCGAGCATCCGAGACAGGTCCATCAGCCGGCCCTCGGGGTGGCCCGCGCACCGAAGTGGAGGTAGCGCTCGCCGGTCGGGAGCTCGTAGAACGTCACCGGGAACCAGGTCTCCGCCTCCGGCGGCTTGGTCAGGAACAGGCCCGGCGCGTAGGGCACCAGTGCGTGCTCGTCGACCGGGTCGGGGACCATCTCGGCCAGCGGCCCGGTGAGCGTGGTGCGCAGCATCGGACCGTCGCCGCCGGCGTACACCTCCATGGTCACCCCGGCCCGCTCATAGGTGCCGACGTACGGCGCGATCGCGCCGGCAGCGTCCTCCAACGGCGGCTCGGGCGGGGTCAGCGGGTGCGGCATCTCGACGCCGGCGAGCTCGGCGAAGATCTCGCGGTAGAGCTCCTCGTAGAGGTCGCGGCTGCCGTCGTTGTTGGTCAGCATCGTGACCGCGAGCCCGCCGCCGGTCTCCCCAGAATCGGTCGGCGCGTCGGGCAACACCCGCAGGAACGCGGCCTGGCCGATCGTGTTGCCGTCGTGGCCGTAGACCCGGCGGCCGTCCCAGCCGAACCGGATCCAGCCGAGGCCCCAGGAGTCGCCGAGGGAGTACTTGTCGGGGAGGTCGGCCTGGTGGGCGGCCATCGCCTCGGCCGACTCGGCGCTCAGCACCCGGGTGCCGTCGGGCGCGAGCCCGCCGGTGAGGTGCATCCGGGCGAAGGTCAGCACGTCCGCGGCGTTGGCGGTGACCAGCCCGGCCGGCCCGATCGAGCGGGGTAGCTGCCAGATCGGGGCGGTCGACTTCACGCCGTCCTGGGTGACGTGACCGACCGCCGCCGCGTGGAGCAGCGCCTCCTCCGGCAGCGTGAGCGCGTGCCGCATCCCCAACGGGGTGAAGATCCGCTCGCGCAGCGCCTCGTCCCAGGTCTGGCCGGTGAGCTTCTCGATGACCCGGCCGAGCACGGAGAACCCCGCGTTGCAGTAGGACCAGGTCGCGCCGAGGGGGTGGTTCTGGGTCTGCTCGCCGAGCAGCTCGACGTACTTCTCCAGGCAGTCGTCGCCCCGGCCGGTGTCGGTGAACACGTCGCCGTCGATTCCGCTGGTGTGGTTGAGCAGGTGGCGCAGCGTCACGTGCTTGGTCACGTCGGGGTCGGCCAGCCGCAGCTCGGGCAGCACCTCGACGACGGGCGCGTCGAGGTCGGCGAGTCCCTCGTCGACCAGCTGCATCACCACGGTCGCGGTCCACACCTTGGTGATCGAGCCGATCTGGAACACCGACTCGGGGGTGACCGGTGCCCGGGTGTCGAGGTTGAGGTGGCCGTACGTCGCGACCTCGATCTCGTCCGCGCCCTCGGCGTCGTAGCGCAGGATCCCGAGCTGCGCGCCGGGGATGCCGTGGCGCTCCGCCAGCCGCTCCAGACGACGCTGCCAGTGCGCGATGTCGAGACGCGGCCGCCCGTCGTGCAGCGTGTAGCGCTCCACCCAGTCGACCACGCGGTGGGCGTAGTCGAGCCGCTGCGAGGGCGGCCCGAGCAGGATGAACGCGTGGGAGGCGTCGGGGTAGACGACCAGCTCGGTCGGGACGCCGCGCCCGCGCAGCGAGGTGTGCCACTGCTGGGCCTGGCCGAGCGGGCAGGTGAGGTCCGCGGCGCCGTGCAGCACCAGCGTGGGCGTCTCGACACGGTGCACCCGGGTCAGCGGTGACATCGCGGCGTACGCCTCCTGCTGCTCCCACGGGGTGCCGCCGAGCTCGAAGGAGCTCATGCACACGCCGTCGTCGCAGGTGCCGTACATGCTGGTCATGTCGCTGACGACCCCACCGGCGGCGCCCGCCTTGAACCGGTCGTCGTGCCCGGTGAGCCAGCAGGTCATGAACCCGCCGTAGCTGTAGCCGGTCACCGCGAGCCGCTCGGCGTCCACCACGCCCTCGGCCACCAGTGCGTCGATCGGCTCGAGGAAGTCGCGGTGGTCGGCGACGCCCCACGCGCCGTTGACCCCGTCGTAGAACGCCTCGCCGTAGCCGTCGCTGCCGCGGGGATTGACCAGCAGCACCGCCCAGCCGCGGGCGGCCAGCTCCTGGTGGTAGGGGTGCATCTCGTCGGCGGCGGCGTTCCAGGCGTTGTGCGGGCCGCCGTGGACGTCGAGCAGCAGCGGCCGCGGCCCCTGTCGCTCGGGGTCGCGGACCAGCCAGGCCTGCACCTCGGTGCCGTCGGAGATCGTGAAGGTCCGCTCCTCGGGCTCGAAGAGCTCGATGTCTCCGAGGCTGGCGCCGTGGTCGGTCAGTACGGTCTCGGTGCCGCTCGCGAGGTCGAGCGCCACGATCTCGCCGTACGACGTGGGCGTGCCGATCACGACGACGGCCGTTCCGCCGACGACCGACAACCCGGACACGACCCGCCCGTCACCACCGAGCACGACGCCGTCGCCCCGGTCGGAGAGAGCCCACAGGTGGGTGCAGCCGCGGTCGCGCAGGCAGAACAGCAGCCGGCCGTCGCCGTCCTCCTGCGGTCGCCCGCCGGGGTACGCCGGCCCGCCGGCCATCACGTTGCGGTCGAGGTGACCGCTGAGGCTGACCGGCTCGCCGCCGTCGAGCGGCACGCGCAGCAGGTGCTGGTGGCCGACGGGGTCGCCCGGGTAGCCCACGACGAGCAGGCTCTGGCCGTCCCGCGCGAACGAGACGGTGCCCGCGACGCCCTGGGCCAGCGCGATCAGGCGCGGCTGCGCCTTGCGGTCATCGACGTCGAGCAGGTGCACCGCGGTGCGGAACGTGAGGTCGCTGTCGGCACCGACCTTGCGCGTGAACGCCAGTGTGCGGCCGTCCGGCGACCAGGCGGGCTGGCCGGCGTGCTCGGTGCCGTGGGTCAGCACCCGGACGGTCCGGGTCGTGACGTCGACGACGTGGAGCTGGCTGCGGACCGCGCCGAACATGCCGGCACCGTCGGCCTGGTAGTCGAGGCGGGCGGCGACCAGCGGCCCGGCCCCGTCGGTCGGGTCGACCGAGGCGGTGAACGCGATGCGGTCCCCGTCCGGGCTCCACGCAGGGACGCCGGCGCCGAGGGGCAGGTCGGTGACCCGCTCGGCGTCGCCGCCCTCGGCTCCCCCGGCGGGCAGCACGTGCACCTGCCCGTCGCGCAGGAACGCCAGCCGCGAGCCGTCCGGCGACCACGCCGGGGCCGTGTCGCTCGGTCCGGACGTCAACCGGCGAGGTGCGCCTCCGGCGGTCGGGACGGTCCAGATCGCGTCGACGCTGCGGTCGGCCGCCCGGTCGAGCGTGCGCAGCACGTAGGCCACGCGCTCGCCATCGGGCGAGAGGACCGGGTGGGACGGGACCGCGAGGTCGGTGAGGTCGTCGATGCGCATCCGTCGGGTCACGGGGTCCTCCTGGGGTTGGAGTTGGAGCCGGAGCTGGAGCCGGGCACGGCCGCGAGCAGCTCGCGGGTGTAGTCGTGGTGGGGGTCGGCGAGCACCCGGTCCGTCGGGCCCTCCTCGACGATCACGCCGTCGCGCATGACCGCGACGTGGCTGGCGACGTACCGGACGACCGCCAGGTTGTGGGAGATGAACAGCATCGAGAGGCCGAGCTCGCGCTGGAGCTCGCGCACCAGGTTGAGCACCGCACCCTGGATGGAGACGTCGAGCGCCGAGGTGATCTCGTCGGCGATGACGACCTGGGGGTCGCCCGCGAGCGCCCGGGCCAGCGCGACCCGCTGCCGCTGACCGCCGGACAGCAGCGCGGGGCGTACGCCGGCGCGCCCCGGGTCGAGGTGCACGAGCTCGAGCAGGCGGGTGACCTCGGCACGCCGCTCCGCGCGCGACCGGCCGGGCGGGATCGCCTCGGCGACGCTCTCCCCGATGGTCATCCGCGGGTCGAGGGAGGAGTACGGGTCCTGGAAGACCATCTGGAGCGGACGCCGGCGGCCTCGCGTGGGCACGGGCCGGCCGTCGAGCAGGATGCGACCACCGGTCAGCGGTGCGAGGCCGACGGCGGCGCGGGCCAACGTCGACTTGCCCGAGCCCGACTCCCCCACGAGCCCGACGACCTGACCCGCCGGCACCGTGAGGCTCACCCGGTCGACAGCGCGGACGCGGCCGTAGGAGACGGAGACATCCTCGAAGCGCAGGTCGCTCACGGCACCCGCACCTCCTCGCGGTCGGCGATCTCGACGTCGATGGGCTCGCCGGCGTGCCAGCACGCGACCCGGTGACCGGGTGCGGCCGGCACGAGCGCGGGGTCCTCGACCCGGCAGCGCTCCGACGCGAGCGGGCAGCGGGCGGCGTACGCGCAGCCGGGAGGCACGTCGGCGGGGTCGACCGGCCGGCCCGGGATCACCGCCAGGGGCTGGTCGAGGTCGGTGTCCATGTCGGGCACCGCGGCGACCAGGGCTCGCGTGTACGGGTGCAGGGCGCCGCCGTCGAGGGCCGCCGCCGGCAGGTCCTCGACGATCCGGCCGGCGTACATGACCAGGACCCGGTCGCAGACCTCGCCGACCACGGTGACGTCGTGGCTGATCAGCACGAGCGCGACGCCGTCGGCCGCGCGGATCGCCTGGAGGAGGTCGAGCACCTGCTGCTGGACGGTGACGTCGAGCGCAGTGGTCGGCTCGTCGGCGATGATCAGCGCCGGGTTGCCCATCACACCCATCCCGATCATCGCCCGCTGGCGCATGCCGCCGGAGAACTCGTGCGGATACTGCCGCGCGCGACGCTCGGGCTCGGAGATGCGGACCGCGCCCAGGCGGTCCACCGCGCGGGCCAGCGCTGTACGGCGGTCCATGCCCTGGTGGTGGCGGGCGACCTCGGCGAGCTGGCCCCCCATCCGCCGGGTGGGGTTGAACGACGTCATCGGGTCCTGGAAGACCATGGCCAGCGAGGTGCCGAGCAGCTGGCGCTGGGCGCGGGAGTCATGGGCGCGCAGGTCGGTGCCGAGCAGCTCGAGTCGCGACACGTCGACGCGGCCCGTCTCGCTGACCAGCCGTGAGATCGCCAGCGCGGTCAGGGACTTGCCGGAGCCGGACTCGCCCACCACGCCGACCGCCTCGCCCCGGCGTACCTCGAAGCTGACGCCACGCACGGGGCGGATCGGTCCGCGGGCGCCCGGGAACGTGACCGCCAGGTCGCGGACGTCGAGCACCATGTCGGTGTCCTCGTGGCGGGTCTCCTCGACGCGGGCGTCGTCGCCGGTGGACAGCGCGACCGGGACAGCAGGGAGAGACGGGATGCCACCGACCACGTCGACGCCGAGGCCCTTGGCCACGGACTCACCGAACAGGTTGAACGCGAGGCCCGCGATGAGCACGGCGGCGCCGGGCGCGAGCGCCGCGGCGGGGTTGACGTAGATCGAGCTGATGCCGTCGAACAGCAGGCGCCCCCAGTCGTAGTGGGGCTGCTGCACACCGAGGCCCAGGAACGACAGGCCCGCGAAGGAGAGCAGCGCGCCGCCGGCGCCGATGGTGGCGTTGACGACCAGCGGCTCGGCGATGTTGGGGAGGACGTGCCGCACGAGGATGCGCAGGCGACCGACCCCGGCGATCTGTGCGGCGGAGACGAAGTCGCGAGACGCGATGCCGGCCACCAGCGTGTGGGTCAGCCGGCCGAACGCCGGGGCGCCCGCGAGCCCGATCGCGAGCACCGCCCCGGTCGCGCCCACTCCGAACACGACCGCGAAGAACAGCGCGAGCAGGATGCCCGGGAACGCGACCGCGATGTTGATGCCCGCGCTGACCAGCCGGCTGGAGCGCCGGCCGAGCACGAAGCCGGCCGTCCCGAGCACGAGGCCGACCACCATCGCGATCACGGTCGCCGCGAGGGCCAGCTCGACCGAGAGCCGGGTGGCGACCAGGGTGCGGAAGAAGATGTCGCGCCCCAGGTTGTCGGTGCCGGCCCAGTGGTCGCCCGACGGACCGGCCAGGATGTTGCCGGTGTCGACGGCGTTCGCGTCGTCGGTCCAGAGCATCGGCGCGACCACCGCCAGCACCAGCACGGCGGCCGTCAGCGCGGTCGCCGCCAGGCCCAGCGGGGTGCGGAGCACGCTCGTCCAGCGGCGCAGCATCGGTCAGTCCTCCCGGATCGTCGAGCGGGGGTCGATCAGGGCGAGCGCGACGTCGACGAGCGTGTTGACGACCAGCACGCCCACGCCGTACACGAGCACGATGGCCTGCACGACCTGGTAGTCCTTGTTGAGGATCGAGGACACGATCGTGCTGCCGAGACCCGGCCACGCGAACACGTTCTCCACCAGCACCGTGCCGGCGACCATGCCGCTGAGCAGCAGGCCCCCGAGGGTCAGCGACGCGGTCAGCGCGTTGGGCAGCGCGTGGCCGAGATAGATCGTGCGCGCGGGCAGCCGCTTCGCGCGGGCGGTGCGCACGAAGTCCGCCTCGAGGATCGAGACCATCTCGACCCGGACGATGCGGGCCAGGATGGCCGCCGGGCCGATCGCCAGCGAGAGCACCGGCAGCACGTAGGCGCTGGGGCTCGCGTTGCCGGCGACCGGCAGCCAGCCGAGCTTGACGCCGAAGACGTAGACGAGACCGACGCCGACGAGGAAGTCGGGGACGATGCCCACGACCACGCTGCTGGTGGTGAAGGCCAGCTCGGTGCGCCGGCCGTGCCCGCGGCGGGTGAGCACGCCCATCGCCACCCCGAGGGGCACCGCGACGGCGATCGCGACCACGAACGCCAGCAGGGCGAGCTGCAGGGTGGCGGGCAGGCGCTGGGAGACGATCTGCGAGACCGGCAGCTGGGAGATCATCGAGGTCCCGAAGTCGCCGGTGACCAGGTGCTGCAGGTAGTGCCAGTACTGCACCAGCAGCGAGTCGTCCAGGCCCATGTCCGCGCGTCGCGCCGCGACCAGCGACGCCGGGGCGGTCGGGCCGAGGGCCGCGCGCACCGGGTCACCCGGGATCAGGTGGATCATCAGGAACGACGCGGTGACCAGCACCCACAGCGAGACCAGGAGCCGCCCGAGCCGGCGTACGCCGAAGCGCACCCACGGGTGGGACGTCGCTCCCACCCGTGGGTCAGCGGCGACCGAGCTCGCCAACGTCATCGACGACTCAGCTCACTTCGCCAGCATGCGGATGCTGGTCGGCACGAACTGGCCGGGGTACTCGAACTCGGCACCGTTGCCGTAGGTCTTCACCAGGTTGTTGGCGAACGGGACGATGTCCGCGGCAGAGACGAGCGACGACTCGGCCTTCAGCCAGGTGTCGCAGCCCTCGGTGCCGTTCATCGTGCTCGCCTGCTTCACCCCGGCGGCGTAGTCGGGGTTGTCGATGCCGGAGAAGTTCGTGCCGCCGTCGGCCAGACCCGGGCCGGACAGGAACGGCACCAGCTGGTCGGGGCTGTTGACGTTGAGCGGGACCCAGGCGATGTCCCAGTCGCCGGTGCCGAAGATCGCACCCTGGAGGGCCGTCTCGTCGACCGGCTTCGCGGTCACCGTGGCGCCGGCCGCCTCCCACTCCTGCACGGCCAGCTCGGCGGCCGCAGCCACTGCCGTGCCTGCGGAGCTGGAGTAGAGGAACGTGAACTTCTGTCCCGCGAGCGCGGCCTTGGCGGCGTCGACGTCCTGGGCCGGCAGCGCGCCGGAGATCGAGTCACCGGGGCACGAGACCGGCTGGATCGCCGCGAGCGTCGTCGCGGGGGCGCCCTCGCCGGCGGTCGCGACCGAGGCGAGCTCCTTGAGGTCGAGAGCCTGGGTCAGGCCCATCCGGACCTCGGCGGAGCTGGTCGGGTGCCCGTCGTCGTGGTTGTACCACTGCTCCCCCACCATGGCCGGGGTCTTGGTGACGAACAGGTTGGCGGCGTCGAGGCGCTTGACGTCGGGTCCCTGGATCGAGACGGCGTTGATCTCGCCGGAGAGCAGCAGGTTGGCGGAGGTGCCCTCGTTCTGGATCACCTTCATCACGACGGTGTCGGGCAGGCCCTGCTCGGCCGTGGTCGCGCCGTTCGGACCCCAGGTGTAGCCGTCCCGGATCTTGTAGGTGTAGTGGTCGCCGGGCACGGCCTCGGTCAGCTCGTAGGGCCCGGTGCCCTCGGTCGTGTTGGCGAGCGCCTTGCGGTCCTTCATGCCCGACTCGCAGACCATGGGCAGGCTCGCGAGCCCGTTGAGGACGAACGGCGCGGGCTGGGCGAGCGTGATCGTGACGGTGCCGGCGGCGTCGTCGGCCTTCGCGGTCGCACCGGGCGGCAGGAACGTGCCCAGATAGGGGCTCTTGTTCTTCGGGTCACCGACGTAGGCGATGTTGTCGGCCACCGCGGTCGCGGTGAACTTGCTGCCGTCGGAGCAGGTGATGCCGTCGGCGAGGGTGAGCGTGACGGTCTTGCCGTCGACCTTCCAATCGGTGGCGAGCGCCGACTGGATCTCCCCGCTGTCGGGGTCGACGGAGACGAGCGGGTCGTAGCCGAGCTGGTTGACCACGAACAGCTGGGTGCTGGCGGAGGACTGCGGGTCGAGCTTGCCGGGGTCGCCCGCGATCGCCATGGTGAACGTGCCGCCGTCGGCGTACTTGGTGTCGCCTCCGCCGCTCTTGGTGGAGCCCGGATCGTCGCTCCCCCCGCAGCCCGCGAGCAGGGCGGTGGTGACGCACAGGCCGAGAGCGGTCGCGGTCAGCTTCATGACGGTGTCCTCCGGGTAGGGGGTCAGGCTCCGGCGCGCCGGATGGCGCGGCCGACGTGCAGGTACAGGGCGTGGCCCTCGCCGTCGTCGCCGACGAACGCATGCGGCAGGTGCATGCCGCGGTCGGCCTCGAGCGGGATCAGGCTGTCCTCGCCGAACGGCACGAACTCGGTGATCTCGCGCTGGGCCCCCATCTCGGCGATCTCGCCCTTGGGGATCAGCTCGATCCAGATCCGCCGCTCGTCGTCCTGGGTGACGACCAGGTCCATCACGTCGGCGGAGTAGGTGCCGACGTAGCGGCTCGCGTCGATGCGCTCCGGGTCGGTCGGCGGGGTCGGGAGGCCGGGCAGCCGGGTGTCGGTGAGCTGCTCGATCACGTGGCCGATGATGTCGTGGTAGAGCGCCATGGCGTCGCCGCCGTTGGTGAGCACGGCGACCGCGACGCCGGTGCCCGGCACCATCCGCATGAACGCGTACTGGCCGATCGTGCTGCCGTCGTGGCCGACGATGTCGCCCTCGGGGACGTCGAAGCGCTCGAAGCCCAGTCCCCACGAGGTGCCCATGATGCCGAGGTAGGGCAGGCCGACCTCGCGGGCCTGCATCCGGGCGGCGGTGCCGGGCGCCAGGACCTGGGTGCCGTCGGCGGCCCGGCCGTCCTCGAGGTGCATCCGCGCGAAGCTGAGCAGGTCACGCGGGCTCATCGCGAGCATGGAGCCGGCCGGTGAGTTCGACCGGGCCATCGCCCAGATCGGCGCGGGCTGGACCGGCTGGCCGGGCTCGTGCTCGATGTGGCCGATCGCGGCGCGGAACGTGATCGCCTCGTAGACGCTGGCGGCGGCGTGGGTGAGCCCGAGCGGCGCGAAGAGGTGCTCGCGCAGGCAGTCGTCGTACGACTTCTCGCGCAGCACCTCGACGAGGCGGCCCAGGACGACGAAGCCGGCGTTGTTGTAGGAGAAGCGCTCGCCGGGTGCGAACAGCTGGGGTACGTCGTGGAGGACGCCGAGGTACTTCTCGATGCAGTCGTCACCCACCCCGGTGTCGGTGAAGATGTCGCCCTCGAACCCCGCGGTGTGGTTGAGCAGCTGGTGCACGGTGATGCTCGCGGCCGCGTGCTTGTCACCGATCTCGAACTCCGGCAGGTAGGTGCGGACCGGCTCGTCGAGGTCGACCTTGCCCTCGTCGACGAGCTGCATCACCAGCGTGGCCGTCCACAGCTTGGTGATCGACCCGATCTGGAACACCGAGTCGGCGGTGGCGGGCACGCCGGTCGACTTGCTCAGCACGCCCGCGGCGCCGTCGATGACCTCGCCGCCGGCGAGGACGGCGTACGCCGCCCCGGGGACCTGGTACTTCTCGATCAGGGCGGGCAGCTGGTCGGCGATCCAGGCCCCGACGACGCCCAGTTCGCTGTCTGCGGTGCTCGTCTCCTTGGTCATGGCGCTCACCGTAAGGAACGGCGCTCCCAACTGTGTTCGTCGTCTCGCACAAGCCGCAACGGTCGGTTCGGTCGGACTCGACATGTCCACGCGTCAGCGCTACGAAGCGGACAAGTTGCGACCGTAATGTGACCCAGTTCACGTAAATGCTTCAGGACCGCCCGGAGGCGCCGATAGCACTCGTATGACCCGACGCCTGTCACTGAAGGCCGCCTCGATCCAGACGCGGCTGATCGTCATCGTGCTGCTCTTCACCGTGGGCATCGGGGCCCTCGCCGCCCTGGCCTCCACTCGGATGGAGAGCCGGATCCTCACCGAGCGCAAGCACGCCACGAAGTCCGTGGTCGAGACGGCGCTGGGCATCGTGACCTACTACGGCGGGGAGGCCGAGGCCGGCCGGATGCCGGAGAAGGACGCCCAGGCCGCCGCGCTCGCCGCGGTCGAGCAGCTGCGCTACTCCGGCACGGAGTACTTCTGGATCAACGACATGACGCCGACGATGATCATGCACCCGGTCAAGCCGGAGCTCGACGGCACGGACCTGTCCGGCACCGAGGACCCGGACGGCAAGAAGCTCTTCGTCGAGATGACCCAGGTCGTCCGCGACAAGGGCGCCGGGTTCGTGGAGTACCAGTGGCCCAAGCCGGGCGCCGACGCGCCCCAGCCGAAGGTCTCCTACGTCGCGGGCTACCAGCCCTGGGGCTGGGTGATCGGCTCGGGCATCTACGTCGACGACGTCAGCTCGGTCGCCTGGGGCGAGACTCGGGCCCTGCTCCTCGCCGGCCTGCTCGTCATCGCGGTCGTCGGGGCGGCGGCGTTCCTCATCGGCCGCACGATCGTCCGGCCGATCCGCTCGGCCACCGCACTGCTCGGCAGCGGGGACCTGTCGACCCGCCTGCCCGAGGGTGGCGGTCACAACGAGCTGGAGAAGCTCGCGATCGCCCTCAACGGCACGCTCGACCGCTCCGCCGCCGTCGCGGCCAGCGTCAGCACCGCCGCCCACGAGCTCGATGCCGCGGTGACGAGTCTCGTGGAGACCAGCGACGGCATCACCGGCGCCGCCGAGCGCACGGCGGCTCAGACCGCCGCGGCGGCCAGCTCCGCACAGGAGGTCAGCACCGGCATCGAGCACGTCGCCGCGGGCACCCAGCAGATGGGCGCCTCGATCAGCGAGATCGCCCAGAACACCGCCTCGCTGGCGCGGATCGCCGGTGAGGCCGTCGAGATCGCCGACAGCACGACGCTGGTGGTCGGCGCCCTCGGCGACTCCTCGGCCGAAATCGGGAACGTCGTCAAGGTGATCACCGCGATCGCCGAGCAGACCAACCTGCTGGCGCTCAACGCGACCATCGAGGCCGCGCGGGCCGGCGACGCGGGCAAGGGCTTCGCGGTCGTCGCCGGCGAGGTCAAGGAGCTCGCCCAGGAGACCAGCCGCGCCACCGGGGACATCTCGACGCGGGTGGAGTCGATCCAGAACGCCGTGGCCGAGGCCGCCACCGAGATCAGCCGGATCCAGGAGATCATCGGCCGGATCAGTGACTTCCAGAACTCCATCGCCGGTGCCGTCGAGGAGCAGACCGCCACCACAGCCGCGATCGCCGGCAGCATCGGCGAGGCCGCCGACCGCGGCCGCGACATCGCCGCGACCCTCGAGCTCGTCGACGAGGCGTCCCGCGCCACCCGAGCCGAGCTCGAGGGCATCCGGGCCGCCGCCCACGACCTGGCCGCGACCTCCCAGCGGCTCCAGGAAACCGTCGGCTGACCTGTTCGTCAGTCGGCGGACCCGGGCCGACCCTCGTGTGGGGCGAGGGTCGGCCCGGTCCGCTCACGGTTCGCCGCCACCGATGCAGGCGAGCGACCACGCGGCCGCGCGGTCCAGACCGCCGAGGAATGCTCCGAGATCCCGCCGCTGCGCCCCGTCCGCGCGGTTAGCCTCCGTCCGGGAGGGAGGGTCATGGGCTGGTCCTTCGGCAGGCTGAGGTCCGCGGCGGTCGTCGCGACGAGCAGCGTGCTCGCTGCCGGACTCCTCGCGGCGGCCCCGGGCGCACGCGCCGTGACGCCTGCGGCGAGCGGGCCGGCACCGGCCAGCACCGCCACCACCGTCTCCTCCTGGGCGGCGCAGACAGCCCGCACGCCGGGATCCGGATGGATGGCGTCCGGCAGCACCGCGACGAGACCACCGGCGCGACCGGTCGTCCGCACTCTCACGCCCGAGCTCGAGCAGCGCTCCGTGACCACCCGCGTGAGTGTCAAGCCGCGGCTGTTCTCGTGCACCGAGCGGAAGGACCGGCGGCACACGCTCAATGCTTCGGACGTGTTCGTCCACCCCGACGTCGTACCGATCGACATCACGTTCTCCGACTTCGGTGCCGACGCCGACTTCGATGACCCCACGCGCTACCTCTACTACCAGGTCAGCGGCGACGTCACGATCTCCTTCAAGGTGGAGGTCAAGCTCGGCGTCCACTGCGAGCTCTCCCCCGAGGCGAAGAACGACCTGAAGCTCTTCGACCAGAAGGTCGGGCAGGTCGGGCCGGTGCCGATCCGGCTGGCGATCCGGCCGGTGTTCGAGTTCGACGTGGCGGCCAAGGGCACCGCAACCGTCTCGCAACGACGGCACCTGGTCGCGACGTTCGAGAAGAGGGAGGGCGAGTCGCCGCGGTTCGACGTCTCGTTCGACCCGGACCCGATCGACGTCGACCTCACCGCCGGACTGGAGGCGTCCGTCGCCACGGGCTTCGAGCTCGAGCTGTTCGGCGGCGTCGGCTCAGGCGGCAAGAAGGTCGGCCTCGGCGTCTCGGTGAGCATCAAGGCCAAGTTCTCCGTCGAGGCCGAACGCGGCTGCGCCGAGGTCTTCTCCGCGGTGCCCGTCGCCGCCGACCTCCATCTCGACGCCTGGCGCAGCGAGTGGAAGCTCGTGGAGCTCTCCCACGACTTCGCCAAGACCAGCCTGAAGAAGCTGTGCTTCACCAAGCCCACGATCAAGCCATCGCTCCCCCCGGCCGTGATCGGGGTGAGCTACGACCAGCGGCTCGCGACTGCCGACAACCGTTCCGGCCGCTGGTCGGTCACGACCGAGTCGATCCCTCCGGGGCTCGTGCTCGACCCCGACTCGGGCCGCCTGTTCGGCGTACCGACCGGCGGCGCGGGCCGACGGAGCCTCACCGTGAGCTTCACCGACATCTCCGACCAGCGCGTCACCAGCGCCGTGTCGCTCGATGTCACCGACACCCCGCCTCTCGTCTCCTCGCTGCTCGGCAACATCGCCCGGCGCGAGGACGGCACGGCCTGGTACGTCGATCTGCGTGGCGGCCGGCACGCCATCCCCAACGGGGGCGTCTACGAATGCCTCGCCGCGCAGGGCGCCCGCGTGGTGACCGTCGTCGACGCGGACGTGAAGAGCCTGCCGGTGACCGAGGCGGCCGCCTGCGTGCGCGCCGGCATCGGCGACATCATCCGGACCAAGGACGGTGACGCCTACCTCGTGTCCGACGGGTGGGTCCGGCGATGGATCCCCGACGGCAACTCCTACGACTGCCTGCGACTCAACGGTCATGCCGTGGTCCTCGGAGTTCCTCGCTACTACGTCATGGACCGTCCCGCAGGCCCCGACGCGACGCTCGACTGCGCCGACCCGGCGGCCGCCGCAGGCCACGTGGTGCGAGCCGACGACGGATCGAGCTGGTACGTCGACCTGCGCCGGACCCCGCACTGGATCCCGAACGGGGGCACCTACGAGTGCATCACCCAGCAGGGGAAGTCGCTCCACCCCTACGTGATCCCCCGCCGGCTGCTCGGCAACTTCGGCGACCCGCAGGAGCCCGCCGCGTGCGTGCGTGCCAAGCCCGGCGACATCATCCGCACCTCGGACCGTGACTCCTACCTCGTGAACACCGACTGGACCAGGTCGTGGATCCCGGACGGCTCGACCTACGAGTGCCTCACGGTCAACGACCACGCGGTCGTGGACAAGGTCCCCCGCTACTACGTCATGGATCTCACCCAAGTCGCGAACGTGGCCTTCAGCTGTTACGACGCGAACGGCGTGAAGGGCAAGGCGGTCCGCGCGAGCGACGGGAGCAGCGTCTACATCGACAAGCGCGGCGGGTTGCACTGGATCCCCGACGGCGGCACCTACGAGTGCGTGGCGGCCCAGGCCGGCGCCTGGCCCTACCGGGTGCCGGTCGGCCGGCTCACCCAGAAGCGGTACGAGGACGCGAAGTGCGTCCGAGCCGGACCGGGCGACATCATCCGCCACGACGACGGCGATGCGTACGTCATCAACGCGAACTGGACCCGGGGGTGGATCCCCGACGCACCCTCGTACGCCTGCTACCGGGCGGAGGGACGCCGACTCGTCACCGGAGTGCCGCGCTACTTCGTCGACGACCTGACCGCTGCTGGGACGGCTGGCTACCCGAGTGGGCACTGCATCGTGCGGCGCCCCAACGGGTCGGCGTACTTCGTCAACAACGAGGGTCGCAAGGAGTGGGTGCCGGACACGCCGACCTGGGACTGCGAGGTCGGCCGGGGCGTGCCGGTCGTCAACTCCACCGACGCCCTGATCGACTCGATCACCGAGGTCGGCTGGCACTACTGCCTGAACAAGGCGAACCTGCGCGGCAAGATCCTCCGTCATTCCGACGGCGATGCGCACTACATCCACGCCGACGACTCCCGGACGTGGATACCCGACGAGTTCACCTACAACTGCCGCACGGGCGCGGGCACCCCGGTCGTGGACACCCGCTGGCGGGAGTACGTGAACGCCTTCCGGGACGCGGGCTGGGACTACTGCTTCGATCTCAACACGTTCAAGAACCGCTACATCCGCCACCCCGACGGAGACATCTACTTCGTCGACGACCGTGGCGTGCGGCACTGGGTGCCCAACGCCTCGGTGCAAGGTTGCCTCACCAACCGGTACGGCAACCCGGCCACCGTGCGCTGGCGCGAGTACATCGACCGGATCCCCGGCGGCGACTGGGCGGTGTGCGGCGACACCCTCTACCGCAACCAGAACTTCGACATGGGCCAGTGGCTCCAGTCGAGCAACGGCGCCTACCGGCTCGTCATGCAGTCCGACGCCAACCTCGTGCTCTACCACGGCTCATCGGCCATCTGGGCGTCCGGCACCAACGGCAAGGCGGTCCATCACCTCAAGCTGCACGACAACGGCTGCCTGGCCCTCATCGACGCGCGCGGCAACTGGCTGTGGCGGCCCAGCCCCGACCCCTGCAACAAGGGCGGCGACCGGCTCGTCGTGCAGAGCGACGGCAACCTGGTGCTCTACGCCGGATCACGGGCGGTGTGGGCGAGCAACACCGCCGGCCGGTGATCCCGGGGTCTCGCCCGGCCTGCGGCGGCGTACGCCTCGAGCTCGTCGACGAGGCGTCCCGTGCCACCCGAGCCGAGCTCGAGGGCATCCGGGCCGCCGCCCACGACCTGGCCGCCACCTCCCAACGGCTCCAGGAGACCGTCGGCTGACCCGTTCGTCAGTCGGCGGGCCCGGGTCGATCCTCGTGTGGGGCGAGGGTCGGTCCCGTGCCGGCCAGGCGCTGCGCGGCCTCGACCACGAAGGCTCTCCGGCGCGCCCGCTCGCCGGTCTCGTCGGCGTCTTCGCCCGTGAGCATCGCGGCGAGCTGTGGCACCGCGAACCACCAGGCCGCGAGCCCGATGATCATGAACATCAGGTGGCCGGCGTCGATGCCGGCGTCGATGACGCGGTCGCGCTGCGCCTGCTCCGTCGCCGCGACCTTGCGCCGGTAGTGGGCCAGGCGGCCCTGCTCGTTGACCGGCGGGGCCCCGCGCAACCCCTCCCACTGCAGCAGCCGGGCGAGCTCGGGATGCTCGCCGTAGTAGTCGAAGGTCCGGCCCGCGAACTCGCCGAGGTCCTCGAACCTGAGCCCCGAGGGGGCCACCGCCCGAGACAGCTCCTCGAGGGCCTCGGTGAGCACGGTGTCGAACAGCGCGTCCTTGTCCCCGAAGTAGGCGTAGAGGCGCTCCTTGTTGACCCCCGCCAGCGCGGCGATGCGCGTCACCGTCGTCCCGTCGATGCCGTGCGCCGCGAACTCCGCCGCCGCGGCTGCCAGCAGGCGCTGCTTGGTCTGGTCGACATCGCGGGCCACGAGGACAACCTAGCCAACGGTGACGTTGGTCCGGCTGCTACCTTCGAACCAACGCCAACGTTGGCGTTGGCATTGGTCGAGAGAGCGGGCACAGCGCATGAAGGTCATCGGGTTCGAGCAGTTCGGAGGGCCGCAGGTCCTCGGCGTCCACACCTCGCCGGATCCTCGTCCGGGACCCGGCGAGGTCCGCATCCGAGTCCGGGCGGCGGCGGTGAACCCGACCGACATCGCGTTCCGCGCCGGCCTGTTCGGCGTCGGCGACCTGCGCCCGCCGTACGTCCCCGGGATGGACGCCGCGGGCGAGGTCGACGTGGTGGGCGCCGACAGCCGCTGGGCCGTCGGTGATCGGGTGATGGCGATGGCGAGACCCATCTCCGCGCGAGGAGGTGCGTACGCCGAGTACCTCCTCGCCCCGGACGACACGCTCACCGAGATCCCCGAGGGAGTGTCGTTCGAGCAAGCCTCCACCCTGCCGATGAACGGCCTCACCGCCCTGCAGATCCTCGAGCTCGTCTCGTTGCGAGCCGGCCAGACTCTCGCCGTGACCGGGGCGGCTGGAGTGGTCGGCAACTACCTCGTCCAGCTCGCGAAGTCGCGCGGGCTGGTCGTGGTCGCCGATGCTGCGCCGCACGACGCTCCCCTGGTCAGGTCGTTGGGCCCCGACCATGTCGTCGCGCGCGGTGACGGCGTGGCGGACGAGATCCGCGCGGTCGTTCCGGGCGGCGTGGACGCTGTCGCCGACACGGCGCTGCTGCACGAGAAGGTCCTGCCGGCCCTCCAAGACGAGGGTGTCTTCGTCTCCTTGCGACGGTGGATCGGCGAGCCGGTTCGCGGCATCAGGTACGCCGCTGCCTGGGTCGACGACGAGTACCACGCGCACGCGAAGCTCGACGCGCTCGGGCACGCCGTCGCGGACGGCGTGCTGACCCCGCGGGCCACCGCGGTCCTCCAGCCCGAGGAGGCGCCGGAGGCGCATCGGCGCATGGAGCACGGCGGCTTCCGCGGCCGGTTCGTGCTGAGGTTCTGACCCCGCGCGACCGCCCTCCCGCAGGTCGGGAGCGATTCTCCGGCCGGGTCAGTCCTGGTGCTCAGCGACCTTCTCGAGCACCACGACGGCGGTCTCGCCCGGCCTGCGGGCGGCGTACGCGTCCAGGTTCTTGTCCAGCTCGGCCCACCGGGCCCAGAGCCGTTCGCGCTCTGCTCCCTCGGCCCGGTGCGCCCGGACCAGGTGGGTGCCGTCCTTGGTCTGCACCACCGCGTGCGGCTCCTCCTGGAGGTTCAGCCACCAGGCGGGCTCGGCCGCACCCCAGCCGTTCATCGCCATCGTCACGAGGTCGGGACCGTCCTCGAAGTAGCCGACCACGACCTGCCGCTCCTGGCCGGTGCGGCGACCGGTCGTGGTGAGCCGCAGCGCGCCCCAGCCGTCCTTCTTCGGCAGCCAGAGCCCGCGCCTGCCGTCGGTACGCCGCACCAGCGCCCGGTGGGCGTGCCAGAAGGTCCTCACGAACCACCGTGGCGGGAGCCAGGCCCGCCGGCCCCGGGTCTTCGACACGCCTCGAGCGTCCCGCTTCGGGAGTGCGACGGCCAGAGCCCAAGGTCACGAGCGCGCGAGCGCACCCCTGCCGCCGACGGCGCGCGCCAGGATTGCACTGGCCGCGGCGTCGTCCGAGGCCGCCTCGGCTTCGACCTCGGCATCCACGAGTGCGCGGTAGGCACCTACCTCGCGCGCGGCCGTCGCGTCGTCCCAGCCCAGCACCGGCGCGACGATCTCGGCGCAGCTCTGTGCTGCCCGTCGGCCGCGGTCACGCGTCTCGATCGCGATGTGGGTGCGGCGCACGAGGATGTCGTCGAGGTGGAGGGCGGCTTCCGCGGACGCGGCGTAGTGGATCTCGGCCGCGAGGTAGCCCTCTGCTCCGGGGACCGGCTCGGCGAGTCTCGGGTCGACGCGCACGAGGTCGAGCAGCTGGCTCGTCAGGGTCCCGTAGCGGTGGAGGAGCCGCTCGAGGCGGTCCACGGACAACCCGCTGGCGGCGGCGTGCCGTCGGCGGCTGTTCCACGCGGCGTCGTAGCCCTCGGCGCCGAGCAGCGAGATCCGCTCCGTGCAGGACGCCGGAACCGTCGCGGCCCGCTCGGCCAGGGCCGCGTCGACCGCGTCGCGGGCCATCACCCGGTACGTCGTGTACTTCCCGCCCGCGACGACCGTCAGGCCCGGAACGGGCGATGCCACCGCGTGCTCGCGGGAGAGCTGCGTGGTCTCGTCCGTGTCCCCGGCGAGCAGGGGCCTCAGCCCGGCGTAGACGCCGACGACGTCAGCCCTCGAGAGGGGCACCCGCAGGAGCCGGTTGGCGCAGTCGAGGAGGTAGTCGATGTCGCGCCCGGTGGCGACCGCCCTCCAGCCCTCGACCTGCCACGGGGTGTCCGTCGTGCCGACCAGCCAGTGCTCGTACCAGGGGATGATGAACAAGACGCTCTTCTCGGTGCGGCTGATCATGCCGACCGTCGCCTCGATGCGGTCACGCGGCACGACCAGGTGCACACCCTTGGAGGCGCGGACGGAGAACGGTGCTGGCCGGCCGGCGCCGGCCAAGGTCTCACCGGTCCACGCTCCGGTGGCGTTGATGACGTGCCGGGCCCGCGCTGCGTGACGCTCGCCGGACTCCTCGTCGCGGATCCAGGCGCCGACGACCCGGCCGTCCTCCTCGATGAGCTCCTGCGAGCGCGCACTGCTGAGGCACACGGCGCCGTAGCGCGCGGCGGTCCGGGCGAGGAAGAGCGTGTAGCGGGCGTCGTCGACCTGCCCGTCGAAGTAGCGCACCGCGCCGACGAGAGTCTCCGGACGTAGGCCCGGGAACTGCCGGAGCGCGTGTCGCTTGCCCAGGTGGCGGTGGCCCGGCACGCCGTGGCGGCCGCCGAGCGTGTCGTAGAGCAGAACGCCGGTGCCGACGTAGAGACGCTCCCAGCCGTGGTGCGTCAGGGGGTAGAGGAACGGCACCGGGCGTGCCAGGTGCGGGGCGAGCGAGCCCAGGATGAGGGAGCGCTCGCGCAGGGCCTCGCGGACCAGCCCGACGTCGAGCTGCTCGAGGTACCGCAGCCCTCCGTGGATGAGCTTGCTCGACCGGCTCGAGGTGCCACTGCCGAAGTCGCCGGCCTCCACCAGCCCGACGCGCAGCCCGCGGGTGGCGGCGTCCAGCGCGACGCCGCAGCCCACCACGCCGCCGCCGACGACCAGGACGTCGAGCTCCGCCGTCCTCAAGGCCGCGAACGCCTCCTGGCGCTCACGCGGCCCCCACGCTCCGGCATCCTCGTGACTCACGCTGACTCCCACCCCAGGGTGCGGTCCACCGCACGTCCCCATTCCTCACGCGCCGAGCTGCGCCGCCCGGCGCTCCATCGCGGCTCCCACCGCGTCTCGGAGCGCTCCGAGCGACGAAGCTCGTCGAACGACGTCCAGAACCCCACTGCCATGCCCGCGGCGTACGCCGCCCCCAGGGCTGTCGTCTCGGTGATCGCGGGCCGCACGACCGGCACGCCGAGCACGTCGGCCTGGATCTGCATGCACAGATCGTTCGTGGTGACGCCACCGTCGACCTTCAGCACGTCGAGCACGACGCCCGAGTCCAGCTCCATCGCCGCGATCACGTCCTGGGTCTGGTGGGCGATCGCCTCCAGGGTCGCCCGAGCCAGATGCTCCTTCGAGCTGTGCCGCGTGAGCCCGACCACGACGCCGCGGGCATCCGCGCGCCAGTGGGGTGCGAACAGGCCGGAGAAGGCCGGCACGAAGTAGACGCCACCGTTGTCGTCCACCTCCCGCGCGAGCGCCTCGACATCGGCGGCGTCGCGGATCACGCCCAGCTGGTCGCGCAGCCACTGCACCGCCGATCCCGTCGCCGCGATCGACCCCTCCAACGCATAGGCCGGCGGCTCGTCACCGAACTGGTACGCGACGGTCGAGAGCAAGCCATGGCGGGAGCGGACGAGCTCGGCGCCGGTGTTGAGCAGCAGGAAGCTCCCCGTCCCGTACGTGTTCTTGGCATCGCCAGGCTGCAGGCAGAGGTGGCCGACGGCGGCGGCGTGCTGGTCGCCCAGCATCGCGGCGACCGGGACGTGGCCACCCAGGGGTCCACCGACGGCCGTCTGGGCGTAGCCGCCCCGGACCGAGGACGGCCTGATCACCGGCAGCATCCGCGGCGGAACCCCGAAGTGCTCGAGCAGCTCGTCGTCCCAGGCGAGCCGCTCGAGGTCCATGAACATGGTCCTGCTGGCATTCGTCACGTCGGTGACGTGGATGCCACCGTCGACTCCCCCGGTGAGGTGCCAGGCCAACCAGCTGTCCATCGTCCCGAAGACGGCCTCGCCGGCTTCGGCCGCCTCGAGCAGCCCGGGCACACGGTTCAGTAGCCACTGCAGCTTCGTGCCCGAGAAGTACGCCGCAGGCGGGAGGCCGCTCCGATGCCGCAGCAGATCCCTCTGCGCGGGCGACAGGGCCGCGACCGCGTCCGCCGTGCGCGTGTCCTGCCAGACGATCGCGTTGGCCCAGGGCTCACCCGTGCGCGGGTTCCACACCACCGTCGTCTCACGCTGGTTGGCGACCCCCACCGCGGCGAGGTCGCGACCGGTGAGACCGGCGCGGCGGAGAGCCTCCTCGACCACGCTCACGGTGTTGTGCCAGATCTCGACCGGATCGTGCTCCAACCAGCCGGGGTGGGCCATGAGCTGGCGGTGCTCCAGCTGCGCGGTCGACACCACGTGACCGTCGTGGGCGAAGACCAGGAACCGCGTGCTCGTCGTGCCCTGGTCCAAGGCGCCGACGAAGTCAGCCACGCGTCACCCGCTGCCCGGGCCCCGGCACGGCGCCGGTGCTCATGGTCTGGGGAGCCACGGGAGCACCGACGCGAGCGGACTCCTGGGCCGCGAGGGCGAAGGCGAGCACCTCGCACCCCTGCTCCCCCGTCAGCGCCGGCGCCGAGCCGTCGAGGAGCGCGTCGATGAAGTGCCGGCCCGAGTCGAGGAAGCTCACGTCCCACCCGGTCTGCATGTCGCTGAAGCCGCGGGTCTCGCCGTCCCGGTAGAGAACCACCGGGGGTACGTCGAGCATGCTCCCGTGGCCTCGCGTCACCCAGATCACGCCGCGCGTGCCCGTGATCTCGACGCGGTCGTCCTGGGCGTACTGCTGGGTCTGCAGTCGGAGCTGGGGTGAGTGCACGGCCTCGAGCGAGCCCACGGCACCACCCGGGTGGCGCCAGGAGACGATCGACGGCGAGTCCAGGCCCGTCTCGGGCGAGTACCCGATGAAGGCGTTCACCTGCTCGGCTAAGCCCAGGAAGTGCCAGGCGATGGCGAACTTGTGGTGCCCGTCGTCGAAGACGAGCGGCCCGCCGCCGCACTTGTCCGGGTCGACCCGCCAGGCGGCGGCAGCGGCCGGCACGCTCCACTCCGTCGGGCTCCAGCCGGCGTTGGACTTGATGCGGATGCTCAGCACGTCACCGATCTCGCCGTTGTCGACGAACTCCTTGGCGCGCACGACCGGCGGGTAGAAGACGAAGTTCTCGAAGACCTTGAACACGACGTCGCGCTCAGCCCCGCGCACCACCATCGCCCGGGCCTCGTCGAGCGAGAGCGCCATCGGCTTCTGCAGGGAGACGTGCTTGCCGGCGTCCATCGCGTCGAGGGTGATCGCCGAGTGCAGGTGGTGGGGCACGAGGATCTCGACCGCGTCGACGTCCGCGCGAGCGAGCAGGTCGCGATAGTCCTCGTGGCGGGCCGACGCCGGCACGCCCCAGGCCTCCCCGCGCGCGTCGCGGTTGTCGGCGTCAGGGTCGGCGACCGCGACGATCGTCGCCTGGGGGTGGGCGAGGTAGGCGTTGGCGTGCAGGTCCGAGATGCGGCCGCAGCCGATGATCCCTACGCGGATCATGTGGTTCTCCTAGGTGGTGGGGTTCAGCCCTTGACCGCGCCGGTCGTCAGACCCGCGATGAAGTGCTTCTGGAAGAGGATGAAGACGGCGATCGTCGGCACGCTCGCGATCACGGAGAGGGCGGCCTGGGTGCCGTAGGCGACGGAGAACTGGCCCTGCTGGGCGAGGATCCCGACCATGATCGTCTTGCGCTCGTCGGTGAGCGTGAAGATCAGCGGATAGAGGAAGTCGTTCCAGATGAACGTGAACTGCAGGGTCGCCAGCGCCGCGAGAGCCGGGCGTGCCATGGGGGCGATGATCGAGACCAGGATGCGGGGTTCGCTGGCTCCGTCGACCAGTCCCGACTCCCGCAGCTCGTCCGGGACGGCGCGGAAGAAGTTGCGCATCACCAACGTGCACAGCGACACGCCGTAGCCGCTGTGCACGATGATCATCGGCCAGAGGGTGTCGTAGAGCCCGTTGAGGTTGAAGAACTTGAAGAGCGGGATCAGCAGGATCTGCGGCGGCACGAACAGGCCCGCCACGAAGACCAGGGTGATCGCCGCCGAGCCGCGCGGGCGCAGCTGACCGACGACGTAGCCGACCAGCGTGCCGAGCAACACCGAGACGATCGTCGCCGGGACGGTCACCAGGATCGAGTTGAGGAGATAGGCGCGCGCATTGCCCGCGCCCCACGCCTCCGCGTAGTTGCCGGTGGTTCCATCGCCGCCGAGTGTCCACAGCCCGTGGGCCGACACGTCGCCGTTGGTCCGGAACGAGGTGATCAGCACCCCGACGACAGGAATGAGGAAGACGACCGCGACGACCAGGGCGAGCATCAACGTGGCGACCCGGGTGCCCCGGCCGTGCCGGTCGAGGGGCGACCCGGTGTCGGCCGGGGCCGAGCCCGAGACCGTGCCGGACGACCCGGCGGCGGTGGCTGTGATGCTCATCGTGCACCTTCCCCTCTGTTGGACCAGGCCATGAAGAGGCCGACTGCGACGAGCGTGATGAGGAAGAGCACGACCGAGACCGCGCTTGAGTAGCCGAAGTCGTGGGCGCCCGTGAAGCCGGTGCGGTAGACGAAGTACGCGAGTGTCTCGGTCTCCTTGAACGGGCCGGCATCGGTCATGACCTTGACGATGTCGAAGTTCTTCAGCGCGTTGGCCATCGACAGGGAGACGACGACGGTGAACGCCGGGTTCAGGGACGGCAGCGTCACGTGCCAGAACCGCTGCCAGGCGCCCGCGCCGTCCAGGTGGGCAGCCTCCACGAGCTCCGCCGGGACAGCCGTCAAGCCGGCCAGGAAGATGACCATCGCGAGAGACACCTGCTGCCAGCACCAGGTCACCATGACGGCCCACAGGGCGGTCTGCGGGTCGGCGAGCCAGTCGTGCTGCCACGACGCGAGCCCGACGTTGCGGAGGACGATGTTGAGAAGACCGTCATCACCCCGGTAGATCCACTGCCAGGCTTGACCGATGACGACGAGCGACAGCGCGATCGGCAGGAAGAACAGCGACTTCACCAGCCGCTGCAGGTGTCTGATGGTGTTGAGCAGGACGGCGAGTGCGAGTCCGGCCGTGGTCGGCACCACGACGGCCACTCCCGTCCACAGGGCGGTGTTCCAGAAGGCGTGCCAGAAGGCGGGGTCGGAGGCCATCGTGCGGTAGTGCTGCAGGCCCACCCACTCAGCGGTGCCACCGACAGCGTGCCAGTCGGTGAAGCTGTAGTAGAAGGAGTAGAGGGCTGGGCCGATCACCGCCACGCCGTAGGCGAGGACGGGAAAGACGAGGAACGCGACAGACCAACGTGTGGCTCGGGGCGGCATGACGCCTCCGTTCTGGCATGGAAGGGCACGTCGGGACGGCGATGCCACCGCCGTCCCGACGTGGGATGGGCTCACTGACCGAAGACGCCCTTTGCCACGGTCTGCATCGCGTCGAGGTCCTCGTCGAGCGTGGACGGGTCGTCGACGAACTTCTGGATCGAGTCCAGGCCGGGATCAGACATCTCCGGGCTGGTCGCCAGGTCGTAGTTGAAGTTGAAGGTGTCCGCGTCCTGCACGAGCCGTGCGGCGGTCTGCATCACTTCGTTCTGCGAGCTGAGGTCGGCGTCCTGGTTGGGCGCGAGAGCGCCCTCGGAGAGCGCCATCGCCTGCTGGGCCTCGGGGCCCGCGAGGCACCCGATCAGCTTCTCCGCGCCGGACTTGTTGCCGGCGGCAGCCGAGATGGCGATGCCGTCGATCGGGCCGAGCGCCGCCTGCGGGACGCCCGCGGTCACCTCGGGGAACGGGAAGAGGTCGTAGCCGGTCTTGGCCGGGAACTTGTTGCTGTCCCAGTAGCCGGTGGTCCAGGTTCCGTTGAGGGTCATCGCGGCCGTGCCGTTGGCCACGAGGTCGGCGGCCTGGTTGGCGTCGATGCCGTTGGGGCTGTCGTTGAAGTAGCCCTTGTCGAAGAGCTCCTTGTACATCGAGAACGCGGTCTTGACCTCGGGGTCGGTGTAGCTCGCATCCCCCGCCATCAGCTTCGCGCGGTAGTCCGCCCCGGCCGTGCGCAGGAGCAGGTAGTCGAACCAGAACTGCGCGGGCCAGCGGTCCTTCGACCCCAGGGCGAACGGCGTGACGCCGTCGGCCTTCAGCTTCGCGGCAGCGTCCATCAGCTCGTCCCAGGTCTTCGGCATCGTGGTGATGCCGGCCTTCTTCATGACGTCGACGTTGTAGAAGAGCCCGACGTAGTGGTAGGCGAACGGAAGCAGGAACTTGTGGCCGTCGTACACCGAGGCGTTGTCGGAGATCGACGTCGGGATCGAGTCGTCGATCTTGTCCGCGGCCCACACGTCGTCGAGCTGGGCGAGCGAACCCTGGTCGACGAGGTACTGGGTCTTGGCGCCGGCCCAGTAGGAGAACGTGTCGGGCGGGTTGCCGCCGGCGAGCTGGACGAGGATCTGGTCCTTGAACGCCTCCTGGTCGGTCGGAGCGTTCTTGATCGTCAGGCCGGTCTGCTTCTCACAGGTCGGCACGATCGTCTTGAACGCCGTCGCACCGAAGGTGTCGCTGAAGTAGTGCTCGATGCTCACCGAGCTGGGGGCGTCGGCGCCACCGTCGGAGGAGCCACCGCCCCCGCAGGCGGCCAAGGTGCCGAGCCCTAGCACGGCTGAGGCGCCGAGCGCGGTCACCCGCGCCACTCGCGTAAACTTGTGCTGCATCATTCGTGATCCTCCATGGATGTTGTCGGGTGGACACCGAACCTGGCGGGGACGTGTCCACCCGTTTCCTGTGTGATCCGCACCGCTGCGGTGCGCACCTGTTGTCCGAGATCGTCGACCCGCGACAGGCTCACCCGTGCCGCAGGACCGGAGAGCCCGATGCTCGCCACCGGGACTCCGTAGACGTCGAAGATCGGGGCGGCGACGCAGCGGACGTCGAGGTTGAGCTCCTCGTCGTCGACGGCGTACCCGCGCTCCCTCACCTTCGCCAGATCGGACTCCAGCGCCTCCATCGAGGTCAGCGTCCGAATCGTGTAGCTCCTCAGCGGCAGCTGCACCATCGCCTGGAGCTCCGCCCCGGACGCCATGCAGTAGATCGCCTTGCCGGTCGCGGTGGCGTGGATGACCGGCTGCGCACCGATCTCGGTCTCGACCGTGACGATGCCGCCGCCCTGTCGCTCCTGAGCGATGTAGACCGCTCCGCCCTTGGTCCGCCTGGCCAGGTGGACCGCCTCGCCCGTCTGGCGGGAGAGCTCGCGCATGATCTGCGGGGCGACGCCGACGACGTCGAGGTTGCGCAGCAGCGAGCTGGCGAGCGCAACGAGCTGCACCGAGGCGCGGTAGCCGCGGGTTCCCTCGTCCTGCTCGACGTAGCCCCGCTCCTCGAGCACCCGCAGGAGCCGATGCACGTTGCCCTTGTCCTGGCCGACGGCGCGCGCGACAGCGGTGACCCCCATGCCGTCGGGCGTGGCCGCCAGGGCCTCGAGGATGTCGAGGCCGGAGGCGAGCGCCCCGGCTGCCCTCGCCCTCGTCGGCTCGTCGGAGTCGTGCCGCGTCGAATCAGCCATCATGATCGTGTCCCCTTCTCCAGGCGGTTCCCTCGGCAGGTGCCAGGGTGTCCAAGTCGGCGCCCTGCGACGCCTGGAGTACATGATCGGCGTGGATGCGGCGCCAGCCTCGGGCGGCACGCAGAGGTGGCGTCCACGCGGCGCGGCGGCGCTCGAGCTCGTCGTCGGCGACGAGGAGGGTCAGCACACCGCTCGGGGCGTCGAGGCGGATCCGGTCCCCGTCGCGGACCAGGGCGAGCGGTCCGCCGACAGCGGCCTCGGGCGAGACGTGCAGCACGACGGTGCCGTACGACGTGCCGCTCATCCGTGCGTCGGAGATGCGGACCATGTCGCGCACACCCTGCTCGGCCAGCCGCTTGGGCACCGGGAACGAGCCCGCCTCCGGCATCCCGGACCCGACCGGCCCGGCGTTGCGCAGCACCAGGACCGTGTCGGGCCCGATCTCGATCTCCGGGTCGTCGATCCGCGCAGCGACATCGTCGGCAGACTCGAAGACGACCGCGGGACCCTCGTGCACCGTCAGCTCCGGGGTCGCCGCCGACAGCTTGATCACCGCTCCGTCCGGGGCCAGGTTGCCGCGCAGCACGGCCAACGCGCGCTCAGGTCCCAGGGGGTCGCTCAGCGGCCGGATCGTCGTCTGCCACGGCTCGGGAGCCGCGACGCCGCTGAGCCGTTCGGCAAGGGTTCCGCCCTCCACCATCGGCGCGGAGACATCGAGCAACGGCTCGAGCGTCTTCATCAGGACCGGCACGCCGCCGGCACGGTGCATGTCCTCCAGGTAGCCGACTCCCGACGGCTTGCAGTCCACGAGCAGGGGGACCCTGCGAGCGATCGCGTCGATGTCGTCGAGGGTGAGGTGCACTCCGGCGCGACGGGCGATCGCCAGCAGGTGGATGATCGCGTTGGTCGAGCCCCCGATCGCCATCAACACCGTGACGGCGTTGCGGAAGCTGCCGCTGCTGAGCAGGGTGGACGGCCGTCGGCCGGCGAGAGCCGCCGCGACCGCGATCCGGCCCGAGTGGGAGCCGACCCTGAGCCGGTCACCGGTCGCGGCCGGAGCCGTCGCCGAACCCGCCGGGCTGAGCCCGAGCGCCTCGGAGACGCAGGCCATCGTCGACGCCGTTCCCATCACCATGCAGGTTCCACCGGTGGTGGCGAGCGCGCCCTGGACGTCGACGATCTCGGCCTGGTCGAGCTCGCCGGCGCGATGGCGGCTCCACATACCGCGACAGTCGGTGCACGCCCCGAGCCGCTGACCGCGCCACGAGCTGGTCAACATCGGCCCGGCCACCACCTCGACCGCCGGGACGTCGGCGGAGACGGCAGCCATCAGCTGAGCAGGCACGGTCTTGTCGCAGCCGCCGAGGAGCACGACCGCGTCCATCGGCTGGGCGAGGATCATCTCCTCGGTCTCCATGGCCATGAGGTTGCGGAAGAGCATCGAGGTCGGCGAGAGCAGGATCTCGGGCAGCGAGATCGTCGGGAACACGAACGGCAGGCCGCCCGCCTCCAGCACCCCGCGCTTGACCGCTTCCACCAGCTGCGGCATCTCCCGGTGACAGGTCGTGTAGTCACTGCTGGTGTTCGCGATGCCGACGACGGGCCGGTCCAGGTCCTCGGTGTCGAATCCCGCCGAGGACAGGAACGCGCGCCGGAGGAAGCGGCTGAAGCCCAGGTCGCCGTACGACGTCAGTGAGCCGTCGACGCCGGGCAGCTCGTGCTTCATGCCCGCTCCCCCAGCCGCATGCTGACGTACTTGGTGACGGTGTAGCTCTCGATGCCTTCGCTCCCGCCCTCGCGGCCGTGGCCGGAGAACTTGACGCCGCCGAACGGTGCCTCCGCGGTGGCGATGGTGAGGTGGTTGACGCCCACCATGCCGACCTCGAGCTCCTCGGAGGCACGGAACGCGGTGGTGAGGTCGTTGGTGAAGACGAAGCCGCCGAGGCCGTACGGCGTCGAGTTCGCCAAGGCGATGGCCTCGTCGAACCCGGCGAAGGTCGTGATCGGCGCGATCGGACCGAACGGCTCCTCCTGCATCACCCGCATGTCGGCCGTGACGTCGGCCAGCACGGTCGGGGCGAAGAAGTAACCGACCTGCCAGTCCTGCGGGGCACTCCCGCCCACGAGCAGGCGCGCGCCCTGATCGACCGCGTCGTCGACCAGGGACTGCACGGCGGCCCGGCGGCCGTCGGTGGTCAGGGGCCCCACGTCGCTGGCCGGATCGAACCCGTCGCCGACGCGAAGTGCCTGGGTCGCCTCGACGAACGCCGTGGTGAACTCCTCAGCGATCGCCTCGTGCACCAGGAAGCGACTGGCCGCGATGCAGACCTGGCCGCCGTTGCGGAACTTGCCCTGCGCACACAGCCGCGCGGTCGCGCGCACGTCGACGTCGGGGAACACCAGCACGGGTGCGTGACCGCCGAGCTCCATCGAGGTGGCCTTCATCCCCCGGGCGGCCTGCGTCGCCAGGGTCTTGCCCACCGGCACGGAGCCGGTCAGCGTGACCTTGCGGATCACGTCGGAGGCGATGAGGTGCGCGGAGACGTGGGCCGGATCGCCGGTGACGACGTTGAGCACCCCCGGCACCAGGCCGACACGCTCGGCCACCTCGGCGAACAGGAGCGTGCTGAACGGTGCCTCGATCGGTGCCATCACCACCACGGAGCAGCCGGCCGCCAGGGCCGGAGCGATCTTGCGGGCGGTCAGCAGCGAGGGGAAGTTCCAGGCGGCGAACGCCGCGACCGGGCCCACGGGCTCGCGGCGTACGAGGATCCGCGCGCCGACGTCATGGCCGTCGACGGTGCGTCCGTAGATGCGGCGCGCCTCGTCGGCGTACCAGTCGAACTGGTCGGCGGAGGCAAGCACCTCACCGCGGGCCTGGGCCACCGGCTTGCCCTGCTCGAGCGTCATCACGTGCGCGAACCGGTCGGCCTCGTCACGGATGGCGGCCGCGAACCGGCGCAGGATGTCGGACCGCTCCCAGGCCGACGTACGCCGCCACCGCTGGAACCCGGAGGCGGCGGCCTCGAGAGCCGCGTCGAGATCGGCGTCGGTGGCGAGCGGGACCGACGCGAAGTCCTCCTGCGTCGCGGGGTTCTCGACCGGCGCCGTCCGGCCGTCCGCGGCCGGACGCCAGGTGCCGTCGATGTAGAGCGCCTGCTGCGGCAGGAGGTCGCGTGCCTCGATCGCGATGGTGGTCATCTCAGAGTCCGATCTCGTGACGGGTGCGCTGCGTGGCGTCCACCCAGGGGCCGACGTTCCACCTGCCGTAGGACGGCAGGCCACCGGCGGGCGCGTCCCCGAAGTAGACGGGGACGTGGATGAGGGACAGGCCCGGGTGGGCCCGCGCGGTCTCGAGCGCCGCCCGCAGCGACTCCCGGTCATAGCCGCCGTGCATCGCGCTGACGCCCTCGACCGATCGCGCCCAGGCGACGTAGTCGACGGGCACGGCGTCGGACGTCGCGTGGTCATGTCCGTACTGCTCGATCTGCAGGCTGGAGATGGCGCCCATCCGGCGGTTGTCGAGGACGACCACGCAGCCGCGGGCGCCGTGGGCGACCCCGTCGATCAGGACCTGGGGGTTCATCGTGAAGGAGCCGTCGCCCGTCACAGCGACGCCGTACCAGTCCTCGTCGCTGACCGCGGTCGCCAGGACGGCGCTCGTCGCGAAGCCCATGTAGCTCGCTCCGGCCTCCGTGAAGGACTGGCCCGGCTCCTCCTGCGCGGACATCTGGAAAGCGACGGCCTGCACGTCGCCGGCATCGAAGAAGGTCACGGCCTGGCGCTCGGCCGCCCACTCCGCGATCGCATCGACCGCGGCGAGCTGGGTCAGCACCTCCCGACCCCACGTCTCGTCGAAGACGGACGGCGTCTCGAGACGCTCCGCCTTCACCTGCTCCCAGCGCTGCCGCGCGTCCTGGCACTCCGCGAGCCAGTCGGACGGTCGGGCTCGCTCCCGGCCCAGGGCCTGCAGCGCGTCCAACACCTTCTGGAGCGTCGCCCTCGCGTCGCCGACGAGTGCGGTCGTGCGGTTGTAGTGGGTCGCCGCGTCCAGGTCGGCGTTGATGTTGACCACGTGCTCGACTCGCGGGTAGCCGGTGCGCGAGCTGTCGGCCTGGCAGACCGACCGGGTGCCGACCGCGAGCAGCAGGTCGGCGTTCTCCATGGCGAAGTTCCCGCTCAGTGAGCCCTTGGAACCCCCGACCATCATCTGGCGGGGGTGGCTGGCCGCAACGACCCCCAGGCTGACCGGCGACATCACGAAGACACCGTCGACGAGGTCCGCGATGGCCTCGAGCTCCTGACGGCACTCGAGCGCACCGCCGCCGACCTTGATGACGACACGCTCGGCGTCCAGGAGGCGGCGCGCGATCCCACCGTAGTCACCGGCGGCGGCGCCCAGCCGGGGCGGGGTCCCGCTCGGGAGCTCAGCCAGGTTGAAGCGCGAGATGACCTGGGGCTGCGTGTTGAGCGGCAGGAGCAGGTAGAAGGGCGACTGACGGTAGGGGTGGTCCACCGCGTTGAGCCCACGGCGGAGCGCCGTGGGCAGGGCGGCGGGCGTGTGGAGGGAGTAGGCCGGGCCCATCGTGGACGCCAGTCGGAGGAACAGCCCCTGCTCGGGTCGCGGGATCTGCTGCATGTTGGGGCCCTCGTCCTCGGTGGTCTCGTCCCCGTAGAGGTGCCACACGCCGATGCCGTCGCTGCTCGCCGCCAACGAGCCCGCCATGGCCTGCAGCGCGCCCGGACCGATCGACGTCACGACGGCCGCCTTCTCACCGGTGACCCAGCGCAGCGCGGTCGCCGTGTGCGCCGCCTCGACCTCGTTCCGCACCGCGTAGGTCTTCACGACGCCGGCGTCCTCGTAGACGCGCAACGCCTCCCCGATCTCGGTGGACCCGTGCCCGAGCACCACGACGTAGCGGTGGACGCCCTGCCGGAGAAGTCCCAGGATCACGGCCTCGGAGAGGGCGAGGTCGATGCACGTCGGCAGGTCGCCGCGCTCCAGGGCGAGCTCGATGCCGCCGGCCGCGCTGATGGCGCGGGCCCGCGCGGTCCGGTCCGTGATCGAGTCCAAAGACATGGAGGTGCTGATTCCTTTGCACGAGTCGAGGGTGTGGCTCGCGACGGAAAGTAGTGGGGCTGTAGCCAGATAAGCAACCACGTTGTCCACGATGTGGAGGAATCTTCAAGGAATCGTTGTCCATCTCGCAACGCTCCGCCTGAATGCCCCCCCATTGGGGCGGAAACGATGCACTGAGTGACGTGCGGAAGCCTCCGTCCGGGCGCGCGGTTCCCGACGGGATCGATGACAACTGTGTTGTCATCGATAACGAGGCGTCAGCACCGGCAGAAGCCGCGAGGCGTGGGTGGGACGCGTCGGATCCGCAGTCGGCGCAGGTGACCTGCGTCGTCTCCGCGCTGAGGCTGGTGGGGCGGGTGGGGCTCGAACCCACGACCCAAGGATTATGAGTCCTCTGCTCTGACCGACTGAGCTACCGCCCCGCGTTCGTGCCGGGCCGACCCTATCGGTCGCGCCGGAGGAGGCCGAGGCCCGTCCGGCCGGACCGGTTAGGCTGCTCGCCGGATCCGCGGAGAGAGGGCTGGGCAGGTGGGAACTCCCCGCGAGCGCACGTCGGGCGCGGCCCGGACGAGCGGGACGGGCGGGACGGGGTCTCGCGAGCAGCGGGCCGACATCCAGGGGCTGCGCGCCCTCGCGGTCGGGCTCGTGCTCGGCTACCACCTTTGGCCGAACCGGCTCGGCGGCGGGTTCGTGGGCGTCGACGTGTTCTTCGTGATCTCCGGCTTCCTCATCGGGGGCCACCTCCTGGCCGAGCTGGAGGAGACCGGCCGGATCCGGATGGGACGGTTCTGGCTGCGGCGGGCCCGGCGGCTGCTGCCCGCCTCCCTGCTGGTGCTGGCGGTCGTGACCGTCGCGGTGTTCACCGTGGTCCCGCTCAGCCTGCGCGAGGACTTCCTCCACCAGGTCGCCGGCTCGGCGCTCTACGTCCAGAACTGGGTCCTCGCCGACCAGGCCGTCGACTACCTGGCCATCGGCGACGCGGCCGCACCCGTCCAGCACTACTGGAGCCTCGCCGTCGAGGAGCAGCTGTACGTCGCCCTGCCGGTCGTGCTGGCCGCGACCGCCCTGCTCACCCGCGGGCGTGGCCGCCGCTGGTGGCCCGCGGCCCTGATGTGCGTGGTCGCGGCGGCGAGCCTCGCCTGGTCGGCGATCAGCACCGGCACCGACCCCGGGATCGCCTACTTCTCCACGCTGACCCGCGCCTGGGAGTTCCTCGCCGGGTCGCTGCTCGCGGCCGCCCGGCTCCGGCTCGGCCCACGGACCCGAGTGGTCGCCGGCGCCGTCGGCCTCGCGGCCGTCATCGCCGCCGCGCTCACGATCGACGGCGGCACGACCTTCCCCGGCACGGTCGCGCTGGTGCCCGTGCTCGGCGCGGCCCTGGTCATCGCCGCCGACGGGACGGGTCCGCTCGCCTGGGCGAGCCGGTGGCGACCGGTCACCTGGCTCGGTGACACGTCGTACGCCGTCTACCTGTGGCACTGGCCGCTGATCGTGCTGCTCCCCTACGTGACCGACGCCCCGCTGTCGACCGCGGACAAGCTGGCGATCGTGGCGGCCACGCTGGTCGTGGCCACCCTCTCGACGTACCTCGTCGAGCTCCCGGTCCGCTCCTCGCCCCGCCTCCGCACCGGGACACCCGGCCGGCTCGTGCTCGCCGGCCTGGCCGTCACGACGGTCGTGGTCGCGGTGAGCGCGACCGTCGGCGCCGACTCCGCGGTGCAGCAGCAGCGTGACCAGCTGGTCGCGGCGCGCGCCCAGCTCCTCGCGGCCGACCTCCACTGCATCGGCGCGGGGGCCATGCACCCCCCGACGTCGGGCTGCCCGGACCTCGGCGACGTCCTCATCCCGCCGCCCTCGAGCGCGTCGATCGACGACGAGAACCGCAACGACTGCTGGGCGTCGTTCGGGGTCTCGGACCTGCACCTGTGCGCGTTCGGGCCCGACGACCCCGACGCCCCGCGGGTGCTCGCGGTCGGCGACTCCCACAACAACGTCTACCTGCCCGCCTACGAGGCGCTCGCCGACCAGCTCGGCTGGCGGGTCGAGGTCGCGGGGCGGGCCGGCTGCTCCTGGAGCGCGCGCCCCCAGCGCGGCCAGACCGAGACGTTCGCCGCCGAGTGCAACCGGTGGAAGCAGGCGCTGGCCGACCACCTCGCCGCGAGCCCGGCGTACGACCTGATCATCACCACCGCCGACCAGGGGGGCTACCTCGCGGAGCCCGCCGACGGGCAGAACGCCCGCCGGACCACCGTCGCCGGCCTGCACGACGCCTGGGCCTCGCAGATCGCCCGCGGGAGCCTGGTCGTCGCGATGCGCGACTACCCCATCGCGATCCCGGACGTCGTCCAGTGCGTCGAGCTGCACGAGTCCGACGCCGCGACCCGCTGCAGCCAGCCGCGCGACGACTCCTTCGACCACTTCGACGCCCTCAGCAGGGCCGTCCGCGAGACCCCCGGTTCGGCGCTCCTCGACCTGCGCGACCTCATGTGCACCGCCCGCACCTGCCCACCGGTCATCGGGCACGTTGTCGTCTACCGCAACCGTGAGCACCTCACGGCGTCGTTCGTGCACACCCTGACGCCGTTCCTGGTCGAGCGCCTGCCCCGGGCGCAGCGGCAGGCCCGGGCGTCGCTGAGCCACGCGACGAGCTAGCAGGACCGACGACGGAGGGGCGCTCTCACCGCTACGATCCGCGCGGAGGGGCCCGGCCGCGCCACGCGGGGGAACCGGACCGCATGCCCATGAGCGACTTCCCGTACGCCGAGCGCTTCCCCGTCCACCGGACGCTCCCCGAGCAGGGCCGACCGCGCGAGGAGATCCTCGCCGAGCTGCACACGATGGCCGCGGAGGAGGACGCCGTCTGGGAGAGCGGCAAGTGCTCGGGGACGATGTACTGCGGCGACCACGACCACTACGGGTTCCTCACCGAGTCGTTCGGGCTGTTCGCGCACGTCAACGCCCTGCAGCGCGACATGTGCCCGAGCGCGACGAAGTTCGAGGGCGAGATCATCGCGATGGCCCTCGACCTGATGCACGCGGACGCGGTGCAGGACACGACGCCGGCCGGCATGATCACCAGTGGCGGCACCGGGAGCATCCTGCACGCCGTGCTGGCCTACCGCGAGCACGCCGCCCAGCACCGGGGCATCGCGCGCCCCAACTTCGTCAAGCCCGAGACCGGGCACCCCGCGTTCGACAAGGCCTGCCACCTGCTCGGGGTCGAGCTGCGCACCGCACCGGTCGACCCGGCCACGACCGTCGTCGACCCCGCGGAGGTCGCCGCCCTCGTGGACGAGAACACGATCGCGATCCTCGGATCGGCCTGCAACTACGGCTACGGCACCATCGACCCGATCGCCGAGCTCGGGCAGGTCGCGCTCGAGCACGGCACCGGCCTGCACGTCGACGGGTGCCTGGGCGGATTCATCCTGCCGTTCGGCGAGCAGCTCGGGTACGACGTGCCGCCGTTCGACTTCCGGGTGCCGGGGGTCACCAGCATCTCCGCCGACACCCACAAGTACGGCTACGCGTTCAAGGGCACGTCCACGCTGCTGTTCCGGGACAAGGCCTACCGCAACGCGCAGTACTTCCAGCTCGCGGGGTGGAGCGGCGGCAAGTACATGTCGCCGGGCATCGACGGCTCCCGCTCCGGCGGGCTGCTGGCGGCCACCTGGGCCTCGATGGTGAGCCACGGGCGGTCGGGCTACCTGCTGCACGCCCGCGAGATCTTCGAGACGGCCGAGACGATGAAGACGGCGGTGCGGAGCCATTCCGAGCTGCGGATCCTCGGCAGCCCGACGTTCTGCTTCAGCTTCACCTCCGACGAGTTCGACATCTACCACGTCAACGACGCCCTGCGAGAGCGCGGCTGGCGGCTCAACGGCCAGCAGTACCCCAATGCGATCCACCTGGCCGTCACCCGGCCCCAGACGCAGCCAGGGGTCGCCGAGGCGTGGGCGGCAGACCTCGCCGAAGCCGTCGACCACGCGCGCCGGCAGCACGCCGCCGGGGTCGAGGCGTTCACGAGCGCGCTCTACGGCGGAGTCGCCGGGGGGCTCACCGACGAGGTCGAGGAGTTCATCGCCGCGGTGATGAGCGACATGCTCGACACCCAGCAGAGCGTCCCGCCGGCATGAGCGGCCGCCGGCTGGTGCTCGCCGTCGACCTCGGCACCAGCGGGGTCAAGGTCGGCCTGGTCACCAGCCTCGGCGAGATCGTGCGGTGGGAGCAGCACCCCCTGACGACGGAGTACGCCGAGCACGGCGCGGCCACCCAGGACCCCGAGGTCTGGTGGCACCTGATCGTCGAGTCGACCCACCGGGTGGTCGCGTCGGCCGGAGCGGACGCCGCGGACGTGGTCGCGGTCGGGGTGACCGGCCAGTGGGGCAGCACGGTGCCGGCCGACGCGGCCGGCCGCGCGGTCGGGCCGTGCCTGCTGTGGACCGACACCCAGGGCGCGCCGCACTCCAAGGCACTGGTCGGCGGGCGCATCCAGGGCTACCGCGCCCGGCCGCTCGCGACGTGGATCCGGCGTACCGGCGGCGTGCCGTCGACCTCGGGCGCCGACCCGCTCGGCCACATCCTGCACCTCGAGCGCGACTGCCCCGAGGTGGCCCGGCAGGCCCGGTGGTACCTCGAGCCCGTCGACCACCTCGCGATGCGGTTCACCGGGGTCGCCGCGGCCTCCCCCATGTCGATGACCGCGGCCTGGCTCACCGACAACCGCCACCCCGACGTCGTGGCCTACGACGACGTGCTCGTCACGCGGGCGGGTGTGCCGGGCGACAAGCTCCCCCCGCTCCAGGCCTCGGGATCGGTCGTCGGGACCGTGCGACCGGAGGTGGCGGCCCAGCTCGGCATCTCCCCCACCGCCCGGGTGATAACCGGGCTTCCCGACCTGCACGCCGCGGCCGTGGGGTCCGGGAGCCTCGGGCTCCACGAGGCGCACGTGTCGATCGGCACCTCGGGTTGGATCACCTGCCCGCTGGACAAGAAGAAGACGGACCTGCTGCGGCAGTGCGCGACCGTCCCGGGCATCGGGCCCCACCCCTACCTGCTCGGCGACAACCAGGACAGCGCCGGCCGGTGCCTGCAGTGGTACCGCGGCACGCTCGCCGAGCGGGACCGCACGGCGCCGTCGTACGACGACATCACCGACCTGGCAGCGACGGCGAGCCCGGGCGCGGGCGGGGTCGTGTTCACCCCCTGGCTGACCGGCGAGCGCAGCCCGGTCGACGACCGGGCCGCGCGCGCGGGCTTCCACAACATCGGGGTCGCCACCACGGGCGCCGAGCTCGCGCGCGCCGTGCTCGAGGGCGTCGCGCTCAACACCCGCTGGCTGCTCGACGCGGCCGACCGCTTCACCGGGCGGCGACTGGAGCCGCTACGGATCATCGGCGGTGGTGCCCAGTCCGACCTGTGGTGCCAGATCGTCGCCGACGTGTGCGACCGGGTGGTCGAGCGCGCGGCCGAGCCGCTGCTCACCGGACTGCGCGGGGTCGGGCTCGCTGCCGGGGTGGCGCTCGCCGACATCGGGTACGCCGATGTGCGCGCGCTGGTGCCGGTGGACCGCACGTTCGAGCCGGCGGCCGCGCACCGCGAGGTCTACGACCGGGTGTTCGCGGAGTTCCCGCGGCTGCACCACGCGCAGAAGGGGATCTTCGCCCGGCTGAACGGCTGACGTCAGCCCTCGAGGCGCTCGATCAACCGCAGGGCGTCGTGGGGCGCGAAGCCCTTGGCGTCGTTGTCGAAGTACACGACGACCTGCTCGGCCTCCCCGGCCCACCCCCGGCACTTCTCGGCCCACCGGTCGAGCGCGGCGTCGCCGTACCCGCTGGTGTAGAGCTCCTGGTCTCCGTGCAGCCGGACGTAGACCAGGTCGGAGGTCACCGCTTCGGCCATCGGGAACCGGCCGGCGGTGTCGGCGACGACGCAGGCGATGTCGTGCTCGCGCATCAGCGCGAACGCCTCGTCGGTGCAGAACGACGGGCTGCGGAACTCCAGCGCGTGCCGGACCCGGCGCGACGCGAGCCCCCGTGGTGCGGTGGTCAGCGCCCGCTCGTCGGGGACCTTCGCGTCGTGGCGGCGGGCGAGCGCGGCCAGCTCCCCCATCGTCCGCGGCAGCTGCTCGAAGAACGCAGCGAGCAGACCCGCGTCGTACTCCAGCCGCTCGGGCAGCTGCCACAGGATCGGGCCGAGCTTGGGTCCCAGCGCCAGCAGGCCGGAGGCGAAGAAGTTGGCCAGCGGCGCCTCGACGTCGCGCAGCCGCTTCATGTGCGTCACGAACCGGCCGCCCTTGACGGCGAACACGAAGTCGTCGGGCGTCTGGTCGCGCCAGGAGGCGTACGACGTGGGCCGCTGCAGGCTGTAGAAGGACCCGTTGATCTCCACCGAGCCCATCCGCTCCGCGGCGTAGGCGAGCTCCTTCCTCTGGGTCAGCCCCTGCGGGTAGAAGTCGCCGCGCCAACCGGCATAGGTCCAGCCGGAGATGCCGACGCGGATCTCGCCCATCGCCGGCTCAGCTGTCGCGCGCGGAGTCGATCGTGAGGGCGAGCGCGTTGAGGCCGGCCCAGCCGAGCGTGATGGCCAGGACCTTGCGGCGTACGTCCGGGTCGTCGGTGCGCGCCGACAGCAGGGCGCCGTCGCCGAGGTCCATCGCGATCCGCAGCATCATCGCGGTGCGCACCGTCCGGGGCGAACGGCCGAACATCCCGAACCCACCGATCGCGAGGTCGCGCACGCCGTACGTCCGCGCGAGCAGCTCCAGGCCGCCGCGGTCCTGGCGGTTCGCCTGCAGCGCCTGCCAGAGGTGGGCGGGCCGGGCGAGGGCGTAGCCGGCGTACGAGGTCGTGGCGGCCGACATCAGGCGGCTCAACGGATAGGTCATGGCGACGACGTACCCGCGAACGGTGACGCCATGAGCAGCGAGCCGAGCCAGTACGCCGCGGAGTCGCCCCACTCGGCGAGCTCCGCGTCGTTCATCGAGGCGGTGCAACGGATCCACGCCTCGGTGCGGGCCAGCCGGGCCAGCTGGAGGGCTGCGGGCAGTGCGGCACGGAGCTCGCTCATCGGGGCGTACTCGCTCCACACCTCCAGCGCGGCGTCGGCGACGCGGGCCAGCCGCGGGTCGTCAGGCGGGAGCTCCATCCGGTGGGCCAGCACGTTCAGTGGCACCAGCAGCGCCGCCAGCGGCTCGGTGATCATGGCGTCCGCGAAGTCGAAGAACCGCAGCTCGCCACCGACATCGAAGACGTTGTGGCCGTGCTGGTCGTTGTGGCACAAGGTGAGGGGCAGCCTGAGCGCCGACACCTGGGCGGCCCACTCGGCCACCTGGGGCAGGGCGGCGCGGACCCCGGCCTGCCGGTCCTGCGGCATCGCCCGCGGGTCGCCCTCGGGCAGTGCGGCGAAGGCGTCGAGCTGCTCCTCGACGTAACCCACGCCGTCGCTCGGCGCGAGCGTGGTCAGGCCGGCGCCGACGAGCCGTTCGACGTACCTCGCCACCTCGAGCTGCAGGTGGGCGCCGCCGGCGACCACCCGGCACCAGAGGTCGATGTCGTCGCTCGCCCCCACCGGCGCGCCCAGGTCCGGGGTCAGGAACAGCCCACGGGCCGTGTCGGCGGCGGTCAGGGGGACGACGTGGCGCGCGGCGAGGTCGTTGAGCGCGACGACCAGGGCGGCCTCGTAGGACTGGGTCGAGCAGTTCTGCTTGGCGTAGAAGACGCCACTGGTGGTCTCGACACGCCACACCGTCGCCCAGGGGCGCAGCTTCACCGGCTCGAGCGAGGCCAGCTCACCGACGGCCGAGGACACCCAGTCGCTCAGCTCGGCCCGGAACCGCTCCCCCGCCCAGCGCTCGCTGGTCGACGGCAGCCGCAGCGCGATGTCGGCGTACTGCTTCATGCTGGCACCCTGTCACGCCGACGACCTGGAGGTAGACCATGACCGAGCCGCTCGAGCCCCTGGAGCCGCTGACCGCGCTGCCGGAGGACTGGCAACGCGCGCTGTGCGTCGTCGCCCATCCCGACGACATGGAGTTCGGCGCCGCCGCGGCGGTCGCCCGCTGGACCGCGCAGGGCAAGGACGTGACCTACTGCATGGTGACCAGCGGCGAGGCCGGCATCGACGCCATGCATCCCGACCAGTGCCGCACGGTGCGCGAGGCCGAGCAGGTCGAGTCCGCGCGCATCGTCGGGGTCTCGGCCGTGGAGTTCCTGCACCAGCCCGACGGCGTGCTCGAGTACGGCGTCCCGCTGCGCCGCGAGATCGCCGGCGTCGTACGCCGCTTCCGGCCCGACATCGTGATCACCGGCAACTTCCGCGACACCTGGGGCGGGGTCAACCTCAACCAGGCCGACCACGTCGCGACCGGCCGGGCGGTGGTCGACGCGGTCCGCGACGCCGGCAACCGGTGGGTGTTCCCCGAGCAGCTCACGGACGACCTCGAGCCCTGGGGCGGCGTGCGGGCGGTGTGGGCCTTCGGCTCGCCGAGCTCCACCCACGCGGTCGACACCACCGACACCTTCGACGCCGGGGTCGCCTCCCTGGAGGCGCACCGCGCCTACATCGACGGCCTGGGCTGGGAGCACTTCGACTCCCGGGAGTTCCTCGAGGGCTTCGGCCGCCAGACCGGTCAGCGTCTCGGCACGACGTACGCCGCCGCCTTCGAGGTGTTCCCGATGGGCTGGGGCGAGTAGCGGGCGCCACGATCGGCTTCCGCCGTTCGGATGCCGCCACCGCCGCACACGCCCTAGCCTGAGATCCGCGCGCGACGCTCGGCCGCGCCGGACGACGGGGTCACCATGCAGCACCGACTCGCCCTCGGCGGGCTCCTCGCGACGCTCGTCTTCGCCGCGACGCAGGCGGGCGGTGGCGCCACGGCCGCGGCCGAGGAGGACCATGTGCCGGTGGCGGTCGACGACGCGCTGACCCTGTGGTCGGGCAGCCTCGAGGTCCCACTGGACCTGCTGGCCAACGACACCGACGCCGACGGCCAGCGCGACCTCGCGGTGTGCCGGATGCCCGTCTGGGACCGCGCCGTGGAGATCGAGAGCGGCGAGGACGGCCCGGGCTCCGTCGAGGTGACCGTCCGGCCCGGCGCCGAGGGCACCCACACGTTCGAGTACCGAGCCTGCGACTACTCCTACCTGGTGCCCGCAACCCTGTCGGTGACCCTGCGCCCGGTCGCGCAGACGACCGTCACGACCGTGCCGGGGCACCCCGACCAGGTCCGCGTCACCAATCCCGACCAGCACGGGATCTGGTTCCTGATGCCCCGCCCCGGCAGCGACGATCTCGTCGGCTACCTACGGATCGCCCCCGGGGCCTCGAAGGTCGTGACCCCGGGGTTTCACAACCTGGCGTGGTACTCGATGTTCGTGAGCGACGAGATCACGGTCATCGCCGGACGCGGGCGGGTGCACGGCCTCGAGCCCACCCCGCACGGTGTCGTCGCTCGCCGGGCCGGACCTGTTGTGGGCGGCGCCTGGGACGCCGTACGCCGGGCCGCGCACCAACCGCATTCGCCCGCGCGCGATGCGGACGGGTCGCCCGTGGACCCGACGACGGTGCCACCGCCGATCACCGCCGACGAGGAGGTCAGCTACTGGTCGGGCGGGTACGCCGACCTGGACGTCCTGGCCAACGACACCGACCCCAGCGGGGCGGCCCTCGACGTGTGCCGGGTCGGGCGCAGCACTCGAGCGGTCGGCGCCTTCGTCTACGAGGAGCCGGGATCGCTGCGGGTCGAGAGCCGCTACGGCGTCGACGGCACCTACGACCTGACCTACTACGCCTGCAACGACAGCCGGCTCACCCCGGGAACGATCCGGGTCCACCTGCGCAGCGCGCGGCTGCTCCGGGTCGGGCCGGCGCGTCGGGCCGGCTACCTGCGGATCGTGAACCCCAACCCCGTGACAGTCAGGGTCGATCTCGTGCAGTACACCACCGTGCGACGCGACCGCACCGTCCGGGTGCGACCGCACAGCGTGCGGGAGCTCGAGCCGAGGTGGCGGAACCTTCGGTGGTACGCCTCGATCGGCCCGGAGGGTGGGTACGCCGGCTGGGGGCTGGTGCGCCTGCCGCGCACCTGACCGGTTCGGTGTCCTCACCGCGAGCCTGTACGGACCCACGCCGGAGACGACCGGCTCCTCGGGCTCGACACCGACCACTGCCGGGCCGAGGTGCGCGAGTCGTGCGAGGGCCGCTGAGGGCACCGTGATCGGGGCGACAGCGCCGGGAAGCACGAAGGGCCCGTCCTCGCGGACCGGGCCCTTCTCTCTGCTCCCCCGGTTGGACTCGAACCAACGACATCCTGATTAACAGTCAAGCGCTCTGCCAACTGAGCTACAGGGGATCGGATGCAGCCCGCACAGGTTAGCAATCCGGCTGCGCGAGGGAAAATCGGCCTCGACGCTCAGATCGGGCCGACCTCCTGGATCGCCGCCCGCAGGGCGTCCTCGGCCAGACGCTGGACTTCGGGGTCGTCGGGGTCGACGCCCTCGTCGTACTCGTAGACCCACTGCACCGGCTGGTCGCCGCGGGGCGCGCGGCGGGCGATCACGCGCAGCCCACGGGCGCCGTCGACGGGGACGTGCCGCTGCAGCACGATGCTGGCGGTGACGCGTTCGCGGACCAGCTCGAGCAGCCGGCCGGGCTCCTCGATCGTGAACCGGTGCTCGGCGCGCTGCTCGCCCCAGCTGCCGACCTCTGTGACCCGCAGGACCGAGGTGTCGCGGTCCCAGTCGGCGGCCTCGATCTCCTCCCACGGGATGCGGACCGTCTCGCTGAGCTCGAAGGAGCGCCCTTCTCGTGAGCGCAGCAGGTAGAGCGCGTCGCGGGTGCCGCCGAGGTGGCCCTCGGCAGCGGCGGTGTCGGCGAGCAGCCGCTCGCCACGCTCGACTCGGATCGGTGGCCGCTCGCGACGGCGGAGCTTCACGCCGCGCCCCCCGCGAGGCGGTCGCGCAGTGCGCGGCGGTGGGCTTCCAGGGCGGCGAGCTCGCCGAACATCTTGTTGAACTCCTCCGGGTGCTCGACGGGGTTGGTGCGTTGCAGCTTGGACTTGATCTCCGCGATCCGGCGGGCCGCGGTGAGCTCGAGCAGCCGGAAGACGTGCACGGCGACGTACGCCGCGTCCGGGTCCTTCTTCAGTGGTTCGACCGCGAGCGCGCTGATCACCGACGACACGGCCGGGTCGGTGGCGGCGTCGCGCAACCGGCTGGCCCAGCTCGGGTCGCCGGCCCCGGCCCCGGGACCGCCGGCCGCGGCGACCAGCTCCCACACGGCGCGATAGGTCGGGTGGGTGAAGTCGTTGACGCCGATGTCGCCGGTGCTGCGGCCGATCGTCATCGGGTGCTGGATGACCAGCTGGAGCGTCTCGCGCTCGGTCGCGAACCGCGGGTCGCGCAGGTGGGGTACGGCGGAGCGCGGCGGCGGCTCGGTCGCCGCGGCGGGTGCGGATCCGGCCCGGCTGTCCTGGCTCGGCCGGCGATGCGCGGCCCGGCGGACCTCCGCCCGGGCCTCCTCGACGTCGAGCCCGATCATCCCGGCGAGCTCGCGGGCGAACGCGTCGACCTTGGACTTGTCGCGGATGCTCGAGACGAGGCGTGCACCTTCACGCAGCGCATCGACGCGGCCGTCGGCCCGGTCCAGGTCGTACTTGCCGACCACGTTGGTCAGCACGAAGCGGTAGAGCGGCACCCGCCGGGCGACGAGCTCGCGGACGGCGGCGTCGCCGCTCTTGATGCGCAGGTCGCAGGGGTCGAGGCCGTCCGGTTCGACGGCGACGTACGTCTGGGAGACGAAGTTCTGGTCGCCGCCGAAGGCCCGCAGCGCCGCCTTCTGCCCGGCTGCATCGCCGTCGAAGGTGAAGATCACCTCGCCGCGGAACTCCTCGTGGTCGTTGAGGAACCGGCGCAGCACCCGGGAGTGATCTTCCCCGAACGCCGTGCCGCAGGTCGCGACCGCGGTCGTCACGCCGGCCAGGTGGCAGGCCATCACGTCGGTGTAGCCCTCGACGATCACCGCCTGGGACGAGCGGCCGATGTCGCGGCGGGCCAGATCGAGGCCGTAGAGCACCTGGCTCTTCTTGTAGATCGGGGTCTCGGAGGTGTTGAGGTACTTGGCGTCGATGCGGTCGTCGTCGAAGATCCGGCGGGCGCCGAACCCGATGGTGTCGCCGCTCGCGTCGCGGATCGGCCACAGCAGCCGGCCGCGGAAGCGGTCGTAGCCCGAGGGTCCGACCAGGCCGCCGACGGTCATCTCTTCGTTGGTGAAGCCCTTCTGGCGCAGGAGGCTCTTCAGCGCGTCGCCGTCTCGGGGTGCGAACCCGATGCCGAAGTGCTCGGCGGCGCCCTGGTCGAACCCGCGCTCGCCGAGGAACTGCCGCGCGACGAGCGCGTCGGGGGTGGCGAGCTGCTCGGCGTAGAACGTCTGCGCGATCTGGTGGGCCTCGATCAGCCGGCGTCGCGGCGGCCCCTTGGGCCGCTCCTCGCGGACGTCGCCCTCCTCGCGGCGCAGCTGCACGCCGTACTTCTCGGCGAGCCGCTCGACCGACTCCCCGAACGTCAGGCCGTCGATCTTCATCAGGAACGTGATGACGTCCCCGCCTTCGCCGCAACCGAAGCAGTTGCCGGTGAGGATGTTGTCCTCCAGCGTGAACGCGTGGCCGTCTTCGACCTCCGCGCAGAAGACCTCCTCGATGCGATCGGTTGATTCCACCGCCTGGACGACCCAGCCACGTCGCGCGTACTTCTTCGTCGCCTCAGCGAACCGTCTGCGGTGCTCGTCGAGCAGGAAGAAGCTCTCGGTCAGGTCCTCGTTGGCGAAGTGGACCCGGTGCAGGTCCGTCGGTTCGGCACCCAGGCCGAGCCGCGACTGGGTGGTGATGCCGTAGGTCGCGATCCCGAGCCGGGTGCACACCCTGCGGACGAACTCGAGGTCCTCCCGACGCGCCGAGTTGAGCATCACCGTGCCATCAGCCGCCACGCAACCATCGGCCGCGAAGTACCCCGCCAGCCATCCGTACAGGTAGGAGACCGACTCGTCCGGGTCGGGCAGCTCCTTGAAGAACCGGGGCAGGTGATGGACCAGGAGATTGTCACCCGAGGCCGACGTGTGGCTGTTCGGGAACCACTTCAGCATCGCCAGGTCCTTGGGCGGACACAGCAGCGCCATGCTGCCCGTGCCCGAGCGGGTGCCGTCGCCGTAGGTGAAGCCGTGCGCGATCCCGAACGGCGACGGCGTGGTCCGCTGGATGCGAGAGCGAGGGAACGTCGACGCGAGCCGGTCGCCGGCCTTGAGGTCGACCGTGAGGACCTCGCGCCGCTTCGAGCGATCCTTCCCCGCGGCCACGAACCAGCGGTGACCGTCGGTGGCGAAGAGCTCCTTGCGCTGCCGGTTGCGCGTGACCACGATGCGGTGGAGTCGCTGCACGCCGTACGACTTGAACGGCGCCTCGACCCAGTCCCCGCGCGCGTTGAGGACGCGATGGGTGCCGCCGGCCAGCTCACTGATCGGCCGCGGGCCGTCCCAGGTCAGGACCCGGGTCTCGGCCGCCAGGCAGTGGAAGAATCCGCGACTCGGGTTGACGTTGAACGACGGGGACTTCTCGTCGTGGAACGGGCACAGGCCCTTCTGGGAGCCGCCGCCGGCGTTGCGCAGGGTGACGTACTGCGAGATGACGTCGTCGATGCGTGCCTTCTCGCGCACCGTCGCGATGTCGTCCTCGCGGATCCGCCCTGCCACGAGGCGGAGTCTATGCGTGGCCTAGTAGTCGCCCGACATGACGTTCCACAGCGGCTCACCGGCGGCGTACCGATGGAGCTGGTCGCGGACCAGCCGGTGGGCCCGCGGCCACATCGCGCTGCTCGCGCCGCCGACGTGCGGAGCGATCAGCAGGTTCGGTGCGTCCCAGAGCGCGTGGTCCTCCGGGAGCGGCTCGGGGTCGGTCACGTCGAGGGCGGCGTGGACCCTCCCCTCGTCGAGGGCGGCGACGAGCGCAGGGGTGTCGACGACCGCGCCGCGGGCGACGTTGACCAGCAGCGCGCCGTCCTTCATCGCGGCCAGGAACCCCGCGTCGACGAGGCCGCGGGTCTCGTCGGTGAGGGGTACGACGAGCACGACGACGTCCGCGTCCGGCAGGAGTGTCGGCAGCTCGTCGATGCCGTGGACGCCGTCGCGGGGGCGGCGGGCGACCCGGACGACCTCGACCTCGAACGGCTCCAGCCGGCGCTCGATCGCCTCCCCGATCGCGCCGTACCCCACCAACAGCACCCGCTTGTCGGCCAGCGCCGGACGCCAGCCCGGCACCCACGCGTGGCGGCCCTGAGCGCGCACGAAGTCGGGCACACCGCGCAGGCTGCTGAGGATCAGGGTGAGCGCGAGCTCGGCGGTGGAGGTGTCGTGGATGCCGCGTCCGTTGCACAGCGTGACGCCGTCCGGGATGCTCCCGCGGAGGTTGTCGACCCCGGCGGTCAGCGTCTGCACGACCTCGAGGCTCGTCATCAGCGGCAGCACCTCCCCCACCCGGCTGCCCACCTGGTACGGCGGCACGTAGAACCGGACCTCCCCGACCGTGTCGGGCACGTGGTCGGTGGGGTCCACGACCTCATAGCGCAGTCCGTCGGGCGGGTCGCCCAGCTCCGCGGGGTCGAACGGCATCCAGACCAGTCGCTCGCTCACGATCCGAGCCTAAGAGGTCGCCCTCGGGGCGGCCCGAGCGGTAGCGTGACCGCGATCGTGATCGACCGGCAGGAGGTGAGCCCCATGAACGCAACACCCGCAACGGGTGCTCCCCTGCAGTCCACGATCGCGCGGCCGAGGTAGTCGTCGCCGGGAGCGCCCTCCCTGAGCTCTCGAGAGGCGACTCCCATGAACGACACTTCTTCCTCCCTCCCCACGCGCCGCGCCCTGGTCCTCGGTGGCGGCGGCTCGACCGGCAACGCGTGGCTGATCGGCGTCGTCGCCGGCCTGTTCGAGGCCGGCCTCGACGTGACGACGCCCGACCTGGTCGTCGGGACCTCGGCCGGGTCGACGGCCGCGGTCCAGATCACCAGCGCGAGCCCGACCGACCTGCTCACCGACGCACTGGGCCCGGTGCGCCCGGAGCGCGCCGGCTCGGCACCGAGCGGCGCCGTGCCCAGCTGGGTAGCCGGCCAGCTGGAGCGCACCCGCGCGATCATCGCCGCCTCGACCGATCCGGAGGACCTGCGCCTCCGGTTGGGGGCCGCCGCACTGGAGATCGACGCCGAGACCGACAGCGTCGTGCACGAGCGCTGGCGCGCCACGGTCGCCGCCCGGCTGCCCAGCCAGGACTGGCCGGACCGCCTCGTGCGCATCACGGCGGTCGACGCGCGCACGGGCGCACCGGTGGTCTTCGACCGCGCCAGCGGGGTCGACCTGGCCGACGCCATCGCCGCGAGCTGCGCCAGCGCCCGGCCCCACGCCATCGGCGAGCACCGGTACATCGACGGCGGCTACCGGCGCAACGAGAACGCCGATCTGGCGGCCGGGTACGCCCGGGTCCTGGTGCTCTCCCCCTTCGGCGGTCGCACCCGCATGCCGTTGCCGTGGAACCAGCACCTGGCCGCCCAGGTCGACGAGCTGCGCGCCGGCGGCAGCCTGGTCGAGACGGTCTTCCCCGACCCCGACTCCGAGCACCTGTTCGGCGCCAACGCCATGAACGTCTCGCTCCGCCCCGACGCCGCCAGCGCCGGCCACCGCCAAGGCCTCACCGTCGCCCCCACGCTCGCCGAGTTCTGGGGCTGACCGCGGTGGTAGCCGTCGGTCGAGCTTGTCGAGGCCTCCGAAGCCCTCGTGCCTCGGTCCAGATGTACGCCGGCTGCGGGTCGGCGGTGGTCGATGTTCTTTGGCAGCAAAGCGGTACGGCGCCGCTTCGGCACGGGTCCGCCGCCGGCTTCCCGACCGCCTCCTCGAAGCACGGTGGTTGAGGTGCGAGCGCAGCGAGCCTCGAAACCACCGCAGCCCGAGCGCCCGCGTCGAGATGTGCATCGGCTTCAGGCCGATTGTGGTCGCCGTCGTTGGCAGCAAGGCGGGACAGGTCCGCCGCGGTCACGGCCTCCTCCCGGCCCCCTGACCGCCGCCTCCCCGCGCGGTGGTTTCGAGGCTCGTCGCTGGGGCTCCTCGCACCTCAACCACCGACCTCCGGTGGTTGAGGTGCGAGCGCAGCGAGCCTCGAAACCACCGCAGCCCAAGCGCCCGCGTCGAGATGTGCATCGGCTTCAGGCCGATTGTGGTCGCCGTCGTCGGCAGCAAAGCGGGACAGGTCCGCCGCGGCCACGGCCTCCTCCCGGCCCCCTGACCGCCGCCTCCCCGCGCGGTGGTTTCGAGGCTCGTCGCTGGGGCTCCTCGCACCTCAACCACCGACCTCCGGTGGTTGAGGTGCGAGCGCAGCGAGCCTCGAAACCACCGCAGCCCGAGCGCCCGCGTCGAGATGTGCATCGGCTTCAGGCCGATTGTGGTCGCCGTCGTCGGCAGCAAAGCGGGACAGGTCCGCCGCGGTCACGGCCTCCTCCCGGCCCCCTGACCGCCGCCCCGACGACGGTGGTTGAGGTGCGAGGGCCGCCAGGCCCGAGCCTCGAAACCACCCCGCCAGAACGAGTCAAATCCGATCCTTGACAACTCGAACACGTGTTCGGTAGACTGTCGCCACGACTTCATCTCGGGAGTGGCGATGACCGCACAAGCTCACCCTTCACACCGGGTCAGCCGCGCCGTCACCGAGATCTCCGACGCCCTCGACCAGATCGCCGATGCGTCCCTGTGGTCCATGGACGTCCACGAGACCGCCGCCACCGTCGTCGAGCTCACCCGGGTCGCCGCGCGGGTCACCGAGCTGCAGGCCCGCCTCGCCTCGCACGCCGGGTCCGTGGGTGTGGCGGAGCAGGTCGGCGCCACCTCGGTGCCGAACTGGTGGGCGCACCAGACCCGCCTCGCCCACGCCGAAGCCCACCGGATCACCAAGCTCGGCACCGGCCTCGACCAGCACCCCCTCGTGCACGCCGCGTTCAAGGCCGGCGCCGTGCTGCCCGACCAGGCAGCCGTGATCATCCACGCCGTCGACGAGCTCCCCGACCACGTCGAACCAGACCTCCGGGACCGGGCAGAAGCGCACCTCATCGATGAAGCAGCCCACTACAACGCCAAAGAGCTCGCCAACCTCGGCCAAGGACTCCTCCACGTCATCGACCCCGAAGCAGCCGACGCCCACCAAGCGAAACTGCTCTTGCGCGAGGAACGCGAAGCAGCCATGGCGACCCGGCTCACCATGACCGACAACGGCGACGGCCTGACCCACGGGCGGTTCACCCTCCCGACCGCGCAGGCCGAGGCCTTCAAGAAGCAGCTCCTTGCCATCGCCGCACCCAAGCACCGCACCGCCGTCGACGGGCACCTCGGGGAACGCAAGCCCGGACCGCAGCGCATGGGACAAGCCCTCGTGGAGTGGATCGAGCGCTACCCCGCCAACAAGCTCCCGAACACCGGCGGAGTGTCCGCCACCGTGGTCGTCACCATCCCCATCGACACGTTGCAGGGCGGGCTCAAGCCCGGGGTCCTCGACACCGGTGCCGTGATCTCCCCCGGCCAAGCCCGACGCCTCGCCTGCGAAGCAGGGATCATCCCCGCCGTCCTCGGCGGCGCCTCCGAGGTCCTCGACCTCGGCCGCACCCGCCGCTTCCACTCCAAAGCCCAGAGGATCGCGATCGCACTGCGCGACAAAGGCTGCACCGCCGACCACTGCGACTGGCCACCCGGCATGACCCAGACCCACCACGACCCACCCTGGGCCACCGGCGGAACGACCGACATCACCCACGCCCGGCTCTACTGCCCCCACCACCACGCCCGAGCCCACGACCCCAACTACGAGACCACCCTGCTCCCCAACGGCAAGGTCGCCTTCACCCGGAGGACATAGACCGAAAGCCCCCCGCCGGTCGAGCAGCGAGCGCCAGCGAGCGCCCTCGAGCGCCCTCGAGACCCCCGCAACCCACCACCCCAACCACAGTGCGGGGACCTCGACAAGCTCGATCACCGGAACCACACGCCCGCCCGCCAGCCGCCCGAACACCGCCACCCCGCGCAGGCCATCGGGCGCCATCGCTCGCGACGCACAAACCGCTTGCCCGCAGCGCCGCGTCGTGACTTGATCGGCCGGTGGGCATCGAGATGGCGACCCCGGACGTCGCGGGCCTGAGCCGGGCGGCGACGGTGCTGCGCGAGTGGCAGGTCGACCGGGCGCCGATGCAGCTGCACCCGGGCGACCTCGGGTTCCACTGGCGCGACGGGGCGGAGCGTACGGCGGCCGACGTGCGGGTGTGGTCCCGCGAGGACCGGATCGTGGCCATCGGGCTGCTCGATGCGCCGCAGCTGCTGCGGATGGCCATGGCGCCCGATGTCCAGGACGACGCCGCGCTCGTCGGGCGCGTCCTCGCCGACATCGTCGAGCCCGACAGCGGGGTGCTCGCGGCCGGCAAGGCGATCGTCGAGGCGCGGTGCGGTCCGCTGCTGCGCCAGTCGCTGGTCGACCTGGGGTGGCAGGACGACGAGCCCTGGAGCCCGCTGCACCGCGACCTCGCCGACCCCGTCCCAGCGTGCGGCCTCCGGGTCGAGACGATCGGTCCGGACGGCGCGGACGAGTGGCAGGCGCTGCACTGGTCGTCGTTCCGCGGCACGGCCATGACCGACGAGGGCCGCCGGCGGGCGCGGGAGCGCTGGTTCAACATGGCCGGGAGCACGCCATACGCCGAGGCGCGATGCCTCACGGGGTACGACGAGCACGGTGAGGCGGTCGCGATCGCGGGCGTCTGGTCCGCCGGCACCGACCGACCCGGGCTGCTCGAGCCCATCGGGGTGCCGGCCGCGCACCGGGACCGCGGTCACGGCAGGGCGATCACCCTCGCTGCCGCCGCGGCGCTGCGGGAGATGGGCGCCTCCAGCGCGGTCGTGTGCACGCCGAGCGCCAACGTCGGCGCGGTCGCGACCTACGCCTCGGCTGGCTTCGAGCGGTTCCCGGAGGCGCGGGACCTTCAACGAGACGGCTGAGCGCGCAGGATCAGCGGCGGGCCGCTCGGAGCCGCTCGAATGCCTTGGGCGAGGTCACAGTCTCCAGCGCCGCGAGCACCTCACGGGCGCATGCCTCGGCACTCGAGCTCGTCGTGTCGACCAAGATGTCGCTGTCCTCGAGCACCTGCGGCTGCGACTGCGCCAGCCCGATCGGGCGATCGCCCCGAGCACGCTCACGCCGGTCGAGCTCCGTGGGCGAGCACCGCACCTCGACGAGCGTCACGTCGTAGCCCTCGAGCACGTCGAGGAGGTCCGCCAGGCGCCACGGCTCGCTCAGCGGGTAGTCCATGACGACGTCGTTGCCTGCGGATGCGAGCGCGGCGACGGCCCGGTGGTAGCCGAGCCGGGTGCGTCGCAGCATCGCGTCGACCTCTGCGTCGTCGAGGGCTCGGGTGTGATGCGTCGAGCGCATCGCCCCCAACGCGTCGATCGGGAAGTGGAACCACGGGTCCGGGAGCAGGCCGAGGAGCGCCCGAGCGATGCTGCCCTTGCCCACGCTCGACGGCCCGCTGAGCAGGATCACCCGCCCGCGCCGCTCGGTCATCGGCTGCGCAACGCGTGGTGCCAGGCAACCGCACTGGCGTCGGTGAGCGAGGCGACCTGGTCGATGACGACCCGGAGCCGGGCGGCGTCGTCGGTGGCGGCGCGCCAGTCGTCGGCGAACGGGCGCTCGAGGGCGTCGGGGCCGCGGTGGGCGAGCACGGCGACCAGCTCGGCCAGCAGCTCGCGCTGGTGGACCATGGCGGTCACCCGGTCGTCGGCCTGCATCACGTAGTGGGCGGCGATGCCCTTGAGCACGGCCATCTCGAGGCGGGTGCGCTCGGGGACGACCAGGTCCGCGGCGTAGCGGACGAACGGCCCGCTGCTCGCCGCGAACGTCGCGTGCTGCACCGCACCGCAGAAGCGGCCGATCAGGTCGCTGGTGAGGTTCTTCAGCGCGGCCAGCGAGCGACGGGTGCCGTCGTACGCCGCCTCCGGCCAGCTGCTGACCCCGCGCATCCCGGCGAGCGTCTCTGAGAGGACGTCGTCGGTGGCGGTGGGGAGGTACCAGTCGCGCACGGTCTCCCACACGGCGGCCTCGTCGAGCCGGGTGAGGTCGACGCGCTGGGCGACGACGCCGTCCTCGATGTCGTGCACGGAGTAGGCGACGTCGTCGGCGAGGTCCATGACCTGAGCCTCCAGGCACTGGCGGGTGCCGACCGCGCCGCGGCGCATCCAGTCGAAGACCGGTCGGTCGTCGTCGTAGACGCCGAACTTCACGACCAGCCGCGGAGAGCCGTCGGCGTGCACGCCCTGGGGCTCGTCCGCGTCGGCGCGCGGCCAGGGGTACTTCGTGCAGGCGTCGAGCGTGGCGCGGGTGAGGTTGAGCCCGACCGAGCGGCCGGACGCGTCGACGGTCTTCGCCTCCAGCCGGGTCAGCAGGCGCAGCGTCTGGGCGTTGCCCTCGAAGCCGCCGCAGGTCTCCCCCAGCTCGGCCAGCACCCGCTCGCCGTTGTGGCCGAACGGCGGATGACCCAGGTCGTGGGCCAGCGCGGCGGTCTCGGCGATGTCGGGCTGGCTGCCCAGCGCCCTCGACAGGTCGCGGGCCACCTGGGCCACCTCGAGGCTGTGCGTGAGCCGGTTGCGCACGAAGTCGTCGCTCTGCGGCCCGACCACCTGGGTCTTGGCCGCGAGACGCCGCGACGCCGCGGCGTGCACGAGGCGGGCGCGGTCGCGCTCGAACGGCGTGCGCACGGGCGCGTCCACCCGCTTGGGCGGCTCCTCGACCAGGCGCTCGCGCGCGGTGTCGTCGTACAGCTCCAGGTGATCCATCGCTGGAGACTCTAGGACGCGCCGGCCCCAGCCCAGGACCGGACCCAGCGCTCGACCGGGCCCAAGGTCCTGACCAGGAGGTGTAGGGAGCCCCTGCCCCGCCGCCACCCGCCGCCCTAGCGTCGGGGCATGCCAGCCGACCGGCCCTACGTCGTCGCGCACCTCGCGGTCTCCGCCGACGGCGCGACGACGGGGTTCGCAGCCGACGTGGACGCCTACTACGCGCTGATCTCGACCTGGAAGGAGGACGTGACGCTCACCGGGGCGGACACGATCCTCGCCCAGGAGGGCTCGCTCGGCGAGACCGGACCGGGACCCTCCCCCGGCGCGCCACTCCTCGCGGTGGTCGACTCCCGGTCCCGCGTGCACTCCTGGGCCGCGTTGCGGGCGAGCGGGTTCTGGCGCGGGGTGCTCGCGGTGCGCACTGAGCAGTCGCCGCCCGACCCCGGCGTCGTCTCCCTGGTGGCCGGACGGGACCGCGTGGACCTGGGCGCCGCCCTGACCACGCTCGCCGACGACGGCGCGGCCACGGTGCGAGTGGACAGCGGCGGCCAACTGGTGCGCGCGATGCTCGCCGGCGGTCTCGTCGACGAGCTGAGCCTGCTCGTCCACCCCTGTGTGGTGGGTGCCGGTACGCCGGTCCCGTGGACCTCGAGCGGCCCCCTCGACCTCGAGCTGATGGAGCAGCAGCGCTGCGCCGACGAGCTGGTCTGGCTGCGCTACCGCGTGCGAAGCGACCTCCCCATCGAAGGAGAACTCCCGTGAACCGGATCGACGAGTACCGGGCCGACCTCGGCCGCATCGACCGCTCCTCGTGGCCGGCGTACCTCGACCGGCACTCCAACCTCCCCGGACCGCGGGGCAACATCGAGCTCGCCCTGGCGCTCGCCGACCTCGCCGACACCGCGCTGGACGACGAGCTGATCGCCAGCGGCGACGAGTTCCGGACGTTCTGCGGCGTGCTCGGGCTCGGCTCCACCGCGAGCGACCCGGCGGTGCTCGGCCGCCTGCGTGAGCTCGCTGCCGACGAGCGATGGCGGGTCCGCGAGGCCGTGGCGATGGCCCTCCAGCGGCTCGGCGACCTCAACCTGCCCGCCCTGGAGATGATCGTGCTCGACTGGGCGGCCGACCCGCACCCGCTGGTGCAGCGCGCGGCCGCGGCGGCCATCTGCGAGCCTCGGCTGCTCGTCGGCCCGGCGGCGGCCGCGGTCGCGATCGAGGTGTGCCGGCGTACGACGTCCTCGCTGGCCGCCCGTCCGGCCGAGACCCGGCGCGACACCGACGTGCGGACCCTGCGGCAGGGCCTCGGCTACTGCTGGAGCGTCGCGGTCGCCGCCGACCCGGCCCAGGGGCTGCCGGCGTTCTGGGCGCTGGACGAGTCCGACCCCGACGTGGCCTGGATCGTGCGCGAGAACCTCAAGAAGACCCGACTCACCCGGTTGCTGTGAGCGCCCGTCCCGCCCGGCCGGTCAGCCGTTGGTGGCGACGTGCACGTGGTCGTAGTGGTCGGCCGTCGCCGAGCCGCGTGAGGGGATCGAGCGCCATCCCTCACTGGCGCGCACCGGCGTCCAGATGTGCTGGCGCCAGAGGATGTCGTAGAGGTTGAGCTCCGAGGCGTGCGCCTGGAGGAACTCCGCGATCGCGTTGCCGAGCGCCACGTCGCTGGTCATGATGTCCAGCGCGCGGCCGGAGGCGTGCTCACCGTGCGCGTCCCAGCCGCCGTACGACGTGATCTGCGGGAAGGCGTGGCACACCGAGCGGTAGACGTAGACGGCGTCGGACGTGAGGCCGTTCTCGACGCTCGGGTCGGGACACGGGGCCATCGAGAGCCCGGCGGCCGCGGCCACCGGCTTGTCCGGCGAGAGGTAGCCGGCGGTCACCCAGCGCGACTTGCCCTGCCAGACGATCTCGACCCGGCCCGCTTCGGAGCGGCCGGTGACGAGCACCTGCTTGCCTGCCTCGAGCTCGCCGACCTCGGTGGCGTCGGCGCCGGACGTGGTCCACAGGTTGAGCACCGTGGTGGTCCAGAGCTTGGTGTGGGCGTCCGACGCGGCACGTGCGGTCGCGGCGCGCTGGCGGTCGAGCACGACCGACTTGCGCAGCTCGACCGGAGCCACCCGGGACCCGGAACGAGACAGCACCGGCGGCCGATCGGCCGCGGACAGGGGCGACGCGGCGGCGGCGACGTCGCTCGTGGCGTCCTGCGAGACCAGGTCGCGCGCCTCCGGGTTGCTGACGAGCACGCCGAGCGTGACCGCCGAGGCGGTCGCCAGGACGGCGAGCGGAGCAGCGACGACGGCTGCTCGGGGCGTGCGGCGGGCATTGGTTTCCCGCTTGTGGCGATGCTCTGCCACAGCGCTGATCCTTTGCTGTTGCTTGACGGGGGGCTGTCCGCCTCGACCGACCCCCCGAAAGGTCACGAAAAGGCAACGACCGCTCGAGTCAACCACACCCAAAGTCGACTGTCCCAATCTTCAATCAACCCGCAGGGCGTGTTCCCTGTCACGGCCTGACGCGGGGGCCAGTCACCCGCCGGTGGTCTCGTCCGCGTCTTCCTGGAGGTGGCTGCCGCTGCCGTCGGAGTCGTCCAGCCAGCCCTCCGGCAGCGCGACCCGGTCGCGCGGTGAGCCCTGGCGCCCGCGCGGAGCGCCCAGCTCGCGCACCGGGAACGGCTCGTCCGGGTCGAGGTCATCCAGCAGGCGCTCGAGCGCCGCGAGGCTGTCGACGAGGCCCAGCGAGCGGCGCATCTCCCCGCCGGCGCCGAAGCCCTTGAGGTACCACGTGACGTGCTTGCGGAACTCCTTGCAGCCCCGCTCCTCCCCCAGGTGGTGGCAGAGCAGCTCCGCGTGGCGGCGCATCATCGCGGCCACCTCGCCGAGCCGGGGCAGCGTGGCGACCTGCTCGCCCGCGAACGCCGCGGCCAGGTCGCGGAACAGCCACGGCCGCCCCAGGCAGCCCCGCCCGACCACCACGCCCGCGACCCCGGTCTGCTCGACCATCCGCAGGGCGTCGGCGGCCTCCCAGATGTCGCCGTTGCCGAGCACCGGGATGTCGACGTGCGAGACCAGCTCGCCGATCGCGTCCCAGTCGGCCGCACCGGAGTAGGCCTGCGCGACGGTCCGCCCGTGCAGCGCGATCGCGGCGCAGCCCGACTCCTGGGCGATCCGCCCGGCGTCGAGGTAGGTCAGGTGGTCCCCGTCGATGCCCTTGCGGGTCTTCATCGTCACCGGCACGTCGTACGGCGTGGCCGCGGCGACGGCTGCCTCCAGGATCTCGGCGAGCAGCCCCCGCTTCCACGGCAGCGCACCGCCGCCGCCCTTGCGGGTCACCTTGGGCACCGGGCAGCCGAAGTTGAGGTCGATGTGCGCCACGCCGTACTCCGCGCAGAGGATCTCGGCCGCCTTGCCGACGTAGACCGGGTCGCTGCCGTAGAGCTGGACCGACCGGATCGTCTCCAGCTCGTCGAAGACCAGCATGTCCATCGTGTGCTGGTCGCGCTCGACCAGGCCGCGGCTGGTGATCATCTCGCAGACGTACAGGCCGGCGCCCTGCTCGGCACACAGGCGCCGGTAAGCAGCGTTGGTGATGCCCGCCATCGGAGCGAGCACGACGGGCGTGTCGACGTGCAGCGACCCGAGGGTCAGGCCCGAGGGCAGCGGGACGGACGGCGACATGTCGCCATTGTCCAAGGCGCGCCGAGCCCTCCCAAATCGCGCTCAGCCGCCGCGCGTGCCGCCCTTGCCCGCCTTGGTGCCGCCCTTGGTGGCGCCGCCGGCCTTCGGGGGCACGTACTTCTCGATGTCACCCGACCAGGTGATCGGGTTGAACGTCTCCTCGGGACGGAAGCTCACCGCGACCAGGTCGCCGTGGTCGGGCGCGAGGTAGACCAGGCACACCTGGGCCACGTCGCCGGGCCCGAACTTGTCCGGCAGCGGCGTGCTCGGGCACGGCTTGAAGGAGCTCGCGAACGGGGTCGGCTCCAGCAGCACGTTGTCCTCGTTGACGACGTAGAGCGGCACCTCGCGGCCGCCGAGGCCGGTGTCGCCGACGTTCTTGACCCGCGCCCGCACGTAGTAGGGGGTGGAGGCCTTCTGCGCGTCGCTGAGCTGCCACGCGGAGAAGTCCTTGATCGAGGCCTTCTCCAGACGCGTCACCTGGATGTCGAGGACACCCACCAGGTCTTGGCGCGGCTGGTAGGCGACGACCGCGTGGTCGCCCACGTTCAGCTGGCTGCCCGGGTCGGTCAGCTCGACCCCGTCGGGGACCGGGAGGTACGGCGGCCCGATGCTGACCGAGGTCGGCGAACCGCCGCTGCCCGGAGAGGACTCGGGCGCGCCGTCGCTGCCGTCGGAGGAGGAGCAGCCGGCGAGCGCGAGGACCCCGGCCAGGGCAGCAGCGGCCAGAGCGGTGCCGGCCGTCGTGGGGACCCGGATCATGCGGTCATTGTGCACGCGCACGGGAGTCAGCAGCCGATGAAACGCTCGGCGAAGTACGCGCTGATCCGGTCGAGCCCGACCCGCTCCTGCTGCATCGTGTCGCGCTCGCGGACCGTGACCGCGAGGTCGTCGAGCGTCTCGAAGTCGACCGTCACGCAGTACGGCGTACCGATCTCGTCCTGGCGGCGGTAGCGGCGGCCGATCGCGCCGGAGTCGTCGAAGTCGACGTTCCAGCCCGCCCGGCGCAGCTCCATCGCGAGGTCCTTGGCCTTGGGCGAGAGGTCGGCGTTGCGCGAGAGCGGCAGCACCGCGACCTTGACGGGCGCCAGGCGCGGGTCGAGGCGCAGCACGGTGCGCTTGTCGACGCCGCCCTTGGTGTTGGGCGCCTCGTCCTCGGTGTAGGCGTCGACCAGGAACGTCATCAGGCTGCGCGACAGGCCGGCAGCGGGCTCGATGACGTAGGGCATGTAGCGCTCGTTGTTGGCCTGGTCGAAGTACGACAGGTCCTGCCCCGAGTGCTTGGAGTGCGTGGTCAGGTCGAAGTCGGTGCGGTTGGCGATGCCCTCGAGCTCGCCCCACTCCGAGCCGGCGAACCGGAAGCGGTACTCGATGTCGACGGTCCGCGTGGAGTAGTGGCTGAGCTTCTCCTGCGGGTGCTCGTAGTGGCGCAGGTTGTCGGCGTCGATGCCGAGGTCGACGTACCAGCGCGTGCGCTCGTCGATCCAGTACTGGTGCCACTCCTTGTCCTCGCCCGGCTTGACGAAGAACTCCATCTCCATCTGCTCGAACTCGCGGGTGCGGAAGATGAAGTTGCCCGGCGTGATCTCGTTGCGGAAGCTCTTGCCGATCTGGGCGATGCCGAACGGCGGCTTCTGGCGGCTCGAGGTCACCACGTTCGCGAAGTTCACGAAGATGCCCTGAGCGGTCTCGGGACGCAGGTAGTGCAGGCCGGTCTCGTCCTCGACCACACCGAGGTAGGTCTTCAGCAGGCCGGAGAACTGGCGCGGCTCGGTCCAGGCGCCACGGGTGCCGCAGTTGGGGCACGCCACCGTCGTCAGGTCGACGTCGTCGGGGTTGACCTCGTGGCCGTCCTTGGACTTCTTCTCCGCGACCTCCTCCTGGAGGTGGTCGGCACGGAAGCGCTTGTGGCACGACTGGCACTCGGTCAGCGGGTCGGTGAACGTGTCGACGTGGCCGCTGGCCTCCCACACGGGGCGCGGCAGGATGATCGAGGAGTCGAGGCCGACCATGTCGTCACGCATGGTGACCATGGACTTCCACCACTGGCGCTTGATGTTCTCCTTGAGCTCGACCCCGAGCGGGCCGTAGTCCCAGGCGGAGCGGGTGCCGCCGTAGATCTCGCCGCACGGGTAGACGAAGCCCCGGCGCTTGGCGAGGGAGACGACGTGGTCGACGGTGGACGGCGGGGGCTTGGCCACGATGGAACTCCTGGTTCTCGGCCGGCTGGCTGCCGGTCAGGGGTTGATGCTCGGAACGGTCAGCCTAACGACCGCGGCGCCGCGACATTGAGGGTGGTGCCCGGCTCGGCAGCCTCGTAGGCCGACGGCTCCTCCAGGGCTCGGCTCAGCACGACGACCGCGTGCAGCTTCACGTCGTAGGTCGACAGCGCGCGGCGATAGCTCCCGACGTCGGCCCACCGGGTGGTCAGCACCCAGAGCTCCGGGTCGTCGACGTTGCGGCCGATCTCGCCGCCGGCGTACCCCCGGCACGCGGCGAGCGTCCGGTGCGCGGTGCCGAGGTCCTCGCGGAAGGACTCGCCCTCGGACAGCGGCACGCGGAACCTGTTCACGACCAGCACACGTCGATCCTACGCGGCGTCGAGTTGACAACCGTTCTCAACTAGTCTGAGAATGATTCTCATGAAGAGACCCGCCGTCGCGACCCTGGCCGCCCTGTCCCTCAGCGCCGTGTCCCTGAGCGGCTGCGCCGCGTTCTCGAGCGACAGCGGCGGCCCCGTCTCCTCCGCCGACGGGGTCCGGGTCGCGGCGGCGTTCTACCCCCTCGCCTACGTCGCGGAGCGGGTCGGCGGCGACGACGTGTCGGTCACCAACCTGACCGCCCCCGGCGGCGAGCCCCACGACCTCGAACCGTCGGTCGAGGTGACCGCGGAGATCACCGAGGCGAACCTGGTGGTCTACGAGCACGGCTTCCAGCCGGCCGTCGACGCCGCGGTCGAGGAGAACGCCCGCGGCGACGTCCTCGATGCCGCCGGCGTCGTGGACCTGGTGCCGTTCCGAGACCACGGCGTCGACTCCGACGAGCTCGACCCGCACTTCTGGCAGGACCCGCTGCTCCTGGCCGACGTCGGCGACGCCGTCGCCGAGCAGCTGGCCGACGTCGACCCCGAGCACGCCGCGGACTACCGCGCCAACGCCGCCGACCTGCGCGACGACCTCGAGCAGCTCGACCAGGAGTACACCTCCGGTCTGGCCCAGTGCGAGCGGAGCACGGTCGTCGTCAGCCACGACGCGTTCGGCTACCTGCAGCGCTACGGCATCGACATGGAGGCGATCCTCGGCCTCTCCCCCGAGTCCGAGCCGACGCCCGCCGACCTCGCCCGGCTGCAGGAGCTGATCCACGACGACGGGGTCACCACGGTGTTCTCCGAGTCGATCGTGAGCCCCAAGGCCGCCGAGGCCCTGGCCCGGCAGACCGGCGCGAAGAGCGAGGTGCTGGACCCGATCGAGGGGTTGACCGACCGCACCGCGGACGAGGACTACCTTTCCCTCATGCGTGCGAACCTCTCCTCCCTCGAGGAGGCGAACGGCTGTTGAGCGAGCACGCCTCCGACCTTCCCCACCCGGTCGTCGAGCTGACCGACGGCGCGGTCGCGATCGCGGGCCGGCCGATCCTGCGCGGCATCGACCTGACCGTCCGGCGCGGCGAGTTCGTGGCCCTGATGGGCGCCAACGGCTCGGGGAAGTCCACTCTGGTGCGCGCGCTCACCGGCCTGCACCCGCTGGCCGCGGGGAGCCTGCGGCTGTTCGGCACGGCGTACGACGACTTCCACGACTGGGGCCGCGTCGGCTACGTGCCCCAGCGCGGGAGCGCCGCCTCCGGCATCCCCGCCTCCGTGTGGGAGGTCGTCGCCTCGGGCCGGCTGACCCACCGTCGGCTGTTCCGCCCGCTCGGGCGGCGCGACCGGGCCGCGATCACCGACGCCCTCGAGGTCGTCGGCCTGGCCGACCGGGCCGGCGACGGCGTCTCGACGCTCTCGGGCGGCCAGCAGCAGCGGGTGCTGATCGCCCGGGCCCTGGCTGCCGAGCCGGACCTGTTCTTCCTCGACGAGCCGACCGCCGGCGTCGACCTGCCCAACCAGCAGGTGCTCGCCGACAGCCTCGAGACCCTGTCGCGGCGCGGCGCGACGATCGTGCTGGTCGCCCACGAGCTCGGGCCGATGGCCCCGCTGATCGACCGGGCGGTGGTCATGCGCGACGGGCGGGTCACCTACGACGGTCCGCCGCTCACGCATCACCAGGTCCATCACCTGGATCCAGACCACGGTCACGGCAGCACCGACCTGGCGATGGTGCACGTGGACCACGTCGACCAGGGACACGGCCACCACCACGACGACCCCGCACGCCACGACCACGCACCCCACGTCGCGTCACCGCTGGACGGCACGGCAGGGGGCCACTCATGAGTGACTACCTGCACCTCCTCAACCTGCAGTTCATGCAGCGGGCGCTCATCGCGGCGCTGTTCACCGGACTGGCCGCACCCGTCGTCGGCACCTACCTCGTGCAGCGGCGCCTCGCGCTCATGGGCGACGGCATCGGTCACGTGGCGGTCACCGGCGTCGCCCTCGGCCTGCTGACCGGCGTGTCGCCGGTGTGGACCGCGGTGCTCGTCTCGGTGCTCGGCGCGATCCTGATCGAGATCATCCGCGAGCGCGGGCACGCCAACGGCGACGTCGCGCTCGCCCTGCTCTTCTACGGCGGGCTCGCGGGCGGCGTGCTGATCACCGGACTGGCGGGCCAGAGCGGCGCGCGGCTGCAGACCTACCTGTTCGGCTCCATCACCACGATGTCGCGCACCGACGTGCTGGTGACGATGGCGCTCGCGGGCGTCGTCGTGCTCCTCGGCGTCGGCCTCGCGCCCCAGCTCTTCGCGGTCGCGCAGGACCAGGAGTTCGCCCAGGTCACCGGTCTCAACATCCGTGTCTACAACGTGCTGGTCGCCGTGCTGGCCGCGGTGAGCGTCAGCGTCGCCATGCGCACCGTTGGCCTGCTCCTGGTCTCGGCGCTCATGGTCGTGCCGGTCGCCACCGCGCAGCAGCTGACGCGCTCGTTCCGCGGCACGCTGGTGGCCGCGATGGTCCTCGGCATGCTGGCGGCGGTCGGCGGACTCCTGATCTCCGCGGCCGCGCCGGAGGGCACCACCGTCGCCCCCGGCCCCACGATCGTGCTGCTCGCGCTCGCCTGCTTCACGGTGTCCTGGCCGCTCGGCGTGTGGCTGCGCTCGCGCCAGCGGCTGCGGCGACCGTTCCCGGTGGTCGCGGCGGCGGCCCACCAGACGATCGGCGAGCACCCCCACGACCACGGGGACGACTGCGGGCACGTCGCCGTACCCCACGGAGACCACGTCGACTACGTCCACGACGGGCACCGGCACGCCCCGCACGGGAGGCACTATGACGAGCACTGACGACGGCGGCTCGACGAGCCCGGCGACACCGCCGCTGCGCCCGACGCGGCAGCGCCGCGCGGTCACCGAGGTCCTCGACTCCTTCGCGGACTTCCGCTCGGCCCAGGAGATCCACGAGCTGCTCGGCGAGCGCGGCATGCCGGTCGGGCTGGCGACCGTCTACCGCACCCTGCAGCGGCTCGCCGAGGCCGGCGACGTCGACGTGCTGCGCACCGAGGACGGTGAGGCGATCTACCGCCGGTGCTCCGACAGCCACCACCACCACCTCGTGTGCCGGTCCTGTGGTGCGACCGTCGAGGTGGAAGGCCCGACCGTCGAGCGCTGGACCCGCGCGATCGCGGCCGAGCACGGGTACGCCGACGTCAGCCACACGCTCGAGATCTTCGGCACCTGCCGCGCCTGCAGCGGCTGACGGGACCGCGCTCAGGACGGCCCAGGGGTCAGTCCAGTGCGTCCGGGCCGAGCGGCAGGCGCACCCGGAACACGCTCCCGGCGTCGAGCTCGCTCTCGACCTCGATCCGACCGCCGTGGCTCTCCACGATCGACTTGGTGATGCTCAGGCCCAGACCGACTCCCTGGATCGTGCGTTCCTCGGCCTGCCGGCTGCGGAAGAACCGCGTGAAGAGCCGGTCGCGGTCGGCCGCGGCGATCCCGATGCCGGTGTCGGTGACGCAGAGCTCGGCCCGGTTGGCATCGATGCCCAGCGTGACGCAGACCCGGCCGCCGGCGGTGGTGTACTTCACGGCATTGGAGACCAGGTTGTCGACCACCTGACCCATCCGCTCCTCGTCGGCCAGCACGAGGAGGCTCTCGGGCGCGTCGAGCTCGAGCAAGATGCCGTTGCGCGAGGCGACCGGCGTGGCAGCGGCGACACAGTCGCGCGCGATCGCGGCGAGGTCGGTCGGCACCCGGAGCACCGGCAGCTGACCCTCGTCGGTGCGCGCCGTGTGCAGCAGGTCGGCGACCAGACGGTGCAGCCGGCCGGTGTTGCGGGCCACCACCTCGAGCTGTGCCACCACGTCGGCCGGCAGGTCGTCGCGCTCGAGCAGGATGTTGACGTAGCCGACGATCGAGGTCAGGGGCGTGCGCAGCTCGTGCGAGACCGACGCCACGAACTGGTCCTTGACCTGCAGCGCCCGCATGTAGTCGGTGACGTCCTTGTAGGCCAGCGACGCACCCGCGAACTCACCCGCCTCGTCCTCCACCCGGCGCGCGGAGACCGAGAGCGCCCGGCGGGTCAGTGGGTCCCGGCCCACCCAGATCCGCACGTCCTCGAACTCCTCGCCCCTGCTGGCGCGGTACGTCGGCATCTCCTCCGCGGTGAGCTCCCGGGTGCCGGAGGCGTCGTAGACGTCGCCGAGCTGCCCCGAGCGACCGGCGTGGCCGCTCGGGAAGGCGAGGTCCATGAAGTCCTCGTGCCGCCGGTTCATCCCCTGGTAGGCGCCCTGCCGGTCGAGCAGCAGCAGCCCGACGTCGACGGTGTCGAAGATCGCCTGCGACACCCGGCGCTGGTGCTCGATCACGGTCATGCTGAGGCGGACCCGCTCGAGGGCATAGGAGATCGCCAACGCGGCCCAGCCCGCCACGACCGGGATCAGCACCGCCCGGGACAGGTTGACGCCGTTGATCCCGAGATAGAGCAGGCTCGGGACGGCGAGCAGCAGCGTCGTCGCGGTGAACGCGACGACGGCACCGGGACGGCCGAACTGCCGGCCCAGCCACAGCGCCGGGACCACGGCCAGGATGCCGGCCCCGCCGCCCGCCTGGTCCATCCGCGACAGCCCGAGCGCCGCCAGGTCGAGCACCGGCAGCACGGCAACCGCCCACGGTGGACTCGTGGTCCACGGCACCATCACGGCGACCGCGCACATGACGAGCGTCAGCAGGAGGCCCGCCGTCGGCCAGCCGCTGAGCGCCAGCGACGACCCCTGGAGCGCGCGCAACGCCATGTCGAGGCCGAACAGGAGCGCGAACACACCCTGCAGCACCGCGGCGTCGGGCTCGTCGGTGAACAGCAGGCGGTGTCGCAGGTCGCCCAGTCGCTGGGCGAGGGGGCCCATGGTCGCTCAGTCCTCGGCCCGGACCGGATCCGGCCGGACCGGGTCCGGCCCGACCGGGTCCGGCCCGACCGGGTTCGGCCCGACCGGGTTCGGCGCGGCCCCGCCGTACCTCCGGTCGCGGCTGGCGTAGAGCTCGACGGCGTGCCACAGGTGGCGCCGGTCGACGTCGGGCCACAGCACGTCGGTGAAGACCAGCTCGGAGTACGCCGCCTGCCACAGCATGAAGTTGGAGAGACGCTGCTCCCCGGAGGTCCGCCAGACCAGGTCCGCGTCGGACTGCTCGGGGACGTAGAGGTGCCGGGCGAAGGTCTTCTCGTCGACCTTCTCGGGGTCCAGCCGGCCGGCCGCCACCTCACGGGCGATGCTGCGGGCGGTGTCGGCCAGCTCGGCGCGCCCACCGTAGTTGACACACATCGTCAGCGTGAGCACGTCGTTGTGCCGGGTCAGCTCCTCGGCGACCTGCAGCTCGCGGACCACCGACTTCCACAGCCGCGGGGCCCGGCCGGCCCACCGCACCCGGACGCCGAGCTCGTGCATCTCGTCGCGGCGGCGCCGGATCACGTCACGGTTGAAGCCCATCAGGAAGCGCACCTCGTCGGGGGTGCGCGACCAGTTCTCGGTGGAGAACGCGTACGCCGACACCGCCTTCACACCGATCTCGATCGCGCCCTCGACCACGTCGAACAGGGAGTGCTCGCCCTGCTCGTGGCCCTTCGTGCGGGGCAGCCCACGTTGCTTGGCCCAGCGACCGTTGCCGTCCATGACGATCGCCACGTGCCTGGGCACCAGCTCCGGGGGGATCGCCGGCGGGCGTGCCCCCGAGGGATGCGGCGTGGGTGGCCGGACGCTGCGTCTCACGTCGGCGAGCCTAGTGGCGCCAGGGAGTCAGGAGGCGAGTTCAGCGGCGTATCGCGGAAGGACGACCCGGAACTCGGTCCCGCGGCCGGGCTCGCTGTCGACCTCGATCCGGCCGCCGTGGCTCTCCACGATCGACCGGGTGATCGACAGGCCGAGTCCGATTCCCTGGATCGCCCGCCGGGTGGCCTCGGTCCCGCGGAAGAACCGGCTGAACAGCCGCGCCCGGTCCGCGAGCGGGATGCCGATCCCGGTGTCTCGGACCTGGATCCGCACGCTGCCCTCCCCCACGTCGACGACCACCTGGACGGCTCCCCCGGCCTCGGTGAACTTGATGGCGTTGGAGACCAGGTTGTCGACGACCTGGGCGAGCCGGTCGGGGTCACCGGTGAAGGCGATGCTGTCGGGGACGTCGGCCTCGAGGTGAACGGCGGCGCGAGCGGCGTCCTGACGGGCGCCGTCGACGCACGTGCGGACGATCTGCGCGAGGTCGGTGACCCGCTCCCGAAGGGGCACCGGGCGGCCGGCGTGCTGCACCTCGTCGAGGAGGTCCTGGACCAGCCGCTCGAGCCGCCGGCCGTTGCGGGCCACCGCGTCGAGCTGCTTGCGCAGCGTCGGATCCAGGTCGGCGCGGTCCAGAGCCACCGCGACGTACCCCACGATCGGGGTCAACGGGGTCCGGAGCTCGTGCGAGACGAGCGCGATGAAGTCGTCCTTGACCTTGACGGCCCGCATCAGCTCGGTGACGTCCGTGTAGGAGATCGCGGCCCCGACGACGCTCCCGTCCGCGTCCTCGACCCGGCGGGCCGAGATCGACATCGCCCTCCGGTCCTCCTCCGGCCCGATCCAGACCCGGAGGTCGTCGAACTCCTCGCCGCGCCGGGCGCGAGCGGTCGGCACCTCCTCGATCGGGATCGGAGTCCTGCCGGACTCGTCGAAGACCTGCGCCGCGGCGAGGTCACCTCCGGGGTAGGCGCGCGCCGAGAACTCGGCGAGCCGCTCGTTCATCAAGATGGGGTTGCCCTCGCGGTCGAGCAGGGCGAGTCCCACGTCGACGGCCTCGAACACGGCGTACGCCGAGCGGCGGCTCCGCTCGATGGCCTCGAGGGCGACCGCGAGCTCGGCCTCCCGCGCCTCCGCACGGGCCTGTGCGGTGCGTGCGGCGACCAGGGCGGCACTGGTCGCGAAGGCGCTGAAGCCCGCCAGGACGGTCAGGAGGAGGAGCCACTCGGCGTTGACGACCTCCAGCCCCCGCGTCAGGAGTCCGGGGACGACGATGAACGCCACCGTCCCACCGGTCGCCAGGGCCACCCCGCGCGACCCGAGCTCGAGGCCGAGCCAGATCGAGGGGAACACGACCAGCCCCGACGCGATGCCGAGCTCGGAGCCGTGGGCGAGCATGCCCAGTGCGGCGATGTGGACCAGGGCGACCGCCCGCGACACGACCTCGACCCGACCGGCCGGCGCCGTCAGCACGACCACGCTGGCCGTGGCCGCGAGCGCGACCCCGACGACCGGCCAGGAGGCCGGGGCCACGGGCCCCTCGCCGGCGACGCGGAACCCGAGGGCGATCATCAAGATCAGCGCGAAGGAGGACTGGAGCACCCGCGGGTCCGGCTCACCGCCGTTCCAGCACAGGTTGCGGACCAGCCAGCGGCATCGCGTACCCCAGGCGCGCACACATCACCTCCCGTCCTCGTCCTGGCCCATCGGCGCCGACACGCCGGACCTGAGCGGCGGAGGTGAAGCCGGGCTCAGCGCTCGACGTACGCCATCGACTTCAGGCCGCGCTCGAGGTGCCAGGCGAGGTAGGCCGCGACCAGCGTGCTGGCCTCCTTGAGGTGCCGGCCCTGCGCGGGGTCGACGACGGCCCACTCGCCGGCGAGGAGCGCCCCGAGGAGCCCGACGGTCTCAGGCGCCGGCGATGCGGACCCCGGCACCCGGCAGGTCGCGCACAGCATGCCGCCCATCGAGGGGTTGAACCACCGGTGCCGGGACTCCTCGGCCGGGAGCGTGCCGCAGCGCGCGCAGTGGTCGAACGACGGGGCGTACCCCGCGACCGCCAGCGAGCGCAACAGGTAGGAGTCGAGCACCTGGCCGGGTGCGTGCTCCCCCGCCACCATCGCCCGCAGTCCGCCGACCAGGAGCAGGAACTGCTGCACCGACGGCTCGCGCTCCTCGGCCACCAGGCGGTCGGCGGTCTCGAGCATCACCGTGCCGGCGGTGTAGCGGTCGTAGTCGAGGCCCAGTCCCTTGGAGAACGGCGTCAGGGTCTCGGCCTGCGTGATCGTGTCGAGGCTGCGGCCCTCGGCGAGCTGCAGGTCGACGTGGGTGAACGGCTCGAGCCGGGACCCGAAGCGCGACGTCGTACGCCGCACCCCCTTGGCGACCGCCCGGACCCGGCCGTGCTGGCGGGTCAGCAGCGTGACGATGCGGTCGGCCTCACCCAGCTTGTGGGTGCGCAGCACGATGGCCTCGTCGCGGTAGAGCACTGACCCATTCTGCCCCGTGCCGGGTGGAATCAGGCTCCGGCGCGACGGCCGCGCCGCGGCGTCTTCCAGCACCCGGTCGCCAGGTCGGCCGCAGCGCGGTCCAGGCGCTCGGGACGCAGCCGCCACTCGAGCGCCGACCGGGCCTTGACGAACGTGCCGCGGGGCAGCTCGTCGGCGAGCATCGCCGCGTCGGCCAGCGGGTGCATCGGGTCACCGGCGTGGCCGACCACGAGGGCGGGCACGCTGATCGCGCGCCGCTCGCGGGCCGAGGGTGCCGCTCGGCCGAAGAAGAGGCCGTGCAGGAGCGCAGCCATCGGCGCCGGCCGCTGGTCGCAGGTGTCGAGGGCGATCCCGACCCAGAACGGCACGATGCCGCGCGGCACCGGGCGGGTCAGCCGGCGCAGGACCGACACCGACAGCGGCAGGAAGCGCGCGGCGAGCAGCAACGGCCCGAACGCGAGGATCCCTGCCTCCACCCCGTTGTCGAGGATGGGTGCGTCGAGGATCAGCCCGCGCACGCGGCGCCCGGCGATCGCGGCCGTCTCCAGGGCGACGTTCGCGCCGAGCCCGCTGCCGCCGACGACCGCCTGGGCGGCGCCGAGGTGGTCCAGCAGGGCGACGACCTGCTCGGCGAACGCTGTGACCGAGTAGGCGTGCGGGTCCGCGGGCCGGTCCGAGCGGCCGTGCCCCAGCGGGTCCAGGGTCACCACGTGCAGGCCCTCGGCGGCGAGCACCCGGGCCAGCGGCTGCTGCATCCGGCGCGGCATCAGCTCACCGGGCACCAGCACCACCCAGGCGTCCCCGGCGCCGTACTCGGTGTACTCGAGCCGGTCGCGACCCGCGTCGGACTCCACGAAGAACTGCCCGATCCGCTCCGACACCAGCATGGGCACAACATAGGCCAGGCATCGCCGGGAATGCGTGCACACGGGGTCCGCGTGGACCACACTTCCTCCATGTCCCCCCCGCGCGGCCGGCTCTCGTGGCAAGGCACGCTGGGCCTGCTCGTCGCGGTCTATGTCGCCAGCACGGTCGCGGTGCGGTTCGCGCCGGAGCACGGGGCGGTCGCGGCGTGGTGGCCGGGCGCGGGTCTCTCGGTGGTGCTCGTCGCGTTCACGCCACGCCGGCGCTGGGCCGTGGTCGTCGCCGCGATCGTGGTCGTCTGCACGCTGGCGAACCTCACGGGCGGTCGCGACCCGGGCATCGCCACGATCTTCGGGATCGGCGACGCAGCCGAGGCACTGGTCGCGGGTGCCCTCCTGCGGCGCGGTGACCGCGCGCCCGTGCTCGCGTCGTTCGAGGACCTGGGGCGGGTGGCCGTCGCCGCGGTCGTGGGCGCGGTCGCGATCGCGTTGGTGGCACCGCTGGCGGTGGGCGTGATCAGCGACGGCAGCGTGTGGTCGACGGCTCGCACCGTCTACACCTCGCACGCGACGTCCACCCTGGTGATCGTGCCGGCCGCCCTCGCGGCAGCCGCGTCCGGGCGCCGGTGGACCTCGTGGGAGGCGCCGGTCCAGGCCGCGGCCCTGATCGCGGTGACCGCGCTGGTCTTCGCCCCGGGGCAGGAGCTGGCCCTCACGATCCTGCCGCTCCCCGTGCTCGCCTGGGCAGCGCTGCGGCTCGACCTGCGGACGGTGACCTGGGAGGTCGTCGCCTTCGCGGCCCTGGTGACCTATCTCAGCTCAGTGGGTGGCGGCCCGCTGGGCGCCGACTTCGACGAGGGCAAGGTCGGGGCCGCGGCCATGGCGACCCTTGTCCAGGCCTACCTGCTCTGCACGGCCAGCGTCGCCACCCCGCTCGCCCTCGCAATGGACCTGCGGCACCGGCTGCTCGAACGGCTCGGCGCCAGCGAGCGCCTCTTCCGTCGCAACTTCACCGAGTCGATGATCGGCATGGTGCTCCTGCGCAACGGCCCCGGCGACTACCTCGAGATCGTCGACGTCAACGACGCCGCCGCCCGGATCATCGGTGGCTCCGCCTCGCCCCTTGGTCGCGGTCTCGCCGACGTCCTCGACACCCCCGAGCCGCTGGCCCTGATCGCGGCCCGGATGCTCACCGGCAGCCCGGACGGCAGCGCGGGCGGTTGGCGCACCCAGGCCCGCGTGCGCGACCGGCCGGGCGCCCGGGTCAACATCGCGGTCTCGCTGCTGACCACGACCCCCGAGCCGACGTTCTCCGCACAGCTGCAGGAGGTCACCGCGGAGTACGACGCCCGGCGGAGGCTCGAGGCCGCCGAGAAGCTGACCGGCGCCACGCTCGACACCACCGCCGCGATGATCCTCGTCACCGATCTCGAGGGGACCGTCGTCCGCGTCAACGGCGCCACGACCGCGCTGACCGGCTTCGACGAGGACGACCTGCTCGGCACCGCGATCTGGGACATGCCGTTCGCCTCGGCCGGGTCGAGCGGCTACCCCGCCGGCCTGCCCGACGAGCCCACCGCCCAGGTCAGTCGCGAGACCGACGTCATCACCCGGCAGGGCATGCGGCGACGGGTGCTGTGGAACACCAGCTACGTCCGCGACGAGCGGGACCGCCCGACGTACATCGTGATCACCGGCACCGACCTCACCGCCGAGCGCACCGCGGCCGGTCTCAACCAGCACCTGCTCGATGCCGCGACCGCGGTCGCGTTGATCGGCATCGACCCGCGGGGCCGGATCACCCTGTTCAACGCCGGCGCGGTCGGGCTGCTCGGGTACGACGCGCAGGACATGCGCGGCGTCGCGTTCACCGACCTGCTCGACCCCGAGCAGGTCGCGCGGCGGTGCGGAGGGGCGACCGGGGAGGACGCGTTCGCCCAGCTGGTCGCCGGCATCGACAGCGGGCGCGAGACCGCGACCCGGGACTGGACCTGGGTGGGAGCCGACGGGAGTGCCCACACCGTGGCGATGACGCTCAGCGTCGCCGCGGACGCCTTCGCGGCCCGGGTCGGATACCTCTGCGTCGGCCGGGACGTCACCCAGGCCCGGGCCAGCCAGGAGCTGCTGGTCGCCGCGTTGGAGAAGGAGCGACTCGCCGTCGAGCGCCTGCGCCAGCTCGACGCCGCCAAGAGCGAGTTCGTGTCCACGGTCAGCCACGAGCTGCGCACGCCCGTCACGAGCATCGTCGGCTACACCGAGCTCCTCGAGGACGGGTCCGTCGGCGAACCCACTCCCGAGCAGCGCCCGATGCTGGACAGCATCGCCCGCAACGGCCAGCGGCTGATCCTGCTGTGCGACGACCTCCTCACGCTCAGCGGCCTCGACTCCGGCGCCGCCGCCTGGGAGCACGAGACCCTCGACCTCGCCTCGCTGCTGCCGGCCGCCGAGGAGGCGGTGCGGCCGTTGCTCGCCGGCCGCGACCTCGAGCTCTCCCTCGCCGCGCACTCGGACCCCGTGCTGGTGCTCGGTGACCGGGTCCAGCTCGAGCGGGTGCTCACCAACCTGCTCGGCAACGCGGTGAAGTTCACCGAGGACGGCGGGCGCATCGACTGCCGCGTGGAGCGCCGCGACGGCGAGGCCTGGGTCTCGGTCAGCGACACCGGGATCGGCATCCCCACCGAGGAGCAGTCCGGGCTCTTCCAGCGGTTCTTCCGCTCCTCCACCGCTCAGGAGCGCGCGATCCAGGGCACCGGCCTCGGCCTCTCAATCGTCGCCGCCACCGTCGCCGCCCACGGTGGGCGGATCGACGTCGAGTCCGCCCACCTGGAGGGCACCACCTTCACCGTGCGGCTGCCCCTCGCGCGGTGATGTTCCGGGTGGCTACTTCGTGCGGTTCACGGCGCTGATCACGGCCTTGAGGGAGGCGGTGACGATGTTGGCGTCGACCCCCACGCCCCAGTAGACCTGGTCGCGCACGAGGCACTCGACGTACGCCGCCGCCAGGGCGTCGCCGCCGGCGGACAGGGCGTGCTCGGCGTAGTCGAGCACGCGGACGTCCCACTCGTGCCCCCCAGGTCGGGCAGAGAGCTCGTTGATCGCGTTGACGAACGCCGCGATCGGGCCGTTGCCCTCGCCGTGCAGCGAGGTGATCTCGCCGTCGACGTAGACGTTGACGTCCAGCGCGTCCTTCTCCCCCGCCGCGGAGGAGGTGTGCACGGAGTTGAGCTTCAACGGGGTCGCGCGGTCGAGGTACTCGGCACGGAAGATGCCCCAGATCTCGTCGGCGGTCAGCTCGCCGCCCTCGGTGTCCGTGCGCTCCTGCACCACCCGGCTGAACTCGATCTGCGCGCGGCGCGGCAGGTCGAGCTTGTGCTCGGCCTTGAGGATGTAGGCCACGCCGCCCTTGCCGGACTGGCTGTTGACCCGGATGACGGCTTCGTAGGTGCGGCCCACGTCCTTGGGGTCGATCGGCAGGTACGGCGCCTCCCAGGGCAGCTGCCCGACGGGCACCTGCTGCTCCTGCGCCTGCCGGTCGAGGTCCTCCAGGCCCTTCTTGATCGCGTCCTGGTGGGACCCGGAGAACGCCGTGTAGACGAGGTCGCCGGCGTACGGGTGACGAGGGTGGACCGGCAGCTGGGTGCAGTACTCGACCGTGCGGCGGATCTCGTCGATGTCGGAGAGGTCGACCTGCGGGTCGACGCCCTGGCTGAACAGGTTCAGCGCCAGCGTCACCAGGTCGACGTTGCCGGTGCGCTCGCCGTGCCCGAACAGGCAGCCCTCGACGCGGTCGGCGCCGGCCATCATCGCGAGCTCGGTGGCCGCGACGGCGGTCCCCCGGTCGTTGTGCGGGTGCAGGGAGATCACGGTGTTCTCGCGGCGGGTCAGCTGGCGGGAGAACCACTCGATCTGGTCGGCATACACGTTCGGGGTCGCGACCTCGACGGTCGCGGGCAGGTTGAGGATGATCTCGCGGCCGTCGTCCGGCTGCCAGACGTCGGAGACGGCCTCACAGACCTCCACCGAGAACGGCAGCTCGGTGCTGGTGAAGATCTCGGGGCTGTACTCGTAGCCGATGATCGTGGTGTCGAGGTTGCTCTCGACGTGCTTCATCACCAGCTGGGTGCCGCGGACGGCGATGTCCTTGACCTCGTCCTTGCTGGCCCGGAACACCACGCGGCGGAACATCGGCGCCAGCGCGTTGTAGAGGTGGATGTTGGCGCGGGGTACGCCGATCAGCGACTGCACGCTGCGCTCGATCAGGTCTTCACGCGCCTGGGTCAGCACCGAGATCGTCACGTCGTCGGGGATGTGGTCACCCTCGATCAGCTGGCGCACGAAGCTGAAGTCGGTCTCGCTCGCCGAGGGGAAGCCGACCTCGATCTCCTTGTAGCCCATCTTCACGAGGAGGTCGAACATCTTCATCTTGCGCGCCGGCGACATCGGGTCGATCAACGCCTGGTTGCCGTCGCGCAGGTCGGTGGAGAGCCACCGCGGCGCCTGGGTGATCGTCCGGTTGGGCCAGGTGCGGTCGGGCAGGTCGATCGGCGGGAACGCCCGGTAGCGCTGGAACGGCATCGGGCTGGGCTGCTGCTGCGGAATGGTCATGAGGGTCCTCGCAAAGAGACGTCGGTGCGGTGTGGCCGGCGCACGCACTCACTCCGCAGCGAGGGGGTCCGGACCTGCCCGTGTGGGCTCAGACCTCGCTGCGGCAGCGAAGGAGGAGGCTACGCATCATGACCTCGACACCATAACGCACCGGACGGCCCGCCGTTCGGATCGCGGCGGGCCGTCCGGCAGCTGGACCCGGGCCGCCCCGGGGTGGACCGGGTCGGACCGGGTCGACTGGGTCGACTGGGGTGGACCGGGGGTCAGGGCCGGAAGAGGACCTTGACCATGCCGTCCTCCTTGGCCTGGAACTTCGCGTACGCCTCGGGGGCGTCGTCCAGGGACAGGTGGTGGGTGGCGAACCCCTCGACGCCGAGCACGTCGTCCTCGCGCTGGAGCAGGTCGAAGATCTCGTCGGTCCAGGCCCGCACGTTGGCCTGGCCCATCCGCAGCTGCAGCTGCTTGTCGAACAGCTGCATCATCGGCATCGGGTCCGAGGACCCGCCGTACACCCCGGAGATCGACACCGTGCCGCCGCGGCGGACCGCCTCGAACGCCAGGTAGAGCGCCTCGAGCCGCTCGACGCTCATGTTCGTCATCATCAGCTGCTGCAGCTTCTTCGGCAGCAGCCGCAGCGACTTCTGCACGGTCTCGGCGATCGGTGACCCGTGGGCCTCCATGCCGACGGCCTCGAGGACGCTGTCCGCACCGCGGCCACCGGTCAGCTCGCGCACCCGCTCCGCGACGTCGTCGATCGCGTCGAGGTCGATGGTCTCCGCGCCGCGGGCCGCGACCCGCTGCAGGCGCTCGGGGACCCGGTCGACGACGATCACCCGGATGCCGCGGTGCATCGCGATCCTCGCCGCCATGTCGCCGATCGGACCGGCACCGAGCACGAGCAACGTGCCGCCCTCGGGCACCGCGGCGTACTCCACACCCTGCCACGCGGTGGGCAGCACGTCGGAGAGGTAGACGAACCGGTCGTCCGGCGGGCCTTCGGGGACCTTGACGGGCAGGAAGTTCGCGAACGGCACGCGCAGCAGCTCGGCCTGGCCACCCGGCACCGCGCCGTACAACTTGCTGTAGCCGAACAAGCTGGCACCGGTGCCCGTGTCGCGGTTCTGGGTGGTCTCGCACTGGCTGTAGAGGTGCCGGTCGCACATCCAGCACGAGCCGCAGCTGATGTTGAACGGCACGACGACCCGGTCGCCGACCGACAGCTCGGTCACGCCCGAGCCGACGGCCTCGACGATGCCCATCGGCTCGTGGCCGACGATGTCGCCGGGTGTCATGAACGGGGTCAGCGGGTCGTACAGGTGCAGGTCGGAGCCGCACAGCCCCGTCGTCGTCACGCGGATGACCGCGTCCGTCGGCTCCTCGATCCGGGGGTCGGGGACCTCCTCGACGCGGATGTCCTTGCGGCCTTGCCAGGTGACAGCCTTCATCAGGCGGCACTCCTCTCGTTCGGGGGACGGTCGACCCGCTGGTACCCACCGGTCGGAGGTCCACGCGGACCGGCCCCGGGACTCACCCCTTAGGGCGGATTTCGGGCGGATGGGGTCCGAGCGGGGCTACCCGCAGGCGGGCTGGGTACGACTCGGACAGCGCCGCGGTCTCGCCCGGGTTGCGCCTCCGGCACTGCCGGGTAGCGTCGATCGGGAGGAGACGGTCGCACGACCTTGCTGAGCACCCGGCAAGCCCATCCACTCGGAGATGGAGATCGCCCGATGACCACCACACCTCTCTCCACACCAATCACCCCTGCCACCACTGACGCTCCTCTCGACCCGATCGACCCGGTCGATGCCGAGAGCGGGCTGAGCCGCCAGGAGCGCGGCGAGCAGACCGAGCGGCTCCTGCGAGCCGCGCACGCCACCACCGACTCCGACGAGCGAGACGAGCTGCTCGGCCGGGTCGTCGTCATCAACCGCGGAGTCGCGGAGGCCGTGGCCGCCCGGTTCCGCAACCGCGGCGTGGCCCAGGACGACCTGTGCCAGGTCGCCTACGAAGGCCTGACCAAGGCCGTACGCCGCTTCGACCCCGCCCTGCGCAACGACCTGCTCACCTACGCGGTCCCTACGATCCGAGGCGAGCTGCAACGCTACTTCCGCGACCAGGGCTGGACGGTGCGTCCGCCGCGGCGCATCCAGGAGCTCCAGTGGCGGGTCAGCCAGGTCGTCGAACGGCTCACCCAGGCCCACGGCCGCGAGCCGTCCGATCAGGAGATCGCCGACGAGCTCGGCACCAGCGTCGCGGAGTACCGCGACGCCGCGGGCGCCTACGGGTGCTTCCAGCCCGCGTCGCTGGACCAGCCGGTGGGGCGTGAGACCGAGACCTCGATCGGCGACCTGATCGCCGGCGCGGACGACGACGGCTCGTCCTCCGAGGCCCGGATGATGCTCGCTCCCGTCGTCCGCCGGCTCCCGGAGCGGCATCGCCGGATCCTCTACCTGCGGTTCTTCGAGGACCTCACCCAGGAGGAGATCGGCCACGACCTGGGCGTGACCCAGATGCAGGTGTCGCGGCTGCTCAGCCGCATCCTCGGGGACCTGCGCGAGGAGCTCCGCGACGCGAGCTGAGGTCTCACGCGGTGGTGCCCGGCTCCAGCCGGGCACCCGCGCCGAGCACCACGTCCGGGCCGATGCTGGAACCCCGGCCGACCAGCACGATCGCGTCGGGGTCGTCCGGGTCGGTGTCGGGCTCACCGACCTCTGCGCCCGAACCGATCACGCAGTCGCGGTCGACCACCGCCCAGTCCACGCGGGCCCCCTCGGCGACCACCGTGTCCTGGAACACCACGCTGTCGCGGACCAGCGCACCCTCCTCGACGACCACACCGGGGCCGAGCACGCTGCGCAGCACGGTCCCGCGCACCGCGGATCCCGGGCTCAGCAGGCTGTCGACCACGCGGCCTCCGTCGAGCACCCGGGCCGGTGGTCGTTGCTGCTGGTGGCCGATGATCGGCCAGTCCGGGTCGCCTAGCACCCCGACGTCGTCGACGAGCACGTCGCGGTGGGCCGCGAGATACTTGTGGGGCTGGCCCAGGTCCCTCCAGTAGCCCGGCATCGCATGGGCGAAGACCCGCCCGCGATCGACCAGCCGCGGCAGCAGGTGGTCGCCGAAGTCGCCGAGCCCGGTGTCGCCCTCCCCCGCCTCGGCGCCCAGCTCGCGGTGCAGCTCTTCGAGCACGGAGACCAGCACGGCCGGGTCGTAGACGAAGATCTCCGCGGCCACGGTGCCGGTGCGGGGGCGGTCGGGCTTGTAGTCGAAGCGGGTCACCCGGCCGTCGTCGTCGGTCTCGACGGTCGCGTGGTCGCCCGCCTCCTCCACCGGGACGTCGGTGGTGACCACCGTGCACTCCGCGCCCGTACGCCGGTGCGTGCGGACGGCGTCCATGACGTCGAAGCGATAGACGTGGTCGGCGCTGAGCACCACGAGCAGGGCGGGGCCCTCGTCGCTCACCTGGTCTCGGATCCGGTAGAGCTCGTCGGCGTTGCCCTGCGCGAAGCCGTCCTCGTCGGCGCTGCCCGTGCCTTCCTGCGGCATGAGCAGCCTCAGGCCGCCCCGGTTGCGGTCCAGGTCCCAGGGCCGGCCGTTCTGCACCTGCTCACCGAGGCCGGCGCCGAGGAACTGCACGGAGAGCCAGACGTCGGTGATGCCGCTGTGCGCCAGGTTGGAGAGCGGGAAGTCGACCAGCTGGAAGATGCCGGCGAACGGCAGGGCGGGCTTGGCGCGCTCGCGGGTCAGCACGTCCATCCGGCCCCCGGTGCCGCCGGCCTGGATCACGGCGAGGATGTGGTCGCGAGGCATGGGGGCACGGTGCCCCTGCGGCCCCCGGCGCACACCCTCCCGGCGGTACGATCACGCGGATGCGGGCCCGGCGTACGACGTGCCTGCCCCCGGTCCCCCAAGCGTCAGTCACGGAAGCCCCAGTCACCCAAGCCCCAGTCACCCAGGCCCCCGTCATCCAGGCCCCAGCCGTCCGAGGAGGAGCAGTGCCGCTGGCCGCACGCCGCCGCTCCCGGAACGGCGCCCGGATCACCGGTGCCGCCCTGACCCTCCTGCTCGGTGCCGCGCTCGCCGGCTGCGGCGAGGGCAAGGCGGCCACGTCCGCCGACGACCGCGCACCCACGCTGGGTGACTGCCGGGCGCTCAGCCCCGACGATGTCGCGAAGCCGAGCAACACGACCGATCCCGTCGACTGCTCCGAGCCGCACACCGCCGAGACGTTCGCCGTCGGCCAGCTGCCTGACACCTTCGCGGACGCCGACTACGACGACGAGGACCTCGGGGCCTGGGCCTACGAGACGTGCTCGACGGCGTTCGGGGACTTCCTCGGCGCCGACGAGAGCATGGTGATGCGGACCGTGGTGAGCTGGGCGTGGTTCCGGCCCACCGAGGACGCCTGGCACGACGGAGCCCGCTGGTACCGCTGCGACGTCGTCGGCGGCGGCGAGCAGAGCAAGGAGTACGTCGACCTGCCGACCACCGCGAAGGGGCTGCTCCTGGGCCGCCCCAAGGACCAGTGGATGGTCTGTGCCGACGGGCCGACCGTGGCCGGATCGGTCAAGGTCCCCTGCACCGAGCCGCACCTGTGGCGAGCGGTGACGACGATCGCACTGGGCGAGAAGGGCGACGACTATCCCGGCGACCGGGTGGTCGAGGTGACCACACGCGACTTCTGCTCCAAGTCGGTCGGCGCGTGGCTGAACTACCCGGTCGACTACGACTTCGGCTACACGTGGTTCCACCAGGCCGAGTGGGACGCCGGCAACCGGCGGTCGGTGTGCTGGGCGAGGACCGAGCAGTGAGCCGGGTGCTGACCCGGCTGCTGCCCGCGGGGCTCCTGGTGGTCGCGTCCCTGACCGCCTGCAGCGGTGGGGACGAACCCTCGGCGGATCCCGGCCCCACGACCACGACCAGCAGCGCTCCTCCCCCGACCGCGACGCCGGCGCCGGTGCCGGCCGACAAGGCGTGCTACCGGCTCACGTTCGACCAGGCGGTGGCACCGACGACCGACCAGCGTGCGGTCGACTGCCAGCGCACGCACACCTCGATGACGTTCGCGGTCGGCGACCTCGACACGGTCGTCGACGGCCACCTGCTCGCGGTCGACTCCGACCGCGTCCAGGCCCAGCCCGCAGCGGCGTGCCCCAAGCAGCTGGACTCGTTCCTCGGCGGGACCCTCGAGGACCGGCGGCTCAGCATGCTGCGGGCCGTCTGGTTCACCCCCGACGTAGCCGCCTCGGACGCCGGCGCCTCGTGGTACCGCTGCGACGTCGTCGCGCTGGCGGCCGACGGCGAGCTCGCACCGTTGACGGGACGGATGGCGGGGGTGCTCGACCGGCCCGAGTCGCGCGACCACTACGCGATGTGCGGCACCGCCGAGCCCGGCACCCCCGGCTTCGATCGCGTCATCTGCTCGACCAAGCACTCCTGGCGGGCGATCGCGGTCGTCCCGCTGCCCGAGGGCGACTACCCGGGCGAGAAGCAGGTCCGCGCCGCCGGCGACGGACCGTGCAGCGATGCCGGCGCCGCGGTCGCGGCCGACAGCCTCGACTACAAGTGGGGCTACGAGTGGCCTACCGCCGAGCAGTGGGCCGCCGGCCAGCACTACGGGCGCTGCTGGGCTCCGAGCTGAGCGCTCATCTTCTCGATCACCTTCTGCAGGCCCGAGAACGGACGCACCATCACCGTGAAGTCGGTGAGCAGGCCGTCCTCACCCCACGTCAGCATGTCGACGCCGTGGACGGTCAGCCCGTCGAGCTCCGCGCGGAATTCCAGCACGGCCGAGGTGTCGTCGTACCACTCGCGGACGTAGCGCAGCGAGGGGCCCAGCACCGCGATCGCGGCCGAGAGGTACGTCGTGGTGAGCAGCTTGCCCTCCTGAGGCGTGTGCACGGCCGGGGAGCGGAACGTCACGTCGTCGGCGAGCAGCTCGCCCAGACCGGCCGGGTCGCGAGCCTCGGCGATCGCGTGCCAACGCTGCAGCGGTGCGGGTCGGGTCATCAGAACCCCATCTCCTAGAAGCCCAGCTTCCTGAGCTGGCGCGGGTCGCGTTGCCAGTCCTTGGCGATCTTGACGTGGAGGTCGAGGTAGACGGGCGTGCCCAGCAGCGCCTCGATCTGCTTGCGGGCGCGGGTGCCGATGTCGCGCAGACGCGCGCCCTTCGGGCCGATGATGATGCCCTTCTGGGAGTCGCGCTCGACGTAGAGATTGGCGTGGATGTCGAGCAGCGGCTTGTCGTCGGGGCGGTTCTCCCGCAGCCCCATCTCCTCGACCACGACCGCGACCGAGTGCGGCAGCTCGTCGCGCAGCCCCTCGAGCGCGGCCTCGCGGATCAGCTCGGCGGCCAGGATCTCCTCCGGCGCGTCGCTGAGGTCGCCGTCCGGGTAGAGCTGAGGCCCCTCGGGCAGCAGGCCCACGAGCAGGTCCTCGAGCAGCTTGACCTGGTCGCCGGACTTGGCCGAGACCGGGACGATCTCGGCCCACTCGGTGCCGGTCTCGGCACCGAGCCGCTGGATGTCGAGCAGGTGCTCGGCGATGCGCTCGGGGCTGGCGAGGTCGGTCTTGGTCGCGATCGCCACCTTGATCGTGCGCCTGACCTTGGCCATCTCGTTGACGATGAACCGGTCACCGGGGCCGACCTTCTCGTTCGCGGGGAGGCAGACCGCGACCACGTCGACCTCCGCGAGCGTGGTCTTCACCAGGTCGTTGAGCCGCTCGCCCAGCAGCGTGCGCGGCCGGTGCAGGCCGGGGGTGTCGACGAGCACCAGCTGTGCGTCGTCGCGGTGCACGATGCCGCGGACCACGGTGCGGGTCGTCTGCGGCTTGTCGGAGGTGATCACGACCTTGCTGCCGACCAGCGCGTTGGTCAGCGTCGACTTCCCGGCGTTGGGGCGTCCGACGAAGGACACGAAGCCGCTCTTGTGCTCGCTCATCGGGCTTCCCTCGCGCTGTTGTCGTGGTCGTCGTCGTGGTGGGCGTCGTAGTCGGCCCAGATCTGCTCGTCGCTCCTGCCTGCCGCTTTGCCGGCCCGGTAGATCGGGCCCGGGTCGACGGCACGTGGCTGGCGTGGGGCGTTGGCGCGCCAGTAGCCCATCACGTCGTACGCCGTGCTCGGCAGGTGCCGCACCCGCATCAGGTGCTTGCGGATCGCGCGCATCTGCGCCGACTCCCCCGCCATCCAGAAGTAGCCCTCGCCCTCCGGCCAGTCGATGGCCTCGACGACCTCGGCGAGCGCGCTCTGCCCGGGGGCCGGCGGGGCCAGCCAGGACACGTCGGTGCCGTCCGGGAGGTAGCCCGCCATGCTGTCGGGATCGTCGGGCACCTCGGCCCAGATCCGGGTGGGCACCGGGGCACGCTCCGCAACGGACTGGGCGATGCGGGCCATCGCCGGCAGCGCGGTGAGGTCGCCGACCAGCAGCAGCCACCGCGCGTCGGCCGGCATGTCGAAGGAGCCCTTGGGCTCGGTGACCGTGACGCGCTGACCCACGACGTCGAGTTGCGCCCACTCGGTGACCAGCCCGGTCTCGTGGACGACGACGTCGAGAGTCAGCTCGCCGCCGGTCCACGACCGCACCGTGTAGTACCGGCTCTGGAACTGCCCCGGCGCCACCAGGCCCACCCACTCGTCGGGGATCCCGGTGCTCGCGAACCCCGCCAGCCCCGGCCCGCCCAGCGTCAGCCGCACCAGGTGCGCCGAGAGCCGCTCACGCCGCAACACCTGCGCGTCGTACTGCTGGGCTCGTGTGCTCACCCTTGGAGGTTATCGGGCCATTGCCCGTCTCCTCCCCCTGGCCGCAGGTGGGTGTCGATGTCCTGCGCGGCTGCGCTGCTCGCGACCGGCTTGATGGTTGCCGGCCACTGGAACTCACCGCGGCCGCTGAACCAAGATCCGCCAGCGGGTATCTGCCGCGACGTCCACGGCCAAGCGGGCGTGTCGACCCTGCTGACCGTGCAGAGTAACGGTTCCTGGCTGACCGTTGCAGGGCTCGATGGTGAATAGGGAGCCAAACGCCAGTCCTCCGGACCCCAAGCACTGGTACGTGATGTACAGCGTAGAGGTAGGCGAGCTGAACGTCTTCACGACCTGAGAGCCGCGCTCTTCGGGCGTCCGCACGAGCTGCGCCGTCCTGTCTCGAACGTTCGTCGACACGAGCGGGTCGGTCCAGGAAGTGGTGGCCGACACCGAAGGCGGTGGTGAGGTGGTCGGAGACTGATCCAGCCCTGACGCGGACGTCGGCGAGACGGGCCGGTTACCGCCCGACGACCCAGCGTCGCTGCTGGAGCAACTCACCGTCGTCGCAACCAGGGTGGCCCCGATCGCGAGCCGAATCAGGAATCCCACGGCACATTGCCCGTGGTGTTCTCCGCGGTGTCGAAGCCGTCGGCGGGGTGCGGGAGTTTAACGGTCACCGAATGCGTGTCCGTGTACGTGCAGTTGCCGGTGTTATAGGTGTAGACCCCGGCGATCTTCGATCGGAAGACTCCACCCTGGAGGATCCCATAGTGGTTCGCCCCCACCGAGATCGTTGCGGTCACGGTGCCGCTGTGTGTCGTGCTCCGCGTGTAGGAACCGCCGTAGGTGGTCGTCACGCTCGCTTTAATGATGGCGAAGTCGAACCCTCCCGAAGGCTGCCATGACCCGCTCACGGTCCACTGGGACGTGCCACTCGACGTCTGACTGAGCGACAGCGACGCCGGGTGGGCCGTGCCGTTGTGGAGGATCGTCGGGCTACCCATGCCATCGAGGATCAGGCCGTTGTTGTCCTGGGGAGTGAACACCCAGCCTTCGTTCGAGTGGCATGACTCCGTCCCGCCCCACCCGGCAGCGGGCAATGCCACCAGGCCGGCGAGCGACAGAGCAACGGCGGCAAGACATGACGAAATACGTGGACTTGGCACGAAACGAAACCCCCGAGATATCCGACGCCCGCATTGGCGTCGGATCACCGTAGCATCCTGCAAGTCCTGACCACCACGACCATAGGACGACGTCGCCGCCCGATATCGGCGATCTCGTCGAACTGAACTCGCGCAGGGCCGACGCGTCACGTACCGACTTCTCAGAAGGTGTGGCGCAGCGGGTAGCCGCTCTCGCCGCTCGCGTCGGTCTTGGTCGCGAGCACGTGGTGGAGCTGGATGTCGTTGCGCTCGAAGGCGATCCGGGAGCCGGCCATGTAGAGACCCCAGACGCGCGCGGTGCCCTCGCCGACCTCGGCGACGCAGGCGTCCCAGTTCTCCTCGAGGTTGCGGCACCACGCGGCCAGGGTCTTGGCGTAGTGGACCCGGAGGTTCTCCTCGTGCTGCACCTCGAGCCCGGCGTTCTGGGCCTCGGTGATGATCGTGCCCGAGCCGATCAGCTCGCCGTCGGGGAAGACGTAGCGGTCGATGAAGGCGCCGGTCTCGCGCGGCACGTTGTCGTGGCGCGTGATGCAGTGGTTGAGGAGCCGGCCCTGCGGGCGCAGGTGGTCGCGGATCCAGCTGAAGTACGCCGGGTAGTTCTTCACCCCGATGTGCTCGGTGAGCCCGATCGAGGAGATCGCGTCGAACCCGGTCTCCTCCAGGTGGCGGTAGTCCATGAAGCGGACCTCGGCGAGGTGGTCGAGCCCCTCCTCCTTGATCGCCTGCTGTGCCCAGCTGGCCTGCTCACGAGACAGCGTCACGCCGAGGACCTTGACGCCGTACTCACGCGCGGCGTGGCGGACCATGCCGCCCCAGCCGCAGCCGATGTCGAGCAGCCGCTGGCCCTCCTGGAGGTCGAGCTTGCGCGCGACGAGGTCGTACTTGGCGAACTGCGCCTCCTCGAGGGTGGCGTCCTCGGTCGGGTAGAGCGCGCACGTGTAGGTCATCGAGGGGCCCAGGACGTACTCGTAGAACGTGTTCGAGACGTCGTAGTGGTGGTGGATCACCTCTGCGTCACGCTGCAGCGAGTGCCGCACGCCTTCGACCGTCCGCCGCCAGCGCGGCAGGTGCTCCTGGGGCGGCGGCGGCGGGGGCTTGAGGTGCGAGATCCCGAGCGAGCGGACGATCGCCACCAGCTCGGCCGCGGAGGGGCGGCGGAACTTGGTGTGGCTCATCATCAGCTTGAACGCGGCGTACGGGTCACCTGGATGCACCCCGTGGAGGTCCAGGTCGCCGGCGACGTAGGCGCGCGCCAGGCCCAGGTCGCCCGGGGCGGTCATGATGTAGGAGAGGCCGCGCTCGTTGAGCAGGTCGATGCCGAACTCGGCGTCCGGCGGGCCCGCGCTGCTGCCGTCGTACGCCGTGAACCGCAGGGGCAACCCGTCGCGCATCAGCGACTCGATCGCCGCGCCGATGGTGTAGGTCTTGCTCATCGTCTCTTCACCGCCTTGTCATACAGGCTGGTCAGCCTGTCCTGGGGGTCGTACCGACCCTTCACCGTGGCGAGGTTGTCGCCGTCGTAGAGCTCGTCGAAGGTCTCGCGGTCGTAGAAAGCCTCGCTGTAGAGCGATTTATGCCCGCCGAGCTCGTGCACCTTCGTCTCGATGGCCCGGTTGCGCGGTCCCTCGGGGGCTTCGGGGCCGACGTGGACCGTGCCCCAGAAGCCGACGTTGACGTAGACCTCGCCGGGCGCCAGCGGGTATGTCGGCCAGTCCCGCTTGGCGACGAGCGGGCACAGCCACACCGGACGCATGCCGACGGCCTCGTCGAACCAGTCCAGGAAGTCCGGGAGCCGCTCCACGGGCACCTCGATGTCCTGGATCACGCGTTCGCGCAGCGGCCGGCCGGCCCGCCGGTCGAGGCGGTCGGCGATCGAGAAGCGCCGGTCCAGGCCGAGCAGCTTGTGGTAGACGTCCGAGCGCCGCCAGCGGCGCGGCCAGATCCGGCGTACGACGGGGTGCTGCGCGCCGAACGCGCCCGAGCACCAGAACCAGTCGGTGTCCCAGCGCCACAGGTAGTCGTAGGTCGTGAGCAGGTCGGTCCCGGACCCCGAGGCAGCCCGCTGCTGGATGCTCTTGTAGTAGACCTGCTGGCCCGCGTAGTCGCTCGTGGGACCGGACTCCTCGGTCCAGGTCGCCAGCGTCAGGTAGTACTCCCCCGGCGCGAACGCGACGCCGTCGAGGCCGTCGACCCGGGTGCCGTCGTAGGTGCGCGTCTCGGTGATCTCGGCGATCGACTTCGCGAGCAGGCCGGCGTCGTCGAACCGCACGTGTCGCAGCGAGACGTACGCCGGAACGGCCTCGAGCCGGATCTTCAACCGGGTGGCGTAGCCCAGCGAGCCGTAGGAGTTGGGGAACGCGTCGAAGAGGTCGCTGTGCTCCCCGTCGGGCCCGGGGCTGCAGGTGACGACCTCGCCGGCGCCGGTGAACACGTCCATCTCCAGGACCGACTCGTGGGGCAGCCCGCTGCGGAAGCTGGTGGACTCGATGCCGAGCCCGGTGACCGCGCCACCGAGGGTGATCGTGCGCAGCTGCGGCACCACCTCCGGCATCAGCCCGTGGGGCAGCGTGGCGTCGACGAGGTCCTCGTAGGTGCACATCCCCTGCACCTCGGCGGTCCGCGCCAGCGCGTCGATCGCGATCACCCCGTCGAGGCCGGAGACGTCCAGACCGGGAGCGCTCGTGGCCGCGCGCGGCCGGAACAGGTTGGAGGTGCTCTTCGCCAGTCGCACCGGCGCGCCCGGAGGGATCGCGGCGTAGGAGGACCGGAGACGCTCGACGGCGGCGCCATGGGCCGCCCAGCCACGCAGACTCACGAGGGTAAAACCTACTCCACCCGCGTGTCGGATGTGTTTCGGACTTTCACCGTCCGCACGTTCAGGTGACGACGGTCTCCGCGACCGTGCCGCGCGCGTCGCCCCGGTGCACGACCACGCCCGATCCGCCGAGGTCTCGCAGCGCGTCCAGGTCGGCGTCGTCGAGCCGGTCCACCTCGGTGAGCACGACGGCGGCCTCGAGCCCCTTGGCGCCGCTGGCCACGGCCATCGCCACACACACCCCGGCCGCGGACACGCGCAGCGAGGGCAGGTCGACCGTGGTGGCGGCGTACGTGCGACCGTCGGCGTCGCGTACGGCGGCTCCTTCGGCGGCGCCGGTCCGGGCGCGGGTGGCGCGGGCGAGCGTCACGAGCTTGCGGTCCTCCGCGGACAGCGCGGGCAGCTCCGGGCTCCCGGGCAGGTCAGTCATCGGTCTCCTCGGTGTCATCGTCGGTCTCGACCCGGCGGATCAGAACGGTGCCGATCTTGTTGCGCCGCCCGAAGACCCCCTCGGCCTCGAACCGCAGGCCGTGGGCCTCGACCACGGAGCCGGGGATCGGCACCCGGCCCAGGTGCTTGGCCATCAGCCCGCCCACGCTGTCGATCTCCTCCTCGTCGACCTCGAAGCCGAAGAGCTCGTCGAGGTCGTCGATCGGGTAGCGCGAGGAGACCCGCACGGCGCCGTCCTCCAGCGTCTCGACCTCCACGCCGGCCTGGTCGTACTCGTCGGTGATCTCGCCGACGATCTCCTCCAGGACGTCCTCGATCGTGACGAGTCCCGCGGTCCCGCCGTACTCGTCCACCACGACCGCGATGTGCTGGCGCATGGCCTGCATCTCCGACAGCAGCGCGTCGACGGGCTTGGACTCCGGCACGAAGTGCGCCGGCCGCATCACCTCGTCGATGCGTTGGGTGAACTCGACGTCGGGAGCCTCGAAGTCGCGGCGCACGATGTCCTTGAGGTAGGCGATGCCGACCACGTCGTCGAGGTTCTCGCCGATCACCGGCACCCGGGAGAACCCGCTGCGCAGGAACAGCGACAGCGTCTGGCGGAGGTTCTTGTGACGCTCGATGTAGACCACGTCGGTGCGCGGCACCATGACCTCGCGCGCGATGGTGTCGCCGAGCTCGAACACCGAGTGGATCATCCGCCGCTCGCCGGACTCGATCACCGCCGACGCCTCGGCGAGGTCGACGAGCTCACGCAGCTCGGTCTCGGTCGAGAACGGACCCTCGCGGAAGCCCTTGCCGGGCGTGAGGGCGTTGCCGACCAGGATCAGCAGTCGCGGCAGCGGTCCGAGCACGGCGGTCACGGTCGCCAGCGGTGCGGCCGAGAGGAGCGCGATCCGTTCGGAGTGCTGGCGCCCCAGCGTCCGGGGCGCCACGCCGATCGCGACGAACGAGACGACCAGCATCACGCCGATCGTGGTCAGCAGGGTCGGCCACCAGGTGCCGCCGTAGGCATCGTCGGCCTCGAGCGCGACCAGCGTGATCGCGGCGATCTCGCAGAACAGTCGCAGCAGCAGCGCGGTGTTGAGGTAGCGCGGCAGGTCGTCGAGCAGCGCCACCAGCCGTTTGGCGCCGGGACGCGCCTCGTCGAGCAGCTCCTCGGCACGCGCCCGGGAGAAGCTGGACAGTGCCGCGTCGGCCGCGGAGAACAGCCCGGCCAGGACGACGAGGAGTGCCGCGACGAGGAGCAGCCAGAGGCTCACTGGACGATCACTGAGCCGATCACTGAGCCCGCCAGGCCGCCAGGAGCTCGTCCTGCAACCCGAACATCTCCTTGTGCTCCTCCGGCTCGGCGTGGTCGTAGCCCAGCAGGTGGAGGATGCCGTGGACGGTGAGGAGCTCGATCTCGGCCTCGGTGCCGTGGCCGGCGGTCTCGCCCTGACGGGCGGCGACATCGGGGCACAGCACCAGGTCGCCGAGCACACCCTCCTCGGGGTCCTCGTTGACCAGCCCGGGCCGCAGCTCGTCCATCGGGAAGGCCAGCACGTCGGTCGGGCCCTCCTTCTCCATCCACTGCTCGTTGAGCTGCGCGATCGTCGGCTCGTCGACGGCCTTGATGCACAGCTCGGCCAGCGGGTGCACGCGCATCCGGTCCATGACGAAGCGGCTGAGCGCGGCCAGCGCCTTGACGTCGAGCTCGCGACCGGACTCGTTGAGGATCTCGATGCTCATCGGCTCAGCTTCGCGTTCCGGGCCGGTTGGCCTGCTTGAGCTCCTGCGAGCGGGTCGCGCGGGCGTCGTGCTCGTCGTAGGCCGCCACGATCCGGCCGACCAGCTTGTGGCGTACGACGTCGTGGCTGGTGAGCCGGTTGAAGCTGATGTCCTCGACCTCGTCGAGGATCTCCTCGACCGCCCGCAGCCCGGACTTCTGGCCGCTGGGCAGGTCGGTCTGGGTGACGTCGCCGGTCACGACGATCTTGGAGCCGAACCCGAGCCGGGTCAGGAACATCTTCATCTGCTCGGGCGTGGTGTTCTGCGCCTCGTCGAGGATGATGAAGGAGTCGTTGAGCGAGCGGCCGCGCAGGAACGCCAGCGGCGCGACCTCGATGGTGCCGGCGGCCAGCAGCTTGGGGATCGTCTCGGGGTCGATCATGTCGTGCAGGGCGTCGTAGAGCGGCCGCAGGTAGGGGTCGATCTTCTCGCTGAGCGTGCCGGGCAGGAAGCCCAGCCGCTCGCCGGCCTCGACCGCGGGGCGGCTCAGGATGATCCGGTTGACGTTCTTGGACTGCAGCGCCTGCACGGCCTTCGCGACCGCGAGGTAGGTCTTGCCGGTGCCGGCGGGGCCGATGCCGAACGTGATCGTGTGCTTGTCGATGGAGTCGACGTAGCGCTTCTGGTTGAGCGTCTTGGGCCGGATCGACCGGCCACGGTTGCTCAGGATGTTCATGCTCAGCACGTCGGCCGGGCGCTCGGTGGTCTCGGCGCGCAGCATCGAGATCACCCGCTCGACGGTCTCGCTGGTCACGCCCTGGCCGGTGCGGATGATCGCGACCAGCTCGTCGATGAGCCGCTCGGCGAGCGCGACCTCGCCGGGCTCGCCGTACATGGCCACCCGGTTGCCGCGCACGTGGATGTCGGCGTCGAAGGCGCCCTCGATGATCCCGAGGAACTCGTCGCCGGGCCCGAGCACACTGACCATGTTGATGCTGTTGGGGATCACGACCGTGTGCCGCGTGGCGGTCGCCGGGCGGTCCCCGGGGTGGTTGCTGTCAGTCATGGAAGCCCTGCGTGGGGCGCCTCTCCGATAGGTGATCGAGCCTCTCCATCGTACGGGCTGGTCGTCGGCCGGCCCAGCGAGTTGCGAGTAGCGTGACCGCATGTACCGGGGAGGGCACGGGGACGCGGACGACGATCCGTACGCCGAGGACTGGGCGCTCGACGACGACCCCGACCGCCCGGCGCCGCCGTACTGGTTCGCCGGGCAGCACCTGCCCCCCGACGCGCGCCGGATGGGTCTGACCCACCACGTCCCCGACGGGGCGATCCTCGACTTCGCCGGCCGGCTCGACTCCGCCAAGCTCGGTCACCGCATCACCGCGTGGGCACTGCTGGTCGTGTTCGGCCTGCCGGTCCTGTTCTCCGCGCTGCGGCTGCTCTACCTCTGGTGAGCCCGCCTCACTGTGCCGCGTCGTGCGGCACGGCCGAGAGGTAGGCACGCAGCAGCCGCTCCAGCTCCGCGAGCAGCCGCGGGTCGCCGTTCTCCTGCTCGCCGAAGGCCTCGTGCATGAGGGCGTCGGCGGCGAAGAAGACCGTCCGCGCCACCTGGTCGTCCGCGGTGCCGACGATGGCGTATCCCGTCAGCAGCTGGTGCACCTTGGCGACCATCCGCTCCTTGTGCTCGCGGGCCAGCCGCAGCTGAGCGGCACTCTGGAGACCAGCCCGTAGGGCGCGGCTGCCCGTCTGCTCGCCGTACAACAGCGCCACCGCCGCCACGATCGAACCGACCGGATCGGCATCGCGATCGCCCGCGCGGTCGAGGAGGTCGCTCACCAGCGTGTCCATGAGGGCCTCGTGCCGGGAGTGGTAGTCCGCGGACAGTGCGGCCAGGATCGACTCGCGGTCGGGTAGGTACTGGTGCAGGGCGCCGACCGAGACGTCGGCCTCGTCGGCCACCCTGATCAGCGTGATCGCGGCGACGCCCTCGCGCTCCAGCAGGACCTCGGCGGCCGCGAGGGCGCGCTCGACCTTGTCGCGGGCGCGCGCCTGGCGCGGCACCCGGCGCAGCGCGCCGGCCGGCAGGTCCATGCGGGCCTCCCCGAATCAGAGTTGATACTGGTTCTGCTCGGACTGACGATAACGCCATGACCACCGCATCCCCTGTGACGACGAGCAGCGACGCCCGCGAGCGAGCCCGTCGGTACGTCGCCGCCACGGCCCGCCGGCTCGCCGACGCCGGCCTGGTGATCGGTACCGCCGGCAACGTCAGCCTCCGCTTCGACGGTCCCACCGGCCCGGAGGTCGCCATCACCGCGACCGGGGTCGTGCTCGCCGACCTCGAGCCGGCCCAGGTGAGCGTGCTCGACCTCGGCGGGCATCAGCTGGCCGGAGATCTCGCCCCCACCTCCGAGCTCGAGCTCCACCTCGACGCCCTGCGCGAGCGCGGCGGCGCCGTCGTGCACACCCACTCCCCCGCGGCCACCGCCGTCTCGCTCGTGGTCGACGAGCTGCCGTGCGTGCACTACCAGCAGCTCGCGATCGGCGGCGCGATCCGGGTGGCACCGTTCGAGGTGTTCGGCTCCCCCGAGCTCGCGGCCGCCGTACGCACCGCGCTGGCCGGCAAGCAGGCCGCGATCCTTGCCCACCACGGGACCGTGGCCCTCGGCTCCGACCTCACGAAGGCGGCCGACAACGCGCTGCTCCTGGAGTGGGCGGCCGACCTCTACTGGCGGGCGGCCGCCCTCGGCACCCCGCGCGCACTCACCGAGGCCCAGCAGGTCGCCGTCATCGAGGTCGCGCTCGCGACCGGATACGGCGCGCCCCGCGCCGCCGGGACGGAGGGGCCGTGAGCGTCCGGCGTGGCGACCTGGGCGAGCCGATCGCGGTCGGCCGCAGCGCGGAGATCCTGCGCTGGCCCACCGGCGACCTCGTGGTGAAGCTGTTCCCCGCGGAGTACGACGCCGCGCTGGTCGCCGCCGAGGTGGTCGCCAGCACCGAGGCCCATCGCCTCGGGCTCACCACGATCGCGTGCCACGGCCAGGTCCAGGTCGAGGACCGGCCCGGCCTGCTGCTCGACCGGCTCCACGGCGACTCGCTGACCCGGCTGGCCGAGCGCAACCCGCTGACCCTGCGGTCGGGGTCGCGCACGCTCGCCCGCACCCACGCGCGCGTGCACCAGGCATCCACGTCCGTGCTCCCCGAGGTCCGCGACGCCGCCGACACCGCCCTCGACACCGCGCCGCTCGCGTTCCTGACCGACTCGCAACGCGAGCTCGCGCGCGCCGCGATCCGCTCGCTCCCCGCCGGCGACCGCGTGCTCCACCTGGACTTCCACACCGAGAACGTCTTCGCCCACGACGGCGGACACTCCGCCGACCCTGAGGTGATCGACTGGCAGACGGCTCTGCGCGGCGACCCCGCCGCCGACGTCGCCATGACCGTGCTGCTGCTCAGCGATGCCGAGCTCTGGCCCGGGACCCCGCTGCTCAAGCGCATCCTCGTGCAGTCCGTCCGCAAGGTGGTGCTGTCGACCTACCTCGCGGAGTACCGCTCGCGCACCGGCATGACGGAGGCCGAGATCGCCGCTTGGCGGCTGCCCGTGGTCGTGCTGCGGATGAGCACGCTCGACATCGCCAGCGAGCGCGACGCCTTCCGCCGCGAGCTCACCGAGATGCTCGGCGCTGCGCGATGACCGCCCGGTCCACCGCGCCGTACACGCTCGGGAGGTTCGTCGAGCAGCCCGGCACCGAGCCGGTCGCCGTGGACGTGCTGGTCGTCGGCGGTGGCATCACGGGCGCCGCGGTGGCCTACGAGGCGGCCAGCCGCGGGCTGAGCGTCGCGATGGTCGAGGAACGCGACTACGGGGGCGCCACCTCGGCCGCCACGGGCAAGCTGATCCACGGCGGGCTGCGCTACCTCAAGCAGCTCGAGATCGGGCTGGTCCGCGAGTCCCTGCGGGAGCGGCGGATCCTGAGCGACATCGCCCCCAACCTGGTCACGGTCTACCCGATCGTCATCCCCGACAGCGGGCTCGTGGTCAGGGCCGGTCTCACGGCGTACGACGTGCTGTCGTTCGACCGCAACCGGGTCCGCGACCCTGCCAAGCGGATCCCCCGCCACCGGCGCTTGGACGACGGGCGGCTGCTCTACCACGACTGCCTGATGATCAGCCCCGAGCGACTGACGCTCGCGTTCGTGCGGTCCGCGGCCGCCGCGGGCGCACTGGTGTCCAACCACACCCGGGCCGACGAGCTGCTGACCGAGGGGTCGCGCGTGGTCGGGGCCACGGTCCGCGACCTGCTCTCCGGCCGCACCCGCGAGGTCCGGGCCGAGGTCGTGGTCAACGCGACCGGCCCGTGGGCCTTCGAGACGCTCGCGGGGTCGTCGTTGACGGACGGCTCCGCCGGGAGCCCGCCGTCGGTGCGGTCCGAGGGCATCTACCTGATCACCCGGCAGCTCACGGACGTGATGACCCTCCATGTCACCCCCCACGGCCACTTCTCGTGCGCGCCGTGGCGGGGGCACAGCATGATCGGCCCGACCGAGAAGGCCTACCGCGGCCCGGTCTCCGACTGGCACCTGACCCGCGAGAGCGTCGAGGAGTTCCTCACCGCGATCAACGCGGCCGGCCTGCTGCCGGTGCCGCTCTCCCTGGCCGACGTCGAGCACGCGTACGGCGGGCTCCGGCCGCTCACCGAGGACGTGGGCGACGACACCTACGAGGCCTCCCGTGCCGCCGAGGTCGTCGACCACGCGGACGCCGCCCGGGGCGGGGTCGAGGGGCTGCTCACCGCGGCCGGCGGCAAGTACACGACCAGCCGCGGGTTCGCCGCCGACGTGGTGAAGCGGGTCGGGCGCAAGCTCGGCCGCCGACTCCCGGCGAGCCGCACCGCCACCACCAGCCTGCACGGGTGCGACACCGGTCCCATCGAGCCGTACGTCGCGGCCGCGGTCGCCCGGCACCCCGACTTCGCCGCCGAGACCGTGCGCTACCTCGCGCTCCACCACGGCACCGAGCTCGACGCTGTGCTCGACCTCGCCCGGTCGGACGCCTCGCTCGGCCGGCCGCTGGACGCCGACGGCGAGCTGGTCGCCCAGGCACTGGTCGCCGCCCGGCACGAGTCGGCCCGCACGCTGGCCGACGTGCTGCTGCGGCGTACCGGCCTGGGGACGCTCGGCCACCCGGGCGACGACGTGCTGGAGGCGGTCGCGGGCGTCGTCGCGTCCGAGCTGGGCTGGAGCGGCGAGCGTCGCGACGCCGAGCTCGAGCAGGCGAGCCGGGCGCTCACCCTGCCCTGGTGACGCTCAGTCGTCGAAGGCGACCTGCAGCATGCCCAGGCACATCTCGTCGGTCGAGCCCTCGGCCCAGATCACGTAGCGGTCGTCCCGGCTGCTCGCGAAGGAGGGCAGCAGGTCGCGCAGCCACTGCACGTGGTGGCAGGTGATCCGCACCGTGTCGAACGGCTCGAGGTGGACCGGCTTGATCGGCCGCGTCTGCTGGTCGTCGAAGTTCCAGAGCGGGATGTCGAGGATCGTCCGCGCGTCCGGCGTGTCCGGGTCGACCTCGATCTTCAGCGAGCGACCGAGCAGGTGCATGTGCCCGGCGACGCCGAGGATCGTCATGGGTCGCCCGACGGTGCGGGTGCACGAGGTCGTGGCGGACGGCGTGACCGGGCTCCCGCACAGCAGGTGGAGCAGGCTGTTGGTGTTGCCGGCAGTGCCGAAGCGCGCCATCACGTCCGCGACGGCCGCGTCACGGTCGCACAACGGCGAGGCGTCGTGGTCGGGCCGGCACGGCATCTCGACCGGCGCCGGGGTGAGGTAGGTGTGCAGGGCCGTGAGGTCGCGAGCGCCGCTCATCCAGCGCAGCTGCGTGCTCGAGGTGTCGGGCTCGGCGCCCTGGAGCAGGTTGTAGTGGACCTGCATCACGATCTGCGAGCCGGCCTCGAGAGGGACGCCGTACCCGTCGCGGAGCCTCGTCTCGTCGCCGCCGGGCGCCCAGGCGGCCAGCCAGGAGGCGTCGTCGATGTTGGTGAAGTCGCCGGAGATCCCGGTGCCGCCGAAGCACGTCCAGCCCTCCCCGTCCTGGTCGGCGTCGAGCCGCTCGGCCTCCGCGACCTTCGCGGGCGGGACCCGGAAGAGGATCACGTGGTGCACGACCCGCGGGTTGCCGGGCAGCACGTTGCTGCCGGTGAGCCAGACGTCGCGGTCCAGACCGGGGTCGAGCAGGAAGCAGCGGTAGTCGTCGGTCCCGACGCCGGTCGGCGCGGAGGGCGTGTAGGCCTCGGGCATCGTGAGCGTCATCCGTTGCTCACCGCTGCGCAGTGGCAGCAGCTTGCCTGCCGGTACGGCGGCGAGCTGGTCGCCCACCACCGCCGGTGGGTCGGCGGGCTGGAGCAGCTCCTGCGGCGAGCCGGTCCGGCGGTCGGCGTCCTCGGAGACGCAGGCGGTGAGGACGAGCGCCAGCAACGCGACGACCGTGGCGAGGAGACGCCCTCTCATCCGGGCGGCCAGGTCATCGGCCGCCCCGCGAGCACGTGCAGGTGGGTGTGGAACACGCTCTGGCCGACGCCGGCGCCGGTGTTGAACACGATCCGGTAGTCGTCGTGGCCCTCGGCGGCCGCGACCGCCGCGGCCGCCGTCACCAGCTCCGCTGCGGCCTCGGGGTCCCCGGCGGCGAGCTCGGCGGCGTTGGCGTAGTGGTCCTTCGGGACGACCAGCACGTGCGTGGGCGCCTGGGGGTTCAGGTCGCGGAACGCGACCGTGCGCTCCGTGACGAGCACGATGTCGCCGGGGATCTCCCCCGCCACGATCTTGCAGAACAGGCAGTCCGCCATAGGGCTCTCCACGTCTTCCTCCTGGGTCCTCGGAGCGCGTCGGTAAACCGGATACCGCCGCCGAGCGTGCCACTAGTGTGACAACGGTGACCGTAGAACCGGTCTGGACGGCCGATGAGGCGCTCGAAGCGCTGTACGCCGCGCACTGGCGCCGACTGGTCCGCCTCTCCGTGCTGCTCGTGCATGACCAGGGGACCGCCGAGGAGATCGTGCAGGACGCGTTCGTCGCGGTGCACGCCCGCTGGGGCCGGCTGCGCGACCCCGACCGCGCCCTGGCGTACCTGCGCCAGGCGGTCGTGAACCGCTCCCGCTCCGCGCTCCGGCATCGCGGCATCGTGCGGAAGTACGCCGCCCGCGAAGCCGCCTCGCCCGAGAGCACCCAGGTCCCCGGCGCCGACGAGTCGGCGCTCGCGGACGCACGGCGCACGCAGGTGCTCGCGGCCATGCGCGCGCTTCCCCAACGGCAGCGCGAGGTGCTCGCGCTGCGCTACTACCTGGACCTGTCCGAGGCCGAGATCGCCGACACGCTCGGCATCAGCCGCGGCGCCGTGAAGAGCCACGCCTCCCGGGGCGCGGCCACCCTCCGGACTCTCCTCGAGGAGGAGCTGTGACCACCGACGACCGCCTCTCCGAGCTGCTCCGCGACGCCGTCGCGGACGTGGAGCCGACCGATCGGCTCACCACGATCCGGTCTCGCAGCGCCCAGCACCAGCGGGCCGCCGCACGACCCTGGTCCTACGCGGCCGCCGCGACCGTGCTGGCCACCGCCGCGGGTGTCGGGACGTTCGCGCTGCTCGACGGGGACGACGCCCACGAGCCGGCACCCAGCCACCACAGCCACGCCGTCGATCCGACCCCGGCCCCGGCGACGCACTCGGTGCCGGCGTACTTCGTCGGCGAGACCCCGCGCGGGCTGCGGTTGTTCCGCGAATTCGACGTGCGCACCGGTCCGGGAGGGCTCGACGCGGCGATCGCGGAGCTGCAGGAGGCGCCGGACGACCCGGACTACCGCACGCTGTGGCCGCAGGGATCCCTGACGTCCGCGGCGCAGCGCGGCGACGTCTACACCGTCGAGATCGGCGACGCGTCCCTGCACGACCGCCCGGCCGGCATGAGCACCGAGGAAGCGGGGCTGGCCATCGAGCAGGTCGTCTACACGATCCAGGCCGCGGCCCACGGCCGGGTGCCCGTGCAGTTCCTCCTCGACGGCAACCCGATCAACGAGGTGTACGGCGTCCCGACGTCCGAGCCGCTGGCCAACGCGCCGCAGGCGGACGTGCTGAGCCTCGTGCAGATCAGCGACCCCGTCGAAGGCCTGCAGGTCAGCGGGTCGTTCACGGCCCGGGGTGCCGCGAACTCGTTCGAGGCGACCGTCCCCTGGGAGATCCGCTCGGCCGACGGCACGGTCGTCGAGCAGGGCTTCGCCACCGCCGAGGGCTGGATGGGCCGGCTCTACCCCTGGGAGACGAAGGTCGACGTCTCCCACCTCGACCCCGGCACGTACACGTTCGCAGCGATGACCGACGACCCATCGGGCGGCGCCGCGGGCGCCGAGCCGTTCGTCGACACGCGCACGATCATCGTCGGTTGAGGACCCCGGACCGGGAGGATTGAGCCATGAACGCCCGCAGCCGCTTCACCGCCCTGCTGTCCGCCGCCGCCCTCGGCCTGGTCGCCCTGGCGGGCTGCGGGAGCGACACCAAGGCCGAGGACCCGACCCCGGCCAGCGGGCCGACCCAGGCCGAGGAGTCGCAGACCCCGGAGCCGACGGAGTCGTCGGCACCGGCCGACGACACCGTCGTCGTACCGGTCTACTTCGTCGGCGACACCCCGGAGGGCCCGCGGCTCTACCGCGAGTTTCGGCAGGTCCCGGCCGCGGACCCGGCGGCCGAGGCGCTCGCGCTGCTGACCTCCGGCGACGCGCTCGACCCCGACTACCGCACGCTGTTCCCGGGCGGGGACGCACCCAGCGTCCAGACCGACGCCGACCCGATCGTGGTGAGCCTGCCCGACGAGCGCTGGACGACGATGCCGAAGGGCATGTCCGAGGACGACGCACGGCTGGCCGCCCAGCAGCTCGTCTACACGCTGCAGGGCGTCGCCCAGTCGCGGGCATCGGTGGAGATCCAGCTCGACGGCGCGCCCGCCGACCTGTTCGGGCTCGGCGGCGAGCTCACCAACGAGCCCGAGACCGACGTACGCGCCCTGGTCAACGTCACCAGCCCCGAGGAGGGGGCGACGGTCAGCGGCACGTTCACGGCCAGCGGCGTGTCCAGCTCGTTCGAGGCGAACACGCCCTGGGAGATCCGCGCGGCCGACGGCAAGGTCGTCAAGAAGGGGTTCGCCACCGCCGACGGCTGGATGGACAAGCTCTACCCCTGGCAGACCGACGTCGACGTCTCGGGCCTCGCACCCGGGGCCTACACGTTCGTCGCGATGACCGACGACCCCTCCGGTGGCGAGGGCAAGGGCCCGACCGAGGACTCCAAGTCGATCACGGTCCAGTGAGGCTCGGGCACCGCCTGCTCAACCGCACGCTGCTCCACCGCCAGCACCTGCTGGCGCGCGCCGACCTCGACCCGCACCTGATGGTCCGGCACCTCGTCGGGCTCCAGGCCCAGGAGTCGCTCTCGCCGTACCTCTCCCTGCACGCGCGGCTGAGGGACTTCGACCCGTACGCCGTCACCCGCGCGCTCGAGGGCCGCTCGCTGGTCCGGCTGCTGACCATGCGCGGCACCATCCACCTGCTCACGCCCGAGGACGCGCTCGAGCTCCGGCCCTGGACCCAGGTCGTGATCGACCGCGGGCAGCGCAACCACGACGAGATCGTGCCCCAGTTCGCCCGCGCACTCGTGCAACGACCGCCGCGGGGGACCTGGAAAGGCGGCGGGGGCGTCGACTACGCCGACCTCGTCGACTGGGTGGGTGCCCAGCTGCGCGAGCCCGACGTGCCGGCGATCGTGCGCCGCTACCTGCGCGCCTTCGGCCCCGCGTCGACGGCGGACGTGACCGCGTGGTCGGGCGTGACCCGCCTCGGCCCGGTGCTTGCGGCCATGGACGACCTGGTGCGGCACGAGGACGAGTCCGGCACGGTGCTCCTCGACGTGCCCGACGGGGTGATCGCGGAGGCCGACGCGCCCGCGCCCGTGCGGCTGCTCGGCACCTACGACAACCTGTGGCTCTCCCACGCCGCCCGGGACCGGGTGGCGACGCCCGACAACCGGCGCCGCTGGATGGGCCCCAACGGCGGATCGGGGATGGTCGTGCTCGTCGACGGCATGCTCGAGGGCCTGTGGCGGACCCGCGACGGCCGGGTCGACTCCGTCGAGACGTTCCGCGACCTCACCACCCGCGAGCGGTCCGAGCTCGACGACGAGGTCGCCGGGGTCGAGGCCCTGCTCGCTCGCTGAGACGCGCGAGTTTCGTCGGCCCGCCGACGAAACTGGCTCAGCCCCAGCGCTGCGTGCGCGACAGCAACGCGGACACGGCCGCGACGCCCGCGGTCGAGGTGCGCAGGACCTCGGCCCCCAGGCGCACCGACACCGCCCCGGCGGCCACGAACGCCTCGATCTCCTCGGGCGACAGGCCTCCCTCGGGCCCGACCACGACGACGATCCGGCCCGTGCTCGGCACCTCGACCGACGCCAACGGCACCGTCGCCTCCTCGTGGAGCACGACCCCGAGGTCGGCGGCCGCCACGAGCGCGGCGACGCCGGCCGTCGTCGCCAGGTCGGTGACCGCAGGGAACCACGTACGCCGCGCCTGCTTGGCGGCCTCGCGAGCCGTGGAGCGCCAGCGGGCCAGCGACTTGGCCTCCCGCTCACCCTTCCAGACCGCCACGCTGCGCGACGCCGCCCACGGCACGACCTCGGCGACGCCGATCTCGGTGAGGACCTCGACCGCGAGCTCGCCGCGGTCGCCCTTCGGGAGCGCCTGCACCACGACCATGGCCGGGATCGGGGCATCGTCGACGCGCACGGACTCGACGGTCACCGTGAACACCCGCTTGCCGGTCGAGGCGACCGGCCCCTGCACCGACGCGCCGGCGCCGTCGGTGAGGACCACCTGCTCCCCCACCCGCAGGCGACGCACGGCCACGGCGTGGTGCGCCTCGTCGCCCTCGACCGTGACCTCCGAGCCCGCGGCGGCGCCGGCCAGGCTCGGCACCAGGTGCACCGGGAGCGACACGGGACGGCTCAGTGGGTGTTGAACGCGTCGCGGAGCCGGCCGAAGACCGACTTCGAGCTCGGGCGGACCTGACCGGTCGGCGTCTCCTCGCCCCGGACCGCCGCGAGCTCGCGCAGCAGCGCCTCCTGCTGCGGGTCGAGCCGGGTCGGGGTCTCGACGACGACGGTGACGACGAGGTCGCCGCGACCGCCACGCAGGCCGGGTACGCCGCGCCCGCGCAGCACCTGCTCGGTGCCGGACTGGGTGCCGGGCCGGACGTCGATCTCGAAGGAGGTCTCCAGCCCGGAGCCGGTGTCCTCGTCTGCCTGCACGTCGGCCTCGAGGGTGGGCAGCGTCAACGTCGTGCCGAGCGCCGCCGCGGTCATCGGCAGGGTGACCGTGCAGTGCAGGTCGTTGCCGTGGCGGGTGAACGTGTCGTGCTGGGCGGTGTGGATCTCGACGTACAGGTCGCCGGCCGGGCCACCACCGGGCCCGACCTCGCCCTCGCCGGAGAGCTGGACGCGGGTGCCGTTGTCGACGCCGGGCGGGATCTTCACGGTGAGCGTGCGGCGCGAGCGCACCCGGCCGTCGCCGGAGCACTCCCGGCAGGGCTCGGGGATGATCGTGCCGAAGCCGCGGCACGCCGGGCAGGGGCGCAGGGTGCGGATCTCGCCGAGGAACGAGCGCTGCACGTGGGCGACCTCACCGGCCCCGTGGCAGGTCTCGCACGGGATCGGGTGGGTGCCGGCCGCCGTACCCTCGCCGTTGCAGGTGCCGCAGCGGACGGCCGTGTCGACCTTGATCTCCTTGGTGACGCCGAACGCCGCCTCGGCGAGCTCGACCTCGAGCCGGATCAGGGCGTCCTGGCCGCGCCGCTCGCGCGGCCGCGGACCCCGGCCGGCGCCCGCGGCACCGCCACCGAAGAACGCGTCCATGATGTCGGTGAACGAGAACCCGGCCCCCTGGCCGAAGCCGCCTGCACCGCCGCCGAACGGGTCACCGCCGCGGTCGTACTGCGCGCGCTTCTGCGGGTCGGAGAGCACCTCGTAGGCGAGCGAGACCTCCTTGAAGCGCTCCTGGGCGTCCGGGTCGGGGTTGACGTCGGGGTGGTACTGGCGGGCCAGTCGCCGGTAGGCCTTCTTGATGGCGTCGGCGTCCGCGTCGCGGCCGACACCGAGAAGCTCGTACAGGTCCTGACTCAACGTGTGTCCTTCTGTTGCTGCTGGTCTGGGGTGCTGGTGGGGGCTGCTGGTCCGGGCTCAGGCCTCGTCGAGGATCCGCGACACGTAGCGCGCTACGGCGCGGACCGCGGCCATCGAGCCCGGGTAGTCCATGCGGGTGGGGCCGACGATGCCCAGGCGCGCGAAGGCCTCGTCGTTGGGACCGTAGCCGGTGGCCACGACGCTGGTGGAGGAGAGCTCCTGGTAGGGGCCCTCGTGGCCGATCCGGACGGTGAGGACCTCACCGGAGTTGGCCTCGCCGAGCAGCTTGAGCAGCACCACGTGCTCCTCGAGCGCCTCGAGCAGGGGGCGCACCGCGGAGTCGAAGCTGTCCCCGAAGCGGGCGAGGTTCGCGGCTCCGCCGACCGCGATCCGTTCGTCGGAGCGGTGGTCGGACATCGCCTCGACGAGCACGTCGACCACGGCACGGGCGGGGGTGGCGCCGTCCTCGGGCACCAGTGCGCGCAGCGCCGAGGCAGCGTCGGCGATGATCTCGCCGATCGCCGCCCGGTTGACCAGGCTGCGCAGGTCGGCGAGGTCCTCCTCACCGAGCTCGGCGGCGAGGTCGACCAGGCGCTGCTCGACCCGGCCGGTGCTGAGGATCAGCACCACGAGCAGCCGGGTCGGCGCGAGCGCGACCAGCTCGATGTGGCGCACCGTCGAGCGGGACAGGGTGGGGTACTGCACGACCGCGACCTGCCGGGTCAGCTGCGCCAGCAGCCGCACCGAGCGCTGCACGACGTCGTCGAGGTCGATCGCCCCGTCGAGGATCGTGGCGATCGCGCGCTTCTCGGCCGAGCTCATCGGCTTGATCGTCGTGAGCCGGTCCACGAACATCCGGTAGCCCTTGTCGGTGGGCACCCGGCCGGCGCTGGTGTGGGGCTGGGTGATGTAGCCCTCGTCCTCCAGCGCCGCCATGTCGTTGCGGACGGTCGCCGGGGAGACCCCGAGGCCGTGGCGCTCGACCAGCGCCTTGGAGCCGACCGGCTCCTCGGTCGCGACGTAGTCCTCGACGATCGCGCGGAGTACGGCGAGCCTGCGCTCCTCCTGCACCCGCCTCACCTCCTCACGTCCGGCAGCGCCCTCGGGCGCTGGCACTCGAAACTCCTGAGTGCCAAGACTACTAGGACCTGGCGGAGCCCACATCGTGGAACAGGGGTCGTCGGCTCGAATCGAGCGCCATAGGTTAGGCTTACCTAACCAACACGAGGAGAACCGGTGCCCGACCTCGCCTCCGTCACCTCCTGGGGAGCCGACGCCCGCAGCATCCTGGCCTGCCCCGCCACCGCCGGCATGGTCGTCGAGGGCGAACCCTCCCTGACCGGCCCCGCCGACGACGACGGCCTGGGCGTCATCGACCACGACGGCACCCCGACGTTCGTGTGCCGGCCCGACTCCTCCGTCGCCCGCGCGGCGGCCACCCACCGCAGCGCGCTGCTCAAGATCGGCAGCGGGCTCGGGCCCCCGGGCGGCGCCGAGCGCCACGACGTCCTGACGATCGCAGGGCGGCTCGAGCGCAGCGGCTCGGAGCGGTGCGCCTGCTGCCAGGAGGTGCGGCACGTCGTCAGCCTCGAGCTCCGGTTCGTGCTGCTCGCCCGGGCCGGACGCCAGCACCGGGTGCCGCTGGAGGAGTTCCGCAGCCCGGTGCACCAGCTCAACCGCGGCCACCTCCAACGCTCGGTCGAGCACGCCAACGAGTGGCACCAGGCCGAGCTCCGCCAGGCCGTCTCCCATGCCACGGACACCCGTCCCGGCGACCTCCTCGGCGTCCAGCTCACCCGCCTGACCGCGAGCGGCGTCGAGCTGCAGTGGGTCGACGTCGCCGGCGCGCACCGCACCGCACTCCGCTTCCCACGGGTCGCCCGGGACCTCCCCGACCTCGGCGACCTGCTCCGGCGTGGACTGCACGCCGACATCTGCTGACCAGCCGGTCGCAGCCGCGGCCTAGGGTGGCCGCGTGGCAGTCACCGGTGCAGGGTTCAGGGAGGTCGCCGACCGGGTGTGGGTCGCGCGCTACGAGTGGTTCGACGTCAACGTGACCCTCGTGGGCGGTGATCGCGGGCTGCTGGTCGTCGACACGCACGCCTCGGCGGTGGCGGCTCGCGCCGTGGTCGAGGACATCCGCCGGCTCGGCGCCGGAGACGTGGTCGCCGTGGTCAACACCCACGAGCACTTCGACCACACGTTCGGCAACGGCGAGCTGCGCACGGCGTACGGACCGGTGCCGATCCACGCCCACGAGGTCGCCGCCGAGCGGACCGTGTCGGCCGGCGAGCGCATCAAGGCGCTGTACGCCGCCGAGCCCGACGACCCGCACCGCGAGGAGGTGCAGGCGACCGAGATCGTCGCCGCCGACACGACGTTCTCCTCCGCCGTGGCGCTCGACCTCGGCGACCGGGTGCTCGAGCTCGTGCACCCGGGCCGTGGCCACACCGCGGGCGACCTGGTGCTGCGGGTGCCCGACGCCGACGTGCTGATCGCCGGCGACCTCGTCGAGGAGTCCGCGGAGCGGGGGTCGGTGCCCGGGTTCGGCGAGGACTGCCACCCCTTCGACTGGCCGCTGAGCCTCGACGTCGTCCTCGCGATGACGACGCCGTCGTCCGTGGTCGTGCCCGGGCACGGCGCGATCGTCGACCGTGACTTCGTGGAGGACCAGCGCAACGCGATCGGCGTGGTCGCCGAGACGATCCGCGACCTCGCCAGTCGCGGCGTCCCGGTCGGCCAGGCGCTCGAGGTCGGCGAGTGGCCCTACCCGCGCGAGGACCTCGCCGCCGCCGTACGTCGTGGCTACGAGCTGCTGCCGCGCAGCCAGAAGCGGTTGCCGCTGGTCTGAGCGGGTACGGCCTCGGCATGAGCGACAACACCCAGGAGAACGCGGCCGAGGAGACGACCGGCATCACCGACGACCAGCTGCCCGAGGACCTCCGGCCGACCGACGACAACCCGCTCGCGAAACCGCTGAGCGAGGAGGACGACCCCAAGTCGCCCGAGGAGCTCGACATGCACGGCGGCAAGACGCCCGAGCAGTCCGAGGACGGGTCCGGCGACGGGTCCGGCCACGGGTCCGGCGACGAGTCCGAGGGCCAGTCCGAGAGCTGACGGCGCGCCCTGCCGGGTCGTGTCGGCGGGCCCGCCTAGCCTGGCGCAGGTGAACGACCGCTACGGATCCGACGTCCTCGCCACCGACTGGCGCGCCCCCAAGCGCGGCCGCGCCGTCGAGGCACCCGCCGAGCTCGGCGCGGTGGTCGAGGAGGTCACGACCGACTGGTGCGGCGAGATCGTCGCGGTCGACCGCGACCTCGACACGCTGACGCTCGAGGACCGGCGCGGCAAGCGCCGTACGTTCCCGCTCGGGCCGGGCTTCCTGCTCGAGGGGCGCCCGGTGATCCTCGTGCCGCCGCCGCGGGGCGGGGCGCCCGCCAAGCCCACCCGCACCGCGTCCGGCTCGGTCGCGGTCCACGGCGCCAAGGCCCGGGTCGCGCGCGCCAGCCGCATCTTCGTCGAGGGTCGTCACGACGCCGAGCTGGTCGAGAAGGTCTGGGGCGACGACCTGCGCATCGAGGGCGTCGTCGTGGAGTACCTCGGCGGCGTCGACGACCTCGCCGACCACCTGCGTGACTTCAAGCCCGGGCCCGAGCGCAAGGTCGGTGTGCTGGTCGACCACCTGGTGCGCGGCTCCAAGGAGAGCCGGATCGCCGACGCGATCGCGAGGTCCCCCGCGGGCCAGCACGTGCTGATCGTCGGCCACCCGTTCATCGACATCTGGGCGGCGGTCAAGCCCGACCGGCTCGGCCTGTCGCGCTGGCCCGACGTGCCCCGCACCATCGAGTGGAAGAAGGGCGTGTGCCAGCAGCTCGGCTGGCCGCACCGCGACCAGGCCGACATCGCCCGCGCCTGGAAGCACATCCTCGGCAAGGTCACGTCCTACAACGACCTCGACCCGGCCCTGCTGGGCCGGGTCGAGGAGCTGATCGACTTCACGACCTCGCCAGGGTGAGCCGGCGAAGGGCCTGAGCCGGCGCACCCTGGCGCTTAGGTCGGGAGGTTGAGGAGGGCTCGGCTCGGACCGAGCCTGCGAGGGCCGAGCGACCCGTCTCGAAACCCAGTCGTGGCCCGGATCATCGGGCCGTCAACTGCGCAGCGGCCTGCCCTGGGCGTCGACGCTGTCGGTGGCCAGGATGATGATGCCGTCGATGAACGGCCACAGGCCGCCGATGCCGCAGGTGAAGATCGTGACGAGCAGCTGCCAGACGCCGGTCTTGGTGTCACCGATGTAGAACCGGCCGATGCCCAGCGGGATCAGGATCTGCAGCAGGCCGGCGACCAGCTTGGACTTGTCCGAGTAGGGGATGCCGGTGGCCGGGTGCACGCCGTACGGCGCGCCCGGGCTGGCGCCGTAGGCGACGCCCGCGGCCGGGGGCGGCGGGTAGCCGCTGGGCTGGGCGTACGGCTGCCCGTAGGGCGGCGGCGTGGGCTGCCCGTAGGGCGGCGGCGCGGGCTGCCCGTAGGGCGGGGGCGTGGGCTGCCCGTAGGGCGGGGGCGTCTCGCCGAAGGGCGGCGGGGGCGTCTGGCCGGACGGGGGCGGTTCGGGCGCGCCGTAGGGCGGCGGGGTCGACTGTCCCTCGGGCTGCTGGGACGGATCGGGGTGTTCAGGGCCAGTACTCATGCTCGCCACCCTAGGACCCGGTCGACCTCCGGCGCCGGACATCAGGGCAGGAGATCGCGCACCACCGCGTCGGCCAGCAGCCGGCCACGCCGGGTCGGCACGAGCCGATCCTCCTCGAGGGTGATCAGACCCTGCTCGACGAGGCCGGGGACCGCTGCGCGACCGGTGGCGTCCAGCACCGCGGTCGGCAGGCCCTCGCGCAGCCGCAGCTCGAGCAGCACCCGCTCCACCCGGCGGCTCTCGTCGTCGAGCACCTCGCGTGCGTGTCCCGGGCTGACCCCGGCGGCGATGCGGTCGGCGTACGCCGCGGGGTGCTTGACGTTCCACCAGCGCACCCCACCGACGTGGGAGTGGGCGCCGGGGCCGACCCCCCACCAGTCGCCGCCGGTCCAGTAGAGCATGTTGTGCCGGCACCGGCTGGCTGTGTTGTCGTCCAGGCCACGCGCCCAGTTGGAGACCTCGTACCACCCCAGCCCGGCCGCCGCGAGCCGCTCGTCGACCAGCAGGTACTTGTCGGCGAGGTCGTCCTCGTCGGGCATCGGCAGCTCGCCGCGACGGACCTGCCGGGCCAGGGCGGTGCCGTCCTCGACGATCAGGGAGTACGCCGAGACGTGGTCGGGCGCGCAGGCGAGCGCGGCCTCGACGCTGGTCTCCCAGTCGGCGATGGACTCCCCCGGGGTGCCGTAGATCAGGTCGAGGCTGACCTGCTGGAAGCCGGCCTGACGGGCCCAGCCGACGACCGCCGGCACCCGCAGCGGGTCGTGGGTGCGGTCGAGCACCCGCAGCACGTGGTCGACGGCGGACTGCATGCCGAAGGAGATGCGGTTGAACCCGACCGAGCGCAGCTCCTCGAGGTCCCAGAGCGCGACGCTGTCGGGGTTGGCCTCGGTCGTCACCTCGGCGTCGTCGGCCAGCCCGAACTCCGCACCGATCGCGGCGACCACCGACCCGAGGTCAGCGGCGCTGAGCAGGGTGGGCGTCCCGCCTCCGAAGAACACCGTGTCCACCGGCAGGTCGACGTCGCCCAGCACCCGGCGGGCGCGGCGCACCTCGGCGATCGCGGCCTCGGCGTACGTCGCCCGGCTCGCGCCGGGAGCCCCGCCGGCCGGACCGAGCTCCTCGGCGGTGTAGGTGTTGAAGTCGCAGTAGCCGCAGCGCACCCTGCAGAACGGCACGTGCACGTAGAACCCGAACCCGCGCTCCCCCACGTGCTCCAACGCCCCGCTCGGCAGCGACCCGTCCTCGGGCACCGGATCACCAGCGGGCAGCACAGACGGGGGCACCGCCTCATCCTCCCACCCGGGCGGATGCGGCCTCTCAGCTCACTGGGGACACGCTCCGTCGCGACCTCGCAGGCTCGGTCGCGGTCGCTGCTCGACCACCGACGATTGAGTCCGCTGACGCGTCCTCGATCAGTGGAAGTCGCGGGAGCGGTGGCGGGCGCGGAGGGCCTGTCCGGCCTCGGGGTAGACGTCCTCGACGGGGGCGAGCCGGTCGGCGACCAGGTTGGTGACGCCGTCCTGGCGCTCGAGGATGCCGCGGATGATCATGCCGGCGGCGCTGGCCGCGGTGGCGCGGTAGCGCCGCCAGACCCCGACCGTGCACACCACGTTGAGCATCCCGGTCTCGTCCTCGAGGTTGAGGAACGTGACGCCGCCGGCGGTGCCCGGCCGCTGACGGTGGGTGACCAGCCCGGCGACGTGCACCCGCCGGTTGGGCTCCGACGTGGCGCAGTCGGCGACCGACCTGATGCCGGCCCCACGCAGCAGGTCGCGCAGGTGCGCGAACGGGTGGGCCGCCGGGGTGATGCCGGTGGCCCACAGGTCGGCCATCGTGACCTCGACGTCCTCCATCTCGGGCAGCATCGGCGCTGGCCCGGCGACCCGGAGGCCCTCGAGGTGCTCCTCACCCTCGGTCCACCCGGCGTTCCACAGCGCCTGGCGCCGCGACAGGTGGCCCTCGGGGAACGCCGACTCGAACACCCCGCCGGTCGCCAGCGCCTCGAGCTGCCGGGCGTCGAGGCCGGCCCGGCGCGAGAGGTCGACCTGGTCGGCGAACGGCCGCTCGGCACGCGCGGCGACGATGCGTTCGGCGACCACGGTGCTGATGCCGCGGACCGCATCCAGCCCGAGGCGTACGGCGTAGCGCGCGTCACGCCGGTGCGCCGGGGTCGGATCGGGGGTGCCCTCGACCCACTCGACCCGGTCGGGATGGTCGGCCAGGCACCCGGTCAGCCCCACCGCGCCGGACTCGGACCCCAGCGGCTCGAGGTCGGCGGTCGCCGCGGAGAGCCGGAGATCGGGGCGCAGCACCTCCACCCCGTGCCGGCGGGCGTCGTGCACCAGCGACTGCGGGGAGTAGAACCCCATCGGCTGGGCCCGCAGCAGGGCGGCGAGGAACGCCCCGGGGTAGTGCAGCTTGCACCAGGAGCTGGCGTAGACGAGCTTGGCGAAGGACAGCGCGTGGCTCTCGGCGAACCCGAAGTTCGCGAACGACAGGATCTTCAGGTAGATCGCGTCGGCCTCCTCGCCGACCAGACCCTTGGCGGCCATGCCGGCGTACAGCTTGTCCTTGATGCTCTCGATGCGCTCGATGCCACGCTTGGAACCCATCGCCCGGCGCAGCAGGTCGGCCTCGTCGCGGGTGCAGTCGCCGAGCACCCGCGCCATGTCCATCAGCTGCTCCTGGAACAGCGGCACGCCCTTGGTGCGCTCGAGCACCGGCACCAGCGACGGGTGGGCGTAGTCGACCTCCTCCCGCCCGGTGGCCCGGCGGATGTAGGGGTGCACCGCACCGCCCTGGATCGGGCCGGGCCGGATCAGCGCGATCTCGATCGCGAGGTCGTAGAACTCCCGGGGCCGCAGCCGCGGCAACGTGCCGATCTGGGCGCGGCTCTCGACCTGGAACACCCCGACCGAGTCGGCCCGGCAGAGCATGTCGTAGACCGCCGGCTCCTCCTTGGGGATCGTGCTCAGCTCCCAGTGCTCGCCGAGGTGCTCCTCGACGATCCGCATCATGTGGTCGAGCGCACTGAGCATCCCCAGCCCGAGCAGGTCGAACTTCACCAGCCCCATGAACTCGCAGCCGTCCTTGTCCCACTGCAAGACGGTGCGCTTGTCCATGCGCGCCCGCTCGATCGGCACCACCTCGCCGATCGGCCGCTCGGTGAGCACCATCCCACCGGAGTGGATGCCGAGGTGGCGCGGTGCGCCGAGGAGGCCGTTGGCGAGCTCGACGACGGCAGCCGGTACGTCGTGCTCGCCGCCGTCCCGCGAGGCCACGGTCGTCCACGAGGTGACCTGCTTGGACCACGCGTCCTGCTGGCCCGGCGAGTGGCCCAGCGCCTTGGCTGCGTCGCGGACCGCCATCTTGGGGCGGTAGCCGACGACGTTGGCCACCTGCGCGGCATTGTGGCGCCCGTAGCGCTCGTAGACCCACTGGATCACCTCCTCGCGTCGATCGGAGTCGAAGTCGACGTCGATGTCGGGCTCCTCGTCACGGTGCTGGGAGATGAACCGCTCGAACGGCAGCCGGTAGAAGACGGGGTCGATCGCGGTGATGCCGAGCGCGTAGCAGACCGCCGAGCTCGCCGCCGAGCCTCGGCCCTGGCAGAGGATCCCCTGCGAGCGCGCGAACGCCACGATGTCGTGGACGATCACGAAGTAGCCGGCGAAGTCCTTCTCCTCGATGACCTTCAGCTCGTGCTCGACGGTCTGGCGCGCCTGCACCTCGAGCGGACCGCCGGCGTAGCGCAGCGCGAACCCCTCCTCGGTCAGCTCGCGCAGCCAGCTCGACGGCGTGTGGCCGGCCGGGATGCCGTCCTTGGGCAGCCGCGGAGTGGCCTTCTGCAGGTCGAAGGCGATCTCGTCGGCGATCGCCACGCTGCGCGCCACGGCACCGGGGTAGCGCGCGAACCGGCGCGCCATCTCCTCGCCCGACCGCAGGCAGGCCATCCCGGACGCCGGCAGCCAGCCGTCCATCTCGGCCAGGCTGCGCCGGGCCCGCACCGCGGCCATCGCGTCGGCGATGCGGTGCTGCTCGGGCCGGGCGTGGTGGACGTTGTTGGTCGCGACCACCGGCAGCCCGTGGTCGGCGGCCAGCCGGGCGAGCAGGTCGTTGTGGGTCGAGTCGGTGGGGAACCCGTGGTCGGTCAGCTCGACCACGACGTTCTCGTGGCCGAACAGCGCGGTCAGCCGGTCCAGCTCAGCGGCGGCGTACGACGGACCACCCCCCGATCCGGCACGCGCGAGTGCCTGCCGCACGATCCCCTTGCGGCAGCCGGTGAGCACCAGCCAGTGCCCGCGCCCTCTCTCGGCCAGCTCGTCCAGGTCGTAGACCGGCCGGCCCTTCTCGTCGCCCCGCAGCTGGGCATCGGTGATCGCGGCGGCCAGCCGGTGGTAGCCCTCCACCCCGCGGGCCAGCACCAGCAGGTGGCTGCCCTCGGGGTCGGCGATGCCGTTCTGCGGCTTGGTGAGCCCCAGGGAGAGCTCGGCGCCGTAGATCGTCTGCAGACCCGCGCTCGCGTGCAGCTGGGCGGTCTCGGCGAACAGGGGCGCCCCGTAGAACCCGTCGTGGTCGGTGATCGCGAGCCCGTGCAGGCCGAGCCGGATCGCCTCGAGCACCAGGTGGTCGGGGCCGCTGGCGCCGTCGAGGAAGCTGAAGTTGGAGTGCGCGTGCAGCTCGGCGTACGGCGTCACCGGGCCGTCGGGGCGCTCCACGTCGACCCGGGTGCGCTTGCGCTTGCGCGTCGAGATCGGCGCCTCGGGGTCCTGAGGCGTGTTGACCCGCCCGGAGAGCCGCTTCTCCAGCTCGCCCCAGGAGATCGGGGGGTTGCTCCAGCCCATCTACATCACCGGTCTCGACACGCCGGTCGCGGCTTCGTTCCTCAGCCGCGCGGCTCGCTCGACCACCATCAGCGGGTCCGCTGGCGCGTCCCCGCTCACTCGTACACCGCCTCGGTCCACCACACGCCCTCGTCGCACGTCATCAGCCACGCGCGGCCGTCGACGCCGACGACCTGGAAGCGGGCCACCAAGCGCGGTCCTGACGCCTCCCACCACAGCTCCTCGACCGGCCACGGGCCGGCCCACGCGGCGACCGGCTGCCAGCCGCCGGTGGGCTCGGCGCGGAACCGTTCCGGCGCGCAGGTGACCGCGCCCCGGTCGTCCACGGCGACCGGGCGCCCGGCGGGCCCGACCACCTCCGCGGCCCATGGGTCCGCCAGCACCCGCGACGGCGCGGGCGGGGGGATGCTGCCCGGCCACGGCGGCCCGCCATCGACCGACCGGGGTCGCAGCCCACTGGGCCGCTCCCCCCACGTCACGAACGCCTGCCGCGCGGCGGGGCTGCGACCACCCTGCAGCACGGGGCGTACGACGGCCTCGTGACCGAGCATCCCCTGCACCCGGGCGATGCCGCGCTCGACCCGCTCCTCGGTGCCGCCCCACAACCCGTCGGCGTGCACGGCCTCGGGCACCACGGTCACCGGCTCGAAGACCACCCGGTCGACCGGGGCGCGCACCGCTCCGGTGCGCCCGGGGGTCGGTCCGCTCGCGCCCTGGAGCTGCCAGAGCAGCCGGTCGACGAGGTCGACGGCGCTGAACCACCGCGGGTGCAGCCAGACCCGCGAGCAGGCGATCACATCGCTCTCGCCCTCGGCCCGGGCCTCGATGCGGACCTCGGTGCACACCAGGCGCTGCCGGGCGAGACCGGCGACGAACCGGTCGGCCGTACGCCGGGCGCTGAAGCTGATCGTCTCGGCGGAGTCGAGCGGCGGCTCGAAGTCGACGTGGCAGGCCAGCTCGGGCGGCGGGGTGCGGGTCGCGAGCAGCACCGCACCGTCGCCGCCCACCACCCGGTGCACCCAGGCCACCTGCGGACCGAACCGGTCGCGTACGTCGCTCGCACGCAGGTCGGCCACGTCCGCCAGCGTGCGGAGCCCGAGCCGGCGCATCAGACTCACCGCCTCGCGGCCGTCGGGGAGGTCCTCGATCGCCTCGACGGGCAGCCCGCGCAGGAACGGCACCGATGCGCCGGGGTCGATCACGTGCGCGTCCTGGGGCGCGGCCCGGCGGGCGGCCTGCTCGGCGGTGAACAGCTCGTCGGCGACCCCGACCCGGCAGTCCCACACCCCGAGGCCGACCAGGCGCTCCGCGACCAGCGCCGCGGCCGCCGGCTCACCGCCGTAGAACCGGCCGGGTGCCCGCAGCGCCAGCAGCCCCGGCCGCAGCGGCGCCACCCCCGGCCGCAGCTCCTCGACCGCGGCCAGCACCGGCTCGAACGCCCGGGCGTCGCGGTCGGGCACCGCGGCGTACACCTTGAGCTCGGGGCAGCGCGACTGCGCGTCGCGGCGGCGCATGCCGCGGCGTACGCCGAACCTCCGGGCGCCGTCGTTGCACGCCTGCACGATGTTCGCGCTGAACACCGCCGCCGGGAGGTGCGTGGGGAGGCCCTCGTCGGCCAGCGCGGCGACCACCGGCCAGTCGGGGCACCAGACCACCATCACTCTCACGGTCAGCTCGCCACCTCGACCCCCGCGGCCGGGGTGATGCTCTCCAGCCGGCGGTAGGTCTGGTCCTCGGCGGGGAACCACAGCGCCCCGCGGCGTGGCGGCGCCGACCCGCGCTGCGCCTCGACCAGCAGTCGGCGCGAGCGCAGGTGTCCCTCGCCCTGCCCGGCCCCGGACCAGGCGGGCGATCGCGTGGTCAGGCGCACCTCGCAGCGCGGCCAGTCACCCGGGGTCGCTTCCTGGGCGACCAGCGCGGCGGAGCGCTTGCGCAGCCGGGCGCCGAGCCGCTCGGCGACCCGCTCGGTGACCCGGCCGGACGGACGGACCACCACGAGCGTGACGACGTCGATCAGCGCAGCGGTGACCTCCAGCCACTGGTCGCCGGGATCGGGCACCAGCACGGTGCGGTCGAGGTCGACACCGAGTGCGTACGCCGCCTCCGCGCCGAAGTCGCTCACCCCCACGACCGCGCACCAGCTGCCCGTCCGCGACGGGCCGGCCATCAGCGCGAGCGCCAGGCTCGCGCTGTCGACGGCGTAGCTGCTCCCCGCCCGCAGCTGGACCAGCCCGGCCAGCGCCGGGTGGGTCTCCAGGGCCAGCTGGGGCACCCCGTCGTGCATGCGCGCCATCCGGCTGCGCAGCTGCGCGATCGTGTCAGCAGCGGTGTCCGCGGTGCCGCCGGTGCTGGTCGAGGTGCCCACACCCCATCATCGAACATGTGTTCGAGTGAGTCAATCGGGGGTGGCCCGGCGGTTGAGGTGCGAGCGAAGCGAGCCTCGAAACCACCTCAACCGACGATGGTTTCGAGGCTCAGGCGCTAGCGCGCCTTCGCACCTCAACCAACGTCAGCCCGCGTACAGCGAGTCGATCAGCTCCTGGTTGTTCTTCTCCACGATGTTGCGCTTGACCTTCATCGAGGGGGTCAGCTCACCCGACTCGATGGTCAGGTCATGGTCGAGCAGCCGCCACTTCTTGATGGTCTCCCACCGGTTGAGGCGGGCGTTGAGCTGGTCGACGTACTCCCCCACCATCTTGTGCGCGGCGTCGGAGTTCACGATCTCGGTGTACGACGCGCCGACCATGCCGTTCTCCTCCGCCCAGCCGGCCATCGCGTCGGGGTCGAGGGTGATCAGCGCGACCACGTAGTTGCGCTCGTTGCCGAACACCAGGAACTGGCTGGCGTAGGGGCAGACCGCCTTGAACTTCGACTCGATCGCGGACGGCGCGACGTACTTGCCGCCGGAGGTCTTGAAGAGGTCCTTGATCCGGCCGGTGATCGTGAGGAAGCCGTCGGCGTCGAGGCTGCCCTTGTCGCCGGTGTGCAGCCAGCCGTCGTCGGTCAGCGTCTTCGCCGTCTCCTCGGGGAGGTTGTGGTAGCCGGCCATGATGTGCGGGCCGCGGAGCATGACCTCGTCGTTCTCGCCGATCTTGACCTCGCTGCCGGGCAGCGCGGGCCCGACGGTGCCGATCTTGTAGCTGGCCGGGTGGTTGACCGTCGCGCCGGCGGCGTTCTCGGTCATGCCGTAGCCCTCGAGGATGAGGATGCCGGCGGCGTGGAAGAACGCCGCGATCTCGGCGTTGAGCGCGGCGGAGCCGGAGATGAAGAAGCGCACTCGGCCACCGAAGCGCTCGCGGACCTTGCTGAACACCAGCTTGTCGAACAGGCCGTGCTGGAGGTTCAGCAGGAACGGCACCGACTTGCCCTCGAGCTTGTGCTGGTCGACCTTGATGCCGACCTCGAAGGCCTTGTTGAAGATCTTCTCCTTGGCACCGCCCTCGGCGGCCTGCATGGTGACGATCCGGCTGTGCGCCTTCTCGAAGATCCGCGGAGCCGCGCCCATGAAGGTCGGCTTCACGGTCGCGCAGTTGTCGACGATCTTCTCGACCCGCCCGTCGATCGCGGTCGCGAACCCGCAGGCGAGCTGGGCAGAGAGCAGGACCTTGCCGAACGAGTGCGCCATCGGCAGCCACAGGAACTGCAGGTCGTCCTCGTGGAGGATGTCCTGCACCTGGATCGCAGTCCCCTCGTAGACCCACGCCTGGTGCAGCAGCCGCACGCCCTTGGGCCGCCCGGTGGTGCCGGAGGTGTAGATCAGCGTCGCGAGCTGGTCGGGCGCGATCGCCCGCACGGTCTCCTCGACGATGCCCGGGTGCTCGCCCAGGTAGCCCTCGCCGAGCTTCGCCAGGTCGTCGAGCCCGATGATCCAGTCACCGTCGGCCGTGCCGTCGAAGGTGACGATCTTGTCCAGGTGCGGCAGCTCGTTGCGGTGCTCCTTGAGCTTGGCGATCTGCTCGTCGTCCTCGGCGAACACGACGCGGCACTCGGAGTCGCTGAGGATGTACGCCGTGTCCTCGGCGTTGGTCGACGGGTAGACCGTCGTCGTGGCGCCTCCGGCGCACATGATCGCCAGGTCGGCGAGGATCCACTCGTAGCGCGTCCCGGCCGCGATGCCGACCCGCTGCTCGGACTGGATGCCCAGCGCGAGCAGCCCCGCCGCGAGCTTCTCGACCAGGTCGCCGGCCTGTCGCCAGGTGACCGACTCCCAGGCCTCGCCGCGCGGGTAGCGGAACGCCTCACGTTCGGCGGAGGCGGCGACGCGGTCGAGGAACTGCAGGGCGAAGTTCTGGGTGAGGCTGTCGACGAAGCCGGGGTCGTAGTTGGGCGCACTGGCCTGGGCGGTCATGGACACTCCTGCGGTACGGCCGAGGGGACGGGTTGCGGAGTAACCTAGATCACTTGTCGAACTGGCGGGTAGCAAACCCCCCTCCGTGGACGCCGCAGCCGCCTGCGCGGCGCCTCAGACCCGGGCGGCCAGGTACCTCTCGGCGGTCCGGCGGGCCTCCTCGACGAGGCCCTCGACCCGCAGCAGCTCGGGGAGCAGCCCGGCCTCGGTGGTGAGCGCGCGGTACATCGTCGAGACCGTCACCCCGTGGCCGGGCCGGTGGACGACGTCGATCTCGTCGGCGGCGCCGATCTCGCCCTCGGAGAGCACCCGCAGGTAGGCGCCGGGGCGGCCGACCGCCCCGAACCGCTTCACCCACGTCCGGTTGTCGTACCCGCCCAGACCCATCCAGTTCTTGAAGTCGTTGCACGGGATGCGCACGCTCGCGACCTCGAACTCCGCTGTGCCGACCCGCCAGCGCTCGCCGACCTCGGCCTCGTTGACGTCGATCCCGCAGGTGGTGAGGTTCTCGGCGAACATGCCGTCGCGGATCTCCTGCCCCAGCTCGCGGGCCCACCAGTCCAGGTCCTCGCGAGCGAAGACGTAGACCGCCTGGTCCACGCCGCCGTGGTTCTCGACGTCGCCGACCTGGTCACCCTCGAGGCCCAACGTGCGTACGGCGACCCGGCCGGCGACCGGCCGCTTGTCCATGCCGGAGTGCCCGAGGTTGGCGTACGGCGCGGCCCGGTCGAGACCGACGTTCACGGAGTGGAGGATCGCCACGTCGTCATGATCGCAGGCGGCTCGCTCAACCCTGTACCGATTTCGCGATCGTGACGCACTGGGTCAGGTAGTCGGCCGTCGGGACGATCCGGCGTACCTCCGGCGGGTCCTGCAGACGCCACAGCGCGTTGCAGAGCATCCGGAACACCACCCAGTCACGCGCCCGGTCCTCGTCGAGCCCCGCGACATCGACGAGCGTGTGGAAGCGCAGCCGGACGCCGTCGCGCACGCTGCGCGAGGCCTCCAGCAGCTCGGGCCAGCGGTTCCACAGCATCGGCGCGACCTCGTAGTGCGGGTCACCGCTGAGCGGCTTGGGGTCGATCGCCAGCCACGGCTCGCGATCGGCGGCCAGGATGTTGGCGTAGTGCAGGTCGGTGTGCACGAGGCGCCCGTCCGTGGCCTCGTCGGCCGCGAACGTGCGACCGAGGGCGACCGCCTGCTCGACCATCCGCCGCGGCACCGGCGCGTCCCGCGGCAGCGCCGCGAGCTCGTCGCTCCAGCGGGCGACGCATGAGGACAGGGTCACCAGCTGGGGCGGGGCCGGGACGTGCAGGCGCTCGTACAGCCCGCCCACCACCTCGCAGGCCTCCACGTCCCACAGGTCGCCCAGGTCCTCGGGGTGCAACCGCTCGAGCAGCAGCGCGAAGCGGTGCGGGTCGGCGCGCAGCAGCTCGACGGCGCCGTCGCCGTGCCAGCGCTGGAGCGCGACGTGCTCCAGCTCGGCCTCCCAGTGCGGCCACGACACCTTGAGGGCCGCCGGACGCCCGCCCGTGGTCCGCACGGGCAGCACCAGCGCACAGAACCCGTGCGTCGCCGCGCCGTCGGCGGTGAGCTGCCAGTCCTCGAGCAGGCCGCGCACCAGCCCCGGGAGGCGGTCGAGGAAGGCGACCCACTCCGGCCCGCGGGCGGCGTACGCCGAGAACGCCTCGGGGAGCGGGATCGTCACGCTCCCATCCCACCAGATCCGTGGTCGGCGATCACTTGCCGACCTGGAAAGTGTTGGATAACTTTCCAGCATGAAAGTGACGAGCTCCGCCAGGCCCTGCACGAGGCCCAGCGGGCCGAGGCAGCTCCGTGGACCTCGTACCGGCGCGCGCCGTGGTGGTTCGTGCTGGCGACGGGCGCCTGGGCCGGCCTGGCCGTGCTCATGCTCTCGTGGGACTTCCACTTCTACTGGCTCGCGTACCTGCTCTGGATCGTCGGCGACCGCTGGGCGCAGCGCCGACGGGGCGTCGTGCCGCGCGGCCTCTCGCCACGCGAGTACTGGCGCCCGGCCGCGATCTGGGCCGTCCTCATCCCCGCCATCGGGGGCATCGCGTTCCTCCTGTGGCGGCAGGTCGACCCTCGGGTCGCAGCGGCAGTCACCGCGGTGCTCGTGACCGTGTCCTACGCCTGGTACGACCGCGCCTATGCGCGTGCCGCGGAGCGCACGAGGGCCCGAGTCGGATGACGTCCTCGCCGCTGGACGGCCTCGACCCGAGGTTGACCGCGCCCAAGCGGCTGGCGGCGATGGCACTGCTGTCGCACGCCTACTCGGCCGACTTCGCGCTGCTGCGCGACCACCTCGGGGTCAGCGACTCCGACCTGTCCAAGCAGATGTCGGCGCTCATCTCCGCCGGCTACGTCACCTTCAACAAGTCCGGCATCGGCCGGGGCAGCTCCACGACGTACCAGGCAACACATGAGGGCCGGAAGGCCTACGCCCGGCACCGCGCGGCGCTCGAGGCGATCCTCAAGGACTGACGGCGCTGCGGATCCAGTGGTCCGGTGGCAGGTGCGGCTTGCCGGGAATCGGCTCCGTTGACTCGCTCCAGGCCTCGCCCCACAGCTCGCCCGCCACCCGCCGCCAGAAGGAGCCCGCGGCGTGGTTGTCGTGCTGGAAGGGGATCGCCCAGGCGCCGGGGTGCCGCCCCACGACCTCGCGGGCGAACCACCGGCCGAGGCCACCTCGCCGAGCGGCCGGGACCACGAAGAATGCCTGCATCGTGCAGGTCCCCGTGCCCACGCCGCGGACGGTCGCGAACGCCACCGGGGCGTCCTCGCCGGTGTTGGGGTGCGGCTGCCAGGCGAGGTAGCCGGCCCCGTCGGGGCGCGGGTGCTCGTCGAGCCACGCGTGCTGGTAGCGGCCGTCGGCGTACGGGAAGCCACCCACGACCGTCCCGAGGTCGTGCCGGAAGTCCTGCCAGAGCCAGGCGACGATCCCCCACTGATCATCGGCGACCGGCCGCACGACCGGCGTCACTTCTTGGACTTCTCCCCCGTGGGCGCGTTGGAGAGCGCGGCGATGAACGCCTCCGGCGGCACCTCGACGGTGCCGATGTTCTTCATCCGCTTCTTGCCGGCCTTCTGCTTCTCCAGCAGCTTGCGCTTGCGGCTGATGTCGCCGCCGTAGCACTTGGCGAGCACGTCCTTGCGGATCGCCCGGATGTTCTCGCGCGCGATCACCCGGGCGCCGATGGCGGCCTGGATCGGCACCTCGAACTGCTGCCGCGGGATCAGCTCCTTGAGCTTGCCGGCCATCATCACGCCGTAGGAGTACGCCGCCTCACGGTGCACGATCGCCGAGAACGCGTCGACCGGCTCGCCCTGGAGCAGGACGTCGACCTTGACCAGGTCGGCGGCCTGCTCACCGGAGCGTTCGTAGTCGAGCGAGGCGTAGCCCTTGGTGCGCGACTTGAGCTGGTCGAAGAAGTCGAAGACGATCTCGCCCATCGGCAGCGTGTAGCGCATCTCCACGCGGTCCTCGGAGAGGTAGTCCATGCCGCCGAGGGTGCCGCGCTTGGTCTGGCACAGCTCCATGATCGTGCCGATGTAGTCGCTGGGGCTCAGGATCGTGGCGCGTACGACGGGCTCGCGGATCTCGGCGATCTTGCCGTCGGGGAACTCGCTGGGGTTGGTGACCTCTACCTCGGAGCCGTCCTCCATCTGGACGTGGTAGACCACGTTGGGCGCGGTGGAGATCAGGTCGAGACCGAACTCCCGCTCCAGACGGTCCCGGGTGATCTCCATGTGCAGCAGCCCGAGGAAGCCGCAGCGGAAGCCGAAGCCCAGCGCGCCGGAGGTCTCGGGCTCGTAGGTGAGCGCCGCGTCGTTGAGCTGGAGCTTCTCCAGCGCCTCGCGCAGATCGCCGAACTGGTCGCCGTCGATCGGGTAGAGACCGGCGTAGACCATCGGGTTGGGGTGCTTGTAGCCACCGAGCGCCTCGGTGGCGCCGTGGATCTGCGTGGTGACGGTGTCGCCGACCCGCGACTGGCGCACGTCCTTCACGCCGGTGATCAGGTAGCCGACCTCGCCGACGCCGAGCTCGCCCGCCTTGACCTGCTCGGGGCTGATCACGCCGACCTCGAGCATCTCGTGGGTGGCGCCGGTCGACATCATCTTGATGCGGTCGCGGTGGTTGAGCTTGCCGTCGACGACCCGGACGTAGGTGATGACGCCGCGGTAGGTGTCGTAGACGGAGTCGAAGATCAGCGCACGGGCCGGCTTGTCGGCGTCCCCGATCGGCGGCGGGGTCTGCTGGACGATCTCGTTGAGCAGGTCGGCCACACCGACACCTGTCTTGGCGCTGACGCGCAGCACGTCCTCGGGCTCGCAGCCGACCAGGCCGGCGAGCTCCGCGGCGTACTTCTCGGGGTTGGCGCCCGGCAGGTCGATCTTGTTGAGCACCGGGATGATGTGCAGGTCGGCGCCCATCGCCAGGTAGAGGTTGGCCAGCGTCTGCGCCTCGATGCCCTGCGCGGCGTCGACCAGCAGGACCGCGGCCTCACACGCCTCGAGGGAGCGCGACACCTCGTAGGTGAAGTCGACGTGGCCCGGGGTGTCGATCATGTTGAGCACGTACGTGCCCGGCTCGGCGCCCGCGGCGTTGTCGGCCGGGACCGTCCACGGCATCCGCACGGCCTGGCTCTTGATCGTGATGCCGCGCTCGCGCTCGATGTCCATCCGGTCGAGGTACTGCGCCCGGGCGCTGCGCTCGTCGACGACACCGGTCAGCTGCAGCATCCGGTCGGCCAGCGTCGACTTGCCGTGGTCGATGTGGGCGATGATGCAGAAGTTCCTGATGATCGCCGGATCGGTGTAGCCGGGAGGCGGGGCGGGGTTCGCGGACACGGGTGACTCTCGTCGAGCGGGCGGGGACGCCGCCATTGTTCCATTCGGAGCCCCGAATACCTCACTCCGCGCTCTCGAGGAACTCCTTGGTCTTGGCGATCGCGAACCCCCAGCCCTGCTCCAGCGTCGGCTTGGGCGGTACGGCGATCTCCGAGGGGTTGGTCAGCACGTCGAGCAGCACGGGTCCGGGATGGGCGAGCGCCTCGCGGACCGCGCCGTCGACCTCGTGCGGATCGCTCACCCGGATGCCGCGGATCCCGATCGCCTCGGCGACGCGTGCGAAGTCGGGGTTGTCCAGCGCGGTGCCGTAAGCCGGGAGCCCGACCTGCTCCATCTCCAGGCGCACCATCCCGAGGCTGCCGTTGTCGAAGACCACGAGCTTGACCGGCAGGTCGTGGGTGGCGGCGGTGATCAGGTCGCCGAGCAGCATCGAGACCCCGCCGTCGCCGCAGAACGCCACCACCTGACGGGAACGGTCGAGCGCCTGGGCGCCGAGCGCCTGGGGCATCGCGTTGGCCATCGACCCCAGGTTGTAGGAGCCGAGCAGCTGGCGGCCGCCGGACATCCGCACGAACCTGGCCAGCCACGTGGTCGCCATGCCGGTGTCGGAGGTGAACACCGCGTCGAGCGCCGCGTGCCGGTCCAGGGCGGCGGCGAGGACCTCCGGCCGCACCCGGTCGCCGGGGTTGTCGACCTTGCGCCGGAGCAGCCCCTTCGGCTTGCTCTCGTACCCGGGGTCGGTCAGGTGGGACTGACGCTCGCGCCACCCGTCGTACGACGAGCGCGCCTTCTCCAGCAGGGACCGGTCGGCCTTGGGCTCGACGAGTGGGAGCAGCGCGTCGAGCGCGAGACGGGCGTCGCCGACGACGGCATGGTCGACCGGGTGGCGACGCCCGATGTGCGAGCCGTCCGCGTCGACCTGCACCACGACCTTGCCGTCGGGGTAGAACGCCTTGTAGGGGAAGTCGGTGCCGAGCATCAACAGCAGGTCGCAGCCGTCGAACGCGACCGCGCTGGCGCGGTTGCCGAGCAGGCCGGACTGGCCGACCTCGAACGGGTTGTCGCCGTCGAACGCCTCCTTGCCCTTGAGCGTGACCACCATCGGCGCACCCAGCCGGTCGGCGAGCTCGAGCACCTGGGCCCGCGCCCCGCCGGCGCCGTGACCGACGAGCAGCGCCACCTGGCCGGCGTCGTTGATCGCCGCCGCGGCGGTGGCCACCGACTCCGGCGTCGGCGCGGCCGGCGGCTGGTCGGCGACGAACCGCGGGACGGCCGTGTGCTTGGGCAGGTCCAGGTCACCGACGTCGCCCGGGAGCGTGAGCACCGCGACCCCGCGCTGCTGGAGGGCGGCGTTGCCGGCCTGCTCGAGGAGCGCCGGGAACTGCTCGGCTGTGCTGACCGTCGCGCTGAACACCGCGACGTCGGCGAACAGCACGTCGTTGTCGACCTCCTGGAAGAAGTCGGTCCCGATCTCCTCGCGGGGCACCTGCCCGCAGATCGCCAGCACGGGCGCGTGCGACTTCTTGGCGTCGTAGAGGCCGTTGAGCAGGTGGATGGCGCCGGGCCCCACGGTGCCCATGCACACCCCCAACCGCCCGGTCAGCTGAGCCTGCGCGCCGGCCGCGAACGCTCCGGCCTCCTCGTGACGCACCCCCACCCAGTCGACCCGCTCCTCGCGGCGGATCGCGTCGGTGACGGGGTTCAACGCGTCGCCCACCACGCCCCAGACCTGGGTGACGCCGTGGTCGGCGAGGGAGGTGACGAGCAGCTCAGCGACAGTGGCCATGGCCCGCCAGTACCCGGGGAGGCGCCGGTCTATCGGTTCGCGACCGGCCGCCCCCGTGGTCGAGGATGGGCCGTGTGAGCGCCGTACGCCGTCCGACGACCATCCCGCACGGGCGGACCGCCCGCCGGCTGGAGTGGCCGCACCTGCCGCGGCACATCCGCGCCCTGATCGAGGAGCGGTGCGGCTCGCCGGTGGTCGACGCCCAGTCGCAGGGCGCGGGCTTCACCCCGGGGTTCGCCTCAGTGCTGACCTGCGCGGACGGGTCGCGGCACTTCGTGAAGGCCGCCTCGCAGAAGGCGCAGCGGATGTTCGCCGAGGCCTACCGCGAGGAGGCGCGCAAGCTGGCCGCACTGCCCGCGGACGCTCCGGCTCCCCGGCTGCTGTGGGTCCACGACTCCGGGGAGGCCGAGGACTGGGTGGTGCTCGGCATCGAGCACGTCGTGGCCCGTCAGCCCGCCCGGCCGTGGCGTGCGGACGACCTCGCCGCGTGCGTGGCGATGACCGAGCAGATGGCCGCGACGCTGACGCCGGTGCCGGACGGGCTGGTCGTCGATGACTTCGCGGTGGAGTTCGAGGGCTGGCCGGCGTTCTGGGACGCGGTGGACCGTGAGCACGCCGAGAGGGCCGCTGCGCTGGCCTCGCGGTTCGCGGAGGTGACCGCCGGCTCGACGCTGGTGCACACCGACATCCGCGACGACAACCTGCTCCTCGCCGACGACGGCCGCGTGCTGCTGTGCGACTGGAACTGGCCGGTCGCCGGGGCCCCGTGGATCGACCTGCTGTTCCTGTTGATCGGCCCCCGAGGCGACGGGCTCGACGTAGAGGCGGTGCTGGCGGGCTCCCCGCTGACCCGCGACCTCGACCCGGAGGCGGTCGACATCGTGATCGCCCTGGTCACCGGCTACTTCCTCCACTCAGCGGACCAGCCCGCGCCGCCGACCTCGCCGTACATGCGCGACGCCCAGCGGTGGCAGGGTGAGGTTTGCTGGGACTGGCTGTGCGAGCGGCGCGGGTGGGCGTGAACCCGGGAGGGGCTGCGGGCGAGCAGCGGGCGAATTGGGTGCTCGCGCTCCGCGCTGCTAACCTTGTTCGTCGCGTGTCCGGCTGTCCGCACGCCGATCCGCACCCCCCGACATCAGACCCTGACCACACCGACGAGAAGGCTGCTCCGTGGCGAACATCAAGTCCCAGATCAAGCGCAACAAGCAGAACGAGAAGCGTCACGAGCGCAACAAGTCCGTCAAGACGGGCCTGAAGACCGCCGTGCGCAAGTTCCGCGAGGCCGCTGAGGCCGGCGACAAGGACAAGGCCGTCGCGTTCGGCCGCGACGCCGCCCGCAAGCTCGACAAGGCCGCCTCGAAGGGCGTCATCCACAAGAACCAGGCCGCGAACCGCAAGTCCGCGATCGCCAAGAAGGCCTCCTCGCTCTGATCTTCAACACGTTGGCCCGCCCGAGTCTCTCGGGCGGGCCTTCGTCGTCTCCTGAGCGTGCAGACGCGCCGACTCGGCCCCCTCACGCGTGCAGACGCGCCGACTCGGCCCCTTGACGCTCAGCGGGGGTCGCGGAGGCCGGTGACCGTGAGCACCAGGCGCTCGAGGGTGTAGGACGGGTCGCTGGCGGCGCCCTTGATGTCGGCGTCGGCACGGGCGATGGCCCGGATCGCGTGGGCGATGCCGCCGTCGGACCACCCGCGGGACTGGTCGCGGATCGTGCGCAGCTTCCACGGGGGCACACCGACCTCACGGGCCAGGTCGGCGTCACGCATGCCGCGCGGCGCGGACATGTAGCGCGCGACCCCGCGGGCCCCGCCGGCGAACGCGGAGGTCACCAGCACGGGCGCCGTGCCGCCGTCGAGGGCCCAGCGCAGCTCCTCGAGCGCCGCGGTGCGGCGACCCCAGAAGGCGGCGTCAGCGACCGCGAAAGACTTCGCCTCGGCGCGGCCGCCGAAGTACTGCTTGACCTTCTCGACGCTCAGCGGCTGTCCGGGGAAGTCGTTGGTGAGCTGGCTGGCCGCCGCGGAGAGCGACCGCAGGTCCTGCCCGACCGCCTGGACGAGGAAGTCGGCCGCCTCCTGGTCGATCGTGGAGCCATGGCTGCGGACCTCCGCGGCCACGAACGAGGGGTACTCCGAGGGCCGCAGCTCCCCGGACTTGGACTCGCTGACGGTCTCGAGCTTGCGCAGCTTGGTCAGCGTGCCGCTCCCCTTGGCACCGCCGCCGTGGACCAGCACGAGCGCGACCTCCTCGGCCGGCGCAGCGGCGTAGGCCAGCAGTCCCTCGACCGACTCCTCGGGCAGGTTCTCCAGGGCCCGCACGACCACGCACCGGATGCTCGAGAACAGCGACGGCGCGGCCAGCTCGCCGAGCGTCGCCAGGCTGAGGTCGCCTCCGACGGTCTCGGAGAACTCCGACTCGGCGTCGTGGGCGCGGACGGCGTCGCGGACGGCACCGACGGTGCGCTCGTTGAGGTACTCCTCCTTGCCGGTCACCAACGTGACCCGGCCGAGGACGTCTGCCGCGCGCGGCTGTGAAGGACCTGCCATGGTGCGGCAAGCCTGCCACAGCCCGAGGACACCCCCGGTCATCGGTCGACGCTCACCGGGTGTCGGTGAGCAGGTCGCCGTCCCGCTCGATCACGGCGATGTCCCCGTCCTGGTCCGTGCGCAGCACCCGGGTGCCGGCGGCCTCCAGCGGCGCGAGGGTCTCCTCGGCGGGATGGCCGTAGTCGTTGTCGGCGCCGACCGACACCAGCGCCACCCGGGCACCGAGGGACAGCAGCCAGTCCTCGTCCTGGTAGCGACTGCCGTGGTGAGGCACCTTGAGCACGTCGACCTGCAGCCCGGGCAGCGCCGCCGCCAGCGCTGCCTGCCCCTCCGGTTCGACGTCACCGGTCAGCAGCAGGCGCAGGCCCCGCACCTCCACGAGCAGCACCACGCTCGACTCGTTCGCCGTGCTCCCGTCCCCCGGCCCCACGGTCGGTGAGTCCGCGGGCGGCCAGAGCACTTGGAAGGACACCTGGCCGACCTGCCGGGTCGCGGCGTACGGCGCCGGCACCGGGTCCAGGCCGGTGCCCGCCAGCGCGTCGCCCACCGCGGCGACGCCCTGGGGCGGGTCCTGCAGCCGGGTCGTCTCGACCGCACCCACGCTCCGCCCGTCGAGCACCCCGGGAAGGCCATCGACGTGGTCGGCGTGGAAGTGGGTCAGCACGACGAGCGGGATCGTCCGGATCTCGAGCCGGTCCAGGCAGCCGTCCACCAGCCCCGGGTCGGGCCCGGCGTCGATGACCACCGCCGTGTGCGGTCCGGCGTTGAGCACCAGCGCATCGCCCTGGCCGATGTCGCAGACCACCAGCACCCAGCCGTCGGGCGGCCACCCCGGGGTCGGCAACCGCACCAGCACGGCCACCACCAGCACCAGGCAGCACCCCAGCCCGGTCGAACGGCGTCGGAGCAGGAACGGCCCCGACAGCGCCACCACGACCACGACGACCGTCAGCGCGCCCAACGCCAGCGCTCCGGTCCCCCAGCCGACCGCCGCAGCCGGCAGCCCTGCCCCACGGGTGGCGACCACGACCAGCCAGGCCACGCACCATCCGGCCAGCGTGCCGAGCAGCCGGCCACCGGCGTCCCAGAACAGGCCCACCAGCCCGCCGCCGAGCCCGAGCACCGTCGCCGGACCTACGACCGGGGCCGCAGCCAGGTTGGCCGCGACCGCGACCAGGCTGACCTGCCCCGAGATCGCGGCCACCACCGGCGTGCAGGCGAGCTGTGCCGCGCACGGCACCGCGATCGCCTCGGCCAGCCAACGGGGCAGCCAGCGGGCCAGCGCGTCGCGCCACCCGGGCGCCAGCAGCAGGATGCCGGCCGTGGCCAGGACCGAGAGCGTGAACCCGGGCGAGGCGGCCAGGCCCGGCTGCACCAGCAGCAGGGCCAGCACCGCGACCCCCAGGGCCCGCGATCCTCGCTCGCGGCCCTCGGCGCCCATGGCGAACAGCGCGACCGCACCCATCACCGCGGCCCGCAGCACACTCGGTTCGGTGCGCGCGAGGAGCACGAACCCCACGATGCCTCCCGCGCCCACGACGTAGAGCAAGCGGCCGCGCACCCCGCACCAGCGGGCCAGCACGAGCAGGAAGCCGACCACCAGGGTCAGGTTCGTGCCCGAGACCGCGAGCAGGTGGGTGAGGCCGGTGGCTCGGAAGTCGTCGGCGAGCGCGTCGTCGACGGCCGCGTCGTCGCCGTCGACCAGGGCGGGCACGAGTGCCTGCTGGGTGTCGGGCCGGTGCGACACGGAGTCGCGGATCGAGGCGCGCACGGCGGCTGCCGCGTCCCACCACGGGTCCGGGGCGCCGACCACCTCCGGGGGACCCCGGGCGCTGAGCACCGCGGCGAGGTCGCCCCCGTCGGCGGCCGACAGCCTGCCCGAGCCGGACACCCTGGCGCCGAGCGGGAGCCCGGCCCAGTCGTCGTCGGCCATCACCAGCACGGGCGCGGCCAGCGCGTAGGTCGCGCCACGCCCGGTCACCTCGCGGACGTCGAGCCGCACCAGCACCAGGTCGCCGTACCGGCCCGCCGTGCGTCGCGGGTCGGAGGTCACCGTGCCGACCACGCGCACGGCCGCACCCTGCGCGGCCAGCCGCGCCACAGGGCTGTGCGCGACCTGCTCGATCCGCAGCGCGGCGACCCCACCGACCGCGACCAGGACCAGGACCACCGCCGACCAGGTGCGCACCGCACCCGGTCCTCGGCGGCGAGCGACGAGCCAGCCCGCCACCCCGAGCCCGGCAGCGGTCGGCAGCAGCCACCAGCCGAGCCCACGGGCCGCCAGAGCACCGATCCACGCGGCGGCGCCCAGCAACAGCATCCGCAGGTCGGGTGGGCGGCGGCGCCGCTCCTCGATCACCGTCCGGCCCCCGGGTCAGACCGTCACGTACGGGGCGAGCTGCCCCAGCGTGGCGTCGCCGATGCCGTCGACCTCGAGCAGCTCGTCGACCGAGGTGAAGCCGCCGTGCTCGTCACGCCAGGACAAGATCGCCTGAGCGGTCACCGGGCCCACCTCAGGAAGCGCCTCGAGCTCGGTCTGCGTCGCGGTGTTGAGGTTGACCAGCGGTCCTGCGGGAGCACCGGGCGTGGGCACCGCGGACGCTGCGAGCGCCGGGGGCGCCGGCCCGCCCACGATGACCTGTTCGCCGTCGACGAGGAGACGGGCGAGGTTGAGCCCGGACAGGTCGACGCCGGGACGCGCACCACCCGCGGCCTTCAGCGCGTCGACGACCCGGGCACCGGCGTCGAGGACCACGATCCCAGGCCTCCGGACCTTGCCGGTGACGTCGACGGTGACGCTCGGACCCGTGGCGCTCGCCGAACCGGACGCGGACGCCGAGGCGTCGGCGGCCACGGGCGAGGCGTCGGTGAGGGGGCTCTGCGACACGAGCGCCGCCGGCGTCGGGTCGAGCGACGGCGCCTCCAGCTGGTCCGCGTCGCCGCGCACCACCCACCAGCAGGTGAAGCCCAGCCCGAGCGCCACCACCAGCGCGACCACCGCGACCTGGGCCGACCCGAGGGCCACCCGTCCGCGCAGCGTCGACGGGACGAGGGCAGGCACCAGCGACGGTGCTCCCCCGGGCCGTCGCGCGGCGTGCCGACCGGGTAGGGGCACCGGTGGCGGCCCGGGTGGCGGTCCGGGCGGTGGCCCGGGTGGCGGCAGCGCGGGCGGCTCGGGCGTGGCCGGCCGCGCCCCCGCGAGCTCGGCGCTGAGCAGGGCGAGCCGGCGGGCTACGGCCTCGTCGTGCTCGGGAGTCGATCGGCGGGTGGACATGTCGGCGACGCTAGGCACCCGCGGGGACCGCCCGGGCCGGTCCCGGACCGGGTTGTGGAGGACGAGGTCTCGGACCAGTCTGTGGACGGCAGGTGGCGCGGGTTCAGAGCCGCGGGGCGACGCAGACCGCGATCATCCCCGGCCCGACGTGCGCACCCAGCACCGCGCCCAGCTCACCGGACCACACCTCGCGCCCCTCGAGGTTCGCCTCGAGGCGCCCCGCGAGCCGCTGAGCGAGCTCCGCGGCCCGGTCGGCGTTGGCCAGGTGCCCGACCCACACGTCGACGGCCGCATCGCCCGCGGCCTGCACCGCGAGCTCCTCGAGCCGAGACAGAGCGCGTGCGGAGGTGCGCACGCGTTCGAGGGATGCCACCACGCCGTCCTCGATCTTCAGCAGCGGCTTGACCGAGAGCGCCCCGCCCAGCAGGGCTGCCGCCGCACCGATCCGGCCTCCGCGGCGCAGGTACTCCAGCGTGTCGACGTAGAACAGCGAGGCCGACGCAGCGGCCCGAGCCCGGGCCGCGTCCGCGGCGGCGTCGGCATCGCCGCCGGCGACCAGCACGTCGGCAGCGGCCAGTACGGCGAACCCGGTCGCCACGCCCACCTGGCGGGTGTCGACGGGCACCACCCGCACAGACGCGTCGCGGGCCGCCAGCTGAGCCGACTCGAACGTGCCGCTCATGTCTCCCGACAGGTGGATCGACACGATCTCGGTGGCGCCGTCGCGGGCGGCCTGCTCGTAGACCTCGAGCAGCGCGGCCGGTCCCGGCCGCGACGTGCTGACCGGCTTCCACTCCTTCAGCGCGGCCGCGACCAGGTCGGGCGTGGCTCCGTCCGTGCCCTCGTCGTAGACGGTCGCGCCGATGACCACCTGCAGGGGCACCACCACGACACCACGCTCGGCCGCCAGCTCCGGAGGGAGGCTGGCGGTCGAGTCGGTGACGATGACGACCGGCATGTCGCCGAGGTTAGAGCACTAGACGACGACGTTGACCAGCTTGGGCGCCCGGACGATCACCTTGCGGACCGGACGTCCGTCGATCGCCTTGACGACCGCCGGGTCGGCCATCGCCAGCTGCTCGAGGTCGGCGTCGCTGATGTCGGTGGCGACCTCCAGGCGCGCGCGCACCTTGCCCTGGATCTGGACGACCGCGGTCACGGACTCCTCGACCAGCAGCGCCGGGTCGACCTCGGGCCAGCCGACGCGGGCGACCGTGGGCTCGTGACCCAGCCGCTCCCACATCTCCTCGGCGACGTACGGCGCGACCAGCGACAGCAGGACCGCCACGGCCTCTGTGGCCTCGCGCACCGCCGGGTCGGCCGGACCGCAACCACTGTCGATCGCCTTGCGGGTCGCGTTGACCAGCTCCATCACCCGGGCGACCATCACGTTGAACCGGTACGACTCGATCATCTCGGCCGCATCGTGCACCGTCCGGGCCGTCGTACGCCGCAGCGCGACGTCGCCACCGTCCGCCGAGGTGCCGGGCTCCGACGTGACGTCACCCGACAGCCGCCAGGCTCGCTGCAGGAACTTCAGCGACCCGGCCGGCGACATGTCGGCCCAGTCGATGTCGTCCTCCGGCGGCCCGGCGAACACCAGCGTCAGGCGGACCGCGTCGACCCCGAACTCCGCGAGTTGGTCCCCCAGACTGACGCCGTTGCCCAGCGACTTGCTCATCTTCTTGCCCTGGTTGATCACGATGCCCTGGTTCAGCTGGGCGGCGAACGGCTCGCGCACCTCCAGCATCCCCATGTCGGCCAGCACCTTGGTGAAGAAGCGCGCGTACAGCAGGTGCAGCACGGCGTGCTCGACGCCACCGACGTAGATGTCGGCGGGCATCCACTTCTTCGCCTGCTCGACGTCGAACGGGCCGTCCTCGTAGCCCGGCGAGCAGTAGCGCAGGAAGTACCACGACGAGTCGACGAACGTGTCCATCGTGTCGCTGTCGCGCTTCGCGGGTCCGCCGCACTGGGGACAGTCGACGTTGACCCAGTCCTCGGCGGCAGCCAGCGGCGAGACGCCCTTGGGCTTCAGGTCTGCTCCCCGCAGCTCGGGCAGCTCCAGCGGCAGCTGGGCGTAGGGCACCGCGACCTCGCCGCACGCGTCGCAGTGGATGATCGGGATCGGCACGCCCCAGTACCGCTGGCGGCTCAGCAGCCAGTCGCGCAGCCGGAAGTTCACGGTCCCGGTCCCGGCGCCGTCGGCCTCCAGCTGATCGATGATCGTGCGGATGCCGGTGGCCTTGTCGGTGATGCCGTCCAGCGCACCGGAGTTCACGTAGGTGCCGTCGCCGGTGGTCGCGGTGTACGTCGTGGCCGGGTCGTCCGCACCAGGGACGTCGACGACCATCCGCACCGGCAGGTCGAACTTCTTCGCGAAGTCCAGGTCACGCTGGTCGTGGGCGGGCACGGCCATGATCGCGCCGGTGCCGTAGTCGGCCAGCACGTAGTCCGACGCCCACACCGGGACCGGCTCGCCGCTGACCGGGTTGGTCGCGTGGACGCCCAGGAACACCCCGGTCTTGGGGCGGTCGCTGGACAGCCGGTCGATGTCGGACTCCTTGCGGACGTCGTCCAGGTAGGCGTCCAGGGCCGGCCTCTGCTCGTCGCTCACCAGCTCGGCAGCCAGCTTGGCGTCGGCCGCGACCACCATGAACGTCGCGCCGTACAGCGTGTCCGGCCGCGTGGTGAACACCCGGATCGGCTCGTCACGGCCCTGGACCGCGAAGTCGACGTGCGCGCCCTCGGAGCGGCCGATCCAGTTGCGCTGGGCGGTGACGACGCGGGCCGGCCAGGTCGGCTCCAGGTCGTCCAGGCAGTCCAGCAGCTCCTGGGCGTAGTCGGTGATCTTGAAGTACCACTGGGTCAGGTCGCGCTTGGTGACCTCGGCGCCGCAGCGCTCGCAGCGGCCGTCGACGACCTGCTCGTTGGCCAGCACGGTCTGGTCGTTGGGGCACCAGTTGACCGGGCTGTTCTTGCGGTAGGCCAGCCCGCGCTCACGGAACTTCAGGAACAGCCACTGGGTCCAGCGGTAGTACTCCGGGTCGGAGGTGTGCAGCCGGCGCGACCAGTCGAAGGAGATGCCGTAGCGCTTGAACGACTCGTACTGCGTCTCGATGTTGGCGTAGGTGTAGGTCGCCGGGTGCTCGTTGTTCCTGATCGCTGCGTTCTCGGCGGGCAGGCCGAAGGAGTCCCAGCCCATCGGGTTCATGACCTCGAAGCCGCGCTGCCACCAGTACCGCGCGATCACGTCGTGCAGCGCGGTCACCTCCGCGTGACCCATGTGCAGGTCGCCGCTGGGGTAGGGGAACATCGTGAGCGCGTACTTCTTCTCCCGCGGGGAGTCGTCGTCCGCCCGGAAGGGCTCGAGCCGCTCCCACACCGGCAGCCACTTGTCCTGCACGACGCGCACGTCGTACGCCGCGGCCTCCGTCGACGCGGGGGCCTGCTGGTTGTCGGGCTGGGTGTCCTGCTCGCTCATCTCGTCTCTCTCACGATCGGTGTCGTGGACCTGCTCCGGGCACAAAAAAGCCCCTCGGGCACGAGGGGCAGCCGCGTCGGGATGGTGCGCTCGACGCGGCTAGGTAAGGAGCAGGGTCCTCCACATGCAGGCAGGATACCCCTCCCCCGCCTCGGTGGTCACAGTGACGCCCGCTCGGCCTCGAGTCACTCGTTGACGAGCACCGGCACGCCCACGGCGGCCGAGACGACCCGCGGAGCGAAGCGGTGCGGCACGGCGATGCGGAACTCCTCGAGCTCCGAGGGGACTCCCTCGTGCTCGACGTCCTCGGTGGCCTCGTCGAGGTGGTACGTCGCGCGGCCGGTGCCGAGCAGGTGCCCGCGCGCGTCGTAGAACCCGGCGAGCACCTGCAGCTCGAGCACGTCGCTGACGTCGCTCGTCACGTGCAGGCGACCGCTGAGCGCACCCTCGCCCAGCCGCAGCCGGTCGAGGGTGAAACGGTCGTCGAAGGGTCCGGGGACCGTGCCGACGGTGCCGGGGCGGGGCGCCGCGTCCGCGAGGCCGGGCAGCTCGGGCTCGCCCGTGGCGGGCGTGAGTCCCGGCAGGGCGGTGCGCGCGACCGCGGCGGGGTCCGGTACGGCGGCGCCGGCGGCCGGGTCGTCGGACCCCGAGCCGCCGACGGCCAGCCAGGTGACGGCGACGGTCGCGGCGAGGACGGCCGCCGCGACGGCGAGGCGGAGGGTGGTGCTCATGGGCGGATGCTCCTGATCGATGTGCGCCGACGGGGGCCGGCCGCGACCGGCCGGCCCCCGCACGTGCGAGCTGGACGCCTGGAGGTCAGGACGTCAGGTGCAGCGCCTGGCCGACGATGTCGAACAGGTCGGTGTTGTCGATGCTGCGGGCGAGCTGGTCCGAGCCCTTGCCGTAGGCGAAGACCGGCACGTCGGCGCCGGTGTGGTTGCCGGACAGGTAGCTCAGCCACAGGCTCGCCTCGGGCGAGCCGTCGGTGACGGACGCCGGGTCGTCGGGCGTGCGGAACGTCGCGGGGGCGAAGTTCTTCGCGTCGTTGACGCCGGCGCCGTTCACGATGCCGCTGGAGCGGGCCGGGTCCTTGGCGCCGCTGGAGGCACGGCTGGGCGTCGAGTTGTTGGCGGTGTTGCCGCTGTCGACGTTCGCCGGCGGGGCGACCGCCTCGGCGTTGGTGTAGGTGCCCTTCTCGATGATGTTGAAGCCGGCGCACTCGTGGTCGGCGGTGACGATGACCAGGGTGTGGCCGTCCTTCTCCGCGAAGTCACGGGCCACCCGGACCGCCTCGTCGAACGCCTTGGTCTCCTCGAGGGTCTGCGCCGCGTCGTTGGCGTGCGAGCGCTTGTCGATGAGCGCGCCCTCCACCTGCAGGTAGAACCCCTTGCTGTTCCCGCTCGAGAGGAGCGAGATGGCCTTGCGGGTCATCTCCGCCACCGAGGGCTCCAGTGCCTGCACCGAGGCGGGGTGCTCCCGCTTGTACTTCTCGATCGTGAGGTTGCCCCGGTTGAAGAGCCCGAAGACCTTCGGGGACTTGGTCGCGGCGAGGTCGCCGCGGGTGGCCACCTTCTGCGTGGCCGGGGACCCGAGCACGGTGTAGCCCTGGCTCTTCAGCGCCGCCTCGTCGTCGGCGTCGAAGCGCGACAGGCCGCCGCCGAGGATCACGTCCGCGGTGCCGTTGCGGGCGATCTGGTCGGCGATCGGCGTCACGCGGATGTCCGAGGTCGGCAGAGCCGACCCGGTGATCGCCGTGTTCTGGCAGGCCGCGTCGGAGTACGCCGGGCCCTGGCAACCGCGCAGCAGCGCGTGGCTCATCTGCCCGGCGGGTGTCGCGTCGGTGATCTCCGCGGTGGAGACGTTGCCGGTCCGCAGGCCGGCCTTCTTCGCGTACTCCATCAGCGTCGGGACGACGGCGCCCTTGGCGTCCACGCCCAGGGCGGCGTTGTAGGTCTTGACCCCGGAGGACCAGGCGGTGGCCGCGGAGGCGGAGTCGGTCACATAGTTGGGCGCGAAGTCGGCCGAGCCGGGCTGGCCCGACATCGGCTGGACGGCGTACGTGCTCACCTGCCCGACGGCGGGGAGGGTCTCCATGACCAGCTTGCCGTCGGCGCCGTAGTAGCGCTCGCGAGCCGCGGTGACGTGGGTGCGGCCCATGCCGTCGCCCAGGAGGTAGATGACGTTCTTGATGTCGTTGTTCTTCGGCTTGTCCGAGGCGCGGACGTCGGTCGCGTTCGCGACGCCCAGGGTGCCGATGACGCTCGAGGCGACGGCGAGCGCGAGCACGAACGACGTGCTGCGTGCGGGTCTCCGCATCAGAGTGTGGTCCTTCCGGTGAGGGGCGCCGGGTGCGCCCTCGCGGAGGCTAGGGAGTGCAGGTGGTCGGCCGGGGCCGCGCGCGTGCTGCGGGCGTGACGTGGACGTGAACGGCCGGAGACGGCCGGGACCGCTACGGTTCGGGCCATGCGCGTGGTGGTCATCGGTGCTGGATTCGGCGGGTTGGGCGTCGCCCACGCCTTGAGGCAGGCGGGCGTCAGCGACGTCACGATCCTGGAGCGGTCCGACGAGGTCGGCGGGGTGTGGCGGGACAACACCTATCCCGGCGCCGCCTGCGACGTGCCCTCGCCGCTCTACTCCTGGTCGTGGGCGACCAACCCCGACTGGGGCCGCCGCTACTCCCCCCAGCCCGAGATCCTCGACTACATCCGGCGCACGGCCGCCGCCGACGGCCTGCTCGAGCTGGTGCGCACGGGCGTGGAGGTCTCCGCGATCGAGTACGACGACGCCGCATCGACCTGGCAGGTGGTCACCAACACCGGCACGTTCACCGCCGACATGGTCATCCCGGCGGTCGGGCAGCTCTCCAAGCCCGTGGTGCCGACCCTGCCCGGCGCGTCGACGTTCGCCGGGCCGGCCTTCCACTCCGCGCAGTGGCGCCACGACGTCGACCTGAGCGGCAAGCGCGTCGCGGTCATCGGCACCGGCGCGAGCGCGATCCAGTTCGTGCCGGGCATCGTGGACCGGGTCGGCGCGATCACGGTCTTCCAGCGGTCTGCGCCGTACGTCGTCCCGAAGCCCGACCAGGGCTACTCTCCGCGCCACCACCGGCTCTTCCACCGGCTCCCGGCGATCCCGGCCGGCGAGCGGCGCTTCGTGTACTGGCTCACCGAGCGGCTCAACGGCGCCCTGGCAGGCGAGTCACCCATCACCCGGCCGATGATCGCGGCACTGCGCACCGCATGGCGGCTGCAGCTGCGCCGCCAGGTGCGCGATCCCGAGCTGCGCCGCAAGCTGGTCCCCGACTACCCGATCGGGTGCAAGCGGCTGCTGTTCTCCAACGACTGGTACCCCGCGCTCGATCGCGACCACGTCGACGTGGTCACCGGCCGGATCACCGGCATCGAGTCCGACGGGGTGCGCACCGCCGACGGCGAGCTGCACCCGGCCGACGTGCTGATCTGGGGCACCGGTTTCGCCGCGACCGACTTCCTCGCCGGCATCGACGTCCGTGGCGCGGGCGGGGTGTCGCTCAAGGAGGTCTGGGCCGACGGAGCCCGCGCCCACCTGGGGATCACCGTGCCCGGGTTCCCCAACCTGTTCTGCATCTACGGCCCCAACACCAATCTCGGCGGCAGCTCGATCATCGGGATGATGGAGGCGCAGGCGGGCTGGATCGCTCAGGTCGCCCGCCGGGTCGCCGACGGCGCCGCGCGCCGGGTCGCCGTCCGGCGCGAGGTGTGGGACGACTACGACCGCGAGATGCAGGGCCGGCTGGGCGACAGCGTCTGGGCCGCGTGCGACAGCTGGTACGTCGACGGCAGCCGGATCACCACGAACTGGCCGGGCCTCGTCACCGAGTACAAGCGACGCACCGCGACCGTCGACTGGAGCGAGCTCGAAGAGGTCGGCCGGGCCTCCGGGCAATAGTCACGACGGGCCGGTAGTCGCTGTCCGTCCGCGTCAGGCGGCACCCGGGGATCAGGTCTTTGCTGGCGGGGTTCCACTCCCTCCAGAACGGCGGACCCTCATGTTCAGCAGGCTCAAGACACGGATGACCTACGCCAACGTCGCCAGCACGACGGCCCTGGTCATCGCCATCGGTGGCGGCGGTGCCGCGGTCGCGGCGACCATGGTGCCGGCCAACTCCGTCGCCTCGCGGCAGATCGTCAACAGCTCCGTGAAGAGCGTCGACCTCAAGGACGGCGGCGTCACCGGCGCCGACGTCAGGGACGGCGGGATCGCCGGCGGCGACCTCGCCGACGGCGCGATCGACCGGCCGGGCCTGTTCGGTCAGGGCAACCTGGGGATCGTCCGCGCTTACGCGTGGAACAGCTCCCCGAGCGCGAACGGCGACCTGACGAACAACGGCTACACCTACAACCGCTCGGGCGGTGCGGTCACCGTGGTGCACCACAGCGCCGGCAGCTACACGATCACCTTCGCGGGGCTGAGCCTGAACGGCGGGAACGTGGTCGTCTCGGGCTACGGCGGCAGCCCCACCTGGTGCACGGTGGGCTCCTGGGGAGACACCGCGGTGAACGTCAGCTGCTTCGACGCGGCCGGCGCCCCCGCCGACAGCTACTGGACGATCTCGATCAGCGACTGATCGCCCTGGGCCGGCGGGCCCGGGTGCCCGCCGGCTACCGTTCGCGGCGACCGACCACAGCGGCGGCAGCGAGGAACAGCGCCGCGGACACGACGGCGAGCCCGTGCATGCCGCCGACGAACCGGCCGGCGTGTCCGGGTGGACCGGCCACGGCGCCGTAGACCGCGATGCCGATCGCGCCGGCAGCCTGCCGCGCCGTGTTGTTCACCCCGGACGCGAGCCCGGAACGGTCCGGTTCGACCGCCGCGAGCGCGGCCGCCACCACCGCGGGGGTGAGCAGGCCGAGCCCGACACCCCAGAGCAGCAGGGGCACGGCCACGCCGGCGTACGACGTCCGGTCGTCCACGGTGAGGAGGGCCACGAAGCCGGCGGCCGCCACGACGAGCCCGGCGAGCATCGGCGGCCGCGGACCCACGCGAGCCGTGATCCGGCCCGTGACCGGCGCCAGCAGCGACAGCGGCGCGAAGAGCGGCAGCAGCACCACACCGGCGACCAGCGGTGAGCGGCCCTGGACGCCCTGGAGCAGGAGCGTCGTCACGAAGAGCATGCCCAACGTCGCCAGGTTCATCACCGCGGCGACGCCGTTCGCGACCACGAACGCCGGACGGCGCACGAGGTCCAGCGGCAGCATCGGGTCCGGCACGCGGCGCTCCACGAGCACGAACGCGACCGCGGCGGCCAACGCCAGGGTCGCTCCACCGGCGAGCATCGGCGCGCCCGCCCCTGCACCGCTCTCGACGGCGGTGAAGACCACCGCCGCGAGCGCCGACCCGGCCAGGAGGGACCCGATCACGTCCACGCGACGGCCTGCCGAACGTTCGGTGGGCGGCACGCCGCGGGCGACCACGACCGCGACAGCGGCCACCACCGGGAGGTTGACGAGGAACACCGCCCGCCAGGACACCCACTGCACGAGCACACCCCCGAGCAGGGGGCCGGCGGGCAGCGCCGTGCTCCCGACCGCCGCCCACACTCCGATCGCCCGGGCCTGCGCGGCGCGCTCCGGTACGGCGTCCCCGATCAGCGCCAAGGTCCCCGGCAGCAGCAGGGCCGCTCCGACACCCTGTGCCACCCGCGCGGCGACCAAGGCGGCGACCGACGGGGCCAGCCCGCACGCCAAGGACGCCGTCCCGAACACCGCGAGGCCGCTCAGCACGACGCCGCGGTGGCCGAGGACGTCGCCGGCGGTCCCACCGGCCAGGAGGACCGCGGCGAGCGCGACCGCGTAGCCGTCGACGACCCACTGCAGGCCGGCCAGCCCGACTCCGAGACCGTCCCCCAGGGACGGCAGCGCGACGTTCACGATCGTGACGTCCAGGAGCACGAGGAAGTAGCCGGCGCAGAGCGCCAGCAGGACGACCCGGGCCGAGGGCCTCACCGCCCGGCAGCCTCCAGCGCCTCGTCGAGATGGGCGAGCAGGTCGGTGGGGTCGGCGTACACCGCGACCGCCCCGGCGTCGAGCAGCTCCTGACGGCCGTAGCCTCCGGACAGCAGCCCGATCGTGGGGATGCCCTGCCGGTTGGCGGCCTCGACGTCCCACACCGCGTCGCCCACCATCACCGCACGGCCGCCGCCGACCTTCTGCAGGGCCTCGTCGAGCAGCTCGGGGTCGGGCTTGGACTCCTCGGCGTCCTCGCTGGTCGTCCAGTCGTCGGAGTGCTCGTCGGCCCGGAGGAGCTCCAGCGGGCGCTCGGCGTGCTTGGGGATGCTCGAGCTCGCGATCACGACCTTCAACCCGGCCCGGCCGACCGCGGCGAGCAGCTCGCGTGCCTGGTCGAAGAGCTGGGTCTGGTCGATGAGCTGGTCGTACTCCTTCTCCCACCGCTCGCGCAGCTCGTCGCCGTGCCGCTCCTCGGCGTCGTCACCGGCCACCGCGGCCACGAGCCGGTCGCCGCCCATGCCGATGTGACGGTGGATCGCCGAGATCGGGACGTGCCGGTCCAGCACCTGCTCGAACGCCCGCGACCATGCCAGCGCGTGGTGGTAGTTGGAGTCGAGCAGGGTGCCGTCGATGTCGAAGACGACGGTGTCGAACCCGGCAGTGTCTGGGGAGGCCATGCACCGACGGTTCCCGGTGGGACGGCGAGCATGCCCCTGCTCAGACGCCCGCGACCGCCTGCGCACGCGCCCAGCGGTAGTCCGCCTTGCCGGAGGGAGACCGCTCCACCCGGGGCACCCGGATGACCGCCTTCGGGATCTTGTAGCGGGCCACGTGACGACCGGCCTCGGCGAGCAGCTCGGCGTCGGTGGCGGTGCTGTCCTCGGCCAGCTGCACCACAGCCACGGGCTCGCTGCCCCAGCGCTCGGAGGGGCGGCCGACCACGACCACGTCGCGGACGTCGGGGTGCCCGGCGAGGGCCCGCTCCACCTCCTCGACGAAGATCTTCTCGCCGCCGGAGTTGATCGTGACCCCGTCGCGGCCGAGCAGCTCGATCCGCCCGTCGTCGAGGTAGCGGGCCCGGTCGCCGGGGATCGCGAACCGGACGCCGTCGATGACCGGGAACGTCCGCGCGGTCTTGTCGGGGTCGCCGAGGTAGCCCAGCGGGACCCGGCCGCGCTGCGCGAGCCAGCCGCCGCCCTCGCCGGGCTCGAGCACTCGCGTGAACAGGTCGTCGACGACCGTCGTGGCCGCCACCGGGGTGAAGGTGGCGGTCTCGGCCTCCATGCCCTTGGCCGACATCGAGCTCATCTGCAGGCCGGTCTCCGAGGCCCCGGCGGCGTCCATCACCAGGATGTGCGGCAGGGCCTCGAGCAGCCGCGCGCGGACACCGGGCGTCAGCGGCGCACTGCCGTTGTTGACCGCGGCGAGGCCGGACAGGTCGTAGTCGCCGCGCTCGATCTCCTCCACGAGCGGGCGCGCCACCGCGTCGCCCACCACGGGGATGCTCACGACCCGCTCGCGCACGGCCACGCGCAGCGCGTCCGCGGGGTCGAAGCGGTGCACGTCGTCCGGCAGCACGATCCGCCCGCCGCCGGTGATCGTGTGGAACGTCGACCACTGCGCGGCGCCGTGCATGAACGGCGGGACCATCAGCAACGTCAGCCCGCCGCCGGCCGCGCGGGCGGCGTCCGCGATGGCGTCGTACGACGTGAACGGCTCGGTCGTCCCGAACGGCGTCCCGCCCATCGAGGTGACGTAGATGTCGTCGTTGCGCCACAGCACGCCCTTGGGCATGCCGGTGGTCCCGCCGGTGTAGAGCACGAACAGGTCGTCGCCACTCGGCACGGGCATCCCGGTCGCGGGGGCCGAGGTCCACAGCAGCGACTCGTAGTCCAGGGCACCCGGCAGCAGGTCGTGGCCGGACTCGTCCGCGACCTGGACCAGCAGCTCGAGGTCCGGCAGCCGATCGCGGATCGCGGCGACCTGCGGCGCGAACTCGGCGTGGTAGACGAGGGCCCGGGTGCGGGCGTCGGTCAGCAGGTAGAGCAGCTCGTCGGTCACGTAGCGGTAGTTGACGTTGAACGGCGCCACCCGCGCGCGGTAGCCCGCCACCATCGCCTCGAGGTACTCGTTGCCGTTGCGCAGGTACAGCCCCACGTGGTCCTGGCCCGACTCGTGACCGGCCAGGTCACCACGCTCGGTGTGGCAGCCGAGCCCGTGCGTCACCAGCGCGTGGGCGAGCCCGTCGATGCGCGCGTCCAGCTCGGCGTACGTCAGCCGCCGGTCGCGCCAGACCAGCACCTCCTGGTCGGGCACCGCGCGCGCGACGGTCGCGAAGACCTCGGAGAGGTTGAAGCCGTCCGGGCCGGGTCCGGGCATCGTGCCGCCTCACTAGAACGGGTTCTTGTCCGGTGGATCGTAGCCGCTGGGCGTGACGTGGACCACAGCTCGCTGACGAGCGGAGCGGCCCCCGAACACGTACGGTGTCCCGGTCACGTATCGGTGTACCAGTACACCTATCTCCGGAGGTCACGATGCCCCACGAACGTCTCGAGGACGTGCTGCACGAGGCCTTCACGGAGCTGACCCTGCACGGCGACATCTACCTCGCCGACTTCGCCGAGACCCTCTCCCCCGGTCTGGGCCGGGGCCCGGTCAAGGCACTGTTCAAGCTCCGCCGGCTCGGCCCGCTGCGGGTCAAGGACCTCGCGGTGCAGCTGCGCCTGGACTCCACCACGGTCACCCGGCACGTCGACGACCTCGAGCGCCGCGACCTGGTGGTGCGCGAGACCGACCGCACCGACGGCCGCGCCACCGTGGTCCGGCTGTCGCCGCGCGCGGTCGAGCTGCTCGACGACGCCGAGGTCGAGCGCCGCGGCAAGCTGCGCGACGGCCTGCAGGACTGGTCGCCCTCGGACCGTACGACGTTCGTCCGACTGCTCAGCCGGTTCGTCCAGCGCGACGACCTGGCGGCCACCGCCGCCGCCATCACCTACTCCCACCCCGATACGAGGGACCGATGACCGACTCCACCGAGACCGACACCCCCGCGGCCCACCCTGAGGGGGACCACGAGACCCATCACCTGGGTCACCCGATCGAGGGCGCCACCGACGCCGAGGTCGCCGCGCACACCTCGTCGCGTCGCGCGCGCCTGGAGCTGTTCGTGGTCGGGTTCGCCGCGCTGGCGGTCTCGCTGACGCAGGCGCTGCTGATCCCGGTGCTGGCCACGCTGCCGGCGACGCTCGACACCTCCGCCAGCAACGTGGAGTGGCTGCTGACCTCCACGCTGCTGGTCGGTGCGGTCGCCGTACCCATCTTCGGCCGACTCGGCGACATGTTCGGCAAGCGCCGGATGATGCTGGTCGCCCTGTCGATGCTCGTGGTCGGGTCGCTGATCACCTGCTTCACCAGCGACATCGCGCTGCTGATCGTCGGGCGCGCGGTCCAGGGTGCCTCGATGGCCACGATCCCGCTGGGCATCAGCCTGCTCAGCTCCACGCTGCCGCGCGAGCGGGTCGGCGCGGCGGTCGCCGTGATCAGCGCGATGCTCGGCGTCGGCGGCGCACTGGCGCTGCCCGTCGCCAGCCTGATCGCGGAGCACGCCGACTTCCACGCGCTGTTCTGGATCACCGCGGTCGGTGGCGCGATCGCCACGGTCGCCGTGCTCCTCGTCGTGCCCGAGGCGCCCACCCGCAGCGGCGGCCGGCTCGACCTGGTCGGCGGCGTGCTGCTCAGCGCGACGCTCGTCTCGCTGCTGCTCCCGCTGGCCCAGACGGCGAGCTGGGGCTGGGGGTCGGGCCGCGTGCTCGGGCTGCTCGCGCTCTCGGCGGTGCTGCTCGTGGTCTTCGGCTGGTCGCAGACCCGGATCCGCGAGCCGCTGGTCGACCTGGTCGCGCTGCGCCGCCGCCCGATCGTGCTGACGAACGTGACCTCGATCCTGTTCGGCTTCGCGCTCTTCGCCTCGATGATCGGCACGGCGGGCTACGTCCAGGCCCCGAAGGAGACCGGCTACGGCTTCGGGGCCTCGATCCTGGTCAGCGGGCTGGTGATGCTGCCCAGCGGGCTGATGATGCTGTTCTTCGCCCCCGTCGCCGCGCAGCTGATCCGGCGGCGCGGCGCCCCGCAGACCCTGGCGCTCGGCGCCTCGATCGTGGCTCTCAGCTGGGTCGTGCGGATCGCGTTCACCGGCTCGATCTGGTGGGTCGTGGTCGGCGGTATCGTGCTGGGCATCGGCACCGGCATCGGGTACGCCGCGATGCCGACGCTGATCAATGAGCACACGCCCGTCCACGAGCTCGCGGCCGCCAACGGCCTCAACACCCTCGCTCGCAGCATCGGCACGACGCTGGCCAGCGCGATCGGCGGTAGCATCCTGGCCGCCGCGACGGTCAGCCTGGGCGGGTTCGAGCTGCCCTCGTTGACGGCGTACCGCGAGCTGTTCGTGCTGTGCGTGGCCGCCTCGACCGTCGCCGCGGTGCTGGCCCTGACGATCCCCAAGGAGCGCATCGGCTGAGCGCAGCGCAGACCGACAGTCCATGGATTGACTGCTCACCCGTTCGGGTACGGACCGCGGGTGAGGTCGACCGCGCGTGTCCGAGCTGCGGTGGGGGCCACGCTCGTGGTGGCCCTCGCCACCGCCTGCGCCCCGCAGGCGCCCGACCACTCGTCCTGGACCGACCAGGCGCGCACCTCCCTCGAGGACACCGCCAGCGAGGTCGCCACAGTCGGGCTGCTGCTGCGGCTCGAGGCGCAGGACAAGGTGCCCGGGAAGTACCAGCAGGTCGTCGCCCAGGACAGCGAGGAGGCGGTCGGCGCCACCATGGCCACGTTCGGCGGCGAGCAGCCCGAGCCGGCCGACGACGCGACGTACGACCGCGTGACCGGCCTGATGTCCGACGCGTCCGACCTGCTCAGCAAGGTGCGGATCGCGATCGTGCGACGCGACACCAGCGCCTACCCCCGCCTCCACGACCAGCTCGTCCAGCTCGAGCGCAAGCTCACCGACGCGGCGAAGGGCCTGAGGTGAAGAAGTACTTCGCCGTCGCGCTCGGCATCCTCACCGCAATCGGCGGGTTCGTCGACATCGGCGACCTGGTCACCAACGCCCAGGTCGGCGCCCGCTTCGGCCTCTCCCTCTCCTGGGTCGTGCTCGTGGGGGTCCTCGGCATCTGCGTGTTCGCGGAGATGTCCGGGCGGGTCGCGGCGGTCAGTGGGCGGGCCACCTTCGACCTGGTGCGCGAGCGGCTGGGGCCGCGTCTCGGGATGCTCAACCTGGTCGCCTCGATGCTGATCACGTTCCTGACGTTCGTCGCCGAGATCGGCGGCGTCGCTCTCTCGCTCCAGCTGGTCGCCTCGGTCCACCTGCTGCTGATCGTGCCGGTCGTCGGCTTCTTCGTCTGGCTGCTGCTCTGGCGCGCCAAGTTCAGCGCGATCGAGAACGTGCTGGGCCTGCTCGGCCTCGCGCTGATCGTGTTCGCCGTCGGCCTGTGGCAGCTCGGCCCCGACTGGGGTGCCCTGGCCCACCAGGCCGCGGCCGCGCACAAGCCCGCCGACGAGGAGTGGAGCACGTTCGCCTACTACGCGGTGGCGCTCTTCGGCGCGGCGATGACGCCGTACGAGGTGTTCTTCTTCTCCTCCGGCGGCGTCGAGGAGCACTGGACCCCCGAGGACATCCCCACGATGCGCGCCAACGTGTTCATCGGCTTCCCGCTCGGCGGGCTGCTGTCGTTCGCGATCGCCGGCAGCGCCTGGGTGGTGCTCGGCCCTTTGAACATCACCGTCGACAGTCTCGGCCAGGTGGGTCTCCCGGTGGCGGCCGCGCTCGGCAAGGTCGGCCTCGCGGTCGCGATCCTCGGCTTCGTCGCCGCGACCTTCGGGGCGGCCTGCGAGACCGGGCTCAGCGTGGGCTACAGCATCGCCCAGTACTTCGGCGCCCAGTGGGGCAAGTACGTGCGCCCCAGCCAGGCGACCGCCTTCCACGCGATGCTGGTCCTGGCGACGCTCGCCGCGACGGCGTTCCTGATGACGGCCGTCGACCCGATCCTGGTGACGGAGGTGTCGGTGGTGTTCTCCGCGGTCGCGCTGCCACTGACCTACCTCCCCATCCTGGTGGTGGCCAACGACCCCGACTACATGGGCGAGCACGTCAACGGCCGGCTCGCCAACGGGCTGGGCAGCGTCTACCTGGTCGTGATCGTGGTCGCCGCGGTCGCGGCGCTCCCCCTGATGATCTGGACGAGGATGGGCCAGTGACCGCGCGCACCGGGACACCCCGTGAGAACCGCCTCGAGCAGACGATCGACGGCGCCCTGCACCTGCTCGACCGGCAGCTCATCGACTGCGACGGCCATCTGCTCGGCAAGGTCGACGACGTCGAGCTCACCCAGGTCGGCGACGACCTCGCGATCACCGCGGTCCTCACCGGCCCGGCCGCCCTGCTGTCGCGCCTCGGCGGCCGGCTCGGCGGCGCGCTGGTGGCGAAGTGGACCCAGCTCAAGGTCTCCGAGCCGCACCGCTCCCGGCCCTGGCGCATCGACATCGCGGACGTCGAGCGCCTCGACAGCGCCGTGCACCTGTCCGTACGCCGCGACGGCGTGCTCCGCCGCGACCGCGAGGGCCACCGGCTCGGCCGGCTCACCGGGATGGACGTGCTCGGCCCCGCCGACGAGCGGATCGGCCGGGTGCTCGACGCCCGGTTCGAGCCGCACGACGACGGCTCGCTGGTGCTCTGCTCGCTGATCGTCGGACGCGGGCGGCCCGGCTCGCTGCTCGGCTACGACCGGCGCAGCGACCAGGGCCCCTGGCTGGTGCGGAGCGTCGTACGCCGCCTGCACCGGCACACGGTGATCGTCGGCGCCGAGGCCGCCGAGATCTCCTGGGCCGACGCGACCGTCCGCGTGCGCGAGCGCCCTACCGAGGCCCCGCGCCACCCGTTCGACTAGCGCAGGACGACCGGCACCCGCGCCCAACCGCCGACCGGCGGGGTCTCGCGCACCGCCGGCCGGTCCGGTGCCGGCTCGATCCACTGCGTCGCGGCCAGCAACTCCTCGACGACCACCCGCAGCTCCATCAGCGTCAGGTCGCGTCCGGGACAGACGTGCGGGCCGATGCCGAACACCAGGTTGGCGGCGGCGTGGCCGACGGGGTCGTACTCGTCGGGGTCGCCGAACACCTCGGGGTCCCGGTTGGCGGCCGTCCAGTTCAGCAGCACGCGACCACCGGCGGGGATCTGCTCACCACCCAGCTCGACCTCGCGGGTGGTCACGCGTCGGTTGGCGACGAACGGGTCGTCGATGCGCAGGATCTCCTCGACCGCGGTCTCGACGGCGGCCCGGTCACCGGCCTCGACCAGGGCACGCACCTCCCGCTGGACGGCCGGGTGGGTGGCGAGGAAGTGCACGATCACGCCGACCGACGTGGCCAGCGAGCCGAGGTCCCCGGCGGTCCAGTTGCGCAGGATCGAGACCACCTCCTCGTCGCTCAGCTGCACACCGTCGACGCTGTCGGCCAGCAGCTCGCCGGTGACGTCGGTGACGGGGCGGCCCCGGCGAGCCTCGAGCAGGGTGCGGATCAGCCGGTCGAACCGCTCGGCCACCTCGGCGGTGCGAGCCCGGTCCCCCGACCTGGTGGCGGCGTGGTTGTCCTGCATCCAGGCGACCAGCTCGGCCTCGAGCTCGGGCGGCCAGCCGAGCCACGCCGACTGCGAGCGGACGGCGTACGGCACGCCGATCTGCCCGATGGTCTTCACCGTCGCGTCCCGGGGCAGCGCCGCGACGATCGCCGCTGCGTGGTCACGGCACTGCGGCTCCTCCCGGGCGACCCGCTCGGGCGTCAGGTAGCGGTCGACGACCGCGCGGTACGCCTTGTGCTCCGCCCCGTCCAGGCTGTTGGGGATCGCCCGGCGGCTGCTGACGGCGCTGGAGTACGTCGCCGGGTCGGCCGCCGCGGCGACCACCTCCGCGTGCCGCAGCGCCACCCAGGAGCCGCCCTCGTGCGCCACGGGGCACCTGGCCCGCAGCGCGTCGTACACCTCGCGCTGGTCCGCCTGACCGGTGTCGACCTCGACCGGCTCGCCCACGGCAGCTCTCGCTCTCTCCTCGGTCCGGCGACCCACGCTACCGGCGGCGCTCAGCGGCGTTTCGGCTCGCCTGCCGAGGGCTACTGTCGAACCATGATCGGTTTCCTCATCGCCGGCTTGATCATCGGAGCGCTCGCGCGCCTCATCAAGCCCGGCCGGCAGAACCTCGGCATCCTCGCGACCCTCGGCCTCGGCCTGGTCGGCTCGCTCATCGGCGGCCTGATCGCATCCGCGCTCGGCACCGGCAGCATCTGGGAGCTCAACGTGCTCGGCTTCGTCCTGGCGGTCATCGCCGCCGTCCTGCTCATCGGGGTCGCCGAGGCCGTCGCCGGCAAGGACCGCGCCCGGGTCTGACCCGCGGAGCTACGCCGCCCGGTGGCTGCCGTTGGTCAGCCACACGTCCCGCAGGCTCCACATCAGCTCCGCGAGGGCCCGCTCCTCCAGCCGGCCCCGGGCTCGCGCGACACCGGCCACCGACGGCAGGTGGTCCCAGAACGCCTCCGGCAGGACCGCCGCCCCGGTCCAGGCGGTGACCACCGCGACGGCCCCCTGCACCGACTCGGCCGACAGCGCGTCGAACTCCGGGCAGTCCCGCCCCGCGTGCAACGTGCAGCGCAGCGGCGCCGCGACGAGCTCTCCGCACCACCCGCAGTGCAGGCAGGCCTCGGACATCACGTCCCGGGACTGACGCAGCCGCACCTCCGGGTCGCGCTCACGCCGCTCGAGCCACAGCTGCTGTCCGTGACGCTGACCGCAGACGGCCACGCTCGCGCCGTCTCCGGTCTGCATCGACCACAGGACCTGGTGCTCCTCGACGGTCACGCCCGTCGACCGGTTGTCGGGGTTCATGTGCCCTCAACGCCGCTCCCCGCGCCCGGGTCACGGAGCGATCCGAGATAACCGACAAGGGCCTAGACCATTCGCAGCGCCGACTCGGCGCATCTGCACGCCGGCCGGGGGCCGAGTCGGCGCATCTGCACGCCGGCCGGGGGCCGAGTCGGCGCATCTGCACGCGCACCCACCCCACCGCGGACTCCGTGCGCGCCGGGCGTGGGCGCTGGTCGAGGCTCGCTCGCGGCGATCGCCGACTCGGCTCGGTCCACACGCTCGAAGGGCCGGTTCACAGCGCACTGCGCTGTGAACCGGCCCTTCTCTCGTGTGGAGCTGAGGGGACTCGAACCCCTGACCCTCTGCATGCCATGCAGATGCGCTACCAGCTGCGCCACAGCCCCATTGCTTCCCTCAGACGTACGAGGTGACAACTCGCGGAATACTAGCCAACCGGCCCGGCCGATGCGAAATCGACCCCCCTGATCGGCGTGCCTAGGATCCCACCCATGCCCGCCGAGCCCCCCGAGCCTGCCGCGTCACCGCGCTCGGAGGCCCGGACCCCTGTCGAGGCGCTGGCCGGCTATCGCCCGGAGCTCGACGGTCTGCGCGCCGTCGCCGTCTATCTGGTGCTGCTGTTCCACGCCGGAGTCGGGTGGTTCGCGGGCGGGTTCGTGGGCGTGGACCTGTTCTTCGTGCTCTCGGGGTTCTTGGTGGCGCAGGTGGTGCTGCGCGAGGTGGACCACCGGGGTCGACTGCCGCTGGGTTGGTTCTACTCCCGGCGCGTACGCCGCCTGCTGCCGGCCGCGATCGTCGTGGTGGTGCTCACCGCGGCGCTGCAGCTGCTGGTGACCTCGCTCCCGCTGCGCGAGGAGATGGTCGACGATGCCCGGGCGTCGCTGCTCTACTACGCCAACTGGCACTTCATCGCCGAGTCCCGCGACTACTTCGCCGCCCAGGACGCGGCGAGCCCGTTCCTGCACTTCTGGTCGCTCTCGATCGAGGAGCAGTTCTACATCGCGTTCCCGCTGGTCGTCGTAGCGGCCTACCGCTGGTCGCGGCGGCCCGGCCGGACGTTGGCCGCGACGGTCGGGGCGGTCGGCGTCGCCTCGGTCGCGCTGCAGGTGTGGCGGGCGGGCGACGACGCCGGCTACGCCTACTACGCCACCGAGACCCGGGTCTACCAGCTGGCCGCCGGCGTGCTGCTCGCGCTCGGCACCCGAGCCCTGGTCGACCGCGGTGCCGTGCCCGGGCGCCGCGCGGGATGGGCGGCACCGCTCGGCCTCGTGGCGCTGCTGGTCGTCGGCTCGGGCATCGCGGACCCCTCCCCCTCGGCGCGCGGCCTGCTCGCCGCGGCCGCCGCGGTCGTGGCGATCGCCGGCCTGTGGGCAGCGCCGTACGCCGGGACCGCGCGGGCGCTCGCGCTGCCGGTGCCGCGGTACCTCGGCCAGGTGTCCTACGGCACCTACCTGTGGCACTGGCCGGTGCTGCTCGTGCTGCGCGCGGTGTTCGACGTGCGCCCGGTGGTGCTCGCCGTGCTCGGCGGCGTCGTGGCCACCGGGCTGGCCGCGCTGTCCCACCAGGTCCTCGAACGCCCGATCCGGCGCGCCCCAGCGCTCGACCCCCGCCGCTGGACGGTCGTGGCCTCCGCCCTGGCGGTCTCCACGCTCGTCGCGACCGTCGTGGTGCCGGTCGTGCTGCACGCCGACCAACGCCCGGCACTGACGGCTGCGCGAGGCGACGGCGCGTCCCTCCACGGCGGCGCGCTCGACCGACCGGTGCCCGACGGCCTCGACCTGAGCGCGGCGAAGGCCGACGTTCCCCCGCTCGTGGACCTGTGCACGGCGGCCGACCCCGACGCGTGCACGGTGGTCCACGGGGACGGACCGCATGTCCTGCTGGTCGGCGACAGCCAGGCACAGATGTTCGTCGCCGCGTTCGAGCAGCTCGCCCGCGACCACGACCTCACGCTCTCGATCGGTGTCGTCCCGGCCTGCATGTGGCAGGCGGGCCTGCAGAACGAGCTGTCGAACGACGAGGAGCAGGCGACCTGCCGGGAGGCGCGCGAGGAGTTCTACCGCGACGAGCTCCCCCGGCTCGAGCCCGACGTCGTGGTCGCGATCAGCATGGCGCACTCGGCCGACCGGTGGGCCGACGACCTCACCGCCCCGGGAGGTCCTGCAGGCGAGACGCTCGCCGAGCGGCTGCGGCGTACGACGACCGCGACCGCGGCCGCGATCCGGGGCACGGGCGCCCACCTGGTGCTCGTCAAGAGCCTGCTCGGCACCGAGGGCTTCGACACCGACGGCTTCGACCCGATCGACTGCCTGGCCACCGCCGACCGGCTCGGCGACTGCGCCGTGGTGCCGCCCCTGGAGCGGCCCGCGCTGGACGGGGTCTACGACGACCTCGCGCTCACCGACCCCGGCGTCGCCAGCGTCGACCTCAACCCGGTCGTGTGCGTCGGGACCCCCGCCTGCCTGCCGGTGGTGGGCGACCGGGTCGTCTGGAAGGACCGCGACCACGTCACGGCGGGGTTCCTGGTCGACCGGCGCGACCTGATCTGGCGCCGGCTGACGGCCACGGGCTACCTCGGCTGATCCGCCACCCGGTTGTAGGCCACCAGCCGCAGCACGCCACCGGCGTCGGGCAGGTCGAGCAGCGCCCAGCCGCAGTTGGCCATGCCGTGCAGCGCGGCGCGCTGGGTGACCGGCCAGCCGATCAGCGCCGGCACGGCGTCGCGGATCGCGGCCCCGTGGGAGACCGCGACCGCGAGCTCACCCGGGCCGACGGTGGCCAGCAGCTCGAGCAGCGCGGAGCTCATCCGGGCGGCGACCTCGGTCGCCTTCTCGCCCCCGGGCACGACGTCGAAGTCGCCGGACCGGAACGCCGCGAACTCCTCCGGCGCGGTCGCGGCGTACTCCTGGTGGGTCAGGCCCTGCCGCTCGGCGAGGTAGTACTCACGCAGGCGGGCGTCGTACGTCGGGTCCAGGCCGGTCTCCTTGGCGACGTAGGCCGCGGTCTGCCGGGCCCGGGCGCTGTCGGAGGACCAGAGCGCGACCGGGCCGAGGGTCGCGATCACCGCGGCGGCCGCGGCCGCCTGGGCGTGGCCGGTGTCGTCGAGCTCGGACTCGAGCTGGCCCTGGACCCGGCCCGATGCGTTCCACGCGGTCCGGCCGTGCCGGAGCAGCAGCAGGCGGCGCGCCTCGCTCACCGGCGCGGGTCGCCGGCGGTGACGTCGGCCGGGAGGCTGATCGACGGGCAGTCGCGCCACAGCCGTTCGAGGGCGTAGAACTCCCGCTCCTCCTCGTGCTGCACGTGCACGACGATCTCGCCGTAGTCGATGAGCACCCAGCGCCCGTCGCGCTCGCCCTCGCGGCGGACCGGCTTGGCCCCGATCTCGCGCAGCTTGTCCTCGATCTCGTCGACGATCGCCTTGACCTGACGGTCGTTGGACGCCGAGGCGAGCAGGAACGCGTCGGTGATCGCCAGCTGCTCGCTGACGTCGAAGGCGATGATGTGGTGCGCGAGCTTGTCGGACGCTGCGCGGGCGGCGGCCTGGACGAGCTCGACGGCGCGGTCAGTGGCGGTCACGGGACTTCCTGAGGGTAGAGGTCGTGCTTGGCGATGTACTGGACGACGCCGTCGGGCACCAGGTACCAGACCGGCTCGCCACGCTGCTTGCGCTTGCGGCAGTCGGTCGACGAGATCGCCAGGGCGGGGATCTCCACGATCGTCACCCGTTCGGACGGGATCGTGGCGAGCGCCGCCTCGTCCATGGTGTACCCCGGCCGGGTGCAGCCCACGAACCGCGCGAGCCCGAAGAGCTCCTCGGCGTCGCGCCAGGTGAAGATCTCGGCGAGCGCGTCCACACCGGTGATGAAGTAGAGCTCGGCGTCGGGCAGCTGGGTGCTCAGGTCGCGCAGCGTGTCGATCGTGTACGTCGGGCCCTGCCGGTCGATGTCGACGCGGGAGACGGTGAACCGGGGGTTGGCGGCCGTGGCGATCACGGTCATCAGGTAGCGGTGCTCCGCCGGGGACACCCCGCGGTGGGACTTCTGCCACGGGTCGCCGGTCGGCACGAACACGACCTCGTCGAGGTCGAACCACGCCTGCACCTCGGAGGCGGCCACGAGGTGGCCATGGTGGATCGGGTCGAAGGTGCCACCCATGACGCCGACCCGCCGGCGGGCCGGGTCGGTGGCGGCGGTCACGCGCTCGGTGGTCAGCTGTGCTCTCGTCCCGAGCCGAAGATCAGCAGCGCACCCAGCAGCACGAGCAGGATGGCCAGCGCGATGCCGCCGACCAGCCAGTGGTTGGGCACGTTCTCGTTGACGGTCTCCTCGGCGACGAGGGCGATGGCGAACGCGTTCAGCATGGCCGACACCCTACCGGGCGGTCACCCGCTGCCCCACTCGCCGGCACACTCAGCGGACATGCCCGTCCCCGGTGACGACGTACTTGGTCGACGTCATCTCGGGCAGTCCCATGGGGCCGCGGGCGTGCAACTTCTGGGTGCTGATGCCGATCTCGGCGCCGAACCCGAACTCACCGCCGTCGGTGAAGCGCGTCGAGGCGTTGACCAGCACCGCGGCGGAGTCGACCGCGGCGGTGAACCGCCGGGCCGCGGCGAGGTCCTCGGTCACGATCGCCTCGGTGTGCTGGCTGGAGAAGCGGCGGATGTGGCCGATGGCCGCGTCGAGGTCGGGTACGACGGCCGCGGAGATGTCGAGCGAGAGGTACTCCTGCGCGTAGTCCTCGTCGGTCGCCGCGACGACCCCGTCCTCGGCCTGGAACCGCTCGTCGCCGTGCACGGTCACCCCGGCCTCCTGGAGGGCGGCGACGACCCGCGGCACGAAGGTCTCCGCGATGTCGGCGTGCACGAGCAGCGACTCGGCGGCGTTGCAGACGCTGGTGCGGTGGGTCTTGGCGTTCAGCACGATCGCGAGCGCCTTGTCCGGGTCAGCCGCGCGGTCGACGTACACGTGGCAGTTGCCGACCCCGGTCTCGATCACGGGGACCGTCGACTCCTCGACCACCGAGCGGATCAGCCCGGCGCCTCCGCGCGGGATCAGCACGTCGACGTGCCCACGCGCCCGCATCAGGGCCTTCACGCTGTCGTGGGTCTCGCCCGGCACCAGCTGGACCGCGTCGGGGTCGAGGCCGGCGCCCGCGATCGCGTCGCGGAGGACCGCCACGATCGCGGCGTTGCTGGAGCGGGCGCTCGAGCTGCCCCGCAGGAGCACGGCGTTGCCGGACTTCAGGCAGATGCCGGCGGCGTCGGCGGTGACGTTGGGGCGGGCCTCGTAGATCATCCCGACCACGCCGAAGGGCACCCGCACCTGCCGCAGCTCCAGGCCGTTGGCCAGGGTGCCGCCCCGCACGACCTCCCCGACCGGGTCCGGGAGCCCGGCCACGTCGCGCAGGCCCTGGCTCATGCCTGCGACCCGCTCGGGGGTGAGCCGCAGCCGGTCGACGATGTTGGGTGGCGTCCCGCCGGCCTCGGCGCGGGCCACGTCCTCGGCGTTCGCGGCCAGGACCTCCGGCTCGCGGGCCAGCAGCGCATCGGCCATCATCTCGAGCGCGCGGTCCTTCTCAGCGCGGGTCGCCAGGGCCAGGCCGTGACTCGCGGCGCGGGCGCGCTCGGCGACGGCGACCACCTGGTCCATCGCCCCGCCGGCGGCCGGGTCGTGCTCGGTGCTCATGGGCCGAGGGTAGTTCCAGCACGTCCGGACGGGACCCCGGTCTCGCGGCTCGGCAACCAAACGCGTCCCCGGCGCGTCGTACGCTGCGTCATCTCATCGCAGCGACCGCTGCCGTCGGGGAAGGACCCTCACGTTGATCCGCTCGACCTCTCGCGCACTCGCGCTCATCGCCTCGCTCGGGCTCGCGGTGCCAGTCGCCACCGCGCTGCCCGCGGCCAACGCCACTCCCGACCACGCCCCGTCGAGCCGCGCCGCCGACTCCGCGGCGCCCCTGACCCTGTGGGCCCCCAAGGCCGTGACGGCCTACTCCTACAAGAAGCGCGCCTGGACCGACCTCGGGCTGCGGCTGATCGCCGAGGGCGCGCCGTTCGAGATCTGGTCCCACCGGCCCGACTACGACCAGCCCATCCAGAGCGTCTGGCACACCGCGGACGGCGACGTCCCCCTGCCGGCGGGCGCGATGAGCGACTTCTCGGGCATCGACGGGTTCCTGTCGGTCCAGATCACCCCGAAGAAGGGCGGCGACGCGCTCCACCTGGTCCGCAAGGCCTGCCTCAACGGCTACTCCGAGCGGGTCCGGCCCGATGCGCCGGCGCGTTCGGGCTACCCCCAGGGCTGCTGGTACAACCCCTACAGCCTCGGGTCCGTCCAGGGCATCCAGCAGGGCTGGGCCTCGCCGATCCTCTCCCAGGGCCGCCCGCTCCCGCTGACGCCCGGAAAGTACACCGTCGTCGCGACGATCGCGCCGAAGTACGCGACCGCGTTCGGGATGACCCCGGCGGAGGCCACTCGCACCACCGAGCTCACCGTCACTCGCGAGCAGCGCGGCGACGGTGGCGGCGGGATGTCCGTCCCGCACGCCGCCGGGCGCACGGTGGCCAGTCCGGCCGCGCACCGGCCCACCGGTCCCCAGGGCCGTGTCGACGAGACCGGTCCGCAGCCCGACCTGCGCTCGCTCCCCGCCTGGGGCATCAACCTGTCGAAGAACACCAACTACCTGCGCTTCTCGGCCACGGTCTGGAACGCCGGCGACAGCCCGCTGGTCGTCGACGGCTTCCGTCGCGACGGCGAGGACGAGATGGACGCCTACCAGTACTTCTTCGACGCGACCGGCACCCAGACCGGGTACCAGCCCGTCGGGCACATGCACTGGGACCCCAAGCCCTCCCACCAGCACTGGCACTTCGAGGACTTCGCCCGCTACTCGCTGCTCGACTCCGACCAGAAGGAGACGGCCGTCTCGAAGAAGGAGGCGTTCTGCCTCGCCAACACCGACGCCGTCGACCTCACGGTGCCCGACGCCGACTGGAACCCCGAGAACACCGACCTCTCGACGTCATGCGGTGACTACTCCTCGCTCTCGATCCGCGAGGTCCTCGCCGCCGGCTGGGGCGACACCTACACGCAGTACCGCGCCGGGCAGTCCTTCGACATCCGCAAGCTCCCCAACGGCACCTACTACATCTCGGTGGCGGCCAACCCGGAGCACAACCTCGTCGAGGAGTCGACGGACAACAACGTGTCCCTGCGCAAGATCGTGCTCGGCGGCAAGCCGGGACACCGCACCGTGACCGTGCCGCAGGTCGGCATCATCAAGGAGGGCGGGTACGGCGGGATGGGCTGACCCGCCCAGCAGGCTCAGGTCCGCCAGTCGGCGGGCTTGCCCCCGAGGGTGTCGTCGTCGATGAGCGGCGGCACCCCGGGGCCCTCGGGCAGCGTGATCTCGACCGTCCCGCGCAGGTCGGCGCTCGACGCCCCGACCGAGACCAGGAACGTCCCGGCCTCCCGGCGCCACGCACCGGCGCCGACGTCGTACCACGCGAAGTCGCGACCGGTCAGGCTGAGCTCGACGGTGCGGGTCTCGCCGGGTGCCAGCGTGACGCTCTCGAAGGCCTTGAGCTCGCGCACCGGACGGCGCACGGCGGCCTCGGGGTCCCCGACGTAGACCTGGACGACCTCGGTGCCGGTGCGCTCCCCGGTGTTGGTGAGCGTGACGCCCACGCCTACCTCCCCCGCCTCGGCGTCGAGGACCTCGACCCGCGGCTGCGACCACGAGACGGTCGTGTAGGAGAGCCCGTGGCCGAACGGGTAGCGCGGTGCGATGTCGCGGGCGTCGTACCAGCGGTGCCCGACGAACACGCCCTCCGCGTAGCGGACGTGGGCCCGCTCGCCGGGGAACTCCAGGTACGCCGGGGTGTCCTCGAGGCGGCGCGGCAGCGTCTCGGCCAACCGGCCCGTGGGCTCGGCCGAGCCGGTCAGCACCCGGGCCAGCGCCCGGCCGCCGCCCTGGCCGAGCAGACCCGCCCAGACGACCGCGGCGGCCGCGTCGTGCCACTCCTCGTCCAGCGCGACCGGGGCACCGGCCATCACGACCACGACGAGGCGGGTGTCGACGCCCGCCAGCTCGCCGAGCAGCTCGCGCTGCGCCTGCGGGAGGTCGAGCGTGGTGCGGTCGCGCGCCTCCTCCTCCGAGCGCAGCGGCAGCCCGACGACGACCACGGTGACGTCGCTGGCGGCGGCCAGGCCGACCGCCTCGGCCCGCAGCTCGAGGTCCGTGCGCGGGTCCGCGGCAGCGGCGGCGTCCCCGGGCCGCAGCACCCGGCCGTCCGCACCGGCGAGGTCGACGGCGTCGCGGTCCTGGTAGCCCAGCGCGTGCTGCACGCGGTCGTCACCGAGCAGCTCGCGCAGCTCGACCAGCGGCACGTCGACGCGCGTCGGCAGCACCCCGGCCGAGCCGCCCCCTTGGAGACGGGCCCGCTCGGCGTACTCCCCGATCACCGCGACGGTGCCGGACCCCGAGGGACGGATCGGCAGCACGCCGTCGTTGCGGAGCAGCACGACGCACCGCTCGGCCAGGGCGCGCGCGACCTCGTGGTGGGCCTCGTGGTCGACCGGCTCCGGCGAGGTGCCGGCCGCGCGGGCCGCCAGCCGCAGCACGCGCTCGGCCGAGCGGTCCACCAGCGCCTCGGGGATCTCACCGGCCACGACCGCGCGCACCACCTCGACGTCCGTGCGGCCCGGCTTGCCGGGCATCTCCAGGTCGAGCCCGGCACGCAGCGCGGCGACCCGGTCGTGCACGGCGTCCCAGTCGGACACGACGGCACCCTCGAAGCCCCACTCGTCGCGCAGCACCTCGGTGAGCAGCCACTCGTGCTGGGAGGAGTGGACGCCGTTGATGCGGTTGTAGGCGCACATCACCGTCCACGGGTCCGCGCCGCGGACGACGCGTTCGAACCCGGCGAGGTAGACCTCGCGCAGCGTGCGCTCGTCGAGGTCGGAGGACGCCCAGAACCGCGACGTCTCCTGGTTGTTGGCCGCGAAGTGCTTCAGCGAGGTGCCCACCCCGCGTGACTGCACGCCCTGGACGTACGCCGTCGCGAGCTCACCGGCGACGACCGGGTCCTCCGAGAGGTACTCGAAGTTGCGCCCGCAAAGCGGGTGGCGCTTGATGTTGATGCCCGGCCCGAGCAGCACCTGCACGCCGGCCGCGCGGGTCTCGGCGCCGAGCGTCTCGCCCGCCTGACGCAGCACGGCGCGGTCCCAGCTCGCCGCGAGGGCGGACAACGTGGGCAGGCAGGTGGCGGGGTACCAGACCATGTCCTCCCCGGTCTCGCGACGCAGGCCGTGCGGCCCGTCGGCGACCTCGGCCGACGGCACGCCGACCCGCTCGACCGGGTGCGTGCGCCACGCGTCGTGCCCGGTGAGCAGCTGGGCCTTCTCAGGCAGGGTCAGGGCGGTGAGCCAGGTCGCGGCCTGCTCGGTGGGGTGCATGGGGAGTCCTCGGTGGTCGGTGACGGACGGGGATCGGACGGGGTCAGGTGGTGGTGACGACGGAGGCCGGCAGGGACCCGGCGTCGAGACGGCCGGCGAGGGCCGGCACCGCCGCGCGGTCGGTCAGGGCCACGGCCTCGAGCAGCGCGCCCAGGACGGGTGGCCGAGAGAGCAGTCGTGGGCGGGAGCCGGGCAGCCGCTCGGTGAGACGGCGGGCGAGCTCCTCACGGAAGAGGGGTACGTCGGAGAGCGCGACCGACCCACCGAGCACGACGGGCAGCTCGGCGTCGGGTGGGATCCCCGCCTCCCGGGCGACCCAGGCGGCGTAGCCGGCGAAGGCCACGGCCTGCTCGTCCACCAGCCCGTGGGCGACCCGGTCGCCGTCGGCGGCCGCCTGCAGGACGACCCGGGCCGCCCCGTGGCCGTGCACCGGCACCGGGTCCTCGCGCCGGGTGGTCCAGTGGCGGAGCGTGACGACGTCGGGGGCGCCGTACAGCGAGAGCAGCCGTGCGGTGAGCGTGGTCTCCTCCCCCAGGCCCTGGTGGGCGAGGTAGACGGCCCGAAGCCCCCGCGCGGTGAGCCCCGACCCGCCCAGGTGGTCCAGCGCCCACCAGCCCAGGCACGCCTCCTGCCCCGCGGCGGAGCGCGCCACGACCGCGGGACCGGTGCCGGCGGCCAGGGCCAGGCCGTAGCCGGCGGTCACCCCCGCACGCAGGGTGGCGAAGCCGTCGTTGCGGACCACCAGGGGCGGGTCACCGGGCAGGGCCTCGTCCGCGAGGACGGCGCGCCAGAACGCCTCGTCCTCGGGCCAGTCGACGCCCGCGAGACAGAACGCGGCCGACCGCAGCGGTGCGCCCGGATCGCCCGTGGCCGCCAGGGCGTCGCGGGTCGCGGAGAGCACGTTGGCCACGGCCACCCGCTCGTCCTCGGCGCCGTAGACATCGCCGTTCCCGGACCGGCCCCACCCCAGGACCGCGCCGTCGCCGTCGCAGACGACGGCCACGGTCTTGGAGTTGCCGGCGTCGACGCCGAGGTAGCGCCAGCTCATCCCAGGAGCCTGGCCGGCAGGTGCGCGGCGTGGGCGTGGGCCATCTCGTCGTACAGCTCCTCGGCGACCGCCAGGGTCGGGACCATCGGGCTGGCGGCCAGGGCACGCACCCCATCGGCGCGGGTGCCCTCCCAGCCGGCCTTCGCGACGAGCTTCTGGAACTCCGCCAGGTGCTGCACGAGCGCCAGCGGCGCCGACGGGAGCGGAGCCTGCGGCTCGGGGTGGAAGCCGGCGGCGTCGACGGTGCCCCAAACCTCGACCACGGTGTCCTCGCTGAAGCCCGGGAGCACGCCACCGGTGTTGGGCACGTTGACGGGCAGCCGGGCGCCGGTGTCGTTGTAGTGCGCGCTCATCACGTCGATCGCGAGCTCCAGCTCGTGGATGCCGCCGCGGGACCGGGCCGGGTCCAGGTCGGGCACCTCCGCGGCCGCCTGCTCCTCGTAGTGCGCCCAGTAGTCGGGCAGCACCGCGAGGATGTCCTCGGCGCGCGTGCGGCGGGCGCCCTGCTGGGCGCGGAGCACCTCCTCACGGAAGTAGTAGTACTGGAAGTACTCGGCCGGCACCGACTCCATCACGGCCGCCAGGTGCAGCATCCGTCGGGCGTTGCCGGTCAGCGTCGGGTCGTCGCGCCGCTCCTCCCACGCACGCTGCAGCAGCGGGATCAGGTCGGCCCCGTCGTAGGTGTGCTCGGTCGACCAGCACTGGTGGTTGAGCCCGGCCATCCGCACGTGCGCCCGCTCGGGGTCGAGGCCGGCCGCGCGCAGCGTGACCGGCGGGAACACCATCGGCCCCTCGCACATGGACCAGATCGGTACGTCGGAGTAGGTGGTCACCGCCTGGGAGACGATGTTGACCGGGTTGGTGTAGTTGAAGATCCGGGCCCGGGGCGCGACCGCCTCGATGTCGGCCACGATGCCGCGGAACTCCGCGATCGAGCGCAGCGCCATGAACATGCCGCCGGGCCCCTGGGTCTCCTGGCCGATGACCCCGTGCTTGAGCGGGATCCGTTCGTCGATGGCCCGCGCCGCGAAGTCACCGGGGCGGAAGCTGGTCAGCACCGCGTCGGAGTCGGTGAGCGCCGCGCGCCGGTCGGTGGTCGCGGTCACGGTCAGGTCGACGCCGCGGACCGCGGCCAGCTTCGTCGCGATCGTGCGGACGACCTCCAGCCGGTCGGGGTCCAGGTCGACGAGGACCATCTCGGAGCCGGAGAACTCCGCGCCGTGCCAGATGAACGAGGCCATCGTGCCGGCAGCCCGGGAGGAGCCGCCGCCGACGTAGACCATCTTGATGCGTGCCACGAGGTGTGCCTTTCTTGGACGGTGGTGGGTCAGGAGGTGGGCGCCGCGGCGTGGGCGCCGGCGGCCGCGACGTCGGCGAGCAACCGCGGTGAGCGGCACTCGACCAGGATGGTCGACGGCCAGTCCGGCTCATAGCCCTCGGCCGCGGCGATCCGCCGGAACGCCTCGGCCTTGTCCGGGCCGTGCAGGACCATCGCGACGCTGCGCGAGAGGTCGGCGATCGTGCTGATGCCGACCGAGATGCCGTACGCCGGCACCTCGTCGAGGCCCTCGAAGTCGGGGAACGTCACGAGGTTGTCGCGCCGGGTCGCGTCCGCGAGCTCGATCACCCGGGTGCGGCTGTCGCGGAGCGACTGCGGCGGGTTGAAGGCGATGTGCCCGTCGGTCGCACCCGAGGCCAGCAGGAACAGGTCGAGCCCGCCGGCGCCCTCGATCTGGTGCTCGTAGGCCTCTGCCGCCATCGGGTCGGGCAGCCACAGCCGCGGGCCCGCCCCGCCGCCGGCGGCCCGGAGGGGCTCGACGAGCGTGCGGAGCGTGACCCCCTCGCAGCTGTACGGCAGCCCGGCGTCGACCCGGCGCGCCCGGCCCTCGGCGTCGCGGACGACGTAGTCGTCCATGAGCACGATGTCGAGGTTGTCGACCGGCTGCCGCCGCGCGGCGACCTCGGCGACCAGGGCGCGGTAGACGGGCTCGGGGCTGCGCCCGGTCGGGCAGCCGAGACGGTAGCGGTGGCCGGCCGCCGCCGCGGACGCGATGTCGTCCGCGATCGAGACGGCGAGCGCGTGGCCGAGCTGCTCCGCGGTGGCGTAGATCTCGGGGTTGACGGTCATGGTGCGGTCCTTTCCCCGACGGAGCCGTCGGGTAGGGGGTGGCAGGGATGTCTGGCGGGGGCGGTCATTCCTTGATCGCGCCGGAGAGGATCCCCTGGATGAACGAGCGTTGGAAGGCGGCGTAGAGCAGCAGGACCGGCGCGGCGACCATCAGGCCGGCGGCCGCGAGCAGGTTGACCTCGACGTTGAACCGTCCCTGGAACGCGCCCAGCGCGAGCGGGGCCGTCTGCAGCTGGGGATCGCCGAGGAACACCAGCGCCAGGAAGTAGTCGTTCCAGGTCCACATGAACGAGAGCAGGACCAGCGTCAGCACGGCCGGCCGGGCGACCGGCAGCAGCACCGACCACAGCAGCCGCCACGAGCCCGCGCCGTCGAGGCGGGCGCAGTCGACCAGCGACTGCGGCAGCGCCCGGAAGGTCGCTCGCATCCAGAACGTCCCGAAGGGCACGCCCATGCCGATCTGGATGATCACCAGCCCCCACCAGGAGTTGGTGAGTCCGAGGTCGCGGAACTGGTAGTACAGCGGCACGATCACGGCCTCGGTAGAGATCATCATGCCGAGCAGGATCAGCGGGAAGATGACGCGTTCGCCCACCGCGCCGAGGACCCCGAGGCCGAAGCCCGCGAGCACCGCGACGAGGACCTGGCCGGCGACGGCCGCGGTCGCGACCACCAGCGAGGCCACCATGGCGTGGGTGAAGTCGGCCTGCTTCCAGGCGTCGGAGAAGTTCGACCACTGCAGGTGCGTCAGGTCCGGGGTGCCGGCCGCGCTGGGGCTCAACGCCGCGAGCACGAACTGCACGACCGGGAACAGCACGATGAGCGCGAAGAGCGTGAGCACGGCGTACGTGCCGTAGCGCTCGAGCCGGGACTGCATCACGACCCCCTCTCTGCGAAGCGCGTGATGATCAGCGCGATGGCCAGGCAGAGCACCGCCATCACCACGCCGATCGCGGAGGCGAGCCCGACCTGCGGGTTCTGGAACGCCGCTCGGTAGAGCAGCACTGCGGGCGTCATCGTCGAGGTGCCGGGGCCGCCGCGGGTGGTGATCCACACGAGGTCGAACGTGCGCAGCGCGCCGGTGACCGTGAGCGTGAGCGCCACGGCGATCTGCGGCCGGAGCCCCGGCAGGGTCACCGTGAAGAACTCGCGGATCGCGCCACCACCGTCGACCCGGACCGCCTCGTACAGCTCGGTCGGGATCGAGGAGGTGCCCGCGACGAACAGCACCATGCAGAAGCCGAACCCGCCCCACACCCCGATCAGCCCGAGCGCGGGCAGGGCCCAGGTGAAGTCACCGAGCCAGTTCCGGGCCAGCGCGTCGAGGCCGATCGCCCGCAGCATCTCGTTGACGGGACCGTCGGGTGAGTAGATCCGCTTCCAGATCAGCGCCACGACCACGGACGTGAGCACCTGCGGCAGGAACATGATCCACCGGTAGACGCTCATCCCCCGGGTCCGGCGGCGCGAGACCAGCGCGGCGCTGACCAGTCCGAGTGCGATCGGCAGCAGGGAGAAGAACACCACCAGCACGAGCACGTGCCCCAGGGAGGAGCGCAGGATCGGGTCGGTGAAGAACTCGACGTAGTTGTCGAACCCCACCCAGGTGGCCGGCCCGACCCCGTTCCAGTCGTAGAACGAGTACCAGACCGAGCGCACCAGGGACAGCAGCACCACCCCGCCGTAGAACAGCAGCGCGGGCGCCACGAAGGCGAGCCCCGCCCAGCGGGCCCGGCGCTCCAAGGGAGACACCGAGCGCCGCGGGGCCACGGGCCGGCTGCGCCGAGAGGCGCGGACGCTCATCTGCACGGCGACGGCTCAGCGATCGGCGAGGAACGCGTCGCGGTCGGCCTGAGCCGCGTCGGCCATCTGCTGCGGCGTGGTCTTGCCGGCCAGCATCGTCTGCAGGTGCTGGGTCAGCGTGTCGTACAGCGTGCTGGTCGACCAGTCGAAGTAGGGCACGTACCCGTCGCCCTGGTCGAGGGTCTGCACGGCGGCGACCTCCTCGCCGAACTCCGGCCGGTCGGTCGGGAGGTTCAGATCGGTAGCGAGCGCGGGGGTCAGGTTGTTGTCCACCGCGAGCTGGGCGGTCTCCGGTCCCATCAGGAAGTCGAGGAACGCCGCGGCCGCGTCGGGGTGCTCGGAACGTGCCGAGACCACCATCGCCGCGCGAGAGGCGCCGACGCCGTAGGTCTGGTCGCCGTCGACCTGCGGCAGCAGGAACATGCCGTAGTCCTGCTGCTCGTCGCCCGTCGGCGACAGCGTGCCGGAGTAGTTGAACTGGAAGGCGCCCTGGCCCAACTTGTACGACTCCACGCTGTCGGCGTACGCGATGCCCTCGTAGTTCGGCGTCAGCCAGCCCTTGTCGGCCCACTCCTGGAGCTTCTCGGCCGCGGCCTGGAGCCCGGTGTCGCCGATCTTCACGCCGGGGTCGCCGTACACGAAGTCGCCGATGTCCCCGCCGGGCGCCATCATCGCCTGGACCGCCAGCAGCAGCGCCGTCGCCGGGCCGGGGTCGAGGGAGGCGAAGTTGATCGGCACCTGGCCGGCGTCGGCGATCTTCTGGCAGGCGGCCTCGAACTCGGCCAGCGTCGTCGGGACCGCGATGCCGAGGTCGTCGAGGATCGTGCGGTTGTAGTTGATGCCGATGATCGAGGAGGAGGCCACCGGCGTGGCGTAGAGGGAGCCCGTGCCCATCTCGCTGCCGTCGGAGGAGAACTGCTGCTGGCGCAGGATGGAGTCCGGCACCTCGTCGGCCCAGCCGTAGGCCTCGGCGTACGGGTCGAGGTTGACCACGAGCCCGCCGCTCGCATACGTGCCGAGCGCGGCCCAGCCCTGGTTGGCCGTGGCGATGTCCGGCCCGCCCTTGTCGGACAGCCGCAGGTTCAAGGTGGAGTTGAGGTCGCCCCAGTCCTTCGAGGTCCGCTTGATGGTGACGTTCGGGTACTTGTCCTCGAACGCCTTCACGACGTCGTTCATCCAGTCGTTCTCAGCTCCGGTCGCCCAGAAGTCCAGCATCTTCAACGTGATGTCGCCCTGGTCGGAGATGTCGGTGACGACGTCGGAGCTGGACTTCGCGGACGGCCCGTTGTCGGACCCGCCGCCGGGTGAGCAGGCCGCGACGCCGAGAACGGTCACGGCCGCGACGGCCCCCGCTGCGAGGCGGCGCGCACGCCGCTGCAGAACTGCCATGTCAGCACTCCGTCTGTGCCGAGCGGCCGGTCACCGGTCGGCCCGTGGGCCGGCGCCGGGTGACAGGTGCCTCGGTGCACCTCGGCCGGACACCATGAACGTAGCAGTGGCATACCAGTTAGTCCAGACTTATCGAACTGGACTGCTCCGGTCGGCGCAAATCATCGTCAAAGCGCCCCTATCCGCGCCGCGGGGAGCCAAAACCGCACTCCCAGACGGCACAATCGCCAAAATCTGGTCCGACTGGTGCTAAGGTCGCGCTCATGACGGGGTCGGCGGTGGAAGCGACGTATCGCCGCTTGGCGGAGGAGATCCGTCGCGGGGTCTTCCCGCCTGCGTCCCGGCTGCCCGGGGAGCGCGAGCTCGCCGTCCGGCTCGGGGTGTCGCGCTCCACGCTGCGTCAGGCGCTGGCCGACCTCGCCCAGGACGGCCTGATCGGTGCGTCCGCCCAGCGGGGGTGGTTCGTCAACCGGGCCACGATCGGCGAGCCGCCCAGCACGCTGCAGAGCTTCACCGAGATGGCCGCGGCCCGGGGCCTGCGACCCGACACCCGGGTGCTGTCCCAGCAGGTGCGAGCCGCGACGCTCGAGGAGGCCAAGCAGCTGGGGATCGCCCCCGCCGCGCCGGTGCTGCACCTCGAGCGGGTCCGCGGCATGGAGGGTGTCCCGGTGTGCGTCGACACCGTGGTGCTCGTCCAGGCGCGCGTCGCCGGCCTCGACGAGGTCGATCTCAACGACAGGTCGCTCTACGGGGCACTGGAGGAGGTGTGCGGGCTGACCGTCTCGCGGTCGGCGTACTCCGTGCAGGCCGTGGCGGCCGACGAGCACCTCGCCGAGCTGCTCCAGGTCGACCCCGGCTCCCCCGTCCTCGTCGGCCGTGAGGTCGCCTACACCGCCGACGGCGTGCCGCTGCTCATCGGCGTCAACCACTATCGCGGCGACGCCTACCGGTTCGAGGCCGACCTCTACCGCCCGCTCGGCGGCCGTCACAGCTGAGGACCCGGGGCCGGTGCGCCCCACCGCCGCCAGCGTGGCCACGACAGGGTGGTCGTCATGCAGCTGGAAGGCAAGGTCTTCGTCGTCACCGGCGGCGGCCCCCCTGGGCTGACCGCGATGCCGAGTCGGCTCAGTCGGTCGCGTGCAGGTCGCCGGTCCGGGCGACGGCGCGCACCTGCTCGAGGGCGCGCGCCGCGACCGGGTTCTCCCCCGCCCGCGAGGCCAGCTCGACGAGGGGCAGGAGGTCGGCGGCCCGGGCCAGCTCCAGGGCACGCGCCGGCGGTGCGCCACGGAGGCCGGCGTACGCCTCCAGGACGGCCGCGACGTACGCCGGCTCGCGGTCGAAGCGCAGCAGGTTGCCCAGGTCGGAGAACGGGTGGCCGGCGTGGGCGAACTCCCAGTCGAGGACCCCGGTGATCTCGAGGGTGTCGGGGTCGAGCAGCAGGTTCTTGGGGTTCAGGTCGCTGTGCACCAGGCAGGTGCGTGGCTCCTCGTCGAGCAGCGCCTGCGCGGCCTCGGCCACCTCGGCCAGGCCGGGCAGGTCCACGCCGAGGGACTCGACGCACGCCGGCAGGTCCAGCCCGAAAGGCGCGATCCGCAGGTCGCCGTCGACGAAGGTCCCCTGGCGCAGCATCGGCATGCCGCCGAGGATGCCGGCGACCCGACCGCAGGCGGCGCCGACGGTCGCCAGCCCGGCCGGGCCGAGCGTGGGCAGCAGCAGGTCGCCGCGGACGCCGGGGACGAACGAGGTCACCAGCAGTGCCGGAGCACCCGACGCGGGGTCGGCCCGGCGTACTTCCAAGACCTCGGGAACGGGCAGGAGCCCTCGCACGAGGCTCAGCAGCGCCGCCTGGATCTCGGCGGCCTCCGGAGCATGACGAAGGCCGGCGAAGATCCGCACCACGGTGCGGTCTCCGCCGGCCTCGGCCAGGAACGTCTCCCCGGACCAGCCGCCCTCGAGCGGCCGCAACGCCGCGAACTCGTGCATCCTCACCCCAAATGACGTTGACCCGCCCGAAAGTTTCGGGCGGGTCAACGTTGTCACAGCTCAGCCCTTGCGCTTGGTGACTTCCTCGGTCAGGGCGGGCAGGACCGTGTGCAGGTCGCCCACGACGCCGAAGTCGACCAGCTCGAAGATCGGCGCCTCCTCGTCCTTGTTGACCGCGACGATGGTCTTGGAGGTCTGCATGCCGGCCCGGTGCTGGATGGCGCCGGAGATGCCGGTGGCGACGTAGAGCTGCGGCGAGACCGTCTTGCCGGTCTGACCGATCTGGAAGGTGTGCGGGATCCAGCCGGAGTCGACGGCCGCACGGGAGGCACCCACGGCGCCGCCGAGCGCGTCGGCCAGACCCTCGACCGACTCGAAGTTGCCGCCGGTGCCACGACCGCCGGCGACGACGATCGCTGCCTCGGTCAGCTCGGGGCGACCGGTGGACTTGCGCGGCTGGGAGGCCACGATCTGCGCCTTCTTGGCCGAGTCGGAGATCGTCGCCGCGAACTCCTCGACCGCCCCTGCCCCGGCAGACTCCTCCGGAGCCGCGGAGTTGGGCTTCACCGTGATGATCGGCGTCCCGTGGGTGACCTTGGCCGTGAGCGTGAAGTTGCCGGCGAACACCGACTGGGTGGCCGTGCCGTCGGCCGTCACGTCGACCGCGTCGGTGATCACGCCCGACTCGAGCTTGATCGCCAGCCGCGCCGCGACCTCCTTGCCCTCCGAGGTCGACGGGATCAGGATCGCCGCAGGCGAGGCCTTCTGGGCCAGCTGCTGCAGCGCCTCGGCCTTGGGAGCCACCAGGTAGCCCTTGATCTGCGCGTCGTCGACGACGTAGACCTTCTCCGCGCCGTACGCCTTGACCTTCTCGGCCACCTCGGCGCCCTGCGCCGAGCTGCCGATGAAGACCGCGGAGGGCTCGCCCAGCCGCTTGGCGATGGTCAGGAGCTCGTACGTCGGCTTGCGGACCGCACCGTCGACGTGGTCGATGAGAACGAGAACTTCAGACATCGGTCAGCTCCTCAGATGAACTTCTTCGAAGCGAGGAAGCCGGCCAGCGCCGTGGCGCCCGACCCGTCCTCGTCCTTGACGATCTCGCCGGCGGTGCGCGGCGGGCGGGCCGTGGTGTCCTCGACGGCCGTCCACGCCGCTCCCAGGCCGACCTGCCCGGCGTCGACCCCGAGGTCGCTCAGCGACCAGGTCTCCAGCGGCTTCTTCTTCGCGGCCATGATGCCCTTGAACGACGGGTAGCGCGCCTCGCCCGACTGGTCGGTGACCGAGAGGACGAGCGGCATGGTGGCGCCGATGACCTCGGTCGCGGAGTCGCCGTCGCGCTTGACGCGGACCTGGTCACCCTGGGTCTCGATGACCGAGGCGAGCGTGACCTGCGGCAGGTCGAGGCGCTCGGCGAGCATCGCGGGCAGGATGCCCATGGCGCCATCGGTCGAGGCCATGCCGCACACGACCAGGTCGACCTTGTTGGCCGCTCCGGCCTTCTCGATCGCCTTTGCGAGCACCAGCGAGGTCGCCGCGGCGTCGGAGCCGGCGATCGCTTCGTCGACGACGTGGACGCCGTCGTCGGCACCCATCTGCAGCGCCTTGCGCACCGCGTCGACGGCCTTCTCGGGTCCGACGCACAGCGCCGTCACCCTGGTGTCATCGCCGGCCTTCTCCTTCAGCTGCAAGGCCTGCTCGACGGCGTACTCGTCGAGCTCCGAGAGGAGCCCGTCGACGCCGACACGGTCCACGGTCTTGTCCGACTCGAACTGCCGGTCGGCAGTGGCATCGGGCACGTACTTCACACAGACGACAATGTTCATGGTGTGTGGCCGGTTCGGCCCCTCCTGTGTCTCGGATGTGGTGGTGAGGCTACCGCCGCGTAGGGATGGTCGAAACTCGCAGCGGGGTTGGCTATGTCACAGCGGCACTGTCACGGTCTCGGTGACGACGGCGCCGGGTCAGGGGCGGACGAGACGCTCCAGCAGGCGGCCGACGACCAGGTAGGCGATGGCGCCGAGCCCCCAGTTGGCCAGCGCGTTCTTGGTCTCGGCGTCGGCGCCCGCGAACTTGAAGATGCCGTTGCCGCGGGAGAACACGTCGACGTCGACGACGTCCGCGGCGTCGAGGACCAGCTTGACCAGCGCGTTGTCGCGGTTGGCGTCGAGCGCGATGCACAGCGCGCCCACCGCCAGCACCAGCGCGCAGAGGACCGCGAGCGTCCACACGGCCTGGGCCGCCCAGACCCGCACCCGCGAGCCACGGCGCGCCGTCATCGCCTTGCGATCCGCCACCTACCGCTCACCTGCCCTTGAACTGCGCCTTGCCCGGTCCGTTGTCGACGAAGGATTGCATACCGATCGACCGGTCCTCGGTCGCGAACAGCGCCGCGAACTGCTGACGCTCGATCTCCAGGCCGGTCTCGAGGTCGACCTCGAGGCCGCGGTCGATGCTCTCCTTCGCCGCACGCAGGGCGTACGACGCCGCCCCGGCGAACTGCCGCGCCCAGGCGAGCGCCTCGTCGTAGACCGACGCGGGCGGGAACAGCCGGTCGACCAGGCCGATCGCGAGGGCCTCGTCGGCCTTGACGAAGCGGCCGGTGAACACGATGTCCTTGGCCTTGCTCGGACCCACCAGGCGGGTGAGCCGCTGGGTGCCGCCCGCGCCGGGGATGATGCCGAGCAGGACCTCCGGCTGGCCCAGCACCGCGTCGTCCGCGGCGAACCGGACGTCCGCGCACAGGGCCAGCTCGCAGCCGCCGCCCAGCGCGTAGCCGGTGATCGCGGCCACGACCGGCTTGGGGATCCGGGCGACCGCGGTCAGTGCGGACTGGAGCGGCCCGGAGCGCTTGACCATGTCGGTGTAGGACATGTCGGCCATCTCCTTGATGTCCGCGCCCGCGGCGAACACCCGCTCGCCGCCGTACACGATCACGGCCTTGACGTCGTCGCGCTCGGCGGCCTCGGTCGCCGCTGCCCGGATCTCCTCCTGGACCTGCACGTTGAGCGCGTTCATCTTCGGCCGGTCCAGCCGGATCGTGCCGACCCCGTCGGCCACCTCCAGTCGTACGAACTCGCCCATCGACCCAGACGTCGACTCAGCCATCAGTGAACCGCCTCTCTCATCTTCGCGAACCGTCCTCGGCATTGTGCCCTCATCAGGAACAATGGCGCGGTGACCCCTGGACTCTGGCGCAACCGCGGTGAGCGGGCACCGGTCTGGCCGGGCAGCAGCCACCCGATGGGGTCCACGTGGTCGGCGGAGGCCACGAACTTCGCGGTCCACGCACCGCGCGCGACCGCGGCGTGGGTCTGCCTCTTCGACGACGAGGGCGGCGAGCGACGGCACCGCCTCACCGAGCAGGAGCTCGGCATCTGGCACGGCGCGATCCCCGGGGTCGAGCCCGGCACCCGCTACGGCTACCGCGTCGCCGGCCCGTGGGACCCCGCCCAGGGCCTCCGGTTCAACCCGAACAAGCTGCTGCTCGACCCGTTCGCCCGGGCGGTCTCCGGCACGCTCACGCTGGACCCCGCGATCTTCGGGTACGCCGCCGACGACCCGAGCCGGCGCAGCGACGCCGACTCCGCGCCGTACGTCCCGATGAGCGTGGTGGTCGCCGACGACGGCTTCGACTGGGGCGACGACGCGCCGCCGCGGCACCGCTGGCGCGACTCCGCGATCTACGAGATGCACGTCAAGGGCATGACCGCGCTCCACGACCGCGTCCCCGAGGAGCTCCGCGGCACGTACGCCGGGCTCGCGACGCCCGCGGTCGTCGACTACCTCAAGGACCTCGGCATCACCGCGGTCGAGCTGTTGCCGATCCACCAGTTCGTCTCCGAGACCGCGCTGCTGGAGCGGGGGCTGGTGAACTACTGGGGCTACAACTCGATCGGGTTCTTCGCCCCGCACAACGCCTACTCGGCGTCCGGCGACCGCGGCCAGCAGGTCAGTGAGTTCAAGGCGATGGTGAAGGCGTTCCACGCCGCCGGCATCGAGGTGATCCTCGACGTGGTCTTCAACCACACCGCCGAGGCCGGCGTCACCGGACCGACGCTGTCGTTCCGCGGGCTCGACGACCGCGGGTTCTACTGCCGCAACGGCAACGACCACCCCGGCGAGCCGTTCGACGACGCCTACTGGGACGTCACCGGCTGCGGCAACACCGTCGACGCCTCCAACCCGTTCGCGCTCCGGCTGATCCTGGACTCGCTGCGCTACTGGGTCACCGAGATGCACGTCGACGGGTTCCGCTTCGACCTGATGTCCGCGCTGACCCGCGTGCACCACCGCATCGACATGGGCTGCCACCTGCTCACCGCGATCGGCCAGGACCCGGTGCTGCGGCACACCAAGCTGGTGGCCGAGCCGTGGGACGCGTCGATGGACGGCTACCGGGTCGGGGAGTTCCCGCCGCCGTGGGTGGAGTGGAACGACCAGTACCGCGACGAGATCCGCGACTTCTGGCGCAACTACACCTCCAGCATCCGCGGCGTGGCCACTCGTCTCGCCGGGTCCTCGGACCTCTACCTCGACGACGGGCGCTCGCCGTACGCCTCGATCAACTTCGTCACGGCCCACGACGGCTTCACGATGCGCGACCTGGTGACCTACGAGCACAAGCGCAACGAGGCGAACGGCGAGGACAACCGCGACGGGACCGACAACAACCGGTCCTGGAACCACGGGCTCGAGGGCGAGAGCGACGACCCTGCCCTGCTCGCCGTACGCCGGCGTCAGGTCGCGAACATGATGGCGACGCTGTGCCTGTCCAACGGCGTCCCGATGATCACCGCCGGCGACGAGCGCGGCCGCACCCAGCGCGGCAACAACAACGCCTATGCGCAGGACAACGAGATCTCGTGGGTCGACTGGCGTCCCGACGACGCCTGGCTCGACGTCTACGAGATCACCAAGACCGCGCTCCGGCTGCGCCGCGAGCACCCGGCGCTGCGCCAGCGGCACTGGTTCGAGGGGCGACCGACGATCCGCGGCGGCCCCAAGGACCTCGCCTGGTTGCACCCCTCGGGGCGCGAGATGACCGGTGATGACTGGCACGACCCGTCGCTGCGCGCGGTCGGCATGTTCGTCTCGGGCTCACCGCTGCGCTCCCCCGGCCCCCGGGGCGAGCAGCAGGTCGACAAGACGTTCGTGCTGTGGTTCAACTCCGACTGGCTGCCCCAGCGCGTGACCCTCCCCGAGAACGACTGGGTCCAGGCCGGCGAGGTCGTCCTCTCCACCGACTTCAAGCTCCCCGTCGGCACCCCCGTCAAGGCCGGCGACCGGCTCTCGATCGGCCGCCGCACCGTGGTGGTCTTCCGCGAGACCTGACCGCGTCTCGCGCGCCGACAGCTCGAACCGCCGAGTCAGCGCGCCTGCACCAATGCGCCCACCGCAACCACACCGTCTGATGACCGACCCCAGAGCGATCCGCGGCCGGCGTGGCGACGAAGTCGACACGCCAGACGCGATCAGGGCAGGGTGACCAGGCCCAGCTCGGCGGGTGAGGCCAGCACGTCGTTGCGCGGGATGATCCGCACGGTGTAGCCGAACGCGCCGGAGTGGTCGAGGACGACGTCGCCGTCGAAGCGGTGCCGGCCGCCCTCGTAGGACTCCACGACGTGCAGCGAGTCGAGCAGCGTCTCGACGAGCTCGTCCTCGGCGTTGGTCTTGCCGTGCACGAGCTGGACGTCGACGTCCTCGGGGGCGAGCGAGCCCAGGGCGACGAACGCCCGGACGCTCATCTGGTCGCCGACCTCGGGGGCGTCGCCGACGCCGCTGCTCTCGACGTGGTCGACGCGTACGTCGGGCCAGCCGGCCTTGATCCGCTTCTTCCAGGCCGCGAGCTCGGCCGCTCCGTGGTAGTCGGAGTTGAGCCGGTGCGCGGTGATGGTGGCCGGCGCGTAGAGCTGGCGCATGTAGTCGCGGACCATCCGGGTGGCGAGCACCTTGGGGCCGAGCGACTTCAGCGTGTGCCGGGTCATCTCGAGCCAGCGGGTCGGCACACCCTCACCGTCGAGGTCGTAGAACCGCGGGGCGACGTCGTTCTCGATCAGGTCGTAGAGCGCCGCGGCCTCGAGGTCGTCGCGGTGGTCGGGGTCGTCGACGCCGTCAGCGGTGGGGATCGCCCAGCCGTTGTTGCCGTCGTACCACTCGTCCCACCAGCCGTCGAGCACCGAGAGGTTGAGACCGCCGTTGAGCGCGGCCTTCATGCCGGAGGTGCCGCACGCCTCGTAGGGGCGCAGCGGGTTGTTGAGCCAGACGTCGCAGCCCGGGTAGAGCGGCTTGGCCATCGCGATGTCGTAGTTCGGGAGGAACACGATGCGATGCCGGATCTCGGGGTCGTCGGAGAGCTTGACGATGTCCTGGATCAGCTTCTTGCCACCGTCGTCGGCCGGGTGCGCCTTGCCCGCGATCACGAGCTGGATCGGGCGCTCGGGGTGCAGCAGCAGCGACTTGAGCCGCTCGGGGTCGCGCATCATCAGCGTGAGCCGCTTGTACGACGCAGCGCGCCGCGCGAACCCGATCGTCAGCACGTCGGGGTCGAGCACGTTGTCGATCCAGCTCAGCTCGGCCTTGGCCGCGCCGCGCTTCTCCCACGAGCGGCGCAGCCGCTTGCGGGCGTCGACCACGAGCCGCTCGCGCAGCGTGCGCTTGACCGCCCAGATCTCGGTGCCCGGCACCTTGTCGGCCGCGGCCCAGAAGCCCGCCGTGTCGTCGGAGTCCAGGTCGGCACCCTGCGCGACCGCGAGCTCGATGACCTCGCGCGCCACCCACGACGGCGCGTGCACGCCGTTGGTGATCGACCCGATCGGCACCTCGGCCTCGTCGAAGGCGGGCCACAGGCCGCTGAACATCTCGCGGCTGACGTGGCCGTGCAGCTCGGAGACGCCGTTGGCACGCTGGGCCAGGCGGAAGCCCATCACGGCCATGTTGAAGACCGAGGGGTCGCCGCCCTCGTAGTCCTCGGTGCCGAGGGCCAGGATCCGCTCGACGGGTACGCCGGGGGTCGGGCCGGCCTCGGTGAAGTACTGCTCGATCAGCGTGAGGGGGAACCTGTCGATGCCTGCCGGCACCGGCGTGTGCGTGGTGAACACCGTCGACGCGCGGCCGACCTCGAGCGCGGTCTCGAAGTCGAGCTTCGGGCCGCCTTCGGCCACGGTGAGCTCACGGATCCGCTCGAGGCCGAGGAAGCCGGCGTGGCCCTCGTTGGTGTGGAAGACCTCGGGCGCGGGGTGACCGGTGATGCGGGAGAAGGCGCGCAGCGCCCGCACGCCGCCGACGCCGAGCAGCAGCTCCTGGCGCAGCCGGTGCTCGCTGTTGCCGCCGTACAGCCGGTCGGTCACGTCGCGGTAGTGGTCGGGGTTGCCCTCGACGTCGGTGTCCAGCATCAGCAGCGGCACGCGGCCGACGCTGGCGACCCAGATCCGCACCAGCATCTCGGGGCCGTCGGGGAGGGCCACGCTGATCATCGCGCGAGTGCCGTTCTCCTCGCGCAGCAGCGAGATCGGCAGGCCGTCGGGGTCGAGGACGGGGTAGTCCTCGTGCTGCCAGCCCTCACGAGACAGCGACTGCTTGAAGTAACCGTGCCGGTAGAGCAGGCCGACGCCGATGATCGGTACGCCGAGGTCGCTGGCGGCCTTCAGGTGGTCGCCGGCGAGGATCCCGAGGCCGCCGGAGTACTGCGGCAGCACCGAGGTGATGCCGAACTCCGGGGAGAAGTAGCCGATCGCCGTCGGGCCCTGCTCACCACTGGCGAGACGGCGCTGGTACCACCGGTCCTCGGTGAGGTACCGCTGCAGGTCGGCGTGCGCCGTTCCGAGTCGGCCCAGGAAGTCCTGGTCGACGGCGAGCTCCTCCAGCCGTCGGCGGCCGACGGCCCCGAGCAGCTTGACCGGGTCGCGGCCGGTGGACTCCCACAGCACCGGGTCGACGGACTCGAAGACGTCCTGGGACTCGGGGTGCCAGGACCACCTCAGGTTGCCGGCGAGGTCGCCCAGCGGGATGAGGGCCTCAGGCAGGACAGGACGGACAGTGAACCGACGGATCGCACGCACCCGGCGACGGTACAGCCTGAAGGTTGGAACGATCAAAGAATCGCGAAAACGTTATCCTGCGGTCCTCGTCACGCCCGCCCGGGCCATCGTTCACATAACGAACCCAGCCGTCCGGCGTTGACGGGAGCATGACCCGCACACCCCCGCGCCGCGGCCGCTACCGGGCCGCCTCGCTCGCCCTGCTGACCACCACCCTGGTCCCCGGGCTCGCGCAGCTGCCTGCCCTCGCCGCGAGCCCGGTGACGGCCCGCGCCACCACCGCGACCGACGGCGTCGTGCACCCGCTCGGGAGCCTCGGCGACCCGGTCGCCGGCCTCACCGACCTCGACGCGCGCGGCACCGCGCTGCCCTCCGCGGCCCAGCGCTCCGCCGCGGCCCGGCTGGGGGCGGTCGACCTGCGCTGGAACCAGCTCGGCACGCCCGCCTCGATCCTGCCCGCCGACGGCGTTCTGGCCCGGGCGACCTCGAGCGACCCGGTCGCCGCCGCCCGCGCCTGGCTGAGCGACCACGCGGCGGTGTTCGGCATGACCCGGGCGGCGGTCGCCGACCTCGAGCTGGTCAACGACCAGCGACTGGCCCAGAGCGACGCCCACGCCGTGCTGTTCCGTCAGCGCTTCGGCGACCTGGCCCCCGCACTCGCGAGCCTGGTCACCGTCGGCGTCGCGAACGGCGAGATCGCCTACGTCTCCTCCTCGATCGCGAAGGCCTCCGGGGCGGCACCCGACGCCACCCTGACGCCGGTGCAGGCCTGGACGAAGGCCGCCGCCGACGTCGGTCGCACCCTCGACGGCGGCGTGCTGGGCAAGATCACCTCCCGGGTCGCCGACGGCTGGACCCGGCTGACCGTGCCCGGTTACCCCCAGCAGCAGCTGGTGCGACTCCGGGCGCTCGCGTTGGCCGACGGGACCGTCCGGCCGGTGTTCGAGACCGACGTGATCGATGCGGAGAAGGGGTCGGCCTTCGCCTACACGCTGATGGTCGACGGCGTCACCGGCGCCATCTTGCACCGGCAGAACCAGGCCGAGAACAGCAGCGACGCCTTCCAGTTCCAGGGCGAGGTCACCGCGACCGAGTGCGGACCCAAGCACGAGTTCGAGCTCACCGACGCCAACACCAAGCAGATCGTCGCGGTGGCGGCCGAGGCCAACACGCTCAACGACATCGAGGTCAAGATCTTCGACCCGTCCGGCCAGCTCCTGGTCGCCAGCGACCTGGCGACCAGCCCCGAGGCCGCGACGTACTCCGCCGCCCCGATCCCGGCAGGGATCTACACGATGCAGGTCTGCCCGTTCGCCAGCCCGACCGTGCCGTTCCTGCCGCCGGGCAACTACGTCGCGAGCGTGACGACGAGCGACACCGCGGGCCCCTCGACCGGGGACACCGGCTTCTCCCCGAAGTGGCGCTACTTCACCGCCAACCCCTCGCTCGACTACTCCCCCGACACCACCCCGTCGAACTCCGTGATCGGCTGCTGGGTCGCCGGTGCCGGCTGCACCTCACCGACCGGCCCGTTCCGCAACGTCGCCGCCCCCGGTCCGTGGGACGCGGTCGCCTCCACCGGCGTGGGTTCGATGACGACGGTCGGCAACAACGCGAACACCCACGAGGCGTGGCTCGACCCGCTCGCTCCGGGCGGTACGGCGCAGGCGCCGATCTCGCCGACCCGCGAGTACACCGGTGAGTTCACCGACGCCTGGAACAACTCCGGCTGCAACCCCAGCCAGCTGGTGCCGGGCGGGAACGACATCGACGCGACCGTCACCAACCTGTTCGTCGCGCACAACCGGATGCACGACTACGCCTACTACCTGGGCTTCACCGAGGACAACTACAACCTCCAGCTCGACAACCTCGGCCGCGGCGGTGTCGCGGGCGACCAGGAGGTCGGCAACGCCCAGGCGGGCGCGCTGACCGGCGGGCAGCCGTCGTACCTCGGCCGCGACAACGCCAACCAGATCACGCTCCAGGACGGCGTGCCGGGCATCACCAACCAGTACCTCTTCCAGCCGATCGCCGGCGCGTTCTACTCCCCCTGCGTCGACGGCGGCCTGGACATGGGCATCGTCGGCCACGAGTACACCCACGCGATCAGCAACCGGATGATCGGCGGGCCCGACGACAGCATCACCTCCGAGCAGGGCGGTGCGATGGGCGAGTCGTGGGGCGACCTGACCGCGGGCGAGTACATGTTCAGCCACGGCTACGCCAACGGCGGCAACCCGTGGGCGGTCGGCGTCTACGCCACCGGCAACAAGGCGGTCGCGATCCGCGACTACGCGATCAACGACAACCCGCTCAACTACTCCGACTACGGCTTCGACAGCACCGGCAACGAGGTCCACGCCGACGGCGAGATCTGGAACGGCACCCAGTGGCAGGTGCGGCAGGCCCTGGTGAACAAGTGGAACAGCCAGTTCCCCTACACCGACAAGGCGCTGCAGCTGCGCTGCGCCCAGGCCACCACCACCGGCAGCCCGCTGCCCGCCAGCCAGTGCCCCGGCAACCGCCGCTGGATCCAGCTGGTGTTCGACGCCTTCCTCCTGCAGCAGGGCGCGACCTCGATGCTGGACGCCCGCGACGCGATGCTCGCGGCCGACCAGATGCGGTTCCACGGCCAGGACCTGACGGCGATGTGGGACGCGTTCGCGAGGCGCGGCATGGGGCAGGGCGCCTCGTCACCGAACGCCGACTCCGGCGATACCCAGCCGAGCTTCGCCTCCCCGCGGTCCAAGAACGGCACGGTGAGGTTCCACGCCAACCGTCCCGGCAAGTTCTACGTCGGCCACTACGAGGCTCGCGCGACCCCCGTGGCCGACACGACCGCCGCGGGCAAGCTCAAGAACACCGCCCGGTTCGTGCCCGGTCGCTACGAGATGCTCTACGTCTCGCCGTCCGGCGGCTTCAAGCGGTTCACGATGAACGTGCGGACCGGGTCGCAGACGGTGAACGTCCGGGCGCCGCGGAACCTCGCCTCCGCCAAGAGCGGCGCCCGGCTGCTCGGCGCCAGCGACGGCTCGCTCAACGCGGGTGCCCTGCTCGACGGCACCGAGAAGACCGCCTGGGGTGGGGTGTCCGGCACGAACGTCGACGAGTCGCACCCCTCGGTGACCGTCGACCTCGCCGGCGGCGTCCACACGGTTCACCGGGTCCAGGTCAGCGCGATGCTGAACCCGGCCCCCGCCGACCCCAACCAGCTGCCGTTCGCCGCCGATCCCGACCCCGACTCGGGCTCGCGGTTCACCGCCCTGCGGCAGTTCGCGCTCGAGGCCTGTGTCCGCGACTGCGGATCGACGAACGCCGTCTGGAAGCGCTTCTACGTCTCCCCCGCCAACGCGTTCCCGGCCGTGCGACCTCGCCCGGTCGCGCCCGACCTCACGCTGCGTGCCTTCCGGGTACCGGCCACGAAGGCGGCCGCGATCCGGTTCGTGGTGCTGGAGAACCAGTGCACCGGCTACGCCGGGTACGCCGGGGAGCAGGACAGCGACCCGACGAACACCACCGACTGCAAGGCCGGGTCCGACCGCGGCACCATCGTGCACGCCGCGGAGCTGCAGGTGTACTAGGACAGCCGTTGGTCGAGTAGCCGTCGCCGGTCCTCGCGACGGCTACTCGGCCGACGAGGGCGTTGGTGGCGACCGTGGTCACCGCCCAGCGTCCGACTCGGGTGAGTCTCGATACCGCCAGACCTGTTTCCGTACGGCCAGCGAGGGTACGGCGTCCAGGGGCGAAGTGCCCCTGCCGCACTTGCCCGCACCCTCGCTAGGTTGGAGATCATGGTCGGACGCATCCCCGTCATGAACGTCACTCCCATCGTCGACCTCGGTCGGCAACCCGCGAAGGCCACCGTCGGTGAGCCCTTCCCGGTCACGGCCTCGGTCTTCCGCGAGGGGCACGACCAGCTCGCCGCCGAGGTGGTGCTCACCGGCCCCGACGGCCGGCGCCGGCCCCCGGTGCGGATGACGCCCCACGGCGAGATCCCGGACCAGTACGAGGCCTGGGTCACCCCCGACACCGGTGGCGCCTGGAGCTTCGAGGTGATGGCCTGGTCCGACCCGCTCGCGACCTGGCAGCACGATGCCGCGCTGAAGATCCCGGCCGGGGTCGACGTCGACCTGATGTTCCTCGAGGCCAAGCTCCTGCTCGAGAAGGTCCTGGCCTCACTCGACCCGCGCGACCCGTCAGCCGCCGCGGCGGCCCCCGTTCTCCAAGGCGCGATCAACGCGGCCGGCGACGCCAAGCGGCCCGCCGCGGCCCGGCTGGCCGTGCTCGAGGCCCCGGACGTGTCCGCGGTGCTCGCCGGCCACCCGATCCGCGAGCTGGTCACCGTGGAGGGCCCCTACCCGGCGTACGCCGATCGTCCGCTGGCGCTGGCCAGCAGCTGGTATGAGTTCTTCCCCCGCTCCGAGGGCGCGACCAAGGACACCAAGACGGGCAAGGTCACCAGCGGCACGTTCACGACCGCCGCGAAGCGGCTCGACGCCGTGGCCGCGATGGGCTTCGACGTCATCTACCTCCCCCCGATCCACCCGATCGGCGAGGTCAACCGCAAGGGCCCGAACAACACCCTCGATCCCGGTCCCGACGACACCGGCTCACCGTGGGCGATCGGCTCGCAGCACGGCGGGCACGACGTGATCCACCCCGACCTCGGGTCCTTCGAGGACTTCGACGCGTTCGTGGCGCGCGCCCGCTCGCTCGGGCTGGAGGTCGCGCTCGACCTCGCTCTCCAGGCCGCGCCCGACCACCCGTGGGTCAAGGCCCACCCCGAGTGGTTCACGACCCGAGCCGACGGCACGATCGCGTACGCCGAGAACCCGCCGAAGAAGTACCAGGACATCTACCCGATCAACTTCGACAACGACCCGACCGGCATCTGCCAGGAGGTGCTGCGGATCGTCCGCCTCTGGATGTCGCACGGGGTGCGGATCTTCCGGGTCGACAACCCGCACACCAAGCCGGTGGCGTTCTGGGAGTGGCTGCTCAAGGAGGTCCGCCGTACCGACCCCGACGTGCTGTTCCTGGCCGAGGCCTTCACCCGCCCGGCGATGATGCGGGCGCTGGGTGCGGTCGGGTTCCACCAGTCCTACACGTACTTCACCTGGCGCAACGCGAAGTGGGAGATCGAGGAGTACCTCCGCGAGCTCGCGCAGGAGTCCGCCCACCTGATGCGGCCGAACTTCTTCGTCAACACCCCCGACATCCTCCACGCCTACCTGCAGTACGGCGGGCCCGCGGCCTTCAAGATCCGCGCGGCGATCGCCGCCACCGGGTCGCCGAGCTGGGGCGTCTACGCGGGCTTCGAGCTCTACGAGCACGTGGCGGTCCGTCCGGGCAGCGAGGAGTACCTCGACTCGGAGAAGTACCAGATCCGGATCCGCGACTGGGAGGGCGCCGAGCGGGAGAACCGGTCGCTCGCGCCGTACCTGACCCGCCTCAACGAGATCCGTCGCCAGCACCCCGCCCTGCAGCTGCTGCGCAACGTCTCGATCCACTGGAGCGACGACGAGAACGTTCTGGTGTTCTCCAAGCGCGCCACCACCGCCGGCGGTGCCGACGACGTCGTGATCGTGGTCGTCAACGTCGACCCCCACGGCCCGCGCGAGACCACGGTCCACCTCGACCTCGACGCACTGGGGCTGCCCGCGGGCGAGAACTTCGTGGTCCACGACGAGATCACCGGCGCCGACTGGACCTGGGGCCAGCACAACTACGTGCGCCTCGACCCGTTCCACGAGCCCGCCCACATCCTCAGCGTCAGGAGGCACCGGTGACGGAGTCGCTCCCCGACATCCCACCCCACAGCTCACCCGCCGGCTCGCGCGACGCGACGCCCGACGAGCAGACCAGCAACACCCCCGAGTGGTTCAAGACCGCGGTCTTCTACGAGGTCCTGGTCCGCGCGTTCCGTGACTCCAACGCCGACGGCACCGGCGACTTCCGCGGCCTGGTGGAGAAGCTCGACTACCTCCAGTGGCTGGGGGTCGACTGCCTCTGGATCCCGCCGTTCTTCCCCAGCCCGCTGCGCGACGACGGGTACGACGTCGCCGACTACACCGGCGTGCACCCCGAGATCGGCACCATCGAGGACTTCCGCTTCTTCCTCGACCAGGCGCACCAGCGCGGACTGCGCGTGATCATCGACTTCGTCATGAACCACACCAGCGACCAGCACCCGTGGTTCCAGGCCTCGCGCTCCGACCCGGACGGGCCGTACGGCGACTTCTACGTGTGGTCGGACTCCGACGAGCTCTACCAAGAGGCGCGGATCATCTTCGTCGACACCGAGCCGTCGAACTGGACGTGGGACCCCGTGCGCCAGCAGTACTTCTGGCACCGGTTCTTCTCCCACCAGCCGGACCTCAACTTCGACAACCCGGCCGTCCACGAGGCGATCATCGACGCGATCCGCTTCTGGATGGACATGGGCATGGACGGCTTCCGGCTCGACGCCGTCCCGTACCTCTACGAGCGGCCGGGCACGAACGGCGAGAACCTGCCCGAGACCCACGACTTCCTCAAGAAGGTCCGCAAGGTCGTCGACGACGAGTACCCCGGCCGGGTGCTGCTCTGCGAGGCCAACCAGTGGCCCGAGGACGTCGTGGAGTACTTCGGCGACTTCTCGGTCGGCGGCGACGAGTGCCACATGGCGTTCCACTTCCCGGTGATGCCGCGCATCTTCATGTCGGTGCGCCGGGAGTCGCGGTTCCCGATCTCGGAGATCCTCGAGCAGACCCCGCCGATCCCCGACACCTGTCAGTGGGGCATCTTCTTGCGCAACCACGACGAGCTGACCCTCGAGATGGTCACCGACGAGGACCGCGACTACATGTGGGGCGAGTACGCCAAGGACCCGCGCATGAAGGCGAACATCGGCATCCGCCGGCGCCTGGCTCCCCTGCTGGACAACGACACCAACCAGATCGAGCTGTTCAACGCGCTGCTGCTCTCGCTCCCCGGATCGCCGGTCCTCTACTACGGCGACGAGATCGGGATGGGCGACAACATCTGGCTCGGTGACCGCGACGGCGTACGCACCCCCATGCAGTGGACCGCCGACCGCAACGCGGGGTTCTCCTCGGCCACACCGGGCAAGCTCGACCGGCCGGTGATCCAGGACCCCGTGTTCGGGTACCAGTCGGTCAACGTCGAGGCCCAGCTCGAGAACACCTCGTCCCTGCTGCACTGGAACCGGCGGATGATCCACACCCGTCGCAACCACCCGGCGTTCGGCCTCGGGTCGTTCCACGACCTCGGCGGCTCCAACCCGACGGTGCTCTCCTACGTGCGCGAGTACGTCGCGGAGGACGGCACCGAGGACATCATCTTGTGCGTCAACAACCTCTCCCGGTTCCCGCAGCCGGTGGAGCTCGACCTGCGCCGCTTCGAGGGCCGGCGCCCCGTCGAGCTCCTCGGCCGGGTCCCGTTCCCCGAGATCGGGGAGCTGCCGTACCTGCTCACGCTGGCGGGCTACGGCTTCTACTGGTTCCGACTGACGGTCCCCGAGACCACCGAGGAGGTGCAGCTGCTGTGAGCACCGACGATCCCACCACGCCCGCCACGCCCGTCGACCCGACGCCCGAGCAGACCGAGACCGACGTGTTCGCCCGCTACCTCGAGCGCACCCGGTGGTTCGGCGGCAAGGGCAGGCCCTTCGAGGTCGCCTCGGTACGCCGGGTCGGCGAGGTCCCACGCGACAGCGACGAGGCCCCCCGGGTGGTGATCGACCTGGTCGAGGTCGCCTACTCCGACGGCCCCGGCGGCTCCGAGGTCTACCAGGTCCCGATGTCGTTCTACACCGAGCCGGAGGGCCGGCTCGACCACGCGTTCATCGGCTGGTGGGACGAACCCGGCCACGGCTGGGTCCACGCCTACGACGCTCTGCACGACCGCGAGGCGATGGACAGCTGGCTGCGGGCCTTCGACCGCGCCGCCCGCGAGCCGGGGGGCAACCTCAGCGACGACGAGAGCGGGCTGCGCTTCCACCGGCTGCCCGGCCACGACCTCGACCTGAGCGCCCACTCCACGCTGTTCTCCGGCGAGCAGTCCAACTCCTCGGTGGCGTACGGCGAGGACTGCCTGATGAAGGTGTTCCGCAAGATCACCCCGGGCGTCAACCCGGACATCAGCGTCCACGAGGTGCTCACCAAGGCCGGCTCCGTCCACATCGCGGCGCTGTACGGCTGGCTCGACTGGGTCGACTGGGAGGCCGACCCGGACGCCGAGGAGCGCTCGGGCACGACCATGCAGCTGGGGATGCTGCAGCAGTTCCTCCGCACCGCCAGCGACGGCTGGGACCTCGCGCTGACCAGCGCGCGCAACCTGTTCGCCGAGGGCGACCTGCACGCCCACGAGGCCGGCGGCGACTTCGCCGCCGAAGCCTCCCGGCTGGGAGAGGCGCTGCGCGAGGTGCACGACGACCTGGCGGCGAACTTCCCGGTCCAGCGGCTCGATGCCGACGCGGTGGCCGAGCTGGCCGGCGCGATGCTGACCCGACTCGACGCGGCGCTGGAGATCGTGCCCGAGCTCGCGGCCCACGCCGAGAGGCTGAGGTCGACGTACGAGCACCTGCGTGCCCTGGGGAGCGTCGAGGTCCAGCAGATCCACGGCGACCTGCACCTGGGCCAGACCCTGCGCACCAGCCTGGGCTGGAAGATCGTCGACTTCGAGGGCGAGCCGGCCAGACCCCTGGCCGAGCGGCTGCTGCCCGACTCGGTGTGGCGCGACGTCGCGGGCATGCTGCGCTCCTTCGACTACGTCCCGCACGTGGTCGAGCGCCAGTTCGCCGAGGACCAGCCCGAGGGCGCCAGCCAGCGCGCCTACCGTGCCGAGGAGTGGGCGAACCGCAACCGCAACCACTTCCTGAACGCCTACGCAGGCGCCGAGCTCACCGACGAGCAGCGGGTCCTGCTGGATGCCTATGTCGCCGACAAGGCGGTGTACGAGACCGTGTACGAGACACGCAACCGTCCGACCTGGGTGGCCATCCCACTCGAGGCCGTGGCGAGGATCGGAGCGGCATGACCGTGAAGAAGAACAAGTTGTCCACGAGCCCCGCGCCGGCCGCTGCGCCGGCGGGTCCGGCCACCCCCGCGGCCGCCGAGGCCCCGGCGGCCCCAGCTACGTCCGCGACCCCTGCGGCACCCGCCGTACAGCCGGTCTCCACCGGAGAGCTCCACCAGATCGCCCACGGTGAGCACGGCAACCCGCACGGCGTGCTGGGTCCCCACCCCCACGAGGGCGCCGTGACCGTACGAGTGCTCCGCCCGCTCGCGAGCCGCGTGGTCGTGCGCTGGCGCGACGGCTCCGGCACGTCCGGGGAGGCCGAGCTCACCCACGAGCACGAGGGCGTGTGGGCCGGGGTCATCCCGCTGCCGGACGTGCCCGACTACCGGGTCGCCGTGAGCTACGGCAGCGACGAGATCGTCGTGGACGACCCGTACCGGTTCCTCCCCACGCTCGGCGAGATGGACCTGCACCTGATCAACGAGGGCCGCCACGAGCAGCTCTGGGAGGTCCTCGGCGCCCGGGTCCACCACTACCCCGGCGCCCTCGAGCCGGTGAGCGGCACGTCGTTCGCGGTCTGGGCCCCCTCCGCTCGCGCGATCCGGATCAAGGCCGACTTCAACAGCTGGGACGGCCGCGAGCACCCGATGCGCCAGCTCGGCACCTCCGGCGTGTGGGAGCTGTTCGTCCCGGACGTCGGCGCCGGCACGGCGTACAAGTACGCCATCCTCGGCCCCGACGGGCAGTGGCGCGAGAAGGCCGACCCGATGGCGCAGTGGGCCGAGAAGCCCGCCGACACCGCCTCGAAGGTCTACGAGTCGAGCTACTCGTGGGGTGACCAGGCGTGGCTGGAGGAGCGCGCGAAGCGCCAGCCGGTCGCCTCGCCGATGAGCATCTACGAGATGCACCTGGCGTCGTGGAAGAAGCACCCCGACGGCCGGTTCTGGTCATGGGCGGAGCTCGCCGAGGAGCTGCCGGAGTACATCGCCGGGCTCGGCTTCACCCACGTCGAGCTGATGCCGGTGATGCAGCACCCGTTCGGCGGCTCGTGGGGCTACCACGTGACGTCGTACTTCGCCCCGGACGCGCGCTTCGGCGACCCCGATGGCTTCCGGCTGTTGGTCGACCGGCTGCACCAGGCCGGCGTCGGCGTGATCCTCGACTGGGTGCCCGGCCACTTCGCGACCGACGAGTGGGCGCTGGCGCGGTTCGACGGCACACCCCTCTACGAGGACCCCAACCCGCAGCGCGGGTGGCACAAGGAGTGGGGCTCCCACATCTTCAACTTCGGCCGCCGCGAGGTCCGCAACTTCCTCTACGCGAACGCGCTCTACTGGCTCGAGGAGTTCCACGCCGACGGCCTGCGCGTCGACGGCGTCGCCTCGATGCTCTACCTCGACTACGCCCGCGAGGAGGGCGAGTGGAGCCCGAACATCCACGGCGGCCACGAGAACCTCGAGGCCGTCCAGTTCCTCCAGGAGATGAACGCCACCGTCTACAAGCGGGTCCCCGGCATCACCACGATCGCCGAGGAGTCGACCTCGTGGCCCGGCGTCACCCGGCCGACCGCCCACGACGGCCTGGGCTTCGGCTTCAAGTGGAACATGGGCTGGATGCACGACTCCCTCGACTACATGGCGCACGAGCCGGTGCACCGCGCCTACCACCACGGCGAGATGACGTTCTCGCTCGTCTATGCGTGGTCGGAGAACTTCGTGCTGCCGATCAGCCACGACGAGGTCGTCCACGGCAAGGGCTCCCTGCTGCGCAAGATGCCGGGTGACCGGTGGCAGCAGCTCGCCAACCTGCGCGCCTACCTCGGATTCATGTGGGCTCACCCCGGCAAGCAGCTGCTGTTCATGGGCGTCGAGCTCGGCCAGGAGTCGGAGTGGGCGGAGTCGCGCGAGCTCGACTGGTGGCTGCTCGACCACCCCGAGCACCGGGGCGTGCAGTCGCTGGTGCGCGACCTCAACACGGCCTACGTCGCCTCCCCCGCCCTGTGGGCCCGCGACCACGAGCCCGAGGGATTCCAGTGGATCGACGCCAACGACGCCGGCCGCAACGTCTTCTCGTTCATCCGCCGGGGCGGTGACGCCGACCTGGTCTGCGTCTCCAACTTCGCGGCCGTCCCCCACGACGACTACCGGCTCGGGCTCCCCTCGGCCGGGGAGTGGGACGAGGTGCTCAACACCGACGCCGGCGTCTACAGCGGGTCCGGGGTCGGCAACTTCGGGGCGGTCACGGCGGTCGAGGGCGAGTGGTCCGGCCAGCCCGCGCACGCCACGATCGTGGTGCCGCCGCTGGCGACGGTGTGGTTCCGCAAGCGGGTCTAGCGGCGCGGGTACCGGCGGCCAGGTGGTGCCGGAGTGACGCTTGGGACTCGGCAGCGGCCAGGGCCCGTCGGTAGAGTTCCAGCGTGACCGAGCAGCCGACCTCCGTGACCACCGTCGCGGAGGGCATCGCCCGGATCGCCTGGGCCCCCGACCAACCGGTCGACGTGGTGCGCCACGAGGTGGCCGCCGCGCTGGCCGGGCACGCCCGGGTCGAGGCCCTGGTCGACCCCGACGACGAGAACGCCCAGCGGATCGCGACCTGGTCCGGGCTGCGCCGCGAGGGCGTGATGCGAGGCGTGACGGTCGAGGGACGCACCGTCGACCGGATCGTCTACGCCCGGCTCGCCACCGACGTACCCGCCCACGAGCCGGAGGGGTTCCGAGCGCTGCTCAACTCCTTCCTCCCCCGCAAGCGCGCGATCAGCCAGATGCTCATCCGCGACCGCGACGATCGGGTGCTGCTGTGCCAGCTGACGTACAAGCAGGACTGGGACCTGCCCGGCGGGGTCGTCGAGGTCGGTGAGTCGCCGCAGCTCGCCGTCGCACGCGAGGTCGAGGAGGAGCTGGGGCTGCTGATCGAGCCCGGCCCCTTGCTGCTCACCGACTGGTTGCCGCCCTGGAGCGGCTGGGACGACGCCCTGTGCCTGGTCTTCGACGGGGGCGCGCACGACGCCTCGATCACCGACACCATCGTCCGCCAGACCCGAGAGATCCGGTCCGCGGAGTTCTGCACCCCCGAGCAGGCGCGCGAGCGGTGCGCCGACTTCACCGCCCGCCGGGTGGCCTCGGCGCTGGCCAACCTGGGCGCCTCGGGGCCGGCGTACACCGAGTCCGGCGGCCGCTGAGCTAGATCCCCCGGCCTCGGCCGTCTCCCGGACCTCGGAAGGGTTGTCGTTTGGTCACCAACGACAACATCTCGCGCGCGACCTCTGTCGTTGGTGACCAAACGACGGAGATCACCGGCCACCGGCTTGGTACACCGCGCAAAGATGATTACATGATTACAAACGAACAGAGAGAGCGAGTGACCGGCTGGTTCGCCGGCCGGCTGCCGGCGCAGTGGCAGAGCGCCCCCGCCGACATCGCCATCGACCGCGAGGAGATCACGGTCGTGCTGACGATCCCCGACGTGGATCTCCAGGAGCCGACCGAGGCCGCGCTGGCCGAGGCGCGGGCGGGGCGGGCATCGGGGTTCCGCGAGGACACCCGGGAGCGCCGGATGGAGATCGCCAGCGAGGCCCAGCACCGCTTCGAGCGCAAGGTCTCCTGGGGCGTGGCCGTCGGCGAGCACCGCGAGCTGTGGACCCACGTCGCCGCCCCGGTCATGACGCGGCTGCGCCAGCCCCAGCGGCTCGTGCTCGACACCCTGGTCGACGCCGGTGTCGCCCGGTCACGAGCCGATGCGCTCGCCTGGTGCGTCCGCCTCGTCGGCCAGCACGAGGGTGACTGGCTGGCCGAGCTGCGCCGGGCCATGGACTCCGTCGCCGACGTCCGCGCCAAGGGTCCGGCCGCCTGAGGGTCGCGCCGGCGGACGCATCGCCACGAGCACGCCGAGGATGAGCACCGCTCCCCCGGTGAGCTCGGCGGCGTTCGGCCGCTGGTCGAGGAGCAGCCAGGCCGACGCCATCGCGACGGCCGGCGCGAGCAGCACCCACGGCACCACCGCCGACGGCGGGTTGCGGGCGAGCAGCGTGTTGAACACGCCGTACCCCACGAGCGAGGCCAACCCGGCCGTGTAGAGCGTCGAGACCCCGGCCTGCCAGGAGAAGGACGCGAGCGCATCGGTCACCGCGACCGGACCGTCGACCGCGAGGGAGAGGGCGAGCATCGGGATCGGTACGACGAGCGCCGACCAGACCGTCAGCGACAGCCCGCCACGCACCCCGGAGGCGCGCGACACGACGTTCCCGGCACCCCACGACAATGCGGCCGACAGGCAGAGCACCAGGGCCGCCAGGCTCACGTGCCCCCCGCGTCCCAGCCCGACGACGACCAGCCCGACCGTGCCGACGAGCACGCCCGTGACCTGCGGCCGGGTCGGCAGCTCGCGCAGCACGCCTGCGGCGATCACGACGGTGAAGATCACCTGCGCCTGGAGCACCAGCGCCGCGAGACCCGGCGGCATCCCGACATCCATCGAGACGTAGAGCAGGCCGAACTGGCCCAGCGACATGAGCGCCCCCACCGCGATCAGCACCCGCCACGACACCTCGGGCCGGGGGACGAGGAAGACCGCCGGGACGAGCACTGCCGTGAACCGCACCGCGACGAACAGCAGCGGCGGCACGCCGGCCATGCCCCAGTCGATCACCACGAAGTTGAAGCCCCAGATGATGGCGACCACGGCGGCCAGCAGGGAGTCGCGTCTGTTCACGAGAGCCAGCAAAGCCGACACAACCATGAAGTACCAGCAAACTGTTCTGCATGAATCCCGGTAGCCTCGCTACATGATCGACCTCACTGCCCTGAGCAGCCTGCGAGCCGTCGACGCGGAGGGCTCCGTGGTCGCCGCGGCCGAGACCCTCGGGTTCACCCCCAGCGCGGTCTCCCAACAGGTCAAGCGCCTCGAGCGACAGACCGGGGTCCCGCTGCTGGAGAGGGTCGGGCGCGGCGTGATGCTCACCGACCACGGCCGTCAGCTCGTCGAGGCGGGCGCCCGCCTGCTCGCCGACCTCGAGGAGCTCGAGGCCGGGCTGCACCAGCGCGCCGGCAGCGTCACCGGGAACGTGCGGCTCACCGCGTTCTCCACCGCGATGCGCGGACTGGTCGCCCCGACCGTGAGCGCCCTGTGCTCGGCGCATCCCGGTCTCACGGTCTCGCTCACCGAGCGCGAGCCCTGGGAGACCATCGACCTGGTGGCCACCGGCCAGAGCGACTTCGGAGTGGTGCACCGGTGGGGCGACCTCTCGATCCCGATCCCCGACCACCTCGAGTCGCGCGTGATCGGCCAGGACGTCGCCGACGTCATCGTCCATGTCGACCACCCGCTCGCCGGTCGCGACCGGGTCACCCCGCGCGACCTCCTGGACGAGGGCTGGATCGCGACGCCCGAGAGCACGATCTGCCGCCAGTGGCTGACCCGGATGTACGACGGCACCGGCCGGGTCCCCCGCATCGCCCACCAGTCCGTGGAGTTCGAGTCCCACCTGGCCCTCGTGCGCGCCGGTCTCGGCATCGCGCTCATTCCCCGGCTCGGCCGCGCTCCCCTGGGCGACGAGCTGGTCGCCGTGCCCGCCCACGACCCCGCACCCACCCGCGACGTGATCGCGGTCTTTCGCCGCAGCATGGCCGCCTCACCCGCGATCCGAGCCGTGCTAGACGGCCTCGCTCGCTAGTGCCGCGTCTCGGAAGTCGTTGAACGGCTGGCGTTCTCAGGGTGTGTGCAGCGCAAGGCGCCGCCATACCCGCCCGTCTCGCAAGCGTCGGCAACGCAAGCGGGGTGCGTGCCATGGGGGCGCGAAGCGCCCAAGAACTTCTGGGACGCAGCGCTAGAGCTCGAGCAGCACGAAGGTCCGGTCGTCGAAGGTCTCCGCTCCCGGGGCGAGCGCCTTCGGGCCGGCGTGCCGACCGATCCGGAGCGGGTCCGCCTCGAGGTCGGCGAACAGTGCGCGCTCGCTCTCCTCCCAGGTCGCGGCGAGGACCGGGTAGCCGTCCGAGGCGAGGCAGAGGTGTCGTGCACCCGGCGGGACGTCGACGACGGCCACCAGACGTCGCGGCACCGGGCGACCGTCGAGGCAGGAGTAGAAGTACGGTCCGTCGGCGTCGACGTTGCGCAGCGTTGCCTCTGCGACGAGCAGCTCGTGCACCGCCCGCCGACCGGGGTCGTCGCGGCGCAGCTCTTCCACCGAACACCCTGCCGCGAGAGCGGCCTGCGTGATCGCGCGACGTGCCTCGGTCACGACGGCCTCGTAGCGATGGTCGTGGAAACGGGCCTCGCCGTCGATGCCGACCCAGCCGTCGCCGATCACGAGCGCCTGCATCGCGGCACGACAGAAGATCACCGCGGCGGCCGCCGGCCGCTCGACACCCTGATGGGCAGCGGTGACCTCGGTGAGCCTCTCCACGATCCCCATCGGGTCCCCATCGGATCCGGCGGCCTCGATCGTGCCCATCAGGTCGTCGACCAGTGCGACGGTGGCCGCCGTGGCGGCCACGAGGTCACTCCCTCGCGGGCTCACCCCGTCGATCACCGCGGCCCACCCGTCGGTGACGACCCACCGGTCGAGGTTGGGCTCGGCGCCCTTGGCCCGCGTGAAGCCCGTGACGAGCCTCATCGAGATCAGAAGAGGGCAGACGCGAGGTTCTGGCGGGCCTTGAGCACCCGCGGGTCGTCGCTGCCGACCGCACCGAAGAGCCCGAGCAGGTGCTCGCGCGCCGCGTTGCGCTCGTCGCCGGAGGTACGCCGGACCAGGTCGATCAACCGGTTGAACGCATCGTCGACGTGGCCGCCGAGCATGTCCAGGTCGGCGACCATCGTCTGGGCGTCGACGTCGTCGGGGCTGGCCGCCGCGGCGGCCCGGGCCTCGGTCAGGTCGATGCCCTGGGTGCGCTGGAGCAGCTTGGCCATCGCCAGTCCGGCGGCGGCCTCGGTGTCGGCGGGGTTGGCGTCCACGAGCCGCTGGTACTCCGCCACCGCGCCGTCGACGTCGCCGGCGCCGAGCGCCTCCTGGGCCGCGGCGTAACGCGGGTCGAAGGCCGCCTCGTCGTCCTCGGCCCCCTCGGCCGGGGCGGCGTGGCGCGGCTGGTGCCGACCGGCGACGCCGTTGACGGTGAGCTGCTGCATGACCTGGGTGAGGGCGGCACGCAGCTCCTCGAGCGGCAGCACGTCCTGGAACAGCGGGGCCGGGCGGCCGTCGAGCACCGCGACCACCAGCGGCACCGAGGGGATCTGCATCGCCTGGGCGATGGCCGGCACCTGGTCGATGTCGACGAGGCCGGCGAGGAACCGGCCCTCGAACTCACCTGAGAGCGTCTCCAGGTCGCGCGCCAGCTGGGCGCTCTCGGGCATCCGGCTGGGCGAGTAGAACGCCAGGAGCACCGGGGCCGTCGTGGACGACTCGATGGTCGACTGGAAGTTCTGCTCGCTCACCTGCACGGCGTACGACGAACCGCCGGCGGTGGCCCCCGCCGGCGCTCCAGGTACCGGCGGGGCCGCCGGGCTCTTGAGTCCCGAGAGGTCGATCGCTCCCGGGCGGGAGAACGGCTGCTGCGTCATGGTCCCCATCCTAGGGAGGAAGGGGGTGCCACTCGCAGGTGGCTCAGGCGAGGCCCAGGGCCACGGCCTCCTCGCGCAGCTCCTCGCGCACGCTCGGGTGGGCGGCGTTCTCGATGATCTGGCGGGCCTGCTCGCGCTGGTCGTTGCCGAACACCTCGGCCAGACCCTGCTCGGTGACGATCGCGCTCATCTGGAAGGAGGTGATGGGCTCGTCGACCATGGGGACGACCGTGGAGCAGTTGGCCTTCGGGTGCCACGAGCGCAGCGCCAGGAAGGCCTGGCCGCCGGCGCTGTGCATGGCGCCGACGATGAAGTCGGTCTGGCCGCCGAAGCCGGAGTGGATGCGCGCGTTGATGCGCGAGGCGTTGGCCTGGCCGAACAGGTCGACCTGGAGCGCGGTGTTGACGCTGACCATCTTGGGGTTGCGGGCGATCCGGCCCGGGTCGTTGGTGACCTCGGTGCGCACCATCTCGACGCGCTCGTTGCCGTCGACCCACTCGAGCAGGTCGGGCGAGCCGAAGAGGAACGACGCGGAGATCGGGATCCTGCGGTCGAGGGCGCCGATCTTCTCCAGCGCGAGAACGCTGTCGGAGAACATCTCGGTCCACACCCGCAGCCCGCTGCGGCTGGTGAGTCCGTGCATGGTCGCGTCGGGCACGGCACCGATGCCGGCTTGAAGCGTGGACCCGTCGGAGACCCGAGCGGCGACCAGCTCGCCGATCCGGGCGGCCGTCTCGTCGACGCTGCTCACCGGGGCGGTCGGCATCGGCTCGTCGGCGTCGACGAACACGTCGATCTGGTCGACGTCGACCAGCGCGTCGCCGAAGGTCCACGGCATGTTGTGGTTGACCTGGGCGATCACGATGCCGCCGTTGCGGCGTACGGCCTCGATCGCGGCGGGCAGGACGTTGACCTCCACGCCGAGGGACACCTTGCCGTCACGCGGGGCGGTCGTGTGCAGGACCACCGCGTCCGGCGGCAGCTGCTTGCCGAACAGCGAGGGCACCATCGACAGGCGCGAGGGCACGTAGCTCAGCCGCGGGCTCTTGCGCTGGCCGGGGCCCACGAAGGAGGTCTCGAGGATCACGCCCTCGCGATTGGGGAGCTGCGGCTGACCGTTCAGCGCCCAGAGGCGGTACTCGTCCAACGCTTCGTCGACCAGCTTGACCGTGTGCCACGGCGTAGCGTGGTTGCCGGTCACGACGACGCGGGGGTTGGCGGGCAGGGACGCGAGTGCCTGAGCAAGATCCACGATGACGATTCCACCAGACCCCGCGGCGCCTCACCCGGGCCGGAAGTCCCCCGGCGGCAGGCCGACGGTCTCGGGACGCCTGGTCGCTACTGACGGGTAGACCCGGGACCTCCGAACCTGCGCCCGGGTCGTGGCTCAGAAGCGGGCCGGCTCGCGGTACTCCCCCCACTCGGCGCGCAACGCGTCGCAGATCTCGCCCAGGGTCGCCTCGGCGCGTACGGCGTCGAGCATCGGCTCGATCAGGTTCTCCTCGGCGCGGGCGGCCTCGACCATCCGGGCCAAGGCGTTGCGCACCGACGCGTCGTCACGGCCCTGGCGGCGGGCGTCCAGCTCGCGGACCTGGTCGACCTCGACCTCGTGGGAGACCCGCAGGATCTCCAGGTCGTGGGTGACCGACTCCTCGTGGCAGTTGACCCCGACGATCCGCTTGTCGCCCTTCTCGAGCGCGGTCTGGTACTGGAAGGCCGCCTCGGCGATCTCGGACATGAACCAGCCCTCGTCGATGCCGTGCAGGAGACCCCGGGTGACCGGGTCGTCGCCCCGGCGCACGGCCTCGGCGATCTCCGCGGGCCGGTCCGAGGTCAGTGTCGAGCCACCCATCGCGAGGATCTTGTCGAAGATCGCGCTCGCCTCGGCCTCGAGCCGGTCGGTGAGCTCCTCGACGTACCAGGAGCCGCCGAGCGGGTCCGCGACGTTGACGACCCCGGTCTCCTCCATGATCACCTGCTGGGTGCGCAGCGCGATCTCGGCCGCCTGCTCGCTGGGCAGCGCGAGGGTCTCGTCGAGCGCGTTGGTGTGCAGCGAGTTGGTGCCGCCGAGCACGGCCGAGAGCGCCTCGATGCCGGTGCGGACCACGTTGTTGTAGGGCTGCTGGGCGGTCAGCGAGACCCCGGCGGTCTGGGTGTGGAAGCGCAGCCACTGCGCCTTCTCGGTGGTCGCGCCGTAGACGTCGCGCATCCAACGGGCCCAGATGCGGCGGGCCGCGCGGAACTTCGCGATCTCCTCGAAGAAGTCCACGTGGGCGTCGAAGAAGAACGACAGGCCGGGCGCGAACACATCGACGTCGAGACCGCGCGACAGCCCGAGCTCGACGTACCCGAAGCCGTCGGCGAGCGTGAACGCGAGCTCCTGCGCGGCCGTCGAGCCGGCCTCGCGGATGTGGTAGCCGGACACCGAGAGGGGCTTGTACGCCGGGATGTTCTCGGCGCAGTACTCCATCAGGTCGCCGATCAGCCTCAGGTGCGGCTCGGGCCCGAAGATCCACTCCTTCTGGGCGATGTACTCCTTGAAGATGTCGGTCTGGAGGGTGCCGTTGAGCTGGGTGGTGTCCACCCCGGCGCGCTCGGCGGCGACGATCATCATGCAGAAGATCGGGACGGCCGGTCCGCTGATCGTCATCGACGTGGTGACGTCACCGAGGTCGATGCCGTCGAAGAGGATCTCCATGTCGGCCGCCGAGTCGATCGCCACCCCGCAGTGGCCGACCTCGCCCAGCGAGCGCGGGTCGTCAGAGTCGCGGCCCATCAGCGTGGGCATGTCGAACGCGACGCTGAGCCCGCCGCCACCGCGCCCCAGGATCATCCGGTAGCGCTCGTTGGTCTGCCGCGCGTTGCCGAACCCGGCGAACTGCCGGATCGTCCAGGTGCGTCCGCGGTAGCCGGTCGGGTAGAGACCGCGCGTGTAGGGGAACTCGCCTGGCCACTCCGAGTCGTCGGTGCCGTACGCCGGGGCCACCTCGAGGCCGCTCAGCGTCGTGAAGTCGGCCGTGCGGACCCGGGAGGCGTCGTAGCGGGCCTGCCAGCGGTTGCGTGCGCTCTCCGTCATGACGAAATAGTAGGACGTCCTAGTAAATGCGCCAAGGGGTGGCGGGGACCGGGCCGGTGGCGGCGGTTTCACCTGCAGCGTCCAGCCCGGGGGATCATCGCGTCACCGCACCCAGCGGTAGACCTGCCCGTCGCGGATCTCGACGGAGGTGGGCGGCCTCGGGGTGGGGTGCGAACGCAGGTGGGCGAGCACCTGGGCGCGGCCGCTCAGGGACACCGTCCCGTCGGTGAAGTGCAGGGAGGGGTGGAACAGGGCGCCCAGCTCCTCCCACTCCCCCGCGTCCATTGCCGACCAGGCGGCCGCTGCTGGCGGCTCCATGTCGGGCAGGTCGTGCAGCATCCGCGGGGTGCACATCCGCCACCCGTCGGTGACCAGCTCGCGCATCTCGTCGGGGTCGAGGCGGTCGAGCCGGGCGCAGACCCACTGGTAGCGCAGGTCGCGCGCGGGTGGCAGGAAGAACGTCGCCGGGTCGGACTCGATGAGTCCGTCCCGGGCGTCGCGCGGATAGCCGAACCCCATCGTGGTCTCGTCGCGCGAGAACCCGACGTAGACGATCTGGCGCACCTTGAGCTTGAAGCGTCCGCCGGTGAAGAACTCGTAGGTGCGCGGCAGCGCCAGTCCGACCCTGCGCACGTCGTCGGCAGTCACCATCCTCGGATGTTGGCACGCGCCGCCGACAGCGGGACCTTGTCCTCTCCACGCCCGGCACGTCGCGCGGGACGCTGGGGCATGGCCGGGCGCAACATCGCCGCCGCCATGGGCGGCTGGAGCGTGCGCCACCGCACGCTCGCCATCGTCGGCTGGGTGGTCCTCGTCGTGGTCGCGACCACGGCCGGGTCGCTCGCCGGGCAGCGGCAGATGACCGAGGACGAGTACGCCAAGGGCGACTCCGCGCGGGCGATCCGCATCCTCGACGACGCCGGGCTCGAGGTGCCGGCGACCGAGATGTTCCTCCTCACCAGCGCCGGGGACGCGACCGACCCCGTGGTGCGGGACACGGTGGCCGACCTGATGGCCCGCCTGCAGGCCACGGGCCGGGTCGCCGACCTGCCGGACCCCTACGACAGCAGGCTGGTCTCCGCGGACGGCCACTCCGTCCTCGTCCGTGCCTCGATGACCGGGGACCCGATGACTGCCGCCGACCGCGTGCAACCGCTGGTCGACGCGGCGGAGGCGACCCGGGACGCACACCCCCAGGTCCGCATCGACCAGTTCGGCGACGGCTCTGCCAACCAGTGGTTCAACGACACGATCGGCCGCGACTTCCAGCGCGCCGAGTGGACCGCGGTCCCGCTCGCGCTCGGCATCCTGCTCGTCGCGTTCGGCGCGCTGCTGGCGGCGGTGCTGCCCGTCGGCCTCGCGCTGACCTCGTTCCTGGCCGCGAACGGCGTGCTCGCCCTGGTGAGCCACCGGATGCACCTGGACACCTCGACCAGCTCGGTGATGCTGCTCGTCGGCCTCGCGGTCGGCGTCGACTACTGCATGTTCTACCTGCGCCGCGAGCGCGAGGAGCGCGTCCGAGGTCGCGACGCCCGCACGGCGCTCGCCGTCGCGGCGGCCACGTCCGGGCGCTCGGTGCTCGTCTCGGGGCTGACCGTCGTCGCGGCCATGGCGGGGATGTACCTGTCGGGCATGCTGCTGTTCGACGGCTTCGGTACGGCGGCGATCCTGGTCGTCCTCGTGGCCGTGCTGGGCTCGGTGACCGTGCTGCCGGCCCTGCTCTCGCTCCTGGGCGACCGGGTCGAGCTCGGCAAGGTCCCGGGACTGGCCCGGATGCGGCGGCCCGGCGGGGGCAGCAAGGTCTGGGCGGTTGTCCTCGGGGTCGTGCTGCGCCGCCCCGGCATCTCCGCGCTGGTGTCAGTGCTGTTCCTGGGGGCGCTCGCCGCTCCGGCCCTCGGCATCCACACCGAGAAGCTCAGCCTGGAGAAGATGCTGCCCGGTGATGCGAGCATCATGCGCAGCTACGAGCGGATCACCGCCGCCTTCCCCGGCGGTCCGGCCCCCGCCCACGTCGTGGTCAAGACGCCGGACGTCGAGAGCCCCGAGCTCGCAGCGGCCATCGACGCCTTCCGCTCCCAGGCCATCGCGACCGGGCTCGTGCACCGACCCGTGCTCGTGACCCCGCACCCCGACGAGGGCGTCGTGGAGCTCGACGTACCGCTCGCCGGCGACGGCTCCGACGCGACCTCGGTGCGGGCGCTCGAGACGCTGCGCGAGGACGTCGTGCCGGCCACGTTCGACCGGGTGCCGGGCACCCAGGCCTACATCTCGGGCAACCTGGCGTTCTCCCAGGACTTCAACGCCCAGCTGCAGAAGTCGATCGTGCCGGTGGTGCTCTTCGTCCTCGTGCTCGCGTTCGTCCTCATGCTCGCCGCGTTCAGGTCCGTGACGATCGCCGCCGTCTCGGTCTTCCTGAACGTGCTGTCGATGGCCGCCGCCTTCGGCGTGATGGTCGCGGTCTTCCAGCACGGCTGGGGGGCTGGACTCGTGGGCGCGCGCGGCGTCGGCGCCATCGAGTCCTGGATCCCGCTCTTCTCGTTCGTGATCCTGTTCGGTCTCTCGATGGACTACCACGTGTTCGTGGTCTCGCGGATCCGCGAGGCGCACGACCACGGCCTGCCGACCCGCGAGGCGGTCGCCCACGGCATCGGCATCTCGGCCGGCGTGGTCACGAGTGCCGCCGCGATCATGGTCGCGGTGTTCGCGGTGTTCGCGACCCTGTCGATGACCGTCTTCAAGCAGCTCGGCGTCGGCCTGGCGGTCGCGATCCTGCTCGATGCCACGATCGTGCGCGGTGTGCTGCTGCCCTCGGTGCTCTCGGTCCTCGGTGACCGCACCTGGTGGCTGCCCCGGTGGCTGTCGTTCCTGCCCAACCCGCCCCTGGACGCCCCGGTCGAGCACGCCCCGGCGCTCCCGACGAGCCAGCGGACCTAGAAGTCCCCGGCCGACTCACGGACGGGGGCGAGCAGGGCCGAGAGCTGGGTGAGCTGCGCCTCGTTGAGCGCGTCGAGAGCGAACCCGGCCTCGAGCAGGTCCGCCGTCGCGACCTCGACCAGCCTCCTGCCCTCCGGGGTGATCTCGGCCAGCACGGCCCGACCGTCCTCGGGGTGGGCCCGGCGTACGACGAGCTCCGCCGCCTCCAAGCGGCGCACGATCGAGGTGACGGAGGTGGGGTGCACCTGCAGCCGCTCGCCCATCTTGCCCAGCGGCAGCGAGCCACGCGAGGAGAAGACCAGCAGCACCAGCGCCTCGTAGCGCGCGAACGTGAGCCCGTGCGGCTTCAAGATCGCGTCGAGGCGGCCGATCACCAGCTGCTGCACCCGCATCAGCGAGGTCACCGCGTGCATCGCGGGCACGCCGTCCCAGTGCGTGCCCCACTGCCGGGCGGCCTCGTCGATCGGGTCGAAGGGGAGAGCCACGTGTGGACACTAGTGCTTGGCGCCACGGGGGGTTGCCCTCGCCGCCCCGGCAGGAGGATTCTTGAGGGGAGGTGATCGTGATGAGCTCATTCACCGTCCCAGACGGTATGCCGACCCTCTCGCGCGGCCGGCACCGCACGCCGCGACGCGGCGCCAACATGATGGAGGCCGCCTCGCTGCTGGCCGGCGAGCCGTGGTCGGACCACCCCGGGTGCACGCACCCGCTGCTCGCCCAGCTGGCCCGGCTGGTCAACGACAGCACGAGCGACGCAGCCCGCCAGGGGCTGATCACCCTGGTCCCCTCGCTCGTGGGCCGCTACGGCGACGACGACACCCCCCTCCGGCTGCCGGTGGCGATCGCCGCGGGCGTCATCCTCGACGTACCCGAGGCCACCCAGCGGATCCTCGCCGCCGGCCTGCTGCGCATCGAGCACCAGTGCGGCGCCGCCGGGCCGCGGCTGAAGGCCACCCGCAGGGAGGCGGGGGCCACGCTCGACCTGGTCCCCGGCGCCGTCGCGTGGGCCGAGCGCACCGCGACCCCCGACGCCGGCGACCTCGAGTCGCTGAGTCGCAACACGGCCCCCACGATGGTCCGCTGCACGGTGCAGGGCGTCGTGACCGCCGCCGGACCGCATCGGGACCGTCAGCTGCGCGCCATCCTGGAGGCCGGCATCGCCGCCTGCCCCCAGGATCTCGACGCACGGCGCCCGATGCCGATCCCCTGAGTCAGGGCGTCCAGGCGCCGGCCACCTGGCGGGTCGCCGCGTTGAGCCGGTTCCACACGTTGATCGAGCTGATCGCGATCAGCAGGGCGGCGAGCCCCTGCTCGTCGTAGTGGCGCGCCGCCTCGTCCCAGACCTCGTCGGGCACCGGGTCCCCACGATCGGCGATCCGGGTGACGGCCTCGGCCAGGTGGAGCGCGGCCCGCTCAGCCTCGGTGAAGTACGGCGCGTCACGCCAGGCCGCCACCGCCACGAGCCGCTCGCGGCTCATGCCCTGCTTCTCCAGCGTGCCCGAGTGCAGCTCGACGCAGACACTGCACCCGTTGATCTGGCTGGCGCGCAGGTGCAGCATCTCCAGGGTCTCCGCGGGTACGCCGAGGCCCTCGGCCGCCCGGCCGTACGCCGCCAGCGCCTCCATGGCCGCGGGAACGAGGAACACCGGGTGGGTCATCCGTGCGTGCATGATCTGTCTCCTGTCAGGTCGGGCCGGTCCGGCTCGTCAAAGGAAGTGACGGACCCCGAAGGAGGAACCTGACGATGCAGACCCAGGACCAGCTCGCCGAGCACTTCGAGCACCACCGCGACCACCTGCGCGGCGTCGCCTACCGGATGCTCGGGTCGGTGGCGGAAGCCGACGACGCGGTGCAGGAGGCCTGGCTCCGGCTGACCCGGTCGGACACCGCGGAGATCCGCAACCTGGCCGCCTGGCTCACCACCGTGGTCAGCCGGATCTGCCTGGACCTGCTCCGGACCCGCACCTCGCGACGCGAGGAGCCGCTGGACGCACACGTCCCCGACCCGGTCGTGACCCGCCTCGATCCCGACCCCGGGGCCGATCCGGCGTCGGCCGCCGAGCAGGCCGACGAGGTGACGCTCGCGCTGCTCGTCGTGCTCGACGCGCTGGGCCCGCGCGAGCGGACGGCGTTCGTCCTGCACGACATGTTCGGCGTGCCGTTCGACGGGATCGGCGAGATCATCGGCAGCACTGCCGGTACGGCGGCCCAGCTCGCCAGCCGCGCCCGCCGCCGGGTCCGCGACACCCCGCCGCCGGTGGCCGACCGGGCCACCCAGCGGCGGGTCCTCGACGCGTTCACGACCGCCGCGCGCGCCGGTGACTTCGAGGCGCTCCTCGAGGTGCTCGACCCGGACGTGGTCTTGCGTGCCGACGGTGGCGAGCACGGCCCCTCGGCCCTGGTGCGTGGCGCCGCCGAGGTCGCCTCGCGCGCGATCGTCTTCCGGCGCCACGAGATCGACCAGGTGCGGGTGCTGGTGAACGGCGCGGTCGGGATCGTGTCGACGCACGACGGCCAGCCGGTCTCGGTCTTCAGCCCGGTGGTGCGCGACGGCCGGATCGTCGAGATCAACATCCTGGCCGACCCCGAGCGGATCGCGAGGCTGCACCTGCCCCTCAGCTGAGCGGGCCCACCCACCGCGTGGTGGCGTCCCACAGACGGGCGGAGACGTCGCGGTCACCGGCGTCCCCGGCCGGCTCGGCCGGAGCACCGCCGCGGTGGTAGCCGCCCGGGACCGCGTCGGGAGAGGTCGCGCAGAACACCGTCGTCCGCGCACCCTGCTCGGGCGTGAGCAGCGTGCGGCGCTCGAGCGGCGCCGCGAGCCGCCGCAGCCGGGCGAGGACCGGCGCGGTCTCGAGGCCCCGGTCGGCCACGTGGGTGTAGACGGAGCCCGGGTGCAGCGCGTAGCCGTGCAGCCCGCGGCCGCCGTACCGCCGCTCGATCTCGGCGGCCTCGTGGACGAGCGCGAGCTTGGAGGTGCCGTACGCCGCCCACGAGTCGTACGGCGTCACCCGGCCGTCGAGCCACGCGTTGCGGCCGCGGTCGTGCAGCTTGGAGACCACGTTGACCACCCGGGCCTCGTCCTGCTCGGCGGCGGTCGCCAGCAGCACCGGCAGCAGCCGCCGGGTGAGGTGGGCGGTGCCGAGGTAGTTCGTGCGCCAGTGCACCTCGTGCCCGTCGACCAACTGCGGCTCCGACCACCGCGAGCGCAGGTCGAGGTGGACGCCTGCGTTGTTGACGAGCACGTCGAGCCGGTCGGTGCTCGACCCGACCCAGGCGGCGAGCCCCTCCACCGAGTCGCGGGAGGTGAGGTCCAGCGGGTGGGTGTCGTCTGCCACCGGGCAGGTGCGCGTCGTGGTCAGCACGCGGAACCCGAGCCCGCGCAGCGCGACCGCGGTCGCTTCGCCCAGCGAGCCACCGCCCGCACCGGTGACGAGCGCGACCCTCATCCGGCCCGCACCGCGTCGTAGAACGCCTGCATCCGCGGCCCGATCCGGGCCAGCTCGACGTACGGCGCTCCCCCGGCGCGCCCGTCGACGTAGGCGAACTCGATCTCCCCGTCCATCATCGACCCGCGCATCAGCACCGGCACCCCGGCGGCCTCGGCGGCGGCACAGGCCGCGTCGACGTCGTCGACCGCGAAGCAGACGTGGTGCAGCCCGGGCCCGTGGGCCGCGAGGAACTCCCGGTGGATGCCTGCGCCCGACACCGGCTCGATGAGCTCGAGCTGGAGGTCGCCGCTGTAGCCGAGCGAGACGTGGGCGGTGAGCTCCACGGGCTCGCCACGCAGCGTCGTGGAGTCACGGCCGAAGACGACGTCGGGGATGCGGGTCCACGACCCGACGCCGAACTGCTCCGAGAGCAGCCGCTCGGTCGCGCCGATGTCGTCGGTGACCCACGCGACCTGGATGAGGGGTCCGGAGGCGATCACCCCGCGGACACTAGTGGGCGGGGGATCAGCCCGTCACCGGCCAGCACACCTCGGTCCGGTGGGCGAGCAGGTCCTCGGGGTCCCCGAGCGGGAGGTAGCGCTCCACGACCGGCCCGTCGCCCGCGCCTGCTCGGTGACGCTGCGCCCGACCGCGGAGTACGCCGCGTCCAGGTCGACCATCGCGCCGTCGTACGCCGCGACCGCGCAGCGCGCGGCCGGCCGCTCGAGGACCTCCACCCGGCCCGGGAGCGGCGGCACCTGGGCGACGGGCACGAACGCGACGATCTCGGCAGTCGAGCCGGGCACGATGTGGCCGCGGCGTTCGACGCCTCGCTGGTCTACCTGCTCGCCACCACGGTGGCGGTCGCGCTCGCCGCGGTGCTCCTGCCGGGGCGACCGGACGCGCCGGGCCGGGCTCAGGCTCGGTCGCTGAAGGCGGCGAGCAGCTCGTCGGCGGCGGCGTAGGGGTCGGTGTCCCCCGCGACCACGGCCGCGGCGAGCTCGTCGAGCTCGGAGCGGCCGTGGACGTCGCCCCACCGCTTGCGCAGCGCGGTCACCGCGATCGCCTCGATCTCGTCGCGGGCCCGGCGGCGCCGGCGCCGTTCCAGCTCGCCGCTGGACTCCAGCCACGCCCGGTGCTTCTCGATCTCGGCCGCGAGCTCGTCGAGGCCCTCACCCCGGTGAGCGACCGTCTTCACGATCGGGGGTCGCCAGGAGCCCTCGGGTCGCTCCGCGAGCTGGAGCATCGAGCGCAGGTCGCGGCGCACCTGGTCGGCGCCGTCGCGGTCGGCCTTGTTGACGACGTACAGGTCACCGATCTCGAGGATGCCGGCCTTCGCGGCCTGGATGCCGTCGCCCATCCCCGGCGCGAGCAGCACCATCGTGGTGTCGGCCATGCCCGCGATCTCGACCTCGCTCTGGCCGACCCCGACGGTCTCGACCAGGACCACGTCGCAGCCTGCCGCGTCGAGCACCCGCAGCGCCTGGGGGGTGCTCCACGAGAGTCCGCCGAGGTGGCCCCGTGAGGCCATGGAGCGGATGTAGACGTCGCGGTCGAGCGCGTGGTCCTGCATCCGCACCCGGTCGCCCAGCAGCGCACCGCCGGAGAACGGCGAGGACGGGTCCACCGCCAGCACGCCGACCCGCTTGCCGGCGCGCCGCAGCTCGGTGACCAGCGCACTGGTCGAGGTGGACTTGCCGACGCCGGGCGAACCGGTGATGCCGATGACCTGGGCGTGCCCGGTGTGCGGGGCCAGCGCCGCCATCACCTCGCGGAGCAGCGGCGACTCGTCCTCGACCAGGGAGATCAGCCGGGCGACCGCCCGGGCCTCGCCGGCGCGTGCGCGCTCGACGAGGCCCGCGACGTCGCCCGCTGCGTCAGCTCTTCGGGACACGCACGATCAGGGCGTCGCCCTGCCCGCCGCCACCGCACAGGGCGGCCGCACCGACGCCACCGCCGCGGCGCTTGAGCTCGAGCGCGAGGTGCAGCACGATCCGGGCGCCCGACATGCCGACCGGGTGGCCGAGCGCGATCGCGCCACCGTTGACGTTGACCTTCTCCTCGGGGATCCCGAGCTCGCGGGCGGAGACGATGCCGACCGCCGCGAAGGCCTCGTTGAGCTCGACGAGGTCGAGGTCGTCAACCGAGATGCCCTCCTTGGCCACGGCCTTCTTGATCGCGTTGGCCGGCTGGCTCTGCAGGCTCGAGTCGGGCCCCGCCACCTGGCCGGAGGCACCGATCTCGGCGAGCCACTCGAGGCCCAGCTCCTCGGCCTTCGCCTTGCTCATCACGACCACGGCGCAGGCGCCGTCGGAGATCTGCGAGGACGAGCCCGCGGTGATCGTGCCGTCCTTGCTGAACGCCGGGCGCAGCTTGCCGAGCGACTCCGCGGTCGTCTCGCCGCGAATGCCCTCGTCGGCCGCGACCACGACCGGGTCGCCCTTGCGCTGCGGGATCTCGACCGGGACCACCTCGTCGTCGAACACACCGTTCTTCCACGCCTCGGCGGCGAGCTGGTGGGAGCGCGCGGAGAACGCGTCCTGCTCCTCACGGGTGAGCTCGCGGGTCCCCGAGTTGCAGGTCTCGGTCAGGTTGCCCATCGGCTGGTCGGTGAACTGGTCGTACAGCGCGTCGTAGGCCATCGAGTCGACCAGGGCCGTGTCGCCGTACTTGAACCCCTCGCGGGACTTCGGCAGCAGGTGCGGCGCCTGCGTCATGGACTCCATGCCGCCGGCCACCACGATGTCGTGCTCGCCGGCGCGGATCAGCTGGTCGGCGAGCGCGATCGCGTTGATGCCCGACAGGCACACCTTGTTGATGGTGATCGCGGGGACGTTCATCGGGATGCCGCCCTTGACCGAGGCCTGGCGGGCGGTGATCTGGCCGGCGCCGGCCTGGATGACGTGGCCCATGACGACGTACTCGACCTGGTCGCCGGTGATGCCGGCCTTCTCCAGGGCGCCCTTGATGGCGACGCCGCCCAGGTCGGCCGCGGAGAGGCCCTTCAGCCCGCCGAGGAGACGGCCGATGGGGGTGCGAGCCCCTGCGACGATGACGGAACCGGACATGGCTGAGCCTCCAGAAGGTGCGGGGGGTGATCTCGGGCCGACCTTACCCACGGGTCACCGCGTGGGCGAGAGGCCGAGACTTTGGTCCCGTGGGAGACATGTCACATGGCCTGTCGAGCATGTTGACCGGCGTACGACCATGGAGACATGAGTCTTGACGTCCCCGCACACCTGTTCACCGCGATCGACCACGTCGGCGTTGCCGTCCCCGACCTGGACGCCGCGATCACGTTCTACACCGAGGTCTACGGCATGCGCATGGCGCACCGCGAGACCAACGAGGAGCAGGGCGTGCAGGAGGCGATGATGGCCGTCGGTGACTCCGGCTCCCACATCCAGCTGCTCGCCCCGCTCAACGAGAAGTCGACGATCGCGAAGTTCCTCGACAGCAAGGGCCCCGGCATCCAGCAGATGGCCTACCGGGTCACCGACATCGACGCGGTCGGCGCGATCCTGCGCGAGCGCGGCATGCGGCTGCTCTACGACGAGCCCAAGCGCGGCACGTCCAACTCGCGCGTGAACTTCATCCACCCCAAGGACGCCGGTGGCATCCTGGTCGAGCTGGTCGAGCCGGCCGCCGCCCACTGATCCTCAGCACAGCTCGAGCGCCGAGCCGGTCCGCGTGGCGGGCCGGCTCGCTGCTCGTTCCGGCCGTTCTTTCCTGAGGAACACGTCACAGGGGGTGTTGCCTCCTGTTACCCGTGGGTAAGGTCCGGCCAACACCCATGCGACCCGACCCCATCAGGAGCCGACGTGCAGCACATCCTCGACGCGATCATGGCTGGAGACACCTCGACTGAGGACTTCGCCAATCTGGACCTCCCCGAGTCCTACCGCGCGGTGACCGTCCACAAGGACGAGGTCGACATGTTCGAGGGCCTCACCACCAAGGAGAAGGACCCGCGCAAGTCGCTCCACGTCGAGGACGTGGCGCTCCCCGAGCTCGGTCCGGGCGAGGCGTACGTCGCGGTCATGGCCTCGGCGATCAACTACAACACCGTGTGGACCTCGATCTTCGAGCCGGTCTCGACGTTCGGGTTCCTCGAGCGCTACGGGCGGCTCTCCCCGCTGGCCAAGCGGCACGACCTGCCCTACCACGTGGTCGGCTCCGACCTGTCCGGCGTCGTGCTGGCCACCGGGCCGGGCGTGCACCTGTGGAAGCCGGGCACCGAGGTCGTCGCCCACTGCCTCTCGGTCGAGCTGGAGCACCCCGACGGCCACAACGACACGATGCTCGACCCCGAGCAGCGCATCTGGGGCTTCGAGACCAACTTCGGCGGCCTGGCCCAGATCGCCCTGGTCAAGGCCAACCAGCTCATGCCCAAGCCCGCCCACCTCACGTGGGAGGAGGCCGCCTCCCCCGGCCTGGTCAACTGCACGGCGTACCGCCAGCTCGTCTCCAAGAACGGCGGGGACATGAAGCAGGGCGACAACGTGCTGATCTGGGGCGCCTCGGGCGGTCTGGGCGGCTTCGCGACGCAGTACGCGCTCAACGGCGGCGCGACCCCGGTGTGCGTGGTCTCCAGCGAGGACAAGGCGGAGATCTGCCGCAAGATGGGCGCGGAGCTGATCATCAACCGCTCCGAGGAGGGCTACAAGTTCTGGAAGGACGAGCACACCCAGGACCCCAAGGAGTGGAAGCGCTTCGGCTCCCGGATCCGTGAGCTCACCGGCGGCGAGGACATCGACATCGTCTTCGAGCACCCCGGCCGCGAGACGTTCGGTGCATCCGTCTACGTGACCCGCAAGGGCGGCACCATCACCACCTGCGCCTCGACCTCGGGCTACATGCACGAGTACGACAACCGCTACCTGTGGATGAACCTCAAGCGGATCATCTCCTCGCACTTCGCCAACTACCGCGAGTCGTGGGAGGCCAACCGTCTCATCGCCAAGGGCAAGATCCACCCCACGCTGTCGAAGGCCTACTCCCTCGACGACGTCGGGACCGCCGCGCTCGACGTGCACAAGAACCTCCACCAGGGCAAGGTCGGTGTCCTCTGCCTGGCCCCCGAGGAGGGCCTCGGCGTCCGCGACCACGAGATGCGCGCGAAGCACCTCGACGAGATCAACCGCTTCCGCGACCTGTGAGCTGAGGCTCCGGCTGGCCTGAACCCGCGCGACACGCCGGTGCTCACCGGCGTGTCGTGCGGGGTTCGGCTGCCAGCAGCCGAACCCCGCAAGCAAGAACCCGCCCCGGCGTCCGACAATTGGTCGGAGGCCGGGGTGTGTTGTCGTGCCCCGATCGGCAAGACTGTCTGCCACGAGGCCACGCCACGACTGCGGAAGAGGAAGCGCGTTTTTCATGAGCGACCAGGGACTGTCCATCTTCGACGACAACCAGCCCGACGAGGACCCCACGACGCCCTCCCCTGACGACGCGACCCAGGTGCTGCCGACCGTGCCACGCAAGCCGGAGGCCGAGAAGACCCAGCAGGTGCCCGTGACGCCGGCCCAACCGGCCCGCCCGGCCGCCGCGGCACCCCGGAGCCCGGTGCTCCCGCCGGCCGCTCAGCCGCTCGGCGGCGGTGCGTCCGCCGGCGCGGCCGGGTTCCCCGTCGTCCGCCGCGGCGGCTACGACCGCGACGCGGTCGACGCGCGGGTGCGCCAGCTGACCACGGAGAAGGCCGGCCTGAGCAGCAGCCTCACCGTGTCCGAGCGCCGGGTCCTCGAGCTCGAGGAGCAGGTCGCCCGGATGCGCGAGGAGCTCGCGGAGAACGAGACCCCGTCGTACGCCGGTCTCGGTGGTCGTGCCAGCGCGATGCTGCGGCTCGCCGAGGAGGAGGCGGCCGAGGTCCGCGAGACCGCCCAGCGCGACGCCGCAGAGATCCGCGAGCAGGCCGCGCGCGACGCCAAGGCCGTCCGCGCCGACGCCGCCCGGGAGGCCGAGGACATGCGGCTGGTCCAGCTCAAGGAGCTCGACGAGAACCGGTCGCGGCTGATGGCCGACGCCGAGCAGGAGCGCTCGCTGGCCCGCAGCGAGGCCGAGGACCTCGTCGAGTCCGCGAACCGTCAGGCCGCCCAGCTGCGGCTTGCCGCCGCACAGGAGGCCAACGAGCTGCGCACCTCGGCCAAGCGCGAGGCCGAGCAGCTGCGCGCGGCCGCCGACCGGGAGGTCCAGGAGGCCCGACGGTCCCTGGCTGTGGAGAAGGAGCGGCTGGCCCGCGAAGCCACCGACCACCACACCAGCGCGACCGCCGAGACCCGCCGGCTCGTCGAGGAGGCCGAGGAGCGTGCCTCCGCCGCCGAGCGGCGCGCCCACGACGCGATGGCCCAGGCGACCGAGCACCGCAACCAGGCCTCCACCGAGGCTGAGGCGCTGCTCAGCCGCGCCCGCCGCGAGGCCGAGCAGATCGTCACCTCGGCCCGCACCCAGGCCGAGGCCATCACCTCGACCGGCAACGCGGAGGCCGAGCGCGAGCTCGCCAGCGTCCGCGCCGAGGTCGAGCGGCTCGGCAAGCGCCGCGACGCGATCATGGCCCAGCTGGCGTCGTTGCACGAGGTGATCACGGGCTTCAGCAAGGACGACGAGTGACCGACGGCCCCCGCGGCCTCCAGGAGGGCGACCCAGCGGCCGAGGAGTCGGCCGACTCCGTGGACACCGGCGCCGCGCTCGAGGCCGAGCCCGACGACGGGGAGTACCTCGGCGAGCTGGGGGCCCCGCTGTCGCGGCACTCCCCGTTCGTTTGGGGGTTCTTCGGTGGCCTCGGGTTCTTCCTCGCCTGGTGGCTGGGCGGCGCGATCACCTCGATCGGCTCCACCCTGCTGCTCGTCGTGGTGGCGCTCTTCCTCGCGGCCGGCCTCAACCCGGCCGTCGAGTTCTTCGAGCGGCACGGCATGCGGCGGCCCTACGCCGTACTCACCGTCATCGTCGTGGCCCTGGCCGCGCTCGCCCTGTTCCTCGTGGCGATCGTGCCGGTGATCAGCGAGCAGGTGCAGTCGATCAGCGACAACGCGCCGTCCTGGCTCGACAGCCTGAAGAAGAACCAGCGGGTCCAGAAGCTCGACGACCAGTACCACGTGATCAAGAAGATCGACGCCTACGTCAAGGACGGCAAGTACGCCAGCACGCTGTTCGGCGGCGTGCTCGGCATCGGCCTCGCCGTGCTCTCGGCACTCGCCAACGCGTTCATCGTGATCGTGCTGACGCTCTACTTCCTCGCTTCCCTCGACAAGACCAAGACCGCGCTCTACCAGCTCGCCCCCGCCTCGCGGCGCGAGCGGGTGACGCTGCTCGGTGACCGGGTCATCCGGGGCGTCGGCGGCTACGTGTCCGGCGCGTTCATCGTCGCGACGTGCGCAGGCATCTCCTCGCTGATCTTCCTGTTCGTCGTCGGTCTGGGTCAGTACGCCGTCGCGCTGGCCTTCGTGGTCGCGCTGCTCGACGTGATCCCGATGATCGGTGCGACCATCGGCGCGGTGATCGTGACGGCGATCGGCTTCGCCGAGGACCCGAAGATCGGCATCGCCTGCATCGTGTTCTACGTGATCTACCAGCAGGTCGAGAACTACGTGATCTACCCCCGGGTGATGTCCCGCTCCGTCGACGTCCCCGGTGCGGTCACCGTGATCGCGGCCCTGGTCGGCGCCGCCCTGCTCGGCGTGGTCGGCGCGCTGCTCGCCATCCCCACGGCCGCCGCCATCTTGATGCTCACCCGCGAGGTCGTGGTGCGGCGCCAGGACCGCCGCTAGCGTCCCGCCCCTGACCCGGCCCCGGGTCAGGTGATCTGGATGCCCGCGGTGGCGCGCTCGCCGAGCTTGACGGCGACGACGCCGGCCAGGATCAACAGGCCCCCGACGAGCTGGACGGGACGCGGCAGCTCGTCGAGCAGCAGCCAGGCGAACAGCACGCCCGCGACGACCTCGAGCAGCGCGACGAACGACGCGAGCCGGGAGCCGAGGCGCCGACCGGCGGCGATGCCGGTGGTGTAGGCCAGCGCGGCGGTCACCACGCCGAGCACCACCAGCGGGACCCACCAGGCGACGGTGGTGCCGGCGTATGTCGCGGCGTCGGTCGAGGCACGCATCGGCAGCAGCCCCACCAGCCCGAGCACGCCGAGCGCGACCGTGCCCAGCACCAGGCCGGCCCCCGCGAGGGCCATCGGAGGCAGTCCGTTGTCCTCGTCGGCCGAGATCACGAAGTACGTCGCCGCACCGACCATCGCCCCGAGCGCCCACATCACCCCGGTCAGGCTCAGGTCGGCACCGGAGAGCAGGTCGAGCACGAGCACCAGCCCGGCGGCGGCCAGCACCGCGCCCAGCACCGTGACGCCGCCGGGGCGCTGCCCGTGTCGCAGCCAGAGCCAGACCACCACGGTCGCGGGCGCGGTGTACTCGATGAGCAGGGCCGGCCCGACCTGCATGTGGGCGACCGCCGAGAAGTAGCAGAACTGCGCGGCCCCGACCGCGAGCACGCCGTAGACGCCGATCACTGCGGCGTTGCGGCGCAGCAGGCTCCACCGACCGCGCAGGGCGGCGATCCCGAACGGCGTCACCACCAGCGCGGCGAGCCCGACCCGCACCAGCACGATGGCGCCGGGGCTCCAGCCGTTGTCGAGGAGCTCGCTGGCCAGGGCACCGGACATCCCGAACGTCGCCGCCGAGACGACCGCGAGGCCCAGCCCGCCCACCAGGCGGGAGCCGGCGGCCACCGGAGCGATCTCGTCATGAGCCAACGTCGTCATGACACATGACGCTAGTCGTGGCCGGTGTAACGTGTCAACGTGCCATTCACCCATGACACCGCCGCGGCTCTCCAGGCCGCCGTCGTGCTCGCCAACTCCGCCCTCGAGCCCGACACGTTGACCAGCGTCGAGGACCTCGACGCGGTCTTCGCCGACTTCGAGTACACCGGCCGGCATGACCGGGACCGGGCCGAGCTCGACGCGGTGCGCGGGGTGCGTGCGGCGGTGTACGACCTGCTCACCGCCGACCGCGACACGGCCGTCGGCATGGTGAACGCGATGCTTGCCGAGGCCGGCGCGATCCCCCAGCTCGTGCGCCACGACGAGTGGGACTGGCACCTGCACGCGGTCGGCGCCGAACGCGACCTGGCCACCCGGATCGTGGTGGAGACCGCGATGGCGATGATCGACGTGATCCGCGCCGACGAGATGTCCCGGCTCGGCATCTGCGCCGACGAGACCTGCAACGGCGTGGTCCTCGACCTGTCCCGCAACCGCTCCCGACGGTTCTGCTCCACCACCTGCGGCAACCGCAACGCGGTCGCGGCCTACCGGGCCCGCCGGGCGACCGACTGAGGACGCCGACTCGGCGCAACTGCACGCCGGACGACGCCGAGTCGGCGCAACTGCACGCCAGAGCAGGGTCGAGTCGGCGCAACTGCACGCGGTGGGGCGCCGAGTCGGCGCAACTGCACGCGGTGGAGCGCCGAGTCGGCGCAACTGCACGCCAGAGCAGGGTCGAGTTGGCGCGGATCGGGTACGGGCTCGACATGACCACCACGCCGCAGGACCCCGACACCATCCAGCCCGACGTCGTCCCCTCCGGGGACCCCGCTCCGATCCCGACCCCGCAGCCCGGGGAGGACCCGGGCATCCCGGACACCGAGCCACTGCCCGAGCAGATCTAGCCAGTCCCTAGGCGACGAGAAACCGCCGCAGCACCTCGATGAAGACCTGCGGCTGCTCGGAGTGCACCCAGTGACCCGCGCCCTTGATGACCACGCGCCGGTTGCGCGGGAACCACCGGTCCATGGCCGGGCCGTACTCCTCGCGCACGTAGGACGAGGTCTGGCCGGCGACCCACAGCGTCGGGCCGTCGTACGGCGCGACGCCCGCGAGAGCGTCGGCTGGCCAGCCACCGAGCACCGCGAGGTCGCGGCCGAGCACCTCGAGGTTGGGCCGCCACGACCACCGGCCGGCGTGGTGGTGGAGGTTCTGCAGCAAGAAGCTGCGCACGGTGGGGTTCGGCACCGCCTCGCTCAGCGCGGCGTCGGCGTCGCGCCGGTGCTCGAGCGTGTCGAGGTCGAGCGCGAGCATCGCCTCGATGTAGCCCGCGAACTCCTCCGTGCCACGACCGGCAGCGGCGTAGTCGACCGGTGAGATGTCGACGACGCACAACCGCTCGACGACCTCGGGATGGCGCAGCGCCAGCACCATGGCCGCCTTGCCACCCATCGAGTGGCCCACCAGCGCCACCGGGTCGTCGGCGGAGAACAACGTGGCGACCTGGTCGGCGACCTCGACGTAGTCGAAGTGGTCGGCCCACGCCGACCGGCCGTGGTGGGGCATGTCGACGAGCAGGACCCGGTGGTCCTCGGCGAGCGCCTTGGCGACCGTCGTCCAGTTCTTGCCCTGCCCGAAGAGTCCGTGGCAGAACGCGACCAGCGGGCCGGACTCCCCCAGGGTCGTCACGTGGAGACCGGTCTCGTCGCGGGCCTCGTTCAGCACCACGCGCGCACCCCCGTCGGGGTCAGGTCGCGGTCGCGGAGCACCACCGCGAGCCGGTCACCCTCGTGGGCACAGGTCCACCGGAAGTCCGCGCGCCGGTACTCGATCGCCAGCACCCGGTCGCCGTAGTCGGCGACGTAGGAGTCGCACTCGCGGTAGCGGCCGCACTCCTCGGCGATCGCGAAGTCGTAGCCGATCGCCGTCCCGTCGTAACCCGCGAGGTTCTTCTGCCCGGCCGCCACCCCCGCCCGGTGGGCGGCGCGCACCAGGAGCCCGGCGTACGCCAGCCCCGCGCGCCGCGAGATCAACCCGCCGCTGCGGGTGAAGGAGTCGAGGTTGTCGTACTCGACCGCGTCGAAGCCATCGGCCGCACAGCCGCGGACCCACCGGCCGACGATGCGGACCAGCGCGGCACGCTTGGCCGGGGTGCGTACGTCGAGCAGCCACTCGCCCCACGCCTCGTCCTCGACCGGCTCGCCGCCGTCCTTCAGCACCAGGTTCCAGTGCTGGCGCCAGAACCGCCGCTCGTTCGGCTGGGTCTGGAAGCCGTTGACGTAGCAGACGTCGTACTTGTCCTCGAGGGGCGCGGCCTGACGGTCGCGCACCACGATGCCCACGTGGTCAGGCACCGAGCGCGCCCCACCGAGCTGGTAGTCGACGTCGGTGCCGGTGGGCAACGGTTCGACCGCGGGCGCCGCGCCCGTCGCGGGCGCGGTCATGAACATCGACACGAGCAGGGCGACGACCAGGCCGAGGAGTCCCGCGAGCTGGTAGGACCGGGAGGGTTCGCGAGAGCGGATCACCACGTCATCCTCGCGCAGGGCAGCCGGCCGAACGGAGGTCGGGGAGGACTCAGAAGTCGAACCCGTCGAACATGTCGCCGATGCCGTCGCCGATCGACCCCAGGCCGTCGCCGATGCCCTGGCCCAGGTCGCCGATCCCGTCACCGATGGCACCGATGCCGTCACCGAGCATGTCGAAGCCGCCGAACCCGCCGAACATCATGCCGGCGAACATGAGCTCCATCGGACCGAACGCCCCGAAGTACCCGGTGGCGTAGGGCTGGTAGGCGCGCCCACCCTGCCAGTACGGCACCCGCTGAGCGCCGACCATCACCATCCGGGCGTCGGGGTCGGCGCCGGCGGCGACGCGCTCGGCGTCGAGCGCACAGGCAGGGACGTCGCGGGTCGCACCCCCGGGCGGTGTCCACGGCACGTCGGCGACGGAGAGCCCGTGCCGCGGGTCGAAGAAGCACGGCGGGCGGCGGGTCGGCAGCGGTTCGCCCGCCACCCGCGCGCGGACGCACGCAATCGCGTAGCGCCCGTCATCGAGGATCTGCGTGACGTGCCGGACGTCGTCGGGTCGCGACATCGCGTCACCGGCGGTCTTGGCGGACTCGTAGGCGTCGAGAGCGCGCTGGTAGTCGGCGTTCTCACCCGCCCCGAGCTGGCGTCCCGCGAGATCCAGGTCGAGCTCCTGGAGCTGCTCCCCCAGGGCCGTGATGTCCTCGAAGGCCAGCTTCTTCACCGGCTCGAGCTCGGCGTGCTGGCGCTCCAGCTCGCGGGTGCGGGCATTGCGCCGCGACACCGAGATCGCGACAACCACGACCGCGAGCAGGAGGAGGACCACCACGGCTGTCATGTCTCCAGCCTACGAAGACCGGCAAACCGACGCCGGCCGTCCGGCCACCTCACCCGGAGGCCGCGACGGCGCCGTCGGAGGTCCGGAACACCAGGCCGTCGGCGACGGCCAGAGCCAGCGCCCGGTCGAACCGGTCCGCCTCCCAGAACGACGCGCCGACCAGGCCGGCGAGCTCGTCGGGCTGTTGCGGGCCGGCTGACTCCAGCGCGCGCACGATCTGCCCGATCTCGTGGAAGACCTGACGGTCGCGCTTGCCCTCGGTCGAGGGCTTCGGTGGTGGCATCGGCATGACGGTGTCTCCTCTGCTCGGCGTCGAACGGCGCAGGTCAGGCGTGCTGGGGCTGGGCGGCGCCGGAACCGGTGGCGGTGCCGGTGTCGTCGTCCTCGGCCGTCAGCGGCTTGGCGAGGCTCTCGAGCGACTTGCCCTCGGCCCGGACGCCGAGGAACGCCTCGACCACGCCCCCCGCGACCATCAGCGCGGCCCCGATGAAGTAGCCGACCGCGATCTGGGTGATGTCCTTGTCGGCGGCGGCGCGGTCGATCAGCCAGCCGAAGAACAGCGGTCCGGAGATGCCGCCCGCCGCCGTGCCGATCGCGTAGAAGAACGCGATGCACAGGGCGCGCGTCTCCATCGGGAAGACCTCACTGGCGGTGAGGTAGGCCGCGCTCGCACCGGCCGAGGCCATGAAGAAGATGATCGCGCCCATCAGCGTGAGGGTCTTGGCGTCGAAGCTGCCGAGGTAGAACCCCGTGATCGCGAGGAGCACGCCGGACCCGATGTAGGTCGCGGTGATCATCTTGACCCGCCCGAGGCTGTCGAACAGCGGGCTGAGCAGGAGGGCGCCGGCGAAGTTGCTGGCCGCGAAGACCGCGATGTACCAGCCCGTCTGCTTCACCCCGAGGAACGTCGTCAACGTGTCGCCGTAGGTGAAGAAGAACGCGTTGTAGAGGAAGGCCTGGCCGACGAACAGTGAGAAGCACAGGACCGTGCGCTTGGGGTAGAGCGTGAACACGGTCTTCGCGATCAGCGCGATGCCGATCGACTTGCGCTGACGGATGGTGATCGTGTCGTGGACGTCGTGGAGCTGCTTGCCGGACTCGTCGGCAACCGTGCGCTCGATGTCGCCCACGATCCGCTCGGCCTCCTCCTCCCGACCGTGGATGAACAGCCAGCGCGGGCTCTCCGGCACGTTGCGGCGTACGACGAGGATGCCGACCGCCAGGATCGCGCCCAGCCCGAAGGCGAGCCGCCAGCCCCAGGACTGGTCGATCACGGTCGGGTCGAGCAGCGGGATCGTGAGCAGGGCGCCACCCGCGGCACCCACCCAGAACGAGCCGTTGATCGCCACGTCGACGCGGCCGCGGTACTTCGCCGGGATCAGCTCGTCGATGGCGGAGTTGATCGCGGCGTACTCGCCACCGATGCCGCAGCCCGTGAGGAAGCGGCAGGCGAAGTACCACATCGGGTTCATCGAGAACGCCGTGAGCACCGTGGCCACGGTGTAGACCACGAGCGTCACCATGAACAGCTTCTTGCGGCCCAGGCGGTCGGTCAGCTGCCCGAAGAACAGTGCGCCGACGCACGCCCCCGCGACGTACATCGATCCGGCCAGGCCGATGTCGAAGTTGGTCATGCCGAGGCCGCTGCCGCCGGGCTTGAGCGCGTCCGACATCGAGCCGACGATCGTGACCTCGAGCCCGTCGAGGATCCAGACGGTGCCGAGGCCGATGACGACGAGCCAGTGCCATCTCGCCCACGGGAGACGGTCCAGGCGAGCGGGGATGTCGGTGGTGATCCGACCGGTTTCGACTGCCATGACACGTGCCGTACCCACCCGTGACGACCGTCACGCACATCATCAACGCCTTGACCCGCCCGAAAGTTTCGGGCGGGTCGACGAGCTCAGCGGGTCGAGTAGTCGCGGAAGCCGCGCTTGGTCTTGCGACCGAGGTAGCCGGCGGCCACCAGGTGCTCGAGCAGCGGGGCAGGGGCGAAGCCGCGCTCGCGGAACTCCAGGTAGAGCTCGCGCTGGATCGCCAGCGACACGTCGTTCCCGACCACGTCGAGCAGCTCGAAGGGGCCCATCGGCAGGGCGCAGCCCTGCTTCATCGCCAGGTCGATGTCGTCGGCGGTGGCGTAGTGCGCCTCGAGCATCTTCACGGCGTCGTTGAGGTAGGGGAAGAGCAGCGCGTTGACGATGAAGCCCGCGCGGTCGGTGCAGCTGACGCCCACCTTGCCGATCTTGGCCACCAGCGCCCGGGTGGTCTCGGTGACGGCGTCGTCGGTGGAGACCGTGGAGACCACCTCGACGAGCTTCATGATCGGTGCGGGGTTGAAGAAGTGCATGCCGATGACGTCCTGCGGGCGCTTGGTCGCACGCGCACACGAGATGATCGGCAGGCTGGACGTGGTCGTCGCGAGGATCGCACCGGGCTTGCAGATCTCGTCGAGGTTCTCGAACAGCGTCGTCTTGACCTGGAGGTCCTCCGCGATCGCCTCGACCACGATGTCGACGTCCGCGAGGTCGTCGAGCGAGGTCGACCCGGTGAGCCGGGCAAGCACCTCGGCCTTGGCCTCCTCGGTCGAGCGGCCGCGCTGGATCTGCTTGTCGAAGCTGCGGGTGATGGCCGCGCCGACGCCCTCGACCTTGTCAGCCGAGCGGCCGACGTAGAGGACGTCGTACCCGGCCTTGGCGAAGACCTCGACGATGCCGGTCGCCATGGTGCCGGTGCCGACGACACCGACCTTGCTGATCTCGTGCCGGAAGGTCGGCTGCTCGTCGGCCGACGGGGTCCGGTCGTCGGCGACGACGACCGGGCTGTCGTGGGTCTCGTAGGTGTAGAAGCCGCGGCCGGTCTTGCGGCCGAGCATGCCCGCGGTGACCATCTGCTTGAGGATCGGGGTCGGGGCGTGCAGCCGGTCGCGACCCTGGTGGTACATCGTCTCGAGGATCTCGTACGCCGTGTCGAGGCCGATCAGGTCGAGCAGCGCCAGCGGGCCCATCGGGTAGCCACAGCCGTAGCGCATCGCGGCGTCGATGTCCTCGCGCGAGGCGTACTTGCCCTCGTACATCGCGACGGCGTGGTTGAGGTAGCCGAACAGCAGGGTGTTGGCGATGAAGCCGGCCTTGTCGCCACAGACCACCGGCGCCTTGCCGAGGCTGGTGACCAGCGCGGTGGCGTCGTCGAGGACAGCCTGCTCGGTGACCACGGTGCGCACGATCTCCACCAGCGACTGGACCGGCGCGGGGTTGAAGAAGTGCACTCCGACGACCCGGCCGGGGCTCGCGTTGGCGGTCGAGATCTCGGTGACCGACAGCGATGAGGTGTTCGTGGCGAGGATCGCCTCCGGCGACACGATCGCGTCGAGCTCGCGGAAGATCGCCTTCTTCGTCTCGATGGACTCCACGACCGCCTCGATCACGAACCCGGCGTCGGCCAGGTCCGCCAGCGAGGTCGTGAACGTGATCCGGTCCAGCAGCTCGGCCTGCTCGGCCTCGGTCATCTTCTCGCGCTTGACCGCCCGCGCCGTCGAGTGCTCGAGGTACTGGCGACCGCGGGCGACGGACTCCTCGTCCTTCTCGACCCCGACCACCGCGTGGCCGGCGCGGGCGAAGACCTCGGCGATGCCGGCACCCATGGTGCCCAGGCCGATGACGCCGATCGTGGTGAACGGACGCGGCGATCCGGCGGCGGTGGTCTCGGGGGTGCTCGTCATGTCGCGCATCGTGCCACGGGCCAGACGGGCCGGTCACCGTGACTTAGTTCACCCGTGAGTAACTTCCGCGGGCGCCCCAGGCGGCGGTTCTCCTCAAGTCCTCGGGTCGCGCTGCCGAAAGGGTGACTGTCGGTGTACTTGGACGCCGCGAATGAAGGGACCCCCATGCCCCGCGACGCGTCGCACGCACGTCCGCTCCGCCTCCTCCTGGTCGCGGTCGCCGCGCTCCAGGGCGCGGCCGCCCTGCTCCTCCGGGGCGATCGCGGTCCCGCCGGGGTGCTGCTGGTCTCGACCGTGCTGACCGTGCTCGCCGCGGTGCTGCTCCACCGGCTGGTGGTCGGGCCGCTCGAGCGCGCCTCGGCGTACGTCGAGGCCCTCGCCGCCGGCGATCTCACCGGCAGGCCCGCCGACGGGGGTGACGGCGAGCTCACCCGGGCCCTGGCTGCGGTCAGTGACCGCACCCGTCACGCGATGCGCGACGTCGCGGACTCGGTGGGGTCCCTCAACGGCACCGCCGAGTCGGTGGCCGCCAACGCCGAAGCCATGGGCCGCACCTTCGCGGACACCTCCACCCGTGCCGCGGAGGTGAGCAGCGCCGCGGGGGTCGTGTCGACCAACGTCGCCGCAGTGTCGACCGGTGCCCGCGAGATGAGCGACTCCGTGACCGAGATCGCCCGCAACGTCACCGACGCGGTCGCGGTCGCCCAGGAGGCCGTGACCATGGCAGCGGAGGCGGCCACGGTGATGGCCGACCTCGACAGCGCGAGCGAGCGGATCGGCAACGTGGTCCGGCTCATCACCGCCATCGCCGGCCAGACCAACCTGCTCGCCCTCAACGCGACCATCGAGGCGGCCCGGGCCGGCGAGGCCGGCAAGGGGTTCGCCGTGGTCGCCAACGAGGTGAAGACCCTGGCCCAGGAGACCGCGCGTGCGACCGAGGACATCAGCGAGCAGGTCGGAGCCCTCCAGAGCGGCAGCCGCGCCGCGGTGACCTCGCTCGAGCGCACGCAGGAGGTCATCTCGCGCTTCGCCGACTACCAGGCCACGATCTCGAGCGCGATCGAGGAGCAGGCGGCGACGACCGCCGAGATGAGCCGGCGTCTGCTCGAGGCGGCCGACGGGTCGCAGCAGATCGCCGACACGGTGGGATCCGTGGCCCAGTCGACCGCTCAGGCGATGGAGCAGCTCGGGCACACCCGGCGGGCCGCCGGCGAGCTCTCCAGCCTCTCCTCCGACCTCGGCGCGGTGACCGGCCGGTTCCGGCTCCCGGAGATCGAGGTCGTCGTCCACGACAACGGAGCTCGCGGCGGGGTCGCCCTCGAGGTCGACGGTGTCGTCACCGTCAGCCACGTGCCGGAGCTGCAGGCGGTCGTCGTCCGCTGGCTGCGCTACCAGGACCAAGCCGTGAAGCCCGCCCTGGGCCGCCAGCTGGAGCTGATCCGTCAGCACTCGCTGCGGACGGTGATCGTGGACTCCCAGGACGCCGTGGGCGCGTACTCGGCCGAGATGAACCGCTGGATCGGCGCGGACTTCGTGCCCCTGCTCGAGCGCACCACGATGAAGGCCTTCGTCACCGTCGTGCCCCGGAGCGCGGTCGCCGACCTGGCGAACAAGGGCTGGCAGGAGGGCCACGACGGCCTCGGGTTCCAGATGGCCGAGGTCGCCTCGATGACCGAGGCGCAGGAGATCGCCCGGCGGGCCTGCCGCGGCTGAGCACGCTCTTCGGGGCCCGGTCCCTTACGCTGCACCGGTCGGATCCGTCGTGTGCTGAGGTGTGCTGTGAGATTGGTCGTTGCCCGCTGCCAGGTCGACTACGCGGGACGGCTGACCGCCCACCTGCCGATGGCCACCCGAGTGCTGATGATCAAGGCCGACGGGTCGGTGCTCGTGCACTCCGACGGCGGGTCGTACAAGCCGCTGAACTGGATGTCCCCGCCCTGCACGTTCCGCGAGGGCACCACCGAGGACGGTCAGGTCGAGTGGACCGTGACCAACCCCAAGAGCGACGACACGCTGCGCATCCTCATCGAGGAGGTCCTGCACGAGTCGCTCCACGAGCTCGGCGTCGACCCCGGCCTGCAGAAGGACGGCGTCGAGAAGCACCTCCAGGAGCTCCTGGCCGACCATCCGGCGACCCTGTCGGCGGGTCTCACGCTCGTACGCCGGGAGTACCCCACCGCGATCGGCCCGGTCGACCTGATGTGCCGCGACGCCGACGGTCGCAGCGTCGCGGTCGAGATCAAGCGCCGCGGTGACATCGACGGTGTCGAGCAGCTGACCCGCTACCTCGAGCTGCTCAACCGCGACCCGCTGCTCTCCCCCGTCCGCGGCATCTTCGCCGCCCAGGAGATCAAGCCCCAGGCTCGCGTGCTCGCCACCGACCGCGGCATCGCCTGCGCGGTCGTCGACTACGACGCTCTGCGCGGGCTCGACGACCCCAGCCACCGGCTGTTCTGAGCTGCCTTCGACACCCGAGCTTGCTCGGGAGTCGAAGACCCAGCAGCCAGGTCGAGTAGGCGCGCGGCTGAGGAACGAAGCCGCGACCGCCGTATCGAGACCCAGCCGCGCAGCAGAGCGACGGCGCGGGGAGTCTCGATCCGCTCGCCGGCGCCCGCTCCTCGATCACCGGAACCACGTCGGCCGCCTGCGCGGTGACAGCCGGGGGCGACTGCCACGATGGGCCGGTGAGGATCTTCCACATCGCGACGCTCGCCGACTGGACCGACGCTCAGGAGTCCGGCGCCTACACGACCTCGACCCGCGGCCGGACCCTCGCCGACGAGGGCTTCATCCACGCCAGCAGGGCCGACCAGTGGGAGGGCGTGCGCGCGGCGTTCTACGCCGATGTCACCGAGCCGCTGGTGCTGCTGGAGATCGACACCGACCTGCTCGGCGTACCTGTCGTCGAGGAGGTCCCCGCGCCCGGCGTCACCGAGACGTTCCCGCACGTGTACGGCGAGATCGGCCCGGCGGCCGTCGTCGCGGTCACCCCACTCTGAGCCGGCTGCTCTCGCCGAGCGCGACGAGCTCGCTCAGCCGCGTCTCCGTGGCGTCGTCACGCGGCAGGTAGACCATCATCCGGTTGATGCCGGACTGGCCGACGCCGAACCGGTGCGACTCCAGGCGCAGCTCACCGACCGCACTGCGGAAGTCCTTGGCCGGCAGGGCCCGGTCGACGACGTCGTGGCGGCGCCAGATCGCGTCGAACTCCTCCGACGCCTCCCGCAGTCGCTGCACGAGCTGCGCCCACAACGGGTCGTCGAGCTGGTTGCCCATCGCCAGGCGCATCGAGCCGACCATGTGGGTCATCGCCTCGCCGCGGCGTACGCAGAGGGTCTTCCAGTGCTCGTGGGTGAAGAACAGCCAGGCCTGGTTGCGCTCGCCAGGGTCGATGGCGTCGAGGTCGCCGCAGAGCCAGTTGTAACCGCGGTTGTAGGCGACGATGTCCCAGCGCGGCGAGAGCACGACGGCCGGGTACGGGTCGAGCTGGTCGAGCATCCGTTGCAGTGCCGGGGAGTTCCCCGGGCACTCGCGGGCGGGCGCGACCAGGGTGACCCCGGCCAGCTGGAACAGGTGCCAGCGCTCCTGGGCGTCCATGCGCAGCGTCCGGGCGATCGCCTCGAGGACCTGCACGGAGGCGTTGATGTCGCGCCCCTGCTCGAGCCAGGTGTACCAGGTGACCCCGACGCCGGCGAGCAGCGCGACCTCCTCGCGGCGCAGACCTGGCGTCCGGCGGCGTCCGCCCGACGGCAGGCCGGCGTCCTCGGGGGAGATGCGCTCGCGGCGGGAGCGCAGGAAGTCCGCGAGCTCGGTACGGCGGGTGTCGGGCATGCCACCATGGTGGACCCAAACGGAGCCGGCATCCAGTTACTCGCAGTACCAGGATCCGCAGGCTCTCACCACCAGCACCCGACCTGCCTCACGCTGGACCGCATGACCACACCGTCCACCGTCCCCGTCGCCTCCCCGACCGGCGCCGACACGGCCGCGCCGGAGAACCCCGAGGCGCTCCTGCGCATGCACCCGCTCGGCCTGGCCGCCGCGCTGGCCGCCGTGATGATCCCCATCATGTCCTTCTTCACCGTCAACGTCGCGCTCGGCTCGATCGGGTCCGACCTCGGCGCCACGCCCGCCGTGCTGCAGCTGGTGGTGGCGGCGTACGGCGTGGTCTACGCCAGCCTGGTCGCGATGGGCGGCCGGCTCGGCGACGGCTTCGGCCGCAAGCGCCTGCTCGTCCTGGGCCTGCTGGTCTTCGCGGTCACCAGCCTGCTGTGCGCCTTCGCGCAGAGTCCCTCCGCGCTGGTGGCCGCCCGCTTCATCCAGGGTGCGTCGGCCGCCCTGGTGGCTCCGCAGGTGCTCGCGACCCTGCACGCAGCCAACGAGGGGCACCACCGCACCCGGGCGCTGGCATGGTTCGGCGCCAGCGCCGGCCTCGGGACGTCCTTGGCGTTCCTGATCGGTGGCACGCTCACCGACTCCGATCTGGGCTGGCGGGCGATCTTCTGGGTCAACGTCCCGATCGCGGCCCTGGTGATGCTGGGCGTGTGGCGCTTCGTCCCCGAGACCAAGGCTCCGGAGCGACCCGCGCTCGACCTCGTCGGTGCCGCGCTCCTCGGCACGGCGCTGACCCTGCTCGTGCTGCCTCTCACCGAGGGCCGCGCGACCGGCTGGCCGGCCTGGACGTGGGCGTGCCTGGCGGGCGTGCTGCCGGTCACCGCCGTGCTGGCGTGGTGGCAGCTGCGCGTGGAGTCCCGCGGCGGCACGCCGCTGGTCCCGCCCTCGCTGTTCCGTTTCCGCAGCATCGGGATCGGCCTGCTGACCGGGCTGCCGTTCTTCGTCGCCTTCGGTGGCTTCATGTTCGTCTACGGCTACGCCGCACAGGTCGCCGGCCACACGCCCCTGGACATCGGCGTCAGCCTGCTGCCGATGTCGTTGGGCTTCCTGGTCGCCTCGCTCGTGGCGGGCCGTCTGGTCCCCCGGTACGGCGCCTGGATCCTCACCCTCGGCGCGCTCGTCGGCGCGGTCGGCTTCGCCTGGCTCGGCGCTGTCGGTATCGAGTACACCGCGCCCGCCCTGCCCGCAGTCGCGGTCGTCGGTGTCGGCTTCGGCCTGACGTGGTCGCCGCTGATGGGCATCGTGCTCAGCCAGGTCCACGGTCACATGGCCGGCCTGGGCAGCGGGCTGTTGATCACCACCATGCAGGCCGGCCTCGGGCTCGGCGCGGCCGTGGTCGGCTCGGTCTACCTCGCCCAGACGGACGGGTTCGCGTCCACGACGTACCTGCTCGGCGCGGTGATGCTGGTGATCGCCGGGCTCACCCGCCTGCTCGAGCCCCGTCGCTGACGTCAGCGAGGGCGGCTACCTCGTCGGCGACGCCCCAGCTCAGGGTCACCCCGGCGCCACCGTGGCCGTAGCAGTGGATGACGTCGCCGGTGCGTTCGAGCCGCACGGCCGGACGCACCGGCGCCAGCCCGACGCGGTGCCGGAGCACCCGCGCGCCTCGCAGCTGCGGCACCAGGCGCCCGGCCCGCTCGAGGATCCCGGCCGCGGTCGCGGGTGAGGGTGTCCTGCTCCACTCCCCCTCGACGTCGGTGCCACCGACCACGACGTCGTGCTCGCGCGGGACGACGTACGTCGGACCGGAGCGGTCCAGCCACCAGCGGTCGATGCCGGTCTGCTCGACCACGACCAGCTGGCCACGCACCGGGACCACGGTCCGGTCCGCGCCCAGCAGCCGGGCCCCGAGCCCGGCGCAGTTGACGACCAGACCGACCCCGGTCGGCAGCCCCGACAGGTTGAGCCGGGTGATGGTCCCACCCAGCCGCTCGACGCGGGCGGCCAGCCAGGTGAGGTAGACGCCGGTGTCGACGACCGGAGTCGTGAACGTCCAGCCGTCGGCCCACCCGTGCGGCAGGTCGCGGGTGCGGGCCAGCCCCGGCACCGCCGTACCCCACCACGGGTCGGGCTCGGCGGCCACGAACACCTCGGTGCCCGCCACCATGCGCACGCCCGACTCGGGGTCGGTGTCGGCCAGCGCGTCGAACACGGCGTACGACGTCGCCGCCCACGACGCGACCCGCTCCTGCGGCAGTGCGCGGTAGGGGTACCAGAACGCCGCCGCGACCGCGGACGTCGTCTCGAGCGGCAGGTCGCGGGCCACCACGTCGACGCGGTGCCCCGCCTCGAGCAGCCGGACCGCGCAGGTCAGTCCGATCACGCCCGCGCCGACCACGATCACCCGTTCCACACCGCCAGCCATGGCTGCAGTCTGGCGGGAACCCGCCCAAACGGCGAACAACGTCACATTTCCGCGCGCCCCGCTATTGACGTAGGTTCAACAGCGTGAGGCTGACGCTGCTCGGAGTCCTGACCGCCCTGCTCGGTGCCGTGCTGGCCGCTCCCCCGGCGCCCGCCACCGCGGCCCGCCCGGCGGTCATCGCCCGGCAGGTCGTCTTCGAGCTGGAGAACACCAACGCCACCTCGGTGCTGTGCCTGCCCGACAACCAGAGCTACGAGGTGCGGGCCCGGCTGGTCGGGCCGCGGCGGGCGGTGGAGGGTCACAGCGGCCCGATCCGGGTCAACGTGCTCGTCCACGACCTCGGGGCCGGCTCGTGGTTCTGGAGCCTGCCCGGGCACCCGGCCTACGACTACGCCCGCAAGCTCGCCCGCGCGGGCGAGACGTCGCTGGTGCTCGACCGGCTCGGGTACGGCGCCAGCCCGCTCGCGAACGGCGACGCCACCTGCCTCGGCGCGCAGGCGGACATGCTCCACCAGGTCGTCCAGCACCTCCGCTCGGGCCACTACACGTTCGCCGACCCCAGCGTCGGGACAACCCCCGCCGCGGCCCACGTGGTCACCCACGGCCACTCGGTGGGCGCGGCGATCGCCCAGGTCGAGGCCGGCACGTTCGACGACGTGGACGGCCTGGTGCTGATGTCGTGGACCGACCGTGGCGCGACGTCGCTCGCGACTCGAACCGCGGCCCGCCAGAGCGCCGCCTGCGCGGGCGCGGCCGACTACGCACCGCTCGCCACGAGCGCCACGGACTACCGGGCCCTGATGTTCGCCAGCGCGCCCGCCACCGTGCAGCGCGCCGCGACACGGCTGCGCGCCGACGACCCGTGCGGCGACGTCACCAGCCTCAGCCCGCTGCTGGTCGCGTCCAGCCTCGCCGCCGGCCGGGTCGACGCACCGGTCCTGCTGCTGTACGGCGCGCAGGACGCCCTCAACCGGCCGGCTGCCCGTGGCCAGCAGGCCGCGGCGTACTCCTCGAAGGTCACGACCCGCACGTTCGCCGACGCCGGCAGCGCCCTGCCGCTGGAGGCGTCCGCCGGTCAGGTCCGGGCCGCCGTGCTGCGCTGGCTGCGGTGACCTAGCGCCGCTAGTCGGCGCAGGAGGTGCCGCGCGGCAGCTTGTAGGGCGACGAGATGCGGTAGGTGCCGGCGTGGGGGGCGTGCAGCACGGCCCAGTTGTCCCGCCGGTGGTGAGCGCCGTCGGCGGTGTCGAGGGAGTCGAGGGCGGACAGGCACGGCGGGGCCAGGAACCACTGGGCGAACGACGCCCCCGGCGGGAGCGCAGTCGCGGGCTGGGGCTCGTCGACGTCCTCGAGGCTCAGCCAGGGTGAGTCGGCGATGCGCACCACGACGTCGCCGGCGCGGGGGGTGTACAGCGTGAGGTGGTCGGCGTCGAAGGAGAGGACCCGGGCCGGCGGCTCGACCAGCGGCGTGGGCCGGCGTACTGCGTAGAGCGACCAGTGCTCGTCGGACCACACCGGCGAGAGGTAGGGAAGCCCGCCCGCGATCAGGTCGGTCTCGGCGACGGCCGCCCCGTCGGGCTCGGCGCTGGAGACCACGACGTAGCGCACCGACCACCGGTGCAGCCACCGCTTGTAGGCCTCCTCGGTCAGCGGCCGGTCCCGGTAGAAAAGCGGGTTGCGCTCCGCGTCGGCCTGGCGGTTCCACCCCCGGGCCAGGGGGACGTGCGGGGCGAACACCACGGCCTCGCGGTGGCTGCGGGTCGGCACGACCTCGACCCGGCCACGGTCGGCGTGGTGCTGCTCGAGCTGCGCCAGGATCGGGGCGACCTCGGAGTCCCAGGACGTCTGCCCACCACCGTTGACCACGTCACGGGCGGCGGTGGCGACCTGCCAGATGGTCGCCGTCAGGACCGCGACCACGAGCAGCGCGCGGGCGGCGCCCGGCCCGGCACGCCGGGCGAGCGCGGACGAGCGCCAGTCGCCGGTCGTCGCCGCGGCCAGCAGCACCGTGCCCCCGAACAGCAGCCCGAGCCGCGAGATGTTCGTGCCGATCGGCGACGGGATCAGCCAGACCAGGACGACGGCCACGACGTAGAGGTACGCCGCGAGCCGCACGCTGCGCCACTGACGCGGCGCCGTGAGCGCGACCGCGGCGCCGGCCAGCACCGGGAGGACCGCGGAGTACCACGGCATCGGCTGGGTCCCCGAGAACGGGAACAGGATCGCCGAGAGCGCCACGACGAGGACGGGAGGCACCCCGAGGACGTACGCCGCAGCGCGGTGCCGCCGCAGCCAGAGCGTGGCCGCGACCAGGCCCAGGAACAGTCCGGCGACCGGGCTGGCGGCTGTCGACAGGCCGGCGGCGAGGGCGACCGCGGCACCCCGGCCGGGCCGCACGGTCAGTTCCTGGGTGCGGCGCTGCGGCCAGCCGAGCAGCAGGCAGATCGCCGCCAGCGCGAACAGCGTGCCCAGCGCGAACGTGACCCGCCCGGAGACGGCGTTGCCGACCAGGCCGAGCGCCGCATAGCCGGCCACCCACCGCGCCCGGGCGTCGTGGCGTCCGGGCGCCACGAGCAGCCACACCAGCAGGCCGGACGCGAGCGTGCCGGCGACCACCAACGTGGGCCGGACGCCGACCGCGGCCATCAGGTAGGGCGAGAGGACGCTGTAGGAGACGGGGTGCATCCCGCCGTACCACGAGAGGTTGTAGGCACTGCCGGGGTGCACCCGTGCGAACTCGGCCCAGGCGTCCTGGGCGGCGATGTCGCCTCCGGCCGTGGCGAACAGCCACCACCAGACGATCTGCGCCGCCCCGCACAGCACCATGGCCAGCACCACCGGCGAGCGGAGGGTACGCCGCACCAGCCGCGTCGGCGGCCGCCAGGGCTCCTGGAGGTCGTCGACCTCCGGCGTCTCGACGGTGAGAGTGGGGCCGGCCGAGGTCATACCGATGCCACGTCGTCGTCCTCGTCGACCCGGGATGCCTCCACGACCGGGCGCCGGCCGCGCCCGAGCGGATGGACCATCAGCCGACCGAGAGTGAACGCGGCGAGGGCGAGGAACACGCCCGCGACGTCGTCGACGACGAAGTGCCAGCCGAAGTACACGGTGGCGACCATGACGGCCGCGAGGTAGATCGACAGCGCGATCGACGTACGGCGCCAGCGGTAGTAGCGGGTGACCAGCAGCACCGTGCAGGTGAAGCCGACGTGCAGGCTGGCGAAGGCCGAGATGCTCACGAACGCATCCGAGGCGTGCGGGTCGGCGAGGAAGTGCGCGCGCTCGGCGAGGTACTCGGCCTGCGTCGAGGTGATCGGGGTCCGCCGCAGCCCGGCGAACTCCTCGGGCGCCGAGGCGAAGGGCCCCAGCGTCGGCACCAGGTAGTAGGACGCCACCCCGAGGATCCAGACCCACAGCGCCGAGCAGAGCATCACGTAGGCCTCGCGGACCCGGGGCATCAGCGCGAGGGTGCCCACGACCGACAGCGGCACGAGGTAGGTGAAGGACCGGTAGACCACCCCGAGGAGGTCCGCGGCAGCCTGCTGACCGAGCAGGTCGTGGAGGAGCACCGCCGGGCTGTGCCCGAAGAACAGCCACCGTTCGAGGTCGAGGAGGCCCTGGTCCTTCGGGGTGTTGAAGGAGTCCCAGCTCTTCAGGTTGCGGTAGGAGATGTAGACCACGTGGTAGGCCAGCAGCCCCGAGGACACCAGCAGCACGCGCGGGCCCGTCCAGCGTTGCCGGAGGTGGCGGCCGACCGCCGCCCACGACCACCGCCACGGCTTCCTCGAGAGCCCTCGCACCAGCGCGTCGCCGAGGGCGAGCACCACGAGGATCGCGGCCGCCGTCGCCAGCCGGCCACGGAACATCGCACCGCCGGGGTCGCGCACGGGGATCCCGAGATGCTCGGAGCGCAACAGCGCCACCGAGGCGAACACGACGGCCAGTGCCCAGACCCATGTCGTCAGCCGGAGCACGTCACGTCCGGCGACTTCCCCGTCCGACATCACACCCACCCTGTCTCCACGCTCGGCCTGCCTGCGCGCAGGCAGAGAGCACCCGCAGCATAGCGAAGACTGCCCACCCCTCGAGACGCAGCGGCGGAGAAACCGTCCCCCCGGATGCGTCCGGGGAGGAGGTCAGGCGCCGGCCTGGCGGGGAGCGCCCGGGTCCTCCGCGCCGGCGCCCTGCTCGCGGGCGACGTACTCCTCGATGTCCTCGATGTCGTCACGGTTGCGCGTGGTGACGGCCAGCAGGTCGCTCATCGTCGCGACCTCCTCGACCTGCTCCTTGATGAACCACTGCATGAACTGCTCGGAGGCGAAGTCACCCTCCTCGCGCGCGGTGCGCAGCAGCCCGTTGATCTGCTCGGTGACCCGCTTCTCCTGCTCGAGCGCGAGCGCGACCGGCGCGACGACGTCCTCGAAGGTGTTGACCGGGGCCTCGACGGCCGGGATCACCACGGCGGCGTCGGTGTCGAGGAGGTACTGGATCATCATCGCCGCGTGGCTGCGCTCCTCGAGCGCCTGGGCGTAGAAGAACGCCGCCATCCGCGGCATCGTCAGCGCGTCGTAGTAGACCGCGCAGGCGAGGTACTGGTTGTGCGCGGCCAGCTCGTTGCCGATCTGGACGTTCAGCTGGTCGGTGAAGCGGGGTGCGGCCACGGCGGGTGCTCCTGGAGGTCGTCGGTGAACAGGCGCCGGGGACTCAGGCAGCCTTGGCGAGCTTCTTCTTGGTGACCTTCTTGCCGTCCACCCGGACCAGCTTGCGCTTCTTGACCGTATACCCGGCCGGCAGCGTGCCCTCCTTGAGCATCCGCAGCGGGCACCGGCCGCACTTGGTCTTGGACTCGCAGCACTCCGTCTTGGGGAGCTTCCGGGTCTTGGCCACGCGAGCAGGCTACCAGAGACGTTAGGACAGCCTTACCTCATCGTGACCGGGGTCCCACCGGAGCAGACGCCAGCCGTCGGAGTCGGCCTCGAGCGCGGCGAACCCGGTGGCCGGCAGCACGACGTCGTACGCCGAGAGCCGAGGCAGCCCGCAGAGGCCGGGCACGCTCCCGAGGATCGCGCCCCCGTGGCTCACCACCAGCGCCGCCTCGCCGGGGTGGGCGTCGGCCACCTCCCGCAGGACGTCCTGCACCCGGGCGACGACGCCCGCGACGGTCTCGCCACCCGCGATCCGAGCGTCCTCGTCGCCCTCGGCCCACGCCCGGAAGACCGGTCCGATGGTCGCCGTCTCGTCCCCGTCGGTGCCGGCGAGCGACCCGACGCCGTACTCACGCAGCCCCTCGCGGACCACCACGTCGACCCCCAGGGGCCCGGCTGCGATCTCGGCGGTCTGCACCGCACGCGACAGCGGACTGCTCCAGACCCGGGCGATCCGCTCGCCGCGCAGCCGCTCGCCCAGCTCGCGGGCCTGCTCACGACCGCGCCGGGTCAGGCTCCCGCCGTCGTCGGTGACCAGACCCGTCTCGTACTCCGCCTCACCGTGGCGGGCGAGGAAGATCCGAGCCGGACACTGGAGCGAGCTCATCCGAGGCCGTTGGCCTCTCGGATCACGTCCACGATGCCGTCCATGATCTGGGTCATCCCGAAGTCCTTGGGCGTGTAGACCGCGGCCACGCCGAGCTCGCGCAGGCGGCGTCCGTCGGACTCGGGGATGATCCCGCCGACCACGACCGGCACGTCGCCGAGGCCCGCCTCGCGGAGACCGTCCAGCACCGCCGGCACCAGCTCCATGTGCGAGCCGGACAGGATCGAGAGGCCCACGCAGTGCACGTCCTCCGCCACCGCGGCGGCCACGATCTGCTCGGGGGTGAGCCGGATGCCCTGGTAGATCACCTCGAACCCGGCGTCGCGGGCGCGTACGGCGATCTGCTCGGCACCGTTGGAGTGGCCGTCGAGTCCGGGCTTGCCGACCAACAGCCGCAGGCGGCCGCCCAGCTGCTCGCCGGTCTCGCGCACGCGCTCGCGGACCGCGGTCAGCTCGGCCCCGGCCTCCGCGACGACGGCCCCGGAGACGCCGGTCGGGCCGCGGTACTCCCCGAACACCTCCCGCAGGGTGCCGGCCCACTCCCCCGTCGTCGCCCCGGCGCGGGCGGCGGCCAGCGTCGGGCCCATCAGGTTCGCGTCGGTCTTCGCCGCGGCGGCCAGCTCCTCGAGCGTCCGGCTCACCTCGGCCTCGTCGCGCTGCGCCTTCCACGCCCCGAGGCTCGCGAGCGCGCTCTTCTCGGCCTCCGGGTCGGCGGCCATGATCGCCCCGTCGAGGTCGGCGGTCAGCGGCGAGGGCTCGGTCGTCTCGAACTTGTTGACGCCGACGATGATCTCCTGACCGGACTCGATCCGGGCGCGCCGGGCGGCGTGGGAGGAGACCAGCTCGGACTTCATGTACTCCACGGCCGCGATCGCACCGCCCATGGACTGGACCCGGTCGATCTCGGCGCGGGCGCCCTCGACCAGCTCGGCGACCTTGGCCTCGATGACGTGCGAGCCGTCGAAGATGTCGTCGTACTCCAGGAGGTCGGACTCGTAGGCGAGGACCTGCTGCAGCCGCAGCGACCACTGCTGGTCCCAGGGCCGCGGCAGACCGAGCGCCTCGTTCCAGGCCGGCAGCTGCAGCGCCCGGGCCCGGGCGTTCTTGGACAGCGTCACCCCGAGCATCTCCAGCACGATGCGCTGCACGTTGTTCTCGGGCTGCGCCTCGGTGAGCCCGAGCGAGTTGACCTGCACGCCGTAGCGGAAGCGGCGCATCTTGGGGTCCTGCACGCCGTAGCGCTCCCGGGTGATCTCGTCCCAGAGCTGTCCGAAGGCCCGCATCTTGCAGGTCTCCTCGACGAAGCGGACACCCGCGTTGACGAAGAAGGAGATCCGTCCCACGACCTTCTCGAAGTCGGCCTCGTCGACCTGGCGGGCGTTCTTGACCTGGTCGAGCACCGCGATCGCCGTGCAGAGCGCGTAGGCGAGCTCCTGCGTCGGCGTCGCCCCCGCCTCCTGCAGGTGGTAGCTGCAGATGTTGATCGGGTTCCACTTCGGGATCTGGTGGACCGTGTAGGCGATCATGTCGGCGATCAGCCGCATCGAGGCCTCGGGCGGGAACGCGTAGGTGCCGCGCGAGAGGTACTCCTTGATGATGTCGTTCTGGGTGGTGCCGGCCAGCTGGGCGGCGACCTCCTCGGGCGACAGGTCGGGGTTCTGCTCCTCGGCGACCACCTGGTACATCGCGAGCATCCACATCGCGACGGCGTTGATCGTCATCGACGTGTTCATCGAGGTGAGCGGGATGTCCTCGAAGAGCCGGCGCATCTCGCCGAGGTGCGGCACCGGTACGCCGACCTTGCCGACCTCGCCGCGGGACAGGGGCGAGTCCGGGTCGTAGCCGGTCTGGGTCGGCAGGTCGAACGCGACGGACAGGCCGGTCTGCCCCTTCGCGAGATTGGTGCGGTAGAGCGCGTTCGAGGCCGCGGCGGTCGAGTGCCCGGCGTAGGTGCGCATCACCCAGGGGCGATCCTTGGCGGGTCGGTCCTGCTGGGGGCGGTCCGTCTCGGTCATGCGTCAGAGGGTAGGACGGGCCCTACCGATTGGTAACCGCCCACGCGTGTGGCTTATCCGACACGGTCACGCGGAGACAGCGGCCCGCTCGACCTCGACCACCCGGATCAGGCGCGAGAGGTGAAGCATCCGGCGTACGGCGGGGCCGCAGCCGCGCAGCGTGAGGTGGTGCCCGTCGCGGCTGGCCTGGCGGGTCGCCACGGCGAGCACCTTGAGGGCGGTCATGTCGATCGTGGTGACGTCGGTGAGGTCGACGACGACGTCCTCGTCGTGACCTCCGAGGAGCTCGTAGATCGCGTTGCGGGCCTCCCACGTGCTGCGCACGTCGAAGTCTCCGCTGAGGAGAAGGGTGGGTCCGTCGGTGATGATCTGCATGCTGTGCCCCGTCCTCCGGGGCCCAGAGACACCCCGGCTGCTCCACCCGTGGATGGCGTGCCTGTCACCCACTATGACGCGTGCAACACCGAGGAGGTTGCGTCACTTCCCCGGAAATTTCCGTCGTGTCGCGTCCGCCGGCCTCCCGGGACCGGTACCCGTCGGGGAGCGGGCACTCCCGGGAGCGGGTCGGCCAGCACCGGACGGCGCCGTGGAGCGTCCGCCCAGCCGTGCCCACACGGCGTCGTCGAAGACCTCGTCGAGCCGGGCGATCGCCTGGTCGACGCGGTCGAAGACCGCGTCCGTGGCACCCTCTGCGTCCCCCGCGGTGGTGGCCACGACCGGCGGTCCGCCCGCCGCCCGCATCCGGCGGCGCACCAGTCCTACCCGTCGAGCCCACTCGCCCAGCCGGCGCCGGTGCTCGGCCCGGCTGCGCTCGGCGACGGGGAGGGCGGCGACCCTGTCCAGGGCCGCGCACACCTCACGGAGCGCGACCACGAGGTCGACCGGGTGCGCCAGGTGCCGGTGGCGGGGCAAGGCGCGACGGTGCAGCCGGTAGGTCGGCTCGAGCTGCTCGAGCTGCCCCAGCGCGTGCGCGAGCGACAGCGCGGACGGCTCGAGGTCGTCGGGCTGGGTGCGCAGCGCGGTCAGCTGGGCACCCAGCGCCGCCAGGGCGTCGGCCCAGCGCCGACGGAAGACGTCGGCGCTGCGCACCGGCAGCACCCACCACGAGGCGGCGATCGCCACCAGCGAGCCGAGCAGCACGCCGCCGAGCCGCTGCTCGAGGAGGGAGGTGCCGCTCTGGCCGTAGTACCCGTAGAGCAGGGCCAGCATCGCGGTCACACCCGCCGCCCAGTAGCCGTAGCCGACCGTCCGCAGCGTGAGCGCCGCGGCCATCACCGCGAACAGCAGCACGATCGCCGAGGGATCGCGCGGAGCGAACGCGCCGGCGACCACGGTCGCGACCAGCGTCCCGCCCAGGGCACCGAGCAGACGCTGGAGGCCCTTGTGCACGACGTCGCCGCGGCCGCGGTTGCCGCTGCACACGACGTAGCAGGAGAGCACGCACCATGCCCAGTGGTCGGGGTAGGCCGTCCGGCCGATCGCGAAGGCCGCCGCCAGGCCGGTCGCCAGCTGGACCGCCATCCGCGTGGTCGGCGCGAGCCGTCGCGACGCCGGCGCGCTCGGTGCCGCTGCGGGCGCGCCGTACGGCGCCGGAGGGACGACCCACCCCAGCCGCAGCCCGACCTGGCGCGTCACCTCGACCCAGCCGAGCACGACGAGCGTGACGAGCGCCGGCCAGCCGGTGATGCCGGCGGCCGGCGCGAGGGGTACCGGGACCACCAGGAGCGAGATGAACGGCAGGGCGAGCAGCGTCCCGGTGCTCGACCAGGTCGGTCCGAACCGGCGCAGCCAGACCGAGCAGCTCAGCGCGAGGACGAAGACCGCGTCGCCCCACGTCGGGTGGGAGGACATCAACCGCCCCACGAGCACGCTCGCGATCGCCGCCGCCGGCAGCGCCACCGCGCGCGCCCACGGACGGGACGGCTGGTGTCCGGTGCTGCGCCAGGTCAGCACGGCCATCACCACCGCCAGCACGACGATGTCGTCGCGCAGTCCGGCGGCGTGCTCGATGCGCAGCGCGGACTCCCAGCTCGCCAGCACCGCAACCATCGCGAGCGACGAGTCACGAGACGAATTGATGAACATTCGCTTGCTTGGCACGAGCGGAGCCTACGCTCGGATCCGGAGAAGATGACAAGTGATAACTTGCCATCGTGACATCGCGGAGAGAGGACCGGATCGACGCCGCGGCCACGATCCGGCGCGGGACGGTCCGGTTGGGGCAGCGGCTGCGCGCCGAGCGGGCCTCGAGCACCCTGAGTGGCAACAAGCTGCTGATCCTCAGCCGGCTCCACCGCGACGGCGATCTCTCCTTGAGCCGCCTGGCCGCCGCCGAGCACCAACAGCTCCAGTCGCTCACCCGGGCCGTCGCCGAGCTGACGTCCGGTGCCCTCGTGGCGCGCCGGCGCAACGAGGAGGATCGGCGCGAGTGGCTGCTGTCGATCACCGACACGGGCCGGCAGGCGTTGGCGGACGACATGGCGGAGCGCGACCACTGGCTGGCCGGGGCGCTGGAGACCCTGACCGACACCGAGCTCGGGGTGCTCCGTCTGGCGGCCGATGTGATGGATCGGCTCGCCGACACCGGTCGATAGGCTGCGACACATGGTCAACCTCACCCGGATCTACACCCGCACCGGCGACGGCGGCCAGACCCGCCTCGGCGACATGAGCACCACGACGAAGACCGACCCGCGGCTCGCGGCGTACGCCGACGTCGACGAGGCCAACGCCCACCTCGGACTGGCGCTGGCTCAGGGCGCGCTCGACGAGGACGTCGTCGCGGTGATCACCCGAGTGCAGAACGACCTCTTCGACGTGGGGGCGGACTTCTGCACGCCTGTCGTCGAGAGCCCGGAGTTCCCGCCACTGCGCATCGAGCAGGACTACGTCGACCGGCTCGAGGCGTGGTGCGACCACTACAACGAGGAGCTGCCCGCGCTGCGGTCCTTCATCCTCAACGGCGGCACTCCCGGTGCCGCGCTCCTGCACGTGGCCCGCACGGTCGTACGCCGGGCCGAGCGCTCGGCCTGGGCGGCCTACGAGCTCCACGCCGAGACGATGAACCTCCTCGCGATCACCTATCTCAACCGGCTCTCGGACCTGCTGTTCATCTTGGCCCGGCACGCCAACCGCGAGCAGGGTGACGTGCTGTGGGTCCCCGGCGGCGAGCGTGGCTGAGGGAGCACCCATGGACGACGAGGACGGGTCCGAGCTGGACCTCGGCGTGTGGCTGCAGTGGAAGGCGGGCGAGGTGCCCGTCGGCGTCACAACCGCCTGGGACCCCGAGATGGAGTCGGGACCGGAGGATCTCGAGCTCGGCGACGACCCCGCGGACGGCCTGGTGCCCGTCAACGACCCCGCGTGGGACGAGGCGCTGTCCACGCTGGCCACCGACCCGGAGTTCCACCGGCGGCGCGCACTGATGGGCGGGATCGGGCTGCACGTGGTCGTGCGCGATGTCGCGGAGTGGACCCTCACCCCGTGGCCCAGCGACGAGATGGTCGACGACGTGGTGCTCACCCTCCCGGCGGCCCAGGCGCTCGAGGCCGACCCGCGCGCGGACTTCTACGTCGAGGCCGTCGTCGCCCTGATCACCTCGACCCAGGAGAACCTCGGCCTCGGGGAGTGAGCCGTCAGGCCGCGACGCGGTCGCCGGCCGGGGCTCGGGTGGCGAGGACGGCGAGCGCGGCCGGTCCCATCAAGATGGCGATGGTGAGCAAGGAGTGCAGCGTCCCGACGCTGTCGCCGAGCCACCCCAGGAACGGCGGGCCGGCGAGGAAGGCCGCGTAGCCGATCGTCGACACCACGCTGACCCGCGCCGCGGCACGCACCGGGTCGTCGGAGGCCGCACTCATGCCGACCGGGAAGCCGAGCGAGGCGCCCAGGCCCCACAGCACGATGCCGACGATCACGACCGGGGCCCAGTGGCCGTAGATCACCAGCAGCACCCCCGCCAGGGCGGTCCCGGTCGTGGCCCACAGCACCGGTGCCCGGCCGAACCGGTCCAGCGCCGTCGAGCCCACCAGCCGCCCGGCGGTCATCGCCGTCACGAACAGGGAGAACCCGGCGACCCCGACCCAGTGCGCGGCGTCGTACCCGTCGACGAGCGCGAGCGCGAGCCAGTCGTTGGCGCTGCCCTCGGTGAGCGCGAACGCCAGCACCATGACGCCGATCGCGAGCGTGCGCGGCTCGAGCCAGGCCGAGCGCGCGGGAGCAGCCACCTCCTCCGCGGGCGGCGGGGGCAGGAAGTAGCGGGCCGCCACCAGCACCGCGCCGAACGACAGCACGGCGACCGTGGTCACGTGGACCTCGATCGGCACGTGCAGCGCGGCCATCGGGACGCCGAGCCCGGAGCCGGCGATCGTGCCGAAGCTGAAGCCGGCGTGGAAGCGCGGCATGATCGTGCGGCCCAGGTGCCGCTCAACCGCCGCGCCGTCGACGTTCATCGCGACGTCCCACACACCGGTGCCGACGCCGTAGAAGAACAGCCCCACCGCGGCCACCGGACGGACCTCGAACACCCCGATCGAGATGGTCGCGAGCGTGAGCCCGACCGCGGACGACGCGGCCCCGAGCCGGACCGCGCCGGCCGGACCGACCCGCGCGATCAGCCGCCCCGCGGACGGCAGGGCGATCACCGATCCGGCCGAGATCGCCAGCAGGAGCAGGCCGAGGCTGCCGTTGCTGAGGTCCAGCGTGCTGCGGATGTCGGGCACCCGGGAGACGAACGAGGCGAAGCAGAACCCGTTGAGGACGAAGACCACGGCGACGGCGTTACGGGCGGGGAGAACGGCGGGCACGGGTCCAGCCAACCCGATCGGGGTCCCGCTCCCCAAATCCTTACTTGACCGGTCCAGAACGGGCTCAGAACCCGTACGCCGCGCGCTGGTCGCGGACCCAGGCAGCGACCAGCGGCACGTCCCAGTCGGCGGCGAGCGCGAGCGCGTCCTCGGCGTGCCGGGCGGCCAGGGCGCGCTCGCCGGCCGCCGCGGCCGCCAGCGCCAGGTAGGAGTCGACGGGCCCGAGGGCCAGGGCGGACCCGGCACAGGCGTTGAAGCCCGCGAAGGGAGCGATCCGCTCGTAGGCGCGCCCTGCGAGCTCCCGCTCCCCCAGGTAGAGCGCGAGCTCGGCGGCGTGGCACCACGCCAGCAACGAGATGTCGTTGTCGTGCTCGAGCGGTGCGCCCCGCTCGGCGTACACCTCACGCGCGCGGTCGTGCTCGCCGGCCCGCCAGAGGTAGACCGCGATGCTCGCGGCGAAGGGGAAGGCGGCGGAGTCGAACGCCTCCAGCATCGGGACCATCTCCAGCGACCGGCCCTGCCAGAGCCGCAGCGCGAGGTGCCCCGCGGCGATCGCCTCGTCCGCATGGGTGTGCTCGAGGCGCTCGCCCAGCCTGCGGAGGTGCTCGATGATCCGCTCGGCGTCCTCGAACCGGCCCGCCATCGCGTGCCAGGGCAGCTCGAGCCCGTCGAGCACGATCTCCCCGAACGCGATCCGCTGGTCCTCCGCCGCGGCGCGCGCGACGGCGGCCGCCGCCCACATCTCCCGCGGGTGGCCCAGCTCGCTCAGCGCAGCCGCACGCAGGCACGCCGACACGACGAAGCTGCGCTCGCTGCCGGTCGCTCGTGCCAGGTCCATCGCCTCCTCCACGAGCCCGACGCGCTCGACCACCGTGCGCGGCGTCCAGAGGGCGACGAACGCGACCTGGCAGGCCTGCATCAGCAGCAGCGGGTCACCGAGGCGGCGCGCCATCGCCAGGCCCTCGTCGCACAGGGCCCGCCGCTCCGCGAAGGACACCGTCACGTAGAGCTCGTTGGCGAGGGCGAGCATCGTGCGGCAACGCAGGTCGCTGTCCTCGGCCGGCAGCCGCTCCAGGCTCCCCCGCAGCGCGGCGACGACCTCCTCGTTGACCTCGCCCGGCTCACCCGAGCGCCACAGCACACCCTCGGTGGTGGCGATCGCCGCGCGCGCCACCGCCTCGGGATCGCGCAGCCGCTTGCCCACGACGATCGCCTCCTCGACCGTGCGGACCAGGTCGGGCAACCGCGCCGACCAGCGATACGCCTCGATGAGGGCCATGAGCACGTCGAGGCGGTCGCGCAGGCCGGCGCCGGGGTCGCCGTCGAGCGAAGCGAGAGCACCCTCGAGGAGCCCGGCGGCCTGGTCGTAGGCGTGCAGCCGGCGGGCGACGCCCGCGGCGTCGACGGCGGCACGCCAGGCGCGGTCTGCGTACGACGGCCCCGCCTCCCGCCAGTGCCAGGCGAGCTCGGTCTCCCGGCCGGGCGCTCCCGAGATCGCCTCCGCCACCCGGGCGTGCGCGCGGGCACGACGGCTCGCACTCAGTCCGGCTCGCAGGGTGTCGCGCACGAGCGCGTGGGAGAAGAGGTACTCGTCGATCCCGTCCTCACGCACGAGCCCCGCGGCCTGCGCCGGCTCCACGACGTCGAGGAGATCGTCCTCGTCGATCCCGGTGACCGCGGCGAGCGTCGGGGTGTCGAAGCTGCGGCCGATGATCGCGGCGGTCCGCAGCGTGGTGACCGTGCGCTCCGGGAGCCGGAGCAGCCGGCGGTTGAGCACGTCCGCCACCGCGGTCGGCAGCTGGTCGCGCACCGCACCCGGGTCACCGCGCTCACCGACCAGGCGGGCCAGCTCGACCAGGAAGAACGGGTTGCCGTCGGTGCGCTCGCGCAGAGCCGTCGCCTGGTCCCCGGACAGCTCGCGGCTCGCCACCGACTCGTAGACGGCGGCCACGTCCTCGGCCGCGAGCCCGCCGAGCCGGATCCGCGCCGCGTGCATCCGGGCGAGCGTCTCGGCCAGCTCGGCCAGCACCCCGGTGGGCTCCGGGTGGGAGCGCCAGGTGACCAGGACCAGGAGCCGTCCCCGGTCGGTGCCCTCCACGAGAAGTCGCAGCACCCGCAGCGTCGAGGTGTCGGCCCAGTGCAGGTCGTCGAGCACGACCACCGTCGTCTGCTCCTGCGACGCCTCCCGAACGGCGTCCGCGATCCGCTCCCAGGCCCGGAACTGCCCGCCGTCGTCGGTCGACTCCGCCGCGGCCTCCGCGAGCACGCTCACGCCGATGCCCTCGAGCACGCTCTTCCACGGCCACAGCGGGGGCGCCCCGTCGTCTTGGGAGCAGCGGCCGATCAGCACCCGCGCCCCACGCGCGCGGGCCAGTGACACCAGCTCGCTCGCCAGGCGGGACTTGCCGATGCCGGGATCACCGGTCAGCACGGCGTACGCCGGGGACCCGCGACCAGCCGTCTCGAGTGACGCGACCAGCGTCGCGAGCTCGTGCTCCCGTCCGGCCATCGGCCACGGGGCGGTCTGCGCGGGCGGCGGCTCCACCGGTGCTGGCGCCTCGGCAGCTGGCGGCGCGGGCACGTTGCCGGGCGCCGGCGCGACCCACTCCAGGGCGGGGTCCTGGCGGAGCACCGCGGTCTGGAGTGCGCGCAGGTCGGCCGAGAGCTCCAGTCCCAGCTCCTCGTCGAGCACGTCGCGCACCTGCTGCAACACCTCGAGCGCATCCGCCTGGCGCCCGGACCGGGTCAGGGCGAGCGCGCGGAGCGCCCAGAGCCGCTCGCGCAGCGGGTGCGCGGACGTGAGTGCCTCGAGCTCGGCGGCGACCGTGGCATGGTGGCCCAGCGCCAGCGCAGCCACGGCCCGCTCCTCGAGGGCGACCAGGCGGAGCTCCTCCAACCGAGCGCGCTCTGCGACCACCGCGGACGCATCGCCGAGCTCGGCGTACGGCGTCCCCCGCCACGAGGCGAGCGCGAGGTCCAGCTCCGCGACGGTCTCGGCCAGCTCCTCGGCGCTCAGCGGCGAGGGTCCCCACCCGCCGAGCGCCTGGAGCCTCCGGTGAGCGGCGATGGCCGTCTGCTCGAACCGGTGCGCGTCGAGGCTGCCCTCCGGGACCCGCAGGGCGTAGCCGGGCGCCACCGTCACCAGCACGGTGGCCGGTGCCCGGCGCTGCCGCTCGGGCTCCATCACCCGGCGCAGCTGGGAGACATAGGCCTGCAGCGTCGCGGTCACCCCGGGCGGCGCGGCCTCACCCCACAGCAGGTCGACGATCGCGTCCACGGAGACCGGCCGGCCGCGCGACAGCGCGAGGGCCGCGACCAGCGCGCGCTGCTTCGGGGTGCCGAGATCCACCGGCACTCCCGCCAGGCTCACCTCGACCGGGCCGAGGACGGAGACCTCCACGGCGGCAGCATAGGGAGGCTCGGCACCACGCGCAGCCCAAGTGGCTCCAAGTCGGCTCGAAGTCGCCTCCAAGTGCGCATCGGCATGGTCGTCCCACCGAACCCCGCGACATGACCGACGTGTCGCCGACGAAGGAGTCACCACCATGACCATCGAGCTCGACGCCACCCAGGGCCCGACGACCTCGACCCACCCCGCCGAGGCGCTCCGCGGCCTGATCGGCGGCCACGTCCACCTCCCCGGCGACCCCGGGTACGACGCCGCGCGACTGCCGTGGAACGTCGCGGTCGACCAGCGGCCCGCGGCCGTCGCCCTTCCCCGCTCGGCGGCGGAGGTCGCAGCCGTCGTCCGGGTCGCCGCGGAGGCCGGTCTGCGCGTCGCGCCCCAGAGCACCGGCCACAACGCCGGGCCGCTCGCCGCGCAGGGCCTCGACGACGTCGTCCTGGTTCGCACGTCGGAGATGACGAGCGCGATCGCCGACCCGGCCCGCGGCATCGTCCGCGTCGAGGGCGGCACCATCTGGGAGCCTGCGGTCGAGGCCGCGGCGGCCCACGGCAAGGCCGTGCTCCACGGCTCCTCCCCCGACGTCGGCATCGCCGGCTACTCGCTCGGCGGCGGCATCGGCTGGTACGCCCGCAAGCTCGGGCTCGCCACCAACAGCCTGACCGCGGTCGAGCTGGTCATCGGCGACGGCAGCCTGGTCCGCGCGGACGCGACGACCAACCCCGAGCTGTTCTGGGCGGTCCGTGGCGGCGGCGGCAGCTTCGGCGTCGTCACCGCGCTCGAGTTCCGGATGTACGACATCGAGACGGCGTACGCCGGACTCCTCATGTGGGACCTCGCGCACATCGAGCCGGTGCTGCGCGAGTGGTCCGCGTGGGCGCCGACCGCTCCGGACGAGATCACCACGGCCTTCCGCGCGATGCGGCTGCCGGACATGCCGGACCTCCCCGACTTCCTGCGGGGCCGTCAGCTGGTCGTCATCGACGGCGCCGTGCTCGGCAGCGACGAGCGCGGATCCGAGCTGCTCGCGGGCCTGCGGGCCCTGCGTCCGGAGCTGGACACGTTCGCCCGGGTGCCGGCCAAGTCGCTGGTGCGCCTGCACATGGACCCCGAGGGCGGCGCCCCGTTCGCCTCGGACAGCGCGATGCTCGCGTCGTTCCCCGATGCCGCGGTCGACGCGTTCATCGCCGAGGCCGGGCCGGACGCGACGACCTCGCTGCTGATGGCCGAGCTGCGCCAGCTCGGCGGCGCACTGGGCCGCTCGCACGAGGGCGGCGGGGTGCTGAACCGGCTCGACGCGCAGTTCCTGACGTTCGGCGGCGGCATGGCGATCACCCCGGAGATGGGCGCCCAGGCGCACGCCGACGCGGTGCGGCTGACCGAGGCTCTCGCGCCGTTCGACAACGGGCGCAAGTACCTCAACTTCGCCGAGAACCCCGTCGACACCCGCTCGGCGTACGGCGCGGACGTCTGGACCCAGCTCACCGGCATCCGTAGCGCGGTGGACCCCCACGGCGTCTTCGCCGCCAACCACCCGGTCCCCCGCCTGTTCGAGGGTGGCCGCCCCACCGCCTGAACCATGCCGAGTCGGCGCATCTGCACCCTCCACCTGTGGAGAACCGCGTGCAGACGCGCCGACTCGGCACTCTCAGACGTGCAGACGCGCCGACTCGGGCGCATTCAGGGGTCAACGCGGGGGGCGGGTCCAGTCGGTGCCGGGCGGACCGGCCTCGAGCCAGGACTGGAACCCCATCAGCGAGGCCGGCGACATCGCGAGCTCGACCACGCCGTCCGGAGTGGTGCAGGAGATCACGACGTGGTCGGGGTAGAGCGACATCTGCTCGGCACCCTCGGCGGCGCGACGGCCGGTGAAGGCCAGCTGCGACCGCTGGAGGACCCGCTTCGGCCGGGGCCAGAGCGAGAAGTAGCGGAACCACTCCAGCGACTCACCGGAGTAGCGGCCGAGCCCGAGAAGCCAACCGCGCCCGGCCTTGGAGGACCGGACGCGGTAGCTGAGCTCGAACGTGCCGCCGTTGCGAGAGAGCAGGCGGCGGCGGAGGACCAGGCCGAGGCCGTAGAGCAGGACGACGCCGAGCAGCACACCGGCTGCGTCCAGCAGCCACTGCCATACCGGCATCCATCCCCCTCATCGGAACCGTGCTCACCCAGGGGTGCACACCTTAGCGGCCTGCACCCGAGCCCCCGACGAGCGGTCGGTCAGGACGCTCGCTCGACCGCCCGGATCCGCGCCTCGGCACGGCGCAGGCGCCGCTCGGCCTCGTCGTTGGCGCCGATCAGGCCGCGCGCCTCCTCCAGCTCGACACGGGCCTGGTCGACGTCGATCTCCTCGGGCAGCAGGGCCCGCTGCGAGAGGACCGACACCCGGTCGTTGGCGACCGAGAGGAACCCCCCGTCGACCGCCGCGACCACGACGCCGGCGTCGGCCGTCGAGATCTCGACGACGGCGTCGGTCAGCACGGAGAGCAGCGGCGCGTGACCGCGCAGCACACCGACGTCTCCCTCGGTGGTCCGCGCGATCACCATCTCCGCCTCGCCGGACCAGACGGTCCGGTCGGCGGCGACGAGCTCGACGTGCAGGTGCTGCCCGGGTTCGGAGGCCATGTCAGAGGCTCTTCTGGATCTCGGCCCACTTCTGCTCGACGTCGTCCAGACCGCCGCACATGAAGAAGGCCTGCTCGGCCACGTGGTCGTACTCGCCGTTCGCGATCTTGTTGAACGCCTCGATCGTCTCCGAGACCGGAACGGTCGAGCCCTCGATGCCCGTGAACTGCTTGGCGACGTAGGTGTTCTGCGAGAGGAACCGCTGGATGCGACGGGCCCGGGACACGATGATCTTGTCCTCTTCGGAGAGCTCGTCGACACCGAGGATCGCGATGATGTCCTGCAGTTCCTTGTTGCGCTGCAGGATCTGCTTGATCCGGATCGCGCAGTCGTAGTGCGCCTGCCCGATGTACTGCGGGTCGAGGATCCGCGACGTCGAGGTCAGCGGGTCCACGGCCGGGTAGATGCCGAGCGAGGCGATCTCACGCGAGAGCTCGGTGGTCGCGTCGAGGTGGGCGAACGTCGTGGCCGGGGCCGGGTCGGTGTAGTCGTCAGCCGGCACGTAGATCGCCTGCATCGAGGTGATCGAGTGACCACGCGTCGAGGTGATCCGCTCCTGGAGCGTGCCCATCTCGTCGGCCAGGTTCGGCTGGTAGCCCACGGCGGACGGCATCCGGCCGAGCAGCGTGGACACCTCGGAGCCCGCCTGGGTGAACCGGAAGATGTTGTCGATGAACAGCAGCACGTCCTGGCCCTGCACGTCGCGGAAGTACTCCGCCATCGTCAGCGCGGACAGCGCGACCCGCAGGCGGGTGCCCGGCGGCTCGTCCATCTGACCGAACACGAGGGCGGTCTGGCCGATGACGCCGGCCTCCTCCATCTCGACGATGAGGTCGTTGCCCTCGCGGGTGCGCTCGCCGACGCCGGCGAACACGGACACACCACCGTGGTCCTTCGCGACGCGGGCGATCATCTCCTGGATCAGCACGGTCTTGCCCACACCCGCGCCGCCGAACAGGCCGATCTTGCCGCCCTGGACGTACGGCGTGAGCAGGTCGATGACCTTGATGCCGGTCTCGAACATCTGGGTCTTGGACTCCAGCTGGTCGAACGCGGGCGCCTTGCGGTGGATGCCCCAGCGCTCGGTGGGCTCGAAGGTCTCGCCCTCCTCGAGGTTGAGGACCTCGCCGAGGGTGTTGAACACCCTGCCGAGGGTCGCGTCGCCGACCGGCACCGTGATCGGGCCGCCGGTGTCGCTGACCTGCGCGCCACGGACCAGGCCGTCGGTCGGCTGCAGCGAGATCGCGCGGACCATGCCGTCACCGATGTGCTGGGCGACCTCGAGCGAGAGGATCTTCGTCTCGCCGCTGAGGGTCAGCTCGCACTCGAGCTTGTTGTAGATCTCCGGCATCGAGTCCACCGGGAACTCGACGTCGACGACCGGGCCGATGACCCGGGCGATGCGGCCGACGCCAGCCGAGCCGGTCTCGCGGGTCTCTTCGATCGTTGCAGTCATGTCTTCACTCACTCCCGGCTTGTGCGTCGGCCAGCGCGTTGACGCCGCCGACGATCTCGCTGATTTCCTGGGTAATACCGGCCTGGCGGGCCTGGTTGGCGATCCGTGTGTACTTCTTGATCAGCTCGTCGGCGTTGTCGGTCGCCGACTTCATGGCCTTCTGACGGGCGGCGAGCTCCGAGGCCGCCGCCTGCAGGAAGGCGAAGAAGATCCGGCTCTGGACGTACTGCGGCAGCAGGTTGTCCAGCACGGCCTCGGCCGACGGCTCGAACTCGTAGAGCGGCAGCACGTCGTCGCTTGCCGGTCGCTCCTCCCCCTCCACGACCTCCAGCGGCAGCAGGCGCACCGCGGCGGGCTCTTGCAGCAACATCGAGCGGAAGCGCGTGTAGACCACGTGCACCTCGTCGACCCCCCGGCTGTCGGACCCAGCGTCACCGTCCTCGTCGAGGAACGCGTCGATCAGCGTGGTGCCGACCTCGAGCGCCGCTTCGTACGACGGCTGGTCGGAGAAGCCGGTCCAGGACCGGACCACCGGGCGGCCACGGAAGCGGTAGTAGGCCTCCCCCTTGCGACCGCACAGGTAGATGTCGATCTCCTTGCCCTCGCCGCGCAGCTTCTCAGCGAGCCGCTCGGCCTCCTTGAGCACGCTCGAGGAGTAGGCACCGGCCAGACCACGGTCGCTGGTGACGATCAGCACCGCGGCCCGCTTCGCGTTCTCGGGCTCGCGGGTCAGCGGGTGGTCGACGTTGGAGTACGTCGCCACCGCGGACACCGCACGGGTGAGCTCGCGGGCGTAGGGCGCGGCCGACTGGGCCCGCTGCTGCGCCTTGATGATGCGGGACGCGGCGATGAGCTCCATGGCGCGGGTGATCTTCTTCATCGACTCCGTCGACTTGATCCGCGCGCGGTACTCGCGCACCGAAAGAGCCATCGTCAGCTCCGCTTCTGCTTGACGATCTGCTCCTGCTCGACGTCCGCGTCAGCGAGCGGCTCGGCCTCGGGCTCGTGGCCGACCTTGATCGAGCTGCCCTCCGAGGTCTCGAACTGGTCGAGGAAGGAGGTGTACGCGTCCTCGAGCGACGACGCGGTGTCGTCCTCGAACTTCTGCGTCTCCCGGATCGCCGCGAGGATCCCGTCGTGCGAGCGGCGCAGGAAGTCGAGGAACTCACGCTCGAAGCGCAGCACGTCCTCGGTCGGCACCCGGTCCAGCTTGCCGCTGGTGCCGAGCCACAGGGAGACGGTCATCTCCTCCAGCGGGTACGGCGAGTACGCGGGCTGCTTGAGCAGCGCCATCAGGCGCTGACCGCGGTCGAGCTGCTGGCGCGAGGCCGCGTCGAGGTCGGAGGCGAACATCGCGAACGCCTCCATCGCGCGGAACTGCGCCAGGTCGACCTTCAGCGAGCCGGTCACGGCCTTCATCGCCTTGGTCATCGCCGAGCCACCCACGCGCGACACCGACACACCGACGTCGATCGCCGGGCGCTGGTTGGCCGCGAACAGGTCGGACTGCAGGAAGATCTGGCCGTCGGTGATCGAGATGACGTTGGTCGGGATGTACGCCGACACGTCGTTGGCCTTGGTCTCGATGATCGGCAGGCCGGTCATCGAGCCCGCGCCCAGGTCGTCGGAGAGCTTCGCGCAGCGCTCGAGCAGCCGGCTGTGCAGGTAGAAGACGTCACCCGGGTAGGCCTCGCGGCCCGGCGGGCGGCGCAGCAGCAGCGACACGGCGCGGTAGGCCTCGGCCTGCTTGGTGAGGTCGTCGAACACGATCAGCACGTGCTTGCCGTCGTACATCCACTGCTGACCGATGGCCGAGCCGGTGTACGGGGCAAGGTACTTGAAGCCCGCGCTGTCCGAGGCGGGCGAGGCCACGATCGTGGTGTACTCGAGCGCGCCGGCCTCCTCGAGGGCGCCGCGCACCGAGGCGATCGTCGAGCCCTTCTGACCGATGGCGACGTAGATGCAGCGCACCTGCTTCGTCGGGTCGCCGGACTCCCAGTTCTGCTTCTGGTTGATGATCGTGTCGATCGCGATCGTGGTCTTGCCGGTCGCGCGGTCGCCGATGATCAGCTGGCGCTGACCACGACCGATCGGGGTCAGGGAATCGATGGCCTTGATGCCGGTCGCCATCGGCTCGTGCACCGACTTGCGCTGCATCACGGTCGGGGCCTGCAGCTCCAGCGCGCGCCGGGCCTCGGCCTCGATGTCGCCGAGACCGTCGATCGGCTTGCCGAGGGGGTCGACCACGCGGCCGAGGAAGTTGTCGCCCACCGGGACCGAGAGGATCTCGCCGGTGCGCCGGACGGTCTGCCCCTCCTCGACGCCCGCGAAGTCACCGAGGATGACGACACCGATCTCGCGGGTGTCGAGGTTGAGCGCGAGGCCCATGGTGCCGTCCTCGAACTCCAGGAGCTCGTTGGCCATCGCGGACGGCAGGCCGCTCACGCGGGCGATGCCGTCACCGGCGGAGGCGACCGTGCCGACCTCCTCCTTGCTGGCGGCGTCGGGCTGGTACTCGGAGACGAACCGCTGCAACGCGTCGCGGATCTCGTCGGGCCGGATCGAAAGCTCCGTCATTTGTCTGTCCCTATCTCCTGGGCTCTCGTGGTGTGGTCTGGGTGCTGACCGGCCTCAGCCGGCCAGTCTCCGTCGTGCGTCGTCCAGGCGGGACACGACGGTGCCGTCGATGACGTCGTCGCCGATCTCGACCCGCATGCCTCCCAGGAGCGCCGGGTCGACCTCGATGTTGAGGTGGACCGGGCGGCCGTACTGGGTGCTCAGTGCCTGTTCGAGGCGGGTGCGCTCCGCCTCGGTGAGCTCACGGGCGACGCGCACCAGCGCAACCCCTTCGCCCTGGGTCGCCGCGGCGACCTTCTGGTACTCCGTGATCGCCACGTGGAAGGAGCGGTGCGAGCCGGCAAGCGCCTGCTCGACCAGCACGACCGTGGCGGGCAGCGCTCGGCCCTCCAACAGCCGACGCAGGAGCGTGCGCTTGTCGTCGACCGAGCGGACCGGGTCGGAGAGCGCGATCCGGAGATCGGCCTCCTCCTCCACCACCTGGGCGACGATGAACAGCTCGTCCGAGAGCCGCGTGGACTCCCGGCGCCCGGCGGACCGCACGACCGCGACCACACCGAGGTGCTCGAGGGCGTCCGCGAGGTCACGGGCCGCGACCCACCGCAGGCCGACCGCCTGCGCGACCAGCTCGACGGCGGCGGACCCGAGCTTGCCGTCGAGCAGTCCGCGCACGAGGCGCGCCTTGGCGTCGGCGGGCGTCGAGACGTCGGTGACGGCCCGGCGCAGCGACGGCTCGGACCGCAGCAGCGCGGCGGCCCGGAAGAGGTCGGCGCCCAGGGCGCCGAACTCCTCGAGGGTGTAGCGGTCGCCGTCGACCTGCTCACCGAGGACCTGGAGGGCCTCGGCGGACGAGCCGCGCAGCGAGCTGAGCTGCTGGACCATCAGCTCGCCCCGCCACCCGCGGCCTGGGAGGCCTCGATGGTCTCGAGGTCAGCGAGGAAGCGCTCGACCACCCGGGAGGAGCGGTCGTCGTCCTCGAGGCTCTCCCCGACGATGCGACCGGCCAGGCTGGTGGCCAGGGTGCCGACCTCGGCCCGCAGCGAGGTGACCGCCTGCTGGCGCTCGGCCTCGATCTGCGTCTTGCCGTGCTCGACGATCCGCGCGGCATCGGCCTGGGCCTGCTCGCGCATCTCGGCGATGATCTGCGCGCCCTGCTCGCGAGCCTCCTCGCGGATCCGGGCCGCCTCGTGCCGCGCCTCGGAGAGCTGCTGCTCGAGGTCGGCGAGCTTGGCGTCGGCCTCGGCCTGCTTGGTCTCGGCCGCGGCCAGGCCGCCCTCGATGGCCTGGGTGCGCTCGGTGTAGATCTGCTCGAACCTCGGCGTCACGAACTTCCGGACGGCGAAGAGCAGCAGGCCGAACACCACGAGCGAGAGGGCGATCTCGACCACGTGAGGGAGCAGGGGGTTGATGTCCTCTTCCCCTGCGGCGCGCACCACGAGTGGCGCGATGAGTGCTTGCATGGCGGGTCCTTCCGGTCCTACGTCGGTCGCGGTCGGACCGTCAGAGGACGAACGCGAGGGCGATGCCGATGATGGCGAGCGCCTCGGCGAGCGCGAAGCCGAGGATCGCGATCGACTGCAGCCGACTCTGGGCCTCGGGCTGGCGGGCGACACCGCTGATGTACGCGGCGAAGATCAGGCCGATACCCACACCGGGGCCGATCGCGGCGAGGCCGTAGCCGATCATGTTGGCGGAGCCATCAACAGCCATAGGGATCACGGCTAGTTTCCTTTCGGGTTACTTGCTACTTCGGGTGGAGTGGAGATCTGGGGTGGAGCGGGTGGAGATCAGTGCTCGTCCGCGAGAGCGCCGGAGATGTACATGGCGTTCAGGAGGACGAAGACATAGGCCTGCAGGAACTGGATCAGGATCTCCAGGAACGCGACCGCGATGAACAGCACCCAGGCGAGGATGCCGACGGGGGCGTACTGGATCGCCATCTCGGTGATGATGTACTCACCGCCGAGGGCGAACAGGATCAGCAGCAGGTGCCCCGCGAACATGTTGGCGAACAGACGCAGGGCCAGCGTGACCGGCCGCACCAGGATGTTCGACATGAACTCGAGCGGGATCAGCAGCACGAGCATCGGGCCGCGGATGCCGGCCGGGACGCACTGGAGCTTGAGGTAGCCGAGCACGCCGTGGCGGCGCATGCCGGCGATGTTGTAGATCAGCCAGCTCATGATCGCCAGGCCGTAGACCATGCCCGAGCGCGAGAACGTCGGGAACTCGATGAACGGGATCGAGGCGAACAGGTTGTTGAGCAGGATGAAGAAGAACAGCGTGAAGAGGTACGGCACGTACGTCGCATAGTCGCGCGAGCCGATGATGTCGCGGCCCAGCGAGTTGCGCACGAAGCCGTAGGCCTCCTCGCCGACGAACTGCAGCCGGCTCGGGACCATCGACTGCTTGCGGGCGGCGGCGTAGAAGAAGACGAAGACCAGGATGCCCGCGAGGACGATCTGGAGCATCGGCTTCGTGACGCCGAGCACGAAGGACTGCCCGAACATCTGGAACGTGTCGTGACCGCCGCCGATGGCGGGCAGGTCGAAGTCGTGGGGGCCGGGCGGCGTGAAGCCGTCGCCGGAGGTGCGCACCACGGAGGTTGCGATCAACACCGGTTCTCCTCTACGTGTCGTGCTGGTGTGGCTGCGCGCGGTTGAACCGGGCGAAGGTCAGGTAGATGCCGAGTCCCGCTCCGAAGAGGATGCCCACTGCGACCAGGAACTCCGTGCCGAGCCAGCGGTCGGCCAACCACCCCAGGAAGCCGTACAGCGCGACCCCGGACACGACGTACCCGAAGGCGTGCCAGGGGTCCCCCGACGGTTGTTCCTGAGCCCCAGGCGGCGGATCCTGTCGACTCATTGCGCCCCGGACGATAGCAGTCGTGAGCGGTCATCGCTCACCCGCCTGGGCAGGCGTGGGACCGGGGGCGGTCGCACGGAGCTCGTAGACCGGGATCCGCTGGTGCGTGGCGAGGACGATCTGGAGCACGAGCCAGCCGGCCGTGCCCGCGATCACCGCGCCGGCGAGCCAGTCCCGGTCGAGGGTCTCGTCGAGCAACCCGGAGCCCGAGATGGCGGCGAACGCCAGGCCCATCGCGAGGACCTGGAGGGTGTAGGTGAGCAGCGCCACCAGCAGGGCGGCGGCCGGCATCAGGCGCGCGACCTCGTTGACCGCGAAGGATCCTCCGGCGAACACGAGCACCACCAGGGCGGTGCCGACGAGGGCACCGGACGCGGCGGCGGAGCCACCAGCGAGAGCCCCGGCCGCGACGAGCGCGAGGCCCGCCACCAGCGAACCGGCAGCCGCGCCCAGGAGCACACGGGACCCCGGGTTGCGGGTGAGCTGGTTCGTCTCGGTCGTCATGGTGGCGGCCGTCCTGGGAGGCGAATTTCGGGGCCGTCGCGACTGGGTCGGCGACGCTTGTGAAAGTTAACACAAAGTCCCGGGCTGCCGAAAACGGAACGATCCAAAGCCCGTTCCAGCCTCAGCCGGCGCCCTCCACGGGCTCGACCCCGGTCGTCGTGACCCGCTCCGGACGGTGCAGCTTGGGCAGCACGAACGTCGCGCCCAGGGTGAGCACCGCCATCGCGGACACCGAGATCCACATCCACGGGTCGTCGCTGTAGAGGCTCATGAAGACCGTGCCGAACGCCACCAGTGCCGCCCACATCCACATGATCACCACGGCCCGGCGGTGGGAGTGCCCGATCTCGAGCAGCCGGTGGTGCAGGTGCTGCTTGTCCGGCGCGAAGGGCGATCGGCCCGCGCGAGTACGGCGTACGACCGCCATCACCAGGTCGAGCATCGGCACGATCAGCAGCGAGACCGGCAGCAGCAGCGGCAGCAGGGTCGGCACGAAGCTCGCCCGCGAGCCGGCGGCGCCCGCGCTGATCTGTTCGGGGTCGAACTGGCCGGTCAGCGTGACGGCGCTAGCGGAGAGCACGAGCCCGAGGAGCATCGACCCGCTGTCGCCCATGAACAGCCGCGCCGGGTGGAAGTTGTGCGGCAGGAAGCCGGCACACGCGCCGGCGAGCGAGGCACTGAGCAGCGCCCCGGTCGTCGCCAGCGTCACGTTGTTGATGTTCGAGAGCTGGTAGCAGTAGACGAAGAACGCCGAGGCGCCCACGCCGACCACACCAGCGGCGAGGCCGTCGAGCCCGTCGACGAAGTTCACCGCGTTGACCGTCGCGACCACGATGAAGCCCGTGAGCAGGGCGCCCTGCGACTGGTCGATCGCCACCTGCACCCCGTCGCCGCCGGGGAAGAAGATGTACTGGATGCCGAAGGCGATCAGGAACCCGGCCGCGAGCACCTGTCCCCCGAGCTTGGTGAGCGCGTCGAGCTCGAACAGGTCGTCGAGGACCCCGACGGCGCAGATCAGGGCGCCGGCGATCAGCACGATGCCGGCGTCGTGGAAGACGAAGGCCCCGCTCTTGGAGAGGAACGGCAACTGGCGGGCGACGAGGTACGCCGCGACCAGGCCGCCGAGCATCGCCAGCCCGCCGAGGTAGGGGATCGGGACGGCGTGCACGTCGCGGTCGCGGACCTTGGCGACGGCACCCGTGCGCAGAGCGATCTCGCGGGCGATGACCGTGAGCAGGTACGTCGTCGCCGCGGCGACGAGGAAGACGAGGAGGTACTCCCGCACGGGCCCCCGCCCTCAGCCCTCGTCGGTGATCGTGGCGCCGAGCGGCTCGAGGACCTCGTTGAGCTGCGCCAGCGACAGCGCTCCGCGCCTCAGCACCCGGCCCTGGGGACCGGTCGCGTCGATGATCGTGGAGGCCTCGCCGCCGGGCGCCGCTCCGGCGTCGACGATCACGGCGACGTCCTCGCCGAGCATCTCCGCCGCCTGGTCGGCATCGGTCGCGGCCGGCATGCCGGTCTTGTTGGCCGAGCTGACCGCCAGCGGCCCGGTGCGCTCGAGGATCTCGCGCGCGACCTCGTGGTCGGGCATCCGCACCGCCACCGTGCCGCGGGTGTCGCCGAGGTCCCACTGCAGCGAGGACTGCTGGTGGCACACCAGCGTCAGCGGGCCCGGCCAGAACGCCTCGACCAGCGCGCGGGCGTAGCCCGGCACCCGGACCGCGAGAGCGTCGAGTGTCGTCGCGGCGCTGATCAGCACCGGCGGCGGCATCTCGCGGCCCCGGCCCTTCGCCGCGAGCAGGCCACGGACCGCGGCGGGGTCGAACGCGTCGGCGCCCACGCCGTACACGGTGTCGGTGGGCAGCACGATCAGCTCGCCGCGCTGCACGGCCAGGCTGGCCGCCTCGACTGCTGCCTCGCGCTCCTCGTCGGTGCCGGTGGGGTAGCGCTCGCTCACTGCTGGGACCTCACACCCGTCATCGTGCCAGTCGCGCGGTCGTGAAGCGTGCGCGGCCCGCCAGGTCGGCGTGATCGCGTACGTCGCTCCAGCAGCCGGACGCCGCGAACACCGCCGGCGCCGACTCGCCCTGCACGTCGGCGTGCTCGAAGCCCACCACTCCCCCGGGCCGCAACAGCTCGGCGGCGCGGCGCTCGAGGACCCGGATGGCGTCGAGGCCGTCGGCGCCGGAGAACAGCGCCAGGTGCGGGTCGTGGTCGCGCGCCTCGGGCGCCACGGACTCCCAGGCCTCCAGCGGGATGTACGGCGGGTTGCACGTCACGACGTCGACGATTCCGGCCAGGTCGTCGAAGGCGGTCGCCATGTCACCCAGGCGCAGGTCGACGGTGGTGCTCGCCAGGTTGCGCACGGCCCAGCGGTGGGCGCCCTCGTCGAGCTCGACAGCGTGCACGCGCGCGCCGGGGACCTCGTCGGCGATCGCCTTCGCGACCGCGCCGGAGCCGGTGCAGAGGTCGACCACCACCGGCTCGGCCAGCGCCGCCGCCTGCTCCACCGCCCAGCCGGCGAGCAGCTCGGTCTCGGGGCGCGGGACGAACACGCCCGGCCCGACCGCGAGCTCGACGTGGCGGAACCCGACCGTGCCCGTGAGGTGCTGCAGCGGCTCGCGGGCCGCGCGGCGGTCCACGAGGGCGTCGTACTCCTCCACGGCGGAGGCGGCGATGTCCTCGACGGTGACCAGCCCGGCGCGCGTGGTGCCCAGGACGTGGGCCAGCAACGCCGCGGCGTCGTGCTCGGGGCTGGGCACGCCGGCCTCCCGCAGCCGGTGCGTGGCGGCGATCAGGACCGCGCGACGCTGGCTCACTGGTCGAGCGCCTCGAGGCGGGCGGCGAGGTCGGCGTCGATGCAGGAGTTCAGCACCGGCTGGAGGTCGCCGTCGAGCACCTGGTCGAGGTTGTAGGACTTGTAGCCGGTGCGGTGGTCGGAGATCCGGTTCTCGGGGTAGTTGTAGGTCCGGATCCGCTCCGAGCGGTCGACGGTGCGGACCTGGCTGCGCCGGGCCTCCCCCGCCTCGGCGTCGGCCTTCTCCTGCGCGGCGGCGAGGAGCCGGGCGCGCAGGATCCGCATCGCCTGCTCACGGTTCTGCAGCTGGCTCTTCTCGTTCTGGCAGCTGACGACGATGCCGGTGGGCACGTGGGTGATGCGGACCGCGGAGTCCGTGGTGTTGACGCTCTGGCCGCCCGGTCCGCTGCTGCGGAAGACGTCGATGCGCAGGTCGTTGTCGTCGATCTGCACGTCGACCTGCTCGTCGGCCTCGGGCAGCACCAGCACCCCAGCGGCACTCGTGTGCACCCGGCCCTGCGACTCGGTGACCGGTACCCGCTGCACGCGGTGCACGCCGCCCTCGAACTTCAGCTGCGCGTACGGCGCCTCGCCGGGTTCGGGGCTGCCCTTCGCCTTCACGGCGACCGTGACGGACTTGTAGCCACCGAGGTCGGACTCGGCGGCGTCGAGGATCTCGACCTTCCAGCCGCGGGCCTCGGCATAGCGGGTGTACATCCGGAGCAGGTCGCCGGCGAACAGCGCGGACTCCTCGCCGCCCTCGCCGGACTTCACCTCGAGGATCGCGTCCTTGTCGTCGGTCGGGTCGCGGGGCACCAGCAGTCGCCGCAGCCGCTCCTCGGCGTCGTGGCGCCGCCCCACGAGGGCCTCCGCCTCCTCGGCGAAACCAGGGTCCTCGTCCGCGAGCTCACGGGCGGCCTCGAGGTCGTCGTCGAGCCGCTGGAGGTCGCGGTAGGCACCGATGATCGACGACAGCGCGGAGTAGCGCTGGTTGAGCTGCTTGGCCAGCCGTGCGTCCGCATGCGTCTCGGGCGCACCGAGCCGCTGCTCGAGCGCGGCGTGCTCGGCGAGCATCCCTTCAACGGCCTCGAACATCTGCTTCCTTCACCTCGTGGAGCACACGGGTCACGATCGCGACCCCGGAGACGACACAAGCGCCGGTCCCCCGCGTTGAGCGGGGAGACCGGCGCCTGGCAGAAGCTACTTGGTGGCAGCAGCCTTCTTGGCGTAGCGCGCCTCGAAGCGGGCGACGCGGCCACCGGTGTCGAGGATCTTCTGCTTGCCGGTGTAGAACGGGTGGCACTGCGAGCAGACGTCGGCGTGGATCGCGCCGGAGGTCGCGGTGCTGCGGGTGGTGAACGACGCGCCACAGGTGCAGGTCACCTGGGTCTCGACGTACGCCGGGTGGATGTCCTTCTTCATGGTGTCCTCTCTTGGGCCGCCGGGTCGCCTCTCCCTACGAGAGCCGTGAACCGGAGCCAGCACACGATTGTGTCATGGGTCCCAACGTCGTGGTAATCGGCGTTGTTCCCCTGGTCTCGACACGCCGGTCACGACTTCGTGCCTCAGTCGCGCGGCGCGGTTCCTGAGGAGCCGAGGGACGAGGCGTCTCGAAGGGCGACCACCATCAGCGGATCCGCTGACGCGTCTCCGCTCAGCTTCTCCGTGGGAACGCGGGGACGATCCGCGGCAGACCGTCGACGAGGGGCTCGTCGGACACGGCCCGGAGGGTGACCGGCGCTGCCTCCTCCGCCGCGATCGCGGCCGCTTCCACCTCGGCCTCGACGATCTCGTGGGGCAGGGGCGGTGGCACGCCGTCCCCGTGGAGCCGCAGCCGGACGGCGACCGTGGTGCCCTCACCCTCGCGGGAGTCGATGACCACATCACCGGAGTGCCGGTCGACGATCGTCTGCATGATCCGCAGGCCGAGCCCGGTGCCGGCGATCTCGTTGGTGACGGCGTTGGACGCCCGGAAGAACCGCGTGCCGAGGCGGTCGATCTCCGCGGCGGGGATGCCGATGCCGTGGTCGGTGACCGCGACCTCGACCTGCCGGGCCCGGACCGTCACGGTCACCTCGACCTCACCCTCGTCGTGGCTGAACTTCACCGCGTTGGTGAGCACGTTGAGGAACGCCCGGTGCAGCATCGCCCGGTCGGCGCGGACGGGCACGACGTGGTCGGGCATCGACACCGTGACGTGGATGCCGCGCCGCGCGGCGGTGAGGCGTACGTCGGTCACGGCCTCGCGGACCAGCAGGCCCAGGTCGACGGGCTCCATCTCACTGCCACGACCCTCGGCGCGCGAGAGCGCGAGCAGGTCGTCGATGAGCGCCTTGAGGCGGTCCACGTTGCGGCGGGTCGCCTCGAGCATCCGCTCGTGGCGGGGCTCCATCTGGTCCTCGAACTCCTCGGCGACCAGCTCGAGGTAGCCGCTGATCGTGGTCAGCGGGGTGCGCAGCTCGTGGGAGACGTTGGAGACGAAGTCGTCGCGGGCGGTGTCGAGGCTGCGCAGCTCACCCTGGATCCGGCTCTCGACCGCCTGGGCCCGCACCTGGGCCTCGGCGAACTCGTTGAGCGCGGCCGCGACCGCGCGGACCTCCTTGGGCCCCTGCTCCTGAGCACGCGCCTCGTGGTCCTGCTTGGCCATCCGCTGGACGACGGTCTCGAGCGCGAGCAGCGGGGCGGAGAGCTCACGCAGCAGCCGCTGCCGGGCGCGGGAGATCACGTACCACGCCGCGGCGGCCAGCAGCACGACCGCGAGCACGGTCCCCTTGAGGCGGAACGCCGCATCCGTCCGGGCCTGCCGCACGCGGCTGCCGAAGGCCTGCGAGGTCTCCTGGTGGGCGCTGCGGACCGCGTCGAACGCCGTGTTGCCCGTGCGGACCTGGGCGGCGGCCGGACGCTCACCGCCCGGACCCTTCATCACCGGCTGTGCGTACTTCTCGATCCATGCCTGGGCGGCACGCTCCTGACGGACCACGAGCAGCTCGAGCTCGTCGTCGCCGGCGGCGTACCGGCGGACCTTCTGCTCGTCAGCCGGGAACCGCACCAGTGCCTGGGCGAACCGGTCGGACGCCGCCTGCTGGCCCGACGCCGTCCAGGACTCGACGGCCGCGGACATGTCGGTGAGGTCCTGGTAGATGTCCTGGTTGGCGGCGGCCGCCGGTTGCAGGTCGTCGGTGAGGCGGTTGACGGCCGTCGTCGAGAGCAGCACCCCGGTCACCGCGATCACGGCCATCAGCGCCGCCATCGCGGCGAGCCGCACGACGATCGGCTGGACCAGCCGCGCGACCGGACGCCCTGAGCTCATGCACGTACTCGCTTCGCTCCGTGCGCGCATGAGGCACCCGAGGCCCTGTCTTGGATGATTCGCTCGCTGCGCTCGCTCATGCACGTACTCGCTTCGCTCCGTGCGCGCATGAGGCACCCGAGGCCCTGTCTTGGATGATTCGCTCGCTGCGCTCGCTCATGCACGTACTCGCAACGCTTCGTCCGCGCACGAGGCACGAGACGCACAGCCTTGGATGACTCGCACCCTCATGGCTCGACCACACCCCACACGTGCCCCACGGACGCACGCGCCCGGAAGTGCCCCACGCACCCCAGTCCGGAGGATATCGCCGAGCGGGGTCACCGCGGGCGGGATTGGCCCGAGCGGGTTCAGACCGTGCGGGTGAGGAGCGCCTGCACCCGCGAGGCGAGCTCACGGGGGCTGAACGGCTTGGTGATGTAGTCGTCCGCACCGGAGTCGAAGCCGGTCTCGACGTCCGACTCCTGAGCCCGCGCGGTCAGCAGGATCACGGGCAGGTCGGCCAGCGCGGGGTCGGCGCGGATCGCCCGGATCGCGTCCAGCCCGGAGACGCCGGGCATCATCACGTCGAGGACCGCGAGGTCGGGGCGCTGGGCCTGACAGGCCTCGATGGCCGCCGCCCCGTCGGAGACGGCCACGACGTCGTGACCCAGCGTCGAGAGCTTGAACTCGACGAGCTCGCGGATGTCGACGTCGTCGTCAGCGACCAGGATCCGAGCCACTCAGGTCCCCTTCCTTGGCAGGTGCGTGTGCAGCCTATCGGGCGTCGCGCTCGGTGCGAGCGTAGACGGTGTTGCAGCGGTTTCCGGCGAGTTCTAGTCCTCGCGGACGCCGGACGCGGTCGGCGTCGTCTTCTGGACCTGCATCAGGAACTCGATGTTGGTCTGCGACTTCTTCAGCCGCTCCAGCAGCAGCTCGAGAGCCTGCTGGCCGTCCAGGCTGGAGAGCACCCGGCGCAGCTTCCACACGATCGCGAGCTCCTCCTTGCCCATGAGGAGCTCCTCGCGACGGGTGCCGGACTGGACCGCGTCGATCGCCGGGAAGAGTCGCTTGTCGGCGAAGTCGCGGCGCAGCCGGATCTCCATGTTGCCGGTGCCCTTGAACTCCTCGAAGATCACCTCGTCCATCTTCGAGCCGCTCTCGATCAGCGCGGTCGCCAGGATCGTCAGCGACCCGCCGTTCTCGATGTTGCGGGCGGCACCGAAGAACTTCTTCGGCGGGTAGAGCGCAGCGGAGTCGACCCCACCGGACAGGATCCGGCCGCTCGCGGGTGCCGCGAGGTTGTAGGCGCGGCCCAGGCGGGTGATGCCGTCGAGGAGGACGACGACATCGTGGCCGAGCTCGACGAGCCGCTTGGCGCGCTCGATCGCGAGCTCGGCGACCATCGTGTGGTCACCGGCGGGCCGGTCGAACGTCGAGGAGATGACCTCTCCCTTGACCGAGCGCTCGAAGTCGGTGACCTCCTCGGGCCGCTCGTCGACCAGCACGACCATCAGGTGGCACTCGGGGTTGTTGGTGGTGATGGAGTTGGCGATGGACTGCATGATCATGGTCTTGCCGGCCTTGGCCGGGGACACGATCAGACCGCGCTGGCCCTTGCCGATCGGCGCCGCGATGTCGATGACGCGCCCGATGAGGTTCGCCGGGTCGGTCTCGAGCCGCAGCCGCTCGGTCGGGTAGAGCGGGGTCAGCTTTGCGAACTCCACCCGGCCCTTGGCGATCTCGGGGTCGGCGCCGTTGACGCTGTCGATGCGGACCATCGGGTTGAACTTCTCCTTGCGCTCGCCCTCGCGGGGCTGGCGCACCTGTCCCACGAGCGCGTCACCGCGCCGCAGGCCGAACTTGCGCACCATCGACAGGGAGACGTAGACGTCGTCGGCGCCGGGCAGGTAGCCACTGGTCCGCACGAACGCGTAGTTGTCGAGCACGTCGAGGATGCCGGCGGCCGGCACCAGCACGTCGTCCTCGAGGATCGTGGTGTCGGGCTCGTTGCGCTGGCCGGTCGCTGCCGGGCGCCCGGTCCGCTCCCGGTCGCGGCCCCGGCGGCGCCGGTTGCGGCGACTGCCCTCGCCCTGCTCGCCGTCCTGCTGGTCCTGCTCGTTCTGGTCCTGCCGGTTCTGGTCCTGCCGGTTCTGGTCCTGCCGGTTCTGGTCCTGCCGGCTCTGGTCCTGCCGGTTCTGGTCCCGTCGGCTCTGGTCGGAACCGTCCTGGTCCTGCCGGCCTTGACCCTGCTTGTCCTGGCCCTGCCGGTTCTGGTTGTTCTGGCCCTGCTTGTCCTGGCCCTGCTTGTCCTGGCCCTGCTTGTCCTGGCCCTGCTTGCCCTGGTCCTGCTTGCCCTGGCCCTGCTTGCCCTGCTCCTGCTTGCCCTGGTCCTGCTTCGCCTGGCCCTGGCGGCCCTGGCGCCCCTGCTCCTGCTGGGACCGGTCCTGCTTGTCCTGGCCGCGTCTGTCCTGGCCCTGCTGGTCCTGGCCCTGCTTGTCCTGCTGGTCCTGGCCCTGCTGGTCCTGGTCCTGCTTGCGCTGGCGGGAGCGCTCCGGCTGGCTCCGTTCCGGGCGGGACTGCTCCTGCTGGGCGTCCTGGCCGACGGGCAGCTCCTGCTGAGCAGACTCCGTTGCCCGCGCCTGGGCCGCCCGCTCCTGCCCGCGGTCCCGGCTGCGCTCCCGCTGCCGGCCCTCCGGGCGGTCCTGCTCGGGCTGCCGCTCCTGCTCGGGCTGGCGGTCCTGGCGCGCGGTCCGTTCCTGGCCGGCCGTCTGCTCCGGCTGCGCGGTGCGGCCGCCGCCCTGCCGGGCCTTGATCGCCTCGACGAGCTGGGCCTTCTTCATCGAGCCCGCACCCGGGATGCCCAGGCCGCCGGCCATCGACTTGAGGTCGGCCAACAGCATCGAGCTGAGCCCACCACCACGCTTCTTCGCCGACGCCGGGGCCTGTCCGGTCGCGTCCTCCGATGAGCCCGATGCGCCCGACGAGGAGGTGCTGGAGTCGATGGTCTCGGTCACGTGAGGTCCTTCGCACGTATCAGTGCCGACCGGTCCGGTGGCCGGTGGCGTCTGGTCATTGCTTCCCCGTTCCGACCGAGCTCACCGCGGGAGGCGCATCCGAACGGGCATGCACAGCCGGGGTCGGCAGGCGGGAGGAAGAGGTGCACGGTGCCGATGCGCCGTCAGGGGAATCGGCGGGTGCTACGCCGAAGAGCTCCGGCGCCCGGTCAACATACCACCGCGAGGACCGGGTGTGACATCGGGCACCACGGGCGGACGGGGACGCACTACCGGGCGATCCGGGCGCCCTCGCGGTCGACCGGGAGCTGGTGCGCCACCCAGCCCTCCGGGCACCGCGACGCGAGCTCGCCGGCGCCGACCGCGTCGGTGAAGGCGAGCACGGTCGGGCCGGCGCCCGACACGGTCGCCGCGACGCCGTCGGCGCGCAGCGCGTCGACGAGGGCCAGCGAGCCGGGCATCGCGGGCCGGCGGTAGTCCTGGTGGAGGTAGTCGCGGGTGGCGCGCAGCAGCTGCTCCGGCTGCCCGGCCAGGGCGGCCACGAGCAGGGCCGTCCGGCCCGCGTCGGCCGCTGCGTCGGCGTGCGGCACGTGGCCCGGCAGGAGTCCGCGCGCGACCTCCGTGGACACGGGGTCCGGCGGCACGAACACGACGACCTCGACGCGGGGGTCGACCGGCGAGGGCACCGCGAAGAAGCCGTCCTCGTAGCCCGAGATCACGAAGCCGCCGTAGAACGCCGGTGCGACGTTGTCGGGATGTCCCTCCATCCGGGCCGCCAGGGCGAACAACGACTCGTCGTCGACCAGGAGCGCCCCGCCGGCGACCAGACCCCGGGCGAGCACCACGCCGGCCACGATGGCCGCCGAGGACGAACCCAGGCCGCGCGCATGCGGGATCACGTTGTGGCAGGACAGTCGCAGGCCGGGCGGGCGCACGCCCAGGCGGTCGAACGCCGCGTGCATCGCGCGCACCACGAGGTGGTTGGCGTCGAGGGGTACGTCGCCCGCGCCGGCGCCGGTCACCTCCACGGTGAGGCCCGAGGACGTCACCTCCGCCTCGAGCTCGTCGCGCATCGCCAGGGCCAGGCCGAGCGAGTCGAAGCCGGGACCCAGGTTGGCGGACGTAGCCGGGACCGAGACCCGGACCGGGCCGTCGACGAAGTTCACCACGGTGTCGCGCTAGGCCAGGCCCGCGGCCTGGGCCGCGGCGGTCACGTCGGTGTCGATCACCGTGTCGACGATGCTCCCGCCGCTCTCGGTGAAGCCCTCGAGCGCGGTCGCGGTGTCCTTGAGGCCGTGACCGGTCACCGTGATCACCATGGTGCTGCCGCGGTAGTCCTCTCCCGCAGCGAGCTCCTGGAGCAGCCCGGCGATCCCGGCTGCCGAGCCCGGCTCGACGAACACGCCGTCCCGGCTGGCGAGATCACGCTGGGCGGCGAGGATCTGCTGGTCACTGACGGCCGCGAACCGGCCGCCGGACTCGTCGCGCGCCGCCTCGGCGAGCTTCCACGAGGCGGGGTTGCCGATCCGGATCGCAGTGGCGCGGGTCTCGGGGTCAGGGAACGGCTCACCGGTGACCAGCGGTGCCGCGCCCTCCGCCTGGAAGCCGCGCATCACGGGCTTGCGCGTGGCCAGGCCCCAGTCGGCGTACTGCGTGTAGCCGAGCCAGTACGCCGAGATGTTGCCCGCGTTGCCCACCGGCAGGAGGTGGTAGTCGGGCGCGTCGCCGAGGAAGTCCACGATCTCGAAGGCCGCGGTCTTCTGGCCCTCGAGCCGGACCGGGTTGACGGAGTTGACCAGAGCGACCGGGTAGTCCCAGGCCAGCGCCTTGGCCAGGCCGAGGCAGTCGTCGAAGTTGCCGCGCACCATGATCACCTGGGCGCCGTGCAGGATCGCCTGGGCCATCTTGCCGGCCGCGATCTTGCCCTCGGGGACCAGCACCAGCGGCTTGAGACCGGCCTTCGCGGCGTACGCGGCCATCGAGGCCGACGTGTTGCCGGTCGAGGCACAGACCACGGCCTCGGCGCCCTCGTGCTTGGCGACAGAGATCGCGGCGGTCATCCCCCGGTCCTTGAACGACCCGGTGGGGTTGTCGCCCTCGACCTTGAGCCAGACCTGGGCGCCGGTGAGGCCGGAGAGCCACTCCGAGCTCACCAGCGGGGTGCCGCCCTCACGCAGCGTCACCGCCGGGGTGCCGTCGGGGATCTGCAGCAGCGGGCGGTACTCCTCGATCACGCCGCGCCACTGGCGGGTGGGCACGAAGCCTTGCGGGTTCACTCGGTTGCTCCCTCGACACGCATCACGGACGTCACCTCACGCACGATGTCCATCCCGCGCAGGTGCTCGACGGTCGCACTCAGGGCGGCGTCGGTCGACTCGTGCGAGACGACGACGAGCTGGGCGTCGGCGCCTCGGCCCTCCTGGCGGACGGTCTGGATCGAGACGCCGTGCTCGGCGAACGCGGTCGCGACCGACGCGAGCACGCCGGCGCGGTCGTCGACGTCGATCGCCACGTGGTAGCGGGTGACGGTCTCACCCATCGGCAGCACGGCCCGGTCGGCGTACGCCGACTCCCCCACGCCGCGGGTGCCGGCCAGGCGGTTGCGGGCCACCGTGACCAGGTCGCCGAGCACCGCGGAGGCGGTCGGCGCCCCACCGGCGCCGGGGCCGTAGAACATCAGCTGGCCGGCAGCCTCGGACTCGACGAAGACCGCGTTGAAGGCTTCGCGCACCGATGCCAGCGGGTGGCTGCGCGGGATCATCGCCGGGTGCACGCGCACCGCGACCGCGCTCTGTCCGTCGTCGGTCTCGCGGAGCTCACAGATCGCGAGCAGCTTGACGACGCAGCCCATCTCGCGGGCGGACTCGACGTCGGCCGCGGTCACCTCGGCGATGCCCTCACGGTGCACGTCGGAGGCGGTGACGCGGGAGTGGAACGCCAGCGACGCCAGGATCGCGGCCTTCGCGGCGGCGTCGAAGCCCTCGACGTCGGCGGTCGGGTCGGCCTCGGCGTACCCGAGCTCCTGGGCCTCCTCGAGCGCCTCGGCGAAGCCGGCCCCGGAGGTGTCCATCCGGTCCAGGATGAAGTTGGTGGTGCCGTTGACGATGCCGAGGACCCGGGTCACCCGGTCGCCCGCGAGCGACTCGCGCAGGGGGCGCAGGATCGGGATGGCGCCGGCGACGGCGGCCTCGTAGTAGAGGTCGCGGCCGACCTTCTCGGCGGCCTCGAACAGCGTCGGGCCGTCCTCGGCGAGCAGCGCCTTGTTGGCGGTCACGACCGAGGCACCGCTGTCGAGCGCGGCGAGGATCAGCGAGCGGGCCGGCTCGATGCCGCCGACCACCTCGACGACCACGTCGACGTCGGGCCGGGTGACCAGACCCATGGCGTCGGTCGTGAGCAGCCCCTCGGGCACCTCGACCTCGCGCTGCGCGTCGAGGCGGCGTACGGCGACGCCGACCAGCTCGACGGGTGCGCCCACGCGGGCCGCGAGGTCGTCGGCCTGCTCGCCGAGCAGCCGCACGACCTGCGAGCCCACCGAGCCGCAGCCGAGCACCGCCACCTTGAGTGGCTTCTCGCCCTCACTCACCCTGCACCCACCCTGCATCACCCATGTCCGTCGCCAACAGGTCGTCCTCAGTCTCGCGGCGAACCAGCACGCGCGCGACCCCGTCCCGCACCGCGACCACCGGCGGCCGGAGGGCGTGGTTGTAGTTGGAGGCCATCGAACGGCAGTAGGCGCCGGTGCCGGGCACCGCGACCAGGTCGCCGGGCCGCACGTCGGCGGGCAGGAACTCGTCCTTGACCACGATGTCGCCGGCCTCGCAGTGCTTGCCGACCACCCGCGCGAGCACCGATCCGCCGCTCGAGGGGCGCGAGGCCAGCGTGCAGGAGTAGTCGGCGTCGTAGAGCGCGGTGCGGATGTTGTCGCTCATGCCGCCGTCGACCGAGACGTAGGTGCGGACGGCGCCGCCGTCGAGACGGACCTCCTTGACGGTGCCGACCGTGTAGACCGTGCACATCGAGGGCCCGACGATCGCCCGGCCCGGCTCGATCGACAGCCGCGGCTCGGGGATGCCGAGCGCCCGGCACTCGTGCTCGACGATCTTGCTCATCTCGGTCGCCAGCTGCGCCGGGTCGGCCGGGTCGTCCTGGGTCGTGTACGCGATGCCGAAGCCACCGCCGAGGTCCATCTCGGGGAGGGTGACCCCCAGCTCGTCGGACACCCGCGCCTGGAGCGCCAGCACCCGGCGGGCCGCGACCTCGAACCCGGAGGAGTCGAAGATCTGGCTGCCGATGTGGGAGTGCAGGCCGAGGAGGTCGATGCCCGGGGCCGCCTCGGCCCGGCGTACGGCCTCGAAGGCGTCGCCCGAGGTGATCGAGAACCCGAACTTCTGGTCCTCGTGGGCGGTCGCGATGTACTCGTGGGTGTGGGCCTCGACGCCCGCGGTCACACGGATCATGACCCTGGCGCGCATCTCGCCGTCGGCGGTGATCATCTCGAGCCGATCGATCTCGTCGAAGGAGTCGACGATGATGCGGCCGACCCCGGCGGCCAGCGCGCGGCGCAGCTCGGTGACGGTCTTGTTGTTGCCGTGGTAGCCGATCCGCGCGGGGTCGAACCCGGCGCGCAGCGCGACCGTCAGCTCACCGTTGGAGCACACGTCGAGGCTGAGCCCCTCCTGCTGCACCCACCGGGCGACCTCGGTGCAGAGGAACGCCTTGCCGGCGTAGTAGACGTCGTACGCCGCGAACGCCTTGCGGAACGTCGCGGCCCGAGAGCGGAAGTCGGCCTCGTCGAGCACGTACGCCGGGGTGTTGACGTTCGCGACCAGGTCGGGCACCGACATGCCGCCGACGTGCAGCTCGCCGTCGACCTTGTGGGCGGTGAGCGACCACAGGTGGGGGACGAGCGCGTCGGGGTCAATGGGCGGGCGCAGCCACGCTGGTCCGCGCAACCCGCCGGGCGCGTGCGCCCAGCCGGCCTCGTGGGTCGTGCTCATCGAGCCAGCCTCACATGCGCTCGGGCGCGGACACCCCGAGCAGATGGAGGCCGTTGGCCAGGACGGTGCGGGTGGCCGCGACGAGGACCAGGCGCGCCCGGTGCAGGTCACCGGCCTCCTCGTCGCCCATCGGCAGCACCCGGCAGTTGTCGTAGAACCGGTGGTAGACGCCGGCCATGTCCTCGAGGTAGCGCGCCACCCGGTGGGGCTCGCGCAGCTCGGCGGCACTGGCGACGACCCGCGGGAAGTCGGCCAGCGATCGGAGCAGCTCGCCCTCCTTCTCGTGCGAGAGGAGCGCAGGCTCGAAGTCCGCGGTGGACCAGGCGATGCCGAGGTCGCCGGCGTTGCGCAGGATCGAGCAGACCCGGGCGTGGGCGTACTGGACGTAGAAGACCGGGTTGTCGTTGGACTGCTTGGCCCACAGGTCCAGGTCGAGGTCGATGTTGGAGTCCGAGCTGTAACGCGCGAGCGCGTAGCGCGCGGCGTCGTTGCCGATGGCGTCGACGAGGTCGTCGATGGTCACGACGGTGCCCGCCCGCTTCGACATCCGCATCGGCTGGCCCTCGCGCAGCAGGTTGACCATCTGCCCGATGAGGATCTCGAGGTTCTTGCCCGGCTCGTCACCGAACGCCGCGCACATGGCCATCATCCGGCCGACGTAGCCGTGGTGGTCGGCGCCGAGCATGATCAGGCAGCGGTCGAAGCCGCGCTCCCGCTTGTCGAGGTAGTAGGCGAGGTCGCCCGACAGGTAGGACCCGTGGCCGTCGGAGCGGATGATCACCCGGTCCTTGTCGTCGCCGTACTTCTCGGTGGCGAGCCAGAGCGCGCCGTCCTGCTCGTAGGTGTTGCCCATCTCGGTCAGCCGGGCGATCGCGCGCTCGACGGCACCGCTGCTGTGCAGGTCGTCCTCGTGGAAGTACACGTCGAAGTCGACGCCGAACTCGTGCAGGCTCTTCTTGATCTCGGTGAACATCATCTCGACGCCCTCGGACCGGAAGACCTCCTGAGCCTCCTCGGCCGGCAGGTCGAGCACGTCGGGGCGCTTCGCCACGACGGCCGCGGCGATGTCCTGGATGTACTGGCCGCCGTACCCGTCCTCGGGCGTGGGCTCGCCCTTCGCGGCGGCGAGGAGCGACCCGCTGAAGCGGTCCAGCTGCACCCCGTGGTCGTTGAAGTAGTACTCGCGGGTGACCTCGGCCCCGGCCTTCTCGAAGATCCGGCCCAGCGCGTCACCCACGGCCGCCCAGCGCACGCCGCCGATGTGGATCGGGCCGGTGGGGTTCGCGGACACGAACTCGAGGTTGATCTTCTCGCCGGCGAAGGTGTTCGTCGAGCCGTACGCCGTGCCGGCGTCGACGATCTGGGCGGCCACGGCGCCCTGGGCGTCCGCTGCCACCGTGATGTTGAGGAATCCCGGGCCTGCGATGTCCACGCCCGCGATGCCCTCGACCTGTGCGAGCCGCTCCTGGAGCAGCGCGGCGAGGTCGCGCGGATTCGTGCCGGCCGGCTTCGCGAGCTGGAGCGCGATGTTGGTGGCGTAGTTGCCGTGCTCCTTGGATCGCGGACGGTCCACCTTGACATTCGTCGGGACGCCGTCCGGGAGGGTGATCGCACCCTCGGTGGACAGCGTCGTCAGGACGTCGACGATCGCGGTGGAGAGCTGCTCAGGAGTCACCGTCCCAGGGTATCGGCGCCCGGCCTCTGCCTCTGCATCGATATCCGCCTTGGGACGCGGTCGATGCGATTGCGCGTCGGTCGCGAGTCAGTTGTAGGGTGACGGCGCAGCCTCGCAGTGCGGGGTGTTGCCTCCGTAGCTCAGGGGATAGAGCACTGGTTTCCGGTACCAGGTGCCGCAGGTTCGAATCCTGCCGGGGGCGCTTCATTTCTTCCGGGCCTCAGCGCCCGACGACCCCGGTCGTCACACCGCCGGTCGAGTCCGTCAGATGCCCTCAGCCCGACAGCGGTCGAGTGCGAGCACAGACCGACGGTGGTCGAGGTGCGAGCGAAGCGAGCCTCGAAACCACCGCAGCCCAAGCGCCCGCGTCGAGATGTACGTCGGTCTCAGGTCGCCTGTGGTCGCCGTCGTCGGTCAGCAAAACCGCTACGGCGCGCGCTCGGTCGCCGCCTGCCCCCGGCTCCCTGACCGCCGCCTCCCCACCGCGGATCCGGTGGTTGAGGTGCGAGCGAAGCGAGCCTCGAAACCACCGCAGCCCAAGCGCCCGCGTCGAGATGTACGTCGGCCTCAGGTCGCCTGTGGTCGCCGTCGTCGGTCAGCAAAGCGAGTACGGCGCGCGCCGACCACCGTTGCCTCCCGGCTGTCCGGCCGCCGCCTCCCCACCGCGGATCCGGTGGTTGAGGTGCGAGCGAAGCGAGCCTCGAAACCACCGCAGCCCAAGCGCCCGCGTCGAGATGTACGTCGGTCTCAGGTCGCCTGTGGTCGCCGTCGTCGGCAGCAAAACGGCTACGGCGCGCGCCGACCGCCGCCTGCCCCCGGCTCCCTGACCGCCGCCTCCCCACCGCGGATCCGGTGGTTGAGGTGCGAGCGAAGCGAGCCTCGAAACCACCGCAGCCCAAGCGCCCGCGTCGATGTGTAGGTCGGCTTCAGGTCGTCGGGGGTCGCCGTCGTTGGCAGCAAAGCGGGACAGGTCCGCCGCGGTCACGGCCCCCTCCCGACCTTCGGACCGCCGCCTCGCAGCACGGTGGTTGAGGCGCGAGGGCCGCCAGGCCCGAGCCTCGAAACCACCCCGCCGGAACGAGTCGAATTCTGCTCCTTGACAACTCGAACACCTGTTCGGTAGACTGTCGCCACGACTTCATCTCGGGAGTGGCGATGACCGCACAAGCACACCCTTCACACCGGGTCAGCCGCGCCGTCACCGATCTCCACGCCCTCCTCGACGACATCTCCGATACGTCGTTGTGGTCCATGGGCACCGACGAGACCGCCCACACGCTGACCGAGATCACCCGCGCTGCTTCTCGTATCGCGGAGCTCGAAGCCCGGGTCGCGTCGCACGCCGGCGCTGTCGGCGTGGCGGAGCAGGTCGGCGCGACGTCGGTGGCGAACTGGTGGGCCCACGCCACCCGCATGACAAGGACCGAGGCCCACCGCAAGACCCGCCTGGCTGCTGGTCTCGAGCACCACCCGGTCGTCCACGACGCGCTGAAGATTGGGGACCTGCTGGTCGACCAGGCCCGGGTGATCATCCGCGCGGTCGAGGATCTCCCCGACCACGTCGACCCCGGGCTGGTGCAACAGGCCGAGGCGCATCTCGTCGGGCAGGCAGCCCACTTCGACGCCATCGCGCTACGCCACCTCGGCAAGGGTCTGTTGCACGTCATCGACCCCGAAGCAGCCGACGCCCACCAGGCCAAGCTGTTGCAGGCCGAGGAACGGGTCGCCGCCCAGGCCACCCGCCTGACGATGCACGACGACCCCGACGGCATCACCCGCGGCACCTTCGCGTTGCCCACCGTCCAGGGGCAGATGCTCCGCAAGCAGCTCCTCGCGATCGCGGCCCCCAAACACCGCGCCGCGGTCGAGGGCCACCTCGGGGAACGCAAGCCCAGCCCGGAACGGATGGGCCAGGCTTTCGTCGAGCTGATCGAGCGTTACCCCGCCGACAAGCTCCCCCACGCCGGCGGCGTGTCCGCCACCGTCGTCGTGACCATCCCGGTCGAGACCCTCACCGACGGCCTCAAGCCCGGGGTCCTCGACACCGGCGCCGTGATCTCCCCCGGCCAAGCCCGCCGGCTCGCCTGCGAAGCAGGGATCATCCCCGCCGTCCTCAGCGGCACCTCCGAAGTCCTCGACCTCGGCCGCACCCGCCGCTTCCACACCAAAGCCCAAAGGATCGCCCTCGGCATCCGCGACGGCGGCTGCACCTCCGACGACTGCGACACCCCACCCGGCGGCTGCCACACCCACCACGACCCACCCTGGGCATCCGGCGGGGTCACCGACCTCAAACACGCCCGGCTCTACTGCCCCCACCACCACGCGCGGGCGCACGACCCCGACTACGACACCACCTACCTCCCCAACGGGAAAGTCAGGTTCACGCGGCGCAAGTGAGCCATACCGCCGCGACCGCAACCACAGCACCCGGGCCCCCACGCGTCCGCAACGTCCGCGCGCGCCGTAACCATGCCGCGGCGACCACCGCGGACCGCCACCACGCCTCCTCGAAAACCAAGAAGCGGAACCACACGCGCGATCGGCAGCGACATCTGGTTGCGGGTTGACGGGCGGCGCCGGCAGGTCGATGCTCCGTGCACCGGCCGGTCGCCGACCCGCCCGTCATCGTCGGAGATCGGTCCGCGGAATGCCCGATGTGACGGGTCGGAGCGATGCAAACGGCCCATCTGACCTGGGGTTACGCACCCGGACGAAATGCGCCCGATTGGTCTTGACCGGCGGCTGCTTTCTCGTCGCCGCCCCTCCCCATGGGCCCCATCGCGCCCGCACAATCATCGCCACACAGCTCTCGGGACCACCGACATGGGACCAGCAGCCGCGGCCGACGGGAGGACGCCGCGACTCCGGCAACGAAAGCAGGACACGAAGTGAACATGTCCCTCAAGAGGACGATCGCGACCCTCACGGTGTGCGCCGCCGGCCTCACCGGTGGCCTCGTCACCAGTGCACCAGCAGAAGCGGGCACGAGCTCACGCGAGGCCCGACTGGTCAAGACGAACCTCGGCTACAAGGCGACCGTCTACGGCACCAAGGTGCTCATCGACGGCGTCGAGGTGCGCAACGCCAAGGAGGCGTTCGCCCAGCAGCGCTGCACCCGGTACGCCGGCCGCGACGTGCTGAAGAACTCGACGCTGTCGCTCCCGGACAACGAGCTGATCAAGGTCTCTGCGGCTTCCAGCCACACCGAGACCTACCTCGAGGACGGCGTGAACGGCGTCCGCGGCGTCAGCACGATCGGCGACCTCGCACTCGGCGGTGTGTTCCAGGGCGTCCAGACGCCGACGGTCTCACTCAAGGGCCTCACCTCCGTGGCCGACTCGTTCCGCAAGGCGGACGGCACCTTCGGCCACAAGGAGACCTTCTCGTTCGACGGCCTGCGCATCGAGAACCTCCCCGCGCAGATCCCCCAGCAGCTCCAGGACCTCCTCGACATCCTCGGGTCGGCCACCGGCGACATCGTCACCCAGGTCATCAACCTGCTCACCCAGGTCACCGGCAACACCATCGAGATCCCGGGCCTGGGCAGCATCGGCCTCGGCGGGGTGAAGTCCGGCTACGCCAGCGCCCACGGCGCCGCGTCGGAGACCTACGCGCTGCGGCTGCTGGTCAACGCCACCGGTCACGACACCGTTGTGACGCTGGGCCGGGCCCGTACGGCGATCTCCGAGCCGGTCCCCGCGGGCGTGTTCCAGTCGCGTGCCATGGGCCTGCTGATGTTCGGCGGCAACGACCTGCTCAACCTCGGTGGCCTCCAGGAGCAGGCCATCGGCTGCTCCGGCACCAACGGCAAGGTCCGCACCCACAAGCTCGCCGACGCTCGGGTCCTCGGCGGCCTGGTCAACCTGACCGGCATCGAGTACGCCCTCATGGGTGACCAGAACGCCAACGGCTCGGGCCGCGGGTTCGTGTCCAGCAAGATCGGCTCCCTGGAGATCCCGAGCCTCGGCCTGGTCATCGACGGCATCAACTCCCGGGTCGACCTGCGCAAGCCCGCGGGCACGACGAAGGTCAACCGGAACATCTCCACGAGCCTGGCCAAGATCCTGCTCAACGGCAAGGAGGTCGCCCTGCCCAAGGCGGGCGACACGCTCGACCTCGGCAACGGCAACATCCTGCAGTACCGGGTGGTCAAGCAGAACTGGACTGGCGCCGAGGTCAAGGCCCTCCGGCTGACCCTGCCCGGGCTGATCCCCGGCGGCTCGATCCTCGAGCTCGGCTGGGCCGGCGCGCACATCATCCCCAACTGATCACCGGACTGATCCTCACCTGACGCCGACGATCGGGCGCTGCTGGTCACCAGATCAGCAGTGCTCGATCGTCGCGTCGTTGCGGGCCTCGTCGCCGAGCCGGCGCGCCATGTCGACGTACGGCAGGACCACGCTCGCGCCGCCGATGCTCCCGATGCCGCCCTGGACGACACAGGTCGTGACCTTGTGTGGGTCCACGTGCGCCACGGCCTGGGCGAGCTTGAACAGCTCGGCGGGTGACAGGTCGGTGTAGAGGTGCTCCATCACCGACAGCACGCCGTGCTCGATGAACCCGGGGACGGGGGCGCGGTCGCGCACCTTCGCCTGGATGCCGCGGAGCACCCGCTGCTGGTTGGCCGAACGGTCGAAGTCGCCGCGGAGCAGGTTGTGCCGGATCCGTGAGAACGCCATCGCGTCGTACCCACCGAGGTGGATGCGGCCCTTTGGGAAGCCCTCGGGCTTGAGGTAGGTGTCGTCGAACGCGATCGGGTTGACCACGTCGACGCCGCCGATGTCATTGATCATCGCCTGGAAGAACTTGAACCGGGTGACGAAGACGTAGTCCGGCTGGATCCCCACGAGGTTGCCGACGGTCTGGCCGAGCAGCTGCGGGCCACCGAAGTAGAGCGAGGCATTGATCTTCTCGTAGCCGTGGCCGGGGATCGAGACCCACGAGTCGCGGGGCACTCCGATCGCGGCGGCCGCGCCCGTGCGGGTGTTCATGCCGATCAGCTGCAGCGCGTCGCCGCGGCTGTGGGTCATGTCCTCGCCGGGTCGGGCGTCGGAGCCGACCGCGAGGATCCACACCACGTCGGGCGTCAGGTCCACCCCGTCGGCACGGTCCACCTTCACCAGCGCGACGTCGGTGCTCTTCACCGCCGAGGCCGGGACGACCATCCCGAACACCGCCAGCACCAGGCCGATGGTCGCGAGTCGGACGATCTTGCGCGAGCGGCTCATCACACGGCTCCCTTGGTGACGTCGTAGCCGAACACTCGCCAGCCGCGATCGGTGTGGGTGAGATAGAGGCGACCCTCGACGTGCACGACGCGCTCGACGTCACCCGTGGTCCGGAACCCGAGCAGCACGTGGGCGGTCACCCCGACCGCGCGCTGGTGCACGGCCAGGACGTCGATCCGCACCCGGCTGGCGCGGGCCTCGACGCCGTCGATCCGGTCACCGATGTCCTCGTTGCTCATCAAGGCCCGGTCCTGCCGAGCCTCCTGCTGGGCGCCGGCGGTGAAGCCGGGCCAGGAGTCGGAGAAGTCGTTCCGGGGGTAGTCACCGCCGAGGTACGCCGCCTGGGTCCAGCCGTCGACGACCGCGCCGACCTCGTCGGCGAGTCGCTCGCGCGCCTGCTTCGGCAGCCGGCCGGTGATCTTGCCGAAGACCGTCACGGTCTCGAACGCAGGTGCCGCGGACCCGCTCGGAGAGCTCGGCGCGGCGCCGGGCTCGTCGGGGTTGTCGCCCCCGGTGCAAGCGGTCGCGCCGAGGGCGACCACCAGCCCGGCAAGTGCCGCCACGTAGGCTCGTCGTACGGATGTGGTCATGGCTCACGCCCCTCCCTGAGGTGCCGTCGAACGGCAGTGTCCGCGACCGCGATGTGGCTCGACGCACACCACGCCGAAATGCCACTGAGACAGTCTGCATTTGCTGGTGCGGGGGACTAGCCTTGAGGACTGAACTACTCCCCCGCGCACGCACCGGAAGAGGCGAAACTACCCGTGCCGCAGTCCCCAGGCAGTCATCCCGATGTTCCCTCCACCCAGCTCGAGGGGGCCGACTTCGGAGCCAACGAGTGGCTCGTCGAGGAGATGTTCGACCAGTACCAACGGGATCCGGAGAGCGTCGACGCGACGTGGGTCGCGTACTTCCAGGCCAAGAACGGCGCCAACGGCGCCACGAACGGCGCGCCGCAGACCGCGACGGAGCAGGCGCCCGCCCGCGCGGCGAAGCCACCTGCCGCGCCCGCCGAGAAGCCCGCCGAGAAGCCCGCGGCAGCGACCGCTGAGCAGGCTGCCGAGAAGCCGGCCCCGGCGCCGGTGGCCAAGCCCCGGCCCAGCGCGAAGGCCGCCGAGCCCGCCAAGGGCACCACCAACCCGGTGCCCAAGGAGTCCCGGCCGGCTGCCCCCGCGCCCGCCAGCGACCAGCCGACCTACACCGTGCTGCGCGGGGCCCCGGCGCGGACGGCTCAGAACATGGACGCCTCGCTGAGCGTGCCGACCGCGACCTCGGTCCGCTCCGTCCCGGTCAAGCTGCTTTGGGACAACCGCACGGTGATCAACAACCACCTCGCCCGGGCCCGCGGCGGCAAGGTGTCCTTCACGCACCTGATCGGCTACGCGCTGGTCAAGGCGGTCAAGTCGATGCCGGAGATGAACGTCGGCTTCGACACCGTCGACGGCAAGCCCAACCTGATCACCCCCGCACACATCAACCTCGGTCTCGCGATCGACGTCTCCAAGCCCGACGGCAGCCGGCAGCTGCTCGTGCCGAGCATCAAGGCCGCCGAGACGATGGACTTCGCGGCGTTCTGGACGGCGTACGAGGAGATCGTGCGCAAGGCCCGCGACAACAAGCTGACCGTCGAGGACTTCCAGGGCACCACGATCAGCCTGACCAACCCCGGGGGGATCGGCACCAGCCACTCCGTCCCGCGGCTGATGAAGGGCCAGGGCGCGATCATCGGCGTCGGCGCGATGGAGTACCCGCCCGAGTGGCAGGGCGCCTCGGAGGACGCGATCGCCCGCAACGCGATCAGCAAGGTCATGACGCTGACCTCGACGTACGACCACCGCGTCATCCAGGGCGCCCAGTCCGGTGAGTTCCTCAAGCGGGTGCACCAGCTGCTGCTGGGGCAGGACGACTTCTACGACGAGATCTTCCGGTCGCTGCGGATCCCCTACGAGCCGATCCGCTGGGCGCACGACATCTCCACCAGCCACGACGACGAGATCAGCAAGCAGGCCCGGATCCTGGAGCTGATCCATGCCTACCGGGTGCGCGGCCACATGATGGCCGACACCGACCCGCTGGAGTACCGCCAGCGCAGCCACCCCGATCTCGAGGTGGAGTCGCACGGCCTGACGCTGTGGGACCTCGACCGCGAGTTCGCGACCGGCTCGTTCGGTGGTGAGGGCCGGCGGTTCATGAAGCTGCGCCACATCCTCGGCATCCTGCGCGACTCCTACTGCCGCACCACCGGCATCGAGTACATGCACATCATGGATCCCGAGCAGCGCCGCTGGATCCAGGAGCGTGTCGAGCAGCCGCACACCAAGCCGCCCCGCGAGGAGCAGCTGCGGATCCTGCTCAAGCTCAACCAGGCCGAGGCGTTCGAGACCTTCCTGCAGACGAAGTTCGTCGGGCAGAAGCGGTTCTCGCTCGAGGGCGGCGAGACCACGATCCCGGTGATCGACGAGATCTGCGAGGCGGCCGCCGAGGCTGCCCTCGACGAGGTCACGATCGGCATGGCCCACCGCGGCCGGCTCAACGTGCTTGCGAACATCGTCGGCAAGAAGTACTCCCAGATCTTCCGTGAGTTCGAGGGCAACATCGACCCGCGGACCGTGCAGGGATCCGGTGACGTGAAGTACCACCTCGGCGCCGAGGGCGTGTTCGAGGCGGGTTCGAAGGACCGGATCAAGGTCTCGGTCGCCGCGAACCCCTCCCACCTCGAGGCCGTCGACCCGGTGCTGGAGGGCATCGCCCGCGCCAAGCAGGACGTGCTCAACCGGGGCGCGGCGTACCCCGTGCTCCCGCTGCTGGTCCACGGCGACGCGGCGTTCGCCGGCCAGGGCGTGGTCGCGGAGACGCTGAACCTCTCCCAGCTGCGCGGCTACCGCACCGGCGGCACCATCCACCTGGTCGTCAACAACCAGGTCGGCTTCACCACCTCGCCCGGCTCGTCGCGCTCCTCGCTCTACTGCACCGATGTGGCGCGGATGGTGCAGGCGCCGATCTTCCACGTCAACGGTGACGACCCCGAGGCCTGCATCCGGGTCGCGCGGCTCGCGTTCGAGTACCGCCAGGCGTTCAAGAAGGACGTCGTCATCGACCTCGTCTGCTACCGCCGCCGCGGTCACAACGAGGGCGACGACCCGTCGTACACCCAGCCCCTGATGTACGACCTGATCGAGCAGAAGCGCTCGGTCCGCAAGCTCTACACCGAGTCCCTCATCGGCCGTGGCGACATCACGATCGAGGAGGCCGAGCAGGTCCTGCGCGACTACCAGCAGCAGCTGGAGCGGGTCTTCACCGAGGTCCGCGAGGCGAGCTCGCAGCCGTCGGAGTGGACCACGGTGCCCGACTACCCGGACAAGCCGGCCGGCGAGACCAAGACCGCGGTCGGACCGGAGGTCCTCAAGCGGATCGCGGACGCCTACGTCACCCCGCCCGAGGGCTTCACGGTCCACCCCAAGGTGATGCCGCAGCTGCAGCGCCGCTCCGCCGCGATCGCCGACGGCCCGATCGACTGGGGCACCGGCGAGATCCTGGCCTTCGGCTCGCTGCTGATGGACGGTCGCCCGGTACGGCTGGCCGGGCAGGACTCGCGCCGCGGCACGTTCGTCTCGCGCTTCGGCACGATCATCGACCGGGTCAACGCTGATGAGTGGACGCCGCTCACGTCGCTCACCGAGGACCAGGCGAAGTTCTACCTCTACGACTCGCTGCTCTCCGAGTACGCCGCGCTCGGCTTCGAGTACGGCTACTCCGTGGCCCGCCCCGAGGCGCTGGTGCTGTGGGAGGCGCAGTTCGGCGACTTCGTCAACGGCGCACAGACGGTGATCGACGAGTTCATCAGCTCCGGTGAGAGCAAGTGGCGCCAGCAGTCCGGCGTCGTGCTGCTGCTCCCCCACGGCTACGAGGGACAGGGCGCGGACCACTCCTCGGCCCGGATCGAGCGGTTCTTGACGATGGCCGCCGACGAGGCGTTCGTGGTCGCCCAGCCCTCGACGCCGGCGTCGTACTTCCACCTGCTCCGCCAGCACTCGCTCGGCGAGGAGCACCGCCCGATGGTCGTCTTCACCCCGAAGTCGATGCTCAAGCGCAAGGAGGCCGCCTCGCAGCCGGCCGACTTCACCTCGGGGACGTTCCGCCCGTTCGTCACCGACGAGCGTGCCGACGCCGACCAGGTGGACACCCTGCTCCTGTGCTCGGGCCGGGTCACCTGGGACCTGATGGTCGAGCGGGCCAAGCGCGAGGACGGCGAGCGCTTCGCGATCGCGCGGGTCGAGCAGCTCTACCCGCGCCCGGAGTCGGAGATCCGCGAGGAGATCGCCCGCTTCCCGAAGCTCAAGGCGGTGCGCTGGGTGCAGGACGAGCCGGCGAACATGGGCCCGTGGCCGCACTACCAGCTCAACGTCTGGCCGCACGTGGACGCCCAGGTCGAGCTGATCTCGCGGCCCGAGTCCTCCTCCCCCGCGGTCGGCACGGTCAAGCGCCACACCGAGGAGCAGAAGGACCTCATCGCGCGGGCGTTTGCCTAGCTGGGACGCGCCAGCGGACCAGCTGATGGAGGTCGAGCGAGCGGCACGGCTGAGCCTGCGAAGCCGTGACCCGCGTGTCGAGACCCAGTGAGTGCAGAGGACACAGCAGATGTACTTCACCGATCGCGGCATCGAGGAGCTCGAGAAGCGCCGGGGTGACGAGGAGGTCACCCTGGCCTGGCTCGCCGAGCGCCTGCAGGAGTTCACCGACACCCACCCGGAGTTCGAGACAGCCGTCGAGCGGTTCGCGACCTGGCTCGCCCGGCTCGACGACCCCGAGGACTGAGCGGGGACGCGCCAGCGGATCCGCTGATGGTGGTCGAGCGAGGGGCGCGACCGAGCTCGCGAGGTCGGGACCGTCGTGTCGAGACCCAGTCCGTTGACGCGCGAGATCCAACCCGTCTCGAACCGGCATCGTCCGGGTTCCCTCTGTCGGCGGGCTGCGGCAGGATGCGGGCATGGCCGAGCCGACGACCGACCCCCGCCCCCACGCCACCGACTATCCGCCGGCACCGTGGCACATGGTGGGTCAGCTGTGGCTCTCCCTGTTCCGGGTGCGTGAGGCGGTCGACGAGCTGCGCCCTGCCGGCATCTACGGCGTCGCCTGGGTCAGCTACGAGCCCGGCAGCCCGTTGACCTACTCCGAGCTGCTCGTCGCCCGTCCGATCAGCACCGACGCCCACGGTCGGCGGGTGAGCATCACCGACATCTGGGTCGACTCCGCGGCCTCGGTCGCCGGTGGTCGCGAGCTGTGGGCGATCCCCAAGGGTCTGTGCGACTTCGAGCTCGAGAGCGTCCGTCGCGGCCCGCTCTCGACCACCGAGTGGTCGGCGTCGCTCGGGCGCAGCCCGATCGCGAGTGCGACCTTCAGCGACGTGTCGAAGGCCGCGGTGCGGGTGCCGTTCAAGGGCGGGACCTGGCAGCCAGGCATCGCCGACACCGCCGGCGAGGAGCGCACCGCCACACTCCAGGGCTCGGCGAAGGCGCTGCCGTGTCGCGGCCGCTGGGACTTCGCCGCCGACGGCCCGCTGGGCTGGCTGCGCGGCGCCCGCCAGCTCGCGTCGTTCCGTCAGGCCGACTTCCGGATGTCCTTCGGCTGAGCCGCGGTCGAGGCCCGTGCCACGCCGCGTGGAGCCGGCGACCGGCGTCGTGCGCCGGCTGAGTGCGATCGCGCTCGCGCTGCCGGACGCCTACGAGGAGGACGCCTGGACCGGGGTGCGCTGGCGGGTGCGTGCGAAGACGTTCGCCCACGTGATGGTCGCCCAGGAGGGCTACGAGTCGGCCTACCGCGACATCACCGGTGACCCCGAGCCGCGCACCGTCCTCACGTTCCACGCCGCCGGCGACGAGCTGCTGGCGCTCACCCACGCGGGACTGCCGTTCTACAAGCCTCCGTGGTCGGCCACCATCGTCGGACTGGTCGTCGACGAGGGCACCGACTGGACCGAGGTGAGCGAGCTCGTCACCGAGAGCTTCCGCTGCTGCGCACCGCAGAAGCTCGTGCGCCTCCTCGACGCCCCGCCGGCCGGAACGTGAATCGGCACGGCGCGGCCCCAGGAGCTGCCGCTGCGTGAGGGCGACTCCGGGGCCATGCCGCGCTGCTCTCGAGGTGCCCGGTCCCACCCACGCTCGAACTCACCCGATCGGGTGGAGTTTCACTCCGCCGACGTCGAGGGCGTCGACGGAGGCGTCGGCTGGTGCTCCGCTGCGGCCCTGCGGGCCGAGTCCCGGATCTCGAACACCTCGGTGGCGAAGCCGCCGACAACGGACGCGACGTCCCGGACGGCTCCGGTGACGATGGTCGCGACCTGACCGACGGTCGAGGCGGCCGCCTCGACCGTGCCCTGGACGGCGTCCTTGCGGATCTCGGACTTGCTCAGGCGGTCGCGCATGGCACCATGCGATCACACGCGTGGCGGCCACCACTAGTGGTTGCCGCCGTTGGTTCATCTGGGGTAGCCGTCGAACAGGCGCGTGCATCGCAAGGCGCCGGAGCGAGGGGCATACCGGGTCGTCTGTCGAGCGACGGCAACGCCGCGAGGTGCGTGCCTGGGCGGCGGGGACCCCCGACGAACCGACGGTGGGGACCACTAGCCTGACGGCATGCCTGGTGAGGCGGCCGAGCTCGAGCCGATGTCGCGCGTCGCGCGCAAGGAGCGCACCCGGCGCGCGATCCTCGACGCCGCGCTCGAGCTCTCCTCCGAGAGCACCATGGCGGCCCTGTCCCTGCGCCAGGTCACCAAGCAGGTCGGGATCGTGCCGACCGCGTTCTACCGGCACTTCGACTCGGTCGAGGCGCTCGGGGTCGCGCTGGTCGCGGAGTCGTTCGTGTCCCTGCGCACGATGCTGCGCGACATCCGCCAGGGCGACCCCGCCCTGGCCGACATCGTCGACCGGTCGATCACCATCCTCGTCGACCACGTCCACCACCGGCACGCGCACTTCGCTTTCATCGCGCGCGAGCGGGCCGCCGGGCCACCGGCGGTGCGCCACGCGATCCACGAGGAGATCGAGAGGTTCGAGCACGAGCTGGCGGCCGACCTCTCCCGGCTCCCGGGCACCGACGTGTGGTCGGCCCGGGACCTGGAGGTGCTCTCCAACCTGATCGTCACCGCGATGGTCGCGACGGCGGAGGCGATCCTGGGCGCGGCCGGGGACCCCGACGCCGAGCGGAGGCTGGTCGAGCAGGCCCAGCTGCAGCTGCGGATGGTGCTGATCGGCGCGCTGAGCTGGCGCTCCGAGCGGTAGTGCGGCTACCCCGCGGGCCGGACGACGACCTCGGGGATCGTGGCGTCGCGGGGCAGGTCGAGCAGGTGCAGGATCGCGTCGGCCACCGTCTCCGGGCGGATCCACTGCGCGGCGTCGTACTCCTTGCCCTCCTGGCGATGCACCTTCTCCTGCATCGGCGTGGCGGTGCGGCCGGGGAACACCGTGCTCACCCGCACCCCGTGCCCGGCCTCCTCGCCGCGCAGCGAGTCGGCCAGCGCCCGCAGCCCGTGCTTGGAGGCGGCGTACGCCGACCAGCCGGGGTGGGCGGAGAGGCCCGCGCCGGAGTTGACGAACACGACCGTGCCGCGGGCCGCGCGCAGGGCGGGCAGCACGACGCGGGTGAGCGCGGCCGGCGCGACCAGGTTGACCCGCAGCTGCGAGGCCCAGTCGTCGATCGAGAGGTCCGCGACCGTCCCGAGCTCGACCGCGCCCGCGGCATGGACCACGGAGTCGAGCTGCCCGGGGAGCTCCAGCGACTCCACCGACTCCGGCCAGCCGAGGTCGGCGACCAGCACCTCGGCGCCGGCGTACGCCGCCCGCAGCTCGGCCGCCCGCTCCTCCGAGCGGGCCAGCAGCACGAGGTCGTCGCCCCGCTCGTGCAGCCGCCGGGCGAGCGCCGAGCCGATGCCCGACCCCGCGCCGGTGAGCAGGTGGATCATCGGGTGAAGACGATCTTGCCGAACTGCTCGCCCCCGAGCATCGCGGCGAACCCGTCCCGCGCCTGCTCCATCGGCAGCGTCCGGTCGATCAGCGGGCGCACCCCGGTCGCGTCGAGCATCGTGACCAGCGCCGCGAGCTCGTCGCGCGTGCCCATGGTCGAGCCGACCACGCTCAGCTGCAGGAAGAAGATCCGGGTGAGCTCGGCGTCGTCGAGGTTCGGCCCGGAGGTGGTGCCGGAGGTGACGATCCGTCCACCGGGACGCAGCGCACGGATCGAGTGCGACCAGGTGGCCCGCCCGACGGTCTCGATCACCGCATCGACCTTCACCGGCAGCCGGGCGCCGGACTCGAAGGCCTCGTGGGCGCCGAGCTCGAGCGCCCGGGCGCGCTTGGCCTCGTCGCGGCTGGTGACCAGCACCCGCAGACCCGCCGCCCGGCCGAGCACGATCGCTGCGGTGGCGACCCCGCCGCCCGCGCCCTGCACGAGCACGGTCTCACCGGCGTGCAGCTGACCGCGGGTGAACAGCATCCGGTAGGCCGTGAGCCAGGCGGTCGGGAGGCACGCGGCCTCCTCGAACGACAGCGACGCCGGCTTGGGGACGACGTTGCGCCGCGGCACCGCGACCTTCTCGGCCAGCGTGCCCTGGTAGCGCTCGGACAGCAGCGAGCGCCTCGGGTCGAGGGTCTCGTCGCCGGTCCAGGACGGGTCGCTGATCACGGCGTGGACGACGACCTCGTTGCCGTCCTCGTCGTAGCCCGCCGCGTCGCAGCCGAGGATCATCGGCAGCGCCTCCTCGCGCAGGCCGACGCCACGCAGCGAGAACAGGTCGTGGTGGTTGAGCGAGGCGGCCTTGACGGTCACGGTCGTCCACCCATCGGGGACCCCTGCCTCCGCGGGATCGGGACGCTCCCCCACCTGGAGCGCGGAGAGCGGGTCTTCCTTGGAGAAGCGGTCGGCGTAGACAGCGAGCATTGCTCGAACCTACCGAGGTCTAGCGGCGAGCCACACCGTCGCGGCGTGCGGCGTCGGCCACAGCGGCCGATACCGCCGGCCCGACCCGGGGATCGAACGGCGAGGGGATCACGTAGTCCTCGGCCAGGTCGGCGCCCACGAGCTCGGCGAGCGCCCGAGCCGCCGCGAGCTTCATGCCCTCGGTGATAGCGGTGGCGTGCACGTCGAACGCGCCCCGGAAGATGCCCGGGAAGGCCAGCACGTTGTTGATCTGGTTGGGGAAGTCCGAGCGCCCGGTCGCCACGACCCGGGCGTGGCGGTGCGCGACCTCCGGGTGCACCTCCGGGTGCGGGTTGGCCATCGCGAAGATGATCGCGTCGGAGGCCATCCGGGCCACGTCCTCCTCGGGCACCGTGCCGCCGGAGACGCCGAGGTAGACGTCGGCGCCGTCGAGGGCGTCCGCGAGGCTGCCGGTGCGGCCGGTCTTGTCGGCGGTCATCTCGGCCAGCTCGCGCTTGACCGGCGTCAGGTCGCTGCGGCTGGAGTGCACGATGCCCTTGCGGTCGGTGACCGCGAGGTCCTCGATGCCGGCCTCGAGCAGGATCTTCGCGATCGCGACGCCGGCAGCACCCGCACCCGAGATCACGACGCGGGTGGTGGCCGCGTCGCGGCCGGTGAGGGTCAGCGCGTTCCACAGCGCGGCCAGCGCGACGACCGCCGTGCCGTGCTGGTCGTCGTGGAAGACCGGGATGTCGAGCATGGCCTTGAGCCGCGTCTCGATCTCGAAGCAGCGGGGCGCCGAGATGTCCTCGAGGTTGATGCCGCCGAAGCTCGGGGCGAGCCGCGCCACGGTCTCGATGATCTCCTCGACGTCGGTGGTCGCCAGGCAGATCGGGACGGCGTCGACCCCGCCGAACTGCTTGAAGAGCACCGCCTTGCCCTCCATCACGGGCATCGCGGCCGCGGGCCCGATGTCGCCGAGGCCGAGAACGGCGGTGCCGTCGGAGACGACCGCGACGGTGTTCGGCACCCACGTGTAGACCTGCGTCAGCGAGGGGTCCTCGGCGATCGCCTCGCACACCCGAGCCACGCCGGGCGTGTAGGCCAGCGACAGGTGGTCGGGACCGTCGAGCGCGACGGTGGAGTGGACCGCCATCTTGCCGCCGACGTGGAGGTCGAACACGGGGTCGCCGGCGTACGGATGGGGGCTCGCGGACTCTGCTTCGGCCATGACCTTGATCTGACTTTCGAAAGTGGGGACGGCGGTGGGGGAAGGCCCGGCTCGACGCGCAGGGGTGGTGCGCGGAACCACGGTCCTCGGGTTCTCCGGCGGCCAGTCTCGCACAGCGTCACAGACGTCGCGGTCGGGGCCAGATCCTGGCGACCGTGACCGCGATCACGTCGGCGTCAGGCACCACCCCGCGGTGACGGGAGTCGACACCCACCGCCGCGTTGTCGCTCAGCAGCCACCACCCGGGCGATCCGGACGTCGTCGTACGCCGCTCGGTCGCGCGCTTCACCACGACCGTGCCGTCCGCCAGCCGCGCGACGACGATCGCACCCGGCCGCGGTGTCCGGCGGTAGGACACCAGGAGCCGGTCACCGGGCGCCAGCAGGGGCGTCATCGAGGCGCCCCGCACCACGGCGAACCCCCAGCGGGCCGACCAGCGGGCGGGCCTGCCGGAGGGCCGTTCCACGGCGGAAGACGCGTCTCGTCGTGGTTCTCGCACGCGGAGTAGTGTCGCAGTCGACCCCTTCAGGACCACGTCAGAACAACTCCACGACGAGAGGAACCGCATGTTTGCGCGTCTGTTCGCCCCCACCCTCGAGGTCTCTGCCCACTGCGACCTTCCCTGCGGCGTGTACGACCCGGCCCAGGCTCGGATCGAGGCGGAGTCGATCAAGGCCATCATCGCCAAGGTCGCCGACAACGACGACCCGGACTTCCGCACCCGCGCGATCCTGATCAAGGAGCAGCGCTCCGAGCTGGTCAAGCACCACCTGTGGGTGCTGTGGACCGACTACTTCAAGCCCCCGCACTTCGAGAAGTACCCCCAGCTGCACACGCTGGTGAACGAGGCGACCAAGCTGGCCGGCGCGTCCGGCACCAAGGGCGAGCTCGACGCCGGCAAGGCCGACGAGCTGCTCGCGAAGATCGACGAGATCGCCGAGATCTTCTGGGAGACCAAGAAGGCTTGAGCGAAGCGAAAGCCTTCGCGGTCTCAAGCGTGACTGAGCGAAGCGAAGTCGCGACCGTCAAGAAGGCTTGAGCGCAGCGCCACGGCGCGGTTAGTAGGGACCGGCCCCGGGTACGACACCGGGGGGCCGGTCCCTACTAGTCTTCGGGCCAGTCCCGGGCACCGCCCAGTCCAGACTTCCCATTCCGAAGGACGGCGACATGTCATCGATCGGCGCACAGGCCGGCACGGCCACGAGTCATGGCGACGAGCGGGCCGACGTCGAGCTGCGGCTGCCTGCGGACAGTGCCTACGCATCGGTCCTGCGCACCACCACCGCGGGGCTGGCCGCGCGGCTCGACTTCCCCATCGACGACATCGAAGACCTGCGGATCGCGGTCGGCGAGGCCAGCGCGATGGTGCTGCCCGAGGCACGCCCGGACTCCGACCTGGTCTGCCGTTTCTTCATGAACCCCGGCGAGCTGACCATCCGGGTCGGCGTCGAGGTCGACCACGAGGTCGTGCCCGACGAGGACAGCTTCGCCTGGCAGGTGCTCACCACGCTGGCGACCGGAGCCGTCGCCGAGACCTCCGACGGTGTCTTCGCGATCTCGGTGACCATGGAGTCCGGGTTGCCCGAGTCCGGATTCTAGAGATGGTCGCGACGGGGGACGACGACATCGATCTCGACGCCCCGACGGGGGTCGAGCTCACCCGGCGCCGCAGCGCCGAGCTGTTCGCGGTGTTCCGCGACGAGGAGGCCTCCGCGGCGACTCGCGACGCGGCTCGCGAGGACCTGGTGCACCTGCACCTGCCGCTGGTCGAGCACTGCGCGCGCCGCTTCCGCAACCGCGGCGAGCCGCTCGAGGACCTGGTCCAGGTCGGCACGATCGGCCTGATCAAGTCCGTCGACCGGTTCGACTCCGACCGGGGCGTGGAGTTCTCGACGTATGCCACCCCGACGATCATCGGGGAGATCAAGCGCTACTTCCGCGACAAGGGCTGGGCGATCCGGGTGCCGCGCCGGCTCCAGGAGCTGCGCATGCAGATCGGGTCGGCGACGGCAGAGCTCACCCAGTCGCTCGGCCGCTCCCCGACCCCCCGCGAGCTCGCGTCGGCCATCGGCTGCAGCGTGGAGGAGATCGTGGAGGGCATCGAGTCCAGCAACGCCTACTCCACGCTGTCCCTGGACGCGACCGACGACGGTGACGACAGCGCGGCGACCATGCTCGACGCGATCGGGATCGACGACGAGGGCCTCGAGCACGTCGAGATCCGCGAGTCGATCAAGCCGCTGCTCGACCGGCTCGAGCCGCGGGAGAAGAAGATCCTGCTGCTGAGGTTCTTCAAGAACATGACGCAGTCGCAGATCGCCGACGAGATCGGCGTCTCGCAGATGCACGTCTCCCGGCTGCTCAACCGCACCCTGGAACAGCTCCGGACGTCCCTGGAGGAGTCCGTCTAGGCACCCGCCCGGAGGACTGTCCAGACGACGTCAGTCCGGGTCGTGGTCGGACAGTGCGTCCACGCTGGACGGGGCCAGGATCCCGGCGAGCACGATCAGGGCGGCCACCGCAAGACCGATCGCGACCAGCGTGGTGTCGCCGCCGCGGAAGCTCCAGGCCAGGCCGAGCTGGATCAGCTGCGCCAGCACGATCGGGCTGCGTGCCCAGGACCGGCCCCGGGTGACCTCGCGCGCGCAGACCAGCAGCAGAGCGCCGTACGCCGCGAAGAACACGGCGGTCGTGACCGCCACCGCAACCCGGTCCGAGGACACGTTGGCCAGCTCCAGCACCGCGTAGCCGACGAGCAGCACCCCTTCGATCGCCACGATAGAAGCCGCGGCGATCAGTGGTGCCGGCTTGGGCGAACGGCGTAGAGTCACGCAGGGAGCCTAGAAGAGACCCTGAGGCACCCGCGTTGCGGCTGGCACATGTGACTGCTGTGACGAAACCGACCGCGGGCAGGTCTTGTTTAACGGTCCAAAGGTTGCCACCCTTGGTGGGCGCTCGTGAATGCGTTCACTTCGCTGTGCCCGCGGGCACCGCAGGTCTTGTCTGCCCCTGACCTGCACGATCATTGTAGGAAAGAGGGATTCCCCAGCCATGGATTGGCGCCACCGTTCGGCCTGCCTCGACGAGGACCCGGAGCTGTTCTTCCCGATCGGCAACACCGGTCCGGCCATCCTCCAGATCGAGGAGGCCAAGCAGGTCTGTCGACGCTGCGAGGTGCGCGAGCAATGCCTGGCCTGGGCCCTCGAGGCCGGACAGGACCACGGCGTCTGGGGCGGTCTCAGCGAGGACGAGCGGCGCGCTCTGAAGCGCCGCAACGCCCGCGCCCGCGTCCGGACCGCCTGAGGGCTGGTGTCGCACTAGTCCAGGGGGAAGTCGAGCGCCGCACGCGTGCCGATGCCCGAGGGACCGGGTCCCAGCTCGAGCTGACCGCCGAGCTCGGACTCCACGAGCGTGCGGACGATCGAGAGACCCAGGTTGGTCGAGGAGTCCAGGTCGAAGCCCGGGGGTAGGCCGCGACCGTCGTCGTCGACGCTCACGTGGATCCGGCCCACCAGCCGGCGCACGCTGATCCGGATCTCGCCGGTCACGTCGGGGTCCGCGCCGTGGTAGCCGTGCTCGACGGCGTTCTGCAGCACCTCGGTGAGCACCATTGCGAGCGCCGTCGCGGTCTCCGAGCGCAGGATCCCGAACGAGCCGTTGCGGACCACGCGCACCCGGCTGCCGAGCGCGCTCACGTCGGTGACCATCCGGCCCAGCGGGTCCATGATGTCGTCGAAGTCGACCCGCTCCTCCACGGCCTGGCTCAGCGTCTCGTGCACGATCGCGATCGAGCCCACCCGGCGGACCGCCTCCTCCAGGGCGAGCCGGGCGGCCTCGGAGTCCATCCGGCGCGCCTGGAGCCGCAGCAGCGCCGCAACGGTCTGCAGGTTGTTCTTCACCCGGTGGTGGATCTCGCGGATCGTGGCGTCCTTGGTGACCAGCTCGCGATCGCGACGCCGCAGGTCGGTGACGTCGCGGACCAGGATCAGCGCACCGATGTGCTCGCCGTGTGGGCGCAGCGGGATGGCGCGCACGATCAGCGACACCGTGTCGGTGCCAATCTCGGTGTCCCGGTAGGCCCGGCCCCCGAGCACCGCGCTCAGCGTCTCCTCGTCGGGGCGCCGGCGCGGCGGCACCAGGTCGCGCGTGAGCTGCGCGAGAGAGACGCCGGCGAGGTCGCCCGCGAGCCCCAGCCGTCGGTAGACCGACAGCGCGTTCGGGCTGGCGTACTCCACCCGGCCGGTGACGTCGACCCGGAGGAACCCGTCCCCCACACGCGGCGAGTCGGCGTGGTCGCTGCGCTGGCCGGTCGCCGGGAAGTAGCCGTTGGCGATCATCTGGGTCAGGTCGGCGGCGCTCTGCAGGTAGGAGAGCTCGAGGCGGCTCGGCGTGCGGACACCGAGCAGGTTGGTGTTGCGCGCCACGACGGCGATCACCCGTCCGGCACGACGCACGGGGATCGTCTCCACCCGGACCGGCACGTCGTCGCGCCACTCCGGGTCGCCCTCGCGCACCAGCCGGCCCTGGGCGTACGCCGCGTCGATCAGCGGCCGCCGGCCGACCGGCACGAACGTGCCGATCACGTCGTCGACGTACGCCGTGGGCCCGGTGGTGGGCCGCATCTGGCCGGCCGCCCAGTAGCCCTTCTCCTCGCGGTCGGGCAGCCACAGCACGAGGTCCGCGAACGACAGGTCGGCGATGATCTGCCAGTCCGCCTGGAGCAGCTGCAACCAGGCGACGTCCTGGTCGTCGAGATCGGTGTGGCTGCGCACCAGTTCAGCGAGGGTCGGCACGCTCGCAAGACTAGGGCTCGGACGCTCGCCCTGGACCGCCGGTGGACGTCTCGCCGACCTTTGGCAGGATGGGGTCTATGTCCGGGTCATACTGGCGACAGGTGCACGCAGACGGGCTCGCGGTCCCGTCGGACCGGCCGCTCGACGACCTGACCGCCGAACTCACACGCATGCTCGGCGACCCCGATCCCGCGACGCGAGACGGTACGGCGTACCCCACGCTCACGACGTGGCTGGACCGCGGGGTCTACGACGACCTGCTGGCCGGCCTCGGCGACGGCATGGCGGTCGGTCTGCTCGCCGGTCTCGGCGAGCAGGACACCGACTCGGTGTTCCGGCGCAGCTTCTCCGCCCTCGTCCTGGGCGACTGCATCGCCCGCGACAACCAGCGGCCGCTGCTGCCGGGCGGCAAGATCCTCGAGTGGGGCGACCGGATCGCGACCTGGCTGCTCCGCGAGCGCGACCTGCGCGGCTACGTCCCGGGCAAGGGCTGGGCGCATGCGGTCGCGCACGGGGCCGATGCCCTGGCGATCCTCGCGAGCTCCCCCCACCTGGCCACCCCCGAGCTCACCGTGCTCCTCGACGTGGTGGCCGACCGGGTGCTGCTCCCGGTCGACCGGCTGTTCACCGCGGGCGAGCCCGACCGCCTCGCGCACGCCACGATGAACGTGCTGCGCCGCAACGTGGTGCCCCTGCGCGTGCTGGAGCCGTGGATCGCGCGGCTCGCCAGTGCGGCCGGCACGCGGTCGTCGTACGACGACCGCGACCCCTATCTGGTCGGCGGCAACGCCGAGGCGTTCCTCCGCGCGCTCTACCTGCAGCTCTCGCTGGGGGGCCGTCCGCCCCAGGTGCGCTCGGACCTGCTGCTGGTCGTGCTCGACGCACTGAAGTCGACGAACGCCGCCTTCCTCGCGCCTACGGGTGAGTAACCTTCGGGCATGTCCACGGAAGCCAACGGCCCCGAGCTGAGCGACGCAGACCTCTCCGGCACCGACAGCGACGGCACCGAGCTGACCGGCCACGCCGGCGAGCTCGCCGTCGCCGTGGCCCAGGCGCACGGCGTCGAGACCATGTTCACGCTGTCCGGAGCGCACGTGTTCCCGCTCTACGACGGCGCCGTGAAGTCGGCGACGCCGCTGCGACTGCTCGACGTGCGCCACGAGCAGACCGCGGCGTTCGCCGCCGAGGCGACCGGCAAGCTGACCCGGGTGCCCGGGCTGGCGGTCCTCACCGCCGGTCCCGGGGTCACCAACGGGCTGAGCGCGGTGGCGCAGGCCCAGTTCGCCGGATCACCCATGGTCGTGGTCGGTGGCCGCGCCCCGCAGGGGCGGTGGGGCACCGGCGCCCTGCAGGAGCTCGACCAGCCCCCGATCTTCGCGCCGGTCTCCAAACTGGCCCGCACGATCCCGACGGCCGACGCGGTGCTCGACGGCATGCACCAGGCGTTCGTGACCGCCGGCTCGCCGCACCGCGGCCCGGTGTTCGTCGACGTGCCCATGGACGAGCTGTTCAACAGCGCGAGCGGTCCGCTCCCCCGGGCCGGCCGCGTGCGCGGCGCCGACCCCGACCCCGACGCGCTCACCGAGGTCGCGGAGCTGCTCGCCGCGGCGTCGCACCCGGTGCTGATCCTCGGCACCGACGTGTGGGCCGACCACGCCGAGGAGGCCGCGCTGCGCTTCGTCGAGGCCGTCGGCGTGCCGACGATCACCAACGGCATGGGCCGCGGAGTGGTCCCCGGCGGCCACCCGCTGCTGGTCACCAAGGCGCGCAGTCAGGCGCTGAGCGGCAGCGACCTCGTCGTCGTCGTCGGCACCCCGTTGGACTTCCGGCTCGGCTACGGCGTCTTCGGCGGCGCCAACGACTCCCCCGCGGCCCAGGTCGTGCACGTCGCGGACTCCCCCGGCCAGGTCTCCGGCCACGCCGAGCTCGCCGCGTCGCTCTCCGGTGACCTCAGCACGATCTTCGACGGGCTGCTGGCCGGCATCGAGCAGGTGGTCCGCCGTCCCGACTGGTCCGCGTGGGTCACCGACCTGCAGGCCGGGGTCGCCGCGGCCGTGAAGCGCGACGCCGCGCTGCTGGGCGCCGAGGCCGACCCGATCCACCCCGCACGGATCTACGGCGAGCTCGTGCCCCGGCTGGCCGAGGACGCCGTCGTCATCGGTGACGGCGGCGACTTCGTCAGCTTCGCCGGCAAGTTCGTCGAGCCCAAGCGCCCCGGCGGCTGGCTCGACCCCGGGCCCTACGGCTGCCTCGGCGCCGGTCTCGGCGCCGCGATCGCGGCTCGCCTGGCCCGGCCGTCGGCCCAGGTGGTGCTGCTGCTGGGCGACGGCGCTGCCGGGTTCTCGCTGATGGACGTCGACACCCTGGTCCGGCACAACCTGCCCGTGGTGATGGTCATGGGCAACAACTCCGCGTGGGGCCTGGAGAAGGGCCCGATGCAGATGCTCTACGGCTACGACGTGATCGCGGACCTCGCACCCCGCACGGCGTACGACCAGGTCGTGCGCGCGCTCGGCGGCGCCGGCGAGACCGTCACCGACCCTCGCGAGGTCGGTCCGGCCCTCGACCGGGCGTTCGCCTCCGGCGTCCCCTACCTGGTCAACGTGATCACCGACGTCACCGCGACCTACCCCCGGAACAGCTTCGGTGTCTGAGGTCCGCCTGCGGCGTGCCGAGGCCGGCGACCTGCCGACCGTCGGGGAGGTGACGGTCGCGGCGTACGGCGAGTTCACCCACGGCCCGGCCGACCCGTACGTCGAGCGCCTGCGCGACGCCGCGGCCCGCCATCGCGAGGCGGAGCTGTGGGTCGCCGAGCTGGACGGCGCCGTCGTCGGCACGGTGACGATCGCGCCGGAAGGATCGCCGTGGCGCGAGATCGCCGAGCCGGGCGAGGGCGAGTTCCGGATGCTGGCGGTCGCGCCGTCCGCCCGCCGGCGCGGTGTCGGTGAGGCCCTCATGCAGCTCGTGCTCGACCGGTTCCGCGAGCTCGGCTCCCCGGCGATCGTGCTCTCCAGCCTCGCGGAGATGACGGCCGCGCACCGGGTCTACGAACGGCTCGGCTTCCGCCGGCTGCCTGCCCGCGACTGGTCCCCCATCCCCGGGGTCGACCTGATCGCCTACCGGTTGGAGCTCTGATGGAGGCCACCCTGCGGTTCACGGTCACCGACGCGGACACCGCCGCTGCGGTCGGGTCGGGCAGCCTGCCGGTGCTCGGCACGCCGCGGCTGCTGGCTTGGCTCGAGGCCGCCACGTGCGCGGCGATCGACCCGACCCTCGCCGAGGGGTCGACGAGCGTCGGCACCCGCGTCGAGGTCGAGCACCTGGCCGCGAGCGCGGTCGGCCAGGAGGTCGAGGTCACCGCGTCGTCGTCGTACGTCGACGGCCGACTGGTCCGGTTCACCGTGGCCGCGCGCAACCTGGGCCCCGGCGGGCCCGGCAAGGTCGTCGCCACCGGCGAGATCACCCGGGTGGTCGTCGACGCGGAGCGGTTCTTGAGCCGGCTCTGACGCGGACCCGATTAGCGCCTCGGCCGCGGGTTTGAGAGACTAGGCGTTGGCCCCTGACCGGGCCAGGACCGTCCGATCAGGAGGAAACCATGGGCAAGACCGGCCGCAAGCGCCGTGCTCGCAAGAAGAAGGGCGCGAACCACGGCAAGCGCCCCAACGCCTGAGCGCAGTCGACGTCGTCGACCACTCGACAGAGTGCAACGAACCCCCGAACCTTCACGGCTCGGGGGTTCTGTGCGTTCAGGCGGCTGTCGTGGCCAGCTGGATGATCCGATCTCGACACGCCGGTCGCGGCTTCGTCCCTCAGCCGCGCGGCTCGCTCGATCACCATCAGCGAGTCCGCTGACGCGTCCTCGCTAGCCCTCGCGGATCTGCACCTGGACCTCACGGATCCGGAGCATCACCCGCTGGCGCAGCTCGTCGGGCGCCGACTCCGAGCACGACCGGGCGACCACGGCCTTGACCGTGCGCTGCAGGTCGTACTTCTCCAGGCAGGGGCTGCAGCTGTCGAGGTGGAGGCGTACGGCGGAGCAGTCGCCCTCGTCGAGCTCGTTGTCGAGGAAGTAGACGATCCGCTCGAGGTAGTCGGCGCAGTCGGCCGGCGACGGATCGGACCCGTGCTGGTGACCCATCACGCACCACCCTCCGGAGTGCCGCGACCGACGGTCAGCAGGTCGTTGTCGCGGACGTAGTCCGACAGCATGTCGCGCAGCTGTCGCCGGCCGCGGTGCAGCCGGGACATCACGGTGCCGATCGGGGTCTCCATGATCTCGGCGATCTCCTTGTAGGCGAAGCCCTCGACGTCGGCGAGGTAGACCGCGAGGCGGAACTCCTCGGGCAGCCGCTGGAGGGCGTCCTTGACCTGGGAGTCGGGGAGGTGCTCGAGCGCCTCCATCTCCGCCGACCGCAGGCCGGTCGAAGAGTGCGACTCGGCACGGTGCAGCTGCCAGTCCTCGACGTCCTCGGACATCGACTGCTGCGGCTGGCGCTGCTTCTTGCGGTAGGTGTTGATGAAGGTGTTGGTGAGGATGCGGTAGAGCCACGCCTTGAGGTTGGTGCCCGGGCGGAACTGGTGGAAGGAGGAGTACGCCTTCGCGAACGTCTCCTGGACCAGGTCCTCGGCATCGGCGGGATTGCGCGTCATCCGCATCGCCGCGGAGTACAGCTGGTCGAGGAACGGCAGCGCCTCGCGCTCGAAGCGCGCGGAGCGGTCCGCCTCGGTCTCGGTATCGACGTCCACCTCGGCATCGAGGGAGGACTCGAGGACGCCCTCGGGCGTCAGTGTGGGGTCAGTCATCGCATCCCAGACTAGCCCCGTGGCGGGTGGTTCGAGCACGGCCAGCATGGTGGGTGAACGCCTCAGGCGGGTCGGCCATTCCCCGGGGTGACGCCTGCCACCTCGCGGACGATCCACTCCAGGGCGCTCTCGACGATGATCTCCAGCGCCTCGGCCTGGGAGACGGGCCCCCGGGCCGGGACCTTGAGCCCGTGGTCGGCGCCCGGGACGACGCACAGGTCCACCCCGTCGGGAAACTCGTCCGGCCGGCCCATCGGGTCTCGCTCACCCTGGATCACCAGCGTGGGTACGCCGGCCTTCTCCAGCTCGTCGAGCCGCGACTTCTCGGGACGGCCGGGCGGGTGGAGCGGGAACGACAGCGCCAGGCAGCCGCTCGCGGCGAGGGTCCGCGCGCAGCGGGCGGCCGACCGCGCACCGGCAGACCGGCCGCCGAGGACCAGCGGGGTGCGGGTGCGCAGCCGGTTGGCGGCGGCGATCAGCGCGGCGTCGAGGGTGGCCGGTGGCGTCGCGATCCGGCGACCGGCGACCTTCCACGGCTGCTCGAGCCGCACGACCGTGACGCCGTTGCGCGGCAGGTGACGGGCGAGTGCCTCGAGGTCCGCGGTGTCGATCCCGTTGCCGGCGCCGTGGCTGAGCAGCACGGTCGCCACGGGCCGCCGCGCCTGGTCGACGACCAGCCGCGCCTCGCCGTACGGCGTGTCGACCCGCCGCTCGACCGGGCTCATGCGCCGGCCCCCTCTGCGGGCCCGTCGGTGGGCACGTCGGCGAGCACGTCAGCGGGCACGTCCTCCAGCGGCAGCGGCTCGAGGAGCTCCGGGCCGTTGTTGCGCACGTTGCTGACCAGCGTCGAGACGGGGTAGGCCTCGAGCTCTCCCGGCGCGGCGGGCACCAGGAGGTCGAGCAGGTGGTCCTGGGGCGCGGTCGGGTCCAGCCAGGCGCCCCAGCGCTCGCGCTCGACCATCAACGGCATCCGGTCATGGATGTGGCCCACGGCATCCTCCGCCTCGGTGGTGATCACGGTGCAGGTCCAGCGGAACCGGTCGGGGTCGTCCTCGGCCCTGGTCGGGTCCCGCCAGATCTCGTAGAGCCCGGCCATCGCGAGCACGCCGTGGTCGCGGGGACGGATGAAGAACGGTTGCTTGCGCGGCTTGCCCTTCGCGGTCAGCTCCTGGGTGGGGTACCACTCGAAGTAGCCGTCCGCCGGCAGCAGGCAGCGCCGCTTCGCGAACGCCCGCTTGTACGCCGGCTTCTCGGCCACCGTCTCCATCCGGGCGTTGATCATCCGGTTGCCGATCGAGGGGTCCTTCGCCCACGATGGCACGAGGCCCCAGGTGAGCACCCGCAGCTGGCGCTCGGGTGGCTCCTCGCTCTCGTGGGACTCTGCCGACGTCCTGGGAGGCCGCTCGACGACCGCGTAGACCTCCTTGGTCGGGGCGACGTTGTAGTCGGCCTCCAGCGGCGCCGGGATGCGGACGTCGGCGATGTCGAACTCCTCGACGAGGTCCTCGGGCCTACGGCTGGAGGCGTAGCGACCACACATGTCACGACCCTAGCCGGGCACGACGGAGTCGTGCACGGCGTGGGGCGGGAGGTTGAGCAAGGCTGCGACCGAGCCCGCGAGGTCGCAACGCCGCGTCGAAACCCAGTACCGCAGCGGACTCAGTTCCGGGATGACCCTCAGACCCGGGTGAGCTCGTCCAGCAGCCGACCGGCGGCCTCGTCGGAGTCGGGAAGCCCCTCGATCCAGACCCGGGTGTGCGGTACGGCGCTGCCGTCCAGCATCCGGCGCAGCAGGCCGACCCGCCGCCCGATCCGGTCGTCGCGGCCGGCGAGCACCACGACCCGGCCGGGAGCGACGTGCCCGATGGTCTCGGGTCCGGCGAACACGGTGCGGGCGGTGTCACCGAGCTGGGCGGTGCGCATCGCGCGGGTGAGGACGTCGTCGCGCCCCGACGTCGCGTCGGGCCACGGCGGTGCCGCCACGACGACCAGGGCGTGCGACTGGGAGACCGGTGCGCCGGCTCGCTGCTCACCCCGGTAGACGTCGGAGACCCGGGTGCGCAGGTGCGCGAGGCTGGCGAGCCCGGTGAGCGGGTCGGCGCAGGACAGTCCGTGCAGGTAGCCGAGGACCGCCTCGCTCCAGGCGACGGTGAGCGCGCGCGTGTCCGTGAAGCTCGGCTCGGTGCCGAGCACCAGCGCGGCCGTGCTGGCCAGGGCGGCGAGGCTCTCGTCGAGGGAAAGGCCGTCACGGGCGAGCAGGGCGCCGGCGACCTCGCACGCCGAGGCCGTGCCCGACCCCGAAGCAAGGGCCTCTCCGACTGCCTCGAAGCGCGGCGGCAGTGCCACACGCTGCTCCGGGGACAGCTCCCCCCTTGCTCCGGGGTCGGCCGTGGTGGCACGTCGCCTGCGCGTCGTGATCCGGCCCACGGTTGCTCCCCCTCGGTTGGTCTGTGGCGATGGAACGGCGCCCCCGCGCTGCCATGACGCGGTTCTCGCGAACTTCGTCACGTTATTTCCTCGGTCCGATGCCGTGATCTTTTCCGGACTGGCGCGTTGGTCCGGTGTGTCCAGCCACGTGTCCACCCTCGAAGGCCGCAGTGACGGGGAGCTGATCTCGGCTGTCCGAGGCGGCGACGTCGACGCCTACGGCGAGCTCTTCGCCCGCCACGTGGAGGCCGCACGCCGCCTGGCACGCCAGCTCGTGTCGGCCGGCGACGTCGACGACCTGGTCTCCGAGGCCTTCGCGAAGGTGCTCGTGGTCCTCCAGCGCGGGGGCGGCCCGGACCTCGCGTTCCGCGCCTACCTGCTGACCGCCGTACGCCGCCTCCACATCGACCGGATCCGGGCGACCGCCCGACTGCAGACCACCGGCGACCTGACCCCGTTCGACCCCGGGGTCCCGTTCCGCGACACCGCCCTCGAGGGCTTCGAGAGCCTCACCGCGGCCCGCGCGTTCGCCTCGCTCCCCGAGCGGTGGCAGCTGGTGCTGTGGCACACCGAGGTGGAGCAGCAGAAGCCCGCCGAGGTCGCCCTGCTGCTGGGCATGAGCGCCAACTCGGTCTCCGCTCTCGCCTACCGCGCGCGCGAAGGGCTGCGCCAGGCCTACCTGTCGATGCACACCCAGGACGTCGAGGACGATGCGTGCGCCCGCACCCGGGCCCAGCTCGGCGCCTACGTCCGCGGCGGCCTGTCGCGCCGGGACAGCGCCAAGGTCGAGCAGCACCTCAAGGAGTGCCGCCGGTGCACTGCGATCTACCTCGAGCTGAGCGAGGTCAACTCCGGCCTGGGCGCCCTGCTCGCGCCGCTGCTGCTCGGCTCCGCGGCCGCGGCGTACGTCGGCGCCTCGACCGGTGGCCTGGCCGCCGGCGCCGGGGGCGTCAGCGTGCTGCTCGGCCGGGCCCGCGACGCGGTCGTCACCCACGCACCGACCGCGGCCGTCGCCGGGGCGGCCGCCTCGGTGGTCGCCGCCGGCCTCGTGGTCGCGCTGCTTCAGCAGGGGCCCGACGGGCGGCCCGCGGCCGAGGACACCCCCGTCCTGAGCTTGCCGCCCACGCGCACGACCTCGGCCGTCCCCGCGTCGACCCCGGGCACCCGCCCCGTGGACCGGCAGCAGTCGAGCGTGTCGCCGGCCGGCCTCCTGACGCCGACGGCTGCCGCCACCACCGGCCCGACCCTCGAACCGACGCCCGCACCGACCGTCGGACCGAGCGCGGGCCCGACCACCGGTCCGACCACGGGTCCCACCACGGGCCCGTCGAGCCCGCCCACGAGCCCGCCGTCCGCTCCCCCGTCGGCGCCCCCGCAGTCGCCCCTCGTCCAGCTCGGTGTGGAAGCCTCAGCCGGCCCCGGCGGCATCTCGGTGCAGGTCTCGGCCGGCGTCGCGGGTGTCCTGCTCCCGCCGATCTCGGTCGGCGTGCCCGGGCCGACCACACCCTGACCCCGACGCCGGAGAGCTCGCGGAAGAGCCCGCGGGTGAGCTCGCAGGACTGGCCGCTGGCCCGGGCGGGTAAGAAGGACCCATGAGCGTCAGCCGAGTCATCGCCCGTCCCATGCTCGCCTCGATCTTCCTCGTCGGTGCGGTCAACGCCCTGAAGAACACCTCGGGGACCGCCGGCAAGGCCGAGCCCGTGACCAGCCGCCTGGTCCCGCTCGCCAAGCGCGCGGGGATCCCGCTGCCCGAGGATCCCGAGACGCTGGTGAAGGTCAACGCCGGCGTCCAGCTCGGCGCCGGCCTGGCCCTGGCCACCGGCCGGGCCCCTCGCCTCTCGGCGGCGGTGCTCGCGGCCTCCCTGGTGCCGACCACCGCGGCCGGACACCGGTTCTGGGAGGTCCAGGACCCGGCCCAGCGGACCCAGCAGAAGCTGCACTTCTTCAAGAACCTCTCGGTGCTCGGCGGCCTGGTCATCGCGGCCGGCGACACCGACGGCAAGCCGGGCGTCGCCTGGCGTGCGCGCCGGGTCGCCAAGGACGCACGCCGCGAGGCCAAGCACCTCGCCGCGGCTGCCCGCCAGGAGGCCAAGCTCGCCAAGGCGAAGGTGGGCTGAGCGCCGCCCCCCTCCGGGGCCGCCGATAGGCTGCGCGCGTGACTGAGCCTTCCGATCCGTGGCCCGCGCCGCGCGCGCGCCGTCCCGTCGACGCGACCGTCACGCTCCCGGGCAGCAAGTCGCTCACCAACCGCGCGCTCGTGCTGGCCGCAGTGGCCGATGGCCCGTCCGTCGTACGCCGGGCCCTGCGCTCGCGCGACTCGCTGCTGATGGCGGGGGCGCTGACTGCGCTGGGCTCCGCCGTCGACACCTCCGGTGAGGACTGGCTGGTCACTCCGGGCTCCTTCGACCGTGACGCCACGGTCGACTGCGGGCTCGCCGGCACGGTGATGCGCTTCGTGCCGCCGGTCGCGGGCCTGTCGAGCGGCGCGGTGTCCTTCGACGGCGACCCCCACATGCGGACCCGCCCGATCGGCGAGGTGCTCGGGGCCCTGCGTGCGCTGGGTGTCGACGTCGAGGGCGATGCGCTGCCGTTCGTCGTGCGCGGCTCGGGTGCCGTGCGCGGCGGGACGGTCGTGGTCGACGCCTCGTCGTCGTCGCAGTTCGTCTCGGCTCTGCTGCTCGCGGGCGCGCGCTACGACGAGGGCGTCGACGTGCGCCACGACGGCAAGCCGATGCCCTCGCTCCCCCACGTCGACATGACCGTGGCGATGTTGCGCGAGCAGGGCATCGAGGTCGATGACCACGACGCGAACCGGTGGCGCGTCGCCCCCGGACCGGTCAAGCCGATCGATCGCCTGATCGAGCCCGACCTCTCCAACGCCGCCCCGTTCCTCGCCCTGGCCGCGGTCTCCGGCGGCACCGTCACGGTCCGCGACTGGCCGCGCGCGACCACCCAGGCCGGCGACGCCCTGCGCGACATCCTCACCGCCATGGGTTGTGAGGTGGCGTTCGTGGACGGCCCGGACGGCCCGGACAACCCGGCCCTGCAGGTCACCGGCAGCGGCACCCTGTTGGGCATCGACGTCGACCTGCACGACGTCGGCGAGCTCACCCCCGCGATCGCCGCCCTCTGCGCGCTGGCCGAGGCGCCCTCGCACCTGCGAGGCGTGGCCCACATCCGCGGCCACGAGACCGACCGGCTCGCGGCACTCGCCACCGAGCTCACCGCGCTCGGTGCCGACGTCACCGAGCACGACGACGGCCTGAGCATCCGCCCCGCACCCCTCCACGGGGGCGTGTTCCACACCTACGCCGACCACCGGATGGCCCACGCCGGCGTGATCATCGGCGCCGCCGTCGAGGACGTGCTCGTCGAGAACATCGCGACGACCGGCAAGACGTTCACCGACTTCGCCGGCTTCTGGTCCGGACTGATCCCCGCGTGAGCCCGGCGCGATGAGCCCGAAGGCGCGGGGACGCTACTCCGACCACGACGTCGAGCACTACGACCGGCCGCGCCGCCACACCCGCCCCCGCACCAAGGAGCGACCGACGTACGACGACGCCGTCGACGGCGTGGTCGTCACCGTCGACCGGGGCCGGTTCACGCTGCTGGTCGGCGACCACGTCGTGATGGCCATGAAGGCCCGGCCGCTGGGGCGCAAGGGCGTGGTCGTCGGCGACCGGGTGCGCGTCGTGGGCGACACCTCCGGTGAGGACGGCTCGCTCGCGCGCATCGTGGAGGTCCGCGAGCGCGTGACCACGCTGCGCCGCACCGCCGACGACGACGACCCCATCGAGCGGGTGATCGTCTCGAACGCCGACCAGCTCGTGGTCGTCACCGCGCTCGCCGACCCCGACCCGCAGCCCCGGCTCATCGACCGGGCCCTGGTCGCGGCGTACGACGCCGGCATGCAGCCGTTGCTGTGCCTGACGAAGTCCGACCTGGCCGACCCCGAGACGCTGCTCGTGACCTACCGCTCGCTCGGGGTGCCCTGGGTGGTCACCCAGCGTGGCGGCGACATCTCCGCGCTGCGCGAGCGGCTCGGCGGGCGCACCAGCGTGCTCATCGGGTCGAGCGGGGTCGGGAAGTCGACGCTGGTCAACGCGCTGGTGCCCGAGGCCCGGCGCCAGGTCGGCATCGTCAACGCGGTCACCGGCCGCGGCCGGCACACCTCGACCTCGGCGTACATGCTGGCGCTGCCGGACACCGGGGACGGCACGGGCGGCTGGATCGTCGACACGCCGGGCATCCGCTCGTTCGGGCTGGCGCATGTGCAGCCCGAACGGCTGATCGAGGCCTTCCCCGACCTCGACGAGATGACCGAGGACTGCCCCCGCGGCTGCACCCATGGCGACGACGAGCCCGAGTGCGGGCTCGACGAGGCCGTCACGAACGGCGAGGCCGACCCCGAGCGGGTCGCGTCGTTCCGGCGGCTGCTGGCCGCCCGCAGCGAGCCGGTGTACTAGGGGCGATCACCCCCACACGGCACGCGCGCCGGCGTCGCCGGTGCGGGCGACCCACACCAGCACGGCGAGAGCCGCGGCCGCGAGCAGCACGTCGAGCACGACTCGGAGGGCACCGGTGCGGCTGGCGAGCCAGCCGGCCACGACGGCCACCAGGCCGAAGCCGACCGTGATCCACAACAGCTGGCGCGCCAGGTGCTCGTGGGTGAGCACCTGGGGGCTGGCGCGGATCTCCGGCGGCCGTGAGTCGAGGAAGCTCCGGCCGGTGTAGTACGCCGCGACGATCGACGCGACCGCGAGCAGCGCGATCCCGACCATCGGCCAGCGGAGCTGGGCGCGGCGGCGCGGGACCGCGACGTACGCCAGTGCCGCGACGGCGCCGAGACACCCGAACACGACCGCTGCGTGGACGACGAGGGGATGGAGGGGCAGCCCGTTGATCTCCATGCCCCAGTACACGTGTCGCCGCGTCGAATCGTTCAGTCACCGGCAGCACTAGGCTGACGGCGTGCCGACCCCCACCGACTACACGGACGACCTGCGGCTCGCCCACCTGCTCGCCGACGACGCCGACTCGCTGACCGAGGCGCGCTACAAGGCGCTCGACCTGCACGTGATGAGCAAACCCGACCTGACCCCGGTCACCGACGCCGACCAGGCCGTCGAGGAGGCGATCCGCCGCACGCTCTCCCGGGTGCGCTCGCGCGACGCCATCACGGGCGAGGAGCAGGGCTCGACCGGCCACAGCCAGCGCCGCTGGATCATCGACCCGATCGACGGCACCAAGAACTTCGTCCGCGGCGTGCCGGTCTGGGCGACGCTGATCTCGCTCGTGGTCGACGACGAGGTGGTGCTCGGCGTGGTGTCCGCCCCGCTGCTGCAACGGCGCTGGTGGGCCTCGACCGGCCACGGCGCGTGGACCGGTCGCTCGCTGCTCAAGGCCACCCGCTGCCAGGTCTCCGACGTACGCCGCCTCGAGGACGCCTCGCTGTCCTACGCCTCCCTGCACGGCTGGGAGGAGCGCGGCCGGCTCGACGACTTCGTGTCGCTGATGCGGCGCTGCTGGCGCACTCGCGCGTACGGCGACTTCTGGTCCTACATGCTGCTCGCCGAGGGGGCGATCGACATCGCGGCCGAGCCCGAGCTCGAGGTCTACGACATGGCCGCGCTCGACGTGATCGTGCGCGAGGCCGGCGGGCGGTTCACCTCGCTCGACGGCACCGACGGACCCTTCGGCGGCAACGTGCTGGCCACCAACGGCCACCTCCACGAGGCGGCCCTGTCCTTCCTCGGCTCGCTGCCCGACGACGAGGACGACCCCGACTCGCGGCCCTCCGGACCGGGCTCGGTGTCCGACCTGCGGATGCACCGGCCCCGCGACTGACTCCCGCCACCCCGTCAGGTGCTGGACGCGGGGCTGTACGCCGGGGTGCGGGCGACAGTACGGTCGTCGCACGGACTCCACGGTGGAACCTCGGAGGTGCAGCGATGCGGATCGGCGAAGTGCTCAAGGCCAAGCCCGTTCACGAGGTGGTCACGATCGGCCCCGACGCCGGCGTACGCGAGCTGCTCGCGCGGCTCGCCGAGCACAACGTCGGTGCGCTGATCGTCAGCTCCGACGGCTCCACGATCGACGGCATCGTCAGTGAGCGCGACGTCGTGCGCCACCTGCACAGCGACGGCACCGTCATCAACAACACCGTGCAGGCGATCATGACGGCCGTCGTGCAGACCTGCGACCAGGACACCCAGGTCGACGAGCTCATGAAGACGATGACCGAGCGCCGGATCCGGCACGTGCCGGTGGTCGACGACGACCACCTGGTCGGCATCATCAGCATCGGCGACGTGGTCAAGCACCGCATCGACCAGCTGGAGTTCGAGCGCGACCAGCTCGACAGCTACGTGCACCAGACCTGAGCGAGCGCTAGCGCGTCTCGCTCTCGGCGAGCACCAGGGCGAGGTCGTCGGACATCCGGTGCCCGCCCCACGCCAGCAGCCTCTCGACGAGCCGGTCGAGCGCCTCCTCCACCGAACCCTCGCCCAGCTCGGCGGCGTACTCGTCGAGCGGGAAGAACTCCCCGCGGCCGTCCCGGGCCTCGACCAGCCCGTCGGTGTAGAACAGCACCCGCGCGCCGACCGGCCAGGGATGCACGGTCAGCTCCGGTTGGGCGCCGAGGCCGAGCGGCAGCGCCGGCTCACCGGTGTCGGTGGTCGTCACCTGGGAGCCGACGACCAGCACCGGCGGGTGGTGGCCGCAGTTGGCGAGCGTGACGCGATCGCCCTGGAACTCCCCCACGATCGCGGTCACGAAGTCCTCCTCACCGATCATCCGGGCCAGGGTCTGGTCGATCGTGTGCGCGAGCTCGGCGATGTCCGTGGCGGTGAACGACGCCGCCCGGAAGGAACCGAGCACGGTGGCCGCGGTCTGCACCGCCTCGAGCCCCTTGCCGCGCACGTCCCCCACGATCACACGCACGCCGAACGGCGTCGCCGCGACCTCGTAGAGGTCGCCGCCGACCAGTGCCTCGGCGGTCGCCGACACGTAGCGGGCCGCGAGCCCGACCGAGCCGATGGCGGTCGGCATCGCCCGCAGCACCGCACGCTGGGCGGTCTCGGCGATCACCGTCATCCGCTCGAGCCTGCCCTCACGGCGCTCCCGAAGGGCAGCACTCTGGATGCCGAGCAGCGAGAGCAGCCCGCACAGCAGCACGCGGACGAACCAGTCGGCGGTGCCGACCGTGTCGTGCCACACCCCCGCACCCAGTGCCGCAACGAGCGCGACCACGCCGACCAGCGCCGTACGCCGAGGTGTCGTCTGCAGGCTCGTGACGATCGTGCTCGCGGCGAACACCGCGATCAGCTGGACGTCGGTCGTCGCCGACAGCGTGACCAGGACGGTGAGCACGGCCAGCCCGGACACCACGCCGAGGTCGAGGCGTGGCCAGCGGTCCGAGAGAGGGGTCACCCGCAGATTCTCTCAGGACGCCCCGGTGCATAGGGTGAGGACCATGGACAAGCCCGAGATCGACTTCCCCGACTTCGACCCGCCCGCCGACCTGGTGATCACCGAGATCACCGAGGGTGACGGCCCGGAGGCCGCCGCCGGTGCCACCGTCTCGGTGCACTACGTGGGCGTCGCCCACTCGACGGGCGAGGAGTTCGACGCGTCGTACAACCGCGGGACACCGCTGCAGTTCCGGCTCGGCGTCGGCCAGGTCATCTCCGGCTGGGACCAGGGCGTGCAGGGCATGAAGGTCGGCGGTCGCCGTCAGCTGGTGATCCCCCCGCACCTCGGGTACGGCGACCGCGGCGCCGGCGGGGTCATCAAGCCCGGCGAGACCCTGATCTTCGTCGTCGACCTGCTGGCTGTGAGCTGAGGCTGCGCCACAACCGTCCGGCCGCTGAGACGCCTGCCTCGATGGGTGGGCCGCGGGACGCGCCTCACCAGGGGAGGTTGTCCTCGAACGACTCCTCGTCGGTGACGCGGGCGGATGCCGGCCCGAGGGTGACCACGTCGCCGACGACCAGCTGGCGGCCGCGGCGGGTCTCGACCTCGCCGTTGACCAGGACCTGACCCTCGGCGATCACCGGCTTGGCCTCGGCCCCGGACTCGACCAGGTTCGCGAGCTTGAGGAACTGGCCCAGGCGGATGGACTGGTCGCGGATCGAGACGTCAACGGGCTCGGGCATGTGCTCAGTGAACCAGCACGCTCACCGCGTGGATGAGCACACCCACCAGCCCACCCACGATCGTGCCGTTGATCCGGATGAACTGCAGGTCGCGGCCCACGTGGAGCTCGATGCGGCGGGCGGCCTCCTTGCCGTCCCAGCGCTCGATGGTGTGCGTGATCACCGTGGTCACCTCGGCGCCGTACCGCTCGACCCCGAACACGGTCGCATCGGCCGCCAGCCCGTCGATGCGCTCGCGCAGCGTGGCGTCGGCCAGCAGTCGTTGCGCGAACGCGGAGACCTCCGCCAGCAGCCGTTGGCGCAGCGCCCCCTCGGGGTCGGTGAGCGAGCTCTGGAGCGTACGCCGCAGGGCGTTCCACAGCGACACGCTCGAGGCCAGCACCTGCGGGTGGTCCAGGAGCCGCTCCTTGAGCCGCTCGGTGCGCTCCTGGGTGTCGGGGTCGTGCAGCAGGTCGTGGGCGAGCTGGGCCAGCATCGAGTCGAGCGCCTGGCGCGCGTGGTGGCGCGGGTCGTCGCGGATGTCCTCGACCCACTGCACCAGCTCGCGGTGCAGCCGGGAGGTCACCGCGTCGTTGAGCCGGGTCGGCGCCCACCACGGGGCGCGCTCGCCCAGGATCTCCGTCACCGTGTCGGGGTTCTCCGTGAGCCAGCGGTGAAGCTCGGCCAGGCCGAGGTCGACCAGCCCCTGGTGCAGGTCGTCGCGGACGGTCTCCTCCAGCAGGCTGCCGAGCAGGGGGGCGATCGGCTCGTCGTGGAAGCGCGGCACGAGCGCGTCGCGGATGAGCCCCTCGATGTGGTCGTCACGCACCCGGTTGAGCGCGATCACCGCGACGTCCGCGGCCTCGTCGACCGCGCGACGCGCGTGCTCGGGCTTCGCGAGCCATCGACCGACCCGCAGGGAGATCGTGGCCGCCGCCACCCGGTCACGGATGATCGCCTCCTGCAGGAAGTTCTCCCCGACGAACTCCTCGAGCCCGCGGCCGAGCTCGTCCTTGCGGCGAGGGATCAGCGCCGTGTGTGGGATCGGCAGGCCCAGGGGGTGCTTGAAGAGCGCGGTCACCGCGAACCAGTCGGCGATCGCGCCCACCATCGAGGCCTCGGCCCCGGCGTTGACGAAGCCGAGGAACCCCTCGTGGCCGAGGGTCGCGACGTACACGATCGCGGCGAAGACCAGCAGTGAGACCGCGAGCGTGCGCATCCGGCGGAGCCCCCGGCGGCGCTGCTCGTCGGCGGCGGGGTCGGGGGTGATCATCGAGATGCTGGTGCCGGTGCTGGTGTCGGTGGTGGTCATCGCCCGCCATCCTCCCCCACGGGTGCGCATGCCAGAATGCGCCGCATGCCACGCACGGTGATCACCTTCGGGACGTTCGACGTCTTCCACGTCGGACACCTCCGGGTGATCGAGCGCGCCGCGGCCCTCGGCGACCGGCTCGTCGTGGGGGTCTCGGCCGACGAGCTCAACCTGCGCAAGAAGGGCCGCGAGCCGGTCTTCAGCCAGGCGGAGCGGCTGGCGATCGTCGCGGCCCTCAAGCCGGTCGACGAGGTCTTCATCGAGGAGAGTCTCGAGCTCAAGCGCGAGTACATCCAGGAGTACGCCGCCGACGTGTTGGTGATGGGCGACGACTGGGCCGGCAAGTTCGACGAGTTCGAGGACATCTGCGAGGTCGTCTACCTGCCCCGCACGCCGGCGATCTCGACGACCGCGCTGATCGAGAAGATCTCCGGGGGCAGCTGAGCAGTCCCAAGTGGTTTGGGAGCGCCCGACCTCCGGGCACTCTCGTGGCAGGCGCTCGCGACTCCGTGGCCGCCGTCACCCGTACTTCTCGAGGGAGTGAGATGCGCCGAACGATCGTCGCCACCGCAGCATCCGTTGCGTTGGCCCTGTCCGTGCTCGCAGCGGACGTGTCCCCCACCGTTGCCGCGGGCCGCACCGCGCCGGCCGCGGGCAGCGGCGCCACCGACCCCACTGCCGACCCCACTGCCGACCCCACTGCCGACCCCGCTGCCGTGCTGGCGACCGCCCGGCGGGCACTGGGCCTGGACGTGCCGGCGGCCGCCCGGCGTACGTCGCGGCCGACCACGGCCCGCCCGGACGCCACGCTGGCCCTGCGCGACCTGTTCCGGGTGCTGCCCGGTCTCGACGCCGGCCAGCGCCGCGAGGCGCACGGCCTGCTCGCCCGGCCGACCGACGGCGCCGCCGACTCCCAGGGCGACGGGTACACCGTCCCCGCCGAGAAGAAGTGCCGCAACCACATCTGCCTGCACTGGGTGACGAGCACCGCGGACGCGCCGCCGGACCAGGCGTGGGTCGACACCACGCTGACGTTCATGAACAAGGTCTGGCGCACCGAGGTCAGGAAGCTCGGCTACCGCGCCCCCGTGACCGACCGGCACCGGGGCGGCAACGCCAAGTTCGACGTCTACCTCAAGGAGCTCGGCGCGCGCGGTCTCTACGGCTACTGCGCACCGGAGCGGCGGGCCCCGGGCCACAAGTGGCTTGCCTCGGGCTACTGCGTGCTCGACAACGACTTCGCCCAGTCGCAGTACAACGCCCCGCCGCGCAACAGCCTCCGGGTCACCGCGGCCCACGAGTTCTTCCACGCCGTGCAGTTCGCCTACGACTACGGCGAGGACCCGTGGCTGATGGAGGCGACCGCGACCTGGATGGAGGAGCGGGTCGCCGACGACGTCAACGACAACCGGCAGTACCTGCCCTACGGTCAGCTCGGCGCCCCGGGCCAGCCGCTGGACCTGTTCAACCAGGGCGGGTTCAACCAGTACGGCAACTGGCTGTTCTTCGAGTACCTCTCGGCCCGCTTCGGCAACGACGTCGTCCGCTCGATCTGGACGCACGCCGGGGCCTACCCGGGCTCAGGCCACCAGTACTCCACGACCGCGGTCAAGAGCGTGCTCAAGCGGCGGGGCGGCTTCGCCGGCGTCTACCGGTCCTTCGCCGCCGCGAACGTGGTCCCCGGCCGCACCTACGCCGAGGGCGACGCGTGGGCGCCGTCCCCCGCGTCGGCACGCTGGGCGCTCTCCCCGGCAAACCCGCGCCAGGGCGCGAAGATGCGGATCGACCACATGGCCTCGCGCAACGTCGTGGTCACGCCCGACGCCGCGCTGAAGGCGCGGCGCTGGAAGCTCCGGGTGGTCGTCGACGGTCCGTCCGCCCGCACCCAGCCGGGTGCCTACCTGGTCGTGCGGACCAAGCACGGCATCGCGCGGAAGGCCATCGGCCTGAGCCGCAAGGGACGCGGCCACGCCCTGGTCTCGTTCTCGGCCCGCAACGTGGTCTCGGTGACGGTCGTGCTGGTCAACGCCTCGACCCGGTTCTCCTGCTGGCACCGCACGTCGTGGTCCTGCCAGGGCCGCGCTCGTGACAACGGGGAGACGTTCGTGGTCCGGACCATCGCGCGGCGCGCGCACGCGAAGAAGCACCACTGAGAACAGCCTCCATGCAGCGTTGATTGGCCCTGATGATCGGGACCGAATTGGCGCTGCGGACGGACAATCAACGTTTCTAGATTGACCGGGTGACCACGTCCGTCCCGCCTTCTCGGCCTGCCCAGTCGCTGACTCCCCTCCCGCTCGCGGGCGACGACCCGGTCGCCGCTCACGGCCTCGGGGTGCCGCACGGCGCCGCGCTCACGCTCGGCGCCGTGCTCGGCACGGGCGTGCTCTCGCTGCCGGCGCTCGCGGCACACGAGGCGGGGCCGGCCTCGCTGGTCGCGTGGGCGGCGCTGGTGCTGCTCTCGATCCCGCTGGCGACGACGTTCGCCGCGCTCGGCGGCCGCTACCCCGACGGGGGCGGGGTGGCGACGTACGCCCGCCGCGCCTTCGGCGGGCAGGCGGCGACGATCGTCGGCTGGTGCTTCTACTTCGCGATCCCGCTCGGCGCGCCCGCGGCCGCGGGCTTCGCCGGGGCGTACGTCGCCGACAGCGCCGGCGGGGGCCGGCAGACGCAGCTGCTGACCGCAGGCTTGCTGATCTGCGCGGTCGCGTTGATGAACTGGTACGGCGTCCGGGTGTCGGGCCGGGTGCAGCTCGCGATCGCCGGGACCCTGGCGGTGCTGCTGATGGTCGCCACCCTGGTCGCGCTGCCGCACGCGAGCACCGACAACCTGACGCCGTTCGCGCCGCACGGCTGGGCCTCGGTGGGCTCCGCGGCGGCGCTGCTGATCTGGGCGTTCGCCGGCTGGGAGGTCGTCACCTCGCTCTCCTCGGAGTATCGCGACCCCGGTCGCGACATCGGCCGGGCGACCGCGATCGCCCTGGTGGTGATGGGCGTGATGTACCTCGGCATCGCGTTCGCCACCGTCGCCGTGCTCGGCGAGCACAGCGGCAAGGCGCCGCTCTCCGACCTGCTCGTGCTCGGCTTCGGCGAGCGCGCCCGCGGCGTGACGACGGTGGTGGCCGTGCTGCTCTCGCTGGGGGCGATGAACGCCTACTTCGCCGGCAGTGCCCGGCTCGGTGCCGCGCTCGGCCGCGACGGCTCGCTCCCGGCCTGGTTCGCCCACGGATCGTCGGCCGGCGAGGTCCCGAGGCGCTCGCTGATGGTCGTGACCGTGGGTGCGCTGGGGACGCTCGTCGTCGTCGCGATCACCGGTGTGCCGCTGGAGCGGACCATGTTGCTGGTGACGGGGGCGTTCAGCCTCGTCTACGTGGTCGGCACGGCCGCCGCCCTCCGGTTGCTGCCGCGCGGCACCTGGGTCCGCCGGGGCGCCGGCGTCTCGTTCGCCTCGACGCTGGTGCTGCTGGGTCTCACCGGGCGCAACCTGCTGCCCCAGCTGGTCGTCGGACTGGCCGCCGTCGCCTGGATGGCCCGGAACCGGCAGTCGCTCAGGCGATCCGCGCCAGCCGCTCCAGACCCGGCGTGATCGACGCCGTGAGTGCCGCTCCGTAGCCGAGCACCAGGCCGGAGGGCACCTGGGGGCCGTGGGCGTACGCCGACAGCGCCTCCACGGCCACCCCGGCGTCCAGCGCGGCCGCGGCGACCTCGACGTCATCGACCGACGGGTCGCGGAACGTCGCGGTGACGTGCAGCCCGGCCGCCGACGCGACCACCTCGAGCCGGTCGCCGAGCAACCGGTCGATCCCGCCGAGGACCAGCTCACGCCGCTCGGCGTACGTCGCCCGAGCCCGGCGCAGGTGGCGGGCCAGCAGGCCGTCCTCGACGAAGTGCGCCAGCGCGGCCTGCTCGGCGGGGGCGCCGTAGCCGTCGGCGAGCTGGCGGGCGCCGAGCAGTGCGTCGCGCAGGGAGGCCGGTGCGACCAGGTAGCCCGAGCGGAGTGCCGGGACCAGCGACTTGGAGAACGTGCCGACGTAGACGACGCGGCCGTGCCGGTCCATCGCCTGCAGCGTCTCCAGCGGGCGCTCGGTGAAGCGGAACTCGCTGTCGTAGTCGTCCTCGATCACCGCCACCCGGTGCCGGTTGGCGAGCTCGAGCAGCGCCACCCGACGCGCGAGAGACAGGGGCGGACCGAACGGGAACTGGTGGGAGGGCGTCGTGAAGACGACCCGCGCCTGCTCCGGCACGTCCTCGACCACCAGCCCCTCGCCGTCGACCCGGACGGGCACCACCTGCGCGCCGTAGGAGGCGAACAGCTCACGGGCGAACGGGTAGCCCGGGTCCTCCACCGCGACGACGTCGCCCGGCGAGACCAGCACCCGCGCGACCAGGTCGAGAGCCTGCTGGGTGCCGTGGGTGATCACGACGTCCTCGGCGTCGGCGGCCACGCCGCGAGAGCGAGCGAGGTAGCGGACGATCGCGTGCCGCAGCTCGGGGAGCCCGGCGGGGTGGGCGTAGGTGCCCGGGCTGTGCGCTCCCCCGCGCAGCTCGGCGGCCACCAGCCGGCGCCAGGTGTCGAAGGGGAACAGCGACGCGTCGGGGATGCCGACCCGGAAGTCGTGCGGCGGGACCGGGCGCTCGCCGCTGACCGGCAGCGGGCGGAACGTCCAGCCGGCCCGGGGGTGCAGCTCCCCCGGCCGCCGCGGCGCGGGCGCGGGCGCGGCCAGGCCGGCGACGTAGGTGCCCGCTCCGACCCGGGCGTCGAGGAACCCCTCGGCGACCAGCCGCTCGTACGCCGTCGCCACGGTGTTGCGGGCGACCCCGAGGTCGCGCGCCAGGGTCCTGCTCGGTGGCAGCCGGTCCCCGACGGCGAGCCGGCCGGCGCGGATCGCGTCGAGCAGCGCCCGGTAGATCGCGCTCACCCGGTCGCCCCGCGCGTCCAGGTCGACCGACAGGTCCATGGCGACAGACTAGGGCGATGCACGCCCGGTCACTGCGCCCGCTCGGCGCGGCCACGGTGGTGGCGGGGGTCGCCACGGTTCTGCTGGTGCTCGCGGTCGGCCGGGGGTGGCTGGGCCCGGACGTCGGCCGCGGCGACGACTTCTGCGAGGCGGCCCGGTCCGGCTGGGTCAAGCAGCCGGCGAACACCTGGTCCAACCTCGGCTTCGTGGTGGCCGGGCTGGCCATCGCCTGGCGGGCCGGGCGCATCCCGCTCGTCGGGCTGGCGACGGCGTACGCCTGCCTGGTGGTCGTGCTCGGCCCCGCCAGCGCGGCGATGCACGCCACGCAGACGGCCGCGGGCGGCCAGCTCGACCTGCTGAGCATGTACCTCGTCGCGTCGTTCGCGGCCGCCTACGGGGTGGTGCGGTGGGCCGGTCGGCGCCGCGGTCTCTTCGCCGCGGTGTTCGCCGGGTGCGTGGCGGGGTGCGAGCTGGTCGGCCTGTGGCCGCACCACGTGCCGGTGGTGCGCTACGCCGGCAACGTCGCGTTCGCGGCTCTGCTGCTGACCGCGGTCGCGCTCGAGGTGGCGCTGTGGCGCCGCGCGCGGCGCACTGGCGGGCCGCGGACCGACCTGCGGTGGGGCGGTGCCGCCCTGGTCAGCATCCTCGCGGCCTTCGCGATCTGGAACGCCACGAAGGGCGCGTGGTGCGACCCCCACTCGCTGCTCCAGGGGCACGCCGCCTGGCACCTGCTGGACGCGCTGGCGGCGTACCTGCTGTTCCGGCTCTGGGCGAGCGAGGAGCGAGGGCACCCCTACGGGTCTGGTCCAGCGGCGTAGACCAGTGATACAACGTGACTTGTATCACACTGCCGTGACTCGGCGCGGCCAATGGGAGGGAGTCGCAGCATGCGCTCGCATGCCGCGCTGGGGGCGGTCTGTTGGCGTGTGCGCGTGCTCCTGTAGCGCCCTGGGAGGGGCAGACTAGGGAGTAACAGATGTCCAAGCAGTTACTGCTCGCGCTCGGCGCGGGCGGCGCAGCCACAGCGGCGGTCGTCGCCTCGGCAGCGAGCATCGGGTCCGTCAACTCGACCGACCTCGGAGCGGGGACCACGGTGGTGGCGTCCTGCGACAGCAGCATCGACGTCAGCTACACCACGACGTACAACGCGACCAGCGGGGCCTACGACGTCAGCTCGGTGACGCTCAGCAACGTGGCGGACGCGTGCGTCGGCCAGGCCGTGAAGGTCACGCTCAGTGACGGGACCAGCTCGCTCGCCGAGGCAGACGTGGCCACGCCGACCTACACCGGCACCACGGGGGCGAAGACGGCGAGCTTCACCGTGACGGCGGACGCGGCCTCCGTCACGGACGTGGCCGTCGTCATCAGCGGAGCGCACGTCTCCTGATCTCTCCGCTGGGGGGCGGGGAGTGGTCGAGCTCACGGCGAAGGGGCGGCGTCACCGACGGTGGTGGCGTCGTCTCTTCAGCGCGCTCAGCTGGGCCAGCACGCTGGTGGTGCTCGCGCTCGGGCTGCCGACCCCGCTCGGCCCGCCCCACCTCGGCATCACGGTCGTCTCCGGTCCGTCCATGCTGCCGACGTACCAACCGGGCGACCTGGTGGTCACGTGGCGCTCGGCCGACTACTCGATCGGGGACCCGGTGGTCTACGGCATCCCCGCCGACGACGTCGGCGCGGGCCTCAACGTCGTCCACCGGATCGTCTCGGTGCGGCCCGACGCGACGTTCGTGACCCAGGGCGACAACAACGACCATGTCGACCCGTGGCAGCCCAGGGCCTCCGACGTCAAGGGCCAGGTGGTGGTGCGGGTGCCGCGCGGGGGGATCCTGCTGCGCTGGTTCGGATCCCCGATGGTGCTCGCGTTGTTCTCCGGCCTGCTCGCCGGCGCTTCGGTGTTCGGCAGGGTGGGCCGGGGCGGGGGCGGCCCCCCACCCCCGGGCGGTGACGCCGGACCCCGCCGGCGTCACCGCCGCAGGACGCCACGCGCCAACGTCGCACTCCGGGTCGCGGCGGCCGGCACCGCCCTCGCGGCGGCGCTGACCGCGAGCGGGGCGCAGGCAGCCCCGGCCGCGACGCTCGTGTCGGCGGACCTGCTCGCGTTCACCGTGCCGAGCTCGGTGGCCGCCAACCCGGTGTCCTACGAGCAGGTGCTGATCAGCGAGACCGCCCTGGAGTACTGCGCGACGGTCACGGTCACCAACCACTCCCAGCAGTCGGTCGAGTGGGAGATCACGCTCAACATCTCCCAACAGCCCTACAACGCCACGGCGGTGTCGTCGTCGTACAACGTCACGACGGTGTCGTTCCAGCCGAACCTGTGGCGGGTCAAGGGAGTCGCGTTCAACTCGGTGCTGGCGCCGGGTGCGTCGTACGTCTGGGGCTACTGCGGCACGCGGACACCACCCGACCTGAGCGACGCAACAGCGGTCGCCACCGTCACCAGCGCCGGCGGCGGGGTCTACTGCGCCACGGTCGCGGTCACGACCACCTCGACCGACTGGATCCGCTGGCGGGTCACGATCGACCACGCCACCACCGGTCTCACCGACAACAACTACTGGTTGGCAGCCGAGCCCACCACCATCAGCAACGCGACCACGATCTCGTTCACCGCCGCCACCGGGACCTGGCTGGTGCGGGGCTCGGGCAGCAACGAGTACATCCGAGCGACCAGCCCCGCGACCTGGAACTACTGCGCACCGATGTCGGCGGCCTCGCCGCTGGTCGACGCCGTCGTCACCACCAGCGTGGCCGCGCCCAGCGGCGGGCAGTACTGCGCGGACATCACGGTCTCGACGACGTCGCCGACGTACATCAAGTGGCGCGCGACCATCGACCACTCGACCGCCGGCCTCAGCAGCGGCGTCTACTGGCTCAACGCCGAGCCCACGAACTTCTGGAACGCCACCACGATCTCCTTCACCGCCGCCAGCGGCACGTGGGTGCTGAGGGGCACGGCGAGCAACGAGCTGATCAAGCTCGGCCAGCCCGCGACCTTCGGCTTCTGCGCACCCACAAACGCCAACGCCGCGCTCGTCGACGCCACCGTCTCCGCCCAGGTCACCAGCTCGGGAGGCGGTCACTACTGCGCGAACGTCACCGTCTCGACGACCTCACCGGACTTCGTGAAGTGGCGCGCCACCATCGACCACACCACGCCCGGGCTCACCTCGCCGACGTTCTGGCTGCTCACCCAGCCCACGAACTTCTGGAACTCCGACAGCATCTCCTTCACGGCCGCCACCGGCTCGTGGGTGCTGCGTGGGCTCAGCTACAACGACTCGATCAAGGCCGGGTCGCCGCAGACGTTCGGGTTCTGCACCTGAGCCCGGGTCGCGGGTCAGTAGAACCCGTATCGTGCCAACGGCTCGACGAGCATCCGCTCCTCGTAGGACAGGTGCGAGGCCATCGTGTCCGCGAGCAGGTCGACCGCCTCGCGCAGCCGGGACATCCCCTCGGGCTCCGCGACGACTGCGACCAGCGCCCGGTCGACCGTGTCGAGCACCCCCGCGATCACGTGGTGCTCCTCCTCCAGCCGGTCGATCACCGGCACGAGCGCCGCGTCACGCGACCGCAGGTGGGGGAACATGCCGGTGTCCTCGATCGTGTGGTGGGTGGTCACCAGCCGGCAGTACGACTGGCAGTAGGCGCCGAGGGCCCAGTCGTTCTGACGCATCGTCATCGTGTTGATCAGCGAGCGCGCGCGCCCGGCGTCGAGGCTGCCCGCCTCGACCTGGTCGATCAGGTCGAAGAGCTGAGCCAGCTCGGAGCGCAGGTGGTCGTGGACGTCCACGAGGTGCTGCCCGGTGGCCCGCTCGTGGTCGGTCCAGGCCAGGGGCGGCAGCCCGGCGTCGTACGACGGCCGCGTCGACTCGTCCCAGGGCGCCCGGGCGCCGCGGCGTACACCGTCGTCGGGGGTCGGCCGCACGGGCTCGCCCCCGCGCACGCGCACCGGTGCCTCGGCAGGCGCGGGTGCGTGCGCGGGCACCGGGTCGACAGCGGGCCCTCGCGACCGCTCGGCGAGCACGAGCTGGCGGACCGCGGGCGCCACCTCGGTGCCGAACCGCTGGATCCGGGCCGGGTCGTCGGTGCCGAGGATGAACGTGCTGGTGCCGTGCTCGAGCGTCAGCGCCGCGAGCCACTCCGCCCACCCGGGATCGTCGGAGGCGTCGACGTTGTAGAGCCGGCGCACCCGGGACGGGTCGCGGCCGGCGGCCAGGGCCGCGTCGTCGATGCGGGCGTTGCGCTCGGCGAGCGTGTCCGGCGGCACGTAGGACTGGCTGGGCAGCCACCCGTCGCCGACCCGGCCGGTGAGCGCGAGCATCCGTGGGCCGATCGCCCCGATCCAGATCTCGACGTCATGGGCGGGCGCGGGTCCGGGGTGGACGCCGGCGACCCGGTAGTGCTCGCCGTCCACCCGGACCGACCGTTGCGAGGTGTCCCAGGCGCCGCGGATCACCGCGATGCCCTCGTCCAACGCCCGCAGCGCCTCCCCCGGGCTCCGGCGGGGCCCGCCGGCCGCCTCGATGGCGTCCCAGAACCCGCCCGCACCGAGGCCCAGCTCGACGCGTCCGCGGCTCAGCACGTCCAGGCTGGCGACGGTCGAGGCGAGCACGAACGGCGGCCGCAGCGGGAGGTTGCTGACGTTGGTGGTCACCCGCAGCGTCGACGTACGCGCGAGCACCGTGGCCGCGAGCGCCCACGCGTCGAGGAAGCGCGCCTGGTAGGGGTGGTCCTGGAACGTCGCGAGCTCCAGGCCGGCGGCCTCGGTGAGCAGCGCGAGCTCCACCACCCGGTCGGGGTGGGCCGCGTCGGGGGTGAGGAACGTTCCGAACTGCAGGTCCTGGCCGTAGTCGGGCATGCGCCCATCCTGCCCGGTGACCAGGCGACGTCAGAGCCGCGAGCCGTAGGTCTCGATCGCGTTGCCTGCCTTGACCCGGCCCCGGATCTCGGCGGGGAGCGCGGTCAACGCGTGCCGCGGGTCGTCGAAGTCCCAGTGCGGGTAGTCGGAGCTGAACATCAGGGTCCGCTCCGCCTGGGCGATCTCGCAGAGCACATGCAGGTGGTGTCGCCGCTTCGGCTCCGGCAACGGCTGGGTCGTGAAGCGGACGTGGTCGGCGATGTACTCGCTCGGCAGCCGGCGGATCCACGGGACCTCGTCGCGCAGGCCCTTGACGTTCTTGTCCAGGCGCCAGATGACGTCCGGGATCCAGCCCAGCCCGCCCTCGGTGAGGATCACCTTCAGGCCGGGGAAGCGCTCGAACACGCCGTGGCAGATCAGGCTGATCACGTTTGCCTGGAACACCTGGCTCAGGCCGGTGTGCCACTCGACGTAGTAGGTGGGGGTGCCCCCGGCCATGGGCGGTGAGGTGCGGAAGATCCCTTCGCCGGAGTTCGGGTGCACGGTGATGGGCAGGCCGAGCTCCGCGGCCGCCTCGTAGATCGGGTAGTAGTGGCGCTGGCCCATCAGGATGTTCGTCAACGGCAGCAGGACGGCGACGAAGCGCTCGTCGCGGCCCGCGCGCCGGATCTCGCGGGCTGCCTGCTCGGGGTCCTGGGCGCCGACCACCAGGTTGCCCCGGTAGCGCTCGTCCGCGGTCAGCCAGGTGGCCGCGAGCCAGTCGTTGTACGCCGAGGCGATCATCGCGGCGGCGTCCGGGTCGGGCATCGCCCCGAGGCCGAGCACCTCCCCGCCGATCAGCACCGCCCGGGAGATCCCGTTGGCGTCGAGCAGCTGCTCGGCCGTGAACGCCGGGTCGGCGCCGGGTGCGGACCCGTCGGGTGCTCGGGCGTCGTCGCGCAGCACGCCTGCCTGGTTGACGTACAGCAGGTTCCGCGGGATCGAGACCGCCTCGCGGTGCCCCTGCGTGGTCAGGTTGCGGCGCTCGTCCAGGCCCAGTCGGCGCTGCGCCTCCCGGGAGAGGAACGGCCGCAGGTCGCCCAGCCCGCCCTTCATGATCGGGTGCACGTCGCAGTCGACGAGCTCATAGCGCGCCGACGGCGGGGCGGTGGCCTGGTCGAGTACTCGGGTCATGGGCGCGCTCCTCGGCGTCTAACCGTTGCGGAGACGGCCTCGGAGCCGTCAGAGTCATGCATAGCAAATCGTTTGGCTCCGCGATAGGGCCAGGATCGACGGGAGGAACCGTATGGAGCACCGGGTCGGACCGGCCGACGAGGTCCGCCGCGACGGCTGCCGGCTGGTCGAGGTCGACGGCAAGCCCGTCGGCGTGATCAGCGTCGGCGACTCGTTCTACGCGATCAGCGACCGCTGCCCCCACATGGGCGCCTCGATGTGCGCCGGTTCGCTCGGCGGCACGTTCGTCGCGGCCGCGCCGCACGAGCTCGTCTACGGCCTCGACGACCGGGTGATCCGCTGCCCCTGGCACGGCTGGGAGTTCGACCTCGAGACCGGCCGGTCGCTGCTCGAGCCGGCCCGCGTGGGGCTGCGCACGTTCCGCGTGACCGAGGAGAACGGCGAGGTCGTGCTGCACACGTGATGCCGCGGACCCGGCACGCCTTCGTCTTGGTCACCCGGAGCAAGCTCCGACCCTGAGAGGACCCCTGATGCTGAAGAACATCGACCCCCTGCTCCACGCCGAGCTGCTCGGCCATCTCGCCGCAATGGGGCACGGCGATGTCCTCGCGATCGTCGACCGCAACTTCCCGGCCGCCTCGACCGCCCGCCGGCTGGTGCGGCTCTCGGGGGTGGGCGTGCCCGAGGCCGCACGGGCCATCCTCTCGGTGTTCCCCGTGGACACGTTCGTCGAGCCGGCCGTCCTGCGGATGGGTGCCGTCGGAGACGAGCTGCGGGTGCAGCCCGTCCACGCCGACCTCCAGGCCGAGGTCGACGCCGCCGAGGGCCGTTCGGTGCCGTCCGCCGCACTCGAGCGGTTCGAGTTCTACCGCCGGGCCGCGGAAGCCTACGTCGTCGTGGCGACGACCGAGGCCCGCCCCTTCGGCTGCTTCCTCCTTGTGAAGGGCGTCGTCTGAGCCGAGGGGCACGGACGAGGACCTACGAGAGAACGACATGGCCGCCGGGTCTTGCTCTCCGCGGACCCACGTTCTACCGTCAGTGCAATCGATTTGCTTGCGACCGTGGTCACACCCTGTGACCCGTCCGGGACGGCCGCTCCTGACCCACCGCACCGCACCTCACAGGGAGAGCCCACATGCACGACACCGCCCACGTCGCCCGCCGCTCGCTGCTGACCGGGGCCGCCGGCGGCGCCGCAGCACTCCTCGCCGGACTCCCCGGTCTCGAGCGTGCTGACGGGGCCGGCGCCACCGGCACCATCGACGGCACCGGCCGTCCCCCGCTGTGGCGGCAGGCCGAGCGGCGCGGCATCGTGTTCGGGTCCTCGATCGCGACCTGGCAGCTCGACAAGCGTTACCAGCAGCTCCACGCACGTGAGGCCGGGCTGTTGTTCACCGAGGACGACCTGCTCTGGTACCAGCTCAAGCCCGGTCCCGACGAGCCGATGAACTTCGGGCCCGGCGACCAGATCGTCGGCTTCGCCGAGCAGCACAGCCAGCTCGTGATCGCCGCCCACCTGGCCTGGGATGAGGGCTTCGGCGACGGGTGGACCGACGACGACCTGTGGGGGCTGGACCGCCAAGACGCCCGCAAGCTGCTGTACGGCGTGATCCGCCGCGAGGTGGCCCACTACCGCGGACGGGTCAACGGCTGGATCGTCGCCAACGAGGTCACCGACCCCACGGACGCCGACAAGCACGGCTTCCGCACCAACGTGCCGTGGTACGCCACGATCGGCCCGAGCTACATCGCGGAGAGCTTCCACCTCGCCCACGACCAGGACCCGGGCGCGCTGCGGATCATCAACGAGTTCGGGTTCGAGACCGTCAACGAGTGGGGCGACCGGCCCGAGCCCCGGCGCCGGGCCTACCTGAAGGCGATCGACCGGCTGCTCGACCAGGACGTCCCGCTGCAGGCGGTGGGCATCCAGGGACACCTCCTCGCCGACGGGTTCGGCAGCAAGTTCGACGAGCGCGGCTACCGGGCGTTCCTCCAGGAGATCGCCGACCGCGGGCTGCCGATCCTGGTGACCGAGCTCGACGTACTCGACGAGGGTCTGCCGACGGGGTTCGCGAAGCGCGACCGGATGGTGGCCGACGTCTACCGCCGCTACCTCGACGTCACGCTCGACGAGCCGGCCGTCAAGGTCGTGAACGCCTTCGGGTTGACCGACCGCTACACCTGGCTCGACGAGGACCAGCCCCGCGCGGACGGAACGCACCGGCGGCCTCTCGCCTTCGACCGCACCATGCACCCCAAGCCGGCGTACTACGCGATCAGCCGCGCCTTCCGCCACGCTCCCGAGCGCAAGCGCCTCTGGAGGCTCGAGAAGGGTCGCTGACCCCGACGTCCCGTCGGCGGCGTCCCCCATGGCGCCGTCGGCGGGACCCACGCCGAGCCCTCGACCAACTCAGCGAACGGCGACGACCGCGCCCGCGGCCGAGGACCGGTATCCCGCGAGCGCCACCTCCAGTGCGCGCAGGCCGTCGAGCCCGGTCGCACACGGCTCCTGGACGGTGCCGGTGCGCACCGACGCCAGGAAGGCCTCGATCATCGCCCGGTCCGCGTCCTCGGCGAACGACGCGTCACGCAGCCCCGCGGGACCGCCCGGGCGGGTGCTGACCACCCGCAGCGCCTCGGCCGTGTCGCTGATCTCGAGCGCACCCTCGGTGCCGACCAGCCGCAGGAAGAAGTCGTAGTCCCAGGGGTTGTCCGCCGGCACGGACCAGCTCGGGTCCACGCTGCCGACCGCGCCGCTCTCGAAGCGCAACGAGAGGATGGCGACGTCGTCGACGTCGCACCCCCACAGCAGCGACCCCGACTCCGCGGACACCTCCGCGACCTCCAGGCCGCTGACGTGCCGCATCACGTCGGTGACGTGCACCGAGTGGTCGATGAGCGCTCCTCCCCCGGCCGAGACCGGGTCCGTGATCCAGCCCGGGTACGCCGGCGGCAGTGGCGGCCGCCCGCGGTTGCCGCCCACGAGGCCGACGAGCTCGCCGAGCCGGCCGTCGCGGACCGCGGCGCGTGCGCGGGAGACCAGAGGGAGGAAGCGCGAGGGGAAGGCCAGGTGCAGCTGGACACCGGCCGCCTCGCACGCGGCGATCATCGCCCGGGCGTCCTCGACGGTCGTCGCGATCGGCTTCTCGCACAGCACGTGCTTGCCGTAGGCGGCCGCGAGCTCGACCTGGGCCCGGTGCTCGGCGTTGGCGCCGCACACCAAGACGGCGTCGACCCCGGGCGAGGACAGCAGCTCCTCGGCCGTACCCGCCAGTGGCACCCCGAAGTCCTGGTGGATCCAGCGGGTGTGCTCGGGCTCCGGGTCGTGCAGGCCCACCACCACCGCGTGGGGAGACTCGGTGAGGGCACGCGCGTAGGCCCACGCGTGGCCCATGTGGGCGGCACCGAGGATAGCGACGCCCACCGGGCGCAGGGGTGCTGCGGGAATCACGAGACCTCCCAGGTGGTCAGGTCGATGGTCCGGCCGGTGCGTGCCGACTCCAGCGCTGCCAGGGCCGTCCGCAGCGACTCGAGTCCCTCCTCGGCGGGGACCGGCGGCGGCCCGCCGTCGCGGACCGCCCCGAAGAACGCGGCCAGCTCCGCGGTGAACTCGCGGTCGCCGAGCACGTCCCACCACTCGGCGTCGCCCTCGCGCGGGTGCAGCACCCCGCCCATGAGGTGGTCGTAGTCCCACGAGAGTCGTCCCTGGGTGCCGACGATCTCGGCGCGCAGCTTGAACCCGCGGGAGGCGGGGTGCGCCCAGCTGCACTCGACGTGCGCGATGGCGCCGTTCTCGTAGCGCACGGTCGTGAGCGTGTACGTCGCCGGGCCCGCTCCGCTGTCGGCGGCCATGCAGTGCACGCGCACCGCGGGACTGCCGATCATCCAGCGCGCGTAGTCGAAGCTGTGCACCGCCTGATCGAGCAGCGGCCCGCCCGACGTCGCCGGATCGGCGAGCCAGCCGGCCTCGCTCCAGCCGGGCAGTGACGTCGTCGTGGAGTGGCTGACCAGCCGGACCTCACCGATCTCGCCGGCCTCGGCCAGGTCATGGGCCAGCCGGTGGTCGGGCCCGTAGCGAGCGACCTGGCCGATCGAGAGCAGCCCGGGCGACCTCCGAGCCGCCTCGACGACGCGGCGGGCCTCGTCGAGCGTGCGGGTGATCGGCTTCTCGCACAAGACGTGGCGCCCGGCCTCGAGGGCCGTGATCGTGGCCTCGGCGTGGGCGGTCGGGGGCGTGCAGATGTCGACCACGTCGACGCCGAGGTCGAGGAGCGCAGCGAGGTCGGGCACGGCCTTCGCGTCGTACTGACCGGCGATCCGATCGGCCTTCCCCGGCACGAGGTCCGCGACCGCGAGCAGGCGGACCCCCGGCGACTCCCGGTAGGCGTGGGCGTGCACCCCGGCGATCATGCCGGCTCCCAGGAGGCCGACGGTGAGCTCGTCGCTCATCGGCCGTGGACGGGGATGGTGGGGACCTGGGTGTGCAGGTCCGGGCCGAAGAACAAGAAGGCCACCAGGTCCTCGCTTCCGGTGTTGACGACGTCGTGGGTGCGGGTCGCGGCCTCGTGAGTGACCACCAGCTCGTCCATGCCCGGCTCACCACCGCGCACCTCGTGACCGGCGTACGCGCCGGTGCCGGACCAGACGAACACGCTGTAGACGCCCGGCTCCTGCAGCTGGTGGCTTCCGCCAGGGCGCACGACGAGACGCTTCCCGGCGTACTTGTCGGTGTTGTAGAACACCCAGGTCTCGGCTCCGTCGTCCGGCGCGCCGGCGACCGGCTGCGGGCTCAGGTGCCGGTTCTCGTAGAACCACGGGTCGCCGTTGGTCTCCCAGTCGACGAAGCGGAGCGGGAACCGTTCGCCCTCCGCGGCGCGGTCCTGGGCACGGACGTCCTTGAACAGCAGGTCCTTGGAGATGATCCGGCCGGCGTTGAGCGCCTGGAACATCGCCAGGACGTCGGAGTCCTCCTGCAGCTCGATCGTCAGCGCCGTCCCGGGGGCGTGCAGGACGCCGGACGGGACGTGGAAGCCCTCCCCCGGCACCTGCAGCTCCGCGCGCGCGTGGCGCAGGATCAGGTCGCTGTCCCAGTCCACGAGGTAGGGCAGCAACGTCTCGTGGGCACCCTGCTCGGCGATCCAGGGGTGCACGCCGAAGAAGGTCTCGGGATGGGGACCCAGGTCCACCCCGGCCGGGAAGTGGTACGACTCGTCCTTGGCGTTGCAGCCCACCAGCGCGGCGTACTCCTGCGGCGGGTGGATGTGGAACGGCAGCCGGTAGCCGTAGTCGAAGATCTTGGCGAGCCGCCCCAGGCCGGCCGGGTGGGTGGCGGCGTACGCCGCACCCATCACCTCCGCGGGACCGGCGGCCACGGCGTCGCGCAGCAGAATGCGCTCGCCGCGGCCGCCGACCACGTGACTGAGCCCCTCGTCATCGGGCCCGATGCGGTTGTCGGCCCGGGTCGTGGAGGCCAACCACCGCTCGCAGATGAAGCCACGCTCACCCACGTCATAGGCGTCCTCCGGAAGCCCCAGGCGGCGACCCGGTGGGAGGAAGTCGCGCGCCACCCACGCCGGCTGGCAACGCAGCACGCCACCGCCGTCCGACAGGAGCCGGGCCAGGGTCCCGCGGATCGCGACAGGATCCACCGTGCTCAGCCCTTCAGTCCGGTCATCGCGATGCCCTTGACGAACTGCCGCTGGAAGACGATGAACACCAAGATCATCGGCAGCGTCGCGATCACCGAGCCGGCGAACAACAGGTTCCAGTCGGTCTTGTTCTGCACGACGAACAGGGCCAGCCCGACCGGCGCGGTCATCTTGTCCGGGTCTCCGGAGGTCACGATCAGCGGCCAGAGGAAGTCCTCCCACGCCCCTTGGAACGTGAAGATCGCGTTGGCCGCGAGCGCCGGCGTGCACAACGGCAGGATCACGCTCCAGAAGATCCGGAACTCCCCCGCCCCGTCGATGCGCGCCGCGTCGAGCAGCTCGTCGGGGATGGAGACCATGAACTGACGGAGCAGGAAGATGCCGAAGGCGCTCACGACGCCCGGCATGATCAGGCCCCAGTAGGAGTCGAGCCAGCCATGCCCGCCGGCGCCCAGCCAGTCGTTGCCACCGAAGAACGGGATGTGCTGGATGATGATGTAGTTCGGGATGAGCGTGACCTGGCCAGGGACCATCATCGTCGCCAGGAAGAACATGAAGATGACGTTGCGGCCCGGGAACTTGCGCTTGGCGAACGTGTAGGCGCACAGGGCGTTGAAGAACGTCTGCAGCGCCGTGATCGAGAGCGCGACGAAGGCGCTGTTCAGGAACCAACGCCAGTCGCCGTGGCCCTGACCCTGCTGGGCCTTGCTCAGGTGGCCGACGTTGAGGAAGCCCTTGTAGCCGTCGATCGTGGGGTGGTCGGGGATCCACGTCGGTGGATTCGCGAAGATCGTGCTCAGCGGCTGGAACGACGCGCTGATCAGCCACGCGAACGGCGCCACGAAGAGGATCGCGACCGGCGCCAGGATCAGGTACGTCACGAGCTTGGCCTTGAGGCTGACCTGCTCCTTCTCGCGGGGTGCGCCAGGCGCCCGCTTGGGCTTGGCGCGACGGCGCAGACGCCTCGGCAGCACTGGCTGCGCCTCGCTGACGAACCGGGGGGCGGTGGGCTCCTCCGTCAGTCCGCTCATGAGCCGTCACCGCCCCGGAACAGCCGCAGCTGGAGACCGGTGAACAACAGCAGCATCGCGAACAGTGCGAACGCGAGCGTGCTGGCGTAGCCCATGTCGTAGTACTTGAACGCCCACTGATACATGTAATAGACCATCGTGGTCGTCTTGTTGACGGGGCCACCACTGGTCATCACGAAGATCTGGGTGAAGACCTGCAGGGAGCTGATCACGCCCATCACCAGCAAGAACAGCGTCGTCGGACGCAGCATCGGGATCGTGATGTAGCGGACGCGCCGCCAGGCACCTGCGCCGTCGAGCTTGGCGGACTCGTAGATCTCACTGGGGATCGCCTGCAGACCGGCGAGATAGACGACCATCGAGAACCCGACTCCACTCCACACGCTCATCAAGACGACCGCCGGCATCGCGAGGTCCTTGTCCGAGAGCCAGAGCAGGGGCTGGTCGATGACGTGCCCCTTGAGCAGGTAGTAGTTGAACAGGCCGTACTGCCCGTTGTAGAGCCACTTCCACAGCAGCGCGGACACGACGAACGGAGTGACGACCGGCAGGTAGTAGGCGGTGCGGAACAGAGCCCGGAACCGGATCGGCTGGTTGAGCAGCAGCGCCAGCCCCAGGCCGATCCCCATGCTCAGCGGGACCGAGGCACCGCTGAAGTAGATCGTGTTGAGGATCGACTTCACGAACCGCTCGTCGTGGATCATGTCGTCGTAGTTCGTCAACCCGACGTAGGGCTTCTGGGGCTCGATGATGCTCCAGCGGTGGAACGTCAGGTAGAACGCGAAGATCAACGCGGCCAGCGTGAACACCGAGAAGATGATCACCCCGGGGGCGAGGAAGAGGTACGCCGACCGCTCTCGCCACATCCGCCAGAAGAAGCGCCTGACCCGGGTCTCCCGGATGTCCTTCCTTCCCGACACGACCGCCGTCGCCATTCCTGCTCCTCTGCTCTCGGGGCCGCGGGTCCGGGCCGGGTGCTCCCCGCCCGGGCCCGCGGCAGTCCAGCGTCTGCGGTGGACTCAGCCGCGCGACAAGATCGCCTCGGCCTGCTGGGCGGTGTTGTCCAGGGCCTCGTCGGCCGTCTCGTCGCCGTACATCGCCTTGCCGAGCTCGTCGTTGAGGATCGTCTCGATCCGCGGCATCTTCGGGTTGGCCACCGTGCTGGCGACACCACACTTCATCAGGTCGATGAACCCCTTGAGCACCGGCTTCTCCTTGACGATCTCATCGCCCTCGAGCAGGGACTTCAGCGGCGGGAGCAGCGTGCCCTCGGTCTTGTAGGTCGAACGCGCGATGTTCTCGGGCTTGGAGAGGAACTCCATCCACAGCCAGGCGGCGTCCGAGTGCTTCGTCTGACTCATCATCACCAGCGAGTCGCCGGCGATGGTCGTCTTGCAACCCGCGTCCCCCTCGGGCAGGGCGGCCGTGGCCCACTTGCCCTCGATGTCGGGGAACTCCTCGCTCAGGGTGCCGGCGAACCAGGCACCGGCCATGTACATCCCGACCTGCCCCTGGGCGAAGGCCACACGTCCGTCCCACGAGTTGGAGTTGAGGTAGTCGGGCGGGGCGTACTTGGTCAGCCCGATGTAGAAGTTGGCGGCCTTGCGCGCCTCGTCGCTGGTGAACAGGATGTCGCCGTCCTCGCTCAGCAGGTCGCCGCCCGCCTGGTAGAGCCAGGGGTAGAAGTAGTAGCCCGACTCCGGGGCGAACATCTCGAAGCCGTACTGACCCTTCGCCGGGTCGGTCAGCGCCGCCGCGTCGGCCTCGAACTCGTCCCAGGTGGTCGGCGGGGCATCGATGCCGGCCGCCTCGAAGAGGTCGGTCCGGTAGAAGAGCCCGGTGGTCTCGCCGTCGAGCGGCAGGCCCCACCACTTGTCGTCGTAGGTCACGAAGGACTTGAACGCGTCGGTGTAGTCATCGGGGTTCACCACGTCGCTGCGCTTGATGTAGTCGGTCAGGTCCACCGCCGCGTCCCGCGTCGCGTAGTCCGAGGTGTCACTGGCGTTGATGTAGGCGACATCGGGAGCGTTGTTGCCCGCGATGCGCGTGGTCAGCACCTGCGCGGCCTGCTCGGCCGGCACGTTCTCGAACTTGATCGTGATGTTCGGGTGCTGGTCGTGGAACTCGGCGGCCATCTTCTTCATCTCGGGCTGGTTGCCGAGCCAGGAGAAGAACGTGACCGTGGTGGGCTCGGTCGGATCCTTGACGGGCCCCTCCCCCGCACCCTGCTCGGTGTTGCCCTGCGGCTTCTCGGAGTCGCTGCCGCAAGCGGCAAGACCCGTGGACGCGATCGTGGCAAGGACGGCCACCACGGCCGCCTTCCGGGACAGATTGAACCTCACCGAACCAGCTCCTTCGCTTGCTCCAGCAGCACAGTAGGAGTCCTCGACACGATCCGAGACGCAACCGATGCAAATCGTTTGGCTCCTTGGCGGGAAGCATCGTAGGCGGCATGCAATTTGTCAATGGATTCGCGTGGGAACCGTCACATCGTGACCTTCGCGCGACCTCGTTCCGGCGCCGGAGGGCCCGCCGACGCGGAGCTGCGACGGCGCCTCGCCGTACCGGCGACGGAAGGCGCGGCCGAAGTGCGACAGGCTGTTGAAGCCGGCCGCATGGCAGACCTCGGACACGCTCAGGCCCGTCGAAGTGAGCAGCGACCGGGCGAACCTGAGCCGTCGTTCCTGCAGGTAGGCCTGGAACGGAACGCCCGTGTAGACCCGGAACCGCTCGCTGAAGTAGTTCGGCGACAGGTGCGCCCGGGCAGCGGCACCGGCCAGCGTGAGGGGCTCACGGAAGTGGCGGTCGACGTACTGCACCGCAGCACGCAGGTCCGCGTCGGCGGACGGCAACGGACGCGGCGTGTTCTCGACGCCACACCGCCGGGCGAGCTCGACGACCAGGCAGACCACGAGCGCGTCCGCGACCCGCGAGGATCCGAAGCGGGGCTCCTCCAGTTCCTCCTGCAGCCGCCGGAACTCGGGCTCGGCGTCGAGGAAGTCCTCGGTCTGCCAGGGGAGGCCGGCGATCGCTGAGGCCTCGATCCCGGCGAGGTGGCGCTCCATCGACACCGGGTCGAGCACCGTGTTGTAGCAGCTCAGGGGAGCATCGCCGAGCGATCGGAGCGAGTGGAGGTCGGCCGGCGAGAGCAAGAACGCACTTCCAGGTCCGATCCGGCTCACGAGGCCGTTGACGACGTGCTCACCCTCGCCGGAGAGCACCAGGCTCAGCTCGTAGTAGTCGTGCCAGTGCACGCCGACCGAGCGCAGGCGTGGCCGCATGACCCTAGCTCCGAGGTCGGGAGGGAGCAGGGCGTCCGTGCTGAATCGCTCGATCGGTTCCCTCACGGCTGTGCCTCCGGATCTCAAATCGTTTTGCTCCAGATCCGCTACAGTATCGCCATGACGGCGCACGACCAGCTCGACGAGCAGGCCGTCCCTGCTCGGGTCACCATCGCGAACGTCGCGAATCGCGCCGGCGTCAGTCCGACGACGGTCTCGCACGTGCTCTCGGGAAAACGGGTGGTGGGGGCGGCCACCCGCACGACGGTGCTGGAGGCTATCCGCGAGCTCGGGTACCGCCCCAACCACGTGGCTCGCAACCTGCGCACCCGGCAGTCGCACATGATCGCCGTGGTGGTGCCAGACATCACCAACCCGTTCTATGCCGTGCTGAGCCGAGGTCTCGCGGACGCGGTCGACGCCCTCGGCTACGGCAGCTACCTCTGCAACACCGACGGCCAGCACGACCGCGAACGGAAGTTCTTCGAGGACGTGATGGACCGCGGCGTCGATGGAATCGTGTTCGCCTCGGGTGAGACCGCCTCCGAGATCTCCTTCGGGCCGGCGGACCTGGCCACCCCGATCGTGTGCGTCGGGGACCACCTCGACCACCCCAGCTGTGACGCGGTGATCCCCGACGACGAGACCGGTTCGCGCGAGGCGGCGGCGTTCCTGGCCGAGCGTGGCTATGCGCGGATCGCGATGATCCAGGGCCCGCCGCGCTACGGGGCCGCGCGCACCTCCGGGTTCCGAGCCGCCATGCACGCGGCGAAGCGCAAGGTCGCCGCGCCGCTGCTCGTCCGCGGCGACTGGACCCGCCGCGGGGGCTACGAGGCGATGAAGACCCTGATGGCGCTCTCTTCCCCGCCGGATGCCGTCTTCTGCGCCAACGACCTGATGGCGATCGGTGCCCTCGATCTCGCCAACGAGCTCGGGCTCCACGTGCCCGACGATCTGGCGATCGTGGGATTCGACGACGTCGACGCCGCCACGATCGTCACGCCCGGCCTGACCACGGTCCGCAACCCCGCCTACGAGGCCGGCAGCACCGCCGGCGACCTGCTGCTGAGCAGGATGTCAGGGCGCTACTCCGGCGCCGGTCGCACGGTCGTCCTGCCGTGCCCCCTGGTCGTGCGCGACAGCGCCTGAGCCGGATCGAGCCGCCTGCCCGAGCCCGTCAGCAGCTCACCTCTCCAGCCGCAGCCGCAGCAGCGCCTCCAGCGCGATCGACTCGCCGTCGCGAGCACCCTCGCCCACCTGGAGGGGCGGTGGCACCGGGTCGAGCCGCACCCGTCGCCAACGCCCGAGCCGGCGAGGCGCGACGACGAGCACGTAGTAGCCGCCGTCCCGGCTCACGCCGATCGAGCGGTCTCCGCGCAGGAACCAGCCCGTGAGGCCGGTCCGGTAGCGGCCGCCGCCGCTCCAGGGCCGGGCGGTCAGCTGCTCGGTCGGCAGGCCGGCCCGGTGCGCGTCCGCCACGAACCGGTCCACGAGGGTCTGGGCCAGCTCCGACTCCTGGCGTCGTCGGCGCTCCTGCGCGGCGCCGTGCTCGTGGACCCTGGCCGCGCGGGCACGTCGGGACTCGTCGTCGTCACTCATCGGGGAACGTGATCACCGCCTTGACGAACCCCTCCGGCTTGTCCCGCAGGGTGGCGAACGCCTCGTTGACGTCCTCCAGCGCGTAGCGGTGGCTGACGAGGCCCGCCATGTCCAGCACCCCCGACGAGACCAGCCGCATCCCCACGGACATCCCTCGCATGATCGTGGCGAGGTCGCGGAAGTGCGCGTTGACGATCGTGAAGGCCATCCAGTTCCAGTACGCCAACGGGATCTCGCGAGCGGCGCCCTGATGGAAGCCCACGATCGCGATCTTGCCGCTCATCCGGGTCGTGTCGCCGCACGTGACGAGCGCGGGCTGGGTGCCGGTGCACTCGAAGCTGATGTCCGCGCCGCGTCCACCGGTGAGGGCGCGTACGACGTCGGGGAGAGGTTCCTGGGTGACGTCGACGACCCGGGTGGCACCCAGGTCCGCCGCTCTCCTCAGGGCGTCGGGCCGGGCGTCCGCGACCACCAGGCTGCGCACCCCGCGCGAGGCCACCAGGCTCTGGACGAGGTTGCCCATGAAGCCGGCACCGATCACGACGACGTCATCCCCCAGGCGCACGTCGGCGGCCTCCACGGCGTTGGCGGCACAGGCGATCGGCTCGGCCAGGGCCTCCTCGAGCGGACCGTCGCCTGCCGGAAAGCAGTAGGCAGCGCGGACCGCGACGTACTCCGCGAAGCCCCGCTCGGTGACCCAGACGCCGACCCGGTCGCCGACCCCGAGCTCGGTGACCTCCGCACCCAGCTCGATCACCACGCCGCTGACCTCGTGGCCCGGGTAGCGGACCTCCCCCGCCGGCGGGCCGTCGACCCACGGCTCGAGCTCGGAGGCGCAGACACCGGAGGCGACGACACGCACCAGCACCTCGTCGGGTCTGATCGTCGGTATCGGCGCTTCCTCGATCTCGAAGGCCTCCGGTCCCCGGAGCGCGGCGATCCTCACGACAGCTCCTCGTCGTGGAACACCACGATCGAGTAGACACCCACCGAGTCGACGCGGACGAGGTGCACGTCCTCCTCACGGCCCAGCTCCAGCGGTGTGCGCATCCCGTCGGCGGCCACCGCCGTCGCGCGCTGCTTGCTCTTCGGCAACCGCACCCGCAGAGAGACATCGGTGAGCCTGCGCACCGCATCAGCATCGCGGTCGTAGTCGTAGTTGACCAGGTGGAGGGCGACCGAACCGTCGTCGAGCTGCTGGAGGTTGGCCGAGAGCGGCGCCGAGGACACGACCTGCGGACCGCGCGGGAGCAGCTCGCCGAGCACCGCCCGGTGGGCGCTGCGGATGTTGTCGTGGCTCGGGAGGTTCGGCGCCACCCGGTCGGTGGTCACCACGGTCCCGCCGTCGGCGAGGTAGCCGCGCAGCGCGTCGGACTGGGCGTCGGTCATCGCGAACACGTCCGGAAGCACCACCGTCGAGTACCGCTCCAACGACTCCGCGCTGGCTCGATCCGGCGCCGTGACGCCGTCCGGCCAGATCACCACGTCGAACGGCACGGCCGCGTCGGCGAGGGTCTTCGTCACGACACGGTAGGGCACCACCACGGACTCGTCGCGCAGGTTGGTCGTGTTGTCGCTCGCGTCGGCCTTCCCGATCAGCTCGCGCGTGCTCTCCACGCTGTAGACCACGGCGACCTCGTTGACGGTCTGCCGGGCGAGGAGGTGCTCGTGCTCGGCGAGGAAGCCCTGGACCTCGGTCGCGAGCCCGTGCGGGGCGTAGAACGAGTCCTCGATGACGCTGCCCATCCACGAGCCGTAGGGCACCGACATGTTCGCCCCGAACGCCGCGGCCTCGAACAGGGAGAGGCGGAAGAGGTCGTGGCCCTTGCCCTCGGCGAGCAGGCCGATCAGCTCCGGGACCACGCCGCCGTACGGGTTCTCGACGACGACGACGTCCTTGTCACCGGCGAACGCAGCGACGTACCGGTACCACTCGGGTTGGCGGTATGTCGTGTTGCGCATCTCGGTGATGACCAGGTCGACGTCGTCGGCCATCGCGAGGTACATCGGCTCGAGGTTGAAGAAGTTGCCGGACAGGATGATCTCCCGGCCCAGCGAGCGGCCGTACGCGCGCGCGTAGTCCGCCAGCTCGGCGAAGTACTTCTTGATCGAGAGGCACTGGAAGGCGTAGTAGTCGCCGAACAGGGGCGTCGACTCGCGACCTTCCTTGAAGTCGTAGCCCTGGGCGAGCAGCCACTCGCCGTAGTGGAACGTGTCCAGGTCCACGTCGTCGAGGGCGATGTCGACACGGGAGGGCGTGAGCTCCTGCAGGTAAGTGCGGAACCCCTTCATGCAGTCCTTGCAGAAGCACGCGCCGTACTGGAACGCGCCCATCGGCAGCTCGGCCTCGTCGAGCTGGATGCCGTCGGCGCCGGCGTCGAGCTGGATGCGGATGACGGCCTTGAGGTACTCGCGCCAGACCGGGTTGTTGCGGTCCATGTAGTAGCACTGGTGCTCGCGGTCGGGGCACTCCACCCAGTGCGCGTGGCACGGCTGCTGGTGGATGTCGCGTACCACGCACTCCTCGATCAGGTCGGTGACGGGCTCGCCGTCGGAGTTCACCAGACCTTCGGGGAAGTAGTGCTCGACCGGCTTCCAGAGCTTCGGGTAGCGGTTGGACGAGAACTCGCGCAGCCCCATCCAGTCCCGCTTGCCGGACCCGCGGAGCTCGTTGAGGGCGAGCACCTCGTCCTCCTCAGCGCTGAGCTCGACCGGAAACTCCCAACCCTGCGCCTCGAAGACGATGCCGAGGACCTGGATGCCCCGCTCATGGCAGGCGGCGATGAACTCGCTGTCGTTGACGAAGCCGTAGAAGCGCGAGCGTGCGTCGACGGGTCCGAACGCCTCCTGCTCGAGGTAGGGCAGCGAGAGCGAGCCGCCGCCCATCGAGGCCCAGACCAGCACGGTGGCGCGGAAGTCGACGAGGTCGTCGACCATCCGCAGCCGTCGCGGGGGCAGGCTCGGGTGGTAGCAGTGCTGGCGCGGGAACCAGGCGTCGAAGTAGACACCGCGGTGCATGGGCGGCCTTTCGGTCGGGTGGTCAGGAGACGATGAGGGCGCCGAGGGTGCGCTCGGCGATGGACAGGCCCTGGCGGACGCGCTCGGCGTCCCCGCTCCACACGGGGTCCTCGTGCTCGACGGAGACGACCCCGTCGTAGCCGGCCTGGTAGAGCGTGTCGATCACGCGGCGCCAGTCCACCTGCCCGAGACCCGGGATGCGGTAACGCCACCAACCGCTCACCCACGGCTGCTTGTCGAGGACCTGGCCGAACACGCCGTAGCGGTTGCGCGCGGCGAAGTCGACCTCGGCATCCTTGGCCTGCACGTGCAGCACCCGGTCGGCGTGTGCCTCCAATGCCGTGACCGGGTCGATCCCGAGCCACACCAGGTGGGACGGGTCGTAGTTCAGCCACAGGCCGAGGTCGGCCAGCCAGCCCCAGAGCTCGGGCGAGTAGGCGAGGTTGGCCGGGTAACCGTCGGGGTGCCACCCCTCCATCGGGCAGTTCTCGATCACGAGGCGTACGCCGCGAGCCGCGGCGTACTCGACCAGCGGCGGCATCACCTTCTCGGCGAGCCGCAGGTTCTCGACCATCGTCAGGCTGATGTCGCGCCCGACGAAGGTGCCGACCAACCCGACACCGAGGAGCTCGGCGGCGTCGATGCAACGGCGGAGGTGGTCATGGGTGGCCTCCCGCAGGGCGAGGTCCTCGTGGAGGTTGTTCTCGTAGTAGGCGAGGGCCGAGATCTCCAGGCCGTTGGCGGTCAGGGTGTCGCGCACCCGCTCGGCGTCGGCGGCGCCGAAGGACTCCGCATCGACGTGGGTCGCCTCCCAGTCCCGTCCGGGCCGGTCCGGCCAGGCGGCGACCTCGAGGGCCGCGTAGCCGTGGGCGCCCGCCCAGGTGGCGACGTCCTCGAGGGTCTCCCCCGGGAGGCAGGCCGTCAGCAGTCCGAGCCTCATCGCTCTCCTCTCACGCCCCGGCCGGGACGTTCGCGTAGTCGTTCCCGGCGAGGTCCTCGCCGCGGGCCAGCCAGATCTTCCACCCCTCGTTCTGGGGGACGTCCTGCATCCGCACCGAGGACGGGAAGTAGCGCATCGTGTAGCCGGTGCGCCGCACCGGACTGGTGTTGGCCTTGGCGCCGTGCACGATCCGGCCGTCGTGCATGGAGAACTCGCCGCGGCCGAGCTCGAAGTACACCGCCTGGTCCTCGTCGACCCCGGCGAGCTCGGCGTGGAAGGTCTGCTCGGTGATGTCGGTCGGCTGGTAGTCGTCCGAGAAGCCGCCGTTCAGGTGGGAGCCCGGGATCACCCGCATGCAGCCGTTGTCCTTGAAGCTGCCGTCCTCGAGCGCGAGCCAGATCGTCACGATGTGGTCGTAGCTGTCGAACCGCCCCTCCCAGAACGCGCTGTCCTCGTGCCACGGTGTCGCTCGGCCGGTGAAGGGGTCCTTGGAGATGAAGTGGCTCGACCAGAGCGCGATGTCGGGGCCGATCAGCGGCTCGATCCAGTCGAGCACCTCGTCGGAGAGCAGGAACTCCAGCAGCCTCTCGTCGCGGTAGTGCGGGGTGTCCAGCTCGTCGGAGAGCTTGTCGCCCTTGTCCGCCAGGTGCTCGTTGAAGATCTGCTCGAGCCGGGCGAGCCGCTCCTCGGAGAGCAGCTGCCGGCCGGGCAGGAGGTAGCCGTTCTCCTGGAAGAACGTGACGTCGGCGTCGGTCAAGGTCTGGGTCATCGCGGTGGCCTTTCGAGGTCTCGGGATCCCCGGCTCGGGGGCGGTGACGACGCTACGTGCGGGGTGACCCGGGTCACCCCGCCTATCCTCCGGAGCACTCGACCTATCTTCGGCACCCGGGGCCGCAGACCGTCGCCCGGACGGGGTCAGGGCCGCTCCAGCGCCCGGATGATCTCGACGAACAGCTCCATGTCCTCGACGTAGTCCTCCGGCCCGGTCTTGGGCGTCGCCCCCGACGTCACCACATCGTGGAAGTACTCCAGCTCGTAGGTGTAGGGGTCCTTCAGGTGCGGCCGCACCACGGAGCGCTCGTAGGAGTCGCCGACCGTGCGCTCGAGGTGGAGCGTGGTCGGGAAGTGCCGGACGTACGGCGTGTCGTACTGCACCCGCATGCTGCCCGAGGCTCCGAACACCTCGATGTGGGCGTCGAAGCGCAGCTGGTCGTCGACGCCGGTCTCGTAGGTCACGACGAAGTCGCCGTAGTCGAGGAGCGCCACGACGTACCCGCCGTTGCGCCACATCCGCGCCGCGGCCACCTGCTGCGGCCGCCCGATCAGCTCCCGCATCGCGGAGAGGTCGTGGCTGCCGAGGCCGCAGAGCAGGCCGTAGGTCCACTCCAGCTCCTGGGGGACCTCACCGAGCGCCTCCTTGACGAGCGCGGACCGGCGCGCCCACTTCTCGTCGACCAGGTCCTGGGGGATGTCGTCGGCCCGGTCGACGTAGGAGGTCTGGTCGACGATCAACCGGTTCTCCCCGATCACGTCGTGCACGCGGACGTAGCGGATGTCCCCGAGCTCGGGCAGCCGCTCCACCGCCTCGGTGAACGCGGGGGCGAAGCGGCGCATGTACGCGACCATCACGGTCTTGCCGGAGCGGTCCCGCGCCTCGATGATCTCCTGGGCCTCGCGCGGGCTCAGGCACATGGGCTTCTCGACGAGCACATGGATGCCGGCGTCCAGCGCCGCGATCGTGCACTCGGCGTGGTACTCGTCGCTGTTGAGGACGAACACGCAGTCCAGGCCTCCGGCGGCGATCAGCTCGGCCGCGTCGGCGTAGCGGCGCTCGACGCGGTAGCGGTCGCCGACCCGCTTGAGCAGGCCGGGCGAGATGTCGCACACGGCCGCGAGCTCGTAGTGCTCGGGGAGCGACTCGATGATGGGGAGGTGGATGACCTGGGCGACCTCGCCCAGACCGATGACTCCGACGCGCAGCCTGCTCAACTTCGTACCTCTCGATGGGTGGGTGGTCTCCGGCAACGAGGTTCAGCCGCCGGAGGAGAACGCGGCGTCGAACGACGCGGCAGGGGGTTCGATCGCGGTCAGTGCCCGCACGAACGCGAGGGCGTCCGGGGCACCGTGCTCGCGGTCCATGCCGGCGTCCTCCCACTCGACGCTGATCGGGCCGTCGTAGCCGATCGCGTTGAGCATCCGGAAGACGGGCTCCCAGGGCACGTCGCCGTGGCCGGTCGAGACGAAGTCCCACCCGCGCCGCGGGTCGCCCCACGGCAGGTGGGAGCCGAGGCGGCCGTTGCGCCCGTTGAGGCGCGTCGCCGACTCCTTGCAGTCGACGTGGTAGATCCGGTCGCGGAAGTCCCACAAGAAGTCGACCGGGTCCAGGTCCTGCCAGACGAAGTGGCTCGGGTCGAAGTTCAGTCCGAACGCCGGGCGGTGGCCGATCGCCTCCATGGCGGCCACGGTCGTCCAGTAGTCGTAGGCGATCTCGCTGGGGTGGACCTCGTGGGCGAACCGGACGCCGACCTCGTCGAACACGTCGAGGATCGGGTGCCAGCGCTCCGCGAAGTCGGCGTACCCGCGCTCGATCATGGTGTCGGGGACCGGCGGGAACATCGCGACGGTGTGCCAGATCGAGGACCCGGTGAAGCCGATGACGGTGTCGACACCGAGCAGCGCGGCGGCGCGCGCGGTGTCCTTGATCTCCTCCGCGGCACGGCGCCGGACGCCCTCGGGGTCACCGTCGCCCCACAGACGCGACGGCAGGATCCCCTGGTGCCGTTCGTCGATCGGGTGGTCGCAGACCGCCTGGCCGGTGAGGTGGCAGGAGATCGCGTAGACGCTCAGCCCGTGCTTCTCGAGGATCTCGCGCCGGCCCCGGACGTAGGAGGGGTCGGCGACCGCCCGGTCGACCTCGAAGTGGTCTCCCCAGCAGGCGATCTCGAGCCCGTCGTAGCCCCACTCGGCCGCCTTGCGGCAGATCTCGGTGAACGGCAGGTCGGCGAACTGTCCGGTGAACAGGGTGACGGGACGAGGCATCGGAGCTCCTTTCGAGGGGTGCGGACGTGGCGAGGTCAGACGGTGGTCCAGCCGGCCCCGGTGGCCGAGGACCGCTCGACGGCGTCGAGGACGCGCTGCACCTGGAGGCCGTCGGCGAACGACGGGCTCGGTGCCGTCCCCGAGCAGACATCGCGGACGAAGTCGGCGACCTCGTGCACGAAGGTGTGCTCGTAGCCCAGTCCGTGCCCGGGGGGCCACCAGGCTCCGGTGTAGGGGTGGTCGGGCTCGGTGACCAGGATCCGGCGGAACCCCGCGTCGCGCGCGGGCACGCTCGCGTCGTAGACGTGGAGCTCGTTCATCGACTCGAAGTCGAAGGCGACGCTGCCGGCCGAGCCGTTGACCTCGATGCGCATCGCGTTCTTGCGTCCGGTGGCGAAGCGGGTGGCCTCGTAGGTCGCCAGCGCACCGCCGTCGGTGCGGCCGAAGAACACCGCGGCGTCGTCGACGGTGACCTCCCCGGTCTGCGCACCGCCGCTCGCGCTGAGCCCCGAGGAAGCCTCGGGCAGCGGTCGCCGCTCGACGAACCGCGTGAGGTGTCCCGCGACATCGGTGAGCCGCTGGCCGGTGAGGAACTGCGAGAGGTCGACGATGTGGGCGCCGATGTCACCGAGGGCGCCGGATCCCGCCTTGTCCTTCTGCAGCCGCCACACCAGGGGGAACTCCGGGTCGACGATCCAGTCCTGGAGGTACTGCGCTCGGATGTGCCGGACCGTCCCCACGGCACCGTCGGCGATCAGTCGACGGGCATAGGCCAGGGCGGGCGTACGCCGGTAGCTGAACCCGACGGACGAGTGCACGCCACGAGCCGTCGCGGCCTCGGCGGCGGCGGTCATCCGCTCCGCCTCCGCGACGCTGTTGGCCAGCGGCTTCTCGCACAGCACGTGCTTGCCGGCCTCGAGCGCGGCCAGCGCGATCTCGGCATGGGTGTCGCCGGGCGTGCAGATGTCGACGACCTGGATGTCGTCACGCTCGAGGACGTCGCGCCAGTCTGTGCACCACGCCGCCCAGCCGAGCTTCTCGGCCGCCTCGCGGGTCGCCGACTCCGTGCGGCCGCACACCACGTTCATCGCCGGCCGCACGGGCAGGTCGAAGAAGCGGTGGGCGTTGCGCCAGGCCTGCGAGTGAGCCGCGCCCATGAACGCGTAGCCGATCATCGCCACACCCAGGGGCTCGCGCCCCGCACCCGTCTCGTGCACGCTCATCGCGCTCTCCCTCGTGTCCGCAACAAATCGGTGCAAATCGTTTTACTGCCAGGAACGCTAGGCCCTCGCCCGCGGCCGGGTCAATGGCTCAGCCGCGTTCGTGCAACGGGCCGAGCCCGAGCGCGGCACTGTCCGCGAACGAGGCCTGCGCGCCGGGCCGGCCGACCGCGTAGGTCCCGGCCCGCACGCCGACGCGCACCGCGTCCGCCAGACCGTGTCCTGCGCTCAGGACCGCCGCGAGCGCACCGGTGAACGCGTCGCCGGCGCCGGTCGTGTCCACGACCTCGGCCGAGTCGGCGGGGACGTGCTCCACCACGTCACCACAGCCGAGGACCGCGCCGGCCGCACCCACCGTGACCACCGCGGATCGGCACCTCGTCGCCAGCTCCCGGACCGCCACTCGTGCCTGCTCGACGCCTCGCACCTCGCGGCCGAGGAGCCCGCTCGCCTCCGTCTCGTTGACGACCAGCGGGTCGCACAGCGCTAGCACCTCGGCGTCGACGGGTCGGTACGGCGCGAGGTTGACCACCGCCCGGCAGCCCACCGCCCCCGCCGCCCTGATCGCGGCGTCGAAGGCCGCCACCGGGATCTCGGCCTGGGTGACGAGCACCCCCGGCGGCCTGATCAGATCACGCACGGCGCGGGCGGTTGTGCGCGCCTCGAGCAGCTCGTTGGCACCCGGCGCGACGACGATGGAGTTCTCGCCGGAGGCGTCGACCAGGACGAACGCCATGCCGGTGCGCGCCTGGGTCGCCACCATCTCGGTCGTGTCCACCCAGGACGCGGCCAGGTCGGCGGCCAGGGCGCGGCCGTCGTCGTCGCGACCGACCCGGGCCACCAGCGCGGTGCGCGCCCCCAGCAGGCTCGCGGCCACGGCCTGGTTGCCGCCCTTGCCGCCCGAGCCGACCGAGGCCTCGCCGCCCAGCACGGTCTCCCCCGGCGCCGGCAGCACCGGGACCCGGCAGACGTAGTCGCGGTTGACCGAGCCGACGACCACCACGTCGACGGTCGTCATGGCAGCGCCGCCATCCGCTCCAGGAACAGCCGCCGGAAAGCGGCCGCATCGACCTCGGTCGCGATCCGGCAGTTGGGAGCCGGCGGGTCCTCCCACATGAGGAGGTCGGCGATCGCGACGCCGCGGGTCACCCGGCCGACGGTCTCGACCTCCACGTGCGCGTCCTGCCAGGTCACCAGGTCCGGGTGCGCGACGACCGCCACGGCCAGCGGATCGTGCAGCGCACAGCTGCCCTGCTCGATCGCCTCACGCGGCTTGACCCGCTCCTGGAAGTCGATCCAGCCGTGGGTGGCGGCGGCTGCGACCCGCCCGAACGCGCCGCCGTCGGCGAGCTCGTCGGCGTCGGCACGGGAGACGCGCACCTTCCTGGTCACGTCGAGACCCACCAACCGCACACGGGCACCACTCTGCAGGACGGCCTGGGCGGCGTCCGGGTCGCACCAGAAGTTGTACTCCCCCGGCATCGCGGAGACGTTGGTCTGCCCGAGGAACACCCCGCCCATCACCACGATCTCGCCGACGTCGTGGGCGACCCGTGGGTCGAGCTCGAGAGCGCGGGCGAGGTTGGTCAGCGGTCCGATCGCGACGATCGTGAGCTCACCCGGTTCCGCGCGCACCCGGCGCACGATCTCGGCGGCGGCACCCTCGTCGGCCGGCGCCCCCTGGACGACCGGTACGTCGTCGTGCCCGAGGACCGCGAGCAGCTCGTGGGTCAGGCGGGTCGAGGTGACGACGTCGCTGTTGCCACCGACCGTGGTCACGACCTCCAGCGACAGGGCCGGGTCGGCGATCGCCAGCGCTAGCGCGAAGCCGTCGTCGATGTCCGAGCCAGGCGCTCCCATCGCCAGGTCGGTGTCGAGGATGATGCGGGTCGGCGGGCTCAGCGGCTCGCCCACAGCAGACCTCGCTCGGTCAGCGTGCGCACATCGGGGTGGTCGAGGTCCTCGAGCTTGTGGCCCATGGTGGAGACGAACACCTTGCCCCGGCCCCACTGGCGGGTCCACACGGCGGGGCACGCGAACGGTTCGCGCCACGGGGTGTCGTCGCGGACGGTGAAGGTCGTGGTGGCGAGGACATCGTCGAGGGCGTCGGTGAGCACCCAGTACTGCTCGGTGTGCAGCTGCCAGCGGTCCAGGCCGCGGACGATCTCGTGGTCGGCCTTCGCCGGCACGACCTCGACCTCGTAGTCGACGAAGCCGCCCGGGTGCGCGGCCCACTGACCGCCGATCATGTGGAGGTAGTCCGGCGAGTTGCGGAACGAGTCGCACACGCCTCCGTGCCATCCGGCCATGCCGGTGCCCGCGGCGACCGCTGCCGAGAGACCGAGCACCTGCTCGTCGGTCGCCTCGCCCATCGTGTAGCACTGGATCACCAGGTCGGTCGCGGCGAGCCGCTCGGCGTCGGCGTACACCTGGGGACCGTCGTGGACCTCGACGGCGAAGCCGTGCTCCTCGAGGAACGGGATGAACCGCTCGGTCGCCTCGACCGGACTGTGGCCGTCCCAGCCGCCCCGGACGATCAGGGCCTGGCGGGTGCGGGTGGTCTCCATGACGTTCCTCTCTGCACTCCTGGCGGAGTACTCTCAGCGGCACCGTAGCCAATCGATTTGGGAATTGCCAGTGAACGCCACCGTGATCTGCGAAAGTGCTCTCGTGGAGGACGACCTGAGCACGGTGCCGGACCGGGTCCGTGCCTGGGTCGCCGACCTGCAGCAGAGCTTCCGGGCGCCCGGCGAACACGACCTCGTCGACCTGGCGCAGGCGGCTCCGCACCCGGCGCGGGCCCTGGTCGCCTGCACCGGGACGATGCGCGGCGGCGCGTCCGCAGGCGACGACGACAAACACGTCCTCCTGGTCGCCGCAGGCGCTGGGGTGCGCCCTGTGCTCCCCGGGTCCGCCTCCGCGTCGCCGGTCTGGTCACCCGATGGCACCCGGCTCTGCGTGCTCGCGGCCGACGCGGGCGGCCTCGCCACCGCGGTGGTGCTCGACGTCGACGGCGTCGAGCTGGCCCGCGCCCACGACCTGGCCGGCTCCGTCGAGACGGCCCGGTGGTCGGGCGACGGCACCCGCATCGCCCTGGTGGTCGCCGAGCCCGGGGCCGAGATCTCCGACGTCTGGGGCTCCGGCGTCGTCGGCGAGCCGGCGGCCGGCGAGCCCTGGCGGCCGGCCACCTCACCCAGGTCCGGTGGTCGCCGGAGGCTGGTGGTGTGGGAGGTCGAGACGGGTGCCGTGCGCACGGCCTCCGGCCTCAACACCTGGGAGGCCGACTGGCTCGGCGAGGACCTGGTGGCCCTGGTCAGCGAAGGCGCCGGCGAGGGCGCCTGGTACGCCGCCCGGCTGGTGCTGGTCTCACCGGACGGCGAGACGACGCACCTCCACCGGGAGCGGTTCCAGCTGGCGCAGCCGACCGGCTCGCCGGACGGACGCCGGTGGTCGGCGCTCACGGGACTCGCCAGCGACCGCGACCTGCTCGCCGGCCAGCTGCTGGTCGGCACCCGTGACAGAGCGCCCGTGCTGGTCGACACCGCGGACGTGCACGTCACCGACCACCGATGGATCTCGGGCGCCGGCGTGCTGTTCATCGGTCACCGGGGCCTGGACACCGTCCTCGCCACGGTCGACGTCGACAGCGGCGACGTCACCGAGCTGTGGACCGGACGCGCGACGACCGGTCGGTACCAGCCCGAGCTCGGCGGCCTCGGTCACGACGGGTCGCCCGTCCTGGTGCTCGAGCAGCACCACCTGCCCCCGACCCTCGTCCGGGTCGGACCGGACGACGACCGCGAGGTGCTGCTCAGCTGCGCCGGTGCGGGCACCGACGCGGTGCGGGCCGTGGTCGGCAGCACCCGGAGCGTGACCTGGACATCGGCGGACGGCCTCGAGCTGGAGGGGCTCGTGGACCTGCCCCGGACCGGCGCGGCGCCGTACCCGCTCGTCGTTCACGTCCACGGCGGCCCCGTCTGCGCCTACCAGGACGGCTGGATCGGACGTGATCCCCACACGACCGCGCTCGTCGCGCGCGGCTACGCCGTCTTCCGCCCGAACCCGCGCGGCAGTGCCGGACGGGGGCCGGCGTTCGCGGAGGCCGTGCTCGGCGACATGGGCGGGACGGACGTGACCGACGTGCTCACCGGGATCGACAGCCTCGTCGGCGACGGCGTCGTCGATCCCGAGCGAGTCGGCATCACCGGTCAGAGCTACGGCGGCTTCATGGCCTGCTGGATACCGTGCCTGACCGACCGGTTCCAGGCGTCGGTGTCGCGGTCGCCGTGCACGGACTGGCGCTCGTTCCACCTCACCAGCAACCTCGCGGAGTTCGACCGGCTGTTCCTCGACGGCGCCCCCTGGGACCCCGGGTCGCAGTACGAGACGCGCAACCCCGTCGTCCACCACGCGCGGATCCGCACGCCGATGCTGCTCACCGCGGGTGCGCGTGACCTCGCCTGCCCACCCCACCAGGCCCAGCAGATGCACCACGCGCTCCGCGAGAACGGCGTGCCGACCGCGTTGGCCGTCTACCCCGAGGAGGGGCACGGCGTGCAGGCGCCTCCCCCCCCTCGCCGACCAGTGCGCGCGGATGATCGCGTGGTTCGAACGCTTCATGCCGGCGCGGCGCCCGCTGCCTACACTCGAATCGGCGACACCCGCGGGTGCCGCCCCAGGCTGGAGGACCTGAGATGGAGACGACCGCGATCGCGCCCGGGCCGACCTCGACCCGGAACGTCCCGCCCGCCCCGGACATGCTGGTGCCGACGACCAGCACGCTGGACCCGTTCGCCGCCGAGCTCGGCTTCACCTCCGCGCACCGGGCGCACCGCGACGCCCACCCCGCGCTTCGCGAGGCGGCCTGCCTCGCGGTCCAGCTGCCCGCGACGCTCGCGCCGATCGAGGACGGCGACCTCCTCGCCGGCCGGCTCGCGCCCCGGCTGTGCGGCTTCACCCCGGACGAGTGGGGCGCCGACATCTCGCTGGGCTACCACGTCCTCCCGCGGCTGGTCGACGAGGCGCTCACACACCACGCGGTCGGCGCCGACCTCCGGGCCGAGGTCGAGGAGATGGTCGCGTACTGGCGCACCGAGCGGACCGCCGCGCTGGTCCGCGCGGCCTATCCGCCCGACCTCGCCGAAGCGCTCCCGTCGGACGCCTGGATGGGCGAGCCGGGCATCGGGTTCCCGCTCTACCGGCTGTGCGGCGGCACCGTGCAGAACGCTCGCCTGGTGCGGCTCGGGCTGCCCGGACTGCGCGCCGAGATCGCCGCCCGGCGAGACCGGGGCTCGGTCGACCTCGGGCTGCTGGCCGGGTTCGACCAGGCGCTCGACCTGCTGGAGGACGTGGCGCGCCGCTACCGGGACCAGGCACTCCGGCTGGCCGCGACCGCGGAGCCTGCCCGGCGTACGGACCTCGAGATGCTCGCGGAGACCCTCGGTCACGTGTGCGAGCGCGCACCCGCGAGCTACCGCGAGGCGGTTCAGCTGTTCTGGCTCTACCAGGTGTGCGGGGACATCCGTAACTACGGCCGGCTCGACGTCACCTTGGGACCGTGGCTGGCGCACGATCTCGACGCCGGCGTGCTGACCGACGACGAGTCCCTCCGGCTGACCCAGTCGCTGTGGCGGCTGATGGCCGCGCGGCTGACCCGCGTGCACAACCGGGTCGTCGTCGGAGGAGTCGGTCGCCCCGACCCCGCGACGGCGGACCGGTTCGCGCTGCTCGCGATCGAGACCTCCCGCACCGTGCTCGAGGCCGAGCCCCAGCTCTCCCTGCGCTTCCACACCGGTCAGGACCCGCGTCTGCTCGCCCGCGGCCTCGACGCGATCGGCGAGGGCCGCACGTTCCCGATCCTCTACAACGACGACGTCAACGTGCCGGCCGCCGCCGCGGCGATGGGGGTCAGCCGCGAGGAGGCCGAGCAGTACGTCCCCTACGGCTGCGGCGAGCTGATCCTCGACGGGCGCAGCTTCGCCACGCCCAGCGGCGTGATCAACCTGCTCAAGGCGCTCGAGGCCGCCCTCTTCCACGGCGTGTGCCAGCGGACCGGCCGCCGCGTGGGACCCGACCTGGGTGGCCTGGAGACCTACGGCACGTTCGAGGACCTCTGGGCGGCGTACACCGGACAGGTCGACCACCTGGTCCGCCGGCTGGCCGAGCAGGAGCGCGTGGAGTACGACGTCTGCGCCCGCGAGTTCAGCGCGCTCTACCTCAGCCTGCTCTACGAAGGTTGCCTCGAACGCGGCCGGGCGTTCCACGACGGCGGGCTCGACCTGCTCGCGGGAACGCTCGAGACCTACGGCAACACCAACACCGCCGACAGCCTGCTCGCGATCCGCAGGCTCGTCTTCGAGCACCAGGTGGTCGGAGCGGCTGAGCTGCTCGCCGCGTTGCGCGAGGACTTCGCCGGCGCCGAGCCGCTGCGACACCTCCTGCTCGCGCAACCGAAGTACGGCAACGACGACCCCGAGGCCGACGACATGCTGGTGCGCGTCCACGAGCACGTCTGCGAGCAGACCCGCGCGCAGGCGGACCGGGTCGGGCTCTCCAGCTATCTCGTGGTCGTGATCAACAACAGCGCCAACACGTTGATGGGCGCCCACACCGCCGCCTCCGCCGACGGGCGACACAACGGCACGCCGATGGCCAACGGCAACGCCCCTACGGGCGGCGCCGACGTCTCGGGGCTGACGGCACGGATGAACTCGGTCGTCTGCCCCTCCCCCGCGATCCACGCCGGCGCGGTGCAGAACCTCTCGCTGTCGCGCGAGCTGTTCCGCGACCACCGGGAGCTGGTCGAGGCGCTGCTCTCCGTCTACTTCGCCCGCGGTGGCAGCCAGCTGATGGTCACGGTCACCGGACGCGGCGAGCTCGAGGCCGCACTCGCCCACCCCGACCAGTACCGGCACGTCTTCGTGCGCGTCGGTGGCTTCAGCGCCCGGTTCGTCGACCTGCCCGAGGACGTGCAGCGTGAGATCCTCGAGCGCACCCTCTACTGACCCCACGCCACCGGCGACGGTGGAGAGCACCGTCTTCGACGTGCAGCGCTTCGCCGTCCACGACGGCCCGGGCATCAGGACCACGGTGTTCCTCAAGGGCTGCCCGCTGCGGTGCGGGTGGTGCCAGAACGCCGAGTCCTGGCTGCACCGCCCGCAGCTCGCCGTCCGGGCCGGCCTCTGTCCCGGGTGCGAGGAGTGCCGCGACGCGGTGCCCGGGGCGCCCGTGCCGCTGCCGCACCAGCCGCGCTGCCCGGCGCTGCGGGTCGTCGGCGCGGTCCGCACGGCGGGCAGCGTCGTCGAGGAGGTGCTGCGCGACCGGGACTACTACGCCGCCTCCGGTGGCGGACTCACCCTCTCGGGCGGGGAGCCGCTGGCGCAGCCTGCGTTCACCGAGGCCCTGCTCGGCCTCGCCCGCGATGCCGGGGTGCACACCTGCCTCGACACCAGCGGCTTCGCCGGCGAGCAGACCCTGTTGCGCATGGTCGGCCTCGTCGACCTCTGGCTCTACGACGTCAAGGCCACCGGGGAGCAGGACCACCGGCGCCTGACCGGCGTCCGCCCCGGGCCGATCCTCGCCAACCTCGAGCGGCTGCTCGAGCTCGGCGAGCGGGTGCGGCTGCGGGTGCCGCTCGTCGCGGGGGTCAACGACACCGACGAGCACCTGGAGCACGTCGCCCGGATCGCCGCCGCGCACCCCGAGCTCGACGGCGTCGACGTGTTCCCCTACCACTCCTGGGGGGCGGCGAAGTCGGTCGAGGTGGGAGCCACCCTGCCGTATGCGGACCTCCCCACGACGAGTCCGGAGGCCGCCGCCGAGATGGTCGCCCGCCTCCACCGCCTGGGCTGCGCCCGCGCCCGACTGGGTTAGCGGCGCGCGGAGGTGCCGACCTCGGCGATGTCGAGGTCGGCCTTGCGCAGGCGGTAGACCTGGAGCCGGAGGTCGTAGTACTTGTCGGTCTCGCCCACCCACTCCATGCCGATGCGTCGGGCGGTGGCGATGCCGCGCGCGTTGCGCGGCCGGACGACGGAGAACAGCTCCTCGGCTCCGCTGTCGAACGCGTAGTGCGCCACCGCGTGGGCGGCCTCGGTGGCCAGCCCGCGGCCCCAGTGGGCCGGGGCTAGCTGCCAGCCGACCTCGAGGTCCTCGTGGCCGGGCGGGAGCGCGCGCAGGGTGGCGCTGCCGACCAGCGTGCCGTCCTCACCCAGCTCGACCGCCCAGCGGCGCTGGGGCGGCTCGAGCTCGTCGGCGGCCCAGCGGGCGAGCAGGGCCTCCATCTCGGCGAGGTCGGCGACCCGTTCCATCGCCGGGCTCAGCCAGCGGGTCACGTCCTCGGCGCCGTAGACGGCGAGCGCCTCGGGGGCGTCCGCGACGCGCCACGGCCGCAGCACGAGACGCCCCGTCTCGATGCGGTCCCCCGACACGATCACCCGATGCTCCATGACCTGCAGAGCGCTCGCGGCGCGTGCGGCATTCCCGGCCGTCAGGCGCCGAGGTCCAGGGTGTGGTCGGCGTGCTGCGCCTTTGCGGCGAGGTAACGGGCGTTGGCCTCCGAGCGGTGCACGGCCGTGGGCACTCGGGCGGCGACGGTGATGCCGGCGAGCGCCAGCTGCTCGGCCTTGTCGGGGTTGTTGGTCAGCAGGGCGATCCGGGAGACACCCAAAGCGGTGAGCATCTGGGCCGCGACCGAGTAGTCGCGCTCGTCCTCGGCGTACCCGAGCGCGAGGTTCGCCTCGAACGTGTCGAGCCCGGCATCCTGCAGCGCGTAGGCGTCGAGCTTGGGATAGAGCCCGATGCCGCGGCCCTCCTGGCGCAGGTAGAGCACGTAGCCGCCGCGGGCCTCGACCCGGCGGAACGACTCGTGCAGCTGGGGCCCGCAGTCGCAGCGCTGGCTGCCGAAGACGTCGCCGGTGAGGCACTCGCTGTGGACGCGGACGAGGGGCGTGTCACCGGGCGAGCCGAGCCGCAGCGCGAGGTGCTCGCGGGTGTCGCCGAGCCCGTCGAACGTGAACACGCACGCCAGGGCCGACCAGCCGTCCGGCAGGCGCAGCGGCACCATGATCTCGGTGCGGACCCGCGGCGTCACGACGCGTCCTCGAACCGCGGCGACAGCGCGTAGCGCAGCAGCACGACCTCGCCGATGCGGCGTACGTCGACGAGCCGAGCCGGCCGGTCGGGCCGGAACGGGAACGGGCCGTCGTCGACGAACCGGCGCGCCCGCGAGTCGCCCACGAAGAACGGCGCGACCACGAGGTGCAGCTCGTCGGCGAGGTCCTCGGTGAGGAACTGGGTGTGCATCGTCCCGCCGCCCTCGACCATGAGCCGGCGCACCCCGCGCTCGTGGAGGTCCTCGCTCATCCGGCGCATGGTGACGCGGGATCCGCCGTCGACCACGGTCGCCACCGAGCCCAGCCGGGAGCGCAGCTCGGGAGTGGTGCCGGTGGGGCTGTAGACGAGCTTCTGCGAGTCGCCGGTGGTGAAGAAGCGGCCACGGGGGTCGAGGCGCCCGCGTCCGGTGACCGTGACCTTCACCGGGGACGGGTCCAGGCCCCGAGCCACGCGGTGGTCGCGGCGCGAGGCGCTGCGCACGAGCAGCCGGGGGTTGTCGTTGCGCACCGTGGCGGCGCCGACGAGGATCGCGTCGCACTCGGCCCGGACGGCGTCGACCCGGTCGAGGTCGGCGTCGTTGGACAGGATCAGCCGCTGGTCCGCGGCGCTGTCGAGGTAGCCGTCGAGCGACATCCCGCAGCTGAGCAGGGTGTAGGGCCGATCAGCCACGAGCCACCATCCCCCGGGTCAGCAGGACCGCACCGGGCAGCGTCGCCAGGAGCGCGAGCACGCCGTACAACACCGCGACCGTCGCGCCCTGAGCGGCGCCGAGGCCGGCGCCGGCGAACGCCCAGGCGGCGGCGCCCTCGCGGAGACCCCACCCGGCCACGTTGAGCGGGATCGCGGCGGCGAGCAGCACCACCAGTGCCAGCGGCAGCAGCGCGGTCAGCGGCGCGTCCGTGCCGGCCGCCCGGGCTGCGACGAGGAACACCACGACGTGGCCGGCGGCGGCCAGCATCGAGGCCGCGACGACCTGCGGCCATCGCACCAGCCCGGCGAGGAGGACGGCCGCGACGGCGGACGCGGCGAGCGGCCAGGGCGAGACCGCGAGCAGCACCCCGAGGGAAGCGACCACCTGCACGACCTGACCCGCCACCCGTTCCAGCGCCACCGGCTTGAGCCCGTGGCGGACCGCGCGGTGCAGGTCGCCGAGCACCCCGCCCGGGAGCGTGGCGTTGAGGAACTGCGAGCGGTAGTACGCGCCGACTGCCGGCCGAAGGGGTACGTCGATCCCGAGTCGCGCGGCCACGACCCGCCATCGCCACGCGCAGCACAGCGTCGTCAGGGCCGTGACGACCAGCGCGACGACCACGGCCAGCGGCGTCGTGGACCGCACCGCGTCGACGAACGGCCCGGTCCCGACCCGCGCCACGACGACCGCGAGGACCAGCCCGCCACCGGCGACCCGCCACCACCTCATCGCAGCACCTCCAGGGCCTCGGCGACCAGGGCCGTGGTCCGGTCCCACCCGGTCAGCTCCTCACGCCGGCGCACCGCCGCCGCCCGCAGGCCCGCTCGGTGCTCCTCGTCGGTGAGCCAGGTGCGGAGCGCGCCCGCCAGCGCCGCAGGGTCCTCCGGTGGGACCAGCACGCCGCCGTCCCCCAGCGCCTCGCGCACCCCGCCGACGTCGGTCGCGACGACCGGCGTCCCGTGGGCCAGCGCCTCGGTCACGACCATGCCGTAGGTCTCGGTCCGCGACGCGAGCACCAGCAGGTCGGCCTGGGCGTACGCCGACGCGAGCTCGTCGCGGGTCATCGTTCCGCTCAGCCGCACGGCCTCCCCCAGCCCCGCCGCGAGGTCGGGCTCGAGGTCGACCGACCCGATCCCGCGGCACGTCCACGCCAGGTCGTCGAGACGGCGGAGCGCGGCGGCCAGCACGTCGTACCCCTTCAGCGCGGTCACGGCTCCCACGCACAGCAGCGACCCACCTGCCGGCGAGCCCGGGGCCACGGGGGCCGGGTCGACCCCCGGCTCCGCGACGAGGACGCGCCCGGGGTCGAGGCCGTAGGTCTCGACCAGCCAGTCGCGCGTCCACCGGCTGGTCGTGATCGAACCGGCCGCGGCCCGCAGGACGTCGCGCTCCCACGGGGCGGCCGCCCCCGGAGGCAGTCCGAGCGGCAGGTGCACGAGCACCACCAGGCGCAGCCGGGACGCCTCGGCGACGAGCGCCGGGGTCGTCAGCAGTCCGTCGACCAGTGTGAGCGACCCGTCCGGCACCGTCCGCGTCGAGGTGTGCTCGACGGCGCCGAGCCCGTCGCTGATCCGCCGGTCGTAGACGTTGCCCCCGCTCGGCCGCCGGGGATCGTCGATGCCGGCGGGCACGACCAGGTGGATGCTCACAGGGGCCTCTCGAAGCTCGCGGAGGCGATGTGCGACTCGTGCAGCGTGACGCGCAGGCCGGTGACGGGGCCCAGGCCGGCGACCCCGGCGGCCACCCGGTCGGCGACGACGCGGGCCAGCACCTCCGTGGAGGTGTTCACCCCCGCGAACGCCGGCTCGTCGTCGAGGTTGCGGTAGGTCAGGCCGCCCAGCACCTCGCGCAGCAGCTCCCCCGCCCGGCCGATGTCGAGCAGGATGCCGTCCGGGCCGAGCTCGGGACCCGAGAACGCCGCGTCGACGACGTACGTCGCCCCGTGCAGCCGCTGGGCAGGTCCGAACACCTCGCCGGTGAAGCTGTGGGCGATCATCATGTGGTCGCGGACGGTCACGGTGTACACGGTGAGTCCTTCCTGGGGCCGGGCGCGGTGTCGTAGCGGATCGTGTGGCACAGCGCGGGCAGCCGGCCCGCCGCCAGGTCGTCCATCACCTGGGGCAGGTCGGCGAAGTCCGACTCCCCGGTCAGCAGCTCGTCGAACGCGGGGTCGCGCAGCAGCTCGAGCGCGAGCGCGAGCCGGTCGGCGTGGCTGCGGCTGCCGCGGCGGGCCGGGGCGACCGTGCCGACCTGGCTGGCGCGGATCGCGAGCCGCCCCGAGTGGAACGCCCCACCGAGCGCGACCTGCACCGGGCGGTCGCCGTACCAGCTCAGGTCGAGCACGGTGCCCTCCGGTCCGAGCAGGTCGAGGGCGAGCTGCAACCCCTCGGACGTCGCGCTGCAGTGCACGACGGCGTCGCGCCCGCCGGCAGCCTCGTCCGGGATCGCGAAGCCGACCCCGAGCGCCCTCGCCACCGCGGCCCGGTCGGGGTCGACGTCGACCAGCGTCACCTCGGTGGCCGGGACCCGGGCCAGCAGCCGCGCCACGCTGCACCCGACCATGCCCGCGCCCACGACCGCGACCCGGTCGCCGATCAGCGGCCGGAGGTCCCACAGCGCGTTGAGGGCGGTCTCGACGGTGCCGGCGAGCACCGCCCGGCGCGCCGGTACGCCGTCGGGCACCGGGGTGACCGCGGCAGCGGGGACGACGTACGCCGTCTGGTGGGGGTGCAGGCAGAACACCGTGCGGCCGACGAGGTCGTCGGGACCCTCCTCGACGCGTCCGACGCCCAGGTAGCCGTACTTCACCGGGCCGGGGAAGCTCCCCTCCTGGTGCGGGGCCCGCATGGCCTCGTGCTGGTCGGCCGGCACCTGCCCGCGGTAGACGAGCGTCTCGGTCCCGCGGCTGATCCCCGAGTGCAGTGCACGGACCAGCACCTCACCCGGGCCGGGAGGCGCGAGCTCCACCGGACGGAGCGCTCCGCGCCCGGGCGTCTCGACCCAGAACGCGCACGCTTCACGGGTCGAGGTGAACCCGGCCGGTGCCGGCTCCGTACGACTGGTCACACCCCACACACGGAGGCATGGTGCTCCTGGTTCACCGACCGGCCGACCTGGTGACGGCGACCCGCGCCGCGCTGGCCGTCGCGTTCGCGGCAATCGGCCCCACCCCCACTGGGCTCGTGCTGGTCGCGGTGGCGCTCGCCCTGGACTGGGTGGACGGCCAGGTGGCCCGGCGCACCGGCACCGTCTCGGCGTTCGGGGCCCGCTTCGACATGGAGACCGACGCGTTCCTGATCGCCGCGCTGAGCGCGTACGTCGCCGCCGCGGTCGGCTGGTGGGTCCTGGCGATCGGCGCGGCCCGCTACCTGCTCTGGCTGGCCGAGCGGGTGTGGCCCTGGCTGCGCCGTCCGGTGCCGCAGCGTCCGTGGCGCAAGGTCGTGGCCGCGGTCCAGGGCGTCACGCTCGCGGTCGCGGTGGCGGACGTGCTGCCCCGGACGCTCGTGGAGGCGGTCCTCGTGGTCGCGCTGGCGCTGCTGGCCGAGTCGTTCGGGCGCGACGTCTGGTGGCTCACCCGCAGCCGCCGGTCGGGCGACGCACCGCCGGCGTACCCCCGCGGCGGCGGGCTGACGCTGGCCGCCCTGGGCATCGTGTGGGCTGCGCTGGTGCTCCCCGAGGGTCCCGCGGACCTCCTGCGCCCGCCGCCCGAGGCGCTGCTGGTGGTGGCGGTCGCGCTCGTGCCGTGGCGCCGCACCCGTCGGGTGCTGGCCGTGGTGCTCGGCCTGCTGATCGGGGCCGCGGTGGTCGTCAAGGCGCTCGACCTCGGGTTCCAGCGGATCCTGGACCGGCCCTTCGACCCGCTCGCGGACTGGGTCTACCTCGGCCCCGGGGTCGGGGTGCTGGGCGACTCGATCGGTGTCGCCGCCGCGCGGGCGACCGCCGTGGGTGTGGGGTTGCTCGTGCTCGTGGTGCTGGTGCTGCTCGCGCTCGCGACCGTCCGGGTCTCCGCGACCGCGGCCACCCATCGGCGTACCGCGGCCGTGGTCGGGCTGACGCTCGCCCTGCCGTCGGTCGTGCTGGTGCAGATCGCGCCGGCGGGCACGAGCGGTGCGGCGGTGCTGGCCTATGACGAGGTGCGGCAGATGCGGGCCGACCTGGCCGACCGGCGCACGTTCGGCCACGACATCTCCACCGACCGCTACGCCACCTCGCCGCCCGACAGCCTGCTGCGCGGCCTGCGCGGCAAGGACGTCCTCGTGGTGTTCGTCGAGTCCTACGGCCGGGTGGCCGTGCAGGGCACCGACTTCGCCCCCGACATCGACGCGGGTGTGGACGCGGTGCTGGACGCCGGGACCCGGCGGCTGCGGGCCGCGGGCTGGTCGTCGCGGAGCGCCTTCTTGACCTCCCCGACGTTCGGGGCCGCGAGCTGGTTGGCGCACTCCACGCTGGAGTCGGGGCTGTGGGTCGACAGCCAGCGGCGCTACGACCAGCTGCTCGGCGCCGACCGGCTGACGCTCACCTCTGCGTTCGAGGGCGCCGGCTGGCGCACGGTCTTCGACGTGCCCGCGAACACCCGCGACTGGCCCGAGGGTGCCGGCTTCTACGGCTTCGACCAGCTCTACGACTCGCGCAACGTCGACTACCAGGGGCCACGGTTCGGTTACGCCACGATGCCCGACCAGTACACGCTCGCGGCGTTCCGCCGGCTCGAGCTCGCCCCGAAGCACCGCCGGCCGGTGATGGCCGAGATCGACCTGGTCTCCAGCCACCACCCGTGGGCGCCGTCACCCCACCTGGTGCCCTGGGACCGGGTCGGCGACGGATCGGTGTTCGACGACACGCCCACCCAGCCGGACTCCTCCGACGTGCGCCGGCTCTACGGCCAGTCGATCGAGTACACGATGAGCACGCTGGTCTCGTTCCTGGACACCTACCGCGACCCGAACCTGGTGCTGGTGGTGCTCGGCGACCACCAGCCGCACTCCTACGTCACCGGGCCCGACCCCGGGCACGACGTACCGATCTCGGTGATCAGCCGCGACCCGCGGGTCGCCGATCGCATCGCCGGCTGGGGCTGGCAGCCCGGGCTGCACCCCTCCCCCGACGCCACCGTCTGGCCCATGGACTCGTTCCGCGACCGGTTCCTGCAGGCGTTCAGCGGCTGAGGTGGTTGCGGGGTTCGGAGGTTGGGCTCGTCGGGGCCTGCCGGCTCACTGGGTGAGACGCAGGACGCGGTGTCCGTCAGAGGTCTGCACCTCGACCGAGGCGATCTCGGCGACGTCGAGCGCCGTGGCCCCCGCGACCGTGATCGGCCGGTCGGCGACACCGCGCCAGCTCGCGACCCGCTCGATGGCACCGTCGCGCGTGCGGACGACCATCTCGTACGTCGGCGGGCCGCCGCCGTGGTAGCCCTCCGGCAGCGGGTAGCTGCAAGTCAGCTCGAGGCGGGTGCCCCAGGCCACCGAGGTCAGCGTCAGCCAGCCGGTCGTGCCGCTGGCGTCGAGCGGGGTCATCTGCCGGGAGGGCGCCGCCGAGATCGTGGGGGTCGCCTGCGGGGTGCCGTCACCGTCGCCCGTCGCGACGACCGCGACCGAGACGCCGGCAACCACCACGACGGCTGCGGCCGCGGCGAGGCCGGCGGTCCAGCGCAGCCGCTGTCGGCCACGGCGTACCTCCCGCACCAGCGCCGGCAGCAGCGTGTCGGGGACGGGCACCTCGACCGGGTCGGACTCGAGCACCTCCGCCGAGACCTGGGACAGCAGGCCGGGCAGGCCGGCGAGCTGCTGCACCGACCTGGCACACGCCGGGCACCCGCGCAGGTGCCGCTCGAACTCCAGGCGCTCCTCGGGTGCGAGCGCACCCAGCACGTAGGCACCGTCGAGGTGAGAGAGCTCGCAGGGGGTGCTCATGCCACGACCCCGCTCTCCTCGAGCGCGAGCCGCAGCGCGCGCAGGGCGTAGTGGGTGCGCGACTTCACGGTGCCCTCGGGGACGCCGAGACGACGGGACGCCTCGGCGACCGACTGCCCGCGGTAGTAGCACTCCAGCAGGACCGCCCGGTGCTCGGCGGAGAGCCGGGTGAGCGCGTCGGCGACCACCCACGACAGCAGCACCTGGTCGGTGCGGTCGGGCTCCCCGGGGCCCTCCGGTACGTCGGCGACGGCGATCTCGCTCTGGGACCGCTTGGTGCGCCACTCGTCGATCACGATGTTCTTGGCGACGCGGAACAGCCATGCGCGGACCGAGCCGTGCGTCTCGTCGAGGGCCGGGAAGTTGCGCCAGGCGCGCAGCAGCGTCTCCTGCACCACGTCCTCGGCGCGGGCGCGGTCCTGCCCGGTCAGCCGCAGGCAGTAGCCCCAGAGCGCGGCGGCATGCTCGTCGTGCAGCTGCTGCATGAGCGCCTCGGGGCTCCCCTGGTTGTCGCCGGCCATCACACCTCCCACCCCGTGTCACGCAGGAACGGCCCGTGCGGTTCAGTGTCCCGCCCGGCCGACCGCACGGGGTCAGGACGCGGCCTGCTCCTCGGCCTCGGTGAGCGCGCGGGTGAGCAGTGCGACCAGCGCCTCGAGCTGGATGTCGACCGACGAGCCGATCTCCTCGTCGGACCCGTCCAGGGCGACGGCGGCCAGGCCGGCCTTGCTGTCGATGAGCTCGGCGACCCGGGTGTCGATGGTCTGCGAGGCGATGATCCGCCACGCCGTCACCGGCTCCTCCTGCCCGATGCGGTGGACCCGGTCGATCGCCTGGGTCTGCTCGGCGTCGGTCCAGGACAGCTCGGCGAGCACGACGTTGGAGGCGACCTGCAGGTTGACGCCCACGCCGGCGGCCGTCAGCGAGCAGACGATGACCGAGACCTCGGGGTCGTTGACGAACGCGTCGATGTTGCGCTGACGGACCGCGGTCGTCTGGTCCCCACGGATCGACGAGTAACGGATGCCGCGCGCAGCGAAGGTCTGCTCGGCGGTGTCCATGACCTCGATGTGCTTGGCGAAGAACACGACCTTGCCGACGCTGCGTGCGAGCTGGGCGGCGTAGTCGGACGCGAGCCCGGCCTTCGCCCGGCCGATGCGTCGCATCATGCTGAACACGTTCTCACCGCTCGAGGTGTCCATGTCCTCGCGCTCCCACGTCGCGACGCGACGGACGAGCTCGTGGTCGATGCCCTCGACCGTGCGGCCCTCCTTGCGGGTGGCCAGCGCCATCTCGTAGCGTTCGACGAGCCGGCGGGCGAGCTCGCGCTCGGCCTCGCGGATCGAGCGGCCGGCCTCGTCGTCGAGCTCGACCGGCAGGTCGGCGATCCGCCGGGCGGGGATGTCGGCGGCGACGTCGATCTTGCGCCGGCGCACGATGCCCATGTCGACCACCGCGCGGCGGGCGTTGGGGTAGAAGCTCGGGTCGGCGGGCGTGAGGCCGGTGTCCTCGAGGGCGTCCATCAGGGTGCCGAGCGGCTTCTTCTCGTCGATCCAGCCGAGGAACTCCCAGATCGCCTGGAAGTCCTCGATGTCGTTGATCAGCGGCGTGCCGGTCAGCGCCATCAGCAGGGGCCGGGCGTAGCGGCTGCGGATCCGGTCGGAGAGCTGCAGCACGTGCTGGGAGCGTTGGGAGGACTTGTTCTTGATGAAGTGCGCCTCGTCGACGACCATCCCGCGGAAGCCGTGCTGGCCGAGCCAGCCGACGTGGCGGTCGAGCACCTCGTAGTTGATGACCACGATGTCGGCGAAGCCGTCCACGTCCTCGCCGTCGCCGTGGATCACGGTCACGGTCCGGTTGGGCGTCCACAGCCCGACCTCGCGGGCCCAGTTGGTCTTCACGACGTTGGGTACGACGACCAGCAGCGGGTAGGCCTCGGCGGCCTGGGCCGCGAGCAGCGCCTGGGCGGTCTTGCCCAGTCCGGGCTCGTCGGCGAGCAGGAACGTCCGGTGCCCGCTGCCCGCACCGGCGACCAGCTGGGCCTGGTGGTGCATGAGCTCGCGACCGTCCGGCAGCTTGACCGCCGAGATCGGCTCGGGCAGCGGCATGCACGAGATGCCGTTCGCGGCGTACTCGAAGGACCGGAACAGCGGGCCGAGCAGCTCCCACCCGGCCAGGCGGCGGGCGTGGCCGCTGCCCTGCTGGACGGCGGAGAAGTCGGGGACGAGGAAGGGGTTGGAGAGCTGGCGCTGGATCACCGACTGCGGCACGACCCGGCGGTTGGGGGCGGTCACCACGGCCAGCGCCTCGGGCGCCTCGGGCTCCTCCTCCTCGGCCTCGAGGCCCGCGGCCTCGATCATCCGGCGGCGCAGCTCGCGGGCGGCGTCGGAGACCTCGGCCTGCTCGGCGAGCAGCGCGAGCAGGGAGGTCTCCCGGGCGGCGCTCTTGGCCAGGATCGTCGCGATCCCGTCGAGCCGCTTGAGCTGCTCGGCGCGCTGGGCCTCGGTGCTCTCGGCGTCGGCCTTGACCCGGGCCCGCTCCTCGCGCACCAGCAGCGCGACGACCTGGAACTTCGTCCGGGTCGAGGGCGCGACGGCACCGCGTTGCACGGCGGTCTCGACCTCGCGCACGGCGCGGGCGAGCACCGGGATGATGCCTTCGTTGTCGAGCGTGCGGCCGCCGCGGCGCTGGTTGCGTGCCGGTGCACGGCGACCCGCCGACTGGCGCTGGCCCTGTCGAGCCAAGAACCCCTCCTCCGGAGTGTGCCCGGTGTGCAACGACTCTGCGGTGCGGCGAGCTGGTGCGCCCGGGCGACGCGCTTCTCGACCTACTGGTCCACGGATCTGCGCGATCGTTGAGTGCCGGGCTAGACGGCCGGGACTCGGCGCGGAGCACCGGCCCACGACGTGCGGCCGGATCCAGTTGCTTCCGACAACATCGTACACAGCATCCGGCGGGGCGCAGCCATTCCCCCGGATGCGCAGGCGTGCCGGGGTTCGTAGGCTCGGGCCGTGACCACCGCAGCACCGCCGCCGGCGCGCGCCGTCCAGCGCACCTCACTGTTCCCGCCGCAGCACGGCGCGTGGGCGTTCCTCGGTCTCCCGCTGGCGCTCGGGTTCCTGGCCGGCGACCCGGCCTGGGCCTGGCTGCCGCTCGCCTGGGCCTGGGTCGCGGCCTACCCGGCGTCGTACTTCGTGCTCAGCCAGGTGCGCGCGCGTCGGCCCGAGCGGTTCCGGCGCCCCCTGGCGATCTGGGTCGCGGCGTTCGCCCCGGCGGGCGCGGCGGCGGTGGCGCTGCGGCCGTGGCTGCTCTGGGTGGCGCTCGTCTACCTCGCGTCGTTCGCGATCAACCTCGCCTACGCCCGGCGCAACCGCGAGCGCGACGTGGTCAACGACGCGGTGTTCGTCGCGCAGTGCTCGGCCATGGTGGTCGTCACGGCTCTCGTGGGCGACGACCCGGACACCTGGGCACCCGGCAGCCTGCTCGGCGCGGTCTCGGCCCACACCTGGCTGCTGACGCTGGTCTGCGCGCTGGTGCTCCTGGGCTCGACGCTGCACGTGAAGTCGCTGCTGCGCGAGCGCCGTGACCCCCGCTACGCGACCGCGTCGCGGTGGTACGCCGTCGCCGCGGCGCTGGGATCGGTGGCGCTGGCCGTCGCCTGGGGCCTGCCCGGCGGGTGGTTCCTGGTGGTCCCGTTCGTGGTGCTCGCGGCCCGGGCACTGCGCCGCGACTGGTCGGGCATGCGACCCGGCACGATCGGCATGGTCGAGCTGGCCGGCTTCCTCGTGGTGCTCGCGGCCGTGGCATCGGCCGTGGCGGCCACCTGAGCCCGGACCCGGGCTGAGCGACCGCCACGGCCTCCCCCTCGCGCAGCTGCAGGAGTCAGGGCAGCTGCACGTGCCCGTTGCGCATCTTCCAGAGGAAGTACTTCTCGAAACCCAGCTTCATCAGGTGCGCCTGCGGGCCAGGGATCAGCACCCCGTGCTTGCGCGGGGGCAGCATCTTGTCGGCGAGGATGATCACGCCGTTGTTGCCGGCGTCCATCACGCAGACCGCCTTGATGTCGCCGAAGGCCTTGGTCTGCGTGGGCGCCTCCCCCTTGACCTGCGCGGCGATGTTGGCCGCCGCGGTGTGCGCCATCACCTCGGTCGGGAACCCGGTCTTGGGGATCCCCACCGGGGTCGGGGTCTGCCACGGGACGTCGACGGCCGCAGCCACGCCGACCGCGTAGACGTCGTCGTACTTCTCGCTCTGGTAGGTCGGACGCACCTGGACGTAGCCCTTCTCGTCCGCGAGGCCGTCGGACCGGGTGAGGAACTCCTGGCCGAGGAACGGCGGCACCACCATGCCGAACCCGAACGGCAGCCGCTCGCCGCCGGCGAGCACGACGGAGCCCTCGTCGACGTGGTCGATGCCCACGTTCAGGCGGGTCTCGATGCCCTCCTTCTTCAAGAACATGCCGAGCAGCTGCTCGCCGTGCGGGAGTCCCCCGATGCCGAAGTGCCCGAGGAACGGCTCGGAGGTCACGTAGGTCAGCTTGACCTGCTTGCGCAGGCCCGCCTTCTTGAGCTGGTAGGAGGTGTTGAAGAGGAACTCGTACGCTGCGCCGAAGCAGCCGGCGCCCTGGGTGGCGGCGATCACCACGTCCTGGGGGCCTCGGGGTCCGCGGGACGCCTCGAGGTAGCGCTGCCAGGCGACCCCGGTGCGCTCGGCCTCGACGAGGGTCGTGATCGTGTTGGCGTTCTCCGTGAACCCGGGCACCACGTCGCTCTTGTTGCGGTATCCGGTCGCGATCACCAGGTAGTCGTAGTCGAGCTCGCGACCGTCGTCGATGGTGACCTTCTTGCCCACGGGATCGACCCCGGTCGCCGCCGCGTGCACGAACTCGATGCCGTGCGACTCCAGCGTGGGCGCGACCGGGAAGGTGATGTCGGCACGGTCGCGCTTGCCGAACGGCAGCCAGATCAGGCTGGGGTTGAAGAGGAAGTGGTCGCTGGCCGACACGACCGTCACGTCCACGTCGCCCTCGAGCTCGTGACGGACGGCGAGTGCGGCCGTCATCCCTCCGAAGTTGGCGCCGAGCACCAGGACCTTCGCGCGCATCGTCTTCCTCCTCTGGATGTGGGTTCCGTGTCACCAGGTATACCCCCAGGGGTATATGCTGAGCGAGGGTCCAGCGACCCGGCGACCGGGTCTTTGGACCCCCGTCGCCTCGCTGCCGCCCGCCCCAGCACCCCATCGCAAAGGAACCGCAGCTCATGAACCTCGACCGCGCCGTCCTCACCGTCGCCGGAACCGTCACGCTGATCAGCGTCGGGCTCGTCGCCCTGGTCTCGACGTGGTGGCTGCTGCTCACGGCCTTCGTCGGGCTCAACCTGCTGCAGGCGAGCATCACGGGCTTCTGCCCCGCCGCAGTGGTGCTCAGCCGCCTGGGCGTGCCGGTCGGTTGTGCGTTCCGGACTCCGCGCGAGTCTCCCGAGCCCGTCTGACATCCAGGCGACCGCATCCTGCGTCGCTCGCAGGGTGATCCGGGCAACGGCGCTGCCCGCTGGCGCCTCCCCCGCAGGCCCAGTGGTCACCACCGTTGGTTCGTCGGGCGTCCCCGCCACCCAGGCACGCACCTCGCGGCGTTGCCGTCGCTCGACAGACAACCCGGGTATGACCTCGCTCCGGCGCCTGGCGATGCACGCACCTGGACGACGGCTACCCCGGATGAACCAACGGCGGCAACCACTACCGCCGGGCGGTCCGCTCCGTGGACTCGGCCAACCGGGCGAACGCCTCGGCGAAGCCGTCGACGATCTGCTCGTGGTCGGGCACGAGCGCGGCGTCCGCCGCGAGACCCACGAACACCTTGCCGTCGTAGCTGTAGATCGTCAGGCTCATCACCTGGTCGGCGGTCAGCGGGGCCCAGCCCATCATCGCCTGGACCTTCTGGCCACCGACGTAGAGCGGCACCTGGGGACCGGGCACGTTGGTCAGCACCCCGATGGCGCGGTTGGCGAGCAGGTCGATCGTCGCCCGGTAGAGCACGGTGCTCAGCCGCCCGATCGCGGCCTGGATGCTGTAGTCGACGACGGCCTCGTGGCCGTTCTTGATCCGGTTCATCCGCCGGCGTACGACGTCCAGCGCGCGCACCGGGTCCTCGATGTTGGTCGGGAGCTCGAGCTGCACGAGGGCGAAGCTGTTGCCGAGCTCGATCGGCAGCGCCGGGTCGAACGGCTTGAGGTTGACCGGCACGTCCCAGGTCACGCTGTGACAGACGGCCTCGTGCGCCTGCAGGTAGGACCGCAGGGACTGGGCGACGCAGCTGACGAGCACGTCGTTGGCGGTGGCACCGTGGGCGTGCGCCACGGCCTTGACCTCGGGCAGCGGCAGGGGCGCTGACCAGGTGATCGCCTTGCGCTCCCCGACCGTGCCGCTCCACGTGGTCGTGTCGTTGCGGGTGCCGAGCACCAGCTTGCGGGCGGTGTCGACGTCGCCGGGCAGCGCCGAGACGAGCGGCAACGCGCCGATGCGACCCAGCACCGACTCCGACAGCGTCAGCGCGCTGTGCGCGGCGCCGATGGGGTTGGTCATCGCGCTGCGGGCGACCTGCAGCGAGGTCGCGGCCGCGGAGATGGCGCGCTCGGTCAGCGTCGCCTCGGCCGGCTCGACCACGGCGACCTCGGAGGTTGCGCGCGACCCCGTCCGGGCCCGGTGGGTGCCACCGTGGGGGCTGGTGTCGAAGATGCGCAGCACGAGCTGCACCATCCGGATGCCGTCGGCGATCGAGTGGTGGGTCCGGAAGATCACGGCGCTGCCACCGTGGAAACCGTCGACCAGCATTGCCCGCCACAGCGGCTCGCCGCGGTCGAGCGGGAGCACCCGCTGCTGCGCGATCAGCTCCTGCAGCTCGGCGTCACCGCCGGGCGCCGGCAGCACCACGTGCTCGAAGCGGTCGTCGAGGTCGGCGTCGGGGGCCTCCTCCCACCACAGGGCGCCGGACTCGTCGCGGGCGACCACGCTGCGGACGACGGCGTACCTGTCCCAGAACCGCTCCTTCATCAGGGCGCGGTAGTGGTCCCAGTCGATCGGCGTCTCGGTCCAGAAGAGGCTGTCGACGACCATGAGGTTGCCGGGCTTGTCCATCTCCAACCAGAGCGCGTCCTGTCCGCTCAGCCGCTGTCGTCCACCCATGACACCCTCACTATGGTTACCGTCCGGTAGGCCTCATCGTCGCCCGCGTCCACGCCCGCGGGCAGGGACGAACGTCACCCGCGGGAGCGCCGACCGGCACGTCCGGCAGAGGGCCCGTCCAGGGCCGCCCGAGCGGCGATCGCCCGGTCGCGGATCTCGGCGATGTCCTCGGCCGAGTAGACGCCGTTGACCCCCGAGATCGTCGCGAGCTTCATGCCGTGCTTGAGGCCCAGCTTGTAGATCTCCTTGACCTTCGCCCACTCGATGTTCCGCCCGACCGTGAACGTCTCGTAGCGGCCCTCGAGGGCGAGCACGACGGTCTCGGCGAGGCAGGCGTAGGCGACGTTCGGGGGAAGCCCGATGTTCTTCATCCGCACGTCGCCGGGCAGCTCGATCTCGCCCGACTCGACGACGAGCACGTCGGGCCGCCGGGCCACGTCCTCGGCCGAGAGGTCCAGCGGGCGGGCCACGTCGGTGATCACGCAGCCGGGCTTGACCGCCATGATGTCGAGCACGCGCTTGCCCGCCCCGGAGGTGGCGGTCACGATCAGGTCCATCTCCCCCAGGTGCCCGTCGGGAGTCGCGGCGACGTGGACCTTCGCCCGCGGGTTCTCGCGCTGGATGTCCTGCTTGAGCGCCAACAGCTTCGCGGACTCCGGCGACACCAGCCACAGCTCGGCGCTCGCGAGCGCGAGCAGCCGGGCACACACGGAGCCGATCGCCCCGGTCGCGCCGACGACCATCGCCTTGCCCTTGATGTGGCCTTCGTCGTCGACGGGCGCCAGTCCGAGCTGCACGAGCGCCTCGTGGGCGGCCCAGAGCGCGCCCGCGGCGCTGTAGCTGTTGCCGGTCGTGACCGGCAGCGGCGCCTTCTTCGCGACGGTGACGCCGGCGTCGCCGACCACCTTGGTGAACGCCCCCAGGCCCATGATCTGCGCACCCAGCTTGCGGGCCGTCTCGGCTGCGGCGAGCAGCCGCGCGTAGGTGAACTCCGGGCTGTGCGCCATGAGCTCCTTCGGCGTACCGCCCACGGAGATCAGCCAGCCCTCCGCCTCGGCGCCGGTCGGCGAGGTGATGCCGGTGACGTGGCTGTAGGTGAACGGCGGGGCGTACGCGACCGCCTTCTCCACCGCGTCCATCACCACACCCGGTGCCACCTTCGAGATCGTGCGAAGCGGCTCGATCTTGGAGAAGTACTGCTGCGAGAGCGGGTGGATCACGAACGCGAACCGGCTCTTGCGCCGGAACCCGTTGGGGTAGAGCACCCGCGGCTCGAAGCCCGCGGCGACGATCATCTCGAGCAGGTCGTCGTTGGTCAGCCGCCCCGACGCGTGCACGGTCGCGAGCATCAACGCCTCGAGCACCGCGGCGCTGACGGTGACCGCGAACGGCTGGGGTGTCACGTCGACCACCATGTCCACGCCACGGTCGCCGAGGTCGGCGAGCCGCTCCTCGGAGATCGACATGGTGATCAGGGTCTTGCCGGCCAGGTCCTCCAGGCCGAAGCCGTCGAGCTCTTCGTACGTCGCGACCACCACGTCGCAGTCGCGTGCCGCCCGCCGGGCGAGCGCGTGGCTGACCAGCTGGCCAGGTGCCTGCAGCTGTGACTGCACCAGGCCGGGCAGCAGGCCGAGCGATGCCCGGCCCACGTCGGCCGCGACGGCCAGCAGCGGGTTGGCGTCGAGGCGCGCCGGGAGGTCGACGCGCAGCAGCGGGTCGGCGAACTCCAGATTGGCCGTGTACTCGCGCAGGATCCGCACGGTCGGGCCGTGGTTGGACCCACCGAGCACGACCGTCCGGGCGTTGTCGAAGTAGCCCGGCATCTCGGTCTGCACGCGCCGGACCGCCCACTCCTGGAGCACGCCCAGCAGGGCCCGGCCGTCGGTGACCGGCACGGCGTCCGTGGCCCGGGTGATCTGCTCGATCGCGCCCGGGTCGCCGTCGTACAGGCCACTGGCCTTGGCCTCGCGCAGGCCGCTGACCGCGATCGCGGCGGCGTGCGGCGCCATCGTCCGCACGAGCTCCTCGGCAGCGGCGACGTCGCCGTCCGTGCCCATCCGGCGCACCCGGAAGGGGCGGTTGAGGAACGTGACGGTCTCGTCGTAGTCGCGCTCACGTCCGGTGAGGCTGACGTTCACGATCAGCGGTACGGCGGTCCTGGCCATGGTGGTCCTCCCTCAGACCATCGCCGCGGCGTCGATCTCCGGGTGCTCGACCATGTAGTCGAGGAGCCGGTCCGCGTAGGTCTCGAACGCCGGACAGGCGACGCCGGTGCCCTCGAGGTCCGCGGTCGTGTGCGAGGTGTCGTACGTCGTCGGCGAGGCGAAGTAGTCCAGCGACTCGGCGGGGATGCCGAGCAGCCGCTCGATGCCGGGCAGCGAGACCAGCGCACGCGTGGGGCGCAGGGGCAGCGGCACCCACACCAGCTTGCGGCCCAGGTGGCGAGCGAACGTGGTGACCAGCTCGCGGACCGTGGGCGGGCGGGGGTCGGTGAGTGCGTAGGTGCGGCCGACCGAGCGGTCGAGCACGGAAAGCGCGTCCATCGCGCCGATGACGAAGTCGCGAGGCACCAGGCAGAACCGCACGGTGTCGGCGTCGCCGACCGCGGGCACGACGGCCAGCTTCGGCTGGCGGCGCATGAACGCGGCGAGGAAGTAGGGGCCGTCATACTTCTGCGTCACACCGGTGCGGGAGTCGCCGACGACGATGCCGGGCCGGTAGACGGTGGCCCGCAGGCCCTGGCCGATGGCCCGGCGTACGAGCACCTCGGCCTCGAACTTCGTGGACTCGTAGTGGTTGCGGAACTCCTGGCCGGTGTCGAGGTCGTCCTCGGTGAAGCGGCCCTCGTGCCGTCCGCTGACGTAGCAGGTGCTGACGTACTGCAGCCGGTCGAAGCGCTCCCGCGACCGGCAGAAGTCGAGCACCCGTGCCGTCCCGTCGACGTTGACCCGCCGGGCCACGGCCTCGGGAACCGTGAGGTCGTAGACGGCAGCGAGGTGCCACACCTCGGTGACGTCGGCGAGGTCCGCCAGCACCTCGGCGGCCAGGCCGAGGTCCGGAGCAGTGATGTCGCCCTCGACGAGGTCCACCCGACCGCTCACGTGCGGGTGCTCGAACTCGATCTGGGCCAGGCGCTCGCGCGCCTCCTCCAGGTGCTGGGGCTGCACCAGGCAGGCCGCCCGCACCCCGTCGCGCCGGGCCAGCACCCGCGGCAGCAGGGCCGACCCGAGGAATCCGGGGAACCCGGTCATCAACAGTGTCGTCGTCACGTACTGGACGGTAGCTTTTGTCCGCAGCGCCTGCCTGAGGCGTTCGGCCGCAGCTTCGGGACCTTTGGCCGAGGCGCACGAGCCGACTCCGGACCGCGACGAAGTCGGACCGATTCCGGCCGTATTGCCATCGCCGGCCGCCCCCGAATCACCCACCTGGGTGGTGTCGCCGCTTCCGGGCGGGGTACCAAGCGAGCGTCGTGAACAGCCGCGACTCCGCTCTGGCAGGGCAGCAGCGCCATCGCAGAATCGAGCAGGATGATGAACGAAGACCACGTAATTGGCGAGTTGGCGAATCGGCAGGGCCCCTCGAACCCAGGACACCACGTACGCCGTGTGGACACCCCGTCGCTCTGGTACCTCGTCGTCGCCCGGATGCGTTGCCGCGTGGCCCAGCAGCTCACCGTGATCAGCACCGGCTCCGCCCCGCGCCTGCAGAGCGGTCCTGATGGACACCCCTCCCGGGGCCGTCCGTTCGGAGATGATCGTCGAGCAGCTTGAGGAGCGGCTCGTCCACGCGCCGAGTCCGAGCATCGAGACCCGGTCCGGGTCCGCGACTCGGCGCGACGACGGTGACGACGGGCTCGACCTCTCCGAACCGCCCGACTAGGACGCCGAGGGTTGCCGCCCGGCGACGCGGATACCGGAGCGCATGCACCGCACGTTGGAGTTCATCGGCACGGCCACCACCCTCCTGCGGCTGGGGCCGTTCACGATCCTGACCGACCCCAACTTCCTCCATCGGGGACAGCACGCCTACCTGGGCAAGGGCCTGTTCAGCCGCCGGCTGACCGAGCCCTCCCGGCAGCCGGCCGATCTCCCGAGGCTGGACGCCGTCGTCCTCTCGCACCTCCACGGCGACCACTTCGACCGGTTGGCACGCCAGCAGCTCGACCGCGACCTCCCGGTGCTGAGCACGCCCAGCGCGGCTCGGCGCCTGGATCGATGGGGGTTCGGCCACGCCGCGGGGCTCGCGCCGTGGGAGCAGACCGCGCTGGCGGCCGAGGGGCACCGGCTGACCATCACGGCGGTTCCCGGGCGCCACGCACCGGGCATCGCCCAGGCCCTGCTGCCGCCGGTGATGGGTTCGGTGTTGGAGCTGCACAGCCCGGGCGCGAGCGAGCCCTTCCGTCTCTACATCACCGGCGACACCCTCTACCGACCCTGGCTGCGTGACGTCCGCGACCGCACCGGCCCGATCGACGCGATGCTCGTCCACCTCGGCGGCACACGCATCCTGGGCATGACGGTGACCATGGACGCACACCAGGGCGTCCGACTCGTCGACCTGCTCAGACCTGCGATCACCGTGCCCGTCCACCACAACGACTACCGGGTCTTCCGCTCACCGCTCGAGGACTTCCTCCAGGAATGCCGAGAGCGGTCGGCGCCCACCACCGTGCGGCCGGTCGCCCAGGGGGACACCGTGCCCCTCGACTGAGCGGGATCCCGGAGAGGCGATTGCGGCACGGACCGCGGGGTACCGCTGCCCCACGAGACCTGAGCACACAGAACGGGGTGACGGATCGTGATGACCGCACTGGTGATCACCGCGGCGCTGGCGGCCGCCTTCCTGGTGGTCAACTTCTGGGTGCCGCGCCGGCGCCCCTGACTGCTCGACCCGCCCCGTCCCCGTTCGTTCCCTCCGGGCCCCGCGCGGCGATCACCCGCGACGCGTGCGGTCACGGCTCGGCCGCGATCGCACCGACCTGGGGCACCAGGCACTCGACCTGCAGGTCGTCGCCGCACCCTGGCGGCCGTCGGGTATGCGGCCCAGCGTGCTGGACGGCGCGGTCCGCTGACTCCAGATGGTGCACCTCACGTGCATCGTTCCGCACTTCTGCGGCAGAAGCCGTGCCGACTGGCTAGCGTGGAAAGAACAGGGCGAGCGCCCTGAGGAAGCCGTCGCCGACATGGTCCACCTGCGTCGCAAGCCCGAGTCCGGGCCGCAGCTCACCCCCTGGGGGTTCTACGCCGTCACCCCGGCGAAGCGACGCCGCGACCCGCTCCAGGCGATCGCCCTCGGCACGGTGCTCGCGTTGGTGCTGACCGTCGGCGGTTGCCTCGCGGCGGTCGGCCACGTCGCCTACGAGTACAGCGGCGCCTACGAGGTCGCGACCTCTCCCGCATCGGTCACCTCGCAGGAGGTCCGGACCGGCAAGGCCTTCCTGCTGGCGGGATTCCGGGCGGCCCGAGGATGGACGGTCGGCGAGGAGACCCTCGGCGGGCCGACGATCGAGGGGTTGCGCGTCACCAACACCGGGGACCACACGGCGGACCTGCGCTACGCGTTCACGTTCCGCCGAGGCAGCACGTGGCTCGCTGAGGTCGACTGCTCCTGCCCGTCGGTCGACCCGGGCCAGACCCTGCCCATGATGTGCTTCTCGACGACCGCACGGCTGCCGCTCGGATACGACACCGTGATGGTCGCCGACAGCTTCTAGGGACGCGGCCCGACGAGCTCGGGTGACGCACAGGAGGCGCACACGCACGCCGCACTCCCCCCACAACCCCGGCAGTTCGACTGGGCATCACCCAACCGTGATCGTCCCGGACAGGATCACCAGGCCGTCCTTGCTGGTGATGCCGTCGTTGCTCGCGCCGGTGACCGTGAGCGGCCCGGTGCCGCCGATGGTCAGGTCGGCCATCGAGAACAGCGTCGCGGTCCGGTGCGGGGAGTCGCGAACGTGCCGGGTCTCGAGCGCGACGCCCCCGGGCCGACGCACCCCGAGCCGCGAGGCCCCGCCGCGAGCCGTGGAAGAAGGTCCCGGTGGCGAGCTCCGCGTCGGGCTGGTCGGTCCACATGCCCATCGACGATCCCGACGGGCGCGGCCCGCTGGGGCGCACCAGCGCGGTCCTCGGAGCCGGACCCTAGGTCACGTCCGGGCGTCGGAGCAGGAACGGCAGTCCGGCGCGGCGCAGCAGCGGGCGGTCGACGTACGACATGCCGACCAGCGACCCGTCGGGCGCCACGCGCAGCTCGTCGCGGACCCAGCGCCACGGCCGGGGCCCGTCGACCGGATAGGTGACGACCACCGCGGGCAGCCCGTCGGCCACGCCGGTCCCGAGCACGGCGCGCATGGGCAGCCGCTCCTCGAGGGAGCCCGACCCGTCGCGGCTCCGGACGAGGTTGACCCCGGTCAGCTCGCCCGGGCCGGCAGCGACGAACCGCTTGCCGTGCCAGCGCGGGAGGCCGACCAGTCCGAGCCCGACGGGGGCGACCTGCCGCAGGGGCGCCACGAACTCGGCGCGCAGCGTGCCGGACACGTCGTCGAGGCGCGGTGCGGGGAGGTCCGACCACGCGCGGACCAGCGCGAGCACGCCACTCATCGGGTGCGCGCCACGATCGGTGCCCGGCGTACGGCGTCCTCGGGCGCGTCGGGGAACAGCGCGGCGAAGCGCTCGGCCAGCGCCGTGATCGTCAGCGACGGGTTCACTCCGAGGTTCGCCGGGATCGTGCTGGCGTCGGCGACGTAGAGGCCGGGATGGCCGAACACCTCGTGCGAGGTGTCCACGACCCCGTCGTCCGGGGAGGCGCCCATCACCGCACCGCCCAGGATGTGCGCGGTCACCGACAGTCCGCCGACGGTCTCGCCCAGCAGGTTCAGCGGGGTGCCGCCCGAGGACTCGGCGAAGGCGCGGGTGACCTGGTTGGCCACCGGCAGGTAGCTGGGCGCCTGGCGTCCCGGCACCGCGCGTGAGCGCAGCACCCGGCGCCAGGGCCGGAGCGGGGACCGCCGGCGCTCGAAGGCCAGCTCGTTGTCGAGGTGCTGCATGACGGTGAGCACCGTCAGCCGGCGCTCGAAGCCGCGCGCCGCCATCGCGCGGACCTGTGCCACCGGCGAGAGCGCGAGCCGGCCGAGGGTGCGCGCGGCGCGGCCCCACCGGCGCTCCCCGTCCACGATCGGCCCGACCTGGAGCCGCATGTGCCACCCGCCGACGAACCGGTTCTGGGTCACGTGGGTGTCGGGGTCGGGGTAGAAGTCGCTGGTGATCGTCGGGCCCCGCGACAGGTCCTCCCCCGGCGGCTGGAGCACCGCGGTGAGCGCCTCGCTGTTGGTGCGCACGCGCCGGCCGAGCATCGGCGAGACGTGCGGCAGCGTGCCCAGCTCGTCGCGGCACCGGAACAGCAGGTCGAGCGTCCCGAGCACGCCGCCCGCCAGCACCACGCGACGGGCCCGGAGCGGGGACATCGACGCACGCCGCCAGGGGTGGGCGACCGAGACCTCGTAGCCGCCACCGGCCAGCGGGCGGATCGCCGTCACCTCGTGCTCGGCGCGCACCTCGGCGCCGTACCGCTCGGCGAGGTGGAGGTAGTTGCGGGTGAGCTGGTTCTTGGCGCCGTACGGACAGCCGAGCAGGCACTCGCCGCAGAGCCGGCACCCGGTCCGGGGCGGACCCTCGCCGCCGAAGAACGGGTCCGGCTCGGTGACACCCTCGCGACCGAAGTGGATGGCGACCGGCACCGGTCCGTACGTCGCGCCCGCGCCGACGTGCTCGGCCGCGGCCCGGAGGTGGTCGTCCATCGGCCCCCGGTGCGGCGTGACGACGCGTCCCAGCATGCCGGCGGCCCGGTCCAGGTGCGGCCGGAGCTCGGCGCGCCAGTCGGCATGCAGGTGCGACCACGCGGGATCGGCGTAGAAGCCGTCACGCGGCTCGAGCAGCACCCCGGCCCACACGGTGGAGCCGCCGCCGACGCCGGTCGCGCCGATGATCGCGACGTGCCGGAAGATCCGCTGCCAGAAGAACCCGCGCAGGCCGGCCCCCGGCTGCCAGAGGTAGGCGCGCGGGTCCCGCCGGGCGCGGACCAGGTCCTCGTCGCGGAGTCGGCGACCCTTCTCGAGCACCAGGACGCGGTGGCCGGCCTCGGTCAGGCGCAGCGCCGTGACCGCTCCGCCGAAGCCACTGCCCACCACGACCACGTCAGCGTCGAACTCCGGCATGACCGTAACAGTAGTGCTGTCACGGTCATGCCGTCAGGTGATCCCGCGCGGTGGAGCTCCGACGGCCGCGGGGGCGACCCGGGCCAGGAGGTCGGCCGCGACTCCGACCGCGATGGTCGCGGGCTCCTTGCCCCCGAGCTCGGGTCGCCCGATCGGGCACCGGATGCGCGCGATCGCGGCCGCCGGGTGCCCCTCGAGCTCGAGCCCGTGCTGGAAGCGCCGCCACTTCGCGGAGGACCCGATCAAGCCGATCGAGGCCAGGTGCTCACACCGCAGCGCGGCGTCGCAGAGGGCGAAGTCCTCGGCGTGGTCGTGCGTCATCACCAGCACGTGAGCGCTCCGCGGCAGCTCGCCGAGGACGAGCTCGGGAAGCGGTGCGTGGTGCAGGTGGAGTGAGGCCGGGCCGTCGTCGAGGAACGCCAGTCGCGCGGCGTCGACGCGGTCGGCCCGCGAGTCGACCAGGTGCAGCTCCAGCTCCTGACGCGACAGGATCCGGGCGAGCTCGAGGCCGACGTGGCCGGCACCGAAGACGGCGACGGCCGCCGGCACCGGGAGGTGCTCGAGCAGCAGCGTCACCTCGCCGCCGCAGCACTGGCGGCCGTGGTCGGTGCGGGCGTGCTCGTTGAGCTGCAGTGTGAGGGACTCCGGCGGTCCGGGCGGGACCTCGAGGAGCTCGGCCGCGCGGGCGAGGGCGGTCTCCTCGAGGTTGCCGCCCCCGATCGTCCCCCACGCCTGCACCGGGGAGGTCGAGCCCGCACCGGCCCCGGGGTCTCGCAACGCGACGACCATCTTGGCGCCGGCCTCGCGCGGGGCGTGGCCGCGCACCTGCGTCACGGTGACGAGGACGCCCGCACGGCGCTCGCGGCGCAGCTCCTCGACCACGCTCTGCCACGGCATCTCAATCGCCCCCGGCCAGGGCCGGGACCACGGGCGTGTCGGGCGCCGCGGACCGGGCACGCTCGATCGCCCAGAACACCGCCTCGGGCGTGGCCGGGGACGGCAGCTCGACGCCGGCCCCCTCGGGGCCGAACGCGGCGATGGCGGCCCGGATCGCCTCGCGCACCGAGAACGCCAGCATCAGGGGCGGCTCCCCCACGGCCTTGGCGCCATAGACCGCGCCGTCCTCGTGAGCACCCGGCAGGAGCGACACGTGCATGACCTTGGGCAGCTCGCTGAGGCTGGGCAGCTTGTAGGTGCTCGCGGCCCGGGTCGCCAGCCGGCCCCGGGTCGGGCCGTCCGACTCGTCCCAGCGCAGGTCCTCGAGCGTGAGCCAGCCGGCGCCCTGCGCGAAGCCGCCCTCGATCTGTCCGAGGTCGACCAACGGCGAGAGGCTGTCGCCGACGTCGTGGACGATGTCGACCCGGCGGGTGCGGTGGGCCCCGGTGAACCCGTCGACCTCGACCTCGGCCGCGGCCGCGCCGTACGCGAAGTACTTGAACGGATGGCCCTGCATCCGGGCGGCGTCCCACTCCAGCCCCTCGGTCCGGTAGAAGCCCGCGGCCCACAGCGGCACCCGGTTGAGGTAGCCCTCCATCACGAGGTCCTCCCAGGCCAGCTCCCGGCCGGCCGCGAGCTCGTCGAGGCGGGCCCGGATCTGCTCGCAGGCGTGCTTGACCGCGGCCCCGTTCAGGTCGGCCCCCGAGCTCGCGGCCGTGGCGGAGGTGTTAGGGACCTTGTCGGTGCGGGTCGGGGCCAGCCGCACCCGCGGCAGCGGCACGCGCAGGGTCGTGGCCGCCACCTGCAGCATCTTGGTGTGGAGGCCCTGCCCCATCTCGGTGCCGCCGTGGTTGATCAGCACGGAGCCGTCCTTGTAGACGTGGACCAGTGCCCCGGCCTGGTTGAACGCCTTGAAGTTGAACGCGATCCCGAACTTCACCGGGGTCACCGCGAGCCCGCGCTTGGTGTGGGGGTGGGTGGCATTGAACGCGGCGATCTCCGCCCGCCGCTCCTCGACCCGACCGGTGGCCAGGACCTGGTCCCAGACCTGGCCGGCGCGCTCGGGGTGCCGCACCACCTGGCCGTACGGCGTGCTCTGGCCCTCGGTGTAGAAGTTGCGGCGGCGCAGCTCCAGCGGATCGATGCCGAGCGCGGGCGCGCAGCGGCCGAGGATGTCCTCGATGACGAGCATGCCCTGGGGCCCACCGAACCCGCGGAACGCGGTCGAGGACGCCTTGTGGGTGCGCGCGATCCGTCCGTGCAGGCGCACGTGGGGGACGAAGTACGCGTTGTCGACGTGGCACAGCGCCCGCGCCAGCACCGGCTCGGAGAGGTCGAGGCTCCACCCACCGTCCGCGGTGAGCGTGGCGTCCAGTGCCTGCAGCCGCCCGTCCGCGTCGAACCCGACCCGCCACCGGGTGTGGAACCCGTGCCGCTTGCCGGTCATCGTCAGGTCCTGGGCGCGGGTGAGCCGGACCCGCACCGGCCGGCCGGTGATGACCGCGCCGAGCGCCGCGATCGCGGCGTACCCGTGCGGCTGCATCTCCTTGCCGCCGAACGCCCCGCCCATGCGCAGCGACTGCACGGTCACCTGGTGGTCGCGGAGGCCGAGCACGTGCGCGACGACCTCCTGGGTCTCGGCGGGGTGCTGGGTGCTGCTCTGGACGAAGACCTGTCCGGCCTCGTCGACGTGCGCCAGCGAGCACTGGGTCTCGAGGTAGAAGTGCTCCTGGCCCGCCGTCTCGGTGAGGCCGCTGAACACGTGGGCGGAGGAGGCGAGGCCGAGCTCCACGTCGCCGCGCTCGATCGTGGGCCGCCCGCCCTGGAAGCTCCCGGCGGCGATCGCCTCGGTCACCAGCAGGATCGAGGGCAGGGGCTCGTAGTCGACCTCGACGGCGGCGGCGCCGAGGCGGGCGGCCTCCAGCGTCTCCGCCAGCACCCAGCAGACGGCGTGGCCGAAGTAGCTGACCTCGTGCGGGAACAGCGGCTCGTCCTCGTGCACCCCGGCGTCGTTGACACCGGGGACGTCGTCGGCGGTGAGCACCCGGACGACCCCGGGCACCTGGAGGGCCGCGGCGGTCCGCAACGCGGTCACCCGGGCGTGGGCGTGCGGGGCCTGGACCGGGTGGGCGTGCAGGCAGTCGCGGGTGCGTACGACGAGGTCGTCGGTGAACAGCGCCGCACCCGTGACGTGGAGGGCCGCGCTCTCGTGCGGCACCTCGAGCCCGACGACCGCGTCGGCCGGGCGACCGGACAGCTCGCTCATGCCGGCACCTCCCCGCCTGTGGCGTGGGAGGCCCACAGCCCGAGCAGGGCCTGCTCGAGCATCGCGGCCCGGTAGCGGGCGCTGGCCCGGTGGTCGTCGATCGGCCTGCCCTCCGTGCGCAGGACGCCGGCGGCCACGCGGGCGGTGTCGGCCGACCACGGCCGACCCTCGAGCGCGGCCTCGGCCGCCAGCGCGCGGATCGGCGTCGCCGCGACCCCGCCGAGGCCGATCCGGGCCCGGACGACGACACCGTCGGCGACGTCGAGGGCGAAGGCGACCGCCACGCTGGAGATGTCGTCGTACCGCCGCTTGGCGACCTTGTGGAAGGCGGTGAGCTCCGCGAGCGGCTGCGGGATCCGCACCGCGAGGACGAGCTCGCCCGGCTGCAGCGCGGTGCGGCGGTAGCCGGTGAAGTAGCGGTCCAGCGGCACCTCGCGGTCACCGTCGGCGGAGACGAGGAGCACGCTCGCCTCCAGCGCCAGCAGGGCTGGTGCGAGGTCACCGATCGGGGATGCGGTCGCCAGGTTGCCGCCGATCGTGGCGGCGTTGCGGATCAGCCGCGACGCGAACAGCGGGAACAGCTCGGCAAGCAGCGGCACCCGTCCCGCCAGCGCGGTCTCGATCTCGGAGAGCGGGAGCGCGGCGCCGAGCTCGAAGTCGCCGCCGGTCGCGGTGGGGATCGACAGCTCACGCAGCTCGGGGAGGTGGTCGACCGCGACGACGTACGGCGCACGGACGCCGCGGAGGTTGACCTCGACGCCCCAGTCGGTGCAGCCCGCGACCGGTGTCGCGTCGGGGTGCTCCTGGAGGAGCGCGAGTGTCTCGGCGAGGTCCCGCGGCCGGACGAAGAGGCCGGTCCGGTCGGCGACCCGGGTCGCCGTGGGCGCCGGAGCCGGCCGGTCGAGCCGCTCCGCCAGCGGGTCGTCCGCGGCGGGCACGCCCAGGGCGTAGGCCGCGTCGCGGATCGGGCGGTAGCCGGTGCACCGGCACAGGTTGCCGCTCAGGGCCGCGAGGTCGAACCCGTTGGGCCCGTGCTCGCCGTCGCCCGGTCCGGCATCGGGCGTCCGGTCGCGGCGGTAGAACTCCGCGGCCATGCTGCACACGAAGCCCGGGGTGCAGTAGCCGCACTGCGAGCCGCCCCGGGCGGCCAGCTCGCGCTGGACGGGATGCAGGTCGACGGGGCCGCCGAGGCCCTCGGCCGTGACCACCTCCTGGCCGTCGAGTGCGGCCGCGGGGATCAGGCAGGCGTTGACGGCGGTCCACTGGCTGCGCTCGCCGTCGGGGCGGGCGACCAGCACCGCGCAGGCGCCGCACTCGCCCTCGGCGCAGCCCTCCTTGGCGCCGGTGAGCCCGATGCTGCGCAGCCACTCCAGCGCCGTCGTGTGCGGCGACACCCCGGCGAGGGGCCGCGTCGCGCCGTTGACGGTGATGCTCGAGACGCTGGGTGCCTCCATGCCGGACTCCTCACGCATGCAACGCGACGACGACTTTACGCGGCTGCCTGCCCGCACGGCTCGATCCGGCTGCGCGGGCACTCCCCTGTCAGTCCAGCGGCGACCTCCGCACGAAGCGGCCCCGGCCGGGCGTCGGATCGGTCGGCTCACCGTCGACCGCGACCACCTCTCCCCGGCTCAGGGTGAGGGCCGGCCACCCGGTGACGATGCAGCCCGCGTAGGGGCTGTGGTCGCAGCGCGAGTGCAGGCGTGAGGCATCCAGGCGCCGGGTGGCGCCGGGGTCGAACACCACGAGGTCGGCGTCCAGCCCGGGCCGAACCGCGCCCTTGGCGCCGTCCAGGCCGAACAGCCGCGCCGGCGTACCCGCGGTGGCCGCCACCCACCTCTCGAGCGAGAGGGCGCCGCACAGCACGCCCTGGAAGACCAACGACAGTCGCGTCTCGACGCCGCTGAGGCCGCCCGGGATCTGCCGGAAGTCGGCCCATCCGTCACCCCCGGTGCCCCGCCGCCGGTCGGCCCGCGTGAACGGGCAGTGGTCGGTCGAGACGACCTCCACGTCCCCGGCGCCGAGCGCCGCCCAGAGTGCAGCCCGGTCGCTCGCCCCGCGCAGCGGAGGCGCGCACACGAAGTCCTGCTCCCCCGCCGCGAGGTGAGACGCGTCGAGGTGCAGGTAGTGCGGACAGGTCTCGGCGTGGACGTCGACCCCGGCGGCCCGGGCGTCGAGGACGGCCCGCAGCCCGGCCTCGCTCGAGAGGTGCACGACGTAGAGCCACGCACCCGCCGCGCCGGCCAGGGCTGCGGCCCGCCCGATCGCCTCGGCCTCGACCGAGGGCGGACGGGCCGCGGGCACCGCCTCGGGACCGGTCCGGCCGGCCTCGATCGACGCAGCGACCAGGGCCTCGACGCCCGCACCGTCCTCGGCGTGCACGCAGACGCGCACGCCGGTACGCCGGGACGCGGCGAGCGCCCGGCCGAGCGTGGCGTCGTCGACCATCAGCCGGTCCGGATAGGCGAGGTACAGCTTCACGCTGGTGACCCCGTGGGTAGCGAACTCCGCGAACCGTCCGGCCGCGTCCTCGGGATCCTCCGGGAGCTCGGTGACCGTGAGGTGGAACCCGTAGTCGATCACCGCCCGGTCCCGTGCCCGCTCGTGCCAGGTGGCCAGCGCCTCCTGCCACGGCTCCCGTCCGGCGCCCGCGAAGTCGACCACGCAGGTGGTGCCGCCGCAGGCCGCGGCCAGGGTCCCGGACTCAAAGTCGTCGGCCGAGGTGACCGCCCCGACCGGGAGCGCGAAGTGGGTGTGCACGTCGATGCCGCCGGGGACGACGTACGCCCCACCGGCGTCGACGACCTCGGCGCCCCCGGCTCCTTCGGTCGTCAGCCTCGGCTCGACGGCCGCGATCCGGCCGTCGCGGACCAGCACGTCGGCGCGGCGCGCGCCGCCCGCGTCCACGACGGTCCCGCCGCGGACCAGCAGATCGTTCGGCATCGTGCCCGGCTAGGCGTGCAGCGCCCGCCACACCCGCTCGGGGGTGAGCGGGAGCTCGTTGACGGTGACCCCGGTCGCGTCGAGGATCGCGTTGCGCACGGCGGGCGCCACCCCGTCGATCGCGATCTCGCCGATCGACTTCGCGCCGAACGGGCCGCTCGGCTCCATCGTCTGCACCAGGAAGACCTCCATCGGGGGCGTGTCGTCGGGCCGGAAGATCCAGTACGGACCGAACTGTGCGTTGACCGCCCGGCCGGCCTCGTCGAGGACCAGGTCCTCGGTGAGCGCGTAGCCCAGCGCCTGCACCATCGCGCCCTCGACCTGGCCGCTGGCGGTCGTGGGGTTGATGACGACGCCGGCGTCGACGGCCATGACGAGCTTGGTGACCGTGACCTGACCGGTGTCGAGGTCCACCTCGACCTCGACCGTCTGGGCGGCGAACGGCGGCGGCGACTCGCCGGACACGTGCGACGTGGTCGCCATGATCTGCTCCTGGTCCTCGAGGTGGAGGGCGTGCAGGGCGATGTCCTGCAGCGTCACCGACCGCCCGTCGGGCGCCCAGGCCTGCTTGCTCCGCAGCTCCACCTCGCCGGGGTCGTCGAGCCCCAGCAGCCGGGCGGCCCGCAGCACGATCCGCTCGCGCACGGCGTCCGCCGCCTTCTTCACCGCCATGCCGGAGATGTACGTCGTGCTGTCCGCGTAGGCGCCCACGTCGAACGGCGTCAGGTCGGTGTCCGCGGCGTACACGATGATGTCGTCGGTCTCGACCCCGAGCACCTCGGCGGCGATCTGGGCCAGCACCGTGTCGGCGCCGGTGCCGAGGTCGGTGGCGCCGAACAGCAGGTTGAACGACCCGTCGTCGTTCATCTTGATCGAGGCACCGCCCATGTCGAGGTTGGGGATCGCCGTCGCCTGCATGCACAGGGCGAACCCGATCCCACGCCGGATGTGGGGCCGGTCCTGCGGCTGCTTCCACGTCGGATCGTTGCGCCGTTCCCAGCCGATCGCGCGCACGGCCTGGGCGACACACTCGTCAGTGGCGCAGCTGGTCACCCGCGGCACGTCACCGGCAATCTCGGCCGCACCGCGCTCGCCGAGGGCGGGCAGGATGTCGAGGGGGTCACCCGCGCGCACCCAGTTCTTCCGGCGCAGCTCGACCGGGTCCATGCCGAGGCCGTGCGCGATGTCGTCCATGAGCGACTCCAGGGCGAACAGCGCCTGCGGGGCGCCGTAGCCGCGGAAGGCACCGGCCACCGGCCGGTTCGTGTAGGCGACGTCGGCGTGGTAGCGCTTCGCCGGGCAGTTGTACTGCGAGAGGCCGCGCTGCCCGGAGACCGACTGCACGGTGAAGCCGTGCGTCGCGTAGGGGCCGGTGTTGCCGACCACGTGGTGGTCCAGGGCGAGCAGCCGGCCCTCGTCGTCGACGGCGGCACGGAACGTCACCGTCTGGGCGTGCCGGATCCGCGCGGAGACGAACTCCTCCTCGCGGGTGAGCTCGAGCCGGACCGGCCGGCGGGTGGCCAGCACCAGGTGCCCGACGACGTCCTCGAGCAGCATCTCCTGCTTGCCACCGAACCCGCCGCCGATGCGGGGCTTGATCACCCGGATCTGCTTGACCGGCAGGCCCAGCAGTGGCGCGACCATCCGACGGGCGTGGAACGGCACCTGGGTGGAGCTGCGCAGCACCAGGCGCTCGTCCTCGTCCAGCCAGCCGATGGTGATGGCCGGCTCGATCGGGCAGGTGTGCTGCTGCTGGACGTGGGAGGTCCGCTCGAACACGTGCGGGGCCGCGTCGAACGCCGCCTCCACCTGCTCGTCGGGCACGGTCTGGCCGTTGACCTCGCGCGGGATGTTGCGCGACGCGTCGAGGATCCCCTCGGTGTCGTCCTCGTCGTGGATGACGGGTGCTCCGGGCTTGATCGCCTCGACCTCGTCGAAGACGGCAGGCAGCACGTCGTACGTCACCTCGATCAGGCGGCACGCCTCCTCGGCGATCGCGACGCTCTCGGCGGCCACCGCGGCGACCCGGTCGCCGACGTGGCGGACCTTGTCGTCGAAGCTCACCTGGTCCCAGGGCCGGGGGTTGGGCCAGCTCTGGCCGCCGGAGGCGTACTTCACCCGCGGGGTGTTGAACGTGTGCAGCACGGCGTGCACGCCGGGCAGCGCACGGGCCGCGGAGTCGTCGATGGCGACGATGCGGGCGTGGGCGTGCGGGCTGCGCAGCACCTTGGCGTAGAGCATCCCGCGCAGCTCGATGTCGTCGACGAACGCCGGGTTGCCCTTCACCAGCTTGACTGCGTCGACCTTGGGCGCACCCGTGCCGACGACCTGGGTGGCAGGTACGTCGGACGCCGGGACCAGGCGCGGCCTCGCCAGCGGTGCCTCCGGGACCGGTGCTCCGCCGCCCTCGGTCAGTCGCTCGACCGGCACCGGCGCCATCGGCTCCGGCTTCTCGCCGCGCAGCAGCGCCGCCGCCCGCTGGACGGCGTCGACGACCTTCACGTAGCCGGTCTCGCGGTCGAGGATCCCCGAGAACGCGTCGCGGATCTCCCACTCCGACGGGTCGGGCGTCCGCTCGAGCAGCGCCAGGGTGGCCAGCACCATGGCGCCCGCCGAGTATCCGGACTGCAGGGCGCCGGACTCGACGAACGCGGCCTGGATCGGGTGGAGCTCGCCGGTCGCCACGTTCAGCGACTCGACGGTCGTCACCTGGTGGCCACCGGCCTGGGCGGCGAGCAGCACGTCGGCGGCGACCAGCCGGCCGTCGAGCAGCACGGCGGCCGCCCCGGTCTCGCCCGTCTCGGAGCCGTACCGGACGCTGAAGCAGCCGAGCCGGCGCAGCACGGTCAGCAGCGAGTCGCCGGGCGCGCAGGTGAGGTGCTGCGGCGCACCGTTGAGCGTGATCTGGATGTCCGCCGTGCTCGTCACGAGATCGCCTCCACCACTCGGGTCGTCAGGACGCGGGCCAGGGCCTGGCGGTAGTCGCTCGAGCCCCGGAAGTCCGCGGGCGGATCGAGCTCGTCCCCGGGCTCCACGAGGATCGGGGTCGGGGCCACCCCGGTGAGCGCGATGCGTCGTACGCCCTCGGCCTCCCGGCCGACGGCCGCGACGATCGCCGTGTCGGCCGGGGTGCGGGCGGTGCGGACGGCGGCGGCTCGGCCGTCGGTGCGCACCGACACCGCGGTGATCAGGTGGCCCCCGGCGAACGGCAACCCGGCGAGGACCTCCGCGAGCGCGACCGCCTCGGAGCCGGCGGCGCTCTCGACCTGCACCACGGCCTCGTGGACCAGCAACGCGGCCAGCAGCTCGCTCTCCGCGTCCCCGGTCGCCACGCAGCCACCGAGCGTGCCCTGCGCGCGCAGCGTGCTCGGGCGCTCCCGGCGCGCGGCCTCCCGGACGACGGCGGGCAGCAGGTCGCTGTCGACGACCTGCTGCAGCGTGGTCATCGCACCGACGCACACCCGGTGCTCGCCGTCGGCCCGGATGCGGTCGAGGTGGAGCGCCTGCAGGTCCACCACCTGGACCTGCCGCGCCGTGGTGTCGCCGTTCAGTCGCGTGCCGCCGGCGAGCACGACCGCGCCGGACCAGGCCAGCAGCTCGAGGGCGTCGTCGATCGTCGAGGGGCGCCGGTAGGCGGAAGCCGTCACCATGGTGTCACCGTCCTCACGGGCCTCAGCCCATCGTCAGAGCCATCACGGCCTTCTGGCCGTGCAGGCGGTTCTCGGCCTGGTCGAAGACCGCACTCTGCGGCCCGTCGATCACGGCGTCGGTGACCTCCGTGCCGCGCTCACCCGGCAGGGGGTGCATGTAGATCGCGTCGTCCGCGGCGGTGGCCAGGCGGCGCTCGTCGGCGATCCAGCTCCGGTAGGAGTCGACGAGCCGGGCCTCCTCCGCCTCGTCCGAGGTGGTCATCACCGCACCCCAGCTCTTCGCGTAGACGACGTCCGTGCCGCGGATGCCCTCGTCGAAGTCGTCGAGCACCTCGAACGACGCACGCCCGAGGCGCGCGTTCTCGCGGGCCTGCTCGACGTACGCCGGCATCAGGCCGAACTCCGGCGGGTGCACGAGACGGACGTTCATGCCGAACCGCGGGAGCAGCATGATCAGGCTCTGCGGCACGCTGAGCGGCTTGGAGTAGGTCTTCGCGCAGGCCCAGCTGATCGTCGCGGTCCGGCCGCGCGGGTCCCCGAACCGCTCGATGATCGTCATCAGGTCGGCCAGGGCCTGATGTGGGTGGAAGTGGTCGCACTGCATGTTGAGCACCGGCACCCGGCTCGCGGCCGCGACCTCACGGATGTAGGTGTTGCCCACGCCCCAGTCGACGTTGCGGATCGCGATCCCGTCGTTGTAGCGCCCGAGGATCTCACCGATCTCCTTGGCGGTGTCGCCGTGCGCGATCTGGGTCGAGCGGCTCTCGATGAACTGGGCGTGGCCCCCGAGCTGGGCCATCCCGGCCTCGAAGGAGGCCCGGGTCCGGGTGCTGGCGAAGAAGAACAGCATCGCCAGCACCTTGTCGCGCAGGTACGGGTGCGGCTGGCCGAGCGCCCGGTCCCGTTTGAGCGCGAACGCCACGTCGAGCACTGTCTCGATCTCGTCGCGGGTCCACTCCTGGAAGTCGATGACGTCGCGGCCACGCAGGTGGGTCTGCATCGCGGTGCCTCCCCTGCTACTCGACCGCGCCGAGCACCAGCGCCAGCAGCGCCATCCGCAGCGACACCCCGTTGGCGGCCTCGGCCCAGTAGCGCGCGTGCCGGGTCGCGTCGACGTCGGGCGTCAGCTCGTCCATCCGCGGCAGCGAGTGCAGCACGATCGAGTCCTGCTTGGCCTTCTCGTGCAGCAGGCGCCGGGTGACCTGGTACGCCGGTGGGGTGGTGCCCTTCTCCGCCGTCGGGTCCACGCGCGACTGTGTGTAGTCGGCCTGCACGATCGGCTCCATGTAGATGACGTCGGCCTCGCCGATGCACTCCTCCACGGACTCGACCTCGCGGAAGTTCACGCTGCGCTCGGCGAGCTCGCCCTTGAAGTCGTCGAGCAGTGCGAGCTCGGGCGGGGAGACGACCATCGTCTCCATGTCGAACTGCGAGGAGGCCAGCAGGATCGAGTGCATGGTGCGCATCCGCATGTCACCGACGAGGACCATCTTGATGCCGTCGAGCGTGCCCTTGTCGCGCCAGATCGTGTAGAGGTCGGTCAGCACCTGGGTGGGGTGCTCGCCCCAGCCGTCCCCGCAGTTGATCACCGGCACCGACGCCCACTTCGCGGCCTCGTGCGGCGCGCCCTGGACGTGGGAGCGCATGGCGATCACGTCGCCGTAGAACTCCAGCATCTTCACGGTGTCCTTCATCGACTCCTGGTAGAAGTCGCCGGCGCGCGTCATCTTGGCGTCGGAGAAGCCGAGCACGTGGCCGCCGAGGCGGTGCATCGCGGCCTCGGTCGAGAGCCGGGTGCGGGTGCTGGGCTGGTAGAACGCGGTGAGGAGGGTCTTGTGCTGGAGCAGGTTCCCGTTGCGCCGGTTCTCGGCGTGAGGGCGCAGCTCCTCGGCGACCTGGAAGATCCGGAAGTAGTCGTCGCGCTCGACGTCCTTGAGGGACAGGATGTCGCGGCCCAGGAAGCTCCTCATCGTGCGTTCTCCTTGTCAGACACCGAAGGTGTCGATCATCAGTCGGACATCGTCACCGAGCGGGTAGAGGACGGGGCAGGTCGCGCCCGCCTCGACGTACTCGGCGACCTTGGCGCGGCACTCCTCCGGGCTGCCGGAGGCGGTGATCTGCTGCACCACGTCATCGGGGACCAGCCGCATCGCGCGGCGGATCTCCTCCCGCTCGGCCGGCCAGGTCAGGACCTTGCCGATCTCCTCGATCAGCGCGGGGTCGACGCCACTGGCCTTCATGATGTGCGGCTGCTGGCCGAGGTACTGGGTGAGCAGCTCACGGGCCCGGTCTAGGGCCACGGCGCGGTCGCGGTCGACCGAGCACACGACGAGCTGGGGCCGGTCGAGGTCGTCGACCGACCGGCCGGCCTTGGCGGCACCGGCTGCGAGCGCCACCATCGCCTGCGCGTTGTAGGCCGGGGCGACCATGTAGTTGAGCAGCACGCCGTCGGCGATCTCACCGGCGAGCTCCATCATCTGCATGCCGGTGGCGCCGATGTAGATCGGCACCTGCTTGGGCGAGCGGTCGCCGTGGACGATGTCGATCTCGACGTCGTCGAGGTGCACGAACTCGCCCTGGTAGGTGACCCGCTCCATGGCGAGCAGCCGGCGGGTGGCCTCGACGGTCTCTCGCATCGCCCGCAGCGGCTTGCGACGGTCGACCCCCACCTTGGTGGCCAGGGGCTCCCACCAGGCGCCGAGGCCGAGCATCACCCGGCCGGGGGCCAGCTCGTCGAGGGTCGAGAACGTGGCAGCCAGCAGCCCGACGTTGCGGGTCCAGATCGGCACGATGCCCGAGCCCACCTTGATCCGGCTGGTGACCGCGGCGTACGCCGCCATCGGAACCGTCGCCTCGCGGACCAGCCGGCTCTCGGCCTGCCAGACCGCGTCGAAACCACGGTCCTCGGCGTAGCGGGCGTACTCCATCGCGTCACGCAGCGGGTGCAGGTCCTGGAGGTACAGCGCCACTCTCGCCTGGTGAGTCATCGTCTGCTCCTCATCTGCTCGGCATCGGGGTGAAGTCGTGCGGGGGGATCGCGTCCATGCGGGCCCACAGGCGCTTGGCCTCGGCCGCACCCTCGGCGGCCACCTCGGCCTCGTCGACCCGCGTCGACCGGCGGTCCGCGACGACCAGCTCACCGGCGACGAGCACGTCGCGCACCTGGCCCGCGCCGAGCCCGAAGACCCAGTGGCCGACCAGGTTGTCGGCGGTCACCGGCGTGGGGGTCGGGTAGTCCAGGACCACCAGGTCGGCCGGGGCGCCCGGGCGGATCGTGCCGAGCAGCGGCTCGCCGTGGACGGTGCCGGCGAACCGGGCACCCTCGGCGAGCCGGGCGAGCGGCCAGTCGCCCGGCGTCGCGACGTCGGCCTCGCGCGCCCGGAAGTAGCCGACCTGCGACTCCGCGAACAGGTCGCCGCCGATGCCGTCGGTGCCGAGCGCGACCCCGGCCCCGGCGCTGCGCCCGAGGTGGTTGAACGGCGAGTGCCCCACCGCGTTGTTCATGTTGCTGCGCGGGTTGCACACCACCGTCGCGCCGGCGTCGGCGACCGCGTGCATCTCGGCCGGGGCGACGTGGACGCCGTGGGCGAGCAGCGCCCGGTCGGTGAGGACGCCGGCGCGGTCGAGCCGTTCGACGACGCCGTGGACGGACCGGGCCCTGGCGTCGTCCTGGTCGGCCGCGTCCTCGGCGACGTGGATGTGGATGCCGGCCCCGTCGCTGCGGGCCGCGTCCGCCAGCTGCTCGAGCGTGGCGTCGCAGAGCGTGAACGACGCGTGCGCCCCCATCATGCCGCGGGTCAGCCCACCCGCCCGCGCGAGGAAGCGGCGGTTCTCGGCGATGCCGGCGGCGGCGCGATCGAGCCCGTCGCGGTCGCTGACCTCGTAGCACAGCACGCTGCGCACCCCCAGCTGCGCGAGGGTCTCGGCGATGATGTCCAGCGAGCCGTCGATGGCGTAGGGCGACGCGTGGTGGTCGACGATCGTGGTGGTCCCGGCTCGCAGCGCGTCGAGGCCGCCGCGCAGCGCCGAGGCGCGGATCGCCTGCTCGTCCAGGGCCCGGTCGAGGCGCCACCACACCCGCTGGAGGATCTGGGTGAACGTCACCGGCGGGGCCAGCCGGTAGGGCATCCCCCGGCTCAGGGCCGAGTAGAGGTGGTGGTGGGCGCAGACGTTGCCCGGCACGATCAGCGTCCCGGTGCAGTCGCGCCGTCGTACGCCGGGCGGGGCGGAGCCCACCGCGGCGATCCGGTCGCCGGCCATGACGACGTCGGCCTCGACCACCTCGGGCGGGTCGAGCGCGACCACGACCGTGGCCCCGCAGAGCGCGGAGGAGGCAGTGATGTCTCGAGTCCCGGTCGCCACGATGTGCGCTCCTCTGCTCCGAATTCCCTCAGCGTGCGCCGGGCTGCAGTCGCTCGCTAGGGTCCATGGACCCTCTCGACGACCGATCGACGCCGGTGAACAGCACGCCCACGCGGGCGTCGGGGTCGACGCTCCCGTCGGCGACCAGCTCGAGGAGTCCGGCCAGACCGGAGGACCCCGTCGGGTCGACGCAGTAGCCGGCGGTCTGCCCGAGTGCATGGGCCTGGGCCAGCCGCTCCTCGCTCACCACGAGCGGCCGCCCGCCGGTGGCGAGCATCCCCTGCACGACCGCTCGCCAGTCGTAGGTCTCGTCGTCGAGGATGCCCGTCGCGATGCTCCGCGGCTCGCCCTCCCAGGGCCACATGAACGCCGACCGGTGAGCGGCAGCCGCGTGCAGCGCCTGGTCGATCTCGGCGGCGCCGGCCGACCCGGCGAGACCGGCCCGGACGCGGACGTAGGCCCGTTCCAGGGGGTGCCCGCCCGTGGTCTGCACGGTGTGCACCCGCGGCGACCGGTCCAGCGCGCCGAGCCGGACCGCCTCGTCGAAGGCCTCGATGCAGGCGCTCGCCAGGGCACCGCCACCGACCTGGACGACGACGTGGTCGAGGGCCACGCCCGCGGCCCGGAGGTCGGAGACGATCTCGTACCCCAGCGTCTCGCCACCCTCGATGACCAACCCGTTCTCGTTGCCCTGGCAGGTGAACGGGAGCGCGCCCGCGGCCAGCTCGGCTCGCAGCCGGAGGTAGGCCGGGTCGCCGTCGGTTCCCGCGGTGCGTTCGCAGGTGACGACGTCGGCGCCCAGGTCGCGCAGATCGCCCAGCACCACCGGGTCGGCCTCGACCGGCACGAACACGCGGAGCCGCCGGTCCGCGGCGCGGGCGACCACGGCCGCCGCGAGGGCCGCGTTGCCGCAGCTCGCGATCGCCAGGTCCGGCCGCGCTACCGGGTCGGCGAGCCCGAGGAGCTCGGCGACCTCGAGGTGCAGCAGCACCCCCATCAGGTGCCGCCCCTTGTGAGAGCCCGCGACGTTGCCGGTCTCGTCCTTGACCCACACCCCGCCGGCGGCGCTGAACCCGAGCCGGTCGGACAGCACGTCGTCGCGACCGAACGGCGTGGCCCGGAAGCCCGCACCCGCGACCCGCGCCACCGCGTCGTCCAGCCGGACGGCCAGGCCGGCGACCTCGTCGTCGCTCACGCCCCCGGCGACCGCCCGGTGGTCGCTGTGGAGCAGCCCGCGGTAGTGCACGAACGGCGAGGCCGTCCCCGCCGTACCGTCAGGGAAGCGGACCCGGTCGGTGTCGAGGATCCGGACCAGCACGTGGTCGACGTCGCCGACGCCCGCGTCAGGACAGCGGAACGGGTGCGGATCCTGGGGATCCGGCACTCCCCCGCATCCCCAGCAGACGAGCCTGCTGGCCGGCAGGTTCACGCTCATCACCTCATCCCGGCTCCGACGCTCACCACCCCCGTACGCGCGTTGAAGTCGGTGATCATCTCGTCCCAGACCTCGATGCTGGCGTGCAGACCGGCCCAGAACGCCGGGTCGCGCCGCGCGACGAAGTCCTCGATCGAGGTGCCGCGCTGCTCGACCCACGTGTAGTAGCCGAGGTCGAAGATCCGGTCCCGGTCCCGGCTGGTCGTCTCGAGCAGGTCGCTCGTGTCGGCGCCGAGCATCCACTGCCCGAACACGCCGGCTGCCGCTGCCTCGTCGAAGCCGTCGGCGAAGTCCCTGGCCAGCACGCGGTCACGCTCGCTCTGGTACATCGGCGCGCCGTCGGTGGCGACGGTGACGATCACGTCCTCGGGGCCGAGGTCGAGGTGCTTGGCGACCTTCACCGCGGCGAGGATGTTGCAGATGCTCGAGAGACCGAACGACGGCAGGGCGGCGAGCGCGTCCTCCGGCACGCCGCAGCGCCCGGCGAGGTAGGCCAGGCCGGCCGGGTCGCTGAAGAGCACCCCGAGCTGGTCGGTCGCCCGGTCGGTGATCGCCGTGACGATGTCGGTGTTGTGGACGTGGTGGATGAGCGGGACGTGCTTGTCGCCGATGCCCTGGATGTTGTGCTCGCCGAAGCCGTTGCGGAGCAACGTGGGGCACTCCAGCGCCTCGACCGCGACGATCGCGGCGCCGTACTCGCTCTTGAGGTGGTCGCCGGCGCCGAGCGTCCCGGCCGAGCCGGACGCGGAGACGAACGCGCGCAGCCGCAGCCGCGGATCGGCCTCGTGCAGGTGCTCGAAGACGGCGCCCAGGGCGCGGCCGGTGCACAGCCAGTGCACGAGGTGGTTGCCGAACTCCGCGAACTGGTTGAGGATCACGTTCCCCGGATCGGCGGCGAGCTCGTCGCAGGCCTCGTAGATCTCCCGGACGTTGCTCTCGGTGCCGGGCGTCGTGATGATGTCCTCGGGCGAGACCACCCAGTGGCGGAGCCAGTCGAAGCGCTCCTGGCTCATGCCCTCGGGGAGGACCGCGACACCGCGGCATCCGAGGATCCGGGAGATCGCCACTCCGCCGCGGCAGTAGTTGCCGGTCGAGGGCCACACCGCGCGCTGGCTGGTGGGGTCGAACGTGCCGGTGACGATCCGCGGGGCCAGGCAGCCGTAGGCCGCGAGCACCTTGTGCGCCCGGATCATCGGGAACCGGTCCCCGAGCGCGACCACGATCCGGGCATCGACGCCCGTGAGCTCGCGCGGCAGCACCACGTGTGCGGGCAGGGCCGCGCGCGACGTGCGGTCGGCGTCGTTGTACCAGTGGATGCGGAACAGGTTGCGCGGGTCGGCCTCGTCGGGTCCGACTGCCGCGAGGGACTCGTTCGTCGAGGCCGGGATCCGGGCGGGGTCGGCCAGCTCCGCGAACGTGGGCAGCACGATGCCGGCGTCGCGGAAGTGAGCGACGGCGCGGTCTCGGACGGCCGCGTCGACGAGGTGGGTCTCGACGCCCAGCGATGAGCCACGTGACGACATGGGTGCTCCGTTCCTTCTGGTGGTCCTTCTCAAGCAAGCCGTTGCAGACGGCTGGCGGCGGCGTGGTGGCGGCGCAGGATGTCCTCGAGGCCGGGGTGCACGAGCGCGCCGTCCTCCACGACGGGACGGCCCGCGACGACGGTGTGCCGGGCCGCGACGGGCCCGCAGCGCAGCCACGCCTCGACCGGGTCGGTGAGCGCCCCGGCGAACGCGATGCCGGTCAGCGGCCAGCAGACGAGGTCGCCGACCGCGCCCACGGTGAGCGTGCCGAGCTCACCCGTCCGGCCCAGACAGGCGGCGGATCCCCGGGTGGCGATGTCGAGCGCGTCGCGGGCGGTCATCCCCGTCGGGCCCTTGCGCTGATGGCCCAGGAGCAGCGCCGTGCGAGCTTCGAGCCAGAGCGAGGCGTGGTCGGTGGAGGACGAGCCGTCGCACCCGAGCCCGACCGGCGCGCCCGCGGCGCGCAGCTCCGCGACCGGGGCCATCCCACCGCCGCCGATCATCATGTTCGACGAGGGGCAGTGCGCGACGCCGACGCCGGCCGCGCCGAGCCGGCGTACCTCGTCGTCGTTGGGGTAGATGCAGTGCGCCACCCAGCTGCGGTCGGACATCCACCCGACGTCCTCGAAGTGGTCGATGGTGCGCCGGCCGAACGCCCGGGCCGCGAAGAGTTCCTCGTCGGGGTCCTCGGCGAGGTGGGTGTGCAGGCGCACGTCGAGCCGCTCGGCCAGCTCCGCGGTGCGGCGCATCAGGTCGGAGGAGACCGAGAACGGCGAGCAGGGCGCCAGCGCGATCCGCACCATCGCGCCCCAGGACGGGTCGTGGTGACGGGCCACGAGTCGCTCGCTGTCGGCGAGGATCTCGTCGTCGTCCTGCACGACCGAGTCGGGCGGCAGGCCGCCATCCTTCTCCGACAGGCTCATCGATCCCCGGGTGGGGTGGAACCGCATCCCGAGCTCCGCCGCGGCGGTGATCTCCGCGGAGATCAGGTCACCGCCGTGGCGGGGGTGCACGTAGAGGTGGTCGGTCGTGGTGGTGCACCCGCCGAGCGCGAGCTCGGCCAGACCCACCCAGGCCGAGAGGTACGCCGCCTCCTCGTCGAGACCGGCCCAGAGTGGGTAGAGCGTCGTCAGCCACGTGAACAGCGAGGTGTTGACCGAGGGCCGGTGGGCGCGGGTGAGGTTCTGGTAGATGTGGTGGTGGGTGTTGATCAGCCCCGGCGTCACCAGGCAGCCGTCGGCGCGCAGCACGCGTCCTGCCGCCGGGCGCTCGTCGCCCGGACCGCCGAGGGCCGCGATCAAGCCCCCGTCGAGGGCGACCCAGCCCCCGGCGAGCTCACGTTCATCGGCGTCGAGTGTGACGACAAGCTCGGCCCCGTCGATCAACAGCTCGACGGTCACAGTGCGACGCTAGCCACCCGCGACCGCCCGTGTGACCGGATTGGCGGGCCCGGCACGTGAAACAGGTCTCCCCCGGGGTGCTGGTGGGGGTCCTACTTGCCGTAGCCCTGCGACAGGCCGGCGACGTACTGCTTGGAGAACACCGCGAACAGCAGCACGAGCGGGACCGCCCCGAGCGTCAGCGCGGCCAGCAGCGCGGGGTAGTCCGACTGGAACTGGCCGACGAACTGCTGCACCCCGAGCGTCACGGTCTGGTTGTCCTTGCTCGGCGCGAGGATGAGCGGGAACCACAGGTCGTTCCACACCGGCAGCATCGTGATCGACGCGACGGCCGCGATGCCCACGCGCACGATCGGCAACGTGATGCCGAGGGTGCGCAGCTCGTTGGCACCGTCGATCCGGGCCGCCTCCTTGAGCTCGGCTGGGACCGCTCGGAAGTACGTCACCATGAGCGCGACCGCCAGCGGCAGCTGCATGGCGGTGTAGACGAGGATCAATGCCGGCAGCGTGTCGATCAGCGTCCACGCCTTCATCATCCGCAGCAGCGGCACCGTGCCGAGCCGGATCGGCAGCATGATGCCGACCACGAAGAACCCGGCCACCAGCCCGCCGATACGCACCTTGTACTCGACGATCCCCCAGGCCGCGAGCGTGCCGAGGACCGCCGTGAGGGTGATCGTGCAGACCGTGACGATGATGCTGTTCTGGTAGTTCGTCACGAAGTTGCCGCGGCTGAACACGTTCTTGTAGCCCTGGAGGTTGAACGTGTCTCCGTCGGGCAGCGCGAAGGGCTCGCCGAAGATGCCCTGCGGCGTCTTGAACGAGTTCATCACGATGAACAGGATCGGGAGCACGGCGAGCAGCGAGAACGCCACCAGCACGACGTGCACACCGACGACACCGAGGGCGTCGCCGGTCTGCCGTCGTGGCTTCGCGGGGCGCTCGGTCCGCACCGCCCCCGGCGCGGTGGTACGGGGCTCGATGGTTCGGGAGCTCATGCGGTGTGCCCTCCTCAGAGCTCGTGGGTCTTGAGCCGGCGCTGCAGCACCCAGAAGTACGCGCCGGTCGTGACGAGGATGATCAGGAAGATCACCGAGGCGACGGTGGCGCCGAGGTCGACGTCGGCGACCTGCCCGCTGGACCCGAAGAACGTCCGGTAGAACAGCGTGCCGAGGATGTCGGTGGAGTAGTTCGGCCCGGGCGCCGACCCGTTCAGCGCGTAGACGATGTCGAACCCGTTGAACGTCCAGATGTAGGTCAGGATGACGATCAGCCCGAACTGCGGGGCGATCAGGGGGAACTTCACCCGCCAGAACGTCGACCAGGCGTTCGCCCCGTCGATGCGGGCAGCCTCGATCACCGAGTCCGGGATCGCCAGCAGGGCGGTGTAGAGGAAGACCATCGGGATGCCGACGTACTCCCACACCGACATCAGCGAGATCGTGGGGAGCGCGGTCTTCTCGGTCCCGAGCAGCGGGTAGTCGACGAAGCCCCACAGCGGGTTGATGATCAGCCGCCACAGGAACCCGACGATCACGACCGAGAGCGTCGTGGGGATGAACAGCAAGGTCCGGTAGACGCCGGCGCTGCGGCGCAGCCGTCCCGACGTGAGCATCGCCGCGAGGAGCAGGCCGATCGGGAGCTCCACCACGAGGTGGATGAGGAAGAACTCCACGCTGTTGGCCAGCGCGTTCCAGAACCGTTCGCTGATCGCCGGGTTGGTGAACAGCTCGCGGTAGTTGTCCAGGCCGGCGAACCGCGACCCGCCGTCGCTGGAGTCCACGAAGCTCAGTGCCACCGAGCTGACGAGCGGGAAGACCGCGAACGCCACGTAGACCGCGAGTGCGGGCAGCACGAACAGGCCGAACAGGCGATACCTCCTCGCCCTTCCCTGCACAGCAGCCTCCTTGTCGAGAATGGTGGCGGCGCGCCTTCCGGCGCGCCGCCCCGGGGGTGGTCGGGTCAGCCGGCGGGGGTGTACCAGCTGTCGAGACCCTTCTGCAGCTCAGCCGTCGCGTCCGCGGGCGAGAGCCCGGAGTTGTACATCAGCTGGGTCACGCGCCAGATCTCGTCGTCGAGAGGTGGCTGGCCCGCGCTCAGGCGGTCCAGCGCCAGGCGGGAGGTGAGCTTGGCGCCCTCCTTGAGCCCGGCGAACTCCTGGGCGAGCGGGTCGTCATAGGTCACCGGCTCGGTCGCCATCGAGAAGAACCCGGGCAGTGCGTTGACGTACATCTGCTGGAACTCCGGGGTGCCGAGCCACTCGAGGAAGGTCCTGGCCGCATCGGCGTTCTTGCTCTCGGCGTTCAGGCCGAAGGCCATGTCGGCCATCTCCTGCTGGTAGCGCTGGTCGCCGGCGTTGGCGGGCGGGGCACCGAAGACGCCGACGTCGAGCCCGGTCGAGGTGACCTGGGAGATCTGCCAGGAGCCGTCCGGCAGGATCGCTGCCTTGCCGAGGTTGAAGAGCTGGGTCATGTCCTCGTACGAGATCGACTCGTAGCCGTCGGGCAGGAAGTCCTTGAGCTGGTCGAAGGCCTCGAACCCGGCCACGAAGTCGGGGTCCGTCAGCTTCGCGCTGCCGTCGATGAGGCCCAGCCGGCCGTCCTCGCCGTGCCAGTAGTTCGGACCGATCTGGTAGAGCACGTTGTAGGCGAGCTGCCATCCGTCGGCGGTGCCGAGGGAGAGCGGCGTGTACTTGCCGTCGTCCTTGATCGCGCTCAGGACGTCCAGGAGCTCGGCCTGCGTGGTCGGGACCTGGAGCCCGAGCTCGTCGAAGATCGCCTTGTTGTAGTAGAACCCCGCGAGCACGGACGCCACCGGGACGCAGTACGGCTTCCCATCGTCGCCGGTCCACGCTGCCACCGCGGTGTCGTCGAAGGCGTCGAAGGCCAACAGGTCACTGATGTCGGAGAAGTAGCCCTTCTCGATCCAGGACCGGTTGACGTCGAAGGGACGGCACATGATCACGTCGGGACCGGTGCCGCCCTCGACCTGCGACTGGATCGCGGCGTTGTAGTCGTTGGTGTCGATGGGCGCGTACTCGACCTTGATGTCGGGGTGCGCCTTCGTGAACGCCGGGATGATCGTGGACTCCCACATCGCCGCGTCCTCGGTGCGCCACGTGCCGATGGTCAGCTTCGTGCTCCCACCGCCGTCGCCCGAGCTCTCATCGCTGCCGCCGCAGCCAGCCAGCACCAGCGCCGTGGCCATCGACCAGGCCACCGCGGCTGCGAGTCGTCGTGTCCTCATCCCAGGTCCTCTCCCTGAGGGCGAAGGGCGCCCGACCGGGTAGCCCGTGACCGACCATAGCGATGTCTCTTCAATGTAGCAAGAGATCTTGTAGTGGACTTTAATGATCTTGACTTGTATGGTCCTGAACACCAACGACGCGAAGGTCTGGTCATGATTGGTATTGGAATCCTGGGGTCCGGCTTCATCGCCGACTCGTACGCCGACTCGTTGCTCGACGTCCGCGAGGCCGTTCTCTCCGCCGCCTACTCCCGCACCGCGGAGCGGGTCGCCTCCTTCGGCGCCCGGTGGTCCGTGCCGGCGACGTACACGGACATGGCGGCGCTGTGCGAGGACCCTGACGTCGACCTCGTCGTGGTGGCCCTGCCCAACGAGCTGCACCTCGAGGCCGTGCGGACGGTCGCGGCCGCGGGCAAGGGCGTGATCTGCACCAAGCCCCTCGCCCGGACCGGCGCCGAGGCCGCCGCGATCCTCGAGGTGGTCGTCGCCGCCGGTGTCTGGCACGGCTACGCCGAGAGCTCGGTGTTCTCCCCCAACGTCGCCAAGGCCCACGAGATGGCCGAGGCCGGCGGCATCGGGGAGCTACTGACCATGCGCGCCCGCGAGGCGCACTCGGGTCCGCACGCCCCGCACTTCTGGGACGCGGACACCGCCGGGGGTGGCGCGCTGCTCGACATGGGGTGCCACACCGTGGAGTCCGCGCGGCACTTCTTCGGCAAGGACAACGCCGTCACCGAGGCCTTCGCCTGGGGATCGACGATGGTCCACATCGACAAGACGACGGCCGAGGACACTGCCGTCGCGCTGTTGAAGTTCGAGCGCGGTCAGCTCGCGATCATCGAGTCCGCGTGGACCGAGAAGGGCGGCATGCAGCTGCGCCACGAGCTCACCGGCACCGGCGGCCGGCTGGTGATGGACAGCTCGGTCACCCCGGTCTGGGGCTTCATCACCCATCCCGTCGGCTACCTGGTCGAGAAGGCCGACGCCGACACCGGATGGGTCTACCCGGTGCCCGAGGAGACCCGCGCGTACGGCTTCTCCGCGCAGATGCGCCACTTCGTCGAGATGTTCTCGACCGGCCGACCGCCACGCGAGACGTTCGAGGACGGTCTCGCGGTCAACCGGGTGCTGGACGCCTGCTACCGCTCCATGCGCAGCGGCCGCTGGGAGCCGGTCGCCACCGCGACCACGACGGAGGCCTAGGACATGGACTACATCAGCTGGGCCCGGGCCCGCTCCACCCAGTCCGACGTCCTGGACGCCACGGTGCCCCGCTTGCGGGCGTGCGTCGAGGACCCGCGCCAGTCGCTCGCCGGCGAGGGGCCCGTGCTGCTGGGCATCGGGGCGAGCCTCGCCGCGGCCGGCGCACCGGTCTGGCACCTGCGCGGCCGCGGGATCGACGCGGTGCGGCTCGGAGCCGGCGACGTACCGCTGCCGCTCCCCCCCGGTCGGCGCCGGGTCATCGCGATCTCCCAGAGCGGACGGAGCACCGAGACGCTGGCCGCGCTCGGTGCCGTCCCCGGCGAGCTGCGCAGTGCGGTGGTCAACATCACGCCGTCGCCGGTCGCCGACCTGGTCGACCTGCCCGTGGGTCTGGGCAACCTCGAGGACAGCTACGCCTCCACGGTCGGGTTCACCGCGACCCTGGTGGCGCTGGGCATGATCGCCGAGGCCTGGGACGGCGGCGCTGTGAGCCCGGAGTGGGCCGGCATCGGCGGCCTCGCCGCCGCGGTCGAGCACGCGGCCGCCGCGGAGCTGCGTCGGGCGGCGGGCTTCTTCCGAGACGCGCCGAGCGCGGACTTCGTGGGCCAGGCACCCTCCGCGGGGCTGGCCGAGGCCGGCGCGCTGCTGTTCCGAGAGGTGGCGCGGGTGCCCAGCAGCGCGATGAGCACGCGTCAGTACCTCCACGGGGCGATGGAGTCCGCCGGTGCCGGCGTTCACGTCCTCCTCGGCGAGGAGCGCGAGGAGGAGATGTCGCGCACGCTGACCGGTGCTGGGCACCGGGTGGTGCTGGTGACCGCGCACGACGTGGAGCCCACCGACCTGCGCGCCGTGCTGCTAGTCCCCGAACTGCCGGTGCTGCGCCGCGCCGTGGTGGAGGCTGTGCTCATGCAGGCGCTGGTGCAGCACGTCGCCGACGAGCGCGATGTCGACATCGAGGAGTTCGTCTTCCACAACGACGACACCAAGGTCGCCTCGTCCGGAGCCGGCGCGTGACGGAGGTCGTCGTCGGCGTCGACGTCGGCGGGACCAAGACCGCTGTCCTGGTCGAGCCCCGCCAGCAGCTTCCACGTCCCGAGGTCCCCCGGCTCCACCACACGAGCTCCTCCGGCTGGGACGCCGAGCCGGCCGGCACGGCAGCCGGCTGGCTCGACCGTGTCATCCGCGAGTCGCTCGCTCCCGGCGAGGTCGTCGCGTCGCTGGCGCTCGGGGCCCAGGGGTTGGACTCCGAGCCGACCGTGGCAGCGCTCACCGAGACCCTGAGGTCGAGGGGCTACCCCCTCGTGCGGTGCGTCAACGACGCGGCGCTCCTCGTCCCGGCTGCGGGCCTCCACACGGGGATCGGGCTGATCGCCGGCACCGGGGCCATCGGCGTGGGCGCCGACGCCACCGGACGGTTCCTGGCGACCGGTGGTTGGGGGTGGGTCATCGGGGACGAGGCCGGTGCCGCCGGCATCGTGCGGGAGGCAACGCGTACGGCGCTCCTCGCGCACGACGACGGTCTGCCCGACGACGGCCTGCTCGGCGCACTGCTGGCGTCGTTCGGGGTCGCGGACGCCGAACGACTGGCCCGCGCCGTCAACGACGAGCCGACGATGGCGAGCTGGGGGCCGCACGCACCCGCCGTCTTCGCGGCGGCCGAAGGCGGCTCCCCCCTCGCCCACCGGGTGATCGATGCGGCGGCCGCGCACCTGGCCCGGCTGGTGTCGCAGCTGCGACGCCGGGGTGCGGTCGGGGCCGACGTGGTCGTCGCCGGCGGGGTCGCCACGGGGCAGCCGCTGCTGATGTCGGCCCTGCGGGCGCTGCTGGCCGAGGCGCACCCCGACGTCACGGTCCACCTGCTGACCGAGCCACCGGTGACCGGGGCCCTGGCGCTCGCCCGCGCAGCGCTCGGCTGAACCGTCGCGCGGGCCGTCCGCCGATCAGTGCGTGCGATAGAACACCGTTCGCAGGCGGTAGCGCTCGCCGACGTACTTGATCGCGGAGATCGCGACCGGCTTGCCGTCCGCGCGGTAGGTCACCTGCCGCATGACGAGCAGCGGCGTGCCGGGATCGACGCCGAGCAGGTCGGCCTCGGCCGCATCCGCCGGAGTCGCCTCGACGGTGCTGTCGGCGCGCTCCGGGGAGTAGCCGGACTCGGTGAGCAGGTCGAAGATCGACGCGGTGCCGAAGTCGACGTCGTCCAGGGACGGCAGGGCCGCGAGCGGCACCGTCGAGGAGTCGAGCGCGATCGCGACGTCGTCGAGCCGGCGGATCCGCTCGAGCCGGAGGACCGGGGCGCCGGGAGCGATGCTCAGCACCTCGGCCTCGTCGACGCTGGCCGACCCGCGGCCCTCCGACAACACAGCGGCGCTGGCGTGCAGGCCCATCCGTGCGGCGGTCTCGGTGAACGACTCGAGCGTGTTCGGGAACTCCCGGGTCGGCTCGCCGGAGGCGACGTACCACCCACGACCGTGCGAGGAGCTGAGCACTCCTTCGGTGACCAGGTGCTGCAGGGCCTTGCGCAGCGTCACCCGGCTGATCCCCCACCGCTCCGTGAGCTCACGCTCCGGCGCGAGCCGGGTGCCGGGTGCCAGGTCGCCCGACTGCACCTCGGCCTTGATGTGGTTGACCGTCTGTTGCCACAGAGGGTCCGGGTTGTCGGAGGTGATCGCGCTCGCCGAGGCCTGCATCGCCGTTTCGCCCTTCTCTGGTGACAACACCACTAGATAACTGTTGTAGACCAGAGTAGTCCAAAAGAGGTCGTTCCGCTGCCCTCGACCTACGCGTCGAGAGCGTGCGTCATGCGAGCCCGTCGAAGGGGCGGACCTCGACCTTGCCTCGGCACGCCAGGTACGGCCGGTGGCCGAGATCGCGGAGAGAGCCCGGGGGTGGCAGGGCTACCGTGGGTTCGACGGGTCCACCGGCCACCTCCGAGGATGACCACATGGCGCGCATGGCTCCACACAAGGTCGTGCTCCACGGCCACGAGCTCTCCTACATCGACAGCGGGTCGGGACCGGCGGTCCTGTTCATCCACGGGATCCTCGGCTCGCAGCGACAGTGGGCCCACCTCGTCGACGACATGGACGACGACCACCGCGTGCTCGTGCCGGACCTGTTCGGGCACGGCGAGTCGGCCAAGCCGCTCGGCGACTACTCGCTGAGCGCGCACGCCGCCGCGCTGCGCGACCTCCTCGACCACCTCGGGGTCGAGCGGGTCACGCTGGTCGGCCACTCTCTCGGGGGTGGCATCGCGATGCAGTTCTTCTACCTCTTCCCCGATCGGGTCGACCGCCTGGTCCTGGTCTCCAGCGGCGGCCTCGGACGCGAGGTGAACCTGATCCTGCGAGCCGCGACCCTGCCCGGCGCGGAGCAGGTCCTCAGCCTGGTCGCCTCCACTCCCGTCCTGTCGCGGGTCGAGGCCCTGGGTCGAGGCGCCTCGAAGGCGGGCTGGCGGCCCGGCGCGGACGTCGGCGCGATCTGGCGCGGGTTCAGCTCGCTCTCGGACCGCGAGAGCCGTCGCGCCTTCCTCGCCACGACCCGCGCCGTCATCGACATCGGCGGCCAGAGCATCAGCGCCCACGATCACCTGGAGGGGGTGCTGCCGATCCCGATCCTGATCGTGTGGGGCTCCAAGGACCGGATGATCCCCGCCTGGCACGCGCTCAGCGCGCAACGCGCGGTCCCCGACTGCCGCGTCGAGCTGTTCGAGGGCGCCGGCCACTTCCCCCACCTCGACGACCCGGACCGGTTCGCGGCCGTGCTCCGCGACTTCATCGCCGCCGGAGACAACGGCGAGCAGCCCGCCGCCGCCGAGGGCTGACCGGTCGCCGCGAGGCCTACCGGCGCGTGATGGTCACCGTGAAGTGGGCCGCGCGGGTCGTGGCGTTGCCGGAGTACGTCACCTACCGGGCGGGTCGTCCCTGCCTCCGTGACGACGCCCTCGGCACGCCCTCGAGCCCTGCGCAGCGAGGCGGAGGGACACGTCGGGGTCGGAGGCCTCGATGACCACGAACACAAGCGTGCCGAGACCACGACCTGCAGGTCACCGCTACGGCGTCGTGAGGAACGACCACGACGTCCAGCTCGTGAACGTCTCGCCCGGTCGGAGCACGGTCGACGGGAAGGTCGCGTTGTTCGGGCAGTCCGGGAAGTGCTGGGTCTCGAGCGCGACCCCGTCCCCTTGCCGGTACGACCGGCCGCTCGGTCCGGCGTGCGAACCGTCGAAGAAGTTGCCGGTGTAGACCTGCAACCCCGGCTGGTCGGTCCGCACCTCCAGCGTTCGCCCCGACCGTGGTTCGGTGAGCCTGGCCGCGGGCGCGCCCGTCGACGGGTTCAGCACGAAGTTGTGGTCATAGCCACGCGCGCGGCGCAGCTGCTCGTGGTCGGCTCTGATGCGGGCCCCGATCGCGGTCGGCGTACGGAAGTCGAGCGGGGTGCCGGCGAGCTCCGCGAGCTCGCCGGTCGGGATGAGGTCGGGGCCGGCCGGGGTGTACCGATCAGCGTCCACGTGCAGCACATGGTCCTCGACCGACCCGGAGCCCTCACCGGCGAGGTTGAAGTGCGCGTGGTTGGTCAGGTTGACCACGGTGGGCGCATCGCACTCGGCGTGGTAGCGCAGCTCGACCTCGTGGCCGCTGATCCGGTAGGAGGCGGTCACCGACATCGCACCGGGAAAGCCCTGGTCACCGTCGGGGCTCGTGAGCTGGAAGCTCACGCCGGCGTGGTCGAGGTCGACCACCGCCCAGTGGCGCCGGTGGAACCCGTCCGGACCGCCGTGCAGCGTGTGCTCGCCGTCGTTGACCACGAGCTCGTGGGCGACTCCGTCCAGGGAGAAGCTGCCGCCCGCGATCCGGTTCGCGAAGCGCCCCACGGTGGCGCCGAAGTACTGGCTCGGCGTGGCGGCGTACTCCTCCACGATCGCCGACCCGAGCACGACGTTGGCGGTGCCCCCCGCACGGTCCGGCACCCACAGCTCCTGGACCGTCGCCCCCAGGTCGAGCACGCGGAGGGTGAGCCCGTGGTCACTGACGAACGTGTAGCGCGTGACCTCCCGGCCATCGACGACACCGAAGCTCTCCTCCGACACCGTCCTCACGCATGCCTCCCACAGGACTCGCGGATCACGAGCTCGACCGGCAGCACCGTGTGCCGCTCACCGGGTGCCTCGCCGGCGATCGAGGCGAAGAGCTTCTCCCCTGCCGTGCGCCCCAGCTCCTCGGCCGGGACCCGGACCGTGGTGATGCCCGGCGTGGTGAGCCGGGAGACGCCGAAGTCGTCGTAGCCGACCAGCGCGACATCATCGGGAACTCGAAGACCGCGGTCGCGCAGCTCGAGGAGCGCGCCGTACGCCATCTCGTCGTTCGCCGCGAAGATCGCCTCCAGGCCCGGAGCCTGGTCGAGCAGCTCGCGGGCCGCGCGCCGGCCGGACTCCTCGCTGAAGTCACCCTCGGCATGCACCTGGAGCGTCGGCTCCCCGAGCTGCGCCAGCGCCTCGCGGAAGCCCGTGTAGCGATCGGCCCCCGTCTGGTGGTCCAGCGGACCCGAGATGTGTCCGATCTTGCGCACGCCGTGCTCGACCAGCAGGTGCTCGGTGATCATCGCCGCGGCCGCGACGTCGTCGACCCCGACGCTCAGCGCGGCCGGCAGGTGCGGGAACCGGCCGACCAGCACCACGGGGAGTGCGGAGCTCACCATCCGGCTCACGTTGGGATCGGCAGCCGCCGCCGAGGTGACGATGGCGCCGTCGGCCGCGCCGGAGCGCAGCGCACGCTCATAGGCCGTCACGCCCTCCTGGTCGTCGTCGTTGGTAGCGACCAGCGTCACACTGCCGTGCGCCTGAGCCGCCTCCGTCACGCCCACCAGCAGGTGGGTGAAGTAGGGGTGGCCGTAGACGTGGTGGCTGGTGTTGGGGATCACCAGCGCCACCGCGCCGGCCCGCTGGGCGCGCAGCGCCCGGCCGGCCGAGCTCGGGACGTAGCCGAGTCGCTCGGCGGCCTCGCGAATCTCGGCCTTCTTCGCGGAGCTGATGCGCGGACTGTCGGAGAGCGCCATGGAGACGGCGCTGCGCGACACGCCCGCGAGCCGGGCCACGTCCTGGAGTGTCACCCGCGGACTCGTCATCGTTCTCCTCCGTCCATCGCCCACCCGACCTGCTTGACCGTTTGAGCAATCCGACCCATCGCGAAGATGATACGCGATCCACTGTCAACATCTAGGGTATTGACATGATCTTCCGCGGATGCCTATCTTCTGCTTAATCGATTCAGCAACCTCGGGTGACTAGAGGAGCGCTATGACGTACAAGAGGTGGGCGGCCGCCGGACTCGGGCTGGCGCTGGTCGCAGGTCTGACGGCGTGCGGCGGCGGCAGCGACGCCGACAACGGCAGCGGGCCGGTCAAGCTCGTGATGTGGACCGGCTTCACCGGCGGTGACCGCGGGTCCTACGAGGACCTCGTCGCGGAGTTCAACAAGACCCACGACGACGTCCAGGTGTCGATGGAGGTGCAGCCCTGGGACACCCTGGGCCAGAAGCTCCCCGCCGCGTGGGCGACCGGGCAGGGTCCTGACCTGGCCACCCCCAACTTCGATCCCAACGTCCTCGCGGAGTACGCCGAGAACGGCGCGCTCCTCCCGATCACCGAGGTCGGCACGGGCGCGGACCAGATCAACGTCGACAGCCTGCCACCGGCGGCGGTCGACGCGTTCACGATCGACGGCAAGCTCCTGGCGGTGCCGGCCAACTTCGCGACACTGCAGCTCTACTACAACAAGGCCTTGTTCGCCGATGCCGGCATCGCCGAGCCGCCCGCCACGGTGGCCGACTTCAAGACCGACGCGGCCGCACTGACCGGCGACGGGGTCTACGGGCTGTCGCTGGCCGACCACGAGACGATCTCGATGTGGCCGCTGCTGCAGTGGCTCGACGGCTCCGACATCGTGGGAGACGACAACTGCAGCGTGCTGACCGACCCGGCAGCGATCAGCAGCCTCACCGACTGGGCCGGCCTGGTCCAGGACAAGTCGGCTCCCGTCGGGCTGAGCGGCGCCGAGTCGGACTCGCTGTTCAGCTCCGGCAAGGCTGCGATGCAGCTCAACGGCCCCTGGGCCGCGGCCGGCTACCAAGACGCCGGGATCGACCTCGGCATCGCGCCCGTCCCCGTCGGGGTCGACGGCCCGGTGACCCTGGCCTCCACGGTCCCGCTCGCCGCCTCCGCCAAGACCAAGCACCCCGACCAGGTGCAGGAGTTCCTGGCCTGGTGGACCGGCAAGGACGCCCAGAAGATGTTCTCGCTCTCGAGCGGCTTCCCGCCCGCGCGCACTGACCTCGCCGACGACCCGGAGCTCGCCGCCAACGCGACGGTGGCCGCCTTCGCGGCCGCGGTCCCGAGCGCCCGGCTCTACCTGCCCGGCGTGCCGAACGCCACCAAGGTCGACACGGAGGTCTACGTTCCGCTCATCGGCGACATCACCCGCGGCAAGGATGTCGCGGACGCCGCACAGAAGGCGAGCGACCAGATCGACCAGCTCACCGGCTGCGGTCAGTGACGTTGACGGAGGCCACGATGGCGAAGGGGACCCGCGTCTCGACGCGCGGGTCCTCCTCGCCGGCGAGGAGGCCGGACTGGGGTCGCTGGCGGGGATGGGCGTTCGCGGCCCCGAGCGTCCTGATCATCGCGACCTTCATCATCTACCCGATCTTCCGATCGTTCTGGTACAGCCTGCACGACTGGCACCTGGGGTCCTCGGACAACCAGTTCGTCGGGCTCGACAACTACCGCACGCTGCTCGATGACGAGCGCTTCTGGAACGCCCTCCGGGTGACGGTCGTCTTCACCAGTGCCAGCGTGGTGCTGCAGATCGCGCTCGCCTTCCTCGCCGCGCTCGCTCTCCAGGACGACACCCGGCTCAACCGCATCATCCGGTCGATCTACTTCTTCCCCACGGTCGTGTCCCTCACGACCATCGGCCTGGTCTGGCGCTTCCTGCTCGATCCCAACATCGGCCTCGTCGGCGGCATCACCGCCCGGTTGGGCTGGGAGCCGGTCGGCTGGTTGCAGGACCCCCAGCTCGCTCTCCCGGTCCTGATCCTCGTCAGCGTCTGGAAGAACCTCGGGTTCTCGATGGTGATCCTGCTCGCCGGGCTGAAGGGCGTGCCCGAGCAGCTGTACGACGCGGCGAGCGTCGACGGCGCGGGCCTGGTCCGGACCGTCTGGCACATCACGTTGCCGAGCATCCGGCCGACGCTGATGTTCACCACGATGATCCTCGTCATCAACTCACTGCAGATGTTCGACCTGGTCTACGTGATGACCAACGGCGGACCGGTCTTCGCGACCGACACGCTGGTCACGATGCTCTACCGCGTCGGCTTCACGCAGTTCGACGTCGGCTACGCCAGCGCCGTGGCCTGGGCCCTGTTCCTGGTGATCGCACTGGCCTCCGCCCTCCAGCTCCGACTGTTCAGGTACCGCGATGTTGACTGACGGACTGAGGGTCGCCAAGTGGGCCCTGCTGCTGCTCGGCGCGGCGCTGTGCGTCGTTCCGTTCATCTGGATGGTCGGCGGGTCGTTCCGCCCCGAGGCGGACCTGTTCAGCAACCCGGCGCGGCTGCTGCCCCGGACCTGGACCCTGCACGGCTACCGAGACATCGGTTCGGAGCTGCCCCTGGCCCGGATGCTGGTGAACACGATCGTGTTCGCCGGGGGCACGACGATCCTCTGCGTGCTCTTCGACTCGCTGTGCGCCTACGCGTTGGCGAGGCTCGACATCCCGGGCGCCCGGTGGGCGTTCCTCCTGGTCATCGCCACGCTGATGGTCCCCTTCCAGGTGACCTTGATCCCGGTGTTCATCGAGCTCTTCCACTTCGGCTGGCTCAACACCTATCAGGGCCTGATCATCCCGCGGGCGACCAGTGCGTTCGGCATCTTCATGCTCCGGCAGTTCTTCATGTCGATCCCCCGGGAGATGGACGAGGCCGCCCGCATCGACGGCGCCAACGCGTTCACCATCTACTGGCGGATCATCCTGCCGATGTCGAAGCCGGCCCTCGGCACCTTGGCCCTCCTCCACTTCATGAACCTCTGGAACGACCTCCTCTGGCCGCTCGTCGTCACCAGCGACACCAAGATGCGCACGCTCCCCGCGGGCCTGACCCTGTTCGGCGGGCAGCACGTCATCGATCACGCCGTGCTCTTCGCCGGCGCGACGATCTCGGTCGTCCCGCTCGCCGTCGCGTTCATGTTCGCCCAGCGGTTCTTCGTCCAGAGCGTCGCCACGACAGGAATCAAATGACCACGCCCTCGGTGTTCCAGGAGCCCGGCATCAGCTGGATCCTGGGAATCGAAGACACCTGCGTCTACCCCGACCGCGGACGCCTGCCGCTGGACGAGTTCGTCCTGACCGAGCACGACGTCAACGTGGGCGACGACCTGCGCCTGGTCGCCGACCTCGGCGCGCGGGCGCTGCGTTATGGCATGAGCTGGCCGCGGGTGCACCTCGCCCCCGGCCGGTTCGACTGGCGGCTGCTCGACGAGGCGGTGGAGACCGCCCGCTCGCTGCAGCTCGAGATCGTCGCCGACCTCGTCCACTACGGCACTCCCCGGTGGCTTGCCGACTCGTTCGCGGACCCGGCGTACGCCGACGCGATCGAGGAGTTCGCGGGCGCGCTCGCGACCCGCTACCGGGGCCTGATCCGCTCCTACACGCCGCTCAACGAGCCGATCACGACCGCGTCCTTCGCGGGGTTGCGCGGGGTCTGGCCCCCCAACCTGCACGGCTGGGACGGCTGGGTCCGGGTCGTGGTCCCGATCGCGCGGGGACTGATCACCGCGACCCGGGCGATCCGAGAGGCCGACCCGGGCGCCACCGTCGTCCACGTGGAGGCCTCGACCCACGTGGTGGCCTCCGACCCGGCCCTCGAGCCGGACGCCGAGCACCTCCGCGGACTGGGGTGGCTGCCCACCGACCTGATGACGGGGCGGGTCGGTGCCACCCATCCGATGCACGACTGGCTCCTGGCCCACGGCGCCCCAGCGGCCGAGCTCGCGTGGCTGGCGCAGCACGGCGTCCGGCCCGACGTGATCGGTGTGAACTACTACCCCGACCTGACGCCCCGGAGGCTGGTGCCGGCAGAGGGCACCCACGTGCAGGTGGCCTTCGACGGCGGCGCAGCCGTGCTCGAGGAGGTGCTCGAGACGTTCGCCGCGCGCTACGCGCTCCCGCTCGCGCTCACCGAGACGAGCATCGAGGGCGACGACGCCGTCCGCACCCGGTGGCTGCGGGAGTCGGCGGCGGTGGTCGCCGCACGCGCCGACGACCTCGACATCCGGGGCTACACCTGGTGGCCGCTGTTCGACTTCGTCGACTGGTCGTGGATCGCCGGCGGCCACAACGTCGAGGAGTTCGCGATGGAGGCCACCCTGCCCGACGGGTCGGCCGGCTTCGAGTTCGCCGGGTTCCGAGGGGATCCGGGCCAGGGCAAGGGCTCGTTCCTGCGCCGGATGGGTCTCGTGCGCCTGGACGAGCGGCCCGACGGCAGCCTGCGCCGTGTCTCCACCCCCGCGGCGCTGGAGTTCCGCAGAGCCGCGTCACGCACCCCCGCACAGGACCCCGCCTGATGCTCTACGACGGATACTTCGCCGACCCGTTCCTCACCCGCACCACCGAGGGGTACGTCGCGGTCGGCACCCATCCCGGTCCTCGTCACACGCACCCGGCGCTGCAGTTCGACGTCCTCAGCTCACCCGATCTGGTCCGGTGGACCCATCGCGGCGGCGCGCTGGTGGGTCTCGACCCCGACCTCGGCGACCAGTACTGGGCGCCGGAGATCATCGAGCTCGACGGCCTTTGGTGGATGTACTACTCGGTCGGCCGGGGCATCGCGGGTCACCACCTCCGCGTGGCCCAGGCATCGAGCCCCTACGGGCCCTACGAGGACCTCGGGATCGACCTGACTCCCGACGAGCGGTTCGCGATCGACCCCCACCCCTACGTCGACGAGGACGGCGCGACGTACCTGTTCTTCGCGCGGGACGTCGTGGACGACGCGCGGCCCGGCACCCACCTGGCGATGGCACCCCTCCTCGACCCGACCCGGCTCGGCCGGGCGGTCGAGGTCCTGCGGCCGTACGCCGACTGGCAGATCTACGAGCGGTCGCGATCCATGTACGGCGCCACGTTCGACTGGCACACCCTCGAGGGACCGAGCGTCGTCCGGAGGGCAGGTCGGTACTGGATGACGTTCTCCGGCGGCGCGTGGACCGGTCCCGGCTACGCGGTCTCCTGGGCGGTCGCCGACGATGTGCGAGGTCCCTGGACCCCGGCTCCCCTCGGCTCGCCGCCGTTGCTGAGCACCACCGGCGGGCTCATCGGCCCCGGGCACAACTCGCTCGTGGTGGGCCCCGACGGCGCCGACGTCATCGCGTTCCATGCCTGGGACCAGGACCTGACGCGACGAGAGCTCCACCTGCGCCGGATCGCCTTCGGGCCCGATGGTCCGTCCGTCGACGGCCCGACCGGCGCAGGTGGGCCGGCCACGCCAACCGGGCGGTCCCGGTAACGCTGGCACGGTCGGTCGTGGAGAGGACGCCGGCTCCGACGCCGCGGCACCTCAGGCGAGCCCCTCGAAGGGGCGGACCTCGACCTTGCCTCGGCACGCCTTCGAGCCCTCGGCGGCGAGGCGGAGGACCACGTCGAGGTCGGGGGCCTCGACGACCCAGAACCCGCCGATGAGCTCCTTGGTCTCCAGGTACGGCCCGTCGGTGATCAGCGGCGTCTCGCCCTGGCCGTCGACGACGGTCGCCGTCGAGGCCGACTGCAACCCGCCGGCGAAGACCCAGTAGCCCTCGGCCTTGAGGCGGTCGTTGAAGGCACCGGTCGCGGCGAATGCCTCCTCCATGTCCTCCTTCGAGGCGTAGTTGCCGAACTCACCCATCTCGGCCGGTCCGTGCACCGACAGCAGGTAGTGCGTCATCGCGTGACTCCTTCGGTCTCTGGCGGTCCCGGTGACCGCCGTACACCCAGACCACGAACGAAAGCACGCCGATACGACACCCGGCCACACGACATCGCCTCAGGATGCGCGTCCCCTAGGATTTCGTCTGCGACTGGTTCAGGAGGGCCGACGCGGCCCGTGCCGACGGTCGCACGAACGTGAGGATGTCCCATGCGCGCCCGAGTCTGGTCCTCGTCCATCGTCGTGTGCCTCGCCGGGGCTCTGCTCGCGCCGGCCCCAGCCCTGGCTGCGACACAGACCGCCTCGATCGTCGTGGCCGACTCCGCCCTCAGCATCGGCGAGACCTCCCTGGTGACGATCAGCTTCGCTGCGGCCGTCAGCGGATTCGACAGCAGCGACCTGATCGTCCAGAACGGAACGGTGGGCGCCGTGTCGTCCTCCGACGGCGGCACCACGTGGACCGCCACCCTCACCCCGTCGGCGCCGGTGACGGCTCCGACGAACACCATCACTCTGGCCAACGGGGGTGTGACGCCGGCCGTGGGCGACGGGTCCGGCGTCACGACCTCCAACACCTACGCCGTCGACACCCAGCGGCCCACCGCGACCATCGCGGTCGCCGACGCCGACCTCAAGGCGGGCGAGACCTCCCTGGTCACCATCGCGTTCAGCGAGCGCGTCACCGGGTTCGCGAACGACGACCTGTCCGCCGCCAATGGTGCGCTGAGCCCCGTCGGCACGACGGACGGCGGGACCACCTGGACCGCGACCCTCACGCCCACGCCCACCACGAAGGACACGACCAACCTCGTCGTGCTCAACAACGCCGGTGTCTCCGACCTCGCCGGTAACGCGGGCACCGGCACCACGAGCTCGAACAACTACGCCGTCGACACCGTGCGACCGACCGCGACCATCGCGGTCACCGACAACAACCTCAAGGCCGGCGAGACCTCCCTGGTCACGATCACGTTCAGCGAGGCCGTCACCGGGTTCGCGAACGCGGACCTGACCGTCCCCAACGGCACCTTGAGCCCGGTCTCCTCGGCCAACAACATCACCTGGACCGCGACCCTCACCCCCAACGCGCCGATCACCGCGCCGACCAACGTCATCACGCTCGACAACGCCGGCGTGTTCGGCGCCACCGGCAACGCCGGAGCCGGCACGACGATCTCGAACGCCTACGCCGTCGACACCGCGCGACCGACCGCCACCATCGTGGTGACCGACGCCAACCTCGCGATCGGGGAGACCTCGCCGGTCACCATCACGTTCAGCGAGGCCGTCACCGGGTTCGCCAACGCCGACCTGACCGTCCAGAACGGCACCCTGAGCACGGTCACCACCACCAACGGCGGCGTCACCTGGACCGCGACCCTCACGCCGGTCCCGTCCGTCACCGACGCCACCAACGTCATCTCCCTCAACCTGGCCGGCGTCGCCGACACCGCAGGCAACGCGGGCGTCGGCTCCGCCGTGTCGAACAACTACGCGCTCGACGCCATCCGGCCGACCGCGACCATCGTCGTGACCGACGGCACGCTGGCGGCCGGCGGGACGTCGCCGATCACCGTCACCTTCAGCGAGCCGGTCGCCGGGTTCACCAACGCCGACCTGACCGTGCCCAACGGCAACCTCAGCTCCGTCTCGTCCACGGATGGTGGCACGACCTGGACCGCCACGCTCACGGCGCTGACGGGGATCACCGACACGACCAACGTGGTCACCCTCAACCTGACCGGCGTCACCGACATCGCAGGCAACGCCGGGATCGGCACCGCGACCTCGGGCAACTACGTGGTCGACGGGTTCGCTCCGGCATCGCGCGCGGCCGGTCCGCGCCTGAGCTCGACCGGGACGTGGTCGATCAGCTACGAGGCGACCGACGACACCACCGCGGCCTCGGTGGCCCTCTTCGCCCGTGGCCCGGGCGAGAGCACCTACGCCCAGGTTGCCGAGGACGCCGGCGTCCTGGACGGCGTGCTCACCTTCACCGGCGGCGCAGAGGGGACCTACGACTTCTACACCGTCGCGACCGACGCGGTGGGGAACGTCGAGCCGGCACCAGCAGTCCCGGACGTCACCACGATCCTCGACACGACCTCCCCCGTGCTGGTCACGCGCATGGGGCGCACGCCGGTGCGGTTCGACCTGCGCCGGAAGTCCTCCCTCCCGCTCCGGGTCCAGGTCGACGAGCTGTCGAACGTGACCTTCCGGATCGTGAAGGGCCACGGGGCCACCGTTCGCGAGTTCGCGCCGAAGAGGTCCGTCACCGGAGTCGTCACCCAGGTGTGGAACGGGCGCATGCAGTCGGGGCGCCTCGTGGAGGCCGGGACCTACCGCCTCATCGTCGTGGCGGAGGACCTGGCCGGGAACCAGGACCGGGCGACCGTCCCGATCAAGGTGATCCGCTGACGGTCGTCCCGTCCGAGGTCAGGCCGACGGGGCCGCTGCCCGTGGCCGTCGCCGCGCCGGCCGGCGGATGGGCGACCCGGGCTTCGAGGCGAGCAGCGGGTCGAAGTCGTCGGTGATCGGCGTCAGCCGCGACTCGTCGACGAACACCGCGCCGTCGCGCACCTCCTGGACCAGGTCCCGGCCCAGGACAGCGCCGGCCGTGCCCATGCCGCCCCAGATCGTGGCGTTGATGCCGAACATGTGCTCGGTGCTCCCGCCGGCGAGGAACAGGCCGGGGATGTGCGTGGTGACCCGCGGCCGGAACGGGCCGAGGTTCTTGATCAGTGGGGCGATGCCGTAGCAGGAGCCGCCGGTGCTGAGCGTGAACCGCTCCTGGGTGATCGGCGTGGAGGCCTCGCAGAACACCATCCGCTCCCGCAGGTCGGGGATCATCAGCGAGGCGGTGTCGAGCACCCGCTGGGTGAGCTCCTCCTTGAGCTGGCGGTAGCGCTCGTCGCGGCCATAGCCATCACCCTCGCCGGGGTCGGTGGCGACGTTCCAGAACGCGTGCTCCTTCGGCGCCCAGCTGACGAGCTCGAGCGTGGAGTAGCCCGGCGGCGCCGAGTGGGTGCCCTCCGGGTCCTTCGCCGTGGGGCAGCTGATGCCGACCGGCATCAGCTCGGGACAGCGCCCGGCGGCGACCTCGCGGTAGTAGCCGTCGACGTCGTTGGTCGGCCACACCCAGGCCAGCGGCGGGGTGTCGCGCTCGCGCAGGTCGACGTCGAGCGCGACGTACACCGCGAACATCGGCAGCGTCATCTCGAGCTTCGCCAGCCGGCGCCGAAGTCGTCGCGTCAGGTGCTCCGCGCCCACCAGGTCGGCCCAGGTCTTCTTGAAGTCCGCCGCGGAGACGACGACCTCGGATCGGATCTCCTCACCGCCACGGAGTCGTACGCCGACGGCGCGGCCGTCCTCGACGAGGATCCGCTCGACCCGGGCCTTGGTGCGGACCCGGCCGCCGTGGGTCGAGATCACGTCGGTCAGGTGGGCGCCGATCATCTGGCCGCCGCCGCGCGGGTAGTAGGCGCCGGCCTGCAGGTAGTGGTGCAGGAAGCCCGCGTGCATCGCGGTCGGTGTGCGGTGCGGCGGCCAGGTGTAGTCGCCGTTCTCGGCGAGGATCACCGCCTGGGCGTCGGCGCTGAGGCCGCACGCGGCCATCAACGTCGTGATCGGCCGCACGCCCCAGCGCACCAGAGCGAGCGTGCGCCTGAGGTCCCGACCGCCGGTGGCGGCCGTGCGCATGATCCGCACACACCGCCGCAGTCCCGCCTCCTCGGCTGGGAACGCCGCGATCAGCCGCTCGAGATAGGTGTCCCAGCCGGTCGGCGTCTGGAACGTCGTCCCCGGGACCATGATCTGGCAGTGGCCCTCAGGGCGCTGGCGCAGCCACTTGATCCGCTCGGTCAGCGCCAGCCCGGAAAGCGCGGTCTGCATCCGGCCGCCTGGACCGCACTCCCCGACGTAGTGGGTGCCGACGTCGAACTCGAACTTGTTGCCGGCCCGCCGGAACACCTGGGTGCTCCCGCCGACCACCTGGTTGGCCTCGAGCACGAGCACCCGCTTGCCGTTCGCCGCAAGGTACGCCGCGCAGGTGAGGCCACCCGGGCCGGCACCGACGACCACGACGTCCCAGGTCACGGGTCCGGTCGCCTCGGTCGGGGGCGGCGGGGTGGCGGTCCGGGTCATGGCACGTCGCTTTCGGGAGAGTTATCTGGAGTCAGACTCTAGATCACTTCCGGGGATGAGGCCCTCGAGCAGCACCAGACCCGCCTCGATCACGGCCTGCTCCACCCGCTCCGGCGGCAGCGCCAGGGCGTCGCGGCGCAACGCGAGCGCGGCGACGCCGTTCCAGGCGCCGAACAGGAAGCACGACATCAGCTCCGGATCGACCTGCCGGATCGCGCCGGCCTCGACGGCGTCCCGGATGCTCTGCTCGAACTCCCGCCGCAGCTCGCTGAACCTCGCGACCACCTCGTCCTCGATCGCCGAGCGCGGACCGCGCTCCCCCGTGACGGTCAGGTACCGCACCACCGCCGGGTGGTCGAGGAGCAGCCGCAGGTAGGCCGCGCCCACGCCGGCGAACCGCTCGAGCGGGGAGGTCTCGGCGGCGTACGCCGATCGCAGCGTCTCGGTCGCGACCCCCAGCACCCGCTCCGTCACGGCCGCCAGCAGCCCGTCCTTGGTCCCGAAGTGCACGTACACCGAGGCCGGCGAGATCCCCGCCCCGGCGGCCACGTCCTCGATCCTGATCTCCTCGGGCGCACTCTCCGCCAGCAGCTGCTCGGCCGCGTCCAGGAGCAGCCCCCGGGTGCGCTCCCGGCGCCGCGAGCCGCGCGCGACCGCCTCAGCAGGAGCGTCGGACTTCGGAGCGTCGGTCACGAGGCAGCACCCTAAGCCCGGGGGCTCGGGGCCTTGGCGTCCCGAGCTCGAGCACTACCCACGCGTGTGCTCGTCGTGCGCCAGAGCAGCAGGGCGGCCGCTGCCTGGAGCACGCCGATCGTCACCGCGAGTCCCGGCACGTGGTGCTCGACGAGGCTCCCGGCGAGAGCGCCTCCGGCGAGCGCACCGACCCCCTGGACGGCTGCGAAGACTCCGTACGCCGTTGCCCGGCGCGGGCTGGGCACCAGGTCGGCGACGTACGCCTTGACGGTCGAGTCCTGGACGCCCGTCGCGGCGCCCCAGACCGTGACCCCGACCAGCACCAGCCACAGCCGGGAGGAGAAGACGCAGAGCGGCACGATCGCGACGAGCACCGGGACGGCGAGGAGGGTGCGCCCGCCGGCGCGGTCGAAGAGCTGACCGGCACCGAGCGCGACGACCGCCTCGACGGCCATGGCCAGGGCGTAGACGAGCGGAACGGCAGCCGGGGCCAGCAGTCCGGCCTGGACGAAGCGGAACGAGATGACCCCGAAGGTCATGAGTCCTGCCGTGGTCAGGGCGGCGGACAGCGCGAACAGGTGGAACGTGCGAGGCAGGTCGGCGCCGACCGCCGCCGCGCCGAACTCTCTGAGCACTCCACGTGCTGGGGACATGGGCGTCTCGTCGGGTGCGGGCTCGGCGACCACCCGTGCGTGACGGCGCAGCTGGGCGAGCAGCACCAGCGAGATGGCCCCGGGCACGGCGAGCACGGCGTACCCGGGCCACAGGAGTCCGGTGAGGGCGGCGGTTCCCGCGAGCAGGAGGGGTCCGGAGAAGGCGCCGACCTGGTCGAGCGCCTTGTGCACCGCGAACCCCTTGCCACGCCCGGTGGCGGTCGCCATGTGCGCGAGCAGGGCGGACTTGGCGGGGCTGCGGATGGCCTTGCCGGTGCGCTCGAGGAGGATGAGGGACGCGGCGACTGCGAGGCCGGCACCGCCGATGAACGGAGTGACTGCCAGCAGTGGCACCGACACGGCCGTCATGGCGTAGCCCAGGACGGTCAGCCTCCAGTGGTGGTGGCTTCGGTCGGCCCAGAAGCCCGTCGCCAACCGCAGCATCAGGGCCACGGCCTCGCCGGCGCCGGTGACCAGGCCCACGGTGAACGCCGAAGCACCCAGCGTCGCGAGGAACGGGCCTGCCGTCGCCCGCATGCCCTCGTAGACCATGTCGGCTGCGAGGCTGACCAGGCCGAAGGCGAGCACCGTCCGCCACGGCGACCACGCCTCGGGCATGGGCGCACCGGGCTCGGTACGGCGTACGCGGCTCTGCCTCACGGCTACCGATTCTCCCCGCCGCCGGCCCGGCCTCCCCGGGAGGCCGGCTTCATCGTCGCTTCATGTGTCCCTGCCTACCGTCGTGCCATGCCGACCCCTGAGGGTCCGCAGAGGGGAGGTCGAGGTCGTGAGCCCATCCGCTGGATCCGTGGTCTGGGCCGGTGCGCAGGAGCAGTGGTTCGGAGCGGTCGACCACCTGGCGAAGGCGACGCCGTGGCTGCACACACCGGCCCTGCTCTTCGCCGAGTACGGCGTGGTGGTGTTCGCCGCGCTCCTGCTGCTGTCGTGGTGGCGGGCGCGCCGCGGCGGAGATCTGCAGCGCGTCACCGCCGCGCTGTGGGCGCCGGTCGGCGCACTGGTGGCGCTGGCGATCAACCAGTTCCTCGTCGCCGCCTTCGCCGAGCCGCGGCCCTACACCGTGCTCCCCCACGCCTACATCCTGGCGTCACGCAGCAGCGACTACTCCTTCCCGAGCGACCACGCGGTGATGGCCGGAGCGGTGGCAGCAGGAGTCCTGCTGACGGACCGGAGGCTCGGGCTCGTCACCGCCGCGACGGCCCTGCTGATGGCGTTCACCCGCGTGTACGTCGGCGCCCACTTCCCGCTCGACGTCGTCGCCGGCCTCCTGGTCGGTGCCGCGGTCTCGGTCACCGGCTACCTGCTGCTCGCCCGACCGGTCGGTGAACCCCTGGTCGCACGGCTCGCGCGGACCCCGGCCCGGCCGCTGCTCACCACGGCACCGAGGGCCGCGTGATCACCGCGCTGGTCGCGCAGCTGCTGACGACGCCGGCCTGGCTCGCCCTGCTGGTGGTGTTCGCCCTGCCCGTGCTGGAGTCCTCGGTGTTCCTGGGGTTCGTCTTCCCCGGCGAGATGGCGCTCCTCCTCGGCGGCGTCGCGGCCGGCCAGGGTCACCTCCCGCTCGCCGCCGTACTCGCGGCCGGCGTCGGTGGCGCCATCCTCGGCGACTCCGTCGGCTACGTCGTCGGCCGCCGCTGGGGCCGGCGGATCCTGGACTCCACGCTGGGCCGGTTCGTCCGGGCCGAGCACCTCGATCGCGCCGAGGGCGCGCTGGCCCGGCGCGGCGGATGGTCGGTGTTCGTGGGCCGGTTCACGGTCGCCCTGCGGGTGCTGGTCCCGGGTCTGGCCGGCATGGCGCGGATGCCGTACCGCCGGTTCGCCCTCGCCAACGTCGCGGGCGCCGTGCTCTGGGGCTCGATGATGATCCTGGCCGGCTACCTCGCCGGGAACAGCTGGCACACCGTCGGGCACTACATCTCGGTCGCCGGGCTCGCGATCACCGCCGGGTTGCTCGGCGCGCTCTTCGTCGCCCGCGCGATCCGCCGCCACCGGGCCCGGCCCGCGACGGTGCGCCCGAGGGTGGCAACCCCCATGGCCCGATCCGTCTGACGGTACCGACGGCTTCGACTTCGCCCTGGTGATGAACGTGCCGTTCGGGGCGAACACGTGCGCCAACTTCACGTCGAGCACAAGCGGGCACATGTCGATTGGGCAGCAAGACCAACCTGGCCTTCGCCGGCAAGATCGAGCTCGACTGCGGACAGCTCAAGGTGCTCCACCTGCAGTGCCGTCCAGTCGCACGGCGGCCTGACCCAGCTGTTCAACCTCGACTACAACAGCACGACGCACATCCTCGCCGGCGGCGTCTACTTCTCCTTCGAGCGCAGCACGTCGTGGAGGTTCTTCGGCCACCGCTACAACCGGCACCCGAAGATCGCCATCGGGCTGACCTACTCCATGGACACCACCAAGCCGGGCAGCACCCCTGACCGCCACCCTCGGCGGCGGCGTCAGCGTCTCGGGCGGCAACGGCTCACTGGTCTGCACCCTCAGCGCCACGGGCGACGACTCCTGCACGATCCACGTGCAGATTGACCCAGGCGGCGGGCACACCTTCAACGACACCTGGTGACGTTGGGTCGTGTGCCTGAGAACGCTCCATGACGCGCTCTCAGGCACACGACCTCGAGCGCGGTCAGTGGTCGACGAGCTCCCCGGTCCCGTGGATGGCCGGGCTGCCCACCGTGTCATGCCCCGCCCGGGGACCCTCGGGTTCTTCGATCGTCAGGTGCGGCAGCAGCCGGTCGAGCCAGGCGGGGAGCCACCAGTTGAGGCGGCCGAGCAGCTTCATCGCGGCCGGGACGAGGACCAGGCGCACGATGGTCGCGTCGACGACGACGGCGGTCGCCAGCCCCAGGCCGAGCATCTTGACGACCGGGTCGTTGCCGGCGACGAACCCGGCGAAGACGGCGACCATGATCGCGGCGCCCGCCGAGATGGTGCGGGCCGTGACGCCGATGCCGTGCACGATGGCGTGGTCGCTGTCGCCGGTGCGCAGGTACTCCTCGCGGATCCGCGAGAGGAGGAAGACCTCGTAGTCCATCGACAGGCCGAACAGGATGGCGAACATGAACAGGGGGATGAAGGAGATGATCGGCACGGTCGCGTGCAGGCCGATCAGGTCCTTGGCCCAGCCCCACTGGAAGACCATCACGAGCACGCCGTACGCCGCGCCGACGCTGAGCAGGTTGAGGACGGCGGCCTTCGCCGGCACCGCGACCGAGCGGAAGACGACGACCAGCAGCAGGAAGGACAGCAGCACGACGGCGACCAGGAAGACCGGGAGCCGGTCTTGCACCCGAGTGCTCATGTCGGTCATCGACGCGGTGTAGCCGCCCACGTGCGCCGTGGCCGGGCTGCCGGCCAGGGCGGCGGGCAGGACGTCGGAGCGCAGCCGATGCAGGGTCGCCTGCGTCTGCTCGTCCTGCGGCGTGGAGGTGGCCTGCGCGGTGACGATGCCCAGGTCGGGCTCGCTGCTGAGCACGGAGGCCGCGGCGATGCCCGGGGCGTCTGCCACAGCGGCGGCGACCCGCTCGGACGCGCTGGTGTCACCCGCGGGGTCGATGGCGATGACGAAGGGGCTGATGGCGCCGGGCCCGAACCCGTCGGCGATCAGGTCGTAGGCGCGGCGCTCGGTGCGTTCCTGGGGGTAGTTGCCCTCGTCCGGCATGCCGAGCCGCAGTGCCGTCACGGGCGCGGCCAGTGCGAGCAGCAGCGCGGTGCCGGTGACGAGGTAGACGACCGGGTGCCGGGTCACGTGGGCGCCCCACCGGGTCCAGCGTTGGGTGGCGCCGGAGGTACGACGGGCCCGCCTGCGCGTGATCCGCTGACCGGCCATGCCCAGCAGCGCGGGAAGCAGGGTCAGCGCGGCGAGGACCATCACGAGCACGACCAGGGACATGCCCACGCCGCCGGCGGCCACGAACGGGAGCCCGGCGAAGGTCAGGCCGAGGATGGCGACGACGACGGTCCCGCCGGCGAACAGGATCGCCTGGCCGGAGGTCGCGAGCGAGCGGCCGACGGACTCGGGGACCGACAGCCCCCGGGCGAGGAACTCTCGGTGCCGGGTCACTAGGAACAGGGCGTAGTCGATGCCGGCGCCCAGCCCGACCATCGAGGCCATCACCGGCGCCCACTCGGGGATGTCGACCGCGTAGGCCACCAGCGAGAGCGCGCTCGTCCCGACGAGCAGGCCGAAGAGCCCGATGACGACGGGCAGTCCGGCGGCGACCAGTGAGCCGAACGCGACGAGCAGGATGACGAGGGCGGCGAGGATGCCCGCGGCCTCGTAGAGGCTCATCGGCGGCTCGGCGAAGGTGTAGTAGAGGTCGCCGCCCGCCTCGAGACGGAGGTCGGACCCGGCCTGCGCCCGGGCGAGCGCCGAGGTCAGCGCGGCGAGCGCGGACTTGTCGGTCTTCTCGATCACGGGGTACTGCAGCCGGATGATGGCGATCCGGCCGTCGGCCGAGACCATCTGGGCGGCGACGGCGGCCTGGGGGTCCCGCGCCAGCAGGCCGGCCGGGTCGGTCGCGCCGAGCTGGTCCTTCAGGCCGCGCAGCTGCTGCTCGACCGCGGCGAGGTCGCGCCGCGCCTGGGGGGAGCCGAGGAACGTCTCGTCCTCGCCGCGCGGGGTCGCGACGACGTACGCCGTGAGCCCGCCCGCCCCGGTGTCGGCACGCGACAGCAGGTCGGCGGCGGCCGCGGAGTCGGTCCCGGGCGCCTCCATGCTGGTGTCGAGGGCATGGCCGGCCGTGCTCGCCAGCCCCGCCACGGCGACGGCGAGGACCACCCAGATCCCGACGGTCGTCCACGCGTGGCCGGCCGCCCAGCGACCCCAGCGGTACAGGATGTGTGACATCGCAGCCTCCTCGGCTCGGACTGCGGGCTCGTGCCCGGCTGCCTTCACCGTCCCGTGGGAGGAGGGCCGGACGGATCCGCGTCGAGGCCGGTGTCGCTCCTCCTTCTGGCTGATTCGTCGCTCGTTCTCCAGACTGGTACGTCGGGGCTCGCTGGTCCCTAGGCTGGGACCGTGGTCACGGACCGGCGCTCCCTGTGGCGCGAGCCCCGCCCGGTCGACGCCCCGCCAGTCGGGCGGCTCGACTGGCTGCTCGTCGCCGGGTTCGAGGTCGCCGCGCTCGTCGAGGCCGTCGTCCGGCCGGACGTGACCTGGCGGCTCTTCGTCACCGTGCTGGCCGTGGCCATGGTGCCCGCGCTGCTCTGGCGGCGCAGCCGGCCCCTGGTCGCCGCGCTCGTCGGCTTCGGAGCCGCCGGGCTCCTCTCGGTCCTCCAGCTGGCCGCGGACACCGGCGAGCTCGGCCTCTACTCGATGATGGCTGTCGTCATCCTGCTGTACTCGCTGGTGCGGTGGGGCTCGGGCCTGGAGGTCGTCCTGGGCATGTCGTTCGTGGCCGTCGTGGTCGCGCTCGGGATGTACGTCACCTTCGCGGGCTGGAGCGACGTCTTCGGTGGAGGCGTCTTCCTGCTGCTGTTCGTCGCCCTCGGCGCTGTCTTCCGCTACCGGGCCGACGTCTGGCGCCGCACGCAGCTCGAGGTCCGCAACCAGGAGCGGGTGGCGATCGCACGCGAGCTGCACGACATCGTGGCCCACCACGTCTCGGCCATCGCGGTGCAGGCCCAGGCTGGTGGGGTGGTCGCCGGCACCCGGCCCGAGAAGGCGGCCGAGGTCCTCGCTGCGATCCAGTCGGAGGCGTCGCTGACGCTGGCGGAGATGCGGTCCATGGTGCGGGTCCTGCGGGAGGAGGGGCCGGCCACCTACACCCCGCAGCCGGGCGTCGCGGACCTGCCTGCCCTGGCACGAGACGAGGCCATCCCGACCGTCGAGGTGACGCTCACCGGACCACTGTCCCGGCTGGCGCGTCCCGTGGACGCCGCGGTCTACCGGCTCGCGCAGGAGGCCCTGACCAACGCCGTACGGCACGCACCGGGCGTGACGCGGATCGGGATCGCGGTGTGCCGGGAGGGCGATGCCGTGCGGCTGCGGGTCGTCGACGATGGGCGGACCGCGCCGGGCGCGGTCGCCGAGCCCGGGTTCGGACTGCAGGGCATGGCCGAGCGCGCCCAGCTCCTGGGCGGTTCGCTCACCGCGGGCCCCCGCCCCGACGGCGGCTGGATGGTCGAGGCCGTGCTGCCGGTGGAGGCACCGGCATGACCATCCGTGTGGTCGTCGCCGACGACCAGGACCTGGTCCGGACCGGGCTGGTGATGATCCTCGACGCGCAGCCCGACCTCGAGGTCGTGGGCGAGGCAGGCGACGGGCTCACGGCCCTCGACCTGGCGACCCGGCTGCGGCCCGACGTCCTCCTCGTCGACATCCGGATGCCTGGCCTCGACGGCGTCGAGGTGACCCGGCGTCTGGCCGGGCCCGGTGTGGCGGACCCGATGGCGGTCGTCGTCATCACCACCTTCGACCTCGACGAGTACGTCCTCGGCGCCCTGCGCGCCGGCGCCCGCGGCTTCCTGCTCAAGGACGCCGGGCCGGACCTCCTCGTGCAGGCCATCCACGCCGCGGCCCACGGGGACGCGCTGATCGCTCCCAACGTCACCCGCCGCCTCTTGTCGACCTTCGCCGACCAGACGCCGGCCCTGCCGGTCCAGCCGATCGACCCGCTCACCGAGCGCGAGGAGCAGGTGTTGGCCCTGGTCGCGCGGGGCCGGACCAACGCGGAGATCGCCTCCGAGCTGTTCATCGGCCTGAGCACGGTGAAGACCCACGTCGCCTCGTTGCTGACCAAGCTCGGCGCACGCAACCGGGTGGAGATCGCCATGTGGGCCTACGACACCCGACGGGTGTGAGTCTCGGGCCTCATCGCGTGGCCGCGGCCCGAACGCGACCTGGTGGCGCACGTGCGAGAGGCCCTCACAGTCAGACTGTGAGGGCCTCTCGGACTTGTAGCGGGGGCAGGATTTGAACCTGCGACCTCTGGGTTATGAGCCCAGCGAGCTACCGAGCTGCTCCACCCCGCGTCGGTGAACACAACCTTACAGACCGGTGCGGGAGCGGCCAAATCGGGTCAGCCCGTGGGCGACGCCGAGGGTGAGCTGGACGGCGAAGTGGTCGCCGACGGCGAGCCCGAGGGTTGCGCCGTCGAGTCACGCTTCTCGGCCAGCCTCATCGCGGCGGCCACCTTGGACTGCGCGAGCTTCACCTGAGCCTGGTACTCCGCCAGGTCCTGGTTGGCGAGCGCCTGGTCCGCGGCGTCGAAGGCCTTCTGCGCCTGATCGAGCAGCGCTCGGATCTGGGCCGACACGGTCCCGGTCCCCGGTGTGCCGGAGTTGTCGGGGGTGCCCGGATTGTCCGAGCCGCCCGAGTTGTCGGGGGTGCTGCTGTCGACGTCGAGCAGGTCCGCGAGGGCGTCGCGCAGGGTCGAGCCGTACCCGATGTTGTCGCCGTACTTCACCAGCACGTAGCGCAGGATCGGGAAGCTCGAGTCCGAGAGGGCCCGGGTGGCGTAGACGGGCTGGACGTACATCAGCCCGTCGTTGATCGGCAGCGTCAGGAGGTTGCCGTAGACCGGTCGGGCCCCGCTGCGGTTGAACTGCGCCAGCTCGTTGGCGATCCCCGGGTCGGCAGCGAACGCGTTCGCGACCTGCGCCGGGCCCGGCGTCTGCTCGTTGGGGAGCTGGAGCACCTCCATCTGCCCGTACTGATCGCTGGTGGCGTCGGCGTTGACCGACACGAACGACGCGAGGTTGTTCTGCGCCCGCGCACCGGTGTTGTTGTATGGCACGTAGACCGAGGTCAGCGAGAACACCTGGTTGTCCCCGCCGGAGCTGTCGGCGAAGAGCCGGTACGGCGGCTGGAACTTGCCCTTGGCGTAGGGGTCCTCGGGCACCTGCCAGCGGTTGTTGCCCTGGTAGAAGTCGACCGGCTTGTCCACGTGGTAGCGGGCGAACTGGTAGCGCTGCACCTGGAAGAAGTCCTCGGGGTAGCGCAGGTGCTGGAGCAGGTCGTCGGGGATGTCCGCCTTGTCCTTGACCGTGCCGGGGAAGGCCGCCCGCCACGCCTGCAGCATGGGGTCGGTCTCGTCCCAGGCGTACAGCGTGACCTGGCCGGTGTAGGCGTCCACGGTGGCCTTCACCGCGTTGCGCATGTAGTTGATCTCGTCGGTGGGGAGCGTGCGCAGACCGGTCTCGTCCTGGAGAGAGTCGTCGGTCATCGTCTTGAACGACTCCTTCTGCGACAGCGGGTACCGGTCGGTCGTGGTGTAGCCGTCGACGATCCACAGGACCCGCCCCCCGACCACGGCCGGGTAGGGGTCGCTGTCCACCGTCAACCACGGCGCGGCCTTCTCCACCCGGTCACGCGGGTTGCGGTTGAACAGGATCTTGCTGTTCTCGTTCACCCGGCCCGACAGCAGGAAGTTCGGCTCGCCGTACTTCGTCGCGAACATCAGCTGGTTGAACAGCCCCCCGACGCTTGCGTCGCCCTTGCCGTCGTACGTCGTGGTGGAGCCCTTGTCCTCACCACCGGTCGAAAGGTTGAGCTCGATGTCGGGGTCGCTCGTCTTGGCCTTGCCGACCACGGAGTACTCCGGGCTCTGCTCGCCGTAGTAGATACGGTCCTCGAAGCCACCGGTCGCCCGGCTCAGGCCGTCCTGGCCGGTGTTGGTGCCCTGCGCCCACACGATGCCGGCCTGGTCGCCGCTGTTGTCGGCGTTGTCGATCTGGGTCTGGTTGTCCTCGCCACGCTGGTTGGCGTACGCCGCGATGATGCCGTTGCCGTGGGTGTAGGTGGTGTGCAGGTTGGACCAGTTGCGGTCGCCGTTCGGCACGCCGGACTGGTCGAGCTCGCGCACGCCGAGCACCAGCGCCCGGTCGATGCCGTCGATCTTGTAGCGGTCGACGTCGAGGACCTGCGCCACCGAGTAGTAGGCGCGGACCTGCTGGGTCTGCTCGAAGGCGTCGCGCACCAGCTGCGGGTCGATCAGCGGTACCGAGGACATCTCGTTCTCGACGGTGGTCCGCGAGGAGGCCGGCAGCGAGTTGGCCGGGTCGAACTCCTTCACCTGCACGTCGGCGATGTCATAGGCCTGGCGGGTCGCCTCGATGTTCTTCTGGATGTACGACGCCTCCTTGTCGGCCTCGGTGGGCTTGACCTGGAACTGCTGCACGATGCCCGGCCAGATCAGGCCCAGCAGCACGGCCGACACGGCCAGCAGCGCCAGGCCGACGGAGGGCAGCAGCCAGGTGCGGCGCCACACGTTGACGAAGAACAGCACCGCGCAGATCACCGAGATGCCGAGCAGGATGTTCTTCGCCGGCAAGACGGCGTGGTCGTCGGTGTAGGTCATGCCGGTGACGAGCCCGCCGCCCTGGGTGACCAGGTCGAAGCGGTCCAGCCAGTAGTCGGCGGCCTTGGCGAGCACGAAGAAGCCCAGTAGCACCGAGATCTGCGCCTGAGCGGCGCCGGAGAGCCGGTCGCGGGGCGTCTGCAGCCGGATCCCGCCGTACAGGTAGTGGACGACCGCGCCGGCGATCAGCGCGACGACCAGCACCGCCATCGCGTAGTCGACCAGGTAGTGCAGCCACGGCAGGGAGAAGACGTAGAAGCCGATGTCCTTGTGGAAGTAGGCGTCCTCGCTGCCGAAGGACACCCCGTGGCGCCACAGCATGTAGTCGCGCCACTCACCGATCGCGGAGCTGCCGGCGAACGCGCCCATCAGCAGCGCCACCCCGACGAGCAGCCAGGTGCGGATCGGGTTGACCGCGTCGCGGTAGCGGTCCAGCCCGTTCTGCTCCGGGGAGTTGGGCCGGAAGAAGGGCCGGAACCGGTAGGCCAGGTAGATGTTCGCGCCGACCACGAGCGCCATGCCCGCGCCGAAGACGAGGAACAGCACGGTCTTGGTCCAGAACAAGGTGCTGAAGACCTTGCCGTAGCCCGCCGACTGGTACCACAGCCGGTCGGTGTAGATGCCGGCGAACGTGCTCAGGCCCAGGAACGCGACCACCAGCACGACCGCGGTGATGATCAGCGCACGCGAGCGCCGCGACCCGGACCGCGCCGGGGGGCCGACGTCGCGGGGGTCCTCGTCGAACAGCTCGCTCATCTCAGCTTCTCTCCCTCGTGCCCGGACAGGTCCCCGGGCTCCTCCAGCGTTGCCCCGAGCAACTGCAGCAGCCCCGGCACCAGGTCGGAGCCACCCACGACGGACTGGTCGTCGTCGTGCGCACGCAGTCGCAATGCACAGTACGTCGCGCCGGCGCGCGTGACGCCGGCGACGATGCGGACGTCCTGCCGGTCGGGGTGCTCCCGGGCGAACCGCTCGGCCGAGGCCGGGTCGGCCGGGATCAGCGGGTCGGCGTCCGGAGGCAGCACCAGCCGCTCGACGACGGCCGCGCAGCCGGTGACCTCGGGCGGCCAGAGGACCGACTCGAGGGCGATCTCGAAGGGCAGGTCGGGCGGCAGCTGGTCCTGCTCGATCGGGGTGAGCGACCCGTGGGCCGACGAGGCGTCCAGGCCCATGGCGGCCGCCAGCGCCGGCTCCCGCTCGACCAGCGCGGCCGTGTCGACGAGCGCGTAGAGCCGCGCGGGCTGGTCCCACCCGTCGGCGGCGATGTGACCCTCGATCTCCAGCACGGCCGAGGCCAGGGCCGGGTCGGCGTCGAGGTCCGCGGTCAGCTCCTCGCTGAGCTCCGGGCTCAGGTCGGGGTCGAACTCCGTCACTCGTCCTTCTCCTCGCAGCTCGGCAGATCAGCGTCGTGGTCCTTCACCCAGGCGGTGATCGCCAACCGGGCGTCGTGCATGGTGTCGGCGCGCACGAGACGCATGTCGCCGTGGGGCGCGCCGAGCGCCTCGGCGCAGTTGTCGGGCGGCACCATGAACAGCTGGGCGCCGGCGTCGCGGGCGCCCACGATCTTCTGCTGGATCCCGCCGATCGGGCCGACGTTGCCGGCCGCGTCCATCGTGCCGGTGCCGGCCACCGTGGCCCCACCGGTGAGCGACCCGGGGGTCAGCGTGTCGTAGATGCCGAGCGAGAACATCAGTCCGGCGCTGGGGCCACCGATGCTCGGGTCGATGCCGATGTCGACCTTGACCGGCAGGTCCTTCTTGGTCTGGGTGCCGACCTGGATGCCGATCTGCGGCTTGCCGTCGACGACCTTCGGCGTGATCGACAGCTCGCGGCGCTGTCCGTCGCGGCGTACGGCGAGCCGCACGGGCTGGCCCTCCTGGAGGCTGCCGACGGTGTCGACGACGTCGTTCCCGGTGCTGACAGCCTTGCCGTCCACGCTCAGCAGCACGTCGCCGGTCTCGAGGACCCCGTCGGCGGGCGTGCCCTTGGCCACCCCGGCCACGACGGCCTCGGTGACGTCGTAGCCCAGCTCCTCCAGCGCCACCGCGGTGGCGGCGTCCTGGGAGCTGGTCATCTCCTGGGCGCCCTGCTGGCGGTTCTGCTCGACGGTCTCGCCGCGCTGGTAGACGGCGTCGTAGGGATAGACGGCGTCCTCGTCGCTGAACCAGTCGCGCATCAGCTCGAAGAGGTTGTTGCTGCCCTTCGGCTCGGGCTGGGAGACGTAGACCGTGGTCATCCGCAGCTGGCCCGGGTCGCGGTAGACCTGGTGTCCGGTGACCTCGATGATCTCCTTGCCGTCGGCGTTGGTCCCGAGCACGTCGACGGTCAGGCCGGGCTCGTAGGTGACGAACGGCAGCGGCTTGAGCACCGCGGTCAACCAGAGCCCGATCAGCAGCGGCACGGCAAGGAGACCGGCCACGGTGCGCTGCGTCATGGCGCCAAGAGTGTCAGATCAGGTGAAGGCGACGGTCAGGAGACCCGGCGCGAGGGCCGCACGGCGACCCCGGTGGAGCGGTCGCGGGTCGGCGGCGTGACGGCGTACCCGGGCGCCCGGCGCGGGGTGCCGTCGGGCTCGAGCACCGCAGCGAGACGGCGTACGGCGACCTCGCGGTCGACCTCGCCACGCCCCTCGCGTCCGGCCCAGGCCACCCAGAGCATCGCCATCACCGTGACGACGATCGACGGCACCAGCCAGAGCAGGATCTCCACAGAGAGAGGTTAGGCCCGAGCCTCAGGCAAACCCGCGCGACTCGCGGCAGGCGGATCCTTCACCGTTCACGTCGGGATCGCCGAGTCGGGCTCTTCTGCTATGGGTGTCGGTGGCCACCGTGGGCTCGTCGCCGGGCGCTCGCGGGACGTCATACGGACGGTGTCCTCCTGTGTGTCCTCCTGCTCCATCCGTATGACGTCCCGGGGTGACCACAGGTCGGCGTCCTCCCGACAGGCGCCTGGCGGAGGACGGACACTGGCGCCACCGGGAGGACACCGACCCGCCCGCACTTCCAGCAGGAGAGCCCTAGTCGGCTCCTACCCCGTTCGCCGCACCGAGCGGCTTACGGGGTGCCCACCCATTCCTCGGTGCCGTCACCGAACCGCTGGTGCTTCCAGATCGGCACCTCGGCCTTGAGCGTGTCGATCAGCGCGCGGGACGCGGCGAACGCATCGCCGCGGTGGGAGGCGGTGGTCGCGACGACGACCGCGATGTCGCCGATGTCGAGCGTGCCCGTGCGGTGGACGGCGGCGACCCCGTGCACGGCGTACTCCTCGGCGACGCGCTCGCACACCTCACGCAGCCGGTCCAGTGCGGTCGGGTGCGCCGAGTAGTCCAGACCGGTCACACCCTTCCCACCGTCGTGGTCGCGGACCCGGCCCACGAAGAGCGTCAGGCCACCGGAGGCGTCGTCGTCGAGCGCACCGACGACCTCGGCGACGTCGAGGGGGGTCTCGCGCAGGTCCACGAGGCGTACGGCGGAGGTCACGTCGCGACCCTAGTACGCCACTCGGTGACCGGCACCCGCGTACCGTGGAGCCATGAACGACAAGCCGGGCGAGACGCCCGACGACGGCAGCGACCCGAGCCAGGACCCGGGCCAGAACCCGGGCCAGAACCCGGGCCAGAACCCGTTCAAGGGCACGCCGTTCGAACAGATCTTCAGCGCCTTCGGAGGCGCCGGCGGTGCCATGCCCGCGGGCATGCCCGACCTCGGCCAGATCTTCAGCCAGATCCAGTTCCTCATGCAGCCGCACGACGGCCCGGTCAACTGGGACCTCGCCCTCGACCTCGCCCGCAAGTCCGTCGCCCAGGAGCCCGACCCGACGCCGAGCCAGCGGCAGCGCGACGCGGTCGCCGACGCCGTACGCCTCGCGGACCACTGGCTCGACGACACCACGGCGTTCCCTTCTGGCGTCACCTCGACCGCGGCGTGGAGCCGCGCGGAGTGGATCGTCGGCACCACCGACGTCTGGAAGGTGCTCGTCGAGCCGATCGCGGAGTCCTCGGTCAACGCGCTCGGCGGCGCGCTCCCCGAGGAGGCCCGGGCGATGACCGGGCCGCTGCTCGGCATCCTCGGCCAGGCCGTCGGCGGCATGCTGGCGTCGCAGGTGGGCTCCGGCCTGGGCGCCCTGGCCGCGGAGGTGCTCAGCGTCTCCGACATCGGTCTCCCGCTCGCCGCACCCGGCAAGGCCGCGCTGGTGTCGACGAACATCAGCGCCTTCGCCGAGGGCCTCGACGTCACCGAGGACGACGTCCTGCTCTACCTCGCGCTGCGCGAGGCCGCCCACCAGCGCCTCTTCGCGCACGTCGGCTGGCTGCGCGACCACCTGATCGGCGCGGTCGCCGACTACGCCCGCGGCATCGAGATCAACACCGAGGGCATCCAGTCCCGCATCGAGGAGCAGATGCGCGGCGTCGACCCGACCAACCCCGAGTCGATGCAGGCGCTGCTCGACGGCGGCATGTTCGACCTCCCCCGCTCCCCCGCCCAGGAAGCCGCGCTCCAGCGCCTCGAGGTCACCCTCGCCCTGGTCGAGGGCTGGGTCGACGAGGTCGTCGGACAGGCGACGGCCGAGCGGATGCCCGCGGCCGGCAAGCTGCAGGAGGCGTTCCGGCGCCGCCGCGCGGCCGGCGGGCCTGCCGAGGAGACGTTCGCGAGCCTGGTGGGTCTCGAGCTGCGCCCGCGGCGCCTGCGCGACGCCTCCACCCTGTGGGGCTCGCTGCGCACTCGCCAGGGCGTCGAGGCGCGCGACGGGGTGTGGATGCACCCCGACCTGCTGCCGACCGCGGCCGACCTCGACGACCCGCTCGGCTTCCGTGAGGACGCCACCGCGCTCCCCGAGCTCAGCGACGAGGACTTCGACGCCGAGCTGAAGAAGCTGCTCGACTCCCCCGACGAGTGAGCCCGCTGCACGACGACGCGCTCGCGGCCCTCACCGGCTGGCGAGCGCCGAGCCCCGCCCAGGAGCGCTCGAGAGAGCGGTACGTCGCGCACCTGCGCGCCCATCCCGACGGGCTGGACCGGGCCTGCCGGCCCGACCACCTGACCGCGAGCACGCTGGTGCTCAGCGCGGACCGTGACGCCGTGCTCCTGACCCTGCACGCCAAGGCGCGGGAGTGGTTCCAGCTCGGTGGGCACTGCGAGCCCGGTGACGCCACGCTGGCTGGCGCAGCGCTGCGCGAGGCGACCGAGGAGTCCGGACTGACCGGCCTCGTGCTCGACCCGGTGCCGGTCCAGCTCAGCGAGCACGCCGTACCGTTCTGCGGGCCCGACGGGGACGTGCACCACCTCGATGTGCGCTTCGTCGCGCTCGCTCCCGCCGGGACCGCCCACGCGGTGAGCGAGGAGTCGCTCGACGTCCGCTGGTGGCCGTTCGACGCGCTCCCGGACCCCGAGCCGGACCTGGTGGAGCTGGTCGAGCTGGCACTGGCGCGCGTCCGTGGCTCGGGTGGTTTCGAGGCTCGTCGCTAGCGCTCCTCGCACCTCAACCACCGACTGCGAGCCGACCCCGGTGGTTGAGGTGCGAGCGGAGCGAGCGTCTCAACCACTGACAGCGAGCCGACCCCGGTGGTTGAGGTGCGAGCGGAGCGAGCCTCGAAACCACCCTGCTAGTGGTCGATCTCCTCACCGGGGGGCGGCTCGAGCCGGGCGGCCGTCGACCAGCCGACCAGGTAGCCCTTGGCGCGCTCGGCGCGCGGGTAGCGGTCGACCCACGCCCAGAACCCCTCGTCGTGACCGGGCTCGATCAGGTGGGCGAGCTCGTGCACCAGCACGTAGTCGACCACCCAGGACGGCATCCCCTGCAGCCGGACCGAGAGCCGGATCGTCCGGTCACCCGGTGTGCAGGAGCCCCACCGCGACTGCTGGTTGTCGACCCACCGCACCGACTCGGGCGTCGCGAGGCCGCCGAGGTAGCGGTCGTTGAGGTCCCGGGCACGGCGCATCAGGTCACCGTCGCTGGGGCGCCGCCGCCGCTCGGAGCGCTCCAGGCGGGAGAGCATCTTCTCGACCCACTCCGCCTCCTCACGCCGCGACAGCGAGGCGGGGATCATCACGATCACCCGCTCCCCGTCGCGGTAGGCCGAGACGGTGCGACGCCGCCGCTTGGAGCGGCGCACCTCCACGTCGGGACGGTCCATGGGCGAAACCTACTTCGTCGCCCAGTCCAGCAGCCGCTCCCGCGGCCACGTGTTGACGATCCGCTCGGCGCCGATGCCCGCCGCCTCGGCACGCTCACAGCCATAGACCTGGAAGTCGAGCTGTCCGGGCGCGTGGGCGTCGCTGTCGATCGAGAACACGCACCCCAGGTCACGGGCCAGCTCGAGCAGCGCCGTCGGGGGGTCGCGGCGCTCGGGACGGGAGTTGATCTCCACGGCGACGTCGTGCTCGGCGCACGCCTCGAACACGGCTCGCGCGTCGAACCGCGAACCGGGGCGGGTGCCGCGGTTGCCGGTCACCAGCCGGCCGGTGCAGTGGCCGAGCACGTTGGTGCGGGGGTTGCGGATCGCTCCGATCATCCGGCGCGTCATGTCGTCGGGATCCATCTTGAGCTTGGAGTGCACGCTGGCGACCCGTACGTCGAGCTGCGCCAGCAGGTCGTCGTCCTGGTCGAGCGCCCCGTCGTCGAGGATGTCCACCTCGATGCCCTTGAGCAGCGTGAAGTGACCCTCACCCGCGGAGGCGAGGTGCCGATTGACCGCCTCGACCACCCCGAGCTGGCGGCTCAGCCGCTCCGGGCTCAGCCCGTGGGCGATCGTGAGGCGCGGTGAGTGGTCGGTGAGCACGAGGTAGTCGTGACCGAGCTCGATGGCGGTGAACGCCATCTCCTCGATCGGCGAGCCGCCGTCGGACCAGTCCGAGTGGGAGTGCAGGTCACCCCGCAGGGCGCTGCGCAGGCCCGCGCCGCCGGCGGTCAGGTCGCCGCCGTGCTCACGCTCCAACTCGGCCAGCCGTGCCGGCATCACGCCGCGCACCGCGTCGGCGATCACGCGAGCCGTGCTCGCGCCCACGCCCGGCAGGGCGGTCAGGCTGCCCTCGTCGACCGCCGCGACCACCTGCTCGTGCGACAGCGGCAGGATCGCGGCAGCTGCCCCGCGGAACGCCTTGACCTTGTAGCTGTCCTCGCGCCCACGCTCGAGCAGGAAGGCGATCCGGCGCAGCGCCGCGACCGGCCCGCCGTCGTACGGAGCACCCGCTGCAGCCTCCGACACGCCGTCGACCTCCCGATTCCTGGTCTCCGGGGGCGCACTTTCTTTCGTCCACACCCGGTGGAGACCCATCCTCCCAGGTCAGCGGCGCGCGCGTCCCGGTGCAACGCCGCCTGTCCACAGGTGGATCCCGGACGGATGCCGGCTCCTCCACCGCCCCAGGCGTCTCTCCACAGCTTTATCCACAGCGTTGTCCACAGGGGTGCGGGCGCTCGCGTTGACCGGGCCGGCCCCGGGCTCCTAGCGTGTCCGCAGATGAGGCCCTCGGCCGCTGACCGACGTTCGCAAGGGGAAGGCAAACGTCACGACGCAGTCGAGGGCCTCCTCACGTTCTCCGTCGAGTCACCGACCGGTGAAGACCGGCGCGCGCTTCTCCTGCGCGGCCCGGATGCCCTCCTGGAGGTCGGCGGTCGCCAGCGTGATCGGCTGCGCCATCGCCTCCCACTGCAGGCAGCTCTCGAAGTCCGCGTGACCACCGTCGGCCAGGGCGAGCTTGGTGAGCCGGCTCGCGATCGGCGCGGTGGCGGCGATCCCCTCCGCGGTGGCGAGCACCTCCTCGAGGAACGTCTCCGGCGCGATCACGCGGGACACCATGCCCAGGCGCAGCGCCTCGTCCGCGTCGACGACGCGGCCGGTGAGCAGCAGGTCCCGGGCGTGGGCCTCCCCCACCACGTTGGGGAGCAGGTAGGTGCCGGCCATGCCGGCGTGCATCCCCAGCTTGACGAACGGTGCGCCGAGCCGGGCGCCCGTTGCGGCGTACCGCAGGTCGCACGCCAGCGCCAGGCAGAGGCCGGCGCCGATCGCCGGCCCGTTGACCGCGGCGATGGTCGGGACCTCCAGGCGGCGGATCGCGAGCCAGGCCCGGTAGAACGCGATCATCCGGGTCCGCAGGTGGTCGACGGTCGCGTCCGGCTCGCTGGCGATCCAGGAGGTGTTGCCGCCCGAGCAGAACGCTGAGCCGGCTCCGGTGACGACGACCACGCGCACCGACCGGTCGGCGGCGAGCTCGTCGATCGCGGCGACCCAGGACGCGGTCATCGCATCCGACATCGCGTTGCGCTGGTCGGCGTTGTCGAGGGTGAGGACCGCGACGCCGTCGGTGGGGCGTTCGAGGCGCAGGTGCGTGAGTTCGAGGGCTGCAGACATGGGCTCAAGGTACTGACCGGCGGCGCGCCGCGCCGTGACCCGATTCACCGCGTACGGTGCGCCTGATGCGCAATGTGCCCGCTCGTGTCGTAGGGTCTGAGTCGGTTCGGCGGCACCCGCTGCCGAACTTCCGACGGGTCTTCCCCTCTGCCCCGTCGCGACGACCAGTTATACATAGGCAAGGAGGCCGTCATGGCGGAGACCTGGAGCGGCGAGTTCTACTGCGTGAAGTGCAAGGAGAAGCGTGAGGCCGAGGGCGAGGTGAAGGTGAACGACAAGGGCACCCGGATGGCCAAGGCCGTCTGCCCCGTCTGTGGCACCAACCTCAACCGCATCCTCGGCAAGGCCTGACGCGACACGTTCGCGCGTAGCGCCCCGATGATCTGACAACGGCGGCGTCGAACCGGTCCCGCGACCGGTTTGGCGTCGCCGTTGCCGTCTCCCCGGGCGCCCACGCTCCACCCGTGGAGAGCCGGCCCTGAAGACAGGGCCCGTGAAGACAGGGCCTGTGGAGAGGACGCGGCGAGCCGCTCCCCGGTGGGTAGACCCCGGTCATGACCCTCCTGCGTCCCGGACTCCATGTCGTCCGCCGTGACGACCGGCACCTCCAAGTCGGCGTCGACCCGCCCTGGCGGCTCGTGGTCCCCGACCAGCCCGACGTCCGTCGCCTGCTCGAGGACCTGACGGCGGGCCGGAGGCCGGCGCCGGACACCCCGCAGGCCCACCGGGTCCTGCACGCCCTGGCGCGCGCCGGCATGCTCGTTGAGCCCGCGCCCGGCACCGGTACGCCGCCGGCGGTCGCCGTCCACGGCAGCGGGCCGCTGGCCGCCGAGGCCGTGCGCGTGCTGCGGGTCGCCGGCTCTCCGGTGACCGACTCCGCCGACGTGGCGCTGCTGGTGGCCGACGGCGAGCCACCCCGCACGGACGTCGACGACCAGGTGCGTGCCGGACGAGCCCACCTCGTGGTCGGCGGGACGGCCTACGGCTACACCGTGGGGCCGTTCGTCGTCCCGGGCATGACCGCGTGCCTGCGCTGCGTGGATGCCCACCGGGGCGAGGACGATCCGCGCCGCGCGGTGGTGGTCGAGCAGCTCGACGGCCGGCCCGGCGGACCGGAAGACCCCGTCCTGCGCTCGCTGGCCGCGGCCTGGGCGGTGCACGACGTGCTGACCTACCTCGCCGGCGGCCGGCCGGCGACCTGGTCGGCCACGGTCTCGCTCGGAACCGATCTCGACCCGATCCGCCGCCCCTGGGCCCGACACCCGCACTGTGGCTGCTCCTGGGCCGAGGGGCTCACGGGGTGAGCCAGCGGGCACCGGGCACCCAGATCACCACCACTCGCTGTCGAGCTTGCCCTCCATCGCCCGCAGGTTGGCCCGCGAGCACTCGTCGCAGAACACCCGCCTGCGGCCGTTCTCGACGGCGGTCGTCCAGGTGAGCGTCTTGGCCTCGTCCGCCTCCTGGCGTCCGCAGAAGTCGCACGTCATCACTCCGCCAGGCTAGTGCGGGACCCGGCTCCGGACGTGCGAGAGCCGGATACGACGCACGTCGTACCCGGCTCTCGTTCTCAGTCACCCGCGATCAGGTGAGGTGGGTGTGGTCCTACAGCGCGCGGGCGAGGGCGAGACGAGCCTGCTGCGCTGCCTGCTCGGCCTTGCGGCTGAGTCGGCGGGCACGGCCGAGCTGGTGGCCGCGCCGGAGCTGCTGCGCCTCTCCCAGGCGCTCGGTCATTTGCGCTCGGGCCAGATTTTCGTGGAGAAGATTCATCTTCGTGGTTCCGTTCGGGTCAGTGGTCTGGGTGGTCTTCATCGAAGGTCGGACTTTCGTGTTCGGGTGGCGCGCTCAGAGCGTGCGGGCGAGGGCGAGACGGGCCTGCTGAGCGAGCTCCTCGGCCTTGCGGCCGGTTCGGAGCACGCGGGCCAGCTGGCGGCCCTGTCGACACTGCTGCGCCTCACCCAGACGAGCGCTGAGGTGCGCGCGTACCAGGGTTTCGTGGCTCGGGATCATGGTGGGTTCCTTGACGTCGTTGTCGAGTACGGGATCGGTGGTGCTCGGGCGGGTGGTCATGAAGCGGACCGCCCGGTCAGGCGGCGGCTTCGTTCTTGCGGGGACGCCCGCGGGGCCTCTTGCGGGGAATCACCACTCCTTGCAGGAACAGCTGTCCTCCCCAGACTCCCCAGGGCTCACGGCGTTCGAGTGCTCCGTCGAGGCACAGCGTGCGGACCGGGCAGTCCTGGCACAGGGCCTTGGCGAACTCCACGTCGTTGGGCGACTCGGCGAACCAGAGCTCGGGGTTGTTCGCCCGGCACGGGAGCATCTCGTCGTCGATCTGGACAGCCTGGTCGTGCAGCTGGCCCAGGCTGACCTCGGCAGCCTCGTCGGTGCGGACGAGTTCACTGATGGTCATGTTTCACCTCCTTCATCTGACCTGATCGCGGTGGGTGTGTGCGGTGCGGGTCCTTCGGGAAAACAAGAAGGCCGCGGATCCCGGGGTTCGGGTTCCGCGGCCTGGAGGCTGCCGATGACTGTTGGGTGTCAACAGGTCGGTGGTCTCCAGGCAGAGGTCCCCGGGAAGTAGGACTGAGCAAGACCCTTGTCGGTCTTCACGCCCGTGGTGCTGCCGACGACGACCCGGCGCTCGCGCACGACGAGCGTGGCGGCGGCGGTGCAGGAGTCGGTGGCACGCGTGGTCGCGCCGAAGAAGGCGTGGCCGGAAATGGGCATGACGAAGCGAGACGGGGTCTGAGCCGCCTTCTGGTTCTTGATGCTGTTCACGAGGCCACCTCCTTCGGTGCATTGGGCGCCGACCGTGCCAGGGTCGAGTGCGCGTTCCGGTTGTTCCTGCGGAAACTTATCGTCTCCGGCATGTAATGGGCAAACGATTTAGTGGGTATTTCTCGAAATTTCTCGCGGACGGGCCTCCGGCTCGGTGGGCGGCGGTGTCCCGGGACGTCAGACGGACCGAGCAGGGGGCGTACGACGTACGGCGTCCGGGGCCGGTCAGCCGACCACCGTGAGCACGTCCTCGCCGTAGCGCTCGAGCTTGGACCGACCGATGCCGTTGATGCGCAGCAGCGCCTCGGGCGTGCGCGGCTTGTGCTCGGCGATGAGCTGCAGGGTCGCGTCGGTGAACACCACGAACGCCGGCACGCTCTCCTCCCCCGCGCGCTCGCGACGCCACTCCCGCAGGCGCTCGAAGAGCTCCTCGTCGTAGGACGCCGGACAGTCGGTGCACCGCCCGCGCTTGAGCTCCTGGCCGGTCGCGAGCGGACGGCCGCACTCGCGGCAGTTGGCGACCTTGCGGCTGCGCGGCCGGTCGTGCGTCGCGCGGGCGTCGTCGGGCAGCAGCGGGTCGAGGAACCGAGAGGGCTTGCGGGAGGCGCGGCCGCCCGGGTTGCGCGACAGCGCCCAGGACAGCGCCAGGTCGAGACGGGCACGGGTCATGCCGACGTAGAGCAGCCGGCGCTCCTCCTCGACCGCGGCCGGGGTGTCGGCATAGGTGATCGGGAGCGTGCCGTCCTGGAGGCCGCAGAGGAACACCGAGTCCCACTCCAGGCCCTTCGCGGCGTGGAACGTCGCGAGCGTCACGCCGTCGGCGACGGGAGCGTGCTGCTCGGACGCGCGCCGGTCGAGATGGTCGACGAAGGCGTTCAGCCCCACCGGCCCGTCGGCGGTGGTGGACTCGGCCGCGAACTGAGCGGCCTGGTCGACCAGCGCCTGCCAGGACTCCCAGCGATCGCGGGTCTGGCCGCGCGTCGTCGGCGCCTCGGCGCTCCAGCCCATGCCGGCCAGGATGGCGCGCACGACCTCGACCCAGTCGCCGTCGGTGGCGCTCGCCTCGGCCTCGCCCGACCGGGCCGCGCCGCGCAGCCGGGTGACCGCCTCACGGACCTCGGGACGGTCGAAGAACCGGGCGGCGCCGCGCACGACGTAGGGGATGCCGCGCGCCGCCATGGCCTCCTCGAACGCCTCGGACTGGGCGTTGATGCGGAACAGCACGGCGACCTCACCGAGCGAGCGCCCGGCGTCGCGCAGGCGCAGGATCTGGGCGGCCACCGCCTCGGCCTCGGCGACCTCGTCGGAGCGTGGGGTGTAGGAGACCGGCGGGCCCGAGGGTCGCTGGGCGCGCAGCTCGACCCCGGCGCTGGACGACCCGGCGAGCAGGGAGTTGGCAGCCGCGACGACCTCGGGGGTGGAGCGGTAGTTGCGGACCAGCTCGATGGAGGTGGTGCCGGGGTGTCGCGCGGGGAAGTCACGCAGGTAGGCGGCGTTGGCGCCGGCGAAGGAGTAGATCGTCTGCGCGGGGTCGCCGACCACGCACAGCTCGTCGCGGCCGCCGAGCCACAGGTCGAGGAGTGCCGACTGGATCGGGGAGACGTCTTGGAACTCGTCGACGACGAACCACTTGTACTGCCGGCGCACCTGCGCGGCCACCCGCTCGTCCTCGGCGAGCATCCCGGCGGTGAGCAGCAGGACGTCCTCCATGTCCATGCGTCCCTGGCCGCGCTTGACCTCCTCGTAGCTGCCGAAGACCCGGCCGACGGTGTCGTGGTCGTGACCCGCGACGCTGCGCCCGCGCTGGGCCGCGACGGCCGGGTAGTCGTCAGGGTGGACGTTGCTGACCTTGGCCCACTCGATCTCGGAGGCGAGGTCGCGCAGCAGCGCCTGGTCGGCGCTGAGCCGCTGCCGACGCGCGGCGGTGGCGAGCAGCCCGATCTTGGACTCGATCAGCGTGGGCAGCTCGGTGCCGTAGACGCCCGGCCAGAAGTAGCGCAGCTGGCGCAGCGCGGCGGAGTGGAACGTCCGGGCCTGGACCGGTCCGGCACCGAGCGTGCGGAGACGGCCGCGCATCTCGCCGGCCGCCCGCGTCGTGAACGTCACGGCGAGCACCTCGGTCGGCGCGTAGACGCCGGTCGCCACGCCGTACGCGATGCGGTGGGTGATCGCCCGGGTCTTGCCGGTGCCCGCTCCGGCGAGCACCCGGACCGGCCCACGCAGCGCCTCCGCCACCTGGCGCTGCTCGGGATCGAGCGCGGTCAGCAGGTCGGCGGCGGTGGCCATGCGGGGGAACATCTCCTGGAGGGCGGTGGTTGGATCGGGTGCAGGTCAAACCCTAGACGTCGGAGGCGACAGTCCCAGATGAGCAGCTCGTTCACCATGTACACGACCCCCTGGTGCGGCTACTGCCACCGTCTCAAGAGCCAGCTGGACCGTGAGGGCATCACCTACGACGTCGTCGACATCGAGCAGCACCCCGAGGCCGCGAAGATCGTGGAGTCGGCGAACGACGGCAACCAGACCGTCCCGACCCTCGTCTACGCCGACGGCACCGCCCAGACCAACCCCTCGCTGATCCAGGTCAAGGACAAGATCGCCGCTCTGGCCTCGTAAGCCGCAGCCGACGCGCCTACCGCAACCACACCGTCGGACGACCGACCCAAGAGCGATCCCGCGGCCGGCGTGGCGGGGCGGAGCCCCGACACGCCAGACGCGGTCACCAGTGACCGGGGAGCGACCCGCCGTACCAGTGCTCGACGAGCGAGCGGCTGATCGAGACCCCGCTCGGCAGCACGAGGGTGCCCGCCTCGGCGAGCTCCTTCATCTCGGCCCGGGTGAACCAGCGGGCGTCCTCGATCTCGCGCTCGTCCACCTGGATCTCGGTGGTCAGGGCGCGGCCGACGAAGCCCACCATCAGGCTCGCGGGCAGCGGCCAGGGTTGGTTGCCGAAGTACTCGACCTCGCCCACCTCGACACCGACCTCCTCGTGCACCTCCCGGCGTACGGCGTCCTCGAGCGTCTCGCCCGGCTCGCAGAAGCCGGCCAGGGTGGAGTAGCGCCCCGCCGGCCAGACCGCCTGCCGGCCGAGCAGGCAGCGCTCGTCCTCGGCCCCGGGCTCTCCCGAGGTGACGACCATGATCACGGCGGGGTCGGTGCGCGGGAAGTGCGTGTGCCCGTTCGGGCAGACCAGCTCGTGGCCGGCGGACCGGGGCGAGAGCGGCTCGCCGCACCGCGGGCAGAAGCGGGTGACGAACAGCCACTCGGCCAGGCCCAGGGCATGCAGCACGAGGGCCGCGTCGCCCGCGCCGTCGGCCAGGTGGGGCAGCAGTCCGCGCAGCGGGGTCCACTCCTCCGGATCGTCCGCGGCTGCCAGCGCGGGGTCGGCCACGACGGCGAACCAGGCGCGCCCGTCGTACTCCCCCAGCAGCACCCGCAACCCGTCCGGGGCCTCCGCGGGCGAGACCCACGGGATCTGCCCGTCGCGGGGCCGGACCCGGGTGCCGGCGACCACGAGCACCCGGGTCGCCGGGTCCGCCCACCTGGCGTCGAGCCACTCCTCGTCGCTGCGGTGCAGCGCGGTCCGGTCGTGGGGGTTGGCCGAGAGCCGCTCGTGCGGATACGTCACTCAGGGGAGGTTAGCTCTAGCGTTGATCCACGTGAGTACCCACATCGGCGCCCAGGCCGGCGACATCGCTCCCCTCGTCCTCATGCCCGGCGACCCGCTGCGTGCGCGCTGGATCGCGGACACGTTCCTCGAGGACGTCCGGTGCTACACCGAGGTGCGCGGGATGTACGGCTTCACGGGCACCTGGCAGGGCCACCGGGTCTCGGTCCAGGGCTCCGGCATGGGCCAACCTTCGATGTCGATCTACGTCAACGAGCTCTTCAGCGAGTACGACGTGCAGTCGGTGATCCGGGTCGGCTCGTGTGGTGCGTTGAGCGAGCGGCTCGCGGTCCGCGACGTCGTGATCGCCTCGGGTGCGTGCACGGACTCCGCGATGAACCGGATCCGGTTCGAGGGCCTCGACTACGCCCCGGTGGCGGACTTCGGCCTGCTCCGTGCCGCCCACGACGCCGCGACCACCCAGGCGGCCGGCGAGGGTGTGCACGTCGGGCTGATCTTCAGCAGCGACTCGTTCTACCCGGCCCGTCCCGAGCTGGCCGCCCGGATGGCCGACTACGGCGTGCTCGCGATCGAGATGGAGGCCAGCGCGCTCTACACCCTCGCCGCCAAGCACGGCCGGCGGGCGCTGACGATCTGCACGGTCAGCGACCACATCCTCACCGGTGAGGAGACCACCGCCCAGGAGCGGGAGCAGACCTTCGGCACCATGGTCGAGATCGCCCTCGCCGCCGGCACCGCTGCGGAGTAATCCCCCGCCCCCGGGCGTTGCACGACCATGGACGTCCTGGGCCCGGTCTACGACTCGGTGGTGATCGGTGCCGGCCAGGCCGGCCTCTCCGCGTCGTACCACCTGCAGCGTCGCGGGATCGGCCACGTCGTGCTGGACGGCGATGCGGCACCCGGTGGCGCCTGGCAGCACCGCTGGGACTCCCTGACGATGCGGGACGTCCACGGCGTCGCCGCGCTCCCCGACGCCGACGCGCCGACCGAGGAGTCCGGTCGCGCCAACGTGGTGGTGCCGGCGTACTTCGACCACTACGAGCGCGCGCACGACCTGCCCGTGCTCCGGCCGGTCCGGGTCGAGGAGGTGACCAGCGACCGCGACCTGCTCGTCGTCCGAGCGGGCGAGCGGACCTGGACCAGCCGCACGCTGGTCAACGCGACCGGGACGTGGTCGCACCCGTTCGTGCCGCGCTATCCGGGGATGGAGTCGTTCCGCGGGGAGCAGCTGCACCCGGTCGGCTACCCGGGGGCCGAGCACTTCCGGGGACGCCGGGTGGTCGTCGTGGGCGGTGGCGCCTCGGCGGTCCAGCTGCTCGGCGAGCTGGCACCGGTCACGGACACGTTCTGGGTGACCCGGCGCGAGCCGGTGTGGCGCTCCGACGACTTCACTCCCGACCGCGGGCGACAGGCGGTCGCCCTGGTCGAGGAGCGGGTACGCCGCGGCCTGCCCCCGGCCAGCGTCGTCAGCGTGACCGGGCTGGTGCTGCGCGAGCAGGAGCGCGAGGCCGAGCGGCTGGGCGCCTACGAGCGGCACCCGATGTTCACACGCGTAGAGCCGGGCGGCGTACGGATGCCCGATGGCTCGTTCGAGCCGGCCCAGGCGATCGTGTGGGCGACCGGCTTCCGGCCGGCCGTCGGACACCTCGCGCCGCTGGGTCTGCGCTCGGAGCGGGGCGGGATCCAGCTCGACGGCACGACGGCCGTCGCGGACCCGCGGGTGCAGCTCGTCGGGTACGGCCCCTCCGCGAGCACGATCGGCGCCAACCGGGCGGGCCGCGTCGCGGCCCGTGGCGTCGCCGCGTGGCTGGGTCAGGCGCCGAGGGAGAGCATCGCCTCGAGCGCCTGACGGTCCGCGAGGCCCTCGGGCTCGACCAGGTCACCGGTGCGGACGTAGTAGAAGCCGGCACGCACCCGCTCCAGCGGGAGGCCGTGCAGCTCCGCCCAGGCGACCCGGTAGATCGCCAGCTGGAGCGGGTCCGCGTTCGCCGAGCGGTTGGTCTTCCAGTCGACGAGCAGGTGGGAGCCGTCCGGCTCGACGTAGACAGCGTCGATGCGGCCGCGCACGACCTGGCCGCCCCCGCCCGGCTGGCCGAGCACGAGGGCGAACGACGGCTCGATCGCGGTGGGCACCCGGTCGCCGAACGGGCCGTCCTCGAACCGCTTCACGAGCTCACGCAGGTCGGCGTCGTCGTCGACCTCGGCGTCCGCGCGGCCGGGCAGGTCGTCGGGGTCGAGCAGCAGCTGCTGGCCGAACCGCGCCTCGACCCAGGCGTGGAAGCGGGTGCCGAAGCGGGCCGCGGACGACGGGGGCCGGGGCATCGGACGGGCCAGGTCGCGGGCGAACTCCTCCGGGTCGTCGCGCAACCGGGCCAGCGAGGTCGCGGACAGGCTGGAGGGCAACGGCACGGCGACGTCCGGCGAGCGATCGCGGGTCGCCTCCTCCAGCAGGCGCCGGATCTCGTCGTCCCACTGTTGGATCCGGTCGAGCACCAGCATGTCCTCGACCGCGTCGGGCACGGACGGATCGGCGTCGCGCACCCGCGCCGCCGCCTCCCGGCGACGCTCGACCTCCGCGGTCTGGTGCGAGATCGGCCACGGCAGGTCGGGCGACGCGTCCGCGAACGGGTGCGGCTCGCCCTTCGCCACGGGCTCGAGCCACGCGTCGGGCTCACCGCCCCACGCCGCCATCGCCTCGCGGGTGCGGACCAGGTAGGCCGAGGGGCCGAGCCCGCCCTTGCGCGAGGCCGTCCAGCGCCAGCCGGAGACGAACAGCTGGTGCCGGGCCCGGGTCCAGGCGACGTAGCCGAGCCGGAGCTCCTCCAGCGCCTCGTGCTCCTTGGCCGCCTTGGCGCGCGCAGCGATGTCCTCGGGGGTGTGGCCCGCCAGCTGCGGCAGGTCGCGGGCGTCGCCGCGCAGCGCCACCGGCATCGCGTAGGGCACCGTCAGCCAGCTCGACCGCCCGCGGTTGGTCGGGAACTTCTGCTCGGTCACGCCGACCAGGAACACCGCGTCCCACTCCAGACCCTTGGCGCGGTGCACGGTGAGCAGCTTGACCGAGTCGGCCTCCGAGGGGGTCGCGACGTCGAGGCCCTGCCCGAACTCGTCCTCGGCCTCCAGCCAGGCCAGCAGCGCGGCCAGGGTGACCTGCCCGTCGACCGCCTGGAACTCCGCGACGGCCTGCACGAACAGGTCGAGGTTGTCCCGTCGGGCCGCAGCGGCCGGGCTGACCGAGGAGGCGAGCTCGACGTCGATGCCGGTGACGTCGACGATCCGGCGGACCAGGTCGAGGATCGGCTCGCCGATCGCGGTGCGCAGCCGGCGCAGCTCGTCGGCCAGCATCCGGAACCGCGCCAGCGCGTCGGCGGAGTAGTCGAGGTCGCCCGGGTCCTCGAGGGCATCACACAGCGACGGGATCTCGGTCGGGTCGGCGCCCTCGACCGCGGCCCGCAGCTGCGCCTCGAGGTCGGCGAACGCCGCTCCGCCACGGGTGCCCCCGGCGAGCTCGCGCGCCCGGCGGCCCAGCAGCGCCAGGTCGCGCAGGCCGATCGCCCACCGGGGTCCCGCCAGCAGCGTCAGCAACGCCGCGTTGGCGGTGACGTCCTGGACCAGGCTCAGCGTGGCGACCACCTCGGAGACCTCGGGCAGCCGGAGCAGGCCCTTGAGGCCCACGATCTCGACCGGGACCTCTCGCGCGCTCAGGGCGTCGAAGACTGCCGCGGCGTGCGCGTTGTCGCGGGTGAGGACACCGATCTCCTTCCAGGCCGGCTGGTCGGTGCGGGCCGCGATCGCAGCGTGGGTCTCGATCACCCGGTCGGCCAGCCACGTCAGCTCGTCGACATCGGTGTCGTGGACGATCGCGCGAACCTCGCCCGGCTCCGCGTCGGGCTTGGGCTCGAGCGGCAGCAGGTCCGGCCGCTCGGTGTAGAGCTGCGCGGCCAGGTGGTTGGCGGTCGCGAGGATGCGCTCGTCGGAGCGCCGGTTGACCGTGAGCGGGTAGGTGGTGGTGGCGCCCGGGGCCGGGGGGAAGTCCCGGGCGAACTCCAAGATGTTGGAGACCGACGCACCGCGCCAGCCGTAGATGGCCTGGTTGGGATCTCCGACCGCGGTGACCGGGTGGCCGCCGCCGAACAGCCGGCTGAGCATCAGTGCCTGGGCGACCGAGGTGTCCTGGTACTCGTCGAGGAGCACGATGCGGTACTTCTCCCGCTCCGCCTCGCCGACCTCGGGGCACTCCTGGGCCAGGCGTGCCGCCAGAGCGATCTGGTCGGAGAAGTCCATCAGCCCGAGGTGGGTCTTGAGGCGACGGTAGGACTCGACGAGTCCGAGCAGCTCGGCACGCCGGTCGATCGCGAGGATCGCCTTCTCGTTGCGCTCGCGGTAGGTCTTGCGGTGCTCGGTGGCCATGCCGGCCTCGAAGCGCGGCCGCTCGGCGGCGTCGTAGGCACGGACCTGCTCGGGCGAGACGAGGTGCTCGCTGAGCTCGGCGTCGAGGGAGAGGAGGTACTGGACCACGTGGCGCGGGGAGTCGCTGAGCTTCTCCACCGGCTCGGTGTAGCGCTGCACCGCGCGCGCGGCGAGCTGGTAGCGGCTCGCGTCGGCGATCAGCCGGGTGTCGGGCTCGTGACCGATCCGCAGGCCGTGCTCGCTGAGCAGCGTCGAGGCATAGGAGTGGTACGTCGCGACGGTCGGCTCCTCGACCTCGTCCTCGTCCTCCGCCTGCGGGCCGGTGAGCGGTCGACTGCGGTCGGGCAGCAGCCCGGCGTTGCGCAGGCTCTCGCGGATCCGCGTCTGCAGCTCCGCGGTCGCCTTGGTCGTGAACGTCAGGCCCAGCACCTGGTCGGGGCGCACCCGGCCCGTGGCGACCAGCCAGACGACCCGGGCCGCCATCACGGTGGTCTTGCCGGAGCCGGCGCCGGCGATGACGACCGCGGGCTCGAGAGGTGCCGTGATCGCCGCGAACTGCTGGGCGCTGAACGTGAAGTCGGCGCCGAGCACCTCGCGCAGCTGCTCGGGGGTGTCGATGGTCGTCACGACAGCACCGTCCCGGACGCCTTGGCCGGGCAGACCGCCCAGAACGTGCACCGCTCGCAGTGGGCACCCGGGCGCGCCGCGAACTGCTCCGCGCGCACGGCCGCCGCCGCCTGAGCGAGCTGCTCCTCCACCAGGCGCGGGCCCTCGCCGGACGCGGGGGGCTGGTGCTGCACCTTGGGCTGCTCGTCACCGAGCCGCAGCTGCACGAGCTCGGCGCCACCGGAGACCACCGGTCGCCCGACCAGCTCGTCGGCCGCTCCGTGGTCGACGGCGAGCTGGTAGAGGCCGAGCTGGGAGTGCCGCTCGACCTCGGGCCCGGTGGGGGCGTACTTGCCGGTCTTGAGGTCGACGACGACGACCCGGCCGTCCTCGTCGAGCTCGAGCCGGTCGGCGTAGCCGTGGAGCCGGACCACCTGGCCGTCGGGCAGCGTGACTTCGGCGTGCAGCCTCGGCTCGGTCGCGACGACGGTGCGGGCGCCGGGGCGGCGGTGCCAGAGGAGGAACCGGAGCAGTGCCGCCTCGACCGCCTCGCGCTCACGCGCCGACGACCACGGCGTGCGGAACTCCATGCGCCCCCACACCTCGTCGACCAAGGCCATCAGCTGCGGCATCGGGTCGCCGCTGTCGAGCTCACCGGAGGCGACCCGCTCGGCGATCGCGTGCACGACCTTGCCGAAACCCTGGCTGGCCGAGCTCACCACCTCACCCCCGGCCTCGCGCTGGAGGAACCACTGTGCCGGGCAGGTGAGCAGCCCCTCGAGGGCGCTCGCGGAGATCGTGAGCGGCTCGTCCTCCGGCCGGACCGCGCGCTCGGACCGGGTGGGGGCACGCAGCCCCCACCAGCTCGCCGGGTCGGCCGAGGGCGCGAGCGGACGACCGTTGAGGTCGGTGTCAGCCAGCAGCCGCAGCCGTCGGGCCGCGGCCCGCCGCAGGGGTTCCGGCTGGTCGGGGTCGGCGAGCGTGCGGCGCAGCTCGGCGACCAGGCCGTCCATCGACAGCGGCCGACGGGGGCGGCCCACGCGGTGCTCGGGGGGTCGGCCCAGCTCGGTGAGGAACCGCGACGGCTGCTCGCCGTCGTCGTCGGGCGACTGCACGGCCGTCACGACCAGCCGCTGCCGTGCCCGGGTCGCGGCGACGTAGAAGAGCCGGCGCTCCTCGGCGAGCATCGCGCTGCGGGCCAGTGGAGGCAGCAGCGCGCCGCGCCCGATGCGGTCGGCGCCGAGCAGCGAGTCGCGCCGGCGCAGGTCGGGCCACGCCCCCTCCTGCACGTGGGCGACCACGACCAGCCGCCACTCCAGGCCCTTGGACCGGTGAGCGGTGAGGAGGCGGACCGCGTCGCCCCGGACGCCGCGGTCGGCCAGGGTGTCCGCCGGGATGTCCTGCGCGCGCAGCGTGTCGAGGAACGCGCCGATGCTGGTGTGGCCGCGCTGCTCCTCGGTGCGGGCGGCGACCTCGAAGAGCGCGCAGATCGCGTCGAGGTCGCGGTGGGCCAGCCGGGCGCCGTGGCCGCCACCCTGCGTGGCCTGGCGGAGCCTGCGCCCCCAGTCGGAACCGTCCCACAGCGTCCAGAGCACCTCCTCGGCCGTGCCGCCGACGGCCGCCTGCTGACGCGCCTGGTCGAGGAGCACGGCGAGGCGGCGAGCGCGACGGGCGGGCTCGCTCGACACGTTGCCGGACCGGGCGTCGTCGAGCGCGGTGGGGTCGAGCAGGGCGCGGCGTACGAGCGTGCGCGGCGCGGCCTCGGGGTCACGCGCGCGCAGCGCGCGGGTGAGGGCGCGCACGTCGGTCGCGTCGAGACCCCCGAGCGGGGAGGTCAGCAGCGCCTCGGCGCGGTCGGGGCCGACGTAGTCGTCGTGAGCGGGGTCCTCGACGTCGGCGTCGACCACGGCGGCGAGCGCGCCCAGCAGCGGCAGCACCGCGGGCTCGCGGACCAGGGGCGTCTCGTCGCTGGCGACCTCCACGGGGACGCCGGCGCCGGTCAGCGACCGGCGCAGCGCGGGGATGCTGCCGCGGCCGGAACGGACGAGCACCGCCATCTCGGACCAGCGCAGCCCGTCCTCGAGGTGGGCGCGGCGGAGCAGGTCGGCGACGTGCTCGGTCTCGGCGCGCGCCGTGTCGAACGTGAGCACCTCGACCGAACCGGGACCGAGGTCGTGGGCCGCCGCCTGCGGGTTGCGGAACGCGTCCCACGCCTCGTGCGGGATGGCGCCACTGATGCCGATCGAGGCGGCGACGGTGCGCGACGCGCGCAGCAGCCGGGACCCGAAGCGTCGGGTCGTGCCGAGGGCGACGACGGGCGCCCGGTCGCCGTCGCGCGTGCGGAACTCGGCCGGGAAGTCGAGGATGCCGCGCACATCGGCGCCGCGGAAGCCGTAGATCGACTGGTCGGGGTCGCCGACGACGGTCAGGTCGCGGCCGTCGCCGGCCAGCGCCCGGAGCAGGGCCACCTGGCTCGGGTCGGTGTCCTGGTACTCGTCCACGAACACGTGGCGGAACTGCGCGCGCAGCTCGTCGCGGTGGCGCTGCGCCTCGATGACGCCACGGGCGATCAGGTCGGGGTAGTCGATCGCCGCCTGGTCGCCGAGGACGTCGAGGTACTGCCCGAGGAACAGGCCCGCCGCCTCGAACTCCGGGACCCCCTCGGCCCGGCCCAGCGCGACCAGGTCGTCGGGGTCGAGCCCGCGCTCGCGCGCTCGGGACAGGACGGCGTGCACCTCGCGGGCGAACCCCCGCGTGCCGACCGCGGCCCGCAACGAGTCGGGCCAGCGGACCGACTCGGGGTTGTCGGTGAGCAGCTCCTGGAGGACGACGTCCTGCTCGGGCGCCGAGAGCAGCCGCAGCGGCGCGGCGTAGAGCTCGGCGGGCGCGTAGCGCCGGACCAGCCCGTAGGCGAAGGAGTGGAACGTCGAGCTCAGCGTGGTGGCCATCGTGCGGCCGACGCGGGCCGTGACCCGGTCGCGCAGCTGCTCGGCCGCCTTGCGGGAGAACGTCAGCGCGAGGACCTGGTCGGGCTGGGCGCCGCGGTGCTCGATGCGGTCGACGATCGTCTCCACCAGCGTGGTGGTCTTGCCCGTGCCGGGGCCGGCGAGCACGAGCAGCGGGCCGCCGGGGTGGTCGACGACCCGGCGCTGGTGCTCGTCGAGCTCCGGGACGCGCACCGCGAGCTCCGGCCGCACGAGGCGGTAGGAGGTGGCGGTGGTCGTCATGCGGCTATTCGACCAGACCGCACCGACAGGCCCGTCACAATGTCGTGCGTGAGCCAACGCAGCGTCGCCATCCTCGCCTTCGACGACATGGAGGTCCTGGACTTCGCCGGACCCTACGAGGTGTTCAACGTGGCCGGGGAGCTCGGCGAGGGGCACCCGTTCTCGGTGTTCTCGGTCGGCCTGACCGGCGCCCCGGCGGTCGGGCGCGGGGGCTTCACGGTGCTGCCGGCGTACTCCCTGGACGACGCTCCCCCGCCCGACCTGCTCGTGGTGCCCGGCGGCGCCGGCACCCGTCCGTTGTTGCGCGACGAACGGCTGCTCGGGTGGCTGCGCGAGCGGGCCTCGGAGGTCGAGCTGCTGCTGTCGGTCTGCACGGGCGCGCTGCTGCTGGCGCAGGCCGGACTGCTCGAGCGCTGCGCGGCCACCACCCACCACGGTGCGTACGACGAGCTCGCGGTGATCTCGCCCACCACGCAGGTCGTGCGCGGCCAGCGGTTCGTGCGCAGCAGCGACACGATCCTGACGTCGGCGGGTGTGTCCGCCGGGGTCGACCTGTCCCTGCACGTGGTGCAGCTGTTGGCGGGCCAGGCCACCCGCGACGTCACGGTCACGGAGATGGAATGGATGTGGCAGTCCTGACCTGCTGAGCACCGGACGGTGGTCGAGCCTGTCGAGACCCCCGCAGCGTCGGCAGGGCGCCGGCTCCCAGGGGTCGTCGCGGCGGGTCGGCTGCGGGGATCTCGACGGGCGCTCAGGCCTGGCGGCCTTCGCTGCTCGATCCACGGCGACGCCGCGCCCAAGGAACGCCGGCTCGCGTTGGCAGATCTCGCCGTAGGCCGCGCCCACCTCCGCTCAGTAGCGTGCACGCCCATGAGCGACGGGCCCCTCTCCGACCTGCTGGTGCTCGACCTGACGCGCGCCCTGGCGGGGCCGCACGCGGCGATGATGCTCGGCGACATGGGCGCCCGGGTCATCAAGATCGAGCCGCCGGCCGGCGACGACACCCGCGGATGGGGCCCGCCGTTCATCGGCGCGGACGACGAGCGCGAGTCGACGTACTTCCTCTCGGCCAACCGCAACAAGGAGTCGCTGGTCCTCGACCTCAAGTCCGAGGACGACCGCGAGGTGCTGGCCCGGCTCGTCGAGCGCGCGGACGTGCTCATGGAGAACTTCCGGGTCGGGGTGATGGACCGCCTGGGCTTCTCGAACGAGCGGCTGCACGAGCTCAACCCCGGCCTGGTCGTGCTCAGCATCACCGGCTTCGGCCACGACGGCCCCGAGGCGACCCGCGCCGGCTACGACCAGATCGCCCAGGGTGAGGGCGGCCTGATGTCGATCACCGGCACCTCCCAGCCCACCAAGGTCGGAGTACCGATCGCCGACCTCGTTGCCGGCATGAACGGCGCGTTCGGGATCCTCGCCGCCCTGCACGAGCGCACGCGCACCGGGCGTGGCCGGGTCGTCCGCACCTCGCTGCTCGCGGGCATGGTCGGCGTGCACGCGTTCCAGGGCACCCGGTGGACGGTCGCCGGCGAGGTGCCCGGGCTGGCCGGCGACCACCACCCCTCGATCTCGCCGTACGGCATGTTCGCGACCGCGAGCGCGCCCGTGCAGATCGCCTGCGGGTCGGAGAACCTGTGGCGCGCCCTCTGCACGGCGTTCGGCTGGGACGCCGACGAGCCCGAGCTCGCCACCAACGCGGTGCGCGTGGCCAACCGCAACGCGCTGACCGCCCGCATCGAGGCGCTGTTCGCCACCGAGCCCGCCGAGCACTGGCTGACCGCCCTCGCCGAGGCCGGGGTGCCGTCGGGCAAGGTCCGCTCGCTGGACGACGTCTACTCCTGGGAGCAGACGCTCTCACAGGGACTGCTGCTCTCGGTCGAGCACGCCACCCAGGGCCAGCTGCGGTTGCCCGGCTCGCCGATCCGCTTCGACGACAACGCGTTCTCCGGCGGACGGTCCGAGCACACCGCTCCCCCGACCCTGGGCCAGCACGACGCCTCGATCCGGGAGTGGCTGGACTCATGAGTCGCGACTGGCACGCCTGGCACGGCGAGTACGACGACCCCACGTCGGACCTGTCGCGCCGGCTCCAGGTCGTCCGGACCGAGCTGGGCGCCCTGCTGGCGGCCGCGACCGGTCCGACCCGGCTCGTGAGCATGTGCTCGGGTGACGGCCGCGACACACTGCCGGTGGTTGCGGCGACCGGCGCCGACGTCGTCGCGCTCCTGGTCGAGCTCGACCCCGACCTGGCCCAGGCGGCTCGCTCCAGCGCCCACGACCTCGAGCTGCGCGGCGTCGAGGTGCGCACCGCCGACGCGGGCACCACCTCCTCCTACGAGGGCGCGGTCCCCGCCGACGTGCTCCTCGCGTGCGGGGTGTTCGGCAACGTCGTCGACGACGACATCGCCGCCACGGTGGCCACCCTCCCGTCGCTGCTCGCTCCGGGTGGGCAGGTGATCTGGACTCGCGGCAGTCACGTGCCCCGCGACCCCTCGGACTTCGGCGGCGATCCCAGTGAGCTGGTCCGCGCGCTCTTCGCGGACGCCGGCTTCGAGGAGGTCGCGTTCGTGCGGCCCGACGACGCCGGGTTCCGGGTCGGCGTGCACCGCTGGCCGCACGCGGGCACGCCGTACCGCCCAGGCGTGCGGCTGTTCAGCTTCGTGTGACCGGAGGCGCCCAGCGCCGGTCGCAGACGTCATCCCTTTCGATGGCTAGGGACCTCGAAACGGATGGCGTCCCCGGCGACCTGCGGTCAGCCGGCGCGCAGCACGCTCACGCAGAACGTCGAGTCCGCGCGCCAGGGTCGCAGGTCGTACGTCGCGAACCGCTGCTCGAGCACCAGCCCGGCGTCGGGGAGGGCCGCGTCGAGGTCGTCGGGGGTGAAGCCCCGGACCGTCCGGCAGCCGACCACCAGGAAGCCGTCGGGACGCAGGTGCGCGGCCAGCCGCTGCACGACCCGCGCCTGGGCCTCGGGGGGCACGAAGTCCATCACGTTGCCGACGACCATGGCGCCGTCGAACGGCTTCGGCTCGCCCAGCGCGGGCAGGTCGAGACCGGCCAGGTCCGCGACCAGCCAGGTGGCGTTCGGGTGGTCCGCGCGGGCGGCGTCGATCAGCACCGGGTCGACGTCGACACCGACGACCTCGTGACCCAGACGGGCGAGGTAGCCGCCGTGGCGGCCGGGACCGCAGCCGGCGTCGAGCAGGCGGGCGCCGCGCGGGGCGAGGGTGTCGACCAGCCGGGCCTCGCCGTGGAGGTCCTGACCACGGGCCGCCATCTGGCGGAACCGCTCGACGTAGTGGTGGGAGTGCTCCGGGTCGGTGAGGCCGGGCCAGAGGGAGCCGACCGGCTCGGGGTTCGTGGTCACGGCACCATCATCGCGGGTGTCACGGCGCGACCAGGCCGGCGGCGGTGAACACGTCGCGTGCGGCCTGCACCTGGGCGGCGGTCGCACCGTCCACACCCTCGAGGCGGTCGACCATGCCGAGCTCGGCGTACTTCTCCCGGCCCAGCCGGTGGTAGCCGAGCACGTCGACGCGCTCGACGTTGCCGAGCGTCGCGACGTACGCCGCGTGCCGCTCGAGGTGCTCGGGCTGGTCGTTCCAGCCGGGCACGAGGACGTAGCGGATCCAGACCCGCTTGCCGATCGTGGCGAGCCGCTCGGCGAACCGCAGCGTGGGTGTGAGGTCACCGCGGGTGAGGTTCTCGTAGATCGCCGGGTCGATGGCCTTTACGTCCAGCAGCACCAGGTCGGTGGCGTCCAGCAGCTCGTCGTCGGCCCGCTGACCCAGCGCGCCCGAGGTGTCGAGGGCGGTGTGCAGCCCGAGCTCCTTGGCGCCGCGGAGCACGGCGGAGGTGAACGCCGGCTGCAGCAGGGGCTCACCGCCAGAGACCGTGACGCCGCCACCCGAGGCGGAGATGAACCGGCGGTAGCGCCCGACCCGGGCCAGCACGTCGTCCACGGAGTGCCGGGTGCCGTAGCGCATGTCCTGGGTGTCGGGGTTGTGGCAGTACGCGCAGGCCAGTGGGCAGCCGGCGGTGAACAGCACGAACCGGGTGCCGGGTCCGTCGACGCCGGTGGAGATGTCCCAGGAGTGCACCGACCCGGTGACGCCACCCGCCGAGGCGGTCGCGTCCGCCTCGGGGGTGGCGGCACACAGGTCGATGGTCACGTCGGTCAGAGCCCCTCGTGGAACGTGCGCGAGATGACGTCCTGCTGCTGCTCGCGGGTCAGCCGCACGAAGTTCACGGCGTACCCCGAGACCCGGATCGTCAGCTGCGGGTAGTTCTCCGGGTGCTCCATGGCGTCCAGCAGCGTCGCCCGGTCGAGCACGTTGACGTTCATGTGGAAGCCGTCGGAGGCGTTGTAGCCGTCCAGGACGCCCGCCAGGTTGGTGATCTGCTCATCGCGGGTGCGGCCCAGGCCGGCCGGCGTGACGGTCGTGGTGAGCGAGATCCCGTCGCGCGCGGAGTCGAACGGCAGCTTGGCGACGCTGAGCGCCGAGGCCACGATGCCGTGCCGGTCGCGGCCGTTCATCGGGTTGGCTCCCGGGGCGAACGGCTCGCCCGCGCGCCGGCCGTCGGGGGTGTTGCCGGTCCCCTTGCCGTAGACGACGTTCGAGGTGATCGTCAGCACCGACTGGGTGTGCTCGGCGTTGCGGTACGTCGGGTGCTGGCGCACCTTCTCCATGAACGACTCGACCAGCTCGACCGCGATCGCGTCGGCGCGGTCGTCGTCGTTGCCGTACGTCGGGAACTCGCCCGTGGTCTCGTAGTCCACCACCAGTCCGCGCTCGTCCTTGACCGGACGCACCTGGGCGTACTTGATCGCGGCCAGCGAGTCGGCAGCGACCGAGAGCCCGGCGATGCCGCACGCCATGGTGCGGTGCACCTCGGAGTCGTGCAGCGCCATCTCGAGCTTCTCGTAGGCGTACTTGTCGTGCATGTAGTGGATGACGTTCAGCGCGGACACGTAGGTGCCGGCGAGCCAGTCCATCATCGCGTCCAGCCGCGCGCGGACCTCGTCGTAGTCGAGGACCTCGGCGTCGTAGACGGCACTCTCGGGGCCGACCTGCGCCCCGGAGACCTCGTCGCGGCCGCCGTTGATCGCGTAGAGCAGCGTCTTGGCCAGGTTGACCCGGGCGCCGAAGAACTGCATCGACTTGCCGACCGGCATCGGGGAGACGCAGCACGCGATCGCGGTGTCGTCGCCGAAGCGCGGCCGCATCAGCTCGTCGGACTCGTACTGGATCGCGCTGGTGTCCAGGGAGACCGCTGCGCAGAAGCGCTTGAAGCCCTCGGGGAGCGCCGGCGACCACAGCACGGTCAGGTTCGGCTCGGGCGCCGGGCCGAGGTTGTAGAGCGTCTGCAGGTAGCGGAAGGAGGTGCGGGTCACCAGCGTGCGGCCGTCCTCGCCCATGCCGCCGATCGACTCGGTGACCCACATCGGGTCGCCGGAGAACAGCGCGTCGTACGCCGGAGTCCGCAGGAAGCGCACGATCCGCAGCTTGATCACGAAGTCGTCGACCAGCTCCTGGGCCTGCTCCTCGGTGAGCACGCCCTCGGCGAGGTCGCGCTCGAGGTAGACGTCGACGAACGTGCTGGTGCGACCCAGCGACATCGCGGCGCCGTTCTGGTCCTTGACCGCTCCGAGGTAGCCGAAGTACAGCCACTGGATCGCCTCGTGGGCGTTGGCCGCCGGGCCGGAGATGTCGCAGCCGTAGGACGCGGCCATCGTCTTCAGCTCGTCGAGCGCGCGGATCTGCTCGGCCAGCTCCTCGCGGGAGCGGATGATCTCCTCGCTGGCGGGCCGGGAGTCGAGGGCCCGCAGGTCGGCGACCTTGCCGGCGACGAGCCGGTCGACGCCGTACAGCGCGACGCGGCGGTAGTCGCCGATGATGCGGCCGCGGCCGTAGGCGTCGGGAAGGCCGGTGATGATGTGCGAGCGGCGGGCCGCGCGGATCTCGGGGGTGTAGGCGTCGAAGACGCCCGCGTTGTGGGTCTTGCGGTAGTGGGTGAAGATCTCCTCCACGTGCGGGTCGACGTCGTAGCCGTACGCCGCGAGGGAGTCCTTCACCATCTTCCAGCCGCCGTTGGGGATGATCGCGCGCTTGAGCGGCACGTCGGTCTGCAGGCCGACGATCAGCTCGTGCTCACGGTCGATGTAGCCCGGGCCGTGGCTGATGATCGACCCCGGGACATGGGTGTCGATGTCGAAGACGCCACGGGAGCGCTCGACCGGGAACATCGCCGAGAGCGTCGCCCAGATGTGGGTGGTGCGGGCCGTCGGCCCGGCCAGGAAGCCCGCGTCACCGTCGTACGGCGTGTAGTTGGCGTTGATGAAGTCGCGCACCGCGATGTCGTCGCACCAGGTGCCGCGCACGAACCCGCGCCAGGGGCCGGTGTCCGTCCCGCTGCGGGTCGTGGGGGTCGCGGTCTCGACGGGGCGTTCAGCGGTGGTCGTCACGGGTCGGTGCAGTCCTTCGCGGGTCCCGGGGGCCGGACGCTGTCGCCCGTCCTCCCGTCTTTACCGCTCCATCGTCCCGCGCCGGAACCGTGGATTCGTAGGACCTTTGTCCTCAGTCTGATGGTGGTTGACAACTCATCTAACTGACGAAGGTCCCGCGCCTGGCGTGTCGGCTCCGCCGCCACGCCGGTCGCGGATCGCTCTTGGGTCGGTCACCCGACGTCGTGGTTGCGGTCGGCGCCGCGGTCGCGGGCCGCTAGCCGAGGTCGACGATCGCGGCGACCGGGCCGCCGCCGTCGGGGCCCTGGTGGGCGGCGGAGACGGAGACGAACACGGCGGGGTCGCCGGTGACCGCCGCGGTGACGCCACCGACGGCCGCCTTGATCTGGCGGTGCCAGTGCACGTCGGAGTCGTCGAGCATCGCGTTGCGGCGGCCCCGGACCTGGCCGTCCTGGGAGGCCTCGCACTTGAGGAACACGTTGACGAGCCGGCCGTCGAGGTCGGAGGTGCGGGGCCGCTCGGGCAGGTCGAGGCCGGCGGAGCGGATCGCGTCCCAGATGCCGTCCTGGTCGAGCGCGTCCTCCATCACCGCGTGGCCGATCCGGTAGCGCCCGCCGACACCCGGGGCGTTGCCGACCACGACCACCTGCGCCTGGTCGAGCTCGACACCCGAGGAGCACGAGGCGACCGAGGAGAACAGCGAGCGGTCGTGCATGACGTCGGCATCGGTCGGCATCTCGATCTCACCCAGCGCGACCGCGATGCCGAGCGCGGTGCAGCCGTTGGAGAGGTCCATCGACTCGTGGGTGTGCTCGGTCCACACGGTCTTGCCGCGCGACTTGGCGTCGCGGATCGTGTGGATGGTGAGCAGCGGGGTCTTGGTCTGCACGTAGTGCACGTCGGCCGGATCGGTGATCCCCGCGCGCTCCATCGCGACCTTCACCGCGTCGGCGACCTTGGTGATCATCGGCGTCCGGCCGATCTCCTCGGGCAGCAGCTGCTCGCTCATCGCGAACCCCACCGTCAGCCGCGGCTCGTCGGACGGCACGACCTCGGACGGCGGGACCGTCGCGAAGATCGTCGCGTGCGGGCTGATCACGCCATCGGTGCCGCCCGACCACACGATCGGGACCTGCCGGACCTGCTCGGCGGGGGCGCCCTTCTCGATGAGCACCTCGCGGAACGCACGGTCGGCGATGATCCGGGTGTAGTCGTTGACCCCACCGTTGCCCTCGGTCTTGCCGATGATCGCGATCACGCGCTCGGCCTGCATGACGCCGTCGTCGATGAGCTTCGCGAGCTCGCTGGCGTCGGCGACGGAGTGGATCGGGACCTTGCGTACTTCGATGGCGTCGGGCATGGGAGTCCTTTGCTTAGTCGGGTACGACGACGGTGCCGCCGTCGCCGGTGACGGCCTGGGTGATGTGAGCGAGGTCGGTGATGACGGCGCGCGCGCCGCCGCGCTCGACGAACCGGCAGGCCGCGTCGACCTTGGGTCCCATCGAGCCGCTGGCGAAGTGGCCCTCCGCGGCGAACCCGCGCAGCTGCGAGACCGTCACGGTGCCGAGCGGCTCGGCGTCGGGGGCGCCGTACCGCAGCACGGCGTGCGGCACGTCGGTGCCGATGACCAGGACGTCCGCCGCGACGGTCTGGGCGAGCAGCGCGGCACCCAGGTCCTTGTCGATCACGGCCTCGACGCCACGCAGCGTGCCGTCGAGGTCCTGGATCACCGGGATGCCGCCACCGCCGTTGGCGACCACGACGAACCCCGCGTCGACCAGTGCCTGCACGGCAGGGGCGTCGATGATCCGCAGCGGCTCGGGTGAGGCGACCACGCGGCGCCAGCCCTTCTCGCCGCGGTCCTCCCAGGTCTCGCCGTGCTCGACGAGCACCGCGGCCTCGGCGGCGGGCAGGAAGCGGCCGATCGGCTTGGTGGGACGGGTGAAGCCCTCGTCGTTGGAGGCGACCAGCGCACGGGTGACGACAGTCGCCGTACGCCGCTCGACGCCCCGCCGCGCGAGCGCGGCCTCGAGGGAGTTCATCAGCACGAACCCGAGCGTCGCCTGGGTCTGCGCCCCGCACCAGTCCAGCGGCACCGGCGGCACGACGGCCGCGGCGACCTCGTTCTTGACCAGCAGGTTGCCGACCTGCGGGCCGTTGCCGTGGGTGATCACGACCTCGACGTCACGCTCCAGGAGGCCGGCGACGGCCTCCATGGCGACGTCGGCCGCCGCGATCTGGTCCTCGGGCCGAGCCCGGCCCTCGGCGTTCGTCATGGCGTTGCCACCGAGCGCGAGCAGGACCCTCATGGCGTCGAACCTACTGAGTGCCCCACGGGCCGGGCACTGGCAACAGCGGCCAACGAGGACGCAGCCCGCTGTCAGGTTGTGCCAACGGCCGCGACGATCGCGATCACCAGATGCCGAGGGCCTCGCCCAGCGGCCGGGCGAGCTCGGCGGAGTACTCGTTGGTCATGTGGCTCGGGTCGCGGTAAGGGATGGTGTCCCCGATGACCGCCGGGCACCACCCGTCGGCACAGAACCACTGCGCGGTGCCGATCCGCTCCACTCCGAGCCCGTCGGCCACGTCACCCACCATCCGGGTGAGTCCGGCGTTGGCGCCCAGCGGCTTCTGGAGGCACTCGCCGAGGTCGTCAGGCGCCGACGCGAGGCAGTCGCTCATCGGGGTGTGGACCCGCGGGATGTCGTCGAGGAGCACGAGCCGCGGGGTGAGCGGCTTCAGCCGCTCGAAGAGCTGGGTGAAGCCGACCCGCAGCGCGTCGTTCACGTCGTGGGTCTTGGTCAGGTAGGTGCCGTCGTCGAGGTAGACGCCACCGCTGGTGGTGGACGTGGCGACCACGACGAGGTCGGGGTGCAGGTCGCGGATCTGGTCGATCGCCCACTCGTGGAAGTCCGCGCACCCCTGGTTGGGCTCGCTGTTGGTCTCCAGGTCGGGGGTCACCAGGGCCGCGGTGCACTTGACCCGCACCAGGTAGTAGGCGACGTAGCCGGCCCGCTTCGCGATCTTCTCGAACGCCGGGATCCAGTGGCGGCCGTGGGAGTTGCCGAGGACCACGAGGGTCTTGGACCCGTGGGTGTCGCCCCGGGGGCAGAGCTTCACGAACTCGTCGGCGTAGTCGCACTCCCCGATGTCGGCGACCGAGCCCTCGACGTCCTCCAGGGCGGGGTGCAGCGTGCTCGGCACCCCGGCACCGTGCTGGGCCGCCCACACCGAGCGGCGGACCAGCGCCACCGTCGGGTCCTTGCCCGCGGCGTCGGTCGCCCGCGAGCGCCAGCCGTCGGGCAGCGTGATCGGCGGGTTGTCGGGGCGGTGCTCCTCGCGGTAGTCGGTCGCGGCGTTGCCGGCGATCGCGGAGGCCACCACGAGCACGAGCGAGATGGGATAGAGCGCGAGCGCCCGCGGCGGGCGGGTCCACGGCCGCAGCCGCGACTCGGACGGACCCTCCGCACGCCGGCGGCGTACGGACCACCCCGCGCCGACGCGGAACGGCGTCTCGACGAGGTGGTAGGTCAGCCCCGCGAGCACGAACGTGAGCGCGACCAGCACCAGCGTCTGGACGTTGGTGAGGTCGTGGCGCACGTGCTCCTCGGCGATCACGAGGATCGGCCAGTGCCACAGGTACAGCGAGTAGGACCAGTCGCCGACGAGGCGGGCGGGCGCGACCGAGAGCAGCCGGGCCGCGGCGGTGCGCTCGGCGGCGACGGCGCCCACCACGATCACCACGGCGCTGCCGAGCACCGGCACCGCGGCCACCGCGCCCGGGAACGGGGTGGTGTCGTCGAGCGTCAGGCAGGCCCAGGCGATCGCCACGAGGCCGGCGGCGGCCAGCACCTCGGTCAGCCAGCGCACCCGCCCCAACGCCTGCAGCCAGCCCGGAACCCGGTGCACCGCGAGCGCGGCCATCGCCCCGACCGCCAGCTCCCAGCCCCGGGTGAACGTCGAGAAGTACGCCGTTGCCGGGCTGCTCGAGGTGTCGGTGACCGACCACGCGAGGCTCGCGACCGCCAGCGCCGCGATCACGCCCAGCAGCGCGCCGACTGGGGCCTTGCCGGCACGGCCCCGGCGTACGACGGCGACGACCGCGATCAGCAGCAGGGGCCACACGAGGTAGAACTGCTCCTCGACCGACAGCGACCAGAAGTGCTGCACCGGCGAGGGAGGCAGGTCGGCCGCGAAGTAGTCGACGCCCGACCGGGCGAACCGGATGTTGGCGCCGAAGCACGCCGCCCAGATCGCGTCGGTGACGATGGTCCGCACCCGCAGGAAGCCCAGGAACAAGGTGGCGGCCACGACGGTCGCCACGAGGACGACGGTGGCGGCCGGCAGGATCCGGCGAGCGCGGCGTGAGTAGAAGCCGACCAGCGAGGCGTTGCCGGAGCGCTCGACGTCGCCGACGAGCTGCTGGGTGATGAGGAACCCGGAGATCACGAAGAACACGTCGACGCCGACGAACCCGCCGGCGAGGACACCGACCCCGGCGTGGGCGGCGATCACGGTGAGCACCGCGACGGCGCGCAGGCCCTGGATGTCGCCCCGGAACCGAGTGGCGGTCTCCGGAGGAGCGGTCGCCGAGTGCCCCGCTCGGCGGTGGCCGGCGGGCTCCACCCCGGGAATCGACGCTGTCATGCCGAGACGAAGGTAGTCGACGCCCCCGACGATCGGCGCATCCGCGCCCGGCGGGTCACCGGCCGGGAGGTCACCGCCCGCCCGCCACCCTCAGCGTGGTGCCGGTGACGTACGACGCCTCCTCGCTCATCAGCCAGGCGATCGCGTCGGCGACCTCCGCGGGCTCGCCCGCGCGTCCCAGCGGCACCAGCGGGCCGACCCGATCGAGCCGTCCCGGCTCGCCGGCGTCGGCGTGGATGCCGGTGCGGACGATGCCGGGGGCCACCCCGACGACGCGGATGCCCTCGGGGGCCACCTCCTGCGCGAGGCCGACCGTGAGCGCGTCGACACCGGCCTTGGCCGCGGCGTACTGCACGTACTCCCCCGGTGCCCCGAGCGTGGCCGCCCCCGAGCTCACGTTCACGAGCACGCCGCCGGCGCCGCCGTACGACGTGCCGAGCGCACGCACCGCGGCCCGCGCGACCAGCAGCGCGGCCGTGAGGTTGAGGTCCACCGTGGCCTGCACGACCTCGACGGGGGTCTCGGCGAGGCGCCCGATGTGCAGGGTCGCCCCGGCGTTGTTGACCACGCCGGTGAGCCGGCCGTGCTCGGCGGCCCGCGCGAAGAGGTCGTCGACGGCGTCGGGCTCGGTGAGGTCGGCACGGACGACCACGCAGCGCGCACCCTCGTCCTCGACAGCCAGCCGTGCCTCCTCGGCGGCCCGGACGTCGCGGGCGTAGCCGAGCACCAGGTCGTGGCCGTCGCGGGCGAGGCGCAGGGCGGTCGCGGCCCCGATCCCCCGGGTGCCGCCGGTGACCAGCGTCAGCGGCCTGGTCACGCGAGCTCGAAGTCGTCGAAGTCGAACCCGGGCGAGACGACGCAGCTGACCAGCGCGTCCTCCCCTGACGGGACCGTGCGCTGCCAGGTGCCGGCCGCGACGACGGCCTGCGGCGCATCGGCGTCGACGACCAGCGTGGACTCCAGCACCGGCTCCGGGCCCACCCCGCCGAGCTCGAGGGCGACCGCGCCGTGGTGAGCCAGCCACACCTCGTCGGAGGCCACCCGGTGCCAGGCCGAGGTCTCACCCGCGGGCAGCAGGAAGTAGATGAGCGTGGCGGTCGGCCGGACGCGTCCGTCGGGCAGCGTCACGGTCTCCGGCGCGGCCCAGGTCTGGCGGTACCAGCCGCCCTCGGGGTGCGGCCGCAGGCCGAGCGACTGGGCGACTGGAGGAAGCATTCCGCCATCCTGCCGCGAGCCCCACCCGACTGCGAGGAGAATCCCGCCGTGACGTTCTCCGAGTCCGTACGGACCTGCTTCCAGAAGTACGCCGTGTTCTCCGGTCGCGCCGGGCGAGCGGAGTTCTGGTGGTTCTTCGTGTTCAACGTCGCTGTGTCGTTCGTGGCCAGCTGGCTCGACAAGGCCACGGGTCTCGGGTTCGACGGCGGCGCCGCCTACGTCGCCGACGGCGTCATCAGCCTGGTGACCTCGGTCGCCGTGCTCGTGCCGAGCCTCGCCGTGGGCGCGCGGCGGCTGCACGACTCCGGTCGCAGCGGCTGGTGGCTGCTGCTGTCGCTGGTGCCCTGCCTCGGCTTCATCGCGCTGATCGTGATGTGGTGCCAGGCCGGCGACTCTCACGCCAACGACTACGGCGAGCCCCCGGTCCGGACCGGGGTCGCGACGTAGCCACGAACACGGCCGAGCGCGTTCCGGCACCACTAGGCTCGGTGCGACCGTCGACCGCGCTCGGGACCGTAGAGGAAGTAGTCCGATGCAATCCGAAGTCATGTACAGCCCCGCCTACGCGACCGCCAAGCTCACGTTGGCGGCGGGCGAGGCCGTCCGGGCCGAGTCCGGCGCGATGCTCGCGATGTCGGCCGGGATCTCCATGGAGACCTCCACGCAGGGCGGGGTGCTCAAGGGCCTCAAGCGCGCCGTGCTCGGCGGCGAGTCGTTCTTCATGAACACCTTCACCGCCCAGACCGACGGAGCCGAGCTGTACGTCGCTCCCGCGCTGCCCGGTGACATCGTCTCGTGGCCGCTCAACGGCACCCTGTTCGTCCAGTCCGGGTCGTTCCTCGCCGCGTCGTCGAACGTCCAGGTCGACACCCAGTGGGGCGGCGGCAAGACGTTCTTCTCGAGCGAGGGCCTGTTCATGCTCCGGATCTCCGGGCAGGGCGAGCTCGTGCTCTCCAGCTACGGCGCGATCCACGCGATCGACCTGCAGCCGGGCCAGACCTACACGGTCGACACGGGCCACATGGTCGCCTGGACCGACGGCGTCCAGTACAACGTCCGCAAGGTCGGCAACTGGAAGTCCACGTTCTTCTCCGGCGAGGGCCTGGTCTGCGACCTCACCGGGCCGGGGCGCATCTATCTCCAGACCCGCAGCCAGGACGCGTTCCTCAGCTGGCTGATCCCCCAGCTGCCCAAGCCCAGCAGCAGCTGATCCGACCGACGCCTCGGCGTCAGTCGGCGAGGTACGCCGCGAGCAGCCGGTCGCAGAGCCGCATGACCTCGTCCAGTCCGCGGCCCTCCTCGACCAGCCGCGAGGCGGTGAGGACGACGGCATGCACGAGCTCAGACATTCCGGCCGGGTCGTCCTCACCGGCCTCGTCGAGCGCGCGCTCCAGCGGCCGGCGCAGCTGCTCGTGGAGCACCGCGCTGGAGTGGGCCAGCGAGGCCGGCGCCACGGTCGCCAGGCCGCGCAGCACGGCGTGGTCACCGGCCGCGACCAGCTGCAGGTTGCTCTCGACGTACGCCCGGACCTTGCCGCCCGGGGTGCTCGAGCGCGCCATCTGCTCCTGGACGTGCGCGGCCCAGCCGGGCAGCAGCTCGGCGACCAGGGCCTCGAAGAGCTCGTCACGCGAGGCGAAGTACTGGTAGACGCTCGAGCGGGCCAGGCCCGCTCGAGCTGCGACCTCGCCGAGGCCGGGCCCCTCGCGGCGGCCGGGCTCCGCGAGCAGCGCGCGCGCCGCGTCGAGCAGCGCGCGGTGCTGGAGGGCGCGGTGCTCGGCCACCGTGGCGGCCTGGATCCTCGGCATCGCGGCCCTCCCTCCCCTGGTGCGGCTAGCCCGCGAACGCGTGCAACGACCCGTCGATCATCTCGTACACGCGGTCGCAGTGGTGCAGTACGTCGTGGTCGTGGGTCACCATCACCGTGGCCACCTCGTGGCTGCGGGTCTCCCGGGCGAGCAGCGCCACGATGTCCTGGCTGCGCTGCCGGTCCAGGGCCGCGGTCGGCTCGTCCACGAGCAGGACCCGCGGGCCGGTCACGAGCGCCCGGGCGATGCCGACGCGCTGCCGCTCGCCGCCGGAGAGCTGGTGCGGGCGCCGGTCGGCCTTGTGCTCGATGCCGACCTCGGCCAGCAGCTCCACCGGGTCGCGGTGCTCCCGCCTGCCACCGAACCGGCCCGGCAGCCGCAGCTGGTCGGCCGCGGTGAGCGCCGGGATCAGGTTGCCGGACTGGAACACGAACCCGATGTGGTCGCGGCGCAGGCGGGTCCGGCCGCGCGGGCCGGCGACCGCGGTGTCGACACCGTCGACGACGACCCGGCCCGAGGTCGGCAGCGTGAGTGCGCCGGCGACCGCGAGCAGGCTGGACTTGCCGGATCCGGACGGGCCGACGATGGCCACGAGCTCTCCGGGCAGGACAGCGAGCGACACGGCGTCGAGAGCCTGCACGGTCTCCTCACCGTCGCCGAGGACGAGGGTGACGTCGTCGAGGACGAGGCCGGGCTGGCCGGTCGGCTGATCGGTGTTGGCGTTCATCGGCTGCCTCCCAGGGCGGTCAGCGGGTCGACCCGCGTGATGCGGACGACGGCGGCAGCGGCGCCGACGAGCCCGAGAACGACGAGCAGCACGGCCGCGAGCACGATCGAGGGCGCGCTGAGCGCGAACGGCATCGAGGTGCCGTCGATCAGGACGCCGGCCCCGACGCCGACGGCGACCCCGGCGGCGGCCGAGGCGACCAGGAGCAGCAGCGACTGGAGGAGGCTGTCGCGCAGGAGGTACGCCGTGGGCGCGCCCATCGCGCGCATCACCGCGATCTCCTGGCGGCGCTGGATCGTCCAGACGGTGAAGAACGCGCCGACGACCAGCGCCGAGATCGCGTAGAGGAACACCTGGATGAGCAGCAGCGTCGATGTCTCGGCGGTGTAGCCCGGCGAGGCGCCGTACGACTGCTTCTTGGTCAGGGACTCCGTCCCGGCCGCGCGGTCGCCGGCGGCCAGGTCGACGTCACCGGTGGCGCGGACCGCCACCGCGGTCACCTCGTCCTGGGCGGCCGCCGGGAGCTGCTCGCCGGGACGGGCGCCGACCTTGATCCGCTGCCAGGTCTCGAGGGGGACGTAGGCGATGTCGACGTGTCCGTAGGTGTGCTGGCCGGCGAGGGAGCCGACGACGTGGAGCTCGGTGCCGATCCGGTCGATCGTCACGGTGTCGCCGATGTGCAGGCCCTGGTCGATCAAGGTCTGGCTCACGACGATGCCCTGGGGGTCCTTGCCGAGCGGCGCTCCGGCTGTCGGGGTGGGCGCGACGAACGTGCCGGGCTCGACCCCGAAGAGCGCGAGGTCGACGGCGACGCCGCGATCGCTGTGGGCGTTGGCGAGGGTGTTGCCGAACGGCGCGGCATCCTCGACGCCGGGCTGCTTCGCCCAGGTGTCGACGGCCGACAGCGAGACGACGCTGCGCGAGAACGCGGTGTCGTGGGGCACGTCCTTCTCGAACGCGAACGACGTCACCGGCAGCTTCTGCAGCCCCGAGACGCCGTCGTCGACCAGGCCGACCGACAGCCCGGAGAGCAGCACCATCAAGACCGCGATCAGGGCGACGACCGCCCCCATCAGGGCGAACCGGGCGCGCGCGAAGCGCAGCTCACGGACGGCGAGGAACACGGTGGCCTCCCCGGTCCGGACGAGAGTTTGTCGACATCATGTCGGCATCTTACCGACAACGTGTCGACATCTTCGTCAGGGGCGGCGATCGAGCAGTGCCCGCAGAGGCACGGTGCCGGCCGGGAGCCCGTGCCGGTCGTAGTAGGCGAACATCGCGCTGAGCCACGGATGCGTCCCCGGATCGGCCACCCGCTCGGCGGTGAGACCGGCCTCGGCGGCGAGCTCGGCCACGCTGGCCTGCCGCGACGCCAGCTCGTACGTCGCACCGACGTGCTCCTCCCCCGACAGCACCGCTGCCACCGCGGGACCGAGGTCGGCCAGGTCGAGGAACCCGAAGCGGGCCTCGACGTCGTAGGGCACGCGCACGACGGGTCCGGCGAGGTCGAGGTTCTGCAGGTAGGCGCCGGGCTGCAGGACCGTCCAGGCCAGGCCCGACCGGCGCACCAGGTCCTCCGAGACCGCCTTGCCGAGGTGGTGCGGCATCTCCGGGACGTACGGCGATGCCACGGAGTGGTAGACCACGCGACCGACCCCGGCCGCATGGGCGGAGGCGAGCACCTCGGCGACGTACGCCGGCTCGTCGGGGTGCAGGTTGGGGGCGATCACGTACACCGCGTCGCAGCCCGCCAGGGCACCCGCGAGGCCCGCCCAGTCGGCCCGTCCCAGCGGGACCGCGTCCGGCAGGCCCGCGCACACCGCGCGCCCGGTCTTCCCGTGACCCCCGACAACGCCGACGCGCATCGGCTCAGACGAGGTCGACGTCGGCGTACGCCGCACCCGCGGCCAGCGTGGCGTAGCCCGGGCCGCGGTCGAAGAACGCCTCGCTCGGAGCCGCCCGGTCCGCCCGCTCGGCGGCGGTCGCGGCTTCGTCGTAGCCCAGCGAGTCGTCCTCCACGGAGCCGGTGAGGACGACACCGTAGTCGGCCAGCGCCGCCTCCGGAGAGACCTTGCGCCACACGACGTCGCGGACCACCAGGTCGGGGTCGCGCCGGAGCGGGTCGCCCCAGCCCCCGCCGCCGGTGGTGCGGATGCGGATCACCTCACCGGCCTGGACCGGCTCGGCGTCGGCCAGGGCGTCGACCTCACGCTCGCGCGGGCCGCCCGGGTCGATCGTGACCTGGAAGGGCTGGCCGGCGCGGCCACCCTTGACCCCCCAGCACGCCAGGATCGACCGGTCGGCGATCGACATGAAGTGGCCGTCCTTGAGCATCCGGATCTGCTTCTCGTAGCCCAGACCACCGCGGAACTGGCCGGCTCCCCCGCTGTCCATCGCCAGCGAGAGCGACTCGACGCGGAACGGGAACCGCGCCTCGGTGAACTCCGTCGGCAGGTTCCGCGAGTCGGGCACCACGTGGATGGTGTCCTCACCGTCGGCGTAGTAGCGGCCGCCGGAGCCGCCGCCGAGCACCTCGCGCATCAGGTAGGGCCGGCCGTCGAGGTCCTCGCCGTACACGCCCGTGTAGCGGATCGTCTCCTGGTCGGCGGGCATCCGGCCGTCGACGGCCTTCGCGACCACGCCGGCGAGCACGCCCAGGAGCCGCAGGATCACGAACGTGCGGGCGTTCGTCGGCGCCGGGAAGACCGGCGTCAGGAGGGTGCCGGGCTCGGGGAAGCGCATCTCGATCAGCGGCACGATGCCCTCGTTGACGTCGAGCTCGGCCATCCGCTCGGGGGTCTCGGCGAGGTTGCGCAGGATCGGGGCGAGCCACTTCTTGAGGAACACGCCGTCGCTGTAGTCGCCGCAGTGGTTGATCGGGCCCTTGGCCTGGGGGCCGGTGCCGTCGAAGTCCAGGATCAGCCGCTCGCCGCCCGGATCGTCGGCCGGCGTGCGGGTCAGCGTGATGCGCTGGGTGTGCAGCATCGGGTCGTCGACGCCGTCGTGCTCGGCGTAGTCCTCCCAGGTCCAGCTGCCGACCGGGATCTGGCTGAGGATCTCGCGCCGGTAGGTCTCGGTGGTGCGGCTGATGATCGCGTCGAAGCAGGACTCGACCGTCTCGACGCCGTAGCGGTCGAAGAGCTCGCCGAGCCGGCGCGCGCCCATCAGGCAGGCCGAGCACTCGGCGTCGAGGTCCGCGGCCAGCGACTCGGGCATGCGCGAGTTGCGGGTCATGATGCTCAGCGCCGCCCGGTTGGGCACGCCGGCGTCCCACAGCCGGATCGGCGGGACCATCAGGCCCTCCTCGAACACGCTCATGGCGTGGGAGGGCATGGAGCCCGGTACGGCGCCGCCGATGTCGTCGTGGTGACCGAAGGCCTGCACGAACGCGACCACGCGCCGCTCGCCCTCCGGACCGCTGAACACCGGGACGGTGACGCACAGGTCGGGCAGGTGCCCGATGCCGCCCTCGGAACGGTAGACGTCGTTGTGGAAGAACACGTCCCCCTCGCGCATCTCCTCGATCGGGAAGTCGCGGGCGACCGGGTGCACCAGGGCCGAGTAGGACCGCCCGGTGAGCTTGCGCAGCAGCCGGTCGTGGATGCCGGCGCGGAAGTCGTGGGCGTCGCGGATCATCGGACTGCGGCTGGTGCGCCCGATGGCGGTCTCGACCTCCATCTCGACGCTGGCCAGCGAGCCCTGCACGATCTCGACCAGCACCGGGTCGGCGCTCGCGCCGGCGTCGGCGGTCAGGTGGCCGAACGGGAAGTCGGTGGGCGCACGCTTGCTCATGCACGTACTCGCTTCGCTCCGTGCGCGCATGAGGCACATGCGGCGCTGCCTTGGATGGTTCGCTCGCTGCGCTCGCTCATCGTTCGTCCTCCTGCGTCCGGGTCACGATCAGGTTGAGGTACTCGTCGACGCGTACGTCGAACCCCGGGTGGATGGGCACCGTCGAGCCGAACTCCTCGATGATCGCCGGGCCGGCGATCACGGTCCCCGGCGCGAGCTCGCTGCGCTGGTGCAGCGGCGTCTCGACGTACCCCTCGGCGGCGTCGAAGCAGACCTGGCGCACGTCGCCAGTGGTTGAGGTGCGAGCGGAGCGAGCCTCGAAACCCCCGTCCACCGTGTCGTCGCCGGTGGTTGAGGTGCGAGCGGAGCGAGCGTGCTCGGTGGTTGAGGTGCGAGCGGAGCGAGCCTCGAAACCACCGTCCACCGGATGCCGCTGGATCTCCGGCCGCTGGATCGGACCGATGCCGGAGACCCGCAGGTTGACCCACTCGACCTGCTGGGTGGGGTCGGTGGAGAAGTCGTAGCCGTAGAGCGCCCGGTGCTCGGCGTGGAACACGTCCGCGACCGCGCCCGGGTCGAGCGGGCCGTGGCCGACCGGGACCCGCACCTCGAACGCCTGGCCGAAGTAGCGCAGGTCCGCCGTGCGCACGAACTGGTGCTCTGCCGGCTCGAACCCCTCCTTCGCCAGCGCCTCGGCGGCCTGAGCGGTGAGGTCGTCGTAGATGCCCGTCACGGCCGCGGCGTCGAGGTGGTCGGCGAGCGTGACGTGCGTGCGCACGTAGTCGTTCTTGACGTCGACGGTGAGCAGTCCGAACGCCGAGACGTTGCCGGGGTTCGGCGGCACCAGCACGGTGCCGATCCCGAGGATGTCCATCAGCCGGCACAGCAGCAGGGACCCCGAGCCACCGAAGGTGACGAGCGTGAAGTCGCGTACGTCGAGACCACGCTTGACGGTGACCTGACGCAGGGCGTTGGCCTGGTTCCACGCGGAGATCTCCAGGACGCCGGAGGCGCAGGCCTCGGGGCTCAGGCCGAGCTGTTCGGCGAGCGCCTCGACGCCGGCTCGCGCGGCGCTCACGTCGAGCGGGATCTCTCCGCCCAGCAGGTGCGGGGGGATGCGACCGAGCACGACGTGGGCGTCGGTGATCGTGACCTCGGCCCCGCCCTTGCCGTAGCAGATCGGACCCGGGTCGGCGCCGGCCGACTGGGGCCCGACCTTGAGCGTTCCTTCCGGGGAGAGCCAGGCGATGGAGCCGCCCCCGGCCCCCACGGTGACCACGTCGATCATCGGGATCTTGGACGGGAACGCACCGACGGACCCCTCGGTGGTCAGCGTCGGCTCCCCGTCGATCACCACGCTGACGTCGGTCGACGTACCGCCGCCGTCGGAGGTGAGGACGCGGTCGAAGCCCGCGACCTTCGCGATCAGCGCGGCCCCGAGGGCGCCGGCCGCCGGGCCGGAGAGGACGGTCGTGATCGGCTGGTGCACGACCTCGTCGGCCGAGAGCACTCCGCCGTTGGACTTCATGACGTAGAACGGGATCGTCCGGTCGTCGAGGGCCTCGAGGCGGTTCTTGATGTTCGTGACGTACGCCGAGAGCCGCGGCTTGACGGCCGCGTCGACGAGCGTGGTCATCGCCCGCTCGTACTCGCGGTACTCGCGCAGCACCTGGCTGGACAGCGAGACCACGGCGTCCGGGTGCTCCTCGGCGAGCACCGCCCGCATCCGCTCCTCGTGGACCGGGTTGGCGTAGGCGTGCAGGAAGCAGACGCCGAGCGTGTTGACACCCTGGGCGCGGAACCAGCGGGCGACCGCTCGGGCACCGTCCTCGTCGAACGGCCGCACCTCGTCCCCGGCGACGTCGAGACGACCCTCGACGCCCCGGACCAGGTGGCGCGGCACGATCCGGTCCGGCTTCACCCAGAAGTAGGAGTTGCCGTAGCCGTCGGGCACGGACTGGCGGGCGATCTCGAGCATCGCCTCGTAGCCGGTGTTCGTGATGAACCCGAGCCGGTCGACCTTGCCCTCGAGCAGCTGGTTCGTGGCGACGGTGGTGCCGTGGCTCACCGCGTCGATGTCGGCACCCGTGGCGCCGAGCAGGCCCAGCACCTTGTCGATGCCGGCCAGGAACCCGTCGGCCGGGTTGCTCGGGGTCGACGGCGTCTTGGTGGTGACGACCTCGCCCGAGCCCTCGTCGAACGCGACGACGTCGGTGAACGTCCCGCCGGTGTCGATGCCGATCCGGATGCGGCGGTTCATGCGGGTCCTTCCAGGTGGAACGTCGTGGACTGGGTCGAGCTCGCCACCAACCTGCCCGACGCGACGACGTACGCCGGCGCCTCGTGGTGGGCGAGGACCTCGCGCAGGGTCGGGTGGTGGTGCACGACGAGGTCGGCGTTGCCGCCCTCCTCGAGCACGTGGCCGGCCACGCCGAGCACGCGTGCGGCCGTGGTCGTGACGGCGTCGTAGACGAGGTCGATGCCGGCGGTGTCGACCGCCTCGAGCGCGTGGGCGGCGAGGAACGCGACCTCGGTCATGTTGTGCCGGCCGAAGGGGTAGTAGGCGTCCTCGATGTCGTCCTGGCCGAGCGCCACGGGCAGCCCCATCGCGGCGAGCTCGCGGACCGGCAGGTGCAGCGGGCCGGTGTGCGGGTCGCTGACGAAGCCGAGACCGGCGCGCCGCGCCAGGCCGGCCAGCCGCTCGAGGCTCGGCCGGGCGTAGAGGCCGACGGCGCGGGCGTGGTTGGCGACGCCGCGGCCCTCGAGGCCGTGCTCGAGCATCGCGGCCGCGAGCATCTCCGTGGTCCGCAGGCTCGCGTCGCCCGCGTCGTCGACGAGCATCGCGACCCGGCGCCCGTGCTCCGCGGCGAGCGCGCACATGCGGTGGACGTGCTCACGCGCCTCGGCGTCGGTGTGCTCGATCCAGGGGATGCCGCCGACCACGTCGGCCCCGAGCTCGATGGCCTCGCGCACGAGCTCCTCGGCTCCGGGGTCGCGGAGCAGCCCGTCCTGCGGGAACGCCACGACCTGGAGGTCGACCACGCCGCGGAACTCCTCGCGCAGCGCCAGCAGCGGGATCACGCCCTCCAGGCGGGCCGAGGTGTCGACGTCGGCGAAGGCGAGCACGTGGCGCACGCCGTACCGCACGGCCTCGAGCACCGCCCGCCGCGCGTTGGGCTCGATCCAGGCGCGGTCGTATCCGGCCTTGACCGCGCTCGCGAGCTCGATCGAGTGCAGCGCCGAGCCCATGTCGCCGGCGGTGTAGGCCGTGAGCGCCGCGTCACCGATCCGGTCCAGCGTGTGCACCTTGTCCAAGTGCATGTGGCCGTTGGCGAAGCTCTCCGTGACCAGCCCGCCGGCCGCGTCGATCTCCTGCTCGCCGGTGAGGAGGTCCGGGCTCACGGCCGTGATCCGTCCGTCGTCGATGCCGAGGTTCCAGCGATCGGGGCGGCCGCGCAGCGCCGCGTCCGCGACGACGAGCTGGTGGGTGGGCACGGCTCGATTCAACCGGCACCAGGGGCGTCGGACCACGGCAGAGGTTGCCGACGAGACGGCCGTCCTCCGGCAACCTCTGCCAGGGGCCGTCTCAGTCCCGGTCGGACGTCAGCAGCTGCACGACGACGACGCACACGGCCCCGAGGACGGCCGCCATGATCCCGGTGCCGATGACGGAGTCCATCTTCTCGCTGTCGTCCCTCAGCGCGAGCGCCTCGAGCAGGAGGCCCGCGAGGGTCGCGGCTCCGACCGCGGCAGAGCCTGCGGCCGTCGAGGACAACCCACCCCGCACGACGGAGAGCTGAACGGCGCCCGCGGTCAGGCCGACGACGGCCCAGCCCACCAGCGCGGCCGCCGAGTCGAGACCACCCAGGGCCGCCCCGGCCAGGAGACCGACCACCAGCGCAGCCGCCAGGCCGATCCCCGGCGAGCGCACCGCCCGACCCTCAGGCATCGGGCGCCCGGTCGTTGTAGACGCCGGCCGGCTCCTGGCCGGACAGGGCCTGGATCGCGGCCATGATCTCGTCGGTGACCTCGCGGCGGGCGCGGCCGGCCGGCACGCCGTCGTACCGCCCGGCGACCTCGATCGGTGCCCCGAACCGCACGCCGATCGGCACCACCCGCGGCAGTCGCGCACCGACCGGCTGGAGCCGCTCGGTGCCGGTGAGGCCGACCGGTACGACGGGCACGCCGGCGGTCAGCGCCAGGTGGGCGACCCCGGTGCGGCCGCGGTAGAGCCGCCCGTCGCGCGAACGGGTGCCCTCGGGATAGATGCCGAACGCCTCGCCGCGGCCGAGCACCGCGAGCGCGGTGTCGAGGCTGGCGAGCGCGGCCTTGGTGTCGTCGCGGTCGACCGGCAGCATGCCCATCCCCTCGAACCACGCCTTCTGCAGGGTGCCCTTGACGCCACCGCCGGCGAAGTAGTCGGACTTGGCGAGGAACACCACCTTGCGGGGCGCGACGATCGGGATCACCAGGGAGTCGGCGAAGCTGAGGTGGTTGCTGGCCAGGATCACGGGCCCGGTCCGCGGGACGTTGTCGAGGCCGGTCACCCGCGGTCGCCAGACCACCTTCGCGACCGGCGGGACGACCGCGTGCAGGACCGTGTACATGACCACGGGACCAGTCTGGCGGTTACCGGCCGGTCAGCCGACTCGCGCCCGAAATGGGCGAAGGGCCCTCGAAAGTATGAGTTCCAAGGGCCCTTCAGGTGATCGGTACTGGTGACGCTCCCGATCGGCAGCTCGTGTCCTCTGGGTCCCAGCGGCCTCGTCACCCAGCCGCCGCGGTGCCGCTCCAGCAAGCTGGTGCTGCTCCGTGTGGACCCTCGTCTCCGAGCTGTCCCGCTCTCCCTTGCGGGAGTGCGTGAGAGAGTTCTATGCCCGCTCACCGGAGCGACGCAAGGGGTTCGCGCAACATTCTCCTGGTTCCACCGAAACTGGGCCCGTCCTCCACAGACCCGGGCCCTTCCTCCACAGAAGCCGCCCGTTTTCCCACAGCTGAGCGGGATCCGGGCCGGACATCACCCCGAGGTCCGGACCAGCACGGCGTTGACCACGACGTTCGCCTGATAGCCGCCACGGGCGCTGTCGTAGGCCCCGCCGCAGGTGACCAGGTTGAGCTGGGGACGGCCGCGCGCGGCGTACACGTGCCGGGCCGGGAAGTCGGCGTTCGCGTAGGTGCGCACCGTCCGGACCGTGAACGACGCCGTGCTGCCGTCGCGCCGGGCGACCGCGACGATGTCACCGGGGACGAGCTCACCGAGCCGGGCGAACACCGCCGGTCCGTCCACGGAGTCGACGTGGCCCAGGATCACCGCCGAGCCGCGAGCACCGGGCGGCGGGCCGAGCTGGTACCAGCCCGCGAGGAGCGGGTTCGCAGGCACCTCCACGGTCCGGTCCGGCTGCAGGCCGAGCCGGCCCAGGCGGGTGTCGACGGCGATGGCGGGGATCACCAGTCGCGCCGGGAGCGGCGTCGCCACCCGCGCCGCGGCAACCGGTGCGGGCTCGGTCGACGCGATCGCGGTGGCGGCGCTCGCCGGCTGCTCGGTGCCCGTCGAGGACCGGTCCGCCCAGATCAGCAGGCAGACCACTCCCGCCAGCGCGAGCACCGCGGCGGCGACCCGGGAGGTGCGCCGGTCAGTCGCCACGGGGATCGTCGGCCGGAGTCCGCCTGGCCCCGCGGACGGCTGCGACGCCGGCTCCGCCCAGGCACAGCAGGCCAGCGATCAGCCAGCCGTTCGGGCTCACACCGTCCGGGGCCCGTCCGGTCATGGGGTGGCCGGTCGGGACGGGGGTGTCGATGCCGGGGGTCCCGGCACCGGTCGCACCACCGGAGCCGCCGGTCGAGCCGCCGCCCGCACCACCACTGGTGGCGGTGGCAGTGGTGGTGGGCGTCGCGGTGGCCGACGAGGTCGGCGTCGACGAGGGGGTCGCGGTGGCCGAGGCTGTCGGTGACTCGGACGGCGCGGCGCAGACCGGGCGGGTGATCGTGTTGGTGTCGAGCGACACCTGACCGTTGCGGGCGAGCATCCGTCCTTGGACGGTCGCGCCCGTCTGCAGGCTGATGCTCGTGAGGGCGAGGACCGACCCGACGAACGAGCTGGCCGTGCCGATCGTGGCCGAGCTGCCGACCTGCCAGAAGACGTTGCAGGCCTGGGCTCCGCCGGTCAGCGCCACAGTGCTGCTGCTGGCCGTGATCAGCGTCGATCCCGCCTGGAAGACGAAGACCGCGTCGGGGTCGCCCTGGGCGTCGAGGGTCACGGTGCCGGTGAGGGCCATCGCGCTCGCGGCGGAGTAGACGCCGGCGACCAGGGTCTGACCGCCGAGGTCCTTGCTGGTCTCGTCGACCACCGGACCGCGCCCGGCGGCGTCGTTGTAGGCCGTGGTCAGGTCGTTCTTGGCTTGCAGCGCCACGGCGTCGGCGGCGTGGATCGTCCCCGCGTTCACCTGGCCGGGCGGGAACCCGGTCACGGCGGCGCCGGGACTCACGCCGACATCGCCGGAGATCACGCTCGGACCGGTGTTGGTGACGGTCGTCCCGGCCAGGACGGCGTACGACGTCGCCGTGCCGAGCCCGACGGGGGCCTGGGCGGCGAAGGCGGTGCCGTGCAGGCCGGCGACGAGTGCGAGCGCGGTGGCGCCCACGGAGAAGGGGACAGCAAGAACACGAAAGGTGGACATGGAGGCTCCAAGCGGATGCCCGGAGCGGTGGTCACACCACGCGTCACATGTTCACAATGTCCGGATGTGACCCACCGTACACCGCGACCGACCTCGGTGACCCGAACGGCGATGGCGGACATGACGAAGGGCCCTCGGAAGTATGAGTTCCAAGGGCCCTTCAGGTGATCGGTACTGGTGACGCTCCCGATCGGCAGCTCGTGTCCTCTGGGTCCCAGCGGCCTCGTCACCCAGCCGCCGCGGTGCCGCTCCAGCAAGCTGGTGCTGCTCCGTGTGGACCCTCGTCTGCGAGCTGTCCCGCTCCCCGTTTCCGGAGTGCGTGAGAGAGTTCTATGCCCCGTCGCCGGACCGACGCAACAGATTCGCTCGACATTCTTCTGGTTCCACCGAAACTGGCCCTGTCCTCCACAGAAGTGGGCCACGTCATCCACAGAATCCGCCGAGATCTTCACAGCCTAGGCCGATCGCGTCGGCACGCCGTGCCGCTACATGCGCGTGCAGACGCGCCGACTCGAGCCCCCTGCGCGTGCAGACGCGCCGACTCGAGCCCCCTGCGCGTGCAGACGCGCCGACTCGAGCCCCCTGCGCGTGCAGACGCGCCGACTCGACATCGAGGCCGGGCAGAAATGAGGGAAGGGCCCCTCGCGAGTATGAGTCGCAAGGGGCCCTTCGGGTGACCGGTTCCGATGACGCTCCCGGTCGGCAGCTCTTCCACTGAGGGCCCCAGCGACCACGTCACCCGGCCGCTGCGCCGCGAGCCGGCAAGCCGCCTCGCGTCGTTCGGACTCTCGTCTCCGAGCTGTCCCGCTCCCCGTTTCCGGAGTGCGTGAGAGAGTTCTATGCCCGGTGCGCGGCGCCGCGCAAGAGGGTGGCGCGACATTCCGTCGGTTCTACCGAAGGTCCCTGGTTGCTCCACAGATTGTGTCCCAGTCCTCCACAGGCACAGGGCCCGTGGTCCACAGGTTTTCCCGCACCCTGTGGAAGAACCTCCGCCCTGGTCCAGACCGGCGGTCAGCCGCTGGCGAGCGTGCCCTCGAGGGCGGCGGCGACCTCGAGCAGGAAGCGGTCCCGCCCGTGGCCGGCGACCAGCTGCAGCCCGACCGGCAGACCGTCCGCGGTGCACCCGAAGGGCACCGAGATCGCGGGGCAGCCGGTGACCGTGATCAGGTACGCCGCGCGCATCCAGTCCAGGTAGGTCTCCATGGGGCGCCCGTTGATCTGCGTGGGGAACTCCTGGTCGGCCGGGAACGGCGGGACCTGCGAGACCGGCAGCACCAGCAGGTCGTGGCCTCCGACCTCCGGGTCGAAGAACTCCCGCATTCGTTCGGAGAGCGTCGTCCGCTGGGTGTACGCCCGGGCCACGTCGGCGCCGGTGAGGTGCTCCCCGAGGCGGATGTTGTCGGCGAGCGACTGCTTGAGCTCGCCGGGATGGGCGGCCAGCAGCGACCCGAGCTTGGCGTGCAGGTGCCAGGCGCGCAGCGTCCGGAACGTGTCGTCGGCCTCGCGGAGGTCGGGGTGGGCACGCGAGACCACGGCCCCGGCCGCGTCGAGGACCGCAGCCGAGGACTCCACGACCGCGGCGACCTCGCGGTCGACCTCGAACGCACCGCCCAGGTCGACCGAGACCGCCACCCGCAGCCCGGCCAGGGCTGCCGCGAGCGGCGGCGCGAACGTCGAGCCAGGCTCGCCGAGGGCCTGCGGGGCACGCGGGTCCGGCCCGGCGAGCACGGACATCAGGAGGGCGACGTCCCCGACCGTGCGGGCCATCGGCCCACCGACCGAGGTGGTCTCCCACTGGTTGTACAGGGGCCACTCCGGCACCCGGCCCAGCGAGGGCCGCATGCCGACGACCCCGCAGAACGACGCGGGGTTGCGCAGCGAGCCGCCCATGTCCGAGCCGTCGGCCAGCGGCACCATCCCGCTCGCGAGGGCGCACGCCGCTCCCCCGCTGGACCCACCCGCGGACCGGGTCGGGTCGACTGGGTTGAGGGTGGTCCCGAAGACCCGGTTGAACGTGTGCGACCCGGCCGCGAACTCCGGCACGTTGGTCTTGCCGATCACCACCACCCCGGCCCGGCGTACCCGCTCGACGATGAGCTCGTCGGCGTCGGGCACGTGGTCGGCGAACAGCGGCGAGCCGTACGTCGTGCGCCACCCGGCGACCGCGTGGGTGTCCTTGAACGCGAACGGCAGCCCGTGCAGCGGGCCGATGTCCTCACCAACGGCCAGTGCGTCGTCGGCCTCGGCGGCACCCGCGCGGGCGCGCTCCTCGTCGAGCGACACGATCGCGTTGAGCTGCGGGTTGCGCTCGGCGATCCGGGTGAGGTGCAGGTCGAGCAGCTCGCGCGCGGAGATCTCGCGGCGGCGTACGGCGGCGACCTGCTCGCGCGCGGTCGACTCGACCGACAGGTCGCTCATCGCCGTCCGAACAGCCTGCCCACGACCACGCCGAGCAGGACGAGGCCGGCGCCGACGGCGATGCCCTTGGCGAAGTCGTCGCGCGAGGCGATGCCGGCCTTGGCCGGCGCGGTGAACACGGCCCCCGGCACGACCGCAGCCCCCGGCACGGCCGCAGCTCCCGGGGCGCCGCTCGGCGCCACCGGCGCCGCGATCGCGGCACCGACGTTGCCGAAGAACTCACCGGCCATCCGCTTGGAGACCGAGGTGAGCATCCGCTGGCCGACCCCGCCGACCATGCCACCCACGACCGCGTCGGCGTCGTAGTCGATGCGGGTCTGCCCGAGGTCCGGCTCGGTGAAGTAGACCTGGACGGTCGCGTCGATCGTGCCCGGGGCACCGGCACCCTGGAGGCGCATCACCAGCGACTCGTGCTCGACGAGGTCGGAGAGCGCGCAGCTGCCGGCGTACGTCCCCTTGATCGCGGCGACGCCGGCGGTCACGGTCATGTCGTAGGTGTGCTCGCCCGTCGCCGCGAGGCGCTCGCAGCCGGGGATCGTCGCGACCAGCACCTGGGGGTCGAGCAGCGCGTCCCAGACCTGGGCGACCGGAAAGGGGATGACGTCGGACCCGGTGATCTTCATGGGGTGTGCTCCTGGGCAAGCGATTGACGGAGGGCGAACAGCTCGGAGGGCGAGATCGGCATCGCGGTGACCGCGAGACCGGGGCGGCGGACCCGCTCCGCGTCCTCGATCGCGGCCGCGAACACCGCCGCGGAGGGGATGACGCCAGCCTCGCCGGCACCCTTGATGCCGAGCGGGTTGAGCGGGGACGGCGTCTCGAGGTGGTCGATGTCGATGCCGTCGGGCACCTCGGTGACGTAGGGCATCAGGAAGTCCATGAACGAGGCGTTGAGCAGCTGCCCGGACTCGTCGTACGCCATCCGCTCGTAGAGCGCTCCCCCGACGCCCTGCGCCACGCCACCATGGATCTGGCCCTCGACGATCATCGGGTTGATCAGGTGGCCGCAGTCGTGGACGACGGCGTACTTGAGGATCTTGATCTCGGCGGTGTCGGGGTCGGTCTCGACGATCACGGCGTGCATCCCGGAGGCGAACGTCGCCCGCTCCGGGGAGTAGAAGTCCTTGCCCTCCAGCCCCGGCTCCTCGTCCTCGGGCACCGGCGGCTTGCCCGGGTCGCCGACCGAGAACTGGGTGGCGGCCTTGGACGCCTCGTCGAACGCGTAGCGCAGCGGGTTGGAGAGCACCGAGACCGTGCCGAGGTCGATGGAGGAGCCCGGCGAGCCCTTGACCGACACCACGCCGTCGACGATCTCGAGGTCCTCGGGTGCGGCCTCGAGCGCGTCCGCCGCGATCTTGAGCACCTTCTCCTTGGCACGCTTGGCGGCGAGGTGGATGGCCGAGCCGCTCATCACCGCGGCGCGCGAGGCGAACGTGCCCACGGCGTACGGCATCCTGCGGGTGTCGCCGGTGACGACCTCGACGTCCTCGAACTTCACCCCGAGCTCGTCGGCGACCAGCTGCGCGAACACGGTCGCGTGACCCTGCCCCTGCGTGGTCAGGCCGGTCGCGACCTTGACCTTGCCGGACGTCTCGATGTGCACGTGGGCGCCCTCGTAGGGGCCGACGCCGGTGCCCTCGACGTAGCACGCCAGGCCGATGCCGACCGAGCGTCCCTGCGCGGCCATCTCGGCCTGGTAGGCCGGGAACTCGTCCCAGCCGACCAGCGCCTTGATCTTCTCCAGCGAGGCCGGGTAGTCACCGGAGTCGTACTCCAGCTCGCGACCGTCCTGGAAGATCAGCCCCTGGTCGAAGGGGAACTCGTCGGGCTGGATGAAGTTCACCGACCGCACCTCGGCGCGGTCCTTGCCGAGGTAGTCCGCGATCGCGTCCATCGTGCGCTCCATCGCGTAGCAGCCCTGCGGCCGCCCGGCGCCGCGGTAGGGCGTGACCATCACGGTGTTGGTGTAGAGCGACTCGAAGACCACCCGGTAGTTCTGCGGCTTGTAGGGGCCGAGCAGCTGGGTGGAGGTGATGATCGGGACGATGAGCCCGTACGGCGTGTACGCGCCGTGGTCGTGCCAGAACTCCACGTCGAGGCCGAGCAGCCGGCCGTCGTCGTCGAACCCGACCTCGATGTGCTGGACCTGGCCGCGCTCGTGGGCCGAGGAGATGAAGTGCTCGCGCCGGTCCTCGGTGAACTTCACCGTGCGGCCCAGCGCGCGGGCCGCGAGCGGCACCAGCAGCTCCTCGGGCCACGGGTGGTTGATCTTCACGCCGAATCCACCGCCGACGTCCGGGGTGATCACGTCCACCTGGCCGAGGTCGAGGCCGAGCTTGACCGCGACCACCGCGCGGACGCCGGTGGAGCTCTGGGTGGAGGTCCACACCTGCATGCGGTTGAGGTCGGGGTCCCAGCGGGCGACCGTGCCGCGGCCCTCGAGCGGGGTGCAGGCGCTGCGCTCGACGGTGAGGTCGAGCGTCAACGTGTGGGGTGCGGTCTTGATCGCGGCGGGTGCGTCCCCGACGTTCTGCTCCAGGCGGGCGCCGATGTTGCCGGGCACGTCGTCGTGCACGAGGTGCCGTGCGGCGCGGGCCGCGTCGACGCCGACCACCGGCGGCAGCGGCTCGTAGCGCACGCGGATGCGGTCGATCGCGTCCTCCGCGATGTAGCGGTCGTCGGCGACCACGAACGCGACCGCCTCCCCGACGTAGTTGACCTCGTCCTTGGCCAGCGCGTACTGCGTGCGGCCGTGGGTGAGCGCCGGGTGCGGGATCAGCAGTGGCAGCGGCTCGCTCATCGGGCCGGTGAGGTCCTCGTGGGTCCACACCGCGTGCACGCCCTCGATGTCGAGCACCGCTTCGACGTCGATGTCGAGGATGCGGGCGTGCGCGTGCGGCGAGCGCAGCACCGCGGCGTGCAGCAGGCTCCGTGGACTTCCGGGGGTCTCGACGGCCACGTCGTCGACGTACCGGCCCTGGCCGCGCAGGAAGCGCTGGTCCTCGACGCGCTGGACCTTCTGGCCCATCAGCTTGGTGGTCATGAGCTCAGCTCCGCGGCGCGCTCCACGGCCTTGACGATGTTCTGGTAGCCCGTGCACCGGCACAGGTTGCCGGCGATCATGTCGCGGGCCTCCTCGTGCGTGGGGGTGGGGTTGTCGCGCAGCCCGGCCGTGATCGTGGTGAGGAATCCCGGCGTGCAGAAGCCGCACTGGAGACCGTGGCATTCCAGGAACGCCTGCTGCACCGGGCCGAGCGAGCCGTCCGGGTTGGCCAGCCCCTCGACCGTGGTCAGCTCGTGGCCCACCGCTGAGACCGCGAACATCAGGCAGGAGCGCATCGGCTCACCGTCGACCAGGATCGTGCAGGCTCCGCAGACGCCGTGCTCGCAGCCGACATGGGTGCCGGTCAGCCGCAGGTCGTGGCGCAGCGCGTCGGACAGCAGCCGCCGCGCCGGCACCCGGACCTCGTGGGTGTCGCCGTTCACCGTGAGGCGTACGTCGTGAAGCTCCTCGCTCATGCCCTGCCCTTCGCATGGTCGTACGCCGATCGAAGCACCCGCGTGGTGAGCACCCGGACGAGCTGGGCGCGGTAGGCCGCGGTGGCGTGGATGTCGTCGGGAGGGTCGAGGTGGGCCAGAGCAGCCTCCCCGGCCTCGTCGACCGGCACGCCGGTCAGGTCGACGACCGTCGGGACGTCGCCGACCGAGAGGAAGCCCACCTTCGCGGACTCCTCGGTGACCAGCGCGGCCGCACCGACCAGCGCGTAGTCGCCGTGCCGGCGGGCGATCTCGTCGAACGCGACACCGGCTCCGGGCGCCAGCGCCGGGAAGAACGCCGAGACCGCGATCTCGTCGTGCGCGACCGACGACTCCAGCGGGCCGAGGAAGAGCTCCCTCGACGGGATGGCCCGCCGACCGGCGGGGCCCTCGACCTCGATCGAGCCGCCGAGCAGTGCCAGCACGACGGGCATCTCCGCGGCCGCATCGGCGTGCACGATCGAGCCGACCGTGGTGCCGCGGTTGCGGATCGTGGCGTGCGCGACGTGCTGGAGCGCCATCGGGACCAGCGGCTGGACCCGGCGTACGTCGGGGTGCGCCAGCACCGCGGCGTGCCGAGCCAGCGCGCCGATCCGCACCCCGGTCTCACCGGCGTCGATCGTGTCGAGCTCGCCCAGCCCGTTGATGTCGACGAGCACCGCCGGGTTGGCGAGGCGCATCGACAGCAACGGGACCAGGCTCTGGCCGCCGGCCAGCACCTTGGCATCCGGGGCGCCGGCCAGGGCTGCCACTGCTTCGGCGAGTGTCCCTGGCCGGCGGTACTCGAACGGTGCTGGCTTCACGGCTTCCTTAACTCGGTTCGGTCAGTGCTTGTGGTCGTGCGGTGCGGCGTGGTCCTCGACGTTCGCACCCGTGCCGACCATGATGATCGCGCCCTCGTCCCCGGCATTGGGCGCGACCAGGCGTGCCAGGTGGTAACCGAGGATGATCACGAGGGTGCCCATGGCGATGCCGCCGAGCGTGAAGTCGTTCGAGATCGCGAAGAACCCGGTCGTGCCATAGCCGATGCCGAAGATCAGACCCGCCGCGAGCGGCACCAGGTTGACCGGGTTGCCGAAGTCGATGCGGTTCTCGACCCAGATCTTGGCGCCGAGCAGGCCGATCATCCCGTAGAGCACCAAGGTGATGCCGCCGATGACACCGCTGGGCGTTGCGTACACGATCTGGCCGAACTTCGGGACGAACCCGAGCAGGATCGCCACGATCGCGGCGACGAAGTAGGCGGCCGTGGAGTAGATCCGGGTGGCCGCCATGACGCCGATGTTCTCGGCGTACGTCGTGGTGGGCGAGCCGCCGACCGTCGACGCGATGATGGTCCCGATGCCGTCGGCGGCGACCGCGCGACCCATCATCGGGTCCAGGTCCGCGCCGGTCATGTCGGAGACGGCCTTGACGTGGCCCATGTTCTCGGCGACCAACGCGATGACGGCCGGGAGCGCGAGCAGGGTGAAGGTCACGGAGAACGACGGCCAGTGCCAGCCGACCTGGTCCATGTTGTTGGCGCCGCCGAACGGCGACTGGTTGCCGACGAGGCCGGAGACGGTGTGCGTGGGGAAGCCGAACCAGTCGGCCTTCTTGACGCTGTCCCAGTTGACCCGATCGCCGGCGACGCCGCCGACGCCGATGACGTCGAAGATCCAGGACAGCACGTAGCCGAGGAGCAGGCCGAGGAAGATGGCGATCCGGCCGAAGAAGCCGCGCAGGCCGACCGCCATCATGATCACGGCGGTCATCACGATCAGGCCCATCCAGCGGTCTGCCGGCAGGTAGGTGGTGGTCGCGACGCCGGCGAGGTTGAAGCCGATCACCATGACGACGCCACCGGTGACGACCGGCGGCAGGACGGCGTTGACCACGTTGGCGCCGGCGAAGTGGATCACGACACCGACGAGGACGAGCACGACGCCCGAGACCAGGATCGCGCCGGTGACGTCCGCGGGCCCGCCCTTCTGCGCGTAGATCGCCGCGGCCCCGCCGACGAACGAGGCGGAGGTGCCCAGGTAGCTCGGCACCTTGCCCTGGACGATCAGCAGGAAGCAGATCGTCGCGATACCCGACATCATGATCGCCAAGTTGGCGTCGAGACCCATGATGATCGGGAAGACGAAGGTGGCGCCGAACATCGCCACGACGTGCTGAGCACCCAGGCCCACCGTCTTGCCCCAGCTCACGCGCTGGTGCGGGGCTACGGCCTCACCGGGTCTGGGATCGACCACTTCCCACTTGAACATCGACATGTCGAAGCACCCTTCTGCTGTGGTGACCTGGGCCACGAGTGGTCACAAACTAGTGATGCACATGACACACCCACGACGGCGACAGATGCCGAAGGAACGCCGAATGGGCTGGCACCTGTTGTGGGCGCGGCGCGTAGGCCCGCAGACCGTTATCGAGGCGTGTCCGGGCGGCGATCCGCGTGTGATCAGCCCGCGATCTCCAGCACCCGCAGGGCGACGGCCACGTCGAGCCGCAGGTGCTGGTCGGTCGAGAGCGGTCCGAGCAGCCGCTCGAGCTTGGAGACCCGGTAGCGCATCGTGTTGTAGTGGAAGAACTGCAGCCGGGCGGCCTCCGCGACGTTGAAGTTCGTGTCCAGGAGCACCTGGAGCGTCACGCGCAGGTCGGCCGCCTCGGTGGTCTGCTCGGCCAGTGGCCCGAGCACGTCGCGCACGAACGCGCGCAGCTCGCCGTTCTCCTCCTCGGGGATCAGGGCGATCAGCCGGTGCAGGCCGAGCTGGTCGAAGAACGTCGTCGACCCGGGCCCGTGGACCCGGCGGCCGACCTCGACGGCCCGCCGGGCCTGGGCGTAGGCGCCCGGGAGCTCGTCGAGTGCGTGCGCGACCCGGCTCACGCCGACGGAGAACGACCGGCGGCCGCCCCCCTTGTCACCGGCGACCGCGGTCACGGCACGGCGTACGGCGCCGTGACCGGCGACCGGCTCGTCATCGCCTTCGACGAGCGGCAGCAGCGTGACCACCTCCGAGGAGAAGTCGACGCTCGGGATCCCGGCGCCCAGCGTGGTGCTCACCTGGCGCCATGCGGCGGAGAAACGCTCCTGCCACTGGCGGCGCTGGGCGCTCTGGACCGGCTCCTGCTCGACGGCCGGGTCGAGCTCCGCGGCGACCACCACGACCGGGCGCGCCAGGTCCCAGCCGAACGTCGCCGCGTGCTCGGCGACGTAGGCCTGGTCGTTGGCCAGGCCGGTCGCACGGCGCATCAGCAGGTCGCGCAGGAAGTCGCCCTGGTACTTGTTCTCGACCGCGGTCACGGCCTCCTCACGGGTGATCAGCAGCGCGGCCACCGCCGCGGCCCGCTCGAGCGCGTGCACGTCGTCGGCGCTCATCGGCTCGCCCGGGCGCAGGCAGACCAGGCGCGCCAGGTCGGTGCCGCCGGCAGCCACCCGCAGGCAGCGCGCCTCACCGCCCTCGACGGCCACCCCGTCCTCCATCCGCTCGACGCGGAGCCGGCCGGTCGGGTCCACCAGGTCGTGGGCGTCCAGGGCCGAGCGCAGGTCCTCCGGCAGCGCCGAGGCCCGCTCGCGCCCATCCGTGGAGGTGAACGCCACACCCACCTCGAGCACCCGGGCGACCTCGGCCGCGATGCCGTCGAGGTTGCCGCCCTCCAGCACGATCTGGGTCAGCCCGGTGTGCAGGGCGTCCACCTTGGCCAGGGCGGCGCTCGCGAGCTCCTCGCGGTCACTGCTTATCAACACTTGCGCTCCTCCGGGTGCCTCGTTGGCACAACCTCACATCGGCAAACCGTAATCGCCCCGGCTAGCGTCGGGTAGGTGATCCCCGTCAGCGCACCCACCCGGGTCGCTGCGCGCCTGCGGGCCACCCCCGACGGACCGCTGCCGGTGGTGCACCGGGGCCAGGACGCGGTCTACCTCGACCTCGACGGCTGGTGCCTCGGGGTCCTGAGCACGCGGGCCACCGCGGTGCCGTGCGCGCTGCGCTCGTCCGCCGACCGGGTGCAGGAGGCGACGACCGCGGAGATCCGCGAGGGGGTCCTCCACCTCGACGGCACACCGCTCGCCGTCGGCCGGCTCCTCGACGTGCACGTCCCCCGGCGGCGCGCGGCGGCGGCCACTCCCGCCCCGCCACCTGGCGACGTCGCGGCGATGGTCGGTCGCGGCGACGGGCTCACGCCGTACGACGACGACGTGCTGTGCGGCTGGCTCGCGGTGCACCGCGCGGCCGAGGTCGGCACCGTCGAGGTCGACGCCCAGGTGCGCGCCCACCTCGGCCGCACGACCCTGCTCTCCGCGACGCTCCTCGACTGCGCGATGCACGGCGAGGTCATCCCCGAGTTCGCGGCCTGGCTGGCCGCCCCCCACGATCCCGCCCGCACCGCGACCCTCGCGGCGGTCGGACACACCTCCGGACGCGGGCTGCTGCAGGGCGCCCGCGTCGCCCTCGACCACCTGGAAGGTGCCGCTGCATGACCCACTCCCCCGATCACCGGCATGTCGAGCTGAGGCCGGGCGCGTACGCCGACTCCGTCACGCTGCTGCAGGTCAGCCGCGTCGTGCAGGGCCTCGACGGCGTCCTCGCCGCCCAGGTGGCGATGGCGACCCCGCTCAACATCGACGTGCTGACCGAGATGGGCTTCGAGGTGCCGGCAGCGGCGGGGCCCAACGACCTGGTGGTCGCCCTGCGCCTCGAGGGGCCCGACGCGCTGGCACCCGCACTCGCCGGGGTCGACCGGGCACTGATCGACGCCAACCGCCGCGACGAGGGGTCGACCGCCGTGGCGCCGCCGCGCACGACGGCGAGCGCGCTGCGGCGTACGCCCGACGCGATCGTCGTGGTCTCGGTCCCCGGGGCGCACGCGTTCGTCGAGGCGATGGACGCCGTCGAGGCGGACCGCGACGTGATGGTGTTCAGCGACAACGTGCCGGTCGAGCAGGAGGTGGCGCTCAAGCGCACCGCCGCCGAGCGCGGTGTGCTCGTGATGGGTCCCGACTGCGGCACCGCCGTCGTGGGCGGACTCGGGCTCGGGTTCGCCAATGTCGTGCCGCCCGGGCCGGTCGGCATCGTCGCCGCCTCCGGCACCGGCTGCCAGCAGCTGCTCGCACTCCTCGCCCACGCCGGCGTCGGCGTCACCTCGGCCCTCGGCGTCGGCGGCCGCGACCTCTCCGCCGAGGTCGGCGGCCTGGCGACCCGCGAGGCGCTGCGGCGCCTCGACGACGACCCGGACGTCGAGCTGATCGTGCTGATCTCCAAGCCGCCCGCGGCCGAGGTCGGTGCCGCCATCGAGGAGTACGCCGCCGGCCTGTCCACCCCCGTCGAGCTCGCGCTGCTCGGCCCCGGCCGGCCCGACCTCACCGCCGCCGCGGAGTCCGTGCTGCGACGGCTCGGCCACGACGTACCCGCCTGGCCGGTTGACCCGCCCGAGAGTTTCGGGCGGGTCAACGGGTCCCTGCTGCGCGGACTGTTCGTCGGCGGAACCCTCAAGAGCGAGGCGGAGCTGATCGCCCAGGAGGTTGCTGGGTCCGATGCCGGCCACACGTTCGTCGACTTCGGCGACGACGAGTACACGACCGGCCGCGCGCACCCGATGATCGACCCGACCCTGCGCCTCGAGCACCTCGCCCGGGCGGTGGCCGATCCCGCCACCGGCGTGCTGCTGCTCGACGTGGTGCTCGGCCACGGTGCCGAACCCGATCCGGCCGCTCTGTTGGCCCCCGCGATCGCGGGCATCGACCAGCCGGTCGTGGTCGCGGTCGTCGGCACCGACGGCGACCCGCAGGGCCGCGACCGCCAGGTCCGCGCGCTGGTCGACGCCGGCGCCGAGGTGCACCTGTCCAACGCCGGCGCCACCCGCCGCGCACTCGAGCTCGTGGAGGGACGTCGATGACCACCCCGAACGCCGTCGTCAACACCGGCGCCGACCTGCTGGCCGACGCGGTGGCCGACCAGGCCACGCCCGTCACCCGCGTCGACTGGCGACCCCCGATGGAGGGCACGGCCGGCGACCTCGCGACGGTGGCCGCCGACCCGCTGCGGCACGCCGCCAACGAGCGAGCGCTGGCCGCGATGCTCGGCGTGACCGCCACCCTGGTCGACGTCGCGCCCGCGTCCGAGGTGCTGGGCCTCGAGCCCGGACAGTTCCTGCACGCCGGGCCGCCGATCGCCTGGGACCGCGCGTCGGGCCCGCTTCGCGGCGCGCTCATGGGGGGTGCCGCGCTCGAGGGCCTCGTCGAGGACCCCGAGGACGCCGTCGCGCTGTTCGAATCCGGCGCGAGCGTCTCGCTCGAGCCGTGCCACCACCGCTCGTCGGTCGGCCCGATGGCGGGTGTCGTGACACCGAGCATGTGGATGTTCGTGCTCGAGGACGCGGCCACCGGCCGGCGTACGTTCTGCTCGCTCAACGAGGGGCTCGGCAAGGTGCTGCGGTACGGCGCCTACGGCCCCGAGGTGCTCACCCGGCTGCGCTGGATGGGTGAGGTGCTCGGGCCGCTGCTCCAGGCGGCCGTGCGCGCCCTGCCCGACTCTGGGGGAGACCCGGTGGACGTCACCGGCATCCTCACCCAGATGCTGCAGATGGGCGACGAGGCCCACAACCGCAACCGGGCCGGCACGCTGATGCTGCTGCGCGACCTCTCCCCCGCCATGGTGCGCTCGATCGACGGAGCCGGGTTCGCCGGCGCCGACGTCGCCGAGGCACTGCGGTTCATCGGCGGCAACGACCACTTCTTCCTCAACCTCGCGATGCCGGCGTGCAAGCTCGCGCTCGACGCCGCGCGCGGCATCGAGGGCTCCACGATGGTCGTCGCGATGGCGCGCAACGGCACGGACTTCGGCATCCAGGTCGCCGGCACCGGTGACGAGTGGTTCACCGGACCGGCGCAGCTCGCGGACGGCCTCTTCCTCGGCGACTACGGGCCCGAGGACGCCAACCCCGACATCGGCGACTCCGCGATCACCGAGACCGCCGGCATCGGCGGATTCGCGATGGCCACGGCGCCCGCGATCGTGCGGTTCGTCGGGGGCTCGGTGCCCGACGCTCTCGCGACCACCCGCCGGATGCACGAGATCACGCTGGGCGAGAACCCGCGCTGGTCGGTGCCGGTGCTGGAGTTCCAGGGCACGCCGACCGGCATCGACGTCACCCGGGTGTGCCGCACGGGCATCCTCCCGCAGATCAACACCGGCATGGCCGGCAAGGTCGCCGGGGTGGGCCAGGTCGGCGCCGGGCTGGTCACTCCCCCGGCCGAGATCTTCCCGAAGGCGCTGGCCCGGCTGGCCGAGCTGGCGGCCGCGCGACGTCATCCGTCCTGAGCTGGGGGTTGCTCGGTCGGGATGACGTCCGGTGTCACCGGCTCGCGGCGCGCCGGTAGAGGCGGATCGAGAGCGGCACGAACACCGCCAGGATGATCAGCACCCAGATCAGCGTGTAGAGCACCGGATGCTGCATCGACCACGCGTCGGGCAGCGGCGCCGAGGGATCGGTGTTGCCGAACAGCTCGCGCGCGCCCTGGCACACCGCGGAGACCGGGTTCCAGTTCGCGAACGTCGCCAGCGGGCCGGGCAGGTTGCTGATCGAGACGAACGTGTTGGCGATGAACGTGAGCGGGAAGATCACGATGAACGACGCGTTGTTGACCACCTCGGGCGTGCGCACGACCAGGGCCACGCTCGCCATGATCCAGGAGATGGCGAACGCGAAGACGAGCAGCACGACGAACCCGGCGACCGCCTCGAGCACCGAGGAACGGATCCGCCAGCCCACGACGAGCCCGGTCAGCGCCATCACCACCAGGCTGACGATGTTGATGCCGATGTCGGCGACGGTGCGGCCGAGCACCACCGAGGACGACGACATCGGCAGCGACCGGAACCGGTCGATGATCCCCTTCTGCAGGTCCTCGGCGAGGCTGTAGCCGGTGAACGTCGCCCCGAACACGACCGTCTGCGCGAAGATGCCGGGGACCAGGAACTCGGTGTAGCCCACGCCCGTGTCCTGGCTGCCGATGGCGTTGCCGAACACGTAGGCGAACAGCAGCACGAACATGATCGGCGACAGCGTCGTGAAGACCAGGACGTCGGGCACGCGGAGGATCTTGCGCAGGTTGCGGCGCGTGATCACCCAGGCGTCGGAGATGCCCTCGGCGAGAGCCGGCATCACGCGGCTCCGTCCTCGTCGGTGGCGGGCGCCTCGGCGGCATGGCCGGTGAGGGCCAGGAAGACGTCGTCGAGCGTCGGTCGTCGCAGTCCGGCCTCCGCCACGACGATGCCGGCCCGGTCGAGCCGGTCGAGCAGCTCGCGCAGGTCGCCGGTGCCACCGTCGACCGGCACCGTCAGCCTCCGGTCGCGCTCGTCGACCACCGGTTGGCCCAGGCCCAGGCCCGCGGCCGCGCGCGCCGCCGCGGCCAGGTCGCCCCCGACCGGGAGCCGCACCTCGACCTCCTCGCCGCCGACCTGGGACTTCAGCTCGTCCGCCGTGCCGAGTGCGATCACCGTGCCGTGGTCGATCACCGCGATCCGGTCGGCCAACCGGTCGGCCTCCTCGAGGTACTGCGTGGTGAGCAGCAGCGTGGTGCCGCCGCGGACCAGCTCCTCGATCACGTCCCACATCCCGACCCGGCCACGCGGGTCCAGCCCGGTCGTGGGCTCGTCGAGGAAGATCACCGGCGGTCTCGCCACCAGCGCGCCCGCCAGGTCGAGCCGCCGTCGCATGCCGCCCGACCACCCCTTGACGACCCGGTCGGCAGCGTGGGCGAGGTCGAACTGCTCGAGCAGCTCACGGGCCCGCGCCCTGCTCGCAGCCGCGCCGAGGTGGTAGAGGCGGCCGACCATGTCGAGGTTCTCGAACCCGGTCAGGTGCTCGTCGACCGCGGCGTACTGCCCGGAGACACCGATCCGTCGCCGCAGCTCCCGCGGGTGTCGCAGCACGTCGATGCCGGCGACCTCGGCGTGCCCGCTGTCGGGCCTCAGCAGCGTCGTGAACACCCGCACCGCCGTGGTCTTGCCGGCGCCGTTGGGTCCGAGCAGACCCAGCACGGTCCCCTCCTCGACCTCCAGGTCGAGGCCGCCGAGCGCCGTCACCGTGCCGTACGTCTTGACCAGGCCGGCAGCCCGGATCGCGGTGGGCATGAGACCACCTTGCCCCCGACCGACCGACCGGGGCCACCGACTTAAGGCTCGATCCGCGGCCTCCAGAGCGCGCGCCCCATGTCGACCTTGCCCGAGGGACGCAGCGGCGTGGCCTCCTCGAGGTAGGCCTGGTGCGCCTCGCCGTCGTGGCACGTCGGCGGTGAGCCGTCGGCGTGGACGACCCGCCACCACGGGACCCCGCCGCCCTGCGACGACATGACCGAGCCGACCTGGCGGGGGCCGCCGCCACCGAGCAGCTCGCCCACGACCTCCGCGATCACGCCGTACGTCGTGACGCGCCCTCGGGGCACGGACTCGACGCAGCGCAGCACGAGCTCGGCGTACTCCTCCGGGTCGACCCGCATGCCGGGCAAACTACCCGAACGCGACGACGGCCCCGTCCGGTGTGGACGGGGCCGTCGTGCGTGATGCCACCGGAGGCAAGTTCCGGGCCTCCGGACGCTCCCTCAGCTCAGCCGATGGCTCAGAGGATCGGGTTGAAGGGCTCGGTGCCGTTGACCAGCTGCAGCCCGGAGATGCCGGAGTGCTGCTGGGCGAACGCCAGCTCCTTCGAGAGGTCGCCGATGTTGTTCGACGCGGGCAGCGGCGCGAGGCCCAGGGTGGAGAGGACGCCGACCGCCTTGCCGTCCGCGCTCAGGAAGCCGGAGCCGGAGTCACCGGGGATGCCGGGCAGGACGGTGTAGAGCGGGTGGGTCCACCCACCGTCGGCCGCGTTGTCCCCGAGGCTGATGCCGGTGTGGGGCGAGAGCGGCGAGAGGCCGGCACGAAGGCTGGAGTTGCCGTAGGTCCAGACCCGGTCACCGGCAGCGGTGCCGTCGGTGTCGATGCCCACGGGGCCGCCCCAGAACGGGACCGACGGGTTCACCTTGGACACGTCCGCGGCGGCGACCTTCACGAGGGCGAGGTCGTTGTAGGCGCAGGTGTTGGCGTCCGTGGTGCCGAGCTTGTGCATGGTGTCCCACGACGAGTAGACCAAGGTGCCCGAGCCCACCTGGGTGCCCTCGCTGAGCAGGCTGCCACCCTCGTTGAACGTCACCTTGGTACCCAGCGGCAGGGAGGCCGCCTTGCAGCCGTCGGTGTCGGTCGCCGCGCCGGTGCCCGCGCAGTGCGCCGCGTAGCCGACGTACACGTTGCCGGCGCCGTCGGTGTAGACGAAGTTCGCGGTGCACTGGGCACCCTCGGTGTACATCATCGTGCCGGGGTGGATCTGGGCGGTGCCGGCCGGCGCCCAGGTCGGCGCGGCGGTGGCGGGCGCGGCGGTCGCGAACGCGGCGGCGATCACGCCGCTGGCGAGCAGGGCGGTGGCACCGGCGACGCGGCGCATCGTGGACGTGGAGGAGAAGCGCATGGGGTGGGTGACCCTCCCGATAGGGGGCCGGCGGTCGCCGGCGCCGGGTTGCTCTGTCGGGAGTGACAACGACCACCCACCCGCCGGGGTTACGCGCGGGTAGTCGATGCCGAGTCGGCGCCAGTTTCCAGGAACTGGCGCCGACTCGGGGGTGATGCGCGGGAAGCTGGCGCCGACTCGGCCTAGTAGGAGGGCTGGGAGGGGTCGATCTGGTTGACCCAGGCGACCACGCCGCCACCGACGTGCACTGCGTCGGCGTAGCCGGCTCCCTTGACGATCGCGAGCGTCTCGGCCGAGCGCACTCCGGACTTGCAGTGCATGACGATCTGCTTGTCGGACGGCAGCTTCTCCAGCGCGCTGCCGTTGAGGAAGTCGCCCTTGGGGATCAGCACCGAGCCGGGGATCCGGTTGATCTCGTACTCGTTGGGCTCGCGCACGTCGACGAGCACGAAGTCGCGGGTGCCCTCCTCGCGCTCCTTGAGCATGTGCTCGAGCTGGGTCACCGAGATCGTCGAGCCCGCCGCGGCCTCGGCCGCCTCGTCGGAGATCGCGCCGCAGAACGCTTCGTAGTCGATGAGCCCGGTGACGGTCGGGTGCTCGCCGCACAGCGCGCAGTTGGGGTCCTTGCGGACCCGCAGCTTGCGGTACTCCATCTCGAGGGCGTCGTAGATCATCAGCTTGCCGACCAGCGGGTCACCGATGCCGGTCAGCAGCTTGATGGCCTCGTTGACCTGGATCGAGCCGATCGCGGCGCACAGGACGCCGAGCACGCCGCCCTCGGCACAGCTCGGGACCATGCCCGGCGGCGGGGGCTCGGGGTAGAGGCAGCGGTAGCACGGCGCGTCGTCGGCGAGCGTCGGGGCGAACACCGAGGCCTGCCCGTCGAAGCGGTAGATCGAGCCCCACACGTAGGGGATCTTCAAGAAGTACGCCGCATCGTTGACCATGTAGCGGGTCGCGAAGTTGTCGGTGCCGTCGACGATCAGGTCGTAGCCCTCGAACACCTGCAGCACGTTGTCGTTGTCGAGGCGCTGCTCGTGCAGCACGACCTCGACGTACGGGTTGGCCTCGGCGATCGACTCCTTGGCCGACTGCGCCTTGGACTTCCCGACGTCGGACTGGCCGTGGATGATCTGGCGCTGCAGGTTGGACTCGTCGACCTCGTCGAACTCCGCGATGCCGATGGTGCCGACGCCGGCCGCCGCGAGGTAGAGCAGGGCCGGGCTGCCGAGACCGCCGGCACCGATCACCAGCACCTTGGCGTTCTTCAGCCGCTTCTGCCCGGTCATGCCCACGTCGGGGATGATCAGGTGGCGGCTGTAGCGACGCACCTCGTCGATGGTCAGCTCGTCCGCGGGCTCCACGAGCGCGGGAAAGGACACGGCGTACTCCTTGCGTGGTCGGTTCGCCTGGTCGGCGCTGGTGAGAACGCCGCCCGGCCCTGCCATGTTCCCCGCGGGGCGGTCACGACCGGCCCGTGTCCCGTCATCCGGACGGGACGAACCGCCGAGTAGGCTGCGCGGGTGACTGCCGAGTACGACACCCCTGCCGCCCGACCGCGGGGCGCCCGGATGCCGCGACGCGAGCGTCGCACGCAGCTGATGGAGTCCGCGCTGGAGGTCTTCGTCGCCCAGGGCTACCACGCGGCCGCGATGGACGACATCGCCGAGCGCGCGGGTGTCTCCAAGCCCGTGCTCTACCAGCACTTCCCGGGCAAGCTCGACCTCTACCTCGCGCTGCTCGACGAGTCCTGCGACACGATCATCGACAACTGCCGCGTCGCCCTGGAGTCCACCGACGACAACAAGCGGCGGGTCGCGGCGACGATGGAGGTCTTCTTCGAGTACGTCGCCGGCGCCACCGGAGCGTTCCGTCTGGTCTTCGAGTCCGACCTGACCAACGAGCCCGCCGTCCGCGGCCACGTCGACCGGGTCACGACCGAGTGCGCCGCGATGATCGCGCACGTCATCCACGACGACACCGGACTGCCCCCGGACGCCTCCCGACTGCTCGCCGTCTCACTGGTGGGAATGGCGCAGGTCAGCGCGCGGTTCTGGCTCACGGAGCCGGGCGGCATCAGCCAGGACGACGCGGCGGCTCTGGTCGCCGGACTGGCGTGGCGCGGCATCCGCGGCTACCCCAAGTCCGACGAGCACTGAGCCGGCGGCACATCCACCACCGCCCCGCACCACCCCCAGCAAGCCCGAAGCAGAAGGAGGACCTCGTGGAGGTCAAGATCGGCGTGCAGCACGCCGCCCGTGAGCTGATCATCGAGACCGACCAGCCCGCAGACCAGGTCGAGAAGCTGGTCGCCGAGGCGGTGGCCGGCGAGGGTGTGCTCACACTGACCGACACCAAGGGTCGCAAGGTCATCGTCCCGGCCGCCAAGCTCGCGTACGTCGAGATCGGTCACGGCACCCTCGGTCAGGTCGGGTTCCGCAGCTGACGTGAGGCACCAGGACAGCCGGAGCACGCGCGGCTGATCCTCAGGACGGCGCGCAGGGGAAGCCCAGGGTCGTCAGGACATGGTGTGCGGGCGTGCCCGGCGGCGCCACCAGCACGACGTCCGCCCCGTCCTGGGACCACCCCAGGGCCTCGGCCAACACCGGGACGGCGAGCCTGCCCAGGAACATGACCGGGCCGAGATCGACGACCAGAGGGGCCGTGCCGCCTCGGGTCCGATGGAGCAGCTCGACCCGCAACATCTCCACCGATCGCCCGTCCACCCGGCCGTGGACGGTCACCCGGCCGGGACCGTTGTCGGTGGTGCGGAACTCCGCGGCAGCCGTCCCGTCCCGCTCGACAGGGGCCTTGCCCCGGAACATCGTGACGGGACGTCCGATCCGGTGACGCACGGTCACGGTGGTGCCCTGGCTGCGGCGGTCGACCTCCAGGTGGTCGACCAGGCCGCGGGCCATGGCCAGGCCGCGACCTCGACCTCCGGGCCGGGCGATCCGCCAGCGGCCATGATCGGTCACGGACACGACGGCGTCACCGGCCGGAGACAGCGTGGCGTCCACGACGAGGCCGTCGCCGGGGCCGGGCCGGCGACCGGCGTACGCGTGCTCGACGGCGTTGGACACCAGCTCGCCGACGGCGTGCAGGATCACCGTGGTGTCGAGGTCACCGGCGCGCAGCTCGTCGAGCCAGTCCGCCAGGCCGGTGCGGACACCCCGCACCGCGGGTGCCGCCGCCGGCAGGACCAGGTCGATCGTGGAGGTGTCGGGCATCCGCTCGGCCGCCAGCAGCACGATGTCGTCGGCGCTCCCCGTCTCACCGACCAGGCCCGCGAGCACCTGCTCGCACACGCGACCGGCCGTCCCCCGGATCCCGTGTCCGCCGCCGTGCCTGGCGAACACGGCGAGCGCGGCCTCGGCCAGCTCCCCGGCGCGCTGGTCCGCGGTGCGTGCCGCCCTGGTCGTCAGCCCGTCGGAGTGGAGCAGCAGCAGCTGGCCCGGCTGCAGGACGTCTGCACCGGTGGGGAACCCCACGCCCGAGCCGAGGCAGCCGCCGCCCGAGCGTGGGAGCATCCGGGTGCTCCCGTCCGGGTCGACGACGAGAGGCGGCGGGTGACCCGCCGTGCAGTACGTCAGCGCCCCGGTGTCCGGGTCGAGCAGCACCAGCACGACGGTGGACACCGATGCCGCAGGCAGCTCCTCGGCGAGCCCGTCCGCCGCGTGCAGGGCGTCCTCGATGCTCGACCCGGTGCGCAGCTGCTCGCGCAGCACCGCTCTCAGCGCCGCCGTCGTCGCCACCGCCGCGGCGCCGCGCCCCATCACGTCGCCCACCACGAGCGCCACGTCGCCCCCCGACGTCCGGACGACGTCGAACCAGTCGCCGCCGGCTCCGCCGACTCGCTCGGTCAGCAGGTACGTCGCGGCCAGGTCGACGCGGGGAAGCACCGGCAGCTCCTCGAGCAGGACGGCCTCGAGCATCAGCACCGCAGCCTCGTCCGACACCGGGTGGAGCCGGGCCACCACGCCGGGGGTGTGCCCGTGACGTCCTGCCCAGGCCTGCAGGTGGACGTCGAAGGTGAGAGCTCCGCCACCCGTCTCGAGCACCAGCCGGGTCACCACCGGTGCTGGCGACCGACGTGCCTGGGACCAGCAGTCGAGCTGGTCAGGGTCCAGGGCCGGCAGCGCCTCCGCGAGGTCGACCTCCAGCGCGCGCTCGCCCAGCACAGCGCGGGCGGCTGCGTTCGCGGCGACGATCCCGTGCCGCTCCCCCTCGGTGACGAAGACCGGCTCGGGCGCGTGCTCGAACGCCGCCAGCCGCGGGTCGTCGTCAGATGAGCTCGTCCACCATGCCGACATGGGTGCCTCCCTCCGTCCGGTCCGCAGGGGGTACCCGTTCGGCGCGGTCTCACCCAGCGCTGGTGCTCCCCGTCGACCGCTGCTCGACCAGCATCCGCGCCACGTCGCGCAACTTGACGTGCTGGGTGCTGCTGAGCTCCACGAGATGGTCGAAGGCCTCCTGGACGCTGCAGCCGCGCTCGGCCATCACGATGCCCTTGGCCTGGTCGATGGTCGCGCGCGACAGCAAAGCCGCCTCGAGCTCTGCCGACTCCCGCTCGAGGTCCTCGCGGACCTTCGCCTCGTGCAGGATCGCGGTCATCGACGCGCCGAGCAGATCAGCGGAGTGGACGATCTGCTCATGGGGCGGGTCGCCCAGGTCTCCGTACACACAGAGGACGCCGAGCAGCACGTCCCCGACCGCCAGGGGGACGGCCACCGCCCCGAGCTCGGGGAGCCGGGGGTCTGCGGCGAGCCCGGGCCACCTCGGGTCCGACCGGAGATCACCCGAGACCACCGTCCGGCGGTCGTGGAAGGCCAGCACACTGGGACCGTCCTCCGACGCGAGCTGGGCGCCGTCGACCACCTGGGCCGTCGACGCGGAGGACGCCAGCCCGGAGGGGGCCGTCGGCGAGCCCACGATCACGCTCACCGCGATCCGGTCGCCGAGCGCCTGCTGGCAGACGGCGACGGCACGCCGCAGCAGATCGAGGTCCTCGAGCGGCGAGGCCGGCAGGGCGGCCAGCGCGACGAGCGCCTCGGACATTCCGAGTCGATCCGCCGAGCGATCGGATCCGGCCGGCGGCGGACCGATGAGCACCCAGCTGATCTCTCGCGCCCCCGGCGACGCGATCGCCGCGCTCACCTCGACGGCCATGGCGCGGCCGTCGCGGCCGACGACGGTCGCCGTACGCCGGAGCCGGTGGCCCTGGGCGAGGCCGGCCAGGGCCGCGCGCAGTGAGGCGCGGTCCCGCGCCGAGAAGAACCTCAGCAGATCCGTGCGCACGAGCTGGACCGGCTCGACCCCGAGGAGCAGCAAGGCGGCGGCGTTCGCCCCGTCGACCGTCCCGCGGAGATCGGTGGTGACGACCGCGACCGGCAGCAGCTGCCGAACGCGATCCTGCTGCCAGCGCAGCAGCCGCTGGCTCGCCAGGAGCCGCTGGATCTCCTGCTCCTGCGTCCGGATCTCCTCCGCGGCGACCCGGAGCTGCTCGTGTGTCGCCTCGAGCTCGGCGAGGACCGCGGTCATCTCCGCGGACTCCCCCACCAGGTCGCGCAGCTGCAGGATCCGCGCATACAGGTCCGGCACCAGGCCCAGGTCGACGGACCTGGGCGACGGTCCGGCTACCAATGGACCGGCTGACCCACGGCGCCAGCCGTGGGGATGGACCGGGGCAGGAAGGGGCACTCGAACGATGGGCCGGACGACCCGCGTGGCCTCGACGTCATGGGACAACCGTACGCGGGCCGTGGCAGCGAGACCTGCTCTCCGGTGCCCCCCAGAAGGGTGAGGCTGGTCCACGCGCGCCCGACGTACGCTGGCGTGGTCGGCAACCGCTCAGCCCACGGCGGCGGCCGCTCCAGATGTGAGTCCTTCTCATGGACCAGTTCGTGCTGCGCAAGCCCGCTGACGGTCAGATCGTGCTGACCTGTCGCGGCGACCTCGACCTTCTCACCCGTGCCGCCCTCGGCGCAGCCCTGCACGATGCCCTCGGCCCCGCCCGTCGCGCGCTTGTCGTCGACCTCGATGCCGTCGAGTTCATCGACTGCGGCAGCGTCCGGCTGCTCGCCCAGGCCGCCAGCCTGCAGGCCGGCCAGGGCGGCGACTTCCTGGTCGTCTGCTCCAGCGACTTCCTGCGGCGCGTGCTGCGGCTCACCGGCTTCAGCGACCACTGGACCGTGGTCACGGAGCTCAGGGCGGCCCGCACGCCTGCGGACCCCCCGGACCGCGTCAGCTCGCGAGTCCCAGCTCGGCCATCCGTTCGGCGTGCCGCTCGGTGATCCGGGTGAACATCCGGCCGATCGCGGCGAGGTCGAGCCCCGGACGGTCGACCCCACCGGCCAGCAGCGCCGAGAGGGCGTCCCGGTCGGCCGCGACACGCTGAGCCTGCGTCAGGGCCTCCCCCATCAGCCGTCGCCCCCAGAGAGCGAGCCGACCGCCGAGCCGGTGGTCTGCGGCGATCGCTGACCGGACCCGGTCGACGACGAACGCCGCGTGCCCCGAGTCCTCCAGGGACGCCACGATCAGGTCGCGGGTCTCGGCGTCGAGGTAGGCCGCGATCTCGCGGTAGAAGTCGTTGGCGAGGCCGTCGCCGACGTAGGCCTTGATCAGGCCCTCGTACCAGTCCGCCGGCGCGGTGTGCTGGTGGAACCGGTCGATCGGGCCCACGAACGGTGCCATCGCCTCGAACGGGTCGGCACCCAGCTGCGCGAGCCGGCCGTTGAGCCGGGCGACATGGGCGAACTCCGCGGCTGCCATGCTCGCGATCGCGACCTTGTCCTCGAGCGTCGGCGCCAGCTTCGAGTCCTCGGCGAGGCGCTCGAACGCCGAGATCTCGCCGTACGCGATCGCCCCGAGGAGGTCGATCACCGCCTCGCGGTACTCCGGGTCCTGGAAGGCGACGCCGTCGGTCTGGCCGTCGCTCGGGCCGGCGGTCGGGCCGTCATTCGTGGAGGTGTCGTCCGGCGGGGATGAGGGCACGTGCGCACCCTACCGATAGGCTGGACCCGAACGGGTCGCCCCTCGCGACCCGCGTATGGGCCCGCACCGGGCCGCGTATGTGCGCGGCAGACCGCTGTACCTGCAGTCCGCCGCATCCGACATTCATTCGGTTGAACCCGGCTGACTCACGAAAGCGACAAGACCCTGACCACCTTCCGAGAGCTCGGGGTGCTCCCCGAGATCTGCGACGCCCTCGAGCGCGCCAACATCGTCACCCCGTTCGCCATCCAGGAGATGACCCTCTCGGTCGCCCTCCTCGGCACCGACCTCATCGGGCAGGCCCGCACCGGCACCGGCAAGACGCTGGCGTTCGGCATCCCCGTGCTCCAGCGCAGCGTCACCATGACCGACCCGGCCTACGCCGACCTGCCGCAGGGCAAGCCGCAGGCGCTGATCGTCGCCCCGACCCGCGAGCTCGCGCTGCAGGTCTCCAACGACCTCCACCTGGCGAGCAAGGACCTGGGTCTCCGCGTCCTCACGGTGTACGGCGGGGTCGGCTACGACACCCAGCTCGACACGCTCGCCAGCGGGGTCGACATCGTCGTCGGCACGCCCGGTCGGCTCATCGACCTGTGCAACCGCCGGGCGCTGGACATCTCCCACGTGCACGCGCTGGTCCTCGACGAGGCCGACGAGATGCTCGACCTGGGCTTCCTGCCCGACGTCGAGCGGATCCTCTCGATGACCCCCGAGACCCGCCAGACGATGCTGTTCTCGGCCACGATGCCCGCCGCGATCGTCTCGCTCGCCCGCACCCACATGCGGCACCCGATGAACATCCGCGCGGAGTCGTCGTACGAGAACGCCACCGTGCCGGCCACCGCGCAGTTCATCTACCAGGCGCACGACCTCGACAAGCCCGAGATCATCGGCCGGGTGCTGCAGGCGGAGGACTCCGGGAAGATCATCGTGTTCACGCGCACCAAGCGTCAGGCCCAGCGGGTGGCCGACGACCTGGCGGAGCGCGGCTTCAGCGCGAGCCCCCTGCACGGCGACATGGCCCAGGTGGCCCGCGAGAAGGCCCTCAACCGGTTCCGCGAGGACAAGCTGCGGGTGCTGGTCGCCACCGACGTCGCCGCCCGCGGCATCGACGTGGCCGGCGTGTCCCACGTCATCAACTACACCTGTCCCGAGGACGAGAAGACCTACATCCACCGCATCGGCCGCACCGGCCGCGCCGGTGCCACGGGCATCGCGATCACGTTCGTCGACTGGCCCGACCTGGCCCGGTGGAAGATGATCAACAAGGCGCTCGACCTGCCCTTCGACGAGCCGCAGGAGACCTACTCGACCTCCGAGCACCTCTACCACGACCAGGGCATCGCCCCGGGCACCAAGGGCCGGATCGTCGACGCGGCCCCCGTGGAGCGCAAGCCCCGCGAGGACCGCGGCGAGCGTGGGCGTGGCCGTGGCGAGCGTGGTGAGCGCAGCGGTGGCGAGCGCAACCGCAACCGGACGCGCACCCGCTCCGGCGGCTCCGCTGCTGCCACCGGGTCGTCGGTCGAGCCGGCCGCCGCGCCGCCGGGCGAGGCGCCCGCCGAGGGCGGCGAGGCGCGCACCGGAGGGTCTCGCAACCGCTCGCGCTCGCGCAGCCGCCGTCGGTCCAGCGGGTCGGGCTCGGCCGGCAGCGGTCAGGCCACCGCCACCGAGTGAGGCTCACGCACCAGCACTGACACTGCGACCCGCCCGGAGCATCCGGGCGGGTCGCGGTGATCTCAGGCCGTGACGACGACGGTCGTGCCGAGGGGGGCGAACTCCCACAGCGCGATCGCGTCCGAGCGCTTCTGCCGCACGCAGCCGTGCGACTGCGGGGTGCCGAGCTGGTCGAGGGTCTGCACCGGCTTGCCGTTGTCGATCGGGATGTCGTGGAAGCCGATCGCGGCGCCGGTGTCGCCCTGGGTGAACCGCACGAAGTAGCGCATGGTGCCCGAGTCGTCGATGCCCCAGGCCTGCTCCGAGCGGGAGTAGACCGAGTAGGTCCCTGGGTCGAGGTTGTCGGTGAGGCTGCCGGAGACGAGGTAGGTGCGGACGACGTGCTTGGCGTCGCTCACCAGCCACACCCGCTGGCGGCTCTCGCTGAACACGATGCGCTTCCCGTGGCCGGTGCCGGCCGGCAAGGTGGTGTCATCGACCGGCTCCGTGTCGGTGTTCGTTGCTGTGCCGAGGTCGGGCTCGGTGCCCGTCGCGTCGGTGGTGCCGGACGGGCTCTCGGACGTGCCGGAGGTCGGCGCGGGGTCGGCGACCTTCTCGATCGCGCCTGCGGGGTCCTGGCGGTCGCCGGCCGCGGAGGGCAGTACACCGGTGCCACCGAGCACCGCGATCAGGGTGACCGACAGGGAGGATCCCAACGCCGCGAACCGGCCGTACCGCGGCCGCACCGGGGCACCGCGGTGCTGGCTCACTTCTTCGCCTTCTTCGCCGCCGGCTTGGCCCGCGGTCGCTGGGAGCGGATGACCAGGTTCTCGGCGACGGCGCGGTAGGCCTGGGCGCCCTTGCTGCTGCGGCTGGTCGCCAGGATCGAGCGGCCGGCGGCCGGCGCCTCGGCGAACTTGATGGTCTTGGGGATGGGCGGTTCGATGACCTTGAGGTCGTAGGTCTCCGAGATCGTCTCGAGCACCGTGCGCGAGTGGTTGGTCCGCCCGTCGTACAGCGTCGGCAGCACCCCCCACACCTCGAGCTTGCGGTTGGTGAAGCGGCGTACGTCGTGGACGGTGTCGAGCAGCTGCCCGACCCCGCGGTGCGAGAGGGTCTCGCACTGCAGCGGGATCAGCACACCGTCAGCAGCGGTGAGCGCGGCCACGGTGAGCACCCCGAGCGAGGGCGGGCAGTCGAGCAGCACCCAGTCGTACTCGAGCTCGGCCTCCTCGAGAGCCTCGATCATCGACTTCAGCACGTGCTCGCGGCCGGTGCGTGTGAGCAGCTCGGCCTCCGCGCGGGCCAGCTCGATCGTGGCCGGCACCAGGTCGACGCCGTCCTCGGTCTCGATGATCACCTCGGTCGGGTCGAGGCCCTTGGTGAGGACGTGGTGCACGGAGAGCTCGAGGTCCTCGGGGTCGATGCCGAGGGAGAACGTCAGGCACGCCTGCGGGTCCAGGTCGACGAGCAGCACCGAGTGGCCCAGCTCCGCGAGGGCCGCCCCTACCGAGGCGACCGTCGTCGTCTTGGCGACCCCGCCCTTCTGGTTGGCGATCGCGAGTGTCGTGGTCATGCGGGGTCCCCGCGCCGTTGTGCGCCGGCGGAGCGCAGCGGGGGAGGCGGAGAACGTCGCGGGGTGCTCATCGTTGACCATCATGCCGGACGAGGCGTCCCAGATCGCGCAGACACCTGTTTGACTTCTCCCATGTCGCCCACCGCTCTGGTCACCGGCCCCACCGCGGGCATCGGTCGCTCCTTCGCCCACCAGCTCGCCGCCCAGGGCTACGACCTGGTGCTCGTCGCCCGGGACCGGGCGCGCCTCGATGCCGAGGCCGAGGAGCTGCACACGACGTACGACGTGCTCGTGGAGGTGCTCGCGGCCGACCTCACCGACCGCGATCAGCTGGGCGCGGTCGAGGCGCGGCTGAGCGACCCGGCGCGGCCGATCGACCTGCTGGTCAACAACGCGGGCTTCGGCCTGAAGAAGCGGTTCCTCGACAACTCCGTCGAGGACGAGCAGGCGATGTTCGACGTGCTCGTGACCGCTGTGCTGCGGCTCAGCCACGCGGCGCTCGGCTCGATGACCGCGCGCGGCGGCGGCGGGATCATCAACGTCTCGAGCGTCGCGGCGTTCCTGCCCCGCGGGACCTACTCGGCTGCCAAGGCGTGGGTGAACAGCTTCTCGGAGTGGGCGCACCACGAGTACGCCCCGCAGGGCGTCACCGTGACCTGCCTGTGCCCCGGCTTCACCAAGACCGAGTTCCACGAGCGGATGGAGGTGGGGCGCGGCTCCGCTCCCGACTTCATGTGGCTCGACGCGGACGTGCTCGTCGCCCAGGCGCTGGCCGACCACGCCAAGGGCAAGGCGTTCTCGATCCCGGGGGCGCAGTACAAGGCGATCAGCACGGTCGCCCGGCTGGTGCCGACCGGGGTGCTGCAGCGGTTCCAGTCGCTCGGGCGGAAGTGATCCTCAGCCGACGACGGCGGGGGTGACCCGGCCGGAACGCTGGGACGCATCTGCGGCGAGCTCGAGCAGGCGCGCGTACTCCTCCGGGTCGGTCGAGTTGCAGCCGAGCTCGTGGTCGTTCTTGCCGTCGCCGTGGTAGTCGCTGGAACCCGTCGCGACCAGGGAGAGGTTGCGGGCGATGGCTCTGAGCCGCTCGCGCGCGGCGGGATCGTGGTCCTGGTGGTCCACCTCGATGCCGGCCAGTCCGAGCTCCTGCAGCTCCCCGAGCGTGTGCTCGTCGGGGCGCCCCAGGCCGCCGCGCCCCCACGGGTGCGCGATCACCGAGACCCCGCCGGCCTCCGCGACCACGCGCAGCGCGTCGACCAGCGCGATGGCGTAGCGGTCGATGTGCGCGGGCTTGCCCCACCCGAGGTACGTCGCGAAGGCCTCGTCGCGGTCGCGCACCACCCCGAGGGTCACCAGTGCGTCGGCGACGTGCGGCCGGCCGGTCGCGGCCGTCCCGTCGGAGGCGCGGCGTACGTCCTCGTCGGTGATCTCGACGCCGAGGGCGCGGAGCCGCTCGATCATCACGGGGACCCGTGACTCCCGACCGCTGAGCACCCGGTCGAGCTCCTCGGTGAGCGGGGCGTACGTCGGGTCGGGCAGGTAGGCGAGGAGGTGCACGCTGCGCCCGCGGTGGCGGGTGCTGATCTCCATGCCCGGCACCAGCTCCACCCCGACCTCCGCGGCCGCCGCGGCCGCCTCCGCCCACCCGGCGGCCGTGTCGTGGTCGGTGATCGCGAGCACGTCGAGTCCCGCTTCGGCGGCCGCGCGCACCAGTCCCGACGGGGTGTCGGTCCCGTCGCTGGCACGCGAGTGCGTGTGGAGGTCGATGCGCATCCGTGCAGCGTAGTGCCGCGCACGCGATGCCTCACCAGGTCGGACGTGGCCCCCCGAACGGGAGCTCGACCAGCTGAGGGCCGAGGTGGGACACGTCGCGGAGGATCCAGTCGTCACGCAGCAGCAGGAGCGCGGACGCCGGGCGCAGCACGATCCACAGCCAGCGACCACCGGCCTCCCCCGCGACCACGGACCGGTCGAACTCGCCGTCCGAGCTGCTGGTCGACACGTCCCACAGGCTCGCCGACTGGCTGCCTATCCGGATCCGGACCGTCGGCGGCCGCTGCCCGATGTCGGCGCCTGGATCGCTGTACCGCGTGCTCGCGCAGCGGGCCCCGAGCCCGGTGCCGGCCTCCTCGGCGACGACCAGGACGTCGACCGGCCCGTCCAGCTCGCTGGTGCCCGTCACGCACGTGAGCGTCGCGCGGGCGCTGCCCGGAGCGTCTCCCACGACCGCGAAGTCGGTCACGCTCCACCCCGGGCTCAACGGCCACGGCAGGTAGGTCGGGAACGACCGGGACGCTGCGAGGTGCTCCGCGAACGCGTCGTACGTCGCCTCGCCGCCGTGCCACAGCGCGTGGGTCAGCCCGTGCTCCGGGCACGCCCACCGGCCGGCCGGGTCGTCCGGCGCTTCCAGCACCGGCCCGGAGCACTGCACACAGCTGGCCGCCAGAGACATGGGTCAACGGTGCTGACCGCGCCTGCATGCGTCAAGGGCACAAGGTCCGGCTGTGCATCCACCCCACCGACGGTGGTTGAGGTGCGAGCGCACGCCGACGGTGGTCGAGGTGCGAACGCACGCCGACGGCGGTTGAGGTGCGAGCACGGGCCTCACGGTGGTTGAGGTGCGAGCGAAGCGAGCCTCGAATCCACCGGCAACCCAAGCGCCCGCGTCGAGATGTGCATCGGCTTCAGGCCGATCGTGGTCGCCGTCGCTGGCAGCAAAGCGGGACAGGTCCGCCGCGGCCACGGCCTCCTCCCGGCCCCCTGACCGCCGCCTCCCCGCGCGGTGGTTTCGACCTCCGGTGGTTGAGGTGCGAGGGCCCCCAGGCCCGAGCCTCGAAGCCACCCCGCGAAAGTCGAGTTCTCACCGGTCTCGTTGTTGACTTTCCGAACAGGTGTTTGATAGACTGTCGCCACGACTTCATCTCGGGAGTGGCGATGACCGCACAAGCTCACCCTTCACACCGGGTCAGCCGCGCCGTCACCGAGATCTCCGACGCCCTCGACCAGATCGCCGACGCGTCCCTGTGGTCCATGGACGTCCACGAGACCGCCGCCACCATCGTCGAACTCACCCGCGTCGCGGCCCGGGTCACCGAGCTGCAGGCCCGCCTCGCCACCCATGCCTCGTCCGTGGGTGTGGCGGAGCAGGTCGGCGCCACCTCGGTGCCGAACTGGTGGGCGCACCAGACCCGCCTCGCCCACGCCGAAGCCCACCGGATCACCAAGCTCGGCACCGGCCTCGACAAGCACCCCCTCGCGCACGCCGCCCTCAAGGCCGGTGACGTGCTGCCCGACCAGGCCGCGGTGATCATCCACGCCGTCGACGAGCTCCCCGACCACGTCGAGCCAGAGCTCCGCGACCGAGCCGAGGCCCACCTCATCGGTGAAGCAGCCCACTACAACGCCAAAGAGCTCGCCAACCTCGGCCAAGGACTCCTCCACGTCATCGACCCCGAAGCCGCCGACGCCCACCAAGCGAAACTGCTCTTGCGCGAGGAACGCGAAGCAGCCATGGCGACCCGGCTGACGATGCACGACGACGGCACCGGCCTGACCCACGGGCGGTTCACGCTGCCCACCGTCCAGGCCGAGATGCTGAAGAAGCAGCTCCTCGCGATCGCCGCCCCAAGCACCGCACCGCCGTCGACGGGCACCTCGGGGAACGCAAGCCCGGACCGCAGCGCATGGGACAAGCCCTCGTGGAGTGGATCGAGCGCTACCCCGCCAACCAGCTCCCCCACGCCGGCGGAGTGTCCGCCACCATGGTCGTCACCATCCCCATCGAGACACTGCAGGGCGGCCTCAAGCCCGGGGTCCTCGACACCGGCGCCGAGATCTCCCCCGGCCAGGCCCGACGACTCGCCTGCGAAGCCGGCATCATCCCCGCCGTCCTCAGCGGGACCTCCGAAGTCCTCGACCTCGGCCGCACCCGCCGCTTCCACACCAAAGCCCAGAGGATCGCGATCGCACTGCGCGACAAAGGCTGCACCGCCGACCGATGCGACTGGCCCCCCGGCATGACCCAAACCCACCACGACCCACCCTGGGCCACCGGCGGAACGACCGACATCACCCACGCCCGCCTCTACTGCCCCCACCACCACGCCCGAGCCCACGACCCCGACTACGAGACCACCCTGCTCCCCAACGGCAAGGTCGCCTTCACCCGGAGGACATAAACCGAAACGCCAGGGACCGCCACCACAACACCCGGGCCCCAACGCGCCCGCAGCACACCCGCGGACCGCAACCATGCCGCCCCAACCACAGCGAACCGCAACCACGCCTTCGAAAACTGAGAAGCGGAACCACACGCCCACCCGCCGGACGCCCGACCGCCGCCACCCCGCACAGGCCATCAGGCGCAGACCATCAGGCGCGTGGTCGACCTCAGGAGTTCCAGCGCTGCACGACGGGCGTCTCCCGCTCCCATGCGAAGACGGAGATCGTGGCGGTGTCGAGCTTGAAGTGCCGACCGTCGCCGACCGGGAGCTCGAGCCAGCGTGCGGCGAGCGCTCGCAGCGAGTGGCCGTGCCCGAAGGCCAACACCGGTCCGTCGACGGCGCGCGCACGCGCCACGAACCGGTCGAGCCGGGTGGTCAGCTCCGCAGCGGTCTCGCCACCGGGGGCAGGGTGGGTCCACATCGTCCAGCCGGGGACGTCACGACGGATCTGCTCGGTCGTGATGCCCTCGTAGTCGCCGTACGCCCACTCCGCGAGGTCCTCGTCCACGACCGCGTCGGGGAAGCCGGCGAGCTCAGCGGTACGGCGCGCACGCAGCCGCGGGCTCGTCAGCACCTCCGCGAAGCCCAGGCCGGCCAGGCGTGGCGCCAGACCGCGCGCGACCTCCTCGCCCTCGGGGAGGAGCGGCAGGTCGGTGACCGACGTGTGCCGACCGATCTCGCTCCACTCGGTGGCACCATGACGGACGACCCAGAGCTCACTCACCGGGCTATTCAAACAGCGCCGCTCGACCACGAAGACATCAGTCGTCGGCGAGCACGACCACCCGGTCGCCGGGCAGCACCCGGAACGTCTCCGCCTTCGCGGGGTTCACCCGAACACCGAACGTCTCACCGGCCCCGGCCAGGGCGACCGACTTGTAGCCCAGCGCGGTCTCGTTGCGGCGCGTGGCCCCCGCGACGATCGTCGCGAACGACACCTCGGCACCGGGCTGGACGTACCACTCCGCGGGGCGCAGGTAGATCTCGCTGCCCTCGTTGCCGAGCAGCTGGCCGAACACCAGCTCCAGCCGCGGGTCCTCGGAGAGCTGGGTGACCAGCAGGCTGACGATCTCGCCGCTGACGACCACGTCGTCGACGTGCGCGACCTGGGCGAGCACCCGGTTGCGGTCGTCGAGCATCTCGCTGACGACCGGGGTCGTCGCGTCGAAGCGGGACAGGATGTCGCGCACGTGCAGCAGGGTCACCAGTGTCCGGGCGTCGGCGGCCTGGGGCGCCAGGTCGTCGGAGTAGCAGAGCACGATCACCTGGTCGAGGCCGTCGACGACGTGCTCCTCCAGCGTCGCACGGTCGGTGGTGTGCCCGGACACGACGCGCACCTCGAGGTTGCGCAGCTCCGGGACGGTGGGGACGTCGAACGCCGTCAGCACGGTCAGCTCCGAGCCGGGCGTCGCGTAGTGGTCGAGCTCGCGCACGATGATCGGCGCCCGTTCGTTCCAGCCGATCAGCAGCGCCTGGCTCGGCCGCTCCTCGTCCGCGGTCGCGGTGCCGAGCAGCTCCAGGGCCGGGCGGCCGATCGCGTCCGGTTCGCCCTGGAGCGTCGAGTCGTCCTCGGCGACCACGATCAGGGTCTGCCCCGCAATGACCGTGTCCGGCAGCGGGTTGAGGGTCGGTACGCCGGCGTCGATCAGGCCGATCACCGAGGCGTGCTCGAAGGCGAGCTGCGCGTCGGCGTACGTCGAGCCGTCGAGACGGTGGTCGTCGAGGAAGTAGATCTCGTCCCCGTCGTAGTCGAACAGCTCGGTGTAGACCGCGGCCGCTCCCGACTGCCGCGACGTCTGGACCACGAGCTTGGCGACGGTCTCGCGGATGTCGAGCAGCACCGTGCGCTCGGCGCCCACGAGGCGGGCGGCCTCGAGGTTCGTGGGGTTGCGGATCTCCGCGACGATCCTCGGCCCCTCGGGGCCCGCGTGGGTCAGGGCGAGGAGGGTCTTGATGACCTCGCTGTCGGGGTCCTCGGAGCCCTCGGGGGCCAGCAGGATCACCGACCGGGCGGTCGGGTGGCTGCTCAGCGCGAGGTCGTCCAGGTCCATCGGCGACCCGGACCGGCAGATCACCCGGGTGCCGCGGAAGTCGTCGACCTTGGCCCGCAGGTCCTCCTCCATCTCGACCTTGTCGCGGTCGGCGAGCACCACGATCACCGGCTTGCGGCGGCTCTCGTTGGCGATCGTCAGCTCCCGGACGATCGTGAAGATGGAGTCGGACCAGCCGAGGATCACCGTGTGGTCGTGCTCGAGCACGATCGATCGGCCCCGCCGCAGGTCGGCGAGCTTGGTGTCGATGCCGGCGGCGATCACGCCGATCAGGGCACTGACGATGAACAGGCCGGCGATCGTGAGCACGAGCATGGTCAGCAGGAACCGCCAGGACGCGGCTCCGTCGCCCGCCACCGTGCCGGGATCGAGCGCGTGGAAGAGGTTCTGCATCAGGTCGCGGAAGAAGGGGCGGGCCTCGTCGCCCTCGGGCCGCAGGCCGAAGACCGACACGATCACCGAGAACAGCAGGATCAGGGCCAGCGTGACCACGCACAGCCACGCGATCAGGGCGGGGGTGCCCCGCGACATGCTGTTGTCGAACGCGTAGCGGAGCCGGTCGCCCAGACCTGACCGCGGCGCGTTGGCCGCTCGCGTCTGACCCGGCCCTGCTGCGCCCTTCGGCTGGGCCATCGCCTTCGCCGTCCGCTGTCGCAGCTGCTGCCCGGTGCGCGCCATCGTTCCTCTTCCCTGCAGGCCCGCTCGTCAGGCACGTGCTGACGGAATCGTGGCCCAGGTTGGCCCGACCGGCACCCCTTTTGGCCCAACCCGTGTCACCATTCGGCGCATGGATCTCACCCGGCCACGCCTGGCGACCGCAGCCGGCTTCTTCAGCCAGGGCCTGATCCTGCTGAGCCTGACGACGCGGCTGCCCGAGTTCCAGGACAAGTGGCACCTCTCCGACGTCCAGCTCTCGCTGATCCTGCTGATGATGATCCTGCTCGCCGGAGCCGGATCGGTCGTCGCCGAAGCGCTCGCCAAGCGCCGCGACAGCGCGCTGCTGCTCCGCGTGGGACTGCTGGTCGTCGCCGTTGGCGTCCCGGTGCTGTGCACGGCCCAGGTGACCGGGGTGTTCGTCGCCGGGATCGCGGCGTACGGCTTCGGGCTCGGCATGGTCGATGCGAGCACCAACATGCAGGCCGTCGCGCTCGAGCACCGCTACGAGCGGCCGATCCTGCCCTCCTTCCACGGCGCGTGGACCCTCGGTGGCGCGGTCGGCGCCGCGGCCACGCTCGGGACCTCCCACCTGCCGCTGTCGGCGAACGCCGCCGTGGGCGTGATCCCGCTGCTGGTGGCGCTGGCGCCGTTCCTGCCGCGCGACCACGGGCCGACCGAGCTGGCCGACGAAGTCGCTGTCCCGTGGCGACCGATCCTGCTGGTCGGCATCGCGATGGTGCTCTTCTACATGGTCGACACCGCCGTGCAGACCTGGGGCCCGCTGTTCCTCGACCACACCTTCCCCACCCCTGAGCGGTACGTCGCGCTCGCGGCGCTGGCCTATCTCCTCGTGAGCGGCGCCGTGCGGCTGGCCGGCGACGGTCTGGTCCGCCGCTTCGGCCCGGTGCCGGTCCTGCGGGCGGGTGCGGTCGTGGGTGCCGCGTCGTTGGCGATCGTGGTGTTCTCGCCCGACTGGCAGGTGGCGGTCCTCGGGTTCGCACTGCTCGGTGGCGGCGTCGCGGTCGTCGCGCCGCTGAGCTTCTCCGCCGCGGCCCGGATCGCCGGCGCCGCCGAGGCCGGCGAGGAGTTCGAGCCGGCGGTCCGCCAGGCCCGGGTCGACGCCGTCATCGCCCGCTTCAACCAGTTCAACTACGTCGGCGCGCTGCTCGGCTCGGTGCTCACCGGCCTGGTCGGCGCCGACTCGCTGCGCATCGGCTTCGCGGTGCCGATGGTGCTGGTGCTCGGCATCGTGCCGCTGGCTCCGGCCTTCGCTCCCCGGGTCGCCGGCACCCTGGTCAGTGGACGCCGGCCATCAGTGCCCTGATCGGCTTCACCGCCGCCAGCAGCGCCACTCCGACCGCGACAGCGGCCAGGCCCAGCACGAGGAAGTAGCCCCCCTCGTCGCGCCAGTGGTAGTAGCCGGCCAGCTTGCCCGACATCGCCGTACCCAGCGCGATCGAGAGGAAGTACAGCGCGACCATCTGCGTGGTGAACCGCCGCGGCGCGAGCTTCGTCGAGAGCGACAGGCCCACCGGTGAGATGAACAGCTCGGCGAGCGTGAACACCAGCAGGATGCCGGTCAGCGCGAGCAGCGGCGCGGAGTGCTCGCCGCCGGGGACCGGCAGGAACAGCAGGAACGCCGCGCCCATCGAGATCGTGCCGACCGCGAACTTCACCGGTGTCGACGGCTGTCGCGCCCCGAGCCGGGTCCAGACCGCGGCGAACACCGGTGCGAGCAGGATGATGAAGACCGGGTTGATCGACTGCACCCACGAGACCGGCATCTCCCAGCCGAAGAACCCACGGTCCAGCCGCTTGTCGGAGTAGATCGTGACCACGGTGAACTGCTGCTGGTAGAGCGACCAGAAGACCGCGTTCGCGATGAACAGCGGGACGAACGACCACACCCGGCTCCGCTCGACCGCCGAGATCTCGCTGCTGGCCAGCATCACCACGAAGTACGCGATCGCGGCGACCACCGTCACGCCGACCACCACGTCGGAGAGGTTGTCGGCGGTGATCACGTCGAGCAGCACCAGCAGGGTCACCACCGCAACGGCCACCACGGCGACAGCGACCCACCGTGCCCGCTCCCCCGCCGGCAGCGGGTGCGGGGCGACGCGGGTCTCGTCGGGCAGCCGGCGCCGGCCCACGGAGTACTGCAGCAGGCCGAGGAACATCCCGATCGCCGCCAGCCCGAAGCCGTAGTGGAAGCCCCAGTCCTCCTGCAGCAGGCCGGTCAGCAGCGGCCCGGCGAACGCGCCGAGGTTGATCCCCATGTAGAACAGCGAGAAGCCACCGTCACGACGGTCGTCGTCCTCGGCGTAGAGCGAGCCCACCAGCGAGCTGGCGTTGGCCTTCACCCCGCCACTGCCCAGGGCGATCAGCACCAGGCCAAGGCCGACCCCACCCAGGCCCGGGACGAGCGCGAGCGCGATGTGCCCGGCCATGACCACCGCGGCGGCGTAGAACAGCGTGCGCTCGGGCCCGAGCACCCGGTCGGCCAGCCAGCCGCCGATGATCGTGGCCAGGTAGACCCCGCCGCCGTACGCCCCCACGATCTGGGTGGCTGTGGACTCCGAGATCCCGAGTCCACCGTCCGCGGCGGAGTAGTACAGGTAGATCAGCAGGATGCCCTGCATGCCGTAGAAGCTGAAGCGCTCCCACATCTCCACGCCGAAGAGGTTGGCCAGCGGGCGTGGGTGCCCGAAGAAGCCCCGGTCCTGCTCTCGCTCCTGGGCGGGTACGGCGGTGTCCGCAGTGCTCATTCGTTGCCCGTGCCCGAGTCAGCGCCCGGGCAAACGAGGCAGCGCGTCTAGTCGGCAGACCCCTGCGGCCCCGGGGTTTCGAGACGCGTCGGGTCAGACCGTCGCTGCGCTCCTGCCTGACCCGACGCTCCTCAACCTTCGCGGCTTCTCCCCCACCTCGCTAGCTCGGTGTGGGGCCGCTCCAGTTCTTGTCCGGCTGCGGGACCGGACGGCCGGGCTGCTCGCCACCGCGGGCCTCGAGGTAGTTGTTCTTCGGCACCATCACCTTGCGGCGGAAGATGCACACCACCTTGCCGTCCTGGTTGTAGCCGATGGTCTCGACGTGGACCACGCCTCGGTCGTCCTTGGAGGTCGACTCCCACTTGTCCAGCACCGTGGTCTCGCCGTACAGCGTGTCCCCGTGGAACGTCGGAGCGACGTGCCGCAACGACTCGATCTCCAGGTTGGCGATGGCCTTGCCCGAGATGTCGGGCACGCTCATGCCGAGCAGGATCGAGTAGACGTAGTTGCCGACCACGACGTTCTTGCCGAACTGGGTCGTCTCCTCGGCATAGTTGGCGTCGAGGTGGAGCGGGTGGTGGTTCATCGTGAGCAGGCAGAACAGGTGGTCGTCGTACTCGGTGACCGTCTTGCCTGGCCAGTGCTTGTAGGTCGCGCCGACCTCGAACTCCTCGTAGCTGCGTCCGAACTGCATGCGCACACTCTGCCCGGGCGAGGGGCCGACCGCACCGTGGCCTATCTCACCAGCAGCATGGGTGAGACTCAGGAACCTCCGCCGCCGGCCTTGCGGCGGTGCAGCTTGGGTGCTCCTCCGACCACCTCGGACCCATGGGCCTTCTCGTGGACCGGACCGTCCTGCTGAACGCCCTTCGCCTTGTTGTTCTTCCGGTCGAGCGCCTCGCGCATCTTCGCCTTGAGGTCGTCGTTGGCGTGCTCGTCGGTCATGCTTCACCTTCGCACGATTCGAGCCGATCAGCCAGCGAGATCACAGGCGTGGCGACCGGTTCGCGGCTGGCGCGGGGGCAGCACCGCCCGCCTACACTGAGGATCGGCGGCGAGCACAGGGGGGGACGACATGGACGGGAAGATCCCGGGTGCGACCCTCGCCACGCTCGCCATGGTGCTGGTGCTCGTCGGTGGCGCGGTCGCCGCCGTCCTGCTGACCCACCGCTCCCCTGTCGCCAGCCCGATGCAGGTGACCGGACCGCGGGCGGCCACGCCCTCGGGAGCAGTCAGCGGCGCACCCGCGCCGGCGCGCAACCCCGGAGCGAGGGGCGCCGGCGGGCTCTCCGACCCGACCGGGCAGACCTGCGTGCACCCACCGCGCCGCCAGCGCCTCGAGGTGCTCACCTACAACATCCACGCCGCCGTCGGCCCCGACGGGCGCGTGCACCTCGACAGCCTGCTCCAGGAGATCGAGCAGTGGCGACCCGACGTCGTGCTGCTCCAGGAGGTGGACCGGTTCCAGGTGCGGACCGGTGGCATCGACACTCCGGCGGACCTGGCCGACCGGCTGGGCTGGTCGTGGACGTTCGGAGGCAACCTCCAGCACGGGTCGGCCCGCTACGGCAACGCGATCTTGAGCCGCTTCCCGATCCTGACCTCGCGCCAGCTCCTGCTGCCGAACCCCACGCACACCGAGCAACGGGGCCTGCTGCACGCCGTCGTGAACGTGAACGGCGTCCAGGTGAGCATCTACGCCACCCACCTCGACCAGCGGTCCCCGGCCGCCCGGATCGCCCAGGCTCGGGCCATCGTCGGACAGCTGCGAGCCGACCCGCTCCCGATCATCCTGGGCGGCGACCTGAACTCCCAGCCGACGTCGCCGGCGGTCGGCATCCTGGACTCCCAGCTCGCCGACACCTGGCTGGAGGTCGGCAAGGGCCTGGGCCGCTCGGTGCCCCGGGCTCGCATCGACTACCTCCTCCACAGCGGCTCGGACCGGGGCACGACCATCACGTCGCGACGGGCGATGGTGCTGCAGTCGGACTTCTCGGACCACAACCCGGTGTGGGCGTCGTACGAGATCCGCGGGCTGGGCAAGCTGGTGTGCGTGCCCGTCTTCACCGGGCGGGGCTAGGCACTAGGCCTCGGCGGCCTCGGCGGCCTCGGTGGGGGCGGGCGTGACCTCTGGCTCGGGATCGCGCAGCAGGAGCGTCGCCATGATCGCGAGCGCCCGGTCGAGGAGCTCGCTGTCGGGGACCTCGTCAGCGGAGCGGCCGCCGTCGCGGTAGCGGGGCGTCAGCTCGTCGAGGTCGCCGATGACCGGGTAGCCGGCGGCACGGATCGCGCGCACCATGGCGGTCGACATCCGGTCGACGGGGGCGCGGTGGTCCAGGGGGACGCTCAACGGCCCAGCAGCCTGGTCAGCGGTGAGCAGACGCTCGGCGAACCCGAGCTTGATCTTGCGCGAGTGCTCGGGCCAGGGCAGGTCCGCGGGCAGGTGCTCGACCAGGCGCCGGAGCAGCTCGGTCTCCGCGGCACCGAGCGATGGGTTCCGCACCCGCAGCCGCGGACGGTAGCCGGCGTCGGGAAGGTCGGCGGCCACTCGGAACCGCTCCCACAGCACCTCCGGCTCGGCGCCGGGGGGCGGCACGGTCACGAACCGCAGGTGCTCGGCGCCCACCAGCTCGGCCCAGCGCCGCCCGATCATCGCGATGTTCTGGGACCGCCACAGGCCCTCGGTGGTGGGCACGCCCTTCCACCCCACGATGGCCTCGTCGAGGAAGTCCTCGTACGGCGTGGTGTCGCCGTTCTTGACCTTCTCCTGCCAACAGGCGGGCAGCTGCCGGGCCAGGTCACGGCAGGTGATCACCACCCGCAGCTCGTGGTCGGGGAAGGCCGCGACGATGCGCTCGATCAGCCGCTTGCGCGACGAACCGAAGCTCTCGTGGGAGAGCAGCGCGCTGCCCGGGTGCTCCCGGACGTCGCGCACCACCTGCTCCCACGCCGCTGGCGCCTTCTCGTACTCGTGCCCCCGGAAGCCCGACTCACGCAGCCCCATCGCCTCGAGGAAGTGGCTGCTGCGCTGTCCCGGGTAGAGCACCCCGGCCTCGCGGAGCACCTTCCGGTTGCGCGCCAGCAGGCCCTGCAGGTAGGTCGTCCCGCTCTTCGGGGTCCCGATGTGCAGGACCAGGAGGCGACGAACCGTCATGAAAGCCGGTAGTCCTTGAGCAACGATCTGCCGATGATCATCTTCTGGATGTCGCTGGTGCCCTCACCGATCAGCATGAACGCCGCCTCGCGGTAGAGCCGCTCGATCTCGTACTCCTTGGAGTAGCCGTAGCCGCCGTGGATCCGGAAGGAGTCCTGGACGACCTCGTTGCAGTACTCGGCGGCCAGCATCTTCGCCATGCCGGCCTCGACGTCGTTGCGCTCGCCGGAGTCCTTCGTGCGAGCGGCTCGGACCATCATCGTGTGAGCGGTCTCGACCTTGGTGGCCATCTCCGCGATGCGGAAGAGGATCGCCTGGTGCTCGGCGATCGGCTTGCCGAACGTCTCACGCTGCTGGGCGTAGGCGATCGCGAGCTCGAAGGCGCGGTTGGCGATGCCGACGGCGCGGGCGGCGACGTTGACGCGGCCGACCTCGACGCCGTCCATCATCTGGTAGAAGCCCTGTCCGGGCTTGCCACCCAGGACCTGGTCGGCCGAGACGCGGTGCCCCTCGAAGATCGCCTCCGTGGTCTCGACGCCCTTGTAGCCCATCTTGTCGAGCTTGCCGGGGATCGTCAGGCCGGGTGCGGTCTCGCCGAAGCCGGGCTCCTTCTCGACCAGGAACGTCGTCATGTTCTTGTAGACCGAGTCGGCTCCCTCGTCGGTCTTGGCGAGCACGGCGACCAGGGTGGAGGTGCCGCCGTTGGTCAGCCACATCTTCTGGCCGGTGATGCTGTACTCGTCGCCCTCGCGGACCGCCTTGGTCTTGACCGCCGACACGTCGGACCCGAGGCCCGGCTCGGACATCGAGAACGCACCGCGGACCTCGCCCGTCGCCATCTTGGGCAGGTACTTGCGCTTCTGCTCCTCGGTGCCGTGCCGCATCAGCATGTAGGCCACGATGAAGTGGGTGTTGATCACGCCGGAGACGCTCATCCAGCCGCGCGCGATCTCCTCGACGCACAGCGCGTAGGTGAGCAGCGACTCGCCGAGGCCGTCGTACTCCTCGGGGATCATCAACCCGAAGATGCCCAGCTCCTTCAGGCCGTCGACGATCTCCTGCGGGTATTCGTCCGCGTGCTCGAGCTCGGTCGCGACAGGGAGGATCTTGTCCTCGACGAAGGTGCGCACCGCCTTGAGGATCTCGCGCTGGTCCTCGGACAGTCCCTCGGTTTCACACAGGCGGCCCATTGGCTTCCCTTTCACGTGGCGACAACTCGCCGGTAACTTACTCGGTCGCGCGGTGGGAACCGACGTGAGATGAAGCACGATCGCCCGTCGGCGCGGGCTCGCCGGCCTGCGATCCGCCTTCCGGTCCGCCTGCCGCTCCACCGTCCGACCCACCGTCGTCGGGACCAGTGTCACCCTCGGGACGCCGTCGGCGCAGCAGGGTGAAGGCACCGAGTACGACGGCACCGAGTGTGCCGAGCCCGGCCGCGCCGAGGCTGGCAGCGAACCGTGGTGGCCGATAGCTCAGCACCAGGGTGCCGGACCGGTTCGGCGGGAGGTCGACGGTCAGCAGCCCAGCCGCGTCGTGGGAGACGGGGACCGTCTTGCCGTCGAGCACCGCGGTCCATCCCGGCCAGCCGAGCATGGCGAAGGTGGCCTTGCCACCATCACCGGTGCCGGAGAGGACGGCCCGCTCCTCGTAGTTGCCCGAGGTGGTGGCCGACTCGACCTCGACGCCGTCGGGCACCCGGCTCAGCCGGGAGTCCGGCCACGGCACCGGGTCGTTGCGGGTGAGCACAACGGCCGCGTCATCGCGCGACTGCACGCTCCAGCCGTCGGGGGTCTTCACCCCGACGGTCATCTCCGGCTGGACGACGACCGTCTGGAGCTTCATCAGGTCGGCCAGCGGCGTGCCGTCGGGGGTGAAGGGCTTCCACAGGTTGCGGTAGCCGCAGGGCTGGGTGAGGCCGTCGTACTCCATGCAGAAGCGGTCGCCGAACACGCGGAATCCCATGCCGGTGTAGGAGTTGACGGCGTCGACGCCCGCCACCTGGTACATGCTGCCGGGCAGGAATTGCTCCCACGCCCGCTCCAGCTCGCGGGTGCGGTGCTGGGTCTGCAGTGGCTTGAGGTCGGCGAACTGCATGGTCCGCCCGTCGCGGTCCGAGAACTGCTGCTGGATCGCGGACACGTCGTGGGGCAGGTGCCAGAACCGGGAGGAGGCGTTCTCGCCGAAGGCGTGCACCTGCAGCGCGAGGACGAGCCCGGTACCGAGCATGCCGAGAGCCGCGAGCCCGGCCGTGGCCTGCACCCGCCAGCGGCTCCAGAGCACGAACACACCGACCAGGGCCAGCACCAGCAGCACGCCGGAGAGCGCCTGTCGCGTGGCCGTGGGGTGCTGCGCCCAGGCGAGGTAGCCGCCGCCGAGGACGATGGCGGCCGACCCGATCGCGCGGGCCCGGGCGTGGGTGCGGTGCAGGCCCTCGCTGAGCACGACGGCGAACGCCACGACCAGGCCCAGCCAGACGTACTCCGAGAGGCGCAGCGGCCAGCGGAACAGCCAGAGCTTCGAGGGGCCGATCGTGAGCGCGAGGTAGATCAGCGTGATGATCCCCAGGCCGCTGAGCTCGCGGGCACGTCGCCGCAGGACGGCGTATCGCAGCCAGGGCAGCAGCGGGAGCACCATCCAGGAGAGGTACGTCGCGGGCACGGTCATCGGCCCGGTGATCGCCTGGATGCCGGGCACGAACGTGGGCGAGCTGAGCCCGAGGAGGTCACCGAGCTCGGGGCGGAGCTTGCCGCTGTTGGCGACCAGCGGGCCGACCGAGCGGACCGTGAGGTCCGAGGTCTCCACCAGGGGCATGAAGACCAGCGGCACGAACGCGCCGATGCAGAGCCCGGTGAGGAGCAGCCGGAGCACCCCTGCTCGGTTGCCCTGGAGGAGGCCCTCCACCACGAGCCCGAAGCCGACCACGACGACCGCGAGCGTGCCGTAGGGGTTGCCCTGGGTGATCGCGAGGATGCCGACCAGGAACGCCCAAAGCGGGTTGGTGACGCCGCGCAGGCACCGGCGCAGGACGAACCAGACCCAGGCGGCGTACGCGAACGCCATCAGGCCCGAGGGCCACGAGCCAGCGTCCCAGTAGAGCGTGAACCCGCTGAACGGCAGCGCGGTGGCGACGACGGCCGAGGCCCACCGCGCGGCGCCGTACTCACGCGCGAGCAGGTAGGAGCCCAGCGCCAGCGCCACCATCACGACGGCCTTGACGACGAACGTCGCGAGCATCAGGTCCGACGCCGCGGACATCCACAGCCAGACCAGCACGTTCAGCGGGTTGTAGATGCCGAACAGCGCCTCGGCCGCGTAGTTGCCGCCGGCCCACACGTCCGGGTCGAGCCAGGTGGGCCAGGTGCCGCCGCGCACCATCTCGCCCAGGTGGAACCAGGTGGGGGCGAACTGGGCCGCGGTGTCGCCGCGCTGGAAGAAGTAGGGGTGCACCGCGTAGGGCAGGCACGTGTACGCCGCGGTGACCAGGCAGACCGCCAGCGGCCACAGCCACCGGCCGCGGCCACGCTCCCCCGCGCTCGGGCGTTCGGCCCTCATGCGCTCGGCGCTCATGTGCTCGGTCCCTGGTGGGTGACGCTGGCGTGCTCCACGCCGAGCGCGACCGTGACCGGTGTGTGCCCCACGCCCTCGCTGCTCTCCTTGACGAGGAACAGCGGGCGGTGCTTGGTCTCGGCGTAGATGCGGCCGAGGTACTCCCCGATCACGCCGAGCAGGATCAGCTGGACGCCACCGAACCCGGTGACCGCGCAGATGATCGTCACGTAGCCCGGTGCGCTGTTGCCGTGGACGACCGCGTCGACCAGCACCCACAGGGCGTACCCGATCGCGACCGCGGTGACGATCAGGCCGAACCAGATCGAGAGCCGCAGCGGCCGGTAGTTGAACGACATCACGCCGTCGAGGCCGTAGTTGAACAGGTCACGCATCCGCCACTTCGTCGACCCGGCCTCGCGCGAGACGTTCTGGTAGTCGACGACCGCCGTGGGGAAGCCGATCCAGGCGAACAGGCCCTTGGAGAACCGGTTGGCCTCGCCGAGGGAGAGCAGAGCCTGGACCGCCTCGCTGCTCAGCACGCGGAAGTCGCCGACACCGTCCTCGAGCCGGACGTCGATGAGCCGGTTGATCGCGCGGTAGTAGAGCCGGGAGAGGAACGTGCGGACGACCGGGTCGTCATCGCGAGTGCGGCGGGCCACCACCTGGTGGTAGCCCTGGGACAGCATCGGCACCATCTCCACCAGCAGCTGCGGCGGGTGCTGGAGGTCGCCGTCCATGATCGCGACGGCGGCGCCCCGAGCCTGGGTCAGGCCGGCGAGCATCGCCGACTCCTTGCCGAAGTTGCGGCTCAACGCGACGTAGCGGAAGCGCGGGTCGCGCGCCGAGACCTCCCGCAGCATCTCCAGCGTGCGGTCCCGGCTGCCGTCGTCGACCAGGATGACCTCGAAGGGCTCCGCGACGCCGGGCAGCACCTCCGAGAGCACCTCGACGAGCCGCGGCAGCGACTCCTCCTCGTTGTAGCAGGGCACCACGACCGAGAGGGCGATCGAGGATCGCGGGTCGCTCATCCCTGGTGCTCCGGCGTGTGGGCCCCCTGGGCAGCGTCGGCCTCGAGCAGGGGCAGGAGGCCGTGCTCGATCTCGCGCACCTGCTGCTCCAGCAGCGTTGCGAGTCGCGCGTTCTCGCTCACCGCCTCCTCGAGGGACTCCAGGGCATGACGCTGCTCGCGCGAGCGGGGTACGCCGGTCGCGTGGGCCAGTGCGACGGCCAGCTCACGCGGCCGCCTCACACCGACTCCTTGAGGTACGTCTTGAGGGCGGCCCCGGTGACCTCGTGGTCGCGCGCCTCGGCGGGCAGCAGCAGCTCGGTGACGACGTCGTGCAACGTGGCGACGCGCAGGTGGAGCGCCCGCTGCTCGGCGACGGACTCCTCCAGCCGGCGGATCCGCTGCTCGTTCGCCTGGGCCTGCCGTTCGACCTGGCCGGACGTGACTCGCCGGAGCCCGGTCGAGACCGCGCGCTTGACCCGGCCGCCGACGGGCTGCCCCGCAGCGTCGGCGGCGTCGCCGCCACTGCGCTCGCGCACCAGCACGAGCAGCCGCGCGATGGTCTCGACCGCGGTGTCCAGGAGCTCGGCGTCGGTCACGTCCTCGGGCGCACGCCCGCGTCCACTGCTGGCCTCGAGGTCGGCCAGGTCACCCTGGACGTCGTAGCCGGCGCCGCGCACCAGGTCGGCGGTCCGGGTCGCGCGCTCACGGGCGTCGTCGAGCTGCTCGTCGGCGGCGCGGATCGGTTCGTTGCCCAGCCCGGCGAGCACGCCGTGCGCCAGGGTGTCGCGCAGCCAACGCGCCTGCTCGCGGCTGCCCACGATCGGCGGTCCGATCCGCTCGTTCACGCGGCGCAGCAGCTCGGCTGCGACAACTCCGAGGGACTCGTTCACCAGGCCCACCTCCAGGTCCAGGTCGACGGGTAGGTCTGTCAGGTCACAGGCGGCCGCGAAGCGGTGCCAGAGCTCGTCCGGGCTGCTGCGGACCTTGGGGACCGTCACCACGTGCACGTGGTCGGCCGGCAGGCTGGCCCCCCAGCGCTTGGCGACGCTCGCGGGGTCCATCGTCCGCCAGCCCCACTCCCGCCGTCGCCCGGCCGACTCCGGCGGGGGACGCCAGTCGGCGAGCGGGGTGGTCAGTCCGAACTTCAGGCGCTCCTGCCAGGCCGACGGCGCCAGCTTGCCGAAGTCACGGGCCGTGATGACCACGTGGACGTCGAGTCCGGCGAGATCGGCGAGGGCGCGCTCGGCCTGGGCCCGGGTGGCTGCGGAGAACAGCTCGTAGCTCAACACGGCCGCCGGGCCGTCCCAGCCACGGATCTGGGCGACCAGGCGCTGCCAGCTCCGCTGCTGCCGCGGCGCGAGCTCCCTGACCCGGGGGTCCTCTCGCACCGCCAGGGCGGCGTGCACGCGGTCGACGTGCCGGTCCCCCACGACGAGGACACCGGCGGCGGCCAGCCGCTCTCGGTTCAGGTCCAGCACCCGCTGGAGGTAGGTGGTGCCGGACTTCGGCGTACCGACGTGCAGGTAGACCCTCGTGGTCATCGGTCCCTCTCCCCGGTCGGTTGCGGCCATTCCACGACCATCCTCCAGGTGGCCGGTGACCCCGACCTGGTGGCCCGTTCGGCACGCTCCAACCCGGTGCTCGAGACGACGCGCCCTCCGCTGCGGCGCACGTGCTCCTCCAGCGTCCGCGGGGAGAACGCCCGGAGCTTGCCGGCGGTGTCGCCGAGCGAGCGCTCCCGGGCGATGCGTGGGGTGAACGACTCCCCACCCAGGTAGGCGCGGCCGCCGGAGCGCATCGCCATCCGGGCGAGCACCCAGAACGCCTCGACCCCGGCCGGGTCGAGGGCCTCGAAGAGCCGGTTCGCGACCAGGGTCAGGCGGCGCGAGGACCGGGCCAGCAGCGCCCCGCGGGCGAGCACGGCCCGGCCGTCGTCGAGGTTGAGCTCGACGAGGCTGACGTCGCGGTTGCCCCGGATGGAGGAACGCACCGGGCGCGGGAGCACGAAGTCGAGGCCGAGCGCGGAGTGGCCCCTCTCGGCGTAGTAGCGCAGGTCGGTGCCGCCGCCCACGCCCATCTCCACTACCCGCACCTCGGGCTCGAGCTGGCCGGCGACCCACACCGCGAACTCCGACGGCTCCTCGGTCCGCTCGCGAGCGACGACCGCGTTGGCGTGGTTCCACTCGCGGCGGGAGTGCATCAGCGTGCCGAACCAGCCCTTGAAGCGGTCGACGACCTCGGGCCCCGGGCGGTGCTGGAAGGACGGGTCGGGGACCCGCCACCCGGGCCCGTAGGAGACCTCGAGCAGGGCCGCCGGATCGGCGGGCACCGGCATCATCCTGCCCTCGAACTCGAGGGTGCCCAGGGGCAGGAGCGCCTCGCGCGGCACGGGCGCCCGGACGGTGGCGGTCTCGTGCAGGAGTCCGTCGAGGAAGAACGTGGTGTAGACGTCGATGCTGGCCGTGGCACCGTCCGCCGCCTTGAACAGCACGGTGAGGAAGCTGGCCGAGCGGTACTCCACGCGCATGCCCGCTCGACGCAGGGCGCGACCGATCCGCCACAGGTCGGCGACCATCCCGGCCGGCGTCTCGGCCGTGCTCAGGAAGCACAGGTCGATGTCGGAGTCGTGGCCGATCGCGTGCCCGTTGCGGGCCGCGCCGAGCAGGGTGCCGAAGGAGATCCAGCCCTCGAAGCCGCAGTCGCGGCGCATCACGTCCAGGATCTCCACGGCCTGGCCGGTCAGGGCGTCCACGACCCCGGCTTGCCGCCCCTCGAAGGGCAGCTGGATCAGCCCCCACTTGTCGACGACGATCGCGTTGCCGTGGCTGTCGCGGAGGTCGATCTCCTCCGACCCCTCACCGAACTGCACACGTTCGGCGAGGAGGACTCGCGAGCCCGCGAGCACTCTCACGTCGGCGTACCCGTCGAGCATCCGCTGCAGCCGTCGTGGCCAGGCCACGACGGTGTCGTCGGCGGACTCGACGGAGAAGGACCAGACCCGGCGGCCGTTGAACTCGACGTCCGCCGCGCCCCGGAACCTCCGGGGCACTCGCACGCCGGTCTCGTCGATCCCGGCGATCGCGTGCCTGTCTGCTCGCACCACGACTTCCCTCAGCGCCTGACGTCGGACTGCGGCACTCTACTGCACCGTGAAGGTCACGTCCTGGACGGCATGGTCGGTCGTACGCCGCACCAGCGCACCCTGGTCGACCCCCACGGTGCCGAACACGCCCAACGACCCGAAGATCCAGTCGACCCGGGCCCGGGGCGGGACGTTGCACGTGTTGCTCGTGGCGTTGCCGCCCAGCGCGGCGACCAGGTCCGTCTGGCGCACGACCTTGCAGAACACCTCGCTGTGCTCGTTGAAGTCACCGGTCAGCAGGATCGGGAGGCCGTCGGCCTGAAGGTCCTTGATCGTCTTGAGGATCAACGCGGTGCCCCGGTCGCGGTCGGCCTCCATCTGCCCGGGCGAGAGGTGGGCGTTGATCATGTAGAGCTCGGCGCCGGTCGAGATGTTGCGCAGCCGGACGACCGGCTGGGGGCGCGACTGGGTGCGCATGAACGGGATCGTGACCGAGCTCTTCCACACCGCCTCCCACTCGGAGGTCTTCCACATCAGGGACTGCGGCGCCCCGGCGTACCCCATCGAGTTGCCGGGGTACATCGTGAACCGACCACCGGTGGCCGCACCCAGCGAGACCACCTGGTCGGGCTGGATCTCCTGGAGGCCGACGAGCCCGCCGTTGCGGGCGGCGATCAGCGCGGCCGCCCACTCCGAACGGATCCGGCCCGGCGGCCAGTCGGGGCGGTCGCCGGACGGCGCCGTGTGGTTGCTGCCGAGCAGGTTGAAGGTCATGACCTTGGTCGTCACCGCGTCGCGGGCCGCGGCTCGCGCCGAGGCCGGTACGGCGGGCCGGTCGCCGATCTCGCGGCGGAGCTGCTCGTCCGGGGAGAGCCGCAGCATCTGCTGCCCGTGCTCGAGCACTGCGCGCTGCCTTGCCAGCTGGTCAGGTGTCAGCACGGCGCGTGCCTTGGTCGACCCGGTGCCGAGCTGACCCGCCTCGTTGCTGCCCCAGCACACCCGGTTGGCGCCGGACAGGCCGCACACGTGCATCCAGCCGGCGTCGATGGAGGTGAGCGACTTGGTGGTGTCGGTGCGCATCGGCAGCGTGGACGGGCCGTTCGCGGACCCGAGCTGGCCGTAGCCGTCGGCGCCCCAGCACCACGACTGGCCCTGGCTGTCGAGCGCGCACGTCACTGCGTCACCGGTGGTCACCGAGGTCCAGATCTGCGCCGGAGCGACCGGCTGAGGGCGCCAGAAGTTGTTCCGGTTGCCGAGGCCGAGCTGGCCGCTGTCGTTGAGGCCCCAGCACCACAGCCGCCCCGTGGTGGTGACCGCGCAGCTGTGACCCCAGGAGGCGCTCGCCTCGACCCAGTCGTTCTCGGTGCCGACGCGCGTGGGGGACGTCTGCGGACCCGCCGCGGTGTTGCCGAGCTGACCCAGGGTGTTCTGACCCCAGCACCACAGGCTGCCGTCGGTGCCGACCGCGCAGGTGTGGTAGCCCCCCGTGGTCACGCTCGACCACGATGCGGCGCCACCGCCGATGCGGCGCGGCTTCTCCACCGCCCGGCTCAGGGCCCCGGTGCCGACCTGCCCGCGCAGGTTCTGACCCCAGCAGTACAGCGCGTCGTCGCTGCGGACCGCGCACGTGTGGAACCAGCTGGTGTCGACCTGCTTCCACGTGCTGGTGCCGGCCACGCGCTGCGGGTTGGTGCGGGGCTTGGACTTGCCGATGCCGACCTGGCCGAAGTTGTTGAGGCCCCAGCACCACAAGGAGCCGTCGGTCTTGATCCCGCACGTGGTCGAGCCGCTGGTGCTGATGCTCTCCCAGCCGGTCCCGGCGACCCGCACCGGCGTCCTCGAAGCCGTGGTGGTGCCGTTGCCGAGCTGGCCGAACTGGTTGGGGCCGGTGCACGTCGCCGTGCCGTCCCCCTCGGTCGCGCACGTGACCTGGCCGCCGGCGCTGACGCCGGTCGCGGCCGGGTCGACGCTCATCGTGACCACGCCCGAGTGGGCCGTGGTCACCGGGGTGGTGCCGGCGACCGAGTAGCCGATCGTGACGGTCCCGCTCCCGGTGGGGGTTCCGGAGAGCACGCCGTCCTCGGACAGCGTGATGCCGGGCGGCAACGCGGACGTGGCCGTCCAGCGCACCCCCGGCCGGGCGGCGGGCGCGACGTCGACCGCCAGATCGAGGCTGAAGGGCTCGCCGACGGCCGCTGACTGGACCTGGACGGCGGGTGTCGGCGTCGGCCACAGCAGCGTCTGCCCCAGCACCCCGTCGCGGACCGTCGTCACCGACGTCGCTACGCGGTTGTAGCTCCGGGCCGTCTGCGCCGCCTTGGTGAGGTTGGTGCGGCCCGGGGCGCATACGAGGTCCCCGGCCGTGCACACGTCCCAGACCGAGAACGTCGGCGTCGTCGCCGGCACGTCCGCGGCCGGCTTGGCGACCTCGGCCTCGATGCCGGCCAGTCGGTGGGGCGCGCGCGGGTCGCCCAGCTGGTGGCCGGCGACCGAGCGCGCCTGGCGGGCGGGGTCCGAGACCAGCACCGCGGCGGCGATCCGCTCGCCGTACTCGCTCGCGCGCATGCGCTGCAGGGCGAGGTGGATGATCTTGCTGCCCTGGGCGTAGCCGACGAACACGAACTGCTGCTCGGGGCAGGACGTGGCGGCCGCGGCGACCTTGGTGACCAGCGCCGACGCGCCGTCGTTCACGGGGCGCAGCCAGGTGCGCAGCGAGGACCAGCGGATCGAGTCGGCAGCCGTGCGCTTGTCGCGGTGCTGGGCGGTCAGCGCGCCGAGACCGGGTGTCGCGACCGCCAGGCGGGTGGCCGAGACCGTCCGGTGGGCCGCGATCGCCGCGTAGTACGGCTCTGCGTAGCGCGCGACGGTCGGGCCGAAGCGTTCACCCGGCTGGGGTCGCTCGCCGTTGCCGTCCACGCCGACGAGGAGTACGTCGGCACAGGGCGAGCGACGCGCCCGCGCGCTCTCGTCGGCTGCCGGCGCGATCGCACCGGCTCCCGCGCCCGAGCCGGTGAGCCGGGCGACGGCCACGAGGGCCCCGCACGCCAGCGCCACCACCACCACGGCGATGGCGACCATCCGGGTGCGCCGCAGGCTCATCGCTTCAGAGGTCCTTCTTGATCAACGCGTAGGGATCGACCCCGGCCGCGCGCGCCCGGCGCGCCACGATGCGCTCTTCCCCGGTGCCCGTGCTGGTGCCGGTGTCGGCGCCCCACGACGCCGGGCGGTGGTGGTAGAGGTAGTCGATCCAGTTGATGTACTTGCGGGTGAGCGCCGGGCGCTCGCTGATGCCGACGATCTCGTCGCTGATCTGGGCGACCGAGGTCAGGTTGGCGGACCCGTTGACGGTCAGGAAGGCGTCGGTCTTCTTCCCGTAGACGCCGGCGACCGCCATCGTCTTCATGTGGAGGTAGCGGTCGTAGATGCCGTCCTCGTTGCTGTCCCACGCGAGGTGGGTCAGGCCGATGCCGGCACCACGGAGGATCTGGAGCACCTCGTTGCCGAACATCGCGTAGACGATGCGGATGTCGCAGCCCCGGCGTTGCATCGTCGCGAGCCGCTGGGCGAGCCGGATCCCGCGCTCACCGTGCATCGCGGTCTGCGCGATCCGGATCTTGGTGTGCCCGTTGAAGCCGACGCCCCCGGTCGTGCCCGTGCAGCGGATCTTGTTCAGCCGCGCCAGGTCGGGATCGCCCTCGGGGGCGTCCTTGCCGGCGTTCGGGTAGAAGACCGCGGTCAGTCCGGGATAGGTGAACTCGCGGTAGCCGCCGCCCTTCGGCTTGCGGTCCTTGGCCATCTCGCGGAAGACACCCTCGAAGTCGGAGTACATCCGCGGCTGGTTGACCATGGTGAGCACGTCGTTCCACTGGATGCTGGCGGCGAGCTCGGTCGCGTTGTTGGACCCGTAGATGACGACGTCATGGGCCTTGCCGGCCTGGCTGAAGAGGTAGAACTTCGTGTGGGCGATGCCGTGCGGTCCGCGGCAGGCGCCCCTGCACTCGACCAGCCAGCTCCGGCGGCTCGGCTTGCGGCTCTTGTTCCCCTTGCTCAGCCCCTCCCGCAGGTGCTGCACGTCGATGTTGGGGTTCTCCGGGTTGGCGTTGGAGTAGTCCATGACGACCTGCACGGACACGTTCCGGCGGTGGGCGCGCACGAGGGCCGCGGTGATGTTGTTGCTGCGCACGTTCCACGAGGCGATGCGGATCTCTCCGCCCTTCGGGACGCTGTCGATGGTCCGCAGCAGCTTGCTGATGATCGCGCGACGCTGGGCCTGGGTGCCGTAGGGGTTGTTGAACGTGACACCGGCACGGGGCGTGAACTTCGGGGGCGCCTGGGTCGGTGCGGCGGCCACGATGCGCGCCGCGGCGGCGGCCGGCGCGGCCGTGTGAGCGGGGCCGACCCCCACGAGCGTGGTGAGGACGAGCGCCGACACGGCACTCGTAGCGACCCCAAGAAGACCAAGATTGCGCACTGCAGTTCCCCACTCCAACGACTGTTCGAGGCGGTGAGCTCCCTTGTCGCGATCCGATCCGCCGACGAGCGCGAGCTCGATGCGCGGAGCGGGATACCGGACGGCACGCACCCATTACCGCTCGTCACTGTACTCAACGGTCGACGCCGTACCCGAATCTCAGCGCCCACGCGACGGGCGTGTCGCCCGGCCCTGTCCCGGGCAGGTGGTGTCTCGGGTGGGGGTCAGGCGGTGCAGGTCGCCACGGTCTGCTGGAACTCCCGGTCGGTGCGCAGGGAGCCCTTCGCGGCGCTGATCCGGTGGCCGGGGACTCCCCAGAAGCGGTCGTCGTACGTGACGAGCTTGACGCCCGCCGAGCAGTTGCGCGCCTGCGCCGCCACGGCGACGTCGCCCTCGAGACAACCGGCATAGCCCGCTGGGAGATCGGCACCCTCGACCCACACCTTCGCGCAGGACGGCCAGTCCGGCGGCGCCGAGGTCTCGGTGGGACTGGGCTCCGTGGAGACGGACGCTGAGGTCGATGACCCCGGAGACCCGGACGACAGAGTGGCGGTGGGCTCGTCGCGCGCGATCGACCCGGACTCGTCGGAGCCGCAGCCCGCGACGAGCCCGCCGAGCGTCAGGACGAGGGCGAGCGACCCGAGACCGTGCGCGATACCGACCATGACGTCCAGAGTAGGCGACCGCGCCGCGCAGCGGGGCTCACTGGGCGGGCGAGGTGCCGGGGCTGGTCAGCGAGGTGTCGGCGTAGATCAGGTAGTGGTCGGAGGCCCGCGCCAGGGAGGCGGCGTCCTGGACATAGCCCGAGAAGCCGATCTCGCTGGTGCCCATGATCCAGTCGACGCGTCGCGGCAGCGGGGGCAGCACGCAGCCGCTGGAGCCGCTACCACCGTTCGCGGCGGTCATCAGGGCCTCCGTCGCGGCGCGGCAGAAGAACTCCTCGTGCTCGTTCATGTCGCCGGTGATGTACACGGGCAGGCCGGTCGCGTGGAGCTGCTTGATCAGGGCGATCTCGACGCTCGTCGCCGCGTCGCGCTCACCCTCGAGCGTCCCGGCGGAGTTGTGGGTCGTGATCACGTAGAAGTCGCCGCCGGTGATGCGGTCGTGCAGCCGGACCCAGGGCAGCGGGATCCGCTGGCTGGCGAAGACGTACGGGACCGAGCCGGCGTCGGTCAGCTCGAACTGGGACTCGCGCCAGGCGATCTGCAGACGCTGGGAGTTGTTGCCCAGGGTCTGCATCGGCCAGATGCCGTAGCCGGCGAGCTGGTTCTGGAGCACCACCAGCTGGTCGTCCTGGACCTCCTGGAAGCCGACGATGTCGATGCCTCGCGACTCGATCAGGCCGGCGGAGATCACCGCGCGGTCGGTCCCGGGGCCGTAGCCGCCCTGACCGCCGCGCGTGTGGTTGCTGCCGAGGATGTTGAGGCTGCCGATGCGGAAGCTCGATGTCGCGGGCAGGACGATCTGCTCGACCTTGCGGCGCAGCGCCATCGGGCTGACGGATCCGTTCTTCGCCGCCGCCCGCCGGTGCAGCGCGGGCACGCGCTGCACGAGCTGCGCCTGGACGACCTGCTGGGGCCCGGAGGGCGTCTCGCTGGCCGAGGGGCTCGCGGCCGCGACGTTCGGGCGAGGTGCGTCGGCCTGGACGATGTCGGCGACGGCGGGCTCGAGCGGGTTGCTGAGCTGGAAGGCGGCCACCAGGGCGACGACGACACCCAGCGCAGCGATGACGGCCGCGGTGACGACGGCGACACTGACCCTGCGAGGACCCGGACGCGAGGCAGCGTGCTTCGGCATCCTCACGTCCTCTCGGGTCGGCGGTCGCGAGCACTCTACCCGGCGCCGGCCATGACGACACATCGGCCAGCACCCCGGGAGCCTGAGACATTCGGGCCGGTCACGTGACGGCACGGTGCAGCCCTCCCACCCGGTCCGGCCGGTAGCGTTCATGTATGTGAGCTCCACCCCACGCAATCGAGCGACTCCCCCGCTTCGCTCCTCCGTCTCACGATTCCGTGGGGACCCCGAATGAGCACCACCCCTGCCCGCGTGTATGCGGCCCGCCTCGTCGGGCTGCCGATCTTCGACCCCCAGGGCGACCAGGTGGGCAAGATGCGCGACCTCGTCGTCGCGGTGCGCTCGGAGGTGCATCAGCCTCGCGTGCTCGGCATGGTGGCGGAGGTGTTCGGCCGTCGCAGGATCTTCGTGCCGATGACCCGGGTGACCAACATCGACAGCGGCCAGGTGTACACGACCGGGCTCTTGAACATGCGCCGCTTCGAGCAGCGCCCCACCGAGACGCTGGTCATCGGGCAGATGCTCGACCGCACGGTCCGGATCACCAGCACCGGGATCACCGGCACCGTCTACGACGTGGCGATGGAGCAGGCCCGCAACCGCGACTGGGTGCTGAGCCGGGTCGCGGTGCAGGAGCCTGCCAAGGGGCTGCGCCGGCGCGGCCAGAGCCACGTCGTGGAGTGGCGCGACGTGGAGGGCCTGACCCGCCGCGAGGAGACCCAGGGCGCCACCCACCTGATCGCGGCGCTCAACGAGATGCGCCCCGCGGACGCGGCCAACATGATCCACGACCTCCCGGTCGAGCGGCGTACCGCCGTCGTAGCCGCGCTGGACGACGAGCGGCTGGCCGACGTCCTCGAGGAGCTGCCCGAGGAGGACCAGGTGGAGATCCTCGAGCACCTCGACTCCGAGCGCGCCGCGGACGTCCTCGAGGAGATGTCCCCCGACGATGCCGCCGACCTGATCGCCGATCTGCCGCCCGAGACCGCTGCGGTGCTGCTGGCGTTGATGGAGCCCGAGGAGGCCGAGGACGTGCGGCGCCTGATGTCGTACGTCGAGAACACCGCGGGCGCGATGATGACGCCCGAGCCGGTGATCCTCGGGCCCGACGCGACGATCGCGGACGCGCTCGCCCAGGTCCGCAACCCTGACCTCACGCCGGCGCTGGCCGCCCTGGTCTACGTCTGCCGGCAGCCGCTGGAGACTCCGACCGGCCGGTTCCTCGGGGTCGCGCACATCCAGCGGCTGCTGCGCGAGCCGCCCTCGACCCTGGTCGCCGGCGTGCTGGACGACTCGATGGACCCGCTCAAGCCCGAGGCGACCATCGACCAGGTGGCCGCGCACCTCGCGACGTACAACCTGGTCGCGGCGCCCGTGGTCGACGAGAACGGCCACCTGCTCGGCGCCGTCAGCGTGGACGACCTGCTCGACCACATGCTCCCGGAGAACTGGCGCGACCGGGCGATCCGCTCCACCGACCGCTCGCAGGGGGTGCGCCGTGGCTGAGCCGCGTCACCCCCGCGCCCGGCTGGACACCCCCAAGGAGACCCGTCGCACGCTGGTGCGCCGACCGTCGTACGACTCCGACACGTTCGGCATCTTCGCCGAGCAGTTCGCCCGGTTCATGGGGACCGCGAAGTTCCTCATCTACATGACGCTGTTCGTGGTCGCGTGGGTGGTGTGGAACACCGTGATCCCGGGCGGGAGCAGCTTCGACGACTACCCGTTCATCTTCCTGACGCTGATGCTCAGCCTCCAGGCGTCGTACGCCGCGCCGCTGATCCTGCTCGCGCAGAACCGGCAGGAGCAGCGCGACAAGGTCGTCGCCGAGCAGGACCGGCAGGCCAACGCCCGGGCCCACGCGGACATGGAGTTCCTCGCCCGCGAGGTCGCCTCCTTGCGGATGGCCGTCGGCGAGGTCGCGACCCGCGACTTCCTGCGCTCGGAGCTGCGCGCGCTGCTGGGCGAGCTCGACGAGCGCGCCCAGGAGGGTGTCCAGCCTCACCCGGCCGAGGACGAGCCCGGACCGGCCACCACCTAGACTCGGGGATCATGAGCACCCCCGTCCTCGAGCACGTCAACGCCGCCCTGGCGACCGTCAACGACCCGGAGATCAAGCGGCCGATCACCGACCTCGGGATGGTCGACTCGGTGGAGATCGACGAGGCCGGGACCGTGCACCTCACCGTGCTGCTGACGGTGGCCGGCTGCCCGCTCAAGGACACCATCAACCGCGACGTCACCGCCGCCGTCACCCGGGTCCCTGGCGTGACCGGCGTCGACCTGACCCTGGGCGTGATGACCGCCGAGCAGCGCAGCGGCCTGCAGGAGACGCTGCGCGGCGGGCAGGCTCAGCGCGAGATCCCGTTCGCCCAGCCCGGCTCGCTGACCAAGGTGTTCGCGATCGCGAGCGGCAAGGGCGGCGTCGGCAAGTCCTCGGTGACCGTCAACCTCGCCCTGGCGATGGCCAAGCAGGGCCTCAAGGTCGGCCTGGTCGACGCTGACATCTACGGTCACTCGGTCCCGGCCATGCTCGGGATCGCCGACCAGCGACCCACCCAGGTCGACGACCTGATCATGCCGGTGCCCACGCCCAGCGGGGTCTCGGTGATCTCGATCGGCATGCTCAAGCCGCGGCGCGACCAGGTCGTCGCCTGGCGTGGCCCGATGCTCGACCGCGCCCTCCTCCAGATGCTCGCCGACGTCTACTGGGGCGACCTCGACGTGCTCCTGCTCGACCTGCCGCCCGGCACCGGCGATGTCGCGATCTCGCTGGGCCAGCACCTGCCCGGTGCCGAGGTCGTGGTCGTGACCACCCCGCAGGAGGCCGCCGCCGAGGTAGCCGAGCGGGCCGGCACGATGGCCTCGATGATGCACCAGCGCGTGGTCGGCGTCGTCGAGAACATGAGCTACCTCCCCTGCCCCCACTGCGCGGCCGAGGGCACCGACCACCGGCTGGAGATCTTCGGCGCGGGCGGCGGGGAGCGGGTGGCGCAGACCCTCTCGACGCGATTCGGCTACGACGTCCCCGTGCTCGGCAGCGTGCCGATCGACACCGCGCTGCGGGAGGGCGGCGACGCCGGCAAGCCGATCGTCGACTCCGACCCGACCGCGCCCGGCGCAGCGGCGCTGACCTCGATCGCGGAGAAGCTGTCCGGGCGGGGCCGCGGACTGGCCGGGATGCAGCTCGGACTCACCCCCACCAGTAAGTTCTGACGCGTGTTCGGGGTCGGCCTGCCGGAGTTCGCGGTGCTCGCGTTCGTGGCGGTGCTCGTGTTCGGCCCCGACAAGCTCCCCGAGCTCGCCCGCCAGGCCGGTCAGATCGTCCGCCGGGTGCGGGTGCTGGCCAACAACGCGCGTGACGAGCTGCGAGCCGAGCTCGGGCCGGAGTACGCCGATCTCGAGCTGCGCGACCTCGACCCGCGCGAGATCGTGAGGCGGCACCTCGCGGAGGCCCTCGAGGACGACGACGAACCGGTGGCCCCGCGCCCGCCCCGCCGGGGCCAGCGACCGCTCCTGGACGGCGAGGTTCCGCCGTACGACCCCGACGCGACCTGAGCCACCCCGTCTGACCGCCAGGTCACTCCCGGCTCTGCACCGCCGCCAGGGCGGTGTGCGCCACGAGCACGACGTGGCCCTCACCCTCGACGGCCTCGACGAAGTCGGCGCCCACGCGCCGCAGGATCGCGTCATGGGTCGAGCCGTCGAGCAGGTGCAGGATGCACCGCTCCCCCGCGTCGGCCACCCGGCGCAGCGCTGACCCGAGGCCGAGCCGGGCCACCGGCGACCAGGCGACCTCCGGCAGCGACCGTTCTGACGCACCGCGCACCGTGACGACGGCGTCCAGCCGCACCACCCAGTCCTGCGCGTGGCCGGCGACCAGGCACCAGCCGGTGCCGACCCGGTCGAGCGTGCCCGCCACGACGCCGATGCCGGCGACCTCGAGCCGCACGGGTGCGCCGAGCGAGGCCATCAACCGGCTGGCGAGGGTCACCTGCTGGTACTCCGCACGACTGCGGTCGGCGAGCTCGGCGTCCCGCTCGGCGCCGTAGGCCGCCTCGGCCTGCTGCTCCAGGTCGTCGAGCACCGCGAACAACTCGTCCTCCCAGGCCATGGACCGACCTTCCCACGACAGAGCGCGCTTGTGGAGAACCCGTTGACATCGTGTTCAAAAAGGCGTCTTCTGACGTAAACGCACGCAAACGCATGAATCGAAGGTCTCGGGATGGCTCCTTCTCCGCTGCGCTGCCTGGGCGTCTGGGCCGCCGGCACCGCGGTCGCCGCCGCGGCGGTCCGCTGGCTCGTTCCGGTCGCGGTCGTCGGTACGCCGGACCCGGCGTTCGACGACCTGCTCGTGCGGTTGTGCGCGGCGGTAGCGATCCTCGGCATCGGCTGGCTCTGGCTCGCCTCGAGCCTGACGATCCTCGAGGCGGCCCAGGGGCGGGCGCCCCGCACCCGAGGTGTGCCCGCTCCCCTACGACGGATCGTGCTCGCCGCCTGTGGCGCCGGGCTGGCGGCCGGGCTCGTCGCCCCCGCCCACGCCACCCCCGGAGAGGTGCACACCGACCACGGGCCGGCATCCGCGGTGGCCGGCCTGCCCTTCCCCGACCGCGCGGTCGGACTGCCTGCCCAAGCCTCTATCGGCACCGGCCCCGTCCGGAGGACTCCACCGGCCACGCGGTCGATCGTCGTCCGGCCCGGCGACACGCTCTGGGACCTCGCGGCGACACATCTCGGCGACCCGAGCCGCTGGCCCGAGATCTACGACCTCAACCGGCCCGTGATCGGCGACGACCCGGGCCTGATCCATCCCGCGACCCACCTTCGGCTCCCTGCCGACCGACCAGAGGAGACACCGTGACCGATCACCCCCTCGACCAGAACGTCGTCGCGTTGCGGCCGCCCGTGCCGATGGCCAGCGTGCAGGGCACGCTCGCGCTCGACCTCCAACCTCGCCACGACCCGCCCGATCCCGGACCGGTCACCGGCCGGCCCTCGGCCGACGTCATCGCGATCGAGCAGCCGCTGCGGCGCGGGCTCGAGCTGTGGGCGCGGCGCTACATCCAGGCCGCGGTCGAGATCGTCGGCGGCGACCGTCCGGTGACCCAGCTGCTGCGCTGGAGCACACGCGAGGTCTTCGACAACCTCGAGCGCCGCGCCCAGCTCGTGGCCCGGGCCGGCCGTCACCAGCCCGGCCAAGGTCGGGTGCAGCCGGTGCGGCCCAAGGTTCTCGGGGTGCAGACCTGCTTCCTCACCCAAAGCACTGTCGAGGTGAGCGCCCACGTGCGCTACGGCGAGCGGTCGCGTGCCCTGGCCGCGCGGTTCGAGGCGGTCGACCAGCGCTGGTGCTGCACCGCACTGGAGTGGGCTTGAACAGTGAAACGAGGTCGCGCGAGCGCGTCGAAACCCGGTGAGACGACGAACGGCGACGACCCGAAGATCACCGCCGTCCGTCAATCCCGATGGCTTCGAGGCCCGCCGAAACCCGGTGAGACGACAAACGGCGGCGATCCGAAGATCACCGCCGTTCGTCAGTGGCCGTCGTTTCAGCTGATGCGGGCGGTCAGTCCCGTCGGGCCACCGGGGCGGCCGTGGCACTGCTTGAACTTCTTGCCCGACCCGCAGGGGCACCGGTCGTTGCGGCCGACACCGGAGAACTCGTCGTCGGCGTTGGACGCCGTCACACCCTTGACCTCGGCCTCGCCGTCCTCGCTGGGCGCGGAGTAGGCCAGGTTGCTCGGCGTGTTGGGCCGCTCGAGGCCCTTTGCGCGGATCTGCGGCGCCTCGCGGGACGGGCCCGAGACCTGCTCGCCGGACTGGTCGAAGGCCGGCACCGCCTGGCGCATCGGCTCGATGACCTCGGCCTCCTCCTCGTCCTCTTCCTCCTCGACGTCGACCTGGACCTCGAGGTTGAACAGGAAGCCGACGGCCTCCTCCTTGATGCCGTCCATCATCGCGGCGAACATCTCGAAGCCCTCGCGCTGGTACTCGACCAGCGGGTCGCGCTGGGAGTAGGCCCGCAGGTAGATGCCCTCGCGGAGGTAGTCCATCTCGTAGAGGTGCTCGCGCCACTTGCGGTCGAGCACCGAGAGGAGGACACGCCGCTCGAGCTCGCGCATCACGGTCTCGCCGACCTCGGCCTCGCGGCGGTCGTAGGCCTCGTGAGCGTCCTTCTGGAGCACGGCGATGAGCTCGTCGCGATCCAGGTTGGCCCGCCCGCCGACCTCCTCCTCCAGCACGTGGTAGTCGACGCCCACCGGGTAGATCTGGCGCAGCGCCGTCCACAGTGCGTCGAGGTCCCACTCCTCGGCGAACTCCTCGGTCGCGCCGTTGACGTAGCCGGCGATCGTGTCGTCGATGAACGTGCGGATCTGCTCCTGCAGGTCCTTGCCCTCGAGCACCTCGCGGCGCTCGGCGTAGATCACCTTGCGCTGCCGGTCCATGACGTCGTCGTACTTTAGGACGTTCTTGCGGGACTCGAAGTTCTGCGACTCCACCTGACCCTGCGCGTTGGCGATCGCGCTGGTGACCCGCTTGTTCTCGATCGGGACGTCGTCGGGGATCTTGAGCACCTGCAGGACCCGGTCGACCCACTCGGACTTGAACAGCCGCATCAGCTCGTCCTGGAGCGACAGGTAGAACCGGGACTCGCCCGGGTCACCCTGACGGCCGGACCGACCACGCAGCTGGTTGTCGATGCGGCGGGACTCGTGGCGCTCGGTGCCGACGACGTAGAGGCCGCCCAGCTCACGGACCTCGTCGTGCTCGTTGCCGACCTGGGCCTTGATCCGCTCGAGGGTGCCCGGCCACTCGGCCTGGTACTCCTCGGCGGTCTCGCCCGCAGGCTCGAGGCCGCGCTTGCGCAGCTCGGCGTCGGCGAGGAACTCCACGGAGCCACCGAGCATGATGTCGGTGCCTCGACCGGCCATGTTCGTGGCGACGGTGACCGCGCCCTTGTGACCGGCCAGCGCGACGATCTTGGCCTCGTCGGCGTGCACCTTGGCGTTGAGGACGGAGTGCGGGATGCCGCGCTTCTTCAGCTTGCCGGAGAGGTACTCGGACTTCTCGACCGAGACCGTGCCGACCAGGACCGGCTGGCCCTTCTCGTGCCGCTCGGCGATGTCCTGGATGACCGCGTCGTACTTGGCCTCCTCGGTGCGGTAGACGAGGTCCGGCTGGTCGACGCGCGCCATCGGCTTGTTGGTCGGGATCGGGACCACGCCGAGCTTGTAGATCTTGTCGAACTCGGAGGCCTCGGTCATGGCCGTACCGGTCATGCCGGAGAGCTTCTCGTAGAGGCGGAAGTAGTTCTGCAGGGTGACGGTCGCGAGCGTCTGGTACTCCTCGCGGACCTCCACCCCCTCCTTGGCCTCGATCGCCTGGTGCAGGCCGTCGTTGTAGCGGCGGCCGGCCAGCATGCGGCCGGTGTGCTCGTCGACGATGAGTACCTCGCCGTTGATGACGACGTACTCCTTGTCGTGGTGGAACAGCTCCTTGGCCTTGATGGAGTTGTTCATGAACGAGATCAACGGGGTGTTGACCGAGTCGTAGAGGTTGTCGATGCCCAGGTGGTCCTCGACCTTGGTGATGCCGGGCTCGAGGACGGAGATCGTGCGCTTCTTCTCGTCGACCTCGTAGTCCTCGTCGCGGACGAGGGTCTTGACGATCTTGGCGAACTCGGCGTACCAGTGCACCTCGTCCTGCGTGGGCCCGCTGATGATCAGCGGGGTCCGCGCCTCGTCGATGAGGATCGAGTCGACCTCATCGACGACCGCGAAGTTGTGGCCGCGCTGGACGCACTCCTCGATCGAGCCCGCCATGTTGTCGCGCAGGTAGTCGAAGCCGAGCTCGTTGTTGGTGCCGTACGTGATGTCGCAGTTGTAGGCCTCGCGCCGCTGGTCGGGGCGCATCTCGGGCAGGATCACCCCGACGGAGAGCCCGAGGAAGTGGTGGACCCGGCCCATCATCTCGGACTGGAACTTGGCCAGGTAGTCGTTGACGGTGACGATGTGGACGCCGTTGCCCGACAGCGCGTTGAGGTATGACGGCAGCACGGCGACCAGCGTCTTGCCCTCACCGGTCTTCATCTCGGCGATGTTGCCGAGGTGCAGCGCCGCGGCGCCCATGACCTGGACGTCGAAGGGTCGCAGGCCGATCACGCGGCGCGCGGCCTCGCGGACGGTCGCAAAGGCCTCGGGCATGATGTCGTCGAGGGTCTCGCCGTTGGCGAGCCGCTCCTTGAACTCCGCGGTCATGCCTTGGAGCTCGGCGTCGCTCATCGCGACGAAGTCGTCCTCGATGGCGTTGACCGCCTGGGAGATGGCCTCGAGCTGGCGCAGGATCTTGCCCTCGCCGATGCGGAGGATCTTGTCGAGAATGGCAGGCACGAGGCACGGACTCCTGGATGGGGTAGACAGACCTCGCTCACTCTACCCAGGCGCCCGAGGCGGCCCTAAACGAACCGGTCCTCGACACGGCCGTCCGCCACGAATCGGCTCAACGCCGGCGCGAGGTCACCCCGCGGCTCGAGGGCGATCGAGCGGAGCCCGAGCCAGCCGGCCAGGCGGCGCAGCTCCGCGCCGAGCTCCTCGGCCGTCTCGGCGGGCGCCGACGGCTCGGCGTACGCCGCCTTGACCAGCAACCGGCCCGCACCCGCGTCGTGCTGGCGGTCGGCCTTGAGGTCGACGCGGGCCACGATCCTGTCGCCGAGCAGGAACGGCAGCACGTAGTAGCCGTGCACCCGCTTCTCCGCCGGCACGTAGATCTCGATGCGGTAGTGGAAGTCGAACAGGGCCTCCGTGCGGGCGCGCTCCCAGACCACGGGGTCGAAGGGGCTCAGCAGTGCCCGGGCCCGGACCCACCGGGGCAGCCGCGCATCGCGGTGCAGGTAGGCCGGGCGCTTCCAGCCGTCGACCGCGACCGGAAGCAGCTCGCCGTCCTCGACCAGCTCGGCGACCGCCTGGGTCGTGTGCGCGAGCTCCATCCGGTAGTAGTCGCGCAGGTCCTGGACGGTCGCGACACCGTGGGAGAGGGCGGCCCTGCGCACCAGCTCGCGGCTGGCCTCCGCGACTGTGGGGGTCGGTTGCGCGAGCACCTCGGGTGGGAGCACCCGCTCGGGCAGGTCGTAGAGGATCTCGAACTGGCTGTTGCGCCCGGCGATCGCGAGCTCCCCCGCGGTGTAGAGGTAGTCGAGCATCCGCCGGGTCTCCGACCAGTTCCAGCCCCAGCTGTCCTTCGTGCGCGGTAGACCCTCGTCCAGATCGCGAGCGGTCGAGGCCCCCCGGTCGCGCACCTCGCTGAGCAGGTTCTGCTCGAGCCGGTCGTTCTCGGCGACGAAGCCCCACTTGCCGCGCTTGCCGCGAAAGGCCTCCATGCGGTGCCGCATCACCGGCCACAGCTCGACCGGCATGAACGCCTGGACGTGAGCCCAGTACTCCACGATCCGGCGCGGGCGACCCTCGGCGGCGCGACGCAGCAGCTCGACGTCATAGGGACCCATCCGCGAGTACAACGGCATGTAGTGCGCCCGCTGGAGCACGTTGACCGAGTCGACCTGGAGCACGCCGGTGCGCTCGAGCGTGCGCTGGAACGTGCGCATCGTGGGCTCGGCGTGGGGCTTGTCGAGGAAGCCCTGGGCGGCGAGCGCGATCCGGCGGGCCTGGGCGTTGCTCAGCGAGTCGACCACGACGCCAGACCCTAGATCAGGATGCCGACACTCGTTGGTCGAGTAGCCAGCGCAGCGCTTGTCCTGAGGTGCGAGCGAAGCGCTTGTCCTGAGGTGCGAGCGAAGCGAGCCTCGAAGGGAGCCTCGAAACCACCGTCGCGAACGAGGCCGACTCTCGTCTCACCGGGTTTCGAGACGCGTCGCGGAGCCCGTCGCTGCGCTCCGGTCTCCGCCGACGCTCCTCAACCTTCGCTTCTCATCCTGAGTGCGGCCTCCGGCCGCACTCAGGGAAGCTCCAAGAGCTTCTCCTTGACGGCGTACATCACGGCCTCCATGCGGGAGTGGAGCTGGAGCTTCTCCAAGATGTTGCGCACGTGGTTCTTCACGGTGTTCTCGCTGATGAACAGCTCCTTGGCGATCTCGCGGTTGTTCATGCCGCGCGCGACCAGGCGCAGGACCTCGAGCTCGCGCTCGGTCAGTCGCAGCCCGGGGACGTGGTCCCGCTCGGGTCGCGACATCTGCTTGAACTCGTCGATGAGCTTGACCGCCATCGACGGACTGATCAGCGACTGGCCGTCGGCGACGACCCGCACCGCCTGGGCGACCTCCTCGATCGAGGAGTCCTTGAGCAGGTAGCCGGAGGCCCCGCTCTTGACCGCCTCGTAGAGGTCGGCCTCCTCGTCGGAGACCGTCAGCATGATGATCTTCGCGGACGGGACTGCCTCCTTGATCGCCAGGCAGGCCTCGATGCCGGAGCGCTTGGGCATCCGGATGTCGAGCAGCACGACGTCGGGGGCGGCCGTCTCGGCAAGGGTGGTGCCCTCGACCCCGTCACCGGCCTCGCCGACGACGTGGATGCCGGACTCGATGCCGAGCAGCATGGTCAGGCCTCGACGGAACAGCTCCTGGTCGTCGACCACGAGCACCCGGATCGGCTCGCGCCCGCCCTCGATCGTCGCTTCTCCCATGGGCGCATCATGGCACGATCAGGCCCCCTGACGTGCACGGACGGGTGGCCCAGGCGCGGGACCGGGGTGGCCCGTTAGGACCACCCCGGTCATCCGATCGGCCCCTCAGGCCCGGTCGTACGTCTCAGACCGTCGCCTCGACGTCCAGCGAGATCACGCCGTAGTCGTAGCCACGGCGTCGGTAGACGACCGAGGGCCGGTCGTTCTCCTTGTCGACGAAGAGGTAGAAGTCGTGGCCCACCAGCTCCATCTCGTAGAGCGCCTGGTCCAGGGTCATCGGACTGGCGTTGTGGGTCTTCTCCCGCACCACCAACGGTCCGTCGCCGGCGACGTCGATCGGCCCGACCTGGCGGTGGGTGGTGGTCACCTGCTCGTCCTCAGCGGTCTCCTCGACAGCCGCGAAGCCGTCGGCGAGCGCCTCGCCGACCGAGACCGGCGTACGCCGTCCGCGGTGCACGCGGCGCCGGTCGGACGCCCGGCGCATCTGTGCCGCCATCTTGTCCAGCGCGAGGTCGAGAGCCGCCATCTTGTCGGCGGCGGTGGCCTCGGCCCGGATCACGGGCCCCTTCGACAGCGCGGTCAGCTGGAGGCGCACAGCACGGTCGGCCTGGCGCGGATTGCGCTCACACTCGACCTCCACGTTCACGCGGATGATGCGATGGTCGTGCTTCTCGAGCTTGCCCAGCTTCTCGTCGACGTGACTACGGAACCTGTCCGAGATCTCGCAATGACGACCGGTGACCACAACTTCCATGTGAACCTCCCGTTGCACAGTTGGTTTCAACGATGATCCAGCACCCGAGCACGCCCTTCCAGACGCAGATCGGCCCGCCGGCACCTCTGTTGAGAGGTCCGGTGCTCCAGGTGGAGGAAGGAGTCCGTCCGGCCGACCTGGTCTTCGACCCCACACTCGCCTGCTGAGGTGCTCGCAGCTTGGATGCCACTACTGACCTTCTCCCGGCCGGCGCCGCATCTGGCGACGGGGCCGAGGCAGGACTTACTACTAAGCCGCACCGTGATCGACGCTCCCCGCCGGAGACCGGCGAGGAGTGTCTTACGTGGACCGTTTTGCCTGCGACTGGCATCGGCTTGTCGACCTGACGCCCGGGTGGACCGGCGCGTCCCGACGACGCAACCACGGACCCGGACGGACTCCATGCACAGACGTTAGTCGAACGCATCGGCATTCAAAAGGGACCCAGGTCCCACGACGCCGCCGGCCCCGCTGTACGTCGTCGGGTGGCCGCCACGGCGGCGACCGCGACCACGGCGAGGCCGACCGCCTGGAGAGCACGCTGGGCCTCGCGTGCGGTCGAACCGGTGGTGAGGACGTCGTCGCAGACCACGAGGTGCGCGCGCGGACGGCGAGCACCCAGGCGGTGCAACGCGGCCCCCGGGCAGTGCATCGAGCCGGAGAGGTTGCTGGCCCGCTCGGCTGCACCGAGTCCCGCCTGGTCGAGGACCCCCTGCCGGCTCCGCAGGAGGCGCATGGCGACCACGTCGCGTCCCTCGGCCCGGGCGAGCCTCGCTGCGCGCACGGTGATCGACCACGTCGGGTCGTGGCCCCGGGCCCGGGCCGTGCCGGGGCGCGAGGGCACCGGCACGAGCACGACCGGCCCGGCGGGCGCGTCCGCGAGCGCTGACCCGACCGCCTGCGCGAGCAGCCGTCCGAGAGGGGCCCGCATCGCGAGCACCCGGTGCTCCTTGTGGGCCAGCACCATGGCACGCACCACGCCGTCGTACGTCGCGGCCGCCCACGGCGACACCAGGCCGGCCGGCACGGGCGTGGGCCAAGCGGGCCGCGCCGCCGCAGGGAGTGCCGCCGCACACCCGTCGCACAGGGCCCGGCCAGGACGCGCGCATCCGACGCAGGAGCCGCCGAGCAGCAGGTCGAGCGAACCGTCCAGGACGTCGCGGAGCATGCTCGATCGCACCAGGGCGCGACGCGTGGCTCAAGTCCGTCTGCCGAGGCTGTGGACGAGACCGCACACGGAGCCGCACACGGGGCCTCAGCCGACGTAGACGACCGCCGACGTGCCCTTGCGCAAGGTCGTCGCGCGCTGGTCCGCCCGATCGATGTCGACCAGCGACCGGCGGGTGAGCCCGAAGACCGGCTCGTCCGCGGCCGGCGAGCCGACGAGGCCGGAGAGCAGCCCCTCGACCCTGATCGGAGAGGAGTCCTGGAGCGAGGGCGAGCCGTCGACCGAAGCCACCTCCACCGATGCCAGCGACGTCGCCAGCGGCGGGTTGAGGATCGCGACACTGCTGGCGCTGCGCCAGGCGATCGCCCGGATCGGGAGCCCGGCATCCACGCTGGCTCCGATCCGCATCGCCCGCGTCGCCCCGAGCACGCGGCCTGTGCCTCGGTGCTCGATCCGGCTGACGACGACCGAGTCCCCGTCCGCGCCGTCGACCACCGCGACGAGCCGGGTGCCGTCGCGCGAGACGAGGAACGACCGGATGCGCTCGCCGGTGATGCCCGGGACCTGCAGCGGGCGCACGGTGGTCCCCTCGACGTACGACACACGTGCGCCGCGAGAGGTCCGGTCCACCAGCCACATCCGCCCGGAGAAGTCCCACGCGGGCTTGAGGAAGTCCTGCCCCCCGCTGACCACGGTCTGCACCTCGTCGTCGCTGGTGGCGCCGAGGTGGCCGAGGAGCACGGAGGTGCCGCCGGCGCCGACGCCGGCCACCGAGCTCGCGTCGAGGCTCACGCCGACCGAGCTCAACCCCAGGGTCCGGCCGCCGAGGACGCCGTCGACCGGCGACAGGCCCGCAGGCGTGCCGGAGACGAGACCGCCCCGGCGCAGACCGAAGAGCAACGGGCTCGCCTGGAAGCCGGCGGGGTCGAACTGGGCGCCGCCGTCGACGCGGTACGTCGACACGCCGCCCGGCAGGGGGACCGGGTCGCCGTTGATCGAGAGCTGGATGCTCTTGACGGCGGGCTCCTGCCGCAGCGTCCAGGCGAGCTGGGCGAGCATCATCTCGATCGTGTCGGCGCTGAGCTGACCGGCCTCCCCCGTCAGAAGGATGTCGGCGAGACCGTCGTCGGAGACCGTCACCCCGACGGAGACCTCGAGCCCGGGCGGGATGAAGCTCTGGATCACCCGGGACAGGCCGGGCGAGGGACCCGTAAGCAACGCCTCCGTGAGCGTCGAGGCGAGCTGGTCGCCGCGAGGGACGTACACCGGTTCCGGTGTCAGGATCGTGGCGGTCGGGTCGAAGTAGTAGAGCGAGACCTGGCGGAAGTACTGCTGGAACCAGTCCTCGGGCACGATCAGCGCGTCCGGCAGCCCCGAGATGCGCCACTCCCCGTCCTCGATCGACATCGTGAAGTCGATCGACCGCTCGTCCCGCGGGAGCGCGCCGCGCCAGGCGCGCCGGCTGTCGAGGTGGTGGGCGCCGGCAAGGGTGATCGACACGTCCCGGCCGTCGCCGGTCGGCGTCGGTGGGGCCGCGTAGGTGATCGTCTCCTGCTTCGGGTCCCAGGACGCGGCGGCGTCCTCGGTGAGGTACTCGCGCGCCACCTTGGTGCTCACCGGGACCGCGAGCATCGCGATCAGGAACTGCCGGACGATCTCGGCCGGCGCCGCACCGTGCTCAGGGGGCCGCGGATCGAAGAAGAACCCGGAGTCCGACGAGAGGTCGCCCCCCGAGCGGGTCTCGACCACCGGGCCCCGGTCGGGCACCCGGACGCAGCCGCCGGCCAGGGCGGCGAGGATCAGCACCCCCACCAGGGCGCGGAGGGCGGACAGCGGCCGGCGGGTCACGAGACCGGCTCCGCGACATCGGCCGGCACCAGCGGCAGCGGGCTGTGCCGCAGCACCCCGCCGGCTCGACGCGGCAGGGTGAGCCGGAACTGGGCACCCTCGCCGGGACGGCCCCAGGCCTGCAACCACCCGCCGTGCAGGTGGGTGTCCTCCAGCGCGATCGAGAGGCCCAGGCCGGTGCCCCCGCTGGTCCGCGCCCGCGCGGGATCGGCCCGCCAGAACCGGTTGAACACCATCGACGCCTCGCCCGGCGCCAGCCCGACCCCGTGGTCGCGCACCGCGATCGCGGACGCGTGCTCGTCCCCGCCGACGTGGATCACGATGCCGGCGCCCGGTCCGTCCGCGGCGGCGTGGTCGATGGCGTTCGTGACCAGGTTGCGCACGATGCGCTCCACCCGGCGTACGTCGGCCTCCGCGAGGCAGGGTGTGTCGGGGGCGCGGACCACGACCTGCACGTGCCGCTGCTCGGCGAGCGGACGGGTGACGTCGACGATCCGGCGGGCCACGTCGACGAGGTTGACGTCGTCGAGCTCGAGCACCGCCGCGCCGGCGTCGAAGCGGCTGATCTCGAGCAGGTCCGCGAGCAGTGTCTCGAACCGGTCGAGCTCGGTCTGCAGCAGCTCGGCCGCGCGGGCGGTCGCCGGGTCGAAGCCCTGCCGGGCGTCGTGCAGCACGTCGCCGGCCATCCGCACCGTGGTCAGCGGCGTGCGCAGCTCGTGGGAGACGTCGGAGACGAACCGCCGCTGCACCCGGCTCAGCTCCTCGAGCTGGCGGATCTGGCGCTGGAGGTTGCTGGCCATCTGGTTGAACGAGGTCGCGAGCCGGGCAAGGTCGTCCTCGCCGGACACCTTGAGCCGCTCCTGCAGCTGGCCGGCGGCCAGCCGCTCGGCGACCTGGCGGGCGAGCCGGATCGGGGTGACGACCTGCCGGGTCACCAACCAGGTCATCCCCGCGACGAGCACCAGCAGCAGGATGCCGGCGGTGAGCAGCGCCCGGGTGACCAGCGCCAGGGTCTCCTCCTGCTCGTCGAGGGGGAAGAGGTAGTAGAGCGTGTACGACTGCGCGTCGGACGGCAGCTGCACCTGGGAGCCGACGGCGATCCCGGGGCGCTCCACGACCGCACCGTCGGCGTCGGTGCGCCGGATGGTGGTGTAGGTCCACGCCGTCGCCGTGGCCGAGTCGAAGTGCTCCTCCAGCGACTCGGGCACGCTGCCGGTGTCCAGTCCGGGAGTGAAGTTCGCGCCACCCTCGGCGATGCGGCTGCCCGGGGTGGTCGGGCCCACGAGCACGACGGAGTAGCCCCGGGTCTCGCCGCGCTGGATCAGCGTCGCCGCGAGCGAGCGCTGCTGGCCGAACGCGTCGCTGTCGATGCCCGGGGCCGCCTTGAGCAGGTCCCGGGCCTCCTCGGTCTCGTCGTTGGCCTCGGCGACGACCGCGTCGACCCGGTGCTCGAGCAGGCCGTCGCGGGTCTGCTGGAGCAGGAACCACCCCACGACGCTGACGACCCCCGCGGAGAGGATCAACGTGCTGGCGACCACGCGCGCCTGGATCGAGCGCCGCCAGAAGGTGAACCCCCGGCGGAGGGACTCCGGCAACCGGTGCTCGTCGACCGGGGAGCGCAGGCGGAGCACCGCGTCCTAGGCCGTTCCGGCCTTGTACCCCACGCCGCGGACCGTCACCACGATCTCGGGGTTCTCGGGATCGTGCTCGACCTTCGACCGCAGCCGCTGGACGTGGACGTTGACCAGGCGGGTGTCGGCGGCGTGCCGGTAGCCCCACACCTGCTCGAGGAGCACCTCGCGGGTGAACACCTGCCACGGCTTGCGAGCCAGGCACACGAGGAGGTCGAACTCGAGCGGGGTCAGGCTGATCCGCTCACCGGCGCGGGTGACCGCGTGGCCGGCGACGTCGATCGCGAGGTCCCCGATCGTCAGCGTCTCCTGGCTCGGGGCGTCGAAGCGGCGCACGCGGGCGCGGATCCGCGCGATGAGCTCCTTGGGCTTGAACGGCTTTACGACGTAGTCGTCGGCGCCGGACTCGAGGCCCACGACGACGTCGACGGTGTCGCCCTTGGCCGTCAGCATCACGATCGGGACTCCGGACTCGGCGCGGATCTCCTTGCACACGTCGATGCCGTCCTTGCCGGGCAGCATCAGGTCGAGCAGCACGAGGTCCGGGTGGTAGTCGCGGAACGCGTCCATCGCCAGGTCACCCCGGCCGACCATGTGGCTCTCGAAGCCCTCCTGGCGCAGCACGATCGTCAGCATCTCGGCCAGCGAGGCGTCGTCGTCCACAACCAGGATGCGGCCCTTGGTGAGACTCTCGGCCGCCTGCTCGCTCATGGGGTCCATCTTGCCCTAGTGCGCCTCGCCGGGTCGTGTTCACCCCTCGACGGGTCGAGGACGTGCGAGTGGGGCGGCCTCATCTGACCGCCCCACTGATCACAGGTCTCGATACGCCGGTCGCGAGCTCGTTCCTCGCTCGCGCGGCTACTCGACCTGGCTGCTAGGTCCCCGCCCGCGCAGGCTCGGGCGGGGGCAGCTCACCTAGTACCGGTACTGCTCCGGCTTGTAGGGGCCGGCGACGTCGATGCCGAGGTAGGCGGCCTGCTCCTCGCTGAGGCGGGTCAGCTTCACCCCGAGCGCGTCGAGGTGCAAGCGGGCGACCTCCTCGTCGAGGTGCTTGGGCAGCACGTAGACGCCGACCGGGTACTCCTCGGTCTTGGTGAAGATCTCGATCTGGGCGAGCACCTGGTTGGTGAAGGAGTTCGACATCACGAACGACGGGTGGCCGGTCGCGTTTCCGAGGTTCATCAGGCGACCCTCGGAGAGCACGATGATCGACTTCCCGGTCGGGAAGGTCCACACGTCGACCTGCGGCTTGACGTTCTTGCGCTCCGCGACGCCCGGGGCCTCGAGCCCGGCCATGTCGATCTCGTTGTCGAAGTGGCCGATGTTGCCCACGATCGCGTTGTGCTTCATCGACCGCATGTGGTCGACGGTCACGACGTTCTTGTTGCCGGTCGCGGTGATGATGATGTCGGCGTACGGGAGGGCGTCCTCGATCGTGATGACCTGGTAGCCGTCCATCGATGCCTGCAGCGCGCAGATCGGGTCGATCTCGGTGACGATCACGCGGGCACCCTGGCCGCGCAGCGACTCGGCGCAGCCCTTGCCGACGTCGCCGTAGCCGCAGACCACAGCGACCTTGCCGCCGATGAGGACGTCGGTCGCCCGGTTGATGCCGTCGATCAGCGAGTGACGGCAGCCGTACTTGTTGTCGAACTTCGACTTGGTGACGGAGTCGTTGACGTTGATCGCCGGGAAGAGCAGCGTGCCCTCGCGCATCATCTCGTAGAGACGGTGCACGCCGGTGGTGGTCTCCTCGGTCACGCCCTTGATGGAGTTGGCGATCGGGGTCCAGTGGTCGGTGTTCTCGGCGAGGACCTTGTTGAGGACCTCGAAGACGATCCGCTGCTCGGTGCTGCCGGCCGAGGCCGGGTCGGGGGCCTGACCGGTCTTCTCGGCCTGGACGCCGAGGTGCACGAGCATCGTGGCGTCGCCACCGTCGTCGAGGATCATGTTCGGCAGGTCGCCGCCGGGCCAGTCGAGGATCTGCTGGGTGCACCACCAGTACTCCTCCAGCGTCTCGCCCTTCCAGGCGAAGACCGGGACGCCCTGGGGGTCCTCGGGGGTGCCGTTCGGGCCGACCGCGATCGCGGCGGCCGCGTGGTCCTGGGTGGAGAAGATGTTGCAGGAGGCCCAGCGCACCTCGGCGCCGAGCGCGACCAGGGTCTCGATGAGCACGGCGGTCTGGATCGTCATGTGCAGCGAGCCGGCGATCCGGGCGCCGGCCAGCGGCTTGCTCTCGGAGTAGCGCTCGCGCATCGCCATCAGACCCGGCATCTCGTGCTCGGCGAGGGTGATCTCGGTCCGGCCGTAGTCGGCAAGGCTGAGGTCGGCGACCTTGTAGTCCATCGTTCGTCTCCTCGGGAGTGTGGAGTCAGGTCTGCGTCGTGCATCTGCACGTCTTGGGATCTCCCACGCGGACCCGGCAAGCGTAGGACGGCGATCGCCGGGAGACGGAATCCTCGCGCTCGGTCTGTCGCTCGGTCGGCCGCTCAGTGCGCCGGGGCGGCCTTCTTGCCGAACGGCAGCAGGTGCATGACGGCGACGGTGACCGCCCCCACGAGCAGGCCGAGGACGGCCGAGGCGACGGTGTTGACCAGCCAGCCGAGTGCGCCGCCGGCGGCTCCGACCGCGTGGTGAACCTTGTCCTCGAGGTGGTGCACGGCGTCGTACGGCGCGTGCCAGCCGAGGTCGTCGAGCCCCACCAGCTCGATGTGGCCGCCGACCCACAGCATCGCGGCCGTGCCGACCACCGAGATCGTGGCGAGCAGCCGCGGCATGAACGCGACCAGTCCCCGCCCGAGCCGCTGCAGCGCGGTCGAGCGGCGCTGGGTCAGGTGCAGGCCGACGTCGTCGATCTTCACGATCACCCCGACCACGCCGTACACGCCGATGGTGATGACGATCGCGACGATCACCAGGATCAGCAGGCGGCTGAGGAACGGCTCGTCGGCGACCTCGTTGAGCGCGATCACCATGATCTCGGCCGACAGGATCAGGTCGGTGCGGATCGCGCCGCTGACCATCTCCTTCTCGGCGTCGGCACCGGCCTCGGCCACCGGGGCGGCATGGGCGTCGTGACCGCGGATCCGGCCCCAGACCTTCTCGGCGCCCTCGAAGCAGAGGTAGCCGCCGCCCAGCATCAGGATCGGGGTCAGCAGCCACGGCAGGAACTGGCTGAGCACCAGCGCCACGGGGAGGATCAGCAGCAGCTTGTTGCGGATCGAGCCGATCGCGATGCGGCGGATCATCGGCAGCTCACGGTCCGCGGTGACACCGTGGACGTACTGCGGCGTCACCGCGGTGTCGTCCACGACCACGCCCGCCGCCTTCGTGGTGGCCCGGCCGGCGGCTGCACCGACGTCGTCGACCGACGCCGCGGCAAGCCGCGCGAGCGCGGCGACGTCGTCGAGCAGCGCGAACAACCCACCAGCCATGGGCGGAAGGCTATCGGGCGGTCCGCAACGCGCCCGCGTCCAGGCTCAGGTGAGGGCCGGCTGGAAGATGCAGGCGGAGTCCTCGGCGAGCGGGTCGCCGGTGTCGGCGTACGCCCGGGCCCGGGAGCCGCCGCACAGGTCGGCGAACTCGCACCGCCCGCACCGGCCGCTGAACTCCGAGGCCCGGATGCTGCGCAGCACCTCGTTGTCGCGGTAGATCTCGGCCAGCGGCGTGTCACGCACCGAGCCCAGCGGCAGCGGGAGGAAGCCCGCCGGGTAGACCTCGCCGTCGTAGGCGACGAACACGATCCCCTTGCCGTCGCGGGTCGAGACCGTGTGCGCGGTGGACCGGCCCTCGATCGGGCCCGCGAGCTCGACGAGACGGTCGCGGAGCCGCAGGTACGTCGCGGTCGCCGGCGCCGGTGCGCCGGCCTTGCGCTGGACGACGATCCTGCGGAAGAACGGCGCCTCCACGGTGCGGACCGTGAAGCCGTAGTGGGAGGAGTCGAAGAGGAAGTGGCACACGTCCTCGTGCTCGGCGGCCGTGATCGCCCCGGTCGCCTCGCCCCGGCCCACGTGCACCAGGAAGAAGACCTCCCAGATCGCGACCCCGGTCTCGGCCATCAGCGCGGCGATGTCCGCGAGCTCGTCGAGGTTGGCGCGCATCACCGTGGTGTTGATCTGCACCTTGAGCCCGGCCTCGACCAGGGCGCGGATCGCCAGCACCGTCTGGTCGAAGTGACCCGGGATGCCGCGGACGTTGTCGTGGGTGGCCGGTGTGGCGCCGTCGAGGCTCAGGGACACCGCCTTGACGCCGGACTCGACCATCCGCGCGATGGCGTCGGGAGTCAGCATCGGGGTGACCGATGGGGACATCGCGACGGGAATGCCGAGGCTGTTGGCGTGCTCCACCATCTCGAACACGTCCGGACGCAGCAGGCAGTCGCCCCCGGTGAGGATCAGGATCGGGTAGGGGCGCCCGAACGCCGCGACCTGGTCGATCAGCGCGCGGCCCTCGGCGCCACTGAGCTCGCCGGGCAGCGGGTCGCGCTCCGCGGACGCACGGCAGTGCCGACAGGCCAGCAGACAGGCGCGGGTCACCTCCCAGAACACCAGCATCGGCCGCTGGCCGTAGTCGATCGAGCGAGGCAGGGCGATCCCAGCGGGGTGACCGGTGGGGTGACCGGCGGGGTGACCGGCGGGGTGGTTCATACGGACGCTCCTCGGGCGGTGAGTTCTCGGGCGGTCGCCTCGGCCTGGGCCACGCAGCCGGCGAGACCGACGCCGCGGTACGCCGCGCCGGTCAGCGCGATCCCCGGCAGGCCGGTCAGCTCGGCGTCGAGCGCCGTCAGCCGGGCGGCGTGCCCGACGGCGTACTGCGGCATGGCGGCGGGCCACCGCTGGACGACACGGTCGACGGGCTCGGCGTGGATGCCGAGCATCCGGCCCAGTGCCTCGCGGACCTCGCCCACGAGCCGTTCGTCGTCCATCGCCAGCCAGCGGGCGTCGCCGGCCCGGCCGACCATGGTCTTGACCAGGACGATCTCGTCGTCGGGTTGCGGCCACTTCTGCGACAGCCAGCTGCAACCCACGACCAGCTCGCGCTCGACCGGCGGGACGAGGAAGCCGGTGCCCGGCGGGAGGGCCGGCACCTGGTCGCGGCGGAAGGCGAGCGTCACGTTGGCGACGTCGACGTACTCGATGCTGCGCAACAGCCCTGAGGCCGCGGGCGCGAGGTCGGCGAGGAGATCGGCGGTGACGTACGCCGGGGTGGCGAGCACGACCCGGGCCGCGGCGAATGCCCCGGCGTCGGTGTGCACGGTGTAGCCGTCGGCGCCGCGCTCGAGCCGCCGCGCCGGGGCGCCGGTCACGACTGCGTCGCTCCCGAGCTCCTCGACCAACCGGTCGGTGAGGCGGGACAGTCCGCCGCGCAACGAGACCAGGGGCGCACTCGGACGGCCGGCGGGGCGGGGCGCGCTCCGACGCCGGCGCCGCATCGTCAGGTAGAGGCTGCGTCCCGAGCGCGCCATCGCGGCGATCTCCGGGACCGTGCTGGTGGCGCTCAGGGTGGTGGGATCGCCGGCGTGCACGCCTCCGAGCAGGGGCGCGACCAGCCGGTCGTAGACGCCGGCTCCGAACCGCGGCCGCACCAGGTCGGCGACGGACGGGTCCTCGGCCAGCCTGGTCGGCGGCAGCACGAGGTCGAGCCCGGCCCGCGCCACCTCGTGGGGGGCGAGCAGGCGCGATCGCAGCAGTGGCACCAGCCGCTCCGGCAGGCCGAACGCCATCCCGGGCGGCAGCGCCCGCAAGGCGCCGCGGGACCAGACGTAGCTGCCCGTGCTCCGGGGCTCGACGACGTCCGCGGTCAGGCCAAGTGACTCGATGAGCCCGCGCAGCTCCGGCGCGCGCGCGAGGTAGGCGTCGGGTCCGGTGTCCAACGCTCGCCCCGCGACGCGGAGGGTGTGGACCTTCCCGCCGGCGCGGGGACCGGACTCGAGGACCCGCACGCCGGCGTCGGGGCCCAGCCGCTGGCGCAGGAAGTACGCCGTGGCCAGGCCGCTCACACCCCCGCCTACGACAAGTACCTCGGGCACCTGTGGGTGCGCGCGCTCGTGCCCACCCGTGCCGGTCATGCGGCCATCCTCGCCGCGCGAGGGTCCTCACCACCCGGACCGAAGGTCCTTCGTCCGGGTGGCCCTGGTCACCGATCAGCCGGGATGCACCGAGGCGCGTTCCGGGTGGGCCGCCGCGATCTCGGCCACGATCTCCGCCTCGATCTCGGGCTGGACCTGGTCCTTGACCACGGTGATCTCGACGGCGTGCCGCACGTGGCGCTCGGCGTAGCCCAGGGGGTCGACCACGTCGTTGAGCCGGCTCGCCACCGGGTGCCACGCCAGCACGAGGGCCAGACCCACCGCCGCGAGCGTCGTGACCGCGATCGCGAGCAGGGCGTGCGAGGCGGCCCAGTCGCCGTAGCCGGCGTACGCGGCGCCCTTCACCGCGAAGCCGTGGAAGAGGTAGACGACCAGCGTCCAGGCACCCATCCGGCTGAACCATCCCGAGACGCGCGGCACCAGCGCGAGGAAGGCGCACGCGCCCAGGGCGCCGATCGCGAGCACCAGCGCCCGGGTCAGCAGGGCGTGGAGGTCGTCGGCGTGGCCCATCTCGTCGTAGCGCGATCGGTAGTAGAGCCACTCGGTGCTGGCCCACACGTCGGTCCAGGTCGTCAGCACCCAGATGCCCACGAGCACCGCCACACCGGCGACCTGCACCCGGTGGTGCCGCAGCAGCTCGAGCCGCTCGGGCGTGGCCTTGAGCCCCATCACGAAGAACGGCAACAGGCCCAGCACCCGGGCGATGTCGAGGGTGTTGCCGGCGTACATCCCGGCCACCAGGCTGATTGCGACCGCCACCACGAGACCGGCCGGCAGCGGACGGAAGATCGGCGTCATCAGCCGCCACAGGAACAGGGCGGCGAGGTACCACATCGGCCAGTGCGGGTCGCGGAACAGGTCCTCGAGCCGCTCTCCCCCGACGTAGACACGGAACAGCGCCAACGCGCACTCGAAGACGAGGTAGGGCACCACGACCGTGCGGACCAGCTTCCACAGCCGGACCCGGCTGTAGCTGAACGACCGCGAGAGGTAGCCGGTGACGAGCACGAACGCCGGCACGTGCCAGGCATAGAGGAAGTCGTAGAGGTGGGCGTTGACGGCGTTGTCGGGGAGCAGGGTCCACGCGTGACCCACGACCACCAGCGTCACCAACGCCATCTTGGCGTTGTCGAACCAGGGGTCGCGCGCGCTCGGCACGGGTGAGGAGGTCACCGGGTCCGCGGGCGGGCTCTGGGTCGGCACCCTGGGGACTTACCCCACGCGGGCCGGGTTCAGTCCTCCACGAGCCCCAGGCGGAGGTACTCGGCGGCGTAGCGGCCGCCGAGCATCAGCGATGCGTAGCGGGCGACCTCGGTCGGTGCGTCGGTGGTCAACGCCTCGACGCGTACGCCGCGCGAGGCGGCCGCGGCCTGGAGCCGGCCGCGGTGCTCACGCACCACGGGTTCCTCGGCTCCGTCGTCGAGCACGAGCAGCATCGAGCGCAGCTCCGCCGGTCCGTCCGCGAACGGGTCCACGAACACGTCGCGTGGCCGCGTGGCTTCGAGCACCGGCAGCAGGTGGTCGGCGTCGCCGGCCAGCGCGGTCCGGCCGCTGGCGCGACGGATGGCCTCGGCGACCCGGCGGGCTGCTCGCGCGGCCAGCACGGACCCACCCCAGACCAGCGGGTTGGTGTCGGCGAGCGCGATCGCGAGCATCTTGGCGGGGTTCACGGCCAGGTCGCGGTGCGGCGAGCAGGCGATCGCCACCTCGTCGAGCGCGGTGGCCACCTGCTCGGCGTCAGCACGGGGACCGAGCGCGACCCGGTCGAGGTACTCCAGGACGAGGACGGCCGTGGCGAGCTGGTCGCGGTTGTCGGTCGGCAGGATCGTGCTCCAGCGACCGGCCGCGTGCTCGGCCACCATCGACCCCGGTGGTGCGGCGACCACGACCTGGCAGCCGCGGCGCACGGCCTCGGCCACCGCGGACGCCGTACCGGTGTCGCCGCCGTCGGGAGCCAGCACCACCACGAGGTCAAGGCTTCCGGCCCACCCCGGCAGGGCGGGTCCGGGCCAGGCCACGAACGGGACCGGGCACCACGGCTCCAGCACCGCGCGCAGCAGCCGGGAGTCGGGGCCGGCGGCGATCACCGCCCGCGGCCGGGCCAGCTCCTCGGAGCGCGCGACCGCATCGGCCGTCGCCTCGGCCGCGTCACCCGCGGCGCGGCGCACCCGGGCGCCGGACTCGGCGAGGTGGCGCAGCGCGCCGTCGGACTCCAGCGCGGACTCGTCGTCCAGGCGGGACTCGTCGAACCACGTGACCATGGCCGGCCCCGTCAGGGCTTGCGGGCTTCGTCGACCAGGAGCACCGGGATGTCGTCGCGGATCGGGTACGCGAGCCCGCACCCGCGGCAGACCAGCTCCGCCGCCCCGGCTGTCTCGGTGAGATCCAGCTCGGACCGGCACGCCGGGCAGACGATGATCTTCAGCAGCTCGGGGTCGATGTTCGCTGCAGGGTTCACACTCATCGGTCTCTCCTGATCTGGGTCAGCACCCGGTCGCGGATGTCGGCCATGGTGGGTTCGTCGCGACCCTCGGCGTTGAGCCGCAGCAGCGGCTCGGTGTTGGACGGACGGACGTTGAACGACCAGTCCGCGTGGCTCACGCTGAGTCCGTCGAGGCGGTCGACGCTGACGCCGTCCTGCCCGGCGTACGTCGCCTCGATCTCGGCCATCACCGCGACCGGGTCGGCGACCTCGCTGTTGATCTCACCGCTGACCACGTAGCGCTCGTACCGCGCGAGGAGCTCGGAGAGGGTCTGCTCGGTCTCGGCGAGGGCGGCCATCGCGTGCAGCGCGGCCAGCATGCCGGAGTCGGCCCGCCAGAAGTCGCGGAAGTAGAAGTGGCCGCTGTGCTCGCCACCGAAGATCGCCCCCGTCTCGGCCATCGTGGCCTTGATGAACGAGTGGCCGACGCGGGTGCGGACCGGGGAGCCGCCGAGCTCGGTGACGATCTCGGGCACCGCGCGGCTGGTGATCAGGTTGTGGATCACGGTTGCGCCCGGCTCCTTGGCGAGCTCGCGCGCGGCGATCAGCGCGGTCAGGGTCGACGGGGAGACCGCGCGGCCGCGCTCGTCGACCAGGAAGCAGCGGTCGGCGTCACCGTCGAACGCCAGTCCGATGTCGGCTCCTTCGTCGAGGACCCGGCGCTCGAGGTCGACGAGGTTGGCGGGGTCGATCGGGTTGGCCTCATGGTTGGGGAACGTGCCGTCGAGCTCGAAGTACATCGGCACCAGCTCGACGGCGTCGCCGAGCCGGGCGAAGACCGCCGGCGCCGTGTGTCCGGCCATGCCGTTGCCGGCGTCGACCACGACCTTGAGCCGCCGGCCGGTGACCGGGGCGAGGGAGAGCAGGTGCGCGGCGTAGGCCTCGAGCACGTCGTGCTCGGTGATCGCGCCGGGCGGCTGCGTGGGGGCGGTGGTGGTCGCGGCGCCTCCGGCCACCAGGTCCCGGATCTGCGCCAGGCCGGTGTCGAGGCCGACCGGCTGCGCCAGGCTGCGGCACAGCTTGATGCCGTTGTACTGAGCGGGATTGTGGCTCGCCGTGAACATCGCGCCGGGGTGACCGAGGTGCCCGGAGGCGAAGTAGAGCTGGTCGGTGGAGGCGAGGCCGATCATCACGACGTCGGCGCCGGCCGCACTGGCGCCCTCGGCGAACGCACCGGCCATGCCGGGTGAGCTCGGCCGCATGTCGTGCCCGACCACGACCGTGGTCGCACCCACCACCTCGACGAACGCCCTGCCGGTCGCCCGGGCCAGGTCCTCGTCCACCTGATCGGGTACGACGCCGCGTACGTCGTACGCCTTGAAGACCGCACGCACGTTCGCCGGGTCGAGGGTGTCGGCCATACGCACAGCCTAGGGGTGGCGAGTCAGTCGCTGCTGAGGACCCGCAGGTGTCCGCGTCGGGCGGTCTCGCGACCGGTCTCCGCGGCGGGCGCGACCCGGGGTTGCGGCGCCGGGCGGGCGGCCTCGCGCACCGCGTCGGCGAGCGCCAGCAGGTCGTCGCTCGACGGTCCCTGGGCGGCCGGGTCGGCCGCGAGCCGCAGCACCTCCCAGCCCCGGGGGGCCGAGAGCCGCTCGCTGTGCAGCTCGCACAGGTCGTAGGCGTGCGGCTCGGCGTAGGTGGCCAGCGGCCCGAGGACCGCCGTCTGGTCCGCGTAGACGTACGTCAGGGTGCACACCGCGGGACGGCCGCAGGCAGTACGCGAACAGCGGCGGGCAGGACTCACGTCGCTGACGGTACCCGCCTCCCCCGCGCTGGCGGATTAGGCTCGCGGCGTGGATGACACGGCGCCCGAGAGCGGCCCACCGAAGCGACGGATCCGCGACCGGCGCGGCCGCGGCATGCGCGGCCCGGGGGTGCTGCCCGCCCTCCCCGGGCGACCCGAGCTCCGCACGGCCCGGGAGCGCTTCGACGACCTGGCGCTCGACATCGTCACCGACATCGACACCCGCTGGCAGGACCGCCTCGGCCTTGTCGAGTACGCCGTCGAGGACACTCCCCAGATCCCCGACGACTGGTCCTCGGACACCGTGCCGCTGTCCTCGCTCGTCCGCGGCTCCGGCACCACACCGACCCGGCTGGTGCTGTTCCGCCGGCCCATCGAGCACCGCTGCGAGAACCGCACCGAGCTGGAGGCCATGGTGCTCACGGTGGTCGTCGAGCAGGTCGCCGAACTGCTCGGCATCGACGCCGAGCAGGTCGACCCGAGGTACGACCGCGACGACTGATCCCTGCGACTCGCCGGTGCTGGGGTACCGCGTCTCGCGCGGCGACGACGTCGGCGCACGAGCCGCGGCTAGGGCAGTCCCGGCCCTACGTCGGGCACGAGGCCGTTCATCGCGGGCTGGGTCAGCGGCACCACCGCGGTCCCCGGGTGCTTGCCGGTCGTCGAGACCTGAACCACCCCGGCGACGGAGGTGCGCTCGGGCGTGACCGTCACCAGCAGCGCGTCCGCGGGAAGCTTCACGGTGACCCCCTCGTCGGGCACCACGTCGACCCGGACCGTGTCGAGCACCTTGCCCGTGGCAGAGCGGGCCACCACCGTGACGGCACCGGTGCGAACGGCACCGGCCAGCTCGACGGTCTTGTCGACGCCCTTGCCACCCCCGGGCAGCAGCACGGTGGCCGCTCCGTCGATGAGGGTGTCCGCGACCGCGTGGGAGAGATCGCCCCGCGCGACCGACCGGACGGTGGCGGTGATCGGGCCGCTGCCGGTCACGAGCAGCCCGGTCGCCCCGTCGGCGATCGCCGGGCCGAGAACGTCCGAGACCGGGATGCGTTGCACGCTCTGCGGGGCGATCCGGATCTCCGGCAGGCCCTTCGGCGCGAACACCGACTTGTCGGTCACGACCCGGACGTCGGCTCGCACCTCGCTGTCGGTGCCGTTGGCGACCACGAGCGTACGGCGACCCGCGCCCGGCGCGAGCCCCATGAGCAGGTTGTCCGTGGCCGGCTCGGCCTGGGCGGGCAGCCAGTCCTCGGTGGGTGTCGCGCCACCGAGCTCGTCGTACCGGTCGAGCACCGTGGCGCCCAGGCGGCCCCGGGAGGCGACGACCTCGATCGCGAGCTCGTCGCGCCGGGGGATCTCCGCGGCGAGGTCGAGCCGGACGCTGGTGCCGCCCGGCACGGACACGCCCAGCAACCGGGGCGCGTCGATGACGCCGTTGCGGCCGTAGACGGTGACGTCGGCGACCGCGGTGCCGGAGTCGGGGTTGGCCAGCTCGAGCACGGAGGTGTGCCCGGCCCCGGCGCCCACCCCGGTGAACCACGCGTGGGGCGCGGGGGCGGGACAGGCGAGGGCCGCGGGCTGGCCGGCGGCGAACCGGGCGGCGACGAGCCCCGGAGCGGACTCGTCCTCACCGGCCACCGCCACCGGTCCCTGGTCGCCGGCCACGGTCGTGACCTGACCGCTGACGAGGTCCGCCGGTCGACGGTCGTCCCCGAGGCCCACCTGTACCTGTCCCTGGGCGTCCTCGGCGGCGCTGGTCAGCGAGACGCCCGCGTCGCCGAGCGCGGACGGGCACACGACCGTCGCCCGAGTCAGGGCGACGCGCGTGGGCGGGTGGTCGGACCCGGACGTGGAGGCGGGCCGGACCAGGAAGACCGCGATCCCGGCGAGCAGCGGCAGCACGACCGCGAGCACGACCGTGATGTCGACGCGGGACCCACGACGCGTCGAGCGACGTCCCGGGGCGGCGGGTGCGCTGTGGCTCACGACGATCGCCTCCGGCTGGTGGTGGGCAGGCACAAAACGGCGACGGCCACGGTTCCGGCGCCCTGCACGACGAGGAGCAGCACCCGCAGCCACGAGGTCGAGCCGTCGAGCGACGAGGAGTCCAGGGGGCGGTCGACCTGCCACGCGCGGGTCGAGCGGTCGGCGGCACTCGCCTGCACGAGCCCGGCAGCGGCGTCGAGGACGGAGGCCACGTCGCCGTCGGCGGGCGAGGGGAGCACGACGTACTCGATGCCGCTCTGCCCGAGTCGGTCGATCACGCTCGGCGTCGGCCGCGACACGAGCTCGCGCACCTCGGCGGTGAACGCATCGTCCTCGGAGGTCAGGTCGAGGATCTCGTCCTCGCCGAGGGTCATCCCGTCACCGCGGCGCACCGTGTAGGTCAGGCCGTCCTCGACGTCGCCGCGCACCACCAGGATCCCGTGGGCGGCGCCGGCCTCGGAGCTCTGCACCATGTAGACGGGGATGTCGGTGTCGACGCCGTCGGTGATGGCCGGGCTCGCACCGGCGAACCACCACACGAGCCCCCCGACGGGTACGGCGGCGGCCACGAGCGCGAGCAGGCCCGCCCCCACCCGGCGCCAGGTCGCGGCACCGTGGGCGAGCCCGATGGCTCCGGTGGTGACGGCCACGACCAGCGCGCCCTGCAGCACGACCACCAGGGCACCCAGCCCCGCGTCCGCGGTCGCGGCCGGAAGGGTGATCGAGAACGTCCCGAGCACCGCGGCCAGCACCGCCGCGACCAGCGCGACCACCCAGCACACGAGCACCGGCACCCGGGTCATCCGGGGCACGACGGCGAGCACGGCCAGGACGGCGAGGACCGCGCCGAGCCACCAGGGTGCGCCGAGGTCGCCGAGCCGACCGGTGGCCAGCGCGAGCGCGTCGACCTCGGGAGCCGGGAGCCGGCCGACGTCGAGCAGCAGGGCCGCGGCCGCGCCACGCTGGATCGCGGGCAGCCACCAGGGCGAGAGCAGCAGCGGGACCAGGCCCAGGGCTGCCGCCGGCGGTCCCCAGACAGACCGGTCGCGACCGGCTCCCCGCACGATCGCGAAGGCGGCGGCGACCACGACCAGGCCGAGCAGCAACGCGAAGAGCCACAGCACCGGAGCGAACGCCGCGGTCACGGTCAGCAGCAGGCCGGCGCGCCAGGCCGCCCGCCAACGGCGGTCCGCCGCGGGGTCGGCGAACCCGAGCGCCGCGTGGGCGAGCCACGGCAGCAGGGCCGATCCGACGACGACCCCGAGCCGGCCGTCGCCCCAGCCACCGCTGGCGACCGGCACCACCGCCCACGTCACCGAGCCCCAGAGCAGTGCCCACCGCGGAGCCCCGGTCGGGGTGACCAGCCGGCCCACGACGCGCAGGAACCGCCAGGCTCCCCACAGCCCCACGGGCACGGTCAGCACGAGCACGGCCGACACCGCAGCGGCGGGACTGCCGCCGAGCAGCGTGGCGAGCAGCGCGAGCACCGGGAGGTACGCCGGCGCCGGGACCGCGGTCCCGGTGCCGAGGGGGTGCCAGGTCTCGGTCTGCAGGCGCCACCAGTCCGATGCGCCGGCCGGTACGGGCGAGAGCCCGCCGCCGGCGACGTCGCCGAGAGCGTCGCGGGCACCGACGAGCGCCACGAGCACGACGAGGGCCAGCGCGAGCGCGATGGGGTTGGTCAGGAAGCGGGCGACCGCGCCGGTGTCCTCGGTGAGCTCGTCCTCCTCCGAGCGCGGGCGCGACACGGTGCTCGCGGGCGCGTGCTCGGCGGCCGCGATCCGGCGGCGCTCGGCGACGTCCTGCGCCTGGTTCGTCGCCGCCGCGACCAGGTCGCCGAGGAAGTCCAGGCCGTGCCGGTAGGGCAGCCACCACGGCGCCAGCAGGGGTCGCGCGCGCTCCTCGTCGAGGGGGCCCCGCTCGCGGCGCACCCGACGGGCCGCACGCACCTGGCCCGGGTGGGAGTAGATCGACAGCAGGGCGGCCAGGTCGTCGAGCGCCTCGCCGACGGCACGCACCAGCAGGAAGCCGATCATCCGCAGCAGGGTCCCGAACGCCAGCCGCACGGTGAGCCACAGCAGCGCGCGGCGCCGGGCGTTGACGAGCAGCGTGTAGATCGCCGCACGCCGCTCCTGGTAGTGGGTGTGCCGGCCCGTCAACGGCGTACGCCGCAGGCCGCGGTGGGCAGCCTCGGCGTGGAAGACGATCGCGTCGGGGACCACGAGCGTGCGGTGGCCGGCCATCGCGGCGCGCCACCCGAACTCGATGTCGTTGCCGAAGATCGGCAGCTGCGGGTCGAGCCCGCCCAGCTCCTCGAGCACCGACCGGCGCACCAGCATGCCGGCGGTGTTGACCGCGAGCACCTCGCGCACCTGGTCGTGCTGGCCCTGGTCGTACTCGCCGCGCTCGAGCCCGGTCTCGCGGCGGCCGGTGCCCGAGATCGTCACGCCGAGCTCGAGGAGGCGCCGCAGCGAGGGCCACTCCCGCAGCTTGGGCCCGAGGATGTCGGCCGTCGGGTCGGCGTCGGCCGCCGCCAGCAGCGCGGCGAGCGCCCCCGGGTCGGGGTTGGCGTCGTCGTGGATGATCCAGACCCACGTGGAGGTGGAGCCGCGCCGGCGCAGCTCGTCGAGCCCGAGGTCGACGGCGGCCGGGAACGTGGTCGACCCCGGCGCGCTGAGGACCTCGCCGAACTCGCCGCTAAAGGCGTCGTGGAGCAGGTCGGCGCTGCCGTCCCTGCTGGTGGTGTCGACGACCACGACGTCGTCGACGGGGGTGCGCTGGGCGCGCAGCCCCTCGATCACGGCGGGCAGCCACCGGGCGCCGTCGTGGCTGACGAGCAGCGCTGAGACCGAGGAACTCACGATCCCGAACCATATCGAGGACGCGGTAGCGGACTCGATGGCGGTGATCGAGCAAGCCGCGCGACCGAGGCACGAGGTCGCGACCGGCGTGTCGAGATCGAGGACGCGGTAGCGGACTCGATGGCGGTGATCGAGCAAGCCGCGCGACCGAGGCACGAGGTCGCGACCGGCGTGTCGAGATCGAGGATGCGGTAGCGGACTCGATGGCGGTGATCGAGCAAGCCGCGCGACCGAGGCACGAGGTCGCGACCGGCGTGTCGAGATCAGGGCATCCAGGCTGCAGGCTCGATCGGCCGTAGTCCTCGTCACCCGAGCGAGCTCGGGTGACGAGGCCAGCTCAGACGGCGCGCTTCTTGAGCTTGCGGCGCTCCCGCTCGGAGAGCCCGCCCCAGATGCCGAAGCGCTCGTCGTTCATCAAGGCGTACTCAAGACAGTCGTCTCGCACATCACACGTCAGGCAGACCTTCTTGGCCTCCCGAGTCGAGCCTCCCTTTTCCGGAAAGAACGCCTCGGGGTCGGTTTGTGCGCACAGCGCACGTTCCTGCCAGCCTGCTTCCTCGGCGTCCCCGTCGAGGAGAAACAGTTCTCTCACGGCCCTCGCCCTTTCGACCCGGTACGGCCGCTCCCCACATCGTGAACGACACTGTGGGAATTACATGCCTGTCGTACCCCGAAAGTCAACCCCGGATCTGCTATGGGCGACGACCGGCGACCGCGAGCACTCCCCCGTGCGGCAAGGTATCCGCATGCAGAACATCACCGTGCTGTCGGGCGGCATGGGCGGCGCCCGCTTCCTGCAGGGCCTGCTCCACGGCATCGCCGAGGGCCTGATCCCGGGCGTCGAGCGCGACGCCGTCGTCACCGTGGTCGCCAACACCGCCGACGACCTGTGGATCCACGGCCTCAAGGTCTGCCCCGACCTGGACACCGTGATGTACACCCTGGGCGAGGGCATCGACCTCGAGCGCGGCTGGGGCCGGCGCGACGAGACGTGGAGCGTGAAGGACGAGCTCGCGGCGTACGCCGTGGAGCCCACGTGGTTCGGCCTGGGCGACCGCGACATCGCCACCCACCTGGTGCGCACGCAGATGCTGGACGCCGGCTACCCGCTCTCCCAGGTCACCGAGGCGCTCTGCCGGCGCTGGCTCACCCCCGTCCACGGGCCGGCGGTCCGGCTGCTGCCGATGACCGACGACCGGGTCGAGACCCACGTGGCGATCGCCGACCCCGAGGCGGCCAGCGGGCGGCGTGTGGTGCACTTCCAGGAGTACTGGGTGCGACTGCGCGCCGAGGTGCCCGCCGAGGCCGTGGTCGTCGTCGGCCTCGACGAGTCCACCCCGGGCCCCGGGGTCATCGACGCCATCACCGACGCCGACCTGGTCCTGCTCCCGCCCTCCAACCCCGTCGTGTCGGTCGGCACCATCCTCGGCGTGCCCCGGGTCCGCGAGGCCCTGATCGCCACGCGCGCCCCGGTGGTCGGGCTCTCGCCGATCGTCGGGGGCAGCCACGTGCGCGGCATGGCCAACCAGCTGCTCACCTCGCTCGGTGTCGAGGTGAGCGCCGCCGGCGTAGGCCTGCACTACGGCGCTCGCTCGCAGGGCGGCGTGCTCGACGGCTGGCTCGTCGACGAGGTCGACGCCGACCAGGTCGGGCGGGTCGAGGCCGCCGAGATCGCGTGCCGCGCGGTGCCGCTGATGATGACCGACGTGCACGCCACCGCGGCGATGGCGGCAGCTGCCGTGGACCTCGCTGCCGGACCGGTCCACGGATGACCCACCTGGACGTCACCGCCCCGGACGGGATCCCGGAGATCGGGCCCGGGGACGACCTGGTCGAGCACCTGCTGACTCGCGTCGAGCTCGCCGACGGGGACGTCGTCGTCGTGACCAGCAAGGTGGTCAGCAAGGCCGAGGGACGGGTGCGTCCCGGGACTCGGGAGGAGTTGCTGCCCGGCGAGACCGCCCGGGTGGTCGCCCGCCGCGGCCCCACGACGATCGTGCGCAACCGCCTCGGTCTCACCATGGCCGCGGCAGGCATCGACAGCTCCAACGTGCCGACCGGCCAGGTCGTGCTGCTGCCGCTCGACCCGGACGCCTCGGCCCGCGGCCTGCGGGAGCGACTGCGGGAGCGCACCGGGCGCAACGTGGCGGTCGTGATCACCGACACCGCCGGTCGCGCGTGGCGTGAGGGGCAGACCGACATCGCGATCGGCGCCGCGGGCCTGGTCGTGGCGGAGGACCACGCCGGACGCACCGACCGGTGGGGCAACGAGCTCGCGGTGACGCTGCCCGCCGTCGCAGACGAGATCGCCGGGGTCGCCGAGCTCGCCCAGGGCAAGCTCGGCGGGCGGCCCTTCGCGATCGTGCGGGGGCGCGCCGACCTCGTGCTCCCACCCGGCGACGACGGCCCCGGGGCCGCCACCTTGATCAGGCCGGAGGGCGCCGACCTGTTCGGGTACGGCGCCCGCGAGGCCGTCGTACGCGCTCTCACCGGCGACCCGTCCGACCGCGCACCGTTCGGCGCACCGGCCGCGCCGGCGGAGCTGGCGGCGGCGATCACCGACGCACTGGGCCTGCTCGCGTCGCGTTCGGGCGCCGACGGGACCGAGCTCCTGGTGACCGTGCCCCCGGGGCTGACCCGGGCGGTGGCCACCCTCGCGTTCGCCCACGGCTGGGAGGTGGTCCGCTCCGATTCGCCCAGCGGCACGCGATTGCGCCCAGCGGTTCCCTGACCACCCGTAGACTCTGCCGTCGACTGACCCCGACCGCCCTGCACGACCGAGCACGACCGAGGACGCACACCGTGGCCAAGCCAGCCAAGAACGACCGCCAGGCGCTCATCCAGCAGAAGCTCAAGAAGCAGAAGAGCGCCGACCAGCGCCGCGGCTTCGCGATCGTCGGCGTCTGCGTCCTGGTCGGCGCGCTGATCGTCGGTGCGGCGGCGTACAAGCCGGTCAAGGACTGGTGGGACGGTCGCCAGTTCGACAAGGTCGCGCTCGACGAGATCGGCGCGCCGGCCTCCTCGTGCCAGGACATCACGACCAAGAAGGCCGACGGCAACCAGAACCACGTCCCGACCGGGACGCCGGTGGACTACAAGGACGCGCCGCCCGCGTTCGGCGCCCACTGGAACGAGGCGGGCGTGGCGCCCGCGCCGTTCGCCCGCAAGTTCTACACCCCCGAGGACCGCCCCCCGCTCGAGGCGCTCGTGCACAACCTCGAGCACGGCTACACGCTGCTCTGGTACGACGCCACGATCGCCGACAACGACAAGGACGTCGAGGAGCTGCGCGCGATCGCGGAGAAGTTCGGGGGCGGCGAGAACCCGCGCTACAAGTTCATCGCCGTGCCGTGGACCAAGGACGACGAGAACGGCGCCTCGTTCCCCGACGGCGAGCACGTCGCGTTGACCCACTGGTCCGCCGGCGGCCAGGGTGAGACCGACACCAGCAAGCAGCTGGGGGTCTGGCAGTACTGCTCCTCCGTGAGCGGCGCCGCCCTCGACTCGTTCATGAAGAAGTACCCCTACTTCGACTCCCCCGAGCCCAACGCCATGTGATGAGCGCCCCCGGCCTGAGCCTGCGAAGGCCGGGACCCAGGCGCCAGGTCGAGGAGCCGCGCGGCTGAGGAACGAAGCCGCGACCGGCGTCTCGAGACCCAGCACCGCAGCGGGACGTCGACTCGAGTCGTCGACCTGGAGTGGTCTCGACAACCAGCGACGCCCTACGTGGCGTCGACAAGCTCGACGACCGAGACCGACTACGTCAGTTCGGTGCGCCCCTCGGCCTTGAGCGCCTCGACGACCTGCTTGACGTCCTGGGCGCGGGCCCGGGTGGTGACGAGCAGGGCATCCGGGGTGTCGACGACCACCACGTCGTCGAGGCCGATCACCGCGACCACGCGTCCGGATCCGGGCAGGACCAGGCCGCTGGCATCGACAGCGCGGACGAGCCGGCCGTCGCCGACGACCGCGACGGACTCGGCGCCCGCTCCGACGAGGCCCGCGAGCGAGTCGAAGTCGCCGACGTCGTCCCAGTGGAACGACGAGGGCACGCAGGCGACCCGGCCCGCGTCGGCCGCGGGCTCGGCCACCGCGTGGTCGAGGGCGATCTTCGGCAGGCCGGTCCAGAGCTCCTCGAGCCGACCGCGATCCGCCGCGATGGCGCGCAGAGCCGCGGCGAACTCGGGGTGCCACTGCGCGAGCAGGTCGAGCAGCACCCCAGGACGTACGACGAACATGCCGGCGTTCCACCGGTAGCGCCCGGTCGCGACGTACTCGCTCGCGGTCCGCACCGACGGCTTCTCCACGAACTCACGCACCGTGGTCGCCCCGGCGTGACCCGGGAGCGGGTCCCCGAGGTGGATGTAGCCGAACGCCGAGGACGGGAACGCCGGCTCGATCCCGAGCGTCACCAGCCAGCCGTCGCGGGCCACCTCGGCGGCCACGCGGACCGACGCGGCGAAGGACTCCGGGTCGGGGATCACGTGGTCGGCGGCGAACGAGCCCATCACCGCGTCGGGGTCCTCGCGCTCGAGCACGGCGGCGGCCAGGCCGATCGCGGCCATCGAGTCGCGCGGAGCCGGCTCGGCCAGCACCCGCGCGGCGGGCACCTCGGGCAGCTGCTCGAGCACGGCCTCGCGGTGGGCTCCGCCGGTGACGACCACGAACCGGTCCTCGACCAGCGGAGCGAGCCGGTCGCGGGTGTCCTGCAGCAGCGTGCGGCCACGCCCGGTGAGGTCGTGCAGGAACTTCGGGGCGGAGGAGCGCGACAGCGGCCAGAGCCGGGTGCCCGCACCGCCCGCCGGGATCACGGCCCAGAAGTGGTCGATGCTGGAGTCTGCAGGCATGCTGAGAGGCTATCCAGGTGACGACCTTCGCCGATGTCCTGGCGCGCCAGCTGCGTGCCGACTCCTCACGCCCGCTGCTCACGTTCTACGACGAGGCGACCGGCGAGCGGGTGGAGCTGTCGGTGACGACGTACGCCAACTGGGTCGCCAAGACCGCCTCGCTGCTCGCTGAGGAGCACGACCTCGAGCGCGGCCAGACGCTGTGCGTCGACCTGCCGACGCACTGGCTCGCGCCGGTGTTCCTGGGCGCGGCGTGGACGGTCGGCCTGGTCGTGATCGGGCCCGAGGACGCCGACGACGTGATCCCGGACGCCGTGGTGTGCGGCCCGGGCAGCCTCGAGCGTTGGGCCGAGCGGGCCGACGACCTCCCCGTGCTCGCGTGCTCGCTGCTCCCCCTCGGCGTCCGCTTCGCCGACCCGCTGCCGGCCGGCGTCCACGACGTCGGGATCGAGGTTTGGTCCCAGCCGGACGCGTTCACGCCCTGGGACCCGCCCGGCGCGGACGACGCCGCGACCGGGTCGTCGTACGGCGGCGCGACGCAGGCGGAGCTGTGGACGACGGCCGCCGCCGGGAGTCTCCTCACCGACGGCGGCCGCCTCCTCTCGGAGGCGAACCCGGCTTCCCCACCAGGTGTCGCCGCCTTCACCGAGCCGCTCGTTCGCGGCGGCTCGCTGGTCCTGGTCACCCACGCCGAGCCGGGACGCATCGAGGCGATCTACACCGCCGAGCGCGCCACGGCTCGCTTCCCTTGATCGCGGAAGACCAGCCAGATCTCTCTCCTCACGTGGCCGGGCTAGCCGGCCAGGTCGTAGGCCCCCATCCCCTCGGCCAGGAAGCGGCGCGGCGCGAAGCCGGTCGCGGTGCCCTGGAGCAGCCACAGGTAGCCGGTCGCCTTCTCCCGGACGATCACGTCCGCGTGACCGGTGAGTGACACATCGCTGACCCCGATCACCCAGTCGTACGGCGAGAGGTCGAGGCTGAGCGTGCGCGGGCTGGTGAGCCCGCCGGGGCCGTTGCCGGGGAACAGCACCAGCTTCGAGCCCTGGCGGAACAGCGAGTCGGGTGCGCCGTCGCCGTCCCAGCGGCCGACCGCGACCTGGGTCCCGGCCTGGATCCGCCCGTGGGCGACGTAGCTGGTCTGCAGGCCCGCCACGCCCTTGCCGGGGTAGATCCGGATCGCGCCGCCGGCGGGCTGGCCCATCAGGTCGGGGTAGCCGTCGCCGGTCATGTCACCGACGGCCGCGAGCAACGCCACGTTCCCGAAGCCGTCGGCCAGCTTGGTCGCGGGACCGAAGTGCCCGGTGCCGTCACCGCGGCGCAGGAACAGCGCACCGGTGGCCTTGTTGCGGTTGATGATGTCGCCGAAGCCGTCACGGTCCCAGTCGCCCGCGTTGAGCACCAGGTTGGCGTTGGAGAGGTCGACGCCGGTCGCGATTGGCTTGCCGACCTCGGTTCCGCCGTTGTTGGGGAAGACGACCACGCGGGCGCCGGTGCGGGCCACGACGTCGGGGGTGGCGTCACGGAGGACCTGCGCCGCACCCGCGAGGCTCCCGACGCCCTGGATGCGGGTCACCGGGCCGAGCGGCTGCCCGAACGTCCCGTCACCCAGCGAGGGCAGCACGTAGCCGGTCTTGGTCGCCGCGTCGCGGACGAAGAGGTCCGGTTGGCCGTCACGGGTGAAGTCGCCGGCGCCCGTGATGCTCGCCCAGCGCTTCCAGGAGCCAGGGACCGCGACCCGCGTGCCGAACCCGCCCTTGGCCACGCCGGGGTGCAGCCAGAGCGCACCGGCCGCGTCGCGGCCGAGGAGGTCGGTCCGCCCGTCGCCGTTCAGGTCGCCGGTGCCCACGAGCGTCGTGTAGCCGCCCCAGACGGTGCCGAGCCGCTGGACCCGGAACGTGCCGTCGCCACGGCCGAGGAACTCGTCGAGCCGGCCGGTGGCGGGCCAGCGCGCCACGAGGTCGTTCTTGCCATCACCGTCGAGGTCCCCGACAGCGGTGACCAGGTCGTGACCCTCCAGGCCGGCGACCTGCGTGCCGCTCGAGCCGAAGGTTCCGTTCGAGGCGCCGGGGCGCACGGTCGTGCTGCCATCGGCGGCGCGGACGAGGAGGTCCCCGATGCCGTCACCGGTCAGGTCGGGTGAGGCGATCACGCTGTCGTCCGCGGTCAGGCCATTGAGCGCGGTGATGCCCGAGGCGAAGGTGGTCATGCCGGCGGTGGGGATCACGAAACCCTGACCGTCGCTCGCTCGACGCACGATCAGGTCCGGGTGCGGCGTCGACGCCAGGTTGGACTCCAGCTCGCGGCCGGCCCAACCGCGCTGCGCCTCGGCCGCGAGGGTGCGGATCTCCGGGATCTTGGCGTAGAGGTACTTGCCGGGACAGGCCGTCGACGCGGCGTCGCGGTGGCCGTTGATCGCCTCGAAGTCCCGCGAGCCGACCCACTGCTTGGTGGAGGACGCGTCGACTCCGTGCAGGGACAGCTTCCACGCGAACAGCGCACCGTAGGCCTGGACCATCGCCTGCGAGGGCTGCTTGATGTCGTAGTTGCCGATCGCGGACATCGCGAACGAGTAGTCGTTGTAGTTCAGGGTGTGCGCGCCGACGACCGGCCGGTCGATGCCGCCGTACCGGCCCTCCCAGATGCGGCCGAACCGGTCGACGAGGAAGTTGTAGCCGATGTCGGACCAGCCGCGGGACTGGGTGTGGTAGGCGTAGATGCTGCGGAGGATCCCGGGCACCTCGGCGCGTGTGTAGTCGTTGGCGTTGACCGTGTGGTGCACGAAGCCGGCGTGCACCTCGAAGTAGCGCAGCGAGCTCTTGTCGCGCATGCTCTCGTCGGCGCCCCACTGGGCGCGGGAGTAGATCTGCGGCCGCGGGGTGTACGTCGCGGCCTGCAGGTCGATCTGGTCGCTGCCGCCGGTGCCCTCCCCCGGGTCGGTCGCCAGCGTGCCGGGCTGTGCCGCCGGGGCGTCGGCGCCGTCCATCGTGTCGGTGTCGAGCGCCGGCTTCTCCACCGCGCTCCGCTTGGCCGTGCCCGGGTCGACGACCGCGAGACGCAGGTCGGGCGGCAGCGTCCCGGTGGACGACGCGCGGACCTGGACCTGGTCGACGTCGCCGACCAGGAGGGCGTCGGTGCCGGGGCGGGCGTGCCGAGCCTCGACCGAGCCCGGGTCGGGACCGTGCTCGATGTCGTAGTCGAGCTTCATCCAGGCCGACCAGGTCTGCCCGGTGCGCGTGCGCACGGCGAGGGCGATCGCGTCGGCGGGCAGCTTGGTGCCGTGGGCCCAGGTCACCCCGACCGCGCCGTAGCCGACGACGGCCTCGGGGACACTGGTCACCTGCGAGCCACCGAGCGCGCCGGCCTTGGTCCGGCTGCTGACTGCGCGCGGAGCCGCCTTCGAGCCGGCGGGTGCCGTGAGGGAGTACTCCTTCACCGTCGGGTCGACCACCTCGGTCGGCACCTTCGACGGCCGCGAGGCCTCACGGGTGTAGGCGGAGAGGTCGGCGGCGAGCGAGTCGGTCCGAGAGCCGGCGCTTCCGGTCGGCATCTCGCGGACGACATCGAGGCTGACGACGCTCGCGGCCGGGGTGAGCGCGGCGAGCACGACACCGAGGGCCAGCAGTTGCTGGCAGGCGGTGACGAAGGTGGTCTTGCTGGGGGGCATTGAAGGACTCCATGTGCGCGGGGAAGTTCACACGTGGAGCAACTGTCACACCAGTAACAGGAGTGCGGAAGAGAATCCGAGTAACTACAATCTTGTAATTTCCACTCGACACGCCGGTGTTTTGAAGATTTGTCAAGAAACTTCATTCTTGTAATTTGAGCTGCCCGAGCCTGAGCTTGCGAAGGCTGGGGCAGCTCAGATGTCCGCGCCGAGCTCCTCGTCCTCGCCCTCGTCGACGCCGAGCTCCTCGGAGACGCTGTCGCCGTCGTACTTGAGGTAGCGGATCCCCTCCTCGACGCCGCCGTCGAACGCGAGGCTGCCCTTCTCGAGGACCAGGACCCGGTCGCACATCCTGGCGACCGAGGCCGCCGCGTGGCTGACGTAGAACAGCGTGCGACCGCCGTCGCGGATCTCCTGCATCTTCGCCAGGCACTTCTGCTTGAACGGCTTGTCCCCCACCGCGAGCACCTCGTCGGCGAGGAAGATGTCGGAGTCGACGTGGATGGCCACCGCGAAGCCGAGCCGGGCGAACATGCCCGAGGAGTAGTGCCCGACGGGCACCTCGAGGAACTTGCCGACGTCGGCGAACTCGACGATGTCGTCGAACTTGCGCTTGGTCTCGGCCTCGGTCATGCCGAGCACCGCAGCATTGAGGTACACGTTCTCCCGGCCCGTCAACTGCGGGTGGAAGCCGGCGCCGGTGGCGATCAGGCCGGCGATCCGGCCCCGGGTGAGAACCCTCCCCCGGTCGGGCCGCATCACGCCGTTGATCAGCTTGAGCAACGTGCTCTTGCCCGATCCGTTCAAGCCCATCAGGCCGATCGACTCACCCTGCTGCACCTCGAACGACACGTCGTTGACGGCGTCGAAGGTGTTCTTGATCTCCTGGCGTCGCATCGCCGCGACGGTCATCTGCTTGAACGTGCGGTGGTACTGCATCGTGTAGGTCTTCGTCGCGTGCTCGACGACGATCGAGGTCTGTCGCGGGGTCGTCATCAGAGGCGCTCCGGGATCCGGTTCTCCAGGCGGGAGAACGTCAGCTGGCCGATCAGCAGGATGACCATGCTGACGAAGAGCGCGAGCACGCTGTAGGCGAAGAGGTGGTCGGGGATGTGCGTCGCGATGGTCTTCTTCGGGTGGGGGGTGGCGCCGACCCAGAAGGCCCGCTGGAACAGCAGCACGGCGTCCGCGATCGGGTTGTAGAGGTAGTAGGCCGCAGCCGCGCCGAACCGCTCGTGGACCACCGTGTAGGGGTAGATCATCGGCACGCCGAACCGCACGAAGTTCGTCAGGATGGCGGCGACGTTGGAGACGTCGCGGAAGAACACGTTGGCCGCGCTGAAGATCAGGGCCATCGCCGTGCCGAGCATCCCGATGATCATCAGGGCGAGCGCGAGGGCGAGCATGCCGACCACCGTCGGGGTCCACCCGTAGAACGCGCAGACCACGACGAGGATCGCCAGCTGCGGCAGCACGTGGTAGCCGGAGACGAGCATCGACGCGACCGGGAACATCTCCCGCGGCATCGCCATCTTCTGCACGAGGCCCCGGTTGCGAACGATCGAGCGGGTGCCCGCGTTGAAGGTCTCGTTGAAGAAGTGGACGATGATGATCCCGCAGAACATGTGGATCGCGAAGTTCGGCACCTCCTGATGGAGCTTGAACAGCACGCCCATCACGAAGTAGTAGATCAAGAACTGCGAGAGCGGGTTGACGTAGGACCACATCAGCCCGAGGAACGAGCCTTGGTAGCGGGCACTGACCTCGCGGCGGACCAGCAGCCGCAGCAGGTAGCGGCGCTTGAACACCCCCAGCAGCCCGGTCGTCGACGACGGTGGCGCGAGCTCGGCGTCGACGACCCGGATCGGCCGCTCCGACAGCGGGACCGCCGTCGCGACGCCGCTCGACGCCGGCTTGGGTGCCGGGTCGGGCACGGGAGCCGGGTCAGGCAGCGGAGCCGAGTCGGACACCCGGGCCGGGTCGGGCCCGGAGCCCTGGTCCGGAGACGGGTCCGGCACCGGCGCCCCTGCGGGCTCCGGCGCAGACGGGTTCACAGCCACGGTCGGAGGGTCTCCTCCCAGGCCTCGGGCGAGGTGATCTCGCCGAGCTTGGCCCGGTACTCCTCCGCCAGCCGCGGCCACTCGCGGCGGTAGCGCTCGTGGATCGCGAGCGTGCGCTTCATCAGGTCACGGAAGAGCTCGGGGTCACGGCGGTAGAACGCGGCCGAGGTGCCGTCGTTCATCGAGACGATCGCGGAGTCGTAGGACGCCAGCCGGTACCACTTCGCGTCCATCGCGCGGACCTCCGCCTCGGGGTGCTCGCGCGACAGCGGTCGCGCGGGCTTGAGCTGGCGCAGCGGCTGGAGGCCGGCGCTGACCAGCTGCGACATCCGGCTCGGGACCTCGGCGGCGTCCTTGCCCTTGCGCGGTGGCTTCGATCGGCGCACGGTCGGGAACGCGTCCGGGTCCACCTCGACCTGTGCGTCGGTGAACTGCTTGCGGAACGCGTTGACGTCGGCCAGTCGGTGCGGCAGCAGCGCGTGCAGGCCCTCCGGTCCGGCGAGCACGTCCTCCATCGCCATCAGCCGCAGCTCGGCGGTGGAGTACTGCATGGAGACCAGGTGCGCGATCTGGTGGTTGAGGCTCTCGCGCACCATCCGTCCGCCCTTGGGGTACGGCGAGTGCAGCAGCGCGGCGACGAACCGGTTGCGCTGGTGGAAGTAGGCCTGCCAGTCCACCGCGTCGTTCTTGTCGGTCCACGGGATGTGCCACACCGCGGCACCCGGGAGCGTGACCGTCGGGTAGCCCGCGGCCTTGGCGCGCAGCCCGAACTCCGAGTCGTCCCACTTGAGGAACAGCGGCAACGACAGGCCGACCTCCTCGAGCACGACCCGCGGGATCAGGCACATGAACCAGCCGTTGAAGTCCACGTCGATGCGCTTGTGCAGCCACCGGCTGGAGCGCAGGTTGCGGCCGGCCAGGTCCCAGTCGCTGTAGGTGTCCAGCGGCGACTGCCACCAGAACCGCCACGGCTGGATGATCTCGCCGAAGCTGTGCAGCCGGGAGCGCGAGTAGATGTTGAACATGTGGCCGCCGACGATCGTCGGACGCTTGGCCAGGTCGCCGAACGTGACGGCGCGGATGATGCCCTCGGGCTCGCAGACGACGTCGTCGTCCATCATCATCGCGTACGTCGCGGTGCCCTTGCGGACCGACTCCAGCTGACCGCGGGCGTAGCCGCCGGAGCCGCCGAGGTTGCCCTGCTCGAGCACGCGCAGCGTGTCGCCGAGGGCGCCCTGCGCCGCGGGGAAGTCCGGTGAGTCGACGACCTTGTCGGTGCCCTGCTCCATCACGAAGACCGTGTCGAGGTAGGGACGGAGCACCTCGTCGTCCCCGATCTGGCCGAGCAGCTTGGCGCAGAAGTCGGGCCGGTTCATCGTGGTGATCGCGATGTCCACGGTGCCGTGCTGGGCACGGTCGTCGGGGACCTCGGCGGTCCACTCGGCGGACTCGACGACGACGTCGTCGTCACCGGCGATGAGGTCGTACCAGTACCAACCGCCGTCCACGAACGGCTTCAACGGCAGGTCGAACGTGTAGGTGCCGCGCTCCTGGTCGGCGGTGTCCGCCGACGCGACGCGCTGCGCGTGGCCGCGGGCCATCGACTTGTAGACGAGGAGGGTCGCGCCCTTGCCGGCCACGGTGACCGTGAGCCGGACGTCCTTGACGACCGTCCAGCGCCGCCAGTAGCTGGCGGGGAAGGCGTTGAAGTAGGTGCCGAACGAGAGCCGGTCGCCCGACTTCACCCGGAACGCGGTGCGGGACACGATCTGGTCGGGGTGGATCGCGTGGCCGGTCGCCGTGGACTGGCGGATCGCGGCGTTGTTGAGGTCCTTGGCCGCGCGGCTGCCGCCGATCTCGTACTTGTCGGCGTCGAGCTTCGCGTCCTCCGGGTCGACGTACAGCGCGAGGACGTCGAAGTCGCGGTCGAGGGGCAGGATCTGACGCTGCAGCAGTCGGGTCGTGCTCATTCGTGGTCCCCTCGGGATCGTGGGGTGGTCATTCGTCGACGCCTCCACTGGTCAGCGGCACGCCTTCAGCGAAGTGCGGCCGGAGCTTGTTCTCGAACATGGAGAGCGCCGAGCCGATCGCCATGTGCATGTCGAGGTACTTGTAGGTGCCGAGCCGGCCACCGAACAGCACCTTCGGCTCACGCTTGGCGAGCTCGCGGTAGCGCAGCAGCTTCTCGCGGTCCGCGGCGGTGTTGATCGGGTAGTACGGCTCGTCGCCCTCCTCCGCGAAGCGGGAGTACTCGTGCACGACGATCGTCTTGCCGGGCAGGTAGGTGCGCTCGGGGTGGAGGTGCTTGAACTCGAGCGTACGGGTGTAGGGCACATCGGCGTCGTTGGCGTTGACCACTCCGGTGCCCTGGTAGTCGTCGACGTCGACGGTCTCGCGCTCCAGGTCGATGGTCCGCCACGAGAGGCGACCCTCGCTGTGGCCGAAGTACTCGTCGACCGGGCCGGTGTAGACGATCGGCACCTGGCCCTTGAACTCCTCGGCCACGGCGAAGAAGTCGGTGTCGAGCCGGACCTCGATGTTCGGGTGCGCGACCATCCGCTCCAGCCAGGCGGTGTAGCCGTCGACCGGGAGGCCCTCGTAGGTGTCGTTGAACCAGCCGTCCGCGAACGTGTAGCGGACCGGCAGCCGGGTGATGATGTCGGCCGACAGCTCCTTGGGGTCGGTCTGCCACTGCTTGGCGGTGTAGCCCTTGATGAACGCCTCGTAGAGCGGGCGCCCGATCAGGCTGATCGCCTTCTCCTCGAGGTTGCGGGCGTCGGCGGTGTCGAACTCTGCCGATTGCTCGGCGATCAGCGCTCGGGCCTCGTCGGGGGTGTGGCTCCTGCCGAAGAACTGGTTGATCAGGCCCAGGTTCATCGGCAGCGAGTAGACCTGTCCCTGGTACTTGCCGAAGACCCGGTGCCGGTAGCTGGTGAAGTCGGTGAAGTTGTTGACGTAGTCCCACACCTTCTGGTTGGAGGTGTGGAACAGGTGCGTCCCGTAGACGTGCACCTCGATGCCGGTCTCCTCGTCGAACTCGCTGTAGGCGTTGCCGCCGAGGTGCGACCGGCGCTCGAGCACCAGGACCTTCAGGCCGAGCTCGGTCGCACAGCGTTCGGCGACGGTCAGCCCGAAGAAGCCGGAGCCGACGACGACGAGATCAGGCGTGGGAGCAGAGGAGGACACGGTGGGTCAGTCTACGGATCGCGAGGGCGCCGCCCGCATCTCCCGCGCGTCGCGCATGGCCCGGATCACATTGCGCGCCTCCGCGCGCCCACCCCGCAGCGGGCTGAGCAGCACGACCGCCGCGGTCACCATCCAGGGCTTGAGCCGCACCAGCACGTTCTCGCCGTACCGGAGGTGCACGACGAAGAGGTTGCGGTACATGAAGTACCCCTTCCACCCGCTCAGGTCGTGCTGCTGGTCGAAGGCCAGCTGACGCACGAGCACCGCGTCGCGGATCGCCCAGATCCGGAATCCGGCGCGCCGCGCCCGCACCGCGTAGTCGACGTCGTCGTAGAAGATGAAGTACGACGGGTCGGGCAGGCCGATCGCCTCGACCACCTCGCGGCGCAGCATGAACCCCTCGAACGCGACGTTCTCGAGCTCGACCCGAGCTGGCATCCGGTCCCGGCTGCCGTACTCGGTCTCCACCATCGCGGTCTTGGGGCGCACCGAGAGCGGGTTGCGCAGGTCGAACCGGGTGGCGGCCTTCTCGACCAGCCGCCCGTGGACGTCCTGGCGCACCGACATCAGGCACGCCTCGTCCTGGGCCAGCAGGACCTCCAGGCAGTCGGGCGCCGGGACGACGTCGTCGTCCATCAGCCAGATCCGGTCGTAGCCGGCGGCGAACGCCAGCTGGACGCCGCGGTGGAAGCCGCCGGCGCCGCCGAGGTTCTCCTCGGCGTGGGTGACCAGCAGCGGCAGCCCGGGCCGAGCCGCGGCCACCTGCTCGGTCAGCACCGCCCGGGTGTGGTCGCTGCTGGCGTTGTCGATGACGAAGATCGCGTCCGCCGGCCGGGTCTGGGCGGCCAGCCCGTCGAGCATGTGCGCGAGCAGGTCTGCCCGGTTGTAGGTGACGACGACGACCGCGACGCTCTCCCGCGCGCTCATCGCAGGAACCTCCGGTGCCCGCCGAAGTCGCCGCGGAGACCGGCGTACATCGCCCGGACGCTGAGCACCACCCGACGGGGGTCGGGGCGGGTGAACGTGTAGAACCACACGGTCTTCGCGACGAACGCCAACGCGTGCGGCCAGCCGCGGTACTCACGCTGGTTGAGCAGGTTGTTGCGCGCCATGCAGTAGTGCTTGAGGTCGCTGGGGCTGTGGTTGTACGTCGTGCGCCCGAACATCATCGGGGTCCCCAGGCTGCCGACGGCCGGGTGTCGCACCTGCGCGCCCACCACGGTGGCGATCCGGGCCCCGGCGGCCTCGGCGCGCAGGCGGTACTCGTGGTCGTCGCCCCAGATGAAGTACTCGGCACGTGGCAGCCCGATCCGCTCCACGAGCCCTCGGGTGACCAGCACGCCGTTGAAGGGGATCACGATGCCGTCGATCCGGCCGTCGGCCGCCGCGCGCTCCACGTCCGGGAGGTCGTGCACCACGCGGGTGCCACCGGGCAGCCGGATCGGGAAGACCAGCCGGTCCGGCTGGTCCTGGTCGACGACGACCGGGCCCCAGAAGTCCAGGTCGTCCTCGACGAGCAGCCGGGACAGGCAGTCGGGCTCGGGCAGGCCGTCGTCGTCCATCAGCCACGCCAGGTCGGCACCTCGCTCCATCGCCCACGCGAGGCCGTCGTGGAAACCCCGCGCGCCACCGCCGTTCTCGGCGAGCGTGCGGCCCAGCACCGGGGTCGTGGGATGGGCCTCCCCGGGGTCGCGGTCGTCGAGCCCGGCCAGCCACTCCCCCGTGCCGTCGGTCGAGGCGTTGTCGATGACCAGGATCTCCGCGAGACCCGGCACCTGGTCGAGCCGCTCGAGCAGCCCCTGGAGCAGCGAGAGCCGGTTGAACGTGACCACGACCGCGACCACGCGTCGGTCCAGCGGCTGCTCGGTCACGCGACCACCCTAGGGGTGGCGCGTCAACACGCGGTGTCGAGGTCGTCGGCCTCGTTGGCGGCGTACCCGGAGCTGAGCGTGCCGATCGAGCCTCCGGTCACCGGGTCGTCGGTGTGTCCCTTCGGCTTGGCCGGCGGCGGGGCGTTGCCCTCGGCCCGGTCGATCGCCTCGGCGACCTTCTTCTTGATCAGCTTGATGTCGGGGTGCGCGGTCTCGATCATCGGCGGCACCAGCGACAGGGTCGAGATCTTCTGCCCCCGGGCCTTGAGCGCGAGCTCGGCGAAGTGGCCGAACTCGCCCGACGGGATGTTGGTCGAGACCATCGCCGAGCTGGCCTCCGCGATGCTCGCGAAGTTGCGTACGGCGGACTGCGGGCTGATCTGCTGGAGCATCGCGTTCATCACGCACTTCTGCCGGGCCATCCGCGAGTAGTCGTCGGAGTCGTCACGCGCCCGGGCGAACCACAGCGTGTCGTGGCCGTCGAGCTTGCGCACCCCGGGCTGGATGTAGCCGGTCACGTCGTTGCCGAGGCCACCGACGGGGATCGGCTGCCGCACGTTGAGCGTCACTCCGCCGACGGCGTCGACCAGGTCCTTGAACCCTTCGAGGTTGACCATGGCCCAGTAGTTGATCTTCAGGCCGGTGATGCCCTCGATGGCCATGATCGTCGCGTCGACACCGGGGTTGCTGGAGTGCGGGAACAGCTCGGTGTTGTCGCCCGCCCAGGTGCTGACGCCGTTGAGGTAGTCGGCGTCGAAGCCGTCGGGGAACTGCTCGCGCATCACCGACCCCTTGACGAACGGGAAGTTCTGCATGTTGCGCGGCAGCGAGATCAGCACGGTGCGGCCAGTCTCGGCGTCGATGCTCGCGACCGTCATGGAGTCCGGGCGCAGCCCCCAGCGCCCCGCGCCCGAGTCGCCGCCCATCAGCAGCACGTTGTAGCGGCCGTCGTGGGCACCGGTCACGTCGCCGTCGCCGGACATCGTGAGGATCAGGTCGCGCTGGGCGCCCGCCAGGTGGGCGCCGAACAGCAGGGCCGCCGCGACGGAGAGCGCGAGGACCCCGTTGAACCCGACCGCCGCGCGCCGGTGTCCCAGGCTGAGGGTCAGCGGCTGGCCCAGCCGCCACGCGTCGAAGAACAGCCCCGCCCACCCGATGGCGAGCGCCATCAGCACCAGCCGCAGCCCGAGCAGGGCCGTGGTGTCGAAGCCGAGCTTGAAGACCAACCCGTGCCAGAAGAACCCGACGACGACGGTCACCAGGAACACCACGACCGTGACGAACCAGGTCAGGAGCGCGATCAGGCCGACTCGGCGCCGGCCGGCCACCAGCTGGGCGGACCCCGGCAGCAGCAGGGTCATCAGCATCAGGGCCAGGGCCCTGCGGAAACGCACCCGAGCGGCTCGGTCACCGGCGGTGAAGCGCGGAACCTGGCGCTCGAGCGACCCGGGGGAAGTGACGGGCGGCATCGAGATGCCTCTCTGCATGTGGAACGGGGAAGGGGATGGTGCTGACCGCCAGTATCACCAGTCACACCCGTCACAGCGGCCCGCGACGCGCCGGTGCGCCCCGATCAACCCGCGGGTCAGGCGTGGGGGCGGCGTCCCGCCTCGATCGCCGTACGCCGTGAGAGCCGGTGCGCGCGCCGGATCTCGGCCTCGCGGTGGCGGCGCAGCTCGTCGGGCGTCTCGGGCACGAGGCCGGGCACCTGCCGCGCCCGGCCGGCACCGTCGACCGCGACGAACACGAAGTACGCCGACGCCACGTGCAGCGACGTCGTCGACGGGTCGTTCCACGGCTGGGTCTCGACCCGGACCCCGATCTCCATCGAGGACCGGCCCGCCCAGTTGACCTGGGCGAACGTGCGGACGATGTCACCGACGTGCACGGGCTCGAGGAAGGCCATCTCGTCCATGGCTGCGGTCACCGCAGGCCCGCCGCTGTGCCGCGCGGCGACCGCGCCGGCGGTCGAGTCGGCGAGCTTCATGATCTCGCCGCCGTGGATGTTGCCCAGCAGGTTGGCCTGGGCGCTCGAGGTCACGACCGCCAGCGACACGCGGGCGTAGGACGGCGACAGACCGTGGCGCTCGGGCTCTGGTGGCATGCCCGTCACGCTACCGCCGGCGCCGTCGAGCCAGCCCGTCGGAGCCGTTCAGTCGGACAGCGGTCAGTCGGAGTCGCCCGGTCGGGGAGCCTTCTCCTCGGACTCGTCGTTGACCCGGTGCGCGTGGGCTGCCTCGGCGGCGAGGTAGCGGTTCATGCCCGCCCACAGCCGCGCCCGCTCGGCGCTGCTGGGCGCTCGCGTAGCCGCGGACTTCGCCTCCTGCTGGGCCTGTACCTGCTCCCGCTCGGTCATGGCTCCTCCTCTCGCTATGACCACCATCACTCCGAACAGTGCCCCCGCCCTAGGGCCTTTCGGCCCGGGCCCTTCGGGACCCCCGGCGGCCGGGGCGAGGTCGGTCGGCCCGGGCGCCGGGTCGCCACCGCGCCGAGACTGGGCGCGGGAAGGAGTCCGCCGTGGACCGACTCACACCGCTCGCCGACGCGTTCCTCGAGGTGGAGGACGTCGACCCGGCCGTGTCGCTGGCGATCGGGTCCCTCGCGGTCTTCGACGGGCCCGCGCCCGGGTACGCCGAGTTCCTGGCGATGATCGACGCGCGGCTCCCGCTGGTCCCCCGCTACCGCCAGCGCCTGCGGTCGGTGCCGCTCGACCTGGCCGCGCCGGCCTGGGTCGCGGACGACGACTTCGACCTCCGCAGGCACGTGCTGCGCGCGGCCGTGCCGAGTCCCGGCGGACCGGCCGAGGTGGCGGACCTGATGGCCAGGCTGATGGCGCCCCGGATGGACCGTGCCCATCCCCTGTGGGAGTGCTGGCTGTGCGAAGGGCTCCCCGACGGCCGGTGGGCCGTGCTGTCCCGCGTGCACCACTGCCTAGCGGACGGGGTGTCCGGCACCGACCTGTACCGGCTCTTCCTCGACCTGGCGCCCAACACGACCCCGTTGGTCCCCGACGCCGCACCAGCACCACCCCCGGCGACCGATGCCGCCCACGCTGCCCGGGGCCTCGGCGAGCTGGTCGGCTACCCGGCCCGGGTCGCGACGGCGGTGGGCCGGCTCTCGCGCACCCCCGTCCGGTCGATCAACGCGGTCGCGCACGCCGCGCGCGGGCTGGTCGACCTCAGCGGGGCGGCCCGGCCCGTCGCGCCGTCCTCGTTGCTGGGCCCGATCGGTGCCGACCGCCGGTTCACCTGGGTCGAGGCCGAGATGTCCGAGGTCCGCGACGTACGCCGGCGGTGCGGCGCCAGCGTCAACGACGTCGCCCTGGCGGCGGTCGCGGGCGGGTTCCGCCGCCTGCTGCTGGAGCGGGGCGAGGAACCCGGAGCGCGGACGGTGCGCTCCCTGGTGCCTGTCTCGACCCGGACCAAGGGCAGTGAGTCCACGCCGGACAACCAGGTCACGCTGCTGCTCCCCTACCTGCCCGTCGACGTCGCGGACCCGCTGGAGCGGGTGCAGACGGTCCACCGCCGGTTGCGCCGGCTCCGCGCGCACCACGAGCCGGAGGCCGGCGTGGGCATCACCTCGGCCGCAGAGCTCGGTCCCTTCCCCCTCGTGTCGTGGGGCATGCGGACCGCCTGGCGGTTCCCGCAGCACCAGGTCACGACCGTGACCACGAACGTGCCAGGACCGCCGGTGCAGCTCTACTGCCTGGGCCGGCCGGTGCGCTCGATGGTGCCGTGGGTCCCGATCGCCGACCACCTCCGGGTGGGGATCGCGATGCTGTCCTACCGGGACACGCTGACGTTCGGGCTGACCGGCGACCACGAGTCGATGCCGGACCTCCAGGTGCTCGCCGACGGCATTGCGGAGTCCTGGGCGGATCTGGTCGCACGGTAGCGTCGGCGCATGACCGATCGTCCCCGGGAGGACGGTGAGCCCGGGGACGGGACGCCCGACTACCACTGGCTGTACGGCGGTGCCGGCAAGCCGGACCGCGAGCCCCGCCCCGACGAGACCCGGGTGATGCCCACGATGCCACGCCCCGGCCAAGCCGGCTCCGGCCAGCCCGGCTCCGGTCGACCGACGCCGCCGGTGCCGGCGCCCGCACCCCGCTCCCCCGGCGGGCCCACGCCGCCGCCCTCACCACCGCCGCCCACGCCAGGCGCGGCGCGGCCGGCTCGCCGGCGCCGGGGCCCCGGGTTCTGGCTGCGGATCGTGCTGGCGCTGCTCCTGCTGTGGGTCGTCTATCTGGTCGCGGTGCCGTTGTGGGCGTGGAAGAACGTCGACCAGGTGGCGTTCGAGCCGTCCGGCAAGCGCCCCGACGACCAGCCCGGCACGACGTACCTGCTCGTCGGCAGCGACTCGCGAGCTGGTCTGAGCGCTGCCGAGCGCAAGAAGCTCGGCACCGGCGACGCGGCCGGGCAGCGCACGGACACGATCATGCTCCTGCACACCGGGGACGGCCCCAACCTGCTGATGTCGATCCCCCGCGACTCGCTGGTGGAGATCCCCGGGCACGGGACGACCAAGATCAACGCGGCCTACGCGTACGGCGGCCCCAAGCTCCTGGTGAAGACCCTCGAGCAGAACACCGGCATCCGGATCGACGACTACGTCGAGATCGGCCTCGGGGGGCTCGCGGGCGTGGTCGATGCCGTGGGTGGCATCACGATCTGCCCGACGTTCGACATGGACGACAAGCTGGCGAACCTGCACATCAAGAAGGGCTGCCAGCACGCCGACGGCGAGACCGCGCTCGGCTACGCGCGATCGCGGCACACCGACCCCCGCTACGGCGACATCACCCGCGTCAAGCACCAGCGCGAGGTCGTGGCCGCCGTTGGCGGGAAGGTCTTCTCACCGTGGACCTTCATCAACCCGGTGCGGTACTGGAACCTCGCGAACGCCGTGCCCGACTTCTTCGCGTTCGGCGACGGCACCGGCGCGACCCGGGCGGCGATGTGGGCCACGGCGATGCGGAGCGCGGACCTCAGCTGCGTCGTGCCGATCTCGGACCTCGCCGTCCACTGGGACCCCGAGCGGTCCCGGCAGATGTTCCGCTACATCATCGAGGACAAGACCGGTGACATCCCGAAGAGCCTCTGCACACCGACCGGCCTGCCGAAGAGCGTGACCGGATGAGCTACGAGACCCTGGACTGGACGGTCGATGGGGACGGCATCGCCACGCTGACGCTGAGCCGGCCCGACCAGCTCAACGCCTTCGACGTCACGATGGCGCGCGAGCTCGAGACGGTGTTCCGCACCGATGCGCGCGACGACGACGTGCGCGCGGTCGTGGTCACCGGCGCGGGCCGAGCCTTCTGCGCGGGCATGGATCTCGCGGTCGAGGGCAACGTCTTCGGGCTCGACGAGTCCTTGCAGCCGACGCCCGAGGAGTTCCGCGCGGCGTACGACGATGCGCCGTACCAAGACGGGGTGCGCGACACCGGTGGCCGGGTGACCCTCGCGATCCACGCGCTCCCAAAGCCGGTGATCGCCGCGATCAACGGTCCTGCCGTCGGGATCGGGGCGACGATGACGCTGGCGATGGACCTGCGGCTCGCCTCGACCAGTGCCCGGATCGGCTTCGTGTTCGGCCGGCTCGGCATCGTCCCGGAGGCGGCGTCGAGCTGGTTCCTCCCCCGCATCGTCGGGATCCAGCAGGCGCTGGAGTGGGTCTACTCCGCCGAGATCCTCACCGCCGACGCGGCGCTCGCCGGCCGCCTGGTGCGCAGCGTGCACGCGCCGGAGGACCTGCTGCCGGCGGCGTACGAACTGGCTCGCTTGTTCGTGGTGGACCGCTCACCCGCGGCCCTGGGGCTGGCGAAGCAGCTGCTCTACCGCAACAGCGCCGCCGCCGAACCGCTCGAGGCGCACCTGTCGGACTCGCTGGCGATGTACTACTCCTCGATCGGCGACGGCAAAGAGGGGGTGGCCGCGTTCCTCGAGAAGCGGACGCCGGGGTTCACCGGACGCGCCTCCGAGCTGCCGCGGATCTTCTGACGCCTCGCGGCCCTACGAGGCGGCCGGGGACGCGGCGTCGGCTTCGGCGTCCGCATCGGCTAGCAGGCGCTCGCGGAGCCGCGCCAGGATGCGGTTCAACAGCCGGGAGACCTGCATCTGGGTGACGCCGATGTCGGCGCCGATCTCGGCCTGGGTGCGATTGCCGAAGAACCGCAGCTCGAGGATCCGGCGCTCGCGCGGGGTCAGCCCGCGCATCACTGCGGCCAGCGTCACTCGCGCCTCTGCGGTGGCGAACGCCGGGTCGACGTCGCCGATCCGCTCGCCGAGGGAGTCGTCACCCTCGAGGGCCGGGACGTCGAGCGAGGCGGGGGCGAAGCAGCCACTCGCCCCGAGCGCGTCGAGCACCTGCTCGAGGTCCACCCCGAGGTGCTTGGCCAGGTCGGTGGGACGCGGCGAGCGACCGAGCTCCTGGGCCAGGTCGCTCTCGGCGCCCAGGATCCGCGACTGGAGCTCCTGGATCGAGCGCGGAGGACGCAGCGCCCAGCCGAGGTCGCGGAAGTGACGGCGCACCTCGCCGCGGATGGTCGGCACCGCGAAGGACAGGAAGTCGTAGCCCCGGCCCACCTCGAACGAGCGGACCGCCTTGACCAGGCCGAGGTAGGCGACCTGATCGAGGTCCTCGGTCGCGATGCCCCGGCCCCGGTAGCGGCGGGCACAGTCGCTCGCGACCCCCATGTTGATCTGGACGATCTCGTCGCGGATGTGGTGAGCGCCCTCGTCGGAGGCCGACGCCAGCTCCTCGAACAGCCGGGCCGTGGCCTCGCGTCGGTGCTCCATCTCGCACCTCCTAGAAGGATTGGCGGCGGACGCAGAGCGTCCGCCACTTCGATGGTCGCAGCGGACCCCAGGTGACACACCACCCCTTCGGGCGACTGGTCGATGGCCCGGCCGGCACCAGGACGCGGGTTTCCAGCGCGTCTCCGGGACGGCGGCGAGGCGGCCGGAAAGCCTTCAGTCGGGTGGTTCGCTGCCGAACGGAAGAGCACGCGGCGCCACTCGGGTCCGGCGACGTGACCTTGACCGACCGACCCGGGGGAGCCATGCAGCCCACCGCCGTCCGGACCACGGCCGTTGTTGCGGCCGTGGTGACGTTCAGCGTGGTCGCCGCCGTGCACGCGGGACATCCGACCGGCCCGGTCGGCGAGCTGAGCTACCTGGGCGCTCTCGCGGTGGTGACCGCGATCGCCTGGGCGGGCGTCGGGGCCCAGCAGGAGTGCCGGAGCGTCGCCACGTTGATCGCGGCCGGCCTGAGCGTCTCCCAGCTCGGCGACGTCATCGAGATCACCAGCGAGATGGCCGGGATCGGGACCGGCGCCTGGCTCGCGGCAGGCGCCTACTTCGTCGGCTACCTGATCCTCGGAGCCGCCGTGCTCGCGCTCTTGAGACCTCCGGGCGCCCGCAGGCGGTTCGCGCGCGCCGACGTCGCGCTCGAGGCGGCGACCGTCGTGACCATCGGTGTCCTGCTCGTGTGGACCGCGTCCACCACCAAGGCGTTCGAGAACAGCGGTCTGAGCGTCGCCCAGGGGGCCCTCCAGGCCTCCACGCCGCTCGCCGACCTGATCCTCGTCGTGTTCACGATCCGCGCGATCGTCCTCTACCGGGGTCGCTCGGCGACCAGCTGGCTGCTCGCAGCGGGTCTGACGACCTGGCTGGGGACCGGCGCGGCCTTCGTCACCGCGGCAGACTCCTCACCGGCCTGGCTCGACGCCGGATGGCTGCTCGGCATGCTGTTCCTCGCCCTCGCCACCGTGCCGCGATCCGACCCGGTGCAGTCGGTCATCCGGGCACAGATCGCGGCCCCGCAGAGCCATGCGACCTCGAGGATGCTGCTGGCGATCCTGCCCGCGGCCGTGCCCCCGGCGGCTCACCTGATCACGCACCGCGACCAGCACGCCCTCTACGTGCCCTACGTCGGGATGAGCGTGCTGCTCTTCATCACGTTGCTCCGAGTGGGCCGACTGCTCGCCTCCGAGGCGGCAGCCCACGCCGAGGTGGCTCGGAGCCGCGGGTACTTCCAGGCCCTCGCCGACAACTCGGTCGACGCCATCATGGTCGTCGACGAGCGGCTGGAGGTCGTCTTCTGCTCACGGAGCGTCGAGCGCTACCTGGGCTCGGCTCCCGAGCAAGGCCTGCTCGCGTGGGTCGAGGAGGTCGGGCCCCGGGTCCGCGACGACCTGGCGGACGCGCTCCGTCGCTCGCTGGCCTCCCCCAGGGTCGTCGTGCAGGACGAGTTCGAGCTCGATCCGGACGAGGCCCCCGGGCGTCTCGCCGCCAACGTCGGGCACCGCTGGGTGCTGGGCCGGTTCGTGAACCTCCTCGACGACCCGCAGGTGCGGGGGATCGTGATCTCGCTGTCGGACTCGACCGCACGCAAGGAGGCCGAGCTCGGGCTGGAGCGCGCCCGGGACGCAGCTCTGGCGGGGTCCCGGGCGAAGTCGACGTTCCTCGCGACCATGAGCCACGAGATCCGTACGCCGCTCAACGGCGTCCTCGGGTTGACCGAGCTGATGCTGACCACCCCGCTCGACGAGCAGCAGGGCCGCTACGCCGAGGGCATCCGCGTCGCGGGCGGTGCGCTGCTCCAGGTCATCAACGACGTCCTGGACTTCTCGAAGATCGAGGCCGGCCGCCTCGAGCTCGACGAGGTGGACTTCGACGTCGTCCAGCTCCTGGAGGAGACCGCCGGACTCGTCGGCGAGTCCGCGCGCGACAAGGGGCTCGAGCTCATCGTCGACTGCTCCTCGCAGGTACCGCGGGGGCTCCGCGGCGACCACGTGCGGCTGCGCCAGGTGCTGCTCAACCTCGCCGCCAACGCGATCAAGTTCACCGAGACCGGACGCGTCGTGCTCGCCGCCCGGCTCGACCACCCGCTCGCCTCGGCGGTGGCGCGGGTCCGCTTCCAGGTCGTCGACACCGGGATCGGTGTCGATCCCGCCCAACGAGAGCACCTGTTCGACGCCTTCACCCAGGCGGACTCCTCGACCACCCGGCGCTTCGGGGGCTCGGGTCTCGGGCTCGCGATCAGCCGCCAGCTGGTGACGGCGATGGGTGGCGAGATCGGTGTCGACCCGCGTCCGGGCCTCGGCGGCGGCAGCGTGTTCTGGTTCTCGGTCCCGCTCCCGATCACCCCGGATCGACCGGGACGGGCGCCGACGACACGCGGCCCGTCCGCGCAACCGGTGCCGGCCCCGCTCTCGCAGGCGGCCGCGCCGTCCCGGGGCCGGATCCTGGTGGTCGAGGACAGCGAGGTCAACCAGCTGGTGGCCGTCGGCATCCTGGAGCACCTCGGCTACGACGCCGAGGTCGCACCGGACGGCCTCCAGGCGCTCGAGGCGCTCGAGGCCGGGGTCTTCGACGCCGTACTCATGGACTGCCTGATGCCCGGCATGGACGGCTACCAGGCGACGGCTGAGATCCGACGCCGGTGCCCCTCGGCGTTGCCCGTCATCGCCATGACCGCCTCGGCGGTGGCTGGGGACCGCGAGCGCTGCCTGGCCGCCGGCATGAACGACTACGTCACCAAGCCCGCGACCACCGAGGAGCTCGCGCGCGTCCTGGAGCGCTGGGTCCCGCGCGACCGACCGGTGGTCGCCGTGCCCGCCGGCTAGCGCTAGCGCCCGACGGCCTTCTCGAGCTCGGCCTTGTTCATCTTCGATCGTCCCTTGATGTTCTTGCGCCGAGCCTCCTCGTAGAGCTGGTCCCGGGTGCGGCCGCCGGCACCCCGGTGCGAGCGCAGCCCGCCACGCCGGGACGAGGAGATGTCCTGGGTCGAGGTGCGGCTGCGCTGGCGGGCCTCGCCGCTGCGGGCCCGCTCCTTGTTGACCGTGCGGGCGGCGATCTCCTCCGCCTGGTCCTCGGCTCGGCCGCGTTCCTCGAGGCCCTCCTTGATGTGCTCGTACTGCCGTTCGCGCTTGTTGCTCCACTGTTGCTGGGGCATGGTCCTCGACCTCCCTGACGTCGGGTGCACTCTCCGTGCATCGTCGGTACCCGGCCGCGCGCGAGGGATGCCTGGCCCAGGGCGGACGGGCCGATCAGCCGCGGCGGTGATCGCCGGCTCGCGCGGACACGTCCGCGTCGCTGCAGAACCCGGTGAGGCGCCGCTTGAGGCACAGCAGGCCGAGCAATCCGCTGTCGTCATCGACGACGGCGAGCCGCCGGCGTCCGGTCGCGAGCAGCCGCAGGCGGGCCTCCTCCGCCGCGACGTCCGGCCCGACGGTCCGCCCGGCCAGGACCGCTCGGGCGCGAGCAGGCGATGACCCGTCGGCAGCCACCAGGTCCGTTCGCTCGAGCGTGCCCACCAGGCGGCCATCGTCGGTGAGCAGCACGAGTCGCACGTGCGCGTCCAGGAGCGCGGCGCGGACCTGGGACACCGTCGAGTCTGCCGGCATGGTCTTGGGGTGCCGGACCATGACGTCGCCCACCGTCCGGCCGACTCGCTCGACGGCTGTGTCCAGCAGCTCCGGGGCCGGGGCGGGGATGGCGTGCTCCTCTCCGCTGGGTCGTCAGGACGGCTTGGGCGCGCTCGGCCGTGCGTAGCGCAGCCAGGTGATCGCGATGCACAGGACCGCGAAGGCGGCGCCGACGGCGTAGAACGTCACGGGGCTGACCATCGTGAGGCCGATGCCGAAGAAGAACGGGCCGAAGGCTGCGATCGCGGCCGTCCAGCCGATGACGCCGCCGGCCTGCCGGCGCTCGAAGATCATCGGCATCTGCTTGAACGTCGAGGCGTTGCCGACGCCGGTGAAGAAGAAGATCGCCAGCATCCCGTACAGGAAGTGGTGGAACTGGGCGTCCAGCGACGCGGCACCCGCGGTGACGTCCGGGGTCAGGGTCGTCATGGTGTAGAGCACCGAGACCAGGATCCCCACGCCGGCGACGAGCGTCCACCGGGCGCCGCCGAACCGGTCGGTCAGCGGTGCGAACAGCACCCGCGCCCCGGCTCCCACGAGCGGGCCGAGGAAGACGTACTTCACCGGGTCCGGGATGGAGTAGCCCTGCACGAGCAGCTGGGTCGTGCCGTCCGAGAGCGTCTTCGCGATCTCGGCGTTGCCACCGGCGTACAGGTTCTTCATCAAGAGGCCGAACTGCCCGGAGAGACCCGAGAACGTGCCGAAGGTCATGATGTAGAGCAGCGTCATGTACCACGTGTCGCGGTTGTTGAAGATGTCGAACTGCTGGCGCACGTTGGCCTTGACCGGCACCGACTTCAGCATCGTCCAGGCGAGGACGGCGCCGACCAGGACGAACGGGACGTAGACGAACGCGGCGTTCTGGTACCACACCTCGGTCGCGGGCTTGCCCGGGAACGTCTGGCTCTGGGCGCTGCCGAGGAATCCCACCATCGAGAACCCGATGATCCACGGGGTCACGAACTGGACCAGCGACACCCCGAAGTTGCCGACGCCGGCCTGGAGGCCGAGCGCGGTGCCCTGCATCCGACGCGGGAAGAAGTACGACGTCGACGGCATGAACCCCGAGAACGCGCCGCCGCCGATGCCCGACAGGGCCGCGAGGACCATGAACGTCGTGAAGGAGGTGTTCGGGTTCTGCACCGCGACCCCCCAGCCCAGCAGCGGGATCAGCAGCAGCAGCGTGGTCAGGGACACCAGCTTGCGGGTCCCGAGCATCGGCGGGAGCGTCATCCACGCCAGCCGCAGCAGGCCGGCCGAGAGGCCCGGCATGGCGGTGAGCCAGTAGAGCTGGTCCTTGCTCAGGTCGAACCCGAGGTTGGTCAGCTTCGGCGCGATCGCGCTGGCGATGAACCACGAGACGAACGCGAGGGTCAGGGTCCCGGTGGTGATCGACAGCGTCCGCCAGGCGAGCCCGCGGTCCCAGGTCGCCTCGTTCTCCGGGTCCCAGTCGGTGAGCCACTCCCGGCCACCGGGTGATGGCGGCGTGAGTGCCGGTGAGCTGTCCGGCGAGAGCAGGCTGGTCATCGGTGCCTCCACGGCGTCGTGCGGTCGGGCCACCCGCGTTCGGAGCGGCTCGCACATCGTCGCCGGGCGTTCCCCGTGCAATTCAGGGACCGAGGTCCCGGGATCGGGGCCGGTCTGGCCGGACTTTGTCCCTCAGGACAGGACCTTCGACCCACCGATCCGGCTCACCTTGGTCCCGCTCGAGGGAGCGGTCAGCCGTGCCGTCCGAGGTGGAGCAGGCACGCGCCGGGCTCCGCGAAGGGCACGAGGTCGGTGCCCGCCGGGTCGGCGCCGTACAGCTCCAGCGCGCCTCGCGCGATGCCCAGGTGCACCTGGCAGACCACGTCGGGCTGCTGGTGAGCGGCCTCGAGGAGCGGGCACCTGGTGAGCCGGACCACCAAGGCGGCCTCGTCGGCCTCGGGCGCGAACCCCATCTCCTCGAAGAGCCCGACGACCTTGCGCCGCGCGCCCTCCTCGCCGTCTGCCTCCAGGGGGTCCGCGGTCTCGCGGGCCAGCCGTTGACCCCACTCGACACCGGCGCGGGCGGCCTCACCCGCCGGGTCGGGGCTGGTGCGCACCACGACCGCCGCCAGGGTGGCCGCGAGATCGGCGTACGGCGAGACGCCGCCCGGGGTGCGGCGCACGGCCTCGTAGAGCCACGCCTGGCGGCCAGGGCCCTTGGCCTCCGCCGGGCGGCGAGCGACCAGTCCGCTGCGCAGCAGTCCGTCGAGGTGCTCGCGGACCGTGTTGGTGTGCAACCCCGTGAGCGCCACCAGCGCGGGGATGCTGGTCGGCTGCGGCTGCGCCTCCAAGGTCTCCAGCAAGCCCGCGCGCGTCGGCGACAGCGGCCGCCCGCTGACCGTCCGGGCGGGACGCGGGCCGCGCCTCGCCGGTGTCGGGTCGCTCACGACCACCATTCTCCCCGCCGAACCCGGCGACCGGGGCCGAACGCGGGAGCTGGCACTCCGCTCCGCAGGTGCGCCGTCGCGTCGACCCCGGAGCTTCGAGTCACGCTTGTCACAACCTGGGGCGACCGGCCAGCATCCCACCGACAGTGCGACATGCCCGTGTCACTGGAAAGGACCACCATGCCCATCCGTCACTTCGTCTCGCGTCTCGCCACGTCACTGGCCGCTCTCGCGGGGCTGCTCGCCCTGGTCTGCGGCGTGCTGCTCGCGACGCAAGGCAGCTCCTCGGCATCGATCGAGCAGACGGTCCGGCCCGTCCTGGTCGACTGCAGCCATCACGACGTCCGCACACCACGGACCTACACCCTCACCTGCGGGGACGCGAACATCGCGCTGATGCGGACGCACTGGCGCACCTGGGGCGCGAACGCCGCGGCCGGTACGGCGCGGTACGTCGAGAACACCTGTGACCCGGACTGCGCGGACGGCCAGTTCGTCCACTACCGGGTCCACGTCACCGCGGACCGCGCCCGGATGCGCGCCGGTGTGCCGACGTACACCCGGATCGTGGTGCGGTTCGCGAAGCACCACCCGGCCTGGGTCAAGCACCACCGGGCGGTCTTCGACGTCTCGGTGGGCTGACGCTCCCTCGGTGTCCACCGCCGGCCCGACAGCCCACTCGCGACGATGACGTCTCAGATCTGCGACTGGACCCCGGCGAGGAGCTGGCGCGCCATCACGATGCGCTGGACCTGGTTGGTGCCCTCGTAGATCTGGGTGATCTTCGCGTCGCGCATCATCCGCTCGACCGGGTAGTCGCGCGTGTAGCCGTACCCACCGAGCACCTGCACCGCGTCGGTGGTGACCTCCATCGCCGCGTCGCTCGCGAAGCACTTCGCGGCCGCACCGAAGAACGTCAGGTCGCGGTCACCGCGCTCGGACTTGCCGGCCGCGGCGTACGTCAGCTGCCGGGCGGCCTCCACCTTCATGCCCATGTCAGCCAACAAGAACTGCAGGCCCTGGAAGTCCGCGATGGGCTTGCCGAACTGCTTGCGCTCCTGGGCATAGGACAGCGCGTAGTCGAGCGCGCCCTGCGCGATCCCGACCGCCTGAGCAGCGATCGTGACCCGGGTGTGGTCCAGGGTCCGCATCGCGGTCTCGAAGCCGGTGCCCTCCGCACCGATCATCCGGTCCGCGGGGATCCGGACGTTGTCCAGGTAGACCTCACGCGTCGGGGAACCCTTGATGCCCAACTTCTTCTCCGGCGCACCGAACGTGACGCCCGGGTCGGACTTCTCCACCACGAACGCGCTGATCCCGCGCGAGCGCTTCTCGGGTTCGGTCACGGCCATCACCGTGTAGTACTCCGACTCCCCCGCGTTGGTGATCCACCGCTTGACGCCGTTGAGCACCCACGTGTCGCCGTCGCGGACCGCACGGGTCTTCATGCCCGCGGCATCCGATCCCGCGTCGGGCTCGGAGAGGCAGTAGGAGAACCCACCCTCACCACGTGCGAGCGCGCCGAGGTACTTCTGCTTCAGCTCCTCCGAGCCGGCGATCTGCACCGGCAGCGACCCGAGCTTGTTCACCGCCGGGATCAGGCTGCTCGACGCGCACGCACGGGCGACCTCCTCGATCACGATCACCGTGGCGAGCGCATCCGCACCCGCACCGCCGTACTGCTCGGGCACGTGCGGGGCATGGAAGTCAGCCGCCAACAACGCCTCGGCGGCCTCGTGGGGGTAACGCGCATGCTCGTCGACATCAGCGGCGTACGGCGCGACCTTCGCATCACACACGGCACGGACGGCCTCACGAACGGCCTGGTGCTCCTCGGAGAGGGCGTAGAGGGGGAACTCGGAGCTCATGGGCCGGACTCTACTCGTCGGTAACCACTGTCGTCACCGAGGTGTCCGGGCCCGGGCACGCGAACGCCCGGCCGGGGCAGAACCCGGCCGGGCGTCGCGGAGGAGCAGGTGGTGCTAGCGGGTCACTTGACCTTGACGGAGGTCTTCGCGGCCTGCGTGTAGCCGTCACCCTTGTAGGAGACGGCGACGGTCTTGCCCTTGGCCGACTTCGGCAGGTTGATGACCGCCTTGCCGTTCTTCAGCGTGCCGGAGTAGGACTTCGCGCCGAGCTTGGCGACGACCTTGCCGGTCGGGGTGCCGAACTGGTTCTTCGCGACCGCGGTCAGCTTGTAGCCCTTCGCGGTCTTGGCGGCCTTGGCGGTCAGCGAGCTGGTCTGCTTGCTGAGCGCAACGTCGCCGAGCTTGCCCGGGGAGGTCGTCGTGCAGGTCGCGGTCACCGGCAGCGGGTTGCCGCCGCTGGTGGGCGTGAACGTGAACGACTCCGGCATCATCACCGCGTAGGTGCCGGCCTTGGGCAGGTCGAAGGCCTCGTTGGCGCCGCTGCCGTTGAAGTTGACCGACCCGTCGGGGTTGGCGTCGCCCTTGGTGTAGGTCCCCGGCGCCTTGGCGTCGAGAGCGGTACCGATCGCGAAGGCGAAGTCATCGGCGTTGCCGCCGTCGACACCCGCCTGGCCGAGCAGCGCCGCCGTCTGGGCCGGAACCACGACCTTGCCGGTGTAGGACAGCAGGCCGGCGTCGATGTGGAAGCCGGCCGGGGCGCTCGGAGGCAGCAGCGGGACGTCGATCGAGACCGCGAAGGTCCCGAGGTCGCCCAGCGGGCTCGTGCAGGAGTAGTCGGCCGACGCCGAGGCCGCGTTCGCGGCGGTCGTGCTCATGCCGACCAGGGCGCCGGCGGCGAGTGCGGTGACGGCGCCGGTGACGGCGGTGCGGGTGGCGATCGTGCGAAGGTTCATGAAAAGTGCTCCCTCCCGAGCAACTCGATGGCCGCTACGACTCGGTAGCGGAGGACGTCACGTTAACCCCTTCGTCACACGACCTGGGCATAAAGTCCCGAAGTCGGCCGAACGTCCCAGATTCTGGCCCGCTCTAGGCTGGGCCTCATGGCTGACTGGCAGGACCCCGAGCGGGTCCGCTTCATGCTCGACGACTGCGAGACCTGGGCCGTGGTCGGCCTCTCCGGCGACCCGACCCGTACGGCGTACGAGATCGCCGCGCTGCTCCAAGCGCGCGGCAAGCGGATCGTGCCCGTGCACCCGTCCGCCCCCACCGTGCTCGGCGAGCAGGGGTACGCCACGCTCGCCGACATCCCGTTCCCCGTGGACGTGGTGGACGTGTTCCGCCGCTCCGAGGCCGCCGGAGAGTTCGCCGACCAGGCGGTCGCCATCGGGGCGAAGGGCGTGTGGCTCCAGCTCGGCGTCGTCGACGAGGACGCGTTCGAGCGCACCACGCAGGCGGGGGTCGCGATGGTGATGGACACCTGCCCGGCGATCGAGTGGCGCAAGCGGGGATGACCCTCAGCGTCCCGCCAGGCCCGGGGATCCCGGCCGGGCTGGAGATCCCGGACGCCGAGCTCGTGGAGCGGTTCTCCCGGTCACCCGGCCCCGGTGGTCAGTCGGTTAACACCACCGACAGCCGGGTCGAGCTGGAGTACGACGTGGCCACGTCCACCGCTCTCACCGACGAGCAGCGGGCGCGCCTGATCGGTCGTCTCGGCTCGCCCGTGCGCATCGTCGCCACCGAGCACCGGTCCCAGCACCGCAACCGCGTCGCCGCCCGTGAGCGCCTGGCCGGGCGGCTGCGCGAGGCCCTCGCCCCGCCACCCCCACCCCGGCGTCCCACCAAGCCGACCCGCGGCTCCCAACGTCGGCGCCTCGAGGCGAAGAAGCAGCGCGGTCAGACCAAGGCTCTGCGCGGGCGCGTGCGAGGCGACTGACCCGCCGCCGTCAGGTCTCCAGCCGGGCGAGCTCCTCCTCGACCACCGAGGGGTCGAGCTTGGTGAAGATCGGGGTCGGCTTCGCGACGGGGGCGCCGGGCACGACGGGACGCCGCTCCCAGGTGGGGAAGCCGGTGTACTCCCCGGTGATGATCGGGTACGGCGCGCCACCGTCGAGGTCCTCGGCCTCCTCGAGGCGGGGCATCGGGGCGATGTCGCCGGCGCCGCCGAGTGCGGTGTCCACCTCGTTGGCCGAGAACGGCAGGAACGGGCTGAGCACCAGGTTGAGGTCCGCGACGCACTGGGCCATCACATGGAGGATCGTGCCGAGGCGCTCGGGGTCGTCCTTGATCTTCCAGGGCTCGGAGTCGGAGACGTACTTGTTGACCTCCGCGACGGCGCGCATGGCCTCACCGATCGCCTGCTTCTGCCGGTGGCGCCCGATCAGGTCGCCCACCACGCCGAAGGCCGCCTCGACCGAGTCGAGCAGGGCCTGGTCCCCGGCGGTCAGCTGGCCGGCCTTCGGGATCTCACCGAAGTTCTTCGCGATCAGCGTCGCCGTCCGGTTCACGAGGTTGCCCCAGCCCGCGACCAGCTCGTCGTTCGTACGCCGGACGAACTCCGACCAGGTGAAGTCGGAGTCCTGGTTCTCCGGCCCGGCCGCCGCGACGAAGTAGCGGAACGCGTCGACCTGGTAGCGGCTGGTCAGGTCACGCACGTAGATCACCACGCGGCGTGAGCTGGAGAACTTCTTGCCCTCCATCGTGAGGTACTCCGAGGAGACGACCTCGGTCGGCAGGTTCAGCTCTCCGTACTCCCGCGGGGCGCCGCCCTTGGCGCCCTTGCCGGAGTAGGCCAGCAGCTCGGCAGGCCAGATCTGGCTGTGGAAGGTGATGTTGTCCTTGCCCATGAAGTAGTACGACAGGGCCTCGGGGTCGTTCCACCACTCGCGCCAGCGCTCCGGCTCGCCCAGCCGACGCGCCCACTCGATCGAGGCCGACAGGTAGCCGACCACCGCGTCGAACCACACGTAGAGCTTCTTGGTGGGATTCTCCCGCCACCCGTCGAGCGGCACCGCGATGCCCCAGTCGATGTCGCGAGTCATCGCCCGCGGCCGGATCTCCTTGAGGATGTTCTGGCTGAACCGGATCACGTTCGGGCGCCAAGTACCGGACGCCTCCCGCTCGTCGAGCCACTCCCCCAGCGCGTCCGCCAGCGCCGGCAGGTCGAGGAAGAAGTGCTGGGTCTCGATGAACTCCGGGATCTCGCCGTTGATCTTCGAGCGCGGGTCGATCAGGTCGTGCGCGTCGAGCTGGTTGCCGCAGTTGTCGCACTGGTCGCCACGGGCACCGTCGTAGCCGCAGATCGGGCAGGTGCCCTCGATGTAGCGGTCCGGCAGCGTGCGACCCGTGGACGGCGAGATCGCGCCGTACGTCGTCTGCTCGACGAAGTAGCCGTTCTCGTAGACGCCGAGGAACAGCTCCTGCACGACCAGGTGGTGGTTGCGCGCGGTCGTGCGGGTGTAGAGGTCGTAGGTCAGCCCGAGCGAGACGAGGTCCTCGGCGATGATCCGGTGGTTCTTGTCGGCCAGCTCCTGCGGGGCGAGGCCGGCCTCGTCGGCCGCGATCAGGATCGGGGTGCCGTGCTCGTCGGAGCCGGACACCATGAGCACGTCGTGACCCGCCATCCGCATGTACCGGCTGAAGACGTCGGCGGGGACATAGACGCCCGCGACGTGGCCGATGTGGCGCGGGCCGTTGACGTACGGCCACGCGGTGGCGGAGAGAACCTTGCTCATGGGGCAATCCTAGGGATTGCGAGCGAGCGGTCGCGCTACGGTCGGCTGATGGAGACCTTGATCGCGGAGGACCTGCTCCTGCTGCTCCTCGATGACGGCACCGGCAAGCTGACCTTGACCTCCTACCCGCAGATCGTGCTGGGCGGTGCGCTGCTCGTCGAGCTCGCGCTGGTCGGCTCGGTCGAGGTCGAGGAGAAAACGAGCTTCTGGCACTCCGCCAAGGTGCAGGCCGCCGGCGAAGGCCCGCCCCACGACCCGGTGCTGCGCGCGGCGTACGACGTCGTCGCCGCCAAGCCCCGCACCGCGCAGGACCTCGTCGACCGCCTGGGCAAGGGCGCCAAGGAGGCGCTCGCGGACCGCCTGACGGCGCGCGGGCTCCTGCAGCGCCGCGAGGACCGGGTGCTCGGGCTGTTCCCGCGCACCCGGTGGCCGGCCGTCGACTCGGCCCACGAGCAGGCCGTGCGTGAGCGCTTGAGCGCAGTGCTCGTCCAGGGTGTCGAGCCCGACGACCGCACCGGAGCGCTGGTCGCGCTGCTCTCGGCGATCGACAAGCCCCACAAGGTCGTCGACCACCGCGGCCTGTCGGCAGGTGAGGTCCGCAAGCGTGCCAAGCAGGTCGCCGAGGGCGACTGGGCCGCCAAGGCCGTGCGCGACGCCATCGCGGCCTCCACGGCCGCCGTCACCGCGGCCACGGTTGCTGCGACGACCGCCGCGACCACCGCCACGACCACCTGAGCGTGGCTCAGGACGTGCGGCGCCCCGCGAAGGCCGCGAGCCGCTCGTAAGGACCGGCGCCGTCCGCCGCGGGCTGCTCCGGACCGAACATCCGGCCCCGGTTGTCAGCGGTCAGGCCGACGCGCAGGAACTCCAGCGCGCGGGTCGCGACCTCGGGGTCGAGACGGTCGACCGGGTAGCCGATCGAGCTCGCCAGGTCCCCGGTGTGCACGGCTATCTCCGCGACCGCCATGTCAGCCGTCGACTCGGTCTCACCACCGTGCTCGTGCCACCAGTGGATGAGGTCGTCGGCGACGACCCGGAAGGCGGGCCCCCACTCCTCCTCGACGTGCGGAGGCGGCGCGGACCAGTCCGGCTGCTCGCCCTGGGCCAGCGCCAGGAACGTCGCGGGCGCGGCGACCAGGTGGTCGGCCAGCACCGCGACATCCCAGTCCGCGCACGGGGTCGAGTGCGCGAGCACGCCACGGTGCACGTGGTCGAGGACGTCGCCGCCCTGGTCCAGCGCCCGAGCGAGCAGCCGGACGTCGTCGCCCCAACTGTCTTGCGGCGTGTGGTGGGTGGTCATGCCTCCACGGTAGGGAGGCGCTCAGCTGAAGTCGAGGTCCTCGGTGCGGCTGCGCTTGAGCTCGTAGAAGTGGTCGTAGGCGGACAGCGTGACGAACGCGTCCCACATCCGGCCGGCGTCCTCGCCGCGCGGCGTCTTGCTGATCACCGGCCCGAAGAACGCGTGTCCCTCGAACGCGATCGTGGGCGTGCCGACCTCGTTGCCCACCTGGTCCATGCCGAGGTGGTGGGAGCGCGCGATGGCCTCGTCGTACGACGGGTCGTCCATCGCGTCCGCAAGCGTCAGGTCCAGCCCGGCCTCCTCGAGCGCGGCCTCGATCGTCGCGCGGCTCTTCTCGGCCTCCTCCAGGTGGAAGCGGTTGCCGAGCGCGGTGTAGAGCGGCAGCAGCACCTCCTTGCCGTGCTTCTGCTCCGCGGCCATCAGCACCCGCACCGGGCCCCAGGCAGGCTTGAGGAACTCGCGGTACTCGTCGGGGATGTCCTTGTCCTGGTTGAGGTAGGCCAGGCTCATGATGTGCCAGGTGACCTCGACATCGCGGACCTGCTCGACCTCGAGGATCCAGCGCGAGGTGATCCAGGCGAAGGGACAGACGGGGTCGAACCAGAAATCAGCGTTGGTCTTGGTCATGTCATGCCCAACCGAGCAGGCCGAGGACTATTCCCGCGGCGCCGCCGCCTGCGACGTACCAGGCGGAGTTGAGGCGAGTGCGCCACAGCAGGAGGAGCGTGCCGCCGAAGATCGCCACCGTCCAGCCGTCGACGATCGCCTCACGAGCCAGCTCCCATGACACTCCAGCCATCAACGCCAGGGCGGTCGCGTTGAGGCCGTCGAGCATCGTCGAGGTCCACGGCGAGGAGCGGAGCCGGTCGGTGAGCCGGGTCAGGAGTCCGACGAAGACGAACGAGGGCAAGAAGATGCCGACCGTCGCGACGAACGCACCGGGGACCCCCGCGACGAGGTAGCCCAGGAAGGTCGCGGTCGTGAACACCGGGCCCGGCGTCACCTGACCGATCGAGATCGCGTCGAGGAGCTGCTGGTGGGTGACCCACCCGAGCCGGTCGACGAAGTCTCCCTCCAGGAAGGCCAGCAGCACGTAGCCGCTGCCGTAGAGCACCGACCCGATCTTCAGCATCGTCACGAACAGCTGGCCGAGCTGCCCGGCCGTCGGGTCGGGGAACAGCACCGCCAGCGGCGCGACCAGTGCCGAGCGCGATCCGGGCGCGTGGCGTGCCAGCCGCGCCAGGCCCGCTACGGCGGCGCCCCCGAACAGCACGACGAGCTCGTTGACACCCAGGAGGTACGCCGCGAGCCCGGCCACGGTCAGCGCGCCCAGCCAGGCGTTCTTGACCACGGTGCGGGTCAGCCCGACCAGCGCCCAGGCGACGATGCCGAGGACCGCCGGGACCACGCCGTAGAGCAGCCACTCGGCCGACGGGGTGTCGCCGTACCGGACGTAGGCCCAGGCCAGGCCGGTGACGATCAGCGCCGCGGGCAGGATGAAGCACAGGCCGGCGAGGACCAGCCCGCGGCCACGGGCGCGATCGTGACCGAGATGGATCGCCAGCTCCGTGGAGTTGGGTCCCGGGATCAGGTTGGTGGCACCCATCAGGTCCACGAAGCGCTCGTCGGTGACCCAGCCGCGGCGGCGCACCAGCTCCTCGCGCATCATCGCGGTGTGCGCAACCGGCCCGCCGAACGCGACGATCCCGAGCCGCAGGAACACCAGCGCGACCTCGCGGCTCCGGCTCGGCTCGCTCACGGCGTCATCATGCCGGGTCGATCTGCTTTCCCACGGCGACGACCCGGGTGGCAGGATGCCTCGCATGCCTGGAACCAATCTCACCCGGGACGAGGCCGCGACCCGCGCCGCGCTCCTGGACGTCACGTCGTACGCCATCGACCTGGACCTCACGACCAATGACACGACCTTCGGATCGACGACCACGATCCGCTTCACGTGCACCGAGCCGGGAGCCGAGACGTTCGCCGACCTCGTCGACGCGACCGTCCACGAGATCACGCTGAACGGTGTCGCGATCGACCCGGCGTCGGCGTACGCCGACAGCCGGATCGCGCTGACCGGTCTGGCGGCCGAAAACGAGCTCGTCGTGCGTGCCGACTGCACCTACTCCCGCACCGGCGAGGGTCTGCACCGGTTCGTCGACCCCGCCGACGACCGCGTCTACCTGTACTCCCAGTTCGAGGTCCCGGACGCCCGCCGCGTCTACACGACGTTCGAGCAGCCGGACCTCAAGGCGCCGTTCACCTTCACGGTGACCGCCCCCGAGCACTGGAAGGTCGTCTCGAACTCCCCCTCGCCGGAGCCCGAGCCCACCGGCGACGGCAAGGCCGTGTGGAGGTTCGCGCCGACGAAGCGGATCTCGACGTACATCACCGCGATCGTCGCCGGTGAGTACCACGAGGTGCAGCACGTCTACCGAGGCAAGCACGGCGACATCCCGCTCGGCCACTACTGCCGCCAGTCGCTCGTCGAGCACCTCGACGTCGAGGAGCTCGTGAAGATCACCGAGCAGGGCTTCGGGTTCTTCGAGGATGCCTTCGACTACCCGTACCCGTTCGGCAAGTACGACCAGCTCTACGTGCCGGAGTACAACATGGGCGCGATGGAGAACGCCGGCTGCGTCACGCTGCGCGACGAGTACCTCCCGCGCAGCCGCCAGGACCGGGCGTTCTACGAGTTCCGCGTCGAGGTGATCCTCCACGAGATGGCGCACATGTGGTTCGGCGACCTCGTGACGATGAAGTGGTGGGACGACCTCTGGCTCAACGAGTCCTTCGCCGAGTGGGCCTGCTACCACGCCGCGGTCGAGGCCACGGAGTTCACCGACGTGTGGACCGGGTTCACCAACGCGCGCAAGCAGACCGGCTACCGCCAGGACCAGATGCCGAGCACGCACCCGATCGCCGCCGACAACGTCGACCTGCGTGCGGTCGAGGTCAACTTCGACATGATCACCTACGCCAAGGGCGCATCGGTGCTCAAGCAGCTGGTCGCCTGGGTCGGGCTCGACCCGTTCCTGGCCGGGCTGCGTCAGTACTTCAAGGACTTCGAGTTCTCCAACTCCGAGTTCAGCGACCTGCTGTCCGCACTCGAGAAGGCCTCGGGCCGTGAGCTCGCCGGCTGGGCGCAGGAGTGGCTGCAGACCGCCGGCGTGAACACGCTCGCGCCGCGCTTCGAGCTCGACGCCGATGGTCGCTACACCTCGTTCAGCGTCGAGCAGACCGCGCACCCGGACTGGCCGACGCTGCGCCGGCACCGCATCGGCATCGGCATGTACGACGAGGTGGGCGGCCGGCTCGTGCGCCGTTCCGCCATCGAGGTCGACGTCGAGGGCGCCTCGACCGAGATCGCCGAGCTGGTCGGCGAGCAGCAGCCCGACCTGCTGCTGCTCAACGAGGGCGACCTCACCTACGCCAAGATCCGGCTCGACGAGCGCTCGCTCGCGACCGTGATCGGCGGGCTCTCGAAGCTCGACGACTCCCTGGCTCGCGCCCTGGTCTGGGGTGCGGCGTGGGACATGACCCGCGACGCCGAGATGGCGGCCACCGACTTCATCGCGCTGGTCCTCGCCAACATCGGTGCGGAGAGCGACGCGTGGGGCATCAACCGGATCCCGACGTACGCGCTGCAGGCGGTGAACAACTACTCCGCGCCGGCGCACCGCGCGGAGACCCGGGACCGCTACGAGGCCGGGCTGCGTGAGCTGATGCTCGCGGCTGCCCCGGGCAGCGACCACCAGCTCACGTTCGTGCGGGCGTTCTCCGCCGTCGCCCACAGCGAGCAGGCGATCGCGGACCTCGAGGCGCTGCTGGACGGCGGGCTCGAGATCGAGGGGCTCGCGGTCGACCAGGACCTGCGCTGGACCCTGCTCACCGCGCTGGCCGTCAACGGCCGCGAGGGCGACCGCATCGAGACCGAGGCGGCTGCCGACAACACGATCTCCGGTCAGGAGCACGCCGCGGCCGCTCGGGCCTCCCGCCCGACGCCCGAGGCGAAGGCCGAGGCGTGGGAGATCGCCATGGTGCGAGACGACGTCCCCAACGAGACCCAGCGCAGCGTGGTGCTGGCCTTCCAGCGGGTCGGCCAGGACGAGGTGCTCACGCCGTACGTCGAGAAGTACCTCGCCGCCGCCGACAAGATGTGGGAGGAGAAGGGCACCCAGCGGGCCTCGACCGCACTGGAGTTCATCTTCCCGCGCCAGCTGGCCAGCCAGGAGCTCCTCGCGCGCGTCGACGCCTGGCTGGAGTCCTCCCCCGCCAACCCGGCCGCGAAGCGCTACGTCCGCGAAGGCCGCGCCGACCTCGCCCGGGCGCTCGCCGCCCAGGCCAAGGACGCCGAGTAGGCACCAGTTTCCCGCTGAGCACGCCGAGTCGGCGCCAGTTTCTGGAAACTGGCGCCGACTCGGCGTTTCACCCATCGAGTCGGCGCAACTGCTCGCCCCCAGAGGCTCGAGTCGGCGCAACTGCTCGCCCCCAGAGGCCCGAGTCGGCGCAACTGCTCGCCCCCAGAGGCCCGAGTCGGCGCAACTGCTCGCCCGCAGAGGCCCGAGTCGGCGCAACTGCTCACCCCCAGAGGCCCGAGTCGGCGCAACTGCTCACCCGCAGAGGCCCGAGTCGGCGTTGGTTCTCGGCACGCGGTCAATCCCATCTGCAGACGCGCCGACTCTGCAGCCCTACGACGTGCAGACGCGCCGACTCTGCAGCCCTACGACGTGCAGACGCGCCGACTCGGCAGCCCTACAACGTGCAGACGCGCCGACTCGGCAGCCCTACAACGTGCAGACGCGCCGACTCGGCAGCCCTACAACGTGCAGACGCGCCGACTCGGCAGCCCTACAACGTGCAGACGCGCCGACTCGGCAGCCCTACAACGTGCAGACGCGCCGACTCGGCAGCCCTACAACGTGCAGACGCGCCGACTCGGCAGCCCTACGACGTGCAGACGCGCCGACTCTGCAGCCCTACGACGTGCAGACGCGCCGACTCGGCGTATTGCGGCCTGAAGCGCGTGGGTCAGTCGGTGTGGAGCGTCTGCGGGGCGCGAGCGTGGTCGGCCAGCATCTGCAGGCCCCGGCGCAGGCCGCCCACGAGGTCGCCCGTGGCGAACGAGCTCTGCATCTGGGCCGCGCTCAGCTCGACCTCCTGGTCGGTGAGGTGGCGACGTACGACGGAGCCGGTGACGATCTCCAGGGCCCGGACCGCGGGATCGACCAGGACCAGGACGCTCCGCTCCGGGGCGACCAGGGATGCGTGCAGCCGGGCGGCGAACTCGTGCGGCTCACCCTCGGCGCGGCCGACGAACACGCTGAACTCGTAGCGCGCGACCTGCTCGGCGGACCGGATCGCCTCCTCGATCGCGAAGCGCTCGGGGCCGGTGAACTCACCAGCGCGCACTGGTGCCCCCGGTGGGCTCGTCGGCCGGTGCCGCCAGCTCGGCGGTGCCCTGGCGCGGCCCGCCGAACCACTGGTCCTCGGGCGCGTGGGCGTTCGCGGTCACGCGCTGGCCGCGCGCCCGGCCCTGGGCGAGGACCAGCAGCGTGATCACGAGGATCAGCAGCAGCGGGATGCCGCCCAGCACGAGCAGCGCATGCGTGGGGTTGACCGGGTCGGGGGTGTCCCAGCCCTCAGGCACGTCGGCCCCAGCAGGGCCGGACGCCACGAGGACCAGTGCCCCGGCGAGGAGAACGACGGCGGTACGACGGAGCAGGTGCGCGAGCGTGGTCACGGGCAGAAGGGTAACGCCCCCACCACCCCTCGCCCGACCTTGCCCGGTGCGGTAGACATGGGGCCCATGTTCGGGTTCGACGACACGCAGTGTGACCCCTCCGACACGCTCTGCAAGACCGTCCTGGACTGGACCCACCGCCAGAAGCTCGCCAACGCCTCCGACATCTTGATCGGCAAGCCGCTGGCCATCATCGGACTGCTGATCTTGATGATGGTCGTGCGCTGGCTGCTGCACCGGCTGGTGGACCGGCTCGTGCTGCGCGCCGAGGACGGCGTCCTCCCCGACCGGATGAGCCGGTTCGGCCTGCGGGGCAAGGCTGCTCAGGAGGCGACCGCCCAGGACCTCGCTGCCTCGACGCGGCGCGTCCAGCGCGCCAAGACGATGGGCGACCTGCTCAAGAGCGTCATCACGGGCCTCCTGGTGGCGGTCTTCGGCACGATGATGCTCAGCGAGATCGGCGTCGACATCGCCCCGATCATCGCCAGCGCCGGCATCATCGGCATCGCGCTCGGTTTCGGCGCCCAGTCGCTGGTCAAGGACTTCCTGTCCGGCGTCTTCATGATCTTCGAGGACCAGTACGGCGTGGGCGACGTCGTCGACGTGGGCGAGGCCAGCGGGACCGTGGAGGCGGTGAGCCTGCGGGTCACCCGGCTGCGCGACCTCAACGGCACGGTCTGGTACGTCCCGAACGGCGAGATCCTCCGCGTCGGCAACATGAGCCAGAACTGGTCGCGCGCCGTGGTCGACGTCTCGGTGGCGTACGGCGAGGACATCGCCCGGGTCACGCGGGTGCTCAAGGACATCGCGCACGACCTGTGGGATGACGACGACTTCCGCGGCCTGGTGATCGAGGAGCCCGAGGTGACCGGTGTCGAGGTGCTCGGCCCCGAGTCGGTGACCCTCCGGGTGCTGCTCAAGACCGCGCCCATGGAGCAGTGGGGTGTGGCCCGCGAGCTGCGCCAGCGGATCAAGGCCCGCTTCGACCACGAGGGCATCGAGATCCCCCTGCCCCAGCGGGTGGTGTGGCACCGAGACGAGCAGACGGGCCCCGCCCCCGAGGGAGCGGAGCCCGTCGACGGCTGACGAGCGGTCGCTAGGCGAGCTTCGCCTCGAGCGTGATCGTCGTGCCGGCGAGCGCCTGGCTGACCGGGCAGCCCTCCTTGGCGGCCTGGGCAGCGGCGACGAAGTCGTCGTTGCTCATGCCCTCGACCACACCGGTGACGCTGAGCTTGATGCCGGTGATGCCGGTGCCGGGGGTGAACTCGACCTCGGCGCTGGTGTCCAGCGAGGTCGGCGGGGTGCCGGCCTTGGCCAGGCCGTTGGACAGCGCCATCGAGAAGCAGGACGAGTGCGCGGCCGCGATCAGCTCCTCGGGGCTGGTCTTGCCGTTCGCCTCCTCGGCGCGCGAGGGCCAGGAGACGTCGTAGGTCCCGATCCCGGAGGACTCGAGGGTGACCTTGCCGGCCCCCTCGAAGAGGCTGCCTTCCCAGTGCGTGGTGGCGGTGCGAGTCGTTGCCATGTGCGGATCACTCCTCATGCGTTGGGGGGTGCGTTGGCCCGTGAGTCCAGAACATCCGGAGTCTTGCACGCCGCTGGAAGACGTTCACCGTCCGACCGCCAGAATGGTCGGGTGAGCACGTTCTACGAGGAGATCGGCGGCTTGGAGACCTTCCGCCGCATCGTCGCGAGGTTCTACGAGGGCGTCGCCGAGGACCCCGTGCTCCGGCCGCTGTACCCCGAGGAGGACCTCGGGCCGGCGGAGGAGCGGTTCCTCCTCTTTCTGGTGCAGTACTGGGGCGGCCCCACGACGTACTCCGACAACCGCGGCCACCCCCGGCTGCGGATGCGGCACGCGCCGTTCGCGGTCACGCCGGAGGCCAAGGAGCACTGGCTGATGCACTTCCGTGCCGGGCTCGACGAGGTCGCCCTCAGCCCCGAGCAGGACGCGCAGTTCTGGGACTACGTCACCCACGCCGCACAGTTCATGGTCAACAGCCTCGAGTGAGTCAGCGCAAAAGAATCTCGGCCTCCGTGTAACACCGGTCCGTGGTCGCGACAGGTGAAGGGTGAGCGGCGGACATCCGCCGGACCCATCCCCCGACACAGGAGGCCTGAGCATGCGCAGGACCACCACCGCTGTCACCGCGACCGCGGCCCTCGCCGCCGCACTCAGCTTCGGTACGGCGTACGCGACCCAGGGCGGCGCGAACAGCGACGACACCAGCACCACGACGAGCACGAGCTCGAGCTCGCCGGTGCTGAACAAGACCGGCCACGAGGTCGATGAGCACGCCGCCGCCGGCCAGGCCCGCGCCGCCGAGGCTCGGGCCCAGCACGAGGCCACGCAGACCCCGACCCCCACCGCGACGGCCACCGAGACCGAGGCACCCGAGACCGAGGCACCGGAGCCGAGCGAGACGGCGACCGAGACCGAGGCCCCCGAGACCGAGGCGCCCGAGACCGAGGGCCCGAACGAGCACGCGGGCACCCACCCCGACACCCACGCCCTCACTGGTGGCACCGAGCACGGCCACGACGGCGAGCACGGCCACCAGGGCGACGACCAGGGTGACGACCAGGGTGACGACTGTGACCACGGCGACGGCCCGAACGAGCACGCCGGCGACCACCCCGACGAGCACGCCGTTCCGGCCCCCTCGGAGGGCTGACCCCCCAGGACCGGCGGTTCCGGCGTGACCCACCCCCGACTAACGTCGGAACCGCCAACCCTGGGAGGAGACCACATGGCCGACCACCCCGCTCCCGGCGCGCAGCTGCGTACGCCGGCTCCGACCCTGGAGCCGGACGACGTCTTCCTCGCGCGCCTGAGTTCGCTCGCCGCGGCCGGAGCACCTGCACCGGCAAGCGCAGCGGCACCGCGCGTGACCTGGCGCGTGGGCCTGGCCGCGGCGAGTGTCGCGGCTGTGCTGGTCGGCGCCGCGTGGGTCGGCGGGCTGGGCCCGGCCGAGTCGCCGGCACCACCGACGGGTCCGGCGAGCACCCCCGGCGATCCCACACCCAACACCGACGTGTCGCCGAGCGGACCGACACCCACCCCCGAGAGCTCGATCGGCGGCGCCCCCTCCGGCACCCCGGCGGGCCCCGGCCAGGGTCTCCTCCAGCACTCCACCGGCGGCGACCACGCAGGCGGCCCCGCCGGCCAGGGCGACCAGGGCGACCAGGGCCCGGGCAACCAGGGCCAGGGCGACGGCAGCCACAGCCAGGGCGATGACCAGGGCCAGGGCGGCCAAGGCGGCGGCGATCAAGGCCAGGGCGACAGCCAGGGCGACAGCCACGGCCACCAGAGCCAGGTCCCCGACGAACACGCCGGGGACCACCCCGACGACCACGCGTCCGACCACCCCGCCCCGCAGGCCTCCTCGCTGGCGACGGGGCACGCGGACGACGCAGCAGACACGGCCGTCGGCGATCAGCCCGGCGGCGGAGCGGGTGGCAGACCAGCCCGGTGAGCACCGACGACGAGCTGGTGGCGTCCGCGAAGCGCGGTGACGCCGAGGCCTGGCGCGCCCTCTACCGCGATCACGCGGGTCGCCTGCTCGTCTGGCTGAGCACCCGTCCCACCAACGACAGCGCGATCACCGCCGAGGACCTCGCCGCCGAGGCCTGGCTGGTCGCCGCCGAGAAGGTGCACGACTTCCGCGGCACGTCGTCGGACTTCGCCGGCTGGCTGTTCGGCATCGCCCGCAACCTCGGCGGCAACACCCACCGCCGCAGCCAGCGGCGCAGCACCTACGCGACCGACCCCCATGAGCTCGGTGAGCCCGGTGTCGTCGTCGGGCCGGAGCCGGCGTACGCCGCCCAGGACTGGGTGATCCGCGCTCTCGCGACGCTGCCACGTCGGGAGCGCGACGTCGTCGGCTGCCTCGATGTGGTCGGCCTCGACGTGGAGACGACGGCTCGCGCCCTCGGGATGTCCTCGGTGGCGGTGCGGGTCGCGCGCCATCGCGGCCTCAAGCGCCTGCGGCTGAGTACGCCGGACGCTCAGGACACCAGCAACGAGCGCAGTCCCTCGAGGTAGGCCTCCGGCGGCGCGACAGAGCGCTCGGTGCGCGCGTCGAAGAACACCATCGCGACGCGGGCCCGGGCGAGCACGGTGTCACCATCGAGGATCAGCGACTCGATCGTCGCCGAGCGCTGGCCCACGCGCGACGCCCAGGACCAGGCGTCGTACGGCTCGGGCCGGAAGAGGATCGGGACGCGGTAGTCGACGTCGGTCTGGGCGACCACCAGTGAGATCGGGTCGAGCCCCGCCCACAGGTCGGCGGTCAGCTGGATCCGGGCTTCCTGGAGGTACTCGAAGTACTTCACGTTGTTGACGTGCCCGTAGACGTCGACGTCGGAGAAGCGGACCTGCACGGGCGCGTGAACCGCGCCGGCCGGACGCGCGCTCGCCAGCGGCACCCGTGGCGCCGGGTCGTCAGGCTCCAGGAACACCGCCAAGCTCTGCCGCTCGTCCTCGGTGAGCCGGCGGGGTTGCTCACGCGCGAACACGTACGGCGTCAGCACGGTCTTGGCGCGCACGTAGACGCGCCGCTCCCCGTCCGGGTGGTCGTGGAAGATCTCGTAGGCGATGGTGAACGTGGCCGCCCGGATCTCGGTGACCCAGGACTCGATGGTCACCGGCTCGAACCCGAACGCGAGCGGGGCGAGGTAGCTGACCTCGTGTCGCACGACCACGACGCCCTCGGCCAGGTCACCGGTGTGTGCGGCGGGACCGTGGGTGCGGAGCATGTCCACGCGGGCCTCTTGGAGGTAGTCCACGTAGACGACGTTGTTGACGTGCCCCAGCAGGTCCAGGTCGGCCCAGCGCAGGGGGCACCGGTAGGTGTGCCGCACGTGCCGATGCTGCCAGACGTCCGCGGCGCCGACGTTCAGGCAGCCCCGGGTGATCAGTGCGTGAGAACCATGCGGCGGTAGTGCGTGCGCACGGACTCGTGGTGGGCCAGCCGGTCGCGGCGGTTGGTGACGACGAACTCGACGAGGACGCCGAGGGCGACGAGGGTGGCGATCACGCCGAAGACGACGAAGGCCATCCCCACCGCGCCGAGAGTGGAGTAGAAGACCATGACGAATACCTTTCTACAGATGTAGACTCTACGTATGTAGAAGGTATCCCGGGCCCTCCCCGGGGACAACCGACAGGGGTAGTGTCCCGCCTCACAGGGCACCCAGAGGTCGCCGCAGAGAGGTCGTGATGTCCGCGAGCCCGCGCCGTCGTCAGCTGCTCGAGGCGGCACTCCACGTGATCGCCGACGAGGGGCTGCGCGGCCTCACGCACCGGGCCGTCGATCGGCGCGCCGGCCTCCCCGAGGGCACCTGCTCGGCCTACTTGCGCACCCGGTCCGCCCTGCAGGCAGCTCTCACCGAGTACGTCGCCGACGCCCTGCTCGCCGATGTCGACGCGCTCGCCGAGCAGCTGCGTGACGACTGCCAGGGCGACCAGGAGAGCGTCGAGGCCGCCCTCTCGCTGTTCCTGCGCTGGCTCGACCAGCGCGAGCTGCTGCTGGCCCGCCTCGAGCTCAGCATGGCCGCGACCCGCGACCCGGACCTGGCCCGGGTGCTGGCCGGCCACCGGGCCCGGCTGATCACGCTCGTCGAGGGGATCATGACGACGACCGGACAGGAGGACGTTCGCGACCGCGCGGAGGCGCTGGTGGCGTCGTACGACGGGGTCCTGCTGGCCGCCCTGCTCCGTCCCACCGCCGACCGCCCGGCGTACCTCGTCCGCTCGCTGGAGCTGATCGGCGAGCAGCTCTCGGGCGACCCCGCCGACGCGTGAGGGCGTGACGAGCGTCTCGTCCGGAGCCCTAGAACACGGTCTAATCTGGCCGGGCACCGAGACCCGTCCCCGAACCACCCCCGATCGCCACCGATCACGACCCAGATGGAGCACGCATGCCCGAGGCAGTCATCGTTTCCGCCGCCCGCTCCCCCATCGGCCGAGCCAACAAGGGCTCGCTGAAGGACCTGCGACCCGACGACCTGAGCGCGCTGATCATCAAGACCGCGCTGGACAAGGTAGAGGGGCTCGACCCCAACACCGTCGACGACGTCTACCTCGGCTGTGGACTGCCCGGCGGCGAGTCCGGCAACAACATGGCCCGGATCGTGAACGTCCTCAACGGCATGGACGCGGTCCCGGGCGCCACCGTGACGCGCTACTGCGCCTCCTCGGTGCAGACCACGCGGATGGCCTTCCACGCGATCAAGGCCGGCGAGGGCGACATCTTCGTGTCCGCCGGCGTCGAGACCGTGTCCCGGTTCGCGAAGGGCACCTCCGACCACTGGCCCGACACCAAGAACCCGGTGTACGACGAGGCGATGGCCCGCACCGAGAAGACCGCGCAGGGTGGCGTCGACTGGCACGACCCGCGCGAGGACGGGCTGATCCCCGACGCCTACATCGCGATGGGTCAGACCGCCGAGAACGTCGCCCGGCTGCGCAAGCTGGACCGCAAGGAGCTCGACGAGTTCGGCGTGCGTTCGCAGAACCTCGCCGAGAAGGCGATCAACGACGGCTTCTGGGCGCGTGAGATCACCCCGGTGACCACTCCCGACGGCACCGTCGTCAGCACCGACGACGGCCCCCGGGCCGGCGTGACCTACGACGCGATCTCCCAGCTCCAGCCGGTGTTCCGGCCCGACGGTGTCGTGACCGCCGGCAACTGCTGCGCGCTCAACGACGGTGCCGCCGCCGTCGTGATCATGTCCGACACCAAGGCCGCCGAGCTCGGTGTGAAGCCGCTGGCGCGGATCGTCGCCACCGGCGTCAGCGGCCTGTCGCCCGAGATCATGGGCCTGGGCCCGGTCGAGGCGACCCGGCGGGCGCTCGCCAACGCGAAGATGAGCATCGGCGACATCGACCTGGTGGAGATCAACGAGGCGTTCGCGGCTCAGGTGGTCCCGTCGTACCAGGACCTGGGCATCGACCTCGACCGGCTCAACATCAACGGTGGCGCGATCGCCGTGGGCCACCCGTTCGGCATGACCGGCGCCCGGCTGCAGAACACGATGCTGAACTCCTTGGACTGGCACGACAAGTCGACCGGCCTGATCACCATGTGCGTGGGCGGCGGCCAGGGCATGGCGCTGATCCTCGAGCGGATCTAGTGGGGGCGCGAAGCGAACCCACTGAAGGTGGTCGAGCGAGCCGCGCGCCCGAGCTTGCGAGGTCGCGACCGGCGTGTCGAGACCGGAACGTGCAGTAACGCGGACACAGCCGCCCGCGGAGTCGAACGCCCGGCCGCGTCGCGCGGCCGGGCGTTCGGCCCGTCCGGCGGAGGTCACACCGTCGAACCGGCCAAGCACCCCTCTGGCCTCGCTGTGACGTCCTACACTGCCGGGGTGAGCGACATCGGGGGTAACGAGACGCGCTGGCTCGACGACGACGAGCAGCGCTCCTGGCGGGCCCTGCTGATGGGGATGACCCTGCTCCTGGACCGCCTCGACGACGACCTGCGCCGACGGTGCGACCTGTCGCTGGTCGAGTACGAGATCCTGGTCCGCCTCTCCGAGGCCGAGGACCGCCGGATGCGGATGGCCCACCTGGCCGACGCGCTCGCCCACAGCCGCAGCCGGGTGACCCACACGGTGGCGCGCATGGAGCACGCCGGGCTCGTGCAGCGTCGCAGCTCCCCCGACGACGGGCGCGGCGTCGTGGCGACCATGACCGACAAGGGGTTCGACTTGCTGGAGCGGATGGCCCCGGTCCACGTCGAGGGCGTGCGTGCCCACCTGGTCGACCTCGTGGACCACGAGGACTTCCTGGCCGTCGGCCGGGTGATGAACGCCGTCTCCGACCACCTCGTCGAAGGTCACCCCGCCATGGAGATTCGCTGACCTCGATCGGCGTCAGCCGATCGAAGGCAGGGCGACGACCGGATCAGCGCCCTGCCTTCGCTTCCGGGGTCTCGACAAGCTCGACCAACGGCGGTGGTTCGAGGCTCGCTCCGCTCGCACCTCAACCAGCGGCGACGCGAGCGCGTCGAAACCCGGTGAGTGAAGGCAGGGCGACGAGCGGATCAGCGCCCTGCCGTCGCTTCCGGGGTCTCGACAAGCTCGACCAACGGCGGTGGTTTCGAGGCTCGCACCTCAACCACCGGCGACGCGCTCAGTCGCGCGTGAGGCGCCGGTGGGTGACCCGGTGCGGCCGGGCGGCCTCGAGACCGAGGCGCTCGATCTTGTTCTCCTCGTAGGAGGCGAAGTTGCCCTCGAACCAGAACCACTTCGCGTCGTCCTCGTCGTCGCCCTCCCAGGCGAGGATGTGGGTGGCGACCCGGTCGAGGAACCACCGGTCGTGGGAGGTGACCACGGCGCAGCCGGGGAAGTCGAGGATCGCGTCCTCGAGCGACGACAGCGTCTCGACGTCGAGGTCGTTGGTCGGCTCGTCGAGCAGCAGCACGTTGCCACCCATCTTGAGCGTGAGCGCGAGGTTGAGTCGGTTGCGCTCGCCACCGGACAGAACGCCGGCCTTCTTCTGCTGGTCGGGGCCCTTGAAACCGAACGAGGCGACGTAGGCGCGCGAGTTCATCTCGAAGTTCGCGACCTTGATGAAGTCCAGTCCGTCGGAGACGACCTCCCAGACGTTCTTGTTGGGGTCGATGCCGCCGCGGCTCTGGTCGACGTAGGAGATCTTCACGGTCTGGCCGACGTTGAGTGTGCCCTCGTCGGGCTCCTCGTTGCCGGTGATCATCCGGAACAGCGTGGTCTTGCCGACCCCGTTGGGACCGATGACGCCGACGATGCCGGCGCGGGGCAGCGTGAACGAGAGGTCGTGCATGAGCGTGCGACCCTCGAAGCCCTTGGTCAGGCCCTTGGCCTCGAGCACGACGTCACCGAGCCGGGGCCCGGCCGGGATGTTGATCTCGGAGGTGTCGATCTTGCGGGCGCGGTCGGCCTCGGCCGCCAGCTCCTCGTAGCGGGCCAGGCGCGACTTGCTCTTCGCCTGCCGTGCCTTGGGGTTGGAGCGGACCCACTCCAGCTCCTTCTCGAGCATCCGGGCGCGCTTGGCGTCCTTTTGGCCCTCGATCTTGAGCCGGTCCTTCTTCGTCTCCAGGTACGTCGAGTAGTTGCCCTCGTAGCCGTGGACCTGGCCACGGTCGACCTCGGCGATCCACTCGGCGACGTTGTCGAGGAAGTACCGGTCGTGGGTGACGGCCAAGACGGCGCCCGGGTAGGACTTGAGGTGGCCCTCGAGCCACTGCACGGACTCGGCGTCGAGGTGGTTGGTCGGCTCGTCGAGCAGCAGCAGGTCGGGCTGCTGGAGCAGCAGCTTGCACAGCGCCACCCGGCGGCGCTCGCCACCGGACAGGTTGTCGACGATCGACTCGGGAGGCGGGCAGCGCAGCGCGTCCATCGCCTGGTCGAGTCGGCTGTCGAGGTCCCACGCGTTGGCGTGGTCGAGCTCGGTCTGGAGGTTGCCGGCCTCCTCGTTCAGCTTGTCGAGGTCGGCGTCGGGGTCACCCATCGACATGTAGAGCGCGTCGAGGCGGGCCATCTTGCCCTTGAGCTCGCTGACGGCCTCCTCGACGTTCTCGAGCACGGTCTTGCCCTCGGTGAGCGGCGGCTCCTGCTGGAGCATCCCCACCGTGGCGTCGGGGTCCAGGATCGCGTCGCCGTTGTTGGGGTGGTCGAGCCCGGCCATGATCTTCAGCAGCGAGGACTTGCCGGCGCCGTTGGGGCCGACCACACCGATCTTCGCCCCGTGCAGGAAAGACAGGGTCACGTTGTCGAGGACGACCTTGTCGCCGTGGGCCTTGCGCACATTGCGCAGGGTGAACACATATTCCGCCATGGTCCCCGAGCCTAGTTGGCGAACGGGCATGAGACCTGATCGGGGGCGCGCAGCGTCAGTAGGGTGACGGCCCCCACCCCGGCGGCCCAGACGGGAGGACCAGGTGCGTCGCACGGACAAGACCGACGAGGAGTTCTCGCAGTTCGTCGCGGCGAGGTCGCCCCAGCTCTACCGCAGCGCCTACCTGCTGACGATGTCTCCGCACGCCGCGGAGGACCTGGTGCAGTCGGCGCTCGCCAACGCGTACGCGTCCTGGTGGCGGGTCCGCGCGGCCGGCGACCCGGTCGCGTACGTCCACGGGGTGCTGGTGAAGTCCTTCCTCTCCGAGCGGCGTCGCCGCAGCTCCACCGAGCTGCCACTCGCCGAGCCGCCCGATCGCTCGGGCCCGGCCGCGCCCGATCCCGCCGACCGCGTCGCCCTCCTGGCGGCGCTTGCCGAGCTCGGTCCGGTCGATCGGGCCGTGGTCGTGCTGCGCTTCTGGGAGGACCGCAGCGTCGCCCAGACCGCCCACGACCTCGACCTCTCGGAGGCGGCCGTGAAGAACCGCAGCCTGCGCGCGCTCAAGGAGCTCCGCGAGCTGCTCACCGACACCACCACCCACACCCACGGGAGCACCCGATGAGCGAGCCTCAGACCACCGACCCCGGCGCGGACCTGCACGCCCTGATCGACCACGCCCTCACGGACCTGGCGGTCCCCGCCCACCGCATCCAGGCGGGCGCGGTGCAGCGTGGCCGGGTCGTCCGCCGTCGGCGGCGCCTCGGGGCGACCGGCAGCGCCCTGGCCGTCGCCGTCGTCGCGACCGCGATCGCCTGGCCCTCGGTCGCCGGGGGCCGCGGCGAGGACAGCGGCGTAGCCCACGACACCGGTCCCGCCTCGACACCCGCGACCGGTGAGCGCCCGCCCGGTTGGTGGAACATGCCGGGCGCGGTCATGCGGGACCGGCTCGCCACCCTGCTCCCATCGGGACTGAGCATCGCCGACGCCAACCTCGGCAACGAGGACCTCGGCCCCGGCGACCGGCCCACCGGAGGCTGGATCTCCGTCGCCCTGACGGACTCCGCGGGCCGCCCGGTGGGCGGGTTGAACGTGGTCCTCTATCCGCCCTCCGAGGACGGCGCCTCCGTCCGCCAGCAGACCACCTGCCCGGGCAACCTGACCGACCCGGCCATGTGCACCGAGCTGCACGACGCGGCCGGCGCCGTCGTCGGCCGCATCTCACGCTCATCCGCCGGCGACGTCGTCGTGCTCGAGGCCACCCGGCTCACCCCGGAGGGTGCCGTGGTCTACGCGAGCTCGTCGAACAGCTCGGACGACAAGTGGGGTCTCGGCTCATCCGTCGACCGCGCCGCCCCGTCCGTGCCCCTGGCCGACCTGCGTGAGCTCGCCGGGGACCCGGCCTGGCGCACCTGGGCCGACGGGAGGAGCCAGGGCTGATCCTCACGCGGCGACCTCCTGCGCCACGGCCTCCTGCGCCACGGCCTCCGCGCCCGGCGCGGCCTCCTGCCGCGGCGTACGGGTGAACTGGCTGGTGCCACGGGCCAGGTCGTGGCCGAGGTGCAGGGCGTCGATCTCGAAGCTGGTGACCTCGAGGTTGTCGGAGTTGACCCAGAGCTTGACCTCGAGCCGGCCGTGCACCACGACCGGGTCACCGCGACGCAGCGAGGTGGCACAGTTCTCCGCGAGCTGACGCCAGACGTTCACCGTGTACCACTGCGTGGTGCCGTCGGACCAGGTGTCGGTGCGGCGGTTGAAGCGGCGCGGGGTGCACGCCAGACGGAAGCTGGCCACGGGCACGTCGCCGGCCCGGCGCAGCGTCACGTCGCTGCCGAGCCAGCCCTGCAGCGTGATGAGCGATTCGTTCATGGAGGTCTCCTTGCCTCGATCGGGGCTTTCCCTGGATCGAGGCTCGGCGGCCACACCGACATCGGGACGGTACGGCGAGGACCGCTGTGGAGACTGTGGTCGGAACGCTCTCTGTGGACGACTGGCGGGTCAGCCGAGCACGCGGCTGAGCCCGTTGCGGACCGCGGTGTAGGCCGCGAGCTCGATCTCCACCTGGTCCACGACCAGCTCGTGGGAGACCTCCGCAACCGCCCCGCGGAGCCGCTGGTCGGCCTCTTCGGCCCGGCCGCGGGCGGCTCGGGCCACCAGGAGCCGGCAGAGGAGACCGAGCGCGACACCGAGCACGAGTCCACCGACGAGCAGCACCAGCGCCAGCGCGATGCCGGCGACCTGCGGGGTGTCGGAGTCCTGGAGCTTGCCGGTCCCGGCCAGCACCCCGGTCCACACCAGACCGGCGATGCCGGTCAGGAGCAGCAGCCACTGCAGGACCCGCACGAGACCGGCCCAGACCGGCAACCGACCGGCGGCCACCGCAGCGGCTGCCAAGGCGGCGTCCAGCCGGTCGCCCAGCTCGTCGAGACGCGAGACCGAGGCGCGGTGAACGGTCTCGACCCAGGGGGACGCGAGCCCGTTGGAGACCTCGTCGGCCAGGGTGCGCACCTCGGTGTCGACGCGAGCCCGCTGCACCTGCGCGACCTGCGGGACCGCGCGCCCACGGCCCGAGAGCTCGCGCCCCTGGGCGCCGAGATCGAGGTCGGCGCCTCGCAGCGGGTCGGGCTTGACACCCGAGAGCCAGGTGGCGACCGGCCAGCCGGTCGCCCGGCCGATGCGCATCTTGGTCGAGCGCTCGACGGCGTCGACGATCGCGGGCACGCCCGCGGCCTCGGCGAAGGCGTCGTCGAGCGCGGCCACGCGCTCCGGCGACAACACCCGCGTGGGCGCGTTGCCGGACGCCTCGGACAGGGTGGTGGCGGCCGCACGCACGTCTGCGTCGATCCGCGACCGGGTGGCCTGCTTCTCGGCGGCTCGTCGGGCGATCTCGGCCCGGAGCTCGGGGATGCCGGTGCCCTGGCGTGCGCTCACGGGCAGGACCGGGACCCGGTCGAGGCCGTCGGCGTCGAGCAGGCGGCGTACGTCGTCGAGCATCGACTGGCGACGCTCGTCGGGCACCGTGTCGATGTGGTTGAGCACGACCAGCATCACGTCCTGGTGGTCGGCGGACGGTGCGAGGTAACGGTCGTGGATGGCGGCGTCGGCGTACTTCTGCGGGTCGAGGACCCAGACGAGGAGATCGGCCAGGTCGACCAGCCGGTTGACCTCGAGGTGGTGGGCGACCTCGGTCGAGTCGTGGTCGGGCAGGTCGAGGAGCACGACCCCGTCGAGCTCGGCGTCGGCGCCGCGGCGGCCGGAGTCGAGCATGGAGTCCCGGGTCGTCTGGTGCCGCGGCGGGATGCCGAGCCACTCCAGCAGCTCCTCGGCACCGTCGCGTCCCCACACACAGGCCGAGGCCCAGGACGTGGTCGGGCGCCGGACACCGACGGCGGAGAGCTCGAGACCGGTCAGGGCGTTGAACGTCGAGGACTTGCCCGAGCCCGTCGCCCCTCCGATCGCCACCACCGTGTGGGTCGCCGAGAGCCGCAGCCGCCCGGTCGCGCGGTCGATGACCTCCTGCGCACCGGCGACCAGGTCGTCGTCGAGGCGGCCCCTCGCGGCGTATGTCGCAGCATCGAGGCCCTCGATGCGGGCCCCGATGTCGGTACCTCGGGTGACCAGCTTCTTGGCCCCTTCGAGCAAGGACGTCATGTTCTCCCTCGACCCGGCAACGGCAGGGTGAAACGGTGGGACAGTGCAGCCCCCACCCTAGGGGGTCGGGTGCTCACGGCGTGGGGTCGGTCACCGATCTGGCCTGCTCGAACCGGCGATCGTCGACGCGCCGGGACGCGGCCCGCAGCTGCTCGGGAGCATCGGCGGGCAGGTCGAGGTCGTCGAGCACCCCGGCGAAGCGCGCGCGCTCGGTGCCGGCCAGCATCCTCAGTCGCCGCTCGAGCGAGGCGCCCGCGCGATCGACGAGGGACGTCACGGTCGTGGCACCGAAGACCGCGTCGAGCAGCGTCCGGCCCAGGTCGTCCTCGACCGGTGTCCGCCGCCGGAACGTGTCCACCATCAGCGCGACCGCCAGCCCGTGCACGCCGTAGGCCAGGAAGCGGGCACTCGTGCGCTTCTCCGAGCCCTCGGCCCGCACCAGCCCGAGGACCTCCTCCTGCCAGGCTCGCACCTCGGACTCGGCTCGGCGACGCAGGTCGGGAGCGGCCCGGCGCAGCGCCTCCCGGTCCTCGAGCAGCCCGTAACCGGCCGCCGACTCCTCCCACAGCGCGTGGAGGCGCCCGGCAGCGGACTCGGCGTGGTCGAGCACGAGAGCCTCGGCGGCGGCCTCGATCGCCAGCATCACCCGGTCGGCCTGCTGGGGGGTGCCCTTGACGGCGCTGACCACCCGGTCACGCAGTCGCCCGACCCGCTGGTCGAGGGTGCGCAGCAGCTCACCGGTGCCGATCAGCTCCTCCCACCGGGCGAGCACCTCGCCGCGCAGCAGCGAGCCGTCGCCCGACTCGGTCACGAGCCCCTCGGTGGCGTCGTCGTACGTCGTGAGCGCCGTCGCCCGCAGGTCGGCCGCGGCCGCGAGCTGGGCGGCCGCCGCGTCGGCGACCAGGTAGGTCTGGCGACCCAGGGTGCGGATCGTCCCGTCGAGGGTCTGCCGCACCACGAGCGCCCGGGCGTCGAGGTCGCCGGCGAGCGACACCAGCCAGCCCCGGATGTCGGCGACCTCACCCGCGGGCAGCAGACCGTCATCGGAGAGCGGCGCCTCGTTGACCGTGAACAGTGGGGAGTCCTTCAGCCCACGGCTCGCGAGCATGCGCGCCAGGTGGGCGGCCACGGTCTGCACCGCGTCTGCGGGGGTCCGGTCGAGCACGATCGCGACCGACGTGGAGCGCTCGGCGGCCTGCCGGAGGTAGTCCCACGGCACCTGGTCGGAGTAGCGGGCGGCGGAGGTCACGAACAGCCACAGGTCGGCGGCCGCGAGCAGCTGGGCCGCGATCGTCCGGTTGTGCTCCTCGACGGAGTCCACGTCGGGTGCGTCGAGGATCGCCAGCCCCTCCGGCACCGTGTCGGAGGCGACGAGCTGCAGCGCGTGCGGGTCGTCGGTGGCGTGGTCGGTGCGGACCAGGTCCGGCAGCAGCCGGTCCTGGCCGAACCACCGCGCGTCCTCCGGGTGGTGCACCAGCACCGGCGAGCGGGTCGTGGGCCGCAGCAGCCCGGACGCGGTGACCCGCCGGCCGACCAGCGAGTTGACCAGCGTGGACTTCCCGGCGCCGGTCGATCCACCGACGACCACGAGGAGCGGCGCATCCACGGTCATCTGCCGCGGGATGACGTAGTCCTCGAGCTGGTCGATCATCTGCTGGCGCGAGCGTCGCTTGTCCTCGACCCCGGCGACGTCCAAGGGCAGCCGAGCCGCCTGGAGGGCACCACGCAACTGCACCAGGGCAGTCAGCATCCGGGTGTCCAGGTGGTCGGGGCGCTCGCTCTCGCCGTGGGAGACGGTCATCTGGTGGGTACCACCTGTCCGGGGAAGGCGATCGACGGCCGCAGGGCCGCGATCCGCTGGAGGAACTGCTGACCGCGCACCGCGTAGTCCGGTGGCGGGGTCCCACGCAGGAACCGGTAGTGCAGGAACCCGAGCTCGATGGCCGCCTGCTGGTACTCGCGCATCACCTGCTCGGCGGCCCGCCCGCCGACCTGGCGGGCGTAGGCGCGACTGCGGCGGCGGGCCCCGAGATCCACCACCCAGCCGATGTCGGTCGCCGGCACCAGCCCGCGCCGGGCGGCGTCGGTCAGTGCTGCGGCCAGGACCCGGCGCTCCGAGCTGCGCACCCAGACCGCCAGCCCGGCCAGGGCGACGAACGCCGGGGCCATCAGCACGACGTACGCGACCGCGAAGTTGTCGAAGCCGTAGACGGTCGACGCGTTCCACACGGCATGCGCGACCACGGCGCAGACGTACCCGCCGAGTGGCCAGAGGATGCGAGCGACGTGGCTGCGGGCGTTGACCGCGAGGCCGACCCCGATGCCGGTGAACGCGGTGAACAAGGGGTGCGCGAACGGGCTGAACAGGCAGCGCACGACGAACGTCGCGGTCAGTGCCTCCGTGCCGCCGGGGCCCGCGCCGTCGGTCCCGTTGTAGGCGGCAGCCAGGTAGAGGATGTTCTCGGTGAAGGCGAAGCCGATGCCGACCATTCCGGCGTACACGATGCCGTCGAGCACCCCGTCGAGCTCGGCCAGGCGCCACCAGAGCAGGAGCAGCAGGAACAGGCCCTTGCTGGCCTCCTCGGTCACCGGTGCGACCACCGCGAGGCTGACGTTGTCGGTGAACGACACCACGAACCCACCGACGCCCTGGATCAGCAGCGCGGCGGCGGTGGCCACGAAGCAGCCCCACAGCAGCCCGGCCGCGAGCAGGGTGCGCGGCTCCGGCTCGTAGCGGTCGAGCCACAGGTAGCAGGCCACGAGCGGGCCGACCGGGAGCGCCGCGAGGACCATGGCGAGGGCGAGGGAGCGGGGTGCGCCGGAGAGGGCCAGGATCGCCAGGATCGTCAGCGCTCCGAGGGACACCAGCACGGTCACCACGACCGCGAACGCGACCGAGGAGGTCGCGCGTTCGCGGCGGGCACCAGGCATGGCGGCAGCCTATCGGGGCAGGTCCCTGGGGCCGCTGTCGTGGCGCGCCCCCGGCGTACAGTGGCCGCGTGAGCGAGCAGACCCCACCCGAAGGCACCGACGCGTCGACCCAGCCTGCAGCACCCGTGACGGAGCCCAAGACCGAGTCGCACGATCCGGCCGTGCCGGCCGCGTACGCCGCGTTCATGCGCACCGGGTGGGGCGACCGTGAGCTCGACCTGCCGGTGCAGCCGGTCGCGGCTCCGGCCGCGCAGCGCCGCGCCCGTCTCGCCGAGGCGTTCCCGGGTGAGCGGCTGGTGCTCCCGGCGGGGACGTTCAAGGTCCGCGCCTACGACACCGACTACCGGTTCCGCGCGGACACCGCCCACACCTACTTCTCCGGCAACCAGACCAGCGACGCGGTGCTCGTGGTCACCGACGGCGAGTCCGTGCTCTACGCCCGGCCGCGCTCGTCCCGCGACACCGACGAGTTCTTCCGCGACCGCCAGTACGGCGAGCTGTGGGTCGGGCGCCGCCCCTCGCTCAAGGAGATGTCGGACTCCCTCGGCCTCGAGGTGCGCCACCTCGACGACCTGCCCGGCGCTCTCGGCGGCGGCAGCAAGACCCGGGTGCTCCGCGGCGTCTCGGCGGCCGTCGACGGGCTCGTGAACGCCGACGACGCCCGCGACGCCGAGCTCGGCCGGGTCGCCTCCGAGCTGCGCCTGGTCAAGGACGACTGGGAGGTCGCCCAGCTCCAGGAGGCCTGCGACATCACCACGCTCGGGTTCGAGGACTCCGTGCGCGAGTGGGACAACGTGCTGCGCTACGGCGAGCGCTGGATCGAGGGCACGTTCTTCCGTCGGGCCCGGGCGATGGGCAACGACATCGGCTACGACTCCATCGTGGGCGGCGGGTCCCACGCCACCACGCTGCACTGGATCGACAACACCGGCCCGATCACGCCCGGAGAGCTCGTCCTGCTCGACATGGGCGTGGAGAACCGCTCCCTCTACACCGCCGACGTCACCCGCACCCTGCCGGTCGACGGCCGGTTCACCCCCCTGCAGCGAGAGCTATACGAGCTCGTGCTCGCCGCCCAGGACGCCGGCATCGCCGCCGTACGCCCCGGGGTGCCGTTCCGCTCCACCCACAACGCGGCGATGGAGGTGCTCGCCCACGGCCTCGCCGGCATGGGCCTGCTGCCGGTGTCCGCGGAGGAGGCGCTCGACCCGGAGAGCCGCGTCTATGCCCGCTGGACGCTGCACGGCACCAGCCACATGCTCGGCCTCGACGTCCACGACTGCGGCCAGGCCGCGCCGGAGGCGTACGCCGAAGGCACGCTCGCCGAGGGCATGGTGCTCACCGTCGAGCCCGGGCTGTACTTCCAGGAGGACGACCTCCTGGTCCCCGAGGAGCTGCGCGGCATCGGCATCCGCATCGAGGACGACATCCTCGTGACCGCCGACGGCGGCCGGAACCTCTCCGCGGCGCTCCCGCGGGCCGCGGCCGACGTCGAGGAGTGGATGGGCTCGCTGCGGCGCAGCTGAGCGGTCCGGCTGCGTGGTCCAGGTGCTCGCCTCAGGGATCGTTCAGACTCGTTCCGTACTCTCGGCGGCGGCAGGAGTCAGCAGCCGGGAATCTGGGTAGGAGCCCCGGGTGCCGACCTCTCGGCGCCGGCACGGCGTGCCGCTCGACGAAAGGGCCGACCCATCTCTCGCTCGACCCCAGCGCTGCGACGACCGCGGCGTCTCTCCCTCCTCCTGGTGCCGCTGGCGCTGTCGCTCGTCGCGTCCGGGTGCTCCTCGGGCACGCCGTCGGCCCACCCGAGCGAGCCGAGCCGCCCGAGGGTGATCAACGCCCACACCTTCCCCTCGGGCCAGAAGCCGAGCTACGAGTTCGTGGCCGCGCCGGACTTCCTCAACCAGGACGTCGGCGACCTGCGCCAGCTCCCGTCGTGGCATCACGGCGACCCGAACTCCTGGACGCCGGACCTCCAGCACTCGATCGACCAGTTCCTCGACCAGATCGCCGCGCTCCACCCGGGCTCGGTGCTGGTGCCTGGTGACCTCGTCGAGGGCCGGTGGGGCCAGGACCGGGGCAACACGGGTGTCTTCGGTCCGGTGACGACCGCGGTGGAGAAGCGCGCGGCCGTGCGCCGGGCGGCGGACTTCTACTTCTCCAACTACCTGCGGCGCTTCACCTCGCGCGGCCTGACCCTGCACGCGGCACTGGGCGACCACGACATCGGCGACAACCCGTGGGACGACCGCACCCCGTGGACGCACTTCAAGCGCCGCGTGATGCAGGTGTTCAAGAGCGAGTTCGCCCGCTACTTCACCCGCACCCCCTCCGGCAAGCCGCGCTACCCCGACCACCCCGACAGTCCGGCCTGGGCGAAGACGGCGTACGCCGTGCACCTCTCCCCCGACGTGCTGCTGATCAGCCTCGACGAGTTCAACCGCCGCAACGGCGACGTGCACCTGGAGGTGGTCGGCGACCAGCTGCGCTGGCTGCGCGCCACGTTGAAGCGCGCCCGGGCCCAGCACATCCCGTGGGTGATCGTGCAGGGCCACAACCCGGTGCTGATGCCGGTGCGCGAGGTGTCGTCGTCGGGCGGGCACATCGAGGGCGGGCGGCACTCGGCGCTGTGGCGGACGATGGCGAAGTACGGCGTCGACCTCTACCTCAACGGCGAGGTCCACGCCACGACCATGCGGCAGGCCGACGGCGTCACTCAGATCTCCACCGGCGGGCTGCTCTACCACGGCGACGCGACGTACATGGTCGCGCGCGTCTTCGGCGACCGCATCGAGTTCTACGTGCACCAGCTGCAGAAGGTCCCGAGCCCCGCGGGCCAGCTCTGGCAGACCACCGGTCGGCGCACCCGCTCGCACATCCTGTACGCCGACGGCCCCAGCCCCTCGATCGGCTCGATGACCCTCACCCTGGACCACCGGGCCCTCAACCAGGTCGGGATGCTCCAGGACTACGGCCTGCAGTGACCCCGCCCCCGGGCTTGGGACCCGCGGGCGGTCGTACGACATACTGACTCCGGGCAGGCGCCCGGCGCGGGACCACAGCACTGTGGGTCCGAGTCACGGGCCCCTGCTCTCTGCCCCCGTAGCTCAGCTGGATAGAGCAGCGGCCTTCTAATCCGCCGGTCGCAGGTTCGAATCCTGCCGGGGGCGCCCCGTTCGTGACGATCGCCGCCAGCGGCTCAGCGGTCCTCCCGCACCTCAGGCTCCTCGGAGGGGCGCTGGTACTGCTCGCGCTCCTGCGGGTCGAAGTCGTCTTGCTCGGGCCGGTTCAGCTGTTCGTCCGGCTCCCGGTCGAGCGTCTCGGACACGCTGGCGTCCGAGATGCCCTCCTCGTCGGGGACCGCACCCGTGTCGATGGGGCGGACCTCCTCCCGGGGCTGCTTCGTGTGCTCTCGATCCGACATGAGGGAGTGGTACCCGCTCAGGTGCGCACCCACGCGTCGCCACGGCGCACGACCAGCCCCAGTCGCTCGAGCTCCTCCAGCCAGCCTCCCATCGGCCACTCTCCCCACCGCCGGTGAAAGAGGGCGCCGTTGCGCAGGATGTCATCCAGGTGCCGCACGGGCGGCCGTTCGACAGGGTGGTACTGGTGATAGGCCCGTGCGGACCCCGCCCACCCCAGCGGGATGCCACGAGCCGCCAGCTGACGGCCGAAGTCGGTGTCCTCCCCGCCGTAGCCGACGTACTCGTGGCAGAACCCACCCGACAGCTTCCAGGTGGCAGCAGACAGCGCGAAGGAGAGCGACCAGAACAGGTCCGGATCGGCTCCGGTGGACAGCTCGCCCGGGACCGGGGCAGGACGCGCCGGGTGCGGGTCGTCGAGCTCGCTGAGCCGGTCGAGGGGGTAGCCGTCCTCAGGCCGCGGACCGAGATAGGTGACCGGACCGGACCACACCGTGCCGTGCTGCTCCCGGACCGCCTGCTCGTAGCCGCCGAGCAGGTCCGGCCCCGCGAGGCAGTCGACGTCGAGCCCGACGAGCACGTCGCACCCAGTTGCCGCAGCCAGGTCGAGCCCGGCGTTGCGCGCGGCGGCCAGCGGCAGACCCCGCGGGTCGGAGTCGACCGGCAGAACGTGGACCGGCAGCCCGTCGTACGCCGGCCAGCCCTCGAGTCCCGGATCGTCCATCGCCACCACGACATACAGGTCGGGTCGTCGAGCGCCGCGGGTCAGAGACGCATGCTGGGCGCGCAGGTGCTCGTGACGACCGTGGGCGATCGTGACGACCGCCACTCCGGTCACGACGCGACCCGCCCTGGGACGCCGACACCGGCCACGACCTCCGCGAACCGCTCGGCCGCGCCTCCGTCGCACCAGACAGCCCACCGAGACCCATCCAGGCGCGAAGCCCGGTCCAGGCGCGTCCTCCATCCCGCTGCGGGGAAGACGTCCTCGACCAGCACGGGCCAGCAGCCCGACCGCAGGGCGGCAGCGGTGCTCACCTGCTCCTGGTGCGGCCGCTCCTGAGGCACCACGATGGCGGGGCGCCGGAGGGCAGCGACCTCCGCCAGGGCGTTCTGGCCTGCGTGGGTGACGACGACGTCGGCCTCCTCGAGGACCTCCCGAGGGTCCTCGTGCCAGGAGCCGTGAGCGCGACTGAGCGTGGCCCAGCTCCATTCCGGCGTGGTCGAGCGTGCCTGCTCGAGGGCTCCCCTGAACAGGTCGGTGCCGCCGGTGCCGGCCAGTAGCGCGACTCTCGGTGGGCCAGGACGCCGCGGACGGTCGGGCCGCACCGGGAATCGTGAGAGTGCGCCCAACCCTCGCACCCGGTCGAGCAGTGCGGCGGGCGCACCCGGGAGCATCGCCGCGGTCGCCTCGGGGGGCCAGAACGCCACGAGCGTCTCGGCCACGTCGTACCCGAGCAGGTGGGCGGGATCGTCACGGAGGCCCGGCTGGACGACCGTGACGACCGGGATGCCGTGCAGCCGCACGAGCAAGGCCACCTCAACTGAGACGTCGACGATGACGAGTTCGGGCCGAGCCGTGTCCAGCCAGTCCGAGATCTGCTGCGAACGGCGGCGGAGACCAGCATCACCGATCGGCACCCAGTGAAGGCGTCCACCCGCCGTCGGGTCGAGCGCAGACCCGCCCTCGTCGTCGTGGTCGAGCCGGACCCAGGGGCCGGGCCAGCCCTCCGGCGGCGGGAGCGAGGAGAGGCCCGTGACCTGGCGGTCGAGCACCCGGGCGAGCGCCAGGGCACGGTGTGCGTGCCCACTGCCCTGGTGGTGGACGTAGTAGCCGATCACGCGGCGAACCCCGGATGGACGACCGAGTCGTAGCAGGTCTCGTAGTCGCGCACCATCCGATCGAGGGAGGATGTCGCCTCTGCGTGCCGACGCACTGCTGCCCGCTCCCGCTCGAGGGCTCGTTCGATCGCCTCGGCCAGGGAGGCCGTGTCACCGGGAGCGGCGAGCGCGCCCACCTCGTCGGTGACCAGCTCCGGCAGCGCACCACGGGCGTATGCCGCCACCGGCGTGCCGCTGGACATCGCCTCGGCAGCGACCAGGCCGTACGGTTCGTCCCACTCGGGCGTGACGACGGCCACGGACGCCCGCCGCAGCAGCCGGCTGATCGCCCGGTGGTCGAGGTGCCCCACGTGCACCGCGTCGCGGCCGAGGCGGGGCGCGATCTCGCGCCCGAAGTACTGCTCGTCGGGGACCGGACCCGCGAGTACCAGGGGCACGCCCGCCAGGCGGGCTGCGTCGATGGCGTCGTGAGGCGCCTTCTCGGGGACCAACCGCCCCGTCCAGACGGCCGGCCCACCGCCGGGCCCGGCGGGCCATGCGTCGACGTCTACCCCGTTGAGGACGGGCGTGCTGGCGACCACGTGCGACCAGGCCTGCGAGGTCCGCCTGCTCACGGCCGCGAAGGTGCAGCCGTCCGGGGCAGCGGCGATCGCCGACTCCAACCAGGGGACCGGTGGGGTGTGGAGCGTTGTCAGCACCGGGACGGAGAGCATCGGTGCCATCGCGACCGGCAGGTGGTGCAGGCTGTTGTTGTGGACCACGTCGAACCGGCCCCGGTCGGCACCGGCGAGCCGGAGCATCAACGTCAGGTACGCGTGGTGCTCGGCCATCCAAGCTGCGGACGGCGCGTTGACGTCGAGGCTGGCGACCCGACTGGCCTCGAACACCGGCGGCTCGAGGACCTCGACGGGGAGCGACGGGTCGGATCCTGGGCCCGCGAACAGCGTGACCTCGTGGCCACGGGCGACGAGTTTGCGGGCCAGCGCGTGGGTGACGGCCTCGAGCCCGCCTGCGAACGGCTCACGCACCGGGAACCGACTCGAAGCGATCAGGCAGATGCGCACGTCAGCCCACCAGCGCCCGGTACAGAGCGTCGTGGGCGGCCGACACCTCCCGGCGCTGCGCACGACGCTCGTCGATGGAGGCGCCGAGCCGCGGGCGGGTCCGGTGGGCGGTCTCGACCGCCGACGCGAGTGTGTGTTCGTCGTACGACGCCTCGTCGGACTGGTACGCCAGTACCGGGCCCTGGTCGGCGAAGTATCCGCACGTCGGCGCAACCACCGTGGTGCCGAGGTCACGGCAGGCCTCCAGCCAGCCCGAGTGGGTGCCGAACCGGTAGGGCAGCACCGACACGTCGAGCGAGGCCAGGTAGCACCACAACTCGTCGTCGGTGAAGTAGTCGTGCACCCGTAGGTCGATCCGTCCCTCGTCCGCCTGCACGCGCAGGTAACGGGCTAGCCGGGCGTCGCGGCGCAGGCCGTCGTCGTCGAGCACGTCACGGTGTCCGTCGACCAGCAGGACCGCGTCGGGCAGCGATGCGACCGTGTCGACCAGGGCGGGCAGCACCCGCATCGGGTCCATGCTCGGTCGAAGGCTCTTGACGTGCAACCCGACGCGGAAAGGTGTGGCGCGCCGACGGGCCCGGCAGTCCTGGGCGACAGCCATCGTGGGAAAGTCCACGACGTGGGGGTGCGGCAGCACCTGAGCGTCCTGGCCCCAGCGACGGGCGATCTCGCCCGCGGCACCCGGTGTCAGTGTCACCAGTGCGTTGGCCGCCGGGACGAGGACGTCGAGCTGCTCGTCATGGAGCGCCGAGGACGGGTGGTGAGGGTTGCGCAGGTCGTGCACCGTGAAGACGAACGGCTTCCCGCGATCCCGGAGCACCATCACGAGCCGCTCAAGGACGGCTGGGTCACAGGCGTCGAAGCCGAAGTGCAGATGGAAGACGTCGAACGTCGCGTGCGCTGCCCAGTCGGGTCGTAGCATCACCGGCGGCCACCACTTCTGAGTCGCGGAGCGGATCGGCTCAGCGGGGTCGGGATCGGGCAACCGGCGGGGACCTGGTCCGTGCTCGGGCGAGAGGTGGCGGACATAGACGTGCCCGGACGGGACGGAGGCCACAACCACCTGCTCGCCGGGTGAGGCCGCAACGACAACCGGGCGGGCGATCTGATGGGGAGTACTCACCGGCGCGAGGTACCCACGCGCGGCCACTTCAACGTGCCGCTCCGCCCATCGGACCGTCAGCCGGCAGCGACGCTGCGCGATCGGTCGGGCGCGAAGCCGTGGGTCATCCCCCAGGCGACCGCCTGAGCCCGCCGGGTGACCTCGATCTTGCGGTACGCCGTCCGGATGTAGGTCTTCACCGAGTTGATCGACAGGTAGGTCTGGTCGGCGATCTCCTGGTTGCTCAGACCCTGGGTGATCAGCGCCAGGACCTCCGCCTCGCGGGCGGTGAGACCGACCTCGCGGCCGGGCCACTCCCCCGCGACGTTGCGCTCGACGGCCTCGACCGACGGCGGCGGCGTCACGGTCTCGCCACGGCAGATTGCCTCGATCGCGTCGACGACCGCGGCGGCGTCGAGACCCTTGGAGAGGTAGCCCGACGCACCGTGGCTGATGGCCCGCTCGACCAGGTCGGGCTGCAGGTTCCAGCTGAAGATCGCGACCGGCACCGAGTTGCCTCGCACGAGGTCCTCGAGGTCGACGGCGTCGCCCTGCACCTGCCCGAAGGTGTCGTAGAGGATCAGGTCGACGTCGCTGACGACCGGCAGACCGGAGTCCAGCTCGACGACGACGACGCGGTCGTGGTGGGGGGCGAGCATCGCGGCGACACCGGCCACGACGATCTCGTAGTCGTTGACGATCGCGACTCGGATGGGCGTGCTGGGCATGGCGTCACCCTATGTCGCGCGCACCGGATCGGCGCGACACGCGCGTCAATCCGCGAAAACCAGCCCTTCGCGGGATACAAAGGTCCTGGCCCCGCTTGGTATGAGCTCGCGGGGCCTATTCCTTTTCCGGGCCGGTCCCGGTGTCCCGTGCTGCGACGTACGCGTCGATCTCGCCGAGGATCCGGCTGACGGTGACGCCGCCCGCGAACGACGCGCGTACGGCGGTCCGGGCCAGCTCGGCGACACCGGCCTCGTCGAGCCCGAGCAGGTCGGCCGCGACCTCGTACTCGCGGTTCAGCGTGGTGCCGAACATCGGCGGGTCGTCGGAGTTCACCGTGACGACCACACCGGCGTCGCGGAAGGCCCGGATCGGGTGGTCCTCCAGGCGGTCCACGGCCCGCGTCGCGATGTTCGAGGACGGGCAGACCTCCAGCGGGATGCCCCGCTCCGCGAGGTGGGTCAGCAGCGCCGGGTCGTGGGCTGCCGACGTCCCGTGCCCGATCCGCTCGGCGCCGAGCAGGTCGACGGCGTGCCAGATCGTCTCGGGCCCGGTGGTCTCGCCCGCGTGCGGGACGCTGTGCAGCCCGGCCGCGCGGGCGGCGTCGAAGTGCGGCTGGAACTGCGCCCGGGGCACCCCGATCTCCGGCCCGCCGAGGCCGAAGCCGACCAGCGCCTCGGTCCGGTGGTCGAGCGCGTAGCCGAGGGTCGCGTCGGCCGCCGGGACACCCGACTCCCCCGGGATGTCGTAGATCCAGCGCAGCACCAGGCCGAAGTCGCGCTCGACGGCCACGCGGGCGTCCTCGATGGCCTCGGTGTAGGCCTCGATCGGCATCCCCTTGCCCTCCTCGTGAGGACGCACCGACGTGTACGGCGTACAGGTGAGCTCGGCGTACCGCAGGCCCTGTCCTTGCGCCATCTCCCGGCCGATCTCGTGGGTGAGGTAGCGGATGTCGTCCGGCGTACGGATCAGGTCGACCACCGCGAGGTAGACCTCGATGAAGTGGGCGAAGTCGCGGAACTCGAAGAACCGGCGCAGCTCATCGGGGTCGCTCGGCACGGTCCCGGGGTGACGCTCGGCGAGCTCGGAGACGATCCGCGGCGACGCGGAGCCGACGTGGTGGACGTGCAGCTCGGCCTTCGGCAGCGCGGCGATGAAGGTGGCGAGACGGTCGCTGGTGCTCACCTCGCGGAGTCTGTCAGCGCACGTAGTGGAACCAGAAACCGACGGCGGCGGGAAGCAGCCCGAGCACGAGCCACGGCGTGGCCGGGGACCGCCCGTTGATCAGCCGGACGCCGACCATCGCCACCAGTCCGACCACCGAGGCGATCACGAGGAGTCCGGGCTTGGCCCCCGGCCCGTCGGCGACCCCGGCCAGGATGCTCATGCCGCCGGCGAAGATCGTGGCGACGGTCAGCAGCAGGGCCGACATCACCCAGTGCTGCACCCGCTCGACCTGCACGGGGCCATTCTCCCAGCCGGACCGCCCGGTCCGCAGCCGGTCCCGTCAGCCGAGCTTGTCGACCAGGTTCGCGGCGAGGTCCTTCATGGTCCGGCCGTCCTGGAAGACCTTGCCGTCGAGCAGGACGGTGGGCGTGCCACGCACCCCCGCGTCCTCGGCGGCCTTGGTGGCCTTGGTGACCCAGTCGGTGCCGTCACCGGCATCGAGTCCCTGCTGCACCTTGGCCTCGTCGGCGCCGGCCTCGACGGCGAGCTTCATCAGGTCGTCGTCGGAGGGGAAGGGGCCCGACTCGCTGGGCTGGTTCTCGTAGAGCAGGTCGTGGAACTTCTTCGCGACGTCCGCACCAGAGGTGTCTAGCACGACGGAGAACATCGCGGCCGAGCGCTTGGAGTAGTCACCGGCCGAGGAGAGCAGGTCGAACGGGCGGTACTCGACCTGGACCTTGCCGTCCGAGGCCAGCTGCGCCAGGTCGCTGCGCGACGCCTGCTCGAGCTCGCCGCAGTAGGGGCAGAGGAAGTCCTCGTAGATCACGACCTTGTGCGGGGCGCTCGCGGGGCCGACGGTCAACCCGTAGTCACCGTTGCCGGCTGCCGGGGCCTTCACGTCGGTGGAGGTGTCCAGGCTGCGCTGGATGAGGAAGCCGACTCCGATGATCACGACCAGCACCAGCACGACCCCGCCGATCATCAGGTTGCGCCTGCGGCGTTCGGCCTGCTGCTGCTCGCGCATCGCCTCAGCGGCGCGCTCCGTGCGGCCCACGGGCCGGTTCTTCTTCGACATCAGGGTCCTTCGGGCTCGGGGACACGACCGAACAGCAGCCTGTCGAGCGCCCACCGGGTGGACGGCAGCCAGGCCAGGAACAGTGAGGCGATCAGGAGGGCGGCGTCGCGGGCGATCTCCCAGGGATACTTCGACGTGGCGTCGGCGTCGTACCCGCCGCCACCGAAGCACCCGCAGTCGATGCTGATCCCGCGCGCCCAGACCGAGGCGATGCCGATGATGAACGCCGTGAACAGCAGCGCGGACACGATCGCCGACCCGCGCGTCAGCAGGCCGAGCACCAGGGTCGCCCCGACAACGATCTCGATCACCGGCAGCAGCTGGCCCACCGGCTGCACCGCGGAGGCCGGGAGCAGCTGGTAGGCGCGGACGGCGTCCACGCTCTGAGCAGGATCGGGGAGCTTGGCGGCGGCCGCCACGATCCAGACCCCGCCTGTCACCAGACGCGCGACGAGGCCCACCCACTCCTTCACACCCCCGACCCTAGAGCCCGACGCTGAGCGGTCACTGAGAGGGCCGACGCCGGGCCGGGACTAAGGTGGCCGCGTGAACGAACGACTCGTCTGGATCGACTGCGAGATGACGGGCCTGGACCTGGGCGCCGACGCCCTGATCGAGGTCGCGGCCCTGGTCACCGACTTCGACCTCAACGTGCTCGGCGACGGGGTCGACCTCATCGTCAAGCCTCCCGCCGAGGCACTGGACCAGATGAACGAGTTCGTCCACGACATGCACGAGAAGTCCGGGCTCCTGCGCGAGCTCGACTCCGGCATCGCACTGGACGAGGCCGAGGAGCAGGTCCTGGCGTACGTTCGGCAGTTCTGCCCCGACGGTAGTCGTCCGCCGCTCGCGGGCAACACCGTCGCGACCGACCGGGCCTTCCTCGCGCGCGACATGCCCGCGCTCGAGACGTTCCTCCACTACCGGATCGTGGACGTGTCCTCGATCAAGGAGCTGTCGCGCCGATGGTTCCCGCGCGCGTACTTCCAGGCGCCGGCCAAGCGCGGCAACCACCGGGCGCTGGCCGACATCCAGGAGAGCATCGAGGAGCTGCGCTACTACCGCGAGGCGGTCTTCGTGCCCTCTCCCGGCCCGGACAGCGACGCCGCCCGCGCGATCGCGGCCAAGCACGGCGGCTCGCTCACCGGGCTGACCGCCGACGGCGGGTCCGATTCTGCGGATCCGGCGTAGTTCCCCTACACTTTCGGTCGGTCCCGGCGATGCCGAGATCATGGTGGGTGTAGCTCAGCTGGTAGAGCACCTGGTTGTGGTCCAGGTGGCCGCGGGTTCAAGTCCCGTCACTCACCCCAGTGGCCCCTGAGGCCGTCGAGCCCCTGACCCGCGGCGACGCGGGCAGGGGCTCGATCCGTCTCCGGCAGCGTGGGCGCTCAGGCGAACAGCGCGTCGCCGTACTTGAGCACCACGGCCAGGAGCAGCACGAGCAGCCACACGACCAAGACGATCAGGTCGAGGCTCGAGGAGATGAACGACGTCAGTGCGCGCTGGACCCGCCGGGGCAGGTGCAGGTTGTCGTCGCGGATGTTGACGTAGGTCATCTCGAAGAAGACCAGAGTGGTCGCGAAGGTCACCAGCAGGCACCAGGGGCACAGGGCGCCGATGTCGAACATGGCCTCGTAGAACAGCCAGTAGGCGAACACGAAGCCGAGGGTGTAGACGACCTGCGCGGCCACCATGAACCAGCGCGGGAAGCGCACCCGGGCCAGGCTGGCGACGGCGATCGTGATCACGACGGGCTCGGTGATCAGACCGAGGAACGCGTTGGGGAACCCCAGCAGCGAGGACTGCCACGAGTTCGCGACGGTGCCACAGCTGATGACCGCGTTGATGTTGCAGCCGAGGTCGGCGTTCGGGTTCTTCGCGAGCTCGATGGCGTCGATCGAGAGCACGAACGACGCGACCAGGCTGGCCACCGACGAGACCAGCATCGTCACCCAGACGGCGATGTCGCTGTCGCGGGCGCGGTGCAGCCAGGAGGACGGCTCAGCGCTCGCCCCTCCCGCCGGGTCGGTCACTTCCCACTCGCGGCGGACTCGATGGCCTGGGTCAGCGGGCCGACGGAGTAGGCGTCTCCCGCGAAGAGCTCGCCGTTGATCTTGATGGTGGGCGTGCCCGTGACGCCGGAGTCGAAGGCCTTCTGGGTCACCGACCCGACCCAGCCGTCGTAGGTGCGGTCGGTGAAGCGGTCGATGACGTCAGCGGGCACGCCGGCGTCCTTGGCGATCGAGGCGATCTCGTCGTCGCTGAGCCCCTTGCTGCCCTCGGCCGGCTGGTGGGCGTAGAGGGCCTGGTGGAAGTCCCAGGCGCTGTCGGGCGCCGCATCTGCGACGGTCGCGAACGCGTTCGCGGCCCGGGTGGAGTACTCGGTGCCGCTCGACAGCCGGTCGAGGAACGAGATCGGACGCAGCTCGATGCGGATGGTGCCGTCCTCGAGCAGCCGGTCGAGCTCACCACTGTTCGCCGCCTCGAACGCGCCGCACGCCGAGCACATGTAGTCGTAGTAGATCTCGACGCTCACAGGAGCGTTGGTCTGACCGACGGGGATGGAGCCGCTCGAGCTGCTGTTGGCGGGATCCACGACCTTCCCGCTGGCCGCGGCCGGCGGCTTGTCGTCGCCTCCGGTGGCCTTGACGACCGCGAGCACGATCGCGGCGATGAGCCCGAGGATGACGAGCACCCCGACGCCCGTGGCGATCCGGCGGCGCCTCGTCTGGCGGGCCGCCGCTTCCTCCTGGGCCTTGCGGAGCTCCTGCGTCCGGGCCCGTGCCTGCTTGCTCATGCCGCGCTGCCGCCTTCGTCGTCGTGCTCGAGCCCGAGCCATTCCGGCCGACCCGTCGTCCCCGTGGGAGCGCGGTCGGGAGTCGCTGGGCGGCCCGGCCACCAACGACTCGAACGATACGGGCGCGGGAGCACGCCCCTGGGGGCCGAAGGCCCCTGATCCTCGGGACGATCTTCCCCCACCCGTACGGCGTCGGCCGTGGTCGTCACCGTGCTCGTCATGCGGGCGCGCCGGGGATCCGGACCCAGAACGTCGCCCCCCGCCCGGGACCGGCGCTCGTGCCGCCGATCGATCCGCCGTGGGCCTCGACGAGCGCCTTGGCGATGCTCAGACCGATCCCGCTGCCACCGTGGAGGCGGTCCCGGGCCGTGTCGGCCCGGTAGAAGCGGTCGAAGAGGTGGTCGAGGTGCTCGGCCGCGATGCCCGCGCCGGTGTCCACGACGGCGTACTCGACGCCGCCACCCTCGGCTCGGCAGGTGAGGGTGACGGTCCCGCCCGCGGGGGTGTGCCGCAGTGCGTTGTCGAGCAGGTTGCCGAGGACCTGGCCGATCCGGTCGGCGTCGATCCGGACCAGGCCGGGCTCATCGGGGGTCTCGACGCCGAGGGTCACCCCCCGGGCCTCGTAGCGGTCGGCCGCGGCGGCCGCCGCGGCGCGCGCGACCTCCGCGGACGAGACCAGGGTGCGGTCGATCGTCAGGCGCCCCTCCTCGGCTCTCGACACCGCACCGATGTCCTCGGCGAGCCGGCGCAGCCGGGTCGTGCTGTTGCCGATCACCTCGAGGGTGGACTCGTCGAGGTCGCGGACGCCGTCCTCGACGGCCTCGAGGTGCGCGTCGATGGTGGCCAGCGGGGTGCGCATCTCGTGGGCGAGGTCGGAGAGCATCCGCCGCCGGGCGGTCTCGCTGCTCTCCAGCCGGGCCGCCAGCGAGTTGATCGTCTCGGCGAGCGCCGCGAACTCCTCCCCCAGCCCGGGGTCGGCGACCCGGGCCGAGTGTCGCCCAGCACCGATCTGCCCGGCCACCGTGGTGACCGCGGCCACCGACCGCTGCACCCGCCGACTGAAGTACGCCGAGACGGCGAGCGCCGCCGCGACGGCGATGAGCAGCGACATGGTCAGCCCCACCAGGAGCGCCGACCAGAACGCCTCCTCCACGTGCTCGGACTCCGAGCTGCTCTGCATCATGCCCGCCCTGCGGAGGTGCTCGTGGAAGATGCCGGGCGCGACCGCCGAGGAGACCAGCCAGGTCGTCAGGGCCATCGCGACCAGCACCAGCCCCTGGGCGACCATCAGCCGGCTCGCCAGGCCGGTGCGCCGCCGGGTCACCGGGCGCCACCCATCCGGTAGCCGACCCCTCTCACCGTGCGGATGAACCGTCCCTCGGTCGCGTCGTCGCCGAGCTTGCGGCGCAGGTGACCGATGTGGACGTCGACCAGGTGCTCGTCGCCGACCCAGGACGGGCCCCAGACCCGTTCGATGAGCTGGCTACGGCTGAACGCCTGCTGCGGCCGGTCCGCAAGTGCGGCGAGCAGGTCGAACTCGGTGCGCGTGAGCGCGACCGGCTCGTCGTCGAGCCACACGTCGCGCCCGACGGGGTCGACGACCAGGGCACCGAACCGGCGCCGGTCGTCCTCGTCCACGCGCGTCCCGCCGATCGGCCGAGGCCGGCGCAGCATCGCCTGGACCCGCGCCATCAGCTCCCGAGGACTGAACGGCTTGGTCATGTAGTCGTCGGCGCCGACCGACAGACCGATCAGGGTGTCGACCTCGTCGCTGCGTGCGGTCAGCATCACGACGTACGCGTCGGAGAACGTGCGGAGCCGGCGGCACACCTCCACACCGTCCAGGCCGGGCAGGCCCAGGTCGAGAACGACGACGTCGGGGTCGACCTCGCGCGCCGACTCGACCGCGCTCGTGCCGTCGTGACAGGTCGTGACCTCGAACCCCTCACGCTCGAGGTAGCTGGTCAGCAGCGCCGCCAGCTCCACCTCGTCCTCGACGACCATCGCCCGCCATCCGGCTGCCATGGACCTCATCGTGACAGCCCGAGCCGTCGCTTCGTCCGGCCGAGCGGGCCTTCGCCGGGATCTTCAGCAAACCTTCACGCGATCTCGACCGGCTCCCGACCGGACCGCGCGCATCCTGGAAGGACCCGAGACGATCGCGAGGCGAACGACCATGATGGGTTGGTACCACGACGGAAGTAACGGAGCCGGCTGGCTGGTGATGACGCTGGCGATGCTGGCCTTCTGGGTCTTGGTGGTGGGCGCCGTCGTGCTGCTGTTCCGCGACACCGGTCGCGGTCGGCCGTCGGCACCGGGCACCTCCGCCGACCCGTGGCGGATCCTCGACGAGCGGTTCGCGCAGGGCCAGATCGGCCCCGAGGAGTACCGCGAACGTCGTGCCGTGCTCGCCGAGTCGCGGCCGGACCGACCGACCGGCCACCCCGAGAACGGAGATCACCGATGACCCCACACCCGAACAGACCGACGTCATGACACTCCTCAGCGCCTGGTGGGTGCCTCGCTGGCTCGGAACCCCGGCGAACATCGCCCACGAGGAGCACGACCAGATCGGATGGTTCGGGTCGGCGGAGCTTCCGCCTTCTCCCCACGTGGTCGTGCGCACCGCCCTGGTGAAGGCGATGGACAGGTCCGATCACCCTTGACTGCCGCAGGGTGACGGCGGTCAGCCCGTGACCGTCTCCCCCGGGCTGCCGCCACGGTCTTCCGCCCGTCAGCACCACCGCAGTCGCGCTCGACGAGCTCGTCGCTGTTGGTCGAGCTCGTCGAGCCCCCCGCAGCCCAACCGCCCACCTCGATATGTACGTCGGCTTCAGGTCCTCATGGGTCGCCGTCTCTTGGTAGCAAAGCGGGTACGGCGCGCTTCGCTCGCCGTCGGCTCCCGGCTTCCCGACCGCCGTCGGTCGAGCCTGTCGAGACCTCCGCAGCCCAACCGCCCACCTCGATGTGTACGTCGGCTTCAGGTCGTCGGTGGTCACCGTCTCGTAGCAGCAAAGCGGGTACGGCGCGCTTCGCTCGCCGTCGGCTCCCGGCTTCCCGACCGCCGTCGGTCGAGCTTGTCGAGGCCCCCGCAGCCCACGCGCCCACCTCGATGTGGAGGTCGGCTTCAAGTCGTCGGGGTCGCCGTCTCGTGGCAGCAAAGCGGGACAGGTCCGCCGCGGCCACGGCCTCCACCCGACCTTCGGACCGCCGCCTCGACGACGGTGGTTGAGGCGCGAGGGCCGCCCGTGCTCCGTTGGTCGAGCCTGTCGAGGCCCCCGCAGCCCACGCGCCCACCTCGATATGTACGTCGGCTTCAGGTCGTCGGTGGTCACCGTCGTTGGCAGCAAAGCTGGACAGGTCCGCCGCGGTCACGGCCTCCACCCGACCTTCGGACCGCCGCCTCGCAGCACGGTGGTTGAGGCGCGAGGGCCGCCCGTGCTCCGTTGGTCGAGCCTGTCGAGGCCCCCGCAGCCCACGCGCCCACCTCGATGTGGAGGTCGGCTTCAGGTCGTCGGGGTCGCCGTCTCGTGCCAGCAAAGCGGGACAAGTCCGCCGCGGCCACGGCCTCCACCCGACCTTCGGACCGCCGCCTCGCAGCACGGTGGTTGAGGCGCAAGGGCCGCCCGTGCTCCGTTGGTCGAGCCTGTCGAGACCCGCGCAGCCCACGCGTCCACCTCGATGTGTAGGTCGGCTTCAGGTCGTCGGGGGTCGCCGTCGTTGGCAGCAAAGCGGGACAGGTCCGCCGCGGTCACGGCCCCCTCCCGACCTTCGGACCGCCGCCTCGCAGCACGGTGGTTGAGGCGCGAGGGCCGCTAGGCCCGAGCCTCGAAACCACCCCGCCAGAACGAGTCGAATCCGGTCATTGACAACTCGAACACGTGTTCGGTAGACTGTCGCCACGACTTCATCTCGGGAGTGGCGATGACCGCACAAGCACACCCTTCACACCGGGTCAGCCGCGCCGTCACCGATCTCCACGCCCTCCTCGACGACATCTCTGGTACGTCGTTGTGGTCCATGGGCACCGACGAGACCGCCCACACGCTGACCGAGGTCACCCGCGCTGCTTCTCGTATCGCGGAGCTCGAAGCCCGGGTCGCGTCGCACGCCGGCGCTGTCGGCGTGGCGGAGCAGGTCGGCGCGACGTCGGTGGCGAACTGGTGGGCCCACGCCACCCGCATGACGAGGACCGAGGCCCATCGCAAGACCCGCCTCGCCACCGGCCTCGAGCACCACCCGGTCGTCCACGCAGGATTGAAGACCGGGGACCTGCTGGTCGACCAGGCCCGGGTCATCATCCGCGCCGTCGAGGACCTCCCCGACCACCTCGACCCCGACCTGGTGCAACAGGCCGAGGAACACCTCGTCGGGCAGGCAGCCCACTTCGACGCCATCGCGCTACGCCACCTCGGCAAGGGTCTGTTGCACGTCATCGACCCCGAAGCAGCCGACGCCCACCAGGCCAAGCTGTTGCAGGCCGAGGAACGAGTCGCCGCCCAGGCCACCCGCCTGACGATGCACGACGACCCCGACGGCATCACCCGCGGCACCTTCGCGTTGCCCACCGTCCAGGGGCAGATGCTCCGCAAGCAGCTCCTCGCAATCGCGGCCCCCAAACACCGCGCCGCGGTCGAGGGCCACCTCGGGGAACGCAAGCCCAGCCCGGAACGGATGGGCCAAGCGCTCGTCGAGCTGATCGAGCGTTACCCCGCCGACAAGCTCCCCCACGCCGGCGGCGTCAACGCCACCGTCGTCGTGACCATCCCGGTCGAGACCCTCACCGACGGCCTCAAGCCCGGGGTCCTCGACACCGGCGCCGTGATCTCCCCCGGCCAAGCCCGCCGGTTGGCGTGTGAGGCAGGGATCCTCCCCGCCGTGCTCGGCGGACCCTCCGAGATCCTCGACCTCGGCCGCACCCGCCGCTTCCACACCAAAGCCCAAAGGATCGCCCTCGGCATCCGCGACGGCGGCTGCACCTCCGACGACTGCGACACCCCACCCGGCGGCTGCCACACCCACCACGACCCACCCTGGGCATCCGGCGGTCGCACCGACATCACCCACGCCCGCCTCTACTGCCCCCACCACCACACCAGAGCACACGACCCCGACTACGAGACCACCTACCTCCCCAACGGAAAGGTCGCCTTCACCCGAAGGACATAGACCGACGAGGTTCTCGACCTCCACCACAGCACCCGGGCCCCAGCGCACCCCCAGCCCCACCGCGGACCGCAACCACGCCGCCGCAACCACGCGCCCACGGTGACCGCGTCTCCTCGAGCGCATGCACCCCTCGCGTCAGTCCAGCGCGTTCCCACCGTGCGGGTCGGTCATGATGTGCTCGACCAGCGCTGGCCGCCCGCTGTGACCTGACCGCTCCTCTCGGCGCGAGCGCGGATGCGCCGGTCGCGGCTGAGAGCTCGCATCCCTGGGCGAGGAGCAGTGGCGCCCTCCGATGCACTCGAGTCGCCAGCTCCGGATCGCCCAGCACTCCGGCGCCCAACACTCCGGCGCCCAACACTCCGGCGCCCAACGCTCCGGCGCGCGGCTGACCTCGGACGGTCCGGGACACCGCCGGTCAGCCGGTGACCGTCTCACCCTCGGCGGCGGCCACGGTGTTCCACCCGTCGGCGCCGAGGGTGACGACCGCGACCGGGAAGATGCCGAGGTTCTCCTTGTCGATGTGCACGGTGAGGTGGGCCATCAGCTGGTAGACCTGCGCCTCGAGGTCGCCGTCGTCGAGGCCGAGCTCGGAGATGAGCTCGTCGAAGTCGGCGTGCTCCCCCTCGAGCTCGACGACGGCATCGGCGAAGTCGCCCTGGTCCTTCAGTGCCTGGAAGAGCCCTCGCTCCTCGCGGTCGACGTGGTGGTCGAGCTCGTGGGCGAAGCGGGCGAGGAGCTCCCAGGCGGCGCGACGGTCGCCGGCGGCGAGGTGGCGCTTGATCTCCCCGCCGAGGTCGAGCAGCGCGAGGTGCTCGTCCATCAGCCGGGCGATGGGCTCCACCCCGCGGCAGCCGCAGTGCTCACACACGGGTGCGCTCCCAGCCGCGCCGCGGGCTGTGGCTGCCGAGCTGGTCGTCATCACGTCCCCGGTAGACGATGTAGGGGCGAGTGAGGTAGCCGACCGGAGCGCTGAACACGTGCACGAGCCGGGTGAAGGGCCACAGGGCGAAGAGCCCGAAGGCGACCATCGCGTGCAGCTGGAAGCCGATCGGTGCGTCCGCCATCAGCGAGGCGTCGGGGTGGAAGGCGAGGAAGGAGCGGTACCAGACCGAGACGCCCTCGCGGTAGTTGTACTCCCCGCCGATCGTCATGATCGAGCCGGCGATCGTGTTCCACATGCCGAGCACGATCGCGGCGGCCAGGAACGCGTACATCACCTTGTCCATGACGGTCGTGGCGGAGAAGACCGGCCCGACCGTACGCCGGCGGTAGATGAGGATGACCATGCCGACGACCGCCATCACCCCGGCGACGAGTCCGCCGCTGACGGCCACCACGTGGTAGGCCTCGTGGCTGATACCGACCGCGTCGGTCCAGGACTGGGGCACGAGCAGCCCGATGATGTGGCCGCCCACCACCCCGAGCATGCCGAAGTGGAACAGCGGCGACCCCAGCCGCAGGAGCCTGTCCTCGTAGAGCTGGGAGGACCGCGTGGTCCACCCGAACTTGTCGTAGCGGTAGCGCCAGAAGTGCCCGACCACGAACGTCGTGAGGCACAGGTAGGGCACGATCACCCACAAGAAGGTGTCCATGGTCAGCGTCCTCCGGGGAACGACGGCATCGGCAGCTCGATCGGCTGCGCGGCCTGGGCGGGCTGGGAGGGTCCGGGGTCGAAGCCCGGCGTGGCGTACGGCGTGAGCCCGACCTCCTCCTCCGGGGGGCCGGCGGCAGCCAGCCGGCGTACGGCGTCGATCTCGTCGCCCTGCAGCGGCGGCAGCGTGGCGGTGACGGCCTCGACCGCGCCCGCCCACCGGGATTCGACGTCGACCAGCGACAACCGGAGCAGCTCCAGCCCGGCCCGGTGGTCGAGGATCAGCTGGCGGCCGCTCTCCTGGTCGACCGTGGCGGCGAACTCGAGCACGACGCACAGGTGGTCGGGCAGCTCGTCGTCGCTCAGCTCCACCCCGGCCGCCAGGTAGGTCTGCTTGAACCGCAGCAGCGCGACTCCCCGCTTGCGGGTGTCCCCGTGCGCGAAGTAGGTCAGGAACAGGTTGTGCCGCCGACGGCTGTCGAAGGTGTCGACGTACTCCGCCTCCAGCTCGGTCAACGCGGTGCCGTCGAGCCGGGCGACGGTCTCTCGCAGCGGCTCCCCCACCGTGCCGGGCAGCTCGTGCGAGGCCCGCCGGACCAGGTCGAGCCGATCGAGAAGCTCCTGGTCGGGATAGCCGAGCAGCAGGGACGCGGACTGCCAGGCGATCGTCAGCTGCTCTCGCGCCAGAGCGGCCCTGGTGGACCTGCGGCTCATCGGAAGTCCGCCCCTCCGGTCAGCCCGCCCGTGCCGCCCGGACCGGTCTCCCCGTCGTGGCTCGTGTCGGGCGTGTTCCCCTCAGCCACGGCGCCGGGCCCGTCGGGGCGCGGCGGGAACAGGCCGCTGGGCTTGCCTCGGCCATCCCAGTTGAGCAGGTTCACCCGCGAGCGCTTGTCGCCGGGGCTGGCGAGGGTGTCCGCGGTCTGCCGGTTCTGCAGCATCTGGAAGTTCTCCACCGCGATCGGCGTCGGCACGCCGGAGCCCTCTCCGAACAGGTCCTGCTGGCCGCCGCCGTACTCGGAGACCGCGCACTCGGTGCCGAGCTCCTCGAGGGAGTGTGCCTGCTCGGCGTGCGCCGGCGGGATCACGTAGCGCTCGTCGTACTTGGCGATCGCGAGGAGGCGGTACATGTCGTACATCTCCTCCTCGGTCATGCCGACCTTGGCCGGGATGTCCGGGTTGGGCTCGCGTCCCATGTTGATGTCGCGCATGTAGGAGCGCATCGCGGCGAGCTGCTTGAGGACGCGGTCGACCGGCTCGACGTCGCCAGCCGTGAACAGCTCGGCGAGGTACTCGATCGGGATCCGCAGCGCGTCGATGGCCGCGAACAGGTTGCCGGGGTCCTCGGCGTCCTCCCCGGTGTCCCGGACCACGTCGATCACGGGCGAGAGCGGCGGGATGTACCAGACCATCGGCATGGTGCGGTACTCCGGGTGCAGGGGCAGCGCGACCTTGTACTTGTTGATCAGCGCGTGGATCGGCGAGCGCTGCGCGGCATCGATCCAGTCCCGCGGGATGCCCGCATCCTCGGCGGCCCGGATCACCTCCGGGTCGTCGGGGTCGAGAAGGATCGAGCGTTGAGCCTCGTAGAGGTCGTGGTCGTCGGGCACCGAGGCGGCCTCGAGCACGCGGTCGGCGTCGTAGAGCACCAGGCCGATGTAGCGCAGCCGGCCCACACAGGTCTCGGCACAGACCGTCGGCAGGCCGACCTCGATGCGCGGGAAGCAGAACGTGCACTTCTCGGCCTTGCCGGTGCGGTGGTTGAAGTAGACCTTCTTGTAGGGGCACCCGGAGACGCACATCCGCCAGCCCCGGCAACGGTCCTGGTCGACCAGGACGATGCCGTCCTCGGCCCGCTTGTAGATCGCGCCGCTGGGGCACGACGCCGCGCAGGACGGGTTCAGGCAGTGCTCACAGATCCGCGGCAGGTAGAACATGAAGGTCTGCTCGAACTCGAACTTCACCTTGTCGGCGATCTTCTTGAGCATCGGGTCGTACTTCTCGGTCGCCTTGGACCCGCCGAGGTCGTCGTCCCAGTTCGAAGACCATTTGATCTTCATGTTCTTGCCGGTGATAAGCGACTTCGGCCGGGCGACCGGGGTGTGCTCCTGCGCGGGCGCATCGGTGAGAGTGGCGTAGTCGTAGGTCCACGGCTCGTAGTAGTCCTGGATCGAGGGCAGCTTGGGGTTCGAGAAGATCGTCGCGAGCTTCTTCATCCGGCCACCGGCCTTGAGCTTGAGCCGCCCGCGACTGTTGAGCTCCCAGCCACCCTTCCACTCCTCCTGGTCCTCGTAGCGCCGGGGGTAGCCCTGGCCGGGCCGGGTCTCGACGTTGTTGAACCAGACGTACTCCGTACCGGTGCGGTTGGTCCACGCCTGCTTGCAGGTCACCGAGCAGGTGTGGCACCCGATGCACTTGTCCAGGTTCATCACCATGGCCATCTGGGCCATTACCTTCATCGGGCACAACCTTCCGAGGCGTCGGGGCCCCCGCGGAGTTTCGGAGCGAGGAACGAGCGGAGAACTTCGTGGGGTGACATTCAGTACTCCACGTCCTGCGAGCGGCGACGGATGACCGTCACCTCGTCGCGCTGGTTGCCGGTCGGGCCGATGTAGTTGAACGCCCAGGACAGCTGGGCGTAGCCGCCGATCAGGTGCGACGGCTTGACGAGCAGTCGGGTCAGCGAGTTGTGGATGCCGCCCCGCTTGCCGGAGGTCTCCGCGATCGGGACGTCGATCAACCGGTCCTGCGCGTGGTGCATGTAGACGGTGCCCTCGGGCATCCGGTGCGAGACGATCGCTCGCGCCACCACCACGCCGTTGCGGTTGACCGCCTCGATCCAGTCGTTGTCCTCGACGCCGACCTTGGCGGCGTCCCGGTCGGACATCCAGATCGTCTGGCCGCCGCGTGAGAGCGACAGCATGAACAGGTTGTCCTGGTACTCCGAGTGGATCGACCACTTGTTGTGCGGAGTCAGGTAGCGGACCGTCACCCCCTCGACCGCGTCGCCGCCGGGGCCGGCGACGTCGCCGATCGCCGGCTCGGAGAACAGGGCACCCATGTTGAGCGGCGGCCGGAAGACCGGCAGCCCCTCGCCCAGCTCGAGCATCCAGTCGTGGTCGAGGTAGAAGTGCTGCCGCCCGGTCAGGGTGTGCCAGGGCTTGAGCCGCTCGACGTTGATGGTGAACGGCGAGTAGCGCCGGCCGCCCGACTCCGATCCGGACCACTCCGGCGAGGTGATCACCGGGACCGGTGCCGCCTGGGTGTCGGCGAAGGTGACCTGCTTGCCCTCGTGCTCGGCAGCGAGGTCGTGCAGCTCGCGGCCGGTGCGCTTCTCGAGCTGCTTGAAGCCCTGCACCGCGAGGTGTCCGTTGGTGGTGCCCGACAGGGCGAGGATGGCCTCGCAGACGTGCACGTCCCTCTTCAGCGACGGCCGACCGTCGGCGACCCCGCCGCGCACGGCGCCGTTCTTGGCCCGCAGGTAGTCGATCTGCTTGCTGAGCTCGAACGTGACGCCCTTCGTGGTCGCACCGAGGGTGTCGAGCAACGGGCCGAGCGCGTTCATCTTGTCGCTGACCGCGCCATAGTCGCGCTCGACCTCGACGAGCTTGGGCATCGTCACGCCCGGGACCGGCTCGCACTCCCCGGCCTTCCAGTCCCGCACGACCCCGTGCGGGTTGGCCATGGCGTCCGGCGTGTCGTGCATGAGGGGTACGGCGACGACGTCACGACGGGTGCCCAGGCGCGGACCCGCGAGCTCGCTGAACTTGGCCGCGATGGCCCGCCAGGTGTCCCAGTCGGTGCGGGTCTGCCAGGGCGGCGCGATGGCCGGGTTGAACGAGTGCACGAACGGGTGCATGTCGGTGGTGTTGAGGTCGTGCTTCTCGTACCACGTGGCCGCCGGGAACACGACGTCGGAGAAGATCGTGGTCGACGTCTGACGGAAGTCCAGAGTCATCAACAGGTCGAGCTTCCCTTCCGGGGCCTGCTCGTGCCAGGTGATGTCCCGGGGCCGCAGCGGCTCGGGGGTCTCGGTGGCGCGCACCGAGCTGTCGGTGCCGAGCAGGTGCTTGAGGAAGTACTCGTTGCCCTTCGACGACGACCCGAGCAGGTTGGCCCGCCAGATCGAGAGGATCCGCGGGAAGTTCTCGGGAGCGTCCGGGTCCTCGCAGGCGAAGTTGAGCGACCCGTCCTTGAGCCCCGCGACGACATGGTCGGCGACGCTGCGCCCAGCAGCGGCGGCGTCCTCGGTGATCTCGAGCGGGTTCTTGTCGAACGTCGGGTACGACGGCGACCAGCCCATCCGGGCGCTCTGGGCGATCACGTCGGCGCTGCTCTTGCCAGCGAGCTGCCCCATCCCGGTGCGGGCCGAGAGAGTGTCGGCGCCGAACTGGTCGTAACGGAACTGGTCGGTGTGCAGGTACCAGTACGCCGTCTGGATCATGTTGCGCGGCGGCCGGTTCCAGTCCAACGCGTTCGCGACCTGGTTGTAGCCGGTGATCGGGCGGACCTTCTCCTGCCCGACGTAGTGGGCCCAGCCACCGCCGTTGACGCCCTGGCAGCCGGTGAGCGTGGTCAGGGCCAGGAACGTCCGGTAGATCGTGTCGGAGTGGAACCAGTGGTTGGTGCCCGCTCCCATCAGGATCATCGAGCGGCCCTTGGACTCCTCGGCGTTCTGGGCGAACTCGCGGCCGATGCGCGCTGCGGCCGAACCGGGGACGCCGGTGAAGCGCTCCTGCCAGGCGGGAGTGCCGACGCCCTCGGCGTCGTCGTACCCGGTCGGCCACTCTCCCGGCAGCCCGGGGCGGCCCACGCCGTACTGGGCGAGCATCAGGTCGAGCACGGTGGTGACCAGGTGGCCCTCAACGGTGCGGACGGGCACGCCGCGGCGCAGGCCGCCGGCAGTGCCGTCGGGGTTGTCGAAGCGCGGCAGCTCCAGCTCGACGGACTCGGCGTCCGGGCCGGCCAGGCTCAGGCGCGGGTCGACGTCGCCGAGGTCGAGGTTCCAGCGGCCCATGCCGGTCTCGCCGAACCGGTGCCCCAGCGCGCCGTTGGGCACGATGGGGGCGTCGGTCACGGCGTCGACGAGCACGGTCTTGAAGGCGGCGTTCTCCTCGTCGCGGTGGTCCGCGAGGTCCTCGGCGGTGAGGAACTTGCCGGGCCGGTGCACGCCGTCGGCGCCGACCTCGATCTTCACCAGGAACGGCAGGTCTGTGTAGCGCTTGGTGTAGTCCTGGAAGTACGGCGTCTCCCGGTCGACGTAGAACTCCTTGAGGATCACGTGACCCATCGCCATCGCCAGCGCGCCGTCGGTGCCGGGGTTGGCCGGCAGCCACTCGTCGGCGAACTTGACGTTGTCGGCGTAGTCGGGGGCGACCGCCACGACCTTCTGGCCCCGGTAGCGCGCCTCGGTCATCCAGTGCGCGTCCGGGGTCCGGGTGACCGGCACGTTGGAGCCCCACATGATCAGGTAGCCGGCATCCCACCAGTCGCCCGACTCGGGCACGTCCGTCTGGTCGCCGAAGACCTGCGGGGACGCGACGGGGAGGTCTGCGTACCAGTCGTAGAAGCTCAGCATCGAGCCGCCGATCAGGTGCATGAACCGGGCACCCGACGCGTGGGAGACCATCGACATCGCGGGGATCGGCGAGAACCCAGCGACCCGGTCCGGGCCCCACTTCGCGATGGTGTGCACGTGGGCGGCCGCGACCATCTCGACCGCCTCGTCCCACGTCGCGCGCACCAGGCCGCCCTTGCCCCGCGCGGCCTTGTAGGCGCGGGCGCGCTGCGGGTTGTCGACGACGTGCGCCCAGGCCTTGACCGGGTCGCCGTCGTGCTGCTGCTTGGCCTCGCGGTACATCTGCAGGAGGACGCCGCGGACGTAGGGGTAGCGCACCCGGGTCGGCGAGTAGGTGTACCAGGAGAACGCCGCCCCGCGCGGGCAGCCGCGGGGCTCGTACTCCGGCTTGTCCGGGCCGACCGACGGGTAGTCGGTCTGCTGGGTCTCCCAGGTGATGATGCCGTCCTTGACGTACACCTTCCACGAGCACGACCCGGTGCAGTTGACCCCATGGGTCGAGCGCACGACCTTGTCGTGACTCCACCGGTCCCGGTAGAAGTCGTCCGCCTGCCGCCCGCCCTTCTTGGTCAGCGTGCGCAGGTCCGCGGAGACGGTGCCCTTGGTGAAGTAGCGGCGACTGCGCACCAGCGCGTCGCTGATCGCTCCGTCGAGCCCGGGCTGGGACGTTCGGTCGATCGTCACGCGGGAGTCCTCTCACTGATCTGGTGGTTGACGGCGGTGCGGCGTACGACGGTCAAGGTCAGCACGAGCGTGAGGGCGGCGGTGATCGACAGCATCCAGAGCCCGATCGCGTAGGAGTCGGTGCGGCCGTAGACGTAGCCCATGATCAGCGGGGGCACGAATCCGCCGAGCCCCCCGGCCGCGCCGACCAGGCCGGTGACCCCGCCGACGCGGGACGGCTCGGTGACCTTCGCGATCAGGGCGAACGTGGCACCGCTGCCGGAGCCGAGCGCAGCCGCCATCGCCAGGAACGCGACGGTGCCGACGCCGTTCAGCGGGGGCGTGCCGGCGGAGATCGCGGCACCGACCACGACGACGGCGTAGCCCCCGGCCAGCACCGGAATCGCACCGAACCGGTCGGAGAGCCAGCCGCCGACCGGTCGCATGATCACCGCGACGACCACGAACCCGGCCATCCGGTTGGCGGCGTCCGCCGGGGTGAGGCCGTGGGCGGTCTTGAGGTACGAGGGTAGGTAGACCGAGAACGCGACGTAGCCGCCGAACGCGACGGCGTAGAGGACGCAGGCCTGCCAGGTGATCGGGAGCTTGGAGTTGGCCGCCAGGCGGGACCCGAGCGACGTCGTCGGAGCGGTGCGACCGGGGGCGTCTCGCATGATCAGCCACGCGGCGGCTGCGTAGACCGCGAGCACCGCGGCGGTGATCAGGAACGGTGCGGTGTCGCCGAGGTGCTTGTAGAGCTTCACCGTGGTCAGGGCGCTGATGGCGGTGCCGCCCATGCCGGCGCCGAAGATGCCCACGGCGAGACCGCGCTTCTCGGGCGGGAACCACGCGTTGACGAACGGCACCCCGACCGCGAAGGCCGTGCCGCCGATGCCGAGGAAGAACCCGCCGACCAGGATCAGCGCGTAGGAGTCGAGCGCGAAGAACGCCAGGAACAGGATCGGCACGATGGTGGCGGCCGAGACCAGCGGGAACATCACCCGGCCGCCGTACTTGTCGGTGAGGGCGCCGACCAGGATGCGACCGAGCGACCCGACGATGACCGGCACCGCGACCATCAGCGCGACGTCGGACTCGCTGAGGTCACCCAGACGCCCGTTGTCGCGGAACAGCGGTCCCAGCGGGCTGATCAGGGCCCAGGCCCAGAAGTTCACGGCGAAGCCGACGGTCGCCATCACCAGCATCGTCCACGGGTTGCCCGCGGTGTCCTGCCGGGTGTCTCGGCCCTGTTCTGCGATCGTCATGACCGTCCTCCCGAGATCGTGTCGTCCACCACACTGTCCGATGTTCGTGGCGCTGCCAACCCGGGGCACCCTTCCACTCCTCGACCACCCGCGGTAGCCGTTTCGAGGTTTTTACTACACTCGTCTCCGTGGAAAACAGGGGGACTAGGTCCTTAGCCCTCGGCCCGCGTCCCGGGGCCGATCATCCGCCCCTCTCGGCCTCGCGCCGGGCGATCCTCGGGCACCTGCGCGACCAGCCCCAACCGCTGACGCTGGGCGCCCTGGTGCAGATCACCGGATTGCACGCCAACACCGTCCGCGAGCACCTCGACGCCCTCGTGCGCCGAGGTCTGGTACGCCGCACCACCGGACAGCCGCGCGGCCGCGGGCGCCCGGCGCACCTCTACGAGCACGCGGAGTACGGCCACGGGGAGTACGCCCGGCTGGCCGTCGCCCTGGCCGACGCGCTGGAGCTCAGCAGCAGCGAGCCGTCCCGCCATGCCGCGACCGTCGGCGAGGAGTGGGGACGCGAGCTGGCCCGGGAGCGGCGGGCCGGCGCAACCACGCCCGCGCACGCGCGGGACCAGGTGATCGAGCTGCTCGACGACCTCGGCTTCGAGCCGCGTCCTGGCGAGCACGTGGCCGAGGTGCGGCTCGCCCGCTGCCCGCTCCTCGAGGCGGCGCACCGCTCCCCCGGCGTCGTGTGCGGCATCCACCTGGGGATCGTGCACGGCATGCTCGCCGAGCAGGGCGTCGACCCGGACGGCAGCGCTCTGGAGCCCTTCGCCGGGCCGGGGTTCTGCCGGCTCGTGGTGCCACCCGTCTGAGCGACGCTGGTCACCACCGGCCGGCGAGGTGCTCCGTCAGGAAGCGGTCAGCGACGGCAGGTGGACGCGGAAGGTCGTGCCGTCCCCGGGCTCGGACTCGACGCTCATCGTCCCGCCGTGCTTCTCCACGATCGCGTGGGCGATCGAGAGGCCGAGCCCGCTGCCCGGGATCGCCTGCGCCTGAGCCAGGGAGGACCGGAAGAACCGGCTGAACAGGCGCTCTTGCTCCTGCCGCGGGATGCCGATGCCGGTGTCGCTGACCTCGACCACGGTGTCCACGGCGCTCGTCTTGAGCCGGACGGCGATCCGGCCGCCCTCGGGGGTGAACTTCACGGCGTTGCCGACCAGGTTGATCACGACGCGTTCGAGCATGTCGCGGTCGCCGAGGAACGGCACCGGCTCGTCAGGAAGATCCGTGACCAGCTCCAGGCCCCGCCGCTCGAGTGTCGGCGCGACCACGGTGACGCCGGCCGCGACGATCGCGCGCAGGTCGAAGACCCGGTCGGAGAACCCGATGGCGTCGTCCTGCACCCGTGACAGCGTCAACAGGTCGTTGATGAGCGAGAGGAGCCGGGTGCTGTTGGCGGCCACCCGGCGCACGGCGTCGAGCTGCTCGGCCCCCAGGTCGCCGTACACGCCGTCCTCGAGCATCTCGGTGTAGCCCAGGATGCTGGTGATCGGGGTGCGCAGCTCGTGGCTGACGCTCGACACGAACGCGTCCTTGACCTGGTCGACCTCCTGCAGACGCTCGACCGCCTGCCGCTCGGTCTCCAGGGACTCCACCAGTCGCGCCTGGGCCTCCACCCGCTCGGTGATGTCCTCCGAGGTGCTCACGTAGCCGATCACCTGGCCACGGTCGTCCTTGATCCGGTTCAGGGACATCGAGTGGCTGCGCTCCTCGCCGTCCTTGCGCACGAACCGCATGTCGGTGGCGCCCTGCCCGATCAGCGCCGAGGCCACCACACCGAAGTCGTTCTCGACCCCGAGCTCGGCCGCCTTGGCCGCGATCGCGTCGTCCGAGTGGAAACGGCGGGTGACCTCGCCGAGCACCTCGTGCGCGCGGTAGCCGAGCAGCCGCTCCGCTCCCGGGTTGAAGAGCGTCACCCGGCCCAGCTCGTCGGTCCCGATGACCGCAACACCCGTCATGCCGTTGACGATGTTCTGGACCCTGTCACGCTCAGCCGCGGACTGACGCGCGTGCTCCAGCTGCTCGCCGACCGTCAGGACCAACGGGATGACGACGAGCGCGCAGACCGCGCCGTACGTCGCGAGCAGGATGCCCTGCCCGTCGACCGAGATGCCGAAGCGCGGGCCCGCGTTCGCGAACGGCCCGTGACCCCAGGTGGTGAGCGGGATGACGAACCCCAGCACCGCCAGCAGCTGGGCGAGCGCCTCGTAGGGGCTGCTGCGCATCGCGCCCCAGACGAGCACCGGCACCACGAGGAAGACGACGGAAGGGAAGTCCTGGGGCAGGAACACCGCAGGAGTGATCGCGAGGATCAGCACCCACTGGGCTGCTCTCTCGGCGAGGGTGGCCACCGGGGCGTGGTTGCGGAGTCGGCAGAACAGCGGGACGACCGTCAGCTGGGAGCAGAGGGTGGAGGCGCCGACCGAGAGCGCGAGCAGACCCGCCTCGCCCCAGCCGGTGACGGAGCTGGTCACCGCGGCCGCGGCGGCCACCGTCAGCGCGCTGGCGAACCCTCCCCCGAGGAACCGGGCCAGGTCCGCGCTCGTGCGCAGCGGCGCCGGCTCGCGCCGGCCGTAGGCCAAGATCCGCCACATCACCCACATGCCGAGCGCGAGCCCGATGCCGAGCCCCACGGCGACGTCCAGCGGGCGGCCGCCTGCCCGGATGCTCCCGGCGGCGAGCGCGGCGACCAGCGGGACGAACAGCTGGGTTCGGGGACGCGAGGACACCAGCAGACACGCGGTGCCGAGGCCGATCGGCCAGATCCCGATCGCGTGGCCGCCGTCGGGCGCCCCCCAGACCGCGGTGACGCCCAGCATGGTCATCGCCGCGAGCAGGACGAACACGCGCGCCCCCCAGACCCTCGCCACAGACCCCCCTCTCGAGTGCCCACCCAGCACTCCGTCGCCGGGACCATCTTGGCGGTGTCGGGGCCCGCGCGCGGTGCGAACGGCCGGACGCGCACTACGTTGGTCCGGTGGATTCGTCGAAGAACAGCTATGACGTGGTGGTCGTGGGGGGCGGGCACAACGGCCTGGTCGCCGCGTCCTACCTCGCCCGCGCCGGCCTCTCCGTGCTCGTGCTCGAGCGGCTCGCCCACACCGGCGGGGCGGCGGTCTCGGCCCGGGCGTTCTCCGGTCAGCCGGCCCGTCTCTCCCGCTACTCCTACCTCGTGTCGCTGATGCCCGAGCAGCTGATCAGCGACCTCGGCCTCGACCTCCGGCTGGCCTCGCGGTCGGTGGCGTCGTACACACCGACGATCCGCAACGGCGAGCCCGGCGGGCTCCTGGTCGAGCGTCCCGCGGGGCCGCGGACGGCGGACTCGTTCCGTGCCCTGACCGGCGGCGACGAGGAGTACGCCGCGTGGAACAGCTTCTACGACGAGGTCGGAGCGTTCGCGGCCGTCGTCGCACCCACGCTCCTCGAGCCGCTGCCGCTCGAGCGCGAGGTGCGCGCGCGGGTCGACCCCGGCCTGTGGCGCGACCTGGTCGTGAACCCGATCGGCGAGACCCTCGAGTCCCGGTTCGCCGACGACACCGTGCGCGGCGTCGCCGCGACGGACGCGCTGATCGGCACGTTCGCGTCGCTCCACGACCGCTCGCTGATCCAGAACCGCTGCTTTCTCTACCACCTGATCGGCAACGGCACAGGTGAGTGGCGCGTGCCCGTGGGCGGGATGGGTGCCGTGACCGACGCGCTGGGTCGAGCTGCGGCCTCGGCCGGGGCCGAGATCCTCACCTCCGCCGGGGTGAGCGGCATCCGGGCCGGCGAGGACGGGGCCGAGGTCACCTGGCACGACGGATCGGGCACCCACACCGTCACGGCCGGCCGGGTCCTCTCCAACGTCGCGCCGTGGGTGCTGCGGATCCTGCTCGGCGAGGGCGAGGAGCCCGAGTCGAAGCCGCAGGGGTCTCAGCTGAAGATCAACCTGCTGCTCGACCGGCTGCCCCGCCTGCGCTCCGGGATCGACCCGCAGGTCGCGTTCGCCGGGACCCTGCACCTGGCCGAGGACTACACCCAGCTCGAGGCGGCGTACGCCGACGCGGCCGCCGGCCGGCTGCCCTCGACGCTCCCGGGCGAGATCTACTGCCACTCGCTGACCGATCCCTCCATCCTCGGCGACTCCCGGCCCGGCACCCACACGCTGACGTACTTCGGCGTCCACACGCCCGCGGCGCTGTTCGACTCCGACCCCGAGGGCACGAAGCGGGCCGCGGTCGCACGCGCCCTGGCCGCCATCGAGGAGCACCTCGCCGAGCCGCTCGAGGCCTGCCTGGCCAAGGATGCGGACGGCAACCCCTGCATCGAGGCCAAGATCCCGCAGGACGTCGAGCGCGACCTGGCGATGCCGGGCGGCCACATCTTCCACGGCGACCTCGACTGGCCGTGGGCGCCGAACCGCGCCCGCCTCGAGACCCCTGCTCAGCAGTGGGGCGTGCAGACCGACATCGCCTCGGTCCTGATGTGCGGCTCCGGTGCGCGCCGCGGCGGCGCCGTCTCCGGCCTCGGCGGTCACAACGCGGCCCAGGCGGTGCTGGCGTCACGCTGACACCCCCGCGATTTTTGCGACGGGTCGCCCGCTGGTAGTGTTCACGTCGCTTCACCGCACGCGCCATTAGCTCAATTGGCAGAGCAGCTGACTCTTAATCAGCGGGTTCGCGGTTCGAGTCCGCGATGGCGTACCACCCAGGCCCCTGACCAGCACATACGCTGATCAGGGGACTTGGCATTTAGTGCTGGTTCCCCAGGAACCCCCCGGATTCGAATCGTCACATTTCCTCGGCGACCGATCAGAGGATTGCCGCGGCCGCGGCTGTGTCGCTCTTGCGCCCCAGGTACACCCGCGCCGTCATCGACGGATCTGCATGTCCCAACACGTTGGCAGCCAGGGCGATCGGCATTCCCGCTTCGTCGAGAAGCGTCGCCACGGTCCGGCGGAACGTGTGCGGAGTCGCCCACTCACACCCCGCGTCGTCAAGCACCCGCCGAAGCAGACGCGCAACATTCCTACTGTCGCGAGGCTTCATCCGGTCCGTGGTTCCTGGGGACGGAAACAACAAGCCCTCCGACCCAGTTCGCTCGGCGCGTCCACGCAGTCGTTCCGCGAGCCACGGCGGCGCCGTCAGCCAACGGGTTGAGGCGGCGGTCTTCGTGCCGCGCACGTAGATTCGTCCGGTTGGCAGATCAATGTCGTCCCAGCTCTGCCCGAGAGCCTCGCCAATCCGGACGCCAGTGCCAGCCAGGTAGGCAACGATGTCCGCTACATCGGCACCCCGCGCATAGTCGCTGCAATCCGCCGTCAACATCACTCGTTCGCGCTCGATCCTCGTCAATGCCCGACGCGTGTCCCGAAGCGGCGCCTCAATCTGCGTTGCGGACTTCGCCGGTCGCACATCGCGCATCGCGTTGTGGTCGAGGACTCGGTACCGAACAGCCATGCCGATGATGTTGGACACGACTGATCGTGCCGTCTTCGCAGCGCCCGACCCGTGGGCGTCCGCAATGCCTTGCAGATACAGCTCCAGGACTGGCACTCGATTCGCTTCGCGCAGAGTGAGCGACGCGATTCGGCTCCCTGCCACGTACCTGCGGAAGGCGGCTGCGTACTGCTCCCTCGTGTTCAGCGACAGGTTGCTGTCAGCACGCGCTACCTGCGACAGCCAGAAGGTACCCGCCCGGGTGACCGTTGTCTCGCGTCCAATCTGAGCTCCCGAGCTGGGAGCCGCGCGATCCTTCAACGCATCACGAAGCTTGGCCTCAGCGCGCGACTTCGCGTCGGCGAACCGCTCTACATCGCGGAGCACTCCATCTTCGTCGCGGAACTTGGCGCGCGCCCTCCAACGATCGGGACGCTCATTCTCAGGCACCGAGACCCAGTTGCCATCGTCAGTTCGCACCTGACCTACCAACGAGATGCGCCCATTGGTGCCGATCGCCGTTCTTGGTCGTGCCAACCCCTACTCCTCCTCTGAATCTTGCTGTCCGGCCCGGCCCGGCACCTCGTGCGAAGTGCCGCGGTACCACTTGTCTACGACCGCCTGAGCCTCGGCGTGCTTTCGCTGTTCGTCGAGAAGGCGCCCGTCGCGTCCGCGTGCGGCTTCCCGACGGGCTTGCGCCATGCGGCGATCCTGATCGGGGCCACCTGCTAGGACTTCCTCGGCTAGGAGCAGTCGGCGCTCTTCGACGCTCGGATCTCCGTAAAGGATCTGTCGGGCTTCGGCGGTCAATGTCAGGTACGCAGGATCGTCTGACGCCTCCAAGTAGGCCATCGCCTTCGCCTTGTGATTGCGCCACGTGAGCTTCGTCGGGCCGTCGGGAAAACGGGCCGCCCACCGAGCCGGCAGCTTTCGATGCTCGGCAGCGGGAGCGGCTGCGATCCGGTTGGCAAGCTCGACGTACGCGCGAGCTGGCCGGGGGGACTGCCCACGTCGGTCCACCAAGAAGCTGGCAGGCGGGTCGGACGGCATCTGGATCCTGTCATCACGGACGGCCTGGACCTTCGCCTCGTCGATGAGGCGGCTGAACGGCAGCCGCTCAAGACCTGACGCCGTGATGCTCGCCCCGGACGACGCACTCACAGTGAGATCGATCGCGCGGTAGCCGCCCTCGCCTGGGGTGACCGTGACCGCTACGTCGTACTCCCCCACCCGCTGCGTCACCATTCGTCGTCGCTCGTTCATGGGCTCAAGCCTGCTGGATCGGGAGACCGATCGCCTCCAAGCGAAGATCCTACCGTAAACAGTGATGTTTCGGGGAACCTGTCTACGTCATCCATAGGTTTGGTGTCAGGAGGTCCCGCCGGGGATCGCCCAGACAGAGGAGGAACTCCAAGAATGAGTGCTGACGCAATGCTCACGCCGCGCGACCTGGCTGCGAGGTGGGCGTGTTCAACCAGCTGGCTCGCCAACATGCGGTGCGCCGGAGTCGGTCCGCCATATGTGAAGCTCGGATCGTTGGTTCGCTACAACGAGGACGAGGTCGTCGACTACGAGGCGGCGCTGACAGTGACGGCGGGTGGTGCCTAGTGCACCGCCGCACCAAAGCCGAGTCCTCCTGGCGTGATGCCCAGTACCCCTGGCTCAAGCTGAGGCGCAGCGCCGCCGGCCGAGCGGCTCAGGATCCCGAGATTAGCGCCGAGTTCCGCATGTGGCTGCTCTCAGTGCAGCGGAGCGGATACGCAAACCACGCGGTGTTCAATCCCGGGGAGCTTGCGGATCTTCTCGAACGGACGAGCAAGTCAACTGGTGAAATCACTCGCTACAACGAGCGGTCCATCCGGAAGATGATTGCCCGGCTGATCCGCGCCGACTTGCTGGCCCCCGGCTCGAACGAACGCTGCGTCGTGCTCCCGATTGACATCGTTGATGGCCCCGAGAGGACTCGGGTCCATTGCCCCGAACATCGTCATCGAATGGCTTGGAGCCGCGGCGGATGGGTCCTTCTGCTTCGAGATGGCCAGGTCGCGTCACCCGACGGCCTGGACCTGCTGCGGCCCTCACAGGGCCGAAAAGCCGCCTAGAACTGCAAACCCTTCTAATAGAAAGAACACCGCTTTGCCTAACATCACCAAGACAGTGGCCCAGGCCCACGAGAGGGCCGTCGTTGAGCGAGAGGCCGCCGAGGCGTCACTTGCCGACGCACACCTGAAGCTCATGGAAGCCCGTGAGACCCATGCGGCCACACTGGCTCGCGCCGAGAGCCAGGCCGTTGACCCGCTTGAGCTGGCGTCAGCTGCGTCTTCAGTCGAGCTCGCACGCAGGTTCGTCGACGGCGCACAGGCCGTTCTGGACGCCGCCCGCGTATCTGAGCAGGAGGCTCTTTGCGAGTTCGTAGCCGAGGATGTCGCTCGCATCGTCCGCCCGAAGGACGTCACGAAGACTGTCGATCAGGCGACCGTCGGCCTGGGGCGAGCGGTCGGTCAGATCTGCCAGGTGGTCAGCGACCGGGACGACTGGTCCGACGATGCCGGCCGACGCCTCCTGGATGCGGGGGTCCCAGTGCGCTGTACCGTCGGCCGTGTTCGGTACGACCATGTCCGCCACCCGTCCGGGCGTCCGATCGGGTCTCACTTCAATGTGATCCTCGACGGCGACCGAATCAGCAATCGCCAGGGCATCGTTGACTCCGAGAATGAGATCGTACGACACCTCAACGAGGCTCTCCGTCACGCGCTGCGGGCACACGGATACGTGCTAGAGGGGCGGGCCCGCAAGGCTTGAGCCGCTTCGTGCCGGCGGCGGAAGCCACAAGCTCCGCCGCCGGCACGCACGCCGGCCCGGCCGCTCGGGGCAGCCCTCGGGCGCCCGCGTACGAGCTTGAGCCCACGATTGTGGATCGAGCGCGGCACCAGAGCAGGCAATGGCAACGAAGTCATCGGAGCCTCTGCGCTCCGGAACTCAAGGTCCTATCGTCTCTAGGGGTCACGAAGGCGGTTGTTCCGGAAGCTTCGAATTTGAGGGGTCATGCCGAAGTCAGGGAGTTCAACGTCGAAAGGTCTGCGTCGCGCGATCCAAAACCTCCGCGCAGAGGAGACCGGCGATTGGTACCGCGACCCATGGCGTTGGCCCGAGTACGACCACATCCTTAAGGGCGGCGACCGCATCATCCGCAATCGCGCACGTAGCCACGGGCCTCCGCGAAGCGTCGCAGAGATCGACGTGCCCAAAGAGAACTTTGGTCTGCGCCCGGCCATGGTGCTGGACCTGGTCGATCGGATCGTCTATCAACTCATGGTTGACCGTGTGAGCGTGGACATCATCGGCGACCTGTCCCCGAATGCCTTCGGGTGGAGACTGCCACCCGAACCGCGAGGCGCGGGCGAATACGCTCGCCAGGCATTCCAGTGGGACCGATATCGTAGGGAGCTCTCTCACTTCGCGGGCATCTTCGACGCCGGATTGAAGACGGATATCGCATCCTGCTTTGCCAGCATCCCTGTCGACGGCGTCGTTCACCAATTGATCGACCGCACCGACGACGTAGTTGCGATCGACAAGCTGGCTCGAATGCTCCACGGCTGGGAGGAGTCGACCTCCCGGAGGGGTCTTCCACAACGCTCGACGGCTTCGGCGGTACTCGCAAACATGTATCTGTCAAGCATTGACCCTGTCCTGTCCGACCATGCAACGGGCACCCTCAGCCCGGGTTTCAGGCGACTACGCAAGACCCGAAGCTGTTGCCGCTGGATGGACGATATGTGGATCTTCAATGACGACGTGGCCGCCTTACGGAAGGCTCAGGTCGCTCTTCAGTCGGAACTCTTGAATTCTCGACTTACTTTAAATACTAGTAAGACAAAGCTGCTGGAAGGAATCGACCTGGTCGAAGCAGCCAGGAAGATTCAACACAGTGCCGTCGATGGTTCTCTTCTGATAAATAAGACCGAACCGCTCGAGACAGTGATAGACCAGATTCTAGATAGCGTCGAGTATGCAGACCGAACCACCGTTCGTTTTGCTGTCAAGCGAATGAGGGATCACGGGGTCTCATATCGCGTAAACGACCTGATCGACGTCGCCCATCGGATGCCCCATGCCGCCGACTCGCTGTCGCGGCTGTTCCGCGACGTTCTTCCTTCATCAGACATACAGGATTGGCTACTTGACTTCGCCTCAAGCGGCTGGAACACGTTCGAATGGGCATTCGCACAGTTCGGAACGTCGGTGCCATCGAGGAGACGCCCGCGAAAGAAGATGGTCCGGCTCTTTGCGGATGCACTCGGAGGCGCAGCAGGGGGTCTGCCTTTGGTCGCGCTCTCCGCCCAACGAATGGCAGTCTGGGAGCCGGACGCGGCCCGGGACATCATCGCCACCCGTATGGCATTCGAGCAGTCGCCGCAGACCATTCGCGTCCTGTCACTCGCTGCCCTGCGAGCGGGCGAGCCTCCGAGACGCGTTCGGAAGTGGCTTGGCGAGTCCGAATCGAACGCGATCACGCTAGAGATGCTTCAGCAACAGGGTTTCGCATCTCCGCCGGTGGCCAGGGACTACAATTGAAAGGTTGCTCTACGTGCGACGCATACTGGTGTGGCTTGCGCTAATCGTTGCCCAGGTCCTGCTCTTGATCTTCGTCCTCGATCCCGATGACGAGGCATTCTGGGCAGTTGTCGGAATCCTAGGAGGAGTTTGTTTTCCCGTCATCGACGTTCTCGCTCATGACTGGTTTCGGTTGCGCGCTCTCTACTACTCCATTACCCGATGTGCTGGCCGGACTCGTCTCTCCATCTCATACCTGTTCAGAATTCAAGTGGATGATCGGTACCTCCTAGTAAAGAGTCAGCGATGGGGACACTTCCAGCCAGTCGGCGGGGTCTACAAGTTCTACGAACCCGGTAGAGCCGAACTCGAACGAATCGGGTATCAGCCAGACGAAGTCGTGAAGCTAGACGACACGAGTCGGCGAGATCTCCGTCTCAGCGTGCCTGGCTGGCGCGTGCTATCGATGGCCAGTTGGTTCACCTCCGGACGCGATCGCGAAATCGGCGGATGGCGCGAGTTTCAAGAGGAACTCATCGCGACTGGAATCTTGCCCGCCACCGACTTTTCATCCATCGACTATCGATGGATACGGCGCCGAAGTTCGAAGATGCGCAAGCCGCATCAGAGCAGGTTCCGTGAGATCCTGATCTCGGACATTTTCGTTCTCATCCCAACGCCAGCTCAGGAATCCGCTCTGAGAAAGCTCCTAAACGATCCGCCCCCCGAAGTGCTTTGGGCGACTGCCGAGCGCATTCGGAGCTGCGGTGCCGAGCCGGGCCGAGACCTAGCCCAGCCGATTGCGGATCACGCCGCTTTGATCCTGACCTAGCAGGCCCATGTCGGTGGTCACGACCACACTCGGGAGCAGCCGCAGTGCCCGAGTCCGAGCAAGCGTTGCTCTACCGGAAACCCGAGTCCCGGTGCTGGCATAGCGTGGCGCGAAGGGAGAGTGCATGAGCAGCTCTGGAGGGGACCATCAGAGGTCCCGGATCACTCTCGCCTTCGACCTGACCACCTGCGCATGCGGGGGACGACGGCCCGTCGGTGTCGCATGTCCGGACTGTCACCGTCTGCCCGGGAAGCACGAAGTAGACGTGGGATGGCAACGCCGCAAGCGCGTTGCCGACCGAGCGCGCAGCGTCCTGTCTCGCAGCCCAGGGTCAGCGAACGTGAACGCGGACGAAGTGGCTACGCATTACCCAGATCTCATGCATTCATTGAGCGAAGTGCTCCCGCAGTTCCTGTCTGGAATGGCAGCAGCAGCTCAGTCCGAGTCCGACCAGGCGCCCACGGTTCTCGACGCATGCGAACGAATCGTTGAAGTCCGCGACAAGCTGAGTCGGGCCGAGCGGCGCCGCCCATGGATCCTGACGGCCCAGCGGACGGAGGCAGCCACCAGATCGTTGATGCAGGTGATGTGGAAGTACCTGGCCGCCTTCTCGGCGCGCACTCCGATCGAGAGCCAAACGCTTGGTCAATCGGCTCAGGCGATCATGGACCAGGCCGGAGACGATATCCAGAGGTTCTCTGAGCTCGTTGACCGCTGGGACTCCATCATCGAGTCTGACGACCTCACGGAAACGCTGGCTCGGATGGCTGAAGAGGCATTCGCAGTGGCCGGCGCGGAGGATCTCGGGGCTCTCGACATGGCGGGTCGCCAGGAGTACGAGCAACTGACCGGTCGCGACCCCGGCGAGGGTATGGGCCCGGTGGTGTTGCTCAGCCGGCAGTGGATTCACCTGCTAGGAGACGAAGATCGCTTCTCCCGGTCTCTGGCAGCCGCCGATCGGCTAGCCGCGGAGCACCGGGATGAGTTCCGAGCGGCGCTCGCACGCCCCGCCGTCCTGAGGGAGGTCCGAAATGGATGGCTCCAGCTTGCGGACATGACTGCCTCGTCGGCCAACATCGTTGCCGACACCGTGAGTCGCCGACAGTCCGTTCGAGCTGCGCTGGCCACTATGCACTCCTTGTTCGAAGGACCGGGCCGACGCTTTGCGATCCTCTTCCTCGAGATCGTCGGGAAGGGCCACTTTGAAACTGCATTGCGGGCCGACGGGGCCGAACAGATCGCGTTGGCACAACAAGACCGCCGTCTACGGCAAATCTTCTACGGCCTTGACCGATCCATCCGCATCGCATTCGCCCATCAGAGCTATCGAGTCGACGATGAGTCTGTCGTCTTGAATGCCAGGAACGGCGACATAACTCTGACGGATGACGAGATCCTCGACCACCTCCTCGCGGCTAATGAGTGCCTAACGGCGGCAGGGTTGGCGCTGGTGGTAGCAGCCAACGACGTTGGGACCGAGATCGTCGGATCGGAGTATCTCGATGCCCTCGGGATCGGAATCGACGCTCTCGCCGGCGTGCTTCTCGGCTTCGCGGGTGCAACCGACGTGACCGTAGAACAATCTTCAGAGACGGCGCTGGTGACCTTCTCCGCTCAGAGATTCACCTCGGCGCACCTTGCGGCGCTTGCCCATTTGTTTGTTGGCCGCTCATGGCTGCAAGTATCGATACGCATCGCGAGTAGTGACCGCCGGGAGGACTGGCTGATCGACCTCGATGCCGTTCGTGCCCAGCATGGTCTCGACGGCGCCGCAAGGCAGATGGCGTTCATGACGGCCCTCTCACGTATGGAGCGAGACGGCGCCCCTGTGCTACCGAGAGGACTCATGGCACATTGGATTGCAGGCAGAGCGATCGCTGCACTTGAAGCGGGATATCCCGCCGGGGTTGCAGAGCTGCGTCCTCTCCGGAGTCTTGCTGTCGCCGAAGGGGTCCCTGGGTTGGGCGAGACTCTGAGCGCCATGATGCGGCTTCTGCGCCTGGGAGCCCAGGGGCACGCGACATCTGAGGACCGCTCCGCCGTCGATGCAATCTCGGCATTCATCCTCACTGACCCACCCGACCTTCCGATTCTGTGAGGCGCGAGGGCCCTACCGAGGGTCAAAACCGTGGCGGATGGCCGGGTGCTATGGACCACCGGTCGCTGAGCAAGCGCGCAGCGGGTCACACCCCCACCCAGGGGCCTCGTGGCGCCGTTGTCAGCTCAGTAGCGCCAGTGCTGCGGGCGTGCCCGACCACCGGCCGCGATCGCGACAGACGTAGTCGATATCGAGTGACCCAAGCAAAGCTCCAAACGCCTCACCTATCGGCGCGTTGAACAACGCAAGCATGCGCGGGTCAGGGAGCCCCCGCTCCCGGTAGTAGAAGTGTCGATAGGCGACGAGCTGGCCTATCGCGTCCCTGACCGCGGGTTCGGCATTCGGGCCGACCGTCTTCGCCTCGACGAGCCAGTGGTCGGGCCCATCATCAACGGTGAGGTCGCGGGGATGGACGTTCGTCGCGACCGTACGGCCACAGGCGATTGCGCTCGTTCCGAACGCTTCGATCAGCGCCTCGTGGCTCCGAGTTCGACGCTGCGCAGCCGCGCTGACGTTGGCTGTGTAGTCGGTCGAGTCCTTCGGCTTGAAAACAGGCTCTGCGTGAACCACCGGGTGTCCTGACGCGGCACGCGCCCGCGTCCGCACCTGTTGATCTGCCGCGAGCTCAGTCTTGAGCTCAACGCAGACCCGATACAGATCCGCGAAGTGGGCCAGGTCGTCGGCCAGTTTGTCAGAGCCAGGCAGTGACGCAGTCGAATACTCGATCGCCGCTATCGAACCGGCCTCGTAACCCTCTGGGAGGAAGGTGGCTGCACCGAGGTCAATGTCCCCGACGGTTCCGGCCAGAAGCGTGGGGTCTACCCGGCTGCGAAGCAAAGTAGTTTCGGACGAAATCTCCGCAAGCGCGGCTCGCTCTGCGGCCCTCCCGTGCAGCCCTTGAGCCTCGGCGTTACGTCGATGCTGGGTTGCGCCCTGGTTCATCGATAGATACACACGCCGGACACTCCGGTCGAAGAGGTAGACGAGATACAGACCGTCCGTCGCAGTAGTCGTGACGTCGGGATCCAATAGTGCGATCCATGGGACCAGCGGAAGACTCTGACCACTGCCGCTCACGCGGCATCGTAGGCCGAGAGGGAACTGAGCGATTTCCCCGCGTGGGACCTGCCAGAGATGCTGCTGCGCCGGCTGTTGCTTCCCGGCTGTATGCACGTATCCAACCACTCCTGCGAGCGCGTCTCGGAGGTCCACAGGCTCACCCTAGTGATTGCGAGGCACGCCGGAGGGGCCGACGTGCATCAGCAGCGACTCCACGAGCTGACGCACGAGGTAGCAGCGGGAAGCTCCCCGTCTATCCCCCGAATTGGGCTATAACGGAGGGGTACGCCAGGTACCCGATCACCTGTTGTTCCCGCCCACCCAGCGAGCGTGGGGGAGAGCAGGGATCCCCCAGTATCGAGCGGCTTCTACTCAGCGGGTTCGCGGTTCGAGTCCGCGATGGCGTACCACCAAGTTGCATGAACAGGTCAGCGGCCCCTCGGGGCCACTGACCTGTTTCAGTTTCTCGGACTCCTGGCGGCGGGGCCTTTCACCCTTTCGGGCGTACCGCCACGATGGCGACGAAACTCCCGTGACGCCACGATGTGCGAGTGCGTGCAGAACCGACCCGCGTGGGCATCGTGAGCCACCAAGAGGTGCTCGGCAAGGGCCTGGGGGCGATGCTGGCCGAGCACCCCGACCGGGTGACGGTCGTGAGCCAGGGCAAGGCGGCACAGGTGATCCTGTACGACGTCTTCGGCGTGCACCGCAACCAGGGCGAGGACCTCGAGCCGCTGCGCCGGGACACCACCGCGATCATCCTGGCCGTGAGCCGCGACCTGCGTCCCGACCTGCGCGCCCGGGCCCTGGCCGCGGGCGCCCATGGCTGGGTCTCGATGAGCGTGACCGCCCTCGAGCTGGTGGAGGCCGTGGAGGCTGCGGCGGCGGGAGACGGGCTCACGGAGCCGGGTGACCGCCTCGGACACGACGTCGGCCTGACCCCGCGCGAGGTGGAGGTGCTGGCGCTGATCACCCAGGGGATGAGCAACCAGGAGATCGCCGACCGCCTCTACCTCTCGATCAACTCCGTGAAGACCTACATCCGCTCGGCGTACGGCAAGATCGGTGCGACCTCACGCAGCCGGGCCGTCGCCTGGTGCCTGCTGAACGGGTTCGCTCCCGCAGACTCCTGACGACGGCCCACACCCGGGGGCAGCCCGGGTCACATCGGCGACTGGCTCCCGATGTCCCCGCGCACGGCGCGCAGGGCAGCCACCCCGAGGGCGACCATCGCGAGGCCCAGGATCAGGTGCAGCCAGTTGTCGGCGCTGTCGACAGGCACGAAGTTGGCGTTGCTGTGCCGGTCGACGACCAGCCCGTACAGCCAGAGCACGAGGTAGACGACGCCGCCACCGATGAGGTAGCGCACCGCATTCATCCCCGAGCGCGCCAGCGCGAGGCCGGCGACGCCGAACAACAGGTGCACGATGTTGTGCAGCACGGACACGTCGAAGATCCCGAGCAGCTGCGCGCCGCTCTCGTGGCCGGCGAACGTCATGTCGCCGTAGTGGCTCGTGATGCCCGGCACGAAGCCGAGCACGCCGACCAGCAGGAAGACCGCGCCGACGGCGGCTGCGGCCGTCCGGGCGGACTTCTCGGATGCGCGCGGGCCAGCCGGCCCGCGGGTAGTGGCTTCCATGGTGACTCCTTGCGGCGTGGTGATGTGACGGGTCCCGGTAGCCACCACGCCCCGGACCGAACCCCCTCCTTTCGGTGGGGTGTCGATCCGCGAGGTCGGGGTACCCCGCCCGGACACAGTCGTCCCGGGGAGGTCACATGGATCCGAAGCAGCTCGCAAAGGAAGCATTCGAGAAGGTCGCCGAGGTCGCGGCCAAGGCAGCTCAGCTCACCGAGCCACCTGTCCCCGGTGCGCCGGCCAGCGCACCGCCTGCCCTCGAGGAGCCCACCGAGCCCCACGAGCCCCTGCCGCGCACGCCGGACCAGGCCGCCCCGGAGGTGCGCACGGCCACGGGCGCCGACACCGGCGCCGACCCGGCGGTCCGCGCCCAGCAGGGCGCCTACCTGACCACCTCGCAGGGTGCCCGGGTGCGCGACACCGACCACTCGCTCAAGGCAGGCGAGCGCGGGCCGACGCTCCTGCAGGACCATCACCTCCGGGAGAAGATCACCCACTTCGACCACGAGCGGATCCCCGAGCGAGTCGTCCACGCCCGCGGCGCGGGCGCCCACGGAGTGTTCGTGGGCTACGGCACCGCCGACACCATCACCCGGGCGGCGTTCCTCGCCAAGGACGTCGAGACCCCGGTGTTCGTGCGGTTCTCGACCGTGCTCGGCTCCCGAGGCTCGGCCGACACCGTGCGGGACACGCGTGGTTTCGCGACGAAGTTCTACACCGAGGAGGGCACCTTCGACCTCGTCGGCAACAACATGCCGGTGTTCTTCATCCAGGACGGCATCAAGTTCCCCGACGTCGTGCACGCCGCGAAGCCCCATCCCGACCGGGAGATCCCCCAGGCCCAGAGCGCCCACGACACGTTCTGGGACTTCGTCTCGCTGCACACCGAGGCCCAGCACCACACGATGTGGAACATGTCCGACCGGGGCATCCCCCGCTCCTACCGGATGATGGAGGGCTTCGGCGTCCACACGTTCCGGTGCGTCGACGAGGCCGGGCAGACGTCGTTGGTGAAGTTCCACTGGAAGCCGCGTCTGGGGGTTCACTCCCTGACCTGGGAGGAGGCCCAGCTCCTCGGCGGCATCGACCCCGACTTCCACCGCCGGGACCTGTACGACGCGATCGAGGCCGGTGCCTACCCTGCCTGGGAGCTCGGGGTGCAGGTGTTCCCGGACACCGACGACCAGATGTTCGACGGCATCGACCTCCTCGACCCGACCAAGATCATCCCGGAGGAGCTCGCGCCGGTGCAGGCGGTCGGACTGATGGTGCTCACCGGCAACCCCACCAACTTCTTCGCCGAGACCGAGCAGGTCGCGTTCCACGTCGGCCACCTGGTCCCGGGCATCGACGTCACCGACGACCCGCTGATGCAGGCCCGGCTGTTCTCCTACCTCGACACCCAGCTGACCCGCCTCGGTGGCCCCAACTTCTCGCAGATCCCGATCAACCGTCCGCACGCACCGGTCAACGACATGCTGCGCGACGGCTTCCACCAGCACGCCGACCACGTGGGCGTGGCACCGTACCGTCCCAACTCCCTCGACGGCGGCTGCCCGTTCCACGCCGGGGCGGACGGGCCGGCGCTCGAGGACCTGGCCGTGCGCGTGCCGGAGGCGACGAAGGTGCGGGCCAACCCGGCGTCGTACGACGACCACTACAGCCAGGTGCGGCAGTTCTGGCTGAGCATGTCGCCCACGGAACGTGAGCACATCATCCGGGCCTACACCTTCGAGCTCGGCAAGTGTTACGAGCAGACGATCAAGGAGCGTCAGCTGCAGTGCCTGGCCAACATCGACCCGGTGCTGTGCGCCGAGGTCGCCACCGGCCTGGGGCTGCCCGCACCCGAGCCGACGATCCCCCTGGTCGACGCCGAGCCCAGTCCCGCGCTCTCCCAGGTGGGCGAGGCGTGGCCGCCCGATGGTCGGATGGTCGGCATCGTGGTCGATCCCGACGGCGACCTCGACGGGGTCGACGGGCTGCGCGAGCAGGTCTTCGCGGCGGGGATGGTGCCGCTGCTGATCGCTCCGCACGGCGGGACCGTGGGCGAGATGGCCGTCCAGCGCACGTACGCGACCGTCCGCTCGGTCGAGCTCGACGTGCTGTTGCTCGCCGGTTCGCCGGCACCGGCGCCGGACGCCCTGCCGGCGCGCGATGCGAAGGCAGGTGCGGCCGCGACGGCCACGCTCGACCCGCGCGTGGTGCTGCTGCTCGAGGAGTGCTTCCGCCACGCGAAGGTCATCGGGGCCTGGGGCGCCGGCACCACGGCGCTCGACGTCGCGGGGTGCGCGGGCGGCCCCGGGGTCGTGCCGGGCGACTCCGCGGTGGAGGTGTTCGCCGCCGTCCAGGAGCAGCTGGCCTTCCACCGGGTGTGGGAGCGGTTCGCCACGACGACCTGATCGATTCTGCGCAGATGCGCAGAATCGATCTGATCACTATTGATCGCTTTCTGCGCGATCTGTCATACTCCGCTCATGACCAGGATCGTCTTCATCGGTGCCGGCTCGGCGGTCTTCACTCGTCAACTGCTCCGTGACCTACTGACCTTCGAGGACCTGCCCGACCTCGAGCTCGTGCTCCACGACGTCGACCCCGACCGGCTGCGGCTGGCCGAGTGGGTGGCGCACGCGACCGTGCGCCACCACGGGCACCCGGCCACGATCCTGGCGACCGAGGACCGCCGGCGGGCGCTGGCGGGCGCCGACTTCGTCATCAACACGGTGAACGTCGGCGGCCACGCCGCGACGGTGACCGACTTCGACGTGCCGGAGTCCTTCGGCCTGCGCCAGACCATCGGTGACACCCTGGGCGTCGGCGGCGTGTTCCGGGCGCTGCGCACGTTCCCGTTCCTCGACACGCTGGCCACCGAGATGAGCGAGCTCGCCCCGGACGCCTGGCTGCTCAACTACACCAACCCGATGGCGATGAACATCGGCTATCTCGCCCGGCGCCATCCCGGCCTCCGCGCGCTCGGGCTGTGCCACTCGGTGTACTGGACGGTCCACGACCTCTCCCGGCTCATCGGCGTCCCGCTCGATGAGGTCTCCTTCCGCAGCGCCGGCGTCAACCACCAGGCCTGGGTGCTCGACTGGAGGCGCGGCGAGGAGGACCTCTACCCGCTGCTCGACCGGGCCATCGAGGCCGACCCGGAGCTGCGCCGGCGGGTGCGCGTCGACATGTACCGGCGCCTGGGCTACTACCCCACCGAGACCAGCGAGCACTCCTCGGAGTACGTCGCGTGGTACCTCCACGACGACGCCGAGGTCGAGCGGCTGCGCATCCCGCTGCGCGACTACGTCGGCATCAGCGCCGCCAACGCCGACGAGGTCGCCGGACTCATCCGCGGTGGCCCGGAGGCGCCGTACGTCGAGCCGGACGAGCAGGCCGCGGAGTACGCCCCGCAGGTCATCCACAGCCTGGTGACCGGCACCCGCCGCGAGATCCAGGCCACGGTGCCCAACCACGGGTTGATCGACAACCTGCCCGCCGGCGCGCCGGTGGAGGCACCCGTCGTCATCGGGCCGGACGTGCGGCCGACGCCGGTGGGCGAGCTCCCGCCGCAGTGCGCGGCGTTGAACTCCGCGTTCCTCCAGGTCGTCGAGCTCACGGTGCGTGCAGCGGTCGAGGAGCGGCCCGAGCTCGTGCGACAGGCGCTGATGGTCGACCCCAACACCGCCGCCACCCTGGACGTCCAGCGGATCTGGGACCTCGCGGACGCGATGGTCGCCGCGCACGGCGAGCTGCTGCCCGCCTCGCTGCGGGTCGCCGTACCGCTTCGCTAGGGCCGGTCAGACGGACACGACGGTGACGGTGACCCCGGCCTCGCGGAGCGCATGCACCTCCGCGGGGTCGGCACCGTCGTCGGTGATGACCTCGTCGACGGCGTCGAGGCCGCAGATGCGCGCGAACGCGGCGCGGCCGAGCTTGGTGGAGTCCGCGACGACCACCACGGTCGCGGCACGCTGGAGCAGCACCAGGTTGGTCTTGGCCTCGACCTCGTCGTGGGTGGTGAGGCCGGCGTCGGCGCTCAGCCCGTCGACACCCACGAAGGAGACGTCGAGGTGTACCTCGGCCAGCGTGCGCTCGGCCAACGGCCCGCACAGCTCGTAGGACCGGTCGCGGGCGACACCGCCGGTGACCACCAGCTTGACCGTGGGCCGGACCACGACCTCGGAGGCGATGTTGAGCGCGTTGGTGACGATCGTGACCTCGCCGCCGGCGCTCAGCGCCCGGGCGACCTCCGTGGTGGTGGTGCCGCCGGTGAGTCCGACGATCGCCCGCTCGCCCGGCACGCGGGCGACCGCCTGCGCGGCGATCGCGCGCTTCTGCTCGATCCGCGCGGCCGAGCGGTAGCGCAGCGGCAGCTCGTAGCTCACGCTCGGCGCGCCCACGGCGCCACCGTGCGTGCGCACCAGCAGCCGGCGTTGCTCGAGGAGCTCGAGGTCGCGGCGTACGGATGCCGACGACACCGACAGCTCGGCCACCAGCTCCGCCACGGTGACCTCGCGGCCGTCCGCGAGCAGCGCGATCACGTGCTCGAGCCGCTCCTGGCGCCGGACTCTCCGCTCGGTGCCGGACGGTCCATCCTCGCGCGACGCCATCACGCGCACAGGTTCACAGCAATGCCCCGGACGCGCAACACGATCCCGGTCACGCGAGCAGGACCCGGAGCCCCGCGTGCTCGAGCGCGGCGACCTGCTCGGGGTCGGCCGCGGAGTCGGTGACCAGGTCGGTGAGCTCGTCCAGCGCGGCGATCCTCGCGAACGTCACCACGCCCAGCTTGCTGGAGTCGGCGATGACGACCCGGCGACGCGCCTGGCGCAGGAAGGCCCGGTCCGTCTGGGCCTCCATCTCGTCGAACGTCGTGCACCCGGCGTCGACCGTGAGTCCGTCGACCCCGACGAAGACCACGTCGAGGTGGTAGCGCGACAGCATCTCCTCCGCAGCCGGGCCGACCGCCTCGAGCGAGCCGCGCACGATGCCCCCGACCGAGATCAGGTTCAGCTCCGGGCGCCCCGCCAGCTGGGCGGCCACGTCGACGGCGTTGGTGACCACGGTCAGGCCGCGGCGTCCCGCCAGCTCCCTGGCGAGCTCCAGCGAGGTCGTGCCTCCGGACATCCCGACGACGGCTCCGTCCTCGACCAGGTGCGCGGCGGCCTGCCCGATGTGCCGCTTCTCCTGCTGCATCCGGGCCGCCTTGAGCCGCGCGGGCATCTCCTCGCCCGCCTCCCGGGCCAGGGCCCCGCCGTGCGTGCGGACCAGGAGCCGGTCTCGGGTCAGGGTCTGCAGGTCGCGGCGGACGGTGGCCTCGGACACGTCGAGCTGGCCCGCCAGGGCGGCCACGGCCGCGGAGCCGTCCTCGGCGACCCGGTCGAGGATCCAGTTCAGTCGTTCAGCCTTGCGCACCCGATCACCTTACCCTGCGCGAGCGCGCATCAGGATGCCAGACGCACGCTCAGCGAGAGCCAATCTTCGCGGATCCAGGCATTTTCTTCCCAGATCATTGCGCGAGTGCGCACAAGTGTGCAGACTGTTGCGCACATTCAGTCATCCGCGCCGGGGGTGGACCCGGCCGGCGGAGGAGGCACGATGACCAGCAGCACCCACCCAGCCCGGCGCCGGTCTGTGGCGCGCATCAGGACCGCCCAGGTCGCGGTCGGCCTCGCCGCCCTCGCGACCGTCGCGGCCTGCGGCTCCGACAACGCCGGCGGCTCGACCAAGACCACCGACGTCACGATCACGGTCGCGCTCAACTCCGAGCCGCCCCCGCAGGCCTCCCTCGACGCGTTCGAGAAGGAGACCGGCATCACCGTCAAGTGGGTCAACATCGACTGGGACAGCCTCCAGACGAAGATCTCGGCGGCCGCCACGGCGAACACCTACTTCGCCGACGCCACCGACGTCGACTGGTCGCGGGTCGGCCAGCTCGGCAAGCTCAAGTGGTTCTACCCGATGGACGACTACATGGACACCAAGGCCCTGGAGTCCGACATGCCGCAGCTGGCGTCGTTCACCAGCGACGGCCACGTCGTCGGGATCCCCTACGACGCCTCGTTCATGGTGACGACGGTCAACACCGACCTGTACAAGAAGGCCGGCGCCGACCCGAACCCCACGACGATGGACGACTACACGGCGGGCCTGCAGAAGATCAAGGACGCCGGGGTCGTGAAGTACCCCCTCAACATCCCGTTCGCCGCGGCCGAGGGGCTCTCGACGTACTGGTACGAGGCGACCGAGGCGTTCGGCGGGACGATCCTCGACGAGTCGGGCAAGCCGCAGTTCACCTCGCCCGACTCCGCCGGCTACCGCGCCGCGCAGTGGATGGTCGACGCGATGACCTCCGGCCTCGTGCCGCCGGGCAACATCAACGTCGCCGACAGCCAGGGCCAGCAGACCCTGATGGCCAAGGGCCAGTCCGCGAGCACGTTCTCCGACTACTCCGGCACCGTCGGCAGCCTCTACAACATCCCGGCGTCGTCGACGGTCGTGGACCAGGTGACGTACCTCGCCACGCCCGGGACCGACGGGCCGGCGGCCAACCTGTCGAACCCCGACGGCATCGGCATCCCCAAGCAGGCGAAGTACCCCGACGCCGCCGCGAAGTTCATCGAGTGGTTCACCGATCCCGCCCAGCAGGTGGACTTCGCCGGCGTGAACGGCCCCGACAAGGCGCTCCCGGCGTACGCCATGCCCTCCCACCTCTCGGCGGTGAAGGAGATGACCGCGAAGGGCGACCTGGTCGGCGGCGAGATCCTCGCCACGATGCTGCAGAGCTCCAAGCCGGTCTTCGAGGGCGGCGCACCCGCGTGGTACCCGAAGTTCTCCAACGCCGTCTACACCAACCTGCACGCCGCGGCGACGGGCTCGATGTCCGTGGCGGATGCGATCGCCGCGATCGCCGACACGGCTGACCAGCTCGCCAACGAGTCGTGAGCCACCAGGCCCCGCTGATGGAGTCGCCGGAGGTCGACCTCGCTGCCACGCCGGCAGCGGGTGACGGCCTCCGGCGACGCCGGCGCCGGCTCGTGGGGCGCCGTGGCGAGAGCTGGGTGCCGTACGTGCTCGTCGCCCCGGTCGCCCTGTTCATCCTGCTGCTCGCCATCGGCCCGGCGCTCTTCACGGTCGTCGAGTCGTTCTTCCGGGTCGACGCGCTCGACCCGCCGACCCGCTTCGACGGGCTCGGCAACTTCCGGCGGCTGCTCGACGACCCCGCCGTACGCACCAGCATCAGCAACACCGCGATCTACGTCGTGGTCGGGACCCTCGCCTCGACGCTGCTCGGCATCGCGGCCGCGATCGTGCTGCAGCGGCCCTTCCGTGGCCGGAGCCTGGTGATCGCCGTGCTGATCCTGCCGTGGGCCCTGCCCGGCGTGGTCGAGGGCATCTTGTGGACAGGCATCTTCGACCCGAACGCCGGCCTGATCAACGCGCTCGCCCAGACCCTGCACCTCGGCAGCGGCGACGCCGTGCTGCTCGGGCAGGACCGCATCCAGACGATCGCACTGATCGAGCTGGTGCAGGTCTGGCAGATCATGCCGTTGTCCGCGCTGCTGATACTCGCCGGCCTGCAGGTCATCCCCGGCGAGCTCTACGAGGCCGCCCAGATCGACGGGTGCGGGTCCTGGGGCGCGTTCCGCCGGATCACGCTGCCGCTGATCCGCCCGGCGGTCGCCGTGGCCATGGTCCAGTCGGTGATCGCGACGCTCAACGTCTTCGACCAGCCCTACGTCCTCAACGGCGCCTCGCGCACCGCCTCCTCGGTGATGATGCAGACCTACTTCGTCAGCTTCCAGGACCTCGACTTCGGCGAGGGCTACGCCCTCTCGCTCCTGGTCACGATCGTCACCCTGGTCGTCTCGCTCGCCGTGGTCACCGGGATCTACCGGAAGGTCGAGCTGTGAAGAGCCGTCGCCTCCAGGCCTTCGGGGTCCTGCTCATCCTCGTGTGGTCGCTGGTCCCGATCTACTGGGCGCTGCGCACGAGCTTCCAGACCGAGGCCGACGCCCGGGCCACGCCGGTGCAGTACGCCCCGACGCACCCGACGCTCGCGAACTACCGCGCCCTCCTCACCGGCGACGGCGAGGTGCCCGGCCAGATCCGGCGGGCGGCTCTCAACATCGTGATCGAGTGCTCGGCGGCCACCGTGGTCACCGTCGTGCTCGCCACGCTGGCGGCCTACGCCTTCGCCCGGATGAGCTTCCACGGCAGCCGGATCCTGTTCTACGCGGTGCTCGCCACGATGGCGCTCCCGGCGTACGCGACGCTGATCCCGCTGTACCGGATCATGAGCACCTTCGGCCTGGTCAACACCTACTCCGGCCTCGTGCTGGTCTACGTATCCGGCTTCGTGCCACTGGCCACCTGGGTCCTGCACAACTACTTCGCCAGCCTGCCGACCAGCCTCGAGGAGGCAGGCCTCGTCGACGGTGCGCACCGGCTCCAGGTGCTGTGGCACATCATGCTGCCGCTGGCCCGGCCGGGGATCATCTCGACGGCGATCATCACGTTCCTGTTCGCCTGGGCACAGTTCCTGTTCCCCCTGGTGCTCTCCAGCGATCTCTCGACCCAGCCGCTGACCGTGGTCATCGCATCGCTGCAGGGCCGGCACGTCGTGCCCACGACCCTGCTCAGCGCCGCCGGGATGCTCGCGATCGCCGTACCCGCCGCGATCGCCCTCGCCTTCAGCCGCTACATCGTCAACGGACTACTCGCAGGCAGTGTGAAATGAACCCCCTCCCGCACCTCTCCCCCGCCACGGCCGCCGACCACGGCACCTCCGCCGGCCCCCTGCTCGACCTGCTGCGCCGTCATCGGCGTGGCGCACCGGTCGGCGTCACCGCCGTCTGCTCCGCGCACCCCCTGGTGCTGCGCGCGGCCGCGGAGCAGGCCGCCGAGGACGGCTCGGTGCTGCTGGTCGAGGCCACCAGCAACCAGGTCGACCAGTTCGGTGGCTACACCGGGATGCTGCCGGCGCAGTTCCGCGACCTCGTGCTCGAGATCGCGGCCGCAGCCGGCCTCGACGCCGGCGACGTGGTCCTCGGCGGCGACCACCTGGGACCCCAGGTGTGGCGGCAGGAGGGCGGCGACGCGGCCATGGCGAAGGCCGAGGACCTGGTCCGCGCGTACGTCGCTGCCGGCTACACCAAGATCCACCTCGACTGCTCGATGTCCTGCGCCGGTGACGAGACCCCTCTGACCGACGAGGTGGTCGCTCACCGGGCCGCACGCCTCGCGCGGGTCGCCGAGGACACCGCCCAGGCCCTGGGCGCGGCCTCGCTTCCGGTCTACGTGATCGGCACGGAGGTCCCGGTCCCCGGCGGCGCCCACGAGCAGATCGACAGCCTGACCCCGACCTCGCTCGAGGCCGCCCGCGCCACGCTCGCCGCCCACCGCGACGCCTTCGCGGAGGCCGGGGTGGCCGACTGCTGGTCGCGTGTGGTCGGGCTGGTCGTCCAGCCGGGCGTGGAGTTCGACGCGCACGCGGTGTTCGACTACGAGCCCGACCGGACCACGAGCCTGCGCCAGGTGGTCGACGACGACCAGTCCCCGCCTGCCCTGGTGCTGGAGGCGCACTCCACCGACTACCAGACCCCGGAACGCCTCGCGGCACTCGTCGCGGACCACTGGGCGATCCTCAAGGTCGGCCCCGGCCTGACGTTCGCGCTCCGCGAGGCGCTGTTCGCGCTGGCTGCGATCGAGGACGAGCTGGTCCCCGCCGGGCGTCGCTCCGGCCTCGTCGAGGTCGTCGCCCGGGCCATGGAGGCCGACCCGCACTGGTGGGCCGGCTACTACGAGGGCGACGCCACCGAGGTGCGGATCGCGCGCACGTACAGCTACTCCGACCGGATGCGCTACTACTGGGCGACCCCCGAGGTGACGGCGGCCACCGACCGGCTGCTGGCCAACCTCGACGGGGTCACGGTGCCGCTGACGATGGTCAGCGCGCACCTGCCCACCCAGTACACCCGGGTGCGGACCGGCGAGATCGCCTCCGACCCGCGCAGCCTGGCGGTCGACCGCGTGCGCGACGTACTGCGCGGCTATGCCCTCGCCTGCAGCGATTCCTCCCCCTCGTCCCGCCGTGAAGATCTCGGGTCGACGGGCGATTCCGTCGAGAACAGGAGCCACCAGTGAACCTCGAAGCCGTCACCGTGACGAGCGGGACGACCGACTCGGCCACCGCGCGGGAGATCGCCCAGCAACCCCAGGTGTGGGCCGACGTCTGCGCGAGGATCGATGAGCACGAGCCGGCCATCCGGGCGTTCCTCGACCCGCTCCTGGAGCGGCCCGACCTCGGCATCGTCCTCACCGGCGCGGGTAGCTCCGCGTTCATCGGCGAGGCGTTGCAGCCCTCACTGACCCGCGCGCTCGGCCGACGCGTCGACGCGGTCGCCACCACCGACATCGTGTCCGGACCCGACCTGGTCTTCGCCGAGCGGATGCCCACGCTGTTGATCTCGTTCGCCCGCTCCGGGGAGAGCCCCGAGAGCACGGCCGCCACCGCGCTGGCCGACCAGCTGCTCCCCGACGCCCACCACCTGGTGGTCACCTGCGACACCGACGGGGCGCTCGCGCGTCAGCACCGGGGCCGCGAGGACTCGCTGGTGCTGGCCATGCCCGAGGCCGCCAACGACCGGGGCTTCGCGATGACCTCGAGCTTCACCTCGATGATGCTCGCGACCTGGCTGGCGATCGCGGTCCCGGCCGCGGAGCGCCGCGAGCACGGCGCCCGGCTCGGGGCTGCCGCGGCGCAGCTGCTCGCGGACGCCGACGGCATCGACGACCTCGTCGCCCGCTCCTACCAGCGGGTCGTCTACCTCGGCAGCGGGTCGTTGCGCGGCATCGCCCGGGAGTCCTCGCTGAAGATGCTCGAGCTCACCGCCGGCCAGGTCGCCGCGTCGTACGACACCTCGCTGGGCTTCCGGCACGGGCCCAAGGCGTTCCTCGACGACCAGAGCCTGGCCGTGGTGTACCTCTCGAACAACCCCTACACCCGGGGATACGACGAGGACATCGTCACCGAGCTGCGCGCGACCGTCGGCGCGGAGCACGTCTTCGTGGTCTCGGCCGCCGGGCCGGTGTCCGGACCGGGGTTCGCGTTCACCGGCCTCGACGGCCTCGACGACTGCCTGGTCGGCCTCCCGTTCGTGATCGTCGGCCAGCTGCTCGGGCTGGGCAGCTCCGTCGCGCTCGGCCTGACCCCCGACAACCCGTTCCCGGACGGCGAGGTGAACCGCGTCGTCCAGGGCGTCACCGTGCACGCGTTCCCGGCCTGACGCTGCCAGGCTGAGGGCGTGGACATCTACCTGGGCGTCGACGGCGGCGGCACGAAGACCGCGCTGTGCCTGGTGACCGGCACAGGTGACCTGTTGGCTAGGTCGACCGCGCCGGGCACCTACTACCTCGGCCGGCCCGACGGCCCCGGCGTGGGGCTGGTGGAGGAGGTGCTGACCACCGCGGTCCCCGCGCTGTGCGCCACGGCGGGGATCGACCCGACCGACGTACGCCGGGCCTTCCTCGGCCTGCCCGGCTACGGCGAGGTCCCTGCCGACGTCCCGGCCGTCCAGGCAGGCGTGGGGCGGGCCCTTGGCCACGTCCGCTACCGGTGCGCCAACGACATGGTGTGCGCCTGGGCCGGGTCGTTGGGCGGCGCCGACGGGATCAACGTGATCGCGGGCACCGGATCCATGACGTACGGCGAGCGACACGGGCGCGGCGTCCGGGTCGGTGGCTGGAGCGAGCTGTTCGGGGACGAGGGATCCGGCTACTGGATCGGCCAGCGCGGGCTCCAGGCGTTCTCCCGGATGAGCGACGGCCGCCTGGAGAGCGGCCCACTGCTGGACGCCCTGCGCCGGCACCTGCGGCTGAGCGACGACCTCGAGGTGATCGACCTGGCCCTGAACCGGTGGACCGATCGCCGGCGGTCGGTGGCCGCGCTCTCCGTGCCGGTCGCCGTGGCCGCACGAGCCGGCGACGCGACCGCTCGGAGCATCTTGCGGGAGGCGGCCGACGAGCTCGTCGCCCTCGTCGCGACCACGCACCGGCGACTCGGGTTCGGCGTGGACGAGGTCGCTCCGGTGTCCTACTCGGGCGGGGTCTTCTCCGTGCCCGAGGTCCGTGCGGCGTTCGAGGCCGGCCTGCGGGCCGCGGTCCCCGGCTCCGACCTCCGGTCCCCGCTCCTGCCGCCGGTGCTGGGCGCGGCGCTGCTCGCCGCCGCCGACGCGGGTGCCCCGCTCGGGCGGCAGGAGCTCGCGAACCTGGTCGCCGCCCAGGCCGGCACCCGCGCCGGCTGACCCGCTCCTCCCCGGTGCCGTGGCATGCCGACGGCCGTCCCGGGGCACCCGGGAGGAATGAGCAGCGACACCGACCGGCGGCTCGACACCGCCCGTGACCCCGACGAGGGCCTGGTCGACTCCCCGACCGACCTGTCCCGGCGCTCGTGGTTCTACGTCGCCCGCAAGACCGTGCGCGAGTTCTCCGACGACCAGTGCACCGACCTGGCCGCCGCGCTCACCTACTACGCCGTGCTCGCGGTCTTCCCCGCCGCGATCGCGCTGACCTCCCTGCTCGGGCTGGTCGGCCAGGGCACCAGCAGCGTCGAGACGCTGCTGGGCATCATCGGGGACCTCGGCGGCGGGTCCGTCGTCGACAGCGTGCGCGACCCGCTGCTCGAGATCAGTCGGTCCCAGGCGGCGGGGCTCGCGTTCGCGCTCGGTCTGGCCGGCGCCCTGTGGTCGGCGAGCGGCTACGTCGGCGCGTTCGGCCGGGCGATGAACCGCATCTACGAGATCCGCGAGGGCCGGCCGGTCTGGAAGCTGCGCCCGATGATGCTCCTGCTGACGCTGGTGCTGGTGGTCCTGGCCGCGGCGGTCCTGTTCGCCTTGGTGGTCACCGGGCCCGTTGCCGACTCGGTGGGTGACGCCCTCGGGGTCGGCTCGACCCTCAAGCTGGTCTGGGACATCGCGAAGTGGCCGGTGATCGCGGTCGCGGTCGTCGCGATGGTCGCGCTGCTCTACTACGCGACCCCCAACGTCCGGCAGCCGCGGTTCCGGTGGGTGAGCATCGGCGCCGTGCTCGCCATCCTCACCTGGGTCGTGGTGTCCGCGGCGTTCGGCTTCTACGTCGCGAACTTCTCCTCCTATGACAAGACGTACGGCGCCCTCGGCGGCGTGATCGCGTTCCTGCTGTGGGTGTGGTTGACCAACCTCGCGCTGCTGTTCGGCGCCGAGCTGGACGCCGAGCTCGAGCGGGGTCGCGAGCTGCAGTCCGGGTTGCCCGCCGAGCGCGTCATCCAGCTGCCGCCCCGCGACGACCGCAACATCGAGAAGGCCCAGGCCAAGGACGAGGACGACGAGCGCCGCGGCCGGGCGATCCGGCTGAGCGCCCGCCGCGGCCCCGGCAAGAGGAAGGCCTGACATGACATTGACCTCCGTGTGGCGCGACCGCCACCCCGTCGAGACGACGGGCACCGCCCTGGTCGAGGGCGAGTGGGACGTGATCGTGGTGGGCGCCGGCATCACCGGCCTGGCCACCGCCGGCCTGCTGGCCCGCGCCGGACGCTCGGTCCTCGTGATCGAGGCCCGGCACGTCGGCGCCGGCACCACCGGCGGCAGCACCGCGAAGGTGAGCGTCCAGCAGGGCACGCACTACTCCCGGATCGCCCGCCGCCACCCCGCGTCCGTGCTGCGCAAGTACGCCGACGCCAACGCAGAGGCGCTCGCCTGGGTGGTCCGGTTCTGCGACGAGCACGACGTCGAGCTGCAGCGCCGGCCGGCGTTCACGTACGCGACGTCGGCCTCCGGCGTCCGCTCGGTGCGCTCGGAGCTGGAGGCACTGCACCGTGCCGGTGTCGAGCAGGCGACCTGGGTCGACGACCTCCCCCTGCCGTTCCGCGTCCGCGGGGCGGTGATGGTGCCCGACCAGGCCCAGCTCGACCCGCTGGAGCTGCTGGGTGCGCTCGCGGCCGACGCCACGAGCCACGGTGCGGTGGTCGTGCAGGGTGCCCGGGTGCAGCGGGTTCAGGGGCACACGCCGTACACCGTGGTGACGGACCGTGGCGAGGCCACGGCGACGACCGTCGTGCTGGCGACCAACATGCCGATCCTCGACCGAGGCGGGTTCTTCGCCCGGGCCAAGCCCGCGCGCTCCTACGGGCTGGCGTTCCGGACCGAGGAGCAGGCGGTCGACGGCATGTACCTCTCCGCCGACGCCCCCAGCCGCTCGCTGCGCGACGCACCCACGACCGACGGGACCGGAAGCATCCTGCTGGTCGGCGGCGACGGTCACAAGACCGGCGGCCCCACCTCGGAGCTCAGCCACCTCGACGGGCTGCGCGAGTGGACTCGCGGCTTCTTCCCCGACGCCGTGGAGACCCACGCCTGGTCCGCCCAGGACTACGTCCCCCACCACGGGCTGCCGTACGTCGGCCCGATCCTGCCCGGCACCGACGGGCTGCTGGTCGCCGGTGGCTACTCCAAGTGGGGCATGACCAACGGTGTGGCGGCGTCGCTCGCCCTCGCCGGCCGGATCCTCGGCGGACACCAGGAGTGGGCGTCGGCGTTCGAACCGTGGAGCACGCGTGAGCTCGCCGGCCTGCCCGAGAGCGCGCGCGTCAACGCGGAGGTCGCCGTCGAGATGACCACCGGCTGGCTGCGTCCGCTGCGTGCGCTCACCTCGCGCGCAGCGCTCGGTGACGGCGAGGGTGAGGTCCGGTTCGACCGGGTCGGCACCCCGACCGCCGTCTCCCGAGCCAACGGCGTCGAGCGGTCCGTGTCCGCGGTGTGCAGCCATCTCGGCGGAGTCGTGCGGTGGAACGACGCCGAGCGCAGCTGGGACTGCCCGCTCCACGGCTCCCGCTTCGGGCCGGACGGCGAGGTCCTGGAGGGCCCGACCACCTGTGGCCTGCGACGGCGCTGACCTGGGCAGACACCGGTTCTCACGCAAGTTCCTCAAGGAACTCGCAAGGTTCCGCCACGGCTCGTGCACGGTTCCTCCACGGGGCCGTTCGAGCGCGCATCGGCGTGTCACGCTCCTCTGGACAGACCGACCGACCCCCCAGGAGCACCCCGTGCGATCTCGACTCGTCGCCGCAGCGGCCGCCGCCGCACTGCCTGCCGTACTCGCCCTCGGCGCCACCCCCGCGATGGCAGACGCCGGTGGCAACAACGGCACGATCAAGGTTGCCGAGGTCGACCAGGTCGGCACCGAGAGCAACGACCCGCACGTCGGATGCACGTTCGCGCTGGAGTGGTACAACTTCGACGCCCGGGCCCGCTCGGAGGTCACCTTCGAGAGCCAGGACCACGACGTCACCGTCACCGGCGTCCAGGGGAAGACCTCGGTCGTGCTCGAGGACGACGCCGCCAAGGGCAACTCCGACCTCGACGGTCGCGAGATCTACACCCTCACGTTCGCCGGTGACCCGCACCCGGTCCAGGGCTACCACGTCAAGGTGACCACCGCGACCGAAGGCTCGAAGGGCAACAACACGAAGTCGAAGGTGTTCTGGGTCGGCCCCTGCTCGACTCCGGGCGACTCGACGGACCCGGGCGACTCGACGGACCCGGGCGACTCGACGGACCCGGGCGACTCGACGGACCCGGGCGACTCGACGGACCCGGGCGACTCGACGGACCCGGGCGACAACGGCGGGCCGACCGAGACGGGCCCGGGTAGCACCACGCCGTTCACCTGGGACTGGAAGTACGCCGACCCGACGTGCAGCGCCCTCACCGTCGCCTACCCCGCGGACATCCCGAGCGGTCAGGCCAACGACGTCAACGTCCGGGTCGAGACCGACCACGGTCAGGTGACGCTGAACTTCCACAACAACGAGGGCACCTGGGGCGGGACCACGACGTTCCCGTTCACCTCGCACCGCAGCTGGCCCCTGGGCGTGTCGTCGTACGACATCACCTGGGTCCAGGTGGGCGGTACCAACTACCACTGGCAGGGCGACGTCGCGTGCTCGACCGACGGCGACCCGTCGACCCCGGACGTGCCGCAGGCGGTGGCCGAGATCGAGGACTTCACGACCGGCACGGTCAGCGTGCGGCGCGGATCGACGGTCCCGACCGACGCCGTCGAGGTCGGCCAGGCCGCCGCCGGCGAGGTGCTCACGCTGGAGCAGTACGTGAACGGCACCTGGCAGGTCGCCAAGACGATCCCGACCACGAGCCGGGGCACCGCGCGGGTCACGTTCCCGCGGTTCACCCAGCGGGGCAGCTACACCTATCGACTGACCCTGTCGCAGACGCTCAGCACCACGGGCGACACCACGGGGGCGCTCACCGTCCGGGTCCGCTGACCCGGCGAGCGTGGGGGTGGCCGGCGGCCGGGGTCCGAGGGGGGACACCGGCCGCCGGCCCCTTCCATGTCGGCACGTCGGGCCGTCAGCCCGTCACCACGAACCTGCGCACCAGGTCACGGCGTACCTGGGCATCGGTCCACGCGAAGTGCACCCACTGCTTGCGGGAGAACATCCGCGTCTGGTCGGAGGAGTACGGCGAGCGCGGGTCCTCGGACTGGCCGTAGGTCAAGATCGTACGCGCGTCGACCCGGCCGCCGGGCAGGAACGAGATCGCCTGGATGTGCGAGGAGCCGTAGGTCACCGGCCGGTAGTGGTCCGTGTTGTCCCGGGCCCACCGAGACGCCAGCGCGTTGGCGTTGCCGACCGAGTCGCCGGTGCCGCCGCCGAGCGGGATCGCCGGCGCGCCCCGGTCGCCGGCGACCTGGAGCGACCCCCAGGTGGCGTCGAACGGGATGCCCCGCTCGCGCAGCGAGGAGATCGCGTCCGACATCGCCTGCACCACCTGGGGGTTGGCGACGTTGAGGTCGCGCGGCGTGTCCAGCGGGTCAGCGGGGTCGAACTGGGTGAGCCAGACCGGGTCGACGGCGTCCACCGGAGGGCTGGGCAGCCGGGCGACGAACTCCTCGAAGATGTGGGTGCCGACCGAGTCCGTGTTGGACCGCCCGTCCCAGTCGTGCAGCACCCGGCAGGCCTCGGTCTCGCCGGTCGCCGCGCACACGGTGTCGAGATCGCCGTTCGCCCGCATCACCTCGGCGGCCATCAGGCGGTTCTCGTGCTCGTGCCCGCGCAGGCTCCGGGGGGACTCCTTGGCCCCCGAGGCGAGCCGGTCCATCACGTAGTGGGAGACCATCCGGGTCCGCATGGTGCGCACGCACCGCTCGCAGCCGATGATGCCGGCGTAACCCTCCAACGGCTGCGCGGGGTTGGGGAGCCAGTAGGAGTCGTTGGCGTTCATCACCCAGTCGCGGCGGACCTCCATCGGCAGGTTCGCCGGCCCGAAGATGCCCGGCCGCTCCGCGTCCTCGTCGGTGCGCCACGCGCAGCGCGAGTCGGCGAACGTGCCGTCCAGCCCGGGCAGGCCCGCGACCTGGTCGAGCACGGCACCGGTCGGGGTGAGGCACTGCTGGGCGAGGTCGTCGGGGACGTTGGGCACCACCGAGTGGTCGGCGTACAGGACGTCGCCGTGCCGGTCGGCGGCCGTGGTGTTGACCCAGGGCATGCCGCCGCCGGCGTCCTGTCGGCGCAGCAGGTCGCGGACGCTGGTCGCCTTGCCCATGTTCAAGAACGTGTCGATCGTGCGCAGGTGCTCGGCGTTCGCGTCGCGGATCGCCCACACGCTGGCCGGGCCCCACGGCATCAGCTGGGCCGGCGCGTCGATGACGTAGCCCAGCGGGGTGCGGTAGAGGTCCTCGGTCGCGGTCCCGAGCGAGCCGTCGCCCTTCTTGACGCGCACCTGCACGGTGTCGTGGATCAGCTGCTGCGGTCCGGCATCGGTGAGGTACGTCGTGCCGGGGCCGACGGTCTTGTACTCGTAGGGCGTGAAGCGGTAGGCGGTGGAGACGGTGTGGCTCCACGCGACGTCCCTGTTCCAGCCGATGTTCACCGCCGGTGAACCCACCAGCGAGGCCCCCGCGACGTCGTAGCGGCCCGGGATGGTCAGCTGCTGCTGGGTGAAGTGGTAGCGCCCGCGCCACGGGAAGTGGGGGTTGCCGAGCAGCATCCCCTTGCCGGTGGTGCTCGCCGCGCCACCCACGGCCGTGGCGTTGGAGCCGAACGGCGACTCGGGGTCGCGGCCGAGGGCCTTGAGCAGTGCATCGCGGTCGACCTGCGCGGCCTTCACCGGCAGCTCCGGGAGGCCCGGGTCGCCGGGGGTGGGCGGCGCCGCGTCGACGATCTCCTTGACGAAGACGCCGCTGGAGGCGAGCAGGTTGGCGAGGTAGACGCCGTACCAGAGGTCGAGGGCGGTGACGTCCGGCTTCAGGTACGGCGCGTTGCGGCAGGCCGGGTCGGTGACGGTCTCGTCACGCAGGAACTCGTTGACGCCCGCGACGTAGCCGCGCACCATCTGCTTGGCCTCGGCGCCGGGCCCGGCGACGGGGTCGCGCAGCAGCTTCTCGACCACGTGCCGCTGGTGCAGGTCCGTGACGAAGGCGTCGACCTGCAGGTTGGAGGCCTCCAGCGTGACCTGGTCGTTGTAGCGCGCGTCCGGGCCGAACCAGCGCGACCGCTCGCCCCGCGCGGTCACCAGGGTGTCGGCGAGCGTGCAGATCGTGTCCTGCGCCGCGGCGTACCCGCTCCCGAAGCCGAGCGACCCGAAGTCGGCGGCCGTGATGTGCGGGATGCCGTGCGCGGTGATCTCGATGGTCGCGCGGTAGCGACTCGGGTGGGGCGCAGCAGCGACCGCGCCACCCGGAGACGGCGCGAGCCCGGTCAACGGGACGAGGGCGGCGGCCGCGGTGGCGGCGAGCAGGCGGCGGAGCATGCCGACACAACGGGCCGGGACGCGAGGAGGTTATGGAGGGCGGGCGCGCTACAGGTAGAGGCCGGTGGCCTGGTCGCCGACCCGTTCGGCGGCGACGGCGTGGACGTCGCGTTCGCGCATCACGACGTAGAGCTCGCCCGCGACCTCGACCTCGGCCTTGTCCTCGGGCTCGAAGAGCACCCGGTCACCGACCTCGACGGACCGGGCGTTGGGCCCGACCGCGACGACCTTGGACCAGACCAGACGGCGGGCGCCCATCGCCGCGGTCGCGGGGATCACGATGCCGCCGGCGGACCGGCGCTCGCCGGCCTCGCGGTCGACCTCGACCAGCAGCCGGTCGTGGAGCATCTTGATGGGGGTCTTGTCGGACACCACGGCGCTAGTTGACGACCTTGCGGAGCACGACGACGAACGCGACCACGCCGACCACGGCGCCGGCGACCTTGAGGATGTTGTCGGTGCGCGGGGCGCCGGTCTCGGCGTCCACGAAGTGCGCCTTGATGCTGCTGACCTCGCGACCCACGATCGTCTTGGGGCTGGCGCGGTAGAGGAGCTGGTCGATCGTGGTCGCCAGGCGCTCCCTGGTCTCCTCGATCTCGCGCTCGAGGGAGGACAGCTGGTCGTCCTGGCTCACGGGGGTCTCCTCCGACGTCGGTGTCGGTTGGAGGCTATCAACCGCCCACCCCCCAGGTCAGGGGCGGGGCTGGACCGTCCGCGGGTCGAACCCGTACGGCAGCTCGAGCCGGTGCGCCCGCATCAGCTCCTCGTCGGTGAGGACGTCGTACGTCGCCCCGTCGGCGACCACCGCGCCGCCGCTGAGCACCACCGAGCGTGGGCACAGCTCGAGCGCGTACGGGAGGTCGTGGGTCACCATCAGCACCGTCACGTCCAGCGCGCGCACGATGTCGGCGAGCTCGCGGCGCGAGGCCGGGTCGAGGTTGGAGGAGGGCTCGTCGAGCACCAGGATCTCGGGCTCCATCGCCAGCACGGTCGCCACCGCGACCCGCCGGCGCTGACCGAACGAGAGGTGGTGCGGGGGCCGGTCGACGAAGTCCGCCATGCCGACCTGGTCGAGCGCGCTCATCACCCGACGGTCGAGCTCGGCGCCGCGGATGCCGAGGTTGGCGGGCCCGAAGGCCACGTCGGCGCGGACCGTGCCCATGAACAGCTGGTCGTCGGGGTCCTGGAAGACCACCCCGACGCGACGCCGGATCTCGGTCAGGTTGGCCTTCTCGACGGCAAGCCCGCTCACGGCGACGCTGCCGGCGCCCGCGGTCAGGATGCCGTTGAGGTGCAGCACCAGCGTGGTCTTGCCCGCGCCGTTGGGACCGAGGAGCGCGACGCGCTCACCGCGATGGACGTGGAGGTCGACCCCGAACAGCGCCTGGTGGCCGTCGGGGTAGGCGTAGGCGAGCCCGCGGACGTCGAGCACGGGAGCGTTCATGCGTGGATCACCGGGGCATCTTGCCGGTGTAGCCGCGCGACAGCATCGCCAGGTGCACGCGCTCCCCGCGCTCGTAGGACCGGATGAACAGCGCCCCGGCCGACCGGGCCAGGACCGGCCACTGCCGCGGGTCACGGGCGGAGAACCCACGAGACTCGCGCGCGATCCGCATCCGCTGCATCTCCCCCGTGACGACGTCGAGGTAGCGGATCATGAACGCCATGATCTGCACGAGCTGGTTCGGCAGGTGCAGCCGCTCCAGGCCGAGCAGCAGGTCGTTGGGCTCGGTCGTCGCCGCCAGGGTCAGGCTGGCGAGCACGCCGAGCGTGCCCTTGACCAGGAGCGCGACCCCCGCCTCGAGGCCGTGCCGGCTGACGTCCACGCCGAGGACGTCGACCCGCGGGCCGGTGGCGACGAACGGCAGCAGCACCGCGAAGAACACGAACGGGATCTCGACGACCGTGCGCTTGAGGAGGTAGGTCACCGGCACCCGCGAGAGCCCGATGACCGCGGCGACGAGCGCCAGGTAGACGCCGAAGGCCGGGTACCAGTCGCGGGGCGTCGCCACCACGGTGATCATGAAGGCCAGCAGCGCCAGCACCTTCAGGTGCGCGGGCGCGCGGTGGACCGGCGAGTGCCCGTGGAAGTGCAGCTTGTGACCGTGCCCGGCCCCCACGTCAGGACCGCTCGTCTCGCGAGCCGCGCCGGCGTACGCCGTACGCGACCCCGCCGGCGACGGCGAGGACCACCACCACGCCGACGACACCGGTCGCCCCTCCGTAGCCCCCGAGGACGCCGTGACGGGTCTTCGCGGTGTGCGCGAAGCCGTGGTCCTCCGACACCTTCGTCAGACCATCGGGGTCGTGGTCGGCGAACCGACTCACCACGCCGGCCAGCAGGAGCGCGACCACGGCGATGCCGAGGAGCACCCAGGTGGTGGAGACGCGCTTCATGCGGCCGCTCCCGCGCTCTTGATGACCAGCTCGCGGGCCTCCAGCAGCGGTCGAGCGCCGTGGACGAGGTCGGGTCGGACGGCGATGATCGCCCCGACCGCGAGGAAAGTGATCGCGCCCTCGCCGATGCCGATGAGCACGTGCACGCCGACCATGGCCGCGGCGAGGTTGTCGAGCGGGATGTCCGCCGTACCTCCCACGGCGTATAGCGCGACGAAGAGCAGCGCCGCCACCGGCACGGACACGAGCGCGCCGATCCCCGCCTGCAGCGGCACCAGCGAGAGCCGCCTGGGCAGCACCAGCTGGAGGCCCTTGAAGACCAGCCAGCCGACGGCCACGGTGGTCAGGCCCATCAGCGTGATGTTGGTGCCGAGGGCGGTGATGCCGCCGTCCGCGAACAGCAGGCACTGGACGATGAACACCACGCTCAGGCACAAGATGCCGGTCCAGGGCCCGACGAGCACGGCGGCCAGCGCCCCGCCCAACAGGTGCCCGCTGGTCCCCGAGGCCACCGGGAAGTTGAGCATCTGGACGGCGAAGATGAAGGCGGCGACGAGGCCCGCCATCGGAGCGGTCTTGTCGTCGAGCTCCCGGCGAGCCCGTGCGAGGGCCGTCCCGACGGCCACCGCGGCCACGGCGCCGGTGGCCACCGAGGTCGGGGCGTCGAGGAACCCGTCGGGCACGTGCATGCTCACTCCTGGGAAGCGACTAGGTTGGGACCGGCCGTGATTGCCCACCCTACGTTATTGCACATTGTTTGCGACAAGGAGCTACTCATCGTGAGCGACACCTCGCGCCTATCCCCCGGTGACACCGCGCCGGAGTTCACCCTGCTCGACGACACCGGGGCGGAGGTCGGGCTGAGCGACTTCCTCGGCCGCAAGGTGATCGTGTACTTCTACCCCGCCGCGATGACGCCCGGGTGCACCAAGCAGGCCTGCGACTTCACCGACTCCCTGGCCTCGCTGCAGGCGGCGGGCTACGAGGTCGTCGGCATCTCGCCGGACAAGCCCGAGAAGCTCGCGAAGTTCCGAGAGCGGGACGCGCTGACGATCACGCTGCTCTCCGACCCCGACAAGTCCGTGCTGCGCCAGTACGGCGCCTTCGGGGAGAAGAAGCTCTACGGCAAGACCGTCGAGGGCGTGATCCGCTCCACCGTGGTCGTCGACGAGGACGGCAAGGTGTTCCTCGCGCAGTACAACGTCAAGGCCACCGGCCACGTCGCCAAGCTGCGCCGAGACCTCGAGCTCAACCACGCCGACGAAGAACCCCACAACGGCGCCTGACCGCGTCTCGCGCGTCGACTTCGTCGCCGCGCGGGCCGCGGGATCGCTCTTCGGGTTGATGGTCCGACGGTGTGGTTGCGGTTCGCCGCAGGCTCCGGGATCGCCGAGTCGGCGCAAATGTCCGCCCAGAACAGGCCCAGTCGGCGCATCTGCCCACGCCGCACCGCGCGTCGATCCCGCGAGACGAGCAGACGCGCCGACTCGACACCCCTGGCACGGGCAGACGCGCCGACTCGACGCCCCTGGCACGGGCAGACGCGCCGACTCGACACCCCTGAGGCGTGCAGACGCGCCGACTCGACACCCCAACCGTGAGCAGACGCGCCGAGTCAGCGTCACGACCGCACCGTGCGAGACTTCACCCCGCGCGCCCGTAGCCCAATTGGCAGAGGCATCAGGTTTAGGTCCTGACCAGTGAGAGTTCGAGTCTCTCCGGGCGCACTCACTCCCCGCGGGACTGCTCCTCACGCAGGCGCGGCTCGGTGGTGCCCTCGGGCTTGATGCCCCGCTTGTCGGCGTAGAACGCACGGATCCGGTCCATGTCGGCCGACACGTCGCCGCTGAGCTCGAACGTCGGGCCCCAGCCGACCGTGCGCGTGGGGGCGTCGAGGAACGCGAGCGTGACCGGCAGGCCGGTCTGCTGGGAGATCCGGTAGAACCCGGACTTCCAGTACTCCCCCTTGCTGCGCGTCCCTTCGGCGGCGATGCCGAGCAGGAACGTCTCGTCGGTCGCCGCGTCGGCGATCAGCGCACGGATCGTGGCGCCCGGGTTGGACCGGTCGAGCTCGACCGCACCGCTGGCCCGCATGATCGGCGCCAACGGACCCTTGAAGAACGAGTCCTTGACGAGCAGCCGGATCTGCACGTTGTTGTCCCAGGCGAGCAGCATCGTCAGCACCCAGTCCCAGTTGGACGTGTGCGGCGCGCCGACCAGGATGCCCTTGCGCGGGACCTCGCCGACCGTCCTCCAGCGGGCGAGCCTGAGCAGCAGCCGCGCCAGGTTGCGACGGATGAAGAAGTGGCGGCTCATCCGAGGATCCGGGCGACGATCGGGGCCATCCGGCGCAGCGCCCAGCCCCGGTGGGAGATCGCGTCCTTGTCCTCGACGCTCAGCTCAGCCGTCGTCAGCCCGGGGCGGTCGTCGGCCACGAACAGCACGTCGTAGCCGAACCCGCCGGTCCCCCGCGCCTCGTGGATCACGTGCCCGGGCATCACCCCGCTGGTGAGCTCCTCGCCGCCGTCGTGGCAGAACGCGACCGCGCACTGGAAGTGCGCGCCCCGGCGTTCGTCCGGTACGTCGGCCAGCTGGGCGAGCAGCAGCTCGTTGTTGCGCGCATCGCTCTTGGGCGGGCCCGCCCACCGGGCGGACAGCACGCCCGGCATGCCGTTGAGCGCGTCGACGCACAGGCCGCTGTCGTCCGCGAGCGACGGCAGCCCGGTCGCGGCCCGGCCGGCCCGCGCCTTGAGCAGCGCGTTGCCCTCGAACGTCGGCTGGTCCTCGACCGGCTCGTCGTAGTGCTCGACGTCATCGATGCCGACGACGACCAGGCCGGGGACGTGCTCGCGGAGGATCCGCTCCATCTCGAGGATCTTCTTGCGGTTGCGCGAGGCGAGGAACACGCGGGGACCACTCACCGGGTCAGTCACCGCCTCACTCACCGGGCCAGCGCCTCGTGCTGGAGCCGGGTGAGGTCGGCGCAGCCCTTCTCGGCCAGCGCCAGCAGCGCGTCGAGCTCGGCGCGGTCGAACGCCGCACCTTCGGCAGTGCCCTGCACCTCGACGAACTTGCCGTCGCCGGTCATCACGACGTTCATGTCGGTCTCGGCCCGCACGTCCTCGATGTAGGGCAGGTCCAGCCGCGGGATGCCGTCGACGATCCCCACGCTGACGGCGGCGACGGACCCGGTGAGCGGCTCCCCGGTGAGGGCCCCGGTCGAGCGCAGGTGGGCGATGGCGTCAGCGAGCGCGACGTACGCACCGGTGATCGAGGCGGTGCGGGTGCCGCCGTCGGCCTGGAGCACGTCGCAGTCGAGCTGGATGGTGTTCTCGCCGAGCGCCTTGTAGTCGATGACCGCCCGCAGCGACCGGCCGATCAGCCGGCTGATCTCGTGGGTGCGGCCGCCGATCCTGCCCTTGACCGACTCGCGGTCCGAGCGGGTGTTGGTGGAGGCGGGGAGCATGGCGTACTCGGCGGTGACCCAGCCCAGGCCCGAGCCCTTGCGCCACCGCGGCACACCCTCGGATGCGGACGCGGCACAGAGGACCTTGGTCTTGCCGAACTCCACCAGCACGGACCCGGCCGCGTGGTCGAGCCAGTGGCGGGTGATCGTGATCGGGCGAAGCTCGTCGTCGGCCCGGCCATCTGCTCGGGGCACGTCCTCACGTGGCGCACTCATGGGGCGACCCTAGCCCGGTCGGCGAGTGCCATCCGCACCGCCCACGGGCCCAGGTCACGCGCCCGCCGTCCGACCCAGGGCGCTCCCTCGGCGACCATCCAGGCCAGGTCGCGCCGCCAGGTCGGGTCGAAGCCGCCCTCCGGCTCGAGGCCGGGCGGCGAGAACGCGAACCCCTCGGCGATGAGCAGGTCGGCGTAGGCCCGGGCCAGCGCGCGGTGCCCGAGCTCGGAGGGGTGCAGCCGGTCCACCGACCAGAACCGCCGCGTGGCGACCTCCGGTCGGGTCGCCAGGTCGAGCCGCAGGCCGCCGAAGCTCACGTGCACCTCGTCGTAGACCCGGTTGACGACCTCGATGCGCTCGGCGAGCGGGCGGCGCAACACTCCGGGCAGCCCGAACACGGCACCGTGGTCGTGGAACCGTGCGGTGAGCAGCAACGCTCCCGAGGCGTGGAGGCCCTCGGCGCAGGTCAGCAGGTCCCGTCGGATCCGCGCGGGGTCCCACGCCGAGCGCATCGTGTCGTTGACGCCGACGACGAGCGAGGCGACGTCGGGGCGGTGCGCGATCGCGTCGTCCAGCTGGTCCTCGCGGACACTGGCCGAGGTCGCACCCGAGACGGCCAGGTTGCAGAACGACACGTCGTACGACGTGCCGAGCGCGTCCGCCAGCAGCCGCGCCCACCCCCGCCAACCTCCGGGGACCGGGTCCCCGATGCCGTACGTCGTGCTGTCACCGAGGGCTGCCAGCCGCAGGTACATGCCCTCAGCCTCGTGGCGGCGGGTGCTCCCCCACCGCCACGAGGTGACGTGTCGGTCAACCCTCGGTGACTACTTCACCTCGGCCCGCAGCACCCGCCAGACGCCCCACACCAGCGGCACCCCCAGCCAGACGAACCCGGAGACCACGACCTGGGCCCAGTCGCGCATCGAGCCCGACCAGTCCCAGATGGCCTCCTGAGCGACCTGGAAGTCGATCCACGGGCGCAGGTCGCTGAACCAGCCCATCAGTCCAGCCCCGACTGCGAAGAGCCCAGGAAGCACCCACTTGTAGACGAAGAAGACCACGATGGCTGCTGCGGTGTTGAGGAACAGCGCCGCGAGCGCGAACCCGCCCAGCATCGCCAGCACCTGGGTGATCGTGAACGCCACGAAGTCGGGCCAGCCGAACGTCCAGTCCACGTGGCCCTCGATGGCGCCGTAGAGCACATTGCAGACCGTCCCGATGGCGATGGAGACCGCGACGGTGGCCAGCGTCAGGATCACGCCCACCAGCGCCTTGGCGGCGATCACCAGCGGGCGCCGCGGCTCGAGCGCGAACGTCACCATCGCGGTGCGCTGGCTCCACTCGCTGGTGAGCACCATGATCCCGAGCACGGGCAGGAGGACCGAGGTGACGAACGCGGCGGTGCCGACGAAGTCGCCGAACTGCATCGCCTCGTCCTGGACGGTCGTCACCGCCAGAGCGATCGCCTCGGCCGCGAGGACGAGAAGCCCGATCGACAGCAGGAGCCAGAAGCCCGCCCGGGTGTCGTAGGACTTGCGCAGCTCGACCCGGACCAGTCGCCCGAACGGGACCGGCCTCGTCGAGGACAGGTCGAGGGCGTGCCCCAGCCCAGGAGCGAGCTCCGGAGCGGTGGGGCTCACCTCACTTCACCTCCGCGCGCAGCACCCGCCAGAGGCCGACGGCGAGCGGGATCGCGAGCCAGATGAACCCGGAGACGGCGTAGTAGGCCCAGTCCTTGCCGGTCATCGTGGCGTCGGCCAGCGGGCCCTGGGCGTAGTTGAAGTCGACCCAGGGCCGGATCGAGTCGAACCAGTTCATCAGCTGCGCACCGAGCTCGAACAGGCCGGGGAGCACGAAGGAGTAGACCATGTAGATCACGATCGCGGCCGGGGTGTTGAGGAACAGCGCGGCGAACGCGAAGCCGGTGAGCATGCCGACCACCTGCAGCAGCACGAAGGCCCCGGTGTGGGTGACACTCGCGTTCCACACGGTCGGGTCGCTCGAGAGCACGCCGTACAGCGCGTTGCAGATCGTGGCGAGGACGAGGGCGATGACCACCGCGCTGACCGCCAGGATCAGGCCGACGACGAGCTTGGCCGCGATGACGTGCGGACGGCGCGGCTCCAGGGAGAACGTCACCATGGCCGTGCGCTGGCTCCACTCACTGGTGAGCAGCATGATGCCGATGATGGGGAGCAGCACGCCGATCGAGAAGTTCGTCGAGGTCAGGAAGCTGTTGTAGGTGAGCGAGACGTCGTCCTGGGTGATGCCCACGGCGAGCTGGATCACCATGACCAGCGCGGTGAGGATCGCCGTCGACAGCAGCAGCCAGAAGCCGGCCAGGGTGTCCCAGGTCTTGCGCAGCTCGACGCGCACCAGCCGCCCGAACGGCGTCGGGGTGGTCGAGGACAGGTCGAGCGAGTGCCCGAGGCCGGAGGCGGGGATCGTGGTCATGCGACGTCCTCTCGCTGGGTGTCGGAGGTGAGCTCGAGGAACAGGTCCTCGAGGCCGCCATCGGCGGCGCGCAGGTCGACGAGCACGACGGCGTTCTCGGCCGCGGCGCGGCCGACCTCGACCGGCTCGGCCTCCACCTTCAGCCCCTCGCCCGCGCTCGCGACCGTGAGCCCGCGGGCCGTGAGGATCCCGGCGAACGCGTCGTTGTCGAGAGCCGTGACGAACGTGGCCGCGGTGTGGGTCGCCCCTGCCAGCAGGGTCTTCTTGTCGCCCTGGGCGACGATGCGCCCGTGCCCGATGAGGATCATCTCGTCGGCGATCAGCTCGACCTCGTTGAGCAGGTGGCTGGAGAGCAGCACGGTGCCGCCCCGCTCGGCGTAGCCCTTGAGCAGGCCACGCATCCAGCGGATGCCGGCCGGGTCGAGACCGTTGGCCGGCTCGTCGAGGATCAGCACCGACGGGTCGCCCAGCAGGGCGTGGGCGATGCCGAGGCGCTGCTTCATGCCGAGGGAGTAGTTGCGCAGCCGACGCTTGGCCTCGGACGGCGTGAGCGAGACCAGCTCGAGCATCTCGTCGACCCGCGTGGCGGGCAGGCCCATGGTGCGGGCACCGAGCTCGAGGATCTCCCGGCCGGTGCGGCCCGCGTGCTGGGCGGACGCGTCGAGCAGGACACCGACGTGGCGGCCCGGGTTGGGGATGTCGTTGTAGAGGTGGCCGCCGATGGTCACCCGACCCGCGGTGGGTGGGGTGAGCCCGACCATGACGCGCATGGTGGTCGTCTTGCCAGCACCGTTGGGACCGAGGAAGCCGGTCACCCGTCCGGGCTGGCAGACGAAGCTCACGTCGTCCACAGCGGTGAACGAGCCGTACTTCCTGGTGAGTCCTTCGACCGTGATCATGGGTCCACCCTGCCCGAAGCCCGCCCGCTCCCGCATCGGCCACGCGGAGGGGTGGTCCCTGACCAAAGTAGGGGTGTCCCCGCGACCCCCGGCGCCTGCGCAGGAGCGGCTCCCGCTCTACCGTGGGGCCGTGGACCGGCCGACCCCCGAGGACTACCAGCCGCGCTTGCGCGCCTGGAGCCACGTGTGGCGAGTCGTGCTGATGTTGTCCATCAGTGCGATCGCCTGGCTGCCGGTCGCCGACCACGAGTCCGACACCAGCACGCTGTGGGTGATCTCGGACTTGCTGCTCGGGGTCGGCGCCTACGTCGTGGTGTTCTCGCGGCGCCGCTGGCCGCTGGGAGTCGCGGTGCTGACCGCTCTCGTTGCCGGCGTCTCGGGCATCGCCGCCGGACCAGCGGTGCTCGCGGCCGTCTCACTGGCCACCCACCGTCGCTGGCGCCAGCTCGCCGTGGTGGGCTCACTGAACTTCGCCGGCTCCCAGTTCTTCAGCACGCTCACGGCCACCGACCAGGACCCGCTCTGGGTCAACCTGATCGTCAACGCCGTCGCCACGGCCGGCATCCTCGGGTGGGGCATGTACATCGGGTCACGCCGCGAGCTCATCTGGACGCTGCGCAGCCGCGCCGAGCGCGCAGAGGCCGAGCAGGAGCTGCGCGTCGCGCAGGCCCGCAGCAACGAGCAGGCCCGGATCGCGCGCGAGATGCACGACGTGCTCGCTCACCGGATCTCGCAGATCTCCATGCACGCAGGGGCGCTGGCCTTCCGTGACGACCTCACCGCGGACGAGATGCGGTCGAGCGCCGGGGTCATCCGGGAGAAGGCCCACGAGGCGCTCACCGACCTGCGCGGGGTGCTCGGCGTGCTGCGCGACGACGCAACCGGCGCGCGGTTGCGCGGCCCCCAACCGACGTACGCCGACGTGCCGGCCCTGGTCGACGAGGCCCGCGAGTCAGGGCTGCACGTGGAGCTCCAGGACCTCGTGGCTGGCGACCCGCCGGAGGCCACCGGCCGGACGGTCTACCGGATCGTGCAGGAGGGCCTGACCAACGCGCGCAAGCACGCCCCCGGCTCGCTGGTCACCGTCACCGTGAGCGGCTCGGCCGAGCACGGCATGGACGTGCTGCTCCGCAACCCCATCGGGTTCGGCAAGAGCACCACCCCCGGCGCCGGGCTGGGCCTGATCGGCCTCACCGAGCGCGCCGAGCTGCGCGGCGGGCGGATCGAGGCGGGACGTGACGGGTCGACGTTCGTCCTGCACGGGTGGATACCGTGGGCGGCATGACTGAGCTGACTTCGGGGCCGACGACGGTGCTGCTCGTCGACGACGACCCGCTCGTCCGCTCGGCGCTCGCGCTGATGCTCGGCGGTCAGGCAGACATCGACGTGATCGGCGAAGCGGGCGACGGCCACGAAGGAGTCCGTCTGGCCCGCGAGCTGCGGCCCGACGTGGTGCTGATGGACATCCGGATGCCGCGGCTCGACGGACTCGGCGCGACCCGGGAGCTGCACGCGCGTCCCCACCCGCCACGCGTCATCGTGCTGACGACGTTCGACGCCGACGAGCACGTCGTCGAGGCGCTCGCGTCGGGCGCCGACGGCTTCCTGCTCAAGGACACCCCGCCGCCGCAGATCATCGATGCGATCCGCAAGGTCGTCGACGATGAGCCGATGCTCTCGCCCTCGGTGACGCGCACCTTGATCCGCCGGCTGCGCGACGAGCCGGACACGGCCAGCGACGTGGCCGCCGCTCGCACCGCCGACGCCCAGGCCCGCCTGGATCTCCTCACCGACCGCGAACGCGACGTCGCCCTGGCGGTCGGGCGTGGCCTCAGCAACGCCGAGATCGCCCGCGAGCTCTACCTCTCCGTCCCCACGGTCAAGGCGCACGTGTCCCGGCTCTTCGACAAGCTCCAGGTCACCAACCGCGTGCAGATCGCCATCTGCGTCCACGACGCGGGCCTGTGTCCCTGAGGCTCGGCCCGGGTTGAGCCTGCAAGCCACGCGCGACCGCAACCACAGCGTCGGACGACCGGCCCAAGAGCGACACCGCGCGAGACGCGGGCTCAGATGTCGTACGTCGCGCCTGCGCTGGCCAGCTCGACCGGGCCGGCGTACGCCGCAACCGCCTCGGCGAGCGCGTCCTCGGGGTCGTGCCAGGGCGGGACGTGGGTGAGCACGAGCCGCCGGACGCCGGAGCGGGCCGCGACCTGCCCGCAGTCGGTGCCGGTGAGGTGCAGGTCGGCCGGGTTGTCATCGGCGGAGCGGAAGGACGCCTCGGCGAGGAACAGGTCGGCGTCGCGGGCCACGTCGTGCAGCGACGCGCAGGGACCGGTGTCGCCGCTGTAGGCGATCGTGGCGCCGTCGGCCGTGACCCGCAGTCCGTACGCCGGCACCGGGTGGTTGACCGCGACGGGCTCGACGGTGAACGGGCCGATCTGCTCGGTGCCGGCCCACTCGCGGAAGTCGAACTCCTCACCCATCCCCGGGTCCTCGGGCAGGTCGTAGGCGCGAGCCATCCGGCCCGCGGTGCCGGCCGGCCCCCACACCGGGATGCGCGGCTGGTGACCGAGCGGGTGGTACTTGCGCAGCACGTAGTAGCCGGTGAGGTCGAGGCAGTGGTCGGCGTGCAGGTGGCTGAGCAGCACGGCGTCGACGGCGAGCGGGTCGGCGTACCGGTGCAGCGCACCGAGCGCGCCGCTGCCGAGGTCGAGCAGCACCCGCCAGGTGCGGCCCGTGGCGTCGTCGGCCTCGAGCAGGTAGCAGCTGGCCGGTGACTCCGGTCCCGGGTAGGAGCCCGAGCACCCCACGATCGTGAGCCTCATCTGGTCAGACCACCAACCCGCCGACGAACTGCGACGCCCCGACCATCTCCGGGCCGAGGAACCGGCGCCCGATGGTCTCGAACTCTCCGGGCGCTCCCGTGGTCAGGAAGGTGTACGACGCCTCGCCGCCGGCTCGGACGAGGCCGGTGTGCACGAGCATCTTGTAGACGTCCTTGGCGCACTCCTCGGCGCTGCTCACCAGCGTCACGTTGTCGCCCATGACCAGCGAGATGACCCCGGTCAGCAGCGGGTAGTGCGTGCAGCCGAGGATCAGCGTGTCGACGCCTTCGGAGATCAGCGGGTCGAGGTACTCGTGGGCGACCGAGATCAGCTCGTCCCCCGAGGTCACGCCGGCCTCCACGAAGTCGACGAAGCGGGGGCACGGCTGGGTGAAGAGCCGCACGTGCGGAGCCGCGGCGAACGCGTCGTCGTAGGCCATCGACTCGGCGGTGGCGCGGGTGCAGATCACCCCGATCCGCCCGGTCCGGCTCGCGGCGACCGCGCGGCGGGTGGCGGGGTAGATCACCTCGACGACCGGCACGTCGTAGCGCTCCCGGGCGTCGCGCAGCATCGCCGCGCTGGCCGAGTTGCACGCGATGACCAGGGCCTTCACCCCCTGCTCGACGAGGTGGTCGAGGCACTCGAGGGCGTACTCACGGACCTCGCCGATCGGCTTGGGCCCATAGGGCTGGCGAGCGGTGTCGCCGACGTACACGATCGACTCGTGCGGCAGCTGGTCGATCACCGAGCGCGCGACGGTCAGGCCGCCGAAGCCGGAGTCGAAGATGCCGATCGGGGCGTCGGTCGTCTCGGCCGTCGTCGCGTCGATCGTTGCTGGGCGCACAGCACGCAAGGCTAGAACCTCCCGGGCCCCAGCGCATGGGCACGCGACGGAGGTCACGGGAGACGACGATCACGGTCGGCACGGTGGGTACGGTCGGTCACATGCCTCGTCGTCGCGTCCTCGCCGCCGCCGTCCTCTCCTTGTCGGTGGCCCTGGGTCTCGCCGGGTGCTCCTCGGAGGATCCACCCTCCGCTCACGCCCGGCTGTCCGGCGCACCGGCGGCCGAGAGGCACGTGCTGGCGATCTCCGTCGACGGGCTCAACACGACCGCGATCGCGCGGCTCGGCGCGCGGGACGCCCCGACGCTGCACCGGTTGCTCGCCGAAGGTGCGGGCACGCTGAACGCGCGGACGGAGGTCGAGCAGACCGTCACGCTGCCCAACCACACGAGCATGATGACCGGCCGGCGGATCGACGCCGCACGCGGCGGGCACGGCGTGACCTGGGACGACGACCGCCCCGGGACGACCGTGCAGCGGGCGGCCGGGCACCCGGTGGCGTCGATCTTCTCCCGGGTGCACGCGTCGGGCGGGGACAGCGCGCTCTACTCCACGAAGGAGAAGTTCGCGCTCTACCGGCGGTCGTGGCCGTCCGGCATCAACACGTTCGTGGTCGACGAGAACCAGGCGCGTCTGGTCCGCCTGGCTCGCGCCGATCTGGCCGACGGCGCCCCGGAGTTCACCTTCCTCCACGTCTCGCTCCCGGACCGGTTCGGCCACGTGTACGGCGGGATGTCGGACCGGTACCTGGCGGCCGTGCAGCGCACCGACACCCAGCTCGGCACCCTGGTCCGGGCCCTCGCGGGCAGCGACGTGACGGTGGTCCTGACCGCCGACCACGGCTTCGCGACGGGCACGACCCGTCACTCGGGCCGCGGGGACCTCGAGAACTACCGGATCCCGTTCCTGGTGTGGGGTGCGGGCGTGGACCAGGGCGACCTCTACGCGATGAACCCCGGCTTCGCCGATCCGGGCACGAGGCGGTCGTCGTACGCCGGGAGGCAGCCGGTGCGCAACGGCGACGTGGCGAACCTCGCGGCCGGTCTGCTCGGGCTCGGCGCCGTACCGGGCAGCGAGATCGACGCCGACCAGACGCTCGTCGTCAGCGACTCGGCGAGCCGACCGTGAGCCTGGACGACGAGGCCGAGGTCGGGGCGCTGCTGTCCACCCTGTTCGAGGTGCTCGACTCCCTCGATCACAGCGGAGAGGATCGGAAGATCTCGCGCCTGGACGGCGGCGTCGTCGTGCTCGACGACAGCGGCCACGACCACACCCTCGAGGTCACCGTCGAGAAGGTCCCCCGCCGGCGGTGGCGGCCGGCCGCACCCGTGCCCGTCGGCTCGATCGAGGGGCTGGACGTGGCGGTCGTCGGAGTGGACGTGGCCAGCTTCGTGACCGTCCACGTGGTCGCCCTGCCCGGGGCGGAGCCTGACCGGCGGACCCGGGAGTACGACGAGGCCTTCGAACGGTGGGCGCTCACCGCGAAGGAGAGGCGAGGCGAGCCACCGGAGTACCCGTCCGAGGTGCTGACGCAGCTGGCGATCTCGGTCGAGGACACCAGCGGGACCGAGTACGCCCGCCGCTCGATGCGGCACGGCGGCACGGGCACCGAGTGGGACGCGTCGTGGTCGTTCCGGCCACGACCGCCCGACGGCGTTCGCGAGCTCGGCCTCACGCTGCAGACGCCAGGCGGACCGGTCGTTGCGGTGCGGGTGAGCTGGTAGCCGTTGCAGGTCAGTCGAACAGGCGTGGCTGCGGCGGCCCGAGCGAGGGGTCGACGCCGTCGAAGAGGCTGCTCACCGACTCACCCGCGTGGATGCGCTCGATGGCCTGGGCGAAGAGGTCCGCGATGGTGCGGACCTCCAGCTCCGGCCAGTCCGCCGGCGGCGGGACCGTGTCGGTGGTGACGACCTCGGTGATCATCGGGTGGTCGCGGAGCCGCTCGAGCGCCTTGCCGACGAAGAGCCCGTGCGTGCAGGCGACCGCCGCCTCGGTGCAGCCCTGCTCGGCGAGCCGGTCGAGCAGCTCGACGATCGACCCGCCGGTCGCGATCTCGTCGTCGAGCACGATGGCCTTCCGGCCGGCCACGTCACCGACGATCGCGTCGATGACCACCTGGTCGTCCGCGAGCCGCTTCTTGCTCCCGGCCGCGACCGGCAGGCCGAGGAGCCGTGCGAACTGGCTCGCGGTCTTGGCGTTTCCGAAGTCGGGCGACACCACGACCGTGGTGGCCGGGTCCGCGCCCTGGAAGTGGTCGGCGAGCACCCCGAGCGCGGTCAGGTGGTCGACAGGCACGGAGAAGAACGCGTGCACCTGGGGCGCGTGGAGCGTCATCGTGATCACCCGGTCCACGCCGGCGGCGACCAGCAGGTCCGCGACCAGCCGACCGCCGATCGAGAGGCGCGAGGCGTCCTTCTTGTCCGAGCGTGCGTAGGCGTAGTACGGGATGACGGCGGTGATCTGCGCCGCCGAGGCACCGCGGGCGGCGTCGACCATCAGCAGCAGCTCCATCAGGTGCTCCTGCGTCGGCGGCGACAGCGGCTGCACGATGTAGACGTCACGCTGCCGGCAGTTCTCCTGCAGCTGCGCCTGGAGGCAGTCGTTGCTGAACCGCGTCAGCTCCACCGACGACAGGGGTACGCCGAGGCCCTGGCAGATCGCGGTGGCGAGGGACCGGTGGGCGCTGCCGCTGAAGACGACGATCTCGCGCAAGTGCTGCTCCTGGTGGCGGCCGGACCGGTTGAGGTCACCGTAACCCCTCACTCAGCGGCCCGGGACCCCAACCCGCGATTCCCTCGCCAGCACCGGCCCACCAGGGCCACAATCGGTCCATGGGAGCCGAGTCGCCGGCGGAGCACACGCCGCCGCAGGAGGCAGCCGAGGCCCTGGCCGCCGCGGTCGCCGCACGACGAGCCGCGGAGCACGAGCTCGCGCAGCTCAAGCAGCGGATCGACAACGCCCAGGCACTGGCGAACATGGGCGACTACGACTGGCACATCCCCACCGACACCAACCGGTGGTCCGACCAGCTGTTCCGGATCTACGGCTACGAGCCGCAGTCGTTCAACGCGACGTACGAGCGGTTCCTGTCCCTCATCCACCCCGAGGACCGCGAGCGGATCCAGGCGCTCCACCAGCATGCCTACGCCACCGGCGAGCCCTACGAGATGATCGAGCGGGTCGTGCGACCCGACGGAGAGGTGCGCTACCTGCACTCCAACGGCCAGGTGATCATGGGAGCGGACGGCACTCCGGAGCGGATGCGCGGCACCTGCATCGACGTGACCGAGCAGGTGCTCGCCGAGCGCGAGCGGGAAGCAGCCGCCGCCCACCTCAGCGAGGTGCGGCTGCGCCGGCGCCAGGCCGCGGAGATCAACGACAACGTCGTCCAGGGGCTCACGGCCGCCAGGTACGCCCTGGAGCTGGGCGACGCCGAGGGCTGCCAGGCCTACCTGGACCGCACGCTGGAGTCGGCGCGGGTGATGATGAACGACCTGATCGAGCCGCTCGTGGAGGGTGGGCTCGAGCCCGGCGACCTGGTGCGAGCCGAGCCGGCGACGTTGGACGGGGTGTAGCGGTTCTCCCTGCTGAGCGGCTCGGCAGGTCTCGACACGCCGGTCGCGTCCTCGCAAGCTCGGTCGCGCGGCTGCGGTTCCTGAGGAGCCGAGGGACAAGGCGTCTCGAAGGGCGACCACCATCAGCGAGTCCGCTGACGCGTCCTCGCTAGGCCCAGAGCTGGCCCTCGAGGCGGTCCTCCGCCTCGTCGACGGTGCCCTCGTAGGCGCCGGTGGAGAGGTACTTCCAGCCGCCGTCACACACGACGAACGCGATGTCGGCCCTCTCGCCGGCCTTGAGCGCCTTGGCGGCCTGGCCGAGCGCGGCGTGCAGGATCGCCCCGGTCGAGATGCCCGCGAAGATGCCCTCCAGCTCGAGCAGCTCACGGACCCGGCGTACGGCGTCGCGCGGGCCGACCGAGAAGCGGGAGTCGATGAGGTCGGCGTCGTACAGCTCGGGCACGAATCCCTCGTCGAGGTTGCGCAGGCCGTAGACGAGCTCGCCGTACCTCGGCTCGGCGGCGACGATCCGCACGTCGGGCTTGGCCGAGCGGAAGAACCGGCTCACGCCCATCAGCGTCCCGGTGGTGCCGAGGCCTGCCACGAAGTGGGTGATCGAGGGCAGGTCGGCCAGCAGCTCGGGGCCGGTGCCCTGCTCGTGGGCGAGCGCGTTGGCGGCGTTGCCGTACTGGTAGAGCATCACCCAGTCGGGGTGCTCGTCGGCGACGCGCTTCGCGACCCGCACCGCCTCGTTGGAGCCGCCCGCCGCCGGGGAGGAGATGATCTCGGCGCCCCACATCCGCAGCAGCTGCCGCCGCTCCTCGGAGGTGTTCTCCGGCATCACGCACACGATCCGGTAGCCCTTGAGCTTCGCGGCCATGGCCAGCGAGATGCCGGTGTTGCCGGACGTCGGCTCGAGGATCGTGCACCCGGGGCGCAGCGTGCCGTCCTTCTCCGCCTCCTCGATCATCTTCAGGGCCGGACGGTCCTTGATCGAGCCGGTGGGGTTGCGGTCCTCGAGCTTGGCCCAGAGGCGTACGTCGGGCGACGGGGACAGCCTCGGCAGCCCGACCAGCGGCGTGCCGCCGACGGAGGCGAGCAGGTTGTCGTAGCGCGTCATCGCAGGAACGTCTCCGGGTCGAACTGGTCGAGCGGGATGATGCGCACCCGCGGCAGCGGCACCTTGAACGCGCCGACCTCGTCCTCGAGGTCGTAGACCTCGATCCCCCGCGCGTCGTACTGGATGCTGGTGTACTCGCGGAGCGCGATCACGCCGACGCGGCGCGAGCCGTCGGCGAGCCGGCCGAGGTGGTCGACGAAGTCGGCATCGTGGCTGACCAGCAGCACGTCGTCCCCGCGAGCGGCCAGGGCGTCCAGCGTGCGCTGGATGCCGATGTCGACGACCTTCTGGTCGGTGCTGCCGGCCAGGGGCACGGGGCGGTAGCCGATCGCCAGCAGGGCCTGCACGAACGTCGCGGGTAGTTGGCCGTTGGAGGCGTTGAGGAAGAACAGCCCGGTGACCGGCTGGTCCCACAGCTCCTCGGCGTACGCCGTCACGCGCTCCCAGCGCGGCCGCTCCTCGGGGAGCGGACGACGACCCAGCAGCGAGTTGCCGAGGGTCGCGTCGATGTTCTCCCCGTCGACGAGGACGAACGTGCGCCGCCCGGCCATGGTGCTCAGCCGCCGGCGACGGCCGGCAGCACGACGACCTGGTCGCCGTCGCTGAGCTCGGCGTCGAGCCCGCCGATGAACCGGACGTCCTCGTCGTTGACGTAGACGTTGACGAACCGTCGCAGGTCGCCGTTCTCGATGAGCCGGTCCTTGAGCCCGGGGTGGTTGGCCTCCAGGTCGTCGATCAGCGCGGTCAGGCTGGCGCCCTCGCCGGTGACGGCCTTCTCGCCGCCGGTGTAGGTGCGCAGGATGGTCGGGATCCGGACCTCGATGGCCATGGGTTGCTCCTCAGTTGCTCGTGGGCAGGGCGTCGACCACGGTGACCTCTTCCTCGGTCACCTCGCCGTCGACGATCCTGTAGGACCTGAACTCCACGGGACCGTCGTTATTCCCATCCTCCGTGAAGGAGTGGCGGGTGCTGACGAGCACGTAGTGCGCGTTCGGCTCGCTGGCCAGGCCGATGTCGGTGCGGCTGGGGTAGGCCTCGGTGGCCGTGTGCGAGTGGTAGATCACCACCGGCTCCTCGTCGTTCGCGTCCATCTCCTTGTAGAGCTGGAACAGGTCCGTGGAGTCGAACTCGTAGAACGTCGGGCTGCCGGCCGCGTTGACCATCTCGACGAACCGCTCGGGACGGTCGGTGCCCTCGGGGCCGGCGACCACGCCGCAGGCCTCGTCGGGGTGGTCTCGCAACGCGTGCGCGACGATGGCGTCGTACGTCGCTCGGGCGATGGTCAGCACCGCTCCAGCGTAGGCGCTCAGCCGCGGAACCTCGCCGCGGTCTCATCGGCGAGGACGTCGTCGATCCGCTCCCGCAGCCAGTCGGTCATCTCGGGCAACGCGTCGACCGGCCACCAGCGGACGTCGGTGTTCTCGTCGTCGGCCACCCGTGCCTCACCGGACACCCACGAGCACGCGAAGGTGAGGTCGAGGTAGACGCCCAGGTCGCCGTTGCCGTGCCTGACCTGCGGGCTCGAGCCGACCGACGCCAGCCGCTCGACCGTGACCACGACTCCGGTCTCCTCGAGTGCCTCGCGGGCGGCCCCGACGGCCGGCTCCTCGCCGGGGTCGAGGATGCCCGTGATCGGCGCCCACTCGTCGTTGTCGGCCCGGCGGGTCAGCAGCACCTCGGGGCCGGCCTGCCCCTCACGCAGCACGACGGCGGTGACCGCAGGCAGCCACAGCTCCAGCGTGCCGACGAGGGCACGGAGCTCGGCGACGAACGGAGGGATCGGCATCAGTCGCTCAGCGCTTCCACGAGGGTCTCCTGCAGGTAGCCCACCCACTCGTAGATGTCGTGGGCCTGGGCCCGCGGGTCCTCGTCGGGCAGCGAGTGCCAGTACTCCTCGTCACCCTCCTCGACCTCGAGCCGGGTGGCGAGCGCCAGTCGCAGGTCGGTGAACGACCGCATCCAGGTCTCGGCGGTCGGCGCGTCGAGCTCGACGTCGATCATCAGGCCGTCCTCGGTCAGCTCCGGCGGCAGTCCGGCCTCCTCGAGACCGTCGATGATCGCCACCGCGGCGGCGGCCTTGCCGTCGCGCAACGCCCCCTCGGTGAACCGGCGGAACTCCGCCGCCGCCTCCTCGTCGGAGGGGTACGCCGTCGGGAACAGCCGCGCCAGCACCGGATCCTCGGGCGCCTGGGTCGGCCCGGAGAAGTCCATCATCGCCTCGAACGGGTCGAGGTCGTCGCGCGGCACCGCGGCCTCGTTGCGCAGCAGCTCGACGAGCTGGCCGGCCAGCGAGCGCAGCAGGTCCGCCTCGAAGCCGGTGAAGTTGGCGATGATCAGCTTGCTGCGGCGGTGCCGGTGGAAGCCGCTCATCGGTTCCTCACCGGGACGCTCACGCTCACTCCTGCTTGTCCATCGTTGCCCACAGGCCGTACTCGTGCATGGCCTGCACGTCGCGCTCCATCTCCTCGCGGGTGCCCGAGCTGACCACCGACTTGCCGTCCTCGTGGACCTCCATCATCAGCTTCTCCGCCTTCTTCTTGGAGTAGCCGAAGTACTTGTGGAACACGTAGGTGACGTACGACATCAGGTTGACCGGGTCGTTCCAGACGATGGTCACCCACGGCTTCGCGGTCTGGGTGATCTCGTCGGGCGTGAGAGTCGGCTCGACCTCGACGGGGGCAGACACGCCACCCATGTTGGCACACTGTCGGGTGTGCCCCACTCCCCCGCACCCAGCCTCAGCCCTGGACTCAGCACCGCGCTCCTGACCGACCACTACGAGCTGACGATGCTCCAGGCCGCCCTGCAGAGCGGCACGGCACACCGGCGATCGGTCTTCGAGCTCTTCGCCCGCCGCCTCCCCTCGGGGCGGAGGTACGGCGTGGTCGCCGGCGTGGGCCGCGCGCTCGACGCGATCGAGCGGTTCCGGTTCGACGATCCGGCGCTCGCGGTGCTCTCCGAGGTGGTGGACGCACGGACGCTGGAGTGGCTGGCGTCGTACCGCTTCTCGGGTGACGTCTGGGGCTACGCCGAGGGCGAGGCGTACTTCCCGTACTCCCCCGTCGCGATCGTGGAGTCGACGTTCGCCGAGGCGGTGCTCCTGGAGACGTTGCTGCTCTCGATCTACAACCACGACTCCGCGATCGCCTCGGCCGCCTCGCGGATGACGATGGTCGCCGGCCACCGGCCCTGCATCGAGATGGGCTCGCGCCGCACCCACGAGGAGGCGGCGGTCGCGGCCGCGCGGGCGGCGTACATCGCCGGCTTCGCGACGACCTCCAACCTCGCCGCCCGGCAGCGGTACGGCGTGCCGAGCGCGGGCACCAGCGCCCACAGCTTCACGCTGCTGCACGACACCGAGGCCGACGCGTTCCGCGCCCAGGTCACCTCGCTCGGGACCGGCACCACGCTGCTCGTCGACACCTACGACGTCGCCGAGGCGGTCCGGCTCGCCGTCGAGGTCGCCGGCCCCGACCTCGGCGCGGTACGCCTGGACTCCGGCGACCTGGGCGCACTCGCCCACGAGGTTCGCGCGCAGCTCGACTCCCTGGGCGCCACCGGGACCCGGATCGTGGTGACCAGCGACCTGGACGAGTTCGCGATCGCCGCCCTGGCAGCGGCGCCGGTCGACGGGTACGGCGTGGGCACCGAGCTGGTGACCGGCAGCGGCCACCCGACGTGCGGGTTCGTCTACAAGCTCGTCGCCCACGCCGCCGGGCTCGAGGAGGACGCCGAGATGGTGGCGGTGGCCAAGCGCAGCGTCGACAAGGCCTCGGTGGGCGGCCGCAAGTACGCGCTGCGACGCCGGTCGGCCTCCGGACGCGCGCAGGCGGAGGTCGTCGGCATCGGCACGCCCCCGGTCGACGACGGGGACGACCGCCCGTTGCTCGTGCCCCTCGTGCGCGACGGCGAGATCGTGGGGCGTGAGTCGCTGGAGGCCGCGCGGAACCGGCACCGGTCGGCACGTGCCGAGCTGCCGGCGGCTGCGCAGCAGATGTCGCGCGGCGAGCCGGTCATCCCCACCCTCCAGGTGTGAGCCTTCGGCTCAGCTCCGGCTCGGAGCCCTGAGCTGGCCGGCCAGCGAGGGCGCGATGGGAAGCCGGCTGAGCAGCGTTGCCTGGTAGGCGTGGTAGACGTCGGGCTTGCCCGACCAGACGCCGGCAGCGGGCCGGTTGGCCGGATCCAGCTCGTGGAACCAGCTGCCGGCGTGCGGGACGTGGTCCACGAAGTGCCGGTCGGCGAAGTCCCACCACTCCCGCTCGAGGTCGGCGTACCGCTGCTCGCCGGTGCGCAACGCCAGGGCGGCCGACACGCCGATCGCCTCGGCCAGCACCCAGTGCATCCGGTTGCGTACGACGGGACGGTCGGCCCAGTCGGTGGTGTAGACGAACCCGGGAGCCCCGTCGACGCCCCAGCCGATCTCCACCGCGCGGTCGAACAGCGCGCGAGCGTCCTCGAGCAGCCAGGCCGGCGGAGAGTCGAGCGCCGCCTCGATCTGGAGCAGCAGGCGCCCCCACTCGAGCAGGTGCCCCGGCGTGACGCCGTACGGCCGGAACTGGTCACCGGGCCGGTCGGCGTTGTACTCCGGCAGCGGCGCCCAGTGCTCGTCGAAGTGCTCGAGGACCCGGTGGCCGCGGGCGGCCGCGACCTCGTGCACCAGGTGCTCGGCGATGCCGAGGGCGGTCTGGTGCCAGCGGCCCTCGCCGCTCACGTCGCCGAGGGCGAGCAGGGCCTCCACGGAGTGCATGCTGCTGTTGGCTCCCCGGTAGGCCTCGGGGGTGCCCAGGTCGCGCGGGTAGCCGTCGACCACGCGCCCCCGGTCGTCGAGGAAGAACCGCTCGAAGACCTCGACCGCCTCGTCGAGCAGCTCCCGGGCACCGGGTACGCCGGCCGCGAGCGCTCCGGACCCGGCCAGCACCACGAACGCGTGGTCGTAGGCCAGCTTGTGCTCGGCCGCCGGGTCGCCGGACCGGTCGACGGAGCCGAGCCAGCCGGGGTGGTCCCGGTCGCGCAGCGGGCCCGAGGCGAGCGCACCGGCGCCGAGCGCGGCGAGCTCGGCCGCGCCGGGCTCACCTCGCAGCGTCGCGAGCGCGAAGACATGGGTCATCCGTGCGGTGATCCAGGTCTGCACGGGTTGGCCGGGATCCACGACACCGTCGTCGTCCAGCCACCCGAAGCCCAGCCCGGGGAGTGCGCTCTTGCGGGCGAAGGCCAGCAGCCTCCTGCCCTCGGCCTCGCGGTCCATCACGAGCTGCTCCTCACTCCTGCGGTGTGCGGATGCCACGCTAGTGCCCCTCGCCGAGACCGTGCCGCGCGCCCGAGAGCAGTGACAGACTCCGAGCATGAGCGACATCAAGCGTGCGCTGCTCGTCACCGACGTCCAGAACGACTTCTGCGAGGGCGGGTCGCTGCCCGTGGAGGGAGGGGCCCGGGTGGCTGCCGACATCGCCGAGGTCGTGCACGCGTGGGTCGGTGGCGGGCCGGACGCCCCCGACTATGCCCACGTCGTGGCCACCAAGGACCACCACGTCGACCCGGGAGCGCACTGGTCGCGGGAGCCCGACTACCGCGACTCCTGGCCGGTCCACTGCCGGGTCGGGACCGACGGGGCGTCCTTCCACCCGAACCTCGACCCCCTGCCCTTCGACGCCATCTTCCTCAAGGGCGAGCACGAGGCGGCGTACTCCGGGTTCCAGGGCCGCACGGTCGAGGGCGTCGGACTGGCCGACTGGCTGCGCGAGCACGAGGTCACCGAGGTGGACGTGTGCGGGATCGCCACCGACTACTGCGTGCGCACCACCGCCCTGGACGCCGTACGCGCCGGGCTCACGACGCGGGTGCTCCGGGACCTGTGCGCCGGGGTCGCCCCGGAGACCTCGGCGGCGGCACTCGACGAGCTGCGTGCCGCCGGAGTCACCGTTGTCTGACCTCGAGATCGGCGCCTCGGCAGGGGTGCTGCGGCTGACGTTGAATCGCCCGGACATGCTCAACGCGCTCACGGGCCCGATGGCCGACGAGCTCGCGGCGGCCGTCGAGTCGGCGACCGCTCGCGAGGACGTCCGGGTGGTGGTGATCGCCGGCGCCGGAGCGGCCTTCTGCGCAGGCGCGGACATCTCGGGCACGGACGCCCATGAGCACTTCGACGTCTCGGCACTCGATCGTGCCAACCGGATCGTCCGCGCGATCACGTCCTGCCCCAAGCCGGTGGTGGCCGCCGTCAACGGCGTCGCGGCCGGCGTCGGCTGCTCGATCGCCCTCGCCGCCGACCTCGCCGTGGCCGGGGCCTCGGGATCGTTCCTGCTCGCCTTCTCCCGGATCGGGTTGATGCCCGACGGCGGCGCCTCCGCCACCGTCGCCGCGGCGATCGGGCGGGCTCGCGCGATGCGGATGGCGCTGCTCGCCGAGCCGCTGAGCGCGGCCGAGGCGTACGCCGCCGGCCTGGTCAGCCACCTCGTGGCCGACGACGAGCTCTCGGCGTACGTCTCCTCGCTCGCCGCGCGCCTCGCCGCCGGCGCACCCCTGGCGCTCGCCGCCACCAAGAAGGCGGTCAACGCCGCCACCCTCCCCGGCCTGGAGGACGCGCTCGAGCGCGAACGCTCCGGCCAGGCCGTCCTGCTCCGCACCACCGACGCCGCCGAGGGCATGCGCGCCTTCTCCGAGCGCCGGCGGCCGGTGTTCCGCGGGGAGTGACGCGCCGCCGCCCCTTGTAACGCTCCTTTATTGCCCCTTGGGCAGACGTCCTCGAGCGCTGGCCCAGGGCGATAAAGGAGCGTTACAGCTGGTCGAGCGATCACCCAGCTCGCCGTACGACGTACGGCGCGAGGTCGTCGATCGAGGTGCCGAAGAGGGTGTTCGTCGCGGTGATCTCGCGCCTGAGCCGGCGCTGGGTGGCGGCCCACCTGCCGGGCTGCACATCGGGCCAGACCAGTCTCGACATGCCGAGTTTGAAGCCACACATCCAGTCCTGCCGCTGCTTCTCGTGCCACAGCGCGTCCTCGGGGGTGATGGCGAACCCACCATCGGCCGCGGTGCGGAACTTCAGCCGGCCGTCGAACTCGACCAGGTGTCGCCCGATGCGCAGGTCGGCGAACGCCGTCCGGCCGGCGTCGCGCAGTCCGAACTGCAGCTCCACCTCACCCATCTCGAGCTGCTTGACCATCAGCATGGCGAGGGCCTCCCCGGGGCTCTCACATCGGCCGTCGGCGAGCTCCACCGCCTCGCGGCAGACGGTGACATGTCGCCAGCTGCGCATCGGCACGATCGCTGCCTCGAGCGTGCGCCGAGCCACCCCGGCGCGCAGGGCCGAGCTCGCCGCGACCACTCCGTGTCGCAGGCCGTGCTCGCGAGCGATGTCGGCGACCGTGCGCGGTACGTCGAGGGCGGGGACCTCACCGACGAACGCGATCTGCTCGGGCGTGAACGGCGCCTTGTGGTGCTTCACGCCGTGCTGGGTCCGGTGGCCGAGCACGCCGAACCGCGTGATGTGCACGAGGCGAGGGCGAACCGCCAGCACGGCCAGCTCCTGAAGGAGTGCCGAGGAGTCGTGGCTCATCACGTGGGGAACCACCATGTTCATGCTGGCCGCCCTGGCCTCGAGGCAGGGACGGCCGACGTACTCGTCGAGGGAGTCCCACAGCAGCCGGGTCGTGTAGACGCCCCAGCGCACGGCGACCCAGTCACCGTCACGGAGCAGGCGGGTGATCCGCTTCGGGGACAGCCCGCAGGCGAGTGCCTCGCGGCGCAGAAGGAGCCCGCCCTGCGCGGCCATCCGCGCTGCAGCGATGTCGTCGGTCATCCCGCGAGCCTCGCCGCGAGCCGACCTTCGCCGCGCCGACGAGCAGCCGGCCTGTGGATCGCGGGGGTGCCGGACGCCCTGTGGACGACTGCCGGCCCCCTTGTAACGCTCCTTTATGGCCGGGTGGCCACGCTTGGCGACCGCGTCGACAAGGGCAATAAAGGAGCGTTACAAGCGGAAGGGAGCCTCAGCTCACCGTGATCGGCTTGCCACCGGAGACCAGGCGCCAGTCGACGGAGGCGAACTTGGCCGGGTCGATGGTGCCGTGGGCGGTGACCCAGTCGATGAGCAGCTGGCGGATCTCGTTCTGCCGGTTGTAGACCACGGTCGCGGTCGAGACGGCCGGGAAGCCACCACCACCGGACTGCCGGTAGTTGTTGACCGCCATCGCGAACTGGTCGGTCGCCTCGACCGCCTTGCCGCCATAGGCCAGGTTCAGGATCCGCGAACCGACCGGCTGGGAGATGTCGATGTCGTAGGTCAGCGGGGCGTCGAGGCCGGCGATCGCGTCGTAGTTGTAGTCGGGCGTGCCGTTGGGGGCCGTGGCCGTCACCGCGTTGGTGACCTGGTCCATCGTGAACGGACCGGTGCCGGTGATCTGCTTGAAGTAGCGCGCGGACCACTCCAGGTAGGCCTTCACGTCGGCGCCCGACACCTGCACACCCAGCAGGGTGTTGTCGTAGATGTAGAGGCCGGCGACGTCACGCACGGAGACCTGGCCGGAGGGGAACGACGCCGAGCGGTTGAACGGTGCGGCGATCGAGAGCACCGGCAGCGATGCCGCCGCGCCGGTGAGCCCCGCCTTGACCGCATCGGCCTGGACGTAGTTGACGAAGTCGATGATCGGCACGTCCTCGACGACCGCGCGCGCGGCCGAGAGGGCAGCGGCCGAGGTGCCGACCGGGCTGTTGACGTAGGTCACCACGGTGTCGTGCTGCTCCTGCACGGCCGCCGCGACGGCCGGGTGGGCGTCGACGGTGTTGGAGTTCAGCAGCTGCGAGCCGACGCCGACCAGGTCCCACTTCAGCTTGCCCTGCTTGGTGTATCCCTCGCGCACGATGAAGTCCATCACCGCCAGCCGCATGCCCCAGTAGTACGGCTCGCACAGCAGGACCTGCTGGCCGGTGTGCACGTTGCGCACGAAGCGCTGGTCGATCTCCTTGTGCGCGTGGCCCACGAGGATCGCGTCGACGCCGGGCACGTGCGCGGCCACCAGGGACGCGGCGTTCTCCGGGAACGGCAGCGCGTCGCCGTACGACGAGGAGGTGTCGGCACCGGAGTGAGCCGAGACGATCACGATGTCGCAGCCCTTGGCGCGCATCTTCGGCACGAACTTCTTCGCCTGCTGGACCAGGCCCGGGAACTCCATCTTGCCCTCGACGTTGGCCTTGTCCCAGATCGCGATGCCGGGGTTGGTCAGTCCGAGGATGCCCACCGTGAGCGTGCGGCCCTGGCCGACGCTGAACTTCTTGATGATGTACGGCGGGAAGGCCGGCAACCCGGTCGCGGGGTCGACCGCGTTGGCACCGAGCAACGGGAAGTCCAGCTGGTCCTCGAACGTGCGCAGCATGTCGAGCCCGTAGTTGAACTCGTGGTTGCCCAGCGCGGCCGCGTCGTACCCGACGAGGTTCATCGCCTTCGCCATCGGGTGCACGCCCCCCTGGGTGATCGGGGCGATCCGCGCGTAGTAGTACGCCAACGGCGTGCCCTGGATCGTGTCGCCGGCGTCGAGGGTGAGGATCGGCTCACCCTTGCGCTCGGCGCGCATGGCCTCGATGAGCGTCGCGACCTTGGCGATGCCGATGTCGTCGTGGGCGGAGTTGTCGAACTCCTTGTTCTTGAAGTAGTCCCAGTTGTAGACGTTGCCGTGCAGGTCGGTCGTGCCGAGCACCGTCAGGCGCACGCGCTTGCCGGGCTTGCGGGGGTCGTACTCCGCGGCGTACGACGGGGTGGTGGCGTACCCGGCCGCCGCGAGCGCGGCACCTCCGGTGACTCCACCTGCGAGAACAGCACGACGCGACGGCATGGGTTGTGACACGAATTCCTCCTGGGAAACGAGTGATCCTCAGGACGTTCTACCACCGTTCGGCGTCATGCGCCCCACCGTTCGGCCAACGCCTGGATGACGGTCAGGTTGCGATTGGTCGCGACACCCAGGTGCCTCTCCACGGCGGCGTTGGTGAGCCTCGCTTCGTGGTAGTTCTCGCCCAGCAGGAGGTGGACGGCGCGCCCGCCGACCTTGGCCACCTCGTCCGCGGTCGCGGTGGCCTCGAGCGCCGCGACGGCCGCCTCCGAGGGCTCCTGCTTGAGCAGTGACACGTAGTGCCGGCCGCCGTGGCCGAAGGTCGCCGCGTGCTCGGCGATCCGCGTGAGCTCCGCCGGCGTGAAGACGATCGTCGGCACCTCGAACCCCCGATCGGCCAGGAACGCGGACTCGAGCACCGACTCGATCCTCGCCCGAGACCGCAGCGTGGTCTCGAAGCGGATGTTGCCGGTGTTGATGTAGGTCTCGACGCCGGTGAAGCCGGCCGCCGCGACGGCCGCCCGGATGTCGTCCTTGGGGAACTTCCGCTTGGCGCCGAGGTTGATCGCGCGGAGGAACCCGACGTACGTGGCCATGACCACATCCTGCCCGAGTGGGAATTACATAGGTTTGCGATGCATTATGTCCTGCGTGTCCGACATCGAGCTCGCCAGCGACCTGGTCGTCCAGGCCGCGCGCCTCGTCCGCGCAGTACGTCGCGAGCTGGACCTGCCCGCCGGCACACGGATCCTCTCGCTGCTCGACGAGCACGGCCCCCTGGCGATCACCCAGCTGGCCGCGGTCGATCGCTCCTCCCAGCCGACGATGTCGGCGGCGGTCGCCCAGCTCGTGCGGCACGGCTGGGTCACCAAGGCACCCCATCCCGACGACGCCCGCAGCAACGTCGTCACCCTGACCGCCGCGGGCCGAGCCGAGCTCGCGGGCGTACGCCGCCGCCACGGCGAGCGCGTCGCCGCGCTGCTGACCGACCACCCCGACCTCACCACCGAGGACCTCGCCACGGCCGTCGCCGTGCTCCGGGCCGTCCTCGAGAAGGGCCCCATCTCGTGAACCCCTCCCCTGAGTCCGCCACCGAGCGACCCTCCGAGCACGGTCGCCTCCGGCAGCCCCGTGCCGTCTGGGCCGTTGCCTTCGCCTGCGTGATCGCCTTCATGGGCATCGGGCTCGTCGACCCGATCCTCAAGGAGATCGCAGCGAAGCTCGAGGCGAGCCCGAGCCAGGTCTCGCTGCTGTTCACCAGCTACATGGCGATCATGGGCATCTCGATGCTCGTCACCGGCGTGGTGTCGAGCCGGATCGGTCCCAAGCGCACGCTGCTCACCGGTCTCGTGCTGATCATCGTGTTCGCCGGCCTGGCCGGAGCGTCCGGCTCGGTCGGCGCGGTGATCGGCTTCCGCGCCGGGTGGGGACTGGGCAACGCGCTGTTCGTCGCGACCGCGCTGTCCACGATCGTGAGCGCGTCCAAGGGCTCGGTCGGGCAGGCGATCATCCTGTTCGAGGCCGCGCTCGGGCTCGGCATCGCCTCGGGTCCACTGCTCGGCGGCCTCTTGGGCGAGCACTCCTGGCGCGGACCGTTCTTCGGCGTCTCGGCACTGATGACGATCGCCGTCGTCGCCACGGCCCTGTTCCTGCCCGCGACACCGCCGACCGGACGGCGTACGTCGCTCGCCGACCCGTTCCGGGCACTGCGCCACCCCGCCCTGCTGCTGCTCGGCGTGGTCGCGATCTTCTACAACCTCGGCTTCTTCACGCTGCTGGCCGCCGGCCCGTTCGCCCTGCCGAGCTTCGACATCATGGACGTCGGTTGGACGTTCTTCGGCTGGGGCCTGCTGCTCGCGCTCACCTCGGTGTGGGCCGCGCCGGTGTTGCAGCGCCGGTTCGGCACCTTGCCCACGCTCACCGGGGTGCTCGCGCTGTTCGCCGCCGACCTCGCCGTGATCGCGGTGTACGCCGAGCATCAGGCCGTCGTCGCGAGCTGCATCGTGCTCGCGGGCGCGTTCATCGGCGTCAACAACACCCTGGTGACCGAGGCGGTCATGGGCGCCGCACCCGTCGAGCGGCCGGTCGCCTCGGCGGCGTACTCCTTCCTCCGCTTCACCGGCGGCGCGCTCGGGCCCTACGTCGCGCTCAAGCTGGGCGAGAACGTGGGCGTGCACGCACCGTTCTGGTTCGGCGCCGGGGCGGTCACCATCGGCGTGATCGTCGTGGCGGCCGGGACGCCCACTATCCGGCGCGCCCTGCACGCCGGGGCGCCGTCCGCCGAGGCGGAGGCCGAGGCCGAGCTGCTCGGCGACCTGGCCTGAGGACCTCGGCGACCGACGGGTCGTGTGCCTGAGCACGCGCCATGGAACGTGCTCAGGCACACGAGTCGGTCACAGGTTCCCCCGCAGCTCCTGCTCGCGCTCGATGGCCTCGAACAGCGCCTTGAAGTTGCCCTTGCCGAAGCCGAGCGAGCCGTGCCGCTCGATCAGCTCGAAGAACACGGTCGGGCGATCGCCGAGCGGCTTGGTGAAGATCTGCAGCAGGTAGCCGTCCTCGTCGCGGTCGACCAGGATCCCGCGCCGCTGGAGCTCTTCGATCGGCACGCGCACGTTGCCGATCCGGGCCCGCAGCTCCGGGTCCTCGTAGTAGGAGTCGGGCGTCGAGAGGAACTCCACGCCGTTGGCTCGCAGCGCGTCGACCGAGGCCAGGATGTCGTTGGTCGCCACCGCGAGGTGTTGGGCGCCGGCGCCCCGGTAGAACTCGAGGTACTCGTCGATCTGCGACCTCTTCTTCGCGATCGCCGGCTCGTTGAGCGGGAACTTCACTCGGTGGTTGCCCGACGCGACGACCTTCGACATCAGCGCGGAGTAGTCGGTGGCGATGTCGTCGCCGATGAACTCCGCCATGTTCGTGAAGCCCATGACCCGGTTGTAGAACGCCACCCACTCGTCCATGTGACCGAGCTCGACGTTGCCGACCACGTGGTCGAGGGCCTGGAAGAGGCGCTTCGGCTGGCCCGGACGCTTCTGCCAGGTGCTCTGCTGGGCGACGTAGCCCGGCAGGTAGGGGCCGTCGTAGCGGCTGCGGTCGACCAGGGTGTGGATGGTCTCGCCGTACGTCGCGATCGCGGCGATCCGGACGGTGCCGTGCTCGTCGGTCAGGTCCTCGGGCTCCCGGACGACCCGCGCGCCGGCGCTCCGGGCCTGGGCGATGCAGCGGTCGACGTCGGGCACCTCCAGGGCGATGTCGACCACGCCGTCGCCGTGCCGGCGGTGATGGTCGGCCAGGGGGCTGTCGGGGTCGACCGCGCCGGTGACGACGAACTTGATCGATCCGGAGCGGAGCACGAACGACTTGTGGTCGCGGGTGCCGTTCTCGGGTCCGGCGTAGGCGACCAGGTCCATGCCCCAGGCGGACTGGTAGTAGTGCGCGGCCTGGGTGGCATTGCCGACGACGAAGACGATCGCGTCCCACCCGGTGACCGGGAAGACGTCGCTCTCCGCGTCGTACTCCACGAGCCCGACCAGCTCCTTGAGCTGCTCGAGGGTCAGATCGGCCTTGAGCTCGTCCGGTGTCAATGTCATGGCCGCAGCGTGGTCAGGGTCACACAGGATGTGCAAGGCTAACCTGATTCGCTGGACATATTGCTCAATTGGAGGCGCTTCGATGGACCAGCTCGACGGCAGATTGATCGAGCTGTTCGCCCGGCACCCGCGGGTGGGCGTGCTCGAGGCCTCGCGGCGCCTCGGCGTCGCCCGCGGCACGATCCAGGCGCGGCTGGACAAGCTCACCGCCGCCGGGGTGATCACCGGCTGGGGGCCCGAGCTGTCCCCCGCCGCGCTGGGCTACCCGGTCACGGCGTTCCTCACCCTCGAGATCCGGCAGGACGCCCGCACCGGAGGTCACGACGCGGTCGGCGAGCACCTCGCCTCGATCCCGGAGGTGCTCGAGGTGCACACCATCACCGGGGCCGGCGACCTGTGGGCGCGCGTGGTCGCGCGGTCCAACGCCGACCTGCAACGAGTGATCGACCTCGTGCTCGAGGCACCCACGATCGTGCGCTCCTCGACCGTGATCGCGCTGGCCACCCAGGTCCCCTACCGGGTGCTCCCCCTGGCCCGGACTCTCAAGTAACACGTTTCGCGGCCGATTCGAACGAGATGTCACGCAACGTCACCGAAGCCGCCACCGGCTCCACCGACATCGCCCACACCATCACCGGCTTCGCCCGCGCCGCCACCGACACCACCACCGCCGCCACCAGCACCAGCCAAGCCGCCGAAGAGCTCGCCCGCATGGCCGCCGACATGCAAGCACTCGTCGGACGCTTCACCTATTGATTCACCTACTCATTGCACCTTGCACTACCTCGGACCGCTCATCCGAGGAGGCTCGCGGCCGATGTTGTCTCACGAGAGCGTCGGGCGACCCTCGGCTGCCTCGAGCCAACTCAACACAAGGGAGCCATGGTGAAGAAGCTTGCACGCCGCGTCGACAATCTCCGGATCGGAGTACGACTGGGTGCCGTCTTCGCGCTGTGCGGCCTGCTGATCGCGGCCGCCTTCGCGCTCGACGTGAAGGCGCAGCATGACGCGTCGGGGATCGAGGACCAGGTGGAGCGGGCCGAGGCCGGCCAGCAGTACTCCGACCAGCTCCTGATCGCGATCAACGAGATCAGCGGCTGGCAGGGCCTCTACCTCGCCGACATCGGCGCCTACGGCGTCAAGAAGGCCCTGGACGCGGAGGACTACAACGTCCAGGGGTTCGCCACCTCGCAACAGGGCATCGACAAGCTCTTCAGCACCATGGACCGCTCGATGCTCACGTCCAAGGAGGACGCGATCATCACCGAGGTCAAGAACAGCTTCGACCAGTTCTTCGCCGAGGACGTCAAGATCCGCGCCATGCTGACCACCCGCGGGATCGCCGCGCTGCCGGACGTCATGGACAGCGTCAACGGCGGCCCCGCCGGCGAGTCGTGGTCGGCGACGTACGACGCCACCGGCAGGTTCCAGAAGCTCATCGACGCCCGCGTCGCGAAGATGCAGCACGACCAGGAGTCCAAGCTGGAGTCCGGTCGCCGGCTCGTGTGGATGGCGCTGGTGGCCGTCCTCGTCGCCGCCATCGGCCTGCTCCTGCTCGTCACCCGCTCCGTGGTGCGTCCGGTGCGGCACATGGTCGACCAGCTCCGTCTGGTCGCCTCCGGACAGCTCGGCGAACGCTCCGCCCTGGACCGCGGCGACGAGGTCGGCGAGATGTCCGCCGCCCTCGACGAGGCCCTCGACACCATCACCGACTCCCTGCGCCAGATGAGCACCAACGCCGACGGCCTCAGCGCCGCCTCCAACCGCCTCTCCGAGGTCTCCACCCAGATGTCCGGCGCCGCAACCGACGCCGCCACCCAGACCGACCTCGTCGCCGCAGCAGCCGAACAGGTCTCCCACAACGTCCAGACCGTCGCCGCCGGCACCGAGGAGATGTCCGCCTCCATCCGCGAGATCGCTCACAACGCCACCGACGCCGCCTCCGTCGCCGGCCGCGCCGTCGAAGCCGCCGAAGCCACCACCGCCACCGTCGCCAAGCTCGGCGACTCCTCCACCGAGGTCGGCAACGTCATCAAGGTCATCAACTCCATCGCCGAACAGACCAACCTCCTCGCCCTCAACGCCACCATCGAAGCCGCCCGCGCCGGCGAAGCAGGCAAGGGCTTCGCCGTCGTCGCCAACGAGGTCAAGGAACTCGCCCAAGAGACCGCCCGCGCCACCGAAGACATCAGCCGCCGCATCGAAGCCATCCAGACCGACACCGGCGAAGCCGTCGTCGCCATCGGCCACATCTCCGAGATCATCGCCCAGATCAGCGACACCCAGACCACGATCGCCTCCGCGGTCGAGGAACAGACCGCCACCACCAACGAGATGTCGCGCAACGTCACCGAAGCCGCCACCGGCTCCACCGACATCGCCCACACCATCACCGGCGTCGCCCGCGCCGCCACCGACACCACCACCGCCGCCACCAGCACCAGCCAAGCCGCCGAAGAGCTCGCCCGCATGGCCGCCGACATGCAAGCACTCGTCGGACGCTTCACCTACTAGCCACGACCCTCCTGGTCGCCGCCCTCCGGCGCCGACACCATGGGGAGGCGCGGCCCGGCTCTCACGAGAGCCGGGCCGCAACCTCCTCGGCCGCCCGGCACACCAGCGGCCCGACCACGTCGACGTCGACGTCACTGCCCAGGGTCACGATCCCGACGCTCGCCTCGAGGCCGTCCACGCCGCGCACCGGCGCCGCGAGACCCCGGGCTCCGGCCTGGAGCTCACCGGCAGTCACCGCGAACGGCGCAGGGTCGCCGCGCCGTCCCAGGAGGATCGCCTTGCCGGCCGCGCCCTGGACCAGCGGGTGCCGCGCCCCCACCCGGTAGCTGACGTGGAAGTCGGTCCACGACGGCTCCACCACCGCGAGCGCGAGAGCCTCCTCGCCGTCGGCTACCGTCAGGTGCGCGGTGCACCCCGCGGCCTCGGCCAGCTCGCGCAGCACGGGTACGGCGAGGTCGCGCAGCACCGGCTGCACCGCGGAGGCCAGGTGCAGCACTCCCAACCCGACGTGCAGCCTGCCCCGCGGGTCGCGGCGTACGAGCGCGTGCTGCTCGAGCGTGCTCACCAGCCGGTAGACCACCGTCCGGTTGACCTGGAGTCGGGCCGCCAGCTCGGTCACGGTGAGGCCGTCGGGCGATGCCGCCAGCGCGCCGAGGACCCGCAGTCCACGGTCCAGCGTCTGTGAGGTCTCGGCCGGCACGCCTCTGAGTCTAGGGAGCCCCGGAGCCGGTGCTCAGGACGTCTTGCGGAGCGCCCATTCGCGGAGCTTGTCGATCCGGGCGTGCAGCTGGTCGGCCGTGGCGACCGCGGCCGCCGGTCCCCCACACTCCTTGCGCAGGGCGGCGTGGGTGATGCCGTGCGCCTGGCCGGTGCGGTGGTGCCAGGCCGCGACCAGACCGTTGAGCTCGCGGCGCAGCGTCGCGAGGTGCTCGTGGGTCGAGACCTCCGCGACCGAGTCGCCGGCCACCTCGGGCGCGGCGGCCTTCTGCTTGCGGGCGCGCTCGCTCTGCCGGGTCTGCAGCAGCTCGCGCACCTGGTGCGGCTCCAGGAGCCCGGGGATCCCCAGGAAGTCCATCTCCTCCTCCGAGCCGACGTGCACCTCACCGGAGTGCCCGAACTCGCCGCCGTCGAACAGCACCCGGTCGAACCTCGCCTCCGAGCCCAGTGCCTCCCACGACGACTCGAGCTCGTCAGAGGCCGCTTCGCCGGCGTTCGCCTGGGCGAGCAGGTCGTTCTCGGCGGCGAAGATGTCGCCCTCGTCGCTGACGCGCCGGCCGAGCACGTGGTCGCGCTCGACCTCCATCTCCGAGGCGAACCCCAGCAGGCTCGGGACCGAGGGCAGGAACACCGACGCGGTCTCGCCCCGGCCGCGGGCGCGCACGAAACGCCCCACCGCCTGGGCGAAGAACAGTGGCGTCGAGGTCGTCGTCGCATAGACGCCGACGGCCAGCCGGGGCACGTCGACACCCTCGGAGACCATCCGCACCGCGACCATCCAGCGGCGGTCGCTGTCGGTGAACTCCGTGATCCGCTTCGAGGCGAGCTTCTCGTCGGAGAGCACGACCGTCGCCGGCTCGCCGCTCACCTGCTTGAGCACCTTGGCGTAGGCGCGCGCCGAGTCCTGGTCGCTGGCGATCACCAGGCCGCCGGCGTCGGGGACGTGGCGGCGTACCTCGGTGAGCCTGCTGTCGGCGGCGGCCAGCACGGACGGGATCCAGGACCCGCTCGGGTCCAGCGCGGTGCGCAGCGCCTGGGCCGTGAGGTCCTTGGTGAGGGGCTCACCCAGGCGGGCCGCGATCTCGTCGCCGGCGCGCGTGCGCCACTGCATCTCACCGGAGTACGCCATGAACAGGACGGGGCGTACGACGTGGTCGGCGAGCGCGTGCGCGTAGCCGTAGGTGAAGTCGGCGACCGACCGCGGGACGCCGTCGGCGCCGGGCGCATAGGTGACGAACGGGATCGGGTTGATGTCGGAGCGGAACGGCGTACCGGTCAGGGCCAGCCTGCGGTTGGCGGGCTCGAACGCCTCGCGGACGCCCTCGCCCCAGCTGAGTGCATCGCCGGCGTGGTGCACCTCGTCGAGGATCACCAGGGTCTTGAAGCGCTCGGTGCGGATGCGCATCGCGAGCGGGTTGACGGCGACACCGGCGTACGTCACCGCGATGCCGACGAAGTCCTGCGAGGTCTTGCCCTTGCCCGCGGCGTAGGTCGGGTCGATCGGGATCCCCGCCCGCGCGGCGGCCTCGGCCCACTGGAGCTTGAGGTGCTCGGTGGGCGCGACGACCGTGATCCGGTCGACGATCCGCCGGCCCAGCAGCTCGGCGGCGACCGAGAGCGCGAACGTCGTCTTCCCTGCTCCCGGGGTGGCGACCGCCAGGAAGTCGCGCGGCTGGTCGGTGAAGTACTGCCGCATCGCGGCCGACTGCCACGCGCGCAGCGACGGGGCCGTTCCCCAGGCAGCACGCTCCGGCCAGGCCGGGGTCAGCGCGTTGGGCTGGAGGTCGGCCTCGGGCCGACCCGTCACGCGTTCTTGTCCGAGTCGTCGCGGAGGGACTCCCAGACTTCCTTGCAGTCCGGGCACACCGGGAACTTCTCCGGAGCCCGGCTCGGCACCCACACCTTGCCGCACAGGGCCACGACGGGTGTCCCCATCACCATGGCCTCGGTGAGCTTGTCCTTGTCGACGTAGTGGGAGAACCGCTCGTGGTCACCCTCGTCGGTCGGGACGGTACGTCGGTCCTCACGGACGTCCGTGTCTGTCGAGAATCCGATGGTGGTCACGGACCCCACTGTAATCGAGCCCGGCCACGGTCCTGCCCCCCTCCGCCCCTTCCACCGAGTCGGCGCATCTGCACGCCCCAGACCACCGAGTCGGCGCAACTGCACGCCCCAGACCACCGAGTCGGCGCAACTGCACGCCCCAGACCACCGAGTCGGCGCAACTGCACGCCCCGTCTGTGCAGTTGCGCCGACTCGACCCCCGCCACGCGTGCAGTTGCGCCGAGTCGACCCCCCACACGCGTGCAGACGCGCCGACTCGACCCTCGCTGCGCGTGCAGTTGCGCCGACTCGACCCCCACACGCGTGCAGACGCGCCGAGTCGGCACCCGCCTCAGTTGAGGTCGGGGTCGAACGGGCGGGTGGAGTTCCAGGCGAGCTCGCCGGGCTGGCGGCGCAGGACGTCGCGCCACAGGTCGGTGCAGTCGGGGCGGAAGACGTCGGCCGACTCCCCCGGCACGACGTACCAGCTGCCCTCCTCGATCTCGCCGCGCAGCTGGTCGGCGCCCCAGCCCGCGTAGCCGGCGAAGATGCGCAGCCCGTGGAGGCCGCCGCGCATCAGCTCCACTGGCGTGTCGAGGTCGACCAGGCCGAGCAGGCCGTCGACGACGCGGAAGCCGACCGGGACGTCGTCGGGCCGGGCGAGGGTGGCGACCGCGAGGGCGCCGTCGAGGCCGACCGGCCCACCCTGGAAGAGCACCTCGGGCTCGGTGACGACCTCGCCCCAGCCGTCGAGGACCTCGTCGACCGGGACCGCCGACGGCCGGTTGAGCACGACCCCGAGCGCACCCTGCTCGTCGACGTCGAGAAGCAGCACCACGGTCGCGGCGAAGTTCGGGTCGAGCAGCGCAGGCGTCGCCACCAGCAGCATCCCGGCCCGGGCCTCGGTCATGTCTCCATCATCACCCACCGGCACGGCCGGCGGAGCAGGTCCGGCGAGGCAGGCGACAACCCCCGCCCGGCGCGGTAGGGCGACTGCGAGTGCAATCGTCCCCTGGGAGGGTGCGCCGGGTCGGGGCTGTCGGTCGTGGGGCTCAGGCCGCGAGCGCGGCCTTGAGGCGAGCGAGGAGCCGCGGGTGGGCGGCTCGACGAGAGGGCACCGCGGGACGCACCGGGCGGTACGTCGCGCGGGCCTGGGCCTCGATCGACGCACCGACCCGGACCGCGACCCGGTCGGGCGTGCTGACCCGGCCGGCCATCACGGCCAGCATGATCCGCTCCTTCGCCGACGACTTGGTCATGGCCTCGGCCATGGGCTCGTCGAGGGGCTCGGCGCGGTAGTGGTCGAGGATCGCGAGCACGCCGGGCAGCTCGTCGGCCGTGGCGTGCCACGCGGCGAGGACGGCGCCCTCGAGGTCCAGGGGCTGGCTCATCAGCTCACGGTCGATGCGACCGGCAAGCCGGGTGTGCCAGCGCAGCTGGAGGGCGCCGAGCAGGGTGAGCTCGTCGCCGAAGGTGTCGGTGACGCCCTCGACGTCCATCGGGAGGACGCCGTCGCGGCGTTCGTTGGCGGTGGTGATCACGGCGCGGAGGATCTCACCGCGAGAGTGGAAGGACTTCCAGGTCATGGTCTGCTCCTTCGAAGGGGCACGGCCTACATACCGTAAGTACGTACCCACGGTACGTAACCATACCGACGGTACGCAATCGCAGCCGCGGTGATCGTGGTCACCCGTACCGGGGGTACGTACCGACGGAATGGCCTAGGCTGCCCGGACTATGAGCAAGCCGTCGGTCTCCAAGCTGGTCCCCCGGGTGCCGGGCGTCCCGGTGCCGGGCGCCAGTCGCCGGCAGCAGTACTCCGCCTCGACCAAGCGCGCCCTGGTCGACGTCGCCGAGGAGCTCTTCACCGAGAACGGGTACGCCGCGACCTCCCTCGACGCGATCGTGGCCGGCGCCCGGGTCACCAAGGGCGCGCTCTACCACCACTACAGCGGCAAGCAGGCGCTCTTCGAGGCCGTGTTCGAGCGGGTCGAGAACGACGCGGCCCGGGCGATCCAGAAGGCCCTCAAGGGCCACCGCGACCCGTGGGAGAAGGCCCAGGCGGGCCTGCGGGCGTTCCTCGAGGTCGTGCGAGAGGCGCGCTACCGCCGGATCGTGATCCAGGAGGGCCCCTCCGTGCTCGGCTACGAGCGCTACCGCGAGCAGGAGGAGCGCTCGACGTTCGCGAACGTCCTCGAGATCGTCCAGTCGGTGCTCGCGGCCGGCAAGTGGCAGCTCGACGACGCACTGCAGCAGACGTTCGCGCGGATCTTCTTCGGCGCGATGTCCTCCGCCGGCGAGTCGGTCTCGAGCGCCCCGGACCCGATCCAGGCCGCGGCGAACGTCGAGACCGCGATCGGCTTCATCCTCGCCGGCTTCCGGGCGCTCGCCGAGAGCGGCGTCGAGCTGCCCTCGGGCGAGGTCGTCGAGACCGTCGACTGACCCCGGAGGCCCGCCGCGGTGGGCCTACTTGGCGAACGTGACGTTACCGCTGGCGGCGGGCACCAGCTCGATCCAGGTGTGGCCCGCGGGAACGTCCAGCTTGCCGGCCTTGGTCGAGAGGGTGATCGGCGAGTCGAGACCGCTCTTCTCCCAGGTCCCACGGACCAGGCGGCCGCCGTGGAAGATCATCGCGTCGCCCTTGCCCTCGAGCTTGGTCTCGGGCACCGGGTTGCCGGCCGGGTCGAGGTAGCCGGCGTCACCGACCTGCACCCGCAACACGAGAACCGTGTCGGCCGGGAACTGGTCGCCGTCGGCGGCATAGCTGTTCTCGTTGACGTAGCCCTTGCCGTCGTACGTCCAGTTCGTGGTGTGACCGCCGCCGAACACCGCGGCGATGGTCTTGGCCGGCTGGCCCTTCGGGAACGCGCTCTCGTCACCCCAGGGCAGGTAGTCGCGAGGCCGAGCGGCGTCGGTCTTCGCCTCGGTGGCGACCTGCGTCAGGTGCGCGAAGAGGTTGTACGGCGCGCTGCGCGAGTTGTCGCGCTCGAAGCCCTTCGCCCCCTCCTGGAAGAACTGGATCCCGGCCCCCTTGATCCGCGCGATCGTCTGGCCGGCGGCGCCGCTGGTGACCATGGTGGCGCCGACCGGGGAGACGATCCCGATGTCGCTGGCGCGCATCGAGCGCACCGGGCCCACCAGGTCGGGGATCTTGGAGTAGTAGAACGCAGCCAGCCGGGTGAGCCCGCCCTCGACGAGCTCCTCGACGACCAGGTCGGCCGACCCGAGCCCGATCTGGGGCGCGCTCGCGTAGGTGTTGTCCATCTTGGCCACGAGCACCGGGTGGTCCTGCTCGACCTCGTCGTCACCGGTGACGGGCAGCCCGGTCAGCGGCCAGTCCGCCGCGACCTCCTGGGCGCCCTCGACCTGCTGCGAGGCCGGGGTCTTGTCGCCGCCGGAGTCGCTGCCACCGCCGCAGCCGGCGAGCGCGAGGCTCGCGGTGACGGCGAGAGCCACGAGGGGGGCGGTGGAGGTGAGGCGGGCACGGCGCACGGGATCGCTCCGAATCATCAAACTCGTGTGGTCTGGTCGACTTCAAGTGTGCAGCGGCGCGCCGTCCGGATGGGGAGGCGCGCCCAGGAGGGACGCGTCCCTCACCCCAGCTTGGCGCCGCCGTCGACGTACAGCGTCTGACCGGTGATGTACGACGCCTCGTCGCTGCACAGGAACGCCGCCGCGGCCGCGATGTCCTCGGGATAGCCCACGCGGCGGACCGGGTTGGCCTCGGCGTTGAGCTTGCGGAACTCCTCGACGTCCATCTTCAGACGCGCGGCGGTGGCGTCGGTCATCTCGGTCGCGATGAAACCGGGCGCGATCGCGTTGGCGTTGATGCCGAACGGGCCGAGCTCGATGCCGAGCGTGCGGGTGAACCCCTGGATGCCCATCTTGGCGGCCGAGTAGTTGGCCTGGCCGCGGTTGCCCAGCGCCGAGACGCTGGAGAGGTTGAGGATCTTGCCGTACTTCTGCGCCACGAAGTGCTTCTGGGCGGCGCGCGTCATCACGAAGGCCCCGCGCAGGTGGACGTTGACGACCAGGTCCCAGTCGTCGTCGGTCATCTTGAAGAGCAGGTTGTCGCGGGTGATGCCGGCGTTGTTGACCAGCACGTGGATGCCGCCGAGCTCGGCGACGACGCGCTCGATCGCGGCCTCGCCGGCCGCACTGTCGCTGACGTCGCAGCCGATGCCGACTGCCTTGGCGCCGTCGGCGAGCGGCAGCCTCGCGGCTGACTCGGCGGCGGCGGCCTCGTCGAGGTCGAGGACGGCGACCGAGGCGCCCTCCTCGGCGAACCGCGTCGCGGTCCCGAAGCCGATGCCGCGTGCGGCGCCGGTGACAACAACAACCCGTCCGTCGAAACGGCCCATGGAAGTGGCTCCTCGTGGTCCGGCGGGCCCGGCGGTCGGTCCCGTCCGGGCCCACCCTAGCGACGTCCGAACCGGTCAGTAACCGAGGGCCTGACGCGTCCCGAACTCCAGGATCCGGCCGAAGTCCTCCGAGCGGGGCAGCCGCACCAGGGTGCGCTCGTGGCCCGTGGCGGGGTCGAACCGGGCGATCACCGACCGTGGCGCGCCGCCGTCGCAGCTCTGGGCGTGCTCGATCACCAGCCGGTCCGCGGTCGCCCCGAGCAGGATCACGTTGCCCACGGCACGCGGCACGTCGACCTGGGTGACCCGGCCGTCGGGGTGCTGCCGGCCGAGGAAGACGTATCCGCACGGTCCCGCGACCTGCACGAACAGGCCGCTGTCGATCCGCCGGGCGTCCAGGTGACCGAGGTCGCCGATCCGGCGATCGTGGCGGTGGGTGAGGCTCTCGACGTCGCCGGTGGCGGGGTCGAGGAGCGCCAGGTCGCCGTCGCAGGTGACCAGCGCCCGGTCGGCGTCCCACCAGCGCACCGGCTGGCAGTGCCCGTCGACCGGGATCCGGCGTACGACGGAGCCGTCGACGGCTGAGAGCACTCGCATCACGTGGACGCCCCAGCGCGAGCCGTTGGTCAGCAGGGTGGTGCCGTCCAGGGAGGGCAGCACCGCGCTGTTCATCCGGGTCTCGAAGCGAGTCCGGGTGCCGTCCCACGCGACGCGTGACAGGGGCTCGCCCATGCCGTCGCCGAACGAGGCGACCAGCAGCCCGGTGCCGTCCGGCGCCAGGACGACGGTCGCCGCGTCGTACGGGACGCGCATCGAGGTGGTGTCACCGGTGGCTACGTCCACGGCGATCGCCCGGTGATGGCCGTCGCGGCCCGCCAGCAGCAGCGCGGTGGCCCCGTCGGGCGTCCAGTCCACGAGCTGGATCCCGGCCCTGCGCTCGAGCACCGTGCGCTGCTCGCCGTCGGGGGCGATCAGCACCAGCCGCTGCCGGGTCGGCTCGATGCCGAACTCCCCGCGGGGTCCGTGGTCGACGACGGCGAGGTACCACCCCTCACCGGGCGCGGGGGCGGCGACCGCGGGAGCCGCGGAGGGCAGGGCCAGGAGCGGGAGGATCAGGGCCAGGATGCCGAGGAGGCGTGCTCGCATACCCATCCGACGCCGCCCTGGTCGCGATGGTTGCCGGTCAGCGAAGTGATGTGCGCAACCGTTCGGCGTACGCCGCCGCCTCACCGTCGGCGTACGTCGTGCGCGGCCAGAAGAACCCGCGCAGCCCGTCGCCCTTGGTGCGCGGCACCACGTGGAGGTGCAGGTGCGCCACCGACTGACTGACGACGTTGTTCATCGCCACGAAGCTGCCCTGCGCGCCGAGCCCGTCGACCATCGCGGTCGCGAGCCGCTGCCCGGCGGCCAGGAACCCGTCGCGCAGTCGCGCGGGCAGGTCCGGGAGCGTGACGATGTGCTCGCGCGGCACCAGCAACGTGTGCCCCTTGAACAGCGGCCGCCGATCGAGGAACCCGACGAAGTCGTCGTCCTCGATCACCACGTCGGCGGGGACGTCTCCGGCGACGATCCCGCAGAACACGCAGTCGCTCACGGCCGCTTCCTGCCCACGCCGCCCTCGAGCAGGCCGAGCAGCACGAACGACAGCACGCAGGCCGCGGCGAAGCTCCAGGCCCCCAGGTCGGTCAGCGGGTCGCCGAGGACGAGGTTCATCCCGGCGCCGCCGACCGCGGCGGCGGCCACGCCCAGCACCAGGGTGACAGGCACGCCCGGGTCGTCGGGCTCGTGGTGGAGCACCCGGGCGAGCACTCCGAGGATCACGCCGGCGACGAGGAAGGCGACCATGCGCGGGACGCTAGCCCGTGGGCTGCGGATCAGTCACCACCTCGTCGCACCACCGGTCGCACGGACGCGGCGAGACCTCGGCCCGGGCCCGGCTGCCGACGTAGTCGAAGTGCTGGGTGTCCCCGAGCCCGTAGGTCCAGCGGAACCCGTGACGCGCCATCAGCGCCACGACCGGGTGGGAGCGCGAGCGCCAGGCGACGCGCGGGTGGGAGTGGGACTGCCACCAGGTGTTGGGTACGGTGCCCTGCGCCGAGCGGTAGGGGTTCTCCCAGGTGTTGACGTCGAGCGACCGGCCGTAGCTGTGCGGCGAGCGGACGCCCGGACGGCCGGTGACGTCGCGACAGTTGAAGGCCGAGGTGTTGCCGGCCGCCATCGACGCGTAGTCGTTGCCGCCGTGGGAGCGCCCGCCCCAGCCGAAGCGGTCGACGCGGTACATCGCGCGCACCGGCAGCTCCCGGCGGAACATCTCGGCGAACGCCGACCCCATCGCCCGAGCGGCCGTGGTGCTCGCGACGAGCTCCCCACGCCGTGGGTAGCCGTCGTAGTCCCAGTAGTTGACCCGGACCAGCCTCAGGCCGGCCCGCCCGACCGGGCAGCCGCGATGCCAGGAGGCCCCCGTCATCTGTCGCCAGATGGCGTCCGGGATCGCGCTCACCACGACGTTCGCCCCGGCCCCGACCGCGTGCGGCTGCGGCGGCAGGTGGCGGCGCGGGGCGGGCGCGGCCCGCGGCAGGCGCACCGGCCTGCCGGGCGGCAGGTTGTCGATGCGGTGCACCGGACTGCGGTCGCCCGCGACCCACGGTTGTGCCGCCGCTCGAGCCCGCCAGCGCGAGTCCAGCCGCGGGGTCGTGGTGATGCGCGCGCGGCCGTCGTCACCGGTCGTGAGCGTGCGGACACGCCGCCACGGGCCGGAGCCGAGCGACCGGTAGAGCGTGACCCGGCCCGCGACGGGTGTTCCGCCCTTGGTCGTCCACCGCACGCTGACGGCGACCGGCCTGCCGTCGACCACCGTGCCCGGCCCACCGACCATCAGCCGGCTGGCCCGTCGCTTCAGCTCGGCCTGGGTCTGGGCGGTCGCCGCGTCGTGGCTCTCGTCGCCGGCGAAGGTCGCCCGGAACACGTTGTCGCCGGGCGCCCGGCTGAGCGTGACCGACTGGGCGGCCCGGCCGTCCTCGCCGGTGGTCACCGTCGCCACCGGAGACCAACCGTCCGCGGTGCTCCGTTCGAGGGTGACCGGGGCGTTCGCAACCGGTGCCCCTCCCCCGTCGACCAGCTCGACGTGCAGGCCGGTGTCGTCGTCGGCATACGCCGGATCCGCGCGCAGGGACAGCTCGGACGTCGCCGCCCGGAGCGTCGGTGCCGCGGAGGCAGCGGGCAGCACACCCACCACGACCACCGCTGAGAGGACGCCGACCACGACCGCATGCCCGAGATGCATGCGGTTCAGTGTGCCTGACGCCCCCCGGGCGGCGAGCCGGCTCGGCGGCGCTACGGCACCTCGACCAGCGAGCTCAACGTGCTGGAGTTGCCCCCGAAGTCGTAGAGCGTGAGGTCCGCCTGGATCGTCGTGCCGGAGTCGAGCGGCACGAACTCGTAGGTCAGGTTCGCGATGTCGGCGTACAGCCCGACGTCGGTGGTGGGCTCCCAGGTCTGCTCGCCGTCGGCGCCCACGGTCAGCACGTCGGGGACGATGATGCCCTCCGGGTCGGGCGCGAGCTCGCCGTACCCGCCCGACTCCTCGTCGTAGATGTAGATGGTCTCGCTGGTGAACTCACCCGCCTCGATGTCGAGCACCAGCGACAGCTGCGCATCGAGCGGGTGCTTACCGCGGCGATCGGTGGAGGCGTAGTAGGTGAGGGGTACGTCGAAGGACGCGGTGCTGAGGTCGTCGCTGAGGCCCAGGTCGACGTAGGCGTAGGCGGTGTCCTCCCCGTCGGTGATCTGCAGGACCGTGAGGTCGTAGTTGCCCGAGGCCTCCGGTGCGGCACCGTCGTCGGCGAAGTCGGCGACCTCCTCACCGAGGTAGGTGACCGAGTCGTCGTCGTTGACCAGGGCGTAGCTGATCGTCGCCTCGGTGATGTTGTCGAGCGCGGCCGGGTCGAACGTGCCTGTCAAGGTGATGCTGCCGTCGTCGTCGAAGCTGACGTCGGGCCCGTCCGCAGGGTCGGTGAACTCCGGCTGCTCGGCGGCCGGGATCGCCTCGCCGGCGCTGTAGTAGGCGTCGAGGAAGCCGGCCCAGTCGCCGGAGGTGGCGACGTCGGCGTACGCCGGGTCCGCGAGCCCGGGCACGGGCGGGAGGTAGATCGACAGCCCGGTGGCGCCGGCGGTGCCGAGCCCGTCGACCGTGTCGACCACGGCGTCGTCGAGGGCGCCGACCACGGCATCGGCCTGCTCGGCCACCTCGGGCGCGGCATCCCCGATCCCCCGCGCCAGCAGGCCGAGGTCGCTGAGGTGCTTGTCCTGCGTCTCGTCCGGGCTCTTGCCGAACCCCAGCGTGGTCGCCTCGGTCTGCCCGACGACCGGCGCGACGTCGGTGGACTGCTCGGTGAGCGCGTTCGCGAAGCCCGAGACCGCCTCGTCGACGGCGCCCATCTTGGTCAGGTCGATCAGCGCGAGCGTGATCTGGTCCTGGGTGCCCTGGTCGGCGGCCTGGCCCGCGAAACCGGACAGGATCTCCTCGCCGAGCTCGTCCGCCGTGGCGTCCGGGTCGTCGGCCAACAGCTGGAGCGACCCGTAGTCCCAGCCGTGGCCGGGCTCGAGCTCCTGCGAGGCGACCAGCCGGTCGGCCAACGGCGCGACGGCGCTCGCGACCTCGTAGTTCGCCATCAGGCATGCGTCGAAGCCCAGCAGGTCGAGCTTGTCGACCCCGGCCTGCTCCAGCCCGCTCGAGATCGCGTCGGTGATCTCGGCGAGGTCGAGGACGTCGTAGTCGCTGCCCTCGTCGGGCCCGATGCCCGGCCAGGAGGCGCCGTGATCGGAGATCACCAGGGCGTAGTGGCCGGCTCGGTGCGCCTCGATGCCGTCGGCGATGAACGACGCGAGCACGGCCGGGTCGGCGGAGTCGACGTCCCCGAGGTCGTCCACGACCTCGGTCGCACCATCCGCGCCCAGGTCCAGCACGCGGCTGCCGACCCAGCTGCCCTGGTCGAGCACCGCATCCTCGCCGTACTCGCTCGAGCGGTCCATGAACTCACGGATCTGCAGGTTCTCGTTGGAGCCCACGGCCCCGAGCTCGTTGACGTCGGCGACCATGAACGGCTCGAGGTTGGTGTCGGCCATCGAGTAGTGCAGGACCGTCCACCCGTCGCCCTCACGCCCGGTGTGGGCGGCCGGCTTCGCCCCTCCGGGACCGCCGTCCGAGCCCCCGTCCGACCCCCCGGCCGAGCACGCGGCGGTGAGCAGGAGGAGGGCCGCGGTCAGCGCGATGGCGGGTGCTGCGGGCAGGCCGAAGCGACGACGAGCAGAGAGGGGCACGGGGCGAGGCTAGGTGCCGCCGCAGTGCACGTCCGGCGAACCCGCCTTCCCGGCTCCGAGGGCTAGTCCTGGCGGGTGCGCCGCCGGTCCCGCCCGGCGGCCGCGTCTCCGTAGGCGACGACGCGGTTGAACAGTGCCGTCACCGCAACCAGGTCGGGGCGCGACTCGATCTCGCGGGCGGCCAGCTCGGCGGCCACCTCGGCCGCGCCGGCGGCGTCCGCGGCGGCGGCCATGCGCGCGCACACCCGGGCCGCCTCGCGGGTCGCCGCGGGGTCGACGGTCCAGACGCTCTCGAAGACCCGCTCCCGGTCGGGCACGTCGTGCTGACCGGGCAGCTCCCAGGCCGACAGGACGGCGGAGAGCTCGGGTGAGTCGCAGACCAGCACCCACTCGCGACGCATCGGGGCATCCTCGGCCAGGTCGACCTCGACCGGTCGCGCGGCCGCGTCGCGCTGCGCGAAGTCGGCGAAGACGTACGCCGCCCGCGCGACCCGGGCCAGCTCGCGCCACCGCGGCTGCGACGACTCGAGGAACTCCGGGCGCTGGAAGGCACCGAACAGGTAGGGGCGCGACGCCTTGGCGCAGAACTCGTCCTCGATCGCCCACGACAGCGCGATGAGGGACGACTTCCGCAGCCGGTGGACGGCCAGGTCGGGGTGGCGCCGGGTGAGCTCGGCGAACACCGACGCCGGGGACTGCTCGGCGTGTTCCGCGAGCTTGGCCGTGGCCTGCTCGATCGCGACGTCGAGGCGAACCCCCTCCTCGCGGCGCCGCAGCACGTCCTCCACAACCACCGCGTCCTCAGCTCGGTAGCGGCGGTGTCCGCTGGCGAGCCGCATGGGGACCGGGAAGCCATGGCGCTGCTCCCACATGCGCAAGGTGGCGGGCGCGACGCCGGTGCGCTCGGCGAGATCGCCGATCGAGAGGGTCACCTCTTGCGCAGAACTCGACATCATGTTCATAGTTGTACCCTAAACCTCAACACCGCGTTGAACACAACCGGGGAGGACCCGATGACCGTCACTGACCCACCCTCTCCCGAGGAGCTCTACGACGCCACGATCCCGGCCGCCTGGCGGCTGGCGTGCTGCCTGCACGCCGACCAGCACCGCGCCGAGGCCGCGGTCGAGCGCGCGTTCGCGGAGGTCGCGCGGGTCTGGCCGCGCGACCTCACCGAGGGCAGGGCCCGGGTGCTCGCGCTCCTGACGCGGCACGCGGGCCGGCGCACCCGCGCCACCCCGGCGGCCTGACCCCAGGACGGCAGCCCGGGAGACAGGGACCTCTGGACCAGGACCAAGGTCCCTGTCGCCCACGTCACACCCGTCCGACACTCGATGAACGACAACCCGCCCCGATCAGAGGAGGCAGCATGGCGATCAGGCATCAGAGCTGGCCCGACGACCTCCTCGCCTGCCTGGAGGACGGCGCCGCGACCGGCGACCCCGTGGTCGACGCGGCGTGCCGCGCACTGCTCGCGACCGGCATGACCCCGCGGTCGATCATGTCGGTGCTGGCCGAGATCGGCCGGGTCCGACCGCTGGCCCGCACCGCCTGAGGGGCGACCTGCGCTCGCGCCGCGTCTCAGGGGCGCACGGACACGGGACTCCGACCGGGCCTGAGCGCCCGGACGCCCTGACACGACATGGCCTCGGATCGCCACTGCGTAAGGGCGGTTCCGAGGCCTGTCGACTGCTGACTTCTTGAATACTCCGAACTCGGGAGAAATGGAAGACCCGCCGGGTGGTCGCACCGTGACTTTCGGGTGAAGACCTGGCGCGGGACGACGGTCATCGCGATCCGGTGATCACCCGACCTCCTTCCACGGGTTGTGCTCGGCGAGGATCCGGTCGACCCGGGCCTGGTCGAGCCGGGAGACGACGTACTGCGTCTCCTGGGCGTCGCGCACGCACTTGGCGAGCGTGAACGCCGAGGTGGTCAGGAACAGCGTCCCGAGGGCGAGGAACGCCTTGGGCCACGGGTCGCTGGGGAGGTAGAAGATCGCGAGCAGCATCGTGAGCAGCGAGACCCCGAAGGCGATGGCGGCCTGGGCGAAGAAGGCGTTGGTGTTCTTGGCGGTGGGTGCGTTGGATTCCATGACCTGATCCCATCGGACCGGCGCCGCACCGGCACGGGTACGCGTACTCAGATCCATGGATGTCGAGGCTCGACACCGCCATCACCGCCCCCGAGCGCCTGAGGTGCGAAACTGCGCCACGTGAGCTCGTGGTCCTCCCCCGCCGCGGTCGCGGTCGAGAGCCGGCTCTTCCGCGCACTCGCCGTGCTGCGCGTCATCGTGCTCCTCAACACCGTCGCGCTGAGCATCTACCGAGCCGACGACTTCACCCACCCTCGAGTCGGAGCGGCCTGCATCGCGGTGATGGTCGGGTGGACCGCTCTCGTGACGTGGGCCTGTGCGGCGCCGGACCGGCGCACGGCCCTCGTCCTCGGGCCCGACCTCGGGATCGCACTGGGGATGCTGCTGCTCTCACCGCTCGTGAAGGGCGACGACTTCACCGCCAGCCTGCCCGGGTTCTGGATCGCCGGCGCGCTGCTCAGCTGGTCGATCCACTACCGGTGGCAGGGCGGGCTCGCCGCCGGGCTCGTGCTGGCCACCGCCGACCTCGTCCAGCGAGCCGATGTCGCGCAGTCCGACTACGGCAACGCGTTCCTGCTCGTGATCGCCGGCCCGATCGTCGGGTTCATGAGCGGCTCCGTGCAGCGGATGGCCACCGAGCGGGAGGTCGCCGAGCGGGCCGCGGCGATGGCCGCCGAGCGCGCGCGCCTGGCTCGGGCCGTGCACGACGGTGTCCTGCAGGTGCTCGCACTGGTGCAGCGGCGCGGTCGCGAGCTGGGCGGCGAGGGTGCGGAGCTCGGCCGCCTGGCCGGGGAGCAGGAGCGCGCGCTGCGACGACTGATCCGCACCCAGGACGACCTGGTGCCGGCCACGGAGGGGACGGTCGACCTGGTGGCCGAGCTGACCGAGCTCGAGCGCGGGTACGCCGTCACGGTCTCGACGCCCGGAGCCCCGGTCGAGCTGCCGACGGCCGTGGGGCTCGAGCTGGTGGCCGCGGTGCGTGCCTGCCTGGACAACGTCCGGGTCCACGTGGGCGAGCGGGCCCCCGCCTGGGTGCTGCTCCAGGCGTTCCCCGACCGGGTGGAGCTGTCGGTGCGCGACGACGGACCCGGTATCCCGCCCGGCCGGCTCGAGGAGGCGGCCGAGCAGGGTCGCCTCGGTGTGACCGGGTCGATCCGCGGCCGGCTCGCCGACCTGGGCGGCACCGCCGTACTCACCACGGGTGCGTTCGGCACGGAGTGGGAGCTCACGGTCCCCCTCGATGGGTGAGTCCGCTGTCGCGCGCGCTGCGCGATGCTTGCTGGCACGATCCGTGGACCCACTCATCTAGGCTCGCCGGCATGAGCATCCGGGTGATGGTGGTCGACGATCACCCCCTGTGGCGCGAGGCCGTGGAGCGCGACCTGGCCGCCGCCGGGCTGGAGGTGGTCGCCACGGCCGCCGACGGCCGGGAGGCCATGGCGCGGTTCCCCGCCGCCCGGCCGGACGTGGTGCTCCTCGACCTGCGGATCCCCGAGCCCGACGGGGTGGCGGTCACCGCCGCGATCGCGGAGCAGCTGCCGGAGGCGCGCGTGCTGATCCTGTCGGCCTCGGGCGAGCAGTCCGACGTGCTCGCGGCAGTGAAGGCCGGCGCGACCGGCTACCTGGTGAAGTCGGCCTCGCGCGAGGAGCTGCTGGACGCCGTACGCCGGACCGCCGAGGGCGATCCGGTCTTCACGCCCGGCCTGGCCGGGTTGGTGCTGGGCGAGTTCCAGCGCCACTCCGAGCAGACCCCCCAGACCCCCCAAGGACCGCTGACCCCGCTGACCGACCGCGAGACCGAGGTCTTGAAGATGGTCGCCAAGGGCTTGTCCTACCGCCAGATCGCCGAGCGGCTGGTGGTCTCCCACCGCACCGTGCAGAACCACGTGCAGAACACCCTCGGCAAGCTGCAGATGCACAACCGGGTCGAGCTCACCCGCTACGCCATCGAGCACGGCCTCGACGAGGGGTAGTCCGCTCGCGCCGCGGGACGTGCACCAGGTCCGTCGGAGGCCACGCGCGCTCGACGTCGACGACGTCGACCCACTCGCCCTCGACGTAGCGGTGGGCCAGGCCGGTCGTCGCCGGCTTCCACAGCAGCACGTCGGTGCGGCCGTCGTACCGCTCGCGCACGCGGCGGAACGTGTGGAGGTAGACGACGAGGTCGTCCCCGACCTGCTGGTGGGAGTAGTCGACCCAGCGCGTCTCGCCCGGGAGGGACCGCCAGTGGTCGGTGCGCGCCGGTGCCCGCACGGTCAGGCTCATCCGGCCACGGTAATCGCGGTCGATCGCGGGCTGACAGATGACAACCCTTGTGGGTGTACCCGCCAGAACAGCGGCCGACGTACGCTGGGCACACACTCCGAGAGTCTCTCGTGTTGCGCCGGTCGAGGCGCCGCCGTTCCCGGTTGTTCGTCAACGGATCGGGACATCATGCAGTTCACCATTCAGCCCTTGCCGGGCTCCCCCGCGGTGGTCATCGAGGTGATCGGCGAGCTGGACCTCAGCACCGCCTTGCTCCTCCGGACGACCATCACCCGTAGCCTCGACGAGCACAGCGACCGGGTCCGGCTCGACCTACGCCAGGTGACGTTCGTGGACGCGGCCGGCATTCAGGCGCTCGCGCGGGCGCAGGCCGAGGCCGCCATCCGCGGGGCCCACCTCGAGATCACCGAGTGGAGCTGGGCGTTCGAGCGGATCGCCGTGCGGAACGCCGCGCTGAGGATCGTGCAGGCCCCGCCCTCGGTCGACGCCTGACCCGAGATCGTCGCGAGGCCCGGCCTCAGGCGAGGTGTCGGGCCAGGAGCTCCAGCAGTCCCCGGCTGCCCTCCTCACGGCCCGGCGCGTCCGCCCGGAACTGGTCGAAGAACACCCCGTGCTCAACGTGCGTGAACCGGGCGCCGGCCTCGATCGGCTCGAACTCGAACGACGCCACCGAGGTGGACATGTGCACCCCGTCGAGCCACATGTCGTACGTCGTGACGATCCGGGCGTGCTCGACGATGTCGGCGTACGTCGCGACGTAGCGCGAGACGGGCCCGTCGTGGAACCTGCCCTCCGCGACGTCTCGTCCGCCGACCCGGAAGTCGAAGACCCACTCGCCGCGCTCGAACGCGTCGGCGTCGCCGAACCAGGCGACCTTCTGGTCCTCCTCGGCGAACGCGGCCCAGACGCGCTCGACGGCGACGGGGTAGTCGCGGGTCAGGGTGAATCCGGCGTGGGCGAGGCGGCGCTCGATCGTCATGGCCCGGTCTCCTAGCGCGCGAACGTGACGTGGGTCGTGCCGCTCTCGGCGACCTCCGCGGTCACCTCGTGGGTCAGATCGAGGTCCCGCAGGTCGTCCCACAGGCGGATGCCCCCGCCGAGCAGGACCGGCGCGACCGCGACGTGCAGCTGGTCGACCAGCCCGGCTCGCAGGAAGTCGCGCGCGGTGCCGACGCCGCCGCCCACCCGGACGTCCGAGCCGCCGGCCGCCGCGACGGCCTCGGCGAGCACCTCCTCGATCGCGGTGCTGCGGAAGTGGAACGTCGTGCCGCCCTCCATCGGGATCGACGGACGCGGCGCGGTGTGGGTGAGGACGTAGACCGGGCAGCCGAACGGCGGCCGGTCGCCCCACCAGCCCTTCCAGTCCGGGTCGTCGGGGAACGAGTGCAGACCGAACATGGCCGCACCCATGATCTCGGCCCCGACCCCCTCGAAGTACGCCGCGGCGTACGCGTCGTCGATGCCGGTCGTCCCCTCGCCGGTGGTGTCGCCGAGGACCCGCTGGCGGAACGTGCGGGTGCCGACGTAGGCCGCGGTGATCCGGTCCCAGCCGGCACCCATCGGGTGGTCGGGGGTCGGCTCGCCCGAGGCGAAGCCGTCGAGCGAGATGTTGAGGTCGATGCGGACGCGGGTCATGTCAGGGCTCCTGGGGGGACGTGCGGGTCAAGTGGATGCCGAGGCGGTCGGCCTGGCGCTCGGCAGGTGTGCGCTGCTCGCCCAGCCACAGGTGCAGGACGTCGAGGGCACCCGGGCGCAGGCTCACGGTGCGCACCCGGCCGTGCTTCTCCGACGTCACGACGCCGGCGTCCTCCAGCACTCGCAGGTGCTGCATCAGCGACGGCAGCGCCATCGAGAACGGCGCTGCGAGCTCGGACACGACCGCCGGCGACTGCGCCAGTCGCTCCACGACAGCCCGGCGCGTGGGATCCGCGAGAGCGCGGAGCACGGCGTCGAGCTCGTCGTGATACTTAGGCACATACCTAACTATTGCCGGTCGCAGCCACTTCGTCAACGCCCCCGACGGGTGACAGGCGACAACGGCGCCTGACATGCTCGGCGGCACCCCCGGGCAGGACCGACAGAGGAGATCGCAGCGTGGAGATCCGCCAGAGCTCACTGGTCCGCGCCACTGGGGCGGCCCTCGCCGCCGCGATCGGCGGCCATGCATCTCTCTCCACCCGGGCGCTGATCCTCGCGGGCTCCGACCTGGGGGCTCGCCGGCTCGACCCGGTCGGGCTCCAGCCGCTGGCGATCAGCCCGAGCTCGGGCATCAATGTCCTGGTCAGCGTCGACGCTGACCTCGTCACCAGCGCGACGGGAGCAGCGTCCTGGGCGGCGCTCAACCTGCTCGTCGACGCCGGGGCCCGCGCGGCTCGGGTTCCGGCTCCCCTGCGTGCGGTCGCGATCGGCGCGTCCGTCTACCTGGCCGACGTGGCGGTCTCCCGCGCGTACCGCCAGGGTCTCGAGGCTGCGGGTCGCGAGGCTGCGGGCCTCGAGGACTCGACAGCCTGACCAGCCCTCCACGCGACGTACGACGAGTCGGCGCCGACCGCGACGATCACCGGACGTCGAGCGGTCTCGACCCGCCACGAGACGTCGTTCATCTTCCCTTCATCGACCGTTTCCTACCGTCGCGTCCATGTTCGATACCGCCCTGTCCGGCTTCGTGGGTCGCCTCGGCCTCGACGTCGTCGCGATCCTGATCCTCGTCGGGATCCTCCACCGCCGCCGCTCGACACTGCCCGAGATGGCCCTGGTCCTGACGTCGCTCAACATCGGCCTGTTCGCCGCGGTCACGGTGATCGGCACCGGCGACTTCCCCACCGGCATCGGCTTCGGGCTGTTCGGCCTGCTGAGCCTGGTCCGCCTGAGGAGCGCCGCGTTCACGCTCAAGGACGTCGCCTACACCTTCCTGGTGCTCGTCCTGGCGCTGGTCAACGGGCTGCCCGAGCGCAACCTCGCACTGGTGCTCGGCCTCAACCTCGTCGTGCTGGTCGCGGTGTGGGTCACCGACGACTCGCGGCGGCAACCGACGACCCGGCGCATCCGGGTCATCCTGGACCGCGCGGTGTTCGACGAGGCCTCCGCCCGGGCCGCACTGGCCGAACGGCTCGCCGAGCCACCGGTCGCGGTGGTGATCGAGGACATCGACACCGTGCGGGACACCACCCGGGTCTCCGTGCTGGTGGAGTCGACGCCCGGTTGGTGGGCGACCCGCGACCAGGCGCCCGACGAGCTCGACGACGAGCTGCTGGAGCCGGGGGCGGTCCGATGACCCTCACCGAGCGCCTCCGACTCGCCGAGCTCGCGCCCGTCGACCTGGCCACCGTCATGAGGGTGGCGCCACTGGCCCGCCGCGTCGACCGCAAGTACCTCGTCCCCACCAGCGACGCGTCGCGGCTGGTCGCGGCACTCGCCGACACCCACCACGCGCTCCAGATCCGCGGTCGCCGCACCACGACCTACCGGTCGACGTACCTCGACACCGACGACCTCAGGCTGTGCCGCGACCACCTCCAGGGACGCCGGCTGCGGTGGAAGGCGCGAAGCCGCTTCTACGTCGAGGACGGGCTGTGCCGCTTCGAGGTCAAGGTCCGGGGCGCGCGCGGGGAGACCCTCAAGCACTCGGTCGACCTGGACCCGGCCGCCTACGGTCGCTACGGCGCCGTGGAGCGGGTGTTCATCAGCGGCGCTCTCGACGAGCGGCACGCGGCGGTCGCCGATCTGCACCCCGTGCTGGAGATCGGCTACACCCGGGCCACCCTCGTCGACCTCGACGAGGGGACCCGGCTCACCGTCGACCACGGTGTCGTCGGGCGCCCCACTGCCGCCGGAGCACGCGTGCTCGGCACCGGCGCCGTGTGCGTCGATCACGACCGGGTGATCGTGGAGACCAAGAGCGGTCTCCGTCCCGGGCCCGCCGACCGGCTGCTCGGCGCGATGGGTCACCGCCCGCTGGCGCTCAGCAAGTACGCCACCTCCGCGGCGCTGCTGGCCGACGAGATCCCCGACAACCACGTACGCCGGCTGGTGGGGCGCGGTGTCAGCGTCCACGACGAGCTCCCCCGACTCGCCCAGGAGGCCTCATGACGACCAAGACGATCGCTCGCCCAGAGACCGCCGGCGGCGTCGCGCCCACCCCGAAGGCGCGGCGCCGTCGGCCGCCCGCCCGCTACGTCGTCGTCGCCGTGCTCGCGGTGCTGGCGCTGGTCGGTGCGCTGGTCGCTCCGGCCGTCTACGGGCACCTGACCGGCAGCACGGCCAAGGACCGGATCGCAGCAGACCCGCCTCCCAGCCTCTTCCCGGAAGCGACGGTGCGGCGCGTCGACTCGCTGACCGACCCCCAGCTCGCCCGGGCGACGGCACTGATGCGGCAGTGGTGGAGCGAGCACGGGACCAGTGCGGACGACGGCGGGTTCCAGGCGTTCCTCGAGGCCTCGCTCCCCGGGCCGCCGACGGCCGCCGAGCGCAGCAACGAGATGTCCGAGGTCGAGCGCCTGGACCGGCAGCGGACCGGAGCGGGCATCACCGCCGCCACGTGGCTGGAGACCCACGGCAAGAAGGACCTGTGGAAGCTCGAGGCGCACGACCAGGCCGAGTACCTCACCAGCACGTCCGGCGACAACCGGAAGAACGCCGTCGACGACGTCTTGTCGATGACCAAGAAGGTCGCCGACGACCTGGGCACCAAGTTCCAGATGTCCGCGCCGTACGTCCTGGAGCCGTCGTTGCGCACCGATCACACCGTCAACCCGGGCGATGTCTGCCCCTGCAGCTACCCCTCGCGGCACGCCTCCGCCGCGGCGGCGTCGCGCACGTTCCTGGCCTACTTCATGCCGCAGCGCGACGAGGAGTACCGCTCGTGGCAGGACCAGATCGACTACTCGCGGATCTACATGGCCGGGCACGTCGCGAGCGACATCGCCGGCGGGACCCTGCTCGGGGACATGATCGGTGAGTACTTCGTCGTCACCCGCGGGCACGCCGATCCGAGCACTTTCTCGGCGGCCGCACCGCAGCCTGCTTCCTGACGCGCCGGCGGTGGGGCGCCTCAGGCCGTGAGCAGTCCGACGACCTGCTGCGCGGCCTCGGTGCTCGAGGCCGGGTTCTGACCGGTCACCAGGTTGTCGTCGACGACCACGAAGGGTGCCCACGGCTCGCCCGAGGAGAAGGTGGCGCCCGCCTCTCGCAGTCGGGACTCCAACAGCCAGGGCGCCTTGTCGGCGAGCCCGGCCTGCTGCTCCTCGGCATCGGTGAAGGCGGTCAGCTTGCGCCCGGCGAACAGCCAGGAGCCGTCGGCGCGCTGAGCCGGCAGGAGACCGGCCGGTCCGTGGCAGACCGAGGACACGACCTTGCCGCCGTCGAGCATCGTCACCAGGAGACGGCCGAGGTCCTCGCTGACGGCGAGGTCCTCCATCGGCCCGTGGCCACCGGGCACGAAGACCGCGTCGTAGGAGCCGAGGTCGACATCGGCGAGCACCCGCGTCGACTCGAGGCGATCTGCGATGGCGTCGAGAGCCTTGCGCTGCTTGGCCGACTCCTCCTCGCCGATGGTGCCCGGGTCGAGGCTGCCCTCGTCGACCACCGGCGTCTTGCCCTCGGGGCTGGCGATGTCGACGTCGATCCCCGCGTCGGCGAACACCTGCAGCGGCGCCAGCAGCTCCTCGGCCCAGAACCCGGTCGGGTGCACCGTCCCGTCGTTGAGGGTCCAGTGGTCGGAACCGGTCAGCACGAACAGGATCTTCGGCACGTGAGTACTCCTCGAGTCGGGGGTGGACGCCGTACGGCGCCCCGTCACGACGTACCCATGCGGTGATCGTCCACTCCTCGGCGTCGACGCGCACGGCGTGCGCCCGCACGCGCGGGCCCGCACGACGCTCGCCGTGGCCGCCCGCCGCCGGCGGTGACCGAGCCGAGTCGGCGCTTCGGCACCTCCTCCGCTTCGCTCCCCCGATGCAGAACCGCCGACTCGGCTCGGTCAGTAACACGACCGGCCCGACGCTTCGCGCCGGGCCGGGTCGTGTCAGTGGAGCTGGCGGGAATCGAACCCGCGTCCTCGAGCGTCGAACCAGGTCTTCTCCGGGTGCAGTCCGCGATGTCGCTTTTCTCGGCCCCGGGGCTCGCACGGACGCGTCCCCGACAGGCTCAGTCACGGAATAGTCCCGCTCACCCTCCGTGACCCGGAGTGAGCAGCAAGTCTCCTAGATGACGCACACGACCGGGACGGAGACGGATGCCCGGGTGTGCGCTTCGATCACTGCTCAGGCAGCGAGAGCGAAGGAACTGCGATTGGTGTTGGCAGTTATAGGTTTCCAGCGATCGTTTACGAGATGACGCTGGCTTCTCGACCCGCTTCCCCTGGAACTAACGTCCCAAGTCGAAACCGATCAGCCCCTCTTGAGTTGTGCTTCCAGTCTAGGTGCACAACGTCTGCGAGGCCTCATCGATTCCGCAGCCAGGCCTCCAGAGCGGGTACGCCGGGGCCGGCGAGCTGGTCGAGGAGCGCACTGCGGCCGCACATGGTCGTGGCGAGGGCGCGCGCCGGGCCCTCGACCCTCGCCCCGGCGCCGGCCGACCAGTCCATGTCGGTCGCAGACCAGGTCAGCGCGGGGCGCCCCTTCGGCACGAAGCCGCGGGCGGCCGCCTTGGAGGCGAGGAACCCGAGCACGTCGCGCCACGGCTCGAGCGGTACGCCGGCGTCCAGGCCGAGCGGGACCACGATGTCCTGGGTGTGGATGCGCAGGTCGCTGAGCGGCGCGCGCCAGTCCATGCCCGGCGGGCTGAACCGGTGCTCGGCGTACTCCCGCAGCCAGCCGGTGACCTGGGCGGGCTCGACGTCGGACCGCCACGCGACCAACAGCTCGTTGGCCCGGTCGAAGCGACCGTGCCCGCGTGCCATCGCCTTGAGGAACGTGCCCACCGAGGTGGACGGGCCGCTGGTCAGGTGGACGGCGACCTCCTTGACCGTCCAGGCGCCACACAGGCTGGTGGTCTCCCACTGCGCCGGGGTGAGGGTGTCGAGCAGGTCGGCGAGCGAGCGGCGCTCGGCGGCGATCTGTGCCCACGGGTCCATGGGCACATTCTGGCGGGCCGAGGCCCCCGCGGCCACGCGTTCAGGAAGTCAGGAGCCCCAGGTCAGGTCACCGTCGAGGAACGTGTGGACATAGCCGCACGCACGGCAGATCGCCCCGTCGCCGGACCGGTTGGCCCAGTCGAGGTCCATGAAGGTCATGCCGGTCGTGTTCAGCTTGATCTCGCGGTGGGTGAAGTCACCCCCGCCGCAGACCAGGCAGGCCAGGGCGGCGCCGGTGCGCAGCCTGACCTCGCCCTCGAGGGCCCGGGCGGGCGTGCCCAGCCCTCCCGACACAGTGCGTTCGCGATCGTCGTCGTGGCGTCCCATGGTCAGCCTCCTACCCCGTCTGCGGCCTCGCCGAACACGCGCAGGCCGTTCTCCCAGCACACGGCCCGCAGCCAGTCGTCGCCGAGGTCGAGCCGCGCGAGGCTCTCGAGCTGGTGGGCGTAGGGGTAGGGGATCGTCGGGAAGTCACTGCCGAGCAGCACCCGGTCGCCCAGGTCGCGCAGCCGCGGCACCAGGTCGACGGGGTAGGGCGGGAAGAAGTCGGTGAACACCATCGTGGTGTCGAGGAAGACCCGCTCGTGCCGCTGCGCGAGCGCGAGGAACTCCGCGCACTCCGGGGCGCCCATGTGCGCGATGACGAGCCTGAGCCGCGGGAACCGCGCGAGCAGCCGCTCGGTCGAGCCCGGACCGGTGAAGTCGTTGCCGACCGGTCCCGACCCGGCGTGCACGACCACGGGGGTGCCGGCGGCCTCCAGCAGACCCCAGACCTCGTCGAGGAGCGGGTCGTCGAGGTGGAACTCCCCCACCTGCAGGTGCACCTTGAACACCTCGACGCCCGTGGCGATCGCCGCCCCGACGTACACCGGCGCGTCGGGCTCGGGGAAGAACGTCGCCGACCACAGCGACTCCGGCACGTCCCGCTTGAACCCGGCCGCCCAGTCGTTGAGATAGGTCGCGACGCCGGGCTTGTGGGCGTACGGCAGGGTCGGGAACCGGCGCACACCCATCGCCCGCAGCAGCTCGACCCGCTCCTGGTGCGACTGGCGGTAGCGGATCGGCCACTCGCGGCCGATCTTGGGACCCGCGGCGTCGAACACGGCGTAGACGGCGCGCTGGATGTTCGGGGGCAGGAAGTGCACGTGGACGTCGAAGAGCCCCGGCAGGCCGAGGCTCTCCCAGAACCTCCGGACGTCAGCGACGTCCGGGTGCTCAGTCATCCATGCCCTTCATCCGGCGGCCGATCGCCTGCTCGGTCTCGCGGGTGGCCTGTCGCTCGGCGAGGGCGGCGCGCTTGTCCCACGACTTCTTGCCCTTGGCCAGGGCGATCTCGACCTTGGCCCGGCCGTCCTTGAAGTACAGCGACAGCGGGACGACCGTCAGGCCCTTCTCGTTGACGCGGCGTTCGATCTTGTCGATCTCGTCGCGGTTGAGCAGCAGCTTGCGCTTGCGGCGGGCCGCGTGGTTGGTCCAGGTGCCCTGGGAGTACTCCGGGATGTGGACACCGTGCAGCCAGGCCTCATGGCCCTCGATGTCCACGAATCCGTCGACCAGGGACGCACGACCCAGCCGCAGCGACTTCACCTCGGTGCCCTGGAGGACCAGGCCCGCCTCATAGGTGTCCTCGATGTGGTAGTCGTGCCGCGCCTTCTTGTTCTGCGCGACCGGCTTGTGCCCCTGCTCCTTCGCCATCCCACCATTCTCTCAGTGGCTGCAACCGGGATGCCGAGTCGGCGTCAGGACAGCCAGGTCATCGGGTCGACCGGGCTGCCGTTGACCAGGATCGTGAAGTGCAGGTGGCAGCCGGTGGACCAGCCGGTCGAGCCGACGTACCCCACCACCTCGCCCTGGCTCACGTGGTCGCCGACGCCGACGCGGTAGCCGGTGGCGTGGTTGTAGACCGCGGTGACGTTCTTGCCGTTGATGTTGCCGAGGCTGAGGTAGAGGCGGTTGCCGTAGACCTCGGAGTAGTACCGCGAGATCACGGTGCCGGAGGCGACCGCCCGCATGCCCTCCCCGCACGAGACCCCGAAGTCGGTGCCGTCGTGCAGGCCCCAGTAGTGGTAGATCGGGTGGATGCGGTAGCCGAACGGCGACGTCACGGGGCCGTCGACCGGCTTGATCAGCAGCCCGTTGGTCGATCCGGTGTAGCCGCCCCTGGCGTGGCGCTGGGCGGCGAGGATCAGCTGCTTGACGTGGTTCTCGCGGCGCTGCGCCTCCTGGAGCGCACGGCGGTCCTGCTGCCGCGCGCGTACGGCGTCGGCGCGGGCCCCGCGGCGGGTCTCGACCAGCCCCACCACCTTGTTGCGCGCGTCGGTGGCCTGCTGGTGGAGCTGCTCCATCGTGACCAGGTGCTCGGCGGCGGCCTCGCGCTGGACCTCGACGTCGTCGTGGGCGGCCTGGACCTCGTTCTCCCGGACCTGGAGCAGGACCTCGGCGGCGTGCAGGTCGTCGTACGCCCGCGCCTCGCGGCCCACGACGACGTCGTTGAACGCGGACTGGCGGGTCAGGTCGGCCGTGCTCCGGGACTCGAGCATCGTCGCGAAGGCCAGCAGCTGGGGGTCGCCCTGCTCGTAGATGTCGGTGACGGTGTCGGTGAGCTGGAGCCGCTGGTCGGCCAGCGCCGACTGGCCGTCGGTCAGCTTGGTCTGGGCATCGGTCAACCGCTGCTCGGCCGCATCGAGGCGGTCCTGCATCTCCTGGTCGCGCAGCTGTGCCGCCTGGAGCCGGGCCGTGGCGACCCGCAGGTCGCCCCGGGCCGCGGACAGCTCACGCACCGCCCGGTCGAGAGCGCCCTGGGTCTGGCGCAGCCGGTCGCTGGACTCATCCAGGTCGCGCTGTGCGCTCGCGACCTGCTGATGGGCCTGGTGCTGGCGGTGCTTGAGGTCCTTGGGGTCGGCGTTCGCGTAGGGAACGGCCAGCGCACCGACCGCCAGCGAGCAGGCCGCAGTGGCCGCCGCAAGGCGATGGCGTGCGGTACGGGGGAAGAGACGCACCGGTATGCCTTCACGTGTTCGGGGAAGTGAACGCCTCGACGGTAACGTGCGCGGATCAGACTTTGAGGTATTTGCGCGTCAGCACGAGTGTCGGAAGCAGGGTGAGCACCGGTCCGAGGATCGCCACCCACACCGACGCGACCGCGAACTCGTCGACGCCGATCCACGGGATGAAGCCCACGAGGTCCTCCAACCGGCCATGGACGGCGAACCACATGAAGGCCCCCAGGGTCCCGATGGACACCCCGACGGCGATCGCCGCCGTCACCAGGGACTCCATGATGAACGGCAGCGCGATGTAGAGCGTCGAGGCCCCGACCAGCCGCATGATGCCGATCTCACGGCGCCGGGCGAACGCCGCGAGCCGGATGGTGTTGGCCACCAGCAGCAGCGCGGCGAGCACCAGGAACGCCGCCACCCAGAAGGCGCCCCACTGCATCACGCGCAGCCCCTGGAGCACCGGCCCGACGATCTTGCGCTGGTCGCGCACGTTGGACACCCCGTCGAGCCCGACGATGGCGCTCTCGATGCCGGTGTAGTGGTCGGGGTCCTTGAGCGTGATCCAGATGGACTCCGGCATGTCGTCCGCCGTCGCTGCCGGGTTGGGGCCCTGAAACTTGTCGGCACCCAAGAGGTCCTTGATCTTCGCGAACGCCTCGTCCTTGGACTCGAAGCGGTAGCTGTCGACCTCGGGGTTGTCCTCGACGACCTTGGTGATCCGCTCCTTCTGGGCGTCGGTCACCTCACTGGTGCAGGCCGGGTTGTCGTCACGGGCCTTGCACAAGAACGCCGTGATCTGCAGCTCGGAACCCCACTGGTCCGCGGCCCTGGTGGCCTGCTGGTTGAGCAGCACCCCCAGGCCGACGAGCGTGAGGGACACGAACAGCGTCAGGATCACCGCCAGGTGCATCGACAGGTTGCGGCGCAGACCCTGGCCGAGCTCGGAGAAGACGTAGCGAAGCTGCATGGCGGAGTGAGAGTCCTCGTTCGGGGGTCGGTGCTCGGTCTCGGGTGTCTCGCGTGGTCAGTGCTGGAAGCCGTAGATGCCCTGGGCCTGGTCGCGCACGACCCGGCCGTCGTCGAGCTCGATGACGCGCTTGCGCATCTGGTCGACGATGCCGGCGTCGTGGGTCGCCATCAGCACGGTCGTGCCGGTGCGGTTGATCCGGTCGAGCAGCTTCATGATGCCGACCGAGGTCGTCGGGTCGAGGTTGCCGGTGGGCTCGTCGGCGATCAGGATCATCGGCCGGTTCACGAACGCCCGGGCGATCGCGACCCGCTGCTGCTCACCGCCGGAAAGCTCGTCGGGCATCCGGTCGCCCTTGCCGTCCAGCCCCACCAGCTCGAGGGTCTCGGGGACCAGGCGGTTGATCTCCGAGCGCGAGCGGCCGATCACCTGCAGCGCGAACGCGACGTTCTCGCTCACGGTCTTGTTGGGGAGCAGCCGGAAGTCCTGGAACACGGTGCCGATCTGACGGCGCATCCGCGGCACCTTCCAGCTGGCGAGCCGGTTGATCTCCTTGCCGGCGACGTACACCCGACCGGAGGTGGCGCGGTACTCGCGCAGCACCAGCCGCAGGAACGTGGACTTGCCGGACCCCGAGGTGCCGACGAGGAAGACGAACTCGCCCTTCTCGATGTCGACCGAGACCTGGTCGAGCGCGGGGCTCGCCTGGCCTGGGTAGGTCTTGACCACCTTCTCGAACCGGATCACGGGAGTCGAGCCTAGACGCCCCACCTGAGAGGATCATGGATGTGAGGTCAGCCCGGGTCGTCGCCGTGATCACCGCCACCCTGCTGACCCTGTCCGTCCTCACCGCCTGCACCGGCGACGACGAGCCCGCTGCGGACCCGACGCCCAGTGCCGGGACCACCCCCTTGGCCGAGGTCGACACCGGCACGGTGACCGTCGCCCGGGACGACTTCTGCGAGCAGGTGGCGCCCGCGGCGGTCGAGGCGGCGCTCGGATCCGCACCGGCCGGGTCCCAGACCTGGTCCAACGGCGAACGCGCCCGCCTCGCGCCCGGCGTCACCGACGTCGCCCACGAGTACGGCTGCGCCTGGTCCGCGAGCGGTACGACGGCCCGGGCGTGGGTGTTCGCTCCCCCGGTCACCGCCGCCGAGGCCGAGGCCCTGCGGCGGGCGGCGACCCGGGTCGCCGGGTGCGAGCCCGTGCCGGGAGCGCCCGGCTTCGGGACCCACGACGCAGCCCTGCGGTGCACCGGCGGGGACGGTGCGGCCAGCGGGAACGGGGTGGAGACCACGTTCCACGGCCTGTTCGGCGATGCGTGGCTCTCCTGCTCCCTGCGGACACCGGGGCCGGGGCCGGACCAGCTCGACCGCGCCGCGCAGTGGTGCGCGACCGTCCTGGCGGCCGCGACGGCCTGACCGGTCAGCCGGCCGGGCGCTCCTCGTGGCGCACCGGGCAGCCCGCGACGCCGGGCACCGGGAAGGTGCCGAGCTCATCGACCCGGTAGCCCTCGGGGTAGCTGCGGATCCAGGAGATGTCCTCGATCAGCTTCGGGGACCGGCGGGCCGGGAAGGCGCGCAGGGCCAGGCCTCGCGCCCGCAGCGCCGCCCGGCTGACCCGCTGGACGACCGCCGGCGGAGCGCCGTACCGGAACGCCTCGCGCAGCGGCTGGTCCATCAGCGCCTTCGCGAAGAGCCCGGCCGGCCGTCGCACCGGCGGCGCGTAGAACGTCTGCATGAGCGCGAGCGTGGAGTCGGCGACCCGTCGGGCACCCGGGTCGTAGCCGAAGTGCTCGGCCTCGTAGGAGTCCATCAGCTCCTCGAAGCCCGCGTAGGTCTCGGGCACGTCCTGGATGTTCATGTGCCGGCCCAGCGTGCGGTAGTAGCGCACGGAGGCCTCGAGCTCGGTCGGCGTGAGCGGCCGCTTGCCGTAGTCGTCGAGCCACCGCTTCGGGACCACCACGAACGTGGCCAGCACGTAGCGGAACTCGTGGTTGGGGATGTCGTAGGCCCGGTGCATCGCGTTGATGCGCCGGATCGCGGCCTTGGCCTCGGGGTGGGCGAAGCCGAGCCGGGTCGGCGGCTCGAGCAGGAGCGCGGTGTCGTCGTACCGCTTCTGCACCTCGAGGGTGAACGCGCCGGTCTCGTCGAGCAGCCGGCCGATCCCGGGCACGGCGTAGGTGCGGAAGAGCGCGAAGCTCAGCGCCTGGTTCATGTCCCAGGGGAACTCGTACATCACCACGTTGCGGTAGATCTCGACGAAGTCGGTCTCGGGGTCGAGCGAGTCGTTCCGCATCTTCCAGTGGTCGCGGCGCATGGAGGTGAGACTAGAACAGGTTCCGCCTCAGCGGCGCCGGTGATGTCACCGGGTCAGTTGGCGGCGGCCTTCTCGGCGCCGCGGCGCCACCGGATGCCGGCCTCGATGAAGTCGTCGACGTCGCCGTCGAACACTGCCTGCGGGTTGCCGACCTCGTGACCGGTCCGCAGGTCCTTGACCATCTGGTAGGGGTTGAGCACGTAGTTGCGCATCTGGTCGCCCCAGGCGGCGACGACGTCGCCCTTGAGCTCCTTCTTCAGCGCGGCCTCCTCTGCCTTCTGCTTCGCGAGCAGCTTGGCCTTGAGGACGACCATCGCGGACGCCTTGTTCTGCAGCTGCGACTTCTCGTTCTGGCAGCTGACCACGATGCCGGTGGGCAGGTGCGTGAGGCGGACCGCGGAGTCGGTGGTGTTGACCGACTGGCCGCCGGGACCACCGGAGCGGAACACGTCGACGCGGAGGTCGTTCTCGTCGATCTCGACCTCGTCGGTCTGCTCGAGCACCGGCACGACCTCGACGGCGGCGAACGACGTCTGGCGGCGGCCCTGGTTGTCGAACGGCGAGATCCGGACCAGCCGGTGGGTGCCGGCCTCGACCGAGAGCGTGCCGTAGGCGTACGGCGCGTGGATCGCGAACTCGGCCGACTTGATGCCGGCCTCCTCGGCGTAGGAGACGTCGTAGACCTCGACGGGGTACTTGTGCTGTTCGGCCCAGCGCGTGTACATCCGCATCAGCATCTCGGCGAAGTCGGCCGCGTCGACGCCGCCGGCGCCCGAGCGGATCGACACGATCGCCTCGCGGGCGTCGTACTCACCGGAGAGCAGCGTGCGGACCTCGAGGCCCTCGACGGACTTCTTCAGGCGGGCCAGCTCGGCGTCGGCGTCGGCCAACGCGTCGGCGTCGCCCTCCTCTTGCGCCATCTCGACCATGATCGCGAGGTCGTCGATGCGACCCCGCAGTGCCGTGACGCGGTCCATCTCGCCCTGCAGCGCGGAGAGCCGCCCGGTCACCCGGGTGGCGTGGGCCTGGTCGTCCCAGAGGTCGGGCGCGGCGACCTGCTCACCGAGGTCGTCGATCTCACGGCGCATCGTGTCCAGGTCGAGCACCTGCTCGATGGTGTGCATCGTCGCCTGGAGCTGCTTGATCTGGGTGTCGTAATCCGGTCCTGCCACAAGGACCAAGGTTACGGTGCGGCGCGCAGCCCGCCTACTTCGCGCCTAGTCGGCGACTGAGACGGGCAGCGCGAGCTCGGCCCAGACCCGCTTGCCGCCGGTCTCGGCGGCCTCCATGCCCCACGAGGCGGCGAGCGCTCCCACGAGGTGCAGGCCGCGGCCGTGCTCCTCGGTCTCGGTCAGCGGCTGCGGCTCAGGAGTGCCGGACCCGGCGTCGGCGACCTCGATGCGCAGGGCGTGGTCGCTGATCGACAGCAGCAGCCGGTACGACGAGCGGGCGTGGGTCAACGCGTTGGCGGCGAGCTCGCTGGTGACCAGCAAGGCGTCGTCCAGCGGGCCGTCGATCCCCCACTCGGAGAGCTTGGTGCGCACGAACCCGCGGGCGGTGCTCACGCTGCGCAGGTCGTCGGGCAGGTCGAGCACGGCGCGGGTCTCGTCGCGCCGGCCGACCGACTCCAGCAGGTCGACGAGGTAGCCGAGGTCGGCGTCCTTGACCACGAATCCCTCGGAGTGATCGCTGATCCAGGCCCGATCGGTGGTCTCGAGCCCCGAGAACACCACGACCTTCGTGCCCGGCGAGACCTCCCGCACGCGCGTGAGGACCTCGCGGCCCGCGATGTCGGGCAGGCCGAGGTCGAGGACGACGACATCGGGACGCAGCTGCGCGGCGAGCTCGACGGCCCCGACACCGTCAGCCGCCTCGCCCACGACCTCGAATCCGCCCCGGAAACGAAGCGTGGTGCGGACCAGCCGGCGTACCTCGACGACGTCGTCCACCAGGAGGACGCGGATGGGCACGGAGGAAGCGTAGGCGCTCCGAGCCGTCCTGGCACCTACCCGACGGCGTGTCAGCCGCTGATCAGGCGGTTTCGCCGTCCGCCCGCGGCAGCGTGATGACGAAGGAGCCGCTGGTGCCCTGCTCGCCGGGGCGGTACGTCGCGTCCCCGTCATGGGTGCGGGCGAGCTGGCGGACGATGTATAGGCCGAGCCCGGTGCCGCCGCCCGTCCGGCCGGTCGCGAACCGCTCGAACAGCCGGTCCCGCATGTCGTCGCTGACCCCGGTCCCCGCGTCGGAGACCTGGATCTCGACGGCCTCGCGACCGCCGGGCGCGTCCGCGGCCACACCGTGGACGGTCACCCGCACCGGCGGGGTGCCGTGGCGCAGCGCGTTGGCGATCAGGTTGTCCACAGCCTGCGCCAGGCGGTCGCGGTCGCCGCGGATGAGCAGTCCGGGCTCTGCGGCGACCTCCACCGCGACGCCCGGATGGGACCGTCGAGCGGCTCGCGCCGCGGCCTCCACCATCTCGGCGACGTCCACGGTCTCCACGGCGAGGTCGAGGGCGCTGGCCTGCAGGCGGGACGCGGTGAGCAGGTCCGCGAGGAGCCGGCGCAGCCGGGCCGCGCTCGAGCTCATGCCCGCCAGCAGCTCACGCCTCTCCTCCTCCTCGAGCGCGTCTCCGTGCGCCGCGAGCATCTCGGCCGTGCCGGCGAGCACACCCACCGGCGTGCGCAGCTCGTGGGCCGTGACGGCGAGGAAGTGCGACTGGTCCTCGGCGGCCCGCTGGAGCTGGGCGTTGACCTCGGCGAGCAGCGCCGCAGCACGCTCGCGCTCCTCGAGCATCTCCCGGCGGGAGGTGTTGTCGCGGGTGATCTTCGCGAACCCGATGTGGGCGCCGGTCTGGTCGTGGACCGCGGTGATGAGCACGTTGGCCCAGAACCTGCTCCCGTCCTTGCGGACCCGCCACCCCTCCTCCTCGTAGTGGCCGTCGCGCAGAGCGAGCTCCAGCTCGTGCTCGGGGTGCCGGTTCGTCTGGATCTCGGGCGGGTAGAACGTCCGGAAGTGCCGGCCGACGATCTCGCTCTCGGTGTAGCCCTTGATCCGCTGGGCTCCGGCATTCCAGCTCTCGATCAGGCCCTCGGGCGAGAGCATGAAGATCGCGTAGTCCTCGACGTTCTCGACCAGCAGCCGGAACCTCGCCTCGCTGCGACGCAGCTGCTCCTCGGCGCGGCGCTCCGCGGTGACGTCCTGCACCTGGAGGAACAGGTACAGCGGCCGCTGGCTGCTGTCCAGCACCGGCGCGAGGGTCGCCATCACCCGCCGGGACCCGACCGGATCCGCGACGTCGTGCTCGAGCTGCACGACGCGGCTGCGTCCCGAGAGGATCTGGTCGAGCGCGTCCTCGACGAGGTCGGCACGTTCGCCCGCGAGGTCGCCGTACGCCGTCCCCACGAGCTCCTCGAGCCGCAGCCCGAGGAGCGACGCGAGGGCGGCGTTGGCGCGCACCACCTGGCCGGCGAGCGTCACGGTCGCCATGCCGATCGCCGCATCCTCGAAGACCTCGCGGAAGCGCTCGAGGTGCTCGCGCAGGACCGTGCGGTCGGCCTCGTCGAGCTCGGGTACGACGGGCGCGCTCGCCACCGCTGCGGCAGCGGGGTCGTCGAGCAGTGCGACCAGCTGGTCGGCGAGCTGCTCCAGCGACGTCGACTTCTCCAGGAAGGCCGACGCGCCCAGCTCGCGGGCCCGCTGGGCCAGGCCCTCCTCGGAGAACCCGCTGTACATCGCGACCCGGGTCGACGGACACACCTCGAGCACCCGGGGCAGTGCCTCGAGCCCGTCCATCACCGGCATCGAGACGTCGAGCAGCAGCAGGTCGGGTCGGTGCTCACGGACCGCTGCGAGCGCCTCGACGCCGTTCGACCCCTCGCCGACCACCTCCAGCCGGCCCGAGAGGCGCAGCCGGGTGCGGACCAGCGCCCGCACCTCCGGGGCGTCGTCGACGATCACGATCGTCGGACGGCCCGCCGCCTCACCCACGCCCCCGGACACCCGGGGAACCTAACCCAACCGGTGGCCTGGTGTCGCGCTCCGCCGGCGGGCCTTTTGCAGGTTTCTGCAGCGCACGTAAGTGAGGCACGAATCCGGCCCGGACCACCGGACGACATGTCACCGTTTCCGCAGGCGCTGCTCGGGTAGCGCCTGCCAACCACTCGCCCGACCGCCGTGGGAGCCCCCATGATCATCGAGGTCCGCCCGACCCCCGCGCTGCGCCGCTACCGTGCGCGCATCGCGGGTGTGGTCGCGGGCGTCGGCCTGCTCGCGGTGACGCTGGTGTCGGTCGCGCAGCTGGCCGCGGCGACCGACATGGGGCCCACCGAGGTCACGGTGAGCGACCCGGCCCAGCGCTGATCGTCACTCGTACGATCGGCGCTCAGGGCGCGCGGCGGCCGAACACCTGCGCGACGTACCACGTGCCGTCGGCGTCCCTGCGAGCCCCGATGCCCATCGCCCGGTAGTGGCGGTTGAGGATGTTGGCTCGGTGGCCCTCGGAGTTCATCCAGGCCCGGACCACGTCGGCGCCGGACGCATAGCCGTAGGCGACGTTCTCCCCGGCGTAGGAGAGGTGGCAGTCGTTCGCGACGCGCTGGAGGTCCTGGTGGAACATCCGCTGCTGGTTGGCCATCTTCCGCGCCTGGCGTACCGCCCACTTCTGCACGCACGCACCAGGGGCGAGCGCCAGCCGCGCGTGGAGGACCCGCTGTGTGTTGGTCGCGGCGAACGCCTCGGACTGGTAGGTCGCGGTGATCGTCCGCGACTGAGCGGGCGCGGCGGCGGTGGTCACCACCCCGAGGGCGGACAGGGCGGTCGCGACGCTGAGCGCCCACACCCCGAGAGCTGCCCGGAACCGGGCGCGGGACCGCACACGCGCGGGGAGACTCACCCGTTGGGAGGGGCCCGCCGGGGCCTGGGGGCGGGATAGCCTGCCCGGGCGTCCCTTCGGGCCGGAGTCCACATTTCCGAGATGGGGCATCGTCTCGACGACTTCCTGTTCAGGGTCCAGAGCACGCTCACGCCTGCGACCGTTGTCCCCCGAATCGGTAAGAGTCGTCTCCACGTTAGGTGAATCGGCGCGCGATCGGAACCTCGTGGCCCCGCCGGATCTCCGGATGGCGGACCGGCATGGGCTAGACGTCGGGACGGATTCCGCGCATCACCCGACCATGGCGGGGTTGTCCGCCTAGCGTGCCGACCCGTGTCCCCCCATCGCCTCAGTACCGTCGTCGTGCCCGCCGCGCTCTCGCTGGGTCTCGCGTTGGGCCTCGGGCCCGTGAGCCCCGTCCCGGCGGACGGCCCTGACCTCGCCCGCGCCCCGCGCACGACCACCGGCCCGACCGCGGACGACCTGCCGGCCGGCTCCGTGGTCGCCGACGAGCGCATCGAAGAGCTGGTCCGCGCCGGCGACCGCGTCTACGCGCACGGCGACTTCCGCACCGTCGGCCGGTACGCCGGTCCCGGCGCGGTGCTCGACGCCGTCACCGGCACCCGGGCGGCCGGGCCGTCGATCGCCGACGGCCAGGTCTCCGCGAGCGTGGCCGACGGCGCGGGCGGCTGGTACCTCGGCGGCGACTTCACCCGGATCGACGGCCACGCGGCCGGCGGGCTGGCGCACGTGCTCGCGGACGGCACCCTGGACCCCGGCTTCCTCCCGGTCGCCGACGGCCTGGTCAGCGCGCTGGCGCTCGAGGGCGACACGCTCTACGCGGGCGGCGTCTTCGAGTCCGTCGGCGGGGTGTCGCGGCGGCACCTGGTCGCCTTGCGCACCAGCGACGGGACGGTCACGGACTTCGACGCGCCCCAGGCCGCCCGCGTGACCGAGCTGGCGCTCACACCGGCCGCGGGAGGCCGCTCCGCGCGCCTGTTCGTGGGCGCCGAGCAGGTGTCCGCAGTCGACCCGACCACGGGCCACGCGGTCGCCGGCTTCACCGCGACCGTGGACGGGCCGGTGCGGGCGATGGTCGTGGGCGGGGATCGGCTCTATGTGGGCGCCTCGCGCCTGGTCGCGCTGGACCCGACCACCGGCGCCACCGACCCGGCGTTCGCGCCTCCGACGGGGCCGGCCTCCGACGGGCGCGTGCACGCGCTGCTCTACACCCGCGACCGGCTCTACGCCGGCGGAGACCAGGCCGCCGACAGGCTGATGGCGCTCGACCCCGGTACGGGCGCGGTCGACCCCGCGTTCGCTCCGCAGGTCGATCCCGGCCGCAACCCGGCCGGCGTGCCCGCCGGCGTCTACGACCTCGCCCTGGACGGCGACCGGCTCTGGGCCGCCGGCAGCTTCACCTCCGTGGCCGGCACGCCCGTGGGCGGCCTCGCCGTGCTCGACGCCGAGACGGGCGCCCTGGCCGGCCCCGCGGTGCCGGCGTACGACCTGCAGGTCAACGCGGTCGAGCTCTCGGGCGGACGCGCCTTCGTCGGCGGGCACTTCTACCTGACCGACTACGTCCGCACCGCCGGCATCGCGGCGCTGGACGCCGAGACGCTGGAGCCGGTGCCGGGCTTCGCGGTGTCACAGCCGGCGTACGGCGACCTGGTCCCGGGCGACGGGGCGCTCTTCGTCGCGAACACCCACTTCATGGGCTACGACACGTCGCGGGTGGCCGCGGCGAGCCACCACTTCTACTCCCACTACACGTGGCCGGTCCGCGCGTTGGACACCGCCACCGGGGCGGCGCTCCCCGGACGGTCGCTGCGGGTGCGCGACCTGACGGGGCTCACCACGATCGGCGACCGGCTCTACGTCGCGCGACGGCTCCAGAGCGACGTCCGGTTCCCCCGCAACCGGGTCGACGTCTACGGCCCGACCGGCGCGCGGGTGGCGTCGTACGTGCTCCCCCTGCGCGGGTACGTCACCGAGCTCGGCACCATCGACGGCGACCTGGTGGCCGCGGGCAGCTTCAAGGCATACCCCATCCGGGATACCGCGGTGATCCGGGTCGACCCGCGCACGGGCAAGCGCCGTGGCTGGTTCGACCCCAAGATCGACGGCCCCGTCTACGACGTGGCGAGCGACGGCCGCTCGCTGTACGCCGCCGGCCTGTTCACCCGGGTCTACCAGGGCTCGGACTTCACGAGCCCGGGGCTGACGATGATGGACAGCCGCTCTCACCGGTCCTCGACGTTCGCTCCGGCGGCGTTCACCGGCAACCGGGTGCTGGCGCGAGTCACCCCGCTCGGCGACCTGTTGTGGGTCGACGGCGCCTCGCACCGATTCCTCGACGCCACCACCGGCGCGGTGGCGCCCGACCCGACCGACGGCTGGGGCGGGCGCCTGTGGTCGATCACCGGCGACACCGAGACAGGTCTGGCGTTCACGTCCTGGATCGAGCCCAACCTCGGCGGCCGCGACCCCTACCGCCTGGGCTTCGTCGCACCCGTGAGCTGAGTCGGCCGGGGCCGCTCGGGGCCGTCGTCACCGGGAGACGGGGCCGCTCTGGAGGCGACCGCCACGAGCAAAGCAGGGGTGGCCGGCGAACGACCTGGCGTCTGCTCCCCGATCGCGAGTGCGTGGAGACGTGCCAGCCCTCGAGCTCCACGAGGCGGCGCTGGCGCTCAGCCCGTCCCCTGAGGGGGACGCGAGGCTCACCGCCTCCGCCTGTGACCCGCTCGCCCCTCGGCACACTCACTGCTCGACGGCCACGATCGCCGACCCGGTGGCCCCGATCTCGGCGATACCGGGCGAGCCGGGCACGGTGAGGGGCAGGTCCAGCGGCGCGCGCACGTGCACGGTGACGCTCGAGACCGCCGGGTCGACATCGACGGTGAAGCTCAGCCCCGGGTAGCTCGCATAGGCGCCGGAGGCGACCAGGTAGTCGTGCACCGAAGCCCGCACGGCCGCCGCGGTCACGTCGAGCCGGTCCGACGGCACGCCGCCGGTGTAGACCTCGCGACCGGTCGCTCCCAGATCCGCCCCGCGCAGCGCGGCCCCGTCGGCGACGGTGTCGAGACCCTGCCGCTGCAGGTACGCCGCCGAGGCGTCCACGACCATCGCCACCGCCATCGCGAGCACGAACGCGAACCCGATGATCATCAGCGTGGCCTGGCCGCGCTCGTCAGGGCGCGGGTCAGGGCGCCGCACGGTCGATCTCCTGGAACTGCCCGATCGGGACGGTGTGGGTGGCGTCGAGGGCGAAGCTCGGCGCCCCGCCGCCGAAGAAGCTCGGCAGCAGCGGCAGGTCGACGTGGGAGGACACGACCACCGTGATCACGGAGGTGCCGGCGTGACAGTCGTGCGGGTACGGCGTACACCGGACCTGGACGTCGATCGGGACGCCGTGGACACCCTGGTCGTCCAACGCCTGCCGGGCCGCCGCCTCGGCTCGCGCCTTGCCCTCGACGTCGGTCGGGGCGAGGGCGTACGCCCGGGCCGCGGCGCGGGCGGCGCCGCTGACGCCGAATGCGCCGCGCTGCACCTCGAAGACCGACATCACGATCCAGAGCATCGGGATGAGCAGCAGGATGCCGAGCCAGACCAGCTCGACCAGCGCGCTCCCCCGCTCGTCGCGGCGGCCCCGGCACCGGGGCCTCACGGTCGCTCCTCCTCGACGGCGTGCCCGGTCACGGTCAGGGAGATCCCGGGGCCGCCGATGCCCAGCGCCGGAACGGTGGCGTGCACGATCACCTCGACGCCCGGCGCCCCGTCGACCATCGCGGGGCGGGCCTCGATGTCGCGCGCGAACCGGCCCGAGATCGCGCCGTCGATCTGGCGGTGAGTCCGGGCCGCGCCGTCGGCGGGACCCCGGTCCATCGTGGCGGCGTAGCGGGCGCCCTCGGAGGCCGCCGACGCCAGGGTGTTGCGCACCAGCAGCACGAGCGCCACCTGGAGGATGCCGAGGAAGAGCGGCACGAGCACGACGAGGACGAGCACGAAGTCCACGACCGCGGACCCGCGCTGACCACCCCGCCGCCTGCTCACCACGCCTACTTCACTTGGTTGAGCGCGGAGTCGAGCATCCCCGTCAGCTGGTCCTTCGCGACGCTGGTGATGGCAACGACCAGACCGGCGGTCATCACCGTGATCATCACCCAGCCCGGCACGTCACCGCGCTCGTCACGGGCACGAGGCACCGTCAACGCGAGGTAGAGGCGCGTGAGCGCCATCGAGATGTGTTCCATGGGTTCGTCCGATCTCCAAGGGTTCCTCTGCCAGTAGGCACATCAACGGGTGGTCAGGTGGAGCCCGACGACGCCGGGCCAGAACGCGAAGAGCACGGTGATCGGGAGGACGAGGAACACGACCGGCACCATCATGAAGACCTCCTTGCGGGCGGCCGCCTCGATCAGCTCGCGCCTTCCGGCCTCGCGGACGTCGGCTGCCTGCGCGTGCAGCACGTCGGCCAGGGGCGTGCCGCGCTCGACCGCCACCGCCACGCCCTGGGCGAAGCGGGCAACCAGAGGCAGCCCGGTCGTCGAGGCCATCGCGTCGAACGCCACCGCCACCGGCTCACCCGTGCGGATCTCGGCGAGCACCCTGCCCAGGTCGCTGGAGAGCTCACCACCGCTGCGGCGTACGACGCGGTCCAGGGCGGCGACCGGCCCCTCGCCGGCCGCGACCGCGAGCGCGAGCAGCTCGGCGACCGTCGGGAACTCCGCGAGGATCCGCCGCTCGCGGCTGCGGACCTGGCTGGTGAGGTAGGTGTCGCGGGCCAGGACCCCGGCCACGAACGCGATCACGCAGAACAGCAGCGACCCCACGGCCGATCCGGGGGCGCTCAGCATCCGCAGCACGCCCCAGGCCGCGGCCACCGCGAACCCGATCAGCCCCCACAGGACCTGTTCGACACGGAAGTCGTGCACGGTCTTGTCGAGCCCCGCCCGCTGCAGGCGCCGGCGCACGGACGCTGCTCCGCCCAGCACCCGCTCGACCGTGTCGGCCGCGGAGCGCAGGACCGGGCCGAAGACCCCGGCGGCGGCCGACGTCGGCGAGGACGAGGTGACCCGCAGCTCGGGGGTGTGGCCCACCCGCGGGAGGTCACGGACGTAGGGCAGCACCCGCACGGCCAGCTGGGGTCGGCGCACGACCCGGACCCGCGCGGCGACGAGCAGCACGCCCGAGGCTGCGGTGGCGCCGAGGAGCGCACCCCACACCGACGGGGTCACGAGAGGATCCGCCGTTCGGTGGGGAGCCGGCCGATCCGCATCATCAACCGGTAGGCGACCACACAGGCGCCCGCGCCGACCGCGAGCACGACGACGCCCGTGGGCGAGGCGTAGCGGTGGATGACCTCGGACTGGAAGGACATGAGCAGCAGGACCAGCCACGGCGACGCGACGGCCAGACGGGCGCCGTTGACGGTCCAGGACTGCCGCGACTCGAGCTCCGAGCGCGTGCGCGCGTCGTCGCGCAGGTACGTCGAGAGGTTGCGCAGGAGCCGGCCGAGCTCGCCACCCCCGACCTCGCGGGCGATGCGCAGGCCCTCGACCACGCGATCGCCCACAGGATCGGCCAGACGGTCCTTGAGCCGGTCGAGGGACTCACCGAACCGGCCGGTCACCTGGTAGTCGAGCGCGAACTGGTCGAAGGCCTCGCGCAGCGGCTCGGGACCGCGGGTGGCCAGGGCGGACAGCGCGTCCGGAAGCGACATCCCGGCACGGACCGCGGAGGTGAGGTTGTCGACGGCCTCGGGCCAGACCTCGGCGAGCTCGCGCTGGCGTCGCCGCGCCCGCCCCGACACGATCGCCACCGGCATCCAGGCGCCCATCAGCCCGAAGGCCAACGCCACCGGCGGTGTCGCCGAGATCGCCTCGATCACCACGGTCACGACCAGGCCGCACACCAGGCAGAGCGCGACGAAGCCGGTCACCGACACCTGTCCGAGGCCCGCGCGGGCCAGCAGCTCCGTGGCCCGGCCGCGACCACCGACATCGGCACGGGGGCTGCGCGGCAGCGCGAACGCGCTCCAGACCAGCATCAGCCCCACGCCGACACCCAGCCCGACGAGCGCACCCATCAGTGTTCCTCGGCCAGCAATCGGTGTACGTCGATCCCGAGCCGCTCGTAGCGCTCGGGGTGGGGTGGCATCCCGCCGGTACGCCGGAGCTCGCCCGCGCGGCGCTCGAACAGCGGCTCGGTCTCGATGACGTCGTTCTCGACCCGGCCGGGCACACCGACCACCTCGTTGACCCGGCGTACGCCCCGCTCGTCGATGCCCAGGTGGACCACCACGTCGACGCTCGCCGCGACGGTCGGCACGACGAACCGCGCCGAGATGTTCTCACCAGCGAGCAGCGGCAGCGTGCACATCTTCACCAGGGCCTCGCGGGCGCTGTTGGCGTGGATCGTGCACATGCCGGGCAGCCCCGCGTTGAGCGCGAGAAGGAGGTCGAGGCACTCCTCGGCGCGGACCTCGCCCACGATGATGCGGCTCGGCCGCATGCGCAGGCTCTCCTTGACCAGGTCGCGCAGGCGGATCTCGCCGGTGCCCTCGAGGCCGGACTGACGGGTCTGCAGCGGCACCCAGTCGGGGTGCTGGAACCGCAGCTCGAAGACCTCCTCCGCGGACACCACGCGGTCACCACCGGGGATCGCGGCGGCCAGGCAGTTGAGCATCGTGGTCTTGCCGGCCTGAGTGCCGCCGGCGACCAGGACGTTGAGCCCGGCACGCACCGACGCATCGAGGAACGCAGCGGCGCCCGGCGTCAGGCTGCCCAGCTCGACCAGGTCGTGGAGCCGGGCCGCGCGCAGCACGAACTTGCGGATGTTGACCGCCGAGAACCCCCGGCTGATGCCCTCGAGCACCACGTGCAGCCGGTGGCCCTCGGGCAGCATCGCGTCGACGAACGGCTGGCTGATGTCGATGCGCCGGCCGCTGCTCTTGAGCATCCGCTCGACGAGCTCCTGCACCTGGGCCGACGTGAGCACCAGCGTGGTGAGCTCGTGGCGGCCGTGGCGGGCCACGAACACCCGGCTCGGGTCGTTGATCCACACCTCCTCGACCGTGGGGTCGTCGAGGAACGGCTGCAACGGGCCGAACCCCGAGACGCGGGCCACCAGCTCGCCGACCATCGAGTCGATGTCGGGCACCGGGGCGACCGCGCCCGTGAGGCTGTGGTCGTCGTGGTCGCGCACCACCCGCTCGGCGATCCGCCGGACCAGGTCGGCCTCGCGCTGCGGGTCGACGGCCTCGCGCCGCACGGCCTCGCGCACGTGCTGGTCGAGCTGCTCGACGAGCTCCTCGTGCGCGTTCGCCGTACGCCGAGCCGACACGTGACCGGCCGGGTGGGTCGATGGGTGGGTCAGTGACATCTAGTCCCCCGAGATGGTTCCTTGGCCGGCAGTCTTCCAGCCGCAGCGCCCGCTCAAACCCGGACGGACCTCCGCCTGTGGACAACTGCCGACGGGACGTGGGAGCGGGCACCCGACCGTCGACCGATCCCTGGTCGATGTGACGCAGGTCACGCTATCCTCACATGGCGGACTCCCCTGCCGAAGAGACCCCCATGAGCCACCGTCTCGGTACATCTCTGGCGGCCAGCGCCCTCGCGGCGGCCCTGGCGGCGCTGACGCTCGCCTCGTACGGGACGCCGGCGCACGCGTCGGCCCCGGCGAGCTCCGCCGCGCCCCGGGCCACGAGCGGTCCGCCGGAGAACCTGCGCACGACGGTCACGCCCGGAGCTCCGGCCATCGAGGTCAGGTGGGACCCGCCCACCACCGGGCTGCCGTTGGTGCTCGGCTACGAGATCCTCCTCGACGGCGAGGTGGTCGGCACGGTCCCGCTGTTCACCACCTCGTTCACGATCGACAAGGGCCTCACGCTCGGCCACACCTACGAGATCGCCGTGCGCGGCACGTTGGGGGTGGCGACCGGCCAGGAGGCGTACACCGAGCAGACGCTCTACATCGCACCCGTCACGACCGTGCAGAAGGCCAACCCGTCCAACCCCCTGGCGGGCCGGGAGTGGGGCGTCTACACCGGCCTGCAGGACCCGGCCTACATCGGGTGGAACAAGCTGGGCCAGGCGCAGCAGGAAGACCTCGCCCTGTTCGCGATGATCGCCAAGGCCACGTGGTTCGGCCACTGGATCCCCGACGACCGAGCGGGCGAGAAGGTGCGGGCCTACGTCGAGAACGCGCAGGCCGGCGACCCCGACAAGGTGGTGACGGTCTCGCTGTTCCGGATGTTCCCCTGGGAGGGCCAGGAGCGCATCGCGGACCGGCTGCCCACGCCGGCCGAGCAGGCGTCGTACCGCCGCTTCGTGACCAGCTTCGCCGCGGGCATCGGCTCCAGCCGGGTCGCGGTGATCGTGCAGCCGGACGGCTACTTCGTGAAGGACGGTTTCGAGGGCCACGTGCACCAGGACGGCCGGCACCAGGCCCTGCTGCCCGCACGGATGCTCAACTGGACCGTCAAGACCCTCTCGGCACTGCCCAACACCACGGCCTACCTCGACATGGGCTCCGAGGACTGGGCCCGCGGCGACGTCGCGTCGGTGGCGAAGTACCTGCGGCTCAGCGGCGTGCAGTACGCCCGCGGTTTCTCCATGAACATCACGCACGCGAACTACATGGACCGTGAGATCGACTTCGTCCAGAAGGTGTCCGACGCGCTGGCCCGGATGGGCATCGCGGGCAAGCACGCGATCCTGGACACCTCAGACAACGGCCACCCCTTCCACGGCCGCGAGATCAACCCACCCGGGGCCTCGCACTACACCCCGCCCGGCGCGATTCCGCCGTGCAGGACCAAGACGCAGAAGACACCGTGCGACGCCCTCGGCATCCCACCCACCACCGACGTGGACAACCCCGCCTGGGGGCTGGACCCCACCTCCGCCCGGACCGCTGCCAAGTACGTCGACGCCTACGTCTGGGCGAGCCGGCCGTGGCTGCCCCTGCAGGGCACCGGCGGTACGCCCTTCAACGTGGAGTACGCCCAGCTGCTGAAGAAGACCTGGGCGTACTCGCCGTACTTCACCGGCACGCCGTAGCCCCGGACCCTGCCTGGTCCCTGCCTGGTCACTGCCTCCCGGGGCCGGCCTGGTCCGTCGTTTGGTCACCAACGACGGATGGGAGCGCTCCCGATCTGTCGTTGGGGACCAAACGACGACGCTTCCGGCAGCAGGAACGAGTCCCGGCCCGGGCCGCTCACGACCCCGGACATGCGGAAGGATCCCCGGGACGAACCGGGGATCCTTCCGTCTTCGAACGAGCCGAACCCCTCAGGACAGCTCGACGAGCAGTTGGCCGCCGCTGACGGCCTCACCGGGCTTCACCAGCACCCGGCCGACAGTGCCGGCTGCGGGAGCGGTGATCTCGGTCTCCATCTTCATCGCCTCGAGCACGACCAGGACGGCGCCGGCCTCGATGGCCTGGCCCTCCTCGACCGGGATCCGGGCGACGGTGCCGGCCAGCGGGGCGCGCACGCCGTCGCCGTCGCCACCGGCGGGAGCAGCGGCGGGAGCCGCCACGGGCGGGGCGAAGTTGCCACCGGCCATGAAGATGCCGAGCGTGGGCGGCTGCTCCTCCTCGACCTCGACCTCGACCTCGTAGACCTGGCCGTTGACGGTCACCTTCAGCTGCATGTCCTCACCTTCGCCTTCGCCTGGCCGTTCACCGGGCACCGTGGATGATCCGGTGACCCTGGACGGCCACGCGGCCCTGCTGGGCCCACGCCTGACCGCTCCGGTAGTGCACCTGCTTGACCTTGGCGCGGTGGCCCAGGAACGACGCCACCGCGGCGGAGATCGCGAGCACGACCTCCTCGGGAATCTCCTGCTCCTGCCGCGCGCGGACGGCGGCGACCTCGGCCTCGAGGGCCGCCACCCGCTCCGTGAGCTCGCGGACCGCGGCGAGCAGCTCCTGCTCGACGCTGATGTCGGGGCTCACGTCGGGCCCAACCCGTGCTTCTTGGCGGGCCGCACGTCGCGCTTGCTGGCCAGCATCTCCAGCGCCCGCGACAGCTCGGCCCGGGTGCAGCAGGGGTCGATGATGTCGTCGACCAGGCCGCGGCCGGCCGCGACGTACGGCGTGGAGAACGTGGAGCGGTACTCCTCGACCAGCTCCGCGCGCTTGGCCTCGGGGTCGTCGGCCTCGGCGATCTCGCGGCGGAACACGATCTCGGCGGCACCCTCGGCACCCATCACCGCGATCTCGGCGGTCGGCCAGGCGAACACCTTGTCGGCACCCAGGTCCTTGGAACACATCGCGACGTACGCGCCGCCGTAGGCCTTGCGCAGCACGACCGTGAGCTTCGGGACGGTGGCGGCGGAGTAGGCGTAGAGCAGCTTGGCACCGTGGCGGATGATGCCCCCGTGCTCCTGGGCGACACCGGGCAGGAAGCCCGGCACGTCGACCAGCGTGACCAGCGGGATGTTGAACGCGTTGCAGAACCGCACGAACCAGGAGCCCTTGTCGGAGGCGTTGATGTCGAGCACGCCCGACATCACGCTGGGCTGGTTGGCGATGATGCCGACCGTGCGGCCGGTGATGCGGCCGAAGCCGATCACGATGTTCTGGGCGTAGCCGGCCTGCACCTCGAGGAAGTCCGACCGGTCGACGAGGTGCGCGATGACCTCGCGGACGTCGTAGCCCTTCTTGTCCGAGAGCGGCACGATCTTCTGCAGCTCCGGGTCGGGCTCGATCGTGTCGTCGGGGTTGACGATCGGCGGGTCCTCGGTGTTGTTCTGCGGCAGGAAGCTGAGCAGCTTCTTCGCGATCAGGATCGCCTGGTCGTCGTCGTCGGCCACGAAGTGGATCACGCCGGAACGTGCCATGTGGGCGTCGGCGCCGCCGAGTGCGTCGGAGGTGACCTGCTCACCGGTGACCTGGGCGATGACGTTCGGCCCGGTGATGAACATGTGGGCCTTGCGGGTCTGGATGATGAAGTCGGTCAGCGCCGGGGAGTACGCCGCGCCGCCCGCGCACGGGCCGGCGATGATCGCGACCTGCGGGACGACACCGGACAGCAGCACGTTGTTGTAGAAGACCCGGCCGTAGCCGGCCAGCGAACCGATGCCCTCCTGGACCCGGGCGCCGCCGGAGTCGTTGATGAACACGAACGGCGTACCGGTCGTCAGGCTGGCCTTCATCATCGCGACGACCTTGTTGCTGTGGACCTCGCCCGCCGAGCCGCCCGCGACCGTGAAGTCCTGGCTGGCCACGTGGACCGGGCGACCGAGGACGGCACCCTCGCCGGTGACGACACCGTCGGCGGGGTAGTCGGCCTTGTCGAGCCCGAAGTACGTCGACTGGTGCCGGGCGAACATGCCCGTCTCCTGGAACGTCCCGTCGTCCAGCAGGGCGGCGATCCGCTCGCGGGCCGTCAGCTTGCCGGCGTCGCGCTGCTTCTGCAGGCGGGCCTCACCGCCGCCCAGCTCGACCTGGTGGCGCCGCTCGGCGAGCTCGGCGATCCGGTCCTCCATGGACGCGTGGTGGTGCTTGTTCTTGCTCACCGTGATCCCTTCAGGCTCGCTCGACGGTCACGTCGTGCTTGTGACCGTTCAGCGAGACGGCGTAGTGGATGGGGCCCTTGACCGGGCCGGTGCCGGGGGTGGCAGCGGCGGCGAGCTTCTCGGCCGCCTGCTGTGCTGGGTCCTTGCCGACGTTCTTCGGGCCCTCGGGCCGCTCGAGGAAGAACTTCGGCGCGACACCCGGGAACATCGCGTAGGTCAGCACGTCCTCGTCGCTGCCGTCGGCGCCCTCGAGGGCGTTGGCCTCGTCGCAGAGCTTCTGCCACTCGGGCTCGAGCAGGTCGGCGGGCCGGACCGTGATCGGGTCCTTCTTGGTCTGCACGTGCGCTGCCTCGACGATCTCAGGGTCGCGCGGGCCGATGGCCTCGCCGTAGTAGCCGAGCATCAGGTCGGCGAACTCCGCGGTGAGCACCTTGTAGGGGCCCATCAGCACGTTGAACACGGCCTGGGTGCCGACGATCTGGCTGGACGGGGTCACCAGCGGCGGGTAGCCGGCGGCCTTGCGGACCCGCGGCACCTCCTCGAGGACCTCCTTGAGGCGGTCGCCCGCGCCCTGCTGGCGCAGCTGCGACTCCATGTTCGAGATCATGCCGCCGGGGATCTGGCTCTTGAAGATCTCGGTCTCGACGCCGGTGATCGCGGACATGAACTCGGTGTACTTCGGCCGCACCACCGCGAAGTGGTCCTTGATCTTGAGCAGCCGCTCGTCGTCGAGGTTGGTCTCGTACGGCGTGCCGTGCAGCATCTCGACCAGCGACTCGGTCGGGTTGTGCCCCGGGCCCATCGAGACCGAGGAGATCGCGGTGTCGACCACGTCGGCGCCGGCCTCGATCGCCTTCATCAGGCTGACCAGCGTGACGCCGGTGGTGGCGTGGCAGTGCACGTGGACGCGCACGTCCTGGCCCAGCGACTCCTTGATCGCCCCGACGATGTCGAAGGCCGGCTGCGGCCGCAGCAGCGCCGCCATGTCCTTGAGGCAGAGCGAGTCGCAGCCGAGCTCCATCAGCTCGTTGGCCATGTCGACGTAGCCCTGCACGGTGTGCAGCGGGCTCTCGGTGTAGCAGATCGTGCCCTGGGCGTGCTTGCCGACTCGGCGCACCGCCTTGATGGCCTCGCGCACGTTGCGCACGTCGTTGAGGGCGTCGAAGGTCCGGTAGACGTCCATGCCGTTCTCGGCGGACTTCTCGACGAACTTGTTGACGACCGTGTCCTCGTAGTGGCGGTAGCCGAGGAGGTTCTGGCCGCGCAGCAGCATCTGCAGCTTGCTGTTGGGCATCAGCCTGCGGAAGGTCCGAAGCCGCTTCCACGGGTCCTCGTTGAGGAAGCGGATGCACGCGTCGTACGTCGCGCCGCCCCAGCACTCGACGGACCAGTAGCCCGCCGCGTCGATGTCCGCGCACGCGTCGACCATGTCCTCGAGCGCCATGCGGGTCGCCATCAGGCTCTGATGGGCGTCGCGCAGGATCAGCTCGGTGACCCCGATCTCTCGTCGTGCCGCGGCCGCGCCGGTGGCGCCGACGCCCCCTGTCTCGGTGTCGCCGTTGGTCATGGCCTCACTCTCGCAGAGAGGTAAAGCCCCTGCCCCGGGTCCTTGGTCCCTCGTCCCCGGGCCGTTGCTCGTCCGTCCGCGCGTGGTCCCGGGAACAGGGTCCCGGGACCGGCCCGGACGGCGTGCAGACGCGCCGACTCGACCCTCTACGTCAGTGGAAGCGCAGGGTCCCGGGGAACCACTGGTCGGTCCACACCCGCTCGGTGCGCACGCGCGCGCCGGAGTACGGCGCGTGGAGGACCCACCGGTGACCGTGGATGAAGCCGGCGTACACGCCGACGTGGTAGACCCCGCCACCGTCGTAGAAGAAGATCAGGTCGCCGCGGCGCATGGCGCTGCGCTTGATCCGCGTGGCGAAGTGCGCCTGGGCCGCCGACGTGCGCGGGATGTGTGAGAACCCCGCCCGGCGGAAGCTGTAGAACGTCAGGCCCGAGCAGTCGAAGGCGTTCGGGCCGGCGGCGCCGGAGGCGTACGGGTCGCCCTTCTGGTGCACGGCGATGCGCGTCGCGAGGCCCACCTTGCGGAGCGTGGCCTTGCGGGCCGCCCGCTGCTGGGTCTGCCGGTCGGTGGCCGTGGCGCCGTGGGCGCGGTCGAGGGTGACGGGTGCGGTGGTGAGCAGCCCGATGACGAGGGCGCCGCTGGCGAGGGCGCGCAGGATGAGGGTCATGTGCGTGGTTTCCTTCCCACGCCTGTGAGGTGAGCTGTCGGGTTCGGGCGTGGAAGGTGCCCGGCCACCGGCTGGTGGCTTCACCCCGAGCGGTCCCGTGCAGGAGCCTGCTGAACAACACGCTCTGCTGCGCGTCGCGCTGGACGCACGCTGGCGGCGTTGCCGTCGGTCGTCGGGCATCCAGCCCGCCTTCCCTCCGGCGCCTTGCCATCGCACGCCCATCGCGACGCTCGCGACGAGCAGTTGTTCAGCAGCCTCCTAGAGCGGGACCGCGAAGGTGGGTCCCCCACTCCTGCCCCGGATGTTGTCGACCGGTCACGGACGGGCAGGACTCGGCGTACCCGCGACCGGTTGTGCATGGTGCAAACGGTCGGGGACGTTAACCAGACGGCGCGCCCGATCGCGAGTCGGCGGACCGGGTCGAGGGTGGCCCGGGCCACACTCCCCGCGTGGATCGGCCGTCCGGTTGGACGAACGTCACATCGCGGCGGGCTCCACGAGCTCGAGCAGGTCGGCCACGGAGTCGACCACGCGGGTGGGCCGGTAGGGGAAGGTAGCCACCTGCTCGGGGCGTGTCGAGCCGGTCGTGACCAGGATCGTGCGCAGGCCGGCCTCGAGCCCGCTGATGATGTCGGTGTCCATCCGGTCGCCGACCATGACCGTGGTCTCGGAGTGCGCCTCGAGGCGGTTCAGCGCGCTGCGCATCATCAGCGGGTTCGGCTTGCCGATGAAGTACGGCTGGCGCCCGGTCGCGGTGCTGATCAGCGCGGCCACCGACCCGGTGGCCGGCAGCATGCCCTGCTGGCTCGGCCCGCTCACGTCGGGGTTGGTGGCGATGAAGCGGGCGCCGCCGTCGACCAGCCGGATCGCCCGGGTGATCGCCTCGAAGGAGTAGGTGCGGGTCTCCCCCAGCACCACGTAGTCGGGGTCCCGGTCGGTCATCACGTAGCCGATGTCGTGCAGCGCCGTGGTCAGGCCGGCCTCGCCGACGACGTACGCCGTCCCGTGCGGCCGCTGGTCGTCGAGGAACTGAGCGGTCGCGAGCGCCGAGGTCCAGATCGCGTCCTCGGGCACGTCGATGCCGCTGCCGAGCAGCCGGGCACGCAGGTCGCGCGGGGTGAAGATCGAGTTGTTCGTCAGCACCAGGAACCGCCGCCCGGAGGCCTGCAGGGCCGAGATGAACTCCTGGGCGCCCGGGATCGGCACCTCCTCGTGGACGAGCACGCCGTCCATGTCGGTCAGCCAGGTCTCGATCGGGCGGTGGGTCATGGGGCCCATTGTCCCCGGACGGTCGTCCCGACGCTCACCGACGCGGCAGCAGCACCTCGATGCCGTCGGCCGGGTGGGCGCCGGTCACCCGCCCACCGAGCGCCTCGACGACCGAGGTCACCTGGGCGATGCGGTCCATCGGCTCGGCGCCGTCCGCCTCCCGGCCACGCTCCTCGCACTCGACGCGGATGCGCAGGTGGCCGCCCTGCTCGCCGTGGAACACGATGCGCACGGACCCCGCGCCGCGGCGTACGACGTCGGCGAGCAGCAGGTCGGTGACGTGCTCGACGGGTCCGGGCGTGTAGGTCAGCGTCAGGTCGCCCTCGGCGGCCGCGGTCAGCATGCGGTTGCGGACCCCGAGCCGGTCGGCCCAGCGCTGCGCGAGCTGGGTGGCCAGGTCGACGAGCGGCAGCTCGGCTCCGGCCACCAGGCTGCCGCGCCGCGTCATCTCGACCAGCTCGGAGGCGACCGCACCGACCTCCTCGACCGCGGCGAGGCTGCGCGTCGCGGCCGCCTGCACGTCGGGCGGGACGTCGTCGCGCAGGGTCAGGTCCTCCAGCTCGAGGCGCAGACCGGTCAGCGGGGTGCGCAGCACGTGCGAGGCGTGCTCGGCGAAGGCCCGCTCACGGTGCACCCGGTCCTCCAGCTGGTGCGCGCTGGCGCGCAGCGCGATCGAGATCGCGCGCGCCTCGGGGATGCGGGTGCGGGGCAGCTCGAGGTCGAACCGGCCGCGACCCAGCGCGGCGGCGGCGATGGCCAGCCGCTGGAACGGCGAGGACAGGGCCGAGGCGATGAGGAACCCGGCGATGCCGGCGACGACGGCGATCAGGACGAACAGCGCGGCGATCGACCCGGTGTCGCGGCCGACGATGTCTCGGATGACCTGGGGTGACTGGCTCAGCGTGAGCTGGCCGCCGTCGAGCGCGAGGACCGTGGACAGGTCGGAGTCGGGGTCGTCGCTCCCCGCGTAGTCGTGGCCGTGCACGACCAGCGAGTCGCCGCGGGCGGGGTCGTACTCCAGGCGGCTGTCCGGGCTCACCAGACCGCTCAGGAACGCGTCGTCGATCTCGCCGCCGGCGGCCGCTCGGTCGTCGACGATCGCGCCGATCAGCTCCACCTCCTGGCGCAGGTGGACGCCCTCCTGCTCCTGGATCAGGTCGCGGAGCACGAATGAGCGGACGATGCCGGCCCCGAGGAGCAGGATGATGGTGAGGACGACGAACGCAGCGGTGAGGCGCTCACGCATCTGCGGTTCCGCCTTCGAGGCGGAATCCCACGCCTCGAACGGCCACCACTCGGTCGGTCACACCCACGCTCTCGAGCTTCTGGCGCAGCCGTCCGATGGTGACGTCGAGCGTCTTCGTCGAGCCGTACCAGTTCTCGTCCCACACGTCGGCCATCAGCCGGCCGCGGGAGACGACCTTGTCCCGGTTGGCGGCGAGGATGTTCAGCACCTCGAACTCCTTGCCGGTCAACGGGACCTCCTCCTCCCCGGCGTACACCCGCCGGGCATCCACGTCGATGCGCAGCCCGCCGGGCTTTGCGTCCTCGGCCACGGCCGAGGTGGAGGAGGTACGGCGCAGCAGGGCGCGCACGCGCGCCTGCAGCTCGGCCAGGCCGAACGGCTTGGCCAGGTAGTCGTCAGCCCCGTAGTCGAGCCCGACCACCCGGTCGAGCTCGCCGGCACGGGCGGTGACGATCATGATCGCCCCCTCGAACCCCGCCTCCCGGGCGCGACGGCACACCTCGAGGCCGTCGATGTCCGGGAGACCGAGGTCGAGGATCACGACCTCGGGGGAGGTCGCCAGGGTGTCCAGGGCCTTCTGGCCGCTGTCCACCCACGAGACGTCGTACCCTTCGCGCTCCAGCGTCCGGACGAGAGGGAACGCGATGTCCTCCTCGTCCTCCACGACTAGAACTCGGTGCGCCATGGGAGGGAGCATAGGGCCCGAGGCACCCGCTCCGAGGAGAGTGCTCAACCTTCGCCCCCCCGTGTCTCGCGTGACGCGGTCGCTGGCGGGGGCGCGCTCGCCGTACCAGGGTCGGCCCGGCGCGCCGCGGCCGCCTCCCGGCGCCGGCGGATCTCCGCGGCGATCACGAGCACGAGGAGCGCGATGGCGCCGGCCAGCAGGGTCCTGGTGATCGGGTGGCAGATCACCAGGTAGACGTACCCGACCCACGGCAGGGTGCGGACCACCCGGGGCAGCGTGGGGCCGGAGGGCTGCAGCACCCACGGGTCGCGAGCCGGCTCGGCGTCGCCGCGGGTGATGATCCCCTCGGGGCCGATGTGCACGATCCGGTGGGTCACGAGACCGTCGACCCCGGCGCTCGCGGGTGGCCGGAACGTGATGACGTCCCCACGTCGCAGGTCACCGACCGGGACCGCGCGCTCGAGGACGATCGCCCCCTGCGGGATCCCGCCCTCGGCACCGCTGTCCATGGAGCCGCCGGACATGACGTAGCGGTCCAGGCCCAGGCCGATCGGCAGCAGGACGAGGACCGAGACGGGCGCGAGGATGACCACGAGCACGAGCAAGCGCCCCCACGGCGTCGACGCCGGGCGGTGCGGGGAGGTCGTGATCTCCATGCGGGGATGTCTCCGAGTGCGGGTCAGGGAGGATGCCCGTCCGACGCTTCCCCACTCAGCGCCGGACAGACAGGTCCTCCGGGATGGGCGGGCCGTTCGGCGCGCCCCCCAGGTGCGCCGTACGACTCGTCCAGGTTCGGGCCCGTCCGGTGGTCCCACGCGCTCCCCCCCGGTGCGCGTGGCCGTCTGGTCCCGATGGTCCGATCAGTGCAGGTGGTTCCCCCTAGCCGAAGGAACTCGAGGTGCCAGGTGCGGAGTTGACCCACGTGTACGACGCCGACGCGGGTGCGCCCTGGTTGGCGAACGGCGCGTCGTCGGGCAGCGACACCGTGAACGTGAACGTGCTCGAACCCCTGGGCTCGAGCGTGCCCACGTCCTGCGCGATGTCGCTCATGGCGGCGAAGTCGCCGTCGTACAGCGTGCGTCCGTCCTGGTCGATCACCAGGTGCAGCTCCCCGTCCGCGAACGGCGCGGGGTCTCCGGTCTCCTGGAAGGACAGCCTCGACGGGGCACCACCGGAGTTGCGGATGGTGACGCTGCGAGACACAGACTCACCGGGCTCGATCTTGCTGATGGTCAGCGTCGCGCCCTGGTTGTCGTCGGCCAGCAACCGGATCCCGGAGGCTCCCTCGCTGGCGCTCGTCCAGGGGACGCCCATCGCCATCGCCAGCAAACCGGCGCCCACGACGCTGCCGACAGGAAGAATGAGCTTCCTGGCCGTGGTGGCAGCTGTCGTGGTGGTCATGTCATCCCCTGATGCTCAGTGCTTCATCCTCAAGGTAGGCACGCTCGCTCCACGTCGGATGAACACGATCGCCACGGAAGATCCACCATTCGGTAACAGATTTCGTCGACGTCCGGGCCCCGATCCGCCGATCTCAGCCGGGTACGGCGAACAGGTCGCCGTGGTCGGCGACCCGCTCCAGGACCTCTTCGAACCGGAACTGACCCAGCTCCATCGGGTCGTCCGAGCCCGCCTCGACCTCGGCCCACGTCACGGGTGTCGCCACCGTCGGCAGCTCCCGGCCGCGCAGGGAGTACGGCGAGATCGTGGTCTTCGAGCCGGAGTTCTGGGACCAGTCGAGGAACACCTTCCCCGAGCGCCGCGCCTTGGTCATCGTCGCGGTGACCAGCGCTGGGTGCTCGGCCTGGAGCTCCTCGGCGACCTCCTTGGCCAGCGCCGTCGACTCCTCCGGCGGCAGCGGGTCCGGCAGCGCGGCGTACAGGTGCAGGCCCTTGCTGCCGCTGGTGACCGGGGTGGCGCCCAGGCCGCGCTCGGCCAGCCGGTCGCGCACCATCAGCGCCACCTGGCAGCACTCGTGCAGGCCCGCGGGCTCGCCCGGGTCGAGGTCGATCACGAGGCGGTCGGCGCCGCGCGGGCGGCCCCGGCCGTCGACCGTCCACTGGTGGACGTGCAGCTCGAGCGCAGCGAGGTTGACCAGCCAGGTGAGCGTCGCGAGGTCCTCCACGATCGGGAACACCAACGTGTCACCCGCGGACTGGGCGCGCGACCCGGTGGTCGGGACCTTCGCCGTACGCACCCAGGAGGGCGTGCGCGCTGGGACGTTCTTCTCGAAGAAGCTGCCGTCCTGCACCCCGTGCGGCCATCGGATGCGCGTCACGCACCGGTCCGCGAGGTGCGGCAGCAGCACCGGAGCGACCTGGGCGTAGTAGTTGAGCACCTCGCCCTTGGTGGTGCCGGTGCGGGGATAGAGCACCTTGTGCAGGTTGCTGATCGTCAGCGTGCGGCCATCGACCTCGACGCGGACTTCCTCCTTCTCGGCGGCCACGACGCCCTCAGCGGCCGATCGCGATCACGGGCCGCTGGTCGGGGTCGAGCCGGAACATCAGCGCCCGGATGAACCGCCGCGGCGCGCTCACGCAGCCGGCAGTCGCCCCGGAGCCGTTGACGTGCAGGAAGATCCCCGCGCCTCGGTGCCGGACCTGGCGGGCGTTGAAGCTGGTGACGATCGACCACTCGTACTGCACGGGGTAGTCGGTGAGGCGCTCGGAGCCGTTCGGGGCGCTGACCGGGAGCCGCCAGCGGAACCCGCCCTGGCGCTGGTTGCGGTAGCGGTTGTAGAACTCGCTGCCGTTGTCCTCCACCCAGAAGTCGCCGCTCCGGATCCTGCGGTAGCGCAGGCCCCAGGCCGGGTCCGCGCGGTGGGTGCCGAACGCCCAGGGCAGGTCGTAGGTGCCGAGCGGCGTCGTGCCGGTGCCCTGGTGGCGGTGCCGTCCGGCCACCAGGCCGCCGTACCCGATCCGGCCGTCGGTCGCCTGCAGCCGCTGCTCCCAGCGCCCGTCGCGCTGGACCCACCAGGTGACCCGGGCGCGGTAGCCGGTCGTGTGGTTGACCGTGACGACCTGGGTGGTGCCGTCGCGCAGGCGTACGTCGACGCCGTCGAGCCGCACGTGCACGGGGTCGGCGATGGCGGCGGGGGCCGGCGTCAGCAGCGTGAGCGCCAGGACAACTAGCAGGACACGGGTCATGTGCGCAGGTCCTCCGGGGTGAGGTCGGAGCGGACCCCCTGGAACGAGGGCTGGCGCAGGCGCTCGTACCCGACTCCGTGGGTGTCGATGTCCACCACGACCACCGGTTCGAGCCAGTGGGTGCCCCGAGCGTCGACCAACGGCACCTCGTCGGCGAACGGGCTGTCGGCTCGGCCGAGTCCGGCGACGAGCCCGGCCAGCGCCGCGCCCTGCTTGGGCCCGATGCCACTGCCGACCCGGCCGCGGTAGAGCAGGCCATCGGGACCCGGCTCCCCGACGAGCAGCGAGGCCAGCCGGTCGGTGGTGCCCTCCTGGGGCCGCCAGCCGCCCACGACGTAGGTCACCCGGTGCCGGTGGGCGAACTTCTGCCAGTGCGGGGAGCGCTCCCCGAACACATAGCGCGACGTGCGCCGCTTGCTGACGATGCCCTCGAAGCCCTGCTGGAGGGTCGCGTCGTACAGCATCGCCCCGTCGTCGTACGCGGCCGGGACCTGCCAGGTGCCGTCGAGCTCGAGGCCGGTGAGCAGCTCACGGCGTACGTCGAGCGGCTCGCCGGTCAGGCCGCGGCCGTCGAGCCGGAGCAGGTCGAAGACCATGTAGGTCGCCGGCACCTCCCGCGAGAGCCGGGCGGCGGTGGTCGCCTTGCGCACGTGCATCCGCTCCTGGAGCGTGCGGAAGTCGGGCAGCCCGCGGGCGTTGAGGGCGATGATCTCCCCGTCGACGAGCAGGTCCCGCTCACCCAGCGGGCTGGTCGCGAGCTCGGGCCAGGCGATCGTGATGGCGTTCTCGTTGCGACTGGTCATCCGCAGCTCGCCACCGGTCACGTCCGTCAGGGCGCGAACGCCGTCCCACTTGACCTCGTGCGCCCAGGCGTCGCCGGCGGGCACGTGCCGGCCCTGGGTGGCGAGCATGGGGCGCATGGGCCCATCCTGCCTGAGGCGATGACTCCGGGCATTCCCATGAGTCACACTGGGCACTTACTCCGGGGACCACGGCGGGCACCCCACGACGAGGAGGACAGCGGATGCGTGCGATCTGGAAGGGCGCGGTGTCCTTCGGGCTGGTCAGCGTGCCCGTGAAGCTCTACGCCGCGACCGAGTCGCACGACGTGTCGTTCCGCCAGGTGCACGCGAAGGACGGCGGCCGGATCAAGTACCAACGGGTGTGCTCGCTCGATGGCGAGGAGGTGCCGTACGCCGACATCGCCAAGGGCTACGAGACCGAGGACGGCGAGATGGTGATCCTCACCGACGACGACCTCGCCGAGCTGCCGTCGACCTCCTCGCGCGAGATCGCGGTGGAGAAGTTCGTGCCCTCGGACCAGATCGACCCGATGCTGTTCGAGAAGTCCTACTACCTCGAGCCCGAGAAGTCCGGGGCGAAGCCCTACGCGCTGCTGCGCCAGGCGCTGCTGGACGCCGACCGGATGGCCGTGGTCACCGTGGCGCTGCGCCAGCGCACCTCGGTCGCGGTCCTGCGCGTGCGCTCCACCGACAAGGGCGACGTCATCGTGCTGCAGACCATGATGTGGCCCGACGAGGTCCGCACCCCCGACTTCTCCGTCGAGACCGGCGACGTCAAGCCGGCCGAGGTCAAGATGGCCAACATGCTCGTCGAGACGCTGGCGGGTGACTTCGAGCCCGCCGACTTCGAGGACGACTACGCCGAGGCCGTCGAGGCGGTCGTCAAGGCCAAGATCGAGGGCGGCGAGGTCAAGCGCACCGCCACGTCGACCAAGTCCTCCGGCGAGGTCGTCGACCTGCTCGCCGCGCTGCAGCGCTCCGTCGACGCGGCCAAGTCCGCGCGGGGCGAGGCACCCACCGGCTCGGGGTCCGACTCGGACGAGGACGAGGACGAGTCGAAGGACGAGGCGATGCCCGCGAAGAAGGCGGCGACCAAGAAGGCGCCGGCCACGAAGGCGGCCACGAAGAAGACGGCTGCGAAGAAGGCCCCGGCGAAGAAGACCGCCGCCAAGAAGGCACCCGCCAAGAAGGCCGCGGCCCGCAAGGCGAGCTGAGCGAGGCCGGCTGTCGAAACCGGGGCCGCTCGTCCGACGTACTCCTGACAACACCCGCGACAGCAGGAGGCACCGATGCGCTACATCACGTTCGTGAAGATGATCGAGGATCTCGGCGAGCCGCCCCCGGCGCTCGTGGAGGCGATGGGCGCCGAGATGGGCCAGGCCTTCGCCGACGGCACCATGCTCGAGGCCGGCGGCCTGTCGGGGATGCGCGACAGCACCGAGATCCACCTCCGCTCCGGCGCGATCACCCAGGTCGACGGGCCCTACGCCGAGGGCAAGGAGGTCGCCGGCGGCTACGCGATCACCGAGGTGCGCAGCCACGAGGAGGCCGTCGAGGGCGCCCGCCGGGTGCTCGAGCTGCACCAGCAGCACTGGCCAGGCTGGGAGGGCTCGGTCGAGATCCGGCAGATGTTCAGCGCTCCGGGACAGTGACGGGGCACCCACCGGCCCCCACCCCGACGGCCCAGGCGATCACGGCGGTCTGGCGGCGCGAGTCGGTGCGGCTCGTGGCCGCCCTGGCCCGGATGATCCGCGACCTCGACCTGGCCGAGGACCTTGCACAGGACGCCCTGGTCGCCGCACTGGAGACGTGGCCCGACCAGGGCGTCCCGGCCAACCCCGGGGCGTGGCTGACCGCGGTGGCCAAGCGCCGGGCGATCGACCAGTTCCGGCGCAACGACACGCTGCGCCGGCGTACGGCCGAGATCGCCCACGACCTCGCGCGTGCCGGGGAGGAGACGGTGATGCCCGACCTCGACGAGGCCGTCGACCACATCGAGGACGACGTGCTGAGGCTCGCGTTCCTGTGCTGCCATCCCAGCCTGCCACCGGAGTCGCGGACCGCGCTGACGCTGCGCCTGGTCGGCGGCCTGACGACCGGCGAGATCGCCCGCGCCTACCTGGTCAAGGAGGCCACGATGGGCCAGCGGATCTCCCGGGCCAAGCGGCAGCTCGCCCGGAGCGGCGCCACGATGGAGGCGCCGGTGGGCCGCGAGCGAGACGAACGGCTGGGCGATGTCATGGCCGTCGTCTACCTGGTCTTCAACGAGGGGTACGCAGCGTCCGCGGGCGAGGGCTGGACGCGGCCCGAGCTGTGCCTGGAGGCGATGCGGCTGGCCCGGATGCTCAGCACGCTGGTCCCCGACGACCCCGAGGTCCTCGGGTTGCAGGCCCTGCTGGAGCTGCAGGGCTCACGGCTCGCCGCCCGCCGCGCCGAGGACGGCACCCCGGTGCTGCTCGAGGCCCAGGACCGGCGCCGGTGGGACCGGCTGCTGATCCGGCGCGGACTCCGAGCGCTCGACCGGGCCGAGGCGCTGGGCCGTGCCGGGCGCCCGGTCGGCACCTACGTCCTGCAGGCGTCGATCGCTGCGTGCCACGCCCGGGCCGTCCGCGCGGAGGACACCGACTGGAGGGCGATCGCCCGGCTCTACGACGTACTCGCGCGGGCCGCGCCGGGCCCGGTGGTCGAGGTCAACCGCGCGGTGGCTCACGGCCGCGCCTTCGGGCCCGACGCCGGGCTCGCCGTCCTCGACGCGGTGGCGGGCGACCCGTCCCTGGCGTCCTCGCCGGTGCCGGCCGCGGTCCGGGGGGACCTGCTCGAGCACGCCGGTCGCCACCACGCGGCCGCGGACGCCTTCCGCGAGGCCGCGCGCCGGAGCAACAATGCCGACGAGCGCCGGCTGCTGGAGCGTCGCGCCGATGAGAACGCCGGCCGCGGCCGGTCTGATCGAGCAGCACCGTCCCCCACCTGAAGGAGCAGGCCGATGAGCACGATTCCCGGCGAGCCAATCTGGATCGAGCTTTTCACCCCCGACGTCGGGGGCGCCAAGGCGTTCTACGCCGGCCTGTTCGGCTGGACCGCTGTCGACTCCGGCCCCGAGTTCGGTGGGTACGTGACGTTCGAGCGCGACGGCGTGCAGGTCGCCGGGTGCATGCGCAACGACGGCCAGGGCATCAACGCGTGGAACGTCTACCTGGAGAGCAACGACGCGGCCGACACCGTCGCGATGGCGAAGGCCAACTGCGGGCAGGTGCTGCTGGAGCCGATGCAGGTCGGCGACCTCGGCCACATGGCGTGGGTGACCGACCCGGCCGGCGCCGCGGTCGGCGTCTGGCAGCCGCTGAGCATGCCGGGCTTCGGGGTCCGTGGCGAGGTGGGGGCGCCCGCGTGGTTCGAGGTGCTCAGCAGCGACTACGACGCGGTGATCCCGTTCTACGAGAACGTCTTCGGCTGGACCACCCACACCATGAGCGACTCCGAGGGCTTCCGCTACACCACCCTCGGCATGGACGACGGGGCCCGCGCCGGGATCATGGACGCCCGCGAGCTGCTGGCCGGTGGTCCCTCCCACTGGCAGTTCTACGTCCAGGTGCCCGACACCGACGTTGCGGTCGCGACGGCGATCGAGCTCGGCGGATCACAGGTGATGCCTCCCGACGACTCGCCGTTCGGCCGGCTCGCCTCGATCGCCGACCCCAGCGGGATCTCGTTCATGGTGATGGCTCCGCCGACGAGCTGACCCTCACCCCGCGTGCCGCCTCGGAGTCGGGGAACATCGCGTCGAAGCGGTGGAACAGCCAGTCGCTGAGGCGCGGCGCGAGGATGTTCACCAGCTCGCCGACGTCGCCCGCGATGGTGTTCACCGTCAGCGGTCGTTCCTCCAGGGCGCGCAGCACCTGAGCGGCGGCATGCTCGGGGCTGGCGCCACGGCCGGCGTACGCCTCGGTCGGCGCGGACATCGCGGTGCGGATCAGCGAGAAGCGGATGTTGGTGAACGTGACCCCGTCGCCGTAGGTCTCGCGGCCCGCGATCCGGCTCCAGGTGTCGAGCGCGGTCTTGGAGGCGAGGTAGGCGCTGAACTTCGGGGCCTTCATCTGGACACCCCAGCTGAGCACGTTGACCACGTGCCCGAAGCCCTGCTCGCGCATCGCCGGCAGCAGGCCCATCGTCAGCCGCACCGGGCCGAAGTAGTTGATCGCCATCGTGCGCTCGAAGTCGTGGAACCGCTCCTCGCTCAGGGCGAGCGAGCGGCGGATCGAGCGGCCGGCGTTGTTGACGAGGTAGTCCACGGTGCCGTGCTCGTCGAGCACCCGCGCGACCAGCGCTTCGACGGCGTCGCCGTCGGTGAGGTCGCAGGGGTACGCCGCCGCGCGGCCACCCGACTCCTCGATCTCGAGCCGGACCCGCTCGAGCTCGTCGACCCGACGGGCCACCAGCAGCACCGTCGCCCCGGTGCGCGCGACCGCGAGCGCGGTGGCCTCGCCGATGCCCGAGGACGCACCCGTGACCAGGACGGTGCGTCCGGCGAGCGGGCTCGACAGGCCCAGCGGGCCGGCGACGAGCCGTCGTACCCGCGCGAAGGGGGTCTGGAACAGCGTGGTCACGTGGTCTCCCAGCGGAACAGGCGGGCCGCGACCAGGGTCACGACCAGGGCGAAGGCGGCGAGGATCCCGATCGGCGCCAGGGCTGCGGTCCACGACTCGCCGCGGACCATGACGTCGAGCATCCCGTCGTTGAGGTGCCGGAGCGGGAGCAGGCTGGAGACGAGCTTGAGCCAGCCGGGCGCGGCGTCGAGGGGGAAGAACGAGCCGGAGAGGAAGGCCATCGGCAGCACCATGAAGTTCGCGGCGTTTACCGCGCCCTCCTGGGTCTTGGTGATCGCACCCGCGAGCAGGCCGATCGCCATGAAGCACAGCGTGCCGACCACGAGCAGCGGCACCGCCGCCCACCACGCGCCGGTGAGCGTGAGCCCGAAGAACGCCGCGCCCACACCCAGGAAGATCGCCATCTGCACCAGCGCGATCGCGATCGTCACGCTGACCCGCGCGCCCACGACCGTGCGGGTCGACACCGGGGCCAGCTGGAGTCGGCGCAGCAGCTTGGTCTGCCGCCAGCCCTGCAGGGTCGCGGCGGCACCGAACGACGCGCTCATCGCGACCGCCCAGCCCAGCAGGCCGGGCGTGTAGTACTGGATCGTGTCGATCGACTCGTCCTCGACCGACACGACCTCCAGGGAGTACGCCGGGGGCTCGCCGGTCAGCTCGACGTTGGTGCCGTCGACGAACGCGCGCAGGGCGCCCTGCGTCATCGCGGCCCGGGCCTGGTCGGTGAGCGTGTAGTGGGCGACGAGCGTGTCCCCGCGCTGCTCGAGCGCCACGTCGGCGTCGCCCTTGCGGACCTGGTCGATCGCGTCGTCGAGGTCGGTGGATGAGGTCACGTCGAACGTGTCCTCGAAGGCGGCCCGGGCGTCGGCGGGCAGGTCGTCGACCAGCGACACGTCGCCGACCTCGACCAGGTCGAGCCGCGGCTGGGACTGGTCGGAGAACAGCCCGCCGAACAGCACCAGGAACATCAGCGGGAACACGACGGCGAAGAACACCGACGTGCGGTCGCGGACGAAGCCGCGCACGATCGCGACCGAGATCGCACGGAACGCCGTGCCGCGGCTCATGCTCGGTACTCCCGGCCCGTGAGCTCGAGGAACACGTCCTCGAGCGTGCCGGTCTGCACGCGGACGCCGTCGAGGCGACCCGCCTCCGCCAGACGGGCGAGCTCGGCGGCCGGATCCCGGGTGGTGACCACCTCGCCGTCGGCGAGCGTGATGCGGGTCGGCGCGTCCAGGCCGAGGATCAGGGCCGCGGGCGTGTCGAGCTCGAGGATCCGGCCGTGGTCCATGATCGCCACCCGGTCGCAGAGCACCTCGGCCTCGTCCATGTAGTGCGTGGTCAGCACGACCGTCCGACCGGAGTCGTTGAGGCCCGACAACAGCTCCCAGAGGTTGCGCCGAGCCTGCGGGTCGAGCGCCGCGGTGGGCTCGTCGAGGAACACCAGCTCGGGGTCGTGCACCAGGGCGCAGGCGATCGAGAGCCGCTGCACCTGGCCGCCGGAGAGGTCCTCGACCCGGCTGTCCGCCTTCTCCACGAGACCCACCCGATCCAGCCACTCGTCGGCGTGCCGGGTGGGGACGCCGTACAACGCGGCGAAGGTGTGGATCTGCTCGCGTGCGGTCAGTCGGTCGAAGAAGGCCGACGCCTGCAGCTGGACGCCGATGCGCGGCAGCAGTCCCGCGTTGCGCGGCCAGACCGGCTCACCGAGCACGGTCGCCGAGCCGGAGTCGGGCTTGCGCAGCCCCTCGACCATCTCCAGGAGCGTGGTCTTGCCGGCACCGTTGGGGCCGAGGATGCCCACGAACTCGCCGTCGCCGACCGTGAGGCTGACGCCGTCGACCGCGCGCAGGTCGCCGTACGTCATCGTGAGGTCCGCGACCTCGATCGCGGCCATCAGCGTTCGCCCGCCAGGAGCGGCCACGGCCGCGCGGCCTCGATCTGGGCCGAGAGCGAGAAGAGCGTGGCCTCGTCGTCGGTGCGGCCGACCAGTTGTACGGCGACCGGCAGCCCGTCGGCCGCGACCCCGCACGGCACGGAGGCAGCAGGGTTGCCGGCGACGTTCCACAGCGCGGCGTAGGCGATCGCGGGCATCGCGCGCAGCGACGCCCGCACGGTGCCGACGCCGTCGAGCCGGCCGACCCGCGGGGGCCGGTGCGCGATCGTTGGCGTGAGGAGGACGTCGAGTTCTTGGGGGCCCTCGAACACCCGGTTGGCCTTCGCCGAGACCTGCTCGGTCGTGCGCAGGGCGCGGTCGATGACCTTGGGTGTCACCCAGGAGCCGAGGCGGTAGGTCTCGCGGGTGCGCCGCTCGAGCCGGTCGAAGTGCTCGACCTGGTCGGCCTCGGTGCGGATGCCGGCGAAGAACTGCGGCACGAACGCCGCCGTCGGGTCCGGGTAGCGGGGGTCGACCTCGCGGACGTCGTGGCCGAGGTCGGCGAGGAGTCGAGCGGTGTCCTGGACGGCCCGGACGTGCACCGGGTCGGGTCGCACGCCGAGCGTGACCGGCTTGGTCGACCAGCCGATGCGCAGCCGCCCCGGCTCGCGGCCGGCCGCCGCCACGAACGGCTCGTCGCCGCCGGCGGTGTAGAGGTCGCCCTCGACGTTGCCGCGGATCGCGTCGTAGACCAGCGCGCTGTCGAGCACGCTCCGGGTGAGCGGACCGGCGGTGCCCAGCGCCCACCACAGGTGCGGGTGCGGGGCGGTGGTGACCCGGCCGCGCTGAGGCTTGAGCCCGAAGAGCCCACAGCTGGCGCTGGGGATGCGGATCGAGCCGCCGCCGTCGCCCCCCATCCCGACCGGCACCATCCCGGCGGAGACCGCGACCGCGGTCCCCCCGCTGGAGCCGCCGGGGGTCCGTGCGGTGTCCCAGGGGTTGCGGGTCACGCCGCGGGAGGTCGACTCGGTGAACGGGAAGGCGCCGAACTCCGGCATGGTCGTCTTGGCGACGACGACCGCGCCCGCCACGCGGAGCCGGCGTACGAGCTCGGCGTCGGCGGCGGCCGGCGTGGAGTTGGCCTCGCCCCCGAACGTCGTCACCGCACCCGCGACGTCGATCTCCTCCTTGATCACGATCGGTACGCCGTGCAGCGGCCCGACCGGCCCGCCGGCGGTGAGGGCCTCGTCGCGGGCCTGCGCCTCGGCGATCGCCTCGTCCACGAGCAGCCGGGAGATCGCGTTGAGTGCGTGATCACGCTCCTGGATGCGGGCCAGGGCCTGCTCCACCACACCCCGCGCCGAGATCTCACCGCCGGCCACCAGTCGTGCGGTCTCGGCCACCCCGGCCCGGGTCAGATCGGTCATGCGCGACAGGGTATTGGTCTTCCACGGACGTTGGCGGCCCCCATCCATGTTGACCCGCCCGAAACTTTCGGGCGGGTCAACATGGTCAGGCGAGCGAGTCGAGCCAGGCCTGGTGGAGGTCGGAGAAGCGGCCCGCTCCTCCGGCGATCAGGTCGGCGGGCGAGCCGTCCTCGACGATCCGGCCGTGCTCCATCACCAGCACCCGGTCGGCGATCTCGACCGTCGAGAGCCGGTGGGCGATGATCACCGCGGTGCGGCCCGCCAGGACGGTGCGCAGCGCCCGCTGGACCAGCCGCTCGCTGGGCACGTCGAGCGAGGAGGTCGCCTCGTCGAGGATCAGCACCGCCGGGTCGGCGAGGAACGCGCGCGCGAACGCGACGAGCTGGCGCTGCCCGGCGCTGAGCCGGCCGCCGCGGTTGCTGACGTCGGTGTCGTAGCCCTCGGGCAGCGCGGTGATGAAGTCGTGGGCGCCCAGGGCGGAGGCCGCCGCGACCACCTCCTCCAGCGACGCGGTCGGCCGGCCGAAGCGGATGTTGTCGGCGACGGTCCCCGAGAACAGGTAGTTCTCCTGGGTGACCATCACGACCCGGTCGCGCAGCGTGTCGGAGGACAGCTCGCGCAGGTCGACCCCGTCGAGCAGCACCCGGCCGCCGGTGGGGTCGTAGAAGCGGGTGGCGAGCTTGGCCAGCGTGGTCTTGCCGGCGCCGGTGGTGCCGACCAGCGCCAGCGTCTGGCCGGCCGGCACGGTCAGGTCGAGGTCGGGCAGCACCGGCCGGCCCGCGACGTACTCGAAGCTCACGTGGTCGAAGCGGATCTCCCCGCGACTGGGCGGCAGCTCCCTCGGCTGCGCCGGCTCCGGCACCCCCGGCTGCTGGTCGAGCACGCCGGCGAGCTTGTCGAGCGCGGCGGAGGCGGACTGGAAGGTGTTGTAGAACTGCGAGATCTCCATCATCGGCTCGAAGAACTGGCGCAGGTAGAGCAGGAACGCCGCCAGCACACCGACGGTGACCTCGCCCTGGTAGGCGAGGTAGCCGCCGTAGAGCAGCACGAGCGCGATCGTCACGTTGCCGATCAGGCGGATGCCGGGCATGAACCACGCGACCAGCCGGAAGGCCACCAGGTTGGCGGCGCGGTACTGGTCGTTGACGTCGTCGAAGATCTCCTGGTTGCGCGGCTCGCGGCGGAACGCCTGCACCGCGCGGATGCCGCCCATCGACTCGACGAAGTGGACGATGACCAGCGCGACCTTCTCGCGGGTGGCCTGGTAGCTGCGGGCCGACTCCTTGCGGAACCAGTTGGTCAGCAGGGCCAGGAACGGACCACACAACAGCGCGACCAGGCCGAGCTTGACGTCGAGGAACAGCAGGATGCCGGCGGTGCCGACCAGCGTCAGCGCGGCGGTGACCAGGCCGTCGAAGCCGGTCTCGAGCATCTCGTAGATCGCGTCGACGTCGGAGGTCTGGCGGGAGATCACCCGTCCGGAGGTGTAGCCGTCGTGGAAGGCCGGGCTGAGCACCTGGAAGTGACGGAACACCCGGCGCCGCACCTCGAAGAGGACGTCCTGGCCGATCTTGCCCGACCGCACCAGGAACAGGTTGCGCGCGACGGCCTGGACCAGCGTGGCGACGAGCACCGCGCCGACGACCACGAACAAGGGCTCGAGGTCGCCGGACTCGCGGATCGGCGGGATGCCGGTGTCGATGCCCACCTTGACCAGGTAGGGGATCGAGAGCCGGGCGGCGTTCTCGACGAGGACGATCAGGATCAGCGCCTGGATGGCGCGCTTGTACGGCGTGAGCAGGTCGCGCAGGAGCCGGCGCGAGCCACCGCCCAGACTGCCGGAGGTCATCCGCTCCGCGGCCTCGTCGGCGTCGACCTCCGCGACGCCGCGCCACCGGCGGACGTCGGTGTCGTCGGTGTGGTTGCCGGCGCTGCCCGGGTCCGTGCTCACGCGGCGCCCCCCTCCGCGTCGGCGTCCTCGAGGCTCTCGGCCGCGAGCAGCTCCTGGTACGCCGGAACGGTGGCGAGCAGCTCGCGGTGGTCGCCCACGTGGGTGATCGTGCCGTCCTGGAGCAGCGCGACCTTGTCGGCGAGCAGCACCGTGGAGGCGCGGTGCGCGACCACCAGCCCCGTGGTGTCGGCGAGCACCCGGCGCAGGGCCTCCTCGACGAGCTTCTCGGTGTGGACGTCGAGGGCGGAGAGGGTGTCGTCGAGCACGAGTACCTGCGGTCGGGCGAGCACCGCCCGGGCGAGGGCCAGGCGCTGGCGCTGCCCGCCGGAGAGCGCCATCCCCTGCTCACCGATCCGGGTGTCCAGCGCCCACGGGAGGTCCTGGGCGAACCCGGCCTGGCTGACGTCGAGGGCGGACTCGATCTCGTCCTCGGTGGCGTCCGCGCGGCCGAGAGTGAGGTTCTCTCGCGCGCTCATCGAGAACAGCGTGGGCTCCTCGAACGCGGTCGCGACCAGCTGGCGCAGATGACCGAGCCGCAGCTCGCGGACGTCGACGCCGTCGATGGTCACCCGCCCGCCGGTGACGTCGTAGAGGCGCGGCACCAGCGCGGTCAGGATGGTCTTGCCGGACCCGGTGGCACCGACCAGCGCGACGGTCTCGCCGGGGGCGATGTCGAGGTTGACGTCGCGCAGCACGACCTCGTCGGGAGCGTCCGGGAACGCGAAGTCGACGTGCTCGAAGCGCACGTGCCCGCGCGGGTGCTCGATCTCGCGGGTGCCGGTGACGATCGCGGGGGCGGTGTCGAAGATCTCCAGGATCCGGGCGCTCGAGGTCATCGCCTCCTGGGCCATCGCCAGGATCACGCCGAGCGAGGCGACCGGCCAGACCAGCGAGAGCATCAGCGTGATGAACGCGACCAGCTCGCCGGGCGTGAGGTAGCCCTTGCCGACGCCGATCGAGCCGAGCAGCAGGACGACCACCACCGCGAGGTTGGGGATCACCTCGAGGAACGTCCAGAACTTCGCCGACAGCCGGACCTTGTCCATGCTGGTGGCGTGCAGCCTGCGCGCGGCCGCTTCGTACTGCCGCGAGACGTGCTCGCTGCGACCGAACGACTTGATCACCCGGATGCCGACCGCGCCCTCCTCGGCGAGCGTGGCGAGGTCGCCCTGCTCGTCCTGGACCCGGCGCGAGACCAGCACGTAGGACTTCTCGAAGCGCATCGAGAGCCACACGATCGGCGCCGCGGTCGCGGCCACGACGAGCCCGAGGGGCCAGTACATCTCCAGCAGCACGACGGTGACGATCGTGAGCTGGAGGATGTTGGTGATCAGGAAGATCAGCCCGAAGCCGCTGAACCGGCGGATCGCCGAGAGGTCGGTGGTGGCACGCGAGAGCAGCTGACCGGACTGCCACTTGCTGTGGAAGCTCATCGGCAGCTGCTGGAGGTGGTCGTAGAGGTCGCCGCGCATGGCGGTCTCGAGGTCGAGCACCGTGGTCGACTGCACCCACCGCCGCCACCAGATCAGCACCGCCTCGAGCACGCCGAGCGCGAGCGCGAGCAGCCCCAGCCCGATCAGCCCGCGCGAGTGGTGGTGGGTGATCGGGCCGTCGATCATGGCCTTGGTGACGAGCGGGATCGCGATCGAGAGGCCGACCCCGCCGAGCGAGGCCGTCAGCATGATCGCCAGGGACAGCGCGTGCGGGCGGAGGTAGCCACGCAGGCGCCACAGCGAGTGGACCCCGGCGGGCGGGTCCTGGTCGGGGGCGGGTCCGAGATCGTCAGGCATCGTTGATCGATCCTAGGTCGACCCACCGACACCGAGCGACGGGATATCCCGCCCAGAGGCTCACCCGGTCGCGATCAGCCCCCGGACCACCCGCAGCCCCACGGAGAGCCGCGCGAGGTCGGCCGCGTCGTCGGCGCAGATCTCCTCGAGCGTCCCGGCCGCCCGCGACACCAGCACCTCGTCGGCCTCCTCCCACGCGGCGATCCGCGCCGGGGCGGAGTCGTCCGGGGAGGTGGTGGCGAGCACCTGGGCGGTGAGCTGGGTGTGCACGTCGTGCAGGTCGTCGCGCAGGGAGGCGCGGGCCATGGTCTGCCAGCGGTCGTCGCGCGGCAGGCCGAGGATCCGCTGCACCAGCGAGGAGAGACCGAGGCGCTCGCCGAGGGCGAAGTGCACCCGGGCGACGTCCTCCGGCGCGAGCTTCTCCCGGGCCGCGACCTCGGCGACGCCGAGCAGCATGTACGCCGGCGGGAGGACCGCCACCCGGCTCGCCAGGTCGGCGGGGACCCCGTCGGCCTCGAGGCGGGCGCGCCGGTCGTCGTACGCCGTGAGCTCGCGGCCGGTCATCAGCTCCGGCAGCCGCGCCATGGTCTGCTGGACCGGCCCGGCGAACTGGTCGACGGTCCGCTGGCTGTCCATCGGCGGGCGCCGGTTGTTGACCAGCCACCGCGAGGCCCGCTCGACCAGCGTGCGCATCTCCAGGCGCATCCGGGTCTGCACGGCCGCATCGAGCTGGTTGTCCAGCGCGGCCAGCTCCTCGCGCAGCGGCAGCGACCCGAAGATCTCCCGCGCCACGAAGTTGGCCCGGGTCAGCTCGGCGCCGGTCGCCCCGGTCTCGCCGGACAGCCGCGGCCAGAACGTGATGCCGGCCCCGTTGACCAGGTCGTTGACGACCTGGGTCACGATGATCTCCCGGCGCAGCGGGTGCTGGTGGACCTGCGGCTCGAAGCCCTCCTGGATCTGCCGCGGGAAGTACGCGCGCAGGTCCTGGTCGCAGTAGGGGTCGTCGGGCAGCTCCGAGGTCAGCAGCTCCTCGGCGAGCGCGATCTTGGTCCAGGCGAGCAGCACGGAGTGCTCCGGCGTGGTGAGGCCGGCGCCGCGGTCGAGCCGGCGGCGTACCTCCTTGCTGTCGGGCAGGCCCTCGAGCTCGCGGTTGATCAGTCCGTCGTGCTCGAGCTTGCGCATCCAGTCCTCGTGGACGTGCAGCATCGGGCCGGCGTTCGCGGCGGCGTTCGCTAGGGCGAGGTTCTGCTCGTAGTTGTCGCGCAGCACCAGGTCGGCGACCTCGTCGGTCATCGCGGCGAGCAGCGTGTTGCGCTGCTCCTCGGTGAGGTCGCCGCCCTTGACGACGCGGTCGAGCAGGATCTTCAGGTTCACCTCGTGGTCGGAGGTGTCGACGCCCGCGGAGTTGTCGATGAAGTCGGTGTTGATCCGACCGCCCCGCACCGAGCCCGCCGAGCCGAGGCCACCCTCGAGGGCGTACTCGATGCGGCCCAGCTGGGTGAACCCGAGGTTGCCGCCCTCGCCGACGCACCGGGCGCGCAGGGCGCGGCCGTCGACGCGGATGCCGTCGTTGGCCTTGTCGCCCGCCGCCGTGTGCGGCTCCGTCGAAGCCTTCACGTAGGTGCCGATGCCGCCGTTCCAGAGCAGGTCGACCGGCGCGAGCAGGATCGCGCGCATCAGCTCGGCCGGCGTCATCGTCTCGACGCCGGCGTCGATGCCGAGGGCCCGGCGTACGCCGTCGTTGAGCTTGATCTTCTTCAGCGCGCGGGAGTAGACCCCGCCGCCCTCGGAGATCAGGGAGTGGTCGTAGTCCTGCCAGCTCGAGCGCGGCAGCTCGAAGAGCCGCTTGCGCTCGGCGTACGACGTGGCCGCGTCGGGGTCGGGGTCCAAGAAGATGTCGCGGTGGTCGAAGGCCGCCACCAGGCGGATGTGCTCGGAGCAGAGCATGCCGTTGCCGAACACGTCGCCGGACATGTCGCCGATGCCGACGCAGGTGAAGTCCTCGGTCTGGCAGTCGACGCCGCGCTCGCGGAAGTGCCGCTGGACCGCGACCCACGCGCCGCGGGCGGTGATGCCCATCGCCTTGTGGTCGTAGCCGACCGACCCGCCGCTCGCGAACGCGTCACCCAGCCAGAAGCCGTAGTCCTTGGCCACCCCGTTGGCGATGTCGGAGAACGTCGCGGTGCCCTTGTCGGCGGCCACCACGAGGTAGGAGTCGTCGCCGTCGTGGCGCACGACCTGCTCCGGCGGGACGGTCTCGCCGTCCACGAGGTTGTCGGTGATGTCGAGCAGCCCCGAGATGAACGTCTTGTAGCAGGCGATGCCCTCGGCCATCCACGCGTCGCGGTCGGACGGGTCAGGCAGCTGCTTGCAGAAGAACCCGCCCTTCGCGCCCACCGGCACGATCACGGTGTTCTTCACCATCTGCGCCTTGACCAGGCCGAGCACCTCGGTACGGAAGTCGTCGCGCCGGTCCGACCAGCGCAGACCGCCGCGGGCGACCGCGCCGAAGCGCAGGTGCACGCCCTCGACGCGAGGCGAGTACACGAAGATCTCGAACCGGGGCCGCGGCTCGGGGAGGTCCGGCACCCCCGAGGGGTCGAGCTTGAACGAGATGTAGGGGCGTACACCGCCGCCCCGGGGTGTCTGGAAGTAGTTGGTGCGCAGCGTGGCTCGGATGTGCGCGAGGTAGGAGCGCAGGATCCGGTCGTGGTCGAGGCTCGCGACGTCGTCGAGCGCCCGGGTGATCCGCTCCTCGATCTCAGCGGCGCGGTCGTGGTCGGCCGACGGGTCGAAGCGGATCTCGAAGAGCAGCACCAGCAGCCGGGTGATGTCGACGTTGCTGCCCAGCGCCTCGTGGATGTAGTCGAGCGCGAACGGCGCGTTGCCCTGGCGCATGTACTTCGCGTAGGCGCGCAGCACGGTCGCCTGCCGCCAGGTCAGCCCGGCGCCGAGGACGAGCGAGTTGAACCCGTCGATCTCGTTGCGCCCCTCCCAGACCGCCCGGATCGCGTCCTGGAACAGCTCGCGGGAGTCGTCGGGCAGGGCGCGGCCGTAGCGCAGCCCGAACTCGTAGATGTACGTCGGGCGGCCCAGCCCGTCGAGCTCGTAGGGTCGCTCGTCGACCACCTCGACGCCCATCGAGGACAGCATCGGCAGGACCTCCGAGAGCGAGAGCGCCGGCCCGATCCGGAACACCTTGAGCCGGGCCTCGCCCTGGCCCGCATGGAGGTCCTGGTAGAGCGAGAGGTCGATGCCGGCACCGGTCTCACCGACCGCCACCGCCTCGAGCCGACCCAGGTCCGTCGCGCCGATCCGCGGAGCGAAGTCCTCCTTGTACGCCTCGGGGAAGGAGTCCTGGTAGCGCCGGACCATCCACGCGCCGAGCTCCTCGCCGTACTCCTCGAGCACGGCGGCCGCGAAGTCGTCGCGCCACGAGCGCGAGGCCTCGGTGAGCCGGCGCTCGAGGTCGGCGGTCTCGACCTCGTGGATCGTCGAGCCCTTCGGCGGGTGCACCACGAAGTGGACGCGGGCGGTCGTCGACTCGGTGAGGCGCACGGTGAACTCCACCGTGTCGCCGCCGAGGCTCTGGCGCAGCAGGTCGGAGAAGCGCTCGCGGACCGCGGTGTTGTAGCGGTCGCGCGGCAGGTAGACGAGCACCGACACGTAGCGGCCGTAGGTGTCGCGCCGGATGAACATCTTCAGCTGCCGCCGCTCGCGGGCGTGCATGGCGGCCTCGGCCATCGGCGCGAGCTCGTCGACCGAGGTGTGGAAGAGCTCGTCGCGCGGATAGGTCTCGAGGGTGTCCATCAGTGCCTTGCCGTCGTGGCTCTGCGGCGAGAACCCGATGCGCTTGAGCACGGCGGCGGCCCGGTCGCGCAGCATCGGGATCCGGGTCAGCGACTCGGTGTAGGCGGCGCTGGAGAACAGCCCGAGGAACCGCCGCTCACCGACGACCTCGCCGTTCTCGAACTTCTTGACCCCGACGTAGTCGAGGTAGGCCGGGCGGTGCACGGTCGAGCGCGAGTTGGCCTTCGTCAGCACCAGGAGCGTCTTCTCCCGCGCCTTCGCCGCGGCCTGAGGGGGCAGCTTGCCCGAGGAGGTCGACATGTCCTGGTCGGGGCGCAGGATGCCCAGGCCGGTGCCCGGCACACCCCGCAGGTGCTCGCCGTCGTCCTGCCGCTCGAGGTGGTACTCCCGGTAGCCGAGGAACGTGAAGTGGTCCTCGGCCAGCCACTGGAGCAGGTCGCGCGCCTCGCGGGCCTCCTCGCTGTCGACCGTCTCGGGCGGGTCGACGGTCAGCTCGTGGACGATGTCGGCGACCTGCGCGTGCATCTTCGACCAGTCCTCCACCGACTCGCGCACGTCACGCAGCACGCGCTGGATGGCGTCCTCGATCTCGCGGACGTCGTCGCCCTCGGGGATCCGGTCGATCTCGACGTGCATCCACGACTCGCGGGCGAACTCCCGGCCCGACCAGCCGAGCTCCTCGGCCTCGTCGTCGACCGGTCGCACCTCACGCAGGGCGCCGGTGATGTCGCGGACCACGTCGAAGAGCGGGTGCACCACCACGTGCACGTCGCGCCGCTGGCGCGAGAGCTCCATCGTCAGGGAGTCCACGAGGAAGGGCATGTCGTCGACGACGACCTCGACGACGGAACGGCGCGAGGCCGACCAGCCGGCATCGCCCGGACCGGGGGTCAGCACCCGCACGCGGGCCGTGCCCTGGGGGCGCTGGCCCGCGAGCTCGTAGTGCGACGCGAACGCGCCGTACAGGTCCGCGTCGGAGCGGTCGCCCACGTCCTCGGGCGCGACGTGGCGGTAGTACGTGCGGATCAGCTCGGCGACGGTGTCCTGCGGCGGACCGCCCGGATCGTCGCTCTTGCGCGCCAGGGCGATCGCCCCGGCCAGCAGCTCGGACAGGTCCTGCTCACGCGTCGTCGTTGACACGGGACCGACACTAGGCCGCGGTCCTGGTTACCCACCAGTTGGGACCGTCGAGTCGGGACTTCTGACCGTCGAGTCGTGACTTCTGGCGATCGAATCGGGAGTTTCCTCCGGACTCGATCGTCAGAGGTCCCGACTCGACTCAGAGGTCGCTGCGCACGCCCCACAGCAGCGGGTAGTACTGCACGGGCAGCCGCGACCGGAGGTACGTCGAGCCGCTGGACCCGCCGGTGCCGGACTTGCTGCCGATCATCCGCTCGACCATGACGACGTGCCGCGCGCGCCAGTGGGCTGCGAGCTCGTCGTGCTGGAGGAGCGCCTCGGACAGCGCCCAGACGACGGCGTACCGGGACCGGTCGTGCGCTGCGGTCCGCACCGAGGTGATGACGTCCTCGTCGGAGTCCGCCGGCAGGTCGAAGGAGCGCAGCACCGCGAGGAACGCGTCCCACAGCGTCGGCTCGGTGAGCCGGGCGTCGAGCCGCTCCTTCTCCCCCGGCGTGATGCCGCGGAACCGCTTGAGGTACGCCGGGTCCTTCGCCCCGGAGAGGAACTCCAGCTCCCGGAACTGCACCGACTGGAACCCGCTCGCCGGGGCCAGCCGCTGACGGAACTCCAGGAAGTCCTGCGGCGTCATCGTCTCGAGCACGTCGACCTGCTGGACCAGCACCCGCTCGATCACGTGCACCCGGGTCAGCAGGTGCTGCGCCCACCACAACCGTCCGCCGGCCTCGCCGCCGAGCATCGCGTCGCGAGCCGCCGAGACCTCGTGGAGCAGCTGCTTGAACCACAGCTCGTAGACCTGGTGGATCGTGATGAACAGCAGCTCGTCGTGCGCCGGTGGGTCCGACTCGAGGTGCTGGGCGTCGAGAAGCTGCGGCAGCCGCAGATAGCTGCCGTAGGTCAGCTGGGCACCCTGCTCCCCGAAGGAGACGAAGTTCTCGCTCATGGTGCGCACCCTAAGGGTCCATGCGCCCTGTGCCCCAGGCGCCGATCCGCGAGACGCGGGCATGATGTCCCCATGAAGTTCCGACACGAGCTGCACTACGACGCTCCGCCGGCCGCCGTCTTCGAGATGCTGGCCGACCCCGCGTTCAGGGAAGCCGCCTGCGCCGCCCAGGACGTGATCTCCGCCGAGGTCACCCTCGAGCGCGACGGCGACGGATTCTCGCTGACCGCCGACCAGCTGCAGCGCACCGACGACCTGCCGTCGTTCGCCCGTACCTTCGCGGGGTCCTCGACGCGGGCCGTCCAGCGCGAGCAGTGGACCGACCCGACCGGCGGCACGCTCCAGATCGACACCCCCGGCAAGCCCTCGACGCTCAAGGGCACGATCACCCTGCAGCCCGAGGGCTCCGGCACCGTGGAGGTCGTCGAGCTCGAGATCAAGGTGAAGGTCCCGCTGATCGGCGGCAAGCTCGAGAAGCTGCTCGGCGACAAGGTTGCGGCGGGCATGGACGCCGAGCACGGCGTCGGCATCGACTACCTCGCGGGCCGCTGATGTCGCGGCACCTGCACCACCAGATGACGTACGACGCGCCGCTGACCCGGGTGGTGGAGATGCTCGCCGACCCCCGGTTCCGCGAGGCGGTCTGCGAGTACCAACACGTGCTCCGCGCCGACGTGGAGGTCGACCGGTCGGGCGACACGATGACCGTGACCGTCGAGCAGGTGCAGCACACCGAGCGGATCCCGGCGTTCGCGAAGAAGTTCGTCGGCGACGAGATCGACATCGTCCAGCGCGAGGAGTGGTCGGCGCCCGACACCGCCGAGCTGCACGTCACGATCCCCGGCAAGCCCGGTCACATGGACGGCACGATCACGCTGGTGGAGACCGACGGCACCACGGTCGAGACCGTCGAGGTCGAGATCAAGGTCAACCTCCCGCTCGTCGGCGGGAAGATCGAGGGATTGGTCTCCGACCTGCTCCGCAAGGCGTTGGTGGCCGAGGAGCGGGTAGGGCACGACTACCTGTCGGCCTGATGCTCCTCGCCCGGGCCGGCGCTCGTGTCCCCGCTGGTCGCCCCGCTCGGCTGCTCGCTCATCTCGGCGCGGCGGTCGGCCCGTCGCCGCAGCCACACCACGAGGGCGAGGAGCGCGAACGGGCCGAACGCCAGCACCAGGGTGAGCACCTGCTCGACCGGGTGCAGCGGCCCCATGTGGAGGGGGATCATCAGCCGAGGTAGGGGTAGCGGTAGTCGGTCGGCGGGACGAACGTCTCCTTGATCGACCGCGGCGAGGTCCAGCGCAGCAGGTTGGACGCCGCACCGGCCTTGTCGTTGGTCCCGCTGGCCCGGCCACCGCCGAACGGCTGCTGGCCGACGACCGCCCCGGTGGGCTTGTCGTTGATGTAGAAGTTGCCGGCCGCGAACCGCAGCTCGGCCTGCGCCCACGCGATCGCCCGGCGGTCCTGGGCGATGATCGAGCCGGTCAGGGCGTACGGCGAGCTCGACTCCATCGCCCGGACGACACGCTCGAAGTCGCCGTCCTCGTAGACGTGCACCGCGAGGATCGGCCCGAAGTACTCGGTGCTGAACATCTCGTCGGTCGGGTCGCCGCCCTCGATCACGGTCGGGCGCACGAACCAGCCGACGGAGTCGTCCAGGGTGCCGCCGGCCAGGACGTCGAGCTTGCGCGAGCGCTTCGCCCGCTCGATCGCGGCCTTGTGCTTGACGAAGGCACGCTCGTCGATGACCGCTCCCATGAAGTTGGAGAAGTCGGTCGGGTCGCCGACGGTGATGCCCTCGACCTCGGAGAGGAACGAGTCCTTGAGCTTCGTCCACACCGAGCGGGCGACGTAGGCACGCGAGGCGGCGGAGCACTTCTGGCCCTGGTACTCGAACGCGCCGCGGATCATCGCCGTGCGCACCACGTCGGGGTCGGCCGAGGGGTGGGCGACGATGAAGTCCTTGCCGCCGGTCTCACCGACGATCCGCGGGTAGGCGCGGTAGCCCTCGATGTTGTCGCCGACCTGGCGCCACAGCTGCTGGAACACCCGGGTAGAGCCGGTGAAGTGGATGCCGGCCAGGTCCGGGCTGGCGAGCGCGACCTCGGAGACGTCGGCACCGTGGCCGGGGAGCATGTTGATGACACCCGGGGGCATGCCGGCCTCCTCGAGCAGCTCCATCGTGAGCGACGCGGCGAGCTGCTGGGTGGCCGAGGGCTTCCAGATGACGGTGTTGCCCATCAGCGCCGGCGCCGTCGGCAGGTTGCCGGCGATCGCGGTGAAGTTGAACGGCGTGATCGCGTAGACGAAGCCCTCCAGGGGCCGGTGGTCGGTGCGGTTCCACACGCCTGGGCTGTTGCGGATCGGCTGCTCGGCCAGGATCTGGCGGGCGTAGTGGACGTTGAACCGCCAGAAGTCGATGAGCTCGCAGGCGGAGTCGATCTCGGCCTGGAACGGCGTCTTGGACTGACCCAGCACGGTCGCGGCGTTGATCCGCTGTCGCCACGGTCCGGCCAGGAGGTCGGCGGCCTTGAGCATGATCGCGGCCCGGTCGTCGAAGTCCATGTCGCGCCACGCGGGTGCGGCGTCGTTCGCGGCCTTGATCGCGGCCCGGGCGTCGGCCTGGGTCGCGCACTTGAGGGTGCCCAGCACGTGCTGGTGGTCGTGGGGCTGGACGACCTGGACCTCGACCCCACCTCCGGCCTTCCACCGGCCGCCGACGTAGGCGCGCAGGTTCTTCTGCTTCTTCTCCTGCTTGGCGATCTCCGCGGTCAGGGCCTCCCGTTCGGGGGTGCCCGGCGCGTAGGTCAGGTTCGGCTCGTTGGTGGGGGCCGGCGGGGTGGTGACAGCGTCCATGCCTGCGAGCGTAGCGAGCGGTTCGGGCGGCCGCCGAGTCGGCGCTACTGCACACCCACCCCGCCGAGTCGGCGCAACTGCACACCCCAGCACACCGAGTCGGCGCAACTGCACACCCCACCCCGCCGAGTCGGCGCAACTGCACACCCCACCCCGCCGAGTCGGCGCAACTGCACACCCCACCCCGCCGAGTCGGCGCAACTGCACACCCCACCCCGCCGAGTCGGCGCAACTGCACACCCCACCCCGCTGAGTTCCGCACCGAGGCGCGCAGACACGCCGACTCGACCCCCACACGCGCGCAGACACGCCGACTCGACCCCCACACGCGTGCAGACACGCCGACTCGACCCCCACACGCGTGCAGACACGCCGACTCGACCCCCACACGCGTGCAGACACGCCGACTCGACCCCCACACGCGTGCAGACGCGCCGACTCGGCACGCCAGACGCGGTCAGAACAGGTGGGGGATCTCCTGGGTGGCGAACCAGCCGAGGTCGTCGTCGGGGTCGGCGTTGGCCGGGCGGTCCTCGGTGTCGGCGTGAACGGCAACCACCCGCTTGAGCGGGATCGTCCAGCCGGCCTGGGGCTCGGCCTCGAGCTCGGCGACCACCACGACCCGCGGACCGGGGCCGGCGACCAGTCCCGCAGAGACGGATGCCGCGGTCATCAGCGCGTCGTACTCCGCCTCCTCGTCGTCCTCGGCACCGTCGACCACCACGACGTCGTCGGTCACGACGAAGGCACCGTCGGCGTGCTCCGCACGCAGCCGGTCGATCGTGGTCGGCAGGTAGACCCGGACGCTCACGACTTCTCCTCCGGAGGCTTGCGCTTCTTGCGACCACGCGGGACCCGCTCCCGGCCACCGGACGCGGAGTCGACGAGCTCGTCGAGGGCGTCACGGACGCACTGGCCGAGGAGATCGGCGTCGGACAGCATGTCGCGGTCGGCGGTGAGGCCGTAGTAGACGTGGCCGTCGTACGACGTCACGCCGATCGCCAGCGGATGCCCCTCGAGCAGCGGAGGGACGGGGTAGGTGGCGACCATCCGGGCCCCGGCGGCGTAGAGCGGGGCCTGCGGTCCGGGCACGTTGGTGACACTGAGCTGGTAGCCCCGGCGCCGCTCGACCGCGGCGACCCGGGAGCCGACCGCGTGGAAGGTCGCGGGCGCGAAGCCGGAGATGCTCGCGATCCGGCTCGCCGCGACCGCCCGACCCGTGTCCTTGTGCGCCTGGAAGGAGTAGGAGACCTGGTGGAGGCGGACGACGGGGCTGGCCTCCCACACCGGCAGGTCCACGAAGTGCGCGGCGATCTGGCTGCCCAGCGAGGTCGCCTCGAGCTCGTCGTCGATCACCGAGATCGGCACCATCGCGCGCACCTGACGGATGCCGCGCATCGACTCCCCCCGGGTCATCAGCCACGCGCGCAAGGCACCGGTGACGGTCGCGAGCACCACGTCGTTGACGGTGCCGCCGTGGGCCTCGCGAACCTTGCGATAGTCGGCCAGGTCCGTGCGGACCACCACCACCCGACGCTGCTGGGACAGCGGCCCGATGATCGGCGAGTCTCCGCTGGGGGTGCGGTTGGCGAGGGCGTCGACCACCCGGGCGGTGGACCGGGCGGTCGCCGCGATGCCCCGCAGCACGCTGCCGGTGGTGCTGCGCACCGTGTCGACCACGGTCTCGGGCTCGGTCAGCGACTCGCGCACGGCCGCGGCCATCAGCCCCAGCGGCGAGGGCCGGCTGTGCGCCCGCCACCCGTCGCCGCCCAGCTCCTTGGGCGCGGGCGACTTGTCGAGCAGCACCTGCCCGAGGTCGACGGTCTCGATGCCGTCGACGAGCACCTGGTGGGACTTGGAGAGGATCGCGACCTGGCCGTCGGCAAGTCCCTCGATGAAGTACATCTCCCACAGCGGCCGGCTCCGGTCCAGCGGGCGCGACACGATCCGCGACACCAGGTCACGCAGCTGGTCGAGGCTGCCCGGGCGGGGCAGCGCGGAACGGCGTACGTGGTAGCCGATGTCGAAGTGGTCGTCGTCGACCCACACCGGGTTGGCCATCCGGCCCGGCACGGGCTGGACCCGCTGCCGGTAGCGCGGCACGAAGGCGATGCGGTCCTGGACGAGGCCGACCAGCCGTCCGTAGTCGAAGCCGGACGTGCCGGGCTCGAAGATCTCGACGGTCGCGTTGTGCATCGGCGTCGACGGTGACTCCTCGGCCAGGATGGCCACGTCACGCGGACGGAGCCTCTCGGTCATGGGGTCCCTTTCGTCGCGCCGCCGGGGGCGGCGTCCCGGGCGTTGGTGGGCCGTGCGATTCTGACAGACGTTACAGACGTTGACGCCGCCCGAGCAGAAGGACTGGATGATGCGCCGTACCGTGGCCTCCCTGGCCGTACTCCTGTGTGCCCTGACCGCTCTCACCGCATGCGGTGGCAGTGACTCCCCCGACAAGGCCGACACGGGGCCCAAGGTCATCGAGATGACCGTCAAGGGCGACAGCGTCACCCCCAACGGCGAGCGGGTCGAGGTCGCCGTCGGGCAGGACGTCGAGCTGAAGGTCACGGCGGACGCGCCCGGCGAGATCCACGTGCACTCCAGCCCCGAGCAGGAGTTCGAGTACGACGCGGGCGAGTCGACCGTGACGATCAAGGGCATCGACCAGCCGGGCATCGTCGACGTCGAGTCGCACACCCTGGACAAGGTGATCGTGCAGCTCGAGGTCCGATGAGGGACTGCTGAGTGGACGGCATCACCCTCGCGCACGGGATCGGCGGCGCCAAGGACCTCCCGATCTCACCGGAGCTCGCGATCGCCGGCGCCAGCGCGGCGCTGGTGGTCTCGTTCACGGTGCTGGCCGTCGCCTGGCGCCAGCCGCGGTACGACGCCGCCACGAGCGGCCGTCCGGCGCCGGCACTGGGCTCGATCGTGGACTCCGCCGGTTGGCGGATCGCGTGCCGCGTCTTCGGGTTCGTGGTGTTCCTCTACGCCGCGATGGCCGCCGTGTTCGGCAAGGACCTGGTGACCAACCCGATCTTCGGCATCTTCTACGTGTGGTGGTGGGTCGGCCTGGTGCCGCTCTCGCTGCTGCTGGGCCCGGTGTGGAAGGCGATCAGCCCGGTCCGCACGATCAACCTGGCCTTCGCGAAGGTCTCGGGCAGCGATCCCGAGCGCGGGCTGCTGGTCTATCCCGAGCGGCTCGGCTACTGGCCGGCGGCGTTGGGACTGTTCGCGTTCGTGTGGATGGAGCTCGTCTACCCGTACTCCACCGAGCTCGGCCCGGTGCGCCTGTGGTGTGCGGGGTACGTCGCGGTGATGCTGGTCGGAGGCGCGCTGTTCGGCAACACCTTCTACGCGCGCGCCGACCCCTTCGAGGTCTACTCCACGCTCGTCTCGCGGCTCTCGCTGTGGGGCCGGCGCGACGGGGCCCTGCTGGTGCGCAGCCCGCTCGCGAACCTGGACACGACGCCGGTGCGACCGGGCCTGGTGGCTGTGGTCGCGGTGCTGTTCGGCAGTACCGCGTTCGACTCCTTCAAGGACTCCAGCCGCTGGCTCTCGTTCGTCCAGGGCCACGACACCTCGCCGTACCTGCTCAACAACCTGGCGCTGCTGACGTTCTGCGTGGGCGTGGGGCTGATCTTCGCGCTCGGCTGCGTGCTCACCGGCCTGGGGGACGACCTGCGCCGCAGCGAGCTGCCCGATCTGCTGGCGCACTCGGTGGTGCCGATCATCGTCGGCTACATCGTGGCGCACTACCTGAGCTACCTGGTGTCGGTCGGCCAGCTGACCCTGATCCAGGCGAGCGACCCGTTCAGCGACGGCAGCAACTACCTGGGCACCGCGAACCTCCACCTGTGGTCCTGGTTCTCCTACCACCCCACGTTCCTGGCCAACCTCAAGGTGCTCGCGGTCGTCACCGGCCACGTGCTGGGCGTGATCGCGGCCCACGACCGGGCGATCAAGATCCTGCCGCCGCGTCACCAGCTCACCGGGCAGCTGCCGCTGCTGTTCGCGATGGTGGCGTTCACGGTCGGCGGGCTCTACCTGCTGTTCGCCGCCTGAGCCTCGGCCCGGTGCTGGGGCACCGCGGCCAGCGCGTCGACCAGCTGCGCGACCGCCCGGCCGAGTGGTGAGTCACCGACCTCGACGAGCGTGCGGCCGGTGACCAGCGCCCGGTCGGCGGTCGCCTGGTCCTCGGGGAGGAAGTGCAGCCCGGCGACCCGAGCGAACCCGCTCACCATGCCCGCGACGTCGCGCTCGGACCAGCCCAGCGTGGGACGCATCCGGTTGACGACCACGTGGACGGGTCGACCGCCCGTCACCTCGCGCAGCTCCACCAGCCCGCGGGCCAGCCGCGAGAGCCCGACCGGGTCGGCGCCGCCCACGACCACCACCTCGTCGGCGACCTCGAGCGCACCGAGCGTCATCTGGTTGCGACCGGGACGGGTGCCCAGGTCGGGCACGGCGTCTTCCTCGAGGCTGAACCCGGTGTCGACCACCACGTCACCGTGCTCGCGACCGACCTCGAGGAGGTGCTCGATCACACCGGTCCGCATCTCGACCCAGCGGTCGCCCCGGGGCAGGCCGGTGACCACGCTCAGGTGCGGGTCGATGCCGCGTTGCACGGAGGCGAAGCGCTCCTCGAGCTGGCCCGAGGGAGCCAGCCGAGCCGCCGAGAGCAGCCCCGAGACCTCGTCGAGGATGCCGAGCTGTTGCGCCACGGCGCCGCCGTACGGATCCGCGTCGACCAGGACCGTACGCCGGCCTCGGCGGGCCGACTCGGCCGCCAGCGCGGTGGCCAGCGTGGTGCGTCCCGGCGCTCCGGCCGGGCCCCAGACCACGACGACCCGGCCGGCGACCGTCGGCGCCGGCGGCGGCCCGCTGGGCGGCGGCCCGAGCACCGGCGGGGGCGGAGGTCGCACGGCGGTGGCAGGGGCCTCCGGGGCGAGCACGGCGTCGGGCAGGGTGCCGAGATCGTCGTCGTCGACCACCCGGTGGATGCCGATCCGGGTGGCGCGCAGGAGGCCGCCGTCGAGCGTTGCGCCGCCCGGCGCGATCGCGACCGGGCGTACGCCGTGCTTGCGGAGCAGCTCGACGGCGTTGCGGTCGAGGCCGGGGGCGTCGAGCCCGAGCACCGCGACGTCGGCCTGCCCGGCGGTCGCGGCGGCGAGCAGGTCGTCGACGTCGACGCAGCGCTTCAGCACCACGATCCCCGGGTGCTCCCCGAGCCGGCGCAGGACGTCGGGCTCCCACGCCGCGCCGGAGGCGACGATGAGCACGAGCGCGCGGTCGGGCACCGGTCAGCTCCGGCGGACGATGGTCAGGACCGGGCTGTCGGCCCGGCCCAGCGCGTCCAAGAACGCGGCCGCGTCGGTCTCGGGGACCGCCAGCACCAGCTGACGCCGACCGGTGGCCGACCCGAACGTCGTCTCGATGTCGGGAGCGTCGACCACGGTGGCCGCCTCGAGTGCCGGCCCGCTCTGGTCACGGACCTTGCCCGCGAGCAGGTAGACGTCGACCACGGACCCGGCGTGCACCGAGGGCGGCACCTGCTCGGCATCGACCGCGACCGGCAGCTCGACGGTGTCGGCGTCGTCCTCGGCCGACCCCACGGCTGCCCGCGGGAGCAGCTCCCCCGCGCTCACACCGCGCACCAGCCGGAGGTCGCCCGGCAACTCGTCACGGACGGCGAAGTAGCGGCCGAGATCGCCGGCGTCGTCGAAGCGCACCCGGTGCGCGACCAGGTCCCCGGCGCTCAGCTGGGCGCCCGGGCCGGCATCGCTGGCGACCGCCCAGACCGACACCGTGTCGTCGGCGGCGGCCAGCAGCCGGGAGCCGGACACCACCGACACCGCGACGATCAGCACCCCGATCCACAGCCGCGGGTCGCGCCAGCCAGGACGGGTGGCGCGCGTCGCCGGCGGGACCGGGGCCACCACCCCGGTCTCGGCACGCTGGGGCGGCCTGCGGGTCACGGGCACATCATCGCCCGCGGACAGCCGTCCGAAACCCGTCCTCCACAGGCAATGCGGGTCGCGGCCGCCCGCCGGACCCGAAGTGCGACGATGACCCCATGGCCGGCACCCCCCGCTTCCTCACGCTCGCCGACGTCGCCGAGGTCCTCAACACCTCCAGCGCGCAGGTCTACGCGCTGGTCCGGCGCGGCGACCTCCCCGCGATCAAGATCGGCGGCCGGGGTCAGTGGCGGGTCGAGTCCGCGCAGCTCGAGGAGTTCATCCAGCGCATGTACGCCGAGACCAAGACCTTCGTCGACGAGCACCCCTACGAGGACGCCGACACCCGGTCCGACGTCGACGTCTGAGCTGGGGCCGGGCCCGCCCGGGACGTCATCCGCACCGAGCAGGCGGACACAGAGCCAGCGGACTCTGAGCGGGCGAACACGGAGCGGTCGAACACCCTGCTTGCGTGGCGCCCCGCGACCGCACGTCGGACGGGGTCAGCCGGTCTCCGCCCCGAGCGTCAGCTCGACGGTCTTCTCCTCACCATCGCGTTCGATGGTGAACTCCACGGTCTCGCCGGGCTGGTGGGCCCGGATCGCGACGATCAGCGCGATGCCGTCGGTGACCCGGGCGCCCTCGACCGCGACGATCACGTCGCCCTTGCGGAGCCCGCCCTCGGCGGCGGGGGTGTCGGGCATGACGGAGTCGATCTCCGCGCCCTTGCCGTCGTTCTGGCCCGTCTGCACCTTGGCGCCGATCACGGGGTAGCGGGCCTTGCCGGTGCGCAGGATCTGGTCGGCGGTGACACGCACCTGCTCGATCGGGATCGCGAAGCCGACGCCGATGTTGCCCGACTCGCCGCCGGCGCTGCCGCCCGTGGTGGCGATCGCGGAGTTGACCCCGACCACCTGGCCACGGAGGTTGACCAGCGGTCCGCCGGAGTTGCCGGGGTTGATCGCCGCGTCGGTCTGCACGGCGTTGATGTAGGAGGAGTCGTTGCCGACGTCACCGGTGGTGACGGGCCGGTGCAGAGCGCTGACGATGCCGGCCGTGACCGTCGAGCTCAGGCCGAGCGGAGACCCGATGGCGACCACGCCCTCGCCGACGCGCAGCGCCTGCGAGGCCCCGAGCGCCGCGGGGGTGAGGCCGCGCGCGTCGTCCGCGTAGAGGACCGCGAGGTCGTAGACGGCGCTGCGCCCCACGACGGTCGCGGCGTAGCGGTTGCCGTCCTGGTCGACGATCTCGATCGGGCCGTCGGACTCGTCGGCGTCGGCGACCACGTGGTTGTTGGTGATCACGTGGCCTTGCCGGTCGAGCACGAACCCGGACCCGGTCGCGCCGCCACGCTGGCCGTCGTACTCCGCCGAGATCTGCACCGTGCTCGGCAACAGCTTGGCGGCGACCGCCTCGATCGAGCCGTTGTCGGCCGCCAGCGGGGCCTGCGAGACCGTGTCGACCCCGGACAGCCCGCTGGCCACGGTCCCCGACTCGTCGTCGCTGACCCGCTCGTAGACCAGACCGCCCACGGCGCCGCCGACCAGGCCGAGCACGAGCGCGAGCACGCACACCACGGGCCAGATCCAGCCGGGGACGCGGCCGCGCGGGGCGACGTGCTGAGGCGGCCCGACGGGCGGGGGGCCGAACGGCTGCTGGCCCGGGTACGCCGTCGGCGCGGCAGGCGGCAGCCCCGCCCAGCGGTACGGCGGGGACTGGGTCACCGGGGGCACCCACGTGGGTGGTGGCGTCGCGGGGCGCGCTGCCGTGATCGGCTGCGTCGGCTCGTCGTCGCGGGGCTCGTCCTGCGTCACAGGCCTATCTTGACCCCGCGGGCGAAATCCGCGGGCGCCGGGCTACCGCTGCTTGGTGCTGCGAGTGACCTGGGCGACCGGGACTGTCGGCGTCGCGGTGCGGGGCGCGTCGGTGTTGGTGATCGAGGAGACCGGCGCCCGGCGGTCGAGCGAGGGCGCGTCCGCGGGTGCGACCCCGAAGACCAGGACACCCATCACGGCGGCACCCACGGCCCCGCCGCCGAGGGCGGCGAGCCCGAGGCTGCGGCGCCGGTGGTCGGCAGCGCCCGACATGGCACCGGCCATCGCCCCGGACATCGACAGGTAGGCACCAGTGGACTGGCACGCCCCGGAGGCGTCCAGGATCGAGCCCTTCAGCCAGGACGGGGGGCAAGGCTTGGCGACCTCGAAGGAGAGCCCGGCGAGCCGGGTCTTGACCCAGCCCTCGTGCTCGACGAGGTCGCGGCACGCGTGGCAGGAGTGCACGTGGTCCCACGCGCGCTCGGTGTCCTCGGGGGAGAGCTGTCCGTCGAGCAGCGCGCTGGCTCGCGAGCCCAGGTGGCCGATCACGTCGCCTGCCTCCAGCCCGTGAGGAGCTGAGCGCCCGCGGGCCCGGCGTACCGCACGCGGCCCGCGCTCGGGGCCCGGTGGGCCAGAGCGGTGCGCAGCATCGCGCGGCCACGGTGGATGCGCGAGCGCACGGTGCCGAGCTTGGCGTCGAGGATCTCGGCGATCTCCTCGTAGGTCAGGCCCTCCACGTCGCAGAGCACCACCGCGGCGCGGAAGTCCGGCGGCAGCGTGGCGAGCGCGCGCTCGATGTCGTCGTCGAAGGTGCGGTCGGCGTACGCCGCGTCCGGGCTCGGCGAGCTGCTGGTGAGCCGGTCGGCGCGCTCGTCGGACAACGCGTCGAAGCGGATCCGCTGCTTGCGGCGGGCCTGGTCGAGGAAGAGGTTGGTGGTGATGCGGTGCAGCCAGCCCTCGAACGTGCCGGGCGTGTAGGTGGACAGCGAGCGGAACACCCGGACGAAGACCTCCTGGGTGAGGTCCTCGGCGTCGTGGCGGTTGCCGGTCAGCCGGTAGGCGAGGCGGAAGACGCGATCGGAGTGCTGCTCAACGATCTCCTCCCACGAAGGAAGGACCTCGGCAGTGGGGGGCACCGGAGTGTCCATGGATGCCTCCTCGGCTGGCTGCCGGCTCTTGCGTGCCTGGGGGAACAGCGTCTTGTCCTTCCTGACGGTAGAGACGCGTACTGAGAGAATCCTGTGAGGCTGGTGTTTCTTCTCCGTGTCTCGTCGGGTCCAACGTCCGCGGGTCCCGCAACGTTCCCATCGATCACGGTACGGTGAGTCCGCTCGACCAGCCTCAGGAGGACACCATCACCACGCCACTCAAGTCCGCGAGTTGGTCCTACGCCGAGGCGTACGTCGCCGAGGACGACGTCCTGGCCGCGGCCCGGGCCCGCGCCGAGGAGGTCGGGGTCGCCCCGATCGGTCCCGGTGGCGGCGCGGCGCTGCGCTTCCTCGCCTCGGTCCTCGACGCCCGGGCGGTCGTCGAGATCGGCACCGGCACCGGTGTCTCGGGGCTGTGGCTGCTGCGCGGCATGCGCTCCGACGGGGTGCTGACCACGGTCGACGTCGAGGCGGAGCACCAGCGGTTGGCCCGCCAGTCCTTCACCGAGGACGGCATCCCCAGCCAGCGCGCCCGCACGATCTCGGGCGCGGCGCTCGACGTGCTCCCCCGGCTCACCGACGGCCACTACGACCTGGTGTTCTGCGACGGCGACAAGACCGAGTACTCCGCCTACCTCAAGGAGGCGCTGCGGCTGCTGCGTCCCGGTGGGGTCGTGGCGTTCGACAACGCCCTGTGGCACGACCGGGTCGCCGACCCGGCCCAGCGCGACGAGGAGACCGTGGCCATCCGTGAGCTCGGCCGCCAGGTCGCCGAGCACGACGACCTGGTCTCGGTGCTGCTCCCGGTGGGTGACGGCCTGCTGGTCGCCAAGAAGGAGTGGAACCCCGAGGCCTGAGGGTCGGTGCAGGCAACCGCCGCCGGCGTCAGAACCGGCCGGCGGCGAGGAACCCGTCGCCACCCTCGGCGACCGCGACGATCTCGCAGGCCTCGATGAGGATCGGGGACGTGCCGATGATCTGCGAGCCGGGAGAATCGTCGGCCGTGCGGGTGAACGCGGACTGGAACTCCTCGCGCGCGGCGTCGGTGGCGAAGACGTAGCAGCCCTCGAACCACTCCCCCGGACGGCAGCGCCAGGTCTTGAAGCGCAGCCCGTCCTGGCCGGTGAACCGTGCGTGCGAGGTGTCCGCGACGTACGACGCCAGCTGATCCTCCACGCCCGCGGGCGCCTCGGCGAGCGACCAGCGCACGGTGAGGCCCTTCACGAGGTGACCCCGGCCAGGGGCTCCTCGGAGCCCAGCCAGGCGAGCAGGGCGCGGGCTCCGAAGCCGGTCGGCCCCTTCGTCCACTCGTCGCGCTCGTCCGGGGCGTCCCCGACCGAGGCGAGGTCCAGGTGCACCCAGGGCAGGCCGCCGACGAAGTGCTGCAGGAACAGCGCCGCCACGATCGAGCCCGGCCCGCTCGGGCCGTTGTCGGCGTCGGCCACGGTCGAGGAGAGCTTGGGCTCGTACGCGCTCGAGAGCGGCAGGCGCCACAGCGGCTCGCCGGCACGCTCGGCCGCGTCGTGCAGCGCGGCAGCCAGGGCGTCGTGGTTGGCGAACATGCCGCCGACCTGCTGCCCGAGTGCGACCTTGACCGCCCCGGTGAGCGTGGCGACGTCGACCAGCACGGCGGGCTCGATCTCGGCGACGGCGTACGCGAGGGCGTCGGCGAGCACCAGCCGGCCCTCGGCGTCGGTGTTGGTGACCTCGGTGGTCCGGCCGCCGTAGTGGCGGATCACGTCGCCGGGACGCATCGCGTCGCCACCGACGGAGTTCTCAGCCGCGGCGATCAGCCCGACCACCCGCACCGGGCAGTCGACGGCGCGCAGCGCCGCCATCGTGGCCATCACGACCGCGCCGCCGGTCATGTCGCGCTTCATGTTGACCATCGCCTCGCCGGGCTTGATCGACAGGCCGCCGGTGTCGAAGGTGATGCCCTTGCCGACCAGCGCGACCGTCGGCGTGCGGCGTCCGGCCTTGCGCGGGGTGTAGTCGAGCCGGATCAGCCGCGGGGGCGTCGCCGAGGCGCGTCCCACCGCCAACAGTCCGCCGAAGCCCTCGTCGGCGAGCCGGTGCTCGTCCCAGACGGTGATCTCGAGCCCGCTCTCCTGCGCCAGCGCCTCGGCCTGGGCCGCCAGCCAGGGCGGGTTCTTCAGGTTCGAGGGGGTGGTCGCGAGCATCCGCGCACGCCAGCCGGCGCCGCCGATCGCCACGGCCCGGTCCAGGGCGGGTGCGAGCCGCAAGGTGTCGGGCAGCCCGGCCAGGACGACCCTGCCGACGGGTTGGTATGCCGCCGGGCCCGAGCGCCAGTTGAACCCGAACGACCCGAGCATCATCCCCACCACGAACGCCTCGAGACCCTCCTCGGAGGTGACCGCGGGCACGGTCGTCGCGAGCGACGCGCGGTCTCGCACCGCCCGCGCCAGTGCCGCCCCGGCCCGGCGGAGGTCGCCGGGCGTCTGCGCGCCGACCCCGGCGAGCAGGATCCGGCGGAGCTCGGCGTTGTCGGGCGCCCCGAGGGGCACCGGCACCGAGGTGACCTGGCCCGGCTTGCCGGTGGCACGGTCGTCCTCCAGGATCGCCAGCAGGTCCACCCCGATCAGGTCCCCGAGCTCGGCGGCCCCGGGCCCCAGGACCACCGGATCTCCCTCGGTGTCGCCGGGGAGCACGGGCAGCGCCACCACCTCGACACCGAGGACGGCATGCGGCAGCGCCGCGCTGAGGGCGAAGTCGGGTGGAGAGACCTGACTGGGGAGGGTCGGGGTCCGAGCCGATGTGGGAGTGGAGGGCACCGGGCTCAGCCGACGACGTCCTTGAGGGCGTCTCCGAGAGCGCCGGCCTCCTCGGCGTTGAGCTCGACAACCAGGCGACCACCGCCTTCGAGCGGGACGCGCATCACGATGCCGCGCCCTTCCTTGGTGACCTCCAGCGGACCGTCGCCCGTCCGCGGCTTCATCGCCGCCATCCGCGCACCTTCCTTTTGTGATGTGGCAGCGGGACTCCGAGGGACCCGGCTGCGCCGTACGCACCAACCATTATCCCCTATCGATGGGTGACGCGGAGCACAGCCCACCACCAGGCCACCACCAGGCCACCGCCGGGCCCGCAACAGGCTGGCAGACTCCACCCATGCAGGCCCGCTCGGCGCTCTTCGACGTGTACGGCGACCACCTGCGCGCCCGGGGCAGCCAGGCCCCGGTGGCGGCGCTGGTGCGGATGCTCGACCCCGTCGGCATCGCCGGGCCGGCGGTGCGCACCGCGATCTCGCGGATGGTCATGCAGGGCTGGCTCGAACCGGTCCAGATCAGCGGTGGCCGCGGCTACCGCACCACCACCCGCGCCAACCGGCGGCTCGACGAGACCGGCAACCGGGTCTACCGGCGAGCGGTCCCCGCATGGGACGGCCACTGGCACCTGGCATTCGTCGCGCCACCGGCCAGTCGCGCCGCCCGCACCCGCCTGCGCGCCGGGCTGACGTTCATCGGGTACGCCGAGCTCGCGGACCAGGTGTGGGTCAGCCCGTTCGACCGCGTGGAGCTGACCTCCGTGCTCGAGCGCGAGGGCGCCTCGGCCGGCACGGCCCGCGCGGACCACTTCGACCCGCCGCCGACGGCGGCGTGGGACCTCGAGGCGCTCCGGGAGTCCTACGACGGCTGGTTGCAGGCCTCGACCGACCTCGTGCGGCAGCACCTCGCGAGGCACGAGGACGCCGACGAGGCGGCGTTCGCGGCGCGGTTCCACCTGGTGCACGAGTGGCGCAAGTTCCTGTTCGCCGACCCCGGTCTCCCCGACGCCCTGCTGCCGGCGGACTGGCCCGGGCGGGCGGCCGCGCAGCTGTTCACCACCGAGGCGGAGCGCCTCAAGCCCGGGGCGGACCGCTTCGTCGCGCGCTGCCTCGGGGCCTGACAAGATGCCCGCATGACTGAGCCCTCCGTCCTCCTCGATGTCACCGACGGCGTCGGCACCATCACCCTGAACCGCCCGGACGCCTACAACAGCCTCGACATCGCGACCAAGGAGCTGCTGCTCGAGACGGTCCGCGCCGTGGCCGATGACCCGGCGGTGCGCTGCGTCGTCCTGACCGGCAGCGGCAAGGCGTTCTGCACCGGCCAGGACCTCAAGGAGCACATCGAGCTGCTCGAGAACGGCGGGAGCGACCTGCTCTTCACCACCGTCGACAAGCACTACAACCCGATCGTCACCGCGCTGGCCGGCATGGCCAAGCCCGTGATCGCGGCGGTGAACGGCGTCGCGGCCGGCGCCGGCGCCAGCCTGGCGTTCGCCTGCGACCTGCGCATCGTCGCCGACACGGCCGGGTTCAACCTGGCGTTCGCCAACGTCGCGCTCTCGTGCGACACCGGCGCCAGCTACAGCCTGCAGCGGCTGGTGGGCCGGGCGAAGGCGATCGAGCTGCTCTACTTCCCTTCCACGGTGCCCGCGGCCGAGGCGCTGGAGCTCGGCCTCGCGACCAAGGTCGTGCCCGCCGACGAGCTGGCGGCCGAGGTCGGCGCCCTGGCCACCCGGCTGGCCGCGGGTCCGACGGTCGCTCTCGGTGCGATCCGGCAGTCGGTCGCGTACGCCGCCGGCCACTCCTTCGAGGAGTCGCTGGAGGTCGAGAGCGCGATGATGACCAAGACCGGCGCCACCGCCGACCACCGCGCCGCGGTGGCCGCGTTCGTGGCCAAGCAGAAGCCGGTGTTCGAGGGTCGCTAGCGGAGACGCGTCAGCGGATCCGCTGATGGTGGTCGCCCTTCGAGACGCCTCGTCCCTCGGCTCCTCAGGAGCCGCGCCGCGCGACTGAGGAACGAAGTCGCGACCGGCGTGTCGAGACCCAGTCGCTCAGCGGTCGCAGCTACCTCCGCGCGCCCCAGATCGAGAGCACCTGCCGCGGCGCGATCGTGCGCATCAGCCGCCGGGTCGGGTGCGCGCCGTACTCGGCGGTGAGGGCCGAGCCGCGGAAGTGGTGGTTGAACCAGCCGGTCATCGTGCCGTGGCACACGCCGCCGCACGTGAAGGACTTGCGGGGCAGGTCGAGCGCATCCGCGACCCGGCGGGAGAAACGCTGGCTCTTGGTGTCGGTGTCGACGCCGTGCAACGGCTGGTGGAAGCTGATGATCCACCGCGGACGGACGTCTCGGAGGAACCGCATCGCCGCCCGGGTCTCGGGCTCCGACCCGGCCCGAGGACCCGACTCGTGGTCGCCGTCGAGGTCGGCCCAGTGGAACGGGAAGTTGCGGTTGAGGTCGACACCGTGCGCGTTCTTGCGGGTGTGGTGCGCCAACCCGTCGGGGTTGTAGACCGGCAGCACCCACAGGTTCAGCCCGTGCACCGGGCGGCCGTCGCGCAGCGCGGCCAGGATCTGGCGCGGGTACCCCTCGTTGCCGTGCATGGTGGCGATCAGCAGCACCTTCGGCTTGCCCCGCTCACCCAGCCGGTACGCCGTGATCGGACGGCCCTGGACGGAGTGGCCGATCACCCGCGTCTCGACCACGGCCGGCCGGTCGACCGGCGCGCGCACGGCGTACGACGCGGCCGGCGTGAGGCCCAGCAGGCTGGAGGCGAGGATGGTCGTGAGGAGGATCCCGAGGCGCATGATCCTCGACCTTACTCAGACGTAGGCCTTGAGGTACGCCCAGGTGAACACGCAGACACCGACGAACATCCCCACGTGGGCGAGGATCGAGAGGCCGGGGCCGTCCGACCAGCTGTCGGCGCTCCCGTCCGAGGCGTGCCGGCCCCGGCTGGGCAGCCACCGCACCAGGATCAGCAGTCCGGCCGCGACGACGATCCACCACAGTGCCAGCGCCACGATGCCGGCCGTGTCGCCACCGACGGTGGTGTCCCCGCCTGCGACGAGGAACGCCGTCCAGGACACCAGGGCGAGCACCCCGACCACGGTGTGCACGTGCAGCAGGACCCGGGAGGTCCGCAGTCGCCCGGCACCACCCTCGCCGCGACCCAGGCGCACCCGGGTCAGCACGACGACCACGGCCGCCAGCGCGGTGAGGATGTAGACGACGATCTCCTCGGTCGACACGGTGCGAAGTGTGCCCTACGCGGTGGGTTCGTCGCCACGACCCGCACTGGGCGTGGACGGTTCATCCAGCGGACGGGCGGCGTTGATCTCGTCCGCGCGGTCCCCTGGCTGATCGGCGAGCTGGTCGGCCAGCTGGTCGGCGAGCCGGTCGAGAAGCGCGTCGACGTCCGACATCCGGTAGCCCCGGAACGCCAGCGGGAACCGCACCCGCCGCAGGTCCTCGGCCACCAGCGGGCCCTCCGCGGGCACGCCGGAGTCGGGGCGGTCGTCGTACACCTCCGCGAGCGGGGCGCCGCGGCCGGCCGCCACCACCGCGATCCCGCCGAGCGCGAGCACGATCAGGATCGCGAAGAGCCACATCACGGCTGCTCACCCGCCCGCGCGGCGACCATCAGGGCGATGGCCTCGTCGACGTCGTCGGTGACGAGCAGCGAGTCGAGGTCGCTCTGCTTGATCCGGCCGTCCTCGAGCATCTGGGCGCCCATCCAGTCGAGCAGCCCGCTCCACTCCGCGACGCCGAGCAGCACGATCGGGAACGACGTGATCTTCTGCGTCTGCACCAGCGTCATCGCCTCGAAGAGCTCGTCGAGGGTGCCGAGTCCGCCCGGCAGCGCGATGTAGCCCTGGGAGTACTTCACGAACATCGTCTTGCGGGCGAAGAAGTAGCGGAAGTTGATGCCGACGTCGACCCAGGAGTTCAGCTCGGCCTCCCACGGGAGCTCGATGCCGAGACCCACGCTGATCCCGCCGGCCTCGCTCGCGCCCTTGTTGACCGCCTCCATCACGCCCGGGCCGCCGCCGGTGATCACCGCGAAGCCGGCATCGGCCAGCTTGCGGCCGACCTCCTCACCAAGGGCGTACGCCGGCTGGTCGGTGCGCGTGCGAGCGGATCCGAACACCGAGATCGCCGGCCCGAGCTCGGCCAGGGCGCCGAAGCCCTCGATGAACTCGGCCTGGATGCGCAGCACACGCCACGGGTCGGTGTGCACCCAGTCGGACGGTCCGCGGCTGTCGAGCAGCCGCTGGTCGGTGGTGCCGGCGTCGACCTGGTCGCGGCGCTGGACGATCGGGCCCTTGGACTTCGAGCGGACCATGTCAGCGACCTCCCAGCCAGGCCCGGAGGAGGTCCTCGCAGCGGCGGACCTGCTCGACGGGCACGTGCTCGTCCTGCTTGTGGGCGAACAGCGGGTCGCCCGGGCCGAAGTTCACCGCCGGCACGCCGAGGACGGTGAACCGGGCGACGTCGGTCCAGCCGAACTTCGGGTGCACCTCGCCGCCGACGGCCTCGACGAACGCCTTGGCCGCCGGCCGGTCGAGCCCGGGCAGCGCGCCCGGAGCCGAGTCGGTCAGCGTGACGTCGTAGCCGTCGAAGAAGTCCCGCACGAACGCCTCCGCCTGGGCCTCGGTCCGGTCGGGGGCGAAGCGGAAGTTGACCTCGACGACGCACTCGTCGGGCACCACGTTGCCGGCGACGCCGCCGCGGACGGCCACCGCGTTGAGTCCCTCGTGGTACTCCAGCCCGTCGATGACCGGCCGCCTGGCGTCGTACTCCTCGAGGCGGCGGAGCACCTCGCCGGCCTTGTGGATCGCGTTGACGCCGCGCCAGCTGCGTGCGGAGTGGGCGCGCTCGCCGGTGGTCCGGACCTCGGCGCGCAGCGTGCCCTGGCAGCCCGCCTCGACGCCGGCGTTGGAGGGCTCCATGAGGATCGCGAAGTCGGCGGCCAGCAGCTCGGGGTGGGTGCGCGAGAGGAGGTTGAGGCCGTTGTGCTCGGCCTCGATCTCCTCGGCGTCGTAGAAGAGATAGGTGACGTCGCGGTCGGGCTCGGTCAGGGTCGCCGCGAGCCGCAGGATGACCGCGTCGCCGCCCTTCATGTCGCAGGTGCCGAGGCCGTAGAGCAGGTCGCCGTCGTAGCGCGCCGGCAGGTTGTCGTTGAGCGGCACCGTGTCGAGGTGGCCCGCGATCACCACCCGCTCGCCGCGCCCGAGGTCGGTGCGCGCCACGACGGTGTTGCCGTGGCGGGTGACCGTGAGGTGGTCGTACGACGCGAGCGCGGTCTCGACCGCGTCGGCGATGGTCTGCTCGTTGCGGCTGACCGACTCGATGTTGACGAGCTGCTCGGTGAGTGTGACGACGTCGGTGGTGAGGTCGAGCTGGGTCTGGGTCACGGCGTCCATCCAACCAGCCGCGCGAGCTTGTCCAGCGCCATCCTGGTGCCGGTCTCGTTGTCGGCGGGCGGCACCGCGTCGGGCACCCCGTCCAGGCGGATCTCGACGTCGGTCCCGCCCGGCACCTCTCGCAGCGTGGTGGTGGTCGTGATGGTGCCGGCCAGGCCGGGGTCGTCGGAGTCGAACTCGACCTCCTCGACCACGCGCTCCCCGGGCACGAGCTCGGTGAACACCCCGGAGTAGGTGTCGGTCGCGCCGTCGGACTTGCCGGCGGCCGCGGGGTCGTCGTACGTCAGGGAGATCCGGATCCGGCCGCCCACCCGCGCGTCGAGCTCGTGCACGGTGCCGCGCATGCCGTCCGGCACCCGCCAGGCCGCCACGGCACCCGGGTCGAGGAGGGCTCGGTAGACGGTGTCCCGGTCGGCCGGCACGACGATGCTCGCGGTCGTCGAGTACATGCGCCGAGCCTAGGCTTCCCACCGAACTGGAACACGTTCTAGTCTGGGCGGATGCGCAACGGACTCGTCCTGTTCACCTCCGACCGCGGGATCACCCCGGCGGCGCTCGGCGCGGCCGCGGAGGAGCGGGGGTTCGACACGTTCTACGTGCCCGAACACACCCACATCCCGGTCAAGCGCGAGGCGGCACACCCCGGCACCGGTGACGAGACGCTGCCCGACGACCGCTACCTGCGCACGCTCGACCCGTGGGTCTCGCTGGCGACGGTCGCCGCGGTCACCTCGCGGATCCGGCTCGCCACCGCGGTCGCGCTGCCGGTGGAGTCCGACCCGATCACGCTCGCCAAGCAGATCGCCACGCTCGACCACCTCTCCGGCGGCCGCGTCGACATCGGCGCCGGCTTCGGCTGGAACACCGACGAGCTCGCCGACCACCACGTCCCGGCCGGCCGCCGCCGTACGGTGCTCAAGGAGTACGTCCAGGCGATGCGGGCGCTGTGGACGCAGGAAGAGGCGTCGTACGACGGGGAGTTCGTGTCGTTCGGGCCGTCGTGGGCATACCCCAAGCCGGCCGGGCACATCCCGCTGGTGATCGGCGCCGGCGGCGGGCCGAAGACGTTCCGCTGGATCGCCGAGAACGCCGACGGCTGGATGACCACGCCCCGCGAGAGCGACATCTCCGGCAACATCGAGGCGCTGAAGAAGGCCTGGGCCGAGGCCGGCCGCTCGGGCGCTCCGGACATCCGGATCCTGATCGCCTTCAAGCCCGACCCGGACGACCTGATGGCCTGGGCCGAGGCCGGCGCCACCGAGCTGATCTGGGGCGTCCCCGACAAGTCCCCCGACGAGGTCCTCGCCTCCCTCGACCGCCTCGCCGGCCGCCTCGGCCTCGCCTGAGTCGCCCGGGACGTCATCCGGGCGGAGCAAGCGGTTGCTCCCTCCGTATGACGTCCTGAGGATCAGGCGGCGCGACGAGCCCAGCCCGCGGCCCGCATCGCGTCCTCGATCTGCCCGAAGAACGCCTGCGGGTCGAGGCGCAGGCCCAGCAGCGGCACCCGCAGCACGGTGTCGCCGTCCAACGCGAGGGCGTTCTGGCGCAGCGCATCGCCGACGACGTTCTCGGCCCAGGTGTGGTGGATGCCGTCGACCTCGACGACCAGGCGCAGGTCGGGCCAGTACAGATCGAGGAAGTAGCGGTTCGCGCGGTCGCGGCGCAGCATCTGCCGGGCCGGCTCGGGCAACCCCCGCCGCCGCAGCTCGCGCCCCACGTCGATCTCGCCCAGGCTCCGCGCCCCGTCGAGGAGGTCGTTGACGACAGCGTGGAGGAGCAGCCGCCGCCTGTCCCGGCGCACCCGGAGCAGCTCGGCGCCGATCGCTTCGGGCGAAGCCATGCCCTGCTGCACGACCAGCGTCAGGACGTACGTCGCCTCCTTGTCCGTCCGCGCCCACAGGCCGGCCCGGATCGCGGCCACCGGCACGTGCGTGCGGGGTATGCCGAGGTCGACCCGGTCCTCAGCGGCCCAGCGTCGTGTCTGCCGGATGTCGAAGCGCCGGTTGCGGCGTACGCGCGCCCCGCGCGGCACCGACACGCGCACCCGGTCCACCGCGAACCGCTCCAGGCCGTCCGCGACCAGCGACGACGCACCGTCCAGCTGAGCCCGCGGGCCGCCCTGGAACACCGCCGCCCACCGCTCGCCGGCCTCGCTCAGCACGCTGTTGTGGACGCAGACGGACTGGTCACCGATCAGCTGCCAGCGCCGAGCGCGCACCTCGGCGCGGACCTCCCAGCGAGTGACGCCGAGCGCGTACACCTGCTTGCGCGACACGACCTCGCCCTGCTCGCTCGCGAGCTCGCGGACCGCGACCAGTCGCGGATCGTCGGCGGGGGTACGTCGGGGCATGCGAGCAGCCTCGCCCGCCGCCCGCCGTTCACGACTCGCCGTCACCCGACCTGGGGACGACCACGCCCCCGGCGCCCCCTGTGGACGTCAACCGGGCTCGGCCGGCTCGAGGACGTCATACGGACAGTGCAAGTGGTTGCTCCGCCCGTATGACGTCCGGGAGACCTCAGGCCTTGGTGACGGTCACCTGCGGCTCGGGGCCGTCGGCGGCGACCACGTCGTACGACGTCGCGAGCGTCTCGGCGGTGATCAGCTGCTCGTGGGTGCGGGCCGCGGCCTGCACTTCCTCGGAGCCGCCGATGGTCAGCGCGATCCGGTCGGAGACGTCCAGGCCGGCGTCGCGCCGGGCCTGCTGGACCGCACGCACCAGGTCGCGGGCCAGGCCCTCGGCCGCCAGCTCGGGGGTCACCTCGGTGTCGAGCACCACGAACCCGCCGCTGCGCAGCACGCCGGTGGCCGTGCCGCTGTCGGCGGAGCCCGCGACGGTCTCGAGGGTGTACTCCCCCTCCTCGAGCACCAGCCCACCGGACGTGACCGTGCCGTCGTCGGCCACCGACCAGTCGCCCGACTTGGAGCCCTTGATCGCCGTCTGGACGTCGCGACCCAGGCGCGGACCGGCCGCGCGGGCGTTGACGGTCAGCCGCTGCTCCACGCCGTACGACGAAGCATCGGGCGACTCGGCCGCGAGCAGCCGGATCTCCTTGACGTTGACCTCGTCGCGGACGATCGCCTCGAACCCGCCCAGCGCGGCCGGGTCGTCGACGACCACCGTGAGGGTCGACAGCGGCAGCCGGTTGCGCAGGTTGGCCGCCTTGCGCAGCGCGGAGGTGGCGGAGCAGACCTCACGCACCTGGTCCATCGCGGCCACCAGCGCCTCGTCAGCCGGCAGCGACTCGGCCGACGGCCAGTCGGCCAGGTGCACCGAGCGCCCGCCGGTCAGGCCGCGCCACACCTCCTCGGTGGCCAGCGGCATCAGCGGCGCGGTCGCGCGGCACACGACCTCGAGCACGGTGTAGAGGGTGTCGAAGCTGTCGGCGTCGCCCTCCCAGAACCGGTCGCGGGAGCGGCGGATGTACCAGTTCGTGAGCACGTCGAGGAACGACCGCGTCGCGTCGCACGCCTCGGCCACGGCGTACGCGTCGAGCGAGGTCGTCATCTCGGCCACGAAGTCGCGCAGCTTGGCCAGGATGTAGCGGTCCATGGGGTGCGCGGAGTCGGTGCGCTGCGTGGCCTCGTGGCCGGCGGCGTTGGCGTAGAGCTGGAAGAAGTACCAGCTGTTCCACAGCGGGATCAGCACCTGCCGCACCGAGTCGCGGATGCCCTGCTCGGTCACGACCAGGTTGCCGCCGCGCAGGATCGGCGAGGACATCAGGAACCAGCGCATCGCGTCCGCGCCGTCGCGGTCGAAGACCTCGCGGACGTCGGGGTAGTTGCGCAGCGACTTCGACATCTTGTTGCCGTCGGAGCCGAGCACGATGCCGTGGCTGATGCAGTTCTCGAACGCCGGCTTGTCGAAGATCGCGGTCGCCAAGATGTGCAGCGTGTAGAACCAGCCGCGGGTCTGGCCGATGTACTCGACGATGAAGTCCGCCGGGAAGTGGTGCTCGAACCACTGCTGGTTGTCGAAGGGCACGTGCACCTGGGCGAAGCTCATCGAGCCCGAGTCGAACCACACGTCGAGCACGTCGGAGACGCGGCGCATCATGGACTTGCCCGTCGGGTCGTCGGGGTTGGGGCGCACCAGGTCGTCGACGTACGGCCGGTGCAGGTCGGGCTGGCCGTCCTGGTTGCGCGGTAAGCGCCCGAAGTCCCGCTCGATCTCTTCGAAGGAGCCGTAGACGTCGATGCGGGGGTACGCCGGGTCGTCGCTCGTCCACACCGGCACCGGGGAGCCCCAGAAGCGGTTGCGGGTGATCGACCAGTCGCGGGCGTTCTCGAGCCACTTGCCGAACTGGCCGTCGCGGATGTGGCCGGGCACCCAGTTGATGTCCTGGTTGAGCTCGAGCATCCGCTGCTTGAACGCGGTCACCTCGACGAACCACGACGAGACGCCCTTGTAGATCAGGGGCTCGCGGCAGCGCCAGCAGTGCGGGTAGCTGTGGTCGTAGGTCTCGCGCCGCAGCAGCACGGTGCCGGGGGTGACCGCGCCCGAGTGCGCCTTGAGGTCGTCGATGATGTGGGGGTTGGCGTCGAAGACCTGCATGCCTTCGTACTCCGCGACCGGGAACGTGAACCGCCCGTCCTTGCCGACCGGCATCACGGCCTCGATGCCCTCGCGGTCGGTGACGACCTTGTCGTCCTCACCGAAGGCACCGGCGGTGTGCACGAGACCCGTACCGTCCGTGGTCGTCACGAACTCGGCGGCCACCACGCGGAAGGCGCGGTCGTGGCCGCGGTAGTAGGTGAACGGCGGGTCATAGACCAGCCCGACCAGCTCGCTGCCCGGACCCCGCCACACGACCTCCGGGGTCTCCCCCAGCTCGCGGGCGTACGACGAGAGCCGCGAGTCGGCCAGCAGGTACCGCACCCCGTCGACCAACACCACGACGTACTCGATGTCCTCGCCGACCATCACCGCGAGGTTGCTCGGCAGCGTCCACGGGGTCGTCGTCCAGACGAGCAGCTTGACGCCCTGGAAATCACCCGGAGTGGTGACCTCGTAGCCGACGGTCACCGCAGGGTCCTGCCGCACCTGGTAGACGTCGTCGTCCATGCGGAGCTCGTGGTTGGACAGCGGGGTCTCGTCGTTCCAGCAGTAGGGCAGCACCCGGAAGCCCTCGTAGACCAGGCCCTTGTCGAACAGCTGCTTGAACGCCCAGATCACCGACTCCATGTAGTCGGGGTTCATCGTGCGGTAGTCGTTGTCGAAGTCGACCCAGCGCGCCTGCCGGGTGACGTACTCGCGCCACTCGCCGGTGTACTTCATCACCGAGGCGCGGCAGGCCTCGTTGAACTTCTCGATGCCGAGCTCGAGGATCTCGTCGGTGGTCTTGATGCCGTTGAGGCGCATCGCCTCCAGCTCGGCGGGCAGCCCGTGGGTGTCCCAGCCGAAGCGGCGCTCGACGCGCTTGCCGCGCATGGTCTGGTAGCGCGGGATGAGGTCCTTGACGTAGCCGGTGAGCAGGTGGCCGTAGTGCGGCAGGCCGTTGGCGAACGGCGGGCCGTCGTAGAACACGAACTCGTTCGCGCCGTTCTCGCCGGGGTCGCGATGGTCGATGCTCGCCTGGAAGGTGTCGTCGGCCTTCCAGTACTCCAGCACCCGCTCCTCGATCTCCGGGAAGCGCGGGGAGGACGGAACGGCGTCCGTGCCGGTCGTCGAGACCTTCGGATACGTCATGGGTGGCTCTCTCCTGCGATTCCGGTGGTTGAGCTTGTCGAAACCGCAGGGACGATCCGTGCAGACCGCGGTACCACCCTGCTTGCTTCCCGTCCGGAGGACGAGGAACCACTCGTTCACAGCTGTGACGGGCCTACCCGCCGGGTTCTACTGAGCCCACCTCGCGATGGGCCGTTCTTCCCGGGGCTCGCCGCTGATGACGGCTCGAACGCCTGTGGCCACAGCGTACGGCGCGGTGCGCCCGGCGGGCCAATTCCGTTCGGCGAGCCGGTCAGGGCGCCGGACGCAGCAGCACCTGCCGGGTGCCGGGGAACACGAACGCGAGGTTGCCGAACGGCCGGGCCGAGATCTTCAGCGGACGCGGGACGTTGCCACGCACGAGGACCTCCAGCGGCGTCCAGACCTCGTCGCCTTCTCGCAGCGTCAGGTGCGCGGTGTACGCGCGGACCCGGACCCCGGACCCGGTCCCGGTCACCACGACGCCGTCGGCCTCCGCGCCCCGGTGGCCGACCCGCACCCACACGGTCGACCAGTGCCCGGCGCGCACGTGGGTGCCCGTCACCCGCTCGATCCGGGCGCGGGCTCCGGGGTCGGCGATCACGAGGCTCGACTGGTCGTCCGCGAGCTCGTCGAGCACGGCACCGTCGGCGCCCACCAGCGACACCGAGCCGCACCGGGGATCGGTGTCGTCCGGACGATCCGTCGAGACCGCGACCTTGATCGTGGTCCCGTCGCGCGACGCAGGACCGCTCGGGTCGAGGGTCGGCACCGCCAGCTCCCAGTCCGTCACGCACGCACCGGAGGCTGGGTCGACCGTGCCGATCCGCAGGTGCAGGTCGGAGGCGGTCTCAGGGGTCGGTACGCCGGCCAGTTCGACGGTCGCGTGCAGGGCGGAGCCGGCGGGGCTGATGCCGAGGTCGGCGTACGCCGTCGACAGCGTCTGGGCCGGCTCGGTGGTGGCCGGCAGCCCGTCGGGCCGCTGCTCGAACCGCCAGAGCAGGACCGCGTCGGCGCCCGCGGGGGCGCTCACCGCCACCAGCCCGGCGAGGACCCCCAGGGTGAGGAGCACGGCCGCGACGAGAGAGCGGCGTCCGTGCATGGCGACACGCTAACGCGGAATCGGTGTTGCGGCGGGCGAACCCCGGCTGGTCGAGTGTCCCCATGAGCGACGAGATGTGCCGCGGTGAGGACGAGGTGCTCCGCACCTACCTCGACCACTTCCGGAGCGAGTTCGAGTCGGCGTGCGCCGGACTCGACGCCGAGCAGCTGGCCCGGCGCGCGGTGCCGCCCTCGACGATGTCGCTCCTCGGCCTGCTGCGACACCTCGCCGCCGTCGAGTACTCCTGGTGGCAGCGAGTGATGGATCGAGACCTCACACTGCCGAAGATGTGGAGCAAGGACGAGAACCGCGACGCGGACTTCGACGGCGCGGTCGCCGACGACGCGGTGGTGGCCGAGGCGTGGGAGGCCTGGCGACGTGAGGTCGCCTACGGCCAGGAGTTCCAGGCGACCCACCCCGCCGGCCACCTGGGGCAGCACGCCGACGGAGACATCGAGATGCGCGAGGTCGTCGTCCACCTGATCGAGGAGTACGCCCGGCACTGCGGCCACGCCGACCTGCTGCGCGAGTGCATCGACGGGCGCCGGGCGTCATGAGCGAGCTGGCGACCCTGCGCCGGTGGCTGACCGACCAGCGGGAGGCCGTGGAGCGCAAGACCGCCGGCCTCGACGCGGAGCAGCTCGCGCGGCGCGCCGTACAGCCCAGCTCGTTGAGCCTGCTCGGCCTGGTCCGCCACCTGGCCCAGATGGAGCACCACTGGTTCGTGCGCGTCCTCCAGCAGCACCCCGAGGAGCCGTCGCTGTTCGTGCGCGGAGGGCGCTGGGACTCGCAGTTCGACGACGCGGTCGCGGACCCCGCGGTCGTGGAGGAGGCGTTCGCGACCTGGCGGGCGAGCGCCGTCCGGGCCGACGCGTGGCTCGACGGACTCTCGGAGGAGGCGTTGGACTTCGTGCTCGATCCCGGCGACCGGATCGCCACGATCCGGGACGTGATGCAGCAGGTCCTCAAGGAGTACGCCCGCCACCTCGGCCACATGGACCTGCTGCGCGAGGCCGTGGACGGTCACACCGGCGAGTGAGCGCCTCCCCCTAGGCTGGACGCCGTGACCGCGACAACCGCACCCCGGCAAGCCCCCAAGCAGGCATGGGGCTTCGGCCTCGCCACGATCGACGCCCACGGCACGGTGCTCGACGTCTGGTTCCCCTCCCCCGCGCTGGGCCCGATGCCCTCGGACGCCATCACGCCGGCCGAGCTGAGCGCGCTGCAGGGCACCGACCAGGACCGCGGCGTCACCCGCGACGTGCTGCTGGTGGAGGTGCCCGACCTGCAGGCGCCGCCCACCACCACCGAGGACGTGTGGCTGCGGCTGCACCTGCTGTCGTGGCGGCTCGTCGTACCCCACTCGGTGAGCCTCGACGGGATCTTCGGCCTGCTCGCCAACGTCGTGTGGACCAACGCCGGGCCGTGCCCGGTCGAGGGCTTCGAGACCGTCCGCGCGCGGCTGCGGGCCAACGGCCGGCACGTGACGGTCTTCGGCGTCGACAAGTTCCCCCGGATGCTCGACTACGTGCTACCGACCGGGGTCCGGATCGCCGACGGCGACCGGGTGCGGCTCGGCGCCCACCTGGCCGAGGGCACCACGGTCATGCACGAGGGCTTCGTCAACTACAACGCGGGCACGCTCGGCGCGAGCATGGTCGAGGGGCGCGTCTCGGCGGGCGTGGTCGTCGGTGACGGCTCCGACGTCGGTGGCGGCGCGTCGATCATGGGCACGCTGTCCGGCGGCGGCAAGGAGGTCGTCTCCATCGGCCGCCGCTGCCTGCTCGGCGCCAACGCCGGCCTGGGCATCTCGCTGGGCGACGACTGCGTCGTGGAGGCCGGCTGCTACGTCACCGCCGGCACCAAGGTCACCGTCATCGACACCCTCGACGGCATCGGCCCCAAGGTCGTCAAGGCCCGCGAGCTGTCCGGGGCGAGCAACGTGCTGTTCCGGCGCAACTCGGTCACCGGCGCGATCGAGGCGGTGCCGTGGAAGAGCGGCCGCATCGAGCTCAACGCTGCCCTGCACGCCAACTGACGATTTCACCCCTCCCGGACACTGGTCGCATGGGGGCGACATGAGGCTGCGCACGGGGGCGGCCCTGCTGGGGCTCGCCGCGGTCGGCGTGGCGGCCGCGGTGGGGTACGGCGTGATCAACCACGTCGCACCGCTGCTGCAGTCCGACGAGTGCACGGCCACGGTGGGCGGGCGGACGGTGAGCCTGACCGTCGAGCAGGCCGAGAACGCCGCGCTGATCGCCGCGGTCTCGGTCCGCCGGGGCATGCCCGCCCGGGCCGCGACGATCGCCCTGGCCACGGCGTACCAGGAGTCCAAGCTCTACAACGTCGAGTCCGGTGACCGCGACTCGCTGGGCCTGTTCCAGCAGCGGCCCTCGATGGGCTGGGGCACCGCCAAGCAGGTGCTCGATCCCTATTACGCGACCAACGCGTTCTACGACGCGCTCGAGCGGATCGGCGACTACGAGTCGATGCGGGTGACGGTCGCGGCCCAGGAGGTGCAGCGCTCCGGCTACCCCGAGGCGTACGCCGACCACGAGGCCGACGCCCGGGTGCTGGCCTCGGCGCTGACCGGCAACTCCCGGCACGCGTTCAGCTGCCGCATCAACGACGCGCCCGACGCCGAGAGCGACCGCCTGCTCGCCTCCGGGCTGACGCACCGCGCGGACGTCGTACGCCGTGAGGTCGGCGAGATGTTCGGCGACCCGCCGCTCGGCGGCTTCGCGCCCGGGGGTGTGTCGAGCGGGCACATGAAGGGATCGGCCCACTACGAGGGCCGCGCGGTCGACATCTTCGTGCGCCCCATCAGCACGGAGAACAAGGTCCGGGGCTGGGCGATCGCGCAGTACCTCGTGGCGATGGCCGACCGGCTCGGCATCGAGCACGTGATCTTCGACGACCGGATCTGGACCTCGGGATCCTCCTCCGACGAGGGCTGGCGCGACTACGACCCACCCGAGACGTCGGGCGACATCCGGATCCTCGAGCACCGCGACCACGTGCACGTCGACGTCTTCGACTGACATCTGCCTAGGGTGGCCCGATGAGAGCCACTCGGGTCCTGGCCGCCGCCACACTTACGTTCACCTCGCTGCTCGCGCTGGAACCGGCATCGGCCGACGACCCGTGCGCGAGCCCCACGATCCGGGGCACCGGCAGGGACGAGACGCTGCGCGGGACCGAGGGGCCCGACGTGATCGCCGGCGGGGGCGGCAACGACGTACTCCTCGGGCTGGGCGGCGACGACGTGCTCTGCGGCGGGTTCGGGCAGGACCGGCTGATCGGCGGACCCGGCGACGACCAGCTGCTCGGGGGCGCCGACGCCAAGGAGGCCGAGGACACCGACTACTACCTCTACTTCGGTGACGAGCTCGAGGGCGGTCCCGGTGACGATGTCCTCGACGGCGGGCTGGACCCGCGGCACGAGGGTTCCGAGGACCGGGTGACCTACGCCCATGCCCCCGGCCCGGTGGTGGTCGACCTGCCCGCCGGCACGGCGACCGGCGACGGCACCGACACGATCGTCGGAGGGATCGGCACGGTGGTGGGCGGGCCCTACGACGACGTGATCACCGGGACCGATGGCCCCGACGTGCTCTACGGCGGACTCGGCGGCGACCACATCGACGGCGGTGCCGGCGACGACTCGCTGTGGGCCGGTGACCGCGACTCCGAGCAGCCGGACCTCGCGCCGAACACCCTCATCGGCGGCGCGGGCCACGACGACCTCGAGGGCGGGGACGGGGACGACGTCCTGCGCGGCGGCGCGCGAGGCGACAGCATCCAGGCGCAGGGCGGCGCGGACCGCTCCTACGGCGGCCCCGGAGACGACTCGATCAACGACCAGGTGACGCCGGTCGAAGGCCAGGTGCTGGCGGGCGGTCCCGGCAAGGACTACCTGACCGAGCTGGGCTTCGTCGACCGCCAGGACCGGTGGCGCGGACACACGACAGGCCGGCTCGACATGGCCGCGGGCACCGCCGTCGCCCGAGTCGATCACCTCACCTGGTCGGTGGCGGTGACCGACTTCGAGGACGTCTCCGGCCCGTACGGCGACCTCTGGACGATCCTCGGCACCGACGGCCCCGACAACATCACCGCCGGGTCGCTGTGGCGGCCCGTGCGGATCTTCGGCCGCGGCGGCAACGACCGCATCTTCGGCTCCGACGTCGACGACCTGCTCAACGGCGGCCCCGGCCGCGACGTCGGCACCGGCTGGGGCGGCCACGACCGGATCGTCTCGGTGGAGCGAATCCTCGGCGGCCGCTGACCTGTGGATGAGCGCCGACCTGGCCGGCGCGACCTCGGCACACTGACGGCGTGGACGTCACCGAGGTGCTGCGGGAGCTGGGCGGCGTCGCCACCCGCACCGTGCTCGTCGCGGCCACCTCGCGGCTCGACGTGGACCGGGCGGTGGAGTCCGGAGCGATCGTGGTTCCCGCACGAGGGCGCTACGCACTGCCGGCGGTGGACGAGGCTGTCGCGGCCGCCCACGCGCGCTCGACCGTGCTGAGCCTGACGAGCGCGGCGATCCACCACGGCTGGGCCGTCAAGACGGTCCCCGGCCGCCCGCACATCTCAGTGCCGCGGGGGCGCAAGGCGCCCTCGGGCGGCTGGGGCCCGGTGCAGGTCCACTACACCGACATCGACCCGGCCGATCTCGACCGCATCGCCACCGGCAAGGTGCTCACCCTGCTGCAGTGCCTGCGCTCACTCCCCTACGACGAAGCCTTGGCTGTCGCCGACTCGGCCCTGCGCGCCGACGACGTCTTTGCACTGCGCCAGGCAGCCGCCCTGGCCCATGGTCGCGGAGCAGCGCGGGTGCGCGCGGTGGCGCGCGACGCACGCGCGGAGGCAGCGAATCCGTTCGAGTCATGCCTGCGGGCCATCGCCAACCAGGTGCCCGGCCTGGGGGCGGTCCCCCAGGTCCTCATCACGAGCGTGACGCCCTGGTGTCGTCCCGACCTGGTCGACACCGAGCTGCGCGTGGTCCTCGAGGCCGACTCCTTCGCCTGGCACGGCGACCGACAGGCCCTCGCGCGGGACGCCAAGCGCTACAACCTGCTGGTCGCCGACGGCTGGCTGGTGCTGCGATTCACCTGGGAGGACATGATGTTCGACCCCGACTACGTGCGGTCCGTGCTCGAGGCCGTCGTGGCCCGCTACGCCAGCCGGGCGACGGCCGCGTCGACCCGCTCGTCGGTGGCGGTGAACGCCACCCGCACGTGGCGGGATCCGGCGCGGCCGTAGAACGCGCCAGGGGCGACCAGGATGCCGCGCTCGGCGAGCCAGGAGACGGTGTCCCAGCAGTCCTCGTCGCGGCTGACCCACAGATACAGCGACGCCTCGGAGTGGTCGATCGTGAAGCCGGCGGCGAGCAGCGCCCCACGCAGCTTGTCGCGGCGGGCGGCGTAGCGGGCGTGCTGCTCGAGGGCGTGGGCGTCGTCGTCGAGCGCGGCCTTCATCGCGACCTGCTGCGGCCCCGGCATCATCAGCCCGAGGTTCTTGCGCACCGCGAGCAGCTCATGGATGAGCGCACTGTCGCCGGCGACGAACCCGCAGCGGTAGCCCGCCAGGTTGGAGCGCTTCGAGAGCGAGTGCACCGCGAGGATGCCCTCGGCCGAGCCACCCGAGACCGACGGGTGCAGCACGGAGACCGGCCGGTCGGTCCAGGCGCACTCGAGGTAGCACTCATCGGAGACCAGGATCGTGCCGCGCTCGCGACACCAGTCCACGACCTTCTTCAGGTGTTCGGGCGGCAACACCCGCCCGGTCGGGTTCGACGGGGAGTTCAGCCACAGCAGCGCGGGCCGCTCGGGGCCGAGCGAGGTCAGCGAGTCGGTCGCCACGGCGCGGGCTCCCGCCAGCGCGGCCCCGACCTCGTACGTCGGGTAGGCCAGCTCGGGGTAGACGACGAGGTCACCCGGGCCGATGCCGAGGTGCACCGCCATCGAGGCGATCAGCTCCTTGGTGCCGATCACCGGCAGCACCGTGTCGTCGATCGTGTCGAAGCAGGTCACGCCGTGCCGGCGCGCCAGCCAGTCCAGGCACGACTCGCGCAGGTCCGCGCGGCCGACGGTGACCGGGTACCCCGGGGAGTCGGCAGCACGCCGCAGCGCCTCCTGCACGACCTCGGGGGTCGGGTCGACCGGCGTGCCGATCGAGAGGTCGACCATGCCGTCCGCGTGGGCGCGCGCCCGCTCGGCGTAGGGGACCAGCCGGTCCCAGGGGAAGTCCGGGAGGCGCTCGGAGACCGTTGGTTTCGAGGCTCGCTTCGCTCGCACCTCAACCACCGAGGGCGGCTCTCTTCGTTCGCACCTCAACCAACGGACGGGTCAGTGGTCCTGGTTCTGCGGCGGGAGCTCGGCGATCATCGGGTGGTCGTGGTCGATCTCACCCATCTTCGCCGCGCCACCGGGCGAGCCGAGGTCGTCGAAGAAGTGGACGTTGGCGTCGTAGTAGCCCTTCCACTGCTCCGGGGTGTCGTCCTCGTAGAAGATGGCCTCGACCGGGCAGACCGGCTCGCAGGCGCCGCAGTCGACGCACTCGTCGGGGTGGATGTAGAGCATCCGCTTGCCCTCGTAGATGCAGTCGACGGGGCACTCGTCGACACACGCCCGGTCCTTGACGTCGACGCACGGCTGGGAGATGACGTAGGTCACCGGTTCCTCCTGGGACATAGCGGGGAGAGAGCTCGGCCACAGCCTAGTATCCGGACCGTGGTCGACGAGGCAGACCCTCAGTATGTGGGCAGGTGTCGTCGGCGCGTCCAGGGCCGTCGCGAGCGTCGCCCTGCGGATCGCCTGGCAAGGCGGAGGAGGGAGGCGACACGGAGTGTCGACGACTGACGACAACGCAGCGAGGCGCCCGCAGGGCGGCGCGCAGCAGGCCGGGGACGCACCGACGACACCTCAGCACCCCATGGGGTCACACACCCTGGGCCCGCACGTCGTGGGCAAGCGAGTAGTCGTACGCCGGGTCCTGCGCGGCCAGACCGGCCCCACGGGCGGGCCGGCGTTCTCCGACACCCTGGGCGTCTGCACGTCGTGGGCCGACGGCGCCTGCGTCGTCCAGCCGGAGACCGGTGAGCCGATGGTGATCGCGATCGCCGACATCGTCTCCGGCAAGCCGGTGCCACCGCGGCCCTCGATGCGGCTGCGCGCCACGCCGCAGGAGGCGCAGGTCCGGGCGCTGGCGCTCTGGCCCGATCTCGAGACGCAGCCACTGGGCGACTGGCTGCTGCGCCACTCCCCCACCTCCACCGCGCGGCGGGCCAACTCCGTGCTGGCGATGGCGCCCGCCAGGGCCGAGGACGCCTACGACCGGGTCGTCGAGTTCTACGCCGGCCGCACCGGCCGGCCGATCGCTGCCGTGCTGCCCGACTCCGCCGAGGACGAGCTGTTCCGCAGCCACGGGTGGGGGCTGGAGAGCAACGACGCCGACACGTTGTTCCAGGTCAGTGGAGTGAGCCAGGCCCTGCGTGCGCTGCGGGGGTCTCGACAAGCTCGACCAGCGGGGGCCGCCGGACCACTGGATCCACCGTCCGAGCTCGATGAGCGGGGCGAGCTGGTGACCGTGCGGATCGGGGACCGGGCCAGCGGAGTGGCGGCATACGACCGCGACTGGGTGGGGTTCCGGAGCATCGAGGTCGCCCCCGAGCACCGGCGCCAGGGGCTGGGCCTCGCGGTGATGGCGGCGCTGCTGGAGTGGGGCGCCGAGCGCGGCGCGACCACGGCGTACCTCCAGGTGCTCGGCGACAACGCGCCGGCGCTGGCGCTCTACGAGGGGCTGGGCTTCACCACCCACCACGCCTACCGCTACCTGGCGCCGCCGGACTGAGCCCCCAGCAGGCGCTCGCTGCGGGCGGTCAACCAGGGCCAGGCCACGCGCATGAACGCCAGCAGCAGTGTGCCGGCGAGGATCATCCCGCCGATGTTGGCGCCCAGCTGCGCGAGCGATCCGGTGATCTCGCCGGACTCGCCGACCGCGAGCCCCAGCGCGAGGTTGCCGGCCGCGGGCACGGTGGTGACGCTGATGAAGACGCCCACCATCGTGGCGGTCTTCTCGATGGCCAGCGCCAGTGCGCCGGCGGCGCCCGCGAGCAGCGCGACGACGAACGACCACAGGTCGGGATGCCAGATGAACCCGGTGTTGGGGCGGGCCCGGGTCACGTCCTCGCTGGTGATCGCTCCGCCCCAGCGGCCGAGGAGCGCGAGCACGGCGACCACCGCGATCGCGAACACGAACGACAGCACGAGCAGCCGCAGGCTGCGCGCGGTCAGGCCCCAGCGGCCGAGCACGATGCCGGCGCAGGCCGCCGCGATCGCGCTGAACTCCGGCCCCACGACCATCGCGCCCACCACGAGCACTGCAGAGTCGGTGATCACCGCGATCGAGGCGAGCGCGACCGCGATCACCAGGAAGATCAGGTAGGACACCGTCGGGACGGCGCCCGACTCCGCCTGCGCCTCGACCGCCTCCCAGATCACCGCGTCGTCGGGGTGGCCGGGCGCGGTGGCCTCGAGGCGTCGGGCCGCTGCGAACGGCGTGCCCGTCGGAGTGGTGATCACGATGCCGCCCGACTCCCCGAGCCCGAGCCGCTCGAGCTCCGTGAGCAGCGCTCCGGCCTGCTCGCGCGCGACGTCGCACTCCACGAGGTCACCCGGCGGCTGCAGGCAGGCACCTTCGGCGACGGTCACGTTGGTGGTGCAGTCGTGCTCGAGGAGCAGTGAGCGGACCGGCTCGGACAGCTCGCCCGGCACGGTCAAGCGGAGATGGACCAGCACGGCCCGAGCGTACGGCGGCAACGGGGTGGCGTCGTCGCGGCGTGCCGACCTACCCTGGGAGCGGACCGGTGAGGCCTGACAACCCTCGTGAGCGCCGGACCCGCGCGGATCGGCGTACCGACGAGAGGCCGAGACCCGGCGACGGGCAATCGGCGAAGGTGTGGTGGCACCGCGATCTAGCCCCCGCCCACACCTCCAGGGCTTTCCGCCTGCTGGAGGTAACCATGCATCAACGCACCCCACCACGAACGCTGTGCTCCGACCTGCCCACCGCCACCCCCGGCGAGACCGTTCGCCTGCAGGGCTGGGTCCACCGCCGACGGGAGCTGTCCGGGCTGACGTTCCTGGTCGTGCGCGACCGCAGCGGGCTCGCACAGGTCGTGGTCCGCAACGGCTCGCCCGTGCCGCCGGAGGAGACGACCGTCGAGGTCGTGGGCATCGCCACCGAGAACGCCAAGGCCCCCGGCGGCACCGAGGTCACCGAGCCGGTGATCACGGCCCTGACCGAGCCGGCGGTGACACCTCCGGTCGAGCTGTGGCGCCCGAACCTCGACGTCAGTCTGCCGACCCTGCTCGACCACGCCCCGGTGACCTGGCGGCACCCGCAGCAGCGGGCCCGGTGGGAGCTGGCCGCGGCATCGGTTCGCGGGTTCCGCGCGACGCTGGACGCGGACGGGTTCACCGAGATCCAGACGCCGAAGTTCGTGGCGTCGGCGACCGAGTCGGGCGCGAACGTGTTCGAGGTCGACTACTTCGGTCGGCCGGCGTACCTCGCGCAGAGCCCGCAGTTCTACAAGCAGCAGCTCGTGGGGGTGTTCGAGCGGGTCTACGAGGTCGGGCCGGTGTTCCGGGCCGAGCCGCACGACACCGTGCGGCACCTGGCGGAGTACGTCTCGCTCGACGTCGAGCTCGGCTTCATCCGCGACCACCGCGACGTGCTGGCCGTGCTGCGCGAGGTCCTGGCGGGGATGGTCGAGGCCGTCCACGAGCACGCGGGCGCCGCCGTGGAGCGGTCCGGGGCGCAGGTGCCGGTGGTGCCGGAGGAGATCCCGGTGATCCACTTCCGCGACGCACTCGCGCTGGTCGGTGCACCCGAGGACGAACCGGACCTCGCGCCCGAGCACGAGCGGGCGATCGGGGCGTGGGCGCTGGCCGAGCACGGCAGCGACTTCGTGGCAGTCGAGGGCTACCCGATGGCGAAGCGGCCCTTCTACACGCACCCTCAGCCGGACGACGACCGTTGGAGCAACAGCTTCGACCTGCTGTTCCGGGGGCTCGAGCTCGTGACCGGCGGGCAGCGACTGCACCGGCCCTCGGCGTACGACGCCGCGATCCGCGCGCGCGGCGAGGACCCGGCGGCGTACACGTCGTACCTGCAGGCGTTCGAGCACGGGATGCCGCCGCACGGCGGGTTCGCGATCGGGCTCGAGCGGTGGACGGCGCGGCTGGCCGGAGTCGCGAACATCCGCGAGGTCACGCTGTTCCCGCGCGACCTGACGCGACTCACCCCCTGATGCGCACCAAACTCGGGTTCTTCAGTATGGTTTCTACATGTTGCGCGACCGCACCGGGCGGCCCGTCGGTGATCCCGACTGGTTCGTCCACCACGGCACCGATGTCGAGACCGTCTGGGACCGCGACGTCCCGCGGCTGACCCCGAACGACCGCTTCTACGTCCGCAACCACACCTCGGCGCCCGAGATCGACGCCGCCAGTTGGCGGCTCCTGGTCTCGGGCGACGGGGTGCTGGGCGATCGGGTCTACTCGCTGGAGGAGCTGAAGACCTTCACGCCGGTGACCTACGAGCGGGCGATCGAGTGCACCGGCAACGGGCGCAGCCTGTTCGCCGGCCAGCAGGGCACCCCGCGCCCCGGCACCCAGTGGGGCCTCGGCGCGATCGGGGTCGCCCGCTGGACCGGCGTACGCCTGCGCACGCTGCTGGAGCACACCGGGCTGCAGCTCGACGCCCGGCAGGTGATGGCGGTCGGGCTCGACGACTCCTACGTCGAGGACGGCGTCGACCACGGGCGCGTACGCCGTCCGCTGCCGGTCGCGAAGGCGCTCGACGACGTGCTGGTCGCGTGGGAGATGAACGGCGAACCGCTCCCTCGCGACCACGGCTACCCGGTGCGGCTGGTCGTCCCCGGGTGGGTCGGGATCGCCAGCATCAAGTGGCTCGGCGAGCTGCGGGTCACCACGACCCGGGTGACCTCGCCGTGGAACACCCGGTGGTACCGCATGCACGGCGAGGGTTGGGACGGTCCGCACGGCGAGCTCGGCGCGATGCCGGTCAAGAGCGTGGTCGACGTGGTCGGCTCGCCGGTGGTCGGCGCGGTCTCGGTGCTCCGCGGCCGGGCCTGGGCCGGGGAGGCGTCGATCCGGATGGTCGAGGTCAGCACCGACGGCGGTCAGACCTGGGACGAGGCATCCCTGACCGGCACCAACGAGCCCTCCGCGTGGGCCGAGTGGGAGCACTCCTGGATCCCCGACCGGGCCGGCGAGCACGTCCTGGTCACCCGGGCCACCGACAGCCGCGGCCGCACCCAGCCCGACGTCGCCCCCGACAACGAGGACGGCTACCTGTTCTGGGCGTGCGTTCGGCGGGCTGTCACGGTAGCGCCGGCCAGCATCCCGGCCGGAAGGCAGGATCAGCCGCACCCGGTCGGGTGAGCGCGTTGAGCGTCCACGCGATCGCCGTACGGCTCATGGGGATGAACACGTGCTCGGCGAGGTCGCCCGGGCAGGAGTCCTGGATCGTGACGTTGGTGGTGCGCGGGCCGGCCGCGAGGAACGCCGAGGTGTAGGGCACCACGACCTCGTCGTACCTGGTGCTGATCTGGGTGTAGCTCACCGACCCCGGCGTCTCGTCGCCGGCGTTGAGCTTGGTGAGGAAGTCCGAGCCAGCAGCCTGCTGGTTGCAGGCGGGGCAGATGCCGCCGGTGAGCGGGTTGGACTGGTCGCCGACGATCGTGGTGCCGTGGTTGGACGGCGAGAGCCCGACGAGGTCGTCGACGACCTTCGCACCGCCGAGGAACTTGACGTAGTAGCGCGGCATCATGCCGCCCTGCGAGTGGCCGACCATCGACACCTTCGCGGCCCCGGTCGCGGCCAGCACCTTGGTCGTGAACGTCTTCAGCTGCTGGGCGGAGGTCGGGATGTCGCCGGTGCCGCGGTTGCCGTAGTCGAAGGAGTAGACGCAGAACCCCGCGCCGACCATCGCCGCGGACAGGTCGTCGAGCAGGCTCTTCTTGTCCCCGAACGTGCCGTGCACGATGATCACCGGCTCCGGGCGCTCGGCGCTCGGCCTGCACGACCAGTCGTTGGCGCCCGTCGGGTCACCGAACGGGTTGGTCGGCAGCGGCAGCCCACCCGCGCCGGCCGGTGCGGTCAGGCCCAGCGTGGCGAGCAGCGAGACGAGCAGGGCACCGAGCAGCAGTCGCATGCCCGCTCAACGAGCCGCCGTGACCACGGTCACGCCGCCCCGCCGTTGGTCGAGCCTGTCGAGACCCCCGCAGCCCACCCACCACGGCGACCACGACACTCGACGCCGCGCGCCGGCTGCGGGGATCTCGACACGCTCAGGCCCCAGGGGGCCTTCACTGCTCGATCAACGATGGTCGGGCGGTTTGCAGATCACCGTGTCCGAGGGCGTGTACGCCGTGTGGAACAACTCGTGGTGATCGACGGCGCTCTCGCCGTGGCGCCGATACGTGCGGGTGACGTCGACGTCGAACCCGGCGTACCCGGTGTTGGGATAGCAGTCCGCGGTGGTGAGCGTCCGGGTCGCGGGAGGCCGGTAGTTGTAGCGGTCGGAGGTGGTGGTGGAGATGTCCCAGTACTTGGTCGAGTACATCGTCACGGTGACCACGCCCTGGGAGGACGGCGTCGCCGGGGTGACGTGCGCGTGCACGAGGACGCCGTACGGCGTGTCGTTGCGGAACCGCAGGTCGACCGATCCCCACGCGACCGTCGCCTCGCGGCCGACCGGGTAGCGGTCGATGTAGAACGAGTGCGGCTTGTGCTCGATGTCCTCGAGGCCCGCGAAGAACATCGCGTTGAACGTCGTGGTCGCCATCTGGGAGACCCCGCCGCCGAGGTCCTCCTTGAAGATGCCGTCGCTGATGATGAAGCCCTCGGTGAACCCGTTCTCGCGGGTGCGCTCGCCGACGATGTCGTTGAGCGAGAAGGTGTCGCCGGGCTTGAGCACGGTGCCGTCGACGAGCTCGGCGGCGCGGCCGATGTTGATGTTGCGGTACTCCGCGTAGGGGTAGTACGTCGTGAACGTCGAGACCTGCTCGCGGATCTTGAGCGCCTTGGCGTCCGCGGTGGTGAAGTCCGGCTCGGCGACGGTGGAGGCGACCTTCATCTCGCGCTTGCCGTTCTCGCGGGTGACGAGCTCGAGGAACGCGTCGCTGACGTCGGAGGGGTCGTAGGTGACGCCGGGCTTGGCGGGGATCACCTTCGGCTTGCCGTCGACGAGCGCGACGGTCGCGTCGACGGGGGCACCGTCCTGGCTGATGCCGGAGTCGACGAGCTGGGTGAGTCGCTTCTGGTGCAGGTCGAGCACCAGCGTGCCGTCCTCGGCCCGCATGCCCAGCACCGCGTCGAAGTCCGACGGCTCGAGCCGCACCGGCGAGTCGCCGAAGACGAGCGTGACCGGCCCCGACATGGCCGGGTTGGCGAAGCTGTCCAGTGCCTCCTGCACGTCGGCCTCGTCGATCTCCGGCTGGGTCGTGACGACCGGCAGCTCGAGGCGGGGATCGTCGTCGAGATAGACCTGCTGGATGGCCTGGTACGCCGCCTCCGGGTCGAAGCCCTCCCCCGGCACCGGGTCGACGACCACGACCTTGCCGTCCTCGAACCGGACGTCCCCGTCCTTAGCCGGGGTGCCGACCCGGTCCGCCAGGCTGTCGAGCGCGCCGTCGGTGTGGAGCGCGGGTGCGAGGTCCTCCCCGCCGGTCCAGTAGTCCCACAGCCGGCTCGGGCTCCAGCTCCGCTCCGCGCCCTCGGCGCGGATCGACCCGGCGTAGTCGACCGACAGGCCGACGTCCTCGGGCACCAGCTCGGTGGTCTCGCCGTCGAGCGTGACGGCGATCGGCCGGTCCACCCGGTCCGCGAGGCCGGCCCGCAGCGCGGCCTCGGCCGCGGCGGGGCTGCGGCCGCCGACCTCGACGCCGGCCACGGTCGTGCCGCGGGGGACCTTGTCGCCGGCGGCGAGGTACAGCGCGACGTACGCGCCGGCGAAGATCACGACCAGCCCGGCCAGCATCAGCAGGACGACCTTGCCGCCCTCCTTCTCACGGGCGGGGTCGGGCGATCGCTTCGTCACGGGCGCCATCCTAGGAGGACGGGCGCACGGGTCGGGGCAGCGTCGCGATGCCGACGACGAGCAGCACCAACGCCGCGACGAGCACTGTGTAGCCCGGCACGTCCTGGCTGATCAGGTAGTCGCCCTCGGCGCGGGGCACGGTCAGCCAGCCGACCATCCCATCCCACCCGGCCACGAACGCCAGGCGCGACCACCAGCCGGCCGGCAGCGCGAACACCGTGACCGCGGTGGCTCCGAGCCCCAGCACGATCCCCCAGCTGATCTCGTGCAGCGCGACCGTCGCGACGCCCGTCGCCGCACCGGCGACGAGCAGGCCGACGGCCGCCAGGAACCGCACCCAGGACCGACTCAGAGCCCGGCGAACAGGTCGGTCTCGAGACCGTCCTCGTTCAGCTCACCGCGGGTGCCCTTGGCGATCCGGAAGAACTCCAGGCCCCACGCGACGCTGCCGAGGTTGTTGGACAGCGCGAAGAACGGCCCGTCGGTGGTGATCTGCGTGGCGTGCGCGCGCATCGCGGCCATCTTGTGGTCGACGTAGTCCTGCGCGTCGACGACGGCCGCGAGGTCCTCGTCCGCGGTCACGAAGTGCGGCAGCGGTCCATCGGGGTCCATGCCCTCGAAGGACGTCGTGTCACCGGCGTCGCGCAGCGAGCGCAGACCCGCGCGCATCCGGCTCTCGGACATCGCACCCCAGTAGATCTTCGCAACGTCCCAGGACTCGCCGAGGTCCTTGCGGTACGACGGGACCGCGGCCAGCGCGGCGGCGTACATCGCCACCCGGTGGGCCTGGATGTGGTCGGGGTGGCCGTAGCCGCCGAACTGGTCGTAGGTGACCATCACCTGCGGGCGGACCTCGCGGATCACCTCGACCAGGTGGTTGGCGGCCTCGGTCAGGTCGGCGTGCCAGAAGGCGTTCTCGTGGATGTCGTCCGCGGGGATCGCGTGGCCGTCGTCGTGCCACTTCATGCCGGAGTCGCGGTAGGCGCCGAACCCGCCGAGGTAGCGGTGGTCGGTGACGCCCAGTGCCTTCATCGCATCGGCCAGCTCACCCCGGCGGTGCTCACCGAGGCGGTCCTCCTGGTCGGCGGCGAGGTGCTCGAGCTCGGGGACCAGGATCTCCCCCATCTCGCCACCGGTGCAGGTCACCAGCGTGACGCCGCGCCCCTCGGCGGCGTACTTCGCCATCGTGGCGCCCTGGCCGATCGACTCGTCGTCGGGGTGGGCGTGCACGAGCAGGAGGCGCTGGTCAGCGGTCATGGAGTGATCCTAGGGAGAGGTGTTGAACGCGGCCCTGGCACAACCCCTCAGGGCCGCTTGATCTTCCGCGGCTGGGTCGGCAGGTCCAGCGGCGCGGGCGCGGCCGCCGGCTCGTCGGCGTCGAGCCACCCGTCGTACCGCTCCACGAGCACCTCCAGCACGAACGCCGGCGCGTCGCTCAGCACCGCCCAGGGGTGGCCCTCGTCGTCGTCCTCGCCGGCGAGGCGCTCGCGCTCGACGCGCGCGTCGTAGCCGTCGGCGGTGAGCTGGGCCACGACCGCTCGGGCCTCGGCCTCGTCGAAGAAGATCCCGCGCACGTGCCCATCATTCCAGGGCCGCGCGCACCTCTTCCAGGAACGGCCGGTCGGGGTCGAGCCAGTCCACGTCGTCGAGGTCGGCGGGGCCGAGCCACCTGGTCTCGTCGTGCTCGTGAGGGTCCGGCTCGCCGTCGACCAGGCGCGCGAAGGCGACCGTGAGCACGTGCCGCTCGCCGATCGCGACGCGTGATGAGAGCCACGAGGTGACCGCGACGGTGCACCCGAGCTCCTCCGCGATCTCACGGACCAGGGCCTCGTCGGCGCTCTCGCCCGCTTCGACCTTGCCGCCCGGGAACTCCCACCGGCCGGCCGCCTCGGCGGGGAACGTACGCCGCGCCGCGAGCACGCGCCCATCCCGCACGATCGCTGCGCCCACGACCTCCGCCACCCGCGCGACGCTACCGTGACCCGGATGCACCTCACGCGCGTGGACGACCTGGCGTCCGCGGTCGATGTCCTGGCGAGCAGGTACGGCGGGCGGGTGGGTCTGACCGCGGTGCTGCACGACCTCGACCGACGACTGCGGCGCACGGTCGCGCCGTGCCTGTCCCGGCACCGCGCCTGGACCTGGGACGCCGCCGACCGCCGTGACCCGGACTGGTGGCCGCAGGGAGTCTCGCCCGGCCCGCGACCCGAGGTGCTCGGGGTCACCTGGTACGCGAAGGGCGGCGGGTCCCGGCTGAGCGTGGTCGACCTGCGCGCCCGCAGGTATCGGCACGTGCCGCTGGTGCGGCCGACCGAGGACGGCTACGTGCCGCTGCGGGTGCACGCCGGCGGTCTGGCCTGGAACGGCACGCGCCTGCACGTCGCGGCGACCCGGGCCGGGCTGTGGGTCGCCGACACCGACGACGTCGTGCGCACCGAGGCGGGCTTCGTCCTGCCCGTCCGCCACCGGCTCGCACCGACCGAGCACGACGGCGAGCCGCTGCGGTTCTCGTTCGTCTCCTCGGTGCCCGACCAGCCTGATCAGCTGGTCGTCGGCGAGTACGGCAACCCCCGCCAGACGCGGCGCATCGCCCACCTCGCAGTCGACGGCGGCCCCGTGGACCTGGGCGACGGAGCGGTGGTCCGGGCCCAGGGCGTCGTCCGCATCGATGACACCTACGCGATGACCGCCTCGCACGGCCCCTGGACTCCGGGCTCGCTGTGGGTGGGGCGCCCCGGCGCTCTGCGCGAGCGCCGCTGGGCGCTGCCGATGGGTCCCGAGGACCTGGCATCCTCACCCGACGGGACGCGGCTCTGGACGGTCACCGAGCATCCCCGCCGCCGCTGGATCGTCTCGCTGCCGGCACCGCCACGGTCACCGCGCAGCTGAGGCGCGCGAGCGACTGCCGGCCTCCTGTGGTCGAGGTGCGACGAGCGCCAGCGACCTCCGGTGGTTGAGGTGCGACGAGCGCCAGCGACCTCCGGTGGTTGAGGTGCGACGAGCGCCAGCGAGGAGCCTCGAAACCACCACCCGAAAACGGTCCAGACATGCGACAAGCGCCACCGTGGCGGTGGCGCTTGGTTGCCGGGCTTCCGGGACTGCTTGCCCTAGGGTGAGACAGGCGGTCCGGACCATTCTCGCGCAGCGGCAAACAGAGAATGGCCCGGACCGCGTCTGTGTGTCCCGACTTGGTTCAGATGTGGTGCTCGGGGGTTGCGGGAGCAACGCCCCCGGTCGGGCTCGTGCCAGGTCCGTAGGCCTGGCCCTCACCCCAGGTGGTTCTGGGGGCGGCTCCCGGACCGGAGTCCGGGAGCCACCCAGAGCAGTGCTAGCTGGTCAGAAGACCAGGGTCACTTCTGCGCGTCCTCGAGGGCCTTCTGAGCGGCCGCGAGCTTGGCCTGAGCCGCCGTGAGGGCAGCGTTGGCGCGGTTGACCGTGGCCTGGGCCGCGTTCACCTTGGCGTTGGCGATCCGGAGGTCGCCGCGGGCCTGGCGCAGAGCCTTGCGAGCAGCCGCAACACCCTTGTGGTGCTTCTGGGCCTTGCGCAGGTCCTGCTTGGCAGCCTTGACCTCGGCCTGGGCGACCGAGCGCTCGGCCTTGGCGACCGAGAGGTCACCCTTGGCCGCGTCGACATTGCCCTGGGCCTGGTTGACCTCGGCCTGGGCCGCGTCGACAGCCGCCTGGAGCTTCGCGATGTTGACGACGTTGGCGACGGACGCGGAGTCGACGTTCTCGGACTTGGTCAGGCCGGTGCCGTCGTCGGTGGTGCTGGCGGCGGTGAGGCGGTTGGCAGCGGCGCCGAAGTCGTAGCCGGTGCCGGTGACCTGCAGGCCGACCGGGGAGTCAGCGTTGTTGTTGAGCGCGACCTGAACGGTCAGCTCGCCGGCCGCGTTCGTCGTGCCGCTGTCACCGACGACCTGAGCGTCGCCGCTCACGATCTTGGTCAGAGCGGAGGACGGAACACCGTAGACCGGGTTGCCGAAGGAGTCGGTCACCTTGACGACGAACGGAACGGTCTCGCCGGCCTTGGCCTTCTCCGGAGCCGTGACCTCGACGTTGCGAGCCGAGAACGCGGTGCTGACGGCCGGGGTCATCTCGGCGCCCGAGTGGACCGACACCTGAGCGGTCTTGGTGATGCCACCGCTGGTGATGGTGACGGTCACGAGGCCGGTCTTGGTGCCGATGATCTTGAAGTTGTCCGTACCGAGCACACCGGTGTCGGAAGCCGAACCCTGCGAGAGGCGGGTCTCGCCGTTCTTCAGGACCAGGGCGCCGTTGGTGACGCCCACGGTGACCGCAGAGCTCGCGGTGCCGCCGACGATGTTCAGCGCGATCGACTCGTCGCCGCTGTCACCCAGGTTGTCGGCCGTGGTGTCGGTCAGCGGGTTCGCGAACGTGGCGTTGGGGTCGTACCCAGCACCAGCCGGCAGGGTGCCGTCCACGGTGAAGAAGAAGTCCGCACCCTGGCCGGTGGCCGTGTAGTCGATGTGCGAGCTGACGTCGGTGGCGAGCGCCGTCGTGTCGAACTGACCGGCGTACACCTTGAAGCTGAGCGTGTCCGTGCCGTGCGAGGCCGCGGTCGCCTTGGTGTCGGTCAGGGTGAAGGACACCTTGCCGTCGGCGCCAACCTGCTTGCGGGCCGACTCGGCCGCGTCAGCGTCCGCGCCGCCCGTGCGCTGCACGGTGACGTAGGTGCCGGCCGCCGGCGTGCCGAACTGGTCGGTCACGGTGACGGTCGCGGTGACAGAGCCACCGTAGGACGACAGGTAGGTGATCGCGTCCGGGGTGACGGTCGCCGCCGAGATGGCGGGGGCCGCGTAGGTGACGGTGGTGTTGATGCCCGCGCCGACGACGGTGAAGCTGTCGCCCGCCTGGACGGTGCCAGCGTCAGGGGTGAAGGTCAGCGAGCCGACGCCCTGAGCGTTGAGGGTCACCGTCTGGGTCTTGGCAGCCGTGCCGCCGAAGGTGAGGCCGGTGCCGGTCGTGGTGATGCTGACGACCTTGCCCGCGTTCGACGGGGACTTGATGTCCAGCTTGACCGAACCCTGGTCGGTGCGGACCGAGACGCCACCCGCGTAGGTGTCGGTGCCGTCACCCTTCCAGCTGTCGGCGCCGGTGACGAAGTCCACCTCGGACTCGACGATGCCGGTCGCAGCAGCGATGACGTCGAGCTGCGCAGCAGCGGTCACGGCGCCGTTGGCGACCGAGATGTTGCGCAGGCCCGTGGTGCCCGTACCGGTCGCCTTGAAGGTGGCGGTGCCGAGCTCGGCCTGGGTCGGCGTGATCGGCGAGGCGTTGAACGTCGCGGCGCCACCGCTCGAGACCGAAAGGACCGTGTTGGCCGTCGGCTGCGTGGTGCGGCCGGCGCTGTCCTTGTACGTGACCGTGTAGGCACCGCTCTCGACGCCGAGGGGGGCGGTCTGAGCGGTCGGGGAGACGGCGAGCGCGGCAACGACGCCCGAGGTCATCTGCGAGACCTGGGTGCGAGCCTCAGAGGCCTGAACCGAACCGTCGCCGTTGTCGTCGATGTAGAGCGCGTAGGTCGCCGTGTCGCCAGCCGCCGGGGTGGTCGCCGAAACGTGGACCAGAACCTCGGCCTGGCCGTCAGCCGGAGCCGAGTCCTGAGCCGAGCCGCTCGCGATGAACGTCGGGGTGCCCACGATCGCAACCGTCTGGTTGGCGTTGTTGGCGGGGCTCGTGAGGTTGGTGCCGATGATGGCGACCTCGCTCGTGGGGTCAGTGCCGTCCACGTCCGAGGCGGTGAGGCCGGTCGCCTTGAGGCGGATGACGCCGCCCGCGGCGCCGCCGTTGAGCGTCGGGCCGACCGAGCCGACCGAGATGGCGTCGCCGGTGACGGCGGAAGCCGAAGAGGCGAGGAACGGAAGACCCGTAACCGCCAGAGCGGCGACGGCGGTAGCCGCCAGTCCCCGCTTGATGCCGCTGCTGTTCATGCTGTGTTTCCTTCCGGAGTGAATAGGCCGGGACGATCTCCCGCCTCATTACATGAGGCCCGAGAGCCCCGTGTTCGGCACGCGTGAACGGATCCCGAGTGCCAAGGGAGACATTAGGGATGCTGCTCACGTCACGGGGCGGTTGTTGCAGTGCCGAAGCAAACCTGCAATAAATGGTCTCGGGTGGCGGGCAGTGTGCCGCACGGACACCCGACGATCGGGGGATCATGTCAGAGGAGCGCACGCCGCCGCCAGTGCGACGACGAGGGCGCCCGCAGCGACTCCCCGAGGACCCGCACGCGCTGAGCTCCGGCCGGGTGGGCTGTGAGCAGCGGGTGGCCTGGCTGCTCACCGTGGCCCGCGTCCTGGGTCCCGATCCCGACCTGGCCCGGCGCGAGGGGTTCATCGCCGCGCTGAAGGAGCGCGGCATCCCGGTCGACGCCTCCCGAGTGTCGCGCTGGGAGTCCGGGCTGCAGCCGTTGCCGGCCGCGGTCACGGCGACGTACGAGGTGGTGCTCGGCCTCCCGGAGGGCTGGCTGGTCGCCGTCGCCAACGGGCTGCGCCGCTCGTTCGGCGACGGGCCGTCGGTCCGCCGCAATCCCGCCCACGAGACCCCGTTGACCAACTCCCAGGTCGAGAGCCTCCTCGAGAGGACGGAGCAGGGCGTCGCGACCGGCGCGCACTGGCTGCGCCTGACCGACGAGCTCAACCGCTACGACCGGGTGTTCCTCCGCGACCGGGAGTGGGCTCAGGTGACCCACGAGCTGGTCAGCGAGCTCGGGCGGGCGGTGGGTCCGGGCTACGTACGCCGCTACGAAGCGGCCGCGGCCTTCATCGGCCACCCGATCGCCCGCCAGCACCTCCTGATGGCGATCGGCCGGTTCGTGACTGCGCCCGACGCCCAGGTCGTCGCACCGGTGCTCAACCTGCTCGCGGAGGTTCCCGACCGGGCGGCCGCCGACCTGACCCTGCGCCTGCTCTCCGCGAACACCGACAACGTCTACCTGCGTCGCGCGGCGTCCTCGGTGGCCGCGATCAAGCTGTCCCGCGGCCACTTCGACGAGGCCGCGCTCCCCCCGCTGGAGTCCCACGTGCTCGGCGCGCTGCGCCGCGGTGAGTCGCTCGACGGCCGCCTGGATGCCTTCGACCTCGCCGTCCGGCTCCCGGACCACTCCTGGGAGCGGGTGGCGGGAGGTCTGCGGACCCGTCGAGCCTTCGGCCTGGTCACCAACGCCCGGGCCGGCGACGAGATGGTCCCGGCGGCCCGAGCCGCGTCCCTGGTCGCCGACCTCGCTCCGGCCATCCAGGCGGACACGCCCGCGCACCAGGCGCAGGAGCCCGACCAGATGCTGCGCCGGCTGCTGCGCGAGGCGCTGCTCCACTCACACAAGCCCCGGCGACACCACGCCGCGCTGCTGATCGCCGCCTCGCCGTACGCCCCGGCGGCGGCACGTCACTGCCTACGGCTGGCCGCCGACGACAACGAGCTGCTCGCCGCCCGCGCCTGGACCGTGCTTATGCGGCTGGGCGACTGCGGGCTGAGCGACCAGATCGCCGACCGCGCCATCATCGAGGAGCGCCCGACCGTCCGCGCCCGGGCGCTGGTCAACGCAGGCCTGTCCGGACAGCTGACCCCCGACCAGAGCGCCGCGATCGCGGGACGGTACGAGGCGGCGCGGACCGCCGAGCGGCACGCAACGCTGTTCGCCCTCGGCATGGCCGCCGCCCCCGAGCTGGCGGACTTCGCCAAGACCGGTGACCCGGAGACCCAGCGGGGTGCCCAGTGGTGGCTCGACCGCGGGCCTGCGATCCACGACCGCGACCTCGCCGGAGCCTGAGGGACGGCGTCGAGGCTCAGCCCGCGGTCTTGTCGCAGGTGAACTTCGCCTGCACCTTGGCCACCTTGCCCTTGGACACCTCAGCCGACGCGGTGGCCGTGAGCCCGTCCGCCGACTCCTTGACCGTCACGCTCTTGTCGGGGACGTCGTAGGTCGTGCCCTTGACCGTCACCACCACCTGGGCCGGAGCATCGCCGGCGGCCGTGGTGACCGCCACCCAGCTGCTCTTGTTGTTGCTCGCCTGATAGGTCGTCGCGTCCCCGGACGGGGTCGCCATCGCATTGCCGCTCCACTTCACCTGGAGGGCACCGCTGATGCCCACCTTCGCCTGGCACCCGTCGACCGGGTAGATGGTCGGGCTCTCCGAGGCGGATGACTCCGAGCCTCCGCTCTTCGGCTCGTCACCGTCGCTGTCGTCGCTGCTGCACGCGGACAGCGCAGCCATCGTGCAGAGGGCGGTCAGGGCCAGGGAGAGTCCTCGAGAACGCATGCCCAGCAGTCAAACATGGCCACCCAAGCGGACGCGGACGGGCCCGCGGCGCGTGTACGCCGCGGGCCCGTCCGACTCGTTGGTGCTCGACGATCAGCGGATCTTCCGCTTGTTCGTCGTGTCCGCCTTGGTGGTGGCCGTCGCCATCACGCGGGCGATGTAGGTCGTGAACGCCTTCCCGTTGCGGTCCTTGACACGCAGGGTGACCTTGCCGTCGGCGCCGAGCACGCCCGACCTCACCGCGACCCGCTTGCCCTTCACGATCTTGAAGAGCGTGACCTTCGCACCCGCGGCCACCTTCGAAGCAGTGACGGTGAGCCGGTCCGCGCGACCGCCGTTGCTGGAGCCGGTCAGGCGGGAGACGATCGAGACCGGCGGCTGCGGCTGCGTGGGCTCGACCCAGTTGATCGGGTCGGAGTCGACGGACAGCGTCTTGGACGAGTCACTGGTGGCGTTGCCGGCCGCGTCGACGAGGACCTGGCCGGGCGTCATCAGCGCGGTCAGGGTCTGCGTCGCCGGCTTGTCGGAGAACGCGGTGACTCCCGGACCCGAGTTGGTGAAGTCCGTGAACGTCGAGTCCGCGGACTCGTCGGTGTCGAAGTCCGCGATCGGCGAGCTGTCGCTGATCTTGGCCTTCTCGTCACCGGCGAGGTTGCCGAACTGGTCGTGGACATAGAGCTGCATCCCGACCTTCTCCGTGGTCGGCACGTCGCCGGTCGGCTCGCCGTCGGCCCGCTCGAAGGAGGCGTCGGTGGCGTTGAGCAGCGCACGCACGTCGTAGGTGATGGTCTTGGTCTGCGTCACGTTGCCCGCCTTGACGGTCACGGTGAGCTGGGTCAGGCCGTCGTCGTCGAACCCGGCGTCCTTCTCGATCGCGGCGACCAGACCGGTGGTGCCCTGACCCGAGCCGGAGTCGGCCGTCGTCACGGTCTCGCTGGTGCCGTCGTTCTTGAAGTAGCCCCACAGGTCGCCGGCCTTGTCGTGCCCGCTGGCCAGGGTGAGGTCGTCGGTCGTCTCGGCGTTGGGGCTGAGGAAGCCCTTGTCGACGCTGACCTGCACCGGGACGTCACCCAGCTTCGGGTCGTTGCTCGGGTTGGAGTCGCCGTCGGCGCCACGGACGGTGATGTCGAGGTCGACGGGGACACCCGGACCGGCCGCCTGGATCCCGGTGCCGTTGGGCGCGAGGACGTCGGTGGCGATGTCGATGCCGCTCACGGTGTCGGCCTGCTTGAAGTTCACCGTGATGCTGTCGCGCGCGTCGGCGGAGGTGTCGGTGTCACCGGTGTTCAGGCCGGTGGCCACCGCCGTCAGCGTGCCCGACTCGTTGGTCGGCGGCACGTTCGGCGGCACCGTCGGGTCCGTGAGGGACACCGAGAACGAGCCGTCGGCCGCGGTGACCGCGGTCGCCTGCACGGCGTTGTTGCGCGTGGTGCCCGCGGGCTGGCTCGTCGAGAACGACGCGTCGCCACCGAGACCCGGCGTGTAGGTGACCGTGACGGTGCGCCCGCCGAGAGCACCCGCGCCGTTGACCAGGGCGAGGGTGCCCTTGATCGTGGCCGAGCCGTTGACCGGAGCGTTGACCGAGTCGCCGTCGGCGAAGCTGATCTCGGACTCCGCCACGTCGACGGTCAGGGGCGTGCCGTTGAGGAGCCCCGAGCCGTTCACGTTCGGACGGCGCACGTTGAGCGTGTAGGTGCCGGCGGCGCCGCTGTTCGGGAACGGCACGGCGACCTGACCCTTGGCGTCGGTGTTGCCGGCGCTCGCGAAGGCGCTGTCGGTGGGCGTGCCGCCGGCACTGGGCTGGAAGTGCCAGCTGTACTCGACCGGCTGGCCCTCGACGGGGGCGCCGTTCTGGTCCTTGAGGGTGGCCACGAAGTCGTCGCCGTTCTCGGCGCCGGTGACCTCGTCGAGGTCGAAGTCGGCGTACCCGTCGACCGCGGAGGCCACCAGCGAGGTGTTGGTCGGCGTGTAGTCGGTGATCGTCACCGGTGAGGCGGCCACGTCACCCGCGCTCTGGGTGTCGACCTCGCTCGTGGTGTTGGCATAGAACGTGTAGCTGCCGGCGCCGAGGTTGCTGAAGGTCACGACGCCCCGCGCGTCGGTGCGCTGCGCGGCGGTCGAGGAGTCGTCAGGCTCCGTGCCCGGGTCGCTGCCGTCCGGGGTGTTGTAGTCGACCAGCGCGTTGGCGACCGGCTTGCCGCTCTGGTCCTTGACCGTGACGGTGACGTCCGCCTTCTGGCCCGCGGGCACGTTCGTGCGGGAGGCCTGCGCGGTGACGGTCTTGATCTGCTGGACGTAGAGGGTCGACGCCTCGACGTCGTCGGTTGCCCCGGCCGCCTGGGTGGCCGCGCCGAACACGATCTGGTTGGGCTCAGCGCCACCGGAGTAGCTGTAGCCGTCGATGTCGAGGATGCCCGCGAAGGTGCCGTTCGTGGCCGGCGCCGTCACCGTCGACGACGCGCTCGAGGTGCCCGCCGGGGTGGACGGGTTGGCGCTGCGCGTGCTCAGCGCGACGCTGCCGGCGTCCGACGTCGTGCCGGTGAGGCCGACGAAGTCGCCGCCGGAGTCCGCGGCGTACGGGCTCTGGAACACGCCGAGGCTGCCTTCACTGCTCAGCTCGACGGTGTTGGCGATCGCGTCGCTCAGCACGAGCTGCGGGCCGCTGGTGGCGGTGTTGGCCTGTCCGGTGTTGGGGACCGCCGAGAACTCCACGGCGGTGGTCCCGACGGGGAACGACGGCGTCCAGTCGAACGCGAAGACACCGTCGGCGTTGCGGCTCACTGGGGTGCCGATGTTGATCGGCGTGCCACCCGGCGTGAGCGTGGCCTGGAACTGCACCGAGCCGACGTTCGCACCACCGCCGACGACCAGCGAGATGGTCGAGTTGGAGCCGTCGTTCTCGGCGGAGACGCCCGGGGCGTACTGGCTGTAGAACGTCACGGCGTTGGCGTCCAGGCCCGTGGTCAGTGGGTTGGCCGAGGCCGAGGACGCGAGGAACGGAAGTCCTGCCACCGCGAGGCTCGTCACCGCTGTTGCGGCGAGGCCGCCCTTGATTCCGCTGCGAATCATGCGTGATTCCTCCTTGCTGTTGCGCCCGAGGCGCTCCCGGGCGCGATTGAGAAGCCCCCTGTCGAGGGCAACCCCCACCCCGCCGGTCTAGACCGACGCCCGATCACGCCGTACCCGGCACGCACGCCGGTATGCACGGAGTCGGCGGACCGCCTACGGACGCGGCTGACGCGCCAGCTGCCGGCTCTGGGCCACCAGCCGGCCGGCGGAGTCCCACACCTCGCAGTCCTCCTCGAACATCCCGCCCGCCATGTTGCGGGTCGCATGCCGCACCCGCAGCCAGCCCGGCGCCGGCCGGGCGCGCACATGAGCGGTCAGCTCGAGCGTCGGCGCCCACCCAGGCATGCCCAGGTCGAAGGTGACCGGCGGCAGGGCGTCCACGACCATCAGCAGCGAGAGTGGGTCCGGCTCGCGGCCGTCGACCAGCCGGAACCACGCACTCAGCACGCCGTTGCCGCTCGGCTCCCCCACCGCCCAGCCGATGTGGTCGGGGTGGAAGCGCATGTCGAAGCGCTCCATGAGCGGCGCGACCGCCCGCAGCTCCGCCGGAGCCATCGTGTTGGGCACGCACTCGCCCGGGGGCGGCATGTCCGGCTCGTCGGCCGTGGTCCGGACGTCGTCCCCGAGGCGGGAGAGGTCGCCGTACGTCGCGAGCGCGGTGATCCGCACGTCCTCGCCCTGCCGCAGCTCGGCGGCCGCGGTCGCCACGCTGCCGCCGTCACGGCGCACGTCGACGCTGACCGTCGCCTCCCCCGCAGCAGAGGCGGAGAGGTAGTAGGCGGACACCGCGATCGGGTCGGGCTTGTCCGGGAGCGTGTGCCGCAGCGCGTTGCCGAGCACCGCGAGCAGGTAGCCGCCGTTGATCCCCCCGCCCACCGACCACCCGGCCGCGAGGTCGGCCCCGAACGTCGTCTCGTCCCGCCGGGTCACCGCGATCTGTTCGTCGAACTCGTAGGTCACCCGCGGAGCCTAGAGACCTGCCAGCGCCGGCAGAGATGACGTGGCTCACACGCGGAACGGTTCAACCGCCGACCCGATCGTCCGACTCCTCTGGTGCCGGGGGAGAATCCTGGCTTCTCGAGAAGGAAGAGCCGCGCTCGCATGGATCTCCGCCACCCGACCCGTGCGGTCGTGACCGCGTGCGGCGCGCTCGGCGTCGCTGCCCTCCTGACCGGAAGCCTCACTGCAGGTGCGGACGCCACCTCCTCCCCGTCTGCGCCGGTCACCCGGACGACGGCCGCGTACTACCCCCGGCCGGTCCCGCGGCCGTTGCCGGCCAACGGCGTGGAGCCGGACCGTCCGGACGCCGCGCCCGACTACACGTTCCTGTCCTCCCCCGACTTCATGAACGCCGACATCGCCGACGTCAGCACGCTGAAGACGTGGCACGCGGGCCTCCCGAACTCCTGGAACTCCTCCTACGCCGCGACGATCGACACGATCCTGGACACGTTCGAGGCCGAGGCGCCCGACGACGTCCTCGTCGCCGGTGACCTGGTCGAAGGCCACTGGGGGTACGACGACGGCCACACCGGGATCTTCGGACCGGCGAGCACCAACGCACAGCGCAAGGCGGCACTGCGGCGCGCGGCCGACTTCTACTTCTCCCAGTGGCGTCTGCGCTTCGACGAGCGGGGCCTGGACGTCCACGCTGCGGTGGGCGACCACGACATCGGCGACAACCCCTGGTCGGGCGGGAGCCAGCCGGGACGCACCCGGTTCAAGCTGGACAACGTCGCGACCTTCAAGAAGGCGTTCCACGCCAACGTCCTCGCGCCCGACCACCTGCGGGACACGCCGCGTGGTCCCGCGCACGGCACCGCCTATGCGACGTACGTCGACCCGGAGGTGCTCCTGGTCACCGTCGACGTCTTCGAACGCACCCGGCGCGACGTCGTCGCCCGGCTGGACCCGCAGCAGCTCGGGTGGCTGGATCGGACGCTCACCGCGGCGGAGCGTCGTGGCACGGACTGGATCGTCGTCCAGGGCCATGTACCCGTCCTGCGCCCCGTCCGGGAGTACGGGTCCTCGGGCATCTACTACCGGGGCGGCCAGGACTCGGCGTTCTGGCGGACGATGGCCGAGCACCATGTCGACCTCTACCTGCACGGCGAGGTGCACGACGTCAGCGTCCGGCGCGCCGACGGGATCACCCAGATCGCGCACGGCGGCACCGTCACGATGGCCACGCCCGACGGGCGTGGGGCGACGAACTACCTGCTCGGCGAGGTCTTCGGGGACACGATGTGGCTGCGCGACAACCGGTTCGCGCCCCAGATGGTCGACTACATCAGCGAGCTGTGGCAGATCAGCCGCGACCACCGACCGGTGGCCCGCAAGGAGGTGTGGGACGACCCGCTTCCCATCGGGCACCTGGTCCTGACCAGCGACAACCGGCTGCTGTACAGCGACGGCGCACTGAACCCCCTGCCCTGAGGAGCCCGGCGTACGGCAGCATGACTGTCATGACCGACCGGCGCCCGCACTGGGTCTACGGACCGGGCGAGGAGCCCGACCCGCGCTTCACCCTCGCGAACGAGCGGACGTTCCTCGCCTGGGTGCGCACTGCGCTGGCGATGCTCGCCGGCGGTGTGGCGCTGCACGCACTGAAAGTGCCGGGGACCACGTGGGTGCGTACGACGCTCGCCGTCACGCTGGTGCTCTTCGGGGCACTGGTGACGGTCTTCGCGCTGATCCGCTGGGCCCGGGTCGAGCACGCGATGAGGACCCGTCAGCCGCTGCCCGGTTTCGGGCTCGGATACCTGATGACGATCGCGGTCGTCGTCGGCGCGGTCCTGCTCGCCGTCGCGTTCGTCTGAGTCGCGCCGTTTCCCTGGCACGCGGGCCACACCTATACGGTGGCCGGCATGGCTAAGTACCTCCTCCTCGGGAACACCGACGACAGCTGGACCCTCCCCGCCGAGACCGACAACGCCGAGCTGCTCGCCCGGCTCCGGGACGGGTTCGACGGCGCGGAGCTCGTCGAGGTCGCCGTGGAGATGGCGGGCCAGCCCGGCCAGCGCCTGACGATCATCGTCAACCCCGAGGCCATCGGCTGGTGGAGCATCTACGAGGACGACAAGTAGGCATGCGACGAGGCGCCCGTCCCCGGTGGGGACGGACGCCTCGTCTGCTCGGGCCTTGGCCCGGCTAGTGCTTCTTCTTCACCAGGACCAGGGTCTTGGTGCCGGTCACCATCCCTCCCTCGGAGGTGAAGGTGACCCGGACCGTCACCTCGAGCCTCCCGGTCCTCCGCAGGATCGCCCGGTGCTCACGGTCGACCATGACCAGGAGCGTGACGGTGGACGGTCCTGACGCCGCTCCCGTCGTGGTCACCACCTTCGGACCGGTGAGGGTCGCCGTACCAGCGGTGTTGACGCGCGCCGCGACGGTCGCCGTGCCGGCGGACTTCGACTTCACCACCCGCCCGAGCGTCAACGTCGGCGTCACCGGCGGCTCGGTGGTCGGCGGGTCCGTCGGGTCCGTCGTGGGCGGGTCGGTCGGATCCGTCGTCGGCGGATCCGTCGGGCCGGTGGTCGGCGGCGCGGTCGGACCGGTCGTGGGCGGCCCGGCCGGGTCCGGCACCGAGACCGTCACCGGCACCGACCTGGCCTGCTGGCCCGCGGAGTCGGTGATGACTGCCTCGAAGCTCACTTCCTCACCGAGGTCGTCACCCGTCGGCCTCCAGCTGAACTCGTACGGCGCCGTCGCGACCGTGCCGACCGGCACGCCGTCGGCCAGGAGGGTCACCGACTTCACGGCGAAGTCGTCGATCCCCCGCACCAGCGGGTGCAGCGTCTCGCCCACGGCGACCTCCGAACCGTCCTCCGGGTCGATCACCGTGGCCGTCGGAGCACTGTCGCTGACCGAGCCGACGCCGGTGGGCACGCCGTCAGGCGGTGTCTCCGCCAGGGACGTGATCGCGACGGAGTCGGCGCCCCCGGAGTCCGTGCCCGAGATCGCCTCGACACCGGCGCTCGGGTCGGCCGGACCGCCCGGGACCGGAGCCGCCGAGCCGAGGTAGCTGGACTGCACCTCGAACGGCGCACCGGTCCGCACGCCGCTCAGGTCCGCGTTGGCGTTGTACGCAGCGAACCCGTTGCCGGTGAGCACGTCGCCCTGGGCGACGAGCCCGCTGGCGGTGTCCGTGCCGGCGTCGGTGAGCAGGATGCCGAAGGACGTCGCGGGGTCCGGCTCGAAGTAGTTGCCGGTCACGCGACTGTTCTTCACGAACCCGTTCATCCCGCTCGTGTACTTGATGCCGGTCTGGGGGAACAGGCTGCTGCCACTCCCCGTGACGACCGTCCCGGTCACGTAGCCGTGCTGCCGGATCCCGGTGCGGACCGTGTTGGCCGGAGCCCCGTCGGTGCCCTTCGCGCCGTCGAACAGGATGCCTCCGGCCTGGTAGCCGGTGACGAGGCTGTTCGCGACCGTCACCTCGCTCTCGACCGTTCCCGAGCCCGCGCCCTGGATGACGCCGGTCTTGACGATGCCCCACCCGTGCGGGTTGGCGGCGAGCTCCTCGGGAGTGGTGGCGACCTTCATCGGGCCGACCACGCTCTCCGAGACCCGGCCGGCCGCTCCGAAGAACGCGATGCCGGCCTCGGCGTACGTGTTGCCCGCCGTCACCGTCACGCCCGAGATGTCCACGAACATCTCGTTGGTGTCGGTCGAGCCGAGCGACTGCCGCGAGACGGTGACGACGTTGCCGCCGCCGTCGCGCAGGTACGGCGTCTGTCCGGCCAGGGTCGTGAGCGACTGGTCGGGCATGATCGTGACCTTGTCCGCGCCGGCCCCCTTGATCTTGAGCGGCTTGTTGATCGTCAGGCCGTTCTTGGCGCCGGTGGCGACCGGGTTGCCGTTGCCGGAGATCGGGGTCGAGGACTCCTGGTAGATGCCCTCACACACCACGATCGTGTCCCACGGGGAGGCGAAGTCGACGGCCTTCTGGATCGAGGTGAAGTTCGCCGCCGGGCACTGGGCGCGGTCGTCGTCGACCACCCAGGTGGTGTTGCCGTCCGGGTTGGCGACCATGTCGTTCAGCCTCAGGTTGCCGAAGCTGTTGTCGTACGACGACAGGAAGTCCGCCGGGTCCGGGCCGGTGGCCGGAGGACCGAATCCTGCGCCGTCGGCCTCGTTGCCGTCGGAGAGGATCAGCGGCTCGGCGACCGCGGCCTCCTGGAACCGCACGTCGGCCAGCTGGATCGAACCGGACGCGGGCGTCCCGTCCTCACCGAAGCGGAGCTCCAGCTGGTCGAGCGAGCTGATGTCGACGCCCTGGTCGGCGAACTCGCTGAGCGGCACGCGGATCTGGTCCAGGACGATGTGCGTGTTGGCGGTGTTGGTGCCGGTCGACATGTGGAGGGCGTTGCCCCACCGCTCGTCGCCGGCGTGGACGACGCCCTCGTGACCCTCGGTGTCCTTCAACACGATGAGGAAGTCCTGCGTCGACGACGCCGGGTCGTAGGACTGGGGCAGCTCGTTGGGCCAGCAGGGCAGGGCCGTCGTGCAGCCCGCGCTGGTCGTGTCCTTGGTGTTGTCGCCGCGGTTGTCGGCACCCGGGTTGCGCAGGTCGAAGAAGTTGACGTCCGCACCCATGGCCAGCGCCTTGAGCCCGCTCATGTCCTGCGACGCCGCCGGGATGTCCGCGGTGAGGTGGGCCTTGCTGCCCGGCTCCCAGGCGAGCGCCAGCTGGCGACCGTAGGACTGGTTGACCGGACCGTTCTCGCGGATGCCGTTCTGACCGCCGAGCGCTGCCTTCCCCGGCAGCGGGCAGGCCTTGGCGGCCGTCGGCTGGGTGCTCTTGCCGAGCTGGCCCGGCGCGAAGTCGTCGGGCTCGGGGTTGCACCAGTCGTAGCCGCCCGCGGTCGGCTCGGGCAGCGTGACGCCACCGTTGTCGACGTACGGGTAGGCGAATCCGCCGCCGCTGAGCGAGCCGCCCAGGGCGTCGAGACCGAGCGGGTTCTGCACCTCGGGCCGGATCACGTCGACCCGCTCCTGCGGAGGAGCGAAGTAGCTCGTCGAGACCCGCTCCTTGCACGGGATACGCATGCCGGAGTCGCTGGTCGGGCAGGCGGACGCCGGGATCTGCAGGTGCGAGTCGGTGTCCGAGAGCTCGCCGGTCAGGTAGGGCTCGAACGCACCCTCACCGCCGACGTAGCGCCGCAGGAACGCCGCCATGGTGGCCAGGCCGATCTTCTCCTGGTCACCCATGCGATCGGGGTCGCCCGAGATCTTCGTGTTCACCGTGGGGTCGTAGGTCGCGGAGTTGTCGACCTTGTAGTTCTTGCTCGGGTCGGTGTAGCTGGCCGCACCGCTGAGCCGCAGGTTGTGCGGGTGGACGTTGTTGGTCGCGAACGGCGCCGAGTTGCCGCAGGCGGCGTCGTTGTTGGCCTGGCCGTCGGCACCGCCGTCGGCGTACCAGACGGTGTTGTACCAGTTGTGGATCGCGCCCAGCTGGGACGACTGGATCCGCGGGAACGGGTCGTTGCCGTTGATGTACTGGCTGCGCTCGTAGAAGCGGGCGCCCTGCAGGTTCGAGACGTCCCCGTCACAGAACGGCAGCACGCTCATGAACGGGACGCCGTACGGCGCCTTGCGCTCGTAGTCCACCGGCGCCAGCGCGATCACGCCGCGCAGGGGGTAACGGGGGCCGTCGGTGCGGATCCGGTTGTAGTCGATGAAGCTCGTGACCGCGTCACCGCCGCGAGAGTGGCCCATCAGGCCGATGCGGGTCATGTCGAGCCGGCCGGCGAGCGTGGTCCCGATCGTGGTGTGCGCGTCGGCGGGCAGGCCGCCGGGCTCGTTGGCCTTGCTGAGAGCGTCCAGGGCCGCGGCGATCAGCAGCCGCCGCTGGTGCATGCCTTTCCCCTTGGAGTTGTCCTGCCGCATCATCAGCTGGTCCTGGGACAGGGAGAACGTCGTGTAGCCCCAGGTGGCGAGGTTCTCGCCGAGGTAGGCGTAGCCGGCCTCGTTGCGCTTGTACTGCGCACAGGTCGCGGTCGCCGAGTCCTGGCCGGAGTCGCAGGAGCCGTGGTTGCCGTGGACGATCACGATCAGCGGCGAGGGCTCGGTGCGATCAGAGGGGTAGTACAGCGCGCCGCGGATCTCGAGCTGCGCGGGCGCGGCCGCCGTACCCGCCGTGGGGGCGCCACCGGCGGAGTCCGGCTCCTGGAGCGAGGCCAGCCCGAGCTTGGTCTCCTGGATCGTGACCGGCGTGTAGTCGCCACGGGCCATCGGGTCGGGGAGGGTGGACGGTGCACTGGGTGAGGCGCTGGGCGAGGCCGGCTCAGCGGCCTCGGCCAACACCGTCGGGACGACCGCCGAGCCCACGAGAAGAGCGGTGAGTAGTGGAACCAGCGCCCATGAGCGGCGCCTCGTGGAGGTGGAGAGCCTCACGTGAACTCCTGTCTGTATCGCGGTCGAGAGCCGACCGGCCGACGCAGACTAGGGTTGAAGAATTAACCAGATGTGCCGAGTTTGTTGCGGCGGACAACATATCTGTGCGGCGAATGCGGAGGGACTCTCCGCCCGCGCGCGCCCCCGGGTCGCCGGTGTGAACACTGTGTTTCGCGGGCAGCTGGTGTGGACCAGTCGGCGCGGACCGGCCGGGTGGACCGGGACGGATCAGCCGGCGATCGCCTGGGCTGCCCGGGCCAGGTCGTCGACGCCGCGCGCCAGCTCCTCGGGACGATCCGTGGCCAGATCCAGGTGGAACCCGTAGAGCGCCGAGTCCACCAGCGTGACGATCCGGGCCACCCGGCGCACGGGCGCCCCGCTGCGCACCAGGTAGTCGCGCAGCGCGGCGGCCCAACGCTCGTTGCTGGCCCGCGCCTCGGTCAGGTACGGCTCACTGCCGAAGAGCCCGGTGGCGGCGGCCTGGACGTAGACGTCGAGGCAGGCGTTGAGGGGCTCGGTTCCGTACGCCGTCCACAGGCGGTTGACCGCCGCGCGGACGCTCGGCGCACCCGGCAGTGCGTCGACCTCCGCGATCGCTCGCTCCCCCGACCGCACGACCACCGCGGAGACGAGCGCGTCGCGGTTGCCGAAGTGGTAGATGAGCATCCGGTCGCTGGTGCCGATCGCGGCGGCCACCGGGCGCAGCGTCAGCCCGATCAGCCCGTGCTCGAGCACGTGGTCGGTGACCCGGTCGAGCAGCTCCCCCCGACGATCCATGGTGGGAGTGTAGCGAGTGCTACGCTTGTAGCAGTCGCTACGTTTCTCCCACTCTAAGGACTCCCGTGCTCGCCGCAATGGTGCTGCTGATGGCCGCGATCGGCATCGAGGTCGTGTCCACCGCCCTCCTGCCCCGAGCCGACGGCTTCACCGACCCGCTCTGGACCGCCCTCGTGCTCGGGGGCTACGGCCTCTCCATCTGGATGCTCACGATCGTCGTGCGCACACTTCCGGTGTCGGTCGCCTACGCGATCTGGGCCGGCGTCGGCACCGCCCTGGTCGCCGTCGTGGGCATCGCGTTCCTCGGCGAGTCGATCGGCTGGGCGAAGGCCCTCTCGCTCGCGATGATCGTCGGGGGCGTCATCGGCCTCAACCTCGCCGGCGCGCACTGACGACGCGTCACCTCCCACGGCGGTCGAGCTCGTCGAGGCCCCCGCAGCCCACGCAGGGCGATGGATGTACGTCGGCTTCCGGTCGGCGGTGGTCGCCGTCTCTTGGCAGCAATGCGGGACAGGTCCGCCGCGGTCACGGCCTCCTCCCGGCCCTCTGCCCGCCGCCTCGACGACGGTGGTTGAGGTGCGAGGAGCGCTAGCGACGAGCCTCGAAACCACCCCCAGCAAGAGCAAGTTCCGCCAGACCTTGACTCTCGAACACCTGTTCGATACAGTGTGACTACGAACTTCTTCTCGGGAGTGGCGATGACCGCACAAGCACACCCACGACACCACGTGTCGCGCGCCGTCACACAGCTCTCAGACGTCCTCGACAGCGTTGATGATGCTTCCCTGTGGTCGATGGACGTCCACGAGACCGCCGACACCCTGGTCCGCCTCACCCACGTGATCGCCCGGGCCACTGAGCTCGAGGCCCGGATCGCCACCCACGCCTCCTCCGCGGGTGTGGCCGAGCAGGTCGGCGCCACATCGGTGGCGAACTGGTGGGCCCATGCGACCCGGATGACCCGCACCGAGGCGCACCGAAAGACCCGCCTCGCGACCGGCCTCGAACACCACGCGGTCGTCCAGGCAGGGTTGAAGGCCGGGGACCTGCTGGTCGACCAGGCCCGGGTGATCATCCGCGCGGTCGAGGACCTCCCCGACCACGTCGACCCCGGGCTGGTCGAACAAGCTGAGGCTCATCTCGTCGGACAGGCAGCGCACTTCGACGCCGTCGCGCTACGCCACCTCGGCCAAGGACTCCTCCACGTCATCGACCCCGAAGCCGCCGACGCCCACCACGCCAAGCTGTTGGAGCGCGAGGAACGCGAAGCAGCCATGGCGACCCGGCTCACCATGACCGACAACGGCGACGGCACCACCCGGGGACGGTTCACCCTCCCGACCGCGCAGGCCGAGGCCTTCAAGAAGCAGCTCCTTGCCATCGCCGCCCCCAAGCACCGGGCCGCGGTCGAGGGCCACCTCGGCGAACGCAAGCCCGGACCGCAGCGGATGGGCCTCGCGCTGGTGGAGTGGATCGAGCGCTACCCCGCCGACCAGCTCCCCGAAGCAGGTGGCGTGAACGCCCATCGTGGTCACCATCCCCCTCGAGACCCTGCAGGGCGGCCTGAAGCCCGGGGTCCTCGACACCGGTGCCGTGATCTCACCCGGCCAAGCCCGCCGCCTCGCCTGCGAAGCAGGCATCCTCCCCGCCGTCCTCAGCGGGACCTCCGAAGTCCTCGACCTCGGCCGCACCCGCCGCTTCCACACCAAAGCCCAGCGCATCGCCCTCGGCATCCGCGACGGCGGCTGCACCGCCGACCACTGCGACACCCCACCCGGCGGCTGCCAGACCCACCACGACCCACCCTGGGCATCAGGCGGTGGCACCGACCTCACCCACGCCCGCCTCTACTGTCCCCGACACCACGCCAGAGCACACGACCCCGACTACGAGACCACCCTGCTCCCCAACGGCAAGGTCGCCTTCACCCGAAGGACATAGACCGACGAAGTTCTCGACCTCCACCACAGCACCCGGGCCCCAGCGCACCCGCAGCACCCGCGCCCGCCGCAACCACGCCGCCCCAACCACAGCGAACCGCAACCACGCCTCCTCGGAAACCAGGAAGCGGAACCACACGCCTGCCCGTCAGACGCCCGACCGCCGCCACCCCGCGCAGGCCATCGGGCGCTCAGACAACAGCGCCGGGAGACCTCAGAGCGCGCGGGCGGCGGCGCGGCCCGCCGTACGGCCCGAGAACAGGCACCCGCCGAGGAAGGTGCCCTCCAGCGCGTTGTAGCCCATCATCCCGCCGCCGCCGAAGCCGTTGACCTCACCGGCGGCGTACAGGCCCGGGAACGGTTCGCCGTCGGCGCGCAGGCAGCGCCCGTCGAGGTCGGTCTCGAGGCCGCCGAGGGTCTTGCGGGTCAAGATGTTGAGGCGTACGGCGATGAGCGGGCCGGCCTTGGGGTCGAGCAGCTTGTGCGGGGTCGCGACCCGGATCAGCTTGTCGCCGCGGTAGTTGCGGGCGCCCCGGATCGCGGTGACCTGGGCGTCCTTGCCGTAGGCGTTGTCGATCTCGCGGTCGCGCGCCTCGATCAGCCGGCGCAGCGCCGGCTCCTCGAGTGCGGGCGCCTCGGGGTCGGCGAGCCGGTTCATCCCGGCTACCAGCTCGGTGAGCGAGTCGGCGACCACGAAGTCCTCGCCGTGCTGCTTGAACGCCTCGATCGGACCGGGCGCGCCGGCGCGCACTCGGGAGAGCAGCAGCTTGACGTCCTTGCCGGTGAGGTCGGGGTTCTGCTCGGAGCCGGAGAGCGCAAACTCCTTCTCGATGATCTTCTGTGTCAGCACGAACCACGAGTAGTCGTAGCCGGTGGTGCGCAGGTGCGCGAGCGTGCCGAGGGTGTCGAAGCCGGGGAAGTACGGCGCGGGCAGCCGCTTGCCGGTCGCGTCGAGCCAGAGGGAGGAGGGTCCCGGCAGGATCCGGATGCCGTGGTTGTCCCAGATCGGGTCCCAGTTGCGCAGGCCCTCGACGTAGTGCCACATCCGGTCGGGGTTGATCACGTTGGCTCCGGCCGCCTCGGTGATGCCGAGCATCCGCCCGTCGACGTGGGCGGGTACGCCGGCGACCATCGTCTTCGGCGGGGCGCCGAGGCGCGCGGGCCAGGTCTTGCGCACCAGGTCGTGGTTGCCGCCGATGCCGCCGCTGGTCACGATCACGGCCTGCGCGCGCAGCTCGAAGTCGCCGATCTCGACGCGGCTGCTGGCCTTGCCCCGGTCGACCGAGCTCGGCTCCAGCACCATGCCGCGCACGCCCACCACGGCACCGCCCTCGACGAGCAGGTCGTCGACCCGGTGCCGGAACGCGAGCCGGATCCGCCCGGACGCCGCGTGCTCGCGGACCCGCCGCTCGAACGGCTCGACCACGCCGGGGCCGGTGCCCCAGGTCAGGTGGAAGCGCGGCACGGAGTTGCCGTGACCGTCCGCCCGCCCGTCACCGCGCTCGGCCCAGCCCACGACCGGGAACAGCCGGTGCCCCATCTCGCGGAGCCAGGACCGCTTCTCACCGGCCGCGAAGTCGACGTACGCCTCGGCCCAGCGCCGCGGCCAGCGATCCTCGTCGCGGTCGAACTGCGCACTGCCCAGCCAGTCCTGCATCGCGAGCTCGCGCGAGTCCTTGATGCCCATCCGGCGCTGCTCGGGGCTGTCGACGAGGAACAGACCGCCCAGGCTCCAGAACGCCTGGCCACCGAGCGACTGCTCGGGCTCCTGGTCGAGCAGCACGACCCGCCGGCCGGCGTCGGCGACCTCGGCGGCGGCGGTCAGACCCGCCAGCCCGGCGCCGACCACGATCACATCAGCGACATCTGCCACATCGGTGTCCACGAGCGGAGATCCTCGCACGTGGCGCCGCTCACGCTGCCCGACGTCCACACACCACCCGGTCTGGACAACTTCGTCCGTATTGGTGCGAATCATCCGTCACAGCGGTCACACTGGCCTCTGTCTCGGGGAAACTGCTTGGGAGGGCTCCCGAGGCGCCGAAAGGGATCTCGGGAGGGAGTCCTGGTGTCGAGCGGAGTAGTGCCTGATGTGCACTGCCCGCCCGCCGTCCTGGTCGTGAGCGACGGGACGGGGGCGGCGGGCACGTTCTCGACCTGCCTCAACGCGGTCGCCGACCAGCTGCTCCCGACCCACGCCCTCAACCTCCCCGCTGCCCTGTCCGCCCTCGACTCGGCCGCCTTCGACTGCGTCCTGGCCCACGTCGGTCCCCCGGACGTGACCGCCGAGAACGTCGCCCACACCCTGCGCGGCCGCGCCGGCGACGCCGCCACCGTGCTCGTCGTCGACGGCGCTCACGTGGTCCCCGACTCCCTCGAGGGCCTCGCCGACCTGGTGCTGAACGAGGCCGATCTCACCGGCAACTGGCTGCGTCTGGTCCGTCGCGCCATCGAGCACGCCCGGGTCCGCTCCTCCCTGCACGAGGCCCAAGCCTCGGTCACCCGCCTCGCGGGGATCATGGAGTCGGTGGCCGACGCGGTGTTCACCACCACCGTCGACGGACGGATCGTGACCTGGAACGACGGCGCCGAGCGTCTCTACGGCTACTCGGCTGCCGAGATGCTGGACCAGAACATGTCCGTGCTGCACCCGCCGGGCAGCGACGAGCCCCGCCGGATCCAGGCGATGGTGCGCTCCGGCAAGCCGATCCAGGGCCTGGACACGCTGCGGCGTACGCGCGACGGCCGGATGGCGCAGGTCTCGATCAGTGTCAGCGGCCTCCCGGACGACGCCGACGGTGAGGCCGGCGGCCTCGTGGTCGTCGCCCGCGACATCAGCGACCGGCTCGAGCTCGAGGCCGAGCTGGTGCGCCAGACCATGCACGACGCGCTCACCGGGCTGCCGAACCGCTCCTTCCTCACCTACCGGCTCACCCAGGCGCTCGCCGAGGGCCGGCGCCGCGGCAACCCCGTCGCGGTGCTGCTGCTCGACCTCGACCAGTTCCGCGCCGCGAACGACGTGCACGGTCATCTCGCCGGCGACCGGGTGCTCACCGAGGTGTCCCTCCGGCTGCGGGCCCTGGCCCGGCCCATCGACGTCGTCGCCCGGATCGGTGGCGACGAGTTCGTCCTGGTCTGCCCCGACACCGGCGTCGACGCCGCCGGCATGATGGCCGAGCAGGTCATCGCGGCCGTCAGCGCGCCGTTCGAGGTCGACCACCGCGCGGTGCGGATCGGCGTCAGCGTCGGCATCGCGGTCTCTCCCCCGCTCGACTGCGACGCCGAGACGCTGCTCAAGCGCGCGGACGCCGCCATGTACGAGGCGAAGGCCCGCGGCCGGTCGCGCAGCCAGGTGTTCGACCCCGCGCTCGCGCGCTTCGCCGCCGACCAGCGACTGCTGGCGGCCGACCTGCGCGCCGCGCTCGACGCCGACGCGCTCGACCTGCACTACCAGCCCGTGGTGGACCTCTCGACCGACCAGATCGTGGGCCTGGAGGCGCTCGCCCGCTGGCACCACGCCACCCGGGGCGCCGTGCCGCCGGGCACGTTCGTGCCGCTGGCCGAGTCGCACGGCTTCGTCTCCGACCTGGACCGCTGGGTCCTGGACCGGGCCTGCCGCGAGACCGCCGCTGCCCTCCGCTCGGGCGACCTCGCCTCCGGCATCCGGGTGGCGGTGAACCTCTCGGCCCGGTCCCTGGACGACTCCGGCCTGGTCGACATGGTCGCCCGCGCCCTCGAGCGCTCCGGACTGCCGCCGGCCGCACTCGTGCTGGAGATCACCGAGACCGCGCTGCTGCAGAACCGTGAGGCTGCGCGCGCCTCCCTCGCCGGCCTGCGGGCGCTCGGCGCCGGCATCTCTCTCGACGACTTCGGCACCGGCTACTCCTCCCTCAGCTTCCTGCGCGAGCTGCCCGTCACCGGGGTCAAGATCGACCGCTCGTTCGTCCGCGACGCCGTCGACCGGCCGGAGGACCGTGCGATCGCCGAGGCGATCGTGCGCCTGGCCCATGGCCTGGGTCTCGAGACCATCGCCGAGGGGGTCGAGACCGCCGATCAGCGCGAGCTGCTCCGCGAGCTCGGCTGCGCCCGGGCCCAGGGCTTCTGGTGGAGCCCGGCGGTGCCGATGACCGAGCTGCCCGGCGCCCGGGGCGTCGCCCGGATGCCGCTGGCCCTGCAAGCGGCATCCGAGCCCGACGCTCCCGCTCGTGCCGCCCGGCGCCCCCACCCGAGCCCCGCACCCGCGGTGATCGTGCCCACGGCGGTCCGGCCCGAGACGACCACCACCGCCTGCTGCCTGCGCGGCGGACTGCAGTCCGGGCAGGCGTGGCTGGTGATCACCACCCCGGCCAGGCGCGCCGCGTTCGCCCGCGCGCTCGGCCCCCTGCACGCCACGATGCTCGCGCGCGGACACCTGATCGAGCTCGACGCCTACGACACGCTCCGCAAGGTGACCGGCTCCGACGGCGGTCTCGACCCGACGCGCTACGAGCTCGTGGTGGGCTCCGTCGTACGCCGCCTGGGCGCGGCCAGCGCCCGCATCGGCGTGCACGCGGAGCTCGGCCACGTCAACCGCCCGCTGCTCAGCCAGCAGGTCTCCACCGACCTGCGGACCCGGCTCCAGGGCGTCGCCGAGCTGACGCTGGAGTACGGCGACCACCCCGCGGACTGCTCAGCGCACGGCGCGATGGCCCTCGAGCCCCGCGCGGCCGACGGCTCGACCGCGAGCTAGTCCGTCTCGCCGTCGCGGCCGGCCGCGTCGGCCGCGTCGGCCTGGCCGGCGACCGCGACCCGACCGCCGCCGCGCTGCTTGGCCTGGTACATCGCCTCGTCCGCGCGACGGACCAGGTCGTCGAAGGCGTATGGCGGGGCCACGGCGATCCCGACGCTGAGCCGGATCGGGTGGTCGTGGTCGCCCACCCGCACCGGCATCCCCAGCGCGTCGAGGATGCGGTGCCCGACGACCAGCGCCTCCTCGACCCCGGTGTCCTCGCAGATCACCGCGAACTCGTCCCCACCGAGCCGGCCGACCGTGTCGGTGCCGCGCACGGAGGCCAGCAGGCGGGCGGCGACCTCGCGCAGCACCGCGTCGCCACACTCGTGCCCGAACCCGTCGTTGACCTGCTTGAAGCCGTCGAGGTCCATGAACAGCACCGCGGTCCCCCGGCCTTCGAACCGCCGCTGCCGCGCGGCCGCGGTCTCGAGGCGGTCGAGGAACAGGTAGCGGTTGGGCAGCGAGGTGACCGGGTCGTGCAGCGCGCGGCGACGCAGCGCACGCTCGGCGAGCCGGGCGTCGGTCACGTCGTAGACCGAGACCAGCGATCCCAGGTGGCCGTTGTGGCTGTTGAGCGGACGGCGGGAGACCTCCAGGATCCGCTCGCTGCCGTCGGGGCGAAGGTGCACGACCTCGTGGGAGGCGACCTCCTCGACCGTGCGCAGCTCGGGGAGCCCGAACAGCTCGCGCGGGTCCTCGCCGTACATCTCCTCCACCGACCTGCCGACGATCTCGGCGGCGGTCTCGTTCGCGAACAGCACCTTGCCGTCGGGGGAGGTCGCCATGATGCCCTCGAGCGCGGTCTCGACCATCGCGCGGTGCAGAGCCTCGGACAGGCGCAGCGCCTCCTCGGTGCGGACCCGCTCGGTGACGTCGCGCAGGTTGGCCACGATGCCGGCGATCTCGGGGTCGTCGAGGCAGTTGGTCGCGGTGATCTCCATCCAGCGCCAGCGCTGGTCGCCGTCGTGCACGCGGAGCACGGCGTGCTCGGCGCTGCGCGGCACGGCGAGCAGCCGGTTGCGCATGCCGGCCACGATCGGGGCGTCGGAGGGGTGGAGGTACTCGCGGCCCTGACGGTGCAGCACGTCCTCGGGGCGGTAGTGCAGCAGCCGCGCGAGCGCGCCCGAGACGTAGGTGATGCGCAGCCGCCGGTCCATCACGATCGCGGTGTCCCAGGCCCGGCGGGCCAGGGCGTCGGCGAGCCGTTCGCGAGCGGCGTCGAGGTCGACCGCGGCCGGGGTGTCGACGTGATCGAGGCCGGTCAGGCCGGTGGGCTCGGCACCGTCGAGGTCGCTCACGGACGCGGCGATGGCGTAGGGGCGGCCGTCGGGCTCGCGCAGCAGCGCCGCGTCGAGGCGCAGGCGCAGCTCGCGCCCTCGGGCGTCACGGAATCGGCCCTGGTGGCTGATCGAGCCGATCTCGCCGGCGCTGAGCCGGGTGATGCAGGCCAGGACCTCCTCGGCGTCCTCGGGGTCGACGAGGTCCACGAGGTCGCAGTCGGCGAACCATCCCTCGCCGTGCGCGAACAGCTCGCACCAGGCGGGGTTGACCGACTCGAGGTGGCCGCCGAGGTCGAGGATCGCCTGCGGCGTGGTGGCCTGATCGAAGTGGGCGCGCGACATCTCCAGCGCCAGCGCGAGCTCGCGCTGCTCGTGCAGGAGGGCGGTCACGTCGCGCAGGATCACGATGACGCCGGTGATCTCGTCGTCGGGACCGTGGACCGGGCCGAGGGTCAGCTGGGCCTTGAACATCGAGCCGTCCCGGCGTACGCCGGCGTCGACGAAGGGCTCGACGCGCTCGCCGGCCAGCAGTCGACCGACGCTCGCCTCGCGCAGGCCGGTGCCGTCACGCGGGAACAGCACGCCCAGGTCGCTGCCGGCGAGGTCCTCCGGCCGCCACCCCAGCACCTGCTCGGTGGCGGGGCTGGCCCAGAGGATCGAGCCCTCCCCGTCGAGCGAGAGGATGCAGTCGTGCGAGGTCGCGGCAATGCTCGCCAAGAGCTGCCCCTGGTCGATCTCGCGCATCATCCCCCCGGACGGCGGACTGGCCACGAGAGCGTCTGTCCCCGAGGCGAGTGGCACGAGCGGCTTACCCAGCGCCGCGCCGTTCCCCGTCATGCTAGTGGTCGGTCCTTCCGGTCCTCAGAACAAATGCACAATCCATGTCGCGCGATTTTCGCGACTCCCCACGCGCCGATGTCCCCCGTCGAGACCCCGCACCCCTGGGTGCCGGAGCGTCGGCCGTTGTCTGTTCATCGGTGCGCCGAGGCACCCGCTTGAGTGCGGTTCAGACCGGTTCCCGGGTGGCTCAGCCGAGGCCGACGAGGCGGAGGTACGCCGTCGCGAGCGGAGCACCCGCGAGCATGCCGATCGCCGCACCGCTGAGCAGGAACGGGCCGTGCGGCACCTTGGCGCCCGCGGCGGCTCGCCCGGAGACCAGCAGCGCGGTCCCCACCGCGGCGCCGACCACGAAGCCCGCGCCGAGGCCGACCGCGGCCGGCCCCCAGCCGAGCCAGCCGAGCGCGAGGCCGAGCACCGGCGCGAGCGCGACGTCACCCAGACCCATGCCGCGGCCCGCGGTGACCAGCCAGATGCCGGCGTACACCGCCAGCCACAGGGCGGCGGCCAGCAGCGCCGGCACCACCGGCCCCGGACCGTGGCGCACCGCGTCGATCGCGAGCGCGATCACGACTCCGGTGGCCATCGCGCCGGTGATCGCGAACGGCAGGCGTCGGTGGTCGATGTCGATCATGAACAGCGCGACGCCGGCAGCCGCGACCACGAGCGCCGCGACGGCGTACGGCGTGGAACCGAAGCGCCAGCCGACGACGACGAACAGCAAGCCGGTGGTGAGCTCGACGAGCGGGTAGCGGGTGGCGATCGGGGCGTCGCAGTCGCGACACCGGCCGTGCAGCACCACCCAGGAGAGCACCGGCACGTTGTCGCGCGGCCGCACCTGGTGTCCGCACGCCGGGCACGCCGAGCCGGGCGAGACGAGTGACAGGCCGGCCGGGACCCGGTGGATCACGACGTTGAGGAAGGACCCGATCACCAGGCCGAGCAGGCCGAACGCGACCAGGGTCACCAGCAGGAGGGAGCTCAAGGCGAGTGCTCCGACCCCAAGGCGCGCACGAGCGCCTCGCGCTCGGCTGTCCCGACGACCGCGGCCAGGCGGCGGCGGTCCGGCCCCTGGCCCGGATCGTCCGCCGCGAGCTCCCACCTCAGGTCGACGGTCGCGAGCGACACGTCGCCGGCGGCCAGCGCCGTGGCGACCAGGTACGCCTCGAACGCCGCGGCGTCGGCCTGCATCGCCAGCCGTGCGGCCGCCTCGGGCTCGCCGTCGGCGGCGAGCAGGCCGGCCGTCGTCGCGCAGTCGTCCGCCGCGGTCCTCAGCTCGGCGGCCAGGGCCTCGGGATCGCGGCCCGCCAGCCGGTCGGAGAGCCGGGCGGCCCGGTCCGCGCCGGGGGTCGCACGACACTCGTCGAGGTGGGCGAGGTCGCCGAGCCGGTCGAGCAGCAGACCGTGGACGGACTCGTCGAACGTCCGGACCAGGGCCTCCCGAGCCGCCTCCACGACCTCGCGAGCGGTCCGGGGCCCGCCCGGCAGGGCGTCGGCGAGCTCGTCGAGGGCGGCGGCGACCGACTCACCGACCGCCGCCAGCTCTGCCGCGGGATCGGGAGCCTGGGCGAGGCCGTTCTCCCAGAGCAGCTCCTCGAGCACGTGCACGTCGCCGGTCCAGGCTGCGAGCTGCGCGCTCCGCAGGTCTCCCTCGCCGGCGTGCCGGCGCGAGAGCGAGGCGTACGCCACGGGCAGCCGCAGTTCGTGCTCGGTGGTGGTCATCGGCGATCCTCGGGGAGTCAGGCGGCGGGACGGCGCGGGCGGCGGCGGCCGCGGCGGGTCTCCGCGGGAGCGGGCGGCGGCACCGGCAGGACGACCTCGGCCTCAGGCGCGGGGGCCGGCTCCTCGACCGTCGGGGGCCGCAGCGCGCTCTCGACGAACGGCGCCACGACCACCAGGCCGGAGCGACCCGCGACGACGTCGACCGTCGTCTCCACGGTCGTCTCGATCTTCGTCACCGTCGCCTCGACGGGCCGCGCCGGCCCACCCGGCAGGACGGGCCGCACCAGCCCGACCGGCGCGTCGAGGCGCTCGATCGCGGCAACGACCCGCGCCACGGCGTACCGGCCGTCCTCGCTCGACGTACCGGCCGCGACGGCCTGGACGGCGCTGCGCACCTGGCGCCGGTACGACGCCAGCGGCTGACCCTGCGCAGGGGAGGGCGCTGCGGCGAGCTCGGCGGCGACGAGCGCCTCCTCCAGCACCCGAACCTGGGCGCGCAGGGCGCGGACCTCCGCCGAACCCGGCTCCTGCTCGAGCCCCGGGTCGAGCACCTGGTCGAGCACTGGGTCGAGCACCGGGTCGAGCACCGGGTCGAGCACTGGGTCGAGCACTGGGTCGAGCACCGGCTCCAGGTCGGCGGCGGAGTCGGGCTGGGCGTGTGCGTCGGCTTCGGGAGCGTCCGCCATGCGCCGGCTGCGGACCAGGATCACCAGCCCGACGAGCGCCGAGCAGGCGATCAGCGCCAGTCCGAGCGCCAGGAGCAGTGCAGGGTGGGTGTCCACGGTCATCCTTCCGTGCCGGCGGGATCGGTCGTGCTGGACAGGTTGACGGTCTTCCCCGGGTCCTCGACGGGCGGCATCACGAACATGTCGCCGGTGATCGTGGTGGTGAAGTCGCCGCCCTCGGCGTCGCCCGCGAGCGCGACCGCGGTGATCAGGTAGGCCCGCGACATGTGCTCGAGGTTCTCCAGCAGCCGTTGCGTCTCGTCATAGGTCCCCACGACCGCGACGGTCACCGTCTGCCGGGCGAGCTGGGCTCCGACGGCGGGCACCGCGGGGTCGGGAGCGGGGTCGGCCGCGGGGTCGACCGCGGGGTCGGCCGCGGGGTCGGTGGGAACACTGAGCAGCGGCGGGGTGGGCGTCAGGGTGGTGACGCCCTGGGCGCCGATGCCCGCGTCGACCGCGGCGGCCGTGACGTCCTCGAAGAGCCCCGGCTGGTCCGCGGTGGGCGGGAACAACGCACCGAGCCGCCGGGCCTCCCGGCGGGTGTCGGCGAGCGCCGAACGCTGCTTCTCCAGCGCCGCCAGCTGCACGGTGAGGAGGGCGTTCTGGTCCTGGGCCGCGGTCACCTCGTCGCGGGCCTGGGCGAGCGAGTCGGTCTCGGGGCCGACGACGAGCAGCCAGCCCAGGCCGGCGACGACGAGCATCGCCAGCGAGCCCACGACCTTGGTCGCTGCGGGAGTCCCGAGGTCCATCACGAGCCGCCCGTGCCCGCGGCGGAGGCCGCGGCGGTGGGGTCGGCGTACCGGCCACTGAAGACCTTCTCCGAGAGGCCGACGGAGCCGCTGAACGTGACGGCGTCGGACTCCCCGGTCGTGGTCGTCGAGATGAACGGCTCGACGAAGAGCGGCGACGCCCCCAGCGCGATCACCATGTCGCCGACCTCGGCGCGACTGCCGGCGGTGCCGGAGAGGGTGACGCAGCCGATGACCGTGCGGGTGTTGAACGGGTCCGGGCCGGGGCAGGCCGACGCGGCGCCCACGACGGCGGCGCCGTCCGCCCCGGTCGTCGGCGTCACCGTCACCGCGACGGTCGCCAGCTGCGCACCGGTCGGTGTCGCGGCGCGGACTCCGTCGAGGACGTCGGAGAGATAGACCTCGCCGGCCATCGCGCTCTCCACGGTCTGCTGCTGGACGGCGACGCCGTTGACGAAGGTCCGCACGGGCGCGAGCACCCGGGTCTCCCCCGTCAGGCGGGTGGTCTCGGCCTGCTCGACGGCGACCCGCTTGTGAGCGTCCTCGACCCGCAGGTGCTGGAAGCCCCAGGCGCCGGCGACGATCGCCACCATCAGCACCGCTCCGGCGCCGAACCGATGGCGCAGTCGTCGCGCCGCGAGCCGCGCGAAGGCCGACTCCGAGAGCAGGTTGACCGCTGGCACCGTGGCACCCTGGGCACGAGCACGGCTCATCGAGCCACCCCCGCGCACAGCCCGGCCGGCACCGCGAGCGCGGGTCGGTCGGCCGCTGCCAGCCGCAGCCGGCGGGGCGTCCGCACGTGGCCGAGCAGGTCGAGGCGCTCGACCGGTACGTCGAGGCGCGCAGCGAGCAGCTCCGCGAAGCCGCCCAGCTCCGCTCCCGACCCGGTCAGCAGCACCCGGCCGACCGCTCCGGCGCCCGCTCCCGCGGCGAGACCGCGGACGTCGGCACGGGCGGGGTGGTGGGCGGGGTCGGGCTCGTCCCCGGTGCCCGAGTCACGGTAGAAGTCCAGGGTCGTGCTGATCTCCTCGACCAGGCGACCGGCCGCCACCTCCACGACCTGCTGGGCGGCATGGTCGAGGCCGTCGGTGCGCGGGGCGAGGCCGGTGAGCTGGCTGGGGTCGAGGTGCGCGTGACCGGGCAGCCCGACGTACACCTTGGTCCGCTCGGCGTCCTCCCACGTCCAGTCGTACCGCTGCTGGACGGCCTGGGTGACCGTGTCACCGCCCACCCCGGAGATCATCCGCACGTAGCGCGGGATGCCGCCGCTGTGCACGACCACCGACACCACGTCCGCCCCCACGTCGACCAACGCCTCGGTCACCGACGGGTCCCCGGTGAGCATCGGGGTCCGGGCGCGCAGGAGCGCGAACGGCAGCAGGTCCACCGTCCGCGTGCGGAGCTTGGCGCGCCGGGTGGCGTCGACGAAGGTGTCGACCATGTCGCGGGAGGCCGCGACCAGCAGGATCCGGGCGATCCGCCGGGTCGTGCCGTCCTCCGCGGTGGTCTCGAGCTCCTCGAGGAGGTGGTGGTCGAGGTTGGCCTCGTCGACCGAGAACGGCAGCACGTCCTGGACCTGGTAGCGCAGCGCCTTGCGGAAGTCCTCGGGCGGCATCCAGTCCAGGTCCAGCTGGCGCACCAGCACGCCGGCGTTCGCCACACCCAGCGCGACGTCGCGCGAGCCGAACCTCCCCTTCGACCAGAGCGCCTTGAGGGCCGCGGTCAGCGCCTCCCCGTCGACGACGGCCCCGGCTCGCACCACGCCGGCCGGCAGCGGCACCTGCGCGAAGCGACGCAGGGTCGAGCGCCGTCGGCCGCCCACGACCCCGCCAGCGAACTCGGCGGCTCGCACACCGGAGCTCCCGATGTCGAGTCCGACCAGGGTGCGTGACATGGATTCCTCGAGAAGTCGGCCGGGCAGATGGATCGCGCTCCGGATGGGCGCAGTGCGTCACCGCAGTCATCGGCGCCCGCCACGCCCCACTTGACGATCGGCACCGGATTTCACCGAGCGGTCTGGAGGAGCCGGGCGCTCGACCGCGGTTCCCGCCGGCCGGCTCCGTACGGCGTGGTACACAGAGGCGTGATCAGCTCTCGGGAGGCATCCGCGACCCCACTGCGGATTGCGCCCTTCCTCCAGGCCGTGGTGGTCAACCACGGCTCGGACCTGCACGTGAAGGTCGGCAGCCCACCACGCGTGCGGATCTCGGGTTCGCTGGTCCCGCTCCAGGTCGACCCGCTCACCGCCGAGGACGTCGAGACGCTCGTCCACGAGACCATGCCCGCCGACGTCGCGTCCCACTTCGCCGCCACCAACGAGGCCGACTACGCGCTGTCCGTCCCCGGCATCGGCCGGTTCCGTGTCAACGCGTTCCGCTCCCGCGGGGCCGTCGGCTGTGTCCTGCGCCTGGTGGGCGACGAGCCGCAGTCGCTCGACGACCTCGCACTGCCCGACGTGATCCGGAGCCTGGCGCTCGAGCCCCGGGGGCTCGTGCTCGTCACCGGCCCGACCGGGTCGGGCAAGACGACCACGCTCGCGGCCATGGTCGACGCCATCAACTCCTCGCGCCCGGTGCACATCCTGACCGTCGAGGACCCCATCGAGGTGATCCACCGCGACAAGGTCGCGAGCGTCAACCAGCGTGAGCTGGGTACCGACACTGCCGACTGGTCAGTGGCGCTTCGGGCAGCCATGCGCCAGGACCCGGACGTGATCCTGATCGGCGAGATGCGCGATCCGGACACCGTCCGGGCCGCGCTGTCGGCGGCGGAGACCGGGCACTTCGTGATGTCGACGCTCCACACCACCGATGCGAAGGAGACCGTGAACCGGGTGATCGACTTCTTCCCCCCGCACGAGCAGAAGCAGGTGCGGCTCGGCCTCGCGGCCTCCCTGAGGGGCATCGTGTGCCAGCGCCTGGTCCCGCGCGCCGACGGCCAGGGGCGGGTGGTCGCCATGGAGGTCGCCGTGAACACGCCTCGGCTCGCGCAGGCGGTGGCCGAACCCGACCGCACCGACACGATCCCCGACATCGTCGCCGACGGCGGCTACTCGGGGATGCAGACCTTCGACCAGCATCTCGTGCGCCTGGTCCTCGACGGCACGGTCTCGGTCGCGGATGCCAAGCTCGTCAGCTCCAACACCCACGACTTCACCGTCATGCTCAAACGAGCCGGGGTCGACCCGGCGCTGGTCGACGGGGAGGCACCGCGGTGACCGCTTCTCGCAGACGCCCCGTCCTGGACGCGGTGCCCTCCGGAGAGCTCGCCGGGCTCGACCTCGAAGGGCTGCGCGACTACCGCCGGCGACTGGAGGCCGAGGAGGACCGGGTGTCGTACTGGCGCCGCCTCGTCCACGCCCGGCTCGACCTCCTCGCAGCGGGCTCGGCCTCCGACCACCCACTGACCGTCACCGACCTGGTCCGGGTCCTCGGCGACACGGGCACCGGCCAGACCAGACGGGCGCTGGTCAGCGTCCGCGCCGCCGACCCGCTCCCCGAGCTCCCGGAGCTCAGCGAGATGTGGGGCACCGAGGTCGACCCACGCGAGCCCGACCAGGTCGCCGACGCCGTGGACCGGCTCACCGACGCGGAGCGGCAGCTGACGGCGTACCGTCGCGCCCTGCACCAGCGGATCGACGAGGCCACCGGGGAGCTGATCGTGCGCTACCGCGCCAACCCCCGGGCCGCGCTGTCGGTCATCCCCCAGGGGTGAGCATGCGACCGCAGAGCTCCGGTGACACCGTGCGCGCACTCCTCGACAGCGGGCAGATCACCGGCGCGCAGCTCGCCGAGGCGACGCGGCTCGCCGACGAGCGGTCCCAGAGCGTGCTCGAGGTGCTGCTGGACAGCGGCTGGGTCGACCGGGCCGCCGTGGTGCGCACCGCCGCGGCCTCGGCCGGACTGGAGTACGTCGAGCTGTCGGACTTCATCGTCGACATGGCGGCGGTGAGCCTGCTGCCCGCCGAGTTCGCGCGGCGCGCCGGCGTCCTGCCCCTCGCCCGCGACGAGGACGAGCTGCTGGTCGCTGTCAGCGTCCGTCAGGCCGGTGACATCGAGCTCAAGGACGACCTCGCCCGCCTGACCCGCAGCCGGATCCGGTTCGCGATCGCCGGTCGTGCCGACATCGACTCCCGGATCAACCAGGTCTACCGGGCCGAGGGCGAGCTGCACGACCTCACCTCGGACCTGACCCTCGACGACGAGGCGGACGACCTCGCCGGTCTCACCGAGGTCTCCGACGAGGCCCCGGTGGTCAGGTTCGTCAACCTGCTCATCAGCCAGGCGATCAGCGACCGGGCCTCCGACATCCACATCGAGCCCACCGAGCGAGACATGCGGGTGCGCTACCGCATCGACGGCGTCCTCCACGACGCCCACCGCTCGCCCAAGAGCATCCAGAACGGCGTGATCTCCCGGCTCAAGATCATGGCCGAGATGAACATCGCCGAACGCCGCGTCCCCCAGGACGGGCGGATGACGGTCACCCACGACGGACGCCGCGTCGACCTGCGCATCGCGACCCTGCCCACCGTCTGGGGCGAGAAGGTCGTCGCCCGGATCCTCGACACCAGCAACACCCAGCTCGGCCTCGACGACCTGGGCTTCAGCAACGAGAACTACGAGCGCTACCGCGACGCCTACACCAAGCCGTACGGCATGATCCTCGCCACCGGTCCGACCGGTTCGGGCAAGTCGACGACGCTGTACGCGACCCTCAACCTGTTGAACCGTCCCGACGTCAACATCATCACCGTCGAGGACCCGGTGGAGTACCGCCTCGCGGGCATCAACCAGGTGCAGACCAACGCGAAGGCCGGGCTGACGTTCGCCTCCGCGCTCCGCTCGATCCTGCGCTCGGACCCCGACATCGTGCTGATCGGTGAGATCCGCGACCACGAGACCGCGCAGATCGCTGTCGAGGCGGCACTGACCGGGCACCTCGTGCTCTCGACCCTGCACACCAACGACGCACCGTCGGCGGTGACGCGCCTGGTGGAGATGGGGATCGAGCCGTTCCTGGTGGGCTCCGCGCTCGACGCGGTGGTGGCCCAGCGGCTGTGCAGGTCCCTGTGCGAGCGGTGCAAGCAGCCCTATCAGCCGGAGGCCGCCGAGCTGGTGCGCATCGGGTTCCCGTGGGACGAGGGCCAGGACCTGCCGGTGCTCCACCGGCACGTGGGCTGCTCGTCCTGCTCGCAGACCGGCTACCGCGGCCGGATGGCGCTGCACGAGGTGATGCGGGTGACCGAGGAGATCTCCCGGCTGGCGGTGGCGCGGGCCTCGACCGACGAGATCGGCCGGACCGCTCGCGAGCAGGGCATGACCACGCTCAAGCTCGACGGCTGGCACAAGGTCGCCCAGGGTCGCACCTCGATCGAGGAGGTCCTCCGGGTCGTCGTCTGACGGGTCCCGGCGGGAGCAGATCCGGTCCGGCCCTCAAGGGTCGGCGCCAGACGACCGATGACACGGGTGGACCACTCTTCCCCCTGCTCGGAGGACCCCCGTGAACGACGCACCCCCGCACGGGTTCGGCCTGCCGCTCGCCGGCGCCCGGCGAGTGGCTCCCGCGCCCCTCGCGGCCTCCGCCGCGCCCCCGGCAGCACCGGTGGTCCCGGTGGTCCCGGTCACTGCGCCAGCCGGCGTACGTCGCTTCGAGCCCGATCCGACGCCGGCTCCGACGGCGGCTCCGGGTCCGCGCATCGTCCTCGACGACCTCTTGATGCAGGTGCTGCAGCGGGGCGGCTCCGACCTGCACCTGACCGCCGGGGCACCGCCGACCCTGCGGCTGCGGGGCGAGATGGAGGCGATCGAGGGCTACCCGCCGCTCACCCCCGAGCAGCTGCGCACGGCGCTGTACGGCGTGATGACCGAGCGCCAGCGCAAGGGGTTCGAGGAGGAGCTCGAGCTCGACTTCGCCTACGCCGTGCCGGGGCAGGCGCGGTTCCGCGTGAACGTGTTCCAGCAGCGCGAGGCCGTCGGCGCGGTGATGCGCCTGATCCCCTGGGAGATCGTGCCGCTCGACCGGCTCGGCATGCCGGACGTCGTCGCCGGGTTCGCCACCCTCAAGCGGGGTCTGGTGCTGGTCACCGGCCCCACCGGCTCGGGCAAGTCCACCACGCTCGCTGCCCTCATCGACCAGATCAACCGCAGCCGGCGTGGCCACATCGTGACGATCGAGGATCCGATCGAGTTCCTCCACGAGCACCGCGGCTGCATCGTCAACCAGCGCGAGGTCGGCGGCGACACCCACGACTTCCGCACCGCACTCAAGCACGTGCTGCGCCAGGACCCGGACGTCATCCTCGTCGGCGAGCTCCGCGACCTCGACACGATCTCGGTCGCGCTCACCGCCGCGGAGACCGGCCACCTGGTCTTCGCCACCCTGCACACCCAGTCGGCGCAGGACACGATCACCCGGGTCGTGGACGTGTTCCCAGCCGACCAGCAGCAGCAGGTCCGCACCCAGCTCGCCGCCACTCTCCAGGGCGTCGTGTGCCAGACCCTGGTGAAGACCGTCGACGGCGCCGGGCGCGTGGCGGCCGTCGAGGTGATGGTCTGCAGTCCCGGCATCCGGGCGATGATCCGCGACGACAAGCTCCAGCAGATCCAGGGTTCGTTGCAGGCCGGTGCCAAGGACGGGATGCAGACCCTGAACAGCCACCTCGCCGCGCTGGTGAAGGGTGGCCGGATCACCTACGAGGCGGGGCTCGAGCACTGCACCAACCGGGCCGACTTCGAGACCCTGGTGGGGTCGACCGTCACCCGCGCGACCTCCGGGTGGGAGTGATGTCCGCGGCGACGCAGTACAGCTACAAGGTCCGAGACGCCCGCGGACGGTTCACCGAGGGCAAGGTCGAGGCCGTCTCGGAGGCCGTCGTCGTCGAGCGGCTCCGTTCGATGGGCTACGTGCCGCTCGAGGTGAAGCCTGCCAACGTCGGGATGCAGCGCGAGATCAAGCTCGGGCTGAAGAAGCGGGTCAAGCAGAAGGACCTCGCGGTCTTCGCCCGCCAGTTCGCCACCATGATCGACGCCGGGCTGACCATGCTCCGGGCCCTGACGATCATGGCCGAGCAGGTCGAGAACCCCGAGCTGCGCAAGGTCCTTCGCGCCGTCAAGCAGGATGTCGAGGCGGGCCACAGCCTGTCGTCGGCGTTCGGCAAGTGGCCGCGAGTCTTCCCACCGTTGATGACCAGCATGACCAAGGCCGGTGAGGCCGGCGGCTTCCTGGACACCTCGATGCGCCAGATCGCCGACAACATCGAGGCGGAGGTGAAGCTGCGCGGGAAGATCAAGGCCGCGCTCACCTACCCGACCGTGGTGTTCGTGCTCGCGATCGTGATGTGCGTGGCGCTGCTGATCTTCGTGGTCCCGGTCTTCGAGAACATGTTCACAGACCTCGGCGGTGAGCTGCCGCTGCCGACCCGCATCCTCGTGATGCTCTCGGCGTCGATGAAGGTCGCCGTGCCGGTCTTCCTCGTGCTGCTCACGGGGTTCGTCTGGTGGTGGCGTCGCTACGGCCGGACCGAGCGGGTCCGCAACGTCGTCGACCCGCTCAAGCTGCGGATCCCGGTGTTCGGCACGCTGTTCCGCAAGCTCGCCCTGGCACGCTTCTCCCGCAACTTCGGCACGCTGCTGTCCGCCGGGGTCCCGATCCTCCAGGCCCTCGACATCGTCTCGGACACCACCGGCTCGGTCGTGATCGGCCGTGCCCTGCACGAGGTCCAGGAGTCCGTCCGTCAGGGCGAGTCCGTCGCCGGACCACTCGCCCACCACGACGTGTTCCCCCCGATGGTCGTGCAGATGATCTCCTCGGGCGAGGAGTCCGGGGCGATCGACGCGATGCTCGCCAAGATCGCCGAGTTCTACGACGCCGAGGTCGAGGCGATGACCGAGGCGCTGACCGCGCTCATCGAGCCCTTGATGATCGCGTTCCTCGGCGCGCTGGTGGGGTCGATGATCGTCGCGCTCTACATGCCGATGTTCAAGATCTACGACATGATCGGGTGAGCGGTGCGGCGCCGACAGACCCCGTCCCCCGTTCGCGACGCGGGGATGACGCTGATCGAGGTCGTCGTCGCCCTCGGGCTGCTCGCGATCATGTCGACCGCCGTGATCACGGTGCTGCTCTCGACGATCACGCTGACCCGTGACGACCAGGCCCGGCTCGAGGCGGTCAGTCTCGCCTCGCGGGAGCTGGAGATCGCCCGGGACGGGTTCACGTCGGTGATCCGCGGCCCCAGCAGCGTCGAGGCCAACCGGGTGGTGAACCCGAGCCCGCTCCCCGGCGGCACCGCCGGTGAGCCGTTGGTCGTCAACAACGTGCCCTACACGGTGGTCCGCACCGCGCAGTGGACCCCGGTCGGCTCGACCGCCTCCGCCTGCGACGACGGGACCACCGCCGAGCTCGCCTACCTCCGGGTCAAGGTCGAGGTCTCCTGGCCGGAGCTGGGACACCGGCCGCCGGTCACGATGGACACGGTGATGACCCCGCCCAAGGGGACGTACTCCTCGCTGCTCGGTCACATCGGCCTCAAGGTCGTCGACAGCGCCGGACAGCCCAAGGCGGGGGTACCCGTGACGGCGCAGTCGGCGGTGGCCACCAAGACCGGGATGACCGCGGCCGACGGGTGCGTGCTGCTCGACCACCTCCCCGACGGCACCTACACGGTCACCGCCTCGCAACCCCACTTCGTCAACCTGCAGGGCGACCCGACGGGGTCGGTGGACGCGACGGTGCAGCCCGGACAGCTCTGGCGAGGCACGATCGAGTACGACGAGTCGGCGACGATCTCGGTGTCCCTCACCACCGACGACGGCTTCGCGCTGCCGTCCGGCGACGTGCCCGTCACGCTGATGAACAGCGGCCTCCAGCCCACCGGCCTGCGAGCCGTCCCCGGCTCGGGAAACCCCCGGCTGGTCACCGATCTCTGGCCCTACCCGAGCGGCTACGGGGTGTGGGCAGGCGGCTGCCAGGACGCCGACCCTGCGCTGAGCGGAGCGCCGGACCTTCCCGTCACCACGACCCCGGGGGGCGTCACCACCGCGGTGGTCAGGCTCGTCCCTCTCGAGGTGCACACGCTGGCCGGCGCCGCGGTGCGGCTGCACCATGGCGCCGACTCGCTCTGCCCTGCGGGCGCCGATCTCACCCTGGGCACCGCCGGCCCCGACGGCGTCCTCAAGACCAGCGCCCCAGCCGGGGTCTGGCAGGTGGCCGCCACCGGTGTCACCGGCACCACCGACGTCGCGCTGAGCGCCGACCCCCACGCCGTACCTCCCGTGGTGAGCGTCCCGTGACCTCCCTGCGGTGCTCGGGCGAGCATCCCGAACGCGACGGCGGCTTCACGCTCGCGGAGGTCCTGGTGGCGGCCGGGCTCTTCGTGGTGCTCGTCGTCATCGTTGGATCCACCGCGATCCTCGGGCTGCGCACGAGTGACGGCCTCGGCGTACGGCTCGACAGCGCTGCCCAGGCACAGCAGGGCATCGCCGCGGTCAGCAAGGTGCTGCGCACTGCCGTGCTCCCCGACCAGCTCGACAGCCTGACGTGCACGACCTGCGCGGACACCGCGATCGTCGCGGCGACCGCGACCCGGGTGACCTTCTACGCGAACCTCGACAACACCGGCCAGGGCCCCAGCCTGGTCACCCTGGAAGTGCTCCAGGATCCCGCGCATGCCGGCCAGGGCATGCTCCGGGAGACCTCCCAGCCTCCGATCGCGCTGTCCGGCAACCGCTACACCTACTGCGTCGTCGGCACCGCCGGGTGCGTGGTCAACACCCATGTCCTGGCCCGCGGGCTCGACTGGCCGGCCACGCCGATGTTCGGCTACTACGACTTCGGCGGGGCCCCGATCGCCGGCGGCTCGCTCGCCAGCACCGACCTGCCCCGGGTGTCCAGCATCGACGTCGTCGTGACCTCGCAGACCCGCCCCACACCGGGCACGTACCCCCCGAGCACCCAGGTCCAGCGGGTCCGCCTGCCCAACGCCGACATCAACCTCCTGGTGCAGCCGTCATGAACCGCCGCCGGACCGCCACCACCTCCCGTCGGGCCCGCGACGAGGGATCAGCACTGATCATCGTGCTCGCGACGATGACCGTCCTCACGATCTTCGTCAGCGTGGCCCTCACGCATGCGATGCGCACCTCGGAGTCCGCGCAGCGAGCCACCGCCTGGAACCAGGCGTTCGCCGCGGCCGAGGCCGGTGTCGACGACTACCTCGCCCGGCTGATCGCCAACGACGGCTACTGGCGCTCGGTGGACTGCACGAACCCGGCGCTGAAGGGAGCCACCAGCCGCCCGAACAGCTGCGGCTGGAACTCCTCCACCTCGCCCGGCTGGCTGACGGTCCCCGGCTCCGACCGGGCCCAGTTCCACGTCGACGTCGACGTCTCCTCCACCCCCATCGACGGGACCATCGACCTGATTGCGACCGGCCGGGCCGGGACGACCCAGGCGAGCCGCGGCGTCACCCGGACGATCCAGGTCACCCTGCGGCGCGGCGGGTTCGGCGAGTTCCTCTACTACACCGACTACGAGACCAAGGACCCCGCCGACTACCCCAACCCGACGACGGCGGCGGCGAAGTGCCGACGGCACTACTGGGACACCCCCCAGCGCGACCTGAGCTACTGCGAGGACATCCAGTTCGTGTCCGGCGACCGGCTGGACGGCCCGGTGCACTCCAACGACGCGATGCTGATCGGCGGCAGCACCCTGTTCACCGGCGCGGTGACGACGTCGCTGCCGGCGTGCCGGTCGATGACGGGCACCCCGCCGCCGTCCACCAGCTGCTACCGACGGGTGAACGGCGCGAACCCGACGTTCCAGAAGGGCATCGCCTACCGCAGCCCGGTCGACATGCCCGACAGCATCGGGGACCTGCGGCAGTACGTCGACCCGGCCCGGACCGCGCGTCCGGGCTGCCTCTACACCGGGCCCACGCGGATCGTGCTCAACGCCCCCAACGGCGGGCCCGCGACGATGACGGTCTGGAGCAGGTGGTCGCGCACCATCCCCAACCCGGCGTGCGGCAATCCCAACGCGGCCTGGCCCCAGACCGTGCCGGTCCCGGACAACAACCTGATCATGGTCCAGGACGTCCCGTCAGGTCAGGCCCAGCCTGCCAGCGGCCCGTGCCCGACCGGCTCGATCGGGGACGGCTACCCGGTCGCCGACGACTACAACCAGACGTTGTGGGACGCCAACTGCCGCTACGGCACGGTGCTCGTCGAGGGGACCCTCAACGGCCGGTTGACGATCTCCGCGGACAACAACGTCGTGGTCACCGACGACCTCACCTACGCCGGCGGCGACAACGGCCCGGACGTGCTCGGGCTGATCGCCGAGAACTCGGTGCAGATCTACCACCCCGTCGGCCGGACGTGTCAGTGGAGCTGGGGCGGGACGTGCTGGTCGTGGAGCCGCACCCAGGACGACCTCAAGGGCCCGGACGGCACGTTCAACACCAGCCCCAAGCTGAACGCCGCGATCCTGACCCTGCAGCACAGCTTCGAGGTGCAGGCCTACGACATCGGCTCCCCGCAGGGGAGCATCCACCTGTACGGCGCGATCGCCCAGCGGTTCCGCGGCATCGTGGGCACCAGCAGCGGCACCGGCTACCTCAAGGACTACCACTACGACAGCCGGCTGCGGTACGCCCCGCCGCCGTACTTCCTGGACCCGGTGCGCTCCGGCTGGGGCCAGAAGACCTTCGGTGAGATCACGCCCCGGTACGCCGGGTGAAATCGGCCACGGAACCTCAAGTCGGACGTCCCCGGCACCGACATTCCTGGTGACAGAGCGCACCGCCCCCGCACGACCTGTGGGGATCCGCGCATCGACAATCCCCAACCCCCACAGGAGAAGCTCCATGCTTGCTCGGATGCAGAAGTCCCTGAAGGAGAAGGACCAGGGCTTCACCCTGATCGAGCTCCTCGTCGTCATCGTGATCATCGGCATCCTGGCCGCGATCGCCATCCCGATCTTCCTCAACCAGCGTCAGAAGGGGGTCGACGCCAGTATCAAGTCGGACCTCAAGAATGCCGCGACAGTGGCGGCGACGATCACCACCGACAACCCGACCACCTCTGTCGCCTTCTCCGAGGCAAGCCTCTTGGCGGCGGGATGGAAGAAGGATTCAGGCACCACCTTCGCGGTCTCTGGCACCACCACCGGTGGCGACTTCTGCATCTCCGGCTTCAACGCGGGTGGTTCGGCCAACGCAGTCGCCAAGCAGTGGAAGTACCTGGAGAACGGCGGAGGCCTTCAGCCCACCGCGGGAGCTGGCTGCTGACACACGCCGCGAGGGGTGGAGCCGCTCAACAGGGCGGCTCACCCCTCCGTCATCAGCCCCTCATCAGCCAAGGACATCCATGGAGATCGTGACCGGTGAGCCGGCGCCGACCGTCGACCACGACGAGGCGGTCGCGCTGCTGCGCGAGATGGCCGCGGTGGTGCGCACGGTCTTCGCCGTCCCGGCCCCCGCGCTCGCCCCGATCCCGGCCGCTCCCCCGGCGACCGTCACACCTGTGGCTCCCCCGGCACCCACCCCGCCGCCGCTGGCGGCACTGCCGGTGCCGGCACTTCCGCTGCCCGACCTGCCCGATCCCGAGGAGCGCCACTCGCTGGCGCTGCTGCAGGAGATCGCCTTCCTCGACGAGTGATCCCGATGACCACGCGACTCCTGCTGCACCTCGCCGCCGGGTGCGTCGCGTCGGTCCTGGCGGTCCCGCTCCTGGTGAGTCCTGCGACCGCCACCGGGTCCACGTCCCCGTCCAGCACCTCCGCACCGTCGGTCGACGATGCCCGCGCGGCGTACGAGCAGGCGCGCGCGGACGTGGCTGCCCTCAGCGAGCAGCGCGACCGGCTGGCCGCCTCCGCCGCAGACGCGGAGGCCGAGGCAGCCCGCCTCCGCGCCCTGGTGGAGGACGAGGGCGGCGGGTTCTTCCACGCGGTCGGTGACCTGCTCGACCCAGGGCCCTCCGACCTCGACCGCGCCGCCGAGGCGGCCGACGACGCGGCGTTCGCGCGCAACCTCGTCACGATCGTCGACGACGCTCTGTCCGACCGGATCGCCGAGACCGAGGACGCCCGGCTCGCCTGGGAGCAGGCCGAGCGCCGGCAGGCGCGGGTCGAGGCCGCGTGGACGGCGAGCCAGGTGGCCGACGCCGCGATCCGGCGGGCCCGGTTCCAGCCGGCGTACGCCGTCACCGACCCCGCCCAGGACCGTCGCAACCAGCGGGCGCTGCGCGCCTGGCAGCACTACCTGCGCACGCTCGCCGCCAACGCCGTCGTGCCACCCTCGCTCGCCGACCTGGCCGCGGGGCCGGCCGCACCGCTCGAGCCGCTGCGCGACGCGCGCAACCAGGACTCACCCGGCGTCGCGGTCCTCGACCCGCCGGGCTCGCGCACGCTCATCGTCGTCTCGGCCGAGGCCGTCCGGGCGGTCTCCGACGCGTTCCACCGAGTCGGACTGCTCCAGGTGCCCGGCGCGGTCGACCCGGTGACCTACGCCTGCGGCGGCCTGGTCGCCAACGCCTGGGGTGCCTCCGCGTCGGTCGAGCCGTTGCCTGCGGACGCCGCCGGCCAGTGGGACCGGCTGCGTCCGGTCCCGGCGTCCTCGGTGCAGATCGGTGACGTGATCGTGCTCGGCGGCCGTCGCGACGGCCTCGGCGCCACCGGCGTGTACGTCGGTCGCGACCAGGTCGTCGTCGCCGATCCTGTGACCGGCATCGCGGCCGTGCGGCCGCTGACCGGCCCGGTGCTCGGGGTCCGCCGCGCCGGAGTGGCGAGCGGCGGGCACCACGCCCCACCCCCGTCCGGCGGCGTCTGCGGCGCGGCCACGACCGACGTGACCGCCGCGTCAGGCGCGGTCCTCGGCCTGCCGGTCGCGCCGGGTGCCTACCACCTCACCGCCGGCTTCGGCAGTGCCGGACCGCGCTGGTCGACCGGCATGCACACCGGCCTGGACTTCGCGGCGCCGACCGGGACGCCGGTCGTCGCCGTGGGCTCCGGCACCGTCACCGTGGAGCACCCCGCCTGGGCCGGGACCCTGGTGCGGATCGACCACGGCGGCGGCGTCGAGAGCTGGTACGCCCACCTCTCCCGGGTCGACGTGGTCACCGGCCAGGTCGTGCAGCGGGGCGCCGCAGTCGGCCTCGTCGGCGCCCGCGGCAACGCCAGCGGGCCACACCTGCACCTCGAGATCCGACTGGACGGCGAGGCCTACGACCCGGCGCTCGTGCTCGACGTCCCCGAGCGGCCGCGGATCACCTATCCCAACGGGGAGATGCCGGCGACCGCCCTGTGCCCCGCGACGCCGGAAGGCGCACAGCGGCTGCGCTGCGACGCCGCGGTGGCGTTCCGGCTCCTCTCCGCGGCGTACGCCGAGGGCCTCGGCAGCCCGCTGTGCATCACCGACTCCTACCGGTCGCGCGCGGGCCAGGAGAAGACGTTCAGCACCAAGCCCGGCCTCGCCGCCGCTCCGGGAACCTCCGTGCACGGGCTCGGTCTGGCCGTCGACCTGTGCGGCGGGATCGAGCGCTTCGACTCCGAGGAGTTCGACTGGATGGTGAGGCACGCTCCGTCGTACGGCTGGGTCCATCCCGGTTGGGCGGCGGCCGGCGGGAGCCGGCCCGAGCCGTGGCACTTCGAGTACGCCGGCGAGCCTGCCTGACACGACGCGAGCATGTCCCGGGACGGACGGGGAACTGCCACTCGTGGTTGCCGCCGTTGGTTCATCCGGGACGAACCAAGGGTGGTGACCACTAGCCTGGGCCCACGACCACGGGAGGTGAGCGTGTTGACCGACAACCCCGTCGATGTGCTCTGGGACCGGTTCAAGCAGCACGGCGACCGCGAGGCCCGCGACCGCCTGATCGTGCACTACTCACCCCTGGTGAAGTTCGTGGCCGGCCGCGTGCGGTCCGGCCTCCCGCCGGCGGTCGAGCAGGCCGATCTGGTCTCCGACGGGGTGATCGGGCTGATGGACGCGCTGGAGAAGTTCGAGCCCGAGCGCGGCCTGCAGTTCCAGACCTACGCCGTGTCCCGGATCCGCGGGGCGATGGTCGACGGGCTCCGCGCCACCGACTGGGTGCCGAGGTCGGTGCGCGAGAAGATCCGCGAGATCGACGCCGCCCAGGCCGCACTCGAACGGTCCCTGGGCCGCGCGCCCAACGACGCCGAGGTGGCCGCCGAGCTCGGGATCACCGTCGCGGAGCTGCGCAAGATCTACGGCCAGACGGCCCACACCAGCGTCGTGAGCTTCGAGACCGTGCTCGAGGACGACGAGGCACCGCGGGCGACGGCCGACCTGCCCGGCGCCGACGACGACATCCCGCCGGGATTCCTGGCAGCGGTGCGCGAGCTGCCCGAGCGCGACCAGGTCGTGGTCGCGCTGTACTACTGGGAGCGGCTCACGCTGGCCGAGATCGGGCAGGTGCTGGGTGTGACCGAGTCGCGGGTCAGCCAGCTGCACAGCCGGGCGACCCTCGCCCTGCGCCGCAAGCTGGTCGAGGCCGCGGGCTGATCCTCAGGCGAGCGCGGCGCGCTGGGAGGCGACGATCGCGGTCATCGCAGGCCGCGCCGACCGGCAGAGGTACGGGAAGCTGAGGAACCCGTGCGGCATCAGGTGGAAGTCCTCCACCCGCACCGGCACGCCGGCGTCCGCGAGCGCCTGGGCGTAGCGCACCCCGCTGTCGTGCAGCGGGTCGAGGCCCGCCACGACGACCACCGCGGGAGGCAGCCCGCGCAGGTCGGCGAGGGCCGGGGAGAGCCGCGGGTCGCTGAGGTCGACGTCGTCGGTGACGTAGTGGCCGGCAAACACCTCCATGTCCTCGTTGGACAGCACGATCCCGCGGACGTTCGCGACGTACGACGCGTCGCTCTCGACCCGGTCGGTGAAGTCGGTGGCGGGGTAGATCAGCGCCTGGTGCCCGATCCGCGGGCCACCCGCGTCACGGGCCAGGATCGCGACCACGGTCGCGAGGTTGCCGCCGGCGCTGTCGCCCATCACGCCGAGGCGCTCGGGATCGCCGCCCAGGTCGGCCGCGTGGGCCACGGTCCACAGCAGGGCGTCGTGGCAGTCCTCCACGCCCGCGGGGAACCGGTGGGTCGGCGCCAGCCGGTAGTCCACGGACACGACGACCGCATCGAGCTCCTTCGCCACGATGCTGCAGGTCCAGTCGCACTGCCGGGCGCTGCCGAGCACGAACCCGCCGCCGTGGAAGTTGAGCACGACCGGTCGCGGTCGTCGCGAGAAGCTCTGCGGGGTGTAGACCCGCACCGGTAGCTCGCCGTGACGCGCCGGGAACGACGTCGTGCGTACGTCGACGCCCGGCTGGAGCCGGCCGAGCACGAGGCTCGCCGGGCCGCCGTCCGGGATCGTCGCCGACTGCGCCTTCTCGAGCTGCTCGGCCGACATCCGGGCCACCGAGAACCCGGGATTCGCCTTCATCAGCCGGTCGAGTGCCCGGATACCGGGACGGACCCTCGTGGAGTTCCTCATGGTGGCGGGAGTCTAGGTCGTTCGTCCCGGTCGCGAGGGTCCCTTGAACCCAGGACCTGAGACCCATCCACCCGTTACGATCTTGGAAAGGGGGAACGTTGCGAGGCATCCGACCGGTTCGGCCTGCCGTCAGCCTGTGGGGGCTGACGGCTGTACTCGTGATTCTCCACCTGATCCGGCCGACCGGCACCGTGGGTGACACGACGTACCTCCTCGGCGTCTGGCTCGGCTCCCTCGCCGCCTGGACCGGGACCGCGCTGACCCCGCGCGAGCACCGGCTCGTCCCCGCACTGCTCGCCAGCGGCCTCACCGCATCGGCGCTCGGCGACCTGATCTGGGTCATCTACGTCTGGACCGGACACCAACCGGACGTCTCGGTGGCCGACATCCCCTACCTGCTCAGCTACGTCGGCATCGGCGCAGCGGTGTCGATGACCATGCTGCGGCGCAGCGACGGCAGGTTCCGCACCGACCTCGACTCGGTCATCGACTCCCTGACGATCGTCGTGGTCAGCCTGCTCGTGTTCTGGAGCATGTCGATCCACACGATCATGGCGCGAGACGACGTGTCGGCGCTGACCCGGGTCGTGTGGGCCACCTACCCCGTCTTCGACGCGGTGCTGCTCGCGCTCGTCCTGCGGGCGGGGTCCCAGCGCAGGACCCGCAAGGTCATCGGCCCGGGGCTCCCGTTGGGCGCCCTGTGCTGGTTGATCTCCGACACCGGCTACCTGGCGACCTCCGCCACCGGCACCCTCTCCGCGATCCTCGACTCCGGCTGGATGCTCGGCGCGGTACTGATGGCCACCTGGACGTTCCGCCGGGTTGTCGTGATCGACCCGGTCCCCGACCAGGCGGTGCGCGACCAGCGCCCCCTCGTCAAGCTCGGCATCGCCATCGGGCCGATGCTCGTCCCGCCCACCCTCCTGCTCGTCACCGAGCACACGGGCCGCGAGCGGTCACTGGCGATCGCCGTCGGCGTCTTCGCGATGGCGCTCGTCGCCTTCTGGCGCACCGAGCGCCTGCTGACCTCGGAGTACAAGACCCGGCTGGAGCTCGCCGCTGCCCGGGACCTGGCACTCGAGGCCTCGCGCGCCAAGTCGACGTTCCTCGCCACCATGAGCCACGAGATCCGCACGCCCATGAACGGCGTCATCGGGCTGACCGGGCTGCTGCTCTCGACCGAGCTCGACGAGCGCCAGCGCCAGTACGCCGAGGGCGTCCACAACGCCGGCAACGCGCTGATGTCGATCATCAACGACATCTTGGACTTCTCCAAGGTCGAGGCCGGCCGCCTGGACCTGGAGACCATCGACTTCGACCTGGTCCAGATCATCGAGGAGGTCGCCGAGCTGACCTCGGAGCCGGCGCAGGAGAAGGGCCTGGAGCTCCTCGCCTACTGCTCCCCCGAGCTCCCCACCGGCCTGCGCGGCGACCCGTCCCGACTGCGCCAGGTGCTGCTCAACCTCGCCGGCAACGCCGTCAAGTTCACCAGCCGCGGCGAGGTGCTCGTGCGCGCGAGCCTCGACGCGAGCACCGACACGGGCCTGCTGGTGCGGTTCGAGGTCAGCGACACCGGGATCGGCATCGCCGACGAGGACCGCGCCCGTCTCTTCGAGCCTTTCGCCCAGGGCGACTCCTCCACGACCCGTCGCTACGGCGGGACCGGTCTGGGCCTGGCGATCAGCGAGCACCTGGTGACCGCGATGGGCGGGCAGATCGGCGTCGACAGCCGGCCCGGGCTGGGCAGCACGTTCTGGTTCACGCTCCCGCTCGGGCTCGCGGAGACGGCTTCGGCCAGCGCGCCGCGCGGCGGTGACGACCTCGCCGGGATGCGCGTGCTCGTGGTCGACGACAACCAGACCAACCGCACGATCCTCCATGACCAGCTCAGCGCCTGGGGCATGAAGGTCGAGCTCGCCGAGAGCGGTGTGCAGGCCCTGGCGGCGCTCGCCGGCGCCGTACGGACCGGGCGGCCCTTCGACCTCGCGGTGCTCGACCTGTGCATGCCTGAGATGGACGGCCTCGAGCTGGCCCACCGCATCTCGAGCGAGCCCGAGCTCGACGGCATCGGCATGGCGCTGCTCACCTCCGGCGGCGACGTCAGCCAGACCGAGGCCCGCTCGGTGGGTATCGCGGCGAGCATGACCAAGCCGGTCCAGCTCTCCCGCCTCCACTCCACGCTGCTGGAGATCGTCGGCACCCACCGCGAGCCGGTGGAGCTGCGGGTACCCGCGACCCCTGTCGGGCGCGGCCGGATCCTCGTGGTCGAGGACGGCGAGATCAACCAGCTCGTCGCGGTCGGCATCCTCGAGCACCTCGGCTACACCGCCGAGGTCGCCGGCGACGGGCTCGCCGCGCTGGCGGCGATGGGCCGCCGGCGCTTCGACGCCGTGCTCATGGACCTGCAGATGCCGGGCATGGACGGGTTCGAGGCGACCGGGGAGATCCGCCGCCTCGAAGGCGACGTGCACCACACGCCGATCATCGCGATGACCGCGAGCGCCAGCACCGAGGACCGCGATCGGTGCCTGGAAGCAGGCATGGACGACTACCTCTCCAAGCCGGTCAACCCCGGGTCGCTCGAGACCGTCCTGGGCCGCTGGGTCGCCAGCGTCTGACAGGCATCGGTGTCGGCGCGGCGGGTACCGCACCCGACATGAAGCTGTTCCGCACCGCCGCCGCCATCGGCATCGCCAAGAGGCTCTACGACGAGTCGCGCAAGCCCGCCAACCAGCGCCGGATCAAGCAGGCGGTGCAGACCATCCGCTCCCGGCGGTCCCCGAAGCACTGACGTCCACGGGCCGTGGCAGGCTGGCGCCATGGCCCCCACGAACGGCCCCACGACCGGCCCCGGCACCGGCGTCGTCTTCCGTCCCCAGTCGCCACCCGAGGACCTGCGCGCGGTGGTCGAGCACGCCGAGGCGGGCGGGCTTGCCGAGCTGTGGTTGTGGGAGGACTGCTTCCTCGAGGGTGGGCTGACCACCGCGGCCGCCGCGCTCGCCTGGTCCGAGCGGCTCGTCGTGGGCGTCGGGCTGCTGCCGGTGCCCCTGCGCAACCCGGCGCTGGCCGCCATGGAGATCGCGACGCTCGCCCGGATGTTCCCCGGCCGGCTGGCCGTCACCCTCGGCCACGGCGTGCAGGAGTGGATGGCCCAGGTCGGGGCGTCCGTCGAGTCGCCGCTGACGCTCCTGCGCGAGCACACCACGGCGGTCCGGTCCCTGCTGGCCGGCGAGACCGTGGACGTCTCGGGCCGCTACGTCCAGCTCGACCGGGTGGCCCTCGACTGGCCGCCACCGATCCCGCCCCGCCTGCTCCTGGGCGGTCACGGCCCCCGCACGATCGCGCTGGCCGGCGAGGTCGCCGACGGACTGCTGCTCGACTCGTCCGCCGACACCGACGCCGTACGCCGGGCGCGCGCCCTGGTGCGGGACGCCCACCTGGCCGTCTACGTCGAGGTCGGTCCGCACGACCTCCCCGGGCTGCCCGGCCGGCTCGGCGCACTCGGCGCGGCCGGCGCGGACACGGTGATCCTCCAGGCGACGGGTGAGGCCCCCGACCCGCGGCCCCTGATCGACGCGCTCAGAAGCATCGCGTAGGCCCGGGCGCTCCACTATCGTCTGCCCGCATGCAGGCAGTCGCGAACCTCTGGCAGTCGATCCCGGACGCGCTGCACGACCCGGTGGCCCTCGCGGCGCCGTTCTTCTTGTTGTTCGTCGGGCTGGAGGGGCTTGCGGCATACCTGCTCGAGGACGAGCGCCCCGACGCCGACCGGCGCGCCCCGGACGGCCGGGCGCTGCCGCTGCCCGGTGGCTACGACCGCCGCGACGCCGTCGCCAGCTTGTCGATGGGCGTGGTCTCGATCCTCACGATGAGCCTGTGGAAGGCCGGGGCGCTGGTGCTCTACGCCGCCCTGTTCGCCTGGGTCGCTCCCTGGCACCTGCCCGTCGACGCCTGGTGGACCTGGGCGATCGCGATCCTCGGGGTCGACTTCCTGTTCTACTGGGCACACCGGGTCGCCCACCGGGTGCGGCTGGTGTGGGCCACCCACCAGGCGCACCACTCGAGCGAGTACTTCAACTTCGCCACGGCGCTGCGGCAGAAGTGGAACAACTCCGCGGAGATCCTCTTCTGGCTGCCGCTCCCCCTGCTCGGGGTGCCGCCGGCGCTGGTGTTCCTCGGCTTCTCGGTCAGCCTCGTCTACCAGTTCTTCGTGCACACCGAGCGGGTCGACAAGCTGTGGCGGCCGGTCGAGCTGCTGCTCAACACGCCCTCGCACCACCGGGTCCACCACGGCAGCGACCCGGAGTACCTCGACCGCAACTACGGCGGGATCCTGATCGTCTGGGACCGGCTCTTCGGCTCGTTCCAGCCCGAGCTGCACCGCCCGACGTACGGCCTGACCACCCCGGTCGGCACCCACCACCTCGTCCGGCTGCAGACCCATGAGTACGCCGCGATCGCCCGCGACGTACGCCGGGCCCCGACGCTGCGCGACAAGCTCGGCTACGTGTTCGGGCCGCCCGGGTGGCGCCCGGACGCCGGACCCGTGGTCACGCTCGCCGGCCCGGCGACGGGTCGTGTGCCTGAGAACGCCTCCTAGCCGGTCGTGAGGCCCACGACCGGGCAGCCCAATCCGGGGGACCACTAGGTCCCGTCTCGGACCACCTTTGGGCCCTGCCGTGCGCGCGCACCGGCGCGCAGCATGGAGGTGCGGGCGGGTCCCGCCCGTCCGCGGCATCCCAGGAGGTTGCCATGCGAGCCACGGCCGTCCACCGCATCGCCCCCGCCTCGCCACGTCAGCCGACCGCTCCCGCCGCGCTGACCCGGCGCATCGACGCCTGGGTCCGGGCCGGCCTGATCACGCGTGAGCAGGGTCAGGCCATCGCGGCTCATGAGGCGCGGTCCGCAGGTCGGCAGAGCTCCCCGGGCATCCAGCGCCCGCTGCGCGTGGAAGAGCCCGGGCCCTCGCTCGTGGTCGAGGCGCTCGGCTACCTCGGCGGCGTGATCATGCTGGTGGGCACGGGGCTGCTGGTCGGCCTGTACTGGCCGGACCTCCCGATCGGGCTGCGCATGGTGCTCGTCGCTGCCGCCGCCATCGCGCTCGTCGTCGCCGGTGCTGCCGTGCCCGACCGGCTCGGTCCAGCTGCGGGCCGGCTCCGCTCCGTCCTGTGGGCTCTCGGGGTCGCCGCGACCGGAGCGTTCTTCACCGTGCTGTCCGTCGACCTGCTCGACCAGACCGACGAGGACGCGCTGCTCATCCTCGCGCCGCCGACCGCCGTGCTGGCCGCGGTGCTGTGGCGGCTGCGGCGTACCTGGCTCCAGCAGCTCGCGCTGCTCGTGCCCGTGATGCTCTGGGCGGCGGCCGCAGGGCTCCGCATCACGGACTCCGACTCCAGCCCGGGGCTCGCCGTGTGGGTCGTCGGTGTCGCGTGGGCGGCCATGGCCTGGGGCGGCCTGCTCGAACCCCGCGAGGTCGGGGTGGCGACCGGGGCGGTCGCCGCCGGCTTCGGCACGGTCACCATCGGATCAGGCGGCACCGACATCGGGATCGTTCTCGGCGTCGCGACGGCCCTCGGGCTCGTGGTCCTTGCGCTCGTCGAGCGCGACCTGGCCTGGCTCGGCGTGGGTGCCGTCCTGCTGTTGTGGACGGCTCCGCGCGCGATGGTCGAGTGGTTCCCCGGGCGGCTCTCCGCCGCCTTGACGCTGATCGTCACCGGCGGGCTGCTGGTCGGCGCCGCGGTCTGGGTGACCCGGCGTCGAGGTGAGGACCGCACCACGTTCTGAGCGTGCAGCTCGATCTCAGGCCACCGATCGCCGCCCGGCCGATCGTGTCCGGTGACCTCGTGTCTCAGGTTTCGAGCCGCCCGTCGCCGCCTCGCAGGCTCGGCTGCGGGGCTCCCTCAACCTCTTCGCGTCGCTGCGGCTTCGCCGCAGCGGCTCAGACGTTGAAGCGGAACTCGACGACGTCGCCGTCCTGCATGACGTAGTCCTTGCCCTCCATGCGGACCCGGCCGGCCTCCTTGGCCTTGAGCATGGAGCCGGCCTCCATCAGGTCGTCGAAGGAGACGATCTCGGCCTTGATGAAGCCGCGCTGGAAGTCGGTGTGGATCACGCCGGCAGCCTCGGGGGCGGTCGCACCCTGGGGGATCGTCCAGGCGCGGGTCTCCTTGGGGCCGGCGGTGAGGTAGGTCTGCAGGCCGAGGGTGTCGAAGCCGACCCGGGCCAGCACCTCCAGACCGGGCTCCTCGACGCCCATCTCGTGGAGCATCTCGCGGGCCTCGTCGTCGTCGCCGAGCTCGACCAGCTCGGCCTCGAACTTCGCGTCGAGGAAGATCGCCTCGGACGGCGCGACGATCTCGCGCATCCGGTTCTTCAGGGTGTCGTCGCCCAGCTCGTCGGCGTCGCAGTTGAACACGTAGATGAACGGCTTGGCCGTCAGCAGCGACAGCTCGCGGATCAGCGTGCGGTCGACCGACGTGGCGATGATCGGCGTACCGGCCTCGAGGTGGGCGAGCGCCTCCTTGGCGGCCTCGAGGTTGGCGGCCAGCTCCTTCTTGGTGCGCGCCTCCTTCTCCAGGCGCGGGATCGCCTTCTCGACCGTCTGCAGGTCGGCGAGGATCAGCTCGGTCTGGATCGTGGAGATGTCGCTGGCCGGGTTGACCTCACCGTCCACGTGCGTGACGTCCTCGTCGCGGAACACGCGCGTCACCTGGCAGATCGCAGCCGACTCCCGGATGTGGGAGAGGAACTTGTTGCCCAGCCCCTCGCCCTCGGACGCACCGCGGACGATGCCCGCGATGTCGACGAACTCGACGGTCGCGGGCAGGAGCTTGGCCGAGCCGAACACCTCGGCCAGCTTCGCGAGCCGCTCGTCGGGGACCCCCACCACACCGACGTTCGGCTCGATCGTCGCGAACGGGTAGTTCGCCGCGAGCACGTTGTTCTTGGTCAGGGCGTTGAAGAGGGTGGACTTGCCGGCGTTGGGCAGTCCGACGATGCCGATGGTGAGTGCCACGGGCGGCGAGTCTACGGCGCGGGCGAGGTGCTCCCCGCATCGCCGGCGAGCAGCTCGGCCCGCCGGGACCACGCGAACCGCAGCACGATCAGCGAGAAGACCAGCGTCACCGTGACGATGCCGGCCTCGATCACTCCTCCCCCACCTGAGGCGAAGATGTCGTGCTCGAGGTCGTAGAGCAGGTCCATGCCGAACAGGTACATCCCCGAGGCTCCCGCGGCGATCAGCCAGAACAGCGCCGCCGGCGTACGACGGGTCAGCGTGACCAGCGCCAGCGCGCACGCGATCCCGAGCCAGAGGTCCGCGAGCGGGAAGGCGTTCTCGAAGTCGTAGTAGGCCTGCGTGTGCTCGCTCGCGAGCGCGTCACGGTCGGCGAACCAGATCGACCAGTAGGCCACGTCGAGCGCGATCGCGCCGACGAGCAGCCACTGCACGGTGCGTCTCATGGGTGCTCCATGCGCCGCATCCAAGCAGAGGACGCGCCTCCGGTCAGCGCACCGGGCCGTCTCCGGGCGACACCGCCTCGAGCACCTCGACGTCGTCGCCCACCCGGATCATCACCCCGGGGTTGTCCGGGACCAGGTTCACGCCGAACCAGGTCTTGCCGTCCCAGCGCCGGATCCGCGCCAGCGTCGCGACCGGCTCCTTCTCGCGCAGACCGGTGTCCGGGTCGATCGTGGTCATCACGCACCGGTCGCAACCCTTGACCGCCCGGAAGACCGCGTCACCGATCCGGACCCGCCGCCAGTCGTCCTCCGCCCACGGCTCGAAGCCCGCGACCACGACACTCGGGCGGAAGCGGCTGATCGGGAGCGGCTCGCGCTCGGCGTACGAAGCCATCAGGATCTCGTCGTTCAGCGCGGCCAGCGAGTCCTCGGTCGCCAGCAACAACGGGAACCCGTCCGCGAACGAGACCCGGTCGCCGGGCTCGCTGAACCTCGGGTCGGTCGTGCGTCGCCGCGGGTCGTCGAGATGGACCAGCCGCGCGGGCTGGCCGACCACCTTGCCGAACCACGCGTCGGCCTCCGCCCCGGCGCTCGCCGCGGTGAGCTCGGAGCCCCAGACCTCGACGGGGACCTGCAGCGCCGGGTTCGGCACCGCGACCTCGAGGGTCGGCAGGTCGGGAGCTTCCAGCCGCAGTCCGGTCGCCGTCGGCTCGGCGTGGACCAGCACCATCCGGTTCACGTCGCGGGCCGTGATCGGCACACCGTCGTCGTCGACGACCATCCATCGGCGGTCGCCGGCGAGCCCCCAGGGCTCGACGACCGCCGACGCCACCGGGTGTCCGGCGCACGACTTGACGAGATAGCGCCGGATCTCGGTCAGGGTCGGCGCCATGGTGTCGAGGATAGGTCTGGCGGCCCGGACATGCCGCCGGATTAGGGTGTGCGTCGTGCGGATCGCCACCTGGAACGTCAACTCCCTGCGCTCGCGGATCGACCGGGTCGAGGCCTTCTTGGACCGGCACGAGATCGACGTGCTCGCGCTCCAGGAGACCAAGGCCCGCGCCGACCAGCTGCCGCTGATGGGCATCGAGGCCCGCGGCTACGAGGTCGCGGTGGCGGGCGTGAACCAGTGGAACGGCGTGGCCGTGATCAGCCGGGTCGGGCTCGAGGACGTCGAGACCGGGTTCCCCGGCCAGCCGGGCTGGGGTGAGTCCGCCGACGTCGAGTCGCGCGCGATCGGCGCGACCTGCGGCGGCGTACGCGTCTGGTCGCTCTACGTCCCCAACGGCCGCAAGCCCGACGACCCGCACTACGTCTACAAGCTCGACTGGCTGGCCCGGCTGCGCGAGGCCGCGCTCGGCTGGCGCGACCAGGACGTCGCGCTCGTGGGTGACTGGAACATCGCCCCGGCAGACGAGGACGTGTTCGACATGGCGCAGTTCGCGCGGTCGACCCACGTCACCCCGCCCGAGCGCGCGGCCTTCCAGGCCTTCCTCGACGACGGGTACGTCGACGTGGTCCGTCCGCACGCGCCGGGCCCGGAGGTCTACACCTACTGGGACTACTACCGGCAGCGCTACGAGCGCAACCGCGGCATGCGCATCGACTTCGTGCTCGGGTCGGCGTCCCTGGCTGCCCGCGTGACCGGCGCGTTCATCGACCGCGAGGAGCGGGCCGGCACCGGCGCCTCCGACCACGCCCCCGTGGTCGTCGACCTGGCCTGAGCAGCCGAATCCGACAGCCCTCGCGACGCGCCACGGCCGGGCTGTCGGTGGGCCCCGCCATGCTGGGGCCATGGAGACCATCGCGCTCTTCCTCACCCTGCTCGTCGGGCTCGCCCTCGGGTGCCTGGTCGGTGTCTTGTGGGCGCGTTCGCGCACGACGTTCGCCGAGGGCATGGTCGACCAGGCCGAGGTGATGCAGGGCCTCGACCGGCTCAGCGACCAGATGCGCGACCTCGACCACCAGCGCGCCACCTGGCAGGGCCAGCTCAACCAGCAGGTGCTCGACATGCGGTTGAGCGCCGAGGGCCTGCGCCGCGAGACCCAGTCGCTGTCGACCGCGCTGCGCAAGCCCCAGGTGCGCGGCCGGTGGGGCGAGCTGCACCTGCGCCGCGCCGTCGAGCTCGCCGGGCTGGTGGACCGGTGCGACTTCACCGAGCAGGTGCGGCTCGACGACGGCGCGCGCCGCCCCGACCTCGTCGTGCACCTGGTCGGCGGGCGGCAGGTGGTGGTCGACGCGAAGGTGCCGCTGGACGCCTACCTCGACGCGACCTCCACCGACGACGAGGACGCACGCCGCGACCACCTGCGCCGCCACGTCGTCCAGCTGCGCACCCACATCGACGTCCTCGGGTCCAAGCAGTACTGGCGCTCCCTGGAGGAGAGCCCCGAGTTCGTGGTGCTGTTCGTCCCGGCCGAGTCGTTCCTCGCCGCCGCCCTCGAGACCGACGCCGGCCTGATCGAGTACGCGGCCGCGCGCCAGGTCGTCCTCGCCACCCCCACCACGCTGATCGCGCTGCTGCGCACGGTCGCCCACGGCTGGACCCACGAGGCGCTGGCCGACCAGGCGCGCGAGATCCACCGGCTGGGGCGCGAGCTCCACGGCCGGCTGCTCGGCATGACCGGCCACCTCGACCAGCTCGGCCGCTCCCTGAACGCCGCGGTTGGCCACTACAACCAGTCCGTGGGCTCCCTGGAGTCCCGGGTGCTGGTCAGCGCCCGCCGCTTCGCGGACCTCTCCGTCACCGACGAGGGACTCCCCACACCCCGCCAGGTCGAGTCCACGGCCCGGTCTCTACCACCCACAGGCCTGCGGTCCGTGGAACGGCGCGCCGCCGACGACGACCCGGGGCCGGACCATACCGTGGCCCTGTGAACCGAGAGGCGAGCCCCACGGTGAGCCAGCGCCGCACCCTCTGGGAGGAGGGTCACGAGCCCGGCCGGCAGGTCGTCGCGCTCGGGCTGGCGCTCGCCCTCACGGCGGTCGTCCTCGACCAGTCGCTCGTCGGCCACGTGGGCCTGCTGTTCGACGTCTGCTTCGTGCTGCTCTGCATCGCCACCGCGCTGGCCGTGCGGCCGGCCGACTTCTTCACGGTCGGCGTGCTGCCGCCGATGCTGATGGTCGTGGTGTTCGCGCTGCTGGGCGCCACCCGGCCCGACACGATCGCCGACCCGGGCGACGGTGTCGTGCAGGCGGTGGTCACGGGGCTCGCCCACCACGCGGGTGCGCTGGTCACGGGCTACCTGCTGTGCGGGGCGATCCTCGCCGTACGTCAGCGGGTGTTGGCCGCCTCGAAGCGGTCGGGGTCGCCGGCGCCGACGCGCACCACCTCGGGGTAGCCCTCCGACCAGTCGATGACCGTGGTCGGCTCGGCCAGCGTCTCCCCGGCCTCGACGACCAGGTCGACCTCGTGGTCGAGCTCCTCCTTGATCTCCCAGCCCATGCTGCGCGGCTCGGTCTCGCCGGGGAGGATCAGGGTGCTGGTCAGCAGCGCCTCGCCGAGGGTCTCGAGCAGGGCCTGGTCGAACACGTGGTCGGGGATCCGCACGCCGACCGTGCGCTTCTTGGGGTGCATCAACCGGCGCGGCACCTCCTGGGTGGCCGGCAGGATGAACGTGTAGGGACCGGGGGTCGCCGCCTTGATCGCCCGGAACGCCGCGTTGTCGACCTGGACGAAGTGCCCCAGCTGGGAGAAGTCCTTGCACATCAGCGTGAAGTGGTGCTTCTCGTCGAGACCGCGGATGCGCAGGATGCGGTCGCGGCCGTCGCGGTTGCCGAGCCGGCACCCCAGCGCATAGCCGGAGTCGGTCGGGTAGGCGATCAGCTGGTCCTCGCGCAGCGCGTCGGCGATCTGGCCGAGCAGCCGCGGCTGGGGGTTGTCGGGGTGGACGTCGACGTAGCGGGCCATCGTCTCAGCTCCGTCCCGCGGCCTTGAGGTCGCGCCGCAGCTCCGGGGGCAGCGCGAAGATCAGCGACTCCTCGGCGCTGTGCACGGCCTTGGCGTCGGGGTAGCCCCGCTCGGCCAGGAACGTCAGGACGCCCTTCACCAGCTCCTCCGGGACGCTCGCCCCCGAGGTCACGCTGACCGTGCGGACACCCTCGAGCCAGGCCTCGTCGATCTCGGCGGCGTCGTCGACGCGGTACGACGCCCGCGCGCCGGCCTCGAGTGCCACCTCGACCAGCCGCACCGAGTTGGAGGAGTTGCCCGAGCCGACCACGATCACCAGGTCGGAGCCCTGGGCGATCTCCTTGACCGCCAGCTGCCGGTTCTGGGTGGCGTAGCAGATGTCGTCGCTGGGCGGGTCGAGCAGGTCCGGGAAGCGTTCACGGATGGCGGCCACGGTCTCGAGCGTCTCGTCGACCGACAGCGTGGTCTGGGAGAGCCACGCGACGCGCTTCGGGTCGCGGACCGTGATGCCGGCGACGTCGGCGGGGCCCTGCACCAGCTGGATGTGCTCCGGGGCCTCGCCCGCGGTGCCCTCGACCTCTTCGTGGCCGGCGTGACCGATCAGCAGGATGTCGTAGTCCTCGCCAGCGAAGCGCTTGGCCTCGTGGTGGACCTTGGTGACGAGCGGGCAGGTCGCGTCGATGGTCTTCAGCGACCGCTCCTCGGCCTGCCGGTGCACCTCCGGGGACACGCCATGGGCGGAGAACACCACGGTCTGGCCCTCGGGCACCTCGGAGAGCTCCTCGACGAAGATCGCCCCACGCGACTCGAGGTCGGCGACCACGTGCTTGTTGTGCACGATCTGCTTGCGCACGTAGACGGGCGCGCCGTAGAGGTCCAGCGCCTTCTCGACGGTGATCACCGCACGGTCGACGCCGGCGCAGTAGCCGCGCGGCGCCGCCAGCAGGACGGCCTTCTCCGCCTCCTGCGGCGACAGCACGGGCGGCATGCCGATCTCGGTGCTCATGCCCGCCAGTCTAGGTGTGGGGGTGCGATCCCCTAATCTCGCGGGCATGGCCCTGGAGACCTCGCTCGAGTCGCCGGCCCCGGTGCGGCAGATCGCCAACGCGATCGCCGGCTGGGTCGACCGGCTCGGCGCGGTGTGGGTCGAGGGGCAGGTCGCCCAGGTGAGCCGCCGCCCCGGCATGAACACCGTGTTCCTCACGCTGCGCGACGCCGTCGCCGACATCTCGGTGCCCGTCACCTGCTCGCGCACGCTGTTCGACGGCCTCAACCCGCCGCTGGTCGAGGGCGCGAGCGTGGTGCTGCACGCCAAGCCTTCCTACTACGCCAACCGCGGCACACTGTCCCTCTACGCCCGCGAGATCAGGATGGTCGGCCTCGGCGAGCTGCTCGCCCGGCTCGAGCGGCGCCGCCAGCTGCTCGCCGCCGAGGGGCTGTTCGCCGCCGAGCTCAAGCGGCCGCTGCCCTTCCTGCCCGGCACCGTCGGCCTGGTGACGGCTCCCAACTCGGCCGCCGAGCGCGATGTGCTCGAGAACGCCCGCCGCCGCTGGCCGGCGGTCACGTTCGAGGTCGCGTACGCCGCGATGCAGGGGCCCCGGTCCGCCAGCGAGGTGATCGAGGCGGTCGAGCGCCTCGACCGCAACGCCGCGGTCGAGGTGATCGTGGTCGCCCGCGGCGGCGGCTCGGTCGAGGACCTGCTGCCGTTCTCCGACGAGGCCCTGATCCGCGCCGTCCACCGCATCCGCACGCCGCTGGTCTCCGCGATCGGCCACGAGCCCGACTCACCACTGCTCGACCTGGTCGCCGACGTCCGCGCGTCCACCCCCACCGACGCGGCCAAGCTCGTGGTCCCCGACGTCGCGGAGGAGCAGCGCAACGTACGCCGAGCCCGCGAGCGTGCTCGCGGCGCGCTGGCCGGCTGGCTGGCCCGCGAGCAGGCCGGCCTCGACGCGCTGCGCTCGCGTCCTGCGCTCGCCGACCCCCGCAGCCTGGTCGATGCCCGGCACGACGAGGTCGACCAGCTCCGCGACCGGGCCCGCCGCTCCCTGGGGCACGCCCTGGACCGAGCCGCCGACGACATCGGTCACCAGCGAGCCCGCGCCCGGGCGCTGTCCCCCCTGGCCACCCTGCAGCGCGGCTACGCCGTGCTCCAGGACGGCGACGGGCACGTGCTCACCTCGGTCGCCGGCGTCAGCGCCGGACAGCCGATCAGCGTGCGGGTCGCCGACGGCCGGATCCACGCGACCACCACCCACACCGAGCCCCTCGAAGGGCAGAGCGAGGAGCACGATGGCTGAGAAGAAGAAGTCCCCTGCCGCCACCGAGGAGACCCCGACCTACGAGGCCGCGCGCGAGGAGCTGATCGAGGTGGTCCGGGCCCTGGAGACGGGCGGCACCACCCTCGAGGAGTCGCTGGCGCTCTGGGAGCGCGGGGAGCGGCTCGCGACGATCTGCCAGGACTGGCTCGACGGCGCCCGCGCCCGTCTGGACGCCGCCGTCGAGGGCGACCAGGACGAGTGATCCGCGCTGGTCTTGACCAACGGTCTTGACCATCGGTCTTTACCATCGGTCTGATCCTGTGGACTAGTCGTTACCGTCCCGTTGAGCGTGAACCGGTCGCCGTTACCGCTCTGTGGATCGCCTGTTGCGATGTTTTTGAACGACGGCCGATTTGGGCGTTCCCAGTCCCTAAGGTTCGAACAGTCGGCAACAGGCGCGGTGCGTGATCGGGCACGTTCCTCGAGGGGAAGGGAACGAGCGTGCGAAGCATGCACAGCAAGCTGCGAATCGGGGGACTAGCCGCGGTGGTCAGCGTGACCACGCTGGTGCTCCCCCTCCTCGCCATCGACGCGGCCCAGGCGGCCGCCCCCGCAGACGTGTCGATCACCAAGACCGTGGCGAGCGCCGACCCGCCCGTCACCTTCGACTCCGAGCTGAGCGACGTCCGCAACGGCGCGAGTGCGACGTTCGGCGCCACGGGGCTCACCGTCCGGACCACCGGGCCGGCGGACAAGGCCGCGCAGTACTGGCCTCAGTCGGGACCGATCCCGAGCTCGGCATCGATGAGCTGGACCCAGAGCGAGGGCATCTTCATGCCCGGCATGCAGATCGTCTTCGACACCGACGGCGTTCTCGGCAACGGCGTCGGCGACTGGAACATCCTGGTCAACGTCCCCAGCGACAACGGCAGCAACTGGTGGCTCTCCAGCTCGAGCTCGGCGGACGCCAAGCTGCTGGCCCCCTCGTGCCACGGCCACACCCCGCCCTGTGACGGCCTGGTCAACGGCTACCCGTGGTACGGCACCCTGCCGGCCTGGGTCGCCGCCCTCGGCCCGAGCGCCACGGTCTACGCCGTCGGGTTCTCGCTCGGCTCCGGGGCCTCCGGCGTCAACAGCGGCGTGATCTCGGAGATGACGTACGGCGGCAACCACTACGACTTCGCGCGGCACTACTCGCCGGCGATCCAGGCGGCGCCGGGCTCGACGGTCGAGTACCGGATCACGATCGCCAACAGTGGCGGCCCGGCCACGGGCATCACCGTCACCGATGTGCTCCCCGCCGACCTCACCTACGTCGCGGGATCCCTGGATCGACCCGACTGGTGCAGCGTGACGGGGAGGACCCTGAGCTGCACGGGCGGCAGCCTGCCGACGGGCACGAGCTCGGACGTCTCCTTCAAGGCCAAGGTCAGCAGCACCGTCACCAGCGCAGGGCTGCAGCCCGACATCGGTCACGTCGTGGACGTGCAGAAGCAGGAGGTCTTCGCGGACCTGCCCGCCAACGGCCAGCCGCGGACCTACACCGCGATGTGCCCCGCCGGCTACGTGCCCACCGACGGTGGCCTGCTGATCGACAGCGTCGACCAGGGCGGCTACTACTCCGACATCGTGACCTCGAACAGCGCACCGACACCGGCCGCTGCCACCCGGGGATGGACCGTCACCGCGACCAACCTCGGCGAGCAGCGGGCCCAGGGCAAGGTGAAGGTGACGTGCCTCGGCGGCACGGTCGGTTCGACCAACGGCCACACCCACGCGATCGTCGTCACCGGGTCCACCGGAGCCGGATCGCTCTCTCCCGCCGCCTCGCCGGCGGCCGGCGAGACGGTGACGAGCACCTGCGCGGCCGGGTACACCCCGATCGCACCGTCGTCGACCGTGAGTGGCGACGGGGTCGCCGTGATCCGCGCGTCGTACGCCGTCGGGAATGCCTGGACCTGGGTCGTCGACCACGACGCGGACACGGTGGCGACGTTCGACGTCTCGTGCTTGGCCCCGACCACCAGCTCCGGCAACGGCCACACCGCGAGCCTGACGACGTCCACTCGCAGCGACACGATCTCCGTGGCGCCCGAGACCCGTGACGAGGGTGTCCAGCAGTGCGCACCGGAGTCGAAGGCGATCACCGGCGGCTACCGGGGCAGCAGCGCGGGGCTGCTGTCGCTGGGCAAGGAGCAGCGCGGCGACAACTACATGTTCCGGTTCTACAACGACGACTGGGACCACGCGTCCAACGCCGACATCCAAGTCACCTGTGTCGGTGACCGGACTCCGGACGAGGCGCAGTACTACCACGTGCGGAACACCGCGACCGTCCACGCGACCGAGGACCCGAGCGACAGCTCGTCGACGGCCGACATCGCGATCGTCGGGGGTTCGGTGACCCCGGACGGGATGCTGCTGGGCGGCAGCGGTGATCGGACGTTCAACCAGCAGGGCAAGACCACGGCGGTCCGCATCCGGCTGACCTGCCCGTCGGCCTGCTCGCTCTCGATCCGGGTGAGCAAGGGCGGCGACGTGGTCGCGAAGGCGACGAAGTCGCTGTCCGCCTCGCCCACCCCGCGGTGGGTCGTGGTCCCGACCACCGGCGCCGGCCGGAACCTCGGGGCCGGCCAGGTCAGCGTGAAGATCACGACGGCCGACGGGAACGCCACCAAGACGGTCACGCTCAGCTGATCGACCAGGCGTCGAGTCCCCCGTCCCCGCTCCGGGGGCGGGGGACTCGTCACGTCGGTGTCAGGGCGTCAGGGCGTCAGGGCGTCAGCGGCTTCGTCGTGAGCGACTCGACCAGCGCCCGCAGCTCGGCCTCGGGCGCGGAGCCATAGACGAGCACGACCTCCTCGCCGAGCTCCGCGGCGAAGGCGTGGTCGCCGCCGGGGTCGGAGAACGTCTGCCACTCGGGAGCGATCGTCCCGGGGATCCGTACCCGATCACCTTCGATGGCGTCGCCGCCGACGTAGGTGTCGACGAGCTCGTCGACGGACCGGTCCTCCTGGTGCAGCCCGGCGAAGCGGTCGTCGCCGGTGGTCATCGCGAGATCGAGCACCGGCCGGTCCCCCGGAGTAAAGGCAGCGTCCTTGACGTACCACCCCTCGGGCAGCTCGGCCGGGTAGGCCGGCTTCAGCCCGGTCTGCTGGACGCTCGTCACCAGCGCGAGGTAGTCGATGTGCTCGGGCTCGTACGTCGGGGTCTGTCGGAAGGTCGCCCGCACGACCACGATGCCGACCACCACGAGCACCAGCACGATGATCGAGCCGATCAGGCCGCCGGTCGTGCGCGGATAGCGACCCGGACGTCCGGGCTGTCCGGGCTGGGCTGTCTCGCTCACCGCGCCATCCTCGCAGTTGGCGACCTCGTCTAGCCTCGCCGGGTGCCGCCCTCCGACCTCGTCCCCGTGGCGGCCCTGGTCGTCCTGCTGGTGACGGCGTACGCCCACCCCTCGGCGCGGGTCGAGCTCGGCGCGGGTCTCGCCGCCGCCGGCGCGGTGCTGGCGGCGGGGGTCCTCGACCGGGCGGAGGTGGAGGCGACCCTGCGCCACCTCGGCCCGGTCGTGGCGTTCCTGGTCACGATCCTGGTCGTCGCCGACGTGTGCGCCCGCGCCGGGCTCTTCGCGGCGGCGGCCGCCCGGGTGCGCACCGCCAGCCGCGGCCGGCCGGCCCGGCTGTTCACCGGCGTGTTCCTGCTGGCGGCGGCGGTCACGGCGGTACTAAGCCTCGACGCGACCGTCGTGCTCCTCACCCCGGTGGTGGTGACCGCGGCCGTAGCCACCGGCGCCACGCACCGGCCCGGCGCCCAGGCCTGCCTGCGGATGGCCAACTCCGCCTCGTTACTGCTCCCGGTCTCCAACCTCACCAACCTGTTGGCGATGCCGCACCTCGACCTGACCTTCGGCGGCTTCGCGCTCGTGATGGCGCCGGTGCTGGCGGTCGTGCTCGTCGTGGAGTACGCCGTCCTGCGGCTGCTGTTCCGGCGCGACCTGGCCGCCGAGCCGGCGGCCGGTCGCCCGGCCCAGCCGGCCCCCGACCTCTCGCCGGTGCCAGTGGTCGTCGTGACCTCGATGCTGGTCGGCTTCGGCGTGGGGTCTCCGCTCGGGGTGGAGCCCTACTGGGTCTCGACCGCGGCCGCGGTGCTGCTGGTGGGCTGGGCAGCGCGCCGACGGATGCTCACGGTGCCGGAGGCGGTCCGGGCGGCACACCCGGCGTTCGCGGTCTTCGTGCTGTGCTTGGGCGTGGTGGTCGCCGCACTCGCGGAGGGCCCCCTCGGTGACCGGATCGCGGACCTGGTGCCGGGCGGCACCTCGTTCGTCGACCTCCTGGTCATCGCCGTCCTGGCGACGGTGCTGGCCAACCTGCTGACGAACCTCTCCGCGACGCTGCTGGTCGTGCCGCTCGTCGCGCCGCTGGGCGAGCCCGCGGTGCTGGCGGCCCTGCTCGGTCTCAACATCGGGTCCGGGCTGACCTACACCGGGTCTCTCGCCAACCTGCTCTGGCGCCGGACCCTCGTCCGCCTCGGTGAGCGGCCCTCGCTGAGCGAGTTCCACCGGGTCTCGCTGGTCGCCACTCCCCTGACCCTGCTGGCCGCGGTCGCCACGCTGGCGCTCGTGACCTGACGCACTTGCGGGCCAATGCTGGTGCAAAGTCCCGCATCTGCGGCATGATCGCTGCGTGACGACGTACCGGATCGCGGAAGCTGCCGAGCTGCTCGGCGTCAGCGACGACACGCTGCGGCGCTGGGTCGAGGCCGGCCGCGTGGCCAGCCGGCAGGATGACGGGCGCACCGTCGTGCCCGGGCCCGACCTCGCCGCGCTGGCCGAGTCCCTCGCCGACCACCCGGACCGCGAGGCGACCCGAGCCGCCGCGGTCAGCGCCCGCAATCGGCTGGCCGGCATCGTCACCAAGGTCAAGAAGGACACCGTCATGGCCCAGGTCGAGCTGATCTGCGGGCCCTACCGGATGGTCTCGCTGATGAGCGCGGAGGCCGCCGACGAGCTGGGCCTCGAGCCCGGCGTACGCGCCATCGCCTCCGTCAAGTCCACCAACGTCGTCGTGGAGCGCCCGTGAAGAACAGGACCGCCCCCGCCCTGCTCGCGCTGGGCCTCCTTCTCTCGCTCACCGCGTGCGGCGGGTCCGACGACGGCAAGAGCGACAGCACCACGCTGACGGTGTACGCCGCGGCGTCGCTCACCTCGACGTTCGAGCAGATCGCCCAGGAGTTCGAGGCCGAGCACAAGGGTGTCGACGTACAGCTCAGCTTCGGCGGCTCCTCGGACCTGGTGACCCAGATCCAGGAGGGCGCCCCGGCGGACGTGTTCGCCTCGGCCGACACCGCCAACATGGACAAGCTCACCGGCGACGGGCTGGCCGCCGGTGACCCGCAGGACTTCGCGACCAACACCCTCGAGATCGCCGTCCCACCGGACAACCCGACCGGCATCAGCAGCCTGCAGGACCTCGGCAAGCCGGGGCTCGACCTCGTCGTGTGCGCGCCCGAGGTGCCGTGCGGGGCCGCGGCAAAGTCCGTGGCGCAGCAGGCCGGCGTCACGCTGAAGCCGGTCAGCGAGGAGCAGTCGGTGACCGACGTGCTCGCCAAGGTCGCCTCCGGCGAGGCCGACGCCGGCCTGGTCTACCGCACCGACGTGCTGGGCGCGGGCGACCAGGTGCAGGGCATCGAGTTCCCCGAGGCACGGACGGTCGTCAACACCTACCCGATCGTCGCACTCGACGGCGCCGCCGACCCCGACCTGGCGCGCGAGTTCGTCGAGCTCGTGCTCGGCGACACGGGCCGGCAGATCCTCGCCGGCGCCGGGTTCGGGCACCCCTAGTGTCGCGTCCCAGAAGTTCTCGGGCGCTTCGCGCCCCCATGGCACGCACCTCGCTGCGTTGCCGACGCTTGCGAGACGAGCGGGTATGGCGGCGCGCCGGCGCCTCGCGATGCGCCCACCCTGAGGCCGCCAACCGGTCAACAACTTCCGAGACGCGACACTAGACCCGTGCTCCCGCGCTGGATCTACCTGCCCGCGGCGCTCGGCGCGGCCCTGGTCGTCCTGCCCCTCGGCGGGATGGTCAGCCGAGTGGCGTGGGGCGACTTCCCCGGCCTGGTCACCTCCGACTCGGCGCTCACCGCCCTGTCCCTGAGCCTGCGCACATCCCTGGTCAGCACGACGCTGTGCGTGGTGGTCGGCGTACCCATGGCGCTGGTGCTGGCCCGCACCGAGTTCCCCGGACAGGGCGTCGTACGGTCCCTGGTGCTGCTGCCGCTCGTGCTGCCACCGGTGGTCGGGGGCATCGCGCTGCTCTACACCTTCGGTCGTCGGGGCCTCCTCGGCCACGAGCTCGACCTGCTCGGCGTCCAGGTGGCCTTCTCGACCACCGCGGTGGTGCTCGCCCAGACCTTCGTGTCGCTGCCGTTCCTGGTCGTCAGCATGGAGGGTGCGCTGCGCAGCGCCGGTCAGCGCTACGAGGTGGTCGCCGCGTCCCTGGGCGCGAGCCCGACGACCGTGCTGCGGCGCGTCACGATCCCGCTGGTCCTCCCCGGCCTGGTCTCCGGCGCGGTGCTCGCGTTCGCGCGGTCGCTGGGCGAGTTCGGCGCGACGATCACGTTCGCCGGCAGTCTCCAGGGCACGACCCGCACGCTGCCCCTGTACATCTACAACCTGCGGGTCACCGACCCCGACGCCGCCGTCGCGATGTCGCTCGTGCTCGTGGTGGTCGCCGTGGCCGTGATCGGCCTCGCCCGGCTGGGGCGGCGCCCGTGACGCTCGAGCTGACCGCCACAGTGGCGGACCGCGACGTGCAGGTGACCCTCGAGGTGGCCGAGGGCGAGACCGTGGCCCTGCTGGGCCCGAACGGCGCCGGCAAGTCCACGGTCCTGGCCGTCGCCGCCGGCACCGTGCGCCCCGCTCGGGGCCGCGTCGTCCTCGAGGGCCGCGAGCTCACCGGCGAGCGCAGCTTCGTCCCACCGCACTCGCGACGGGTCGCGCTGCTGTCGCAGGACGCCTTGCTGTTCCCGCACCTGAGCGTGCGTGACAACGTGGCGTTCGGCCCGCGCAGCCTCGGCCAGGGCCGGCGGGCGTCTCGCGAGACGGCCGAGCGCTGGCTCGCCGAGGTCGACGCGGCGGACCTCGCGGATCGGCGCCCGGGAGAGATCTCGGGCGGGCAGGCCCAGCGGGTCGCGGTGGCTCGCGCCCTGGCCGCCGATCCCCGCCTGCTGCTGCTCGACGAGCCGATGGCGGCCCTCGACGTCGCGGTCGCCCCTGCACTGCGCCAGACGTTGCGTCGGGTCCTGGCCGACCGGACCGTCGTGCTCGTGACCCACGACGTGCTCGACGCCCTGCTGCTGGCCGACCGGGTCGTGGTGCTCGAGGGCGGCCGGGTCGTCGAGGAGGGTCCGAGCGCCGAGGTCCTCTCTCGCCCCCGGAGCCCGTTCGCGGCCCGGATCGCCGGTCTCAACATGGTGGCCGGGACCTGGCGCGACGGGGCTGTGGTCGACGTCGACGGCGTCGTGATCCGGGGTCTCGCCGCGGAGACCGGCCCGGCCGCGGGCGAGCCCGCGGTCGCGGTGTTCCGGCCCAGCGCCGTCTCGGTGTTCCGCGAGGCCCCTGGTGGCAGCCCCCGCAACAGCCTGGCCGTCACCGTCACCGACCTCGAGCCGCACGGCGACCAGCTGCGGGTGCGTGCCGGCCACCTCGCCGCCGACGTCACCGTGCAGTCCGCGGCCGAGCTGGACCTGACCCCCGGCGTACGCGTGGTGTTCGCCGTCAAGGCGAACGAGGTGTCGGTCTATCGGCGGTGAGCTGCGCTAGGACGCTGCTGAACAAGACGGGCGAACGCGAGCGGCGACCGGTGCGTGCGGTGGCAAGGCTGCCGAGGAAGGGCGTGGCGGGTCACTTCGACCGAGGCGAACGCCGCCAACGCTCCACCGGTCGGCGCGCAGCCGCGCGGATTGTTCAGCAGGGTCCTAGGCGCTCTCGGCCTCGGCAACGGGCATCTCGCTGGTGCGCAGCAGCGCGCCGCTGACCACGTCGATCACCCGCGGGTCGAACGCCATCCCGAGGTGCGAGGCGCTCACCTCGACCGCGCGCGCCAGCGGGTCGACACAGGCCCGCCAGTCGACGATCCCGTCGCGCTTGGAGTAGACGGCCGTGAAGTCGACGCCCAGCGGCACCGGCTGGCGGCTCTCGCTGAAGCTCTGCCGCGCACACGACCCGGCCACGCACTCCTGCGACATCAGGCCGGGGATGCCGGCCCGGCTCAGTCGCACCAGCAGATCGACGCTGGCCGCGAGCGAGGGGTGGTGGGCACCCGGCGCGAGCATCGGGCTGCCCATCGTGACGATGTTGGAGACCAGGTCGGGACGGCGTACGGCGATGCCGCGGGCGAGCATGCCGCCGAGGCTGTGGCCCACGACCTGCACCCGGGAGCCGCGCCGCATCGCGATCGACTCGAGCCGCGACTCCAGCTGGGCGGCCGCATTGAGCGTGCAGCCGATGTTGGCGTGGATCTGGGAGCGGTAGGTGCGGAACCCCTGCTCGCGCAGCGAGCGCGCCATCAGCGCGAGCGTGCCGTCGCCGGCCAGGAACCCCGGGACCAGGATCACCGGGTCACCGTGCCGGGAGGCCGGCCGGGCGGCGTACGGCGTGGTCCGCCGCGACCGGCGGGCGCCCGCGGCACGCCAGGCGTAGCGGCCCGCCTCGAGCACCGCGCTGCCCTCGCGCAGGACCGCGGCCGGCGTGGGGCAGGCGAAACCCTCCGGGAGGAGGAAGTCGGCCAGTGTGCTCGAGGTCACGTTCGCCACGGTAGGGCCTTTCTGCCCGGATTTCCGGGCAATCGCCGGATCATTCCGGTCATGGCCCGTCCCTTTGCGTTTCAACCGGGCCGAGGGCCTGGTTGACTGGGCGTGTGGCCCGACGATCCGGTACCCCCACCGACGAGGGGAAAACGCCTCCGCCCGTGCCGCCGACGCCGGTCCAGACCTCCGAGGAGCTCTTCGCCCCGGTCGGCAACGGCATCGAGCTGTGCTACCAGACGTTCGGTGACCCCGACGGCGACCCGCTGCTGCTGGTGATGGGCCTCGGCGGCCCGATGAACTGGTGGGACCCCGAGCTGTGCGAGGCGCTGGCCCGCGCCGGCTTCTACGTGATCCGCTACGACAACCGCGACACCGGCCGCTCGACGACCCTCGACGCGCGGGTGAGCCGGGCGACGCTGATCCGTGCCTTCGGCGGGGCCCGGGTGCGGGTCCCCTACGACATGCGCGACCTGGCCGATGACGCGTTCGGACTGCTCGACCACCTCGGCCTGCCCGCCGCCCACGTCGTCGGTGTCTCCATGGGCGGCATGATCGTGCAGACGATGGCGATCACCCACCCCCAGCGGGTGCTGTCGATGACCAGCATCATGTCGACCACCGGCAAGCGCACGGTCGGCTGGCAGCACCCCACGCTGTTCCCCGCGCTGCTGGGCGGGCGGCGGCCCGGCCGCTCGGCGTACGTGCGCAGCAGCGTGGCGGTGTGGACGCTGATCGGGTCCCCGGGCTACCCGCAGACCCGGGAGGAGGTGGAGAAGCGGGCCGGCGAGACCTACGACCGGGGCGTCAGCGCCGAGGGCGTGCTGCGCCAGATGCTCGCCGTGATCACCCAGACGAGCCGCAGCGAACGGCTGCGCAGCGTGCGGGTGCCGACCCTGGTGATCCACGGCCTGGCCGACAAGATGGTCCACGTCTCCGGCGGGCGCGCGACCGCGGCCGCCGTACCCGGTGCGGAGCTGCTGCTCATCGACGGCATGGGCCACGACCTCCCCCACGAGCTCTTCGGCACGTTCGTCGCCGGCATCCGGCGTACGGCTGAGCGGAGCAGCGGCGCGTGAGGGACGAACGCGTCGCGTGGGCTCCGCCAGATCGAGCAAGCCCCGCGGCTGAGGAACGAAGCGGCGACGGGCGCGTCGAAATCCAGGAAGACAAGCAGGGCGGCGACCTCCACGGTCGCCGCCCTGCCACGTCTCGGTGGTTTCGAGGCTCGCTACGCTCGCACCTCAACCACCGGCCCGGCTCAGGCGGAGAGGCGCTCGCCCGTCTCGGTGACGAACACGTGCACGTTGCGCGGGTCGGTCGTGACGTACATCGTGTCGCCCTTCTGCGGGTGATCGCGGCCGGCGACCCGGATCACGATGTTGCTCGGCGTGCCCTCGACACCGCAGGTGCCGTGGATGAACGCGTCGGCACCGTGGTCCTCGACGACCGTGACCTTGACCGGCAGCCCGGACTCGCTGCTGCCGACGACGCGCCATGCCTCGGGACGGACGCCGACCGTGATGTTGCCCTGCATGCGCGCGGCCGCGGCCTCGTCGACGGGCACGAGGTACTCGCCGATCTTGGCCTGGCGGTTCTCGGCGACGGCGTTCATCAGGTTCATCTGCGGGGAGCCGATGAAGCCGGCGACGAACAGGTTCACGGGCCGGTCGTAGAGCGCCAGCGGCGTGTCGACCTGCTGGAGGACGCCCTCGTTCATGACCGCGACCCGGTCGCCCATCGTCATGGCCTCGACCTGGTCGTGGGTCACGTAGACGGTGGTGACGCCGAGGTCGGCCTGCAGCTTGGCGATGTCGGTGCGGGTCTGCACACGCATCTTGGCGTCGAGGTTCGACAGCGGCTCGTCCATGCAGAAGACCTGCGGCTGACGCACGATGGCGCGGCCCATGGCGACGCGCTGGCGCTGGCCACCGGAGAGCGCCTTCGGCTTGCGGTCGAGGTAGTCGGTCAGGCCGAGGATCCGGGCGGCCTCCTGGACGCGCTTGTTGCGCTCCTCCGTGGGGACCTTGGCCATCTTCAGCGCGAAGGCCATGTTGTCCGCGACGGACATGTGCGGGTAGAGCGCGTAGTTCTGGAACACCATCGCGATGTCCCGGTCCTTCGGCGGAGTGTTGGTGATGTCGCGGTCGCCGATGAAGATCCGGCCCTTGTTGACCTCTTCGAGGCCGGCGAGCATCCGGAGGGTCGTGGACTTGCCGCACCCGGAGGGACCGACGAGGACCACGAACTCCCCGTCTCCGATCTCGAGCGAGATGCCCGGGACCGCCGGCTTGTCGGTACCGGGGTACCAACGCTGTGCCTCTTCGAACCTGACTGTTGCCATGCTGGAACAACTCCTTCACCGGCAGGTACGTGCCGGACGATCCGTAGTAAAGGTGAGCATGGTCACCGTACCGGCGCGGGCACACCCCTGGGGAGTACCTGAGTCAGTAGTTCGTCGGGCAGTTAGTCCCGGCGGCGTTCCCGGCGCGGCTTGCGGCCGCTCAGCGGCTTGCGGTCCACCGCGACGCCGCCCCAGATCGCGACGCCGCGCACCCGCACGGTCGGCGAGGTCTCGTCGAGCTCGGCCGGCGTACGACCGTCGGGTCCGGAGTAGCCGCCCATGATCCCGATGCCCTCCATCACCACGTTGGTGTGCGGACCGACGGTGATCTGCGCGCCGCCCATGAACGCGTTGACGGTGATCACGACCTCCTGCGCGGCGAAGCTCGCCTGGCGCAGGTCGAGGTCGGCGCCGCCCATCATCGCCAGGACGGTCATCTGGCGCGGCACCACCCAGGCTCCCTTGCGGTCGAGGCCGGACATGATCGCGACGTGCCGCTCGTGGTCGGGGCCGGGCACCACCGGCGAGGGATGCGGAGGGGCGACCGGGGTCGGGTGGGCCGGGCGGTGCGCCGGGAGGTCCATCGTGATCGGCACCAGGTCGGCGTACGTGCGGGCGGCGTACGTCGCCTCCAGGCGCTGGTCGAGCTCGTCGAGGTCGATGCGTCCCTCGCCGGCCGCCTCGCGCAGGATCTCGGCCACCTGGTGCCGCTCCGCATCGGAGATCCGCAGCACCGCGGGGTCGCCGGGTCGTCCCGGGCGGGGCTCGAGCTGTCCCTCCATGATCGTCAGCGTAGTCGGAGGTCTACGCTGATGGTTCGTGGCGCAAGATCCTGAGTTCCTGTACTCCGACCTCCTGCCGATCGGCCCCGACGAGACGCCGTACCGGCTGATCACCACCGAGGGCGTCTCGACGTTCGAGGCCAACGGCCAGACGTTCCTCCAGGTCTCGCCGGAGGCGATCCAGCGGCTGACCGCCGAGGCGATGCACGACATCGCGCACTACCTGCGGCCGGCGCACCTCGCGCAGCTGCGCCGGATCATCGACGACCCGGAGGCGTCGGGCAACGACCGCTTCGTGGCACTCGACCTGCTCAAGAACGTCAACATCTCCGCCGGTGGCGTGCTGCCGATGTGCCAGGACACCGGCACCGCGATCGTGATGGGCAAGAAGTCCGAGGGCGTGCTCACCGGCAGCGACGACGGCGAGGCGATCTCGCGGGGCGTGTACGACGCCTATACCAAGCTCAACCTGCGCTACTCCCAGCTCGCGCCGATCACGACGTACGAGGAGAAGAACACCGGCACCAACCTGCCGGCGCAGATCGAGATCTACTCCACGCCGTCGCACGGGACCCCCGAGTACAAGTTCCTGTTCATGGCCAAGGGCGGTGGGTCGGCCAACAAGTCGTTCCTCTTCCAGGAGACCAAGGCCGTCCTCAACCCCCAGCGGATGCTGAGCTTCCTCGACGAGAAGATCCGGTCCCTCGGCACGGCCGCGTGCCCGCCGTACCACCTCGCGATCGTGATCGGCGGGACGTCCGCGGAGTTCGCGATGAAGACCGCGAAGTACGCCTCCGCGCACTACCTCGACCACCTGCCGACCTCGGGCACGATGTCCGCGCACGGCTTCCGCGACCTCGAGCTGGAGCAGCAGGTCTTCGAGCTCACCCAGTCGTTCGGCATCGGGGCGCAGTTCGGCGGCAAGTACTTCTGCCACGACGTGCGCGTGGTGCGGCTGCCGCGGCACGGCGCCTCGTGCCCGGTCGCGATCGCCGTCTCGTGCTCGGCCGACCGCCAGGCGCTCGGCAAGATCACGCCCGCGGGCGTGTTCCTCGAGCAGCTCGAGATGGACCCCGCGCACTACATGCCCGCCGCCGGGGTGGCCGAGGAGATCTCGGGCGGCGAGGTCGTGAAGATCGACCTCAACCGGCCGATGACCGAGGTGCTCGCGGAGCTGAGGAAGTACCCCGTCAAGACGCGCCTCTCGCTCACCGGTCCGCTCGTGGTCGCGCGCGACATCGCGCACGCGAAGATCAAGGAGCGGCTGGACGCCGGCGAGGAGATGCCGGCGTACCTGCGCGACCACCCGGTCTACTACGCCGGGCCCGCGAAGACCCCTGCCGGCATGGCCTCCGGCTCCTTCGGACCGACCACCGCCGGGCGGATGGACTCCTACGTCGAGCAGTTCCAGGCCGCCGGCGGCTCGATGGTGATGCTCGCCAAGGGCAACCGCTCCAAGGCCGTCACCGACGCCTGCGCCGCTCACGGCGGCTTCTACCTCGGCTCGATCGGCGGCCCCGCGGCCCGTCTCGCCCAGGACTGCATCAAGAGCCAGGAGGTGCTGGAGTACCCCGAGCTCGGCATGGAGGCGGTCTGGAAGATCGAGGTCGAGGACTTCCCGGCGTTCATCGTGGTCGACGACAAGGGCAACGACTTCTTCACCGACCCGGGTGGGACCGTGACCGTGCCGCTGAGCTCGATCGGCCCCGCCGGCGTACGGGTGCGCTCGGCGGAGTAGCGGGCCGCGGCGCCGGCGGGACGTCATCACAACCGAGCCCCCTGTGCCACGTTAGTGATGACGTCCGGGGGCGGCGCTGCGGGGGCCGTCCGCAAGACTGGCGGCATGGAGTACGTCGAGATCGCGCGAGCCGAGACCGACCGCGGCGAGCTGGTGCTGCGCCAGCGGCGCGACGACAACGCCCCGACCTCGCTGGAGCTGCGGGCCAACGGCGTCTTTGTGATGGACACCTTGGAGGTCAGCACCGAGCAGGCGCTGGCCGAGTCGGCGCTGGCCCAGGTCGAGGACCCGCGGGCGGTGATCGTGGCCGGGCTCGGTCTCGGGTTCACCATGCACGCCGTGCTGGCTGATGCGCGCGTCGAGAAGGTCGCGGTCGTCGAGATCGAGCAGGCGCTGGTCGACTGGATGCGAGCCGGCACGATCCCCCACGGACCGGCGCTGCTCGCGGACGAGCGGGTCGCCGTGGTCGTCGCCGACATCGCGGAGGCGCTGGCCGAGGCCCACCCGGCGTCGTACGACCTGCTGCTCCTCGACGTCGACAACGGACCGGGCTACCTCGTGCACGACGTGAACGCCGCGTTGTACGAGGCACCGTTCCTCGCATCGGCGCGCAGGGTGCTGCGACCCGGGGGCGCGCTCGCCGTGTGGTCGGCCGCCGACGCGCCCGACCTCGCCGAGCGGATGCGCGAGGTGTTCGGCAACGCCACGGGCTACGGGCACGACGTACGCCTGCAGGACCGCGACGAGCGGTACTGGTTGTTCGTGTCGCGGGTACCGTCCGAGACATGAGCTCTGGCGACCAGGACGACTTCCGCATCGAGCACGACAGCATGGGCGAGGTCCGGGTCCCCGCCGCCGCCCTGTGGCGGGCCCAGACCCAACGAGCGGTCGAGAACTTCCCGATCAGCGGCACGCCGATCGAGCCCGCCCTGATCCACGCCATCGGCCGGGTCAAGGCGGCCGCGGCCACCGTCAACGCCGAGCTCGCGGTCCTCGACCAGGACCGCGCCGGCGCGATCGTGGCTGCGGCCGAGGCGGTGGTCGCGGGTGAGTACGACGACCAGTTCCCCATCGACGTCTTCCAGACCGGCTCGGGCACCAGCTCGAACATGAACGCCAACGAGGTGATCGCCACGATCGCCCAGCGCGCCGGCACCGAGGTACACCCCAACGACCACGTGAACGCCAGCCAGTCGAGCAACGACACGTTCCCCACGGCGATCCACGTCGCCGCGACGCTCGCGGTGACCGGCGACCTGCTGCCGTCCCTGGACACGCTGGCCGCCAGCCTGGAGCGGAAGGCCGAGGAGTTCGCCGGCCTGGTGAAGTCCGGGCGCACCCACCTCATGGACGCCACGCCCGTGATGCTCGGGCAGGAGCTCGGCGGCTACGCCGCCACGATCCGGTACGCCGCGGAGCGCCTCGAGGCCGTGCTGCCGAGGGTCCGGGAGCTCCCCCTGGGCGGGACCGCGGTCGGCACCGGCATCAACACCCCGCCGGGCTTCGCCGCGCGCGTGATCGCCGTACTCGGCGAGACGGCCGGCGAGCCGTTCACCGAGGCGCGCAACCACTTCGAGGCCCAGGGCACGCGCGACTCGCTGGTCGAGCTCAGCGGGGTGCTGCGCACGATCGCGGTCGGGCTCACCAAGATCTGCAACGACCTGCGCTGGATGTCCTCCGGGCCGACGACGGGGCTGGCCGAGATCCACCTGCCCGACCTGCAACCCGGGTCGAGCATCATGCCGGGGAAGGTCAACCCGGTGCTGCCGGAGGCCACGCTGATGGTGTGCTTCCAGGTGATCGGCAACGACGCCGCGGTCACCGCCGCCGGCGCGAGCGGGGCGTTCGAGCTCAACGTCGCGATGCCGGTGATCGCCCGGAACGTCCTGGAGTCCACGCGGCTGCTCGCCGCGGCGTCGCGGGTGCTGGCATCGCGATGCGTGGACGGGATCACCGCGAACGCCGACCGGATGCGGCAGTACGCCGAGTCCTCGCCGTCGGTCGTCACCCCGCTGAACAAGTACGTCGGCTACGAGGCCGCCGCCAAGATCGCCAAGCGGGCGCTCGCCGAGGGCGCGACGATCCGTGAGACCGTGATCGCGATCGGGTACGTCGAGCGCGGCGAGCTCACCGAGGCGCAGCTGGACGAGGCCCTCGACGTGGAGAGCATGACCCACCCCTAGGGCCGGCAGATGAGTCTGCCAACCCCGGGGGTCTCGACACGCGCGTTGCCGCTTCGTCCCTCAGCGGCAGCGCTACTCGACCTCCCGCCCTGGACCGCGACTTCGCGAGCTCACTCGCGGGAGCGTGACTCAGTAGAAGCCGGTCGCCTCGGAGTGCGCCCAGGCGCCGCACGGACTGCCGTAGCGGTCCTGGATGTAACCGAGCCCCCAGGTGATCTGGGTGACCGGGTTGGTCGCCCAGTCGGAGCCGGCGGAGGCCATCTTGGAGCCGGGCAGGGCCTGCGGGATGCCGTACGCCGACGACGACGGGTTGTCGGCGCTGACGTTCCAGCCGCTCTCGCGGGTCCACAGGGAGTCGAGGCAGCCGAACTGGTCGGCGGAGAAGCCGAACTGCGGCATCAGGGCCTTGGCGATCTCGCGCGGGTCCCCGTCGGCGACGTCGACCGAGCGGGTGACGGCCGGGCCGCCGTCGACGGACAGGGCCGCCTTCTTGGCCGGGTCGGCGGTGTCACGCCGGTCCGCCGAGGTGCGCGAGATCGAGCCGCGGGAGACGACCGGGTCGCGGTCGTTGACCGCGTGCCCGCCGGAGAGCGGCGAGGTCACGGTCGAGCCGAGGTCCTCGGAGGCGGCACTCACCGCGGAGGGGCTGCTGAGCACCCCACCGGACACGGCGACCCCGGTGGCCGCCACGGCGACCGAGGAGAGCACCACGGTGTTGCGCAGCGCTTTGCGCGGCGCGGCGGTGAGGGTCGGCTCCGGGGCGTGCCGGTGCCTCGGTTCGTACTTCGCGCGTTTCGACAAGGGCTCGTTATCGGGTAGACGACATCGGGTGGTACCCCCCGGACCACCGACACCCGAGGTCGGTAGGTCACGAAAAGATCACGGTCACCATGCCCGACCTGGCGGGTCGTTGCAAACCGAACGGCCGAGATTGTGAGCAACGACCGGCCATTCTGGGACCTAGGTCACCTCACGCGTCACACCAGTCACAGCCGTTGGGCAATCCCTGCACTTGTCGGGTGAGGTTCCGCCCGATGAGTGCAGGTTTCCCCGGGTACCCGGGGAAACCTGCACCAGGGCCCGGCCACTTCAGAGCGTGACGTTCTCCAGCATCTCGGTGACGAGGGCGGCGATCGGGGAGCGCTCGGAGCGGGTGAGGGTGACGTGGGCGAACAGCGGGTGGCCCTTGAGCTTCTCGACCACGGCGACGACGCCGTCGTGGCGACCCACCCGCAGGTTGTCGCGCTGGGCGACATCGTGGGTGAGCACGACCTTGGAGCCGGCGCCGATCCGCGAGAGCACGGTGAGCAGCACGTTGCGCTCCAGCGACTGCGCCTCGTCGACGATCACGAACGAGTCGTGCAGCGACCGGCCGCGGATGTGGGTCAGCGGCATGACCTCGAGCATGCCGCGGTCGAGGACCTCCTCGATGACCTCGCGGGAGGTGATCGCGCCCAGGGTGTCGAAGACCGCCTGCGCCCAGGGCGACATCTTCTCCGACTCCGAGCCGGGCAGGTAGCCCAGCTCCTGCCCACCGACGGCGAACAGCGGGCGGAACACCACGACCTTCTTGTGCTGGCGGCGCTCCATCACCGCCTCGAGGCCGGCGCACAGCGCCATCGCGGACTTGCCGGTGCCGGCGCGCCCGCCCAGCGACACGATGCCCACGTCGGGGTCGAGCAGCATCTCCAGCGCGATCCGCTGCTCGGCGGAGCGCCCGTGGATGCCGAACGCCTCCCGGTCGCCGCGCACCAGGTGCACCCGCTTGTCGGGACCGACCCGGCCGAGGGCGGTGCCGCGGTCGGAGAGCAGGACGAGGCCCTGGTGGCAGGGCAGGTCACGCGCTTCCTCCAGGTCGAGCACGCCGTCGTCGTACAGCTCGTCGAGCTCGGCCGAGGCGACCTCGAGCTCGGCCATGCCGGAGTAGCCGGAGTCGGAGTCGCTGATCGCCTCGGCGCGGTACTCCTCGGCGTCCAGGCCGACCGCCGAGGCCTTGATGCGCAGCGGCAGGTCCTTGGAGACCAGCGTGACGTCGTAGCCCTCGTTGGCGAGGTTGCGGGCGACGGCGAGGATCCGGGTGTCGTTGTCACCGAGGCGGAACCCCGAGGGCAGCGACTCGGCGTCGGTGTGGTTGAGCTCGACGCGGACGGTGCCGCCCTCGTCGCCGACCGGAACCGGCTCGTCGAGGCGCCCGTGGGTGATCCGGAGGTCGTCGAGCATCCGGAGCGCGCTGCGGGCGAAGAAGCCGAGCTCGGGGTGGTGCCGCTTGCCCTCCAGCTCGGTGATCACCACCACCGGGAGCACGACCTCGTGCTCGGCGAACCGGTGCAGGGCGCCCGGGTCGGCCAGCAGCACGCTGGTGTCGAGCACGTAGGTGCGCACGGTCGGTGAGGCGTGAGTACGAGCCCTCGTGGTGGAAGCGGATCGCTGCGAGTTCGGAGCCTGCGGCACGGTTACCCCTTCGCAGGCCGGCGCGTGCACTCGACGCCCCGGCCGTGGATCAAGCTGACGGACCGGAACGAGCCCGAGCGCCGGAGTGCCGGCTCCCGATCACGCGGCAGCCAGGCTGCCGTGCGGTGCAGTCGTGATGTCTCACGAACGGGCCTCCCGATTACAGTGAGCTTCCCCACTCACCGATACGGCGAAAGTACGCCGCGATCCGGGCGTTTTCGGGCGACACGCCCGGGCGCGCGGGTGAACGTCATGTGTCCGTAACACCGCACCGGCCGGGACTCCGGCGCCCGCCCGGAGGGGACCTCAGGAACCGAACCGGCGCTCACGCAGCGTGTAGGCGCGCAGCGCGCGCAGGAAGTCCACGCGCCGGAAGTCGGGCCAGTAGGCCTCGCAGAAGTAGAACTCCGACTTCGCGCTCTGCCAGAGCAGGAACCCCCCGAGCCGCTGCTCACCCGACGTGCGGATCACCAGGTCGGGGTCGGGCTGGCCGCGGGTGTAGAGGTGCTCGGCGATCGACTCGACGTCGATCATCGCTGCGAGCTCCTCGACCGAGGTGCCGTTCTCGGCGGCCTCGAGGACCATGGAGCGCACGGCGTCGGCGATCTCGCGGCGCCCGCCGTACCCGACCGCGACGTTGACGAGCATGCCGTCGACGTCGCGGGTCGCCTCCTCGGCGGCCTTGAGCCGCTGGGCGACCGAGGCCGGCAGCAGGTCGAGCGCGCCGACCGGGTGCAGCCGCCAGCGCTTCTGGTCGGCGAGGGAGTCGACCGCGTCGGCGATGATGTCGAGCAGCGGCGCGAGCTCGCGCTCGGGGCGGTTGAGGTTGTCGGTCGAGAGCAGCCACAGCGTGACGACCTCGGTGCCGACCTCGTCGCACCAGCCGAGCAGCGGCTCGATGTTCGCCGCTCCGGCCTGGTGGCCGTCGGCGGTGCCGCGGCCGACGGCCTTGGCCCAGCGCCGGTTGCCGTCGAGCATCACCCCGATGTGCTTGGGCAGGTTCTCCGACGGCATCCGGCGCAGCATCCGTGCCTCGTACGCCGGGTAGAGCACCCGTCGGAGGCCACGCTTCCAGTCCGCCACGACTGCGATGCTACCGGCGCTCGCGGCGACCCACCGTCCCCGACGCGAACGTGACGTTCACCGCGTCGGGCCACCACGGGGGCATGCGCTGCCCTACCTCCGGGTAGGTTCGGACCATGAACCAGGCGATGGACCGAGCGAGGACGGGTGCCAACGACGCGGTACGCGCGGGGCTCGATCATCTCCATGATGCGGTCGCCGACCTGAAGCCGAAGCTGCGCGGCTGGCTGCACCTGGGCGTCGCCCCGCTGACCCTCGCCGCCGGCATCGTGCTGGTCGCGCTCTCCCCGACGACCTCGACACGCATCGGCTCCGCGGTGTTCACCGGCTCCGCGCTCGTGCTGTTCTCGGTGTCCGCGATCTATCACACCGGCACCTGGTCGCCACGGACGTGGGCGTTCCTGCGCCGCTTCGACCATGCCAACATCTTCTTGCTGATCGCGGGCTCCTACACGCCGTTCAGCCTGATGCTGCTCGAGGGCAACCAGCGCGTCGCGCTGCTCGCCACGGTGTGGACGGGCGCCGTCCTCGGCGTGCTGTTCCGGGTGTTCTGGACCGACGCGCCGCGCTGGCTCTACGTCCCGATCTACATCGCGATGGGCTGGGCCGCGGTCTTCTTCATCCCGGCCTTCCTCGACGGCGCGACCGACATCGGCGGCGTGGGCGTCGGCACGGCGATCTTCGTGATGATCGTGGTCGGCGGCGCTCTCTACACGTTCGGCGGCGTCGTCTACGGCTTCAAGCGCCCCAACCCGTGGCCGCGGTGGTACGGCTTCCACGAGGTGTTCCACACGTTCACGATCCTGGCGTTCGCCTCCCACTACGTGGGCGTGTCGCTCGCGACGTACGCGCTGCGCTGATCCACCGGATCGGCCACGCGGCGCGACGCCGAGTGGTACGCCTGAGGCATGCGCACGCTCGAGCAGGAGGCGCTGAACGCGGTCCAGCGCCCGGAGGCCTACCGCGAGGTCCTCGTCGTCTCGGCGGGGTTCCCCATCGTCCTCTCGGTGTGGGAGGGCCAGCCGGATGCGCCGGCGGTGGTCTTCCTCCCCGGCACGATGACGCACCCCCTCTTCTACGAGGACTTCCTCGACGCGTTGAACCGGTCCGGCCTGAGCGTGGTCGGCGTCCACCTCGCCGCGCACGGCAAGAGCCCCCGGGTACGCCGCGACCTCCGGTTCGCCGACCTGGTGGCCAACGCCGCCGACGCGCTGGCCTGGGCGGCCCGGTCCCTGCCCGGCCGGCGCCGGCTGCTCCTGGGATCCAGCCAGGGCGGGATCCTCGCCCTGGCGGTGGCCGCCGAGAGCGACCTTGTCGACCACGTGTTCGCGCACAACGCTCTCGACCCCGAGCTGCCTGGCTCCGTCGCCGTCACCCGGGCCCCGGGCCCGCTCCGCGGCGCCTACCCGGCGGCCCGGCGGCTCCTTGCGCTCGCGGGTCGAGTGGCTCCCGCGGTCCCGGTCCCCGTTGGGGCCTACCTCGACCTCACCCGGGTCTCGGACGACCCGGCGGTCGTGGACCGCTTCTTCGCCGATCCGCTCGGCCGGCGCAGCTACCCGCTGGGACTCCTGGCGGGGATGCTCGGCACGCCTCTGCGTCCCTGCCGGTGCCCGGTCACGGTCGTGGCCGGCAGCGGCGATCCCCTGTTCCCGCTGCCCTACATCCGCGCCGTCTACGAGCGGATCCAGGCTCCGAGCAAGGACCTGCTGCTCGTGGAGTCGTCCAAGCACCTGCTGTTCAACGAGGACCTGGACGCGGTGCTGCCGGTGTTGCTGCCGCGGCTCACCGGTCAGGCGACCAGCGCCACCGCGTGAGTACGCCGGGTCGCGGCGCGGCCCGCCAGCGCGGCCACCGAGACGCCAGCTGCCGCGAACAGCGCCGCCAACAGCGCCCACCCGGGCAGGCCGTGGTCGACCGCGGTCGCGGTCACCACCAGCGGGGCGAGCATGTTCGCCACGGCGTAGCCGGTCTGCGACAGGCCCTGGTAGGCGCCGGCGCTGCGTGGGTCGGCCAGCTCGAACGCCAGACCCCAACCGCCGGCCTCGCACCACACCTCGGCAGCCGAGCCGACCAGCTCGGCGACCACCAGGACGACGACCGCCGCGACTGCCCCCAGGCTGCCCGCCGACCCGTACAGCACGCAGGCACCGGCCAGCAGCAGGCTGCCGCGCCGCACCGTGCGGCCCGCGTGCGCGATCTCGTGCGTCCCGCGTGACGCCCGCACCTGGAAGAGCGCGACGAACACCGTGTTGATCACCAGCAGCACCGAGATGACCACGGTCGGGGCATCGGTCCGGGTGACGATCCACAGCGGCACGCCCACGCTCTGCATGCCGAACTGCATCGCGATCATCGAGTTCAGCGCGACCGACGTGACGTAGGTCCGGTCGCGCAGCGGTGAGGGACCCCGCAGCCGTGCGCCGTCGGCGTCGACGTCGACGGCGAGGCGGGTCGCCAGCGTCGGCACCCGCGTCCTCAGTCCCGCGAGCGGAACGGTCGCGACGGCGGTGAGCAGCGCGACCAGCACCATCGTGGCCCGGTAGGCACCCGCGGTGCCGACCACCAGGGCGGCTGCCGCCAGGCAGGTGCCGAGGCCGATGAAGACGTTGGTGACCACCCGCAGCCGGGCCCGCACCGCGACCCGGTCGGGCCCGGTGAACCACCGTGCCTGGAGCGCGGCCTTCGCCGTGCCCTGCAGGCTGCGCCCCCCGACCGCCACGCAGGCGATCAGCGTGAACGAGAGCGCCGTACCGGCCCAGACATAGGCCAGGAGCGCCGCGCCCTGGACGGCGTTGGCGGCGAGCTGGAGGCGGTCGGCGCCGACCCGGTCGGCGAGGTGCCCGCCGAGGTACGACGCCGCGACGCCGACCGCGCCCGCGATCGTCAGGCCGAGGCCGACGGTGGTCGCCGGCAGCCCGATCACGCGGGTGAAGTACAACGCGCTCACACTGAAGAACAGGCCGGTCGAGAGCGCCGCGGTCATGGTCGAGAGAGTGAGGGCCCGTTCGACGGGCTCGACGGGGAGGAGCGGTCGGCGGGGCACGCGGACATTTCTGACAGGAGCCGCACCGCAGCACCATCGATATAGCATTGTGCTTCATGTTGATCGAGTACGAGCTCGCCGGCGCCGACCTCGGCGAGGTGCGGTTCGCGATCTCGCCGATGAACGAGCTCGCGCTCTCGCTGCGCACCTGGCGACAGCCGGGGCGGTTCCCCCTGCAGCTGCGCTGGCTGCAGCTGACCGAGCAGGCTCGGGCCGGGCTCGACGCCGACATGCTGCTCGCGCTCACCAACGAGAGCATGTGGAGTCCCGACTTCCTCACGCCGCGGCCGTGGTCGCCGCTGACCCGCTTCGACGACGAGCTCGAGGCGCTGGCACGCACGCCCGTGGAGGTGGTCCGCGCCGACATCGCCGAGGTGCACCCGGACCGGGCCGCTCGACCGGCTCCTCTGCGTGGGCGAGCCGACCGGGTGCTGGCGCGGATCGTCGAGGCGATGGCGGCGTACTGGACCACGTGCTTCGAGCCCTGGTGGCCGCGGATGCGCGCGGTCCTCGAGGCCGACATCGTGCACCGCGGCCGCACGATCGCGCGCGACGGACTGGCAGCGATGTTCGCCGACCTGTCCCCGCGGATCCGGCTGGCCGACGACGTGGTCGTCGTCGAGATGACCTCGACGCTGGGCTACCGGCGCACCACCGCCGGTGAGGGGCTCACGCTGGCGCCGACGTTCTTCAGTCGCAACGCGACCGCGCCGATCTCGGCCGACGAGCCGCCGCTGATCATGTACCCCGCCCGGGGCGCGGGCTCCCTGTGGGAGAGCGACCGGCCGGTCCGGCCCGACGCCCTCGTGGGCATCCTGGGAGCGGTCCGCACGGGGCTGCTGGTGCTGCTGGAGGCACCGGCGTCCTCCACCGAGCTGGCGGTCCGGCTCGGGGTCACCCCGACCGCGGTCAACCAGCACCTCCGGGCGCTGCGCGACGCAGGCCTGCTCACCTCAGCGCGGCACGGCCGCTCGGTGCTCTACCTGCGCTCCGAGCTCGGCGACCAGCTGGTGGCCCTCAGCCGCGGCCGTGCAAGGTCCGGACGATCGCCGCGAGCCGGCGGTCGGCCTGGTCGGTGCGGTCGAACGTCGTCAGCGCCAGCGCCGGCTTGAACCGCTGCCGGGCGATCGCCTTGGCGTAGGTGAACTCCTTGAGCCCCTCGGCGCCGTGGATGCGCCCGAACCCGGAGTCGCCCACGCCGCCGAACGGCAGGCTCGGGATCGCCGCGAACGAGATCACCGCGTTGATCGCGGTCATCCCCGAGCGGATCCGCTCGGCGATCGCCATCCCGTTGTCCTTGCTGAACACCGTCGCCCCGAGGCCGTACGGCGTGCCGTTGGCCAGCGCGACCGCCTCGTCCATGTCGCGCACCTTGGCGATCGTCACGGTCGGGCCGAACGTCTCCTCCTGCACCGCCGCGGAGTCCTCCGGCACGTCGACCAGGATCGTGGGCTGGACGAACCGCTCGCCCACGGCGTCGGCGCCACCGACCAGCGCGCGTCCGCCCCGCGCGAGCGCGTCGTCGATGTGGCGGCGGATGACGCCCACCTGGCTCGCCATGGTGATCGGGCCGATCTTCGCGTCGTCACCGGCGTGGGCGCTCAGCCCGCGGGCCTTGTCGGTGATCGCGGCGACGAACTCGTCGTACACGCGCTCGTGCACGTAGACCCGTTCGACGCCGGCGCACGTCTGGCCGGCGTTGCTGCACGCGCCCCACAGCGCGGCGTCGGCGGCGGCCACGACGTCGGCGTCCGCGTCGACGATCAGCGGGTCCTTGCCGCCGGCCTCGATGACCACGGGGGTCAGCGTCTCGGCGCACGCGGCCATCACCCGCTTGCCGGTGCCGGTGGACCCGGTGAACGCGACCTTGTCGACGCCCGAGCGGCACAGCGCGGCACCCGTCTCGCCGCCACCGGTGACGACCTGGAAGACCGGCCGGCCGACGCACTCGGAGAACGTGCGGGCCAGCCACTCGCCGATCGCGGGGGTGTGCTCGCTGGGCTTGAAGACCACGGCGTTGCCGGCGGCGAGCGCGTAGGCGATCGAGCCCAGCGGGGTGAACACGGGGTAGTTCCACGGTCCGATCACCCCGACCACCCCGAGCGGGCGGAACTCGATCGTCGCCGCCTGGTTGACCATCAGCATCCCGGGCGAGACGCGGTGCCGGCCCAGGACCTTGCCCGCGTGGCCGGCCGCCCAGGCGATGTGCTCGATGGCGAGCGTCGCCTCGAGCATGGCGTCGGAGCGCGGCTTGCCCATCTCGTGGTGCATCAGGTCGGCGAGCTCCGGGAGCCGGCGCGCCATCGCCGACTTCCAGGTGTTCAGGTAGACCTTGCGCTCCTTGAACGTCAGCCCTGCCCACCAGTCGCCGGCCTTGCGGGCGCGGGCGACGGCGGCACGGACCTCGTCCTCGCCGTGGACCGGGAAGACGCCGACGACCTCGCCGGTCGCGGGGTTCAACGACTCGAACGTCGAGGCGGAGCCGGGTCCGGGCTGGGGACGGGCGGGGGCCTGGGTCATCGCGTGCTCCTGGGGGGACCGTCACAGTGATAGTCACAGTGGGACTGTCACGGTACCCGGCTGACGGTCGCCGGGGAATGGGTCGTGTGCCTGACGACGGTCCATGGCCCGTGCTCAGGCACACGACCCGACACCACAGGCTCAGCCGGACAGAGCCGCGTCCAGCTCCTCCACCGTGGTGACCGGCCGCTGGCAGACCAGGTGCCGGCAGACGTACGCCGCCGGCTGGCCGTCGAGGTCGGTGCGACCGGCCAGCAGCGGGATGTCCTCGTCCGCCTCGTCCGCCACCACGACCACCGCCCCGGGGTGCCGCCGGGCCCGGGCCTCGAGCTCGTTCCGCTCGGGCGACCACTCCCCCACGATCGCGATCTCGACCGGCCCGTCGAGCATCGACTCAGCCGCGGCCAGCGACCAGCCGGCGAAGCGCGGCGCGCGCTCGGCGAGGGTCGCGACCGAGGCGAGCGCGGCCTCGGCGGCGTCGCGGTGGCGGCCAGAGCCGGTGAGGGCGGCGTACGTCGACAACGCGTGGACCGCCGACGAGAGGCCGGAGGGGTAGGCGTTGTCGGAGGGGTCGCGGGGCCGGGCGACCAGGGCCTCGGCGTCGTCGGCGGTGTCGAAGAAGCCACCGTCGTCGGCCGAGAAGTGCTCGAGCACCAGGTCGAGCAGCACGCCGGCGCGCTCGAGCCAGACCGGCTCCCCGGTCGCCTGCAGCAGGTCGAGGAAGCCGGCCGCGACGCAGCCGTGGTCCTCGAGCACACCGGCGGGCGCGCCGACGACGCCGTCGCGGGAGACCCGGCGGAGCCGGCCGTCGACCATGTGGACACGCCACAGGAGGCTGGCCGCGCGGTCAGCCTCGTCGAGGAGCTCCGGCTGGTCGAGCAGGGTCGAGGCGCGGCACAGACCGCTGATCGCGAGCCCGTTCCACGCCGCCACGACCTTGTCGTCACGGGCGGGCCGCTCGCGACGCTCCCGCGCCCAGCGCAGCTCCTTCCGGGCCATCAGCCAGCGGCTGAGCTCGCGCGGGTGCGGGTCGACACGCAGCTGCAGCGTGGAGGTGCCGTGCTCGAACGTGCCCTGCTCGGTCACGCCCAACAGCTGCGCCACCCACGGGCCCTCCTCGGGACCGAGCACCTCGGTCAGCTGCGCCGGGGTCCAGACGTAGTAGGTGCCCTCGGCGCCCTCGGAGTCGGCGTCCAGCGCGGAGGCGAAGCCACCCTCGGCCGTCTGCAGCTCAGTGACCAGGAACTCGGCCACCTCCTGGACGATCCGCTCGCCGAGGTCGGTGCCCAACTCGGCGTAGACCCGCAGCAGCAGCGCGTTGTCGTAGAGCATCTTCTCGAAGTGCGGCACCACCCAGTCGTTGTCGACCGAGTAGCGCGCGAAGCCGCCGCCGAGCTGGTCGTACATGCCGCCGCGGGCCATCGCGTCGAGCGTCGCACCAGCCATCTCGAGCGCCTCGGCCGAGCCGTGCCGCAGCAGGAACTCCAGCACCATCGACGGCGGGAACTTCGGGGCGGGGCCGAACCCGGCCGACTGCGGGTCGAACTCGCCGCGGAGCGTGCGCACCGCCCCGTCGAGCACCTCACGCGTGATCGGCGCACCCGCCGTGGCGGGGCTGCCGGACGCGAGGTGGTCGCGGAGCGACGCGGCCACTCGGCGTACCTCGTCGGAGCGCGTGTGCCAGGCGTCGGTGAGCGCTTCGAGCACCTGGCGGAACGCCGGCTGCCCGTGTCGCGGCTGGTCGGGGAAGTAGGTGCCGGCGAAGAACGGGCTGCCCTCGTGGTCGAGCACGCAGGTCATCGGCCAGCCGCCGTGCCCGGTCATCGCCGTGGTCGCCTGCATGTAGACCGCGTCGACGTCCGGTCGCTCCTCACGGTCGACCTTGACGCTGACGAAGTGCTCGTTGAGGTACGCCGCGGTCGCCTCGTCCTCGAACGACTCGTGCGCCATCACGTGGCACCAGTGGCACGCGGCGTACCCGACGCTGAGCAGCACCGGCACGTTGCGGCGGCGCGCCTCCGCGAACGCCTCCGGTCCCCACTCCCACCAGTCGACCGGGTTGTCGGCGTGCTGGAGCAGGTACGGCGAGGTCGCGCTCGCGAGGCGGTTGGGCATGGTGGCCAGTCTCTGCCACCGCGCAAACAGCGCGAGCGGCTACTCGGCGAGCAGCTCGGCGAGGAGCTTCTGGACGCGCTCGTCGATCTCGTCGCGGATGGCGCGCACGGAGTCCACGCCCTTGCCGGAGGGATCGGTGAGCGCCCAGTCCTCGTAGCGCTTGCCGGGGAAGATCGGGCAGGCGTCGCCGCAGCCCATGGTGATCACCACGTCAGAGGCGGCGACGTCCTCGGTGAGGAGCTTCTTGGGGAACTCCTGGGAGATGTCGATGCCGACCTCGGCCATGACGTCGACGACGACCGGGTTGACGGTGTCCGCCGGGGCCGAGCCCGCGGAGCGGACGTGGACGCGGCCGGCGGCGTGCTTGTTCAGCAGCCCGGCGGCCATCTGGGAGCGGCCCTGGTTGTGGACGCAGACGAAGAGGACCTCGGGGATGGTGGTCATGGGGATGTCCTTCTGGGTGCGGGCGTGGTCGATGAGGGCGTGATGGGCGATCTGGGCGGTGAGGGTCGGCAGGTAGGCCTTGATCCGGGCCTCGGCCGCGATGCGTTGGTAGGCGTCGGCGACGAACGCGTAGACGGTCTCGGGCCCGAAGACGCCGGCGAACTCGGGGCTGAGCTCCTCGGCGATGCGGTGCAGCAGGTGTTCGGGCTCGAGAAGGTGCCATCCGGTGAAGTCCGTGCGCAGCGACAGCGGGGTCGGGCTGGTGGGCGGGTCGGCGACTGCGGGCATGGCGACTCCCTAGGTCTGCGGGGCCGCAGGCACGGCCGGGTAGTAGCGACGGCGCGCCCAGAGGGCGACGTAGACGAGGCCGACGAGGACCGGCACCTCGATGAGAGGTCCGACGACGCCGGCGAGGGCCTGGCCGGAGGTGACGCCGAAGACGCCGATGGCGACCGCGATCGCGAGCTCGAAGTTGTTGCCGGCGGCGGTGAACGCGAGGGTGGTGGTGCGTTCGTAGCTCATCCCGAGCCCCTTGCCGAGGGCGAACGAGCCGGCCCACATCACGGCGAAGTACGCCAGCAGCGGCAACGCGATGCGCGCCACGTCGAGGGGCTGGTTGGTGATGGTGTCGCCCTGGAGGGCGAACAGGATGACGATCGTGAACAGCAGGCCGTAGAGCGCGACCGGGCCGATCGCGGGGATCAGGCGCGCCTCGTACCACTCCCGGCCCTTGGCCCGCTCGCCCAGCGTGCGGGTCAGGAACCCGGCGAGCAGCGGGATGCCGAGGAAGACCAGGACCGACTTGGCGATCTCCCACACCGAGACGTCGAGCCCACCGGAGGCACCGCCGGTGTCCTCGAGCCCGAGCCAGCCCGGCAGCACCTCGAGGTAGAAGTAGCCCAGCGCCGCGAACGCGAGGATCTGGAAGATCGCGTTGATGGCGACCAGGATGGCGGCCGCCTCACGGTCACCACAGGCCAGGTCGTTCCAGATCAGCACCATCGCGATGCACCGGGCCAGGCCGACGATGATCAGGCCGGTGCGGTACTCGGGCAGGTCGGGCAGCATCAGCCACGCGAGGGCGAACATCAGCGCCGGCCCCAGGATCCAGTTCAGCACGATCGAGGTGACCAGGAGCCGCTTGTCGGCGGTGACGTGACCGAGCTCGTCGTAGCGGACCTTCGCCAGGACGGGGTACATCATCACCAGCAGCCCGATCGCGATCGGCAGGGACACCGAGCCGATCTCGACCTTCGCGAGCGCATCGTCGAGGCCCGAGACCGTCCTGCCGAGGACCAGCCCGGCGAGCATCGCCGCGATGATCCACACGGGCAGGAACCGGTCGAGCGTGGACAGGCGCTGCAGTACGGCGACGTCCTCGGGGGCGGCCGCGGTCTCGTGGACGGCGCCCGTCGAACGGTCGCTCATGCGGGCACACCTGCCGACGCGAGCACAGCGAGGTCGTCGCTGACGAAGAGGCCGGCGAGCGCCTCGAGCGCCTCGGGCCGGGCCTGGTAGTACACCCAGACACCGCGCTTCTCCCGGTCCAGCAGCCCGGTCTCGTGGAGCACCTTGAGGTGGTGGCTGATCGTCGGCTGGGACAGGTCGAACGCCGGCAGCAGGTCGCACACGCAGGCCTCGGCGTTCTCGTGGGACACGACCATCGACATCAACCGCAACCGGACCGGGTCCCCGAGCGCTCGGAGCAACGGGGCGACCTTGTCCGCCCGTCCGCTGGTCATCGGCTCACGCGTCAGCGGTGTGCTGCAGCACGCGAGCGCATCGTTCGGGTCGCAACCAGACTTCGACATGCGTCGATAGTGACAGACATCGATGTCTTCGGCGAGGGCGGGCGACGCGAACGACCGAGGAACGGCGCGTGAACGACGGGCCGTCAGGGGGTGGTGAGCAGCTCCCGCACCTCGGCGACCGTCGGGACGCGGCCGGAGGAGACCAGCACCTCGTCGACGACGAGGGCCGGGGTCGACATCACGCCGTACCCGGCGATGGTCGGGTAGTCGGTGACCTTCTGCACGGTCGCGTCCAGGCCGAGGTCGTCGATGGCCTGACGGGTGACGCGTTCGAGGTTGACGCAGTTCTTGCAGCCGGGCCCCAGGACCTTCACGATCATGATGAGCTTCCTTTCCGATGCCCCTCGGGGCTCTAGGTGAGTACGGCGTTGAACAGGTAGCCGACCGCGACGATGGCGGTGCCGACGACGGTGATGTAGACGGCGAGCAGCTGCGGCTTGAGGACGCGGCGGAGCAGGATCATCTCGGGGAGCGAGAGAGCGACGACGGCCATCATGAACGCGAGCAGGGTGCCCATCGGCAGGCCCTTGTCGTGCAGGGCCTCCACGAGCGGGAGGATCCCGGCCGCATTGGAGTACAGCGGGATACCGATGATCACGGCGACCACGACACCGAAGGGATTGTCGGTGCCGGCGTACCTGGTGAAGAAGTCCTCGGGTGCCCACCCGTGGATGACGGCGCCCAGCCCGATCCCGACCAGCAGGTAGGGCCAGATCTTCCCGACGATGACACCGACCTCCTCCGCGCCCATCTGGATCCGCTGGCTGAAGGTGAGCCCGGCCGTGGAGTCGATGACCTGACCACCGAGCTTGGTCTCGAACACGAACGGCTCCACCCACCTCTCCAGGCGCAGGCGACCGAGCACCCAGCCGGCGAGGATCGCGATGCCGAGCCCGGCGCCGATGTAGAGGGCGGTGACCTGCACCCCGAAGAGGCTCAGCAGCAGGCCGATCGCGATCTCGTTGACGAGCGGACTGGCGATGAGGAAGCTCAGCGTCACTCCGAGCGGGACGCCGGCGGCGACGAACCCGATGAACGCCGGGACCGCGCTGCACGAGCAGAACGGGGTGATCACTCCCAGGCCGGCCGCCAGCACGTTCCCGACGCCTTCACGGCGCCCGCCGAGGAGCGCGCGCGTGCGTTCGACGCTCATGTACGAGCGCAGGATCGTGATCACGAAGATGATGCCGCTCAGCAGCAGGGCGATCTTGATCGTGTCGAAGAAGAAGAAGTGCAGCGTCTCGGTCAGTCGGCCGGTCGGCGCCATCCCGAGCACGTCGTAGAAGATGCGGTCCCACAACGCGCCGTTGACCCAGTAGGCCGCCGCCCAGAGCACGGCGGCTCCCGCCAGGATCCCGCCACGACCGCGCCCGGTGGTGGGCAGGTGCTCGACGATGCTCACGCCCGACCTCCCACCTCAGACCGGAAGAGCAGCGGCGAGCCGTGCGGACGCATCGGCGGCCAGCCGGTAGTCGATCCACCGGCCGCGCCGGGAGGTGGTCACCAGTCCGGCGTCGCGCAGCACCTTGAGGTGGTAGGAGAGGAGGTTCGGCGCGACGTCGGCGTGCGCCTGCAGGTCGCACACGCAGGCCTGCCCCTCGACGAGACGCCGCAGCACCGACCACCGCACCGGGTCGGCGACCACCGCCAGCAACGCAGCCGCTCGGTCATCCTCGCGAGGGTTGGTCCCGACGGACACTTCAACGAGATTTGAACCAGCCACGCTTGAAACGTAGAACCGTCACGCGCGCCGTCGTAGGGACCTTGTGCCCGAGCTGCCCAGGACAGGTTGTGCGGACGCCGGCGCGGGCCCCTCCCTCAGCGGGTCTCGCGACCGAGGAGCCCGATGAACTCGTCGGCCATCTCGAGCTGCCGCACGAGGCGCTGCCGGCGGGAGACTGCCTCGGCCCGCACGGCCTCGAGCCTGCTGCGGGCGCCGGACCGGTCGGTCTCGGGCGCCTCCGCGTCGCGGAGGGTCTCGATGTCGCCCAGAGCGGCCTTCATCTCCTCGAGCGAGAAGCCGAGCGGCTTCATGCGCCGGATGACCATGATCTTGTCGACGTCGTCGTGGGTGTAGAGGCGGAACCCGCCCTCGGTCCGGCCCGACGGCACGAGGAGGCCGACCTCTTCCCAGTGCCGGAGGCTGCGGATGGACAGCTCGGTGCGCGCGGCGACCTCGCCGATGTGCATGACGGCCGGGCCGGGGATGTCGGGGGTGCTGCCCACGAGGCCTACCCTTTCCGCCGTCAATTCAACTCTACCCTCACGTGAGGGTAGAGTCTGGGTCAGACTTCCGCCGGCGAAGACGCCGGCACGCGTCCATGGTCGCGCACGTGCCGCGCGCGAGACCAACCCGGGCGCACGCAGACCTGACCACCCCGACCCCCTCCCAGCGCTTCGCGCACGTGCCACGTGCCATGTGCACGTGGCGGGTCACCCCCCTCGAACGGAGCACTCCTGTGAGTACGCCTGTCTCCGGCGCCCCCAGCGTCTCCGGCGCCGCCCACGCGGTCCCCGACAACAGTGTTCGCGCCGCCCTGCGCTCACCGAAGCTGCTGCGCACCGAGGTGCTGGCCGGCCTCGTGGTTGCGCTCGCCCTGATCCCCGAGGCGATCTCCTTCTCGATCATCGCCGGCGTCGACCCCCGCGTCGGCCTGTTCGCCTCGTTCACGATGGCGGTGGCGATCTCGTTCCTCGGTGGTCGCCCCGCAATGATCTCGGCTGCGACCGGCGCCGTCGCGCTCGTCATCGCCCCGGTGATGCGCGACCACGGCTACGACTACCTCATCGCGACGGTGATCCTGGGCGGGGTCATCCAGGTCGTCCTCGCCGCAGCCGGCGTCGCGAAGCTGATGCGGTTCATCCCCCGCTCGGTGATGGTCGGGTTCGTCAACGCCCTGGCCATCCTCATCTTCGAGGCCCAGATCGACCACATGCTCGACGTCCCCTGGGCCGTCTACCCGATGATCGCGGTCGGCATCGCCGTGATCGTCGGCTTCCCACGGATCAACAAGGTCGTCCCGGCCCCGCTGGTCGCCATCGTGGCCCTGACCGCATTCACCCTGGTCGCCGCCGTCAACGTCCCTGACGTCGGGGACGAGGGCAAGCTCCCCGACAGCCTCCCCTCGTGGTTCGTCCCCGACGTGCCGATCACCCTGGACACACTGCAGACCGTCGCTCCCTACGCGCTCGCGATGGCGCTGGTCGGCATCCTCGAGTCACTGCTGACCGCCAAGCTCGTGGACGACATCACCGACACCCACTCCGACAAGACTCGCGAAGCTCTCGGTCAAGGCGCGGCGAACGTCGTCACCGGCCTCTTCGGCGGCATGGGCGGCTGCGCGATGATCGGGCAGACGATGATCAACGTGAAGGTGTCCGGGGCGCGGACCCGGATCTCGACGTTCCTCGCCGGCGTCTTCCTGCTCGTCCTGGTCGTCGGGTTCGGCGACATCGTGGCCCGCATCCCCATGGCCGCCTTGGTGGCCGTGATGATCATGGTGGCGGTGGGCACCTTCGACTGGCACTCCGTCCAGCTCCGGACTCTGCGGCGGATGCCGAAGTCCGAGACCGCGGTCATGGGCGCCACCGTGCTGGTCACCGTGACCACCCACAACCTGGCGATCGGCGTCGTGGTCGGCGTGCTCGTCGCGATGACGCTCTTCGCCCGCCGGGTCGCGCACCTCACCGACACCCACCGCGAGCTCGTGGAGGACGAGCACGGCAGCGCAACCGCGGTCTACCGCGTCACCGGGGAGCTCTTCTTCGCCTCCTCCAACGACCTCTACACCCAGTTCGAGTACGCCGAGGACCCCGACCAGATCGTCATCGACCTCACCGACTCCCACATCTGGGACGCCTCCACGGTCGCCTCGCTCGACGCGATCACCACCAAGTACGCGCGCAAGGGCAAGGCCGTCACCATCGTCGGCCTCAACCCCTCGAGCGCCGATCGCCACGGACGCCTCACCGGACAGCTCGCAACGCACTGACGCCCGGGCTCACGAGCTCAGCCTCGACGCACGGCACAGAGCGTCAGCTCCTCAGGCAGCACCCTCGGCGAGGGTCAGGGCGATGTCGACGATCATGTCCTCCTGGCCGCCGACGAGCCGGCGCCGACCGCATTCGGTGAGGATGTCGCGGACGTCGACGCCGTAGCGCGCGGACGCGGCCTCGGCGTGGCGCAGGAAGCTGGAGTAGACCCCGGCGTACCCGAGCGTGAGGGTCTCGCGGTCGACGCGGACCGGCCGGTCCTGGAGCGGGCGGACCAGGTCGTCGGCGGCGTCCTGGAGCTTGAACAGGTCGCAGCCGTGCTCGAAGCCCATCAAGTCGGCGACCGCGACGAACGGCTCGATCGGGCAGTTGCCGGCGCCCGCGCCGTGACCGGCGAGAGAGGCGTCGACCCGGTAGACCCCGTTCTCGACGGCGACGACGGAGTTGGCGACCGAGAGCGAGAGGTTCTCGTGGGCGTGGATGCCGATCTCGGTGACGTCGTCGAGCACGTCGCGATAGGCCCGCACCCGCGCGGCCACGTCGTTCATCGTCAAGCGCCCGCCGGAGTCGGTGACGTAGACGCACTGGGCGCCGTAGGACTCCATCAGCTTGGCCTGCTGCGCGAGCTCCTCCGGCCCGGCCATGTGCGACAGCATCAGGAACCCCGACACGTCCATGCCGATCTCGCGTGCGGTCGCGATGTGCTGGGCCGAGACGTCGGCCTCGGTGCAGTGGGTCGCGACCCGGACCGACCGGACGCCGAGCTCGTAGGCGCGCTTCAGCTCGTGGATCGTCCCGACACCGGGGAGCAGCAGCGTGGTGAGCCGGGCCCGCTCCAGCACCGAGGCCGCGGCCTCGATCCATTCCCAGTCGGAGTGGGAGCCGGGACCGTAGTTGAGCGAGCCGCCAGCCAGGCCGTCGCCGTGGGCGACCTCGATCGCGTCCACGCCCGCCTCGTCGAGGGCGGCGACGATGCGCCGGACGTCGGCCGGGGTGATCCGGTGGCGTACGGCGTGCATGCCGTCGCGCAGGGTGACGTCCTGGACGAAGATCGGGGTGCTCATCAGCCGTTCGCCTTCCGGGCCGCGATCCGCTCGGCGACCTGGAGGCCGGCGGACGTCATGATGTCGAGGTTCCCGGCGTACGCCGGCAGGTAGTGCGCGGCGCCCTCGACCTCGAGGAACACCGACACCTGGTGGGTCGGCCGGCTGGTCGCGCCGTCGGCCAGCAGCGTCTGCACGGGTTGGTCGTCGGGGACGGGCACGATCTGGACCTGCTGCTTGAGCCGGTAGCCGGGGACGTAGGCGGACACGTCGGCCACCATCTTCTCGATGCTGGCGCGGACCTCCTCGTGCACGGCCTCGTCAGGGGTGTCGATCAGGCAGAACACCGTGTCCCGCATGATCAGTGGCGGCTCCGCGGGGTTGAGGATGATGATCGCCTTGCCGGCGGCCGCACCCCCGACCTCGACGATGGCTTGCGAGGTGGTCTCGGTGAACTCGTCGATGTTGGCGCGGGTGCCCGGCCCGGCCGACTTGGAGGCGATGCTCGCGACGATCTCGGCATAGAGGACCGGGACGACGCGGGCCACGGCCGCGACCACCGGGATCGTGGCCTGGCCGCCGCAGGTGACCATGTTGAGATCGGGTGCGTCGAGGTGGTCCTCGAGGTTGACCGCCGGCACGACGTACGGCCCGATCGCCGCGGGCGTGAGGTCGATCATCGTCTTGCCGAGCGGCTGCAGCCGCGCGGCGTTGGCGCGGTGGGCGGCGGCCGACGTGGCGTCGAAGACGATCTCGATGTCCTCGAAGCCGGGCATCGAGATCAGCCCCTCGACGCCCTCGTGGGTGGTCGGTACGCCGAACCGCGCGGCGCGGGCGAGCCCGTCGGAGGCGGGGTCGATGCCGACCATCGCTCCCATCTCGAGGTGCTGCGAGCCCCGCAACACCTTGATCATCAGGTCGGTGCCGATGTTGCCCGAACCGATGATCGCGACCTTGGTGCGCCCGCTCATGACTGCTCCCCGTAGGTGAAGGTCACCGCACCGAGGCCGGTGATGGTGGCGCGCACCCGCTGTCCGGGGGCGATGGGCCGCATCGGGCCGAGGGCGCCGGAGAGGACGACCTGGCCGGCGCGCAGCGGGTCGCCGAGCTCGCGGGCCCGCGCGGCGAGCCAGGCCAGGGCCGCCAGCGGGTCGCCGAGGCAGGCCGCGCCGGAGCCGGTGGAGACGGTCTCGCCGTCGATCGTCATCGTCATCACGGCCTCGCGCGGCTCGAACGCGTCGAGCCGGACCCGCTCGGGTCCGAGCACGTAGGCGCCCGCCGAGGCGTTGTCGGCGACGGTGTCGCCGAAGCTGATGTCCCAGCCGGCGACCCGGCTGCCGCAGATCTCGATCGCCGCCATCGCGTGGCCGACCGCGGCCCGCACCCGGGCGATCCCGAGATCGCCCTCGGCGAGGTCCTCGCCGAGCACGAACGCGATCTCCGCCTCGGCGCGCGGCTGCAGCACTGAGCCGGCCGGCACGACGTCCCCGCCGTGGTGCTCCATGTCGTCGAAGAGCACCCCGAAGTCGGGCTGGTCCACGCCCAGCTGGGCCTGCACGGCCGGCGAGGTCAGGCCGATCTTGCGGCCGACGACGCGAGCGCCACCCGCCACCCGGATCGCGGTCAGGCGCTGCTGCACGGCGTACGCCGCCTGGACGTCGTCGGCGCCGATGAGGTCGCGCACCGGGGTGCACGGCACCCCGCTGCGGGCGGCGACGAGGAGCCGCTCCGCCGCGGCGTCGAGCTGCGCCTCTCGGGCGAGGAGGTGTGGGGCCATGGCCCGAACCCTCCGGGGAGCCGGCCCGCCCGGGCCAGCGATGCGTGCCGGTCCCCGGAACCGTGTGCTCGGGGTCTCGCTGCGTGCCCCCGCGTGCCCCCCGCGTGCCCCCCGCGTGCCCCCCGGCGTGCCGGAGTGCGGCATGGCAGTCTTGAGCCTGCCCGCGAGCGCGCGCACCGTGCAGGGATGGAGACCGTGCAGCGCAGCGTCATCGACCCGACCCAGTACCGCGACGTGATGGGGCACTACCCCACCGGCGTCGCCGTGGTGACCGGCACCGTCGACGGTGAGCCCGTCGGGATGGTGGTCGGCACCTTCAGCAGCGTGTCGATCGACCCGCCGCTCGTGACGTTCATGCCCCAGGTGGGCTCGCGCACGTGGGAGCGGCTGGCCCTGGCCGACGCGCTCTGCGTCAACGTGCTCGCGCACGACCAGCTGGCGCTGTGCCGCACGATGGCGGTGCCCCGGCCGGGCAAGTTCGACGAGGTCGACTGGTCCCCCTCGGCGTACGGCGCGCCGGTGCTCACCGACGCCGTCGCCCACGTGCACTGCCGCCAGGAGTCGGTTGTCGAGGCCGGCGACCACTGGATCGTGCTGTGCGCGGTGGACGCGATGGAGGTGACCCGGCCGGCGACGCCGCTGCTGTTCTTCCAGGGCGGGTACGGCGGCTTCTCCCCCGCGGGCATGGCCGCCAAGGCCGACGCCCACCTGATCGCCGCGGTCAGGCTCGGCGACCGTGCACGCACCCAGGTCGAACGGATCGCCGCGCGCCTGGAGTGCGAGGCGGCCGCGCTCGTCGCGGTCAGCCCCGACGAGCTCACCACGGTCGTGAGCGCGTACGGCGGCACCGCGACCATGGTCGAGCCGCTGGGCCAGCGGGTCCCGCTGATCCCCCCGATCGGTGAGGCGTACGTCGCCGGCGCCGCCCCCGACGTCGTCGAGCGCTGGCTGGCCAAGGTCACCCCGGACGACCCGGGCCTGGTCGAGTGCTACCGGGCCCGGCTGGCGACCGTCGCAGAGCGCGGCGTCGCGCTGAGCATGGTCGGACCCGGTGCGCGCAGCGAGTACGAGCGGCTGCACGAGGCGCTGGCGGAGTACGCCTCCGGCGAGCTCACCCCGGCCCGCGAGCGCGCGGTCCGGGCCGTCCTCGCCCAGACCCGCCACTTCTTCGACGACGTCGACGTGCTGCCGGGCGAGACCTACGACGTCGGCGCGGTCGTCGTGCCCGTCCACGGTCCCGACGGTCGCGTGGCGCTCGTGCTGCGTGCCACGCAGCTGCCCGCCGGCGTACCCGGCCACGTCGTCAGCGGCTGGATCGACGAGGTGCGCGCCGCGGCTTCCTGCGTCGAGCGCGACCTCGCCGGCGGCGGGGTGGAGCAGGCCACGGCGTACCGCGCGTGGTACGAGGCCGACTTCCCGCTCTGAGCCCTCGCGGCCCCCTCGCGGTCCTCGCGGTCCGTGTGGGTCGTGTGCCTGAGAGCGGTCGATGGACCGGCCTCAGGCACACGACCCGACAGCCGGGGCCGACCCGAGAACGACCACTGCCCCGGACGTCTGACGTCCGGGGCAGTGGTGTGAGACCGAGGTGGTCAGTCGGCGAGCGGGTGCACGATGCCCGGGGGCCGGTTCTTCGCCTCGGGGTCGAGCTTGTGGCCCCAGATGGCGGTGGCTCCGTAGGTGTAGGGCACCCAGTCGGCGCCGACCTCGATGCCGTCGTAGCCGACCTCGACGTTGAACAGCGACGGTGTGGCGCAGTAGAAGCTGAACGTCTTGTCGTTGGTGTGGCGGCCCAGGGTGAGCGTGATCGGGACGTCGTACTCGTCGAGCATGTCGTACGCCGAGCCCACGTCATCGATCGACTTCATCTGCAGCATCAGGTGGTTGAAGACCGCGACGCCCGGCGGGCACTGGCCGAGCGCGAGCGTGTGGTGGCGCTCGTTGACGTGGTAGAACCGCGCGTTGAGCGAGCCCGGGACGATGATCTTGTCCGAGAGCTTGAAGCCCAGCACGTCGTGGAAGAACCGGTGGCCGGCCTCGATGTCGGGCATCATCAGCAGCACGTGACCGAGGCCCTGGGTGCCGGTGACGAACCCGGAGACGGCGCGCCCGGGGCGGAACGTCGCGGGGTGGAAGTGCTGGCCCCAGCTGACCTCGTGCGGGAATCCCCACGGGTCGGTGAACGACACCAGTTGGTTGACCGCACGCGCGTCGGCGAGCTCCGCGGAGCCGCGCTCGGCGGTGATGCCGGCCGCGGCCAGGCGCTCCACGACGACGTCGAGGTCCTCCTCGTGGTCGACGGCCCAGCCGAAGTAGGCGACGGAGTCCTCCGCGGCCGGGTGGATCTGGATGCGCCATGGCGCGTCGTCGACCCGCAGGCGGACCGAGCCGTCGGGACCGTCCTCGGCGAGCTCGGCGCCGAGGAACCCGGCCCCGAAGCGGCGCCAGTCCTCCGACCGGGGTGAGTTGACCCCGAGGTAGGCGAGCGAAGTGATCATTGCTGCAGCTCCTGTGTGGATGGGATGGGGTCAGACGAACAGGGCCGGGCTGGCCTCGCCGCCGAGGTCGTTGGTGGACCAGCCGGTGTAGACGTTCTCGGCGACGTTGCAGATGTGGCTCAGGCCGACCTGCAGGTCGCGCCAGTAGCGCTCGTTGGGGAAGTCGGTGCGGATGCCGCTCGCGCCGCTGATCTTGAACAGCCGGTCGATGGCATCGGCGGCGCGTCGCGTGGCGCGCACCTGGTCGCGGCGGAACGTGAGCCGCTGGGTGCGGGTGATCTCACCGCCCTGGGTGACGTGTGCCTGCAGCTCCGCGGCCGAGGTCAGCAGGTGGCACCGACTCGCGGCGATGTCGGCCGCGACCTCGCCGTACACGGTCAGCTGGGTGGGGTCGGTCCGGCCGACGATGCCGTCGGCGGAGACCCGCGTGACGAGGTAGTCGCGGTAGGCGGCCAGCGCGCCCTGGGCGATGCCCTGGGTGGCGGCGCCGATCGCCGCGGAGAACACGAGCGGGAACTTCAGCCGGTAGAGCGGCTTGCCCTCCTGCCGGTGCTCGTAGCCGCCGGCGAGCATCACCGGAGCCTCGACCACGCGGTAGTCGGGGATGAAGACGTCGGTCATCTGCACGTCCTTGGAGCCGGTGCCGAGCAGGCCCATGACATTCCAGGAGTCCTCGACGATCTCGTAGTCCGCACGCGGGATCACGAAGTGCCGGATGTCCGGGGGCGTGCCGGGCTGGCCGGTCTGGTCGTCGACGACGATGCCGCCGAGGATCACCCACTGGGAGTGGTCGGTGCCGGTGGAGTAGGGCCACCGGCCGGTGAAGAGGAAGCCGCCGTCGACGCGACGGGCACGGCCGAACGGTGCGTACGGCGAGGCCGTCCAGGTGTCCTGGTCCTCGCCCCAGATCTCCTCCTGGAGACGCGGGTCCATCATCGCGATCTCCCACGGGTGGACCCCGACGACCCCGGCGACCCAGCCGGCCGACGGCGACGCCGCACCGACGGTCATCGCGGCCTCGAGGAAGTCGGGCAGCGTGGCCTCGTAGCCGCCGTGCTCGACCGGCTGGAGCAGCCGGACCAGGCCGGTCTCCTTCATGGCCTCGACGGTCCGGTCGGTCAGCCGGCCCAGCTGGTCGCTCGGCACGGCCTCCTCCCGGAGGACGTCGGAGGCCTTGCGGACCTTCTCCACCACCTCGTGCCTGGACTCGTGCATGGGTTTCCTCATCTCTGGATCTCTGGGTGCGGCGGGAGCCGCGAGTCGGACGCCTGTAGCGATCACTACGGCGACGGTAAGGACGATGTGACCTGCGCCACCACCGCGGCGTGCCGGTCCCCGGCACGCGTGGCCCGGCGATCGGCCCGGGGGGATCGGGTGGCGGTCGGGCCGACCGCCGGATCCGCGGCGGGGTCGGCGACAGGGTCGGTCAGCGCGCCCGGGAGCGGTCGCGAACCACCTTGGCCAGCGCGACGGCGATCACGAGTCCACCGCCGTAGAAGACGTTCTGGATCCAGCCGGCGTAACCCAGCAGCTGCAACCCGAAGATGCCGGTGGTGAGGAAGTAGATCGCCACCATGGTCCCGATCGGGTTGAACGCACCCGGCTGCACCACGGCCGTGCCGAGGAAGACCGCGGCCAGCGCGGGCAGCAGGTAGCTGTTGGAGGTCGAGGAGTCGAAGCCACCGACGGTGGCCACCAGGATCAACCCGGCCAGGCCGGCGAGCAGACCCGCGACGACGTACGCACCGAAGCGGACCCGCTGCACCCGGATGCCAGCCAGGCGGGCCACCTCGGCGTTGGCACCGACGAACACGATCGCGCGCCCCAAGGGGGTCCATGCGAGGACGTAGGCGATCACGAGCGCGAGCGCGATGCCGTACCAGAACGACACCGGCATGCCGAGCACGTCACCGATGGCGATCTTCGCCAGCCGGGGACTGTTGACCGAGACGATCGTGGACCCGGACGCGAGCTGCGCGACGCCGGTGAGCAGCGTGGCCATGCCGAGCGTGACGACGAACGACGACACGTCGAGCACGACCACGAAGAACCCGTTGACCACGCCGGCGAGCACCGCCGCACCGACCCCGATCACGCACGCCAGCACGATGTTCATGCCGTGCACGCCGGCCAGCACCGGGATCACCGTGGCGGTGATCCCCATCATCGCCGCGACGGAGAGGTCGAACTCCCCCACCGCCAGCGTGACGAGCGCCGACATGGCCAGGAACACCAGCACCTGCTGGGATCCGAAGATCGAGGAGAAGGTGCCGCTGGTGCCGAACGTGTCGGGCACCTGCGTGTAGAAGTAGAGCGCCATCAGCGCCCACACGCCGATGAGCGCGTACTTCGAGGCGGCCGTGCGCAGCATGCCGCCAGCCCGTCCCAGACGCGGGGACTCCCCCTGGGCGGGCGCGATCACGACGGTGCCGCTGTCGGCGACGAGCCGTCGAGAGGTCTCGTCGTCGCTGACGAGCTGGTCGACAGCGGTCTCGGCCGCGGTGGTCTCAGGCATGGAGTGCTCCTGTGGTCGTGGGAACGGAGTAGATCGCCTCGAGGAGGGCGTCGGGGTCGTCGGTGCGCATCTCCCGTGGCTCGACGCCGGGATGGAGCACGAGCACCCGGTCGCAGATCTCGACCAGGTCGGTGGGCTCGGTGCTCACCAGCAGCACCCCGCGGCCGGCCGCGGCCGCGTCGCCGATGGCGAGCAGCAGGTCGGCGCGGGCGCCCACGTCGACGGCCTGGGTCGGCTCGTGCAGCACGAGCAGGTCGGGGTCGGTGGAGAGCCACTTCGCGAACAGCACCTTCTGCTGGTTGCCGCCGCTGAGCTCCTTGACCAGGTCGTCGCCGGAACGCACCTTGATCCGCAGCCGCGCGACCCAGTCGGCGGTGAGCTGCTCCTGCCAGTCCCGGCGCACCAGCCACGGCCGGCCGCGGCGCCGCACGCTCGGCAGGGCCAGGTTGTCGCGGACGCTGTGCTCGAGGGCGACACCGTCTCGGACGCGCCGTTCGGGCACCAGCGCGATGCCCGCCCGCAACGCGTCCGCCACCCCGGCCCGGGCCAGGTCGACCCGGCCGGTGGGGGTGGTGACCGTCCCCGAGGTGGAGCGGGCCGCACCCGCCAGGAGGTAGGGCAGCTTCTCGAAGCCGGTGCCGGGCAGACCCGTCAGGCCCACCACCTCGCCGCGCCGGATCGTGATCGACAGCGGACGGCCGTCCACCTCGACCCCCTCGACGACCGCCGCTGGCGGGTCGCCCGCGGAGTACGGCGACGGGGCGCGCGTCACGGCGTCGACGGTCGTGCCGAGCATCAGCCGGGCCAGGTCGGCCTCGCTCAGCTCGGCGGTCGGCAGCCCGGCACCGGTCACCCGCCCGTCACGCAGGACCGTCACCCGTTCGCTGACGGTCAGGACCTCCTCGAGGTTGTGGCTGACCATCAGCACCGCCGTACCGGTCGCAACGACGCGGGCGAGCAGGTCGTGCATCCGGGCGAGGTCCTCGCGGGGCAGTGCCCGGGTCGCCTCGTCGAGGATCATCAGCCCCTGCCCCGGCACGGTCGCCCGCATCGCCCGGGCGATCGCGACGCCGGCGCGGTGCGCGGGGGCCAGCTCGCCCACCAGCGTGCGGGGGTGCACCGGGATCTCCAGGCGGCCCAGGATCTCCGCGACCAGCTCGTCCTGGCGGCGCCAGTCGATGCGGCCGGTGAAACGGGAGCGGACGAAGCCGCCCACGCCGACGTTCTCGCTGACCGTCAGGTGGTCGAGGAGGCCCACGTCCTGGTGCACGACCGACACCCCCGCCGCCTGGGCGGCGCGCCACTGGACGGGCAGCGCCAGCGGCTGCCCGTCCACCTCGAGCGTCATCCCGCTGTCGGGCGCGTGGTAGCCGGTGAGGATCTTCACCAGCGTCGACTTGCCCGACCCGTTCTGTCCCACGAGGGAGTGGATCTCCCCGGGCTGGACGACCAGGTGGGCGTCGTGCAGCACCCTGGCCGGGCCGAAGGTCTTGCTGGCGCCACGGGCCTCCAGCCGAGGAGCGGTGCCCATCGTCAGCTCACGCCCCACGCCTGCAGGAAGGCGTCCTTGAAGCTGTCGTCACCGAACCAGTCGGGCGTGAAGTAGGCCTGGTCGGTCAGGTCCAGGTCACCGACGTTGTCCGCGGTGAAGTCCCGGGTGACCATCGCGTCGGCCGGCTCGACCGGGTCGCCCGCGAGGAGCTGCATCAGGCCGTTGGCGTACTTCCAGCCCTCGTAGATCACCGGGGTACCCAGGTCGGAGGCCTGCTGACCGGCGGCGACCCGCTGCAGACCCGCGAGGTCCGAGCTGGAGGAGAACACCTTGACCTGGTCGGCCTTGCCGGAGCTCTGCAGGCCCTGCATCGCCGGGGGCACGAAGCTGTCGACCGGGACGATCAGGGCGTTGGTGTCGGGGTGGGCCACCATCGCGGCGCTGACCGCGGACGGCAGCTTGTCGAGGTTGGCGGTCGTGAAGTCCGCGGTCGCGATCCCGCACGAGGGGCAGAGCTTCTTGAACGTCGCCACGCCCTGGTCGCTGGCGTCGCGGGTCGTGGAGGAGTCCATCAACCGCAGCCAGAGCGCGTTGGTGTCCGTGCCGCCCTGGGCGAGCGCCGACATCGACATGGCGTCGTAGAGCTTCCCGACCCGTCCGGTGTTGTCGTAGAAGGCGAGCGTGCCGTCCGCCTCACGGCCGCCGCTCGGCGCGACCCCGCCGACCAGCACGGGGACGCCCTTGGCGGCAAGCGCGTCGAAGGCGGTCCCCGCCATCGCATAGTCGATGAACAGCGACACGACCGCGTCCGCGCCCTGGTCACCGGCCTGCTTGAGGCAGTCGGCCACCGCGGTCGGCGTGAACTTGCCGTCGCAGATCGTGGCGGTGGCGCCCACGGCCTTCATCGCGTCCTGGATGCCGACGGCGACGCCGTGGATCACCGGGATCTGGTCACCGAGCGGGATCACGGTGATCTTCTTGCCGGCCAGGTCCGGGGTCGTGGAGAGCGCCGGCTCCGCGGGGTACTCGGTGATGGCGTCACGCCACCCGGCCACGGCCTCCTTGGCCTGCGCGATGCCGGCCGCGCTGTCCTGGGCGTTGCCGGGGGTGTCGGCCGCCGCCTTGACGGTGTCCTGCGCGCAGGCACCGAGCATGCTCACGAGGGCTGCGGTCGCGACGAGCGCCGCAGTCCGCCGGGCGGTCTGACGATGAGATGACATGGGTCTTCCTTTGCCTGCCGTCGGCCGGTCGGCCGCTGGATGGAGCCGAGACCTGCCGACCATGACTTCTCGTGGTGGGCGTCACACAGCGACGTGTGCCGCTCTGCGGACCGGCCGGCCCGCACGCGCGCGGCCGAGCCTGCGGCGTGCCGCGGACAGGCACGGAGCCGTCGTACGCCGCGCCCTCGGCCCGCCAGGATGCGGCGGTGACCGAGCCCCACCCCTGCCCGCACCCCTCCCAGGTCCCCGGCGAGCTGTCCCGCGCCGTGCTGGTGACCCTGGGCGCGCTCACCGCGGTGGCACCCCTGGTCACCGACCTCTACCTCCCGGGCCTGCCGGACCTCGCCCGCTCGCTCGGGACGTCCGACGCGCTCGCCCAGCTGACGATGTCGGTGTGCCTGGTCGGCCTGGCCCTGGGCCAGCTGGTCGCCGGCCCGCTCAGCGACCGGATCGGCCGGATGCGCCCGCTGCGCTGGGGCGTGCTGGTGCTGGCGGTCACGTCGTTCCTGTGCGCGGTGGCGACCGACGTGTGGGTGCTGCTCGCCCTGCGCCTGGTGCAGGGCCTGGCCGGCGCGGCCGCGATGGTCGTGGCCCGGGCGATCGTGCGCGACGTGTACGACGGGGCGCGCGCCGCCAAGGTGTTCTCCGAGCTGATGCTGGTGATGGGCCTGGCCCCGGTGGTCGGCCCGCTGCTCGGGGGCCAGCTGCTGGCGCTCACCGACTGGCGCGGCATCTTCGTGTTCCTCGGCGTGGTCGGCCTGCTCCTCCTCGCGGCGTGCTGGCTGGTGCTGCACGAGACCCGGCCGACCGGGGTGCGCTCGGCGTCGCCGGTCCGCGAGCGGGCGTTGCGCGGCCTGCTCGCCCAGCGCCGGTTCCGGGGCTTCCTGGCGCTGAGCGCGCTGCTGGGCGTCGTGCTGTTCGCGTACATCTCGATGAGCTCGTTCGTGCTGCGCGGCACCTACGACCTCGGCCCGGTCGCGTACGCCTGGGTCTTCGGCGCCAACGCCGCCGGCATGATCGTCGGCAGCCAGGTGAGCGCCCGCCTGGTCGGCCGCCTCGGCCCGGCAGTGCTCCTCCGGCGCGGCCTGATCGTGGTGTCGGGTGCCACCATCGCGCTCGCCGCCCTGCTCCTGGTCGAGGCCCCGCTCACCCTCGTGGCGCTGCCGCTGTGGCTGGTGCTCGCCGGCCTGGGCATGTCGTTCGGCAACAGCACCGCTCTCGCGCTCGTGCCGCACGCCGCCGACGCGGGTGCCGCCGCCGCCCTCCTGGGTGCCAGCCAGTTCCTGCTCGGCGCCGCCGTACCGCCCCTGGTCTCGCTCGGCGGCGTCTCGGGGCCGCTGATGGGGCTGACGATGGCCGCCGCCGGCGTCGGGGCCCTGGTCACGCTCGTGCTCGTCATCGCCCCCGAGCTCAGCCGCGAGAGCACCGCCGGTCACCGGCACGGCTCGACCGCGGCCGCCACCTCCTAGCGCGTCACTAGACTCGAGCCGCCGGTGCGCGGCACACCCGATCCGGAGCGGAGCCATGGCACGCAAGACGACCCGTCAGCACTCGCAGGGCGAGGCGTCCCGACGGACGATCCTGGACGCGACGCTCAGGATCGCCGGGGAGCGTGGCTACGTCGGCACCACCATGGCGCAGGTCACGAAGGCGAGCGGGCTGCCGGCCAGCTCGGTCTACTGGCACTTCCGCAACAAGGACGACCTGCTCGCCGACGCCCTCGACCACGGCTACCGGCGCTTCGCCGACGACCAGCCGCGGTGGCTCGACCTCGACCTCTCCCGCCCGTTGGAGGAGGAGGTGCTGGCCCAGCTGGTCGCGACCGCGAACGGGCTCGACCGGGAGTCCGACTTCTGGCGGATGGGGCTGCTGCTGGCCCTGGAGACCGGCCCCGCGGTCGGCACCGCCCCGCGCGAGCGGTTCCTGGGTGTCCGCGCCCAGGCACTGGCCCGGCTGGCCGAGTGGTGGGCCCGCGCCCTCGGCGACGACGCCGGTCCGGGCGGACGGCACGCGCAGACGCTCGCACTGCTGACCATCGCGAGCAGTGACGGCCTCTTCCTCGCCCACCAGTCCGACGAGCAGGAGGACCTCACGCCGCTGCTGCGGGTGCTCGCGCACGGCCTCGCGGCCGCGGCACGGCTCCTCGTCTCGGGCGACGAATCCCCGCAGCGCAACGGCCGCCGGATCCCACCGGTGCGCCTGGTGGTCGCCGAGCCGGACTCCGGTCGCGAGCGGCTCCTGCGCGCCGCGGCCGACGTGGCCGCCGAGAGCGGCTACGACGGCGCCTCGATCTCGCGGATCTGCAAGCGTGCCGGGCTGCCCGCGAGCTCGCTCTACTGGCACTTCAAGGACAAGGACGACCTGATCGCCTCGGCGATCGAGCACTCCTACCAGGAGTGGTACGTCGCCCAGCCGGCCTGGCTCCCGCCCGCCCCCGGCAGTCGGTGGCAGGACCAGCTCCGCGACCACTTCACGGTGAGCCTGCGCAGCCTGGCCGAGCGACCACTGTTCCTCCGGATCGGTCACATGCTGCTGCTGCTCCGGCGGACCGACCCGCCCGCCGCGCGCGCCCGCTTCGTCGCCGTACGCCGGCAGGCGCGGATGGTCCAGGAGCACTGGTACGCCCTGGTGCTGGGCGACGGCGCCGTACCCGGCACGCCGGAAGCGATGGCGTTGCTGACGATGGCTCTCTCCGACGGGTTGTTCTTCTCCTACCAGCTCGATGAGCCCACCTGGGACGTCGAGCTCTTCACCGAGCTGCTGGTCGCCATGCTCGACGCGGCCGCCCGGGTCGCGCCCTCCCCCGCCGCCGGCTGACCCCGGCCGACCCCGGCCGACCCCGGGCGGGCGGTGGCTCATCCACCTCGCCGGCCCACCACGCGGTGGATAGCCCACCCCCGGCCGGGGGCGAGCCCGCGTCCGCGCCCGCAGCAGGGCGCGGTCTTCGTGGAGTGATCGATACGCAAAGACGAGCCCTCTCAAGCGGGCACAGGAGATTTCACCGTCAACTATTGGCTTTCCCTGTATCGATCGTTACAGTGATGCGCACCACAGCCCGTGACCGCGGTCACAGGCCCGCTCGCAGGAGGACGCATGACCAGCACGCTGATGCCCGAGGCCTCGACCCAGCACCAGGGCGAGTCCGACCAGCAGGCACCCCCGCCGGTGATGCCCTCGGTGATGAAGGCCCTGCAGCTGCTCGACGCGTTCCGCGACGCCGGGCCCACGCTGGGGGTGAGCGAGATCGCGCGGCGTGCGGGGGTCCCGAAGTCGACCGCGTTCCGGCTGCTGACCCACCTCGAGCAGGGTGGGTACGTCGAGCGGATCGGCCGGGACTACTGCCTGGGCCGGCACCTCTTCGAGCTGGGCAACAGCGTCCCGCTCTGCCGCCCCGACGGGCTGCGCGAGACCGCCGCCCCGCACCTGGGCGTGCTGGTGGTCAAAACCCAGCGGCTGGTCAACCTGGCGGTGCTCGAGGGCACCGAGGTGGTCTACCTGGAGAAGATCCACGGCCACGACACGGTGCAGGTCGCCAGCGCCGTGGGCGGCCGGATGCCGGCGGGCTGCTCGGCGCTGGGCAAGGCGATGCTGGCGTTCAGCGACCGCGAGGCGATCCGCACGGTCCTCGAGGGCGGCCTGGTCCGCCGGACCCGCTACTCGGTCGCCGACCCGGCACGCTTCCTCAAGGAGCTCTCCCGGATCCGCGCCGAGGGCATCGCCTTCGACCGCGAGGAGATCCAGCTCGGCCTGGTCTGCGCCGCCGCCCCGATCCTGGGCCGCGACGGCCGCGCGGTGGCCGCGGTGTCGGTCTCGGGACCCGCCACCCGCTTCAACCCGATGACGGCGGCGGCCGAGGTGCGGCGTACGGCGGAGGCGATCTCCCGCGACTACCGGGGCTGACCGGGGCCAGGGCCGGGGCCGGGGCCGCGCGGCCTGACGCACGTGACGGCGGCCCCGGCGACGACCAGCACCGCGAACATCCCGAACAGCACCTGGTGGCCGAGCACGATCCCGTCGACGTCCGCGGGGCTGAGCGCGCCCGGGTCCCCGGAGAGGAACGACGCGGCCGCGGCCGGTCCGACGAACGCGACCGCCAGCGCGACCGACATCGCCGAGGCGAGCGCCAGGCTCGTGCTCTGCAGCGTCACCCGGACGGCGTTGACCGACCCGGCCCGGTCGGCGGGGACGCCGCGCATGAGGCCGCTGACGTTGATCGGGTGGAAGACCCCGGTGCCGAGGCCCACCAGCAGCAGCCCGGCGGTGAACAGCCCGTCGGAGGGGCCCGCCGGCCCCGGGTCGACGGCGCGCACCAGCACCAGCAGTCCCGACACGGAGACCGCGGCGGCGACCAGGCTCACCCGGCGCGCGCCGTACTCCCGTGCGAGGACGTCGGCGACCAGCGCTCCGGCGGTGAGGCCGGCCGCGGCCACCGTGACGTGCCCGGCGGCCTGGAGCGCGGTGGCGCCGCGCAGGCCCTGGAAGTACAGCCCGCCGGCGACCACCATGCCGAGCCGGGGCGAGGACACCAGGAAGCCGGCGAGCAGGCCACGCGCGAACACCGGGTCGCGCAGGAGCGCCGGGTCGAGCACCGGATGGTCCGACCGCACCAGCACCCGCCACAGCACCGGCACCAGCAGGCACCCGCCGAGCAGCCCGGACAGGACCCACGGGTCGGACCACCCGCGGTCGGGCGCGAGGGTGATCGCCCCGATCAGCAGCACCAGCAGGGCGGCGGCCGTCAGGTTGCCGGGCACGTCGATGCGCAGCCGCTGGCGCGGCCGCGCGGGGAGCCGGCCCAGCGCGCGGTGCGCCCAGGCGAGCGCGACCAGGCAGATCGGCACGCAGCACAGGAACAGGTAGCGCCACCCCACGGTGGCCGCGACGAGCCCGCCGGCCGAGGGTCCGGCGACCTGGGCGATCGAGAACCCCGCGAGGTAGACGCCCATCGCCCGGCCGAGCAGCCGGCCCGGGAAGACGGTGACCAGGACCGAGACCGCGTTGCACAGCAGCATCGCGGCGCCCACACCCTGGAGCGCCCTCAGCGCGACCAGCTCCGCGACCCCGTCGACCAGCGCGAGCCCCGCACTGGTGAGCGTGAAGACCCCGAGACCGCCGAGGAACATCCGGCGCGGGTCGGCGGCGTCGGCCACCTGCCCCATGAGCAGCATCGAGGCAGTGTTCGTCAGGAGGTACGCCGTGAGCGCCCACCCGGTGCCGGACGCGCTCGCGTCCAGGTCCGCCGCGATGCTCGGCAGCGCGATCGCCAGCATCGTCGAGCTCAGCGAGATCACCACGGTCGCGAGGAACACGACCGCGAGCACCTGGTAGGCGCCGGCGGGCGCACGCCCGGTGGGGACGCCGGCGCCTCGGGACCCGGTCGCCGCGTCGGACGCTCCCGCCCGCCCGGTCACCACCCGAACGGTTCGACCTCGAGCCCGAACAGGTCGTGTCCGTAGGCCTGGTAGAGCGGGGGGGCGACGTTGCACATGTGGTTCATCCCGGCGTGCAGGTCGCGCCAGAAGCGCTGCAGCGGCTGGTCGTGCTGCAACGCTCCACCCCCGGCGTTCATGAACAGCCGGTCGACCGCGTCGACCGAGCGGCGTACGGCGCGCACGCCGTTGCGCCGCAGCGCGATCCGCTGCTCGCGGGTGATCCGCCTCCCTGCCTCGACGACGTCCATCAACCGCGACCAGTCGTCGAGGAACTGCACCCGGCTGGCATGGATGTCGGCCGCGGCCTCGCCCAGCGCGATCAGCTGCACCGGGTCGGAGATCGCCTTCGGCCCGCGCCCGGTGACCCGCTGCCGGGTGTAGTCGACGAACGCCGCCAGAGCGCCCTCGGCCATCGCGAGCGTCGCGCAGTTGATCGCCGCGGGGAAGATCGTGCCGAACGGCACCTGGTAGGTCGCCGCGTCCCGGCCGACCAGCCCGGCCTGGTAGCCGTCCTCGAAGTTCGTCGGCTTGTTGACCCGGTAGTCGGGGACGAACGCATCGCGGACCGACACGTCCTTGCTGCCGGAGCCCCGCAGGCCCAGCACGTCCCAGGAGTCGTGGTGGATCTCGTAGTCCGCGCGCGGGAGCACGAAGTTCCACGGCGTCGAGTCGATGACGGTGCCGTCGTCGTCGACCATCAGGCCGCCGAGGATGATCCAGTCGCAGTGGTCGGTGCCGGAGGAGAACGGCCACCGGCCGCTGAACCGGTAGCCACCCTCGACCTTGCGGGCCCGGCCGATCGGGGCATACGGCGAGGCGATCCACGTGTCGGGGTCCCCGCCCCACAGCTCCTCCTGGAGCCGCTTGTCCCACTGGCCCAGCTGCCACGGGTGGACACCGACCACGCCGGCGACCCAGCCCGCGGAGCCGCACAGCGACCCGACCCGCAGGACGGTCTCGAAGAACTCGACCGGGTGCGCCTCGTAGCCGCCGTACTCCCGCGGCTGGAGCATCCGGATCACGCCGCTGTCGCGCAGCTGCTTGGCAGAGACGTCGCTCAGCCGGCCCAGCTCCTCGCTCTCGGCGGCGGTGGACCGGAAGACCTCGGCGGCCTCCTCGACCCGGCTCAGCACTGGGTTCTCGTCGGGGTGCATGACGTCGTTCCCCTCAGTTGTTCGCGACGAAGTCGGCCACGAGCCGGTTGAACTCGTCGGCGTGCTCGATCTGCGCCCAGTGGCCGCAGCGGTTGAGCAGCACCAAGCGGGAGTTGTCGATCATCGACACCAGGCGCATGGAGTGCTCGAAGTGCACGACGCGGTCGTCCCGCCCGTGGATCAGCAGCGACGGCGCGGTGATCGAGCGCACCTCCGCAGGCGTGGCCGGGCTGGAGACCGGTCCGCGGCCCGCGGCCATGCCCTTGAGGAAGTTCTCCAGGTGGTCGGGGCGCGAGAGAGCGGCGTCCGAGCGCAGCTTGGCCAGCTCGTCGGTGGCGAACTCCGGGGAGAACGCCATGATGTCGACGAGCCTCTTCATCACCTCGGGGGTCGGGTTGCGGTAGCCCTCGAAGAGGATCTTCAGGCCCTCGCTGGGCCCGTCGCCCGGGCCGAACAGCGTGGGCAGCTCCAAGAAGCTGCCGGGGCCCATCGTGATCAGGTGCGAGACCCGTTCGGGGTGCCGCGCCGCCACGGCGAGGGCGATCATGCCGCCCATCGAGTTGCCGACGAGTGCGGCCTTCTCGATGCCCAGCTCGTCCATCAGCTCGATGACGGCCTCGGGGTGGTCGTACTGGTCCGACGGGGCGGAGTCCGACCTGCCCCAGCCCGGGGCGTCCCAGGCGATCGCCCGGAACCGCTCCGAGAGCGGGCCGAGGTTGGGCCGGAAGTTGCTCCAGCCCGTGGCGCCGGCGCCGCTGCCGTGCAGCAGGATCACCGGGTGGCCCTCGCCGGCCTCGCTGTAGTGCAGCTTCCAGCTCTTGGTCTGCACGTACCGGCTGGTGCCCTCGTCGGTCAGCTCGCTCATTCGTCACTCCTGGTCGTCGTCGGCTTGCTGAGGTGATGAAACCCGCACGCCCACCGGATCTCCCGTCCTCCGTGCCGGAGAGCGGGACGCGGTCCGCGGCCTTCGCGGCACACCGGTGCGAGCCTCGGGCCATGCCCACCCCACCCCCCGTCGCGCACCGGCCGTGGGCCGACGCCCTGACCGGCGTCGGCCGGATGCCGAGCGCCCACGAGCGCCGCATCGCGCTGCGCGCCGCGCTCGCCGCGCGGGCCACGCTCGTCCTGCCCGGCGTCACCGACGCCCTCGGTGCGCGGCTGGCCGAGCAGGCCGGGTTCAGCGCGGTCTACGCGACCGGCGCCGGCCTGGCCAACGCGCAGTACGGCGTCCCCGACCTCGGCCTGATCTCGCTGGGAGAGGTCGTCGACCACGTCTCGCGACTGACCGAGTCGACCCGGCTGCCGGTGGTGGTCGACGCCGACACGGGGTACGGCGGCCCGCTGTCGACGATGCGGACCGTCCGGTTGCTCGAGCGGGCCGGCGCGGCCGCGCTGCAGCTGGAGGACCAGGAGATGCCCAAGCGCTGCGGCCACTTCGACGACCACCGGCTGATCCCCACCGAGCACATGCAGGCCAAGATCGTGGCCGCACTGGAGGCCCGCACCGACGACGCGCTGGTCCTCGTCGCCCGCACCGACGCACGCAGTGCCGAGAGCCTGGACGCCGCGATCGAGCGCGGGCACGCCTACGCCGAGGCTGGGGCGGACGTGCTGTTCGTCGAGGCCCCGCGCACGGTCGAGGAGCTGGGCCGGGTCGGCACGGAGCTCTCCGGTGTCCCGCTGGTCGTCAACGTCGTCGAGGGCGGCAAGACCCCGGAGCTCTCGATGGAGGAGTACGCCGCGCTCGGGTTCGACGTGGCCCTGTTCGCGAACTACCTGATGCGCTCGATGCTGAGCGCCGGTCGCGAGGCGCTCGCCCATCTCGCCGCCGCCGGTGAGACCGCGTCGCGCGCGGACCGGATGGCGACCTGGCGGGAGCGCCAGGAGCTGTTCCACCTGCCCGAGTTCGGTGCGGCCGAGGCCTACTACGACCGGCCGGGAGACGTGCGGTGATCCCCGGGCTCCCCTACGAGACCGAGCTGCCGGACCGGGTCGGCGTGCTGGTGCTCGGCTCCGGCCTGGCCGGGTGCGCCGCGCTGCTGGCGGCCGCCGAGGCCGGGCAGTACGCCGTGATGCTCGAGAAGACCGACGCGATCGGCGGCTCCACCGTCCGGTCCGCCGGCCTCTCGGCGTACGCCGGGACCGACGAGCAGGCAGCGCAAGGCATCGCCGACTCGACCGAGCTGCTGCGCAAGGACCTGCTCGAGACCGGCAAGCACCGCAACGACGAGGCGTTGGTGGACCTCTACTGCGAGCACCAGCTCGAGACCTACCGGTGGCTCCGGGCCCACGGCGTGCGGTACGGCGAGGTGCACGCCGCGTCCGGGCAGTCGGCGCCCCGCTCCCACCCCACCGACACCACGGCGATGCTGACGATGCTGCTCAGGGCGGCCGGCCGGCTCGGTGCCCGGCTGGTGATGGACACCGGCGCCCGGCGGATCCTGCGCGAGGGCGGCCGGGTCGTCGGCGTCGAGGTCGAGGGCCCCGAAGGTCCGCACCGCATCGAAGCCGACGCGGTCGTCGTCGCCACCGGCGGCTTCTCCCAGGACCCCGAGCTGCTGGCCCGGTTCGCCCCGCAGATGGAGCACGCGCTGCGCGCCGGCGGTCCCGGGTGCACCGGCGACGGGCTGCTGATGGCCTGGCAGCTCGGCGCCGGCGTCGTGGACACGCCGTACGTCAAGGGCACCTACGGGATCTACCACCGCCCGCACCCCGACGAGGACGGCACCGGCATCCTCGCCGTCTACAAGGGCGCGATCGCGGTCAACCGCGAAGGCCACCGCTTCGCCGACGAGTCGCTGCCCTACAAGGAGATCGGGGACGCCGCGCTGGCGCAACCGGGCGTCACGACCTGGCAGGTCTTCGACGCCCGGGTGATGGCCGCGAGCAACGACGAGGTGCCGATCTACGAGTTCGCGGGCCGCGAGCGCGCCGGGATGCTCCTGCGGGCCGGCACCGTGGCGGAGCTCGAGGCGGCGATCGGACTGCCCGAGGGCTCCCTGGTCGCCACGGTCGAGGACTACAACCGCCGCATCCACGACGGCGAGCCCGACGCGATGGGCCGCCGGGCGCTGTCGAGCAGCGTCGGCGACCTGCTGCCGCTGGACCGGCCGCCGTTCTACGCCCACCCCTCCGGCACCGTCGTGCTCGCGACGTACTGCGGGCTCACCGTCGACACCCGGATGCGGGTGCTGGACGTGTTCGGCGAGCCGATCGAGCGGCTCTACGCCGCGGGCGAGGTGATCGGCGGGTTCCACGGCGCCGGCTACATGACCGGCACCTCGATCGGCAAGGCCGGCATCTTCGGCCGCATCGCGGGCGGGCGCGCCGCCGCCGAGCCGAGCGAGCTGGCATGGTGAGCCCCTTCGACCTCACCGGCCAGGTCGCGCTGGTCGTCGGCGGCGCCGGCGGGCTGGGCGCCCGGGCAGCGGTCGCGCTCGCCGGGCAGGGAGCACGCGTCGAGGTCGCCGACCTCGCCGGCGCCCCGCACCACGTCGACGTGACCGACGAGGCGTCGGTCGCCACGCTGTTCGCCACCGTGGTCGCCGCCCACGGCCGGGTCGACGTCGTCGTGAACGCCGCGGGCGTGATGCTGCGCAAGGCGTACGACGAGACCACGCTCGAGGAGTTCGACCGCGTGGTGCGCGTGAACCTCACCGGCACCTGGCTGGTCGGCCGCGAGGCCGGCATGGCGATGACCCCGCAGCGGTCGGGGCGGATCGTGAACCTCACGACCGTCTACGCCGAGCGGGTCGGGCCGGTGCCGGAGTCGGCCTACTACGCCTCGAAGGCCGGCGTGGCGAACGTGACCCGGGCGCTCGCCGCCGAGCTCGGCCCGCACGGCATCACCGTCAACTGCCTGGCTCCCGGCGTCTTCTACCCGACGCCGATGACCGCACCGCTGGGCGCCGACCCCGACCGGCTCGCCTGGTTCTCCGGGCGCACGATGCTCGGCCGGCTCGGCGACCCCGAGACCGACCTGGACGGTCCCCTGCTGCTGCTGGCCTCGCCCGCCTCGTCGTACGTCACCGGTCAGGTGGTCTACGTCGACGGCGGCTGGTCCGCCTGGTGACACCCGTCCCCGACACCCGCCATCACCACGCCATCACCGAAGGAACGCGATGACCCAGAACACCCGCAAGGCCCTGCTGCTCCTGGACTACCAGGTCGCGCTGTGCGAGGAGGGCCCGCACCTGCGGATGCCTCCGCTGGCCGCCCAGGTCGCCGAGCGCGACGTGCTCGCCACCGCCGAGCGGGTGCTCGAGGCCGCCCGCACCGCCGGGTGGCTGGTCGTGCACGTGCGGCTCGCCTTCGACCCGACGTACGTGCTGCGCACCAACCGGCTCGCCCGCTTCGACGCCTACCCCGACCAGGGCGTGATGCTCGCCGGCTCCCCCGAGGCGCAGATCGTCAAGGCGCTCGCCCCGCTGCCGGGAGAGCCGGTGGTGGACAAGGGCTGCGTCGACCCGTTCGTCGGCACGCCGCTGCTGCACGTGCTGGCTGCTGAGGGTGTCGGCGAGGTCGTCCTGGGCGGCGTCGCGACCAACCTCGTGGTGGAGTCCGCGGCCCGGCACGCCAGCGACGCCGGCCTGCAGGTCACGGTCGTCGAGGACATGTGCGCGTCGTTCCGGCCGGACTTCCACGAGTTCTCCGTGCAGAACATGCTGCCGCTGTTCGGACGCGTCACCTCCGCCGACGAGCTGCTCGGGAGCCTGGCATGAGGGCCGTGGAGGAGTACGACGTCGTGGTGGTCGGCGGCGGCGTCGCCGGCCTGTCCGCGGCGTGCGCGGCGGCCGAGGCCGGCGCGCGCGTGGTGCTGCTGGAGCGCTCGACCGAGGCCGAGACCGGCGGCAACACCCGCTACACCGAGGCGTTCTTGCGGATGCGGTCGCTGGAGGAGACCGCGGACGGCCTCGAGGACGCACTCGTCGACGACTTCATGGGCCATCCCGACCCCAGCGTCGTGCGCGACGCGGCGCTGCCGCCCGAGCGCCGCTCCGGGCTCTACCGCGCCCACCACGTCGTGGACCCCGACTACGTCGCGACGTTCGCGGCCGAGGCCCCGGGGACGCTGGCGTGGATGGGCGAGCACGGGCTGCGCTTCGAGTTCCTGCCCACGCCGTTCCTCACCACCTCGACCACCCGGATGGCGCCGGTCGGGGGCGGCCTCGCGATCGTCGAGACCATGGGCAAGGCGGCCCGCGGTCTCGGCGTCGAGCTCCGCTTCGAGACCACGGCCCGGCAGCTGCTGACCGACCCCGACGGGGCCGGCGTGCGGGGCGTGCTCGCCCAGACGCCCGCCGGCCCGGTCGAGCTGCGCGGCCAGGTCGTGCTCGCCTCGGGCGGCTACCAGGGCAACGCGGAGCTGATGGCGCGCTACCACGGCGACCGCGCCCTGACCACGCGACCGGTGGCCCGGGGCGGCAACCACAACAAGGGCGAGGGGCTCGAGATGGCGCTCGCCCTGGGTGCCGCGACTGCCGGCAACTTCGCGCTGTTCCACGCCGAGCCGGTCGACCCGCGCTCGGGTGAGCCCGAGGCCGCGATCTTCTGCTTCCCCTACGGGATCCTCGTCAACGCGGCGGGCCGCCGGTTCGTCGACGAGGCCCGCGGGCCGATCGACGCGTGGTACGAGCGCACCACCCGCGACATCCAGGCGCAGCCCCAGGGCGTCGCGTGGGTGGTGCTCGACCAGCAGGCGTTGGCCATCCCCAACCTCCGCTCGGGCATCCGCACCGACCAGCCGCCGGTGACCGCCGCGACGCTGGCGGAGCTCGCCGCGCGCATCGGGGTCCCCGCCGACGCGCTGGCCGACACGGTCGCGACGTACAACGCCGCCTGCGGCGACGGCGACTTCGACCACGCCGCACCCGACGGCCTCGCGACCACGGGGCTCACGCCCCCGAAGTCGCACTGGGCCCGCCCGGTCTCCGAGGGTCCGTTCGAGGCCTACCCGATCATGGCCGCCAACGTGTTCACGTTCGGCGGGCTGAAGACCACGCCGGCCGCCGAGGTCGTCGACCGCGACGGCCGCCGGATCCCGGGCCTGTACGCCGCCGGGGAGCTGACCGGGCTCTACTACTCCAACTACACCGGCTCGACGTCGGTGCTGCGCGGCGCGACGTTCGGCCGGATCGCCGGCCAGGAGGCCGCACGCCCATGAGGATCTGGCACCAGAGCTTCACGGTGCTCGACGACGTGCCGCACTACCGCGACGCGCTCGCCCGGCACCTCAGCTCGCAGGCCGCGCCCGGCACGCAGATCGACCTGCACGGCATGGCACCGGGCACCTACCCCTCGGCCTACCCGGGCACCCACATCGGGCACGCCTACCTCGCCGGGCTGCACAAGGAGCAGTTCGTGCAGGCGGCACTGCGCGCCCAGGACGAGGAGTACGACGCGTTCCTGATCGCCACGATCCCCGACACGGCCTACGAGGAGGTGCGGTCGCTGGTCGACATCCCGGTGGTGGCCTTCGGTCACACCTCGTTGCTGATGGCCGGCATGCTCGGCGACCGGGTCGGGGTCGTGAACTTCATCGAGGCCCTCACCCCGCAGCTGCGCCGCAACGTGCAGCACTACCGGCTCGAGTCGCTGGTCGGCCCGATCGTGCAGGTGGCCGCGGGGTTCACCGACGTGATGGCGGCGTACGCCGACCCCGAGCCGCTGCTGGCGGCGTTCAGCGAGGCCGCCCGGCGGGCGATCGATGCCGGTGCGAACGTCATCGTCCCCGGCGAGGGCCCGCTGAACGTGTTCCTCGCCGACCAGGGTGTGCACCGGGTCGGCGACGTGCCGGTGCTCGACTCGCTCGGCACCTGCGTCCGGGTCGCCGAGCTGCGCGCCGCCCAGCACGCCGCGACCGGGCTGCACCCCACCCGGGTCGGGTTCCACTCCTCGCAGCCGGCCCGCGAGGTCGTCGACGCCGCTCGCGCGTTCTACGGCCTGCCGGAGGTGCTCGGATGAGCACGGAGGACTCCTGGGACCTCGAGGTCGACGTCGCGGTCGCCGGTGGCGGGGCCTGCGGGGTGATGACCGCGCTGCGAGCGGCGCAGGACTCCGACCTGGTCGTCGCGGTCTTCGAGCGGTCGACGCGCGAGGGCTGCAACGCCGCGATCTCCAGCGGCAGCCTGGCGGCCGGCGGCACCCGCTTCCAGCGCGAGGCCGGGATCGTCGACTCCCCCGGGCAGCACGCCGCAGACATCCTGGCGGCCAGCGGGGACGACGAGTGGGCCCACGTCGTCCGCGCCCTGTGCGAGGTCGCCCCCGACCTGGTCGAGTGGATCGCCGACGAGCTCGGCTACCCGGTCGAGATCGGCGTCGACATGCCGCGGGCCGGGATGTCCGTGCCGCGGCTGCACACCGACGTCGGCCGCCTCGGCGGCGGACGGTTGATGGCGCACCTGCGCGCTGCGCTCGACCTGCTCCCGAACGTCGCGTTCGTCGACGAGGCGCCGGCGGTCGACCTCGTCGTCGAGGACGGGGTCGTCACCGGGGTGGTCATCGAGCAGAACGGCGTACGGCAGCGGGTCCGCGCCGGTGCGGTGGTGCTCGCCACCGACGGCTTCGCCGCCTCACCGGAGCTGATGGCCGAGCACTGCAGCGACCTCGGGACCCCCTTCTACGGCGGCGTCTCGACCGCGACCGGATCGGCGGTGCCGTGGCTGGCCGGGCTGGGCGCCACGTTCCGCAACCTGGGGGCCTGCCTGCGCAGCGGCCTGGTCGTCGTCGGCCACGGCACCCGGGTCTCCCCCGCGCTGCAGTTCAACGGGGCGGTGCTCCTCGGCACCGACGGTCGGCGCTTCGTCGACGAGGAGGCGCACGGCTACTCCTCGATGGCCGCGGTCCTGCGCGAGCAGCCCGGCGAGCGGGCCGCGATGGTCTGGGACGCCGAGGCGATGGCGGCCACGCGGCACTCCGAGATGATGCGCGACTGCCTGACGGCAGGTGCGATCCGCGACCTGCCGGACCTGACGGCGCTCGCCGGGGCGCTGGGCGTCTCCCCCGAGGCTGCGGCCCAGGCGCTCGAGCCGCTCCCGGGGCGCCGGCGGCTGGCCGCGCCGTACCACCTCGCATGGGTGACCCACGGCGTGCTCGCCACCCAGGGCGGCGTCGTGGTCGACACCACCGGCCGAGTCCTGGTCGATGGCGCCCCCGTGCCGGGGCTGTTCGCCGGCGGTGGCACCGCGTGCGGCCTCGCCGGCCCGGCCTCGGGGGGCTACTCCTCGGGCAACGGCCTGCTGTCGGCGTTCGGCTTCGGCTGGATCATCGGCAACCACCTCCGGTCAGGTGGGCGGGCGGCGCGGGTCAGCGGTGCGGTGCGTCGGTCAGCGGCTCCGGGTCCGACTCCCTCGTCGTGAGCTCGGGGTGGGCGTGGGCGCCCTCGACGTCGCTGTGCGTGATCGCCAGGTAGGCGACGAGCACGGCGAAGGCGCCCAGGCCCAGGGCGGTGGCGGTGCCGTCGCCCCAGCCGAGGCCGCCCTGGGACGGCGGCTTGCCGAGCCAGTCGGCGACCGACGCACCCAGCGGGCGGGTCAGGACGTACGACGCCCAGAACGCGATCGTCGCGCTCAGCCCCAGGCGCCACAGCACGAACGGCACCAGGATCAGCGCGCCGAAGATCAGGATCGACCAGCGGAACCCGAGGCCCATGTCGATCGCCGTCGTGTCGCCGACCGCGGTGCCGAGACCGAAGGTCAGCAGCACCGTGCCCCAGTAGAACCGCTCCCGGCGCGACGTGGTGATCGAGTGCACCGAGAGCGTCCCCTCGCTGCGCTGCCACCAGGTCAGCAGCCCGCACAGCAGCACGAAGTAGATCGCCGAGTCGACGTAGTACGGCGTCCCGAGCGCGACGTGCGGGCCGTCCGCGATCATCGTGCCGAAGACCGCCACCATCAGCACCGTCACCCAGTAGCGGACCGGGTGGTAGGTGTCGGCGCGCAGCTGCAGCCGCAGTGCGGCGAAGAAGCCGCCGACGCCCACGAGGCCCGCCAGCGGGATGCTGATCGTGCCCATGAAGTCGGCGCCCGCCTCCCCGATGCCGGTCGTGAGCAGCTTGACGATCCAGAACAGCAGGAAGACCTCGGGCACCTTGGGCGCACGGAACACGCGTGACGACATGGCCGCGACCGTAGGTGCGCCCACCTGCCATCGACCTGACTGCACGGGTGGACCCGTGCGGTCAGGTCGATGGCAGGTGCGCTCGCCGAGGGTGGCCGCCATGACGACGACTTCCCAGGTGCAGACCCGTGGCCGGCTGATGCTCAACAAGGTCCCCGAGGTGACCGTGTACTTCTGGATCATCAAGATCCTGTGCACCACCGTCGGGGAGAGCTTCGCCGACTACATCAACGAGACCCTGGGCTTCGGCCTGACCAACACCACCCTGGTGTTCTCGGCGGCGCTGGTCGTCGCGCTGGTGCTGCAGTTCCGGCTCAACCGCTACGTCCCGTCGGTGTACTGGCTGGCGGTGGTGCTGATCAGCGTGGTGGGCACGCTGCTGACCGACAACCTGACCGACGCGCGCGGCGTACCGCTGTGGATCAGCACGACGGTGTTCTCGGTGCTGCTCGCCGTCGTGTTCGGCATCTGGTACGCCCGGGAGCGGACGCTGTCGATCCACTCGATCGTCACGACCCCGCGCGAGGCGTTCTACTGGCTGACCGTCCTGGTCACGTTCGCGCTGGGTACGGCGACCGGCGACTGGACCCTCGAGCTGACCGGCTGGTCGCCGGGTGCCTCGATCATGCTGCCGCTGGGGCTGATCCTCGCGGTGCTGGTGGCCTGGCGCCTGGGCGCCGGACCGGTGCTGTCGTTCTGGCTGGCCTACATCCTGACCCGCCCGCTGGGCGCCAACATCGGCGACTACCTGGCCTCGGACCGCTCCGAGGGCGGCCTCGGCCTCGGCACGTTCGGCACGAGCCTGCTGTTCCTCGGGACGATCCTCGCCGTCGTCGTCTACCTGACGATCACCGACAAGGACCGGACCGAGCGCGCGCACATCGCCGAGCACTGACCCCCCACCCACCCGCCCTCGAAAGGTCCTGCCATGCCGGAGCTGCGCACCCACCGGATCCTCGTCGTGACCGACAAGGCCGACCCGACCCCAGGACTCGTCGCCGCCCTGCGGACCCGCGCCGGGAGCGGGGACGTCCAGTTCCGCCTCGTCGTGCTGAACCCGGCTCGCGCGGAGCTGCACCTGCTCCACCCCGAGCGCCACGACAAGGCGGCCGAGGCCGAGCAGGTCCTGCGGCGAGCGCTCCCCGAGCTCGAGGAGGCGGCCGGTGGCCCCATCATCGGGTCCGTCTCGGTGCGCCACGACCCGATGGACGCCGTCGAAGAGACGGTCTACAGCGAGCCCGTCGACGAGATCATGCTGGCGCCCCTGCCGGCTCACCACATGGCGTCGGTGCTGCACCAGGACCTAGAGCACCGGCTGGCACACCTCGGCATCCCCGTGACGGTCGTCGGGCCGGACCCGGTCGGCTGACCCCGCCGGCGACCCGACCTCGGCGCCGGCGGCACCGCGGAGACAATGGCGCCATGGGAGATGCCGGGCACTACCTGGGCTTCGGGCTCGGGCTGCTCGTCCTCGTCGCACTCACGGTCGGGCTGGCCCGGTGGGCGGGCGTGGGTCTGGGGCTGTTCCCGCTGTGGGCGCTGACCCGCGCGGTCGTGCAGCTCAGCGTCGTCGCGCTCCTGCTGCGCGGCATCCTCGCCGTGCCGTGGACCGTTGTGTTGTTCCTGGTGCTGATGCTCACGACCGCGTCCTGGACGGCGGTACGCCGGTTGGCGGAGCTCTGGCACGGGCGGCGGGCCGCCGTGGCCGGTGTGCTCGCCGGCGCGACCCTGACGCTCGTCACGGTGTTCGCGCTGCAGCTCGTGGACCTGGAGGTGCGCTACCTCGTCGCGGTCGCGGGCATCGTGATCGGCAACGCGATGAGCGCCGCCACGCTGGCCGGGCGCAACTTCCTGCGCGGTGCGACCGCACGGCGCGACGAGATCGAGGCGTGGCTGTCCCTGGGCGCGACCCCGGCGCGGGCGCACGAGGAGATCGGCCGGGAGGCGGTGCGCGAGTCGCTGCTGCCCACGCTCGACCAGACGAAGTCGACCGGGCTGGTGACCCTGCCGGGGGCCTTCGTGGGCGCACTGTTCGGTGGCGCCGGGCCGGCCGGGGCCGCGGAGTTCCAGCTGGTGGTGCTCGCCGGTATCGGCCTGGCGATGACCGTGACGAGCATCATGGTCACCCGGATCGCCGGTCGGACGCCCTACCTCTTGACCGTCCGGACATGATGGCGAGGGGGAAAGCCTGCACTTGTCGGCCGAAGCTTCACCCGAGAAGTGGCGGTTTCCCCGGGTACCCGGGGAAACCTGCGCCCCGGGGCGCCGTCAGCCGCGCGGCAGCCGGACCACGACCCGCGTGACCCCCGGGCTCGACCCCACCACGACGTCGCCGCCCAGGGTGCGGGCGATCCGGCGAGCGATGGCCAGGCCGAGCCCGGCACCCGGGCCGCTCCCCGAGGTGACGCCCGGCTCGAAGATGCGCTCCGCGTCGGCCGCCGCGATCCCGGGCCCGTCGTCGTCGACCCGGACCTCCACGGCGCCGGGAACGGCGGCCGCGCCAAGCGTGACCCGGGTGCGCGCGAACCGCAGCGCGTTCTCGACCACAGGGCTGATCGCCCGGACCGCGAGGTCATGCGGGACGCCGAGGCCGAGCTCGGCCGCGTCCACGACGAGCTCGACGGGTCCGGTGCCGACGTGGTCGGCGACGTCGTCGAGCACCTCACGCAGCTGGCAGTGCGTGCCCGCCACGATCTGGGCCTCGCTGCGGGCGAGGTCGAGCAGCGCGGTGATCGTCGCGGCCATCCGCCGGCCGGCCGCCGCAATCTCCTCCAGGTCGTTGTGCGCGTCGTCGGAGAGGGTGTCCCGCAGCAGGATCAGGTCGGCCATCCCCTGGATGGTGGTCAGCGGCGTCCGCAGCTCGTGGGCGAGCTCGGAGGTCAGCCGCTGCTCGGAGCGGATCGCCGAGGCGACCTTCTCCAGCAGCTGGTCGAGCGTTCCCGCGAGCGCGCTGAGCTCGTTGTCGGGCGGGCCCAGGTCGAAGCGCCGGCTCAGGTCGTGCTCGCTCCACTCGGTGGCGGTCTCCGCCATCACCGCGACCGGCGCCAGCGCCCGCCGGGTGGCCCAGGCCGCGATGGCGGCGGCCGCCACCGTCGTCAGCACGCCCGTCAGCAGCGAGACGATCAGGGCCAGGCGCTCGGCCTCCTCGTAGGGCTCCAGCCGCTCGTTGAGGACGACCACACCCGCCGCACCGTCGGCGGTCACGAACGGCTCGGCCAGGATCCGCCCGTGCTCGCCGTAGGAGCGCAGGGTCGTCGACTCCGCCGTGCTGAGCTCGGAGTAAGGGTCGCGCAGGCTCACGGGTGGTACGCCCGCCACCAGGTCCCCCCGGTCGTCGTAGACGGCGATGCCGGCATCGAGCTGGCCATCCGGTACGGCGACCCGGCCGCCGGCTCCCGTGGTGGCGGAGCTGGTCACGGCCTCCGCGCGGTCCTGCAGGACCCGGTCGACGTCGTTGCCGGTGATCCACGCGAGCACGATCTGCACCACGACCGTGAGCAGCACCATCGCGACGGCGGTGCTGCCGGCGGTGAGCACGACGAGCTGCCCGCGGAAGGACCGCAGCGGGCGCGGCCGGATCACCGGAGGCGGAACCCCACGCCGCGGACCGTCTCGATCGAGACCGGTGAGCCGATCGAGTCCAGCTTGGTGCGGATGCGGCGCATGAAGGAGTCCACGGTGTTCTCCGCCACGACGGCTCCTTCCGGCCAGGCTGCGGCGATCACGCTACGCCGCCGAACCACCTCGTCGGGGCGCGACGTGATCGCGGCCAGCATCCGGAACTCCGTCGGCGTCAGAAGCACCTCGCCCGCGCCGGTCCGCACCGTGTGGCGCGCCGGGTCGAGCTCGAGTCCGGAGGTGGTGACCAGCGGGGGACGCCCGCGCCGGCCGAGGGCCTCGAGGCGCGCGATGAGCTCCTTGAGCTCGAACGGCTTCGCGACGTAGTCGTCGCCCCCGGCCCCGAACCCCGCCAGCCGCTCGTGGGTCGCCCCGAGCGCGGTCAGGAAGAGCACCGGCGCGTTCTGCCCCGCCGAGCGCAGCGCCTGGCAGACGTCGCGGCCGTCGGAGTCGGGCAGCCCGATGTCGAGGACCATCACGTCGATGGCGCTGTCGGCGCCGAAGCGACGCAGCGCCTCGCCCCCGTCGTGCGCCATGATCGTCTCGTGCCCGGCGAACCGCAGGGCCTCCCCGAGCAGGCGGCGGATCGACGCGTCGTCCTCGCACACTCCGATCAGCATCGGGTCACCTCCTCCTCGACGGTTGCTCGGAGCCTCGCTCGGCGTACCTGCCATCATCCTGAACGACACGGGGACTACGCCAGGGCGGGTAGACCGTCAGCACCCCGAGCCCGACGGCCGCCGCGCCGATCGCGAGACCGGCGAGGTCGTCGACCACGAAGTGCCACCCCAGGTAGACCGTGGCCACCATCGTCAGCGCCAGGTAGCAGGTGAGAGCGATGGTCGTACGCCGCAGCCGGTAGTAGGCGGCCATCAGCACGATCACCGTGGTGACCCCGACGTGCAGGCTGGCGAACGCCGAGACCTGCGCGAACGCATCATGGGCTGACGGATCGGCCAGCAGGTGGGTCCGCTGCGCGAGGTACGTCGCCTGGGTGGTCGTCACGATCGTGTGGGGCAGGCTCGCGAAGTCCTGCGGCCGGTCGCTGAACGGGCCGAGCGAGGGGACGAGGTAGTACGTGCCCACTCCGAGGATCCAGATCCAGCTCGCCGAGGCCAGGAAGACGACCCCGTCGCGCAGCCGGTCGGCGAACACGACCGCTGCCACGAACGCCACGGACATCAGCGTCGGGAACGACTCGTAGACCGCGACCAGGACGTACGCCGACCAGTGCTGCCCGAGCAGGTCGTGCAGCAGGACCGCTGGCGAGTGTCCGAGGAACAGCGCCTGGTCGACCCGGGTCAGCGCGCCGTCGCGCGGGGCGTTCAGGACGTCCCAGCTCTTGAGGTTGTGGTAGCTCGCGTAGACCAGGTGGTAGGCGAGCAGGCAGCCCGCCGCCACCAGCAGCCGCCGCGCCGGCCACCGCTGCCGCACGATCTCCAGCACGAGCCCCGGCCGGCGCCGGCCGCGACCGGCGCGGCGGACCGCGTCGACGACGACCAGCACCACGAAGACCCCCGCGGTGATCGCGACCCGCGTGCGCAGGATCTCCCCGCCCGGGTCGCGCACCGGGATCCCGACCGCCCACGAGCGCCACAGCGCGACGCCGGCGAACGCGAGGGCGACCAGGCCGAGCCGGACCAGCCAGCCGTGGTCGGGCTCGCGGTCCACGGACCCGTCGTTCCCGGCGGGGGCGCCCGCGACGTACGGCACGGAGGGCAGGGAGGCGAGCACCTCACGAGCCTCCACGGGCGAACCTGCAACCCACCTGACCGGGGTCCAGGATGCAGTCAGGTGGCGTGCAGGCAGCTCATCCGACCCTGGGCTCGTGAGCACGACGACCGTGGGACTCGACATCGGCAGCCGCAGCCTGGTGGCACGCGCCCGCTGGGTGCTCGGCGGCGGCCTGGCCGTGGTCCTGCTGGCGCTGGTCCTCCCGACGGCCACCGGCGTCCCGTGGGCCAGCACCTGGTCGGTGGTCTCCGGCGTGCCTGCGGTCGAGCTGGCCGCCCTGGTGGTGCTGTGGGGGCTGGGCCTGCTCTCCCACACGATCACGTTGACCGCCGCGCTCCCGACGCTCACGCACCGCCGGGCCCTGACCCTGAGCCTGACCGGGAGCGCCGTCGCGAACGTGCTGCCCCTCGGCGGGGCGGCCGGCATCGCCGTCAACCACCGGATGGTCCGCCACTGGGGCTTCGCCTCGGAGGAGTTCGCCGCCTACACGGTGGTCACCAACATCTGGGACGTCCTGGTCAAGCTCGCGCTGCCGCTGGCGGCCGTCCCGGTCGTCGCCCTCGCCACGAGCGTGTCGCTCGGGAGAACCCTGGGGCCGGCACTGCTGGGGGCCACGGTCCTGGCAGCGGGCTGCGCGACGGTGCTGGCCGTGCTCGCCCGCCCCGCGACGGCGGCGTACGCCGGGAGGCTGCTCGACCGGGTGAGCAACGGCGCCCTCCGGGCGGTCCGCTCCTCGCGGCGGGTCCGGCCGGGCCAGGCGCTCGTCGGTCTGCAGGAGCGCTGCAGCGCGCTGGTCCGGACCCGCTGGCCGAGGCTCAGCCTCGGGATGGTGCTCTACACCGCGCTGCTGTTCGCGCTGATGTGGTCGTGCCTGGCCGCCACCGGCTCCGGGCTCGCGCCGGCGGCGGTGCTCGGCGGGTTCGCCGTCGAGCGGCTGCTGACTCTGGCCGGGCTCACGCCCGGCGGCGCCGGCGTCGTCGAGGTCGGGCTCACCGGCGCCCTGCTGGCGTTCGGGGGGACGCCGGCGGGCGTGGTCGCCGGGGTGCTGCTCTACCGGGCGCTGACCTACGGCCTCGAGATCCCGGTCGGTGGCGTGGGCCTCGCGGTGTGGCTGTGGCAGCTGCATCGCGGTCCGGCAGCGGAACCGGCGCCGGAGCCGAGGCTCTGATGCGCGTCCTGCACGTCAGCGACTGCTACCTCCCCCGTCTCGGCGGGATCGAGATCCACCTCCGCGACCTGGTGCGCCACCAGCGCGCCGCCGGCCACGACGCCCACGTCGCGACCACGACGGCGGCCGGGTCCGACGCCGCCGACGACCCGTGGGTGCACCGCATCGACGCCGGCAACGGTCTGGTGACCGGACTGACCCGGGCCGACGCCGCGCTGCGGCGGATCATCGCCGATCTCGCACCCGACGTCGTGCACGTGCACGTCTCGGTGTTCTCCCCGTTCGCGACGACCGCCGCCCGACGAGCGTCGATGTCGGGGGTCGCCACCCTGGTCACGGTGCACTCGATGTGGTCCCGGCTCGGTCCGCTGCCCGCGACCGCCCATGCCCTGCTGCGCCTGGGCTCCTGGCCGCTGACGTGGTCGGCGGTCAGCGAGCCCGCGGCGGCACCGCTGCGGGCGATGCTCGGCCCCGGCGTCCCGGTCCACGTGCTGCCCAACGCGATCGACGTCGACGACTGGCGGCCGCACGGTCTCCCTGCGCTGAGCTCGACGCCCACCGTGGTCAGCGTCATGCGGCTGACGCGCACCAAGCGCACCCTCCCCCTCGCCGCGATCCTCCGCGACGTGCGCCGCCGGCTCCCGGACGAGCTCCCGCTGCGCGCCGTGGTCATCGGGGACGGCCCGCAGCGCCCGGCCCTGGCGAGGTACCTGCGGCGGCACCGGATGAACGACTGGGTCGAGCTCCGGGGGCGCATCGACCGGTCCGCGATCCGGCAGGAGCTCACCGGCGCGGCCGTGTTCCTCGCGCCGGCGGAGCTGGAGTCCTTCGGCATCGCCGCCCTCGAGGCCCGCGCCTCCGGGCTGCCCGTGGTGGCCAGCTCGCACAGCGGGGTCGTGGAGTTCGTCGGTCACGGCACCGAGGGGCTGCTGGGCCCGACCGACCGGGCACTGGCCGCCCACGTCACCCGGCTGGTCGCCGACCGGTCGCTGCGGGACCGGATCGCGCACCACAACGCGATCGTGCCGCCCCGTCACGACTGGGCCCAGGCGCTCGTGCGCACCGACGCGGTCTATGCCGCGGCCATGTCGCCGAGTCGCGCACGGCTGACCCGCCTGGTTGCAGTGGGTGCGCCATGAGCACCGGACCGTTCACGCTGGTCTCGTTCCACGCCCACCCCGACGACGAGGCCCTGCTGACCGGCGGCACGCTCGCGCGGGCGGCCGCCGACGGCCATCGGGTGGTGCTGGTCGTGGCCACGGCCGGCGAGGCCGGCCTGGCATCGACCGCGGACGCCTCGCTCGGGGCCCGGCGGGTCCGCGAGCTGGAGGTCTCCGCGCAGGCACTCGGCGTCTCCCGGGTCGAGGTGCTCGGCTACGCCGACTCCGGTGGCGACTCCGGTCACGCGGGGACGCCGTACTGCGAGGTCGACGTCGAGGAGGCCGCCGGGCGGCTGGCCGCGATCCTGCGCGAGGAGCGGGCCGACGTGCTCACCAGCTACGACCCGGCCGGGGGCTACGGCCACCCCGACCACGTCCAGGTGCACCGGGTCGGGCGCCGTGCCGCCGAGCTCGCCGGCACCCCGGTGCTGCTGGAGGCCACGCTCGACCGGGCCCTGATCGAGCGGCTCCTCGGCCTGCTGCGCCGGCTCTCCCGCATCGCCTCGCTGCCCGCCCTGCCCGACACCGCCGGGATCTACACCGCCCGCGCCGACCTCACCCACGAGGTCGACGTACGTGCACACCTGGACGCCAAGCTCGCGTCCTTGCGCGCGCACGCGACCCAGACCACCGGCGGCGACCGGCCGCGGACCCTGGCGGTCCTGCTCGCGCTCCCGCGGCCGCTGGCCCGCCGGGTGCTCGGCCGGGAGTGGTTCCGCGAGGTCGGCCGGCCCCCGGGCGGCCCTCTGGAGGACGACGTCTTCGCGAGCCTGCGGCGTCCTCGGGCGACGGGCGAGCAGTCAGGTAGCTGGCAGGTGCCGCGCGCGAGTCTCCGACCATGACCATCACCCGGCCCCGATCCGCCGGCCTCGCCCGGGTGCTGCCGAGCCGCGAGGTGCTCAGCTTCCTGGCCGTCGGCGGGACCGGGTACGTCGTGGACGTCCTGGCCTTCAACGTCCTGCGCGGCCAGGTCTCGCCGACCGGAGCCAAGGTGCTGGCCGTCGCGGTCGCCATGGTGGTCACCTACCTCGGCAACCGCCTGCTCACCTGGCGGGACCGGGCGAGTGACCGGGGGCGCGAGGTCGCGCTCTTCGTGCTGTTCAACCTGATCGGCCTGGGGTTCTCGGTCGTCGCCCTCGTCGTCAGCCACGACCTGCTGGGCCTGACCAGCCGGCTGGCCGACAACATCTCGGCGAACGTCGTGGGTCTCGCCCTCGGCACGGCCTTCCGCTTCTGGTCCTACCGGCGCTTCGTCTTCGCCGACCGGACTGTCGACCGGGCCGATGCGTCGCCACGCGCGTTGCTCACGGCCGGGGAGCGCCTCACCGTCGACGTGATCTCGGGGAGCTACGGTGCCGGTCACGACGCGGCCGCCCACGAGATCGCCGAGCGCCTGGTCGCGGCCGGACACGTCGTACGCCGGTGGGACGTCGTCGACCTCTTCCCCGTCGGCCTGGGCCGGCTGCTGCGCCGGGCCTACTTCACGCAGCTGCAGACCGTGCCCGGGACGTGGGGCTTCCTGCTGCGGCGGCTGCGGCCCGGCCGGCTCGCCCACCGGGTGGCCACCCGCATCGTGGCGCTGCCGGCGCGGCAGATCCGGGCGTGTGTCACCGGCACGGACCTGGTGATCGCCACCCACCCGTTCGCGAGCCAGGCGCTGGGCCGGTTGCGTGCGACCGGCCGCCTCGGCGTTCCGGTCGTCACCTACCTCACCGACGCCTCGGTGCACCCGCTCTGGGTCCACCCCCGCGTCGATCTCCACCTCGCCCTGCACGAGGTCACCGCGGTCCAGGCCCGTGAGCTCGGCGGGACGACGACCGTGGTCGCACCGCTGCTGCCGAGCTCGTGCACCCGCCCGGCCGTCGAGACCACTGAAGAGCTGCGCGTCCGGCTCGGGCTGCCGGTGGACGCCGACCTCGCCCTGGTGGTCGGCGGCTCCCTCGGGGTCGGTGACCTCGAGCAGGCGGCCCTCGACATCGCCGCCACCGGGCTGGCCCTGCCGGTCGTCGTCTGCGGCACCAACACGACCCTGCGCGGCCGCCTGGATGGCCACCCCGGCGTGGTGGCACTCGGGTGGCGCGACGACATGCCCGACCTGCTCCGCGCCAGCGACTGCGTCGTGCAGAACGCCGGCGGGTTCACGAGCCTGGAGGCGCTGGGATCGGGGGTCCCGGTGCTCAGCTACCGGTGCCTTCCCGGGCACGGGGAGACCAACGCCGCCGCGCTCGAGGCCGCCGGGCTGGTGCCGTGGGCGCGCGACGAGGACGAGCTGCCCCTGGTGCTGGCCCGGGCCGTCCTGGGCACCACCCGCGGCTCGCTCCCCCCGTGCACGGCACCCGACCTCGTCACGGCCCTGGCCACGACCCGGGTCACGGAACAGGTCGCAGGACGGGTCACCGGACGGGGCGCGGCTCGGGGTACGGCATGGCACCCGGCGGCGGTCCTGGAGGTCGACCGATGAGCACCGGGGTGGACGTGGCCGTGGCGGGCATCGGGCCGCTGCGCCGACGGCTCAGCCCCGCGCTGGCCGGCATCAGCCCCACACGGCACATCGCGCTGACCTACGACGACGGACCGGACCAGGCCACGACCCCGCACTTCCTGCGGCTGCTGGACCGGACCGGCCAGCGCGCCACGTTCTTCGTGCTCGGGGAGCACGCCGACCAGCACCGCTGGCTGCTCCGGGAGATGGTGGAGGCCGGGCACGAGATCGGCGTCCACGGCTGGGACCACCGGTGCGTCCTGCGGACCCGCGCGAGCGTTCTGGCCGACCAGGTGCGGCGTACCGTGGCCATCGTGGAGGACCTCTCCGGCGAGGCCGTGAGGTGGTACCGACCGCCCTACGGCGTGCTGAGTCCTGCAGCGCTGGCAGCCGCGCAGGCAGCCGGCCTGCGGACCGTGCTGTGGTCGGCGTGGGGCCGCGACTGGGAGCGCCGCGCGACCCCGAGCCGCATCGTGACCTCGCTCGAGCGAACCCTGCGCCCCGGCGGGACCGTGCTGCTGCACGACACCGACCGGACCTCGGCGCCCGGCTCGTGGCGCCGCACCCTGGCCGCGAGCGAGCTCCTGCTCACCCGGTGGGCCGCGACCGGCGCCGACGTGGGGCCGCTGCGCGACCACCACCTCGACGACAGCTCCGACCACGGCGGCCTCGGTCTCGACCACGGGGACACCCACCGGAGCGACCCGGCGACCACATGAGCGGTCCCCTGCTCCAGCAACCGGCTCGGCACCCCGAGCCGGACCGGTTGTCCGGGCTCGGCCGCGTGCCGGGTCCGGTCCGGGCGCTGGTCCGGGGTCCGCGAGCAGTGGTCGTCTTGGCGCTCGGTGCCGGGCTCCTGGTCCTGCCCGGCATCGGCCGGCCGTTGTCCTCCGACGAGGGCGGCTTCTTGATGGTGGCCTCGCAGTGGTCGCCCGGAGACTCGCTCTACGGCAACTACTGGGTCGACCGGCCACCGCTCCTGATCGGGATGTTCCAGCTCGCCCACCTCGGGGGCGGCATGGTCGCGCTGCGGGTCCTCGGGCTCGTGGCCGTGATGGTCTCGGTGCTGCTCGCCGGCCGGATCGGCGCGCTGGCCGCGCCCTCCTCGCGCTGGGCACCGGCCCTGGCGGCAGCGACGGCCGCGGTCTTCACGACCTCGCCGCTGCTCGGCGCCGGCGAGGTCGACGGCGAGCTGCTGGCCCTCCCGTTCCTGTTCGCGAGCACGATCGGCGTCCTGGTCGCCCTGCGCCCCAGGCCCCCACGACAGGGGTGGCTGCGGGCGTCGGGTCCGTGGTGGGCGCTCGCGGGCGCGACCGCGATGGCCGCCGTGCTGGTGAAGCAGAGCATGCTCGACGGGTTCGTGCTGGCCGCGACCGTGATCGTGTGGCTGCTGGTCCGCTCCGGGAGCAGCGTGGCGGTCCGGGCGGCGGCGGCGTACACGCTCGGCGCCGGCGCGGTGCTCGGCTCCGTGCTCACCTGGGCGGCGTCGCGCGGCACGGGCCCGGTGGAGCTGTGGCGCGCGGTGGTGGTGTTCCGGGCCGACGCGGCCGCGGTGATCTCGACCGAGGCGAGCGCGAACACGCCCGCCCGGGCCGAGACCCTCGTGGTCTCGTTCCTCACCAGCGGTGCCCTGGCGGTCATCCTGCTCGCCCTGGTGCCGCGGATCCGCCGGTGGCGGCTGGCCTCCGGAACACGCGCGCGCCCCTCGCGACCCGACCTGCGCCTGCTTGCCGGGGTGGTGCTCGCCTGGGAGGCCGTGGCCGCCGCGTCGGGCGGCAGCTACTGGCTCCACTACCTGATCGGCCTGATCCCCGGCCTGGTCCTGGCGTCGGCTGCCGTCGCCAACCACGTGCCGGCGCGGAGCCGGTGGGTCGCGGCCGGGCTCGCCTACGCCGTCGTCGCGGGGCTCGTCTCGGCCGGGGGCATCGCCGTCGGTGGGCGGAGCGACAGCCCGAGCGTCGAGGTCGCGCAGTTCCTGGAGGCGCACGCCCGGCCCGGTGACACCGGCGTCGTCGCGTTCGGGAACCCGGCCATCCTGGAGTCGGCCGGCCTGAGCAGTCCCTACCCACAGCTGTGGAGCCTGCCGGTGCGGGTGCTCGACCCGCACCTCGCGGAGTTCAGCGCGGTGATCACCGGACCGACCCCACCGACGTGGGCGGTCGTGGACGGTTCCTCACTCGCCACGTGGGGTGTCGACGCCACCCGGGCCCAGCCGGTGTTCGACCGGAAGTACCGCCTGGTCCACGTCGACGGCGACTACTACATCTACCGGTTGCGGCACCCGGCGCCGCAACCCCGGCGCCACCCCGTGCGGCGCCGGACCGGCAACGCCTGACCGACCGGACGCGGGAGCTCAGGCGCCCCCGACGCCGACGTACGTGACCCGCCATCCGTAGCGGTTGTCCGCGGGCTCCACGATCGCGTAGTAGGTCGTGGCGGGGTCGGCGGCGAAGTCGATCTCGCAGTCCTTCGTACCTCCACCGTTGTCACGGCAGCTCGCGACCGAGCCGCCGCGTCCGGCCGCGTAGCCGACCAGCTGGTCCCAGTCGCCGACCGCGATGACGCCGGGGTCGGCCAGTGCGCCGCGGTCCCGGTCGGCCGCCGCCTGGACCACCAGGGCCAGGACCTCCTCGGCGCTGGAGGCGGCCGCCACGGCCGTCGCTCCGATCGCGGGCACCGGGAGCGTCCGGCAGGCAGCCAGCGTGACGTTGCAGCGGGCCGGCCGGGCAACAGCCTGGTCACCGCCCTCGGCCGGCAGCAGCACCGTGAGGAAGTCCTCCTCGTCCTCCCAGGTCCAGGCGCCGTTCGCGAAGCTCCAGCCCTGCGGCGCGTGCAGGGTCACCTCGTCGCCACCTGTGACCGGCTGCGCGCGGAGGCTCGAGACGGAGGTGACCTCCCCGGCGAGGGTGCCGGCCGGCGACCGGACCAGCCAGGTGCCCTCCTGGTTGACGTCGAGGGCGTCGTACGTCGGCAGTGAGCCGACGCGATCGAGGGTCCCGTCGGCCGCGACGGTCGCGAGGTAGGGCTCGGTGTCGGTCGCGTCGGTGGCACCGCCGGACCCGTCGACGACGACCAGGCCCGCGGCGGTGCCCTGGAGCACCACCTGGTCGGGGGCGGTCTCGCTCAGGTCCACGACCGCACGCTGGTCCTGGTAGCGCGTGCGCCACATCAGGCTGGTCCGGGTGCCCTGGACGATCACGTCGCCGTCGTCGGTGACGGCGCGGACGCCGACCGCGATGCCGTCCTCGGTGGCGGGCAGGTCGGCGATCGGGCTGATGCCGAAGCCCTCGCCGTCCGGCTCGGTGGTGAACCCGTTCACGCTCGCTCGGCCGCTGCTCGAGTCGACGAACGCGACCTGACCGCCGTGCGGTGAGATCACCGGCGGCTGGTCCAGCTGGGCGTCGATCTTGCTGGCGTCCACCCCCGTCGCGCCCCACCACCACGAGCCGTCGGTCCGCTGGCCCACCCAGGTGCCCGCCCGGGACTCGACGAGCCACCAGGTACCCGGGACCTGGGTGCCCTCGACGTACAGGCGCTGGTCGATGACGTAGGGGACCTTCGGGGTGGTGCCCGCGATCGTCCGATCCGAGCCGTCGGTCGCCGTCACCGCCGGAGGGCTGGGCGACGGGGTCGGCTGGGGCGTGCCTGCGTCGTGCCGAGAGAGCATCAGCGCGGCGACGCCGACGATCACTGCGACCGACGCCGCCACCAGCAGCGGCTGCCAGAGGTGTCCCCGGGACCTGGGGCCCACATCAGGCTGCAGCTCCGGCATCGGCGGCACCTGGACGCCGTCGGCGACCTCGTGCAGCTCGCGGGCCAGCGTGTTCTCGAGCTCGGTGGTCATCTCAGGCCTCCTCTCGGCCGGGTGCCTGCGGGCCGATCGCGGCTCGCAGAGCGTTCAGCGCGCGGTGCGCCGTGGACTTGACGTTGCCGGTGGAGCAACCGAGTGCGTCGGCGATCTCGCGTTCGCTGAGCTGCTCGTAGTAGCGCAGCACGATCACCGCCCGTTGCCGCGGCGGCAGCGAGGCGATGCGCGGCCAGAGCACCATCCGGTCCTCGGGACCCGCACTCGGCGCGGGGCGCGGCTCGGGCGGCGCGTCCGTGAGCAGCTCGAGCCGGCGGCCGCGTGGCCGCCGGTCGGTGATGAACAGGTTGGTCTGCATGCGGCGCAGGTAGGCCGCCGGCTGGTCGGCCCGGCTCACCTTCCCCCAGGACCGGTAGGCCTGCACCAGCGTCTGCTGGGCGAGGTCCTCGGCGTCCGCGTGGTTGCCGGTCAGCAGGTAGGAGGACCGGTAGAGCGAGGGCCACGCCGTCGCGGCGTACTCCTCGAACGTCGGCAGGTCCTGCGCTTGTCTCGTGGTCGAGATCGCCATCGGGCACCCCTTTCGTACCCCACTGACGACGCCACCGCGACAAAGGTTGCGTCGCGTGCTCGCGCCTTATCCGACGAGCAGCGTGCACCAGCTGTCGGTGAGGAGGTCCAGCGCGAGGTCCCGCTCGGCGGCGCTGCTCCAGCCCCGCCTGGCCCAGCGCCGCGACAAGTTCTCGAGCTGGCCGAACGCCAGCGCCCCGCGAACGAGACGGCTCTCCGGCTCGAACCGGCCGGCGGCGGCGAGGCCGTCGCGGATGCGGGTGATCGCGAGCTCGAACCACGCGTCGACGTCCCGGTCGATGTCGGGCTCGATCGCGGCGGCCTGGAAGGCAGCGGTCAACTGCGGCATCACCTCGGGCCACTGGTCGATGCGGCTCGCGAGCCAGGAGCGGATCAGCTGGCGGTCACCTGACGCGATGACGCCCGTGAGGTCCACCTGGTCGTTCCTCGCCACCAGCTCGTCGAGGTCGACGAGCAGCGCCTGCAGGAGCTCGGTCTTGGAGGTGAAGTGGAGGTAGAACGTCGTGCGGGTCGTCCCGGCGCCCGTGGCGATGTCGTCGATCGTGGCGGCCGCGTAGCCCTTGTCCTGGAACGCACGGAGCCCCGAGTCGATGAGGAGGCGACGCGTCCGCTGCTTCTGCGCGTCGCGCTGGCCGGCCATGCCGTCAGGCTATCTGGACCACCTGACCACGCCCCGCCGACTCACCCCAGGCGGAGCTGGGTGATCAGGCGGCGCGCGGACTCCCCACCCTGGTCGAGGGCGCGGGCGACAGCCGTGCGTACGTCGAGGTCCGACCGCAGCGCCTGCGCCGGGGCCCACGGGTCGCCGCTCCCCGGGCGGGCAGCCGCGGCGTAGAGCGCCTCGAGCAGCTCCTGCGCCTCACCGAGCGACTCGGTCTCGAAGTCCCAGGGCTCGTCGTAGCGGCGGTGCAGCAGGTGCAGGCGCAGGGCTGCCGGCGAGACGTGCTCGAGCAGGTCGTCGACGAGCACCAGGTTGCCGGTGGACTTCGCCATCTTCGCGCCGTCGACGCGGACCTCCCCGACGTGCAGCTCGGCCCGGGCGAACGGAGCGACGCCGCTGGCCGCCTCGGCCATCGCCACCTGGTAGGCGTGGTGCGGGAAGACCAGGTCGTCGCCGCCGACGAGCACGTCGACGCTCGTTCCGTGGACGGCCATCGCCATCGCGGCACACTCGGCGTGCCAGCCGGGCCGGCCCCAGCCCCACGGGCTCGGCCAGGCCGGCTGCTGGTCCGACGAGGGCCGCCACACGGCGACGTCGAACGGGTCGTCCTTGGCCGGGTCGTCCGGGTCGTCGCCGTACGCCGCGGAGAGCGCCAGCGCGCGGTCGCGGTCGAGCCCGGTGCGGCCGGCGACCGCCGCGCCCCGGAACCACACCGTGCCGTCGCGCTCGTAGGCCGCGCCGCGGTCGAGCAGCACCTGGGCCAGCTGGACGACCGCGTCGACGTAGTGGCGCGCCCGCGGCTGGTGGGCCGGGGTGGCGACGCGCAGGGCCCGCATCGACCGGTCGAAGACCGCTTCCTGGGTCACGGCGAGCTCGTCGAAGTGGCTGCCGCGCCGGGCAGCCGCCTCGAGCAGCACGTCGTCGACGTCGGTGACGTTGCGGCAGGTCGCGACATCGACCCCGGTGCCGTCCAGCACCGAGGCCAGCAGGTCGGCCCACACGAACGTCGCCGCATGGCCGAGGTGGGTGACGTCGTACGGCGTGATGCCGCAGACGTACACCCGGGCCGAGCCCACCAGGGGGAGCGCGGCGCCGGCCAGCCTCACCCGCGCGGGGGCGGGCGGCGGGGTGCCCACGCGCTGCGCGGCGTCGGTCACGGGCGAGGTCAGGTGGCGCAGGGAGTGGGCCGGCATGCGCCCAGTCTCGCATCCACGCTATTGTCCGGATGTCCGTACATTTGAGCAGCGAAGGTGAGCCATGGTGCCCGTCGACCGCACCAGTCCGATGCCGCTGTGGGCGCAGGTCCGCGCCGACATCGAGCGCCGCCTGCGCCGCGGCGAGTTCGCCGACTCCTTCCCCGGCGAGCTGGCGCTCGTCGAGCAGTACGCCGTCAGCCGGCACACGGTCCGCGAGGCGCTGCGCCAGCTGCGCTCCTCGGGGCTGGTCGAGGCCGGACGCGGCCGCGCGCCGCGGGTGGCCGGCTCCGACAGCACGGAGATCACCCCACCCCAGGGCACGCTCTACAGCCTGTTCGCGTCGGCCCGCGCCGCCGGCCACAGCCAGCGCAGCATCGTGCGCGCCCTCGACGCCCGGGCCGACGGCACGGTGGCGGCCCGCCTCGGGCTGGAGGAGTCGACGCCGCTGGTCTACCTCGAGCGCATTCGCCTGGTCGACGACGAGCCGCTCGCGATGGACCGGGTCTGGCTGCCGGCCCGGCTGGCCACCCCGCTGCTGGAGGCCGACTTCACCCGGACCTCGCTGTACGCCGAGCTGCGCGACCGTTGCGGGGTGCGGCTCACCGGAGGGCGCGAGCAGGTGCGCGCAGTGGTGCCGACCACGGCGGAGCGGGTGCTGCTCGGCATCCCCGACCGCACCGCGGCGTTCGCGATCGACCGCACCGGCGAGCTCGCCGGGCAGCCGGTCGAGTGGCGGCAGACGGTCGTGCGGGGAGACCGGTTCAGCCTGCGGACCGACCTCGACCAGCCGCAGGTCCTGCAGGCCACCGTGACCGGGGCAGCGGCCGGCCGATGACGCTCCTCGCCACCGTCGTGCTCGGCCTGCTGGTCGGCTCCGTGTTGGGCGGGCTCGGCGGGGGCGGGGCGATCCTGACGGTGCCGGCCATGGTCTACCTGCTCGGCCAGTCCGCGCAGGCGGCGACGACCGGCAGCCTGGTGGTCGTCGGGCTGTCCGCCGTCACCGGCGCGGCGTCCCACGTTCACAGCGGCCAGGTCCGCTGGCGCCTCGCCGTTGCCTTCGGGGTGCTGGGCGCTCCCGGGGCGTGGGTCGGCAGCAGGCTCAACCACGGCATCGACGAGGACACCCTGCTGCTCGCGTTCTCGGTGCTGATGGTGGTCGCCGCGGCCCTGATGGCGGCCGGCCGGGCGGACATCGGCGGGCGCTGCGGCACCGCCGACCGGCGTACCTCACCGGCGGCGATGGTGCTCGCGGCGCTGCTGGTCGGGGTGCTGACCGGGTTCTTCGGTGTCGGCGGCGGCTTCGTGGTGGTGCCGGTCCTCGTGCTGGTCGTGGGCCTGCCGATGCCGCAGGCGGTCGGCACGTCGCTGGTCGTCGTGGCGCTCAACGCGGCGACGTCGCTGCTGGTCCGCCTCGACGGCCCTCCGGTGGACATGCGGGTGGTGGTGCCGTTCGCGCTGGCCGCGATGGGGGCCGCCGTGCTCGGCAAGCACGCCGCCGACCGGCTGCCCGCTCGCGGCCTGGCCGTCGGGTTCGCGCTCGTCCTGACGCTGGTCGCCGGCGGAACCGCCGCGCAGAGCCTCCACGACCTGGCCGACCACGACCGCTCCCCTCAGGCCGGCGGCCTCAGCAGCGGCACGTCGAGGCGGGCGGCGAGCTCGTCGTACGACGTCTCGAAGGTCTCGCGCACCACGACGCCCTCCGGGGTGATCTCGAAGGTCGCGACGTCGGTGTAGACGCGGTCGACGCACCCGACGCCGGTCAGCGGGTAGGTGCAGGCCGGGACCAGCTTGGGCGAGCCGTCCTTGGCGAACAGCGCCATCATCACGAACACGCTGCGCGCCCCGGTGGCGAGGTCCATCGCCCCGCCGACCGCGGGGATCGCGTCGGGCGCGCCGGTGTGCCAGTTGGCGAGGTCTCCCCTGGCGGAGACCTGGAACGCGCCGAGCACGCAGACGTCGAGGTGGCCGCCGCGCATCATCGCGAACGAGTCGGCCTGATGGAAGTACGACGCTCCCGGGAGCTCGGTCACCGGGGACTTGCCGGCGTTGGTCAGGTCGGGGTCGATCCGGTCACCGGTCGCGGCCGGACCCATGTTGAGCATGCCGTTCTCGGTGTGCAGCACCACCCCGGAGCCGGGCGCGAGGTGGTCGGCCACCAGCGTCGGCTGGCCGATGCCGAGGTTGACGTAGGACCCCGGTGAGATGTCACGGGCGACCACGGCGGCGATCTCGTGCTTGCTCAGGCTCACACCGCCACCACCCGGTCGACGTAGATGCCCGGGGTCACGACCGCCTCGGGGTCCAGCTCTCCGGTCTCGACGACCTCCCGCACCTGCACGACCGTGGTCCGCGCGGCCGCGGCCATCACCGGGCCGAAGTTGCGGGCGGTCTTGCGGTAGACCAGGTTGCCCATCCGATCGGCACGGTGCGCCGCGACCAGTGCCACGTCGCCCCGGATCGGGTGCTCGAGGACGAAGGTGCGGCCCTCGATCTCGCGGGTCTCCTTGCCCTCGGCCAGCGGCGTGCCGACACCCGTGGGCGTGTAGAAGGCCCCGATGCCGGCACCCGCGGCCCGCAGCCGCTCGGCCAGGTTGCCCTGCGGTACCAGCTCGAGCTCGATGCGGCCGGCACGGTAGAGCCCGTCGAAGACCCAGGAGTCCTGCTGGCGCGGGAACGAGCAGACGACCTTGCGCACCCGGCCCTGCGCCAGCAGCGCGGCCAGGCCGGTGTCGCCGTTGCCGGCGTTGTTGGAGACCACGGTCAGGTCGGTGGCGCCCTGGTCGATGACGGCGTCGACGAGCTCGACCGGCATCCCGGCCATGCCGAAGCCGCCGACGAGCACGACCGCGCCGTCCCGGATGCCGGCGACCGCCTCGGCGACCGTCGCGCAGATCGTCGCGGTCACGGCGTACCTTCCGGGTTCTCCAGCACGACGGCGAGGGCCTGGCCCACCCCGATGCAGATCGCGGCGACGCCCCAACGCCTCCCCGACTCGCGCAGCCGCGCCGCGAGAGTGCCGACGACGCGGCCCCCGGAGGCGCCGAGCGGGTGGCCGATCGCGATCGCGCCGCCCTTGGCGTTGACGACCGCGGGGTCGAGGCCCTGGCGGGCCCAGGCGTCCACGCATGCCAGCGACTGCACGGCAAAGGCCTCGTTGAGCTCGACCGCCGCCACGTCGCCCCAGCCGATCCCGGCCCGGGCCAGCGCCCGGTCCGCGGCCTCGACCGGCGCGTAGCCGAACCACTGCGGCTCGACCGCGCTGACCCCGCGGCCCGCGACCCGGGCGACCGGGTCGCGCCCGATGACCGAGGCCGCGGCCTCGGAGCCGAGCAGCACGACGGACGCCCCGTCGCTGAGCGGGGAGGCGTTGCCGGCAGTGATGGAGCCCTCGGGGCGGAACACCGGCTTCAGGGCCGCGAGCGCCGCGGCACTCGAGCCGGGTCGGATGCCCTCGTCGCGGCGCAGGTCGCTCTGCCCGTTCCCGGCGTCGACCGGCACCACCAGATCATCGTAGAAGCCCGCCTCCCAGGCGGCGTCAGCGAGGATGTGCGAGCGGGCGGCGAACTCGTCCTGCCGGTCCCGCGGGATCGCGAAGCGCTCGGCCAGCAGCTCGTTGGCCTCGCCGAGCGCCACCGTCCACTCGGCGGGCATCCGCTCGTTGACGAGGCGCCAGCCCAGCGTCGTGGACACCGCGGTGACATCGGCCGCCGGATAGGCGCGCTCGGGCTTGGGCAGCACCCAGGGTGCCCGGGTCATCGACTCGACGCCGCCGGTCAGCACCACCTCGGCGTCCCCCGCCTCGATCGCCCGCGACCCGGCGACGACCGCATCCAGCGAGGACCCGCACAGGCGGTTGACGGTGACCGCCGGCACTGACACCGGCAGTCCCGCCAGCAGGACGGCCATCCGGCCCACGTTGCGGTTGTCCTCGCCCGCCTGGTTGGCACACCCCCACACGACGTCGCCGACGGCCGCCGGGTCGAGGTCGGGCACCTGCGCCAGGGCGCCGGTGATCGCCGTGGCCGCGAGGTCGTCGGGGCGGACGCCGGCGAGTGCGCCGCCGAACCGGCCGAACGGGGTGCGGACCGCGGCGTACACGAAGGCTGAGCTCATGCCTCCGACGCTAGGCGGCATCATCTATCAGGTCCAATACTCATAGTGGCTCGATTCATCATCTCCATCGATAAGATGCGCGCATGGAGCTGCGACACGCGCGGTACGTGCTGGCGCTCGCGGAGGAGCGCCACTTCGGCCGCGCGGCGGCCCGGGTGCACGTCGCGCAGCCCGCGCTCTCCCAGCAGGTCAAGCAGCTCGAGCGCGAGCTGGGCGTCGAGCTGTTCCGCCGGACCACCCGGCGGGTCGAGCTCACCGAGGCCGGTCGGCGGTTCGCCGAGCACGCCCGCGGGATCGTCGCCGGCGTCGAGCGGGCCGAGTCGGACATGGCCCTGCTCGCCGCCGGCCGGGCCGGGCGGGTGTCGGTCGGGTTCATCGGCACCGCGACCTACGACGTGCTCCCCCGCGTCGCGCGCGAGGTCCGCGCCGAGCTCCCCGACCTCGACCTGCAGCTGCGCGGCGAGGTGCTCAGCCCGCGGCTGGTCGCCGGGCTCGCCGACGGCACCTTCGACCTCGCTCTGCTGCGTCCCGAGGCCGACACCGCTCTGGCGGTCCGGCCGCTGCGGTCCGAGCGGCTGGTGGCGGTGCTCCCGGAGGCGCACCCGCTCGCGGGCCGCCGCCGGATCCGGCTGGCCGAGCTGGCCGGTGAGCCGTTCGTCGTGCACCCCTCGGGTCACCGGTCCTCCCTCCACGAGCAGGTGCTGCGCGCCTGCGGCGACGCGGGCTTCGAGCCCTCATCCCTGGTCGAGGTCGCGGAGACCGCGACGATGGTGGTGTTCGTCGCCGCGGGGCTCGGCGTCGCGCTCGTGCCCGAGCCGGTGCGCAGCCTCGGGCTCGAGGGCGTCTCGTACGTCGCCCTGGTCGACCCGCCCGCGATCGACCTCGCGCTCGCCGGCCGGCGAGACGAGGCCTCGCCGGCCGTGCACCACGTCGCCGAGGTCATCGAGCGGATCGTCATGGGTCCGCTCAGAACGGGTAGCGCGCCGGCTCGCCCCGCATCGTGATCCACCGGGTCTCGGTGAACGCCTCGATGTTGGCCGCCGCGCCGCCGAAGCGGGATCCGGTGCCGGACGCCTTCACACCGCCGAACGGCGCCACCGCCTCGTCGTTTACGGTCTGGTCGTTGATGTGCACGATGCCGGTGGGGATCCGGTCGGCCACCGCGAGACCTCGCATCACGTCGCGCGTGACGATGCCCAGCGAGAGGCCGTAGTCACTGTCGGAGGCCAACCGGACCGCATCGTCGACGGACGTGACCCGGGTGACCGCCGCGACCGGGCCGAACACCTCCTCGGCGAACGCCGGGGCGGCCAGCGGCGCGTCGGCGAGCACCGTGGGACGGTAGAACAGCGACTCGTAGGTCCCGCCGGCCGCGAGCGACGCACCCTGCTCGGCGCTGGCGACGACCATCCGGTGGATCTTGTCGCGCTGGCCGGCGTCGATCACCGGGCCGAGCGCCACCTCCGCAGTCGCCGGGTCGCCGACCGGCAGCGCCGTCGCCTTCGCCGCGAGGGCCTCGACGAAGTCGTCGTAGATCCGGTCGGCCACCAGGTGCCGGCCCGTGGTCATGCAGATCTGGCCCTGGTGGAAGAACGACCCCCAGGCCGCCAGGTTGACGGCCTCCTCGACGTCGGCGTCGTCGAGCACCAGCAGCGCTGAGTTGCCGCCGAGCTCGAGGTGCGCGCGCTTGAGGTGCCGCCCCGCGAGCTCCCCGATCCGGCGGCCCACGCCGGTGGACCCCGTGAACGAGATGACCCGCACGTGCGGGTCGGTGATCATCGCCTCGCCGACGTCGGCGCCGCCGGGGAGCAGCTGGAGGACCCCGGGCGGTACGCCGGCCTCCTCGAACACCCGGGCCATCAACGTGCCGCCGGTCACCGCCGTGCGCGGGTCCGGCTTGAGCAGCACGGCGTTGCCGAGCGCGAGCGCCGGGGCGACCGACCGGATGCCCAGGATGATCGGGACGTTGAACGGCGAGATCACGCCGACGACGCCGGCCGGCACCCGCTTGGCCATCGAGAGCCGGGGCTGCTCGGTCGGCAGCAGCTCGCCGATCGGCCGCCCGGTGAGCGCCGCCGCCTCGTAGCACTCCTCGGCGGCGACGTGCAGCGCGAACCCGGCCATGCCGGGCACCGCGCCGACCTCGCGGACGTTCCAGCCGCTGATCTCCTCAGCGTGCTGGGTCCACAGGTCACCGGCCCGCCGCAGCACCGCGGCGCGCGCGGTGTAGGGCAGCGCAGCCCAGTCGTGCTGGGCCTCGGCGGCGGAGGCCGCGGCCTCGGCGACGTCCTCGGCGGTGGCCGCTCCCATGCGTGCGAGCTCGGCACCGGTGGCCGGCTCGACCACGGCGTAGTCGCCGCCACGGCCCTCCTGCCAGGTCCCGGCCTTGAAGATGTTGCCCTGCCAGTCGACGGCGTCGAGAAGTCCCACGACGCGCTCCTTTCTGCTTGCCGCTCGGGTCGCGAGCGAGAGGGATGGTGCCGGCGGTCAGCCGGCGCTCGAGATGCGGAGAACGGGTTTGAGGACCGCCCCTCCGGCGGCGTCCGCGAGGGCGGAGCCGATCTCATCGAGCCGGTAGAAGCGGACGAGCTCGTCGAAGGGGAACCGGCCCTGGGCGTGCAGCTCGACCAGGCTGCCGATGAGGACCTCGCTGCGGCCGCTGCCGCCGAGGGTGCCCACGACGCGCTTGCCCCACAGCGTCGTCAGGTGGTCGAGGCTGAGCTCCGCCCCGGCGGGCGCGCCCCCGATGAGCACGCAGGTGCCGCGCATCCCCACGCTGTCGGCGGCCTGGCGTACGACGGGGATCACCCCGGTGCACTCGAGCGCGGCGTCCGCCGGACCACCGCAGATGTCGTGCACCGCGGCGACCGGGTCGTCGCGGTCGGCGTTGACGGTGTGGGTCGCGCCGAACCTGCGGGCCAGGTCGAGCCGGTGGTCGTGCCGGTCGACCGCGACGATGCGGCTGGCGGGGGTGAGCCGCGCGGCCATCACCGCGGCGAGGCCGACCGCGCCGGCGCCGTACACGACCAGGCTGGTGCCGGGGCCCGGGCGGACCGTGTGGAACACCGCCCCCGCGCCGGTGGCGATGCCGCACGCGAGCGGCCCGAGCAGCTCGAGCGGCGCGTCGCGGGGCACCACGACCAGCGACTCCGCCCAGGTGAGCGCGTGGGTCGCGAACGACGACTGTCCGAAGAAGTGCCCATGGACGGGCTCTCCCCCGCGGCTCAGCGCGCTGTTGCCGGCGCGCGGGCCGAGCAGGCGGGCGCCGCCGCACAGCGCCTCGCCGAGCCGGGCGCAGTAGCGCGGCTCGCCGTCGCGGCAGTTGCGGCAGGTCCCGCAGGACGGCCAGCCGATCACCACGTGGTCGCTGACCGCGACCCCTGTGACATCGGGTCCGACGGCCTCGACCACACCGGCGCCCTCGTGCCCGAGCACGCCGGGGAACGGCATCGGCAGGTCGCCGTGACGGGTGATCTCATCGGTGTGGCAGATCCCGGTGGCCACGATCCGCACGAGCGCCTCGCCCGGTCCGGGGTCGTCGAGGTCGAGCTCCTGCACGGAGAACGGCGCGCCGACCTCCTCGACGACGGCGGCGGAGATCCTCATCAACGCTCCTCTCGACGGGGGGTGGCAGCGGGGTGCTCGAGGAGCGCGGCGACCGCGAGCGCGGTGCGGTCGCCCCACGGCCGGCCGACGACCTGGATGCCCACCGGCAGCCCGTCGACCGCGCCGGCGGGAACGCTCACGGCCGGCAGGCCTGCGGCGTTGAAGGGCGAGGTGAGCCGCGTCAGGGCGAGCTCGACGGGCAGGTCGACCTCCCCGTCCGGGCCCGCGAGCCGCACGGTAGGGGCGCCGATCCGTGGGGCGACGACGGGCACCGTCGGCAGCACCAGGGCGTCGTACGTCGTCAGCAGCTCGAGCAGCAGCGCCGAGGTGCGCGCAACGACCGCCGCGGCCTCCGCCAGCTCCCGCGGGGTGGGGCCGGGTCGGTCGAGCAGCGCGGCGAGGTCGGCGCCGAACGCGTCCGGTCGCTCCGCGAACGCCGCCCGGTGCCGGGCGTGCGCCTCGGCCAGGACCTGGGTGAGCACGGCCCGGGTGGTCGCAGACTCGGCCGGCAGGTCGACCTCGACGACCTCGACGCCGGCGGCGGCGAGTCTCGCGCAAGCCGCGGCCCGGGCGTCGACCACCCCGGGGTCGAGCAGGGCGGTCGCCCAGCCACCGAGGGCGGCCACGACGAGCGGGCCGCCGTCGGGCTCGGCGGGCTCCAGCGCCTGGGTGCCGGGGTCCGCCGGGTCGGGACCGGCGACCGCGTCGAGGATCGCGGCGGCGTCGGCGACCGTGCGCGCCAGCGCGCCGACGTGGTCGAGCGACGGCGCGAGCGGCAGCACCCCGGCGAGGCTGACCCGGCCGCGGGAGGGCTTGAACCCGACGCAGCCGCTCAGGGCCGCGGGGATCCGCACGCTGCCGGCGGTGTCGGTGCCGAGCGCCCCCCAGCAGCTGCCGACGACCACCGAGGCGGCCGACCCTCCGGACGAGCCGCCGGGGACCCGCCCGCGGCGGTGCGGGTTGTGGGTCGGTCCGAAGTGGGCGCTGTCGGTGCGACCACCCCAGGCGAGCTCGTGGGTGGCGTGCTTGCCGAGCAGGATCGCGCCGGCGCGCCGCAGCCGCGCGACCGCGGTCGCGTCCCGGACCGGCACGTGGTGCTCGTGGAGCGGTGAGCCGTACGTCGTCCGGATGCCAGCCGTGTCGATGAGGTCCTTGACCCCCATCGGCACGCCGTGCAGCGGGCCGAGGCCGGCGCCGGCCACCACGGCCGCCTCGGCGTCCCGGGCCGCCGCGCGGGCGGCGTCAGCGGTGACGGTGGTCCACGCGTGCACGTCGGGCTCGGTCTCCTCGATCCGCGCCAGGGCATGCTCGGTGAGCTCGACCGGTGACGCCGCGCGCGTGCGGATCGCGTGCGCGGCCTCCAGCAGCGTGAGGTCGTGGAGACCGGTCACGGCTGGGGGTGCCCGGTCTCGGGGGCCGGCGGCTCGGCCCGCTCCAGGTGGTAGCCGATGGGGAACAGGCTGATCCGGGCCCGGTCGGCGAGCGTCCCCCACAGGCCGCGCGGCAGCCAGATCGCGGCGGCGATGCCGACGATGCCGAGGATGATGAGGTACCAGCTGCCGTAGTCTGCGAGCAGCTGCTGCAGCCCGAAGAACACGACGGCCCCCACCAGCGGCCCCTCGATGTAGCCGATGCCTCCGATGACGACGATGAAGATCATGTACGCCGACCACTGCACGCTGTAGACGGCGCTCGGGTTCACGCTCAGCGAGGCCACGAGCAGCACCCCGCCGGCAGCGCCGCAGCCCGCGGCACTGATCAGGTAGACCAGGCGTTTGGCTCGCGGCACGTCGATCCCCACCGCGCTCGCGGCGGTCTCCTCGTCCCGCACCGCCATCAGCGAGAGGCCCACACGGCTGCGCAGCAGCAGGTAGCAGACCAGCACCGAAGCCAGCGCGACGGCGAGCGCGGCCCAGTAGGTCAGCGCGCCACGCACCACGGGGTCGATGCCCGACAGCGTGGTCAGCGACTTGCCACTCGCCCCGCCGAGGCTGTCGATGCGGGTCGTCACCAGGCGGTACACCTCGGCGATCACCCAGGTACCGATCGCGAAGTAGTCGCCCCGCAGCCGGAACGCGAGCCACGACGTCGGGACCGCGAACACGGCGGCGACGAGCGCGGCGAGCAGCACTGCGGCGTACGCCGGCACCCCCTGCTCGGCGAGGACGAGCACGGAGTAGGCGCCGATGCCGAGGTAGGCCTGCTGGCCCACCGAGACCAGGCCGCCGAACCCGGCCAGCAGGTTCCACATGCTGGCCAGCGCGATCAGCACGAACAGGTTGACCAGCGAGTCGGTGACGCCGGCGAACACCACGAACGGCAGCACCGCCAGGACCAGCACGGTCACCACCAGGCCGCTCGTCGTGAGCCGGGTCGAGCGGGCCGAGCGGCGTACGGCGACGGGGCGCGCAGGCGCGGCGACGGGGTTCACGAGGCCCTCCCGGGGAGCAGGCCCTGCGGCCGGAACGCCAGCACCAGCAGGAACACGAGGTGCCCGCCGAGGATGGTCAGGGCGGGGTCGATCTGGGCGCCGATCGCCTGGGTCAGGCCCAGCACGATGCCGCCGAGCAGGGTTCCCCACAGCGAGCCGAGGCCGCCGATGACGACCGCCTCGAAGGCGAACAGCAGCCGCGAGGGACCGGTCGCCGGGTCGAACGACGACCGCATCGCCATCATCACGCCGGCCAGCGCGACGGTCGCGAACGCGATCGCGGTGGCGATCCCGTAGACGTGGCGGCTGTCCGCGCCGACCAGGGCGGCTGCCTCGCGGTCGTCGGAGGACGCGCGCAGCATCCGGCCGAGGCCGGTCCGGGAGAGGAACAGCTGGATGCCGACGAGCACGACGACCGCGAGCAGGAACGTGACCAGCGGCAGGTAGGGCACGGTGAGCTGGTCGGTGATCTCGAACGCCCCGGTCGCGAAGCTGCCACCGTCGAGCGTGCGGGTGTCGGCCGAGTAGTGCTCGAGCAGCAGGTTCTGGATCACGATCGAGAGGCCGAACGTGACCACGAGCGTGGACGTCGGCCCCGCGGCGAGGCTGCGCTGCAGCAGCACCCGCTGGGTGGCGTAGCCGAGCAGGGCGAACAGCGGCGCCGCGATGACGACCGCGAACCACAGCGGCACTCCGCCGCTGATGAGCGCGAGAGCCAGGAAGGCGGCCACCACGGCGAGGTCGCCGTGCGCGAGGTTGACCACCCGCATCACGCCGAACATCACCGACAGCCCGGTGGCGAACAGTGCGTAGAGGCCGCCCAGGAGGAGCCCCTGGACGATGGCGTTGACCCAGTCCACTCAGGCCACCCCCGCCGGCGCGTCGATGCCGAAGTAGGCGCGCTCGACCTGCTCCGCGCTCAGCTCCGCGGGCCGACCCGCGAGCACCGACCGGCCCTCGAGCAGGCAATGCACGTGGTCAGCGACCTGCATCGCCTGGGTGACGTCCTGCTCGACGATGAGCGCGGTCGTGCCCTCCGCGACGATCGTCGGGAGGACGCCGTAGATCCGGCGTACGACGACCGGGGCCAGCCCTAGCGAAAGCTCGTCGACCAGGACCAGCTCGGGGTTGGCGACCAGCGCTCGACCGATCGCGACCGACTGCTGCTCCCCGCCGGAGAGCTGGGCGGCGTTCTGCCGTCGCCGGTCGGCCATCCAGGGGAACAGCTCGTAGACCTTCGCGAGGGTCCACGGGCCCGGGCGGCCCCGGTAGGTGCCGGTGAGCAGGTTCTCCTCCACGGTCATCGACCGGAACAGCCGGCGCCCCTCCGGCACCAGCGCGATGCCCGCGCTCAGACGCTTGTACGCCGGGACCCGGGTGATGTCGCGGCCGTCGAAGGTCACGGTGCCGGCCGTCGGCGGGTGGGCGCCCGCGAGCGCACGCAGCAGCGTGGACTTGCCGGCGCCGTTCGCGCCGATCACGGCCATCACCTGGCCACGCTCGATGTCGAGGTCGACGCCGCGGACCGCGTGCAGCTGTCCGTGGTGCACGTCGAGTCCTCGGACGCTCAGCAGGGTCACGAGGTCTCCTCCTGGTGCGAGTGGTCGGGATGGTCGGGAGGGTCGGTCTCGGGCCCGGTGCCGAGGTAGAGCTCGCGGACGTCGGGGTCGGCGAGGACCTCCATCGGGGCCCCGTCGGCGACCACCCGGCCACCGGCCAGGCAGAGCATCCGGTCGACGGTCTTCACCAGGGCGTGCACCACGTGCTCGATCCAGACGACGGCCAGGCCCTGCCCGTGCAGTGTCCGGACCACCTCGACGAGCTCGGCGACCTCGGGATCGGTCAGTCCACCTGCGACCTCGTCGAGCAGCAGCAGCCTCGGCCCGGTCGCGAGCGCCCGCGCGACCTCGAGGCGTTTGCGCTGGAGGAGCCCGAGCCGCCCGGCCTCCAGGTTGGCCTGCGGCGCGAGGCCGGTGACCTCGAGGACGTCCGCGGCCGCGTTCCAGGCCTCGCGACCGCGGCGCCGAGCACCCTGGTGGGCGCAGACCAGCACGTTCTCGAAGACCGTGAGGTGCTCGAAGGGTCGCGGCACCTGATAGGTGCGTCCGATCCCGGCCCGGGTCCGCGCGAACGCGCTCGCCCGGGTCACGTCGGCTCCGGCGAGCCGGATGGCTCCCCGGTCGGGGCGCAGGTCGCCCGAGATCATCGAGAACAGCGACGACTTCCCTGCGCCGTTCGGGCCCACGATGCCCAGGGACTCCCCGTCCCGCACGGTGAGGTCGAGATCGGTCGCGACGACGACCCGCCCGAAGCTCTTGCTGACGCCGCGCAGGGTGAGGAGGTCGGAGTCCGAGCCCCCCATCAGGCGTTCGTGGGTAGCAGGTCGCCACCCACCGGCACGTCGGGGTTCGGCGTGTTGTCGACGATCACGACGTCCCAGGGGAAGTCGGTGCCTTCGCGCCACTGGCCGCCCACCGGGCGCTGGATGGCGATGCCCGGCTCGGGCCCGTCGGTGAAGTCGAGGTCGCCGCTCATGCAGCTGAGCTTCATGCTGCGCAGGTTGGACGCGACCTCGTCCTTGTCCTTCGGGTCGTCGGCGTCCTTGAGCGCCTGGATCCCCACCTCGAACAGCGAGTAGATCGAGCCGAGGGCCTGGGTCCACTGGTGGCCGGTGTCGCGGGCGTAGCCGTCCGCGAGCTGCTTGGCGGTCGTGCCGTCCAGGGCCGAGGCGTAGGGGTGGAAGGGGCTCCACCAGATGTCGGTCGCGATGTTCTTGCTCAGCTTGCCGAGCGCCTCGGCCTCGGTCGGGAACAGCATCACCTTGGCGACCGTGGCGAGCTTGGGCCGGAAGCCCTGCTGCTGCGCCTGCTTCCAGAAGGTCTGGAAGTCCGGGGGGATCGGCGTGCACGTGAACAGCTCGGCGTCGGACTTCTTGAACTCCGCGATCTGGGCGGTGAAGTCCGTGGCGCCGTCCTCGTAGGCGCCGCCGTCCACGGCCCGGTAGCCGGAGCTCTTCATCATCGCGCCGAGGCCCTCGCGGAAGGCGTTGGCGTCGGTGTCGTTGGGCCACAGGCAGGCGACGTCCTTGCTGGTGACCCCCATCCGGTCCCACATGGGGAAGAAGCAGTCGGCGAACTGCTGCATGCCGAAGAAGAACAGCGTCGTGTACTTGAAGCCCTCGCCCGACTTGCCGTTGCGGCCGTGGAACCACGCCTCCCAGGGCGCGATCGTCGTCACGTTGGGCACGCCGTTGGCCTCGCACTGGTCGGCGACCGGGTTGGTGGTGTCCGGCGTCGAGGACCCCACGACGAGGTCGACCCCGTCGTTGATCAGCTCGCGGGTCACCTCGGTGGCCCGGTTGGGGTCGGACTGGGTGTCCTTGACGACGATCTCGAACCGGCGCTTCTTGCCGCCGATGGTCATCCCGTTCTTCACCGCGGCGTTGATCTGCTTGACGATGAAGTTGTCCGCGGCGGCGAAGCCAGCCAGGGCGCCGGTCTGGGGGCTGACGTACCCGATCCGCAGGACGTCGGAGGAGGACGACGACGAGCCCTTCAGCCCACCGCACGCGTTGAGCAGGGGCATGCTCCCGACGGCCGCAGCACCGAGACCGACCCCCTTGAGCAGACCGCGGCGGCTGATGCCGCTGGCAGAGGTGTGACTCACGACAGAACTCCTTCTCGAGCGTCGACCGCGCGGGCCGGACGTGGCGTGGTCGGGATGCTCGGCGTGACCGCCGCCACACGTCAACGAGACGTTCGACCCCGCGGGACCGGGTTCCACTAGGATGTCGGGGGTGGCCACGTCCTCACCGTCCGTGCCCGCCGAGGGGGGCTCCGGGGCCCAGTCGCTCGAGCGGGGCCTGTCGATCCTCTCGGCGCTCGCCGAACGCCGCGAGCCGCTCGGCCTGGTCGAGATCGCCCGCGCGGTCGGGCTCAGCAAGAGCACCTGCCACCGCTACGTCGCCAGCCTGCTCGCCCTCGGGTTCCTCGAGCCCGCCCCCGACGAGCGCCGCTACCAGCTTGGTCCGCAGGCGCTGAGCCTGGGCTTCGCCGCGGTGACGTCGCTCGAGATCTCCCAGGTGGCCGGCCGGCTGCTCCAGGCCCTCGCCGACGAGACCAACTACACCGTCAACATGGCCGTGCTCGACGGGTCCGACATCGTGTACGTCGACCGACGCCGGCCGACCCGCGCCGGGTTCCGGATCGAGCTGAACGTGCAGGTCGGGGCCCGGCTGCCGGCGTACTGCACGTCGATGGGCAAGGTCCTGCTCGCCCACCGTGACCCGGCGACCGTGCGTGCGATCCTCGACCGCACCGACCTGGCCCGCCGCGGCCCCCACACGATCACCGCCCGCGAGCAGCTGATGACCACGCTCGCCGAGGTCGCGGCCGCCGGCATCGCGGTCAACGACGAGGAGCTCGCCCCCGGCCTGAGGTCGCTGGCGGCGCCGGTGCGCGACCGCGTGGGGCACGTCGTCGCGGCGGTCAACATCGCTGTGCACCTCAGCGCCTGGAACGCCTCCATGGACGCGGTGGTCGGTCGCCTCGAGGAACCCCTGCGCCGCACGACCCACCAGATCTCGCAGCGACTGGGCTACCTCGGATCGGCAACGGGTTCCGTCTGATGGAACCTCGATCGGTCGACCGGAACGCTTGTCGTGACGTCGCCCGCCTGTGCCTAGGGTGCCCCCGTGAGTGACACGGGCTCCGGCACCTTCGTGCGCCGGGTGGCCGGCGGCGCGGCCCCGCACGTGCTCCAGCACATCGGCGGTCGCTGGGTGGAGTCGGCTGCCGCCCGCTCCTTCGACGTCCGCGACCCCTGGTCGGGAGCGGTGATCGGCACCGTCGCGGCCGGCGACGCCGACGACACCAGGGCGGCGATCGACGTCGCCCACGAGGCCTTCGCCTCGTGGTCGGTCTCGCTCCCCCACGAGCGCCAGCGGGTGTTCCTCCGCGCCGCCGACCTGCTCGAGCAGCGTCGCGAGGACGTGGTGACGCTGCTCGCCCTGGAGACCGGTTGCGCGCGCCACTTCGCCGAGCACCAGCTCGCCTTCAGCCTCTCGCTCCTGCGGCAGTGCTCGAGCCTCCCCTACGCCGCCACCGGCCAGGTGCTGCCCTCCGACGTGCCCGGCACCCAAGCGCTCGCGGTGCGCCGCCCGGTCGGCGTGGTCGGCGCCATCGCCCCCTGGAACGCCCCGCTGACCCTGTCGGGCCGGGCGATCGCCGGCCCGATCGCCCTCGGCAACACGGTGGTGCTCAAGCCCTCGGAGGAGGCCCCGGTCAGCGGCGGGGCGCTGTGGGCGGAGCTGTTCGCCGAGGCCGGCCTGCCGCCCGGGGTGCTGAACGTGGTCACCCACGCCCCCGGTGAGGCGGGCGCGATCGGCGACGAGCTGATCGCGAACCCCATGGTCCGGCGCCTGAACTTCACCGGCTCCACCACCACGGGCCGGCGACTCGCCGAGGCCGCCGGGCGCCACCTGAAGCGGGTGCTCCTCCAGCTCGGCGGGCAGAACCCGTTGCTCGTGCTCGAGGGCGTCGACCTGGAGTACGCCGCCGACGCCGCGGCGTACGGCGCCTTCGTCCACCAGGGCCAGGTCTGCATGGGCGCCCGCCGGATCTATGTCGAGCAACCGATCGCCGAGGAGTTCGCCGAGCTGTTCACCGCCAAGGTCGCGTCGCTGCCGATCGGCGACCCGAGCGACCCGCGGACGGTGGTCGGTCCGCTGATCAACCAGTGGGCGCTGGCGGTCGTCACCCGGCGCGTGGAGGAGGCGGTCGCCCACGGGGCCCGGATCCTGACCGGCGGCCGGGCACAGCCACCCTGCTACCCACCGACGGTGCTCACCGATGTCCCGGAGGACGTCGAGCTCGCCCTCGAGGAGACCTTCGGTCCCGTGGTCGTGCTGGAGGTGGTCGCCGACCGCGACGAGGCCGTCCGCCGGGCCAACGCGACCGGGTTCGGACTGACCGCGGCCGTCCTGGCCCGCAGCTCGGTGGAGGGCCTCGAGGTGGCCCGGCGCCTGGACGCCGGGATCGTGCACGTCAACGACCAGCCGGTCAACGACGAGCCGCAGATGCCCTTCGGGGGCACCCGTGGCAGCGGGTGGGGCCGCTTCGGCGTGGGATTCGCGGTGGAGGACTTCACCGAGCTGCAGTGGCTCACGACCCGGGACACCCCGCGGACGTTCCCGTTCTGAGTTGACCCGCCCAAGAGTTTCGGGCGGGTCAACCTTCCTCGAGCACCTGCTGGGCGATCCGGAACGCGGTGTTGGCGTCAGGCACCCCGCAGTAGATCGCGGTCTGCAGGAGCACCTCCTGGATCTCCTCGACACTCAGGCCGTTGCGCAGGGCGGCGCGCAGGTGCATCGCGAGCTCCTCGTGATGGCCGCGAGCGACTAGCGCGGTGAGGGTCACGATTGAGCGGCTGCGCCGGTCGAGCCCGGGCCGGGTCCAGATCTCACCCCACGCGTAGCGGGTGATCAGCTCCTGGAAGTCGCGCGTCAGCCCGGTCGCGGCGGCGGTGGCACGGTCGACGTGCTCGTCGCCGAGCACCTCGCGGCGTACGGCGAGCCCGGCGGCGTACCGCTCGTCGGTGGGCGCCGGGTGGATCTCGACGGGCTCCTCCCCGAGGAGGTGCCGGCGCAACAGCCGCGCCACCTCGGCCGGTGCCTCGGCGGGCGCCAGGTGGGCGACCCCCTCGAGCTCGGCGTAGGTGCCGTGCTGGACCCCGTCCGCGACCGCACGCAGCAGGTCGGGCGGAGCCACGGCGTCGACCGACCCGCTGATCGCCAGCACCGGCGCGGCGATCTCGCCGAGCCGCTCGCGGACGTCGAAGCCGGCGAGCGCGCCACAGACCTGGGCGTAGCCCTCGTCGAGGGCGTCCTGCAGCGCGTGCAGCAGCGCGGAGCCACGCTCGGGCTCCCGTTCGAGGAAGCCGGGAGCGAACCACCGTCCGGCGGCGGCCGAGACCTGCCCCGACGTCCCCGACGCCCGCACTTGGTCGATGCGCTCGGCCCAGGACTCGGCGGTCCCGAGCCGCGCCCCCGTGCACAGCAGCGCCGCCGCGGTGACCCGCTCGGGGACGTCGAGCAGCAGCTGCAGCCCGACCGCACCGCCGACCGAGTCGCCGGCGTAGCTGAAGGCGCCGCGCGGCTGGCCCCGGTCCGCGACCACGTCGTCGACGATGCGCAGCACCCCGGCGGCGAGCTCGGCCAAGTCGAAGTCCTCGGCGGCCGCCGAGCGGTTGTGCCCGTGGCCGGGCAGGTCCCAGGCGAGCACGTCGAACGCGTCGGTGAGGTGGGCGGCGCACGCGCTCCACAGGGTGGTGGCCGTGGTGCCGAGCGAGGGGCCCAGCACCAGCAGCGGGAGCTCCCCGCGGTGCCGGGCCAGGGTCATGCGGACGGCGGTGACGGTGGGGATCATCGTTCCCTTTCCAGGAGGGTGCGGGCCCGGGCGACCGCGCGGTCGACCTGACGGCCCGCGTCGCCGAGGTACGACGGAGCGGGTGGGTGACCGGCGACCTCGGCCATGGTGCGCTGCTCGGCGAGCACGGCGTCGCCGGCCGCCGCCAGGGTGACGGCCATCCGGTCGGGATGGACCTGGAGGCCGGCCACCAGGTCGGCGGTCTGCGAGGCCGCGACCAGGCTCCGGCGTACGAGGTCGCGCAGCGTCGCCCACTCCGCGTGCCATCCGCCGTCGGCGCGGTCGTCGACCTGCAGCGCGGCGGCCACGTGCAGGTTGGCTGCCAGCTGGGGCGTGGTCAGCGCGGCGCGACGGACCAGCACGGACAGCACCGGATTGGCCTTGCCGGGCATCGTCGACGAGCCACCACCGGCGCCCTCGGCCAGCTCGCCGATCTCGGGCCGGGACATCGTGAGCACGTCGTTGGCGATCCGGGCGCAGGCGTCGGTGCAGCCGACCAGCGCGTCGCCGAGCCGGGTCACCGGCGCGCGGGTCGTGTGCCACGGTGGCGCGTCCTCGGGCGGGTCGATGCCCAGCTCCACCAGCGCCGCGCGGGTCCCCGCCGCGCCGCCGAGCTGACGCGGGAACTCGAGCCGGGCCAGGTCGTCGTCGGCGTCGAGGACGGCGGTCAGCCAGGCCGCGACCCGGAAGCCGAACGTCGTCGGCACCGCGTGCTGGGTCAGCGTGCGCGCCACCAGGGGGGTGTCGCGGTGCTCCTCGGCCAGACGTACCAGCCCGTCGACGGTCCGGGCGTGGTCGCGGCGCAGGTCGCCGACAGCGCTCTCCGCCATCCGCATCAGGGCGCTGTCGACCACGTCCTGGCTGGTGAGCCCACGGTGGAGCAGCCGCGCGCCGTCCGGGTCGAGGCGCGTGAGCCCCTCGCGGAGCATCCGCACGAGCGCGATGACCGGGTTGCCGCCGGCCTCGGCGTCGCGGGCGAGCCCGTCGAGGTCGACCGAGACCTCGATCGGACGCCCGAGCCAGTCCTCCTCGACCGCGATCATCGCGCGCAGGAACGCCGCCTGCGTGAAGTGCGTCCCGGCACGTTCGTCGCCGGGCCAGAACAGGTCTGCCATGCGATCAGTCTGGCGCGTGGTCGAGGAACACCGTCTCGCCCGGGCCCTGGAGCCGGATGTCGAACACCAGCCCCTGCTCGTCGCGGAGCGCGACCAGCGTATGCCGGCGGTCGGCGGGGACGGACTCCAGGAGAGCGTCGCTCGATCCGGGCAGGTAGGCCCGCGTCAGCAGCCGGTCGAGCAGGCCGCGGGCGAACACCGTGACCGCGACGTACGGTGCGGCCCCCGGTGACGCCGCAACCGGCTCGAGCGTGGTGAATGTGTACCGCCCGGTGCGATCGGTCTCGGCGCGGCCCCAGCCGGTGAAGGTCCAGCCGTCGCGGCGCAACGAGCCGGGCTGCTGGACGACCTGCCCGTCGGGCCCGGCCTGCCAGATCTCGACGAGCGCGTCGGGCACCGGGTCGCCGACGCCGTCGAGGACCCTGCCGTGCAGCCGGATCGCGTCCGGATGGCCCGGCGCGACGAGGTGGTCGCCTCCGGCGTACGGCAGGGCGAAGCCGAAGAACGGCCCGACGGTCTGGCCGGGGGTGGGTGGCAGGCTCACGGGGTCTCCTCGTCGAGAGGCGTGCGGTGGCTGCCGGTCAGCACGATGTCCCAGCGGTAGCCCGTCGACCACTCGTGGGTCGTCACGCTGTGGTCGTAGGTCGCGACCAGCCGGTCGCGGGCGGCCTGATCGGTGATCGCCTGGTAGATCGGGTCGAGCGCGAACAGCGGGTCGCCCGGGAAGTACATCTGCGTGACCAGCCGCTGGGTGAACTCACTGCCGAATACCGAGAAGTGGATGTGCGCGGGCCGCCACGCGTTGCGGTGGTTCTTCCACGGGTAGGGTCCGGGCTTGATCGTGGTGAAGCGGTACCACCCGTCGGCGTCGGTGAGGCAGCGCCCGACGCCGGTGAAGGCCGGGTCTATCGGCGCCGGGTGCTGGTCGCGCTTGTGGATGTAACGCCCGCCCGCGTTGGCCTGCCAGACCTCGACCAGCTGGTGGCGCACGGGCCGCCCCTCGCCGTCGAGGACCCGCCCGGTGACCACGAGGCGCTCGCCGATCGGCTCGCCGCGGTGCTGGATGGTCAGGTCGGCCTCGAGCGGGTCGACGTCGCGCTGGCCGAAGACCGGCGCCCACAGGTCGATGCCCTCGGGGTCGGCATGGTGCGGGTCCTTGGTGGGGTGGCGCAGCACGCTGGAGCGGTACGGCGGGTAGTCCAGCCGGACCCGGTCCTCGACGACGCCGGAGTCGGCGTACTCCCGCGAGATCCGCTCGATCTCCGCGCTGATCTCGTCCTGCGTGGACGCGGCGGCATCGGACGAGGCGACGCCGGACGAGGCGAAGGGGGCTGGGGGTGGGTTGGGGGTCACTGCGGCCATCCGGTGTATCCCTCCGCGAGGTAGGTCGAGCCGGCCTCGGAGGAGACCAGGCTGGTGAGCTCGCCGAGCTGGCGCAGCTCGTCGAAGTCGGTGGCACCGGGCAGCCGATGCAGCATCGTCGTCATCCAGTAGGAGAAGTGCTGGGCCCGCCACACGCGGTCCAGGGCGCGCCCGGTGTAGTCGTCGAGCGCCGCGTCGTCGCCGCGGAGCAGGGCCAGCTCGACGCACTCGGCCAGCACCCGGACGTCTGCCAGGGCGAGGTTGAGCCCCTTCGCACCGGTGGGCGGGACCGTGTGCGCGGCGTCGCCGGCCAGCAGCAGCCGGCCGTGCCGCATCGGGGTCTGCACGAAGCTACGGAACGGCAGCACCGTGCGCTCGAGCACCGGGCCCTCCTGCAACCGGAAGCCGTCGTCTCCGGCGAGCCGGCGCTGCAGCACCGACCAGATCCGGTCGTCGGACCAGGTCGAGGCATCCTCGTCGGGGTCACACTGGAAGTACATCCGCTGGACGGTGTCGGTGCGCTGGCTGATCAGCGCGAAGCCCTCGGGTGCCCGGTTGTAGATCAGCTCCGGCGCGCTGGGCGGTGCCTCGACGAGCACCCCGAACCAGGCGAACGGGTACTCCCGCGCGTACTGCCGGCGCGGGTCGACCAGGCCGCGGCAGGCGCTGCGCGACCCGTCGGCGCCGACCACGAGGTCGGCGGCCACCTCGTGCGGAGTGCCATCGGGGTCGGTGTAGCGCACCCGCGGCCGGTCGAGCACGTCGACCACCTCGGTCGCGGCGACGCCGTACCGCAGGTCGCCGCCGTCGCGGAGCCGGGCCCGGTGCAGGTCCACGAACACCTCGGTTTGCGGGTAGAGCCAGCACGACGCGCCCGCCAGGGCCTGAAAGTCGATGCGGTGGCTCGCGCCGTCGAAGCGCAGGTCGATCCCCTGGTGCTCGTGCCCCTCGGCGAGCACCCGGCCGCTCACTCCCGACTCGACCAGCAGCCGCACACTGTCGCGCTCGAGGATGCCGGCGCGGTGGGTGGCCTCGATCTCCCCGGCGCTGCGGGTGTCGAGCACGACGGACTCGATCCCGGCCACGTGCAGCAGGTGCGACAGCAACAGCCCCGCCGGGCCACCACCGACGATCGCCACCTGGGTGCGGCTCCTCGTGCTCACTGCCTGGGTCATCCACGCTCCTGTCTCGTGGCGCGGACGGTACGGACCGCGGGCGGACTGCGTCGAGAGCAGGGTTACACTCAGTGAAACACGGCTCGAGGAGGTCGCGTGGCCGGTGGCTCGGCGCCCGGCGCCTCCCTCGTCGCCCGCACCCTCGACGTGCTCGGCGCCTTCGACGACCAGCACCGCCGGCTCACGCTCGCCGACCTGGCCCGCCGGTCGGGGCTCTCGGCGCCGACCACGCTGCGGATCGCGCGCCAGCTGGTGGCGGGCGGTGCGCTGGTGCGCGAGGAGGACGGCGCGTACGCCGTGGGCCGACTGATCTGGGACCTGGGGCTGCTCGCCCCGGTGCAGACCCGGCTGCGCGACGTCGCCGCCCCCTTCCTCGCCGACCTGCAGGCCGCTACCCGGGCCACCGTCCACCTCGCGGTGCGCGACGGCGACGCCGCGCTCTACGTGGACCGGCTCTCAGGCGTCGCCTCGGTGCCGGTCGTCAGCCGGATGGGCACTCGGCTGCCCCTGCACGCGACCGGCGTCGGCAAGGTGCTGCTCGCGCACGCCCCGGTGGAGGTCCGCGAGCGGGTGCTGGCCGACCTGGCGCCGGTCACGGCGTACACCGTGACGTCTGCACAACGCCTCGCCGGGCAGCTGGCCCGGGTGACGCGCGACGGTTACGCCACCACCACCGAGGAGATGACCCTGGGCGCCAGCTCGCTCGCCGTGCCGGTGCGGGCCGGCGACGAGGTCGCCGCGGCGATGGGCCTGGTGGTGCCCGACTTCCGCCACCACCGGGCGCGGTTGCTCGCCGCCCTGCAGGTGGCCGCCGCCGGTGCCGGCCGCGCCCTGGGCCGGACGACGACGTAGCCTCGGATGATGCTCCGTCGTGCCGTCGCCACCCCCCTGCTCGCCCTCGGTCTCGCGCTCGGTCTCACGCTGACCCTGGCGCCACCGTCGACCGCGAACGCCCCGGAGCTCCCGGCGAGCGCCGACGCGGCCCGAGCTGCCGCCACCGGCACCGGCACGGACACCGGCGTCACCAAGCTGCTGGTGTTCGTGGTCGAGAACCACTCGCTGGACCAGATGCGCGACGAGATGCCGTTCACCAACCGGCTGGCGCAGCGCTACGGCTATGCCACTCGTTACCACGGCGTCACCCACCCCTCGCTGCCCAACTACCTCGCGATCGCCGGCGGCGACACGTTCGGGATCGCCGACGACGCGGCGCCCTCGGCACACCGGCTCGCCGGTGCCAGCGTCTTCGGCCGCGCGGTCCGCGCCGGCAGCACCGCCAGGCTGTACGCCGAGTCCATGGGGTCGCGCTGCCAGGTCGAGAGCAGCGGCACCTACGCGGTCAAGCACAACCCCTGGGCCTACTTCCCCGCCGAGCGCCGCCTGTGCCGCCGCAACGACGTACCGCTGCGCCGCTTCGCCGCCGATGTCGACGCCGGTGCGCTGCCCGCGGTCGGCATGGTGATCCCGGACCTCTGCAACGACGCCCACGACTGCTCGCTCGGCCAGGCCGACGGGTGGCTGCGCAGCCACGTGCGCCGCGTCCTCAACGGCCCCGACTGGGCCACGGGCCACCTCGCGATCGTGATCACCGCCGACGAGGACGACGGCGCGCACGGCAACCAGGTGCTCACCGTCGTCGCCCACCCGGCGCTGAGCCACCGGGTCGTCGGCGCTCAGCTGACCCACTACTCGCTGTCGCGGTCCTACGCCGAGGTCGCCGGCGTCCGCCCGCTCCGACAGGCCGTCCACGCCCGCTCGCTGCTGCACCGGTTCGGCCTCACCACCGGCTGACCTCCTCCGTGCCGAGCCGGCGCAGCCTGAGGCTCAGACTGCGCCGGCTCGGCATCGGGAAGCAACGGGGGCGAAGGTCCCGCCAGGTCGACCCTTTCTGCCCGGGCGGCACGACCCGGCCCGCCGCTAGGTTCGGCGCACGGGGCGGTGGCCGGCCGGCGCTGGAGTCGACGTCGCCATGTTCCTCTGGGTGCACGCCGGCCCCGCCCCCTTCGCACCCACCGACCCACGAGGCACGCCCGGCCAGGCCCGGGCCGGCCCCCGCGCGACCGGGCGGGCAGCGCGTCCGGGTCAGCGTCCGCGCGCCGGGTCGCCGATCGGGCGGCGCCAGGTGATCACGGTCCGGGTCGGGTCCTCGGCGACGACGGTGATGGACGCGCCGGGCCGGAGCGTGCGCGGGCCGAGCGCCTCCACGTCGGTGCCGATCGGACCGTCGTCGCGCCGGCCGCCTTCGACGGTCACGACCGCCTCGAGCACGGCGTCGAGCACCCGGACGTGGACCGCGAGCCCGTCGGGGACGTGCCGGGCGGCCGCCGCGAGGATCTCGCTCAGGGCGCCGAGCAGCTCGTGCGCGACCTCCGTCTCCAGATCGTCGACGGGTCCCTCGAACCGCACGGGTCCTCCGGACCACAGCTCGACGACGTAGCGCACGGCCCCCGATGTCGACCCCGGCTGCGACTCGACGATCAGGTGGCGCACCGAGCCGCGCAACGCGTCCACCGTGCGGGCGAGGTGCTCGAGGATCGGCGCGGCCTCGGCCGTGGCGGTCTCGGGGTGGCGGACCATCCGGTCCAGCTGCAGCCCGATCGCGAACAGCTCCTGCATCGCGGAGTCGCTCGCGCCCGCGGCGCGCGCGTTGCGCTCGGTCAGCAACGCGGAGCGTACGACGCTGGCGGCGTGTCCCGCCTCGGCCTCGACCCGCCGGGTGATGTCGGTGACCAGCACGTAGCAGCCGTCGCAGCGCTCCTCCCTGGACCGCGGGACCATCTCGACCAGCGCGTGCCGGGTCCGGGCGTCCCGCCCGGGCAGCGCCCGCTCGAAGCGCTGCGTCCGGCCGCCGAGCGCGGCCACGAGCCGGTCGTGGGTGCTCGCGCATCCCGCCTCGTCGAGGAGGTCCTCGACCGAGCGCCCCACGACGTCGGCGGACGGCCGGCCGAGCCAGGTCGCGGCCGCGGCGTTCGTGTAGCGGACCACGCCCGCGGCGTCGACGTACGCGACCAGTGAGGGCAGGGCGTCGAGGACCTCGCCCAGGTCGTTGGCGTCGAACCCGGTCGGCAGCTCCATGTCGGTCCCTTCCCGACGGGCCCGGAGAGCCGGACCCCGACGTCTCCAGAGTCGTCCCGCGACCACCCGGTCCCTCAGGGGCGCGGGCCACGACCCACGGGGACCTTCTCCCCGACGTGACCCGGGCCACGTGGCACGGCGAGGCCCGCCACCCGGGGACCAAAGGCTCTGGAGGGTGCTCCCGCCGGGCGTGACGATCGAGACACCGGAAGAGGCGGTCGCCATGGACACACGGCACACGACACCCGCCGCGTTGAGCTGGCGGCGCATCACCGTCAACCGGCGCGCGGCGACGTACGGCGAAGCGGGAAGCGGGCCCGTCGTGGTGTTCCTCCACGGCTGGGCGTTGTCGGACCGGACCTACCGGCGCAGCCTGCAACAGCTCGCCCGACAGGGCTATCGCGTGCTGGCGCCCGCGCTGCCCGGGTTCGGGGGCACGGCACCGCTGCCGGAGGGGCGCTTCAGCCTGGCCGGGTACGCCGACTGGGTCGCCGCGTTCGCCGCCGCCGTCGGGGTCTCGGAGCGGGTGACCCTGGTGGGCCACTCCTTCGGTGGAGCGGTGGCGCTCAAGACCGCGCACGCCCACCCCCGCCTGGTCTCGCAGCTGGTGCTGGTCAACTCCATCGGCGGGTCGACGTGGACCCAGCGCGGCGAGAGCAGCCGCACCATGGCCGAGCGGCCGGTGTGGGACTGGGGCCTGCACCTGACCGCGCACGCGTTCTCGGTCCGCGGGCTGATGAGGGTGCTGCCGGTGGTCGCGGCCGACGCGGTCCCGAACGTCCTGCGCCACCCCGCGGCGCTGTGGCGGGTCGGCGGGCTGGCGCGCGAGGCCAACCTGGTCGCCGAGCTCGAGGACCTCAAGCGGCGCCGGCTGCCCGTCGTGATCTTGTGGGGACGCGAGGACACTGTCGTGCCCTGGGCGTGCGCGGAGTCGCTGATCGGGGCGTTGCACGACCCGCACGTGGTCACGGTCCCCGGCGACCACAGCTGGCTGATCGACCGCCCCGAGCACTTCGCCGAGACGCTCACGAACGTGCTGCAGCGGCCGGCCCGGCCGGCCCGGCGGCCCCGGAAGGACGCCGGCTAGCCAGGTCGGCACCGCAGGCCGGAGTGGCCCGGTCGGGCTGGTCCCCCCGGGTGGGCGGTGGACCATCCACCCCGGGGCGGACGGTTGAGGTGGACAGGCCACCGCCCGCCGGGTGCGCGCGGGTGCTCAGGCCGTCCGCGGCACCGGGTCGACCACCATCACCGGGCAGGTGGCGTGCCGCAGCACCGCACGCACCACCGAGCCGAGGTGCGGGCCCAGCGGGATCGTGTGGCGGTGCCGGCCGATGACGAGCAGGGCGGAGTCCGCGCAGGTCCCCACCAGCGCGTCGGCCGCCCGCTCGTGCACGACGACCAGCTCGGCCGGCACGTCGGCGTACTCCTCCAGCACGCCGCCCAGCCGGGCGACGAGCAGCCGGCGACGCTCCTCCGTGTGGGCGTCGCCGGCCGTTCCGTGGAACACCAGGTCGTCGTAGGGGTCGCGGAAGTGCCAGGCGTTGAGCACGCGTACGCCGCAGCCGCGCGTCCGGGCCTCGGCGAGCGCGGCCCGCACCACGACCGGTGCACCGTCGCCGTCGTCGGCGCCGACGGTGACCGGGCCGGCAACGTGCTCGGCCCGCGCCTCGTGCCAGCCGGCGGGCACGGCCACGACCGGCACCCGCGAGAGTGCGGCGACCGGGTTGGTGACCGAGAGCGTGGGCACCAGCCCCGGGCGGCCCATCCGCTGGTGCTGCAGGACCACGAGCGCGGGTCGCCCCGGAGGCCCAGGGTGCTCGGTCGCCTCGACCAGGCTCGCGGCGACCGGGCCGTGCCGGAGCTCGGTGGTGACCCGGAGGGTGCCGGCCCGCTCGGACGCCAGCGTGCGCGCCGTCCGGGCGAGGAGGTCGACCCCGGTCCGGTCGACCTCGTCCTGGCCGACCGGCCCGAGCGGCACCGCGGGCGCCACGTGCAGGAGATGGACGCCCACCCCACGACGCAGCGCCTCCGCCACCGCGAACGCGAGGGCGCCGCTGACGTCCTCTTCCTCGGTGACGCCGACCATCACCGTGGTGGGCTGGATCTCGGGCATGCCGCGCACCTCCTCGAGACGGTGCCACCAGCCTGCACCCACGCCGGCGCTCCTCACCAGAGCACTAGGACATGTCTCCCCAGGCCTTCGCCTGCTGCGCGCCACAGCAGCTCGGTGGATCCGGGCTCAGCCGCGGACGGCGCGATCAGCTGCCGGGGCGGAGCCGGCGCGGGATGCCAGGGTCGGGCGCGGCACCGCGGTCGAGGCGGACCTTCGCGTCGACGATCGCGCAGGACTCCGGTCCGACCATCACCGGGTTGAGGTCCACGTCGGCGACCTGGGGGACGTCCTCGGCGAGCGCGCCGAGCTCGACGACCAGGTCGACGAGGCCGTCGACGTCGCCACGCGGGGAACCGCGGTAGCCGTCGAGCAACGGCCAGATCCGCAGGGACTTCACGGCACGCAGCGCGTCGCTGCGCGAGACCGGCGGCAGCATGAACGTGCGGTCCTTCCACACGTCGACGGCGACCCCGCCGGCAGCCACCATCACCAGCGGCCCGAACCGCGGGTCGCGCACCACGCCGAGCGCGATCTCGACCCCGGTGGCGACCTGCTGGACGAGCACCGGGACGTCGGCTCCGCCGAGCTCCTGCTCGAACGCGCCCACGGCGGCGGCGACCTCCTCGGCCGAGCCCAGTCCGACCTTGACCAGCCCCCGGTCACTCTTGTGCGGGACCTCGCGCCCGGCCACCTTCACCGCCACCGGATAGCCCAGCCAGCCGGCCGCCTCCACCGCGGCCTCGGGTCCGTGGACCACCTCGCCCAGCGGGTCCAGGCCGTACGCCGCCAGCAGGCCGGTCGCGTCGGCGACCGAGAGCCAACCGACCTCGTCGGTCGCCGAGCCCAGCAGTGCGGCCGCGGCCGCGCGGGCGTCCTCGGACCGGTCGCGGTCGACGGCGGGCGCCGGTTCGACCGGGTGCGCCCGCCACTCGGCGTACGCGGCGGCCCGCGCGAGCGCGCGCAGCGCGGAGGTGGCGTTGCGGTAGGTCGTCACCCCGGGGAGCCCCCCGGGCGGCACCGGGAGCCCACCCATCGGCACGAGCACCAGCGGCTTGCCGGGATGGCTTGCGCGGGCCGCCGTCACGGCCTGCATGCCGGCGACCGCGTCGTTGGCACCGGTGGCCACCAGCAGCACCAGCACCGCGTCGACCTCGTCGGAGGTCAGCAGCAGGTCGGCGATCGCGCCCAGGTCCTTCGCGGCCACCGCGGCGCCCGTGTCGACCGGGTTGCCGGTGCCGACGGTGCCGCTGACGTGCCGGCCGATGCGGGTGCGCAGCCGGGACGAGAGCTCGGGGACCGCGAGCCCCCAGGAGTCCGCGGCGTCGGCCGCGAGCACGCCGGTCCCGCCCGCGTTGGTGAGCACCGCGACCCGGCGACCGGCCGGCAGCGGCTGCTCGGCGAGCAGCAACGCGGCCTCCGCCATGTCCTCGGCGCCGTCGCAGCCGATCACGCCGGCCTGGGCGAACAGCGCGTCGACGGCGACCGCGGGCGAGGCCGCGGCAGCCGTGTGCGAGGCGCCGGCCCGACGTCCACCGGAGGACCGGCCGCCGACCACCGCCAGCAGCGGCTTGCGCTCGGCGAAGCGGCGCGCGAAGCGGGCGAACTTCGGGGCGTTGCCGAACGACTCGAGGTAGAGCGCGGCCGCGGTCACCCGCGGGTCGTCGCGCCACGCGGCGAGCAGGTCGTTGCTCGACACGTCGACCTTGTTGCCCAGCGACACGAACGACGCCACGCCGAGCCCCAGGTCGCGGGCGATGTCGGCGAGCACGATCCCGACGCCACCCGACTGCGAGGCCACGGCCAGACCACCCGGGGGCGGCACCGAGCCGCTGAACGACGCGTTGAGGCTGACCTCCGGGCCCAGGCTCATCAGGCCCAGGCAGTTGGGGCCCACGACCCGGATGCTGCGGCGCCGGGCCAGCGCGAGGATCTGCTGCTGCAGCCGCGCGCCCTGCTCCCCCAGCTCGCCGAACCCGGAGGACACGATCACCGCCGCGGGCACGCCGGCGTCACCCGCGTCCTCGAGCGCCGCGAGCACCTTGGTGGAGGGCACCGCGATCACCGCGAGGTCGACCGTCCCGGGCGCCGCCGACAGACGGCGTACGGCGGGCACGCCCTCGACCTCGCTCGCGCGCGGGTGCACGACGTAGAGCCCACCGGTGTAGCGCCCCTCGATGATCGACCGGAGAATCGCCGCCCCGACCCCGCTGCCGTTGGACCGCGCCCCCACGACGGCCACGCCGCGCGGGTAGAGCAGCGGCTGCAGCGAACGCGCCTCTGCCTGGCACTCGCGGTCGTCGGCCGCCGCCAGCGCCTCGGCGGAGGCGACCGTGTCCATCTCGACGCTGACGCTGGCGCCCTCGTTGTGCCGCACCACCGCGAACCCGGCGGCGAGGAACACATCGAGCATCGCCCGGTTCTCCCAGAGCACCTCGGCCAGGAAGCGCCGCACCCCGCACTCGCGGCACGCGGCCGCCAGGTGCTCGAGCAGCAGGCTGCCGACGCCCATGCCGTGCAGGTCGTCGGCGACCAGGAAGGCCACCTCGGCGGCACCCGGCTCCACCGGCTCGGCGGTCGCGAGCGCGCAGATCCGGCCGTCCCGCTCCAGGACCAGCGCCCGGGTGTCGGGGGCGTTGCGCAGGTGCTCCACGTACTCGCGGGCGGCGTACCGGCTGGGGCTGAAGAACCGCAGCCGCAGGCTGTCGTCGGACACGCCGTCGTGCAGCTCGACGAGCCCGGGGATGTCCGCGGGCCGCACCGGCCGGATCACCGCGATCGTGCCGTCGCGCAGCAGCACGTCCGCGGGTGCCGGCTCGACCACCGGCATCGGCATCGGCATCGGCATCGGGGTGGGGGTGGGTGCGGGCATGACCGGCACACCTCCCGTCGTCTGCGTGTTCCGTGGCGCGACCCTGTCCCTCCGAGCGTCCGCGACCCGGCGCTCCCAGCGCAGAGGCCAAGGTCCCTCAGCCGGAGGATGCACGTCACCGGTCGCGGCGTCAGCGCAAGATCCCGGCACCGTGCAGACCTTGGTCCGTGGCGCACCTCTCCTCGTTGCGCCAGGCTGGGAGCGACCGGGTCGGCCTTCCGACCCGCACCGACCCGGCCTGACCCCCGGCGGACTTCCTGCCGACTCCGGGAGGGTGTGCGGGTGAGGAGGCGGTGACGATGACACGCAGCTCCACGGTCAGGACGGCAGAGGCACTGGTCGCCCCCGGCAAGGGGATCCTCGCGGCCGACGAGAGCACCCCCACCATCGCGAGACGGCTCGCGGCCGTCGGCGTCGAGTCGACCGAGCCGGTGCGACGCGCCTATCGCGAGCTCCTGCTCACGACGCCCGGCCTGTCGGAGCACATCAGCGGGGTCATCCTCTACGACGAGACGCTGCGGCAGCGCACGTCCGACGGCACGCCGTTCACCGAGGTCCTCACGGCCGCCGGCATCATCCCCGGCATCAAGGTCGACACCGGCACCACCGACCTCGCCGGGTTCCCCGGGGAGGTCGCCACCGAGGGCCTCGACGGACTGCGCCGTCGGTTCGACGAGTACGCCGAGCTCGGCGCCCGGTTCGCGAAGTGGCGCGCGGTGATCAAGATCGGCGAGGGCCGGCCGACCCGGACCTGCCTCGAGACCAACGCCCAGTTGCTCGCCAGGTACGCCGCGCTCGCCCAGGAGGCCGGCCTCACGCCGATCGTCGAGCCCGAGGTGCTGATGGACGGGCCGCACTCGATCGACCGGTGCGCGGAGGTCACGATCGGGATCCTGTGGGCCGTCTACGACCAGCTCGCCGAGCACCGGGTGCACCTCGAGGGCACCCTGCTCAAGCCCAACATGGTGCTGCCCGGCACCGAGTGCGCCGAGCAGGCCGACGACGAGACGATCGCGGCGCGGACCGTCACGGTGATGCGGGAGTCGGTGCCGGTCGCCGTACCCGGCATCGTGTTCCTCTCCGGAGGGCAGAGCGACCAGCAGGCCACGGCACGGCTCGATGCGATCAACCGGCACGGGACCCAGCCGTGGCAGCTGAGCTTCTCCTTCGGCCGGGCCCTGCAGGCGCCCGTGCTGGCCGCTTGGGACGGCGACGACTCCCACCGCGACGCGGCGCAGGCGGCCCTCCTGCACCGGGCCGCGCTGAACGGCGCAGCCCGCTACGGGACCTACCTCCCGGCGATGGAGAGCGCCTGAGCCTCTCGCTGAGTCTCGTGCTGGATCGCCGTCCGGGGACCGTCAGGACCGGCGCAGCAGGAACCGGCGACCGGTGACGGCCGTGGGCGTGAGCTCCACGTGGTCGTACTTCAGGGTCGGCACCCACGGGTGGATGTCGAGCCCCGAGAGACGGTCCTCCTCGACCTCGTCGAGGTGGCGGAGGTGGCCGCGGACGAGCACCGACCAGGCGGCGTCGTCGCCGAACCAGTCGATCTCGAAGGCGACCTCGGACTCCAGCTCGGCGGCGAGGAGCTTGTTGCCGGCCGCGGTGCGGAACAGGATCGAGCGGCCCTCGACCGCGTAGTTGATCGGGACGAGGTGGATCTCGTCGACCAGACGGTAGGCCAGCCGGCCGACCTCCGCTTCCGAGAGCAGAGCCCAGCACTCCTCGAGGGTGAGCTCCACCGTCGGCTGGTCCTCGGTCAGCTGCTGCTGTGTCATGTGCCGCCTCCATCAGTCGCGTGTCGGTCGCCAGCGGGCCACGCTGCCTGCTGGGTCAAGCACACCGGTTCGACCGTGTCGAAGGTCAGAGCACAAGGTCACCGCGGACCCGGCCGACGGTCACCCACCAGTCTCAGCGTGGATCCAGGGTCAGCCTGGCTCAGTCCAGGCGCACCCGCTCGTCGAGCCGCGGCACGACCGCGGTCCAGCCGAGCTCCTCGACGATCCGCCGCGCCAGCGCCGCGGACCCCGACGGCTCGCCGTGCACGACGTACACGACCTCCGGCGGCTCGGGCGCCCGCGACAGCCAGGCCAGGATCTCGTCGGCGTCGGCATGCACCGAGAAGAACGGTACGTCGACGATCTCCGCGCGCACCGGCACGTAGCGACCGTGCATCTTGACCTGGCGAGCGCCGTCGAGGAGCTGGCGACCGCGGGTGCCGACGGCCTGGTAACCGGTGAGGATCACGCTGTTGCGCGGGTCGGGCAGCTGGTGGGCGAGGTGGTGCACCACGCGCCCGCCCGTGGCCATGCCGGAGGCGGACACCACGATGCAGGGCCGGTCGGGGCGGTTCAGCCGCATCGAGCCGGCGGCGTCCGGCACCGGCTCGACCTCGAGGGCACCGAGCGCCGCCCGCACCCCGTCGAGGTCGGGGCGCAGCTGCAGCGATCCGCTGCCGAGAGCCCGCCGGTAGACGTCGAGCGTACGCAGCGCCATCGGGCTGTCCAGGTACACCGGCACCCGTGGCACCTCACCGGCCTCCATCAGCCGATGCAGCTCGAGCAGCACCAGCTCGGTGCGGTCGACCGCGAACGCCGGTACCAGCGCCGTTCCACCGCGGCCCAGGGTGCGCCGCAGCGCCCCGGCCAGGACGTCGCGGTCCGGGGGCGGGTGGCGGCGGTCGCCGTACGTCGACTCGACGACGACCGCGTGCGCGGCCGGCGGGTCCGCAGGGGCCCGCAGGATCGGGTGGAAGCCGCGGCCCAGGTCGCCGCTGAACAGCGTGCGCCGGCCCGCGGTCTCCAGCAGCACCGTCGACGAGCCGAGGATGTGGCCGGCCGGACGGAGCACGACCCGGACGTCGGGTGCCACGTCGACCGCGGTCTCGAACTCGGTGGGCGTCAGCAGCGGCAGCGTGCGCTCGACGTCGCCGAGGTCGTAGAGCGGAAGCGCCGGGGAGTGCTTGCTGTAGCCACCGGCATTGGCCTGCCGCGCGTCCTCCTCCTGCAGGTGGGCGCTGTCGCGCAGCACGATCTCGACCAGCTCGGCGGTGTCCGGCGAGCAGATGATCGGCCCGTCGAACCCCTCCTTCACCAGCCGGGGCAGCAGCCCGCAGTGGTCGAGGTGGGCGTGCGAGACCACCACCGCGCCGAGGCCGGACGCCGGCACCGGGAACGGCGTCCAGTTGCGCCGTCGCAGGTCGGCCAGGCCCTGGTAGAGCCCCGCGTCGACCAGCGTGCGCGAGATGTCGGTGTCCACCAGGAACTTGCTGCCGGTCACCGAACCGGCCGCACCCAGGAACGTCAGGACGGGACTGCTCATCCGTGCCACCTCCTCATGGTGTGCCCCTCCACCGGACGTCGTACGGACAGAGGAGGGCGACACACTGCCCGGGTGACGACCCGGTCAGGAGACGGTCAATGCTCCCGGTCCACCACCAGCACCGGGCACTCGGCGTGGTGCAGCACCCCGCGGGTGACCGGGCCCAGGTGGGCGCCGAGGGTGCGGGTCACCGGGCGGCGGCTCAGCACGAGCATGGAGGACCGCTGCGTGGCGCGCACCAGGGCGTCCGCCGGCCGCGTCCAGTGCACGTCGCAGGTCACGGCGTTCCGGGGGTCCTCGGCGGTCGTCATGCCCGCCAAGGCGGTGTCGAGCTCGCGGTAGGCGTCGTCGAGCCAGCGCTGGCGCGGGTACCCGGCGAAGGCGACACCCTGGTAGGGCTCGGCGATCCAGGCCGCGTGCAGGACGACCAGGGGCCGTCCGGTCGCCCGGGCGAGCTCGAGGGCGGCGGGCACCTCGTGCTTGACGTCGAGCGGCTCACCGACACCCACGGTGACCGGCAGGTCGCCGCCGACCGCGGAGGTCCAGCTCGCCGGGACGACCATCACGGGCACGTGCGCGTGGGCCGCGACGTTCGAGGACACCGAGCGGGTGACGAGCCGCCCCATCGGTCCGATGGCGCGAGCCTCGAGAACGATCAGGGAGGCCTGGCCGCCACGCTCGACGATCGTGCGGGCGACCGGCCCGTCGACGACCTCGGTGGTGACCGGAGCCCGTCCGTCGACCAGGACGCGCACCCGGTCGGCGGCGTCGGCGAGCACGCCGAGCCCGACCTGGGCGAGGGCCTCGTCGATGGCACGCTCGTGCTCGGCCTCGGCCGGGACGCTGGCGACCGGGGAGTGCGCGACGTGCACCAGCGACACACCCGCTCCGAGGCGCAACGCCTCGGCGGCGGCGACCTCCAGCGCACCGTCGCCGATGCCACCCGGTCCGACGGCCACGAGGACCCCGATCTCGTCCATGACTGACCTCCTTCGCCCTGCCCCGTGCCTGAAGCCTGTTCCTCCACCATGCTCCTGAGCCCTCGGGGCGGGGAGAGACGTAGGTCCCCCGCCCAGGGGGACGTGGTACCTGCGGAGGTACTGGGTCGGTCGGGTTTACTCGGAGTACGTGGATCCGACCCGGACCGGAGGAGCAGACATGGAGAACGCAGCCCGCGGACAGCTGGTGGACCTTCCGGCGGACGAGTGCTGGCAGCTGCTCACCACCACCCCGGTGGGCCGGATCGCCTGGACGACGTCGAACGGACCCACGGTGATCCCGGTGAACTTCGCCGTCGATGGGCGCACCATCAAGATCCGCACGGCGGCGTACTCCTCGATGGTCCAGAAGGCCGACGCCGAGCGGGTCGCCTTCCAGGTCGACCGCATCGACGAGGACACGCACACCGGCTGGAGCGTGCTCGCGCGCGGCCGCGCCGAGGTGCAGTACGGCGAGCCGGGCGACGCGACGGGTCCGGAGCCGTGGGTGCGCGGCCCGCGCTCGGCGACGGTGATCATCGACGTGGACGAGATCACCGGTCGGTGGCTCAACCCTGGCGAGCACTCCCCCGGCGAGCACTGAACCGCTGCCACAGCCCCAGCACCAGCCCGGGAGCAACGCTCAGGGCCAGGACGGCCAGCGCATCGGCTACCGGCACCGTGTCGGTGCGGAGCAGGTCGCGCAGCGGGAACCACGCGACCGCGAGCACCTGCAACGCCGCGGCGATCACGACCGCGACCTCGAGACCACGCGCGCGCCAGTTCAGCCCACCGCGCGGGGCCCGCAGCGACAGGGCGACCCCGAGCTGCGCGAGCCCGAGGGTGAGGAACACCCAGGTCTGCCGGTGGCTGTCCGGAGCGAGCAGCCCCGCGCCCAGGGCGACGATGGCGATCAATGTGCCGGCGATGGCGATCTGGCGCAGCAGGCCCTGGCCGAGGACCGACCGCTCGGGGGACGGTGAGGGCCGCTTCATGTCCGCGGGGTCGGGCGGCTCGCCGCCGAACGCCACTCCGGGGAGGCCGTGGGTGATCATGTTGATCCAGAGGATCTGCCCCGGCCCGAGCGGGATCGGGATGCCGACGAACGGGCCGGCGACCAGCACCAGCACCTCCGCGAAGCCGCCGGAGAGCCCGTAGCGCAGGAACCGCCGGATGTTGCCGTAGATGCGCCGTCCCTCGCCGACCGCGACGACCACCGTGCGGAGGTCGTCGTCGGCCAGGACCAGGTCGGCGGCCTGCCGCGCGACCTCGGTGCCGCGGTCGCCCATGGCGATGCCGATGTCGGCGCGACGCAGCGCGGGCGCGTCGTTGACGCCGTCGCCGGTCATCGCGACGACGTCACCGCGTCGCTGCCAGGCGTCGACGATGTCGACCTTGTGCTCGGGGCGGACCCGCGCGTAGACGCCGATGCGATCCACGCGGTCGACATGCTCTCCGCGACCGACGGCGTCGCCCTCGACGAGCTCGGGCCCCTCGCGGGTCAGGGTCAGCTCGTCGGCGATCGCGCGCGCCGTCGCCGGGTGGTCGCCGGTGATCATCACCGTGCGGATGCCGGCCTCGCGGCAGGCGCGCACGACCTCCTCCGCGCTGGCGCGGGCCGGATCGGCGAGCGCCGCCAGCCCGCGCAGCACCAGCCCGTCGTCGAGCCCGTCGAGCCCGTCGAGCCCGTCGAGCCGGCCGGGTCGCGTCGAGGCCTCCCGGTCGGCGACCGCCAGCACGCGGAACCCCCGCTCGGCCAGGCCTGTCGCCGCGGCCTGGGCGGCGGCTGCGACGTCGCGGTCGGCCAGCAGGCCGATCACGGCCTCCGGCGCGCCCTTGCACACCACGAGCCATCGGTCGCCGGCCCGGTGCAGGGTCGTCATCCGCTTCGTCTCGCTGTCGAACGGCGTCTCGTCGACACGCTCCCAGGTCGCGGCCGCCTCGAGTGCGGCGCGGTCGTGCTTGGCGACGGCCACCAGGAGGGCCGCCTCCATGGGGTCACCGACGACCGACCACTCCGCGGCCGCGCCGGCCGAGCCGTCGGCAGGCCCGCCGAGCCGCGCGTCGTTGCACAGCACCAGGTCGCGGGCGAGATCGTCGAGGTCGGCCGGTACGACGTCCGCGTCCCGGGCCACCAGCTCGCCGGCCACGGCGTACCCGTGCCCGGACACCTGCCAGGTCCCGAGCGGCGACCAGAGCTCCTGGACCACCATCCGGCCCTCGGTCAGCGTGCCGGTCTTGTCGGAGGCGAGCACGGTGACCGAGCCGAGCGTCTCGACCGCGGGCAGCCGCCGCACGAGTGCGGAGCGGCGCGCCATCCGGTAGGCCCCGAGGGCGAGCGCGATCGTCACCACGGCGGGAAGCGACTCGGGGATCGCCGCCACCGCGAGGCTCACGGACAGGATCACCATGTCCGAGAAGGGCTCCCCGCGCAGCAGACCCAGCACCAGGACCAGCACGGCCACCGCGACGGTCAGCACGACCAGCTGGCGCGACAGTCGGGCCAGCCGGACCTGCAGCGGCGTGGGCCGCACCCCGGCGGCCGCGATCTGGGCGGCGATCCCGCCCAGCCCGCTCGACGCGCCGGTGCGCGAGACGACCGCGAAACCCCGGCCCCGGGTCAGCACGGTGCCGGCGAGGACGTCCTCCCCCGGCCCGCGGATGACCGGGACCGATTCGCCGGTCATCGCGGACTCGTCGACCTGGAGCCCGGCGGCCTCCACGAGCTCGCCGTCGGCGGGTACGACGTCACCGGCCTCGAGGCGCACCAGGTCGCCGACCACCACGTCCGGGGCGGGGATGCGGGTCAGCTGCCCGTCCCGCACGACGTTCGCCCAGGGCGCCGCCATCCGGTCGAGCGCGGCCAGCGCGTTGGCGGCCCGGACCTCCTGCACCACGCCGATCGTGGTGTTGAGCACGACGACAGCGGCGATGATCGAGGCGTCGGCCACGTCGCCCAGCGCGACGATGACCACGAACGCGCCGATCAGCAGCAGGATCATCGGGTCGCGGAGCTGGTCGACGACACGGCCCAGCAACCGTCGCGGTCGCCCACGCGGTGGCAGGTTCGGCCCCTGCTCCTCCAGCCGCGCAGCGGCCTCGGCGGCGGACAGCCCGGAGGTGCCCGCCGGCGCGGTCACTTCGAGATCGCCCCCGCCTGCTCGAGCACGGCGCCCGGGGCCGGGGGGATCGCGTCCGGCGGCACCACACGCACGGGGCAGAGCGAGGAGCGCAGGACCGCGCGCGCCGTACCCCCGAGGTGGGTCGCCGCGGGGACGCCGTGCGCCCGGCGGACGAGCACGACGACGTCGGCCTCGGCCGAGCCCTCGACCAGCGCGAAGCTGGGGTGGTCGTGGACGACGCGGATCTCGACCTCCACGTCGGGGAAGGCGACCCGCCAGTCGGTGAGCAGCGCCTCCATCTCGTCGATGGACTGGCGACGCCAGTCCTCGGCCGCCACCCGCGACTCGATGATGTCGTCGTAGCCGCTCGGCAGCTTCCACGCGTGGAGGACCACGAGCTTGGCGCCGCGCTCGGCAGCCAGCTCCATCGCGTCACCCAGCAGGGCGGCGGAGTGCGAGGGGGACTTCACGCCGACGAGCACCACGCCGTGGGCCGGGGCGGGCGTCCAGTCGGCCGGCACGAGCACCATCGGCACCGAGGCACGCGCGGCCACGCCCGCGGCGGTGTCACCGCGCAGCAGGCGCTCGAGCAGGGGCCGGTTGTCGCGACCGACGACGACCACCTGCGCGTCCTCGGCGGCGTTCGCCAGCTGCACCGGGCGGGTGCCGTGGTGCAGCCAGCCCTCGACCTGGAGGTCGGGGGCGAGCTCGGCGACCTGGGCCTCGGCCTGCCGGAGCACGGCGGCACCGGTCTCGGTGAGCTCGGAGGGCGTCAGTGGCATCATCGGCGAGATCGGGACGTAGTCGGGCACGACGTGCACGAGCTTCACCGGCGCGCCGGTCCGGCGGGCCTCCTCGACGCCGTAGCGCAGTGCGCCGGCGTTCGCGTCCGATCCGTCGACTCCGATGACCACGGGGCGTGGCTGAGTGGTCATGACTGACCTCCTGTTGTCGAGCTGTTGTCGAGCTGTTGTCGAGTTGGTGTCGAGCTGTCGTCGAGCTGACTCGCACGTGACGGTCGTTCCGTCACCTCCATGGTTGACCCGCACCGCGCCCGGCAGCAGGGTCGAGTGCCCGCCGCGCCCGGGCCCTTCGGCCCGGCCGCGGGCCCGCCGCTCAGCCTGGCTCAGGGCGTGCCGGTGGGCGCGGGGTCGACGACCTCCACCGGGCACGACGACTCGCGCAGCACGGCGCGCACGACCGAGCCGAGGTGCGGGCCCCACGGCATCGAGGAGCGGTGCCGGCCCAGGACGACCAGCCCCGCGGTCGCGGACTCGGCCACCAGCACGTCCGCCGGCCGCGCGTGGGCGGTCACGAGCTCCACCGGTACGTCGGGGAGCTCGGCGAGCAACGGCGCCAGACCCGCCTCGAGCTCACGACGCAGCTGGTCGTCGTACGTCTGCCCGCCCGAGCCCGCGAACACCAGATCGTCGTAGCCCGCGGAGTAGTGCCAGGCATGCACGAGCCGGACCCGGCCACCGCGCCGCGTCGCCTCCTCCAGCGCGGTGCGCACCACGTCGGCGGACACCTCGACGTCACCGAGACCGGCGACGACGAGCCGGTCGCGCTCCTCGTCGGGGTGCCAGCCCGCCGGCACCGCGACGACCGGCACGTCCGCGTGCGCCGCGACCGCGTTGGTCACCGACAGCGTGGGGATCCGCCCCGGGTGCCCCATCCGCTGCCGCTGGAGGACGACGACGGCGGCGTGCCGGCTGGTGCCGGTGATCGCGGGCACGACCGGCCCGTTGTGCAGCTCGGTGCTGACCGGCAGCTCACCGAGCTCGTGCTCGAGGCGCCGGGCGACCTCGTCGAGGATCCGGCTGCCCTGCGCGCAGAGCACGTCGCCCTCGATCACCATCGTGCTCGGGTCGGCACCGATGCTCACCGCCGGTACGGCGTGCAACGCGTGGACCCCGACCCCGCGACGCCGAGCCTCGGCCAGGGCGTAGGCGAGCGCACCCTCGACGTCCTCGTCGCCGACCCCGAGCAGCACCTTCGCGGGCTTCGTCTCGAGCATGTCGTATCCTCCTCGGATCAGTCGGGCTCCGGGCTGCCCTCTCGACGGTTGAGCTCCGTCAGCAGGCGGTGGATGTCACGCGTGAGCTGGGTGTTGGTCTTCAGCTCCAGCTCCTGCTCGACGAAGTCGTGGTCGGCCTTGGCCTGCTGGACCGCGGCCTGGCGGTTCTGCCCGATCATCACGAACGTCGACAGGAAGATCGCCTCCAGGGAGACGACGAGGGTCAGCGTCGGCCAGGGACTCGACTCGGCGACGAGCATCCACGCCGCGAACGCGATCGCGTGCAGGTACACGAACGGCATCGACCCGGCGAACGCCGTGATCGCGTCCGCGAGCCGGGCCTGTGCGTGCTGGCCCCGCTCCTCGAGGTAGCGCTCGACCCCGGGGTGCCTGCGCGGGACCGCATCGGACATCGGCGACCTCCTGGAGTCCTCCTCCTGCCAATGTCCCCGTGTCCACCGGCCGGCAACAGGGACCTTGGGCCCGGGGCACGTGGTCCCTCGGCCCGTGCGGGTGCGACCGACCGGATCCACATTGAAAGGTGACGCACACCACCGTGGGGCAGGAGTCACCGACATGAGCAACCAGCCACATCCCGAGCAGGTCGCCCCGACGCCCCTGACGGCCCTGGTGGTCTACGAGTCGATGTTCGGGTCCACCCGGGACGTGGCGGCCGCGGTCGCCGAGGGCCTGCGCGGCGAGGGCGTCACCACCGAGCTCGTCGACGTGCGCCACGCGCCGGCGCCCGGCGACGCCGCCTTCGACCTCCTGGTCGTCGGCGCCCCGACCCACGCGTTCTCCCTGAGCAGGCCCTCGACCCGGCAGGACGCCGTCCGGCAGGGCGCCGACCCGGAGCTGGCGAGCACCGGCATGCGCGAGTGGATCGGTGCCATGGGTCCCCGCGAGGAGGCCAGGAGCCGGGCGGCCGCCGCGTTCGACACCCGGGTCACCAAGGTGCGCAGCCTGCCCAAGGCCGCCTCGACCCGGGCCTCGCACCTCCTGGCCCGCCGCGGCTACCACCTGGTGTCGCGGCCAACGCCGTTCCTGGTCCACGACGTCAAGGGCCCCCTGGTCGACGGCGAGCTGGACCACGCCGTCGCCTGGGCCCGCGAGGTCGCCGTCGCGGCCCGCCGTTGGCACTCCGGCGACCCCGGCGCAGCAGCGAGCTGAGCCACGAGAGGAGTGGGCGCGATGCACGAGCTGCTCGTCCTCGGCGGCGGGACCGCCGGGACCATGGTCGTCAACAAGCTCCGCCGCCGGCTCGACCCGGCCCTGTGGAACATCACCGTCGTCGATCGCGACGACGTCCACCCCTACCAGCCGGGCTACCTCTACGTTCCGTTCGGTGGCGCCGATCCCACGCGGATCACCCGGTCGAGGCACGCCCAGATCGCCGACGGGGTCCGGTTCATCACCGCCGACGTCGACGTCGTCGACCCCGACCGCGGTGAGGTGCGCCTCGCCGACGGCACCGTGCTGCGCTACGAGCAGCTGGTGATCGCCACCGGCACCACCCCGCGGCCCGAGGAGACGCCCGGGGTCACCGGCGCGCTGTGGCGGCGTACCGTCCACGAGTTCTACACCCTCGAGGGCGCCACCCTGCTGCGCGAGGCGCTCGCCCGGTTCAGCTCCGGACGGCTGGTCGTGCACATCACCGAGATGCCGATCAAGTGCCCGGTGGCGCCGTTGGAGTTCGCCTTCCTCGCCGAGGCGTGGCTGCGCGAGCGCGGCTGCCGCGACGCCGCCGAGGTCGTGTTCGTGACGCCGCTCTCGGGTGCGTTCACCCGGCCGATCGCCTCCGCACGCCTCGGCCACCTGCTCGAGGAGCGTGGGATCACCGTCGAGACCGACTTCGTCGTCGAGCAGGTCGACGAGGACGCCTCGGCGCTCCTCTCGTACGACGGGCGCTCGGTGCCGTTCGACCTGCTGGTGACCGTGCCGCTGAACATGGGCGCGAACTTCGTCGGCCGCTCCGGCCTCGGCAACGACCTCAACTACGTGCCGGTGGACCCGCAGACGTTCCTGGCCCGTGGCTACGACGACATCTTCGCGCTCGGTGACGCCTCCGACATCCCGACCTCCAAGGCCGGCTCGGTCGCCCACTTCGCCGTCGACGTCTTCGTCGAGAACTTCCTCGACCACATCGCCGGCCGGCCGATGACCCACCGGTTCGACGGCCACGCCAACTGCTTCATCGAGAGCGGCGACGGCAAGGCCCTGCTCATCGACTTCAACTACGACGTCGAGCCGTTGCCCGGGCGGTTCCCGGTGCCGTACGTCGGCCCGATGAGCCTGCTGGAGGAGTCGCGGCTCAACCATCTCGCCAAGCAGGCGTTCCCCTGGATCTACTGGAACGTCCTTCTGCCGGGGCGGCCGATCCCGCTGCCCGCCGCGATGAGCATGGCCGGCAAGCACGTCCCCGCCTGAGCGCGGGCCGACAGAAGGAGGAGCGATGAGCACGACCACCATCGGCGGCCACACCCTGACCGTCGACAGCGAGGGCTTCCTGACCGACCCGGCCGAGTGGAGCCAGGAGGTCGCCACGGCGCTCGCCGAGCAGATCGGCATCACGCTCGAGCCCGAGCACTGGACCGTGCTCGAGTTCCTGCGCGCGGAGCACGCACGCGCCGGCGAGACCCCGACCCTGCGCCGCGTGAGCACCGGCCTGGGCGTCCCCGTGAAGCGGCTCTTCGAGCTCTTCCCCGTCAAGCCCGCCAAGAAGATGGCGTACGTCGCCGGCCTGCCCAAGCCCCGCGGCTGCGTGTGAGGAGACGACCATGACCACCGATGCGACCACTGACACGACCACTGACACGAGTCCTCTCGTCCCGTCGTTCGACACCCCGTCCACGGGCCGCAAGCTCGCGATCATCTGCTCCAAGGGCAGCCTCGACATGGCCTACCCCGGGCTGATCCTCGCCAACGCAGCGCTCGGCGAGGGCGTCGAGGTGCACCTGTTCTTCACGTTCTGGGGCTTCGACATCATCAACCGCAAGCACATGGCCGACCTGAAGTTCACCCCGGTCGGCAACCCGGCGACCCACATGCCCCAGGGCCTCGGCGGCCTGCCCGGCATGACCGCCATCGCCACCCACCAGATGCGCAAGGCGATCGCGGACCTCGACGTGCCCGCCGTACCCGACTTCCTCGAGCAGATCATCGGGTCCGGCGGGCACCTCTGGGCGTGCCGGATGTCCGCGGACATGCAGCACCTCACCGACGACGACCTCTACGACGGCGTCGAGGCGATCATCAGCGCCTCCGACTTCATCGAGATGACCGAGGGCGCCCAGCTGCTGTTCATCTGACCGCGTCTCGCGGATCGCTCTGGGGTCAGTCGCCCGACGGTGTGGTGACGGTCGGCGCGCAGCCTGCGGGCCGCTCGCCGCCTGCGGTCGGCGCGCCACGGCGCCGACTCTGCAGGTCAGGAGGGGACCCACCACTCCACGGTGGTGCCCTCGCCGGGGCGCGAGGTGATCGTGCAGTGCCCGCCGCGGCGCTCGGCACGCTGGCGCATGTTCGACAGGCCGCTCTGCGGCACGTCCTCGGGGATGCCCCGGCCGTCGTCGGCGACGGTCAGCTTGATGCCGTCGACAACGACGAGCTCGACGGAGACGGACTTCGCCTGGGCGTGCCGGGCGGCGTTGGAGAGCGCCTCGGTGAGCACGGCGAGCACGTCGGGGGCCACGTCGGCTCCGATCCGGGTGCGCACGGGGCCCTCGAACCGCAGCGCCGGGCGGAACTTCAAGGTGCCGGCCGCACGGTCGACCATCCGAGTGACCTCCGCCTGGATGTCGGAGGCGTTGTCGCCAGAGCCGAGGGCGAAGATCGTGCGCCGGATGTCGCGGATCGTCGCGTCCAGGTCGTCGACGGCGGCGTCGAGCTTGTCGGCGATGTCGGGCCGGTCGGCGGCCCGGGCGGTGCTCTGCAGACCGAGGCCGACCGCGAACAGCCGCTGGATGACCAGGTCGTGCAGGTCGCGGCCGATCCGGTCGCGGTCCTCGAACAGCGCCAGCCGCTGCCGGTCCTCGCGGGCCCGGCCCACCTCGAGGGCGAGCGCCGCCTGCTCGGCGAAGCTGGCCGGCAGCGAGGGGTCGACCGCGTGGAAGGCCATCAGGTGCTCGGGGCGCCAGCCCAGGGCGAGCACGCCTTCGACTCCGGCGCTGCCCCGCAGCGGCACGATGATCGCGGGCCCGATCGCGGGCCAGCCGAGCGCACTGGGCACGTTGACCGCGCGCGGGTCCGCGGAGATGTCCTCGACCGCGACCGGGGCGCCGGTGCGCACGACGCTGCTGGTCAGCGACGAGCCGAGGTCGACGCTGGCCATCGCCGCGTGGTCGGCCGGCTCTCCCGACACCACCCGCAGCCTGAGGCCGCTCGCGTCGGGGCCGGCGACGATCCAGGACACGTCGGCGTCGGCGAGCAACCGGGCGTGGTCGGCGACGATCTGGAGCGCCTCGTCCTGCCCACCCGGACCGGCCAGTCGCGCGGTGATCTCGGCCGTCGCGGCCAGCCACCGCTCGCGGCGTGCGGCCTCCTCGTGCAGCCGGGCGTTCTCGATCGCCACGCCCGCGGCCGCCGCCAGCCCGACGACGATGGCCTCGTCCTGCTCGGTGAAGTCCCCGCCGCCGACCTTCTCGGTGAGGTAGAGGTTGCCGAACACCTTGTCGCGGATCCGCACCGGCACACCCAGGAACGACCGCATCGGCGGGTGGTTGGCCGGGAAGCCGTACGACGCCGGGTGCTCGGCGATGTCGTGCAACCGCAACGGCGTGGGCTGGTCGATGATCAGGCCGAGCAGCCCGTGCCCGGTCGGGAGGTCGCCGATCGCGCTGTGCTGGGCCAGGGTCACGCCGTGCGTGACGAACGTCTGCAGCCGGTGGTCGTTGGCCGCGCCCAGCACGCCGAGGGCGGCGTACTGCGCGTCCGCCAGGTCGCTGGCGATCTCGACGATGCGGGTCAGCAGGTCGTCGAGCGAGAGGTCGGCGGCCATGGTGACCACGGCGTCGAGCAGCAGCCGCCACCGGGCCCGGTCGTCGAGCACGCCGTGCACGCGCACCAGCACCTCGCGCAGCAGGTCGTCGAAGCCGCTCTCGGCGAGCTGGTTGTCGAGCGGAAGCACGGGTGAGGAGCCGAGCCGGTCGATCTCGCCGTCGGGCCCCGCGTGCGGCTGCGTGTCCATGCCAGCCTCCCTGTTGATCCGGCGAAGGAGACGCTATCAAGTCGCGACGGCTCTGGGACCAAGGTCCCGGAAGACCGGGTCCCTGCGGCCTGGGAGGCACTGGTCACAGGGGGGAGCGTGGTGGGAACCACCCGGGAGAACCCGCTGGCAATGACGGCAGACGGAGGACCACATGATGACGCGACCGGAATCGGAGGGCCGGCTGGCAACCCTGCTCTCCTACGACTGCTGGAGCCTGCTGGAGACCGCTCACATCGCGCGCGTCGCGTGGGTGGGGTCCGAGGGCGTGGCGGTCGTCCCGGTCAACTACACCGTCGTCGCCGGCGCCGTGTGGTTCCGCACCACCGCCGGGTCCACCCTGGCCCGCGAGTGCAGCGGCCAGCGGGTCGTCGTCGAGGTCGACCAGATCGACCCGGTTACGCGGGCCGGGTGGAGCGTCGTCGTGGTCGGCACCGCCGAGCTGGTCGAGGCCCAGGACGTGCCGGACATGCTGATCGGCCTCGAGGTGTGGCCGACGGGCGCCCGCACGCTGTTCGTCCGCGTCGACGTGCACGACGTCACCGGGCGCCGGCTCTACGGCGCCAGCGGCACCTGAGCGTCCAGCTGCGCCATCACCTGCGCCATCACCTGCGCCGTCAACCGCGCCGTCAACCGTGGTCGAGCGCGCCCCGGGGTGCCGGGCCGACGTCGCGGGCTCAGACGCCGAGGTGCTTGGTCGCGAAGATCGCGGCCTGCGTGCGGCTCTCGAGCCCGAGCTTGGCCAGCATCGAGGACACGTAGTTCTTCACGGTCTTCTCGGCCAGGCACAGGTGGGCGGCGATCTGGCGGTTGGTCATCCCCTGGCCGATCAGCTCGAGGATGCGCTGCTCCTGGGCGGTGAGCTGCTCGATGGAGGGGTCCATCCGCGGGCCGGCGCGCAGCCGGTCGAGGACGTGCGCGGTCACGGCCGGGTCGAGCATCGACTGCCCGGCGGCGACCCTGCGGACCGTCTCGACGAAGTCGGTGCCCTTGACCTGCTTGAGGATGTAGCCCGCGGCGCCGGCCATGATCGCGGAGAAGAGCGCCTCGTCGTCGTCGTACGACGTGAGGATCAGCGCCGCGATGCCGGGGTCGACCGAGCGGACGTCACGGCACACGTCGATGCCGGACCCGTCGGGCAGCCGACCGTCGAGGATCGCGACGTCGGGCCGGAGAGCCGGGATGCGACGGGCGGCCTCCACGGCCAGGCCCGACTCACCGATGACGACGATGTCGCCCTCGCTCTCCAGCAGCTCCCTGATGCCCCGACGCACCAGCTCGTGGTCGTCGAGCAGGTAGACCGTGATCTGCTCGCTCGTCCGCTGTACCTCCTCCATGCTCCCCAACCTAGGTGGAGCCACGCCGGATGTTGCCTGTCGATGGCCCCCGGTCCGGGGGACCTTTGTCCCTGGGTCCGGAGCCCCTGGCGGCCGAGGCTGAAGGCAGGACCGACGAGACATCCGTCGGCGCACGACCCGTTGGAGGGAGAGCACGATGCTCGTGCAGGACCTGATGACACCGGAGCCCATGACGGTGCGTCCCTCGACCACGATCAAGGAGGCGCTGTCGCGCCTGGCGGAGTACGGCATCACCTGCATGCCGGTGGTCGACGGCTCGGGCCGCCTCCAGGGAGTGGTCAGCGAGGCCGACCTGATCCGCGACGTCCTCGCACCGGACCCGCGCGCCCAGGAGCGCCCGGTCTCCATCGAGCCGGTCTTCCCGCCCCGCACCGTCGAGGAGGTCTACACCCGCCACCCAGTGTCGGTGCGCGTGAAGGACGACCTGGCCCGCGCGGTGGACGTGATGACGTCGACCGCGGTGAAGAGCCTCCCGGTCGTCGACGACGACGGCCACCTGGTCGGGGTCGTCAGCCGCAGCGACGTCGTCCAGGTGCTGGCCCGCGCCGACGACAAGATCGCCGCGGACGTCGACGAGCTGCTCGCCTCGCTCGGCCACGCCGACTGGCTGGTGGAGGTCTCCGAGGGCATCGTCAACGTGTCGGGGCCCTCGGGAGCACCCGAGCGTTCGCTGGCCCACGTGGTCGCCCACACCGTCCCCGGCGTGATCGAGGTCCGGGTCGACTGACCCCGCTCTTGGTCACCAGGTCTCGGGACCTAGGTCTCTGGTCCAAAGGCCCTCCAACGCGGATCGTGGACGGACTGCTCGGAGGGGGCAACCACCATGTCCAGAACCAGGGAGGCCGACGTGACGTCAGCGGCCCCGGGCTTCGCGCGCCCGGACACCGCACCGGGCCTGCGCGTGACGGAGTACGCCCTGCGCGCGCCCAGCATCCACAACAGCCAGCCCTGGCTGTGGCGGGTGCGGGGCGACCGGGTGGAGCTGTACGCCGACCGGACCCGACAGCTCCCGGTGGCCGACCCCTCGGGGCGCAACCTGGCGATCAGCTGTGGCGCGGCGCTCCATCAGGCGGCCGTCGCCGCCGACGCCCTCGGCTGGCCGGCCGAGATCACCCGGTCCCCCGACCCCCGCGATCCCGACCACCTCGCGACGCTGCACCTGCGCAGCGGCGCCCGGCCCGCGGGGGCCGTCGCGGACCTCCAGGCGCTCCTGGACCGCCGTACGGACCGCCGACGGTTCACCTCGTGGCCGATCCCGCCCGAGCGGCTGGCGCGCCTCGCCGCCGCTCCGGCCACCGACCAGGTCAGCGTGGTCGCGGTGACCGCGGCCCCCGACCGGGTCCGGGTCGAGCTGCTGGTGAGCCGGGCGACCGTGGTGGAGCGGGCGGACCGGCGCTTCGCCGCGGAGCAGCGCTCCTGGCTCGACCACAGTGCCGTCGACGGCATCCCCAGCGAGCTGCTGCCCGAGCCCGGCGCCCGCACCCCCAGCCGCGTCTCGCGCTTCGTAGAGGAGCCTCCCGACGATCCCCGCGGCACGATCGAGAACTCCGACGGCCTCCTGGTGATCGCGACCGAGACCGACGGCCCGGACGCGTGGCTGCGCGCCGGGGAGGCGCTGAGCCAGGTATGGCTGCACGCGATGAACGACGGTCTCTCGGTGGTCCCGCTCAGCCAGGTCATCGAGGTGGACGAGACCCGCGAGGCCCTGCACCACGACATCCTCGGCGGGCTGCTGCACCCGCAGCTCCTGGTCCGGATCGGGTGGCAGGAGATCTCGCGCAGCGCCCTGCCCCGCACCCCGCGCCGGGCTCTGGAGGAGGTCCTGATCGGCGACTCACCCAAGCGCTCCGCCGGCCGCCGCCGGCCACCCGCCGACCCCACCGGGTCCTAGGTCCTGGGTCCCGGAGCCCTCCGCCCGTGGCCGGTGTGCGACGGCGAGCCGAGGGTGGAGGCATGACCACCACCGTGCCCACCGGTGCCGTCGTCGTCGGTGTCGACGGCTCCGAGTCCGCGTCCCACGCCCTCGGCTGGGCGGCAGCGCAGGCAGCCGCCGAACGGTGTCCCCTCGTGCTGGTCCACGCCGGGCCGACCCCCGCACCGGCCGGCACCGGGTGGCTCGAGGGCACCGGCATCGGGCACCGGCAGGTCTGCCTGGTGCTGAAGGAGGACGGGCGCGCGCTGCTGAACGAGGCCGAGGGCCCGGTCCGTACGGCGTACCCGGACCTCGAGATCCACCAGCTCGTGCACCTGGGCGACCCGCGCGAGATCCTCCTCGACGCCTCGGTCCGGGCGCGGCTGCTCGTGGTCGGCACCCGGGGCCTCGGCCCGCTGCGGCACCTGTTGCTGGGCTCGGTCAGCAGTGCACTGGTCAAGCACGCGACCTGTCCCGTGGTCGTGGTGCGACCCGATCCGCAGCTGGAGCCGGGGCGCGCGCACGTCCCCGGCGTACTCGCCGGGATCGCCGGCGAGCCCGGCGACGCCACGGTGCTCGAGGTCGCGTTCGGCCTCGCCGGGACCCGGCGCCTGCCGCTGCGGGTGTTCCACTGCTTCTGGGACGCGGTGAAGCTCGCCGAGGGCGCCCGCGACGTGGCCCCGGGCGAGCCGGGCCTCGACGACGAGTGGCTCGTGCTCGACCGCGCCGTCCGGCCGCACGCCGAGGCACACCCCGACGTGGAGGTGCACACGCAGCTGACCCGCGGCATGGTCGACGAGCGGCTGCTCCGCGCGTCGCGCGACGCCGCGCTCGTGGTGGTCGGCCACCGGCGCAAGCCGTTCTTCGACGAGCTCGTCTACGGCTCGATCGCTCCCGTCGTGGTCGAGCGTGCGTCGTGCAGCGTCGCCGTCGTCCCACTGGACGCCTGAACGGCTGCGCTGGCGTCCAGGTCCCAGAGGATCCGCCCTGGGCACGGCCGTTCTCGAGAGTCTCGAGGCCGGACGCCCCGGCCTCAGGCCGGCTGCGGGTCGAGGTGGATGGCGCGACGGATCCGGCTGGGCCGGCGCGGGGTCGTGAGCAGCACCGGGCAGGCAGCCTCGGCGAGCACCGACCGGGCGATCGGCCCGAGGTGGGAGTCGCGTGGCAGCACCGGGTCGTGGCGGCCCAGCACCAGCAGGCAGGCGTGCCGCGAGGCGTCGATGAGGACCGCGCCGGGCCGGGCCTTGCGCACGTGCAGCTCGACGACGACGTCGGGGTACTCCGCCTGCAGCTCGGGCAGCACCGTCTCGACGTCGGTGCGCAGCCGCTCGGGCCAGGTGCGGTCCTCGGCGAACGCCTCGGGATCGTGCACGTAGGCGGTCGCGTCCCACCAGCTGCTCACGACGGTGAGCAGGGCGCGCCGGTCGCGGGCGGCCTGGAACGCCTCGTGCAGCACCGGGACGCTCTGCTGGGGGTGGTCGATCCCGACCACGACGTGCGCAGGCGCCAGGTCGTCCGACCAGCCGTCGGGCACGGACACGACGGGGACGTGCACCCGGGCGGCGACGCCACCGGTGACCGACCGGACGTAGGGATGGGTGAGCCGTGACTCGGGGCAGCGACCCACGACCACCAGGGGCGCGTCGTGCGCGGAGGCGTAGACCGCCGCGACGGCCGGGGCCCGCGAGAGCGTCGAGGTGACCGGGACCAGGCCCCCGACGACGGCCACCGCATGGCGTACGGCGGCGCCGAGCACCGCACCCGCCTCCTCCTCCAGTCGCGCGTAGTCGACGATGTCGGGCGGTGCGTCGGCGGGGCCGGTGTGGATCCCGTGCACCAGGTGGAGCCCACGACGCTGCCGGAGCGCCTCGGCGGCGGCGAAGTCGACCGCTGCGCGTGAGCCCTTGTTTCCGACCGCCACGACGACGGGCGCGGGAGTGGTGTGCATCGGGTCTCCGATCTCTCGGATCCACCGTCGAGCACCCCGAGGACCAGGTCCTAGGGACCAATGGCCCGGTGCCGCGGGCCGCGGGTCACGACCGCTACGGCCCAGGACCTTCGCCCCTCGCTTTACCTTGAGGCTCAGGTCCACCCTCGGTCCATGACAACGTTCGTCTTCGACTTCGCAGAGGGAAACAAGGAACTCAAGGACCTGCTGGGTGGCAAGGGCGCCAACCTGGCCGAGATGACCAACCTCGGTCTGCCCGTTCCCCCCGGGTTCACGATCTCGACGGAGGCCTGCCGGGCCTTCCTCGTCGAGGGCAAGGAACCAGACAGCCTGGCGGCCGAGGTCGCCGAGCACCTGCGAGCGCTCGAGGACAAGATGGGCCGGCGCCTCGGTGACCCCACCGATCCGCTGCTCGTCTCGGTCCGCTCCGGCGCCAAGTTCTCGATGCCCGGGATGATGGAGACCGTGCTCGACGTCGGGCTCAACGACGAGTCCGTCGTCGGCCTGGCCAACCAGAGCGGGGACGAGCGGTTCGCCGCCGACTCCTACCGCCGGCTGCTCCAGATGTTCGGCGGCACCGTGCTCGGCATCGAGCACGACGCGTTCGCCGACCGGCTCGACGCGCTCAAGAAGCGCCGCGGCGTCATCGCGGACACCGAGCTCGTCGTCGCGGACCTCCGCGAGCTCGTCGAGGAGTACAAGGTCGTCATCCGCGAGCACACCGGATCGGACTTCCCCCAGGACCCGACCGAGCAGATGCGGCAGTGCATCCTCGCGGTCTTCAAGTCCTGGAACACCCCCCGCGCGGCGCTCTACCGTCGCCAGGAGCGAATCGCGGACGACCTCGGCACCGCCGTCAACATCCAGGCGATGGTGTTCGGCAACCGCGGCGCCAGCTCGGGCTCCGGTGTCGCTTTCACCCGCGACCCCGCCAGCGGCGCCCCCGGCGTGTACGGCGACTACCTGACCAACGCCCAGGGCGAGGACGTCGTCGCCGGCATCCGCAACACGGTCCCGCTCGCGGACCTCGAGCAGATCGACGCCACGTCGTACCACCAGCTCATGGAGATCATGGCCAAGCTGGAGAAGCACTACCGCGACATGTGCGACATCGAGTTCACCATCGAGGACGGCAAGCTCTGGATGCTGCAGACGCGGGTCGGCAAGCGGACCCCGGAGGCCGCGGTCCGGATCGCGGTGCACATGGCCGAGGAGCTCCTCATCGACCGCGACGAGGCGATGATGCGGGTGACCGGCCACCAGCTGGCCGCGCTGATGTTCCCACGCTTCGCCCCCGACCCCGACCGGCGCGCGGTCGCGACCGGCATGAACGCCTCCCCAGGCGCAGCCGTCGGCCGCGCGGTCTTCAGCTCCGCGACGGCCGTCGAGTGGGCCGGCCGCGGAGAGAAGGTCATCCTGGTCCGCAAGGAGACCAACCCCGACGACCTGCACGGCATGGTCGTCTCGCAGGGCATCCTGACCAGCCGGGGCGGCAAGACCTCCCACGCCGCCGTCGTGGCGCGGGGCATGGGGCGCACCTGCGTGTGTGGCGCCGAGGCGCTGGACGTCGACGCGGAGAACCGACGCTTCATCGTCCGCAACGGCCCGGTCATCAACGAGGGCGACGTGATCTCGATCGACGGCAGCACCGGCGAGGTGTTCCTCGGCGAGGTGCCGGTCAGCGACTCCGCGGTCGTGCGCAAGCTCGAGGGCGAGGACGTCGACGACCCGGTCGCCCACGCCGTGGCGCGGCTGCTCATGCACGCCGACGAGGTACGCCGCCTCGAGGTGCGGGCCAACGCCGACACCCCCGAGGACGCCCAGCGGTCGCGCCGGTTCGGCGCGGCCGGCATCGGCCTGTGCCGCACCGAGCACATGTTCCTCGGCGACCGTCGCGAGCTGGTGGAGCACCTGATCGTCGCCGAGGACGACGCCGGACAGGCCGCCGCTCTGGACAAGCTGCTGCCGCTCCAGCGCCAGGACTTCACCGAGATCCTCGAGGCGATGGACGGCCTGCCGGTCACGATCCGGCTGATCGACCCGCCGCTGCACGAGTTCCTGCCCGACATGACCGAGCTCGCGGTCCGCGTCGCGCTGGACGACGAGCGTCACGCCGTGAACGAGCACGACCACAAGCTGCTCCATGCCGTGAAGCGCCTCCACGAGCAGAACCCGATGCTCGGTCTGCGCGGCGTCCGGCTCGGCATCACGATCCCCGGCCTGTTCCTCATGCAGGCCCGGGCGATCACCGAGGCCGCAGCGGCTCGGGTGCTGGCGGGCGGAGACCCGCGGCCCGAGATCATGGTGCCGCTGGTGTCGACCGAGCGTGAGCTCGCACTCGTGCGTGCTCAGCTGGAGGAGGTCGTCGCCGCCGTGCTCGAGGAGCAGGGCGTCGAGCTGCACATCCCGATCGGCACGATGATCGAGATCCCCCGCGCCGCGGTCACGGCGGACAAGATCGCCCACTGGGCGGACTTCTTCTCCTTCGGCACCAACGACCTGACCCAGATGACGTGGGGCTTCTCGCGCGACGACGTGGAGTCGGAGTTCTTCGCCACCTACCTCGAGCACGGGGTGTTCACCACCTCGCCGTTCGAGACCCTCGACACCGAGGGCGTGGGCGCGCTGGTGCGGACGGCCGCCGAGCTGGGCCGCAAGGCCAAGCCCGACCTGCACCTGGGCGTGTGTGGTGAGCACGGGGGCGACCCCGAGTCGATCCACTTCTTCCACGAGGTCGGCCTCGACTACGTGTCGTGCTCGCCGTTCCGCGTGCCGGTCGCCCGGTGGGAGGCCGCTCGCGCGGTCCTCGCCGCACGGGCATCGGGACCCGGGTCCGACGTGAGGTGACGGGTCATGAAGACATGACCTAATGCTCTGATCGTCCGTGCCGGGAACGGGTGGAATGAGGCCGTGCTCACCACCCGGCCCGGCGCGGGCGTGCGAACGCCGTACCAGGCCTGGGTGCTGGCGTGCGCGCTCGCTGAAGCCGTCGGCATGACCGCGGCCGCTGGTGTGGCCCGGTCGGCCGACGGCCTCGGCGTTGCTGGCGGGTTGAGCGTCGTGGTCGCCGGAGGCCTGGTCGAGGGCACGGCGCTGGGCTGGGCCCAGTCGCACGTGCTGTCCCGGGTGGCTCCGGGCCTGGTCCGGGTCCGCTACCTGGCGGCGACGGTGCTGGTGGCCGGTCTCGGGTGGGCCGGCGCGTCGGCGCCCGCTGCCCTCGGGGACAGCTCGGACAGCAGCCAGCCGCTGCTGGCGGAGGTGCTCATCGGAGCCGCCGGACTCGGGTTGGTGATGGGCCCCATCCTCGGTGCCGCCCAGGCGGCGACGATGCGCGGAGCCGTACCTCACCCGTGGCGGTGGGTCACCGCCAACACCGCGGCCTGGCCGGTGGCCATGGTCGTGATCTTCCTCGGCGCCACAGCGCCGGAGGCGTCCTGGCCGGTCTGGTCGGTCCTGGTCCTCGGGACCGTGACAGGGGGCGTCGCCGGTGGCCTGCTGGGCGTGGTGTCGGGGTGGTTCCTCCCCTCGCTGACCGGAGCGACGGGAGCGGACCGGACCGGGCGGTGCTGGCGCCCCGCGTGACGCACCGCCGACCGGGGTCGCAGCGAGCCCTGGTCGGCGTGGTGCGCACCGGGGCGCCGGTGCCGTCTGACCGGCCACCGTGGTGGCCCGGGGCGTGCTGCCGTGGCCAAGGCCTCTGGACCGCTGGGACCTTCTCCCCTGCTACCCGGTCACGGGTCTGAGCAGGCTGAATGGCGAGTGAGCTCGCTGTTCGCCTGCGAAGGTCGTGTCCCCGTATGACCGTGTCCGTCCCGTCGTCCGTGCCCCCCGTGGTCCCTCCTGCGGTCCCTCCGGTGCACATCGCGCCGCGCCGACCCTGGGGCGCCGGCCGGATCGCGGCGGCGATCGCCGCGGCGGTCTTCCTGTTGCTGGGCGTCGGGATGCTGGTCGGCGGAGGCGCCCTGCGACTCGCGGACTCGACCCTGCGCAACGACGACGGGTTCGTGATGGGCAGCACCCACACCTGGGAGTCCCCCGGCTATGCGGTCCGCTCCGAGAGCGCCGAGATCCGCACCGACTCCACCACCCTCGACCTGCCCGCCCGCTTCCTCGGCACGATGACCGCGACCGCCGACCCGGACACGCCCAACGGCGTCTTCATCGGGGTGGCTCGCACCGCGGACGTGGACCGCTACCTCCGCGATGTCGCGCAGTCCACGGTCCTCGACCCCTTCGACGACGACGGCCGGCCGGATCTGGCGTTCGTCGACGGTGGCTCCCCACGCGTCGCGCCCACCGACGCGACGTTCTGGGCGAGCTCGGCCAGTGGCCGTGGCCCCCAGTCGATCACGTGGGAGCCCGAGGACGGCGCGTGGACGCTGGTCGTGATGAACGGGGAGGGCACGACCCCGGTCTCCGCCGCGGTGTCGGTCGGCGCCGAGGTCCCGGTGCTCGACACCATCGGAGCGGTGCTGCTGGTCGCGGGGCTCGTCGTCGTCGGCATCTCCGGCATCGGGCTGTGGCTCGTCGCGCGCCAGCGCTGACCCCCGCTCGGTCCGCGGACCGCAAGGGACCTCCGGCCCTGCCCTGACGGGCTCGCCGGGGGGAGGCTCGGGGCAAGGCGGCCGCACTCGGAGGAGGCCAGGATGAACTCGTGTCCCGTTGTCGTCAGCGTCCCGCGGGGCGATCTCGACGCCGCGCTGCGCTACGCCGGCGGCGAGGCCGCGGTCCACGGCTGCCCGGTCCGCCTCGTCCACGCCTACGAACCGGGCCCGTCGCTGTCGGGACCGCCGGTCACCCAGGTCTCCGCCGCGGAGGTCCTCCACCAGGCCGTACGCCGAGCCCAGGACCTCCTCGACCCGGCGATCGAGGTCTCCGGGTCGCTGGTGCGCGGTCCTGCTGTGGAGAGCGTCCTCGACGCGAGCGTCGACGCCCGCATGGTGGTCCTGCAGCGCCGCGACCTGTTGCACCTGATCCGCAGCCTGACCCGCTCGCTCGACGGCGCCGCCGTACGCCGCGCGCCCATCCCGTTGGTCTGCGTACCGCCCCGTTGGACCGCGCCGAGCGACGACGACCGGCCGATCACCGTGGGGATCGACGCCCCCGAGCACAGCGCCGACCTGCTGCACGCCAGCGTCGCGCTCGCCCAGGAGCACGGCACGCCGCTGCGGGTGCTGCACACCTGGTCGTTCCCGCCGCCCTACGACGACGCCGTGCTGGAGCGGGTCGGCCGGGAGTGGGAGGCGTGGGCACGCGAAGACATCGAGAACGTGCTGCGGCCGCTGCGGCCGGACGTCGCGGTGCCGGTCGACATCGACGTGCAGCACGGGTCCCCGCTGCCGGCGCTGCTGCGTGCCGCCGCGGACTCGCGGCTCGTGGTGCTCGGCCGGCACGGCATCCACCGAGCCTTGGGATCGCGGCTGGGGCCCGTCACCCGGGCGGTGCTCCACGACGCCCCGTGCCCCGTGCTCCTGCTGCCGACCGCTGCGCTGCCGGCGGGTGAGCCGGCGAGCGCCGGCCGGCGTGGTTAGATCGAGCCGTGGACGCCCACGACTGGGACGAGCGGTACGCCGCCAGCGAGCTGGTGTGGTCGGCCGAGCCGAACCAGTTCGTCGCCGCCGAGATCGGTGGCCTCGCCCCTGGACGGGCCCTCGACCTGGCTGCCGGCGAGGGGCGCAACGCGATCTGGCTGGCCCGGAACGGCTGGGACGTCACGGCCGCGGACTTCTCGGCGATCGCGCTCGACAAGGGCCGCCGGTTGGCGGGGGACGTCGCGGTGCGCTGGGTCTGCGCGGACGCGACGACCTGGGACGAGCCGTCGGCGTACGACCTGGTGCTGATCGCCTACCTGCAGCTGCCGGCGGAGCAGCGACGCTCGGCCGTCAGGGCGGCGTACGCCGCGCTAGTGCCCGGCGGCACGTTCCTGCTGGTGGCGCACGACTCCACGAACCTCACCGAGGGCACGGGCGGACCGCAGGATCCGGCGGTGCTGATGACCGCCGAGGACGTGTTGAGCGACCTCGCGGAGGGTCCGGCGTACGACCTCGTCCGCGCCGAGCGGGTGCCCCGGACCGTCGGTGACGGGCATGGCGAGGAGCCGGTCCGGACCGCCTGGGACTGCCTGGTGCGTGTGGTGCGGCGCTGACCTCGAACTCCGCCGAGTCGGCGTGAACTGAGCCTCAGACGGTCGGGTGCGCCTGGTCTCGATACGCCGGTCGCAAGCTCGTGCCTCGCTTGCGCGGCTACTCGACCTGGCTGCTGGATCCTGACCTTCGCAAGCTCAGGTCAGGGCATCTCATCGGAGGTGTCGGTGGGGCCGTAGACCCCGGCCTCCTTGGCCGCCTGGGTCTTGCGCAGCTGCTTGACCAGGCTGAAGCCCAGGAACGCCACGGCCAGGGCCAGGCCGATGAAGATCGCGAACGCCAGCCAGCCGGCCTTGACGTCCTTCTCGTCGGGCACCTGGTCGGCCAGCGAGACCACGAACGTCATCAGGTCCGGGGCGAGGGTGAGCAGCTGCATGGTCCGATCCTCTCAGACGGTCGTCGGCCTGGGGCTCCGGGCCGGGTCAGGCCGGGTTCGTGATGCCGGCGAAGAGGTCGTCCTCCGGGGTCGGGGAGTCGACGTGGCTGACGACCAGCTCGAAGTCCTCGGTGGGCCAGACCTTCTGCTGGAGCTCGTGCGGCACGGCGAACCAGAACCCGTCGGGGTCGATCTGGGTGGCGTGCGCGAGCAGGGCCTGGTCGCGCACCCCGAAGTAGTCCGAGCACGGCACCCGGGTGGTGATCCGAGCGTCCCACTCCGGCTCGGGCTTCCACTGCTCGAGGCGTTCGGCGTAGGGCGACTCGAGACCGTGCTCGAGCATCGCCTCGTGGATCGCGATCATCCGCGGGCGGTTGAACGAGTGGTGGTAGTACAGCTTGAGGACCTGCCACGGCTCGCCCAGCTCGGGGAACCGCTCCGGGTCGGCGGCGGCCTCGAACGCCGCGACGCTGATCTCGTGGCACTTCACGTGGTCGGGGTGCGGGTAGCCGCCGCGCTCGTCGTACGTCGTCAGCACGTGCGGGCGGAACTCCCGGATCAGCCGGACCAGCGGGACGATCGCCTCCTCCAGCGGCACCAGGGCGAAGCAACCCTCCGGCAGCGGCGGCTTGGGGTCGCCCTCGGGCCAACCCGAGTCCACGAAGCCCAGCCAGTCCTGGCGGATGCCCAGGATGTCGCGGGCCCTCTCCATCTCCTGGCGGCGGATCTCGGAGATGTTGGCCAGGATCTCGGGCCGGTCCATCTTCGGGTTGAGGATCGAGCCACGCTCGCCGCCGGTGCAGGTCGCGACGTGGACGTCGACGCCCTCCGCGACGTACTTGGCGGTGCTCGCGGCGCCCTTCGACGACTCGTCGTCGGGGTGGGCGTGCACGTGCATGAGCCGGAGGCCCGCGCGGGGCTTCTCCGAGGACGGGGTGGGGTGCTGCGTCACCCGGCAATCCTAGGGTGGGAGCATCAAGGGGTGAGCGCGCAGACCGACCTGGCCGACCGGTACGGCGCCCCCGCGCCGTGGCGACGCCGGGTGCTGCTGGCTGCGAGCGTCGCGCTGGCCGCGGCGTTCCTCGGCTGGCTGGGCTGGACGATCTGGGCGCAGTCGACCCCCGAGGTGCAGTCCGCGATGCTCGGTTACGACGTGGTCAGCGCGCACGAGGCGACCGCGTCGGTGCGCGTCGACCTCGCCCGCGACGACATCGAGGCGACCTGTCTGCTGCGGGCCTACGCCGAGGACCACACCGTGGTGGGCGAGCTCCCGTTCAACCCGACGCAGAGCGGGCGCACCGAGCAGAGCATCCGGACCGAGCGGCGCGCCACGTCCGTGGAGCTGGTGGGCTGCACCACGCCGAACCAGAACCGGCCGCGCTGACCCCTCCACAGGCCGCTTGACCTGCGGTTCCGTGGGTCAGTTGTTACAGTGGACGATCTGACTGTCCCGCAGGGCCGTCCAGGGAGAGGGCCCCGCGCGTATTCGCACACGCCCGTTTCCCCGGGACCCGGTGAGACACCACCGACGAACGGGCGGTTCGCACCGTCGTACCTCGAAGTGAGCAGGAGTACCCGATGACACAGGCAGCACAGCCCGACATCGTCTGGCTGACCCAGGACGCCTACGACAAGCTCCAGGCCGAGCTGGAGAGCCTCAAGGGCCCGGTCCGCCAGGAGATCATCGCGCGCATCAGCGCCGCTCGTGACGAGGGTGACCTCAAGGAGAACGGCGCCTACCACGCCGCCCGCGAGGAGCAGGGCAAGATCGAGGGCCGCATCCGCCAGCTCGAGGACATGCTGCGCCGCGCCGAGGTCGGCGAGACCCCGCCCAACGACGGCGTGGTCGAGCCGGGCATGGTCGTCACCTACAAGTTCGTCGGCGATGACGACGACGAGGTCGAGACCTTCCTGCTCGGCGCCCGCGAGATCGAGCCCGAGGGCCTCACCGCCTACTCCCCCCAGTCCCCGCTGGGCGCGGCCATCAACGGCCACCAGAGGGGCGACACCGTCTCCTACCTCGCCCCCAACGGCAAGGAGCTGCAGGTCGTGATCGTGGACGCGGTCCCCTACCAGGGCTGAGCGTCACTATCCCCGCCGAGTCGGCGCAACTGCACGCTGACAACAGTCGAGTCGGCGCAACTGCACGAAGTTCTCCCCAGGGAGAAGTGCAGATGCGCCGACTCGGCGTTGCGTTTCGTGCAGACGCGCCGACTCGCGCTAGTTGTAGCCGTCGACCCGGTAGCCGCGCTCGCGCAGCCGGGCCAGCACCTGGGCGGTGTGGGGTTCGCCGCGGGTCTCCAGCTGGAGGTGGACCTCGACCTCGTGGAGGTTGAGCGTGGGCGAGATGCGCTCGTGGGCGACCTCGAGCACGTTGGCCCCGACCTCGGAGATGTCGGTGAGCAGCTGGGCGAGGCCGCCCGGCAGGTCGGGGATGCAGACCTGCAGGTTCAGGTAGCGCCCGCCGGCCGCCATGCCGTGCCGGATCACCTTGCCCAGCAGCAGCGGGTCGATGTTGCCGCCGGAGAGCACCGCCACGGCCGGCGTACGGATCGAGCCCGGGCTCTCCATCACCGCCGCGACCGCCGCGGCCCCGGCGGGCTCGACGAGCATCTTCGCGCGCTCCAGCACCGCGAGCACCGCGCGCGACAGCGCGTTCTCCGACACCGTGACGATCTCGTCGACGTGGTCGCGCACCGCCTCGAACGTGATCTGCCCCGGCAGCCCGACCGCGATGCCGTCGGCCATGGTCGTCATCGAGGTGAGCGGGACCGGCCGCCCCTCGGCGAGCGAGGCGGGGTACGCCGCGGCACCGGCCGCCTGCACCCCGATCACCCGGACGTCCGGGCGCAGTGCCTTGACCGCGATCGCGACCCCGGCGAGCAGCCCGCCGCCGCCGGTCGGCACCAGCACGGTCTCCAGGTCGGGTGACTGCTCGAGGATCTCGAGCCCCGCGGTGCCCTGACCGGCCACGATGTCGGCGTGGTCGAAGGGATGGATGAGCACTGCTCCGGTGCGCTCGGCGAACGCCCGCGCCTCCACCATCGCGTCCTCGAGATAGCGGCCGTGGAACTGCACCTCGGCGCCGTACCCGCGGGTGGCCTTCTCCTTGGGGATCGGGGCCCCCTCGGGCATGAACACCGTGGCCTTGATGCCGAGCAGCTGGGCGGCCAGCGCGACGCCCTGCGCGTGGTTGCCCGCCGACGCGGCCACGACGCCGCGCGCGCGCTCCTCGGGTGAGAGTCGGGAGATCCGGACGTAGGCGCCGCGTGGCTTGAACGAGCCCGTGCGCTGGAGGTTCTCGCACTTGAGCGAGACCGGGCCACCCGCGACGGCCGAGAGCCAGCGCGACTCCTCCATGGGGGTGCGGATCGCGACCCCCTCGAGCACCCGGCGGGCCTCCTCGACGTCGGCCAGTCCCACGCGCTCACTCACTGCTACCGCCCTCCTCGGGGACGTCAACCGAGGCCCCCATCTCGACATAGTCCTCCTCGAGCTCCTCGACCGGGTCGTCTCCGGGGTCGGTGCTGACCGCGAGGTGCTGGACGACCGCGTTCAGCGCGGCCGCGAGCGGTACGGCGACGAGCGCGCCCGCGATGCCCGCGACCAGCACGCCGCAGCCGATCGCGACGATCACGCCGAGCGGGTGCAGCGACACCCAGCGGCCCATGAGGAAGGGCTGCAGGACGTGGCCCTCGATCTGCTGGACGAGGATCACGCCGCCGAGCATGAACAGCGCGGTGATCGGGCCCTGGTCGACCAGCGCCACGAGGATCGCGACGGTGCCGGCGAGGGTCGCGCCGACCATCGGGACGAACGACCCGAGGAACACCAGCACGCCGATCGCGAGCACGAACGGCACCCCGAGGATGCCGGCGACCGTCATGATCCCGGCCGCGTCCACCGCCGCCACGATGACCGTGGCGCGGACGAACTGCGTCAGCGAGATCCATGCGACCCGCCCCGAGCTGTCGACGTGCTGCCGGGCGGCACGGGGCGCGAGCCGCACCAGCCAGGCCCAGATCCGCTCACCGTCGGCGAGGAAGAAGTACGTCGAGAACAGCACGATGAAGAACCCGGCCAGGATGTGCCCGACAGCGGTGCCCACCTCGGTCACGTTGCCGAGGTCGAAGCCCTTCCCCTTGTTCTCGAGCTTGTCCTGGGCCGACTGGATCCAGTGGTCGATCTGCGAGTCGCTGGCGTGCAGCGGGCCGTCGCGCAGCCAGTCCTTGATCTCGCCCAGACCCTGGGCGGACTGGTCGGCGAGGTCGTTGGCGCCGTTGGCGACCTGCTGGCCGGCGAACGTCAGCATCGCGACGACGAACGCGATGCCGGCGACCACGACGAGCAGGGCCGACAGTCCACGTGGCAGGCCCAACCGGTGCATCCCGCCGACGAGCGGTGCGGCGAGCGCCGAGATCAGCAGCGCGATCGCCAGCGGGATCGTGACGACCGCGAAGAACGCGACCAGCCAGAGCAGCACGTAGCCCGCGGCCGCGATCACCAGGAAGCGCCACGCCCAGGCGGCGGCCAGGTCCAGGCCCCAGGGCACCTGGGCGCGGCTGAAGTTCGAGGCCCCCGCCGTGACCGGGGCGGGCGCGGCGCGGCGTACGTCGCGCAAGGAGGCCCACTGCTGGGCAAGCCGGGCCGCGATGCCCTCCTCGCTCACGTCGGCGGGGCGCTGCCGCAGGTGGATCGAGGGCAGTCGACGCCGGCCCTGGGGGCGTGGCTCGGGGGGACCCGCACCCGCCCCGTCGCCGGCCCCGTCGAGGGCCTGGTCGTCAGCGTCGTTGCTCACGGCGACAGGCTACGGCCCGGGCGAGCGGATCAGCGCTCGGCGAGCGTCATGGCGAGTCGGTACGCCGTGTCGGGGTGGTCGGCCGCCAGCAGCCCCACCGCGGCCAGCACGTAGTCGGCGTCGACCACCACTCGGGGCGCTCGGGGCAGCTGCCAGCCGCCCTCGATCTCGCCGGTGCTCCCGGCGAGCACCCGCTGGGCGACATCCGGGCGTCCGTGCCGCAGCACCCCGCCCGAACCGATGAGCAACCCGACCCGCCGCAGGTCCTTGCCGGTGCGCTCGACGACCCGGCCCTCGGGGCTGAGCACGACCTTGGACCGGCCGGCGTGGCGGCGCAGCGCGAGCCCGACGGCCGAGCGCGCGATCGCCTCGTCGGCCTCGCGCTCCTCCGCGGTGTCCGGCAGGAAGCCCGGGTCGTCATGGCGCCGCTGGGCCGCCGCGACGAGCTCCGGGGCGTCGGCCACGGTCGTCAGCGCCGACCAGCGCATGCCGAGGTCGCCCTCGACGGTGCGGGTGACCCGGGTGGTGGCGACGACCTCGCGGCCGATCGAGTCGGGGTCGAGCTCGACGACCGAGTGCACGTCGGTGGTGGCGCCGCCGACGTCGACGACGACCACGTCGCCGACCCCCTGGGCGAGCACCTCGACCCCGGTGAGCACCACGTCGGGGGTGGCGCCGCGGACCATCGCGGCGAAGCGCTGTCCTGAGCCTGTCGAAGGGTCCGTGCGCCGGCTCAGGTGCTTCCCGCCGATCACGTGGGCCAGGAACACCTCGCGCACCGCGGCCCGAGCCGACTCGGGTGCGAGCTCGCCGATGCGGGGTACGACGTTGGCGGCCAGCACGTGCGGCACGTCGCCCAGGATCGCGCTCACCTCGGCCTGCGCCTCGGTGTTGCCGGCCACCACGACCGGACCCCGCCAGCCGCCGGCGACCAGCCCGCGGGCCGCGCCGAGAAGCACCTCGCTGTTGCCGCCGTCGGTGCCGCCGGTCAGCAGCACCACGTCAGGGAGGGTCGTGTGCCCCAGAACGGCCCATGCCTCGTCCTCAGGCACACGACCCGCCGCCGCGAGGACGGCCACCACCTTGCCGCCGCTGGAGAGCGCGACCCGGCGTCCGGCCTCCGCGGTGACCAGCTCCTCGTTGCCGACCACCGCGATGCGCAGGCCGCCGCCCGCGCTCGAGCAGGCCAGCACCTCCGCGTCGCCCGCCCGCGGGTCCTGCGCGACGAGGGCCGCCAGGCAGTCGTCGTACCCGTCCAGGACGTCGCCTCGTCCATCGGCCCCGGGGATCGTCGTCGGGTGCTCCGCGGCCGCGACGATCCGCGCCGAGGCGAGATCGACCAGCGTTGCCTTGGTGAACGTCGACCCGAAGTCGACGCAGACGACCACCTCAGGCGCGCCGACCTCAGGCAAGCGCGCGCTCGAGGTCCGCAACCAGGTCGTCGGCGGTCTCGATGCCGACGCTGATGCGCACCAGGTCGCCGGGGACCTCCAGATCGGTGCCGGCCACGCTCGCGTGGGTCATCCGGCCGGGGTGCTCGATCAGTGACTCCACGCCACCCAGCGACTCGCCGAGAGTGAAGATCTCGGCGCGTTCGCACACCTGCAGGGCGTGCTGCTCGCCGCCGGTGACCCGGAACGACACCATCCCCCCGAAGCGCCGCATCTGCCGCTGCGCGACCTCATGACCGGGGTGGGTCTCGAGACCGGGGTAGATCACGTCGCCGACCTTGGGGTGGCTGGTGAGGAAGTCGACGACCCGCTCGGCGTTGTCGCAGTGGCGCTCCATGCGCAGCGCGAGCGTCTTCAGCCCGCGCAACGTCAGCCAGGCGTCGAACGGGCCGGCCACCGCACCCATGGAGTTCTGGTGGAACTCGACCTTCTCGGCGAGGTCGAGGTCGCGCACGACCAGGGCGCCGCCGACCACGTCGGAGTGGCCGCCGCAGTACTTCGTGGTGGAGTGCACGACGATGTCGGCCCCGAGCGTCAGCGGCTGCTGGAGGTACGGCGAGGCGAACGTGTTGTCGACGACGAGCAGCGCGCCCGCGTCGTGGGCGACGGCGGCGAGCGCCTCGATGTCGCCGATGTTCAACAGCGGGTTGGTCGGCGTCTCGACCCACACCAGCTTGGTCTCACCCGGGCGGATCGCCGCGGCGACCGCCTCCGGGTCGGACACCGGCGCCGGGCTGTGCGCCAGGCCCCACACCTGCTCGACCTTGTCGAAGAGCCGGAAGGTGCCGCCGTACGCGTCGTCGGGGATCACCACGTGGTCGCCGGGCCGGCACAGCGCCCGCACCAGCGTGTCCTCGGCCGCGAGCCCGGAGGCGAACGCGAACCCGCGCTCCCCCTCCTCCAGCGCCGCGATGTTGGCCTCGAGGGCGGTGCGGGTGGGGTTGGCGGAGCGGCTGTACTCGTAGCCGCCGCGCAGCCCGCCGACGCCGTCCTGCTTGTAGGTGCTCGTCGCGTAGATCGGCGGGATCACCGCACCGGTCGTCGGGTCCGGCTCGTAGCCCGCGTGGATCGCACGCGTCTCGAACCCTGACTTGTGGAGGTGCTCCTGGCTGGTCATGCGGTCGAGGCTATCGCCGGTGCTCGCCGGCGGTGGTTTCGAGGCTCGCTGCGCTCGCACCTCAACGACCGCGACGGCGATCGAGTTCGCGGAGGCCGTTGCCGACCCGGTGGTTGAGGTGCGAAGGCCGCCACGCCTGAGCCTCGAAACCACCGCACCAGGTCGCCTACGCTCGCTCGCATGGCCGATCCGCACTGCACCGCCTGCCAGTCCGTGGCGCTCGAGCCCGGGTTCGTCGAGGACAACGGGGTCGGCTGAGAGTGCCGCGCTGCGCGCTCCGCAACCACACCGTCGGATCATCGATCCAAGATCGATCCGCGGCCGGCGTCGGGGCGGAGCCGACACGCCGGACGCGGTCACCTCAAGCTCTACGTGGCGCGTGACGCAGGACCCCTCTGAGCGGGAACGCCACGCTCACCACCGTTGTTGGAGACTGTGCAACGTCCCTGCGACACCTAGGAGTGCCCGTGTTCCTCACCCGCAAGGCCCAGCTGGTCGCCCCCGAGCAGACCCTGCCCGGCCGCAGCGAGCGCATGTTCCCGATCTCCGAGCGACACCGCGTCCTCGACGCACCCGTGATCACCGACGAGGTGCCCGAGGGCTACGAGGTGGCGGTCTTCGGGCTGGGCTGCTTCTGGGGCGCCGAGGAGATCTACTGGCAGGTGCCGGGCGTCTGGTCGACCTCGGTCGGGTACGCCGGCGGAACGACCCCGAACCCGTCGTACGAGGAGGTCTGTTCCGGCGCGACCAACCACACCGAGGCCGTGCGGATCGTCTTCGACCCCACACAGGTGTCCTTCGCCGACCTCGTGAAGACGTTCTTCGAGGTCCACGACCCGACCCAGGGCTTCCGCCAGGGCAACGACATCGGCACCCAGTACCGCTCCGCGATCTACTACACCTCCCCCGAGCAGGAGCGGGTCGCCCGCGAGCTGACCGCCGTGTACGGCGCAGAGCTCGAGCGCCGCCGCCTCGGCCAGATCACCACCGAGATCCGTCCGGTGAGCGACACGACGTACTACTACGCCGAGGACCACCACCAGCAGTACCTCGCGAAGAACCCGAACGGCTACCGCTGCCACGCCAACACCGGGGTCAAGTTCCCCGAGACCGCCTGACCTGACGACGGGCCCCGGGTCGTTCACCGGGGCCCGCCCTCGCTTGCGGTACGGGATGCTCGCTCGGTCCCCTGCGGCCATCGACGAGACAGCCAGGGGGTGGCCGGCAGGTCAGTGCTCGCAGTCGCGGCGGACCTCGGCGAGGCAGACGTCGTTGCCTCGCAGTCCGTAGGCCTTGTCGAAGCCGCCGCCGCCGTCCAGACGGTCGGGGCCCTGACCTCCGCGCAGCACGTCGTCTCCCGGGCCGCCGTCAAAGCGCGCGTCTCGTCCGGAGGGTGCGCAGGGAACCACGTCACCGGTCAGCAGGCCGGGGAACACCGACACGTGGTCGTCACCGGCACCCCCGCGAGCCTCGACGTTGCAGCCGAACACGCGAAGGGTGTTGTCCCCCTCGTCGCCGATGAGCAGCACTCCTGCGCTACCTGTACCCGCGGCGCTCTCGAATCCGGTGAACCGCGCGCTCGGGTCAGTGGCCGAGCCGGTGCGCCGCTCCCACATCGCGCCTGCAGCCAGGTCGAGCGTCAGCGCATGGCCCCCCACGCTGAGGGTGTCGCGCCCGGGGCCACCGGAGATCGCGCGCTGCTGGTCGATACGCCCCGAGAACATCTCCAGCATGTCATCACCCGCACCCATGGTCGCGCCGGCCAGGCCGCCTGGCTCCACGCCCACGACCTCGTCGGCGTCGCTGCCGATGAAGGTCACCGGTCCGGGGATCCAGGTGTACGGCTGGAACACCTCGAACCCGGACCACTGGGTCTGCACGACACCATCGACGGTGGCGACCCCGAGCCTGTTGTCGATGACCCACTCGGTCGTGTCCGCGCAGTCGGGATCGCCCACGTGCCCATGACAGGGGCCCCACCTGACATCGAGGCTGTCGGAACCAGCACCGCCCAGCGGCCGGGCGTCGGGCACCAGCCATCCGTGCACCTGGAGCTGGTCGTCACCAGGCCCGAGGTCGACGTCATCGTGGGTCGGCATGTCGAACTTCCCGACGGTGACGTGATCAGCACCGGCACCGGTGCTGATCCGGTCGTACTCGTCGGCAGGAGCCCCGGAGTCGGCATTGACCGAGTCGGGGCCGGAGCCGCCGCGGTACACGTCCGTGCCCGCACCGAGCTGGGCATAGATCCGGTCCGTTGGGGTGGTCGCCACCACCATCCGGTCGTCGCCATCGCCGAGGACGGCCCGGAGCTGATATGTCCGGGAGGTCGCCACCCGCACCCGGTCATCTCCGGGCCCGGCGTCGATGCTGGTGCCGCCGTGGGGTCTGCTGTCGCCGGTCACGCAGATTCGGTCCGACCCGCCTTCGCCCAGGACTCTCGCGGCCCCTTGAGTCACGATCACGTCGTCACCCGCAGTGCCGTCGAGCTCGAGATCGGCGGGCTTGCCGACGATCGTCGCCCGGTGACCCTGACACATCGGCACCGTGCCCGCCGACTCAGCGGGGACCACCTGCACCAGGGCGGCGAGGACCACCGCCGACACACCGATCGCAACACTGCTCGACACCCGCACCCGAGACCCCCTGTGCTCGTGAAGACCTCAGGATAGACGACCAGGTCACCCGCCCCGCGACGACAAGATGCCCATCGTCGTCTCTCCGAAAAGGGTGTCGTATCCGCCCCGCGCCATTCGTAGCGTAGGCAGCGGCGGGCACCGGGTCCGCTCGAGCAAGGGAGCAGACGTGGCGGAGTACCTCATGTTCTTCAACCAGCAGTGGGTCGGCGATCACTCCGAGGAGTGGTTCCGCAGCCGGGGGCCGCTGGCGATGGCGGTCGTGCACGAGATGGAGGAGGCCGGGGTGCACGTGTTCTCCGGCGGTCTCGTGGAGGAGCTCGAGGAGGCCTTCAGCGCCGACCCGACCAGCGGCACGACGATCATCACCGACGGCCCGTTCGCGGAGACCAAGGAGTGGCTGGGCGGTTTCGCCCTGATCGACGTCCCGACCGCGGACGAGGCCAAGAAGTGGGCCGCCAAGATCTCGGAGGCCTGCGGGTGGCCGCACGAGGTACGCCGCTTCAAGCCGCGGCCGGCGGGCGCCTGACCCCCGGCACGTCGGCTCGAGGATCAGGGTCGGCACAGGGCAGATCCCGATGTGGCGGGGGTCGTCCGCGGCGCACAGTGGAGATACCCGGGGAAGACATCCCGGACCACCGCCAGAGCCACCCAGAGGAAGTGCGCCACCATGAACGACATCCACCAGACCTTCGCCGGCAACGGGCTCGTCCGGCCACGGGACCACCGGGTCCTGGGCGGCGTCTGCGCCGGTCTCGGACGCCGGTTCGGCATCGACCCCTGGCCGGCCCGGATCCTGTTCGTCCTCGCGCTGATGGTGCTGCCCGGCAGCCAGCTGCTGATCTACCCGATCCTGTGGATCCTGATGCCGTCGGAGGAGTACGTCACCTACGTCCAGCCGGCCCCGCCCGCGCCCCCGGCTCCACCGGTCGCCTGAGCGCAACCTGTCTCATCGGGCAGGTGTCCTCCCCTCAAGCAGGCCCGTCCCCCAGCCGATGACCCTCGTGTTGGGGGACATCTGCGTCAGAGGGGATCCACATGGGACACATCACTCGTACGATCGCGGCCGCGGCCGCGGGAGTCGTGCTCAGCGGCGGCCTGGTCGCCGGCGTGGCGGGCGCCGCGCAGGCGGTCGGCAGCACGCCTGACCCGACGGCTCCCTGCGCGACCCAGACCGCCCAGGTGGCGAAGGCCCAGGACGCGCTCGCGCGGGTCACGGCCGTCTTCGACCGCATCCAGGTGACGGTCACCGACGCCGAGGCCGCGGTGGCCGCGGCCACGACGCCTCGCCATAAGGCAGCGGCCCAGAAGCTGCTGCGCCTGGCCCAGGTCGCCGAGCTGAAGGCCGGAAAGGTCAAGAAGGCCCAGCAGCAGCGGCTGGACAAGGCCCAGCAGCGGTTGGACACCTGCCTGGCCGCCCAGGCGCCGGTCGACCCGCCGGTCGACCCGCCCGTCGACCCGCCCGTCGTCGCCTGAGCGGAGCGCTCAGCGCAGGACGCGCACCCGGCGGTGGGCGATCGCGGCGCGCGCGGCATTCGTGCCGGGCGCGCCGTGCACCCCACCACCCGGGTGCGCGGCCGCCGAGCCGAGGTAGAGGCCCCGCACCGGGGTCTCGGCCCGGCCCAACCCGGGCACCGGGCGGAACACCAACTGCTGGTGCAGCTGCGCCGTACCGCCGTTGATCGCGCCGCCCACGAGGTTGGCGTCGCGCGCCTCCAGCTCGCGCGGCCCGAGCACCCGCCGGGCGAGCACCCGGTCGCCGAAGCCCGGCGCGAGCCGTTCGAGGCGGGCCTGCATCCGGTCGGCGAACCGTTCGCAGTCGGCCTCGTCCCACAGCCCGCGAACCGTGCCGTCGCCGGCGTCGCGTTCGGTGTCCTGCGGGACGTGCGTGTAGGCCCACAGCGACTCCGTGCCCGCCGGCGAGCGGGTCGGGTCGGTCGTGGTCATCTGGCCGGCGAGCAGGAACGGCGTGGCCGGGATCGTCCGTGATCCCACCTGGTGCATGGCCGCGGCGATCTGCTCGACGGAGTCGGCCACGTGGAACGTCCCCGGGTCGTACGGCGGAGCCGACCGCCACGGGATCGGCCCCGAGAGGGCCCAGTCCACCTTGACCGTCGCCGGGTCCATCTCGAAGCTGCGCATCCCCTCCCGGGTGCGCCGGGGCAGCGTCTCCGGGGGCAGCAACCGCCCGTAGAGGCTGGTCGCGGCGACGTCCGCGATCACCGCGTGACGGGCGGCGTAGCGCTCACCGGCCGCCGTACGCACCGCGACCGCTCGGCCCTTCGCGACCTCGATCGCGCTGACCTCGCTGTCACAGTGGATCGCCGCACCCCCCGAGCGCAGCCGGCGCGCGAGGGACTGGGCCAGCTCGCCCGCGCCGCCGACCGGCACCGGGAAGCCCACGCTCTGCCCGAGCATGGTCATCATCAGCGCCATCAGCCCTGACCCGGGCGCGCTCAAGGGGATGTCGGCGTGGCCCGCATTGCCGGCCAGGAGGATGCGGGCGGCCTCGCCACCGAAGCGGTGCCGCGCCAGGTCCGCGGCCGGCGTCAGCAGCTCGCGCACGAACCGCAGCCCCCCGACCGAGCGCAGCCGGGGCAGTGCCGCCAGCGCGGGTCGCACCGGCGGGAACGGCGTCAGCAGGGCACCGACGATCGCGTCGCCGATGCGGTCCCACTCGGCGCAGAGCGCGAGCCACGCCTCGCCGTCGCCCGGGTGCTGCGTGTCCAGGAGCCTGGCGGTGACCTCGCGGTCACGGTGCAGCAGCGCCCAGTCCCCCGACGGCAGGCAGTGACCGAGCACCGCCGGGGCGTGCGTCCACCGCAGACCGTGCTGCTCCAGCCCGAAGCCCTGGATCGCCGGTGAGACCGCCGCCAGCGGGTAGAACGCGCTGAACGTGTCGTGCACGAAGTCCGGGTGCAGCTCGCGGCTGCTGGCGACGGCGCCCCCGACGTCCGGTTGCGCCTCGAGCACCAGCACCGACCAGCCGCGGTCGAGGAGATGGTTGGCCGCGACCAGGCCGTTGGGTCCGGCGCCGACGACGACGGCGTCGTACTCCTGGCTCACGATCGGACCGTACCCCGCCGCGCCGAGCCCATGCGGACCACGCGTTTCGGTCGTCGGGGAGAATGTCCGGGTGACCGAGCTCCCCCGCAAGGCAGTGGCACGGACGGCCAAGCTGGCCGCGCTGCCGTTGGGGTACGCCGGGCGCAGCGCGGTGGGTCTGGGCCGCCGGATCGGCGGGGCCTCGGCGGACGCCGTGATGACCGACATCCAGCAGCGCACGGCCGAGCAGCTGTTCCGCACCCTCGGCGAGCTCAAGGGTGGCGCGATGAAGGTCGGGCAGATGCTCTCGATCATGGAGTCGGCGCTGCCCGAGGACATGGCCGGCCCCTACCGCGAGCACCTCACCCGGCTCCAGGACGACGCACCGCCGATGCCGACCCAGACCGTGCGCGACATCCTCGCCCACGACCTCGGGCCCGACTGGCGTGAGCGCCTGGTCTGGCTCGACGGGGGTCCCACCGCGGCGGCCTCGATCGGGCAGGTGCACCAGGGGCGTTGGCACGACGGCCGCGAGGTCGCGGTCAAGGTGCAGTACCCGGGCGCCGGCGATGCGCTCCGCTCGGACCTGCGCCAGCTCTCACGTGTCGCGCGGACCGCCGCGCCGCTGATCCCCGGGTTGGACCTCAAGCCGCTGGTGGCCGAGCTGCAGGCGCGCGCCGAGGACGAGCTCGACTACGACCTGGAAGCCGACGCGCAACGGGTCTTCGCGGAGGCGTTCCGCGGCGACCCCGAGATCGTGGTGCCCGACGTGGTCGCCGTCGGCGCGACCGTGCTGGTGACCGAGTGGCTCGAGAGCCCCGCCTCCCTGGCCTCGATCATCGCGAACGGCACCCAGGAGGAGCGCGACCACTACGGCGAGCTGCTCGTGCGGTTCCTGTTCTCCGGGCCGGCCCGGACCGGCATGCTGCACGCCGACCCGCACCCCGGCAACTACCGGATCCTCCCCGGCCCCGGCGGCGAGCCGGGCCGGCTGGGTGTGCTCGACTTCGGCGCGGTCGCCCGCCTCCCCGAGCGGGGGCTGCCCGAGGCGATGGGCCGGCTGCTGCGCGTCGCCGCCATCGAGGACCCCGACGAGCTGATCGAGGGCCTGCGCCGCGAGGGGTTCATCAAGGACAAGATCAAGGTCGACCCCCGCCAGCTGCTCGACTACCTCGCGCCGTTCGTGGAGCCGACCAAGGTCGAGCGGTTCCGGTTCTCCCGGGAGTGGATGCGCAGCCAGTTCGCCCGCATCAACGACCCCCGCGACCCCGCCTACACCGTCGGCATGAAGATCAACCTGCCGCCGTCGTACCTGCTCATCCACCGCACCTGGCTCGCCGGCGTCGGCGTGCTCTGCCAGCTGGAGTGCGAGGCGCCGTTCCGCCAGATCCTCACCGAGTCGCTGCCGGGCTTCGCCGAAGCCTGACGCTCCTCACCGCGCCGGACGGTGCGGACCGGCCCAGGACCTCCGACCCATCCCCGGGCGCGGGGTTGGCCCTAGCGTGGTCATGTGCAGCCGGTTGTCGGCGCGGTGCCCCCACGTCTGTCCGACCTGGTTCGGATCAGCGACACGCTCACGTGGTCGAGCGACCACCGCGAGTCGTTCCTGCGGGCCGTGCGGATCGTGCGGGACGCCGTCGGCGCCTCGGTGTCGCCGGCCTACCTGCTCGACGACTCCGCGACGGTGCTGCGGCTCGTGGCCGACGAGTCCGACCGGGCGGCGATCGGCCCCGGCTTCGACTCGATGCCGGCGAGCGAGCACATCCGGGCGCCCTGGCTCAACCGGGGCGAGTGGCCGGTCTCGGCGTCCCATCACCTCGACGACGAGGCGTGGCGCACCCTGCCCGACGACTTCAAGGCCTGGTTCGGTACGTCGGGGATCGTCGTGTCCCTGCACGCGGACGGGCGCCACCTGGGCGCGATCCTGCTGTGCTTCGACCGGGACTTCGTCCCGACCGAGGCCACCCGGGGGTTCCTCGCCGTGGCGGGCCGGATCATCGGGAGCGCCCTCTACCGCTGGCAGGTGGCGGCCCGCGAGCGCGAGCTCGGAGCGCTCGAGGAGCGTCGCCGGCTCAGCGACGAGCTCCACGACGACCTCTCCCAGCAGGTCGCGGGTCTGGGCCTGCGGGTCGCCAGCATGAAGCTCGACCTCGAGCAGGGCGACCTCGCGGCGATGCGGATCCTCCTCGGACAGGTCGACGAGATGGTCGGTGAGCTGCGCGCCCGGCTGCGCCACCTGATGCTCGGGCTGAGGGCCGACGCCGCGCTCACCGAGGGGAGGTTCCTCGACCAGGTGCGCGTCCACGTCCAGAAGTTCGAGCGGGACTGGGGTCTGCCCACCGAGCTGGAGTGCCGGCGACCGGATCTCGCCGAGCGGGTCCCGATCGAGGTGGGCGCCCAGCTCGTGCGCGTGCTCCAGGAGGCCCTGTCGAACTGCTACCTCCACGCACGGGCGTCCCGGGTGCGGGTGGGTGTCGAGGCCACCAGCACGAAGGTCGGGCTCGTGGTCGAGGACGACGGTGAGGGCTTCGACCCCGCGAGCATCCTCGACACCCGGCTCGGCGTACGCATCATGCGCGAGCGGCTGGAGCAGATCGGCGGCACCCTCACCGTCCGCGCCGCAGACCCGCGCGGGACCATCCTGACCGCCGAGGCGCCCGTGCGCTCGCTCGCTCCGATCCCGGTGGCGGCCGATGACTTCGCCTGACCCCGAGCGGACGACCGTGCTGGTCGCCGACGACCATCAGCTGTTCCGGGACGGGCTCGCCGCCCTCATCGAGCGTTGGGCCGACTTCGAGCTCGTCGCGAGCGTCGCCACCGGCGAGCGGGCCGTCGAGTCGGCGCTCCGGCTGCGACCGGACCTGGTCCTGATGGACGTGCGGATGCCCGGGATCGGTGGCGTCGAGGCCACCCGCCGCATCCACGACCTCCTCCCGAGCACCCGCGTCGTCATGCTGACGATGTCCGACCTCGGCGAGGACGTCTTCCACGCGCTGCGCAACGGCGCCCACGGCTACCTCAGCAAGGACGAGCCGGTCGAGCGCCTCCACGAGCTGCTCGTCGCGGTCCGGGAGGGTGAGGTGGCGCTCTCGAGCGCGATCGCCGGGCGGGTGCTCGCGCAGTTCAGCGGGTCGCCGACCGGTGACCTGCCGCCGGCGGCCGCGGTGCTGACCGCGCGGGAGCGTGACGTGCTGCGCCGACTGGTGGACGGGATGTCGAACGACGAGATCGCCCGGGCGCTGTGCGTCAGCGAGGCGACGGTCCGCAAGCACCTCGGCCGGGTGATGGTCAAGCTGCACATGAAGAGCCGGGTCCAGGTCGCGGTCTACGGCGTGCGGCACGGCCTCGCCGACTGAGTCGGACCACCGAGCGAGGCCCGGGCCAAGAGGCCCTATCGGATCCGCCACCCCGGCGTAGCGCTTCGGTGCTATCGGGCGCCACGAGCCGGCGACCACGATGACAGGCATGAAGACAGTCGTCGCGTACACCTGGGCTCGCGACCCGGAGGACGCCCTGGTCCGCGCCGACGGCTCGGTGGACTGGCGGGGCGCCACGATGGTTCCCGGGGACGACGACGCGGCCGCGGTGGCGCTCGCCCGCGACGTCACGGCGGCCGACGGCCGTCTCGTGGGCCTCACCATCGGTGACGGCGACGCCAGCTGGGCACTCGCCCGAGGAGCCGACGAGGCCGTCGCCGTCACGGACGCGCCATGTCTGCCGGACAACGCCGCCACCGCCGAGCTGCTGGCGGCCGCGATCCGCTGGATCGGCGACGTCGACCTGGTCGTCATCGGCGACGCGGACAGCTCCCCCGGGGTCGCCGCCGCGCTGCCCGCGCTCCTCGGGTGGCCCGGTGTCCTCGGCGCCTCCACCGCCCGGACGGACAACGGCCGGGTGGAGGTGGCTCGTCGGCTCGACGACCTCGACGAGGTCCTCAGCCTGCCGCTGCCCGCGGTCGTCGGCGTCGCCGCGGCCGCCGCGGAGAAGCAGGCACCGGGGATGAAGGAGGTGCTCGCCGCCCGCAGGCGTCCGGTCACGACCGTGTCGCTGGCCGACCTGGACGTTCCGAGCCGCGGCGCGCTGGACTCGCGGGGCACGCGTCCGGTGCCCGGCCACCAGACCCGGGTCTTCGACGGGGCCCCCGCAGTGGCGGCACGCGAGCTGGTTGCCGCTCTCCGCGCGGACGGTGTGCTGTGAGCCCCGCGGGCGCCGTGGTGAACGGCGGCGTGTGGGTGCTGGCGACCGACGACCGCAAGCTCACGGCGATGGTGCTGGCCGCACGCGCGACGGGCGCGCCGGTGGCGGTCCTCGCCGTCGGCCCCCGGCCCCTCGCCGAGGCGGCCGCAGCCGCGCGGCCCGACCACGTCGCGTGGCTCGACCCGGCCCCCGGCGTACCGGCCGAGGCGTATGCCCCGGCGGTCGCCGACCTGCTGGTCACCGCCGAGCCACGGGCGGTCCTGGCGACTCCGGCTCTCCCGACCCGGATCCTGCTCGGGGCCGCGGCGCACGCCCTGGGCGCGGCCGTGGTCCCTGGCGCCCAGTCCCTGGCTGTCGAGGGAGCCACAGTCGTGATCGACCGGGTCGACCTCGGCGGCCGGGTGCAGGAGACGCTGGCGTCGGCCGGCCCCGTCGCCTGCCTGTTCGCCGGTCCCGACGTCGCGGCGGTGCCCGGGGCATCGGCCGAGCCTCCGATCGAGCCGCTCACGGGGCTCGACGACGCCGACGTACGGATCGAGAAGAGCGAACCGGTCGCGAGCGCGGACAGCGGTCTCGCCCAGGCCGCTCGCGTCGTCGCGGTCGGCCGGGGCCTGAAGGCCCAGGCAGACCTGGCGCTCGTCGAGGGGATCGCCGAGACGCTCGGCGCCGCCATCGGCTGCTCGATGCCGATCGCCGACGACTTCGGCTGGATCCCCCAGGAGCGCTACATCGGGCGTTCGGGCCAGCACATCGCACCGCGTCTGTACGTGGCCGTCGGCATCTCCGGCGCGCCCCAGCACCTGGACGGCGTCCGCGACGCCAAGACGGTGGTCGCGGTCAACAACGATCCCGAGGCACGGATCTTCAAGCGTGCCGACTACGGGATCCTCGGCGACCTCTACGAGGTCCTCCCCGAGCTCCGCGCTGCGCTGCTCGAGGACCGCTCACAGCAGCAAGGAAGAGGAGAAGAGTCATGACGCAACGACTGGACGCCGAGTACGACGTCGTGGTCATCGGCGGCGGCATCTCGGGTCTGGCGGCTGCCCTGCAGGCAGCTCAGCACGGGCTGACCTGCGCACTGCTCGAGAAGGAGCCGCAGGTCGGCGGCAGCTCGGCGTTCGCCGAGGGCCATGCCGCCTTCGAGTCCGACGAGCAGGAGAAGCGCGGCATCCACGTGGGCAAGGCCGAGGCGTACGACCGCTACCTCGACTACTCGCACTGGCGGGCCGACCCCGCCATCGTGTCGCGCTTCGTCGAGAACGCCGCGACGAGCATCGTGAAGCTGCGCGAGGAGCTCGGTGTCGTCTACCACGACGTCCAGATCACCGCCCCCGACCAGCCCGGCGAGCTGCGCACCTGGCACCTGCCCGAGGGCGAGATCGCGCATGTGATCGAGCTGCAGGAGGCCGAGGCACGCCGACGCGGGGTCGACATCTTCCTGAGCACGCCGGCGCGCCGGATCGTGGTCACCGACGGCAAGGTCGCCGGCGTCACCGCCACCGACTCCGCGGGCGAGGAGGTGCACCTCGGCGCGAAGGCGGTCGTGGTGGGCACCGGCGGCTACGCAGCGAGCCCGGAGATGCTCGACAAGTACACGCGCTACGGCGTGGGCAGCAAGATGATCAACGTCGGCGGCAAGGGCAACACCGGCGACGGCATCAACATGCTGCTGGAGGCGGGAGCGGTCGTGAACCGCAACATCGGCACCCTGCTGCTGTTCCCGTTCATGCGGGACAAGGCGATCGTCAGCGAGACCAACTGCGCCGGCTTCCAGCCCTACCTGTGGGTCGACAAGTACGGAAAGCGGTTCACCGACGAGATCGCGGGACTCAACTTCGGCCACGCCGGGGACATCGTCGCTGGCCTGCCGGACGCCATGTACTGGGCGATCATCGGGCAGGAGCAGATCCGCAAGCTGGTCGAGGTGGGCAACGAGGTCGGACTCGGCATCTACATCAACAACTACGCCAAGCTGCCCGGCCTCGCGACCGAGATCGAGGCGGACGCCGCTGACGAGTCCCGCACGAACGTGTTCGGCGCCGGCACCATCGAGGAGCTCGCCGGCAAGATCGGCGTCGACCCGGCGGTCCTCGCGGCGGAGGTGGACCAGTACAACCACTACTGCCACGACGGCGTGGACCGGCGGTTCCACAAGGAGGCGCGCTACCTGATCCCGGTCGCCGAAGGGCCGTTCTACGCGGTCAAGATGGAGACCGGCATCATGATCAGCATGGGTGCCATGCGCACCGACGACCACTGGCGCGCACTCGACGCGGAGGATCGTCCGATCCCGGGCCTGTACGTCGTGGGCTGCGACGCCGGAGGTCTCTGGGGCGAGAGCTACAGCCTCCCGATCCCGGGCTCGGCCAACGGGTTCTCCCTGACGTCGGGCTGGCTGGCGGCCGACGACATCGCCGAGCAGATCGAGCACGGCGTGCTCGTCTGACCCCCTCTCCCCGGGATGGAGCGCCCACTCCATCCCGGGGACCTACCCCGAGGAGCGGGACATGACTTCGTCACCGGGCCCCGACACCGGCCCCGACACCGGCCCCGACGTCGACTTCGACGTCATCGTGGTCGGCGCCGGGATCGCCGGATGCGTGAGCGCCTACCAGCTCGCGCGCGCTGGACACGACGTGCTGCTGGTCGAGCGCGGGCCCGCTCCCGGGTCCAAGAACCTCTCCGGCGGCATCCTCTACTGCCGCATCCTGGAGCAGGTCTGGCCGGACTTCGCCGCGCAGGCCCCGGTCGAGCGGGTGATCACCAGCAACCGCATGACCTTCCTCAACCCCGGATCCCACGTGACGCTGGACTACAGCGACGACCGTCTGGCGAGCCCCGTCAACGCGGTCTCGGTGCTGCGCGCCCGGCTGGACCCCTGGCTCGCCGCCCAGTGCGAGTCCGCGGGCGCGGTGGTGATGCCGGGCGTGCTCGTCGACACCCTCATCCGCGAGGGCGACCGGGTCGTCGGGATCCGGGCCGGCGGCGACGAGCTGCGCGCCCACGCGGTCGTGGCCGCCGACGGCGTGAACTCCTTCCTGTGCCGCAGCATCGGCATCCGCGAGGCAGCACCGCCGCAGCAGCTGGCACTCGGGGTCAAGTCGGTGCTCGGAATGCCCGCCGCCATGATCGAGGAACGGTTCGGGTTGGCGCCCGGTGAGGGCGCGGCGTACGCCCTGGTCGGCGACTGCACGGCCGGTCTTGGCGGAGGTGGGTTCCTCTACACCAACCGTGACTCGGTCTCGGTCGGCGTCGTGGTCCGGCTCGACGAGCTCGAGCACTCCCGGCTCGCGGCCAGCGACCTGCACGACCGCCTCCTGGCGCATCCGGCGATCGCACCCCTGATCGCCGGCGGCGAGCCCCTGGAGTACGGCTGCCACCTCGTGGCCGAGGGCGGCCGCGCGATGATGCACGACCTCACCAGGCCCGGGCTGGTCGTGGTGGGCGACGCCGCCGGTCTGACGCTGAACACCGGCTTCACCGTCCGCGGCATGGACCTCGCGGCGGGCTCCGGCATCGTGGCCGCCCAGGTGATCCACCGCGCGCTCGAGTCCGGCGACCGGTCGATGGCGGCCCTGGCCGACTATCCCGCAGCACTGGACCGGTCGTTCGTGGGGCAGGACATGACGACCTACGCTCGAGCACCGCGCTTCTTCGAGCGGCAGGGCCTGTACGGCGCCTACGGCCAGCTCGCTGCCGACGTTCTCCACGACGTCTACGACCTCGACACCTCGCCTCGCCGCCACCTCGTCCGCGCCGGGTGGCGGACCCTGCGCGGCTCTGGCGTCTCGATCCGCAGGGTCGCCGCCGACGCGCTCTCGGCATCGAGGTCGTTGTGATGGCCGGCATCGGAACGGTCCCCGAGCGGCTCGCGCGCAACCGCTACACGGTCGACCACGAGGAGTCCCACATCGAGATCGACCAGGACGTCGCCCGGGCGACCGGCTTGCTGGAGCTCCTCACCCGCGTCTGTCCGGCCCACGTCTACTCACCGGGGCCCGACGACACGATCGTCGTCCAGCACGCCGCGTGCCTCGAGTGCGGGGCCTGCTTCGCCCTGGCAGGTGACCGCGGGCTGAGGTGGCACTACCCGCGAGGAGGCTTCGGGGTCGCCTTCCGCGAGGGCTGACCCGGCCCCTCACTCTCCCGTGGCGCCGTCGATCGACTCGCGGATCAGGTCGGCGTGGCCGTTGTGGCGGGCGTACTCCTCCACCAGGTGCAGCAGGATCCACCGCAGGCTGGCGTGCTCGCCGGTCCGCTTGTCCGGCCGGACTGCGGGGTCGTCCAGGCTCGAGGCTGCGATCACCGTGTCGGAGTCAGCGACCGCCTCGTCGAAGAGCGCCCGGAGCTCCTCGGGTGAGTCGTCGACGGCGCTGTGCCAGTCCCAGTCCCAGTCGGCGTCCCAGTCGACCGAGGCCCACGGCTCGGAGAACTCCTCCCCGAGGAAGACCCGGCGGAGCCAGGACTGCTCGACCAGCGCCAGGTGCTTGAGCATCCCGCCGAGCGTCATCTCCGACGGCGGCAGCGTGGTCGCGAGCTGCGCGGCGTCGAGGCCGTCGGTCTTGAGCCGCAGCGTGTCCCGGTGGTAGTCGAGGAACGCGAGCAGGGTCGTCCTCTCGTCCGCTGCGACGGGCGGGTCCGCGCGCGTCACGGCTTGCGCCCGGTGATGCAGTACGTCGTCCCGACGGGGTCGATCAGCACGGTCCAGTGCTCGTGGACCCGGGCGATGCTCGCGCCGAGGGCGACGTGCCGGGCGGCCTCGGCCTCCCGGTCGTCGGTGGCCAGGTCGAGGTGTGCGGAGACCTCGCCGTCGAGCTCGTCGAGCCGCTGCAGCAGCCAGCGCAACGGCTGGCCGTCCGGTGGGTGCAGCCGGGAGAACTCCGCGGACACCGAGTCCTGGAACTCCCACCCGGTCAGCGCTTGCCAGAAGGCCACCTCCGCCGCGTGCAGGTCGGAGGGCAGGTCGAGGCACACCTGGTCGACGGAGGAGCGGTTGCCGCCCGGCCAGGTCGCCGGCGCGGGGCGGTGCGAGGCGTGGTGGCGCACGAAGCAGAACACGAAGCCACCGGGCGAGCGGAGCACGACGTACCCCTGCTCGTGGCGCATCAGCACCTGGGCGCCGAGCTCGATCGCGGCCTCGGCGGCCACCATCGGGCTCTCGACGTGGAGGTCGAGGTGCACGCGCCCGTCGCCGCCGCCGAGTCGCTGCACCCGCAGGTAGTCGTCGCCGTCCGGCGGCACCAGCGTGGCGAACGCACCGTCGAGGCCACGCCGCTCGGAGAGCTCGTAGCCGGTGACGCCCTGCCAGAAGGCCACGCCCCGCTCGAAGTCGTCGGGGGCGAAGTCGAGGAACGCGCTGACCCAGAACGGTGAGGTGTTCATACGCGGTCCCCAGCGACGGACACGTGCAGGATCGCGCTGCCCGGCGTCACCACCACGTCGTCGCCCTCCGTCGCCGCAGTGCCGTCGACCAGCAAGGTGAGGCCGCCCGGCTCCAGCGGCGGGAACAGCAGGGTGACCGTGGGGTTGGCGCCGACGTTGGCGACCGACCCGCGGCCCGGGCTCGCGACCCGCAGCGTGCCGTCGGCAGCGACCGCGCGCACCGAGACCGCCTTGACGCGCCCCTCCGCACTGGTCAGCAGGTAGCCGCGGTCGAAGTCCGCCAGGGTCTTCGGCAGGTCGGCGAGGTCCACCGGAATGCTCATGTCGGGGTCCCCGCGGAGGCGTGAGCGCAGCGAGCGGCTTCGTGGGGTGAGTTCATGATGTGAGGCTATCCACCCATCGCTCGCCGGCCACCCGCGTTTCGCCGGTGCCGGCGGTGAGCTCGGCGACCAGTGCGGCCAGCCGTGCCTCCTCCTCGGGCGGTACGCCGAGCCGCAGGGTGACCCTCGCGGCGTACGCCGAGTCCAGCACGACGACGCCGCGGGACCGCAGCTCGCTCTCGATCCGGCCGGCCTCGGCGTGGTCGAGCTCCAGCAGGTGCTCGCGCACCAGCGTGCGGCGCAGGGTGCCCGCCTCGTCGAGACCGGCGCGGACGGCGTCGCCGTAGGCCCGGACCAGCCCGCCCGCACCGAGCAGCGTGCCCCCGAACCAGCGGGTCACCACCGCGACGACGTCGCTCACGCCTTCGCCGGCATGGCCGCGGAGCACCTCGAGCATCGGGGCGCCGGCGGTGCCGGCGGGCTCGCCGTCGTCGGAGGAGCGCTCGACCTGGCCGATCCGGAACGCCGAGCAGTGGTGACGCGCGTCCCAGTGCTCGCGGCGCAGGCGGTCGACGACCGCGCGGGCCGCCTCCTCGTCCTCGACCCGGACGAGCGTGCACAGGAACCGCGAGCGCTTGACCTCGATCTCGGCCTCCGCGTCGCGCGCGATCGTGAGGTAGCTGATCACGACCCCAGCCTCATGACCACAGCCCCAGGACGTCGCCGCCGATGCGGACCACGAACGCCGCGACCACCACCACGAAGAAGGCCCGCACGAACCCGGCTCCGCGCGCGACCGCCGTACGCGCCCCCAGGTAACCACCCACGAGATTGCAGCCGCCCATCACGACCCCGACGTGCCACACCACCGCGCCCTGGGGGACGAACACGCACAGGGCGGCGAGATTCGTGGCCCAGTTGGCCATCCGAGCCTTGGCGGAGGCCTCGAGGAAGCTGTAGCCGACCAGACCTACCAGCGTGATCACGAAGAAGCTGCCGGTACCCGGGCCGAGCGCGCCGTCGTAGAACCCGATCGTCAGCCCGGTCAGCATCGCCACCGTCGTGTGCCGGTGACCGGCGAACCGCAGCAGCGTCTCGTCGCCGAGCGACGGCCGGAACAGCACGTACGCGCCGACCACGACCAGCGCGACGAGCACGATCGGCTGGAACGCCTCCCCCGGGATGTGGCTCGCGACCACGGCGCCGGCAGCGGACCCGGCGAACGCGAAGAGCATCAGCGGCCCGAAGGTGCGCGGATCGGGCCGGATCCGGCGGTAGTACGTCGCGCTGCTCACCGTCGTGCCGCAGATCGAGGCGAGCTTGTTGGTGGCCAGCACGTGGACCGGGCTGGCACCCGGGAGCCCGAGCAGGAGCGCGGGGAGCTGGATCAGCCCGCCGCCGCCCACGACCGCGTCGACGAACCCTGCCGCGAGCCCCGCCAGGCCGAGCAGGGCGAGCACGGTCACCGTGGGGTCGTCCATCGCGGCCATTCTCCAAGTCGGCTCCCAGCGGACCTCAAGCGGCCCGCGACATCGTCCTCTCACCGAAGCAAACACCCCTCAACGAGAGAGAGTCCCCATGCACCGCCGCTGGCTGACCCGGGCGCTGACCGCGCTCGTCGCCCCCGCCCTGACCGTCGTCGCACTCGCCCCCGCCGCCACCGCGGCCGGCGCCGAGGTCCCGACGATCGAGGCCGTCGCGAAGATCTACCCCCACCTCGACGGCGGCACCGCGAGCGAGAGCGCCGGCAAGGTCTACGGCCCGGGCAAGAAGTGCGGCACCACCAAGGTGATCAAGGGCGCGTCGCAGCGCAGCGCGTCGTACTCCCCCGACTACAGCTCCGGCGACGCCGACGCGTACGTCGTGACCGGCGAGCGGCCCATGGTCTCCGCGACCGCGATGCAGTTCCCGAGCACGAAGGCCGCGATCGCCTACCTGCACGGGTCCGCGAAGGCCACCAAGGACTGCCCGACCAACCCGGGCGGCGGCAGTGGTGGCGGCGGTGGCGGCGGTCAGCCGGACTGCAAGACCTCGATGAAGAAGATCAAGTTCAGCCTCGGCGACGAGCGCTGGGGCTACCAGATGAAGTCCACCTGCAAGACCGGCGACCAGACCACGTCGATGGTGTTCAACACGCTGTTCGCCCGCCAGGGCAAGTTCATCGTCTACACGAGCGCGATGTCGATGGACGCCACGGCGCCCTCGATCCCGAAGTCGATCGACATGACCGACCTGGCGCTGAAGACGGTCTCCTGACGACCGCCTCCTCACCGATCCGCACGCCTCGACCCCAGGGCCTTCCCCCTAGTGTCGAGGCGTGCGGATCGTCTCGTTGCTCCCCTCCACCACGGAGATCCTGTTCGCGATCGGCGCCGGCGACGATGTCGTGGGCGTGACGTTCGAGTGCGACTTCCCTCCCGACGCGCGCACCCGCACGATCGTGTCCACCTCCGCGATGCCGCACGGGCTGACGCCGGCGGAGATCGACGCGTACGTCGTGGGCGCGATGGCCCGCGGCGAGGACCTCTACCACCTGGCCGAGGACGCCCTCGCCGACCTCGATGCCGATCTGGTCGTCACCCAGGACCTCTGCGCGGTGTGCGCGGTCGACGTCTCGGTCGTCGACGACGCGCTCGCCCACCTCGGCTGCACCGCCCGGGTCCTCACGATCGACCCGCACACGCTCGGCGAGGTCTTCGGTTCGATCCTGGAGCTCGGCGTGGTGACCGGCCACGAGGCCGAGGCGGCGGCGCTGGTCGACGCGCAGCGGGCGCGGCTGACCGCGGTGGCCGCCCACGTGTCCGGCCGGGCTCGGCCGCGCGTGATGCTCCTGGAGTGGACCGACCCGCCGTACGCCCCGGGGCACTGGGTGCCGGAGATGATCGAGGCGGCCGGCGGCGTACCCCTCCTCGGCAAGGCCGGCGCCAGGTCCGAGCGGGTCCTCTGGGAGAGCGTCCACGAGGCCGCCCCCGACGTGATCGTGGTCGCGCCGTGCGGCTACGACCTGGCCGGCGCCACCGCGCTCGCCTCGTCGCTGGTCGCCAGTGGAGTGCTGCCGGCAGGCGTGCCGGTGCATCCGGTGGACGCCAACGCTTCGTGGGCCCGGCCCGGCACCCGGCTCGTCGACGGCGTCGAGGAGCTGGCCGCGATCCTGCACCCGGCCTGACCGGCTGGCTCAGGCCGCCACGTCGTCCCAGGCCCGGACCAGCCGCAGCCCGGCATCCCACCCGGGCGCCCGTCCACCCGCCGGCGGTCCCAGCCCCTCGACCTCGTGGCCGCTGCCGGCCAACAGCCAGGCGACCAGCGAGTTGGAGTTCCACATCTCGCCCAGGCCGAGCTCGTCGCGGCCCCAGGTGAGCTCGGGCACCAGCGGCACGAGCGCGAGCAGGTGGATCGCGCGGGTGGAGTCCGTCCCGACGGCCACCGGCCCGCCGACGGCTGCGTCGCGGTCGGGGATCACGCCGTCGCGCCAGCGGCGTACCTCGTAGCGGAACAGCGACAGCCGGCCCAGCCACCGCATCCCCACCGGCCCGGTCGCCACCGCGCCGCGGTCCTCGGCGACCCGGCTCCAAGCGGGTGCCATCTCGATGACGTAGCTCGCCGAGCAGATCTTCACCTCGAGCGCCGCGTGGTAGAGGTCGCACGGAGCCCGGCGCTCGCGGCGGGCGGCCCACGACTCGAAGGCGCGGCCGTTGCGCGCCACGAGCCGCCCGCCCGCCCCGAGGGGCAGCCAGTAGACGCGGACACGCGCGTGCTCCACCGGCCCATGGTCACCCGGCTCAGTCGGCCGCCCCAGGGTCCTTGGACCCGTAATGTCGGCGGCGGGCGCTAGACAGTCCCCATGAACGAGACGTCGGTGGCGGCGGGAGCCGAGCACTACCTGGCGGCCGTGGTCGAGCGCGAGCCACAGGAGGGCGAGTGCCTGGTGTGCTTCGTGGGGCGGATGGTCGAGGAGTTCGGCTGCGACTCCTCCCTGCTGTGGGCGCAGCGCTTCCGTGACCTGCGCTCCCCCACCGCGACGTCCCTGGAGCGTCGCTACCTCGAGCGGCTGGTCATCTGCGACTGCCTGGTGGTCGGCGAGGCGCACGAGCTCGTGCGCGAGCTGCTCGTCCGCGACCTCCACACCGACGAGCTCGAACGCCCCGACCGGATGCCCCCCTGCGCCGGCGTCCGCCGCACCAACACCCGCGCCTGCGCCAACTGGGTCCGGATGGTCCCCGGCCTCTGAGCCGTGGTCGAGGTGCGACGATCGCCTGGCCGTTGGTCGAGCTTGTCGAGACCCCGCAGCCAACGCAGCCACGCCGAGACGGACGTCGGCTTGAGGTAGGCGGTGGTCGCCGCGGATGGCAGCAAGGCGGATACGGCGCGCTCCACTCACCATTGTCCCCGGCCTTCGGACCGCCGCCTGTCCGCCGCGGATCCGGTGGTTGAGGTGCGAGCGAAGCGAGCCTCGAAACCACCGCAGCCCACCCACCTGCGTCGATATGTACGTCGGTCTCAGGTCGTCGGTGGTCGCCGTCGTTGGCAGCAAGGCGGGACAGGTCCGCCGCGGTCACGGCTTCGTCCCGGCCTTCGGACCGCCGCCTCGACGACGGTGGTTGAGGTGCGAGGGCCGCCAGGACCGAGCCTCGAAACCGCCGAAGCCCAAGCGCCCGCGTCGAGATGTACGTCGGTCTCAGGTCGTCGGTGGTCGCCGTCGTTGGCAGCAAGGCGGGACAGGTCCGCCGCGGTCACGGCTTCCTCCCGGCCTTCGGACCGCCGCCTCGACGACGGTGGTTGAGGTGCGAGGGCCGCCAGGACCGAGCCTCGAAACCGCCGAAGCCCACCCACCTGCGTCGAGATGTGCATCGGCTTCAGGCCGATTGTGGTCGCCGTCGTTGGCAGCAAGGCGGGACAGGTCCGCCGCGGTCACGGCTTCCTCCCGGCCTTCGGACCGCCGCCTCGACGACGGTGGTTGAGGTGCGAGGGCCGCCAGGCGCGAGCCTCGAAACCGCCGAAGCCCACCCACCTGCGTCGAGATGTGCATCGGCTTCAGGCCGATTGTGGTCGCCGTCGTTGGCAGCAAGGCGGGACAGGTCCGCCGCGGTCACGGCTTCCTCCCGGCCTTCGGACCGCCGCCTCGACGACGGTGGTTGAGGTGCGAGGGCCGCCAGGCGCGAGCCTCGAAACCGCCGAAGCCCAAGCGCCCGCGTCGAGATGTGCATCGGCTTCAGGCCGATTGTGGTCGCCGTCGTTGGCAGCAAGGCGGGACAGGTCCGCCGCGGCCACGGCCTCCTCCCGGCCCCCTGACCGCCGCCTCCCCGCGCGGTGGTTTCGAGGCTCGTCGCTGGGGCTCCTCGCACTGAACCGCCCCGGGGTTTCCGGATACTTCGTGTGGTGTCTCTACCCGGTCGGGAGGAGACGGTTTCGTGCAGCGTAGTGAACTTCCTCGGCCTGGATGGGTGTCAGGTCGTCGATGGATTCGTGGGTGCGCTCGGTGTTGAACCAGGTGACCCACGTCAAGGTGGCGAGCTCGACCTCCTCGACGTCGCTCCAGGGGCCTTCGGGGCGGATGAGCTCGGTCTTGTAGATCCCGATCTGCGACTCGGCCAGGGCGTTGTCGTAGGCGTCACCCACCGAACCCACTGAGGCATCCACGCCGGCCTCGATGAGGCGATTGGTGAACGCGAACGAGGTGTACTGGCTGCCGGCGTCGGTGTGGTGCACCAGCCCGGTCAGGTCGCCGACACCGTCACGGTCGCGGGTCCACAGGGCGTGCTCGAGGCAGTCGAGGACCAGATGGGTGGTCATCCGTGTGGCTGCCCGCCAGCCCACGATCCGGCGTGAGAAGACGTCGAAGACGAAGGCCACGTAGACGGTGCCGGACCAGGTCGCGACGTAGGTGAAGTCCGCGACCCAGAGCCGGTTCGGGGCCGGTGCGGTGAAGTCCCGGTCGACCAGATCGGCCGGGCGCGGGTCGGCCGGGGCGGGGATCGTGGTGCGGACCTGTTTGCCCCGCAACGCGCCCGTCCAGCCCTGGGCGGCCATCAGCCGTTCCACGGTGCACCGGGCCACGTCGTGGCCTTGTGCACGCAAGTGCAGCCACATCTTGCGGGCACCGAACCTGGCACGGAACCGGTGCTCACGCGCGACCCGGATCAACGCGACGATCTCGGCGTCACGCAGGGCGCGCTTCGAGGGCGCCCTGGTGCGGGCCTCGTAGTAGGTCGACGGAGCGATCTTGGCGCCGTGCTCGGTGAGCACCCGGCAGATCGGCTCGACTCCGTACAGGTCGCGATGCTGGTCGATGAACTCGATCAGAACCGGGGTTGGCGGTCGAGCTCCGCCGCGAAGAAAGCCGAGGCCGACTTCAAGATCTGGTTCGCCCGCTCGAGCTCAGCGACCTTCTTCTTCAGCTCCCGGATCTCAACGATCTCCTCGGTCGTCTTGCCCGGACGAGTGCCCCCGTCGACCTCGGCCTGACGCACCCACTTGCGCAGCGTCTCTGCCGAACCAAGCCCGAGCTGACCAGCGATCGCACGGATCGCCTGGAACTCAGTGGGGTACTCACCCTGCGCCACCGACTCGGCCACCGCCCGCACCGCGCGCTCACGCAGCTCCCGGGGGTACTTGCTGGGACGTGCCATGACTTCATCCTCTTCCAACTAATGAAGTCTCCGGACATCCCGGGGCGGTTCACACCTCAACCACCGACCTCCGGTGGTTGAGGTGCGAGGGCCGCCAGGCCCGAGCCTCGAAACCACCCCGCCGGAACGAGTCGACTTCTGCTCCTTGACAACTCGAACACCTGTTCGTTAGACTGTCGCCACGACTTCATCTCGGGAGTGGCGATGACCGCACAAGCACACCCTTCACACCGGGTCAGCCGCGCCGTCACCGATCTCCACGCCCTCCTCGACGACATCTCCGATACGTCGCTGTGGTCCATGGGCACCGACGAGACCGCCCACACGCTGACCGAGATCACCCGCGCTGCTTCTCGTATCGCGGAGCTCGAAGCCCGGGTCGCGTCACACGCCGGCGCTGTCGGCGTGGCGGAGCAGGTCGGCGCGACGTCGGTGGCGAACTGGTGGGCCCACACCACCCGCATGACAAGGACCGAGGCCCACCGCAAGACCCGCCTCGCCACCGGCCTCGAGCACCACCCGGTCGTCCACGACGCGCTGAAGATTGGGGACCTGCTGGTCGACCAGGCCCGGGTCATCATCCGCGCGGTCGAGGACCTCCCCGACCACCTCGACCCCGGGCTGGTGCAACAGGCCGAGGAACACCTCGTCGGGCAGGCAGCCCACTTCGACGCCATCGCGCTACGCCACCTCGGCAAGGGTCTGTTGCACGTCATCGACCCCGAAGCAGCCGACGCCCACCAGGCCAAGCTGTTGCAGGCCGAGGAACGGGTCGCCGCCCAGGCCACCCGCCTGACGATGCACGACGACCCCGACGGCATCACCCGCGGCACCTTCGCGTTGCCCACCGTCCAGGGGCAGATGCTCCGCAAGCAGCTCCTCGCGATCGCGGCCCCCAAACACCGCGCCGCGGTCGAGGGCCACCTCGGGGAACGCAAGCCCAGCCCGGAACGGATGGGCCAGGCGTTCGTCGAGCTGATCGAGCGTTACCCCGCCGACAAGCTCCCCCACGCCGGCGGAGTGTCCGCCACCGTCGTCGTGACCATCCCGGTCGAGACCCTCACCGACGGCCTCAAGCCCGGGGTCCTCGACACCGGCGCCGTGATCTCCCCCGGCCAAGCCCGCCGGTTGGCGTGTGAGGCCGGGATCATCCCCGCCGTCCTCAGCGGACCCTCCGAAGTCCTCGACCTCGGCCGCACCCGCCGCTTCCACACCAAAGCCCAGAGGATCGCCCTCGGCATCCGCGACGGCGGCTGCACCTCCGACGACTGCGACACCCCACCCGGCGGCTGCCAGACCCACCACGACCCACCCTGGGCATCCGGCGGGGTCACCGACCTCAAACACGCCCGGCTCTACTGCCCCCACCACCACGCGCGGGCGCACGACCCCGACTACGAGACCACCTACCTCCCCAACGGAAAGGTCGCCTTCACCCGACGCACATAGACCGAAGACCTGGAAGCCCTCACCACAGCACCCGGGCCACCGCGCACCCGCAACCCGACCGCGGACCGCAACCACGCCGCCCCAACCACCAGGAAGCGGGACCACCCGCGCGCCCGCACACCGCTCGACCACCGCCACCCCGCGCAGGCCATCACGCGTCGACCACCGGCGGCCTCGGTGCGCGGAACGCGTCAAGGGCAAGTCCGGCGAACCGCTCCGCGGCCTTGACGCGCGCGGGACCGGGCACGGCCGCCAACCCGCGTCCGGCGAGTAGCACGAGCACCAGGTCGTCGATGATGAAGTCCCGACGCAGCTCGCCAGCCGCTTGAGCCCGACGCGCGAGCGAATCGAGGGCGCCCAGGAGCTCGCGCCGGTGGCCGGCGATCGCAGCGGCATCGGGCTCAGTCGACATGAACGCGTCGACGAATCCGCGATTGAGGACGTTCAACGCAGTGAGCCGGCGTACGACAGAGGCGAACCCGCGCCAGGGGTCGGTGTCGGCACACCCGTCGGTCACGATCTCTCGACAGGTCCGCAGCTCGAGTTCGAACACCTCCTCGACGAGGACCTGCTTGGTGGGGAACCTGCGATACAGGGTCGCTGGTCCGACCTCGGCACGACGGGCGATCTCGCGCATGCCGACGTCCAGGCCGCGCTCGGACAACGCCTCCCGCGCCGCCACCAGGATCCGCTCACGGTTGCCCTGGGCATCCGCGCGGAGCTTCTGAGGCATCTCCGACCCCATGCTCCTCACTTCCGTCATGTGGACGGGAGCGTCCCCTAACGTCGTGACGGTACCCCGCAGGTGAGGAGACCCCGTGAAGGCAGTGGTGATCGAGGAGTTCGGGGATCCGAGCGGCATGACGGTGGTGGACGTTCCCATCCCGGCTCCGCCGCGCGGTCACGTCCTGGTCAGCTCCGAGGCGATCGGCGTCGGCGGTGTCGACGCGGCCATTCGCCGAGGCACGCTCGGCTCGGGGTTCCCGCGTGGCATGGTTCCGGGCGGGGAGGTGGCAGGGGCGGTCACCGCGGTCGGAGCCGGCGTCGACCCGGCATGGATCGGACGTCGTGCGTGGGCCGGCACCGGCACGTCCGGTGCCTACGCTGAGCACGCTGTCGCGCCCGTGGACGAGCTCGTGATCATCCCGGATGAACTCTCTCCCATCCAGGCGGTGACGCTCGGCAGTGCGGCGACGGTCGCCCACTTCGCCCTCGAGCACGCACGTCTCGTTGCGGGCGAGTCACTCCTCGTGCGCGGCGCAGCCGGGAGCATCGGCCTCTCGACCCTGCAGATCGCCGTCCGCCGCGGGGCCGGCCGCATCGCGGTGACCACGTCGTCGGTCGAGCGCGGCCAGCGTCTCAGGGACTTCGGCGTGACCGACATCCTGGACCGCGCCGGCAACGGCAGCCCCGGTGCGCCCGGGTCGTTCGATGTCATCATCGACGTCGTCGCCGGGCCCGACGTGCCCTCGTTCATCGACCGGCTCGCGCCGAACGGTCGCCTGGTCCTGGTCGGCGCGGTCGCGGGGTTCCCGCCGGCTGACTTCGGTCTGCGGCTGATGGAGAGCTTCCAGCAGTCCCGATCGGTCGCGACGTTCAGCCTCGGGTCGGTGCCCGTTCCCGCGCGGCACGCCGTCCGAACCGACCTGTTTGCCCGAGCGTCACGTGGCGAGCTGCAGGCGGTCGTCCACGCGGTGCTGCCGCTCGAGCGGGCCGCCGACGCTCATCGCCAGATGGACCAGGGTGGCGTCCTCGGCCGGATCGTCCTAGTCCCGTAGCACGCCGAAGCCGGCTGCCCTCTCACTCGTCGTAGTGAAGCTGCCCCGCCACGACCGTGGCTGCCGGGGGCGGCACGTGCTCGGTCAGCCGGCCGTCGTGGGCCAGGTGACCGACGGGGATGCCGCGCAGCAGGAGCACGGCGTCGCTGATCAGCCGGCGGTGGCAGCGCCACCACAGCGACTCGCTGCACATGATGGCGGTCGGGGCAACGTACAGGCGCGTGAGCAGCTCCTCCAGGCCGCCGCGGAACTCCTCGGTGCGCATGTGCGCGGCGTACGCCCGGAACGCCGCCACCCGCCACCAGCCGTCTACGTCGGCGTCCTGCTCCGCGGGGATCCGGCGCCGGCCGCCCAGCCGCGGCTCCCAGAGGTACTCCACCCCGGCGTCGGGGAGCCAGGTGCCCATGGCCTCGCTGCTGAGGTCCGGGTCGCGCCGGCTGCCCGGGAACCGGCGCACGTCGACGACCTGCGCGACGCCGGCTCCGCGCAGCAGAGCGACGAGCTCGTCGCGCCCGGCCGTGCCGTGGCCGAACGTGAGCAGTCCGCGCGTGGAGGCGGGCTCAGCCACCGACCCAGAACCCGCGACCGCCGAACCAGTCGTCGTAGCCGCCACCGCCCGAACCGCGGCCAGGGGCCCGCGAACCCAGGTAGGACCCGACCACCGCGGCGCCGAGGTCGTCGAGCTCAGGAGCGACGACTCGCCCGTCGACCCGGCGCGCCATCTGGTCGATGAAGCGCGCCAGGCCCGGGTCCTCGCCCAGGCGGAAGAACGTCGTCTGCGCACCGAGGCGGCCGGCGTTCTCGAGCTCGCGTACGGCGTACGCCACGGTCAGCGGGTGCGGCGGGTAGGAGAAGTAGACCTCGCCGTCGGGTTCGAGGTGCGAGGTCGGCTCTCCGTCGGTGACGATGAGCAGGACCGGCTGGGCGTTGGGGTGCTTGCGGAAGTGCCGGTTGGCGAGCAGCAGCGCGTGGTGGAGGTTGGTGCCCTTGTCCCAGCGTGCGTCCAGCCCCGTGAGCTCCTCGATCTCCATCACCTCGGCGTGGCGCCCGAAGCCGATCAGCTGCAGCGCGTCGCCGCGGAAGCGCGAGCGGATCAACGTGTGGAGCGCCAGCGCCGTGCGCTTCATCGGCACCCAGCGGCCGTCCATCGCCATCGAGAACGACGTGTCGACCAGCAGCGCCACCGCGGCCTGGGTGCGGCCTTCGGTCTCCTGCACCTCGACGTCGTCGATGCTCAGCAGCGGCGCGGACGGGTCGCCGGCGCGGCGCAGCACGCCGTTGAGCATGGTGCGGGGCACGTGCCAGGGCTCGGTGTCGCCGTACGCCCACTCGCGGGTCGCGCCGGACAGGTCGCCGGCCGCACCGGCGCGCTGCAGGTCGCGCTGGCCCTGGCGGCCCGACATCCGCTCCGCGACGTCGCGGAGCAGCGCCTTGCCGAGCTGGCGCATCGCCTTCGGCGAGAGCCGCAGCTGACCGTCGGTGCCGCGCTTGACGTAGCCGGAGTCGCGCAGTGCCTGCTCGAGCCGCTGGAGGGTGCGTGCGTCGACCGCGGCGTCGTCACCGAGCTGGCGGGCGAGCTTGTCGAGGTCGAGGTCGTCCATCCGGGCGCCGCCGTAGGACTGCGACAGCTGCTCGGCGAGCTGGTCGAGATCGGCGAGGTCCTGGAAGACACCGGTGCCGTCGCCGAGCCCGAGGCCCTGGTCGCCGTCCATCCGCTCCGAGCCGCCCCAGTCCTCACCGGGCCGCAGTGCCTGCAGGTTGGCGTCGAGCTGGTTGAGCGACTCCATCAGCTCCGGGGACCCGAAGGCCTGCGCGGAGAGCTGCATGAGCTCCTCGCGCTGCTCGGGGCTCATCGAGTTCAGCATCCGCTGCGCGGCGGCGGAGCGCTGGGCGAGCGAGTCGAGCAGCTCGTCGATGTTCTGGGGGTTCTCGGGGAAGAAGTCGCCGTGCTGGGCCATGAACTCGTCGAAGTCGGCCCGGGTGTCCTCGCCGCGCCGGTGCTTGTCGAGCAGGCCGTTGAGGTCCTGGAGCATCTGGTTGACCGCGGCGCGGTCCCCGTCGTCGGCGTTCTCCAGCGCCTGCTTCATGCCCGCGAACCGCTGATCGAGCAGCTCCCGGCCGAGCAGGTCCTTGATCTTGTCGTAGTCCTCGCGGGCCTCACGGCTCTGCCAGTCGTACGACGACAGCTCGCTCACCGCCGCAGCAGTCGACGGCGGGAGACCCTCGAGCTGCATCTCGCGGAACGCGCGGTCGGCGTCGTCCATCATCGCGTCCCGGGCCAGCTGCTTGCGCTCCTCGAGCAGCGCGTGGTCGAGCAGCTCGCGCACCTCCTGGAGGGTGCCGTCGAGGTTGTGACGCTGGGTCAGCTCACGCCGGCGCTCGGCCACCCGGCGCGCGAGCTCGTCGAGGCCGGCCTGGTCCTGCCCCCCGCGGCGCAGGAACTCGCGCATCGCCCGCTCCGGGGAGTACCCCGCCATCACGTCTTCACCGATGGCGTCCAGCGCCTCCGCGAGGTCCACCGGTGGCGCGAGCGGGTCACCGCCCTCGTAGCGCTTGAACCGCGTCCGGTCCTTCATCGGCGTGCCGCCCATAGGTCAGCCATAGACGGTCTCCCCGCCGGCGGCGTCCTTGCCGATCTTGCGGGCCAGGTAGAGGCCCTCCAGCGCCAGCTCGATCGCGCAGGCTCGCTCTCCGTCGTTGGTCGCGCCCAGCCGGTCGCAGACCTCGTCGTACAGCTCGGACTCGCCGAGCACCGGAAGGCCGGTGAGGAAGTCGCGCGCGGTGACCTGCTCGCCGGTGGTGACCATCGCGCCGTTCTCGATCGCGGCGACCAGCAGGGCGAAGTCGAGGCCGCGGAAGTGGTGGCGCACGGTCTCGGCGACGGAGGTACGCAGCAGGTGGTTGAGGATCTCGGTCTCGCGACCCTCCTCACCGCTCTCGAACTCGATCTTGCCGCCGAGCACGTCGACCGCCGTCTCGAGGTCGACGACCCGCGCGACCGCGGCGTCCTCACCCTGGGAGGTGGCCCGGTGCAGCGCTGAGGCGGCGATGGTCTCCGCGCCCGCGATCGCGAACCGCGCGGAGACGCCGGAGCGCTGGTCGACGGCGTTGGACTCGCGCAGGGCGCGGGTGAAGCGGGCCAGGATCTCGACCAGGGCGTCCGGCACCTCGGCGACCAGGTCGGCCTCCTGCCGGATCACCGCGATCTCGTCCTCGATCACGGTCGGGTAGTGGGTGCGGATCTCGGCGCCGAAGCGGTCCTTGAGCGGGGTGATGATCCGGCCGCGGTTGGTGTAGTCCTCCGGGTTGGCGCTCGCGACGACGAGCACGTCGAGGGGCAGCCGGAGCACGTAGCCGCGGATCTGGATGTCGCGCTCCTCCATCACGTTGAGCATCGCGACCTGGATCCGCTCGGCGAGGTCGGGCAGCTCGTTGATGGCCACGATGCCGCGATGGCTGCGCGGGATCAGGCCGAAGTGGATGGTCTCCGGGTCGCCCAGGGACCGCCCCTCCGCGACCTTCATCGGGTCGACGTCGCCGATCAGGTCGGCGACAGAGGTGTCGGGAGTCGCGAGCTTCTCGGAGTAGCGCTCGCTGCGGTGCCGCCACGCGACCGGCAGCTCGTCGCCCAGCTCGGCCGCCCGCCGTTGGGAGACGTGGGTGATCGGGTCGTAGGGGTGCTCGCCGAGCTCGGAGCCGTCGATCACCGGCGTCCACTCGTCGAGCAGCCCGACCATGGTGCGCAGCAGCCGGGTCTTGCCCTGGCCGCGCTCGCCGAGCAGCACGACGTCGTGCCCGGCGATCAGGGCCCGCTCGAGCTGCGGGATCACGGTGTCGTCGAACCCGTGCAGCCCGGGCCACGGGTCGCGGCCCTCGCGCAGCGCGGAGAGCAGGTTGTCACGCACCTCCTGGCGGAGGTGCTTGTGGACGTGGCCGGAGGCGCGGAGCTCGCCGACCGTCTTCGGGGAAGGAGCCGAGGTCACATCACCACGCTACTCAGCGGATCAACAACCGGGCCCTGTCTCCGTTTGCGCTCACGCCTCCAGCTGGGCGCGTCGGCGCTGCAGCTCGGACTGCACCCGGACCAGCGCGCGGCCCAGGACCTCGACGCGCTCCTGGGCGTTCTTGACCCGCTGGTGGTTCATCAGGTCGGTCACGACGTTGTCGAACCACGCGTCCATGGCGTGGGAGGCGCGCCCGATGCCGAGACCACTGAGGTCCTCGATCTCGACGTCCGCGAGCCACCGGCGCACCTCGGCCAGCTCGAGGTCGACGCTGCGCATCGAGAGGTCGGCTCGGTCGAACCCGTCGCGCTTGAGGAGGCTGGACAGCACCCCGCCCCCGGCCACGTCCTGTTCGGACAGCTTCCGCGCGCCGCGCAGCTTGTCGGCGGACTCGTTGAGCGCGTAGAGCGCCTTGCGGACGGCCTCCAGCGCGGCATCGATCCGCTCGGCCTCGGTGCGCTGGATCCCCATCGCGGCATCATAGGCTCGCCACATGTCGTGGCTCAGGACCTGCCCGTGCGGCTCCGGCTCGGCCTACGACGCCTGCTGCGGACGGCTGCACCGCGGGGCCGCCACGGCACAGACCGCGGAGGAGCTGATGCGGTCGCGCTATGCGGCATACGCCGTGGGCGACACCGACTACGTGTTCCGCACCTGGCACCCACGCACCCGGCCCGACGACCTCACCCCCGACCCGAGCCTCACCTGGACCGGTCTGCGGATCGACGGGTCGGGGGCTGACTGGGTCGAGTTCGTGGCGTCGTACGAGCGCGACGGCGTGCCGGGTGAGCTGCGCGAGCGCAGCCGGTTCGAGCAGCGGGCCGGCCGGTGGGTGTACGTCGAGGGCGACGTGCACTGAGCCCGGCACCTACGGCCGCACCACCGGTTCACCGGCCAGGTGCCGTCCGGCGACATGAGTCACGAGGTCGGCCCAGGTGAGCAGGCCGACGACGCGACCGGTCTCGTCGGCGACCACGACCGCGTCCACCAGGGCGTCGAGCATCACCTCGGCGGCCCGCTGGAGGTCGTCGTCGGGGCGCACCCGGGCGGGCTCGAGCAGCACCTGGTCACCGACCCGCCCGGGCCAGCCGGGCAGGCCGAGTGCGGCCAGGACCTGCTCGATGGAGAGCAGACCTCGGACCGTCCGGTCGGGGTCGACGACGACGAGGTGGCGCACCGCCGAGGCCAGGAACGTGTCGACGGCGACCGAGAGGTCGCAGTCGGACCGGATCGCGACCACACGGCGCGACATCACGGTCGACACCGCGTCCACGGGTCAGCCCTCCGGCTCCGGGACGATCGCGACCGGGCAGGTGGCGTGCTCGAGCACCGCGTTGGCGATCGAGCCGTAGAGCAGCGTGGTGAGCGTGCCGCCGTGGTGCGCACCGACGACCACGAGGTCCATCCGTTGCGAGGCACGCACCAGCCGCTCGTCGGCCATCCCGCGCACCAGCTCGGTGCGAGCCGAGACCTCCGGGAACTTCTCCCCCAGCCCGGCGATCGACTCCGCGAGCTCGAGGCGTACGTCGCTGGCCACCGGCTCCTCCTCGGTGCCGGGACGGGCGTCCCAGAAGCAGTGCATGATCGTCAACGGCATCCGGTGCAGCGATGCCTGCCGGTAGGCGAACTCCACCGTCGCCAGCGACCGGTCGGTGCCATCGGCCCCGACCAGGACGCCGTTGCGGGCGGTGCCGGGCTGGCTGGGCCGGACCACGACCACCGGGCAGCTCGCCTCACGAGAGACCGCGAGGCTCACCGAGCCGAGCAGCAGGCTCTTGATCGGCCCGCGGCCCCGCGAGCCCACGACCACGAGGGCGGCCTCCTCGGAGAGCTCCAGCAGCGTCAGCCGGGCATCCGACATCCGCACGACTTCGTGCACGACCAGGTCCGGTGCCCGCCGGGCGACCTGCTCGCGCGCGTGCTCGAGCATCACGACCGCGTCGCTGTGCAGGGCTTCGAGCACCGCTCGGTGGTCCACCCCTGCTGGGTCGACCCACACGGACCCAGAAGGGTCCACACCGTGGGCCAAGGTCAGCTGCCGAGACTCCAGCAGGGCCTGGTCGATCGCCCACTCGAGGGCCCGTTCGCCGGACGGGGAACCGTCCGTCCCGACGACGATGGTCCCCGCAGGAATCGCAGTGGTCTCCATGGATCCACCGTGCGCCGAGGGGTCCGGAGCGAGTAGCGCCGAAGGCCCCGCATGTCAGGACCATCGGCCCTGCTGACCGTAGCGACCCCGTGGACAGCATGGAGCACCACAGAAAACACCCGAGGGGGACCCCGTGCCGGAAGCGATCGACCTGAGCCGCGAGGAGTGCGAGCGACTGCTGCGCGCCGGCGTCGGCGGCAGGATCGCGCTGTCGTCCCCGAACGGTCCCCACATCGTGCCGGTCAACTACTCCGTGGTGGACGACACGATCGTGGTGCGCACCTCGCCGTACAGCGTGCTGGGCACGTACGGACGCGACAGCATGCTCGCGTTCGAGGTCGACCAGTTCGACCACGAGCGCCAGCGAGGATGGAGCGTCGTGGCCCGTGGCCGGGGCGAGGTGGTCTCCGACAGCGAGGAGCTCGAGCACATCCGCGCGGTCTGGGAGCCGCGCCCGTGGGCCTCCGGCGGTCGCAGCCTGCACCTGCGCCTGCGCTGGAGCGAGCTGTCCGGCCGGCGCATCGGCTCCGGCTGGGACGTCGAGGCGGCGCTGCCCGTCCGGCGTTCCGTGTGATCGACCCCGCGACACTGCGGCACACTGGCGTTCGTGATGACTCCGTGACGTCCGAGCACCACGAGGCGCTGCCCGCGTCCACCCGAGCCCTCCTCGAGGCGGTCTCGGCGATCTCCTCCGACCTCGACCTGAACGCGGTGCTGTCGCGGATCGTCGAGGCCGCCACCCAGCTCACCGGGGCGCAGTACGGCGCCCTGGGCGTGGTCGGCAGCGACTTCGTGCTCGCCGAGTTCGTGACGACCGGCATCAACGGGCCGCACCGCGCCGAGATCGGCGACCCGCCCCACGGCCGCGGCATCCTCGGCCTGCTCATCCACGAGCCGCGTCCACTGCGCCTCGACGACCTGACCGAGCACCCGCAGTCCGCCGGCTTCCCGGCCCACCACCCGCCGATGCACGCCTTCCTGGGCGTGCCGGTGCGCATCCGCGGCACGGTGTTCGGCAACCTCTACCTCACCGAGAAGGCCGGCGGCGGACCGTTCACAGCCGAGGACCAGATGCTGGTCGAGGCACTCGCGACCACCGCCGGGTTCGTGATCGACAACGCCCGCGCCTACGGGCTCAGCGAGCGCCGACGGCAGTGGCTCGAGGCGTCCGCGGAGCTCTCCGAGACCCTGCAGCCGCCCATCGAGCTCGGCCGGGCGCTGAGCCAGGTGGCCCGCTCCGCCCGCTCCATGACCCGGGCGGTGGCGGCCTCGGTGCTCCGTCTCGACAACGGCGTAGCCGTGCACACGACCGCCGTGGACGACGCAGACGAGGAGCAGGTCGAGGGCGCCCTCGAGCTGCTCGGCGACGAGGTCTGGCCGCGGGGGGACGCCTCGCCGGTCGACCTGACCATCGATGGTCTGGAAGCTCTGCTCGTGCCGCTGCGCACCCACCTGGTCGGCAGCGGCCTGCTGGTGATCCTCTTCGAGGGCGGCACCCCGCCACTGGCGTTCGACGAGCGGGCGCTGCTCGCGTCGTTCGCCGACCAGGCCGGTCTGGCCCTGGACCGGGCGCAGGCCATCGAGGACCGCGCGGAGCTCGCGGTGACCTCCGACCGAGAGCGGATCGCCCGCGACCTCCACGACCTGGTCATTCAGCGGCTGTTCGCCACCGGCCTGCAGTTGCAGGGCGCCGGCTCGATGGCGAACAGCCCGGCTCTGGCCGAGCGGATCGACAACGCCGTCGAGGCGCTCGACATGACGATCAAGGACATCCGGGGCACGATCTTCGAGCTCCAGCACCGCGGGCACGCCCCGTCGCTGCGTGCCGACCTGCGTCAGCTGGCTCGCGAGTACGCGCCGCTGCTGAAGTTCGACCCCAGCGTGCAGACCGTCGGCCCGGTCGACACCGCCGTACCCCCCGAGGTCCGCGAGCAGCTCCTGCCTGTGCTCCGCGAGGCCCTCTCCAACCTGGCCCGGCACGCCGCCGCCGACGAGGCCGAGGTCGAGCTGGCCGTCGACGACCGCGAGGTGCGCCTGACCGTCCTCGACAACGGGGTGGGTCTGGGGTCGCTCAGCGCCGAGAGCGGCCTGCGCAACGCCCGTCGTCGCGCCAACGCGCTCGGTGGGTCGTTCGAGCTCGGCCCGCGCCAGCCGTGCGGTACGTCGTTCGTGTGGCGGGTCCCGCTGCGCTGAGCAGCCGGTCACAGCGGGGCCACTGCGGGCGCCGACCCGGGCGGGCGGTGCGTCATCCACCCCGGACACCACACCGCAGGTGGACAGTTCACCGCCGACCCCGCGCCCGACCCGGGCGGGCGACGGCCGGCGATCAGCCGCCGAGCAGCTTGCTGGCCAGCACCGCGGCCTGGGTACGCCGCTCGAGGCCGAGCTTGGCCAGGATGCTGGAGACGTAGTTCTTGACGGTCTTCTCGGCGAGGTACATCCGCTCGCCGATCTGGCGGTTGGTCAGGCCCTCGGCGATGTAGGCGAGCAACTTGAGCTCCTGCTCGGTCAGCTCGGCCAGCTCCGGGGCGGTCGTCGGTGGGTTGCGCACCCGCTCGAGGACGCGTGCGGTGAGCGTCGGGTCGATCAGGGAGTTGCCGGCCGCGACCTGGCGGATCGCCGAGACGAGGTCGGAGCCCTTGATCTCCTTGAGCACGTAGCCCGCGGCGCCCGCCATGATCGCGGCGAACAGCGCCTCGTCGTCGTCGTAGGAGGTCAGGATCAGCGCCGAGATGCTCGGGTCGACGGCGCGCACCGTGCGGCACACCTCGATGCCGGAGCCGTCGGGCAGGCGGGCGTCGAGGACGGCCACGTCGGGCCGCAGCGCCGGGATGCGGTGGCTGGCGTCGGTGGCGGAGCCGGACTCGCCGACGACCTCGATGTCACCCGCGCTCTCCAGCAGCGCGCGCAGTCCCTGACGGACTACCTCGTGGTCGTCGAGGAGGTAGACGCGGATCTTCGCCGGGGCTTCGGGCGGGGTGCTCATGCCCTTGTTCTACCAGCACCGAGGTCGAACACGCGGTCGACCCGGTCGAGTCCGGCGTTCGCGTGCGTGATCCAGAGAACCGTACGACGCTCCTCGTCGCCGAGCACCTCCGCCGCCAGCGCCTCCGCGGTCGCGCCGTCCAGGTGTGCCGCGGGCTCGTCGAGCACGAGCACCGGCTGGTCGGCGAGCAGTGACCGGGCGATGGCGATCCGGGCCCGTTCGCCGCCCGAGACACCGGCGTGGCCGTCGCCGAGCCAGCTGTCCAGCCCGGCGGGCAGCGAGTCGAGCCAGCCCCCCAGGCGGGCTCGGCGCAGCGCGTCCTCGACCTCCTCGTCACTCGCCCCGGGCCGGGCGAGCCGGACGTTCTCGGCGAGCGTGGTGGCGAACACGTGCGGGTCGTCGTCGACCAGGCCGACGGTCCGGCGTACGTCGTCCAGGGCCAGGTCGCGCAGCGACTGGTGCCCCAGGCGCACGGTGCCGCGCACGGGGTCGACGAACCGCAGGAGCAGCGGCGCCAGCGTGCTCTTGCCGCACCCGGTGGGCCCGACCACGGCCACCCGGTCACCGGGCTGCAGGTCCAGCGAGACGTCGCGCAGCACCTCCCGGTCCTCCCAGGACGCCCAGACGTGCTCGACGCCCAGCCTGACACCCAGCCTGACACCGGGCTCGTCCCCGCCGTCGGCGGGCAGCGGGTGCTCGGGGTCGGCCACGGCCGGCGGGGTGGCGGCGATCCGGGCCAGCCGCTGCTCGGCCGCCTCGGTGCGGGCCGACAGGGCGCCGGCGTCGGCCGTCGACGTCGCGACCTCGGCGAGGGCGAGCGGCATCAGGACGAGCAGCGCGAGGAGCGGGCCGGACAGGTGGCCGTCCGCGACCACGGGTGCGAGCAGCAGCGCCATCGCCGCGACGCCCAGCCCGGAGACCGCGAGCACCACGGCGCGGGCCCACGCCAGCCAGGTCGCGGCGGTGACCGCGGCGCGACCGAGCTCGCTGCTCACCTGGCTCACCGAGGTGAGGGCGCGCTCCTCGGCCTGCCACATGCGCAGCTCGCTGGCGGTCTGGGCGACCTCGACGACCACGTCGGAGAGTCGCGCCCGGGTGGCGACCGCGCGCTGCTCAGCGCGGGTGGCGCCGGTGCGCGCGAGCAGGTAGCCCACTCCCCCGCCGACCACGCAGGTCCCGGCGACGACCAGCGCCGAACGCGGCTCGACCAGCGCGGCGACGAGCACCGCCAGCGCGGCGACGACGTACGCCCCTCGCAGTGGCATCCGCACCCGCAGCTCGCGGTCGAGCACGGAGTCGACGTCGTCGACGATCGCGGCGAGGACGTCGCCGCGGCGCCGGCCCAGCGCCCCGGGGGTGAGGGGTACGACGGCGTCGTAGACCTCCACCCGCCGCTCGGCGAGCATCCGGAGCACCACGTCGTGGGAGCGCAGCCGCTCGACGTACCGCAGCGCGGGACGCGCCAGGCCGAACGTCCGCACGGCGACGATCGCGACCAGCAGCGTGAGCACGGGCGGGCGGGTGGCGGCCTGCACGATCAGCCAGCCGGCGGTCGCGGTGAGCGCGACGCCGGACGCGGAGGCGAGGCCCCCGACGAGGGTGGGCCCGAGCAGCCCGCGGCTGCGCGGCGGCGCCGGGGCGTCGGCCGGCACGGGGCGCGCGGCCGCGCCCTCGGCCGTCGGCACCACCGCGGGCACCTCCGGCGGGGTCAGCTCGACGACACGGTCGGCGAGCGCCACCAGGGCCGGCCGGTGCGCGACGACCACGACCGCGCGGGTGAGTCCGAGCTCCTGCACGGTGTCGGCGACGACCTGCTCGGTCAGCGCGTCGAGGTGGGCGGTGGGCTCGTCGAGCAGCACCCACGGCCGCTCGGACAGCACGACCCGCGCCAGCGCCAGCCGCGCCCGCTCGCCCGCGGACAGCGTCGCCCCGTCCTCACCGATCGGGGTGTCGAGCCCCGCGGGCAGGTCCCGCACCCGCTCCTCCAGCGCCACCCGGCGCAACGCCTCCCAGAGCCGCGCCTCATCGGCGTCGGGCACGGCGAGCCGCAGGTTGTCGGCCACCGATCCCGCGACGAACACCGGCCGCTGGGGCAGCCAGGCGATCTGGCTGCGCGAGGGCCCCCGGACCACGCCCGAGCTGGGCTCGAGCAGTCCGGCGAGCACCGCCAGCAGGGTGGACTTCCCGCACCCGGACGGCCCGGTCACCGCGGTCACGCCGCGGTCGGGCACGCTCAGCGAGAGGTCTTCCAGCGCGGGCACCGCCCGGCCCGGTCGCAGGACGGTCACGTTCTCGACCGACATCGGCCCGGCCCGGCGTACGCCGCTCTCCTCGGGCTGCTCGGTGAGCTCGCTGGCGGCTTCGAACGTCGCCACCCCCTCGGCGGCGGCGTGGAACTCCGCGCCGACCCGGCGCAGCGGCCAGTACGCCTCGGGCGCGAGCAGCAGCACCACGAGCGCGGTCTCCAGGTCGAGGTCACCCTGCGCGAGCCGCAGGCCCACGGTGACCGCGACCAGCGCCACCGACAGCGTCGCGACCAGCTCGAGCACCGCGGAGGAGGCGAACGCGATCCGCAGCGTCTCCATGGTGCGCCGGCGGTAGCGGTCCGTGACCGCGCGGATCGTCGCCGCCTGCGCCTCGGCGCGGCGGAACGCGACCAGCGTCGGCAGCCCGCGCATCACGTCGAGGAAGTGCCCCGAGAGCGAGGCGAGCGCCCGCCACTGCAAGCGGGCCCGGTCCTGGGTCGCCAGGCCGACCAGGATCCCGAACACCGGGATCAGCGGCAGCGTGCAGACCACGATCAGCGCGCTCATCGGGTCCTGGGTGGCGATCGCGACCAGCGTCACGCACGGCAACACCCCGGCCAGCACCAGCGCCGGGACGTAGCGGGTCAGGTACGGCTCCGCGGCGCTCGCGCCCCGGGTCGCCAGCGTCGCCAGCTCCCCGGACGAGCGCGCGCCATCGGAGCGCAGGATCGCGGCGACGACGCGACGACGTACGTCGGTCCCGACGACCGCCGCCGCCCGGGCGGCCATCGTGTCGGTGGTCCACCCGGTCGCCGACCGGGCCAGGAACACCGCGACCACGAGGGCCGCCCAACGGCCGACGTCACCGTCGTGGAGCGCCGCGAGGATGAGCTCGGTGACCACCCAGGCCTGGGCGACGAGCAGGACGCTGCCCACCACACCTGCGGCCAGGACGACCGCGAGCTGGGAGCGAGCCGGAGCGAGCTGCCGCCGGATCCGGGGGTCGCCCGGCCTCACCGGCCCGCGTTCTCCAGCTCAGCCTCGGGGATGTGGTGCACCGAGATCCGCTTGCGGAAGACCCAGTACGTCCACGCCTGGTACCCGAGAACGATGGGGGTGAAGATCGCCGCGACGATCGTCATCACCTTGAGCGTGTAGTGCGTGGCCGCCGCGTTCGTGGTGGTCAGCGAGTACGCCGCGTCCGTGGTGGAGGGCATCACGTCCGGGAACAGCGCCACGAACAGGCCCGCCACGGCGAGCGCGATCGTCACGAACGTCCCGATGAAGCCCCAGCCCTCGCGCCCGGCGTGAGCCATGAAGATCCCGCCGAGGAGCGCCGCCGCTGCGAGCACGAAGAAGATCGCCGAGCCCACGTTGCCAGTGTGGACCTGGGTCCACAGCAGGAACACGACCGCCGCCACGGCCGCACCCAGGCCGAGCTGCACGCTCAGGTTGCGTGCCCGGCCTCGGATCTCGCCGTCGGTCTTGAGGGCGATGAACATCGCGCCGTGGGTGAGGAACAGCAGCAGGGTGACGACGCCGCCGAGCAGGCCGTAGGGGTTCAGCAGCGTGAACAGGTTGCCGGTGAAGTCCTTGGTCTCGTCGATCGGCACGCCGCGGACGATGTTCGCGAACGCGACGCCCCACAGCAGCGCGGGCAGGAACGAACCGATGATGATCGCCAGGTCCCACCGGGCCTTCCAGCTCTGCTCGGGGCGCTGGTGGCGGTACTCGAAGGCGAGGTTGCGCACGATCAGCGCGACCAGGATCAGCAGCAGCGGCAGGTAGAACCCGCTGAACAACGTGGCGTACCACTCGGGGAACGCCGCGAACGTCGCGCCGCCGGCGGTCAGGACCCACACCTCGTTGCCGTCCCAGTGGGGGCCGATGGTGTTGATCATCAGCCGCCGCTCGCGGTCGTCACGGGCGAGCACCGGCAGCAGCATGCCGACGCCGAAGTCGAACCCCTCGAGGGTGAAGTAGCCGATCCAGAGGACGGCGATCAGGGTGAACCAGACTGTGGTGAGCTCCATCGATCCGTCTCTCTTAGTAGGCGAACGCCATGGGTCGGTCCTGGTCCTCGTCGCTGCCGCGCAGCGTCGGGTCCGGGGGCTCGGCGAACGGGTCGGCACCCTTCTTCACGTACTTGACCAGCAGCCCGACCTCGATCACCGCGAGGACGGCGTACAGCAGGGTCAGCACGATCACGGAGATCCACGCCTCGAGCTGGCTCACGCCCGGCGAGACGCCGTGCGCGGTGGTCATCAGCCCGAACACCGCCCACGGCTGGCGGCCCATCTCGGTGAAGATCCAGCCGAAGGAGTTCGCCAGCACCGCGACCACCGGGATCGCGATGACCGCGGGCCCGAACCAGCGGGCGGTCGGCGCGCGGCCCTTGCGGGTCAGGAAGAGGACGAGAGCGGCGCCGGCGGCGACCAGGAGGCCGAGCCCGATCATGAACCGGAAGGACCAGTAGGTGATGGGGATGTACGGCGTGAAGTCGCCGGGCGAGTAGTACGCCGCGCCGGGGTCCTGGCCGTACTTGTCCTGGTACTTCGCGCGCAGGTCGTTGATGCCCTCGACCTTGCCGTCGAAGTGGCCGGTGGCGAGGAAGGAGAGCAGGCCCGGGACGGTGATGGAGAACTTCTCCTCCTTGCCGTCCGGAGTCCCGATCGTGAACAGGGAGAACGGCGCGTGGTCGCTCTCGGTGTCGTACAGCGCCTCGGCGGCCGCCATCTTCATCGGCTGGACGTCGGTCATCACCTTGCCCTGGGCGTCACCTGTGACCGCCACCAGCAGGCCGGCGACCAGCGCCACCGAGGCACCCAGCCGGATGCCCATCCGGTACATCCCGCGGTCCTGCTCGAAGCGCTTCTTGGCGTAGAGCCAGGCGCTGACGCCGAGGATGAACGCGGCCGAGGTCATGTACGCCGAGGCGACCACGTGCGGGAACGTCACGAGCTGGACCTTGTTGGTCATCACCGCCCAGAAGTCGGTGAGCTCCGCGCGGCCGGTGTCGGGGTTGTACTTGTAGCCGACCGGGTGCTGCATCCAGGAGTTGGCCGCCAGGATGAACCACGCCGACGCAAGCGTGCCGATGTGGACCAGCCACATGCAGCTCGCGTGCAGCTTGCGGGGCAGCCGGTCCCAGCCGAAGATCCACAGGCCGAGGAACGTGGACTCGAGGAAGAACGCCAGCAGCGCCTCGACGGCCAGCGGCGCCCCGAAGATGTCGCCGACGAACCGGGAGTAGTCCGACCAGTTCATGCCGAACTGGAACTCCTGCACGATGCCCGTCACCAGGCCGAGCGCGAAGTTGATCAGGAGGAGCTTCCCGAAGAACTTGGTCAGCCGCAGCCACTCGGGCTTCGCGCTGCGCAGCCAGAAGCTCTCCATGACCGCGACGAGCAGCGTCAGCCCGATCGTGAGCGGGACGAACAGGAAGTGGTAGACGGTGGTGATGCCGAACTGCCACCGTGCGACGTCGAGGATGTCCACGGATAGAACCTTCAACCAGGGCCCCGGTAGTAGGGCATGGTCCCAGGACCCCATGTCCGGGACCTAGGTCCCGTTTTACCACGGGCCGCGAGACCTGGATCACCCCCACCCGTCTCTGGCGTACCGAAGTCCGGGCCATTTGCCGCCCAACCCCGTCCGAAAGAGTCGCAGACGGTGGTCGAGGTGCGAGCGAAGCGAGCCTGCACGGTGGTCGAGGTGCGAGCGAAGCGAGCCAGCACGGTGGTTGAGGTGCGAGCGAAGCGAGCCTCGAAACCACCCTCACCCCGGCGTGAACCGCCCCGGGGTTTCCGGATACTTCGTGTGGTGTCTCTACCCGGTCGGGAGGAGACGGTTTCGTGCAGCGTAGTGAACTTCCTCGGCCTGGATGGGTGTCAGGTCGTCGATGGATTCGTGGGTGCGCTCGGTGTTGAACCAGGTGACCCACGTCAAGGTGGCGAGCTCGACCTCCTCGACGTCGCTCCAGGGGCCTTCGGGGCGGATGAGCTCGGTCTTGTAGATCCCGATCTGCGACTCGGCCAGGGCGTTGTCGTAGGCGTCACCCACCGAACCCACTGAGGCATCCACGCCGGCCTCGATGAGGCGATTGGTGAACGCGAACGAGGTGTACTGGCTGCCGGCGTCGGTGTGGTGCACCAGCCCGGTCAGGTCGCCGACACCGTCACGGTCGCGGGTCCACAGGGCGTGCTCGAGGCAGTCGAGGACCAGATGGGTGGTCATCCGTGTGGCTGCCCGCCAGCCCACGATCCGGCGTGAGAAGACGTCGAAGACGAAGGCCACGTAGACGGTGCCGGACCAGGTCGCGACGTAGGTGAAGTCCGCGACCCAGAGCCGGTTCGGGGCCGGTGCGGTGAAGTCCCGGTCGACCAGATCGGCCGGGCGCGGGTCGGCCGGGGCGGGGATCGTGGTGCGGACCTGTTTGCCCCGCAACGCGCCCGTCCAGCCCTGGGCGGCCATCAGCCGTTCCACGGTGCACCGGGCCACGTCGTGGCCTTGTGCACGCAAGTGCAGCCACATCTTGCGGGCACCGAACCTGGCACGGAACCGGTGCTCACGCGCGACCCGGATCAACGCGACGATCTCGGCGTCACGCAGGGCGCGCTTCGAGGGCGCCCTGGTGCGGGCCTCGTAGTAGGTCGACGGAGCGATCTTGGCGCCGTGCTCGGTGAGCACCCGGCAGATCGGCTCGACTCCGTACAGGTCGCGATGCTGGTCGATGAACTCGATCAGAACCGGGGTTGGCGGTCGAGCTCCGCCGCGAAGAAAGCCGAGGCCGACTTCAAGATCTGGTTCGCCCGCTCGAGCTCAGCGACCTTCTTCTTCAGCTCCCGGATCTCAACGATCTCCTCGGTCGTCTTGCCCGGACGAGTGCCCCCGTCGACCTCGGCCTGACGCACCCACTTGCGCAGCGTCTCTGCCGAACCAAGCCCGAGCTGACCAGCGATCGCACGGATCGCCTGGAACTCAGTGGGGTACTCACCCTGCGCCACCGACTCGGCCACCGCCCGCACCGCGCGCTCACGCAGCTCCCGGGGGTACTTGCTGGGACGTGCCATGACTTCATCCTCTTCCAACTAATGAAGTCTCCGGACATCCCGGGGCGGTTCAGCGGCTCGCCGCTCTCTCGCACCCGCCGCTGGACCGCGAGGCGTCGCGAGAGGTCGGGAAGAGCGTCGTACTGACCTCCGATCAGTGCCTCGCGCTTCGCGCGGCTCCAACCCTGGACCCGCTTCTCGAACAGGTACGCCTGCTCGATCGAGTCGAACCAGCAGGCCCACGCCAGCTCGACGGGCTGGCGATGCCGCGTGTACTGCGCGCCGAGGTCAGGGCTGTTGTGCTGCCAGACGCGGGCCTCGACGTCCCAGGTGCTGCCGACGTAGTACGTGCCGTCCGAGCAGCGGACGATGTAGGTGTAGGGCATCGCGCCAGGGTCGGTCTGCGATCAGCGCACGGCAATCGCGCTGTCGCCGCCTGTGGATGGCCACCCGAATCGGTGGTTTCGAGGCTCAGGCCTCGCGGCCTTCGCACCTCAACCACCGGACGACGACGCTGGTCGAGGTGCAAGCGACAGCCACCCGAATCGGTGGTTTCGAGGCTCAGGCCTAGCGGCCTTCGCACCTCAACCACCGGACGACGACGCTGGTCGAGGTGCGAGCGACAGCCACCCGAATCGGGCGACGACGGTGGTTGAGGTGCGAGCGAAGCGAGCCTCGAAACCACCGTCGCTGACGCAGGTCAGACGCTGAGGATCACCGACGAGCCGTGGCCGAAGAGGCCTTGGTTGGCGGTGATGCCCACACGGGCTCCCTCGACCTGGCGACCGGCGGCCTGGCCGCGAAGCTGCCAGGTGACCTCGCAGACCTGGGCGAGCGCCTGGGCGGGGACGGCCTCACCGAAGCAGGCCAGCCCGCCGGACGGGTTGACGGGGATCCGGCCACCGATGGTGGTGTCGCCGGCCCGCAGCAGCGCCTCGGCCTCGCCGCGTTTGCAGAGGGCGAGGTCCTCCATCCAGTCCAGCTCGAGGGCGGTCGAGAGGTCGTAGACCTCGGCGAGCGAGACGTCGGCCGGGTCGATGCCGGCCTCCTCGTACGCCGCTCGCCCGATCGACTCCTTGAACGTCGAGTCCGGCACGCCCGTGACGAGGCTGGAGTCCGTCGAGAGGTTCGGCATGTCCAGGACGGTGTTGGGGAAGGTCGGCGTGACGGTCGAGACCGCGTTGACCCGCACGGGCGACGCGATCCCGTGCCGGCGGGCGTACTCGGTGGAGGTGAGCACGACCGCGGCGGCCCCGTCGGAGGTGGCACAGATGTCGAGCAGGTGCAGCGGGTCGGAGACGACGGCGCTGGTCAGCACGTCCTCGACACTGACCTCCTTGCGGTAGCGCGCGTGGGGGTTCTCCAGCCCGTGCTTGGCGTTCTTGACCTTGACCCGGGCGAAGTCCTCCTGGGTGGCGCCGTAGAGATCCATGCGGCGACGCGCGTACATCGCGAAGTACGCCGGGTTGGTCATGCCCAGCAGCCGGAACCGGAGCCAGTCCGGGTCGTCCCACCGCTCCCCCGCGTTGGGTGCGAGGAACCCCTTCGGCGTGGTGTCGGAGCCGACGACCAGCGCCACCTCGCACATCCCCGCGAGGATCCTGGCCCGGGCGGTGTCGAGGGCCTGGGCTCCGGTGGCGCAGGCGGCGTACGACGTGGCCACCCGGGCGCCGTTCCAGCCGAGGGCCTGGGCGAACGTCGCGCCGGCGACGTAGCCGCCGTAGCCGTTGCGCACGGTCTCGCCGCCGACGATCAGGTCCACGTCGCGCCAGTCGACGCTCGCGTCGGCCAGGGCGGCCCGGGCGGCGTGCACGCCGTACTCGACGAACGGGCGGCCCCACTTGCCCCAAGGGTGCATGCCGACGCCGAGGACGGCCACGTCGTTGCTCACTGGTCGGCCTCCTCGCCCAGCTCGATGGTCGGCTTCCAGCGCCAGATCAGGCGGTCGCCGGAGTCGTCGGCGTAGAGCGTCTCGACGACGAGCTCGACCTCGGCGCCGACCCGCAAGTCGGCCACGCCGTACCCCTCCGCGACCTGACCGAGCACGACCAGGCCCTCCGGCAGCTCGACGGCCGCGAGCGCAAAGGGCTCATAGGGGTCGGCGCGAGGGACGTACGGCGGGGGCGGCTGGTACTGGGCGTCCGTGTAGGACCACACCGTCCCGCGCCGGGAGAGCTCGGTCTCCTCGAACTCCTCGCCGGCACAGGCGGGGTTGCGGCAGAAACCTGCTGCCCGGGGGAAGAAGACCGTGCCGCACGTCGTGCACCGCGACCCGAGCAGGGCGGGCTGCGGCCCGGTCGTGAACCACCCGTCGATCGCGGGCGTGCCCGTCGCCGCCATGTTGCCTCCGGAGAACTAGAACGTGTTCTCATCCTAGGGCACGCGTCGGTGGGGTGGTTTCGAGGCTCAGGCCTGGCGGCCTTCGCACCTCAACCACCGCGACGGTGGTTGAGGTGCGAGCGAAGCGAGCCTCGAAACCACCATGGCGGTCAGCCGCGCGCGAGGTAGGCCAGCAGGTCGTGGCGGGTGACGACGCCGACGGGCTTGCCGTCCTCGTGGACCAGCAGCGCGTCGGCACCCTCGAGGGCGACGACCGCGTCGGACGCGGGCTCGGTCGAGCCGATCGTGGGCAGCGGGGGCGACATGTGCTGGCTGACCGAGTCGGTGAGCCGCGCCGTACCCGTGAAGAGCAGGTCGAGCAGCGTCCGCTCGGACACCGAGCCGACGACCTCGGCCGCGACCACCGGCGGCTCGGCGCGGACGACCGGCATCTGGGAGACGTTGTACTCCTGGAGGATCGCGACGGCCTCGGCGATGGTCTCGTTCGGGTGGGTGTGCACCAGGTCGGGCAGCCGGCCGCTCTTGCCGCGCAGCACCTCGCCGACGTTCTGCACCGGCCGCTCCGCACCGTCGACGGGGAAGCCGTACTGCGCGAGCCAGTCGTCGTTGAACACCTTGGTGAGGTAGCCGCGGCCCGAGTCCGGGAGGAGTACGACGATGACGGCGCTCTCGCCCTCGGGCGTCCCCTCCAGCTCGTGGGCCAGCTGGATCGCCGCGTGCACGGCCATGCCGGAGGACCCGCCGACCAACAGTGCCTCCTCGCGGGCCAGCCGTCGCGTCATCGCGAAGGAGTCAGCGTCGGAGACCTCGATGATCCGGTCGGCGACGTCGCGGTCGTAGGCCTCGGGCCAGAAGTCCTCGCCCACGCCCTCGACCAGGTAGGGCCGCCCGGTGCCGCCGGAGTAGACCGAGCCCGCAGGGTCGGCGCCGACCACCTGGACGGCAGCGTTCTGCTCCTTGAGGTAGCGGCCCGTGCCGGTGATCGTGCCGCCGGTGCCGACACCCGCGACGAAGTGCGTGATGCGACCGTCGGTCTGCGCCCAGATCTCGGGCCCGGTGGTCTCGTAGTGCGACCGCGGGTTGTGCGGGTTGGAGTACTGGTCCGGCTTCCACGCGCCCGGCTGGGAGGCGAGCCGGTCGGAGACGTTGTAGTAGGAGTCGGGGTGCTCGGGCTCGACGGCGGTCGGGCAGACGACCACCTCCGCGCCGTACGCCTTGAGGACGTTGCGCTTGTCCTCGCTCACCTTGTCCGGGCATACGAACACGCACTTGTAGCCCTTCGCCTGCGCGACCATCGCCAGGCCGACACCGGTGTTGCCCGAGGTCGGCTCGACGATCGTGCCGCCCGGCTGGAGCTCGCCGGATGCCTCGGCGGCCTCGATCATCCGGGTCGCGATGCGGTCCTTCACCGAGCCGCCGGGGTTGAGGTACTCCACCTTGGCGAGGACGATCGGTCCCTTTGCGCCGTTCAGCGAGCCCATGGACGTCGAGAGCCTGAGCAGCGGGGTGTTGCCGATCAGGTCGAGGAGCGAGTTCACGTACTGCATCGCGCCAATCTAGAGGCGCCCGACCCCATCGCGTAAACCCCGGAGCACGGCCTGGGGCGCGTCCGTAGAGTGGCGGCGTGGGGAAAGCGGCTGCTGCTCGGAAGCTCGCCTCCGCCGCGGCGTACGGCGGCGGCGGCGTCTCGGTGCTCGGTGGGGCGCTCTACGGCCTCCTGCGGGCCGAGGCGACGGTCGCGCGCAAGCGGATCGGACGCCTCGATGACGACCCGCCCGACCCGACCGGCTGGTACGGCCGGGGCCGCCCGGGCCCGGCGATCAAGGTGGTCGTGCTCGGCGACTCCAGTGCCGCTGGCTACGGCGTGGAGCGCGTCGAGGAGACACCCGGGGCGTTGCTGGCCACCGGGGTGGCCGATCAGGCCGACCGGCGGGTCTACCTGCGCGACTTCGCGGTCGTGGGCGCGCTGTCCTCCGACCTCGCGAGCCAGATCGACGCCGCTTTGCCGATCGAGCCCGACATCGCGGTGATCCTCATCGGCGGCAACGACGTGACCCACACCGTGCTGCCCTCCGCGTCGGTGCGCCACCTCTCGGAGGGTGTACGCCGCCTCCGCGACGCCGGCGTCCAGGTGCTCGTCGGCACCTGCCCGGACCTCGGCACGATCAAGCCGATCGCCCCACCGCTCAAGCAGGTGGCCCGGGCCTGGTCGCGCCGGCTCGCGGCGGCGCAGACGATCGCGGTGGTCGAGGAGGGCGGCCGCACCGTCTCCCTCGGCTCGATCCTCGGGCCGGAGTTCGCCGCGGCTCCCGCGATCCTGTTCGGGCCCGACCAGTTCCACCCTTCGGCCGACGGCTACCGCTCCATGGCGGGCGTGCTGCTCCCCTCCACCCTCGCCGCACTCGGCCTGATCCCCGAGGACGAAGCCGAGCCGGAGGCCTACCGCGGCGAGGGCGTCCTGCCGATCACCACGGCCGCCATCCAGGCCGTCAACGTCCCCGGCACCGAGCTGGGCGGCACCGAGGTCGGCGGCTCCCGCCGCGGCGTGCGCGGCCTCTGGGTGGAGCTGCGCCACCGCCGGCGCCGGCCCGGCACCGAGGGCGAGGCCCCGGACGACTCGGACGACTCGGACGACTCGGACGACGAGGCCCACGACGAGGCCCCCGACCAGGAGCTCCAGGCGGCCCCCGAGGGGTAGGGAAAACCCCACCCCGATCGGCGGTCCAGGCCCATCGAGACCCGGCCTCGGCGCTCCTAGCGTCGATGACATGAACTCACCCACCACCTCTCTCGAGGTCCACGGCCTCACCCGTACCTACGGCGAGGGCGCCGGCGCGGTCACCGCGCTCGACGGCGTCGACCTCGCCTTCGCCCCCGGGACCTTCACCGCGGTCATGGGGCCCTCCGGGTCCGGCAAGTCGACCTTCCTCAGCTGCGCCGCCGGCCTGGAGCCGCCGACCGCCGGCCGGGTAGTCGTCGACGGTCACGACGTCACCGACTGGAGCGAGAACGACCGCACCCGGCTGCGGCGTGAACGCATCGGCTTCGTCTTCCAGGGCTTCCACCTGATGTCGTACCTCACTGCCGAGCAGAACGTCGCGCTCCCGCTCCGTCTCGCCGGTCGCCGCCCCGACCGCGACCGGATCGCGGCCCTCCTGCAGCGGGTCGGGCTCGGGGACCGGCGCACGCACCTGCCCGGAGCGCTGTCCGGCGGGCAGCAGCAGCGCGTGGCGATCGCCCGGGCGTTGGTCACCGAGCCCGCCGTGGTGCTCGCCGACGAACCCACCGGCGCACTCGACTCGGCCACCGCCCGCGGCGTGTTGTCGCTGCTGCGCGACAGCGTCGACCAGCTCGCCCAGACCGTCGTGATGGTCACCCACGACCCGGTGGCGGCGTCGTACGCCGACACGGTGGTCTTCCTCGTCGACGGCCGCGTGGCCGGGCGGATGGACCGGCCCACCGCCGATGCCGTCGCCGGGCAGCTGGCACACCTGTCCGACCTCGTCGCCGGCGGTGCGCGATGACCGGCCTGGCCTGGCGTTCGCTGCGCCACCGGGCGACCGCCTCGAGCGCGACGTTCGTGACCGTGCTGCTCGGCACCGGGCTGATGGGCTCGTTCGCCGCTCTGGCCGCGAGTGCGTCCGGGACGGTCTCGGCCGCGGACCACGACACGCTCACGACCATGGGCACGGTGGTCGGCGCCTGGGGCGCGATCATCGTGCTCTCCGCGGTCGTCTCGACCGTGGGCATCACCGTCACCCAGCGCGAGGTGGAGATCGGGCTGCTGCGCACCATCGGCGCGACCCCGCGCCAGACGTCCCGCCTGGTCCGGGCCGAGACGGTCCTGGTCGCGACGGTCGCCTCGGCACTGGGTGCGGTGCTGGCGTGGCTGGGCGGCGGCTTCTTGATGGCGCTGCTGCGCAACACCGGGACCGTCGAGGACTCGGTCACCTACGCGCCCGGTCTCGCGCCGGTGGCGACGGCCGCGCTGGTCGTGCTGGTGAGCCTGCTCGGCGCCGGTCTCGCCTCCCGCCGCGCGACCCGGGGCCCGGCGAGCATCACCCCCAGCGAGGGCCGGCCCGGCTCGGGGCGGCTGCAGTGGTGGCGGATCGCCGCCGCCGTGCTGCTGCTCGGCTACAGCGCAACGATGGCGGTGGTCACGATCACCGTCACCGCGCACGATGCGGACCCGTACTCCGCAATGGCGACCTCCGGGCAGCTCGGCATTCTCGTCGCGGTCGGCCTGGGCTGCCTGGCGCCGTGGCTGCTGCGCGTCCTCTCGGCACCGGCCCGGCCGCTGCTGGGTCGCGGACCGGCGGGCTACCTGGCGACGTACAACTCACGTCGCCGGGCCCGGCTGCTGAGCGGCGTCCTGGCGCCGGTGATCGTGCTCACCGCCTCGGGCATCAGTGTGTTCATGATCGTGGGCACCGACAACCGCACCCGCCCGGCGGGGTTCGAGGACGACGCCCGCACCATCAACCTGCTCAACAACGTCGTCGTCGGGATGATGGTGGTGTTCGCGGCGGTGGTCGTGGTCAACACGTTCGCCGCCGTGGTGGCCCACCGGCGCGCCGAGCTGCACCAGCTGTGGCTGCTGGGCGCGACGCCCGAGCAGGTCGAGGCCTCCGTGCTCGCCGAGGCCCGCGGCGTCGCCGCGATCGGGGTGGTGCTCGGGGCGGTGTCCTCACTGGCGGCCGTCATCCCGTTCGGGATCGCCCGTCACGAGGGTGTGGTGCCCGACGGCCAGCTCTGGCTGCCGCCGCTGGTGATGGCGGCCGCGGTGGCTCTGACCCTCCTCGCCGCGCGGTCCGCGGTCCGCCGCGCCCACGTGCCGGCGGGTGCGTCCCGGTGACAGACTGGGCGACCATGCTGCTGCGGCCGATCGGATCGCTCCGCCCGGTGCCGGTCGACGGGGACGCCCTGGTCGACCGGCTCCGGCTGACGGCCGTCTCCGCGGTCTACGCCGCCCTCGCAGCACCGGCTCTGGCCCTGGGCATCTTGACGTTCCTGGCGATTCCGCTGGGGCTGGTGCTCGCGGGCTTCGTGCTCGCACTCGGGGTCGTGCCCGCCACGGCCGCGTTGACGGCCGTGCACCGGCGCATCAGCGGCTCCCTGCTGGGCGAGCGCGTGACCACGGCGTACGCCGACACGACCGGCACCAACGTCGTCACCCGGCCGGTGCGGTGGCTGACCGACAAGGCGCGCTGGCGCGACGTGGGCTTCCTGTGGTTCTCCGCCACCGGTGGCTTCGTGATGTCGCTGCTGCCCGTGGCGATGCTGACGGCCCCGATCACCCACCTCGGCGGCGTGGTCTTCGACGGCGGGTTCTGGTGGTGGCTGCTCGTGCTGCTCGACGGGCCGCTGCTGGTCGTCTGGTGGTGCGTGACCCCGGCGCTGGTCCGGGGCCGCGCGGTCGCCGAGCGCAACATCCTCGGCCACTCCCGCGTCGAGCGGCTCGAGCGCCGGGTCGAGGAGGTGGCGGCCTCGCGCAGCGAGACCCTCGACCACTCGGCCGCCGAGGTGCGCCGCATCGAGCGCGACCTCCACGACGGCGCCCAGGCGCGGATCGCCGCCGTCGGGATGAACGTCGGCCTCGCGGAGAAGCTGCTCCAGTCCGACCCCGCTGCCGCCGCCGAGCTGTTGCGCGAAGCCAGGGAGACCACGGTCTCGGCGCTGGAGGACCTGCGTTCGGTGGTGCGCGGCATCCATCCGCCCGCGCTCGCCGACCGCGGCCTGGCCGGTGGCATCGAGGCGCTCGCGCTGCCGATCCCGTTGCCGGTCACCGTTGCCGTCGACCTGCCCCGGGGCATCCCCGAGCCGGTCGAGTCCGCGGCGTACTTCGCGGTCGCCGAGTGCCTGGCAAACACCGTCAAGCACGCGGACGCCTCCCGCGCCTGGGTGGTCGGGTCGTACGCCGACGGCACGCTGCACCTCGAGGTCGGTGACGACGGCCGGGGCGGCGCCGATGACCACACCGACGACCCGGCCGGCGGGCTCGCCGGGATCGCGCGGCGGCTCGCGGCGTTCGACGGCACACTGGAGGTGGCCAGCCCGGCAGGCGGGCCGACGATCGTGACGATGGAGGTCCCGTGCCGGACGACCCGTTAGCCCCACTGAAGGCCGTGGTCGCCGAGGACCAGGCGCTGCTCCGGGTGGGGCTCACGCGGATCCTCGAGGCGAGCGGCATCACGGTGGTGGCGGCGGTCGACAACGCGCCGTCGCTCACCCGAGCGCTGACCTCGCCCGACGTGGACGTCGCGATCGTCGACGTGCGGATGCCCCCGGCGTACGCCACCGAGGGCCTGGTCGCCGCGATCGCCGCCCGTCGGGCCCGCCCGGGCTTCCCAGTCCTCGTGCTCAGCCAGTACGTCGAGCCGCTCTACGCCCGCGAGCTGCTCGCCAGCGGCGAGGGCGCGGTGGGCTACCTGCTCAAGGACCGCGTCGCGGACGTCGACGGCTTCGTGGCCGCGGTCCGCCAGGTCGCGGGCGGCGGCACCGTCCTCGACCCGGAGGTCGTCGCCGGTCTGGTCAGCGGCGCCGGCCGCGAGCAACCGCTGGAGCGGCTCACGCCCCGTGAGCGGGAGGTGCTCACGCTGATGGCCGAGGGGCGTTCGAACGCCGCCATCGCGGCCCGGCTGTTCGTCTCGGAGAAGGCCGTCGGCAAGCACACCAACGCGATCTTCACCAAGCTGGACCTGCCCCCGGCACCCGACGACAACCGCCGGGTGCTGGCCGTGCTCGCCTGGCTGGACGGCCCGAAATCACGTTGACCCGCCCGAGGCTTTCGGGCGGGTCAATGTGGTGGATCTCGATTCGCCCGTCGCGGCTTCGCTTCGCTCAGCCGCGGGGCTACTCGATCTGGCTGCTGGGTCCGAGTCGGCGCAAGCGCCGCCTCGGGCAGCTCAGTTGTCGCTGAAGATCGCGAGCAGGCGCAGCAGGTTGGTGTAGATCCAGACCAGGCTGACGGTCATCGCGAACGCCGCGCGCCACGACTCCCGCTCGGGGAGGCGGTTGGCGATGCCCTGCTCGACGAAGTCGAAGTCCATCACCAGCATGAACACACCGAGCGCGAGACCGGCGATCGCGGTCAGCATGCCCATCGTGCCGAAGCCGAACAGACCGATGTCGGCGTTGAACATGCTCAGCACGAGCTCCATCAGGCTCAGGCCGACCATGCCGAACACCGCGGCCATCACGAACATCCGGAACTTGTTGCCGACCTTGATGTCGAAGACCTTGTACGCCGCCAGCGTCCCGGCGAAGGCCGCGAACGTGCCGATCACCGCGCCGGAGACGACGCCGTCACCGAACTGCACGTCGAAGAGCTTGCTCAGGCCACCGAGGGCGACGCCCTCGAGCACCGCGAACGCCATCACGAGCGCGGGGCTGATCACTCGCTTGAACGAGTTGACCATCGAGAGCACGAAGGCGCCCAGCGAGCCGAGGGTGACCGCGGAGATCAGGCCGCCGCTCACCTGGCCGTTCTCGATGTCGGGGGTCAGCACCCAGGTGGCGAGCGCGGCCACGATGACCAGGCCGAGCGAGATCGCGGTCTTCTGGACCACGGAGTCGATCGTCATCGGGCCGCTGGACACGGCAGGGCTGGTGCCCGGCTGGCCGGGCGTCCCGGTGCCCCAGGTGGCGGGGTCGGTGTAGCCGGTCTGGCCGTAACCCTGGTGCGCCGACCCGTTGCCGGCGTAGGTCTGGTTGCCGTAGGCGTTGGCGCCGGAGGCGTGGAACTCCTCCGAGCGGCGGAACACAGGATTGTTGCTCTGCATGGTCTCTCCTCGAGGCCGGGGGCGTCGTCGCTCTGACGGGTCACCAGTAGAGCCCAGTCTAGGCGGGCTCACCGGGTTGAACGCCTGGCCTCCTCGATTGGTTCCCGAGCCGCGCCGGCCTCAGGTGCGGGTGAGCCGCAGGGTCGCGCGCCGGCCGATCCGGTAGTCGCGGACCTGGTCGGCCTCGGGGTTGTCGCGCAGCAGCGCGTCCCAGTCCGAGAGGCGCTCGACGGTGAACCCCTGGGCGCGGGCCAGCAGTGCGAGGGCGGCGAGCGTCGGCCGGCCGGTCAGCACGGTGTCGCCGTACGAGAACTCGTCGGCCACGGCGTTGCCCTGGCGCGCGACGTGCTCGTCGTCGAGCCAGAGCACCGCCTCCTCGCCGCGGTGGATCTCGGTGTCGATGACGACGTGTCGGGCGCCCGTACGTCGGATCCGCGTGAGGAGCTCGTTGTGGCGCAGCGTGTGGTAGAGGAAGCCCAGGCAGAGGACGACGTCGACCTGCGGCTCCTCACGGGCGAGTACGTCGAACACGTCGCCGGCCACGAAGCGGTACCGCGACTCGTCGACCTCGTAGCCACGCAGGGTGGCGCTCGCCTGGTCGACGAGCTCGGGCCGGGCCTCCACGCCGAGCACCGAGGCCGCGCCCGCCTCGAGGGCGGCCATCGACCAGCGTCCGTCGTGGCTGGCGATGTCGAGCACGCGCGCGCCGGGGAACAGGTCGGCGTTCTCGGTGAACACCGCCTCGTGGCGCAGGTTCAGCCGCCACGGGAACGACGAGGTCTCGCTGGTGTCGTAGAAGGCGGGGAACCGGTCGAAGAACCCCTCCCCCACCTGGCGAGACCCGGCCGGGGCCGACGTCGGTGGGCCGGCGGGCCGCTCGCGGACGGGCTCGGGGGTGCGGGGTCGGGACCAGAGCGGCGGCACCTGGCGATGATAGGGCGCTAGCGCAACGCGAGCGGGAGGCGCACGGTGAACGTCGTGCCACTCTCAGGTGCGCTGGCCGGCTCGATCGAGCCGCCCATCAGCTCGACGAGCTGCTTGGCGATCGTCAGGCCCAGCCCGCTCCCGCCGTACTGGCGGGTGATCGAGGGGTCGGCCTGTCGGAACGACTCGAAGACGCCCCCGAGCTCCTCGGCGCTCATCCCGATGCCGGAGTCCGCCACGACCAGGTGGAGGTCGAGCCGGTCGTCGTCGACGGGCTCGGCCAGCACGGAGAGACGCACGAAGCCAACGGGGGTGAACTTCACCGCGTTGTCGAGGAGGTTGGTGAGCACCTGCGCGACGCGGACGCCGTCGCCGTACACCCGGGCCGGGAGCGCACCGTCGACGACCACCTCGAAGTCGAGGCCCTTGGCACGCGCCGCCTCGCCCGCGGGGGCGACCACGTCGCCGATCAGGGTGCGGGGATCGAGCTCGCTGCGGTCCAGTGTCGCGTGTCCGGACTCGACCCGGGAGAGGTCCAAGATCTCGTCCACCAGCCGGAGCAGTCGCGCACCCGAGCGGTGCATGATGTCGGTCAGCCGCTGCTGGTGGGGGTCCAGCCCGCTGTCGGCGAGCAGCTCGCTGGCGGCGAGGACGCTGGTGAGCGGCGTCCGGATCTCGTGGCTCATGTTGGCGAGGAACACCGACTTCGCCGCGTTCGCGTCCTCCGCGGCACGACGCGCCTCCTCGAGGTCACGCTGGAGCCGGTTGCGCTCGGTGATGTCCTCGGCGATGCCGTGGACGCCGACCACCTCGTCGCCGACCACGATCGGGACGGCGGTGACGGTCAGCTCGATCAGCCGGCCGTCTCGGTGGCGGACCCGCAGGTCGAGCACCCGGGGCTCGCGCGCGAGCACCGCCACGAACGCCTCGGCGGTCCGCTCGGCGTCCTCGTCGGTCACGAGGGCGAAGAAGTCCATCGACCGCAGCTCGTCGACGGAGTAGCCCGCGAGCAGCTCGGAGGCCCGGTTCGCGGCGGTGAAGCGACCCTCGAGATCGGCCGAGAACACCGGGTGCGGGTGGTAGTCGAACAGCGAGCGGTAGCGCTCGCCGGTCTCGGCCAGTGCCCGCTCCGTCGACCGCAGCGCCGCGGTCTCGGCCTCGGTCTCGCGGTGCCGGCGCCAGGCGTAGAGGACCAGCCCGAGGATGGTCGCCATCCCCGCCATGACCAGCTCGTCGAGGTTCAGCCGCTCGTGGGGACGCGACCAGCGGTAGTAGCGCTCGAACAGGTCGAGCCACGCCGACAACGCGAAGGCCGCACCCGAGATGATCGCGACGAGCAGGAGGTCGGCCCGGTGGGCTCGCAGCCAGCGTCGCTCCGACGACCCGCTCACGTCACCCGGGGACCCCGAGCGACCGGTCCGAGATCCCCGAGAGACCGGCGTACCTGCATGGACGCGACCGTACCCCGCCCCCTCCTGGGGAAACCTGGGCAGGGGGTCACACCAGGCTGAACCGCGAGACCTCGGAGCGCAGCTCGGTCGACATCCGCGCCAGCTCCTGGATCGCGGTCAACGTCTGGTTGACCGCCTGCGTCGTGGTGTCAGCAGCAGCAGCCACACCGGAGATGTTGGTCGCGATCTCACCCGAACCCGTCGAGGCCTCCGCCACGTTGCGCGACATCTCGTTCGTCGTCGCCGTCTGCTCCTCCACCGCCGAAGCAATCGTCAACTGATAGTCGTTGATCGAGGTGATGATCGCCGCGATCTCACCGATCGCACCCACCGCACCACCCGTGTCAGCCTGGATCGCCTCCACCCGCCGAGCAATGTCCTCCGTCGCCCGCGCCGTCTCCTGCGCCAGCTCCTTCACCTCGTTCGCCACCACCGCAAAACCCTTGCCCGCCTCACCAGCACGAGCCGCCTCGATCGTCGCGTTCAACGCCAACAAGTTCGTCTGCTCCGCGATCGAGGTGATCACCTTCACCACATTCCCGATCTCCTGAGACGACGCACCCAACTTCCCCACCGTCTCGTTGGTCACCTCCACCATCGACACCGCCTGCGAAGCCACCCGCGCCGCCTCATTCGCCGAATGCGCAATCTCCCGGATCGACGCACCCATCTCCTCCGACCCCGCAGCAACCGTCTGCACGTTCCGCGACACCTCCTCCGCAGCACCCGAGACCACACCCGCCTGCACCGACGTCTCCTCAGCACCCGCAGCAATCTGCTGCGACGACGCCGACAACTCCTCCGACGCAGCCGCCACCGCATCCGCCGAGGACCGGACCGTCCCCACGATCGAGCTCACGGACTCGATGGACCCGTTGAAGGCCTTCTCCAAGTCTCCGACACAGCCCGAGGACTTCTCGGGAAGGCGGTGCGAGAGGTCACCGCGCGCGAACCGCTCGAGCGCCGCGATGCTCGCCTTGAGGGGGCGCACCAGGCTCCGGGTGATCAGCCAGGCGCTGGCACCCGCGATGAGGAGACCGAGCACGGCGACGAGGATCACTGTGGTCCGCATGGACCCGGCGACGGACACCGTGTTCGCGGACGCGGCCGCGGCGTCCTTGCTGAGCGCCTCGGAGGCGGCACTGAGGACGACGTCCATCTTGTCGTTGGCCGCCTGGATCTGGTCGGCCTGCCGTCGCTGCGCCGCCTGGTCGGCGACCGCACCGTCGACGAACGCCGCCATCGCGTCGGTGTAGTCCTTGAACGCCTTCTCGACGTCGTCGATCTCGGCCTTGTCGTTCGGGTCGAGCGGGATCTGGCGCAGCTGCGCGATGAAGTCCGCCACCTTGCCGGTGTCGTCGGTGACGTCGGCCTGGAGGCTGGCCGGGTCGGCAGCGGTGAGGGACTTCAGCGCGTCGACCTTGAGCTCACTGGAGCGGGTGTCGAGCTGCAGGTAGATCGCCCGGGCGTCCTGGTGGGCGAGCGCGCGGCCGGCGTCGTTGCGGACACCGCCGGCGGCGGACGCCGCGACGAGGGCAACGACAGCGGTGGTGATCAGGCCGAGACCGGTGATCACGGTGATCCGGCGGCCGACGGTCCAACGGATGTTGCGCATCCTGGGTCCTTCCATGGGGGACTCCCTGCGGAGTCGACTGGGGTGGGCCCGAGATGCCGCCCGTGTTGGCGGGCGATATCACCACATTCGGCGGCTCCGAGGAGGACCTGAGGCACATCTCGACGGGACTTTGGTCCGCGCGGTGCCCCCGCTGGGACTCGAACCCAGACTGCGCCGCTTTTAAGGCGGCTTCCTCTGCCGGTTGGGATACGGGGGCCGATCAGGCCTCGATTCTCCCAAGGACCGCGGCGCGGCGCAGGACGTCGTCCAGCATCGGCTCGGTGAGCCGGCCGGTGAACGTGTTCTGCTGGCTGGGGTGGTAGCACCCGAGGAGCGTGATGTCGCGGTCCGGGCCGGTGAGCACGGCCTCGACGCCGTGGCCGAAGCGCGGCTTGGGCCGTACGGCGTCCCAGCCGAGGGCTGCGAAGGAGCGCAGGGTCGCGTCCCAGCCGAACGACCCGAGCGCGACCACGACCTCGACCGTGTCGACCACGAGCGCGAGCTCGGCGGAGATCCACGGGGCGCAGGTGTCCCGCTCGACGACGCTGGGCTTGTTCTGCGGTGGCGCGCAACGCACGGTCGCGATCATCCGGGTGCCGATCAGCTCGAGACCATCGGCCGCGTGCACGCTGGTGCCCTGGGTGGCGAGTCCGACGCGGTGCAGGCTCGCGAACAGCCAATCGCCGCTGCGGTCGCCGGTGAAGATCCGCCCGGTGCGGTTGGCACCGTTCGCGGCCGGGGCCAGGCCCACGACCAGCACCCGCGGGTCGGGCACGCCCCACCCGGGCACCGGGCGCCCCCAGTAGGGCTGGTTCGAGAACGAGGCCCGCTTGTCGCGCGCCACGTCCTCGCGCCAGCGGACCAGCCGCGGGCAGGCGCGGCACACCGAGACCCGGGCGTCGAGCTCGGCGAGGTCCGACGTACGCGCCAGTCGGCCGACCTGCGCCGCGGTCGCGGCCACGGGAGTAGCCGCGGTGGCCGGGTCGCCCGGCCACCCGGTGCCGGGCGCGACGGGTGAGTCGAAGAGCTCGCCCGTGGCGGGGTGCGGGAGCAGGCCGGTCACCCGGCCATCCTCCCGCACCCCCTGTCGAGCCCGGAGACGGATCAGGGGGCGGGCTGGATCGAGGCCTCGCGGCGTACCTTGTCGGCGGCCGTCGAGGCGACGTCCGAGACCTTCTCCTTGGCGGCGTCGGCGGCGGTGGCTGCCTGCTCGGTCACCGTGTCCTGGGCCTTGGTGGCGGCTGCCTGCACCTTGGGGTTGTGGGCGAAGCGCGACGCGCCCGCCTTGATCTGCTCGTAGCGCTCCTGGCCCGCGCGGGCACCGAGGACGTAGCCGGCGGCGAAGCCGGTGAGCAGGGTGAGCTTCTTCATGGAGTCTCCTTCGTCGTGCGTGCGGGTGTCAGTGGTGCCGTCGCCAGGCGACGAGCCCGGCGACGAGCGCGAGAGCGAGCACCGCGGCGACCGTGAGATCGGGACGGGGCTTGCCGTCCGCGGTGGTGGCCCGCTCCTTGAGACCGGCGGCCTTGTGCTGGGCGCGCGACTTCACGTCGAGCTTGGCGTGGAGCTGGGTCACGGTGGCAGCGAGCTCCTCGCGCTGGCGGGCGAGGTCGGCCTCGATCTGCTCCGGCGAGGTGCCGTTGCTGCTCATCGGGACTCCCCCTTCAGCGCCGAGACGTCGTCCTTGACGTTGGCGATCGTGACCTCGGGCGCGACCGGTGTCGCCTGCTGGATCTCGTTGCGGCCACCCAGCGCCGCGCCGAGCGCCCCGACGAGCAGCACGCCGGCGACGATCAGGCACGCCGCCCACAGCGGCAGCACGAGGTCGAGCGCGACGATCGCGGTCGCGATCAGCGTGGCCGCTCCGAAGAACGCGAGGATGCCGGCCAGGCTGAACATGCCGATGCCCAGCCCGGCGCGCTTGCCCTTCTGCGCGAGCTCCACCTGGGCCAGGCGCAGCTCGCCGCGCACCAGCTCCGGGATCTGCTCGGACAGCCGGTGCACGAGCGCACCGATCGGCTCGTCCGTCGTCGTACGTGGGTCGTTCATGAGGGCCCGGTGCCCACCTCGTGCGGTCGGGAAACGGGTGGCTACCGCGCGATCGACCAGGCGATCCCGTCCAGGATGTCGGCCTCGGAGACCACGAGATGGGTGGCGCGGGTGCGCCGCAGGACCGCGGACAGGATCAGCGCCCCGGCGTCGATGACGTCGGCACGGCCCGGGTGCATGAAGCCCAGCGCCCGGCGTTGCTCGTGGCTCATCCCCACCAGCCGGTCGACCGCGGCGTGCACGTCGGCGACGGGCAGGACGGCCTGGTCCAGCGCGTCGCGGTCGTACGCCGGGAGGTCCAGCACGGCGGCCGCCAAGGTGGTGACCGTGCCGGCCACGCCGACGACGGTCGCGGCCGCGGCGGCGTCGACGGGGGAGGCGTCGAGGTGGGCCTCGATGTCGGCCGTGCAGGCCGCCACCTGTTCGGGGGTGGGCGGGTCGCCGGGCAGGTGGCGCTCGTGCAGCCGCACCGACCCGATGTCCATCGAGTGCGCCTGCTCGGGGCCGGCCGACCCGAGGATCAGCTCGGTCGAGCCGCCGCCGATGTCCACCACCAGCACCGGCAGCTCGGGCCGGGTGTGCAGGTGGCGCACCGCCCCGGCGAAGGAGAGTGCGGCCTCCTCGGCGCCGGACACGACCTCCGGCTCGACCCCGAGCCGGTCACGGACCCCGGAGACGAAGTCGGCCGCGTTCGCGGCGTCCCGCGTCGCCGAGGTCGCGCAGAAGCGGATCCGGTCAGCCGGCACGTCGTGGGCGCGGATCAGCCCGGCGTACTCGTCGATCGCGGCGAACGCCCGCTCGAGCGCCTCGTCGGCGATCCGGCCGGTGCGGTCGAGGTCCTGGCCCAGGCGCACCATCCGCATCTCGCGGACCGCCACCTCCGGGAGGTCACCGATGAGCAGCTTGATCGTGTTGGTGCCGCAGTCGATCGCCGCCACCGGGTTTCGAGACGGTTGCGGCGCAACCTCCTCAACCACCGTCGGACACCTCCACGCACGGGCCGGACTCCCACCAGGGGCCGAGCAGCTCGAGGACCTCGTCGCCGAGCGGGTTCACCCCGGGGCCTTGGGCGAGCGCCTGGCCGGCCAGCACGTGCAGGCACTTGACCCGGTCGGGCATCCCACCCGCGGAGATCCCCTCGATCTCCTCCACCTGACCCAGGCCGGCCCGGAACTCCAGGTAGCGCTCGTGCGCGCGGCGGTACGCCGCCGCCAGGTCCAGGTCGTCCGCGAGCCGGTCCTGCATCTCCTTCATCAGGCCCGACCCCTCGAGGGTCCCGATCCGCGACGCGGCCCGCGGGCAGGTCAGGTAGAACGTCGTCGGGAACGGCGTGCCGTTGGGCAGTCGCGGCTCGGTGGTGACCACGTCGGGGTTGCCGCACGGGCAGCGGTGGCCGACCTCGTGGATGGCGCGGGGCTCGCGGCCCAGCTGGGCCTCGATGGCGGCGATGTCGTCGGCGTCGATCACGGGGGCATTCTTCCAGCAGGTGGTTTCGAGGCTCGCTTCGCTCGCACCTCAACCACCGTGCCGGCTCGCTTCGCTCGCACCTCAACCACCGTGCCGGCTCGCTTCGCTCGCACCTCAACCACCGTGCCGGCTCGCTTCGCTTCGCACCTCAACCACCGTGGGGCAGCGATCAGTCGGTGCCGGTGATCTTCTCGTCGATCTTGCCGGTCGGGGTGGGGTCGGGGACCGGCGGGTGCCCGGCCAGCTCGACGGACTCCCAGGCGGTGGACCACCAGGCCTTCGGGGCCTTGCGGGCGACCGTGGACGGATCCGTGAGGGAGGTGTCGCTCTGCAACGGGTCGCCGTTCTCGTCGAGGACGACGTACGCCGTCTCGCCCGGCATCACGAAGTTGAGGTCCCGCGCCTGCTGGCGGAGGTACGCGGGGTCCTCCCAGCGCCGCTTCTCACGCTCGAGGTCGTCGATGTCGGCCTGGCGCAGGGCGATCTGGCTCTTGAGGTCGCCGATCTGGTCACGCTGCTGCAGGTAGGCCCGAAGCGAGGAGGCGTAGGAGACAGTCAGGACCGCGAGCACCAGCACGAGGATCGCGGCCCGGCCGGTCAGCCGCGGCCGGCGCCTCTCGGCAGACCCCGCGCCGGGCCGCCCGGGGGTGCCCGGAGACGCCGACGCCGCCGGCACGGGCCGGCCCGTGCGGGTGGCGGCCGAGACCCTTCCAGGTCCCGACCGCCCCCGGGGGCGCGGTGCGCGCGGCGGCGTGCGGCGACTCTCGGACGGCATACGTCCTAGGTTCGCTCAGCCGGCGTACCGAGGGAACGCCGACGCGCCGGAGTAGCGCGCTGCATCTCCGAGCTCTTCCTCGATCCGCATCAGCTGGTTGTACTTCGCGACCCGCTCGGACCGCGCCGGGGCGCCGGTCTTGATCTGGCCGCAGTTGGTCGCGACGGCGAGGTCAGCGATCGTGGTGTCCTCGGTCTCGCCGGAGCGGTGGCTCATCATGCAGCGGTAGCCGTTGCGGTGCGCGAGGTCGACGGAGTCGAGGGTCTCGGTCAGCGAGCCGATCTGGTTGACCTTGACGAGCAGGGCGTTGGCCTGGCCGCCGGTGATGCCGCGCTGCAGGCGCTCGACGTTGGTGACGAACAGGTCGTCGCCGACGATCTGGATCTTGCTGCCGAGCTGGTCGGTCATGGTCTTCCAGCCGTCCCAGTCCTCCTCGTCCAGCGGGTCCTCGATCGAGACGATCGGGTACGACGACACCAGGTCGGCGTAGTAGGCGGTCATCTCGGCAGCGGTCTTGGCGCCGCCCTCGAACTGGTAGGCGCCGTCCTTGTAGAACTCCGACGCGGCGACGTCCATGGCGAGCGCGATGTCCTTGCCGAAGGTCAGGCCGGCAGCCGAGACGGCCTCCGCGATCAGGTCGAGCGCGGCGCGGTTGCTGTCCAGGTTGGGCGCGAAGCCGCCCTCGTCGCCCAGACCGGTGGACAGGCCCTTCTTCTTCAGCACCGACTTCAGGGCGTGGTAGACCTCGGCGCCGTAGCGCATGGCCTCGCGGAAGGTCGGCGCACCGATCGGGGCGATCATGAACTCCTGGACGTCGACGTTGGAGTCGGCGTGGGAGCCACCGTTGAGGATATTCATCATCGGCACCGGCAGCACGTGGGCGTTGGGGCCACCTACGTAGCGGTAGAGCGGCAGGCCGGCGGAGTCGGCGGCGGCGCGGGCGACGGCCAGCGACACGCCGAGGATCGCGTTGGCGCCGAGCGTGCCCTTGTTGGGCGTGCCGTCCAGGGCGAGCATCGTCTGGTCGATCAGGCGCTGGTCGTCGGCGGCGAGGCCCTCGACGGCGGGGGCGATGGTCTGGATGACGGCGTTGACGGCCTTGGTCACGCCCTTGCCGAGGTAACGGTCGCCGCCGTCACGCAGCTCCACCGCCTCGAACGCGCCGGTGGAGGCGCCGCTGGGCACGGCGGCCCGGGCGAAGGAATCGTCGTCGAGCAGCACCTCGACCTCGACGGTGGGGTTGCCTCGTGAGTCGAGGATTTCGCGGGCGCCGACGGCTTCGATGGATGCCACGTGACTGCTCCTGGATTGGGTCTGCTGGGGGTCTTCTTGCGGGCATGACCACCCTAGACCGTGCCGGGGCCCGCGACCCGTCCTCCAGGCGTCCTCGGGACCAACGACTCGGCGAGTTCAGGTCGTGTGGCCCGGGGTGCACCGGCGCACCACCCCGTCAGCCGGAGCGTGCGTCGAACCAGCCCAGGTTGGCACGCAGTCGCTCGTCTCCGGGCCGCACGGCGAGGGCACGCTCGGCCGCCTGCCTGCCCTCGTCGAAGCGCCCGCACCAGTAGCAGCTGACCGCCAGCTCGTCGAGCGCCCGCCAGGCGTAGGCGTCGCGGTCGACGAACAGCGCGTCGGCACCGGGCTGCGGGATCCTCGACGCGGTCCGGGCGTAGAGGACCGCGACCTCGAAGCGCTGCTGGAGGCGCTCGAGCCGCGCCAGCTCGACCAGCGGCTCGGCGCGCGAGGGAAGCGCGGCGTACGCATCGAGGTACGCCGCGGCGATCTCGGCGTGCGGCCGGCCTCCGCGCTCCAGGCACACCGCGAGCTGGAAGCGGGCGTACCACCGCTCCTCCGACCAGCCCGCCTCGTTCGCGATCCGCACGCGGTAGGCGGCGGCGGCCTTCTCGGGATCGCCGGCGTCGCGCCACGACTGGGCGAGGTAGAACTGGGTCCTCGGGTCGTCGGGGTGCTGGCGCAGCTCGGCCTCGAGGACGGCGGCGTCCTTGAGGTACGTCGCGGGGTCACGGGACCGCGCGCCCTCGTGCCGCTGGACGATGCGCGGCGCGGTCAGCCGGTCGAGGGTCGCCCCGGGCAGCTCGAGGTGCTCGTGGATCGCACCCACCCAGCGCCACGGCCGGCCCAGCCTGACCACGGCCAGCCGCTGGTAGCGGGTGGCGCCGTACTGGACCTCCAGGTGGTAGCCGTCCGCGGTCAGCTCGGGCATCTCGGCCGGCAGGTCGACGAGCTCGTCGTCGGCGTCGATCCAGAGGACGTAGTCACCCGGTCGCCTCTGCTCGAGCGTGCGCGCGGCCTCGAGCGCCTCCTGCCGGTTGTGGCCGAACGATACCCAGGGCCGCTCGATCAGCAGGCCGTCGACGCCGGTCATGCAGCGCCGCACCAGGTCCTGCGTCCCGTCGGTCGACCCGGTGTCGGACACCACCCACCAGTCGACGAGCGGGCGCACGCTGCGCAGACACCGCTCGATCACGTGTGCCTCGTCCTTGACGATCATGTGCAGTCCGAGGCCGGGCATGCGCGCATCCTAGGGCCGTCGCTCCCTACACTGAGCGCCGTGCCGAGACCCCTGCGCCTGCTCGCTGCCTCCGCGGTCCTTCTGCTCGTCTCTGCCGTCGGTGCCGGGTGTGACAGCGACGGAGGGTCGAAGGACGACGCCAGCGCGGGAGCGTCGTCCACGACAGCCGCCGCCGACGCCCTCGTCCAGAAGGGCCTCGACCAGCTCGCCGCCGGCGACACCGCGGCGGCGACGGGCACCTTCGAGAACGTCCTCGCCCTCGACCCGGGCAACGTCTACGCGCACTACAACCTCGGTGTGATCGCCCAGCGGGCGGGCAACGACAAGGCCGCGATGGCGGCGTACGACGCCGCCCTCTCCTCCGACGACGCGTTCGCCCCGGCGCTCTTCAACAAGGGCATCCTAACCGAGTCCACCGACCTCGAGGCCGCGGTCGAGCTCTACCGCCGGGTGATCGCGGCCGAGCCCAAGATGGCGGCCGCCTACATGCGCCTCGGGTTCGCCCTCGTCCACCTGGGAGAGAAGGACGAGGGTGCGAAGTACCTCGGCAAGGGCGTCCAGCTGGATCCGTCGATGGCCGACGTCGAGGCGCCGTCGTACAAGTGACCGCGCCTCAGGCGTCCGGAAGGTGGAAGTAGACGTACGTCCGCGGGCCGGCACCCACGAGGACGTAGTGGCGGTCGAACCACGCGACCAGCTGCGGGGTCCACGGGACGAAGCTGCTCTGCGCGATCGACAGGACCACGTAGTCCGCGTGCTCGAGCCACGCGGCCCAGTGGTCGACGAAGGCCGGCTCGTACGGCAGCGGGGCGCCGGGCGGCGAGAGGTCGTCCTCGGCGAACCACGCACCGAACGGGTCCAGCGGGCCGCAGGACGCCGACGTGGACAGCCGGCCGGCGACGAGCAGCATCGTGGGTAGGTCGGTCGCCACACAGGAACCACTCGGGACGTAGCTGCGGATCAGCTGGCCGGGGTCGTCGCTCTGGGCGGTGTAGTCGTAGGAGCGCTCGACGGCACCCGGCATCAGGCGGAGTGCCGCCAGCACCAGGACCAGGCACGCCGCCCGCGACGGCCACGGCGAGCGCCGGCCGCCCGCACCGCCGCGCCGCGGCAGCGTCGCGAGCACGTCGACCATCGCAGCGACGCCGAGGCCGACCGGGAGCACCAGCATGGCGACCACGAAGTACGCGTAGTGGTCGAAGAACTGGCGTGGCCGGGACATGAGGCCGAGGGTCGCGAGAGCCACGACCGCCGTCACCAGGTGGAGGCGAGCCAGCCGCCCGCGCGACCGGTCGGCGACGAAGCCGGCCACCACGACGGCCGCGGCCGCGGCCAGCAGCCACGGTGCCCACGCGACGGCACCCCCGCCCGGGAATGCCTCGAGCCCGAGGACGACGGGGAGCCGCTCGTGGAGACTGGGGCCTCGGCCGAGGTCGCGTCGGGAGAGCTGGGCGACGACCACGTCGTGGACGAAGCGTCCCGGTGCGAGGACCGCCAGGGGCAGCGTCACCACCGCCGCGCCGGCGAGCACTCCGACGCCCCAGTCCCGGATCGCCCGCCACGACGGGAGCAGCGCCACCACCACGGCGAGCACCACCAGGACCGCCCAGAGCTTGATGGACATCGCCGTGCCGACCAGGGACCCGGCGAGCACGAGCCGCCGACCGCTCGCGATCTCCCCGGACCGAACTGTCAGCACGGTCAGCCCGGCGAGCGAGAACAGCACCACGTACGGCTCGAGGAGCAGCGTCTGCGTGGCGGCGTACGACACGGGCATCACCGCGAACAGCATCGCGGTGACGAACACGGCCAGTCGGCCGCGGCTCCTGACGACGGCCCCCGCCTGGAGCACGTCGAGCCCGGCGACGACCACGGTCGCGATGCGCGCGGCGGCGAGGCCGACCGAGGCGTGCGTGACCTCGCCCAGGATCGCGAACGGGACGCCGATCCACACCGCACCGGGCGGATGGAGGAGGTCGTAGTCGAGCCAGGGCAGCGAGCCGTGCAGCAGCCGGACCGACGCCCCGAGATACACGCCGTCGTCGTACCCGTTGCCGGTGTAGGAGTGGACCCCCGCGAGCGCGTCGGCGGGCAGCAGCGCCGCCGCGGCGACGACCCACGCGACCACCGCCGCCGGCACCGCAGGCGCCAGCGAGGTGAGCACGGCGCGACAGCGAGGGACGGACACGCGGCAGATCATGCCGTCTCCGGTCGCGGGGCTCGGCTCCCTCCGCCAGGCTCGTGGCGACCGATCGCTCTCAGCTGTCGTCGGACCGGCGTCGCTCTCAGCACTTTCCCGGCAGCCCATGGCCAACGGCACCGCGTGTCCCTAGGCTCCATCCGTGACCAGGACCTCCCGCACGGCCAGCCTTCTGTCCCTCTCCCTCGCGACGTTGGCGGTCAGTGCCGTCATGGGCCAGACCGCGGCCGTGGCCGCTCCCTCCCCCGACGACGCGATCACCGCGTGCTTCAACATGAGGACGGGCGTGATGCGCCTGATCCCCGGCGACGACGTCACCAAGTGCCGTCCCAACGAGAACTACATCCGCTGGAACCGTGAAGGGCAGCGAGGCGCCACCGGTGCGACGGGCGCGACGGGCGCAGCCGGTGCCGACGGAGCCACGGGAGCCGCGGGAGCAGTCGGCGCCACGGGCGCGACCGGGCCTGCCGGCGCGGCCGGCCCCGCTGGTCCCGCGGGCCCCGCAGGCGCGGCCGGAGCCGCGGGCGCCACCGGCGCCACGGGAGCCACCGGCGCCACGGGAGCCACCGGCGGCATCGGCATGACCGGTCCGACCGGACCCACGGGTGCCACCGGGGCCACCGGCGACGCAGGGGCCGCGGGCGCCACCGGCGCGCTCGGCATGACCGGTCCGACCGGACCCACGGGTGCCACCGGTGCCACCGGACCCACGGGCGCCGAGGGCGCGACCGGAGCAGTCGGAGCGACCGGTCCCGCCGGCGTCAACGGTTCCGGGCCGATGCTCGCCAGCAGCAGCGGCCAGAACGTGACGGTGACGACGACGCTCGGCGGGTTGAACAACAAAGTGGCAGTGCTGCCGATCAGCGGCGCCGGTGCGGCCCAGAACGTCACCATCACAGGCGGGACGATCGACGGCACGAACAATGCGATCGCCGGCTTGGCGCAGCCGATCACGGGCGACCACACGCTGACCGCCGTCAACGGCTACTTCACCACGACGGCCGGGAACGCCCTGATCGGCACCAGCGTGACCCTGACGGTCGAGTTGTGGACGTCTCCGACCCCGAACGACGTCTTCACGCAAGTGCCAGGTGCGGTCTGCACGCTGGCTCCCCCCCTCACCGGCATCGTGTCGATCGGAACCGTCTCGACGTGCACGACCACTGGCCTGTCCATCCCGATGACCAACCAGACCCAGGCCATTGTGGTGGTGCGTGCCGACGTGACCGCGGGCATCGACACCGCTGCCTCGATCCAGGGCTACTGGTCCGCCGGGCTGTCGCTCGGCTGACGCGCACCAGTCGACGCGGTCGATCTCCGACGTCCCGCTTGGCCCCGCCCACCTGGTCTAGCCCAGGTGGGCGGGAACCCCTCGTTGTGCGCCTGTCGATGACCCGATCGTCCGCCATCTTCCGGCCACCGGTGTCCATGTGGGCGCCGGATCCCTAGGCTCCGTCCGTGACCAGGACCTCCCGCACGGCCAGCCTTCTGTCCCTCTCCCTCGCGACGTTGGCGGTCAGTGCCGTCATGGGCCAGACCGCGGCCGTGGCCGCTCCCTCCCCCGACGACGCGATCACCGCGTGCTTCAACATGAGGACGGGCGTGATGCGCCTGATCCCCGGCGACGACGTCACCAAGTGCCGTCCCAACGAGAACTACATCCGCTGGAACCGTGAAGGGCAGCGAGGCGCCACCGGTGCGACGGGCGCGACGGGCGCGACGGGCGCAGCCGGTGCCGACGGAGCCACTGGAGCCGCGGGAGCAGTCGGCGCCACGGGCGCGACCGGGCCTGCCGGCGCGGCCGGCCCCGCTGGTCCCGCGGGCCCCGCCGGCGCCACGGGAGCCACCGGCGGCATCGGCATGACCGGTCCGACCGGACCCGCCGGCCCCACGGGCGCGACCGGAGCCACGGGCGACGCCGGCACGCTCGGTGCGACCGGCGCAGTCGGCGCGACTGGATCGATCGGCGCCACGGGAGCCACCGGCCCGGCCGGAGCGACCGGTGCCACGGGCGCCACCGGTCCCGCCGGCGCGACCGGACCCGCTGGCCTGAGCGCCGCCAGCAACAGCGGCTACGTGTACAACACCAGCGGACAGGTGGTGGCGATGGAGGCCGACATCGCCTTCGACAGCAACGGCGTCCTCAACGGGTTCGACCACACACCGGGCACGACGACGATCATGGCGACCAGCTCCGGGACGTACCTCGTCCGGTTCGTCGTCTCGGCCGTGGAGCCCAACCAGTTCTCGCTCTTCGTCAACGGTGCCCCGGTGGCGGGCGGCACCTACGGCAGCGCCGCCGGCACCCAGTCGAACGTGGGCGAGGTGCTGGTGACCCTGGCGGCCGGTGACGTCCTCACGCTCCGCAACCACACGTCCATCTCCGCCGTCACGCTCCAGACCCTGGCCGGCGGGACCCAGATCAACGTCAACGCGTCGATCGTGATCGAGCAGGTGGCCGAGCCCCCCGTGTGACCGGCGCTCCTGGGTGACCTGGGTCGTCAGGCACCCAGGAGGTCGCGTACGGCGTCGCGCAGCGCCTGCTCCGGGTCGACGCCGGCCTCCCGGGCCTCGGCGACCAGGGCGAGCAGGCGGCTGCCGATGCGGTGGTCGGGGATGGTCTCGACAGGCTCGACCAGCGGAGGGGACGGCTCGACCACCGGGCTGCGCCCCTCCCGGACGAGCCGGTCGAGGACCTTGTCGGCGTACAGCAGGGCGGGGAGTGCGGGCGGGAGCCCGTCGGTGACCGAGGTGCGCTGCTTCTCGGTGGCCTTGATCCGCTCCCAGACCTCGTTGATCTCGGCCGGGGTGCCGCCGGCCGCGTTCTCGTCGGCGGACCCGAAGACGTGCGGGTTGCGCCGGTACATCTTGTCGGCGATGTCGCGCGCGACGTCGTCGAGGGTGAACTCGCCGGCCTCCTCGGCGATCACCGCGTGGAAGTACACCTGCAGCAGCAGGTCACCGAGCTCCTCGCGCAGGTGCTCCCAGTCGCCGGTCGCGTCACCCGTGTCAATCGCATCGAGGGTCTCGTAGGTCTCCTCGAGCAGGTAGCGCGACAGGGAGCGGTGGGTCTGGCCGCGCTTCCACGCGCACTCCGCGCGCAGCCGGCGCATCACCTCGAGGAACTCGAGGAGCGGCTCGCCTGGGCCGGGTGGTTTCGAGGATCGCTTCGCTCGCACCTCAACCACCGTAGAGGGCGCTCAGCCGCAGCGCTGGGTCTCGGGGAGGTCGCCGGCGTAGTCGGTGTCCGGCTGGTCCGCGTCGGCCTTGGTGGAGGTGTCGCCCAGGGCGAAGGACAGGCTGGTGTCGACCGGGGTGGCCTTGCCGTCGGCGATGGAGACCCCGAACCGGGGGTTCATGTCGATGTCCTGGTCGGCGAGCCAGGCCTGGAACTCCTTCTCACCGGCCTTGGTCGCGTCGTCGCCGCTCGCGCCCTGCTGCTCGCCGACGGACTTCTCGACGGCCTGGAGGTAGGCCTGCACGCCCTGGACGTCGATGACGGCCTGGACCTGGTCGTGGGGCAGCGAGGAGAGCTGCTTCTCGGCCTGGGCGACGGCCTGGTCGTAGTCAGCAGCGGCCGAGACGCCCTGCTCGGCGGCGAACTGGTCGACCGCCACCCGCAGCGCCAGCGACCCGGCGACCTGGCTGCGCAGGTAGTGCTGGGCGAGGACCTGGCCGGCCTGGAGCTGACCCTCGACGTACTTGCAGAACGAGGTCGACACGTCGTCGACCTTGTCGACCGACACGGTCTCGTCCCCGACCCTCGCGGCCACGCCGGGGCTGAAGGCAGGGACGGCACCGCAGCCGGTGAGCAGGAAGATCGAGGCCGAGGCCAGGGCGACCAGACGGATGCGGTTCACGTGCTCTCCTGAGGTTTCTTCACGGGATCGGTGCCATCGGGTCGATCACAGCGTCGATCACTTGCCGAGCCCATTCAAGCAGGGCGATGCCGGTGATCGGATGCCCCCCGACCACTGCGGTCTGGGGACGCGGGACGAGGATCGTGCTGACCGGGGCCTTCACGATCGACTTGGGGTACATCCGGTTGAGCCGGACCACCCGCGACTCGGGCAGGTCGACCGGCGCGAAGCGGACGTTGCGGCCCGCGATCGTGACCTCGCCGATGCCCGCGCGGCGGGCACGGGCGCGGAACCTCGCCACGATCAGCAGCGAGGCGACCTCCTGCGGCGGCTCGCCGTACCGGTCGAGGAGCTCCTCGTTGATCTGGTCGACGTCCTCGTCGGAGCGGACCTCGGCCAGGCGCTTGTAGATCTCCAGCCGCAGCCGCTCGCTGGGGATGTAGTCGTGCGGCAGGTGCGCGTCGACGGGCAGCTCGATCCGGACCTCGTTGAGCTCCGGCTCCCCGCCGGACGCCCCAGCGCCCCGGAACTCCTGCACGGCCTCGCCCACGAGCCGGACGTAGAGGTCGAAGCCCACGTCGGCGATGTGGCCGGACTGTTCCCCGCCCAGCAGGTTGCCGGCGCCGCGGATCTCGAGGTCCTTCATCGCGATCGCCATGCCGCCGCCGAGGTCGGAGTGCTGGGCCAGGGTCGCGAGCCGCTCGTGCGCGGTCTCGGTGAGCGGCTTCTCCGGCGGGTAGAGGAAGTACGCGTACGCCCGCTCACGGGATCGGCCCACGCGGCCGCGCAGCTGGTGCAGCTGGGAGAGGCCGAGGGTGTCGGCGCGCTCGATGACCATCGTGTTGGCGTTGGAGACGTCCAGCCCCGACTCGACGATCGTGGTGCAGACGAGCACGTCGAACTGCTTCTCCCAGAAGTCCAGCATCACCTGCTCGAGCTGGTGCTCCCCCATCTGGCCGTGTGCCGTGGCGACCCGCGCCTCGGGCACCAGCTCTCGGATCCTGGCCGCGGCCTTGTCGATCGAGCTGACCCGGTTGTGGATGTAGAACACCTGGCCCTCGCGCAGCAGCTCGCGGCGTACGGCGGCCACGATCTGGCGGTCCTCGTAGGCGCCGACGTAGGTCAGCACCGGGTGCCGCTCCTCGGGCGGCGTGGTGATCGTGGACATCTCGCGGATGCCGGTGATCGCCATCTCCAGGGTGCGCGGGATCGGCGTCGCGGACATCGACAGCACGTCGACGGAGGTCCGCAGCCGCTTCATCTGCTCCTTGTGCTCGACCCCGAAACGCTGCTCCTCGTCGACGATGATCAAGCCGAGGTCCTTGAACCGGATGTCGGGGTTGAGCAGCCGGTGTGTGCCGACCACGATGTCGACCGAGCCCTCGGCCATCGCGGCCATGACCTCGCGGGCCTCCGCGTCGGTCTGGAAGCGCGAGAGGGCCTTGAGCACCACGGGGAACCCGCTCATCCGCTCCGCGAACGTGCTCAGGTGCTGGGTGACCAGCAGCGTGGTCGGCACCAGCACCGCGACCTGCTTGCCGTCCTGGACCGCCTTGAACGCCGCGCGCACCGCGATCTCGGTCTTGCCGTAGCCGACGTCACCGCACACCAGGCGGTCCATCGGGACGGTGCGCATCATGTCGCCCTTGACCTCGTCGACCGTGGTCAGCTGGTCGGGGGTCTCCTGGAACGGGAACGCGTCCTCGAGCTCACGCTGCCACGGCGTGTCCGGGCCGAACGCGTAGCCCTGGGTCGCCTGCCGCGCGGCGTACAGCTTGATGAGCTCGGCCGCGATCTCGCGGACGGCCTTGCGCGCCCGGTTCTTGCGCTTGGTCCAGTCGGCTCCGCCGAGCCGGTCCAGCGAGGGCTGCTCGCCGCCGACGTAGCGGGTGACCTGGTCGAGAGCATCGGCAGGCACGTAGAGCCGGTCGGGCGGACCGCCCCGCTTGGAGGCGCCGTACTCGAGCACGAGGTACTCGCGGACCGCTCCCCCGACCTCGCGCTGCTTCATCTCCACGAAGCGGCCCACACCGTGCTGCTCGTGCACGACGTAGTCGCCCGCGCTCAGCTCGAGTGGGTCGATCTGGCGCTTGCGGCGGGCCGGCATCCTGCGCATGTCGCGGGTCGATGCCTTCTGGCCCGAGAGGTCCTCGCCGGTGAGGATCGCCAGGCGGTTGGTCTCGTCGACGAATCCGTGGTCGATCGCACCACAGGTGATGGTGACGACGCTGTCGGTGAGGTCGGCGGCGCTGCCGATGTCGTCGACCACGCGGGCCGGTACGTCGTGCTCCGAGAGCACCTCGGCCATCCGCTGCGCCGGCCCGTGGCCGGTGTGCAGCACCACGACCCGGTGCCCCGCGCGGCGCCAGCCGTCGATGTCGGCGATCGCCCGCTCCATCTCGCCGCGATAGGCGTCGATGCTGGCCGCGGCGACGGTGCGGGTGGGCACCGCCCCGGCGATCACGTCCGGGTCGGTCTCAGCCTGCGTCTCGATGCCGAACGGGCTGACCGTCCACCAGGGCTTGTGCTGGTCGAGGCTGCGCTCGCGCACGTCGGCGATGGTGCGGTACGACGCCGCACCCATGCCCAGCATCAGGGTGTCGATCGGGGCCGTGCCGCCACCTGCGGCCGCGGCCCAGCTGGCGCCGAGGAACTCCTCGCTGGTGGCGACCAGGTCGTGCGCGCGGCTGCGGGCCCGCTCGGGGTCGAGCACGAGCACGTGGGTGTCGGCGGGCATCAGGTCGACCAGGAGCTCCATGTCGTCGACGAGGACGGGCGCCAGGGACTCCATGCCCTCGACGGCGATGCCGGCGGCCATCTTGTCGGTCAGCTCGAGCAGCTGCGGGTGGGCTCGGCCGAGGGCGGCGGCACGCGCCCGCACCTCGTCGGTCAGCAGCAGCTCGCGGCACGGGGGCGCCCACAGCCGGTCGACCTTGTCCAGCGTCCGCTGGTCGGCGACCGAGAACGACCGGATCTCCTCGACGTCGTCGTCCCAGAACTCCACGCGCAGCGGGTGCTCCTCGGTCGGCGGGAACACGTCGACGATCCCGCCGCGGACCGCGAACTCCCCGCGCTTCTCGACCAGGTCGACGCGGGAGTACGCCGCGGCCGCCAGGCGGCGTACGACGTCCTCGAGGGGTGCGGTCTGCCCCGGCTCGAGCTCGACCGGCTCGAGGTCACCGAGCCCCTTTACCTGCGGCTGGAGCACGGAGCGCACCGGCGCGACCACGACCTTGAGCGGACCGTTGCTGGCGTCGGTGCCCGGATGGCTCAGCCGCCGCAGCACCGCGAGCCGTCGCCCGACCGTGTCGCTTCGCGGGCTCAACCGCTCGTGCGGCAGCGTCTCCCAGCTCGGGTAGTACGCGACCAGGGCGGGGTCGATCAGGTCGCCGAGCGACTCGACCAGGTCCTCGGCCTCGCGCGCGGTCGCGGTCACTGCCAGGACGGTGCGCCCCTCGCGGACCAGGCCGGCGACCACGAAGGGCCGCAGCGACGCCGGGCCGGTCAGGTCGAGGGCGGGTACGCCGCCGCCACGCGCGTCGACCATCGCCTCGGCGAGCGTGGGGTCGGCGAGGACGGCGTCGGCCAGGCCGGAGAGGTGCACAGGAGGCTCCAGGAGGGACGGACAGCACGAGAGCCCCCGGTCAGCGCGCGACAGGGGGTGGTCGACCCAGTCTACGGTCCAGCCTCAGCAGCGCTCAGCTGGTGCGGTCGGCGTAGGCCGAGGCCGCGGCGTACACCGCGTCGACGTAGGACTGGGCGTGGTTGTAGGAGAAGATCGCGTCCGCCCAGCCCTGCCCGGACTCGAGGTCGTGCCCGTCCGCGCACAGGTAGCGGGCCGCGGCGTACGCCGCGTCGTCGATGTCGTTGGGGTCGGCGGTACCGTCGCCGTCGCCGTCGGCACCCCAGGTCTCCCAGGTCGACGGGATGAACTGCAGCGGGCCCACGGCGTGGTCCCAGCGGGGGTCGCCGTGCCAGGTGGTCGTCTCCGGCGTCGCGGGGATCGCGGCGAAGTCGCCGTGCCCGTTCAGCGCGGGGCCGAGGATCGGCGTCGAGGACCGCCCGTCGTCGCCGAGCGTGCGTCCGCCGATCGTGCCGTGCTGCGACTCCACCCAGCCGATGCCGGCGAGCGTGGTCCAGCCGACGTCACAGCCGTCGGGCTCGGCAAGCTGCGCGTCGGCGTAGGCGCGCACGGCCGGAGCCGGGATGCCGGCCTGGGCGGCCGTCTGCGCCACCCAGTGCGGGTCGACCTCGGTCGGCGCGGACGGAGCACCCTGCTGCGCCGCCATCCGGGTGTCCGGGCGCGGAGCCTCGACGTACGCCGAGGAGCCGGTCACCGGCAGCTCCGGGCGCGCCAGGATGGTCTGGGAGGCGAGGTAGCCGAGGCCGGTCACGATGAGCAGCGCGGTGGCGAACGACGCGATCAGACGAGCATGGGTCATCGACTCATCCGAAGCGACCGTGCACGTAGTCGCTGGTCCGCGGGTCCTGCGGGCTCTGGAACATGGCACCAGTATCCCCGTGCTCCACGATGACTCCGGGGGTGCCCTGGGAGGCGAGGAAGAACGCGCAGGTGTCCGAGACCCGGGCCGCCTGCTGCATGTTGTGGGTGACGATCACGATCGTGACCTCCTGCGCGAGCTCGCGCATGGTCTCCTCGATCACTCGCGTCGAGGTGGGGTCGAGCGCCGAGCAGGGCTCGTCCATGAGCAGCACCCGCGGCTTGATGGCCAGCGAGCGGGCGATGCACAGCCGCTGCTGCTGGCCGCCGGAGAGACCTCCGCCGGGGGCGTCGAGGCGGTCCTTGACCTCCTCCCAGAGCCCACCCTTGCGCAGGCAGGTCTCCACGAGCTCGTCCTTCGCGGACCGCGAGACCTTGGTGCCGGTGAGCTTGAGACCGGCGAGCACGTTCTCGCGGATCGACATCGCGGGGAACGGGTTGGGCTTCTGGAACACCATGCCGATCGCGCGACGGGCGTCGATGAGCCGCTTGGCGGGGTCGTAGATGTCCTCGCCGTCGAGCAGGACCTCACCGGCCAGCTGGGCCGAGGGCACCAGCTCGTGCATCCGGTTGAGGATGCGCAGGAACGTCGACTTGCCGCAGCCGGACGGACCGATGAGCGCGGTGATGCCACCGGCCGGCATCGTCAGCGAGACCCGGTCGAGAACCTTGCGCTCACCGAACCACGCGGTGATCTCGCGCGCCTCGATCTCGGCCAGCTCGGGAGCCAGGGCCACGGGCGGGGTCGCCGCCGGGAGGACGGTGGTCTCGTCGGCTGCAGTCGTCATGGTGCTGTCCTTCGGAAGATGGGGAGCCGTGCCGGTCCGCCCGGGAGGGGGCGGACCGGCACGGCCGGTGTCACGGTGGAGCTGATGTCACGGTGGAGCTGACGTCACTTCTGCTTGATCGTGAACGCCTTGGTGGCGCCGGCGACCTGGGCGTCACCGGAGTAGACGGCCTTGAGCTTGTTCTTGCCCTTGGCAAGCTTCAGCGTGAACGTCGCCTTGCCGCCCTTGAGCGTGGCGGTCTTCAGCGTCTTGGCGCCGAGCATGATCGTGACCTTGCCGGTGGCGGTCGCGCCGTCACCGACCACGGTGACGGTGCCCTTGGCCTTCGCGCCCGCGGCGACCGAGGCCGGGAAGGACTCGGAGACGGTGGCGGAGGTCAACACCGAGACGGTCGCGGTGCCCTCGGAGGACTCGAACGCCGAGCCCTCCGCCGGGGTGAAGACCGCCTTGTAGGTGTGCGAGCCCACCGAGACGCCAGTGGCGGTGAAGGTGGCCGCACCGGACACCAGCGGCACGTCGTTGGCGACGACGGTGTCACCCTCGAGGAAGTCGACCGTGCCCGAGGGCGAGGTCGCGGCGGTCACCGTGGCGACCAGCGTGGCGGACTTGGCCTTGGAGCTGGTGGCCTCGAGGTCGGTCGCGGTGACGACCTGCTTGTTGACGGTGAAGTTCGTGGTCGCCGTCTGGGTCTGGGCACCGCACACACCGCCGTGGGCGGGGGTGGCGAGCTGCTGGAAGCCGGCGGCCTCGATCAGCGGACGCGCGTCGGTGGAGCACAGCGCGCCGTTCGAGCCGAACGCACCCTGGATCAGCGGGTTGCCGACGTCGGTGCCGCGGACCACGTTGTACAGGGCGCGGTCGGCGCTCCAGCCGGTCTCGAGGCGGAGCGTGGTGCCGAGGAGGCCGGCCCGGCCCTTGGAGAACGGCGCGATCGCGTTCGGGTCGCCCTTGATCTGCGAGTCGTCGTGCTCCTGCACCTCCTTGACGGCCGAACCGAGCGTGACGTCCACGCCGCCGTTCATCGTCTTGAGCTGGGCGGTGAAGAAGCTGCGGGTACCGGAGCCGGCCTGGGGGATCTTCGGAGCGATGACACCAGACTTGCTCGGGTCGATCTGCGACCAGTTGGTGATGTCGCCCTTGTAGATGCCGACGATGTTCGCCGGGGTCAGCGAGGCCGGCGCGTTCGACGGCGTGTTGTTGGAGACCGCCATCACCAGGGTGTCGAGGGCGAACGGGAAGGACTGCAGACCGGCCTGGGTCTCCGCGGTGCTCTGCGCCGAGGAGGAGCGGGCGAAGTCGATGTCGGTGTTGTTGCCGGTGCCGTAGAGCAGCGCCTTGCCGGCACCCGAGCCGTTCGGGCGGGCGATCGCCTTGGTGGGCAGCGGGATGTCACCACCGCCGGTGGCGGAGAACGTCGCGAGCTTGACCGGGGCCTGGCCGCTGGCGTTCCAGGCGTCCGCGAACAGCTTCAGCGCGTGCTGGCTGGTGTCCGAGCCCACGCCGATCAGGTCGGCCGTGGTCGGGTTGAAGGTCGTGTCGTCGGGGTCGACGGCCGCGGAGGCCGAGCCCGCCGTGAGGGCGACGACCGATGTCGTGAGGGTCGCGGCGATGACGCCGGCGAGGGTCTTGCGTACAAACATCCTGATTCGCTTCCTGTGATGGGTGATGCGTTTTCGGGTGTTCTTGCTGTGTCGCCCCGAGAGCGCCCCGAGTGACCCAGGGCGGGACGGGTCAGATCAGGTTGGGCAGCAGCCGCATCACCACGTCCGTGGAGGCCCAGGACAATGCGATCGCAAGGGGGCTGGCGACCACCCACACGAGCACCGTCGACCATCGCTGACGAGCGGCGACGACCCCGAGGGTCAGCGCCAGGAGCAGGGCCAGGCACAGGGCGAGGAGCGGCAGTGCTCCCAGGTCCTTGGCCATCGCCTTCTCCGAATCGGGGACCGCCGTGGGGCGGCCGGCCGGCGCGGGGAACGCCTTGGTGGCGTCCGCGTCGACGTACACGACCGAGTCGGGTGCGATCGCGCCGAGGCGTCCGCTCCCCTCCGCCGTCACGAGGGTGAGGCGGCCGGCGCCGGCGGCCACCGGTTGCGGCAGCGAGTCGCCGGCACGACGCACGCCGAGGACCGTGTAGGTGACGGTCCCCTGCGCGCCGGTGACCTCGATCTCGTCACCCGCGTGCAGGTCGGGCAGGTCGGCGAACGGCGCGCCGTACGACGCTGCCCGGCCGTAGACGACCGAGGTGCCGACCTGACCCGGGAGCACCGTGTCGCGACGGTGGCCCGGACCGGCCAGGAGGTCGCCCGACGCGGTGCCCTCGACGACGACCTGCTCGACCCCGATGGCCGGGATCGTCAGCAGGGCGACGGGGTCGCCGACCGGGACGACCGGACCGAGCGGCGGTGCCTGGTCCGGTGGGCCGGCGAGCACGTGCCGCAGGTCGTCGTAGAGCAGGTCCTGGGCGCGGTGCTCGGAGATCGAGCCGAGGAAGAGCAGCTGCGCCGCCATCCAGAGGCAGACGATCGCGATCATCGTGAAGGACGTCGACAGCACCGAGGACGCGGTGTCGGCGCTCGTCGGCGGTCCGGCCGGCGGTGCGACCGGCCGGCGCGCCGGTCGCGGCGCGCGCTCCGCCTTCTTGCGGCTCCCTCCCGAACGGATCGTGGGGCGCAGCGACCGGCGAGGCCGCGTCGGCTTCTCCAGCGTCACGGTCATCTCCGCCTCCGGACCACCGGCGCGGCGACCCGCAGCGCGGTCGCGGCCACACAGCCGATCGCGCCGAGCAGGATCAGCACCGGCAGCAGGCCACCGGCGAGATCGGAGCCGACGGGCTCCGTGGCCGGCATCTCGAGCGCCGCGGGCGGGATCGACGGCGCCGCGGACGGGCTCGGTGCGGTCGACGGCTCCCCGTCACCCGGGACGCCCGGGGGCGACACGGTTCCCCCGCCGTCCGCGCCGCCGTCGCCCGGGCCACCACTCGGGTGCGGAGCCGGGGAGTGCTGGGCCTCGATCGCGTCAGCGGCGTCCTGCGCGGCGTTGAACAGCTTCGCGGTCACGCCGGTCTTCTCGATCGGGAGGAATCCGTCGGGCAGCTCACCGTTCCCGCTGCCCGGCTTCTGGCCCTCGGTCGTCGAGACCCGGATGAACTGCGCGACCTTCGCGGCGTCGTCCTTCGCCAGGTTCTGCAGGCGGGCCGCGGTGTAGACCACCATCGTGCCCGGGTAGGCGTCGCCCGACTTGCGGACGACGCCCTGGTCGAGCACGAACGGGTGCAGCGGCTTGCTCTGCTTCGCGAGCCCGACGGCGGCGGCCAGCGACTTGGTCGTGGGCTCGACGTACGTGCCCGGCTTGGTCTCCAGCGCCGCGGAGCGCAGGCCGTAGCGGTCGGCGTCGCCGAGGCTGACGATGCCTAGCATGAACCGGGATCCGTAGGACTGGCGGTCGATCCGGCCGAGCTTGTAGAGCCCCGTGCTCGGGTCGAAGTCGCACCGGGTCTGCACGTTGGGCCACGCGTCCAGGAGCGCCTCGGCGATCTTGCGCATAGTCGTCACCGGGGCCGCGAGCTGGTTGAAGTAGACCGCCGGGTTCTTCTGGCGGCAGTCGCTCGAGGTCTCCGGGATGTAGTCGTCGAGCAGCGGGATGTCCGCGCGCGGCATGTCGAGGTTCTTGTACTTCGGGTTCACGACCATCCCCCACGGGTCCTTCTTCCCGTGGATGAAGTCCATCGCGTCCTTGTCGTGGGCGATGTAGTCCGTGAGCTGCTCGATGACGTCGGAGGAGTTCGACAGCGACAGGACGGTCGCACCGACCTCCTGCGAGATCTGGCTCAGCCCCGGGTTGAGCTTGATGAACTCGGGGTCGTTCATGATCGCCAGCGGGTTGTTCCCGATGCCCGGGTGCCCACGCCCGAGGTCCGAGCCGAGGTAGGACTGGGTGAGCAGCTTGGCGATGAGCCGGGCGTTCAGCTTCAGGTCGGTGTACTCACCCGCGTTGTCGGGCTTGTCGATCTGGTAGCCGATCGAGAAGCCGGTCACCGCCGTCGGCGCGTAGCCGACCGGGTCGTCGCCCTGCTGGGGGTGCTCCGAGGAGACCTCCGCGGCCGCACCACCGCCGTCCTCCATCAGGTTCCAACCGGCCTCGTCGGACATCTGGTTGAGCTGGAACTTGAAGCGCTGCTTGTTCAGGCAGTACGCCGGCGCCCACTGGAGCGCGGCCTGCGCGAGCAGCTCGGACCCGTAGAAGCCCGTCGGCGGCCGCGGGTCGAGCACGTCGCAGGTGTCCGGCGGCAGGCCGAAGGTGATCGGGATGGCGAACCGGTTCTTCCAGTTCGACGCGGCCCACCACAGCGACGGGGAGACCGCCTGGTCGGCGCCCTCGTTGGCGAAGTTGCTCGAACCGGCCGGGAAGCGTCCACCCTTGCGGCAGGCGAGGTCCGAGAGGCTCATCGGGCTGCTGGGCTGGTCGCAGCTCAGCCCGACGATCGGGATCACCACGATCGAGCAGGCGACCTTGTCACTGCAGCCGAGCGACTCGTTCTCGACGTCGCTGCGCACCTCGAACTGCACCGATCCGGTGCCGTCGGTGTCGGTGAACGCCGCGATCTCCGCCGGCGGGAACGCCGCGCCCACGGCCGCCTCGGGCGGCATGTGGTCGGCGTCGCAGGCCGGGAACACCTTGCCCTTCGCGGTCACGAACGGCGTCAGCCGCGTGTAGAACGGGTCGATGTCCGCGGTCGGGCACTCCTCGGCCGACGGGAACGGGTCGAGCCCGGTGATCCGGCCCTTGTCCTCGGCCGGTGCCTCCAGGTCGTGGGTCCAGGTCGCCTCACCCTCGGAGCGGGTGATCTGGGAGCGTTGGGCGACCGACGCCGTCCAGCACGTCGACGGCGAGATCTGCTTCTTCGCCGGCAGCGACGGGTCGTCCACTCCCCGGCACTGCAGGATCACCACCGGGTACTCCTGGTTGAGCCCGTTCTCGCCGTACGGGTTGCTGGCCCGTCCGCCGCTGGGCTGCGCGCCCTTCCAGCGGATGAGGATCCGCTGGCGGCCGCGCAGGTTCTTGGTCTCGTCCGCGGTCACCGTCACGGTGTGGCTCGGGAACGAGTACGTCGAGCCGTCCGCCTGGACGAACTTGCGGGTGAGCGTCTTGGTCTCGCTCCACCCGTCCTTCGCCTTCCGGGGCTGGTGGTCACCGGCGGACGGGTCCGCGAGGGCGCTGCCCGGGATGGCCAGGCCGGCGACGAGCAGGACCAGGGCGATCGCGCGCCTCACGGCCGGCCCCCCGTCTTCAGGCTCTGCGCCTTGACCGACTGCCGCCTCCGCAGCGCGGCCACGTAGAAGCCCGGCAGCAGCACCAGGGCGAACAGCTCGAGCACCGCGAGCCAGCCGAAGGTCCGCTGGTCGCCGGGTCGGCTGGACACCAGCTCGGTCGGGCTGGCGTAGATCGCGTCACCGGAGGACGTCGTGTCGCCGCCACCGCTCACGGGCAAGCCGGTGTCGGGGTCGGTCGCCGGTGGCGCGTCGCCCGGCCCGCCGGAGTTCGGGCCACCGCCGGCGTTGGTCCCGTTGCCACCCCCGTTGCCGTTGCCGGCGCCGTTGGGGCCGTCGGTGCTCGGCTGGTTGGTGCCGGTGTCGGTGCCGCACGGCCCGGCGCCGACCTTGTCGCAGGCGGCGGGCTGCGGTGCCTTCTCCGCGAGCACGTTGTGGTTGAGGTTCTTGCCGTCGAACGTGGGGTTGTTGCAGCTGGTGACGTCGCGGTCGGTGAGGTCGACGGCCGAGTCGGCCTGCTTCAGCTTGGCGATCTGGGAGAAGCCCGCCTGGACCAGGTTGAGCGGCAGCGGCGAATAGCCGTACGGACCGGCCTTGGTCTGCCCCGCGCACAGCGAGTAGTACATGAAGTCCGCGAGCGTCTGCCGCTTCGCGGTCGTCATCCGGGGGTCGTCCTTGCCCGTCGGGATGATCATGTAGGAGTACGACGAGATCGGGTACGCCCGCGGGTCCGGGTTCGTGTAGACGCCGTCGAGGATCTGGGTGAGGTACTGCTGGCTGTTCTTGTCCTGGTTGATCTTGGCCTTCGTCAGCGCGACCGCGGTGTTGTACTGCGTGGGCTCCACGAAGTAGCCCGCCTTGTTGAGCACCTTCACGACCGGGTAGTCGGCGTTCAGCGGGTAGGAGTACTCGACGTAGCCGATGGTCCCGTTGCCCGCGAAGCCCTTGATCGTGTTCATCACCTGGTCGGAGCCGGCCTGGCTGATCATCCGGCTGCCCGACTTCTTCGGGTAGTACGACGTCAGGCCGGACTGGCCGAAGTAGGGCCGCCAGACGCTCGGGTACTCGTGGTCCATCCAGGTGGTGAACTGCGCCGTCGTACCCGATCCGTCCGAGCGGACCACCGGCGTGATCGGCAGCGACGGGAACGCGCGACCGTTGTTGTCGGCCTTGATCGCTGGGTCGTTCCAGTTCGTGATCTGGTTGGTGAAGATCTTGGCGATCGTCTCGCCGGACAGCCGCAGGTTGCGCACCAACTGCCCGCCGACCTTGAGCTGGTAGGTGAACGCCGTGCCGCCGGCCACGATCGGCAGGTAGGCGAACTCGCGGCCGTTGCTGGTGTCGGCCTGGCCCTGCTCGTCGGTGCCCTGGTAGGGGATCTCGGAGATCGCGAAGTCCGTGCTGTCCTGCGCGAAGTCCTTGCGGCCCTTGGTGGAGCCGCCGCCGGTGTAGACGACCTTCATGCCGTTGGCGTCGACGTCGGCGATCCACTGCTGGACGATCAGCTCGGACCAGGTGGAGCCGGTGCCCTCGATCTGTGCGTAGACCGTCGCGTTCGCGGCCGCCGGCAGGGCGACGATGCAGGCCATCGCCGCCGCGATGGCCAGGATCGTGCGGATGAGGCGGTTCACGGGATCTCCTCGTTCGGGGCGGGCGGGTACGTCAGCGCGAGCTCGTCAGGTGGGCGCACGGGGCCCATCTCGACGAGCGGGTCGGCGCGGCGCAGGTTGATCCCGAGACGGTTGGTGCCTCCGGTGAGCCGGCGGCTGAGCTTGGCGCGCTTGGTCTTCCGGGGACGCGCGACCAGGCGTGCGGTGATGAAGAGCACCAGCACGATGGCCATCAAGACGGTGGCGGCGGCGAAGGCCCGGGCGATGGCGTTCGGCTCACCCGAGCGCACCAGGCTGTAGACGAACAGCGGCAGCGAGTTCATCACGCCGTCGGTCGGGTTGGTCACCAGGAACGACGCGGCGCCCGAGGTCAGCAGCACCGGGCTCGTCTCGCCGACGCCGCGCGCGACGCCGAGGATGACCGCGGTGGCCAGGCCGGGCCGGGCGGTGGGGAGAACGACGTACCAGACCGTGCTCCAGCGGCTCGCGCCGAGCGCGAGACCGGCCTCGCGCAGGCCGCTGGGCACGACCCGCAGGACGACGTCCGCGGCCCGGGCGATGATCGGCAGCATCATCACCGCGATGGCGAGCGAGGCCGCCAGACCCGAGCGCGGGTAGCCGATCGCGACGATCAGGACGGTGTAGATGAACAGGCCGGCGACGATCGACGGGAGGGCCGTCATCGCCTCGACCACGGTCCGGACCACCCGGGCGAACCGGCCCCCGACCTCGGTCATGAAGACCGCGGTCCCGATGCCGAGCGGCAGGGTGATCGCGATGCCGATGCCGAGCTCGATCAGCGAGCCGACGATCGCGTGCAGGATGCCGCCCTGGTCGAAGGGGTCCTTGGGGCCCACGCCCGACATGTCGTGGAGGTAGAAGTTGGCGTGCAGCAACGGCTCGTGGCCGCGAATCACCACGAAGACGATCGCGCTGATCAGAGCCGTGCCGACGAGCATCGCGCCGACCGTGATCACCGAGCCGGCGATCCGGTCGCGCACCTCCACCAGGCCGCCGGACATCCCGGCCGTCACCGCGGTCACCGCGAGGCCGGAGACGAACCAGAGGATGAGGAACCACGGCAGGCCGGGAAGTGGCAGCAGCCGCTGGGTGATCAGCCACGCCAGGGCGAGGCCCGCGGCCCAGGAGCCCCCCCGGGCGAACAGCTCGTCGGCCGTGAGCCGGCCCAGGGCGCTGCGGGGGACCGCCTGCGGGGCGTCCTCGTCGTACCGCGGCAGGAAGGTGGTGCCGACGGCGTCACTGGTCTGGCCGTCGAGCTGGGGGGCGAGCGTCATCAGGCGTCCGTCCCGGCGCCCGAGCGGCTTCGGTTGACGATCACGGCGGCGAGCGTGTTGACGGCGAGGGTGATCAGGAACAACACGAAGCCGGCAGCGAGGAGGGCCGAGAGCTGGCTCTTGCTGGCGTCACCGAAGCGGCCGGCGATCAGCGCGCTCACGGTGTTGGTGCCGACCTCGAGGATCCGTCCCTTGACCTCGAACGCCGGGGAGATGATCAGCAGCACCGCGATCGTCTCGCCGAGCGCCCGGCCCAGGCCGAGCATCGTGCCGCCGATGATGCCGCCGCGGCCGAACGGCAGCACGACGGTGCGGACCATGCCCCACTTGGTGGCGCCCAGCGCGAGCGCGGCCTCCTTCTCGCCCTCGGGCGTCTGGGAGAAGACCTGGCGCATCACCGCGCACGACATCGGCAGGACCATCATCGACACCGCGATGCCGGCGCAGAAGGCGCTGAAGCTGTAGCGCGAGATGTCGAGGACCGCGGCGTTCGGGTCGGCGTCGTGGACGTTGAAGATCGGGATCCACCCGAAGTTCCGGTCCAGCCACACCGAGAGCTCGGCGGCCCGCGGCATGATCAGGAAGAAGCCCCAGAGCCCCCAGATGATCGAGGGGACCGCGGCCATCAGGTCCACCATCGAGACGAGGGTGTTCTTGATGACGGCCGGCGCGTACTCGCTGATGTAGAGCGCGGTCAGCAGCGCGAGCGGGAACGCGATCGTCATGGCGACCAGCGCCACCTCGAGCGTCCCGGTCAGGACGGCAGCGATGCCGAGGACGTCGGCCTCCGGCTGCCACGTCGCCTCGGTGAAGAAGCTCCAGCCGTAGTGCTGGAGCGTCGGGTAGGCCTGCCAGCCGAGGAACAGGCCGACGCCGCCGGTGATGACGAGCACGGTCGCACCGACGGCGCGGGCCGAGTGGACGAACAACGCGTCCACTCCCGCCGCCTTGCGGGAGATCTTGCGGGGGACCACCTCGGTGGAGGCGCCCGGCACAGGAAGGGTGGTCACGCGGTGCTTTCTGACGATGTTTCCACGCGCCGCTCGGTGGAGCGGAGTGCTGAATCGCCAGAAGTGTCAGGAGCGCACCGGAACGAAAGGGCCGTTGTCGATGAACGCCGCGCGAACAGCGCCGACCCCTTTGCCGAACTCCGCGGCCACCGGGGTTTGCTCTAGTCCGAACGGGTCATACTCGCCCGGCATCGCCTAGCCCGAAGGGGCCACGGGTGCCCGGAGAACCTCGTTCACCTGCCGTTCACCCGCCCCGAACGCGGTGGTTGAGGTGCGAGCGAAGCGAGCCGCCCACGGTGGTTGAGGTGCGAGCGAAGCGGGCCGCCCACGGTGGTTGAGGTGCGAGCGAAGCGGGCCGCCCACGGTGGTTGAGGTGCGAGCGAAGCGGGCCGCCCACGGTGGTTGAGGTGCGAGCGAAGCGGGCCGCCCACGGTGGTTGAGGTGCGAGCGAAGCGGGCCGCCCACGGTGGTTGAGGTGCGAGCGAAGCGAGCCTCGAAACCACCCGACCGTCAGCTCACCCGGCGAGCTCGCCTTCCGAGCGCAGCATGCAGAACACGTTGCCCTCGGGATCGGCCAGCACGACCCACCCCGTCCCGAGGCCGTGGATCCCTCGATGGTCGGCGACCTGCGTCGCGCCGTAGGCCAGCAGCCGCTCGACCTCCTCGTCGCGCGTGCCGGTGCGCGGACGCAGGTCGAGGTGCATCCGGTTCTTGACGACCCTGTCGTCGGGTACCTCGATGAACAGCAGCTGGTGGCCGCTCTCGGGGTCGCGGATCAGGCACTCCTCGTGCCCCGGGAGGTTCGGGTCGCCGTCGAGGTCGACGTACCCGAGCACGGGCTTCCACCACTCCGAGAGCTCGAAGGCGTTGTGACAGTCGATGGTGGTGTGCGAGACGAAGGCGGTCATGACGCGACCCTGACGGGTCCCTGCCGTCGGCTCAAGCGGTTAATCGGCTGCCGCATGCCGCACGGTCACCCCGGGTCAACCTCCCCCGTCTTGGGTATGTCCGGCCGGAGGCCGTCGGAGGATCGCGACGCCTCCTAGGTTGCTTGGCAAGGCGCGGCTGTCCGAGAGGCCGCCGTGGATGGGGGTGGACGTCGATGGGAGAAGTGGTCGGGTACGCCCCCGGGGTCTACGACCTCTTCCACGTCGGCCACCTCAACGTGCTCAAGCACGCGCGAGCCCACTGCGACCACCTGATCGCCGGAGTCGTCTCCGACGAGATGTGCGAGCTCGCCAAGGGCACCCGCCCGTTCATCTGCCTGGCCGAGCGCCTGGAGATCGTCCGGCACATCGACTTCGTCGACTCCGTGCACGCCGAGACGATCCCGGAGAAGCTCGACACCTGGCGGCTGCTCCGGTTCGACCGGATCTTCAAGGGCGACGACTGGCGCGGCACCCCGAAGGGCGACAAGCTCGAGCGGGACTTCGCATCGGTCGGCGTCGAGGTCGTCTACTTCCCCTACACCGTGCACACCTCCAGCACCCGGCTGCGTCAGGCCCTCCTGCGGCTCGGCGACGAGGTCGAGCTGAGCCGCGCGTGGCGCGAGGTCGACCGGGTCTGAGCACACGCCTCGACGAGGTCGGCGATCTCGGTCCGGTAGCGCTCGATGCCGAAGTCTGCCCGCGCCGCCCGGTGACCGGCGTCGGCGAGCAGCAGCGCGAGCCCGGGATCCTCGGCCAGGCAGCCGACTGCGTCCGCCAGCGCGCGCGGGTCCGAAGGGGGGACCAACAACCCGGTCACGCCGTGCCGCACGGTCTCGAGATGGCCTGGGACGGCCGTGGCGATCACCGGTCGGCGCGCCAGCTGCGCCTCCACGACCGCGTTGCCGAACGACTCGCCGAGCGACGGTGCCACCAGGAGGTCCGCACGCTCGAGGACCGGCCACACGGGCGTCACGTAGCCGCTCAACGTCACCGCCCCGCGCAGGTCCGGCTCCTGAGCGCGGGCACGCAGCTGCGCAGCGAACCCCTCCTGGCCCGCGGCCGGTGTGCCGCACAGCTCGAGCTGCACGTCGTGACCGCGCGCGAGCAGCAGCGCGACAGCCTCGAGCGCGGTCTCCGGCGACTTGCGCCGCGACAGCCGGCCGACCATGACCAGCCGCGTCGCGGCTCCAGGGGTGTCGTGGCGCGGCAGGTGCGGCGGGACCGGAGGTCCGGGCAGCCCGTTGCGCACCAGACGCATCCGTGGGCGGAGCGCCGGCACCGACTCCAGGAGCGACCGCTCCGTCGTCGAGCTGTTCGCCACCACCAGGTCGGCGAGCAGCAACGGCACCGCCAGCCCTCGGCGTACGACGGGCGGGTCGGCGGCCTCCGCCTCGTGGACGTGGCAGAGGGTCGGCGTGTCCAGGCCACGGGTGGCGACCAGCCACCAGGGCAGCGTCAGTGTGTTGACGTAGACCACGTCCGGGCCGACATCGCGCACCAACCGGCGGATCCCGGGCAGCGCCCGGCCCGCGGCGTCCGCCAGGTGCGCCAGGCCCCGGGGCGACGCAGCCGCCCGGCACAGGACCGGGAACTCGAGGACCCGGACCTCCGCACCGAGGTCGCGGAGGATCGCGACCAGCGGGCCCAGCGCCGGGACGACCACCACCACCCGGCTGCCACGCGCCAGGAGAGCGGCGACGCTCTCGCGCATCTGCAGGTCCGACCCGTACACGTCGGCCGACGGGTTGGCCACCAGGATCGTCTCGGGATGCCGTGTCCACACACCCGCATTCGACCCACGTGCCCCTTCGTCTGCCGGGGCGCGATCGGCGCTTCACCCAATATTGGCGACCGGGGAGACGGTTCCCCCCTCGGGCCCCTGCCGGCTCACTAGGTTCCGGCCAGGACTCGAGACGGGGGCTGGACGTGAGTGCGACGACGACGGGGTTCCGCACCGACCTCGCCGCGCTCGCCGCGGCGCAGAAACCGGCGCGCGGGACCGCGGCGTACTCGCGCTCGGTCAACCGGCCGGCGGCTCGACGGGTCGCGGCGCTGGTCCACCAGATGGGGATGACGCCCGACGCCGCCACCGCCGTCAGCGCCACGCTGTCGGCCACCGGTCTCGCGGTCGTCGCGCTCGCTCGCCCGGCGTGGTGGACCGGCGTGGTGGCCGCCGTCCTGCTGGCCCTGGGCTACGTGATGGACTCCGTGGACGGCCAGCTCGCCCGGCTGCGGGGGCGGGGCTCGGTCGCGGGCGAGTGGCTAGACCACACGGTCGACTGCGTGAAGACCTGCCTGGTGCACATCGCGGTGCTGGTGTCGTTCTACCGGTTCGCGCCCGTGTCGAACGAGGCGGTGCTGCTGCTCCCGCTCGCCTACCTGGTCGTCGACGTGACCTGCTTCTTCGGGATCGTGCTGCTCCCCCACCTGCGCACAGCGGGCGGGCCCGCGCCGGACGAGCGCACCCGGCGCGGGGAGGGCCCCTGGCGCCGGTGGCTGATCCTGCCGAGCGACTACGGCACCCAGTGCTGGATGTTCGTCCTGCTCGGCGCGCCGGTCGCCTTCGTGTCGTGCTACGCGCTGATGCTGGCCGCCAACGCAGGCCTGCTCGTGCTGGCCTGCCGCAAGTGGTGGCGCGAGCTGCGGGCCGCTGATGCGGGCGTGGTCCGATGAGGGCCGCGATGATCGGGACGCGTGGCGTCCCGGCCCGGTACGGCGGCTTCGAGACCGCCGTGGAGGAGATCGGCCGGCGGCTGGTCGAGCGTGGGCACGACGTCACGGTCTACTGCCGCGACGCAGCCGAGCCGCGGGCCGAGGAGTACCTCGGGATGCGTCTGGTGCACCTGCCCGCCGTGCACTCGCGGTCACTGGAGACGCTCAGCCACACGGCGGTCTCGGTGGCGCACCTGTGGCGCACCGGCGACCACGACGTCGCCGCCGTCTTCAACGCCGCCAACGCTCCGTTCCTGCCCGCCCTGCGTCGGGCGCACGTCCCGGTCGCCGTGCACGTGGACGGGCTCGAGTGGCAGCGGGCGAAGTGGAACGGCGCGGGCCGCCACTACTACCGGTGGGCCGAGACGCTCGCCGTGCGGTGGGCCGATGCCCTGATCGCGGACGCGCAGGGCATCGCCGACTACTACCGCACGGAGTTCGGCGTCCGCACCGAGCTGCTGACGTACGGCGCGCCCGTGCAGCAGGACCCGTGCACCGACCGCCTCGGCGAGCTCGGCCTCGCGCCGGCCGCCTACCACCTCGTGGTCGCGCGGTTCGAGCCGGAGAACCACGTGGCCGAGATCGTGACCGGCTACCGCCGCTCGTCCGCGCAGCTGCCCCTCGTCGTCGTCGGGTCCGCACCGTACGGCGATCGCTACACCGACCACGTGCACGAGCAGGCGGCCGGCGACCCGCGGGTCCGGTTCGCCGGTGCGGTCTGGGACCAGCAGCTGCTCGACCAGCTCTACGCCGGATGCTCGACGTACGTCCACGGGCACAGCGTCGGAGGCACCAACCCCTCCTTGCTGCGGGCGATGGGTGCGGGCGCCGCCGTGGTCGCGTTCGACGTGGGCTTCAACCGCGAGGTGGCCGGCGCCGACGCACGCTTCTTCGCCGTGAGCGACGACCTCGCCCCGATCCTCGCCTGGGCCGAGTCCGACCCCGACGGGTCGGCGGCGGCGGGCCGGAGGCTGCGGACCCGCGCCGCGTCGCGCTACCGCTGGGACGACGTCGCAGCCGGCTACGAACGCCTGCTCGCGCGGCTCGCGGCCGGGGAGTCGGTCCGCGGCAGTGCCAGTGGCCGCCGGCCCCGGATCCGGGGCCGGCACGCCGCGCCGGTCCGCCTGGCACACCCGGGGACGCCATGAGGGTGGGGCACGGATCGACAGCTGCGAAGACCGGGGTGCCGGCGGCCGTGGGCGCCCTCGCGGGGCAGGTGACCCTCGCGGGCGGCAGCCTGGTGCTGCAGCTCGTGGCGGCCCGCGCACTCGGGGCCGCGGACTTCGGCGTGTTCGCGCTGCTCCTCGGCACGATCGTGATGGCCACCGCCGTGTCCACCGGCCTGGTCGGTGACTCGCTCACGGTCCTCGACCGGCAGGACCCCGCCGTTCGGTCCGCCCTCGCCCGCTGTGCGGTGCTCACGATCGTGGTCGCGACGGCGGCTGGCCCCCTGGCCGCCGTCGCGACCGCCGGCCTGTCCCCCACGGAGGCGATCGCCTTCGGCGCCGCGACGGGGGCGTTCATGGCGGCCGACCTGGCTCGCCGGTTGCTCATGGCGGCGCTGCGGTTCTGGTACCTGGTGCTCGTCGACGGCCTCGCCTTCGGAGCTGCCGTCGGCGCGCTGACCGTGGCTGCGGCGAGTGGACGCCTGTCGCTGACCGCCGTCCTCCTGGCCGTCGCGCTCGGCCAGGCCACCGCGTGCGGCATCGCCCTCGGCTGCGCGCCCGTGTCGGAGCGGACCCGCCCTCGCCCCTGCCCCGGGGGGATGCGTCAGGTCCTCGGCTTCGGGGGCTGGCGCGCGGTCCAGCAGTTCGTGCGGCCGACGACGCTCAACCTCACCCGCTGGCTCGTGCTCGTGGCGGCCGGCACGGCGGCCGTCGGTCAGCTCGAGGCCAGCCGACTCGTGGTGGCGCCCGCGATGCTCCTCGTTCAGGGACTCGGGTCCTACCTGTTCGCGTCGTACGCCGCGGACCGCGCGGCCGCGGCTTCGACGCTGCTCGCACGCGCGGACCGGGCCGCCGCGGTGATGCTGCTCGGAGCGCTGGTCGTCACGGTGACCGCGGCGGCCGCCGTGCCCCTGGCGGGCCCCCTGCTGGGCTCGGCCTACCGGCTCTCGCTCCCGGCCCTGCTCGGCTGGGGCTGCTATGCCGGGTCGTGCGCGGCCGTGCTCCCCTACGGGAGCCTGGCCGCGGTCCGGGGACGGCAGGTCGCCGTGCTGGGCCTGCGCGTCGCCGATGCGGCACTCGCGCTGGCGGCGGTGTCGATCGCGCTGGTCCTCCTCGGCCTGCCCCCGGCGTCCGCGCCCTGGCTGCTCGCGGGTGGCTCGTTCGCCGGCGGCGTGCTGTGCCGCCAGCTCCTGCTCCGCCCGCTCACCGTCACGGCGGCACTCGCCGCACCCCGCGAGGTGGTCGCGTGAGCCCGACCGCCACACTCACCGAGCCACGGCTCGGCGCACCCGACCCACCGGTCCTTGTGTCGCCACTCACACGGCCGTCGACCCGCCTGCTCACGGTGTGGCTCGTCGTCCTGGTCTCGTCCGTCGCCTGGCGTCGCGGGGTCTACTACTCCGGCGGGCTCGACGTCGTGGTGCTCGCGAAGGCGGCGCTCGGTGTGCTCGCGCTGGTGCTCGCCGCCACCGCACCCCGCACCGGTCCCTCGTGGGCACAGCTGCGCGCCGGCCCGGTCCCCTGGGTCACCGCCTACCTGGCGATCTCCGTGGTCGGGGCGCTGCTGCACGGCACGGGCTTCGCCACCGCGGTCCTCGCCGCCCGGGTCGTGCTGATCACGGTGACCGTGGTCCTGCTCGTCCGTGCCTACCCGTGGCCCGAGCTGCTCAGCGCCCTCACCACGGCGATGCTGGTGCTCGCCGGGGTGGGCACCGTCACCGGCCTCGGCTCGCTGGCCGAGTCGGGGCGACTGTACGGCGGCATCCCGCCGTTGAACGCCAACGAGATCTCGCTGCTCGTCGGCGTCCCCCTCGTCTGCCTGGTCTGGCGGTGCGTGAACCGCAGCGGCACCTGGTGGGACGTCGCGGCGATCCCGCCCCTCCTGACGGTCGTGTGGCTGACCGGCACGCGCACCGGCCTGGCGGCGCTGCTGCTCGCGTTCGCGCTGCTGGTCGTGATGACGGCGAGGATCCCGCCGGCGCTGGTCGTGGTCGGCGCGCTCCTGGTGCCCGCGCTGCTGTTCGTCGCGTTCTTGACGCCCCTGCTGTCCAGCTACGTGACGCGCGGCGACCCGGCGGCCACCCTCACGCTCAACTCCCGCACGGTGGCCTGGGAGGCCGCGGTGCACTACGCCGACGACGGGTCCAGCCGGCTCTTCGGGTCCGGCCTCGCCGTCAAGGAGGTGCCGGTGTCGGCGCTCTACCGCAGCGAGCAGATCCTCGACAGCACCTGGGTCTCGGGGGTGGTGCAGGCCGGCGTGATCGGCACCGCGATCCTCGCGGCGATGGTCCTGGTCACCCTCGTCCGGGCACTCCGGCTCGAGCCTCCGCTGCGTTCGCTCAGCTTCGCCGTGCTGACGCTGCTGGTCGTCCGCAGCGTGCTCGAGAGCGGGCTGTTCGACGCGTCACCGGCGTACGTCCCGTTCTTGTGCTTCGCCCTGGGGGTCAGCCCCCTCACCGCCCGGGAGTCCTCATGAGGTTCCACGTCCTGGTCGTCTGCAGCGCCAACGTGTGTCGTTCGCCCCTGGTCGCCCTCCAGCTGGCCCAGCAGCTCGAGCTCGCGGGGTCGGGTGATCGGGTCCAGGTCGGGAGCGCGGGCGTCCGCGCCGTCGACGGGCAGCCCGCCTGTCTGGAGATGGCGAGCATGGCGGCCGCACACGGCCTGTGCCCCGATCGTCTTGCCGCGCACCGTTCGCGCCAGCTCACCCACGACCACGTGGCGCTGGCCGACCTGATCCTGACCTCGGACCGACAGGTGCGCGCGAGTCTGCTGAGGCTGGCACCGCTCGCGGCGCCGTACACGTTCACCGTCCGGGAGGCCGCAGCGCTGGCCGAGCGCCTGGGGCCGCCGCAACAGTCCGGGCCGGCCGAGGACCGGCTGTGGTCCTGGGTCGACGCCCTGAACACCGGGCGGGGGCTGGTGGAGCTCCCCCGCACCCGGCACCTGCTGGCGATGCCCCTGACGTGGCGTCCTCTGCCCGTCCACGACCACGACATCCCCGACGCCCACCAGCACGACCTGGCGCCACACCGCCTGGTGCACCGGATCTCCACCGAGTCGACGCGGCAGTTCGGCCGGAGCCTCGTGGCGTGCTCCGCGGCCGGGATCCGGTGACCCGTGGACGTCGAGCTGCTCGTGGTTGGCGACCGGTTGCGCGGGTGGCACGCCACGCTCGCCCAGGCTCTCACGGAGGCGGGCGCGTCCGTCCGCGTCTCACGCGTCCCCGCCGGACGCACCTGGAGCACCGCCACCACCACGCTGCAGCGCCGGCAGCAGCGGTGGCACCACCTCGCTCCGAGCGGGTCCGCGACACTCCCCGGAGAGCACCTCTCCGGTCTCACATCGGGGCGACACGCCCGCGGCGTCGCCCCGCCGGACATCCGGCTCGACCTCACCGGCGCCCCGGACCGAGCCGGCTGCTGGCGGCTCACCTACGACGGCGAGACGGACGAGGACGCTGCGGTACGCGCCCTCCTCGCGGGCCGGTTCCCCGTGGTCCGAGTCGTCGACGCGGACGGCGGCGTGCTGGTCGAGGGCCGTCCCGGCAGCGAGGTGCCCGGGGTGGCCACCGCGGCGCTCGACGACGTGCTCGCGGGGTGCGTGCAGCTGGCGCTGGCCGCGGTCACCGGTCGGTCGCTGCGTCTCCCCGACGAGCCGGAGGGCGGACCCGCCACCGGCCCCGCGCCGCACCGGACACCCGCCCAGGCCTGGCGCCGGTCCCTGGCCTCGGCGCCTGCCCGCCGGGCCTATCACCTGCTCTACCGCAGCCCGCACTGGAGGGTGGGCTGGCGCTGGGTGGACGGACCCGGGCTCCTCGAGCAGGCCGAGCTCCCGACGCTCGGCTGGCACCGGCTGCCCGACGACGGGCAGCACTTCTACGCCGACCCGTTCCCGATCCTCGTCGACGGCCGCGCCTACGTGTTCGTCGAGGACTTCGACCACCGCGTCGGGCGTGGAGTGATCTCGGTGGTGGAGCTGGACGAGAACGGCCCTCGTGCGACCCCTCGGCCGGTGCTGGAGAGCGCCGTCCACCTGTCCTACCCGGCCGTTCTCCAGGACGGCGGCTGCTTCTGGATGATCCCCGAGACCTCCGGAGCACACCGGGTCGAGCTCTACCGCGCGACCGCGTTCCCCGACCACTGGACGCTGGACACGGTGCTGCTCGAGGGCATCGACGCCAACGACGTGACACCGTTCCGCCACGGCGGCAGGTGGTGGCTGTCCGCGACCGTGCGCGATGGCGGATCCTGCTCCGACACCCTGCACCTGTGGCACGCCGACCGGTTGCGCGGACCGTGGCTGCCCCATGACCGCAACCCGGTGCTGGTCGACATCGCCAGCGCCCGGCCCGCCGGCCGGCTCGAGCTGCACGGCACCCGGCTGCTCCGCCCCGCACAGGACTGCTCGAGGAGGTACGGCGGGGGTCTCGCCGTGGCGGAGGTCGTCGAGCTCACCACCGAGTCCTTCGCCCAGCGGGTCGTCGCCCGCGTGTCGCCCGGGCCACCCTGGCCGGGGCGCTGCCTCCACACGGTCAACCGGGCCGGCCGGCTCGAGGTCGTCGACGGCTCGGCGCGCTCGTCGCGGCTGCGCTCCGGGAGCCGCCCCTGAGCCTGGATCCAGCGCCCCTGAGCCTGGATCAAGGCTGAGGGCACCGCGACAGCGCCGGCGGGCGTCAGGTTTTTGACAAAGCTCGCCCGGGAATGGCAGCGTCCAGCACGTCCAGGGGGACATGCATGGCCGCGCCACATCACGTCCGAGGTATGCCCATGCCCTCATCGAGCCCCCTGTCGACCTCCCGCCCCTTTCGACTGTCCCTCTCCCTGGCTCTCGCGCTCGGGAGCGCCACCCTCGTGGCGGCCGGCACCTCGCCGGCGACCTCGGTCACGCCGTCCGCCGGCTCGACCCTCGTGGTCTCCCCCCACGGTCAAGCGTCCGGCCGCGGCACCAGTGCGTCGCCGCTGAGCAGCATCCAGGCCGCCATCGACCAAGCCTCGGCGGGAGACCGGATCGTCGTGCGCGGCGGCGTCTACCACGAGTCCGTGACGGTGCCCGCGGGCAAGCAGCTCACCCTCGTGGCCGCACCGAAGGAGAAGGTCTGGCTGGACGGCTCGTCGCCGGTCACCACGTGGGAGCAGTCGGGCAACGCGTGGGTCCACTCGGGGTGGACGGTCCAGTTCGACCACAGCCCCACCTACACCTGGGGCGCGGCCGACGGCACTGACCCCGACTGGTCGTTCGTCAACCCCGACCACCCCATGGCGGCCCACCCCGACCAGGTCTGGCTCGACGGGGTCGCCCAGCGACAGGTGGCCTCGGCGTCCCAGCTCGGCCCCGGCGCCTTCTTCGTCGACGAGACCGGTGACAAGCTCCTCCTCGGGAGCGACCCGACCGGCCACACCGTCCTCGCGAGCACCCTGGCGAAGGCGCTCTCCATCCGGGCGGCGGGCACGACGGTCGACGGCATCAACGTACGACGGTTCGCCCCCTCGGTGCCGCACATGGGTGCGGTCACCGTCGAGGCGCCCAACGTGAGCCTCGACCACCTGGTCATCAGCGACAACGCCACCACCGGGCTCTTCGTGGCCGACACCGACGCGGTGCTCGACCGCGTCAAGGTGCTGCGCAACGGCATGCTCGGCCTGGGCGCGACGTACGCCGACCGCATCCGGGTCCTGCACCTCGTGAGCCGCCGCAACAACACCGAGCTGTTCAACGCGGCGCCCGTCGCCGGCGGCGTGAAGATCGACCGCACCCGCGGGGTGCTCGTCTCGGGTGCCGACATCCGCAGCAACAACGGCAGCGGGCTGTGGTTCGACGAGTCGGCTCGGGACATCACGGTGATCGACAGCAGCATGCGCGACAACACCAACCACGGGCTGTCGCTGGAGATCTCGGCGACCGCGACGGTCGCCGACAACGTGATCGCGGGGAACGCCGGGTTCGGCATCAAGGTCAACGACACCAGCGACGTCGCGATCTGGAACAACACGATCGTCGACAACGGCCGGCCCGTGAACATCGTCCAGGACGATCGTGACGCCAACGATCCCCGCACTCCCGGGCACGATCCGCGCTTTCCGGTGCCGACGCCCGGCGTGACCTGGATCAACGGGCCGGTGGACGTCCACAACAACGTCTTGACCCGCGGCCGTCCCGAGGCCAACTGCCTGCTGTGCGTCGAGGACTACTCCGGCCGGTTCAGTGCCGACCAGCTCGGCGTCACCGCCTCCGGGAATGTCTACGCCCGCCCGACCCGGTCCGCCCCCACCTGGGACGTCGTGTGGTCCCAGGGCTCCGGGAACCCCGACGTGTTCACCTCGCTGGACGAGTTCAACCGGGCGACCGGTCAGGAGGGGCGACGGCTCGAGATCGTCGGTCGCCCGGCGGTGACGGCGGCGCTGCGGCCGACCAGCGAGGTCCAGAACGCGACCGCGAGCGTCGCCGTACCGCTGCCGGCGACGATCGCCCGCCTGCTCGGACGCACGCCCGGTGTCCTCCACCTGGGTGCCTGGAACGGCTGACCGCAGACTCATCCGTGTCGCCCGACCGGGACGTCGTCGGGCTCGGCGGCCGTCCGCGGGACGGTCGCCGGGTCTGGCTCCGACCCGGCCGGCGGGAGCGGGCGGGCCCCGAACGGCTGCAGTGCCGGCGTGTGGTCGGTCACCGACGCTGTCCACTCGTCGGGCTCGGGCTCGTCGGCCCGCCAGGCCTTGGCCTGCAGCAGCGTCGAGAACCTGCCCCGCGCGTGCACCCGGACCTCGACCTGCTCGCCCGGGGCCACGACCCGGTCGGCGGGCCCGTCCCACAGCGTGCGCTCGACGCCGCCGGTCCGCAGGCCGAGCATCAGCGACACGGCCCCCGCAGCATCCACGACCACCTGGACGAAGTAGTGGTCCGACCCGGTCCCCCGCGGGCGCAGCCGGAGGGCGGACCCGGTCACCTCGGCTCCCTGCGACCGGCCCGATCCCATGACGGCTCGGATGTCGACGTCGACCGGGTCGCCCGCGAGCGTCGCCGCGTCCGACCGGGCCGCACCGGCCGGGAACGTCGCGAGCTCGCCGCGTGACCCGTCGAGGCGGGCCGTGTAGTCGCGGCTCTCGGACCCGCGACGGCGTCGCTCGCCGGCGAGGACGCTGCCGAGCAAGGTGAGCCGGGATCCGCGCAGTGTCTCCAAGCAGCCCGTCACCTGGTCGCGGCGGACGAGGCCGGACCTGATGACGAGCACCACCCCGTCGACCAACCGCGCGAGGACGACGGCGTCGGTCACCGACAGCATCGGCGGCGAGTCGTAGAGGACGATGTCGAACCGCTCGCGCAGCTGGGCGACGAGTGCCGTCATGGCAGCCGACCCGAGGAGCGCCGCCGGATCCGGAGGCAGCGAGCCCGCCGGGAGCACCGTGAGCATGCCGTCGTTCCACGACACCAGCACCTCGTCCAGGTCGCGCTCACCGACCAGCACGTCGGAGAGACCGATGCTCCCGTCGATTCCCAGGAACCTCGACACGGACGGTCGGCGCAGGTCGGCCTCGACCAGGCACACCGAGGCCCCCGACTGTGCCCAGGCGATCCCCAGGTTGCAGGTGACCGTCGTCTTCCCCTCCCCGGTGACGGAGGAGGTGACCACGAAGTGACGCAGGTCGTGGTCGACCGCGGCGAACTTCAGCGCGGTGCGCACCGTGCGGTAGCGCTCGGCGGAGGTGGACCGCCACTCGAGCGCGACGAGGGGGCGCCGACGCGCGGACCGTTCGTGGAGGCTCGACCCCAGCGGGGACATGCCGGTGAGCGCCCGCACGTCGTGGGCAGACTTGAGGCGGCGGTCGAGACTGTGCCGCAGCACGGCACCGGCGAGCCCCAGCGCGAGCCCGGCGGCCGCTCCGAGCGTCAGGTCGACGAGCACGCGTGGGGAGGACGGCGCCGTGGGCTCCGCCGCCGGCCGGGCGAGCGACACCTTCACGTTGGACACCTGGGAGTCACGCGGCGTCTCCAGCTCCTCGATGACGATGCCCAGGCGCACCGAGACGGCGTCCGCGAGACGGGCTGCCAGAGCCGGGTCCGCATCGGACACCGAGACGTCGAGCAGCACGGTCTCCGGCGCGCTGCTCACCGAGATCTGCCGCCCGAGCTGCCGCACGGTGGTCGTGAGGCCCAGCTGCGCGATCACCGGGTCGAGGACCTCGGGGCTCTTCACGAGCGGGGCGTACGACTTCACTCGCTGGACCGCGAACTGCGAGCCCTGGAAGATCTCCGACTGCCCGGAGCTGTCCACCCGCTCGGCCACGGTCACGAAGGACATGGCCGTGGCCGTGTAGCGCGTCGGCGACATCAGGATCACCACGCCGGCCGCCAGCAGCCCGGCGGCGAGCCCGGCGCCCCAGACCCGCCAGCGTCGCTGCAGCACGAGGACGTACTCCGCGAAGGTCACGCCGGACTCGCACGCAGATCGTCGACGAGCCCCAGCACGGGCGCGTTGGTCGCCGAGCCGGACAGGTACGCGTACAGGCCGATGCCACCAGGCACCTGCAGTGCCGCCGTCGTGTCGGTCGCGGTCACCGTCCACTCGACGGGCTCGACGGCACCGTCCGCCCAGACCTTGGCCCGCACGGTGGTGGGCGCGGTGCCGATGGCCTGGACCCGGACGTGGAGCAGGGTGCCCGGCACATAGGTCAGGCCGGACACGGTCCGCGACCGCAGGCTCGTCTCCGTGCCACCGGTGTTGCGCCCCACCGAGAGCGCGACCGCGCCTCCGGAGACCAGCCGGACGTCGGCGAAGTAGCCGTCGCCCCCACTCAGCAGCCGTGGCTGCACGGTCAGGTAGATGCCGCCGCCGGTGGGCGCCTTGTCCGCCCCGACCCGGACCTGCAGGTCGGTGTCCGTGCTGGAGACCGAGCTCAGCACCATGCCGGGACCGGCGCCGGCGCGTCCCATCCGGATCCGGCCCACACCGTCAGCCACCGAGAAGTTCGTCGCAGACCCGGACCGGACCCAGGTGCCGCCCAGGTCAGCGGTCCCCCAGCTGTCGGTGAGGGTCCTGGTGAACCCGTCGAGCGCGAAGGGGGTCACGGCGCCCGGCGCCACGACGACCTGCTGGGTGACGGTGCCGGTGGCGCCGTCGTCGTCAGTCACGGTCAGCGTGACGTCATAGGTCCCCGCCTCGGCATAGGTGTGCACCGGGTTGGGGTCGGTCGACGTCCCACCGTCACCGAAGGCCCACACCTGGCCCGCGATCGTGCCGTCCTCGTCGGTCGAGGTCGACCCGAAGCCCACCTTCAGGTCCGTGACGGTCGCCGTGAACGACGCCACCGGGGCGAGGTTGACCGGCTCGGTCACGACGACCTGCTGGGTGACGGTGCCGGTGGCGCCGTCGTCGTCGGTCACGGTCAGCGTGACGTCATAGGTCCCCGCCTCGGCATAGGTGTGCACCGGGTTGGGGTCGGTCGACGTCCCACCGTCACCGAAGGCCCACTCCTGGCCCGCGATCGTGCCGTCCTCGTCGGTCGAGGTCGACCCGAAGCCCACCTTCAGGTCCGTGACGGTCGCCGTGAACGACGCCACCGGGGCGAGGTTGACCGGCTCGGTCACGACGACCTGCTGGGTGACGGTGCCGGTGGCGCCGTCGTCGTCGGTCACGGTCAGCGTGACGTCATAGGTCCCCGCCTCGGCATAGGTGTGCACCGGGTTGGGGTCGGTCGACGTCCCACCGTCACCGAAGGCCCACTCCTGGCCCGCGATCGTGCCGTCCTCGTCGGTCGACGTGGACGCGAAGGTCACGGTGAGGTCCTCCACCGTCGTCTCGAACGACGCGACCGGCGCAACAGGCTCGGTCACGACGACCTCCTGCGTGACGGTGCCCGTGGCTCCGTCGTCGTCGGTCACGGTCAGCGTCACCGCATAGGTTCCCGCCTCGGCGTACGTGTGCTCGGGAGCCGCCTCGGTGGACGTCTCACCATCGCCGAAGGCCCACTCCAGGCTCTCGATCGTGCCGTCCTCGTCGGTCGACGTCGACGCGAAGGTCGCGGTCAGGCCGTCGACGGTCGCTCCGAAGCTCGCGACCGGCGAGACGTTGCCCGTGACGGCGGCGACGTAGTGCGCCGCGATCTCGGCCTCGCCGAGGGCACGGTAGTAGACCGCGACCTCGTCGAGGTCGCCGGCGAAGAACGCGTTGGACGGGGCCGAGGGCCAACGGCTCAAGGAGTCACCACCCACACGCCAGTAGCCCAGCGCGAGGTGCTCCCCGACGGTGACGTCGGAACGCGCGCCCACCAGGGTGCCGTCGACGTACAGTCGCATGCCCTCCGGGGAGAGACTGGCCGTGGCGAGGTGCCAGGCGCCGTCGTTGTAGGTCTGGGGGCTGGCGACGACCTGCCGGTTCTGGTTGGGCTTCACCCCGAACAGGACGTGCCCGGCGTTGTCCAGGTAGAGCTGCCGGTCCGTCTTGCTGGAGTTGCGGTCGATCCGGTCACCGCGGCCGACGAGCTTGCCCCCCCTGGTCGAGGTGGTCCGGAACCACGCCTCGAGCGTGAACACGTCCGGCGGGCTGTCCTGCACGCTCGTGTAGACCCGTGACGTCGTCGACCCGGCCAGCCGCACCGCGGTGGAACCGGGCTCGGACAGCAGCGCCCCCGGCGCCCCGAGCGTCGCGCCCGTCGCCGTCGCGGTCAACGGCTGGAAGCCCGCCGCGTCGGCGACCGTGGTTCCCGAGGCCTCGTCGAAGCGCCACCAGTGCGTGGGCTCGCTCGCCTCGACGGCATCGGCGTAGGGGCTGTCGGCGCCGGTGGAGGCCACCGTGACCTCGGTCCACGGCGTGTTCGCGATGTTGCCGTACGCATCGGTCACCGCCACCCGGTAGCGGTGGGTAGATCCCGGGTCGAGGCCGGTGTCGGTGTAGTCCATGCCGTAGGGGTTCCACCAGCTCGCCCGCACGCTGCGGGACTGCAGGAGTCCGGCGCCGCTCTGGGTGTCGCGGTAGAGGCGGTAGGTGAGGTAGTCGTTGTCGATGTCCTGATTGGTCGCCCAGCTGATCCGCACCGTGCCCTTCTCCGTGGAGCGCAGGTTCAACGGGTACGTCGTGCTGTAGAGGCTCGGCCCCTGGCTGTTGGGTGCCAGGCCGGGCCGCGCGAAGCGGACCAGCCCCTGCTGCGCTCGGCCGTTGACGCGGGTGAACTCGCCGCCCATCGAGATGTAGTCGGCGTTGCCGGTCACGCTCCAGGGGCCCTGCACCTGACCCGTGTAGGTGCCGGCGTTCAGGCTGGGGAACCAGGTCAGCATCGAGGAGCGCGGCTGCCCCTCGAAGTTGAAGTAGCGTCCCTGGTCGGGCTCCCAGGTGACCGTGCCTGTCACGTCGCGACCGAACGCGGTCGCGCGGAAGTACGGGTAGTCGCCCACGTCGCCCGCCCCCTGGCGGATGCCGTCGATGTTCTCGCAGAAGTGCGTGTGGCTGGCGGCGTACACGACGTCTCCCTGCACGTGCAGTGAGTACGTGTCGCCGTGGCAGTCGTCGGTCCAGTGGACCGACCCGTCGGCCCAGGACGCCGAGAACGTCCCCTCCCAGGTCCCGCCCGTGCGCCCATAGGTGTAGCCGCCGCCGTACACGTAGTCGCTGTCGGCAGCGAGAGTGGTGATCGCGCCGTCGGCAGTGCCGTCGCGGATGATCGAGTTCGCCAGGAACGGCAGGCTCACGCCCGTGGCGGCGTCGACCATGCCGAGGCCGTAGCCGGGGTTGTCGGAGCCGTTGAGTGCCGTGAACGACCCGCCGACGGCGATCTTGGTGCCCTCGGGGTTGATCGCGAGCGCCCACACGTCTCCCCCGGTCACCGCGGGCGTCCACGCGAGCAGCGCCCCGTTCGCCGCGTTGAAGGCCGCGAGACCCTGGCGCACCTGGGTGCCGACGTCCTGGAACTCACCGCCCGCGTAGACGGTGGTGTTCGTCGCCACGAGAGCGTTCACGTGGTAGTTCATCGGCGGGTTGAACGACGCGAGGAGCGCCCCGGTGGTGGCGTCGAACGCCGCGATGCGGCGGTGCGAGATGCCGTTGATCGTCGTGAAGTCGCCACCCACGTAGATCCGGGTCCGGTCCGGGGAGACGGTCACCGCGCGGACCTGGGCGTTGAACGAGGGGGCGAACGAGGTCACGAGCTCGCCGGTCCGCACGTTGTAGGCGAGCATGTTGTTCCGCGTCACGGTGCTCGTCCCCGCGGCGGCCCCCGCCGGCCGCGCCGTCGTGAAGCTGCCGCCGGCGTAGACGATGTCGCCGATGATGGCCTGCGACCAGACGACACCGTCGATCTGGGCCGTGGGCAGGCCGTCGGCGGACACCGTGACCGGGGACCGGGGGTCGAGGGGATCCTGCGGCGCCGTGTCCGACATCGCTCGGGGTGCGGGGACCAGCAGCAGGCCCGCCACGGCGAGGGCGATCACGACCAGCGTGCTCAGGAGGACCCGCCCCACGTCGTACCTGACCGTGGGCCCGACCACGTGCCGGGTCCGGCCAGCTGCGATCACCGTCATTGCCTTGCTCCGATCACCAGGCGCGCCGGTACGGCGTGCTCGAGGCCTTGGTCCTGCGGGACGCTAGGAGCGACCTGCACCACGTCCGGCCGCAGGAGGCGCCCGCTACGCGAAATTGGGGACGGCCGGCCGAGCCCGCCCGGGGATCCGTGTTCACGCGACCGATCCGATCAGCTCCACGCCGGGGGCCGTTCCCGTGTAGCTCGCGACCACCTGGACATCCCCGCGCTCCGCCACGGGGATCGCGAAGACGTAGCGGGCGACCTGGGAGCGCCCGGCTCCGAGGAGCCCGCCGAACGGTCGCGCGTCCGCCCCGGTCAACGTGACGGCCGGCGTCTCGGCCGCGCCGTACGACACGGAGAGCACCACGCTCTCCAGCGACACCGCGCGGCGCGCCCGGTTGCTGATCTCGACGGTGAGTCGTACGGCGGGTCCCGCGATCTCGCCCGGCCCTCGGGCGACACCTCGGACCGCGTCGACCCCGGTCACCCGCAGGCTCAGAACCGCGTCGAAGTGCGCGGTGACGTCGAGGGGGACGGGGCGCCGGATCCGCATCTCCCCGGCAGGCACCGTCGCCGGGGGCCGAGGGGCCGTCGCGCTCGACGCCGGGGACGCCGGCGCACCCGCCGAAGCCACCGCCGCCGCGGGGTGGTCGGGGCCGGCCGCGTCGTCGGGCGTGCCATACCCGATCAGGACGGCTCCGCCGAGGAGGACCGCTGCGACGCCAGCGCCGACCGCCGCCGTACGTCCGGACGGTCCAGCGAGACGGCGAGTCGTCACGGCTCCTCCTCGCGGCAGTGCGGTCGCCCTCGCGACCGGCCCCGGTGCGAGCAGACCTCGCCCGGACGGCGCGATGGGCGACAGCTCGCCAGGGTCCCCACTCTTGGGGATTCCGGCGCCCCCACCGGCGTCGTGCCGGGCGGCACGCCGAAGGTCGGAGGGACAGGACCACCCAGGTCGATCCCCGGGGGGCGCGGATGACCACGAGCGTTGCTCACATCGCCCGCAGGGCGCTGATCGCCGTGGCCGCCTGCCTGGCCCTGGTCGTCGGGTCGGGGCTGGGGGCTCTTGCCTACCTGGACCACCAGCTCGACGAGGTGGATCGGATACCCGGGGTGTTCGACGAGCTCGGGCCCCGCCCGGAGCGCGTCCGGACCGGATCCGCGGCCACGGCGATGAACATCCTGCTGCTGGGGACCGACCGCCGTTCGAAGGTGCCGACCACGGGGTCGTCGGCGGCCGGATCGGCGTGGGTCTACGGCGCCCAGCGCTCCGACGCGATCATGCTCGTGCACGTTGACGGGGACCGCGATCAGATCACGGTGACGTCGCTGCCGCGCGACTCCTGGGTCCCGGTCCCCGGCTACGGCATGGCCAAGCTCAACGCCGCCTACTCCTACGGCGGCGCGGCACTGGCCATCCGGACCGTCGAGCAGCTCACCGGCGTCCACATCGACCATCTCGCGGTGATCGACTGGGACGGCTTCCGTGAGCTGATCGACGCCGTCGGCGGCATCACCGTCACCGTGCCCGAGACCGTCTACGACTCCGCGCGGGGCATCACCTGGACCGCCGGGGACCACCACCTCGACGGTGACCGCGCGCTGGACTACGTCGGACAGCGCTACGGGCTGCCGGGCGGAGACCTCGACCGCGTCCGGCGCCAGCAGAAGGTGCTGGGCACCCTGGCCGAGCAGACGATGGGGCTGCGCGACAGTCCGACCGGCATCGTCGAGTTCGTCAACATGCTGACCGACCACGTCTCGGTCGACGACAGGTGGAGCTCACGCGAGCTGGCGACACTGGCCTGGTCGCTCCGCGACGCCGGCAGTGACGGCGTCCGCTGCCTGACCGCGCCCGTGAGCGGCCTCGGCTGGGCCGGTGACCAGAGCGTTGTCTGGCTCGACCGGCGACGGGGCGCGGCGCTGTGGCGCGCCGTCCGGGACGACCGCCTGGACCAGTGGCTGGCGGCCCACCCCCAGACCGAGGACGGGCCGCCATGAGCCCCCGTCCTCGCCGTACGTGGCCTGGACCAGCGGCCGCTGCACGTCCGATTTCGCATTCTGTTGACGCTCGTTTTGCGCCGGCGTTGCTTGACTTCGAGGAACATCACCAGGGGGCACGATGCACCACGCATTCGTCGATGAGATCCAACAGGGACACCCGCACCCGGAGCTCGGGGCCCGCCCGCCGCGGCTGGGGTCCCCGATGAGGCGCCCCGCCGCGAAGCCTCGTCCGATCCGGTCGACCGTCGAGCGACTGCGCCTGGTCGTCGCGCCCGTCGTACGCGACCACCGTGGCCACGCCTCGGACCGCGCGTCCGACGACGCGGCCGCACAGCTCGAGGCCGAGCTGGCCCACGAGCGCGATCGGCTGCACGAGCTGCGGTCCACCGTGAGCGGGCTGGTCGCGTCGTACCACCTGTTGCAGGAGCGGCAGGTCGAGCTGAACTCGGCGGCCCGGTCGCGGCTCGAGCAGCTGCACGGCGCCGAGCTCGACCGCCTGGAGCGCCTTCTCGCCGACCAGGCCACCGGTCCCACGGAGTCGATCGACCTCGGGGCCATCATCGACACCTTGGTCGAGACCCTCCGGGTGCGCGGCCACGATGTCGCGTGGGCAGGGACCACCACCCGCGCGTGGGGCCGCCAGGACGACGTCGCCCAGGTCCTCCACGTCCTGCTGGAGAACGCGGTCCGTCATGCCTTCGGGAACGAGGTCGAGGTGACGGTCTGCCCGGGCGTCGAGACCGTGGAGATCGGGGTGCACGATCGCGGACCCGGTGTCGCACCGGAGGTCCGGCAGGACCTGTTCGAGCGCGGTGTCCGTCGCCTGGACTCCCCGGGTGAGGGCATCGGTCTGTGCATCGCCCGCCGGCTCGCCGACCAGATGGGCGCGGTCCTCCGGCTCGACCCGAGCGACTCGAGCAGCCCCGGGTCCACGTTCGTCCTGTGCCTCCCGGCCATGCCCGCGTCGGCGTCGTGGGTCGGCGAGCTGGGCTGATCAGCCGGTTGGGCGGCCGGTTGGGCGGTCGGCGCCACGCGCCGCGCAGCCTGCCCATCACCGAAATGCGGGATGTGCCGTCGCAGCCGACACCGCGCGACGAGCGCGCGATGACCCTCGGTGCGAGGAGGTATCTCATATGACGACCGTGCTGCCCTTCCGCGCCTCGGCGCTCCTGGAGGAGCGGGCCCGCGGCCGGGTCCTGACCGCACCCGGACGCGTCACCTGGCCCCGCCTGCTGCCGGCCGTCGACGGGCTCACCGCCTTCCTCGCCGCCCTGGCGGTGCGGCCGTGGGGTGGGCTCGTCGGTACGACGCCGGGCGCGTCCGTGCTGGCGGCCGCAGGGCTCGCAGCGGCGTGGACGGGGCTGCTCGCGGCTGGCGGCGCCTACGACTCGACGGCACTCGGACCGCAGCCGAGCACCCGGACCCTCCTGCCTGCGGCCGTGCTGCCACTCGCGGTGCTCCTGCCCGCGGCACTGCGGGGCGCCACCGTCGACGCGTCCCGGTTGGTGGTGCTGACGACCGCGGTCGCGGCGACGGCGTACGCCCAGCACGTGATCGCCGACCTCGTCGCCAGGCGCACCGGCGCGCCCGCACGCACGATCCTGGCGGGCCACGCGCACGGCGTGCAGTGGATGCTCGACGACCTCCAGGCCAGCGGGCGGCTCTCGGTGGTCGCGGTGTGCTTGACCGAGCGCGCCACCGAAGCCGACTTCGGCGTGCCCGTCGTCACCGGCTTCGGCAACCTCAGGAGCTGCGTCTCCGCCCACGGCGCGGAGGCCGTCGTCGTCGTCCCCTGCCCGCACGTCGAGCCGATGCTGATCCGCAGGCTCGGCTGGGACCTGGACACCTCCGGTGCCGACGGCCCCGACCTGTTCGTCACCACCGGTCTGCCCCAGGCGCGAGCGGATCGCCTGCGGGTGGCGGCCGCCGGAGCGGTCCCACTCGTCCGGCTCCGTCCGGCCCAGGCGTCTCCGGTCTCGGGCGCGGCCCACGCCGGCAAGCTGGTGGGTGAGCGCTCCCTCGCAGCCCTCGGCCTGATCGTCTTTGCCCCGCTCCTGCTTCTCCTCGCTCTCCTGATCCGCGCGGAGTCGCCGGGCCCAGCGGTGTTCCGTCAGACCCGAATCGGGAAGGACGGTGCCACGTTCACCATGTTCAAGCTGCGCACGATGCGGGCGGACGCCGCCGAGCTGCAAGCCTCCCTCTCGGCCCGGACGCCGGCGGACCTCATGCTGTTCAAGATGCACGCCGACCCCCGCATCACCCGGCTCGGGCGGCTCTTGAGGACGTACTCGCTCGACGAGCTCCCGCAGCTGGTCAACGTCGTGCTGGGACAGATGGCTCTCATCGGGCCGAGGCCGGCGTTGCCCTGCGAGGTCGAGCGCTACGACGCCGACGCGTTCCGGCGCCTCGCGGTGACGCCGGGCATGACCGGTCTGTGGCAGGTCTCCGGACGCTCCGACCTCTCGTGGGAGGAGTCGCTGCGCCTGGACCTTCGGTACGTCGACGACTGGTCACCCGGGCTCGATGCGCGCATCCTGCTGCGCACCGTGGGCGCGGTGGTCGGGCATCGCGGCGCCTACTGAGGAGTCCACGACGCCTGCGTTTCCCACGTTTTGGGGATGTGCGGGCCGTCGCGACCGGGGATCGTGGAGCTCACCGGACCCAGTCCGGTGCCCGGAACGGCTCACCAGCCGTACCACCCGGTGCCGGGCTGCGCGCGGCACCGGCCCTTCACGGGGAGCTGCGGTGGCGCCGGCTCCGCCCTACCCATGTCCCCCCATGGCGGCGGTCGGCGGAGGCCGGATGCGGCTGGTGGGCCCTCTCCGAGTCCAGGTCTGGACCGCCCTCAGGACCTTGTGCTCTGCGGATCACGTTCGCCTGCACGAGGCGAGGCACGCGGCTAGCCTGACCAGAAGAGCGGTCCACGACCGGTTCCTGCCGCGAGCAGGAACGAGGCGATCGGCATGACTGACAGGCAGAACCTCATCCAGATCAGGCTCCTCGGGCCGCTGGAGGTGCGCCGGCTCGACGGATCCGTGGTCGCTCTCGAGGAGTGGAGAACCGGCAAGACCAGGGATCTGCTTTGCATGCTCGCGCTCAGCGGGGGACGCTCCGTGCGCACGGAGACGATCGTTCAGCGGCTCTGGCCCGACGTCGACCCCGAGCGCGGGCGGGCCAGCCTGCGCACCGCGTGCTGTCAGATCCGCCGTGTCATGCGGACGAACTGTGTCCTCCGGCGACCCGACGGCCTGGTGCTCAGCGACGCCTGGGTCGACACCTCGAGCTTCATGCAGGCCGCGCACCGGGCTGCGGCAGCGGCGCGGATCCGGCACCACACCCGGGTGCTCGCGATCTTCTACGCCGCCGGACCGCTCTACGGAGACGACTTCCACGCCCACGACGACGAGAGCAGCTGGGCCCTCGCCGAGCGGGAGAACCTGCGCCATGCCTGGCACCAGCTGCTCTGCGACGCAGCGGCCGCGGGCCTCGAGCTGCACCAACCCCACGAGTCCCTCGAGCTCGCCACGATGGCCGTCCGGGCCGATCGTTCCTCGGAGACCGGCCACCGCCTGGTGATGCAGGCGTACGCGGCGCTCGGAGACACCGGGAGGGCGCTCGAGGCCTACGAGGCCTGCCGCGGACACCTGGCCGAGACGCTCGGCGCCGACCCCTCCGCCCAGACCCAGGACCTGCACCTGAGGCTGCTGCGCGGCGAATCGGCATGAACCCGGGGCGCCCGGCCCGGCGGGTCAGCAGGCGTCCCGCGTGCGAGCCGGACCGGCGACGTCGTCCTTCACCGTGTCGTAGACCGCAACGGCTGCGAGCTGCGTGCGGACACCGAGCTTGTGCAAGATCGCCTGCACCTGACTGCGCACCGTTGCACGAGCCACACCCGATCGCTCGGCGATCCGGGCGACGGCGTCTCCTGCATGCAGCTCGCGCAGCACCGCCAGCTCTCTCGGGGTCAACGACCGCACCCGTCCGATGACCAGGCAACGCCCGAGCCCGACGACCCGCCAGGCCTCCACCAGCGCCTGCTCGTCGTCAGGACCCAGCCCCGGCTCACCGTTCGCGGCGCTCTCGATCGCGCCGCACAACCGTTCGAGGCTGACGGTGCTGGACAGCACCGCGGCCGCGCCGGCATCGAGGACCCCTCCCCAGGTCGGCCCCGGAGCTGCGCCCGCGAGGACGATCCACGGGGGCGCCGTCCCCCTCACCAGGGCACGGGCCTCCTCGAGGCGCGCGTCGGGCTCGAGGTCGCTGAGGAGGACACCCACCTCGGCCTCGACCGGCACCTCCCCCGCGTCGACCGGCCAGCCCCTGACCCGCTGGGTCCGGAACCCGACAGAGGACAACGCCGCCCCCACCGACTCCACCACCAGCAGGTGGTCGGCGCAGACGACGACTCGGCGCTGGAACATGACCCCACCAGCGTGGTCCCCGCCTCGCCGGCGGACACCGGTCGACACCGGCCGCACCCTGATATTGGGGACCCCCACCGGACGCGACAGGTCGGGCGTCCCCCAAATGGGGGATTGCCCACGAGGCTCCCTGCGCGGCCACCGGTCCGGCGTACGGTCGGGCACGCGCCATGACGGGGGAGAGTCAGATGCGGGACATCGGAGGTCAGCACCACCAGGATCGATCCGATCGGACGGCATGGTGGTGGACACCGTGATGACCATGCACCCGGCGCCGGCCAGGAGCAGGGTGCGCATCGTGGTCGTCGAGGACCACGCGCTCTTCGCCGAGTCGCTGGAGCTCGCACTGACCCTCGAGGGCTACGACGTACGGCGCGTCCCGGTGCCCGACCACCCCAGTGCGCCCGGGCAGGTGCTCGCCGTGTCGAACCGGTGGAAGCCACGCATCGCGCTCGTGGACCTGGATCTGGGCCGGTTCGGTGACGGCGTCGACCTGATCAACCCGCTGGCCAGGTCCGGCGTCAACGTCGTCGTGGTCACCGCGTCGACCGACCACGCCCGCTGGGGTGAGTGCGTGCAGCACGGCGCCCGCAAGGTCGTGTCGAAGAACCAGCCGCTGAACGACATCCTCGCGGTGGTGCGCAGGCTGAGCCAGGGGTTGCCCGTGATCGACCACGCGGAGCGCGAGGAGCTCCTCCGCCTGTGGCAGGAGCGGTGTCGCGCGCAGCAGGCGGCTCGCGACAAGCTCGCGACGCTCACGCCGCGCGAGCGCGAGATCCTGGGTCAGCTGATGGAGGGCCACCCGGTCCGGGACATCGCGCGCCACGACTTCGTCTCGGAGGCGACGGTCCGCACCCAGGTGAAGTCGATCCTGGCGAAGCTCGAGGTCAGCTCGCAGCTGGCCGCTGCCGGCCTGGCGCGCAGCGTGGGTTGGCAGGCTCCCGAACCGAGTCCCTGACCGGTCGGCCGGCACCGGGGGCCGGCGTGCGTACGCCGGCCCGAGGCCTCACTCGTAGCCGTGCTCGGCGACGAACGCGACGATGCGCTCGGCCAGCTCGGGGCGGCACACGATGAGGTCCGGCAGGTAGACGTCCTCCTGGTTGTAGGCCAGCGGCGTGCCGTCGATGCGCGAGGTGAAGAGACCGGCCGCACGGGCGACGGCGACCGGTGCCGCGGAGTCCCACTCGTACTGGCCGCCGGCGTGGACGTAGGCGTCGGTGAGGTCGCGGGCCACCGAGATCACCTTCACCCCGGCCGAGCCCATCGGCACCAGCTCTGCGTCCAGCTCCTCGGCGAGCGCGTGCACGAACGCCGGCGGACGGCTGCGTGAGACGGCGATGCGCGGGCGCGGCGCGGTGCTCGGGGGTACGACGGGGGGCGCGCCGGTGTGGAAGGTCTCGCCGAGCGCGGGCTGGGCGACCGCGCCGGCGACCAGGTCGCCGTCGACCCACAGGGCGACGTGCACGGCCCAGTCGTCGCGGGGAACCTCGGAGAACTCCCGGGTGCCGTCGAGGGGGTCGACGATCCAGACCCGGCTGCTCGTCAGCCGCACCTTGTCGTCCTTGCCCTCCTCGGACAGCACGGCGTCGCCCGGCCGGTGCTGGGCGAGCAGGTCCATCAGCAGCTCGTGGGCGGCACGGTCGCCGGCGTCCTTGAGCTCGCGGCCCTCGAGACCCTCCTGGCGCACCTCGAGGAGGCGATCCCCGGCGACCGTCGCCAGCCAGGCGGCCAGCACGTGGTCGTCGGTCGCGGCGGCGGCGGGCGGGGTGCCGGGGTCGAAGCTCATGCCCCGAACCCTATCGAGCACCCGATCCGACGTTGACCCGCCCGAGACTTTCGGGCGGGTCAACGTCGATCAGGAGTTGAACTGCTGCTGGGTGCGCTCGAGCCCCTCGCTGACCAGCGTCTCCACCGCGTCGGCGGCGCGGTCCACCTGGAACGGCAGGATCTTGCGCTCGGCCGTGGAGTAGCTCGACAGCACGAAGTCGGCCGGGTCCTGCCGACCCGGCGGCCGGCCGATGCCGACCCGGATCCGGAAGAAGTCGCCGGTGCCGAGCGAGGAGCGCATCGAGCGCAGGCCGTTGTGCCCGTTGTCGCCGCCGCCGAGCTTGACCCGCATCGTGTCGAAGGCGATGTCCAGCTCGTCGTGGATCGCGATGATCCGCTCCGGCGGCACCTTGTAGAAGCCGGCGAGCTGCTTGACCGGGCCGCCGGTCTCGTTCATGTAGCAGCGAGCCTTCATCAGCACCACGCGCGGACCGTCCTGCCCGGGCATGCCCAGCCGGCCCTCGACGACCTCCGCGCGACCCGACTTGTGGGCACGAAACGGTGACCCCAGTCGAGACGCGAGCTCGTCGACGACCAGGTAGCCCACGTTGTGGCGGTGGCTGGCATAGGTCGGGCCGGGATTGCCCAGCCCGACCACCAGCCACACGGGGGTGGTGGAGTCGGCCACGCGATCCCGGCCCTCTCTACGAATCAGTTGACGCAGGTGACCGAAGGTCACTCCTCGGAGGATCCCTCGGACGACTCGGCGCCGACCTCGTCGACGTCGTTGTCGGACTCCTCGCGCTCGATGCCGGCCTCGGCCTCGGCCTCCTCCAGCTCCGCCTCGAGGGCCTCCGCGGACTGCTGCCCGGTCACGTTGACGATCAGCGTCTCCGGGTCGAGCAGCAGCGTGCTGCCGGAGGGCAGCTTGAGGTCGGACGCGTGGATCAGCGTGCCCGCCTCGGCGCCCTCGATGTCGACCTCGATGAACTCGGGGATGTGCGTGGCCTCGGCCTCGAGCTGAATGGTGGCCGTCTCGGTGACGACCAGCGTCTCGCGGGCGGCCTCGCCGACCAGCTGCACCGGAACCTCGACGGTGACCTTCTCGCCCTTGATGACGGCGACGAAGTCGATGTGCTCGAGCAGCCGCTTGATCGGGTCGATCTGGACCTGCTTGGTCAAGGCAAGGTGGGCCTTGCCGTCGATGTCGAGCTCGAGCAGGGCGTTGGCGCCGCCGTGCTTGAGGGCCATCATCGTCTCGTGGCCGGGCAGCGTGACGTGAATCGGGTCGTTGCCGTGGCCGTACAGGACCGCCGGGACCTTGTTCTCGCGGCGGATCCGGCGGGCGGCGCCCTTGCCGAACTCGGTGCGGGTCTCGGCCTTGATCTTCTCGGACATGATGCGCTCTTCTCCTCGGTGGTGCTGGCCTGATGGTGGTTCTCGGTCTCGGGGCCGCGGCTCGGATCGAGGCGGCACGTCCGGACGGATCAGCCAGCCCTGTCGATCACGGACCGACCCAGGTGCACTGGCCGGTCCCTCGCCGAGGCAACCGCAGAAGTCTAGCCGCGAACGGGCGCTGCGCGAAAACGTAGGGTCGACCCATGTCACCCACGGGGTCCCTCACGCTTGCGGAGGCGCGCGAGCGCGCCTCCGCCGTCTCCGCCGTCTCCTACGCGATCGAGCTGGACCTGACCTCGCCCGGCGGCGGGACCTTCGGGTGCCGGACCACCGTGCGCTTCACCGCGTCCGCCGAGCGGACCTTCCTCGAGCTCACCGGCGCCTCGGACCTGACGGTGACGCTCGACGGCGCAGCGGCGGATCCAGCGTACGACGGGCGGCGCCTGCACCTCGACGGGCTCGGCGGCGAGCACGAGGTCGTGGTGAGCGCCCGGCTGCCCTACGTCACCGACGGCGACGGGATGCACCGGATGGTCGACCCGGCCGACGGGGCGACGTACGTCGGTGCCTACCTCGGCATGGACATCGCGCAGAAGGTCTTCTGCTGCTTCGACCAGAACGACCTCAAGGCGCCGATCGCACTGACGGTGCGGGCCGATCCGGCCTCGACCGTGCTCGCCAACGGCCGCACGCTGCGCGCGCCGGGAGCCGAGACCGACGGCGCCTGGGAGTTCGCGGCGACGCCGCCGATCCCCCCGGCGCTGTTCGTGGTCGCCGCTGGGCCGTGGGTCTCGCGGCGCTGGGAGCACGCCGACCTGCCATTCGGGTGGCACGCCCGCGCGTCGCTGGTCGCCGAGCTCGACCGCGACCTCGACGACCTGCGGGCGATCACCGAGGGGTGCTTCGACCACTATGCGCGGATCTTCGAGGAGCCCTACCCGTTCGACTCCTTCGACCAGGTCTTCGTTCCGGGGCTGAACTGGGGCGCCCAGGAGATGCCGGGGTGCGTGACCTACCGCGACGAGTACCTCCCCCGCGGCGCCGTCCCCGAGGACCTGCGGATGTTCCGCGCGGCGGTGATCGCCCACGAGATGTCGCACATGTGGTTCGGCGACCTGGTGACGATGACGTGGTGGGAGGACAGCTGGCTGCAGGAGTCGTTCGCCGACTACCTCGGCTACCGCGTCGCAGCCGACGGCGCGGGCTACCCGGGCGCGATCCTGGGACACGAGGCCGCCCGCAAGCCAGCGGCGTACGACGCCGACGAGCGCCGTTCGACCCACCCGGTCGCACCGGAGGCCGAGGACGTGCCCGACGTCGACGCGGCCGCGACGATCTTCGACTCGATCTCCTACGCCAAGGGCAACTCCGTGCTGCGCCAGCTCGTGACCTGGCTCGGCGACGAGACGTTCCTGCGCGGCGTGAACACCTACCTGACGAGGCACCGCTTCGCGAACGCGACCCTCGACGACTTCGTGACCGCCCTGGACGAGGCGTCCGACCGCGACGTGCGGGAGTGGGTCCGGCTGTGGTTGCGGACCACTGGCTTCGACACCGTGCGCGTCGAGCGTGACGGAGACGTTCCGGTCGTGCGCCGCGACGGCACCCGGCCGCACCGCCTGCGAGTCACGGCGTACGACGACTCCTGGGCCGAGGTCGGCGGCCAGCTGGTCGACATCGGCGACGAGCCCGTCGCGCTCCCGGCGTTCGCCGGCCGGGTCGTCGTGGCGAACAGCCACGGCGAGACGTTCGCCCGCGTCCTGCTCGACCCGGCGTCACGTGCCGCGGTCGCCGCCGGGCTGTGCCGCGTCGACGACGACCTCACCCGCGCGGTGCTGTGGACGATGGCCTTCGACGAGGTGCAGACGCGGCTCCTGGACCCGCTCGCCTTCGTCGACCTGGTGGCACAGCACCTCCCCGGCGAGCGCAGCGCCACGCTGATCTCCGCCGTCCTGGGACGCACGCTCGACCGGGTGCTGCCATTGCGAGTTCCGGCTGGCGCCGCCGCCACCGCACTCGACCAGATCGCCTCCGCGTGCGAGACCGGGCTCATGCACGCGTGCACGCCCGACCTCGCGCTCGCGTTCGCGTCCGGGTTCGCTGCGACCTCCCGTGAGACGGCGACGATACGCGGCTGGCTGGAGGCCGGCACCCTGGGCGACCTGCCGCTCTCCCCCGCGCTGCGCTGGCGGGCGGTGCGTCGCCTGGCCGAGACCGGCGCCGCCGGCGCCGATCTGATCGAGGAGCAGCGACTCCGCGAGCCGGGCGTCGAGGCCGAGCTCGGTGCTGCGGCCGCCCGCGCTGCTCGGCCGACCGCACGGGCCAAGGACGAGGCCTGGGCGGCGGTGTCCGACCCGAATGTCGACAACCGCCGGTTCGGCTCACTCATGAGCGGGCTCTGGTCGGTCGAGCAGACCGAGCTGCTGGCGCCGTACGTCGAGCGCTACCTGCGCGAGGCGCCCGCCTGGGCCCGGCGCGGCCAGGCGTTCGCGCTGGTCGTCGGGCGCAGCCGGCCGGCCCTCGCGCTGGACGCCGCACAGGTGGTCGCGCTCGACCAGGCCCTCACAGGCGACCTGCCGACGGTGCTGCGCCGGCAGTGGGAGGACTGGAGAGACGATGTGAGCTGAGGTCCGCGCCCGTCTCACCGGGTCTCGACACGTCGGTCGCTGCTTCGTCCCTCAGCCGCGCTCCTTGCTCGACCACCATCGACGGGTCCGCTGGCGCGTCCCCGTCAGGCGTGCCCGTCGAACATCGAGGTGACCGAGCCGTCCTCGAAGACCTCACGGATCGCACGTGAGACGAGCGGGGCGATCGAGAGGCTGGTGAGCTTGTCGAACTCGCGCTCGGGAGGAAGCGGCAGCGTGTTGGTGACCACGACCTCCGCGGCCGGAGAGTTCTTGAGCCGGTCGACGGCCGGGTCGGAGAGGATCGCGTGCGTGGCGGCGATGACCACGCCCGCGGCGCCATCGTTCATCAGCGCCTCCGCGGCCTTCACGATCGTGCCACCGGTGTCGATCATGTCGTCGACCAGCACGCACATCCGCCCCTTGACGTCGCCGACGACGCGGTTGGCGACGACCTCGTTCGGGCGGTCGGTGCGCCGGCTCTTGTGGATGAACGCCAGGGGCGCGCCACCGAGTCGAGCCGACCAGCGCTCGGCGACCTTGATCCGGCCGGCGTCCGGAGACACCACGGCGAGCGGCTGGTGGCCGTACTTCTCCTTGACGTAGTCGGCGAGGATCGGCAGTGCCATCAGGTGGTCGACGGGTCCGTCGAAGAAGCCCTGGATCTGGTCGGCGTGCAGGTCGACGGTGATCAGCCGGTTGGCGCCGGCGGTCTTGAACAGGTCGGCCATCAGCCGGGCCGAGATCGGCTCGCGGCCCTTGTGCTTCTTGTCCTGCCGGGCGTAGCCGTAGAACGGCATCACCACGGTGATCCGCTTGGCCGAGGCCCGCTTGAGCGCGTCGACCATGATCAGGTGCTCCATGATCCACTCGTTGATCGGAGCGGTGTGGCTCTGGATCACGAAGGCGTCGCAGCCGCGGACGGACTCCTCGTAGCGCACGTAGATCTCGGAGTTGGCGAACTCGTACGCCGACTGCGGGGTCAGCGGCGTGCCCAGCAGGGTGGCGACCTCCTCAGCGAGCACCGGGTGTGCCCGGCCACTGAAGACCATGAGGTTCTTCTCGGTGGTCTTCTTCATTCCGGTCACGGTGTGCTGCTCCTCAGTCATCGGACGGGGGTCGCCGGAGGGGGATGGTCAGGATTCTGCCACGTCCCGTTCACCGTCCCGACCAGCGTCCGCGGTCTCCCCCAGAGCCTGTGACGCTGCTCGCGCCTGGGCGGTCCCGGGGCGCTTGTCCAGCGCCCAGCGCTCGATGTTGCGCTGCGGGCCGCTCGACACCGCCAGAGCGCCGGGCGGCACGTCGCGGCGTACGACGGTCCCGGCACCCGTGGCCGCCCCGTCACCGATCTCGACCGGGGCCACGAACGTGTTGTTCGACGCGGTGCGGGCGTGCCGCCCGACCTTCGTCCGGTGCTTGTTCACCCCGTCGTAGTTGGCGAAGATCGTGCCCGCGCCGATGTTGGTGCCCTCGCCGATCTCGGCGTCGCCGACATAGGAGAGGTGCGGGACCTTCGCGCCGTCGCCGATCGTGGCGTTCTTGGTCTCGACGAACGCCCCGATCTTGCCGCCGGCCCCCAGGTTGGTGCCGGGGCGCAGGTAGGAGAACGGGCCGACGGTCGCCTCGCCGCCGATCACCGCCAGCTCGCCGTGGGAGCGCACGACCCGCGCGCCGGCGCCGACCTCGCAGTCCTTGAGCGTGGTGTCGGGGCCGATCACCGCGTCCTCGGCCACCACGGTGGTGCCGAGGAGCTGGGTGCCGGGCAGCAGGGTGACGTCCGGGGAGAGCACGACGTCGGCGTCGATCCACGTGGTGGCGGGGTCCATGACCGTCACCCCGTCGTGCATCCACCGGGTGACGATGCGCCGGTTGAGCTCGGCGCCGAGCCGCGCGAGCTGGGCGCGGTCGTTGACGCCCTCGGTCTGCATGACGTCCTCGATCGTGTGGGCGCCGACGGTGAGGCCGTCCTCGCGGGCGATCCCGATCGCGTCGGTGAGGTAGTACTCGCCCTTGGAGTTGTCGTTGCCGATCCGCGGCAGCGCGCTGCTCAGGAACTCCGCGTCGAACGCGAGGATGCCGGAGTTGATCTCGCACACCTCGCGCTGGGCCGGCGTCGCGTCCTTCTCCTCGACGATCGCCTCGACATCGCCCTCGTGGTTGCGCAGCACCCGGCCGTAGCCGAAGGGGTTGTCGACGATCCCGCTGAGCACGCTGACGGCGCGCTCGGCGGCCTCGTGCTCCGCCGCGAACGCGCGCAGCGACTCGCCCTCGAGCAGCGGGGTGTCGCCGTACGCCACCACCACGGTGCCGGTCGTGCTCCCCCATTGCCGGGCGAGCGCCTCCATGGCGACCCGGACGGCATGCCCGGTGCCGAGCTGCTCCTCCTGGACGGCGAGCACGACGTCGGGGCCGAGCCCACGGATGTGGTCTGAGACCTGCTCACGCTGGTGGCCGACCACCGCCACGATCCGGTCCGGCTCCATCGCCCGGGCCGCCACGAGCACGTGCTCGATCATCGTGCGACCCGCGATCGGGTGCAGCACCTTCATGGTCTTGGACTTCATGCGGGTGCCGCCTCCGGCGGCCAGCACGATGACGGTCAGTCCCGTCGCCTGTTCTGCGCTCACGCAGCTTCCCCTCCGAGGTGGCCGGTCGTCTCACTCTAGGGCGTGCGGTCGAGGTGGCGCCGAGGAGGAGGTGAACTGTGCTCCCCGGGTAGGAGTCGAACCTACGTCGCTAGTCCTGATTCAAAGTCAGGCGGGCCCTGCCGGCAGACCAACCGGGGAACGCTCCCCGGAGGGAACCCCCCAAGGCTAGGGCAGGCACGCGGGTGCGGTGGTTTCGAGGCTCGCTGCGACGAGGCCCGACGCCCTGCCGATGCCACGGGGGCCTGAATCCGCAGCCGGCGCGCCTCCCGCAACCACACCGTCTGACGACCGGCCCCAGAGCGATCCGCGACCGCGCGCGGCGACGAAGTCGACGCGCGAGGCGCGGCCACACCGTCTGACGACCGGCCCCAGAGCGATCCGCGACCGCGCGCGGCGACGAAGTCGACGCGCGAGGCGCGGCCACACCGTCTGACGACCGACCCCAGAGCGATCCGCGACCGCGCGCGGCGACGAAGTCGACGCGCGAGGCGCGGCTAACCTCGGCCTGTGGACCTGCCCGTGATGCCGCCCGTCCAGCCGATGCTCGCGAAGTCGGTGAAGGGCATCCCCGACCCCGCCAAGCACGGGGGGCTGAGCTTCGAGCCCAAGTGGGACGGCTTCCGGTGCATCGTGTTCAAGGACGGTGACCAGGTCGAGCTGGCCAGCCGCAACACCAAGCCGCTGACCCGCTACTTCCCCGAGGTCGTGGCCGCGGCCCGCGAGCAGCTGCCCGAGCGGTGCGTGCTCGACGGCGAGGTCTTCGTGGCGGTGGGCGACCGGCTGGAGTTCGAGGTGCTCCAGGAGCGCATCCACCCGGCGGCCTCGCGCATCGAGATGCTCAGCGAGAAGACCCCGGCGTCGTTCGTGGCGTTCGACCTGCTGGCGCTCGGTGACGAGTCGTACGCCGAGCGCCCGTTCGCGGAGCGCCGGGCCGCGCTAGAGGCGGCGCTCGCAGGGCTGACCGGCCCCTGCTACCTGACCCGGACGACCACCGACCCGGCGCTCGCCGAGAAGTGGTTCCACCAGTTCGAGGGCGCGGGTCTCGACGGCGTGGTGGCCAAGCCGCTGACCGCGGCGTACCAGCAGAACGTGCGGAGCATGCTCAAGATCAAGCACGAGCGGACCGCCGACGTCGTGGTCGCGGGCTATCGCGAGCACAAGACCAGCACGCCGGAGAAGCCGCTGCTCGGCAGCCTCCTGCTGGGCCTCTACGCCGACGGCGAGCTCCAGCACATCGGGGTGAGCGCGAGCTTCACCGCCGCCCGGCGCGCGGAGCTGATCGAGGAGCTGCAGCCGCTCGTCGTCCCGATCGAGGAGCACCCCTGGGGCCGCTGGTCGGAGTTCCTGACGGCCAACCCCGACCGCGTCCCCGGCACCCAGAGCCGCTGGAGCCAGGGCAAGGACCTCTCCTTCGTCCCCCTGCGCCCCGACCTGGTCCTCGAGGTGGCCTACGACCACATGGAGGGACGCCGGTTCCGCCACACCGCCCAGTTCCGGCGCTGGCGCCCCGACCGTGACCCCGAGTCGTGCGGCTACGACCAACTCGACGAACCGGTCGGTTATGACCTCGCTAGGATTCTGAGCGTCGACTGACTCGACTCCCCGCAGGCCCAGGAGGCAGCACCATGTCCGAGAACTCGCCCCAGAGCCCGTCGGCGAGCACCGCCGGGGACTACGCCGTCGTGCTCCTCGTCGAGCAGGCCCTGACCCCCCGGGACGCCGCCCAGGTGCACTCGCTGCACGAGGGGCTCGAGGAGCCGGTCACCTACTACGTGCTGCTCCCCCTGGAGGACGCCGCCGCTCGCATCGAGTCCGCGATGGGCTCGCTCACGGCGGGCGACATGCTCGCCACCCCCACGATGCCGATGGGCGAGGTCGACCTCGACGCGGTGCGCAAGGACTGCGAGGAGCGCTCGAGCGCGGAGCTCGAGTCCACGCTCGAGGCGCTGCGCTCCAGCGGCGCGACCGCGGTCGGCGAGATCGTCACCGACCCGCCGATCGACGCCCTGGCCGCCAAGGTCGCCGCCGTCGACGGCCGCGAGGCGATCATCTTGACCCGGCCGCACGTGGTGGCGGAGTTCTTCCACCTCGACTGGACCTCCAAGGCCCGCCGGCGCCTCGGGGTGCCGATCCTCCACCTGCTGGAGCACGAGACCTTCGACGAGCAGGCCGAGGGCTACGGCGACGAGGGCGTCACGGGGCTCTGATCACCGCGTGAAGCTCTCCACCCGGCTCCGGCGGCCGTCCGGCGGCCCCGGTGACCACGCCGGCCACAGCGGCCCCGGCGACCACGGCGTCCCACCCGGCGCCGAGGACCCACCGCCACCACCGGTTCCGCCCCGCGGCAGCCCCGTCGCGGCGTACGCCGGGATCCTCGACGGCCACACCCTCTGGCTCGCCCTCGAGCCGGTCGCGGGCGTGCTCGCGCTGCGCGACGACGCGGGCGAGGTGCACCCGCTCCACAGCGACCTGCCCGAGCAGGACCCGGCGTACCGCTCGGTCCGCGCGGACCTGCTCGACCTCCCCGGCGAGGACGAGTGCGGCTACGACGTGGTGGTGGTCCCGCCCGGCGGCCGTCCCCTCACCGTGTGGACCGCGCCGTTCGCGCGGACGCCGATGCGCACGCCGCCCGCCCCGGGCGGCGCCTGGCAGCTCGGGCTCGTGCGCACCGACGACGGCATGCTCCGGGTGCGGCGCACCCGCCCCGAGCCCGGTTGCGACGTGCTCGGCATCGACCTCACCGAGACCGGCGTGCGGCTCACGCTCGCGGCTCACTCTCGGCCGGGACGACCCGAGGCCGCGCTGCTCGCCCTGGAGGAGGACGCGGTCGTGGCGACCTTCCCGGTGACCCACCAGGACGACGTCCCCGACGTCCTGGTCGCGACGATCACCGAGGCCGGCCTGCCCGAGGGCCGCGACCAGCTGCTCCGGTGGGGGCTGGGGTCCCCGGAGTCCTGGGTGCCGCTGCGCCGGTCGGCGAACGACCTCGCCAGCCCCAACGCCGCCGTGCTGCTCCCGGTCCTCAACGCGACCGGCTCCGACGAGCACCGGCTGCGGATGCGGTACGCCCCCGACGCGACGCTGCTCGCCCGCGTGGTCGACCCGGCAGCGGTGGGCGGCGAGGCATGAGGATCGCCTACGTCGTGTTCAACGCCGACGGGATGGGAGGCACGTCCCGGTCGGCGATCACCCAGGCCAACGCGCTCGCCGGCGACCACGACGTACGCCTGGTGAGCATCACGCGCAGCGCCGACCGCCCCCACTACGACATCGACGCGCGGGTGCGTGTCGACTACCTCGCCGACGTGCGCGAGGAGGCGCTGAAGGACCCCGAGGCGCGGGTCCTGAGCGAGCGCGCGTCGGTGCTGGTCCCGCCGCACTGGGACAACCAGTTCTCCGCGCTCACCGACGTGGCGATGGCCGAGGCGCTGCCCGCACTGGCCGCCGACGTCGTGGTCACGGTGACCCCGTCCCTGCTCGCCGCCGTCGCCCAGCTGGTGCCCGACCGCACGGTGCTCGTGCACCAGGAGCACCGCTCGTCCTCCGACCGTGCCGGCGGCCTGGAGCCGTTGCTGGCGTTCGCGCCGCGTGCCGACGTGGTCGCGATGCTCACCCCCACCACTGCGGACTGGTTGCGCGAGCAGCTCGGCGACCTCACCCCCGAGCTCGTCGTGATGCCCAACCCGCTTCCCCTGGGCTTCGCGCCGCGCTCGAGGCTCGACGGCAAGCTGATCGTCTCCGCGGGCCGCCTCGTGCTCGAGAAGCAGTTCCACAAGCTCGTCCAGGCCTTCGGCGAGGTCGCCGACCAGTTGCCGGGATGGCGGCTGCGCATCCTCGGTGACGGCTTCCAGCGCCACGAGCTGCGTCGCCAGGTCCGCAAGTTCGGGCTCTACGACCGCGTCGAGCTGCCCGGCACCACCACGGACATGGCTGGCGAGTGGGCCAAGGCGAGCATCGCCGCCCTCACCTCGCGCACCGAGGGCTTCCCCCTCGTGCTGCAGGAGGCGATGGCCGCCGGGGTCCCGGTCGCCAGCTTCGACTGCCCGTCGGGGCCGCGCGAGATCGTCGTGCACGAGGTCAACGGCCTGCTGGTCGCACCCGGCTCCGTCGCCGGCATGTCGGCGGCGCTCCTGCGGCTCGCCACCGACGACGACCTGCGCAGCAGGCTCGGCACCGGGGCCTTCCACTCCTCGCGGCAGTACGACGCCCGCGCGCTGGCCGAGCAGTGGGTCGGGATCTTCTCCGACGCCCGGGCCCGCCGCGGCACGCTCGGCCAGGTGACGGCCCGCGCCGGGGCACCCCGCCGCCAGGCCGCCGCGTCCGCACCCGCGGCCGACCTCGCGGGCATCACGCCCGCCCAGGCGCGCCACACCGCCCTGGCGGCGGCCGTCGCGGCCGTCCGCTCGGCCACCGACGAGTGGCTGGTGATCCCCGAGCACGAGTCGCCGACGCCGTCGGTCGTGGTGCCGATGTCCGCGCGCGACGCGGTCCTGGTCGCCCTCGCCGAGGCGGAGCTCCCGGCGTACCTCTGCCTGCGCGAGCCCGCCGCCAAGGGCTGGCCCGAGCGCCGCGGGCCGGTCGCACCGACCGCCGCCGACCTGCGCCGCGGTCACACCGGCGCGGTCTTCCTCGAGCCCTGGCCCGAGGACGGCGACCGCGCGAGCGTCCTCGGGCAGGGCTGCGGTGTCGCGCTCGAGTTCTGGGAGACCAGCATCGACGACGAGCTGATCGCGCCGCGCGACAACCGCTACACCCGGCGGATCCCCCGCGGCACGGCCACCGTCGACATCGAGGTCGACGGGGTCGCGGTGCGCACCCTGCCCCTGATGGCGCAGCGCACGGTCAACGAGTGTGGGTTCCCGGTCGACGTCGTCTACACCTGGGTCGACGGCAACGACCCGGAGTGGAACGCCGCCCGCGAGCAGCGGCTCGCGGGCGCGACCGGCACCGCGCTGACCCGCGAGTCGAGCGGTCGGGCGCGCTTCGTCTCCCGCGACGAGCTGCGCTACTCGATGCGCAGCCTGCACCTGTTCGCCCCGTGGGTGCGCCGCATCCACCTCGTCACCGCCGGGCAGGTGCCGGACTGGCTGGACACCTCTCATCCCGCGATCCGGGTCGTCGACCACCGGGAGATCCTGCCGGCCGAGGCGCTCCCGACGTTCAACTCGCACGCGATCGAGACCTCGCTGCACCACGTGCCCGACCTCACCGAGCACTTCGTGTACCTCAACGACGACGTGTTCCTGGGCCGGCCGGTGCGCCCCGAGATCTTCTTCAGCCCCGCCGGTCTCTTCGCGGCGTTCATGTCGCCCACCCAGGTCGGGCTCGAGGACGTGCCGGGCGCGGCCCCGTTCCTCAAGGCGGCGTGGAACAACCGGCGGCTCCTGCAGGAGGCGTTCGGGGTGGTGACGACCAACAACCTCGCGCACACCCCGCACCCCCACCGGCGATCGGTGCTCGACGAGATCGAGCGGCGGTTCCCCGAGGCGGTCGCCGCGACCGCGGCGGCGCCGTTCCGCTCCGACACCGACGTCTCGATGCTGAGCTCGCTGGGCCAGCACTACGGGCTCACCACCGGCACGGCCTACCTCGGCGAGGCGGAGTTCGAGTTCGTCAACCTCAGCAACAGCGACCTCAACCGTCAGCTCAAGCAGCTGCTGCGCCGCGACCAGGACTTCTTCTGCCTGGGCGACCACCACGACTACGCGATGGTCGCCGAGCGCCTGGACCAGGAGCTGGCGGCGTTCTTCTCGACGTACTTCCCGGTCACCGCGCCGTGGGAGCGCGAGCTCACCGCCCCCTGAGCTGCTCCTCGAGCCGGGCGATCCGCTGGTCGCGGTTGGCCAGCTTGCGGTTGAGGTTGCGGCGCACCCGACCGACCTGGGCGGTGGTCTCGTCGAGGGCGATCGCGGCCGCGAACTCGTACATCTCGACGTACTCCGTGCGCAGCTGCTCGAGCGTCGCGGCCGCGGCCTCGTCGTGGGGGCTGGTCACGAGCGTGTTCATCGCGGCCCAGGTGCGCTCGGCCAGGTCGCGCAGCTGCGGAGCCACCACGAGGTCGTCCCAGGTGACCTGCGACCGGTTCAGCCGCTGGTCGACGAAGTCGTCGACGGGGTGCGGTGCGGCCAGGTCGCCGTCGTAGGTGATCGCGAGCTGCTCCCCCGCCCGGGTCATCGCGGTGCGCCAGTCGGCGACCAGGTCGGCGTACGGCACGAACGCGCGCCGGTGGGCGCGCGTCGCCCGCTCGGTCTCGAACGCCGCGTTGACCCACGCCGCCACGTTGGTGGTCTCGCGCTGCCGGCGGAAGGCCGGCGTCTGCTCGGTGAGGTACGCCGTGTCGCGGCTGCGCACCACCTCGGTGGGATGCCGCAGCATCGTCAGCGTGGTGACCTCGGCACCCAGCTCACCCGCGACGCGTACCCACAGGTCGTGGACCCAGAACTCACGCGGGTCCTTGATCACCAGCTGGGGGTGGTCGAGCTGGCCGGCCAGCCAGTCGTGCAGCCGCTGCTCGACCTCCGGGGTCACCGCCTCGGCGGCCCGCTCGGGTGCCGTGGGGCGCGAGTCGATCGTGCGCACCGGGATCGGGTTGAGCAGCTCCTTGTGGAACTCCGTGACCCACAGCGGCTCGTAGTAGCCGCGCGGGTTGGACTCGTCGGCCTCGACCTCCGGCTGCGGGACGTGCAGGCCGAGGCGCTTGAGCGTGCCGGCGACGCTGCTGGTCCCGCTGCGCCCGGAGCCGGTCACGATCACGAGCTTCACGTTGCTGGACACCCCGGGAGGCTACCGCGGGGCCGTCGTCGGACTCAGCCGGGCTCAGCCGAGGCCGCGGAACGACAGGGCGTGCCAGCGGGGACCGACCGGGGTCAGCTCGACCCGGCGCGGGTCGAGACCGTCGTCCGCGCTCGCGGGGTCGTCGCCCTCGCTGCGCACGATCACGACCTCCAGTCGCGACTCCGAGAGGCCCTCGGCGAGACCCTCGCCCCACTCCACGACCGTCACGGCGTCGTCGAGGGAGGTGTCGAGGTCGAGGTCGTCGAGCTCGTCGAGACCGCCGAGCCGGTAGGCGTCGACGTGCACGAGGTCGGGGCCGCCCACCAGCGACGGGTGCACGCGGGCGATCACGAACGTCGGGGACGTGACCTCACCGCGCACCCCCAGCCCGGCCCCCAGGCCCTGGGTGAACGTCGTCTTGCCCGCCCCCAGCTCGCCGCTCAGCACGATCAGGTCACCGGCGGTGAGCTGTCCGGCCAGCGAGCGGCCCAGCCCGCGCATGGCTTCCGCGTCCGGCGCCTGCAGCACATGGGTGCGCAGCGGGCGGCGGAGCTCGACGTTGGGCCGGTAGCGCCGGATCTCGCGGAACCCCTGCCGCTCCCAGAACCGGATCGTCGCCGGCAGCTCCTCGCGGGCGACCACGGTCAGGTCGTCGGAGCCCTCCGCGGCCTCGACCGCGGCCTCGATCAGGGCGGCGGCCACACCGTGGCCCTGGGCCGACGGGCTCACCCCGAAGCGGCGCAGGTACGTCGTGCTCCCGACCCGGTCGAGCACCAGCGTCCCCACCGGCTGCTCGCCGAGGCACGCCAGCAGGCCGCCGCGTCCGGACAGCAGCTGCGCGATCGACTCCTCGGTCTCGCTCAGCGCCGCGGCCGGCGGGTCCAGGGGTGGGCGGGCCTCGAACGCCGCGCGCACGACCGCGAGGACCGAGCTGGCTGCCTCCGGACCGACGTGGCGGATGCTCAGCCGTGGATCGACCGTCACCGGCGCTCCACCTCACCCGTGGCCTCGAGCACCTGGTCGAGCTCGCCGTTGACCTCGTCGGAGCGCTCCAGGATCACCATGTGCCCGGCGCCCAGGCACTCCAGCAGCGACGAGCCGGGGATCATCGAGTGGAGCTTGCGGCTGTGGCCGATCGAGGTGAGCCGGTCCTCGGTGCCGCACACGATCGCGGTCGGCACCTTCGCCAGCACCCCGACCGCGTGGAACTTGTCGAGGCTCCCGAACCCGGGGAAGAACTCCGCGACGACCTCGAACGGCGTGTCCGAGAGCATCTTGTCGACGAACTCGACGTAGCTGGCGGGGACCGCGTCGCCGAACGCGAGCTGGTCGGTGGCGACCAGCGCCACGTCACGGCCCAGACGGCGTACGACGTCCACGGCCCGGTGTCCGCGGGCCAGCGCCGCGACCCCGCGGTGGACGCCGATGCCCGCCCACGGGGGCGCGATCGGCAGCAGCACCCGGGTCGGGTCGAGCCCGCCGGCGGTCGTCGAGAGCAGGGCGGTGCCGACCACGCGGTCGCCGAAGAGCTCGGGGTGCTCGTCGGCCAGCGCGACGATCGTCATGCCGCCCATGGAGTGGCCCACCAGCACCACCGGGCCGTCGGGAGCGACCGCGTCGAGCACCGTGAGGAGGTCGCGGCCGAGCTGGTCGATGGTGGCGCTGCCGATCGGCGAGCGGCCCGACCGGCCGTGGGAGCGCTGGTCGTAGTAGACCGCGCGCACCTGACCGCGGTAGTGCTCGCGCTGGAAGTGCCAGCAGTCCAGGTTGAGGGCGTAGCCGTGGCAGAACACCAGCGTCAGCGGCGAGCCCTCGCACTCGTCGACCTCCACGTGCAGCGGGGTGCCGTCGTCGGCGACCACGGTCACGGGCTGCGAGCGCAGCGACCCGAAGGCCGGGTGGGTGTCCGCCGGGCGGCGGCTGATCGCGCGGCGCTGGCGCGCGACGCCGACGCGGGCGCCCGCGGCGGCGAGGCCCGCGGTCGCGGCGGCGCCGATCAGATGGGTGCGGAGCCTCACGAGTCGACGTACCTCCTGCTCATCCGGGTCATCCGGCCGCCGATCCGGGTGACGATCTCGTAGGAGATCGTGCCGGCGGCGTCCGCCCAGTCCTGGGCGGTCGGTTCGCCTGCGGTGCCCGGACCGAACAGCACGACGTCGGCGCCGGCCACGGGCAGGTCACCGTCGAGGTCGACCACGAACTGGTCCATGCACACGAGGCCCCGCATCGGCCGCCGCTTGCCCTCGACCAGCACGTGGGCGGCGTTGCTGGCGTGCCGCGGGATGCCGTCGGCGTACCCCAGGGGCACCAGGCCGACGGTGGTCGCGGTGTCGGCGGTCCAGGTGTGGCCGTAGGAGACCCCCGCGCCGGCCGCGATCGGCTTGGCGCCGACCAGCGGGGCGCGCAGCGTCATGGCGGGCACCAGGCCGAGGTCGGCCGTGTGGCCGGGCGCCGGGTCGAGCCCGTACGACGCCAGCCCGAACCGCACCAGGTCGAACCGGCTGCTCGGGCGCAGCAGGCCGGCGGCGGAGTTGGCGAGATGACGGACGTCGGGCCGCAGCCCGGCGGCCTCGGCGATCGCCAGCGCGTCGCGGAACACCTGCTCCTGCGCGTCGTTGGCCGGGTGGTCGGGCTCGTCGCTGCACGCGAAGTGGGACCAGATGCCGGTGATCCGCCAGCGGCCCTCGGCCTCGCCGGCACGGGCGCGCGCGACCAGGCCGGGCCAGGCATCGACCGTGGCGCCGTTGCGGGACAGGCCGGTGTCGACCTTGAGCTGCACCGCGGCGACCGTCTCGGTCTCGGCTGCGGCCCGAGCGATGCGGTCGAGCTCGTCGACGGTCGAGGCCGTCACCTCGACGCCCTCGGCGACGGCGGCCACGAAGCTCTCCCCGGGGGCGTGCAGCCAGCACAGGACCCGGCCCTCGTCCCCGGCGGCGCGCAGCGCGAGCGCCTCGTCGACGGTGGCGACCCCGAGCCACTCGCTGCCCGCCTGGCGCGCGGCCAGCGCGACCTCGACCATCCCGTGGCCGTAGCCGTCGGCCTTGACCACGGTCATCGTCGGCACGCCGGCGACCTCGCGGAGCCGCTGGACGTTGTGCCGGACGGCAGCGAGATCGACGACGATCTCGGGGCGCGCGACCGGCGTGGACGTCATTCGGGGTCCCCGCGGAATCGTGCGGTGGAGGAGCGCAGCGGGGGAACCGTGCGATTCCGTGGGGTGGAACTCATGGGAACGATTGTCCCATCACGCCTCCGGCAGGCTGCGGACGGCTGCCGGGATGGCACGCGCCACGTCACCGGCGACGATCGGGCCGCCGTGCGCGGCCAGGGTGGCGGCGGCCCCGTGCAGCCACGAGCCGACCGAGGCCGCGTCGTACGGCGAGAGGCCGGCGGCCAGCAGGGCCCCGATCAGCCCACCGAGCACGTCACCGGCTCCGGCCGTCGCCAGCCAGGGCGTGCCGGTGGTCGTCACCCGCACCCGGCCCTGCGGGGTCGCGACCAGCGTGTGCCGGCCCTTGAGCAGCACCACGCAGCCGTACGTCGCAGCCGCGTGGCGCGCGTGCTCGAGCGGCCGGGCCTCGATCGTGGCGCGGTCCACGCCGAGCATCCGGGACAGCTCGCCGGCGTGCGGCGTCAGCACGGCCGGCACCGGCAGCGGCCCGTCCGCGTGGGCAAGCGCATCGGCGTCGACCACCACGGGCACCCCGTCGGCCAGGGCCGCACGCAGCTCGTCCCCGGCGTGGTCGCCACCCCCGGACCCGACCACCCACGCCTGCACCTGGCCGGCGCCCACCACCTCGGGATGGGCCGCGCGGACCCGGTCGGCCACGGAGGCGTCCCCGACGTACCGCACCATCCCGCACAGGCCGCTGGACGCGCCGGACACGCTGAGCAGCGCGGCGCCGGGGTACTGCGCCGAGCCCGCGCGCACGCCGACCACGCCGCGCTGGTACTTCTGGACCTCGCCGTGCGGGCGCGGCAGCAGCGCCGCCACGTCCTCGGGCTGCAGCGACTCCACCGGCGCCTGCGGCAGGTCGAGGCCGATGTCCACGAGCTGCACCACGCCGCAGGCCGCGGCCGCCGGGTCGACCAGGTGGGCGACCTTGTGGGTGCCGAACGTGACCGTGACCGCCGCCGTCACGTGCGGTCCGTCGAGCTCACCGGTGTCGACGCCGACGCCCGACGGCGTGTCGACGGCCACCACGGGCACGCCCGCGACCGTGGCGAGGGCCGCGACCGCGTCGTCTCGCAGGCCGCCCTGGCCACCGATGCCGACGATCCCGTCGACCACGAGGTCGGGCCGGCGCGGTTCGCCGGTGATCGTGCGGCCCCCGGCCGCGCGCAGGGCCGCGACGCCGCCCGCGTGCGCCCGCTCGGAGAGCAGCCACGCCTCGACCTGGACGCCCCGCCGGGCGAGCAGCGCCCCGGCGTACAACGCGTCCCCGCCGTTGTCGCCCGACCCCACCAGCAGCAGCACCCGTCGTCCGTACGCCGACCCCAGCAGGTCCAGCGCGGCGTACGCCAGCCCGGCCGCGGCCCGCTGCATCAGCGCACCCTCCGGCAGCGTGGCCATCAGCTCGGCCTCGGCCGCCCGCACCTGCTCAGTCGTGTGCGCGCTCCTCATGCCCCTCACGCTAGCGGGCTCCGCGGGGACGGGTCGTGTGCCTGAGCACGGTGCCTGGACCCGCTCAGGACTCCAGCACCACCACGGCGGAGGCGATGCCGGCGTCGTGGGAGAGCGAGACGTGCACCGAGGCGACACCCAGCTCGGTGGCCTGGCGCAGGACGGACCCGCGCATCTCGAGCACCGGACGGCCCGACTCCTCGGAGACGACCTCGGCGTCGTGCCAGTGCATGCCGACCGGCGCGCCGAGCGCCTTGGCCAGCGCCTCCTTGGCCGCGAACCGCGCCGCCAGGGACGCCAGCGGCCGGCCGGCCTCGTGAGCGGTGAACAGCCGGTCGGCGAGACCGGGGGTGCGGGCCAGCGAGACCCCGAACCTCTCGACGTCCACCACGTCGATGCCGACCCCGACGATCACGTGCGCCTACTCGACCGTGACGGACTTGGCGAGGTTGCGCGGCTGGTCGACGTCGTGGCCCATCACGGTCGCCAGCTCGCAGGCGAACAGCTGCAGCGGCACGACCGCCACCAGCGGCTGGAGGAGCACGGGGACCTGGGGCAGGCGGATCACCACGTCGGCGTACGGCGTGATCGCGTCGTCACCCTCCTCGACCAGGCAGATCGTGCGAGCCCCTCGGGCGCGGACCTCCTGGATACCGCTGACCATCTTGTCCCGCAGCTGGTCCCGGCCGGCGGGCGGCACCACGCAGAACACCGGCAGCCCCTGCTCGACCAGCGCGATCGGCCCGTGCTTGAGCTCACCCGCGGCGAACCCCTCCGCGTGGAGGTAGGCCAGCTCCTTGAGCTTCAGCGCTCCCTCGAGCGCCACCGGGTAGCCCGCGTGGCGGCCCAGGAACAGCACCGAGGTCGCGTCGCCGTGCTCGCGCGCCAGCTCGTAGACGCTCGCGTCGTCGTCGAGGACCCGCTGGATGTGGGCCGGCATCTCCTCCAGCTGGTTCATCACCTCGTCGATCTCGTCGCCGTACCGCGTGCCCTTGACCTGGGCGAGGTACAGCGCGAGCAGGTAGCACGCGACCAGCTGGGTGAGGAAGCCCTTGGTCGACGCGACCCCGATCTCGGGGCCCGCGTGGGTGTAGATGACCGCGTCGGACTCGCGCGGGATCGTCGAGCCGTTGGTGTTGCAGATCGCGAGGACCTTGGAGCGCTGGGTGCGCGCGTGCCGGATCGCCTGCAGGGTGTCGGCGGTCTCCCCCGACTGGCTGATCGCGACGACGAGCGTGGAGTAGTCGAGGATCGGGTCGCGGTAGCGGAACTCCGAGGCCAGCTCGACCTCGACCGGCGTGCGGGTCCAGTGCTCGATGGCGTACTTCGCGACCATGCCGGCGTAGAACGACGTCCCGCACGCGATGATGATGATCTTGTCGACGTCGCGCAGCTCCTGGTCGGAGAGCCGCATCTCGTCCAGGTGCAGGTGGCCCTCGGGCGTACGCCGGCCCAGCAGCGAGTCGGCGACCGCGTGCGGCTGCTCGTAGATCTCCTTGCGCATGAACCAGTCGTGGCCGTCCTTCTCGGCGGCCGAGAGGTCCCAGTCGACGTGGTAGCGCCGGCCCTCCGCGGGCGTGCCGTCGAAGCCGGTGACCGACACGCCCTCGCGGGTGATCGTCACGACCTGGTCCTGGCCGAGCTCCAGGGCCTCCCGGGTGTGCTCGATGAACGCCGCGACGTCGGAGCCGAGGAAGTTCTCGCCCTCGCCGATGCCGACGACCAGCGGTGAGTTGCGCCGGGCGGCGACGACCCGCGAGGGGTCCTGGGCGTCGACGGCGACGAGGGTGAACGCGCCCTCGAGGCGCCGTACGACGCGCTGCATCGCCTCGGTGAGGTCCGCGCCGGCGGCCACCTCCGCCTCGAGCAGGTGCGCGGCGACCTCGGTGTCGGTCTCGGAGAGCAGCCGGTGCCCGGCGGCCTCGAGCTCGTCCCGCAGTTCGGCGAAGTTCTCGATGATGCCGTTGTGCACGAGCCCCACGCGCGCCGCCCGTCCCAGGTGCGGGTGGGCGTTGACGTCGTTCGGCGCACCGTGGGTGGCCCACCGGGTGTGCCCGATGCCGGTCGTCGAGGCCGGCAGCGGGCTGTCGACGATCGCCTTCTCGAGGTTGGCCAGCTTGCCGGCCCGCTTGTCGGTGGCCAGCGCCCCGTCCGCGACCAGCGCGATCCCGGCGGAGTCGTAGCCGCGGTACTCCAGCCTCCGGAGCCCCTCGATGACGACGTCCTGAGCAGCCTGGTGACCTACGTAACCCACGATCCCGCACACGGGTGTCACTGTAACGGCGGGCCTTTGCAACAATCGCCATCATGCCCTCTCACGGCGCTGCCCACGGCGAGGTGACCCCCGCCGACGCCGGTCGGGAGTCCTCCCCCTATCTCGAGCTGGACCGCTCCGCCTGGGCGGCGCTCGCCAGCGAGGTGGAGAACCCTCTCAGCGCCGAGGAGATCCAGCGCCTGCGCGGGCTCGGGGACCAGCTCGACCTCGACGAGGTCCAGCAGATCTACCTCCCGCTCTCCCGGCTCCTGAGCCTGTACGTCGAGTCCGCGAGCGGGCTGTACCGCCGCCAGGAGGAGTTCCTCCACCAGGACCAGCCGCCGCGCACGCCGTTCGTGATCGGCCTGGCCGGCTCGGTGGCGGTCGGCAAGTCCACGACCGCACGTGTCCTGCAGCAGATGCTCGCCCACTGGCCGCAGCACCCGAATGTCGCGCTGGTGACCACCGACGGCTTCCTGTACCCCAACGCCGAGCTCGAGCGGCGCGGCCTGCTCCAGCGCAAGGGGTTCCCGGAGTCCTACGACCGCCGCGCCCTGCTGCGGTTCGTGGTGGACATCAAGTCCGGCAAGGACGAGGTGCTGGCCCCGACGTACTCCCACCTCGTCTACGACGTGGTGCCCGACGAGAAGGTCGTGGTCCGCCGGCCCGACATCGTGATCATCGAGGGCCTCAACGTCCTGCAGCCGCCGCGTGCGCGTGAGGACGGCCGCACCGGTCTCACGCTGAGCGACTTCTTCGACTTCAGCGTGTACGTCGACGCCGCGACCAGCACGATCCGCGACTGGTACGTCTCCCGCTTCCTGCGACTGCGGGAGACCGCGTTCCAGGACACCGGGTCCTACTTCGCCAAGTACGCCACGCTGTCCGCCGACGAGGCGGTCGCGGAGGCCGGGCGGATCTGGGACACGATCAACGGGCCCAACCTGACCCAGAACGTGCTCCCGACCCGCTCGCGCGCCACGCTGGTCCTGCGCAAGGACCGCGACCACTCGGTGCGCTACGTGCGGCTGCGCAAGCTCTAGCCCGATCAGGGGGCGAGCCGCAGGCTGGTGAGGACCGCCTCGACCTGCTCCTCTGGCAGCGTCCCCGGCGCGCCGGCGTCCGCCACGACGACCACCCGAGTGTCGCCGGCCAGCACCATCGCGACGTACACCTGCGGCGTGCCGCAGCGACCGGTCGCCGGTGGGTCCACCTGCGCCCACCGAAGCCGCGCGACGGTGCCGTCGGGGAGCCTGAGACGACCCTCCGCCTGCGAGACCACCCGGCCGAGTCCTCTGAGCCATGCCCCGAAGCCCTGCCGGGTGAAGCCCGCGAAGCCGCGGTTGGAGTCCTTCGCGGCCGCGCAGTATCCCGGCCGGAACACCGCCGGGCCCCGGACCACGGCGGTGGGCCGGCCGGCGTCGTCGGCGTAGTAGATGCGCACCGCCCTCCCCTCCACCCGCCAGCGGTCGCCCGGCACCTCGAACGTCGCGCCGGTGCGGGGATCCCGCACGATCAGCCCGGCGGGATCACCCCGATCCGGTGCCGGTCGCTCCCGGTGCTCGTCGGCCCCCCACTGGGCCGTCGCGACCGCGCTCGTGCCCAGCACGGCGAGCGTGGCCAGCACGGCCAGCACCTGCGCGATCCGGACCCGCGTCATGCCGGGTGTCTACCCCGAGCCCCCCGTCTCGACACCGCCCCACCCGAGTCCTGTGGACGAGAACACCGGGCAACTGGCGCCGGGTCGGCCCGGCGCAGCCGGATCAGCCCAGGCCGGCGGTGACTCCTCCACCCAATCGGGCCCCAGCCACGTGGACAGCACACCGCCCATCCCGGATCACCCCGGATCACCCCGGATCAGCCCGAGCCAGCCCGGCTCAACCGACGTCGCGGCGCAGGGTGGTGAACCGGCCGGCGAGCGCGAGACCTCCGGCGTACGTCAGCAGCACGGCCAGCGCGACCGGACGCGACAGCAGCTCGGCGCCGCCGCCCAGCTCGCCGAAGAGACTGGAGCCGATCAACCCGTCGGCAGCGGCGCCAGGCAGGAACTTGGCAATCGCGTCCGTGGCGTCGAAGGAGCCGAGCGCGAGCCGAGCGATCGGCTCCACGAACTGGGTGAAGGCCAAGATCACCACGATCGCGGCGACCTGGTTGGGCACGACGCTGCCGAACGCGACGCCGATCATCGCCCACAAGGCGGTGACGACCACGCCCAGAGCCAGCACCTCGAGCACCGACCCGTCGGTGAGGAACGCGCCGTCACCCCATCCGGCGAGCAGCGGGGCGCTCGCGCCGACGACCGCGAGGGTGCCCACCACGCCGTACAGCAGCCCGACGGGGAGCGTGGCCAGCAGCTTGGCACCGAGCAGTACGCCGCGGCGGGGCTCGACCAGCAGCGTCTGGGTGATGGTCTGGTGGCGGAACTCGGTGGTGATCGCCATGCTGCCGATGACCAGCGGGAACACGTAGCCGACGGCATTGGTCAGGGCGTAGATCGAGCGGGCCGCCTCCACCCCGTGCAGGGTCACCGAGTCGCTGCTCGGGTCCTCGGACGCGAACACGAACGACGAGGCCATCACCACGCCGATGAACGCGAGGTAGCCCGCGAGCACGAGCAGCAGCAGCCACCACATCCGGGTGCTCAGGAGCTTGCGGTACTCCGCGACCAGCGCGGCCCTCATGAGTCGCCCGCTGTGAGCCGCAGGAAGACGTCCTCGAGACCGGCGCCGCGACTGGCCAGCTGGTGCAGCTCGATCCCGGCGGCGTACGCCGCTGCCCCGGCCTCCGCCGCGAGCACGCCGGTGACCACGAGGCCGGGCCCCTCGGGGCGGGTCGTCCAGCCACGCTCGCGGCACAGGTCCGCAAGCGCCTGTGCCGCGGGCGACTCGACGTAGGTCTCGGGGGCCGCGAGCCCAGCGAGGTCGGCGAGCGAGGAGGCGTGGACCAGGCGGCCGGCAGCGATGATCACCACGTCGTCGACGGTGTGCTGCACCTCCGCGAGCACGTGGCTGGAGACCAGGACGGTGCGGCCCTGGGCCGCGAAGCTCCGCAGCAGCTGGCGCAGCCACACGATGCCCTCGGGGTCGAGCCCGTTCGCCGGCTCGTCGAGCACGATCGCCGGTGGGTCGCCCAGCAGCGCGGTGGCCAGTGCCAGCCGCTGCCGCATCCCCATCGAGTAGCCACCCACCCGCCGGACGGCGGCCTCGGCGAGCCCGACGAACTCCATCAGCTCGTGGCAGCGCGCCTTGTCGACACCGGCTTGCGGCGCGTAGGCCTCGAGGTGCCCGAGACCGGTGCGTCCGGGGTGGAACCCCGAGGACTCGATCGCGGCGCCGACGACCCGCGCCGGGGTCGGGTGCTCGGCGTACGGCCGGTCACCGACGAGCGCTCGTCCGGCCGTGGGCCGGGTCAGGCCGAGCAGCATCCGCAGCGTGGTGGTCTTGCCGGCCCCGTTGGGACCGAGGAACCCGGTCACCGCACCGGGTCGGACGCCGAAGCTCAGGTCGTCCACGGCGCGGATCGAGCCGAACGTCTTCCCCAGACCCTCCACGGCCAGCGCCGGGCCGGTCGTCCCGCTGAACCCCACGAGGGTCAGCCTAGGGCCCCCGCTGAGCGGCGCGGCAGCACCCCGCCCTAGAGGCTGAGCTGTCGCTTCACGACGTCGGCCAGCCTCCCGGCCACCGACACCGCCTCCTCCTGGGTGGCGGCCTCGACCATCACCCGGACGAGCTGCTCGGTGCCGGACGGTCGCAGCAGCACGCGACCGGTGTCGCCGAGCGCGGCCTCCTCCTCGGCGATCGCGGCGGCGAGCACCGGGTCCTCGTCGGCGCGGCTCTTGTCCACGTCGGGGACGTTGACCAGCACCTGCGGCAGCCGGGTGACGACCGACGCCAGCGCCTGCAGGCTCTGACCGGTCACCGCCATCCGCTCCAGCACGTGCAGCGCGGTCAGGATGCCGTCACCGGTGGTGGCGTGCTCGCTCATGATCACGTGGCCCGACTGCTCACCGCCGAGGGAGTAGCCCGACACCCGCATCGCCTCGAGCACGTAGCGGTCGCCGACCTTGGTCTGGCGTACGCCGACCCCCGCGGCACGCATGGCCTTGACGAACCCGAGGTTGCTCATCACGGTCGCGACCACGGTGTTCTTCGCCAGGTGGCCGGACTCGGCCATGCCGAGCGCGAGGACCGCGAGCAGCTGGTCGCCGTCGACGGTGTTGCCCTGGTGGTCGACGGCCAGGCAGCGGTCCGCGTCGCCGTCGAGGGCGAAGCCGACGTCGGCACCGTGCTCGACCACGGCGACCTGCAGCGGTCCGAGGTGGGTGGAGCCGCAGCCGTCGTTGATGTTCAGCCCGTCGGGGTCGACCCCGATCGCGATCACCTCGGCGCCGGCGGCGCGCAGCGCGCGGGGGCCGGCCTCGTGCGCCGCCCCGTTCGCGCAGTCGAGCACGACCTTGATGCCGTCGAGCGGCCGGCTGATCGTGCCGACCAGGTGCCCGACGTACTCCTCGACGGGGGTGGCGTACGGCGTGACCCGCCCGACGTCACCGCCCAGCGGCCGCTCCCACTCCTCGGCGAGGCGCTGCTCGATGAGCTTCTCGACGGCGTCGTCGAGCTTGTGGCCACCGCGGGCGAGGAACTTGATGCCGTTGTCGGGCATCGGGTTGTGCGAGGCGCTGATCACCACGCCGAGGTCGGCACCGAGGGCGTCGGTCATGTAGGCGACGGCCGGGGTGGGCAGCACCCGCAGCCGCAGCACGTCGACGCCCGCGGAGGCGAGCCCCGCGACGACCGCGTGCTCGAGGAACTGTCCGGAGATGCGAGTGTCCCGGCCGACGACGGCGAGGGGACGGTGCCCCTCGAACTCGCCCCGGTCGGCCAGGACACGGGCAGCGGCGACGGAGAGGTCCAGGGCGAGCTCGGCGGTCAGCTGACCGTTCGCCAGGCCCCGGACCCCGTCCGTGCCGAAAATCCGCTTCATCTACTACTCACCCTCCGACAGGCGTCGCGTGGCGGAGTGCATGGCAAGGCGGAGGAGGGAAGGCGGCCCGGGTTTGGCCGTCGACCGACGACAACGCAGCCAGGCGCCCGCCCACGCGGCGCCTGATCAGCGCTTGGAGAACTGCGGGGCCTTCCGGGCCTTCTTGAGACCGGCCTTCTTGCGCTCGATGACGCGGGCGTCACGCGTGAGCAGCCCGGCCTTCTTGAGCGAGGGGCGGTTGGCCTCGACGTCGATCGCGTTCAGGCAGCGGGCCACACCGAGGCGCAGGGCGCCGGCCTGGCCGGTGATGCCGCCGCCGTGGATGCGGGCGATGACGTCGAAGCGACCCTCGAGCTGGAGGTTCGCGAACGGCTCGTTCACGACCTGCTGGTGCAGCTTGTTGGGGAAGTAGGAGTCCAGGGTGCGGCCGTTGACGGTCCACTGGCCGGTGCCCGGGACGATCCGGACGCGGGCGACCGCCTCCTTGCGGCGGCCGGTGGCGTTGGCCGGGGCGATGGTGGCGGGACGCTGCGGGGCGTCGGCGGACGGGGCGCTCTCCGAGCTGTAGGCGATGCCCTGCTCGTCGGCCTCGTAGGTCTCCTCGACCTCGCTGGTGGTGTCGCTCATGTTCCTCAGGCTTTCTCAGTGCTCGTACAGGCGGATTACTGGGAGATCTGCTTGATCTCGAACGGCGTGGCCTTCTGGGCCTCGTGCGGGTGGTTGGGCCCGGAGTAGACCTTCAGCTTCTTCAGCATCTGACGGCCGAGCTTGTTCTTCGGGAGCATGCCCCACACGGCCTTCTCGATGGCCTTGCGAGCGTCCTTCTCCAGGATCTCGCCGATCGGGGTGGCAGAGAGACCGCCCGGGTAGCCGGAGTGCCGGTACGCCATCTTGGTGGTCTTCTTGTCACCCGACAGGGCGACCTTCTCCGCGTTGACGATGATGACGAAGTCACCGGTGTCGACGTGGGGGGCGAACATCGCCTTGTGCTTGCCGCGCAGGAGGTTGGCGGTCTGCACCGCCAGGCGGCCGAGGACGACGTCGGTGGCGTCGATGACGAGCCACTCGCGCTGGATGTCGCCGGGCTTGGGACTGTACGTGCGCACGGAAGAGTTTCCTTCTTCGTTCGTCGGGCCCCGGAGAGCTGCTGCTCCCGGGTGGTGGAGCCACGCCTTCTGACGAACACGGCCCGGCTGCTCACCGAGGTGAGGTCCGGATCTGCACCCGCTCCCCGTGGCACGGAAAGTCCATGAACACCATCGGAGCGAGCGCGGCAGGAGGCGCGACTGACAAGAGTACGGGGCGCTCGACGTACAGGTCAAAAGGGCAGGCGCTCCCGGACGGGCTCCTGGCAACCGTCCATTCTCCACCCACGGACACCGGGTTTCGCATGCCGCCACGCCGCAGACTAAGTTGGCAGGCGTGACTGAATCCCTCACCGTCCGCGACAACCGCACCGGACAGGAGTACGAGGTCCCGATCACCGACGGCACCATCAAGGCCGCTGATCTGGGCAAGATCAAGGCCGAGGAGGACACGCCGGGCCTGGCGGTCTACGACCCCGGCTTCGTGAACACTGCCTCGTGCCGCAGCTCCGTCACCTTCATCGACGGCGACAAGGGCATCCTGGAGTACCGCGGGTACCCCATCGAGCAGCTGGCGGAGAAGTCCAGCTTCCTCGAGGTCGCCTACCTGCTGATCCACGGCAGCCTGCCGACGAAGGCCGAGTACGAGTCCTGGGTGCACGAGATCACCTACCACACGTTCGTCCACGAGAACGTCAAGGAGTTCATGCAGGGCTTCCGGTACGACGCGCACCCCATGGGGATGCTGATGGCGTCGGTCGGTGCTCTCTCGACGTTCTATCCCGACGCCCGCAACATCAGCGACGCCGACAACCGGCACATGCAGATCGTGCGGATGATCGCGAAGATGCCGACGCTCGGCGCCTGGTCGTTCCGGCACGCCCAGGGCAAGCCGTTCGTGTACCCCGACAACGAGCTCGGCTACACCGCGAACTTCCTCTCGATGCTGTTCAAGATGAGCGAGCACCGCTTCGAGGCCGACGAGCGCCTGGTCAAGGCCCTCGACGTGCTGTTCATCCTGCACGCCGACCACGAGCAGAACGCCTCGACCAACGCGGTCCGCTCGGTCGGGTCGACCCAGGTCGACCCGTACTCCTCGGTGGCGGCCGGCGTCGGTGCGCTCTACGGCCCGCTGCACGGCGGCGCCAACGAGGCGGTGCTGCGGATGCTGCGCCGGATCGGCACCAAGTCGAACATCCCCTCCTTCATCCAGGGGGTGAAGGACGGCAACGAGCGGCTGATGGGCTTCGGGCACCGGGTCTACAAGAACTACGACCCGCGCGCCAAGATCATCAAGAAGTCCGCCGAGGACGTCTTCGAGGTCACCGGCACCAACCCGCTGCTGGAGATCGCGCTGGAGCTGGAGAAGATCGCGCTCGAGGACGAGTACTTCGTCAAGCGCAAGCTCTACCCCAACGTCGACTTCTACTCGGGGCTGATCTACGAGGCCTTCCAGTTCCCGCCGGAGATGTTCACGGTGCTGTTCGCGATCGGCCGCACGCCGGGCTGGCTGGCCCAGTGGCTCGAGCTGGTCCAGGACAAGGAGCAGAAGATCGCGCGCCCGAAGCAGATCTACACCGGCGAGCGCGGCCTGGACTTCGTGCCCGCTGCCGAGCGTTGGGCGTGACCGGAGAGCGGTCCAGTTTTGTCGGCCGGCCGACGTTTCTCGACCTTGGACGACGAAGCTTCGTCGTCCAGCCACGAGTTTCGTCGGCCGGCCGATGAAACTCGCCATCCCCCAGGGAGTCGTCTTCGACCTCGGCAACGTGGTCATCGACTGGGACCCCTACCCCGCGATCGCGGCGGGCGTGGGGGCGGACGAGGCGAAGCGGTTCCTGGAGGCCGACGACTTCGACTTCATGGCGTGGAACCTCGGCCCCGACTCCGGTGACACGTGGGCGGACGCGGAGGACGCCGTACGCCGCAGCCACCCGCACTGGCTCGAGCACGCCCTGGCGTATCGCGCCCACTTCCTGGAGTCGCTGCTCGGGGAGGTGCCGGGCACCGGGGACGTGGTGCGCGACCTGCACGCCGCGGGGGTGCCGCTGTTCGCGCTGACCAACTGGTCGCACGAGCTCTACCCGCACGCCCCGGAGAACTTCGAGGTGATGGCGCTGTTCGACGACGTCGTCGTCTCCGGCACCGAGAAGGTCGCCAAGCCGGACGCCCGGGTGTTCGAGATCGTGGCGGAGCGCAGCGGGCTGCCGCTGGACCAGCTGGTCTTCGTCGACGACAAGCAGGCGAACGTCGACGCCGCGGCGGCGCTGGGCATGCAGGCGATCCTGTTCACCGACGCGGCCGCCCTGCGCACCGAGCTGCGCAGCCGCGGCCTGCCGGTCTGACGTCTACCGCTGGAGCGCCACGCTCTGGCGCACCGTCTTGCCGCGCGTCGGGTCGACGCTCACCGTCACCTGCTCGAGCTGGGACAGCTGTCGCCGGCCGGCGTCGGTGAGCCGCAGGCTCGCCGTGGTCGCACCACCGGCACGCAGGCCGACCGAGCCTCGCGCGAGCACGACGCCGTGCGCACGCACCGCCAGCGCGCCGCGCCCCGGCATCGAGGACAGCACCTGCAGGCTGAGGGCAGCGCCCCGGACCACGGCCCGCCCGGCGACGGTGGTCGTCGCCGTGCCGGGCAGGACGGTCACGGTGGCGCTGGCGGCGTTGTTGGCCGGGTTGGCGTCGGTCGAGACCGACGAGACGGTGGCGGTGTTGACCACGGTCACCGGGTCGTCGGTGCCCATGTCGGTGCCGACCCGGTCGTGGAGGCAGACCAGGTCGATCGTGGCGGTCTGGGCGCTGTTCGACGGGTTGTAGAGGCGGAACGCCCGCTCCTTGAGCCGGGGGTCGTGGCCCCACGTGGTCACGCCGGGCGGCAGGTCGAACGTCGCCACCACGCCCTTGGCGTCGTCGGGGCAGGCGACCTTGAACTCCGTGCCCTCGTCCGGGGTCAGCATCGGCACGCTCACCGTCCGGACCACGTGGGTGAAGTGGAGCTGGTGGGTGTGCCCACCCACGGCACTCGTGGTCGTCGAGAGGCACAGCGCACTGACGGTCACCGTGACCGGAGCGGCCGTGACGAAGGTCTGGGTCCACGTGCGTGCGGTCTGGTCGGTCTCCGAGGCGACCAGGGCAGCGCCCGCGGAGGAGAGGTCGTAGCCGGGCGCGATCGGAACGGTCCCGGCCCGGCAGGTCACGGCGACGTCGGTACGTCCGGCGGGCAGCGACTGAGTGGCCGTCACGGGGGCGCCGTCGACCAGCAGGTTGTGCCGGTGCCCGTCGTTGCCACCCTCGGTCGTGCCGGGGAGGCAGACGATGAACGCCTTCGCCTGCACGCGGCCGGTCGCGTCGTTGCGGATGACGCCCTTCCAGGTCCCGGTGCCGGTGCTCTGCGAGCTCAGCACCTTCACGTCGGCGAACGCGCCGGTCCCCTGGTCGACGTGGTCGATCCGGAAGTCACCGTCGCTGAGGATGTCGCCGGGGTTGCAGGCGAGCGTGATGCTGCGTTGCTGCCCGGGCTCGAGGTCGACCTGCGACTCGGGGTGGTACGGCGTCATCCAGTGGTCACCGCCGGGGTGGACGACCGGACCGGCACCGGCGATCGGGTTCGCGGTCACCGTGATCGTCACTGAGGTGGACGCTCCGGCCACGAGCGTGCCGACCGCGCAGCTCACCACACCGCCCGACACCGTGCACGGCGAGGTCGCCGACACGTAGGTGACTCCAGCGGGAAGCACGTCTTGGATCGTCACGCCGGTGGCGGTGGCGTCGCCGACGTTGGTGGCGGTCAGCACGTAGCTGAACGTGGAGCCGCCCAGGGGGGTGGCCGTCGACGCGGACTTCGTGATGGTGACGTCGGACGCGCCGGGGGTCTCCGGCGGCGTCGGGACGCACGCCTGGCTGGGGAAGAGGTTGAGGTGGGTCTCGAACCCGGACGAGAACGACTTCGCGATGACCTGCCCGATCGTGTGCCCGACGGAGGTGACCGTGACGGCGGCCCGGGGCGCGAGCAGATGCCCGGCCCACGCCGATCCGTAGGCCAGGGTCAGCGACGTGGCCTGGGGGAAGTTCCACACGAGGCCGCTCTGGGTGCCCTTGACATTGCCGTCGTTGACCTGGCTCCAGGTCGAGCCGGTGCGGAGCCACGCCTGGCCCGCGATGGTCACGTTCGTGCCGGGAACGTTGATGATCGTGGTGGCGTTCGCGGGCACGTCGTACCCGACGTGCTTGCCCGCGGCGAGCTCGGCGGCCTGGGCGCTCGTCAGGTCGAAGACGTTCAGCGAGGTGCTGGTCCCGGTGAGGATCAACGCGGCATTGCCGCCGGTGACCCCGGCCGTCACGGTGCCTGTGGCCGCCGCGGCGCCCCACTGGTCCGAGAGCGTGCGCAGCTGCGCGAACGCAGCAGCGAAGTCGACCGGGTTGCTGGCGAGGTAGTGGCCCGACCCGTTGAAGTTCACGCCGCTCTGGGGGCTGAGGTAGGCGCTGCCGTGCTGAAGGTTGTAGGTGCCGTGGCTGCCCACCACGACGAGCGACGCCGACCCGACCGGGAAGCCCGAGGCGTCCTTGTTCACCGTCATGCCGGAGGCCGTGTGGTTGCCACCGTAGGCGATGGCCCCCTCGGACTCGGCGCCCCGGGTGCCGTCGCCCTCGACGAACTCGGTCCACCCGGTGGCTGGACCGAACGCGTTCGAGACCGGCACACAGGTCGCGGGCGTGGTGGCACCGGCCGGCTCGACGATCGCGGTCTGCAGGCCGGCGAGTGTCAAGGCCCCGGAGACGAGTGCGATGGCCAGCGGCCGACGGACAGCGCGACGGGCGCGCGCGGACAGACAGATGTTCATCGAAACCAACCCCCCAGTAGGTCTACGGCCTCGACCATGCCAGAACGGAGGGGCGACGGACGCGGAACGTCGCAATCCTGTCTTGAGGGCTGGACCAGTCGCCGGGCCTCAGCCGTGACGTTGCAGTGCCCTGACCTCCGGGGAGAGCAGCGAGAGCAGGGCCGATCCGCCCATGACGCAGCCGACGACGACCAGCCACCGGTCGAAGCCGACGGCCTCGGCCACCGGCCCGACGAGGGTGTAGCCCAGCGGCCGGGCGACGAAGGACCCCACCAGGTCGAAGGCGAAGACCCGGGCGAGCTTGTCCTCGGCGATGTTCTCCTGGATCGAGAGCTGCCAGAACACGTCGAAGATCTGCAGGCCGACGCCGTGCAGGAACGCGCCGAGGAGGATCGGCCACAGGTGGTCGCTGAGCGCCATCGCCAGGGGGAACGCCGCGGTCAGCGACAGCAGGGCGGTGCCGATCGGGAGCGCCCGGCGGGGCCGCCACCGCAGGCAGATCAGTCCGCCGACGACGAACCCGGCCATCAGCGTGCCCAGGGCCAGGCCCCAGCTGGACCGGCCGAACTCGTCCCCGATCACGATCGGCCCGAGCACGGACTGCGCGCCGCCGTAGAAGAGGTGGTAGAGCAGCGCCTGGCCGATGAGCAGCCACAGCCAGGTGTGCCGCAGGACCTCGCGCAGGCCGTCACCGAGGTCGTCGAGGAACGACGCACGCGTGCCCTCCGGTCGCGTGTGGGGGACGTCGATGCGACCGAAGCAGAACGAGGCGACGGCGAACGTCGCGGCGTCCACGCCGATCGCCCAACCCGGTCCTGCAGCAGCGACCAGGACCCCGCCGACGGCGTACCCGACCACCGCGGCACTCGTCTGGAGGAGGCCGCGCATAGCGACCGCGGACCCGAGGCGCTCGGCCGGGACCGTCATCTTGGTCATCGCCGAGGACGAGGGCCCACTGAGGGCGCCCAGGCTGCCGTTGACGGCGCCGAACAGCGCGAGCAGCGGCACGCTGGCCCACCCGCCGATGACCAGCACCGCCACCACGGCCTGGCTCACCGCGCAGGCGGCGTTGGAGCCCTCCATCATCAGCTGCCGGGCGACGCGATCTCCGAGGACGCCGCCGAACAGCACCGTCACGACGTCGGCGAGGGCGTACGCCGCCACCACGAGCCCGATGTCGGAGGCCGAGCCGCCGAGGTCGAGCACCGCGAACGCCAGCGCGACCGGCGCGATCGCGTTGCCGAGCGAGCTGGTGGCCGAGCCCGTCACCAGCAGGCGGAAGTTGCGGAACCGCAGCGGACCGAGCCGGTCCTGCCGAGCGGACGGGTCATCGAGCGAGGGCACGCCGCTATCTAATTCGCCAGCGAACTATTCGTCAACGAATTATCTCCTACGATGGGTCCGTGGACCTTCAGGAGGACTGGGCCGACCGGCACGTGGCCCGCTGGCGCGACCACTGGATCGACGTCGACTTCGAGGACGACGTCGAGGCGATCGTGGTGCGCATCAGCCGGCTGGTCCAGCACTTCCGCACCTCCACGCAGGACGCACTGGCTGAGGTCGGGTTGCAGGACTTCGAGTACAAGACCCTGCACCACCTGATGATCCGCGACACCCCCGGACACGCCAGCCCGTCGGCGCTCGCCGCCGACCTCGGCATCAGCGGCGCCGGGATGACCGGCCGCCTGGACGGGCTCGAGAAGGCCGGATGGATCCAACGCCGCGCCCATGCCGACGACCGCCGCCGGGTGGAGATCGAGGTCACCCGCAGTGGGGCGCGGATCTGGCGGCAGGCCATGGACCTGCGTGGCCGGGCCGAGGACGACGTGGTCCACGTGCTCTCGCCGGCCGAGCGGGCCACCCTGGCGCGACTGCTGAAGAAGATGACGCTCGCGGTCGAGGCCGAGGAGGGCTGACCGCACGCCGTGCGTTTCTTCGGACCGCCCCAGCGCAGTCTCAGCAACGTCACAGGCGGCCCCCGCATGGTTGAGGCATGAACGACCAGCCCACCAGTCCGCCCCCGGGACCGGAGAACCCGTACAACTCCGCCGATCCTCAGGGCGGCAACCCTCAGGGCGCCCAGCCTCAGGGCCCCTACCCCCAAGGCCCCCATCCTCTGGGTCCGCCTCCGGAGGGTCCGCCGGCCTTTCCGGCGGGCTCGGCGAGCACGACGAACCTGACGGCGCCGCTGCCCGTCCAGCGTCGCCCTCGCCGTACGGGTCTCGCCGCCGCGGTCGTCGCGACCGCACTGGTGGCGGGTGGCGCGGCGGGTGTCGGCGGCGCAGCCGCCTGGAGCGCGTTCGATGACAACGGGTCCTCGAACGCGGGCAGCCCCGACACCCGCACGACCTCCCAGGTGGTCGACAGCCCCGACTCCGAGGCACCGGCCGGCTCGGTGGAGCAGGTGGCCGCCAAGGTGCTGCCCTCGGTCGTCGAGATCGACGTCTCGGGAGCGCAGGGCGCGGGCTCCGGCTCGGGCATCATCCTCAGCTCCGACGGCGAGATCCTGACGAACAACCACGTGGTCGAGCTGGCCGGCGACGGCGGCACGATCAGCGTCTCGTTCAACGACGGCTCGACCGCCAAGGCCGAGGTCCTTGGCACCGACCCGTTGACCGACACCGCCGTCATCAAGGCCCAGGACGTCTCCGGCCTGGTGCCCGCGACCATCGGCAAGTCGAGTGACCTCAAGGTCGGTGAGAGCGTGGTCGCGATCGGCTCGCCGTTCGGGCTCGACTCGACCGTCACGAGCGGCATCGTCAGCGCGCTGAACCGGCCCGTGGACGTCGGCTCGGACGGCCAGGGCAACAGCACGACGTACCCCGCCATCCAGACCGACGCCGCGATCAACCCCGGCAACAGCGGCGGCGCGCTGGTCGACCTCAACGGCAACGTCGTCGGCATCAACTCCTCGATCCGCACGGCCAGCTCCAGTGAGGGCGAGGCCGGCTCGATCGGGCTCGGGTTCGCGATCCCGATGGACGAGGTGATGCCGATCGTCGACCAGATGCGCAACGGCGAGACGCCGACCCACGCCCGGCTCGGCATCTCCGTCTCCCCCGTCGGCGCCAACCAGCCCGGCGCGACGGTCACCGAGGGCGCGCAGATCCAGGAGGTCACCAGCGGATCGACGGCCGACAACGCCGGCCTCGCCAAGGGCGACGTGATCACCAAGGTCGACGACCACCTGATCAAGGACGCCGACTCCCTGGTCGCCACGATCCGGTCCTACCGGCCCGGCGACAAGGTCAGCGTCACCTACACCCACGACGGCGACTCCAAGACCGTCACCCTCGAGCTGGACTCGGACGCGAAGGCATCCAACTCCTGACCCAGCTCCCCCGAACCTTTCTCGCCTCCGGGAAGGGATCAGGGCCCCACCGGCACAGCAGGTCCGTCTCCCGTCACGCCGGTGGGGCCCTTTCTCGTGCCGAGGAAGGCACGCCGGTCGATGAACGGGGCCAGTGCAACCGATCTCGATACGCCGGTCACGACCTCCTCCGTCGGTCGCGCGGCTACTCGATCCGGCGCCCGGGTCTCAGCCCTCGCAAGCTCGGGCTGAGGGCGCTCGCTTCTGGAACTCCCCGAGGCGACCGATCGGCGCGAAGCCCAGGCGCTCGTTCACCGCGACCATGTGCGCGTTGACCTCGGCGTTGTACGTCGTGACCAGCACGATGTCGGGCCGCTCGGCCTGCAGCAGCCGCAGGTTGGCCACCTTCACCGCCATCCCGAGCCGATGACCCCGCGCGTCGCGGCGCACCAGGGTGCCCCACTGGTAGGCCTTGCCGGGCTCGTGGATCGTGGTCGCGAGATCGGAGTAGGCGACCACGTGGCCGGCCGGGTCCAGCGCGACGGTGTTGTACTTCGTCCGACCCTGCGCCACCTGGTTGGCCTCGGCCTCGCGGAGCACCGCCACGTCCACTGACTCCGCCTCGCGGTGCATCTCGCCGGCCGGGGCCTCGGTGTTGAGCGTCGAGGACAGCCGCACCCAGCCCTCGGCGAGCTCGTCGGGCACCGGACCGGCCCACGACCTCAGCTCGTAGCCCGCGTGGTGATCCTCGGCCTCGGCTGCGAGGTCGTCGAGGACCCCGTCGAGCACCGGCAGTCGGAGCACGCGCTTGACGTCGCCGAGCCCGAGGCTGAAGCCGCGGGCCGCAGCAAAGGCCGGCCCGGCCTCGCCGGCACCGTCGGGCCCGGCGTCGTACGGCCAGGACGACTCGGCGTGGAGGACGGTGCGGCCGGCGTCGCGGGCGCGCTGCTCGAGGTGGGCGAGCAGCGCGGAGCCGTGGCCATGGCGGCGGGCGTCCGGCACCACGTGCACCATCAGCTCGGCGGTGTCGGTGTTGTCGACGAGCGGCGCGCGGAGGAGCCCGGCGGCGACCAGCCGACCGGCCGTCACCCCGGTGTACGCGGTCATGCGGTGCCGCGTCCCCTGGTCCTGCAGCATCGCCCGTACCTCCTCGAGCTGCCACGGTGAGGTGACGCCCTCGGGTGCGGCGAGGTCGGAGGCGAGGTACGCCGCGTGCCACGCCTCCAACGCGTCGGAGTCGAAGGGGTCGACCTCGCGGACCTGCAGGGCGCTCATCGGACCCGCTGCACCCGGCCCTCGTCCCACACCGGCCCGTCGGACTCGTAGACCTCACCGTCGGCGCCGTACACGAGGAACCGGTCGAAGCCCCGGGCGAACCAGCGGTCGTGGGTGACCGCCAGCACCGTGCCCTCGAACGCCTCGAGCCCCTCTTCCAGCGCCTCGGCGGACTGCACGTCGAGGTTGTCGGTCGGCTCGTCGAGCAGCAGCAGCGACGCGCCGGACAGCTCGAGCAGCAGGATCTGGAAGCGGGCCTGCTGGCCGCCGCTCAGCGACTCGAACCGCTGCTCGCCCGCGTGGGCCAGCTCGTAGCGGTCCAGCACCCGGCTGGCCTGCTCGCGCCCCATGCCGTCGCGACGCTCGTCGCCGCGGTGCAGGATCTCCAGCAGCGTGCGGCCCCGGAGCTCCGGGTGCTCGTGGGTCTGCACGAACCAGCCGGGGCGCACGCGTGCCCCCAGCTTGGCCAGACCGCCGTGCCGCACCGGTGCGATCTCCACCTCGCCGACCGGCTCGTGCTCCTTGTCGGGACGCGTCCCTCCGGCCGCGAGCAGTCGCAGGAAGTGGGACTTGCCCGACCCGTTCGAGCCGAGGACGGCCACCCGCTCGCCGTACCAGACCTCCAGGTCGAAGGGCTTCATCAGACCGGTCAGCTCCAGCTGCTCGCACACCACGGCCCGCTTGCCGGTGCGCCCGCCCTTGAGCCGCATCGTCACCTGCTGCTCGCGCGGCTGCTCGGTCGGCGGGCCGGCCTCCTCGAACTTGCGCAGCCGGGTCTGGGCCGCGCGGTACTGCGAGGCCATGCCGTCGTTGTACTCGGACTTGATCTTGTAGTGCAGCACCAGCTGCTTGAGCTTGGCGTGCTCCTCGTCCCAGCGCTTCCGCAGCTCCTCGAAGCGCGCGAAGCGGTCCGCGCGGGCCTGGTGGTAGGACGCGAACCCGCCCGGGTGCATCCACACGGTGTTGCCGGCCGATCCGAGCTCGACGGTGACCACGCGGGTCGCGGTGTTGTTGAGCAGCTCCCGGTCGTGGCTGATCATCAGCACGGTCTTGGCCGACTCGCGGATGCGCTCCTCGAGCCAGATCTTGCCGGGCACGTCGAGGAAGTTGTCGGGCTCGTCGAGGAGCAGCACCTCGTCGGGCCCGCGCAGCAGGTACTCCAGCACCAGCCGCTTCTGCTCACCGCCCGAGAGCGTGCTGAGCTCGCGGTACTTCACCCGGTCGAACGACACCCCCAGCGCCGCGGTCGCGCAGACGTCCCAGGTGACCTCGAGCTCGTAGCCGCCGGCGTCGGCGTACTCCGAGAGCGCATGCGCGTAGGCCATCTGCGACTTCTCGTCGTCGGTGTCCATCAGCGCCCGCTCGCAGGCGTCGACGTCGTACGCCGCGGCGCGGACCCGCGCAGGTGCGACGCTGAGCAGCAGGTCGGCGACCGTGGGCGCCTCGCCGAGCCCGGCACCGACCATCTGCCGCATGACCCCGAGGCCGCCCGAGCGGGTGACCACCCCGGCGTGCGGGGTCAGGTCGCCGGTGATGATCCGCAGCAGCGTGGTCTTGCCCGCGCCGTTCGCCCCGACCAGCGCGACCTTGGCACCCTCGCCCACCCGGAAAGACACGTCGTCCAGCAGCACTCGTCCGTCGGGCAGCTCATAGCGCACCCCGGCAACGTCCACGTGTCCCACGTCGACCGATTGTCCGGCATCGGATGCAACCGGGCACCAGGTTTACGTCTCACTGCCAGATGAACGAGTCGACCACGGGCCGCATGACCTCCGCGGCTTCGTCGAAGGAGTCAGCCTTCGCCTGCACGAGCAGGAGGGCGCTGACCCCGTGGCCGGTGACCGGGACCAGCACCTTGTGCATCCAGGGCCGGCGGGTGTGGTCGGCGCAGTCGAAGGCGGGGCCGTCCCAGATCGGGTTGTCGTCGACCCGGCGGCACGGAAGGCCGTAGGCGTCGATGTAGCCGGTGACCGTCTCGATGGCCCGCTGCTCCGCCGTGTCCTCCCCGTCGAACACGCTCACGACCAGGTGCTCGTCCTGCTCAGGCCCTTCGGCGACCAGCACGGTCGGCGGCTCCATGTGGTCCGGCGCGGGCTGCCACTCGGCCGGCAGGTCGAGTGCGATCGCCCCGTCGGCGATCTCGACCTCCCGCGACGGCAGGTCACCGCCGTACGCACAGCCCGCGAGGGGCAGGAAGGCCAGGAGCGCTGCGAGCAGGCAGAGGGTCGTCGTGAGTCTCGTCATGGGAGGAGGCTTCCCCGCTCCCGGCGCCCGCCCGGCGCTTCTCCACAGGACGGCCGGACAGGCATAGGCGCCCCGTCCCCGGCGGCCTCGTCGCCGACGGGTAGGGACTCGGAGCCCAGTGCCGGTCTGGAGGTACGGACGTCTCCTGCCCGGTTCTCCAGCGAGGGCGGTGGTGGACGTCTACCGTCGCCGTCGTGACCCACCTCACACGGCTCCGCGCCGCTGCTGCCATCGCTGCCCTGACCGCCGGACTGAGCGGCTTCGCGGCTCCGGCCTCCGCCGAGAGCGTCACCGCCCCGACGCCGACGCCCACGAGCTACAGCGGGCCGGGGCCGTACGGCGTGGGCGAGCGCACCCTGAAGCTGCCGTCCGGGTCGTCGGTCGAGGTCTGGTACCCCGCCCGCAAGGCGGATGTCGCCGGGCACCCGGTGGGCACCTACGACGTCGTCGACTGGCTCCCGGACTTCCTCGCGGCCCTGGTGCCGCCGGGCGAGTCGGTCGCCTACCCCAGCGGTGGCGTGCGCGCGGTGCCGGTCGCGCGTGGCAAGTTCCCCCTGGTCGTGTTCAGCCACGGGTTCGCGGGGTTCCGGGACCAGTCGACGTTCCTGACCTCGGCCCTGGCGTCGTGGGGCTTCGTGGTCGCTGCTCCCGACCACCCGAGCCGCGACCTGACCAAGGTGCTCGGCGGTCCGGCGGGGACGACCACCGACGTGCAGGACCTGCGGGCGACGATCACGCTCGTCGGCAAGCGGACCACGCAGAAGCGCAGCTGGCTGCACCGTCGGGTCGACATGACACGCATCGGTGCGGTCGGGCACTCGGCCGGTGGCCGGGCGGTGGAGAACCTCGCCACCGTCGACAAGCGGGTCGACACCTTCGTGGGCCTGGCCGGCGCCTCGGTCGGCGCGCTCGACGACACGGCCACGGCCGTGCCGGACGAGCCCGGGCTGCTGATGGCCGGGACCGCCGACACGATCGTCGGGCTCGACCGGATGGAGCAGGCGTACGCCGACCTCCAGGCGCCCAAGCGCCTCGTGCTCCTGGGCGGAGCCGGGCACCTCGCCTTCAGCGACCTCTGCGAGGTCGGCGCCTCGGACGGCGGGCTGATCGCGCTGGCCGACCTGCTCGGCGTACCGATCCCGGCCGCGCTGGTGCCGCTCGCCACCGACGGCTGCATCGATCCGGTCCTGCCGGCGACGCAGGCGTGGCCGGCCATCCAGCACGTCGTGATCGCCCAGCTGCGCGAGGTGTTCGGCATCGACCGCACGGACGCGGCGCTCACCGGCCTGGTCGAGGCCTACCCAGGCGTCGTGAGCGACAGCCGCAGCGAACGCTAGCCGCCAGGGCTCCTACACTCTGCCCATGACGCGGGGCGTGGAGGAGCCGGAGACCTCTGTCTCCATCACCCTCCGGCCGCTCCCCTATCCCAGCACCCGCCGGCGGATGCGGGTGCTGGCGATGGTGGCGTACGCCGTCGCGCTGGCCGTCTGGTCGGAGCTGCTCGGCATCCCCAACGACACCGTGCAGCTGTTCTTGTGGCTGTGGCTGGGAACGGTCGCCTGGAACATCGAGGCCCGGCCGCGCTACCACCTGAACTTCCTCAAGGACTGGTGGCTGCCGGTCGTCGGACTGGTCATCTACTTCTACAGCCGCGGGCTGACCGACGAGCTCGGCCTCCCGGTGCACGTGATGATGCCGATCCACGTCGACACCTGGCTCGGGGGCGGCGAGCTCCCGACCGTGCGGCTGCAGGGCGCCCTGTGTGGCAACCCGTGCCACAAGAGCAGCGACCCGCGGTGGTACGACCTCCTCTTCACCACCGTCTACGCCACGCACTTCGTCAGCGGACTGACGATCGCCGCGGTGCTGTGGGTCCGGCGACGGGCGGAGTGGATCAGGTGGATGCGGCGATACCTGGTGATCAACTTCGGGGCCCTCTTCGTCTACATCGCCTACCCGATGGCGCCGCCGTGGATGGCGTCCGAGGGGGGTTGGCTGGACGCCGACGTCACCCGGATCACCGCCCGCGGCTGGCACCGCGTCGGCCTGGGCCGGATCGACCTGATCCTCCAGGGTGTCGGCAACCCGGTGGCGGCGATGCCGTCGCTGCACGCGGGCATCTCGTTCCTGATCGCGCTCTACGGCGTCCAGCGGCTGCACAGCCGGTGGCGGTGGGTGCTGCTGCTGTACCCGCTGACGATGTCGACGGCGTTGGTCTACAACGCCGAGCACTACGTGATCGACGTGCTCGCCGGGGCGCTGCTCGCCGGGGTGGTGCTCGTCGGCTGCCAGGTGTGGGAGAACAGCCGCGACCGCGCGGTCACTCCGCGGTCGAGCGCGCCCACAGGTTGATCCCGGCCTCGACCGCGTGGTCGTCGATGGCCTTGAGCTCCTCCGCGGTCAGGTCGGGGAAGCTCAGTGCGTCGAGGTTCGCGTCGAGCTGCTCGACCGAGCTCGCGCCGATGACCGCCGAGGTCACCCGCGGGTCGCGCACCGCCCACTGCAGGGCGAGCTGAGCGAGCTTCTGCCCACGCGACTGCGCGAGGTCGTTGAGCCGTCGGACATGGGTGAGTGTGGCCTCGTCGAGGTGGTCACCCGGGAGCGAGGACCCCTGCCGCGCCGCGCGCGAGTCGGCCGGGACGCCGTCGAGGTAGCGGTCGGTCAGCAGCCCCTGGGCCAGCGGCGAGAACACGATGCAGCCCATCCCCTGCTGCTCGAGCTCGTCGAGAAGGTCCTCCTCGATCCAGCGGTTGAGCATGGAGTACGACGGCTGGTGGATCAGCAGCGGCGTGCCGAGGTCGCGCGCGATCGCGGCCGCCTCGTTGGTCTTCGCGGCGGAGTACGACGAGATGCCGGCGTACAGCGCCTTGCCCTGCCGCACCGCATGGTCGAGCGCCATCATCGTCTCCTCGAGCGGCGTCTCGGGGTCGAAGCGGTGGCTGTAGAAGATGTCGACGTAGTCGAGGCCCATCCGGCCCAGCGACTGGTCGAGCGAGGCGAGCACGTACTTCCGCGAGCCACCGCCCTGGCCGTACGGGCCGGGCCACATGTCGTAGCCCGCCTTCGTCGAGATGATCAGCTCGTCGCGGTAGGACCCGAAGTCCTCGCGCAGGTAGCGCCCGAAGTTCTCCTCCGCCCGGCCGTACGGCGGGCCGTAGTTGTTCGCGAGGTCGAAGTGGGTCACCCCTCGGTCGAACGCGCGGCGCAGGATCGCGCGCCGGGAGTCCTCGGGACGGTCGTCACCGAAGTTCTGCCAGAGCCCGAGCGAGATCACCGGCAGCTGCAGTCCGCTGCGCCCGGTGAACCGGTAGCTCATCCCCGTGGCGTCGGTCTCGTAGCGGTCGTCGGCGGCGGTGTAGGTCATGCCCCGATCCTGCCACCGGGCGCTGCAGCCGATCAGCCGGTACGGCGGTCCAGGTCGCCGACGCCCGCCCGGAGGTCCCTCAGCGTCAGGTCGAAGGCGGCCAACGTCCCGCGCACCACCGGATCGTCGGTGCGCGCCAGCCCCAGCAGCAGGTGCTCGGTGCCGATGAACCCGTCCCCCAGGTGGATCGCCTCGCGCAGCGCCAGCTCGAGCGCCTTCTTCGACGACCGGGCGAAGCGGAGGTGGCTCCGGCGCGGCGCCCGGCCCTCGAGGTCGCTGCCGATCCGGCGCACCACCTCGTCGAGGTCGATGCCCAGCACCTTCAGCGCCTCGGCGTCGTCGGCGTCGAGCCCCTCGACATAGGGGCTCCGCAGACCGTCCGCGACCCGCCGCGCCTCCTCGGCCGGAGCACCGAGCCCGGCGAGCACCCGCGCGGCCGTCGACGTCTCGTCGGCGAGCAGCCCCGCCAGGACGTGGGCGGGCCGCACCTCGGCGGCCCCCTGCTCGCGGGCCGTCTCCACCGCCGTCTCGACCACGCGCCGCGCGGATCGGGTGAACCGTTCGAACATGTCTCGCTCCTCAGCCCTGGATCAGCCGCGGCCGTGCTTCTTGTGCACGGCCTGCCTGCTCACGCCGAGCGCCTCGGCGATCTCCTGCCACGACCACCCCGCGGCCCGGGCCCGCCGGACCTGGGTCGTCTCGAGGTGCTCGACCAGGCGGCGCAGCGCCCGGACCGCCCGCAGCCCCACCCGGGGGTCGGCGTCCGCCGCTGCGGTCGCGGTGGCCGCCGCCTCGCTCGTCTCGGTCATGGTTGTCAACATAAGTTGACACGGCCGATCTGTCAACCCTTGTTGACATGGCAGGATCTCCGGGTGACCACGTGGCGACCGGGCTGGGACGCGTTCCCCCAGGACCTGATGGACTTCTGGAGCGAGCGACACCTGTGCACGCTGACCACGCTGCGTCGCGACGGGACCCCACACGTCGTGCCCGTCGGGGTGACCGTCGACGTCGAACGGCGCTGCGCCTGGGTGATCACGTCCGGGACGTCCCGCAAGGTGCGGCACGTGCGCGACAACCCGGTGCTGGCCGTCTGCCAGGTCGACGGCCGCCGCTGGTCCACGATCGAGGGACGTGGCGAGGTGCTCGAGGACGAGGAGTCCGTACGCCGGGCGATGGAGCGCTACACCCTGCGCTACCGCCAGCCGCGGCCCAACCCCGCCCGGGTCGCGGTCCGCATCGAGGTCGAGCGCTTCCTCGGCAACGTGTGACCGCTGCTCACACGATGAGCCGGAACGGCTCCTCCAGGGCGGTCACCAGCGCCGCCATCCACCGCGCCGCGAGAGCGCCGTCGATCGCCCGGTGGTCGACCGAGAGGACCAGGTCCACGGTCGCGGCGATCTCGACGGAGCCCTCGACCACGACGGGCACCTGGCGCACCGCACCGACCGCGAGGATCGCGGACTGCGGCGGGTTGATGATCGCCGCGAACTCCTCGACTCCGTACATGCCGAGGTTGGACACCGAGATCGACCCGCCCTCGAGGTCGCGCTGCTGGAGCCGGCCCGCGGCCGCCTGCTCGACGAAGCCACGCACCTGCGCCGCGATCGCGCTCAGCGAGCTGTGCTCGACCCCACGCAGGACCGGGGTGACCAGGCCCCGAGGCGATGCGATCGCCACCGAGACATCCACGCTGTCGTAGCGCCGCATCGCCTCGGGAGCCCAGGTGACGTTGGCCTCGGGGACCTCCAGGTGCGCCACGGCCACGGCCTTGAGGATGAAGTCGTTGACCGAGACCTTCGCCGGCGCGACCCGGTTGAGCTCGGCGCGCAGGGCCAGGAGCGCGTCGGCCCGGGCCGACCTCTTGACGTAGAAGTGCGGCGTCTCCTGCTTGCTGGCGGTGAGCCGTCGGGCCAGGGCGAGCCGCAGGCGGCTGTGGGGGTCCTCGGTCCACCCCGCCGCGGTCTCCCGGTCCTGGGCCGCCGGGGCGGGCGAGATCGACGCAGCCACCGACGATGCCACCGGCGCGGTCGCCCGCGCCGCGATCGCGGCGTCGACGTCGTGCCGGCGGATCCGTCCGCGCGGCCCAGTGCCCGCGACCTCCTCGGGGGCGATCCCCGCCTCGGCGAGGAGCTTGCGAGCGATGGGGCTGATGAAGATCCGGCCGGAGGGGGACGACGGGGCCGGTGCCGCCTGCCGAGCCGGCTCCGGACCCGGCTCGTCGACAGGTGGGCCCGCGGTCACCAGCGCGGAGCCGGCCAGGCCGAGGCCGGCGAGCATCGCGTCGAGATCACCGCCGGCCTCCGCGAGGGTGCCCACCAGCGCCATCGGGGCGCCCACGTCGACCCGGGTCCCGGGCGCCACCAGCGAGCGCAGCAGCGCGCCACCGCTCTCCGCCTCGACCTCGACGACCGCCTTGTCGGTCTCGAGCACGACGATCGGGTCGCCGGCCTTGAACTCCTCACCGGGCGCGACCAGCCATTCGGCGAGGAGCACGTCGGTGGCTCCCGCCGCGACTTCGGGCACGGGAAGCAGGTCAGCCATGTCGTTCCTCTCGGGGTTCCGGCGGGTCGTCACTCGGCCGCGATGCGGCGCAGGGCCACGGCGACGTCCTCGGTCCGCGCGATCGCGGCCCGCTCGAGGACCTTGCTGATGCTCGGCGACGCCTCACCGCCGGTGACGCGCTCGACCGGCGCGTCGAGCCAGTCGAAGAGCCGGCGCTGGATCTCGTCGGCGAGCCAGGCGCCGTACGACGTACCGACGGCGCCCTGCTCGACGATCAGCACCCGGTTCGTCCGCCGCACGCTCGTCTCGATCGTGTCCCAGTCGAGCGAGGCCCGGTCGAGCCAGCGCAGGTCCACCACGTCGGCGCTCAGCGCGACACCCTCCGCGGCAACCTGGTCCAGCGCCTCGAGGCTGTGCCCCACCATCGAGAGGTAGGTGATCACGGTGAGGTCGTCCCCCCGGCTGCGCAGCGCCGCCCGCCCGACCGGCAGGAGGTAGTCGAGGTCGTCGACCGGCCCGATGCCCGTGGAGCCGTAGAGGTCGACGTGCTCGAGCACCACGACCGGGTCGTCGCACGCGAGGGCGGTGTTCATCAGGCCGACGTAGTCGAACGGCGTGGACGGCGCGACGACGCGCAGGCCGGGGGCCGAGGTCAGGATCCCGGCGGGGTCCATGGAGTGCTGCGACCCGTAGCCGGTGCCTGCGGCGAGCTTGCTGCGCAGCACGAACGGCACCGCGCTGTGCCCGCCGAACATGTGCCGCGCCTTCGCGACCTGGTTGAACAGCTGGTCGGCCGCGACCCACATGAAGTCGGCGTACATGAACTCCACGACGGGCCGGTAGCGGCCATCGAGGGCCATGCCGCCGGCCAGGCCGGTGAAGGCGTTCTCGCTGATCGGGGTGCCGAGGACCCGGTCGGGCGCCACCTCGAGCGGCCGCCGGGTCGCTCCGTTGGTGCCGCCCTTGAGGCCGTCGACGTCCTCACCGAGGACGACCACCCGCTCGTCGGTCTCCATCCGGCGGGCCATGACCTCGCTGACGCAGTCGATGAACCGGCGCTCGCCGAGCTCGCCGCCGTAGGTGTCCTCGTCCTCGAAGCGCGCCCCGTCGAGCTCGGAGAGGTCCCCGCGGACGCCGACGTCCACGAAGCCCGGGTCCGGCCACAGCCCGGCCCGGATCCGCCGTTGGCCGGGCTTGCCGTCCGGCAGCGCCTCCACGAAGCCGTCGGCGATGGCGCGCATCACCGCATCGACCTCCGCCTTGGCCGCGTCGACCTCGGCCGAGCTCAGCAGCCCGCGCGCCAGCACCTGACCGCGCAGCTGGTCGATCGGGTCGCGCTCGCGCCAGGCCTTCTCCTCGGCCTTGTCGCGGTAGCCGAACGCCGAGCCGGGGTAGGGGCCGTTCTGGTGGAAGTAGCGGTAGACGTCGGCCTCGATGATGGTGGGCCCGTTGCCGGCCCGCATGTGCTCGAGCGCCTCGGTCATGGCCAGGTGCACGGCGAGCGGGTCCATGCCGTCCACGCGCCAGCTGGGGATGCCGAACCCGAGCCCGCGCCCCGAGACCCGGGGCTCCGCGGTGGCCTTGGAGACGTGGGTGGACACGGCGTACTGGTTGTTCTCGATGAAGAAGCAGACGGGTAGCTTCCAGGCGGCGGCCAGGTTGAAGGTCTCGAGCACCGAGCCGATGTTGACCGCGCCGTCGCCGAAGTAGGTCACCGAGACCGCGTCGGTGCCGGCGCGCCGCATGTTCCAGGCGAAGCCGGCGGCCTGCGGCACGCCGCCGCCGACGATCGCGTTGGTGCCCATCGCGCCCGCCTCGGCCCACTGCAGGTGCATCGACCCACCCCGGCCCCGGCAGTACCCGTCTGCGAGACCACAGATCTCCGCGAGGGTGCGCCGCAGCACCTCGTGCACCTCGGGGGTGAGCTCGGGCAGCGCACCCGACTTGGGCACGACCACGTGTCCGAAGGCCTTGGCGAGGAACTGGTGGTGCCCGCGGTGCGAGCCGGTGACGTAGTCGTCGGAGCGCAGGGGCAGCACCGATCCGACCGCACCGCCCTCCTGCCCGATGCTGGAGTGAGCCGGGCCGTGGACCAGGGACTGCGCGGCGAGCTCGAGGACCTGCTCCTCGAACGATCGGATCCATTGCGCTCGGCCGAGCAGCTGCAGCAGGACGTCGGCGTCGGCGCCCGACCAGTCGCGGTCGTCGGTCGCGAGCTCCACCCACGGGGCAGCGGCGGCCAGGTCGTGGCGGGTCGGCATAGGGAGGCACCTTCCGAAGCTGAGGGGGATCCACTCAGACGCTTCCGCGTCCGGTTCGGCCCAAGATAGGGTGCGAATGGATCCATTGCAACCCAAGGAGAACCCATGCCCCCCACTCCTCTCCCCGGCCTCCGGCGGGTCGACCACATCGGCCTGACCGTCCCCGATCTCGACCAGGCGCACCGGTTCTTCACCGAGGTCCTGGGCTGCGAGTACCTGTACCGGCTCGGGCCGTTCCGTCACGACGACCCGGGCGACGACTGGATGCGGGTCCACCTCGGCGTGGACGAGAGCACGGTGATGCGCGAGCTGCGGTTCTACCGGCTCGGCGGACAGGCGATCTTCGAGGTCTTCCAGTACGACGCCCCCGGCCAGGCGCCCACCCCGCCGCGCAACAGCGACGTCGGCGGTCACCACGTGGCGCTCTACGTGGACGACCTGGACGCCGCGATCGCGTCCCTGCGTGGCCACGGGCTGCGGGTGCTGGGCGAGCCGACATCGAGCACGGGGCCCAGCCTCGGCCAGCGCTGGGTGTACTTCCTCAGCCCGTGGGGGCTCCAGCTCGAGCTCGTCTCCTACCCGGCCGGCAAGGCCTTCGACCACCGGCCCGGGGACTTCGCCTGACGACCCGCCGCACCCCGCGACCTCGACCACTACTCTCGGCGGGTCAGGAGGAGGAGCTATGCCACGACCCGCGCGTACGGCCGGAGACACCCAGGGCGCCAGTCCCGTCGCCAGCCACCGCATCGCCGACGTCCTCGCCGAGCGGATCCTGACCGGCCGGCTCGAGCCGGGCACCCGGATCAAGCAGGACGAGCTGGCCGAGGAGTTCGAGGCGAGCCGCCTGCCGGTGCGCGAGGCGCTGCGCATCCTGGACTCGCGTGGCCTGGTCAGCCTCCGCGCGAACAGCGGCGCATGGGTGCGCACGATGACCCGGCGTGACCTGGAGCTGTCCTACGAGATCCGGGAGCGGATCGAGCCACTGCTGCTCCTCGACAGCCTCCCGCACCTCACCGACGACCACGTCGCGCGGATGCGCGAGGTGCAGGACGAGATCGCGGCGACCGACGACGTCGAGCGCTTCCTCGTGCTGGATCGCGAGTTCCACTGGACGTCGTACGCCGGGAGCTCGGCCATGGAGCTGGTCTCGATGGTCAACCGGCTGTGGGACACCACGCAGCACTACCGTCGCGCGTTCGTGCTCCTGCAGCACGGTGACGCGTCCTGGCGCATCGACGCCGAGCACGAGCTCATCCTCGACGCCGTCACCCGGCGCGACGGCGACATCGCCTCGGCGATGCTCGCGGTCCACATCCGGCGGACCCGCCTCGCCCTGGCGCGGCACCCCGAGATCGTCTCCTGACCTCGGGGCACCGCGAGGCTCAGCCGAGCGCCGCCAGCAGGCGGGGCAGCTGGTGCCGTCCGGCCCGTTCCCTCCCGGCCTCGATCTCGAGGGCGATCTCGAGGGTGACGGCGTTGGCGGGAGCCGTGCGGCCGAACTGCGCGGCCACGTCGACGACGAGCCCGTTGATCTCCCGCACCTCGCTGCGGCGGCCCTTCATCCAGTCCTGGTGGACGGTGGTGAGCGAGGTGGGCACCGCGAAGTGGTGGTAGACCGCGTCGATGAGAGCGTTCACGACGTCCTCGGCGGGGTCGTCCACCGCGTAGTCGAGCCCGAGGATCGGCAGCGCCCGGTGACCGAGGTCGCGCGCCGCCTGGAGCGCCTCGACTCCTGCGCGGACCATGAAGTCCCGCATCCCCGGCAGGTCGGAGGCCTCGATCATCGGCAGGTCGACGATGGCCGCGCTGACCAGCTCGGTGGCGTTCACGACGAGCTTCATCCACTTCGAGGAGAGGATGTCGTCGCTGATCGCCACGGTGCCGGCATGGCCGAGCACGGCCGCAATCTCCTCCAGGCGGTGGGCCGGACCTCCCTCGAGCGTGCCGACCGCGAACCAGGACTGCTCGGTCGGGGTGTCCCGGACCACCAGGCCCGGCTCGAACATCTGCGACCCGACCTCGATCACCGCGCCCACCGCGTGCTCGGGTCCGAGCACGTCGACGATGTCAACGGCGCTCATGCCGTTCTGGAGACCGACGACGATCCCGTCGGGTGCCAGCACCGAGCGGATCAGCTCGCACGCCCACCGCGTGTCGTAGGCCTTCATCACCAAGAAGACCAGGTCGAAGCGGTCGCGGAGCTCGGCGACCTGGCACAGGTGCAGCGCGTCGACCTGGGTCAGCGTCGTCCGCCCTCCCGAGCGCACCTCGAGGCCGCGCGCCCGCATCGCCTCCACGTGCGCCGGCCACTGCTCGACGAACGTGACGTCGAGCCCGGCGTTGACGAGATCGGCTCCGATGCCGGCGCCGTTGGCGCCGGTGCCCAGCACGGCGATCTTGAGTTCGGTCATGTCTGCTCCTGGGTGCTCTGCGATCGGGCGGCGGTCACCGGTCGGTGCCCCACGGGGTGTTCTTGTGCGACTCGGCATCGCGGATGGTCGGCAGGTCGCCACCGACCGCGTGGTAGCGCGGTCCGGCGACGAGGAGCTCCTCGGCCGGGAACTTCGTGATCACCCGGCAGCCGTCGGGCGTCACCACGAGCTCCTCCTCGATCCGGGCGGCGCCGATGCCGTCTGCTGAGGGCCAGTAGGTCTCGAGCGCGAAGACCATGCCCGCCTCGAGCACCTCGGGGTGGTCGAGGGAGACGAGCCGGGAGAAGATCGGCTTCTCCCAGATCGACAGGCCGACCCCGTGGCCGTACTGCAGCGCGAAGGCCGCCTCCTCGTCGGGGAACCCGAACTCCTGCGCGGTCGGCCAGACCGACACGATGTCGGCGGTGGTCGCGCCGGGACGCACCAGCGCGATCGCCCGGTCCATGTACTCGCGCGCCCGGTGGTAGGCGTCGTGCTGTGCCCGGCTCGCCGACCCGACCGCGAACGTGCGGTAGTAGCAGGTCCGGTAGCCGTTGAAGCTGTGCAGGATGTCGAAGAACGCCGGGTCGCCGGGCCGGATCAGCCGGTCGGAGAAGACGTGCGGGTGCGGCGAGCAGCGCTCCCCCGAGATCGCGTTGACGCCCTCGACGTACTCCGAGCCCAGGTCGTACAGGGTCTTGGCGACCAGCCCGACGCACTCGTTCTCGCGCACGCCCGGCCGCAGGAAGCGGTAGAGCTCGTCGTACGCCGCGTCGACCATCGAGGCGGCATGGGTCAGCAGCCGCACCTCGTCGTCGGTCTTGATCCGCCGCGCCTCCATGAACACCTGCTGGCCGTCGACGACCGTGATCCCCTGTTGCTGGAGCGCGAACAGGATCGGCAGCTCGATGACGTCGACCCCGAGCGGCTGGTCCGCGACCCCGAACTTCTCCAGCTCGCGCTTGATCTTGCGCGCGACCCCCTCGGCGATCCCGGCGTCCGGCGTGAACGCGCCACGCAGGGTCGAGATGCCGGCGCGGGCACCGGACTCCGCGCGCGGCCGCACGGCGCCGTGGTGCGGTGCGTGGGGGTCCGCGTCGGCCTCGGCGGTGGTCGTGCCCAGCCACGGGTTGTAGAGCTGGTGGTGCTTCGCGGCCGAGCCGAAGTCCCACGAGATCGGGTCGGTCTCCCGGGTGAGGAGGCTGAAGCGGATCAGCTTGTCCATCGCCCAGGTGCCGATGTGGGTGGAGGTCATGTAGCGGATGTTGGAGAAGTCGAACGCGAGGATCGCCCCGCACTCGGACTTCGCGAGCTCGTCCTTCAGCCGGCGCAGACGCTCGGTGCGCAGCCGGCCGAAGTCGATCCGCTCCTCCCAGTCGACGGCGTTGCTGCCGGTGGTCGCGGTGTTGAGCATCGTTCCTCCTGGAGCCCTCGCGGGCATCGGTCGTGGTCGTGGTCGGGTCGCGGGCCGTGGGTCACGGCACTCCGACGGCGTCCACCACGAACGGCATCGGCAGCTGGGCGGCCCGGCGCTCGCCGACCATCCCGGCGAGCGACGTCCTCTGGACCTCGAGGTGAGCGGGATGGTCGAGATAGGCGGCGAGTCCTGCCTCGTCGGCGACCGCCGCGGCCACGACGAAGTCGACGTCGCTGGGCCGTAGCCGCAGGTTCGGGCTGCACGCGTACTGGAGGATCGATGGGATCTGCACTGCCATCGCCTCCAGGTCGGCGGTCAGGACGGCGACCTGCTCGTCGGTGACGTCCTCGACCCAGGTGAAGAACGCCAGGTGCAGGATCACGGCGCCACCTCGGCCCGCACGTGGGCGTCGCCGGCGTCCGTGTAGCGGTAGGGGTTCTGGAGCTCCTCGGCGGGCGGGAGCTCGGGCCGCATGCCCTCGTGCCAGGCGTCCTCGCCCAGCGCGGCGCGGACGTGCGCCACGCTGGCCGCGACGGCGTCGCGCGCGGGGGCGAGCGGCAACCCCAGGCGCCGGCCGTCGTGCTTGACGACCTTGCCGCCGACCACGACGGTGTGCACGTCGGCGGTCCCGGCCTGGTAGACGATGTGGGCGTAGGGATGCAGGATCGGCGTCATCGCGGGCGACTCGTCGTTCTTGAGCAGCACCAGGTCGGCCAGCTTCCCGGGACGGATCGACCCGAGCCGGTCCTCCATGCCGATCGCCCGGGCGCCGCCCATCGTGGCTGACCACACGACGTCCTCGGCCCGGAGCCGGTTGGCGACCACGGTCTCGTTGCGCCGATGCGCCTCGAGGTGGTCGCGCACCCGGTCGGCGCTCAGCGTCGCTCGCATGGCCGAGAAGAAGTCCGCGCTCCACCACACGCTGGTGTCCATCGACAGGGACGACGCGATGCCGTACTTCCGCAGCTCCCAGGTCGACGGGTAGCCCTGCCCGGCGCTCTGCTCGCTCTCGGTCGCCACCGACACGGTGCCGCCGGTCGCCGCAATCTTCTGGTAGCTGCTGGGCTGAAGGGTCGCGGCATGGACGTAGCTGATGTCCTCGGTCATGTAGCCGTGCTCGTACATCTGCTCGATGCCGGTGTCTGTGGTCGCGCCCCAGACGCCGGCGTGGGTCGTGACCCGCACCCCGAGCTCACGCGCGGCGTCGAAGGCGCCGCGCTCCGGGAAGGCGGGGTCACCGGTCACGTCGAAGGCGAGCTGCAGCTTCAGGCGGTCGTCGGTGCCGGAGAAGTGCCGACCGACGAAGGCGCGGAACTCCGGTGAGTTCGCCCATTCCCAGGGCGCTCCGAGGTAGTTGCCGTAGCCCAGTACGAAGCGACCGGGGATCGCACGCAACGCCTCGAGCGCCGCCTCGGCGTGGTCGGTGGTCCGCAGGCCGTGGGACCAGTCCAGCGTGGTGGTCACCCCAGTGTCCACCGACTCCAGTGCGCTGAGCAGGTTGCCGGCGTAGATGTCCTCGGGCCGGAACACGTCGCCCCAGCGCAGGTAGTAGAAGGCGAAGTACTGGCTCAGCGCCCAGTCGCCGCCGTACCCACGCAGGGCCGACTGCCACATGTGCCGGTGGGTGTCGATCATGCCCGGCATGACGATGCCGCCCGAGGCGTCGATCTCGACGGTGCCCTCGGGCACCTCGAGGCCGGGGCCGACGGCCTCGATGCGGTCGCCGACGACGAGCACGTCGGCGCGGTCGAGGACGCCGGCGTCGTCGACGGTGACGACGATGCCGTCGCGGAGCACGAGCGGGCGGCCGTCGAAGCGGGAGGGGTCGGCGGGGACGGGTCGGGTGGTCGAGGACATCGGGTCTCCTGTGAGTGGGGTGACGTCAGCGGGTGGTGGCGGCGCCGCGGCGACCGGCCAGCATGGGAAGCACGGCCGCGACGAGCACGAACGCGCCCTGCAGCCAGTACTGCCAGGCGAAGCTGAGGTCGAGGAAGGTGAGGGAGTTGGTGATCACCTGCAGCAGCAGGGCGGCGGCGGCGACGCTGATGGCCGAGCCCGAACCGCCGAAGATGTTGACGCCCGCGATGACGATGATCGTCACGGAGGAGAGCGTGAGCGCCCCGCCGCTGTTGGCGTCACCGATCCCGGTCTGGGTGTAGAGCACGAGACCGGCCAGGGCGCTGAGCACCCCGCCCAGGACCATCGCCGCGACCCGGGTCCGCGACACCGCGACACCCATCCGGTTGGCCTTGACCGGGTCGGACCCGGTGGCCCGCAGCCCCCGCCCGAGAGCCGTGCGCCCGAGGACGAGTGCGACGGCCACCGCGGACAGTACGGCGGCCACGAACACCACCGGCACGGTGGCGACCGTGGTGCCGAGGGCCGTGAGCACGTCGAGGGACGCCGAGCCCCCCGGCTCCGACCTCATGATCTGGGCGATGCCGACCACGCCGACGGACGAGACCAGGGTCGCGATGACCGCCGGGATGCCGCACCAGGTCACCAGCAGACCGTTCACCAGGCCGACGACCGCGCCGGCGGCGATCGCCACGACGGCTCCGACGGCGAACCCGGCGACGCTCCCGCCCGCGAAGAAGGACACGACCACGCCCGACGCCGCGACCACGGAGCCGACGCTGAGGTCGATGCCGCCGGTCACGACGACCAGCAGCTGGGCCAGCCCCACGAACATCAGGACGGCCGCGGCTGCGAGCAGCTGGCCGATGTTCAGCGGCTCGAGGAACGACGACGACGAGCCCGCCGTGAAGCCACCCATGAGCACGACGAGTGCGAGCAGCGCGGGAGTGTGCAGGTGTCCCCGCAGCCCGGAGCGCGTGCGGCGCGGCAGTGCCGCGACCGTCGTGTGCCCACCGCTCTCGCTGACCGCGAGGACGGCGACGCCGGTGATGGCACGCTCGCTCACCTCGTCCCCGGCGAGATCGGCACGCAGGGTGCCGCGCGAGAAGACGAGCACCCGGTCGCAGAGTCCCTCGAGCTCCACGGCGTCGGTCGACAGCACGACGACGGCGACGCCGGAGGCCGCCATCTCACGCAGGAACGCGTAGATCTCCACACGCGCTCCGGCGTCGACCCCTTGAGTCGGGTCCTCGACCAGGAGCACCGCGGGCCGGCCGAGCCGGGCGCGCGCGAGCAGGACCTTCTGCTGGCTGCCGCCGGAGAGCGACGAGACCGCCGACTCGAGGGTCGCGGTCTTCACGGCGAGCTGGTCGACGGCCTCGCGGGTGAGCCGGTACTCCCGGTCGCGCCGGGTCCATCCCCCGGGCATCGCGGCGTCGAGCGAGGGAGCGACGACGTTCTCCCGGATCGAGAGTCCGCCGAACATCGCCTCACCCAGCCGGTCGCCCGGGAGGAAGACGATGCCGGCCCGCACCGCGTCGCGGGAGCCGCGCAGGCGTACGTCGCGTCCCCGGATCGACACGACGCCGGAGCGGAGTCCGCCTCGACCCAGTGCTCGGAGCACCTCGCGCTGACCGTTGCCCTCGACACCGGCGAGGCCGACGATCTCGCCGGGACGCACCTGGAAGGACACGCCCGAGAACCCGGACCCCGAGGCGCCCGCGACCGCCAGCAACGGACCGTCCGAGGAGTCCGCGCACTTGGGCGGGAAGGTCGTCTCGAGGGACCGTCCGATGATCAGGCCGACGATCTGGTCCTCGTCGAAGTCCGCGACCTCGCCACGGCCCACGACCTTGCCGTCCCGCAGGACCGTGAGGTCGTCACCGATCGCCACCACCTCCGGGATGCGGTGGGTGATGTAGGCGACGGCGGCGCCTCGCGCGAGCAGCTCGTGCACGCGCTCGAAGAGCCACTCCGTCTCCTCCGCGCCGAGTGCCTCGGTCGGTTCGTCCAGGACGAGGACCGAGGGCTCGGAGGCGAGGGCGGCAGCGATCTCGATCAGGTGGGCCTCACGTTGGCTGAGGTCTCCGATCACCGCGGCCGGGTCGATGGTCAGCCCCAGCTCCGAGAAGTGCCCGCGCAGCCAGGCCTCCGCCTCCCGCCGAGCGGGCAGCCGCTCGGCGGGAAGGAGGGTGAGCACGGCGTCGGTCACCGTCAGGGACGGTGCGAGCGCCGGGGTCTGGTAGACGATCGCCAGCCCCCGGTCGCGCGCGAGCGCCGGCCGGAGCCTGGTGAAGCTGCGGCCACCGAGCACGATCGTGCCGCCGTCAGGGACGACCGACCCGGCGGCGATCCCGACGAGGGTCGACTTGCCGGCGCCGTTCTCACCCAAGATGGCGTGCACGCGCCCTGCCGTGAGGGTGATGCTCACGTCGTCGAGGGCGCGCACGCCCGGATAGGTCTTGCCGATCCCGTCGAGCCGGAGCGCCTCGACGGCCTCGACCCCGGCACCGGTGGCCGCGTCAGTCACGATGCTCATGGCTCAGCCGAAGACCTTCGCGAGCTCGTCGGCCGTGAGCAGGGAGGACGGAGCGGCGTCCGGCGGGGCGTCGGGGAGGCACGCCTGCGAGGGCAGCTTCGCGCCGGCGGCGCCCTGCGTCGAGTCCTCGGCCAGGCCGAGGTCGAACAGCGACGGCTCGGTGTCGTCGATCCCATTGATGCTCGCGAGCGCCTTGCGCAGCGCGACCCGGCCGATCCAGGTGCGGCTGGAGACGGTCGCCAGCTCGTAGTCGGGGTTGTCGGCCTTGAGGGCGTCGAACCCGCAGCTCAGCGAGTTGTCGTCGGTGGTCGCCAGCGGCGGCAGCTTCTTGCCGGCGCTCTCGTAGGCGCGGATCACGCCGCCGGCCGCGGTGCCGTAGTCGACGATCAGGGCATCGATCTTGGGGTAGCGCGACAGCAGGGCGGACATCGCCTGCTGGGCGACCGCGGGGTCCCAGTTCGTGACGACGGGCTCCTTGTTGAGCAGCGTGACCTGGGGGTTGTCGGCCAGCACGGACTTGATGCCCTCGAACGTGCCCGCGGTGACCGCTGATCCGGCCGGGCCACCCAGGAAGACCACGTTGCCGCCGGCGTCGCCGAGCTGGTCGACGACCCACTGCGCCCAGGCGGTGCCGCTGGCGTAGGGCCTCCAGTCGGTGTAGTCGAGGTAGTCGGCACCCGGCTTGCCGGTGGGGTCCGAGGCGAACGGCACCACGATCGAGCCGGAGCTGGTCGCCTTGCGGATCGAGGGCAGGTGGGCCTCGCCCGGGCCCGCGTCCGGGATCACCAGGATGATGTCGGTGCCCTTGGCCGCCATGCTCACGATCGCCTGGTTGGTGGCCTGGAGGTCACCGCGCCCGGCGGCGTACTCGACGCTCGTCACGTGGGAGCACTTGGCCGCCTCGCTCTCGATCTCGGCCTTGACGGTCTTGGACCAGGAGTTGGTGCCGAATCCGTCGACGACGCCGACGGTCACGTCCTTGTCGCCGCAGACCGAGTCGATGCTGGCGAACTCGTCGACGGAGCCGACCTTGCCGACGGCGATGTCGGCCTTCGAGGAGCCGGCGTCCCCGGACTCGGCGTTCGTCGAGGAGCAGGCGGTGAGTGCCGCTCCGGCGAGGAGCGCGAGGCCCAGGGCGCTGGCCCGGCCGCGGTGGTTGCGCAACGCGTTCATGGTGGTCCTTTACGTGTGCTGCGCCCGAGGGCGCGGATGGGTGAGGGCAGGGAGGACGGGCGCCCGAGGCAGGCCGATCCCCGTCGGGCAGCAGGGCAGGGCTCCGCCGCGGGGTGGGTGGGACGGCCCCGTGGCGTCGGCAGAGGTAGGACCGCTGTCAGCCGGAGGGGTGGTGGACGGCGCCGCGGCGAGGATGGCCCGCGACGGTGCCGGTGTGGTGTGGGCTCAGCGCGGACGCGGAGCCCGTCGGAGGACGAGGGAGAGTCGCGCGTTCGGTCCGCCGAGACGGAGCTGGAGGACGATGCCGATCCCGATGATCAGGGCCTGCACCATGTTCTGGACGGCTGTCAGGGAGGTGAAGGTCTGGACGAGCTGGCTCAGCTGGACCAGGAACAGGGCGCCCAGGGCCGTGCCGACGAGGCTGCCCCGCCCACCGGTGAGGGCGGTGCCCCCCAAGACCACGGCGGCGATCGAGGGCAGCAGGTAGGTGTCGCCGGCGGTCAGGGTCGGGCTGCGCAAGAGGCCCGCCAGCAGGACGCCCGCGACCGCCGCCAGCAGCGAGGACAGCCAGTACGCCGCGACCTGGTGGTAGGTGGTGCCGATGCCGATCACGCCGGCCGCCCGGGTGTTCTCGCCGACCAGCTCGAAACGCCGGCCGGCCCGGGTCAGCTTCAGCACGACCTGCGCGACCACGACGATGACGAGCGCGAGCACCGCCAGGGTGGGCACACCGAGCACCTTGCCCAGGGCGAAGTCGCTCAGGGCCGGGTCGGTCTGTGCGCCGAAGCCGCCGGAGGCGTACTGCACCGCCCCGACCAGCAAGGCGTTGGTGGCGATCGTGACCACGAGCGGAGGGAGCCGGACCCAGGCCACCACCAGGCCGCTGAGCAGCCCGGCGAGCGAGGTGCCGAGCACCGCGACGGCGACCGCGGTCGGCAGCCCCCACGAGCCCTCGTGGCCGAACTTCGCGACCACGAGTGCGCCCAGGGTGACCGCGCCCGGGACCGAGAGGTCCAGTCCGCCCTGCTGGATCACCAGCGTCTGGCCGACGGCGACCAGCGCGGTCAGGGCCGCGAACGGAAGCATCGAGTAGACCGCGGTGTGGCTGACGCTGCCCGACGCGACCAGGGGGCTGACCAGGAAGAGCAGCGCGACGGCTGCCAGGGCACGGGTCGCCGGCCAGGCAGCGACCTGGCTCGAGACCGGGACGTGGTCGCGGAGCTCGCGCCGAGCCGGCGCCGGCGGAGCGGCGGTGTCCACGGCCATCAGGCGCCGACCACCGGGTGCCAGGAGCCACCGAGCGTGGCGCCCTCCATCGCCCCGACGACGTGGTCACGGGTCTCCTCGGCGAGCTGCCGCACCCGGGCGAGGTCGACGCCGACGAGCTGACCGTCGCGCTTGACGCGGCGACCGGCCACGAACACGTCCTGGACGTGGCCCGGGTGGGCGGAGTAGACGACGGCGCCGAAGGGGTTGTTGAGGGGGCGCAACGCCAGCGGGTCGTCGGCCAGCACGACGACGTCGGCCGCCTTGCCGACCTCGAGCGATCCGGTGCGGTCGCCGAGGCCCGCCGCGGTGGCCCCGTCGCGGGTCGCGAACATCAGCACCTCGGCGCAGCTCAGCCCGATGCGCTCGACCACCTCGCCGGTCTCGACTGCCGGCGCGTTGTCCAGGGCTCGCTGGACACCGATCGCCGATCGCATCGTCCCGAACATGTCACCGCCGTTGCTGCTGCACACGTCGATCGAGAAGCTCGGCCGGATCCCGGCCCGCAGCAGCCTCCCGGTCGCCGGGAACCCGTGGCCCATCTGCATCTCGACGTCGGGGGCGACCGACGCCTTGCCACCGGACTCGGCGATGAGGTCGAGCTCGTCGTCGCCGAGCGTGCAGCAGTGGACGTACGTCGTCCGGCTCGAGAGCAGCCCGTCCTCGTGCAGCACCCGGACCGGCCCGGACTTGCCCCAGTAGCCGTCACCCACGTGCACGGTGACGTCGAGGTCGAGGTCCTTCGCGAGCTCGAAGTCGTGCCGGTTGACCTCCCGGGTGCAGAACTGCGGGCCGCGCAGCGCGAGCGCCATCGTCACCAGGCCCGAGCTCGAGGAGAAGTGCTCGGCACGCACGCGGCGGGCGTCCTCGGGGTGCGGCACCGCCGAGGGCAGCGGCGCGCCCCACTGCTGCGCACCGCCGCCGTGGGCGAACACCGCCCGGAGGCCGGCGTCGTGCAGCGCCTGGACGGCGGCGTCGGCGTGCTCGGGGGTGAACAGGTTGTGCGACCAGTCCACGAGTGTGGTGATGCCCGCGCTCAGTGCCTCGAGGGACCCGAGTAGGTTGGCCGCGTAGGTGTCGCTGGGACGGAAGTGCCGGCTCAGCCCGGTGTGCAGGCCGGCGAGGTACTCCGTCAGCGACCAGTCGGACGCGATGTTGCGGACGACCGACTGCCACGTGTGCCGGTGGGTGTCCACGAAGCCCGGGAGCACCAGGCGGCCCCCGAGCTCGATCACCTCCGCGTCGGCCTCCGGCAGGTCGTGCCCGATCGCTGCGATCGTCTCGCCGTCGATCAGGACGTCGGCGTCCTCCAGGACCTCGCCCGTCTCCCGCGAGGTGATGACGGTCCCTCCGCGCAACAGGGTCCTCGTGCTGGCCATTGCTCTCCTCGGTCCGGTAGTGGCGTGGGTCACTCGGCGAGACGCTAGATGTAGCACCACTGAACGTCAAGGGACATGAGGGAAGAAATGTTCAGTGACGGTAAAACCTGCCTGCTGGGAGCGCGCCCACGCCGGGAAGGCGCTCGAAACACCGGGAAAGTGGGCCCTCGGAGCGACCAGTGGACGTGGCGCAGCGTTCGCCTACACTGAACACGACGGCGCCCGGCCGGGCTCCCCGACGATCTCGCGAGGCACTGATGACCGCTGGCAGCACCGACCCCTCCTCCGGGGTCTCGGCCGGGCCCGCGCTCGGCGCTCGGCTCCGAGCGGCCCGCCAGGCAGAGGGACTCACCCTCAGGGAGCTGGCCCGCCGGGTCGGCGTCTCGCCGAGCTTCATCTCGCAGCTCGAGAACGACAAGGTCAACGCGAGCGTCGGGACCCTCTACTCGCTGGTCACCTGCCTGGGCATCTCGCTCGACGAGCTGATGACCGGCGCCGAGGAGGACGCACGCGACGGCGACGCCGCGGGCGTCCGTGCGGATCAGGCGCTCGCCACCGCTCCGGGGCGGCCGAACGGCACCGAGGACGGGGCCGGGGGCGACCTCGCGGCCCACGCGTCCTCGCTCGACCGCTTCCCCGACCGCGACGGCCTCGAGCCCCGGCTGTGGCCGCGCGTGCTGCACCCGGTCCAGCGCTCCGCCAACCGCGCCCGGATCACCTTCCCGGGCGTGGTCTGGGAGCGCCTCACCCGTGACGCCGATCCGCACGTCGACTTCCTCAACGTGGAGTACGCGCCCGGCAGCTCCAGCTGTCCGGACGACGACATGATGCGCCACGGCGGGCACGAGTACGGCTTCATCGTCTCCGGCCGCCTCGAGGTCCAGGTGGGCTTCGACGTCCACGCTCTCGAGCCCGGCGACTCGATCACGTTCGACGCGATGACACCGCACCGGCTCAGCAACCCGTTCGAGGAGGCCTGCCGGGCGATCTGGTTCGTGGTGGCCCGCCGAGCCGACGACCGCGCCGCGGGCCTGAGCGCGCCCTCGCCGCACGTGACCCACCTGCCCTCGTTGCACTCCTGAACCTCCCGCTCGTGGATCCAATAGCGCGATGAGTCGCGCTTCGACCTGGACAATCGCCTCGTTCTGTGGCTGAAATGGATCCATTCACTGGAGTCAGTCCCGGAAGGTGTCCATGCCCATCGTCACGCTGAACCCCGCCACCGAAGAGGTCGAAGCCAGCTTCGACGCCCACGACGCCGCCGAGGTCGAGCGCCGGGTCAGCCGTGCCCGCGACGCCGTCGCGGCGCTGCGCGGCACCGGCTTCGCGGAGCGAGCGGCCTGGATGCGGAGCGCCGCAGCACTGCTGGAGGCCGACCTCGACGAGGTCGCCCCCCTCCTCACCCGCGAGATGGGCAAGCCGATCGCCCAGGCCCGCGCCGAGGTGCTCAAGTGCGCGCGGGCCGCGCGCTTCTACGCCGACCGGGCCGCCGAGTTCCTCGCGGACACTCCCCTGGCCGACCCCTCCGCCGTCGGCGCCTCCGCGGCCTGGACGCGCTACCAGCCGATGGGGGTGGTCCTGGCCGTGATGCCTTGGAACTACCCGATGTGGCAGGTCCTGCGCTTCGCTGCCCCCGCGCTGATGGCGGGCAACGCCGGCCTGCTCAAGCACGCCTCGAACGTCCCGCAGACCGCGCTGTACCTCGATACCCTCTTCGCCCGGGCCGGGTTCCCGGCCGGCGCCTTCCAGACCCTGCTGGTCCCGGCCGCCCGGGTCGAGGAGCTGGTGCGGGACCGCCGCGTGGCGGCCGTGACGCTCACCGGCTCCGAGCCGGCGGGGCGTGCCCTGGGGGCCGTCGCGGGCGGCGAGATCAAGCGCACCGTGCTCGAGCTCGGCGGATCCGACCCGTTCATCGTGCTGCCCAGCGCCGACCTCGACGCCGCGGCCCGCACGGCCGTCACGGCGCGCACCATGAACAACGGCCAGTCCTGCATCGCCGGCAAGCGGTTCATCGTCCACGACGCGGTCTACGACGCCTTCGTCGAGCGGTTCGCCGACGGGCTGCGCGCGCTCAAGGTCGGCGATCCCCTGGACGAGTCCACCGACGTCGGCCCGCTCGCGACCCGGTCGGGACGCGAGGAGGTCCTCGGCCTGATCGACGACGCCGTCGCCCTCGGTGCTCGGGTGGTGGTCGGCGGCGGTGCGGTGCCGGCCGTCGGGTGGTACGTCGCCCCCATGTTGCTCGACGGCATCACGGCCGAGATGCGCCTGCACACCGAGGAGGCCTTCGGGCCGGTCGCCACGGCGTACCGAGTGGCGGACGCCGAGGAGGCGGTCGCCGTGGCCAACGGCACCACCTTCGGGCTGGGTGCGTCCGTGTGGACCACCGACCCCGACGAGCAGGCCTACCTCGTGGACGCCATCGAGTCCGGGGCGGTGTTCGTCAACGGCATGACCGTCTCGCACCCCGAGCTGCCGTTCGGCGGCGTCAAGGACTCCGGAGTGGGCCGGGAGCTGGCGGCGGAGGGGATCCGGGAGTTCTGCGAGCTCAAGACGGTGTGGGTCGCCTGATGAGCACGGTGGGCTTCCTCGGCCTCGGCTCGATGGGGACGGCGATCGCCGGTCGGCTGCTGGAGACCGGCCACGACGTCCTGGTCTGGAACCGGTCCGCGGACCGAGCCCGGGCCCTCGTCTCCGCGGGTGCCCGGGTGGCCGCGTCGCCCGCGGAGGCGCTCGGCTGCGAGACGTCGTTCTCGATGCTCGCCAACGACCAGGCGGCCTCGGCGGTCCTCACCGGGGAGGCGTTCGCGGGACAGCCGGGTGGCCGGGTGCACGTCTGCCTGTCGTCGCTCAGTCCCGCCGCCACCGACGAGCTCGCCGCTGTGGCGACGACCGCCGGCGTCGAGTACGTCGCCGCGCCGGTGCTCGGGCGCCCACCGGTGGCCGCGGCCGGCCAGCTGAACGTCCTGGCGGCCGGGAGCCCGGAGGCGCTGGAGCGGGTCGGGCCGTTGCTCGCGAGCATCGGCCGGCGCACCTGGCCGATGGGCCCCACCCCGCGCACCGCCGCGCTGGTCAAGATCGCGGTGAACTACAACATCGTCCACGCGTTGCAGGCGCTGGCCGAGTCGGTCGCGCTCGTCGAGGCCTACGGCGTCGAGGCGTCCGAGTTCACCACGCTGCTCTCCGAGACCCTGTTCGGCGGGGTCGTCCACCGCGGGTACGGCGATCTCATCGCCCGCCGCGCCTACCGTCCGGCCGGCTTCACGGTCGCCCTCGGCGCCAAGGACCTCCGCCTGGCCGAGGAGGCGGCCGCGGCGGCCGGTCTCACCCTGCCGACGGCACCGGTACTGCGCGCCGCCTTCGAGGCGGCCGCGCGCCGCCCCGGGGCCGAGCTCGACGACTGGTCGGCGATCGCGGAGGTCGTCCGCGAGCAGCGGTGAGCGCGTGGCCCGGGACGCACACCCGTCGCTACGGCTCGAGCACCTGCTCGCACGCGAGCAGCAGGACGCCGGCGCTCCACGCGTGCGACAGCGTGAGGTACATGCCCTGCGGCTGGAAGCACTCGGTCTGGTAGTACCGCTCGGTGATCATCCCGCGGTAGCCGTTGACCTGACCGTCCTCGACGGGGACCAGCTGCCGGAAGCACGCGAGCGTCTCGTGGGCCCGCTCGGCGTAGAAGTCGTCACCGAGCGCGACCGCGAGCTCGAGGAGCTCGGCGGTGCACACCAGCCCGTAGGCGTGCAGGTGCTGGTTGGAGGGTGAGGCCTGGTCGCCGCCGCGGGTCGCGAACGCGTACGCCGCCAGGGGCGTCCGCTCGGGGAAGTCGACGTTGTAGGAGTACCGGAACGTCAGCATCCAGTCCGCGGCCCGTTCGGCCAGGTCGAGCCAGCGACTGGCGCCGGTCCGCCGCCAGAGCGCGACGTACGCCATCAGCGCGCAGTAGCCGTCCTCGGAGGTCGGCGCCAGGTCGACGTCCTCGGGAGCACCGCAGATCAGCTCGTCGAGCACGAAGCGCACGTAGTAGTCGCCGGCCCGCTCGGCGGCGGCGAGGTAGCGGCCGTCGTCGTACGGCGCGGCCTCGGCGAGGGCCGCGACCCAGATCAGGCCGGACGCGCCGCTCCACGAGACGACCTCGCCGGTCTGCGCGTCGTGGACCGAGCCGAGGTTGCCGTCGGCACGCTGCCGGGCGACGACGGCGTCGAGGTTGGCCCGGTAGGCCTCGTCCCACGAGGCCGGCCCCACGTGCTCGGCGAGAGCCCGCCCGAGGAAGAGCGTCGCCTCACCCAGGGTGCGCGCGTGCAGGCCGCCCTGGATCGGCGTCCAGCTCTGCGACCAGCCGTGCTCGCGGTACCACGTTCCCCAGAACGTCCCGCACGGCGCCAGGTTGTCGCAGATCAGGTCGATCACCTGCTCGGCGGCCTCGACGTACGCCGGGCTCGCCACGCGCCGGCCGTGGCGCAGCAGTGCGTAGGCCCAGGGGATGCCGCTGACCCAGCCGACGTGCATCGCCTGCCGGTCCACGGGCCGGCCGTCCTGGCCCGACACCTCGCGATCGAAGCCGACGGTCTCCAGCAGCACGCCGGGGTCGGGGTCGAAGTGCCAGCGGTGCAGCCCTTCGGCGGCGATGTCGGCCGCGGTGACGACGTCGACCCACGGCTCGACGGGCGCACCGGGGAGGCGCAGCGCCCAGTCCTCACGCAGCAGCGCGGCGTAGTCGTGGCGGTCTGCCGAGAGGGCACCCACCCCGACCGTGAAGGTGCGGGTCTCCCCTGGCTCCCAGGAGTACGTCGCGACCTGTGCCGGCCGGGGCTCCGCGGAGCCGTAGTAGGTCACCGGGGTCTCGGCGTACGGGAACCGCAGGCCAACGGTCGCCATGGCGCCCGCGTGCGCCAGCGAGAGCCCGGTGACGCCGACCGCCGTGGTCTGCTCGCCGATCAGCGCGACCCCACCGTCGTCGCCCCAGACGAAGGCGGCAGGAGTGGACGCCCGGTCCGCGCGGAACTCCCAGTGGTCGCTGACCAGCTCCTCGGGCCGAGAACCACCCGCCTCGAACCGCGGGAAGACCCGGAAGCAGCCCTCGGGCCGGTTCTCGCCGTAGAAGAGCCCGGGCATCAGCCACCACGGGTCGGCGGCGGGCACGCTCGCCGTGACCGACACGTTCGCGACGACCGGCGCCGCACCCCGGTGGGTGACGGTGATGACCAGGTCGCGCCGTCCGGTGGGGTGCGTCGGGCCCCACCGCTGCGCGACCTCCAGCTCGGGGGCGCTCGCCCGGACCTCGAGCTCGGCCTCAGCCATCGAGGAGCGTCACCGTGATCGGTGCCGACGGCTCGTCGAGGTCGTCCTCGATCAGGTCCACCTCGACGACCGCGGTGGGTTCCACGCGCGGGATCCGGAACGTACGGATCTGGCTCGGCCCGAAGGCGGTCTCGAGGCGGATGCCGGCCACCGGCAGGTCGAGGATGCCGATGGCCGGCCGCCCGGAGGTCTCCACAGCCCGGACGACGAGGTCGTCGCCGTCCTCGTGCTGCTTGACCGCGGTGATCAGGACCTGCGTGCCGCCGTCGCTCGCGAACGAGTCGGACGCCGGCCGCGGGCCCTCGTGGAAGCTCTCCTGCATCGCCCGCACCGGGCCGCCGAGCTCGGCGGCCCGCCGGTGCAGCCCGGCCTCGCGCCAGTCGCCGGCGTGCGGGACGAGCAGGTAGCGGAACGTCTGCGTGCCCTGGTCCTGGAAGGAGTAGAAGCCTTCCGGGTCGAGCAGCCGCGGGTCGTGCCAGGAGTAGACCGGGCTGCGCACCGCGGTGATGCCGATGCTGGCCGAGCGCGAGGTGTCGTCGACCGGGCCGGCGGGTGCGGCGTCGTACCCGTGCTTGGCGTTGTTGACCACCGCCAGGCCGGCCGGCACGCCGCCCACGGTGCCGGTGAGGTCGACCCAGGACTGGGCCGGCTCCTCGGCGCCGTCGACCGGCCGCTCGAGGCTGCCGAAGGGGATCTCGTACGTCGCGACCGGGTCGTCGACCGCGACCGGGAAGCGCAGCTTGAGCAGGTGGGCCTGCTCGCGCCAGTCGATGGTCACCCGCACCTCGACCGCGTCGCTGTCCTCGCCGAGGATCAGCTCCTCGACCATGGTGGAGCGACCCCACGCCCGCTCGACGCGCAGCCGCGCGCGGAGCTGGCCGTGCTCGCGGAGCACCGTGCGGGTGGTGCGCATCGGCTCGCCGGGCCAGTCGTAGGACAGCACCCGGTGCCCCCAGGTGTCGGTGGGGTCCGCGCAGATCACGGTGTGCTCGCCCCGAGCACCGGCGACCAGGTCGACCCCGGTGCGCTTGTCGAGGAGGCTCGACAGCCAGCCCGTGCCCGGGTCGATCTCGACGCGGAGCACGGCGTTCTCGAGGACGGAGTCCGAGGCGGTGAGCTCGCCGGGCGCGCCGCCGGACCAGGCCGGCTCGGCGGGCTGGGGTCCACGGACCATCCGGAACAGCCGGTAGCCGAGCGCCGGCACCTGCGCCTTGAACGCGGTCGCCCCGCGTCCCTTGTCGTCGGTGGTGGCGACGGACTGGATGGCCTGCGACGGCACCAGGGCCCCGGCGTCGTCGACGACGTGGACACCCGACGGGGCCACGCCGTACTGCATCTCGACGTGCGCGGTGACCGACCACGGGTGCGGGTTGAAGACCACGACCGGCGAGCTGTCGGTGTCCTGCTCGATCGCGATGTCGCGGGCGATGACGTTCTGGGAGCGGGTGATGATCCGCTTCGCGATCGCGACCGCCTCGCCGAGCTGGTCGCGCGCGTCGTCGTAGGCCGACTCGATCGCCGAGCCGGGCAGCACGTCGTGGAACTGGTTGAACAGCACCTGCTTCCAGGCGCGGTCGAGGTCGTCGTGGGGGTACGGCGTGCCACCGGCGCGGGCCGTGATCGCAGCCCAGCGCTCGGCGGAGAGCACGGCTGCCTGGCCACGCCGCTGCCAGGACTTGATGCCGGAGTGGGAGGAGTAGCAGCCGGCCGCGTGGTGCTGGAGGTCGTCACGGCGCACGGTGAGCCGGGCCAGGCCGTCCTCGCCCAGCCGCGCGGCGACCTCGTCGAAGTACTCGCGGGGAGAGGACATCCGCATCCTTCCGAAGCTGCCCATCCGGTCGTAGCGGTGGATGGACTCGATGTTCGCCTTGGTCGGGCCACCACCGTGGTTTCCGACACCGTAGAAGACCATCAGCGTGTCGAGGCTGCGGTCCAGCTGGCCCAGCGACTTCTCGGTCTGGCCGGCGACCTCTCCGGGCGGTGAGCAGTACTCGAACGGGATGCGGTAGGCCAGCACCCGGCTGCCGTCAGGGGCCTCCCACCAGAACAGCGTGTCGTCGAGGTCGCTCTCGTGCGGACCGGGCCGCAGGAAGCAGTAGGAGTCCATGCCCTGGCCGCGCAGGATCTGGGGAAGCATCACGTTGTGGCCGAACGGGTCGACGTTCATGCCGACCGTGGCCGTGCGCCCGAAGCGCGAGCGCAGGTAGCGCTGGCCGACCAGGCCCTGCCGGACGAAGGACTCACCCGAGGGCATGTTGCAGTCGGGCTCGACCCACCAGCCGCCGGCGTTGACCCACCGCCCCTCGGCGACCTTCTCCTTGATCCGCTCGAACAGCACCGGGTCGGACTCCTCGACCCAGGAGAGCAGCACGATCTGGTCGCAGGTGAAGACGAAGTCGGCGTACTCCTCCATCCGCTCGATCGCGGACCAGAACGTCGCCCGGGCCTCCTGGTAGCCCTCTTGCCAAGGCCAGAGCCACACCGGGTCCAGGTGGGCGTTGCCGACCATGTGCAGAGTGCGGCCGGGCGTGGAGACCGGGCGGGGTACGCCGGGGAGGTCGCGAGGCTGAGCGCCCGAAGGGGCGTTCGCGATCGGCGCGGGACGGTCCGGCTCTGGCGTCACTCGGGGTCCTCCTCGGCGGCCCAGGCGTCGATCCTCTCACTGATCACGTGCATCATCAGCGTGTGCATCTCCTGGATGCGTGGGGTCGCGGTCGAGGGCACCACCAGCGCCACGTCGGCGTGCCGGAGGCAGTCGCCCCCGGTGCCACCGCCGAACAGCAGCGTGCGCGCACCGCGCGCCCGAGCCTGCGCGAGGGCGGCCACCACGTTGGGTGAGGTGCCGCTGGTCGTGAACACGCACACGACGTCCTCGGGCCGGGCCAGCGCCTCGACCTGGCGGGCGAACACGTCGTCGAAGGAGTAGTCGTTGGCGATGCAGGTGACGGCGGTCGCGTCCGTGGTCAGGGTGACGGCCGGCAGCGGGCGCCGGTCGCGCTTGTAGTGGCCGATCACCTCACCGGTGAAGTGCTGGGCGTCGGCCGCGCTGCCACCGTTGCCCATCGTGTAGAGCACCCCGCCGTGGTCGAACGCGGCGATGATGGCGGCGGCCGCCGCCTCGACGTCGGGCAGCAGCGCGTCGAGCTCGCGGGCCACCGCGATGTGCTCGGCGACGTGGGCACGCATCCAGTCAGGCACCGGCGGCCACCCTCTCCAGCGCGACGGCGCCCGCACCGACGACGCACACCGCGTCGCCCAGCTTGGCCAGCTCGATCCGGGCGGTCCGGGCCGCCGGCCCCATCGCCTCCGCGCGCACCTGGGCACGCACGGGCTCCAGCAGCATCGACCCCGACCGGGTCACGCCGCCGCCGAGCACGACGAGGTCGGGCTCGAAGACGTTGACGAGATCGGTGATCGCGCAGCCCAGGGCGTCGGTGGTCTCCTCCCAGATCCGCCGGGCGAGCGGGTCGCCCTCTGCGGCGGCACGCGACACGTCGATGGCGGTGAGCGGGTCGAGCCCGGCCAGCGCGGAGGCGGGGTGGTCGAGCAGCGCCTCGCGGGCCCGGTCGGCGATCGCGCTGCCCGAGGCGTAGGCCTCCACGCAGCCGCGCCGTCCGCAGGAGCACGGCCGCCCACCACGGTGGACCATCACGTGCCCGAACTCCCCACCGTTGCCGGCCGCACCGCGGTGCAGCCGGCCGTCGATGATCGCGCCGCCGCCGACGCCGGTCGACACCGTCAGGTACACCATGGTGCCCGCGCCGATCCCGGCGCCGAAGAGGTGCTCGGCGCGGGCCCCGGCGGTCGCGTCGTTCTCGAGGTACGCCGGGACGCCGTACTCCTCAGCGGCGAGCGAGGTGACCGGGATGTCGATCCAGCCCGGCAGGTGCGGCGGACACTCGAGCACCCCCGCGACGGCGTCGAGCGGGCCTCCGCAGGAGATGCCGACCGCGGCGACCGGCCCGGCACCCGCGGCCTCGACGGCCTGGTGACCGAGCTCGAAGAGCCGCTTGAGGACCCGGTCGGGACCCTCCTCGCGGTGGGTGGGGCCGAGCTGCCAGCCTCGGGTCACCCCGTCGGGGGTGACGACCGCGACGGCCAGCTTGGTGCCGCCGATGTCGAGCGCGAGCACGGGTGGCACGTCAGGCGGGAACGCCTGCTGCATGAGGTTCCTCCGGATCCGGGTCAACGGGGAACCGCTATGTGACAACGTTCCCACACAGGATCGTAGGCGCCGCTTTCCCGGCGGGTCAACCGATCCGGGCAGAAATGTGGGAACGTAACCAGGCCGGGGCGTTCAGGAGGCCTGCGGAGCCGGTCCCGTGGACCCGCGCGTCAGCAGCTCGACCTCCACGACGGTCGTCTCCGGCGGCGCGTCGGGATGCTCGAGCCGCTGCAGCAGCCGGCGTACGGCGGCCGCCCCCAGCTCGACGGAGTCCTGGGCCACGGCGGTGACCCCGGGGGTCACCATGCTCATCCACGGCGCATCGTCGAAGGCCACCAGGCTCACGTCGCCGGGGACAGCCAGGCCGAGCTCGGCGATCGCGCGCCAGACGCCCTCGGCGAGCACGTTGTTGGCGGCGAAGACCGCCGTGGGGGCGTCGGGGCCGCGGAGCATCGCGAGCGCCCGGGCGCGGGAGTCCTCGACGTCCCAGCCGGCCGAGACCACCAGGTCGGGGTCGACCTCGAGCCCGGCGTCGCGCAGCGCGTCGCGGTAGCCCCGGCACCTGCCCTCGCCGGTGGTCCAGTCGGTCTCGTCGATGAACAGCGCGATCCGGCGGTGGCCCAGCCCGAGCAGGTGCTCGGTGGCGGCACGGGCGCCCGCGGGGTTGTCGACGACGACCCCGTCGTTGACCTCGGAGGTGAACTGCCGGTCGACCTCGACGACGGGGATCCGGTGCCGCCCGAGGTACTCCGGGACCGCGGCGGAGGTCGGCGTGACCACGACGCCGCCGACGCGCAGCGCGACGAAGGCCTCGGCCACCGAGTCGTCGTCACCGGCGGACGGCCCGTCGTCGACGAGCATCGTGGTGTAGCCGTTCGCCTTCGCCTGCTGGCTCGCCCCGGCGGCGAGGTCGGCGTAGAACTGGTTGCGCAGGTCGGTGACGAGGATGCCGATCGACCGGCTCACCTGCTGCTTGAGCGTGCGGGCCATCGCGTCGGGGACATAGCCGAGCTCGAGCGCGGTGCTGCGCACGCGGTCGCGGACCGACTCCGCGACGTACCCCTGTCCGGTCAGCGCCCGCGAGGCGGTGGAGCGGGACACCCCTGCGGCCTCCGCGACGTCGCGGAGGGTGGCGCGGCGGCTCGCTTGGTTCATCGCGAACCCTCGGGATCGAGCACGTCGAGGAGCGCCTCAGCGTGCTGCCCGAGCCTCAGCTCACCGAGCCGGACGTCGACCGCGACGCGAGCGCGACGACGCGGGGGCCCCGCGGCCACGATCCTGAACTCCACCTGCTCCGTCCCTCCTGCTTGCACCAGCCGGCGCACCGGCCCCGAGTGGTGCCAACCGTACGGCGTCACGGGCCCGATCTCGGCGGTGACGTCGTGGTCGAACGGGTTGTGCACCTCGGCGGTGAGGAGGAGCTCCGCACCGGACTGGACCAGCGAGTAGTACGGCGTCAGCCGCGCGAGCACGCTGTCGACCGGGAGGTGCAGGTCGTCGGGCAGCAGCAGGCGGTGCAGATCCACGACCTCCTCGCCCCGGCGGGCCAGCATCTCGAGGTAGGCGTCGTCGACCCAGCGCGGCATCCAGTGGCCGCTGACCATCAGCTCGGGGCGGATCCGGGCGTAGAGCGCGGCGCTCTTGCGGAAGTCCGCGACCTGGAACCGGTTTCGGTACTGGTAGTTGAGCGTCTCGGCGCGCTCGCCCGGGACCCACGACCCGTCCTGCTGGTCGCCGGTGACCAGCACCCGGACGCCGTCGACCTCGATCTCGTACGCCGCGGCGAACAGCGTGTGCCCCGGCAGGTCGTGGACGGTGATCTCGTACTCCCGCCACCGCACGGTGCCGCCGACCTCGAGCACCCGGTCGGAGGGGATCGGGTCGAACCACTGGCACGGAAGGTCGTGGTGCAGCGGGGTGGCGAGCACGGGCGCGATGTGGGCCGGCGTCCAGATCTCGGTGCCCTCCACCTCGCGCAGCAGCGGCATTCCCGCGACGTGGTCGTCGTGGTAGTGCGTGGGGATCGCGACCTCAATGTGCGTGACACCGTGGTCGCGCCTGAGCGCCGGCAGCGAGGCGAGCCAGGGCCGCCGGGCGGCTCGGTCGAACCCCGACGGCAGGCCGGTCGTCTGGTCGAACCCGAAGTCGAACAGCAACGCGGCACCGGACTCGGAGACCAGGACGTAGGAGTAGGCCAGGCTGCTGCGGTTGCGCAGCAGGTGGGGGGTGAGCTGCTCGAACGGCTCGTCGAGCCGGCGCCGCAGGTCCCACGGGTCCGCGCGCCGCGAGTCGACGTATCGCTGCATGGTGGCCTCGAGCGACCCCAGAGCACCGGCCGGGTCCGCCATCGGCTCGCCGTGCGAGGGGCACAGCAGGTCGAGACCCTCCCGCTGCAGCAGCATCGCCGAGAGGACCGTCATGGCCGGGCCTTCCTGGTCGGAGTAGGACCACTGGGTCGCGGCCAGCGACCAGACCTTGCCCGGCGCGTAGATCAGGTCGCCGGTGAAGGCGACGCGGCGCTCGCCCACCTCGACCAGGTAGCTCACCGAGCCCGGGGTGTGCCCCGGCGTCGGCAGGGCGAGCACGTCGACGCCGCCGTACGTCGCGGTCCGGTACTCCTGGGCCAGGCCGGCGACCGGCACCGGCGCGAGGAGCGAGAACCGGTCCTCGCGCAGGTTGTAGTCCTCGATGACCTGGCGCCGCTCCCACATCCGGTCGACCCGGGCGAACAGGTCCTGCTCGACCGGCGGGACGACGATCTCGATCCCGGCGTCCACCGCGCGCTGCAGGCCCTGCCCCTGGTCGCGGTGGTGGTGGGTCATCAGCACGTGGCTCAGCCGGTCGATCCCCAGCTCGGCGAGGTGGTCGAGGACCTCCCCGGAGCCGAAGTCGATCGCGATGCCGGTCCTGCCGTCCGGCCCGTCCGGGCCCGCCACGACGTAGACGTGGCAGGTGTCGCGCACGCGGAACAGTCCGGGGGCCAGCTCGTCGACCATGCGGTAACGTTCCCATATGCGGGTGCTGCGGGCCACTGTGGAGGGGTTCTACGGTCGCCCGTGGAGCCACGCCGACCGGCTGGAGCACCTCGACTTCTGCGCCGACGCCGGACTGGACACCTACGTCTACGGGCCGAAGGACGACCCGTGGCACCGGGCGCTCTGGCGCGAGCCCTACCCCGACGTCGAGCTCGGTCTCCTGTCCGCTCTCGTCAGGCACGCGCAGGCCGTGGGTGTCGAGCTCGTCTACGCGATCCACCCCGGGCTGTCGATGCGCTGGGACGACCCGGCCGAGCAGGAGGCCCTGCACGCCAAGGCCGGTCAGCTGTGGGACATCGGGGTGCGCCGGTTCTCGCTGTTCTTCGACGACATCGACCTCTCCACCGACCCGGCCGTCGACGGGACCGCCCACGCGGGCGTGTGCCGGCGGTTCGTGGCCGGGTTCCTGGCTCCGCGGGGCGAGGACCCGACGTCTGAGCGGCCGCTGCTCGTGGTCCCGACCGACTACGCCGGCACCCAGACCTCGGCGTACCGCACGGCCTTCGGCACCGGCCTGCCCGAGCACAGCGTGGTGTTCTGGACCGGCTCGGACATCGTGGTCGGGGCGATCACCGACGAGGAGGTTGCGGCGGCGCGGGCGGCGTTCGGTCGGCCGCTGGCACTGTGGGACAACTTCCCGGTCAACGACTTCGAGCCCTCCCGGCTCTTCCTCGGCCCGCTCGTCGACCGCCCGACGCGGCTCTGGCCGGACGGGCTGGTCGGGATCATGGCCAACCCGATGGTCCAGCCACGGGCGTCGCGGATCGCGCTGGCGACGGTGGCGGAGTACGCCGCCGACCCCGCGTCGTACGACGCCGTCTCGGCCCACGCCCACGCGGTCGCGGCGCTCGCGCCGGCACCGCTGCGCCCGCTTGTCGAAGCCTGCTCCGCCTGGCCGCCGTCGGCGGATCCCTGGCCCGCGCTCTCCGCGGCGATCGCGGCCGACGACCATGCCGCGATCAGCTGGCTGCTCGTCCCCCTCGCCGAGATGCCCACCGACCTCGACCACGACCTGGCCCGCGAGATCCACGACTGGGTCGTCGCCGGCCGCGCCCTCGCCCGGGCCGCGATCGCGGCGGCCACCGGCGATCTCACCCTCGCTGCGGCCGAGCTGGCCGAGGCCGAGTCGGTGGAGGCGAAGGTCCTCCATGGCGTGCTGGCGCCGTACGTGCGGGCCGCGCTCGAGGACTGATCGGAGGTTTGCGGACCCGGGCGACGGTGAACGACCGTCGCATGTACTCCGACAACCGGGCCGTGCGAGGTCTGCGGCTCCCCGGTCGAGCTGCGGCCGCACAGCCGCCTGGTCGTCAACGAGGCGGACGACACCGTCGACGACCGGGTGTGCACGAACGCCGGCTGCCCGACCAACGACCGCGCCGCGGGTGCCGCGGCCCCGAACCCGTGAACCTCTAGGTTCGCTCAAGAGGTTGCTCAGCCGTCGCGGAACGGGCTCGACGTCGAGTAGATTTCTTCTCGAGACCCCGCTGGTGACCCGAGACGCCAGCGGGGTCTCGCTTTGTCTCCGGACCCGGACGTGGGTTCGTCCGACACCTCGCCGGGTACCGTCGCCGGGTGCCCGTGACCCGGCTGCTCGCGCTGATCGCCCTCGCCTGGGGGCTCCTCATCGGCATGCCCAGCGCGGCGTCGGCCGACGAGTCGGCTCCCCGCGTGGTGCGCGTCGGGACCGAGGGCACCTACCCGCCCTTCACCTACCGCGACCCCGGCACCGACCAGCTCACCGGCTTCGACATCGAGGTGATGAAGGCGGTCGGCGAGGAGGCCGGCTGGGACGTCCGGTTCGTGGAGGCGCCGTTCGACTCGCTGTTCCCTGCCCTCGACTCAGGCCGCATCGACGTGATCGCCAACCAGGTCACGATCAACCCCGACCGCGAGGCGCGCTACCTGTTCAGCACGCCGTACACCTACTCCCACGGCGTGATCGTCACCCGCAAGGACACCGACGACATCACCACGCTGGCCGACCTGTCGGGCCGCACGACGGCCCAGACGGCGAGCAGCAACTGGTCGCAGGTGGCCAAGGCCGCCGGCGCGAAGATCCAGTACGTCCAGGACTTCGGGCCCGGCGTCGAGCTGTTGGCGCAGGGCCGGGTGGACGCGATCGTCAACGACAACATCGCCGTGCTCGACTACCTCGCGACCTCCGGCAACGACCGGGTCAAGATCGCCGGCGACGCCGGCGACGAGACCCTCGAGCAGGCCCTGACGTTCCGCCAGTCGGACCCCGAGCTGCAGCAGCAGGCCGACGATGCGCTGCGCAAGCTCCGGGCGGACGGCACCCTGGCGAAGATCTCGGAGAAGTACTTCAAGGCCGACGTGACGGTCAAGGAGGGCTCGCGCGACGTCACCGTCAAGGCCTCCGACGCCCGGTCGACCTGGCAGGTCCTCCAAGACACCGCCTGGCCGATGCTCCGCGGCGTGCTCAAGGGGACGATCCCGCTGACTGCGATCAGCTTCGTCTGCGGTCTGGCGCTCGCGCTGGCCGCGGCGCTCGCGCGGATGTCGTCGTACCCCGTCCTCGACGCGGTCGCTCGCGTCTACATCTCGGTGATCCGCGGCACGCCACTGCTGGTGCAGCTGTTCTTGGTGTTCTTCGGGCTCGGACAGGTCGGCATCAAGCTCGACCCGTACGTCGCAGCCAGCATCGCGTTCAGCCTCAACGTCGGCGGCTACGCCGCGGAGATCATTCGCGCCTCGATCCTGTCGGTGCCGCGCGGACAGTTCGAGGCCGCGACCGTGATCGGTATGGACTACCGGCAGTCGATGCGGCGCATCGTGCTGCCCCAGGCCTCGCGCATCGCCGTGCCCCCGCTCTCCAACACGCTGCTGTCACTGATCAAGGACAGCTCGCTCGCCTCGCTGGTGCTGGTGCCCGAGCTGTTCCGTGAGGCCCAGGTGACGGCGGCCAACACCACCGAGTACCTGCCGCTGTTCGCGATGGCCGCGCTGTACTACTGGGTGATCTGCTACGTCGTGAGCCTGGCGCAGGGACCCCTCGAACGACGACTGAGCAGGTACGCCACATGACCGACCTGATCGAGGTGCACGGGCTGAGCAAGTCGTTCGGCGACCACCAGGTGCTGCGCGGGGTGGACTTCACCGCCGCGACCGGTACGTCGACCGTGCTGCTCGGCCCGTCGGGCTCGGGCAAGACCACCGTGCTGCGCTCGCTGAACGTCCTGGAGACACCCGAGGCCGGCTCGGTGCGGATCAGCGACGCGGTGCTCGACTTCACCGACCCACCGGCCGACAAGGCGGCGTACCGTCGTGCGGTCAAGGCGCTGCGCGCCCGCAGCGGCATGGTGTTCCAGGCGCACAACCTGTTCCCCCACAAGACCGTGCTCGGCAACCTCCTCGAGGGTCCGGTGCAGGTGCAGGGCCGCGACCCCGAGGAGGCCGCGGCGGATGCGCGCGCCGTGCTCGAGCAGGTCGGTCTCGCCGGGCGCGAGAACGCCTACCCCGCCCAGCTCTCCGGCGGCCAGCAGCAGCGCGTCGGCATCGCCCGCGCCCTCGCCCTGCGCCCCGAGGTGCTGCTGCTCGACGAGCCCACCTCCGCCCTCGACCCCGAGCTCGTCGGCGAGGTGCTGGCCGTCATCCGCGACCTCGCCGCCCAGGGTCAGACGCTGGTGATCGTCACCCACGAGGTGCGCTTCGCCCGCGACGTCGCCGACCAGGCGCTGTTCCTCGACGGGGGCATCGTCGCCGAGCGCGGCGGCGTCGAGGTGCTCACCGATCCGCGCGAGGAGCGGACGCGGCGGTTCCTGCAGCGGGTGCTCGACGCGGGGTGAGGCCGTGGCTGTTCTTCGCGCGGCCAGGCACCGGCACCGCAACCGGACAGGACGAAGCCGTCGTCGAGAGGAGCCGTCACGCGTCAGCGCCTACCTCGCCGAGCAGTTTTTCCTGTCCGGCTACGAGCATGACACCGCCACACGTCCCGCGCCCGGAGTCACGAGCGCGAGCGTCGAAGCGCGTAGGGTCGGGCCGTGCCGGCTGACGACCTCGAGACCCGTGTCCGCCACGCCGCCCGAAGGTGCCCCCAGGCGGTCTCCGGCCAGCCCACGGGCTCGCCGTCGGAGGTCTTCACCCATCTGGCAAGAGCCGCAGGCGATCTCGGCATCGACGAGTGGGACTGGTACGACGAGGGCGGCGCCGTCACGCGACTCGAGGCCGACCTGGTCGATCGGTTCGGGGTCGAGGCGGCGGCGTTCTTCCCCAGCGGCGTGATGGCCCAGCAGGCCGCGTTGCGGGTCCACTGCGATCGCGCGGGGAGCCGCCGGGTGGCGATGCCCGACCTGAGCCACCTGCTGGTGCACGAGGAGGACGGGCCGCGCGTCCTGCACGACCTGGAGATCCTGTCCCTCACCGGCGGGTTCGAGGCGCCCACCGCCGCACACCTGGCGAAGCTGCCGGGGCGCCTGGGCGCGGTGGTGGTCGAGCTGCCGCTGCGCGACGCCGGGTGCCTGCTCCCGAGCTGGGCGGAGCTGACCGAGCTGTCGGCGGCCTGCCGGGAGCGGGGCGTGGCGCTGCACGCCGACGGCGCCCGCATCTGGGAGTCGCAGCCGTGGTTCGACCGGTCCTTCGCGGAGATCGCCGGCCAGTTCGACTCGATGTACGTCTCGTTCTACAAGGGCCTCGGTGGCCTGGCCGGCGCGGCCCTGCTCGGCTCTCAGGACTTCCTCGACGAGGCGCGGCTGTGGCGGCGTCGGATGGGTGGCACGACGTTCCGCGTGACCGCCGAGGCCGTCTCGGCGCTGGTCGGCCTGCGTGACCGGCTGCCGCTGATCCCTGCGACCGTCGAGTGGGCGCGCGCGTTCGCGGCAGCGCTGCCGGCCGACCTCGCCACCCAGCCCGGGACGCCGCAGACCAACCAGTTCCTGCTGTTCACGGCCGGCGAGGCGGACGTCGTCAACGAGCGCACCCTCGCCGCGATCGAGGAGCACGGGACCGGCCTGCCCGCCTGGCACGCCTCCCGTGAGCCCGGTCGCGTGCAGGCCGAGATCGTCGTCACTCCGGCGGCGCTGGAGCTCGACCCCACCGGCATGGCGGCCCTGCTCGCTCGCGCCGTCACCGGCTGACTCGTCGGTCCGCGCCCCGACCCGGCCGGCGGTGCCCGATCCACCCCGTCCGCCCCAACTCGGGTGGACAGCCCACCGCCCACCCCGCGCCGAGCGCACGGCGGCCACTCCTCAGACCGCCAGCACCTGCCCGGCATCCACGAGCGTCTCCTGCAGCGCAGCGACGTCGACGTCCTGCACGTCGACCTCTCGCCGCGCGGCTGAGGCGGCCGCCAGCCCGGCGGCGTGGCCGAGCATCTGGTACTGCGGCTCCATGCGGATCGAGGAGAAGGCCACGTGCGAGGCGGAGACGCACACCGGCACCAGCAGGTTGCGGCAGTCCTCGCGGCGCGGGGTGAGCGCGCGATAGGGGATGGGGTACGCCGGTACCGGGACGGAGTAGTAGCCCTCGCTGACGACCTGCGGGACCGGGTCGGGGTGCTCGTGGACCAGGCGCCAGCCGCGCTGCACCTCGCGTACGTCGAGGTGGTAGGACCCCAGCGCCACCACGTCGGGCCAGGGGAACGGGAACAGCAGGTCGTGCTCGGTGAGGTGGACCTCCCCGTGCATCCGGCGTGCCTCACGAACGTAGAGCTGGTGGGGGAAGTGGCCGGTGTCGGCGAACTCGTCGGCCGGCAGCCCCCACCGCGACATCTCCGCCCGCACGGCCGCGGGCACGCCGGCGTCGTGGGTGAGCCACCACAGGAAGTCCTGGGCGTGGTGGAGGTGGTGCAGGCGGATCCGCTCGCGCTCCTCGGGGCCGGCGTCGGGATAGGACCACGCCGAGGTGTCCAGCACGCTGAGCGAGAACGGCCCGAGCGAGTTGCCGTCGCACTTGCCGTGGGGGAGGTTGGGCTCCAGCCCGAGCAGGTGCCCGGCGGGGACGTCGAGACCCGACGCCGCCCAGCGGCGGAAGATCCGCCGGCCCAGCTCCCAGTGCGCCTCGTCGTACCCCTCGCGCCGCGGCACCGGGACGCGGTCGGGTGCGGTGGTCAGGCAGACGCGGTAGCCGTAGGACATCACCCCGTGATCGCCCTCCCCGACGTCCGCGAGCGGCCGGTCGCTCACCTGGGCCAGCAGCGAGCCGTCGTCGTCGAACGGCGAGACCCAGTCCGGCATGCTGTGCCGCCCGGGCACGACCTCGCGCCGGCCGGCGAAACGTTCGCCGTGCAGCGACCGCGACTCCCGGCCCACGGAGTAGGGCACCCCGGCCGCCGCCAGCAGGTCGCCTTCGTACGACGCGTCCACGAACACCGCGGCCGCGAACACCCCGGCCCCGGTCGTCACCGACCCGACCACGCCGTCGTCGACCTCGACCGAGAGCAACGCGGCCTCCAGCACGAGCATCACACCCGCGGACTCCAGCCAGCGCAGGAAGATCTCCTCCGCCACGTGCGGCTCCGGACCCGCGTAGCGACCGACCGGCACGTCGTACGCCGTGGCCACGGACGCCCGGAGCTCCGCGGCCATCCCCCCGAGCACCCGCACGTCGCCGACGTCGGTGTAGCCCAGTCCACCCGACGTCATCCCGCCGACGTGCCGCCCGGGCTCGAGCAGCACCACCGTCGCGCCGGCCCGAGCCGCGGCCACCGCCGCACAGACTCCGCCCGACGTCGCGGCGTAGACGCAGACGTCGGTCACGGACTGGCCCACCAGGTGGCCACCTGCTCGAGGTCGGCGCCGGTGATCTGTTCGCCGCTGTTGTCGATGCGCTCCACGTAGTACAACGACGGAACGCCGAGCCCCGCCTGGCGTTCGGCGTAGCCCAGCCAGTCCGCACGCGTCTGCATCGGCCACTGGTCGGTGTCGATGAGGTGCTCGGGCATCGCCCGGCTGACCACCGCGTGCCGGAACAGCAGCTGCTCGACCGCCGGCACCGGCCGGCCCTCCGGGTCGCTGTCGAGCACGTCGTTGAGCCGGACCATGTCGCAGACGTCGCCGAACGAGGGATGTGGGGTGTGGGTGATCACCAGGGCGTCCGGCTTGGCCGCCTTCGCCGCGTCGTAGATCGTCGCCAGCAGCTCGTGCAGCATGGCGACGCCCCAGGAGTCGCCGTAGGCCACCAGTGTCGAGCCGCTCGGCGAGCGCTGGGTGAAGTCCACCTTGAGCCCGTCGGCGTCGAGCCCGTCCGGCCCGAGCAGCTCGGTCATGATGCGGCGCACGCGGTCGCGGTAGGCGGGGTTGGTCGGGTCGGCGGCGACGGGCCGACCCGTCGCCCCGAGCACGCACTCGTCGACCGGCAGGCCGTGCGGCGCCCAGGCCCGCCACCACAGCAGCACCTTCTGCCCGGCGGCGTGCCGCTGCGCGATCCAGCCGCGCAGGTCCGGCCACTTGTCGCTGTCGACGCCGGGCAGCGCGTAGTCCGTCTGCCACTGGTCGTCGATCACGATCGTGCCGGGCCGGAGCCCGTGCTCCTCGAGCCGGGCGAGCCACCGGTCGTAGTGGTCCTGCCGCGCCAGCTCCGCCGCCGAGCCCCCGGAGACCGCGGCCTCGGCGCACTGGGCGCCCCACCCGCAGAAGATCGTGCGCGACCACCAGTCCTCGCGCGGTCGCTGCGGTCCGCGCACCAGCCCGTGCTGCGCGAGGTGGACGCGATGGTCGCTCACCGCGTCGTACGGCGACCCAGCGGCCGCGAGCACCAGGCGCGGCGACTCCCACGGTCCGGCCACGCGGGTGTGCCCCTCGTAGTCGAGGCGCACCAGGAACCCGCCGTCCACCGGCTCGTAGCGCAGCTGGGTGAACGTGAGCCGCTCGACCTCGTCGCGCAGCGCCAGGCTCAGCCACGCGCCGTCCGGGTCGGCGGCGCCGAGGGCGACCAGCAGCGGCGGCGGGGAGAAGATGCCGTTCAGCCGCCCGGGCTCGGCGTCACCCACCACTCCCAGCGTGACGGCCGCCATCGCCGGCCGCACCACCGCGACGGGCTGGGTCGGGGTCGGGTCGAAGACCCGGGTCGCGACCAGCTGGGACCGGAACGTCCCGGCCGCACCGGTGGGCAGCACCGCCCGCGCGCCGAGCAGCGTGACCTCGCTGATCGTGCCGGCACCCTCGACCTCGACGTGCACCTCGACCCCGCCGGGCGTGCAGGTGACGACGGTCGCCTTGCGGTGCCAGGCCGAGGTGACCTGCGGGAGGACCAGCACGATCCGCTCGGGCCCGCGATCACGCACGGCGACCTCGCCGACGTGATGCGTCTCGTCGCGGCACTCGGCGCGGTCGACGCCGGCCAGCAGGGAGAGCCGCCCCCAGTCGGTGCCGCCGGCGACCAGCCGGGCCTCGGGGGCGTCGCGCCGCACGGTGAGCGTCCAGGCGGCGCCGGTGACGACGAGCTCGCGGTCGTCGGTGGTGAGGGTCAGGTCAGGCATCGGGCACCCCGTGATTGCGGATCAGCTCGGCGTAGTAGCGACCGGACTCCTTGATCGTGCGCTGTCCGGTGCGGTAGTCGACGTGGGTCAGCCCGAAGCGCGGGCGGTAGCCGAGCGACCACTCGAAGTTGTCCAGCAGCGACCAGTGCAGGTAGCCGCGGACGTCGGCGCCGGCGTCGATCGCCTCCGCCACGGCCAGCACGTGGTCGCGCAGCAGCGCGGTGCGGCGTACGTCGTGGACGCGACCGTCGTGGCCGGGCGCGTCGCCGAACACCCCGCCGTTCTCGGTGATCATCAGCGGGGTGCCGGGGTAGTCCTCGTGGAGCCGGACCAGCAGCGACGTCAGCGAGGACGGCACGATCTCCCAGGACTCGTCGGTGCGCGGAACGTCGCCGCGCGGTCCGACGACCTGCCACGGGAAGGGCCGGTCGGGGCCGACCTCGGCGGCGGCGACGACGCGGCGCGTGTAGTAGTTGACGCCCAGCCAGTCGCTGCGACCGCCGATCGCGGCCTCGTCGCCGTCGCGCACGAAGTCCAGCGGGCGGCCGATCGCGCGCTCGTAGTGGGCGCGCATGTCGTCGGGGTAGCCCGCCCCGAGCAGCGGCTCGAGGTACCAGCGGTTGACGTAGCCATCGGAGGCCCACGCCGCGGCCACGTCCTCCGGGGAGTCGCTCGCCGGGTCGTGCGGGAACAGGCTGAGCGCGCAGCCCGCGCGCACCCCGGCGTGCTGGTGGAGCACGTCGGCGGCGGCGCCGTGGCCGAGCAGCACGTGGTGCGCTGCTCGAGCGGACAGCTCGAGGTCGGCGATGCCCGGCGCATGCAGGCCGAGCTGGTAGCCGAGCAGCGTGATGATCCACGGCTCGTTCTGCGTCACCCACCACTCGACCCGGTCGGCGACCCGGTCGGCCACGACGGCGGCGTACGACGCGAACGCGTCGACCGACTCGCGCCCGGCCCAGCCCTGGTGGGACATCAGCGCTTGCGGCATGTCCCAGTGGTTGAGCGTGAGCACGGGCGTCACGCCTTCGGCGAGCAGCGCGTCGACGAGTCGCTCGTAGTGGTCCAGGGCTCGGGTCTCGACCCGCCCGCGACCCTCGGGGAGCACCCGCGCCCAGGCGACCGAGAAGCGATAGGCCCGCAGTCCGAGCTCCTTGACGAGGGCGACGTCCTCGCTCCACCGGCGGTAGGAGTCGCAGGCCACCGACCCGTCGCCTCCGCCCTCCACAGCACCCGGGATCCGGGCGAACACGTCCCACACCGACTCCCCGCGTCCGTCGACGTCGAGGCTGCCCTCGATCTGGTAGGCGGAGGTCGCGGCTCCGAACAGGAAGTCGTCGGGGAAGGTCACGTGAGGTCGCTCCGGTCGAGGGTCAGGTCGGGGACGTTGAAGCCCTCCTGCCGGAGGCTCGGTGCGGCACCCGGGGTCCAGGAGACCTCGAAGGACCGCTGCTCGTCCGGCAGGAGGGGGCGCGGGTCGCCGCTGCAGTGCAGGAGCCCGAGATCCCCCGGAGGCCGCGCATCGGCGAGGTGGAACCCGACGACAGCCGGGCCGGAGACGTGGCGTACGTCGACGATCGCGGCGCCCGGGCCGGCCGGTCGCACGCTGGTGTGGAGCATGGCGGTCTCGAGGTCGAGCAGACCCGACCAGTCGGTGCCCGTGGTGAGCACCTCGACGGTCCGGTCGACCACGGTGCCGTCCGCCGCCGACCAGACGGCCTCCCACAGCAGCACCTCACTGTGCCCGGCCGGCAGTGCGGGCACCGCACCGACACCGACACCGACCGGGCGGCTCACCGGCGGCAGGTCCTCCCACACCCAGCGCTCGAGCGGACGCCCCCGGTCGTCGAGCAGCCGGAGGGTCACGCTCGAGCCGGCGGCGACGCCACCGACCGACCACAGCCAGGCCTCGGCGGCGGGTGCCCGGTCCGGCCAGACCGCCCGGTCGACGCGCAGCGTGACCCGGTCGTCGGCGAACGCCCGCGCGACCGCGTGGAAGGCGGGCTTGGCCTCGCCGAGATGGTCGACGACCGCGGTGCACCAGGCATTGGGGAACGACTCGGCGAGCTGCCAGGGGATCACCATGCTGCACCGAGGCGCGCGACGACGGTCGGCCTCGACGGCGTACTGCAGCCCGGTCGCCTGCAGCAGCTGGCTGGCCCGGCGCAGCGAGGGCACGTCGGTGAGCCGGTGCCCGAAGGCCTCCTGGACGACCGGCTCGTTGTCCCACCACTCCCCCAGGTGGCGCATCACCGGGTTGCTGCGGTCGCAGGGCCACCGAGCGTCCTCCGGCACGACGTCGTCGAAGCAGCGGGCGTTGGCCATCCCCTCGACCCCGAACTCGGTGTGGGCCAGCGAGGTGCCGGCGTTGTAGAGCCGGTAGTGCACCGCCAGGCCCTGGTGCTCCCACGGCCCGTGCACGTCGTGCTGGGAGTCGGGATCGGCCTCGATCACGTCGAGGCGGTTGCCGAACGCGGGGCCGGTCGGGGACGTCGCGACCCAGTGCCGGCCCGGGTCGAGGCACGCGACCGCGTCGCGCAGCACGGCCAGCACCGGGGAGGTCTCCTCGTCGGCAGGCACACCGTCGACGTCGAGCTCGTTGCCACCGCCCCACATCAGCAGGCTGGGGTGCCGGCGCCGCGGGGGTACGACGACCTCGGCCTCCGCCGCCATCATCGCGAGGAACGCCTCGTCGGTGGCCGGCGCGCTCTGGAACCCCGAGCTGGACTGGGAGAACTCCTGCCAGACCAGCAGCCCGGCCTCGTCGCAGGCGTCGTAGAACTCCGGGGTCTCGAGCAGTCCGCCACCCCAGACCCGCAGCAGCCGGGCTCCCGAGGCCGCGGCGAGACCGACCAGGTGGCGCACCCGGTCCGTGGTGACGTCCCCGTGCAGCGAGTCCACCGGCGCCCAGTTCCAGCCGACCAGCGGCACGGTCGTCCCGTTGACCTCGGCGGTGTAGGGCAGCGCGCCAGCCGGGGCCCCGGGGTTCGGGAGCATGCGCACGGTGCGGAAGCCGGTGCGGCCCGACCACCGCTCGTCGCCGGCGATCACGGTGACCGAGTAGAGCGGCTGGTCCCCGTGGCGGTTCGGCCACCACAGCCGCGGCTCCCTCACCTCGATCGCGACGCCGGTGCGACCGGTGGCGACGACCGCCCCGTCGGGGTCGGTGACCTCCACCGCCGCCGCGGCCGACGCGTCCACGCGCAGCCGGCCGACCTCGTCGACGACCTCCGCGGCCACCACGACGTCGTGCAGGCCCGCCGTACCGACCCTGAGCCGGACCGGCCGCCAGATCCCCTGGTGGGGCAGCCGCGGGCTGAAGTCCCAGCCCTGGTTGAGCCGCGGGGCATGCACGCGCACGTCCTCGGTGCGGCCGACCTGGGGCTCCGAGGCCGGCACCGGGTCGACCACGACGGCCAGGCGGTGCGGCCCCGGACCACGCAGCAGGTCGGTGACGTCGGCGCGGAAGGAGTGGAACAGGCCGGTGACCCGGCCTACCTCCGTGCCGTCCACGAACACGCGGCCGCCCGGGTCGACGCCGTCGAGCTCGAGGACGGCCCGCTGGTCCGGCCCGAGGTCGACTGAGTCGAGAGGCCGCCGATAGACCCAGTGCCGGTTGGCGGTCCACTCGGCCTGGCGGCTCTGCCGACCGACGTACGGCGAGGCCACCTCGGCGGCGTCCACCAGCGCCCCGACCACCGAACCGGGCACCCGCGCGGGCAGCCAGCCGGGGGCGGCGGCCGCGGAGGCGGCCGCGTCGGCGACGTTGTTGCCGGCCACCGGCAGCGCAGCATCGACGTACCACTGCCAGGTGCGACCGAGCGCCTCGCGCACGGTCCACCCGTCGTGGAGCTCTGTCACCGGACCGAAGTCACCCCTTCGACCCGGTGGTGGCGATGCCGTTGATGAACTGCTTCTGGCCGAGGAAGAACAGCAGGATCATCGGGACGGTGGTGATGACGCTGGCGGTCACGATGACCTCCCAGTGCCACTCGCCGCCGAAGCCGTACTGGTCGATCAGGGCCTTGAGGCCCCGCGGCACGGTGAAGCTGCTGGAGTCGCGCAGGTAGATCAGCGGTCGCATCAGGTCGGTCCACGCCGCCTGCGTCTCGAACAGCAGCGTCACGATCAGGGCCGGCTTGCACAGCGGCACCGCGATGCGCCAGAAGAGCGACCAGTGCCCGGCCCCGTCGACCTTCGCGGCCTCGAAGACGTCGCGTGGGAGGCCGAGGAAGAACTGGCGCAGCAGGAAGATGTAGAACGCGCTGCCGAACAGGTTCTGCGCCCACAGCGGCGTCATGTGCCCCACCTGGCCGAGGTCGTTCCAGATCAGGAACGTCGGCACCATGGTCACCGCGCCCGGCAACATCATCGTGCCGAGCACGAGGGAGAACAGCACCCCGCGGAAGCGGAACTGGTAGTAGCTGAAGCCCCAGGCGACCATCGCGCTCGAGATCGTCACGGTGACGGCCGCGAGCACCGTGACGAGCACGGTGTTGAGCAGCCAGGTCGCCAGCGGCGCGGAGTCCCACACCGTCACGTAGTTGTGGAACGTGAAGGTGTGGGGGATCAGCTTGTTGTCGAAGACCTCCCCGCGCGGCTTGAACGACGCGCTGACCAGCCAGACGAAGGGGTAGAGGAACGCCGACGTGCAGATCGTCAGACCGATCCACACCAGGATCGTCTTCAGCGTGATCCGCGCCCCCTCCCGCGGCCTCCCGCCACCGGGGACGGCCGCGCCCTGCGCGACCGTCTCGATCCGCGGCGCTTCCTGCGCGGTGCTCATCGCGACCCACCTTCGTAGTAGACGAGCTTCTTGCTGCCCCAGAACTGCACCGCGGTGACCACCATGATGATCACGAACATCAGCCACGCCAGCGCCGCGGCATAGCCCATGTGCAGGAACTGGAAGGCCTGCTGGAACAGGTAGATGCCGTAGAACAGCGCGGCGTCGTTGCTGTACGTCGTGTTGCCGGACCCGAAGAACGCGGTGTACGCCTCGGTGAAGGACTGCAGCGCGCTGATCGTGTTGATGATGATGACGAAGAACAGCGAGGGGCTGATCATCGGCAGCGTGATGCGCCAGAAGCGCTGCCACGCACTCGCGCCGTCGACCATTGCCGAGTCGTAGAGCTCCTGCGGCACGTCGTTGAGCGCAGCCAGGAAAATGATGATCGTCGAGCCGACCGTCCAGATGTTCATCAGGACCAGGCCCGGCTTGACCCAGTGCGGGTCGGTCGTCCACGCGGGGCCGTTGACCCCGAAGAAGCCCAGGAGCTCGTTGATCAGGCCCTGCTGGCCGTTGAACAGCATCAGGATGAGCACGCCGATCGCCACCGGCGGGGTCATCTGCGGCAGGAAGAAGGCCGTGCGGAAGAAGCCGGTGGCCTTCGACGCCTGCTTGAGCAGCAGTGCGAGCAGCACCGAGATGATCACCTTCGCCGGCACGGACATCAGCGTGAAGACGAAGGTGTTGCGCAGGGCAAGGGAGACCTTGGGGTCGTCAAGCATCTGGCGGAAGTTGTCCAGGCCCACGTACGTCGGCGGGTTGATGACGTCGTAGTCGGTGAAGGACAGGTAGCCGCTGTAGATCACCGGCCACAGCGTGAAGACGAGGAACCCGATCACCCACGGGCTGATGAAGAGCCACGCGGCGCGGGTGTCGGAGCGTTGCTGCAGGGTGGACCGCCCCCGCCGCGGACGACGGAGAGTGTCCGCGGCGGGGGTGTCCTGGTGGGTCGACGACATGTCTTCCTTACCGATCCGTCATCTTTGTCGATGAAGTCGTCCGGTCAGGACGAGGACTTGTCGTCCCACTTGCCCCAGGCGGTGTCGAGGGCGTCCTGCGCCTCCTGCTGGGCCTGGTCGAGCGCTTCCTGCGGGTCCTGCTGACCGTTGAGCACGCGGTTCACGGCGTCCTGCCAGGCGGTCTTGAACTCCGCGTCGGCGGGGTTGGCCGGGTAGGCGAAGGTGTTCTTGCTCGCCGCGTAGACCGCGTCCACGCCGTCCTTCCACGGCTCCTCGTTCGCGGTGGTCATCGCCTCGATCTTGGCATCGGCCTCGGTGTTGGCGGTGATGACGCCGGTGAAGGGCTTGTTGTCCTTCTTGTGCAGGTCGATGCGCGCCTGGGCCGCGGCGACCCAGGAGTCCGTGGCGGTCATCTCCTTGGCGAAGCGGCAGGCGGCGCCGGGGTTCGGCGAGCCCTTCGGGATCGCCCACGCGGAGCCGGAGTTGAACGCGACCGGGTTGCCGTCGGCGTCCTCGACCGGACCGAAGGCCATCGGGGCGTCGGGCGAGACGTCGTTGAGCACGTTGATGTACCACTGCTCCATCGGCATGGCGCCCAGGGTGTTGCTGGCGTACTGGTTGCCGGCTCCGAAGAAGTCGGCCGAGTCGCGGTAGGCCTTGACCTTCGGGAAGCCGCCCTGCTCGTCGTAGATCCCGACCGCCCAGGTCAGCGCGGCGACCACGTTGGGGTCGTTGAGCTGCGCGGTGCGGCCGTCGGGGGAGATCAGGTCGGTGCCGAAGATGTGGGACCACAGGGGCAGGAACTCCGGCAGCTTGCTGTCGTAGCCGATGACCTTGAGCTTGCCGCCGGGTGCGGAGTACATCTTCTTGGCGGCCTCGGTGACCGCGTCGGGGTCGCTGCCGTTGAGGTCGTCCATGGTCACGCCGGCGGCGTCCATCAGGTTCTGGTTGGCCTGCACGACCTGTACGGTGCTGAACTCCGGGATGCCGTAGACGTCACCGCCGAAGGTCACCTGGCCCAGCGCGGACTTGTCGAAGACGCTGGTGTCGATGCCCTCGCCCTTGATGCAGTCGGTGAGCGGGATGATCGCACCTCGGCTGGCGAAGGTGCCGATCTGGTCGCGGTTGGCGTAGACGATGTCGGGGGCGTCGCCCGAGGCCACCGAGGTGAGGAACGCCTGGACGTCCAGGTCACCCTCGATGAGCTTGACCTTCGCCCCGCCGAGCGACTTCTGCGCGATGTCCATGCGAGTCGTGGCGATCTCGTCGCCGGCCCCGAAGCCCATGGCCTGGATGCTGCCGCTGTACTTGTTGGCTGGGTCGAAGTCGCTGGACTTCGTCTTGTTGTCGTCGCTGGAGCCCTGGGCGCAGGCGGACAACGCGAGCAGCGAGGCACAGGCGGCCACGCTCAGGGCTTGACGAGTCTTCATGGACCGTTCCTCCGATGGTTGAGGGGCGCCTCCAGACGCCCGGCTCGAGGTGGATCAGTGACGCCAATCACTGTGGCATCGATTCCATGTGAGAACGTACCCACACTGTCCGGTGATGGTCAACACTTTCTCGATAACACTCCTGTGACACCTGCGACCAGGCGCGCCGCGCCCGTGTCGACGGACCCCAGCACCGGCACGCGCACCGGGCCGGACTGGTCCACCGCCGCGGCCATCGAGGCCTGGGCGAGCACGATCGCGTCGGCCCCGTCGGCAGCACGCTCGACCGCGGCCCGGACCAGTCGGTCGTGCTCGGCGACGTCGCCCGCGCCACGCGCCGCCGCGGCGCCCGCGACGAGCACCGAGGCGATCGACACCCCGGGCCGCCCCTCCGCACGGCGGCGCAGCAGCCGCCCGGTCGGGCCGAGCGTCGACTCGAGCGTGGCCAGCACGACGACCCGACCCTGACCGCTCGCCGCTGTCTCGATCGCGCGCTCGGCCATCGCCTCGTCCACGCGGAGCACCGGCACCTCGACACTTCGGGCGGCCGCCTCGGCGGCCTCCCCGATCGAGGAGCAGGTGACCATCACGGCCTGTGCGCCGGTCGCCACGAGGTGCCGCACGTGCGCGAGCACCCGCTCGCACACCTCCTCGTCGACCCCGGTCGCGATGGCCCGGGCCAGCAGCGAGGGGTCCGCCACGTGGGTGAGCTCGAGCTCCGGCGCGAGCTCGGTCACCCGGCACTGGAACACCTCGGCCAGCGCGGGGACCGTGTGCAGCAGGCCCGCCCTCATGCGTCCCGCCAGGGCCGCGCGTGCTCGTCGACGGCGGCGCCGAGCCGCTCGAGGCGGGGTACGGCGACCTCACGCAGCGCCTCGGGCAGGTCGGCGGAGCCGACCAGGTCCGACCAGAGCGCGCGGCCGGCGAGGAACCCGCTGGCGCCGGCCTGGCAGGCCAGCGTGACCGCGCGCAGGAAGTCATCGTGGTGGACACCTTGGGACAGCACCACCCACGGGCCGGTGATGTCGGCCGCGAGCGCCTGGCAGCGTTCGAGGAGCTCGGCGTCGCTGCCGCGACCGCACGAGGGCACCTGGACCTTGTAGAGGTCGGCGCCGATCGGGGACAGCTCACGGGCGGCCTCGCGGATCGCGTCGTCGAGGTCCCAGGTGCCGGCCGCCGCCTCCTCGGGGGTGGCACGCACGACCGGCTCGAGCACAGAGAGCACGCCGCGCGCCCGGGCCTCTGCGGCGAACCGTCGTGCCAGCTCGACCCGTTGCTGGCGCTTCGCGTCACGACGCCAGATCACCAGCAGCTTCAGGGCGCTCACCCCGCGCAGGTCGAAGCCCTCGGCGAGGGGGACCTCGTCCAGGCCGGTCTCCTCGACGGGTCCCCCGGGCTCCTGCTCGAGCGCGTCGGCAGCGAGGATCAGGCCGCAGCCGGCTGGCACCAGATGCTCGTCGCGGACCCGGTCGAACCCGTAGTGGCGGTCGATGAGGAAGCCGGACGCGTGGGGCGCGAGCACCCGCGCCACGTCGAGCTTGAAGTCCACGAGCACCTCGTCACCGGGCCGCCCGGCACCGGCGGCGTCGTACATCGCGCGCAGGCTCTCGCGCTGGTCCATCGCCACCATCGCGAACCCACCCCCGGGGCGGGCGATCGCGTCGAGCGTGGGCTGCTGGGTCTGGGTCATCTGCTTCTCTCTCCTCGTCGTGCCTGACGCACGAACTCCTCATAGGTCCGGTGATAGGGGTCGCCCCCGGGCGCGGCGACCCCGACCGCGGGCAGGACGACCGCGCCGGGCTCGACGAGCCGGGCGCGCTCCGCCGCGACGATCGCCGCCCCGACCGCGACCGGCTCGTCCTGCGCGACCACGGTCAGCGGGCGGGGCAGGACCTCGGCCTTCACCCGCGTCCAGTCGCCGTTGCGCGCGCCGGGGCCGCCGAAGAGCACGACCGGACCGTCGGCCGGGCCGGGATCGAGCCGCCGCTGCTCGTCGTACATCCAGCGGGTCTGCAGGCACAGGCCCTCCAGGACCGCCTTGGTGAGCGCGCCCGGCGTGGCGCTCGCGACGTCGCCGACCGCGCGCATGGTCGCGCCGGGGTCGGGGTCGGGGCACTGACGGCCGCGCAGGTAGGGCAGCACCAGCAGGCCGCTCGGGCCGTGCGGCAGGTCGGCACTCTCGGGGTGCTCGGCGATCCAGGCGGCGTACGCCGCTCCCGCCGACCCGTTGCCGGCCATCAGCGCCCGCGCTCGCCCCCCGACGGTCCGCACCAGGCTCATGCCGGCCGCGCGCACCTCGTCGGGATCCGGCGCTCCGTCGAGGACCCGGAGCACGACCTCGGTCGTGCCCAGCGAGTCGGCGGTGTCGCCCGCGGCTCGGACCCCGCACGCGTGCGCCCCGACCTGGTGGTCGTGCCCGGCGACCACCACCGGCACCCCGTCGGTGAGCCCGGCGATGTCGTCGGCGCCGGCGACCTCGGGGAGCAGCTCGGGTCGCAGGCCCACCAGGCCGAGCAGGTCCTCGGCCCACCGGTCCTCGTCGAGCAGGTGTGCCCCGGTGCGCCCGGCCAGGGTGTGGTCGGTGACGACCCGGCCGGTGAGCGCGTGGGCGACCAGGTCACCCGCGCCGGCCCAGTGGCGCATCCGGGCACGGACGTCGGGATGCCAGTGCGCGAGCCAGGCCCAGGTCGCCAGGGGGACCTTCGGGGAGAGGCGGACGCCGGTGCGGGCGAACAGGTCGGCGGGGTCGAGGCCGTCCAGGGCGCTGCTGGTGGGCCGCCGGGCGTCCCAGGTCAGCAGGGAGGTGAGCGGCCGGCCGGCCGCGTCGAGCGGCACCCCGGTCTCGGCCATCGACGCGATGCCGATGGCCGCCACCGCCCCACCGGTCTCGGTCACCTCGCGCAGCAGGCCGAGGGCCGCCGCGACCAGGTCGTCCGCGGCCGACGGGGTCGGCGTACGGCGAAGCACCACGGTCTCCGCGGGCCGGTCCGACGTGGGGTCGAGGTCCACGCAGACGGCCTTGAGGTACGACGTGCCGAGGTCGAGGCCGGCGACGCGTAAGCCGGAGTCCCGGAGTGCCACCCGAGCAGTGTGTTCGAAACTGGACAATCTTGGCAAGTATGTGCAGATCTTGACATCTGCCGCGCGTCGGCCTTGGATGGCGCCCGTGCGCTACTCCGATGCGCCGGCCCGCCGGCAGGACGTCCTCGACCGGCTCACGGCCAGCGGGTACGTCTCGTCCGCCGACGTCGCGGCCGAGCTCGGCGTCTCGGAGATGACGATCCGGCGCGACCTGCGGCGGCTCGCCGACGAGGGCCTCGCGCGTCGCGTTCCCGGGGGCGCCAGCCTCCCGGGCGCGGGCGGAGCCGAGCCGTTCGAGGAGCGCCGGGCGAGCGCGGCCCCGGCCAAGCGCGCGATCGCGCGGACCGCGGCCCGGCTGCTGGACGGCGCGGGCTGGGTCTCGCTCGACGCGGGCACGACGGTCGCCGCGATCACGGAGTTCCTGCCCGACGAGGTCTCCGTGGTGACCCACTCGCTGCCGGTGATCATGGCCTGCGGTCCGGGCGACGGCCGCGAGCTGGTCGCTCTCGGGGGCTTCTACGAGCCGACGACCCGCTCGTTCACGGGCCCGGCCACGTGGACCGCGGCGCGCGACCTGGCCGTCGACGTCGCCGTGGTGTCCTGCACGGCCGTCGACGAGCGTGGGCTCTACTCCGCCAACCCCGTGGATGCGGAGATCAAGCGCGCGCTGATCGCCGGCGCCGACCGTGTGGTGGTGCTGGCCGACCGGCACAAGCTCGGCGCCCGCGCCTCGGTGCGGTTCGCGACTCCCGACGCCGTGACCGTGCTCGTCACCGACGCGTCCCCGGAGGCGTTGGCCGGCTGGCCGTACGCCGACGTGCTGCATGCCCGTGCCTGACCCCGGGCTCCAGCTGGGGGTGGTGGCCGACGACTTCACCGGGGCCGTCGACCTCGCCGCCGCCGTCGACCTGGCCGGACTTCCCGCCGCCGTGCTGCTCGACCCGGAGGAGCCGGTGCCGGACGTCGCGTGCGCGGTCGTCGCCCTGAAGTCGCGCACGGCCCCCGTCGGGGAGGCCGTGACCGACTCGGTCGCGGCGGCGCGGGCGCTGCGAGCCGCCGGCGCCCGCTGGATCTACCAGAAGTACTGCTCGACGTTCGACTCCACCGACGAGGGCAACATCGGGCCGGTCGCGGACGCGCTGATGGACGAGCTCGGCGCGGAGACCGACCTGACCACGCCCGCCACCCCGCAGGTCGGGCGGACCGTCTACCGCGGGCATCTCTTCGTCGGCGACCGGCTGCTCTCGGAGTCCTCGCTGCGCGACCACCCGCTGACCCCGATGACCGACCCCGACCTGGTGCGGGTGCTCGCGCGACAGAGCCGGCGGCCGGTCTCGCGCGGCTCCCTCGCCCCGGGCCACGTGGTGCTCGACGCCCTCAACGACGCCGACCTCGACGCGCACGCCCGGTCGCTGCTCGACCGGGCCACGCAGGGCCGGGTGGACCTGTGGGGCGGAGCCGCCGGACTCGCCGCCGCGCTCGCCCGGGCCCTCGGCCGCGGGGCCCACGCCCCCACGGCCATGCCGGTCCCGCCGGGGCGCCGGCTCGTCGTGGCCGGCTCCTGCTCGGAGCAGACCCGCGCCCAGGTCGCCCGGTTCACCGGGCCGGCGTACCGCGTCGAGCCCGGCGGGGCCGACGCGGCGCTGGCGTTCCTGGCGAGCACGCACGAGCCGGCTCTGGTGTACTCGACGGCCGCCCCGGACGAGCGCCTGCCCGGGCGCGCCGGCGACTTCGAGGCCACCCTCGCCGAGGTCGCCCGGCGCGCGGTCACGGAGCTCGGCGTCACCCAGCTGCTCGTCGCCGGTGGCGAGACGTCCGGTGCGGTGGGCCGGGCCCTGGGGCTGCGTGCGCTCGAGGTCCGCGAGCACGTCGCTCCGGGCCTCGCCTGGTGCAGCCCGCGCCCCGACCCCGGCCTGCGGCTGCTGCTCAAGTCCGGCAACTTCGGCGACGACGGCCTGTTCGAGGAGGCGTGGCTGTGAGCCCCACGATGGACGACCTCCGGGCGGCCGTGGTGGCAGCGGCCCGGCGGCTGGCCGCGCGCGGGCTCTCGCCCGGCAGCTCCGGCAACATCAGCGTTCGCGTCGGCGACCGGTTGCTGATCACCCCCACCGGTATCGGCATGTCCGACGTGCGGCCCGGTGACCTCGCGCTCGCCCCGGTCGCCGAGGGCGACCCGGAGTCGGGCCGGCCGTCCAAGGAGCTGCCGCTGCACCGGGCGGTGTACGCCGCCCGCCCCGACGCGGCCGCGGTCGTGCACCTGCATGCGCCGTGCTCCACGGCGCTCAGCTGCCTGACCGATCCCGCGCCGTGGCTCACGCCGTACCAGGTGACGAAGGTCGGGCCGCTCCCGCGCGCGCCCTATGCGCTGCCGGGCTCGGCCGAGCTCGCCACCGGCGTCGCGGAGCTGGCCGGTCAGGCGCCGTGCCTGCTGCTGGCCAACCACGGCAGCATCGCGGCGGCCGCCTCGCTCGGCGCCGCGGTCGACACCGCGGAGGAGATCGAGGCCGCCGCCCAGCTCGTGCTGACGCTGCGCGCCCTGCCGTTCGTCGCACTCACCGACGCGCAGGTCAACGAGCTGCGCGCGCGACTCTGAGGTCCCCCACCCCGGGCCCCGGCGTCAGGTGGCGGTCACCGTGTGAACGCGGGAGGCGAGGTCGGCGCGCAGCTCGGCCCGGTGCTCACCGTTGGTCCACGTCAGCACGAGCACGCCGGCGCCGTCCCGGGTGGCGGTGAACTCGCCGTCGAACGCCGGGTGGCTGCCGCGCAGGCGGATCAGGTCGAGCTGGGCCCGGACGACGGGGCGCGCCAGGGCGGCGTCGATCTCCGCGGCGGTGTAGCGGTGGCGGTTGATCTCGCGGCCCACGCCGGTCTGCTCGGCGAGCGCGACGTCGTTGCTGCCGGCGAGCAGGCCGACGTAGTAGACCTGCGGGCGCCCGGGCGTGAACAGCTGAAAGGCCCGAGCGAGCAGGTAGGCGTCGTCGTCCTCGCCGAGCACGCTGTAGAACGTCGAGTTGATCTGGTGCGGGAGCGCCGCCCAGGCCACCGGGGTCGAGGCGCGTGCGGACTCGCCGTTCGTACGTCGCGCGGCGGCCTCGAACACCGCGGCCATCTCGTCGTGGTCCATGAGACCGGGCCACTCGCGCGCCGGTCCGGCGTCGATCACCCCGATGCCGTCGTGGGTGTCGAGGACCGTGATCGCGTTGGTGGGGCGGACCCGCAGCCACTCGTCGAGCTTGTCGACCGCCCCGGTCTCGAGCGCCTCGAGCAGCAGCGGCGGGAGCGCGAAGTCGTAGATGAGGTCGGTCACCGCCGCGACCGCGCGCTGCTGGCTGTGATGGGCGTGCACCTCCACCAGCACCTCGAGGCCCTCGGCGTGCGCGAGCTCGGTGACCTCGTGGACGAACTCCAGCGTCTGCTCGGTCATGAAGCTGTCCGTGCCGGCGGTCTTCACGGCGTACCCCACGGCGTCGAGACGGGCCGTGCGCACACCGGCCTCGGCGAAGGTGCGCATCACCCGGGACAGGTACTCGCGCGCCACCGGGTGAGCGACGTCGAGGTCGACCTGGGAGGGCATGAACGTGGTCCACACCAGGCGGCGGGTGCCGTCGGCCATCGCGTACGGCGTGAACGGCAGTCCAGCACGCGGCCGGTAGATCGCGGTGATCCCGGCCTCGGTGCCGCCGTCGGGGAAGACGGTGTCGAAGGTGAGGAACATCCCGGCGTGCGGCGACTCCTCCCCCCGCGCCAGCCAGTCCTGGAACTCCGCGGAGTCGGCCGAGACGTGGTTGACGATCACGTCGGCGGTGACCTCGAGACCGGCCTCGCGCAGGGCGAGGACGTCGGACCAGTCGCCCAGACGCGGGTCGACCGTCGTGTGGTCGACGGGGTCGAAGCCGGCGTCGTCGCCGTCGTACGGTGTGAAGAACGGGAGGATGTGCACGCCCGCGAACACCGCGAACGGGCTGTCGGTCAGCAGCCGCCGCAGCCCGGCGAGGTCACCTCCGAACCGGTCTGCGTACGTGAGCAGGTGCACCCCGTTGCGTCGCTGTTCCACCGTGGTCCTCTCGTGTTTGTGGAAACGATCCCATACTCTGGTCTCCTGGTGCCACGATGGCACCTCCACACGCCCCGTGAGCACGAGAGGTAGCAAGTCCATGAAGGTCGCGGTCATCGGCGCCGGCTCCACCTACACCCCCGAGCTGGTCTCGGGCCTCGCCGCCCAGCAGGCCCGGCTGTCCGTCGACGAGCTGGTGCTCATGGACATCGACGGCGCCCGGCTCGAGGTGGTGGGCGGTTTCGCCCGCCGGATGCTGGCCCACCAGGGGCTCGCCACCGACGTCCGCCTGACCACCGATCGCACCGAGGCGGTCCGCGACGCCGACGCCGTGCTGGTCCAGCTGCGGGTCGGCGGCCAGACCGCGCGGCTGGCCGACGAGACGTTCCCCCTCGAGTGCGGCTGCCTGGGCCAGGAGACCACCGGGGCCGGCGGGCTCGCCAAGGCGCTGCGGACGGTGCCGGTCGTGCTCGAGATCGCCGAGGAGGTGCGCCGCCTGGCAAAGCCCGACGCGTGGTTCATCGACTTCACCAACCCCGTGGGCATCGTGACCCGGGCGCTGCTCGACGAGGGGCACCGGGCGATCGGCCTGTGCAACTACGCGATCGGGGTCCAGCGCTGGATGGCCCGGCTGCTCGAGGTCGACCCGGCACGCATCGAGGTGGACCCCGTCGGGCTCAACCACTTCTCCTGGATGCGCCGGGTGTTCCTCGACGGCGAGGACGTGCTGCCCACGCTGTTCCGCGACCGGATGGACGAGCTGCTCGGCCGCTCGCCGTTCCCCGAGCACCTGGTCCGTCTGCTCGGCGCCCTGCCGTCCTACTACCTGCGCTACTACTACTTCCACGACCAGACCGTGGCCCAGATGAAGGCCGACAAGCCGCGCGCCACCGTGGTCGCCGAGCTCGAGGCCGAGCTGCTCGAGCTCTACCGGTCGCCGGACCTGGTCGAGAAGCCCGCCCAGCTCGAGCACCGGGGTGGTGCGTTCTACAGCGAGGCGGCCGTCGACCTGCTCGCCTCGCTGCACGCACCGGAGCAGAGCGCGCACGTGATCAACGTCCGCAACAACGGCCTGATCCCGGGGCTCGCCGACGACGACGTCATCGAGACGCGCTGCCTGGTCAGCGCCGCCGGCATCGAGCCGCTCCCCCAGTCCGAGATGTCGCCGTTGATGCTCGGGCCGGTGCAGGCGGTCAGCGCCTACGAGCGGCTGGCCGCCCGGGCCGCGCTCTCGGGCGACCCCGACGACGTACGCCGGGCCCTGCTCGCGCACCCGCTCGTCGGGCAGTGGGAGCTCGTCGAGGGCCTGGTCCCACGGCTGTTGGAGACCAGCGCGGCGTACCTCCCGCGCTTCGCGCGGTGAGCGGGGACGCCGGCGTCCTCGCGGTCGACGTCGGCAACTCCAAGACCCACGTGGCCGTCACCGACGCCGACGGCCGGCTCGCCGGCGTCGCCGCCGGGCCAGGGCTCGTGACCGGTCACCTGTCCCCCTCCGACTCGGTCGAGCACGCACTGGAGCTGGCGCGGCGCGCCTGCGGCGTCCGGACCGGCTTCGCCGCCGCGGCGTTCGCGATGGCGGGGCTCGACCTGCCGCGCCAGGAGCAGGAGATGTCGGCGCTGGTCGAGGCCGCGGCGGTGGCCGGGCGCGTGACGGTCCGCAACGACACGTTCGCGGTGCTGCGCACCGGGTCGGCATCCGGCGAGGGGGTCGCGGTGGTGGCGGGCGCCGGCATCAACTGCGTGGGCGTCCGAGGCGACCGGGTGGCCCGGTTCCACGCGATGGGCCGGCTCAGCGGCGACTGGGGCGGGGGCTACGACGTGGGCGGCGACGCCCTGGCGCTGGCGTGCCGCGCCGAGGACGGCCGGGGCGAGGACACGCTGCTGCGCCTCCGGGTGCCCGAGCACTTCGGGCTCGCCCGTCCGCTGGAGGTCACCGAGGCGATGATGACCGGGGACCTCGGAGTCGACCGGCTCCTCGAGCTCGCACCGGTGGTGTTCGCGACGGCCGCGGAGGGGGATCCGGCCGCCATCTCGATCGCGCACCACCTCGCCGACGAGGTCGGACTGCTCGCGCGCACCGCGCTGGAGCGTCTCGGTTGGGGCGAGGACCCGGCCACGGTCGTGCTGGGAGGTGGTCTCCTCCAGTCGCGCGACCCGCTGCTGGTCGCCCGGATCCGCGGTGTCTTCGACGACCTGCCGGTCGAGGTGCGCGTCAGCGACATCCCTCCGGTCGTGGGCGCCGCCCTGATGGCCCTCGACCTGGTCGGCGCAGCCGCCGCCGACGTACCGGTCCTAGCGGCCGCCGCGCGCACCGCCCTCGAGGTCTAGACCATCGGGCCGAGATCCGGGCCGCGCGTGAGATCCGCGGCGGTGCCGGACAGTTCCAGGTGTGACGGCAGCGGATGACAGCGAGGTCCGACGACCCCGCAGACGACCAGGTCCCCACCGGTCGATCCGACCACCGCTCCCCCACCCCGAGAGCTTCCTTCCCAGGGCCGTGATGTCACGGGGGTGGTCATCGGCCTGAGCGCGGTGATGTCCCGGGGGATCACCGCCGTACGCGCTGGCGTCTCCGCGTCGGAGACGCCAGCGCGTGCCTGTGGGGGCACGGTGTTGTGCTTCGATGAACGCCGCAGATCTGACCGGATCGGGCCAGGAAAGGGATCGGCGTGGACGTCGGGGAGTTCGAGGAGTTCTTCGAGCTCATGCGACCTCGGCTGCTGCGCCACGCCATGCGCAGCCTGGACGCCGACACCGCCAACGAGGCGGCGATCTCGGCCCTGCACACCATCTGGACCAAGAACCTGCCGGCTCCCTCGACCCCTACCGAGGAGCTGCAGCTCCACGCGTTCGCCTACCGGGTCCTGGAGGGCAACATCCGCAACGCCCGACGCGCCAGCGCCCGGCGGGCCCGCCTGCTGGATGCCGTCGCCGAGCACCACCTGACCGACCGCACGGCGGAGCCGGACGTGGCCGACCAGGTGCAGGAGCGGGAGGCCGAGGAATCGGCCAGCCTGCTGCTCGCCCAGCTGCCCGAGCGCGAGCGCGCGGTCGTCACGTTGGTGGTCGAGGGGTTCCGGGTGGCCGAGATCGCCGAGATCCTCGACAGCTCCCCCGGCGCGGTCAGCATGCGTCTCCGGCGAGCCCGCAACCGGCTCGCCCAGGTGATCCGTGGGGAGGTGGACCGATGAGGCGGAAGAAGGCCGCAGCACTCGAGGACGACGTCCGCGCGCTCCTCGCCTCAGCCGGCGCATCGCAGCCCGCTCCCCGCGAGCTGACCCAGGACGAGACGCTCCGCACCGACGAGGTGGCGCGCGCCGCCCTCGAGCGGATCGTGGCCAGCCCGCGTGACGAGACGCCCGGTCGACCGGCCCGTCCGGGCCGGCTCGACGCACACCGCAGGGTGCGCTCGCTGGCGCTCGGCTCGCTCGCCGCCGTGCTCGCGGTGATTCTCACGATCACGCTCCTCGCCCAGCCCTGGCAGCAGGACCGCGAGCGGTCGCGTCCTCCCCAGGCCGAGCCCACGACCTGGACGAGCCCGCCGCTCCCGACGTTCTCGCTCGCGTCCTTCGACGACGACTCCACCCTCCACGGCGTGGCCGCTGACGACGCGCTGGAGGATCTCGCGGACCGGGCCGCCGCGCAGCCCGCCAGCAGCGACGGTCCCGTCCAGGAGGTCGTGCTCGACGGGTGGTTCCTCACGAAACGCGCGAAGGACGCCCCCGTCGCGGGGGCGGACCTGGTGCCGACGATCGTGCGACGCTACCTCTTCCCGGACGGGCGCATGCGCAGCCTCGAGACGCGCGGCGCCCCTCTGGACGTGCACGGCCAGGTCGAGGACCCCAGCGCCGGTCCCGAGCCGACCACCGACGAGACCTTCGCCGGCCCGAGCGAGGGCGCGGACTACCCGGCACACCTGCCCCGCGACCCGGCCAGGCTGATCCACCGCCTCGTGTCCAGTCCGGTGGACTGCCCCGTGCTCGCCGCTTGCCTGAGCTTCGAGCTGGTCAACCTGCACTACACCTGGGTGCTGCCGCCCGATCTCGTCGCGGCGCTCTGGCGGACCCTGGTCGGCCAACCCGAGGTGACCTACCTCGGCACGACCGTCGACCGTCTCGACCGTCCGGCGGTCGGGTTCAGCGTGCCGTCGGCCGACGGCACGCGGACGACGATCCTCTACGCCGATCCGGAGACCGGTGCGTTGCTGGGCAACGAGGACGTGCTCCTGCGCGGCGGCAACGACTTCGGCGTCACGCCTCCGGCGGTCACGGCCTTCACCGCCCTCGTGGAGTCGCGGCGGATCCCCTTCACCGAGGTTCCCGAACGCCAGCGCTGAGGGCTGGCCGGCTCAGCAGCCGGTGGTGTCGGAGAGGTAGACCTTCACGGCGGCGCCGTACGCCGGGTCGACGCTGGAGTCCTGGGCCTGCGGGGCGTAGCAGGTCGAGGTCGTGCCGCTGCTGGAGTAAAGCCGCGCGGACTTGGCCCGGTTGTTGTAGATCGACCCGACCGCGACGTCGAGCGTGCGGGTGACGTCCTGGCCGGTCCGGTAGGCGAACGAGCCGATGTAGCCGCCGGCGGCCCAGATGCAGAACTGTCCGGACGCGCACTGGCCCATCGAGTTTGCCCCGGCGTCGACCGCGACGAAGACCGTGCCGTCCCCGTAGTAGACGCGGTTGCCCACCACGGTGCCGCCCGGAACCGCGCGCAGCTGGGCGGACAACGCCTGTGCGGCGGTGGCGGTGGGTGCCGGTGCCCTGGCGACACCTCCTGTCGCGCTGGCGGGAACCGCGGCGAGCGAGGTCGCGAGGAGGGTGAGCAGGGGCAGGAGGAGGGAACGGCGAACCACGCCCTGCATCCTGTCGAGGTCGCGATGACGCCGCAGGCGTTCGCACCTCGGGTCATGGGCGGTCTGGACCGCCCGGTCCGGGCCGGCTCCGCGAGCCGGCCCGGACCTGGATCCTCAGGCGAGGTCGAAGCGGTCGAGCTCCATGACCTTGACCCACGTGGCGACGAAGTCGTGCACGAACTTCTCGCGGGCGTCCTCGCTGGCGTAGACCTCGGCGAGCGCACGCAGCTGGGAGTTCGAGCCGAAGACCAGGTCGACCGCGGTGGCGGTCCACTTCACGGCTCCGGTGGCGACGTCGCGGATCTCGTAGACGCTCTCCTCCGACTCCGAGGCCTTCCACACCGTGCCCGGCGAGAGCAGGTTGGCGAAGAAGTCGTTGGTCAGCACACCGACCCGGTCGGTGAGCACGCCGTGCGCGGCGCCGCCGACGTTGGTGCCCAGCGCTCGCATGCCGCCCAGGAGCGCGGTCATCTCGGGGGCGGTCAGGCCGAGCAGGTAGGCCCGCTCGACCAGCTGCTTCTCGGGCTGCAGCTTGTCGCCCGTGCGCAGGTAGTTGCGGAACCCGTCGGCACGCGGCTCGAGCACGCGGAAGGAGTCGACGTCGGTCTGCTCCTGGGTGGCGTCGGTGCGCCCGGCGTGGAACGGCACCGTGACCTCGACGCCGGCGTCCCGGGCGGCCTTCTCGACCGCCGCGTTGCCGGCCAGCACGATCAGGTCGGCCAGGGAGACCTGGGCGCCGCCGGCGGCGTTGAACTCCGAGCGGATCGCCTCGAGCTTCGCGAGGACGGCGGCCAGCTGCTCCGGCTGGTTGACCGCCCAACTGCGCTGCGGCTCCAGGCGGACGCGGGCGCCGTTCGCGCCACCGCGCTTGTCGGTGGAGCGGAACGTCGACGCCGACGCCCAGGCGGTGGTGACCAGCTCGGAGACGGTGAGCCCCGACTCGAGGACCTTCGACTTCAGCGTCGCGACGTCGGCGTCCGAGATCAGCTCGCCCTGGTGCGCCGGCACCGGGTCCTGCCACAGCTGCGGCTCGGGCACCCACGGGCCGAGGTAGCGCGAGACCGGGCCCATGTCGCGGTGCAGCAGCTTGTACCAGGCCTTGGCGAAGGCGGCCGCGAACTCGTTGGGGTTCTCGAGGAAGCGGCGCGAGATCTTCTCGTACGCCGGGTCGAAGCGCAGCGCGAGGTCGCTGGTCAGCATGGTCGGCTTGCGCTTGGGCGAGTCCGCCGTCGGGCCGGGGATGATGTCCTCGGCGTCCTTGGCGACCCACTGCTTGGCGCCGGCCGGGCTCTCGGTCAGCTCCCACTCGTAGCCGAACAGGATCTTGAAGAAGTCGTTGCTCCACCGCGTCGGCGTGGTGGTCCAGGTGACCTCGAGACCCGAGGTGATCGCGTCGGCGCCCTTGCCGGAGCCGAACGAGCTCTTCCAGCCCAGGCCCTGCTCCTCCAGCGGCGCGGCCTCCGGCTCGGGACCCACCAGGTCGGCGTCACCCGCGCCGTGGGTCTTGCCGAACGTGTGGCCGCCGGCGATCAGCGCGACGGTCTCCTCGTCGTTCATCGCCATCCGCGCGAACGTGTCGCGGATGTCCTTGGCCGACGCGACCGGGTCGGGGTTGCCGTTGGGACCCTCGGGGTTGACGTAGATCAGGCCCATCTGGACCGCGCCCAGCATCTCGTCGAGCGAGCGCTCCTCGGCGTACCGCTCGTCGCCCAGCCAGGTGTCCTCGGGACCCCAGATGACCTCCTCGGGCTCCCAGATGTCCTCACGGCCGAAGCCGAAGCCGAAGGTCGAGAAGCCCATGTCCTCCATCGCGACGGTGCCGGCGTAGACGAGCAGGTCGGCCCAGGAGATCGCCTGGCCGTGCTTCTGCTTGACCGGCCACAGCAGGCGGCGGGCCTTGTCGAGGTTGGCGTTGTCGGGCCAGCTGTTGAGCGGCGCGAACCGCTGGCTGCCCTCGCCGGCGCCGCCACGGCCGTCGTAGATGCGGTAGGTGCCGGCGGCGTGCCAGCTCATCCGGATGAACAGGCCGCCGTAGTGCCCGAAGTCGGCCGGCCACCAGTCCTGGGAGGTGTTGAGCACGCTCACGATGTCGCGGCGCAGCTCGGCGAGGTCGAGCTTCTTGAACTCCTCGGAGTAGTCGAAGTCCGGACCGAGCGGGTTGCTCTTCGACGACTGGGTGTGCAGGACCGACAGGTCGATCTGGTTGGGCCACCAGTCCTTGTTGGTGTGCGGGCGGCCGCCGTTCTTGGGCGTCGGCGAGTCGATCGCGGGGTTCTCGCTCTCGCTGCCCTGACCCGTGGCGCCGTCGTGCGCCACCGGGCATCCACCCTCGGCCTTGCGGTCCACGCCCTGCGGGCTGGAGCCCTCCTCGCTGGGGGTGGTCACGTTGTCCTGGCTGTCGGTCATGATCTTCCTTCCGGGCGGTTGTTCACGTGTCACGAACGGGTGGGCGAGCAGGAGGGGCACAGGCCCCAGAAGACGACCTCGGCCTCGTCGATGGTGAAGCCGTGGTCGTCGGAGGCATGCAGGCAGGGGGCCGAGCCGACGGCGCAGTCGACGTCGGCCACGGTCCCGCAGGAGCGGCACACCAGGTGGTGGTGGTTGTCGCCGGTGCGCGCCTCGTATCGCGCGACCGAGCCGGCCGGCTGGATCCGGCGGACGAGCCCGGCAGCGGTGAGGGTGTGCAGGGAGTCGTAGACGGCCTGGTGGGACACCTCGGGCAGCTCCTCGCGCACCGCGCCGATGATCGACTCGGTGTCCGCGTGCGCGTGGGTGTGCACGGCCCCCAGCACCGCGACCCGTGGACGGGTCACCCGCAGCGCGGCCTCCCGCAGCATCCGCGGGTAGTCCGATGGCGTCTGCACGCCCCGCATCCTGCTCGCCTTTCTTGAACGAGTCAAGAAAAAGCAGGTGAAATCGCAAGGCCGCCGCCTAGCAGGAGGTCAGCGACGCCTGACGTCGTCCCACGTCCGCCGCACGGAGTGGCCCGACATGCTCGGTTTCACCGATCCCTCCCTCGCCGTGACCTGTGGGGCGCGCCCGTCACACGGCGAGACGCCAGGTCCTCAGCGGGACTTGTAGAGCACCAGGCCGTTGCCCTGGTTGTCGTACACGACCGCGCGACGCTCGTGGGCGTCGTCGTACGGCGCGGTGACGATCGCGCCACCGCTCTCCTCGATCGACCGGGCCAACCCGTCCACGTCGTCGGTCCGGACGGCGACCACGGTCTTGCCGGGCAGCGGGTGGTCGAGGGCGGTGGCGAGCGCGATCGTGATCGAGCCGCCGTCGAGCGCGGCGTAGTGGGTGCCGTCGCGGAACTTCAGCGCGAAGCCGAGGGTCTCGGTGTAGAACCGGATCGACTCGTCGAGGTCCTCCGTCGACAGGACGATCTGGCGCACCTCGTGCTCGCTCATCGGCGTCTCCAATTCCCTCTCACGTGTCGTCCGGCTCGGCAGCAGCCTCGCACGCCCCGGCCAGCGCCGTCGCGCGGGCACGCCAGCGAGCGCTTGGGCGGCGTTCAGGTTCGGGTGGTCCACTGGAAGGGAGACGCCGTCGGATGCAGGTTTCGGGGGACGACAGCAGGGGGGTCGCGCGTGCTGGTGATCGTGGCACTGGTCAAGGACGTCCAAGCCAACATCGAGCGGTTCCTGGAGCTCAACCTCACGAACGGCGCCGACGGGGTGCTGCTGTTCCTGGACACGGACACCCCGGATCTGGTGGTGCCACCGGCGTACCAGGCTCACACCGTGGTGGTGCGGCTCGGCGACCGTGACTGGGGGCGGGCCGGCGCTCCACCGCTCAACGGCCGCCAGCGCATGGTCGCCAACCTCGCCCGGGTCGCGTGCGCGCGGGTCGGCGGCGTCGACTGGTTGTTCTTCATCGACGGCGACGAGGTCGCCCTGCTGGACCGCACGATCCTCGACACGGTCCCGACGGCGCTGTCAGCGGTCCGCCTCACCCCGCTGGAGTCCGTGAGCGACCCCGACACCGACGAGACGCTCTTCAAACGCCCCCTGACGAAGCAGGAGCTGGGCAGCCTGACCCGCGCGGGCCTGCTGTCTCGTCCCAGCAACGCCCGCTACTTCCACGGCCACCTCTCCGGCAAGGTCGGCATCCGACCCTTCCGGCCCGCGCGCTTCCGCGTGCACACAGCCGTGGACCTCGAGGGCGAGGAGCTGCCCGCGTTCGAGCATCCGACCCTGCGCCACCTCCACTTCCAGTCCACGACGTACGACGACTTCGTCCGCAAGTGGCACGCGCTGGCGACCTCGGGCTCGCCGCCGGGCGTCCGTGGGCGGCGAGGCGAGATCCTGGAGGCCTTCCGGGACCTGGAGGGGCAACCCGCCGAGGTCCGAGAGGCCCGCCAGCGCGAGCTCTACGCCCGCCATATCCGAGACGACGGCGAGGCGCTCCAGCGGGCCGGCGTGCTCGACCGCGTCGACCTCTCCGTCGTCCGCAGTCGCCCCCGGCCCGCCGCACCCGACCTGATGCGTCGCCTCGACGAGGAGATCACCAGGCTCTCCGCCCTGCCTCGGCGGCTGTTCCTGCCCCGCGTGCCCGATCACGTCCTGCGCGAAGCCCTCGCTCGCCTGTCCGGCTGAGGCTGCAGGGCCCGCCGAGTCGGCGCAACTGCACGCCCCAGCACGCCGAGTCGGCGCAACTGCACGCCCCAGCACGCCGAGTCGGCGTCGTACAGAAACGAGACAGGCCCGGTCACCCATAGCTGCGCTGGGTGCCGGACCTGATCTCGTCGGTCGGTGGAGCTGAGGGGATTCGAACCCCTGACCTTCTCATTGCGAACGAGACGCGCTACCAACTGCGCCACAGCCCCAGTGCGTCCTACGACGCGGTGGGAAACGTTAGCACCAGCCCCACGCGTGCACCGAATCGGCTCCCCGAACCACCGAGCGAACGGTCAGAACTCCCGGCTCGACGGTCAGAACCCCCGACTCGACGAGCAGTTGTCCCGAATCGACCGGGGTCAGGAGCCGACGGCGCGGTGGTCGTCGCCGTCCTTGCGGGCCTGGCGAGCCACGCGGTCGGCCTCGTCGGCCTCGCGGGCGATCTGGGCGTCGGCGTCGGTGCGGCCCGAGGTCCACACGCCGCTGTCGTCCAGCGCGATCGTGCGGACCGTGCGACGGGTCGCGGCGGGCTTGTTGACGTACGTCGGGAGCGTGACCGGCACCGGGTCCCACAGCGCCGGGTCGACGATGGCCGCCATGCCTGCAGAGGTGTCGGCCAGCGGGTCGACCTCGTCGGTGTCGTCGAGGAGGATCCGGGCCGCGGGTGCCTCGGCGGGCACGTCCTCGGCCGGGATCTCGACGGGCATCCGGGCGGCGGGGTTCAGTGCCCGGCGCTCGCCCTTGACCATGATCCGGCAGGTGACGAGCCAGGCGACGAGCAGACCGGCGGGGATCGCGACGTACCACCAGCTGATCAACCCGAACGCCGCGACGCCGACGACCGCGAGGTTGGCGAGCAGGATCAGGCCCAGCACGTTGCGGCGCCGCTTGGTCGCTCGCTTCGCGGCCGCGCGCCGGGCGCGCACCTGGGCCGGGGTGAGGACGGGAGCGGGGGTCTCGACAGACGCGGCGACCGGGACGGCCTCGCCGGCGGGGCGGCCGGGGGTGACCAGCCGGGCGCTGCGGGTGTCGACCGGCTCCCGGCGCGCCAGCACGCGCATCGTGTGCGAGAAGCGGTCCACCGAACGGCTGCTCGCGGCGTCCTCGTGGCGTCGGAGCGCCATCGGGACCAGGTAGGCAGCCCACGCCACGGCAAGGGCGACGAAGATCAGAGCGCTGGCGTCCACAGGTCAGAGGTTAGGAGTGTTAGCGCACGCCACCTCGGATGTCCACAGGTGTGTCGCAAATTCACTCGTGTGACTGGTGTGACCGAACCCGGGCCAGCAGGCCTCCCGGACACTCCTCCACGGTCACCGCGTAGAGCCGGTGATCGCGCCAGTCGCCGTCGATGTGCAGGAACTTCGGGGCGTAACCGACCTCGCGCAGGCCGAGCTTCTCCACCACCCGCAGGGAGTTGGAGTTCTCCGGGCGGATCGCGATCTCGATGCGGTGCAGGCCGGCCCGGGTGAAGCAGTGGTCGATCACCAGCGCCACCGCGCGCGGCATCACCCCGCGGCCGGCGTACTCGCGGTCGAGCCAGTAGCCGACGGAGGCGAACTGCGCCGACCCGCGGACGATGTTGTTGACGGTCACCTGGCCGGCGAAGCGGCCGTCGACCTCGATCGCGAAGGGGTACGTCGTGCCGGCCCGGGCCTGCCGGTGCAGCCGCCGGACCAGCTGGCGGAACGTCGATGGCCGCGCGTCGGCTCCCGGGGGCACCGTGGCGTCCCAGGGGCGCAGCCAGACCGTGTTGCGGCGACGCGCCTCACGCCACGCGGCAGCGTCGGAGGTCGCGAGCGGGCGGACCGTGACCTCGTCGGAGCGCAGCGTCGCGGGCCAGCCGTTCAATGGTCGCTCCCCACGACCTGCTCGGCCGCGTGCACCAGCACCGGCCGGAGCACCTCGAGACCGTCCTTCACTCCCCCGCGAGAGCCCGGCAGGTTCACCACCAGGCAGGTGCCGACGACGCCGGCCAGACCGCGGGAGAGCACGGCGGTGGGGACGCCCTGGGCGACGCCGTACGCGCGGATCGCCTCGGCGATGCCGGGCACCTCCCGGTCCAGCAGCGGCCGGGTCACCTCGGGGGTGCGGTCGGTCGGCGTGAGCCCGGTGCCGCCGGTGGTGAGCACGACCCGGGCGCCTCCCTCGGCGGCCGCGGCGATCGCGGCACCGACGGGTTCGCCGTCGGGTACGACGACCGGGGCACCGACCACGAAGCCGAGCTCGCGGAGGAACTCCTCGATCAGCGGGCCCGTCGTGTCCTCGTAGACCCCGGCGGCCGCGCGGTTGGAGGCGACGACGACCTCGGCGCGCATGCTCACGACCGGCTCCAGTCGCCGGACTTGCCCCCGGCCTTGGTCTCGACGCGCACGTCGGTGATCACCGCGCCCTTGTCGACGGCCTTCACCATGTCGACGACAGTCAGCGCCGCGACCGAGACCGCCGTGAGCGCCTCCATCTCGACGCCGGTGCGGTCGGTGGTGCGCACGGTGGCGTGGATCTCCACCGCCTCGTCGGTCACCGCGAGGTCGACGCTCACCCCCGAGATCGCGAGGGGGTGGCACAGCGGCACGAGGTCGGGCGTCCGCTTGGCGCCCATGATTCCGGCGATCCGGGCGACCGCGAGCGCGTCCCCCTTGGGCACGCCCTCGCCGCGCAGCAGGGCGACGACCGCGGGTGACACCAGCACCCGGCCGGACGCGGTCGCGACGCGGGCCGTCACGTCCTTGGCGGAGACGTCGACCATCCGCGCGGCCCCGGCCTCGTCGACGTGGGTGAGCCGTTCGGAGGGTGCGGACACTAGAACTCCTCGTCGAGCCTCTGGACCTGGACCTGCGCGCCGGCCTCGAGGGAGGTGACGTCCTCGGGCACGACGACCAGTGCGTCGGACGATGCCAGATCGCCGATCAGGTGGGAACCGTGGCCACCGACGGGCGTCACCGACGCGCCGGCGCGGCCGGCGAGGTCGAGGGAGTACTCCGCGCGGACGAACTGCCGCTTGCCGGCGGGCGAGCCGATCGCGTGCGTGAGCCTGGCCGTGGTGGTCGGCCGGGCGTACGGCGTACGACCCATCAGCTTGCGGATCGCCGGCAGCACGAACTGCTGGAAGGAGATGTACGACGACACCGGGTTGCCCGGCAGCGTGAAGATCGGCGTGCGGTCCTCGCCGACGTGCCCGAAGCCCTGCGGCTTGCCGGGCTGCATCGCCACCCCGCCGAACCACACGGTGCCGAGCGGCCGCAGCGCCTCCTTGACGACGTCGAAGTCGCCCTGGGACACCCCGCCGCTGGTCACGACCAGGTCGGCTCGGACCAGCTGGTCGTGGAGCGCGTCCAGGAACGCCCGCGGCTCGTCGGGCACGATCCCGACCCGGTAGGCGATCGCGCCGGCCGCCCGGGCCGCGGCGGCCAGCAGGAAGGAGTTGCCGTCGTAGATGGAGTCGTGGCCGAGCTCGCTCCCGGGCTCACGCAGCTCCGAGCCGGTCGAGATCACCACCACCCGCGGGCGCGGCCGGGACCGGACCGCGGCCCGGCCGATCGAGGCCAGCAGTCCCAGGTGCCGCGGGCCGAGCACGGTGCCGTAGGACACGACCAGGTCGCCGGCCGACACGTCCTCACCGGCGGGCCGGACGTGCTGCCCCAGCGCCGGGGGCCGCTCGATGCGGACCTGCGCGACCCCGCGGTCGGTCCACTCGTAGGGCACGACACTGTCGGCCCCGGCGGGCATCGGCGCTCCGGTCATGATCTTGACGGCAGTGCCCGGCGACATCGCCAGCAGCCGCGCCTGGCCGGCTCCGATCTCGCCCACCACGGGCAGGTGCACCGGGGTCTCCTCGGTGGCGGTGCTGACGTCCTCGTGGCGTACGGCGTACCCGTCCATCGCGGAGTTGTCGAACGACGGCAGCCCGATCGGCGCGACCACGTCCTCGGCCACGGCGAGCCCGAGCGCGTCCATCAGCGGCTGCGGGAAGTCCGGCAGCGGCTCGATGGCCGCGAGGATCCGGGCGAGGTGGTCGTCGACCGAGGTGAGCTCCGCGGGCTGCTCAGCCATCGGCGAGGACGGCGTCGGCGCCGATGCGCTGCGCGGAGGTGGCCTCCAGCGTCACGTCACCGATGACCTGCACGCCGTGGGCGAACGTCCAGTCGCCCTCGACCCGCAGCGACCGAGCCTTCTTCATCGACGGCGCGCCGTCGGGGAAGCGCTTGTCGAACTCACCGACCAGCTTGTAGAAGTGGCCGTCGAGGTCCACGTACGGCAGCTCGGCGGCCGCCTGGTCGAGCACGAAGTCCGTGCCGATGTCGTAGACGTCCGAGCGCAGCACGAGCAGGTCGTTGGTGGTCTTGACGGGCACGAACCGCTCGCGACCCACCTCGATCAGCCGCGACCCCTCGAAGATCTCGATCGCCGCGCCCATCGCGGTCTCGATCTGGATCACCTCGGGCGTCGACGGGTCGCCGGGGTCGAGGGTCTTGACGTTGCGGATCAGCGGCAGCCCGAGGATGCCCTGACGCACGTCGAGGGCCTCCTTCATCGCCACGAGGTCGAACCACAGGTTGTTGGTCGAGCAGAACTTGTGCCGGTCGAGGTCGGCGAGCGCGTCCTTGTCCTGGTCGGGGGTCTGCGCGGTCTCGCGCAGCACGATCCGGCCGTCGATCTTGCGGCGCGCGAAGTGGCCGCCCTTGCGGTCGGACGGCGTACGTCGCACGGCCTCGATCGCGAACGGCGCGCCCGAGGTCGCGAACCAGCCGGCGACCCGGGCGTCGGGGACCGCGCCGAGGTTGTCGGAGTTGGACACGAACACCCGCTTGTAGCCCGCCTCGAGCAGCCGCTCGAGCAGGCCGGTGCCGCGCAGCGCGGTGTAGAGGTCACCGTGGCCCGGTGGGCACCACTCCAGGTCGGGGTCCTTGGGCCAACTGGCCGGCGAGAGGTCCTTGGCGAGCAGCTTGGGCTCCTTGTTCTGCAGGAACTCCAGCGGCAGACCCTCGACCGGCAGGTCCTCGTAGCGCGCCAGCGCCGCCATCGTGTCGGCGGAGGTGCGGAAGCTGTTCATGAAGATCAGCGGCAGGGTCGCGCCGTACTCCTTGCGCAGGTGCAGCACCTGGCGCGCGATGATGTCGAGGAAGGACAGCCCGCGCCGCACGCACAGCAGCGACTTCGCGCGGTCCATGCCCATCGAGGTGCCCAGCCCGCCGTTGAGCTTGATCACCGCGGTCGTGCGGATCGCCTCCGCCGCGGCCTCGTCGGACACGTCCACCGACCGCAGCGACTCCATGTCCACCGGGTCGATCGACGACTCGGGGATCATCCCGGTCTCGCCGTGCTCGAGGAGGCGGAAGTAGTGGGCGAACGTCTCGATCGCGACCTCGTCGACGCCCTCGGCGGCCATCTTGTCGCGGGCTCGTTTCAAGCCAGGGCTTCCCATGTTCACGATCGTAGGCTTCCCCCGTGACCGGCTCCCAATCACCCATCGCATCGCCCGCCAAGTCGGCGGTCCGCGACCGTCTGCTGACGACCCGTCACCGGCGTCCGCTGGTCGAGGTGGTCGAGGCGGCGGACGCGCTCGCGGAGCAGCTGATGACACGTCCGGAGGTACGCCGGGCGGCGACCGTGGCGGCGTACGTGTCGGTCAGCGCCGAGCCCGGCACCGGCCCGCTGCTCGAGGCGCTGCGCGCCGCGGGCAAGCGGGTGATCCTGCCGGTGGTGCTCCCCGACCTCGACCTCGACTGGGCCGCCGACGACGGCCGGCTCGTGTCGGCCCGCCGGGGTCTGCTGGAGCCGGCGGGGCCGCGGCTCGGCGTGGACGCGATCGCCACGGCGGACGTCGTCCTCGTGCCGGGCCTGGCCGTCTCACCGACCGGCGATCGCCTGGGGCAGGGGGGCGGCTGCTACGACCGGGCGCTCGGCCGGGTGCCGGCCGGGACGTTCACCTGCGTGCTGCTGTACGACGACGAGGTCGGCGTCGAGGTCCCCGTGGAGCCCCACGACCGCCCGGTCGGCTTCGCCGCCAGCCCGTCGGGGGTCGTCCGCCTCCGATGAGGCGGGACGTCACTCCTGGGCGGCCGGCTCCAGGGTGAGCACGTCCTCACCGGCCGCGTCGACGGCGTCCGGGGTGAACGGCCACGGCAGCGTGTCGCCATCGGCCCACAGGTCGGTCTGGTCGGTGTAGTGGGCGTTGAACGGGTGGCCGGAGACGCCGGTGAGGCTGATCCAGCGCGACGCGTCGAGGTCGGCCAGCGAGACGACCATCCGCATGGACGGCGCACTGGTGACGGCGTACCCCCGCGCCGCGTCCCACGCGGTCGCGTCGACCGCCGCCGACCCGCCGCCGACCGTCCAGCCGCCGCGGTCGGTCAGGGACCGCAGCGGCCACGGGCCGTCCCGGCCGGGGGCATGCAGGGCGAGCCGGTGCAGGTGACCCCACGTCCACTCGTCGGGGTCGAGGGCCTGGCGACGGGTCAGGTCGTCGCGGGCGTTGCGCAGCGCGCGCTGCAAGATGTCGTCGCGCGTCTCCTGCACGTCCTCGGTGCGCTTGTCGTCCCACCACGGATCGGTGGGCCTCTCGAGCAGGCCGGCGACAGCCCCCATCCACCGGTCGCCGCCGTCGGGCCAGGCGGCCTCGGGCAGGTCGTCATGGAAGAGGGCGGCGAGCAGCTCGCGCCACACCACGTCGAAGTACGCCGCCGCCGCACTGTCGGCCGGCTGGTGGAAGTCCCAGTGCCGCAGCAGCCGCTGACCGGCGGAGTAGTAGCCGCGGGGCAGCCGCACGTCGAGCAGGTACGGCGTGAGCACCGACCCCATCGGGTCGAGGTCGTCGAGCTGCAGCTCGGACGTGCTCGCCACCGAGACCCCGCCGGCCTCGATCTGCCCCTGCAGCAGGTCGCGGATCCGCTGCGCCCGGAAGCCGAGATCCCAGTCCTCGCCCAGGTCGTAGGGGTAGTCGCCCCCGACCACCTGCTGGTTGGCGGCCACGATGGTCCCGTCCTCGGGGTCGAACAGCCGCGGCAGTCCGTCGAACGGCACGTGCTCGCCGGTCCAGTCGTTCTCCGGCTTCCAGCCCGCCACCGGGACCAGCCCGTCGTTGCCCGAGCGCCGGATCGGGATCCGGCCCGTCGCCTGGTAGCCGATGTGGCCGGTGCGGTCGGCGTACACCACGCTCTGCGCCGGCGCCTCGAACGAGGCCGCCGCCGTCCGGAAGGACTCCCAGTCGGTCGCGGCGTCGAGCGCGAGGATCGCGTCGGCGGTCCGGGTCGGGTGCAGCCCGGTCCAGTCGAGCGCGACCGCGTAGTCGCCGTCGGGCACGCCGGGCACCCGGGGCGGGTCGTGGCCGACGTCGGCCAGGTCGCTGTCGACGTCGGAGAGCAGGGGGCCGTGGGTCGTCGAGCGCACGGTGATCGTGACGTCGTCCCCGCCGTGCACGTGGATGGTCTCGGTCCGCGAGCGCAGTGGCCGCCAGCGTCGGTCGTAGCGCCAGCGGTCGCCGTCGACGCGCTCGAGGTAGAGGTCGCTGACGTCGGCGCCGAGGCTCGCGAAGCCCCAGGCGATGTCGGCGTTGTGGCCGATCAGGACGCCGGGGACACCGGAGACCGTGAAGCCAGCGACGTCGAGGGGACAGTCGGAGGTGACCGCCCGGCAGTGCAGCCCCATCTGCATCCAGACCCCGGGCACGGACGTGCCGAGATGAGGGTCGTCGGCCAGCACCGGGCCGCCGGTGGTCGTGTGGTCACCGGAGACGACCCAGGCGTTGCTGCCGAGGGCGTCGCCGCGCCCCAGCAGCGCCGGCATCCGGTCGAGCGCCGCGCGCAGCCGCGTGAGGGTCGCGCGGGCCTCCCCGCGGGTGCGGGTGAGGTACGCCGGGCGGCGCGGGTTGCGGGTGGTCGTCATCGTCGCGTCCTGCTCGAAGACGCCGTCGACGACCGCGCCCTGTCCCACGATCGGCGCGTGCTCGTCGGCCGGGTACGCCGGGTAGAGGTCGGCCACCTCGGCCGGCGTGTGCCCCGCGAGCGCGAGGGCTCGGTCGACCTCGTCGGTCAGGTTGCCACCCAGGTCCCAGGACATGGCCTGCAGCCAGGACAGCGAGTCGACCGGGGTCCAGTGCTCGGGTTCGTAGTCGAGCCCGTGCGCGTTCAGCACGGTGTACTCGACCGCGATCTGGCGCGGCGCGTGGGTGTCGAGGTAGGCGTTGACCCCCTCGGCGTACGCCTCGAGCGCCGCGCGCGTCTCCGGCTGCAGGAGCGCGAGCTCCTGCTCGGCCACCCGGCGCCAGCCGAGGGTGCGCACGTAGGCGTCGCTCGCCACCGCCGAGGACCCGAACATCTCGGCCAGCCGGCCGGCGGTCTCGTGACGGCGCACGTCCATCTCGAAGAAGCGCTCCTGGGCGTGCACGTAGCCCTGGGCACGCATCAGGTCCTCGACCGAGTCGCCGTAGAGCTGGGGGATGCCGTGGTCGTCGCGGACCACCTCGACCCGGCCGTCGAGGCCGGGGACGTCCACCGTGCCGGTCGTCTGCGGGAACGGCTCGCGCACGAGCTGCACGACGGTCACGAGCCCGGCGAGCAGCACCAGCACCAGGCCCGCGGCGACGTACGACGCGACCCGCACCAGGCGCGGCGCACCCCGGAAGCGCTGCCACCGCCCCCCGGGAGGGCTGTCCTTCGTCGCTGCTGACATGGTCGAGCCATTGTGCCGTGTCGTATCATTGGCACTCGCCAGGGTTGAGTGCCAGCAGTGGTCACCAGCAGCGGCAGAGCATCGACGAGAGTCCGGAGGAGAACCGTGCCGACCTACCAGTACGCCTGCACCGAGTGCGGCCACGCCTTCGAGGAGTTCCAGAGCTTCCACGACGACGCTCTCACGGAGTGCCCCGCCTGCGAGGGCCGGCTCCGCAAGCTGTTCAACGCGGTCGGTGTCGTCTTCAAGGGTTCGGGCTTCTACCGCACCGACAGCCGGTCGAGCAGCTCCGCCAGCGACACCGCGGCCCCCAAGTCCGACGCCAAGCCGGTGACCAAGACCGAGTCGAAGCCGGCCGTCGCCGCGAGCACCGCCTCCTCCGACTGACGGGTCCGCCCCAGGACCTGTGGAGAGCCGGCGCACCGCCGCCGGGATTCTCCTAGCGTCGCGGCATGCGCCGTGACCGCCTGCTCGCCCCGCTCCGCTCCGTACGCCGTGCGGTCCTGTCCCGACGCCGGCTGCTCGCGGCGCTGCTGACCGCCGTCGCGGTCGCCACCGGCATCCACGCCGCCGCCGCTCCCCCGCCCGCCACGGTCGAGGTCGTCGTGGCCGCCCACGACCTGCCCGCGGGCGGCATTCTCGAGCCGGGCGACCTGCGCACCGCCGGCTTCAGCCCGGGCTCAGACCCCCACGGCGCGACCCACGACGCCGGCGACCTCGTCGGCCGCACGCTGGCCGGCCCGCTGCGCGCGGGCGAGCCGGTGACCGACGTCCGCGTGGTCGGGCCCGCTCTGACCCAGGGCTACCCCGGCCTGTCGGCGGTGCCGGTGCGGCTCCCCGACCCGGGCATGGCCGACCTGTTGCGGGTCGGCGACGTGGTCGACCTGGTCTCGGCCGACCCGCAGGGCGGGGAGGCGGTGGTGGTGGCGTCGGCCGTCCCGGTGCTCGCGGTGCCCGCCGCCGCCGTCGACGCGGGTGCGTCCGGGCTCCCGGGCCGGCTCGTCGTGATCGGCGCTCCACCCGCCGACGTGCCGCGGATCGCGGACGCCTCTGCGCACACCTTCCTCAGCGTCGCCTTCCCCGACTAGCGTGCTGGGATGACCGGTTTCAAGAACTTCATCCTCCGCGGCAACCTCGTCGAGCTCGCCGTCGCCTTCATCATGGCCGGCGCCTTCGCGACCGTCGTCACCGCAACCGTCGGCCTGATCATGGATCTGATCGGGAAGGTCGGCGGAACTCCCGACTTCTCGACCTACTCCTGGCACGGGATCTCGATCGGCATCTGGTTGACCGCCGTCGTGTCGTTCCTCATCATCTCGGCGGTCGTCTACTACCTGATCGTGCTTCCCTACACGGCGGCGAAGGAGAAGTACTTCCCCAGCCCCGCTCCGGGCACGCCGGAGGACGTCAAGCTCCTCCAGGAGATCCGCGACCTGCTCGCCGCCCAGCAGGGCCGCCCGACCTCGGGCAACTCCGACATCGGGTAGTCCTCAGGAACCGTGGTGCGGGGGCACCTGCTCTCGCAACCACCGCTCGCTCGGCGACTCCGCTCCGGTCTGCCTCTCGGGGGCGGAGTCGTCGCGCCCGTCGCTCGTGGTGTCGGGCAGCACGTCGCCGAAGACCTCGGCCAGCCGCTTGCGACGCTCCCAGTCCGTCTCGGGACCCTTCCCGGTCACGTGCTCACTCACGTGCACAGCCCCGCGTCCTGGAGCGCCTGCTTGTCGGCCTCGCTCTTGCCGCCGCCCGAGCCCGATCCGGAGCCCGAGTTCGACCCGGGCAGGTTGCCGGCGCTGATGACGTCGCCGCTGAGCTTCTTGGTCAGCGGCTCGTCGCGGGCGACCTTCGCCCAGACCTGGCTGGCCTCCGGGTCCTTCCAGACCAGGCGGTTGGGGTCCGCGGGGTCGGGGATGTTCGGGATCGTCAGAAACTGGATGTTGTCCAGGCCGATGCCCTTGAACTCGATGCCGAGCTTGGCGATCTTCCAGACGTTCTTCAGGCCGGGGTCGACCGTCAGCGACTTGGTCGCGGAGTTGAGGAACGAGACCAGGTGGTCGGGGCGGGCCAGGGTGCCGGCGGTCACCACCTGGTGGGCCATCGACCCGATGAACGCCTGCTGCCGCTTCATCCGGCCGACGTCGGAGCCGTTGCCGACGACGTACCGCTCGCGCACGTAGTTGAGGGCCTCGTAGCCCTTGAGCTTGCGGGTGCCGGCCTCGATGTTGATGCCGTGGGCGGGGTCGACGATCGGCTGGGGTATGCACATCTCGACGCCGCCGATCGCGTCGACCATGCCGCGGAACCCCTCGAAGTTCACCACCACGAAGTGGTCGATCTTGATGTGGGTCAGCTGCTGGAACTGCTGGATCGTGCAGGCCGGCCCACCCAGGGAGTAGGCCTCGTTCCACATCACGCCGTCGGCGCCCGGGATCGTGTTGCCCTTCTCGTCGAGGCAGTCGGGCCGGTCCACGATCGAGTCGCGCGGGATGCTGATGCCGTAGGCGCGCTTCCGGTCGGCCGAGAGGTGGAACAGGATCGTGGTGTCCGAGCGCTGACCGCCGCCGGTGAGGTTGTCGATGTTGCAGCCCTGGCAGTCGCGACTGTCGGACCCCATGACCAGGACGTTCAGCGGTTCGTGCGGGCCCTCGACCGCCTGCTTGGTCGGCTGGTCGGTCAGCTGCTGGCTCACGTCGAGCACGTTGATGTTGTTGTTGAGGTGGCGGTAGAGCCACACCGTCCCGAGGCCGCTCGCCATCGCCAGCACGAGGGCCGAGGCGAGCAGCACCTTGCCGATCGTGTGCCGCTTGCGCGCCTTCCCCCGGCGTTTCGGGGCGCCGCTGTCCGGCTGAGCGCTCTCGGGCACAGCGTCGGACATGGCAACCTCGGGGTTCACGGGGACGGTCGGGGCAGGTCAAGGGGCAGGTCAAGGTGCAGGGCGAGGGTAGGTCGCGAACCTTAAGTGTCCCTGTGAGCGGCACCTCGGGACAAAATGAGCCGCCTGGGCGGTCCAGCCGTGTGGCGGCCGGTGGAGTCGTGGAACACTGTCCGCCGACGCCCGACCTCGGCCGGGCGGGGCCCCAGTAGCTCAGTGGATAGAGCAGCCGCCTCCTAAGCGAAAGGTCGCCAGTTCGACTCTGGCCTGGGGCACGACCAGATCGATGGAGCAGCCGCGCTCTGTCAAAATCTGGAAGCGAAAGGTCGCCAGTTCGACTCTGGCCTTGGGGCACGACCAGATCGATGGAGCAGCCGCGCTCTGTCAAAATCTGGAAGCGAAAGGTCGCCAGTTCGACTCTGGCCTGGGGCACGGCGTGGTCGATAGAGCAGCCGCGCTCTGTCCAAGTCCGGAAGCGAAAGGTCGCCAGTTCGACTCTGGCCTGGGGCACGGCGTGGTCGATAGAGCAGCCGCGCTCTGTCCAAGTCCGGAAGCGAAAGGTCGCCAGTTCGACTCTGGCCTGGGGCACGGCGTGGTCGATAGAGCAGCCGCGCTCTGTCCAAGTCCGGAAGCGAAAGGCCGCCAGTTCGACTCTGGCCTGGGCACGACCAGATCGATGGAGCAGCCGCGCTCTGTCCTAGTCTGGAAGCGAAAGGTCGCCAGTTCGACTCTGGCCTGGGGCACGACGTCGTCTGATCCGACCGATTCGGGGTGAGCGGGTATGGAGCGAACGCTGCTCGCCCTGCTCAGCTCTCTCCAGGGCACGACGGTCACGATCATCGACCGCGAGGGTCGCTTCCAGGTGCTCACCGAGACCTCGCTGGAGCAGCTCGGCCTCGACGAGTCCCCGGCCGACCAGGCCGAGATGTTGCAGCGGCGCACGCTGTACGGCGAGGACGGGGTCACCCCGCTCACCCTCGCGGAGCTCGCCGGCAGCCGAGCCCTCGCGGGTGAGGTCGTCGAGGACATGCTCGTCAGCGTGCGCGATCCCGGCGGCTCGGTGCGCTACCAGCGGATCAGCGCCGCGCCGCACGTCGACGGGGCCAGCGGGGCGATCGAGGGCGCGGTCATCATCGTCCGGGACGTCACCGACGAGCACGCCCTCGCACTGCGCGAGGCGGACCTTCGCCGCCGGCTCATCGACGTGATCAACCACCAGTTCCGGACGCCGCTGACCTCGATCCTCGGCAACATCGAGCTGCTCGAGGACATGGACGTCGACCTGCCGCCCGCCGCCGCGAAGAGCCTGGAGCGGGTGCTCTCGGCGAGCCGCAGGCTGGCGGACCTCACCCGCGCGGTCTCCGAGCTGGTCGACCTCGAGGCCGCGACCCGCGCGACCACCACCCACGCCGACCTGATGCACGTGCTGCGACCCGTGCTCGCGGCCCAGCAGCGCCGCGCGCTCGACCGCGGCATCACCCTGAGCGTCGACCTGCCCGAGCGCCTGACCGCGCTGGTCGACCGCGGCCTGATCGCCCGCGCGGTCGACGCGCTCGTGGAGAACGCCCTCGCCTACTGCCCCGGCGGCACCCACGTGACGGTCCGGCAGGCCGGCGGCGACGGCGGCGACGGCGACAGCGACACGCTGCAGCTCGTCGTCGAGGACGACGGCCCGGGCATACCGGTCGCCGACCGGGAGCGGCTCCTCGAGCCGTTCGAGGTCGGACCGGACGAGAGCGGGGTCGTGCACAGCCGGGGCCTGGGTCTGGCGCTCGCCGCGACCGTCGCGGCCGCACACGGAGGGCGGCTCGAGCTGGGGGACCACGTGCCGCACGGCCTGCGAGTCACGATGTCCCTCCCCAGGCGACCCCCGGTCCGCGGCGTGCCGGCGCCCTCCGGCTGAGCCGACGCGTCAGACGAGGGTCTCGAACCGCATGCCGGCGGCCTGGAGGCGGGCGATCAGGTTGTCCCCCATCGCCTGGGCCGTGGTGACCTGACCCGCCGTGGTCGGGTTGTCGTCGAGCGCGAGGCACAGCGCCGACTCGGCGAGCATCTTCGCGGTCTCGTCGTAGCCGGGGTCGCCCCCGGAGACCCGGGTGTGGATGGTGCGGCCGTCGCCCTCGCCGACGAAGTCGACGGTGAACCACGACTTCGATCGGCGGCGCTCGCTGGGGCCGTCGCCCTGCTTGACCCGGCCGAGGAGCACGTTGCGCAGCGGCGGCACCTGAGCGCTCGCGAACATCGCGGTGACCGCTGCGGCCCCACCCGCGGCGTACCGCAGGGTCTTGGTGCCGGCGTAGTGGGTGTAGGCGAAGTCCGGGCCGTACGCCGGGAGCGCGGCACCGCTGCGCGCCACGATGAACGGGTCGATCGTGGGCAGCGGGAGCAGCCAGTACCCCAGCAGCGAGTCGCGGTGCGGCTTGCCCGAGACGGCGCGGGAGCGGCGCCCCTCGGGGCGGGGCTCAGCGCGGCGGCGCTCCTGCATCGCCGCCCGCATCTGCCGGGCCCGCGAGAACTGGCCGAGCGCCGAGTGGAACGTGCCGCCCGAGAACGTGCCCGCCGAGCGGACGACGCCGCGCAGCCGCACCGGGCCGGTGGCAGCGAGCTGCTGCACGGTGTAGAGCGCGCCGAGGTCGTGCGGGATCGAGTCGAAGCCGCACGCGTGCACGATCCGGGCGCCGGTGCGTTCGGCGGTCGCGTGGTGGGCGAGGTACATCCGGTCGACGAACTCGGGCTCGCCGGTGAGGTCGACGTAGTCGGTGCCGGCCGCGGCACACGCCGCGACCAGCGGCTCGCCGTGCTCGAGGTAGGGCCCGACGGTCGTGATCACGACCCGGGTCCCGGCGGCCACGTCCGCGAGCGAGGCGGGATCGGTGACGTCGGCGTGCAGGAGCGCCAGGTCGCCCGCGACCGGGTCGATCGTCGCCAGGTGCCGGCGTACGGCCCCGAGCTTCTCCGGGTTGCGGCCGGCCAGCGCCCAGCGCAGCCCGGCGGGCGCATGCCGGGCGAGGTACTCGGCGGTGAGGCGCCCGGTGAACCCGGTGGCGCCGAACAGGACGATGTCGTACTCCCGGTCGAGCTCGCGTGCGTCAGCCATGAGCCCACCCTGCCAGGTTCTGACCGGTCCGCCGAGGGCGTCTCGACGTACCCTCGTCGCATGTGCCGCAACATCCGACCGCTCAACAACTTCGAGCCGCCGGCCACCCGCGACGAGGTCACCGCCGCCGCGCTGCAGTACGTGCGCAAGGTCAGCGGTACGACGAAGCCGTCGCAGGCCAACCAGGCGGCGTTCGACCGGGCGGTCGCCGAGATCGCCCACATCACCGAGCACCTGCTCGATGACCTGGTCACGGCCGCACCGCCGAAGGACCGCGAGGTTGAGGCGGCCAAGGCCCGCGCCAAGGCCCAGATGCGGTACGCCCGTTGACCCTGGCCACCGGCCCCGCCACGGCCCCGGACCTAGCCCCGGCCCTGGGCCTGCTCGCCGACCGGCCGCTGGTCGTGCTCACCGGCGCGGGGCTGTCCACCGACTCGGGCATCCCCGACTACCGGGGGCCGGGCGCCCCGGACCGTCGGCCGATGACCTACCAGGAGTTCGTGTCGGGGGCGCCCGCGCGCCAGCGGTACTGGGCCCGCAGCCACCTCGGCTGGGGCCGGATGCGTCAGGCCGAGCCGAACGCCGGGCACCACGCACTCGCGCGGATCGCCCCGGACCTGCTGATCACCCAGAACGTGGACGGCCTGCACGAGCGGGTCGGCACGCCACACCTGGTCGCCCTGCACGGCCGGATCGCCGACGTGATCTGCCTCGGCTGCCGGGCGACCACGTCCCGGGCCGAGCTCCAGACCCGGCTCACCGAGCTCAACCCCGGGTTCGCGGAGCGGCACGCCGCGGCCGCCGTACGGCCCGACGGTGACGTCGAGCTCGAGGAGACCACCGGCTTCGAGGTGCCCGAGTGCACCGGCTGCGGCGGCATCCTCAAGCCCGACGTCGTCTTCTTCGGCGAGAACGTGCCGGCGCCGCGCGTGGAGCGCTGCTACGCCGCGGTCGACGCGCTGGCCGGACGTGACGGCGCCCTGCTGGTGGCGGGGTCGAGCCTCACGGTGATGTCGGGGTTCCGGTTCGTACGCCGGGCCGCGCGGGCCGGCACGCCGGTGGTGATCGTCAACCGGGGTGCGACCCGCGGCGACGAGCATGCCGCCTGCACCGTCCACGCCGGGTGCAGCGAGTTCCTCACCGAGCTGGCGGCGCGCCGGACCTGATCGTCAGTCGCGCCGGTCGGGGTCGTGCGGGCGGGCGAGCTCGCCGAGCAGGTCGACGATCTCGTGGAGCGCCAGGTCGTGGGTCGACGGGTCGAGCCCGGCGATCCGCTCGCGGGCGAGGTTCTCGGGCAGGCGCGCGCCGAGCGCGAGCGTGTAGACGGTGTCCTCGGGCCAGAACCCGATGTCGATCACCTCGGCGGCGTAGAGCTCACCACGGTCGGTCTGCAGGACGACGGCCTCACCGTGGTCCAGGCCACGGGTCAGTGCGGTCGACGAATGGGAAATGACGAGCACGTGCTCGCCCGATATGCGGGCAGGGCTATTCAGCTCGATGAACTCCATTGACTTCCCCCACGTCGTCCACCCCCGACCGACGACATGCACGCCCAGGACGGACCCGCTTGCCGAAAAAGTACTCCGAGCATTTCCACGAGCGATGCACAGATTGGTAAAAGTATGGCAACACGAGCGCCCGCGATGTTGGTGCTCGAAAGTAAAACCTGCGGTGCGACTCAGAGCTTGCGGACGAAGATGTGGTCGGCGGCCTCCGGGACGATCTCGGCCGTCTCGCCCCCGGAACCGACCAGCACCCCCTCCTCGGTCGCCACCACCGTGATGGTCTTGTCCGGCAGGGCGCCCACCCGGCGCATCGCGCTCATCAGCACCTCGTCCTTCTGCATCTCCTCGGAGATGCGGCGCACCAGCACCCGCCCCTCGTCGGGCCCGGCGGCGCTCGACAGCGGCTCGACGCCCTCCATGAAGTGCTCCCCGGCCCCGTGGTCGCCGAGCTCGTCGAGGCCCGGGATCGGGTTGCCGTACGGCGACTCCGTGGGGTGGTCGAGCAGCTCGATCAGGCGGCGCTCCACCGTCTCGGACATCACGTGCTCCCAGCGGCAGGCCTCCTCGTGCACCAGCTCCCAGTCGAGGCCGATCAGGTCGGTGAGCAGGCGCTCGGCGAGCCGGTGCTTGCGCATCACCCGGGTCGCCAGACGCATCCCTTCGTCGGTGAGCTCGATGTGCCGGTCGCCCTGCACCGTCAGCAGGCCGTCGCGCTCCATCCGGGCGACGGTCTGGGAGACCGTCGGGCCACTCTGGTGCAGACGCTCGGCGATCCGGGCGCGCAGCGGGACGATGCCCTCCTCGACCAGCTCATAGATGGTCCGGAGGTACATCTCGGTGGTGTCGATCAGGTCACTCACCTGCCCATCCTCTCCTATTCACCAACCTGCTGGCATCGTGGACGCGATGCCCGATCCGACATCTGGACCGACGCCGGGACCGACGCCCGCGATCCACTGGTTCCGCCGCGACCTGCGACTGGGCGACAACCCTGCCCTGCTGGAGGCCGCGGCGGACGGCCCGGTGCTCCCGCTGTTCGTCCTCGACCCCGCCCTGTGGGGACCGGCGGGCCCGAGCCGGCGCGCCCACCTGACCGCGTCGCTGCACGCGCTCGACGCATCGTTGCGCGAGCTCGGTGCCCGGCTCTCGGTGCTGCGTGGCGACCCGGTGGCCCAGCTGGCCCTGGCCGTCCGCGAGGTCGGCGCGCGGCGGGTGCACGTCGCGGCCGACTACGGCCCGTACGGGCAGCGCCGGGACGCCGCGGTCGAGCAGGCTCTCACCCGCGCGGGTGCCGAGCTGGTGCGCACGGGCTCGCCGTACGCCGTGGCACCGGGGCGGGTGACCACGGGCGCGGGCGAGCCCTACCGGGTGTTCACGCCGTACCACCGGGCCTGGGCCGAGCACGGGTGGCGCGGCCCGGCCGGCACGCCCGAGGGGGCCGAGTGGCTGACGCTGCAGGAGGTCGCGGACCTCCCCCGCTCCGAGCCACCGGAGGGCCTGACGCTGCCCGAGGCCGGCGAGGCCGCGGCCCGGCGACGCTGGGCGGAGTTCCTCGACCGGGTCGACGGCTACGCGGAGGACCGCGACCGGCCCGGGGTCGAGGGCACCTCGCGGATGTCGGTGCACCTGAAGTGGGGCGAGATCCACCCCCGCACGATGCTCGCCGACCTGTCGAGGCTGGCCGGCGACGGAGCCACGACATATCGCAAGGAGCTGGCCTGGCGGGAGTTCTACGCCGACGTGCTGCACGCCCGGCCCGAGACCGCCCGGGACTACCTGCGGCCCGAGTTCGCCCGGATGCGCTACGACGAGCCCGGCACCCGGCTAGAGGCGTGGCAGGAAGGCCGCACGGGCTTCCCGCTCGTCGACGCCGGGATGCGACAGCTGCGCGCGACCGGCTGGATGCACAACCGGGTGCGGATGATCGTCGCGAGCTTCCTGGTCAAGGACCTGCACCTGGAGTGGCAGCACGGGGCCCGGCACTTCATGCGCTGGCTGGTCGACGCCGACCTGGCCTCCAACCAGCACGGGTGGCAGTGGACCGCCGGATGCGGCACGGACGCGTCGCCGTACTTCCGGGTCTTCAACCCGACCGCCCAGGGCCGCAAGTTCGACCCGCGCGGCGACTACGTGCGCCGGTGGGTGCCGGAGCTCGCCGCGGTGTCGGACCCGCACGACCCGGCCCCGACGGAACGGGCGGCCGCGGGCTACCCCGATCCGATCGTCGACCACCCGGCCGAGCGGCGCGAGGCGCTCGACCGCTGGGAGGAGATCCGCTGACTTTGGTCGGGGGCCACGGGCTACTCAGGGCCGATCCACCGGGCGCCTCCGGCTCGTAGCGTCGGAGGAGTGCGCACGGCCTGGCTCCCCGCCCTCGGGTTGTTCCTCCTGGCGCCGGTGTGTGCGGAGTACCTCTGGGGCTACGACGACAGCACGGGGCATCCGGCCACGCTGGTCGGCAACCTCGTCGTGTTCTCCCCGCTGTACGGCGCCCCGGCACTGCTGATCCGCGAGGCGGCCCGTCGGCGGGGGCTGGGGTGGCCGGGCCTGCTGCTCCTGGCCGGCGCGTTCGGGGTGGTGGAGGCCGGGCTGGTCGACCAGTCGATGTGGAGCACCGGCTACCGCGACATCCCGTACTGGTCCGACATGTCGGCGCCGACGTACCTCGCCCCCGTCGGCCTGAGCGTCTACCTGGCCGTGTCGTTCGTCGGCGGGCACGTGATCCTCAGCATCGGCTCGCCCGTCGCGCTCGTCGAGACGCTGAGCGGGCGCCGCCGCCACCAGCCGTGGCTCGGCCCGGTCACGCTCCCGGTCGTCGTCCTCCTGTACGCCGCAGCGTGCGTGCTGGTCGCGAAGGACGCCTACGACACCGGCGAGGCGAGCGCGACCTGGGGGCAGCTGGCCGGCTCCGCCGTGGCAGCCATCGCCCTGGTGGTCGCGGCCGTGGTCGTCGGCGGGCGCCCGGGCCCGATCGTCCCGGGACGGGTGCCGCGTCCCGGCGTGGTGGCGGCCGCGGCCGGGGTGGCCATGCTCGGCTGGGTCGCGATCCCACCGTCGCGGATCGGGACCACGCTGGTGGTCCTGCTGGCGCTCGGTGCCACTGGCGCCGTCGGGCAGCTCGCGGCGCGCGGAGACTGGAGCCAGCGGCACGTGCTCGCGCTCGCCGCCGGAGCGCTCCTGGCCGCCGGCGCCTACGCGTTCCTCACAACACCCATCGGGGACGTCAGCGACGCGCGGAAGTACGGCCACAACATCACGCTCCTGCTGCTGGTCGCTGCCCTGTGCGCCGCGGCAGCCCGGCGCGAGCGACGGGGTGGACCTCGGCGCGTCCGCATGCCAGCGTGAGGCCCTCCGGCCCGCGCCGCCGGTGCGCGCCGACCCCAGGAGGCCCCACGCATGGCTGATCTGCTCGTCCCACGCCGCTACTGCGGCCCCCCGTCCTCGGGCAACGGCGGCTGGACAGCAGGGGCCCTGGCGGCGCTCGTCGAGGCCGGCCCGGGCGCCGGGATCACGGTCTCGCTGCGCCGGCCACCGCCGCTGGACACCCCGATGCCCGTCTCGGTCGCCGAGGGCGTGACCCTGGCCAGCTGGGGCGAGGAGGTGGTCGCGCGCGCGGAGCTCACCGAGACGGAGCCGCCGCTGGCCGAGCCGGTGTCGCCCGAGGTGGCGCGCGCCGCCGAGGCGTCGTACGCCGGGCTCGGCTTCCACCCGTTCCCGACCTGCTTCTCCTGCGGGGTCGACCGGGCTGCCGGCGACGGGCTGCGGATCTTCCCCGGCCGGGTCGCGGACCAGGACGGCGCCGCGCGGGTCGCGGCGACCTGGACGCCCGGCCCCGACGTCGCCGACGAGGGCGAGGAAGCCCACGCGACGCTGCCGGTGACCTGGGCGGCGCTCGACTGCGTCGGCGGGTGGGCCGGCGACCTCGAGGAGCGGCTGATGGTCCTGGCCCGGATGACCGCGCGGGTGGACGCGCTCCCCCGGATCGGGGAGGAGCACGTGGTCGTCGGGCTGGCCGGCAGCGCCGAGGGCCGTCGTACCCACACCTCGTCGACCCTCTTCGACGCCGACGGGCGCGTCGTTGCGCGCGCCGAGCACGTGTGGGTCGCGGTCGATCCCGCGAACTTCCGATGATCCGCTCCCCTAAGATGGGCACCATGAATTTGAACGATCAAATGGAGGTCCCGGGCAGCGAGTGGTGGCGGCACGCCGTCACCTACCAGATCTACGTCCGCAGCTTCGCCGACGCCGACGGCGACGGCATCGGCGACCTGCCGGGGATCACCTCACGCCTCGAGCACGTGCGCGATCTCGGCGTCGACGCGATCTGGCTCAACCCCTTCTACACCTCCCCCCAGCACGACCACGGCTACGACGTCGCCGACTACTGCGACATCGATCCGCTCTTCGGCACCCTCGCCGACGCCGACACGATGATCGAGCGGGCCCACGAGCTCGGCCTGAAGGTGATCGTCGACCTGGTGCCCAACCACACCTCGCAGGACCACGTGTGGTTCCAGGCCGCACTGGCCGCCGGGCCCGGCAGCCCCGAGCGCGACCGCTACATCTTCCGCGACAGCCCGGACGGGCCGCCCAACAACTGGCACTCGGTCTTCGGCGGCCCGGCGTGGACCCAGGTCCCCGATGGCCAGTGGTACCTCCACCTCTTCGACTCCACCCAGCCCGACCTGAACTGGCGCAACCCGGAGGTCGGCGACATGTTCGTCGACGTGCTGCGGTTCTGGCTCGACCGCGGCGTCGACGGCTTCCGCGTCGACGTCGCCCACGGGCTCTACAAGGAGGAGGGCCTGCGCGACCAGCTGCGCCCCGAGCAGGAGGCCGAGAGCGACTCGATGGTCGAGCGGTCCGCGGTGGACGAGCCGATGTGGGACCAGCCCGAGGTCCACGAGGTCTACCGCCGCTGGCACGAGGTGCTCACGAAGTACGACGGCGACCGGATGATGGTCGCCGAGGCGTGGACCCAGAGCGCGGAGTCGATGGCGCGCTACATCCGGCCCGACGAGTTCAGCCAGGCGTTCAACTTCGCCTGGCTGCTCGCCCCGTGGTCGGCCGCGGAGTTCGCGAAGGTCATCACCAGCACGTTCGAGGCCGTCGAGCACGTCGACGCCTCACCCACCTGGGTGCTGTCCAACCACGATGTCGACCGGCACCCGAGCCGCTACGGCGGCGGCGCGACCGGCCTGGCCCGCGCCCGGGCGGCCACGCTGACGATGCTCGCCCTGCCCGGCTCGGCGTACATCTATCAGGGCGAGGAGCTCGGGCTGGAGCAGGTCGAGGTCGAGCCGGAGTTCCGCCAGGACCCGTCCTGGTTCCGCACCGGCAAGCCCGGGCGCGACGGCTGCCGCGTGCCGCTGCCCTGGAGCGGGTCGACCCCACCGTTCGGCTTCGGACCGGGCGCGGGCCAGCCGTGGATCCCCCAGCCCGCGGAGTGGGCCGACCTCACGGTCGAGGCCGAGGCGGCCGACCCCGACTCGACGCTCGCGTTCTACCGTGCGGCGCTGGCCGCCCGCCGCGAGTTCTCCGAGACCGCCGGCGAGCACGTCGAGATGGTCGAGGCGGGCGAGGACGTGCTGTGCTTCCGCCGGGGACCGGTGACCGTGGTGCTCAACTGCGGCACCGAGCCGGTCGAGCTCCCGTCCGGCTCCGTGCTGATCTCCAGCGGCCCGGTCGGCAGCACGCTGCCCCCCGACACCGCCGTCTGGCTCGGCTGAGCGCAGGCCTCCGGCTCAGCGCTCGCGGCTCAGGGGAGCGCCCGCTCGGGCGGGTGCTCCTCGAGCGCCAGGTTGTAGCGGCGCAGCAGCTCCAGGAACGACGTGAGGTCCTCCTCGGACCAGTCGTCGAGGCGCTCGTCGAGCCACCGTCGCCGCTCGTCCGCGACGGCCGACATCCGGCCGACCGCGGTCGCGCCCGCGGAGATCAGCGTCGCGCGGCCGTCGGCCGGGTCCGGCGTACGGTCCACCAGGTCGAGGTCGACCAGGTGCTGCACCTGACGGCTGATCGCGCCCTTGTCGATGCCGAACGCGTCGGCCATCACCGAGGCGCGCTGGGGCCCGTGGTGGAGCAGCCAGGACAGCATCAGGTACGACGAGGAGGGCAGCTCGGGGTGGACGGCCTGCGCGCGCTCGCGCAGCACCCGCCGGATCCGGCGGATCATCACCCCGACCTCCTGCTCCAGGCCGCGGAGCAGGTCGGTGCGGGGCGTGGCCTCGGTCATGACCTCGCTCACGACTTGATCGCGATCGCGGAGTGCAGCTCGGCGGCCACCTCGGGGGAGGCCTCGGCCTCGGCCTCGAGGTTGGAGGTGCGCAGCGGCACCTCGCGGATGAAGAGCACGCACAGGAGGGCGATCAGCGCGCAGGGCGCCGTCACCAGGAAGATGTGGCCGAACGAGGTGCCGAACGCGTGCTCCCAGATGCTCTGCTCCCAGCCGGGCAGTGACGCGACGTCGGGCACCGCGTGGCTGCCCGCGTCGAACGACGGCGGCCGCTGGGCGGCTACGTAGCCGTCGGTGACCTGGCTGGCGACCTGGTGGCTCAGCAGAGCGCCCAGCACCGACACCCCGATCGACCCGCCCATCGAGCGGAAGAACGCGACGACCGAGCTGGCGGCTCCCATGTCGGCCATCGTGACGTTGTTCTGGACCGACAGCACGAGGTTCTGCATGGTGGCGCCCAGGCCGACGCCGAGGATCGCCATGAAGCCGGCGATCACGACCAGGTTCGTCGTCTCGTCGATCGTGCCCAGCAGGGCCAGACCGATCACGACGAGCACCATGCCGCCGACCAGCCACCGCTTCCACACGCCGGTGTCGCTGATGATCCGGCCGCTGACGACGCTGGAGACGAACAGGCCGCCGACCATCGCGATCGACATCAGACCGGCCTCGGTCGGGCTCATCCCGCGCGCGCTCTGGAAGTACTGACTCAGGTAGACCGTGGAGCCGAACATGGCCACGCCGATCATCACCGACGCGACCGTGGCCAGCGCCGTGGTGCGGTCGCGGAACAGTCGCAGCGGGATCACCGGCTCGACCGCCACCCTGGCTTCGACGTACACCGCGGCGATCAGCATCGCCAGGCCCGCAGCGACCAGCAGCGCCGTGGTGCCGGAGGTCCAGGCGAACTGGTTGCCGGCCAGGCTCACCCACACCAGCAGGGTCGACACGCCGCCGACCAGGAGCGTGGCGCCGAGGTAGTCGATGCGGACCGGCCGCTTGACGACCGGCAGGTGCAGGGTCTTCTGGAGGAGGAAGAACGCCGCGACGGCGATCGGCAGGCCCACGAAGAAGCAGCCGCGCCACCCGAGAGCGGAGTCGACGATGACACCGCCGATCAGCGGGCCGCTCACGGTCGCCAGCGCGAACACCGCACCGAGGTAGCCGGAGTAGCGGCCGCGCTCACGCGGCGAGATCATCGTGGCGATCACGACCTGGACCAGCGCGGTGAGGCCACCGACGCCGAGGCCCTGGACGGCGCGGGCGCCGATCAGCACCTCCATGCTGGGTGCGAAGGCGGCGATCAACGAGCCGATGATGTAGATGACCAGCGCGAGCTGGACGAGCAGCTTCTTGCTGAAGAGGTCGGAGAGCTTGCCCCAGATCGGGGTGGTCGCGGTCATCGCGAGCATCGTCGAGACGACGACCCACGTGTAGCCGGTCTGGCTGCCGTCCAGGTCGCTGACGATGCGCGGCAGCGCGTTGGTGACGACGGTGCTCGAGAGCATCGCGACGAACATCGCGAGCAGCAGGCCGCTGAGCGCCTCGAGGATCTCGCGGTGCGACATCTGCCCGGCCTCCTCGGCCGAGGAGGGAGTCGACGTCGGGCGTACGGGTGGGACCTGGGACACGGGGGCTCGCTTCACGACACATAGAAGGTTGTCGTGGGCAACTATATTCCCGATTGGTTGACCTGGCCAACCAACGTCGCGTGACGGAACCGATCAGTCGCTCTCGGACCCCGTGTCGAGGGCGCGGGCCAGGTTGGCGATGACGTCCTCGCTGGGGGAGGCCGCCTGGCGGTTGGTCTCCTCGAGCTGGGCGAGCAACTCGGCGCGGTGGACCTTCACCGAGCGGGGGGCCTCGATGCCGACCCGGACGACGTCTCCTCGCACCTCGAGGATCGTCACCACGACGTCGTCGCCGAGCACGACGCTCTCTCCGGCACGACGACTGAGAACCAGCATGCGAGCACGCTACCTGGCGCAGCCGAGCGTTGGGGCCCGGCAGGCCGTTGGTGGTCGCGCCACCTCGCGCCGGCTGGCACGGCCGGGCGCCTGGCCCGGCCGCCCGTTCAGGAGATCAGCGGGGCCGCGAGCGACAGGTCCGCGTCATCGAGCACGATCTGTCCCCCGCGCAGGCTCACGGTGTTGACCAGCACCGGCGCGGCCAGGTTGGCCGTGGTCGACGACAGCGAGGTGCCGGCGTTGAGCACGACGAGCAGCAGCACGTCCTCGGCCGACCGGATCTCGAGCTCCGTCAGGACGTCGTCGTCCACGACAGGTGCGTAGTCGGGGAAGAAGCGATGCGGCGGCACCACCAGGAAGCTCACCCCGGGCTGGTCGACCGACGTCAGCCGACACAGGTCGCCAGCGTCGTCGAGACGGACGAGCGCGAACTCGCGCAGGTCCTGGAAGCCCGGCATCGGGCGCACCAGTTCGATCACCGGCAGGTCGGTCTCGTGGGCAGGCATCGCGGCCATCATGGCACCGGCGGTCATCGGAGGAAGTCCAACAGGCTGGGCTGCATCACCCGAGCGGTGGCGGAGAGCGCGGCCTGGTAGCCCACCTCCTGCAGCTTGAGGTCGACGCTCGCCTTGACCAGGTCGGTGTTCTCGACCTCGGAGAGCGACGAGGTCAGCCGGAGCTCGGCGTCGCTCGCGGCGTCGCGGGCCTGCTCGACCCGCTTGGTCCGAGCACCGATGTCGGCCTGGGCGTTGGTGACCCGTTCGCGATCCTTCTCGACCACGCCGACCGCGGCACTGATCCCCGCGGCATCACCGGTCTTGAGGGCGACGGACAGCGCGGACAGGTGGTCGAAGACCGAGTCACCGTCAGCGCCGAACACCGTGGGTCCCTCGACGTCCACCCGCACGGTCGCACCGTCGGACACCGAGCGGAGCACACCCGAGGTCGCATCGGTCGGGAGGTACTTGATCTTCGTGGGATCCAGAGTGTCGGGCCCATAGGCGACGGCGTCGTTGGTGACGCCGCCGAAGATCGGCCGGTTGAGGTACGCCGCGTTCGCCGTCGACACGAGACCCTGCCGGATCTGGTCGACCTCGGTCGCGAGCGCGTCGCGGGCCTGCTGTCCCATGCTGCCGTCGTTCGCCCCTTGCAGCGCGATCTCGTGAGCCCGGCGGAGCTGGTCGGTCGCACTCGAGAGGGTCGAGTCGGCCTGGTTGAGCCAGCCGAGGCCGTCGTTGGCGTTGCGGACGTACTGCTGCTGCTCCACGACCGAGGCCCTGATCCGCATCGCGGACGTCGCGCCCGTCGGGTCGTCCGAGGGCCGGTTGATCACCCGGCCGGTGGTGAGCTGCTCCTGGACCTTCGCGAGCCGGTTGAGCCCGGCCTGCAGACCGCTCTGAGCGCCGCGGTTCATCATCCCCTGGGTCATGCGCACCGTGGTCATCAGTGCACCAGCCCGGTCCGGTTGATCAGTGTGTCGAGCACCGAGTCCAGCGTCGTCATGACGCGAGCGGCGGCCTCGTACGCGTGCTGAGCCGAGATCATGTTCACTGTCTCCTCGTCGAGACTGACCCCGGCGAGCTGCTCGCGAGCGGAGTCGACCTGGTCGGTGAGGGCCTGCTGGTTCTTGGCGAGCTGACGGGCAGCCGCCACCTTGCTGCCGAACCCGTTGACGAGCTGCTGGTACTGGTCGTCGACGTTCACCGCCTTGATCAGCTCGGCGGCGTTGTTGCCGTCCTTGCCGCCGCCGGCGATCGCCGAGACAGCGATCTTGGAGGCGTCGGTGATCGCGACGACGAGGTTGCCGCTCGCGTCGAAGTCGAAGATCTTGTCGCCGGGCGCACCCGAGGCGTCGAACCCCTTCTTCTGCGCCGCCTCGACGTTGTCGGCGAGCGACTTCGCCACCGCCATGAGCCCGGCCTTGTACGTCGGCAGCGTGTCGGTGATGACCTGGGTGGTGGCCCCGAGGTCGCCGCCGAGAGTCGTGATCGGGGTCGTGAGATCGGACGTGAACGCCACCGTGTCCCCGGCCGTGACGGCGAGCTGCGCCGCGGTGCTGCCCGACACGAGGGGCTTGCCGTCGAGCTCGACCAGCATGCCGCCGTCGTCCTGGACGGTGGCCTTCGCGCCGGTCAGCTCCGAGAGCCGGAGGGCGAGGGCATCGCGCTCGTCCATCAGCGTGGTCGTGTCGGAGCTTCCGTTGAGCGCCGCCGAGATGGTCCGGTTGGTCGCCGCCAGCTCGGTCGCCACCGAGTTCACCTCGTTCACCGAGGCGAGCAGGTGCGCACGCTGGTCCCCGAGCTCGTCGTCGAGGTGCGCGGACTGCAGCCCGACAGCGTCGACGATGGTCTTCGCTGCCTCGAGGGCCTGGCTGCGCGCCGCCGCGCTGCCGGGGGCGTTGCCGAGGTCGGCCAGCGTCTTGCGGAAGTCCGCGAGCGCCGCCGAGATCCCGGAGGGGCCGGGCTCCGCAAGGCCGGTCTCGATCCGGTCGAGGGCGTTGGCCACGGTGTCGAGGTTGGTCTGGCGTCCGTGCTCACGACGCACCCGGCTGTCGAGCAGCGTGTCGGTCATCCGGTCGACGCGGGAGGCCTGCACCCCGCTGCTGGTCTCGGTGGAGCGCGACCACCGCGCCGGCGCGCTCGCGGCGCCGAGGGTCTCACCCACGACCCGGCGGCGCACGTAGCCGTCGGTGCCGACGTTCGCGACGTTGGTGCTCGCGATGTCGAGCGCGGTCTGCTGGTAGCGCAGCGCGGTCAGCGCGGTGTTGATCGAGGCGAAGGAGCCGGCCACCTCACAGGCTCCTGTCCAGGTACGCCGGCGCGCCGACAGCGACCGCCACCGCGCCGGCGGCGGTGTAGGTCGGTGCGTCGTTGCCCAGGCCCAGGAGCGACTCGTGCGCAGCCCGGAGACCGGCCGAGATGAGGCTCCGGCTCACGTCGGCCGCCCGCACGATGTCGTCGCTGAGCGTGGCGAATGCCTCGCGGTGCTCGGCCAGGATCGAGGCCCACGGCTCGTCGGCGACGGCCACCAGGGCGCGCAGGCTCGGGTTGGGGCCGAGCCCGACCCCGGCTGCCGCCTCGTCCGCTGCCACCGCACGCAGCAGCTCGATCTCGCGGACCTGCCGTGCCGCATCCTCGACGTCACGGGCCGCGGCGGGGAGCCACCGGGTCCGCCCGCTGGACATCACCAGCGCCTCCGTCTCGAGCCGGTACAGCAGGCCCTCCAGGAGCTCTCGCTCCCGCCAGAGGACCCACGTCAGCTTCTCCACGATGCCGCTCTCCTGTCAGATCGGTTTCTCGGTGCGAGAGTCCAATCGGACGGCCCGGGCCGTTGCTGAGGGGTTCTGGCGCGTCTCGCGCGAGAGACGCGGTGGGAATCTCGGGATCAGATCGGACGCGTTTCCGGCGTGTCGGTAAAGGGATCCTGGACCAATGGGGTGTAGGGGTCGGGACCAAGGTCACCCGTCAACTACCCGCCAGTCGGTGCACACTGTGTTGCGTGAGCGCGCACAGCATGACCCCCGAGGTCGAGGCGATGATCGTCAGCAACACGGCACTGGTCGGACACATCGTCCGCGAGACCATGAGCCGCGTCCCGTCGCACGTCGACCGCGACGACCTGACCTCCGCCGGGCTGTTCGCCCTCGTCCAGGCCGCCCAGGCGTTCGACAGCGATCGAGGTGTGCCGTTCAACCGCTACGCCGCGACCCGGGTCCGCGGTGCCATCGTCGACGAGCTGCGCAGCATCGATTGGGCGTCTCGGTCCGTACGCCGCCGTTCCCGTGAGCTCGACGCCACGCGGTCGCGGCTGGCGACCCTACTCGGCCGGCCCGCCACCCAGGCCGAGGTCGCCGACGCAGCGGGCCTGAGCGTCGGAGAGGTGGTCGGCAACGACGACGACATCGCCCGGGCCCAGGTGCTCTCGTTGCACGCCTCCGAGGACGACGGCATCGGCGAGACCCTGGTCGGCAACGCTCCCGACCCGCAGCGGGCGCTGGAGCACGGCGAGCGGCTGACCTACCTGACCGAGGCCGTCGCCGAGCTCCCCGAACGCCTCCGGCTCGTCGTGGAGCAGTACTTCCTCAACGAGCGGCCGATGGCCGAGATCGCGGAGACGCTCGGTGTCACCGAGTCGCGCATCTCCCAGCTGCGCGCCGAGGCGCTGGTGCTGCTGCGCGACGCGCTCAACCACGAGCTGGACCCGGACCTGCTGACGGCCCACGCCCGGCCCGACGGCTGCGCCGCCAAGCGGCGCGAGGCGTACTTCGCCGCGGTGGCGAACCGGCACAGCGCCGGCCTGCGGAGGTACGCGCCCCAGCCCACGAACGAGTCGGTGTCTGCCAGCGCGTAGCCCGCTCGTCCCCGAGCTCTGCCCCTGAGGCGGCCGGTCCGGAAAATTCTTCGAAATTCCTGGGCCGACCGCCTCAGGCCGTTCCTGGAGCTGCCGAAGGTGATCGTGAAGGAACCCACGGACGGGTTCCCCTTCGACTCGCATTCCAGGAAGGAAATCATCATGAGTCTCCGCATCAACCAGAACATCGACGCCCTCAACTCCTACCGCAACCTGTCGGTCACCCAGGGCCAGATGTCCAAGTCCCTCGAGAAGCTGTCGAGCGGCTACCGCATCAACCGTGCGGCCGATGACGCCGCCGGTCTGGCGATCAGCGAGGGCCTGCGCTCGCAGGTCGGCGGTCTGAAGGTCGCCGTCCGCAACACCCAGGACGGCGTCAGCGTCGTGCAGACCGCTGAAGGTGCGCTGACCGAGACCCACTCGATCCTCCAGCGTATGCGCGACCTGTCCGTCCAGGCCTCCAACGACGGTGGCCTGAACTCCGACGCCAAGACCAACATCCAGTCGGAGCTCACCCAGCTCAACAGCGAGCTGGACCGCATCGCCGGCACCACCCAGTTCAACGGCACCAACCTGCTGGACGGCTCCTACAAGGGCACCTTCCAGGTCGGCGCCAACGCTGGCGAGACCATCAGTGTCGGCATCGGCACGAGCATGGGCGCGAAGGGCCTCGGCGTTGCCGGCGTCGACGTCACCAAGACGGCGACCGGCGCCGCTACCGGCGTGCGCACCACCGAGCCGGACGCCTCGACCGCCGCGGTGATCACCGTGACGGCCGCGAACAGCGGTGACTACTCCGACACGACTGGCGTCCTGAACGGCACGCTCTCCTCGGGTGGGAAGTCGCTCGACCTGGGCTCCCTGAAGAAGGCCGACACCACCGTCGGCTGGGATGACGCCAAGAACACCGCGGTCCTGAAGAAGGCCCTGGACGACACCTTCGGGTTCCAGGCCGACGGAACGACCAGCAAGGTGACGGCCGCTGTCGGTACCACCGACATCGTCTTCACCGGCTCGGTGCCCGCGGGCAGCACCACCGCGGAGATCGCCTCGGCGGACGTGACCTTCGACGGTCAGTCCGGCGCCACGGCTGCGATCGACAAGATCGACGACGCGATCAAGACCGTCTCCAACACGCGCGCGAACCTCGGTGCCATGCAGAACCGGTTCGAGCACACCGTCAACAACCTCAACGTCGCGGTCGAGAACCTGTCCGCGTCCGAGAGCCGCATCCGCGACACCGACATGGCTTCGGAGATGATGAGCTTCACCCGCTCGCAGATCCTGTCGCAGGCCGGCACCGCGATGCTCGCCCAGGCGAACCAGGCCCCCCAGGGCGTCCTGTCTCTCCTGCGGTGATCCCACCGGCGGATCCGCCTCTGGTTGATCCGTCGTAGCAGCACCCGACCCCCGGGAGAGCGCCACCCCGCTCTCCCGGGGGCAATCGGGGCCGACCGGTCCCGCTCCCAGACCCGACCAGGAGGACCCCGGTGGCCACCAGCAGCATCAGCGGTCTCTCCAGCGGCATCGACAGTGCCACGATGATCGACCAGCTCATGCAGCTGGAGGCCGTCCCGCAGGACCGCCTGAAGACCCAGCAGGCCACCGAGAAGTCGGTGCTCGCCGCGCTCCGGTCGCTCAACACCGACACCTCGCTGCTCCAGAGCAAGGCCGAGATCCTCGCCAAGGCCGACACCTGGCAGAGCATGAAGGCCACCAGCAGCAACAGCCTCGTCACCGTGAGCACCACCGCCTCGGCCCTGGCGACGAAGCTCAGTCTCACGGTGGTCCGGCCCGCCGTCGCCCACCAGCAGACGTTCGCGACCGCCGTGGCGATCGACGCGCCCGTCCTGACCAGCTCGGACGGCACGTTCGCGCTCACGGTCGGCGGCAAGACCCAGAACCTCACCTCGGACGGCACTCTCGGCGGCGTCGTGAAGGCGATCAACGCCGCCAAGGCCGGAGTCACAGCCACGCCGGTCCGCACCGCCGACGGCGCCTACCGCCTCCAGATCACCGCCGACCAGGTCGGCAGCGCCTCGGCGTTCGACGTCACGAACCTCGACCCCGCGAAGGTCGGCGCGGCCACCGTCCGCACCGGCGTCGGCGCGCAGGTCGACGTCGGCGGCATCCTGGCGGAGTCCACCACGAACGTCTTCGCCGACCTCGTCCCCGGCGTCACCGTCACCCTCGCCGACGGCGTCGTCGCGGGCACCACCCCCACGACGGCCACGGTCACCGTCGCCCAGGACTCCTCCACGGTGAAGTCCTCGCTGAGCGCCCTCGTCGACCAGGTCAACAACCTGCTGACCTCGATCGACAGCCAGACCGCCGGCAAGACAGCCACCACCGCAGCTGGTGTGCTCGCCGGTGACTCGACCGCGCGCAGCCTGCGCAACGCCCTCCTCAACACCGTCTTCGGCACCGGCAACACCTCGATGTCCTCGCTCGGCATCCAGACCGACCGCTACGGCAAGCTGACCTTCGACGGCGCGGCCTTCGACAAGGCGTACGCCGCGGATCCCGCCGGCGTAGCGGCCAAGTTCACCAGCGGCGCCACCACCGCGACCGACGGCTGGGCGGCGCGCGTCGCCGCCGTCGCCAAGGCGGCCAGCGCCCCGAGGACCGGCAGCATCGCGAGCGCGATCGACGGTCGCAACACGAACATCGAGAGGCTCACGAAGAGCATCGCGGACTGGGACGACCGGCTCGAGCTGCGCCGCGCGACCCTGGAGCACACCTACACCGCGCTCGAGACCGCGCTCAACGGCCTGCAGAGCCAGGGCAACTGGCTCGCCGGCCAGATCGCATCGCTGCCGTCCTACTCATCGTGACCACGGAAGGAACACCGATGAACTCCTACCTCAACCCGCGCGAGACCTACCTCGCCGCCACGGTCTCCACCGCGAGCCCGCAGCAGCTGCTGGTCATGCTCTACGAGCGGCTGACGCTCGACCTCCAGCGGGCCTCGGACGCGTTGCGCAACGGCGAGCCGAGCAAGGCCCACGAGCCGCTGCTGCACGCGCAGGAGATCGTGCTCGAGCTCAACGCGAGCCTCGACCAGGGGGCATGGGACGGTGCGAGCAGCCTCGCGGCGCTCTACGACTACCTCCACAGCGAGCTGGTCAAGGCCAACATCGGCAAGAACCTCCGCATCACCGACTTCTGCCTCAACATCGTCTCCACGCTGCGCGACACCTGGCGCGACGCCGCCATGGGCCTGATCGCGGAATCGGCATGAACACCCCACCGAGCCGCGCGCTCCAATCGCTGCGCTCGCTGCGCTCGCTCCGCACACGCCTCGTCGGGGACCCCGCATGAGCACCGAGGCCGTCTCCCGCACCGTTCCCGACTCCGACGAGCACCTCCACTGGGAGACCGCCCTCGACCGGCTCGAGCTGGACGTGATGCTCGCCGAGCGGCTCCTCGCCGACCCGAGCCGCGCCGGTCACCGGGCCGAGGACCCCTGGGACGAGCCGATGCTCGCCGGGCCGATCCCGGCCGACCTCATCGAGCGGGCTCTCGCCATCCGGGAGCGTCAGCTCCGGGTCGAGGCCGAGCTCGCACGGGCCGTGGGTGCGGCACGTCGCCAGCACCGGTTCGCCGACCGCGTCGATCGCGCCACCGGGCGCGGCCCCGGCCGCGCCGTGTACGTCGACTTCGAGGCCTGACCCACCCTCGACGCCGCCCACCACGGCCCGACGTCCCCGCCGACGTACGGGCTGCCGGCGTCTCCACAGCCTGGGCCCCTCGTCTCCGTGGAGCGCCTGGGCGGCGCGCTCGTGGGCACCCTTCCCGCACCGGTTGTCTAGACCGTGGCGGGAGCCCCCGAATCGAATCGGATCGAGCTCGTCGGATTCCTCAGGTCGAGGCGCGGAGCGCCGAAGGACCAGTCGAGCACGGACTGCTCACCCCCCGCCGATGGACCGGCAACCAACCACCTTCTTCACGGAGGCCTTGGCATGCCGTTCGCGTTCTCCGATCCCGTTGGCGCCGTTCTCAACGCCGCCCTCGACGGGGTCGCCCTTCGCCAGCGCGTCACCGCGGACAACATCGCGAACGTCGACACGCCCGGCTACCGGGCCAGCAGCGTCGACTTCGAGTCCAGCCTCCGCGCGGCCATCGCCGCGGGTGACCCGGCGTCCGCCGAGGGCGCGACGCTGTCCCCCACCGACACCCCCGTGGGCGCCAACGACAACAACGTCGACCTACGCAAGGAGACCCTCGCGGCCGTGCAGTCCCAGTTCCAGTACCAGATCCTGACCCGCGCCACGACCGACCGGTTCGCCCTGATCAAGACGGCTGCAGGCATCGCCTGATGGGCGCCTTCGACACCCTCGCCATCGCCGGTTCGTCGATGGGGGTCCACCAGACGTGGCTCGACGTGCTCGCCTCGAACATCGCGAACGTCAACACGGTCACACCCACCAGCCAGAGCGCCTTCCAGGCGCAGATGCTCATCGTGCGCTCCGCCCCCGGCGGCGGCGTCGAGGTCGCTGGCCTCGCCGAGAGCGACCCGCAGGGTCGCCTGGTGTCCGACCCGGGCAACCCGATGGCGGACGCCAACGGTTACGTCCGCGCACCCGACATGGACATGTCCTCCCAGATGACCCAGCTCGTGATGGCCCAGCGCGGCTTCCAGGCCTCCGTCCAGGTCACCAAGCAAGCCCAAGAGACCTACACCGCCGCCCTGCAGATCGGACGTGCCTGATGAGCGTCAACCCCATCGAGGCCGTCGGCTTCACGCCGTTCGTCGCCCCGCAGCTCGACGCCGCCAGCGCCCTCCACGGCAGCTCGAAGGTCGGCTCGTCGTCGTCGTTCGGCGACCTGGTCATCGACGGCCTGGACCGTCTCGAGGCCGTGCAGGACAAGTCGGACAAGCTCGCGGTCCAGGCAGCCACCGGCAACCTCGACAACATCCACGACTACACCATCGCCGCGACCGAGGCCTCCGTGACCACGCAGCTCACCGTCGCGGTCCGCAACAAGGCGCTCGAGGCGTTCAACGAGATCATGCGGATGCCGATCGGATGAACCACTGATGAAGCAGAAACTGAACCGCGGCTTCAGCAGCCTGCGGACCACGTTCACGTCGTTCACGCTCGGCCAGCAGGTCGTCGCCGTGGTCGGGACGGCGGCGATCCTGATCGCCTCGTTCCTCGTCTTCCGGTGGGTCTCGACCCCCGACTACGCCCCGCTCTTCAGCAACCTGGCGTCTTCCGACGCCTCGGCGATCGTCGACGAGCTCAACTCGCAGGGCACGCCGTACAAGCTCGCCAACAACGGCTCCACGATCATGGTGCCCCGCGACTCGGTGTACGCGACCCGGATCTCCCTCAGCGGCCAGGGCCTGCCCGAGCAGAGTGCCAAGCAGGGCTACTCGCTGCTGGACAACCAGAGCATCTCCACCTCGGAGTTCCAGGAGCAGACCGACTTCAAGCGGGCGATGGAGGGCGAGCTCGCCTCGACCATCGAGGCCGTCGACGGCGTCAACACCGCCGTGGTCCACCTCGCGCTCCCGCCCGCCAAGGTCTTCGCCGACCAGCAGGACCCGCCGACCGCCTCGGTGCTCATCGACACCACCGCCGGCACCACCTTCGACCCCGAGCAGGTCCAGGCGATCGTGCACCTGGTCGCCTCGAGCATCGACGGCCTCGACCCCGCCAACGTGACGGTCGCCGACTCCTCCGGCAAGGTGCTCTCCTCCAGCGATGCCGGTGCCCTCGGCGCCAGCACCCGCGACCAGCAGGTCAGCGCCTTCCAGACCGAGACCGGCCAGCGGATCCAGTCCATGCTCGACCGGGTCGTGGGCCCCGGCAACTCCACCGTCCAGGTGACCGCCGACCTCGACTTCGACAAGTCGACCTCGGAGTCCACGACCTACGGCGCCAAGACCAAGGTGCCGCTCTCCTCGGCGACCAGCACCGAGAAGTACAACGGCCCCGCCGGCGGCTCCAGCAGCACCGGTGTCGTCGGCCCCGACGGGCAGATGGACAGCTTCGGGACCGCTGGCAACGGCGGCAAGTCGTCCTACGTCAAGGAGTCGCAGACCTCCGACAATGCCGTCGAGACGACCGTCGAGCACCGCGAGACCGCACCCGGGAGCGTGAACTCGCTCCACGTCGGCGTCGTCCTCGACGCCACCGCCGCCCAGAGCCTGAACGCCACCGACGTGCAGAACCTGATCGCCGCCACCGTCGGCATCGACCCCAACCGGGGCGACACCGTGCAGGTGACCACGATGCCGTTCGACCGCACCGCCGACAAGGCGGCCGCGGCTGAGCTCGCCGCCGCGGCCAAGGCCGCGAAGACCGCGAAGATGTGGTCGATGGTCCGCAACGGCGGGATCGCGCTCGCGATCTTGGCGATGCTCCTCATCGCGTGGTTGCGGGGACGCCGCAAGGCCAAGAAGCGCGAGCAGACGACCACCTATCTCGTGGAGCAGCTGCGCAACGACGCCGCCGACCGCAACGCCGCCGCCGTCGCCGCGATGGAGGCCAGCCCGGCACTCGCAGCTCTCGAGAGCGCGGACAGCGCCCAGGACGACCTGCGCCGTGAGCTCGCCGAGCTCGCGGAGGACCAGCCCGAGGATGTCGCCGCGCTCCTGCGCGGCTGGCTGGTGGAGCGTCCCTGATGGCGACGATAAGCCTCACCGCCGCCGGCGTGCGCAAGGCAGCGGTCGTCCTGATCCAGCTCGGGCGCGACAGCGCGGCTGCCGTGCTCGGCCACCTCTCCGACGCCGAGGTCGAGGCGATCTCGGCCGAGATCGCCCGCCTCGAGTACGTCGACGCCGCCGAGAGCAGCGCCGCCCTCGCCGAGTTCCGTGACATGGCGAACGCCAAGGCGAACATCGCCCGCGGCGGGCTCGCCTTCGCCCGCACGATGCTCGAGCAGTCCCTGGGTGCCGACCGGGCCGGGGAGATCATGGAGCGGCTGCAGGCCGCCGCGATCCAGATGCCGTTCCAGTTCGTGCACCGGGCCGACCCCTCCCAGCTGCGCACGTTCATCGCCGACGAGCACCCGCAGGTGATCGCCCTCGTGCTCGCCCACATGACGGCCGAGAAGGCCTCCCTGGTCCTCTCGGGGCTCCCCTCGAGCCTCCAGGCCGAGGTCGCGCACCGGATCGCGGTCATGGACCGGACCTCACCCGAGATCATCCACGCCGTCGAGCAGAGCCTCGAACGCAAGCTGTCCTCGGTGCTCCAGCCCGCCGAGATGTCGCGCGTCGGCGGCGTCGACCCCCTGGTGAGCATCATCAACCGCTCCGACCGGGTGACCGAACGCCAGATCGTGGAGGGGCTCGAAGCCCTCGACGCAGAGCTGGCCGAAGAGGTCCGCAGCCGGATGTTCATGTTCGAGGACATCATCAAGCTCGACGACCGCTCGGTGCAGCTGGTCGTGCGCCAGGTCGACCAGGCCGAGCTGGCCATGGCGCTCAAGGGCGTCAGCGACGCCGTGCGCGCCAAGATCACCTCCAACCTCTCCAGCCGTGCCGCCGAGACCCTGCTCGAGGAGGTCGACCTGCTCGGTCCGGTCCGCCTCGCCCAGGTCGAGGAGGCACAGCAGTCGGTGATCCGCCGCATCCGCCAGCTCGAGGAGCAGGGGCAGATCATCATCAACCGCGGGAGCGACGATGAGCTCGTCTCCTGACGCCTACCGCACCGTCGAGCGCCCCGACCTGCGCTCGGGCGTGTGGACCCGGCTCGGGGGCTCCGCGGTCCTCGGCGACTCGGTCACCGAGGCGGCGCTGAACGGGCTCGCCGAGCGCACCCACAGCGCCGCCCGCGCGCAGGGGTACGCCGTGGGCTGGGCCGAGGGCCGCCAGGAGGCTCTGGTGCGTGCGACCGAGGCGGCCTCGGCCGTCGAGGAGCGGCACCGGGACGAGGAGCACCGCCGTGAGCTCGAGCACCGGGCCGCGATCGCGGCCCTCGCCGACGCGGCCGAGACGCTCCGGAGCGCCACCCACGAAGCCACGGCGCGGATCGCCGACCAGGCCACCGAGCTCGCCTTCGAGCTCACCCGGACCCTCGTCGCTCACGAGCTGTCCGTCGCCGCCGACCCCGGCGCCGCGGTCATCGCCCGCGTGCTGGCGGCACTGCCCGACGACCCGTCCACGGTGGTGCGGGTCCACCCCACGACCGGCGACTCGCACGCGGCCGTGCTGCTCCTCGAGCACGGCATCCGCCTGGTCGTCGACCCCGGCCTCGGCCCCGCGGACGCCATCGTCGAGACCGACACCGTGGCGATCGACCACTGCGTCAGCACCGCGCTCGACCGGCTCCGGGAGGTGCTCGGATGAGCGCACTGCTCCAGTCCCACCGCGAGGCGGCGCGGCTCGCGATCCGGCCCGTCACCATGGGTCGCGTCGTCGGCCTGCTGGGCCTTCGGGTGACGGTCGCCGGCGTGACCGCGGCACTCGGCGACCTGCTCGAGATCCGCGGCCTCGGCGGACCCGTTCCCGTCGAGGTCGTCGCCAGCGGCGACGGCCTCCTCACCTGCCTCCCGCTCGGCGACACCACCGGGCTGCGGGCCGGCGACCACGTCTTCAACAGCGGCGAAGGACTGCGGATCCCGGTCGGCGAGGCGCTGCGCGGCCGCGTCCTCGACGGGCTCGGTCGTGCGATGGACGGAGGACCCGACCTCGGCGACCTCCCCACGGTCGTCGTCGACAACCTGCCGCCCGGCGCACTGAGCCGCCCGCGGATCGACCAGCAGCTCGGACTCGGCGTACGCGCTCTCGACGGCCTGAACTCCTGCGGCCGGGGCCAGCGGCTCGGCATCATGGCCGGCTCGGGTGTCGGCAAGTCGAGCCTGCTGTCGATGGTCGCCCGCGGCACCGAGGCGGAGATCTCGGTCATCGCACTGATCGGTGAGCGGGGGCGCGAGGTCCGGGAGTTCCTCGAGAACGACCTGGGCCCCGAGGGGCTCAAGCGCTCGATCGTCGTGGTCGCCACCTCCGACGAGCCGCCGGTCGTGCGCCTGCGAGCCGCGTTCGTCGCCACCCGGATCGCGGAGTGGTTCCGCGACTCCGGTCGCCACGTCGTGCTGATGATGGACAGCCTGACCCGCGTCGCGCTGGCGCAGCGCGAGATCGGCCTGTCCGCCGGCGAGCCGCCGGCGACCCGCGGGTTCCCGCCCAGCGTGTTCGCCCTGCTCCCCCGCCTGCTGGAGCGCGCGGGCACCTCCCCCGCGGCCAGCATCACCGGCCTCTACACGGTCCTGGTCGAGGGCGATGACATGCAGGACCCGATCGGCGACGCCGCTCGCTCCATCCTGGACGGGCACATCGTGCTGTCGCGCGACCTGGCGACGTCGGGGCACTTCCCCAGCATCGACGTGCTCGAGTCGATCTCGCGCGTGGCGACGGCGGTGATCAGCCCGGAGGGCCGGCAGGACGCCGCACGCCTGCGCCGGCTGCTCGCGGCGTACCGCTCGGTGCGCGAGCTGGTCGAGATCGGCGCCTACGTCAGCGGCACCGACGCCGACGCGGACGCCGCGCTGGCGCTGATGCCGCGCATCAACGACTTCCTGCGTCAGGACATGTCCGACGTGACCGAGACCGCGGACACCTGGTCCGCCCTGCACGAGCTGGTGAACTGATGACGAACCACGGCAACAGCAGCCTGCGCGGCCTGGTCCGGCTGCGCAGCCTCCGTGAGCGCGACAGCCGGCTCGGGCTCGCCACCGCCCTCATCGAGGAGAACGTCGCCGCCGCCCAGGTCCGAGCGATCGAGGAGCAGATGGCGGGGACCCCCGGGCACCAGGAGAGCGACCTCGAGACCTTCCGCGCCCGCCAGCACCGGCTCGACGCGCTCGTCACCGCGCTCTCCGAGGCGCGGGCCGCCCACGCGTCGGCCCAGCAGATCGCCTTCGCCGCCCGCAGCCGCTGGATGGAGGACCGCACCCGGCTGGCCGCGGTCGAGTCGCTCGTGGCCCGCCGCGCCGCGGCGGTCCGCGAGGAGCGCAGGCGCCGTGAGAACCGCGAGATGGACGCGATCGGCCAGGACCTGTGGCTCCGCGCCCAGGGCGCATCGGAGGTGTCCTGACCATGAGCGTCACCGACGTCACCGCACGGATCAGCCAGATCCAGTCCCAGCTCACCCTGCTCGCGCCGGCCACCACCTCCACCTCCTCGGCCGCGTTCGCGGCGACGCTGCAGGCGGCGAGCGCCTCCGGCACGGCCGGCACGACCACCGGCTCGAGCACTGCCGGCGACGCCGTCGTCGCCGATGCGAAGAAGTACCTCGGCGTCCCCTACGTCTGGGGCGGTACCGACCCGAAGACCGGCCTGGACTGCTCCGGCCTGGTCCAGCAGGTCTACGGGGACCTGGGCTACCAGCTGCCGCGGGTGTCCTACCAGCAGGCCGAGGCCGGCCGCCCGGTGACCGGAGGGCTGGCGAACGCACAGCCCGGCGACGTCCTCGCGTTCGGGTCACCCGTCCACCACGTGGGCATCTACATCGGCGACAACCAGATGATCGAGGCACCCCGGCCCGGGCTCGACGTGCGGATCGGGCCGGTCTACGAGGCCCCGACCGCGATCCGCCGGATCGTCCCGGACGCCGGGTCGACCGGTGCGATCGCACCGATCGCCGGTGGCGTGTCCGGCCGGGTCGCCGCGGGTACGCCGTACGCCTCGCTCTTCGACTCGGCCGCCCAGCGCTACGGCGTCAGCGCCGACCTGCTCTCGGCCGTGGCCCGGCAGGAGTCCGGCTACAACCCGCGGGCGACCAGCCCGGCCGGCGCGCAGGGGCTCATGCAGCTGATGCCCGGCACCGCCGCCGGCCTGGGCGTCGAGAACGCCTACGACCCCGCGCAGGCCGTCGACGGCGCGGCGCGACTGCTGAGCAGCCTGCTCGACCGCTTCGGCAGCACGCCGCTGGCGCTGGCCGCCTACAACGCCGGGCCCGGCGCCGTGCTCCGGTACGGCGGCATCCCGCCCTACCCCGAGACCACCAACTACGTCCGTTCCGTGATGTCGATGCTGGGAGCCGCCGCATGACCACCACCACACCGATCGGCCCGTCCGCACCGGCCGTCGACCAGGGCGCCCCCGGAGGCGCCGGGTCCTCCGGGCCCTCGGGAGGCGGGGACGTGTTCCTCGCCCTGATCCAGGGCATCCTCGACGCCCAGCCGGCGGTCCCGGGCACCGGCCAGCCGGGCGCCGCGACACCGCAGGCCGCCGCGCTGGCGGGCGAGACCGCCAAAGCTGCCGCAGACACCGGCACCGGCAAGGCAGCCGAGCCGACCGACACCGGCGAGCAGGTGGACGCGACCCTGGCCGCCTCGTTGATGCCGGGCCTCGTGGCCGCCCTGGCCCCGGGCCTGGTGTCGCCTGCTCCCGCGGCCCGAACCGCCGGGCCCGAGACAGGGGCCCCAGGCGGGATCGACGCCATCGGCGGCCCGGCCGCCACGAGCACCGCACCCGGACAGGCGGCCGCGACCGCCGTGCCGGCCCTGGCCGCTGGCACCGGGACCGGGGCGGGATCGTCCGCGTCGGCCCACCGTCTCGCGGCGACCGCCGCAGACGCCGCGACCGCCGAACCCGGCGCTCCGGTCGCCGAGGAGACCACGCCGGGCGCTCCGGCGCCCGCAGCGGTGGCGCCCGCCGCACCGGCGACGCCCACCGGAGCCGGTACGACGCCGCTGGCTGCCGGTCCGGTCGCCACCACCGCGACGGCCACGGTCAGCACCCCGACCGTCCAGCAGTCCGGACCGGTCGCCCACCAGGTGTTCCCCGAGGTCGTCCGCCTGACCACGAACCCGGACGGCCCGCAGCGGGTCACCGTGCGGCTCCACCCCGAGGCCCTGGGCGAGGTCCGGGTCGTGCTCACCGAGCGTCGCGGCACCCTCGAGGTCAGCCTCAGCGCCGGCAACCAGGCGCGGCGCGCACTGATCGAGGGCACCCCCGAGCTGCAGCGCCTCCTCGACGCGGTGGGGCGCGGTGACTCGCGCATCGTCGTGCGTGACACCGCCGGGCTCCCGGTCGGCGCGCCGTCGTCGGCCTCGTCGTCCGGCCTGTCGTCCGGCCAGCCGGGTCACGGCAGCTCCTGGTCCACCGACCTCTCCGGCGGCGCCGGAGCCGGTGCGGGGCGCGGCGGTGAGACCGGCGACCAGCGGCGCGGTCCCACGCCCGGCGGCACCAACGCCACCGACGGCATCACCACTGCGACGACCTCGTCGCGCACCACCGAGACGGTCACGGGGGCCCGACCGGGCCTCGACGTGACGATGTGAGGAGAGACCCGTGTCCGTACCGGCAACCGAAGCCGTCACCACACCGCCTGCTGGCATGTACCAGCCGGCGACCACCACCAAGTCGGGCGACGACAAGGAGATGTTCCTGAACCTGATGGTCGCGCAGCTGCGCTACCAGGACCCCATGAACCCGGCCGACTCGGGCGAGTTCCTCGCCCAGAATGCCCAGTTCACCGCCCTGGAGAAGATGCAGCAGGTCGCCGACCAGACCTCGGCGCTGCTCGCGGCCCAGATCTCGTTCGGTGCCAGCGGACTGGTCGGCCGACAGGTCACCTACCTGAACGCTGACGGGACCTCGACGTCCGGCCTCGTCGGTTCGGTGAGCTACGACGCCAGCGGACCGATGCTCGTCGTCGACGGCGCGAACGTGTCCCTCGGCCAGGTCCAGTCGGTCAGCGCCACGGCGCCCGCTGACTCCCCGGCCCCCACTGCCCCTGCCACCGACGGGTCCACGCCCGCCGCGACCACCACCGTCTGACCATCCGCGACACCCACCCACCAGGAGACACCCATGCTTCGCTCCCTCTTCGCCGGCATCAGCGGCCTTCGGGTCAACCAGACCATGCTCGACGTGACCGGCAACAACATCGCCAACGCGAACACGATCGGCTACAAGTCCAGCTCGACGGTCTTCCAGGACACGCTCTCCCAGATGCTCACCGCGAGCTCGGGCCCGAGCGGCGCCACCAACACCGGCCTCGGCGGCACCAACCCGATCCAGGTCGGGCTCGGCGTCCAGGTCGCGGCGACCAACACGAACTTCAACCAGGGCTCGAACCAGACCACGGGCCGGCCCACCGACCTGATGATCAACGGTGACGGGATGTTCGTCGTCGCGCGCGGCAACGAGATGACCTACACCCGCGCCGGCGCCTTCAGCTGGGACAAGAACGGCACCCTGGTGTCCCCGGGCGGCGGCCGCGTCCAGGGTTACGCCACGGCACCGGACGGGACCCTCCCCGCCACGCCGGCGCTCACCGACATCGTGCTCCCGCAGGATGACGCCGGCACCCCTCCGAGCGAGCTCTCGTCGTACGAGATCGGCAAGGACGGCAAGCTCACCTGCACGTTCGACAACGGCACCAAGAAGGTCATCGCCCAGGTCGTGCTCGCGGACTTCAACAACCCGATGGGTCTGGCCAAGGTCGGCGAGACCAGCTTCACCACGACCGCGAACTCCGGCGACGCCGAGTACGGCGTGGCCGGCCAGGGCAGCCTCGGCAGCCTGAGCCCCGGCTCGGTGGAGATGTCGAACGTCGACCTGGCGGCCGAGTTCACCAACCTGATCCTCGCCCAGCGTGGCTTCCAGGCCAGCTCGCGGGTCATCACCACCTCCGACCAGGTGCTCGAGGACCTCGTCAACATCAAGCGGTAGCCGGCGAGGCGGGTCCCATCCGCCTCTCCCCAGTCCGCCTCGTGGCCTCGAGCACCCGCTCGAGGCCACGAGTCGTTGCGGCACGAAGGCCAGCCCGGCGGGTGGGCTGGACCGCTCAGGTCCAGGCTGCGATCGCCGATCAACATTGCGAGCGCCACGGACGGTTGCTCGGAACGGCCCAAGGATGGTGCACATGATCACACTCAGGCGACTCTCGGGAACGGTGTTCGCACTCAACTCCGATCTGATCGAGCGGGTCGACTCCACCCCCGACACTGTGGTCACGCTGGTCGACGGGAAGAAGTACGTCGTCACCGACTCCCTCGAGGACGTGGTCGCTGCGGTGCGCTACTACCGCGGCGAGGTCCTCGCTCTCAGCTCCTACATCGACGTCGAGCCCTGGCCGCAGGAGCACCCGCGGCTGGGCACCGTCACGGAGCACCCGGCCGCGCACCTGAGCCGGATCGACAGGGCTGACGCCTGATGGACCCGGCAACCCTGATCGGAGTCCTCGTCGGGTTCCTCGTCGTCATCGTGGCCAACGTCCTCGAGGGCGGCAACCCGATGGCGTTGCTGCTGCTCCCGCCGATGCTGCTGGTGTTCGGCACCACCCTCCTGATCTCGCTGGCCGGCGGCACCATGGGCGACGCCAAGCTCGCCTACCGCGGACTGGTCCGCGCCTTCACCGCTCCCGCGCCGAACGGCGCGCAGCTGGTCCCCCAGCTGGTCGCCGCGGCCGACAAGGCCCGTCGCGAGGGCCTGCTGGCCCTGGAGGACATGGTCGCGCAGCTCGACGACCCGTTCCTCTCCAAGGCTCTGACGATGGCCATCGACGGCACGGACCCCGAGGAGCTCCGCGACATCCTCGAGGCCGAGGTCCACGCCAAGAAGGCCGAGGCCAAGCAGGCGGCCCGCTACTGGAACGCCTGCGGCGGTTACGCGCCCACGATCGGCATCGTCGGCACGGTCATGGGCCTCGTGCACGTGCTCGAGCAGCTTGCCGAGCCGGAGAAGCTCGGCCCCCTCATCGCCGGCGCCTTCGTCGCCACCCTGTGGGGTGTCGCTTCCGCCAACGTGATCTTCCTGCCCATCGGCTCCCGCCTGACCCGCCTCGGCGAGCTCGAGGCGGCCCAGATGGAGCTGGTGATCGAAGGCGTCGCCGCCGTCCAGGCCGGCTCCAACCCGCGCATCGTCGCCCAGCGGCTGCGCTCGCTGCTCCCGGTCGGCCAGCGTGAGGAGGAGGCCGCCTGATGAGCAGCCCGCCACGTCGGCGCAAGAAGGCCGAGGAGCCCGAGGAGCACGTGAACCACGAGCGCTGGCTCGTCACGTACGCCGACATGCTCACCCTGCTGATGGTGCTGTTCATCATCATGTTCGCGATGAGCCAGGTCAGCGAGGACAAGTACGACGCCCTCAAGTCCGGCCTGGCCGTTGGCTTCGGTGGACAGGCGTCGATCTTGAAGGGCAACGACTCGGTCCTCGAGAACGACCTCGCCCAGCAGGGCTTGGACGTGGTCTCGAGCGCGGCGTTCCAGGCGATGCCCGCGGCCCAGCAGCAGATGGTGCGGTCCGCGATCGACTCCGAGGAGAAGCGCCGCCTGCAGACGACGTACGCCGAGGCCGAGGCCGAGGCCCGCCGGCTCGAGGCGGTCCGCGCCAAGCTGATGGCCGCCCTGCGCAAGGCGGGCCTGCAGAAGGACGTGCAGGCGACGATCGACGACCGCGGCCTCGTGGTCAGCCTGGTGTCCCGGCACGTGGTCTTCCAGCCGAACATCGCGGTGCTGAGCCCGCGGGGCCAGCGCGTGGTCGACACCCTCGCCAAGGTGCTCATCGACGTGCCGAACGACCTGCGGATCGACGGTCACACCAACCAGGAGCCGGTCAAGCCGCGCTTCTACGCCACCGACTGGGACCTCTCGGCGGCCCGTGCGGTGACCGTGCTGCGGCGCCTGAACGAGCTGGACGGACTGCCCCAGAGGCGACTCTCGGTCTCGGCCTTCGGCCACGAGCGGCCGCTCATCGACCCGTCCCTGCCGGGCTCGCAGGACATCAACAAGCGGGTCGACATCGTCGTCCTCCCGCAGACCAGCGCAGAGGCCACGCAGCTGATCGACAACGTGCTGAACGCCCGACCGGGCGGACAGGGGGGAGAGGAATGAGCGTGACTGCCATCAAGGCCAAGAAGGCCGCGAAGAAGGCCGAGGCCGACGGGGCCGACGCCACGTCGGACACCAAGAAGCCCGGCAAGAAGAAGCTGCTCATCATCGTCGCTGCAGTGCTCGTCGTCGCGGGAGCGGCGTACTGGTTCCTGCTGAAGCCCGACGCCTCGGCGAACGAGGCCCCCAAGCCCGGCGTGATCCTCCCGCTGGACTCGACCCAGATCAACCTCGCGTCCGGGCACTACCTCAAGATCGGCATCGCGCTGCAGCTCACCGAGGGAGCGCCGGCGGAGGTCGACGGCAGCAAGGCGCTGGACGCGACGATCGACCTGTTCAGCGGGCTCACGATGGAGGACATCGCCACCGCGAAGGATCGCCGCGCGCTGAAGGAGGAGCTGGAGTCCACGCTGGAGAAGGCCTACGACGAGGAGGTCATGGGGGTGTACTTCACCGAGTTCGTCACCCAGTGACGGGTCTCCCCGCGGGCCCGCTCACGGGCCCCTTCGCGGAGCGGTCGACACCGCTCTGACGGATCCGGTCACCGGGTGACCTGATCCCCACCACGCCGCCGGGGCCGGCACGCGACTTCGCGTGCCGACTTCTCTCAGGAACCCGGCGGACGGGCCGATGGAAGTCATCGTGGCCTCCTCCGACGCTCCTGTCGCTCAGCCCGGTGCCGCGCCCGCGGCCGACCGGCGGTCCCGGCGCGCCGCCGCGACCCCTCAGCCCTACGACTTCCGACGACCGATCCAGCTCTCCCGCGAGCACTCACGGATGCTGCAGCTGGCGTTCGACGACTTCTGCCGACAGGCGACGACGGTGTTCACCTCGTCACTGCGCACCGTGTGCTCGGTCACGCTGTCCTCGATCGAGCAGCGCACGTACGCCGAGTACATCGACTCCCTGGACAGCTCGACGTACCTGACCGCGTTCTCCGCCGACCCGCTGTTCGACCGGGGCGTGCTCGAGATCCCGCTCATCGCGGTGATGACGTCCGTCGACCACATGCTCGGCGGCCCCGGCCGCGAGGAGCAGCCCGAACGCCCGTTGACCGAGATCGAGGCGGGTGTCGCGAGCGGCATGATCAACCGCCTCCTGGGCGAGATGCGCTACTCGATGGCCTCGATCGCCACCTTCGAGCCGGTCGTGCGGGGCGTCGAGTACAGCCCCCAGTTCATCCAGGTCGCCGGCGCCTCCGACGTGATGGTGGCCGCGAGCCTGGAGCTGCGCATCAACGAGCGCAGCTTCCGGATGACGGTCTGCATGCCGTTCTCCAGCCTGCTCCCGCACCTGCTGAGGGCGGCGGCTCCTGCCCCCGTCTCCGAACGCGAGCGCGCGCAGCGTGCTCGCGCGGCAGCCGAGCTCGCCGACCAGTTCGAGCGGGTTCCCCTCCAGGTCGCCGTCAGCCTGCGGCCGACCAAGCTCAGCCCCGGCGACCTCGCCGCGCTCCGCCCCGGCGACGCCGTTCGTCTGCACCATCCCGCCGCCGCGCCTCTCGAGGTCGTCGTCGACGGCACCTGTTTCGCGCACGCCACACCCGGGACCAGCGGGTTCCGGCTCGCCGCCCTGATCGTGGGCACCCCGAAGGAGAACGCATGACCACCGCGCAGATCACCGTGGACCTCGAGCTCGCCGTCGGCGCCGCCACCGCCGCCATCGCGGTGCTGCCCGCCGCCGAGCCCCTCACCGTCGGCGCCCCGCGCCAGGGCGACCCCAGCGACCCGGCCCTGGCCGGGTTCGCCGGCGCGGTCGTCGCGGACCTGGACGGCGTCGCCTCGGCGCCGCTGGTCGTCCTCGTGGGCGCGGATCTCGTCGCTGCCCTCGCCGCCAGCCCGCTCGGCGGCCTCGACCTGGCCGCCGCGTTGCAGCCCAGCCTCGACGCGGCCGCACAGAAGCTCGGGGCCCGCGTCGGCGCCGCTCGTCAGGTCGAGCCCGGCGCCGTCGCAGCCGAGATCGGTACGTCGTTCGTGGTCATCCCGCTCGATGGCGCCGGACCCGTCGCGGCCCTGCTGGTGCCCGAGACGCTCCTCGCCGCGACCGGCGGCGACCAGGCCGCGGCCCCTGTGGCCTCCCCTGCTCTCGCGGGCGCCAACCGGCGCGGCATCGAGATGCTGCACGGCGTCGACATGGAGGTCACCGTCGAGATCGGTCGCGCCCAGATGACGGTGCGCGAGCTCCTCGACCTGGCGCCGGGCGCCGTCCTCGAGCTCGACCGCGCGGCCGGCAGCCCGGCAGACCTGCTCGTCAACGGCCGGCTCATCGCCCGTGGCGAGGTCGTGGTGATCGACGAGGACTTCGGTCTGAGGATCACCGAGATCGTCACCGACACGACGGCCGGCTGATGCTCGAGCTCACCGTCCGACTCCTGGTCTCGCTGTCGCTGGTCATCGGCCTCCTGCTCCTCATCGCCCGCTTCGGCGGGCGCCGGTTCCGAGGCAACCGCGACTCGATGGTCCGCGTCCTGCACCGCCACCACCTGTCCCGGAGCTCCACGATCTCGGTCGTCGCCGTCGGCAGCCGCCTGCTGGTCCTCGGTGCCACCGAGCACCAGGTGCGGGTCCTCACCGAGCTCGATCCCGAAGACCTCGCCGCCACCGACGCCGACGTGCTCTCGCTCGCCGACGGACCCGTTGCTCGCAGCGCCCCACCCGGCCCGGCACCAGCCGCGACGGCCCCGACCGACAGTCCACTGTCAGGATCCGTGCTCAGCGCCGCGACCTGGAAACAGGCCCTCGCCGCAGCCACCCGGAGGAGCTCATGATCGGCCGCGTGCGGCGGAGGCTGCTGCTGGGAATCGTGACACTCGGCGCCGGGGTGGGCGCCGTAGTGTCAGCACCAGCAGCGGCGTACGCCGCCCCCAACGGACCCACCGGCCCCGCCGGGCCGAACGCCGGCGGAGCTGGCGTCACCATCGACCTCGGCGGCCTCACCGACAGCCCGAGCACGTCGGTCACGGTGATCATCGGCCTGACGCTGATCTCCCTGCTGCCGGCGATCCTGCTCAGCTGCACCGCGTTCACCAAGATCTTCGTGGTGCTCGGGCTCACCCGCAACGCCCTCGGTCTGCAGCAGACGCCGCCCAACCAGGTGCTGGCGGGCCTCGCCCTGTTCCTCAGCCTGTTCGTGATGGGCCCGGTGCTGTCCGACATCAACGAGCTCGCCCTGCAGCCCTACCTCAACGGCGACAAGACGACGTCGGTCGCGATCCAGGACGGCCTCGAGCCGCTCCGGGGCTTCATGCTCGACAACACCGACGACGACGAGCTGATGCTGCTCACCAACGTCGCCGACCGCGACCTGCCCAAGGACCGGTCGGACGTGTCGACCGCGACCCTGATCCCGGCGTTCGTGCTCACCGAGCTCAAGCAGGCCTTCATCATCGGGTTCATCATCTTCATCCCGTTCCTCGTCATCGACCTGGTCGTGAGCGGAGCGCTGATGGCCCTCGGCATGATGATGATGCCGCCGGTGATGGTCTCGTTGCCGTTCAAGCTGCTGCTGTTCGTCCTGGTGGACGGATGGGCGCTCGTCATCAAGTCGCTCGTCGCGAGCTACGCGAGCTAGGGGCGGCGACATGTCCGACACCGCCGTCATCGAGATCGCGCTGCACACCATGGTCGTGGCGCTCAAGCTGTCCGCCCCGATCCTGGTGACCGCGCTTGTCATCGGATTCGCCATCTCGCTGTTCCAGTCGCTGACGCAGATCCAGGAGGCGACGCTCGCGTTCGTGCCGAAGCTGATCGGCATCGGGATCGCGCTCCTGCTCTGCGGGAACTGGATGATGCACACGCTCGTGTCGTTCACCAACGACCTCTTCGCGGGCATCCCCGCGCTCCTCGGCTGAGCCCGGCTCATGACGCTGACCGTCTCGGGCGAGCCCCTGGTGGCGTACCTGCTCGCCTCGGTCCGCATCCTCGCCTGGCTCTCCGTGGTGCCTCCGTTCTCCGGACGTGGCATCCCGACGATGGCGAAGGTCGTGCTCGGGCTCGGGCTGGCCTTCGCCGCCGTGCCCGACGGGAGCTCGATCCCGCTCAACACCGTGGGTCTGATGCTCAACACCGGGACCCAGGTGCTGATCGGGGTGGCGATGGGGTTCGTGACCCAGCTGCTGCTCGGCGCGATCGCGGCCGCCGGCAGCCTCATCGACGTGTTCGGCGGCTTCTCGCTCGCACAGGGCTTCGACCCGCTGTCGATGAACACCAACACGGTGTTCGGCAAGTTCCACCAGATGCTGGCGATGGTCCTGCTGTTCGTCAGCGGCGGCCACCTGGTGGTGATCGGCGGCCTGTTGCGCACGTTCCACTTCCTGCCGCTCGGTACGACGCCCGACTGGCAGACCGCTCCAGACGTGCTCCTGACGGCGTTCGGGCTGTTCTTCACCACCGCGGTCCAGATCGCGCTCCCCATGATCGCCGTGCTGTTCCTGTCCGACCTGGGCCTCGCGCTGCTGACGAAGGTCGCTCCGCAGCTCAACGCCTTCAACGTGATGTTCCCGGTCAAGGTCGGGATGACGCTGCTGCTCGTCGGGCTCTCCTTCCCGGTGCTCCCGGAGGCGGTGGACCGGCTCGTGGCGCTGTCCACCCAGGCGATGTCCACGCTCTCGGGCGCAGGGTGAGCGGGAGGTGAGCACTCCGTGAGCGGCGAGAAGTCCGAGCAGCCGACCACCAAGCGTCGCAAGGAGAACCGCAAGGAGGGTCAGGTCCCCCGGACGCCCGAGCTCGGCGCATGGGCGGCGCTCCTCCTGATCGCGATGTTCCTCCCCGGCCTGGTCGGCCATGAGATCGGCAAGCTCCGCGAGCTGACCACCCTCGCCCTCACCTCGGGCTCGCAGGCCAACCCTGACCTCGCGCTGAGCCTGCTCGGCAAGGGCCTGGGCCACGTGCTCTTCACCCTGGTGATGCTCGGCGGCGCCATCGCTCTCATCGGCGTCGCAGGCGCGCTCGGCCAGGGCGGCTTCTTCCTGGCGACCAAGGCAGTGAAGCCCAAGCTCTCCAAGATCAACCCCCTGCCCGGCTTCAAGCGGATCTTCGGCCCGCGCGCTGTGTGGGAAGGCGCCAAGATGATCCTGCGCAGCGGCATCGTGGCGCTCCTGGTCTGGAGCGCCGTCAAGTCGATGCTGCCGTTGATCGGCGGCCTGATGCCGATCCCCTTCGTGCTCGGTGAGTTCAGCACCCACGCCGTCGGCATGATCCGCAACATCGGCGTCGCCGGCGTGCTGCTCGGCGTCGTCGACTACATCGTGCAGCGGCGCCGGATCGGCAAGCAGACCAAGATGTCGAAGGACGAGGTCAAGCAGGAGTACAAGCAGTCCGAGGGCGACCCGCTGCTCAAGGGAGCCATCCGCTCGCGCCAGCTCGCGGTCTCCCGCAACCGGATGATGGCCGACGTGCCCACAGCCGACGTCGTGCTGGTCAACCCGACCCACGTGGCGGTGGCACTGCGCTACGACCCGGAGCGCGGCGCTCCTCGGGTGGTCGCCCGGGGTGCGGGCGTGATCGCCACCGCGATCCGCGAGCGTGCCACCGAGGCGCGGGTCCCACTGGTGCGCGACATCCCGCTGGCGCGGGCGCTCTACACGTCGACGACCGTCGGCCAGGAGATCCCTGCGGAGCTGTTCGCCGCCGTCGCCCAGGTGCTCGCGTTCGTCATCAGCCGCCGGGTCCGCGGTCAGCGCGGCGGGGAGCACCGCACCCCACGGACGATGGAGGACCTCCCCGAGGTGCTCGCCGCCGGCCGCCGCCGCCCGAACCCCTCAGGCGAGGCTCCGACCGGCCGATAGAAGACCCGACCCCAGGACGGAGTCGGTTCGCGGTGCCACGGATGGCACTCATCTCGCCAACCCCCGTCTTCCCCTGGAGGAGCTCGTGCCCTTGAAGCGGCTGAGCCAGCTCGCGGTGCCCGTCGGCATCGTGATGATCGTCGTGATGCTCGTGGTGCCGCTCCCAGCGATGCTGCTCGACCTGCTCATCGCGCTGAACATCACGGTCGCCCTCCTGGTCCTGATGACCACGATGTTCGTGCGCGGGCCCCTCGACTTCGCCGCCTTCCCCGCGGTGATCCTGGTGATGACGCTGTTCCGGCTCGCGCTCAACGTGAGCGCCACCCGCCTCGTGCTCCTCCACGGCTTCGCCGGCAAGGTCATCGACACCTTCGGCCACTTCGTCGTCGGCGGATCGCTGATCGTCGGCCTCATCGTGTTCGCGATCCTGCTCGTCATCCAGTTCGTCGTGATCACCAACGGTGCCGGCCGGGTCGCCGAGGTCGGTGCCCGGTTCACCCTCGACGCGATGCCCGGCAAGCAGATGGCGATCGACGCGGACCTCAACTCCGGACTCATCGACGAGGACGAGGCACGCCGCCGGCGAGCCGAGGTGCACGCCGAGGCCGACTTCTACGGCGCGATGGACGGTGCGTCCAAGTTCGTCAAGGGCGACGCGATCGCCGCGATCATCATCACGCTCGTCAACCTCATCGGCGGGTTCGCTGTCGGCGTCGGCCAGAACGGCATGCCGTTCGGCGAGGCGGTCACGACGTACAGCCTGCTCTCGGTCGGTGACGGCCTGGTCTCCCAGATCCCCGCCCTGCTGCTCTCGGTCGCCACCGGCCTGATCGTCACCCGGGCCACGGGTGAGAGCGACATGGGCAGCGACATCATGCGCCAGATGACCGCGAACCGGACCCCGCTGCGGATCGCCGGCTTCGCGGCGCTGACGCTGTGCCTCATCCCCGGCCTGCCGAAGATCCCGTTCATGCTCGCCGGCGGGCTGATGCTCGTGGCCTCCTCCCGCATCAAGGAGGCGCCGGAGGCCGAGGACCCCGCCGCGACGACCAGCACGTTCGCGTCCGTCGACACCCCCGAGCTGCTGGCCGCCGAGATCCAGGTCGACCCGCTCGGGCTGGAGCTCTCCGCGGACCTCATCGACCTGGTCGATCCCACCACCGGTGGCGACCTGCTCGAGCGGGTGAAGTCGCTGCGCCGCAAGATCGCGACCGATCTCGGCATCGTCGCGCCGCCCGTGCGCACCCGCGACAACCCGCAGCTGCCCTCGCGGACCTACGCGATCATGCTGTTCGGCATCGAGGTCGCCCGCGGCGAGGCGCCGCCCGGCACGGTGCTGGCCATCGGCGACTTCCTCGGCTCCCTGCCGGGCGAGGCCACGCGTGAGCCGGTCTTCGGGCTGGAGGCGCGGTGGATCCCAGCCGCCCTGCGCAGCCAGGCCGAGCTCTCCGGCGCGACGGTCGTCGACCGTGCCTCGGTCATCACCACGCACCTGGCCGAGGTCGTCACCCAGAACGCCGCCCAGCTCCTCGGCCGTGAGGACGTCCGCATGCTCACCGACGTGGTCAAGCGCTCCCACCCCGTGGTGGTCGAGGAGCTCACGCCCACCGTGCTCAGCCTCGGCGAGATCCAGCGGGTCCTCCAGCAGCTGCTCGACGAAGGCGTGTCGATCCGCGACCTGGTCCGGATCTACGAGGCCCTCTCGCTCCAGGCTACCCGCACCAAGGACCTCGACCCGTTGGTCGAGGCCGCCCGCAGGGCCCTCGGAGCGGCCATCGCCGCGCCGTACATCGTCGACAAGGTGCTGCACGTGATCACGTTCGAGCCCCAGCTCGAGCAGCGCATCCTGGAGTCGCTCCGGCCCTCCGAGCACGGTCATTCGATCGCGCTCGACCCCGAGTCCAGCCAGGCGCTCCTCACCAACCTCGCGCAGATGGTCGCCACGGTCGAGAACCGCAACCTGCGACCCGTGCTGGTCTGCGCTCCGCAGCTGCGTGCGGCGGTGCACCGCCTGGTGCACCCCATCGTGCCGCGGCTCGCTGTCCTCTCCTACCAGGAGCTGCTCGGCGCCGAGCAGATCCGCTCCGAGGGCATCGTCGGCGCCGACGTGCCACTGGCGGTGACCGCATGATGATCCGATCCCCTCGCGCGCTCCCCCCGCTGTGCTCCCCCGGCACACGCACCCACCGGGACCTCGCATGAGCCCGCTCTCGTGGCCGGTCGTGACCGGCACGCTGCTCGTCGGCTCACCGGCGATCTACGCGGCCCGGGTCGCCGGCACCCTGTCGGTCGACACCGCGCTCATGCGGCTGCTGATCTGCGCGGCCGCGGTCTGGGCCGTGTGCTCGATGTTCGCGTCGTTCTCGGCCCAGGCCCTGGAGACCAACCGGGTCCAACAGGCAGCCGCCGACCAAGCCGCCGCGGAGAAGGCCGCGACCGAGCGGGCAGCCGCCGAGGCGCGGGACGCCGAGGCGGCAGCCGACAGCTCCGCCTGATCGGTCCGGACATGCAGCGACCCGCAGGCGCTGGCCTCCGGGGAGACCGCTCCGGTGGATGTGAAGACCGGATCGCCTGCGGGTCGGGTGACTGCTTGGGATTCACCAGCAGCCTTCGAGGGCACTTCCGCCCCCGATGTTGCTGGGGCTGCTAGCGGGCAGCCACCTCACGCATCCAAGAAGAACTCATTCCTCGGACCACCTCCTTTCCCGTGTGTGATCACGGTAGGTCGGGCTCCTCGGGTGATCAAGGGATTAATGAGGGCTTCACCCGTTCGGGTCCGGCATCGGGTTCAGGCCACCTCGGCCGCCTGGAACTGGGCGTTGTAGAGCCGGGCGTACGCGCCACCGGTGCGGAGCAGCTCGTCGTGCGTGCCCTGCTCGACGATCGCGCCGTCCTCCATCACCAAGATCAGGTCGGCGTCTCGGATCGTGCTGAGCCGGTGGGCGATCACGAACGACGTACGGTCCGTGCGCAGTGCCGCCATCGCGTGCTGGACGAGCAGCTCGGTGCGGGTGTCCACCGACGAGGTGGCCTCGTCGAGGATCAGCAGCGCAGGGTCGGTGAGGAACGCCCGCGCGATCGTGACGAGCTGACGTTCACCCGCGGAGAGGTTCGAGCCCTCCTCGTCGATCACGGTGTCGTAGCCGTCGGGCAGTGAGTGCACGAAGCGGTCGACGAACGTCGCACGGGCGGCCTCGAGGACCTGCTCGTCCGTGGCGTCGGGACGGCCGTAGGCGATGTTGTCGCGGATGGTGCCCTCGAAGAGCCAGGTGTCCTGGAGCACCATCCCGACCTGGCCGCGCAGCGCGGAGCGGGGCATCGCCGAGATGTCCACGTCGTCCAAGGTGATCCGGCCGCCGTCGATGTCGTAGAACCGCATCACGAGGTTGACCAGCGTGGTCTTGCCCGCACCGGTCGGCCCGACGATCGCGACGGTCTGGCCCGGCCGCGCGACCAGCGACAGGTCGTCGATCAGGGGCCGGTCCTCGTCGTAGCGGAACGAGACGTGCTCGAAGGCGACCTCGCCGCGGCGCCGCGTCGGCGTACGACGTTCGGCAGGGTCGGCCGGCTCCTCGTCGGCGTCGAGCAGCTCGAAGACCCGCTCCGCGGAGGCCACGCCGGACTGCAGGAGGTTGGCCATCGACGCGACGGTCGTGAGCGGCTGGGTGAACTGCCGGGTGTACTGGATGAACGCCTGCACGTCGCCCAGCGACAGCGAGCCGTTGGCGACCCGCAGGCCGCCGATCACGGCGATCGCGACGTAGTTGAGGTTCCCGATGAACATCATCGACGGCATGATCAGGCCACTCACGAACTGCGCCCCGAAGCTCACCTTGTAGAGCTCGTCGTTCTCCTCCGCGAAGGTCTGCTCGATCTCGGCACGGCGGCCGAAGACCTTGACCAGCGCGTGGCCGGAGTAGGCCTCCTCGACCTGGGCGTTGAGGCTGCCCGTTCGCCGCCACTGCGCGACGAACTGGCCCTGCGAGCGCTTCATGATCTGTGCGGTGACGATCAGCGACACCGGCACCGACACGAGCGCCACGAGTGCCAGCAGCGGGGAGATCCAGAACATCATCCCGAGGACGGCCACGACCGTCATCAGCGACGTGAGCAGCTGGCTCATCGTCTGCTGCAGGGTCTGGCTGACGTTGTCGATGTCGTTGGTGACGCGTGAGAGGAGCTCGCCGCGGGGCGAGCGGTCGAAGTAGCCGAGCGGCAGCCGGTTGATCTTGTCCTCGACGTCTTGTCGCATCCGGCGCACGGTGTTCTGCACGACGGTGTTGAGCACGAAGCCCTGGAGCCACCCGAGCAGGGAGGCGGCCGCGTAGATCGCCAGCACGACCATCAGCACGTGGCCGACCGCTGTGAAGTCGACGCCCTGGCCGGGCACGACGTCGCGTCCCTGCACGGCGTCGGGAAGCGCCGACTCCGGGGTGCCTGCCGGGACCTGCCGGCCGATGAAGCCGTCGAAGACCAGGTCGGTGGCATGTCCGAGGATCCGTGGCCCGGATGACATCAGCGCCACGCTGGCGACGCCGAGCACCACCACGACGATCGCCTTGGCCCGGTCGGGACGCATCCGGGCGACCAGTCGCTTGGCCGACGGCACGAACGTCATCGCCTTCTGGCCCACCATGCCGCCGGCCATCGGCCCGCGACCGGGCCCGCCCTGCGGGGCCTCGATGCGCTCGGTCGCCTGGAAGCCCTGCGTCTTCTTGGTCTTCTCGCTCCCGCTGTCCGGGGTCTCCTGCGAGCGACCTTGCGGGGTGCTCATGCTGCCTCCTCGGCGGTGAGCTGGGAGGTGACGATCTCCTGGTAGGTCTCGTTGCCGGCGAGCAGCTCGTGATGGGTGCCGCGCCCGACGACCCGGCCGTCCTCGAGCACGAGGATCAGGTCGGCGTCGACGATCGTGGACACCCGCTGGGCGACGATCAGCACGGTCGCATCGGTGGTGACGGGCTTCAGCGCGGCCCGCAGCCGGGCATCGGTGGCCAGGTCGAGCGCCGAGAATGCGTCGTCGAACAGGTAGATCCCGGGCCGGCGGATCAACGCCCGGGCGATCGCCAGGCGTTGTCGCTGGCCACCGGAGAAGTTCGTCCCGCCCTGGGCGACCGGCGCGTCCAGGCCCTCGGGCATGGCTTCGACGAACTCGCGCCCCTGGGCGATCTCGAGCGCGGCCCAGATCTCCTCGTCGGTGGCGTCGGGCTTGCCATGGAGCAGGTTGCTGCGCACGGTCCCGGTGAACAGGTAGGCCCGCTGCGGCACCAGGCCGATCTGCTCCCAGAGCAGGTCGAGGTCGACACGGCGTACGTCGGTGCCACCGACGCGGACCTCACCCTCGGTCGCGTCGAAGAGCCGCGGCACCAGGTTGACCAGCGTCGACTTCCCGGCACCGGTCGAGCCGATGACCGCGATCGTCTGCCCCGGTCGTGCGCTCAGCGAGACGTCGCTCAGAACGGGCGACTCCGCGCCCGGGTAGGCGAACGTGACGTGCTCGAGGTCGAGGTGGCCCCGCAGCGCCGGGTCGGGGGCCACCGGGTCCTCGGGCAGCGGCACCGAGGTGTGGGTGTCGAGCACCTCGACGATGCGGTCACCGCACACCGAGGCCCGCGGGATCATCATCAGCATGAACGTCGCCATCATCACCGACATCAGGATCTGCATCAGGTAGCTGAGGAACGCCGTCAACGCCCCGACCTGCATCTGCCCGTTGTCCACCCGGTGGCCGCCGAACCAGATGACCGCGACGCTCGAGGCGTTCACGACCAGGATCACCAGCGGGAACATCGTGGCCATCCAGCGTCCGGCCCGGACGGCGACGTCGGTGAGCTCGTCGTTGGCGGTGCCGAAGCGGGCCGCCTCGTAGGGCTCCCGGACGAACGCGCGCACCACGCGGATGCCGGTGATCTGCTCGCGCAGCACCCGGTTGACCTCGTCGATGCGGGCCTGCATCGCCCGGAAGTTCGGCACCATCTTGCTGACCACGAACCCCACGCTCGCGAAGAGCGCCGGGACCACCACGGCGAGCACCCAGCCGAGCCCGACGTCCTCGCGCAGCGCCATGATCACGCCGCCGACCATCATGATCGGCGAGGACACCGCGATCGTGCAGGCCATCAGCACCAGCATCTGCACCTGCTGGACGTCGTTGGTGCTGCGGGTGATCAGCGACGGCGCCCCGAAGTGCTGGACCTCCCGGGCGGAGAACGTCCCCACCCGGTGGAACAGGGCGGCCCGGACGTCGCGCCCGAAGCCCATCGCCGTACGCGCGCCGAACCAGACCGCGCTGACCGAGCACACGATCTGCACCAGGGAGACACCGAGCATCAGCGCGCCGACGCGCACGATGTAGCCCGTGTCGCCCTTGGTGACGCCCTCGTCGATGATGTCGGCGTTGAGGCTGGGCAGGTAGAGCATCGCCACCACGCCGATGAACTGGAAGACCACCACCAGCGCCAGCCAGGAGCGGTACGGCGCGAGCCGCTCGCGCAGGAGTCGGAGCATCATCGTGGGTCACTGCCTTTCACGTCACTGCCCTTCAGAACGCCGTGGAGGACCACGTCGACGATCTCCTCGGGGGAGAGCGGACGCTGGTCGGAGATGTGGGGGTGGCTGCCGGAGAACGTGAGCAGCCGGACGAAGTCGGCGACGCGCTCGACGGGGACCGTGAAGCGGTGAGCGTCCGGGGCGAGCAGCGTGGCCAGGCCGCCTCCGGCCAGACGTTCGCGGACCTGGGGGTCGCGCAGGTTCTCGGGCGGCTTGCGCATCCCCATCGCCGACATCAGCCCGAAGATGCCCACGAAGCGCCGCTGGAGAAGGGTGGTGAAGACGACCATGCGTTCGCGCAGCTCGAGGTCGGGGTCGATCCGCAGCACGTCGTCGAGGAACGAGGTCGGGTCGAACTCAGCCTCCAGCACCGCGTCGAAGAGCTCCTCCTTCGACGCGAACGCCCGGAAGATCGTGCCCTCGGCGATGCCGGCGGCCTCCGCGATCAGCCGCGTCGTCGTGTCCCGCCCGTGCGCGTAGAGCAGCGGCCGGGTCGCGGCGATGATCTCCGCCCGCCGCTCCTCCGGCGACAGCGGCCGCGCCCGCTCCCTCTTGGTGTCCACGAGGATCGAGGATAAGTGAGTGAGCACTCACTCACAAGTTCTTCTCCGCACCGTCACTCCCGGCGTGCCGGCCACCTCGACATGTGGGTCGGCTTCAGGTCGTCGGTGGCCGCGCTCGTAGCAGCAAAGCGGGTACGCGCGCTTCCGGCCCCGCCCCCGGCCTCCCGGTCGCCACCTCGCAGCACGGTGGTTGAGGCGCGAGGGCCCCCAGGCCCGAGCCTCGAGACCACCCCTCGCAGATCGGGTTTCCACCCGTCTGTTATGTCTCAGGACATCGGTGACAGTTCTGCATCAGGACATCGGTGACGCTTTTGGTGGTCTTGGTGGTGACACTTCTGCCCCCAGGCTTCGGCGGTGGCTGCCAGTGAACCCGCACCACAGCACCCGGGCCACCGCACAGCCGCAACCCGACCGCGGACCGCAACCACGCCGCCCCAACCACAGCGAACCGCAACCACGCCTCCTCGAAAACCAAGAAGCGGAACCACACGCGCACCCGCGCAGGCCATCAGGGAGCCAGACGCTCGACCGTCCAGCCGTCCCCGGCGCGGCGGTAGCGCAGCCGGTCGTGCATCCGGCCAGGCCGGCCCTGCCAGAACTCCACGCTCTCGGGGCGTACGGCGTACCCGCCCCACTCCTCGGGCACGGGGATGGGCGTCTCCCCCGGGAACCGCGACTCGGCGTCGGCGAACGCTGCCTCGAGCTCGGCCCGTCCGGACACGAGCTCGGACTGGTGCGAGGCCCAGGCGCCCAGCTGGGAGGCACGCGGCCGGGAGGAGAAGTACTCCTCCACCTCGGCCCGGGGCAGCGGGGCGGCCACCCCGTCGACGCGGACCTGCCGCTCGAGCGGGTGCCAGGGGAACAGCAGCGAGCACCGCGGGTTGGCCGCGAGCTCGCGGCCCTTCGCGGACGCGGTGTTGGTGAAGAACACGAAGCCCGCCTCGGAGACGCCCTTGAGCAGCACCACCCGGGACGCGGGAGCCAGGTCGGGGCCGACGGTGCTGAGCACCATCGCGTTGGCGTCGTGGCGGATGGCGTCGTGCGCCTCCCCCATCCAGCGGTCGAACATCGTGATCGGGTCGGGGGCCAGGTCGGATTCGTCGAGGCCCGCCCGGGCATACTCCTCACGTAGCGCAGCGAGATCGAGGTGTGACATGCCCTCGAATCTAGCCCTGGCCCGGTGCACAATGCGTCCGGCGCCGTCCGCTGACCCAGCGCCGAACCCAGACGAAGGAGTCCCATGACCGAGGTGCACCACGGGCTGGAGGGCGTCGTCGCCTTCGAGACCGAGATCGCGGAGCCCGACAAGGAGGGCTCGGCGCTGCGCTACCGCGGCGTGGACATCGAGGAGCTCGTGGGCCGGGTCCCGTTCGAGAGCGTCTGGGGGCTGCTGATCGACGGTACCTACGCGCCCGGCCTGCCCCCCGCGGAGGCGTACAACATCCCGGTGCACACCGGGGACGTCCGCGTGGACGTCCAGGCCGCGATCGCGATGCTCGCACCGGCGTTCGGCTTCCGCGCGAGCTACGACATCAGCGACGAGCAGGCACGCGCCGACCTGTCCCGGGTGGCGGTCATGGTGCTGTCGTACGCCGCCCAGTCCGCGCGCGGCCTGCACCAGCCGGTCGTGCCGCAGACCGAGGTCGACAAGGGTGCGACGCTGGCCGAGAAGTTCCTGATCCGCTGGAAGGGCGAGGCCGACCCCAAGCAGGCGCACGCCATCGACGCCTACTGGTCCTCGGCCGCCGAGCACGGCATGAACGCCTCCACGTTCACGGCCAGGGTGATCACCTCCACCGGTGCTGACGTCGCGGCGGCGTTCTCGGGTGCGATCGGCGCGATGAGCGGTCCGCTGCACGGCGGCGCGCCGTCGCGGGTGCTCGGCATGATCGAGGAGGTCGAGAAGCGCGGCGACGCGCGGACCTACGTCAAGGAGCTGCTCGACGACGGCGAGCGGCTGATGGGCTTCGGCCACCGCGTCTACCGCGCCGAGGACCCGCGGGCCCGGGTGCTGCGGCGCACGGCGAAGGAGCTCTCGGCCCCCCGCTACGAGGTCGCCGAGGCGCTGGAGCAGGCGGCGCTGGCCGAGCTCCGCGAGCGCCGGCCTGACCGGGTCCTGGAGACCAACGTGGAGTTCTGGGCGGCGATCGTCCTCGACTTCGCCGAGGTGCCCGCGAACATGTTCACCTCGATGTTCACCTGCGCCCGCACCGGCGGCTGGTCGGCCCACATCCTCGAGCAGAAGCGCACCGGGCGGCTGATCCGGCCCTCCGCCGTCTACACCGGCCCGGCCTCGCGGCCGGCCACCGACGTCCCGGGCTGGAACCCCGCGTGGCGCCACGAGTGACGCCTCCGGGCGCGCTCACCGAGCACTACCGCGGCAAGACCGCGCTCGTCACGGGTGCTGGCTCCGGCATCGGCGCCTGCCTCGCCCGGGCACTGGCCACGGCGGGCGCCCAGGTGGTCTGCGCCGACCTCGACGCGGCCGCGGCCGCCCGGGTGGCCGACCCGATCGGCGCGCGTGCCGTGGCCCTCGACGTCACCGACGCGAGCGCGGTCCAGGCCCTGGTCGCGGAGGTCGCCCCCGACCTGTTGTTCAACAACGCCGGGATCACGTTCGGGGGCGAGACCGAGGACCTGACGCTCGAGCAGTGGGACGCGATCATCGACGTCAACATCCGCGGCGTCGTGCACGGCGTCGCTGCGGCGTACCCGCTCATGGTCGCCCGTGGCGGCACCGGCGTCTCCGGTGGCCAGATCGTCAACACCGCCTCGATGGGCGGGCTGATGGCGGCGGGCCTGATCACGTCGTACGTGATGACCAAGCATGCCGTGGTCGGCCTCTCGCTCGCGCTGCGCTCGGAGGCCGCGGCCAAGGGCGTCGGCGTGACCGTCGTCTGCCCCTCGGCGGTGGACACCCCGATCCTCGACAAGGGGTACATCGGGAAGTTCCACGGCCGCGACTTCTACCTCAAGGGCCAGGGCGTGCGGCGGCCGCTCGACCCCGCGGTCTTCGTCGACCAGGTGCTGACGGCCGTCGCCGAGAACCGCGCGATGCTGGTCACGCCGCGCACGGCGCGGATCCAGTGGCGCCTGGGCCGCTACTTCCCGGGCTTCATCCAGCGCTCCTCGATCCGGTTCGTCGCCAAGCAGCGCCGCCTGCAGGAACGGCGCGCGCGCCGGGGCTAGAGCCGCCCGTCGTACCAGCTGGTCAGTCCCCGGGCGCCGCGCCTGCTCAACGACACGTGCACGTGGTCGCGGTGCCGCAGCGTGGTCGAGCACGTGCGGCGGGTCCTGCACCCCGAGGAGAGGTACGGCTCGGGCTCGAACCCGTTCCACGCGGGGTACATCTGGTCGTCCCAGATCACGTACATCACGCCCATCCGGCGCGCGAGCGCGTCCTCGTTGCCGCGGCCGTCGGCCGCGAAGAGCCGATCCAGCAGCCGGCCCGCGACCCGGCGGCCCCGCGGGCTCGTGGCGTCCAGGCTCAGGTCGAACGCCTGGCCCGTCTGGTGCTCCGAGGTCGGCCCGTCCTTCTTCGAGCAGCTGCGGCCGTACCCGACGTACCCACCGCCGTAGTGGCGCGCCGCCCAGTGCCCGAGGACCACCGTGCCGGGCCGCGGGTGAGGGTGGCAGGTCCGGGGCGCCTGGTACGACGCGTAGTCCTCGATGTCCGCGGCCGCGGGGGCGGCCACCGCGAGGCCGAGGAGCAGTCCGACGACGGGGCCGAGGAGAGGGGTGAGGAGCAGGGGGACCGAGAGGCGCACGATCGACAAGCGTAGGTCTAGACCAGTGCGCGCGTGGCGGATCGACTGGATCCCGAACGCCCAGTTCGTCACACACCGGCTCCGGCCTCGGGGCCGGCATAGGGTCGGGAGATGACCTCTCGGGACAGCGACCACTGGGACGCCGAGGCGGCGACCTTCGACGACGAGCCCGACCACGGCCTCCGCACTCCCGTCATCCGCGACGCGTGGCGCACGCTGCTGCGCTCCGTGCTGCCGCCGGTGCCGTCCCGGGTTGCCGATCTCGGGTGCGGCACCGGGACGCTGTCGCTGCTCCTCGCCGAGGAGGGGCACGAGGTCGACGGCGTGGACTTCTCCCCCGAGATGGTGCGCCGGGCCTGCGCGAAGGTCGGCACCTTCCCCGGCACGAGCTTCACCGTCGGCGACGCAGCCGACCCGCCGCTCGAGACAGGGACGTACGACGTCGTGCTATGCCGCCACGTCCTGTGGGCGTTGCCGTCGCCGGCCGAGGTGCTCGCGCGCTGGGTGCGGCTGCTCCGCCCCGGCGGCCGGCTGGTGCTCGTCGAAGGCCAGTGGTCCACCGGCGCCGGCCTGCCCGCGGCGGAGACCACCGCCCTGGTGGAGGGCGCCGGGTTGGCCCACGAGCACCGACCGCTGCCCGACCGGGCCTACTGGGGCCGGCCGATCCAGGACGAGCGCTACCTGGTGGTGGGCAGGCTCGCGGGCAGCAGCCGCCCGTAGCAGCGCGACAACGGCGCGCAGCGGTAGTAGCCGAACGGTGCGACCGGCGTGTAGCCGCTCGACTCGTAGAGCGCGATCGCCTCGGGCTGGCGCAGCCCGGTCTCGAGCAGCACGGCGCGAGCGCCACCGCCGCGGGCGGTCTGCTCGAGGTGCGCGAGCATCCGCCGCGCGATGCCCCTGCCCCGCGCGGGCGGAGCGACGTACATCCGCTTGACCTCGACGGTGTCGGTCGTGCCGAGTGCTTCGACCCCGGAGCGACGCCAAGCCCCGCTGGCGACCGGTTCGCCGTCAAGGTAGCCGACGAAGAAGCTGCCGTCCGGAGGCTCGAACATCAGCGGGTCGAGCGGGGTCTCGTCGGGGCCGCCGTACCGGACGACGTACTCCGCCTGGACCTCGTCGATCAGGCGCAGCGCGTCGGGGTGGCCGTAGCCGACGCGCCGGATCTCGAGCTCAGCCAACCGCGGACCCGCAGGCGTCGCAGAACCGCGCGGACGGGGAGGTGGGCCGACCACAGGTGGAGCAGTAACGACCACCGGCCGGAGCGACCCCCTGTTCGTAGGTCACCCGGGCATAGCCGCCGTTCCCCATGAGCATCCGGGCCCGGGTGAAGCCGACGATCGCGAGGCCCACCACCATGGCGAACCCACCGCCCACGAAGAACCCCATGTCCCGGGCGGCATGGTCGTCACTGGAGTCGGCGAAGTTGCCGAAGGCGATGAACCCGAGAGCCGCGCAGACGACGCCGCCCACGATCAGGAGCGCGCCGAGGCCGATCAGTGCGGTCTGGGCCGCGGTGCGCGTGCGCGCGGGCTGGGTGCTGCTCATGATCTGTCTCCCCCGAGTGGTCCGAAACGGTGCGAGTGACACAATAGGGCCGCCGACAGCGTCGTCAGGCGAGCGCCACCTCGAACCCACGGAAGGCCACTCATGACCGACGCTCTGCAGATTCCTCGCGATCTCCTCCCCGCCGACGGCCGGTTCGGCGCCGGGCCCTCGAAGATCCAGACCTCCCACCTCGACGCGCTCGCCGCGACGGGCTCGTCGCTGATGGGTACGTCGCACCGCCAGGCGCCGGTGCGCGACCTGGTCGGCCGGGTGCGCAGCGGGCTCGCCGACCTGTTCTCGCTGCCCGACGGCTACGAGGTGGTGCTCGGCAACGGTGGGGCGACCGCGTTCTGGGACATCGCGACGTACGGCCTGATCCGCGAGAAGAGCCAGCACCTGACGTTCGGGGAGTTCTCCTCGAAGTTCGCCAAGGCCGCGGCGGCCGCCCCCTGGCTCGCGGACCCGTCGGTGATCGCGTCGGAGCCCGGCTCGCGTCCCACGGCGGTCGCGGAGGAGGGCGTCGACGTCTACGCCTGGGCGCACAACGAGACCTCGACCGCGGTGATGGCGCCCGTCGTCCGCCCCGCCGGTGCCGCCGACGACGCCCTGGTGCTCGTCGACGCCACCTCCGGCGCGGGTGGGCTTCCGCTCGACGTCACCGAGTCCGACGTCTACTACTTCGCGCCCCAGAAGTGCTTCGCCTCCGACGGCGGCCTCTGGCTGGCGCTGTTCTCCCCCGCCGCCCTCGACCGGGCCGCCTCGATCGCCGCGTCCGGCCGCCACATCCCGGCGTTCTTCGACCTGCCGACCGCGATCGACAACTCCGCGAAGAACCAGACCTACAACACCCCCGCGGTCGCCACGCTGTTCCTGATGGCCGAGCAGCTCGACTGGATGAACGGCTCCGGCGGGCTCGACGCGATGGTCGCGCGCACGACCGCCTCCTCGGACGCGCTCTACATTTGGGCGGAGAAGTCGCCCTACGCGTTCCCGTACGTCACCGACCCGGCCCACCGCTCGCTGGTCATCGGCACCATCGACTTCGACGACTCCATCGACGCCACCCGCATCGCCGCGGCCCTGCGAGCCAACGGCATCGTCGACACCGAGCCCTACCGCAAGCTGGGCCGCAACCAGCTGCGGATCGCGATGTACCCGGCGGTCGACCCCGCCGACATCGAGGCCCTCACCCACTGCATCGACTGGGTCGTCGAGCGTCTCTGAGGCTGGTCAGCGAGCGTCGAGAGCGGCGCGGACGAGCTCGTACGTCGCCGCGTCGTACGCCACGATCCGGACCTCGGTGACGGCGGTGCCGGCGGCGTCGGCGGAGTGGAACCCCTCGAGCGCGCACGCGATCGCGTCGTCCTTGGGCCAGCCGTAGACCCCGGCGGAGACCAGGGGGAACGCGACGGTGGTGGCGCCGAGCTCGCCGGCCACCGCCAGCGCGCGGGTGTAGCAGGAGAGCAGCAGCGAGCGGTCGGTCTGCCCGGCGTGCCGGTTGGGTCCCACGACGTGGATCACCCAGCGCGCCGGGAGGTCGCCGGCCGTGGTCCAGCCGGCCTCCCCCGTCGGCAAGCCGTGGGGGAACCGGGCGATGCAGTCCTCGAGGACCGCCGGGCCGCCGGCCCGGTGGATCGCGCCGTCGACCCCGCCACCGCCGCGCATCGCGCTGCTGGCCGCGTTGACGATCGCGTCGACGTCCTGCCGGGTGATGTCACCCTGCACCGCGGTGATGTCCATCAGGCCTCCTTGAGCAGCTTCAGCGTCGCACGCTCCAGCGCGCCCTGCCGCTCGTCGGGGGTGTCGTAGGTGCGCCGGGTCGCCCGCTGGATCGTCCGGCCCTCCTCGTAGGCGTCGATCACCCGGGGGTCGACGTACGACGAGCGGGCCAGCGTGGGGGTGTTGCCGAGGAACCACGACACCTCCTTCATCGCGCCCGCCACCGCCCTCTTGCGCGAGGCCTTGGTGTGGCCGGGCTCGGGTGTCTCGGCGAGCGCCGCAGCGGCCAGCACGGTCGCGTGCCAGGTGCGGAAGTCCTTGGCGGTGGCCTCGATGCCGGTCGAGGCGCGCACGTACTCGTTGACGAGCTCGGGCAGCACCGACCGCCAGCCGCGCCCGAGCTTGTAGGCCAGCAGCCGGGCGTCCTGGCCACGACGCCGGCGCATCACCTCGAGGGTCTCGACCACCACGGCGTCGTCGATCTCGATGCGGTGCTCGACACCCGACTTGCCGACGAACGCGAACACCAGCTTGTCCTGTCGTCGCCGCACGTGCCGGCGCTCGAGCGTGGTCAGGCCGAACGAGCCGTTGGTGTCGGCGTACACGTCGTTGCCGATCCGGAAGTAGCCGAGATCGAGCAGGCGTACGGCGGCCGCGCACGCTCGCTCCAGCGGCATCCCCTCGCGTCCGAGGTCGCGCACGACGAGCTCACGCGCCTTGGTCAGCGCCTTGCCGAACTCCAGCATCCGGTCGAACTTCTCCGCGTCCCGTCGGGCCCGCCAGTCCGGGTGGTAGAGGTACTGCCGCCGCCCGGCGTCGTCGGTGCCGACCGCCTGCAGGTGGCCGTTGTCGTACGGCGTGACCCACACGTCGGTCCACGCCGGCGGGATCACGAGGTCGCGGACGCGCTGGGCGTCCTCTTCGGGCAGCCGGCTGCCGTGCTCGTCGAGGTAGACGAACCCCTTCCCGGCCCGGCGCCGGGTCCAGCCCGGCTGGTCGGGCGACGTCCTACGCAGCCGCACCATGGCGCGTCAGTAGCCGCACGAGACCAGCCACAAACCCGAGCCCGGCGAGGCCACCGAGCGCCCAGGGCCACCACGGTCGGTCGTCGCCTCCGGCGCGATCCGCCGCGGGAGCGGGACTCGCCGAGGGTGTCGGAGCCGCGGGCTCGGGCGGCGCGAGCGCCTTCTCCACCTCGGCTGGGAGGGCGACGCGCAGCACCTGGCTGAACTGCCCCTCGGTGCTGATGTGCACCGACCCGTCCGGGGCGACCGAGATGCCCTCCCCCTGCTGCTGCGAGGGCAGCCGGAACGACGCGACCCGCTCGTGGCCGGGGAACGTGTAGACCGCGGCCGACCCGTAGTCGCGCTCCAGGTAGTGCCGCCCGTCCGGCAAGAAGGCGCCGTCGGTGGCGATGGCCAGCGAGTCCGCCACCGGCCGGAGCCGGTTGGGGTGGTCGGCGGAGAGAGTGCGCGGAGCGGCGTACACGGTGCCACCGAAGATGTTCTTCGTGACCACGAACAGCTGTCCGGTGCGCGGCTGCGCGAGCAAGGTCTCGGCGTCGTGGCCGTGGTCGGGATAGACCAGCGTGTACGCCGTGGGCGTGACCGTCCGGTCACCGCGGCCATAAGGCACCCGGAGCACCCGCACCGAGTCCCGGGAGGCGCCGTTGTCGCCGATGTCGCCAACCCAGACCTCCCCCGGCCCGGCCGGGGCCAGCGCCTCGACGTCGACCGGGTCGTCGGCCCAGGAGGTCACCCCGACCGTCCGTCCCGACCCGTCGACGACGAACACCCGCCCGCTGTCACCGGAGTCGTTGACGGTGACGAACAGCCCGTCGCTCACCACCAGCCCGCTGGACTCGACGATCTCGGGGTCGGAGAATCTCAGGTCGACCGTGGCGCGCGGGCCCGCCGGCCCGGCGAGCGAGCCGATCGCGAACGAGACGGCCGAGGCGAGACCGAGGACCCGGTCGAGCATCAGCGCGCGTCAAGCAGCCGAGCCAGTGCGGGGCTGATGCCCCAGGTGTCGACGAGGTCGTCGTACTCCTTGCGCACCGAGCCGCCCTTGACCGGCGCACCCGTGCGCACGGCACGCAGCATGGTGTTGCGCGGGGTGTGCTGGCTCTCGACGAACTGCACGACGTCGACCCGGTAGCCCTGCTGACGCATCAGCGAGGCCCGCAGCGCATCGGTGAGCGTGTCGGCCAGCCGTTCGCGCAGGATCCCGTGCCGCGTGATCATGGCGTACGGCGCGGGTGTCGGCGAGCGCCGCATCTGGGCGGCGATGTCGTGGTGGCAGCACGGCGCGGCCAGCACCAGCTGGGCGCCCCACGCGACGGACTGGGCGAGCGCCTCGTCGGTCGCGGTGTCGCACGCATGCAGCGCGAGCACCACCTCGGGTGCCGGATCGAGCTGGACGCCGCCGATCGTGCCGACGACGAACTCCGCCGAGACGCCGAGGCCGCGAGCGACCTCCGCGTTGTGCTCGCGCGACTGCTCCTTGACGTCGACGCCGGTGAGCCGCACCGGGAGCCCGCGCACGCCGCTGAGGTAGCGCTCGGCCGCGAACGTCAGGTAGGCGTTGCCACAGCCGAGGTCGACGATCCGCAGCGGGTCCTCGGGCGTCGGGCGGCGCAGGTGCCCCTTGTCCAGCGCGTCGGTGATCGAGGCGTCCAGCAGCCGGAGGAACTCCTCGACCTGGCGGTACTTGGCCTGGCGGCTCGGCTTGAGCCGGCCCGACCCGTCGGAGATCCCGAGCGCGACGAACACCGGGTCGTTCTCGGGCAGAAGTCGCGCCTTGTCGCGGTCGTGCCCGCGCTCGATCTCCACCGGCTCGGCCCGGTCGGTGGTGTGCACGACCGCCTCGAGCTTCTTGGTGACCCGCAGCTGGTGGCTCTCGGTGGTGGTGTCGACGTGCCAGTTGGCGAACGGCTCGTCGAGCAGGGCGTCCACGGCGTCGCGAGCCGCGCTCGACCCGTCGGAGGCGGCCACAGCATGGTTGGCGGTGTGCGCCTGGGTCTCGTCGTACGTCGTGATCTGCAGGTGCCGGCCGGCCTTGAGGTCGACGTACCTCAGCTCGGCGCGGCGCCACGTGGGCTGGGTGCCCTTCTGGCGGCCCGAGGCCACCGCGCGGACGAGCACCTCGGGGTCGAGGATGTGCTCGCGCAGCCGGTTCAGCGCACGGAGCAGCGGCTCGCTCATCGCACGCTCACTTCGTGACCGCCGCGATCACGACCACGAGGAGCAGAGCCGCCAGCGCGATCGGGATGACGAGTCGTCGATGACGGGGGTTCACCCGGTCACCTTAGAAGCCAGCAGCTCGGCGAGGTGCATCGTGGGGACGTCCGCGAGGTCGTCGAGCTGCACCCGGCAGGACATGCCGTCGGCGAGCACGACGGCGTCCGGGTGGGAGCGCACCGCAGGCAGCAGGTGGGTCTCCGCGATCGCGACCGACACCTCGTAGTGGCCCTTCTCCATGCCGAAGTTGCCGGCCAGGCCGCAGCAGCCGGCGACCTGGGTGACGCTCGCGCCGGCCTTCTCCAGCAGCCGCTTGTCGGCCGCCCAGCCGAGCACGGACGCGTGGTGGCAGTGCGGCTGGGCGACGACCTCGACCCCGGCGAGCGAGGGCAGCGGCACGTCGAGCCGCTCCAGCAGCTCGGCGAACGTCAGCACGTCCAGGTGCTCCCCGATCATCTCCGGCAGGTCGCTGCGCAACGTCGCGAGGCACGACGGCTCCAGGCCGACGACCGGCACCCCGGACTCGACGTACGGCCTCAGCGTCCGGACCGTCCGGGTCATGATCGCCCGAGCCTCGTCGAGCTGGCCGGTGGTCACCCAGGTCAGACCGCAGCACGCGTCCTCCCGGATCACCCGGGCGGTCACGCCGACCGACTCCAGGAACCGGATCGCCGCCAGCGCGTTGACCGGGAAGAAGTGGTCGGTGAACGAGTCGGCCCAGATCCACACGTCGGGCACGACCTCCGCGACGCCCGTCGTCCGGCGCAGCGTGCGCGGCGCGAAGGCCGGGATCGAGCGCCGCTGGTCGATGCCGGCGGTCGCCTTGGCGAGCCGGGCGACCGGGCCCAACCGCATCATCCGGTTCGCCATCGGCGCCACGGGGGCGGCGAGCCGGGCCCACTTCGGCAGCCGGCCCAGCAGGTAGTGGCTGCGCGGGCGGCGCTTGCCTCCCGGTCCGTCGTACGTCGCGTGCAGCGCCTCTGCCTTGTAGGTCGCCATGTCGACGCCGGTGGGGCAGTCGGACGCGCAGCCCTTGCAGGCCAGGCAGAGGTCGAGCGCTTCGTGCACGGCCGGGTCGGCGAGGCCGTGCACGAGCTCGCCGTCGAGGGCCTCCTGCAGCACCCGGGACCGGCCGCGGGTCGAGTCCTTCTCCTCACGCGTCGCGAGGTACGACGGGCACATCACGCCGTTGGTCGTCGGAGCCACGCACTTGCCGACACCGGTGCAGCGGTGCACGGCTCCGGCCAAGGGGATCGCGGGGCGGTGCCGGGCCGGGCGCAGGTCGGCGTCGAGCGGGGCCGGGTCGACGATGTTGCCGGGGTTGAGCAGGTTCGCGGGGTCGCAGATCTCCTTGACGGCAGCGAACAGCCGCAGCGACTCCACGTCGTACATCAGCGGCAGCAGCTCGGAGCGGGCCCGGCCGTCGCCGTGCTCGCCGGACAACGAGCCGCCGTGGTCGCGGAGCTTGAGCGCCGAGGCGGTGAGGAAGTCGCGGAAGCGGCCGGCACCGTCGACACCGTCGACCTGGAAGGGGAAGTCGATGCGCACGTGCACGCACCCGTCACCGAAGTGTCCGTAGGGCACGCCGTCGAGGTCGTGCTCGCGCAGCAGCTCGTCGAAGTCGCGCAGCCAGGCGCCCAGGCGCTCGGGGGGTACGGCGGCGTCCTCCCAGCCGGAGTAGGCCGGACGGGACAGGCTGCGCGCGGCGAGCCCGGCGCCGTCCTCGCGGATCCGCCACAAGGCCGCGGCCTCGGCCGGGTCGAGCACGATGCGGTGCCCGAGGGCGCCTGCCTGCGCGACCACCCGCGCGGCCAGCGACTCAGCCTCCGCGCCGGTCAGCTCGACGAACAGCCAGCCCGCGCCGCGGGGCAGCTCGGGGACGGCGTTGCCCCGCGCGCGCACCAGGTCGACGATCCGGGCGTCGAGGCCCTCGCACGCGATCATGCGGCCCTCGCAGGCCGCGACCAGCGTGGGCACGGCGTCCGCGGCCTCGACCATCGACGGGTAGCCCAGCAGCACCAGCCACCGCTCGGCGACGTCCTCGACCAGGCGCACGGTCGCCTCCTGGACGACGGCGAGCGTCCCCTCGGACCCCACCAGGAAGCGGTCGAGGTTGCGGCCGTTCTCCGGCAGCAGGTGCTCCAACGAGTAGCCGCTCACCTGCCGCGAGAACCGCCCGAAGGCCGTCCGCACGTGGCCCAGGTGCTGGTCGACCAGCGCCCCCAGTCGCGCCTCGACGTCGGTCGCACCCGGCCCGTGGGCGACGTCCATCGCGACCACGTTGTCGACGGTGCGGCCGTAGCCGAGGGCTCGCGACCCGCAGGCGTTGTTGCCGATCATCCCGCCGATCGTGCAGCGGGTGTGGGTCGAGGGGTCGGGCCCGAAGCGCAGGCCGTACGGCGCGGCCGCCCGCTGCAGGTCGGCGTGCACGACACCGGGCTGCACGACCGCCGTGCGGGCCTCGGCGTCGATCGAGAGCACCCGGTTGAGGTGCCGCAGCGTGTCCACCACGATGCCGGTGCCGACCGCGTTGCCGGCGATCGAGGTGCCGGCGCCCCGCATGGTCAGCGGCGCACCCGTGACGTGCGCGGCGTCGAGCACCGCGAGCAGCTCGTCGCGGTGACGGGGCCGCACGACGACCTGGGGCACCACGCGGTACAGCGAGGCATCCGAGGAGTACAGCGCCCGCGTCAGCGTCGAGTCGTCGACGTCCGAGACGCCGCGGCGACGCAGCTCCCCGACGAGGTCTGACACAGCCGGGGAGGAGGGGGCCGGCGGGGACGTCTGCGACACGTCACCAGTGTTCCATCGACGCGCGGAACACCGACGCGAGGTCCTCTGGAGTGGGACTCTTCGGCGCGGTCGCGAGCAGCCGCTGCTGCTGCAGCGCGCCCGCGACCAGGTCGTCCACGTCGGACTCGGCGTACCCCACGGCCGCCAGGCCGTTGGGGATGCCGATGTCGCGCATCAGGGCGGTCAGCGCCGACGGCAGGGCGTCCGGGCCGTCCGCCACCCGGGGGTCGAGCAGGCGGGCGGCCCGCAGGTGCCGCTCGGGGGCGGCGTCGAACGTGAACCGGAACGCCGCGGGCGCCGTCAGGGAGACCGCCATCCCATGCGGGACGATCGCCTCGTCGGGATAGCTCTCGGGGCGGTAGTCGCGGACCCGCCCCGCGATCGGGTAGGCGTTGGCGTGCGGGATGTGCACCCCCGCGTTGCCGAAGCCGAGCCCGGCGAAGGTCGCCGCCATCGCCATCTGCTCACGAGCGGCCCGGTCCGACCCGTCCCGCACGGCGGAGCGGAACGCGCCGGCGATCAGCCCCAGCGCCTTCTCCGACCACAGGTCGGCGATCGGGTTCGCCCCGCAGTAGGGCACCCGCTGCTCCGGCTGCTTGGCGTCGAAGTCGGCGTACCACCGCGCGGTGTAGCTCTCCAGCGCGTGGCACACGATGTCCATGCCGGCCGCCGCGGTGACAGTTGCCGGCTGGCTCAGGGTCAGCTCCGGGTCGACGACCGCCAGGGTCGGCCGCAGGCGGGGGTGGCTGATCCCGGTCTTGACCTTCAGCGCCAGCACGTCGAGCACGCAGATCGTGGTGCTCTCCGCGCCGGTCCCGGTCGTGGTGGGGATCGCGACGAGCGGCAGCAGCGGCTGGGACGGCGCGAGTGCCTTGCCGACCGGCGCGTTGACGTAGTCCATCAGCTCGCCGGGGTTGGTGGTGAGCAGGTTGACGGCCTTCGCGGTGTCGATGGAGGAGCCGCCCCCGACCGCGACGATCGCGTCGAACGGTCCGGCGTCGCGGGCGAACGCGATCGCGTCGGCCATCGACGCGTCGGTCGGCTCGACGTGCACCCGGTCGTACGTCGTGACCGCGATCCCCCGCGCAGCCACCTGGTCCGCGATCCGCTCCGGGTGGCCGGTCGCCGCGACACCGGGGTCGGTGACGAGGAGCACCCGCTTCGCGCCGTACGACGCCAGGTCGTGCCCGACCTCGCCGGACGACCCGGGGCCGAACTTGAGCGCGGGCGCTGCGTAGGTGAACACGGTCTCGCTCATTCGGCCAACATAACCGCCGGACCGGCCCGTACGATGTGCGACGGGAAGGGGGGCTTCCATGCTGGTGCACGCGCGGGCTCAGACACGCTGGATCGTGCTGGCGGTCGTCGTGGCGCTCCTCGCCGGCGCCGTCCTCTACCTGCAGCTGCGCAACCCGATCGCCGCCGGCGTCCAGGCCGAGACCGGTGCCGCGCGCCCGGTGGTGGAGGGCAACCGGATCGTCGATGCCCGCAGCGGCCGCGACTTCGTGCCGCGCGGGGTGAACTGGAGCAGCTTCGAGTACGCCTGCGCGCAGGGCTGGGGGATGTCCGCCCTGGACAACCTGGTGGCGAGCGATCCCCCGGAAGCCGAGGCCGCGGCGATCCGCCGGTGGGGCGCCAACACCGTGCGGCTGCCCCTCAACCAGGACTGCTGGCTGGGCACCCGCGGCGCCCCGGTCAGCGACCAGTACGAGGAGCGCACCGTCGCGGGCTACCGCGACGACGTGCACCGGTTCGTGACGGCCCTCAACCGCGCCGGCATGGTCGTGGTGCTCGACCTGCACAGCCGCAAGCGGATCGGCCAGCCGGAGTTCGGCAACCTCGCGATGCCGGACTCGGAGTCGATCGCGTTCTGGACCTCGGTGGCCACGGCCTACCAGGACAACCCGTCGGTGATGTTCGACGCGTTCAACGAGCCCTACTCCCGCTACAGCGCCGGCGGCGACCGGCTCCTGTTCGACCTGACCTGGGAGTGCTGGCGCGACGGCGGCTGCCAGGCGCCGGTCGAGGACGACCAGACCGCGACGCAGGGCCAGGTCACCTACCCGGTGCAAGGCATGGCCGCCGTGGTCAGCGCGATCCGCGACGCCGGCGCCGGGCAGCCCATCCTGCTGGGCGGGCTCGACTACGCCAACGACCTCAGCCACTGGCTGGAGTTCGCACCCGACGACGACCAGCTGGTGGCGGCGTTCCACTCCTACGACTTCAAGGCGTGCGCCGACGCCGGCTGTTGGGATCGGGTGCTGGGTCCCCTCGCCGAGTCCGTGCCCGTCGTCACCGCCGAGCTCGGCGCCCGCCGGCCCGAGGACGGGTACGTCGGGCGCTACCTCGACTGGGCCGACGAGCACGGTCTGGGCGCGCTGTTCTGGGTCTGGGCCGACCACCCGGCCGACCCGATGGCGCTGGTGTCGGACGAGAGCGGCCGCCCCACGGCGTACGGACGAGAGGTGCGCGGCTGGCTCACCGGACACCTCCCGACGTGAGTCAGACCACCCGGGCGGGCTGCTAGATACACAGGCGGTCCACGTGCGGTCAACGATCGGTCAACAGTCCGTCAACGCTGGACCAGACCGCACCAGATCGGCTCGAAACCCCACTACCGTAGGTGTTCGAGAGGTACATCGATCGGTGAACGGCACCCGTGGGGGCGTGCCACCATGTGCCCGCAAGCGGGCTCGGGACCGGGGATGGCACCTGAGCAGGGGGGAAGCATCATGTCGGTGCAGGCGGGTCCGTCGCGTCCGGCAACCAAGTCGGTCGGCGCCGCGGTCGTGGGGCTGATGCTGACGTTGGTGATCCTCGTCGTCGCCATGCTCACCTTCCTCATCGCGCCGCTCGTGGCGCTCGGTGTCGCCTACCTCGCGTACGCCGTGATGCGGTCGCGCGGCAGCAGCACGCGGCCCAAGCCCGCGCAGCCGGGTGCCGCCGGACACTCAGAGCAGGCCGGGCGCACCTCGCCCGGCGGCTTCGGCTTCGGAGCGGGGACCTCACCGTGACCACTACCCAGTCCGGCAAGCCCGGCACCGAGACCCGCCGCCTCCCTCGGCTCACCGACGGGGTCGACCGGGACCTGCGCCACCTGATCCCCGAGGGCATCTGCCGCACGTTCCGGGTGATGCCGTACGCCTCGGCGAACGGCACCGTGCTGGTGGCCGCCGCCGATGCCGACGACGCCATCACCGCCCAGGTGGTCGCCGAGCGGATCGACCGTCCCGTGCAGCTCGTGCGCCACACCGTCAACGAGATCGTGACCGCGATCGACTCGGTCTTCCCGCCGCAGGAGACGGAGGTCGAGTCCCCGGACGCCCGCCGGGCGCGGATGCAGATGGCCCAGATGCTCACGCGCAGCGGCCTGATCACCGACGAGCAGCTGCAGCGCGCGATGCTGGAGTACTCCCGGACCGGTGACGCGCTCGGCGACATCCTGGTCTCCCACGAGGCGATCACCGAGGACGTCCTGGTCGCGGCGCTGTCGGAGATGTACCAGATGCAGCGCGTCGGCCTCGCCGACTTCACCCCCGACCTCGAGGTCGCGCGCCGGCTGCCCGAGACGCTCGCGCACGGGTTCCAGGCGGTGCCGGTCGCGGCGACCGACGACCTGGTGCTGCTCGCGGTCGCCCGTCCTCTCGACGCCGAGCAGTCGGCCGAGGTCGAGGAGGCCCTCGGGTCACCGTTCCGCCAGCTGCTGGCCAACCGCACCGAGCTCGACCAGCTGATCCAGCGCGTGCACTCGCGCCACTACGCCGAGATCTCGACCCGGCTGCTCATGGAGACGCGGCCCGAGGAGTCCGCGCACGTGGTGATCTCCGGCGGTCAGAAGGCGGGCCTGGTGCTCACCTTGATCGTGATCGTGTTCTGCGGGGTGATCTGGCCGATGCCGACGGCGATCGGCCTGGTCGCGGCGTGCAGCCTGCTCTACCTGGTGGTGTCGTTCTACAAGTTCCGCCTCACGCTGCGGGCCCTGGGCACCCACCTGGAGACCGACGTCACCGACGAGGAGATCGCGGCGATCGACGAGCGTCAGCTGCCGATCTACACGATCCTCGTCCCGCTCTACAAGGAGGCGGGCATCGTCCCGCGGCTGGTCCGCGACATCAACGCCCTCGACTACCCGCGCACCCGCCTGGACGTGAAGCTGCTGTGCGAGGAGGACGACGAGGAGACCGTCCAGAAGATCCGCGACATGCAGCTGCCGCCGCACTTCCACCTCGTGGTGGTGCCCGACAGCCAGCCGAAGACCAAGCCGAAGGCGTGCAACTACGGCCTCCAGCTCGCCAACGGCTCGTTCTGCGTGATCTTCGACGCCGAGGACCGGCCCGACCCCGACCAGCTGAAGAAGGCCGTGATCGCGTTCAGCCGGGTCGCGAGCAACGTGGTGTGCGTCCAGGCGAAGCTCAACCACTTCAACCAGGACCAGAACATGCTCACCGCGTGGTTCGCGAACGAGTACTCGATGCACTTCGAGCTGGTGCTGCCCGCCATGGGCGCGGCCGAGTCCCCGATCCCGCTCGGCGGCACGTCGAACCACTTCGTGACCGACAAGCTGCGCGAGCTCGGCGCCTGGGACCCGTTCAACGTGACGGAGGACGCCGACCTCGGGATCCGGCTGCACCGCGAGGGCTACCGGACGGCGATGATCGACTCGACCACGCTCGAGGAGGCGAACTCCCAGGTCCCCAACTGGATCCGGCAGCGCAGCCGGTGGAACAAGGGGTACATCCAGACCTGGCTGGTCCACATGCGCAACCCGGTCCGGCTGCTCTCCCAGACCGGCCTCAGCGGCTTCCTCAGCTTCAACCTCACGATGGGCAGCGCGTTCGTGCTGCTGCTCAACCCGATCTTCTGGGCCCTCACGACGCTGTACGTGTTCACCCAGGCCGGATTCATCGAGCAGCTGTTCCCGGGCATCATCTTCTACGCCGCGAGCGCGCTGCTGTTCGTCGGCAACTTCGTGTTCGTCTACCTCAACGTCGCCGGCAGCCTGCATCGCGGTGAGTTCGGCCTGACCCGCACGGCCCTGCTCTCGCCGTTCTACTGGGGCCTGATGAGCTGGGCCGCCTGGAAGGGCTTCATCCAGTTGTTCACCAACCCGTTCTACTGGGAGAAGACCGAGCACGGCCTCGACGAAGGACACGAGTCATGAGCCTCACCCCACGAAGCCGCTCGCTTCCCCCGCTGCGCTCCTCCAGCTCACGCCTCCGCGGGGACCCCGAATGAGCACCGTGTCCGTCGTCCACACCAAGGACCGCCTCAGCGGCGTGGTTCAGCTGGTCGGCCGCCGGCCCAACGACGTCGAGCGCCGCTGGTGGGAGAGCGCGCTCGTGTTCGCGTTCTTCACGGTCGCCTACACCTGGTTCGGCTACTGGATCGTGGTCGACCTGCACGTGGTCGGCTTCGAGACGCTCGACCGTCTCAACCGCGCCCTCATGGTGTGGCACAACGACCCGGCGAAGCTGTCCGCGATCGGCTTCGACTACCCGCCGCTCGCCACGCTCCTCATCGCGCCGCTGGCGATCTTCCGCGGCCTGGTCACGTCGCTCGCGGTCGTGCCGCTGGCCTCGGCGATCTTCGCGGCGTTCACGATGGTCGCGTTCAACACGATGATGCGGCGCGCCCTGATCGCCGGTCCGCTTCGGTACGCGGTGCTCCTGGCACTCGGCGCCAACCCGATGGTGCTGCTGTACGCGACCACCGGCACCCGGCACTTCGTCTGGATCGCCCTCGTCGTCACGGCGTTGGGTGCGCTGTTCGCCTGGTACATCACCGCCGACGTCCGGTTCGTGATGCTGGCCGGGATCGCGTTCTCGATCGCCGCGCTGGCCGGCTACACCAGCCTCACGTTCTTCGTGCTGAGCGCGATCATGATCGGCGCGATCCTGGCGCGGCTCGGAGCCGACGGCACCGAGGTCGAGGGCACCGTGGTCGGGTTCGCCTCGCCGACGGTGTACGTCGTCGCTCTGTGGACCGTCTTCAACTTCATCCTGCTGTTCAAGCCCTTCGCCTGGATCACCCGGTCCAGCGACGCCGCCGCGTCCGGCGGCCTCGACACGTTCTCCGCCGTCGAGCTGCTCCGCAGCACCGGCGAGCTCGTGCTGTACGGCGCACCGATCGCGATCATCGTGCTGCCCGCGCTGATCTTCGCGGGCGTGGCCCGCGGCAACCCGTTCGCGCTGTGGCTCGGGGTGATGCTCGGTGCCGCGATCATGCTGCCGTCGGCTGCGGTCGTGCTGCGACTGACCGACTCCCCGATGCTGATGCGCAACGCCCTGCCGATCTTGATGATCAGCATGATCGGGGCCATCTGGCTGGCCCGTTCCGCCGAGGAGGGCAGCACCCTGGTCGCGGCGCTCATCGTCGTCGCACTCGTGGTGAGCATCCCCTGGACGATCCAGGAGATGAAGACCTACCGCTACCAGAACCTCGAGGCCCCGTTCGCGGCCGCGATCACGACCGGCGAGTCGCAGGAGGGCGCCGAGACCCTCAACAACGAGAAGGTCGGCATCTTCTCCGAGCAGGCGATGGCCGAGTACATCTCCAACAACGTCTCGCGCGACAACTCCATCCTCACCGACAACGCGCAGACATACGCGGTGATGATGCTGACCGGCCACCCGGAGTACTTCTTCGACCGGGTCGACCAGAGCGACGGTCCGTGGAAGATCGCGGCCCGCGATCCCGCCGCGCACGGCGTCGACTACCTGCTGATGTCGGTCTCGGACAACGGCGACCTGCTCACCAAGCTCTACCCGGACGCCGCCGCCGGGTCCGACGCGTTGTTGCAGGTCGTGTTCCGCACGCCGCGCTACGTGCTGGTCAGTGTGCCCGCCAACTACCAGCCCGGCGGCGTGACCACCGGGCAGCTCGGGGGGTAGTGATGACCGACGAGAAGCCGCGCATCGCGCCCCCGCCGTCCGTCGACGACGTGCTCTCCGCGTTGACCGACCAGTCCCGGATCGGGAAGGTCGACTTCACCGCCGCGCTGGCCACCGAGGTCGTCGAGCCACGCACCTCGCGCCTGAACAGCCAGGCCGAGGCCCGAGCCGCGCTGCGGCGGGTGCCCGAGCCGGTGCCGGCGCCGATCACCGAGCCGCGGCCGCGCGCCGAGCAGTCGCCCGAGCCCGAGCCCGCTCCTGAGCCCGAGCCCGCTCTTGAGCCCGAGCCCGAGCCTCAGCCCGAGCCGGCGCGGCCCCGGGCCCGACGCGCCCGCACACCGCGCAAGCCGCTCTCGGTGGTCGAGGAGCTCGTCGAGGAGCCGGCCGCGGACGAGCCCGTCGCGGAAGAGCCGGTCGCCGAGGAGCCCATCGCCGAGGAGCCCATCGCCGAGGAGCCCATCGCCGAGGAGCCCGTCCCTGAGGAGCCAGCGTCCGGTCCCGAGTCCGACGCCGGGCCAGTGGCGAACGCCCCCGAGCCCGAGCCCGCGCCCGCGCCGGAGCCGGAGCCGCAGCCGGAGCCCGCGCTGACGCGCCCGCCCCTCACCCCTCCGGTCGACCTGGCCCGGACGGTCGAGGAGATCGCGCACGGCGTGATCGACCGCATGTACGCCGCCGAGCAGGCGACGTTGCACCACCTCGAGGCCATGGAGCTCGAAGCGGCCCGCCGCTATGAGCTGGTCACCGCCCAGGCGGAGCTGGATGCCGAGCTGATCCGCCTCCAGTCGCGCCGCGAGGCGCACGCGATCGTGACCGCCGCGCGGATGCGCGCCGGCGAGCTCGACGACCTCGACGACGACCCCGGGGACCACGGCCACCGGCTGGCGGTCCTCAGCGATGCGATCTCACGGGTCGCGGACACCACCGAGGCCTCGCTCCTGCGGTCGCGGACCCGAGAGACCGGACCCTCCCGATGAGCACCCCGATGAGCACCCGCCGCCCCCGCCGCCCCCGCCGCCGCCGCCGCAGCCAGTACGCCGCCGCCGTCGTCGCGGCAGCCGCCGTCCTGCTCTCCGGGTGCTCCACGAGCGGGCCGGACAAGGGCTCCGGCGGGAACGTCGTGGTCACCGTCGACCCCACCCTGTCCCCGGGCGTGGTCGTGCCGGAACGGCGGTTCTTCAACGACAGCTCGCCGTGGAACCGGCGCATCGACAGCATCCGGGTCGACCCCCGCTCGGACCAGATGATCCAGTACGCACACGAGCGCCTCGGCGTGATCGAGGGGCCGGGCTCGACGCAGATCCAGCGTCGCGACATGGTCAACGCCGGCCTCTACATCAACACCACGCGGTGGACGGTCCCGGTCGTCGCCGGTGGCCGCCCGACCAAGCTGGTGTGCCGCCAGCTGGTCTGCGGCGACGGCGAGAACACCACCGTGCTCAACATCCCCGACGACGTCGACCCGGATCCGCGCTACGACGGCTGGTACACCGTGTTCGACACCTCGGCGTCGGTCGCCTACGACCTGTGGCGCGCTCGTCGCGAGTCGGACGACACGATCTCCTACAACTACATGCGCAAGTGGGACCTCAACGGGCCCGGGTACAGCGACCCGTGGACCGAGGGTGCCCGCGGCTCCGGGCTGCCGCTGTTCGCCGGACTGATCCGGGCCGGAGAGCTGGAGTCCGGCGAGATCCAGCACGCGCTGGCGATCAGCGTGCCCGGCCCGGCACTCGGCCTGTTCGTGCAGCCGGCCTCCTCCACCGACGGCAACGGCCGGGTGCGGTCGCTGCCGGAAGGCGCGCGGATCCGGCTCAAGCGCGACGTCGTGCTCCCGGCCCCGCGGGACCCGCGGACCGGCAAGATCATCAAGCTCACCAAGCAGCAGCAGCGGCTGGCCGACGCGATCGTCGCCTGCCTGCGCACCTACGGGGCCATCGTCGTCGACCGCGCGGCCGTCCCGACCCTCTACGCCCAGCGAGACGTCACCGACAGCCTGATCCGCGGCAACGAGCTCCAGGGGCTCACCCTCGACGACTTCGAGGTCCTGCCCCTGGGCAAGGTCTTCCACTACCCGCCGCAGGAGAACGAGACGGCCGTCGACCCCAGCTCGAGTCCGAACGCCTCGCCGTCCACGTCGCCTACCGAAGGGGGCGCAGCCCAGTGACGCGCAACCGCTCGAAGCTGATCGGGACGCTGGCCGTGGCGGCCGTCTCGCTGGGGATGTTCACCGCGTGCTCGGACCCCTCCCAGAAGGCCACCGACACGGTGACCCAGGACCAGGCCAAGGAGTTCCGCGAGAACAAGCTGCGCCAGCAGGACATCGACAAGGCGTACGCCGCGCTGCCGACCCGTCCGACCGGCGTCGTCGACATCGACGGATCGACGAAAGGCTCGCTGACACCCTCCGAGATCGACCGCTACGAGACCACGGCCGACGCCGCTCAGGTCAACGCCGCCGACAACGGCGAGGACCAGGCCTTCCAGGAGCTGTGCGCCGGGCAGATCGACCTGGTCGACTCGGCTCGCCCGATCAGCCGGGCCGAGTGGGAGGCCTGCCAGGCCGTCGGGCTCGACGTGGTGCAGTTCCAGGTCGCCGCAGAGGCGATCGTGGTCGCGATCAAGTCCGAGACCGACGTCGGCGCCGACTGCCTCACGGTCGACCAGGTGCGCGACCTCTACCGCGCGGGCTCGCCGCTGACGAACTGGAGCCAGGAGCCGCTCGGCTTCGACGACGTGCCGCTCAAGGTCGGCGGCCCCAACCCGGACAACAACGGGTTCGGGTTCTTCGGCCGCTACGTGCTCGGCGCACCGGAGCCGTCCCAGGTCGACCTCCGCTCCGACTACTTCCTGGCCGACAACGACGAGGCGGCTCGCCAGTTCGTCGTCGGCAAGCCCACCCTGGCACTGCGTGCGTCCCGCTTCGACGACGTCAGCCGCCGGCGGGCGCAGGCCAACCAGGCCCTCCAGGACGCCCGCACCGAGATGGCGGCGGCCCAGCAGGAGCTCTCCACCGCGCTCGCCGAGCGCGCCAAGGGCATCCGAGACGAGCGTCTGCCGGCCGACAAGGCCAAGGACCAGCAACGGGTCGACGCCGCGTTCGCGCGCCGGTCGGTCGCCCGCAACCGGCTCAACGCCGTCGCTCTGCGCTACAACGATGTCAACGCCCTCTACAAGAGCACCGATGACGCCCGCCGCCTCTACGAGGCCTACCGCGGGCACGTCGCGTACTTCCGGTTCAGCTACTACGAGCTGTTCGAGGACCAGCTGCGGCCCTTCGAGATCACGATGCCCGACGGCCAGCGCAACTGCATCTTCCCCAGCCAGCGCACGATCACCAGCGGTGAGTACCCCCTGGCCCGTCAGCTGCTGATCACCACGACCACGCGGTCGCTGGCCCGGGCCGAGGTGCGTGACTTCCTCGGCCACTACGTCGCGAATGCCCAAGCAGGCGCAGACACCGCCCGGCTGGTGCCGCTGCCCGACGAGACCGTGCGGCTCCAGGAGGAGTGGCTGAACGGCGCGCAGGCCCCGGTGCTCTACGTCCCGGACGACACCGCCAGCTCGCCCTCTCAACCGGCCCCGAGCGAGAAGCCGGCGCGATGACGACCAGGGCCACCCGGCTGGTGGCGCTGGTGGCGCCCCTGCTGCTCGCCGCTCCGGCGCTCACCGTGGCGCCGACGTACGCCGCCCCCACGGCGAGCACCGTCACCGCGGCCGCACGCCGGCAGGTGCAGCAGTCCAAGCGGATCGTGGTCCAGTGGCAGGGCTACCAGAAGCGGCCGAGGTACCAGAAGGCGACGGACGTGCCGGGCATCGGTCAGGTCGAGCTCGTCTGCCGGCCCAACAACACCATGCTGCGGATCCGTGCCAACGACCGTAGCGCCGAGACCCAGATGTGGATGGCGAAGTTCGAGACCAAGGAGGGGACCGACCGGGTCGCGGTGAAGAACGTCCGCGTCTACCGCTACGCGACGGCGGCGGACGACGGCACCGGCGGCACGGGGCCGCAGGCCCACGAGGGTCTCAACCAGCAGACCCCGATCGAGGACTTCGCCCAGGGGTCGGCCTACGGCGTGATCAGCCAGCGACCCGGCCGCAACCAGCCCGGCGGCGGCGCCCTGGCCCTGCCCGTGACGTCGTTCAAGCTCACCTGGTACTGGGAGCGGTTCGCCTACCCGGGCAGCCAGTACTGCAAGATGACGCTGGCGTTGCACACCGACACCGACGAGCAGTTCGGGCTGAGCTGGCACGGCGACGACAACGCCGCGGCGAACCGGACCAGCACCACGACGATCCCCGGCTTCGGTCAGGCCGAGCTGGTGTGCGAGACCGGTCGCGCCGGGGAGCAGAGCGTGGCGCTGCGGCCTGACGACCCGGACGCGTTCATGGACTACGAGTACGTCCAGGGCGAGGGACGCACGAACGACCCCGACCACATCGCGCACTACAGCGACCTCGACTACGACCCGGAGACCGGGCTCCTGGGCCCCGTCGACCTGCCCCGCAACGGGATGATGCGGATCTGGTGGTCGGTCGGAGGGGTCAAGAAGACCTGGGTCCTCTCGTCCTACCTGGTCACCAACAACGCCGCCCGCCCGCACCTCAACGTGTGCGAGGTCGCGGCGACGCCGATGCCCTGACCTCGCGCGTCAGCGGGCGCTGAGCGCCTCGCGGACCAGGTCGAGCACCGGCACCTCGCCCGAGGTGATCCGATCCCGCGAGACCCAGGCGACCTCCGCGGAGGTGCCGTCCTGCTCGGCCAGCCGGGGGTCGGCGTCGACCGCGAGGTCAGCGGCGAAGACCAACGCCACCGAGTGGAAGTCCTCGTAGCGCCCAGACGGTGCGGTGCCGCTGAAGTGGTCGTCGTGCACGGTGAGGAGGTCACCGACCTGGCACTCGACGCCGGCCTCCTCCCGCACCTCCCGCACGACCGCGGCCCGGGGCGGCTCGCCGTGGTCGACGCCGCCGCCCGGCAGGGTCCACGAGCCGGTGTGGAACCCGCGGTCGGAGATCCGCACGAGCAGCACAGCGTCCCCACGGCTGATCAGCGCGTACGCGCCGAGCCGCTGGTGCCGGAACGGGCGGTGGTCGGCAACCGCCTCGAGCACCATCGGCGCGACCGGGACGGTCCCGTCGAGGACCTGCTCGGTGGGCTTCCAGGCGGCCTCGGACGTCGACCCGTCGACCTCGACCACGCGGGGCTCGGGGGCGTCGATCGGGACCCACCCGTCGTAGACGATGCGCAACGCGTGCGCGTCGACGCGGCGGCCGTCGCGCCACACCCCGGGCAGGTGCGCGGAGTAGACGCGCGCGGTCTCGCCGACCACCGCGTGCAGACCCGTCTCCTCGTAGATCTCGCGGATCACCGCGTCGCGGGGGTCCTCGCCGTGGTCGAGGCCGCCACCGGGCAGCGTCCACAGCTCCTCGGAGGTGATGCTGGGCGAGAGCCGGCTCAGCAGGATCCGGCCGTCGCGGATGATCACGGCGTACGCCGCCACCCGCTGCCGTTTGGGGAGCCCGACCACGAGTCCTCCCTCAGCCGAACGGCGGGCGGTGGTCGACGGCGATCGAGCGCCGCCCGGCCCAGCGCCACACCCGGGCCGCCCGGTCGCGGTCCTCGTCGGTCACCAGGTTGCCCATCCAGCGCAGGGCCAGGGTCATCAGCCAGTCCGAGCGCATCCCGGCCGGGCCCAGGGTCGGGAGCAGCCGCGGGATCGTGACGAGCCCGGCCAGCCGGCGAGCGATCGAGAACGACTCCCCGTAGTGCTGGCGCAGCAGCGCGGGCCATGCGGTCTCGAGGCCGGGCGCGTCCGCGGGACGCTCCGCGAGCAGCTCGGCGACCAGCCGTCCGGTCTCCAGGCCATAGTCGATGCCTTCGCCGTTGAGGGGGTTCACACAGGCCGCGGCGTCACCGATCAGGGCCCAGTTGGGTCCGGCGACGTTCGAGACGGCACCACCCATCGGGAGCAGGGCCGAGGTCGGCATCCGCAGCTCGCCCGAGAGCTTGAAGTCCTCCCGGCGCTCGTCGGCGTAGTGAGCCATCAGCGGCTTGATCGCGATGTCGGCGGGCCGCTTGGCAGTGGCCAGGGTGCCGACGCCGACGTTCACCTCACCGGTGCCCAGTGGGAAGATCCACCCGTAGCCGGACAGGACCTTGCCGTCCTGGCCTCTCAGCTCGAGGTGGGAGCTGATCCAGGGGTCGTCGGACATCTCCGATGAGACGTAGGCGCGCCCGGCCACGCCGTACACCGTCTCGCGGTGCCACTCCCGGCCGAGCACCTTGCCCAGCGGCGAGCGCACGCCGTCGGCGACCACCAGGCGGCGGCAGCCGATCTCGACCTCACCGCCCTCGGTGCGGAAGACGACGGCGGTGACCCGGCCACCCTCGCGGCGGACGTCGACGGCGCGAGCCCCGTCGACCGCGACCGCACCCGCCTTGATCGCGGTGGTGCGCAGGTGGTCGTCGAGCTCGGTGCGGGCGACCGCGGACCCCCAGTCGGGCAGGCTCCCACCGGGCCACGGCAGGTAGAGCGTCTGGCCGAAGCCGTGCGCCCGCAGCCCCTGGTTGACCGTGTGAGCGCGCAGCCAGTCCTCGAGACCGAGGCGCTGCAGCTCCCCGATCGCCCGCGGGGTGAGTCCGTCACCGCAGGTCTTGTCGCGCGGGAACACCGCCGCGTCGGCGAGCACGACGTCCAACCCGGCACGGGCCGCCCAGGTGGCGGCCGCCGACCCCGCAGGGCCGGCGCCCACGACGAGAACGTCGGTCTGCGCGGGAGTGCTCACGCTCCGATTGTCTCAGGCCGACCCGCCCGAACGAGAATCAGGCTCAGCCCGCTCAGCCCGCTCAGGCGCGACGGAAGGCCTTGTGCGTGATCAGGTGCACCTGGTCGTTGCGGCAGCCGGTGGTCGGGTGCGCGATGAACTGCGACGCGGTCTCGTTCGGGACGTACACCCGGAACCCGTCGACGTGGGTCGGCCGGCACTCGCGGCGCGGGTACACCGAGGCCACGGTCTCCGACACCGGGCTCACGACCTTCTCGCCGGGCTCGACCAGGAGCGAGCGGACCTTGCCCGGCACCCGGTCCGCGGGCGCCCCGATCTGGGTGCCGTCGCCACCGCCGACGTACGACAGCCCGCCGTAGCCGCCGGTGCGGCAGGCGTGGTCGGAGATGTTGGTCAAGACGATCCGGCCGTAGCGGTGGCTCATCGCCGCGTCGGTGTGGTGGAAGGAGGCCTTGAGCTCGGCGTTGGTGCACGGCGCGACCGCGACGGCCTGGGCGGAGCTCGACGGAAGGGTCAGCCCGGCGGCGAGGATGCCCAGGACTGCAGCTGTGTGGAGGATCTTCATGTCCCTGGGACGCACGCGGGGCCGGGAGAGTTGCCGACTCGTGCCCGATCAAATGTGAGCGTTCCCATTCGGGCCGATCCCCTCTAGTGTCGGGCTGACACGGTGGGCGGACGGATCGCGAGGGGAACGCTTGCTCCTGACCAGGCGGACCCGGGTGCACGGGCCACTCCTCGCGGCGTTCTGCGGCACCGCGATGCTCCTGTGCGGGGTGGCAGTCGCGGTCGTCGGCCAGGTCGAGGCGGCGGTCGACAACGGTGCACGCGCGGTCGCGTCCCAGCACGCCGGGCAGGACCTGGCGCTCCGGGTCTCGCTCGACCTCGCCCCGGACGCGGGACGCCAGGACACGCAGGTGCGTGCGGCTCTGGCGGACTCACTGGCGGACCTGTCGACGCCCGCCGCCGTCGATCGCACCGTCTCGGGCCAAGCCGTCCTGACGGTGCCGCGCCCGGGCGGCCACTCCAGCCCGGAGCGAACGGTCACCGCGCTGAGCGTCCCCGACCTGCCCACGCGAGCCGACCTGGTGTCGGGGTCCTGGGCCGAGGGCGACGACGACGTGGTGGTCCAGGCCGACGCCGCCGCCGAGCTCGGGCTGCGACCGGGCCAGGACGTGGTCCTCGGCGGCCTGCGACTGCACGTCGCCGGCACCTGGCGGGCACGCGACTACCTCGACCCGCGCTGGGTCGGCGACCCGCAGGTGGCGCTCGGCAGCGACGACGGGCAGTTCGGTCCGGTGGTGCTCGCCGAGGACCGGTGGCCGGAGGTGACCGCCGAGCCCCGGGCGCGTTGGGTGCTCGTCCCCGACCTCCAGGACGTGACCGCGGCGGACCTCGATGCCGTGGCCACGGCACGCAACCGGCTCGCCCTGGACTGGGCGGGTCGCGTCGACGACATCGAGGGCCTCCAGGTGGACGGCCGGCTGCCGGACGTCGCCCACGAGGTCGCGCTGCGGACCGACGGCCTGCGATCGGTGGAGCCGGTCGTGCTGCTCCTGCTCGCGGTCGTCGGCCTGGTCACGCTGGCCGCCCTGGCCCGGCTCTTCGCGACCACCCATGCGCTGGAGCTCTCGCTGTTGTGGGCCCGCGGCGGCTCGTCCGGCTGGCTGTCCGGGTCCGCCGCGATCGAGACCTCCGCCGCCGCAGCTGCCGGCGGCCTGGTAGGCGCACTCGTCGCGATCGGCTCGGCGTCACTCGCGTCAGGGGCCGGCCCGGCCCGGACGGTCGTCGCGGCCGGGCTCGCCGTGACGGCTGCTGCCGGGTCGGTGGCCGCGCTCAGCGCCGCGCAGGTCCATCTGACGACCGTGTCGCACGCCTGGCGGGGACCGAGCGGACGGGCGGGGCGCCTGATCGGCCCGGGACTGGTCGCCCTCGTCAGCGCCGGAGCCGCGCTCGCGGTGTGGCAGCTGCGGTCCTACGGCTCCCCGGTCACGGTCGGCGCCGACGGGGTGTCCGCGGTCGACCCGGTCGCGGTGGCCGCACCCGCAGCCCTCCTGGTGGCGGTGGTCCTGCTCGCGCTGATGCTGTTCCCCGCGGTCGCCGGCCTCGCCGAGCGCAGGACGGGTGGGGGCGACGTGACCCGCGTCCTGGCGGCGCGGCACCTGTCCCGCCGGCTGGTCCCGGTCACCGCCCCTGTCCTCGTCGTCGCGATCGCCGCCGCGACCGTGATCAGCGCCGCGTCGTACAGCCGGACCTGGGCCGACGGGTTCGACACCACCCGTCAGCTCCGAGCCGGCGCGGACGTGCGGGTCTCCACCGGCGAGCTCGGGCCCGCCCTGACGACCATCGACGCGATCGGGAGGCTGAGCGACGTCGGCGGCGTGGCCCCGGTGGCGACCCAGCTGGGCGGCGACCTCGGGTCGCTCGTCGCGGTGAGCCCGGCCGCGCTGGGCGCCCTGGCCCGCGGGTTCTCCGACGACGACGAGCGGGAGCGCGTCGCCGCGGCTCTCACCAGCCGTACGTCGGCACCCGAGCTGCCGCCCGAGGCGACGCGGATCGGCATCGTCCTCGAGTCCGGCGGGCTGACCGCCCCTCCCACGGTCACCGTCATCGTCACGGACGCCACCGGCGCACTGCGCACACTGCCCCTCCATCTGCGCACCGGGTCCCTGTCCTACTCGGCCCGGCTGCCCGCGGACACCTCCGGCGTCCCGGGCGCGCGGACGGTCGCTGCCATCGACCTGGACGTCGGCCTGAGCGACCAGGCCCCTCCCCGCCCGGGTGACGTGACGCCGAGCGTCGGGCTGGTGCGCATCACGACGAACGGGCCCGACGGGGAGGCGCCGCTGGAGGACGAGACCTGGACGGCCCAGGTGCCGGGCGACGTGGAGCTCTCGCTCGCGCCGGGACAGGACGCGCCCAGCGGCGACGTCGTCGTGGACCCGGGGGTCCGCAAGATCCGGCTCACCCCGTCGTTCGCCCCCGGCTCGCCGAACGGCCCGCGGGTGCCCGTCGTGCTCTCGGCCACCGCGGCGGACCGTCTCGACCTCGGGGTGGGTGACACCCTGGAGATCCCGCTCGACGGGACCTACGAGGAGCTCCCGGTCCAGGTGGCCGACGTCGTGCCGGCCGTGCCCGGCGCCCCGGAGGAGTCCGCGGCCCTGCTCGACCTGCGCGCGGTCGACCAGGCCCGGCTCTACGACCAGGAGGTCGTGTCGCCACCCACCGACCTCTGGATCGCGACCAGGGCACCGGAGTCGGCGGTCGCCCAGCTGCGTCACCTGCTGCCGGCGAACAGTCGGATCGACACCGCCGCCGACCCGGCCGGACGCTCGGAGCTGGCGACCGGAGCGCTGGCGTGGTGGTGGGGCGCCGCCGGCTGCGGCCTCCTGGCCCTGCTCGCGCTCGACACCGTTGCGCGCGGCCAGCTGCGCTCCCGGCGTTCCGACGTCGCGATCCTCCGGGCGCTCGGACTGTCGGCGCGAGGACAACAGCGGCTCCGCGGTCGCGAGCTGGCCTGGACCGTCGTCTTCGGCCTGGGCGCCGGACTGGTCGCGGGCGTCGCGGTCGCCCTCCTCGTGGTTCCGCAGCTCGCCCGCGCCGCGGTGCCCGAGCCCTATCCCACGGTCGCCACCGGCCTCGGCGTGGACGTCCTCGGCCTGCTGGGTGGGGCGGCGCTGCTCGTGGGCGGCCTGGCGGCCGGCATCGCGACGTACACCTGGCGAGTCGGTGTCGAGGCCAGACGTGCTCGCGGCCCGGAGGACGAGCGATGACGCGGCGTTCGCACCTGGGCGACGTCGGCCTGCTCCGTCGCCACTTCTCGACCGGGATGCGGTCCTCGATCCTGGTGGCGCTCCTCGTCGGCGTCACCGTCGCCGGGGTGGCCGTCGCGCCACGGGCCCTGGCGCGGCTCGGCGACCGGGAGCTCCGCCACGCGCTGAGCACGACCTCGGCGACGCAGCTCGACCTCGCGGGGATCGGCCAACCCGGGGCGAAGGTCCTCACCCCGGGCCTCGAGGGGTCCTACGCCTACCTGGACCTGGTCCTGCGGAACTTCCGTCCCGCGCTGCCGCAGCCGTTGCAGGGTCTGGTCGGTGAGCCGCGCTGGCTGGTGCGGGCACCCGCCAGGAGCGTGACCCTGCCTCCTCGACTCAGCCGGGACCCTGCCTCCGAGCTCACCCTCAACCTGCGCCTCAGCGTCGACCTGTCCTGGAGGGACCTGGTTCGCCCGGTCGACGGCACGCTGCCCCCGGCGTACGACGGACACGGGCCGATCGGCATCGCCGTCCCCCGCACGCTGGCCGAGCGTGCCGGGCTCCGCGTCGGCGACCGGCTCCCGGCCGACCCCAAGACGCTGGTGGTCACCGCGATCGTCGACGTCCTCGACCCCGACGGGGGGTACGCCGCACACGCGGGCGACCTGGTCGCCCCCACCGTCGCTCAGGCACCCGGCCGCCCGCCCACGGTGACCGGCTCGGTCCTCCTCGACCCGGGTTCGGCGGTCCCCCTCCAGGACCTGATGGCCACGGGCTCGGTCACGGCCTGGTTGCCGGTCGAACCGTCGCGGGCCTCCTACGCCGAGGCGGACGAGCTGCTGCCACAGGCCCGCAGGCTGTCGAGCACCCCCGTCGAGCTGCCGGAGGGCGGGCGGATCAGCCTGCGGACCGGGCTCGCCGACGTCGTCGAGCAGACCAGCGACCGGATCGACTCGACGTACGCCCTGCTGTCGCTCGCCCTCTCGGGGCTGGCGGGGGTGCTCGCCGCGGTCTTCGCGCTCGGGGTGCAGACGGTGATCGCCCGACGGCGACCCACGTTGGCGCTCGCCTCCGCGCGCGGCGCCGGCGAGCTGCAGGTGCGCGGCGTCATGGTGCTCGAGGGCCTGCTGATCGCCGTACCCGTCTCAGCCTTGGTGGTCGGCACCGTCACCCGGCTCGTGCCCGCCACCGTCGGCCCGGTCGGGCGGGCCCTGCCCTGGGTGGTCGCGATCCTGGTCCCGGTGCTGTTCGGGGTGCTCACGAGCGCGCGGGCCGTGCGCGAGCCTCGTCAGGACCTGCAGGTGCGCACCAACAGCCGGGTCCGCTGGGTGCTCGAGATCGGGGTGGTGGGGCTGGCTGTCCTCTCGCTGATCGCGCTGGACCGTCGCGGCGTGGTGGAGTCGAGCCGAGCGGTCGGGATCGATCCTCTGGTCGTCGGTGCTCCGACGCTCCTGGTGGCCGCGGTCTGCGCCGCCGCGCTGCGCGTGTATCCGTGGCCCCTCGCCCTGCTGCTGCGGGCCCTGCGCTCGCGGCGCGGCCCTGTCGCCGTGCTGGGCGCCGCCCGGGCGGTACGTCGTCCCGCGCTCGGGTTCGCCGCCGCGCTGGCCCTGGTCGTCGGGCTCTCGGTGGTCACCTTCTCCGCGGTGATGGCCTCCACGGTCAGGTCCGGACTCGAGCACTCCGTGCGCGAGGAGGTCGGGGCCGACGTCCGGTTGACGGCTCCCCGGTTCGGCAAGGACGACCTGGACGCCGTACGTCGGCTGGCCGGTGTCGACGCCGCCGCCCGTCTCTCGGTGCGGTCCGGGGTCGAGCTGGACCTCGGCCGCACGGCGCACGTCGATGTCGTCGTCACCGACACCTCGGCGCTGCACGCCGTGCGGCCCGACCTCCCGTCGCTCGCGGGCGAGCCCGGGTTGCCGTTGCTGCTCGGCACCGACCGGGAGGAGTACGCCGACGACGTCGTCCTCGACGGGGCCCCGGCCCAGCTGACCGGGGTCGTCGACCGGGGTGTGCTTCCCGACCTGGACCGCCGCTGGGTGCTCGTCGACGAGTCGGCGCTGCCGCGGCGCTCGGCCCGTGGAGACGGGCAGCACCAGGAGCTCCTGCTCCGCGTCTCCCCCGGCGCCCACCCGGACGACGTCGCCGGCCGCGCGGTCGAAGCCGTGGGCGGCGCCGACACGACGGTCGAGGTGACCGACGTCGAGAGCTCCCTCGCCGAGGTCCGGTCCTCGCCGTTGGTGGGCGGGCTCCAGCCGGCCCTGCTGGTGGCGGCGCTCGTCGCGCTCCTGCTCACGCTGGTCACGGTGGCGCTCGCCTCGCTCGCCGCGACGCGGTCTCGCCAGCAGCTGCTCGGCGTGCTGCGCATCCTCGGGATGTCGCGACGCCAGCTGCGCGGCGTCGTGGCCTGGGAGCTGGGGCCGATCGCCGTCACCGCACTGGTGGTCGGCACAGCGGTCGGACTGCTGCTGCCGAGGGTGCTGCTGCGGGCGCTCGACCTGCGGCCGTTCGTCGGGGGCCGGAGCTCGCCGCCGGCCGTGGTCGATCCGGTGCTGGTGCTCACGGGCGTGGGTGCGTTCGTGGCCGTGGTCGTGGTCGCCGGGCTCGTCGCCGTCGCAGTGGGACGCCGGGTGGCGCCCGCCGACACCGTCAAGATGGGGGAACGTTGAGAACACAGCCGACACAACCGACACAGCGGGCGCAGATCGAGTGCACCGACCTGGTGCGGATCTTCTCCGCCGAGGGGGTCGAGGTGCAGGCGCTCCAGGGCCTGACCCTGCGCGTCGAGCAGGGTGAGCTCACCGCGGTCGTGGGCGCCTCGGGGTCCGGCAAGTCGACCCTGCTCACGATCCTCTCCGGGCTCGACGTGCCCTCGGCCGGCTCCGCCAGGGTCGCTGGCCACGACCTGCTCGCGATGGGGACCCGGGAGCGCACCCGGTATCGCCGTCACACGGTCGGGTTCGTGTGGCAGCAGACCTCGCGCAACCTCCTGCCGTACCTCACCGCGGCCGAGAACGTGGCGATGGCGATCGCCGTGGCGCGGTCCCGGCGCCGGAACCGCGCGGCCCGCGTCGACGAGCTCCTCGACCTGCTCGAGGTGGGCGCGGTCCGGGACCGGCTGCCCGCGCAGATGTCGGGCGGCCAGCAGCAGCGGGTCGCGATCGCCGTGGCGCTGGCGAACGCACCCGAGGTGCTCTTCGCCGACGAGCCGACCGGCGAGCTCGACGAGGTCAACTCCCAGCGGGTCCTCGACGCGCTGCGCGACGTCAACGAGCGGCTCGGGGTGACGGTGCTGATCGTCACCCATGACCAGCGGGTCTCCCAGCAGGTGCGGCGTACGGTCCAGATCCGCGACGGCCGGCTCTCTACCGAGGTGCTGCGCAGCACCCGCCTCGACGAGCACGGCGTCGAGCGCCACCATGCCGAGGAGTACGCCGTCCTCGACCGGGTCGGCCGGCTCCAGCTGCCCGAGGAGTACCTCAGGTCGCTGTCCCTGAAGGACCTGGTCCGGCTCGAGCTCGAGACCGACCACGTCAAGGTGCACCCCACGTCCACCGAGGAGGCCTCGTCGTGAGCCCGACGCCCGCGCTCCGCTGCGAGGAGCTGACCCGCACCTACGGCACCGGGTCCGCGCTCGTGCACGCGCTGCAGGGGGTGTCGCTCGAGGTGCCGGCCGGGGAGCTGCTCGTGCTGCGCGGGCCGTCGGGATCGGGCAAGACCACGTTGCTCAACCTGCTCGGCGGCCTCGATCGTCCCACCTCGGGCCAGGTGTGGCTCGGCGAGCGGGAGGTGACGACGGCCTCGGAGGACGACCTCGTCGACATGCGTCGCCACGACATCGGGTTCGTCTTCCAGTCCTTCGCGCTGCTCCCCGTCCTCTCGGCGGCCGAGAACGTCGAGCTGCCGCTCCGGATCCGCGGACTGACCGCCGAGGACCGAGACGCCCGGGTCGCCGAGCTGCTCGACGCCGTCGGGCTGGCCCAGCACGCCAACCAGCGGCCGGCCGAGCTCTCCGGAGGCCAGCAGCAGCGGCTCGGCATCGCCCGGGCGCTCGCCAACGAGCCGAGCGTGCTCATCGCCGACGAGCCGACCGGTCAGCTCGACAGCGTCAACGCCGAGGCGATGATGTCGCTGATCGCGGCCCTGGTGCACCAGCGCGGGGTCGCCGCGCTGGTGTCGACCCACGACCCGCGGATGGCGACGTACGCCGACCGGGTCCTCGACCTCCACGACGGCCGCCTCGCCAACTGAGAAGACGCCGAGTCGGCGCGTCTGCACGCCTGAGCGTGCCGAGTCGGCGCGTCTGCACGCCTGAGCGTGCCGAGTCGGCGCGTCTGCACGCCTGAGCGTGCCGAGTCGGCGTTGGCTGAGTGCCTGGTCGTCCGGTCAGCGCAATGGATCTCGACGCACCAACGCCCGCCCACGCAAGCGTGGGCGGGCGTTGGCTTGCTCGATCTGGCTCCTGGTTATCAGAACTGCGCGCAAGCGCGCTCAGTTCTGGTAGGACCCGAAGTCGAAGTCGTCCAGGGCGACGGCCTGGCCGGTCCCGTTGCCGAACTCGTAGTCGTAGGAGTCGTAGCCGGTCACGGAGTACGCCGCGGCGCGGGCCTCCTCGGTGGGCTCCACCCGGATGTTGCGGTACCGCTCGAGGCCGGTACCAGCCGGGATCAGCTTGCCGATGATCACGTTCTCCTTCAGGCCGCGCAGCGAGTCGCTGCGCCCGTGGATCGCCGCGTCGGTGAGCACCCGGGTGGTCTCCTGGAAGGAGGCCGCCGAGAGCCACGACTCGGTCGCCAGCGAGGCCTTGGTGATGCCCATGAGCACGGGACGACCCGAGGCCGGCTTGCCGCCCTCGGAGACCACGCGACGGTTCTCCTCCTCGAACCGGACCCGGTCGACCAGGTCGGACGGGAGCAGGTTGGTGTCACCGGACTCGATCACCGTGATCCGGCGCAGCATCTGCCGCACGATGATCTCGATGTGCTTGTCGTGGATCGACACACCCTGCGACCGGTACACGGCCTGGACCTCGTCCACCAGGTGCTCCTGGGCTCGGCGCACACCCAGGATCCGCAGGACGTCCTGCGGGTCGGGGGTACCGACCGTGATGTTCTGGCCGACCTCGATGTGCTCCCCGTCCGCGACGAGCAGACGCGACCGCTTCGAGACCGGGTACTCCTGGACCTCGGAGCCGTCGTCGGGCGTGATCAGGACCTTGCGGGCCTTGTCGCTCTCCTCGATCGTCACGCGGCCGGCGGCCTCCGCGATCGGCGAGCGGCCCTTGGGCGAGCGAGCCTCGAAGAGCTCGACCACGCGGGGCAGACCCTGCGTGATGTCGTCCGCGGAGGCCACACCACCGGTGTGGAAGGTACGCATGGTCAGCTGCGTGCCGGGCTCACCGATCGACTGGGCCGCGATGATGCCGACGGCCTCGCCGATGTCGACGAGCTTGCCGGTCGCGAGCGACCGGCCGTAGCACTTCGCGCAGGTGCCGGTCTTGGCGTCGCAGGTCAGCACGGAGCGGACCTTGACCTCCTCGACCCCCGCGGCGATGAGCTCGCCGATCTTGACGTCGCCCAGGTCCTCACCCGCGCCGACGAGGATCTCGCCGGTCTCCGGGTGGGCCACCTCGGTCGCCGCCGAACGGGCGTACGCCGCGGTCTCGGCGTTCTCCGCCTTGACCACCACACCCTCGGCGTTGCGCTCACCGATCCGCTTCGGCAGACCGCGCTCGGTGCCGCAGTCGTCCTCACGGATGATCACGTCCTGCGAGACGTCCACCAGACGACGGGTCAGGTAGCCCGAGTCGGCCGTCCGCAGGGCGGTGTCGGCCAGACCCTTGCGGGCACCGTGGGTCGCGATGAAGTACTCGAGGACGGTCAGGCCCTCACGGAAGTTCGACTTGATCGGGCGCGGGATGATCTCGCCCTTCGGGTTCGCCACGAGACCACGCATGGCGGCGACCTGCCGGATCTGGTTCATGTTTCCGGAGGCACCCGAGTCGACCATCATGTAGATCGGGTTGGAGCGGTCGAAGTTGGCCTCCATGGCCTTCCCGACCTCGTTCGCCGCCTGGGTCCAGATCTCGATGAGCTCCTGACGACGCTCCTCGTCGGTGACCAGACCGCGCTCGAACTGGGTCTGCACCTTCGCGGCCTGCTTCTCGTAGCCCTCGAGGATGGTCGCCTTCGACGCCGGCGTCGTGACGTCGTCGATCGAGACGGTGACACCGGAGAAGGTCGCCCAGCGGAAGCCGGTGTCCTTCAGCGCGTCCAGGGATGCCGCGACCTCGACCTTGGTGTAGCGCTCGGCCAGGTCGTTGACGATGGCGCCCAGAGCCTTCTTGCCCACCTCGTAGTTCACGTAGGGGTAGTCCGGCGGCAGGGTCTCGTTGAACAGGGCCCGACCGAGGGTGGTGTCGAGCGTGAGCGCCTGGCCGGCCTCCCAGTCGGCGCCGAGCTCGAGCGGCGGCACGATGTCGGTGAACCGGATCTTGACCCGGCTCTGCAGCGAGATCTCGCCGCGGTCGAACGCCATGATGGCCTCGGCCGGCGACGAGAACGCCCGGCCCTCGCCCGGCTGACCGTCACGGTCGGTGGTGAGGAAGAACAGGCCGATGATCATGTCCTGGGTAGGCATGGTCACCGGACGACCGTCCGAGGGCTTGAGGATGTTGTTCGTCGACAGCATCAGGATCCGGGCCTCGGCCTGGGCCTCGGCGGACAGCGGCAGGTGCACCGCCATCTGGTCGCCGTCGAAGTCGGCGTTGAACGCCGAGCAGACCAGCGGGTGGATCTGGATGGCCTTGCCCTCGATCAGCTGGGGCTCGAAGGCCTGGATGCCGAGGCGGTGCAGCGTGGGCGCGCGGTTGAGCAGCACGGGGTGCTCGGTGATGACCTCTTCGAGGACGTCCCACACGACCGGACGCGCGCGCTCCACCATCCGCTTGGCGGACTTGATGTTCTGAGCGTGCGAGAGGTCGACGAGACGCTTCATCACGAACGGCTTGAAGAGCTCCAGCGCCATCTGCTTCGGCAGACCGCACTGGTGCAGCTTGAGCTGCGGACCCGAGACGATCACCGAACGACCGGAGTAGTCGACGCGCTTGCCCAGGAGGTTCTGGCGGAATCGACCCTGCTTGCCCTTGAGCATGTCGGACAGCGACTTCAGCGGCCGGTTGCCCGGGCCGGTGACGGGACGGCCGCGGCGGCCGTTGTCGAACAGCGAGTCGACGGCCTCCTGGAGCATCCGCTTCTCGTTGTTGACGATGATCTCGGGCGCGCCGAGGTCGAGGAGCCTCTTGAGCCGGTTGTTGCGGTTGATCACCCGGCGGTAGAGGTCGTTGAGGTCGGACGTCGCGAACCGGCCACCGTCGAGCTGCACCATCGGGCGCAGGTCCGGGGGGATGACCGGGACGGCGTCGAGCACCATGCCCTGGGGCTTGTTGCCGGTCTTGCGGAACGCGTCGACGACCTTGAGCCGCTTGAGGGCGCGGACCTTGCGCTGGCCCTTGCCGTTGGCGATGGTGTCGCGCAGCGACTCGACCTCGGCCTCGATGTCGAAGCTCTCGAGACGCTTCTGGATCGCCGTGGCGCCCATGTGGCCCTCGAAGTACTTGCCGAACCAGTTCTTCATCTCGCGGTAGAGCATCTCGTCGCCCATCAGGTCTTGGACCTTGAGGGACTTGAACGTGCTCCACACCTCGTCGAGGCGGTCGATCTCGCGCTGCGCACGGTCGCGCAGCTGCTTCATCTCGCGCTCGGCGCCGTCCTTGACCTTGCGGCGCTGGTCGGCCTTGGCACCCTCGGCCTCGAGAGCGGCAAGGTCCTCCTCGAGCTTCTTGGCGCGGTCGTCGATGGACTGGTCGCGGCGCTTCTCGAGGCGCTCGCGCTCCAGGCCGACCTTGCCCTCCAGCGAGGAGAGGTCGCGGTGACGGGCGTCCTCGTCGACGGCGGTGATCATGTAGGCGGCGAAGTAGATGACCTTCTCGAGGTCCTTCGGCGCGAGGTCGAGCAGGTAGCCGAGGCGGCTCGGGACACCCTTGAAGTACCAGATGTGGGTGACCGGCGCGGCCAGCTCGATGTGGCCCATGCGCTCACGGCGCACCTTGGACCGGGTCACCTCGACGCCGCAGCGCTCGCAGATGATGCCCTTGAAGCGGACCCGCTTGTACTTGCCGCAGTAGCACTCCCAGTCCCGGGTGGGACCGAAGATCTTCTCGCAGAAGAGGCCGTCACGCTCCGGCTTGAGCGTGCGGTAGTTGATGGTCTCCGGCTTCTTGACCTCGCCGTGGCTCCAGGTGCGGATGTCGTCCGCCGTGGCCAGGCCGATCTGAAGCTGGTCGAAGAAGTTCACGTCGAGCACGATGGCTGCAATCCTTCGTTAGAAACTTGATTCAAGGCTGTGGACTGAACTCCCCCGGTCCTGCGGTCGTGACCACAGGACCGGGGTCCCCGCGAAGTTCTCGAGCGAAGCGATGAGAACTTCGCGGGGTGGTTCAGACTTCTTCGACGCTGCTGGGCTCGCGGCGGGACAGGTCGATGCCGAGCTCCTCGGCGGCACGGAAGACGTCCTCCTCCGCGTCGCGCATCTCGATGGCAGTGCCGTCCTGGGACAGCACCTCCACGTTGAGGCAGAGCGACTGCATCTCCTTGACGAGCACCTTGAACGACTCCGGGATGCCGGAGTCGGGGATGTTCTCGCCCTTGACGATGGCCTCGTAGACCTTGACGCGACCGGGCACGTCGTCGGACTTGATCGTGAGCAGCTCCTGCAGGGCGTAGGCGGCGCCGTACGCCTCCATCGCCCAGACCTCCATCTCGCCGAACCGCTGGCCACCGAACTGGGCCTTACCGCCCAGGGGCTGCTGCGTGATCATCGAGTAGGGGCCGGTGCTGCGCGCGTGGATCTTGTCGTCCACGAGGTGGTGCAGCTTGAGGATGTACATGTAGCCGACCGAGACCGGCTCGGGGAACGGCTCACCGGAGCGCCCGTCGAACAGGTGGGCCTTGCCGGTCTCGTCGATCACCCGCACGCCGTCGCGGTTCGGGATCGTCGCGCCGAGGAGGCCGATGATCTCGTCCTCACGAGCACCGTCGAAGACCGGCGTGGCGAGCTTGGTGTTCGGCTCGGCCTTGTCGACGCCGATCTTGATCAGCCGCTTCTTCCACTCCGCGCTGTCGGGGTCGCCGGACAGGTTGAGGTCCCATCCCTGCTTGCCCAGCCAGCCCAGGTGGAGCTCGAGGATCTGACCGATGTTCATCCGTCGCGGCACACCCAGCGGGTTGAGCACGACGTCGACCGGGGTCCCGTCCTCCATGAACGGCATGTCCTCGACGGGCAGGATCTTCGCGATGACGCCCTTGTTGCCGTGGCGACCGGCGAGCTTGTCACCGACGGAGATCTTGCGCTTCTGGGCGACGTAGACCCGCACCAGCTGGTTGACGCCCGGGGGCAGCTCGTCGCCGTCCTCGCGGTCGAACACGCGGACGCCGATGACCGTGCCGGACTCACCGTGGGGCACCTTCATCGAGGTGTCGCGCACCTCGCGCGCCTTCTCACCGAAGATGGCCCGGAGCAGGCGCTCCTCGGGGGTGAGCTCGGTCTCGCCCTTGGGCGTGACCTTGCCGACCAGGACGTCACCGGTGGTGACCTCGGCACCGATGCGGATGATGCCGCGCTCGTCGAGGTCGGCGAGCATCTCCTCGGAGACGTTCGGGATGTCCCGGGTGATCTCCTCGGGGCCGAGCTTGGTGTCGCGGGCGTCGACCTCGTGCTCCTCGATGTGGATCGAGGTGAGGACGTCCTCCTGGACCAGACGCTGGCTCAGGATGATGGCGTCCTCGTAGTTGTGGCCCTGCCACGGCATGAACGCCACGAGGAGGTTGGTGCCCAGCGCCATCTCGGCGTCGTCGGTGCACGGTCCGTCGGCGATCGGGGTGCCGACCTCGAGCCGGTCACCCTCGCTCACCAGCGGGCGCTGGTTGATGCACGTGCCCTGGTTGGAGCGCTTGAACTTCGCCAGCTTGTACGTCGAGTAGGTGCCGTCGTCGTTCATCGACTCGATGAGGTCGGCGGACACCTCCTTGACCACACCGGCCGCGGTCGCGACGACCACGTCACCGGCGTCGACGGCGGCGCGGTACTCGATGCCGGTGCCGACGATCGGCGAGTCGCTGCGGATCAGCGGCACGGCCTGGCGCTGCATGTTGGCACCCATGAGCGCGCGGTTGGCGTCGTCGTGCTCGAGGAACGGGATCAGCGCGGTCGCCACCGACACCATCTGGCGCGGCGAGACGTCCATGTAGTCGACCTCGTCGGCCAGGATCTCGGAGACCTCGCCGTCGCGCTGGCGGACCAGCACGCGCTCCTCGGAGAAGCGACCCTTGTCGTCGAGCGCGGCGTTGGCCTGCGCGATGACGTAACGGTCCTCGTCGTCAGCGGTGAGGTAGTCGATCTGGTCGGTGACCCGGCCCTTCTCGACCTTGCGGTACGGCGTCTCGACGAACCCGAACGGGTTGATCCGGCCGTAGGAGGCCAGCGACCCGATCAGGCCGATGTTCGGGCCTTCCGGGGTCTCGATCGGGCACATGCGGCCGTAGTGCGACGGGTGGACGTCACGGACCTCCATGCCGGCGCGGTCGCGGGAGAGACCACCGGGGCCGAGCGCCGAGAGGCGACGCTTGTGCGTCAGGCCGGCGATCGGGTTGGTCTGGTCCATGAACTGCGAGAGCTGGGAGGTGCCGAAGAACTCCTTCAGCGCCGCCACCACGGGCCGGATGTTGATCAGCGACTGCGGCGTGATGGCCTCGACGTCCTGGGTCGTCATCCGCTCACGGACCACACGCTCCATGCGAGCCAGGCCGGTGCGGAGCTGGTTCTGGATCAGCTCGCCGACCGTGCGCATCCGGCGGTTGCCGAAGTGGTCGATGTCGTCGGCCGAGATGTCGAGGTCACCCTGGGGCGACTCGATCTGCTCGCGGCCGTCGTGCAGCGCGACGATGTACTTGATCGCGGCGACCACGTCGTCGATGGTCAACGTCTGCTGGTCGAACGCCTCGACGAGGCCCAGCTTCTTGTTGATCTTGTAGCGGCCGACCTTGGCGAGGTCGTAGCGCTTGGGGTTGAAGTAGTAGTTGTTCAGCAGCGTCTGCGCGGCCTCACGCGTCGGCGGCTCGCCCGGGCGCAGCTTGCGGTAGATGTCGAGCAGCGCGTCGTCCTGGCCCTGGGTGTGGTCCTTCTCCAGGGTCAGCATCATCGACTCGTACTGGCCGAACTCCTCGCGGATCTGCTCGTTGGTCCACCCGAGGGCCTTGAGCAGCACGGTGACGTTCTGCTTGCGCTTGCGGTCGAGGCGTACGCCGACCATGTCGCGCTTGTCGATCTCGAACTCGAGCCAGGCGCCGCGCGAGGGGATCAGCTTCGCGGTGTAGATGTCCTTGTCGGACGTCTTGTCCGCGGTGCGCTCGAAGTAGACGCCCGGCGAGCGGACGAGCTGCGAGACGACCACGCGCTCGGTGCCGTTGATGATGAAGGTGCCCTTGTCGGTCATGAGCGGGAAGTCGCCCATGAAGACCGTCTGGCCCTTGATCTCACCGGTGTCGTTGTTGGTGAACTCCGCCGAGACGTAGAGCGGAGCGGAGTAGGTGAAGTCCTTCTCCTTGCACTCGTCGACGGTGTACTTGGGGTCGTAGAAGACCGGGTTCTCGAACGACAGCGACATCGTCTCGGAGAAGTCCTCGATCGGGGAGATCTCCTCGAAGATCTCCTGGAGACCGGACTTGCTGGAGACGTCCTCACCCTCGGAACGGCGACGCTCGACGGCGGCGTTCCACTTGTCGTTGCCGACCAGCCAGTCGAAGCTGTCGGTCTGCAGGGAGAGGAGCTGAGGGAGTTCGAGGGGTTCGGTGATCTTTGCGAAAGAGATGCGGCGGGAGTTACCGGAGGTGGTGCGCGCGGCCAAGAGGTGTCCTTCGACGATTCGCTCTTCGATCTGCATCCGCCCACCACAAGATCAGCCACCGGGCAGGCTGACGAGCATCTGAGGGCAGACGCAAGTTCTCACCCTACCGCATGTGTGGGCGCGCGACAACCAGCGCGCAATCGCTGCCGTCGATCATGAACGCCCGAGCGGCGAAGGTCAAGCAACTCCCCCGGCGGGTCCGGCCACGGATCAGCCACGGATCGGCGGCAGATCAGCGGCGGTCAGGTGGTCATGTCGGCGACCAGCCAGTCGCCGTCGACCTTGTCCATGGTCAGCGTGACCCAGTTCTTGTAGACCTGGGGCTCCTTGTACAGCTTGTTGGTCCGGGTCTGGTTGACCAGCAGGAAGATCTGCGCGTGGCCCTCGTCCGCGCGCACGATGCTCGAGCGCACGAGGCTCGCCGTGACGACCGTCTTGGTCGAGGGCGCGTTCTTCTCGATCAGCCCGGTGAAGATCTTGTCGTAGTCGCCGCGCAGCTTGCCGGTGAGGTACTGCTGGGCGGCCGCCTTGGACTCGTCGAGGTGCGTGGCGTCGTAGGACAGGATCGGCACGACGGCCCGCTCGGCCGCCGCCTGGGCCGCCCGGGCGTCACCCTCGACGTCCCCGGCGGAGGGCTCCCGCGTCCAGAGCACCACGACGGTCGCGACGAGGGCGAGCGTCAGCGCGGCGGTCACGGCCAGCAGCCAGCCCGGGATGGCGGCGACCCGGCCGCCGGGATCCGGAGCGTCCTGCGCGGCCGGGGGGATGGCCTCGTCGAGCCACCCGCCGGGCTGCTCGTCCGCCTGGTCCTCCGCCTGGTCCTCCGCCTGGTCCTCCGCCTGCTCCTCGGGCAGCTCGACGGTCGGCTCGTCCTCCCGGGGAGCCAGCTCGGCGTCGTACGCCGCTCGCCGGCTCGGGTCGAGGAGCACCTCGGCCGCCTGGTTGAGCACCGCGAAGCGGCGGTCGGTGGGGTCGAGGTCCGCGATCTGGGCACGCCAGGCCGCGCGGACCTCCTCGGCCGGTGCGTCGGGCGCGACGCCGAGCAGGTCGTACCAGCTCGGGGTCGGGACAGGGGCGGTCACTGCGATCCCTCCCCGGTGACGGGTGCGTAGTCGTCGACCAGCCAGTGTCCGCCGGACCTCACCAGGTCGACCTCCCAGCGGAGCACGTCCTGGTCGGCGTCGACACGCTTGGTCTCGTCGTCGGGATGCTTCGGGTCGGGGTAGGAGCCGGTCAGCCCGGCGGCGACGATCGCGGTCGCGGAGTCGGCGTCCATCGACTCGACCCCGACCCCGAAGATCTTCGCGGTCCGGGCGTACCCGGCCTGGGCCACCGTCTGCTCGGCGATCGGGAGACCGGACTTCTCGAAGTCGGCAGCGAACTTCGGCGTGATCACCTCGAGCACCTGGTCGCGGTAGTCGCCGAGGTGACCCTGGGCGTCGAGCTGGTCGGGGCCGTAGGTGTTCAGGCGCAGCACGAACTGCCGGGTCTCCGACATCACCGCGTCGCGCTCCACCTGGGCGTCGTCCGCCTTGCCCGCACGCTGCGTGAGGAGCCACACCAGGGCGCCGGCCGCGGCGAGCAACAGCATCACGAGCACGACCAGGAGGACGAGCCGGAAGGTGGCGGAACGCGGCGTGTCATCAGTCCTGGCGGTCAGTGCACCAGGGGCTGGAGGAACAGCCACTTCCACGACTCCTCTCCGAAGGCTTGGGGGGCCAAGGTACCGGCCGGCGCCAACGCCGGGTCGATCTTCGATCCCCAGCGGAGCTTGCCGGTGTCGGGGTCGTACGACGCCACCGGCGCCCGGTAGGCAGCCCCTGCGCGCGGGAGGTTCTGCGGACCGCGCGGGTTGCTCATCGACGCGGGCTCCGTGCAGCCGGCCTTGGTGTTCATCGGACGGTTGCTGCCGTCCTGAGGCGGCCGGGTGTCGGTGCTCTCGTAGCCGTGGTGGCAGACGGGAGCGTTGGTGATGATCAGCCCGAAGTGGGCGTCGTACAGCCCGGTGTCCGGCGACTTCGAGACGACCGTGAAGCCGCCCTCGACGACGTAGGGGTAGATCACCAGCAGCTGCTCGATCCCGGGCAGGTGCTTGACGATGATCTGGCCGGTGGTGGTCAGCTCGCTGAACAGCTCCCCGAGGTCGACCTGGTTGTCCTCGAGGAAGGTCCGCAGCTGGGTGGCGGCCGCCGAGCCGTTGTCGATGACCTTTCGCAGGTCTGCGTCGGAGCCCGCGAGCGAGCCGCTGAACAGGCTGAGCTGGCGGGCGAAGGTGCGGATCGCGCTGGCCTTGTCGACCTGGGTGTTGAGCACGGTGTTGCTGTCGCGGATCAGCGAGGTCGTGACGTCGAAGTTGTCGTTCGCCTCGTTGATGAAGGCGTTGCCGGTGTCGATGATCCGCTGGAGGTCCGCGCCGGTGCCCGCGAACGCCAGCCCCAGCTCGTGGACCGTAGTCGCGAGCGACTGCTTGTCGACCGACTCGACCGTGTTGGAGATGTCGGTGAGCAGCTTCTGGGTCGGGATGGGCGTGCGGGTGTCGGCGACGGCGATCTGGGAGCCGTCGTCGAGGTAGGGACCCGAGTCGACCTGGGGCTGGAGCTCGACGTACTGCTCGCCCACCGCGGAGCGGTTGCCGACCACGGCCAACGAGTCGGCGGGGATGTCCTTCCAGGAGTTGTCGATGTCGAGGTAGGCGTCGACGCCGTCGTCGGTGAGCTTCAGCTTGCCGACCTGCCCGATCTGGACGCCGCGGTAGGACACCTCGCCGCCGGCGAAGATCCCGCCGGAGTCCTGGAGGTGGGCGACGACCGTGTAGTGGTCGTCGAAGAACACCCGGTCGAGGCGGGCGTAGCGCGCGCCGACGTAGCTGACGCCGAGCAGGGTGATGGCGACGAAGACCATCAGCTGGAGGCGGGTACGGCGCGTGATCATCGAGTCACCATCCCCGGCACGAGCAGGCGGACCAGGGCCGGGTCGAACACCTGGCTGAGCTGACGCATGGTGGGGCCGTGCGGCGAGGCGGTCGGTCCGACCCCGGCACGACCGAGACCGAGCAGGCCGCCCAGGCTCGTCGGCAGGCTGGTCGGCAGTGCCGTCGGCAGGCCGACGTCGGGAAGGCCGGGGATCTGGTTGATGATCCGGCAGACCACGGTGTCCTCGTTCTTCTTCTTCAAGCAGGCGTCACGCAGCTTGGCGAGCCCCTGGATGCTGCTCAGCAGCTTCTGGCAGGGCTTGCTGGTGATGTCACCGCTCCGGATGCACCGGGTCACCCGGTCGAGGAGCACGGTCGGGTCCAGGTCGCTCGGCAGCAGGGTGGGCAGCGACGTCGGCAGCCCGGTGATCCCGCCGGAGAGGTCGAGGTCGAGCTCCACCGACAGGTTGGTGTAGTCGCCCATGTGGAGGTTGCGGGCCACCTGGGGGTCGCGCCCCACGACCTCGTCGACGAACGGGTAGGTCAAGAACACGTTGAAGGACTTCACGAACGCGTCGCCCGACGCGGCCAGCTCCGTCAGCACGGGGTTGAGCTGACGCAGCGACTCGATGGTGGCGTCCTTGGACGCGTTGATCACCCGCACGCCGACGCCACCGAGGTGGTTGAGGGCCTTGAGCATCTTGACCAGGTCGGCGCGCTGCTTGTCCAGGGAGGTGAGCGCGCTGGGCAGCTCGTCGAGGGCCGCGTCGATCGAGTCCTGCTGGGTGCGGACCGAGACCGCGAGCTTGTTGAGCTTGTCGATGGCGTCGACGATGTGCTGCTTGTTGTCGTCGAGCTGTCCCATGAAGTCGCTGATCTGGGTGAGCACCGACCGGGCGGCACCCTCGCGGCCGTCGAGGGCCTTGTTCAGCTCGGTGGTGATCGTCTTCAGCTGTGCGACCCCGCCGCCGTTGAGCAGCAGGCTCAGCGCACCGAGGACCTCCTCGACCTCCGGGTTGCGGCCGGTGTCGTCGAGCCCGATCGTGTCGCCGTCGGCGAGCTTGCCGGTCGCGGGCACGTCCGTGGGAGGGCTCAACGACACGAACTTCTCGCCGAGCAGGCTGGTCTGGCGGATCTCGGCGACCGCGTTCTCCGGCAGGTCGACGTCGTTGCGCAGCTTCATGGTGATCTCGGCGTGCCCCTGGACCAGCTCGACGTCGGTGATCTGCCCGACGCTGATGTCGTTGACCTTCACCGTGGACTTCGGCACGAGGTCGAGCACGTCGCGGAACTCCGCGGTCACCGTGATCGGGTCGCTGCCCACGTCGGTCCCGCCCGGGAGCGGGAGCTTGTAGACGTCGAACTCGCAGCCGGTCAGCAGCACCGCGCCCGCGATCATCGCGACGACGGCTCGGAGCATCTTCGGTGTCCTCATCGGTCCACCGCCACGAGTCCGGCCAGGCTGCGGTCGAACAGGTCGACCGAGGAGCGCGGCGTTCCCTTGCCCCCGGTGCCGGGACGCGGCAGGGCCTGCTGGACCAGGTCGCACAGGGCGCCCGACTTGTCGGCCTGGCTCAAGAACCCGCACAGGAACGTCGACGGGTCGGACTGCACCTGGTTGATGACCTCCCCGAGGTTGGCGTTGGTGTCGAGGGTGCCCGCCTCGGGGTTGTAGGTCAGCGCCAGGTTGTTCAGCGCCAGGGGTGCGGAGTCGAGGATGCTGTCGAGCTCGGAACGGCGCTTCACCAGCACCTTGGCGACCCGGTTGAGACCGGAGATGTTGCGGCCCAGGACCTCGCGGTTCTCCTTCACGAACGTCGACACCTGGCCCAACGCCGTCGCCAGGTTGTTCAGCGACGCCGAGAGCTCCTGCCGCTCACCCGAGAGCATCGAGGAGACCTGGGAGAGCGAGTCGTTGAACTTGCGGACCGTCTTGTCGTTGCGAGCGAGGGTGCCGATGAAGCCCTCGAGCTCGCGAGCCGACCCGAACAGCTCGTCCTTGTTGTCGTCGAGGGTCTGGCTGAGCCGACCGAAGTCCTTGATGGTCTGGTGGAAGGTCGCACCCTCACCGCCGAAGTTCTTGGCCGTGGTCTCCAGCAGGTCGGCGAACGCGCCGTTGCGGTTGGCCCCCGTCGGCCCGAGCGCGACCGTGAGGTCGTCGAGGCTGCTGTAGATCTGGTCGAGCTCGAGTGGAACCGCGGTGCGGTCCACGTCGAGGACGGCTCCGTCCGCGAGCTTGTCGCCGCCGGTGTAGACGGGCGTCAGCTGGACGTACCGGTCGCCGACGATCGACGGGGCGACGATCACGGCCTTCGCGTCGGCCGGGACGTTCACCGACGCGTCGTACGACATCGTGACGGCGACGTCGGTGCCGGCGGGGGTCACCGAGTCGACCTTGCCGACCGGCACCCCGAGCACCCGGACGTCGCTGCCCTCGTAGATGGAGATCGTGCGGGGGAAGTGCGCGGTCAACGTCTTGGTGTCCCCACCCTGGAACAGGGTGAGCGCAGCGGCCACCAGGAGGATCACCAGGACGGCGGGGATGATCGCCCGCTTGAGGATGCTCGTGGTCGCCATGTCAGCCACCCACCTGCGGGGCCGGCGGCATGTTCTGGATGTAGGTGTCGAACCACGGCCCGTTGCCGAGCGTGCTGGCGAAGACGCGGTAGAAGGGCTCCATCAGGCGCAGGCTGTTGTCGAGGTTGTCCTCGTTCTTGTTGAGCACGACCAGGACGTGGTCGAGATGGGTCAGCGCCGGGTTGAGGTCGGCACGGCTCTGCTCGATCAGCGCGGTCAGCTCCTTCGACAGTCGGGTCGTGGAGGTCAGGAGGTTGTGCACCGCGTCGCGACGGGCGACCAGCGCCCGAAAGAGGACGTCGGAGTCCTTCATCAGCCCGATGATGTCGCCGTCGCGCTCGTCGAGGACGCTGGAGACCCGCTTGAGGTTCTTCAGCAGGCTGTTGATCTGGTCGTCGCGCGCGGCGATGTTCGACGAGAGCCGCGAGACCCCGTCGAGCGCCTGGCGGAACTCCTCGGGGGTGTTCCGGGTCAGGTCCGAGAGCGTGGTCATCGACTTCGCGAGACGGTCGGTGTCGATGCGCTCGGAGGTCTCGGCCAGGCCCGAGAACGCATCCACCACGTCGTAGGGCGAGCTCGTGCGCTCGACCGGGATCTCCGAGCCCTCGTCGAGCTGGCCGGGGCCCGCTGGTTCAAGCGCGAGGTACATCGCGCCGAGCAGCGTCTTGACCTTGATCGCGGCCTGGGTGTCGTCGCCGAACTGCGAGGGGGTGTCGACTCGGAAGGTGACCCTGACATGGTCGCCCTCGAGCTCGATGCTCTCCACCTTGCCGACGCGCACGCCGGCGATGCGGACCTCGTCGTTCGGCGCCAACCCGCCGGCCTCGGAGAACGCCGCGTAGTAGGTGTCACCACCGCCGATCAGCGGCAGGTCCTGGGCGCGGAAGGCGGCCAGCATCACGATCGCCAGGACGACGATGCTGACGGCCCCGACGATGACGGGGTTGCGCTCGCGGAAGGGAGTCATCCGAGATCACACCTGTCGGCGACCTTCGTGCCACCCACCGGGTAGTCGACGGGAACGGACTGCCCGCCGGGGAGGCGGATCCGGCCCTGGAAGTGGCAGAGGTAGAAGTTGAACCACGAGCCGTACGTCGCCGTGCGGCCGATCTTGTTGAGCTTGATCGGCAGCACCTGCAGCGCCCGGTCGAGCTCCGCCTTGCCGTTGTCGAGGTTGCCGGCGAACTTGCGCAGCTGGGTGATGTCGCTGACGAACGGCTCACGGATGCCGTCGACGAGGTCGGCGGTCTGGACCGAGAGCGCCGAGATCTGGTCGAGGGACCCGAGGATCGCGCCGCGGTCGTCCTTGAGGCCGCCGACGAACGTGCGGAACGTGGTGATCAGCCGGCTCAGCTGGACGTCGCGGTCGCCGACGTGGTCGAGCACCTCGTTGAGGTTGTCGATCAGGTCGCCGATCAGCTTGTCGCGTCCGGCCAGCGTCTGGGTGACCGAGGCCGTGTGCGCGAGCAGGCCCTCGAGCGTGCCGCCCTCGCCCTGGAAGACCTGGACGATCTCGTAGGACAGCTGGTTGATGTCGGCCGGCGAGAGTGCCTGGAACAACGGCTTGAAGCCGTTGAACAGCACGGTCAGGTCGAGCGCCGGCGAGGTCTGGTCGACCGGGATCGTGCCACCGTCGGGCAGCGGGTCGGAGTTGCCGATCTCGTCGGTCAGCGAGATGTAGCGCTGACCCACGAGGTTGCGGTAGCGGATCGCGGCGTGGGTCGCCTGGCTGATCGTGGTGGAGTCCTCGACGTTGAAGCTGACCAGGGCCCGGGTGCGGTCGACGATCTGCACGTTGTCCACCGTGCCGACCTTGACGCCCGCGATGCGCACGTCGTCGCCCTTGACGACCCCGGTGGCATCCACGAACTCGGCCTTGTAGCTGTGGTGGCCGGCGAAGGTGAGGTTGCCGATCGTCGCGACCAGCACCGAGGTGGCCAGGGTCGTGATGACGATGAAGATCATCAGCTTGACCAGGTCACCGGAGGTGCGCTTGTCCAGGAGCTTCATCGCAGCGACACCTCCGCTCCGCGAGCCATCGGGCCGACCAGCAGCAGGCCCAGGTCGGGGACGTCCTGGTCGGGTACGCCGAGCGCGGGCCCGAGCAGGGAGCGCAGCACGTCGCTCTCGGCACTGGTGCCGACCGTGGTCCGGTAGTACTGGTTGAGGCCCACGCGGTCGGTGCCCTTGCCGGTCGGCTCGTCCACGCCGTCGTTGAAGTCGGGCTGGTGGCGCACCGGGTTGGACTGCGACCACGGCGGGTTCGGCAGGTGCAGGCAGGAGACCGGGCCGCGGTTCTCGCCGAAGTGCGGGCGGTCGTTGACGTTGTAGGGGCGCGGCTGGTGGGGCAGCGTCTCCAGCACGATGTGCAGCATGAAGCCGCGGAACGCCTCGGCCTGCAGCTTGCCGGCGTTGACGATGCCCCGTGTCAGGCAGTTGTACTCGGGTGCGTACTTGGCGAACACGCGCAGCTGCTGCTGGCTGATCTGGCTGAACCGGATCAGGTTGTCGCCGTTCTCTTCGAGGAACCCGCGAGCGGTGTCGGAGAACGCGGCCACGTCGTCGAACAGCGCGTGCAGCTTGACCTCCCGGTCCTCGAGGGTGCCGGTCGTCTTCACGGTGTCGTCGAGGATGCTGGCGATCTGGGGCATCACCGAGGCGTAGGTGTCGGACACCTGGGCGGTCAGCTTCAGGTCGTCGATGAGCGCGGGGATCTGCGGGTTGATGCGCTTGAGGTAGCTGTCGACGGTCTCGAGGTTCTGGCCGAGTTGGTCGCCGCGGCCCTCGAGCGCGGTGGAGAGCGCGTTGAGGGTCATGTTGATGTCGGCGGGCTGCACGGTGCGCAGCAAGGGGTACAGGTCGGAGAGGACCTTCTCGACCTCGATCGAGACCTCGGTGCGCTTGATCGTCGCTCCGGGCTGGATGTGGTCCGGCGACGGGTCGGCCGGGACGTCGAGCGCGACGTACTTCTCGCCGAAGAGCGTCTTGGGCACGATCGACCCGCTGACGTTCGCGGGGATGGTGTCGATCTGATCGGGATAGATGCCGAGCGTCACGCGGGCGCCCTCGGGGTCGGGCTCGTAGTCGAGGACCTCCCCCACGATGACGCCGCGGATCTTCACGTCGGCGCGGTTGGGGAGCTGCATGCCGATCTTCGAGGCCTGCAGCGTGACCTCGTCGTAGTGGGCGAACTTCTTCGTGAACACGGCGTAGGTGAGGTAGGCGCCCAGCAGCAGCAGGCAGACGAAGACCACACCCAGCACCTTGTGGAGGGCAACTACTCGCACGCGATCACCCCGCCAGCCTGACGGTGGTCGACGCGCCCCAGATCGCCATGGACAAGAACAGGTCGATGACGTTGATCGCGACGATGCTGGTGCGGACGGCACGTCCCACGGCGATCCCTACCCCGGCGGGTCCACCCGAGGCGGTGTAGCCGTGGTAGCAGTGGATGAGGATGACGGTCACGGCGAAGACGAGCACCTTGCCGAACGACCACATCACGTCGCCGGGTGGCAGGAACGCGTTGAAGTAGTGGTCGTAGGTGCCCGACGACTGCCCGAAGAACTGGGTCACGGTCAGCCGGGTCGCGAAGTAGGAGGACAGCAGGCCGACGACGTAGAGCGGGACGATCGCGATCAGCCCGCCGACGATCCGCGTCGTGACGAGGAAGGGCAGCGAGGGGATCGCCATCACCTCGAGGGCGTCGACCTCCTCGGAGATCCGCATCGAGCCCAGCTGGGCGGTGAAGCCGCAGCCGACCGTCGCGGCGAGGGCGATGCCCGAGACCAGCGGCGCGATCTCGCGGGTGTTGAAGTACGCCGAGACGAAGCCGGCGAAGGCGGCCGTGCCGAGCTGGTCGAGGGCGGCGTACCCGGAGAGCCCGACCTGGGCCCCGGTGAAGAACGTCATCGCCATGATCACGCCGACGGTGCCGCCGATGACGGCCAGCGCACCGCTGCCGAGCGTCACCTCGGCCAGGATGCGCAGGATCTCCTTCTTGTAGCGCCCGATCGCGCGCGGGGTCCACGCGAGCGCCTTGATGAAGAACGCGAGCTCCTCGCCCAGGCTGTCGAGCGTCTTGAGCGGCCGTTCGTAGACGGCGCGGATGTTGGTCATAGCGCCATGCCTCCCGATGCTCGGCCGTCGCGAGCGTCGTCCAGCGCGTGCGCTCGCAAGGCGGCGGCGCGAAGGCATACCGGGGTTGTCTGTCGAGCGTCGCCAACGCGGCGAGCGTGCGTGATGGGCGGCGCGTAGCAGGCCATGGCATCGGGAGTCATGGCGAGTCAGCCCGTCTTCGGTGGGACGAGCTGGATGTAGATCGCGCTCATCACGAAGTTGACGATGAAGAGGAGGATGAACGTGACGACGACCGACTCGTTGACGGCGTCGCCGACGCCCTTCGGCCCGCCGGCGGCGTTCATGCCCTTGTAGCAGGCGACGACCGCTGCGATGAGGCCGAACACGAGGGCCTTGGCCATGCCCTGCCACAGGTCGGGGAGCTGCGAGAGCGCGGTGAAGCTCGCCAGGTAGGCACCGGGGGTGCCGTCTTGCAGCACCACGTTGAAGAAGTAGCCACCGGCCACGCCGACGACGCTCACCATGCCGTTGAGGAACACCGCGACCAACATGGCGGCCAGCACGCGCGGCACCACCAGGCGCTGGATCGGGTCGATCCCGAGCACCATCATCGCGTCGAGCTCTTCACGGATCTTGCGGGCTCCGAGGTCGGCGGCGATGGCCGAGCCGCCGGCGCCCGCGATGAGCAGCGCGGTGCCGATCGGCGCGGCCTGCTGGACGACGGCGAGGACGGAGGCAGAGCCCGTGAAGGACTGGGCGCCGAACTGCTTGATCAGGCCACCGACCTGCAGCGCGATCACCGCACCGAAGGGGATCGCCACGAGCGCGGTCGGGATGATCGTCACCGAGGCGATGAACCAGGCCTGCTGGATGAACTCCCGCAGCTGGAACGGGCGTCGGAACAGCGCGCGCAGCACATCGAGGCCGAAGGCGAAGAACTTGCCAGCGGTCCCCACCGGCGCGAGCGCGCGGCTCGCGGTCAACGACGACATCGGACTGCTCAGCCGCCCGTCGTCATGGTCATGTTCTCCTCGAACGACCCGGGCGGCGGGGTCACGCCGTTGGCGCGGCACCACTCACCGGGAGCCCGCTGGCTGCGGCGCGGGATGCCGTTGGAGGGCTCCAGCTGCATCGGGATCGGGGGCAGCGGGGGCAGCTCCTGGTCCTTCTCGGCCTCGAGCTCGTCGGCGTCCTTCTCCTCGGACATGCCGATCGGGCCGACCTTCTGAGCGTTGAGGAACTGCCGCACGACGGGCTCCTCGGAGGAGAGCAGCATCTCCCGTTGCCCGAACATCGCCAGGTGCCGGTGGTAGAGCAGGCCGATGTTGTCGGGCACGGTGCGGGCGGTGTTGATGTCGTGGGTGACGATCAGGAACGTCGCGTCGATCTGGGCGTTGAGGTCGACGATCAGCTGGTTCAGGAACGCCGTACGGACCGGGTCGAGACCCGAGTCCGGCTCGTCGAACAGCACGATCTCGGGGTCGAGGACCAGAGCCCGGGCGAGGCCCGCGCGCTTGCGCATGCCGCCGGAGATCTCGCCGGGGAGCTTGTCCTCGGCGCCGACCAGTCCGACGAGGTCCATCTTCTCCATGACGATGTCGCGGATGTCGGACTCGGACTTCTTGGTGTGCTCACGCAGCGGGAAGGCGACGTTGTCGTAGAGGTTCATCGAGCCGAACATCGCGCCGTCCTGGAACAGCACGCCGAACAGCTTGCGGATCTCGTAGAGCTCCTTCTCCGAGCAGCTCGCGATGTCGGTGCCCTCGATGACGATCGAGCCCTGGTCGGGCTTGAGGAGGCCGATGAGGGTCTTGAGGAACACCGACTTGCCGGTGCCGGACGGGCCGAGCATCACGCAGATCTCACCGGCCGGCACGGTGAGCGTGACGTCGCCCCAGATCAGCTGCTTGCCGAACGACTTGCTCAGGTGCTCGACCTGGATCTCAACGCCCATGACCGCCCTCGTCCCTCCTCGCCACCGCGCGCGCTCCGGATCCCGGGCCGGGCACGCCTGACACTCCCCCGCCTCCCACTGACCGGTAACAACGCCGGAGTAGCGGCGAGGTTACGCGTCGGTTTCCTTCCCCGCACCCCCCGACTTACACCTTGGACATCGCAGGAGATCGCGATCGTCTGGACCGGTCCGCTGACCCGAAATGCCACGAGGGGCGGTCCACCGCGTGGGTGGACCGCCCCTCGTGAGGGTCGTGCTAGGCCGAGACGGAGCGGTACGTCACTTGAGCGTGACGGTGGCGCCGGCGCCCTCGAGGGCATCCTTGGCCTTCTCGGCCGCGTCCTTGGCAACCTTCTCGAGGATCGCCTTGGGGGCCGCCTCGACGAGCTCCTTGGCCTCCTTGAGACCGAGGGAGGTCAGCGCGCGGACCTCCTTGATCACGTTGATCTTCTTCTCGCCGGCCGACTCGAGGATCACGTCGAACTCGTCCTGCTCGGCAGCGGCCTCGCCACCGCCAGCAGCGCCGCCCGCGGCGGGCGCGGCGGCAACGGCAACGGGAGCAGCGGCGGTGACGCCGAAGGTCTCCTCGAACTGCTTCACGAACTCGCTGAGCTCGATCAGCGTCATCTCCTTGAACGCGTCGAGGAGCTCGTCAGTGCTGAGCTTCGCCATGGTGGCGTTTCCTTCCATTCGGTGGTCCGACTCGCGATTGCGGCGGACCGGGTTTCAGGTGGTGGTGTGACCGAGCTGATCCGGTGGGATCAGGCCTCGGTGGTGTCGCCCTCGTCGGAGGCGGTGGCCTCAGCGGCGGTCTCCTCGGCGGGAGCCTCCTCTGCGGCCGGAGCCTCGTCAGCGGGGGCCTCGGTCTCGTCCGCTGCGTCAGCAGCGGGCTCGGCCGGAGCCTCCTCGGCGGCGACCGGCGTGCCGGCACCACCTGCGAGGATCGAGGGGTCCTGCTCGGCCTTCGCCTGGAGCGCGCCCGCGAGACGGGCGGCCTGGGCGAGGGGGGCGTTGAGCAGGTAGACGGCCTGGCTGAGCGACGCGAGCATCGCGCCGGCCATCTTGCCCAGGAGCACCTCGCGCGACTCGAGGTCCGCCAGCTTGGCGATCTCGCTCGCGTCGAGGATGTTGCCGTCCAGGATTCCGCCCTTGATGACAAGGGTGGGGTTCGCCTTGGCAAAGTCACGCAGACCCTTGGCCGCCTCGACCACGTCGCCGTTGATGAAGGCGATGGCGGTCGGACCGGTCAGCAGGTCGTCGAAGCCGGAGATGCCCACCTCATTGGCAGCGATCTTGGCCAGCGTGTTCTTGACCACGGCGTAGTCGGCGTTCGCACCGAGGGAGCGCCGCAGGTCCTGCAGCTGCTTCACGGTGAGACCGCGGTACTCGGTCAGCACAGCACCGGCGGAATCGTTCAACGACTCAACGATCTCCGCGACGGCTGCCTGCTTGTCTGCCCGCGCCATGGGTCTCCTTCCGGTGGTCGACCACCGGAAGCGGACCGCGGGAATGACGAACGCCCCGAGCACAGGCTCAGGGCGTGGACCCCCGTGAGGAGGAGCTGCTCTTCACCTGCGCTGGCCGTCCGCAACTCTCGCGGAACCTTCGGTCGCACCACGTGCGTGGCGAGACAACCGGCGGTCTTTGGTTTCGTGGAGAACAGTACGGCGGATCCGGCGGCGGGGCCAAATCGGGGCCGCGTCTCGCGCGTCGACTTCGTCGCCGCGCGGGCCGCGGTATCGCTCTTGGGTTGGTCTCCAGACGGTGTTGTTGCGGTCGGCGCGCGGGCTGCGGGTCTCGGGACGTCCTACCCCGCGACGCTCATTGAATGCACGCTTCGTATGACGTCGCACGACCGGACCCCGGCGGCATCCCGACAGGCGCGAATTCCAGTCCCGGGCGGCGGCGGTCAAGTGCGGCGAAGCGGACCCTTGACGGGCGACTGGGCCGGACAATCACGCGCCGGGAGGCCGCCACCGCATCAGCATGCACGTGTCCCCAAATGACGACGACCCGCCCGGATCACCGGGCGGGTCGACGTACAGGAACTGCGATCAGGGCTGGGCGTTCTCGTCCTCGAGCGCGACGTTGCGCGTCCGGTTCGGGTCGACCTGGATGCCGGGGCCCATGGTGGTGGAGACGGTGACCTTCTTGATGTAGCGGCCCTTCGAGCTGGCCGGCTTCAGACGGAGCACCTCCTCCAGCGCCGCGGCGTAGTTCTCGGCGAGCTTTACCTCGTCGAAGGAGGCCTTGCCGATGATGAAATGCAGGTTCGCGTGCCGGTCGACACGGAACTCGATCTTGCCGCCCTTGATGTCGCTGACAGCCTTCGCGACGTCGGGCGTCACGGTGCCGGTCTTCGGGTTCGGCATCAGGCCACGGGGACCGAGCACGCGGCCGAGGCGGCCGACCTTGCCCATCAGGTCCGGGGTCGCGACCACGGCGTCGAAGTCGAGCCAGCCGCCGGCGACCTTGTCGATCAGCTCGTCGCCACCGACGATGTCGGCGCCGGCTTCACGAGCGGCCTCGGCCTTGTCGCCGTTCGCGAACACCAGGACGCGAGCGGTCTTGCCGGTGCCGTGCGGGAGGTTGACGGTGCCGCGGACCATCTGGTCGGCCTTGCGGGGGTCGACACCGAGGCGCATCACGACGTCGACGGTCTCGTCGAACTTCTTCTTGCTGGAGGTCTTCGCGATCTTGATCGCGGCGAGCGGGGCGTAGAGCTCGTCCTTGTCGAACGTGTCCGCCGCTGCGCGGTAGGTCTTGCTGCGCTGCATGAGCTTTCTCTTCTCTGTTGGAAAAAGGTGTGGTTAGCGAGCCAGCGCGGCTCTCCCACGTGTTCAGTCGGTCGTGACGCCCATCGAACGGGCGGTGCCCTCGACGATCTTCATGGCCGCGTCGATGTCGTTCGCGTTGAGGTCGGGCAGCTTGGTCTGAGCGATCTCGCGCACCTGGTCCTTGGTCAGCTTGCCGACCTTCTCCTTGTGCGGGACGCCCGAGCCCTTGGCGAGGCCGGCGGCCTTCTTGATCAGCTCGGCAGCCGGAGGGGTCTTGGTGATGAACGTGAACGACCGGTCCTCGTAGATCGTGATCTCGACCGGAACGACGTTCCCGCGCATCGACTCGGTCTGCGCGTTGTAGGCCTTGCAGAACTCCATGATGTTCACGCCGTGCGGACCGAGCGCGGTACCGACGGGCGGAGCGGGAGTCGCGGCACCGGCCTGCAGCTGCACCTTGACGAGTGCGGCGATCTTCTTCTTCGGAGGCATTGCTTCTCTTTCTGTCTCGTGGTCATGACGAGGCGTACGTCGTAGGCCTCTGCCACCTGCCGTTGCCCCGTTTGCAACCGGGCAACCTGTCTATTGTGCGGCGGGATCGGGCGTTGTGTGAAATCCGAGGACCGCTCGTCTGCTGCCGGCCGCCGCTTGGCTTGACCAGCCGACCAGCCCGGACCTCTGATCTCGATACGCCGGTCGGCCCCACTCCTTCGTCGCGGGGCCGCGGCTACTCGATCTCGCGCGGCTTTCTGAGCTCTTCGACTCCGTCGAAGAGCTCAGACGCGCTGAATCTGCGAGAAGCTCAGCTCGACGGGCGTCTCGCGGCCGAAGATCTCGACCAGGGCCTTGACCCGCTGGGACTCGGCATTGATCTCGGTGATCGTGGCGTGCAGCGTGGCGAACGGGCCGTCGACGACCATGACCGAGTCGGAGACGTCGAAGTCCGCGACCTCGACCGGCTTCTTCGCAGCGCCGCCACCCGAGGCGGGCTGGGTGCCGGCGGCGACGGCCTCGGCCTCGGCGCGGGCCACGACGGCCGGGGCGAGCATGTTCTCGACCTCGGACATCGACAGCGGGACCGGCTGGTGGCTGTGGCCGACGAACCCGGTGACCGACGGGGTGTGGCGGACCGCGGCCCACGACTCGTCGGTGAGGTCCATGCGCACCAGGACGTAGCCGGGGAGGACGGTGCGGCGCACCATCTTGCGCTGGCCGTTCTTGATCTCGGCCACCTCCTCGGTGGGGACCACGATCTCGTGGATGTAATCCTCCATGTTGAGGGAGATGATGCGGTTCTCCAGGTTCGACTTCACCCGGTTCTCCATGCCGGAGTAGGTGTGGACCACGAACCAGTCGCCCGGCTTGGCCCACAGCTCCCGGCGGAACGCCTCGAGCGGGTCGTCGGGGTCGGTCTCGTCGTCCGCGTCGTCACCGTCGCCCGCGTCGTCAGCCTCATCGACGCCCGGGCCCTCGTCGCCCTCGGCCTCGGACAGCCCGATGCTGGTCGCGCCGGCTTCGGTGTCGTCGAGGCCCAGGTCCTCGTCGGAGTCCTCGTCGGTGACCTCGACGTCCAGGCGCGGGTCCTCCTCGATCTCCGGACCGTCGTTCGGCTCGCCGTACTGGTCCTCGAGGGTCGGGTCGAGCTCACCGGTCGGCTCCGATGACTCGGCTGACTCCAGCATCGTCTCCTCGGTCTCCACCGAGTCGTTCTCGTGCTCAGACACGTACTGCTCCATCACGTTCGGGTGCTCTGGTCGTCCGGCGGGTGGCCGGAGTCAGTTGTCGGAATTGCCGGCGAAGACCGCGAAGACGAGCTTGCCGAAGCCCAGGTCGAGGACCGAGACCAGCGCCATCATGAAGAGCACGAAGGTCATCACGACGATGAAGTACGTGATCAGCTGCTCCTGGGTCGGGTAGACGACCTTGCGCAGCTCGGCGACCACCTGACGGTAGAACGTGGGGATGCTCGTGCGCTGGTGGCTGCTGCCCCCTCCGCGCGACCCGCGGACTGCCTTGCTGTCCGGCACGTCCTTCACCTCTCCTCGTTCGATTCGACTGATCGACCTGTGCGTGCTTTGCAGGGCACGAGGGACTTGAACCCCCAACCTTCGGTTTTGGAGACCGATGCTCTGCCAGTTGAGCTAGTGCCCTTCGCAGACTTCTGCGACGTGGCCCCCCGACCTCAGCGTCGCCACCAGGGCATGGCTGAGCGTGTGGGAAACCACCAAGCCTGGAGTCTACGGGGCCGCTGGTCCGAGCACCAATCGGTCTCTGACACGATGGCCGCGTGAGCGAGCACCCGCCCCTGGCAGACCGGTCCCGTGACGACCTCGAGGCCTTCCGCGCGGCCGAGCAGACGGCGTACGACGCCCTGGTCGCCTCCGGCCTGAAGCTGGACCTCACGCGGGGCAAGCCCTCCGGTGAGCAGCTGGACCTGGCCGACGGGCTGCTGCGGCTGCCGGTGTCGACGACGTCCCCGGACGGCGTCGACGCCCGCAACTACGGCGGTTTGTCGGGCATCCCGGCGCTCCGGGAGATGTTCGCGGAGCTGCTCGGCCTCGAGACCGAACAGCTCTCGGCCCAGGGCAACTCCAGCCTGACGCTGATGAAGGACGTGCTGTCCTACCTCTGGCTCAAAGGCGGCGTCGACTCCGAGCGCCCGTGGGGCGCGGAGGAGAAGGTCCGGTTCGTCTGCCCGGTCCCCGGCTACGACCGCCACTTCGCGTTGACCGAGTGGTTCGGCATCGAGATGGTGACCGTCCCGATGAACGCCGACGGCCCCGACGCCGAGGCCGTGGCAGCGCTCGTCGCCGACGACCCGAGCATCAAGGGCATGTGGGTGGTCCCGACCTACGCGAACCCCACGGGCCAGGTGACCTCGCAGGAGGTCGCCGAGCGCCTGGCGTCGATGCCGACCGCGGCGCCGGACTTCAAGATCTTCTGGGACAACGCCTACGCCCTGCACCATCTGACCAGCGAGGAGTCCAAGAGCGCGGACATCGTGTCGCTGGCCGCGGTCGCGGGCAATCCGCATCGGCCGGTGGTGTTCGCCTCCACCTCGAAGATCACCTACGCGGGCGCCGGCGTCGCCTTCGTCGGCGGCTCCGTCGAGACGATGGCCTGGTTCCACCGCAACCTCGGCCTGGGCTCGATCGGCCCCGACAAGGTCAACCAGCTCCGGCACCTGGAGTTCTTCGGCACCGCGCAGGGCGTGCGTGACCACATGGTGCGCCACCGCGAGCTGCTCGCGCCACGCTTCGGCGAGGTCGAGCGGATCCTGACCGAGCGGCTCGGCGGACTCGGGATCGCGACCTGGACCCATCCGGGCGGTGGCTACTTCGTGAGCCTCGACGTCCTCCCGGGCACGGCCAGCCGGGTCATCGGGCTCGCGAAGGAGGCAGGTGTGGCGCTCACCCCGGCCGGGTCGGCGTTCCCCTACAAGCGCGACCCTGCGGACGAGAACATCCGGCTGGCGCCGTCGTACCCCGTGCTCGCGGAGGTCACCGGCGCCATGGAGGCCGTCGCGACGTGCGTCCGCTTGGCGGCCGCGGAGAAGCTGCTCGAGTGACCCCGGCTCCAGGCTCGGGCCATGCGTGACCTCCACCGGCTGCCCAAGGCGCACCTGCACCTGCACTTCACGGGGTCGATGCGGCACTCGACGCTGCTCGAGCTCGCCGCCCGCGACGGGATCTCGCTCCCCGACCAGCTGGTCGAGGAGTGGCCGCCGACGCTGTCCGCGGCCGACGAGAAGGGCTGGTTCCGCTTCCAGCGGCTCTACGACGTGGCGCGCTCGGTCCTGAGGACCGAGAGCGACGTACGCCGGCTGGTGCGCGAGGCGGCCGAGGACGACGTCCGTGACGGCGGCCGCTGGCTGGAGATCCAGGTCGACCCCAGCGGCTACGCCGCCCGCTTCGGCGGCATCACGGCGTTCACCGACCTGGTCCTCGACGCGGTGCGCGACGCCGAGCAGGCGACCGGCCTCGGCATCGCAGTCGTCGTCGCCGCCAACCGCACACGGCACCCGCTCGACGCCCGGACGCTCGCCCGACTCGCCGGACAGTACGCCGGGCGCGGGGTCGTCGGCTTCGGGCTCTCCAACGACGAGCGTCGGGGCAGCACCGCCGACTTCGCCCCCGCCTTCGCGATCGCCGAGCGGGCCGGCCTGCTGCTCGCCCCGCACGGCGGGGAGCTGCGTGGGCCCGAGCACATCCGTCTCTGCCTGGACGCGCTGCACGCGCAGCGCCTGGGCCACGGGGTCCGGTCGGCCGAGGACCCGGCCCTGCTGGACCGGATCGTCGAGGCCGGCGTGGCCCTGGAGGTCTGCCCGGTCTCGAACGTGGCGCTCGGGGTCTACTCCGACCTGACGTCGGTCCCGCTGCCGACCCTGCTCGCCGCAGGAGCGACCGTCGCCCTGGGCGCCGACGACCCGCTGCTGTTCGGGTCACGCCTGGCCGGGCAGTACGCCACCATGCGCGCCGCCCACGACCTCAGCGACGCCCAGCTGGCCGAGCTGGCCCGGATGTCGGTGCGCGCGTCGCGGGCACCCTCGGACCTGCGCGCCCGCATCCTCGCCGACATCGACGGGTGGCTGGGCGCCGGTCCTGACACGATGGGGCCATGAGCGAGCCAGGCCAGCCCTACCCGCCGCACGACCCGTACCAACAGCCCTACGGCCAGCCCTACGGCCAGCCCTACGGCCAACAGCCCTACGGCCAGCCCTACCCGCAGCCCGCGCCGGGGCAGCCGGCGTACGGCTGGGCACCGAAGCCGCCCGAGCACCCCTCGGCGACCACGGCCATGGTGCTCGGCCTGATCGGCCTGGTCGGCATCCTGGTCTGCGGCGGCCTCACGCTGGTCGTCTCGCCGTTCGCCTGGGCGATCGGCGGGCGGGCGCTGCGCGAGATCGACGCCAACCCGACCGCCTACAGCGGCCGGGAGATGGCCTCGGCGGGCCGGGTGATGGGGATCGTCGGCACCGGCCTGCTGGTCCTGGGCGTGCTGGCCGTGATCGCGTTCTTCGCGATCGTCGTCGGGGTCGCGCGCACCGGCCCGTAGGAGCGGGCTCGTGCCCTACAGCTCGCAGCCGACGAGCACCGGCTCGTTGACCAGCCGGATCCCGAACCTGGCCTCGACCCCTGCTCGGACCTCGCGGGCGAGGTCGAGCAGCTCAGCGGTGGTCGCCCCACCCCGGTTGGTCAGCGCCAGGGGGTGCTTGCTCGACAGCGCGACCGGCCCGGCGGCGTACCCCTTGCCGAACCCGGCGTGATCGATCAGCCAGGCAGCGCTGGTCTTCACCCGGCCATCAGGCTGGGGCCACGCAGGCGCTCCGTCGGGTACGGCGGAGGGCTCGACGACCGGGTTGGTGAAGAACGAGCCCGCGCTCCAGGTGTCGTGGTCGGTCTCGTCGAGCACCATGCCCTTGCCGCGCCGCAGTCCGAGCACCGCGGCGCGGACCTCCGACTGCGGGGCCCGGGCCCCGACCTGCACGCCGAGCGTCCGGGCGAGCTCGGCGTAGGCCACGGGCTGGCCCAGGCTCCCCTGGCGCAGCTGGAACGTCACCGAGAGGACCACGTGGCGCGCGGGGTCGGCCTTGAAGCGCGAGGTGCGGTAGCCGAAGCCGCAGTCGGCGTTGGCGAACGTGCGGATGCCGCGCAGCCTGCGGTCCCAGACCCGCACGCTGGCGATGGTCTGGGCGACCTCCTGGCCGTAGGCACCGACGTTCTGGATCGGGGTCGCACCGACGGAGCCGGGGATGCCGGAGAGGGCCTCGAGGCCCGACCACTCGCGGTCGACGGCGAGCGCGACGAGGTCGTCCCAGGTCTCGCCGGCCGCGACCGTGACCATCGCCCCTCCGCACGAGGCCTCGCCGGTGTCGTCGCTCTCGATGCCACGGGTCGCGACCTCGACCACGGTGCCGGGGAAGCCCTCGTCGGTGACGACGAGGTTGCTGCCGCCTCCGAGCACGAGCACCGGCTCACCGGCCGCGTCAGCCGCCTGGACCGCCTCGACGAGCTCGGCCTCGGTGGTCGCCCGCACCCAGCGGGCGGCGGGGCCGCCGAGCCGGAGCGTGGTGTGGTCGGCGAGCCGGTCAGGCACGGACCACGGCCTTGGGCATGCCCAGCACCTTCTGGCCCCGGCAGGTGACGGTGAGCGTGACGGTGGTCAGCCCGTCCACAGGCTCCTTCGCCTCACCGGCGACCTCGATGTCGACACCGCCATCGGCGGGCACGACCACCGGGTTGGTGAACTTGCAGCCCAGGCTCACCGTCTCGGCGCCCGGGAACCACTCCGCGACGGCGCGGGCCGCGAGCGCCATCGTGTACATGCCGTGGGCGATGACCCCGGGCAGCCCGACGCTGCGGGCGACCGCCTCGTCCTGGTGGATCGGGTTGTGGTCGCCGCTGGCCTCGGCGTAGCGCACCAGGTCGGCGCGGGTGATCGTGAAGGTGCGGGTCGGCAGGCTCACGCGTCGGCCCCCCGGTGCACCAGGGTCGCGCTCGTCGAGCACACCAGGGCGCCCGAGGCGTCGGTGATCTCGCTGGTGGTGCCGATGATGTCGTTGCCCGCGATCTGGCGCAGGGAGCCGACGCTCAGCGTCGCGGTGAGCACGTCGCCGGGGACGACGGGCCGCTCGTAGGCGAACCGCTGCTCGCCGTGCACGATCCGGTGCAGGTCGATCGACTCCGCGGCCAGGAACGCGTTCATCGCGTCGAACGCGAGCACGATCGGGTACGTCGCGGGCGCCGGGCCGCCGGCGTACTCGCCGCCGGTCGCGGCCACGAAGCTGCGGATGGTGTCCTCGGTCACCGCGCGCGGCGGCGTCGGCGGGAACGCCCGACCGACGAGCGACTGGTCGACTGGCATGAACCCAACCTAGTGGCGGTCCGTACCTGGGCCCGAAATGACAGCAACCCCGCCAGAGAAGCTCTGACGGGGTGCTGGGAAGACGTGCGATCAGCGGGTCTCGCGGTGCGCGGTGTGCTTGCGGCAGCGCGGGCAGAACTTCGCGAGCTCGAGCCGGTCGGGGTCGTTGCGGCGGTTCTTCTTGGTGATGTAGTTGCGCTCCTTGCAGTCCACGCACGCGAGCGTGATCTTGGGGCGAACGTCGGAGCTCTTGCTGGCCACGGGAAGTCCTTCGGAGGTCGATGCTGGGTGTCGCTGTTGGTTCGAGGTCAAGTCGCAGTAGCGGGGGCGGGACTCGAACCCGCGACACCACGATTATGAGCCGTGTGCTCTAACCACCTGAGCTACCCCGCCACGAGGGCACGGCTGCGTGCTCCAGAGTAACCGCAGCACGCAAAATCCTGCCCAGAGCCCCTTTACGGAATCGAACCGTAGACCTTCTCCTTACCATGGAGACGCTCTGCCGACTGAGCTAAAGGGGCAACGACGGAGAACTCTACACACGGGTGCGGGCGATCTGGAAATCGGCCCCGCAGCCCCGTCCGGAGCCGCCTGATCAGCCCGTGATCGGGGCCGTGATCGGCGTCCAAGGAGAGGCCTCCTCGAGCTCGTAGGCGAGCTCCAGCAGGGTGGCTTCCCGACCCGCTCCGGCGGAGAACATCATGCCCAGCGGCATGCCGTTCGAGGTGGTCGCCAGCGGCAGCGACACGGCCGGGTCGCCGGTCGCGTTCTGCCACGGGGTGAACGTCACCCACTCCAGGATCCGCTCCATGACGGTGTCGAAGTCGTTGGTCGGGTCGAGGTGGCCGACCAGGGGTGTCTCGTGCGCGAGCGTCGGGGTGAGCACCACGTCGTAGCGCTGGTGGAACTGCGCGGAGACCCGCGAGAGCCGCCGGAGCCGGGCGATGGCCCCGGGGAGCCGGTGGGCGCGGCGCCGACAGTGGCGATCGAGGCCGAGGGTGAGGTTGTCGAGGAGCCCGCGGTCCCAGGAGGGCCCGGCGACGCGGCGACCGGTGCGCACGATCGTCATCGCGAGCATCGACCAGTAGAGCAGGAAGTCATCCGGGACGGTCGCCGGCGCCGGGTGCTCGGCCTGCTCGACGTGGTGGCCGAGCTCCTCGAGGAGCCGCGCGGTCTCGAGCGTGAGCTCGGCGACCTCGGGCGCGACCGTGCGGCCCAGACCACCGGTGTGCACGGCGATCCGCAGGCGCGCCCGGCCGGGCCGGGCCACGTCCCCGATCGGCGGCAGCGAGAGTGCCCGGTAGACGCGCTCGGCCTCGCGCAGGAAGGCGGCGGTGTCGCGCACCGAGCGGGTCAGCACGCCGTCGGACACGATGCGCACCGGCATCTGGCGGGTGAGCCGGTCCTGGGCGAGCCGGTCGCGGGTCGGCTTGAGACCGACCAGGCCGTTGACCGACGCCGGGATGCGGATCGAGCCGCCGCCGTCGTTGCCGTGGGCGAGGGGTACGGCGCCGGCGGCCACCAGCGCCGCCGTACCGGCCGAGGAGGCGCCGGCGGTGCGCGCGGTGTCCCAGGGCGAGCGGACCGGGCCGAGGCGCGGGTGCTCGGCGGCAGGGCTGAACCCGAACTCGGACAGCTGGGTCTTGCCGAGGGGAACCAGCCCGGTCGCGAGGAACATCCGGGCGAAGTCGCCGTCCCGGGCCACGGGCCGGCCGCGGTAGGCGTCGCAACCCTGCTGGGTGGGCATCCGGGCGACGTCGACGTTGTCCTTGAGGTAGGTCGGGACACCGGCGAAGTAGCCGCCGCGCGGGTCGAGCGCCTCGGCACGGGCGCGGTCGTAGGCGACGTAAGCCATGGCACCGAGGTCCGGCTGCAGCCGCTCGGTGCGGGAGATGGCGGCGTCGATCACGTCGGTGATCGCGACCGCACCGTCCTGGATCGCCTCGACCAGCCCGACCGCGTCGAGGGAGCCCAGCGCGTCGTCGCCGAAGGCGTGTACTCGGGTCACGCGCACACGGTAGTGGGGGGACGCGGCAGCGGACCCGCAGATGGCGGTCGAGCCGAGCGCGCGGCTGACGAGCGACGCCGCGACCGCTGCGCCGACACCGGCGTGACGTGCCGCCGGCGTCAGCCCTGCGCGGCCAACCGGCTGTCGACCGCGACAGGGCTGAGCACGTGGTCGAGGGCGAGGGCCGCACAGCCGACGACGCCGGCACGGGCCCCGTGCGTGGAGGGCAGGAACTTGAGGTCGCGGGTGGCGAGCGGGGCCGCCCGGCGGTAGACGCTCTCGCGCACGCCGGCGACGTAGAAGTCGAAGGCCGCGCCCATGTCGCCGCCGATGACCACCGCGGCGGGGTTGAAGAGGTTGATCGCCACCGCGAGCACCTGCCCGAGCTCACGGCCACTGTCGCGCAGCAGGCCCCGAGCCGCGGAGTCGCCCTGGAGGGCGAGCGCGACCAGCTCGCGGACGTGCCCGACGGGGTGCCCCATCTCCGCCATCTTCGCGACCAGTGCCCACCCGCCCGCGATCGTCTCGAGGCAGCCGACCGCGCCGCAACGGCACGGCAGGTCCCCGGCGGGGTCGACCACCGTGTGCCCGATCTCGCCCGCCGCACCGAGGTGGCCGCTGAGCACGCGCCCGCCGGCGATGATGCCGAGGCCGAGGCCGGTGGAGGCCTTGACCACCAGCACGTCGTCGAGGTCACCGGCGCCGCCGAGGAGCTCGGAGCGGGCCAGCACGTCGGCGTCGTTGCCCACGAACAGGGGCGCCTGGGCGAGGTCGGCGAAGTACGGCGCGAGCGGCACGCCGTCCCAGCCCGACATCACCGGCGACCCGATGCTCAGACCCCGCGCGGGGTCCAGCGTGCCCGGCAGGCTCAGGCCGATGCCGAGCACCCGGGGCTCGACGCCCTCGAGCAGCACCCGGAAGCGGGCGACGATCTCGGCCATCAGCTCGTCGGGGCCCACCCCGACCTCGTGGTCGCGCGAGTCGGCGGTCAGCTCCTGGCCATCGAGGTCGAGCACGGCCAGCTGCGTGCGGGAGCGGCCGATCGCGACCGCGAGCACCACGCCGGCGTCCTTGTTGAAGACCAGGGCGCCGGGGGGCCGGCCACCGGTGGACGCGAGCTCCTCGCCGAGCAGCAGCAGGCCCGCCGAGGTCAGCGAGCTGACCCGGGCGGTGACCGCGGTCCGCGAGAGCCCGGTCAGGGCACGCAGCTGGGAGCGGGTGCTCGCGCGTCCGGTGCGGACGAGCTCGAGGAGCTCTCCGGCGGTGGCGGGGGCGGCGGTCTCGCGGTTCTCGACCAGCTGAGTCACGGGGTGAGCATAAACCGCTCGTCTTTGATCTCGAAAAGACCTTAGATAGGGTTGTATCGATCCAAACTTCTCCTTACGGTTGTGACATGGACCCGACTCCGGCCTCGCACGCGCTTCCCGACGTGTGCGACTTCACCGTCTTCGGCGGGACCGGAGACCTCGCGCTCCGCAAGCTGCTGCCCTCGCTCTACCACCGCGACCTCGAGGGACAGCTGCCCGCCGACACCCGGATCCTCGGCGTCTCCGTCTCTCAGCTCGACGACGACGGCTGGCGAGAGGCGGTGCGGTCGGCGCTGACGACGCACGTCCCCCGGTCCGACCTGCGCGAGGAAGTCCTCGCCCGGTTCACCGCCCGCCTCCACCACCTCCCCCTGGACGCCCAGGACCCCGACGACTGGCACCGGTTCCACGCCCTGCTCAAGGACCGGCCGCGCGTCGAGGACGCCGTGCGCGTGTTCTACCTCGCGGTCGCCCCCCGCCTGTTCGGCTCGATCTGCCAACGGCTCGACGAGATCGGCGCGGTCGACGAGCGCGCCCGGGTCGTGCTGGAGAAGCCGATCGGCCACGACCTGGCCTCGGCCCGCGAGGTCAACGAGGCCGTCGGCCGGGTGTTCGCCGAGTCCCAGATCTTCCGCATCGACCACTACCTGGGCAAGGAGAGCGTCCAGAACCTCCTGGTCACCCGGTTCGCCAACACGTTCCTCGAACCGCTGTGGAACTCCCGGTGGGTCGACCACGTGCAGATCACGGTCTCCGAGACCGTCGGCGTCGGCGCCCGCGGCCCCTACTACGACAACGCCGGCGCGCTGCGGGACATGGTGCAGAACCACCTGCTGCAGCTGCTCTGCTTGGTGGCGATGGAGCCGCCGACGTACGTCGGGCGCGAGACCGTGCGCGACGAGAAGCTCAAGGTCCTCCAGGCGCTCAAGCCGATGCAGGACGAGGACGTCGACCGCGACACCGTGCGCGGCCGGTACGTCGCCGGCCTTGTCGACGGAGCCGCGGTGCCGTCGTACTCCGACGACCTGAAGGCCACCGGCGGGCAGGGCGGATCTCTGACCGAGACGTTCGTGGCGCTCAAGACCGAGGTGCAGAACTGGCGCTGGGCCGGCGTGCCGTTCTACCTGCGCACCGGCAAGCGGATGGACCGGCGGATCTCCGAGATCGTCGTGGTCTTCAAGGAGCCCCCGCACTCGATGTTCCCCGGCGCGGAGGGCGTCACCACCGCGAACCGGCTGCACATCCAGGTCCAGCCCGACGAGGGCATGAAGCTGCACCTGACCGCCAAGGAGCCCGGCCCCGGCGGCTACCGGCTGCGCCCGGTGTCGCTCGACCTCAGCTACGCCACCGCGTTCCAGGTGCGGCTGCCCGACGCCTACGAGCGACTGCTGATGGACGTGATGAAGGGCAACCCGACCCTGTTCATGCGGCGCGACGAGGTCGAGGCCGCCTGGACCTGGACCGAGCCGATCCTCAAGCGCTGGGCGGCCGCCGCCGAGCGCCCGAAGCGCTACCCCGCCGGCACTCCCGGACCCACCGCCGCCGCGATGCTCCTCGAGCGGGACGGCCGAAACTGGCAGGAGCTCGACCAGTGACCACCCCGATGAATGCAACGGTCAAGGCCGTCACCGACCGGATCGTCGAGCGCAGCGCCGAGAGCCGCGCGGAGTACCTGCGCCGGATCGGCGCCGCCGGCGAGAGCGGGCCGGCACGCGGCCGCCTCGCCTGCGCCAACCTCGCCCACGGCTTCGCGGCCGCCGAGCCGGAGGACAAGCAGGCGCTGCGGGGACGGGTGAAGCCCAACCTGGCGATCGTGTCGGCGTACAACGACATGCTCTCGGCCCACCAGCCCTTCCGCGACTACCCCGAGCAGCTGAAGAAGGCCGTGATCCGCGCCGGCGGCATCGCCCAGTTCGCCGGGGGCGTGCCCGCGATGTGCGACGGCATCACCCAGGGCCGCGACGGCATGCAGCTCTCGCTCTACAGCCGCGACGTGATCGCGATGTCAACCGCGATCGCGCTCTCGCACGACATGTTCGACGGCGCCCTGATGCTCGGGGTCTGCGACAAGATCGTGCCCGGACTGCTCATCGGGGCGCTGTCCTTCGGCCACCTGCCGACGGTCTTCGTGCCCGCGGGGCCGATGGCCTCCGGGCTGCCGAACGGCGAGAAGGCGAAGGTCCGCCAGCTGTACGCCGAGGGCAAGGTCGGCCGCGCCGAGCTGCTCGAGGCCGAGGCGGCGTCGTACCACTCAGCTGGGACGTGCACGTTCTACGGCACCGCCAACTCCAACCAGCTGCTGATGGAGGTGCTCGGGCTGCACCTGCCCGGGTCGTCGTTCGTCAACCCGGGCACACCGCTGCGCGACGCGCTGACCCGTGCCGCCGGGCGCCGGGCGACCGAGCTGACCCGGCAGGGCGGCGAGCCCACGCCGATCGGCGAGATCGTCGACGAGCGGGCGATCGTCAACGCCTGCGTGGCCCTGCTCGCCAGCGGCGGCTCCACCAACCACACGATCCACCTCGTCGCGATCGCCCGGGCCGCCGGCATCGTGCTGACCTGGGACGACCTGTCCGAGCTGTCCGCGGTCGTCCCGTCGCTGTGCCGGATCTACCCCAACGGCGCCGCTGACGTGAACCACTTCCACGCCGCGGGCGGCATCGCCTTCCTGGTGCACACGCTGCTGCGCGCCGGGCTCCTGCACGAGGACGTGCGGACCGTCGCGGGTCACGGCCTCTCGCTCTACACCCGCGAGCCGGTACTGCGCGGCGACCCGGCGACCGGCGACCTGACCTGGGAGGAGGGCCCCAAGGAGTCGCTCGACCTCTCGGTGCTGCGCCCGGCCGACGACCCGTTCGCACCCGACGGTGGCCTGCGCGTGCTCACCGGTCCGCTCGGCCGCGCCGTCGTGAAGACGTCGGCGGTCAAGCCCGAGCAACGCCTGGTCACCGCCCCCGCCGTCGTGTTCGACGACCAGGACGAGCTCCTCGCGGCGTTCGGTGCGGGTGAGCTCGACGGCCGCGACTTCGTCGCGGTGATCCGCTACCAGGGTCCGGCCGCCAACGGCATGCCGGAGCTCCACAAGCTGACCCCTGCCCTCGGCGTCCTCCAGGACCGAGGGCAGCGGGTCGCCATCGTCACCGACGGCCGGATGTCCGGCGCCTCCGGCAAGGTGCCCGCTGCCATCCACGTCACCCCGGAGGCTGCGCTCGGTGGGCCGATCGCGCGGGTGCGCGACGGCGACCTGGTCACGGTCGACCCGGACTCGGGGGTGCTCGACCTGCACGTCGACCGCGAGGAGCTCGCGAGCCGGCCGGTCACCGGAGGTGCGCCGCAGGGCGCCGCGTGGGCGGGCACCGGTCGCGAGCTCTTCGCGGCGTTCCGCTCCACCGTCGGGTCCGCCGACACCGGCGCCAGCGTGTTCCCCGACGTCACCGCGCCGCCCGCGCCGCACTCCCAGGAGGCCCCCGTTGTCCAGCCCGTCTGAGCCCCTGACCGAGCCCCTGACCGAGTCCCTGCTCGACCTGGTGCCGGTGCTGCCGGTCGTGGTCATCGAGTCGCTCGAGCACGCCGTCCCGGTGGCTCGCGCCCTGGTCGCCGGCGGCCTGCCCGCGATCGAGCTGACGCTGCGCACCCCGGTCGCCCTCGACGCGATCAAGGCGATCGCCACCGAGGTCCCCGAGATCCGGGTGGGCGCCGGCACGATCGTGACCCCTGCCCAGGCTCAGCAGGCCGCTGACGCAGGCGCCTCGTTCCTCGTCTCCCCCGGCGCCACGCCGTCGCTGCTGGACGCGATGCGGGAGACGGGGCTGCCGTTCCTCCCCGGCACCGCGACGGTCTCGGAGGTGCTCATCGCGCTCGAGGCCGGGTGCACCGAGCTCAAGTTCTTCCCCGCGGAGGCCTCCGGCGGGGCGGCGTTCCTCCAGTCCGTCGCCTCGCCGGTTCCGGCCGCCCGCTTCTGCCCGACCGGCGGCATCACGGCCGCCTCGGCGCCGGCGTACCTCGCGCTGCCGAACGTCGGGTGCGTCGGCGGCTCCTGGATCACCCCTGCCGCCGCCCTCGCGGCCGGCGACTGGGAGCGGGTCACGCGGCTCGCCGCCGAGGCCGCCGCGCTGCGCTGAGGCCGGAGCCGCTGATCGAGCAGCGAAGGCCCCTGGGGCCTGAGGGCCCGTCGAGATCCGTGCAAGCAACGCGCCCGTGGTGATCCGTGCAGTCGGAGCCCTGCGCACGCTGCCGGGGTCTCGACAAGCGCGACCACCGCCGGCCCGGGCTCAGTCGTTGAGACCGTGGCGGAAGCAGCCGACCAGGTGCGGGTCGAAGATGCCGAGCGCCTGCATCAGGGCGTACATGGTGGTGGGGCCGACGAAGGCGAAGCCGCGCTTCTTCAGGCCCTTGGAGAGGGCGACGGACTCCGCGGAGGTGGAGACCATCTCGGAGGTGTCGTGCCAGTCGGTGGGCTCGTCCGGGGCGAACGAGAGAACGAACGCCTCGAGGCCCTCGGCCTCGCGGAGTGCGACGGTGGCGCGGGCGTTGGTGAGCGTCGCCTCGATCTTGAGCCGGTTGCGCACGACACGCGGCTCCTGCATCAGCCGCTCGACGTCACCCTCGTCGAACGCTGCGATCGCCTCGGCGTCGAAGCCGTGGAAGACCTCGCGGAACGCCGGGCGCTTGTTGAGGATCGTCGACCAGGACAGCCCGGACTGGAAGGCCTCGAGGGTGAGCCGCTCGAGGTACGCCGCCTCCCCGTGCACCCGCTCGCCCCACTCGGTGTCGTGGTAGTCGCGCATCACGCCCGGGCCACCGGCCCAGGGGCAGCGGAGGATGCCGTCCTCGCCGGTCACAGGTCCCATGGCGCCATCCTGGCGGACGGCTCCGACACCCTCAGTGGCGCTCCCTCAACCGGGCGTTGGGCAGCGGCGGCGCCGGGATCGGCGGACGGGTGTCCCCCACCGGGATGCCGAAGTGGCCGTCGACGAGACCGGCGTCGCTGATCTGCGCCTGCCACTGCTCGCGCCAGGCGACGACCTCCTCGTGGGTGCGGGCCACGATGTTCCACCACATCACGATGCTCTCGCCGAACGGCGGGCCGCCGAGCAGCAGCAACCGCACCGGCTCGTCGTGCGCCGCCAGCGTGAGCGTCGAGCGGCCGGGTGGCACGTAGGCGAGGTCGCTCGGCTTGGTCTCGACGCCGTCGGCCGACAGCACCCCGGTGTCCACCAGCACGCCGTGCTCGAACGTCGCGTCGACGTCGAGCGCGAGCGTCGCGCCGGCCGAGAGGAGCAGCTCTGCCCCCAGCAACGGCGTGTACGTCGGGACCGGGGACGTCTCTCCGAGCAGCGACCCGAGGAACACCCGCGCCTCCCACCCCGGTCCGCTGACCGGCGACGGTGCGTGGTGGGCGAAGCCGGGGTCGGTGAAGCGGTCCGAGGACGGCAGCGCCACCCAGAGCTGCGCGCCATGCAGCGTGGTCGTCGACGGCGGCGAGACCTCGGAGTGACTGATGCCGCGTCCGGCGGTCATCAGGTTCACCTCGCCGGGCCGCACCATCGCGTGGTGGCCGGCGCTGTCGCGGTGCTCCACCTCACCGGTGAACAGCCAGCTGACCGTCTGCAGCCCGGTGTGCGGATGCGGCGGCACGACCATCCCACCGGTGTCGGCGACCCGGTCGGGCCCGTAGTGGTCGACGAAGCACCAGGCGCCGATCAGCGAGCGCTGTCGCTGCGGAAGGGTACGGCGGACCCGCATCGCCCGCGGCCCGCCGAGTGGGACGTCGCGCGGGGTCATGATCTCCACGCCCGGGGTGACCGCACAGGCGGCCGTCAGCTCGTCGGGCCGGTCCTCGAGGTTGCTCACCGGCCCAGTGTGACTCTCCGCCGGGTGCGGGCGGTCAGCTCAGGTGGTGCGGCTGGACCGCCCGCTTCGTCTCGTCGCCTCGCCCGGAGGGCACCCGCCTGTTCGCGTCGCTCGCCTGCGTGACCCCGGTCCGGCCGCCGGTCGACGGCTCCAGGCGCACCACCACCGACTTGTAGGCAGGCTGGTTGCTCCCCTCGGCCGTGTGCTCGAGCGGGACCAACGGGTTGGTCTCGGGGTAGTACGCCGCTGCGCACCCGCGGGGCTGGTCGTAGGCGACGACCCGGAAGGTCGGCACCTGGCGTTCGGACCCGTCCGCCCACTCGCTGATGATGTCGACGTGGTCGCCCTCGGCGAACCCCAGAGCGGCGATGTCGTCTCGGTGCAGGAATATGACCCGGCGGCCGCCCTCGATGCCGCGGTAGCGATCGCTCAGGCCGTAGATCGTGGTGTTGAACTGGTCGTGCGAGCGGATGGTCTGCAGCAGCAGCCGCCCGTCGGGGACGTGCAGGACCTCGATCGGGCTGACCGTGAAGATCGCCTTGTCCTTCCCGGTGGGGAAGGTGCGGGTATCACGGGGCGGGTGCGGCAGGGTGAAGCCGCCCGGCTGGTCGGCCTTCTCCTCGTACGCCGCGCAGCCAGGCACCACCCGGGCGATCCGCCGCCGGATCTCGGAGTAGTCGGCCCGGAAGTCGGTCCACGGGATGCCGCGCCCGTCCGGGAGGACCGCCTCGGCGATGGAGCAGACGATGTCGACCTCGGAGCGCAGGTGCGGCGAGGCCGGCTCGAGCGGACCCTGCGAGGCGTGCACGGCCGACATCGAGTCCTCGACGGTCACGCGCTGCTTCCTGCCACCGGTCAGGTCGCGCTCGCTGCGGCCGAGAACGGGCAGGATCAGCGCTTCGCTCCCGTGGACCACGTGGGAGCGGTTGAGCTTCGTCGACACGTGCACGGTGAGGGCGGCCGAGCGCAGCGCGTCCTCGGTGACGGAGGTGTCGGGCGCGGCGGAGACGAAGTTGCCTCCCATGCCCATGAAGACCTTCGCGTCACCGTCGCGCAGCGCCTTGATCGCGGCGACGCTGTCGAACCCGTGCTGGCGCGGCGGCTCGAAGCCGAACTCGTCGCGCAGGGCGTCCAGGAAGTGCTCCGGAGCTCGCTCCCAGATGCCCATGGTCCGGTCGCCCTGGACGTTGGAGTGCCCGCGCACCGGGCAGAGACCGGCACCAGGCTTGCCGATGTTGCCCTGCAGGAACGCGAGGTTGGCGATCTCCTTGACGGTCGCGACCGCGTTGCGGTGCTGGGTGATGCCCATCGCCCAGCAGAAGACCGTTCGCTCTGAGGACGCGAGCAGGTCCGCCGCCTGCTCGATCTCCGCGCGTGTCAGGCCGGTGGACTGCAAGACGGCGTCCCAGTCGAGCAGCGTCGCGGCCGCGGCGTACTGGTCGAACCCGGTGGTGTGCTGGTCGATGAAGTCCTGGTCGACGGCGCCCCGGGCGAGCAGCAGGTGGCCCAGGGCCTGCAGCAGCGCCAGGTCGCCGTTGGTCCGGATCTGGAGGTAGAGGTCCGCGAGTCCGGTGCCGTGGCCGACGACGCCACGCACCTTCTGCGGGTTCTTGAACCGGACGAGCCCGGTCTCCTTGAGAGGGTTGACCGCGATGATCTTCGCGCCGTTGCCCTTGGCCTCCTCCAGCGCCGTCAGCATGCGCGGGTGGTTGGTGCCCGGGTTCTGACCCATGATCACGATGAGCTCGGCGTGGTGGATGTCGTCCAGCGTCACCGACCCCTTGCCGATGCCGATGACCTCGGCCAGGCCGACGGAGGTCGACTCGTGGCACATGTTCGAGCAGTCGGGCAGGTTGTTGGTGCCGTAGGCGCGGGCGAAGAGCTGGTAGAGGAACGCGGCCTCGTTGGAGGTCTTGCCCGAGGTGTAGAAGACCGCTTGGTCCGGCGAGATCGCTCGCAGGTGGCGCGCCATCAGCGCGAACGCGTCCTCCCACGACGTCGGCTCGTAGTGGGCGCCGCCCTCGCGCAGGACCATCGGCTCGGTGATCCGGCCCTGGCGGTTGAGCCAGTAGTCCGTGTGGTCGGCGAGGTCGGCCACGCTGTGGCGGGCGAAGAACTCCCGATCCAGCAGCTCGCGCGTGGCCTCGTCGGCGACCGCCTTGACGCCGTTCTCGCAGAACTCAGCGGTGTGCCGGTGCTCGGCGTCGGGGTCGGGCCAGGCGCACCCCTGGCAGTCGAAACCGCCCACCTGGTTGAGCTTGCGCAGCGTGCGGGAGGAACGCACCACGCCCATGTGCTCGACCGCTCGCTTCATCGCGACCGCGACCGCCGGGACCCCGGCAGCGGAGCCCTTGGGCTCCCCGACGCGGACGTCGGCCTCCTCGATCTCCTGCGCGCGTGACCTGCGTCTCATGTCGACCATCCTGTCCGCCGGGGCAAGCTCGGGGAAGCGGTACCCGAAGCAGGCGTTCAGATGCCTGCCAATAGCCCGACTGAGCCTGTCCTGAGGAGGTTCCCCGGCGCTACGTTGCGACTGCCTTCTCCGCACCGACCCAGGAGCAACGGATGTCGACGCACGAGCCCCCTCCCGGCCAGGTCCCTCCTCCCCCGCCCACGGGCGGGTACGGCGAGACACCGCCTCCCCCGCCACCTCCGGCGCCGGCGTACGGCGGCGGTGACAGCACCGGCTACAGCCTCGGCAACGCCCTGTCCTACGGCTGGGCGAAGTTCCAGGCCAACGCCGGCCAGATCATCGTGTCGATCCTCGTCGTCCTCGTCGCGGTCGGCGTGGTCGCCGTCATCGGCAGCCTGGCCACCAGCGGCCTCACCGACTCGAGCACCGGGTTCTTCGGCCGCTTGATCGTCCAGTCACTGCTGTCGGCGGTGCTGCTCGTGGTCGGCTGGATCATCGGCGCGGGCATCGTCCGGGCGTCGCTGAACGTCACCGAGGGCAGGCCGTTCCTGTTCTCCGACGTGATCAAGACCGACAACCTCGGGTCGGTGATCGTCGCCAGCGTGATCGTCGCGGCCGCGACGTTCGTCGGCACGATCCTGTGCTACCTGCCCGCGATCGTGATCGGCTTCGCGACGTCGTACACGCTGTACTTCATCGTCGACAAGGGCATGGCGCCCGTCGACGCGATCAAGGCCAGCGTGATGTTCGTCAGGGACAACCTCGCGAACACGATCGTCTGGTACATCGTCGGAGGCCTGGTCGCGGCGGCGGGCTTCATCGTGTGCGGAATCGGGGCGCTCGTGAGCGTCCCGGTCGTGCTGATCGGCACCGCCTACACGTACAAGACGCTCAACCACGAGCCCGTCGCGCCGTAGGAGCACTCACACCAGCTCGAGCCGCAGCCACGCCGGGTCCCCGACCTCGAGGGACTCGGCGCGGCGCACGGCCTTCTTCACCGGCAGCATGAATCCGAGCTCGCGGTGCGGGAACACCGACGTGCGCCACGTCGACCCGCCGAGCGTCACCTCGACCCGCACCGAGCCGAAGCCGCGCGGCGGGCCGGAGCGCAGCCGGATCTCCTCGGTCTCGTCGGCCGGCACGGTCACGAAGCACCACGCCGTCCCCTGGGGCGAGGACGACCACTCCCAGAGCTCGGCCTCGAACTCGCAGGACCACCCGGCCGGTCCGCCCACGCCAACCTCGCCCTCGTCCACCGGGCCATCGTCCACCACGGCACCGACACCCGACATCCACCCGTGCCTCGCCGGTCGTTCACGCGGGCACGGAACGGTCAGGGTCGTGCGCATCGCCCAGCTCGCCAACTTCATCGGACCCGCCTCCGGAGGGATGAGGACCGCAGTCGCCGCACTCGGCGCGGGATACGTCGCAGCCGGGGCCGAACGGCTGCTCGTCGTACCCGGTCCGGCCGACACGGTGACCGCCACCGAGCACGGTGACGTGGTCCAGGTGCGGGCGCCCCGGGTCGGTGGCGGCTATCGGTTGATCGTCGAGCCCTGGCGGGTGATCGACGTCCTCGAGAGGTACGCGCCCACCTCGGTCGAGCTCAGCGACAAGCTCACGTTGCTGCCCGTGACCCGCTGGGCACGCCGGCGCGGCGTCGGGTCGGTGCTGTTCTCCCACGAGCGGCTCGACGACATGTTCGCGATGCGCAGCGGCCTGGAGACCACCTCGAAGGTCTCGATCGGGTTGCTCAACCGGGTGCTGGTGCGCAGCTTCGACACGATCGTGGTGACGTCGCGCTACGCCCAGCGGGAGTTCCAGGAGGTGGCCGACGCCGCCGGGTGCCCGATGGTGCGGGTGCCGCTGGGCGTCGACCTCGACACGTTCCGCCCGCACCCGGCGCCGGTCTCGGACGCGCTACGCCTGACCCACGTCGGCCGGCTCTCCCGGGAGAAGTCACCGCACCTGGCAGTCGCGACCGCGGTCGAGCTGCACCGACGCGGCGTGCCGGTGCACCTGGACGTGTACGGCGACGGGCCCCACCTCGACGAGCTCGTCGAGCTGGCGGGTGACGCGCCGGTGACGTTCCACGGATACGTCGACGGGCGCGCGGACCTCAGCCGCCGGATCGCCGCCGCCGACGTGGCGCTCTCGGTCTGCCCCGGCGAGACGTTCGGGCTCGCCGTGCTGGAGGCGCTGGCCAGCGGCACCCCGGTCGTGACCGCCGACCGCGGTGGCGCGCGCGAGCTGGTCGACGAGCACTCGGGCGCCTGGGCCGAGCCCGAGGCGGGTGCTCTCGCCGACGCGGTCCTCGAGCTGACCGCGCGACCCGCCGCCGTACGACGTCGGGCCGCGCGACTCCGCGCCGAACGGTTCCCGTGGTCGGCCACCGTGGACCGGATGCTCGACGTCCACGCCGGGGTCACCGACGGGGTGCTGGTGCCTGCCTGACCTCGGTGCCGACCCGGCGCCGGTCGGCGGACGAGGGCGGCCGCGGCGCGGGGCAGTTCGACGACCGCGAGCGGAGGTCACGCCTCGATCGGGGCAGCTCGACGCGAACTGTCCCCAGCCATGGCCTGTGGACGACCGGGCCTCACCAGGGCATGGACACGAACGGCGAGGAGTACGCCGGGTCGCGGGCGAGCTGCGCCTCGGCCTCCTCGACCGGGATGCGGTTGCGCTCGGCCTCGAGGAGCATGCCCAGCAGCCCGACGTCACCGGCGGTCGGGATGCCGGTGACCTCCTCGTGGGCGAGCACCCACGACACGGCGGCCGTGATCCGCGCCTGGTCGTCGTAGGGCTCGTACCACGTGGTGTAGCGCTGTGCGTCGCCCTCGGGCCAGTTGCGCCGCGAGACCGTCTTGATCGTCATCAGCCCGGCGTCCTGACGCCGCACCTCCTCGACCAGCGCGAGGTAGTCGGCGCGGTAGGACTCGTCACCCCAGAGCACCGGGTTGAGCGGGGTGAGCACGGTCGCGAACGGGTGCCGGCGCAGGGCCTCGAGGTGGGTGGCCGGAGCCTGGGCACCGTGTCCGGTGATGCCGACGGCCCCGACGAGGCCCTGCTCCTGGGCCTGGAGGGCGGCCTCGAGCGCGCCGTCCGGACCGGTCGCGCGGTCGAGGTCGGCGAGGTCGCCCACGGCGTGCAGCTGGAGCAGGTCGACGTGGTCGGTCTGCAGGCGCTCCAGCGACGAGTTGATCTCGCGCCAGGCGGACTCGCGGTCACGCCTGCCCGTCTTGGTTGCCAGGAACACCTGCCCACGGATCCGCGGCATCCACGGCCCCAGCCGCAGCTCCGCGTCGCCGTAGTCGGCGGCCACGTCGAGGTGGTTGATCCCGCCGTCAAGAGCCTCCTGGATCGAGGCGTCCGCGACGTCCTGGGTGACGTCGGACAGCGCCGCCGCCCCGTAGATCAGGACCGAGCTCTGGTGTTCGAGTCTGCCGAGCCTGCGCGTCTCCACGCGTCCACTATGCCCCTCAGCTGCCAGCTGGGCGGTGCGGGGGAGCCGGAGCGTGGTGGTCACCGCTCCCAGGCCGGCGGTGACCAGTCCACCCGATCCGCACCCAGGAACGTGGACCACCCACCGCCCGCCCGCGCCCACCGGTGCACCGCTCCCACCCCGGCCCGCGATGACCTGTCCACCTTCAGCTGTTGGAGAAGACCGCCGGCTCGTCGGGCCCGCGTCCAGCCCACGTCCAGGCGTACGCCGGGTCCTCGACGGCCAGCCCGCCCTCGCCGAGCTCGAGCGGGGCGAAGGTGTCGACCATGACCGCCGACTCCTCGAAGTACTCCGCGCCCAGCGAGGCCTCGATCGCCGAGGGCTGCGGGCCGTGGGCGTAGCCGCCCGGGTGCAGGGAGATCGACCCGAGGCCGATGCCGGACCCCTTGCGGGCCTCGTAGTCGCCGCCGACGTAGAACATCACCTCGTCGCTGTCGACGTTGGAGTGGTAGTACGGGACCGGGATCGCCAGCGGGTGGTAGTCGACCTTGCGGGGCAGGAAGTTGCAGATCACGAAGTTGTGGCCCTCGAAGACCTGGTGCACCGGCGGCGGCTGGTGCACCTTGCCGGTGATCGGCATGAAGTCCTCGATGTTGAACGTGTACGGGTAGAGGCAGCCGTCCCAGCCGACCACGTCGAAGGGGTGGGTGGCGTACGTCATCCGGGTGCCGACGATGCCGGCGCTGGTGCGGTGCTTGACCAGCACCTCGACGTCGGCTGCATCGCGATGGCTCTCGACGAGCTCGACCAAGGAGTGGGGGCCGTGCAGGTCGCGTTCGCAGTACGGCGCGTGCTCGAGCAGCTGGCCGTAGCGAGACAGGTACCGCTTCGGCGGCGCGATGTGGCTGTTCGCCTCGATCGCGTAGAGCCGGCTGGGCCCCGGCGCATCCGGTGCGGGCAGCCAGCGGTGCGTGGTCGCCCGCGGGATCACCACGTAGTCGCCGGCGCGGTAGGCGATGACGCCGAACACCGTCTCGACCACGCCCGACCCGGACTCGACGTACACGCACTCGTCGCCGATCGCGTTGCGGTAGTACGGCGAGGGGTCGGCGCCGGCGACGACGTAGGAGATCCGCACGTCGTTGTTGGCGAGCACGAGGCGGCGGTCGGTGACGGCATCCCCGCCGGTCCCTCCCCCGAACTGCAAGTCGTGGAGCCTCAGGTGCCGGGCCTTGAGGGGGTGGTTGGGCGTGCGCGACTGGTCGGGCAGCTCCCAGACCTCCGAGCCGACGAGGGCCGACGGCACGCCGCGGTGGTAGAGCAGGGCGGAGTCGGAGGAGAAGCCCTCCTCGCCCATCAGCTCCTCGTAGTAGAGGCGGCCCTCGGAGTCGCGGTGCTGGGTGTGTCGTTTCGGGGGTACCTCGCCGACGCAACGGTAGTGAGCCATCCCGATCTCCATCCGATAATCGAACGCATTCGTCCGCTATGCGCCTGCTGGCTAGAGTAGCCAGCGTGTCAACGGAACCCGCTCCGCCCGCGATGGGCGCCGCCTGGCGCGGCCTGGTCGACGACGCCGCGATCTTCCCGCCGGGGGACGCCCCCCTCGCGGAGGCGACCGCGGCACACCTCGCCCGCCGCTCGCAGCCGTACGCCGACCTCGTCGGGACGTTCGTCGCGAAGGACACCGACCTCCCCGCGCTCAAGGCCACGCCCCTGGCCCTCTCGGTCGTGGTGACCGGGGGCGCGGGCGCCATCGCCGGCGTCGCGACCCTGTCCCGCAAGCTGCACCTCGCGGTCGAGGGCATCGAGATCGCGCTGCGCGACCTCGACGACCTGAGCGGCAACACCCGCCGGGTGGGAGCCGCCGTCGACGCCGCCCGGGCCGAGGGACAGCTCGACGACCACGTGCCGGTCTACGTCGAGCTGCCCGCCCACGCGTCGCGGACGGCATGGCTCGCCGCGGCCGACGAGGTCGCGTCCCGCGAGTTCCGGCTCAAGCTCCGCACGGGCGGTCTCGACGCGTCGGCGTACCCCACCGCGGGCACGCTGGCGGCCTGGGTGGACGCCGCCCTGGACCGCGAGACCCCGTTCAAGTGCACCGCCGGCCTGCACCGGGCCCTGCGGCACACGGGCGAGGAAGGGTTCGAGCACCACGGGTTCCTCAACCTCCTGGTCGCGACGCGGCAGGCCTGGGACGGCGCGTCCCCCGACGAGGTGGCCGCCACCTTGGAGGAGCGCTCCGCGGAAGCCCTCGACACCGCCGACCTCGACTGCGCTCGCCGCTGGTTCACCTCGTTCGGATCGTGCTCGGTCGACGAGCCGCTCGACGACCTCGTGCGGCTGGGGCTGGTCTGATGGACGGCTTCGGTCCCAACCACCTGCCGTACGGCGTGTTCTCCGTCGGCGGCGGGGCTCCCCGGGTCGGGGTGCGGGTCGACGACGACGCGGGCTCCTGGATGCTCGACCTGTTCGAGGCGACCGGTCGCCCTGAGCTGGAGGCCCCGTCGCTCAACGCGTTCATGGCGCTGGGCCCCGACGCCTGGCGCGAGACCCGCGAGCAGGCGACCGAGCTGGCCGGGTCGCTGCGGCACGGCGTACCCCTCGCGGACGTGACGCTGCACCTGCCGTTCGAGGTCGCCGACTACGTCGACTTCTACGCCAGCGAGCACCACGCGACCAACGTGGGCCGGATCTTCCGGCCCGACGGCGAGGCGCTGCTGCCGAACTGGAAGCACCTGCCGGTCGGCTACCACGGTCGCGCCGGCACCGTGGTGCCCTCGGGCACCCCGATCGTGCGACCGACCGGGCAGCGCCGCGGCGCCGAGACACCGGCGTTCGGACCCTCCACCCGCCTCGACATCGAGGCGGAGCTCGGGTTCGTGGTCGGCGTGGGCTCCGAGCTCGGCTCGCGGGTGTCGTACGACGCGTTCGCCGACCACGTGTTCGGCGTGGTCGGGCTCAACGACTGGTCCGCGCGCGACATCCAGGCGTGGGAGTACGTGCCGCTCGGCCCCTTCCTCGGCAAGTCGTTCGCGACGTCGGTCTCCCACTGGGTCACCCCGACCCAGGCGCTGGACGCCGCATGGGTCGACCTGCCCGGCCAGGACCCGGAACCCTTGCCCTACCTGGGTCCTGGTGCCACGAAGGGCCTCGACATCGACGTCGAGATCGAGGTCAACGGCGAGGTCGTCAGCCGCCCGCCGTACCGCACGATGTACTGGTCACCGGCGCAGATGCTCGCCCACCTGACCGTCAACGGCGCCAGCCTGCGCACCGGCGACCTGTTCGCCTCGGGGACGATCAGCGGCCCCGAGCCCGGCCAGCGCGGATCTCTGCTGGAGCTGGGCTGGGGCGCCGACGACGCGTTCCTCGACGACGGCGACGAGGTCGTGCTCCGCTACACCGCGCCCGGCACGTGCGGTGACCGGATCAGGCTGGGCGAGGTCGCCGGGGTCGTCGAGCCGGCCCGGGTCTGAGCCACCACGACAGCCGGGTGCTCCGGCTCGATCAGCACCGGCGGGTCGGGCTGCTGCACGGGGATCCACTCCGCGCTGACGATCCGCTCGATCCGGGTCCGCGCCCGGCGGGTCAGCAGGAGCAGCGGCACCAGGCCCGCGACCAGCATGCTGCCGAGGACGATCGCGTAGTAGGCGTCGTGCAGCGAGGAGTCCATCGGGGCGACCAGCCCGAAGACCGTCGACACCGCGAGCAGGCCGGCCATCGCGACCCGGGGCAGCCGGACGGACGCGAGGAACGGCACCACCCAGAGCAGGTACCACAGGTGCACGACCGGGCCGAGGAGCACGGTCACGCCGACCACGACCGCCACCGCCTCGAGAGCGCGCGCCCGGTGGCCGGCCGGCCAGCGCAGCGCGACGGTGACCACCGAGATCAGCGTGACCGCCGTACCCACCTGGCGGACGATCCCCAGGAAGGTCGCCGGCGCCGTCCCCAGGCCGAGCACCGTGGCCAGCCAGTCGAGCACGCCGCCGGCCAGGGTCGTCGCCGACAGCGGGGTGTTGACCGTGCCGGGCACCCCGAGCGCGTGCACCCAACCACTGCCGAGGCCGGTCACGAGCCCGAGGGCCAGCAGCATGCCGACGGAGACCAGGCCGGCACCGGCGAGCCGGCGCACCCGCACGCTCAGGGACGCGGCCAGCGGCAGCGTCACGAGCGCCACGCCGACGCACACCAGGCCACCGGGCAGCTTGACCGCGGCGGCCAGCCCACCGACCAGCGCCCCGGCGACCCAGCCGCGCTCGGCGGCGACGACCAGGGCCACCGCCATCAGCCCGACCATCAGCAGGTCGTTGTGCAAGCCACCCACGCCGTTGGCGAGCATCAGCGGTGACACCAGCACGACGGCCGAGGCGAGCGCGGGGTTGACGCCGCTCCACTCCGCGAGCCGCGGCACCGCCCACGCGAGCAGGGCGAGACCGACGAGCGCGACGCAGCGGTGACCGATCACCAGGACCCAGGGGTTGCCGGTGACCCCGGCCGCGGCGTCGCCGAAGGCCAGCGGCAGCGGCCCGTACGGCGTCACCGTGGTCATCCAGCGCGGATCGACGGCCTGCGCGATCGGCAGCCCGGAGAGGATCCCGGGCCCGTACTCGTACGGCGAGATCCCGAGGTGCGCGAGCATGCCCTGCGCGGCGTACGACCAGCCGTCACGGGAGAACAGCGGCGGCGCCAGGACCAGCGGCGCACTCCACACGACCGCGGCGTGCCGGACGAGGTTCACGGCGTCCTCGCGGTCGGCGCCCTCGGCGAGCGCGACGTGCCGGCACAGCGAGAGCCACTGGGCGGCGAGGATGCCGAGCCCGGCGAGAACGGTCGCCAGACCCACCATCCGGCCGGCCTCGGCTCCGCGGAAGTCCACCAGGACCTCCTGGCTCATCAGCCAGGTCGAGCCGGGAAGGGTGGACACGACCAGCCCACCCACCAGGACCAGGACACTGCCGATGAAGCCACGAGTCAGCACGTGGGCACGGTAGGAAGCGGGCCCGACGCCGAGGCGAACGGCAAAGGACGCCGCGGCGTACTCCGGACGAGCAGGTGATCGCAGGTCTACCGTGCCTGCATGTACGACGGGCCTCCGGTCGTGGTCGTCGGGAACGGGCCGGTCGGCCAGACGACCGCGCTGCTCCTGGCCCGCTGGGGCATCCCGGTGCTCGTGCTCGACACGGCACCGCACCGGGTCGCGGCCGGGTCCCGCTCGATCTGCCAGCAGCGGGACGTCCTCGACATCTGGGACTCGGCCGGCGTCGGGCGCCGGATCGCGGCCGAGGGCGTCACCTGGCGGGTCGCCCGCACGTTCTTCCGCGAGCACGAGCTGTTCCACGTGGCGTTCACCGACAGCGACAGCAGCCCGTTCCCACCGTGGGTCAACATCGCGCAGAGCCGCGTCGAGCAGGTCCTCGACGAGCAGATCGCCCGCACGCCCGCGATCGAGGTGCGCTGGGGCACGACGGTCACCGGCATCACCGATCACGGGTCGGGCGTCACCGTGCACACCGACCGGGGCCCGGTGGAGGCGCCGTACGTCGTGGGGTGCGCGGGCGCCCACGGCCAGGTCGTGCGAGACGCCGTCGGCGCCGCCTTCGCGGGGCGCTCCTTCGACGACCGGTTCCTCATCTGCGACGTGCGCTGCGACCTGCCCGACCGGCTGCTCGAGCGGCGCTTCCACTTCGACCCGGCCTGGAACCCGGGCCGCCAGGTGCTGATCCATCCCTGCCCGGACTCGGTGTTCCGCATCGACTGGCAGGTGGCGCCCGGCACGGACCTCGAGACCGAACGGGCCTCGGGCGTCCTCGACGCGCGGGTCCGGCAGGTGGTGGGCGACGCCCGGTTCGAGATCGTCTGGTCCACGATCTACCGCTTCCACTCCCGGGTCGCCACGCGGATGGCGCGCGGTCGCGTGCTGCTGGCCGGCGACGCGGGGCACCTGGTGGCACCGTTCGGTGCCCGAGGCCTCAACTCCGGCGTCGCCGACGCGGAGAACGCGGCCTGGCGGGTCGCGTTCGCCCTGCACGGGTGGGGACCGGCGGCGCCGGCGGCGGCGTACGACCGGGAACGCCGGGCCGCCGCCCTGGAGAACCTCGAGATCACCACCCGCACCATGGACTTCCTGGTGCCGCAGACCGATCAGGGGCGCGCGCACCGCCAGGACGTGCTGGAGCGAGCGCTCACCGACCCGCGGGCCAGGTCGCTGATCGACTCGGGCCGGCTGTACGCACCGCACCGGTACGGCGCCGACCCGCACCCTGCGGTCGGAGCACTCCTCCCCGACCGTGTCGTCGACGGCGTGCGGCTGCGCGAGCTGGCCAGGCGCGGACTGCTGGTGCTCGCGCGGGACACCGTCGCCGCTCCGCGGGCCGAGGTGCCCTGGTCAGCCGTCACGGTGCCGGACGACGTGGCCGAGGAGCTGGGCATCCGCGCGCGAGAGGTGTGGGTCGTGCGGCCCGACGCGCACGTCGCTGCGGTCGTGGCGGCCGACGGCGTGACAGGCATCCTGCACGCGGTGCTGGGCTAACCTCCGCGCATGGGCCTGCTCACTCCCCTCGCGATCCGCATCGGGGCGATCCCGTGGATGCCGAAGCTGCTCCCGCAGATCGTCTGGACCGACCGCCGGCTGCAGCGCGCCTCGGGTGGCCGGGTGAGCATCCTGGACGTCGCCGGGCTGCCGAACCTGACGCTCACGGTCGTGGGCCGCAAGAGCGGCATCCCGCGCAGCACCCCGCTGCTGTGCGTGCCCCACGGCGACGCATGGCTGATCGCGGGCTCCTACTTCGGCGGCCCCGAGATGCCGGTGTGGGTGCACAACCTCCGCGCCGCCGGCGAGGCAGAGATCACCTGGAAGCGCGACCGGGTCCCGGTGACTGCCCGCGAGGTGGAGGGCGAGGAGCGCGCCCGGATGTGGCAGGTGATGCTCGCGACCTGGCCCAACTTCGCCAAGTACGAGGAGCGCACCGACCGGGTGATCCCGGTCTTCCTCCTCACTCGTCGCTGACGGCGGTCCGCTCGCTCAGGCGATGGCGGGCTCGGCCGAGCGCCGGATGACGTCGAGCACCTGGCGGTGGGCGAGCCACCCCACCAACCGGGTGCCGTCGTCGGCCACGACCGGGAGCGCGTGGCTCTCGGCGCGGTCCAGTGCGTCGAGGGCATCGTCGAGGGTGTCGCTCTCCGCGATCACCGGCAACCGCTCGACGACGTCCCCCGCCGAGACGGTGTCGTGCTCGCCGTCGGCCAGGGTCTCGGCCACCGTGCGGGCGGTCAGCACGCCCACATACCGCCCGCTCGCGTCGACCACCGGGACCAGGTCGGCCGTCGCCAGCTCCAGAGCGGGTACGGCGTCCAGGAGCGGCGTGCCCTCACCGATCACCCTGTCCACCGGCGTCATCACCGCCCCGACCGCGGTGGTGGTCAGCGCCACGGCGTGCGGGTGCGCCGAGAGGTCGATGCCGCGGCGGCGGAGCTTGAGGGTGTAGATCGAGTCGGCGGAGACCACATGGCTGATGCCGGTCGCGAGGACGATCGCGGCCATCAGCGGGAGGATGATGGAGTACTCCCCGGTGAGCTCGAACATGATCACCACCGCGGTGATCGGCGCACGGGCGGCGCCGGCGAACACCGCGCCCATCCCGATCAGCCCGTAGGCTCCGGCCGACCCGACGAGACCGGGGACGAGCGCATGCGCGCTCTCGCCGAACGCCGAGCCGAGCATCGCGCCGATGAAGAGGCTCGGCGCGAAGACCCCGCCGGACCCGCCGATGCCGATCGTGAGACTGGTCGCGAGCATCTTGCCGCCGAGCAGGATCAGGAGGAAGGCCACGGTGTAGGCGCCCGCCACTCCGTCGCCGAGGACCGGGTAGCCCACGCCGTACATCTCGGGAAGCACCAGCAGGAGCAGCCCGAGCAGCAGCCCGCCGGCCGCTGGGCGCAGCCACTCCGGCCCCCGCCAGATCCGGTCACAGCCGTCCTCGACCGCATAGAGGACCCGGGTGAACAGCACGCCGACCAGCCCGGCGAGCAGGCCGAGAAGCGCGAAGAGCAGGTACTCCTCCGGGTGCTGGACGGTGAACGTCGGCAGGTCGAGGAACGGGTCGTCCCCCAGCACGGCTCGACCGATGACGCTCGCGGTCACCGACGAGAGCACCACCATGCCGAAGCTGCGCGTGGCGAAGTCCGCGAGGATCAGCTCCATCGCGAAGAACACACCGGCGAGGGGCGCGTTGAAGGTCGCCGCGATGCCGCCGGCGGCCCCGCAGGCCACCAGCACGCGCATCCGGCCCTCGGCCACGCCCACGACCCGGCCGACGGTCGAGCCCAGGGCCGACCCGATCTGGACGATCGGACCCTCTCGCCCGACCGATCCGCCACCCCCGATGCAGAGCGCGGAGGCGCACGCCTTGACCAGGGCGACCCGCGGACGGATCCGACCGCCGCGACGGGCGACGGCGTACATCACCTCCGGGACCCCGTGTCCTCGCGCCTCTCGGGCGAACGCGTGCACCAGCGGGCCGTAGAGGAGACCGGCGAGGACGGGCACGCCGACGACGAACCACGGCCCGAGCGCGGGCAACCAGGGGTGCGCCGGATGCCCCGCCCCGGCGTAGTCCTCCTGACCGCTGAACAGGCGTGTGAACGCGATGATCAGCCAACGGAAGGCCACCGCCCCGAGACCCGCTCCGGCGCCGACGGCCAGCGAGAGCGCCAGCAGCCCCGTGTCCGACGCGCGCAGCGCGCCGAGGGCGCCCTCAGGACGGATCCGCTGGGCCTGTCGGGGGAAGGGGGAAGACATCGGTGCAGTATGCAATAGTTGCACTGTGCATGACAAAGCAAGGCGCGATGCAGACCGTCTGGTGTCCGGCGACGACCTCGTCACCACGCTGCTCGCCGCCTCCCGGGTGCTGATCGGCGTTGCCGCGAGGTCACTCGCCGCCGTCGAGGACCACGTCACCGTCACCCAGTTCCGCACCCTGGTGGTCCTCTCGGCCCACGGGGTGATCAGGCAGGGCGCGCTCGCGGAGCACCTGGGCGTCAACGCGTCGACGACGCAGCGCATGATCGACCGCCTCGAGGACGGCGGGCTCGTGGATCGGCGCCCGAACCCGGAGAGCAGACGCGAGGTACTGGTGAGCCTGACCGACGAGGGCCGCAGCATCGTCGAGGAGGTCACCCGGGTGCGCCGACGAGAGATCAGGCGCATCGCCCGCCGGATGCCGCCGACCCAACGCGCCGCCGCCGTCGATGCGCTCCGGTCCTTCGCGGCGGCCGCCGGCGAGGACGACCCCGCGGTCGGCAGCCTGTGGGGTTGGTCGCTCGAGACTGGGTGAGCGGCCGGTAGCGTGGGTGCCGTGCAGTTCGGCCAGTACCCCGCTCCCGGACACGTGATCGCCCACCTCAGCGACCCACACCTCCTCGCCGGGGGCCTGCGGCAGTACGGCGTGATCGACACCGAGGAGGGTCTCCGGGTCGCGCTGGCGCGGCTCTCCCGGCTCGACCTCCCGCCCCAGGCGCTGGTGTTCACCGGTGACCTGGCCGACAAGGGCGAGCCCGCGGCCTACGCCCGGCTGCGCGAGATCGTCGAGCCTGCGGCCGCCGCGATGGGCGCGGAGGTCGTGTGGGTGATGGGCAACCACGACGAGCGGGCGGCGTACGCGCGCGGGCTCTTCGACACCGACAGCGACCTGCCCCAGGACCGCGTGCACGACGTCGCCGGCCTGCGGATCGTGTCGCTCGACACCAGCGTGCCCGGCTACCACCACGGGGAGCTCACCGACGACCAGCTCGGCTGGCTCGCCGACGTCCTGGCCACGCCGGCACCCCACGGCACGCTGCTCGCACTGCACCACCCGCCGATCCCGATCCCGATGATGCCGGCCGCCGACGTCATCGAGCTGCTCGACCAGCAGCGGCTGGCCGACGTCCTCACCGGCACCGACGTGCGCGGCATCCTCGGCGGACACCTGCACTACTCGACGTGCTCGACGTTCGCCGGCATCCCCGTGTCCGTCGCGTCCGCCACCTGCTACACCTCCGACCCGGCGCCGGTCGAGCGCTTCGTGTCCGGGGTCGACGGCCACCAGGCGGTGACGATGGTGCACGTGTACGCCGACCGCGTGGTGCACACGATCGTGCCGCTCGCGCCCGCGCCGGAGGTGAGCGGCTTCCCGTCCGACGTCCGCGCCCAGGTCGAGGCGCTCACCCCCGAGCAGCGCCGGGACCTGCTGTCCCGCAAGGACTCCCCGCTCTACACCGGCGAGGCGGAGGTGCCGGGGCGCACCTGAGGGTCCTCAGGCGAGAACGGTCACCCGCTCCGCCGCGTCGGCGCGCTCGCGCTGCTCGGGCGAGCCGTCGTGGATCAGCGTGCCGCTCTGGCCGCGCACCGCCTCCGGGGCCTTGTCCAGCGAGCAGATCACGGCCCGGCGACCTGCGCGGGCCTCGACGAACTCGACGGCGGCCTCGACCTTGGGCCTCATCGACCCGGCACCGAACTGCCCCTCGGCGAGGTGCCGCCTGGCGGTCGCCACGTCCATCCGGTCCAGGTCGCGCTGCCGCGGGGTGCCGAAGTCGACGGCGACCCGGTCGACGGCCGTGAGGATGAACAGCTGGTCGGCACCCACGACGTCCGCCAGGCGCGCCGAGGCGAAGTCCTTGTCGACGACGGCCGCCACCCCGTGCAGGTCACCGTCGTCGCCGCGCACGACCGGGACGCCACCGCCACCGCACGCGACCACGATGAACTCGTGGTCCAGCAGGTCGAGGATGGAGTCCCGCTCGACGATGCCGAGCGGGCGCGGGGAGGGCACCACGCGCCGCCAGCCGCGGCCGGCGTCCTCGACGAGGACGAGGTCGGCCCGCTCCCTCATCACCACCCGGGCACCCGCCTCGTCGTAGAACCGGCCGATCGGCTTGGTCGGGTGCGCGAACGCCGGGTCACCCCTGCTGACCTCGACCTGGGTGACGACGGTGGCCACGTGCCAGGGCATCCGCTGGCGCCGCAGCTCCGCGGCGATCGCCTGCTGGAGGTGGTATCCGATGTAGCCCTGGCTCATGGCCGTGCACTCGGCCAGCTCCATCACCGGGACGTGCGGGTCCTGCTGGGCTGCGACGTCGAAAGCCAGGTTGATGGCCCCGACCTGCGGCCCGTTGCCGTGGGACACGACGATCTCGTGCCCCTCGGCGATCAGCCCGACCAGCGGCGGAGCAGCGCGGGCGATGGCCGCCCGCTGCCCTGCGGGCGTGTCGCCCAGGGCGTTGCCGCCCAGGGCGATCACGATCCTCGACACGACGGCGGGCCTCAGCGGGCGGTCGCGGGGGTGACCGCGAACGTCGTACGGCCCTCGAGCCCGGCGAGCCGGACCTCCAGCTCCGTGCGGGCGATGGCGACCTCGACCGGGTCCGGGGTCGCGGGGCGCAGGAAGTACGCCAGCAGCGCCCGCTGCGCGGTCAGCCGGTTGCCGGCCTGCTCGAAGGCGAGCGACCGGTCGGAGTCGAGGACGTCGTCGGTGACCTCCTCACCGCGCGAGGCGGGCAGGCAGTGCAGGAACTGCGCCTGCGGGCCGGCGAGGTCCATCAGGGCGCTGTTGACCTGGTAGGTCGGCATGAAGACCGCCAGCCGCTCCTCCTCGGACAGCTCGGCCTCGTAGAGGCCGTACCAGACGTCGGTGTAGACGAAGTCCGCGCCCGCTACGGCCGCCCGGTCGGTGGTGACGGTGACGCTCCCGCCCGAGACCGCGGCGTTGGCCCGGCCGATCTCCTGCATCGCGACGCTCAGCTGGTAGCCCTCCGGGCCGACGTGCACGAACTCCATGCCCATCTTGGTGGTGATCATCATCAGCGAGGCGCAGACCTGGGTGGCGTCTCCCAGGAACGCGACCTTGCAGTCCTCGAGCCGCTTGCCGTCGGGCAGGTGCTCGATCATCGTCGTCAGGTCGCCGATCTCCTGGGTCGGGTGGTTGTAGTCCGACATCCCGTTGATCACCGGAATGTTGGCGCACCGGGCGAGGTCGAGCACGGTCTGGTGCCGCTCCACCCGGGCCATCAAGATGTCGACCAGGTAGGACAGCACCCGACCGGTGTCCTCGATGGTCTCGTGGCCGCCGAGCTGGATCTGGCCGGGCGCGAGGTACTGCGCGTGGCCGCCCAGCTGGGTCATCGCGGTCTCGAAGGAGACGCGAGTGCGGGTGGAGGACTGCTCGAAGATCATCCCGAGGGTGCGCCCGGCCAGGAGCGGCGGGCAGTAGCCCGCCTGGACGCAGCGCTTCAGGGCGAGGCCGAGGTGGACGATGTCGAGCAGCTGGTCCTTGGTGAGGTCCTGGGTGTCGACGAAGTCCGTCGGACGGTCGGTGGTGGGCATGGCGAAGCCTTCCGTTCGGTCCGGGGGTCCGGAGCGGGAGTGGTCCGCGGCGGCCGTGTGCCGCGGCGGGTGGGTGGTGGTGTGGGACCCAGACGTCAGCGGCCGGACGGCTGCTGCTGGGTGATGCAGTGCACGTTGCCGCCGCCGAGGAGGATCTCCCGGCCCGGGACGGTCAGCACCCGGCGTGGCGCGAACATCTGCTCGTACGCCGCGACCGCGGCCGCGTCGTGCGGGTCGTCGAAGACGGGGAGCACGACGACGTCGTTGCCGATGTAGGAGTTGACGTACGACCCGGCCAGCCGGTCCCCGGCCGTGCGGGGCAGCGTGCCGTCGACCGCGTCGACGCCGGCCGCCTCCGCCTCGGTGATCTCGATCGGTCCGGGCTGGTGCAGCTTGACGACCTCGAACGAGCGCCCCCGAGCGTCGGTCTCGGCCTCGAGGATGCGCAGCGCGGCCAGCGACCGCTCGTACTGCGGGTCGGCCTCGTCGTCGGTCCAGGTGAGCATCACCCGAGCCGGCCCGACGAACCGGCAGAAGTTGTCGACATGACCGTTCGTCTCGTCGAGGTAGACGCCGTACGGCAGCCAGACCACCTTCTCGACGCCCAGGTAGTCGCACAGGTGCTGGGCGATCTGGTCCTTCGTCAGGTCCGGGTTGCGGCCGGCCGACAGCAGGCACTCCTCGGTGACCAGCACCGTGCCCTCGCCGTCGACGTCGATCGACCCTCCCTCGAGCACCAGCGGCGCCTTGTAGCGCCCGAGACCCTCGAGATCGAGGACCTTGCGGGCGACCGCGTCGTCGTCGGTCCAGGGGAAGTACAGCCCGTCGACCAGGCCACCCCAGGCGTTGAAGTCCCAGTCGGTGCCGCGGACCTCGCCGTCGGGGCCGACCACGAACGTCGGGCCGCTGTCGCGCAACCAGGAGTCGTCGTACGACATCTCGACGACGCGGACGTGGTCGGGCAGGTGGTGGCGGGCGTTGCCGTACTGGTCGTGGGAGACGAGCACGGTGACCTGCTCGGTGGTCGCGATCGCCTCGGCGACCTGGGTGAAGACCGCCTGGGCCGGCTTGCCGCCCAGACGCCAGTTGTCGGGACGTTCGGGCCAGGCGAGCCAGCAGCCGGCGTGGTCGGCCCACTCCGCGGGCATCCGGAAACCGTCGGCGGCCGGGGTGGAGTCGATGGCGAGTGCGCCGTGAGTGGCGACGGGCGCTTCGAGGGTGGTGGTCATGGGTGATCAGTCCTTCAGGTGAGGTCGTGGGTGTCGAGGGCGCGGGCACCGGACAACGCCCGCTCGGCGGCGCGCTCCTGGGTCCACAGCGGGGCGCGCCGGCAGAAGATCTCCTGGATCACGACGGTGACGACCAGGCCGACGGCGATCGAGCCGGTCACCTTCATCGAGAAGTCCCAGGGGTCGCAGACGAAGAACGCCGCGGCAAGGACGAGCAGGACGGTCGGGACCCAGGCGGTGAGGAGCTCGACGACCTGGCCGCCCGGCACCCGGTAGGGGCGCGGCCGGTCGGGATCGCTCACCCGGAGCTTGCGGAACGCCAGCATCATCACGATGTAGGGCAGCAGGAAGATCACCGAGGAGAACGCGAAGAGGTTCCAGAAAAGGTCGTCGACCGCGCCGTCGGTCAGGGAGAAGAGCGCGGCGTACCCGACGGTGAAGACGGTCCCGACGACCGAGCACAGCAGGGCCGCACCGGTCGGGGTCTGGCGCACGGGGTGCGTGCGGGCGAAGACCTTCGGCAGGTCACCCTGCTGCGCCGACTCCGCCGCGGCGATGTTGGCGCCGATCGTCCACGGGATCAGGCAGGCGAAGAAGCAGAACAGCGAGCCGACGCCGAGCGTCCAGACGACCACGTCGGCGGCCGCGGAGTCACCGAAGCCGAGCCGCAGGATGTCCATCAGGCCGGTGGTCTCGGAGATGTCGCCGGCCGGCTGGATCACCTGCATGCCCACGGTGGCGATCAGGTAGAACCCGCCGATGAGCACGCCGGCGATCGCGATCGTCCGCGGCACGTCGCGCTTCGGGTTGGCCATCTGGGTCGAGGCCGACGACATCAGCTCGAAGCCCAGGAAGTTGTAGATGATGATCGGCAGCGCCAGAGCGAGCGCCTCGCCGCCGCCGCTGGGCAGCATGGAGTCGGCGGTCCACGAGGTCGCCGAGCCGTCGCGGACGCCGAAGACGACGGCGGCGATCCCGATCGCCACGATCACCAGGACGGTGACGCCCGCGCCCAGGTTGGAGACCCAGGTGCCGGTCTCGAGACTGCGCGCGTTCACCCAGTAGTTGAGCCAGATCAGCACGACGGTGATCGCGACCTGCACCCAGAAGTTGAGGTCCCCGTCGAAGAACATCGACGAGATGGTCCCCGAGAACATCAGGTAGACGCTCGGGACCCACAACGCGACGTTCAGCCAGTACCACCAGGACACCCGCGTGCCCCAGCGGTTGCCGAAGGCGCGCACCACCCAGGCGTAGATCCCGCCCGCCTCCGGGTAGCTCGACCCGAGCTCGCTGGTCACCAGGCTGTAGGGAAGGAAGAACAGCACGATGATCGCGATCGTCCAGAAGATCGCGGTCGGCCCGACCGACGCGGTGACGGTCAGCTGCGAGAGGAGCAGCATGGCGCAGACCGAGAACAGCACCATGTCGAACATCCGGAACGCCGGTCGGGTGGTGGTCCCGGTGCTCGGTGGCGACTCGGACAGTGCGGTCATGACGGCTCCTTCGACGGCACGCCACAGAGTTCATCGGTCGTCCTGGCCCCGGTCCTGAGAATCCTGGAGCGATCGGTGGCGGTGGGCGTGGCACCTCGACCGACGTGCCCCGGCCGTCGTACGACGGCGGGCCGGGGTCACCCTGATGGACGATCAATCTTGTACGACCGTACAAGTATTCTCCGAGGTGCCCCCAGGGACCTTCGTCCCGTCTTGACGGGATGGTTCGACCGATCCTCCGGCGATCACGGGCACACGCACGCCAGATCACGCGAAAGGGAGAGGCCTGCCGAACGGCCGCCGGTCAGGGCTGGACGCAGAGGCGAGCCACGACGACCCGCAGCTGGTCGGACAGGCGCGCCAGACCGAGCGTCTGGTTCGACGCCTCCTCCAGCATCAGGCCGTCGATCAGCGTGGCCACGATCTGCACCGCCTGGGCCCGCGGGACGGCAGGGTCGGTGGGCGGCAGGACGCGGTCGGTCAGGCCGGCGATCATGTCCGACCATGCCAGCGTGAGGTCGCGCACCGCGGGGTTCCGGGTCGCCTCGAGGAACATCTCGAACAGCGCCAGGTCGTACAGCGGGTCCGCGACCGTCTTGTCGAAGAACATCTCCGCCAGCAAGGCGACCGAGGTGTCCACCGTGAGCGGCCCGTCGAAGGCGTCGACGACGGCCGCCAGCCGCTCCGCCTCGATCTCGACCGCGTGCTCCATCGTGCGCCGGATCAGGTCGTCACGGTCCGCGAAGTAGTAGGTCGTCGACCCCAGGGGCACCCCGGCCGCCTCGGCGAGTGCACGGTGGGTGAGGGCACTGAGCCCGCCGGTCCCGATGAGCCGCACCGCGGCGTCCAGGATCTGCCGGATCCGCTCCCGCCCCCGGGACTGCCGCGTCGGAGACTCACGGCCCGGAGACTCACGGCCCGGAGACTCGGACACCGAGCCTGAGGACATGACGGCGAACCCTTCGCGGACGTGGACCTGCAGCGCCCACCACCGGGGCGTCAGCCGGGATCAGACTATCCCCCGGGACGCGGCCGGACCGGCGCGGGACGGCGCGTCCACGGTCTACCTTGTGCCGGTGGCGAACTACGCGGACTTCCAGACGGGCCTCTACTTCGCGGGCCTCGGCGGGCAGCTGCCGCCGTACCCGCTGACCTTCGCGGGACTCGAGGCCGCCGCGCGCGAGAAGATGGAGCACCGGCTCTTCGACTACGTCGCGGGCGGCGCCGGCGACGAGCACACCCAGCGCCACAACGTGGCGGCCTTCGAGCGCTGGGGGATCCTGCCTCGGATGCTCTCCGGGGCGGCCGAGCGCGACCTCTCCGTCGAGCTGTTCGGCCACCACCTGCCGGCGCCGGTCTTCCTCGCCCCGATCGGGGTGCTCGGCGTGATGACCGACGACGAGCACGGCGACCTCGCTGCGGCCGCCGCGTCGGCGAACTCCGGCGTCCCGATGGTGGCCTCCACGCTCATGCAGGACCCGATGGAGGAAGTCGCCGCCGCGCTCGGCGACACCCCGGGCTTCTTCCAGCTGTACACGCCCAACGACCGCGAGGTCGCCGAGAGCCTCGTCCGCCGGGCCGAGGCAGCGGGCTTCCGCGGCATCGTCGTCACTCTCGACACCTGGACGTTGGGCTTCCGGCCCCGCGACCTGCAGCACGCGACGTTCCCCCAGCTGCGGGGCGCGTGCCTGGCCAACTACTTCTCCGACCCGGTGTTCCGGTCCCGGCTCGCCGCGACCCCCGAGGAGGACCCGGGGGCCGCGACGCTGCACTGGGCGATGACGTTCGGCAACCCGACGCTCACCTGGGACGACCTGACCTGGCTCCGGGGCCTCACGGACCTGCCCCTGCTGCTCAAGGGCATCTGTCACCCCGACGACGTCCGCCGGGCGAAGGACGCCGGCGTCGACGGGATCTACTGCTCCAACCACGGTGGCCGCCAGGCGGCGAGCGCGCCGGCGCTCGACCTGCTGCCCGCGGTGGTCGACGCGGCCGAGGGCACCCCGGTGCTCTTCGACTCCGGCGTCCGGTCCGGCGTCGACGTGGTCAAGGCACTCGCCCTGGGCGCCACCGCCGTCGGCATCGGCCGGCCCTACGGCTACGGGGCGGTGCTGGGCGGTACGCCGGGCATCGAGTTCGTGCTGTCCTGCCTGCTCGCCGAGGCCGACCTGACGATGGGCCTCAACGGGTACGCCTCGATCGCCGAGTTGGGGCGCGACGTGCTGGTCCGGCTCTCGTGACCCGGGTGCGCGCCCGATTCCGCTGAGACCGAGGTGGGCGGCCCCTCGGGCAGCCGCTCCCGCACTCCGGCGAGCCCGATCGCGGCGACGAGCGCGCCGGCACCGGCCGACCCAGGCCACGCTCCACCCCGCGGCCGACGCCGGTCCGTGCTCGACGATCCGCCCCCGGAACAGCGCCTCGCCGACGGCGAGGGCGACGACCCCGATCACCTGACGGCCCATCGGCAGGGTGCCCATCGCGGCGCCGCGGCCGGCGGGAGCGGTCATCCGGCCGATCGCCACCTGGAGCCCCGAGAGCGCGGGGCCCATACCGAGCCCGAGCACCGCCATCGCGAGCAGCGGGAGCCATCCGCGAGCTCCAGGGGCCCCTCGAGCCCGGCGAGCCGTTCTCGGCACAGGTCGAGCTCGGCCTGCGCATGAACGCGGTCCTCGTCGACTGGCTGCACGAGCAGGCGGACCGCTCGACGTGATCGGCACAGCCGGTCAGTGCGGAGAAGGCGAGGGCAGGGCCACGCCCCCCTCCTCGACCTGCCGAGTACCGCGCCGGTCAGCCGCCGGGTTGCAGGGCGACGAGCCGCCGACCCAGCAGGAGGATCTCCTCGAGCATGGCCCTGGTGGCGATGGACTGCTGGTCGTTCGGCTCGAATCTGTCGTCCCCGATCTGACCGCGGATGAACGGCCCGACGAAGGCCTCGGCAACCGGGACCATGCGGAGCGCCAGGACGACCTGCTTCAGCTGCTGGACCGCACGCAGACCGCCCGAGACTCCGCCGTACGACGCGAAGCCCACCGGCTTGTAGGCCCACTCCTGGAAGACGAGATCGAGCGCGTTCTTCAGCGATGCCGGGTAGCCGTGGTTGTACTCCGGGGTGACGATGACGAACGCGTCGCACGACGCCACGCGCGCACTCCACGCCACGGTGTGGTCCTGGACGTAGTCACCGGTCCTCGGATGGTGCGGCTCGTCGGTCCTGGCCGGTAGGTCGACCTCGGCCAGGTCGATGAGGTCGACCTCGAGCTCCTCGTGCTGCCGAGCTCGATCGGCGATCCAGGCGCCGACCTTGTCCCCGACCCGCCCCGGACGGACGCTCGCGACGATCACTCCCAGCCGGAGCTGGCGCACCGGCTCAGTCATCGCCGAAGTCGTGGTCGGGGTGGTTCGCCTCGCCCACGCGCCAATAGCCCCGCGTGGTGACGCGGTCTCGGGCCAGGGACCGCTCGTCCAGCAGGTGCGCACGGATGCGGCGTACGGCGCTGGCCTCGCACGCCGTCCAGACGTGGCCGTGCTCGGCGAGGTCTGCGGCCCGGACGGCGGTGAGCAGTCGTTCACCCCAGCCCCGGCCAGAGCGGTGGTGCCACACCGTGGTGACACCGGGGTGTGGCGGCAGGTCCAGGTGGTCGTCGTCGCCGTCGACCTCCAGATGGACCTGCGCGGTCACGTCGGTCGGCAGCGACTCGATCAGTGTCGCGATGGCAGGGACGGCGCTCTCGTCGCCACCGATCCACCAGGTCGGGGCGTCCGGAGCCACCGCCCAGCGGCCGCCCGGGCCGCCGATCGCGACCCGGTCCCCGTGCCGAGCACCCGCTGCCCAGGTAGCTGCCGGTCCGTCACCGTGGAGCACGAACCACACTTCGAGGGTGCAGGTGCGCGCGTCGAAACGGCGAGGGGTGTAGGTGCGCATCGTCGGGCGTCCCTCGGGCCACCTCAGTCCTTCGGACGTGACCTCGGGCACCGCGACGTCGCCGGAGTCACCGGGAAGGAAGAGCTTGATGTGCGAGGTCGGCGGTGGCGGGCCGAACGTGGCGAGCGATTCGCCGCCGAAGACGATCGACCGCATGCGGTCGGTCAGCCGCTCGACCGAGAGGACCTCGACGGGACGAGGCGGTGAGCGGCGCGGGCCGCGGGCTGCGGGTTCCATGGTGTTCCTTCTGAGCAGGATCGAGAGCCGGTCAGTAACCGGCGCGGGTGGGGACGTCGGCGGCGATGAAGCGGGCCGCCAGCGCCTCGGATCCGCGGGCGAGGAGGGCCACGTCCGCGCCGACCAGCACGAACGACGCGCCGTTGGCCAGGTAGCCGTCGGCGACCTGCGGATCGAACGCGTTGACGCCCACCGGCTTGCCGGCCTGTCGCACGCCGTCGAAGGCGCGCGCCACGGCAGCAACCACGTCCGGATGGGTCTGCTCGCCGATCAACCCCATCGATGCGGCCAGGTCGGAGGGGCCGACGAAGACGCCGGCGACACCATCCACGGCGGCGATGGCAGCAGCGTTGTCGACACCGAGCTTCGACTCGATCTGGACGAACAGCGACACGTGCCTGTCCGCGTTCACCAGGTAGTCCTCGACCCGGTTCCACCGGGCCGATCTGGCGAGCGCCGACCCCACTCCCCGATCCCCCCACGGCGGGTACCGGACCGCTCGTACGGCGGCTGCCGCCTGATCGGCGTTGTCGACCATCGGCACCAGGATGTTCTGCGCTCCGAGGTCGAGGACCTGCTTGATCATCACCGGCAGCAGGCCCGGCACCCGGACCACAGGCACCGCGGGATACGCCGCGACGGCCTGCAGTTGCGCGAGCACGGGCTCGAGCTGGTTGGGGCCGTGCTCCATGTCGATGAGCAGCCAGTCCAGCCCACCGCCCGCGCAAATCTCTGCGACGAGGGGACTGCCGCTGGACACCCACATCCCGACGAGCGGTCGGTCCGCGGAGGCGATCGCCTCGCCGAACGTCACTGGAAGCTGCACGAGATCGTCCCCATCGGTCCGTAGTCAGCCAGGACGCTGTCGCCACGGGACACCCACATCGGCCGGGTGAACGACCCCGCAAGGACGACTTCACCGGCATCGAGGCTCGCACCATGTTGATGCAGCTTGTTCGCCAACCAGGCCACGCCGGTCGCCGGATGATTGAGCACTCCGGCCGCGACACCGGTCTCCTCGATGGACTCGTTGCGATAGAGCAGGGCGGAGATCCAGCGGAGGTCGACCGCGTCGGGGCGGGTCGGGTTGCCGCCGAGGACCAGGCCGCCGTACGCCGCGTTGTCGGCGATCGTGTCGACGATGGTCCGTCCCTCCAGCTCCAGGTGGGAGTTGAGGATCTCCAGCGCCGGTACGACGTACTCGGTGGCGCGGAGCACGTCGAAGACCGTGCAGTGCGGCCCCTCCAGGGGAGCCGACAGCAGGAAGGCCAGCTCGACCTCGACGCGCACGTTGGAGAACTCGTCGAAGGGGACGACCGCCCCGTTCTCCCACACCGTGTCGTCGAAGATCACCCCGTAGTCCGGCTCGGTGATCCCGGTCGCAGCCTGCATGGCTCTCGACGTCAGGCCGATCTTGCGTCCAACGAGGCGTCGACCTGCCTCGATCCGCCGGTCACGCCACCTGCCTTGGATGGCGTAGGAGTCCTCGACCGTCGCCTCCGGGTGCCGCGCCGAGATCCTCGGCAGGACCGAGCGATCACTGTGGGCGCGCTCGAGCTCGGCGGCGAGCGCGTCGAGGGCGTTGGCGGAAAGCACGGTCAGGCTCCTTCGAGGTCGTGGTCGTGGTCGCGGTTGCTGCGGAACGCCGTGAGGGAGGCCGTGCGGTGCGCTCGCACCGCCCACTCGATCTCGTCGCGGTCGGCGCCCGCCTCGATGAGGTCGAGCAGGGCGTCGTGCTCGCAGACCGACTCGCGCGGCCGGCGGGGCAGGAAGCCGAAGATGGAGTCCCGCAGGTGGCCCAAGCGTCCCCACTCGCTCTCGACCATGGCCAACAGCCGCGGGTTGGGGCACTTCAGGTAGAGCGTGTGGTGGAACTCCTGGTTGAGGACGCTGAACAACCGGGAGTCGAAGTCCGCCAGTCCGCTGCGCATCACCTGGTTGAGCTCCCGGGCGCGACCCAGATCGGCCACGGTGAGGTACGGCGCCGCCAGCGCGGTGGCGGCGCTCTCGATGACCGTGATCACCTCCATCGCCACCAGGTACTGGGTGGAGTCGACCATCGCCACCTTGGCGCCGACGTTGCGCTCGAAGGTCACCAGCCCCTCGGCCGTCAGGTGGCTGATCGCCTCGCGGACAGGTACCGCGCTCATGTCGAGCTGCGAGGCCAGGTTGGACAACACGAGCCGATAGCCGGGGCCGAAGGTGCCCGACCTGATCCGCTCGCGGATCCACTCGTAGGCGATCTGGGACTTGCTCGTCGCCGGTGGCGCGGGGACTGTCTGGGTCACCGGGGGGTCCGCCCCGGGTCGGCGTGCGCGAGACGTGCGGCGTCGTACCGAGCGCGCCACTCGGCGTTCATCGGGAAGAGCCCCTCGATCGGGTGACCCGCGGCGACCTGCGTCGCGATCCAGCCGTCCTCCTCCTCCTGAGCGATCGCGGCATCCGCGACCTCGTCGGCGATACCCGGCGGGATCACGATCACCCCGTCGGCGTCGCCGACGATGACGTCGCCGGGCTGCACGGTCGCTCCACCACAGGCGATGGTCAGGTCGGCGTCCCACGGCACGTGCCGGCGCCCGAGGACGGCCGGGTGAGGGCCCGAGGTGAAGACAGGGATGCCGACGGCGGCGACCGCCTCGGCATCGCGGACCCCACCGTCGGTCACGATGGCGGCCGCTCCTCGGGTCTGGGCGCGGATGGCCAGGACGTCACCGAGGGTGGCTGACCCGCGCTCGCCTCGTGCCTCGATCACGAGGACCTCCCCCTGCTCGACGGTGTCGAAGGTCCGCTTCTGCGCGTTGTAGCCACCGCCGTGGCGGTCGAAGAGGTCTTCCCGGAAGGGCACGAAGCGCAGCGTCCTGGCGGTTCCGACGAACCGCTGGCCCGGGACCAGTGAGCGCACGCCGTCGATGAAGACGCCTTCCAGTCCTCGGCGGCGCAGCTGGGCCGAGAGGCCCGCGACCGGCGCGGACTCGAGCTTGGCGCGGAGTTCGGGGGTCATCAGCAGGCGCTCCGATGCATCGTGTACGGGATCATGATTGGATTCGGTCCATGCCCAGCAAGTCCGAGCAGGCGTTCCGGATCCTCAAAGAGCGGATCATGGAGGGCGCTTACGGGCCCGGACACCGCCTGGTCATCGACCAACTGGTCCGGGAGCACGGCATCAGCTCGGTGCCGTGGCGTGAGTCGCTGCGTCGTCTCGAGGCCGAGGGTTGGGTGGAGATCGTCCCGAACGTCGGCGCACTCGTCGCGACGTTCGACACCGATGCCTGGCAGCAGGGACTGCACATCGTGGCGCGCCTCGGCGGCTTCGCCACGGCGCTCTCGGCGCCCCACCTGACCGAGTCCGACCTGACAGCTGCCCATACGCTCGACCGGCAGATGAAGGAGGCACTTGCCGACTTCGATCCGGCCCGCTTTGGTCGGCTGAACCGGGAGTTCCACCAACTGCTCGCCTGCCGCTGTCCCGACCGCCGCCTCGTCGACATGGTCGACAACGAGTGGGCGCGCCTCGAGGTCGTCCGGAGGTCGGCGTTCTGGTATGCCCCCGGCCGCGCCCAGGCCGCCATCGCCGAGCATGAGGGCATCCTCCAGCTGATCGAGTCCGGCTCGTCGGCCGAGGCCATCGAGGCAGCCGCCAAGCAGCACGAGATCAACACGATCGAGGCGGTCACGAAGTACGAGGCCACCCTCCCGCCCCGTCGGTTCTGAGCCGGACGCCACGGATCACTCGCCGCGCTCGCGCCACTGCGCGACGAGCGCCCTGGCGTAGTCGTTGCCGTTCGGGTGGCGCAGCGTGGTGTGCACGTGGAAGCGAGCGGGCAGCTTGTTGGTGAGCCACACCCCGGCATGGTCGTCGAACTCCGTGATCAACACCGGACTGTGCACGCGGAAGTAGAACGGCTGCGAACCGTCCGTAGCGCCGTACCAGGAAAGCCAGGTCTCACCGAGGTGAGCGTCGTACTCGCTCAGCGCCTGCTCGCGCTGTGACTCGATCAGGAGCAGCAGCGAGTCGGCCACGATGCTTCGCAGCAACTCGCGCTGGGCGTCGTCGAGGTCGCCGGCGTTGATGCCCTCGTAGGGGATCACGCGGTTGTCGCGGAAGGCACCGGCCACGTGCCGCTCGTCGGCGGGATGGAGGCGGCCCTCGGGCATGGCGGGATCCAGCACCGAGCCGAAGACCACGGCTTCCTCCCGCTGTGCCGGCGTCAGGGAGGCCCCCAGCCGGAGCGCAAGCGACTCACGTGCCTCGAACAGCGGCCGACGCTCGTCCTCGGCGTCGTCCGTCAGCGCCGGCTCGCCTCCGAGGAAGACCGGCGCGATGACGTGCCGGCCGCCGACGGCGACGAAGTTCAGCGCGACGTGGTGGCCGAAGAGCTGCCATCCCCACGGCTCTCCCTGGTCACCCACCGCCGGGTCACCGAAGATCGAGAACCAATAGCTGTGGCGGTTCATGATCGTCGGCAGGCCGACGAGCTCGCCGAGGTAGCCGTTGAGCTCCATCGCGGCGCCGACGCGGTCATAGCCCTGCGGACTCATCGACGCCCGCAGCACCCCGTGGATCGCCGCTGTCTTGCCCTCGGCGAGTACCTCCATCCGCAGGCCGACCCGGTACACCATGAACTCGGGATTGCTCCACGCCCGCCACTGCGGCGCATCGATGTCGTACTGCACGGCATCGAGCTCTCCTGGTGTCAGCATCCCCAGGAACCGCTCAGCCGCGGCGGCAGCCGCAGCGTCGTACGTCGCCGGTCGCTCCGGGAGCGAGTAGAGCCCCTCCTGGACCTGACCGTCGGCGGTGATCCCGACGAATGGCTCGCGGTAGAGCCCGTCCCAGTGGACGAGGAGATCACGCAGGAACGGCGCCTGGTAACGGTCCTGGGCGAACTGCTCATAGGTCATCCCGCGGACCTCGACGAGCTTAGGGTCCTCGAGGTCGAGCAGGTGCGTGCGATAGCTCTCGTCGGAGAGCTCGACCGCGTCGTCACGGCCGGCCGTCCGGGCGGTGGTGAAGAAGTCGTCGATGTCCTCGTCGGGGGTGGCACTCATGTCTCGGCCCTGTTCTCGGTCAGATCGGGAGGTTGAACATCTTCTTCGCGTTGCCGTACATGACGGCCTCGCGGTCGGCATCGCTGATGTCCAGCTCGTGGTTGACGAACTCGACGCCCTGACTCATCCACGACCGGAAGACCGGGAACGAGGAGCCGAACATGTAGTGGTCGGCCCCATTGATCTGGAGCGCTGCCTCGACCTGGACCTTGCCCCACGAGTGCGGGTGGGTCAGGTCGAAGAAGATGTTGTTCTCGAGGTACTGCCTGATCTTGTCTCCGCCCGTGGTCGACAGGCGCTGGATGGCCTCCCCGGGCTTGGGCGCGTGCGGGGTCAGCAGAGCCGTGGCCGCGAACCAGTTGCCGCCAAGCATGGTGTGCGTGAACCTGAGGTCCGGCAGCTCGTCGAACATGCCGCTGAAGACCTCCCGGCCGACAGCGATGCCCTGGTCGATGATGCGGCCGTACTCGCGACGGAAGTTCTGGTAGTCGATGACCGACTTCCACTCCACCGGCAGCGGCGTGTGGTGCACGATCACCGGCACCTTCTTGTCGTTGAGGATCTTCAGGTAGGGACGGAAGACCGGGTCGTCGAGGTACAGCTGGCCGTAGTGGCAGGCGACCTGGACGCCGACGGCGCCGTTGTCGAGGCAGCGCTCGAGCTCGTAGATGTTCTCCTTGCCACCCCACGGCGGCACGCAGACCGTCGAGAAGAGACGGCCGTCGGACTCGGCGACGATCTTGGCGGCGTTGTCGTTGACGGCCTTGCAGGTCTCGAGGTCCAGCCACTCCTGCCACACCGGGACACGCATGACGCCGTAGTCGACGCCGGCTTCGTCCATGGCCTTCAGCTTCGCCTCGGTCGAGTAGTCGCCCTCGACGTAGTTGAGGTTGGGGTACCCCTTCGGCTTCTCGAGAACGAGCTGCTTCTTGCCGTCCTCCATCGTGATGACGCTGGCGATCTCGCCGAAGCCGCGGGGAGCGCTGTTCAGGAAGCCGTTGAGGATCTTCTCGTTGGTGAAGAGGTCTTCCGGGAGGTGGTGGATGTTGATGTCGACGACGGTCATGGGATCGGTCACTCTTCTCGCTCGCTGGTGTCGGTGCGGTTCTCGTGCGTGGTACGTCATGGTCGCGCCACGGTCGTGTGTCAGCCGGTGGCGGCCCTCTGTCGAAGGCGGCCGCGCGAGCCGTCGGCGTACAGGGCGCCGACGATCCGCTCCGGAGTGATCTCATCAGTCAGCTCCTCCCGGACCACACCCCCGTCGAAGACGAGGACACGGTCACACAGGAGGGCCAGCTCGTTCTCGTCGGACCCAGCGACCATGACGGCGCAACCGGCCGTGGCTGCCGCACGGACGGCCTGGACGATCGTGTGCCGGGCGCCGACGTCGACAGCCTGGGTGGGCTCATGGAGGAGCAGAAGGCTCGGGTCGGTGGCCAGCCACTTGGCCAGCAGGATCTTCTGCTGGTTGCCACCGCTCATGTTCCTCAGCAAGATGTCCGGCCGTGGGGGCCGGACGTCGAGCCGGTCGATCCAGTCCTGGGCGAGCGCCTTCTCGGCACGACCCCGGAGGGGCGCTACCGACCGTTTCGCGGTACACGTCTGCGGAAACGCCAGGTTCTCCGAGAGCGTCATCTCCATCGCCAGGCCGGCCGCTTCGCGGCCCTCCGGCACGAGGGCGATGCCAGCCGCGACGGCCCGAGCCGGGCTGAGCCGACGGAGGTTGGCCGTGCCGCGCGGCACCGTGATGATGCCCGCATCCGCCCGTGAGACCCCGGCCAGCAGATAGGGAACGTCGTCGTAGCCGGAGCCACCCAGGCCCGTGAGCCCGACCACCTCGCCGGGCTGCACAGTGATGTAGAGGTCGCGCACACCCAGACCGCTGACTCCCTCGACGAGGATTGGAGCACCACCGACGGTGCCCGCAGCGGTCCGATGCTCGAGGTCGTCGGCGTTGCGGCCGAGCATGAGTGACGCCAGCGCGGTCTTGTCCATCCCCGCGACGGTACGGCCTGCGACGACCACCTCACCGTCACGGAGCACGGTCACGCGATCGGCAGCATCGACGACCTCCTCCAGCCGGTGCGTGATCAGCAGCACCGACGTACCGGTGGCGACGATGCCGTCGAGCAACCCGAAGAAGCGCTCCAGAGAGTCACGGCCCAGAGCGCGGGTCGACTCGTCGAGGATGATCAGGCCACCGTCGTCGGGAAGGTCCTGCAGGGCCCGGGCAATGGCGACCACGGCGCGCTCGTCCTCACGCAGATCCGCGATCCGCGCGTCCAGAGGGATCCGGCGACCCATCCGTTCGAAGACGGCCTCGCTCGCCGCGCGCTCGCGCCGCCAGTCGATGCGGCGCAGGAACCGCGAGCCGGTCAGCCGGCCGAGGCGGGTGTTCTCCAGGACCGTCGCGTCCTTGACCAATCCGAGGCTCTGATGAACGACCGCCACTCCCGCGGCCCGAGCCTCGTCCGGTCGGATCGGCAGCTGCAGCTCTGCGCCGTCGACCCGGATCCGACTGCCGAGATCCGGAGCGTAGACGCCTGTGAGGATCTTCGCGAGTGTCGACTTACCACAACCGTTCTGCCCGATCAGGGCGTGGATCTCGCCCGGCGCGACGTCGAAGGTGACGCCACCGAGGACGCGGGCATTGCCGAACGTCATCGACACCGACTCAACTCCGAGCCGCGGACCCGCCGGCGCGAGGCTCACGCCCCGGACCGGCGCCCCTCGAGTGTCGATCACGCGACGCCCCAGAGCTTCTTGAAGTCATCGGTGAAGCTGGTCGGCCCGAACCATTCGCCGGAGAGCTCCGCCTCCTCGGTGAGGGTGACGTCGCCGATGTTGTCCTTGGTGAACAGACGGGTCGGGATGTTGTACTCAGGCACGGCCTGACCGAGGATCAGGCGCAGCGCGGCGTCCGTGTTGACCCAGCCCTGGAAGGCGGCCGCCTGAGCGGTGACCGCGGCGAGGGATCCGGACTCCAGCGCCTTGAGGCCACCGAGGGACGCCGATCCGGTGGTGACCTTGATATCGGTCCGAGACGTCTGCTGCACACCACCCTGCGTCGGCTGGAGATACTGCTCGAACTGAGCGTCGACGTAGGTGATGCCCGGGTCCTTGAGCAGCGCGGCGCTGGTCGACGAGGGGACGAGAGCGAAGTTGGACGACGACACCTGGTTGATCGTCAGCTTGCACTCCGGGCAGTCCTCCTTCAGCGCCGCCTGGCCGTCGGCGACGTAGCTCGCCGGAGACGGCCCGTCGGCACTCTGGTTGACCAGGATGCTGCCCTTGCCCTGGGAGTCGGCAGCGATCCAGTCGAAGAGGCGGATCTGTTGCTCGCTGCCGGGGACCGGTACCCACGTGAGCGTCTTCGAGGCAGGGTGCGCCTCGTCGGGCACCTGGTTGCTGATGACGACGGGGATGCCGGCCTCTTGCGCGGCGTCGAGGCCGTTCGAGGCCAGGACGTACGGGATCGCGTCGGCCACGATCGCCGCCGCCTTGGCATCCGTGGCCTGGCCGATGCAGGCGCCGATGTCCGTCGGCGTCCCCTTGCCGTCGCAGACCTGGACGTGCATGCCGACGGCGTCGGCTGCGGCGGTCAGCGCCTTCTCGGTCGTCGTGAACTGCGGAGCCTGCATCGTGATCGGGATGTAGTAGATGGTCTTGCCGGAGACCGATGCGACGTTGTCCAGCGGCTCGGTCGGCACCGGGTAGGCGTCGAGAGGCTTCATCGCAACAGCGAGGTCGCCGCTCAGGGCGGAGCTCGAGGTGTCACCGGTCGGAGCGGCGCTCGACCCGTCCGAGTCGCTGCCGCAGGCGACGAGAGAGGTCGCCAGGACGGCAGCACCGCCGGCGACAGCCCACGCACGGACGCGCCGTAGGGCGGTAACGGGACGTGCAGAACTCATGTGAGGCTCCTTCTGTTTGCTGAGGACGGCGCTGGCAGTTGTGGCAGTTCCGAGAGCGACCGGCGATGGATCAGCGCGAGCGTTCGCGCAGCACGGTCGAGATCGTGACGGCGACCACGAGAACGCCGCCGTAGAAGACGCTCGTCACCCAGGAGCTCGCACCGAGCAGCTGAAGGCCGAGGACTCCGGTGGCGAGGAAGAAGACGGCCATCAGGGTGCCGATCGGGTTGAAGCGACCCGGCTGGAGGATCGCCGTGCCCAGGAATGTGGCTGCGAAGATGGGCAGCAGGTAGCTCTGCGACACGTTCGGGTCGAAGCCTCCGGTGGCGGCCGCGGAGAGCACACCGCCGACGCCGGCGATGAGGCCGGCGATCGCGAAGGCGCCGATACGGACCCGGGTCACTCGCACACCGGCCAACCGGCTCACCTCACGACTCTCGCCGACGAATCGCATGTTGCGGCCCAGCGGGGTGAAGTGCAGGACGTAGGCGAACACCAGCATGAGCGCGACCCCGTAGAAGAAGCTGATCGGCAGGCCCAGAACCGGTTGCAGCGCGACGTCCTTGAATCCGGCCGGCAGGCCGCTGACGGGCATCAGGTCGGAGACCCACAGCGCGATACCCAGCAAGAACGTCCCCATGCCGAGGGTGACGACGATCGTGTTCACGCCGACCTTGACCACCAGCCAGCCGTTGACGGCCCCGACCAGGGTGGACAGGACGAGCGAGGCGAACGCGGCCGCACCCACGCCCCAGCCGTGGTTGACGTTGAGGACGGTCAGCATGATGGCCGAGAGTCCGTAGTTCGAGGCGATCGACATGTCGACGAACTCGCCGACCACGATCGTGCACAACAAGGCCGCAGTGAGGAAGACCAGGGCCGCCTGGTTCTGGCTCCCGAAGATCACCTTGAAGCTCCCCGACGTCAAGAACGTGTCCGGACGGAGGGCAGCGAAGAGGACGGCCAGGGCGATCCAGACGCCGATGACGGCGAACCGGGAGGCGATCCACACCGCACCGCTGCCTCGCTTGGCTGGTGCGAGCGGCTCGGCCCCTACGGGAGGAGTCACGTCGGTTGCCGGCTCGGCGGTCGTGGAGATCTCGGTCATCTGAACTGGTGCTCCCTGACTGGTTCGTACGGCGTGTGATGCCCGTCACGGGGGATCGTGTACGAAACCATATACATAATCCGCTCGAGCGCAACCCCTCATATCACCCAAATCATTGTTGAAATCGTACACGATCTCCTCTACGGTTCCGGTGCACCCTGTGGTGCGCACCACATCCGCACAGCACGTCCCGATGGACACCCGCGCAGCTCGAGAGGACGACAGCCTGTGACCGAGGCAGCTCCCCGGGACGTCGAGTACTGGCACGACGACACCCGGATGGTGGGGATGATCCACCCGTCCGCGACCGATGCTGCTGACACCGCCGCGGTCCTCCTGCTCCACGACGCCTTCGGCATCAGCGCGGACATGGCGACCGTCGCGCGACAGCTCGCCGCCCGCGGGCACCCCGTGTTCACGGCCGATGTGTGGGGCGAACGCAGCGTCCCCACCTCCGACGCAGAGATCGGACCGCTGATCGGCTCGCTGACAGGGGATCGCGAACGCTGGCTCGGACGTGTGTCGGCCGCCCACACCGCGCTGGCCGCGCAGCGGGAGTTCACTGACCGCCCCCTTGCGCTCCTCGGCTACTGCTTCGGCGGCTCGTCAGCGCTCGAGTACCTCCGCACCGGCGCACACGTCGCAGGGGTCGCGGCGATCCACCCCGGGCTCGACCTGCTCGACCACGACTGGAGCCGGCCCGGTTCGGCATCTGTGCTCCTCGCCGTCGGCACCCGGGACCCCATGGCCACACCATCCATGTGGAGCCGGCTGACCGACGACCTGGACGGGGCCGGTCTGGACTACCAGCTGCACCTCTACAGCGGCACCACGCACGCCTTCACCAGCTCCAGGGCGATGCACTCCCCCCACCCGGAGCTCTTCGCGTACCACCCGCGCAGCGCCGCGCGTGCCTGGGTCGCCACCACCAGCTTCCTCGCCGAGCTCTCCGCTCCGGCCTCCTGACCACACACCCGACCCGCACCCCGAGGACCACGACATGACTTCCCACGATCTCGACATCGCGATCATCGGCGCCGGGCCCGCTGGCCTGCTCACCGCGCTGCGCCTGCACCAACGGGGCTTCCGGCCGACCGTCTACGAGGTCGTGCCGGAGCTCAGGCCGCTCGGTGTCGGTGTCGACATCAAGACGGTCGGCACCGCCGAGATCGATGACCTCGGCCTGCTCGAGGAGTTCCGAGCGATCTCCGTCGATGCCGAGGACTCGATCTTCTACAACCACTTCGGGCAGGAGATCTACGCCGAGAAGTGCGGCGTTCACATGGGCTATCTGCACGAGCAGCGCTTCGTCCACCGTGGTTCGCTCCAGATGCTCTTGTACACCGTCGTCGTCGAACGGCTCGGCTCCGACGCCATCCACCTCGGCGCCGGCGTGACCGGCTACTCCCAGGACGAGACGGGCGTGACCCTCGACCTCGAGCACGCCGACGGACGGACCGAGCAGGTCCGACACCAGGCAGCCATCGCCGCCGACGGCATCAAGTCGGCGATCCGCAAGCAGATGGTCCCCGACCTGTCCGAGCCACACTTCTCCGGCATCACGATGTGGCGCGGTACCACGCTCATGGAGCCGTTCCGCAACGGTCACACGATCCTCCACATCGGCGATCCCAACGTCGCGTCGATGATCGTCTACCCGATCGCCGACGACTTCGAGCGGACCGGGAAGACGCTGGTCAACTGGGTCGCCGAGACGAACGGCGAGGAGACCATCGAGGACTGGAACCAGGTCGGAGACATCAGCGAGGTCATCCCGCTGTTCGACACCGTCAAGCTTCCCTTCCTCGACGTGCAGCAGATGATGCGGGACGCCCGCGAGGTCTACCTCTTCCCGCTGATCCGGCACGACCCGCTGGAGAACTGGGTCGACGGCCGAGTTGCGCTGCTCGGCGACGCCGCCCACGCGATGTACCCGCGGGGAGGCAACGGCATCACCCAGGCGATGCTGGACGCCCGAGTCATCGTCGACAAGCTCGCCGAGGCCCCGGACGACCCGCACGCGGCCTTCGTCAGGTACGACGAGGCCCGACGAGAGGGCGTCAACCGGATCGTGATGAACATGCGAGGCGAGGGCTACGAGGTCATCCGCCGGATGGTCGCCGAACGCACGGAGGGCAGGCCCTTCGACGACGTCGAGGACGTGCTGCCGCTCGCCGAGGCCGACGAGATCTTCAGCAGGTACCACGCCCTCGTGGGCTCACCGCGACCCGGCTTCGAGGCCGGCGAGGCCACCGGCTACCGCACCAACGACCTGGACGAGTACGGAGCCAAGGCATGACGGTCGACCCCGTCGTGCTGGCGGACGCGGACACGCGCACCGAGATCCTCGCCGTCGAGGAGCGGCGCCAGAGGGCCCTGCTCGACCTCGACATGGCGACGCTCGAAGACCTCTACGACGACTCACTGATCCACACCCACGCGCCGGGGCTGACCCATGACAAGAAGCAGCTGCTCGAGCACGTCGCCACACGGGCGCCGTACAAGGGCGCCAGCCGCGGCGAGCTGACGATCCGCCTCATCGGCGACGTCGCGATCATGACGGGCCGCCTGACCAATCGACTCGGCAGCCCTGACGGCACCGAGCGGACCGTGGCCGGCCAGGTGATCCAGGTGCTGCGCCGCTGCGAGGACGGGAGGTGGCGCTTCGTCAGCTTCCAGATGACACCGGACGGGGAGCACGTCTGGACGCCCACCGCGGCCGAGCAGGCCCGGCTCGACAAGATCGCTCACGAGGAGCAGAAGTGAAGATCGCCCGTTTCCACACCGCCGACGGACCGACCCGACTCGGCCGGGTCGACGGCGACCACGTCATCGACATCTCCGACATCGTCGGTGGCACGTCACTGCGCGCCATCCTGCCGGTGCTTCCCTCGCTCAAGCAGCAGATCCTCGCGGCCGGAGGCCGGTCGCACTCGCTCGTCGACGTCGTCCTCGAGCCGCCGATCGACAACCCGCAGAAGTACCTGGGCATCGGCATGAACTACAAGGAGCACGCCGAGGAGGCGCGCGCAGCTGGCATCCCCATCCCCGAGAGCCAGATGTGGTTCAACAAGCAGGTCTCCTGCATCGTCGGGCCCTTCGACGCCATCGTGAAGCCGAGCATCTCCGACGCTCTCGACTACGAGATCGAGCTCGGGGTGGTCATCGGCCAGCGCTGCAAGCACGTCCCCGTCGAGGATGCACGCTCGGTGATCGCCGGCTACCTCGTCACGAACGACGTGTCCGTCCGCGACTGGCTGCAGAAGAAGTCGCCGACGTTCACGCTCGGCAAGTCCTTCGACACCCACGGCCCGATCGGACCGTGGCTGACGACCGACGACGAGATCGCCGACCCACTCGACCTGCAGATGCGACTGACGGTCAACGGCGAGGTCCGTCAGGACTGGTCGACCAGCGACATGGTCTACGACATCTATGAGCAGATCGCCTACCTCTCGCAGGTCTTCACCCTCATGCCGGGTGACATCCTGGCCACCGGGACGCCGTCGGGCATCGGTGCCCCGACCGGCAACTTCCTCAAGGTCGGCGACCTGGTCCGCGCGGAGATCGAGGGGCTCGGCCACATCGAGAACCGCGTCATCGCCGAGGGCTGAGCGACATGGGCCAGCGCACTAGCGTCCACCTGCCGGGGTTCAGCCATGTCAATCCGATCCCCGCCGCGAGCCGCATCGGCCCCTTCGTGGCGACCGGGGCGATCACCGGGCGCGATCCCCGGACCGGGGAGATGCCTCCCGATCCCGACCAGCAGTTCGCCCATGTCTTCGCCCACGTGCGGCGCCTGATGGAGGAGCTTGGTGGCACGTGCGACGACATCCTCAAGATGACCTTCCACCTCACCGATCCGAACGACCGAGAGACGCTGAACCGCGAGTGGACGTCCATGTTCCCCGACCCGGCGAGCCGCCCGGCCCGCCAGGCGATCGCGGCACGGCTCGACCGGGGCGCGGTCGTCCACTGTGACCTGCTCGCAGTCCTGAGCAGCTGAGGAGACACCCGATGAACCAGCACGAAGTCGCACTCCTCGCGTCGGTCCCCGACAGCCTCTACATCGGCGGGGAGTGGCGGGGCGCCTCTGACGGAGCGACCCTCGACGTCCAGGACCCCGCCACGGGCGAGGTCATCCGCACCGTCGCCTCGGCTTCCGTCGCCGACGGCGTGGCCGCGCTCGATGCGGCGGACACGGCCTTCCGGTCGTGGGCCGTCACGCCGGCACGGGAGCGGGCGGAGATCCTGCGGCGCACGTTCGATCTCCTGACCGCGCGAGCCGAGCAGTTCGCCCTGCTGATGACCCTCGAGATGGGCAAGCCGCTCGCCGAGGCGCGGGGCGAGGTGGCGTACGGCGGCGAGTTCCTTCGCTGGTTCAGCGAGCAGGCGGCCCACATCTCGGGCCGCTACGGCGCCAGCCCGGAGGGCTCCGGCCGGATGATCGTGACCCAGCACCCGGTCGGCCCGTGCTACCTCATCACGCCGTGGAACTTCCCGCTGGCGATGGCGACCCGCAAGGTCGCACCCGCCCTCGCTGCCGGGTGCACGGTCGTGATCAAGCCGGCCGCCCTGACGCCGCTCACGACGGCGTACTTCGTGCAGCTGCTCGAGGAGGCCGGCCTACCTGCGGGCGTCGTCAACGTCGTCACCACGGCGGCCCCCGGGACGATGTCGGAGGCGATCATCGCCGACCCGCGCCTCCGCAAGCTCTCCTTCACCGGCTCGACTCCGGTGGGCCGGCGACTGTTGGAGCAAGCCGCCCCCGGCGTCCTCCGCACGTCGATGGAGCTCGGAGGCAATGCGCCCTTCATCGTCTTCGCGGACGCCGATCTGGACAAGGCGATCGACGGCGCGATACTGGCGAAGTTCCGCAACATCGGCCAGGCGTGCACCGCGGCCAACCGGCTGCTCGTGCACGAGAGGGTCGTCGAGGAGTTCACCGACCGGCTCACCGACCGGGTCGAGAGCCTGGTCATGGGACCCGGCACCGAGCCCGGCGTGGCCATCGGCCCGCTGATCGACGAACGTGCGGTCGCCAAGACCGACGAGCTGGTCCGCGACGCCGTCGACCGCGGCGCGACGGTGCGCACCGGCGGGGCGCCCTCAGCAGGCCCCGGGTTCTTCTATCCCGCCACGGTCCTTGCCGGCGTGCAGGCCGGCAGCGCTCTGCTGAGCGAGGAGATCTTCGGACCGGTCGCGGCCATCGCATCCTTCCGTGACGAGGACGAGGCGGTGGCCCTGGCCAACGCCACCGAGTACGGCCTGGTCTCCTACGTCTTCACCGAGTCACTGGCACGCGGCCAGCGCATGATCGAGCGCCTGGAGACCGGGATGATGGGGCTCAATGTCGGCGCCGTCTCCAACGCGGCCGCGCCCTTCGGCGGCTGGAAGATGTCCGGGCTCGGCCGCGAGGGCGGCGATGAGGGCATCCACGAGTACCTCCAGACGAAGTACACACTCACCCCCGACCCCTTCGCCTGAGGAGTGCCGACAGCATGACGAACCCTGCCACGACCACGACCGTGACCTTCGAGGCACCGGTGACGATCAAGCGGATGCTCTTCTCCACCTGGGCGCTGCTCGACTCGCTCCGCCCCGACCTCAGGGCAGCCGCGATCGACCCCGACATGGACGCACCCGGCCGCGTGGACTGGGACTTCATCCCGAAGCCCGATCGTGCCGGCATCGCAATGCACGCCCTGGACCGGCACCAGAAGGTGATCGCCCACACGCTGCTGAAGGCCGGCCTCTCGATGCGGGGCTACAGCCAGGCGCTGTCAGTCATGGCGACGGAGAACATGCTGCGAGAACTCGAGGTGATCGAGCGCGGCTTCGGCGTGCTCGCCGGCAACTTCCGTGACCCGGAGGGCTACTGGTTCAGCTTCTGGGGCCGCCCCGGCTTCGAGGACACCTGGGGCTGGCGGGTCATCGGCCACCACCTCTCCCTCAACTACACGATCGTCGCGCAGCGCTACCTCACGGTCACACCGCTCGCGATGGGCGCGCAACCGGTCGGCGCCGGCGTTCTCGATGCGCTCGGCGAGAACGAGCGCCGCGCACTGGCGATCTTGAACTCACTCTCCCCTGATGCCCGGGACGAGGCCGTCGTCCACCACGTCGCCCCTGCCGACTTCGTGACCCGCCAGGTACCGCGCGTCGGCGCCGAGGAGTGGCCCGACTGGGTGGACCTGGGCATCGTCGGCTACGAGACCACCGACGAGGATCGTGAACGCCTCCGCTTCGTCAAGGCGGACCCGTCCGGCATCAAGGGCTCCGACCTCTCCGGCGGGCAGCTGGACGCTGTGCGCGAGCTGCTCCTCTACTACGTGGAGACCGGCCCCGACGAGCTCGCCGCGCAGTACCGCCGGCAGGTCCTGGCCGAGGACCCCCACAACATCCGGTTCGCCTGGGCTGGTGGACTCGAGGCGAACACGGCGCACTACTACCGGATCTCGACGAAGGACTTGCTCGTGGAGGCCGACAACGCCGTCGCCGCCGGTCAACACGTGCACGCGATCTGGCGCGACCTCAACAACGACCTGGGCCACGACCTACTGCTCGACCACTACGCCGAGCACGGCCCGAACGGCCAGCACCTCCGCCGGAGGCTGGTCTCTCACCGGCCGACCGAGTCCGCCCCGCTCGATGTCACCGGGTGGTACGTCCCCCAGGTGTACGCCAGGCCGTAGTCCCCAGATGCCGGGGCTACCTCGGCGAGCGCTGATCCCGGGGCCGGCAGCCGGCCGCCCTGATCCTCAGGAAGGAGCGGGCTCGTCGCGGGCCGCACGCAGCGCGTCGTACAGCGCCCGGAGGGCCGGGGTGGCGCTCGCCAGCGCCTCCCGCTGCTCGTCGCTGAGCGTGGCGATCGCCGCCTCGATCGGCTGCGACCAGCTCGCCGCGATCGCCGCATGCTCGATGTGGCCGCCCTCCGTCGCCGAGACCATGGTGAGGCGGCGGTCCGCCGGGCTCGCCTCCCGGACGACGAGACCCCGGTCGGCCAGCACGCGGAGGGCGGCGCTCACGTTGGGCTGGCGGAGGCCCAGAGCGCCGGCCAGCTCCCCCACGGTCGAACCGGGCGCGTCGATGACCTGCTTGAGCAGCGCCAGCTCGGTGGTCGGGATCGGGCCGACGCCTGCGCGCTCGGGAGCCCGTCGGTGGACGGTCCACCCGAGCTCGCGCAGGACGTCGGCCAGCTCTCGAAGCTGTTGATGGCCACTCACCGGGCGAATGCTAACGAACGCCCGGCGTTCGCTCACTGCCTCAGAGAGGCTGCGCCATCACCGCGAGGACGTGGTCGGTGGCGGCGACGTTGTCGAACCCGGGCTTGCGACCCATCTCCCACTCAGCGATGTCGAGGGAGGTGTCCACGACCAGCTTGCACCGCTCGAATCGGCGATCGGCGTACTCCGCAAAGGCGGTCTCGAGGTCGTCGTGCTTGGCGAGCACGTCGGCCAGCACGACACCGTCCTCGATGGCCTGGGCCGCGCCCTGACCCAGGTGCGGAGTGATCGCGTGGACCGCATCGCCCATCAGCACGATCCGTCCCTTGTGCCACGGAGCGTCGACGATCAACGACTCCTCGGGGCGAAGCACGATGTCGCAATCCTCGGTGATGAACTCGTCGCGGATGCGACCCATGAAGCCGCCGAACGGCGCGAGGTACTCGCGCAGCCTCTCGGCGCTGTCCATGCCCGAGTCGGGTGACTGCTTCTCCATGTGGGCGTTGTAGAAGAGATACGCCAGGTCCTTGCCGATCGGCACCAGCCCGGCCATGCCCGCTGGGCTCGCCTGCAGGATGATGCTGTCGATCTCGGGCAGCAGCGGGATGTTGACCCGGTACGCCGACTGCCCGATGTAGTACGGCGCGACCTCGCTCTCGATGACGTAGCCGCGAACCTGGGAGTACACGCCGTCGGCGCCGACCACCACGTCGAACCGACCCGTGGCGCCGTCGCTGAAGGTGACGTCCACGCCGGCACCGTCGTCCTTGAGCTCGCTGAACGTCGTCGAGTATCGGATGACCACCCCCGTGGCCATAGCGTGCCCGGTGAGGATCTCGTGGAGCTTGGGACGGGTGAGCCCGTTCATCGGCGGCAGGTCGACCCCCGGGACCGGCGTGCCCGGCATCTCCTTGATGAAGGTGCCGTCCGTGGCGTAGAGACCACCCCACCGCTTGGCGGGGTAGCCGGCCGCGATGCAGTCCTGGGCACAGCCGATCATGTCCAGCGCACGCAGCGCGTTCATCGGCTGGATGATGCCGACCCCGTAGACAGAGGAGTGCACATCGGAGTGCAGTTCCACGACGGTGGTCTCGAAACCCTTCTGCTGCAGGGCGATGGCGGCGGAGAGACCGCCGATTCCGCCGCCGACGACGAGAACCGCTCCTCGAGTCATGGGACATCCTTCTCTGCTGTGCCGCCGCGAGCCTGCGGAGCGACGGGGAGTGATCTAGGTCATGTGGCGAGCGCCACAGGCAGAAGATATGTACTCATATATATGTCAGTCAATGAAATCTGAAAATCACATACGATTTCATCTGCGATCGCGCCTTGGCGTCGCGGGCGGGCGCGGTCCGGGCGCGGTCCGGCGCGGTCCGGGCGCGTCGCAGCCGGCGAGCGTCCTGGGACCACACCTCCGGAGGGCCAGAGGGGGAAACTGTGGAGGTCGGCCCATCACCCCACGAGCGCCGATCGCCGGCGGGCCCGGCGCCATCGCGAGCCACCGGCCCCACGAGATGGTCGGAGCGCAGACGGCGAGGGCCCCGCACAGCGTGCTGTGCGGGGCCCTCGGTCCCATGTGGCAGGTGAAGGATTCGAACCTTCGAAGGCAAAGCCGACGGATTTACAGTCCGCTCCCATTGGCCGCTCGGGCAACCTGCCGGGCTGCTGCGCCGCGCCGTTTGGCCCGGCGGCAACTTGGCGAAACAATAGCGCAGCCGTCACGGCAGACGAAAACCCCAGCGCCCCCTCACGGGGACCGCAGACGTCAGGAGTGCACATGGCCGACTCGTCGTTCGACATCGTGAGCAAGATCGACCGCCAGGAGGTCGACAACGCCCTCGGGCAGGCCGCCCGCGAGATCGCGACGCGGTTCGACTTCAAGGGCACCGGCGCCACCATCGAGTGGCAGGGCGAGCACGCGATCGAGATCTCCGCGTCGGCCGACGACCGGGCCTCCGCCGTTCTCGACGTGTTCAAGGACAAGCTGATCAAGCGCCAGCAGAGCCTGAAGATCCTCGACGCCTCGGAGCCCCGCGCGTCGGGTCAGCAGTCCAAGATCTCCATCACGCTCAAGGAGGGCATCACCTCCGAGGACGCCAAGAAGATCTCCAAGCTGATCCGCGACGAGGGCCCCAAGGGCGTCAAGGCGCAGATCCAGGGCGACGAGCTGCGGGTGTCGTCGAAGAAGCGTGACGACCTGCAGGCCGTCCAGGCCCTGGTCAAGCAGCAGGACTACGACTTCGCGGTGCAGTTCACCAACTACCGCTGACCCTCGGGGAGGGCCAGCGCTCGTCGGCGCCGATGTCGATGCGGGAGCCCTGCACGCGGGGCTGTCCGTCGATGTCGGTCCGCCCGACCCACGGAGGGCTCACCGGCAGCGCGGCGTCGACCGCGGGCGACCCGGCGCGCAGGTGCAGGTCGTCTCGAGCCGGGCGCCGCAGCCGCGGGTCGGCGAACAGGCTGTGGCCGTCCTGGCCCGTCGCGGACCGGTAGGCCTGCCACCCCGTGTAGGTGACCCCGAGGAGCCCGAACGTCGCCCGGCCCGGCCCACCCGGGGCGAAGAAGAGGTTGCCGTCGAGGGTCGGCGCGGTGCTCGAGCCGTCCTCGCGCGCTCGCGCGACGGTGCCGATCACCGCGGGCTCCGCGGCGCGTACGACGTTGCCCTGGAACACCGTGCGCGTGGTGCGGTACTGCACCAGGATCTCGGGCGAGCCGTCCGCGAACCGGTTGTTGGCGTAGAGCGTGTTGTGCAGGAACCGGTTGTCGAACGCGCGGCCGGTCAGGACGCCGCCGCAGTCCTCGCCACCGTCGCAGTAGCCACCGGTCGCGATCCCGACATACCCGCTGCGGGCGATGGCGTTGTCGGCGACCACCACGTGATCGGCGCTGCCCCGGCCGTTCTCGGCCGCGACCTCGATCCCGATGTCGTTGCCGATGACCTGGTTGCGCAGGACCCGGATGCCGGTGCCGCCGTCGATGTAGATGCCGTCGGCGCAGTCGCACCAGGCACCGTCCTCGTAGTAGGCGGGGTTGCCGCGCGAGACGATGTCGCGGACGACGTTGTCGGCGATGAGACCGTGCCGCGCCCTGTTGGCGCGGGTGTAGCGCGCCGGCCCGCTCAGCGTGGGCTCGAAGCCGATCGCGTCGATCCCGATGTTGTTGTCGTCGTGGATGTTGTTGCGCACGATCCGCCAGTGGTCGACGTTGCCGTTCACCACGACCGACTCGCTGGCGCCCAGGACCAGGTGGTCGACCTCGTTGCCCGCGATCGACAGGTCGGTGATCGGGTGCCGCGCCCGGTCGCCGTACACCGCGATGCCGTGGGCGTCGATGTCGAAGCTGCCGAGGGTGCCGTTGTCGTTGCCCAGGTGGTGGACGTGGTTGCCGACCAGCGAGACGTGGTCGGAGGCACCGTGCACGTAGATGCCGATCGGCATGGCCTCCGTCGAGGTCGTCCGGTAGCCACGGATGTCGAGACCGCGCACCACGATCCGTGAGCTGTCGACGACCGTGACCATCGCCGAGCGACCCGACGGCGGCGTGAGCGGCGCGCCGTCGAGGACGACGTGCTCGTGGCCGAGGGGCCGCACCGTGATGCCGTGGACGCCGTCGAGCGTGATGCGCTGGGCATAGGTGCCACCGCGCAGGAGCACGGTCCCGGGCCCGGCGAGGCTCGCGACGGCCTCGTCCACCGACGCCAGCGGGTCCGCACGGGTGCCGGCCGCTCCCGCGTGCCCGGTCGGGCTGACGAACACCCGGTGCCCGTCCGGTCCCGGTGCGCCCGCCGCGCTCGCGTCCACCGCCGCAACTCCTGCGAGGCCGGCCGCCGTCAACGACGCCACCACGGCCAACGCACCCGCCACCCTCTTCGCGCCACGCGATGTCATGAGCCGGACGATTCCACCATGAACCGCGCAGGTCAATCATTATCGCTCACTTGATTGCGCGAACGCGCACGGCGACGCCGGCTGGCCACCCGGCTCCGGGGCCTGCGATCCTCGACGAATGACGCGGATCGCCGCACGCCTCGCCGCCTCCCTGGCTCTCCTGGCGCTGGTGGCGACCGGATGCTCCGACGAGCGCACGGCGCCCCGGGCCGACGTGACCGACCCGACGACCGCGAGCGCGAGCTCCACGGCGCCCGCACCGAGCCCGCCGCAACCGTTCGCGGCCGCCCAAGCCGACGTACCGTCCGGCTACACCCGGGCCCGGTGCTCCGACCTCCGGGGCAAGGAGAACAGCGGCCTGGCCGTCAGCCTGGCGGTGCCGGTCGGCTACCAGGCGGTGAGCCGGGACGACACCAGCTGCGGCTTCGCCGCCGGCTCCGGACGCGAGTTCTACGTCTCGTTCGGAGGCGGACCGTCGCTGCGCACCGAGAAGGAGCGCGACGTCGACCCCTTCGTCGACACCGGCGGGGACGACTCCGTCAGCGACGTCCGGTACGCCGCCGACGTCCCGGTCTTCGGCACCCACCGCGGCGAGCTGCTGGCCTACTACTGCTTCTGCGACGGCCAGGACCTCGACGAGCGGACCGTCCAGGGGCGCGGCGTGCGCCTGACCTGGACCACCCGGCACGACCACAGCAGCCACCCCTCGGCGTACCGCACGGTGACCGCCAGCATGGCTCTCGTGCGCAGCGACACCAGCACCTGCCGCTCGCGCGGGCGGACCCTGGTGTTCCGCCCGCCCCGGCAGACCGAGTCGATCGACTTCGGGGGTGGCGACTGCCACCTCTACCTCCGGCCGGGCCGCGCCTCCCTGCTGCGGTACGCCGAGATCGCCGCCGGTCCGGCACGGTCCCTCACCGAGCTGGCCGCCCGGCTGCGGACTCGGACCTCGGTGAGTGCCGTCCAGTGGGAGCCAGGTGCGGCGATGCTCGCGGGGCACCCGGCCGACCGGCTGACCTGGACGATCACCCGCACCCAGCCCACGCAGGACTACCAGCCGGCCGGGACCTGGCGCGCGGTCGCCCTGGGCGTCGAGGGTCCAGGCACCGACCGGCTGCGAGTCACCTGGTCGGCGACCCCGCGGCAGTGGCGCACCGAGCAGAAGGACGCCGCGGCGTTCTTCCGCTCGGTGCGCTGATCCCCCTCGCCGAGCCCCAGCGCCTCCCGTCAGACCGCCTGGGCGGCCTGGGCTGCCATCGACGGGACCACGGTGGCCCCCGAGGCGGGCGTGACCCAGACCCGGGCGCCGGCCTCGAGGCCGAGCTGGCGCGCGTGGGTGCGGGTGAGCACCACCGTCACGTCGTCGCCGTCGTCGGTGAGCACCGTCGCCCGCACCTCGAACCCGACGCGCAGCAGCCGGGAGATCGTCCCCTCCGCGGCGCCGGAGAGCTGCGGCGTGAGCGAGAGGTGGACGTCGTGGGGGCGCAGCATCACGCCGTTGAGCTTGGTGATGTCACCGAGGAAGCCCATCACGAAGTCGTTCGCCGGCTCGTCGTAGAGCTGGTCGGGTGTGCCGACCTGCTCCACCCGGCCCTCGTTGATCACCACGATCTCGTCGGCGACCTCCATGGCCTCCTCCTGGTCGTGGGTGACGAAGACCGTCGTCACGTGGACCTCGTCGTGCAGCCGCCGCAGCCACTCGCGCAGCTCCTTGCGGACCTTCGCGTCGAGAGCGCCGAACGGCTCGTCGAGCAGCAGGACCGACGGCTCGACCGCCAGGGCCCGGGCCAACGCCATCCGCTGCCGCTGGCCCCCGGAGAGCTGGGAGGGCAACCGGTGCGCGAACTGCGAGAGGTGCACCAGGCCGAGGAGCTCGTCGACCTTGGCGGCGATCTCGGGCTTGGGCCGGTGCCGGATCTCGAGGCCGAACGCGACGTTCTTCGCGACCGTCATGTGCTTGAACACGGCGTAGTGCTGGAAGACGAAGCCCACGTTGCGCTTCTGCGGAGGCAGCTTGGTGGCGTCGACCCCCTCGATGCTGATCGAGCCCTCGTCCGCGGCGTCGAGGCCCGCGATGATCCGCAGCAGGGTCGACTTCCCCCCACCCGACGGGCCGAGGAGCGCGGTCAGCTGACCGGTGGGCAGGGACACGTTCACGTCGTCGAGGGCGACGAAGTCGCCGAAGCGCTTGCTCACCCCACGTACTTCGATGCTCATCTGTGGTTCTCCTTCGGACGCAGCAGGGCGACGACGACGAGGCACAGCACGGCCGCGAAGACGAGCATGAAGGCCACGGAGTAGGCCGTCTCCTGCTGGAAGTTCTGGTACTTCTGCTGGACGAGGACGGTGGCGACCTGGGTCTCCCCGCCGACGTTGCCGGCGACCACCTTGATCGCGCCGAACTCGCCGAGCGCACGCGCGAGGCTCAGCACGACGCCGTACACGACCGCCCACCTGATGCTCGGCAGGGTGATCCGCAGGAACGTCTGACGCGCGTTCGCCCCGAGGCTGCGCGCCGCCTGCTCCTGGTCGTCGCCCATCTCCTCGAGCACCGGCACGACCTCGCGGACCACCAGCGGCAGGATCACGAAGCAGGTCGCCAGGATCATGCCCGGCTTGGCGAACACGACCTGGAGTCCCTGGTCCTCCAGCCACGGTCCGAACCAGCCGAACCGGCCGTTGTAGACCAGGACGAGCGCGAGGCCGACCACCACCGGCGAGACCGAGAGCGGCAGGTCGATGAGCACCGAGAGCGCGCGCCGGCCCGGGAACCGGTAGCGGACCAGGAGCAGCGAGATCCCCACACCGAACACGGTGTTGATCACGACCGCCCACACCGCGACCTGGGCGGTGAGCGTCAGCGCGTGCACGACGTCGGGGTCGGCCAGCGCGTCGGAGATGCCCTGGAACCCGTTCGCGAAGGTGTGGCGGACGACGTACGCCGTCGGCCAGGCCACGAGCATGAACAGATAGCCCACGACCACCACGCGCAGGGCCCACTTCACGACCGGGGCGCCGTTGCCCACGGCCGTGCTCGTGCTAGCCACGACGCGCCACCCGTCGCTGGATGATGTCGAGGACGACGATCGCGAACAGCGCGACCGCGAGCATGATGGTCGCCACGGCGGCGGCCGCCTCGGTGTTCCCGCCCTCGAGGAACGAGAACAGCCGGACGGACACGACCTCCGTGCGGTTCGCCAGGTTGCCGCTGATCAGCACGAGAGCGCCGTACTCACTGATGCCGCGTGCGAACGACAGCGCCGCGCCGGCGAAGATCGCCGGCACCAGGGCGGGCAGGATGACCCGCCGGAACGTGGTGAACCGGCTCGCGCCGAGTGCGGCGGCAGCGTCCTCGACGTCGGTGTCCAGCTCCTCGAGCACCGGTTGGACGGTGCGAACGACGAACGGGAGCGTGACGAACGCGATCGCGAGCAGGACCGACCAGCGGGTGCCGTTGACCTCGACGCCGATCGGGCTCTGCGGACCGTAGAGCGAGAGCAGCACGAGGCCGGCCACGATCGTCGGCATCGCGAAGGGCACGTCGATCACGAGGTCGAGGATCGCCTTGCCGGGGAAGCGGTCGCGGACCATCACCCAGGCGATCGCGGTGCCCATGACCATGTTCAGCGCGGTGATGCCGAGCGAGGACAGCACGGTGAGCTGGAGCGCCGAGCGCGTCTGCTCGTTGGTGAGCACGTGCTCGAACGTGGACCAGCCGCCGCCGGCGGCCTTCACCACGACGGCGGAGAGGGGGATCAGGACCAGCAGGCTGAACCAGATCATGGACACGCCGAGCCCGAGACCCGAGCCCGGGGTCAGCGCAGCACCCGATGTGCGGGCGGCCGAAACCGGCCGGCGCTTGAGCGCCGGCCGGCTCTCGACCGAGGCGGTCGTGGTGGCCACTACTGACCCGCTTCGTCCTGGATCTTGGTGAGGATGCCCATCGACGCACCGTCGGTGCCGTCACCGAAGAACTTGTCGTTGGCCTGGTCCCAGCCGCCGAAGTCATCGTCGATGGTGAGCAGCTTCTTCGGCGCGGGGAACGGGTCGGCGGGGTCGTTCGCGCCCTTGACCTCGAGGCCGGAGATGTCGACCAGCGGGCGGTAGCCCGTCTCGGCGTAGAGCTTCTGGCCCTCCGCGGACTTCTGGAAGTCCATGAACGCCGAGGCCGCGTCGGAGGCGTCCTTGGTGAGGGCGCACGGGTTCTGGATCAGGAGCGTCGAGTCGGGGACGACGTAGTCGAAGTCCTGCCCGCTCTGGCGGGCCAGGATCGCCTCGTTCTCGTAGGACAGCAGCACGTCACCGGTGCCACTGGTGAAGGCCGTGGTCGCGTCGCGACCGCTGTCGGGCAGCGCGGCGACGTTCGCGAAGAACTTCGTCATGTAGTCCTCAGCAGCGGTCTCGTCACCGCCGTCGGCGAGCACGGAGCCGTACGCCGCGAGCAGGTTCCACTTGGCCGAGCCCGACGAAGCAGGGTTGGGGGTGACGATGCCGATCCCGGGCTGGACGAGGTCGTCCCAGCTGTCGATGCCCTTGGGGTTGCCCTTCGGGACGACCATCACGACGACCGACTGCGTGCAGATGCCCTGGGTGTCGTTGTCCTTCCAGTCGTCCGCGACGATGCCCTCGTCGACCAGGCGCTTGACATCGGGCTCCAGCGAGAGGTGGACCTCGTCGGCGTCCTGACCGGCGACGACGGCGCGGCTCTGGTCGCCGGAGGCGCCGTACGAGCCCTTGATCTCCACACCCTTGCCGGCGTCGGTGTCGTTGAACGCGGAGATGACCTCGGAGTTCGCCTGCTCGAGCACGGAGTACCCGACGACGTTGATCTCACCGCCGCCACTGCCACTTCCGGAGCCGGAGTCGGAGTCGCTGCCGCAACCCGTCAAGGCCAGCACCCCGGCAGCCGCGAGGGCCGCCGCAACCTTGATCGTCTTGTTCATCGCCTTCTCTTTCTCGTCACGCCCGAGAGGAACGTTTGTAAGTAATAACAAGCAGAGTAGTCGACTTACCCGAGTTGATGCGAATTGTGGTCCAGATGAACGGTCGTGTCGCGACTCACAGGCCCGGTTCGCGTCCAGGAGCAGAGACGAATTCGGGCCCGCGGAGGGCCGGACTATCGTGGGAAGCCGTGCCGACGTGCCCAGTGCCAAACTGGAACGTGTTCCAGTTTTGAGCGTGTCGCGAGTACGATCGACGGGGGCCGGAGAGCCGGCCTCTCGGGCACGCAGGCGTGACGCAACGACGGGAAGTGGGCGCGAGCCGTGTCTATGCAGCAGGGCAAGCAAGTCAAGCAGCTCGACCGGGTGATCATCCGGTTCGCGGGCGACTCCGGTGACGGCATGCAGCTCACCGGCGACCGGTTCACCCAGGAGTCCGCGGTCTTCGGCAACGACCTCGTGACCCTGCCGAACTTCCCCGCGGAGATCCGCGCACCCCAGGGCACCCTGCCCGGGGTGTCGTCGTTCCAAGTCCACTTCGCCGACCACGACATCCTCACCGCGGGCGACGCCCCCGACGTCCTGGTCGCGATGAACCCGGCCGCGCTCCGGGCCAACCTCGGCGACCTGCCCCCGGGCGCCACGATCATCGTCGACACCCACGACTTCACCGCGCGCAACCTGGCCAAGGCAGGCTACGACGCCAACCCGCTCGCCACCCTGGGCGACGCGAACGACCCGCTCGGCGCGTTCAACGTGCAGACCGTGGACCTGACCGGCATGACCGTCGAGGCGGTCAAGGAGTTCGGGCTCTCCCGCAAGGACGCTGCCCGCGCCAAGAACATGTTCGCCCTCGGCCTGCTCTCCTGGCTCTACGGCCGGCCGACCGAGTCGACGATCGCGTTCCTCGAGAAGCGCTTCGCCAAGGTCGCCGACATCCGCGACGCCAACATCACGGCGTTCAAGGCCGGGTGGAACTACGGCGAGACCACCGAGACGTTCGTCGTCCAGTACGAGATCAAGCCGGCGCCGATGGCGCCAGGCACCTACCGCAACATCACCGGCAACCTGGCGCTCGCCTACGGCCTGATTGCGGGCGGGGTGCAGTCCGGTCTTCCGGTCTTCCTCGGGTCCTACCCGATCACGCCGGCCTCCGACATCCTCCACGAGCTCTCCAAGCACAAGTCGTTCGGCGTGACCACGTTCCAGGCCGAGGACGAGATCGCCGGTGTCGGCGCCGCCATCGGTGCCTCGTTCGCGGGCGCCCTCGGCGTCACCACCACCTCGGGCCCGGGCATCGCGCTGAAGTCCGAGGCGATCGGCCTGGCCGTGATGACCGAGCTCCCACTCCTCGTGGTCGACGTGCAGCGCGGCGGGCCCTCCACCGGCCTGCCGACCAAGACCGAGCAGGCCGATCTGCTGCAGGCGATGTTCGGCCGCAACGGTGAGGCGCCGGTGCCGATCGTGGCCCCGCAGTCACCGGGCGACTGCTTCGACGCCGCCCTGGAGGCGGCCCGGATCGCCATCACCTACCGCACCCCGGTGATGCTCCTCTCCGACGGCTACCTCGCCAACGGCTCCGAGCCGTGGCGCATCCCCGAGCTCGCTGACCTGCCGACGATCGACCCCGCGTTCGCGACCGAGCTCAACCACCGCCCCGAGAACGGCGACAGCGGTGACGACGCCGAGTTCTGGCCCTACCTGCGCGACGAGACGACGCTCGCCCGTCCGTGGGCCGTCCCGGGAACCCCTGGCCTGGAGCACCGCATCGGTGGCCTCGAGAAGGCCGACGGGCACGGCAACATCTCCTACGACCCGGCCAACCACGACTTCATGGTGCGCACCCGGCAGGCGAAGGTCGACCGCATCGCGGAGTCCCTGCCACCCCTGGTCGTCGACGACCCGTCCGGCCAGGCGCGGGTGCTGGTGATCGGCTGGGGCTCGACGTACGGCCCGATCGGTGCCGGCGTACGCCGCGTCCGCAAGGCCGGCTACCACGTCGCCCAGGTGCACCTGCGGCACCTCAACCCGTTCCCGAAGGACCTCGGCGAGATCCTGGCCCGCTACGACAAGGTGCTGGTCCCCGAGATGAACCTCGGCCAGCTCTCCATGCTGCTGCGCGCGAAGTACCTCGTCGACGCGATCGGCTACAACCACGTCCGCGGTCTGCCGCTGAAGGCAGCCGAGGTCGCCGAGGCGATCGGCGAGCTGATCGCCTCGGCCGAGGGCATCCCCGTCGACCTGAGCGTCGAACCCACCGCGACCACGGAGAAGGCGCTGTCATGACCACCGACCTGAACTTCCCGGGCCTGCGCTCGGGTGTCGAGCTCGTCCCCGGCGCCGAGCACCCCCAGACGGGCAAGGACTTCACCTCCGACCAGGAGGTCCGCTGGTGCCCCGGTTGCGGTGACTACGCCGTGCTCAAGGCGGTCCAGGGCTTCCTCCCCGACCTGGGTCTGCGTCGCGAGAACATCGTGTTCGTCTCCGGCATCGGCTGCTCCTCGCGGTTCCCCTACTACCTCGACACCTACGGCATGCACTCGATCCACGGCCGGGCGCCGTCGATCGCGACCGGCATCGCCACCGCCCGCGAGGACCTGTCGGTCTGGGTGGTCACCGGCGACGGCGACGCGCTCTCGATCGGTGGCAACCACCTGATCCACGCCCTGCGCCGCAACGTGAACATGACGATCCTGCTGTTCAACAACCGCATCTACGGGCTGACCAAGGGCCAGTACTCCCCCACCTCCGAGACGGGCAAGATCACCAAGTCCACACCGATGGGCTCGCTCGACCACCCGTTCAACCCGGTCTCGCTCGCACTGGGCGCGGAGGGTTCGTTCGTGGCCCGCACGATCGACTCCGACCGCAAGCACCTCACCTCGGTGCTGTCCGCGGCGGCCGCGCACCGCGGCACGTCGTTCGTGGAGATCTACCAGAACTGCCCGATCTTCAACGACGGGGCGTTCGACGCGATCAAGAACAACGACACCAAGGCCGACGCGATCATCCCGCTCGTCCACGGTGAGCCGATCCGCTTCGGCGCCCCGGACGACTCGGGCGCCGGCACCAAGGGGCTGGTCCGCGACGCCGACTCCGGCGGGGTCAAGGTCGTGGAGATCGGTGACGGCCCCGGCCAGGTGGCGGCCGACGCCATCCTCGTGCACGACGCGCACCGGTCCGACCCGAGCACGGCGTTCGCGATCTCGCGCCTCACCGACTCCGGCTACCTCAACCAGTCACCGATCGGCATCTTCCGGCAGGTGGAGCGCCCGACGTACGACGACCAGGCCCGCGGCCAGGTCGCCGACGCTCGCGCTGCCGCCCCCGGCGACCGGTCCGAGCGCCTGGCCGCCCTCATCGGTGGTGGCGACACCTGGACGGTCGTCTAGCGGAGACGCGTCAGCGGATCCGCTGATGGTGGTCGAGCGAGCCGCGCGGCTGAGGGACGAAGCCGCGACCGGCGTGTCGAGACCGAATCAGCTCAGGGGACACCTCTCCCGGACAGCACGAAGGGTCCGACCCGGGAGCAGGACCCTTCGGGTGTTGCCCGGTAGGACTCAGAAGCGCGTCGTGTAGGTCTTGTACACGTGCGTCCAGGAGGTCGCGTACCCGCCGTACGCCTTGACGTAACCCCGCCAGTACCAGTTGCCGTGCCGCGGCGCGAAGATCCGCACGCTCCACTTGTTCTTCGGACCCCGCGTGGGGACCGCCTTGAACTTCTTCCACTTGCAGGAGGCCTTGGCGCAGACCTTCTTCTGCACGATTACCGGCCCGTGGCCGGGGTCGACCCGGCCGTGGAAGATGAGCTTGCCGCGGGTCTTGCTGATCTGGTCGTGCAGGTTGCGGGCCGGGTTGGCGGTGCCGCGGGCACCGGCCACCGGGTCCGGTGTGCGTGCGGCCGCCACCTCAGTCGGCGCGGGTTGGGCATCTGCCGGTGCGGCGAGCAGCGGTGCCGCGAGGCCTGCGAGGCTCAGCGCGATCGAGGCGGCCAGGGCGGTCAGGCTGGAACGCATCCGTGGGGTCTCCCTCCGAGACGTGGTGGGCCTCGTGCCGGCCCCGTGCGGTGACCCTGCCCGGCGCTCCCTGCGGCCAAACACGACTGAGGCGCTCTTATGCTGTGCGGGTGCCGGATCCGCGTCGTGGGCTGCTGTTCGGGTTCGCGGCCTACGCGATGTGGGGGGCGTTCCCGCTCTACTGGCCACTGCTCGAGCCTGCCGGTGCGGCCGAGATCCTGGCGCACCGGGTGCTGTGGTCGTGCCTGACCATGGGGCTGCTGCTGGTGCTGCTGCGTCGTACGCCGCACCTGGCCGCGATCGTGCGCGACCGCCGGGTGCGGCTGCTGCTGACGATCGGGGCGGCCGTGATCAGCGTCAACTGGGTGACCTACATCTGGGGGGTCAACAACGACCGGGTGGTGGAGACGTCGCTCGGCTACTTCATCAACCCCCTGGTGACCGTCCTGATGGGCGTGCTGATCCTCCACGAGCGCCTGCGGCCCCTGCAGTGGATGGCGCTCGGGCTCGCCTGCGGCGCGGTGGTCGTGCTGGCGGTCGACTACGGGCACCTGCCCTGGGTGGCGTTGGTCCTGGCGTTCTCGTTCGGCAGCTACGGGCTGTGCAAGAAGACCGCGAACGTCGGGGCCACCGAGAGCATCGCGTACGAGACCGCGGTGATCGCGCCGTTCGCCGCCGGCTACCTGGCTTGGCTCGGGCTCACCGGGGGCTCCAGCTTCGCCAGCCACGGCGCGGGGCACGCGCTGCTGTTCACGACCACCGGCGTCGTCACCGCGGTGCCGCTGATCTGCTTCGGCGCGGCCGCGACCCGGGTCTCGATGGTGACGCTGGGGCTGCTGCAGTACCTCGCCCCGATCCTGCAGTTCGCCCTCGGCGTGCTGTGGTTCCACGAGGACATGCCCGCCGGCCGCTGGGTCGGCTTCGTGCTCGTCTGGATCGCGCTGGCGATCTTCACCGTCGAGGCCGTCAACCACCGCAGGCTCCAGCTCCGCCTCACCGTCGAAGCCACCACGGCGAGCTAGCAGCGACGCCCGAGGGACGAGGGCGGCGCGTGGGCTGGCGAAGGTCGAGCAAGCTGCGCGGCTGAGGAACGAAAGCCGCGACCGGCGGGTCGAGGGCGAGCTAGCAGCGACGCCCGAGGGACGAGGGCGGCGCGTGGGCTGGCGAAGGTCGAGCAAGCCGCGCGGCTGAGGAACGAAAGCCGCGACCGGCGGGTCGAGACCCAGTAGCTAAGAGGACCGAACGGCCACCAGGTCGGCGAAGGCCTCGAGGGCGTCCCGGACCGGGCCGGGGGGCACCACGGCGAGCTTTGCCTTGGCCTCGTGCGCCCGCGCGACGACGTAGTCACGGGCCTCGCCCAGCGCCGGATGGGCCCGCAGCAGGCGCAGCGCCTCGGCGTGGCGGTCATCGTCGTTGAGGTCGCCGGCGAGCAGGTCGAGCAGGCGTGCGTCGGCGGGGTCGGTGGACGCGCGCGCCATCAGCACCGGCAGCGTGGGCACGCCCTCGCGCAGGTCGGTGCCGGGGGTCTTGCCGGACTCACCGGACTCGGAGGCGATGTCGAGGATGTCGTCGGAGAGCTGGAACGCCGAGCCGACGATCTCGCCGTACGCCGTGAGCGCCTGCTCGACCTCGGGCGAGGCACCGCCGAAGCGGGCGCCGTAGCGCGCCGAGGTCGCGATCAGGGAGCCGGTCTTGCCGGCGACCACGTCGAGGTAGTGAGCCAGCGGGTCCTCACCGGGCCCGGGCTTCACGGTCTCGAGGATCTGGCCCTCGACCAGGCGGGTGAACGTCTGCGCCTGGATGCGGACGGCCTCGGGGCCGAGGTCGGCGGTCAGCTCGGAGGACTTCGAGAACAGGAAGTCGCCGGTGAGGATCGCGACGTGGTTGTCCCAGCGCGCGTTGGCCGAGACCGCACCGCGGCGCAGCTCGGCCTCGTCCATCACGTCGTCGTGGTAGAGCGAGGCCAGGTGGGTCAGCTCCACGACGCACGCCGCCGTGATCACCTCGTCGGAGTCCGGGCGGTCACCGGTCTCGGCGGCGAGCAGCACCAGCAGCGGCCGGAACCGTTTGCCACCTGCACTCATCAGGTGGCTGGCGGTCTCGCTGACGAAGCCGGCCCGGCTGACCACGTGGCCCGCCAGGGCGTCTTCGACCGCCAGCATGCGTTCGCGGAGCCGGGCGGCGAGCGCCGCGTCGGTGACGGGGAGCGCCAATCCGGAGGAAGCAGGGGTCACCTGACGAATTGTCCCGCATTGGCCGCGAGATCGAGCACTGGGCCGGGTACGACGCCGAGCACCAGCGTCGCGGCCACCCCGACCAGGATCGTCGCCGAGGTCAGCACGGACGGCTTGGTGACGCTGGCGACCTCGCCCTGCACGGTGACGTCCTCGTCATCGAAGAACATCAGCAGGATCACCCGGACGTAGAAGAACACCGCGATGATGCTGCACACGACGGCTGCGATGACCACCGGCCAGGCGCCGGCCGCGAGGGCCACGGTGAAGACCGCCCACTTGCCCACGAACCCGGCGGTCAGCGGGATGCCGGCCATCGAGAGCAGGAAGAACGCGAACACCCCGGCGACCAGCGGCGAGCGGCGCCCGAGCCCACGCCAGCGGGCGAACTGGGTGGCCTCGCCACCCGAGTCGCGCACCAGCGTCACGAGCGCGAATGCGCCGATGATCGAGAACCCGTACGTGACCAGGTAGAACAGCACCGCCTGAAGCGAGGTGACCTCGCCGTCGGCCAGGTCGGAGGCCTGCTGGACGCCGAGCACACCGGTGAGCAGGAACCCGGTGTGCGCCACCGAGGAGTAGGCGAGCATGCGCTTCATGTCGGTCTGCACGATCGCGAGGACCGCACCGACCAGCATCGTCAGGATCGCGATGATCCACAGCATCGGCTGCCAGGTCCACCGGTCGGAGCCGAACGCGACGTAGAAGAGGCGCAGCATCGCGCCGAACGCCGCGATCTTGGTGCCGGCCGCCATGAACGCGGTGACCGGGGTCGGGGCTCCCTGGTAGACGTCGGGGGTCCACGAGTGGAACGGAGCGGCACCGACCTTGAACAGCAGACCCACCGAGAGCATGCCCATGCCGATCAGCAGCAGGGTCTGGTTGCCGATGTCGTCACGGACGGCCTCGTTGATCTCCGAGAAGCCCATCGCACCGGAGAAGCCGTAGACGAGCGCGACGCCGTAGAGGAAGAACGCCGACGAGAACGCGCCGAGGAGGAAGTACTTCAGTGCGGCCTCCTGGCTCAGCAGGCGGCGACGACGCGCCAGGCCACAGAGCAGGTAGAGCGGCAGCGAGAGCACCTCGAGGGCGACGAACAGTGTGAGCAGGTCGTTGGCCGCGGGGAACAGCATCATGCCGCCCAGCGCGAACATCATCAGCGGGTAGACCTCGGTGTGCTCCAGGCCCCGCGTGGATGCCTGGCGCTCGGCCTCGGTGCCGGGCAGGGCGGCGGCCTGGCCGGCGAACGCCGACACCCCGCCCTCCAGCCGACGCTCGGCGAACAGCAGCGCGCCGCCGAGCCCGAAGATCAGCAGGATCCCCCAGAAGAAGAGCGTCGGGCCGTCGATCGCGATCGTGCCCTCGGCGTCGATCGCGCCGCGGGCGACGCCGTCGCCGAGGACGTGAAGGTCATGGGCGACCAGCACGGTCCCGGCGAACGCGACCACGATGCCGGCGACGGCGAGCACGGTCTGGACGACGAAGCGCAGCCCGCGCGGCACGAACGCCTCGACCACGACGCCTGCGCAGGCGACGCCGAAGACCACGAGGAGCGGCCACAGGTCGGCGTACTCGATCGTGGGCTTGATGAAGTCCATCAGTGAGCACCTTCCTCGCCGTGACCGGCAACCGACGGAGCCTCGTCGGACACACCGACGTGCTGCAACAGGGAGTCGACCGTGGGGTTGCTGACGTCGAGCAGCGGCATCGGGTAGAACCCGAAGAACACGAGCGCGAGCATCAGCGGGACGACGGCGACCAGCTCACGCCGGTTGAGGTCGACCATGGTCTCGTGGCCGGTGTCTCCCGGCGCCGGCGGACCGGTCATCGTCCGCTGGTAGAGCCAGAGCACGTAGATCGCGGCCAGCACGATCCCGGTGACCGCGATCGCTCCGACCCACCAGTGGTAGTCGAAGGCCGAGATCAGCACCAGGATCTCCGAGACGAACTGGCTCAGGCCGGGCAGGCCGAGCGTGGCCAGGCCCGCGATCAGGAACAGCCCCGCGAGCACCGGAGCCTTGGACTCGACGCCGGTGATCTGGCTGATCAGCGAGGTCCCCTTGCGCTTGATCAGGTAGCCGGCGATGAAGAACAGCGCGGCGGTGCCGACGCCGTGGTTGACCATGTAGAGGATCGAGCCCGAGCCGCCCTGGCTGCTGAACGCGAAGATGCCGAGGGTGATGAACCCGAAGTGGCTCAGCGAGGTCAGACCGATCAGGCGCAGGATGTCGTCCTGGCCGATCGCGACGAACGCGCCGTAGACGATCGAGACCAGCGCGACGGCCACGACCACGGGGGTCGCCCACTGCGAGGCCTCCGGGAACAGCCCGAGGCAGAAGCGCAGCATCCCGAACGTGCCGATCTTGTCGAGCACGCACACCAGCAGCACGCTCGTGCCGGGGGTGGCCTTCTCGGTGGTGTCGGCGAGCCAGGTGTGCAGCGGGAACAGCGGCGCCTTGATCGCGAACGCGAGCATGAAGCCGACGAACAGCCAGCGCTCGGTGTTGGTGCCGATGTCGAGGTGCTGCAGGTCGCTGAGGAGGTACGACGGCGTACCGGCGTCGGCCGACACGACGTACAGCCCGATCACCGCGGCCAGCAGGATGAGTCCGCCGGCGAGCTGGTACATCAGGAACTTCAGCGCGGCGTAGCCACGACCGGGGCGACCGAAACGGCCGATGAGGAAGTACGCCGGGATCAGCGTCGCCTCGAAGACCATGTAGAAGAGGAACACGTCGGTCGCCGCGAACACCGCGAGCGCGAAACCCTCCAGCGCCAGTGCCCAGGCGAAGAACGCGGCCGGCGAGCGGTCGTCGGCCTCGTGCCACGAGGCCACCAGGACCAGCGGGACCAGCGCCACGGTCATCAGGATCAGGAGCAGCCCGAGGCCGTCGACGCCGAGCGCGTAGTGCACGCCGAACGCCTCGATCCAGGTGTGCTTCTCCTCCAGTTGCATGCCGGCGCCGGTGTCGTACTGGGCGGCGATCGCGATGCCGACGCCGAGCGTCAGCAGCGAGAAGACCAGACCCACCTGCTTGGGCAGGACCGAACCCGGGGCCTTCGGCACGAAGGCCGTCGCCAGGGCACCGACCAGCGGCAACGCCCAGAGGAGGGTCAGCCAGGGGAGGTCGCTCATTCCGGGGTCCCCTCGGATTCGTGAGCGCAGGGAGCGCAGCGAGTGGAGTCGAGCGAATTCGTGGGGTGGGTCATGCGAGATTCACCGCCAGGAGGGCAAGGACGACGAGGAGCGCGCCGCCGAGGAGGGAGAGGGCGTAGGTGCGGACGAAGCCGTTCTGCGCGCGTCGGACCAGGCCACCGAGGCTGCCGATCGCCATCGGGCCGCCGGTGAACGTGCCGTCGACCGCGTGCTTGTCGACGGCCAGGAGGCCCCCGACCAGGTGCCGGCCCGGGTTGACCACCAGACCGTTGTTGATCTCGTTGCCGTAGAGCTCGGCACGCGCCGCGCGGGTCACGAAGGACACGTCCTGCGGTGCGGTGCGCGGGATGTCCCGCTTGCCGAACAGGACCCAGGCGAGCACGACGCCGCAGGCGACGACGATCACCGCGATCGTGGTGATCGCGAGCGCGGGCAGTGGCGGGTCCTCATGGGGGGCGGTGCCGACGACGGGTGCCAGGAAGTCCTGGATCCAGCTGCCGGCGAGCATCACGCCGCCGAGCACGGAGAGCGCCGCGAGGACGATCAGCGGGAACGTCATCACCGAGGGCGACTCGTGCGGGTGCACGTCCTTCTCCCACCGCTGGGTGCCGAAGTAGGTCATCAGCATCATCCGCGTCATGTAGAAGCCGGTGATGCCGGCGCCGAGCAGCGCGCAGATGCCGACGATCCAGTTGTCGGCCAGAGCGGTCTCGATGATCTTGTCCTTGGACCAGAAGCCCGAGAAGCCCGGGAACCCGATGATCGCGAGGTAACCCATCGCGAACGTCAGGAACGTCACCGGCATCGCCTTGCGGACCGCTCCGTAGTGCCGCATGTCGACGTCGTCGTCCATGCCGTGCATCACCGAGCCGGCGCCGAGGAACATGTTGGCCTTGAAGAAGCCGTGCGTCAGCAGGTGGAAGATCGCGAACGCGTAGCCCGCGACGCCGAGTCCCGCGCCGAGCATCATGTAGCCGATCTGGCTCATCGTCGATCCGGCCAGGGCCTTCTTGATGTCGTCCTTCGCACATCCGATGGCCGCACCCCAGAGGATCGAGATCAGCGCGATGACCACGACAGCGGTCTGCGCGTGGGGCGCGAGCTCGAAGATGAAGTTGGAGCGGACGATCAGGTAGACGCCGGCCGTCACCATGGTCGCCGCGTGGATGAGCGCCGACACCGGGGTCGGACCCTCCATCGCGTCGAGCAGCCAGGCCTGGAGCGGGAACTGCGCCGACTTCGCACATGCGCCGAGCAGCAGCAGCAGACCCAGGACCGTGAGCTGGGTGTCCGAGGCCCCGCCGGCCTTCTCGCTGATCACGGTGAAGCTCGTCGACCCGAAGGTCACGAAGAACATCATGATCGCGGTCGACATGCCCATGTCGCCGACCCGGTTGATGACGAAGGCCTTCTTCGCGGCGGCGGCCGCGGAGGGCTTGTGCTGCCAGAAGCCGATCAGCAGGTACGACGCGAGGCCGACGCCCTCCCAGCCGAGGAACAGCCCGAGGTAGTTCTCGGCGAGCACCAGCGTGAGCATCGAGGCCACGAACAGGTTGAGGTAGCCGAAGAACCGGCGCCGTCGCGGGTCGTGGGCCATGTAGCCGATGGAGTAGATGTGGATCAGTGAGCCCACGCCGGTGATCAGCAGCAGGAACAGCGCCGACAGCGGGTCGTAGAGCAGGTCCATGCCGACGTCGAGGTGACCGGTCTGGATCCAGCTGTACAGGTGCTGGCTGATCTGGCGGTCACCCTCGTCACGACCGAGCAGGTCGAGGAACAGCGCCAGCGAGATGCCGAAGGAGCCGATCGGGAGCAGGGTGCCGAGCAGGTGTCCCCACTTGTCGGTGAACTTCCCGCCGACCAGGAGGATCGCGGCGCCGGCGAGCGGCAGCGCGACGACGAGCCAGAGCAGCGAGTAGATCCCGTCCGCGCTCGTCGGGTGGACGACCGGGATGGCTCCCTCGTTGAATGCGTACATAGACCCAGTCACCTCAGTACTTCAGCAGGCTGGCGTCGTCGACCGAGGCCGAGCGACGGGTCCGGAAGATGGTCATGATGATCGCGAGCCCGACGACCACCTCGGCGGCCGCGACCACCATCACGAAGAACGCGGCGATCTGGCCGTCGAGGTTGCCGTGCTGGCGGGCGAAGGCGACCAGCGCGAGGTTCGAGGCGTTGAGCATCAGCTCCACGCACATGAACACCACGATGGCGTTGCGCCGGGTGAGCACCCCGACACAGCCGATCGTGAACAGGATCCCCGAGAGGACCACGTAGGCGGTCACATTCATTCGGTGGCGTCCTCTCCGGTGGCAGGGGCGGCCTCGGTCGTGGTCGCGGGGGCGGCCGCGTCGCGGCCGGCGTGCGGCGCTCCACCGATCTGGCCCTGGATCGGCTCGATGTCCTCAGCGCGGGCCGGCGCGGAGCGCACCGTGCCACGGGCAGCGAGCACCCGGGACACCGAGGACTCCGCGGCCGTGCCGTCCGGCAGCAGCGCCGGGGTGTCCACGGCGTTGTGCCGGGCGTAGACGCCCGGAGGAGGCAGCGGGCCGAGGTGGGCGCCGTGGTCGGCGTAGTCCTTCATCCGCTGGGCGGTGAGGGAGGCCTGGGTGACCTTGGGGGTGAGTCGCTCGCGGTGGGCGAGCACCATCGCGCCGACCGCTGCGGTGATCAGCAGCGCGCTGGTGGTCTCGAACGCGAACACGTAGCGGGAGAACAAGATGTTCGCCAGCGACTCGATGTTGCCGCCGGAGTTGGCCTTGTCGAGGCCGACCGCGCTGCCGAGCGAGATCTGCCCGAGTCCGAGCACCAGCACCAACCCGAGGGCCAGCCCGGCGATCACCGCGAGGACCCGCTGACCGCGGATCGTCTCGACCACGGAGTCGGAGGCATCGACGCCGACGAGCATCACCACGAACAGGAACAGCATCAAGATCGCGCCGGTGTAGACGATGATCTGCACGGCGAAGAGGAACGGCGCCTCGAGCGCGGCGTAGAGCACCGCCAGCGACATCATCACGACCGCGAGCAGCAGGGCGGCGTGGACCGCCTTGCGCACGAACAGGATGCCGAGGGCCGCGATCACCATGATCGGGGCGAGGATCCAGAACGCGATCATGCTCCCGCCTCCGTGCTCGTGCCGGCCGGGGCGCTGGGCGCCGGGGCGGCGTACTCGCCGCGGTAGTAGGCGCCTTCGTCGTCGCCGAGCCGCATCGGGTGCGGGGGCTGCTCCATGCCCGGCAGCAGCGGCGCCAGCAGGTCGGACTTCTCGTAGATCAGGTCGGCGCGGTTGTCGTCGGCCAGCTCGTACTCGTTGGTCATCGTCAGCGCCCGCGTCGGGCAGGCCTCGATGCACAGGCCGCACAGGATGCAGCGCAGGTAGTTGATCTGGTAGACGCGGCCGTAGCGCTCGCCGGGGCTGAACCGGCCGGACTCGCCGTCGGGGCCGAGCTCGTCGGAGTTCGACGCGCCCTCGACGTAGATCGCGTCGGCCGGGCAGGCCCAGGCGCAGAGCTCACAGCCGATGCACTTCTCGAGGCCGTCGGGCCACCGGTTGAGCTGGTGTCGGCCGTGGAAGCGCGGTGCGGTCGGGACCTTCTCGAAGGGGTACTGCTCGGTGACGACCTTCTTGAACATGGTCCGGAAGGTCACCCCGAACCCCGCGATGGGGTCCCAGAACTGCTCGCGCAGGCTCTTGGACTCGGATGGGCCAGCCATCAGATCTCCTCCCCCGCGCCGCCGGTGGTGGCGCTGGGCTGTGACGTGGACTGCGATGTCGACTGCGAGCTGGTCGCGGTGACGGGCGAACGACGGTCGAACGTCAGCGGCTGGGCCGCGCCGCGGACCGGGCCGCCGGTGGGCATCGGCGGGACGGGGTACGCCCCGGCGAGGGCCGCGGCGGGGGCGGTCGACTCGTCCTCGGTCTCACCACCGAAGAAGAACAGCGCCAGGAACAGCACCGCGAGCACGCCGATGCCGATCAGGAGGTACTGCCGGTCGACACCGCCGTCGAGCGAGATCGCGCGGATCGTGGCGACCGCGACGATCCAGACCAGCGAGACCGGGATCAGCCGCTTCCAGCCGAACGCCATGAACTGGTCGTAGCGCAGGCGGGGCAGCGTGCCGCGCAGCCAGATGAAGATGAACACGAAGAAGATCACCTTGCCGAGGAACCACAGCACCGGCCAGTAGCCCTCGTTGGCGCCCGCCCACGCGTGGTCGAGCCAGAACGGCGCGTGCCAACCGCCGAGGAACAGGGTGGTGGCGACCGCGGAGACCGTGGCCATGTTGATGTACTCGGCGAGGAAGAACAGCGCGAACGTCATCGAGGAGTACTCGGTGTGGAAGCCGCCGACCAGCTCGCCCTCGGCCTCGGGGAGGTCGAACGGCGCGCGGTTGGTCTCACCGACCATCGCGATCATGTAGATGACGAACGACGGCACGAGCACCAGCCCGAACCACAGGTTGTCCTGCGCCGCGACGATCTCGGAGGTCGACATCGAGCCGGCGTACAGGAACACCGCGACCAGCGCGAGCCCCATCGCGACCTCGTAGGAGATCATCTGGGCGCTCGAGCGGAGGCCGCCGAGCAGGGAGTACGTCGAGCCGCTCGACCAGCCGCCGAGCACGATGCCGTAGATGCCGATCGAGGCGATCGCCATCACGAACAGCACGGCGACCGGCATGTCGGTGAGCTGGAGCGGGGTGCGGGTGTCGGTGAACGGGATCTTCACCTCGGGCCCGAACGGGATCACCGAGAACGTCACGAACGACGGGATCACCGCGATCACCGGGGCCACCAGGTAGACGACCTTGTCGGCCGCCTTCGGGATGATGCCCTCCTTGAAGATCAGCTTGAGGGCGTCGGCGAGCGACTGCAGGAGGCCGAACGGGCCGTTGACGTTGGGACCCGGCCGGTGCTGCATGCGTCCGACGACGCGTCGCTCGAACCAGATGTTGAACAGCGTCAGCAGCAGCAGGAGCACCAGGATCGTCACGGCCTTGAGGCCGATCACCCACCAGGCGTCGTGCCCGAACTGCGAGAGGTCGTCGGCCTCCAGCGGGAGGATGGCCGGGAGCAGGGCGCTCATGAGTCAGATCCCTTCGCGACGGTCACGCGACTGCCGGGTGAGGCCAGGTCGGCCAGCACCCCGTTGCCGAAGGAGTTCGCCGGCACCCAGACCACGCCGTCGTCGAGGTCGGCGGGCTCGGCCGGCAGCGTCACCGAGCCGCGGTCACCGGTCAGGGTGACGGTCGGGCCGACGGCGTCGTACGCCGCCCGGCTCAGGCGCGCCACAGGCTGGCGACCGGTGGCCCGGTAGGCCTTGTCACCGTCCTGCATCGAGCCGTTGTCGACGAGCAGCTTCCAGGTCGCCAGGGCGAGCCCGTCGGTGCTCGAGGCGACAGCCGTCTCGAACCCGTCGAACCCGGCACGCTGACCGTCCCAGGGGCCCATCTCCTCCATCTGGGAGCGGGCCTCCTCGACGGTGCGGAAGCCCAGCGGGCTGCCCGTACCGAGAGCGCTCAGCTCCTCGGCGATCCCGGACAGGACGCGGAGGTCGGGCAGCGACGTCGGCTTGGAGAACACCGCCGGGAACGGCCGGGGGCGGCCTTCCCAGGTGACGAACGTGCCGGCCTTGTCGGAGACGGGGGCCACCGGGAAGACCACGTCCGCGAGGCGGGTCACCTCGGTCTCGCGCAGCTCGAGCGCGACCACGAACGAGGCGGCCTCGAGCGCGGCGCGGGTCGCGGCCGGGTCAGCCGTGTCGTCGGGGTCGACCCCGCCGACCACGAGCCCGGCGAGCTCACCGGAGCGCAGCGCGGCGACGATCGCGTCGGCGTCGCGGCCGGGCGTCTCGGGCAGCGACTCCACACCCCAGGTGGCACCGGCGTCGACTCGGGCGGCGGCGTCGGCGACCGGCCGACCACCGGGCAGCAGGTTGGGCAGGCAGCCGGCCTCGATCGCCCCGCGGTCACCGGCGCGACGCGGCACCCAGGCGAGCCGGGCGCCCGTGCGGGCAGCCAGTCCGGCCGCGGCGCTCAGGGCGCCGGGCGACGTCGCGAGCCGCTCGCCGACCAGGATCACGGCGGTCGAGTCGATGCCGAACTCGGCGTGGGAGGTGAGGCTGTCGAGCGCGGTCGCCTCGCCGCCAGGGGCGGTGCGGACGAGCTGGCCGCTCATCTTGGCCAGGCCGCGCGAGGCGTACGGCGCGATCGAGACCACGCGGGTCCCGGCCTTGGACGCCTTGCGGAGCCGCAGGAAGATCATGCCGGCCTCGTCCTCGGGCTCGAGTCCGGCGAGGACCACCGTCTTGGCGGACTCGAGGTCGGCGTACGTCACGCCGCCGTTGCCGGGGCCGCGCAGCGCGACCTCGGCAGCGAGGAACGCGGTCTCCTCGGCCGAGAGGGGCCGGGAGCGGAAGTCGACGTCGTTCGTCCCGAGCGTGACGCGCGCGAACTTGCTGTAGGCGAAGGCGTCCTCGGCGGTCACGCGGCCACCGGTGAGCACGCCCACCGAGCCGGCCTCACGCAGTCCGCGGGCGGCGACGGCGAAGGCCTCGGTCCACGACGCAGGGCGGAGCGAGCCGTCCTCGTCGCGCACCTGCGGGTAGGTCAGCCGGTCGTCCTCGGTGGCGTAGTGGAACCCGAAGCGGTCCTTGTCGGTGATCCACTCCTCGTTGACCTCGGGGTCGTTGCCCGCGAGGCGGCGCATGACCTTGCCGCGCCGGTGGTCCACCCGGATCGCGGACCCACAGGCGTCGTGCTCGGCGACGGAGGGCGTCGAGACCAGGTCGAACGGGCGGGAGCGGAAGCGGTAGTCGGCGCTGGTGAGGGCACCGACGGGGCAGATCTGGATCGTGTTGCCCGAGAAGTAGGACTCGAACGGCTCGCGCTCGTAGATGCCGACCTGCTGCAGGGCGCCGCGCTCGATCAGGGCGATGAACGGGTCACCGGCGATCTGCTCGGAGAAGCGGGTGCACCGCGCGCACAGCACGCAACGCTCGCGGTCGAGGAGCACCTGCGCGGAGATGTTGATCGGCTTGGGGTAGGTGCGCTTGTAGCCGGTGAACCGGGACTCGCCCCGGCCGTTGGACATCGCCTGGTTCTGCAGGGGGCACTCGCCGCCCTTGTCGCAGACCGGGCAGTCCAGCGGGTGGTTGATCAGGAGGAACTCCATGATCCCCTGCTGTGCCTTGTCGGCGACCGGGCTGGTGGCCTGGGTGTTGACGACCATGCCCTCGGCCACCGGCAGCGTGCAGGACGCCTGCGGCTTGGGGAAGCCGCGGCCGTTGCCGGCGTCGGGGATGTCGACCAGGCACTGGCGGCAGGCACCGACCGGCGCCAGCAGCGGGTGGTCGCAGAACCGCGGGATCTGGACGCCGACGCGCTCGGCGGCCCGGATCACCAGGGTGCCCGCGGGGACGCTGGTCTGGATGCCGTCGATCGTGACGGTGACCAGGTTGTCCGCGGCCTTGTCGGGTGTGCTCATGCTGTGGCTCCGGCAGGTGCGAAGACGGTGGCCGCCGCCGGGTCGAACGGGCAGCCGCCATGGGTGAGGTGCGCGACGTACTCGTCGCGGAAGAACTGGATCGAGCTCGCGACCGGGCTGACCGCCCCGTCGGCGAGCGCGCAGAACGACCGGCCGAGGATGTTGTCGCACTGGTCGAGCAGCAGGTCGAGGTCGTCCTCGGTGCCCTGGCCCTTCTCGAGAGCGGTGAGCACCTGGACCAGCCACCACGTGCCCTCGCGGCACGGCGTGCACTTGCCGCAGGACTCGTGCTTGTAGAACTCCGTCCACCGCAGCGTCGCCCGCACCACACAGGTGGTGTCGTCGAAGATCTGCAGCGCGCGGGTGCCGAGCATCGAGCCGGCGGCGCCGACGCCCTCGAAGTCGAGAGGTACGTCGAGGTGCTCGGCCGTCAGCAGCGGCGTGCTGGACCCGCCCGGGGTCCAGAACTTGAGCTGGTGGCCCTCGCGGATGCCGCCGGCGAGGTCGATCAGCGTCCGCAGCGTGATGCCCAGCGGCGCTTCGTACTGACCGGGCCGCTTGACGTGGCCCGAGAGCGAGAAGATGCCGACGCCCTTGGACTTCTCGGTGCCCATGGAGGCGAACCAGGCGTGCCCGTTGGCGATGATGCTGGGGACCGAGGCGATCGACTCGACGTTGTTGATCACGGTCGGGCTGGCGTAGAGGCCGGCGACCGCGGGGAACGGCGGGCGCAGCCGGGGTTGTCCGCGACGGCCCTCGAGGCCCTCGAGCAGTGCGGTCTCCTCGCCACAGATGTAGGCGCCGGCACCGGCGTGCACCACGATGTCGAGGTCGTACCCGGAGCCGTGGATGTTCGTGCCGAGGTGGCCGGCCAGGTAGGCCTCCTGGACCGCCCGCTGCACGCGGCGGATCACGTGGAGCACCTCGCCGCGGATGTAGATGAACGCCTTGTTGGCGCGGATCGCGTAGGAGCTGATGATCACGCCCTCGACCAGCGTGTGCGGGCTGGCCATCATCAACGGGATGTCCTTGCAGGTCCCCGGCTCGGACTCGTCGGCGTTGACCACGAGGTACTTGGGCTTGGGGTTGTCCTGCGGGATGAAGCCCCACTTCATGCCGGTCGGGAAGCCCGCGCCGCCACGGCCGCGCAGTCCGGACTCCTTGACCGCGTCGATGACCGCGCCAGGCTCCATCGAGAACGCCTTGTCGAGCGCCTGGTAGCCGCCGCGCTGCTCGTACGCCGCGAGCGTCCAGGAGCGCTCCTGGTCCCAGTTGTCGGTGAGGACGGGGGTGAGCGTGTCCGTCACTTCGCCTCTCCCTTCTCCGCGGCCGTCTCGGACGTGCCGCTCTCCTTCTCGACCGTGGCGTTCTCGGACTGCGGCGGACTCGCGTCGGCCGCGGCCTGGTGAGGCTCGTCGGCGACGCTGTGGCTCGATCCGTCCTGGCCGGCGGCGGGCGCCTTCCAGCCGCGCTCGCGCGCCAGGCCGAGCCCGACGAGCGAGGCGGGGCCGGCCGCGGGGCCTTCGTCGGCGAGGTCGTCGGGGAACCCGGCGAGCACCCGCTCGGCTTCGCGCCAGGTCACGATGCGCGGTCCGCGGGTGGAGTGGACCTCGGTGCCGGCGCGCAGGTCGTCGATGATCTGCATCGCCGTCTCCGGGGTCATGTTGTCCATGAACTCCCAGTTGACCATCATCACCGGCGCGTAGTCGCAGGCCGCGTTGCACTCGATGTGCTCGAGGGTGATCTTGCCGTCCTCGGTCGTCTCGTCGTTGCCAACCCCGAGATGGTCCTTGAGCCGCTCGAAGATCGCGTCGCCGCCCATGACCGCGCACAGCGTGTTGGTGCAGACGCCCACGTGGTAGTCGCCGACGGGACGGCGCTTGTACATCGTGTAGAACGTCGCCACCCCGCTGACCTCGGCCGCGGTGATGCCGAGCAGCTCGGCGCAGGCCTCGATGCCCTCGGGCGTGATCCGGCCCTCGGCCGACTGCACGAGGTGGAGCATCGGCAGCAGCCCGCTGCGCGGCTCCGGGTAGCGCGCGGCGATCTCGCGGAGCTCGCCGAATGTGGTTTCGCTGAGCATCAACTCGTGGCCTTCCGGGGTCCCTGCGAAGTTGTTCGCGGAGGAGCGAAGCGGGGGAGCGAAGAACTGAGTGGGGTGGCTCTCATCTGTCGACGCCTCCCATGACCGGGTCGATGGAGGCGATCGCGACGATGACGTCGGCGACCATGCCGCCCTCCGCCATCACGCTGGTCGCCTGCAGGTTGGTGAACGACGGGTCGCGGAAGTGCGCCCGGAACGGGCGGGTGCCGCCGTCGGAGACCACGTGGGCGCCGAGCTCGCCGCGGGGCGACTCCACCGGCACGTACGCCTGGCCCGCCGGGACCCGGAAGCCCTCGGTCACCAGCTTGAAGTGGTGGATCAGGGCCTCCATCGACTCACCCATGATGTGGCGGATGTGGTCGAGGCTGTTGCCCATGCCGTCGCTGCCGATCGCGAGCTGGCTGGGCCAGCCGATCTTCTTGTCGTCGATCATCACCGGGGCGCCGTCGAGGCCGGCGAGCCGGTCGGCTGCCTGCTCGATGATCCGCAGGGACTCCCACATCTCGTTGAGCCGCACCCGGAACCGGCCGTAGGAGTCGGAGGTGTCCCAGGTCTGGACGTCGAAGTCGTAGGTCTCGTAGCCGCAGTACGGCTGGGTCTTGCGCAGGTCCCACGGGTAGCCGGTGCTGCGCAGGACGGGGCCGGTGATGCCGAGCGCGAGGCAGCCCTCGATGTCGAGGTGCCCGATGCCCTCGAGGCGGCCCTTGAAGATCGGGTTGGCGTTGCAGAACGCGGCGTACTCCGGCAGCCGCTTCTTCATCAGGGCCACGAAGCCGCGGATCTCGTCCAGGGCGCCCGGGGGCAGGTCCTGGGCGACGCCGCCGGGGCGGAAGAACGCGTGGTTCATGCGCAGGCCGGTGATCAGCTCGAAGAGGTCCAGGCACAGCTCGCGCTCACGGAAGCCGATCGTCATCACGGTGAGGGCGCCGAGCTCCATGCCGCCGGTGGCGATGCAGACCAGGTGGGAGGCGATGCGGTTGATCTCCATGAGCAGGACCCGCATCACCGACGCCTTCTCGGGGATGCGGTCCTCGATGTCGAGCAGCCGCTCGACGCCGAGCACGTACGTCGCCTCGTTGAAGAACGGGCTCAGGTAGTCCATCCGGGTGCAGAACGTGACGCCCTGCGTCCAGGAGCGGTACTCCATGTTCTTCTCGATGCCCGTGTGGAGGTAGCCGATGCCCGCGCGGGCCTCGGTGACCGTCTCACCGTCGAGCTCGAGGATGAGCCGCAGCACGCCGTGGGTCGAGGGGTGCTGCGGGCCCATGTTGACGACGATGCGCTCCTGGCCCTCCTCCTCGGCGAGGCCGTCGGCGATCTGGTCCCAGTCCTGCCCGGTGACCGTGAAGACCCGGCCCTCGCTGGTCTCGCTGGTGCCGGAGTAGAGGTCCTGATCAGCCATTAGTTGTAGCTCCTGCGCTGGTCCGGCGGCGGGACGGTACCGCCCTTGTACTCCACGGGGATGCCCCCGAGGGGGTAGTCCTTGCGCTGGGGGTGGCCCGGCCAGTCGTCGGGCATCAGGATCCGGGTGAGCGCGGGGTGCCCGTCGAAGACGATCCCGAACATGTCGAACGTCTCGCGCTCGTGCCAGTCGGCCGTCGGGTAGACCGACACGACCGAGGGGATGTGCGGGTCGGCGTCAGGGGCAGCGACCTCGAGCCGGATCCGGCGGTTGTGAGTCATCGAGAGCAGGTGGTAGACCGCGTGCAGCTCGCGCCCGGAGTCGTCGGGGTAGTTCACGCCGCTGACTCCGGAGAGGAGCTCGAAGCGGAGCCGCTCGTCGTCACGCAGCACCTGCGCCACGGGGAGCAGGTCCTCGCGGCGCAGGTGGAAGGTGATCTCACCGCGGTGGATCACCACCCGCGGAGCCGCGATCTCGAGTCCGGCGTCGCGGGTCGCCGCCTCCAGCCCGTCCGCGACCTCGTCGAACCACCCGCCGTAGGGACGCTGGGCGTCGCCGGGGAGCACGATGGCCTGCTGGAGGCCGCCGTACCCGCTGGTGTCGCCGGTGCCGCGCACGCCGAACATGCCGTGGCGCTCACCGACCTGGTGCACCTCGCCCGCGGGGGCGGGGACGTTCTCGGGCGACTGGTCGGTCGCCGCCTGCTCGGGACCCTTCGGGTCCGGCTTGACGTCGCTGGAGTCGCTCACCGCAGCTGACCCTTCATCTCCGAGGTCGGCAGCGCCTTGAGGGCGGCCGACTCGAGCTCCTCGATCTCGGCGACCCGGTGGGCGCCGAGCTTGGTGTGCTGGACCTTGTCGTGCAGCTTGAGGATCGCGTCGATGAGCATCTGCGGACGTGGTGGGCACCCCGGGAGGTACATGTCCACGGGCACGATGTGGTCGACGCCCTGGACGATCGCGTAGTTGTTGAACATCCCGCCGCTGCTGGCGCACACGCCCATGGCGAGCACCCACTTGGGCTCGGGCATCTGGTCGTAGATCTGCCGGACGACCGGGGCCATCTTCTGGCTGACCCGGCCGGCGACGATCATCACGTCCGCCTGGCGCGGGCTGGCGCGGAACACCTCCATGCCGAAGCGGCCGAGGTCGTGCTTGGGGCCGCCGCTGGTCATCATCTCGATGGCGCAGCAGGCGAGGCCGAAGGACGCCGGCCAGAAGGACGCCTTGCGCATGTAGCCCGCGAGGCCCTCGACGGTCGAGAGCAGGACTCCCGCCGGGAGCTTTTCTTCAATTCCCATGGAGCAATCCTCCAGCTGAGGGTCGTGAGGTTCGTGCCATGCCAAGGCCGACGAGGGAAGGCGGCCTTGGTGCGGAGCGAAGCGGAGCGGCCGCCGACCGAAGAGAACGCAGGCAGGGTGCGGACATCACGACCCTCAGTCCCAGTCCAGGCCGCCGCGGCGCCATACGTAGGCGTAGGCGACGAAGACGGTGGCGATGAACAGGACCATCTCGACCAGCCCGAAGAACTTCAGCTCGTCGAACTGCACGGCCCACGGGTAGAGGAAGACGATCTCGATGTCGAAGACGATGAAGAGCATCGCGGTGATGTAGTACTTCACCGGGAACCGCCCGCCGCCCATCGGCTGCGGAGTCGGCTCGATGCCGCACTCGTAGGAGTCGAGCTTGACCCGGTTGTACCGCGACGGGCCGATCAGGAAGGCCATCGCCGCCCCGCCGAGTCCGAAGAGCGTCGCGAGGACGACCAGGACGACCACAGGCGTGTAGAGATCCATGCCGCGCCTTTCTAGAGCTGTGCCGCTGCGCCGGGGTGGCCCCTCACCAGCGGGCCCGTTTGTGACTTTGTGAATGCGATCACGAGGAGGCGCGCCACACAGTTAACCATTCCGTTCGGCGGTCCGCACGCGAGGGTGGGCAAAGCAGGAAGCAGTCTCCGAAACGCCCGCTGACCAGGGCATTTTACGAACGCGGACGTGCCCTAAATGGGCCCAGAGAAGCCCGTGGCGGCTACCGGCGGGTAGGCCCGATCAGCGGGTCGCGCGGTGCAGCGCGACGATGCCGCCGGACAGGTTGCGCCACTGCGGCGACTGCCATCCGGCCTCCCCCAGCATCGCCGCCAGGCCCTCCTGGTCGGGCCAGGCGCGGATCGACTCGGCGAGGTAGACGTACGCGTCCGGAGCCGAGGAGACGGCCCGGGCGATCGGCGGCAGTGCCCGCATCAGGTACTCGAGGTAGACGGTGCGGAACGGCGCGAACGTCGGGTGGCTGAACTCGCAGACCACGACCCGGCCACCTGGGCGGGTGACCCGGCGCAGCTCGCGCAGCCCGGCTAGGGGGTCGACGATGTTGCGCAGCCCGAAGGAGATCGTGGCGGCGTCGAACGTGCCGTCGGCGAACGGCAGCCGGGTGCCGTCGCCGGCGGTGAAGGGCAGGTGCGGCAGGGCCTGCTTGCCGACGCGGAGCATCCCCAGCGAGAAGTCGCAGGGCACCACGGTCGCGCCGCGGTCGGCGAACGGCTGGCTCGACGTACCGGTGCCGGCGGCGAGGTCGAGGACCCGCTCGCCGGGCTGGGGGTCGACCGCGGCGATGACCTCCTTGCGCCACCTCCGGTCCTGCCCCAGGGACAAGACGTCGTTGGTGACGTCGTAGCGCCGGGCCACCGCGTCGAACATGCGGCGGACGTCGTACGGCTGCTTGTCGAGCTCTGCGCGGACCACGGGCACAGGCTACGGCCCCACCACACCGCCCGAACCGTCCACCCGCCCCCACCGTCCAGGTCACAGGTTGGTCACGACCAGAGGTTCCGCCCGCGCGGCTGCAACCGAACGCCCTCGCCGGGAGTCACCCTCGTGTCGGACTCGTCTACTTCCCCTGGAGAGCTCCATGCTCCTCGCGCGTCGCCTGTTCCTCGTTGCCGCGGTCGCGGCCCTGCTGTGCGCGGTCGCGTTCGTCGCCGGCTACGCGCTCGAGGACGATTCCTCGGCACGGCCCGCCGCATCCGACCCCCGATCGGTCCCCACGGCCGGGCACCTGCCCACCTCGACCCCGACGCCCACGTCGACCCCGACCGCCGCTCCGGGCTCGACGCCCACCGCGACGCCGACCTCGACACCGACCTCGACGCCCACGCCGGCACAGACTCCGACCCCCACCCGCACGCCGACGCTCGAGCCGGGTCCGCGGCTCCTCGGTCCTGGCGACCAGAGCGACGACGTGCGTGACCTGCAGGCCCGGCTGAAGCAGATCTTCTGGTTCAACACCGACGTGACCGGCGTGTACGGCGACGTCACCACCGCGGCGGTCCGCGGCTTCCAGGCCAAGCGCGAGATCCCGGTGACCGGCGAGGTCGACCAGCGCACCCTGGACCGCCTGCGGGCGATGACCTCCACGCCGACGGACGCCGAGCTCCACAACCGGGGCAACACTCCGGGTGCGCTCGACCCGCGCTGCCGGACCGGCCGCGTCCTCTGCGTGGACAAGACCAGCTCGACGCTGCGCTGGGTCGTCGACGGCACCGTCCAGCAGACCCTCGACGTGCGGTTCGGCGCCTCGAGCACCCCGACCCGGGAGGGCCTGTTCCACGTCTACCTCAAGGACGCCGACCACGTGTCCCGGCTCTACGGGTCCTCGATGCCGTACTCGATGTTCTTCTCCGGCGGCCAGGCCGTGCACTACTCCTCGGACTTCGCCACGGTGGGGTACGCCGGCGCGTCACACGGCTGCGTGAACGTGCGCGACTACGACGGCCTCGTCCACCTGTTCTCGCAGGTCCGTGTGGGCGACGCGGTCGTCGTGTACTGGTCCTGAGGGGCTCTCAGCCCGGAGTCAGAGCTCGTCGAGCAGGGTGTCGGCCGTGTGGACCAGGTCCTCGGCGTCCACCTCAGAGGCACCGATCTGGGCGGTGAGGCCGTGGCGGGTGACCTGGCACTGGCTGAACACCGGGTCGGCCTGGTCGGTGCCGGTCGAGCCCTGGCCGTAGCTGAGGATGCAGACCCCGTCGCCCACGGCGGTGATCTCGGTGGCCGGGGCACCGCCGGAGGCCTTCGGGTCGGGCACGCTGTTGGGTGCGAAGGCGCCGCCCTCGGCGGCGAAGACCTGCACGAACACGGCCTTGGACCCGTCCAGCACGTAGGTACGGGTCGCGGCGGCATGACCCAGCACGTCGGGCAGGACCCGGTTGCCGTAGTCGGAGTTCGACTTCTCCTGCCCGGCGATCGAGTCGGCCTGGTCGGCGTAGTCGCCCTTCGCGAAGGACGCCGGGTCGTCGGCCGCGGCGTACCCGCCCGGCAGCGTGTCCGGCAGGGTCAGGCTGGTCGGCTCCTCGTCGCCCACCGCCTTCGGCAGGCCGATGGCGAAGGCGGCGACCACACCGAGGAAGAGCACGCCGACGGCGATGCCCACCCAGGTGGAGGTCCGGTCCGGTGACGTGCGGCTGCTCACGTCGGGGGACGGTACCCCGCCCGTGGGTGCGGGCTCCGGCGGGGTCCGCGAGTACCCTCGCAGGGTGACGAGCAGCCCCACGCCCGGCGACGCCTCGCCGGCCCCGGCGGACGCGCTGGTCGTCCGCACGGTCGCCCTCGACCTCGACCAGGCCGCGAGCCTGCTCGCCCTCGTGCCCGCAGACCGCCCGGTGACCTGGCTGCGACGTGGCGACGGCCTCGTCGGCTGGGGCGTCGCCGCCGAGGTCCGGACCCACGGCGACACCCGGTTCGCCGACGCCGGCAAGTGGTGGAGCGAGACGATCGCGCGGGCGTCCGTGCACGACGAGGTCAACGAGCCCGGCACCGGCCTGGTCTCCTTCGGCTCGTTCGCCTTCGCCGACGAGCCCGGCGACTCGATCCTGGTCGTGCCCCGCGTGGTCGTCGGCAGGCGCGGCGACCTGACCTGGCTGACAACCGTCGGGGAGGTCACCGACCCGATCGCCGCCGCGGAGCCGCCGTCGGCGCCCTCGTCCGTGAGCTTCGCCGACGGGGCACTGAACGGCGAGCAGTGGATGTCGGTCGTCGCCGACGCCGTCGCGCGGATCAGCTCCGGCGACCTGGAGAAGGTCGTGCTCGCGCGCGACCTGATCGCGACGGCCACCGAGCCCATCGACGTGCGCTGGCCGTTGGGACGGCTCGCCGCGACGTACCCGATGTGCTGGACGTTCCACGTCGACGGCATGTTCGGCGCGACCCCCGAGATGCTGGTCCGCCGTGAGCGCGGGCTGGTCACCTCGCGGGTGCTGGCCGGCACGATCCGCCGCACCGGCGACGACGAGCGCGACCTGGCCCTGGCGGCGACCCTCGCCCGGTCCTCCAAGGACCTCGAGGAGCACGAGTACGCCGTCCGGTCGGTCGCCGACGCGCTGGAGCCGCACTGCTCCTCGATGAACGTCCCCGAGGCGCCGTTCGTCCTGCACCTGCCGAACGTCATGCACCTGGCCACCGACGTGGCCGGGGTCGTCCACGACGCCGCGACGGTCTCCTCGCTCCAGCTCGCCGAGGCGCTGCACCCCTCCGCTGCCGTCGGCGGCACGCCGACCCCCGTCGCGACCGCGCTGATCTCGCAGATCGAGGGGATGGACCGGGACCGCTACGCCGGCCCCGTCGGCTGGATGGACTCCTCCGGTGACGGCGAGTGGGGCATCGCCCTGCGCTCGGCCCGCCTCGACGGCGCCACCGTGCGGCTGTTCGCCGGCTGCGGCATCGTCGCCGACTCCGACCCCGAGGCCGAGCTCGCCGAGGCCCAGGCCAAGTTCGTGCCGGTACGCGACGCCCTCACAGCGGATTGACCGGGGCGCGCCGACCGTAACCACGACGTCGGAAGGTCAAGCCAAGAGCGATCCGCGGCCGGCGTGGCGGCGGAGCCGACACGCCAGACGCGGCTAGAGGTCCTCGCCGTCGGCGCGGCGCACGTACTCCAGGCCGTCCTTCGGCAGGAACACGTTCATGTGGGTGTCGGCGATGCCGAGCCCCGCCTCGCTGTAGACCCGGTCGTGGATCGCCAGGTTGCGAGGCGCCTTCACGGCGCGGGCGAACTCGATCGCCTCGGAGACCCGCATCCAGGGCGCCGAGACCGGGCAGAACAGTACGTCGACGTCCTCGCCGGGCTCGGTCAGCGCGTCGCCCGGGTGGTAGACCTTGGTCCCGCCGAGGTCCAGGACGTAGCCGCTGTTGGTGATCCGCGGGTACTCCGGGTGGATCACCGCGTGCAGCTCACCGATCGCACGCACGGGTACGCCGACGTCGAACGCCTCCCCCGGGGCGACGACGGTCAGCCGCTCGGCGACCGCGGGTGAGTCCTCGCGGATCTTGGCGGCGACCGCCTCGATCGTGAACACCGGGGCGTCGGTCGCGAGCAGGTGCGCGGGCAGGTAGTGGTCGGGGTGCTCGTGGGTGATCAGCACCGCGTCCGCGCCGTCGACGGCGGAGACGTCGGTGAAGACACCCGGGTCGAGCACCACCGTCGTGCCGTCGTGCTCGAGCCGGACGCAGGCGTGGCCGAACTTCGTAATGCGCATGCGTTGCACGGTAGTCCGCTGGGACGATCGGTCCCGTGCCCAGCTCGGACCTGCTCAGTGTGGTCCTGTCCGGTCTCGTCACCGGCTGGGCGATCGCGATCCCGATCGGCGCGGTCGGGGCGTTCCTCGTCACGCTCTCGGCGCGTACGTCGGTCGGCGTCGGTGCGGCCGGAGCCCTGGGCGTCGCCACGGTCGACGGTGGCTACGCACTGCTCGCGGTCATCGCCGGCGCGGCCGTGGCGGACGCCCTCGCTCCGGTGGCCCACGGCCTGCAGATCGCGTCCGGCGTGGTGCTGCTCGCGATCGCCGCGCTCACGGCGGTCCACGCGCTCGGCCGGGCCGGCCGCGTCCGGCAGGCGTCGACCATGAGCCCGGCCGCGGCGTACGCCCTGTTCCTCGGCATCACCGCGGTCAATCCCACGACCGTCGTGTACTTCGCGGCCGTCGTGCTGGGCAACCAGGACCTGACGACCGGACCGGTCCAGGGCGCGGTCTTCGTGGCCGCGGCGTTCGCGGCGAGCGCGTCGTGGCAGCTGGTGCTCGCCGGGGGCGGGGCCGCCCTCGGCCGGGTCGCCACCGGGCAGCGCGCCCACGTCGTCACCGGCCTGGTCTCGGCCGTGGTCGTCGCGGGTCTCGCCGTCCACACGATGCTCGCCTGACGCCCTCACGCTGCACGACGTCGCGTTGGCGTGCGGGCAAGGCGCGCCGGTTCGCGCTCTCCCGTCGCTCATGGCTGGGAGCGGTATCCTCCCGCTGGCGTCATTGCTTGTCCTCCACCGGCCGGCTCGTGGTTCCCTTCGGCGGCGTCGCCGCCCTTGACCCGACCGACTCCGGTCGAGTTGCCGCCCATCGAGAGGGCACCGACCTGTGGTCACCACAAGGCGCCATACCTTTCGAGCCCTCGGACCCACGCTTCGTTGACGTCTTGGGACGTCCGCGGGGCCCGCAGCCAACGCGCCGACCGCAACCACACCGTCGTGAGACCGACCCAAGAGCGATCCGCGGCCCGCGCGGCGACGAAGTCGACGCGCGAGACGCGGCTTCCCAGAAAAGCACGACCGTTCTATCGTGACGACGTGAGCAAGGGCCAGGAGACGAAGTCCGCGATCCTCGACGAGGCGCTCGCCGTCGCGTCGCAGGTCGGCTTCACCGGGCTCTCGATCGGTCACCTCGCCGAGCGGACCGGCATGAGCAAGAGCGGCCTGTTCGCCCACTTCCAGTCCAAGGAGCAGCTCCAGCTCCAGACGCTCGCCCACGCCCGGCGCAAGTTCGTCGACACCACGGTTCGCCCCGCGCTCACTGTGCCCCGCGGCGAGAAGCGCCTCCGCGAGCTGTTCGAGCGGTGGCTCGTCTGGGAGACCCAGGCCCTGCCGGGCGGTTGCATCTTCGTCACCGGCTCGATCGAGTTCGACGACCAGCCGGGGCCGATGCGCGACGCCCTGGTCGCCGACCAGCGCGACTGGCTGGACACGATCGCGACCGTCACCGAGACGGCGATCGCCGAGGGCGACCTCCGGCCCGAGGTCGACCCACGCCAGGTCGCCTTCGAGCTGCAGGCCCTCACGCTCGGCTTCCATCACTTCGCTCGGCTGCTCGGCGACGAGCACGCGGCCGACCACGTCCGGACGGCGTTCGAGGCGATCCTCGAGCACGCCCGCGCACGCTGAACCCTCCCGAAAGGCAGATCCGGCATGACCTTCTCATCCTCACAGAAAAGCACGATCGTTCGTATCAAGAACCTGGCGCTCGGCGGAGTCTTCCGGCTCGGCGACCGGTTCGCCCCCGAGGTCACGGGCCGCCGGGCCTGCGACCTGTGGTTCACCGTCCCGCCCACGCTGGCGGCGACGCCGCTCCCCCCGGGCGGCGAGGCGTTCACCGTCACCGCGCAGGGTGCCGCCGTCCGCGGCCACGTGTGGGGCACGGGGCCGGTCGTCTACCTCGTGCACGGCTGGGGCGGACGCGGCACCCAGCTGTCCGGGTTCGTCGAGCCCCTGGTCGCGAGCGGCCATCGAGTGGTGCTGTTCGACGGCCCTGCGCACGGCGACTCCGACCCCGGGCCGGCCGGTGCCCGGCGGACGCACGGCGTCGAGCTGGGCCGGGCGCTGGACGCGGTCGCCGCACGGTTCGGCCCGGCCGAGGCCGTGGTGGCCCACTCGCTGGGGACGATCGCGACGTACCTGGCGCTGCGCTTCGGATGGCTGGGGACCCGTCGCCTGGTTCTGGTGGCGCCGATGGTCGAGGCGGAGAGCCTCTTCGATGGGTTCCAGGCCGCTCTCGGCTTCGGCCCGCGCACCCGTCGGGCGTTCGACCGAGCGGTGGACCGGCTCGTCGGGGTGCCCGTGGCGGACTTCGACGCCCGGGTGCAGGCGGAGCACGCCGGCCCGGTCCCGACCCTGGTCGTGCACGACGTGGGTGACCGCCAGACGGCGTACGCCGATGCCCAGGCGTTCGTCGAGACCCTGCCCGACGCCCGGCTGGTGAGCACCGAGGGGCTCGGGCACCGCCGCATCCTGCGCGACCCCGCCGTGATCGCCCGGGTCGCCGCATTCATCGGCGGCGACGACCGCGTCGAGGCAGCGTGACGCTCAGGCGGTGAGGTGGTGGACGTAGCACCAGCGCCAGTCCTCGCCGGGTTCGGCGGACTGCATCACCGGGTGCTGGCTGTCGTGGAAGTGCTCGGTCGCGTGCTGCCGCGGCGAGGAGTCGCAGCAGGCGACGTTCCCGCACTCCAGGCACCGCCGCAGCGCGACCCAGCGGGTGCCCTCGTCGAGGCAGGCCTGGCAGTACGTCGCCGGCGGCTCGTCGACCGCGGGGTAGCGCTCCAGGTCGTCGCAGAGGTCGCCGATCTGCCAGCGGCGGGCGGCGTACGCCGCGGTCTCGTCGCGTTCCTGCTCGGCACTGTCGAGCATGGACTCCTCGACGTCGAGCATCGCCAGGACGTCGGCGACGACCTCGGAGGGGACCTGCCCGTCGCCCCGGATCTCGAGGATCCGGCGGCGCTCGGCGTCGATGAGCCGGGTGCGGATCCGGTAGTAGAGCGCGGCCGGGGACTCCTGGTTGGCTTGGGTGCCGAGGCGCTCCCAGGCGGCGAAGTTGCGCTGGTCGAGCCGCTGCCGGATCAGGTCGACGACGCCGGCCTGGTCGTCGTACTCGAGCCCGTCGAGCTCCTCGAGCGCGGCCTTCGACGCCTGCTGGAGCAGGGTCGCGCGGGCGAGGGCGTCGTCGAGGGGGTCCGGCGACGGGACCCGGAGCCGGCGGGCGAACCACGGCAGGGAGAGGCCCTGCAGCAGCAGCGTCCCGGCCACGACGGTGAACGCCGCCATCAGCAGCACCTCGTGGTGCTCGGTCTTCGGGGGGATCACGAAGGCGGCCGCGAGCGTCACCACACCGCGCATGCCGGCCCAGCCGAGCAGGAACATGAAGGACCAGGGCGGGGCCCCGTAGCCGCCCTCGCGGTTGCGCGGGCGCCGGAACAGCACCCAGCGCGAGCCGAACACCCACACGAGCCGCAGCACGATCACCGCGGCCAGGGTCGCCAGGCAGACGGTCGCGATCCGGGCCGCGCTCAGGTCGCTGTCGGCGAGGTCCTGCACCAGCCACTGGGTCTGCAGGCCGATCAGCGCGAAGACGGTGTTCTCGAGCAGGAACGCGATCGTGCGCCAGTTGATGCGCTCGGCGATCCGCGACTGGGCGGTCTGCAGGACGGGCGCCCGGTGGCCGAGGAGGAGCCCGGCCACGACCACGGCGATCACGCCCGAGGAGTGGATCTCCTCGGCGACGATGTAGCAGGTGAACGGCACCACCAGCGAGAGGGCGACGTCGACGGAGGGGTCGGTGATCCGCCGCCGCATCCAGGCCGCGAGCCAGTAGGCCACCAGCCCGACCGCCGCCCCGCCGGCGGCTGCGATCACGAAGTCGAGGCCGATCTCCCACGGCCGGACCGTCCCGGTGGCAGCGACCGCAGCGAGTGCGGTGCGCAGCAGCACCAGCGCGGACGCGTCGTTGAACAGCGACTCGCCCTCGAGGATCGTCACGATCTTGCGCGGCAGCCCGATGTGGCGCCCGATCGCGGTCGCCGCCACCGCGTCCGGGGGCGCCACCACCGCGCCGAGCGCGAAAGCCACCGGCCACGAGACACCGGGGACCAGCGCGTGCACCAACCAGCCCACGCCGGCCGTCGTGAACAGCACCAGACCCACCGACAGCAGCAGGATCGGCCGGCGGTAGGTGTTGAAGTCGACCAGCGAGGACGAGATCGCGGCGGCGTACAGCAGTGGCGGCAGCAGACCGATCAGGACGATGTCGGGTTCGAGGTGCACCTGCGGGACGAACGGCAGGAACGACGCGCCCCCGCCGACGACGACCAGGAGCAGGGGCGACGGCACACCCAGCCGGCGCGCCAGGACCACGCCGGCGAGCACACCGACGGCCAGCGCGACGAGGAAGAGGGCGACGTCCACCCGGACATTGTCACGGACGGGTGAGTCAGGCGGGTTGCGCGACCCAGAGCATCGGGTCGCCCCAGCCCAGCTCGTCCGCGCCGTGCCGGCCCAGCGCGAGCACCACGAGCGTGCGGCGATGGGCCGCGAACGTGAGGACGTGGGCGATCATCCCGCCGTACGTGAACACCTCGGCGGGCTCGCACAGTGCGTCCACGAACGTGTCGTCGAGTCGGCCCGCGTCAACGACCTCGCGGACGTGAGTGAGGTACGTCGGGGCCTCGACGGCCAAGCGCTCGCGCAGGGAGGCCAGCGTCTCGTGCTCCTCCACCGACCAGTCGTAGTCGCGGGTGGCGAGCGCGGCGTTCCACATGCCCATCTGTCCGACGAGCCGGGACAGCAGGGAGCGGATGGTCTGCCGGTCCTCGTCGACGTCGAGCTCGATCACCTCGTCGAGCTGCTCGTCGCTCAGGCGTCCGGCGACGCGGATCATCTCGCCGGTCAGCCACACGTGGTGCTCGACCATCTTCGTCAGCAGGTCCATCGCGGTCACCGTCTCTCGTGCGGGCAGCCGGAGGCTGCCGGGTGGGTGGAAGTGGACGCCGCTGGGCGCGGCGATCCGGATCTGGCCGGGCCTGCGACGCCACGTCGCCGGTGGGACGCCGTACGCCCGCGCGAACGCCCGGGTGAACGCCTCGTGCGAGCCGTAGCCCGCCTCGACCGCGATGTCGATCAGCGGTGCCGTGGTGGTCACCATCCGGTAGGCGGCGCGCTCGAGCAGCACCCGGCGTCGCAGCGCCTGGGGCGGCTCGCCAGCCACCGACCGGATCATCCGGTCGAGGTGGTAGCGGGAGAAGTGCAGCCGCGCGGCCCGTTCTTCGGCACTGAGCTCGTGGTCGTCCAGGGCCTCGGCGAGCTGGTCCACGAACTGGGCGAACGTGTCGGTGGCGGGCATGAGTCGATCATCGGCCAGGACGGGTCCGGCGTTCTTGATCCAGGTTGCGCGATCTGCCCGCGGTCCGTGCAAGACGCACCGACTCGACCCCTCGCAGCGGGCAAGACGCGCCGACTCGACCCCTCCCCGCCTACCGCAACCACGACGTCGAAACAACAGGCCCCAGAGCGACCACCGCGGCCGGCGTGGCGGCGCAGCCGACACGCCAGACGCGGTCAGGGACGCAGTGCCCGGATCCGGAGGTCGAGGTCGCGGCGGTTGTCGCGGCGTACGACGGCCTCGATGACCTCGATGCCGCCCGCGGGCGAGGCGAGGGCGTGCTCGAGCTCGGCCAGCGAGTCGACCCGCCAGTGCGGCGTGCGGGTCGCGGCGCAGAGGCTGGCCAGGTCGACGTGGTGCGGGGTGCCGAAGAGCCGGTCGTACTGATCGGAGTAGTCGGCCGCACCCTGCTCCAGCATCGCGAAGATCGACCCGCCGTCGTCGTTGACGACCACGATCGTGAGATCGGGGACCGCCTCGCCGGGGCCGATCACCAGCCCGCCCGCGTCGTGGAGGAACGTCACGTCACCCATGAGCGCGAGCGCCCGGGTGCTGCGCGGCCGGCCGAGGGCGGCCCCGACCGCCGTCGAGATCGTGCCGTCGATGCCGGCGAGTCCGCGGTTGGCGACGACCTTGCGCCGCGCGCCCACGTCGTAGCGGGGCACCATCAGGTCGAGGTCGCGGATCGGGCTGGACGCACCGACCACCAGCAGACCCCCGGCCGGAAGGGCGCGTGCGACGGCGCCGGCGACCTCGTGCGGCGTCAGCTCGGGCTCGGCCGCGAGCAGCGCGTCGAGCTGGGCGGACACCGACCGGTCGGCCGCCCGCCACTCCTCGAGCCATGCGGGGTCGGCCGCACCCTCGACCACCGCTCCGCCGACCACCCGGGACGTGACCGGGAACGGCCGCTCGCTCCAGACGCCCCACGACCCCAGGTCGACGACCTCCACGTCGTCTCGCGCCAGCAACCGGCTCACCGGACGCGACAATGTCGGGTGGCCGCCGACCAGGACCCGCTCGACGCGGTCGCCGAGGTCGCCGTCGAGGAGCAACCGGTAGGTCCGGATCGCGTGGTCGCCGGTCCGTGAGCCACTCGAGGGCTCCGCGAGCAGCGGGAAGTCGGCCTGCTCCGCGAGCACCCGCACGCGTGGGCCGGCGTCGTCGCCGGCGATGACGACCGTGCGTGGCCCCGACGGCAGGAGGGTAAGCGAGGCAGGCACTGCCCAGCCCGGGGGCTCGCCGGGCACCACGTCGGGCACCCACCGGTCCGCGGGGACGAGCGGCTCCTCGAGCGGCACATTGAGGTGGACGGGGCCCGCGGCCATGAGGTCGAACGGCCCGGTGGCGTCCTGGGTCACGACCAGCGGTCCGAAGATGCCCACCTGGTCCGTGGTCTGGTTGGCGCCGGTGCCACGCAGGCGGGCCGGCCGGTCCGCGGTCACCACGACCAGGTCGAGGCCCGTGTGGGCGGCCTCGAGCACGGCCGGGTGCAGGTTGGCGACCGCCGTGCCGGAGGTGCAGACGACGGCGGCGCGGTTGCCGTTCTTGGTGAGTCCGAGGGCGAGGAACCCGGCGCTGCGCTCGTCGATGCGGGTGTGCAGGCGGACCAGTCCCGCCGTGGCGGCGTCGAACGCCGCGAACGAGAGCGGCGCGTTGCGCGAGCCCGGAGCGACCACGACCTCGGTCACGCCGGCCTCGATCAGCGCGGTCAGGACCCGACGGGCGGTGTCGGTGGCGGAGGTGGTCACGAGCGACGATCCTCCCGCAGCGCCCGCACCTCGGCCAGCCGGGCCTCCCAATGGGCGACGCGGTCGGGCTCGGCGCGCACGAGGGAGTCGTCGACCTGCGGCACCCGCACCGGCAGCTCGCCGTCGACCGGCAGCAGCGACTCGGTGACGACGTCGGCGGCCAGCAGCTGCACGGTCGCCAGTCCGCAGGCATAGGGCAGCTCGGGCAGGGCGGCGGCCAGCGCCACGCCGGCGGCGATGCCGACGCTGGTCTCCAGCGCGGACGAGACCACGACCGGCAGGCCGATGTCCTCGGCGATCCGCAGGCAGGCCCGCACCCCGCCCAGCGGCTGCACCTTGAGCACGGCCACGTCCGCGGCCTCCAGGTCGCGCACCCGGTAGGGATCGGCGGCCCGCCGGATCGACTCGTCAGCCGCGATCGGCACCTCGACGCGGCGGCGTACGGCGGCGAGGTCCTCGACGCTCGCGCAGGGCTGCTCGACGTACTCCAGCCCGCCGGCCGCGCGGTCGAGCACCGGGATCGCGGCGACCGCGGTGTCGAGGTCCCACAGCCCGTTGACGTCGATGCGCACCCGACCGTCCGGGCCGAGGGCGTCGCGCACCGCCTCGAGCCTGGCCTGGTCGTCGGCGAGGGTCTGACCGGGTTCGGCGACCTTGACCTTCGCGGTCCGGCACCCCCCGGCGAGAACGATCGTGTGGGCCTGGTCGGGCCCAACCGCGGGCACGGTGACGTTGACCGGCACCCGGTCGCGCACGGGTGCGGGCCAGTCACCGGCAGCGGCCTCCTCGGCGCAGCGCAGCCAGGGCTCGGCGACCGCGGCGTCGTACTCCAGGAAGGGGCTCCACTCGCCCCAGCCCTGCCCCCCAGATCCGGCAGGGCCGCGCAGCAGCACGCCCTCGCGGACGGTGATGCCGCGGAAGCGGGTGCGCATCGGCAGGCTGTAGACGATCACGCGAGCCCCCTCATCGTGAGCCGGTCCGGCTTGCCGTTGGCCAGCAGCGGGATCGCGTCCACCCGCACCAGCTGACGAGGCGCCCAGGAGCGCGGGTGCACCTCGGCGACCCAGTCCCGCGCCGCGTCGAGGGAGACGGTGCCGACGACGAACGCCACCACCCGGTTGCCCCACTCCTCGTCCGGCACCCCGAGCACCTCCGCCGCGGTGACATCGGGGTGCTCGCGCAGCCGGGCGGCTACGGCGGCGGCCGGCACGTTGACGCCGCCGGTGACCACTATGTCGTCGAGCCTCCCGAGCACCTGGAGCCGCCCGTCCTCGTCGAGGCGTCCTGCGTCGGCGGTGCGGAACCACCCGTCGGCGAGCACCTCCGCGGTCAGGCCCGGGTCGCCGTCGTACCCGTCGAAGAGCGTGGGCCCCGCGATCCGGATCCGCCCGTCGGCGCCGATCGCCACGGCGACGCCGTCGAGGGCGTAGCCGTCGTAGACACAGCCGCCGGCGGTCTCCGCGGAGCCGTACGTCGCGACCACGCGGACGCCCTCGTCGGCGGCCCGTCTGCGCAGGGCCGGGTCGATCGGCCCCCCGCCCAGCAGCACCGTGTGGAACGCGCGCAGGCTCCTGACGTCGGTCTCGAGCAACCGGTGCAGCTGCGTGGGCACGAGCGAGACGAAGCGATCGCCATCGCCCATCGCCGCGGTCGCGGCCGCGAACGATCCGTGGTCGTCCAGCAGCACCGGCTCGTGGCCCGCGACCAGCGACCGGCAGACCACCTGGAGCCCGGCGACGTACGACGCGGGCAGCGCGAGCAGCCACTGCCCCGACCCGCCCAGGCGGGCGGCCGAGGCGCGCACCGACGCGAGCACCGCGGCCCGGGAGAGCAGGACCCGCTTGGGTGTCCCGGTCGAACCGGAGGTCTCCACGACCCACGGTGCCGGGTCCTCGGCCGCCAGCCACTCCTCGACCGGACGCACCGCGGAAATCACGCGACGACAGTATCCGTGCGTGGTGGGATGGCCATCGTGCCCTCCCGCCTGGAGCGGTTCCTGCCGCCGACCCCGCTGGCACGTCGCCTCTCGTTGCAGTCGGTGCTGTTCGCGACCGGCGAGGGCGCCTTCATCACCGGCAGCGCGGTGTTCTTCACCCAGATCGTCGGGCTCAGCGCGGCCCAGGTCGGGCTCGGGCTCACGATCGCGGGCGGGGTGTCGTTCCTGTTCGCCGTACCGCTCGGCAAGCTCGCCGACCGGATCGGGCCGAAGCGGCAGTGGGCGCTCGGCGCGTTCTCGGCGGCTGCGTTGTACCTGCTGTGGCCGTTCATCTCCGGGTTCGCGGCGTACGTCGCGATGGTGGTCGTCCTCGAGCTCGTCAACAACGCGGGCTGGTCGGGGCGAGGCGCCTACACGCTGGATGTGTTTCCGCACGAGGAGCGGGTCCGGTCGCTGGCGTTCATGCGCGCGGCCCTCAACATCGGCTTCACGTTCGGCGCGCTGCTCGGCGGACTGGCGCTGGCCTTCGACAGCAACACGATGGTCCGGGCGGTCCCCTGGCTCACCGCGGTCGTGCTGCTGCTCAACGCGCTCTTCATCACCCGACTGCCCGATGCGGCCCACGACCGGGGCGCGCTCGGCGAGGAGGCCGAGAAGGCGCTGTCCGGCGGAGCGTTGCGCAACCGGGGGTTCGTGCTGCTGAACGTCTTCGACGGGGTGCTCAGCAACAACCAGGTGCTGCTCAACATCGTGATCCCGCTGTGGCTGGTGCAGGAGACCGACGCGCCGCGGGTGCTGCTCGCCTGGCTGTTCGGGACGAACACCGTGCTGGCCGTGCTGCTGCAGGTGCCTGCGTCCCGGGGCGTCAACTCGGTCGCCACGTCGCTGCGAGCGGCCCGGATCAGCGCGGCGTTCTTCGTGCTCTCCTGCCTGATCGTCCTGGTCACCCACGACACGCTGGGCTGGACCACGATCGCCCTGGTCTGGCTCGGGCACGTGACGGTCACCGGCGCCGAGCTCTTCCAGTCCGCGGGCCGCTGGGGATTCCTGTCCGAGCTCTCCGACCCGGCCCGGCGCGGGGAGTACCAGGGGGCAGCGAAGCTCGGCGAGACCTTGGGTCAGGTGTGGGCTCCGGCGGCGTTCACGTTCCTCGCGTTGGAGTGGGGCACGACCGGCTGGCTGCTGATCGCGGCGGTCGTGGTGATCGCGACCGTGGCGATGCACCCGGCCGCGCGGGCGGCCGAGCGGCACCTCGCGCCCGTCCCCGACCGCGCGGCTGCTTGAATCTCCCTTCGTGGCAACTCCCGATCAGTGGCTCGCCGGCGCGCGACCCCGCACCCTGCCCGCGGCCGTCTCACCCGTGCTCGCCGGCACCGGCGTCGCGGCGTACGTCGACGGGTTCGTGTGGTGGAAGGCGCTGCTCGCCCTCGTGGTCGCCCTCGCGCTGCAGGTCGCGGTCAACTACGCCAACGACTACTCCGACGGCATCCGCGGCACCGACGCCGACCGGGTCGGCCCGATGCGCCTCGTGGGCTCGGGTGCGGCCGCTCCCGCGGCGGTCAAGCGGGCGGCGTTCCTGGCGTTCGGTGTGGCCGGGGTCGCGGGTCTGGTGCTGGCCGCGACGACCGCGTGGTGGCTGGTGGCGGTCGGCGTCGTCTGCGTGCTGGCGGCGTGGTTCTACACCGGCGGCTCGAAGCCCTACGGCTACCTCGGCCTGGGCGAGGTCATGGTGTTCGTCTTCTTCGGGCTCGTCGCGGTGGTCGGCACGACCTACGTGCAGACGGAGACCTGGGAGTGGGCGGCTCTCTACGCCGCGGTCGGCGTCGGGGCACTTGCCTGCGCGATCCTCGTGGCCAACAACCTGCGCGACATCCCCACCGACACGGTCTCGGGGAAGCGGACGCTGGCCGTGGTCCTGGGCGACCGGCGCACCCGGGTGCTCTACGTGCTGCTGGTGGCGCTCGCCGCGGTTGCGGTCGCCGCCGTCGCCGTCGCGACCTCGTGGTGGGCCCTGATCGGGCTCGGGTTCCTCGTGCTGGCCGTGCCCGCGGGTCGCACGGTGCTGGGCGGGGCGACGGGTCCCGGGCTGATCCCGGTGTTGCAGAGCACCGGGCTCGCCGAGCTGGCCTGGGCGGCCTGCGTCGCGGTCGCGCTCTCGCTCGCGGGCTGACAGCGCCCGGCCCCGGCGTACGCTGGCGACATGATCTGGATCATCCTGCTGCTCGTCGTGGTGGCCATCGCGGCCTACCGCTTCCGGGTGCCGCTGCTGGCCAAGATCCTCGGTCAGCCGCAGAGCCGCATCGAGCGACGGCTCAACCGCCCCAAGCACTGACCGGCCGCGGACGGCCGGGACGCCTCACGCGTCGTCGGCGTCCTCCTTGGCGCGCATCTCCTCGATCTTGGCGGTCATCCGCTCGGCTCGGGTCTCGACCCGGCGCGCGAACGCGTCGCGGGGGCCGTTGAGCAGGAAGTAGGAGCCGAACCCGCTGACCACGAAGGCCAGCACGATCGCCCACAGGATCGGCACCGAGTCGGCCACCAGCAGCCACACCCCGACGATGAGCCCGAGCGACCCGATGAAGAGCAGCAACCGCAGGCCGGTGTAGATCCAGAACTCCTTCACGGATCCAGCGTAGGCGTGACCAACCACCGCCTACCCTGGAGGGGTGCTCAAGCTCCTGCTGATCGTGATCCTGATCGCGATCGCCGTGTACTACACCGTGCGGGTGATCCAGCGCCGCGGCATTGCTCCTGCCCCGCGCCGTCAGCAGCCTCCGCCGCGAGTCATGGGCCCCGACGACGACCCCGACTTCCTGCGCGACCTCGACCGCAAGCGCCGCCAGCCCGAGGACCCGGAGTAGGTCCCCGGCGCGAGGCGTCGGGGCGCGCTCCGGACAGGAGTCGAGGCGGCTTGCGCCGACTCGGCGATCACCCCAAGGCCGGCAAGCGAGAGGCGGCCCCGACCTCGGCGGGTTGCCGGCGTGCAGACGCGCCGACTCGCCACCCCACAGCGTGCAGACGCGCCGACTCGGCACCCCACAGCGTGCAGACGCGCCGACTCGCCACCCCACAGCGTGCAGACGCGCCGACTCGCCACCCCACAGCGTGCAGACGCGCCGACTCGCCACCCCACAGCGTGCAGACGCGCCGACTCGGCGCCCTTCAGCGGGCAGTTGGCGCCGACTCGATGGCTAGCGCTGGAGGCTCTCACCGGTCACGAACGCCGGCGCGCCGCTGGCGTAGGAATGCTGGCTGGTGGTCGAGAAGTAGTTGATCCCGATGAAGTTGAACCACAGCGTGCCGACGCCGACCAGGGCGAGGATCGCGGCGTTGCGGCCCTTCCAGCCGGCGGTGGTGCGCGCGTGGAGGTACGCCGCGTAGACCACCCACGTGATGAACGCCCACACCTCCTTGGGGTCCCAGTTCCAGTACGACGACCAGGCCTGGTGTGCCCAGATCGGGCCGGTGATCAGCACGGCGAAGGTCCACACCGGGAACCCGAACGCGTGCAGCCGGTAGGACACCCGGTCGAGCACCTCGGGCTTGGGCAGCCGGGCGACGTAGCCGGAGTCCCGCTCGGGCGCCCGCTCCTTGACCAGGTAGAGCGCGGAGGTGATGCCGCCGAGCGTGAACGCGCCGGTGGCGATGATCGCGGAGACCACGTGGATCACCAGCCAGTACGACGACAGCGCCTCGGTGAGCGGGGCGACCGGGGAGTACAGCCAGATGACGGCCACCATGAGCACGGTGAGCACGAACGCGAGCACGATCGGCGCCATCCACGCCAGCCGCATCCGTGCGTAGAGCGCGACGTACAGTGCGGCCACGACGAAGGTGCCGGTCAGGGTGAACTCGTACATGTTCCCCCACGGCACCCGGTTGGGGTCCGCGGCCATGCCGCGACCGACGAGGCCCACGAGGTGGACCAGGACGGCGAGTCCGGTGAGCAGGTAGCCCAGCCGTCCGAGGAACTCCGAACGTCGCAGCTGCCCGTCCTCCTCCTCACCCGGACCGGTCGCGAGCGCGACGCCGCCGGGGATGTCGAGGGACGCCACGGACGCGGCGCCGACGGCGACCGGGACCTTGCGCAGCGAGGCCCACTCGGCGAGGTGGACCAGCAGCGCGAGGAAGTAGACGGTCCCGCAGGCCGCGACCGCCCAGTTGCTCAGGCTCTCCCACTGCACGTCGGTCAACGCTTCTCCTCCGGTTGCTGCTGCAGGACCTTCACGAGCTCGTCCACCAGGGCCGCGACGTCGCCGCCACCGGACCGGTCGAGCGCGGCCACCTCGACCAGTGTGCCGTCCTCGCCATGACGAGCGCGAACCCAGACACGTCGTGGACGGATGAACAGCGACCCGAGCAGGCCGATCAGCGCCAGCACCACCCCGCCGAGGGCAAGCCACTTGCCGGGGGTCTGGCTGATCTGGATCTTGTTCCACTGCTCCAGGCCGTCGAAGCTGACCGTGCCGAGCCCGTTCGGCAGGACGACCTTCTGCCCGGGGCGCAGGTCGATGCGGTACGGCGCGCCGTTGGCCTTCTTCAGCATCGTCATCTTGCTCTTGTCGAGGGCGTAGATCGACTGTGCGGCGCCGTTGTCGAGTCCGAGATCGCCGGTGTAGACGAGCATCGACACCATCGGGTCCGCCGGCTTGCTCAGCACGGAGAAGTAGCTTCCGGTCTGCTTCGAGAACGCGACGGTCGGGTAGAACTCGCCCTCCAGGCCGATCTGGGTGGGCTTCGCGTCGGGTGCCTTGACCACGCCGATCGACTGGAGGGTCTGGTCGGTGGGCAGGAACACCGTCGGCCCGGTGGTGACGACCTGGCCCTTGCCGTCGCGGATCGTGATCACCGGCGCGTAGCCGTGGCCGATCAGGAAGACCTCGGTGCTCCCGATGCTCAGCGGGTGGTTGACCTTGAGGTCGTAGGACTTCTCGGGCGCGTCGAGCGAGGATCGGTAGGTCAGCTGCGACTGGAAGCCCCGCGACATCCCCGCACGCGGGCCGTCGGGGTAGACGTCCCAGGAGAAGTCGTCGATCGAGAACGTGAACGGCTCCATGCGGTCGGCGCTGAAGAGGCTGCCCGGGTTGAACTGGTCGTACTGGTCCGGGGTGTTGGAGAAGCCGTACTTGTCGCCGACAAGCAGGATCACCCCGCCCTTGTAGCCGAGCAGGCCGCCCATCGCGAACCCCACGAGCACCACGACGACCGCGAGGTGGAAGACCAGGTTGCCGGCCTCGCGTAGGTAGCCGCGCTCGGCCGAGACCGCGTCCCCCTCGACCGTGAGCCGGTAGCGGCGCCGCCGGAGCACGGCCTCGGCGCGTTGCAGGACCGCGCTCGGCTCCGCCTCGGTGGGGTACGTCGCGTGGTCGGGCAGCCGGGTGAGGTTGCGGGGCGCGGTCGGAGGCTTGGCCCAGATGCCGCGCCAGTAGTGCCAGGTGCGGGGCACGATGCAGCCGACGAGCGAGACCATCAGCAGCAGGTAGATCGCGGAGAACCACGGGGAGTCGTAGACCGAGAAGAGGCCGAGCCGGTCGTAGATCGGCGTGAGCTTGGTGTGGTCGGCCTGCCAGTTGGAGGTCTTGAGGGAGTCGACCCCCTCCTGCGGGATGATCGACCCCGGCACGGCCGCCAGCGCGAGCAGCAGCAGCAGGATCAGCGCGGTGCGCATCGAGGTCAGCTGGCGCCACACCCAGCGCAACAGCTCGCGGAAGTTGAGCTCGCCGGGACGCCGGTCGTCCTCGGGTGGCCGGGTGGAGAGCGAGGTCCGGGTGCTCATAGAGCCGTCTCCGAGGAGTTGACGAGGTGGATCTGCAGCCAGGTCACAGCCTGGTCCCACCAGCCGGTCAGGAGGAGCACGCCGACGGCGACGAGCATCAGTCCGCCGGCGCGCATCACCCAGGCCTGGTGGCGGCGTACCCACCCGACGGCGGAGAGCGCCTTCTCGTAGGCGAGGCCGGCGAGGATGAACGGGATGCCGAGCCCCAGGGCGTAGATGCCCGCCAGGAACGCACCCCGGCCGACCGTCGACTCGGTGATGGAGAGCGTGAGGATCGCGCCCAGCGTCGGCCCGGTGCACGGAGCCCAGCCCAGGCCGAACAAGAACCCGAGCAGCGGCGCAGCGCCCAGGCCGACCGCGGGTACCTGGTGGATGCGCCAGTCACGCTGCATCATCGGGACCCAGCCGGCGAACGCCAGCCCGAGCACCACCATCACGACACCCAGGACGACCGTCAGCCGGCTCTCCCACTCCACGAGCCACGAGCCGAGGGCGCCGGAGGCCGATCCGAGGATCACGAAGACCGTCGCGAAACCCAGCACGAACAGGACGGACCCGAGCAGCATGCGGCCGCGGCGGGTGCCGGCGACGCCGTTGGCCAGGTCGGCCCCCGAGAGACCGGTGGCGTAGGAGAGGTAGCCGGGCAGCAGCGGGAGCACGCACGGGGAGAAGAACGAGACGAGCCCGGCGACCAGCGCCACGGGTACGGCGAGGACCAGTGAGCCGGAGAACGCCGTCTCGCGGAACCAGTCACCCATCGGTGGTCTCCTTGGCGACCTCGTCCACCACGTCGACCAGGGTCTGCTTCGAGGGGATCGCCCCCGAGATCACCGCAGCCACCCGGCCCTCGGCGTCCAGCACGACCGTGGCCGGCAGGGCCACCATCGGGACCTGGTGGGCGAAGGCGAGCATCGTCGTGCCCTTGACGTCCCAGATCGAGGGGTAGTCGGCCCCGACTCCGCGCATGAACGCGAGCCCCTGCTCGGCGCTGGGGTCGCGGATGTTGACACCGAGGAAGGCCGCTTCGGACGACAGCTGCTTCGACGCGTCGGCGAGCATCGGCATCTCCGCGCGGCACGGACCGCAGCCCGACCACCACTTGTTCACCACGAGGACCTTGCCGCGGTAGTCGTCGGAGGTGACCTGCTCCCCGGTGAGGGTCTCGCCCGAGAAGTCGATGGGGTCACCGCGGTCGGCGGCGTCGATGATCCGCACGCTCCCGTCGTCGCTGATCCAGCCCTTGTCGCCGGTGGACCCCAGCGACGTACAGCCCGTCAGCGACAGCACGCCGACGAGGAGCGTGCCGAGGATCAGCCTCATCCGCACGTCAGGGCCTGCGCTGCTCGGGGGCTCCGCCGGCCGAGAACGGCGCCGACTTGTCCTTCACCGGGATCAGGTCGCCCGCGGGCTCGGAGTAGCTCACCTGGGCGAGCCGGTCGCCGACGAAGTGGAACGAGGTGAGCGAGCAGAGCGTGCACTGGCGCTTGCGCGGGTCGTGGAGGAACGAGCGCTTCTCCGCGGCGAGCCGGGTGATCCAGATCGGCAGCTGGTGGGAGACGACCACGGCCTCGTGGCCACGGGCCGCCTCGCGGGCATCGTGGACGGCGGCCATCATCCGGGCCACGACCTGCTTGTAGGGCTCGCCCCACGAGGGCCGCAGCGGGTTCCAGAGCATCGCCCAGGTGCGCGGGTCACGCAGGGCGTTCTCACCGCCCGCGAAGCGCTTGCCCTCGAACTTGTTCGTCGACTCGATGACGCGCTCGTCGATGAGGACGTCGAGCCCGCGTGCGGTGGCGAGGGGCCGGATCGTCTCCTGGGCCCGCTCGAGCGGCGAGGACCGCAGGTGCACGATGTCGCGGTCCTGGATCGTGGCGGCGACCCTCTCGGCCATCTGCACGCCGAGGTCGGAGAGGTGGAAGCCGTCGCGGCGTCCGTAGAGGACGCCCTCGGGGTTGTACACCTCGCCGTGGCGCAGCAGGTGGACGATCGTGTCGGGTGTCTGACTCACGGGAGGGGCTCCTACTGCTGGGCCGCGGCCGCGGCATGGGCGGCGGCGGGCAGGGCGTCGAGCACGGTCTGCACCGCGCGGTCGTCATGGGCGGAGGAGAGGAACCACGCCTCGTAGGCCGACGGCGGGAGGTAGACCCCCTGGTCGAGCATCGCGTGGAAGAACGCGGCGTACGCCGTGCCGTCGGTGAGGGAGGCGTCCTCGAAGTCGCGGACCGGTCCCCCGGCGAAGAACACCGAGAACATCGTGCCGGCGGACTGCACAACGTGCTCGACGCCGGCCTTGCTGAGCGCGTCCGAGGCCGCGGTCTTGATCGTGTCGGCGGCGACGCCGATGTGGGCGTAGACCTCGTCGGTCGCCAGCCGCAGGGTGGCCAGGCCGGCGGTGGTGGCGATCGGGTTGCCCGACAGCGTGCCGGCTTGGTAGACGGGCCCTTCCGGTGCGAGCCGCGACATCACGTCGGCGCGGCCACCGAACGCCGCGGCCGGGAAGCCGCCACCCATCACCTTGCCGAACGTCATCAGGTCGGGTCGCCAGCCCTCTGCGGCACCGTCGAGGCCCCAGTGTCCCTGGGCGGAGGCGCGGAACCCGGTCATCACCTCGTCGCTGACGAACAGCGCACCGTGGCGCGTGCAGGTCTCGGCGAGGAAGGCGTTGAACCCGGGCTGCGGGGGGACGACGCCCATGTTGCCCGGGGCGGCCTCGGTGATCAGGCAGGCGATCCGGTCGCCGTGCTCGGCGAAGACCTTCTCGACCGCCGCGCGGTCGTTGTAGGGCAGCACCAGCGTCAGCGCGGTCGAGGACTCGGGGACCCCGGGGGTGCCCGGCACCGCGAACGTCGCGAGGCCCGAGCCGGCCGACGCGAGCAGCGAGTCGACGTGCCCGTGGTAGCAGCCGGCGAACTTCACGACCACGTCGCGGCCGGTGAAGCCGCGGGCCAGCCGGATCGCCGACATCGTGGCCTCGGTGCCCGAGGAGACGAACCGGACCCGGTCGACCGGCGTGCGCGCGACGATCTCCTCGGCCAGCTCGACCTCGGGCTCCGTGGGGGCGCCGTACGACGTGCCGCGGGCGACCGCGGCGGTGACGGCGGCCAGCACCTCGGGGTGGGCGTGGCCGAGCAGCATCGGTCCCCACGAGCAGATCAGGTCGACGTACTGGTTGCCGTCGACGTCGGTGAGCCACGCGCCGCTGGCCGAGCGGATGAACCGCGGGGTGCCACCGACCGCGTTGAAGGCCCGGACCGGTGAGTTCACGCCTCCCGGCGTCACCGCCCGGGCACGCTCGAAGAGCCTGCTGGACGCGGTGGTGGGGAGCGGGTCGCCGACGGTCACCGGGTCATTGTCCCCGAGACCGCCAACCGCCCCGCGCCGAGGTCCGCCACCGCGGGAACGGTCGCGTGACGCGGGTCACCAAGATCGCAGGAACGTGTTTCACCGTCATGGCCCGGGGGAATGACCGTTTCCACGGGGAACGGCACGGCGCCGGGGGGACGACGTACCGTAACTGTGTGTGACGCCACTCGTTGGAGGGGACACCGCGGGCGCTTGAGGGAGCACCGGGCGAGGGAAACAGGGAGAGAACCACGATGCCGACTTTCCTGTCGACGAACAGGACGACTTCCGGGTCCACGGCGCGTCTCGGACGCGCCCAGAAGGCCATGGCGCTGGTGCCGCTGGCGCTGCTGTCCGCCGCCTGGACCGCCAGCATCGCCGGCGTCGGCGCGAGCACCGCGACCGCGAGCGCCGAGACCCAGCCCGACGCGACGCTCCCCGACGGGTCCAGCGTCCCGACGCAGGTCATCACGGCCCCGGCCAGCGTCTCGACCGCCGGCGGCGTGGCGCCGGGCATCCACGGCAACGTCCAGCAGGTCGTCTCGACGGCCTCGACCTCCGGCATCCCGTCCGCCGCCCTGGCGGCCTACCAGCGCGCCGAGACCGTCATCAACGCCGCCGACAAGAGCTGCCACCTCTCCTGGCAGCTGATCGCGGCCATCGGGCGGGTCGAGTCCGACCACGGCCGCACCAACGGCAACACCCTGGACGCCCAGGGCGTCGCGCGGCCCGGCATCTACGGCCCGGCCCTCGACGGCACCCACGGCACCAGCAAGGTCGCCGACACCGACGCGGGTCAGTACGACGCCGACGCACGGTTCGACCGGGCCATCGGCCCGATGCAGTTCATCCCCTCGACCTGGTCGGTCGTCGGGGTCGACGCCGACGGTGACGGCCAGCGCAACCCCCAGGACATCAACGACGCGGCGCTCGCCACCGCCGTCTACCTCTGCTCCGGCAACGACGACCTGTCCACCTCGGCCGGCCAGCGAGGCGCGGTCTACCGCTACAACCACAGCTCGTCGTACGTCGACCTCGTCTTGTCGATCATGAACGCCTACCTCGACGGTGAGTTCACCTCGGTGCCCAACGGCACCACCTCGGCCGGCTACCTCGTGCCCGCGCAGTCCCAGCCCGTCAAGAGCGGGCCCACCAAGCACCACGGACACCCCCACGCGACCCAGACCTCCGGTCCCGGCGAGCCCACGCCGCAGCCCACCGAGCAGCCCTCCACGCAGCCGACCCAGCCCGCCAACCCGGGCGTGCCCACCGGCGGTGGCGGCGGTGGCGGCATCCACCTGCCGGTCCCGAGCCTGCCTCCGCTGCCCTCGACCTCGATCCCCCCGGTCGACGCGATCCTGTCCCAGGCCCAGGCGATCGTGCAGTGCACGCTCGAGGGCTACATCGACAACATCCTCAAGAGCGACGACCCGTTCGACAAGTGCGTCTACGCCTACACGCACTAGGTGAGCGCGTGAGCCCGAGCTTGCTCGGGCTCACGATCGGCGCCAGGTCGAGGAGCCGCGCGAGCGAGGAACGAGCTCGCGACCGGCGTCTCGAGACCCAGTGAGATTCCCGTGGCCTCCATAGCTCAACGCTGCCGGGAAGCTCAGCGCGCCAGGATCCGCGCGACCTCGGCGGCCCAGTACGTCAGCACGATGTCGGCGCCGGCCCGGCGGATCGAGATGAGCGTCTCGAGGATGGCCGCCTCGCGGTCGATCCAGCCGTTCGCGGCGGCGGCCTCGAGCATCGCGTACTCGCCGGAGATGTTGTACGCCGCGACCGGAACGTCGACGGCGTCACGGACCTGCCGCAGCACGTCGAGGTAGGCGAGGGCGGGCTTGACCATCACGATGTCCGCGCCCTGCTCCACGTCGAGCAGTGCCTCGCGGACGCCCTCGCGGCCGTTGGCGGGGTCCTGCTGGTAGGTCCGGCGATCACCCTGGAGCGAGGAGTCGACGGCCTCGCGGAACGGGCCGAAGAACGCGGAGGCGTACTTCGCGGAGTAGGCGAGGATCGAGACGTCGGTGTGGTCGCCGGCGTCCAGCGCCTGGCGGACCACCGCGACCTGGCCGTCCATCATGCCGCTCGGACCGACCATGTCGACACCCGCGTCGGCCTGGGCGAGCGCCATCTCGGCGTACAGGCCCAGGGTCCGGTCGTTGTCGACCCGCCCGTCGGGGGTCAGCACCCCGCAGTGGCCGTGGTCGGTGAACTCGTCGAGGCACAGGTCGCTCATCACGGTCAGCGCGTCGCCGACCTCGCCGACGACGTCGGCGATCGCGAGGTTGAGGATGCCGCCCGGGTCGATCGCGCCGGACCCGGTCGCGTCCTTGGTCTCAGGGATGCCGAAGAGCATCACGCCGCCCAGACCCAGCTCGGCAGCCTCGGACACGGCGGCGCGGAGCGAGGACCGGCTGTGCTGGACCACGCCGGGCATCGACGAGATGGGCCGCGGCTCGTCGAGGCCTTCGCGGACGAACACCGGCAGCACCAGCTGACGAGCCTCGAGCGAGGTCTCGGCGACCATCCGCCGCAGCGCGGCCGTGGTCCGCAGCCGGCGGGGCCGGATGGTCGGACCGGACGGCCGCGGCGCGTCAGTCATCGCTGCAGCTCACCGAGCCGACGTCGTCTTGCGCCGGCCCGAGGGCTTGCGGTCCGAGGGCTTCGTCACCGGCTGGCCGGCCTCCACCATCGCGATCCGGCGCGACGCACCGAAGTCGGCGAGCGCGTCGACCAGCGCGTCGACGTCGGGCTTGGCGGCCAGCACGTCGACCCGCAGGCCGTGCTCCTCGGCGGTCTTGGCGGTCGCGGGACCGATCACGGCGATGATCGTCGAGGGGTGCGGCTTGCCAGCGATGCCGACCAGGTTGCGCACCGTCGAGGAGGAGGTGAAGACCACCGCGTCGAACTTGCCGGTCTTGATCGCGTCACGGGTGGGCGCCGGCGGCGGGGCCGCGCGGACGGTGCGGTACGCCGTCACGTCGTCGCACTCCCAGCCGAGGTCGACGAGCCCCGCCACGAGGTTCTCGGTGGCGATGTCGGCGCGGGGCAGGAAGACCCGGTTGATCGGGTCGAGGAGCTCGTCGTACTCCGGCCAGTCGGCCAGGAGCCCGGCGGCGGACTGCTCACCGGAGGGCATCAGGTCGGCCCGCAGCCCCCAGGCCGCGATGGCCTGGGCGGTCTTGTCGCCGACTGCGGCGATCTTGAGGCCGGAGAACGCGCGGGCGTCGAGGCCGTACTCCTCGAACTTCTCGCGCACGGCCCGCACGGCGTTGACCGAGGTGAACGCGATCCACTCGTAGCGGCCCTCGACGAGGCCGCGGACGGCCTTGTCCATCTGCAGGGGGTTGCGGGGCGGCTCGACGGAGATCGTCGGCACCTCGTCGGGCACGGCGCCGTAGCCACGCAGGCGAGTCGAGACCGACCCGGCCTGCTCCTTGGTGCGGGGCACCAGGACCCGCCAGCCGAAGAGCGGCTTGGTCTCGAACCAGGACAGGGTGTCGCGCAGGTCGACCACGTCGCCGACCACGGTGATGGCCGGCGGCGTCATCCGGGCGGCGCGGGCGTCGGCGCCGATGCGCTCGAGCGTCGAGGTGACGGTGACCTGCTCGGTGGTCGTGCCGACCCGGGTCATCGCGACGGGGGTCTGCGGCGAGCGGCCCGCGGCGACCAGGGCCTTGCTGATGTCGGCGATCTGCCCGACGGCGGAGAGCAGCACGAGGGTGCGGGTGTCGGCGTACTGGCTCCAGTCGACGCGCTCGCCGCAGGTCACGACCGCGACCTCGCGGCTGTCCTTGGTGGTGAGCGGGATGCCGGCGTACGCCGGGACGGCGCTGACCGACGAGACGCCGGGGACGATCTCGAAGCCCACGCCGGCTTTCACGCACGCCTGGGCCTCCTCGGGCCCCGATGCGTAGAGGAACGGGTCACCGGCCATCAGCCGCACGACCCGCAGGCCGCGCTTGGCCTGGCGCACCACGACCTTGGCGCGGGCGGCGTGGGTCAGCGGCTGGCCGTCCTCGCCGAAGCCACCGTCGACCAGCTCGGGGCCACCGGCCCCGGAGCCCTCAGGGCCCTCGCCGTCGACGGCCTCGGCGTCCGCGGGGAGGCCGAGCACCGTGCGGACCAGGGCCGCGTGGTCGGGCACCTCGGTCACGACGACGTCGGCCTGCTGGAGCAGGTCCACAGCGCGCACGGTCAGCAGTCCGGGGTCACCCGGGCCGCTGCCGACGAACGACACCCAGCCTCGGGTGGTTCCCGAGCCGGTGGCGGTGGTGGTCTTGCCTCGCGTCATGCGTTCTGCACCTTGTCTGCTGTGTTCATGTCGGGATCCGCCAGTCGTCCGGCCCCGTCGTCGAGCATCTCCTGCGCCAGCCGGGTCCCGACGCCGACGGCATCGGTGGGGTCTCCCGCTGCGGACCTCCGCACCGCGAGCCCCCCGTCGAGTGAGAGCGCCACTGATCTCACCCAGAGCTCTTCGTCATGCTCGCCCTCGACGATCTCCGCGAGCGCCCCGATCGGCGCGGAGCACCCGCCTTCGAGCGTCGCGAGCACCGCTCGTTCGGCCGAGACCGCGGCCCGAGTCCGCGGATCGTCCAGGATCGCCGCGACGTCGACGACCAGGTCGTCGTCGGCGCGGCACTCCACCGCCAGGGCACCCTGCCCGGGGGCGGGGAGCATCTGGAGCGGGTCGAGCACCTCGGTCAGCTCGTCGAGGCGTCCGATGCGGGCCAGCCCGGCTCGCGCCAGGATCACCGCGTCGTACTCCCCCGAGCGGACCTTGCCGATCCGGGTGTCGACGTTGCCACGGATGGCGACGACGTCCAAACCGAGGCCGAGCGCGTGGAGCTGCGCCGCACGCCGCGGGGAGCCCGTGCCGACCTTGCTGCCGACCGGCAGCTCGCCGAGCGTGAGCCCGTCGCGGGCCACGACGACGTCGCGCGGGTCCTCACGGGTGGGTACGGCGGCCAGCGTGATACCCGCTGCCGGGTAGGTCGGGAGGTCCTTGAGGGAGTGGACCGCGACGTCGACGTCGCCGCGCAGCAGGGCCTCGCGCAGCGCGGTCACGAAGACACCGGTGCTCGCCGCTCCCTGCAGGGGCGTGCCTGCGGCCTGGCTGCGGTCGCCCTCGGTGGACACCTCCACCAGCTCGACCTCGCGACCCAGGGCAGCACGGATCCGGTCGGCGACCAGGCTCGACTGGGTGGTGGCGAGCACGGACGCTCGGGTGCCGACCCGGATCACGGCGGTGCTCCGGGGGGTGCTCAGGGGGGCGCTCATGCGAGCCCCTCGGGCCGGGTGACGGCGTCGACGGCGTCCTGGTGCAGCGCGAAGAGCTCGGCCAGCGCGGCGGCGTAGGACACCGCGCCTGTCTCGTTGGCCAGCTCACGCACCCGCACCGTCGGCTGGTGCAGCAGCTTGTCGGCGACCCGGCGCACGGTGTGCAGGACCTCGGCACGGGCGGCGTCGTCGAGGTCCGGCAGGCGGCTCATCAGCCGCTCCATCTCGGCGTCCACGACCGAGGTCGCCATCGACCGGAGCGCGACGACCGTGGGGGTGACGCTCGCCTGGCGGCGGGCGGTGAGGAACGCCGCGACCTCCTGGGTCACGATGTCGCGGACCGCCTCGACCTCCTGGCCCGCCTCGGAGTCGCGCAGCTCGTCGGCCAGGTCGGCGAGGTTGACCAGGGTGACGCCCGGCAGGTCGGTGGCCGCCGGGTCGACGTCGTGGGGCAGCGCCAGGTCGAGGATCGCGACCTCGCGTCCGTCGGCGGTGGCGGCGGCGACCATGTCGCGGGTGATCAGGATGCCGGCCGCGCCCGTGCAGGACACGACCACGTCGGCGACGGACAGCTCGGCGACCAGGTCGTCGAGCGCCGCGGCGCGGGCGCCGTACTCCTGGGCCAAGCGGTCGGCGGAGCCGGAGGTGCGGTTGACGACCGTGATGCTCGCGGCGCCGCGGCCGGCCACCGTCGCGGTCGCGAGCCCGGCCATCGAGCCGGCACCGACCACGAGCACCCGCTTGCCGGACAGGTCGCCGACAGCGGCGCGGCTGCGGTCGAGCGCGGCGGTCACCAGCGACGGGGCGGCCCGGTCGATGCCGGTCTCCGCGCGGGCGCGCTTGCCGACCCGCAGGGCCTGCTGGAACAGCAGGTTCAGCGACGGCCCGACGGTGCCGATCTCCTGGCCCGTGCTGAGCGCGGCCCGGGTCTGGCCGAGGATCTGGGCCTCGCCGATCGCCATCGAGTCCAGACCGGCCACCACCTGGAACAGGTGGGAGACGGCGCCGTCGTCGTAGTGGACGTACAGGTGCCGGAGCATCGCCTCGGTGCTCTCGCCGGCCCGGTCGATCACCAGCCTCGAGACCTCCTCGACGCTGCCGTGGAACCGGTCCACCTCGGCGTAGATCTCCAGGCGGTTGCAGGTCGCGATCACCGTGGCCTCGGTGACGTGCTCGCTGGCGGCGACGTCGTCGATGAGCTTGTGCAGCGCGGGCGCGTCGAGCGCGAGCTGCTCGAGCAGCGCGACGGGCGCGGACTTGTGGGAGATGCCCACGACCAGGACGCTCATGCGGTGGCGGCCCCCTGGGTCTTGCGCTGCTCGTGGTAGGCGAGGATCTGCAGCTCGATGGACAGGTCGACCTTGCGCACGTCGACCTCGGCCGGGACGTTCAGCACGGTCGGGGCGAAGTTCAAGATGCTCGTGATGCCGCAGGCGACCATCCGGTCGGCGACGTCCTGGGCCGCGACCGCCGGGGTCGCGATCACCCCGATCGCGACGTCGTGGTCGCGGGCGATCCGCTCGAGGTGGTCGAAGGGGCGTACGTCGATGCCCGCGACCACGGCCTCGTGGCGGGCGGGGTCGGCGTCGAGGAGCGCCACCACCCGGAAGCCGCGGCTGCGGAAGCCGGAGTAGTTGGCCAGGGCCTGCCCGAGGTTGCCGATGCCGACGATCACGACCGGCCAGTCCTGGGTGACGCCGATCTCGCGGGCGATCTGGTAGCGCAGGTAGTCGACGTCGTAGCCCACGCCACGGGTGCCGTAGCTGCCGAGGTAGGAGAGGTCCTTGCGCAGCTTCGCGCTGTTGACGCCGGCGGCGACGGCGAGCTCCTCGCTGGAGCAGGTCGCGGTGCCCTGCTCGGACAGCGTGACGAGCGCCCGGAGGTAGACGGGGAGTCGCGCGACGGTCGCTTCGGGGATGTCCCGGGAGCTCTCGGGGGAGGTCCGTGCGGTCACTGCTCTCGTCTCCAACGCCATGGGGCAGGGCCGTCGTCGGGCACTGCGGGACGACCCCGTCCTCGCACCCGGCGGCTCGTTCACTGTAGGAGTTTGTGAACGCGAGAACAAACCGGGACGACGGCGTCTCACCGCCGGTGACAGGCGCCTGTGAGATGGCCCACCTCGGCCCGGTCTGCGGGGACGGCGTCGTCAGGAGGGCGCGAGTGCCGCGCGCAGCCGGGCCTCGTCGACCCGCCAGAAGTCGTGCTGGCGGCCGTCCACGAAGGTCACCGGGACCTCGTCGGTGAACCGTTCGCGCAGCTGCGGGTCGGCGTCGATGTCGACCTCGGCGTACTGCTCACCGAGGTCGGCGCAGACCCGCTCGATCACCTCGCGGGCCACGTCGCACAGGTGACAGCTGGCCCGGGAGTAGAGGGTGACCCGTGGACCGCTCACTCCAGCAGCCCCAGGGTGCGGCGGCGCTCGATGCCACGCAGCCGGCCCTTCTGGACCTTGCCGGTGCCGGTCTTGGGAAGCGCGTCGACGACCTCGATGCGCGTGGGTCGCTTGAAGCGGGCGAGCCGGTGGTCGCAGTGCGCGCGCACGGCCTCCTCGATCGCCGCCGGGTCGGCGCCGGGCGCGCGGACGTAGGCGACGACGGCCTCGCCGGTCACCGGGTCCTCGACGCCGATGACCGCCGCCTCCGCGACACCCTCGACCTCGGTGAGCACCTCCTCGACCTCGACCGGGTAGACGTTGAAGCCGGACACGATCACCAGGTCCTTGATCCGGTCGACGAGGAAGAGGTCACCGGCCGGGTCGAGGAACCCCACGTCGCCGGTGGACCACCAACCATCGGCGTCCGGGCCGTCGGCACCGTCGGGCCAGTACCCGCTGAACAGGTTGGCGCCGCGCACCTGGATCTCACCGGGGTCATCGCCCTCGGGCGGGCGACCGGACTCGTCGACGAGCCGCAGCTCGACACCCGGCAACGCGGCCCCGACCGACCCGACGGGCAGGGCGGCGCTGCACAGCGTGCTGGTGACGACCGGTGCCGCCTCGGTCAGGCCGTAGCCCTGGTGCACCGGGATCCCGGTGCGGCCGGTGAACCGCTCCACCTGCTCGGGGGCCAGTGGCGCGGACCCGGACAGCACCAGGCGGACCGGGCCCAGGTGCTCGACGAGGTGCTCCTCGTCCTGCCAGTAGGCGAACACCGGCGGGGCGATCGGCACCACGCTGCAGGCCTCGTCGTCGATCAGCGTGAGCGTCTCGTGCGGGTCGAACCGCTCCACGAGCACCAGCTTGGCGCGGTGGCGCAGCACCCCGCCGAGCACCGCGTTCAGCCCGTAGACGTGGAACAGCGGAAGCACCCCCAGGACGACGTCGTCGCCGTGGATCATCGGCGGCTCGACCTGGGCGACCTGGTCGAGGTTCGCGAGGAGCGCCCGGTGCGTGAGCATCGCGGCTCGCGGCAGGCCCGACGTACCGCTCGTGTAGAGCAGCACCGCGAGCTTCTCGGGGTCCTGGAGCGGCGGCACGGGCCGGGCCGGAAGCTCACGCAGCGACTCGTAGGACCGCTCGCCCGGGAGGTGCGGGGCGCCGATCACCACCAGCAGCGGCGGCGACTCCAGGGACGCGAGCGCCTCCCGGACGGCGCCGACCGTGTCCGCGTCCGCGACCAGCAGCCGGGCACCGCAGTCGGCGACCACGCGGGCGAGCTCGCCGGGGGTCGAACGCGGGTTCACGGGGACGGCGACGGCCTGGGCGCGCAGCACCCCGAGGTACGTCGTGACGAACTCCAACCGGTTGCCCACCGCGAGCAGGACCCGGTTGCCGCCGACTAGCCCGAGGGCGCCGAGACCCGTGGCGATCCGGCCGACCTCGTCCTCGAGCCCACCCCAGGTGAGGCTGCGACCGCCGGCCTCGACGATCGCCAGCCGGTCGGGTTGCTCGGCGGCGGCCACGCTCACCAGCTCGGCGATGTCGCGGGTGCCAGACATGGGGGGATACTTCCACACCGCCTTGAGCCCGGCCCCCACCCGCCGTGCGGTCTACCCTGCCGGTGTGACCCCGTCGCCCGACAAGAGAGCCCGCCCGCGGAACCTCCAGGTGCGATCGGTGCTGGCCGGCGAGGCCGCGGCCGCCGCCGCCGAGGTGGAGTCCGCGCTCACCCCTCCGCAGGACGCCGCCGCGGCCGCCTTCTTCGACGTCGACAACACGATCATGCAGGGCGCGAGCATCTTCCTGTTCGCCCGCGGGCTGCACAGCCGCAAGTTCTTCACCACCCGCGAGCTCCTCGGCGCGGCCTGGAAGCAGGCCTACTTCCGCATCGTCGGCGTGGAGGACCCCGACCACGTCGCGGAGGCCCGCACCTCGGCACTCGGGTTCATCGCCGGGCACTCGGTGACGGAGGTGCAGAGCCTGGCCGAGGAGATCTTCGAAGAGGCCATGGCGCACCGCATCTGGCCGGGGACCCGCGCACTCGCGCAGATGCACCTCGACGAGGGACAGCGGGTCTGGCTGGTCACCGCGGCGCCGATCGAGATCGCCCAGATCATCGCCCGGCGGCTCGGGCTCACCGGCGCGCTCGGCACGGTGGCCGAGCACGTCGACGGCGTCTACACCGGCCGCCTGGTCGGCGACCTCCTGCACGGACCGGCCAAGGGCGAGGCGGTGCGCGCGCTGGCCGCTCGCGAGGGGCTCGACCTGCACCGCTGCTCGGCGTACTCCGACTCCTTCAACGACCTGCCGATGCTGACCATGGTCGGCGACCCGTGCGCGATCAACCCGGACGCCCGGCTGCGGGCCTACGCACGCGAGCAGGGCTGGCGCATCCGCGACTACCGGACCGGCCGCAAGGCCCTGCGCGCCGGAATCCTGGCGGGCGGGCTCGCCGGGGCGGCGAGCGGCACCGTCGCCGCGGGCCTGGCGCTGCGCGGCCGCCGCCGGCCCTGAGGAGCGTCGACCACCCGTGGATCGTGGCCTAGCCTCGAACGCGGTGGCCGATCGGTCACCTCACCGCAGCAGCCTCATCTCGGAGAAGCAATGCCCACATCAGTACGACGAGTCCTGACCCACCTCACGGCCGCCGCCCTCCTCCTGACGCTCGGCGTTGACCTCGCGTCCCCGGCGAGCGCGGGCCAAGGCGACTGGTCGCGGATCTCGACCGGCACCGGTGCGACCACCTACCAGGCGAGCCTCCATCGCACCCCCGACGAGGTGCTGCACGTGCTCTACCCGAAGTCGAACGACGGTGGAGACACCATGACCTACGGCCAGGCCGCCGTCGCCCCGGACGGGTCGCTGGCCGGGCGGAGCGACGTGCTCGTGCCCGGGTGGTCGGCGCTGGACCCGACCCCCGCGCTGATCGGCGACGGCGACGGCCTGCGGGCGGTGTTCGGCGGCGTCCGCGATGCCGGGTCCGGGTTCTGGTCCGACGGCCGGATGTACACCGCCACCGCCCCGGAGGACGGCGACGAGTGGACCCTGCCGCGCGAAGCCGTGGGGCAGAGCCACTCCGCCTACCGCAGCCGCGGCACCGCTGCCGTCGAGCTGGCGGACGGCACGCCGGTCGCGGCGTACGCACGCGGGTCCCAGATCGTCTGGCACGTCGGCACCGGGGACGACCCGGACCGGACGATCGCGATCGACGGCTGCTGCGCCAGCGCCCTGAACATGGTGAACAACGCCGGCACCGTCTGGATCGCGTGGCACCAGAACGGTCGCACCCGCGACACGAACGGCGTCTTCTTCAAGCGGCTCCTGCCGGAGGTGGGCCCGACCGTGAAGGCGCCGGACTCGAGCGTCGGCGCCCACTCCGTGCCGACGCGCAGGGTCCCGTTGGTCGTGCAGTGGGTCAACGAGGAGGACGGGGGGCCCAGGGTCTGGGTGGCGTACTGCACCGGCTACCCGACCTGCGACCACGTCGCCCTGTCGTGGGTCGTTGACTGGACCACCAGAGCTCCCAGGAAGGTGCCGAACAGCCGCGGCGCTACCGACATCGCGATGAGCACCGGTCCGGGCTCCTACAACGAGCGGATCTGGGTCGCCTGGAGCGACAAGGACGGTCTCGTCCGCACGATCACCACCACGGCCCCCGGCTTCACCGGTCTCAACACACTCGGCCGGCCGCAGGGCGCTGACGCGACGTACGGCATCTCGATCGACGCCGGGGACGGCGTCGCCGACGTGGTGGTCAACACCGGGCACGCGTTCTGGCACGCGCAGCCCGCGCTCGCCGTGAGCGTGAAGGCGACGCCGAGGTCGTGGCGGCACGGCACCGCGCAGAAGGTGAACTTCACCGGCGCGGCTGACAAGCACTACAAGGGCATCCGGGTGAAGGTCGGGGGTCGCACCTGCACCACCGACTGGAGGGGCCGGTGCTCGATCACGTTCCCGCGGACGACGAAGCCGGGCGTGCTCGTCGCCCGGGCCACGCACAGCGGGTACGACGCCGGGACCGTGCGGCTCAGAGTCACCTGATCCGCCGCCACCCGCCGCGGCGTCCGGATAGCCGGCACGGGCGTCCTTTACGTGAACAACTGTTCCCAGGGACGTAACTCACGTTTACGATGGCTCCCTGGCTTCGGGGGAAGCTATCGGGAGGATCAACACTCATGTCGTGGGAGGACAGCGACGCAGCGCGCGGTCTCGACGCGCTCCGACGACTCGTCACCCAGGTGCTGCTCGCCCCCGCCCTCGCCGTCGAGACCCCCCGGCTCGCGGGAGCCGCGGGGATGCTCGCCACCGAGGCGATCACCGGCGGACGCACCGAGGCCGGACCGGGGTCCGCCTCGGACTCTGCCTCCGGGCCGCCCGGTCCCGACGGGTACGGCGACGCCGAGCTGGCGACGTCCTCGGAGGAGGACGAGGCCGAGCGCAGTCGGCTGATCGCGCTGGTCGAGCTGGCCCGCAAGGGTGACTCCGACGCGTTCGGGCTGCTCTACGACCACTACCAGCCCTCGGTCTACCGCTTCCTCTTCTACCGGACCCGCTCGGGGACGCTCGCGGAGGACCTCACCTCCGAGACGTTCTTCCGCGCGCTGCGGAGCATGAACAACTTCCGCTGGCAGGGCAAGGACTTCGGCGCCTGGCTGATGACCATCGCCCGCAACCTCGCCACCGACCACTTCAAGGCCGGGCGCACGCGGCTCGAGCTCACCACCGAGGACATGGGCCTGCACGACGACGCGACCGAGGGCCCCGAGTCCACGGTCCTGGCCGGTCTCACCAACGAGATCCTCCTGCGGGCGCTCACCGACCTGCCCCCCGAGCAGCGCGACTGCCTGGTCATGCGGTTCCTCCAGGGGATGAGCATCGCCGAGACCGCGGCGGTCCTGGGCCGCAGCGACGGCGCGGTCAAGCAGCTCCAGCTGCGCGGCGTGCGCAACCTCGCCAAGCTGATGCCGGAGGGGATCCGGGACTGATGAGCCGCCTCCGCGAAATCGTTTACGCAGCCGCCCCGCGCGGCGTAACCCCGCCCGCCCGCGCGTCGTTGAGTCCCATGTCGACGCCCCCGACCGGGGGCCGACCGCACACCTGGATGGGGCAGACGAGATGACGTGGGGGTTCACGGCGCAGCGCCGTGCCGAGCAGTTCGACGCGTTGGTCGAGGGCACCTCGACGGCCGCCGCGCCCGATCCACGCGACGCCGCGCTCCTCGAGGTCGTCGGCGCGCTGCGCGCCACACCCGACGTCGCTGCCCGACCCGAGTTCGTCGCCTCCCTGCGCGAGCGCCTGATGGCCGAGGCCCCTGCCGTGCTCGTCCCCGACGACGTCTCCCGGCTCACGCTCCCGGCACGGCGCCCCACCCGCGAACGCCGGCTCGCCGCCGTCGTCGGCGGGTTCGCGATCGTCGGTGCGACCACGTCGCTGGCGGTCGCCTCCCAGTCCGCCCTGCCCGGCGACTCGCTCTACCCCATCAAGCGGGCGATCGAGCAGGCCCACACCGGTCTGTCGGTCGGCGAGGGCAGCAAGGGCGCGACGGTCCTCGCCAGCGCCTCGGACCGGCTCGACGAGGTCGACGCGCTCACCCGTCAGGACCACCTCGGCGACGAGGCTCGGGTCGCCGAGACGCTCAACGCGTTCACCGACCAGGCCACCGAGGCCTCCGACCTGCTGCTGGCCGACTACGCCCACACCGGCTCTGCCGGTTCGATCGCCCGGCTGCGCGACTTCGCGGCCGCCAGCATCGCCCAGCTCGCGGCGCTCGAGCCCCTGGTGCCGGCGGACGCTCGCGACGAGCTCATCCGCGCAGCCGGCGTCCTCACCACGATCGACACCGAGGCCGCGCTGCGCTGCCCCGACTGCGGCGGAGCCGGCATCGCTTCGATCCCGCCGAGCCTGGCGTCGGCCGCCGGCGAGGTCGTCAACGTGCCCAAGCCGCCGGTCACCCCGGCGGCCCAGGGCGTGCAGACGCACCGCGGCGGCAAGCACCACCACCCCGGGACCAAGCTGCCCGACGTCGACCCGAACGACGTCGGGCCGGGCAGCGTTTCCGACCCCGGCGTCACGATCCCCCCGGGCACGGCCACCAGCGGCGGCTCCAACCCCCTCCAGGACCTGGCCAACAGCCTCACCGGCGGGTCGCCCTCGGGCGCCCCGTCGGTCCCGGTCGTCACGGACGTGGTCAAGGGCGTCACCGGCATCCTCGAGGGTGTCGTCGAGGGCCTCACCGACCCGCTGCAACCCAAGACACCCTGACCGGGGACGCGCCAGCGGACCCCGTGATTGCGACCGCCGTGTCGAGTCCCGGTGAACCGAGAAGCGGCGTCGAGCGCACCGCTACCCGAACACCGACTCCCGCTGCATGAGCAGCGTGTAGAGCGTCTGCTGGATGGTCTCGCGAACCTGGTCGGTGACGTTGAAGACCAGCATCGGGTCGTCGGCCGCGCCGGTGTCGAGCTCGTCGGTGCGGATCGGCTCACCGAACTCCAGCAGCCACTTGGACGGCAGCGGCACCAGCCCCAGCGGCCCGAGGGCGGGGAAGAACGGCGTGATCGGCAGGTAGGGCAGCCCGAGGACCCGGGCCAGCGACGGAAGGTTGCCGACCAGGGGGTAGATCTCCTCGGCACCCACGACCGAGAGCGGGATGATCGGGACGCCGGTGCGCAGCGCGGCGGCCACGAACCCGCCCCGGCCGAACCGCTGCAGCTTGTAGCGCTCGCCGTACGGCTTGCCGATGCCCTTGAAGCCCTCCGGCCACACCCCGACCAGCTCGCCGCTGGTCAGCATCCGCTCGGCGTCCTCGCTGCACGCGAGGGTCGCTCCGCTCTTGCGGGCCAGGGAGCTGACGAACGGCAGCCGGAACACCAGATCCGCCCCCAACGGCCGCAGGAACCGTCCGGTGTGGTCGTGGATGGACACCAGCGTCATCAGACCGTCGACCGGGATGGTCCCGGAGTGGTTGGAGACGACGAGCGCGCCGCCCTCGGCGGGGATGTTCTCGACACCCCGCACCTCGATGCGGAACCACTTCTCCGCGATCGGGCGCAGCGTGGCCATCAAGAACCGCTCGGTGATCTCCTGGTCGAAGCCGTACTCGTCGACGACGTAGTCGCCGGTGACCCGTCGGCGCAGGAACGCCAGGAAGCGAGCCAGCTGCGGCTCCCACTGCTCACCGAAGACCTCGCGGGCGCCCTGCTGGAAGGCAGCGAGCCAGTCCGCGGCCGGGATCGCGGCCATCGGGGCACGGTCCCGGGTCGTCGCGGCCGGCCTCGCGGCGGCCCCCACCGTCTCGACCGGAGCCCCGGGCTCGGCGGCCGGTTCGGGCGTGGGTGCGGGCGGGGTCGGAGTCGATCTGCTCGGCCGCGCGCCGGGCGCCAGGCTGCGCGCGGCCGAGGACGGCTGCTTGCCGCTGCCACGACCGGGGCGGCCACGGGTGCCGATGGGGATGATCTCCGCGTCACCCACGGTCCGCTCCTCGCTGGTAGGCCGGGGCGGGCCGCTCGATCTCGCCGACGGGCGCCGCGGGCGGCTCGGGCAGGCTCTGCGCGACGCGGCCGAGCAGCCGGTCGGCGTAGCCACCGGTCGGCGCGAGCGGCGCCGCGAAGTCCGCGAAGGCCGCGGCGGTCGTGAACGCCGGCTCGAACCCGAGCTCGGTGCGCATCCGCGTGGTGTCCACCCCGCGGCCGTAGGTGAGCAGGCCGAACAGCTCGGGCGGGAAGTCCGCGACCCGCGCCGAGCGCAGCGTCGAGCCGAGGTGCCCGACCGCGAACGACGGGAGCGGGACCGTCGGCCGCTGCAGGCGGCGTACGGCCTGGGAGAGCATGAGGACACCGTCGCCGGCGAGGTTGAACGTGCCGGCGACCTCGGCGGTGATCGCGTGGCGCAGCGCGGCGAGGACGTCGCTCTCATGGAGGAGCTGCAGCCGCGGGTCATAGCCCAGCACGGTGGGGACCACCGGGAGCCGGAAGTAGTTGGTGATCGGGCTCGTGACCGCGGGGCCCACGACGTTGGCGGCGCGCAGCGTCGTCACGCGGACGTCGGGACGACGGCGCGCGAACCCGCGCACGTAGCCCTCGATCTCGATGACGTCCTTGGCGTAGCCGGCGCGCGGGGCGCGGCGCGGCTCCATGTCCTCGGTGAACATCGCGGGGTCGCGCGGGCTCGCGCCGTAGGCCGACGTCGACGACTTCACCACGAGCGCCCGCAGACCCGGGGCCTTCTGACAGGCCGCCAGCAGCTGCATCGTCCCGATGACGTTGAGCTCCTTCATCGTGTTCCGCCCCCCGGCGCTGCCGGGGGTGGAGATGACGCTCATGTGGACGACGGTGTCGACGTCCTCCTTGACGATGACCTTCGCGATGACCGGGTTGCGGATGTCGGCCCGGACGAAGGAGACGTCGCCGATGTCGCCGCGCGGCGGCACCGCGTCGACCCCGACGACGCGGTCGACCGAAGGGTCGCCCGCGATGGCGCGCGCGAACCGGCGACCGAGGTCACGAGAGACCCCGGTGACCAGGACGACCCTGCCGGCGCTGCCCATGCGGCGAGCTGCGGAGAAGCCCGGTGCTTACTTGCCGAGCTTGCGACGCTGGACGCGCGTCTTCTTCAGCAGCTTGCGGTGCTTCTTCTTGGCCATGCGCTTGCGCCGCTTCTTGATGACAGAACCCACGGGATACCTTTCAACAGCCGTACCGTCCACCGGGATCTGCCCGGAGGACCGGGCTAGCCTAGCCGCCGGGCCCCCGCGGACAGAATCGGCCGGGGCGACCTGGACGTGTGAGGTCGCTTGCAGTCCGCTCGCTCAGCCGGCGCTGTAGAAGCTCTTGCGGAGGTACTCGTCGACGTCGTTCTCCAGGACGCGGAACGACCGGCCGACCCGGACGGCCGGGAGCTCGCCGCCGTGGACCAGGCGGTAGACGGTCATCTTGGAGACGCGCATCATCGCCGCGACCTCGGCGACGGTCAGGAACTTCGAGGAGGAACTGTCCCCGGGGTTGGTAGCCATCGTGCACCGATACTTTCTGTCTGACGCGCCACCGGCTTCCCCGCCGGTGAGTGCACGCGTCGCGCACGGTGAGAATAGGGCCTGATGTGACTCGTGGGGAAGGGGTTCACCAAAGTAGCTCGAGGGGCACCGGCGTGTCGGCTTGCGCGGCCACGCCGCGACGCTCTGGTTCGCCTCAGGGAAACGGGTCGAGCCCGTGCAGCGGGAAGATCTCCATGCGGGTGGAGTGGATGCTGCGGTCCAGCCAGGTCTCGGGGTCGTAGCCGTCGATCCAGTCTCGGTACGCCGGGGTGCGACCGTCGGTCATCCGGTGCGGCGCGACCTGGTCGAGGAGCGTCTGGACGTAGTTGCGCCAGCCCGGCGGCGTCTCGGTCGCGGGGTCGAGCGGATGGCCGCCGACGATCGCCAGCAGGTGGGTCCAGGCGCGGGGCACGACCTCGACGACGGCGTACCCGCCGCCGCCGGTCGCCACCCAGCGTCCGTCGCAGACCTCATGGGCAAGCTCGTGCAGGGCGAGGTAGGCCGCGCGCTGACCGTCGACCGAGAGCATCATGTGCGCGAGCGGGTCCTCGATGTGCGAGTCGCAGCCGTGCTGGGTGACCAGTACGTCGGGCGCGAACTCGCGCACCAGGGGAGGTACGACGGCGTGGTAGGCGCGCAGCCAACCCCCATCCCCGGTGCCGGGCGGGAGGGCGACGTTGACCGCCGACCCTCGGGCGTCCGGCCCGCCGAGATCGGTCGGGAACCCGGTGCCGGGGAACAGCATCTGTCCGGTCTCGTGCAGCGAGATCGTCAGCACCCGGGGGTCGTCCCAGAAGATCTTCTCCACCCCGTCGCCGTGGTGGACGTCGACGTCGACGTAGGCGATCCGCTGGGCGCCGCTGTCGAGCAGGTGCTGGATCCCGATCGCCACGTCGTTGTAGATGCAGAACCCACTGGCTCGGTCCGGCATCGCGTGGTGCAGACCACCGCTGATGTTCACGGCGTGGCGCGACTCCCCGGACCAGACCTGCCGGCATGCCTCGACGGTGGCGCCCACGATGTGCGCGGCCGCGTGGTGCATGCCCGGGAAGGTGGGGTTGTCATCGGTGCCGAGCCCGTGCGCCTCGTCGAGAGTGCCCGGCGTCGTCCCAGCCCGCTCGACCGCCTCGATGAGCGAGCGCCGGTGCACGGTCGCGATCACGTCGTCGGTGGCGACCGGGGCATCGACACGGTTCAGCGACGCCAGGACGCCGAGCTCGTCGGCCAAGCGCATCGTGAGGTCGACGCGCAGCGGCGACATCGGGTGCGTCGGGCCGAAGTCGTAGTCGGTGAGGCTGGGGTCGAAGACGACGGTCGCCGGTCCCGCGCACTCCTGCATGTGACGGACGCTACCGGTAGTCTGGCTCCGTGCTGACGTTCTGTTCCACACAGTGGTGGCCCGCCTGACGGCGGACCGCGCACGAAGCACACCCACTTCACCCATCGGCCGCCCACGGGCGGCCGTTCTCGTCGGACCAGCACGTCGACGCCGGGCGCCCGGGGCACTGACCTCCGGAGATCCCATGCACACCACCTCGCACCGCCGACTGTCGCTGCTCACCCCGAGCGGGCACCTCACGCTCGGCAACCTGCTCGGCGCGCTTCGCCCGATGGCGTCCGAGCAGGACGGCGCCGACTGCTTCTACGGCATCGCGGACCTGCACGCGATGACCACGCCGCACGACCCCGGCCGACTTCGATCGCTCACCCACGAGACCGCCACGCTGCTGCTCGCGGCCGGGCTCGACAGCTCGACACTGTTCGTGCAGAGCCGGGTGCCGGCCCACACGCAGCTGGCCTACCTGCTCGAGTGCACCGCCACCACCGGCGAGCTGGGCCGGATGATCCAGTTCAAGGAGAAGGGTCGCGACCAGCCGTCGACGCGCGCGTCGCTGTACACCTATCCCGCCCTGATGGCGGCCGACATCCTGCTCTACCGGGCCCGACAGGTGCCGGTGGGCGCCGACCAGCGCCAGCACGTGGAGCTGGCGCGCGATCTCGCGATGCGGTTCAACAGCACCTACGGGCCGGTCTTCACCGTCCCCGAGATCACGGTGCCCGCGGCCGGTGCGCGGGTGATGCGACTCGACGACCCCACCCGCAAGATGGGGAAGTCCGGCGACGGGCCCGGCGTGGTGCGCCTGCTCGACCCGCCCGACGTCGTACGCCGCAAGGTCGCCCGCGCCGTCACCGACTCCGACACCGGCCCCGACGCGGTGCGCCGCGACCCGGCCAAGCCGGGCGTGACGAACCTGCTGGAGATCCTCGCCGCCTGCGATGGGTCGGCCGACGGGATCACCACCTACGGTGCGCTCAAGAAGGCGGTGACCGACGCGGTCGTCGCCCAGCTCGAGCCGCTTCAGAAGGCGTACGCCGACCTGGCCGCGGACCCGGAGCACGTGGCCGGGGTCTACGAGGCCGGGGCCGCGCGCTGCCGCGAGGTGACCGCACCGGTGCTCGCGGCTGCGCAAGCCGCGATGGGGCTCTGACCCCGGCGCCGGTCTTGAACATGTTCAAGACCGGCGCCTACACTCCACCCATGGATTCGAACGCGTTCAAAACTTCCCACGACGGGACGGACTGGCGCGATGCGACCTTCATGGGCGCGACGGCGGCGGGGGTCCTCGCGATCGCCGTCGCCTTCCTGCTGGAACCGTTCGGGCGGCCGTTCGTGGCGACCAGCTGGATCCTGGTGCTCGGCGGACTTGTCCTGGCCCTGTGCCCGGCGCCCACCCGCTGGTGGGGGGCCGGTCTCGTCGTCGCGGGGCTCTCCCTCCCGGTGGCCGCGTTCTGCTACCTCTGGATCGCCGTGTCCTTCGGCGTGCTCACGTGACCAGCTCAGCGCCCATGAGCCGGTCTCCGAAGGCCGAGCAGACGCGTCAGACGATCGTCGACGCGGCCACGCGGCTGTTCCGCAGCAACGGGTACGGCCGCACCACGATGCGCGCGATCGCCGCCGAGGCCGGCGTGTCGCTCGGCAACGCCTACTACTACTTCGGCTCCAAGGAGCACCTGGTCCAGGCGTTCTACGACCAGCTCCAGGTCGAGCACGCCGAGCGGGCCGCGGACGCGTTGGGCCGCGAGCGCGGGTTCGCGCGGCGACTCGAGGCCGTGCTTCTGGCCTGGCTCGACGTCGCCGAGCCGCACCACGAGTTCGCCGGGCAGTTCTTCCGCAACGCCGCCGACCCGCACAGCCCGCTCTCGCCGTTCAGCCCCGAATCAGCTCCGGCACGCGAGGCGAGCATCGCCCTGTTCGCCCGGCTCGTCGACGGGTCGGACGCCAAGCTCGCGCCCGGTCTGCGCCGGGACCTGCCCGAGCTGCTGTGGCTGCTGCAGATGGGCGTCGTGCTGTTCTGGGTGTACGACGCCAGCCCGGGCCAGCAGCGCAGCCGGATGCTGGTCGCGCGGGTGGTCCCGATCGTCGACCGGCTGATGCGCCTCGCGCGACTGCCCGTCGTCCGCGGGGTGGTCGACGACGTCGTCGGCCTCGTGCACGAGCTCCGGTCACCCTCGTGACCAGGAGGGTCTCCGCCACGGCGTACGTCGTGGCCGTGGCGGCCCTGGCGACGTCCGGCTTCGTCCACGACTCGACGACCGCGATCCTGCTCGCCGCGGCCCTCACGCTGCCGAGCGGCGTTCCGGCGATCGTCGGCTACTACGCGGCCTACGGGCTGCTCGCCCAGGTGCCCGGGGCGAACCCGTCCGAGAGCAGCGGGTCCGCGACGTGCGCCGCCGACGGGCAGTGCGAATGGTCGTCCACGGGAGACGCCGCGACCTGGTTCCTGGTCACGGCCGACATCCTCGGGGTCGTCGCGCTGACCGCGGCGGCGGTCGCCAACGTGCTCCTGTGCAGGTCCCTTCTCGGCCCGCGGTCGCAACGTACGACCTCGTGACGAAGGGCTGCCGCAGGATGCCCGCGGGAGCATCCGGTTCGGTCAGGCCGCCGCGCCGCGCTCGGCGAGCACCTTGAGGGTGAGCAGCTGCTTGCGCATCATCACGAGGTCGCCCCACGCGAGCAGCCGGCCGCGCGCCCGGTCGAGGCGGCCACGCCGGGCGACGGCGATCCGGCACACGATCCGGCCGCTCTCCGCGGCGTACGTCATCGCGGTCGGGCCGAACATCCGCTCGCCGCGGCGCGTGGTGAGCACGGTCCAGTGGCGCGGCGCCTCGACGGACACGATCTCGAACGCCCCCGCCATCGTCTGCCCGACCTCGAGCTGGTCAGCGCCGGGGGTGAGCTGCCGGGGGCTGCGGCGACCTCGGTTGTCGATCCAGTCATAGGCGTACGGCGCCACCGAGACCTGGCACAGCCAGCGCCAGATGACCTCGGTCGGGGCCGCGACGTCGACCGCCCGGGTCAGCAGGAGCGGGTCGGGCGCCACGGCGGTGTCGGCGGGATAGGCGCGCGTGACCTCCGCGTCGGTGGCGCCCCAGACGAGGGGAAGGCCCGTCACGACCCCTCGGCGAGCGCCCGCGACCGGTCGCGCGCAGCCTCCATCGCGGCCAGGAACGCCGCACGCACCTTGTGGATCTCGAGCTCGCGCAGGGCGGCGGCGGTGGTGCCGGCCGGGGAGGTCACCTGTTCGCGCAGGACCGCCGGGTGAGTGCCGGTCTCGCGCAGCATCTTGGCCGACCCGACGAGGGTCTGGATGACCAGGTCGGTCGCGGTCGCGCGCGGCAGCCCGAGGTGGACGCCGGCCTCGATCATCGACTCGACCACGAAGAAGATGTAGGCCGGGCCGGAGCCGGAGATCGCGGTCACCGCGTCCTGCTGGCGCTCGGGGATGCGCAGCACCCTGCCGACCGACGCCATCAGCGCCTCGGCCTCGGCCAGGTGCTCCTCGCTGCAGTGCGAGCCGGGGGAGATCGCGGCCATGCCCTCATCGACCAGCGCCGGCGTGTTGGGCATGACGCGGACCACGGCAACGCCCTCGGGCACGCGGGCCTCGATGAACGCGGTGGTGATGCCGGCGGCGAGCGAGACGACGAGCTGGCCGGGGCGCAGCACACCCGCGATCTCGTCGAGCAGGTCGCCCATGTCCTGGGGCTTGACGACCAGCGCGAGCGTGTCGGCCTTGCTGGCCGCCTCGACGTTGCCGACCACGGCCACGCCGTACCGCTCCTCGAGCTCCTGGGCGCGGTCGGGGCGCTTCTCCCCGACCAGGAGGTTGTCGACGCGGCGACCTGCTCGGACCAGGCCCGAGAGCAGGGTCTCCCCCATCACCCCGGCGCCCAGGATCGCAGTCTGAGCCATTTCGTTCCGCTCCTCTGATGGATTTCGACGCGCGTCTTGCTCGATCTTCGCCCGCGACGCGGCCGCTCCTTCGTCGCGGCCGCTGCGGTCTCAGTTCTTGGAGATCAGGGACCGCAGGAAGAATGTCAGGTTCTGCGGACGCTCCGCGAGCCTTCTCATCAGGTAGCCGTACCACTCGGTGCCGTAGGGGATGTAGACCCGGACCTTCTCACCGCTGGCGACCAGGCGGCGCTGCTCCTCGGGGCGGATGCCGTAGAGCATCTGGAACTCGTAGGTGTCGGGCGAGCGGCCGAAGCGGCTCGCGAGCGACGACGCGATCTCGACCATCCGCGGGTCGTGGGTGGCGATCATCGGGTAGCCCTCGCCACCGAGCAGCACCTTGAGGCAGCGCACGTAGGACTTGTCGATGTCGAGCTTGTCCTGGAACGCGACCGACTCCGGCTCGAGGTAGGCGCCCTTGCACAGCCGCACCCGGGAGCCCTCGTAGGCCAGCGCCCGGCAGTCGGACTCGGTGCGGTGCAGTGCCGCCTGCAGGACAGCACCGGTCTCGGGGAAGTCCTTGCGCAGCTCGCGCAGGATCATCAGCGTCGAGTCGGTGGTGGTGTGGTCCTCCATGTCGAGGGTGACCGTGGTGCCGGCATTGCGAGCGGCCCGGCAGATCGTGCGCGCGTTCTCGAGCGCGACCTTGTGGCCGACCTCCGGCAGGAACTGGCCGATCGCGCTGAGCTTGACCGAGACCTCCGCGCCCCGGGTCAGCCCGCGGGCGGAGAGCTGCTGGAGCAGGTCGAGGTACGCCGCGACCGTGGCGTCGGCCTGCTCGGCGTCGGTGGTGTCCTCGCCGAGGAAGTCCATCGTCACCCGCAGCCCGTCCTCGCTCAGCCCGGCGGTCGCGGCCACGGCTGACTCGGTGGTCTCACCGGGCACGTAGCTGCGCACGATGCCGGCCGAGACCGGCATCCCGCTGACCACCCTCTTCACCAGCGCGCTACGGGAGAGGAGGAGGAGCGGTTGACGGAGGAGCGACATGCACCCAGGCTACGACGCGGATCCGAGGCCGCCGGTCCCAGGTCGGAGGGCCTGGGACCGCCGCCCGACGACGAGCGAACGCGACGGACGAACGGTGCGCCGCGGCCGTGCGCCGAGGGAAGGGACTCAGGGGGTCCTGCGCCGCAGGGTGGCCGCACCGAGCGCGAGGCCCGCCACCGCGAACACCGCGACCACCGCGACGTCCTGCCACACCTGGCCGGTCTGCGAGCTCGTCGTCAGGTGTTGCATCGCGTCCACGGCGTACGACAGCGGCAGCACGTCGCTCACCGCCTCCAGCGCGCCGGGCAGCAGGTCACGCGGCACGAGCAGCCCGCACAGCAGCAGCTGGGGGATCACCAGCGCGGGCATGAACTGCACGGCCTGGAACTCGGTCTGCGCGAAGGCCGACACGAACAGCCCCAGCGCGCTCCCGAGGACCGCGTCGACGACGGCGACGATCGTCAGCAGCCACAGCGGGCCGGACACCTCGAGGTCGAGGAGCCCCACGCTGACCGCGACGGCGAGCACGGACTGGACGGCGGCGACCAGGCCGAAGGCGATCGCATAGCCGACGAGGAAGTCGAGCTTGCCCATCGGCATCGCGAGCAGCCGCTCGAGGGTGCCGCTGGACCGCTCGCGCAGCGTGGTCACGCTGGTCACCAGGAACATCACGATCACCGGGAAGATCGCGAGCAGGGCGGGCCCGATCCGGTCGAACAGCACCGGGTTGGCGTCGTCGTAGATCCACCAGAGCAGGCTGATCAGCAGGCACGGGAGCACGAGCAGCATCGCGAGCGTACGGCGGTCCCGGCGCAGCTGGATCAGCACTCGGTGGGCCACGGCCATCGTGATCTTGAGGTTCATGCCGCGTCTCCCCTCACGATCGAGAGGAAGGCGGCCTCGACGTCGTCGACACCAGCCCTGGCCTTGATCTCGGCCGGAGTGCCGTCGGCGAGGATGCGGCCCTCGCGCATCAGCAGCAGCCGGTCGCAGCGCTCGGCTTCGTCCATCACGTGGCTCGAGACGAACACGGCGACCCCGGAGCCGGCGAGGCGGTGGAAGAGCTGCCAGAGGTCCTGGCGAAGGACCGGGTCGAGGCCCACCGTGGGCTCGTCGAGCACCAGCAGGTCCGGCTTGCCGAGCAACGCGACCGCGAGGCTGGCCCGGGACTGCTGGCCACCGCTGAGCCGGCCGACCACGTCGTCGCGGTAGGCCACCAGGTCGACCGCCTCGACCGCGCGGTCGACCGCGTCGTGGCCGGCGCCGAGCACCCGCGCGAAGAAGCGGAGGTTCTCCGCGAGCGTGAGGTCGTTGTAGACACTGACGGCCTGGGTGACGTACCCGACCCGCGCCCGCAGCGTCGCACTGCCCGCCTGCTCCCCGAACACCGTCACGGTCCCACCGGCGATCTGCTGCACGCCGACCAGGCAGCGCATCAGCGTGGACTTGCCGCACCCCGACGGCCCGAGCAGCCCGGTGACCCCGCCGCCGATGGTCAGGTCGAGGTGCTCGAGGACGGTGTGACGTCCTCGGACGACGTGGAGGTCGCGGATCTCCACCGCGTTATTCACCATGCGTTGAATTATGCTCCCGTGAACGCACCAACGGCAAGCGCCAAAGTCCTGCAATTCGCGCCGCAGCCAACGCACCCCACCGCAACCACCCCGTCGGACGACCGACCCCAGAGCGACCCTGCGGCCGCGCGTGGCGGCGAAGCCGACGGGCGAGACGCGGCCTCGGCCGCGCGTGGCGACGAAGCCGGCGCGCCAGGTGCGATCAGGGCAGGGGGCCGGTGAGGTAGCGCTGGAGCGTCGGCGCGTAGATCGTGACGACGTCCTCGGTCGGCATCGAGGCGATCGGCTCGATCTCGAGCAGGTACCGCGCGAGGATCAGACCGACCATCTGGCTGGCCACCAGGGTCATCCGGATCTCGGGACGGTCCACCCCCAGAGCGACGCCGACCGGCTGGAGCACCGCGAGGAGGAAGCCGTCGGCCAGCAGCGGCGGCCCCGACGGATCGAGCATGTTCCGGGCCAGCGCGAGCAGCGGGAGCCTGAGCTCCGTGTCGTCCCACACCGACAAGAACACCCGCAGGATCCGCTCACCGGCACCATCCGGACCCTGGGCGATGACCTCCGCCAACCGCTCGCGCGGGTCGACCGGGATCTCGAGCGCGGCCACGAACAGGTCGTCCTTGGTGCCGAAGTAGTGGTGCACCAGGGACGCGTCCACCCCGGCCGCAGCGGCGACGGCACGGACCGAGGTGCCGGCGTACCCCTGAGCGGCGAACAGCTCCTGCGCGGCGGCGAGGATCGCCGCGCGCGTGTCGGGCGCACCGGGTCGCCGGCCGCGGCGGGGAACCGCCTGGGTCACCGGGTGCCCACGGTCGAGTGCTCGCGGGCGAACTCCAGCGACTCGCGCAGGTCGGCTTCGCGCTCGACGGTGTCGCGGCACTTGCGGGTGTTGATCTCGATGACGATCTCGCCCCCGAAGCCGGTGTCGGCGAGGTGTCGCAGGAACTCGCGGGCACCGATGGAGCCGCGCCCCGGGACGAGGTGCTCGTCCTTCGCCGAACCGGTGCCGTCGGTGAGGTGGATGTGTCGCAGCCGGTCGCCCAGCCGCTCGGCCATCGCGATCGGGTCGGACCGGGCGATCGCGGCGTGCGAGAGGTCGATGGTGGTGTTGGCGTAGGGCTCGGCCGACGGGTCCCACCCGGGCAGGTACATCTCCATCCCGCGGCTCGAGGCGCGCCAGGGATACATGTTCTCGACCGCGAACGCGATGCCGGTCGACTCCTCGAGGGCTGCGATCCCGTCGACGAAGTCACGTGCGTAGGTCTTCTGCCAGCGGAACGGCGGGTGCACCACGACGACCTCGGCCCCGAGCACCGCAGCCATCTCGGCGGAGCGCTCGAGCTTGCCCCAGGGCTCGGTGCCCCACACCCGCTGGGTGAACAGCAGGCAGGGCGCGTGCACCGCCGAGACCGGGATCCCGTGGTGGCGGGAGAGCTGCTGGATCGCCGACGTCTGCTGGCTCAGCGCGTCGATGCCGACCATCACCTCGACGGTGTCGTAGCCCAGCCCGGCGGCGTACGCGAACGCATGCGCGGAGGACTCGGGATAGACCGAGACCGTCGAGAGTCCGATGCGAGGCGCCACCGCGGCTATCCCAGCACGCTGATCTGGTCGAGACGTTCGAGGATCACACCCTCGCGCAGCGCCCACGGGCAGATCTCCAGCTCCGCGAGGTCGAAGATGTCCATCGCTGCCTCGGCGACCAGCGCGCCGGGCACGATCTGGTGGGTCCGGCTCGGCGACACCCCCGGCAGGTGGGCGAGCTCGTCGGGGCTCATCGCGACGAGCTTGGGGATCCACTGCCGCAGGGCATCGCGCTCGAGGACCCGAGGGACGAGCGGCCCGTCCGCCGAGGGTGCGGCGCCGCAGATGCGGGCCAGCGAGCGGAACGTCTTCGACGTCGCCGCTGCGTGGTCGGGGCTGCCGGTCCTCAGCAGCTGCCCGGCATTGCGGGCGATCTCGGCCCGGATCTGCTTGCGCAGCCCACGGATCGCCTCGTCGTCGGGCGAACCGCCGCCGAAGAACTGCCGCGCGAGCCGCCCCGCCCCGAGCGGGAGCGACCAGGCGACGTCGGGCGACTCGTCCGCTCCACCGGCGATCTCCAGCGAGCCACCCCCGATGTCGAAGACCGCCAACCGGCCGGCCGACCAGCCGAACCAGCGGCGGACGGCGAGGAACGTCAGCCGCGCCTCGTCCTCGCCGGAGAGCACCGCGATCCGCAGGCCGGTGGCCGCGTGGACGTGCTCGAGCACCGCCTCGGAGTTGCCCGCGTCGCGCACGGCGGAGGTCGCGAACGCCAGCATGTCCTCGCAGCCCTTGTCCTCCGCGACGACCAGGGCCTCGGCGGTGAACGTCGCCAGCGCGTCGATGCCGACCTGGGCGACGGCTCCGTCGTCGTCGAGGTGCTCGGCGAGCCGCAACGGCTCCTTGTAGGAGAAGGCCGGGAGCGGGGCCGCGCCTCCATGGGCGTCCACCACGAGCAGGTGCCCGGTGTTGGACCCGATGTCGAGGACTCCCAGCCGCATGGGTCCACGCTACTAGGCGGGTCGGGGCGGGCCCGTAGGGTTGGCGCGTGCCTGAAGTCGACCTGGTCTTCCCCCGCGCCTACGTGGAGTTCGTCAACCCGGCGGACGAGACCGAGGTGATGCGCTGCGACCTCACCTGGCTGACCTCGAGCTACACCTGCATCTTCGGCCAGGGCTGCCAGGGCATCTACGCCGACGCACCCGATGTCGGATGCTGCACGCTCGGTGCGCACTTCGCCGACAAGGACGACGAGTCGCGGGTCGCGGCGTACGTCGGGATGCTCGACGAACAGCTGTGGCAGCAGAAGCCCGCGGGCAAGGTCCGCAAGTCGGACTGGATCGAGCTCGACGACGACGGCGAGCGCAAGACCCGGGTCACCGTGGTCGACGGTCAGCAGGCGTGCGTGTTCCAGAACCGACCGGACTTCGCTCCGTCCCAGGGCGGGGGCGGCGCCGGCTGCGCCCTGCACGCGCTCGCCTACGTGCTGGGCAAGAACCCCCTCGAGACCAAGCCCGACGTGTGCTGGCAGCTGCCGATCCGCCGCACGTTCCGCGAGGTGACCCGCCAGGACGGCTCGACGTACACCGAGGTGTCGATCGGTGAGTACGACCGGCGCGGCTGGGGCCCCGGCGGCCACGACCTCGACTGGTACTGCTCGGGCAACACCGAGGCCCACGTCGCGGTCGAGCCGGTCTACGTCACCAACGAGGCCGAGCTCACCGAGCTGATGGGCCGGCCGGCGTACGACGAGCTGGTCCGCCACTGCGAGGCCCACGTCCGATCGCGTTCGGCCCTGGCTCTCCACCCGGCCGACCCGCACTGAGCACGGCGGCCCGACCCGCTCGAACGATCGGCCCGGAACACAAGGGTCCAGGACCTCTAGACATCTCGACATCAAGAGAACCCGACCCCGGCGTACGACCTTCCTGAGAGAACGCCGAGAATCTTCGTATGCGCCTGGACCATCTCTCTTTCGCAGCCGGACCGGATGGCCTCGCCAGCACTGCCCAGCGCATCGGGGGACTGCTCGGCAAGGACTTCGTCGATGGTGGTGTCCACCCTCGCTTCGGCACTCGCAACATGATCCTGCCGCTCGCCGGCAACACCTACCTCGAGATCGTCGAGGTCCTCGACCACCCCGCGTCCGACAAGGCGCCGTTCGGCCAGGCCGTCCGGGCCCGCTCCGCCCTCGGTGGGGGCTGGCTGGGCTGGGTCGTCGCCGTCTCGGACATCACCGTCGTCGAGCGGAGGCTCGGCCGCGAGGCCGTGATCGGCAGCCGGCACCGCCCCGACGGCACCGAGCTGCGCTGGAAGCAGATCGGCGTCCACGGCCTCATCGCCGACCCCCAGCTGCCGTTCTTCATCGAGTGGGACTCCCCCGCCGAGCTGCACCCGAGCAACGGTGCCGACGGGTCGTTCTCCCTTGCCTGCCTGGAGATCGCGGGCGACCCGCGCCGGGTCAGCGAGTGGCTCGGCGAGACCGTCGAGGCACCGCTGGAGGACGTGAAGGTCGAGTGGGCCGCCCCCAACGGCACCCCCGGCATCGTCGCGGCGCAGTTCCAGACCCCGAACGGGCTCGTCCGTCTCTGAGCGTGGCGCACTGAACATCGCCGAGGGGGCGCGGCCGAGCCCCAACATCTGGCACCACACCGCGACCTACGAGATCGAGAACCGTGCCGTCGACCCCGACGGCGCACTCGCGACAGCGATGCTCGCGGTCGACGACTGGGCCGGGCGCACCGTGCTCGACGTCGGCTGCGGCACGGGCTTCCACCTGCCCTGGTTCGCCGAGACCGCAGCATCGGTCGTGGGCGTCGAGCCGCACGCGGACCTGGCCGGGCTCGCCCGCCGGCGCACCCGCCGGCTGCCGCACGTGACCGTCCACCAGGGCACCGCCCAGTCGCTGCCGCTGCCCGACTCCTCCGTGGACGTGGTCCACGCCCGCTGGGCGTACTTCTTCGGGCCCGGCTGCGAGCCGGGCCTGGCCGAGCTCGACCGCGTGGTCCGCCGCGGCGGCACGGCGTACGTCATCGACAACGATCCGACCCGCTCGACGTTCGGTGCGTGGTTCCGTCGCGGCTACCCCGAGGTCGACCCCGTCGCCGTCGAACGGTTCTGGTCGGTGCGGGGGTGGACCCGGGTGCCGGTCGACCTGCGTTGGTCATTCTCGTCCCGGGCCGACCTGGAGGCCGTCGTACGCATCGAGCTCGCGCCCGCCGTGGCCGACGAGGTGCTCGCCGGCCACCAGGGCACCGAGGTCGACTACGCCGTCAACCTGTGGTGGAGGCGCTTCTGAGGCCACCCCGGTCTCCCCGGCTGGCCGGGGAGACCGCCGACAGCCCCTAACTGGTCCCGCGCAGGGCGAGGGTCGGCTCCAGCATCACGCCGGGCCCGATGGCGGGCGGGTGGCCGAGCAGGCCCTCGAGCGCCTTCACGATTTCGACCGCCGCGTCCTCCAGCGGCTGCCGGACCGACGTCAGCCCCGGGGAGACGACCTGGGCGACCTGAGAGTCGTCGAAGCCGATCACGGAGATGTCGCGTCCGGGGGTCAGACCACGCTCGGACAGCGTCCGCAGGACGCCCATCGCGAGGGTATCGGAGGCGCAGACGAACGCCGTGGGCTGAGCCTCGTCGAGCAGCACCGCGCTGGCCTCGCGGCCGCTCGCGACGGTGTCCTCGACCCGCGAGGCGAGCCCCGTCGTGGGCAGTCCGCGCGCGTGCAGGGCGCGGCTCCAGCCCGAGCGCCGGTCCTCGCCGATCCAGGAGTCCTTGCGCCACCCGATCCAGGCGATGCGCTCGTGACCCCGGTCGAGCAGGTACGACGTGGCGAGGTCGGTGCCGGCCGCGCCGTCGACGTCGACCCACGGGTGCTCGGAGGCGGGGTTGTCCCACGGGCGCCCGAACGCGACGAACGGCGCCCGGCGCTCCTCCAGCCAGGCGGCCTGCGGATTGTTGAGGTAGGTGTCGGTGACGACGAAGGCGTCGACCGCGGTCGAGCGGAGCAGGTCGTCGTAGCCGGTGAGGGGGTCCTCGGGGTCACCGGCGAAGAGCAGCACGTGGTAGCCGGCATCGCGCGAGGTCTCCACGAGCGAGTGCACGAACCGGTCCATGGTCGCGTTGGCCGTGCCCTCCTGGGCCGGGCCGATGCGCATGCCGATCAGGTGGGAGGAGCGGGTGCGCAGGTTGCGGGCCGCGCGGTTGGGCGAGTAACCGAGGTCGTCGATCGCTCGAAGCACCCGGGCCAGGGTGTCGGCCCGCAGCAGGTCGGGGTTGTTGACGGCGTTGGAGACCGTCTGCCGCGAGACGCCCGCCCGTTCGGCGACGTCGGCGAGCGTCGGAGGGGTCGTCGGGGCCCAGGCCGCACGCCCCGTTCCGGCCGGTGTCCTGGACAACCCCACCTCCTCGACTGACGGGGATCGTCTTGATCGTTCCAAGGTGAGCATATCCACGTGCGGCCGTCGCCCGGGCGCGGCACTCCTCACACGCCGGATCGCACTTCGAGCCGCCTGGGGGCAGGGCCGCTGCGCGGCGTACGGCGCCGGTGTCGGCGCCCCCGCCTAGGTTCTTCCCATGGCCAAGTCCTCCCACCCCGCGTTCCGCTGCTCCGAGTGCGGCTGGGAGACCGCGAAGTGGGTCGGCAGGTGCGGGGAGTGCCAGGCCTGGGGCTCGGTCGCCGAGGCCGCCGCGGCACCCGCGGGCCGCACCGCGGCGAGCCCGGTGACCCGCCCGGCCGTGCCGATCGGCCAGGTCTCGGTGGAGGACTCCCGGTTCCGCACCAGCGGGGTCCCCGAGCTCGACCGGGTGCTCGGCGGCGGCCTGGTGCCGGGGGCGGCGATCCTGCTGGCCGGCGAGCCGGGCGTCGGCAAGAGCACGCTGCTCCTCGAGGTCGCCGCGCAGACGGCTCGCTACCAGCGCCGCACCCTCTACGTCACCGGAGAGGAGTCCGCCTCGCAGGTGCGGTTGCGCGCCGACCGCACCGGCGGCGTGCACGACGAGCTCTACCTAGCCGCCGAGACCGACCTCGGGGCCGTGCTCACCCACATCGAGCAGGTGCGGCCCACCCTGCTCGTGGTCGACTCGATCCAGACCATCGGGGCCTCCGGCGTCGACGGGGTCCCGGGCGGGGTCACCCAGGTCAAGGAGGTGGCCGCCGCGCTGATCCGGGTCGCCAAGACCCGCAACATCACCACGGTGATCGTCGGCCACGTCACCAAGGACGGGTCGATCGCCGGGCCCCGGGTGCTCGAGCACGTGGTCGACGTGGTGCTCCACTTCGAGGGCGACCGGGAGTCCCGGTTCCGGATGGTCCGGGCGATGAAGAACCGCTTCGGCCCGATCGACGAGGTCGGCTGCTTCGACCTCGGCGCCGAGGGCATCACCGCCGTCACCGACCCGACCGGGTTGTTCGTCGAGAGCCACCAGGCCCAGGTCCCCGGCACCTGCGTGGCGGTGTCGATGGAGGGCCGGCGGCCGATGCTCGCCGAGGTGCAGGCGCTGGTGACGCACAGCTCCGCGGAGCGTCCCCGGCGTACGACCTCCGGGCTCGACTCCAGCCGGGTCGCGATGGTGATGGCGGTCCTCCAACAGCACTGTGGCGTGCACCTCCACACCCGCGACGTGTTCGCATCGACCGTCGGCGGTGCCCGGGTCGTCGAGCCGGCCAGCGACCTGGCCGTCGCCGTCGCGCTCACGTCCGCCAGCCGCGGCGCCCCCGCCCCGCGGGGCGTGGTGGCGATGGGTGAGATCGGGCTGTCCGGCGAGCTGCGCCGGGTGCGCGACCTGCCGCTGCGCCTCGCCGAGGCCGCCCGGCTGGGATTCCAGCTCGCCGTGGTGCCGACGGAGCCGGGCCGGCCTCCCGCCCGGTCGCCGGAGTCCTGGACGGTCGACGGCATGCGCGTGCTCGACGTGTCCGACGTCCACTCCGCGTTGCGGCTGCTGCAGCTCGTCACCGCCGAGCACGGGAAACCGCGTTCGGTCGAGGGCCTCTGAGGCGCTCCCCTAGACTCAGGCGCAGCGGCCGGAGGAGGCCGCGCACACAGGGAGGACCACCGAGGTGGCCACGGATCGCTCCGACGAGACACTGCGGCTGCGGGCGACGCTCGCGACCATCGCTCCCGGCACCCCGCTGCGCGACGGGCTGGAGCGCATCCTGCGCGGCCGCACGGGCGCGCTGATCGTGATGGGTCACGACAAGGTGGTCGAGTCCATCGCGACCGGCGGCTTCACCCTCGACGTGCCGTTCACCGCCACCGGTTTGCGCGAGCTGGCGAAGATGGACGGCGCGATCATCGTTGACAAGGACGTCACCCGGATCCTGCGCGCGGCCGTGCACCTGATGCCCGACCACACGATCCCGTCGGAGGAGACCGGCACCCGGCACCGCACCGCCGACCGGGTCGCCCGCCAGACCGGGTTCCCGGTCATCTCGGTCTCCCAGTCGATGCAGATCATCGCGGCGTACGTCGGCGAGACCCGCCACGTGCTGGAGGACTCCGGCCAGATCCTGTCGCGCGCCAACCAGGCCCTGGCGACCCTGGAACGCTACAAGCTCCGCCTCGACGAGGTCTCCAGCACCCTGTCGGCCTTGGAGATCGAGGACCTGGTGACCGTCCGCGACGTCGCCGTGGTCGCGCAGCGCCTGGAGATGGTCACCCGGATCGCCAGCGAGATCGAGGACTACGTGCTCGAGCTCGGCACCGACGGCCGGCTGCTGTCGCTGCAGCTCGAGGAGCTGATCACCGGCGTCGACACCGAGCGCGAGCTGGTCATCCGTGACTACCTGCCCGCGGGCCGGCGTACCAAGAGCCCCGAAGCGCTCCTCAACCGGCTCGAGTCACTCTCCTCCACCGAGCTCGTCGACCCCGCGGCCGCGGCCCGGGCACTCGGGCTGGGCAACGGCGAGCACCTCGACGGCGCGGTCGCACCTCGCGGCTTCCGGCTGCTCGCGAAGGTGCCGCGGCTGCCCACCACGGTCGTCGACCGGCTCGTCGACCACTTCGGCACCCTGCAGAAGCTGCTCTCCGCCGGAGTCGATGACCTGCAGGCCGTCGAGGGCGTCGGCGAGCTGCGCGCCCGCAGCGTCCGCGAGGGTCTCTCCCGCCTGGCCGAGTCGACGATCCTGGAGCGATACGTCTGACCGAACGTCGAGTCGTGAGTTCTGACGCTCGGGTCGTGAATTCTGACGGCCGGCCGGGAGTCTGACGTTCAGAACTCCCGAATCGACGTTCAGAACTCCCGACTCAACCCGAGGGGTCGCTCAGCCGGGCTCGACGGCCCCGGAGGGCGACTTGCCCGGGCCCTGACCGGGGCCCTTGGTGGTGTGACCCGGCGTCACCGGCCGGCCCGACGGCGAACCGGACGGCGAGTTCGTCGGCGAGTTCTTCGGCGTGACGGTCTTGGTGATCGTCCCCGCCACGGGGGTGGTCAGCTCGAACTGCAGGTCCGAGGGCTCGCCACCGAGAGCGGCGGCCGTGACGTGGTACCAACCGGGTTCGGCCCACCCCGTGAACCGGGTGCAGCCGTCGCTCTTGGAGCGCTTCGCCTGGGTCCAGATCACGGCGACGTCGGCGGTCACCGCCTTGCGGACGATCACGTCGCGAGGAACGATCGCGGCCGGGCAGTCGCGGCTGGTCCAGATGCGGTCCTTGCCGGAGGTGATGTTGACCGCCAGCGTCCCGGACGACACCTTCCAGGTGCACGCGTCGGAGGTCAGCGTGCGCAGCTGGAGGACGATCCGGACGTCGTGACCACCGACCGCGTTCTCGACCGTCGGCGTGACGGCGATGTCGTCGTTGGCGCAGGGCCCGTCGGGCTCGGCGAGCACCGGCTGGTTCTTCGATCCGTGCTTGCCGGGCTTGTTGCTGCTCTCGGGCGCGGTCGGCAGGCCGGAGCCGGAGACCGAGGTGCTTGGCGTGAACTCCGCGCCGACCTCAGTGGCCTTGTCCGGCCCGGAGGAGGCGTCACTGCCGCCACCGAGCAGACGGGCGATCGCGACGACCAGCAGCACGGCGGTTCCGAGCACCAGGGTCCGGCGCACCCAGTAGACGCGCGCCGGGAGCGGGCCACGAGTCAGGGCGGGCATGGGGTCACGCTAGTCAGGGGAGGCGTCGGACTGGTGGTGCCACACCGGCGAGAATGGCTCCGACATGAGCAAGCACAGCGAGCGAGTCAGCCAGGGAGTGGGAATCGTGCCTCATGCGCGCACGGAGCGGAGCGAGTACGCCGCATGAGCGAGCGCAGCGAGCGAATCATCCAAGGGAGCGTGAACGTGCCTCATGCGCGCACGGAGCGGAGCGAGTACGCGCATGAGCGAGCGCAGCGAGCGAATCATCCAAGGGAGCGTGAACGTGCCTCATGCGCGCACGGAGCGGAGCGAGTACGCGCATGAGCGAGCGCAGCGAGCGAATCATCCAAGGGAGCGTGAACGTGCCTCATGCGCGCACGGAGCGGAGCGAGTACGCGCATGAGTAGTCTTCACGAGCCGCTGCTTCGGTGGTACGACGAGCACGCCCGCGACCTTCCCTGGCGCCGGCCCGAGGCCTCGCCCTGGTCGGTGATGGTGTCGGAGTTCATGCTCCAGCAGACACCCGTGGCGCGGGTGCTGCCCGTCCACGACCAGTGGCTGACCCGGTGGCCGACCCCGGCCGGCCTCGCCGCGGAACCCAGCGGCGAGGCCGTCCGGGCCTGGGGCCGGCTGGGCTACCCGCGCCGCGCGCTACGCCTGCACGCAGCCGCCACGGCGATCGTCGAGCGGCACGACGGCGTGGTGCCGTCGGCGTACGACGACCTGGTAGCGCTGCCCGGGATCGGGGACTACACGGCCGCGGCGATCGCGAGCTTCGCCTACGGGCGGCGGCACGTGGTGCTGGACACCAACGTGCGCCGGGTGTTCGCGCGCACCCTGGGAGGCGTCGAGTTCCCGGCTCAGTCGGTGACGAGGGCCGAGCGCGAGGTCGCGCTCGAGGTGCTGCCCGAGGACGAGGCGACGGCAGCCACCTGGTCGGTCGCGGTGATGGAGCTCGGCGCCCTTGTCTGCGCCGCCGCCAACCCACGCTGCGGCACCTGCCCCGTCGCCGACCTCTGTACCTGGCGGGCGGCCGGCTACCCGGCGTACGACGGGCCTCCTCGCAAGGTGCAGACCTGGGCCGGCACCGACCGGCAGTGCCGCGGCCGGATCCTCGCGGTGCTCCGCGACAGCGACGGCCCGGTGCACCGCAGCCGGCTCGACGTGACCTGGACCGATGAGGCCCAGCGCATCCGCTGCCTGGCGTCCCTGGTGGAGGACGGGCTCGTCGGCCACGCCGGCCCGGACACCTACGCCCTCCCCTGAAATGACGTTGACCCGCCCGAGAGTTTCGGGCGGGTCAACGTCTCAGATGATCAGCTGTCGGCGCCGGTGGACTTGGGGATGTCCGTGCCGCTGTCGGAGTCGTCGGGACCCTCGATGACGGTCTCGCCGGTTACGGCCTCGACGGCCTCGAACGGCGGCAGGTCGGGCAGCTCGCCGACCTTCTGGCCCTCGAAGGTGAAGGACGCGGCCGGCCCCTCACCCTCGACACCGACGAGCACGATCTGACCGGGGCCCACCTCGCCGTACAGCATCTTCTCGGCGAGCACGTCCTCGATCTCGCGCTGGATCGTGCGGCGCAGCGGTCGCGCACCCAGGACCGGGTCGAAGCCCCGCTCGGCGAGCAGGTTCTTGGCGGCCTGGGTCAGCTCGATGCGCATGTCGCGGTCGCGCATCCGCAGCTCGACCGACGCGATCATGTTGTCGACCATCGCGACGATCTGCTCCTGCGACAGCGGCGGGAACACGATGATCTCGTCGACACGGTTGAGGAACTCCGGGCGGAAGTGCTGCTTGAGCTCCTCCGACACCTTCGCCTTCATCCGGTCGTAGGACCCGGCTGCGTCCCCGGACTGCTGGAAGCCGAGGTTGATGCCCTTGGCGATGTCGCGGGTGCCGAGGTTGGTGGTCATGATGATCACGGTGTTCTTGAAGTCGACCACCCGGCCCTGCGAGTCGGTCAGGCGACCTTCCTCGAGGATCTGCAGCAGGCTGTTGAAGATGTCCGGGTGCGCCTTCTCGACCTCGTCGAACAGCACGACCGAGAACGGCTTGCGCCGCACCTTCTCGGTGAGCTGGCCACCCTCTTCGTAGCCCACGTAGCCCGGAGGCGAGCCGAAGAGCCGCGAGACCGTGTGCTTCTCACCGAACTCCGACATGTCGAGCTGGATCAGCGCGTCCTCGTCGCCGAACAGGAACTCCGCCAGCGTCTTGGACAGCCACGTCTTGCCGACGCCCGAGGGGCCGGCGAAGATGAACGACCCGCCGGGACGCTTGGGGTCCTTCAGGCCGGCACGAGTACGCCGGATCGCGCGGCTGAGCGCCTTGACGGCCTCCTCCTGGCCGATGACCCGCTTGTGGAGCTCGTCCTCCATCTTGAGCAGCCGGGTCGACTCCTCCTCGGAGAGCTTCACGATCGGGATGCCGGTCGCCACGGCGAGCACCTCGGCGATCAGCTCCTCATCGACCTCGGCGACCTCGTCCATGTCACCGGCGCGCCACTGCTTCTCGCGCTCGGCCTTCTTGGCGATGAGCTGCTTCTCCTCGTCGCGCAGGCGCGCCGCGGCCTCGAAGTCCTGGCCGTCGATCGCGGCCTCCTTGCGCTGGCGCACCTCGCCGATCTTGTCGTCGTACTCGCGCAGGTCGGCGGGCGCCGTCATCCGGCGGATCCGCAGCCGCGAGCCGGCCTCGTCGATCAGGTCGATCGCCTTGTCGGGCAGGAAGCGGTCGGAGATGTAGCGGTCGGCCAGCGTCGCCGCCGAGACCAGCGCCTCGTCGGTGATCGTCACGCGGTGGTGTGCCTCGTAACGGTCACGCAGGCCCTTGAGCATCAAGATCGTGTGTGCGATCGACGGCTCGGCGACCTGGATCGGCTGGAAGCGGCGCTCGAGCGCGGCGTCCTTCTCGAGGTACTTGCGGTACTCGTCGAGGGTCGTCGCTCCGATGGTCTGCAGCTCGCCACGGGCCAGCATCGGCTTGAGGATGCTCGCCGCGTCGATCGCGCCCTCGGCCGCACCGGCGCCGACGAGGGTGTGGATCTCGTCGATGAACAGCACGATGTCGCCGCGGGTGCGGATCTCCTTGAGCACCTTCTTCAGGCGCTCCTCGAAGTCGCCGCGGTAGCGCGAGCCGGCGACCAGGGCACCCAGGTCCAGGGTGTAGATCTGCTTGTCCTTGAGCGTCTCGGGCACGTTGCCCTTGACGATGTCCTGGGCCAGACCCTCCACGATCGTGGTCTTGCCGACGCCCGGCTCTCCGATGAGCACCGGGTTGTTCTTCGTACGCCGAGACAGGATCTGCATGACCCGCTCGATCTCCTGCTCCCGGCCGATGACCGGGTCGAGCTTGCCCTCGCGGGCGTCCTGGGTCAGGTTGCGACCGAACTGGTCGAGCACCAGGGAGCTGGACGGCGCGTCGCCGCCGGCGGCGCCGGTGGCCGCGGCCGAGCCGGCCGACTCCTTGCCCTGGAAGCCGGAGAGCAGCTGGATGACCTGCTGGCGCACCCGGTTGAGGTCGGCACCGAGCTTCTGCAGCACCTGGGCGGCGACGCCCTCCCCCTCGCGGATCAGGCCGAGCAGGATGTGCTCGGTGCCGATATAGGAGTGGCCGAGCTGCAGCGCCTCCCGCAGGGACAGCTCGAGCACCTTCTTGGCGCGCGGGGTGAACGGGATGTGGCCGCTGGGGGCCTGCTGGCCCTGGCCGATGATCTCCTCGACCTGGGCGCGCACGGCCTCCAGGGAGATGTCGAGGCTCTCGAGCGCCTTGGCGGCCACGCCCTCGCCCTCGTGGATGAGGCCGAGCAGGATGTGCTCGGTCCCGATGTAGTTGTGGGAGAGCATGCGGGCCTCTTCCTGGGCCAGCACGACCACCCGGCGGGCTCGGTCAGTGAACCGCTCGAACATGCGCATCGCTCCTACAAGCTTGTGGGGCCTCTCCCCCGTCGTCTGGAGGGGAGGTACGAGACAACTAACCCCGCTGACAGCCTACGCGTTCCCACCTCAGGCCCCAGTCAGTCCGCTGAGAGCGAACAACTCCCTGGCAGCGGCGCGCGAGGGACGAGCGCGGCGCGTGGGCTCGGGGAGATTGAGCAATCCCCGCGGCTGAGGAACGAAGCCGCGACGGGCGCGTCGAAATCCGGTGAGACGACAAAGGGCGGTGATCCTCAGATCACCGCCCTGCCGCTCGGCTATGGGGTCTCGACGAGCTCGACCACCGGTCTCATCGAGTCAGACAACTAGTGCGCGGCGTCGTAGGCCTCACGGACCTCGCTGGACACCCGGCCGCGGTCGGGTACGTCGTGACCGTTGGCGCGGGCCCAGTCGCGGATCTCCTTGGCGCTGGCGCCACCGGTGGCGGCAGCGGAGGCGGCGGCGGAGCGTCGCCCGCGACGCGGGGCGGCACCGACCTTGCGACCGTGCCCGACGTAGCCCGACAGCGCCTCACGCAGCGCTGCGGCATGGGTGTCGTTCAGATCGATCTCGTACGTCGTTCCGTCCAAGCCGAAGGTGACCGTCTCGGTCGCCTCGCTGCCGTCGAGATCGTCCACGAGAACGATGTTGACCTTCTGGGCCATGTGTCGACCTCACTCAATTCGAATTCGGGGGATGAATAAAGCAAAAGACATCATGCCACGTCGGAAAAGGTCTCCGCTAACCCTGCGCAAAGGAATCGGGTGACTCAGGAGTTGCGTTGGAACGCGAGTTCCAGTCCGCGCAACGTCAACCATGGCGCGTGGTGGGTGAAACAACGGCATTCATCGAGCACGACCGGCGCGAGATATCCGGTGGCAATGACGTGCACGTCGGAGGCATCGGCGCCGAGCTCGCCGATCATCCGGTCGACAATTCCCTCCACCTGGGCGGCGACGCCGAAGACCATCCCCGACTGGAGCGCCTCGACGGTGTTCTTGGCGATCACCGATCGCGGCCGCAGCAATTCGACTTTTCGCAGCTGGGCGCCACGGCGACCCAGCGCCTCGAGGGAGACCTCGATTCCCGGGGAGATCGCGCCCCCGACGTACTGCCCCTGCACGCTGACCACGTCGAACGTCGTCGCGGTGCCGCCGAAGTCGACGACGATCGCGGGGCCGCCGTACTCGTGGACGGCGGCGAGCGCGTTGATGATCCGGTCGGTGCCGACCTCACGCGGGTTGTCCATGAGCACCGGCACCCCGGTGCGCACCCCGGGCTCGACGACGACTCGGGCGACATCGGTGAAGTGGCGGGCGAGCATCTCGCGCCACTCGTGCAGCACGGCCGGGACCGTCGCGCAGACCGCGATCCCGTCGACCTCGTCGAGTGCCGCGCCGAGCAGGCCACGCAGCAGCACCGCCCACTCGTCGGCGGTGTTGCGCTCGTCGGTGGCGACCCGCCAGTCGGCGAGCACGGTGCCGTCGCTGACCAGGCCGAGGACCGTGTGGCTGTTGCCGATGTCGGCGCAGAGCAGCGGCACGACTCAGCCCTCGTCGTCGGAGAGGTCCAGGCCGAGGTCGAAGACCTTGACCGAGTGCGTGAGCGCGCCGACCGAGATGAAGTCCACCCCGGTCTCGGCCACCTCGCGGGCCCGCTCGAGGGTGAGCCCACCGGAGGCCTCCAGCGTGGCGCGACCGGCGGTGAGGCGGACCGCCTCGGCCATCGTGGCCGTGTCCATGTTGTCGAGCAGGATCTCGGTGCAGCCGGCGTTGAGCAGCTCGAGGAGCTGGTCGAGGTCGGTGACCTCCACCTCCACACGCAGATCGGGGTAGGTCGCGCGCACGGCGGTGTACGCCGGCACCACGCCGCCGGCCGCGACCACGTGGTTGTCCTTGACCATCGCCCGGTCGCTGAGGCTGAACCGGTGGTTGACGCCGCCACCGCAGCGGACGGCGTACTTCTGCAGCGCGCGGAACGTCGGCAGGGTCTTGCGGGTGTCGAGCACCCGGGCTCGGGTGCCGGCCAGCGCGTCGACCCAGTGCGCGGTGGCGGTGGCGACCCCCGAGAGGTGGCTGGCGTAGTTGAGGGCGGTGCGCTCGGCGGTGAGCAGCCCGCGGGTGGGACCCGCGACCCGCATCACGACGTCACCGGGCGTCACCCGGGTGCCGTCGGGGACCCGGTCGGTGATCTCGACGGTGTCGCCCATCACCTCGTCGAAGACCAGGGCGGCGACGCCGAGGCCGGCGACCACGCCAGCCTCCCGCGCCGCGAACACGCCACTGCCGCGGGCATCCGCGGCGATGGTTGCGATCGAGGTCACGTCGCCGGCCGGCAGGTCCTCGGCGAGCGCGGCGGTGATCTGCGCGCGGACCGCGGCCGGGTCGAGGCCGGCGGCGCGCAGCTCCTCGTCGTACGCCGTGGTCATGCCGCGCCGCGATCGGTCGGGGGTGCGGGCACGAACTCCAAGGTGCTGGCGCCATCGGCCATCACCACGTCGAAGTGACCGGCGAAGCCGGCGTCGTCGCGCTCGGGGAAGTCCTCGCGCCAGTGCGAGCCGCGGGTCTCCTCGCGCAGCGCGGCGGCGTCCGCGAGCGCCACGGCGATCGTGAGCAGGTTGGTGGTCTCCCACGACTGCTGGTCGATCGCCTCCGCGCCCTGGCCGGCCAGCTTGTCGAGCAGCCCGGTGGCGTCGGCGAGCCCGGCGGCGCTGCGCAGCACCCCGACCCGGGTGGTCATGACGTCCTGCAGCTCGCGGCGTACGCCGCCGGAGACCAGGCCGGCGGTCCGGGTGTCGGCCACGGGCGGCAGCAACGGGCGGAGCTCGCCGGGCAGCACCTGGGCGATGCGGCGCGAGAAGACCAGGCCCTCCAGCAAGGAGTTGGAGGCGAGCCGGTTGGCGCCGTGGACGCCGGAGCAGGCGGCCTCGCCGGTGGCGTAGAGGCCGGGCACGGTCGAGCGGCCCCACAGGTCGGTGCGGACCCCGCCGGAGGCGTAGTGGCACGCGGGCGCGACCGGGATCAGCTCGGTGACCGGGTCGACGCCGTGGCTGCGGGTCGTGGCCAGGATCGTGGGGAAGCGCCGCTCCCACACCTCGGCACCCAAGTGCCGGGCGTCCAGCCACATGTGCGGCTGCCCTGTCTCGTTCATCCGACGAGTGATCGCCTTGGCGACCACGTCGCGCGGTGCGAGGTCGGCCAGCTCGTGCACGCCCTGCATGAAGCGGTTGCCTTCGAAGTCGACCAGGAAGGCGCCTTCGCCGCGCACGGCCTCGGAGATCAGCGGCTGCTGGCCGAGCGAGTCGGGGCCGAGGTACATCACGGTCGGGTGGAACTGCACGAACTCCAGGTCCCGGAGCACCGCGCCGGCGCGCAGCGCGACCGCCATGCCGTCGCCGGTGGAGACGGCGGGGTTGGTCGTCTGGGAGAAGACCTGGCCGAGCCCGCCGCTGGCGAGCACGACCGCGCGGCAGTGGACGGCGCCGACGCCGTCGCGCTGGCCCTCCCCCATCACGTGCAGGGTCAGGCCGGCGACGCCGCCGTCCTCGGCGAGCAGCAGGTCGACGGCGAGCGCGTGCTGGATCACCTCGATCTCGGGCGCCTGCTCGACGGCGGCGATCAGCGCCCGCTGGATCTCGGCACCGGTCGCGTCTCCACCCGCGTGGGCGATGCGGTCGCGGTGGTGGCCGCCCTCGCGGGTCAGCGAGAGCTCGCCGTCGGGGTCGTGGTCGAAGTTGGTGCCCAGCGCGATCAGCTCGCGGACCGCGTCGGGGCCCTCGGTGACCAGCGCGTGCACGGCGTCGCGATCACAGGCACCGGCACCCGCGACCAGGGTGTCGAGCTCGTGCTCCGCCGGGGTGTCGCCCGGGCCGAGCGCGGCGGCGATGCCGCCCTGGGCCCACTGGGTGGAGCCCGCGGCGAGCACGTCCTTGGTGACGACCAAGACCTTGCCGACCTCGCCGCGCAGCCGCAGGGCGGCGGTCAGTCCGGCGATGCCCGAGCCGATGACGACCACGTCGGCCGTGGTCGTCCAGCCCGGTTCGGGCGCGACCAGCCGGCCTGGAACCCGGCGTACGGGCGCGTCGATCTCGCGGACCGGTACGTCGGAGGCTGGCTCGTCGGGCACGGGGGCAGGCTAGCGCTCGGCCGGTCGGTCGCCGCGCAGCAGCCCGGACCCGGGGGGCGCCTCGGCCGGGTCGCTGCCCGTGCTGACCACCCGGTTGTCGGCGTCGACGAACACGACGTGCGGCTCGAACCCCTTCGCCTCGACATCCTCCATCTGCCCGTAGGCGATGAGGATGACGAGGTCACCGGGGTGCACCAGCCGGGCGGCGGCGCCGTTGATGCCGATCACCCCGGAGCCACGCTCGCCGGCGATCGTGTAGGTCTCCAGCCGGGCCCCGTTGTCGATGTCGACGATGTGCACCAGCTCGCCGGGCAGCAGGTCGGCCGCGTCGAGGAGGTCCTCGTCGACGGTGACGGAGCCGACGTAGTGCAGGTCGGCCTGCGTGACCGTCGCCCGGTGGATCTTGCTCTTCATCATGGTCCGGAGCACGGCTACTCGCTTCGCTCGTAGGGAACAGCGCCCAGGGTGAGCGGCATGTTGTCGATCAGGCGGGTCGTCCCGACGCGCGCGGCGACGAGGATGCGGGCCGCGGCGCCGGCCGGTACGTCGTCGGGCAGCTCACCCAGGTCGGGGTCGGTGATCACCAGGTAGTCGAGGTCGACCCCCGGGGCGGCCCGCAGCTCCGCGCGCGCCTCGGTCAGGGCCACCTGCGCGCCGTACCGCGCGCTCTCCTGCGCGGCTCGCAGTGCGTGGCTCAGGGCCACCGCGTCCTGCCGCTGCTCGGCGTCGAGGTACCGGTTGCGGCTGGAGAGCGCCAGCCCGTCGGCCTCACGGACGGTCTCGGCGCCGACCACCTCGACGCCCAGGTTGAGGTCGAGGACCATCCGCCGGATCAGCGTCAGCTGCTGGTAGTCCTTCTCGCCGAACACTGCGACGTCGGGACGGACGAGCCCGAAGAGCTTCGCGACGACGGTCAGCACCCCGCGGAAGTGGCCGGGCCGGGTCTTGCCCTCGAAGATCTTGCCCATCGGCCCGGGGCGGACGGTGACCTGGGGAGTCCCGCCGGGGTAGACCTCCTCGACGGAGGGCGCGAACACGATGTCGGCGCCCTCTCGAGCGCAGACCTCGAGGTCGGCGTCGAGGGTGCGCGGATAGCGGTCGAGGTCCTCGCTGGGGCCGAACTGCAGCGGGTTGACGAAGACCGAGACGACCACCGCGCCGTCCTCCCCGACCCGCTTCCGGGCGGCGCGGACCAGGCTGGCGTGGCCCTCGTGCAGCGCGCCCATCGTCGGCACCAGGCCGACCGGATGGCCACCGGCACGGGCGGCCGCGAGCAGCGTGGCGAGCTCGTCGCGGGTGTGCGCGAGGACGGGCCCGGCGGTCCGAGTGCTCACCGGCGGCGCGCGGAGGTCCGTGGCGCCGCGGTCCTGGACGCGGACTGCTCGGCCTGCTCCAGCACCCGCTGGATCGCGGCCGCGCGGATCGGCAGCACCCGGCCGTCGGTCACCACCCGGTCGAGGGTGTCGCGAGCGAGCGCGACGTACGACGGGAGCGTGTGGGGCGCATTCGTCGCGATGTCGGCCAGGTGCGCCCGGACCGTGTTGACGTCACCGCGGACGATCGGCCCGGTGAGCGCGGCGTCGCCGTGCTCGAGGGCGTTGTCGAGCGCGGCGGTCAGGAGCGGACGGAGGGTGCCGGCAGGGTCGGCCGCACCGGCCGCGGTCAACAGCTCCATCGCCTGGCTGACCAGGGTCACGAGGTGGTTGGCGCCGTGGGCCAGGCCGGAGTGGTAGAGCGTGCGCATCTCCTCGGGCACCCACATGGGGCGACCCCGCAGGTCGGCGACCAGGGCCTCGACGAACGCTCGCTCGCCAGCCTCGGCGGTGAGGCCGTAGACGCAGCCGGGCAGGCGGTCCAGGTCGAGCGCGGTGCCGGTGAACGTCATCGCCGGGTGCAGCGCAACGGTGCGAGCACCGAGGCGCGCGGCCGGCGCGAGGACGGCCAGACCGTGCCGGCCCGAGGTGTGCACGACGTACTGCCCGGGACGGATCGCGCCGCTGTCGCTGAGCACGGTCACGACGTTGGCGAGCATGTCGTCGGGGACCGTCAGCAGCAGCAGGTCGCTCGACCGCGCGACGTCGGTGGGCTTGGCGATGCGGGTGCCGGGCAGCAGGTCGGCGATGCGGGAGCGCGAGGCGTCGGACTCGCCGGCGGCGGCCACCACGTGGTGACCGGCGGCCTGGAGCGCGGCGGCCAGCACGGCGCCGACGCGACCGGCACCGACGACGCCGATGCGCAGGGGGCCGCGCTGCTCTGCGCGCACGGCAGGGTCCCGGGGAGGGTGCGTCATGAGTCGAACCTTTCGTTCCAGTCCCTCCGACCACCCGTCTGCCGCGATCGGCGGCGTGACGGGCCGGTGTGGGTACCGGACGGTGTGCTCGTCTGGATGAACCTGTCGGAGAGGGTGTTCCCCGGACACGACGAATCTACGCCTCGGGTTTCTCCGGTGAAACCGAGCCGTGACGTGACCTACCTGACACCGCGGCCCGCGGCCGGGGTACGACGAGCACCGGGGCGTCGCTGAACTCGAGGATGTGCCGCGTGACGTGCCCGACGTAGGGCTGACCGACGGCGCCGGACTGCGAGCGGCCGATGACCACCAGGTCCGCACCCCAGGCGCGCGCCTCCGCGACGACCTCGGCCTCGGGCTCACCGGACAGGGACACGACGCTGCACGGAACGCCCGCCTGGCGCGCGCGGGAGGCGACATGGTCCATGAGCGCCCCGACGCCGCGACCGACCCGGTCGGGAAGGCCTGCGTCGCCGGCCGTCGCGAGCGCCCGCCGCAGCACCCCGTCGCCGGTGACGTGGACGAACCGCACCTCGGCGCCGGTCGTCGCCGCGAGCCGCACCGCGAGATCGACCGCCCGCAGGGCGGCCGCCGAGTCGTCGACTGCCACCAGGAGCCGCTGCATCGCCGCGTTCATGGCCCCACCGTCCTCTCCTCGACCCGCCCGTCGTCCCGCCCGCCGCCGTGCCCCGTGGCCCACCGCAGCCGCAGGATGTCGGCGCGCTCGTCCTCCTGCAGCGAGACCTCCACCTCGCGCAGCGTCGCCTCGAGTCGCGGGAGGTACCGGGTCCGGATCGAGCGCAGCCGTCGTCGGGTCGCGGCCTCCTCGGCCTCCAGCGTGCGCAGCGCCGCCAGCGCGGCCGCGTGCTGGGCCCCCGCGGCGACCGCGACGTTCAGCCTCCGGCGGGTCTCGGTGAGCGCCGCGCTGCCGCCCGGCCCGTCGTCGTCGGCCGGCTCGCGGACCACGACGTACGCCGGGTAGCGCACCCCGACCACCTGGTCCCAGCGCACGTCGACGTCGGCCGCCTCGCCCGACGTGCCGAGGCGCAGGGCACGCTGGCCGCCGAGCTGGACGAGTCGCAGCTGCCAGACGTCGGCGTCTCGCACCGCGGCCGTCCAGGTGGCACGGGTGCGCTCTTCGACGAGTGAGCGGCGCAGTCGCTCCGAGCGCAGGATCCGCAGCTTCTGGTCGAGCAGGTCGACGGCACGACGCGCGACCTCCCGGCGGTGGAGGAGCCACAGCTGGCCGGCGCGGCCGGGCGGGACGTGGAGGCGGCGCGACATCGGCTCACCCGCCGAGCAGCGGGTCGCAGCGGCGGGCGAGCGCGTCCTCGGGGAGCATCGTCAGCTCGCGGCGGGGCACCAGGGCGAGGGCGTGCCAGACCAGGTCGAGGGTCTCCTCGATGGACCGCGCCTCGTCCGGGCGCTGGGTCAGGACCCGCTGCTCCACCTCGGTGGCGAAGGCCAGGTAGGCGCGGTCGGTGCCGCTCAGACCCTCCTCGCCGATCAGGTCGGCGAGCTCCCTGATCTGCCGGGCCCGCGACAGGCAGGCCATGGTCTGGGCCGCCACGTCGAGGTGGTCCTCCCGGGTCCGTCCCGGCCCGGCACCCTTGCGCATCAGCCGCGACAGCGAGCTGAGCGGCTCCACCGGCGGGTAGATCCCCGCGGCGTGCGCGGCCGCGGAGAGGACGACCTGGCCCTCGGTGATGTAGCCGGTGAGGTCCGGGACCGGGTGGGTGATGTCGCCCCCGGGCATCGTGAGGACCGGGACCAGCGTCACCGAGCCCTCGCGCCCCCGGATGCGGCCACAGCGCTCGTAGAGCGACGCGAGGTCGCTGTAGAGGTAGCCCGGGTAGGCGCGCCGGCCCGGGATCTCCTCGCGGTCCGCGGAGACCTCGCGCACGGCCTCGGCGTACGACGTCATGTCGGCCATCACGACGAGCACGTGCCGCCCGTGCTCGAAGGCCAGGTGCTCGGCGACCGTCAGCGCGATGCGGGGGGTCAGGATCCGCTCGACGACGGGGTCGTCGGCGGTGTTGAGGAGCATCACCAGCTCGCTGCGCGCGGAGCGAGCGGCCAAGGCGTCGCGCACCGCCGCCACGTCGGGATGGGTGAGCCCCATCCCGGCGAAGACCACGGCGAACGGCGCGTCCTGGACCGTCGACTGTGCGGCGACCTGGGTCGCCAGCTCGAGGTGCGGCAGGCCCGCGACGGAGAACACCGGCAGCTTCTGGCCACGCACCAGCGTGGTGAGCGAATCGATCGCGGAGACGCCGGTGAGCACCGGTTCGGACGGCGGCTCGCGTCGGGTCGGGTTGAGGGGCCGGCCGGAGACGGGAGCTCGCCGCACGCCCACCACCGGGGGTCCGCCGTCGATCGGTGCCCCGCGGCCGTTGCAGACCCGCCCGAGCCAGTCCAGGCCGACCGGGACGTGCGTCGACTCCCCGGCGAAGACGACCGAGGTGCCCTCAGCGCCGACGCCGTCGGTGCCCTCGAGCACCTGGACGACGGCCAGGTCCCGGTCGACGCTCAGCACGAGCCCGTTGCGGACCTGGCCGTCCGGCGTGCGGATCGTCGCCGACTCGTCCCAGCCGACGCCGTGGACGTCCCGGACGACGAGCAGCGGCCCGCGCAGCTGGGCGATCCCGAGGTGCTCGACGGTCCCGATCCAGCGCGTCATCACGCCCCCTCCAACCCCTCCAGCTCGGCCAGGACGCTGTCGCGGCGGGCGAGCACCCCGTCGACGTCGTCGGGGCCGGTCGCCTCGGCCGCGCGCACCAGGGGGCCGAGGTCGACCTCCTCGATCCGGGTGGCGGGAACCCCGGCCTCCACCAGGCTCTGGCAGCGGTCCACGACCGCGAGCACGGCCGCCACCAGCGCGGCACCCTTGGCGGCCGAGCAGAAGCCGTCGTGCTGGCTCAGCGCGTTCTGTCGCAGCACGCTGTCGCGGAGCAGACGGCCCGCGAGCAGGATGACCCGCTCGGAGCCGGGCATCGCGCCCTCCCCGACCAGCTCGGCGAGCGAGGCGAGCCGGTCCGCGTCGGCCAGCAGGCTGGCCATCCGGGCGCGCCGCCGTCCCCAGGCCGCGTCGCCGTTCCGGGCGTGCCACCCGACCAGGGCGCCGGCGTCGCGGGAGAACGACCCGGCCCAGGCGACGGCCGGGTAGTGGCGCGCGTAGGCCAGGTCACGGTCCAGCATCCAGGTGGCTCGGACGAAGCGTTGGGTGTGCGCGGTGACGGGCTCGGTCATGTCCCCTCCGGGAGGAGAGACCGCGCCGATGATCGTCACCGACCCGGGCCGCCCGCCGAGCGTGACGACCTCGCCGGCCCGCTCGTAGAACGCGGCGAGCGCGGACGCCAGGCCCGCCGGGTAGCCCTCCTCCGCGGGGAGCGCACCGCGCCGGGACGCGAACTCCCGGAGCGCCTCGGCCCACCGCGAGGTGGAGTCCGCGATGACGACCGCGTGGAGCCCCATGTCGCGGAAGTACTCCGCCACCGTGACCCCGGTGTAGATGCTCGCCTCGCGGGCCATCATCGGCATGTTCGAGGTGTTCGCGATCACGACGGTGCGCAGCCGTAGTGCCCGCCCGGTGCGAGGATCGATGAGCGAGCTGAGCTCCTCGACGACGTCGGCCATCTCGTTGCCGCGCTCCCCGCAACCCACGTAGACGATGACGTCGGCGTCGCACCACTTGGCGATCTGCTGGAGCAGCATCGTCTTGCCGGTGCCGAAGCCCCCGGGGACCGAGGCGGTGCTGCCGCGCGCCACCGGCTGCAGCAGGTCGAGGACCCGCTGCCCGGTGTGCAGGGCCACCACGTCGTCCACCCGATCCCGGAACGGGCGGGGGCGGCGTACCGGCCAGGTCGTCGCCATGGTGACCGGCCGGCCTCCGACGACGGCCACGGTCTCGTCGGAGCGGTACTCGCCGGCCGGGACGACGCTCTGCACGGCGACCCGGCCGTCGGGGGTCGTGCCGGGCTGGACCGTCACCCGCAGCGCGAGGGGCCCGTCCCCGTCGAGGGTTCCGACCTCCTCCCCCGCGCCCACGAGTGCGCCGGCCGTGACAGTCGGCGTGAACGACCACCGGCGGGGGTCGTAGGAGCCGGCGCCGCTCCCGCTCTCCAGCCAGTCACCGGCCTCGGAGAGCGGGCGCAGCAGTCCGTCGAACACCCCACCGAGGAGGTGCGGACCGAGGGTGGCCGAGAGCGGACGGCCGAGCGCGACGGCGGGCGCTCCCGGCGCGAGTCCGCCGGTGTCCTCGTAGGCCTGCACGGTGAGGACGCCGTCGGCGATCGCGACGACCTCGCCGAGGAGGCCGGCCCGGCCGAGCGCGACGACCTCCGAGACGACCGTTCCGGGAGCCTCCTCGACCTCCACGAGCGAGCCCGAGACCTTCACGACCCGCCCCACCGTGGGGGCTGCGCCGGTGGTCACGGCGACCACACCCCGACCAGTGCCGGACCCAGGTCCTCGATCACCCGCTCGACCAGCCGTTCGGGCTCGAGGACCAGCCGCCGCAGACCGACGACCGCGACCGGGCCGCCCGCGCTGGGGACGAGCTCCGCCTCCGGTCCCAGCCGCTCGGTGGCCTCGTGGGCCAGCCGAGCCAGCACCCGCGGGCCGAGGCCATCGAGCATCGCCGTCACCTCGGTGACCGCCCGCCGGCGCAGCTCGTCGTACGCCTCCCGCTCCGCCCGCAGCACCCGGGTCCGGGCCTCGAGCAAGGTCCGCGACCGCTCCCCACTCAGGGCCTCGGCCGCGTCGGCGGCGCCCTGGGCCCGCGCCGCGGCGACGGCCTCGTCCGCTTGCTCCCGCGCCCGCGCCACGATCGCGTCCGCGGCCGCGCGCGCCTCGGCGGCCGCGTCGGCGGCGTCGCCCCGGGCGCGCGCCAGCAGGGCGGCGCCGACCGTGGCCAGGCCGTCGGGTCCGGTGGCCGGGGCGGGCACGGTCTCGGTCACGCGTCCATCACCACCGTGAGGGGGCGATCCCGGTCGGCGAAGCCAGCGGGCAACGCCTCGGCGGCGCGTCGGGTCACGATGAGCACCGCGACGTCGCGGCCCGGTTCGTCGACGAGGCCGGACCACGCCGCGCGGACCGACGCGTCGTCATCGGCGACGACCACGAGCGCACCGGCGAGCGCGTAGCCGGCGACCCGGCCGCGCTCGCCGAGGACGGCGATCCCGGCCATCAGGCCCGTCCGATCAGGATCACCGCGATGATCAGGCCGTAGATCGCGATGCCCTCGGCGAGTCCGACGATCACCATGGCGCGGCCGAACAGCTCGGGACGCTCGCTCATCGCGGCCAGTGCCGCGGCACCGGTGTAGGCGACCGCGATCGCGGCACCGATGGACGAGCCCGCCACGGCGATCGCCGCGCCGAGCAGGGCCGCCCAGCTCGAGGAGCCCGACTCGGTCTGCGCGGCCACCAGCGTGACGTCCGTCGCCGGGTCGTTGCCGGAGGAGGAGGCCGCGAGGATCACCACGGCCGCGACCGCGAGGACCGCCGCGTTGAGCCCGATCACCGCCTTGAGCACGAGCCCGCGGCGGCGCCGCAGCAGCGTCGCCAGGCCGGCGGACACCGCCACCAGCACGGGCAGGCCGAGCAGCCAGATGGTCATGGTCATCTCCCTTGGTCGGACGGTGCGGGCGAGAGGCGCCACGGCCGGAACGGCCTGCCCTCGCCCTCGAAGAGCCGCGAGAACAGCTCGTAGTACTCGAGGCGGAGCGCCTGGATGCCGGCGACGAGCGCCTCGAGCCCGAACGTCAGCACGTTGCCCAGCACGAGCAGGACGACGGCAGCCGCGAGCATCGCGGGGCCGGACGCCGCCAGCGCGGTCGTCCCGTCCCACACGACCAGGCCCAGCGCGGCGTGGGTCAGCCCGAAGGCGGCCAGCCGCGTGAACGAGACCAGGTTGGTGCCCACCCGGAGCACGGCGTCGAACACCTCGACCACCGCCTGGGTCGCCCCGGAGGCGCCACCGCCCGAGCGGGCGAGGAAGCCGACGAACGCGAGACCGACCCCGGCCATGACGAGCACCCCGCCGAGGGCGGTCAGCCACAACAGGTCGCGCCACACGCCGCCGGTGATCACACCGACACCGGCGAGCATCGCCGCGCCGGCCACGCCCGAGGGGGCACTCACCGCGCGCGACCACCCACCCTCCCGCCAGCGGTTGACGGTGGCGATGCCCTGGGCGATCGCGAGCAGTACGGCGCCGACGGCGACGCCCGCGGCGAGCAGCGTCACGGGGTGGTCCAACGGCGAGAGCCACAGCACCGGCACCAGGCCGGTGGGCCCGAAGCACTCGCCGTACAGCAGCCCGAACACCATCGCGGCCAGGCCGGCGCCGCTCACGAAGGGCCAGAGCCGGCGGATCGGCGCGAGCCGCCGCACCCGTCCCGAGCGCACCAGGAGGCCCAGCGCCGCGAGCAACGCGCCGTGGCCCGCGTCGCCGAACATCATCCCGAACATCACGATGTAGGCCAGTCCGGCCACCAGGCTCGGGTCGACGTCCTCGTAGGGGACGGTGCCGTACGTCTGGACGAGCGGCGTGAACGCGCGGCGCAGACCGCCGCCCTCGTGCAGGAGCGTGGGCGGGTCGGTGCCGCGCGGCGTCGGGATCGAGACGGCGGCGCCGCCGACCGCACGGAGCCGTTCGCCGAGGGGGGCCAGCTCGGAGACCGGCACCCATCCGGTGAGGGCGGCGACCTCGCCGCGGACCACCGCGCGCCCCGCGACGGCCTCCAGGCTCGTGTCCTCGGTCGTGCCAGGTTGCATGGGTGCGTCGAGCTCGAGGACGCCGGCCGCTCCGACGATCGCCAGCGCCTCGCGCGCGGCGTGGGCAGGCGCGACCAGGGCCACGCGCTGCATCCGCACCGGCTCCGCCAGCTCGCGCCACCGGGGCTCGCGCCGCCTGGTCTCGCTAGACGAGGTCATCGAAGGCCTCCCGGGCAGCAGCCCCACCGCGGGCGGCGGTCTCGAGGGCGGCGCGCACGCGACGGGCGTCGGCCGCGAGGATCGCGACGGCGCCCACGACCGGCGCCCTGCCGAACTCCGTGCCACCGAGCAGCGTGAAGCCGTCACGTTCCAGCCGGCGCCACCACCGCTGCTCACCGCGCCACAGCTCCTCGGGTGTCTCGATGCCGTCGAGGACCCAGGTGGTCTCGCGCGGCAGCGCCGCCCGCACCCGGGCGAGGTCGGTCGAGCCGGGTGGGATCGCGGCGAGGAAGCCCGGTCCGAGCAGCCGCGCGATCCGGGTCGCGGTCGCGGGCGCCGGGGCCCGACCGGCAGCCACGAGCTCGGCGAGCAGCAGGATCGTGGCCCCGCCCCGCGCCCACCCGCCGGCCTCGGGCACCGTGCCGAGGACGGCCTCGGCCCAGCCGAGCCGAGCGCCGACCCGCAGGTCGCGCAGCGAGTCGCCGTCCCGGACCCGCCACGGGGGCCGCGTCAGCACCTGCGCCACCGCCGCCCGGGACCCGGCCGAGGCGATCCGGGTGGCCGTCGTCGCCAGGGCGCCGAGCTCGTACGCCGGCTCCGCGGGCGCGGCCCCCTCCAGCTCGGCGAGGCGGTCGTCGAGGTTGGCGAGCTCGAACCAGCCCGCGAGCAGCCGGACCACCGATGAGCCCTCCCGGGGCAGCCAGCCGGCGAGCACGCGCAGGTTCCACAGCAGGGCCGCGCCGACGGCGTGCTCGGACTCGGCGAGGTCCTGCCCCACCCGCACGTCGTGGCCGTACGGCGTGTCCGCGAGCGCCGTGACCGCCTCGGCCAGGGTCGGCCGGTCCGCCAGGGCGCGCGCCCCGCCCGCGCCGAGCCGGCGGCGGGCCAAGGCCCGGGCGCGCACAGTCCCCGCGACCCACGACGCACTCATGGCACAGGCGCCCCCGGCTGGTCGTCACGGGGCGGTTCGTCGTGGTCGAGCAACGACCGCACCTCGGACACGATGCGATCGACGTACTGCGGCATCACCTCGGCGGCGTGCCGGCGCACCCGGGCGGCCTGTTCGTCCGCGGCGGCGAGGGCCCGCTCGCGGTCGTCGTCGACGCGCCGGCTCGCGGCGAGCGACGCGGCCACGCGCTCGGCCTCCGCGCGCTCGCGGGCGGCGGCGAGCACGGCGACGGCCTGCTCCTCGGCCTGTCGGCGCGACCGCTCGGCGTCCACCCGTGCCCGGTCACGGATCGCCTCCGCCTCGACCTGGACCGGGGCGAGCCGGGCGAAGACAGGCTCCAGCTCGGCGGCGGTCTCCGCCACCCGGTCCGCGGGCACGCCGACGGCGGACGCGGCACCCGGGGCGCCGGCCCCGCGGAAGCGCTGGAGGAAGCCCCTGGTCCGCGGCATTCGGCCTCCTCTCCCCCCACTCCGAACGTAGGGCGACGCGGCGCCGCGGCGGCAGAGCCAAAGGTCCGGCACCCGGGCCATCGGTCACTCGGCCGTGGGTCCTCGGCGGGAGGCGCCTACCCGACCTGGAGCGGGCGGGGGGCGCGCGGCAGCCAGTCGTGGGTGACGTGGTCGACGATGTGGACGCCCGGAGGCGCGGTGATCTCGTGCACGCCGGGAAGCACACGCCCCTCCTTGAGGGCGTGGAAGACCGTCCACTCGCGGCGCTTGCGCCGGTTGCGGTAGCTCGTGGCGAACGACGCCGGATCGGTCCAATGCGCGAACTCCTCGCCGTGGAGGTACTTCAGCTCCACGCAGAGACCGTGGGGCAGGCCGATCGTGCGCACGTTCTCGGGCGTGGTGCGGATCTCCCACTCGAAGGCCTTCGTGAAGACGAAGTCCGGCCCGATCGGGAAGCCCCACTCCTCGGCGTTGCGCCAGCCGAGGTCGAGGTAGCCCTTGGACTCGCTCTCGAGGTAGAGCCCGTGCCGCGGCACGCGGATGATCGACTGCACGTCGCCGATCTGCCAGGCGAGATCGGCGATCGACACCTCGCCCTCGGTGGTCAGCACCATGTCGCCGTCCCACTTCCAGGAGTAGCGGGTGGTGACCTGCGCGAAGCACCAGTTGTAGAAGTACGACAGCGAGTGCACCGACAGCTCGTGCTGGGCCAGGTGCTCGGCGCCGGCGCGCGCGACCGCGAACGGGTACGTCGTGACCGTCAGCTTGTCGGATCGGCCGACCCGCGCGGCCGTCTCGCGCGCGACCTCCGGGGTGCCGTCGTCCGAGCCGTTGTCGACGAGCAGCACCTGGTCGCAGGCGCGCAGCAACGGGGGCAGCACGAACGGCAGCGACGGCGCCTCGTTCTTGACCCGCAGCACCGCGGTCGACCCGGGGCGCAGGCCCCCGGGGCGCAGCCACGGCCAGGTGATGTCGAAGTCAGTGTGGCCCTCCAGGTTGGACAGTCCGGTGGCCCCGAGGTGAGCGGTCACCGCGCGCGGCCCAGGGCCTTGCGCAGGCCGCGACGTACCGGCGCGGGGATCGCGGCGCGTACGCCGTGGGGGATCTTGTCGGCCGGGTCGCCGGGCGCACCCGGCGCGGGCCTCGCCCCGCCCTTGAGCTGCTTGCGGAGCCGCTGCTCGGCCGCGACCACCGAGGACTGCGAGATCGCCTCGGACTCCTCGTACAGCTCCACGTAGCCCTCCCGCAGCTGGTCCAGAGCCGCGTGCACCTCGGGGGTGTCACCGCCGGGCTCGGCGAGCTTGTTGAGCTCCTCCCAGGTCTGGGCGGTCAGCTCGTGCAGCCGCGGCGGCAGGGCGAGGTCCTCCAGCGTCTGCGTCATCCGGCGCAGGCTGGGGTCGACGAACCGGTGCCCGTCGCGGATCGCCTCGCTGTCGGCGTGCAGCACGTGCTGCAGCCCGAGGTGCTCCGCGGCGTACATCACGGTGCGGGTCCAGTCGTCGAGGAGGTCGGCGTACCGGACGAAGACGCGCCCGCCGTCGGCGACGGACTCGCGGGTCGCACGCTCGGTGTGCAGGAGCATGTTCAGCCAGGACGCCGCGAGGTGGGCCGAGCCCAGGCGGTTCTTGTAGTAGGTCTGCTTGCTGCCGACCACCTCCGCCGGCGGGCGCAGCATGGTCGCGAAGACCGGGGTCGCACCCGTGCGGAGAGCGGCAACCCGCCACAGCGAGAGGAACCAGCTCAGCCGCGGGTCCTTGACGACCAGCTCGGGGTTGACGGCGAAGTGCCCGTCGAGCCACTCGGCGGTCCGGATCCGCTCCGGCTCCCGGGTGGACACGCGGCCGGTCTCGAACCACGCGTCGGGCCGGGCGTCGCTGACCTGGACACCGGCCTCCTTGAGCAGCCGGTCATGGTGCGCGACCACCCACGCCGGCTCGCCGAAGCCCTTCGGGTTGGTCTCGTCGGCGGCGACCTCGGGCTGCGGGACGTGCAGGCCCATGATCTGCATGAGGCCCGCCATGGTGCTGGTGCCGCTGCGGCCCGCACCGGCGACGAACAGCACCTTGCGGGGGTAGTCGGCGGGGTCGATGTCGGCGGGGTCGGCGGGACGGTCACTCACGAGGGACGAGCCTAACGGTCAGTACGGTGAGCCCATGAAGTTCGGGCGGCGGACCCCGCTGGTCAGCGTGGTCGTGCCCGTCTACGACGTGGAGGCCTACCTGCCCGCGGCGCTGGACAGCGTCCTGGCACAGACCCACCGAGCACTCGAGGTCGTGGTCGTCGACGACGGGTCCACCGACGGCTCCGGCGCGATCGCCGACGCGTACGCCACGCGTGACGACCGGGTGCGGGTGGTCCACACCGACAACCACGGACTGGGCGCCGCCCGCAACGAGGGCGTCCGGCACGCGACCGGCGAGCTGCTGGCCTTCGCCGACTCCGACGACGTCGTCCCGCCCCAGGCCTACGAGGTGCTGCTGCGCCAGCAGCGGCGCACCGGCGCCGACTTCGTGGCCGGGTCGGTGGCCCGCTGGGACGGGGACCAGCTCGCGGAGCTGCCGTGGATGCGGAGGCTGCACACGCCGCGGGCGGCGTACTACATCGAGCAGCACCCCGAGATCCTCGGCGACGTGTTCGCGTGGAACAAGCTGTTCCGCCGCTCGTTCTGGGACGACGCGGGCCTGGCGTGGCCCGAGGGGATCCGCTACGAGGACCAGCCCACGGTCACCCGTGCGTTCATCGCCTCGCGCCGCTTCGGGGTGGTGCCGGACGTGGTCTACCACTGGCGGATCCGCCACGACGGCTCCTCGATCACCCAGCAGCGCTCGTCGCTCGACGACCTGCGCGACCGTTGGACGACCAAGCGGATGTCGCTGGAGACCGTGCGCGGCTTCGGCTCCGACAAGGTCACCCGGGTGTTCGTCGACAAGGTGCTCGCCGGGGACATGCACCGCTACTTCTCCGAGATCCCGGGCTGCGCCGACGACTGGTGGGAGCTGCTGGTCGCGGGCGTCCGTGAGCTGTGGGGTGGGCGCACCCTGGCGCACTCGGGCCTGCCGCCCGTGCACCGGCTCACCGGCTGGCTGGTCGGCCAGGGACGCCGCGAGGAGGCCGAGCTGGTGATGGCGTACGTCGCCACGCACGCCGGCCCGGTCCCCCAGGTGCCCTCGGCGCGAGGGCCGCGGATCGACGTGCCGGGCATCGATCCCGACGACGTCGACCCCGCGGCCCTCGCGCTGCGGGACTTCGAGGTGCGGATCTAGACCTACAGCAGGCCCTGGTCCACCAGGAACTGGTGGGCGACGTCCTCGGGCTTGTCACGATCGACCGCCACGGAGGCGTTCAGCTCGGTGAGCTTCTCCGTGGTCAGCGCAGCCATCAGCCCGTTGAGGACGTCGGCAACGTCGGGGTGCGCGGCGAGGAACTCCGACGAGATGGCGGGGACGAGGTTCTGCGCCGGCTGGATCTGCTTGTCGTCCTGGAGGACGACCAGACCCTGCGAGTCGAGCGTGCCGTCGGTGGTGCTCGTCTCACCGAGCTGGGACTCGCCGTCGATCACCGACTTGTAGGTCTGGTCGCTCGCGTAGCCGAGCGGAAGCACCTTCGTGATGTTGATGCCGTACTGGTCGGACAGGCCGCCCTCGCAGTCCAGCCGCCCCTTGCAGTCGGGGGCCGCCGCGAGCACCACGGACTTGCCGCTCAGGTCGGAGAGCTTGGTGACGCCTTCGGACTCGGAGTAGTCCTTCGTCACGAAGAAGGCGTTGGTGTCGGTGGCCGACGAGAGGTCGAGCAGGGTGATCCCAGCCTTGTCGAGCAGCGACTTGCCCTGATCCGCGAGCTCCTGGCCGTCGCCGGCGGTGAACGGATCCGCGTCCGCGCCATTCGCCTTGGCGTTGAGGAAGTTCACGATGCCGCCGACATACTCCGGCACGACGTCGACGTCGCCCGGGAAGGTCGCCATGTAGGCGTCTCGTGTGTCGACGAGCTTGACGTCGGTGTCGTAGCCAGCGGCGGTGAGGACCTCGTCGTACATCGCCGCCACGATTGCCGCCTCGGTGAAGTTCTGGCCGGCGATGTGCACCGTGCCCTTGTCGGGCGCGACGGACGGGGAGCCCTGGTCGGCCTTGCCGTCGGAGAGGTCGCTGCCGGCGCAACCGGCAGTGAGGAGGAGGGAGCCGACGGCGAGGGCCGCGGCGAGGGAGCGTCGTGCCTGCATGGCTGGTCCTTCTGTGTCCCGCGGACGGGCGTCCGCGCGTGTCCGGATGCTGCTAGCGACCAGCGGCGCCGGTCGACTCGGTAACTGTAGGTGCGCCCACCGACATTCCCCGGTGACGTTTCGGTGACGAGGCCCGTCGGGTCGGATCGAGGATCCGCTGCCCCGCGGCCGACACCAGCTCGAGGACCAGCGCCACGAGCGCGACCACCACGGCGCCGGCGATTCCCTTGGGATAGTTGGTGCGGTAGAAGCCGTCGGTGATGACGCGGCCCAACCCCGGACCGGCGACCAGCGCCGCGATGGTCGCGGTCGCCCACACCTGCACCAGCGCCAGACGCAGGCCGAGCAGCACCAACGGCGCGGCCAACGGCAGCTCCACGCGGAAGAACCTCTGCCGGCCGGTCATCCCCATGCCGTCCGCGGCCTGCTTGACGGCAGGCGACACCTCGCGGATGCCGACGTAGGAGCTCGTGATGATCGGCGGCAGCGCGAACAGCGTCAGCGCGATGATCGTCGCGTGCCCGGCCCTCCCGAACGGCCCCCACGTGGACGTCCCGGGCCAGTCGGCGGTCACCAGGAGCGCGAGCAGCGCGAAGGTGGGTACGGCGCGGCCGACGTTGCTGATGTTGATGGCCAAGAAGCCGCCACGGCCCAGATGTCCCAGCCACAGGGCGACCGGGAGACCCACCAGCGCCGCCAGGACCATCGCGGTGAGGCTGAGCAGCAGCTGCTGAAGCATCAGCTGGAGCATGCCGCCCTCCCCGGACCAGTGCGCGGCCGTGAACAGGTAGTCCCAGGTGTCCACGAAGAGGTTCACGAGCGCGCTCCCCGGGTCCACGGCGTCAGCACCCGCTGGGCGATGACGATCAGTACGTCGAGTAACACGGCGATCACCACGCAGAGGATGGCGGCGGTCATCAGCTCGGCGCGGAAGTTCGTCGATACGCCGTCTTTGATCAGGTTGCCGAGCCCGCCGTACGACACCAGTGAGCCCACCGTGGTCAACGCGACCGTCGACACCGTCGCGACCCGCAGTCCGGCCATGATCACCGGCAGCGCGAGCGGCAGCTCCACGAGCACCAGCAGGCGGGTGGCGCCGTAGCCGAGCCCGATCGCGGACTCCCGCACGTCGGCGGGCACGGAGCGCAGGCCCTCCAGCATGCTGCGCACCAGGATCGTCAGCGCGTAGAGCGCCAGCCCGATGACGACCGTGGTCGTGCTCAGACCGGTGAACGGCACGAGGAGCGGCAACAGCGCCAGAGAGGGGATCGTGTAGAGCCCGGTGGCAGCGCCCACGATGAGCGTCTCGAAGCTCGGCAGCCTGCGGGCGACCAAAGCCAGCGGGAACGCGATGAGCAGGCCCAGCACGACCGACGCGACCGTGATCTGGAGATGCTGGACCGTGGCGTCAGTGAGCTCGTGCCGGTAGTCGGTGAGGTACTGCCCGCAGAACCAGTCGTTGGTCAGCCGGCTGTAGCAGCTCGGTCCGTCGGCCGCCGACACGGCCCCGAGTAGGGTCACCGCATGGACGGTACCGGGTCCCGGGGACCCCAGCCCATGATCGCTCTCTCGGGGATCGGCAAGACGTACGACGACGGCACCGTGGCCGTCCACGAGCTCGACCTGTCGATCGACCACGGCGAGCTCGTCTGCCTCGTCGGCCCTTCCGGGTGCGGCAAGTCCACGACGCTGAAGATGATCAACCGGCTGATCGAGCCCACCACCGGGACCATCGAGATCGACGGCCAGGACGTCACCCGGCAGGACCCGGTCAAGCTCCGCCGTGGGATCGGGTACGTCATCCAGCAGGTCGGTCTCTTCCCGCACCAGAAGATCGTCAACAACGTGATGACCGTGCCGCTGCTGTACGGCGAGTCCCGCGCGACGGCCCGGCAGCGGGCCTACGAGCTGCTCGAGCTGGTGGGGCTCGATCCGACGACGTACGCCGACCGCTACCCCAGTCAGCTCTCGGGTGGCCAGCAGCAGCGGGTGGGCGTCGCCCGGGCGCTGGCGGCCAAGCCGCCGGTGCTGCTGATGGACGAGCCGTTCGGCGCGGTCGACCCGTTGGTGCGGCTCCGGCTGCAGGACGAGTTCCTGCGCCTTCAGCGCGACCTCGGGGTGACCGTGGTGTTCGTGACCCACGACATCGACGAGGCGGTGCGACTCGGCGACCGGGTGGCGGTGTTCGCCACGGGTGGGCGGCTCGCGCAGTACGACACGCCCGCACGGATCCTGGGCCGCCCGGCCGACGACTTCGTCGCGGAGTTCGTCGGCTCGACCTCGGGCCTGCGGCGGCTCGACGTCACCCCGCTCGACCCGGCGCACCTCGAGCCGCTGGACGGCGTGACCGGTGGGGACCTCGGGGCCGCGATCGGCGTCGACTCCACGCTCGGCCACGCGATGGCCGTGCTGCTGCGCGACGACACCGGGATGGTCGGCGTACGCGACGGCGCCCGGTTCGTCGGGGTGCTCACCCCCAACGGCATCCACCGGGCGCTGCGGGCCGCGCTCGCCGAGATGGCCGAGGCGTAGCCGTCAGTCCACGGGGATGTCGCGGTGCCAGGACTCCGTGACGTACTTGGTCGTCCACCCCATCGACGTGTAGAGCCCGGCGGCCCCGGTGGGTGAGTCGGCGTCCACCTCGAGGCCCACGCGGTCGCGGCCGCGTCCGGCGGCGTCGGCGATGATCGTGCGCAGCAGGCCCTTGGCCACGCCGCGCCCGCGAGCAGCCTCGAGAACGCCGAGGTAGGACACGTAGGAGCCGTCGGGACCGGACGTGCTCTCCGACACCGTCCCGACCAAAGCACCGACCGGGCGCGGCGTGCCGTCGTCATCGATCAGCTCGGCCAGCCACCAGTGGTCCCAGCGGTGGCCGGGATCCTCGCGCAGCCGGTGGATGAACTCCTCGAAGGTCTCCTCGCTGGAGTTGAAGTGGTCCACGAATGCGCCCTCGAGGACCTCGTGCACCTCGCGCAGGTCGTCCAGGTCGGGCATCCCGTCTCCGGTACGCCGGACGAGCCGGAACACCACGCCTCGGTCCTCCCAGTGGTCCGGGGTGGCGACCAGGCCCTCCTCGTCCGGCGCAACCGGCCGGGTCATCTGCCACCACGTGCGGACCTTCTCGAACCCCGCCCCGCTCAACCACCGGTGCTGTCGCTCGTCGCCCTCGAACGAGCCGGTGTCGATCTGCTGGACGCCGAGCCCGCGGGCCCGGCCGACCGACCGGGCCTGCGCCTCCGCCCACTCCACGAGCAGGTCCGAGCAGCAGTCGGCGACCTCGTCGGGGAGGTCACGCTCGACGATGTGCACGAACAGCATCCGCCCGACCGAGCGGTCGTGGACGCTCCCCCACGCGTGGATGTCGCCGTCCTGGTCGCGGACGACGACGTTCTCGCGCATCCGCAGGCCGTGCTCGGAGACCTCGACGAGCACGTCGTCGACCCCCGAGCCCGCCCACCCGCGGCCGTGGCGTTCGTGCGCGCGCAGCAGGTGGGTCAGGCGGGCCACGTCGAACCGGTCGGACGGGTCGGGCGTGCCGACCGTCCAACCGGGCGGCAGACCGGGCAGGTCGCCGAGGACGGCGTCGGGGTCACTCTCGAACCGGTTCTCGTGGGGGATCACGACCGTTGAGTCTGCCGCACCCTGCCCTCGCGGAAACGTGGGCTAGAACTCATCGAGGGCCGTCCGGCCCCGACGAGCGAGGCTCACGCGTGCTTGCGCTGACCCGCCTCGGCTGCGTGCCAGGCCTGGGTGACGACGTCGAGCTCGGCGCGGACGACGTCGAGCTCCTGCTCCAGCTCGGCCACCCGGACGATCGCCTCGGCGGCACGCTGCTCGGCGTGGGCCAGGCTCTCGGCGAGCTCGCGCCCGCCGCGCTCCGCGGCGTCGGCGCGCCGGGCCTCGGCGTTGAGCTTGCGGGTCGCCTCGGCCGCGCGTCCCTGGGCGGCGGTGAGTGCGTCCTCGAGCTCGTGGATCGCCCGCTCCTGACCCTCGACCCGCGAGCGCATGGTGTCGGCGAACGCCGCGTTCTCGGCCGTGCGCGCCTCAGTGAGCGCTCGGTAGGCCTGGGCCTGCTCGGCGCGGTCGCGCGCGGCCTCACGGCGCGTGGCGGCCAGCTCGGAGTGCGTGATCCGGGTCGCGGCGGCGCCCAGCGCCACGGCGAGGACGGCGGCGAGGGCGACCAGCACGGTCGACCCCGTGGCCACGGCACCGGCGACGACCAGGGCGGCGACGACGAGGAGGACGACGGCGACGGTCAGACGGGTGCTGCGCTGGCGGCGGCGGGAGGCCGGAGCAGGGGAAGGGGCCATGCAAGCAGGCTAGGTCATGTCGCTCGCTCCGGCGCCGTAGCGAGCGGGGTGTCGCGCCGTATCTGGCAAGGCGGAGGTGCGAAGGCGGGCCGGAGGCCCGTCGAGTCGCCGATCGTCCGGGGTCCCCGCGGAAACGCGAGCGCAGCGAGCGCTTTCCGTGGGGTGGCGACTTCGCCGCCAGATCGGATGCGACGGCCCGCGCGGCCGGCGCTTCGGAGCGGGCGGGATGACCTAAGCGTCTTCCTCGTCGGACCGGACGCGACACGCGCGCTCGAGGAGCAGCGAGGTGACCACGATGCCGAGTCCGGCGAGGGCCGCGATCGCCGATCGCCAGGCCCGCTGGTTGGCGAGCTCGGTGTCCACGCCGAGCCAGCTCACGGCGTACCCGAGGTAGCCACCCGCGACGAGGGCGCCGACGAGCGCGCACGAGCGCGCCAGCACCAGGCGGTTGACCGCCCGGTGCGGCTCGAGACGCTGCTGGTGGACCTGCACGGTGCGCCAGGTGAGGTACGCCGTGGCGCCCAGGATCGCTGCGACCAGCAGGAGTGCGAGCGGCTGCGCCCAGGTCACGATCGGGGCGGAGTCACGGAACCGCTCGGCCGCCGGGTGGAGCAGCCAGCCCCCGATCAGCCCGAGGACCGCCCAGGCAGTGAGCGCGCCGCCCGAGGTCGGCCGGAGGTGTCCGGTCGGCCGCGGGTCCTCGCCGGACGGGTCACCGGGGGGCCGGGTGCTCACCGTCCGGTCACTGGATCTCGAGGACCAGGTCGTCGCGCAACTTGAGGCCGCTCTGGTCGGTCCGCTCCAGGAGGTCGGCCACCGGCCCGCGGTCGGGGAGCTCCGCAGCCGGCTCGACGTCGTACCAGGGCCGCAGGACGAACGCCCGCTCGCCGGCCCGCGGGTGGGGCAGTTGGAGCGCCTCGGTGTCACTGCGGCGGTCGCCGACGACGATGAGGTCGACGTCGAGGGTGCGGGGGGAGTTGCGGTGCTCGCCGCGCTCGCGGCCGAAGGCGTCCTCGATCGCGAGGGCCCGGTCGAGCAGGCGGGTCGCCGCGAGCGTGGTGTCGATCAGCACCACGGCGTTGAGGTAGGTCTTGGCCTCGGGCGGGCTGTCCACCGGGTCGGTCTCGTAGACCGGGGACACCGCGGTGATCCACACGTCGGGGGTGTCGGCCAGCGCGTTGATCGCGCCCTGGAGGCTCGTGAACCGCTCCCCGAGGTTGGACCCCAGGGCGAGCACCGCACGACGGATCGGGCGCATCTCCCCGGTCAGCGTGTCGGCGTCGATGATGTGGGGGTTCGGGGTCTCAGTCACGGGGGCCCTCACGTTTCCGGGTGATCGTCAGCGTGACGTCTGCGAACGTCGCTTCGATGGGTGCGTCTGGCTTGTGGACCGTCACCCTCGCCCATTCAACACGGGCGTCCAAGAGACACACGTCCGCGATCCGTTGGGCCAGGGTCTCGATCAGGTCGACCGGGTCCTGCTCCACGGCGTCTTTCACCGAGGCCACGAGACTCCCGTAGTCGACGGTGTCTTGCAAGTCGTCGGAGCGGGCCGCGGGAGCCGTGTCGATGCCCAGGCGGAGATCGATGAGGAACGTCTGCCCCTCCCGCCTCTCGAACTCGAACACGCCGTGGTGTCCGTAGCACTCGATGCCGGTGACGGCCAGCTCGTCGGTCACTCCGGGTCCTCCTCGCTCAGGCGTGCGGCGACGCTGAGGGCGTCCCGGGCGGCGCGTACGTCGTGCACCCGCACGCCCCAGACCCGGTGCTGGGCCAGGTGCAGGGTGATCGCGGTGTTGGCGTGCTCGCGCTGGTCGACGGGGCGGGGCGTCCCGCTCGGGTCGGCGAGGAGCCGGCCGAGGAACGACTTGCGGCTCGCGCCCACGAGCAGGGGGTAGCCCAGCGCCGTCAGCTCGTCGACGTGGCGCAGCAGCTCCCAGTTGTGCTCGGCGCGCTTGGCGAAGCCGAGACCGGGGTCGAGGACGATCTGCTCGGGGGCGACCCCCGCTGCCCGCATCACCTGGACCCGCTCGGAGAGCTCGGCACAGACCGCACCCACCACGCCGCCGGCGCCGTCGTAGACCGCGAAGTCGCGCATGTGGTCGGCGTGGGCGCGCCAGTGCATGGCGACGTACGGCGCTCCAGTGGCGGCGACCACCTCGAGGATCCGGGGGTCGGCCCGACCGCCCGAGACGTCGTTGACGATCGTGGCGCCCGCCGCGAGCGCGGCCTCGGCCACCTCGGCGCGCATGGTGTCGACGGACAGCACCGCGCCGTCGGCCGCCAGGGCGGTGATCACCGGGAGGACCCGGCCGAGCTCCTCGGAGACCAGGGGTCGCGTCGCCCCGGGTCGCGTGGACTCACCGCCGATGTCGAGGATGTCCGCGCCGTCCGCGAGCAGCTCACGTCCGTGGGCGATCGCGTCGCGCGGCTCGAGCCACCGGCCGCCGTCGGAGAAGGAGTCGGGGGTGACGTTGACGACGCCCATCAGCCGAGGTCGGGACCGCGGCGCGAAGAGGTCGGCGCTCGTCACGGTCGGCTCATCGCCGGTGGATCAGGGCCATCGCCTCGGCCCGGGTCGTCGGGTTGTTGCGCATCGCACCGCGCACGGCCGAGGTGATCGTGCGGGCGCCCGCCTTCTTGACCCCGCGCATCGTCATGCACAGGTGCTCGGCCTCGATGACCACGATCACGCCGCGGGCCTCGAGCAGGCGCATCAGCGCATCGGCGACCTGGGTCGTGAGCCGCTCCTGGACCTGCGGGCGCTTGGCGTAGACGTCGACGAGCCGGGCCAGCTTGGAGAGGCCGGTGATCTTGCCGCTCTCGGCCGGGATGTAGCCGACGTGGGCGACGCCGGTGAACGGGACCAGGTGGTGCTCACACATCGACCACAGCTCGATGTCGCGCACCAGCACCATCTCGTCGTGGCCGATGTCGAAGGTGGTGGTGAGGACGTCCTCGGGCTCCATCCGCAGCCCGGCGGTCAGCTCGGCGTACGCCCGAGCGACCCGGGCCGGCGTCTCGAGCAGGCCCTCGCGGTCGGGGTCCTCCCCGATCGCGAGCAACAGCTCACGTACGGCGGCCTCCGCACGGGCCTGGTCGAACGGCGGCACGTCGGCAGCAGCGCGCCCGTCCGGCCGGATCGAGTCGGTCATGCTCCAGACCCTAGCGACCCGCACCCACGGCCGCGTCCGAGCTCACCGGGGCGGCAGGCCCGAGCCGCCCGGGGCGCCCCCGACCCCGGGATCGCCGTGGACGTCGCCACCGGAGCCCGGGGGCGTCAGCACGGGACCCGCGCCGCCCTCGTCCTTGGCCTGGCCGTTGGCGACCGTGCGGTCGCGGATCCACTGCGGGATCTCGACCGGCGGCAGCGCCGACGGGTTGCGCTGGTCCGAGCCGGTCCAGGCGGGCCGCTCGGGACGGCGGCGCAGCGGCTCGAAGACGCGCGCGACCTGCTCCTTGTCGAGGGTCTCCTTGTCGAAGAGCTCGAGCACCAGCGCGTCCAGGACGTCGCGGTTCTCCTCGAGGATCTCGAAGGCCTCCTGGTGGGCGTTGGCGAGGAACTTCTTGGTCTCCTCGTCGACGATCGCCGCGATCTCCTCGGAGTAGTTGCGGGAGTGGCCGAAGTCGCGTCCGAGGAACGGCTCGGAGTTGGACTCGCCGAGCTTGATCGCCCCCAGTCGCTCGGTCATGCCGTACTGCGTGACCATCGCGCGGGCCAGGTTGGTGGCCTTCTCGATGTCGTTGCCCGCACCGGTCGTCGGGTCGTGGAAGACCATCTCCTCGGCGGCCCGGCCGCCGAGCATGTAGGCGAGCGAGTCGAGCATCTGCGACCGGGTCTGGGAGTACTTGTCCTCGTCGGGCAGCACCATCGTGTAGCCCAGGGCACGGCCGCGCGGCAGGATCGTGATCTTGTGCACCGGGTCGGTGCCGGGGAGCGCCGCGGCCACCAGGGCGTGCCCGCCCTCGTGGTAGGCCGTGATCAGCTTCTCCTTCTCGCTCATCAGGCGAGTGCGCCGCTGCGGACCCGCGATCACCCGGTCGATCGCCTCGTCGAGGTTCACGTTGGTGATCAGCTTCTCGTTGCCGCGCGCGGTGAGCAGCGCCGCCTCGTTGAGGACGTTGGCCAGGTCGGCACCGGTGAAGCCGGGCGTACGGCGGGCGACGGACAGCAGGTCGATGTCCTGTGCCATCGGCTTGCCGCGCGAGTGGACCTTGAGGATCATGTGGCGGCCGTTGAGGTCGGGGGCATCGACGGCGATCTGACGGTCGAAGCGTCCCGGGCGCAGGAGGGCCGGGTCGAGCACGTCGGGCCGGTTGGTCGCGGCGATCAGGATCACGCCGCCGCGTACGTCGAAGCCGTCCATCTCGACGAGCAGCTGGTTGAGGGTCTGCTCACGCTCGTCGTGTCCGCCGCCCATGCCGGCGCCACGGTGGCGGCCGACGGCGTCGATCTCGTCGATGAAGACGATCGCCGGGGCGTTCTCCTTGGCCTGCTCGAACAGGTCGCGCACCCGGGAGGCACCCACGCCGACGAACATCTCGACGAAGTCTGAGCCGGAGATGGAGTAGAACGGCACGCCGGCCTCGCCTGCGACGGCGCGGGCCAGCAGGGTCTTGCCGGTGCCGGGCGGGCCGTAGAGCAGCACACCCTTCGGGATCTTGGCCCCGACGGCCTGGAACTTCGCGGGCTCCTGGAGGAACTCCTTGATCTCGCCGAGCTCCTCGATGGCCTCCTCGCAGCCGGCGACGTCGGAGAACGTCGTCTTCGGCATGTCCTTGGAGATCAGCTTGGCCTTGGACTTGGCGAACTGCATGACCCCGCGGCCACCGCCGCCCTGGACCTGGTTCATCAAGAACAGGAAGAGCAGGATGATCAGCGCGAACGGCAGGAGCGTGGCGAGGATCGAGCCGAGCAGGCTGGGCTTGGGCACGTCGACGTTGAACGTCTCGATGTTGCCCTCGTCGACCTGCGTCTTCACGGCGGCCTCGATGTCGGCCTGGGTGCCGTCGAGCCAGAAGGTCGTGACCTTCTTGCCGTCGTCGAGCGTGGCCTTGATCTGCTGCTCACCGCCATCGACGAAGGTGATCTCCCGCACCTCGCCGGTGGAGATGTACTCCTGCATCTTGGAGGCGTCGACCTCCTCGCCCCCGCGGTTAGGCGCGAGGTACTGCAGGGCGAGCAGCACGCCGACCACGGCGAGCACGATCCACAGCCAGGGACCCTTGAATATGCGCTTCACAGGCTTCTCTCGACACGGCTTTGCCGCCCCCCGGACGGGTCGCCGGGCGGACGCTCATCTGAACTGCCGACGGTACACAACGGCGGCAATCAGCATTGTCTCAGGAATCCGCCGACCGGCGCAGTCCGCGTCCGTGGCCGGCGGGCCCCGTCGTCGTCCGTCCACCAGCCCGATGGGTCTCGACACGCCGGTCGCGACCTCGCAGGCTCGGTCGCGCGGCTGCGGTTCCTCAGGAGCCGAGGGACGAGGGACCTCGAAGGGCGACCACCATCAGCGGGGCCGCTGTCACGTCCCCGCTCAGGAGTACACGTGGGGGGCGAGGGTGCCGATGTCGCGCAGGTTGCGGTAGCGCTCCTGGTAGTCCAGGCCGTAGCCGACCACGAACTCGTTGGGGATGTCCCACCCGACGTACTTCACCTCGACCGGCATCGTGAGCGCCTCGGGCTTGCGCAGCAGCGTGCAGATCTCGACGCTCGCGGGGTTGCGCGAGGAGAGGTTCGAGGTCAGCCACGACAGGGTCAGCCCGGTGTCGATGATCTCGTCGACCACGATCACGTGCCGCCCCGAGATGTCGGTGTCGAGGTCCTTGAGGATGCGTACGACGCCGCTGGACTTGGTGCCGGAGCCGTACGACGACACCGCCATCCAGTCCATCTCGAGGTGCCGGGAGAAGCTGCGGGCCAGGTCGGCCATCACCATCACCGCGCCTCGCAGCACGCCGACGATGAGCAGGTCCTTGCCCTCGTAGTCGACCTCGATCTCGCGGGCCAGCTCGGCCAGCCGGTCCTGGATCTGCTCCTCGGTGAAGAGGACGTTGACCAGGTCGTTCTCCACGTCGGATGCGTGCATGGCGCAGACTCTAGGTCAGTGCCGGCCCTTGGTGACGACCAGGGTGAAGGTCTTCGACGTCGAGTCGCGCAGAGAGTCCGACCCCAGGTAGTGGGCCTTGAGCACGTGGGCGCCCTTGGGGAGCCGGTCGAGCACGATCGTGAGCTCGCCGCCGTTGCGGCTCTTGAGCCGGCCCTGTCCGACGCTGTCGCGGCCCTCGAGCACCTCGACCAGGCCGGTGGCGCCGCCCTTGCCGGTGACGGCGACCTCGACCTCGCCGTTCTGCTTGGTGCTGATCGTGCGCGCGACGAGCGTCGCGACCGTCTTGCTCTGGGGCAGCAGCTTCTGGACCTCGATCTCGCCGAGGCTGAGCTTCTGGCGGGCCCGGTCGACCTGGAGGTCGTCGAGCACGAGGGACTTGTAGCCGTCGCGCGTGAAGGTCACCGAGTAGGTGCCGCGCGAGACGTGGAGCGCGAAGTACCCGTGCTGCGGACCGTCCTCCACCTGGTTGGCGTAGGTGATGTCCGAGGCGGCCGGGTCGCCGTCGGCGTTCGTCGCCTGGACGGTCACGTCGTCGACGGGGTTGCCGAACTGGTCCACGACCACCCCCTGGATCAGCGCCTGCCCGGCGCGCGCGACGGCGACGGATGCCCCGCCGTGCGGCGCCGCCGAGGCGGGGAGCGCCTGCGGGGCGACCATCAGGGCGGCGATCCCGGTGGCGACGAGAACGGCGGTACGACGGTAGTGCGACATGGGCTGACCTCGGTTCGTGGGCGCACGGACCAGGCGGCTGGTCACCGTGAGTGTGATCCGAAAATCGACCGACAGGACCCGAACCTGAGGATTCTCACCCCGTGCTGCCGATCTCGCCCCGCTCGACCAGGAGCCGCGCGTGCTCGCGCCGGCACCGCAGACGGCCCGGCAGGTCCACCCACCGCTGCCCGTGCCAGTCGGTGAGCAGCGCATCCATCGCGAGCACGTGGGTGTGGAACAGCTCGGCGGCCGGGGCGCCGGCGAGGAGCGCCGCGAGACGCAGCACGCGTCGCCGGATCGAGGTCGGCTGGGCGAGCAGCCCGTCGACGGGGAGGTCGCGCAGCCCGTCGTACGCCGCCTCCGCGACGTCGTCGAGCAGGTCCATGTCGTCGCGCAGCTGGTCGGCGGTCCGGGCGAGAGTCTCGGCGACGCCGGGGCCGAGCTGCTCCTCCAGCAGGGGCAGCACCGTGTGCCGCACCCGCACCCGGGTGAAGCCGGGGTCCTCGTTGTGCGGGTCCTCCCAGAACTCGATGCCCTCGACCTGGCACGCGGTCACCGTGTCGACCCGCGACACGTCGAGCAGGGGGCGGACGAACCCGTCGAAGGTGCGACGCATGCCCGCCAGCGACCGGCCGCCAGAGCCCCGGGTCAGGCCGAGCAGCACGGTCTCGGCCTGGTCGTCGCGGGTGTGGCCGAGCAGCACAGCGACGGCCTTGAAGCGCTCGGCGAGCTGGCCGAGCACGGCGTAGCGGGCCTGGCGCGCCGCCGCCTCCGGGCCGTGGCCCGTGGCCTCGACGTGCACGGTCGCGGTGACGGTCTCGTCGGCGCCAAGGGCGGCCATCTGCTCGACCACGTGGGCCGCGTGGGCGGCGGATCCGTCCTGGAGCCCGTGGTCGACGGTCGCGCCCACCACGCGCCAGCCGGTCCGCCGGGCCTCGAAGACCGTGGCGGACAGGAGCGCGAGGGAGTCGGCGCCGCCGGAGCAGGCGACGAGCACGGTCCGGCCCGGCTCGACGTCGGCCAGGGTGCGGCGTACGGCGAGCCGGACGGCGGCGACCGCAGGGTGGAGGCTCACAGCACGCGGGTGATCCAGGCCTGCGGGTCGGCGATCTCGGCCTTGGAGGGGAGGTTCTCGGGACGTTCCCAGACCGCGTTGAAGTCCGCCATGCCGGCCTTGTCGACGACCGCGCGGACGAACTTCGCGCCGTCGCGGTACTGCGCCATCTTGGCGTCCAGGCCGAGCACCCGCCGCAGCACGCGGTCCAGGACACCGACGCCGCCGCGGCGCTTGTTGAAGCGCCGGCGGATGTCCGCGACCGTCGAGATGACCCCGGGCCCGACCCCGTCCATCACCACGTCGGCGTGGCCCTCGAGCAGCGACATCACCCCGGTGACCCGGTCGACGATCTCCTTCTGCTCCGGAGAGCTGACCATGTCGAGGAGGCTCCCGCCGCCGTCGCGGGCGCTCTTGATGGCGTCGGAGATGCGGCTCAGACCGTCCTCGAGGAGGCCGCTGGGCTCGAGGGTCTCGGCCAGGGCGTGCATCTCGCCGAGCAGGTGGCCGGCGAGCCACGGGGTGGCGGTGAACTGCACCCGGTGGGTCTCCTCGTGCAGGCAGACCCACAGCCGGAAGTCATGGGGCTCGACGCCGAGCTCGCGCTCGATGTGCACGATGTTGGGCGCCACCAGCAGGAGCCGGCCGGTCGGCGCGAAGAACGGGTCGAACTGGCCGAGGACCTTGCCGGCGAGGAAGCCCAGGAGCGCACCGACCTCGGCGCCGGTGATCCGCGAGCCGATCGCCTTCGTCAGTCCGGTCGGCTGACCCTTGCGCTCGGAGAGCTTGTCGACGACCGGGGCGAGCACGGTGGCGAAACCGTCGGCGTTCGCGGCCACCCACCCGGCGCGGTCCACGACCAGGACCGGAGCGGTGCGCTCGGCGGCGACCAGCCCGGTGTAGTCGCGCACCAACCCGGTCGAACGCTCGGCGTCGGCTCGGAGCTCGGCGACCACCGCGGCGGCCGTGGCGCGGTCGACCACCGGGCCGTCGCCGGCGATCCGGGAGCCGAGGGACACGGCCAGGTTCCAGTCGACCATGCCTCCGGCTCCGCCGGCGTCGCGCGCGCTCATGCGGCGACGGTACCCGCGTCGACCACAGGCCCGGCCGCCGTCACGTGGCCCGGGCCACCCCTCAACCGCACCGGCAGCCGGCGAGGGCGCTGGTGGCGGCGTCGAGCGCGGCGCGGGCGCCGAGGGTGTCGACCAGGTCGATCCGGTCGGCCAGGAGGGCGAACACCATGGGCCGGCCCTCGCGGTCGGTCACGACGCCGGCCAGCCCGCTCACCCCAGAGAGCGTCCCGGTCTTCGCGCGGACCAGCCCCCGGCCGACGGCGTCGTCGGCGAACCGCTCCACCAGGGAGCCGGTGAACCCGGCGACCGGCAGCCCGGTCAGCACCGCCCGCAGCTCCGGGTGGTCGGGCGAGGCGGCGAGCTCGAGGACCGCGGTCAGCGTGTCCGGGTCGAGGCGGTCCTGGCGGGAGAGCCCGCTCCCGTCGTACGTCGTGGCGCCCTGGGTGGGGACCCCCAGCTCGTCGAGGACCCGCAGCACGGCGCGTGCACCGCCCACGAACGACCCGGTGCCGCCGGTCGCGAGGTCGACGTGGCGGGCCAGCACCTCGGCCGCCTCGTTGTCGCTGGTCTCGAGGGTGTGCTCGACGATCTCGGCCAACGGGTCGCTGGTGACGTGAGCGAGCTCCGTGGCGTCCGGCGGCGCCGGCGTCTCCTGGGGCGAGCCGGCCACCGCGACGCCGGCCCTGCCCAGCGCGGTCGCGAACGCCGCGGCGGCTGCCGCGGCCGGGTCCGCGACGCGGCCCTCGCCGCTCGGGGGACGACCCTCGTCGGTCCACAACGGCACGATCGGGGACACCACCGCGTCGGGCACGTAGTCGGGCGGCCAGTGCGGGCTGACCGCGGGGCCGCTGAAGAGGCTCGTGTCGTAGCCCAGCCGGATCGTGCCCGGGCTCCCGGCGGGGAGCGCAGCGACGGTGGCGCGGGCCAGCCGTCGCAGGTCGGCGTCGGACAGCAGCGGATCGCCGCCCCCGACGAGCACGAGGCGGCGCGGGCCGGCGGCCACGACCGTGGTCGTGAACGTGTGGTCGGGCCCCATGGTCGCCAGGGCGGCGGCCGAGGTCAGCAGCTTGAGGGTCGAGGCGGGGGTCGCCTCTCCCGTGCCGGTGGAGTAGAGCAGGGTCCCGTCGAGGCCGGCCACCGTGGCGAGCACGTGGGGTCCCAGGTCGGCGTCACGAAGCGCCGGCGCGAGGGCCCGGCGTACCTTCGCAGCGTCAGGTACGCCGGCCGCGGCCGCGGCGACGGGGGCGGGCGACCGTGGGTCGTCCACGACCAGCCCCGGCGGCGGCGGAACCGCCTGGGGCTGCTCGGCCGGGTCCGGGCCGGCCGGGTCGAGCCGCCACGCGACCGTGGCCGCCGCCAGGACGGCGAGCACCAGCACCACGGGCAGCCACGTGGCGAGACGGGACGCGCGCGAGGGGTGGGATCCGTCACGTCCGCCCACGATCCACCTTTCCCCGGCTGCCCAATTGGTGACATTGTGCGCGAGACTGAGCCCGGCCCGTCCCGCGGGCCCGCTCGACCCTGACGATTGACCCCTGACGATTGACCTGATGATGGCGGAGGAAGACGTGCTCGAGTTCGACGTGCTGGTGGAGATCCCGAAGGGTCAGCGCAACAAGTACGAGGTCGACCACGAGTCAGGTCGGATCCGGCTGGACCGGACCCTGTTCACCTCCACGCAGTACCCCGCCGACTACGGCTACATCGAGAACACCCTCGGCCAGGACGGCGACCCGCTCGACGCGATGGTGATCCTCCAGGAGCCGACGTTCCCGGGGTGCCTGATCCGCTGCCGCGCCATCGGGATGTTCCGGATGACCGACGAGGCCGGGCGTGACGACAAGGTCCTCTGCGTCCCCGCCACGGACCCGCGCCTGGAGCACCTGCGCGACATCAGCCACGTCTCGAAGTTCGATCGTCTCGAGATCCAGCACTTCTTCGAGGTCTACAAGGACCTCGAGCCCGGCAAGTCCGTCGAGGGCGCCGAGTGGGTCGGCCGCACCGAGGCCGAGGCCGAGGTGCACGCCTCCTTCGACCGCCTCAAGGCGTCCGGGGGCCACTGACCCAGGACTCGCCGAGTCGGCGCAACTGCACGCCCACACAGCCCGACTCGGCGCAACTGCACGCCCACAGAGCCCGAATCGGCGCAACTGCACGCCCACACAGCCCGACTCGGCGCAACTGCACGCCCACACAGCCCGAATCGGCGCAACTGCACGCCCACACAGCTCGACTCGGCGCAACTGCACGCCAGGACGGGTCGCGTCACAGCGTGCAGACGCGCCGACTCGACACCCCACCGCGTGCAGACGCGCCGACTCGACACCCCACAGCGTGCAGACGCGCCGACTCGACACCCCACCGCGTGCGGACGCGCCGACTCGACACCCCACAGCGTGCAGACGCGCCGACTCGACACCCCACCGCGTGCAGACGCGCCGACTCGACACCTCACCGCGTGCAGACGCGCCGACTCGGGCTAGCCCACCAAGTCCGGCGAGCGCAGCATCTCCCGCGGGACCGCCCAGGCGTCGACGAGGTCGACGGCGAGCGGACGGACCTTGCGGCACAGGCTGCCGATCTCGCGGCTGATCGCCTTGGATCGCTGCACGGTCAGCCGGCCGTGCTCCATGAACCAGGCCCGGTCGGCCTCGATCGTGGTCAGCGCGAACAGGTCGCACAGCAGGTTCAGCGCCACCTTGAGATCACCGTCGGGCAGGTCGCGGACCTTGGCGACGAAGGCCTCCAGGACGAGTCGCTCGACGTGCGCGTTGGCGGCCGCGATCACGTGGTCCTGCACGCGGGAGAAGACCTCGCCCGGGTTCATCCCGTTGTCCATGCCGCGCTTGAGCCGCCGGGCCACCCCGGCGAGCATGTGCTCCTCACGGAACCGCAGCATCGCGAGCTGGTAGTCGGGGTCGAGCAGACCCGCCTCCTGGTCCCACTGGTCGCCCCCGGGCAGCAGGTCGCGGACCCGCTCCAGCAGCTTGTGGACCGACGTCCTCTCGATCACGGTCTCGACCGCCATCCCGGTGACGAACCGGACCATCCCGAGCTGGTCGAGGTCCTCGAACTCGCTGGCGTAGTCGGTGAGCAGGCCCTTGGCGACCAGCTGCAGCAGGACGTGGTTGTCGCCCTCGAACGTCGTGAAGATGTCGCTGTCGGCCTTGAGCGCCGCAAACCGGTTCACCGCCAGGTAGCCCGCGCCCCCGCACGCCTCACGGCACTCCTGGATGGTGCGGGTCGCGTGCCAGGTGCCGAGCGCCTTGGTGCCGGCGGCCCGCGCCTCCAGCTCCCGGCGCGCGTGGTCGTCGTCCGTCACCCCCGAGAAGACGTCGTGCAGCTGACCGGCCACGACCTCCTGGGCGAAGTGCAGCGCATAGGTCCGCGCGATCAGCGGCAGCAGCCGGCGCTGGTGCATGCCGTAGTCGAGCAGCAGCTCCTCGTGCTCGTCCGAGGTCGCCTCGAACTGGCGGCGGCGTACGGCGTACTTCGTCGCGATCGCCAACGCGACCTTGGCGGCGTTGATGCCCCCGCCGCCGACACAGACCCGCCCCTGCACGAGCGTGCCGAGCATCGTGAAGAAGCGCCGGTTGGGGTTCTCGATCGCGCTCTCGTAGACCCCCTCGGGCGTGACGTCGGCGAACCTGTTGAGCAGTGCGGTCCTCGGGACGCGCACGTGGTCGAACCACAGCCGCCCGTTGTCGACGCCGTTGAGCCCCATCTTGCGGCCGTCGTCCTCGATGCGTACGCCGGGCGCGGGCTCGCCCCCGACACGGATCGGCACCACGAACGCGTGCACGCCGTGCGACTCGCCACCGACCTCGAGCTGCGCGAACACCACCGCCACCTCGGCGTGCTTGGCGGCGTTGCCGATGTAGTCCTTGCAGGCGTCCTCGCGCGTCGTGGTGATCACGAACTCCTGCGCCTCGGGGTCGTAGGCCGCGACCGTGCCGAGCGCCTGCACGTTGGAGCCGTGGCCGGTCTCGGTCATCGCGAAGCAGCCCATCAGCTTCCCGGTGATGAGGTCCGCGAGGTAGGCGTCGTGGTGGGCCTTCGTGCCGAGCTGAAGGATCGCGCCGCCGAACAGGCCGAACTGCACCCCGACCTTCACCAGCACCGAGAGATCGCCGTACGCGAGGGTCTCGAACGCCGCGATCGAGGCGCCGATGTCGCCGCCCCCGCCGTACTCCTCCGGGAAGCCCATCCCGGTCTGCCCGGTCGCCGCCATCTCGACCACGACGTCCTTCACGCGCTCGCGGAAGTCGTCGATCGACAGCTCCTCGGCGTCGGTGAGGATCGATGCGTACTCCGCGAGGTTGGCGCGCACCAGGTCGCGGACCTCGGCATACCTGCCGTCGAGGAGCGCAGTGAGGGCGGGTACGTCGATCTCGGGCTGGACGTAGCCGGTCGACGCGGGCGCGGCGGTGTCGGTTGCCATGGACGGACGCTACCCAGCACGCACCCGTCTCAAGCGGTGATCTGGACCTCTCCACCGGTGACGAGGGGCCGCGGGGGCGTCATGGCCGGGCGTAGAAGTTCGGGGGGATCCAGTAGTACATGGAGTCCTCGCTGACCGGGCGGCCGGTGCGCGGCGCCTGGATGATCATGCCGTCGCCGACGTAGAGCGCCACGTGGTAGATCGAGCCCGGGTCGCTCGAGGATCCCCAGAAGACCAGGTCCCCGGGCCGGAGCTGGCTCGCCGAGATCGGGGTCGACTGCTCGTACTGCGCGACCGAGTAGTGCGGCAGCGACGTGCCGCCGGCCGCCCAGGCACCCATCGTCAGCCCCGAGCAGTCCCAGGCGCTGGGTCCGGCGGCGCCCCAGCGGTAGGGCTCGCCGAGCTGGGCGCGGGCGAACGCGATCGCGGCCTGCGCTCCCGACGCGGGCGCCGGCGGAGCAGGCGGCGTCGGGTCGGGCGTGGGCGTGGGTTCCGGCGCGGGCGTGGGGTCGGGCGCGGGGGTGGGCGTCGGCGTCGGCGTCGGCGTGGGCGTCGGCGTGGGCGTCGGCGTGGGCGTGGGGGTGGGCTGCTCCTGGGTGGCCTCGGCCTGGGCCTCCTCCTGGGCGGCAGCCGCCGCGGCGGCCGCTGCCTGCTCCTCGAGCGCCGACTGGCGGCGCTGGGCGACCCGGACGCTCACGTGCTGGAGCTCGGCCAGCCGACCGATGAGAGCGGTCTTCTCGGCGGCGATCGCCTGCGCCTGGGTGGCCGCGTCGGCGGCGGCCGTCCGGGCGGCGTCCCTGGCCGTGCGGGCGTCGGCCGCGGCACGGACGGCGTCGTCCTCGGCCTGCCGGGCCTGCTCGACGGCGACGTCGGCGAGGGTCGCCGCGGCGCGGAACCCGTCGTAGTTGGCGTCCAGCGCGCTCTCGGCGTTCTGCAGCGTCGTGGTCTGGTCGACGACCTCGCCGATGCCCTCGGAGCCGACGATCGCGGAGAGCGCGGTGAGGCCCGGCGAGAGCTCGTACGACGACACCAGCGCGTCGCCGTACGCCTGACGCTGGCGTTCGACGTCGTCGGCGGCGACCTGCGCGTGCTGTCGGGCCGCGACTGCCGCCTGGCGCGCCTGGGCCGCTCGCCAGCGGGCGCCGTTGAAGGCCTCGGCGGCCTGGGCGGCGCGCACTCCGGCGTCCTGGAGGTGCTGGTTGGCCACCGCGAGCCGGGCACGCACCGACGCGACGTCGTCCGCGCCGTCGCGGACCGCGGCCCGGGCCGCGCGGACGTCGTGGCGCGACGGTGTCTCGTCGTCGGCGACCGCGACTCCGGTCAGCACGCTGCCGGTCAGGAGGGTCGCGACGAGTGCCGCCACCGGGCCGAGCGCTCGCACCGTGCTGTCCCCCAGGTCGTGGATCCGGGTGCCGCCCCTCGCGGCACTCGCAGCACGCTAGACAACTTTCGTCCCAAAAGGAACATTTCGTCTCACTTTTCTCAGACCTATCGGCGTGTCGGCTTGACGAATTACACGAATGTAGTTTACAGATCCGGCCGGAGAGTCGGGTCCAAGGACCATGGCCGGCCACCGCATCCGCTCCTAGCGTGGATTGCGTGGACACGGTCGTGGACACCGAGCGCTGGGATGTCGCCGAGGTCGCGCCTCGCGACCGCGACGAGGTCTGGCGCTCGATCGTGTCCAGCACCCACCTGCCGTGGACCCTCGACCGGACACCCCCCAGCGCCCACGACGCCGATCCCGTGGAGGGCCGGATCCTGCGCCGCCGGCTCGGGGACATCCAGCTGCTCGACACGTGGTGCGGGCTGTGCGGCGGGCAGCGGCTGCGCTCGGACCTGCGCCGCACCGAGGGCGAGTACGTCGGGGTGCTGGTCGTCCGCGACGGCCGCGAGGTGCTGACCCAGGACGACGAGCAGATCGCGGTGGGCGCCGGCGACGTGGTCGCCTGGCACTCCGCGCGGCCGATCCGCTTCGACGTGCTCGAACCGCTGCGCAAGCAGACCCTGCTGGTGCCGGTGGCACGGTTCCGCGACGTGGTGCCCAGCCCCGAGCTGACCACGGCCCGGTTGCTGCGCCCGAACTCCGCCCGCCTGCTGCTGACGTCGTACCTCAGCTTCGTCACCACCCTCGAGCTGACCCCCGAGGCAGCGGCCGGTGCGGGCAACGCCGCGCTCGAGCTGCTGGGAGCGGCCCTGTCGACACTGAGCACGCCCGCCACCGGCGTCGCCCGCAGGCACGAGCTGCGCCAGCGGGTGAAGGGCTACGTCGAGGCCCGGCTCGCCGACCCGGCCCTCTCGCCGCGCACGATCGCCGCCCACCACGCGATCTCCGAGCGCCTCCTCTACGCGCTGTTCGAGGAGGAGGGCGACACGGTCCAGGCCTACGTACGCCGGCGCCGGCTGGCCCGGGCGCACGCCGACCTGACCCGCCCGGGTCGCGACCTCGCGATCCACCAGGTGGCCCGCCGCTGGGGCTTCACCGACCCCGCGCACTTCAGCCGCGCCTTCCGTGCGCACTACGGCTACCCACCGAGCCAGGCCTCCACCGCCGTGGAGCCGTGAGTTCTGACGCTCGAGTCGTGAACGGGCGTGCAGGGAGCGGCCAGAGGAGTGCAGTCCCAGCCATGGGCGACGGCGCCTCTCCTTCCTAGCGTCGAGGTAGAGGAAGGAGGCGCTCCCATGACCACACGCCTCACCGCCCCCGTCGTCGTGACGGGAGTCGGCTGCACACCGTTCGGCAACCTCCGCACCCGCAAGGAGATCGCCGGACTCACCCTCCAGGAGCTCGCCGCCAACGCCGCGCGCGAGGCCCTCGAGGACTCCGGGATCCGCGGACCCGACGTGGACGCGGTCTACGTCGGCAACGTGATGACCCACTCCTCCCAGCTGCCCGCCACCTACAGCCAGCTGTCGAAGTGGATGGGCACCCAGCTCGCGATGGGCGTCCACATCGACGCCGCCTGCTCGACCACGGCCACCGGCGTCTGCATGGCCGCGCAGGCCATCGCGTCCGGGACGATCGACACCGCCCTGGTCGTCGGCGTCGAGGCCACGGGCAACCGCCCGCAGGGCACCAGCCCCTACGAGCGCGAGGACATCGACAACGAGACGATGTGGCTCTGGACGGACTACTGCGTCAACCAGGCGTACGGCGAGCCGCAGGGCTACGAGATCTTCTCGACGTACAACGGCATCATCGCGCAGGGCTACATGCGCAAGTACGGCGTCTCCTTCGAGGAGTACGACCGCTCGATGTTCGAGCTCTCGCGCACCCGCCGGATGCACGCGGCGATGACCGACCGGGCGATGATCCGCGAGACCCTCGAGGACGAGGCCGCCCGGCTCGGGTACGCCGACGCCTGGAGCATGTGGACCTCGGACGCCAACCCGTTCCTGTCTTGGCCGGCCCGCCTGCGCAGCCTCGTCAAGGCCGCCGACGGCGCGGCCGCCGTGGTGCTGATGCGCGCGGACCTCGCCAAGGGGCTGCCGTCCCAGCCGGTCGAGCTGAAGGGCTTCGGCCAGGCCGTCTCGGACCTGCCGTGGTACCACGAGGACCCCACCGACTGGGCCGTGGACCGGGCCGCGATCAAGAAGGCGTTCGCGATGTCGGGCGTCGGGCCGCACGACCTGGACTACCTGCACACCCACGACTGCTCACACATCATGTCGCTGGTGATGGCCGAGGAGATCGGCTACCTGGCGCACGGCGAGGGGCTGAAGGCGGCGTACGAGGGCCGCACCCGCTTCGACGGCGACCGCCCGATGGCCACCCACGGCGGCCGGCACGCGTTCGGGCACGCGTGGGCCGCGTCGTCCGGCTCGGACATCCACGAGATCGTCACGCAGATGCGCGGTCTCGCCGGGGCCCGGCAGGTCCCGAAGCCACCCGAGACCGCTGCCCTGATGGTGCAGGGCTACGCGATCGTCTCCAACGTGCTGATCTTCCAGGGGAGCTGAACGCCATGACCACATCGCTCGTGCGGGACTACTACGAGGCACTCGCCGAGGGCCGGCTGGTCGCGCACCGCTGCAACGACTGCCGGACGATCACGTTCCCGGCGACCTCGTGCTGCGAGGCCTGCGGGTCGTACGCCGCCACCGACCTCGAGCTCTCGGGGCGCGGGACGCTGCTGTTCGCCTCGCACAACCTGGCCGCCTGCCACCCGCGATTCGTGCCGTACGCCCCGTACGCCTACGCGCACGTGATCCTCGAGGAGGGCGTCACCGTCCAGGGCATGCTGCAGGGCGTGGACGGCACCGCCGAGGCGATCGCGGCGCTCTACCCGCGGCTGCCGCTACCGGTCGTCGCCGAGGTCCTGCACACCGATGACCTGCCGGTGCTGACCTTCCGGCTGGCCTGACCGATCCTCGGCCGTCCCCGCGACCTCGCAGTCGACCTCGCAGTCGGGCTAGCGGTCGACGGGGACGGCCGAGGTGGTGGTGGTCGGGTGCGAGGCGAGGCCGTGCTTGTCGAACCTCTGGCCGCTGGCGATGCCGCCGACGTAGAACGAGACGAGCGCGATCATCACCCCGGCGACATCGTCGGCGATGTAGTGCCAGCCGAAGTAGAGAGTCGCGACCACGGTCACGGAGAAGTTGACCCAGAACGCGATCTTCAGCCAGCGCACCCGGACGGTGTAGGTCACCATCAGCGCCACCAGCAGCGTGATCGCCACGTGCAGGCTGGCGAAGCCCGCGACCGACTGGACCGTGTCGGTGCGCACGCCGAAGTAGACCTGGTGACGGCCGTTGACGAGGGCGTCCATCAGCTGCGAGGTCGGGGTGTTGGGCAGGCCGAAGTACAGCTGCGGGTACTCGAGTCCCGGTCCGAGCGTGGGGAGTGCGTAGTAGGACGCGGTCCCCAGCGACCAGGCGATGCACTGCGAGGTCACGAACCAGTAGCCGTAGGACAGGTTGCGCGACCACACCAGCCAGGCCGTCACCGCCAGCGGCACCAGCGGCAGGAACCACAGGTAGACGTAGGACAGCGGCCAGGCCATGAAGCCCTCGCCGAGCAGCCCGTGCAGCAGGATCGCCGGATCGTGACCGAACAGCAGCGCCCGGTCGAGGTAGTGCAGCTCACGGTCGTACTTCACGGGCCGCACGAACGGCAGGAACGACTTGAGGTTGCGGTAGCCGACGTAGACGACGTAGAAGCAGATGACACCCAGCGCCACCAGCGTCAGCCGCTCGCGGTTCCAGTGCGTGCGCCAGCGCTCGCGCACGATGCCGGGCATCACCTTGGGGTTCATCTTCGAGAGCCACAGCGTCCGCGGCACCATGTCGAGCGCCAGCGCTCCGAGAAGCAGGATCGGCAGCCGGGCCCACGAGGGGCCGAGGAAGCTGCCCTCGGGGTCGATCAGGCGCTTGTCGTAGACGATCGCCACGACGACCGCCACCACGCCCATGACGATGGCGTTGCCCACGAGTAGGGCGTAGGCACGGCGATACACGGAGGTCAGTGTAGGCACCGGGGACCATCAGCGCCCGGCAGGTGTCTCCGCCAGCCGGCTGCGGTCGACGACCAGCCGCACCGCGTCTCCAGGGGCCGGGTGGGTCCCGAGGCGGGCGACTGCGTCGACCTCGCCCATGCCCTCGACGTCGACGACCAGGCGGATCAGCTCCGGGGTCGCCCGGCCGGAGACCACCACCGCGCGCAGGGGTCCGTCGTCGCCGACGACGAGGGCCGATCGGCGTACGGCGACCGCGGGCGCCGCCGGCATCCCGGCCGCCCGGAGCAGCGTGGCCGCGGCCGCGCCCTCCAGGACGCGGGCGTAGCCGAGGAACAGCGCGGTCTCGGGGTCGGCCGGGGCCCGCCACACCTCGGCGATCTCGCCCTGCTGGACGATCCGTCCGGCGCGCATCACGGCCAGCCGGTCGGCGACCGCGAACGCCTCCTCCTGGTCGTGGGTGACCATCAACGCGGTGGTGCCGGCAGCGTGGAGGATCTCGCGCAGGTCGGTGGCCAGCCGTTCGCGCAGCCCGGCGTCGAGGGCGGAGAGCGGTTCGTCGAGCAGCAGCAGCCGGGGCGAGACCGCGAGCGACCGGGCCAGCGCGACCCGCTGACGCTCGCCACCCGAGAGGGTGGCCGGCAGGCGGTCGGCGTACCCCTCCAGGCCGACGAGCGCGAGCAGCTCGGCCACCCGCTCCGCGGCCCGGGGTGTACGCCGCAGCCGCAGCGCGTAGCCCACGTTGCGGGCGACGGTCAGGTGGTTGAACAACTGCCCGTCCTGGAACATCAGCGCGAAGCCGCGCTTGTGGGTGGGGACGCCCGCGAGGTCCGCGCCGTCCCAGCAGATCCGCCCCGCAGCCGGCGGCTCGAGCCCGGCGACCGCCCGGAGCAACGTGGACTTGCCCGACCCGCTCGGGCCCAGCACCGCGAGCACGTGTCCGTCCGCGAGCTCGAGGCTGGCATCGACGACGGCCGGGGCACCGTCGTAGGCGACGTCGAGGTGGTCCAGGGTCAGCATCAGGCGCCGTCCATCACAGGGCACCCAGCGAGGTGACCCGGAGCCGCTCGACCGCCAGCATCACGACTGCGGTCGTGGCGGCGAGGACGACGGACGCGGCGAGGGCCATGCCGTAGTTCATCGCACCAGGGTGTCCGATGAGGCGGAAGATCACGACCGGCAGCGTGGGGTGGTCCTCCCGAGCGAGGAACGAGGTAGCGCCGAACTCCCCCAGGGACACCGCGAACGCGAAGCCGGCGGCCGCGGTGAGCGGTCGCCACATCGCGGGCAGGTCGACGGTCGCGAACGTGCGCAGCGGGCCCGCGCCCAGCGAGGCAGCCGCCTGGCGCTGGCGGTCGTCGATGCCGCCGAGCACCGGCACCAGCGTGCGCACGACCAGCGGCAACGCCACCAGGGCCTGGGCGATCGGGACCAGCAGCGGGGAGTCACGCAGGTCCAGGGGCGGCCGGTCGAGGGTGATCAGGAAGCCGAAGCCGAGGGTCACGGCCGAGACGCCGAGCGGGAGCATGAAGAGGCCGTCGAGCAGACCGCGCACCCGTCGCTCGGTGCGCGAGCGCGAGCGCCGGGTGACCACGACCGTCACCAGCAGTCCCAGCGAGAGCGACATCCAGGTGGCGTCGACCGCCGTACGCAACGACGTCAGGAGCGCCTCGTCGACCGGCACGAGCAGCGCCTGCTGACCGCTGTCGCCGAGCGCGCGGTAGTTGCCGAGGCTCCACGCCCCGTCGACGTGCAGCGACCCGACGACCAGGGCGGCCAGCGGCGTGCCGACCAGCAGCAGGACGAGCGCTGTCGCCACCACTCCCGGCCAGTCGCCCGCGGCGGGCCGGGGCGCGCGGGTCGTGGAGCGGACCAGTGTGGGGTCGGGCACCGCACGCAGCCGTCCGGTCACCAGCAGGAGCGCGGTGATCGCCAGCAGCTGGAGGATCGACAGCGCCGCCGCGGCCTGCAGGTCGAGCAGGTTCGTCGTGAGCAGGTAGATCTCGGTCTCGACCGACGAGTAGCGCAGGCCCCCGAGGGTGAGGACCACCCCGAACGCCGTGGCGCAGAAGAGGAACACCACGCTCGCCGCGCTGACGATCGCGGGCCGCAGCGCGGGCAGCGTGACCGTGCGCAGCACCTGGGCCGGGCTCGCGCCGAGCGCCGCCGCGGCCTCGGCGGGCCGCGGGTCCAGCGACTCCCAGGCGGCGCCGACGGCCCGGATCACCACGGCCACGTTGAAGAACACCAGCCCGGCGACGATCGCGGCCGCCGAGCCGTCCAGGCCCAGGAAGCCCAGCGGGCCCGACTCGCCGATGAGCTCGCGGAACGCGACACCCACCACGACCGTCGGCAGCACGAACGGCACCAGCAGCAGCGCCCGCAGCGCCCGCTGCCCGGCGAACCGGCGGCGGTGCAGCAGGTGCGCGACCGGCAGGCCCAGCAGCACGGCGACCAGCGTCGCCACGGTCGAGGACCACACGGTGAACCACAGCACCCGGTGCACCCGCGGGCGCCCCAGCACCTCCAGGACGCCTCCGGGGTCGAAGCGGCCGTCGGTGACGAACCCCTCCGAGAGCATCCCGCTGACCGGGAGCACGAAGAACACACCCAGCACGACCAGGGGTACGACGGCTAGGCCGGCCAGGGTGAGTGCCCGGCCCAGCCGCGGGTTCACCTGGCGCCTCATCGGGAGGTGATGTCGCTCCACTCCCGCAGCCAGTCGTCGCGGTGCGCGCTGATGTCGGCCGGGTCGACGGTCGCCGGGTCGGTCGGCTGCTTCGCGAACCGGGCCCAGTCCTTCGGCAGCTCCACCGAGGAGTCGACCGGGAACACGTACATGCTCTCGGGCAGCGCCGCCTGAACCTCGGGACTGAGCAGGAAGTCGACCAGCTGCCGGGCACCGTCGGGGTTGGCCGCCCCGTCCAGCACGCCGGCGTACTCGACCTGACGGAAGCAGGTGTCGAGCAGCGCGCTCGTCGAGGTCTTGCCGTCCGCCACCGTGAACGCCGGCGAGGAGTCGTAGGACAGCACGATCGGCCGGTCGCCCTTGCCCCCGCCCTGGGTGAAGTCGACCTCGTAGGCGTCGGACCACCCGGCCGTGAGCTCGGCGCCGTTGTCCATGAGCTTGGACCAGTAGTCCTGCCACCCGTCCTCGCCGTACGCCGAGATCGTGGCGAGCAGGAACGCCATGCCGGGCGAGCTGGTGGCGGCGCCGGGCAGCACGAACAGGTCCTTGTACGCCGGGTCGGTGAGGTCGTCCAACGACGTCGGCTCGGCCAGGTGGTGCGCGGCGAACCAGGTGTCGTCGACGTTGACGCACACGTTGCCGTTGTCGATCGGGGTGAGGTCGTGGTCGTCGTCGCCGGGCAGGGAGTACTGGCCCGCGCCGTCGGGGAGCGGAGCGTCGTACGGCGCGAACACGCCCGCGTCGAGCGCCCGCGACGCGAACGTGTTGTCGATGCCGAACGCGACATCGCCCAGCGGGTCGTCCTTGGTCAGCACCAGCTTGTTGGTGAGGATGCCGGCGTCGCCGGTGGCCCGGACCACCAGGTCGAGGCCGGACTGCTGCTCGAACTGCTTGATCAGCGGCTTGGGCAGCACGAACGAGTCGTGGGTGATCAGCACGACACGGTCGGGCGCGGCGCTCGTGCCGCCGCTGCGGGGCTCGTCGCCCGACGAGCTGTCGCCCACGAGCGAGCAGCCGGAGGCCGCCAGGCCGAGCGCGAGGACGGTGGCCAACGGGGCCGCCAGTGGTGCCAGGGCACGGGACATCTTCAACTCCGACTCCCTTCGCCGGTGCTAACCGGATCAGGTTCATAGGGTCTGCGGCGGATCCGCACTCTCAGCACGTGTGGCGTGCTCCCCTGCGTTGTGAGGCGACTCTAGTACGTGGGATGCCTCCCGCAGCCAGCGAGGCCTCCGCAACCGTGACGTCGGAACACCACCCCCAGAGCGATCCCGCGGCCCGCGCGGCGCCGAAGGCGACGCGCGAGACGCGGCCTCGAAACCACCGAGGACCGTCACCGGGTCAGCGTGACCACCGCGTCGAGGCGGGCGAGCTTGGCGGGGTTGCGGACGAGGTAGAGGCCGGTGACCCGGCCGTCCTCGACGACCATCGAGGCGACGGTGTCGAGCTCACCGCCGACCACCAGCCGCAGCGCGGGCGCGCCGTTGACGACCACCACGTCGGCCACCGCGTCGACGCCCTCGGACACCGCGGCGAGGAAGCGGAGCACCTTGTCGCGCCCGAGGATCGGCCGCAGCGCGGCCTTCCTGATCCCGCCGCCATCGGTCACGAGCACGACGTCGGGCGCCAGCACGTCCATCAGGCTCTGGATGTCCCCGGTGGCGGCCGCGGCCAGGAACGTCTGCATCACCCGCTCGCGCTCGGTGCGCGTCGCCGGCACCCGCGGCTGACGCTCGGCCACGTGGCTGCGCGCCCGGTGGGCGATCTGCCGGACCGCCGCCGGGGACTTGTCGACGGCCGCGGCGATCTCCTCGTAGCCGAAGTCGAAGACCTCGCGCAGCACGAACACCGCCCGCTCGGTCGGCCCCAGGGTCTCCAGCAGCGTGAGCATCGCCAGCGAGACGCTGTCGGCGAGCTCGACGTCCTCGGCCACGTCGGGCGTGGTCAGCAGCGGCTCGGGGAGCCACGGCCCGACGTACGACTCGCGGCGCCGGGCGTTGGTGCGCATCCGGTTCAGCGCGAGCCGGGTGGCGATGCGCACCAGGTAGGCCCGCTCGTCGCGCACCTCGGCGCGGTCGACCTCGACCCACCGCAGCCAGGTCTCCTGCAGCACATCCTCGGCGTCGGCCGCCGAGCCGAGCATCTCGTAGGCGACCGTGAACAGCAGGTTGCGGTGGCTGACGAAGACGTCGGTCGAGTCGGGGGCGCTCATGACCGCATCACGTCACCAGACGGTACGGCGAGCGGCAGCTCGCACACATCCGAATATCCCTGGCTCTGCAGCCCGGCCGCGGAGTTGAACCGCGACCGCATGTTCTCCAGCGCGACCATCTGGGTGAGCTCGACGACGGCCTCGGTCCCGAGCTGGTCGATCAGGTGCGCGACCATCTCGTCGGTGACGGTCAGCGGCGTGGAGCTCATCGCCTCGGCGTACTCGAGCACGTCGCGCTCGAGTGGCGAGAACACGTCCGACTCGCGCCAACGCGGCACCTCACGCACCTTGGCGAGGTCCAGCCCCTCGTTGTGGGCCAGGAAGTAGCCGAAGTCCAGGCACCAGCTGCAGCCGATCACGCCCGCGCTCGCGAGCTGGGCGTAGGACTTCAGCGTCGGGTCGAGCGCCTGCCACTTCGCGACCCGCTGCTCGAACTTCAGCACGGCCTTCAGCACCGGGCGGTGGTGCCACAAGACGTAGGCGTTGTCGGGGATCTGGCCGTAGGTGCGGCGGGCGTAGGCCGACATGGCCTTGCCGTACAGACCGGTGATGCGCGCCTTCGGGATGCGGAACGTGCTGGGCATCGGGGTCTCCTTCGCTGGGGGATCACGGGGTCCTGATCCGTTGTCACCCACCAGACACCGGCCACCCGCGATCTGTGACACGCCGGCTGTGGGAGGCTGCGATCCATGAGTCCGAGCCGCCGCCACGAGGCCCTCGCCTGGGCCGTGCCTCGGCTCCGCCGGTCCCGCGAGCTGGACACCATCGAGGCCGAACGGGCCCGCCTCGAGCGGTGGCACGTGAGCCTCGGCCGGCGGCTGCCGACCCGGCTGGTGCCGCGCTTCGCGAAGCGGTTCTCGGTGGTCACCGAGGTGCTGAGCGGCCCGGCCGGCGAGTTCGTGTCGTACGTCGTGACGCCGCGCGGCACCGACCCGCACCGCACGATCGTCTACCTCCACGGCGGTGGCTACGTCGCGCCGATCGACCCGTTCCACCTGCGCTACGTGTGCCGGCTGGCCACGGACCTCGGTGCACGGGTGGTGCTGCCGGACTACCCGCTCACCCCCGAGCACACCTGGCGCGCCTCCCACGAGACGATCGCCGACCTGACTGCCCGCTGGGCCGGTGACTCGGAGGAGCTGGTGCTCGCGGGCGACTCCGCCGGCGGCGGCTACGCGCTGGCGATCGCGCTGACGCTCCGCGACCGCGGCGGCCCCCAGGCCTCGCGGCTGCTGCTGCACTCGCCGTGGGTCGACCTGACGACCGCGACGCCGGAGACCGAGCGGTTCACGGTCCGTGACCCGTGGTTGTTCCTCGGCAAGCTGCGTGCGTACGCCGTGTGGTGGGCCGGGTCGGCCGAGGACCTGGGCCGGCCGGAGGTGAGCCCGGCGCTCGGCGACCTCGACGGGCTGCCGCCCGCGCTGATGTTCTGCGGCACCCGCGACACCCTCGCGCCGGGGTGCCGGCTGCTCGCCCGCCGGGCCGCCGAGGCGGGCTGGGACCTCACCTACGTCGAGGCGCACGACCTGATCCACGTCTACCCCCTGTTGCCGTTCATCCCCGAGGCCCACGCGGCCCGCCGACGCACCCTGGAGTTCCTCTCGTGACGTGCATCGCCGTCCCCTTCACCGACCTCGACGGCGCGACCGTCTACGACGTGTGCCGACTGCGCCAGGACGTCTTCATCGTCGAGCAGACCTGCCCCTACCCCGACCTCGACGGCCGGGACGTGGAGGCGGGGACCCGGCACGTGCTGTTGCGCGACGGCGACGGCCTCGTGGGCTACGCCCGGGTGCTCGACGACCAGGACGTGTGGCGGATCGGCCGCGTGCTCCTCGCCCGGGAGGCCCGGGGTGCCGGCCGGGCCGACGTCGTCATGCACACCGCACTGTCGGTCTCGACGGGCCGCGACGTGGTGCTGGACGCCCAGTCGCCGCTGACCGGGTGGTACGCGACGTTCGGGTTCGAGGTGTCAGGTCCGGAGTTCCTGGAGGACGACATCCCCCACACCCCGATGCGCCTGCGTCGCTGACTACCGCAGGTGGCCCAGGCCGGCCTCGAGGAACCCGACCACCGAGTCGCCGGCCGTCTCGAAGCCCGAGCCGTGCGTGGCGCCCGCGCGGAACCGGTGGCCGATCCCCTCGGCGATGACCGCCAGCTTGTAGTAGGCGAGACCCATGTGGAACTCCCAGTGGTCCAACGGCGCCGGCGCCACCGACTCGTAGAGAGCCGCCAGCGCTTCGGGGTCCGGGAGCCGGTCGCTGGCCCAGGCCGCGTCGGTCCCGAGCACCAGGTCGAGGCCCGGATGCCGGTAGGCGCACATGAGAGCGACGTCCGCGACCGGGTCACCGAGGGTGGACATCTCCCAGTCGACGAGGGCGCGTACGGCGGCGGGGTCATCGACCGCCAGCAAGGTGTTGTCGATGCGAAAGTCTCCGTGGACGACCGTGGTGTGCTCCTGCTCGGGCACCGCCGCCGCCAGCCGGTCCACCAGTCGCTCGGCCAGCTTCTCGGCCTGTCGCTCCACCGGAGAGGACTGGTCCGAGGCGACGATCCGCCACTGCCCGCTCCAGCGCCGCAGCTGTCGGCCCGCGTATCCGTGAGCGCGACCGAAGCTCTCCAGACCCACGCTGCGGTAGTCCACGCGGTGGAGCCCGGCCAGCGCGGCCACCAGGGCCTGAGCGCACGCCGCGACCTGGTCGTCGTCCAACGCACCGAGCTCGTCGCGGGTCCGGATCGTCGTGCCCTCGACGTACTCGACCACCGTGAACTGGGCTCCGGTCACCGCGGGGTCCGCACAGAGCACGACGGTGCTGGCGACGGGGACGTCGGTGGCCTCCAGCGCCCGCATGACCCGGAACTCGCGTGCCATGTCGTGGGCGGACGGCGTGGTCGCCGCGAGCGGTGGGCGGCGCAGGACCCATCGGTGGCGGCCGTCGGTGACGTCGAAGGTCAAGTTGGACCGACCGCCCTCGATCAGCCGTGCCTGCAGCCGGCCGGCGACCGGGATGCCCTCGCTTGCGAGGAACCCGCCGATCGCGCCCAGGTCGAGGCCGGGTGGGGGTGCCGCGCTCATAGACCCGGTCCGGAGGCGGCGCGGACCACGCGGCGCGCGATCGACCAGCGGTGCACCTCGGACGGCCCGTCGTACACCCGGAACGGGCGCAGCTCCCGGAGGATCTTCGCGACCGGGAGGTCGGCGGAGACACCCAGCCCGCCGCAGAGCTGGACCGACCGGTCGGCGACCCGGTGGAGCGCCTCGCCGGCGAACGTCTTGGCGATGCTGGTCGCGTGGGAGGCGCGCTCACCGGCGTCGAGCTGACGGCACGCCTCGAGCAGCAGCGCCCGGGTGGCAGCCAGGTCGATCTCGTTGTCGGCCACCATCTGCTGGACCATGCCGAGGTCGCCGAGGCGTCCCCCGAATGCCTCGCGGGCGGCGACGTGCGCAACCGCGATCTCCTGGGCACGGCGGGCCGCACCGAGCCACCGCATCACGTGCGTCATCCGAGCCGGCCCCAACCGGACCTGGGCATAGCGGAAGCCCTCGTCGACCTCGCCGAGGACCTCGTCGTCGGCCACGATGACGCCGTCGAGCCGGACGTCGCAGTGGCCGCCGACCATCGATCGGTCCATGGTCGGCAGATGCCTGCCGACGTGGACTCCGGGCGCGTCGGCGGCCGTCAGGAACATCGTGGCACCGCCCGATGACCCCGGCTCGCCGCTGGTGCGGGCCATCACGATGAGGAACGCCGCGCCGTCTGCGCCGGTGATGAACACCTTGCGGCCGTGCAGCCGCCAGCCGCCGTCCACCCGCTCGGCCCGGGTGCTCAGCATCGTCGGGTCCGACCCCGCGCCCGGAGCCGGCTCGGTCATCGCGAACGCCGAGCGCACCTCCCCCCGGGCCAGAGGGAGGAGGTAGCGCTCGCGCTGGCCGCTGGTCGCCACCACGTCGAGCAGGTGGACGTTGCCCTCGTCCGGGGCGGCCGCGTTGAGCGCCAGCGGACCGAACAGCGAGTAGCCCGCCTCCTCGAAGACGGCCGCCCGCTCCGTCATCGACAGGCCGTGCCCGCCGAGCTCGACCGGCACGTGCGGACCGAAGATGCCGGCAGCCCGGGCCTGGTCCTGCAGCCGGACCCGGAGCTGGTCGCCACCCGCGGCGGCGACGTCCCCGTCGTGCTCGTCGTCGATCGCGAGCACGTGCTCACGGACGAAGACCCGCGTACGTTCGACGAGATCGGCCGGCACTGAACCGAGCGCTCGGTCGGTGATGCGTGCGGACATGGGTCCCCCGTCAGGTGTCCTGGTGTGTGGATCGGTGGTCGGTTCAGTGCAGGCCGACGATGGCCTCGGCGATGGTCAGGTGACGCTCGAGCAGCATCTCGACCGAGAGCTCGCCGTCGGGTCGGTACCACGACGCGACGCCGACACAGAGCGAGGCGATCGCTCGCGCCGCGTCGTGCGGGTACGGCGTGGCGAAGTCGCCGGCGTCCACCCCTGCCTGCACGATCCGGAGGATCATCGCCTGCTGCTCGTCGCGCCGCGCGACATAGGTCTCGCGGTTGCCGGACTCGAGGCTGCGCAGCTCGCTCGTCGAGACCACCGCGCCCTTCTGACGGAACATGTGGAAACGCAGCAACGACTCCACGAGCGCGTCGAACTGGTCGCGTGGGTCATCGCCGGCGGTGGCGAGCGCCTGGCGGCTGCGCTCGATCAGCTCGTCGATGATCACCATCATCAGGTCGAAGAGGATGTCCTGCTTGGATCGGTAGTGGTGGTAGATCCCCGGTACCGACAGGCCGGAGCGCTCGGCGAGCTGGCGGGTGGTGGTCCCGTGGTAGCCCTTCTCGGCGAACGTCTCGAGGGCGGCCATGAGCACCCGCGGAAGACCTTGGTCGTGGTAGGTCCGCCAGTCCTCGGCTGTGCTCATCGGCGTCCCTGCTTCCCGGAGTCCGTTGGTCTCCGCATTGTCCAGGCTTGCGCGTCGTTCCACCCTCACACCCGCCGATCCCGTGCGTAGTCGATGAGCCACCGCAAGGCGTCGGGGTCGTCCACAGCGCCCGCGCTGGCCACCCGGTCCGGGTCGGCGCCTTGGAGGATGCGCTTGACGGGGACCTCCATCCTCTTGCCGGTCTTGGTGTGCGGCAGCGCCGGGGCCAGCACGATCTCGTCCGGCACGTGCCGCGCCGACGTACGCCGTGCGATCTCCGCGCGGACCCGGTCCCGCAGGTCGTCCCCGGCATCCACGCCCGGACCGGGCACGATGAACATCGGCATCCAGTACCCACCCTCCGCCAGCTCCACGCCGACCACCAGCGCGTCCACCACGTCGGGCAGCGACTCGACCGCCTCGTAGATCTCGGCACTGCCGAGCCGGACGCCGTTGCGGTTGAGCGTCGAGTCCGACCGCCCGTGGATGACCACGGTGCCGCGCTCGGTGAGCGTGATCGCGTCGCCCTGTCGCCACGCACCCGGGAACGTCGAGAAGTAGGCCTCCCGGTAGGCCCCTCCCTCCGGGTCGCCCCAGAGATGGACCGGCATCGAGGGCATCGGGGCAGTGATCACCATCTCGCCCGGCTCACCGGGCGGCACGGGCCGGCCGCTCTCGTCCCAGACCTCCAGCGCGACGCCGAGCGCCGGGGCACTGATCTCACCGTCCCAGACCGGCGTGGTCGGGGCGCTCGCGACGAAGATGCCCACGATGTCGGTGCCACCGCTCATCGAGGCGACCTGCACCCGCGGATCCACGTGCTCGCGGACCCACACGTTCCCGCTCGGCGGCAGCACCGATCCCGTCACGCCCAGGATCCGCAGCGCGTGGAGGTCGAGGTCGCGGCCGGGCTCGACGCCAGCCCGTGCGCAGGACTGCAGGTACGCCGGGCTGGTGCCGAGCACGGTCACTCCGAGCTCCTCCGCCACCCGCCAGAGCGCATCGGGGGTGGGGCTCGCCGGGCTTCCGTCGTACAGCACGACGGTCGCCCCCAACAGCAACCCGCAGACCTGGGCGTTCCACATCATCCAGTTCGGGGAGGTGTACCAGAGGAAGACGTCGTCCTCGTCGAGGTCGAGGTGGAAGCCGGGCGAGACGAGCTGCTCGAGCAACGCCCCTCCGTGACCGTGCACGATCCCCTTCGGCCGGCCGGTGGTGCCGGAGGTGAACAGCACCCACAGCGGGTGGTCGAAGGGGACGGGCCGCGGCGCCGGTGCGGCGGGCACGCGGATCGCCTCCGCCCAGGTGACCGTGCCGGTCTCGCTGGCGTCGACGACGAGCCCCGCGGTCTCGATCACGATCGTGTGAGTGACGGTCGGCAGCAGCGCGCGCAGCTCGACGACGGCGTCGCGCCGGTCGCGCACCTCGCCTCGCAGCAGGTACCCCGCGCCGGCCAGGAGCACGGTCGGCTCGAGCTGGGCGAGCCGCTCGGCGGCCGCGTGCGGTGCGTAGTCGAGCGCCGTCTGCGACCAGGTCGCGCCGACCAGCGCGGCGGCCGCGAAGGCGACGACACCCTCGACACAGTTCGGCAGGTACGCCGCCACCCGGTCGCCGGGGCGCACCCCGGCCGCCTCGAGGTGAGCCGCAAGCGCGCCCGCCTGCCCCCGCAGCTCGCCGAACGTGATCGACTTGCGATGGCCGTCGTCGCGCACCAGCACCACGGCCGTCCGCTCGTCCGCACCATGGCGGAGCAGGTGCTCGCCGAAGTTCAGCGTGGCCCCGGGGAACCAGCGCGCTCCGGGCATCGAGCGATCCGCCAGGGGGCCCTCCGCCGGCGTGGCGAAGAGGACGTCGAAGAACGTCGCGACCCCGCCCCAGAAGCCCTCGGGGTCTGTCGCCGACCAGGACTGCAGGGCGCGGTAGTCGCTGGGATCGGGCAGCTCGACGAGGCCGTGCCCGTCGGCCCAGTGCGCGAACCGGACGATCCGTGCGTCCTCGAGGATCTCCCGGGTCGGGACCCACGACGGGACGGGGCCGCTCATCGGCGGCTCGGCAGGAGCGACCCTCGGGTGATCACCACGTCGATGCCGACGGCGACGATGAGCACGCCGCCGGTGGCAAAGCTCTGCACCTCGGGGGAGAGCCCGAGCAGCTGCACACCGTTGTTGATCGAGCCGATGACCAGCGCGCCCAGCAGGGCGGCCCACACGCTGCCGCGACCACCGAACAGGCTCACACCCCCGACCACGGCGGCAGCGATCGCGTTGAGCATCAGCGAGCCACCTCCGGAGGAGTTCGACACGCCGAGCAGCCGTGAGGCATCGACGATGCCGGCCACCGCGGCGCAGACGCCGAGGACGAGGAAGGAGTAGGCGATCATCCGCGAGACGGGGATCCCCGCCCGCTGGGCCGCCTCCCTGTTGCCGCCGACCGCGTACAGGTGGACGCCGTACGTCGTCTGGGTGGTCGCATAGGCGGCGACCAGCAGCAGCGCGACCAGGATCAAGACGGGCAGGGGCAGGCCGCGGGCGTGACTGAGGAGGGCCACGGTCCCGAGCACGACGACGGCGGCGACCGCGGCCGGGAGGAGCACCGCTCGTGAGCGCGCGGCGGCGGGCACCGACCCGGAGCGATGCATCTGGCGGCGCACCAGCATGAGCACGTAGCCGGCCAGGCCTACGACCGCGAGGAGGTAGCTGGTCCCGCTCGAGAGGCGGGTGCTGGCGATGTCGGCGTACCCCGTGCCTGCGACGTTGACCGTGAACTCCGGGGGCAGCACCACCAGCAGCAGGCCCTGCAGGATCACCATCCCGCCCAGCGTCACGATGAGGGAGGGCACCCCGAAGATGACGACCTGCGCCTCGATGAACGTGATGACCATCCCGACAGCGATCGCGAGCAGGATGGCGGCGGCCAGCGGCCAGCCCTCTCGGACGGCGAGATTGGCAGCGACCGTCGCACACACCCCGCTGAGGATCGCGGAGGAGAGGTCGATCTCGCCGACCAGAAGCACGAACACGATGCCGAGGGCCAGGATCGCCGTGGTGACGATCTGCAGGGAGAGGTTCGTGATGTTGCCGACGCTGAGGTACGCGGTGTTCTGGCTGTAGAAGAACAGCCAGATCAGTGCCAGCACCACCAGGATCGGGATGCTGCGGTAGCGGACGCCCAGAGCCTCGAGGATCCGGCCGCTGAGCGGCACCTGGTGCTCCTCGGGCGCAGCCCGTTCGGCCCGAGCGCCTGCCGTGGTGGTCATCGGGTGCTCCTGCCGGTGTCGTCGGTGCTCTCGTGCGCGCCGGTCATCGCGGCGACGAGGTCGTTGGAGGTGTACGCACCGCGGGTGAACTCCGCGACCTTCGCGCCCAGGCGCATGACCACCACACGGTCCGCCACCTGCTGCACGTCCTTGAGGTCGTGGGAGATCACCACCACGCCGCGATTCTGGTGCTTGAGCCGCTCGATCAGGCCGAGCACCTCCGCGCGCTGCGAGACACCCAAGGCCGCGGTGGGCTCGTCGAGCAGCACCAGTCGCGGGTCCGAGATCAGGGCCCGACAGATCGCGATGCCCTGCCGCTGCCCACCCGACAGGCCGCCGACGGGCGTGCTGAGCGATCGGATCCGCACCGACAGGCTGTCGAGCACCCGCCGGGCCTCGTCCTCCATCCGGTGCCGATTCACCGGCCGCCCGCGCCACCTGCTCCCCGCCACCTCGTGCCCGAGGAAGAGGTTGCGCACCGCGTCGAGGTTGTCGCACAGCGAGAGGTCCTGGTAGACGGTGTGGATCCCGTTGGCCGCCGCCGTCCGGGGACTGTCGAGCCGCACGGCACGGCCGTGGACGACCACCTCGCCGGCGTCCGGGTGCTCGACGCCGGAGATCATCTTCACCAGCGTGGTCTTGCCGGCGCCGTTGTCGCCGACCAGCGCGACGACCTCACCCTGGCGCAGCGCGAGGTCGACCTCGTGCAGGGCGCGGACGCCGCCGAAGTACTTCGAGACCTGGCGCAGCTCCAAGAAGGGCTCGGGCGCAGCCGCAGGCGCGGTGGCCGCGCCGGCGGTCGGGTGCAGTGCGGGCATGGGTGCTCCTTGTCGATAGGAGTCGATGGGAGTCGACGGAAGCCGACGGGATGGGGGTGGCCGCTCGGGGGACGGCGGCCACCCCCGGCTCTCGTCGTCGGCTCAGCCGACCTTCTCCTTGCAGGTCGGCGTCGCCGCCGCCGGGCCCGTGCAGATCTCCTCCCAGGTGAAGATCCCGAGGTCGACGGCCTGCTGCACGACGTCGCCCGGGTCCTTCCCGTCCTCGAGGTGGATGAGCGTGGCGGGCAGCTTGGCCGTCGGCACCTGCGCGGCACCGTTGTCGACGGTGTCCTTGACCAGGTCGGATGGCGGCTCCTCGCCGTTCATCGCGGCGAGGGTGATCTTGGCCGCGGCCTCGGCCTCGACCGAGAACGCCTTGAGCACGTTGTCCTGCTGGTCACCGGTCAGCATGTACTGCAGGCCGGTCAGCTCGGGGTTCTGGCCGCCGTAGACAGGGATGCTGACATCCTTGCCCTTGAGCGCCGCGATGACCCCGGCGGTGATGCCGTCGTAGAACCCGAGGAACGCGTCGACGTCGTTCTGGGTCTTCGTGAGGCACTGCTCCGCCGCGACCTGGGCGTTGTCGGGAGCCCAGTCCTTGACGTAGTCCTCGCACACCACGTCGATGGAGCCGTCCGCGATCAGCGGGTCCAGGGCCTCGTTCTGGCCCGCCAGCATCTCGGTCGTGTACACGTCGCCCTTGTTGCCGTACAGCCGCGCGACCTTCACGGGCGTGTCACCAAGCGCGCCCGCCTTCACCTGATCGGCGAAGTACTGGCCCTGGAGGGCACCGACGGCCTTCGGGTCGAAGACGACCTGGGCGTACATCGCGCCGTTGATCGGCGGGTTCTCGTAGCCGATCACGGGCACGTTCGCCTGCTGTGCGGCCTGGAGCAGCCCGGCGCTGGTGTTGGGGTCGGCGGCGACCACGACGAGGGCGTCGGCACCGGCGGCGATCGCCGAGTTGGCCTGCGAGAGCTGGGTGTCCGAGCTGCCGTTCCCGTTGACGAACTTCACCTCGACGTCGGGGTCGAGCTTCTTCAGTGCGGCCTCGAAGTCCGGCCCGTCCTGCTGGATGTACCGGGTGGGGGTGGTGTTCGGCGCCATGAAGTAGACGAGCTTCTTCGACGAACCACCGGACGACGACTCACCGTCGCTCCCGCACGCGGACAGGACCATCGCGATCCCGGACAGTCCCGCGACCATGCCGACCCGAGCCCTCGACCATCTGCTGCGTTGCATGACTTCTCCTTCTGTGACACCCGGACCGGGGTGGCACGGGCGGTGGCCGGTGGGCTGCACAGGGGCAGGGGTGATCCCATCGGGCCGGGGATGGTGAAGCCCCCGAGCAGGCTCCGTGGGTCCGCTGACGCGGAGCGGTCAGGAGTCGAGGACTCCTGCGTGGTCGGCCGTGATCTGGAGGGCCAGGTGCTTGGCGTAGATGCGCACCCAGGCGAGCGGGCCGCCCATGAACCAGAAACCTGGGTGCCCGGTCCGGCGGTAGAGGCCGCCGATCTCGCCGTCCGCACCGATCCCGAGGACCTGGGGGCACTTGTCCGCCACGCTGTCGCCGAGGATGCGGCGGGCGGTCTCGCGCATGTTGAGGTAGCCGGTCGCGAGGACGACGAGGTCGGCCTCGAGCTCGCGCCCGTCCTCCAGGCGCACCCCGGTGGGGGTGAACTCCGCGACACCGCTGCCCTGCGCGAGCGCGATCTTGCGCTCCGCGATCAGCCGCGAGCAGCCGACGTCGATGTAGTAGCCGCCGCCCTTGGCCAGCGCGTAGCCCATCAGCCCGGTGCCACCGGGTCCGTCGTTGCGCTGGAACCCGACCGCGTCGAGCGAGGCGAGCAGCTCGGCATCGAGGACGCCGGTCTGCCGGGTCTGCTCGACGGCACCCTCCAGCACCAACGGCCACGGGTAGGCGCTGGCGAGCAGGTCGGCGTACTCGGTGGGCGGACCGCCCTCGACGAAGTTGGCGCCGAAGATCGCGGGGATGCCGTGCTCCTGGCTCATGATGTACGTCGAGGAGCGCTGGACCATCGTGACCTGGGCGCCCGCCTCATAGAGGTCCTGGGCGATGTCGTGGCCGCTGTTGCACGCTCCGACCACCACGGCCTTGCGCCCGGCCCAGTTGCCGCCCGAGCCGTGCTGGCTGGAGTGGTACGACGTGCCCCGGAACAGGTCACGGCCCGCGATGTCGGGGAGGTGGACCTCGGCGGCCGCTCCGGTCGCGAGGATCAGATCGCGGGGGCGGAGCACGCGATCCCCCGCCGGGGTGCTCACGTGCAGCGTCCAGCGCCCGTCCGCCTCGTCGTACGCACTCTCACCGAGCACCGCCGAGGTCCACACGTTCAGCTCCATGGCGGCGGCGTAGGACTCGAACCAGTCGGCGATCTTGTCCTTGGGCGAGTAGATCGGCCAGGACGCGGGGAACGGCAGGTAGGGCAGGTGGTCGGCCCAGACCGGGTCGTGCAGGACGAGGGAGTGGTAGCGCTTTCGCCACCCGTCGCCGACCCGCTCGCTGCGCTCGAGGATCAACGTGTCGACGCCCATCAGGCCGAGGTTGGCAGCGACGGCGAGACCTCCCTGACCGGCGCCGATCACGACGACGTCCGGCTCACGGTCGGCGTAGGCGATCCGCTCACCGCGGATGTCCTTCCAGTTCTTCTGCGACGTCGCGCCCGGGACGTGCCGCGGGCCGATCGGCCGGCGGGCGCCCAGCGCCCGCTCGTGGCCCTTGATGTCCTCGGCGCCAGTCATCACCGTCCAGGCCAGCCAGGCACCGTCGACCTGGCGCAGCCGCGCCACACCCCGGCAGTGGACCAGCGGGGTCTCGAAGGTGAAGAAGCCCTCGATCGTCCGGTCGTCACCCTCGCCCTGCAGGCGAGGGCCGAACTCGGTCACCATGGCGAACTCGCCCGGGGCCGAGCGGGGCAGGTGCTCGGCGAGCATCGGGCCGATGCGGTCCACGCCGCGGAACGTCTCGAGGTCCCAGGTGAGGGCGAGCAGGTCGCGCCACCAGCAGTCGCTGACGAGCAGGCCGGTCACGGCCTCCGCGTCGCCGGCGCCGGTCGCCGCGGCGAACCGTGCCAACCAGCTGGAGAACACGTCCACGACCTCGTCGTGCGCGACCTCGACACCCACCGCCACCGCCATCCCGGTTCCCTCCCTGGTCCGGCACCGCTCCCGAGCTCGATGCGACCGAGCGCTCGCTCGGTCGGATTAGTGTGACACACGTCTCAGGAATTACAACCCCTTCTTGCTGGCGGTTTTCGGACCTTCTCCGGACAGGCCGGAGCGCCGGCCCCCGGGCCGGGTCGCGATGGCGAGAGCCCTTACAGGGCTGGCGAAAGCCCGCGGAACAGCACGCCGCCGGGCGTCTCCTCGCGGGTCGCCTGACCCCGCGCGACGAGCAGCTCGAGGTGGGCCTTGGTCTCCATCGCGGCCATGCCCTGGCTGAACAGGTCGAGCTCGTCGTACGCCTTCTCGTGGCGCGTCCAGGCGAGCTGGTGGGCGACGTCGAACCCGGTGGCCGGCGTGTCGACGATAGCCGCGAGGCTCAGCTCGAGGCGGCGGTCGTGGAAGGACAACAGCTCGTCGACGCGCGCGTGCGAGGACGGCGCGACCGGCCCGTGGGCCGGGAGCACCTGCAGGTCGGGCAGCGCCCGGACCTTGGTCAGCGAGGCCATGAAGTCGCCGAGCGGGTCGGGCGTGGGCGGCACGGTGAACCCGATCGAGGGCGTGATCGTCGGCAGCACGTGGTCGCCGGCGAACAGCAGTCCTGCCTGCCGGTCGGCGAACACGTAGTGCCCCGGCGTGTGCCCCGGGGTGTGCACAGCGTCGAGCGTGCGGGCGCCGACCGGGATCTGGTGGTCGCCGTCGAGCCAGGTGTCGGGGAACAGCCACATCGCCCGGTCCGGCCGCTCGCCGCCGCCAGCCGCCCAGAGGTCGGCGATCTCGTGTGCGCCGGCGGTGCGGAGCACCTCGAGGAACGGGCTCTCGTCGAGCGTCGCGTCGTTGAGCAGCTCCAGCGCCGGCTTCTCGCCGAGGCCGAGCGCCACGTCCGCGCCGCACTCGTGGCCGAGGACCGTCGCCATCGTGAAGTGGTCGCGATGGACGTGGGTGACCAGGAACCGGCGGATGTCACCGAACCCGTAACCGACCTCGCGCAGGCACCGTTCGAGCAGGTCGCGCGCGACCTCGATCGCCCAGCCGCCATCGATCAGGGTGAGCCCATCGGCGGTCTCGATCACGTAGACGTTGATCGCTTTGAGGCCGTCCATCGGCAGCGGCAGCGGGATCCGGTGGATGCCCTCGGCGACCCGCCACGCGCCCTCCTTGCTCCAGTGCTCGCCGGAGTCGGGCGAGACCGCGTGGGCCGTCGGGGTCGAGGAGTGGGTCACGTCGCGGACCTTACGGGGCCACGTCAGGGAACCCGAGGTCGAGGGTGGGCTGCTGGATGCCGCCGTCGATCTCGAGCAGCTTGCCGGTGACGTACTGCCCGGCCCGGGAGGCGAGGTAGACCACACCGGCGGCGATGTCCTCGGGCTCGCCGACCCGGCCGAGCGGGGTCTTCGTCTCGAGCTGGCTCATCAGCTCCGGCTGGCCCGCGACGTACTCCAGGGCGCTGGTCATGATCGAGCCGACGTAGATACCGTTGACGCGGATGCGTGGCGCGAGGTCCTGCGCCGCCATCTTCGTCCAGTGCGCGAGCGCGGCCTTGGCGGTGCCGTAGGCGATGAAGCCCCGGTCGGCGGTGCGGCCCATCATCGAGCTGATCGTGACGACGCTCTTCTGCTGGTCGGGGTCCTTCAGCATCAGCGGGACCGCCGCCCGGGTCAGCGCGTGGGCGGTGGTGACGTTGAAGCTGAACGCCTCGTTGAGGAACTCGTTGCTGGTCTTGAGGAACTCCGTCGGGAACGTGCCGCCGACGTTGTTGACCACGGTGTCGAGCCGGCCGAGCTCGTCGTACGCCACCTGCGCGAGGCCGGCGACAGCGTCGAGGTCGCTGAGGTCGGCGGCCACGACGACGGCACGACGGCCGGTGGCGCGGATCTGCTCGGCGACCTTGTCGAGCTGACGCTCGGTGCGGGCCGAGATCAGCACGTCGGCCCCGGCCTCCGCGAGCGCGACCGCGGTCGCGGCACCGAGCCCGCGGCCGGCGCCGGTGACGATCGCGACCTGGCCGGCGACGGAGAACCTGTCGAGGATGCTCACGCCTTGCTCACCAGGCCCTTGCCGGTGACCAGCGGCAGGTCGAGGGCGGTGACGAGGCCGCCGGGCGAGGCGACGACGGCGGGTACGGCGTTGACGATCCGCTGCGCGGTGACGATCATCCCCGAGACGTTGTGGTCGCCGTGCTCGCCGTGATGGGTGAAGTCGAGCTGCATGAACGGCTCGCCGGTGATCTGCACCCGGTAGCAGCCGTCGCCCTGCGGCGGCGTGGGCCACTCGGGCACCTGGTCCGGCGCCGTACGCGTGATGTGGTCGAGCACCACCCGCGGGACGCCGTCGACCTTGCCGATGACCTGGAAGCGGACCGCCCCCATGGTGCCGGCCGCGACGTCGCCCGAGACGCTCGAGGTGTCGACCTCCGCGGGCCGGCGGTCGACGTCCTCGGTGAGCGGTTCGTCGAGGACGATGCCGAGGCCGGCGGCGATCTGGCGCACGACGCTGCCCCACGCCATGGACAAGATGCCCGGCGCCCAGAGGAACCCGGGCTCGTCCATGGGCTTGCCGAAGCCGAACAGGTCGTTCATCACCACCGGCTGGTAGTAGGTGGAGTAGTCGCAGATCTCCATCACCCGCACCTCGTCGATGCGCTGGCTGAGGCTGGTCAGCACCAGCGGCAGCACGTCGTTGGCGAAGCCGGGGTCGATGCCGTTGACGTGCAGGCTCGCGCCGGTGCGCTCACCGGCCTTGGTGATCCGCTCCATCGTCTCCGGCGGCAGGATGTGCTCCGGCCACTGCAGCAGCACCGGGCCGCTCGAGGTGACGTTGATGCCGGCCTCGAGGAAGTCGATGAGGTCCTCGATCGACTCGAAGACCCGGTCGTCGGTCATCGCGGTGTGCACGATCGCGTCGGGCCGCATCGCCAGCAGCGCCTGCTTGTCGGTCGTCGCCAGGACGCCCAGCTCACGGCCGAGCTCGGCCAGCTCGCCGGCATCCTTGCCGTCCTTGTCGGGGTTGGACACCCACACCCCCACCAGCTCGAGGTCCGGGTGGGCGTCGATGCCCTTGATCGCGTGCCGTCCGATGGTCCCCGTGGACCAGACGACGACCTTCAACGGTTCTGCCATGCGCGCAATCTAGAACACGTTCTAGTGCCCTGGGAAGGGTCCGCCGCCGCGTTACAAGTGGACGAGAGGCTCCGGAGTGACGATCGGACAGCGGGTGCCGGAGTAGATCGTGGGCATGCAGCGGTTGCAGTGGATGCAGACCCCGGCCTCGGCGCGGCCCGATTGGAGCCGGTTGACGAGGTCGGGCTCGCGGAGCAGTGCGCGGCCCATCGCGACGAGCTCGAAGCCATCGGCCATCGCCTGCTCCATGGTGGCCCGCTGATTGATGCCGCCGAGCAGCATCAGCGGCATCGACACCGCGGCGCGGAAGCGCAGCGCCTTCTCGCGGAAGTAGGCCTCCTCGAACGGGTAGGCCTTGAGGAACCCGCGCCCCATCGGCGTCTTCATGCCGAGGCGTACGACGAGGGGCATCGTGGCCGCGAACTCCTCGACCGGAGCCTCGCCGCGGAACAGGTACATGGGGTTCATCAACGACGACCCGCCGCTGAGCTGCAGCGCGTCGAGGGTGCCGTCGGCCTCGAGCAGCTGCGCGTACTCCACGCCCTCATCAGTGGTGACGCCACCGCGGAAGCCGTCGCCGACGCTCACCTTCGCCGTGATCGCGGCGTCCGAGCCGATCTCGTCCCGCACCGCTCGAGCGACCTGGCGGCCGAGCCGCGACCGGTTCTCCAAGGACCCACCCCAGCCGTCCTTGCGGCGGTTGAGACCGGGCGCGAGAAAGGAGGAGATCAGATAGCTGTGCGCCATGTGCAGCTCGAGCACGTCGAAGCCGGCACGCACCAACGTCCGCGCGGCGGACACGTAGTCACGGGTGATCCGGGTCAGGTCGGCCTCGGTGGCGGACTTGATCATCTGCATCGACAACGGACTCGGCATCCGGCTGGCACTGAGCGCCTTGACCCCGTTGGAGCGGCCGTTCGCGACCGGCCCGGCGTGCCCGACCTGGCCCGCGATCGCCGCACCGGTCTCGTGCACGGCATCCGCGAGCCGCGCCAGCCCGGCGAGGGTCGACTCCCCCACCACGATCTGCTCGCGGTGCGTGCGCCCCTCCGGCGCGATCGCGAGGTAGGCCACCGTGGTCAGCCCGACCCCGCCGCGCGTCACCGCGAGGTGGTAGTCGATGAGCTCGTCGGTGACCTGCCCGTGGGGCGCGCGCCCCTCGAACGTCGCGGCCTTGACCGTGTGGTTGCGCAGGCGCACGGGGCCGAGCGTGGTCGGGGCGAAGACGTCCGCGGTCATGGGCGCAATCTAGAACAGGTTTCAGTTCCTGGCGAGCGCGGGCTCGTCGAACAGCTCCGGGGCACTGAGCCGCGCCAGCAGCTCCAGCTCGGCGACCAGCTCACCGCCGGCGTACGCCGCATCCGCGCGCAGCAGGCGCAGGAGCCCGGCGTAGCCGTGGTCGGCGGCCAGCGCCAGGACCAGCGCGGCGGCACCGTAGCGGCCGAGCCAGGTCCACAGCGTGCCGGCGTCGATCCGGTGCCGGGCGACGCGCGCGAGCACGAAGTCGACCTGGTGGCGCGGCAGCTCGGCGTCGAGCCGGCGCTCCACGTCGCCGAGGTTGACCAGGCCGGGGTGCCGCGTGACGTGGCGCCGACGGCGCTCCTCCCCACGGCGCCGCGAGGACGGGCTGGCGGTCGACGAGGCCAGGGCGGCGGCCAGGACGGCGAGGGAGACCGCGGCTGCCGCGGCGCTCAGGGCGAGGGTGCTCATAGGGGTTCCTGTGGTCTGCGGTGCGTTCTCCCTCCGTTCGGAGCGAAGGCCGGAGCGGGTTGCCCGGCAGGACCACCGTCTCGCCCACCGCTTGAGCCCGGCTCGGGACGCACTGGAGCCCTGGCTGGGACCCGGCTGGGAGCGGACCTCAAGCCCGCTTCTGGCGGCGCAGCCAGAGCAGGCCGGCGACCGGGAGCACGGCGGGGACGAACCCGTAGCCGATGCCGTAGTCGGACCACACCGAGGCGTCGGGGAACCAGTCGCGCACGAGCAGGCTGAGCGTCCCGACCGTCACGACGCCGCCGAGCTCGACCCAGAGCATCACGCTCGCGAACCGGGTGTCGCCGGCCGCGGCGGTCCGGATCGCGTACCAGCCCAGGGCGTAGGTGACCGCCGCCGCGAGCGAGAGCCAGTACGCGACCGGCGCGTCGTCGTACTGCGTGGTCAGCTGCACCAGCGACCGCGCGCCGGCAGCGAGCGTGAACAGCGCGTAGAACGCGAGGAGCACCTGGTGCGGGCCCGACCGGCGCTCGCCCGATGCCGGGGTCGTGGTCGAGGTCATGCGGTCATCTCCAGGCGTACGGCGACCACGCCGACCGCGACCGCGGCGACCGCGACGACGGCGGAGGACCAGCTGGCGCGGTCGCCGTCGACCGAGCGCATCGCGATCGGCAGCACGCAGATCGAGGCGAACAGGTAGCCGACGTAGGTCGAGGTCGAGTCGGGGTGGTCGTCGCCGAGCAACGGCCCCAGGCCGGCCAGCGCGCGGACGGTCAGCAGCGCCTCGAGCATCCACGCCATCTGGTCGAGCCACCGCGGCCGCTCCGCCCCGCGGGCGGCGGCCACGACCGCGAGCACGGCCACGAGGACGGCGTACGCGACCACGATCCAGGTGATCTGGGTGCTGACGCTCGGCATGGCAGCATCATCGACCATGCCCACCGACGAGCTGGTCGCCACCCTCCGCGCGGCGGGGTGCGTGTTCGCCGAGGACGAGGCCCGCCTGCTGCGCGAAGCCGCGGCCGACGAGGCCGAGCTGAGTCGGATGGTCGCCGAGCGAGTGGCCGGGCTGCCGCTGGAGCAGGTCGTCGGGTTCGCGGAGTTCGCCGGCCTGCGGGTGGCGGTCGCGCCCGGCGTGTTCGTGCCCCGGCTCCGCTCGACCGTGCTAGTGCGCGCGGCCATGCCGGGGCTGGAGCCCGGTGACGTCGTGGTCGACCTGTGCTGCGGGACGGGCGCGCTCGGGGCGGCGCTGCTGGCGGCCGCGCCGGGGATCGAGGTGTACGCCGCCGACGTCGATCCCGCGGCGGTCGCGTGCGCACGCCGCAACCTGTCGGCGGACCGCGTCTTCGAGGGCGACCTGTACGACGCCCTGCCGGACGCCCTGCGTGGCCGGGTGGCGGCCGTGGTCGCCAACGCGCCCTACGTGCCGACCGACGCGATCGCCACGATGCCGCCGGAGGCCCGCGACCACGAGCACCGGGTGGCGCTGGACGGCGGGACCGACGGGCTCGACGTCCAGCGCGGCGTGATCCGCGGTGCGCCCGCGTGGCTGGCGCCCGGCGGCCGCCTGCTCGTCGAGACCAGCCGCCGCCAGGCTCCCCGCACGGCGGGGTTGATGGCGGCGGCCGGCCTGCGCGCCGAGGTCGTCACCGACGACGACGTCGACGGCACCGCGGTCGTCGGGTACCGCTGAGCGAGCGGGCGGTCAGGCCCAGGTGCGTACCGTCTCGGCCAACGGCACGGTGGGCCGGCCGAGGAGGTTCGACAGGTGCCCGGTGGTGAGGCCGAGCAGCCCCGCCGCGATGTCCTGGTCGAGCGCGACCACGAAGCCGGCGGTCCCCTCGTCGAGGCCCACGTCCAGCAGCGCCGCGCGGTGGTCCTCCGGCGTGAGCGAGCGGTAGGTCACCTCGCGGCCGAGCACGTCCGCGAACGTCGCGGCGAGCTCGGCGAACGTCCAGGCGGCGTCGCCGAACAGCTCGTAGACCGCGCCCTCGTGGCCATCGGTGGTGAGCACGACGGCGGCGGCCTCGGCGAAGTCCGACCGCGGCGCGCTGGCCACGCGGCCCTCGCCGGCGCTCCCGAGGACCAGTCCGCTCTCGCGGGCCTGCTCGAAGGTCGGGCGGTAGTTCTCGGTGTACCAACCGTTGCGCAGGAACGTGAACGGCAGCCCGCTCTCGCGGATCAGGGCCTCGGTGGCGGCGTGCTCCGGCGCGACGGTGAGCGTGGTGTCGTCGGCCGCCGGCGCGCTCGTGTACGCGATGCGGCTGACGCCGGAGCGCACCGCGAGGTCGACGATCGCGCGGTGCTGCGGGACCCGGCGACCGACCTCGCTGCCGGAGACGAGCAGCAGGACGTCGCCGGCACCGAGCCAGTCGACGGACTCGGGGACGTCGTCGAAGTCCAGCCGCTCGACGCGGACTCCTCGGTCGGCGAGGTCCTGCAGCCGCTCGACCGAGCGGCCGGTCGCGACGATGCCCTCCGCTCCTCGCTCCAGCAGGGACTCCACGACCAGACGGCCCAGCTGTCCGCTGGCTCCGGTGACGACGATCGACATGCGTGCTCCTCGGTTCGGTGTGTTGTACGTCGACCTGAACCACCGGCGCGCGGTACACCTTCCCGATCGGCAGTACTCACTTCAAAGTGGGGTACCCACCCGCGGGTAAGGTGAGGCCATGAACCGCGTTCACGACCTGCAGCTCGACACCGCGTGCCCCCACACCCGGCTGCTCGTCGAGCACGTCACCAGCAAGTGGGGCGTGCTCGTGCTGCTCGCGCTCGACGACCGGACCTTGCGCTGGAGCGAGCTCAAGCGCGAGATCGCCGGGGTCAGCGAGAAGATGCTGATCCAGACCCTGCAGACGCTCGAGGCCGACGGCCTCGTCCGCCGTGAGGCGCTGCCGGTGGTGCCGCCCCACGTGGAGTACTCCCTGACCGGCGACGGCCGCGACGTCGCGGCCCTGCTCGCCCCACTCGTCGGTTGGGCCCAGGGGCACGTGCACGCGGCCGCGGTCAGCTGAGCGCGAGGCGGGTCACCAGCGCGTTGTGGTCGCTGTGGAGGCCGCCGAGCACCCACTGGTCCTCGAAGTCCGCCCACCCCTCGCGCCGGTCCTCCCGGTCGAGCCAGACGTAGTCGATGTGCCGCCCGCTCGAGGGATAGGTCGGCGCGACCCCGCGCATGCCCAGCACCTCGTACGACGACACCGCGTGGCGCCCGACCGTGCCGAGCGGCGCGCCCGCCGTACGGCGCCGGTGGTCGCCGGCGGCGTCGAAGTTGAAGTCGCCGGTACCGATCACCCAGCGGGCGCTCACGTTCTGCCAGACCGCAGCCACCTTGCGCAGCTGCTCCCGGGCTTGGTCGGCGTTGAGCGTGTTGCGCCAGGTGCCGGGTCGCGCGAGGTCCTCGATCGCGGGCGGCAGGTGGACATCGACGACCGCGAACCGGTGCCCGGTGGCCCGTGACTCGAGGACCACCACGGCCACCGAGCGGTCACCGAACGGGTAGCGGCCCTCGCGGGCGGAGACCCCGGGGATCACCCGCTCCTGCCAGCCGGAGACGTAGCGGAACGTCGAGCGCCGCCACGAGACCGCCAGCTCGGAGGTCCCCTCGGGGCCGGAGAAGGTCTTGGTGTTCCAGCCCGGGAGGTCGTGCAGCACCCCGCCGAACAGCTCCGCCTCCTGCCAGCCGACGACGTCGACGCCTGGCGCCTTCGTGATTCGCCGCGCGTCGGCGGCTGCCTTGGCGCTCGAGAGGTTGTGGAACATGTTGAAGCTGGCGACGCCGACGTGCGTCTCGGCGGGCCGTGCCGGCCGGCGCCCCACCGTGACCTCGCCGGCCCGGCTCGGTGGGTTTCCAGGGGTCGCGGTGCTCGAGGGCCGCGCCGCCCGCGGGTCGGGGTCACGCAGATCGGTGTCGTGGGCGGGTGTGGTCACCTGCGCCGCGGTGACGGCGACCGGCGCGGGCGAGGTCTGGTGGTCGAGCACCGGCGCGGCCACGAAGCCCACCAGCGTGGCGAGGAGCAGGAGACGCGGCGGGCCGGCCCACCGGCTCGCCTGCATTCGGGCGCGCCGAGGATCGTCGGGGCGTCCGAGACGGACCCGTCGGACCACGCGGCTTCCCCTCCGTGGGTCGAAGACTGGCGGTTCACGCTAGCCTCGCGAGTCCCACCTGCCACGGAGGTCACGCGCCGTGTCGCGCTGATTTCGCAGTGGAGTTCGTCGCACCGCTCAGCCTGGTTCCACCGATCTGCGGCGTCGGCGGAAATCGGTGGATCCAGGCTCAGCCCGCGGTGCGGCTGGCCGCCACGGCCAGCCGGTCGACGAGGTCGTTCATCGGGTGGCCGGAGTGGCCCTTGACCCAGGCGAACGCGACGTCCCCGCGGGTCTGGACGAGATCGACGAGCGGCTCCCAGAGGTCCCGGTTGGCGACCGGCGTACGGGCCGAGCTGACCCAGCCCCGATCCAGCCAGCCGCGCCACCACACGTCGCGGAAGCAGTGCACGACGTACGTCGAGTCGCTCACCACGAGCAACGGCCCCTCCAGCGACCGGACGGCCTCGAGGGCCGCGCGGATCTCCATCCGCTGGTTGGTCGAGGGGGCCTCGTGACCCGACGCGTAGACCGAGGTGTCCAGGGCCCAGGCCCAGCCGCCGGGACCCGGGTTGCCCGAGCAGGCGCCGTCGGTGAACACCTCGCGGGCGCCGTCCGGCACGGGCATCGGCGGGCGGGGCGGGCGCTTGGTCTTCTGGCGGGGCGGCACCGGAGCACCCTCGCACAGCGACGTGCACGGGCCGCCGTTGGCTACCGTCATCTCTCATGGGGCCTGCGATGCCGCCCACCGACCTGGTGGGCACCTGGACGCTGACCCGCGTCGTGGACGACCTCCTCGCGGGCGAGCGGCGCGACGTCGTCGGCACCGCCACACTCGAGCTGGAGTCGCCCGACCGGGTGCGCTGGAGCGAGTCCGGGACGATGACGTGGGCGGGTCGCTCGGTCGAGGTCGGCCGCACGCTGTACGTCGAGCGCTCGGCGGCAGACGGGGACGGCGGATGGTTCGTGTTCTTCTCCGACGGGCGGCCCTTCCACCCGTGGTCGGTCGGCGCCCGGGTCGAGCACCCGTGCGGCCGGGACCACTACGCGGGGCTGATCGAGGGCGACCCGGAGCGGTGGACCGTGGAGTGGCGGGCGTCGGGGCCGGAGAAGGACTACGTGATGACCACGGTCCACACCGACCGGCGCGACGCCCGCCCCCGGTCCGGGTGACGCATCGCCTCAGGCGGCCCGGCGGTCGGCCGTCGGCCGGGCGATCGCGACGGGGACGACGACGCGGCGGCGAGCGGCGAGCAGGTCGCCCACGACCCCGGCGAGGACGGTGACGGCCACGGTGGTGGCGACCCCGGCGAGGACGAAGAACGCGACGAAGGCGGCGGTGAAGTCGTACATGGTGGTGCTCCTGGTGATCGGTCCCGAGGCGATCTGCCTCGGTGACCTCACCGTCCCGCGCACCTCTTGGGAGCCACTGGGACCCGGCTCGGGGTCGGCTTGGGGCGCAGGACGCGCGGTCCCCCAGGCCCCCGGTCCCCCGGGCCCCGCCGGTCAGCGACCCCGGGCGGCCTTCGCGATGGTCTCCTCGACGATCGAGTTGAGGCGCGCGCCGTTCGGCCAGCCGGCGTAGTGGCACACGAAGATCACGATCTCGCGCAGCGCGTCCGCATCGAGCTCGCCGTTCGCGTACGCCGCGGGCACCTGGATGCCCAGCACGTCGGCGGCACCCTGGCCGGCGAGCATCCCGATCAGGATCAGCCGGCGGTCCCGGTCGGAGAGCCCGGGGCGGTTCCAGATGTCAGCGAAGAGATGGTCCGCGGTGTAGCGGAAGAAGTCGCCCGCACCGTCGGTCATGTCGAAGCCGTAGACCTGCTCCATCTTCTCCAGTCCGCGCCGGCGCGTCTCCGGGAGTCCCTCGAAGTCACCCAAGGCCGAGCCCCTCTCTGAGTCGGTCGAGCGACAGACGGGCCAGCGGCACGTCGACGCCCTGCTGGTCGGCGAGCGCGATCGCGAACGCCAGGTCCTTCTCCCCCAGCGCCGCGACGTGGTCGAACACGCTGTGCCAGAAGTCGTCCGGCGCGATGGGCGCCGTCGTGTCGCGATGCATGATCGCGCCCGGTCCGCCGGTGATCGCGTCGGTGTGCCGCACCACCTTGCCGAGCGCGACCAGGTCGAGGCCGGCGGCCTCCGCGAGCCGCTGCGCCTCGGTGACCGCGGTGAACGCGACGAAGTGGATCAGGTTGCGGGCCAGCTTCATCCGGGTGCCGGCGCCCAGGGGCCCGGCGTGGACGACCATCGAGCCCATCGCCTCGAGCGCGGGCCGGGCGACGTCGAAGGCCGCACCGGCGCCGCCGACCATGATCGCGAGCGAGCCGTCGGCGGCACCCATCGGTCCGCCGGAGACCGGGGCGTCGAGCACGCTGAGCCCCTGCGCCGCCAGCTCCGCCGGCGTCCCCGGAGCCACCGTCGAGTGGACGACGAGCACCGCGCCGGGGCGCAGCTCCGCGGCCACGGCACGCACCTGGTCGTCGTCGCGGACCATCACGCAGACGACGTCGGCGTCGATCGTCTCGACGCTGTCGGCCGAGGCGGCCCCGGCGGCGACGAGCTCCGCGACCGGGCCGGGCGCGACGTCGTGCACGGTCAGGTCGATGCCGTCGGCCGCCGCCAGCCGCAGCGCCATCGGCTTGCCGATGTTGCCGAGGCCGACGAAGCCGACCCGCAGGCTAGCCACGGAACGTCTGTCCGCCGTCGACGGCGATGATCTGGCCGGTGACCCACGACGACTCCGGCGACAGCAGGAACAGGCAGGCCCCCACCATGTCCTCCGGCTGGCCCATCCGCTTGATGGCGAGGCCCTTGACCAGGTCCTTGGCGGCATCGCCCGCCTGGGTGCGGGTCGCGGCCGTGTCGGTCGGGCCGGGCGCGATCGCGTTGACGCGGATGCCCATGCCGCCGAGCTCGTGGGCGAGCTGCTGCGTCAGGCCGTTCACGCCGACCTTCGCCAGGCCGTAGAACCCGGAGTAGAGGTACGCCGCGGTGCTCGACTGGTTGACGATCGACCCGCCGCCCCGCTTCTGCATCTCGCGGTAGACCGCCCGGGTCATCACCAGCGCGCCGTCCATGTTCACCGACATGAACTTCCGGTAGTAGTCCCAGTCGACGCTGATCAGCAGGTCGAACTGCATGTCGCCGTAGATCGCGGCGTTGTTGACCAGGCCGTCGATCCCGCCGTACGCCGCCACCGTCGCCTCGACGAGCGCGGCGGCCGACTCGTGCGAGGACACGTCGGTGCGCACGAACAGCCCACCGATGTCGGCCGCAACCTTCTCCCCACCCTCGACGTTGAGGTCGGCCACGACCACCGACGCCCCCTCGGCGGCCAGCGCCCGCGCGTAGGCCTCCCCGATGCCCTGCGCGGCCCCCGTCACGACGACGACCTTGTCCTGGAACCGCATGCTCATCTCTTCTCTCGGTCGGTGGTGGTTTCGAGGCTCGGGCCTAGCGGCCCTCGCACCTCAACCACCGTGTCGGTGGTTGAGGTGCGAGCGAAGCGAGCCTCGAAACCACCCATCACGCGGGCTCAGCAACTGTCTTGGTCTCGAGGTACTCCTCGAAGCCGGCGACACCCATCTCCCGGCCGATGCCGGACTGCTTGTAGCCGCCGAACGGCGCGTCGGGGCTGAACCACACCCCGCCGTTGACGGCGATCGTTCCGGTGCGGATCCGCGCCGCCACGGCCTTGGCGCGCTCGAGCGAGCCGGACTCCACCGACCCCGACAGGCCGTACGCCGAGTCGTTGGCGATCCGCACCGCGTCGTCGTCGCCGTCGTGGGGGATCACCACCAGCACCGGGCCGAAGACCTCCTCCTGCGCCAGGCGGCTGGAGTTGTCGAGGCCGGCGACGACCGTCGGCTCGACCCAGAACCCGTCCTGGTCGATCACGTGGCCGCCGGTGGCGAACGTGCCGCCCTCGTCCTCGGCCAGTCGCAGGTAGGACTCGACCCGGTCGCGCTGCGCCTGCGAGATCACCGGGCCGCAGATCGCGCCCGGGTCGGCGGGGTCCTTGGCACCGATCGACTCCATGGTCGCGGCGGCGACCTGCACGGCCTCGTCGTACCGCTCGCGCGGCACCACGAGCCGCGTGGTGATCGCGCACCCCTGCCCCGCGTGGATGCACGCGGTGAACGCCGTCGCTCCTGCCGCAGCCGCGACGTCGGCGTCGTCGAGCACGATCGCGGCGGACTTGCCGCCGAGCTCGAGGAACACCTTCTTCAGCGTGGGTGCGGCCGCGGCCATGATCGCGCGGCCGGTCGCCGTGGATCCGGTGAACGAGACCATGTCGACCCGAGGATCGGTGGTCAGCACCGCCGCCACCTCGTTGGACCGCGGCGTCACCACGTTGAACACCCCGGCCGGGATGTCGGTGTGCTCGGCAACCAACCGGCCGAGCTCGCAGGCCAGCCACGGAGTGTCCGGCGCGGGCTTGAGCACCACGGTGCAGCCGGCGGCGAGTGCCGGCCCGACCTTCGCGAGGTTGATCTGGGTCGGCACGTTCCACGGCGAGATCGCCGCGACGACACCGACGGGCTCGCGTCGCACCGTTCGACGGCTGGGGATCCCCATCGGCTTCGCGACCCCCAGGTCGCTCTCGAACTCGTAGCCCTCCAGCAGGTCCGTGACCCACCGCAGGCCCTCGACCGGCACGTCGAACCCGGCCGCGCTCATCATGAACCCCGGCATCCCGACTTCGGCGGTCGTCAGCGCCGTGAACGCCGCGGCGTCCTCGAGCAGCGCCGCGTGCAGCTGGCGCAGGCAGCGCACCCGCAGCTCGGTGTTCGTCGACCAGTCCGTCTCGTCGAAGGCCCGGCGGGCGGCGGCGATCGCGGCGTCGACATCGGCCGCGGTCGCGTCCGGCGCGTGGCCGATCTCCGCGCCCGTGGCCGGGTTGAGGATCGGGTACGACGTACCGTCGCTCGCCCCGACCAACTTGCCGTCGACCAGCTGCTGGGCCGGTGGGGGCAGGCTCACCGGACGGCCTCTTGCGTGACGTAGTCGCCGCGCTCCACCGGCGGTGGCCACACCGGCGACGGCAGGTCCTTCAGCGTGTAGTGGCCCGGCTGCGTCTTGCCGTCGACCGACATCCGGTCGAGCAGACCCTGCGGCGCCTTGCCGGACGCGGCGATGGCCAGGAACGTGTGGGCGGTCGAGCCCAGGTCGAACCAGTCCCGCTGCCAGGCGAACTTGAGCTCACCGTCCTGCTGCCGCTCGACGCCGAACCAGGAGCCGCCGATGCCGAGGATCTCGTACTCCTCGCCGGTCGCGTCGTCGGTGATCCCGGACTTCTGCTTCCAGAACCCCACCACCATCTGGTTCTTCTCGTCGATCAGCGTCGCCTGGTAGTCGTAGTGCCACCCGTCGAGGCCGGCCATCTCCTGACCGATCGCGAGCTCGCGGATCTCCTCGCGGCCGACCGCCATGAAGTGCTCGTCGGGGGTGTACATCCAGCCGTACGTCGCGTCCTCGGCGTACCAGTCCGCCATCACCCGCCAGTCGCCGATGCGCTCGGCCTCCCGGTTGACCTCGAGCCAGGAGTCCCAGAACTCCTCGATCTCCGCACGCGTGAGCGCCATGTCAGCTCTCTTCCTCGATGGCCAGCGCCATCGCTGGGCAGTACCGGACCGCGGCCTCCACCTGGGACCGCAGAGAATCGTCGGGGCGCTCGCTCAGCACCGTCACCTGGTCGGCGTCCTCGTCGAACCCGAACACCGCGGGCGCCTCCCCCTGGCACATCTGGTGCCCCTGGCACAGGCCGGCGTCGGCAACCACGCGGAAGCTCATCGCCCTGCTCCCGCGGGGGTGGTTTCGAGGCTCGGACCCAGCGGCCCTCGCACCTCGACCACCGTGTCGGTGGGTCGGGTGGTTGAGGTGCGAGCGAAGCGAGCCGGCACGGTGGTTGAGGTGCGAGCGAAGCGAGCCGGCACGGTGGTTGAGGTGCGAGCGAAGCGAGCCTCGAAACCACCACCCCACGGCATCACCTCTGCCTGCCTTCGCTGCGCTCAGGCACTCCTCGCTCGTCGGAGACGCTTCGGCCTCGTTCCTCGGCCGGCGCCCCCTCCTCGCTTCGTCGTCTCCGGCGGTACGTCACCCGGCAGGGCTGCTGGAGCTGGATGACCATCTTGGAGACGTCGTCCTGGTACGACGCGGACGGCTGGGCCATCTCGAACTCGTAGTCGCGCAGGACCACCGAGAAGATCGCCTTGAGCTGCATCATCGCGAAGGCGTTGCCGACGCAGCGGTGCTTGCCGGCGCCGAACGGGATCCAGGTCCAGCGGTTCTGCAGGTCCTCCTGCCGCGGGTCGACGTAGCGGCCGGGGTCGAAGGAGTCGGGGTCGGGGAAGTCCGACGCGAGCCGGTTGGAAACCCGTGGCGAGGCCGCGACCACGGTGCCCGGTGAGATCACGTGTCCGGCCAGCTCGATCTCCTCGGCCACCACGCGCATCAGGATGATCAGCGGCGGGTGCAGGCGCAGCGTCTCCTTGAGCGCGGCCTCCAGCCGCGGGATCGACCGCAGCGCCTGGAACGAGACCTCGGAGCCGTCGGCGTAGAGGTCGTCGAGCTCAGCCACCACGTCTTTCATCACCGACGGGTGCCGCATCAGCTCGATCAGCGCCCAGGCGGCGGTGCCCGAGGACGTGTGGTGACCGGCGAACATCATCGAGATGAAGATGCCGGTGATGTAGTCGGCACTCATCTCGATCGAGATGAGGACGTCGAGCAGGTCCCGGTCCTCCTTGGGCACGGTGCCCCGGGCGACCCGCTTGTCGATGATCGCCTGCACCAGCCCGACCAGCTCCTCTCGCGCGGCGTCGCGGCGGCGGAACGACTCGATGTCGAGGTAGGGGTCGACGTACGCGAGGGCGTCGGTGCCGCGCTCGAGCTCGTGGTAGAGCGCGGCGAAGCGGCCGTCGAGCTCCTCGCGGAACGGCTTGCCGATCAGGCAGGCCGAGGTGGTGTAGATCGTGAGCTCGGCGAACCAGTCGAGCAGGTCGATCTCGCCCTCGTCACCCCACTCCGCGACCATCCTGTTGATCTCGGCCTCGATGGTGGCGGCGTGCCCGCGCATCATGTCGCCACGCAGCGCCTGGTTCTTCAGCATCTGCTGGCGCTCCTCCGGCGAGGCGTCGAAGACCACGCCCTTGCCGAAGATCGGCGTCATGAACGGGTACGCCGCGGCCTGGTCCAGCGTCGAGTCCGGCGCGCGGAAGAACTGCTCCTGGGCCTCGGCACCGAAGACGAGCACCACGTCCCTGTCGGCGAGCCGGAAGCGGCCGACGTCGCCGCACTCGTCGTGCACGCGCTGGAACAGCCCGATCGGGTCGACCCGCATCTCCGCCAGGTGACCGTGCCCGTCGTCGGGAACGGCGTACGAGACCTCCGGCAGGGTGGTTTCGAGGCTCGTCGCTGGCGCTCCTCGCACCTCAACCACCGAGTCGGTGGTTGAGGTGCGAGCGGAGCGAGCCTCGAAACCACCACTGACGTTGCTCATCGATCCTCCACGGGTGCCTCGGGGTTGACCTCGATCAGGCTCAGGTGCACGCCGCGCGGGGCGCTGACGACGGTGGTGATCGCGTCGGCGATCGCCGACGGCTTGAGGAAGTGGGGATGCCGGGCCTGCCCGAACCGCACCCACTGGTTGAGCACGTACGCCGCCTGGTCGGCGTCCCAGTCGGTCCCCATCTCGCTCCACGTCGGGCCGGGGCGCACGATCGAGGCGCGCACGCCGGTGCCCTCGAGCTCCATCTGCAGCGCGTGCGCCATGCCCTCGAGGCCCCACTTGCCCGCGGCGTACGACGACATGAAGGGCCGCGCCCGCACCGCCACGTCGGAGGAGACGAACACGACGTCGCCGCGCCGGCGCTCGACCATGCCCGGCACGAACGCCCGCACCAGCCGGTGGGCGCCGACGATGTTGAGGTCGAGCTCCTGGCCGAACCGGTCGGTGTCGACCTGGTGGATCGTTCCCGGCGCGACGGCGCCGGCGTTGGAGACCACGACCTCGACGGCGCCGAGGTCGGTGGTGACCTTCGCGGCGAACTCCGTGACCGAGGCGTCGTCGGTGAGGTCGAGCGCGTGCGCGACGGCCTCGCCCCCGTCCTCGCGGATCCGCGCGGCGACCTCCTCGCACCTGTCCGTACGCCGGGCGCCGAGCGCGACCGGGAAGCCGGCCGCTGCCAGCGCGAGCGCGGTGGCCGCCCCGATGCCCGACGAGGCGCCGGTGACCACGGCAGGTCGCCGCGACGGCTGTGCGTACTTGCTCATCGGGCAGCCACCTCCTCCGATGGCAAGTCGCTGGTGGTTTCGAGGCTCGTCGCCAGCGCTCCTCGCACCTCAACCACCGTGGTGGTGGTTGCGGTGCCAGCGAGGGCTCGTCCTGAGGTGCGAGCGGAGCGAGCCTCGAAGGGAGCCTCGAGACCACCGATCATCGCGACACCACCGTCATCGGCACGGCTGCGAAGCCGCGGACGTTGACCGAGTGCACCCGCCGGCAGGCGTCGTGGTCGACCTCGATCGACCGGGCCCGCTCGACGAGGGCCGTGAGCGCGACCCGCGCCTCGAGCCGCGCCAGGTTGGCGCCGAGGCAGTAGTGACGGCCGCCGCCGAAGGACAGGATCGGCGCGAGCTCGTCGGCGCTGCGGGTGATGTCGTACTCGTCGGGACGCGCGAACACCGACTCGTCCCGGTTGGCCGAGCCCAGGCAGAGCAGCAGCTTGGAGCCCTGCGGCGCGACCCGCCCGTGCAGCTCGACGTCGTGCAGCAGGTAGCGGGCCAGCAGCTGGCTGGAGGTGTCGTAGCGCAGGGTCTCCTCGACCCACAGCGCGACCCGGTCGACGCTCCCGGCGCCCCCGAACACCAGGTCGTGCTGCGCCGGGTGGCGGGTGAGGTGGTGGACCGCGTGGCCGAGCAGCTTGGTCGTGGTCTCGTTGCCGGCGACGACCATCAAGAACAGGAACGCGATCACGTCGTCGTCGGTGAGACGCTCGCCGTCGACCTCAGCCGCGATCAGCGCGCTCGTGAGGTCGTCGGTCGGCCGGCGGCGGCGCTGGGCGACCATGTCGAGGTAGTAGCCGACCAGCCACAGCGAGGCCTCCGCCCCGGCCTGCGGCACGTCGTAGACCCCGTCCTCGCGGTGCACGACGAGGTCGGCCTGGCGGCGTACCTCCGCGCGGTCCTCCTCGGGGACGCCCATCATCTCCGAGATGACGTCCATCGGGAGCTTGCCCGCGAAGTCGGCGATCCAGTCGAAGCTGCCGCGCTCGAGGCACTCGCCGAGGTATTGGTCGGTCAGCTGCTGGATGCGCGGCAGGAGGTCGTGGGCCCGGCGCGGGGTGAACCCTCGCGAGACGAGCGAGCGCAAGCGGTTCTGCCGGGGCGGGTCCATGCCGAGGATCGACATCACCTTGTGCGCGTCCGGTCCCCACGCGGACCGTTCGATCGCGACGCCGTGCGAGTTGGAGTAGGTGCCCTCGGCGCGCAGCGCGGCCGCGATGTCGGCGTGCCGGGTCAGCGCCCACAGGTCGAGGTCCGGGTTGTGGTGCAGCGGCTCGTGCTCGCGCAGCCAGGCGTACGTCGGGTAGGGGTCGTCCTGGAACCCGTAGTCGTAGGGGTCCAGCACGAAGGCTTCGCGGACGGAGGTCATCGAGTGCCCTTCATGATCACGGCGACCACGGCGTCGAGCCGGTCGGCCATCTCGGCGTACGTCATCAGGCCCATGCCGGCCTGCAGCAGCGCCCCCGAGAACGCGAGGGTCAACGCCTCGACGACCTCGGCCCCGGTCGCCCCGGCGGCCACCTCGAACCTGCGCACCAGCTCGGCGCCGATGCGCAGCCGCAGCTCCTCGACCTCGGGGTCACGAGACAGCAGGGCCGGCGTCACCGCCGCCGCAAGCTCGGGCGCACCGGCGAGGCGTTCCCCCAGCCTCCGGGTCACCCACCGGACCCGGTCGACGGGGTCGGCTCCCTCGGCCCGCACGTCGGCGTCCTCGAGGAGGAAGCGCCAGAACAGCTCGGCGTAGAGCCGGTTCTTCGAGGCCAGGTAGGTGTACGCCGTCGCCGACGAGACCCCGGCGCGCTGGGCGACCGTGCGGATCGTCAGCGTCTCCGCGCCGACGGCCCGCAGCTCGTCGCGGCCGGCCTCGAGGAGCCGCGCGGCGGTGGAACTGGACACCTGTCCAATCTAGAACGTGTTCCACCTGACTGGCAAGGGGTGATCCGGGAGTCTGACAACCTCGAGCGGAGCGCCGGAGTTCTTACCGGTGTGACTGAATGGAGCAAGACGTGATCCCCCCGGCCGAGAAGCGGGCCTTCGAGAGGTTCGTCGCAGAGTCCTCGGACCGGCTCGTGCGTACGGCGTACCTGCTGTGCGGCGACCGCGGCCACGCAGAGGACCTCGTGCAGACCGCGCTGCTGCGCACCGCCCGGCGCTGGGGCAGAGCGCGCCACCAGCCCGAGGCCTACGCCCGCAAGGTCGTCGTCAACCTCGCCAAGGACCGGTGGCGCGACCTCGCGCGGCGGCCGAGCGAGACGGCGATGGGCGACACCGAGATCCCGATCGCCGTGACCGACGGGGTCGCCGACCGCGACCAGCTGCTCCGGGCCGCTCGCGGGCTGCCCGAGGGACAGCGGGCCGTGCTCGTGCTGCGGTACTTCGACGACCTGTCGATCGAGGACACGGCCCGAGCACTGGGGTGCACGACCGGCTCCGTGAAGTCACAGACCGCGCGCGCCCTGAGCCGACTCCGGGCCGCACTCACACCCGAGATGGAGAACGCCGATGTTGACCGACGATGACCTGACCCGACAGCTGGGCGCCGCCTTCCGCGGAGCCACCGACGACCTGACCTACGCCGGCCGGGTCCCCACGCCGCGACGCCCGGCGTACGTCCTCGCCGTGCCGGCGGCGGCGACGGTCGCCGCCGCAGCGGTGCTGGTCGCGACCGGAGGACTCGCGTCCGACGACGCCCCGAGCCCGCCGCAGGCGGCGACCACCGCACCCGGCAGCTCTCACAACGCCCCGGCGACCCGCATGGTGACCGACCACATCGAGGTCGCGGGGTTCACGTTCAGCTACCGCCACGCCGTGGGCGAGCCGGACCCGATCCGGCTGGTCGCAGACACCGAGGTGCCGCCCGACGCCCGCAGCGTTGATGTCGAGCCGCCGGCCCAGGCCTGGGTCGGCACCGACCCCGCCAGCGGGGACGCCGCGCTCTGGCTGAAGGCACCAACCCGCAACGACGGCCGGCTGTTCGCGATCGTGTCCTCGGTGTGGACCCAGGACCAGCTCGTCGATCTGCTGCACAACGGCTCGCCGTCCTGACCGGAGCGGCCGGGACTGGAACCTGTTCCAGTCCCGGCCCTAAGGTCACGCCATGACCACCTGGCCACGCGCCGAGCTCGAGACCGCCTTCCAGCGCTACCAGGACGAGGTGGAGCGGATCGCCGGGTCCGGCGACTGGGCCCGCTTCGCGGACCTGTTCACCGAGGACGCGACGTACCGGGAGCACGCGTACGGCGACTTCGCCGGCCGCGAGGCGATCCGGGAGTGGATCGTCTCCACGATGACGTCCTTCCCGGGCAGCGCGATGCCGCACTTCCCGATCGACTGGTACGTGCTCGACGAGGAGCGTGGCCGGATCGTCTGCGAGGTGTGGAACGACCTGCCCGACCCCGGCGACGGCGAGCGCCACGGCGCCAGCAACATCACGATCCTCACCTACGCCGGGGACGGGCTGTGGTCGCGCGAGGAGGACGTCTACAACCCCGCGACCTTCCTGCGTGCGACCAAGCGGTGGCACCGGGTGGCCCAGCAGCACGGCCGCACCACTCCCGAGGCCGACGCCTGGATGGCGATGGTCGGAGGCTGACCGGCCGGCCGGGTCAGTGCCGACCTGACCAGTAGCGCCGGACGTCGACCTGGGTGAGGTCGCGCACGGGGTGGGTCTTGCCGGACAGCACGTCGTCGAACCCGCGAGCGCCCTGCAGGTAGCGGGCGAAGAACGCCTCGACGTACGTCGCCGCGACCTGCCGCTCGGCAGCGAAGCCGAGCGTGTCGTCGAGCGACCCGTCGTCGGTGTAGCACTTGCCGAGACGTTGCGCGGGGTGGCCGGCGTCGTCCTCACCGCCGGGCAGGCCGCTGCTCGCTGCCCAGCGGGAGTTCAGGTTGTTGTGGTTGGCGCCGTGCACCATGACCGAGATGTTGACGCGGTCGCCGCCTCGCCGGGCGAGCCGGTTGTACTCGTCGCGCCCGGTCACGTCACAGCTGCCCGCCCACGTCATCAGGGGGATCTGCGTGACGGTGAGCCGACGGGTGGCGTGGTCCATGAACGGCGGCTCCGCGGCCGCCATCCCGAAGACCGCCCGCAGCCGCACCCCGTCGGGGACCATCGCGCGGTGTGCGTCGGCGGCCGCCCACATCACGCCCCGACCACCGCGAGAGTGTCCGAGCAGCCCGACGTCCTGGAGATCGGCCGCACCGAGGAAGTCCGGGGTCGCCGGGTCGCCGTTCTGGGCGTCGGTGAAGGCGCCGGCGAGCGGGCCGCTGCCGTCCTCGACCAGGTCGCGCCACATCGTCAGGTGCCGGAAGACGACCGCGGCGCGGGCCCGGTCGGCGACCTCGCCCATCTCGCCGGCGTTCACGCCGTTCGCGCCGACCGAGACGACGATCATGCCGCGCGCGGCGAGCGCCTGGCCGAGATTGTCGTAGCCGAGGTCGCTGCGGATCCCTGTCAACGGCGCGCGGCACGGCCAGCCCATGTCCACCTTGCCGGTCGACTCGTCCGCGCAGGACCAGAACAGGCCGTGCGCGATGACGACCATCGGCAACCCACGCCCGGCGGCGTCCGCCGGGGCATAGACGCGCCCGGTGAGCTCGATCGGTGCGAGCCGCTTCGACGGCATCCCGCGCGGGGTCAGGGCGTGGAAGCCGGGCACGGTGAACGCCGCGTCACCGAGGTCGTAGTCGAAGACCTGCACACCGGGGTCGGCCGGCGCCGACGCGGTCGACGTGGCCGATGTGGCCGACGCGGGCAGCGGACCCACGGCGAGAGTCAGCGCGAGGGTCAGGGAAACAGTGAGGGCGAGAGACAGCGGGGCGAGGAGGCGTTTCACGCACGCCACGATCGCGCAGAGATGTCAGGAAGTCGTCAGACCCGGGTCAGGATCTCGTTGCGGCAGGTCGATCCGCACCGTCGTACCGGCATCGAGCTCGCTCTCGATCGCCACCGAGCCCCCGTGTGCCTCGACGATCTGCCGCACGATCGCGAGGCCGAGCCCGCTGCCGCCGGTGGCCCTGCTCCGTGAGTCGTCGGCACGCCGGAACCGCTCGAACACGTGCGGGAGGTCCGCGGCCGGGATCCCCGAACCGGTGTCCGCGACCTCGACGCGTCCGGTGGCACCACCCAGCGTCACCACGCCACCGGAAGGCGTGTGCCGCACGGCGTTGGCCACCAGGTTCACGACGGCCTGACGCAGGCGTACGGCGTCCGCGTGCACGACGCTCCCCGCCTCGGCCTCGACCCGGATCTCCACGCCGGCGGACTCCGTCGCGCCACGGAACGCCTCGGCGACCTGCTCGAGGAACGTCGCGACGTCGATCTCCACCGGTTCGAGACGCAGCTCGCCCGCGTCGCCACGGGCCAGGTCGTGCAGGTCGTCGACGAGTCGCTGCAGCTGCAGGGTCTCCTCGTGCAGGCTGTCCAGCAGCCGGCGGTCGGGCTCGACCAGCCCGTCCTGCGCCGCCTCCAGCCAGCCCCGCACGTTGGCCAGCGGGGTGCGCAGCTCGTGCGACACGTCGCTGACCATCCGGCGCCGGGCCTCCTCCAGCTGCTGGCGCCGGTCGGCCATCCGGTTGAACGCGCGCGCCACCTCGCCGACCTCGTCGCGACGCCGGTGCGGCACCCGCACCGACAGATCACCGTCTCCGGCGCGATGGGCGGCCCCGGCCATGCGTCGCAGCGGTCGCACGACGCTGCTCGCCAGCGCCAGGCACAGCAGCAGGGTCACCAGCAGCACCCCGCCGGCGAGCAGGCCGATCCGCACCTGGCTGGCGCGGGACAGGTCCCAGAAGACGTCGGCCGAGCTCCCCTCGCCGCTGACGAACAGCAGGGCCGGGGCGGCCACCTGGCCGGCGTACCAGGCTCGTCGTGCCTTGGCCGCGCACCGCGCGACGCGGTCGTGTCCGCGGCCGTAGTCGACGACCACGGCGAACCCGGGGCCCTGCTTCGCGACGGGCCCTAGCCCCGCGCGCGCCAGGCACGCGTCGACGCGGTCCCAACCCGAGAGCTGAGCACCGGCGGGGACCTGCTCGGCGGCCAGGTCCGGCGCGTCCGGCACTCGGTGGTCGACCACCCCCAACGGCTCGACGATCCAAGTCCGACAGCGCACGCCGCGAGCACAGCTGACCGGGTACGGCCCGGTGTCCGCCGGCCCGAGCTCGTCTTGGGCTGGGGCCAGCAGCACCGGGTCGACGGCCAGGGCATCGAGGTTCGCGCGGGCCCGGGCGGGGTTGCGATGTCCACTCTCGCCGGCGGAGTCGACGAGCACGCGACCCGACCTGCTGGTGATGCTGATCTGGCGGTCGGCCTCGCCGGCGAGCTGTGCCACCAGCTCCTCGGCCCCGCGCCACGACCCGTGGGTGGCGGCGTACCCGATGAGCTCGTCGTAGATCCGGGCGTCGGTATGCAGGGAGTCCTGCTGCTCCTGGCGCACCGCCACCGTGGTGGCCCGCACGGTCGCCCACGTCGCGGCCGCCACCGCCACGAGAGCGATCAGCGCACCGACCCCGAAGAGCCGCACCAGCAGGCTGCGTCGCCACGGGACGCGGTTGTCGGCCACGGTTCGCGTCAGCTCGGGACCGCGAAGGAGTACCCGACGCCGTACACCGTCCGGATCAGCGCAGGGTCGAGCTTCTTGCGCAGGTTGACCACGTGGACATCGACGGTACGCCGTGTCACGTGGTCGGCCGGGCCGTAGGGACCGTGCAGCTCGCGCAGGAGCTGGTCGCGGCTGAACACCCGTCCCGGCTCGGCGGCCAGCGCCTCGAGCAGCGCGAACTCGCCCGGCGTGCAGGCCACCACCGCACCGCGGAACCGCACCTCGCGGGTCGCCGGGGAGACCGTCAGCTCGCCGACGGTGACGGGCGACCGCACCTCGTCCTGGACCGTGGCGCGGTGGCGGCGCAGCAGCGCACGGACCCGCGCCATCAGCTCGCGCGGGCTGTAGGGCTTGGTGAGGTAGTCGTCCGCGCCCAGGTCGAGCCCATCGAGCAGGTCGTCCTCGCTCGCGCGGGCGGTGAGCATGATGATCGGCAGCGCCTGCGTCTCCGGCGCCGAGCGCAGGATCCGGCACACGTCGAGGCCGTCGAGCCGGGGCATCATCACGTCGAGGACCAGCAGGTCGGGGGCCCGCCGGCGTACCTCGTCGACGGCCGCGCGCCCGTCGGGCACGGTGGTCACGTCGTGCCCCTCGGCGACGGCGTAGCGACGGATCAGCTCCGCCTGCTTCGGGTCGTCCTCGGCGACCAGGATCCGCGCCACGTTGCTGACCCTATGTCGGTCGTGTCAGGGAATTGTCAGCCCGAGCACCCGCGCCGCACCGTCCCACCCCCAAGAGAAGACACCTCCAGGGCCGGGTCAGCCGCGATAGGTCCGGCAGGGCTGGCTGCGCAGCGAGGCGCAGGCGGGAGCCTTCGCCGGCACGCTCACACCGGGCACGACGGAGAGCACCATGCGGGAGCGGCGTACGGCGTCGGCCGCGACGAACACCCGCTCGCCGTGCGCGATCGTGTCGAAGGCCCACAGCGGCCGGGCGCCGCCGGGTGCGTCGACGGTGAGTCGCAACCGCGATCCGGCGCGGAACGCCTGGGCGAACGGGAACAGCTCGACCCGCACCTTGGTGAAGCGGCCCGGAGGGAGCGGAGCCGCGTCGGCCTCGAGGTCGGTGTGCACCGGCGAGACCACCGTCGAGCGCGCGGCGTCGAGCGCCCGGTGGCTGGCGCGCAGCCAGCCGGACTGCACGTAGACCTCGGTGCCGTCGGGGCGCACCTCGCTGAGCGTCACCTCCAGATCGGTGTCCAGCGCGGCCGTGCGCACCCAGAGGTCCACCGAGCCGGTGCCGATGGCCACCACGGTCTTGCGCAGCGGCGGGCTGACCCAGCCGAGGCCGGTCCCGGCCGGGATCTGGCGCCAGTGGTAGTCGGGGTGCGCGGCCCAGATGCCGGAGCTCGAGCCGGCGTACGTCGTCGCCGGGAGTGCGGTCGGGTCCGCGCGGTAGCCGCGCTCGCGCGCCGGGCCGGGTCGGTCGGTCGAGGGCGCGCGGCGCAGGTCGCCGCCGTCGCCGAGGTACCACGCGGTCGGGCGGACGCCGGGGACCGGCCAGGACGGGAACGTCCGCACGAAGCGGGGCAGCGGCGCGCCGGAGGGCTGGCCGGCGGCGGCGCCCTCCTCGAACAGCACCTGGATCGGGTCGGCCGACTCGAACTGGCGCAGTGCCTGCTCGTACGTCATCCCGGTGTAGTCGGGACCGGGCGGCAGCGAGAGCCCGGCCACCCCGGTGATCGACTGCGCGAGGATCGGCGCCACGAAGGTCTTCGCCCCGGTCGGGACCCGGTGCCCGACGTACAGGTCGAGGAAGTCGGCGTAGCGGCCGAACACCCCGAGGCTCAGCGACTCGGTGTGCGAGCCGTTGGTCAGGGACGCGTAGACGTGCGGCGAGGAGCTGAAGTCCTCGAGCAGCGCCGGGAAGTGGCCGCCGGTCTGCTCGTCCTGCCAGGCGCCGGCGAGGAAGACCGGAACGTCGATGTCGTGCGCGAACAGGCTCGGCGAGAGCGGGTCGCCGACGGCCGCGGTGTAGAAGGGGTTGTCCCGGATCATCTCGAGCGGGTCCGGGTTCTGCAGCCGCAGTGCCTGGTTGGCCTCGCAGACCGTGTCGCCGGCGTCGACGCGGGGCCGCTCCCAGCCCTCGCCGTACGCCGCGGCCTGGGTCGCCCGCTCGGTCGCCCACGGGACCGCGAAGCCGGTGTTGAGGATGCCGCCCGGGTAGAGCGTCGCGCGGTAGGTGTCGTCGATGACCGACAGCGGCGAGATCGCCGAGAGGTGCGGCGGCTGGGTGCGGGCGACGTACAGCTGGGAGATGCCGGGGTAGGAGATGCCGACCATGCCGGCCTGGTGGAACTTCGCCCAGGACTGGGCGGCGACCGTCTCGATCACGTCGTAGCCGTCGAGGCTCTGGATCGGCTCGAAGTTGGAGAACGATCCGCCGGAGCAACCGGTGCCGCGGATGTTCACGCCGACGTAGGCGAACCCGAGCGTGTTGTAGAGCGTCGCCATCGTGGTGTTCGCGGGGTTGCTCGGGTCGTAGCCGGAGTACTCGACCACGGTCGGGAACGGGCCATCCCCGTGGGGCAGGGACACGTTCGCCGACAACGTGGTGCCGTCGCGCGTGGTGATGTAGCCGAAGCCGTTCGCCAGCGTCTGGCCGTCGTAGAAGGACTGCGCCGGGGCCGGGTCGGAGAAGTCCGTGACCGTGGCGGTCTCGGCGGGCGCTGCCGAGCCCACCACGTGCACGGCGTACGTGCCCGCGCTCAGACCACGCCAGGCGAGGCTGCCCGCGGCGTCGACGGTGCCGGTCGCGACGGTGCCGCCGGCGCCGTCGGCGCCGCGCAGGAGCTCGAGCTGCTCGCCCGGCGTCGCGGACAGCACGTAGAGCTGGTTGACGCTGGGCCGGACCGTGAGCGTCGTGGGGTCGGCGGCCGTGGCGCCCGGGGCGCCCAGCTGGGCTCCCGCGAGCAGGGCTCCGATGGCGACGGCCGTGACGGACGCTCTCCTCGCTGTGCGCATGGCGCGATGGTGCCACCTCCCGGCCGCTGTGTACCTCGAAGTTCCTCGAACGGCGTCCCGGGCGCCTCGGCGAGCCCGCGGGAAGCAACCACAGGTGACGCACAGCAAGCACACACCGGCGACCCACGACGCCGTCCCACGATGAGGTCAACCGAACGAGGAGGACCCGTGACCGAGCAGACGCCGAGCGGCAACCGCTGGGAGCCCAGCGACACCAGCAACCCCACCGACCCCGCGGGCCCGGCCGGGCCCCCACCCGCTGGCCCGCCCCTCCCCGCGCCGGCCACCGAGACTCCGCCACCGGCGCCGACCGTTCCGGAGCGGCCGGCCCGGTGGCGGGCCCTGCTCGACCGGCCCGGCCGCCAGGGCTGGCTCGCCGCCGGGCTCTCCGCACTGGTCGTCTTCGTGGGCCTGGGCGGATTCCTCACCGGCCGCGCGTCGGTCGACCGGACCCCGGACCCGCGCGAGGTCGGCCAGCAGTGGCAGCACGGTCCCGGTCAGGGTGAGCGGCCCGGACCTGGTTTCCAGGACCGTGACGGAGACGGCGACCTGGGCGGTGGCGTGGGCGGCGGCATGGGCGGCGATGCGCCGGGCTCAGCCCCCGGCACCGCGTCGTGACGGCCACGGTCGCGCGCCCCGAGGCCACCGCCGTACAGGCGGTCGCGGACGACCGCCGACACCGGCTCGACGAGGCGGTGCGCATCGGCGCCACCGCCGCCCTCTGGCTGGCCCTGCTCCTGGTCACCTACTGGTGGGTGGCCGGGGGCGGGCTCCAGGACCTGGGCGACTGGACGGGCGCGCTCCTCTCCCTCGGCCGGATCACCGGCCTGGTCGCGTCGGTGCTGCTGCTCGCCCAGGTCGTGCTGATGTCCCGGGTCCCGCCCCTCGAGGCGGCGTTCGGCCAGGACCGCCTCGCGCGGACCCACCGGCTGGTCGGCTTCACGTCGTTCGACCTGATGCTCGCCCACGTCGTGCTGATCACCTGGGGCTACGCGGCCGGCGAGCTCACCGGCACCCCACGCACCTTGTGGGACCTGACCGTCGACTACCCCGGCATGCTGCTCGCCGTCGCCGGCACCGGGTGCCTGTTCCTGGTCGTCGCCACGAGCATCCGGGCCGCCCGGCGCCGGGTCCGCTACGAGTCCTGGCACCTGCTGCACCTCTACGCGTACGCCGGCGTCGGGCTCGCGCTCCCGCACCAGCTGTGGACCGGCCAGGAACTGATGTCCTCGACCGGCCGGACGGTGTTCTGGTGGACCGCGTGGGGCATCGCGGCTGCCGCGGTGCTCGGCTGGCGGGTGGGCCTGCCCGTCTGGCGCAACCTGCGCCACGCGCTCCGGGTCACCTCCGTGGTGCGGGAGACCGACGGCGTCTTCTCGGTCTACCTCACCGGGCGGCACCTTGACCGGCTGCCCGTCGAAGCGGGCCAGTTCTGCTCCTGGCGCTTCCTCGCCGGTCCCGGCTGGACCCGGACCCACCCGTACTCGCTCTCCGCCGCACCCGACGGCCGCAGCCTGCGGATCACCGTGCAGGTCGTCGGCGACGGCAGCGCCGCGGTCGCCTCGCTCCGGCCCGGCACCCGGGCGCTGATCGAGGGCCCCTACGGCCGGCTCTCCGCACGGGCACGCACCCGCCCGGGTGTGGCCATGATCGGCGCCGGCGTCGGCACCGCTCCGTTGCGCGCGCTCGCCGAGGGCCTGCCGTACGCCCCCGGTGACGCCGTGTACGTCGAGCGCTACACCGCCACCCCGCTCTTCGCCGCCGAGATCGACACGTTGGCCCGCGAGCGCGGGCTGCGGGTGATCCGGCTGCCGGGCCACCGGCGCGGGCCCGACTCGTGGCTCGGGGCGGGCCTGGACGGGGTCGCCGACCTCGACGCCCTCCGGTCGTGGATCCCGGACCTCGCCGAGCGCGACGTCTACGTCTGTGGCCCCGACGGCTGGACCGAGCTGGTCCGCCGTGACCTGGCCGGCGCGGGGCTCCCCGACGACCGGCTCCACCTCGAGACCTTCAGCTGGTGATCTGACGTGAAGCGCATCGCCCTCTGGCTGCTCAGCACCGTCTCGGTGCTGGTGCTGCTGTTCGGCTACCACACCTCGACCGAGGGGAGCCTGGCCACCAACCCGCCCACCTCGATCGTGACCGACGACGCGGGGGCCTCCTCCGGCTCGACGTCCGGCTCGACCTCCGACTCGACCTCCGACTCGACCTCCGGCTCCACCTCCGACTCCACCTCCGACTCCACCTCCGCGGCCACCACGGTCACCGGCGACGCGGTCTCCACCCAGTGGGGTCCGGTGCAGGTCCAGCTCACCGTCGAAGGCGGGGAGATCACGGCCGTGGACGTCGTGCAGTACCCGAACGGCAACCACGAGGACCAGGAGATCAACGCCTACGCGATCCCGACCCTGGTCCAGGAGACCATCGCCCAGCAGAGCGCGGACATCGACATGGTCAGCGGCGCGACCGTGACCAGCGTGGGCTACCTGCAGTCGCTGCAGAGCGCCCTCGACCAGGCGGGGCTGTGACCTACCGCCGCGTCGAGCAGGTCATGGGGCTGCCGGTCAGCCTCGCCCTGCGCGGCCGGCACGCCGGCGGTCCGCGCGCCGAGGACGCCTGGGCCGCCGCGGTGACCTTCCTCCACGGCGTCGACCGGGTGTTCAGCACCTACCGCGAGGACTCCTTCGTCTCCCGGCTCGGGCGCGGCGAGGTCGCCGTGGAGGAGTGCCCGGCGGAGGTCGCCGAGGTGCTGACGCTCGCCGAGTCGGCCCGGATCGACAGCGGCGGCGCCTTCGACGTACGCCGTGCCGGGCCGGACGGCACCACGGTCCTCGACACCGACGGGGTGGTGAAGGGCTGGGCGATCGAGCGCGCGGCCGCGGCCTTCGCCGACCTGGACGGCACCGACGTGTGCCTCTCGGGCGGCGGCGACATGGTGTGCCGGGTCGCCGATCCCGCCGGCGCCCCGTGGCGGATCGGGATCGAGGATCCACGCCACCCCCGACGCCTGGTGGCGGTGCTCCCACTGGGCAACGGCGCGGTCGCGACGTCCGGCACGGCACACCGCGGCCACCACATCGTGGATGCGCGCACCGGCGCCCACCCCCGCGGCGTCGCCTCGGTGACGGTGGTCGCCCGCGACCTCACCTGGGCCGACATCGACGCGACGGCCGCGTTCGCGATGGGGCGCGACGCACTCGCGTGGCTGCGGACCCGGCCGGGCCGTTCCGGTGTCGTGGTCTGGAGCGACGGGTCCACCGACACGTTCGCGACCTCGCCCGCCGTGACCTAGCGTCTCCACCCATGGAGACGCCGCGCGTGCTGGTGATCGGGCTGGACCCCTATCGGGTGCCCGGGCCGTGGGACCCGCAGCCGGTCGCCGAGGGCATCGAGGCCGGCAAGGCACGGTTCGTCGAGCACGGCGTGGGCGCGGAGTTCTGCCTGGTCGGGCTGGACGGCAGCGACGACGTACCGGCCGTCCTCACCGCGGCTCTGTCCTCGCGGCCGTGGGAGTGCGTGGTCATCGGAGGCGGGGTGCGCGGTGACCTCGAGCTGTTCGAGCAGGTCGTCAACCTCGTCCACCGGCACGCACCGGGTGCGCCCATCGCCTTCAACTCGACCCCGTCGGACACCTTCGAGGCGGCCGCCCGCTGGCTCGCGTGAGCTGAGGACTATCCGCCGGCTCGCTCGGCCGCCTCGCGGGCGCTCGTCGCCACCAGGCTGCCGAGCAACGCGAGGGCCTCGGCGCTGCGTGAGCCCGGCTCGGCGTGGTAGACGATCAGCTCCTGCCCCGGCGCCGAGCGCACGTCGAACGCGTTGATGCGCAACGTCAGGTCGCCCACCTCGGGGTGGTCGAACCGCTTGCTCTCCAGCCGCCTGCCGCGTGCCTCGTGCGTCTGCCACAGCTCGACGAACTCCGGGCTGCGCCGGCTCAGCTCCGCGACCACCTCGCGGATGCGGGAATCGGTCGGTGCACGGCCCTGGAGGAGCCGGAATCCGGCGACGGTGTACCTCGCGACCTGATCCCAGTCGACGTAGAAGGAGTGCGCGTCGGGATCGAGGAAGATCTTCATCAACAGGTTCGGCCCCTGCTTGAACCCGTCGAAGAGCGCGTACGCCAACGGGTTCCCGGCCAGCACGTCGTACGCGCGACCCAGCACGATCGCCGGGGTGTCGGGCCACATGTCCATGAGCCGGAGCAGCTCCGGGTCGACCCGCTCGGGGAGCGAGACGCGCGCGGCTCCCGGCGCCAGCCCGGCCACGGCGTACAGGTGCAGCCGCGCGTCGTCGTCGAGCTGCAGCACCTCGGCGAGCGCGTCGACCACCTGCGCAGATGGGCTGCGCTCGCGGCCCTGCTCGAGCCGGACGTAGTAGTCGACGCTCATGCCGGCCAGGGTCGCGACCTCCTCACGGCGCAGCCCGGGCACGCGGCGCACGCCGTACGTCGGGACGCCCGCTGACTCGGGGCTCACCTGCGCGCGGCGCGCCCGCAGGTACTCCCCCAGGGGACCGGTCGGCATGGGGCGAGTCTAGGTCGGCCCCGGAGGACGAAAGGGGGTGCAGCACTCCCAGGGACGACGCACCCTTCTCCCCCTCCCGGACGGCAACCACAGTGGAGCGCATGACCAGCAACGACATCCCCAGCAAGGTCGCGATCGTCGTGGGCGCGGGCCCCGGCATCGGCGCCGCGGTCGCCGAACGGTTCGCGGATGCCGGGTACGCCGTGGGACTCATCGCCCGCGACGGGCAGCGCGTCGCCGCCATGGCGACCGCGCTCGGCGACCGCACCGGCGTCCAGGTGGCGAGCGCCCCGGCGGACGCCACCGACCCGGACCAGCTGGGCGCCGCACTGGACGAGCTCGCCACCGCGCTCGGCCCGGCCTCGGTGCTCTGCTTCAGCCCGATCCCCGACATCGGCCTGATCAAGCCGGTGCTCGAGACCCGGCCCGAGGAGCTGATGGCGTCACTGCGCCTCGGCATCGCCGGTGCCGCGACAGTCGTCGAGCGGGCGCTGCCCGCCATGCTCGAGCGCGGACAGGGCTCGCTGCTGTTCACCACCGGGAGCGCGGGCCTGCACCCCGACCCTGCGCGCGCCGCGAGCGCGGTCACGACGACCGCGACCACGACGTACGTCGCGCTGCTCCGCCAGGCCCTCGAGGGCACCGGCCTCCGCGTCGGCCACACCGTGATCGTCGGCCCCGTCGACCGCGAACGCACCGACGCCCACCATCCCGACCGGGTCGCAGCCGACCTGTGGGCCCACCACCGCGGTGAGTCCGAGGGATTCCCCTCGGTGCTGCGCCTCTCCTGACCGACCACCGATCTCCACCGGAAGGACTGCCACCATGGCGAACCCGATCTCCACCCTGCCCTCCTCCTACGACCTGGCCGGCACGACCGCGGTCGTGACCGGCGCCGCCCGCGGCATCGGCCTGGCCACGGCCACGTTGCTGCGCGAGCGCGGCGCCCGCGTGGTCGCGACCGACCTCTCGGACGACGTCCGTGCCCAGGAAGGTCCCGAGACCGCGACCCTGGTCGGCGACGCCGCGGACGAGACGACCGCGCGCAACACCATCCGCCTGGCGGTCGAGCGGTTCGGCGGCGTCGACATCCTGGTCAACAACGCCGGCCGCACGCTCAACAAGCTGATCACCGACACCAGCGCCGAGGAGTTCGACGCGATCCTCGCCACCAACGCGCGCGGCAACTTCCTCCACGCCCGCGAGGCGTTCCGCGTCATGCAGCAGGCCGGCGGCGGCGCGATCGTCTCGGTCGCCTCGGTGTCCTCCGTCGTCGCGTTCGCGACCCAGACGGCGTACGCCGCCTCCAAGGGCGCGCTCGCCCAGATGACGCGGGTGCTCGCGATCGAGGGCGGCCCGCACGGCATCCGGAGCAACGCCGTCCTGCCCGGCGTCATCGACACCGACATCATGGAGGGCGTGGTCGACAACGGCCGCGAGATGCTGGCGAGCTTCGGGGATGCGCACCCCATCGGGCGGATCGGCCGTCCCGAGGAGGTCGCCGAGGCGATCGCGTTCCTGGCGTCCCCGGCGTCGTCGTTCGTCACGGGGGCGCTGCTCGCCGTCGACGGGGGCTGGACCGCGCAGTAGGGCTCCGGTCCGCGGTCGTCGGCCATGCTCGCCTTCTTCGCGACCACCGACGCGGACTCGCCGCCCGACACCCTCTGAGGATGGCGAGTCGGGCTCGACTGCTGCATGCGTGGGTTCGCCACCGCGAGCCTCAGCGGCCTCGCCGTGCTGGACTGTCCGGCCGCCCGCCGGGGCCTGGTCGCCGGGACGTCATACGGAGAGTGCTCTTCCTGAGCGTGGCGACGTATGACGTCCCGGAGTGACCACAGGTCGGCGTCCGACCCCCGCACATTCGCCAGGAGAGCCCGAGTCCGCGCGCTCAACCTGGACCAGGCCTCAGCGCTGCAGGGCGAGCCGGTCGGCGCGCAGCGGCCTGAGCGCACCGGCCCAGGCCTCCAGCTGGTCGAGCATCACCGTCAGGTAGCCCTCGTGCTGAGGTCCCGGGGCGAACGTCGTGAACTGCTCGAAGTCGGTGTGGAGCGAGAACGCCATCTGCTGGCGCACGTGGGCGACCTGGAGCTCACTGAGGATGCCGCGCAGGTGCTCGGCCGCCCGAGCTCCACCCACGTTGCCGTAGGTGACCAGCGCCGCGGCCTTGTTGTTCCACTCGGCGTTGAGGTAGTCCAGCGCGTTCTTCAGCACCCCCGACGTGGAGTGGTTGTACTCCGGGCTGATGAACACGAACCCGTCGTACGTCGCGATCCGGGCGGACCAGCGCTTGGTGTGGTCATGGGTGTACCTCTGCAGGGCGGGCGGGACGGGTTCGTCGAGGTGGGGCAGCGGGTAGTCCGCGAGGTCCACGAGCTCGTAGTCCGCCGCATCGCGACCTGCCGTCCGCTCGACGACCCAGTCCGCGACGGCCTTCCCGTTCCGCCCCGGCCTGGTGCTGCCCAGGATGACCCCGATCTTCAGTTCGGCCATGAAGCCTTCTCCTTCGATGTCGTGAGCGACCCACAGTCCCCACGTTTGAATGTTCATGAATGACCGTACGTCGCAACATATGAATGTTCAAATTCGATCCAGGTAGCATGCCGCCGTGGACGACCCGCGCTGGCTCGACGACACGGAGATGGCTGCGTGGCGAGCCCTGATGCAGACCCTCGCGCGACTGCCCGACGCTCTCGACCAGCAGCTGCAGGACGACGCCGGCCTGAGCTTCCTCGAGTACTACGTGCTGGCGGCACTGTCGGAGGCGCCGGACGGCACGGTCGGGATGTCGAGCCTGGCCTTCCTCACCAACGCCGAGCAGTCGCGCCTGTCCCACCTGATGAGGCGAATGGAGGGCAAGGGTCTGGCCCGTCGGGAGAAGGACCCGACGAACGGCCGGCAGACCAACGCCCACATCACCCCGAACGGCCTCGAGCGGATCCAGGACGCGGCCCCCGGCCACGTCGCCCGCGTGCGCGAGCTCGTCTTCGACGCACTGTCTCCCCGGGACGTCCAGGCGCTGACCCGGATCTGCCAGCACGTCATCGAGCAGCTCGGTCCCTACCGGCCGTCCTGAGTCCAGCGTGCTCGGGCTGGACGAGAGCGTCCCGGTCGAGTCGTTCGTCCCCATGATGATGTTCGCGATCGTGTTCGGGCTGTCGATGGACTACGAGGTGTTCCTGCTCTCGCGGGTGCGGGAGGCCTGGCTGCGCACGGGCGACACCACGGCGAGCGTGGCCGAGGGTCTTGCCGCCACGGCACGGGTGATCTCGTGCGCCGCTCTGGTGATGGTGAGCGTGTTCCTCGCGTTCGCGACCACCGACGACGTGGTGGTCAAGATGCTCGCGGTCGGTCTCGCCGTCAGCGTGGCCGTCGACGCGACCGTCGTTCGACTGATGCTGGTCCCGGCCGCCATGTCGGTGCTGGGCCGCGCGAACTGGTGGATCCCCGCATGGCTGGACGCACTGCTGCCGGGGAGCTCGCGTCGGGACGGGCCGGCGGCGCTGCGACCGGGCGATGCCTGAGGCCCGGGACCGCGGCCGGACGTCCCGCCCGGTCGACACCCGCGACCTCAATCCTGAGGCGAGCTCGCGAGCGTCAGCAGCAGCGTGAACCGGGCACCCTGACCCCGACCCTCGGACGCGGCCGTGACGTCACCGCCGTGGGCGCGGGCGATGCCGCGCGCGATCGTCAGCCCGATGCCCGATCCGCTGGATCGGCGCGGGTTGCCGGACGCCCGGTAGAAGCGCTCGAAGACCCGAACGACGTCCTCGGGCTCCAGGCCGACCCCGGTGTCGCTGACCACCACCTCGGCGGCCCCGGCAGCGGCTCGCGCCCGGACGGTGACGGTCCCGCCCGCGGCGGTCGCCACCAGGGCATTGCCGAGCAGGTTGGTCAGGACCTGGGTGATGCGGTCCGGGTCGACGTGGACGGCCACCGCCGACGGCGCATCGACGACCAGCGCGACCCCCGCGTCCTGGAACTGGGGGGCCAACCGGCTCGCGGCGCGCCGCACGAGGTCGGCGAGGTCGGCATCGACGCGCCGCAGCTCCAGGCGTCCCTCCTCCGCGCGCGACAGGCTGGAGAGGTCGTCGGCGAGCCGGTGGAGCCGACGCAGCTCCTCGCTCACCGCCCCCAGGGTGTCGTGGTCCGCCGGGAACACCCCGTCGATCATCCCCTCGACGTACCCGTCCAGAGACGTCAACGGGGTGCGCATCTCGTGCGCCACCTCGCCCAGCAGGCGCGTACGCCGGGTCTCCGTCGCTGCGACCGCGGCGCCGAGTGCGTTGACGTCGGACGCCAGCTCGGCCAGCTCGGGCGTCGAGGGCAGCGGCACGCTCGCCTCGTAGTGCCCGGCCGCGATCTGGCGGGTCGCGGCTCGCACCCCGTCGAGCGGACGCAGCAGCTGGCGAGTGACGAGCACGGCGACCACGGCGGCTGCACCCACACTCGCGAGCACGCCGACCACGAGGGCCGTGTCCAGCGCGGAGGTGAACGCCGCGTGCACGTTCGAGGAGGTGTGGTCGCCGCCGATCATCCGGGGGCTGCCGTTCATCATGCCCATCCGCTGGTCGAACAGCTGGGGAGCGAGCAGCCGGACCGTCGCGTAGGACACGACAGCGCCGAGGAGGAGGACCACGACGTACGACAGGAACAAGCGAGCGGGCAGGCGCATCCTCATCGCGAGCCGCCGATGAACTTGTAGCCGACGCCGCGCACGGTAGCGATCAGGTGAGGAGCGCCGGCGTCGTCGCCGAGGTGGGCGCGGACACTGCGGATGTGGACGTCCACGACCCGTTCGTCCCCGAAGAAGTCATGGCCCCAGACCTGCTCCAGCAGCTGGCGCCGCGAGAACACCCGGCCGGGCGCCCGGGCCAAGGCGACCAGCAGGTCGAACTCCAGCGACGACAGGCCGACCTGACCCTGGTTCGTCTCGACCTCACGGGCGACGGGATCGATCGTCAGTCCGGTGAACCGGAGCCGCGCATCGTCACCCACCGGAGCGCCGCGACCACGGCGGAGCACGGTCTGCACGCGGGCGACGACCTCGCGGGGGCTGAAGGGCTTCGTGATGTAGTCGTCCGCCCCGACGCCCAGCCCGACCAGCTTGTCGACCTCCTCGCTGCGGGCCGTGACGACGATGACGCACACCTCCGAGAAGGTGCGCAGCTGACGCAGCACCTCGAGCCCGTCGATCCCGGGCATCATCACGTCGAGGAGCACGAGGTCGACCGGCCCGGACGAGGGCCGGCGTACGGCGTCGAGCGCAGCCTGTCCGTCCGGCACCTCTGCCACGTCGAACCCGCTCGCCTCCAGGTAGCCGCGCAGCACCGTCCGGATGTGCGGCTCGTCATCGACGACGAGGACTGTGGGCATGTGCACCTCCGGATGGGCGGTAGCGGAGACTGCTCAGCCCATCATCGAGCCGCCGAAGCCCATCCCACCGCCACCGAACCCACCCATCATGCCGCCACCGGGTCCGCCCACCCTCGGCGAGCCGCCCATCATGCCGCCCATGTCGTCCCAGTCCATGCCGCCCAGGTGGGTGCCTGTGATCATCGCGTCCAGGTGGCTCTCCAGCAGGGCGAGCATGGCGGTCCGCTGCGCGGGGGTCAGGTCCTCGTCGGCGGCCAGCCCGCTCCTCATCGCGGAGACGATCGCCTCCTTGAGGCCGGCCACCGACTTCCCCTCCTCGCCGGCGACATCGGCCAGGGACTGGCCGTCGTGCATGCGGGTGACGAGCTCCGTGCGCGTGATCCCCAGGTAGTCCGCCGCCGCCGTCATCGGCGAGTACTCCTGGTCGCCCACGCCCTGTCCGTACAGACAGTGCCGACCGTTCGAGCTCCACGGCGTCGATCCGTTGCCATCGCTCGTGGCCCACGCGACCCCTCCGCTGGTCACACCCACCAACGCGAGGGCCGCCAGGCCCACCGTCATCGTCCTGCGGTTGATCGTCATCGTTCTCAGCTCCTGGTGGTCGGTCTCCGCCTTCTCACCTCAACGGTGCTCGTCGAATGTGAGGAAGACCCGGCGGCGATCGTGAAGCTTCCGTGAAGCACGCGGCGGGCCGCAGGCGCGAGGACCGGCTCGGGTCGCGCGGCCCAGCCCGAGATCCGGCGATCTTCAACGAATCTTGACCTCACCCGCCTTGTCTCTCCACGAGAGTCGGGGACCGTGGACGACGCACGACGCTTCCCTCACCCCCACCCATCGGAGATGACGTTGATCAAGAAGACCCTGGCCACCCTCACCGTCCTGGCTCTCGCCGGGCTCACCCTCGCGGCCTGCGGCAGCGACACCAGCGACAGCCCGGCGACCACGAGTCAGAGCACCGGTGCCACCGGAGCCCCCGGGGCCGACGCGTCGGATGCGGCGTTCAACGACGCGGACGTCACGTTCGCCCAGCAGATGATCCCCCACCACCAGCAGGCGGTGGAGATGGCGGAGATGGCCGACGGCCGGGCGTCCAGCGCCGACGTGAAGGACCTCGCCCAGAAGATCAAGGCCGCCCAGGGCCCCGAGATCGAGACGATGACCGGCTGGCTGAGGTCCTGGGGCGCAGACGTCCCGATGGACATGAGCCACGGCGACATGGGCCACGGCACGGGCTCGGAGATGCCCGGCATGATGGACGCCGATCAGATGAACGGCCTGAAGGCCGCGACCGGCCCCGCGTGGGACCGGATGTTCCTGCAGATGATGATCGAGCACCACCAGGGCGCCATCGAGATGGCCAAGGCCGAGGTCAAGGACGGCGAGAACCCCGACGCGACCGCCCTCGCCGCGAAGATCATCACCGACCAGCAGGCCGAGATCGACCACATGCAGGAGCTCCTGGGCTCCTGATCGCCCAGGCCGTGGCCCGCGCGCCGCGGCGCCCCGAACTACGACCCGGCCGCATCGACCCAGGCGATGCGTGTGTCGTGATCGACCCGTTGGTCGGACACCCACATCGAACCCGCGTGACGTCCAGGCCCAGCACCCAGAAACAAGTGAGCCCGGACCCAAGTCACTGGGTCCGGGCTTCGCCGATGTGCTGCGACATCACCTGGAGCCGCCTGTCGGAATCGAACCGACGACCTTCTCATTACGAGTGAGACGCTCTACCGACTGAGCTAAGGCGGCGTGCCGCCCGGGAGATCTGGAGGTCCAGGGTCCGGGCAACCCGGAGAAGTATACGGACGCCGGGGGCCGGGGACGAAAACGGGGACCCAGGTCGGTCGCGCCGCTCGTGGGCGAGCCGTCAGGCGGCGAGGGTCGCGGCAACAGGCCGCGTGGCGCCACGGCCGGTGAGCATGGACTGCTCGGCGCCGCACCAGCACTCGAAGGTCACCACGATGCCCTGGTCGGTGTTGGTGACGCCGGTGATCTGGGTCGGGAAGATCAGCTCGCGCCGGTCGCAGGCGGTGCAGTGGTGGTCGAACATCGAAGGACGCTCCTGGAGGTCGGCGGCGGATCGTGCCCCTCCATCCTGACCGGGAGCAAGTCATAGGGATAGCCTTGGTTTCCTTCAGCAACCCAAGGACTCTCCTATGTTGTCCCTGCACCAGCTCACCTGCTTCCTGGCCACCTACGAGCACGGGTCGCTGACGGCCGCGGCTGAGGAGCTCGGCTATGCGCAGCCGTCGGTCTCGGAGCAGATCCGTGCACTGGAGAAGTCGCTGGGAGTGCAGCTGTTCCGCCGGGTCGGCCGTGGCGTGGTGCCCACCACGGTCGCGGACACGCTGCGCCCGCACGCCGAGCGCGTGCTCGCGTCGGTCGACGAGGCGCGCCAGGCGGTGCAGAGCGTGAAGTCCTTCGAGACCGGCACGATCCGGTTCGGGATGCTCGGCATCGCCCGCTTGTACGCCGGCGCGGGGCTCATCGCCGACGTGCTCTCGCGCTACCCCGGGCTGCGCGTCGAGCTGGTCGGCCAGAACTCCACCGAGGTCGCCGAGGACCTGCGCCGGGGCCGGCTCGAGGCCGCGATGCTCGCCGTCCCCCGCGTCGACAGCGAAGGGCTGACCGTGACCCCGGTCGCGCGCGAGGAGCTCGTCTACATCAGCGCCGACCACACCCGCCTGGCCACGCCGGTCACCGCCCACCGGCTCGCCCAGGCATCGCTCGTCATGTCGGAGACGACGTACCGCGCCGTCGACTCGACCCGGGCGACCTTGCGGCAGCTGCTCCTCGAGACCGGCCGCAACCCGCCGACGCGGATCGAGGTCGAGGACATCGAGACCGCCGTCGAGCTGGTCGGCATGGGGTACGCCGACTCGGTGATCCCCCGGGGCGCGGCCCGCCAGCTGCTGCCGCGACTGGCCCCCGAGGCCGGGTGGGTGGCGCTGCGGCCCCGGCAGTACGACACGTTCGCGGTGGTCCACCGCACCGGGGCGATCCTGTCGCCCGCCGCCCGGCTCATGATCGAGCTGGCGACCGCTCGCATCCAGGCGATCGCCGAGCCGGTGACGCATCGACCACCGCGGGCTACCGTCGAGACATGAGCGCCGAGCAGACCGTCCGCGACTTCCTCGAGCACCTCGCCAGGGCCGAGACCGAGGAGGCACTGGCCCTGCTCGCCCCCGACGTCGAGTGGCGCAACACCGGGATGCCGGCGTTCCGAGGAGAGCGTGTCCACCAGATGCTGCGCGACATGGCCAGGCGCGGCGTCGGCTTCGAGGTCCGTTGGCGCCACGTCGCCGCCGACGGCGAGACCGTGCTGACCGACCGCACCGACGTGATCACCTACTCCGGCTGGGAGACCTCCTTCGGGGTGCGCGGCACCTTCACGGTGCTCGACGGCAGGATCACCCTCTGGGACGACGCGTTCAGCTGGCTGGAGCTGTTGGGCTCGGGGGTCGTCGGCCTGGGACGGGTGCTGACCTCGCGATAGCGGCGCGCACCGGGGCCGCGCACCCCTACGCTGCGACTCGTGTGCGACACCTTCGTCTTCCGCACCGAGACCGGGACGGTGCTCGCGAAGAACTCCGACCGCGACCCCAACGAGGCGCAGCTGTGGGCGTGGACGTCCGCGGCCGACCACACGGACGGTGAGCGCGCCACCGCGACGTACGTCGACCTGCCCCAGGTGGCGCACACCCACGCGACGGTGGTCTCCCGGCCGTGGTGGATGTGGGGCGCCGAGATGGGCGCCAACGAGCACGGCGTCGCGATCGGCAACGAGGCCGTGTTCACCAAGGAGCGCACGAGCCTCACCCCGGGCCTGCTCGGCATGGACCTGCTGCGCCTCGCGCTGGAGCGGTCCACCTCGGCCCGTGAGGCAGTCGAGGTGATCGTCGTCCTGCTCGAGGAGCACGGGCAGAGCGGGCCGTGCAGCGCGGAGCACCGACGCTTCGGCTACCACAACAGCTTCCTCGTGGCCGACCGCGGCGGCGCGATCGTGCTCGAGACCGCCGGTCGGCACTGGGCGAGCGAGGAGGTCACCGGCACCGCACGGAGCATCAGCAACGGCCTGACGATCCCGGGCTTCGCGGAGCGGTACGCCGACCGGCTGCGCGGCCGGGTCGCCGGCTGCGCCGTGCGGCAGGCGCTCACCCAGGGCCGGGCCGGCGGGGCGGACGGCGTGCTCGACGCGATCTCGATCCTGCGCGACAACGGCACCGACGGCGGGCCCCGGTGGTCGCCGCTCAACGGCTCCATGTCCGGCCCGAACATGCACGCGGGCGGCCTGCTCGCCTCCAGCCAGACCGTGTCGTCGTGGGTGAGCGACCTCGGGTCGGGCACCCACTGGGCGACCGGAACAGCCGACCCGGCGCTGTCGCTGTTCGTTCCCCTGCGGGTGGGTGAGCCACTCGCGGAGGGGGCCTACCCCACCGAGGGCGTGAGCAACCGCCGCGACGACCGGTCGCTGTGGTGGCGCCACGAGCGGCTGCACCGCGACGCGCTGCGCGACTGGGCCGGTGTCGAGGCGCGGGTCGCGCCCGAACGCGACGAGGCCCAGCAGCGCTGGGTGGCAGATCCGCCGCCGGCCGCGGCCGCGCTCACGGAGGCAGAGGCGCTCCGGGAACGGTGGTCGGCGCTGGCAGCCGGGACCACGGGCGACACCAGGCCGAGCTGGGCGCGCCGGCGCTGGGCAGGCTTCGAACGAAAGGCAGTGGGCGCATGAGTGAGACCAGCTCCGGGTTCAGGTCCGAGGTCATCGTGGTCGGGGCCGGCCTGTCCGGCCTGGCCGCGGCCAGGCGGCTGCACTCGGCCGGACGTTCGGTGGTCGTCGTCGAGGCGCGCGACCGCGTGGGCGGGCGCACCGAGGCCGGTGCCCTGAGCGACGGGCAGTGGATCGAGCTGGGCGGCCAGTGGGTGGGGCCGACCCAGGACCGGATGTACGAGCTGATCGGGGAGCTCGGCCTGGAGACGATCCCGACGTACAACGACGGCGACATCGTGTTCTCGTTGTGCGGTCGGACCGGCCGGCTCGCCGGAAAGAAGGGCGCCATCCCGCGGCTGAACCCCTTCGCGATCGCCGACCTGGCGCAGGGAACGCTGCGCTTCGCCCGGCTGGCGCGTCAGGTCGACCTCGACCAGCCGTGGTCGAGCGACCGGGCGGCCGCGCTGGACGGCCAGACGTTCCGCACGTGGGTGCAGCGCAACCTGCGCACACCCCAGGGGCGCGCGTACTTCGAGCTCTACTGCGAGGCGGTGTTCTCGGCCGACCTCTCGGACCTCTCCCTGCTCCACGCGCTCTTCTACACCCGCTCCGGCACCGACATGGACACGCTGATGGCGGTCGACCGCGGTGCCCAGCAGGACCGGATCGCGGGCGGCTCCTGGCAGATCAGCGAGCGGCTCGCGGCCGGGCTCGACGTCCGACTCGGGCAGCCGGTCCGGTCGGTGCGCCAGGACGACGGCGGTGTCCGCGTCACCACCCGCGACGGCGCGACGTACGACGCAGAGCACGCGATCATCACGGTGCCCCCGGCGCTCGCCGGGCGGCTGGAGTACGACCCACCGCTGCCGAGCTGGCGGGACCAGCTGACCCAGAAGGTCCCAGCGGGCAGCGTGTTCAAGGTCTATGCGGTCTACCCCACGCCGTTCTGGCGCGAGCAGGGCCTCAACGGTCAGGCCGGTTCGGACGTCGGACCGGTCAAGGTCACCTTCGACAACACCCCGCCCGGCTACGACCGCGGCATCCTGATGGGCTTCATCGAGGCGGCGGACGGCCGGGAGTGGGCCCGGCGCTCGGCCGAGGACCGCCAGGCGGCGGTGGTCGACTGCTTCGTGCGCTACTTCGGCCCGCAGGCCGCCGCTCCCCTCGAGTACGTCGAGCGCGACTGGATGGCCGAGGAGTTCACCCGCGGATGCTACGGCGCCCACTTCGCGCCCGGGGTGTGGACCGGCTTCGGGCACGCGCTGCGCGAACCGGTCGGCCGCCTCCACTGGGCCGGCGCCGAGTGCTCACCGGTCTGGAACGGCTACATGGAAGGGGCCGTGCGATCCGGCGAGGCCACGGCCGACGAGGTCACGGCTCTGCTCCGCCCCTGACGTCCACCAGTGAGCCACCGGTGAGGCAGCCTCAGCCCGGCGTGCAGCTGCGGACCGGCCCGCGGGACCGCGCATCCGAGCGTGGCAGCACGCTCAACAGCTGAGGCCGTCCTTCGGCACGGTGCCGTCGACGAGGTAGGACTCGACCGCTCCGTCGACGCACTCGTTGCCGGAGTTGTAGCCGGTGTGGCCGTCGCCGTCGCGACTGACGAGGACGCCGGACTCGAGCTGGTGGGCCAGGTGGACCGCCCAGTCGTACGGCGTGGCCGGGTCGCGGGTCGTGCCGACCACGACGATCGGGGCGGCGCCGGCGGCGCGGATCGTCCGCGGCGACTCGGTCGACTTCGCCTGGATGCCACCGCAGTTGGTCAGCCCCCAGGCGAAGACGCTGCCGAACGTCGGCGACGCCGCCTCGAAGTCCGGCAGGTTGTCGGGCACCTGGTCGGGCGAGATCGCGTAGGGGTCGTCGAGACAGCTGATCGCGTAGATCGCCTCGGCGCTGTTGTCGGTGTAGCCGTCGGCCCCGCGGGAGGTGTAGAGGTCGGAGAGCTGGAGCAGCACCGAGCCGTCGCCTGCGAATCCGGCCTTCAGCGCCTGGCTGAGGATCACCCAGTAGTCGCGGCTGTAGAGCGGGAGCACGATCCCGTAGAACGCGTTGCCGACGTCGAGCTCTCGGCCGTCGCTGCCCGGCAGCGGATGAGCGTCGACCTGGTCGATGAACGAGCGGATCCGATCCAGCCCGGCGTCGACCGAGTCGCCGAGGAAGCAGCTGCCTTCGTCCACGCAGTTGGCGACGTAGGCGCGCAGCGCGGTCTCGAAGCCCGCGGCCTGCTCGAGGCTGAGCTCGCGTGCGTCGATCGAGAGGTCCACGGCGCCGTCGAGCACCATCCGGCCGACCTTGTCGGGGAAGAGGTCGGCGTACGTCGCGCCGAGCTTGGTGCCGTAGGAGGCGCCGAAGTAGGTCAACGTCGACTCGCCGAGCGCCGCGCGCAGGACGTCCATGTCGCGGGCGGCCTCGATGGTGGTGATGTGCGAGGCGAGCGCACCCGACCGCTCGGTGCAGCCGCGGCCGAGCGCGTCGACCCAGCCCTCGTAGGTCGCGACCTCCTCGGGGGTGTCCGGGTCGGGGTCGGTCGCGACGTAGTCGTCGAGCTGGGCGTCGGAGAGGCAGTCGACCGGGTCGCTGTCGCCGGTGCCACGGGGGTCGAAGCCGACCACGTCGTAGGCGTCGAGCAGGGGCTTGCGGAACACCGTCGCCGCGCTGGCGGCGTAGTCGGTGCCGGGCGCCCCGGGGCCGCCCGGGTTGACGACCATAGAGCCGAGCCGGTGGTCCGGATCGGCCGCGGGGACCTTGAGCACCGCGAGGTCGATCGTGTCGCCGTCGGGGTGGTGGTAGTCGAGCGGGACGGTGAGCTTCGTGCAGAGCGCGTCGTCGTCGGGGCAGGCCGACCACGTCAGCTTCTGGGAGTAGAACGCGGCCAGCCCGGGGCTCGGCGGCTCGGTCGCGCCCGCCTCGGGCGAGGTCGTGGGGGCGGCCGTGCGCGGCGTCGAGCTGGAGCCGTCGTCGCCCACGCCGAGCACGGCGATCGTGGCGACACCCCCGACGCCGAGCAGCAGCGCGATCACGACGAGGGCGACCAGGAGGCGCTTCATCCGGCGCGCACCTCCGGCGCCACCAGGGCGACCATCATCGACTCGAGCGCCAGCATCGGCTGCACGTTGAACTCCAGCATCTGCTCGCGGGCCTCGAAGATCGCCGCGATGCGGCGCAGGTTGGCCTCAGGGGTCGAGACCCGGGCCAGCAGCTGGACGTCACCGCGGATCTCCTCGTTGACCAGCTGCCCGGGCACCCCGAGTGCGACCGCGATCGCGTCGCGGTAGACCGAGACCAGGTCCATGAGCCCACGGTCGACGACGTCGAGGTGGCGCCGCTTGGCCCGGGCCTTCTGGTCCTTCTCCATGTCGCGCAGCGCCGGAGCGTACTCGCGCGGTCGGCGGCCGCGCTCGACCACGCCGTAGGCGCTGTCGAGGTCGGCCTTCTCGCGCGCGTCCAGCTCGCCGGTCATCAGCTCCGCCTCCTGCTTGGCGACGTCGCTCAGGCTGGTGGCGGCATCCATGCAGGCCCGCAGCGACACCAGCCGCGCGGGCAGCGCGACCACCTCGCGGCGCCGGTTGCGGGTCGCCTCGTCGCGGGCCAGGGCGCGGGCGCGACCGATGTGGCCCTGGCTGGCGCGGGCGGCGTACGACGCCACCGCGGCGTCAACGCCGTCGGAACGGGCGAGGAACCGGGCGACGTCCTCGACTGTCGGCGTGGTGAGCGTGACCAGCCGGCAGCGAGACCGGATGGTCGGGAGCACGTCCTCGACGGTCGGCGCGCAGAGCATCCAGACCGTGCGCGGTGCGGGCTCCTCGATGGCCTTGAGCAGGGCGTTCCAGGCGCGCTCGGTGAGCCGGTCGGCGTCCTCGACGATCATGATCTGCCAGCGGCGCCCGACCGGTGCCAGCGCCGAGCGGCGGACCAGGTCGCGCATCTCGTCGACGCCGATCGAGAGCTTCTCGGTGCGGATCACCGCGACGTCGGCATGGCTGCCGGCCAGCACCGTGTGGCACTCGTGGCAGGTGCCGCACCCGCGCTCGTCACCGGTCCGCTCGCACTGCAGTGCCGCCGCGAAGGCGACCGCGGCGTTGGACCGGCCCGATCCCGGGGGCCCGGTGAACAGGAACGCGTGGCTCATCCCCTGCCCGTCGGCCGCCGCCCGCAGTGCCTCGACCGCGCGGTGCTGGCCGACGAGGTTGTCCCACACTGTGCCGGGGATCATCGCCGCACCGCCTGCGCCAGCAACGGCACCAGCCGCGCTTGCACCTGGGAGGCGATGTCGTCGCGGTCGGCACGGGCGTCGATCACCAGGTAGTGGGCAGGGTCCTCGGCCGCCATCGCGAGGTAGCGCTCGCGCACCCGCAGGTGGAACTCCAACGACTCCCCCTCGATGCGGTCGCGCTCCTCGAACCGGCCCAGCCCGTGGGCCGGCTCGAGGTCGAGCACGACCGTGAGGTGCGGGCGCAGGTCATGGGTCGCCCAGCGCGCCACCTCCTCGACCTCGGCGACGTCGAGGTCGCGACCGGCGCCCTGGTAGGCGAGCATCGAGTCGACGTAGCGGTCGGTGATCACGACCTCGCCCCGGTCGAGCGCAGGCTGGACGACCGCATGGACGTGCTCGGCCTTGTCGGCGGCGTAGAGCAGCGCCTCGGTGCGATCGGAGATCCGGCCGGTCTCGGGGCTGAGCACGATCGAGCGCATCTGGCGGCCGACCTCGGTCGCCCCGGGCTCGAAGGTGAGCACGACGCCGTAGCCCTGCTGCTCCAGCCACCGGCCGAGAAGCTGGGACTGTGTGGACTTGCCCGACCCGTCGCCGCCCTCGAAGCAGACGAAGACCCCGGTCTCGGCGTACACCCCGAGCGGAGCGGCGGCGGGTCCAGTGCTCACGCGAGGAACCTACGGGGCTGCACCGACGGTTGCCACCACGGGTCCCCAGAACGGCCCCGAAATGATGCCGAGCCCCGAGATCCCCTGGTCAGGGTGGGGGTCTCGGGGCTCGGACTCGGTGGTCTCGCGCCTAGCTTCGGAACAGTGTGACGAGCTCGCCGTTCTGCGGATCGACCTGGTCGGTGTCGTCACCCGACAACAGGCCGATCAGCAGCATCGAGAGCAGTCCGACGGCGGCGATGCCGAGGACCACCAGCATCAGGGCCCGGCGGCGGGCGGGAGTGGGGTCAGCCATGTGCTGGCGGTACCCACGCACCGCCGGGCGATGCGGCTCAGCGAACGCCGGGTGGCTCCGCTTCGAGATGAGCGATCTCCGCGACGAGCTCGTCAGGTGGTGGCGGTGTCGCCTCGGCCTCGGCTCCGGCGCCACCGCTGCCGGCGGTGCGCTTCTTGTTCCAGACGTCGAAGGCGACCGCGCCCAGCAGCACCAGGCCCTTGATGGCCTGCTGCCAGTCGATCGAGACGCCGTTCAGCGACATGCCGTTGTTGAGCACACCCATGACGAGACCACCGATGATGGCGCCGATCACGGTGCCGACACCGCCGGTGACGGCAGCGCCGCCGATGAACGACGCCGCAATGGCGTCGAGCTCGAAGTTCACGCCGGCCTTGGGGTTGGCGGCCGTGAGGCGGGCCGTGGTGACCAGACCGGCGAGGCCGGCGAGGAAGCCCATGTTCGTCATCACGAGGAAGTCCACGCGCTTGGTGTTGACGCCCGACATCGTCGCGGCGTCGACGTTGCCGCCGATGGCGTAGACGTGCCGGCCGAAGACCGTGCGCGACATGATGAACGTGTAGACCGCGATCAGCACGAAGAGGACCAGGCCGACTCGCGGCAGGCCGCGGGCGTCCGCCAGCAGGTAGGCGAACTCCATGATGACCGCACCGAGGAGGACCTGCTTCAGCGCGAACAGCGTGAACGGGAGGACCTCGAAGTTGTAGCGCTTGGAGGCCTGGCGCTTGCGGAAGTCGAGGAAGACGAGCACCGCGACGAGGAGCACACCCAGCACCATGGTGAGGTTGTGCAGGTTGGTGTCCGGGCCGACCTCGGGCAGGAAGCCGTTGCCCATCTCCTTGAACCCGTCCGGCAGACCACCGACGGTCGCGCCCTTGAGCACCACCAGCGTCAGGCCGCGGAAGAGCAGCATGCTCGAGAGGGTCACGATGAACGCCGGGATGCCGACGTACGCGACCCAGAAGCCGTGCCAGGCGCCGATCAGGGCGCCGAGCGCGAGACACAGGACCACGGCGAGCAGCCACGGCACGTCGTGCTTGGTCATCAAGATGGCGCCGACGGCGCCGACGAACGCGGCGACCGACCCGACCGAGAGGTCGATGTGGCGGGCCACGATCACGATCACCATGCCGATGGCGAGGATCAGGATCTGGGCGTTCTGCACGATCAGGTTGGACACGTTGATCGGCTTGAGCATCACGCCGTCGGTCGTGAGCTGGAAGAAGATGAGCAGCGCCGCCAGGGCGATGATCATCCCGTACTGGCGGATGTTCCCGCGCAGGATGGTGGTGAAGGAGGTCATCAGTTATCTCGCATCCGCTGTCATGTACCGCATGAGGGACTCCTGGGTGGCGTCCCTCTTGGCGAACTCGTGGGTGATCACGCCCTCGGCGAGCGTGTAGATCCGGTCGCACAGCCCGAGCAGCTCGGGCAGCTCGGAGGAGATCACCAGGACCCCCTTCCCCTCGCTGGCGAGGGTCTGGATGATCCCGTAGATCTCGAACTTGGCGCCCACGTCGATGCCGCGCGTGGGCTCGTCGAGGATCAGCAGCTGGGGCTCGGTGTAGAGCCACTTGCCCAAGACGACCTTCTGCTGGTTGCCACCCGAGAGCTGGCGCACACCGGTGGTCACGGTCGGCGCCTTGATGCCGAAGCTGCGCCGATAGCGCTCGGCGACCAGCACCTCCTCGCGCTCGTCGATCGTGAGGCCCTTGCGGAGCCGGTCGAGCCCTGCCGATGAGATCGAGGTCTTCACGTCGTCGAGGAGGTTGAGCCCGAGGCCCTTGCGGTCCTCGCTGACGTAGGCGATGCCGGCCTTGATCGCGTCGTGCACCGACTTGAGCCGCAGCTCCTTTCCGTCGAGGCGCACCGTGCCGTGGTGCTTGCTGCCGTAGGAGCGGCCGAAGATGCTGCGCGCCAGCTCGGTCCGGCCGGCGCCCATGAGGCCCGCGATGCCGACGATCTCGCCGCGGTGCACCGAGAAGCTCGCGCTCTCGATCACGACCCGGGTGTGGTCCATCGGGTGCATGACGGTCCAGTCGCGGACCTCGAGGAGCACGCCGCCGATCTGGGGAGTGTGGTCGGGGAACCGGTGCTCCAGGCTCCGGCCCACCATCCCGCGGATGATCCGGTCCTCGTCGACGTCACCGGCCGTGACGTCCAGCGTCTCGATCGTCTTGCCGTCACGGAGGATCGTGATCGAGTCGGAGATGCGGGCGATCTCGTTCAGCTTGTGGCTGATCATGATCGAGGTGATGCCCTTGCCCTGCAGGCCCTTGAGCAGGTCGAGCAGGTGGTTGGAGTCCTCGTCGTTCAGCGCGGCGGTCGGCTCGTCGAGGATGAGGAGCTTGACCTCCTTGCTCAGGGCCTTGGCGATCTCGACGAGCTGCTGCTTGCCGATGCCGAGGTTCTTGACCGCGGTGAGCGGGTTCTCGCGCAGGCCCACCCGAGCCATCAGCTCGATCGCCCTGCTGTTGGCCTCGTCCCAGTTGATGACGCCCCGGGTGGCGGTCTCGTTGCCGAGGAAGATGTTCTCGGCGATCGAGAGGTCCGGGATCAGCGCCAGCTCCTGGTGGATGATGACGATGCCGGCCGCCTCGCTCTGCCGGATGTTGGAGAACTCGACGGGCTGTCCTTCGTAGACGATCTCGCCTTCGTAGGTCCCGTGCGGGTGGACACCGCTCAGCACCTTCATCAGCGTCGACTTGCCGGCGCCGTTCTCACCGCAGATCGCGTGGATCTCGCCACGCGCGACGGCGAGGTTGACGTCCGACAGCGCCAGCACGCCGGGGAAGCGCTTCGTGATGGAGCGCATCTCCAGGATCGGCTGGGCCATGGGGCCACCTCCTCGGTGGATCAGGGTTGGTAGCCCGCGGGCGGGCCCGGGATCACCAGGCCCGCCCGCGGGAGGATCACTTCAGCTCGTCGGCGGTGTAGTAGCCCGTGTCGACGAGTGCGCTCTGCACGTTGTCCTTGGTGACCAGCACCGGGTCGAGCAGGTAGGACGGCACGACCTTGACTCCGTTGTCGTACGTCTTGGTGTCGTTGACCTCGGGCTCGTCGCCCGCCTGGATGGCCTTGATCATGTCGACCGTCACCTTGGCGAGGTCACGGGTGTCCTTGAACACCGTGGAGTACTGCTCGCCGGCCATGATCGACTTGACCGACTGCACCTCGGCGTCCTGGCCGGTGACGACCGGCAGGTCCTTGCCACCGGCGCTGTAGCCGTTGCCCTGCAGGGCGGCGATGATGCCGAGCGAGAGGCCGTCGTACGGCGAGAGCACGCCGTCGACCGTCTTGGAGGCGTAGGTCTTGGTGAGGATGTCCTCCATGCGCTTCTGCGCCGTGGCCGGGTCCCAACGCAGGATCGCGGCCTGGTCGAAGTCGGTCTGGCCGGAGGGCACGACGATGTCGCCCGAGTCGATCATCGGCTGCAGGATCGACATGGCGCCGTCCCAGAAGAACGTCGCGTTGTTGTCGTCGGGCGAACCCGCGAACAACTCGACGTTGTAGGGGCCGTCACCCTTGGCCTTGAGGCCGTCGACCAGCGACTGCGCCTGGATCACGCCGACCTTGAAGTTGTCGAAGGTCGTGTAGTAGCTGACCGCGTCCGAGTCCCGGATCAGGCGGTCGTACGAGATGATGTCGATGTCCTGGCTCTTCGCGGTGTCGAGCACGTCACCGAGAGCGGTGCCGTCGATGGCCGCGATGACCAGCATGTCGACACCCTTGGTGACCATGTTCTCGACCTGCGAGACCTGGGTCGGGATGTCGTCCTCGGCGTACTGCAGGTCGACGGAGTAGCCCGCGTCCTCCAGCTGCTTCTTGATGTTGTTGCCGTCAGCGATCCAGCGCTCGGACGACTTCGTGGGCATCGCGACACCGATCGTGCCGCCACCGCCGCCGGAGCCGCCGTCGCCCTTCGAGTCGTCGTCCCCGCCGCACGCGGCGAGGGTCAGCGCAAGGCTGCCTGCGACGATCGTGGTGAGTAGCTTGCGCATGCACCTTCTCCATATCACTACCTGGGGGCGCGAGTCCGTCCCACACCCTGCTCCGGTCGCCGGTGCCATCACAGGCCCTGCGCCAGTCGGTGGTACGCCGCGTTCCACCGGAGCTCCTTGGTCAGGGCTCGGACGGTGGTGTCGGCGTCGACCAGCACGAGTTCCGTGCCGGTCATCTCCGCGAAGTCGTCGAGATGCTCGGAGGTCAGCGCGGTGGACAGCACCGTGTGGTGCGGTCCGCCGGCGACCAGCCAGGCCTCGGTGGACGTGCGGAGGTCGGGGGCCGGGCGCCACACGGCGCGCGCGACCGGGAGGTTGGGCAGCGGCTCGACGGGAGCCACGACCTCGATCTCGTTGGCGACGAAGCGGAACCGGTCGCCGAGGTCGGCGGTGCCGAGCACGACACCGGGCCCAGGGGCGGCGTCGAAGACGAGCCGGACCGGGTCCTCGCGTCCACCGATCCCGAGGGGGTGGATCTCGAGGGACGGCTTCGCCGCCGCGATGCTCGGGCAGACCTCGAGCATGTGCGCACCGAGGATCAGCTCCTCGCCGGGCACCAAGTGGTAGGTGTAGTCCTCCATGAACGAAGTCCCGCCCGGGAGCCCGTCGGCGACGACCTTGAGGGTGCGCAGCAGGGTCGAGGTCTTCCAGTCGCCCTCGCCACCGAACCCGTAGCCATCGGCCATCAGCCGCTGCACGGCCAGACCGGGGAGCTGGCGCAGACCGCCGAGGTCCTCGAAGTTCGTGGTGAACGCGGTGAAGCCGCCGTCGTCGAGGAAGGTGCGCAGGCCCAGCTCGATGCGGGCGCCGTAGCGCAGCGACTCGTGCCGCTCGCCGGACGGCAGCAGCTCGGGTGCGACGTCGTAGGTGTCGGCGTACTCCTGGCAGAGCTTGTCCACGTCGAGGTCGGTCATCTCGTCGACCACGGCGACGAGGTCGTTGACACCCCAGGTGTTGACCGAGACGCCGAAGCGTCGCTCGGCCTCGACCTTGTCGCCCTCGGTGACCGCGACGTTGCGCATGTTGTCGCCGAAGCGGGCCAGCCGCATCCCGGCGAGCGCGTGACGGCCGAGCGCCGCACGCGCCCAGACGCCCACCCGGCGAGTGACCTCGGGATCATCCACGTGTCCGGTGACGGTCTTGCGGGCCACACCCATTCGGGTCTGCACGGCCGCGAACTCCCGGTCGCCATGGGCGGCCTGGTTGAGGTTCATGAAGTCCATGTCGATCTCGGCCCACGGCAGCGACTGGTTGGCCTGCGTGTGCAGGTGCAGCAGCGGCTTGCGCAGGGCGTCGAGCCCGGAGATCCACATCTTCGCCGGGCTGAACGTGTGCATCCAGGCGATGACACCGACGCAGCTGTCGGTCGCGGTGGCGTCGAGGAGTGCCCGGCGGATCGAACCCGCCTCGGTGAGCACGGGCTTGGCCACCACCCGGACCGGGAGGTGCGGCGAGGAGTCGAGCGCCGCGACGATCTGTGCGGAGTGCTCGGTGACCTGGTCGATGACCTCCGGTCCGTAGAGGTGCTGGCTCCCGGTGAGGAACCAGATCTCGAGCTCCTGCGTCTGCTGGGTCACGCCACTCCTCCGGTCTGGTGCTGGGTCTGTCCGTACACGTTCTGGTAGCGGTCGAAGAGCGCGTCGACGTGCTCCTGCGCGATCGGGATGGGCTCGCCGAGCTGGCGGGCGATGTGCACGGTCCGCGCGACGTCCTCGACCATCACGGCGGCCTTGACCGCCCCCCTGGCGTCGCGCCCGACGGTGAACGGGCCGTGGTTCTGCATGAGCACGGCGGGCGAGCGGCTGCCGCGCAGCGTCTCGACGACCCCGCGGCCGATGGAGTCGTCGCCGATCAGCGCGAACGGCCCGATCGGGATCTCCCCGCCGAACTCGTCTGCCCCCATCGTGAGGACGCACGGGACGGCCTCACCGCGGGCCGCCCAGGCGGTGGCGTACGTGGAGTGGGTGTGCACCACGCCGCCGATCTCGGGCATGTGGCGGTAGACGTAGGCGTGGGCGGCCGTGTCGGAGCTCGGCTGGCGGGTGCCCTCGACGAGGTTGCCGTCGAGGTCGCAGACCACCATCGCGTCGGCGTCCAGCTCGTCGTAGTCGACACCCGACGGCTTGATCACGAAGAGGTCCGCTCCCGGCACCCGGCCCGACACGTTGCCGGCCGTCCAGATCACCAGCTGGTAGCGGGTCAGCTCGGCGTGCAGGGCCGCGACCTCCTCGCGGAGACGCTGCACCGCGGCGCGGTGCTGCTCCGGGACGGCGCTCATGCTGTCACTCATGCCGGGCTCCCCGTGTGGGCGTGGCGACGGATCGAGCGGAGCCGGCGCATCACCTCGTTGGTGCCACGGCCGAAGTAGTCGTGGAGCGTGCGGTACTCCGCGTAGACCGCGTCGTACGCCGCGGCCCGGGCCGGGTCGGGCAGGTGCGCCTCGCGCTGCACCCCGCCCATGGCCGCGGACGCGGCATGGATGTCGGCGTAGGCGCCGGCCGCCACCGCCGCATGGATCGCCGAACCGAGGGCCGGACCCTGGGTGGAGGTGATCACCGAGATCGGCATGTTGAGCACATCGGCGTAGATCTGCATGAGTAGCGCGTTCTTGAGCAACCCACCGGCAGCGACGAACTCGCGGACCGGGACGCCGGAGGCGTTGAACGTCTCGACGATCGTGCGGGTGCCGAACGCCGTGGCCTCGATCAGCGCGCGGTAGATGTCCTCGGGCCGGGTCGTCAGGGTCAGGCCCAGCACCAGGCCGCTGAGCTCGTGGTCGACGAGCACCGAGCGGTTGCCGCTGTGCCAGTCGAGGGCGACCAGGCCGTGCTCGCCGACCGCCTGCGTCGCGGCCTTCTCGGTGAGCAGCTCGTGCACGCCGATGCCCCGGGCGGCCGCCTCCTCGGCGTACGCCGCGGGCACCGCGTTGGTCACGAACCAGTTGAAGATGTCGCCCACCCCGGACTGGCCGGCCTCGTAGCCCCACAGGCCCGGGGTGATGCCGCCGTCGACGACGCCGCACATGCCGGGGACCTCGCGCAGCACCTCGCCGTTCATGATGTGGCACGTCGAGGTGCCCATGATCGCGAGCATCTGACCGGACTCGGTCGACTGGGCCGCGGGGGCGGTGACGTGGGCGTCGACGTTGCCGACGGCGACCACGATGCCGGCGGGCAGCCCGGTCCACGCGGCGGCCTCCTCGGTGAGCCGCCCGGCGGCCTCGCCCAGGTGGCCGGACACCGGCTGGAGCAGATCGTCGACGAACCCGGCGAAGTCGGGGTGCAGCTCGGTGAGGAAGTCGCGGGTCGGGTAGGTGCCGTCCTGGAAGATGCCCTTGTAGCCGGCGGTGCAGGCGTTGCGGACGTAGCTGCCGCACAGCTGCCACACGATCCAGTCGGCCGCCTCGACCCAGTGTTCGGTGGCCCGGTAGGTCTCCGGGCTCTCCTCGAGGAGCTGGAGTCCCTTCGCGAACTCCCACTCCGAGGAGATCAGGCCGCCGTAGCGCGGCAGCCAGGCCTCGCCCCGCTTCTCGGCCAGCGCGTTGATGCGGTCGGCCTGCGGCTGGGCGGCGTGGTGCTTCCAGAGCTTGACGTAGGCGTGCGGCTCGGAGGCGAACCCCTCCACCTCGTTGAGCGGGGTGCCGTCAGCCGTGGTCGGGACCATCGTGCAGGCGGTGAAGTCCGTACCGATGCCGATCACCTGGGCGGGGTCGACGCCGGCCGCCGCGAGCGCAGCGGGGACCGCGGTGCGCAGCACTTCGACGTAGTCGGCGGGCACCTGCAGCGCCCAGTCCGGCCCCAGCGGGGTGCCGTCGGGCAGCGCCCGGTCGAGCACGCCGTGGGTGTACTCGTGCGTCGCGGACCCCAGCTCTGCGCCGTCCTGGACGCGGACGACCACGGCCCGTCCGGAGAGCGTTCCGTAGTCGACACCGACCACGAACGTGGCTCTGGAGCTGTCTGCGACCACGGTGATCCTCCTGTGACGGCCGTCATAATTGTGAGCGTTCACAAGAGTGTGAGCGTTCACATCTGGCTCGTCAAGAGGCGCGCTCGAGAACGGGACAAAAGGTCTGGACGCCGGGACGTAGGTCAGATCACGCCCAGGTCACGGGCCCTCCGCCGGCGCTTTCGCGAGGCCACCGATCACGCCTGGAAGGGGTGCCCGACACGACTCGCAGAAGTGGGAGCGCTCCCGTGAGCGGCGACGCCGCGAGACCCTCGAGACGGGCCCGCTCGCTCCGCTCAGGTGGCGAGCACCCGGGGCGAGGAGGTCGACGACCGCACGACCAGCGACGTCGGCACCAGGTCGGCGATCGGCTCCTTCTCCCCGGAGAGCACCCGCTCGAGGAGCTCCATCGTCCGCGCGCCGAGCTCCCCGAAGTCCTGGCGCACCGAGGTCAACGGCGGATCGATGTACGCCGACTCCGGCAGGTCGTCGAAGCCGACGACCGAGACGTCCCCCGGGACGTGACGGCCGGCCTCGCGGAGCGCAGCGATGACCCCGAGCGCCATCTGGTCGTTGGCGGCGAAGATCGCGGTCACCTCGGGGTCGCGCGCCAGCGATACGCCGGCGTCGTACCCGCTCTGCGCGCTCCAGTCGCCGCCCCACCGCAGCGGCGGCACGACGCGGCCCCACGCTTCCAGCTCCAGACGCCAGCCCTCGACGCGGGCCGCGGCCTCCGCCCAACCGGGCGGCCCCGCGACGTGCACCACCGTCTCGTGACCGAGCTCGAGGAGGTGCCGAGTCGCCAGCCGGCCGCCTTGGAGGTTGTCGATCCCGACGGTCAGCGGGGTGCGCGACAGGTCGCCCTCGACGACCACCGTGGGCACGTCCAGGTTGGCCTCGCTCGCGAACCGCAGCATCGCCTCGTGCGGGATGATCAGCACCACCGCCTCGACGCCGAGCTGCAGCAGCTCCTCGACGCCCTCACGGGTGTCCTCCTCGGTGAGCGCGTGCAGGGTGCACACCGTGATGCGGTAGTCGGTGCGCCGAGCGGCCGAGTCGAGCGCGAGCAGCACCTGCTGCGGACCGTGGTGACTGGTCCCCCAGGTGGCCACCCCGATGAGGCGCGAGCGCTTGGAGGCCAGCATCCGGGCGGAGCGGTTCGGCCGGTAGCCGAGGTCGGCGATCGCCGCGAGAACGCGGGTCGCGGTCTCGGGCTTGACGCTCGGCGAGTGGTTGATGACCCGCGAGACCGTCTGGTGGGAGACCCCGGCACGAGCAGCAACATCCGCCATCGTGGGAGGGCGGTCGTATCTCCTCGCGGGCATGGTCGAAGGCTACTGTTCCCGACTCCGCCGGATGGCTCAGGATCGCTTGGAGGTGGACTTCTTGGCTGCCGCCTTCTTCGTGGCCGCCTTCTTCGTGGCGGTCTTCGTGGCGGCCGCCTTCTTGGCCGGAGCCTTCTTCGCGCCCTTCGCCGCCTTCTTGGCGGGTCCCTTGGCCCGGCGCTCGGCGAGCAGCTCGGCCGCCCGCTCGATCGTGATCGACTCCACCGAGTCCTCCTTGCGGAGGGTGGCGTTGTACTCGCCGTCGGTGACGTACTCGCCGAACCGGCCCGCCTTGACCACCACGGGCTGTCCGGACACCGGGTCGTTGCCGAGCTCCTTGAGCGGCGGCGCGGCGGCGGCCCGCCCGCGCTGCTTGGGCTGGGCGTAGATCCGCAGGGCCTCGTCGAGCCCGATCGAGAGCAGCTGGTCCTCGGAGGTCAGGGACCGTGAATCGGTGCCCTTCTTCAGGTACGGGCCGTAGCGGCCGTTCTGGGCGGTGATCTCCTCGCCGTCCTCGGCGACGCCGACCACGCGCGGCAGCGACAGCAGCTTCACCGCGTCGTCGAGCGTCACCGTGTCGAGCGACATCGACTTGAACAGCGAGCCGGTGCGCGGCTTCGCCGACTTGGGCGCGTCCTCGGGCAGCACCTCGGTGACGTACGGGCCGTAGCGGCCGTTCTTCGCCACCACCTCCAGACCCGACTCCGGGTGCACACCGAGCTGGATCTCCTCGCCGGCAGGATTGGCCAGCAGCTCCTTGGCGCGCTCGAGGGTGAGCTCGTCGGGCGGGAGGTCGTCGGGCACGTTCGCGCGGCGGGCGTACGCCGTGCCGTCGTCGTCGGGGCCCTCCAGGTAGGGGCCGTAGCGGCCGACCCGGAGGTTGATCCCCGAGTCGGGTCCGCCGACCGGGAACGTCGCGAGCTCGCGGGCGTCGATGTCACCGAGACCGTCCACCAGCGGCTTGAGGCCCACGACGGACTCGGAGCCGAAGTAGAACTCGCTCAGCTCCGACTGCAGGTCCTTGCGACCCCCCGCGATCTCGTCGAGGACGTCCTCCATGCCGGCGGTGAACTCGTAGGACACCTGCCGCGGGAAGTGCTCCTCCAGCAGCCGGGTCACCGAGAACGCCAGCCACGCCGGCACCAGCGCGGTGCCCTTCTTGTAGACGTAGCCGCGGTTGAGGATCGTGCCGATGATCGAGGCGTACGTCGAGGGCCGGCCGATCTCGCGGTCCTCGAGCTCCTTGATCAACGTGGCCTCGGTGTAGCGGGCCGGCGGCTTGGTCTCGTGACCGCTGGCCGCCAGCGAGGCCGCGGCCACCGGGTCGCCCTCGTGCAGGTCGGGAAGCGGCACCTGGTCGTCGTCGCTGCGCTTGCCGCCCTCGGTGCCCTCGACGTACGCCTTGAGGAAGCCGTGGAAGGTGATCACGCGACCGGAGGAGGCGAAGACGACGTCGCGGCCGTCGGCGGCGGAGCCACCGATCCGCACCGACACCGACTGCCCGACGGCGTCCTTCATCTGCGAGGCCACCGTGCGCATCCAGATCAGCTCATAGAGCCGGAACTGCTCGCCGGTCAGGCCGGTCTGGGCCGGGGTGCGGAACGACTCGCCCGCCGGGCGGATCGCCTCGTGCGCCTCCTGGGCGTTCTTGACCTTGCTGGCGTAGGTCCGCGGCGCGTCGGGGAGGTACTCCGCGCCGTACAGCTCGCGCACCTGCGCCCGCGCCGCCTCCACCGCCCCGCCGGACAGCGTGGTGGAGTCGGTACGCATGTAGGTGATGAAGCCGTTCTCGTAGAGCCGCTGGGCGACCGACATCGTCACCGAGGCGCTCATGCCGAGCTTGCGGCTGGCCTCCTGCTGGAGCGTGGTCGTGCGGAACGGCGCGTACGGCGAGCGCCGGTAGGGCTTGGCCTCCACGGAGCGGACGTCGAACGTCGTGTCGCTCAGCGCCGCGACGAGGCCCTCGGCGGTCGCGCGGTCGAGGTGGACCCGCTCGCCCTTCTTGCTCTTGAGCAGGCCGTCCGCGCCGAAGTCGGCGCCGCCGGCGACCCGGCCGCCGTCGATCGAGTGGAGCTTGCCCGGGAACATCCGAGGCTCCTTGCTCGCCCCGGCGTCGAACGTGCCCTCGAGGTCCCAGTACGACGCGACCCGGAACGCCATCCGCTCGCGCTCGCGGTCGACGACCAGCCGGGTCGCGACCGACTGGACGCGCCCGGCGGACAGGCCGGACATGACCTTCTTCCACAGCACCGGGCTGACCTCGTAGCCGTAGAGCCGGTCGAGGATGCGGCGCGCCTCCTGGGCCTCGACGAGGTCCATGTCGAGCTCGCGGGGATGCTCGGCGGCGTCGAGGATCGCCTGCTTGGTGATCTCGTGGAACACCATCCGCTTGACCGGGATGTCCTTCTTCGGCTTGAGCTCGTCGAGCAGGTGCCAGGCGATCGCCTCGCCCTCGCGGTCCTCATCGGTGGCGAGGTAGAGCTCGTCGGCGTCCTTGAGCAGGGACTTGAGCTTGGAGATGTGGGACTTCTTGTCGCGCGGCACCACGTAGTAGGGCTCGAAGCCGTGATCGACGTCGACGGCGAGCCGACCCCACGGCTTGTCCTTGATCTTCGCCGGGGTGTCCGCGGCGCTCTGCGGAAGGTCGCGGATGTGGCCGATGGAGGACTCGACGACGTACCCCTGGCCGAGGTACCCGCCGATCGTGCGGGCCTTCGCCGGGGACTCGACGATCACCAACTTGTGTGCCACGAGGTGTTTCTCCTGCTTCCTGCGGACGAGGTGCGCCCTATCGAGAGGGCTCACGGCCGAACACGGTAGCGCGTGCCACCGCCGCGGCATCCGCCCGCGTCTCGCCGAGGCCGTCTGGCCCACCCCTCAACGTTCCGGCCTCCCCGGCCGTCAAGGGAGAGTAGGTGAGAGGGACGACCACCCGACTCGGAGGCGAGAGTGACCCAGGACCTGGACCCGGACTTCGCGGAGTTCGCAGCCGTGCAGACCCGATCGTTGCTGGGCTTCGCCCACGCCCTGACCGCCAACCAGCACGACGCCTGGGACCTGACCCAGGAGACGCTGGCTCGGATGGGGGAGCGTTGGGGCCGCTCGCGGTTCGACGAGCCGGCGGCGTACGCCCGCACCGTGATGGTGCGGCTCAACATCGACCGGATCCGCCGGCTGCGCCGGGAGCTGCCACTGCTGGGAGCGCCGTCCGAGGACCCACCGGTCGAGCTCGTCGGCGAGCTGGACGCCTGGCTCGTCGAGGCGCTCGCGACCCTCTCGCCCCGGCAGCGCACCGCGCTGGCGTTGCGGTACGTCGAGGACCTCGACGTTCGTGGCATCGCCGAGCGGATGGGCTGCTCGGAAGGAACCGTGAAGAGCCAGCTGTCCCGCGGGACCGAGCGGCTCCGAGAACACGCGCGCGAGCACGGCCCGCTGCGCACCACCACGGCACGAGAGGACTGACCCATGACCGAGGAGCAGATCAAGGACGGCTACGCGCGGCTGGGCACGGCCCTCGCGCCGCCCCTGGACGTCGCCGAGCGCGTGGGGCGCCGGTTGTCCGTACGCCGCCGGCGCCGCCGCGTCACGATGGTCGCCGGGACACTGGTCGCGGCCGTCGCGGTCGGTGGCGGAGTGGTCGCCGCCACGTCGGGCGACGACGGCCCGGGCCAGACGACCGCGGTCGACCAGCCGCCGGGGCCGTCCAGCACGCTCGTGATGACCCGGCCCGACGGCTCGACGTACGCCTTCCCCGACGTCACCATCAGCTGCGACCCGCCGGTCTCCGTCGACGGCCAGAAGATGGGCGACCCGGCGAAGGGCCGGATCTGGGCCTACAGCGCGATCGAGCCCAACGGGTCGCTCGAGAACAACGACGTGACCTTGAAGCACCCGTTCGTGTACGTCGAGGGCATCGTGGCGGAGCTCCAGGACGCCCCGACCTTCACGTTCCCGATCGAGCCGTCGAAGGCGACCGCCGACCTGCCGATCCTGCTGTTCATGGCCGACACCGAGGGCGCGAAGGACGGCAACGAGGTCTCGAGCGACGCGGGTGGCGAGACAGGAAGGGTCCGGGTCCTCGAGGCGTCCTGCGACCCGACGCCGGTGCTGCGGCTGGAGGTCGACGCCACGCTCGGGAGCGAGGAGAGCAAGCAGTCCCTCGACCTGGCGGGCGCCCTCAGCTGAGGGACCCCGCGGGGGCCTGTGGACGACGGGCCCGGATCGGGGGTGGGGCGTGCCAGCGTGGGCGCCCCACCCCGATCGGAGGTCCGATGTACCCCTACGACTCAACCTTCTCCCGCTTCGAGATCGACGACGAGGCGCCCCGGCTCGACCGGGTGACCCACCTCGTCTTCGTCGACGGCCGCCTCGTCGACACCTGGCGAGAGCCGGCGGTCGGCACCCAGTGGGAGGCGGTCGCCCGGCGCCACGACCGCGAGGCACAGCCTCCCCCGCCGCCACCGAAACCGCCCCACGAGCAGGTGTTGGAGTGGCTGGTCGACGTCTGCGGCAGCCGCGTGGCCGTCGACGCCCTCACCGACGAGCCGCTCGACGACGACGCGACCGACCTGCCGACGGAGTACGCCGACCGGTCCGGTGGCGACCGGATGGTCGCCACCGCGGAGCTGCTCGACGCGGTCGCGGAGCGCTGGTTCGACACCGAGACCTCCTTCGCGTTCCGCCACGCGCTGCTCGCGCTGTGGTCCGAGGTGCCCGAGACCGTCACCCGCGCCGCCACCGCCGGGCACCTGGCCGGCGGCATCTGCTGGGCGGTCGGCAAGGCCAACGGCCTGTTCCACCCTGCCGGGCCGCTGCGCGTCGGCGTCGTCCAGCAGGACCTCGCGCTCCGGTCGCCGATCTCCAGCTACGGCGGCACCGTGCGCACGGGCCTCTGGGGCTTCCGCGGCGGCGCTCGCGGCGCGTGGGGGCGCCCGCAGGCGTCCCCGACCTGCTGCCGCTCGGTCGGCCGGAGCTGCTGCTCGGCGCGACCCGGTCCCGGCTGGTGCGGATCCGCGAACGCGCACGGACCGCCGCGGCGGCGTGACCGCCGTGACCGGCGTGACGACCGGAGCGACCGGCGCGGTCAGGTGCCGAGGAAGCCCTCGGCGACCAGCGAGCGCACGGCTGGCAGGTAGTCCGCACAGGTCTGCTCCGCGTCGAGGTCGAGCAGCTGGGCCAGGGCGACCAGGATCTGTCGCACGCTCAGGTCGCCGTCGCAGGCACCCACCAGGGCCGCCTCGACGGTGTCGACCTGGCGGGCCCGGCGCAGCCCGCGCTGCTGGCGCAGCACGACGGTCTCAGGGTCCGCCGCACCCGGCTGGCCACTGGTCTCCTGGATCACGTCCGCGCGCACCACCAGGTGGGAGTCCAGGTCGACCGCGGTGTCGACAGCGGCGGCCCAGTCGCCGATCGCGGGCGCGATCGGCTGCTCCACGTCGTACGGCCAGGTGAGCAGCTCGCGGGCGTTGCCGCCGCTGCGGCGCAGGTTGATCCACCCGAAGCCGATGGCCTCGATGCCCTGGTCCTCGAACCACGAGAGCCAGGTGTCGTACCTCACCAGGTAGTCGCTCGACCCGTGCAGCCCCGCGTCCTTGAGCCACAGCTCGACGTACGCCGCGGGGTCGACCAGCTCGCGCTGCACCACGAAGGCGTCACAGCCGTCGGGGACCCAGCCCGCGATCCGGTCCTCCCAGGACCCGCCGCTCGGCACCACCCAGTTCGCCAGCACCTGGCACCAGCCGCCCTCGGCGAGGTGGTCCGGGGCGTGCCGGACGATGTGCTCGACGACGCGGTCGCCCGGGAGGCCGGAGTCGCGGTAGACCAGCTGCTCGCCCGTCGCCGGGGAGATCACGAACGGCGGGTTGGTCACGATCAGGTCGAACGTCTCGCCCGCCACCGGCTCGAAGAAGGAGCCCGACCGGACGTCGACCGGCGTGCTCAGGTCGTTGAGCGCGACGTTGAAGCGAGCGATCCTCAGCGCCCGTTCGTTGACGTCGGTGGCGACGACCGCGCCGCTGTGCCGGGCCAGGTGCAGGGCCTGCACGCCGCACCCGGTGCCGAGGTCGAGCGACCGGCCCACCCGCTCGCGCAGGGTGAGCTGGGCCAGCGAGGTCGACGCGGAGCTGATGCCCAGCACGTGCTGGGCGCCGACGCGGGCATGGCCACCGTCCAGCCCCGGCGTCAGGTCGCTGGCGACCCAGAGGTGCTGCTCGTCGGTCGCGTAGGGACGCACGTCGAGCCGGGCAGCCACCTCGCCGACCGTCTGCTCCACGAAGCCCTCGGCCGCGAGCCGGTCGACCAGTCCCGGGAGTGCCCGCTGCGCGGCGGCGAGCTCGACCGGTGCCTGCAGCAGGAACAGCCGGATCAGGGTCTCGAGGGGCCAGCCTCCCCCGGTGCGCCGCAGGCCCGGGGTGGTCTCGTTGCGCCCGAGGGCGGCATGCGCCTCGGGCCCGAGGATCTCGGCGACGGCGTCATAGGTGAATCCGGCCATCACGAGTGCGGCGCGCAGCCGCTGCGGGAGCTCCGAGATCGAGGGAGCGTTCACGACCAGAGCCTATGCCCCCCGAGCCCGAGGGCACCCCAGGTGCCAGTGACCCGGATGGACTAGACCGCGCCACCGTTCGGCCATCATCGACCAAGAACCATGGTGTTCGGGACCTAGGTCCCTTTACATTCCGACCACGGGCCCCTCCGGGAGGGGAGGGGCCGCATGGGGAGGACTGGCCAGCAATGCAGAGAATCGCCCGCGCCCTCGGCGCACTCGTCGTCACCGCACTCATCACCGCCGGGCTGGCGGTCGGGCTGTCCACGCCGGCCCAGGCCCATCCGCGCGTGGCCTCGCAGCGCGGCCTCCTGGGAGACGCCCTCGCGGCGATCACGGCTCCCCTGCTGAGCGGCGTCGGCGCCGTCGGCTCACCGCTCTCGCTGACGATGCCGACCTGGAGCCTGCCCGGCGTGACGACCACGACCACCTGGCTGAGCAACGGGACGCCGATCCCCGGGGCGACCGGCACGAGCTACACCCCGACTGCCTCCGACGCGGGTGCCGGCATCCAAGCACTGGTCACCGGCACCGTCCTGGGCCTGCTGCCGGTCCCGGCGTACAGCAACATCATCACGATCCCGCTCGGCGGCTCCGGCGGCTCGGGCGGCTCGGGAGACCCGGGCTCCGGCCTGCTGACGCTGCTCAGCGGGCTCGGTCTGCCCGCGAGCGCCGAGGTCGGGCAGCTGATCGCGCTCACCGACCCGGTCTGGAGCCTGCCGGGCGTGACCACCACCTATCAGTGGCTGCGCGACGGGACACCGATCCCGGGCGCCACCGGGCAGTTCTACGTGCCGGGCCTGGAGGACGCCGGGCACGCGGTGTCGGCGCAGGTGACCGGTGCGCTGCTGGGCATTCCCGGAGTCACGGTTCTCACCAACGCCTTGAACATCCCCCTGGCCGGCGGCTCCCGTGTGAACCCGGTCGCCGACGTCGCCATCAGCGGGACCAAGAAGATCGGCACGGCGCTCACGTTGACGGGCCCCACCTGGGACCCGGCCGATGCGACCAACAGCTACCAGTGGCTGCGCGACGCGAACCCGATCGCCAACGCGAACACCAAGACCTACCAGCTCACGCCGCTCGACTTCGGCCACGCGATCTCGGTGAAGGTGACCGGGCACAAGGAGGGGTACGTCGACAACACGATCACCAGCGACTCGATCGACCCGGTCCTCGGCGATCCGCTCCGGTTCGTCGACAAGCCCCGCATCTCCGGCACCGGCAAGGTCGGTCAGCAGCTGAGCGCGAACCCCGGCACCTGGTCGGGCGGCGGCGCGGACGGCGCGCTCCCGGCCTACGCCTACCAGTGGAGGCGAGACGGGGCACCCATCGCCGGGGCTGCCACGCAGACGTACCGGGTCCAGTCCGGCGACCTCGGGCACACCATCACGGTGACGGTCACGGCGACCCGCCCGGCCTACCAGCCCGGCACCTTCACGACCGCACCGGTCGCGGTCGGCAGGTTGGCGAGCTCGCTCAGGGCAACGCTGGCGAAGAAGACGATCCGGGCAGGCCAGAAGGCCGTGCTCACCCTGCTGCTCAGGGCGGCGGGCGTCTCGTCCCCGAGCGGTCCGGTGAAGATTCTGGACGGCAAGCGGGTGATCGCGACGGTGAAGATCGCGCCGGGCAAGCACGGCCGTGCGATCGCCAGGATCAAGAAGCTCAAGCCCGGCGTGCACAAGCTCCGGGCGACCTACGCCGGCAGCGCGTCGCTCGCCGGCGCCACCTCGAGGATCGTGACGCTGAGAGTCACGAGGTAGCCCCGACAACGACGTCGCCCCGCCCGAAGTGCTTCGGGCGGGGCGTCGTCATCTCAGGTGCCTAGTGGTGGCCGGGCGCCTCGAACTGCTGGGTCGGGGCGGGCTCGGCCGGCGGGGCCGCCGGGATCGGCGGCGGCGGGGGCGGCGGTGCCGGCGTGCCGGAGTCGTCACCACTCTCGATGTGGACCGGGCGCCGCTTGGAGATGTACACCGCCGTGACGATGCCCGCGAGGGCGGCCAGGGCGATCACCAGGCGGAGCGGGGTGTTGGCGTCCTCACCGATGGACAGCTTCACGACCGCGGACACGATCAGCAGCGACACCAGGTTCATCACCTTGAGCAGCGGGTTGATCGCCGGACCGGCGGTGTCCTTGAAGGGATCGCCGACCGTGTCGCCGATGACGGTCGCCGCGTGGGCGGGCGAGCCCTTGCCGCCGTGGCTGCCGTCCTCGACCAGCTTCTTCGCGTTGTCCCAGGCGCCACCGGAGTTGGCCAGGAACACCGCCATCAGGGTGCCGGTCGCGATCGCACCGGCGAGGAAGCCGGCCAACGGGCCGACACCGAGGCCGAAGCCGACGGCGATCGGGGCCAGGATCGCCAGGAGGCCCGGCGTCGCGAGCTCGCGCAGCGAGTCCTTGGTGACGATGTCGACGACCTTGCCGTACTCCGGACGACCGGTGCCCTCCATGATCCCGGGGATCTCCCGGAACTGGCGGCGCACCTCGTAGACGACCGCGCCGGCGGCACGGCCGACCGCGTTGATGGCGAGTCCGGCGAACAGGAACACCACGGCCGCGCCGAGCAGCATGCCGACCAGGATGTTCGGGTAGGAGGCGTTGAACGAGAAGGACTGGAGGGTGAGGTCGCCCACCTTGCCGGGGTCACCGACCTCCTTCACCGCGTCGCTCAGCGCGTTCGTGTACGAGCCGAACAGCGCGCTCGCCGCGAGCACGGCGGTCGCGATCGCGATGCCCTTGGTGATCGCCTTGGTCGTGTTGCCGACCGCGTCGAGCTCGGTGAGGATCTGCGCGCCGTGCTCGTCGACGTCACCGGACATCTCCGCGATGCCCTGCGCGTTGTCCGAGACGGGGCCGAAGGTGTCCATCGCGACGATCACGCCGACGGTGGTGAGCAGACCGCAGCCGGCCAGGGAGACCGCGAACAGCGCGACCTCGATCGAGCCCGAGCCGAGCAGGAACGCGCCGAACACCGCAGCACCGATCACCAGCGTCGTGTAGACCGCGGACTCGAAGCCGACCGAGAGGCCGGACAGGATCACGGTGGCGGCGCCGGTGAGCGAGGTCTTGCCGACGTCCTTGACCGGACGGTGGTCGGTGCCGGTGAAGTACCCCGTCAGTCCCAGGATCGCGGCGGCGAGCACGATGCCGATGAGCACCGCGCCGGCGGCCACCAGCCGCGGGCTGACATCGGCGTCGACCGTGGAGTTGGTCAGGTCACTGAAGTTGCCGGGCAGGTAGACCATGGCGAGCACGACGCTCGCGACCGCGCCGATGGCAGCGGAGATGTAGAACGCCCGGTTGATGGTCTTCAGACCGTTCTCACCGGGACGCGGCTTGCACAGGTAGACGCCGACCACGGCCGTGAGGGCACCGATCGCGGGGACCAGCAGCGGGAATACCAGGCCCTTGTCGCCGAAGGCCTGGGAGCCCAGGATCAGCGCGGCGACCAGCGTCACGGCGTACGACTCGAAGAGGTCCGCGGCCATGCCCGCGCAGTCGCCGACGTTGTCGCCGACGTTGTCCGCGATCGTCGCGGCGTTGCGCGGGTCGTCCTCGGGGATGTTGTTCTCGACCTTGCCGACCAGGTCGGCGCCGACGTCAGCAGCCTTGGTGAAGATGCCGCCGCCGACTCGCATGAACATCGCGAGCAGCGCGGCGCCGAAGCCGAAGCCCTCCAGGACGTGCGGAGCGTCCTCCTGGAACAGCATCACCACGACGCTGGCGCCGAGCAGGCCCAGGCCGACGGTGAGCATGCCGACCATGGCACCGGTGCGGAAGCCGATGTTCATCGCCGGGTCACGACCCTGGGTCTGCGCCGCGGCGGCCACCCGGAGGTTCGCCTTCACTGCCAGGGACATGCCGAGGTAACCGACACTGGCCGAGAATCCTGCTCCGACCAGGAAGAACACCGACCGGAAGATCCGGACCGTCGTGTCGTCGGCGGGCAGGGCCATCAGCGCGAAGAACGCGATGGCGGCGAAGATCGCCAACGTGCGGAACTGCCGAGTCAGGTACGCGTTCGCGCCTTCCTGCACCGCCTGCGCGATGTTCTTCATGTTGTCGGTGCCCTCACCGGCGGCAAGTACCTCCTGGCGGAACATCGCCGCCATCGCGAGCGCGCCAAGCGCGATCAATGCGACGACGATGACCAGGACGAGGTTGCCTCCGGAGACTTCCACGACAGCGGGAGCGATCCCCGTCATGTGCTTCCTCCTGGGAGAGTGATTCAGGTCTCACGGACGACGCGGAGTCTACGCACGGGCTGCCGGAGGGCACACGGATGTGACTCGGGACACACAGCGGGAGCGTGATGCACGCCGTACGGGATGGTTCGGCGCTGACGCTAGACCCGCCGCGCCGAGGGGGCGACGGGTCAAAGGACCTGAAAGGTTTGGGACGTCGGGGACGACCGGGAAGTCGGCTGAGGTCAGCTGCCGGCGAGGGCGGCGTCGGCGGTCTCGTGGATCACGAAGACCTTCGCGAGGCCGGTGATGCGGAAGATCTTGAGCAGGCGGTCCTGGTTGCACACGAGCTGGAGGGAGCCGTCGTGGGCGCGGACCTTCTTCAGGCCGCCGACGAGCACGCCGAGCCCGGTCGAGTCCAGGAACTCGACCTCTTCCATGTCGATCACGATGTCGTAGACGCCCGCAGCCACCAGCTCGGTGATCTTGTCGCGGAGCTTGGGGGCGGTGTAGACGTCGATCTCGCCCCCGACGGCAACGATGGTCTTCCCACCGGCGTCGCGCGTCGTCAGAGTCAGGTCCACCTAATGTCTCCCCGGTGCGGTTGTTCGGTTGCCGGACCAGGTCGCGGCAAGGAACCCCGACATCCGGCCTGCACAATGAAACCACGCCCGCGGCTCCCCGCGCACAAACTGGCCACAGTTCACCCGCGGGGCGGGCCAGCACAGGGTACGCCGGTCTCACCTCCTTCCCGGCTCGCGGGTTCGGCCGGGGACGACTGTCGGTGCCGTCGGGGAGGATGACGACGTGAGAGCGGTGCTCGGCACCCACGCCCGCAGCGTGGGCGACGTGGTGGACCGACTCGCGTCCGGACCCGGGCGCGAGGACCGGCTGCGCCACCTCGAGGTGCTCCCCGCGCGCGCGGCCCGGCACGCCGACTGGCCCGCTTGGGCGGCACCCGACGTGGTCGCGGCCTTCCAGTCGCGCGGTGTCACCCGGCCGTGGGAGCACCAGATCGTGGCCGCCGACGCCGCCCACCACGGCCAGCACGTGGTGCTCGCCACCGGCACGGCCTCCGGCAAGAGCCTCGCCTACCAGCTACCGGCGCTCTCCGCGGTCCGCACCTCCCGGGGGTCCCGGGGCCAGCGGGGCGCCACCGTCCTCTACCTGGCCCCGACCAAGGCGCTCGCTCAGGACCAGCTCGCCGGGCTGTCCGCCCTCGGGCTCGACCTGCGGGTCACCACCCACGACGGCGACAGTGGCCGCGAGCAGCGCGACTGGGCGCGCGACCACGCCGAGTACGTCTTGACCAACCCCGACATGCTGCACCGGTCGCTGCTGCCCGGGCACAGCCGCTGGGCGGCGTTCCTGGGCTCCCTGCAGTACGTCGTCGTCGACGAGTGCCACCACTACCGCGGGGTCTTCGGGGCACACGTCGCCCACGTCCTGCGGCGCCTGCGCCGGGTGTGCGCGATGTACGGCGCCACGCCGACGTTCGTGCTCGCCTCGGCCACGGTGGCCGAGCCCGAGGCAGCCGCGGCCCGCCTCACCGGCCTCGACGTCCTCGCGGTGACCGGCGACACCTCGCCCCGGGGCGAGGTGTCCCTGGTGCTCTGGGAGCCGCCGTTCACCTCTTACACGGGCGAGAACGCCGCGCCGGTGCGCCGCGCGGCCTCCTCGGAGGCCGCCGACCTCCTCGCCGACCTGGTGGCCGAGGACATCCGCACGCTCGCGTTCATCCGCTCCAGGCGCGGGGCCGAACAGGTCGCGATGACCGCCGCGGAGCTGCTGGCCGAGGTCGACCCCGACCTGCCCGGCCGGGTTGCGTCGTACCGCGGTGGCTACCTTCCCGAGGAGCGGCGGGCGATCGAGGAGTCACTGCGCAGCGGCGAGCTGATCGGGCTCGCCGCGACCAACGCGCTCGAGCTCGGCATCGACATCAGCGGGCTGGACGCGGTCGTGATGGCCGGCTTCCCCGGCACCCGTGCCGCGCTCTGGCAGCAGGTCGGTCGAGCCGGACGAGGGGCGCAGGACGCCCTGGGCATCCTGGTCGCCCGGGACGACCCGCTCGACACCTACCTCGTCACCCACCCCGACGCCTTGCTCGGCCGGCCCGTCGAGGCGACCGTGTTCGATCCGTCCAACCCCTACGTCCTCGGGCCGCACCTGTGCGCGGCAGCCCACGAGGCGCCGCTGACCGAGGCCGACCTGCCGCTGTTCGGCCCGACCGCACGCGAGGTCCTCGATGCCCTCACCGAGGGTGGGCTGCTCCGCCGACGGCCGCGAGGCTGGTTCTGGACCGACCGGCGGCGTGCGAGCGACCTCGCCGACATCCGCTCGACGGGCGGCTCCGCCGTCCAGCTGGTCGAGGCCGGCACCGGCCGGGTGATCGGCACCGTCGACGCGTCGAGCGCCCACGCCACCGCCCACCCCGGCGCGGTCTACGTGCACCGCGGCGAGACCTGGTTGGTGCACTCGCTCGACCTCGAGGACCACGTCGCGGTCATCGAGCGTGCCGAGCCCGACTACTCGACGACCGCCCGGGAGGTCACCGAGATCTCCATCGTCGGCGAGCGTGAGCACGCCGCCTGGGGTGACTGCCGCCTGTCCTTCGGTGACGTGGACGTCACCCACCAGGTCGTGTCCTTCCTCAAGCGCCGCCAGCCCGGGGGCGACGTTCTCGGCGAGGAGCCGCTCGACCTGCCCGAGCGGTCGCTGCGCACCGCCGCCGTGTGGTGGACCGTCCCCGAGCACGCCCTCACCGAGGCCGGACTCGGCGGCCGAGACCTCCCCGGAGCCGCACATGCGGCCGAGCACTGCTCCATCGGGCTGCTCCCACTGTTCGCCACCTGCGACCGCTGGGACATCGGTGGGGTGTCCACGGCCGTCCACGCCGACACCGGCCAGCTCACCGTGTTCGTCTACGACGGCCACCCCGGTGGTGCCGGCTTCGCCGAGCGCGGCTTCCGGGCCGCGCGCGAGTGGCTGACCGCGACCCGCGACACGATCCGGTCGTGCACCTGCGAGGAAGGGTGCCCCTCGTGCATCCAGTCGCCCAAGTGCGGCAACCAGAACAACCCCCTGGACAAGGCCGGCGCCGTGGCGCTCCTCGACGTGCTGCTCGGGTGGGCCTAGGGTCCGGGCATGGTGATCATCGGCCTCCTGCTCATCGCGCTCGGCGCGGTCGCGATCGTCGCCGCGATCGGCACGGCCGACGGCACCGGGGTGGAGCTGCTCGGCACCGACGTCAGTGCGGTCGCCCTGTTCTTCATCGGCCTCGGTGCCGGCGTCGCGATCCTCTGGGGCTTCGGCCTCACCAAGTGGGGCACCAAGCGCACCCTGCGGCAGCGGCGGGAGAGCAAGAAGCTCGGCGAGCTGTCCGAGAAGCTCGACGAGCGCGAGGCCCAACGCGATGCCCAACGCGATGACGAGCGCCGTGACGGGCGGGACCGCGACGACCGGTCGAGCTGACCGCGGCGGACCGGCGGACCGGTGGACCGGTGGGCTGGCGGACCGGCGACTCAAGCAGGGCCGGCCCGGGCCCGCGCCGTCAGGTCGGACGCCTGTCCGAGCCACCGCGGCCCGGTGACCTCGACCTCGACGGTCACCTCTCGACCGGTGAACGAGCACCGGGTCAGCCGGGCGTCGTTGGCCGCGGCGGTCCCGGCGCCGGCGGCACACGGGTCGCGCCCCTGACCGAGCGCCGTCGCCGCCGACAGTGCCGCCAGGTCCGCTGCCGACTGGGCCAGGCGATGGGCGTGGACCATCGCCGTCACGACCCCGAGTGCAGCGCCCAGCAGGAGCAGCACCGCCAGGCACGAGATCGCGAACAGGCTGGCCGATCCCCGCGCACCACGCTCACGGCCCATCGCCGGTCTCCTCCCCGGCCGCGACCGCCTGGGCGGAGACCGTGACACCGGGGAGCCTCGAGAAGAGCCCACCGGGGGCGTCCACCCGGCCCACGACGACGGCGGTCACCTCGCCGCCGTCGTCGTGGACGCTGACCCGGCTGCCGGCCGGCGCGACCCGCGACCCCCGCGCGACGGCCTCCCCGACGCTGTCTCCCCGCGCGACGGCCCGGGCGGTCTCGCGCGCCGCGTCGACCGCGCGCACCTGCGCGGCACCCACGGCGAGCAGCCAGACGAGGCCGATCGTGACGGCGACCAGCAGCGGGAGGACCATCGCGAGCTCCGCGGTCGCGGCGCCGCGCTGGGTCCGGCGCCGGATCCGGATCATCCGAGGCCCAGCAGTCCGAGGACGTGGTCGAAGAGGGTCTTGAGCAGCTGGTCGCCGAACCCGCCGGTCAGCAGCTTGAAGAGCAGGCCGGCGAAGCCGGCGCCGGCAGCGGTGCCGACGGCGTACTCGGCCACAGTGCCTTTCAGCCATTACCGCAGGTCAGAGGCCCTGCCCGGGCCTCCAAGCAGTTCCACGTACCCACCCTGGACCCAGAACCGCCAGATCCGGGCGCTCAACACCCGCCAGAGGGTGCCACTGCGGCAGCGCCGCGCGCCACAGTGTGTCAGTACGGAGGCTACTGTGGCCGACTTCAATCCCGGCACATGTCACGGGCATGACCAACAACCCCAGCCGCCGGGAAGGCGCACGAAGCAAGATCAAGGCGACGGTCGACGTCACCGACCCGTCTGTCACCGAGCTCGGCGCGTGGATGTCCTACGACCAGGTCGGGGAACTTCTCGGAGAGACGCGCCACACACTCAACAAGTGGCGCAGGCGTCCGGACGTGAACTTCCCGCCCGCCCTGCGCAAGCCGAACGGCCACCTCATGTTCCGGCGCACCGACGTCGCCGCGTTCATCGCCAGTCTGGACGTGGCCGCGTGAACACCACGAGCCACCTGAACCTCGTTGACGCCGTGCACGTCCGAGTCCGCCCCTCCATCGTGAAGCGCAAGACTCCAGCCGGCGCAACCAAGCACCTGGTCAAGTGGATGGTGGCCAAGGCCGACAAGACTCGCTCGCACGACACCGCCGGCGCGGCCCGGAAGTTCCAGACCGCCCTCGAAGCGGCTGCCGACAGGCGTGAGCGGTTCGACCCGAAGTCCGGCCTGCCCGAGTCGATGCTCCTCACAGAGGCCACCGAGACCATCCTGGACCTCGCCTGCGAGCTCGTGACGAACGAGTGGCCCCGTTGGTCCGGAGGCAACCGCCGCTCCCGCACAGAGGCTCTGGCGGACCTGTGCGCCATCCTCGTCGACGACTCTCGGGGCCGGCCCTCGCGCGAGGTGATGCGTCGGTGGGCGCGAGATCACGAGTTGCCGCCCGAGGGACGCCGCATGGCCGTGGTCGAGGGCAAGACCATCGGCAAGAAGTCGTACACGGTCGCGGAGCAGGAGAAGGCCGCCGACTGGCTGGTCGCTCACTCCCTGCCCGTCTCCGCGCTCGCAGACACACTCCTGGTCGAACGGGCACTCACGACAGCCGCCACGTCACCGAGCGGGGTCCCGTTCGGCCCGGACAGCGTCCAGCGGTCCCGTTCGTCGCTCTCGAAGCTGTGCCAACTCGCGGTCGCCAAGAAGCTCCTGGCCACCAACCCCGTCCGAGACACCAAGCGGCACGTCGACGACGAGTCCGACGAGGTCGACCCGTCGCTCGTTCCGGACGCGCGGGAGTCCCGGGCGCTCGTCGAGGCCGTCTGCCAGGTGTCCGAGAACGCCAGGAAGCAGTACCGGGGCTACCTGACGGTGCTACGGACGACCGGGATGCGTCCCTCCGAGGCATCCGGCATGTACTACAACTCCGACGTCGTCCTCCCCGAGACCGGGTGGGGTCGGGTCACTCTCCGCAAACCCCTGATTCACCCTGGAGCCCGGTGGACGACAACCGGCGAGACGCACCACGAACTGCGCGACAGGCTCAAAGCACGCAAACCGAAGGCCATCCGCGTAGTCCTGTTGCCGCCGGAGGCGGTGCGGGCTCTTCGGGAACACGTCGAGGTCAACGACGTGAAGCCCGGCGACCGGCTGTTCACGAACAGCAACGGCAAGCCCATCGACCCGTCGTCGATGTCGAAGGTGTGGCGCAAGGCGCGGGTCCGCGCGTTCGAGGACGGCCGGTTCGCAACGCTTCGACCCTACGAACTCCGGCACTCCGCTGCGAGCGTCATGCTTCGGGCTGGAATCCCAGTCACGAGGGTGTCTCAGCAGCTCGGAAACTCTCCCGCAACGGTGATGCGCGTCTACGCGCGGGTGATGAGCACCGACGATCAGCAGTTCATGGACGCAATGGATGTCGCCCTGGGGGAGGACGGTGACCAATGAGGGCTGCGCAGGCCAAGTGCACCCACTCGGCGGTCTGCGTCGTGGCGCCTCTCTCGCGCGCCGCCGCCGCCCGTCGAGCGAACGCCCATGCTTGATGGTCGCCAGCGGCGCGTTTGCCACCAGACTCAGAACTAGCCGCCGTCACGACGAGTCAGGGTGGACCAGCGGAGGTGCGGCGGGTGGGGCCCCCGAAGCCCGCCGCCGCACACCGGCCTGGTCCAGCGCGCGCCGCACCGCAGTCTGCGTCCGGTCGGTCAGCTCTGCGAGCTCGCGCAACGACAGGCCGTCCTCGACGTAGCCCTTCGCGACGAACTCGAGAAGCTCCGCCCTCTGCTCCGGTGATTGACGGGTGCCGCCGGTGCCAACGAACTGCGGAAGCGGCTCCTTCGACGGCCTCGACGGGTAGGGCATGCCCCAGTACCTACCCCGCCGCAGGCTCGCCACTCCCCCGCGGCCGCGAGTCCCGTCAGCGTGACCGGTCGACCGCCAGCACGTGCGGTCACGTCGAGCAGTGCGCGACCGGACCGGACACCGCCCATGCTCGTTTCTCGAATGTGCCCGTCCGTGTTCCCGGCACGGTCTTGGTCGTGACCGAGAGAGACGAACGAACGCTCCGTGAAGCAGGACTCGATAGTGCGATTGCCCAGAACGTGACCGGGCTCGACCTTGACACCCGCATCTGCGACCTCGAGCCCGAGGTGTGGGCGATGCTGAACGCGACGTGGCATATCAGCCCTACGGAGGACGTGCCACCGGGCCCCTGGGTGTGGCGGCGAGTTCACCCTGACGCGTCCAGTGACATGGGCGGTGAGGCACTCGTTGCGGAGGACTCGACGTGGGTCGCGTGGTCGGAGGGCGGGCATGGGCTGATCGAGACGGTGAACCCTGCGACGAAGGCGCTTCTCGCGGACGCGTGGCGGCTCACCCCGGCGACGTTCCGCGACCACGATCACGACGCCGAGATGGCGGTCGACGACGCGCTGGAGGACCCGACACCGGAGAATCAGCGTGCCGCGGTGTTCGCTGTCGCGACGTTGCAACGCCGGTATGAGCACGTGCTCCGCCGGCTCGACGGCGACGGGGAAGTCCCGCCTTACCCGGTCCACCGGCACAACGCAGCGGACACACCCGCCGACTGTCTCCACGCCGTGCTTCACCAGCTCTCAGCGAAGCTCGACGACCGGGCGGAGAGCCTCGCCCACGGACTCACCGCCGCACGGGCACTCGAGTCGCAGCGGAATGACGCGCGTCGGCTTGCGACCGTGTTGTGGGAGCTGTTGCCGGCCGAGCAGCGCGCGGGCGTGGACCCGGACGAGTACCTGTGGACACCGGCCGCGGTACGGCTGGAGGCGGTGCCGAGCGACGAACACGCGACGTACGTCGACCTCCTGCGCCGTGCCCTGGACGACGAGTCCCTGTTGGGCCTCGTGCGCCACACCTACAACCTGACACGTGAGGAGATCGTGGAGATTCTCGAAGATGAAGGAGCTGGTGAAGGTGCGGTGAGCGACGAGCGCCGGTTGCCGCTCGAACCGCACCGGGGGGACGCCGAGGGGAACCTGTGGGCCTTCGTCGAGGTCGACGACTTCGACCCGCCTTGGTTGTACCCGGGAGCGGTCGTGCGTGCCGGCATCGGTGACGGGTTCGGCCCGGTGACAGTGCTGCGGACGGAGCTGTTCGAGACGCCGACGGGCCGTACGACCGTTCTGGTGACGGTGAAGTCGCCGTGGAACGTCTGAGGAGCGGCGTCGCACGCGGACCTGCCGCGGTGCAGGCCTTGCTGGATGTGTACCTGCATGACGCGGCCGGTGTTGCCGCGAAGGTCAGGGAGTGGGGCAACCGGATGCTGCAGCCGGAGGAGTACCGGCTGCTGAAGCAACCCCGCGACTTCGCGTGGACCCAGTTCCAGGCAGGGTTGCGTGCGCACGGCCGGAAGGTGGAGTTTGACGACCTGTGGGCCGACCTGGCCGCCCTCGATGGTGGACATCCACCCGGTCCCGTGTGTGACGCCGTCTGCGTCCAGCTGCTGGTCCCCTCCGTCGGCCAGGGCCCGTTCACCCGGTCGGACCTCGACACCTTGATGGCCCCGTGGCGGGCCGGCGTCGAGGGGTGCGCCAGGTCGCGTGTGTTCTTCGCGGTCTCGGTGCATCCACCGTTCGACCAGGACTTCTGGCCGACCGTGGACGCTGTGATGGAGGGGGAGCGGTGAGCACGCGCGAGCAGCGGCAGCACTGGCGGCTGCGGGCCCAGTGGCTGACACAGCTCGGCCTGACTGACGACGAGCCGGCCCCGGCCGAGGCGGTCGAGGAGGTCGCGTACGCGTGCCTGTCGCTGCTCGAAGAGGTGCGGCGACTGGAGTTGGAGCGGGCGGAAGCTCGTGCTCTTGCCTGGTTCGACCATCACCGTTGGGCTGAGCGCTGGTGGTTCCGGGTCGCCGGGTGTACGTACGACGGTGACGAGGAGGATCTGCCTGAGTGGCTGCGGTCGTCGGTGAAGCCGCCCGCGCAGGACTGGTGGCCGCGCTGAGATTCACCCGATCGGGGGACAGTGGTCGTTCAGCGGCCGCACACGGTACGTGGGGAGGCCGGAACCCCCACCTACCGCCGGTCTCAACTAGGAGACCCCATGAACATCACCGACCGCGTCACCGAGATCCGCACCCGCCTCAACGCAGCCGGGCCAGCCCCGCGGGGCAACGGCGAGGCCGGCTACGTCGTCAAGCCCGATGGCTCCGCGGAGGAGCACTGGAAGGTGATGCGGGAGGTCTACGGACCCGTCCGCGTCACTGTTGACCTCCTCGCGCACTTGCCGGCCGACCTCGAGTGGCTCCTCGACCACCTCGAGGCGATGGAGGCCCGGGCAGTGGCCGCGGAGGTCCGGCTCGAACGCGAGAAGGTCCGCGCGAATCTCATGAGGGCACACTGCCAGGCCGCATGGGACCACTACTGCGGTCGCGGTTGCTGCCAGTCTCGCGTCCGCGACGCCATGGAAGCCGCGCAGGTCGAGCCCGACCGTCCGATCCGGCAGCCCCGGATCCGCGCGACACCGCCGGCCGGTTTCGACACCCGAGCCTCACTCCTCATGGACGACGAGTAGGGCCCGGCCAGGTCGACGCGCTCATCCGGGAGGTCCTCGGCCACCAGCCCGAGCCCCTGCGGCTCCGCCACCAGCTGCCCGCCACCCTGCCGAACGTCCACCAGGTCATGGACACCACCGGCCCGAACGTCGCGAGCGGACGGGCTCTTCTGCCCGGCTCCAAACCGAATGACCGTGACCGTCTCGCCGGCAGAGTCCTGCCTCCATGCTTCCTACCCCGTGAAACGAGCGCCCGTGTCCAGCAGGGTCACCTACCGTGTCGAGCTGCCCGACGGGTCCGCGCGCATGCTGTGCGACCCTGACTGCGCCGAGAGGTACATCACGGCGACCGGGACGTCCGACCAGCTTCTGAAGACCGACCCGCGGAACTTGAACACCTGCCACGCGCACTGCGCGTGGTGCGGGGTGCTGGTCGCGATCCCGGTGAGCGTGTGCGTCATGTGCGGCGACGAGGAGTGCCCCGAGTTCGGGCCACTCATGACGGTGCGCGCGATGATCGCGGTCAGACGCCTCACCGAACGCGCGCGCCGCCCGCTGCCGGCTCGAGCGTTCAAGTACCTCGAGGACGCGGCGGGCGGGTTCTGGCTCATCGGGCTCGAGGGAACTGCCGAACAACTTGTCGACCAGGTGTGGGACCTGCGCTCGGACTGGCTCTGGGCGGCCGGGTGACCGACTTCTTCACCCGCATCGGCGTCGACGGGTCCCCTACTGCGTTGGAGACGCTGTGGTTCGACAACCGCCGCCGGCGTGTGAGGCCCGGGGCCGGCACGCTCGTCGGACCGGTGTACGACAGCATCGACGATCTCCTAACGGTGTGCCGTCAAGTCCGGTTCACGTGGCCGGCCGACCTGGTGGAGGAGTGGCGCCGGCTCGTGCACGACGGGATGACCCCGCAACGAGCCCGGGACGCGGTCGTCCTGATCCATGCCAGCCCGGGGGAGATGGATGCCCCCTGCCGGCGACAGACCGGCAGGGGGATGACTTGGTGGTTCGGAGCGCCGTGTCCGAGATGAACTCCTGCTCGGCGCAATGACGGCAGCCGGCGCCACGGTTCCTGTAGATGACGAGCTGGGCTCCGGCGAGGCCAGTACGGAGTCGCGGGAGAGCACGAGGGGCGCTGCTTGGGCCAGCGCGTACCGGGCTCCGTCGAGGTGCCGCTTGACGCGGTCGTGTCGAGGCGGTGGACCTGTCGGCGACTGACCTCGGTCTATGCGACGCTCGAGACGTAGATGAGCTGGTCGATGGTGTGCTGCTGCCAGCTGGGTGCCGCTGGAGGGCTTGGGGTACGACGTTTGGGCGGTGCGGGCGGTGCGGGCGGTGCGGGCGGTGCGGGCGGTGCGGGCGGTGCGGGCGGTGCGGGCGGTGCGGGCGGTGCGGGCGGTGCGGGCGGTGCGGGCGGTGCGGGCGGTGCGGGCGGCCGCCGCGTCCGCCGGCTGCGAAGGCTCACAAGGCCGCCGTGAGCGGAACGAGGCGACGTCGTCAGACCTCTCTGAAAGAAGGTCTAGACCAACTTGTAGTTCTGTATGCTCAACTAACCCGAACGCGCGTCCGAGCGCGTTCGGGGGGAATCGTCGGTGCCGACCTCTAGCATCCCGATTCAACAGCAGCCGTCAGAGAGGTCTACGCGCATGACCACCGTCGAGAACATCACGGCATCGGTCGCCGAGGCGAGCGATGACGCGCGCGATTGGGGCATCGTCCGGAACGACGCGGTCGATGACCAGTTCAGCGCCGACATCAGGGAGATCCGGCAGGCGGAGCTGGCCGCGGAACGCAACGCGTCTACGCTGCGCATCTTCTGATGCTCTCAGCGCACATCATCTGACCCGGCAAGACCGTGCCGTCACTCCTCGACTGGACGCCTGACGACCAGCCCGCAGTCATCGTCGACGTCCGAACGCCAGGCATCTGGGAAGGCTTGGTAAAGACCTACTCCAGCGGCACCGGAGCCATAGCCCTCGGTCGCGTCTTCGACATCGCCAAGGAGCACGGTGTCATCCACGTCCTGATCGAGCGCAGGTACATCGACGCGGACTGGCGTAGCGAGCACTCGCACTTCTACACGACCAAGTTCGAGCGCTACCCCTCGGTGTGCCACAGGCTGCACTTCTTCGCGGCCGAAGTCCCACCTGACCTCACCGACCTGAGCAGCGTGGCTAGCGCCTACCGCGGTTACACGGTGCTGCGGCCACTGGCGTCATCACCGGTTGGTCGGACCATGATCGCGCCGCCGCTCAGCATGGGAGCCGAAGCGACCGTGTGCCTGGCGACCGAGACTGTTGACGTCCTCGGCTGGCCGATGTCGATCACCGCGATGCCGTTCATCAGCCAGGATGCGCAGTTCATGCGCTGCGCCCACGCTGACATCTGGATGGTCTCGCTCCAGGCGCATCTACGGATGGGCGCCCCTCGTTGGTTGCCCGCCGACGTACACAAGGCCTCGCTCGGCGGCGTGATCGGAGGTCGGCAGATGCCCTCCGAAGGACTCACTCTGCAGCAGATGCTGGGTGCTCTCACCACACTGGGGTTCTCGCCCGCGGCCACCGCACTGCCCGCCGACCCCGTCACGAGCTTCAAGGCGGAGTGGAGGTCGCTGTACGCGATCGTGTGCCGCTACATCAACAGCAACATCCCACCGATCGTCGTAGGAGAGGGCCACGTCTGGGTGGCCGTCGGGTACAACCGCGAGCCCTCGGATGGGCACACGAGGCTCACCTTGTACCGGCACGATGACGTGCTCGGGCCCTACGTGCGCGTCGAGGACCCCTTCAACGAGCCCCGAACGGAGCACACCTGGACCCAGTTGGTCCTCCCGCTGCCGCCGAAGATCTACCTCTCCGGCGAGCGAGCGGAGGCAAGCGGACGCTGGTGGTTCAACCAATGGATCGCAGGAGCGCCGGCGGACGACCCGGTCCGAGAGGCGCACGAAGCCGACGAACTCTCCTTCGTCACGTACGGGCTCCGGGCCAGGGACTTCAAGCACGCGCTGGTGCGGCGGCCGAGCATGGATCCCACCTTGGCCCGCGCCTACCGTCTCGCGCTCTGGCCCAAGAGCCTTTGGGTGGTTGAGGCCCAGGACCGGCGCCTTCGAGACGCTGGTCGTCCGTGCGTGCTGGGAGAGGTCATCCTGGACCCGACCTCGAGCCACCTGGACCCGCGGTCCGTGGACGACCACGGCATCCTCGCGGTACACCGCCCGGGCCGGTTCATCTCCCACGGTCCTGACCACGGGTCTCGCCAAGAGCTCAACCTCGACCCGGCAGCCTACGAATCGGGCCTGCGGGTCGACCCTCGCGCCATCTGACGCCGCCCGAAGCAGCCCGGCGATCGGCTGGCGTCACCCCCGTAAGGGCGTCGGAGCCGGCCGGCAATCGGTCCACTAGGCGCTCGTCAGCTGATTGACGGCACGCACCCTGCGTCCTAGGACCGCGCGGCGCGTCAGAAGCATGAACCGAAGGTGCTGGTTGTAGAACAGCCCGGCCCGAAACGTCACCGGGCCGCGGCGCGTCTCTAGTGGCATCTCGAGGGTCTCCTCATGCACCTGGTCCGTCAGCGCAGCCATCGTTGTCAGAGCGGTGCTGCCGGCGGTCAGGACGTGGTCGCCGAAGAAGGTGGTCACGTTGCCGTAGCGCTCGGCGAAGGAAGTCGAGGTCGAGCACTGGTCAGGGAAGACCTTGAGTGCGCGGCCGCCCTGGGTCGTATACCGCCCAAAGGCCACCAAGGCCACCGGGTGGCGGCTGGTCTCGGCGTACCGGCGCAATGCAGCATGGCTCGAGGCGCCGTAGCGCCCGGCGACGGCCAGCGGACCACCCAGGCCAGGCACGTAGGCGTCGACCTCGTCGGTGAACCGGTCGAGGCCGAAGAGCACTTCGGCGGCGAAGGCGTTTGCCTCCTGCTCGAGCAGTCGACGGGTGCGCGGGCTCAACGTCGTGCGGTCGTCGACGAAGTAGGCATCCTCATGCCAGGGCAGGGCGTGATGACCGATCTCATGCGCTTGGGTGAACCGGCGACGAGTCGGGTTCAGGGAATCGTCGACGAAGAGGACCTTCTCCTTGATCGCCATCGCGCCAAGGATGCGACCACTGAACTTCTTGGCCAACATCCGTATACGGGGCGGAAGGTCCTGCTCGCCCAGTGCGAACAGGCTTTCCTTGTGCAGTCCTACTGCGGCGACGACGTCCTCCACCGGAACCGGTGCGACGTCGAGTGCGCCCGCGGCGGCCAGGGCGCCTCGGGCGTAACGGCGCACGTCCTCGATGCTAGCGATCTGCAGACCGGTCATGAGTCGTTCTCGCGTCTCTCTCGGCGCTGCCGCATGAAGGCGACGTACTCAGTGAGCTCTCGGCGCTCTTCCTCGTTCAACTCCTCCAACGCCCTCAGTGGCAGCCCGGCCAGCAGGGGCTCATGGGCGGCGTCCGTGCGCTGGACCGGGGCAGGTGTGCGGTGACCGGCGCGTTCCAGGAGGTCTCGGTAGTCGAGTCCGTAGATCTCGGCCAAGTGGTAGAGCACGTTGGGCGATGGGGACTTGATCGCGTTGTTCTCGATCTGGCTGAGGTAGCCATTTGTCACGGCCCTGTTGGTCTTGGATTCGACGTCGCGCAGCGTCATGTGCATTGCCCGGCGTGCGTTCTTCAGGTGCTCACCCAGCGCACGCCCATCGGCGGAGGTGGCTTGAGATTCGTCGCGAGGGGGCGGAGTCATGTGCCCACCATACGCTTTGTACACAAAGCAAGGTAGAGGCGACCAAGCACCTGTGCTACGCTGCTCAGTAGATCAAGCAAAGCGTGCAAGAGCACGCATCCCTGAGAAGCCACGGAGGCTGACATGACCATCACCATCGAGCTCTACGACATGGGCTCCACGGACCCGCTCACCTTCGAGGCTGAGGAGGACTGCAACATCGCCGAGGCGGTGAAGCTGAAGGCCGCCGAGGTCCTCGTCGTGGTCGACGAGGGCAACGAGGTCGACGGTGACGTTGACCTGGTGGAGCTCGACCGCCGCAGCACGGTCGGGGAGGCCGCGCAGGGTCACCCTCGGCTCACGCTGCTGCGGAACCCGGCGGCGAAGGTTGCCGTGCACGTCCACTACGCGGGCGTGGCCAAGACGCTCCAGGTGCGCTCAACCACCCGAATCCGTCGCATCCGCAAGCTGGCGATCGCCGCTCTGGGTATCGACCCCGAGAGGGCTACCGACACCTCGCTGCGGCTGCAGGGTTCGGACACGGACCTGACGCCCAAGAGCCCGATCGGCGCCTACCTCGGCAAGGGTCAGCACCAGATCGACCTCGACCTGGTGCACAAGGACCGCCCGCAGGGTTGAGCTCCAACTGCGCCCAGACGACCAGGATCGAAGGCTAGGTGAACGCCGGTGACCGCCGAGAGCACGACTATCGAGATCGCAGCCGAAGCCGCGGAGGGTAGCGGCCGCTCGCCCGACGAGGAACGGCTGCGCATGGACCTCGCCAGCGCGCGCTTCGTCGCCGGCGAACGGGCCGGCAAGTGGCGCAACCCGGTCCTGATGTGGCCGACGCTGACCGTCGAGCTCGCGGTGGGCGACGACGACTACGTTGCGCTTCGCCTCCAGGTCGACGGCTACCCCACAAGAGCCCCTGGGGGCCGGCTGTGGGACCTGAAGACCGACGCTCCCCTTCCGGCGAGCCGGTGGCCGCGAGGGGGTTCTGCTGAGCGCGTCTTCCGGGCTGACTGGTCGCCCTCGAACCAAGATGCGCCGTACCTTCCGTGTGACCGGACTGGGCTCACGACCCACACCAACTGGGCCGAGATGCACCCGAGCCGAGCTTGGAACCCCTCCCGGACCATCGCGTTCTACCTCGAAGAGATCTACGGAGAGCTCACCGACGCCCGCCTGCCGTACCGGGAGCAGGAGGCATGACGACCTTGAGCGCCGACGCTAGCGGGGGCAGATCCGAAGGGGTCCGCACAGCCATCCATCGCCCGCTGGTTCGGATGAAGCAACACGACTTCCTGACGATGATGCGCCAGCTCGAACGACACGGCGAGCACCGGCGCGAGGCCGGTGCATTCCTGCTTGCCGCCGCCCCGCCCGTCGTCCAGACGTCGAAGGTCCGCCGCGTGCTGACCAGCATGTGCCGGCACGTGCTCACTCCACGCATCAGCTCCCAACTCCATCCGCACCCCCAGGTGGTCACCTCCGTCGCCTACTACAAGGACCTCGACCCTGCGTGCCTGACGGGCGGCATCACCTTCCACGCCATCGGTTACACCCGGCTGAGCGAGCTGTGCCGCAGCCGACACCTGAGGGTCGTCGCAGACATCCACTTGCACCCGGGCAACGGGACGCGTCAGAGCTCTACCGACGCCGACCATCCGATGGTCGCCCGCGCGGGCCACCTCGCGCTGATCGCGCCCCGTCTCGGCTCGGACGTCATGAGCCCCGAGGAGGTCGGCGCACACGTCATGACCACGACGGGGTGGATCTCGTACTTCAACGGCGATGTCGGGCACGTCTTCCAGGTCCGACGTACGCTGCGCGGGCTGCTCATGAGGGTGTGCGCGCGTTTCCAGATGCTGACCCGAGCGAAGGGACGCCCATGAGCCCCGAGTCCAGCCACCCCAACCAGTACGACGCCGACCACTTCAGCCGCACCGCGTTGATTCTCGGCCGGCAGGCCGGTGACGCTGAACAGGGGCAGGAGCGGCACCGCAGCCTTCGAGTGCACATCATCGCGGGCGACTCCACCTGCACGTCTCGCAGCGGCCAAGCCGCTCTACTGACCGCCGTCGCGACTGCAGTACGAGCCTTCAGCGAGGTCACCGTCTCACTCGGGTCTCCGCGGCAGGTGGTGGCCGGTGGGCCAGACGCGGGGGAGCAACTCGGCGACAGCGTTGCCTCACACGGTGCGCGGCTGGTTCAAAGCATGAGCTCGCCCGCCGGCCGCGTGATCGTGATCGGAGGCACGCCGGCCGGGGTGGAGCCAGAGCGTCACTGGATCACTGCCACCTGGTCGGGTTGGACCGCGACCGTCGGGCCCGCCGCACCAATGCAGTCGACGAGAGTCGCAACAACCGGACGAGCCGAGCGCACCGCCGCCCGCGGTTGGGGTGACGGTACCGACCACCCAGGTGAGGACGAGAACTGCCTGGCGGCCATCGCCGCCGGAGCGCTTGCGGTCGCGGAGGTGTTCTTTGCCTTCATGCGCAACGAACGCTCGCTGTGCACCGCACGTCAGGTCCACCTGAACCTGTGGGTCCCCGGTTCGACCACCGATCGCGGCCCCGTCATGTCGTATGCGCCCTCTCAGTGGTGGCTGCTTGGTCTCGGCCACCTGGGTCAGGGGTACGCACACGCCATCTCTTGGCTCGACTACGTCGACCCGGGGTCGGTCCAGGTAGTCCTCCAAGACACCCAGCGCGCCGTCCCGGCCAATCACAGCACAGGAGTCCTCACCCCTGTGCAGCCCGGAGGTCAGCGCAAGACTCGCATCGCCGCGGCAGCGCTCGATCGGTGCCGACTCGAGACCGTGGTCATCGAGCGTCGCATGAGCGCCCAGACCCCGGTGAGCGAGGAGGACATGCACGTGGCGCTGGTGGGAGTCGACAACAACGCCACTCGGCGACTCATTGACAGGTTCGGGTGGAAGTCTGCAATCGACGTCGGCCTCGGAGCCGGCGTACGGGACTTCGATGGCATGACGATGCGTCGCCTTCCTGGACAGCCCAGCGCGACCGTCCCGGCCTGGCAAGACCGGCCGGTAGTGGCCACCTCCAAGTCCGAGGACATGGCCGCTCCGGCACTCGATGCATGTGGCATCGCCGAGCTCAACGGCGTTGCCGTCGGCGCCAGCTTCGTCGGGGTCATCGCCGGTGCGATGGCGGTGGCAGAGGCCGCGCGGGTCCTGAACGGAGGCGTCGCCTACGCCGTCCTGTGCCACGACCTTCGCGACGACGAAACCGACGCAACTTTGGCCGCCTCGTTCGACCCGCCAGTCGCCGCGCGTCTGCGATGACGGCGCCCGGCCAGCCGGCGGTTCAACGTCGGCTAGCGCGCAACGGTGTCGAGAACGGCGTGGGGCAACCGAGCAGCTGCTGTCCGGGCGAGTCTGTGAGCGGTCAACTGACCATCCACTGCCCCTTGCCCCCTCGCCTCCTGTTGGGTCCGGGAGGGCGCCCGCGCCCGCTCAGGACAGGTGCCAGGCAGCGCGCGCTCGCGAACCCGCAGCCGGGGAGTGGCGCACTGGCGGCTGCTGTCGACGGCGGCGTGGCTTCCCGGCTGGTGGAGCCCTTTGGTCCTATCGTCACTCCGCAGCCAGTGACTCGATTCGTGTCATTGGGCCACTCCCACGGCCAATCATGCGGACAGGAATCGAGTCACGTGAGCTACGTCCTGATTGACCAGCTCTATCGGGCGGCCGAGGAGCGCGAGTTGAGCACTCGTGTCTGGGCGGCGCGCGCCGGCGTGAGCCTGTCGACCGTGCACCGGGTGCGTCGAACCAGCGGTGCGGTCGGGACAGCGACGCTGGCGGCGTTGGGGCTAGCAGCCGGCCTGCGCCTCGAGCTTGCGGTGGACCCTGCGACGGTGCCCGGCACCTGGAGAACCTCGTCTGAAGCGCCCACTGCTCCGGGGGGTCGTCAGCATCGCAGGGGTGTTGCGCTCGACTGGGCGGATCTGCTTGACCTCGCAGGCGCGGAGCTTCTGTGGCGCCGACACCAGACCGCAACGTCGGCGCATGAGGTCGCAAACGCCCTCGGACTGTCGCCTCGCACAGTCTGGCGTATGGAACGACCGACCCGGCCCTACCCCCTTCTGGAGCAACTAGACGCGGTTGCCCGCCACTTCCAACTCCTCCTCGCCTGGGTTCCGCTGGGGGCCGCCTGGCGACCGAGACCGTGGCAATCAGCCGGAGCGACCCGGCAGCGAGGAACGTCGCGAATGCCGACAGGTCGACAGGGTCGTCTGTCGCCCCTGTTCACTAGCGCCGACCAGAGTTGGCGCACGCCCGGGTGGCTCTTCAAGGAACTAGAGCAGGAGTTCGGGGGCTTCGTCCTGGACGTGGCTGCTCTCTCCGACAGCGCGCTCTGCAGGCACTGGCTCGGGCCGGACCACCGGGACCCGGTGCGGCGGGACGCCCTCCTGTGGGACGACTGGGCTGACGTCGCTCGAGCCGCGATCGAGCGCGGTGCCATCGGGACGTTCGCCTACATGAACCCCCCATACCTGTACGCGCACGAGTGGACCACCCGAGCGGTCGCGACGGCGAAGAACGGCGTCAGCGTGGTTGGCTTGCTCCCCGCGCGGACCGATACGCGAGCCTTCCAACGCGACGTCATCCAGGCCGGAGCCGAGGTGCGCTTCCTGCCGGGTCGTCTCAAGTTCAGCGGCAGTGACCAGTCCGCTCCCTTCCCCAGCGCGGTCGTGGTCTGGCGGAGCGCGGCGGTTCCTCGCTGAGCTTGCTCGCGGGTGCGGGCTTTCGTGGGCTTGCCTAGGTTGATCGAGTACGCCTTGGGTTCGAGCGCCCGGGGTTTCAGGGCTCGCCGACCATGCCCAGGAGGGCGGGCTGCCCGGCCTTCACCGAACTTCTCCGGCGACCGGGTGCGCATCGGTCTCGGACCGGTCATGCGGGTGAGTGGATGACCGTCACCAACTCCGTGCGCAAGGCTGAAGTTCACGGATGCTGGCCGAGATGGTCGATGACTGCCTGGAAGGCTGGGTCGATCTTCTCGTGACCGAGTGACGCAGCCGTCCCCTGGCCGTCATGCGACACCTCGACCACGGGACTCTGGTCGGCCATGTCGAAGCCATAGATGTCAGCGAGCTTCCGGATGCGTGACCACATCGCGGCCGGGATGCTCTGCGCGCCCTCGTAGGCCGGACGAACAGGCTGGTTTCGCCGCGTGAGTGCTTCGACGACCTCGTGGTCACCACCACGTCGTGCGATCCGAAGGCCCGTCCGCTGCAACCGGGTCATCCGTTCGAGGCCGTGCTGCTGCTCCGTGAGACGTTGCGCGTCGACAGGTTCCAGGCGGGCCCAGACTTGTCTCGCGATGTCATCCCAGAGCACCTGTTCGGCGTCGTTGAGCGGAAGGTCCTCCCTCCCCCTCTCACCGGTGGTAGCCCCTCCCCGGTAAGGGGAGGGATCAGTTTCACTCAGAGTCGAGGAAGGACTCTCGTTGGTGAGAGCCGGCGCGTATAGCAGCCGGTAGGTGGCGGCGAGGTCGGCGTGCTTGTTGCCCTTGACGACCTGGCGGATGAGTCCGAGCTTGGCCAGATCCTGCATCTGGCGGTGCCACGAGGAGTAGGGGATGCCCCATCTGCCTTCGATGGCGTGCTTGCCGGGCCGGGACAGCCCGGTGCGGTGATCTGCGTGGATGGCGAGGACCATGAGGGGTCGGAAGAGATGGGACGGCAGATCGGCTGCGACGCAGGCGATGTGTAGGACGTGATGCTTGCTCATCGGTGGCAGGTCGGACAGTTGGCGCTCGACGGTCATGGGGTGCTCCGAAGTGTGAGTGACGGCAGGACCGGGACGACGGTCCGGTGTCGCCCGTGAGAGTCAAGTGGCCCACGCACCGCACAGGGCGGAGCGCACCCCAGACGCGGAGCCCGCGGGGACAGGTTCGGGAGCTGGGCTGCCTGCCCGCTCGCCATCCGCGTCCCGGGCTACTTGGTGTCGTGATCGCGGTTTGGCGGCCCGCTGCTGCTCGGTCGCGGGGTAGGCCGGTGGTCCGTCGACAGACCGGGGCGATCCTCGCCACCACTTCCTCGCCCTCACTCTTGTTGTAGGTGACCGGATCGCGACCGCAGTTCGGATCTTCTGTTCCCCGAGAATGCGCTGGTCAGCGGCCGGATCACCTGCCGTCCACCTTGTCCGCAGGCCGTGCTGCGACGAGGCACGGGCGCCACCCTCTGGGCAAGGTGCACCGCGATCCCTGGAAGGGCCAAGAGCCCTCAGACCGCGACGGTCGCCGGGCGTAAGGCCAGTCCGACCGCGGATCTCGCGGAACATCAAGGCACGGGGATCGGAGACGTGTGCCAGGCCGAGGAGGTGCGCCAGCTCATGCTCGAACAGTCGCACGCGTAGCAGGCCGTGGCCGGCCTCGTAGAGGCTGTTTTGGGCCGCGTTGACCAAAATCCAGCCTCCGACGTACCGCTCGCTTCCACGAGCCGTGGTCTGGTGGATGGAGGTTGTTTCGGCCGAGCTCGCAGGATCGCCCAGCAGGTGCTGTTCGGGCGACACGAAGGCGACCAGTACGGCCGGCCGGCGGCCAGCGACCAGCTCCGACCCGTAGCTGGCGGTCGGCATCGTCGCGACCTCGCCGATCACGCGGATCCTCAGCCCGCTGGCACGTCGAATGACACCGACTGCATCGGCCAGGTCGCGTCGTGCTCCAGTCGGGGCGTTGGCCGGGTTGATGACCAACCGGATCAGTCGCCGGGGGGGCCAGCGCGCTGGCTCTCCGTCCGCCCCCAGCACTGCGAACTCGCAGCCAGAGGCCAGGCGGCCGGCGCCACCGATCTGAGGTGAGGGCATGCCGGGGGCGAAGGTGAGGAGTGTGACCCCTAGGACGAGAGCGGCGATGCGCTGCACCATGTGCTCACCGTGCCGGGCTACTTGATAGCGGAAGCCTTCCGGCGCCGACTCGTGGGCGGGACTGCTCATCAGGTGGGGCAACGGATGTGCCTGCCCGAAGCCGTGAGTCACCCGAGTGGTAGGAGGCGAGCGACCCGAGTTCGTCACCGCGATGACGCCCGGGGCCACCGCATACCTGCCGCGGCCACCGCCCCGTGGTGAACAATGGGCAATCACGCCACACCACGGGGAGAACCACCGGTGCCAACCGCCACCAGGAAGCGCCTCTCGCTCAACGAGATCCGCGCCCGCGTCGCCAAGTTCGTCGTCGATTACAAAGACGTCAAGAACGAGAAACAGCACACCGGCGACTTCTGGAAGGCGTTCATGCGCTGCTACGGAGTCGAGGACTCCTACCTCCACGGCGTCATCTTCGAGTACCAGGCCCGCCGCGCCTCCACCGCCGGCATCGGGTACATCGACGTGTTCAAGCCCGCGTCGTTCCTCATCGAGCAGAAGTCCGACGGCAAGATCAGCCGACCCGTCCCCGGCGGGATGAGCAACGCCGAGATGCAGGCCCGCGACTACCTCCTCGGCGGCGACATCACCCGCGAGATGGCCCCCAGATGGGTCATCACCTCCGACTTCGCCACCATCCAGGTCACCGACATGGGCAAGAAGCGGGAAGACCCCACCCGCACCCTCACCGTCGCGACTCGTGACCTCATCGACCACGTCGAGTCCTTCCTGTTCCTCGCCGACGACGACCCGCACGACCTCATCGCCGAAGACCAGGCCGAAGCGTCCATCCAAGCCGCCAAGCTCATGGGGACGCTCTACTCCGCTATGACCGGAGACGCCGACGTCGACGAAGACATCAAGGATGCCGACGACGAGGACGCCGAGACGATGGAAGCGTCTATCGTCCTCACCCGGTTGCTCTTCCTGCTCTTCGGTGACGACGCCAACCTGTGGGAACGCGGCCTGTTCCACCAGTTCATCAAGACTCGCACCGCCGTCGACGGGTCCGACCTCGGCCCGATGCTCGCCGCGCTGTTCGACATCCTCAACACGCCGGAGAAGAAGCGCGACCAGCGAGCCGACGAAGCCATGCTCGCCTTCCCGTACGTCAACGGCGACCTGTACGCCGGACAGACGAAGATGCAGTACTTCGACGCCGCCATGCGTGACGCGCTCCTGGCCTGCTGCGACTTCGACTGGTCCCGCATCTCCCCCGCCGTGTTCGGCTCCTTGTTCCAGACCGTCAAGAGCAAGAGGGCGCGGCACGCCGCCGGCGAGCACTACACGTCCGAGGAGAACATCCTCAAGACGCTGCGGCCACTGTTTCTCGACGAGCTCCGCGCACGCCTCGACGCGGCCAACACGAAGCCGGCGCTCGAAGCGCTCCACGACGAGTTGAAGTCCTACCGGTACGTAGACGCGGCATGTGGGTGTGGCAACTTCCTCATCGTCGCCTACCGAGAGCTGCGCGACCTCGAGCTCGACCTGCTGGTCAAGCTGCGGACCAAGCAGGGCCGCGACCTCGACCCCGTCCTCGACGCGTCCGAGCTGTTGAACGTCACCCTCGACCAGTTCTACGGGATCGAGCTGAACTGGTGGCCAGCCAAGATCGCCGAGACCGCCATGTTCCTCGTCGACCACCAGGCCAACCAGCGGATGGCGAAGACCCTCGGGCTCTTCCCGAAGCGGCTCCCCATCGACATCAAGGCCAACATCCACCACAAGAACGCGCTCACGACTGACTGGGACACCGTTCTCCCCGCCAAGGGCCCCACTGTGTACGTGTTCGGCAACCCACCCTTCCTCGGCCGGAAGGAACGCGACAAGACCCAAGCCGCCGAACTCGCGAACGCCTGGGGAGTGAAGTCCGCCGGCCACCTCGACTTCGTGACCGCCTGGCACGCGACAGTCCTCAAGTACCTGGCCGACAAAGACGGGGAGTTCGCCTTCGTCACCACCAACAGCATCACCCAAGGCGAGCCCGTCGCGGACCTCTTCGAACCCATCCACGCAGCCGGCTGGCGCATCAAGTTCGGACACCGCACCTTCCGCTGGAACTCCGAGACGGCGTCGAAGGACAAGGCAGCCGTGCACTGCGTCATCATCGGGTTCACCCGCAACCAGGCCTCGAAGCCACGGCTGTTCACATACGCCAAGGACCTGCGAACCCCCACCGAGGTCAAGGTCACGACCGGTATCAACGGCTACCTCATCGACGCGCCGAACGTGTACGCCAAGAGGCGCAGCAGCGTCCTCTCCCCGGAACTACCCGTAGTTGGCTACGGCTCCATGCCGAACGATGGCGGCAACCTCCTCATCGACACCGACGAGTACGTCGCCGTGACCGCCGACCCGGTGGCGGCGAAGTACGTCCGCAGATTCGTCGGAGCGAAAGAACTCATCAACGGCCTCGACCGGTGGTGCCTCTGGCTCGTCAACCTCGATCCAGCCGACGTTCCCAAGTCGCCCGTGCTCACCGCCCGGCTCAAGGCTGTCAAGGAGACCCGGCTCGCGAGCAAGAACCCGGACACGGTGGAACGCGCCGCCACTCCGCACCTGTTCTGGTTCATCAACCAGCCCGACGTGCCATACCTGTGCATGCCGTCGACGTTCTCTGAGAGCCGTCCGTGGGCGACCGTGGCCCGGTTCGGACCTGAGGTGATCACGAGCAACCTGGGGAACGTGTGTGAGGACCCGGACGGGTTCGCCTTCGCGATCGTGTCAAGCAGCATGTTCATGGCGTGGCAGCGGACCGTCGGCGGCCGGTTGAAGTCGGATCCGCGGTTCACGAACACGCTCGTGTGGAACAACCTGCCGCTGCCGACGGTGGACCCGAAGCTGAGGATTCAGATGATCAACGCTGGTGAGGGAGTGCTCGCGGCACGCGAGAAGCACCCCGACCGGTCGCTGGCGCAGCACTACAACCCGCTCGCCATGGACCCAGATCTGGTCGCCGCCCACCGCGCGCTCGACAAGCTGGTCGACAAGGCATTCGGTTCGACGAAGCGGCAGCCGACCGAGTACGACCGGCAACAGGTGCTGTTCGAGCGGTACGCGGAGCTGACCGCCTAGTGGCGCTTGCCGGGGCCGGACAGGCCCGGTCCGGGTGACCAGCAAACCCGGAGGTGGGACCGGGTTCGTCCTCCGCCGTCGACCTCATAGAGAGGGGCGGCCCGTCTCGTCTTCAGTGTGTGGCAACCCCCGCGTCCCTGACCCGCGCGGGATCGTCGCGGAGCCCGGTCGCACCGAGTGCCCGCAAGAGGACGCGTACACGGACGAAGGCACCTACCGGGCCGCCGTCACCGAACCGCGAAGGTGGAGCGCGTGTGTCGCCGGCGCACAGGACAAGCCGAAGCACACCCGGTGAGCCGTACGCCTCCGTACCCAGGCCGTGCCCACGAAGGTGGCACACGCCTCCGCTTGAGCGACACACAACGACACACGCACCGATGGGCGTTCCTGCAGGTGAGCATGGGTTTCCGGCGTACTCTCCCGACATGTACCTACGGCGTACTCGGCGGTGGTGATGCCGCGCTGGTCACGCCGACGAGCGAGGTGCTGCAAGGTCATGATGAGCTCCGTTCCCGGTCGCCCGATGCGACCGTCTCGGGGTCGACGATGCGCGCTGGCGGGGACCCTTGGCAGGGCCCCGGCCCGCTGCTGTGGACCTCGTCGCGGCAGGCTTCGCGGTGGACGGTGACCGGGCCGGGTCAGAGGTCGAGCGTGGCGAGCAGCGCGACGACGAGCGGGACGATCCCGATCAGCAGGAATGCCGGGAGCAGGCACAGACCGAGCGGCACGGCGGCCTTGACCCCGACGGCACGGGCTCTCTCCTCGGTGTCGGCGCGGGCGGAGCGCGCCAGGTCGTCGGCCAGCCGCTCGACCGCGGCCACGACCGGCGCACCCGAGGAGTGCGCCCGCGCCAGCGTCCGGCCGAGCCGGCCGAGGTGCGGGTCGTCGGCGAGCGTCGTCCACACCTGGACCGGGTCGAGCCCCAGGGCCAGCCGGGCCGCGACGCCACCGAGCCGGTCGGCGGCCGGACCGGGGAGCGCGGAGCAGACCAGCGCGACGCCGTCAGCGGGCGCGGCCCCGGCCCGAAGCGTCGCGGCGAACAGCTCGACGACGTGGGGCAGATCGCGGCGCACGGCCTCCCGGCGCCGGCGTACGTCGGGGAGCTCGGCGCGACCGATCACGACCCACGTCACGACCGACGCGACAACCGCTGCCGGCACCGCGGCTCGGCCGCCGAAGAACACCAGCGCCCCGACCCCGGCGAACAGGCACCAGACGAGTCGATGCCTCTTGAGCCAGCCCTCCGAGGGCTCGTCGGCCGCCGCCGGCTGCCGGACCGGCAGCACCGGCCGGGCCGGCAGCAGGAGTGCCACGGCCATCGCAGCAGCCACAGCCGCGGACGCGGTCGCCCACCCGGTCACGACGACTCCTCGGCCGCGGCTGCGATCGCCTCGATCCACCACAGCCCGGCGATGCCGAACGTCAGGCCGACCGCCAGGCACGCCAGACCGGCGGGCCGTCCGAGCAGGAAGCCCCAGGGGTCGCCGCCCGCACCGGACCCCATGGCGAGCGCGAGCACCGGGAGGCCGGCCACCAGCCGGGCGGTCGCGCGGGCGGAGCCGAGCTCGCCGGTGACCAGCCGCCGGGTCGCCGCGCGGGCGCGCAGCGACTCCGCGACCCGGTCGATGGCCGAGGCGAGCCCCTGGCCGGTGCGGTGGGCGACCTGCCAGGCCGCGGCGACCACGCGCAGGTCGCCCGCGCCGGCCTGCTCCCGGGCCAGCGTGCGCAACGCCGTGGGCACGTCGGCACCGACCCGGAAGGCCTCGGCGACCGGGCCCAACGGAGGCCACGCCTCCGCGGCCCGGGCCAGCGCTTCGCCCGGTGGCCGGCCGGCCGCGAGCTCGCCGGCCAGCAGCTCGCAGGTCTCGAGCACCTGCTCGGCCACCCGCTCGCTCTCGCGGCTCCGCCTTCGCCGACGCCACAGCCCGGCAGCGCCTGCTGAGGCCCCGGCGAGCACGGCCGCGAGACCCGCGGTCTGCGGCGTCGCGACGGTCACCACGGCCCCGACCGCGACGAGGGCGATCGGCACCCACCGTCCCGCCGGCGCCTGTCCCGCGGGCCGGGGCAGCCGGGCCGGTGGCCGCACCAGCAGCAGCACGGCTCCCACCGCGGCGACGACCGCGACCCCGGTCACCGGTCGATCCGAGCCGAGAGGGCATCGGCACCGGGGCCTGGGCGGACCGTGCCGCGGTCGTCGACGTCGAGCGCCGGCACCATCACCACCAGGCCGTCGGCACCGCGTTCGGGGATCGCGACCTGCCGCAGTCGTCGCCTCCCGTCGGGTCCGCGAGCCAGGTGGAGCACCACGTGGACCGCAGAGGCGAGCTGGCTGTGCGCCGCGTCCCGGCCGAGCCCGGCCGCCAGCGCGAGCGCCTCGACCCGGGCCGGGACGTCGACCGCGGAGTTGGCATGGAGGGTGCCGCAGCCGCCTTCGTGGCCGGTGTTGAGGGCCGCGAGCAGGTCGACCACCTCACCGCCCCGCACCTCGCCCACGACCAACCGGTCGGGACGCATGCGCAGGGCCTGCCGGACCAGGGTGCGGACCTCGACGGCACCGGCTCCCTCGAGGTTGGCGGGCCGGCCCTCCAGCGCCACCACGTGGGGGTGGTCGGGGCGGAGCTCGCTGGCGTCCTCGACCAGCACGATCCGCTCCTCGGGGTCGACCCGGGACAGCAACGCCGCGAGCAACGCGGTCTTGCCCGAGCCCGTGCCGCCGCTGATCAGGAACGCGACCCGCGCCTCCACGATCGCGAGCAGCGCCCGAGCGACGCCCGCGGTCAAGGTGCCGAGGTCGACGAGCTCGTCGAGGGTGAACGTGCGGGCCCGCGGCACCCGCAGCGACACCAACGTCCCGGGCCGGGCCAGCGGCGCGAGGACCGCGTGGAGACGGGTCCCGTCGGGCAGCCGGAGGTCGACGTACGGCGTCGCGTCGTCCAGCCGGCGGCCGCCCACCGCGGCGAGCCGCTGAGCGAGCCGGCGCACCGCCTCCTCGTCGGGGAAGCGGACGTCGGTGAGCTCGAGCCCGGCCCCGCGGTCGAGGTAGACCCGGTCGGGCCCGTTGACCAGGACGTCGGTCACGTGGGGCGTCCGCAGCAGAGGCTCGAGCGGCCCGGCGCCGACGACGTCGCGCCGCAGCGCCTCGTAGGTCGCCAGCACCGCGGCGTCACCGACCGGGCGGCCGCTCTCGCGCAGCGCCTGGGCCACCCGGTGGGGGGTGAGCTCCCCGGGGCTGCGAGCCAGCCGGTCGCGGACCGCCTCCAGGTCGGCGGCGGGGAGGAGGCTCACGCTGCCGCCGCCCCCCGCAGCAGCATCAGCTGGTCGAGGACCTCGTCCGCGGCCCGGCCGAGCGCTCCGCGGCGTGAGCGCACCGGGCCCAGCCCGAGGTCGATGGCCTCGCCGAGTCCGCGCTGGTCGGGCATCGTGGCCAGGACCGGGATGCCGGTGGCCCGGGTGACCGCCCGTGGGTCGACCCCCGAGCCGCGCAGCACCAGGCGTACCCCGCTGCGGTCAGGGTGGCGGGCGCAGGTGCGCACCGCCGAGGCGACACCGGCCACCGAGGGCACGACCATGACGAGCAACCGGTCGCACCGGGCGACGACCTCATCGACCAGGGGGTCGACGGTGCGTGGCAGGTCGACGACGACCAGGTCGTGCCCGCGCCGGGCGGCCGAGAGCACCTCGCGCACGGCGAACGCCTGCAGGCTGGCCGGCTCACCGGCGTGCCAGGTGAGCGCGCCGAGGTCCTCGCGCCGCGGCAGCGCCTCGCGCAGCGCCCGAGCGCTGAGCCGCCCGGTCGTCTGGCACAGCCCGTCCCAGCGGACACCGTGCCGGTCCTCCAGCCCGAGCACCCGGTCGACACCCGGGCCGAGCGGGTCGGCGTCGACCACCAGCGCGCGCCCCCGGCGCGCACCGACCTGGCCGAGCGCACAGGCGAACGTCGTCGCGCCCGCGCCACCGCTACCGCCGACCACCCCGACCACCAGGCCCTCGGTCGGCGCCGCGTCGCCGAGGTCGGTGAGGAGCTCCGTCAGCCAGCCTTCGGAGCGCGCCACCTGGGTGACGTTCTCGGCACCCACGGCGACCGCCACCCGGAACATCTCGTCGGGGACGGCCGCCCAGCTCACGACGTACACCCGGGCGCGCCGCGGCGGCGAGATCCGCGCGAGGTCCGGGGCCATGTCGGCGCCGAGGAGCACCACGGGCGCGCGAGCCCAGCCGCGCAGGGCCGCACCTCCGTCGGTGGCGATCTCGGGGGTGACCCCGGCAGCGGCGGCAAGACGGAGCAGCTCGTCGAGGAGGGACTGGTCGCGGGTGATCAGCAGCGGTGCGGTCATGGAGAGATCGTTCCCGCGGGGACGCGGCGTCCACCGCGTCCCGGGAGTCCCTGTGGACAACGCTCCCCGACACGGCGGCTGTGGACGGCAGGTGGCGCGCGCCCGCCTACGATTGCGGCATGGCGACCCGGTCCACCGCGGCCTTCTTCGACCTCGACAAGACGATCATCGCCAAGTCGAGCACGTTGGCCTTCAGCAAGCCCTTCCAGGCGGGCGGGCTGATCTCGCGGCGCGCGGTGCTGCGCTCGGCGTACGCCCAGTTCGTCTACCTCGTCGGCGGCGCCGACCACGACCAGATGGAAAAGATGCGGCAGTTCATGTCGCAGCTGTGCGCCGGCTGGGATGTCGCGACCGTCCGCGAGATCGTGGCGGACACGCTCCACAACATCGTCGACCCGCTCGTGTACGACGAGGCCGTCAGCCTGATCGAGGAGCACCACCTCGCGGGTCGCGACGTGGTCGTGGTCTCGGCCTCGGGCGCCGAGGTGGTCGAGCCGATCGCCGAGATGCTCGGCGCCGACCGGGTGATCGCCACCCGGATGGAGATCGAGGACGGCCGCTACACCGGCGGCATCGAGTACTACGCCTTCGCCGAGGAGAAGGCCCGCGCGATCGAGGAGCTGGCCACAGCCATGGGCTACGACCTGGCGAACAGCTACGGCTACAGCGACTCGGTCACCGACGTCCCCATGCTCGAGGCCGTCGGGCACGCGCACGCGGTCAATCCCGACAAGGAGCTGCGCAAGGTCGCCGGTGAGCGCGGCTGGCCGGTGCTGGTGTTCACCAAGCCGGTGACGCTGCGCTCGCGGGTGCCGCTGCCGCCCGCCAAGCCGACCCTCGCCGCCCTCGCGGTCGGCGGGGTCGTCGCGGCGGGTGGGGTGTGGTGGGCCAACGCCCGCAAGCGCCGCCCCAGTGCCTGAGCACAACCCGGAACGTTCCATCTGCCGGATGTCGGCGCCGCGACCTAGCGTCGCGACATGGCCTCCCCCACCCCGCTGACGACGCCGAGAGCACAGCCCACGCTGGCCGTCCGGCTCGTCACGACGTACGCCGACACCACGCGCCGCGTCGACCTCCAGGTGAGCGGGAGCAGCGCCGTGGCCGTCGAGGCAGGGCGCATCACTCCGTTCGAGAGCGCCGAGCTGTGGCCGACCGTCCGCGAGCTGCTGCCGCCGGTCGGCCCGCTCCGGGCTGATCCGTCGGGCCGGCGGCACGCGGCCGAGCTGCGCCGGCCCGGACCGGGCTGGGCCGAGGAGTGCCGGGCGATGGTCTCGCTCGCGACCGTGGCCGGGGTCGACGCCGACCCAGCGTCGGTCGTGGTGCGCACCTGGTTCGCCACCGACGACGAGCTCTGGTCGGCCACGCCGCTGCCCGACGGCACCACCGACCTCCGGCAGGCGGCGCCCGGCGAGCTCGCGGAGCTCCTGGTCTGGGACGTCACCGGCGCCCTCGAGACGCTCGTGCACACCCTCGGCGAGCCGGCGCCATGACCGTCACCCACGGCATGGACACCGTCGCCGGCCGGCAGGCCGGCGACCGGGTCCGCGAGGGCAGCGACCAGATCATCGAGATCGCCCAGCGGCTCGACGCGATCATCATGGGGCTCGACTGGACCGGCGCCGACGCCGAGCGTGTCCGCGCCGACTGGCAGGACCGGGAGCGCCCGGCGCTCGACCGCACGGCTCAGCACCTGTCCGCGCTCGCCGTCCTGCTCGCGGCGGAGGCAGCCGCTCAGGACCACGCCTCCGACAACGCCGGCGGTGGTGGTGGTGGTGTGGCTGCCTCGGGTGCGGCCACCGCCGCGACAACCGTCGCGGCCGGGGGGCTCCTGGGGTGGCTGACCCGCCACGTCGGCGCGTTCTTCGCCGGGCTCGTGCACGCGGGCACCAACGCGTCCGACTTCGCGGGCAAGCTCGACGACGTCCTCACCGGCCAGAAGGACTGGTCCGTCGCCGCGCTGGCCGCCAGTGCGCTCTCCACCGTGGGAGCCGCAGCCGGCGCGGTCGTCAACGGCGTCACCGGCGAGGACGCGCACTGGTTCGACGAGGGCACGGGCGCCGCGGGCGACCCGGTGGCGACCCCGACGGACCCGAGCCGGGCCAGCCAGTACCACCCCGTGCTCACCCAGCCTCGCGACCTGCCCTCGCTGATGCAGGGCGTCACCGACAGCTACCAGGTCGGCAGCGAGCCGGGCAGCCACGGCGACGTCCGCATCACCCGCGTCGACAACGGGTCGGGGACCCCGGCGTACGTCGTGTCCATCCCGGGCACCGAGACCTGGACGCCGTCCGCCGGCGGCACCGAGCGCGACCTCACCGCCAACCTCCAGCTCGTCGCCGGCAACCCCACCGCCGCGGCCCAGTCCGTCGAGCTCGCGATGCAGCGCGCCGGCATCCCGCCGGGGTCACCGGTGCTGCTGGTGGGCCACAGCCAGGGCGGCATCATCGCCGCCACGCTGGCCTCCGACCCGGAGTTCGTGCAGCGCTACGACGAGACCTTCGTGCTCACCTACGGCGCCCCGATCGACCACGTCGCGATCGACCCGTCGGTCCACGTGCTGCAGGTGCAGCATGGGATGGACGTGGTGCCGCGCCTCGACCTGGGCGGGTTGAGCACCGGTCTCGACCCGTTCCCCGACCGACAGCCGACCGTGACGCTGGACAGCCCCGGCCACCTGTGGGAGCCCGCGGTCAACCACAGCTACGTCGAGTACGCCCAGTCCGTGCGTGACGAGCTCGGTGCCGACACGGACGCCGGCCGTATCCTCCGGGAGTACCAGTCCACGCTGGCTCCGTTCCTCGTCGGGCCCGGAGGCAGCGCGACCGCCGTCGACGTACCCGTCAGCCGAGGTGACCGCCAGTGACCGCGCTCTCGCGGATGTTCGGCCGCGGCCGGCCGGCTGAGGCCGACGTCACCGCGGCGGTGGCGGCCGCCGTCGCCGCGGTGCCCGGGGCGGTCGCGCACGACGTCGCCTACAACCACCTGCAGTACTCCTCCGGAGCGCTCAGCGGCGTCGTCGAGGTCACCGATCGCGTGGTGTTCGACGAGGTGCTGCGAGCGGCGCACGCTGCGCTGGCTGCGCGACTCGGCGACGACGCCGACCGGGTCGTGGTCTACCTCAGCGGGCGGATGCCGGACGGCACCACCACCGCGCCCGCCGACCTCGACCTGCCCGAGCGGCCCACCGGTCGCGATCTCGCGCGCCGCTACCGATGAGCCGGGCGACCCCCGACGACGCGCGGAAGTCAACCCTCGTAGGTCCTTGAAGGTAGGCAAGATCAGGCGTAGACACGGAGTCAGAACTCAACAGGGCAGCACGTGATCCGGGTACCCACGCGGCGATCTACCCTTCCTACAGGGCGCGAGCCGGCCGGGACCTTCCCGCGGCAGCAGTTAGATGTTGCACGCTTGGTAACCCAAGGATTCACGTGTCAGCGACGGCACCCGGACCAATCACTTCGAACCGCCGGGTGCCGTTCGCATGTCCGGAGCGAGCAGTGGCTCGCGAGGCACGAGCGAGACACGTGGCGAGCGAAGGTTGAGGGCGCCCACGGCTGAGCCTGCGAAGCCGTGACGGCGCGTCTCGAAACCCAGTCGCGCAACGATCTCACCAGCCCAGGCAGCGGCGCGGTGGTTTCGAGGCTCGCTGCGCTCGCACCTCAACCACCGGGGCGGCTCGCTGCGCTCGCACCTCAACCACCGGAGCGGCTCGCTGCGCTCGCACCTCAACCACCGGGGCGCCTACTCGGCCGCCGTCCGCAGCGGACTCGCCTCGGCGCCGGCGGCGTAGGCCTCGGCGGCGTAGAGCAACCACGCGTGCACGCCGGCGGTGCCGCCCTCGGCGTACGCGCGCAGGTTCGACTCGTACGCCGCCCGCAGCGCGAGGTGTCCGGCCTCGGGGACCATCAGCGACTTCTCGTCGACGCCGCGGGCGACCAGCACGAGCCGCTCGGCGGCGCGCGCGACGATGCCGTTGTGCGAGGGGAACGGCGCGGCGGTGGCGAGCTCGGCGTGCACGACCGCGGCGACGACGAGCGCCGGGGCGGTGGTGGGTGCGAGCAGCAGGTCGCCCACACCCCGCAGCCGGGCGGCCGCGGCCTCGTCGCGTGGCCGGCCGCGTGTCTCGGCGGGGTGGGTGGCTGAGGCGAGGGCGTGGATGCGGGCGAGGGCCTGGAGCGGCGTGCGGTTGAGCGACGGCACCAACGAGAGCAGCTCGGTGGCGACCCGCACCGCGTCGGCGGCAACCTCGTCGCCCTGGCCGGCGCGGACCGCGGCGAGCGTGGCGGTCGAGCCCTCGAGCACCGCGCTCGCGTGCGCGCCGCGCAGCAGGCTCTCGCCGGTCGTCTCGGGGGAGGTACGCCGCAGCCCGCGGTCGCGCAGCATCGCGTCGATGCCGTCCCGGGCGGCGGCGTACGCCGAGGGCACGCCTTCGAGCGACGCCAGTCGCGACAAGGGGTCTGGGCTCACGAGATCCCACAGTATCTGCGAGTACGGTGGCCTCGATGAGCGACCAGCCCGCCCCCTCTTCCGCGCTCTCCCCCGCCCTCTCGTTCGGTGGCGTCGCGGCCGCCTACGACCGCGCCCGGCCGTCCTACCCTCGCGAGGCCGCGGCCTGGCTGGTCGGCGAGCAGCCGACCACGGTCCTGGAGCTCGGTGCGGGCACCGGCAAGCTCACCTCGGTGCTGGTCGAGCTCGGCCACGACGTGCACGCGACCGACCCCGACGAGCAGATGCTGGCGGTGCTGCGCGAGCGGCTCCCCGACGTACGCACCTCGGTGGCCGGGGCCGAGGACATCCCGGCACCCGATGCGTCGTACGACGTCGTGGTGGTCGCGCAGGCGTTCCACTGGTTCGACCACGACCGGGCGCTCCCCGAGATCGCGCGCGTGCTCAAGCCCGGCGGCCGGTTGGCCGTCGTGTGGAACGCGCGCGACGAGCGGATCCCGTGGGTCAAGCGCTTCGGCCGCGTGCTGGGCAACCACGTCGAGACCCGCTCGGAGAGCGTGCTGGCCAGGTCGCGCTACTTCGCCGACCTGGAGGAGGACATGTTCCGCTTCTGGCAGGTCGTCGACCGCGAGTCGATCCAGGAGCTGGCCCTGTCGCGCTCCAACGTGGCCACCCTCGACGAGGCGGGTCGCGCCGAGAAGCTCGCCGAGGTGCTGGCGTTCTACGACGACTTCGGCCGTGGCATGGACGGGATGCAGCTGCCCTACCAGGCCTGCTGCCTGCGGGCGACGGTCGCCGTACGCCCCGAGCCCACGGGGCCGCGCGAGGGCAGCGACCCGGTGCCGGACGAGCAGCCCGCGAAGACCGGGACGTCGGCCAACGACGGCAGCGACACCGACATGCTTCTCATCGACTTCCGCTGACCATGGCCCGCCCGTGGCGCCGCCGGCATCTCGGGACCGAGGCCGACCGGGCGACGTTCCGGACCCTGCACAGCGCCTCGCTGGCCTCACCGGCCCTGCGCGAGGGCCTCACGCCGGACAGCGCGGAGCGCAGCATCCGCCACCTCCACGACCTGCTGGGCGGCCCGGCGCTCGCGCTCACCGACACCGCGACCGCACTCGCCTGGCACGGCGGCGGCCAGCACCACGAGGGCCAGTGCCAGCACCTGGCGGCGGCGACGATCGAGCGGGGCAGCACCCGGATGTTCGACCGCGGCGAGCTGCCGTGCGACGTCGCCGGCTGTGAGATCCGTACGGCGATCGTGAGCCCGCTGGTCGTCGAGGACCGCGTCGTCGGCACCCTGCAGGTGTTCGCCGGCTACCCGACCGCCGGCCTGGCGCGCGCCGCCGACGAGGTCGCCCAGTGGGTCGGCTCCCAGCTCGAGCTGGCCGAGCTGGACGCCTCGCGGACTCGGTTGATGGAGGCCGAGGTGCGCGCGCTGCGGGCCCAGATCAGCCCGCACTTCATCTACAACTCGCTCGGCGCGATCGCCAGCTTCGTGCGCACCGACCCCGACCGGGCCCGCGAGCTGCTGCTGGAGTTCGCCGACTTCACCCGCTACTCCTTCCGCCGCCACGGGGAGTACACGACGCTCGCCGAGGAGCTCCGCTCGATCGAGCGCTACCTGCTGCTCGAGCAGGCGCGGTTCGGGGACCGGCTCCGGGTGACGTTGCGCATCGCGCCCGAGGTGCTGCCGGTCGCCGTACCCTTCCTCTGCATCCAGCCCCTCGTCGAGAACGCCGTGCGGCACGGCCTCGAGTCGGCGGAGGGCGGCGGCCACATCCGGATCGTCGCCCGCGACCACGGCCAGGAGTGCGTGATCGAGGTGGAGGACGACGGCGTGGGCGAGGACCCCGACGTCGTTCGCCGTGCCCTCGCCGGCGATGCGTCCCTGGACTCGACGGGTCTGGGCAACGTCGACGGTCGGCTGCGGACGACGTTCGGCGACGACTTCGGGCTGGTCGTCGAGACCGCCCCCGGCGCCGGCACCAAGGTGGTCGTTCGGGTGCCGAAGTTCGCGCCGGGCGTGCACGCGTGAGGGCCCAGGGCTAGGCGGACAGCTCCTCGGGGTAGCCCGCGAGCATCAGCCCGGCGACCGCGCCGAGCGCCTCGGACCAGGCAGTCGTCATCTCCGGGGTCCAGCCCTCTCCGCCGAGCTCCTCCATCGCGGCGACCATGCACTCGGCGACCGCGTCGTACATCGGGGCGGTCGCGCCGTACGCCGCGTGCTTGGCGCCCAGGTCGCCGAGCGTGGCCGCGAGCCAGGCGGGGTCGTCGAGGTGGTCGAGGACAGCGACGACCGCGGTCCGCAGCATCGTGGCCTGGGGTCGGACGTCGGCGGAGAACATCGGTCGCACGGCCGGGTATCGCGCGAAGAGGATCTCGTAGAAGCGTGGGGTCAGCCGGTCGTCGCCGTCGGCGAGGACCAGGCTCTCGGTGAGCAGTTCCCTGTCCATGCCCCGAGACAACGGCACCACGGTTTCGCCCGCCCGCGCCCGTCGTACAGCCGCCGTCAACTCTTCCTCACGACCTCACAGCCAGCTCGGCCCACCGCTTGTAACGCGGGGTTAGTGGATCTAGGCACCCCCTTGCAAGGGGGTCACCAGATCCGATAACCCCGCGTTACAGCTGAGGGTGCGGTCAGGCGGTACGTCGGGCGGCGAGCTGCTCGGTGGTCCGCGAGACGACGAGGTCGACCACCCGCTCGTGCGGACCGATCACGTCGGCGACGACCGAGGCACCGGCGGCGAGCGACTCCGAGCGGCACCGGGTGGCGAAGAACCCCTCCGCGAGCAGGTACGGCGAGACCGCGTCGCCGGGCCGGACCACCTCCGCCGGCCGCGACCCGAGCCCGCCGAGCGTGGCGAGCCGCACCGGTCCGCCCCAGGCGTCCGCGAGCAGGCCGGCGGCGAGCGTGAGGTCTCGGGTGGCGAGCGGGTCGCGCGACCCGGCGGCGACCATCACCACCGGCGACCCGGGGGCCGCGCCGGTGGTGATGAGCCGAGAGACCTGGGCCGCGGCCAGCAGCGGATCGGGCCCGAGCGCCCGGCCAGCGACCGGCGCGAGGTCCTGGCGGACGTGGTAGCCGGTCGAGAGCAGCAGCGGCACCACCACCGACGGCTCACCCGACTCCAGCACGGTGGACAGCAGCGGCGAGGCGAGCTCGACGAACGCCGCCACCCCGGGCATCCCCAGTCGCGCGGCGGCAAGCACCGTCAGCGAGCGCGCGACGTCGTTGCCGGGCTCGTGCCGGGTGCCGTGCGCGACAGTCACGAGTCTCAACCGGCCACCGCCAACCGGTAGCCCCGCTTGACGACCGTCTGCACGGCGCGGGTGCCGAGGGCCGCCCGCAGCCGGGCGACGGCCATCTCGACGGCGTGCTCGGAGCCCGCCGTGCCCGACGGCAGCATGGCCAGCAGCGCCGGCCGGGCGACGACGTTGCCGGGGTTGGCGACCAGGGCGTTCAGCACCGCCGCGGGCGCCGGTGACAGCTTGACCTCCACGCCGTCGAGGAGCACCTCCTCCCCGTGCAGCAGCAGCTGGCTCCCGCCGACCAGCTCGATCACCAGCCCGGAGCGCCGCGAGGGCAGCTCGGTCTCGAGCTGCTTGACCATCGCGCCGAGCCGCGAGCGGTCGGGGTAGATCGTCGGCACGCCCCACATCTCGAAGGCCGCGGCCGTCACCGGCCCCACGCACGCCGCTACGACGTCGGCCTGGAACGCCGAGACGAGCTCGTCTCGCCGGCCCGTCGACCCGGCGGCCTCCATCAGCGCCGCCACCGCCGGTGCCGAGGTGAACGTGACCGCGTCGAGCGACCGGTCCGCGATCAGGTCGACCATCGCGAACATCGGCCCCGGGTCGTCCGCGGACGCGACCCGGTAGACCGTGACCGTCGTGACGTCGGCGCCCTGCCGCCGCAGCGCGTGCGCGACCATCGACAGCGACTGGCCGTGCTCCTGCACCACGATCCGCAGCCCCGCGAGCGATCGACCGCGCAGGTGCTCGAGCACGTCCTCGAAGCACTCCGACTCCGGCGCCCACAGCTCCCGCAGGCCACGGCGCCGCAGCGCCCCGACGCTCTTCGGACCGCGCGCGAGGATCTCCGCCGACTCCAGTGCCGTCAGCAGCCGTGGCAGCATCCCCCACCGCTCGGCGGCGTCGAACCAGGCCCGCATCCCGATGCCGGTGGTCGCCAGGAACATGTCGACCGGCGCGGCGAGCACCTCCTCGGTGGCCGCCCGCAGCAGGTCGTCGTCGACGTGGTTGGGATCCAGCGACAGCGCCGGCGCCCACTCCACCGTGGCGCCGCGCCGCTCGAGCAGGCCGACCTGCTCGTCGACCTTCCGGGCGGCGGTCACGCCGATCCGGAAGCCCGCGAGCGGGAGGCTGTCGGTCACGGTGGAGTCCTAGGTCTCGCGGGGTCCGCCGACGAGCACCATGCCGTCGGTGACCCGGACGTCGTACGTCGGGACCCGGACCGCCGCGTCGTCGAGGCACTGTCCGGTGCGCAGGTCGAAGGCCTGCTTGTGCATCGGCGATGCGACGTACGGGATCTCGCCGCGCGTGCCGACGATCCCGCGCGCCAGCACCGACGCACCAGAACAAGGGTCGTAGTTGGACATCGCAAAGACGTTTCCGTCGTGTGTCCGGAAGATTGCGACCGCGGCGCCGTCGACCAGCGCCGCGACCCCACCCTCGACCTCGATCTGGTCGACCCGGCAGACGATCGTGTACGTCGTGGCCACACCCGGCTCGGTCGACGTGCTCATCGGGGCACCCCCACGGGGATCGTCGAGCCCAGGGTCACCGGTCCGGGCGAGTCGCCGGGCACCGCCTGCTCCCGCTCCGCGCGGAAGGTGATGTGCGGGTCCGGGGTGTCCGGGGCGTTGACGAAGGACACGAACCGCGCCAGCTTGTCGGGGTCGTCGATCGTCGCCTTCCACTCGTCGAAGTAGGAGTCGACGTGCCGCGCCATCGCCGCCTCGAGCTCCGAGCCCAGGCCGAGCGCGTCGTCGACGACGATCTCGCGGACCCGGTCGAGCCCGCCGTCGAGGGAGTCGATCCAGGGCGCGGTGCGCTGGAGCCGGTCGGCGGTGCGCACGTAGTACATGAGGAAGCGGTCGAGGTAGCGGATCAGCGTCTCCCGGTCGAGGTCGCCGGCCAGGAGACGGGCGTGGGCCGGCGTGGCGCCGCCGTTGCCCCCGACGTAGAGGTTCCAGCCCTTCTCGGTGGCGATCACCCCGAAGTCCTTGCCCCGCGCTTCGGCACACTCCCGGGCGCAGCCGCTCACCCCGCCCTTGAGCTTGTGCGGCGAGCGCAGCCCGCGGTAGCGCAGCTCGAGGTCGATCGCGAGCTGGACGGAGTCCTGCACGCCGTACCGGCACCAGGTCGACCCGACACACGACTTCACGGTGCGCAGCGACTTGCCGTAGGCATGCCCGGACTCGAAGCCCGCATCCACGAGGCGCCGCCAGATCACCGGCAGCTGCTCCATCCGGGCTCCGAACAGGTCGATGCGCTGCCCGCCGGTGATCTTGGTGTAGAGCCCGAACTCCTGCGCCACCTGGCCGATCACGATCAGCTTCTCAGGGGTGATCTCGCCACCGGGGATGCGTGGCACGACCGAGTAGGTGCCGTTGCGCTGGATGTTGGCGAGGTAGGCGTCGTTGGTGTCCTGCAGGGTGCGGTTCGGCGTCTCGAGCACGTGCCCGTTGAGCTGCGAGGCGAGGATCGAGGCCACCGTCGGCTTGCAGATGTCGCAGCCGCGGCCACGGCCGTGGGCCTCGACGATCTCGTCGAAGCGCGTGTAGCCGTGGACCGCCACGACGTCGAAGAGCTCCTGCCTCGTCAGCGGGAAGTGCTCGCACAGGCTCTTGTCGACGACCTTGCCCTGCGCCGCGAAGAACTCCTCCACAACCTTCTTCACCACCGGCTTGCAGGAGCCACAGGTGCTGCCGGCCTTGGTGCACTTCGTGACGCAGGACGGGCTGTCGCAGCCACCACCCTCGCCGACCGCCTCGAGGATCTGGGCCTTCGTCACGTCGTTGCACGAGCAGACCTGCGCCTCGTCGGGCAGCCCGATCTCGACGCCGCCGCGACCGACGGGGAGGATCAGCTCCTCGGGGTTGTCGGGCAGCGCGATGCCCGAGGCGACCATCGGGCGGAGCACGCCGTACGCCGACGCGTCGCCGACCAGGATCCCGCCGAGCAGCTGGCGGCCGTCCGCGGAGATCACCAGCTTCTTGTAGACGCCCTGGACCGCGTCGGCGTACACGAGCTCGAGCGCACCCTCGGTGGTCGCGAACGCGTCGCCGAACGATGCCACGTCGACCCCGAGCAGCTTGAGCTTGGTGGACATGTCGGCGCCTGTGAAGGCGCCCGGCCCGCCGAGCAGCGCGTCGACCACGACCTCGGCCATCGCGTAGCCGGGAGCGACCAGGCCGTACATGCGGCCGCCGGGGGCGGCACACTCACCGATCGCCCAGACGTGCTCGTCGGAGGTGCGGCAGCGCTCGTCGACCAGCACCCCGCCGCGCTCGGCGACGTCGAGGCCGGCGGCCCGCGCGAGCTGGTCGCGCGGCCGGATGCCGGCCGAGAACACCACGACCTCCGCCGGGATCGGCTCCTCGTCCGCCAGCGCCAGGCCCTCGACCCGTTCCGCACCGAGCACCCGCTCGGTGCGGGCCCCGGCGTGCACATGGAGCCCGAGCTTCTCGATGTGGCGCACCAGTGTCGCCCCGCCGGCATCGTCGACCTGCACGGCCATCAACCGCGGCGCCATCTCGACCACGTGGGTCTCCAGACCCAGCTGGGCCAGGGCGTTGGCGGCCTCGAGCCCGAGCAGCCCGCCGCCGATCACCGCACCGACCGTGGCGGTCGCGGCCGCGTCGCGGATCGCCTCGAGGTCGTCGATCGCGCGGTAGACGAAGCACCCGTCGAGGTCGTGCCCCGGCACCGGCGGCACGAACGGCGCCGCGCCGGTGGCCAGCACGAGCTCGTCGTACGCCAGCACCTGGCCATCAGAGAGCAGCACGGTGCGCGTCTCGGGGTCGAACCCGTCGACGGACGTGGCCAGCAGCAGCCGGACCCGCGGGTCGTCGTACTCGCCGCCGGGGAGCAACGACAGCTCGTCGGCGCCGACCTCGAAGAACGACGTGAGTGCGACGCGGTCGTAGGCCGGGCGACTCTCCTCGCCCACGACGACGATGTCGTGGGTCTCGGTGAGACCCCGCTCGATCGCGGCCTGCACGAAGCGGTGGCCGACCATGCCGTGGCCGGCGACCACGAGCGTCTTGCGGTGGTTCGGGCTCATCGGGAGGTTCCTTCCAGGGTGGTGCCCAGGGACGGGCCTGGGGTGGGGCGCTGAGCGAGGAGCTGACGGACCGCGGAGGCGCAACCTCCGCAGCCGGTGGTGGCGCGGGTGGTGTCGCGGGCGTTCGCCAGCGAGGTGCACGCGCGGATGGCGCCGGCGCTTACGCCGGCGCAGGCGCAGACCTCGGCGTCGTCGGGCAGGACCACGGGACCCGCGGGACGCTCGCCCATGAGCAGGTCGCCGGGCTCGCTGGGCCCGAGCACCGTGCCTCGGTCGTAGTGCTGGGTGATCAGTCCGATGCGGGACAGGTCGCCGACCAGCGTCGCGGCGACGATCACGCCGTCGCGCACGACCAGCCGGCGGTGGGTGCCGGTGATCGGGTTGGACACCTCGACGACCTGGCCCTCGGCCCGCTCGGGGTCGCCGAGCACGGCGACGTCGAGGCCGGTGGCCCGCAGCCGGGCGACGTTGCGGCTGCCGGCGTACGCGACGTCCTCGCCGGCCAGGTGCCGGGCCAGCAACGCGGCCTGCTCCCAGGCAGGCGGGACGAACCCGGTGACCTGCATGCCGTGCTGGGCGCAGTCGCCGATCGCGTGGATGTGGGGGTCGCTGGTGCTGAGGTGGTGGTCGACCACGACACCGCGGCGTACGTCGAGCCCGACACGACGCGCCAGCGCGGTCGACGGCCGGCCGCCCGCGGTGAGCACCACCAGGTCGGTCTCGAGGGTGTAGCCGTTGTCGAGCACGAGCCCGGCGTCGGTGACCCGCACCGCGCGGGCCCCGGTGTAGACGCGGGTGCCGAGCTTGCCGAGGTCGCGGGCCAGGATCGCGCCGGCCTTGGCGTCGACCTGGCTGCGCAGGAGGTGGTCGCCGCCCTCCACGACCTCGGTCGCCAGGCCGCGCACCCCGAGCGCGCGCGCGACCTGGAGCCCGAGCAGCCCGCCACCGACGATCACGGCGTTGCGCGCACCCGGCACGGCGTCCTCCAGCCGCCGGCAGTCGTCGAGGCTGCGGAACGCGTGCACCCGGCCGTCCAGCCGTCCGTCGACCCGCACCAGCCCGCGGATCGGCGGCAGCGTGGGGATGCTGCCGGTGGCCAGCACGAGGCGGTCGTAGGCCACCCGGCTCCGGTCGGCGAGCTCGACCTCCCGCTCCTCGCGGTGGATCTCGACCGCGCGGGCGCCCAACCGGAGCTCAACACCGTCCGGCACCGACATCGCGATCGCGGACGGGTCGTGGGTGCCCTCCAGCACGGCCGACAGCAGGATCCGGTTGTACGGCGAGTGCTGCTCGTCGCCGAGCATCGTCACGTCATGGGAGCCGACCAGCCCCTCGGCCAGCCGGGTGGCCGCCATCCCCGCACCGACGATGACGATCTGCTCGCGCATCACGCCTCCCACCGGTGGGCGGTGAGCTGTCCACCGCAGCCCCGACCCTGGAGGTGGACCACGCACCGCCGGGCGGGGCCGACGCGGGCGGGCGGTGGGCTGTCCACCCGACCCGCGGTCCGGGAGGTGGACCACGCACCGCCGGCCCGCGGCATCCGCATGGTCGGCGCGCTCATGCGCTCACCGCCGCGGCGCAGACCTTGAACTCCGGCATCCGGCTTGCGGGGTCGAGCGCGTCGTTGGTGAGCCGGTTGGCGCCGACCCAGTGGAACGGCACGAACACCGTGTCCGGACGGATCGTGGTGACCACGCGCGCGGGCGCCTTGAGCTCGCCCCGCCGGGTGGTGACGACGACCGGCTCGCCGTCGTACGCGCCGATCCGCGTGGCGAGCATCGGGTGCATCTCGACGAACGGGCCGTCGTCGGGCAGCCCCGGCACCCGCCGGGTCTGCGCGCCGGACTGGTACTGCGCGAGCACTCGCCCGGTGGTCAGGTGGAGGGGGTACGCCGCGTCGGTGGGCTCGGCCGGGCCGCGGTGCTCGACCGCGACGAACCGCGCCCGACCGTCCGGCGTCGCGAAGGACGAGCCGAACAGCCGCGGGGTCCCGGGGTGCTCGGCGGACGGGCAGGGCCAGAACACCCCGTGCTCGGTGCGGATCCGGTCGTAGCTGATGCCGGCGTAGTCGGCCCGGCCACCGCTCGAGGCCCGGCCGAGCTCGGCGAAGACCTCCTCGGCATCGGCCGAGAACTCCACCGGCGACCCGAGCCGCGAGGCGAGGCCCGCGATCACCTCGAGGTCGGTGCGCACGCCCTCGGGCGGGGCGACAGCCCGCTCGCGGAGGATCACGCGACCCTCGAGGTTGGTCATGGTGCCGGTCTCCTCGGCCCACTGCGTGACCGGCAGGACGACGTCGGCGAGAGCGGCGGTCTCGCTCATCACGATGTCGGCGACGACCAGCAGGTCGAGCGAGTCCAGACGCGACCCGACGTGGGTGGCGTTGGGCGCGGAGACCACGATGTTGCTGCCGAAGACCAGCAGCGCCCGGGGTCCGCCGTCGGTGCCGAGCGCGTCGAGCAGCTCGTACGCCGAGCGGCCGGCGCCCGGCAGGGAGTCGGCCGGCACGCCCCACACCCGGGCGACGTGGTCGCGCGCGGCGGGGTCGTCGATCATCCGGTAGCCAGGCAGCTGGTCGGCCTTCTGACCGTGCTCGCGGCCGCCCTGCCCGTTGCCCTGGCCGGTGAGGCAGCCGTAGCCGGCGTGCTCCTTGCCCGGCATGCCGAGCGCCAGCGCCAGGTCGATCCACGCGAGCACGGTGTCGGTGCCCTGCGCGTGCTGCTCGGCGCCGCGGGCGGTGAGCACGGTGACCCGCTCGGCCCCGGCCAGCAGCTCGGCGCACTCCCGCAGCTGCGCGGTCTCCACACCGGTGACCCGCTCGACCCGCTCGGGCCACCACGCGGCGATCGAGCGGCGGACCTCCTCCCATCCGGTGGTCCGCGCGGCGACGTACTCCTCGTCGACGGCGCCGGCGGCGTCGAGGAGGTGCAGGAGCCCGAGCGCCAGCGGCAGATCGGTGCCGGGCACCGGCTGGAGGAACAGGTCGGCGCGCTCCGCGGTGGCGGTACGCCGTGGGTCGACGACGACCACGCGGCCGCCGTTCTCCCGCAGCCGGTCGAGGTGGCGCGCCGCGGGCGGCATCGTCTCGGCGAGGTTGGAGCCGACGAGCACGAGCACGTCGGTGTGCTCGATGTCAGCCAGCGGGAACGGCAGCCCGCGGTCGATCCCGAAGGCCCGGTTGCCGGCCGAGGCGGCCGAGGACATGCACCAGCGGCCGTTGTAGTCGATCTGGCTGGTGCCGAGCGCGACCCGGGCGAGCTTGCCGAGCTGGTAGGCCTTCTCGTTGGTGAGCCCACCGCCCCCGAACACCGCGACCGCATCCGGACCGTGCGAGGCGCGCAGCTCGCGCAGCCGGCCGGCGACGAGGTCGAGCGCCTCGTCCCAGCCGGCCGCGCGGAGCTCGCCGCTGGCCCGGTCACGCACCAGCGGGGTCGTCAGCCGCTCCCGGTGACCGCGCAGCGCGGCCGCCGTCCAGCCCTTGCGGCACAGCGCGCCCTCGTTGACAGGGAACTCCGGCCAGGGCTGCACCTCCAGCGCGCGCCCGGTCCGCTCGAGGACCATGCCGCACTGGAGCGAGCAGTAGGGACAGTGGGTGCGGGTCAAGGTCAGACCCCGACGATCACGACGGCGGCGGAGCGGGTGGACCTGCGGACGTAGACGGCGTAGGTGACCACCGCGCAGAGCGCGTAGTAGGCGGTGAACACCACGAAGGCGCCCTTGGTGGCCGACATCGGGTCGTGCACCCACGGCGAGCTGAACGCGATCGGGATCAGGAAGCCGCCCAACGCACCGACCGCCCCGACGATGCCCAACGCCGCCGACGACTGCTTGGTCGCGACCGCGATCGCCGCGGTCCGCTCCGGCGTACCCGCCTGCGTCGCTGCCTCGGCCTCGCGGCGCCAGATCGCCGGGATCATCTTGTAGGCCGACCCGTTGCCGGTGCCGGTGGCGGCGAACACGCAGAGGAAGAAGCCCAGGAACCACGGGAACCACGACTGGTTGTCGCTGGCGATCGCGGGGTCCGCCGTCGGGTTCGGCGTCAGCTGGGTCAGGGTCCACAGCACCCCGAGCGTGAAGACGATCATCGCGGCGAAGGACGCCAGCGTGACCCGCGCACCGCCGAACCGGTCGGCCAGCCATCCGCCGAACGGCCGGGTCAGCGAGCCGACACCCGCGCCGAGGAAGGCGTAGTAGGGGAAGAAGATGCCGGTGCCGAGCGGGGCCGGCTCGGGCACCCAGAAGTTCAGCTTGATCAGCAGCGGCATCGCGGCGGAGTAGCCGATGAACGAGCCGAACGTGCCGATGTAGAGGAAGGCCATGATCCAGGTGTGCGGCTTGCGCACGACGGCGAGCTGCTCGCGCGGCTTGGACATGGCGGTGCCGAGGTTGTCCATCCAGCGGTACGCCGCGACCGTCGCGACCACCGCCAGGGCGGCGTAGACGTAGGCGGCGTACTGCAGTCGGATGCCGCTGTCGGCTGCCTTGACCAGCCCGAAGATGCCCGCACCGCCGACGATCACCGGCAGCAGCAGCTGGATGATCGAGACCCCCAGGTTGCCACCGGCCGCGTTCAGGCCGAGCGCCGCGCCCTTCTTGGCCGCGGGGTAGAAGAAGTTGATGTTGGCCATCGAGCTGGCGAAGTTGCCGCCGCCGAGGCCGGCGGTCGCAGCGATCAGGCAGAACGCCCAGTACGGCGTGCCCGGGTGCTGCACCGCGACCGCGAACAGCAGGGTCGGGACCAGCAGCAGCCCCGCGCTGATCATCGTCCAGTTGCGCCCGCCGAACCGCGGCACCGCGAACGTGTACGGCAGCCGCAGCAGCGAGCCGACCAGGTTGGGCAGCGCGACGAGGAAGAACAGCTGCTGCGGGGTGAACGTGAAGCCCATCTGGAGCAGGAGCGCCGAGCTGACGCTCCAGATCAGCCACACCGAGAAGCCGAGGTGCTCGGCGAAGATCGACCAGATCAGGTTGCGGCGAGCCACCTGGCGGCCGCCGCCCTCCCAGAAGTCCGGGTCCTCCGGACGCCAGTCGTCGATCCAGCGTCCGGTCCGGCGGACGGGCGGGGCGTGATCGGCCGCGGTGGTCAGCGGGTTGCCGGTGAGGGTCATGGGAGTGCTCCTGAGGGGTTCGGGTGGTCCCACCCTCGGCAGCGCAGGTTTCACCGACCTCAGGACGCCGTACCGGAAGCGTCAACTTCCGCTCACGGCCTCACAGGCCTCACGACCTCACCGATCTCGACGCGGGGGTGCTCGTCGCGCCGGGGCCTAGGGTGTGGCCATGACGGGCGATCTCCGCGTCCTCGTGATCGACGACGAGCCGCCGGCGCTGGCAGAGATGGCGTTCCTGCTCGGCCGCGACGAACGGGTCGGCGAGGTCCGCACCTGCCTCGGGGCGGCGGAGGCGCTGCGGGTGCTCCGGGAGGACTCCGTCGACGCGGTGCTGCTCGACGTCGCGATGCCGGGGCTCTCCGGGCTCGAGCTGGCCGGCGTGCTCGCCAACTTCGCCGAGCCGCCGCCGATCGTGTTCGTGACCGCGTCCGCCGACCACGCGGTCGAGGCGTTCGACGTCAACGCCGTGGACTACCTGCTCAAGCCGGTGCGCGAGGAGCGTCTGCGTGAGGCGGTGCGCCGCATCTGCGAGGCCGAGGGTGCGCCCCCGGCACCCGAGGACACCATCGCGGTGGAGCTCGGCGGCGTGACGCGCTTCGTCGCCCGCTCCGAGGTCCGGTACGTCGAGGCGCACGGCGACTACGCGCGGCTGAACACCCCCTCGGGCACCCACCTGGTGCGGGTCTCGCTGAGCACGCTGGAGGAGCGCTGGCGCGACGCCGGGTTCCTGCGGATCCACCGTTCGCTGCTGGTGTCCCTGCCCCACGTCGAGGAGGTGCGCGCGAAGAACGGCCAGTACGCCGTGGTGGTCGACGGCACCGAGCTGCCGGTCAGCAGGCGTTCGGCGCCGGCACTGCGCGAGCTGCTCCGCGCACACCGGGGCCGCTGGTGACCTCCGGCCCGCCCGAGCCCGGGCCGCGGGTGCGGGTCACCGGTCCGCTGTCGGGGCGCACCCGGCGGACCTCGGTCGCCTCCGAGATCGATGCCCGCACCGAGCTGGGTGAGGTCTACATGCGCTCGCTGGTGCGCTCGCAGCTGCGGCTCGCGCTCGGGACGACCGTCGTCCTCGCCGTCACCGTCGGCGTGCTGCCGCTGGCGTTCTGGGCGATCGGGCCGCTGCAGCACGGGCGGGTCGCCGGCGTACCCCTGGCCTGGTGGCTGCTCGGACTGCTCGTCTACCCCCTGCTGGTCGGGCTGGCGGTCTCCTACGTGCGCCGGGCCGAGCACAACGAGGCGGCGTTCCGCGAGCTCGTCGAGCAGCAGGGTCGCTCGTGAGCACGTTCGCGGCGCTCACCGGTGTGGTGCTGGTGACGGTGCTGACGCTGGGCGTCGGGACGTTCGGGCTGCGCTTCTCGCGCACGACCAGCGACTTCTACGTCGCGTCCCGGTCCGTCGGCCCGGCGCTCAACGCCAGCGCGATCGGGGGCGAGTACCTCTCGGCGGCATCGTTCCTCGGCGTGGCCGGGCTCGTGCTCAGCCGAGGGGTCGACATGCTGTGGTACCCGATCGGCTGGACCGCCGGCTACCTGGTCGTGCTGCTGTACGTCGCGGCACCGCTACGACGCTCGCGGGCCTACACGCTGCCCGACTTCGCCGAGCTGCGGGTGGAGTCGCACCGCGCCCGCAGCGTCGCCAGCGCCCTCGTCGTGCTCATCGCGGTCCTCTACCTCGTCCCGCAGTTCCAGGGCGCCGGCCTCACGGTCCGGGCGCTCACCGGCGCGCCGGCCTGGGTCGGCGGTGTCCTGGTGGCCGGGGTCGTCGTCGTGACCGTCGTCGCCGGCGGGATGCGGAGCATCACCCTCGTCCAGGCCATGCAGTACTGGCTCAAGCTCTGCGCGCTCCTGGTCCCGCTCGCGTTCCTGCTCGTGCACGCCCGCGGCGGCAGTGCCGGCGCGAGCGCGCGGCTGCACCAGACCGACTGGCTCGAGCCGATGCACGGGCCGCACAGCCTCTACCTGACCTACTCGCTGATCGCGGCGACGTTCCTCGGCACCATGGGCCTGCCGCACGTCGTGGTCCGCTTCTACACCAACCCCGACGGCCGGACGGCCCGTCGTACGACGGTCGCGGTGCTCTCGCTGCTCGGCGTGTTCTACCTGCTCCCGCCGCTGTACGGCGTCCTCGGGCGCATCTACGTCCCGGGGCTCGCCGGTTCGCCGGATGCGGACTCGGTGGTGCTCGAGCTGCCCGCGCACGTGTTCGGCGGCACCACCGCCGACGTGCTCACCGCCGTGCTCGGCGCCGGTGCGTTCGCGGCGTTCCTCTCGACCTCCTCGGGGCTGGTGGTCACGATCGCCGGCGTGGTCGGCCAGGACGTCCTGGGTCGGTGGCTGCCTCCGGTCACGGCGTTCCGGGTCGCCGGCGTGGTGGGCGCCGTGGCCACGCTCGGGGTGACCGCGCTGTCATCAGGGCTGGCGGTCGCGCACGCGGTCGAGCTCGCGTTCGCGGTGGCCGCCTCGACGTTCTGCCCCCTCCTGCTGCTCGGGATCTGGTGGCGGGGGCTGACCGCGGCCGGGGCGGTCGCGGGGCTGCTGGTCGGGGGCGCGCTCTCCGCGTCGGCGGTGCTGGCGGTCATGCTGGGCGCCCCGTCGGCAAGCACGGCCGGGTGGGGCGCCGCCGTGCTCGCCCAGCCCGCGATGTGCACCGTGCCGGCGGCGTTCCTCACGATGATCGGGGTCTCGCTGGCGACGCGGAGCCGGCTCCCCGCGCACCTGGCCAGCACGATGGTCCGGCTGCACGCCCCCGAGGCACTCGACCTGGACCGCGGCGGCTTCGTGCCGGTCGCCGAGCGCGGCCGCTGAGCGGATCGCCGGTCGACGGGCGGCCGTTCGTCGCGCCGTACCGACCGTCCGTCGCAGTGTGACGTCGCACACATCGACCGGTCCGGACCGCTCACCGACCGGAGGCGTCTCCGGACTGGCCGCCCGGCGAGGGGGTTCCTAGCGTCCTGCGACGAGGACCACACCAACCCCGAGGAGCTGGCATGTCGACGACCGCCTCATCTTTGCCCGAAGTACGCCTCCGCCCCGGCGAGCACCTGGCCGACCCGGCCCCGCTGGGCCTGGCCGCCTTCGCCCTGACCACGTTCGTCCTCAGCTTCGTCAACACCGGGCTGTTCAAGGTCGAGCCCGTCGTGTTCGGCCTCGCGCTCGCCTACGGCGGCATCGCCCAGTTCGCCGCGGGCATGTGGGAGTTCGCGAAGGGCAACACGTTCGGGGCGACCGCGTTCTCGTCGTACGGCGCCTTCTGGGTGTCGTTCTGGTGGCTGACCGGGCACACGACGCTGGCCGGCAGCGAGGGCGACGTCGCCAACAGCATCGGCCTCTACCTGCTGGCCTGGGGGATCTTCACCGCCTACATGACGATCGCCGCGACGCGGGTCAGCGGTGCGGTCCTGGCCGTCTTCGTGCTGCTGACGATCACGTTCCTGCTGCTCGCGATCGGCGAGTTCGCGACGTCCGAGGGCATCCACAAGGTGGGCGGCTGGGTCGGGCTCGCGACGGCCGCCGCCGCCTGGTACGCCTCCCTGGCCGGCGTCACGGCGTTCACGCACAAGCGGCCGGTGTTCCCGGTCGGCCCGCGCTGATCCCCGCGCTGATCCCCACGCTGATCCCCACGCTGACTCGGCGCCGACTCGGCGCCGACCCCAGCAACCACCTGACAACCCGGCATCGCCACACTGGGTCCCGCGACCTAGTGTGGCGTGTGCCACTTCGACCTGGACCCGGGAGTGATCGATCGTGACCGAAGAGACGCTGTCCAACCTGCTGCACGAGGAGCGCCGGTTCGAGCCGCCGGCCGAGATCGCGGAGCACGCCAACCTCGGGGCCGAGGCCTACGAGCGGGCGGCGTCCGACCGTGAGGCGTTCTGGGCCGAGCAGGCCGACCGGCTCGACTGGGACCAGCGCTGGGACCGGGTGCTCGACTGGGACAACCCGCCGTTCGCGAAGTGGTTCGTCGGTGGGCGGATCAACGCGGCGTACAACTGCGTCGACCGCCACGTCGCCGCGGGCCGCGGCGACAAGGTCGCACTGCACTGGGTGGGCGAGCCCGTCGATGACACCCGCGACATCACCTACGCCGAGCTCCAGGACGAGGTCTGCCGGGCCGCCAACGCGTTGACGGACCTGGGGGTCCGCACCGGCGACCGGGTCGCGATCTACCTCCCGATGATCCCCGAGGCCGTGGTCGCGATGCTGGCCTGCGCCCGCATCGGCGCCCCGCACACCGTGGTCTTCGGCGGCTTCTCCGCCGACGCGCTGGCGACCCGGCTCGACGACTGCGAGGCGAAGGTCGTCATCACCTCCGACGGTGGCTACCGCCGTGGGGCCGCCGCCGCGCTCAAGCCGGCGGTCGACGAGGCGCGCACCAAGACCGACGTCGTCGAGAAGGTGCTGGTCGTGCGCCGCACCGGCCAGGACGTCGCCTGGGACGACGAAGTCGACGTGTGGTGGCACGACGCGGTCGGGTCGGCCTCGCCCGAGCACCACTGCGAGTTCTTCGACTCCGAGCACCCGCTCTACGTCATGTACACCTCCGGCACCACCGGCAAGCCGAAGGGCATCCTGCACACGACCGGCGGCTACCTCGTGGGGACGTCGTACACGCACTGGGCGGTGTTCGACCTCAAGCCCGAGACCGATGTCTACTGGTGCTCGGCCGACATCGGCTGGGTCACCGGGCACTCCTACATGGTCTACGGACCGCTGGCCAACGGCGCGACGCAGGTGATGTACGAAGGAACACCCGACAGCCCGGAGCGCGGGCGCTGGTGGCAGATCATCGAGGACTACAAGGTCACGATCTTCTACACCGCCCCGACCGCGATCCGCTCGTTCATGAAGCAGGGTCGCGAGATCCCCGACAAGTACGACATGTCGAGCCTGCGCATCCTCGGCTCGGTCGGCGAGCCGATCAACCCCGAGGCGTACGTCTGGTACCGCCACGTGATCGGCGGCGACCGCACCCCGGTCGTGGACACCTGGTGGCAGACCGAGACCGGCATGATCATGATCAGCCCGCTCCCGGGCGTCACCCACGGCAAGCCCGGTTCGGCGATGACCGCGATCCCCGGCGTCGCCGCCGAGGTCGTCAACGACGAGGGCACTCCGGTGCCGAACGGCTCCGGTGGCTACCTGGTGCTCACCTCGCCGTGGCCCTCGATGCTGCGCACGATCTGGGGCGACGACCAGCGCTACCAGGACACGTACTGGTCCCGCTTCGCCCGCCAGGGCTACTACTTCGCCGGCGACGGTGCCAAGAAGGACGAGGACGGCGACATCTGGGTGCTCGGCCGGGTCGACGACGTCATGAACGTCTCCGGCCACCGGCTCTCCACCACGGAGATCGAGTCCGCACTCGTCTCCCACCCGAAGGTCGCCGAGGCCGCGGTGGTCGGCGCCAAGGACGAGGACACCGGCCAGGCGGTCTGCGCGTTCGTGATCCTGCGCGAGGAGGCGGGCGACGGCGGAGCCGACATCGTCGCCGAGCTGCGCCAGCACGTGCGCAAGGAGATCGGCCCGATCGCGACCCCGCGCCAGATCATGATCGTCCCGGAGCTCCCCAAGACCCGCTCCGGCAAGATCATGCGCCGCCTGCTGCGCGACGTGGCCGAGCACCGCGAGGTCGGCGACGTCACCACGCTCGCCGACTCCTCGGTCATGGACCTGATCTCCGCCAAGCAGGACGGCGGCGACGCCGAGGGCTGATCCCTGCGGCCGGTAGGGTGGGGCGTGGTGAGCCGGGAAGTCTGGTCGGCACGACGACCGACGACCCCAGGAGCACCGTGATCGAACGCCTTCCTTCCCGCCCCCGCCTGTTCTCGCGGGGCTCGTTCCTCGAGAGCTCCCGCACCGCTGAGATCCTGCGCGCGGAGACCACCGGCGGTCTGCTGCTGATCGCGGCGGCCGCGGCGGCGATCATCTGGGCGAACACGCCCTGGTCGGCGTCGTACGCCGACCTGCGCGACCTGCGCGTGGGCCCGGCTGCGCTCCACCTCGACCTCACGCTCGGTGCGTGGGCGGGCGACGGGCTGCTGGCGATCTTCTTCTTCGTGGCGGGCCTCGAGCTCAAGCGTGAGTTCGTGGCCGGGGACCTGCGCGACCCGCGTCGCGCGGCTCTCCCGGTCGCCGCCGCGGTCGGCGGGATGGCGGCGCCCGCGCTGATCTACGCGCTGTGGAACCTCGGCGGTGACGGCTCGCTCGAGGGGTGGGCCATCCCGACCGCGACCGACATCGCGTTCGCGGTCGCGGTGCTGGCTGTGATCAGCACCCACCTGCCGTCCGGCCTGCGGACCTTCCTGCTCACACTGGCGGTCGTCGACGACCTCCTCGCGATCACGATCATCGCGATCTTCTACACCAGCGACCTCGACCTGGCTTACCTCGCGGCCGCACTGGTCCCGATCGGGCTCTTCGGCCTCCTCGTGCAGCGCCGCGTGCACCGGGCCTGGGTGTTGATCCCGCTCGCCCTGCTCGCCTGGGCTCTGGTGCACCAGTCCGGCGTGCACGCCACGGTGGCCGGGGTGCTGCTGGCCTTCACCGTGCCGGTACGTCGCGCCGACGGCCACGACGGGCCCGGCCTGGCCGAGCACCTCGAGCACCTGGTCCGACCGATCTCCGCGGGCGTCGCCGTACCGGTCTTCGCGTTCTTCGCGGCCGGGGTGACGATCGGCGGCCTGGACGGGCTGCGCGGTTCGTTCACCGACCCCGCCGCGCTGGGCATCGTGACCGGCCTCGTGGTGGGCAAGACCGTCGGCATCACCGGGTCGACCTGGTTGCTGCACACGTTCACCCGCGCCGACCTCGACGACGAGCTGGGCTGGGTCGACGTGATCGGCATGTCGATGCTCGCCGGCATCGGCTTCACGGTGTCCCTGCTGATCGGTGAGCTGGCCTTCGGCCCCGGCAGCGAGCACGACGACCACGTCAAGGTCGCGGTGCTCGTGGGGTCGCTGCTCGCGGCGACGCTGGCGGCCGTGGTGCTGCGGTTCCGCAACCGCGCCTACCGGCAGCTGTGCGAGGCCGAGGAGGTCGACGACGACCGCGACGGCGTACCCGATCTCTTCGAGGACCGGTAGCTCAGCGCTCGCCCAAGCGCTCGGGCAGGATCGCGCGCAGCACCGAGGTGAGCGTCACCGCTCCGGTGATCGGTGCCGACTTGCCGGGCCCGTCCACGACGGCCACCAACGGGCTGCGCTCGGCGACCATCAGCACCGCGACCTCCAGCACAGTGTCGTCGGGACGTACGACGGGCACGGGGTCGTGGTCGCGGGGCAGCAGCTCCGCAACGGTCTTCTCCGACAACGCGTCACACATCTGGTCGACGAACTGCTCGTCGACGACCGCGGCGAGCTTCACGTCGTCTTGGAGGTAGCCCGGGATCACCAGCCGGAGGACCTGCGAGCCGGCCAGGATCGCGACCGGGTGGTCGTGCTCGTCGACGACGACCAGGGCGGGGCGGTGGTGCTCGGTCAGGAGCCGCGCAGCCTCGACGGCGCTGCTGCCCAGGCCGACGGTGGGGTACGGCTCGGCAAGATCGCGGGCCAACACGTTCGTGACGCTATCCCACACGCCCCTCGCCGGCGAGTGCGCGCGGGGATAGGGTCGGTACCGGTGTGCCGGGAAGTCTGGTCGGCGTCGTCGACCCGACCCCCGAGGAGCGCCCATGGCCGTCGCCGCCATCGCGATCTTCGTCTGTGCGTACGCCCTGTTGGCCTCCGAGAAGGTCCACCGAACGAAGGTCGCGCTCGCCGGAGCGGCCCTGATGCTGCTGCTCCGGATCACCGATGCCGACCACGCGTTCTTCTCCGACCACACCGGCATCGAGTGGAACGTCGTCTTCCTGCTCCTCGGGATGATGGTGATCGTCGCGGTGCTGCGGCGCACCGGCGTGTTCGAGTACGTCGCCATCTGGACGGCCAAGCGAACCCGTGGCCGCCCCTACGCCTTGATGGTGATGCTGTGCGTGCTCACCGCCGGGGCCTCCGCGCTGCTCGACAACGTCACGACCGTGCTGCTCATCGCGCCCGTGACGTTCCTGGTCTGCCAGCGGCTCGGCCTGCGACCGGTGCCGTTCTTGATGGCGGAGGTCTTCGCCTCCAACATCGGCGGCACGGCCACGCTCGTCGGCGACCCTCCGAACATCATCATCGCGGCGCGTGGCGGGTTGACGTTCAACGACTTCCTCGTCCACCTCACCCCGATCGTGGTGGTGCTGATGGTGGCGTTCTGCGTGCTGTGCCGGTGGCTGTTCCGCAAGGACTTCGTCTACGACGCGGAGCGAGCTGCCATGGTGATGAGGCTCAACGAGCGTGAGGCCATCACGGATCGGACCATGCTGGTCAAGGGGCTCGGCGTACTGGTCCTGGTCATGCTGGCCTTCGTCCTGCACCCGGTCCTGCACTACGAACCGTCGGTGGTGGCACTGCTGGGCGCCGGGCTGCTGTTGCTCATCACCGACGTCGACCCGGCCGACGCGATGCGTGAGGTCGAGTGGCCCACGCTGGCATTCTTCGCCGGCCTCTTCATCATGGTCGGCGGGCTCGTGGAGACCGGCGTCATCGCCGACGTCTCGCAGGCGACAGCCGACGCGACGGACGGGCGGCTGGGGGTCGCCACGATGGTCCTGCTCGGCGGTTCCACCGTGTTGTCAGCGGTCGTCGACAACATCCCGTACGTCGCGACGATGAGCCCGGTGGTGTCCGACCTCGTCGCGGCCCAGGGGTCCGGCGGGCACGTCCTGTGGTGGGCGCTCGCCCTCGGGGCAGACCTCGGAGGCAACGCGACCGCCATCGGAGCGTCCGCGAACGTCGTCGCGCTGGGCATCGCGGCGCGGGAGGGGCACCCCATCGGGTTCTGGGAGTTCACGAAGTACGGCCTGGTCGTGACCGCGGTGACCGTCACCATCTGTGTCCCCTACCTGTGGCTGCGGTACCTCTGAGGCTGCCAGCGGGTCCGGCGGTCGGTAAGGTCGGTCCCAGCACTGACCGAATCGACCAGGGGATGCGGATGACCCAGCAGGTGAACGACCAGGACCCGACCATCGGCCGACTGGTCCACGACGCCAGCCGGGACATCTCCACGCTGATCCAGAAGGAGATCCAGCTCGCCAAGTCCGAGCTGAAGGTCAGCGTGCAGGCCGGCGGCATCGGCATCGGGCTCTTCGCCGCGGCCGGCTTCATCCTGGTGCTCGCGGTGATCATGCTGTCGGTCGCCATCGCGTACTTCATCAACTGGAACGGCGACGGCCTCGCCCTGCACTGGGCGTTCCTCATCGTGTTCGGGTTCTACGTGCTGCTCGCCGGCCTGCTGGTGTTCGTGGGCATCCGCAAGGTCAAGCAGGTGCGCGCCCCCGAGCGGGCCATCGGCCAGGGCCGCGAGATCCCGAAGGCGCTCAAGGGCCAGAGCTAGCGGTTGGCCCTGCCGCTCGGTTCACTGGGTCTCGACACGCCGGTCGCGACCTCGCGGGCTCGGCCGCGCGGCTCGCTCGACCACCATCAGCGGGTCCGCTGACGCGTCCCCGCTCACCCGGCGCAACCGCCCGTCGACACCTGGCTGGAGCTGGTGAGCCCCGCCGCGGCGGCCGCGGCCACCTGACCGGCCGTGAGCGCGTACCCGGTGTCGTGGTCGGTGACCGACGCGGCGAACACCACGCCCACGACGTCGCCGGCCGAGGACAGGATCGGGCCGCCGGAGTTGCCCGGCAGGATCCGGCCGCGCAGGGAGAACACCTCGCGGATCACCGCGCCGTCGCCGTAGATGTTCGGCGAGCGGAGCCGCTGCTCGGAGCGGATCCGGGCCGGCTCGACGTGGAACGGTCCGTCCTGCGGGTAGCCGAGTATCGCGACGCCGTCCTGGGCCTCGGCGGTGCGGTCGAAGCTCAGCGCGGTCAGGTCGCTGCTGTCGAAGGACAGCACGGCCACGTCGATGTCGGGGTTGTAGTAGACGACCTCGGCGTCGACCGTGTCGTCACCGATCACGATCTCGGGGTCGTCGATGCCCGCCACGACGTGGGCATTGGTCATCAGCCGGTTGTCGGCGTACAGGAAGCCGGAGCCCTCGACGCCCCGGCCGCACTCGTTGGTGCCACGGACCTTCAGCACGCTCGCCTCCGCACGCTGCACGTCGGGGTCGTTGAGCAGCCGCTTGGGTCCGGGGCCGACCTCGATGATGCGCTCGGGGGCGAACGGCTCGAGGTAGCGCGGGAAGAAGCTGGTGCCGACCACGTCGTTGAACGCCTGGAGCGCCCCGTCGGCCGCGCCCGGCATCACCTCGTCGACGTGGGAGAGGACCGTGGAGCTGCGCACCAGCGGAGTGATCCCCCCGATCCGCGAGCCCGAGATCGCGACCCCGAGCGCCCAGGAGACGAGCAGTACGGCGAACGCGCTGAGCAGCGCGCCACCGATCGCGTCGATCGCGCGCACCGGCTGCCAGGTGATCCGCTCGCGGATCCGGGCGCCGGCGAACTGCAGCACGGCCTGACCGAGCGAGGCGGAGAGGATCACGATGAACAGCGCACCCAGCGAGACCATCAGCGACGGGTTGGCGTCGCCGAGGGCGACCGGCGCGAGCCAGACCCCGAACAGTCCGCCGAGCAGCAGGCCGCCCGTGGCGAACGCTCCGGTGATGAACCCCTGCCAGTAGCCCGAGAGCGCGTAGGCCAGCACCAGCACCACGAGCAGCCAGTCGAGGAGGTTCACCGGCGACCCTCCTCGATGTCCAGCAGGTCGTCGTCCATCGGCGCCCGTCGAGGGCGATCCTGCAGCATGTACGCCGGGAGGTCCCGCAGGCGCGACTCGTCCCAGGGCCGGGTCCAGCCCAGGAAGTCGAACAGCCGGGCGATGATGCCACCGGTGAAGCCCCACAGGATCACGTCGTGGTCCGACCCGATCAGGAAGCCGGGGCTCTGGTAGCCGCCACGCGGGTGGCGCACGGTGATCCGGTGCTCGGGGTCGAGCAGCTCCTCGATCGGCACGTGGTGGATCGCGTGTACCTCGGCCCGGCTGACCACGCTCACCTCGCCGGGGTCGCGCCACCAGCCGAGGATCGGGGTGACCGCGAAGTTGCTCGGCGGCAGCCACAGCTCGGGGAGCCGGCCGAAGACCTCGACGGAGGTCGGGTCCAGCCCGACCTCCTCCTCGGCCTCGCGCAGGGCGGCCTGCACGGGCGTCTCGCCCGGGTCGAGGGAGCCACCCGGGAACGACACCTGGCCGGGGTGAGAGCGCATGTCGTGGGCCCGCTCGGTGAGCAGCAGCTCACCACCCTGCTCGCCCTCACCGAACAGCATCAGCACGGCCCCGAGCCGGGCGTCACCGCCGGGCGGCGGCGTGAACTTCGTGAGCTGCTCGGCGGAGATCGCGGCAGCGCCGTCCCGCACCGGCACCAGCCAGTCGGGGATCACAGGTCGGTCCCGAGGTGCTGGTTGACGAGGTCGACGAGCTCGGCGTACGACCCGACGCCTCCGAACTGCTGGTAGGCGATCGCGCCGTCGGAGTCGATGATCGCGAGGTAGGGGTAGCCGCGAACCAGGGGGAACGGGTCGCGCGCGCTGAGGTCGCCGCCCGGGTCGGCCAGCTGCGGGTAGGTGACGCCCAGCTTCTCGGCGAACTCCAGGGCCGCCTGCGGCTGGGTGTCGGTGGAGTCGATGCCCAGCACCGGCACCTCGTCGCCGTGTCGCTGGTAGAACTCCTGGAGGGCCGGCATCTCCTTGCGGCACGGGTCGCAGAACGACTGCCAGAGGTTGACGATCAGCGGACCCTGCAGCGAGGACAGGTCGACGTCGGGGCCGCCTCCCAGGCACGGGAGCGTGAGGTCGGGCAGCCGGCTGTCGGTGGCGGACCCGGGCGCGCAGTCCTCGATGCCGGCGTCCTTCTTGATCGCGCGCAGCGCCGGGGTGTCCACGTCGATCTTGGCCTCGCCGGGCGGCTTCGGCACGTCCGCGGAGTCGCAGCCGCCGAGCAGCAGCGCCGCCGCGAGGAGGGCGGCGCCGAGGGTGCGGATCATGCCCGGCCCTCGGTCTTCACCAGCTTCGCCGCTGCGACCGGGTCGGTCGGCCCCTCGCCGTACGCCGGGCACCACTGGGCGACCGGGCAGGCGCCGCACGCGGGGTTGCGGGAGTGGCAGATGCGGCGGCCATGCCAGATCAGGTGGTGGCTGAGCATCGTCCAGTCGCGCTTGTCGAACAGCGCGCCGACGGCGTGCTCGACCTTGACCGGGTCGGTCTCCTCGGTCCAGGCGAACCGCCGGGCCAGCCGGCCGAAGTGGGTGTCGACGGTGATGCCGGGGACGCCGAACGCGTTGCCGAGCACGACGTTGGCGGTCTTGCGACCCACCCCCGGGAGCTTGACCAGGTCCTCGAGGCGGGGCGGAACCTGGCCGCCGTGCTCCTCGACCAGCGCGGCGCTGAGCTTGAGCAGCGACTCCGTCTTGGCCCGGAAGAACCCCAGCGGCCCGACGATGCCTTCGAGCGTGGCCCGGTCGGCGGCGGCCATCGCCTTCGCGTCCGGATAGGCGGCGAACAGCGTCGGCCGCACCGCGTTGACCCGCTTGTCGGTGGTCTGCGCGGAGAGCACGGTGACCACCAACAGCTCGAAGGGGTTGTCGAAGTCGAGCTCCGAGCGGGCCTCGGGATAGGTCTCGGCGAGGACCCGGTCGATCTTGCGGGCGCGCCGGACCAGACCGGTCCGGGTCTCGGGGGCAGCGGGCACGGGCCAAGGGTACGGCGACCCACCGACGGCGCCGGACTTCGAGCTGTCCGGCGAACATCTGTTGCCCGACATACGACGGGCGGTGGTGCTTGTGACCTTTCCCACTGGATAGGATCAGCGCGGAACCCGTGTGCTGCGGGGCCATCTCATGAGGAGGAACCCGTGGACAACGACGTGCTCCGTCAGGCACCGCTTTTCAGCGCGCTCGACGACGAGGCCGCGACGGCGTTGCGCGCCTCGATGACGGAGAGCAAGCTGCGCCGAGGCGACGTGCTGTTCCACGAGGGTGACTCCGGCGACAAGCTCTACATCGTGCTCGACGGCAAGGTGAAGCTCGGCCGCACCTCCTCCGACGGCCGCGAGAACCTGCTCGCGATCCTCGGCCCCGGTCAGATGTTCGGCGAGCTCTCGCTGTTCGACCCGGGCCCGCGCTCGGCCACCGTCACCGCGGTCACCGACGTCACGTTCGCCTCGCTGTCCCACGAGGACCTGCTGCGCTGGCTCGAGGGCCGCCCGGTCGTGGCCCGCGGCCTGCTCACCCAGCTGGCAGGCCGCCTGCGCAAGGCCAACGACGTCGTCGCCGACCTGGTGTTCTCCGACGTCCCCGGTCGCGTCGCCAAGGCACTGCTCGACCTCGCCGACCGCTTCGGCCGCACCGCCGACGACGGCGTGCACGTCCACCACGACCTCACCCAGGAGGAGCTCGCCCAGCTGGTCGGCGCCTCCCGCGAGACCGTCAACAAGGCGCTCGCCGACTTCGCCTCCCGCGGCTGGCTGCGCCTCGAGCCCCGCTCGGTCGTGATCATGGACGTCGAGCGCCTGGGCCGCCGCGCCCGTTGATTCGGGACTTCTGACGCTCGAGTCGGGAGATTCTGGCGAGATCTCGTCCCGGTGACCCCCGGATGGCACCCGTATGGCGTAGGAGCGGGTGAAAGGGGGCTCGGGGCCTGTGCCGCACCACACCAGCAAGGACAACAGCGAGGACCAGTTCCACGCGTTCGTCGTGGCACGCACCCCTGCCCTGTCGCGTACGGCGTACCTCCTCACCGGGGACGCCCACCTCGCGGAGGACCTCGTGCAGACAGCGCTCTTCAAGGCGGCCAAGAGCTGGCACCGCATCGACGGTGACCCGGAGCCCTACGTCCGCCGCATCCTCTACACCCAGAACGTCTCCTGGTGGCGCCAGCGCAAGCACGTGCGCGAGCAGACCCTGGGCGCGTACGACGCACCCGCCCGCGAGAGCGACCCCGACCTGCGGCTGACCCTCGAGCAGGCCCTGGGCCGCCTCACCACCCGCCAGCGCACCGTGCTGGTGCTGCGCTACTTCGAGGACCTGACCGAGGTGCAGACGGCCTCCGTCCTCGGCATCGGTACCGGCACGGTGAAGTCGATCGGCCGGCAGGCGCTCGCTCGGCTACGCACCCTGGCTCCTGAGCTGGCCGACCTAGTGGGAGAACCCTCATGAGCCTCCACGACGAGCTGCAGCGCATCGCCGAGCGGGCACCGATCGCCGCCGTACGGCCCGACACGTGGCAGCGGGCGGGCCGCGCACGGCTGCGGGACCGGGCGATGGTGCTCGGCGCGGCCGTCGCCGTCGTCGCCCTCGTCGCGGGACTCGCGACCTGGCTGCCCGACACGGACGACCCGCCGATCGCCGACTCCGGGGCCGCGGCCGCGCTGCCGACCGTGCTGCACGCGGTGCCGGAGCGGTTCGCCACGTACGACGAGCAGGACCGCCGATGGCCCGATGATGTCGTGAGCGACGACCTGGCCATCGGGACCGGAGTCGCCGCCTGGGTGTCACACAAGACGCTGCCCGTGGTTGTCGGCTCCGCCGACGGCCGTTACCACCTGCTCGACCTGCCGGGGTGGACCGGCAAGCTGCAGGTCGTCTCGTACGGCGGCGGCTCCTCTCAGCCGGCGCTGGCGCTGTCGCCCGACGGTGAGACGCTGGCGTTCTCGTACGCCGAAGTCGGCCCAGATGCTCTCACCGACCCCGTCCCCAGCGGCGTGCGGATGCTCGACCTCGTCTCCGGCGACATCTCCGAGGTGCCGCTGCACGGGGGGCACGGCACCGTCGTGAGCGCCCTGTCCTGGTCGGCCGACGGGCGGACCCTCGGCTGGGCGGGCAATCGGACCGGATCCTGGACGGTGAACGGGTACCAGGACTCCTTCCCGGTCGCCGGCACGATCGACCCGGAGAGCGGCACCGTCGACGAGGTCGACGACCGGGACCTCGTCGAGCGCGCCGCCAGCTGGCGTCGGAGCACCCTGCGCGTCACAGCCGACGGCAGGCTGCAGGCACACCGCCTCGCCGATCCCGACCAGCCGCACGACATCGCCACCCTCCCCGGTGGGCGACACCTGGTCCTCGCACCGGACCCGATGGGCGACCCCAGCAAGCGGTCGATCGAGCTCGACGGCGAGGGGGTGACCCAGCACGGTGTCGCGGTGGTCGAGGACGACACCATGCGCTCCCTCAGCATCGCCGTCGGCCTGCTCGACCCGGACCACCCCAGTGCCGACCGTCCCGCCCCCGACTGGCCGATGTCCGACGGGGAGCGCTCACTGCTCATCGGTCTCGGCGTCGCCGCGGCGACCGCGGTGCTCCTGGGCCTGCAGCGGCTCGGGCGCTGGCTTCTTCAGCGCCGCTCGGCCAGGTAGGCCAGCTGGGCCCGGACCGACAGCTCGGCGGCACCCCAGAGCACCGGGTCGACGTCGGAGTAGACGATCTCGACGACCCGGCGGGGCAGCTCGTCGACGGCGATCCCCTCGGGGTGCGGGGCGTCGCGCAGCGCCGAGACCGCGGAGGCGACCTGCTCGAGCCGCTCCCGGCGGTGGCCGATGTAGAAGTCCAGCGCACCGAGGGCGTCGGCGATCACCGGACCGTGCCCGGGCCAGATCGAGGCGACCTCGTGGGCAGCGGCCAGCGCGTGCAGGCGATCGAGCGAGTCGAGGTAGGCGCCGAGCTGCCCGTCGGGGTGGGCCACGACCGTCGTCCCGCGCCCCAGCACGGTGTCGCCGGTGAGCACGGCGTTCTCGGCGGGCAGCAGGAACGACAGCGAGTCGGCCGTGTGGCCCGGCGTCGCGACCACCCGCACCTCGAGCCCGTCCACCGACACCACGTCGCCGTCGCCGAGCCCCTCGGAACCCAGTCGGTACGCCGGATCCAGGGCTCGGACGCCACAGCCCATCCGCTCGGCGAACTCCCGCGCGGCCTCGGAGTGGTCCGCGTGGTGGTGCGTCAGCAGCACCACGCCGACCTCGCCGGCGACCGAGGCCACCGCGTCGAGGTGCGACGCGATCGCCGGCCCGGGGTCGACCACGACCGAGCGCCGTGCGCCCGGCTCGCGCAGCACCCAGGTGTTGGTGCCGTCGAGCGTCATGATGTCGGGGTTGGGCGCGAGCACGCACTGCGCCCGCGATCCGAAGGTGCCTCCGGACCAGCTCACGACCGGTGCGCCGCCAGGATCGGCCGGTGGTGGGCGGGGATCGACAACGTCCACGCGTCGCCGAGGGCCTCGATGTCCGGCGTGTGCATCTCGACCACGCGACCGTGCGCCGCGTCGATGACCTCGGCCGGAGTGCCGAACTGCGCGACCTCCAGCGAGGTGAGGTACGTCGGGGGCATCATCATCATCTCGCCGCGCTCGGCCTGGGCGACCGCGTCCGCGGCCGGCAGCCAGGTGACGGAGGACGACTCGGTCGAGACGTCGCGGGTCCGCTGCCCCTCGGGCAGCAGGGCGACGAAGAACCAGGTGCGGTAGCGCTTCGGCTCGAACACTGGCGTCAGCCACCCGCCCCACACGCCGAGCAGGTCGGTGCGCAGCACCAGCCCCCGGTCGGCGAGGAAGGACGTCATCGCCAGCTCACGCGACTCCAGCGCGTGCCGGTCGGCCTCCCAGTCCTCGCCCGTGGTGTCGGCGACGACCTCGTCGGCCGAGGCGCCGGCGAGCAGCACCCCCGACTCCTCGAAGGTCTCGCGCACGGCAGCGCAGACCAGCGCCCGCGCCAGGTGCTCGTCGCAGCCGAGCCGCTCGGCCCACTCCTGCGGCGACGGCCCGGCCCACGCCACCGTCGCGTCGAAGTCGCGGGGGTCCACCCCGCCGCCCGGGTAGACGCACATCCCACCGGCGAACTCCATCGTGGTGTGCCGACGCAGGTAGTAGACCGACGGGCCGTGATCGGAGCCGCGCAACAGGATCACGGTCGCCGCGTCCCGCGGCTCTGCGGGTTCGCGGCTGCCGTCGGCGTACGCACGGGCGAGCTCGACGATCTTCTCAGGCAGCGGGATCGGCGGGATCGGGATCACGCCGCACTCACTGGGCCACCCGCACCACGATCTCCACCTCGACCGGCGAGTCCAGCGGCAGCACCGGCACCCCGACCGCCGACCGCGCGTGGACACCCGCGTCGCCGAAGACCTTGCCGAGCAGCTCGGAGGCGCCGTTGGCGACCTGCGGCTGCCCGGTGAAGTCGGGCGTGGACGCGATGAACGCGACGACCTTGACGACCTGCGCGACCCGCGACAGGTCGCCGACCACGGACTTGACCGCGGCGATCGCGTTGAGCGCGCACTGCTGTGCGCACAGCGTCGCCTCCTCGGCGCTCACCTCGCCGCCGACCTTGCCGGTCACCATCAGCTCGCCGTCGCGCATCGGCAGCTGGCCGGAGGTGAACACGAGGTCGCCCGAGACGACCGCGGGAACGTACGCCGCCACCGGCTTCGCGACGGCGGGTACGGCGAGGCCGAGCTCGGCGAGGCGCTCCTCGGGGCTCGTCATGCCAGGGGCCGCTTGAAGTAGCCGACGAGGTTCTCGGGGCTCATGCCCGGCGCGACCTGCACCAGCTCCCACCCGTCGGCCCCGAAGTTGTCCAGGATCTGCTTGGCCGCGTGCGTGAGGATCGGCGCGGTCAGGTACTCCCACTTGGTCATGCCCGGCACCCTACTCGGGGAGTACGCCGGGTCCACCCGTGGACGGACGCGACCGACCGCGCACCGGACTAGGGTCGCAGCCGTGAGCACCGTGTCGTCCGGGCCCGGCGCCGAGCGCCAGCCCTGGCGCCTCGGACCGCGCGGCCAGGTGTGGTTCGACATCACGCTGGCAGCCGGCCTGCTGCTCCCCGTCGCGTTCTTCCCGCTCCTGCACCAAGGCGCGACATCGACCGCGCTGGCCGTGGCCCAGCTGGTGCCACTGTTCTGGCGCCGCCGCCACCCGCAGGCCGTGTTCGCCGCGGTCGCGGTCGCCAGCGCCGCCCAGGCGCTCGCGATCGACAACCCGCTCTGGAGCCAGGTCGCGTTCCCGGTCGCGACGTACTCGGTCGCGCGCTACGCCCCGGCGATCCGCGGACTCCTCGCCCTGGCGGTCGGCCTGTGCGGTGCCGCGGTCGCCGCCGTGGACTGGTTGCGCGGGCTGAAGGCAGACCTGACCGTCGGCACCGTCGGGTCCTACTTCCTCACCGTCGCGATGATCGTCGTCGCCGCCTGGGCGCTGGGCACGCTCGGGCGCGTCCGGCGCGCGTACGTCGACGCCCTGGTCGAGCGCGGTCAGCGGATCGAGCGCGAGGCCGCGCAGCAGGTCGCGCTCGCCGCCTCCGACGAACGGGCGCGGATCGCCCGCGAGATGCACGACGTGGTCGCCCACGGGCTGTCGGTGATCGTGGTGCAGGCCGACGGCGCGCGTTACGCCGCCGGGCGAGACCCCGGCGTCGCGGCGACGGCTCTCGAGGCGATCTCGGCGACCGGTCGCGACGCCCTCGCGGAGATGCGCCGGATGCTGGGGCTGCTGCGGGCCGACGACGGAGCCGCGTTGCATCCCCAGCCGGGGCTCGACGATCTCGACGCTCTCGTCGCGGAGGCCCGCACTGCGGGTGCCCACGTCGAGGCGACCCTGCCCGAGCCGGGCAGCGGCGTCCCGGACGGCGTCGCGCTCACGGCGTACCGCGTCGTCCAGGAGGGGCTCACGAACATCCGCCGGCACGCCGGTCCGGACGTGGCGGTGCGGGTGGACGTCCGTGTCGTCGAGGCCGGGCTGACGCTGCTGGTCGAGGACGACGGGCGCGGTGCGGCCACGCCTGCCGACGGCCACGGGCTCGGCCTGATCGGCATGCGGGAGCGGGTGCAGGTCCACGGCGGCACCCTCGAGGCGGGGCCCCGGCCGGGCGGCGGCTTCCGGGTGGCTGCGAGGCTGCCTCTGTGAGCGCGTCGAGCCAGGAGCCAGAGCCCATCCGGGTCTTCCTCGTCGACGACCAGCAGATGGTGCGCGGCGGGTTCCGGATGCTCGTGGAGAGCCAGCCCGACCTGACGGTGGTCGGCGAGGCCGGCGACGGCGCCGAGGCCGTCCAGCAGCTGGCGGTCACCCGCGCCGACGTGGTGCTGATGGACGTCCGGATGCCCCGGCTCGACGGCGTCGAGGCGACCCGGGCGATCACCGGCCGCGGTGAGGTGCCGCGGGTGATCGTGCTGACGACGTTCGACCTCGACGAGTACGCGTTCGCCGCGATCAAGGCCGGTGCCGCTGCGTTCCTGCTCAAGGACGCCCCACCCGAGGACCTGCTGACGGCGATCCGCACCGTGCACGCCGGTGACTCGGTCGTCGCCCCCAGCACCACCCGTCGCCTGCTCGAGCACTTCGCCGCAGCACTGCCCGACGCCGCCGCATCGACGCCGGACGACGACCGTCTGGCAGCGCTCACGGACCGTGAGCGCGAGGTGCTCGTCGAGGTCGGCCGGGGCCGCTCCAACTCCGAGATCGCCGCCGACCTGGTGGTCGCGGAGACCACGGTGAAGACCCACATCGGCCGGCTGCTGGCCAAGACCGGCGTCCGCGACCGCGTCCAGCTGGTCGTCCTCGCGTACGAGACCGGCCTGGTCGGTCGTCCCTGAGTCGTACGCCGGTTGGGTTCCCCGGGCTGACGACCGGGGACCCCACCGGACGGGATCGTCGAGGCATGACGATCACCCAGCCCACACCCTCACTCTCGACCGGCCTCGCGGCCAGCGCGCGGGGCCTCACCCGCGTCTACGGGCGCAGCGACGCCGCTGTTCACGCGCTGCGCGGGGTCGACCTCGACCTGCCCGGCGGCCGCTTCACCGCGATCATGGGTCCCTCGGGGTCGGGCAAGTCGACGCTCATGCACTGCCTCGCCGGGCTGGACACCCCGACCTCGGGCACGGTGTCGGTGGCCGGCCGCGCGTTGGAGAGCATGGACGACACCGCACTGACGGTGTTCCGCCGCGAGCACGTGGGCTTCGTCTTCCAGTCGTTCAACCTGCTGCCGATGCTCACCGCCGGCCAGAACATCCTGCTGCCGCTCGAGCTGGCCGGGCGCCGCGTCGACGCCGAGGCCCGCGAGCGCTACGACCTAGTCGTGGAGGTGCTCGGGCTCCGCGACCGGCTGGGGCACCGACCCTCCGAGCTCTCCGGCGGCCAGCAGCAGCGGGTCGCGATCGCCCGGGCCCTGGTCGCCCAGCCCGACATCGTGTTCGCCGACGAGCCCACCGGCAACCTCGACAGCGAGGCCTCGGCCGAGGTCCTCGGCTTCCTGCGCCGCTCGGTGCGCGAGCTCGGCCAGACCGTCGTGATGGTCACCCACGAGCTGGCCGCCGCGGCGTACGCCGACGACGTGCTCGTGATCGCCGACGGCCGGATCCGCGCGCACCTGGTCGAGCCCGCTGCCGACCAGCTGGTCGCGGCGCTGCGCGGCGAGCCGACCCGATGAGGACGGTGCTGGCGGCGTCGCTGCGGGTCCACACCAGGCGGTACGTCGCAGCCGCGATCGCCGTGGTGATCGGGGTGACGTTCATCGTGGTCACGAGCCTGTTGTCGTCGGCCGCACGTAACGGACTCGTGGCCGGCGTCGAGCTGCCCTACCGGAACGCCGACGTCGTCGTCACCGGCGTCGACGGCGACCGGGCCGCGAGGCTGATCGATGCCGCGGCCGACCGGGGTGACCAGGCGTCGTTCCTGGGTTGGACGAGCCAGCAGGTCCGCGTCGACGACCGGCTCGTCGGCGAGGACATCGACGTGGGCGCGGTGGCACAGAGCCCGGACCTGCGGTGGCAGGAGCTGCGCGCCGGCCGGTTCCCCGAGCGGTCGGGGGAGCTGGTCGCCGACCTCAACGCGGTCAAGGGCGACGGCGTCTCCGTCGGCGACACGATCCAGGTCGGCAGCGGGAGCCACGAGGTCACGGCCACGGTCGTCGGGCTCGTCGACACCCCGGCGGCGAGCGTGGGGGCGGACTTCTACCTGCCCTGGGCCGACCTGCGCCGGTTCTCCGACGACCTGTGGGTCGACTCGGTCGCGTACGCCGGCAGCGGCTCGTCCTCGCTGGCCGACCGGCTGCCAGGGGACGCGACGGTGCAGAGCCGCGACGACTTCGTCGAGGACCGTCAGGCCGACCTGACCAACCAGGTGAACGTGCTGTCGATCCTGCTGCTCGTGTTCGCCTCCATCGCACTGTTCGTGTCGGTGCTGGTCGTCGCCAACACGTTCTCGATCCTGTTCGCCCAGCGGGCCCGCGACTTCGCGCTCCTGCGCTGCGTCGGCGCCACCCGGCGACAGGTGCTGCGCTCGGTGCGCGTGGAGGCGCTCGCGATCGGGGTCGCCTCGGCGGTCCTCGGGCTCGTGGCCGGCACGGCGGTCGGGTACGCCCTGGTCGCCATCGCCCGGGCGGCGCTGCCGACCGGCTCGATGGGGACACCCACGCCCTCGGCCAGGTGGTACGCCGCGGCACTGATCACCGGCGTGCTCGTGACCGTGGTCGCCGCCTGGCTGCCGACGCGCCGTGTCACCTCGCTCGACCCGCTCGCCGCGCTGCGCCCCGACGACGACACCGACGTGCGGACCCGCGCGGGACGGCTCCGCGTCGCCGCGGGCGTCGTGGTGCTCGCTCTCGGAGCGGCCCTGCTGTGGCTCTCGATCGCCCAGAACAGCGTCCTGGCCATGGTCACGGGTGGCGCGACGTCGTTCACCGGCGTGCTGCTCCTGGGCCCGGCGCTGGTGCCGGCCCTGATCCGGGTCGTCGGCGGCCTCTCCGGACGGGCGGTCGGCCTGCCGGCGCGCCTGGCCACCGAGAACGCCGTACGCAACCCGCGCCGCACGGCCGCCACGACCGCCGCGCTGCTGGTCGGCGTGACGCTCACGACCGCCGTCCTGACCGGGCTGGCCAGCTCACGCCACGCGGTCGACGCCGACCTCGACCGCAACTACCCGGTCGACCTCGCGATCACCGCGACCGGCGCCGGCCTGCCGAGCGGCCTGCTCGATGACGTCCGCAGGGTGCCGGGCGTGGCCGCCGCGACCGCCCTCGAGGGCGTCCGGGCACGGGTGCCGGGAGCCGGGACGCTCCCGGTGGTGGCCACGGCCGGCGGCGACGGTGTCGCTCACGGAACGCCCGGCTTCGCCGATCCCCGCCCCGGGGAGATCTGGTTGCCGCCGCACGGCCACCTCACCGAGGGGGACCGCGTGAGCGTCACCGGCCCGTCCGGGAGCGTGACCTTGCGGGTGCGCAGCGGATCAGGGTGGGGCGACAGCGCGGTCGTGGCGCCGGCGACCCTGCACCGGTTGGCGACCGCACCCACGAGCTCGGCCGTCTGGGTGCGCGCCGACGCGGCCGCGGACGCGCAGGACCTGGCCGGAGACCTCGACGCACTCGCCCAGCCCGCGGGCGCCGACCTCACCGACAACCTCAGCAGCCGCGCCTGGGTCGGGCGTCAGCTCGACATCCTCACCGGCACCGTCGTCGCCCTGCTCGGCATCGCGGTGGTGATCGCGCTCGTCGGCATCGGCAACACGCTGGGCCTGTCGGTCCTCGAACGGGGACGCGAGAACGCGCTGCTGCGCGCGCTCGGCCTGACCCGCCGTCAGCTCAGGGCGACGCTCGCGGCCGAGGCGTTGCTGCTGTCGGTGGTGGCCACCGTGCTGGGCGCCGCGATCGGCGTCACGTTCGCCTGGGTGAGCCTGCAGGCCCTGGTGAAGGCGGCCGTCGACGAGGCGCCGATGGTGTTGCCGTGGGGACAGCTGGCCGTCGTCGTGCTGGTCGCGGCGGTCGCCGGTCTGGCGTCGTCCCTGCTGCCGGGACGGCGTGCGGCGGCGACTGCTCCGGCCGCCGGGCTCAACCTGGACTGACCTGGACCGACCCTGTCTCGAACGGTCTCGACCGGCCCCGTCCGTGGCGGGGCCGGCCGAAGAAGGGAGGTCAGGCGGTGGACTCCAGGTCCAGTCGCGGACGCCGGGGCAGCGTACGGCGGGCGGCGTAGCGGGACGCGACGGCGCTGGTGTAGGCGAGGCGGCGTCGGGCGGCCACGCCCTGCGGGTTGGGGTGGGGCTGGGCCAGGTGGGGGTCGAACGCCTCGGCGAGGGCGTCGCGCAGCAGCACGAGGGCCTCGGCGCGGAGCTGGGAGATGCGGGACTCGGTGACGCCGAGCTCGGCGGCGAGGTCGGCCATCGGCAGCTCCTCGAGGAAGTAGCCGCGGACCACGCGCTGGAGTCGCTCGGGCAGCTCCTCGACCGCGTCGGCGACGTACCGGACGCGCTCGAGCTGCTCGACCCGCTCGGCGGGGCCCGGGTCGCGTCCGGGGAGGATGTCGGCCAGGCCCTGCTGCGCCCCGGCCTCCAGAGGCAGCACGACGGCGCGCGAGACCTCCGAGTCGGCGCGGATCACGTCGTCGTTGCTGAGGCCGAGCGCGTTCGCCACGGCCTCGTCGTCGGGGAACTCGCCCATGGTGGCCGCGAGCCGTGAGCGAGCCTCCTCGATCTGGCGGCTGCGGCGCCGGACCGAGCGCGACGCCCAGTCGATCGAGCGCAGCTCGTCGACCATGGCGCCGCGGATCCGCGGCGCGGCGTACCGCACGAACGGCACCCCCCGCTCGGGGTCGTAGGAGCGGGCGGCGGTGACCAGGGCCACCAGGCCGGCCGAGCGCAGGTCGTTGCGGTCGACGTGGGAGGGCACCCGCGCCATGGTCTCGCGCACCAGGTGCGCGACCAGGGGCAGGTGCTGTACGGCGAGGCTGTCCGCGTCGGGGGACGCAGGGGGGACGGGTTGTTGTTCCGCGGGCTCGGCGAACGTGCTGGGCTCGTAGACCTCCGGGTCGGTCATGGGGCGCTGTTCTCCTCAAGAGATGTGCGTCGTGCCGGGTGGCCCGCGGTTCCGAGACGGGGGTGCGGGCGTCGTGGCGCTCTTGTCACCTCGGAGTTCGGCAGGCCGGGGGCACTACTTGAGGTCGGCTAGACCTGTTGTGTCGCACACACGGTCCGGCGGACCGCGACCAGGGATCGTGCAGCCCCGAGCGCCGACCGGCGCCGCGCCGGGTTGTCGATCCAGTGGGAGCACAGCCGTGGAGTGGCGACGTCATCCGCACGGGAGGCACCACAGGACCAGACAGCGGGGTGGGGGTGGGGCGCGTCAGGCGCTGGTCTCGAGCCGCTCTCGCGGGCCGACGGCGCGTCGGGCGGCGTACTGCACGGCGACGGCGCGGGTGTAGGCAAGTCGACGGCGCGCGTCGTCGTCGCCAACGCCCTGGTCCTCGAGTTCTGGATCGTTTCGGTGCTCCACCGCCAGGGCGTCGCGGAGCAGGGCCAGACCCTCGGTGCGCAGCTCGACTGCTCGCGCCTCGCTGGTACCGATCTCGAGGGCGAGCTCGGTCATCGGACGCTGCTCGATGAAGTACCCGCGCACCACGTGCCGCAGCCGCTGCGGGAGCTCCTCGAGAGCGACCTCGACGTACTGCCTCCGCTCGGCCGTCTCGTGCGGGTCCGCGTCGCCGCGGAACGTGTGGACGACGGGCGCGACGCGCTGGGCGCCGGGGCGGTCGAGACCGAGCGCCGCGGCGGTCGCACCAGCGTCGGAGAAGCGGTCGAGCACCTGGTCGAGGCGGGCTCGCGCCGCCGCGGGGTCCCGCGGGCAGGCGGCGCGCAGCTCCCAGTCCACCGACCGCAGCTCGTCGACCAGTGCGCCGCGGATCCGGAGCGAGGCGTGGTCGGCGAACGGGACCCTTCGCGTGGGATCGAAGTCCCGGGCGGCCGCGCGCAGGGCGAGCAGCGCCGCGGACCGGAGGTCGTCGGGGTCCGTCGAGGACGGCACGCGGGCCATCGTCTCCCGCACCAGGTGCGCGACCAGCGGCAGGTGCTGGACGGCGAGCTGGTCGCGGGCCTCAAACGACATCGTGTTGTGCGAGTTCACAACATTAGTGACGCACGAACGGGCCTATTCCCACAAAGGAACAGGGTCGAAATGGGCCCGTTCGAAGGTAAAAATCTCCCGGTAGCGCGAGTGGACTAATGGCACATAGTCATATCGGGCCACCCGAACCAGAAGGCGAGTAGCCCCTGGAGGCCAGGGTCTCTGATCCGCGGGAAAACGTTATCGACCTCATTGAACACCGAACGACCTATATCTGCCCAGATCCGTCGGATTCTGCGTCACGAACCGATGGGGCATGAGTCACTGTTCTCGTGAACTCGGACAACACGATGTCGATTGAGGCCCGCGACCAGCTCGCGGTCCAGCATCTGCCCTTGGTGGCGCACCTGGTGCGAGAGACGATGGCGCGCGTCCCGTCGTACGTCGACCGCAACGACCTGCAGTCGGCCGGGCTGCTGGCCCTGGTGCACGCCGCCCGCGCCTTCGACCCCGAGCGCGGGGTGCCGTTCCCCGGCTACGCCTCGACCCGGATCCGCGGAGCGCTGGTCGACGAGCTGCGCTCGGTCGACTGGGCGTCGCGCTCCGTGCGCCGGCGCGCCCGCGAGATCGAGGCGGCACGGGCCCGTCTGGCCGCGACTCTCGGCGAGTTCCCCGACGATGCCGCGGTCGCCCGGGCGCTCGACCTGCGTCCCGAGGACGTCTGTCGTGCCGACTCCGAGGTCGCCCGAGCCACGGTGCTCCCGCTCGACGCGGGACCGAACGCCGGGTTCGTCGAGCAGCTGGCCGGGCGCGGGATCGGCCCGGAGGACGCCGCCTTGCGCGCCGAGCGTGCCGAGTACCTCGCCGACGCGGTCGCGGAGCTGCCCGAGCGACTCCAGCGCGTGGTCCGCGGCTACTTCCTCGAGGAGCTGCCGATGGCCGACCTCGCCGCCGAGCTCGGCGTCACCGAGTCCCGCATCTCCCAGCTCCGCGCCGAGGCCCTCGTGCTGCTGCGCGACGCCCTCGCCGAGGCGTTCGACCCCCACCTGGCCCAGCCCCACCCCAACCCGCAGGGCGTGGCCGCCCGACGCCGGCTCGCCTACACCAGCGCCGTCGCGTCCCGCTACGCCGCTCGCCGTACGCTCTCGGTCTCGCGGTCCCGGCAAGCGCTCGAGTCGACCGCGTAGCTCTCGCCCCGCATCAGCTCGTGAAGGCGCAGAACTCGTTGCCCTCGGGGTCGGTCAGCACCGTCCAGGTGATCTCGCCGTCGGGCGAGCGCACCACGCGCGCCCCTCGGTCGGTGAGCAGGCGTACGTCGGGGACGTCGACGTCCCAGTGGATGCGGTTCTTCACGGTCTTGGGCTCGGGCACCGGCACGAACACCAGGTAGTCGAACGGCGCCCCCGGGATCTCCTCCACACCGGCCCAGCCGTGCTCCTCGTCCACCGACAACCGGCCGCCGATCAGCTCGGCCCACCACTGCGCGAGGGGGCCAGGGTCGGCGGCGTCCACCACGACCTCGTACAGCCGCCGGTCCGGCACGTGCTCGCGCTCGAACACGCACAGCTCACCGCCCTCGGGATCGCGGAGCACCTTCCATCGAAAGCTCTCCAGGTCCAGCGGCCGAGCGCCGAGGCCGAGCACGTCCTCGACCGCGGCCGCGTGCACGTCGAGGTGCACCCGCTGCTTGACGGTCACCGGCTCCGGCACCGGGTTGAGCCACACGGCCGACCGGCTGCCCGGCCCGGTCAGCAGGACCATGCCGTCCTCACGCTGCGTGAGCTCGAGGCCGAGCACGCCGGCCCAGAAGCGGCCGAGCAGCATCGGATCGACCGCATCGATGCAGAGGTCCTTGAACGTTGCGGGCACCGGAGCATCGGCCATCATCAGGCGAGCAGCTCCGGCTCGGTCTTCTCGCGCACCTCGTCGAGGGTCACGTCCGGAGCCAGCTCGACGAGGCGCAGCCCACCGCCCTCGCGGGCCGGGACGACGTCGATGACCGCGAGGTCGGTGATGATCCGCTGCACGACACCGAGACCGGTGTAGGGCAGTGAGCACTCCTCGACGATCTTGTAGGTGCCGTCCTTGGCCACGTGCTCCATCAGCACGATGACCCGCTTGGCGCCGTGGACCAGGTCCATCGCGCCACCCATGCCCTTGACCATCTTGCCGGGGATCATCCAGTTCGCGATGTCGCCGGCGCGCGATACCTGCATCGCCCCGAGGATCGCCGCGTCGACCTTGCCGCCGCGGATCATCCCGAAGGACGTTGCGGAGTCGAAGAACGACGCGCCCCGCCGCAGCGTGACCGTCTCCTTGCCCGCATTGATCAGGTCGGGATCCTCCTCGCCGTCGACCGGGTACGCGCCGACGCCGAGGATGCCGTTCTCGGACTGCAGCACCAGCTCCACGTCATCGCTGACGTAGTTGGGCACCAGCGTGGGCAGCCCGATGCCGAGGTTGACGTAGGAGCCGTCGGACAGCTCCGAGGCGGCCCGTGCCGCCATCTCCTCACGACTCCAGCTCATGCCGGGCTCCCCTCACGCTGGCGGACGGTTCGCTTCTCGATGCGCTTGTCGGCGGCCTGTTCGGGCGTCAGCTCGACCACCCGCTGCACGAACACGCCCGGCGTGTGGACCTGGTTGGGGTCGATCTCGCCCGGCTCGACGAGGTGCTCGACCTCGGCGATCGTGACCCGGCCGCACATCGCGGCGAGCGGGTTGAAGTTGCGTGCGGAGTCGCGGAACACGAGGTTGCCGTGGCGGTCGCCCTTCCAGGCCCGCACGAGCCCGAAGTCGGCCACGATCGCGTGCTCGAGCACGAACTCCTTCGGCCCCTCGGCGGTCTCGAAGACCTGGGTCTGCTTGGGCGGGGACGACACGACGACGTTGCCGTCGGCGTCGTAGCGCCACGGGAGCCCGCCGTCGGCCACCTGGGTGCCGACACCGGTGGCAGTGAAGAACGCCGGGATGCCTGACCCGCCGGCCCGCATCCGCTCGGCCAGGGTCCCCTGCGGGGTGAGCTCGACCTCGAGCTCACCGGCGAGGTACTGGCGCGCGAACTCCTTGTTCTCCCCGACGTACGACGCCACCACGCGCCGCAGCCGTCCGGCGCCGAGCAGCAGCCCGAGCCCCCAGCCGTCGACTCCCGCGTTGTTGGACACCACCTCGAGATCGGCGGTGCCGGCGTCCAGCACTGCCTGGATCAGCACCGACGGGATCCCGCACAGACCGAAGCCGCCGACCGCGATCGTCGAGCCGCTCGCGATGTCCGCCACGGCCTCCGCGGCGGACCCCACCACCTTGTCCACGCCATCTCCTCCTCGCCCCGTCACGACGCTGTGACCCGGGTCTCGTCGATCCTAGGGCCCTCGACCGTTCGCCTAGGCTCGCCCCATGTCGCCGTCGACGAACACCCAGGACTGGTCGCGCGTGCGCCTGCACGTGGTGACCGGCAAGGGCGGCACCGGCAAGTCCACGGTCGCCGCCGCACTCGCCCTCGGGCTGGCTTCGCAGGGCCGCCAGGTGCTCCTCTGTGAGGTCGAGGGCCGCCAGGGGATCGCCCGGATGTTCGACGTCGACCCGCTGCCCTACGAGGAGCGCCGGATCGCCACCGGCCTGCGCCACGACGGCCGGGCACCGGGCGTGGTGCACGCGTTGCACATCGACGCGGAATCGGCGCTGCTCGAGTACCTCGCGATGTACTACAAGCTCGGGCGCGCCGGCCGGGCGCTCGACCGCTTCGGGGTGATCGAGTTCGCGACGACCATCGCACCGGGGGTCCGGGACGTGCTCCTGACCGGCAAGGTGTTCGAGGCCGTGCAGCGCAACAGCCGCAACCGCAACGCGACCCGCTACGACGCCGTGGTGCTCGACGCGCCACCGACCGGGCGCATCACGCAGTTCCTCAACGTCAACGAGGAGCTCGCCGGTCTCGCGAAGGTCGGCCCGATCAAGGGCCAGGCCGACACCGTCATGACGCTGTTCCGCTCCCCGCGCACCCTGGTCCACCTGGTCACCGTGCTGGAGGAGATGCCCGTCCAGGAGACCGCCGACGGGATCGCCGAGCTGCGGGCAGCCCGGCTGCCGGTCGGCGCCGTCGTCGTCAACCAGGTCCGCCCCCGCGACATCGGCCGCGACGACCTGGACGCGGCGCTGGCCGGGCGACTCGACACGGCGCAGATCGAGGCCGACCTCGCATCAGCCGGCGTCGGCGGCGGCCGCGCGCTCGCGACCGGCCTGGTCGCCGAGGCACGCGACCATGCCGAGCGCCGGGCCCTGGAAGACGCACAGCGCGCCGTGGTCGACGAGCTCGGGCTGCCGATCGTCGAGCTGCCGCGCCTGGCGAGCGGGGTCGACCTCGGGGGTCTCTACGAGCTGGCCGCCGACCTGAAGTCGCAGGGGCTGGCATGAACACCCCACGAAACTGCGGGCTTCCCCTGCTCCGCTCCTCCAGCCCGCACTTCCGCGGGGACCCCGCATGAGCGCCCCCCGCAAGACCAAGTCGCGCACCCGCACCCGGGTCGGCCCGCTGGCGACCGGTCCCCAGCACGCACCCCGGCTCGACATCGACGCCCTCCTCGACGACCGGGGCACCGGCATCATCGTGTGCTGCGGGTCGGGCGGTGTCGGCAAGACCACGGCCTCCGCGGCGCTCGCGCTGCGGGCCGCCGAGCGCGGGCGCCGGGTCGTCGTGCTCACGATCGACCCGGCCCGGCGCCTGGCTCAGTCCATGGGCATCGAGGCGCTCGACAACACCCCGCGGCCCGTCCGGGGCTTGCGGTCCGACGGCGACGCCGAGGGTGACTCGGACGGCGGCGATGGTCCGCGCCTGGACGCGATGATGCTCGACATGAAGCGCACCTTCGACGAGGTGGTCGAGAGCCAGGCCAACCCCGAGAAGGCGCGCCAGATCCTGGAGAACCCCTTCTACATCGCGCTCTCGAGCTCGTTCGCCGGCACCCAGGAGTACATGGCGATGGAGAAGCTCGGGCAGATCCACGCCGACGCCAAGCGCGAGGGCACCTACGACCTGATCGTGGTCGACACCCCGCCCTCGCGGTCGGCGCTGGACTTCCTCGACGCTCCGGAGCGGCTCTCCAGCTTCCTCGACGGCCGTTTCATCCGGCTGCTGCTCACCCCGGCGCGCGGGCCGGCCCGGATGATGACCGCCGGGCTCGGGCTGATCACCGGCGCGCTGAACCGGATCCTGGGCACCCAGGTGCTGCGCGACATGCAGACGTTCGTCGCGGCGTTCGACACGCTCTTCGGCGGCTTCCGGGTGCGGGCCCAGAAGACGTTCCAGCTGCTCCAGGCCGACGGTACGGCGTTCCTCGTGGTCGCCGCGCCCGAGCCCGACGCGCTGCGCGAGGCGGCGTACTTCGTCGAGCGGCTCAGCGAGGACGCCATGCCGCTCGCGGGCCTGATCGTCAACCGCGCCAGCCCGGTGCCGGAGGGCTCGGTGTCGGCCGACGAGGCGATGGCCGCCTCCGAGCGACTGCGCAAGCAGGACCCGGACTCACTGACCGCGGGACTGCTGCGGCTGCACGCCGACCAGACCCGGATCGTGGAGCGCGAGGCGCTGCTGCGCGAGCGCTTCGCGGCCGCGCACCCCCAGGTGCCGACGACCGTGGTGCCGGCGCTCGCCGGAGATGTCCACGACCTCGACGGTCTGCGGCGCGTGGGCGAGCTGCTGGCGGGCGACGCCGCGGCCGGCTGAGCGACCGGCTGGAGCCAGGCGCGCCCGGTCGCGCCCTCCCCTGTGGGGCGCGGCCTCGGCCCGACGTGCTGCTAGACGGCGACCGGCTTGGCGACGGGCACCGGGGCACCCTGCTCACGAGCGGTCTCGAGCACGCTCCGCCACGAGGCGGTCGGACGCCGCCGAAGGAGCGCGCGGCGCTCCCGCTCGGTCATGCCGCCCCAGACACCCCACTCGATCTGGTTGTCGAGGGCCTCGGCAAGGCACTCGGTGCGCACAGGGCAGCCGGCGCACAGCTGCTTCGCCTTGTTCTGCTCTGCCCCGCGCACGAACAGCTGATCCGGTTGCGCTTCGCGACATGCCGCCGCCGGCGCCCAATCCTCAACCCACATGATGATGTCCCCACATCAGTCCGAGATAGGCGGCGTCCCCATGACGTCTACCCGGGATGTTCTCCCCTCGGTAAAGAAGTTAAGGAAGAAATCAGGTAGGGGGCAGACACATCCGACCCAATCCGCATAGTCCAAACTAACTAGTCATCTCGGACTACGACTGGGTTCGGGTTCGGTCGCTCACGTACTCTGGGTGTATGTCCGTGCCGCGCGACGAGCGCCTGCCCGCCTCCCGCGTCGCCTCGCACCTGCTCGTGATGCTGGCCGTCGCGGCCGTCATGGGCGTGGTCGTCGCCGGCCTCGCGATCCCGTTCGCCGGCGTCCTCGGCATCGGTGCGCGCCAGGCCTCCGACGCGATGGACAACCTGCCCGCCGAGCTCCAGACCGACCCGCTGCCGCAGAAGACGCGCCTGGTCGACTCCGAGGGCAACGTCATCGCGACGCTCTACGACGAGAACCGCGTCAACGTCTCCCTCGACCAGATCTCGCGCACCATGGTGCAGGCGATCGTCGCCATCGAGGACTACCGGTTCTACGAGCACGGCGCCCTCGACCTCAAGGGCACACTTCGCGCCCTGATCACCAACCAGGCCAGCAACGGCGTCGTCCAGGGCGGCTCCTCGATCACCCAGCAGATGGTCAAGATGACGCTGCTGACCCAGGCCAAGACGAAGGCCGAGCGCCGCGACGCCACGGCCGACACCTACGCCCGCAAGCTGCGCGAGCTGCGTTACGCGATCGCGTTCGAGCAGAAGTACTCCAAGGACTGGATCCTCGAGCGCTACCTCAACATCGCCTACTTCGGTGACGGCACCTACGGCATCCAGTCCGCCGCTCGCCACTACTTCAACGTCAACGCCAAGAACCTCGACCTGCGCCAGTCGGCGATGCTGGCCGGCCTGGTCAAGAACCCCACCGGCTACGACCCGACCAACTCGCCCGACCGCGCGCTCGAGCGCCGCAACGTCGTGCTCGACCGGATGGCCGAGCTGAACGTGATCCCCCGCGAGAAGGCCGAGCGGGTCAAGAAGAAGAGCCTGGGGCTCGACGTGGTCCCGGCCAAGAACGGCTGCCTCTACTCCCGCGCGCCGTTCTTCTGCGACTACGCGGTCAACTGGCTGCTGCACGACCGTCAGCTCGGCAAGACGGTCACCGAGCGCAAGCAGCTCCTCAAGACCGGCGGGCTGACGATCCGGACCACCATCGACCTGCGCGACCAGGAGGCCGCGGACAAGTCGGTGGCGGCGCACGTGCACCCCACGGACCAGGCGATCGGCGGGCTCGCCATGGTCGAGCCGGGAACGGGCGAGGTGAAGGGCCTGTCGCAGTCGCGACCGATGGGACGCGACGAGGCCAAGGGCCAGACGTTCCTCAACTACCTCGTGCCCCAGAAGTACGGCGACTCGGCGGGCTTCCAGGCGGGCTCGACGTTCAAGCTCTTCGTCCTCGCCGCCGCCATCAACGACGGGACGTCGCTCAACACCAGCATCGCGTCTCCAGCGGAGATGCAGATCCCGATGAACAGCTACCAGGACTGCGGCGACCAGCCCTACGCGAGCAGCGACGTCTGGTCGGTCCACAACTCCACGGGGTTCGGGACCCCGGCGTTCAACCTCTACACGGGCACCCAGGAGTCCGTGAACACCTTCTACGCTCAGCTCGAGCAGCGCACCGGCATCTGCGAGCCCTTCAAGCTGGCCAAGGAGATGGGCCTCCAGCTGACCGACCCTGCACACGAGCGGGTGCCGTCGTTCACCCTGGGCGTGCCGAGCGTGAGCCCGCTCGAGATGGCCGAGGCGTACGCCACGGTCGCCGCCCGGGGCCTGCACTGCGACTCCCACCCGGTCACGGCCATCGAGGACGCCACCGGCACCGAGATCCGCAAGTACCCCTCGCGCTGCCAGCAGGTCATGCCGCAGACGACGGCCGATGCCATCAACGACATCCTCCGCGGCGTCCAGGAGACCGGGTTCGGCGCCGGCGCGGGACTCACCCTCGACCAGCCCTCGGCCGCCAAGACCGGCACCATCAACGACAACATGGCGGTCTGGTACTGCGGCTACACGCCCAACCTGGCGACCGCGTCCATGATCGCCGGGGCCAACCGGGAAGGGCACCCGATCACGCTCAACGGCCAGAGTCTCGCCGGGCAGTACATCGACTCCGCTCACGGGTCGACGACGGCAGGGCCGATGTGGGGCGACGCCATGAAGGCCATCTCCGCCTGGCTGCCCGACGAGGACTTCGTCGCGCCGGATGCCGAGATCGTCAACGGCGTGATGACGGCCGTGCCGTCGACCACCGGCATGTCCCCCGACCAGGCACGCAGCGTGCTCGAGCAGGCGGGCTTCTTCCCGACCGACGGTGGCGAGGTCAACTCCAGTGAGGCTGCCGGAACCGTGGCGTACACCAGCCCGGGCGGCGGGACGAGCACGACGAGCGGGTCGTCGGTGACCATCTACGTGTCCAACGGCGTGCCTCCCGCGCCCCCGCCCGGTCACGGCGGCCACGGAGGTGGCCACGGCCACGGCGGTGGGCACGGCCACGGCGGGGGTCGTTGACCCCCCTGCTCGGCCGCGTGCCGGTCAGCCCAGCTGCCGGCGTACCTCCGCGGCGACGGCTCCACCGTCGGCACGACCCTTGACCTGGGGCGAGATCATGCCCATGACCTTGCCCATCGCCTTCATGCCCTCACCGGCGACGCCGGCCTGCGCGATCGCCGAGGTCACCAGGTCGGCGATCTCCTGCTCGCTCAGCTGGGCGGGCAGGTAGTCGGCGATCACCGCCGCCTCGGCGGTCTCCTTGGCGGCCATCTCGGCGCGGCCGCCCTCGCCGAACGCGGTCGCGGCCTCGCGGCGCTTCTTCGCCTCGGTGGAGAGCACGCCGACGATGTCGTCGTCGGTGAGCTCGCGGTGCTCCTTGCCGGCGACCTCGGCGTTGGTGATCGCGGTCAGCACCATCCGCAGGGTGGAGGACCGCACCTCGTCGCGCGCCTTCATCGCCGTGGTGAGGTCGGCACGCAGACGATCCTTGAGAGCGCTCATGAAGGCCATTGTGGCAGCCTTGCGGCGTGACCTCCCTGGCCCCCGCTCGCCGCGCGGCGCTGCGCACGGTCGCCACCGGGGCCCTCGCCGGCGCGGCGCTCACGGCGTACGCACTCGCCGAGGCCCGTGCGTACACGTTGCGCCGAGTCACGGTGCCGGTGCTGCCACCGGGCAGCCCGGACGTCCGGGTGCTGCACCTCAGCGACATCCACATGACGCCGGGGCAGACCCGCAAGCAGGAGTGGCTGCGCCGACTGGCCGGGCTCGACCCCGACCTCGTGGTCGACACCGGCGACCACCTGTCCCACCACGCGGCGGTCCCGGTGGTCGTGGATGCCCTCGGCCCGCTCGCGGACAAGCCGGGCGTGTTCGTCTTCGGGTCCAACGACTACTTCTCCCCGACCCTGCGCAACCCGCTGCGCTACCTGCTGCCCGACGACGGCACTCGCCACACCCACAGCGCCGAGCTGCCGTGGCGCGACCTGCGCCAGGAGTTCACGTCGCGCGGGTGGGTCGACCTCACCAACACCCGCGCGACACTCGAGGTGCGCGGGCTGCGGATCGCCTTCGCCGGGGTCGATGACCCGCACCTGGGCTACGACCGGCTCGACGAGATCTCCGGGCCGGCCGACCCGGACGCCGACCTGCGACTGGGAGTGGCCCACGCGCCGTACCTGCGGGTGCTGGACCGCTTCGCGGCCGACGGGTACGACGCGATCCTCGCCGGGCACACCCACGGCGGACAGGTGTGCCTCCCAGGCGTCGGTGCGCTCACCACCAACTGCGACCTGGAGCCCGAGCGGGCGCGTGGGCTGCACCGGCATCCCGCATCGTCCACGCCCGGTGACCCGGGCTCGGCGTGGCTGCACGTCTCGGCCGGGCTGGGCACCAGCCCGTACGCCCGGATCCGGGTCGCCTGCCGACCCGAAGCGACCCTCCTCACCCTGGCAGCCCGCTCCTGAGGGAGGGGTGCAGTCCACCGGCGAGGCCGATTTCGAGCGCCCCGCTCGGCTCGGGTATGGTTGCCCCTGCTTGGGGACCGGACGTGTCCGGACCAGCGATCGGGCTGTGGCGCAGCTTGGTAGCGCGCCTCGTTCGGGACGAGGAGGCCGCAGGTTCAAATCCTGTCAGCCCGACCGTGTGATGTCTCAGGACATCGCGGACACCCGGACCCACGGAAACGTGGGTTCGGGTGTTCTTCATTTCGGGGTTCGTGGCTGGTAGTCCCTGGTCAGGTCGATGGTGAGTTCGCGGAGCAGTTCGCCGGTGATGGCGTTGACGACGCGGACCTCGAGGTCTTGGACGAGCAGGAGGACGTGGGTTCCGGCGTGGGTTCGACCGATGCCGATGTGACGCAGTTGGCCGGCCACGCGCAGGGTGACGGTGCCGGATTTGTCGATGCGGTCGTGCCGGACCCGGTCGTGGGTGTCTGCGTCGCGGCTGGAGCCGGGCATGGCCTTGGGCATGGTGTCGTAGAGCGCTGCTGGCGTGGCGCGGTGCGGCAGCGAGCGGTGCGGCCGGTGTTGGTTGTACTCGGTGACGAACCGGTCGAGGAGAGCTTGCAGCTCGGCCAGGGTCTCGGGCTGGTCGCGTTGAGCTCGGAGCCAGTTCTTCATCGTCTGTTGGAACCTCTCCACCTTGCCGCAGGTGGTGGGGTGGTTGGGCCTGCTGTTCTTCTGGGCCACCTGCCAGTCGTGGAGCTGCTGCTCGAACCCGTTGCGGCCACCGCGTCGCCCGATGCCGGCCAGGCGGACGGTGTAGACCATTCCGTTGTCGGTCAACGTGGATGCGGGAATACCGTGCTGACCTGCGGCTTCACGGAAGGTGGCTTTGACGATCGGGGTGGTGATCGCCCGGTGCGCGGACACGTGCAGGGCGTAGCGGGTGCAGTCATCGAGCCAGGTGATGATCTCGACGCCCTTGGGAAACGTCGCGGTGTCGGTGAGCGGGTAGTGAGTGAAGTCGGACTGCCAGGTCTCGTTCGGCATCGCTGCCTGGAACCGGATGTAGGAGGACTTGGGTCGCTTCTTCGGCTCCGGGGTGATGGCGCCGTGGCGGGTCAGGATCCGGTGGATGGTGGCCCGCGACAGCGTGATCGCGTGGTGCTGCGCCAAGTGCCACAGCAGGGTCTCGGCGCCGGCGTCGTGGCCGTCCTCGGCGAGCTGTTTGCGCACTCGGAGCACCAGGTCGACGATCGCGGGCGGTGTCGCGGCCGGTGAGGTCTTCGGTGCCTTGGAGCGGGGCTCGAAGGCCTCTTCACCTTCGTCTCGGTAGCGGGCCAGGAGTTCGTAGAGCCAGGAACGGGACACCCCGTAGGCCGCGACGACCTCGGCGACGGGTCGGTTCTCCACGGTGACGGCGGTGATGACCAGGCGTGCCTTCGACATGGCCGCACGCTCGCGGCCCGGTGTCTCCTATGTCGTGAGACATGCTGTCCGGGATGTCTTGAGACATGTGTCCGGGATGTCTTGAGCCAGCACACTGTCAGCCCGACCGTGTGATGTCTCAGGACATCGCGGACACCCGGACCCACGGAAACGTGGGTTCGGGTGTTCTTCATTTCGGGGTTCGTGGCTGGTAGTCCCTGGTCAGGTCGATGGTGAGTTCGCGGAGCAGTTCGCCGGTGATGGCGTTGACGACGCGGACCTCGAGGTCTTGGACGAGCAGGAGGACGTGGGTTCCGGCGTGGGTTCGACCGATGCCGATGTGACGCAGTTGGCCGGCCACGCGCAGGGTGACGGTGCCGGATTTGTCGATGCGGTCGTGCCGGACCCGGTCGTGGGTGTCTGCGTCGCGGCTGGAGCCGGGCATGGCCTTGGGCATGGTGTCGTAGAGCGCTGCTGGCGTGGCGCGGTGCGGCAGCGAGCGGTGCGGCCGGTGTTGGTTGTACTCGGTGACGAACCGGTCGAGGAGAGCTTGCAGCTCGGCCAGGGTCTCGGGCTGGTCGCGTTGAGCTCGGAGCCAGTTCTTCATCGTCTGTTGGAACCTCTCCACCTTGCCGCAGGTGGTGGGGTGGTTGGGCCTGCTGTTCTTCTGGGCCACCTGCCAGTCGTGGAGCTGCTGCTCGAACCCGTTGCGGCCACCGCGTCGCCCGATGCCGGCCAGGCGGACGGTGTAGACCATTCCGTTGTCGGTCAACGTGGATGCGGGAATACCGTGCTGACCTGCGGCTTCACGGAAGGTGGCTTTGACGATCGGGGTGGTGATCGCCCGGTGCGCGGACACGTGCAGGGCGTAGCGGGTGCAGTCATCGAGCCAGGTGATGATCTCGACGCCCTTGGGAAACGTCGCGGTGTCGGTGAGCGGGTAGTGAGTGAAGTCGGACTGCCAGGTCTCGTTCGGCATCGCTGCCTGGAACCGGATGTAGGAGGACTTGGGTCGCTTCTTCGGCTCCGGGGTGATGGCGCCGTGGCGGGTCAGGATCCGGTGGATGGTGGCCCGCGACAGCGTGATCGCGTGGTGCTGCGCCAAGTGCCACAGCAGGGTCTCGGCGCCGGCGTCGTGGCCGTCCTCGGCGAGCTGTTTGCGCACTCGGAGCACCAGGTCGACGATCGCGGGCGGTGTCGCGGCCGGTGAGGTCTTCGGTGCCTTGGAGCGGGGCTCGAAGGCCTCTTCACCTTCGTCTCGGTAGCGGGCCAGGAGTTCGTAGAGCCAGGAACGGGACACCCCGTAGGCCGCGACGACCTCGGCGACGGGTCGGTTCTCCACGGTGACGGCGGTGATGACCAGGCGTGCCTTCGACATGGCCGCACGCTCGCGGCCCGGTGTCTCCTATGTCGTGAGACATGCTGTCCGGGATGTCTTGAGACATGTGTCCGGGATGTCTTGAGCCAGCACACTGTCAGCCCGACCATGTGCAGGCCCGGATCCGCAGTGCGGATCCGGGCCTGCTGGCGTTTCCCGGCGTGCTCGCCGTGGCACACTGCCGGTCATGCCGGACGAGGTGAGCGGGGAGCCCGCAGAGAGCACCGGCAGCGCCGGCGGCGACGAGCCCTCGCTCGAGCTGCCGTCGCTGGGGTGGCGGCGCAAGCGACGGCGCGCCGTTGAGGCGCCGGCCGCCGATCCGGTGAGCACCGAGACGACCGCGCCACTCGAGCCTCTCTCGCACGCCGAGCCCACCGGCCCGATCGAGCCCGTGGAGTCACCCGCGCCGGTTCAGCCGGAGCCGGCCACCGCCGAGCTCACGATCGAGCCCGACCTCGTCGACGAGCACGATCCCGTGCCGGTGACCGCGCCGGCCCCGGAGCCGAACCCGCGCCGCGAGCGCACGCCGCGCGGCCCCGGCGGGATGCCGGCGGCGGTGCTGACCGGCCTGGTCGTCGGTCTCGGGATCGTCGGGCTCACCTGGGCCTCGCTGCGTCTGTGCGAGAGCGTCCAGGGCACGTCGTCGTGCGGGAAGGCGGGCTACGGGCTGTTGATCGCCATCCTCGCGGTGATGATCGTCGTCGGCGCGCTGCTGCTGCGACTGGCCCGGGTGCCGGAGGCGGCGAGCACGAGCTTCCTCGCGGTCGGGCTGACCGCGGTGCTCGCGCTGGTGTTCCTCGTGGACTCGCTGATGGACCGCCCGATGGTGGTGGTCATCCCGCTGATCTCCGCGGGCACGTTCGCCCTCGCCCACTGGGTGACCCGCACCTTCGCGGGACCTGCCGACCGTTGACCCGCCCGAGACTTTCGGGCGGGTCGACGCTGGATCAGCGGGCGGCGAGCAGCTCGGCGATCTGCACGGTGTTGAGAGCGGCGCCCTTGCGCAGGTTGTCGTTGGAGACGAACAGCGCCAGCCCGCGGTCGCCGTCGACGCCGGGGTCGGTGCGGAGCCGGCCGACGTACGACGGGTCCTTGCCGGCCGCCTGGAGCGGGGTCGGGATGTCGGAGAGCTCCACGCCGGGGGCGTCGGCGAGCAGCTCGGCGGCGCGCTGCGGCGTCATCGGCCGCTCGAACTCGGCGTTGATCGCCAGCGAGTGGCCGGTGAACACCGGCACCCGCACGCAGATCCCGGAGACCCGCAGGTCCGGGATGCCGAGGATCTTGCGCGACTCGTGGCGCAGCTTCTGCTCCTCGTCGGTCTCGTTCAGCCCGTCGTCGACGATCGAGCCGGCCATCGGCAGCACGTTGTAGGCGATGGTCCGGGCGTACTTCACCGGCTCGGGGAACGCGACGGCCTCGCCGTCGTAGGCCAGCTCGCGGGCCTTGTCGCCGGCCGCGGCGACCTGGGTGGCGAGCTCCTCGACGCCGGCGACGCCCGAGCCGGAGACGGCCTGGTACGACGACACGATCAGCCGGACCAGCCCGGCCTCGTCGTGGAGCGGCTTGAGGACCGGCATGAAGGCCATCGTGGTGCAGTTCGGGTTGGCGATGATGCCGCGACCGGCCTCGAGCACGGCGGCGGCGTCCGCCGGGTTCACCTCCGCCACCACGAGCGGGATGGCGGGGTCCTTGCGGAAGGCGCTGGAGTTGTCGACGACGATGACGCCGGCGTCGACGAACTTCTGGGCGAGGGCCTTCGAGGTGGTGGCGCCGGCGGAGAACAGCGCGACGTCGAGGCCGCTCGGGTCCGCGGTGGAGGCGTCCTCAACGACGATCTCGCGGCCGGCGAACGGCAGCACGGTGCCGGCCGACCGGGCGGAGGCGAAGAACCGCACATCGCCCACCGGGAACGCCCGCTCCTCGAGGATCTGGCGCATGGCGACGCCGACCTGGCCGGTGGCGCCGACGACGCCGACGTTCAGGGTCTGCCCGCTCATCGGCCGGTCCCGCCGTACACGACCGCCTCGACCTCTTCGGCGTCGAGGTCGAACGCCGTGTGCGTGGCCCGGACGGCCTCGTCGACCTGGGCCTCGGCGACGATCACGGAGATCCGGATCTCGGAGGTGGAGATCATCTCGATGTTCACCCCGGCCGAGGCCAGGGCGGCGAAGAACCGCGCGGTGATGCCCGGGTGGGAGCGCATGCCGGCGCCGATCAGCGAGACCTTGCCGATCTGGTCGTCGTAGAGGAGCTTGTCGTAGCCGACCTCGTCCTGGATCCGCGCCAGCGCGCCCATGGCGCTCTGCCCGTCGGCGCGGGGCAGCGTGAACGAGATGTCGGTGAGGCCGGTGGCGGCCGCGGACACGTTCTGCACGACCATGTCGAGGTTGACCTCGGTCGCCGCGAGCGCCTCGAAGATGCGGGCGGCCTCGCCCACCTTGTCGGGCACCCCCACCACGGTGATCTTGGCCTCGCTCCGGTCGTGCGCGACGCCCGCGATGATCGCCTGCTCCATCGGTTCCTCTCCTGCCTTGCTGTCCGGGATGACCCAGGTGCCTTCCTTCTGGCTGAAGGAGGAGCGCACGTGGATCGGCATGTCGTAGCGGCGGGCGTACTCGACGCACCGCAGGTGCAGGATCTTGGCGCCCGAGGCCGCCATCTCGAGCATCTCCTCCGTGGAGACGCGGTCGAGCTTGCGGGCCGCGCGCACGATGCGCGGGTCGGCGGTGAACACGCCGTCGACGTCGCTGTAGATCTCGCAGACGTCGGCGCCCAGGGCCGCGGCCAGCGCGACCGCGGTGGTGTCGGAGGCGCCCCGGCCGAGCGTCGTGACGTCCTTGGTGTCCTGGGAGACGCCCTGGAAGCCGGCGACGATCGCGATCGCGCCGTTCTGGATGGCCTTCTCGATCCGCCCGGGCGTGATGTCGATGATCTTCGCCTTGCCGTGGGCGGAGTCGGTGATCACCCCCGCCTGCGATCCGGTGAAGGACTGCGCCTGGTGGCCGAGCTGTGCGATCGCCATGGCGACCAGCGCCATCGAGATCCGCTCGCCGGCCGTCAGCAGCATGTCGAGCTCGCGCGGCGGCGGCAACGGCGTCACCTGCTGAGCGAGATCGCGCAGATCGTCGGTCGTGTCGCCCATCGCGGAGACCACCACGACGACGTCGTGGCCGGCCTTGCGCGTGTTGACGATCCGCTGGGCCACCCGCTTGATGCCGTCGGCGTTCGCGACCGACGATCCGCCGTACTTCTGGACGACAATGCCCACGGTTGGTCCCTCTGCTCGACTGCTGGCTCGACTGGTGCTACCAGCCGTCGAGTCTACCGAGCGGCGACGTCGCCGCCCTCGAGCATCTCATCGGCGAGCGCGATCTGCTCCTCCTCGACGACGAACTCCGCGTCCAGCCGATCGTGGGCGACCACCGAGAGCAGCGCGTTGAGCGCGGCACCCGCGAGGTTGCCCCACGAGGCGACGTAGGAGAACTGCCACCACCACAGCGCCTCCTCGACGTTGCCGAGCCGGTAGTGGCGCAGGCCGTTCTCGAGGTCGGTCGCGATGCTGGTCAGGTCGTCGGAGAGCTGGCTCTCCACCACGTCGGGGACGTAGGGGTCGAACACGAAGCTGTAGGTGTCGACGCTGTCGAGCATCGAGGCCAGCCGCAGGCGCATCTCGTCGAGGTCGGGCTCGGGGCCGACGTCGGGTTGGTACTCCCCCGCGGGGTTGAAGTCGCGCTGCGCGCCCAGCCGGGCTCCGGCGAGCAGCACCTGACTGATCTCCAGGAGCAGCAGCGAGATCGCCCGCCCGCCGTCGGCCTCACGAGCGATGGCCTGCAGCGCGATCAGGAAGCTCTCGACCTGGTCGGCGATCTGCTGCGCGAACTCCTCGGTGTGCGGGTCGAGCGTGGTCTCAGTCATCTGCTGATCGCCTTCCTGCGAATGCGCGGCCCAGGGTCACCTCGTCGGCGTACTCCAAGTCACCGCCTACGGGCAGTCCACTCGCCAAGCGCGTCACGCGCAACTCCATCGGCTTGAGCATGCGGGTGAGGTACGTCGCCGTCGCCTCGCCCTCGAGGTTGGGATCGGTCGCGAGGATGACCTCGGTGATGGTGCCGTCGGCGAGCCGGACCATCAGCTCGCGGATGCGCAGCTGCTCGGGACCGATGCCGTCGATCGGCGAGATCGCCCCGCCCAGCACGTGGTAGCGGCCACGGAACTCACGGGTCCGCTCGATCGCGACAACGTCCTTGTACTCCTCCACGACGCAGAGCACCGACGGGTCGCGCCGCGGGTCGCGGCAGATGCGGCACTGGTCGTCCTGGGAGACGTTGAAGCAGATGCTGCAGAACTTCACCTTGGCCTTGACCTCGATGAGCACGTCGGCGAGGCGGCGTACGTCGGTCGGGTCGGCCTGCAAGAGGTGGAACGCGATCCGCTGCGCGCCCTTGGGACCGACGCCGGGCAACCGCCCGAGCTCGTCGATCAGGTCTTGGACGACACCCTCGTACAACTAGAAGCCCAGCTGCCCGGGCATGCCCGGCAGCCCCTCGGCGCCGCCCGCGAGGGGGCCGAGGGCCTCTCCGGCGAGCGCGTCGGCCTGGGCCTTGGCGTCGCGGTAGGCGGCGACGATCATGTCGCCGAGGTCGGAGAGATCATCGGGATCGGTGCCGTCGAAGCCACCGGCCTTGATCTCGACACCGACCAGCTCGCCGACGCCGTTGACCTTCACGGTCACCGCGCCGCCGGCCACGGTGCCGTCGACGACCGTCTCGGCGAGACGCTCCTGGGCGCTCTGCAGCTGCTCCTGCATCTGCTGGGCCTGCTGGAGCAGCGCGTTCATGTCGAACCCACCACCACCGAGTGCCTCGAAGGGGTTCTGGCTCATGGGGTCACCTCTGGTCGTCGGTCGGGCTGGCTGGGTCGAGCGGTCACTGGTGCCGGATCTCCTCGATCATCTGCGCCCCGAGCTCGCGCTTCAGCAGCTCGGCGGTCGTCATGCCCTGCTGGTCGGCATCGAGGTCGTCGGGGTCGGCGTCGGCATCCGCCGCGGCCCAGTCCGGGCCATCGGCTCGAGCCTCGTCGGCGGAGCGGGTCTGCTGGATCGCCTCACGCGCAGCCGCGATCGACTCGGGATCGCTGCCGCGGCGCGGGTCCGGTTCTGGCTCCGGAGCCGGGGCAGGCTCGGGGGCCGGGGCCTGGACGGCGGGGCTGGTGACGACGGGGGCGTCGGCACGGGCGCCGGGGTCGATGATCGTCTCGATCCGCCAGTCGGTGCCGACGACGTCGATCGCCGCCTGGCGGAGCACGTCGTCACAGCCTCCGTTGACGAAGGAGTCGCGCGCGCCGGCGTTGGTGAACCCGAGCGTCAGCGTCTTGCCGTCGACGGCCACCACCTGGCAGTTCTGGGTCAGGTGCATCCAGGCCACCCGGCGGCGCAGCTTGGTCGCGTCGACGATGTCGGGCCACAGCCGGCGTACGTCGACCAGGCTCAACCCGCCCGCTGGCGCGGCGGCCGCTGGCGCAGGCGCCGGATCGGGCTCGACCACGGGCGGTGCGGAGACCGTCACCGGCTCGGGCGCCGGCTCGGGCGTCGGCTCGGGCTCGACAACAGGCGGTGCGGGGACCGCCATCGGCTCGGGCGCAGGTGTCGGTGTCGGTGTCGGTGTCGGTGTCGGGGCGACCGCCGCCGGTTGCTCGATGGGGGCCGGTGGGGGGGCGGACTCCGGCTCGGGTCGGTGCGCGGCCGGCTCGGGTGCCGCGGGCCGCGCCGGCACCGGCGCGGGGCGGTCCTGGGCGGGCGGCGCGGCGGGCGCGGGGGCGGCCGGAGTCGGCGTACCGGTGATCGTGAGCCGCTTCTCGAGGCGGTCGAGGCGCGCCATCACCCCGCCCGTCGCGTGGTCGGCGCCCGGGAGCAGGATCCGGGCGCACAGCAGCTCGAGCAGCAGCCGGGGCGCGGTCGCCCCGCGCATCTCGGTCAGGCCGGTGGCGGCGATGTCGGCGGCGCGGCTGAGCTCGGCGGCGCCGAAGCGGGCAGCCTGGGCGACGAGCCGCTCGCCCTGGTCCTCGGAGACATCGATCAGCCCGGTCGCCGGAGCGTCGGGGACGGCCGCGACGATCACCAGGTCACGCAGCCGGCGCAGGAGGTCCTCGGTGAAGCGGCGCGGGTCCTGACCGGTCTCGACGACCTTGTCGACCACCGCGAACACCGCAGCGCCGTCGCCGGCCGCGAACGCGTCGACGACCTCGTCGAGCAGCGTGTCCGGGGTGTAGCCGAGCAGCCCCGCCGCGAGCTCGTGGGTGACGCCCGCGGGTCCCGCGCCGCCGAGCAGCTGGTCGAGGACCGAGAGCGTGTCACGAGCCGAGCCGCCACCGGCACGCACCACCAGCGGCAGCGCCGCCGTGTCGATGGCGACGCCCTCCTTGGTGCACAGTTCGGAGAGGTACGACGAGAGCAGCCTCGGCGGGATCAGTCGGAAGGGGTAGTGGTGGGTGCGCGACCTGATCGTCGGCAGCACCTTGTCGGGCTCGGTGGTCGCGAAGATGAACCGCAGGTGGGGCGGTGGCTCCTCGACGAGCTTCAGCAGGGCGTTGAAGCCCTGCGTGGTCACCATGTGGGCCTCGTCGATGATGTAGACCTTGTACTTGCTGCGCACCGGCGCGAAGAACGCCTTCTCGCGCAGGTCGCGCGCGTCGTCGACGCCCCCGTGGGAGGCCGCGTCGATCTCGATCACGTCGATCGACCCCGGCCCGCCCCGGGCCAGGTCGCGGCAGCTGTCGCACTCACCGCACGGGTCGGCGACCGGCGCCTGCTCGCAGTTGAGCGCGCGGGCGAGGATCCGCGCCGATGTGGTCTTGCCACAACCTCGCGGGCCGGAGAACAGGTAGGCGTGGTTGACCCGGTTGTTGGCCAACGCCACCCGCAGCGGCTCCGTCACGTGGTCCTGCCCGATGACCTCGGCAAAGGTCTCGGGCCGGTAGCGGCGGTACAGCGCCAGGGGTGACTCCACGCCTGAACCCTAACCACCGGCCCCGACACCCGGTAGCGGTGCCGGGTCGCGGCCGCCCGTTCCGCTGTAACGCGGGGTTGTGGGATCTACTCACCCCCTCCCAAAGGGGTCACCCAGATCCGCTAACCCCGCGTCACAGCGACGACCGCCGCAAATGCAGAGGCCCCCCGCGCACCCGACAGAGCTCACTTGCCCTTGCTGCCTTCCGGCCCTGGGGGATTGGGTGAGGTGCCGCCACACGGGGGGTTGCCTCGAGTCTAGGTGAGCCCGCGCGAGCGCACCAAGACGGGCCCCGGTCCTCGACGACCGACCCCGCGGCGGATTCGTGCCGAGGACGCCGGACCGGTACTCTCCTCGGCGGAGGATTCGCCTAGTGGCCTATGGCGCTCGCTTGGAAAGCGGGTTGGGTTAACAGCCCTCAGGGGTTCGAATCCCCTATCCTCCGCCACCCGAACGGCGTCGCACCCCAGGTGCGGCGCCGTTCGCCGTACCGGGAGCGGGTTGGGTCACCAGCACTCCCCACCCCAGGGGGTCCGAATCCCCTATCCCCCGCCACCCGAACGGCGTCGCACCCCAGGTGCGGCGCCGTTCGCCGTACCGAGAGCGGGTTGTGCAGTCGTACTCGCTTGACCGGCGACACCGACCGTCGTCTCGCCCTACTGTGGCCTCCAGTCCGTCGCGGGGCGGGCGAGCCATGAGGGAGGCGCCCCACATGTCGAACCACTTCACCGGCCTCAGCCTGGGACCGCCCCTGGAGGACCAGCGCCTCGACCTCTGCGACCTCTATGCGTTCCAGTCGCCTGTCGACTCCGCTCGAACCGTCCTGATCCTGAATGCGAACCCGAACGCCGACGCCCTGCACCCGGACGCCGTCTACCGCCTGGCCATCGACAACGACGGCGACTACCTGGACGACATCGCGATCAGCTTCGTCTTCGCTCCGCCGACCGAGGCCGGCCAGACGTTCGACGTCTTCGTCGCGCGGGGGCAGGACGCGCGCTCGCCCGAGCCGCTCGGTGACAGGGTCGTCGCCGACGGCGTGGTCTCCTTCGGCCCTCAGGCCCAGGTGATCACCTCTGGCGACTACGCGTTCTTCGCCGGCAGTCGCAGCGACGCGTTCTTCTTCGACTTCGACGGGATCAAGAACCTCTTCGACATCCGGGGGAACCGCAACTTCACCGCGCCCCATTTCGGGGGAGACTCCCCGTGGACGGGGGTCGACTCCAACGCGACCGCCAACGTGTTCTCCATGGCCCTGGAGCTGCCGACCGCGGACCTGGGCGCCGACCCGGACCTCCACATCTGGGGCCGCTGCAGTCTCCGGCGCGACGGCCGGCTTCTCCACGTCGACCGGGCCGGGCACCCGTCGGTGAGCAGCTTCTTCAACACCGACGAGACCAAGGAGGAGTACAACGCGAGCGAGCCGGCCCACGACCGCGAGCGATGGACGGATCTCTTCGTCCACCTGTTGGGGCACACCGGCGGCTACACCCGCGAGGAGGCGATCGCAGCGATGGACGCCGAGGGCCTGCTCCCCGACGTATTGACCTTCGACCCCTCCAAGCCGGCGACGTACCCGAACGGCCGGGTCTTCACCGACGACGTGATCAACCACCGCTTGTTGTTCCTCTCCCGGGGTGACGTCCCGCCGCCCGGGCTGCCGCCGCACGAGGACACACTCGGGGTGTTCCCGTACCTCGGGAACCCACACCCGACGCCGGCTCAGTACAGCTGACCCGGGTGCCGTCGGCGGAGCGGCCCGTGGGTCCCGCCCTGTCGATCTCGATCGGCTGCCCTCGCTAGGGTCGACGCGCCTTCTCGCAACGACGGCACTCGGCTTCCCGTGGTGGCTCCAGGTCACCCACCTGGTCAACTTCTTGTTCCTCGGCCTGCTGGTCCGCTCGGGCTGGGAGATCCTGGCTTCGCACCCACGGCTGTACTGGCGCAACGACTGCGGCCATCGCCAAGTGGTCCGGTGTGCCGCTGCGCGAGGTGCTGGCCCGGGTCGAGCCGCTCGACGACGCCCACTACGTGATGATCGAGTCGTTCGGCACCGCCCAGCACATGCACGACGGCCGTCCGGTCGAGCCGTACTACACCGTGCTCACCCGGGCCATGGCGATGGAGGACGAGACGATCCTGGCCTGGGGCATGAACGGTGAGTCGCTGCCGGAGATGTACGGCGCCCCGCTGCGGCTGCGCACCGAGTCGATGCACGGCTACAAGATGGTCAAGTGGATCCGCTCGGTGTCGTGGATCCACGACTACCGCGAGGCCGGCGACGGCATGGGCGGCACCCGCGAGGACTCCGGCTACCAGGACATGGACGCCCGGATCTGACGGCCGGGTCGAGGACCCGCGCTCAGCGGACCCATCCGAGCCCTCGATCACCCGCAGGTCGATCCGCACAACGCGAGCTCGCGCGACAGCACGACGCCCTTTCCGAAGAGCCTCAACCACGCGGCCGGCACCAGCGGCGGACGCACGTCGGCGTAGCCGAGCTGCGCGGCGGTGTCGTCGCCGTCGAGCGTGCTCGCGCGGCCGGTGCCGTCGACGAGCACCAGACGGCGATCGTGGCCGACGCCGGCTCGGGGCGCGAGCACGAGCGCGCCGCGACCCGGGTCGACGACGACGTCGGAACGGCCGGGACGGACGTCGGCGGCGGCGTACCCATCGCCCGGGGTCTGGGCCAGCTGGACGACCGCCGGCGCGCCGGGGGTGGCGACCAGCACCGCACACGGGTCGCCGGCGGCGGGCTCCGGCAGCTGGGTGGGCCAGTGGGTGCCCTCCACCGGCAGGCTGGTCTTGGCGAGGTCCGCGAGCCGGTCGACGTGGAAGACCGGCGGCGTACCTCCGCCGGGGACGGCCGTGTGCGTGTAGACCGCCAGGGCGAACGGGTCGAGGTCGGCAGGGCCGTCGAGCGTCATCAGCACCGCGGCCCCGGAAGGGTCTTGGACCACGTCGCCCACCCGGACCGGGCCGGGTACCGCGGCGGCGTCCCACGACGCGGGCCGGCTGCCGGCACCGCTGAGACCGAAGCTCTGCCAGTCGAGGGCGGCGCCGGCGGGGAACAGGTCGAGCCACGCCCGGGGGACGGCTGGCGCGAGCACGCGCGCGGGCAGGTGCAGGTCTCCGAGCAGGTTGTCGACCGCGTCCCCGGCGGGGAGCCGGAAGGCGTGGGCAGCCGGAGGGGCATCGCCGAGCTGTTCCGAGGCGATGACGTAGAACGCCCCGCCGACGGCGACGACCAGACCCGTGCCCGGATCGGTGCGGACGTCGGAGTCCGCGCCAACACGGGTCCGCATCCCGTGTCCTCCGGCGGTGCACGAGGTCCACCCGGTCTCGACCAGGCGCTCGGGCGCCGGGAGCCCGGCCGGAGCACCGGCGATGCCGACCACCCCGCCGGCCGCCTGACGGTCGATGTCGTCCTGGGAGACCAGCTCCGGGTCGACGTCGGACCCCAGGATCAGCCGAGCGGAGGTGATGTCGGTGACCGGGTGGAGCTCGGCCTTCCCTCGGCTGTCAGGCACCGAGCCCTCCCGGTCCGGGAGCACGACGTAGGCCTGCCCCGTCTGCTTCGAGACGATCAGGCCGTGCGCCCAGTCAACCGGCTCGTCCGCAGAGAGCAGGTCGGCGGCGGCCGCACCAGCGACGAGCAGCAGCGCGAGCACCAGGCCTCCGACGACAACGCGGACCGGACGGGCCGGCTCGGCCTCGCGCCCACCAGGCGCTCCGGAGACGAAGGCGGTCACGAGCCGGCGCCGGTTGAACGACGACGCCTCGAGCAGCTCCTTCTTGGTGGTCAACGCGGCATCCTCAGGACCGGATCACAGAGAACCAGCCGGCCGCGACCACGAGCAGAGGTGGGAGGGTGAGGACTGCTGCGGACTCCACCAGGTCACCGAGCCGGCTGCGGCGCACGGACGCCCCCGCCGAACCCACGCTCAGCGCCAGCACCACCGCCCCGCCGGCTGCGAGGACCGGCGCGACGACCGGCCGCCAGCCAGGATGCAGCCAGAGCGCCCCGAGACCCACCGTGACGACCCCGGTGACCCCGGAAGCCAGGCCCACGAGCACCTGGGGTGTGGTGCGGTACCGGCGGGCTCGCAGCATCACCACCAGGCAGCACAGCGCCGCGAGGACCGCCCCGGCAACACCGAGCGACACGGCGATCGGCGCGGCCACGACGACCAGCAGCCCCACGGTGGAGGTCAGCGCCACGAGGATCTCGTGAGCCGTCCGGGCGTCCTCGCTGAGTCGGGCGGCGTCGACGAGGCGCGGCGACGCGGCGTGCTCGGTGACCTCGGGGACCTCGGGGACCGGGTCGGCCGACACCCCGGCCGCGGCGAGAGCCAGCCAGGGTACGGCGGCGCCGCCGACGACGACCGCCACGAGCGCGACCGTCGTGACCACGGCGAGGTCCATCCCGGCGATCCGCACGGCCATGCCGCCGGCGAGGAAGACCGCGCCGACGACGACCGGGGGGACCATCAGCGTCCGGTCCCGGCCCAGACCCGTGAGGCAACCGGTGCCGGCGAGCAACGCGGCACCGCCGGCCGCGGCGACCGGCTGGCCCGGGGCGTGGTGCGCGCCGCCGGCCAGCTGCCAGCCCGCGACCGCGGCGTACGCCGTCGCCGCCCACGCCACGGAGAGCGCCGGCACGGCCTGGCGCCTCGTCCGCGAGAGCGCGACGGCGCCGGTCGTCAGGACGGCGGCGACCACACCAGCGGCCGCTCCCGCCGTTGCGGACCCGCGCTGCGTCAGCAACCCGACGGCCCCGATGGCCAGCAACAGCCCGGCGGCGCCCTGGGCGAGGCGCCGACCGGTGGTGGGGTCCCACGGCGGCAGCTCGCGCTCGACCGCGTCGGTCATCGCCTCGACGACGTCGTCGTAGACCCGGACCGGGGCGTCGTCGGTCGCGACGGCGACCGTCAGCAACGCTCCGTCCTCGACGCCTTGGACGCTCAACCCCGCCTCGCCGACGAGCCGCCGGCCGTCGGCGGTCACCAACCGGAAGGTGTCGTGGACGGTGGCCGGGTCGAGGAGCCCGACGCTGCGGGCGAGCTCGGGCAGGAGCTCCGCGACCGGAACAGCCCCCGGCAGCGCGAGGTCGACACGCCGCGACGCCGACGCGACCGTCACCCGCACCAGCCACGACGTGCCCGATGCCGTTCCCGACGCCGTGCCCGAGGCCATCTCCGGCACCGTCTCCGGCGCTGCGTGCGGCATCGTCGCCACCCCCGGCCCCGAGACCCGGCCGCTCAGAGACCGAACGACGCCGCACCGCGGCGGTCGGCGGCCCGGTAGTCGGCGTTGGACTGCATGACCGTGCCGCTGGTCTGGTGCAGGAGCCCCTTCATCTCCTGCATGGCGCGGTCCCAGGTCGCCTTGGCCGTGGCGTAGGCCTGCTGGGCCTCACCGGTCCAGTCGCTGCGCAACGGCGCGAGCTCGGACTCGAGCCGGTCGAGGCGGTCGTCGATCCGCTTGACCGCCTGGCCGAGGTCGTCGGCGACGGCGTCGAGGCCGGCGTGGTTGACGCGAAGTCCGTCGAGGGTCATCTCATTCACTCCTGGTGTCTCGTGGCGCCGCGTCAGCCGAGCCGTCCGGCGACGCGCTGGAAGGTCGACGACTGGGTCTCGTCGGTGTTGGTGTTGTCCCGCTCGGTCGAGGTCAAGGAGGCCTCGAACCCGTTGAGGGCGTTGGTGATCGCGTGCTGCTTCTCGGTCCAGGCCTGGTGCAGCGCGAAGAACGCCGAGCCACCGGCCCCGACCCACGCGCCTTGCTGGGCGAGGATCTGTTGCTCCAGGCTCCTGCTCAGCGCGTCGAAGTCCGCCCTGGCGTCGGCCACGAGGCCGGCGGCCCGGCTCAGCGTCCCCTGGCCCTGTCCCATCTCCGGTGCGTACGACATGTCGTCAGCTCCTTCCCCCGTGACAGCCACGGCCGCGCGGGGCTCGTCCTGTGTCGCGTCCGCTCGGCCGTCCCGAGCCGGACACCGGTCGATTGCCCTCGCGAAATGCGCGCGAAACCGGCGCCCCGCCGGCCTGTGGAAAGCCCGCAGGCGTGCTGTCCACAGGCCCGATCGAGGGGAGCGTCGAGCGCTTCCGCCCGGGGTAGGTCTTCCCCGAGAAGCCCGACCATCGGGCCACCGAGGAGCAGATCGGACCACCGTGAGCACGACGCAGCGCAGCGCCATCCGCGCCGAGCCGGAGCTGCCGGCCGGCCGGCTCGCGCTGAAGGCACCACCCCGCCTCGAGCCCCGCGATGGGGCGAGCGGGGTGCTGATGAACATCATCCCGATGCTCGGCAGCCTCGGCTCGGTCGCACTCGTCGCGACCATGGGTCGCGCCGCGGGTGGCCGAGGCTTCGTCGCCGCCGGGATGTTCCTGCTCACGACCCTCGGCTTCGTCATCGTCCAGGTCGACCGCCAGCGCCGCCAGCACGCCCACGAGGTCGGTGGCTCACGGACGGCGTACCTTCGCTACCTCGCCGGCGTCCGCACGTCGGTCCGGGCCGCCGCCGAGCAGCAGCGCCACGCGCTGACCTGGCGTCACCCCGCCCCCGCCGCACTGCCGGCCCTGGCCCGAGAGCGGTCCCGCGTCTGGGAGCGAGTCCCGTCCGACGACACCTTCCTCCAGGTCCGGTACGGCGTGGGCCTCCGGCCTCTCGCCCTGGAGCTGGTGCCGGCCGAGGACGACGCGGCCGGCCAGGGTGAACCCGACCCGGTCTCGGCGTCGGCACTCGATCGTCTGCTCGCGGCCCACCGGCTCCAGCCCAGCCTCCCGGCCGCGGCCGACCTGCGGACGCTGGACCGCATCGAGGTCCGCGGACCCGAGGAGCCGGCCCGCGCCCTCTCCCGGGCACTGGTCTGCTCGGCCGCGACGTTCCACTCCCCGGGCCAGCTGGCGGTCGCGGTGCTGGCTTCGAGGCAGCACCTCGCGCACTGGGACTGGGTCAAGTGGCTTCCCCACGCCCGGAGCTGTCGTCGGTCCGACGCGGCCGGGCCGATGCGGATGGCGGCCACCTCGCTCCCGGACCTGGTCGCGCTGCTGCCCGCAGAACTCGGCGAGCGTCCGCTGCCGCACCTGCTGCTCGTCAACGACGGGGGCGACCTGCCACCGGACCTCCCCATCGCACCCGCCGGCCTCGGCGGCGTGACCGTCGTCGACCTCGGCGGTCCGGGGGCGTCGCTCCACGAGCCCGGAGGCACCTGTCTGCGCCTGCACCTCGCCGAGCGGCCAGGGGGCGGACTCCAGCACGACCTGCTGGTGCCGGGGGAACGCGCCGACCAGTGCGACATCGCCACCGCCGAGGCACTCGCCCGCCGCCTGGCCCCGCTGGGCGCGGCCGGCACCGACGGCCCCCGCCCCCTCACCGGCGAGGCTGCCGGTCCGCCGGACCTCCTGGGGCTGCTCGGGCTCGGGGACGTCCACACCCTCGACCCCATGACCGCGTGGCGACCACGTCCGGCACGTGAGCGCCTGCGGGTCCCGATCGGCCTGGACGAGGCCGGCGGAGTGGTGCACCTGGACCTCAAGGAGTCGGCGCAGCAGGGCATGGGGCCGCACGGTCTGGTGATCGGCGCGACCGGCTCGGGCAAGTCGGAGCTGCTGCGGACCCTGGTCCTCGGCCTCGCACTCACGCACTCCCCCGAGGAGCTGAACATGGTGCTGGTCGACTTCAAGGGCGGCGCGACCTTCGCCGGCATGTCACCGCTGCCGCACGTGGCCGCGGTCATCACCAACCTGGCCCAGGAGCTCGCACTGGTGGACCGCATGAAGGACGCGCTCTCGGGCGAGATGGTCCGCCGCCAGGAGCTGCTGCGCGCGGCCGGCAACCTGGCCTCGATCTGCGACTACGAGACCGCTCGGGCCTCCGGCGCCGACCTGGCCCCGATGCCGTCGCTGTTCATCGTCGTGGACGAGTTCTCAGAGATGCTCGCGGCCAAGCCCGAGTTCCTCGACCTCTTCGTGGCGATCGGGCGGCTCGGCCGCTCCCTCGGGCTGCACCTGCTGCTCGCCTCGCAGCGACTCGAGGAGGGCCGGCTGCGCGGGCTGGAGTCGCACCTGTCCTACCGCGTCGGACTGCGCACGTTCAGCGCCGCGGAGTCGCGCACCGTCCTCGGCGCCCCCGACGCCTACGAGCTGCCGGCCGACCCCGGGCTCGGCTACCTCAAGCCGGATCCGTCCACGATGGTGCGGTTCAAGAGCGCCTACGTCTCCGGCCCGCAGGCGGGGCCGCGCCGAGCCCGCCGCGAGGCGGGCGACCGGGCCGAGGGGATCTGGCCGTTCACGCTCACCGAGGTCCCCCCGCTGGACGTCACGGGCCGCGAGCCCGACCGCGAACCGTCCGCCGCTCCAGCCCACGCGCAGCGGTCGCTGCTCGAGGCCGCCGTACGCCGCATCGCCGGCCACGGCCCGGCCGCCCACCAGGTGTGGCTGCCGCCGCTCGATGTCCCGGACCCGCTCGACGCGCTGCTCGGCGACCTCACCGTGGACCCCGAGCTCGGTCTGCACTCGCCCTCCTGGCGCGGCCGCGGCGGGCTGACCGTGCCAGTCGGCGTCGTGGACCGACCGCACGAGCAGCGGCGCGACACCCTCACCGTCAGCCTCGGCGGCTCCGGTGGTCACGCGGCCGTCGTCGGCGGTCCGCGCAGCGGCAAGAGCACGCTGCTCCGCACGATGGTCACGAGCCTGGCGCTGACCACGACACCCCTGGAGACGCAGGTCTTCGTGCTCGACTTCGGCGGCGGCACGTTCGCTCCGTTCGCGGGGCTGCCGCACGTCTCCGGTGTCGCCACCCGGTCCGAGCCCGACGTGGTCCGGCGCATCGTCGCGGAGGTGCGCGGCGTGGTCGACCGGCGCGAGACCTACTTCCGCGGCCATGGCGTCGACACCGTCGAGACCTACCGCGCCCGGCGCGCGGCCGGCCGGGTCGACGACGGCTACGGCGACCTCTTCCTCGTGGTCGACGGCTGGAGCACGCTCCGGGCCGACTTCGGGGACCTCGAGATCGAGCTGCAGGAGCTGGCCGGGCGCGGCCTCACCTTCGGCCTCCACCTGCTGGTCGGCGCGACGCGGTGGGCGGACTTCCGGGCCGCCACCCGCGACGTGTTCGGGACCCGCCTGGAACTGCGGCTGGGCGACCCGGTGGACTCCGAGGTCGACCGCAGGGCCGCGGCGCTCGTCCCGGCGGGACGCCCCGGGCGGGGCCTGGCCACCAGCACCCTCCACTTCCTCGCCGCCCTGCCCCGCGTCGACGGGTCCGCCGACGCGACCACCCTCGGCGACGGCGTCGAGCACCTGGTGGCCCGCGTCGCCGCGGCCTGGTCCGGGCCGGCCGGCCCCAAGCTCCGCCTGCTGCCCGAGCTGATCGATCTCGACGACGTACGTGCCCTCGCGGACCCGCGGGCGGACGACCCGCGGCTGCTGCTCGGGGTGAACGAGCAGGACCTGGCCCCGGTCGCCCTCGACGTCGCCGCCGACCCGCACCTGCTGGTCTTCGGCGACGGCCGCTCAGGCAAGAGCGCGATCCTGCGCGCCTACGCCCATGAGGTGATGCGCACCCGGTCGCCGCGGGAGGCCCAGCTGGTCGTCGTCGACTACCGGCGCTCGCTGCTCGGCGAGGTCCCCGAGGACCACCTGCTCCACTACCTCACCTCCCCCGTGCAGGCGCAGCCCGCGCTCCGGGAGCTGGCGACGCACCTGGAGGCGCGCCTGCCCGGCGCCGGCGTCACCGCCGAGCAGCTGCGCCACCGGTCCTGGTGGACCGGCGCCGAGGTCTTCGTGCTCGTCGACGACTACGACCTGGTCGCCACCCAGCAGGGCTCGCCGGTCCACGCGCTGCACGCGCTGCTCCCCCAGGCCCGCGACGTCGGCCTGCACCTGGTGGTGGCCCGCCGCTCCGGCGGCGCCTCCCGCGCGCTCTACGAGCCGGTCATCCAGTCGCTGCGCGACCTGGCCGTGCCGGGCCTGCTGCTCTCGGGCAGCCCCGAGGAGGGTCCGCTGCTCGGCAGCCACAAGCCGCAGCCCGCGCCGCCGGGTCGTGGCCGGCTCGTCACCCGCGACCGCGGGGCCGAGGTCGTCCAGACGGCGTGGCGCGAGCCGTGCGCGTGAGCCGTCAGACGTGGGTGTGCTCGCCGGGTCCCTTGACGTTGACCCCGGGCAGGTCGGCGAGGTTGTAGGTCATCTCGAACGTACGCCGGTAGCCCGTGTGGGCGACCCGCCAGCCCTCGGGGGTGCGGGCGTAGCGGTCCTCGTAGAACGCGGCGCCCTCGAGCATGAAGCTGAACTCCGGCACGATCACCTTGTCCTGGAGGTACCAGCGCCCGGTGGCCGTGTCGCCGTCCACGTCGATCTCGGGGTGGTGCGCCTGGTGGAGGGTGAGCCGCCCCTCGCCGAGGTTCTCCCGCATGTAGGCGACCAGCGAGGCGCGGTCGTCGAAGACGAGGCCGTTGTAGTCGCCCGTGGCCTCCGGCAGGAAGCACTCGGCGAACTCGTCCCAGCGCTTGGTGTCCAGGGTGCGCAGGTAGCGGTACTTGAGTCGCTGGATCTGCTCGATGTCGTCCACAAAACGAGAACGTATTCTAGTTTTCGACGCCACGTAAGGCCGGAGTTGACCTGGATGTAACACGCATTCAACCTCCCGGCGATCTACCTTTGGCACTCTAGAGGCCGAAGTCGCTCACACCGAAGCGACCCGAACGACCGACGGAGGACGAGATGGACCAGCACACCCCCGCACCGGACAGCGAGCTCGACCGGGTCCGGGAGCAGCGTGACCAGCTCCGCCTCCGGCACGCCCAGCGCCTCACGAGCCTGATGGAGGAGCGCGCCGACCTGCGCGGCGTGCACGCCCTGGCCGACTACTTCGACGACGCCGTGCGCTGGTCCGCCTGACCCGGAGCCGAGGGTGGCCGGGATCGAGACGGGCCTCGTTATAGTCACGACGTGATCTTCAAGCGCGTCGGCGACGGGAAGCCCTACCCCGACCACGGGCTCTCGTCTCGCGCGTGGGCGGCGGTTCCGCCCCGCCAGGTCCGCCTCGACCAGCTCGTGACGACCAAGGACACCCTCCAGCTGGCAGCGCTGCTCGACGAGGACTCCACGTTCTACGGCGACCTGTTCGCCCACGTGGTCGAGTGGCACGGCGAGCTCTACCTCGAGGACGGCCTTCACCGGGCGCTGCGCGCGGCCCTCCAGCAGCGCAACGTGCTGCACGCCAGGGTCCACACGCTGGAGGGCTGATGGTCGAGGGGGCGCGGTCGGCGATCACGATCTCGGTGCTCGGTCTGCTGCTCGTCCTCGGCGCCCTGTGGGGGTGGTCGGCGCTGACCGACCCGCTGCCGGCGAAGGTCGACACCCCGATCTGCGAGGAGCGCACCGTCCGGGCCGGCACGAAGGTCTACGCCCAGGACGTCACCGTCAGCGTCTTCAACGCCAGCACCCGCGAGGGCCTCGCCGGGCGCACCATGCAGCTGCTCACCGACGACGGGTTCGCCGAGGGCACCAAGGGCAACGTCAGCGCCCACGTGGGCGTCGTCGAGATCTGGACCCTCGACCCGCAGAGCCCGGCCGTGCAGCTGGTCGCCAGCCGCCTCGGCCCCGACGTGGAGATCCAGCGGCGCGAGGCCCCCGGCGTGGGTGTCGCCGTCGTGGTCGGCGACGACTTCAAGAAGCTCGTCCACGGCCGGCGTTCGGTGGTCGCGCAGGACGATGCGACGATCTGCAGCCCGCCGGTCGAGTGATCAGGCCCCGCCGCAGGTACCCACCGGTCAGTCGGCGGATCGACGGGCCGGCTTCTCGACCAGCCACTGGGCCAGGCGCCCGCGCTCACTGACCTGACGCAACCGCTCCTCGGTCTGCCAGCGCAGCTTGCGGGGCGTGACCACCAAGAGGTCGTCGCCGTGCCGCAGGACGGTACGGCGCTCCGGCACCAGCGTCTGACCCTCACGGATCACCATCGACACCGAGGCACCGCGCGGCAGTCGAAGCTCCCCCACCTCGACCCCGTGCATCCGCGAGCTGGGCGCGATGAACACCTGGAGCAGGTCCGCGGCGATCCGCTCCAGCGGCGCGGCCTCGACCTCCAGGCCCCGGGGCTCCGAGCGGCGGGTCACCTTGAGCAGCCGCGCCACCGCCGGCAGGGTCGGCCCGGTGAGCAGCGTGTAGATCACGACCATCACGAAGACCAGGTCGAAGAGCCGGGTGGCATCGTCGACGCCCTCGGCCAGCGGGATCGTCGTGAGCACGATCGGTACCGCGCCGCGCAGCCCCGCCCAGGACACGAACGACAGCTCACGCCACGGCATCGGCTGGACCACCGAGCTGACGAGCACGGACACCGGCCGGGCGACGAACGTGAGGACGAGCCCGGCGACGACGGCCAGTCCAACGGTCGACAGCGAGATCCGCCCGGGCGAGAGCAGCAGGCCCAGGGTGACGAAGAGCCCGATCTGCGACAGCCAGGCGAGCCCCTCGGCGAACGAGCGCGTCGCGGCCCGGTGCGGCAGCTCGGAGTTGCCGAGCACCAGCGCGGCGACGTACACCGCGGCGAACCCGGAGCCGTGCACGAACGTGCCGGCCCCGTAGGCCAGGAACGTCAGCGTCATCACCGCGAGCGGGTACAGACCGGACGACGGCAACGCGGCCCGGCGCATCACCCAGGCGCCGCCGTACCCCACCAACAGCCCCAGCCCGACGCCGATCGCGAGCTCGTAGACGATGATCCCGACCATGGCCGGTACGCCGTGCTCGCCGGCGGCTCCGCTCGAGATCAGCGTCACGAGCACGACGGTGGGGGCGTCGTTCAGCCCCGACTCCGCCTCGAGCGAGCCGGTGAGGCGCTTCGGCAGCGGCACCACACGCAGCACCGAGAAGACGGCGGCCGCGTCGGTCGGCGACGTCACGGCACCGAGGAGGACCGCGAGCTCCCACGGCATGCCCAGGAGGTAGTGGCCGGTCAGGGCGACGATCGTGACCGAGACCGCGACGCCCAGCGTGGCCAGCGAGACACCGAGCCGGATCGAGGGCCGCATCTCGCGCCAGCTGGTCGTCAGACCACCCTCGGCGAGGATCACCGCGAGCGCGGCGAACCCGACCGCGTGGGCGACCTCGTAGTCCTCGAACTGGATGCCGACGCCCGCCTCGCCGAGCGCGACGCCCATCAGCAGGTAGATCAGCAGGCTCGGCAGGCCGGCGCGCGTGGAGACCCGGACCGCCAGGATCGCGAGGAAGGTGACGACAGATCCAACCAGGATGAACGTGTCGAGCTCGTGCACGTCGAACGACACTGATCACCTCGGCGGTCGTCGGGGCGCGGGTGCGCAGTCTATCGGTGCGCCTGCCCGGCCCCGGTCGCCCGGTCAGCCGGTCGGGGTGTAGCCGGGACGACCGGAGGCGTCCCACTCCTCCCAGAACGACGTGAACTCCTCACCCAGGAACGGGTCGCCACCGGTCATCGCGATCCCGCCGCGGCGTACGGTCCAGTCCCAGGGCGAGAGCCGCTGCGCGAGCGCGAGCTGCTCGCGGGCGGCGTCGCCGCGGCCGGCACGCTGGTGGTGGGCGGCGATGCGCCGATGGGCCAGCGCCAGCTGCTCGGCGTCCGTGCGCTCCGGCGGCTCGATCGTCTCGGGGACCCGGCCCTCACGCACCCAGGCGCGCAGCAGGTCGTGGTGGCGGGCGCTCTCGATCCGGGTGAACTCCACGAACTGGTCGTCGCCCGGCGCGATCGTCGGCGGCTTCACGATCCGGTCGTGCTCGTCGACCCACACCACCGACGGCACGTTGGTGATGCCGTAGCGCTCCGCGGTGACGTGCGCGGTGTCCACGGCGACGGGGTACGTCGGCGACGCCTGCTCGATCCACGGGCGGGCGTCCTCGGGGTCGGCATCGAGGGCGACCGAGAACAGCCGGAGCCCGGCGTCGGCCAGCTCGTCCTGGAGCCGCTGCCACCCACCGAGCTCGTGGCGGCACCCGCACCACGAGGCCCAGGTGACCAGCACCCGCTTGTGCCCGGAGAGGTCGTCGAAGGAGACCTCCGAGCCGTCGACGTCACGCAGCACCAGCGAGGGCGCCCGGCCCTCGGCGAGCTCGCGGTGGTGGGACTCGGCCGAGGGCGCGAGCGCGACCACCTCGTCGGCACCGTCGCCGTCGCGGGCGGCCAGCAGCCCGAGCGCGTCGAGCACCGAGCGGCCCAGCAGGGGCACGCACGTCTCTCCCCGGCACAGGCCCTCGGGCTTGAGCGTCCACCCGAGCACCCGGGCCAGGTCCGCCTCGTCGGCGAGCCCACCCGGGAGATCGTGCTCCCCGCCGGCGGTGTCGATCAGGGTCACCACGACGGACAGGATCGCACGGAAGTGGAACTTGTTCTAGATTTGCGGCATGAGCAACGGCACCGCGATCCCCCCGGCCCTGTCCGCCGAGGTCCTGGCCGGCGCGCCGGCGTACGACGTCGTGGTCGTCGGGTTCGGCATCGCCGGCGGCTGCGCGGCGCTCGAGGCCGCGCGGGCCGGGGCCCGGGTGCTGCTGATGGAGCGGGCCGCGGTGCACGGCGGCACCTCCAGCATGTCCGGCGGCCACTTCTACCTCGGCGGCGGCACGGCCGTGCAGCGCGCCACCGGCCACGAGGACTCCCCCGAGGAGATGTACAAGTACCTCGTCGCGGTCTCCAAGGAGCCCGAGCACGACAAGATCCGCGCCTACTGTGAGGGCTCCGTCGGGCACTTCGAGTGGCTGGAGGCGCTCGGATTCGAGTTCGAGCGCTCCTACTACCCCGAGAAGGCCGTGATCCAGCCCGGCACCCAGGGCCTGATGTACACCGGCAACGAGAAGGTCTGGCCCTACAAGGAGCAGGCCGTCCCCGCCCCGCGAGGCCACAAGGTCCCGGTCCCCGGCGACACCGAGGGCACCAAGATGGTGATGGACCTGCTGCGCGACCGCATCGAGGAGGCCGGGGTCGAGGTCCGCTACGAGACCGGCGCCACCAACCTGGTGACCGGCGTGGACGGCCGGGTCCTCGGCCTGGCGTGGAAGTCGTTCGAGGAGACCGGGTACGTCGCCGCCGCGGCCGTGGTGATCGCCGCCGGCGGCTTCGTGATGAACCCGGACATGGTGGCCGAGCACACCCCCCGGCTGGCCGAGAAGCCGTTCACGCTGGGTTCGACGTACGACGACGGCCTGGGCATCCGGCTGGGCGCGTCGGTCGGCGCGGAGCTCAAGCACATGGACGAGCCGTTCATCACCGCGCCGTTCTACCCGCCCTCTGCGCTGATCACGGGCTTCTTGGTCAACAAGCTCGGCGAGCGGTTCTGCAACGAGGACGGCTACCACTCGCGCACCTCGCAGTTCGTGATGGAGCAGCCGGACTCCACGGCGTACCTCATCGTGGACAGCGAGCATGTGGAGTACCCCAAGTTCCCGCTGGTGCCGCTGATCGACGGCTTCGAGACGATCGCCGAGCTCGAGGACGCCCTCGAGCTGCCCGCGGGCTCGGTGGCCAAGACGCTCGAGCGCTACAACGAGCTGGCCGAGGCCGGCGAGGACCTCGACTTCCACAAGGCCCCCGAGTGGCTGGCGCCGCAGGGCACCGGTCCGTGGGCGGTGTTCGACCTGCGGCTCGGCAAGGCGATGTACGCCGGCTTCACCCTCGGCGGCGTCCGCGTCACCGTCGACGGCCAGGCCCAGCGCCCCGACGGCTCGGTGATCCCCGGGCTGTACGCCGCCGGCGCGTGCGCCTCCAACCTCGCCCAGGACGGCAAGGGCTACTGCTCCGGCACCCAGCTCGGCGAGGGGTCCTTCTTCGGCCGCCGGGCGGGGCGAGCCGCCGCTGCCCGTGCGAGCGCAGCGAGCACGGGCAGCGAGTAGCGGCGAAGGTTGAGGAGCGTCGGCTCGGGTCGGAGCGCAGCGACGGACCGAGCGACGCGTCTCGAAACCCGGTGAGACGGGAGTCGGCGCCGAGCGCACAGCTCGCCGTGGGCGAGTCGGCTGCGGGGGTCTCGACGAGCTCGACCTCCGGCGCTCGCCGTGGGCGAGTCGGCTGCGGGGGTCTCGACGAGCTCGACCTCCGGCGCTCGCCGTGGGCGAGTCGGCTGCGGGGGTCTCGACGAGCTCGACCTCCGGCGCTCGCCGTGGGCGAGTCGGCTGCGGGGGTCTCGACGAGCTCGACCTCCGGCGCTCGCCGTGGGCGAGTCGGCTGCGGGGGTCTCGACGAGCTCGACCTCCGGCGCTCGCCGTGGGCGAGTCGGCTGCGGGGGGTCTCGACGAGCTCGACCTCCGGCGCTCGCCGTGGGCGAGTCGGCTGCGGGGGTCTCGACAAGCTCGACCAACGGCGCTCGCCGTAAGGTCGAGCCCGTGAGCAGGTTCGCAGTCGCGTCGAGGGCCCACGTGCCGCCGTTCCACGTGATGGACCTGCTGGCGGCGGCGACCGAGCGGCAGCGCAGCCACGGTGACCTGCTGAACCTGCTGGCCGGCCAGCCGATGACCGGCGCGCCGGCGCCGGTGCGCGAGGAGGCCAAGCGGCTGCTGGACTCCGGTGATCCGCTGGGCTACACCCCGGCATCCGGGATCCTCGAGCTGCGCGAGGCGATCGCCGGCCACCACCGGCGCATGCACGGCATCGAGGTGGACCCCGACCAGGTGGTGGTGACGACCGGCAGCAGCGGCGGGTTCCTGCTGGCGTTCCTCGCGGCGTTCGAGGTCGGCGACCGGGTGGCGATGGCCCGCCCGGGCTACCCCTGCTACCGCAACGTGCTGACGGCCCTCGGGTGCGAGGTCGTGGAGATCCCGACCGGCCCGGAGACCCGGTTCCAGCCGACCGTCGAGCAACTCGAGGCGCTCCCCGACATCACGGGCCTGGTCGTCGCGAGCCCTGCCAACCCGACCGGCACGATGCTGCTCCCGAGCGAGCTGGCCGCGCTGGCGGCGTACTGCGAGGAGCGCCAGATCCAGCTGATCAGCGACGAGATCTACCACGGCATCGAGTACGCCGACCCGCACCTGGCCCGCAGCGCCTGGGAGACCAGCCGCGAGGCCGTGGTGTTCTCCAGCTTCTCCAAGTACTTCTCGATGACCGGCTGGCGGATCGGCTGGATGCTCGCCCCCGACCGGCTGCGCCGGCCGGTCGACGTGCTGACCGGCAACTTCACGATCTGCCCGCCGGTGATCGCCCAGCGTGCCTGCATCGCGGCGTTCGACGACGCGTCGTACGCCGAGCTCGACGGCCACGTCATGCGCTACGCCGAGAACCGCCGACTCCTCCTCGACGGGCTGCCGCGGCTGGGCATCACCGGCCTCGCACCCGCCGACGGCGCGTTCTACGTGTACGCCGACGTCGGCCACCTCACCGACGACACCATGCGGTTCGCCCACGACCTGCTCGACCGCACCGGCGTGGCGGTGGCCCCCGGGGTCGACTTCGACACCGTCGACGGGCCGCGCTACATCCGGATGAGCTTCGCCGGTCCCGGGGCCGACATCGAGCGCGCGCTGGACCGTCTCTCCACAGCCATCGACCACTGAGGTTTCTCCACAGCCGCTCCGCGGCGACCCTTCCTGCAACCCCGACAGGGGCCGCAGAGAGGGGGACGGGATGTACGGGAACACCAGCACCATCAGGGCGCTCGCCGCTCGGATGCGCGAGCGCGCCGACGAGATCCGCGAGGAGGCCGACCGGCTGGCGGCCCGGTCCGAGCAGGTCCCCTGGCAGGGCCTCGCGGCCGACGCGATGCGGCACCACGCGCGGGACCGAGCCGGCGGGCTGCGGCACACCGCCGCGCTCCACGACGCCGCCGCCGACGCACTCGACCGGCACGCGCGGGAGGTCGACCGGCTCGAGGACCTGATCGCCACCATCGAGCACCGGGTCCGGCGCCTGCTGGACAGCGCGGCGGACGGGGTCGCCGGGGTCGTCGGCGCCGTACGCCACCACCTGCCCGGCGCACTCGCGGGCTGGCTGCGCCACTTCGACCCACCGCTGCCCGGCAGCCGTGAGTGGCTGGACGTCGACGTGCCCGGGCTGGGCCGATGAGCGCCGGGGCGGTGCTGACGATGCCGACCGCGACCCTCGAGGCGATCGCCGACGCGACCCGCACCCCGTTGCCGTGGCGTGACCCCCACCCGCTCGCACTCCACCAGCCGGTGCCCCGGCTGCTGGTCGACGCGCTCGCGGCGTTCGCCCACCCCCAGGTGCTGGTCACCCTCGACGTCGTGCACGCAGGCGGGCGGCTGCGCTCGTGGCAGCGACTGGCCGGCCAGGGGGTGACGGCGTTGTCGGCCGCCGGCACCGACCTGGTCGAGCTCGCGTGGCTCGGATCCGGCGACTGGCACGACCACCTCGTCCGCACCGTCACCCTGCCCGGCCGGCAGCTGCCCGACGTGCGGGCGGTGGTCAGCGCCCGGGTCCGCGGCCGCAACCGGGTCGGATGGGTCGCCGGGAGCCTCCCGCCCGCGGCCCTGGCCGACCGCGTGGGCCGCCTGGTCGCCGGAGCCCTGTCATGAGCGCCGACGTCGTCTCGGTCACCGGTGGCTCGGCGGGCCTGGCGGCGACGTACGCCGCGGTGCGCGCGCTGGCCGACGCCTTCGACGACGCCGGCAGCCGGCTGCGTGGCTGGGCCGCACTGGGCGCCACCACGATGGCGAACCCCGACCTCGCCGAGTCCGCCGCGCTGGCGCCGCTGACCTTCGCCGAGGCCGAGGCGGCTGTGCTCGCCGCGACGACCGGACCCGACGGCGTGCTCGTGGAGTCCTGCGGGTGGGAGGCCGACGCCATCGCCGTACGAGCCGTCGTCGCGGCCTTCGAGGCGGCCGACGCGACGGTGCGGGCCGCGGTCGACGAGCTCGACCAGGCGGTCGGGTTGAGCGTGGGCTTCACGCTCGGTGCGAGCGCGCCCGTGCTCGTGCCGGCGCTGATCGCCACCCTGCCGCTGGTGCCGCCGGAGGCGTGGCACGAGCTGGAGACCTGGGTGCTGGACCACCCCGGGGTGGTCCAGCACGCCGTCAACGGTGGCGGTGGGCTGCTCGAGGGCCTCTGGGACGGCACCACGCCGTTGGCCCCGGGCGGTCCGCTGGGGTTGCCGCTCGACGTCCCTGACACCGAGTCGGGCGCTGGTCTCCTCGCCCTGCTCTACGGCCCCCAGGGCCATCCGGGTGTCACCGACCTCCCCGGGGTCACCGCCGGACCCTGCGAGCAGCCCGCCGACCTCACGGGGCTCGTCTCCCACCTCCAGGACGTCGCGGACCTCTCCCCCGATCCGGACTCGCCGCTCAACGGGACCATCGAGATCCAGACCCTCGGCGCCGGCACCGACGACGTACGACACATCGTCTACCTGCCTGGCACCGACGACATGACCACGCTGCCCTGGACCCAGGACGGCGACGTCCGCGACTTTCCGACCGACCTCGTCTCCGCGTCCGGGCACCCGAGCGTCTACCAGCAGGGCATCCTGCAGGCGATGGCCCAGGCCGGCATCGGACCGCACGACCCGGTGCTGCTCGTCGGCCACTCCCTCGGCGGGATGGAGGCGGCCGCGATCCTGGGCGACGGGGGCGACGGGTTCAACGTCACCAACGTCGTCACCGCCGGCTCCCCCACCGCCCAGGTCGACCACTTCCCCGCCGGCAGCCACGTGCTCTCGCTCGAGCACCACGGCGACGTCGTTCCGTTGCTCGACGGTGCCGACAACCCCGACTCCGTCCAGCAGGCGACGGTCACCTTCGACGACGACCCCACGGGCATCCTCGACGCCCACGACTACCACCACTACGTCGCGGGTGCGGCCGCGACCGACGCGTCCACCGACCCTTCGGTGCAGGAGCAGCTCGCGAGCCTGCACGCCCACGGGTTCCTCGGATCCGGAGAACCCGCCGTCGAGGCGCACGTCTACCAGATCGTGCGCCTGCCATGAGCGTCGACGGCGTTTCGCGTGCGCTGATTCGGGGAAGGCGGGCCACGTCCACCACGCGACGCTTCGAGGGAGGGTGGCTCGTGTACGGCGACAGCGACGTGATGCGCAGGCGAGCCGACCAGCTGCGCGAGCAGGGGGTCGACCTGCGGGCGATGGCCGACCGGCTCGTCGGCCAGACCGAGGACGTCGGATGGACCGGGCGGGCAGCGGACGCGTTGGCCACCCGGATCCGTGACCGCGCCGCACAGCTGCGCGAGCTCGCGGACCGTCACGAGGATGCGGCCGAGCAGCTGGACGCCCACGTCCTGGCGGTCGACCGGCTCAAGGACGCGATCGCGTTCGCCGAGCGGCGGGCCGATCGGCTCGCCGCCGACGGGGCGCACGCGCGCGACTTCGTCGCACCGCCGCCCGGCCACCGCGACTGGCTCGCCGTCGACCTCCCCGGGCTCTGAGATGGCGACGATCGACCTCAGCACCCCACCCGCGCCGGCCGCCGGCTCCCTGGCCGACCTGCCCCGCCGGCTCTCGCTCACCCTCCCCGAGCTGCGGCTCGTGGCCGAGCTGGCCGGCGGCGCACCCCTGCCGTTCGAGGCCGACGGACCGACGGGCGGCTCCGTCCTCGGCGAACGGCTGGGCGACCTGGCCGTCCCCCGGGACACCGGGGACGCCGGGGACAGCGGGGACGCCGCGGCCTTCGCGGCCGCGCTCGCCGCGCTGCACGAGCCACGATCCTCGTTGGCGCGGCGTGGTCTGCTGGTCGATGCGGCGCTCGACGAGGGGCTCCTGGGGGCCGTCGGCCTGCTGGCCACACCCACGGTCGCGGTCGACCTCGAGGTAGCCGTCGACGGGGTCCGCGCCCGGGCGTGGCACCGGCAGCGCGCCGGCGCCGTCGCCAGCCTGGCGACCGCCGACGGTCTCGTGTTCGAGCTAGCGTGGTTCTCGGTCGGCAGCTGGCCCGGCGAGCTGGCGCGGGTCGCCGTACTCCCCGAGGACGTCAGCACCCAACCGTCCGGCGTGCCCGATCACGTCGACCTCCCCTATGCCCTCGCCGACGCGGCCGCCGAGGCATGGCGGTCCCACCGCACCGACCTGCTGTCCGTGCTGGCCGCCGAGCACACCGGCCGGACCTGGCACGCCGACGGCCGCACCCTGCCCGACCTCGAGGTCGTCGCACTCCTCCGTGCGCTGGCGGGCGAGTCCCACGGCCGGCTCCGCGCCCTGGTGGCCGAGGCGTCCGGCGACCGGAGCACGCTGGTCGGCGTTGCCTCGTGGGGCCTGGTCGCCGACGGGTGGCGGGCCCTGCGGCCACGCCGCACGGGGGGTGTCGACCGGGTCGTCGTCGAGCGGGTCGACCCCGGCGACCTCGCGGTCGAGCTCGCGCCGGTGCTCGCGGAGATCGCGGGGGCTGTCCGTTGACCGGCCCACACAGCGAGCGCTACGACCGCCTGCTCGCGCTGGCCGACCAGTTCGACCGGGCCGGCGCCGAGATGCGCTCGTTCGCGTCCCTGGGCGAGCAGATCGTCCACGACCCTGCCGTCGCCGAGTCGGCACCGCTCTCGCCCACGACGTTCGACCGCTTCGCCGAGGTCGTGGCCGACACGGCCACCGGGCGGCAGGGGCTCGTGGCGCGCTCGGTCGAGCTGGACGCCGACGCCCTGGTCCTGCGCGCCACCGTGCTGACCTTCCGCTGGATCGATGAGCTTCAGGAGGCGGCGTACCGCACGATCGGGTCGGTCGCTGGACGAGCGATCGGCTATCTCGCCCCGCAGGTCGCCCTGGGCGGGCAGATCGTCTCGGCCGGGCTGATCGAGACCGACGCGCTCGACCGCGACGGGGTCGCGGCGTACCTCGAGGAGCTCGCGCTGGCCCACCCCGAGCTCCTCGAGCACGTCGCCAGCGGTGGTGGACTCCTCGACGGCCTGCAGATGCGCTCGCTGTTGACGGCCGGCATCCTCGCCGGCGACTCGGGCTCGGCCGCCGCTCGCGGCGGTCTGCGATCCACGGGCGCCGAGCCGTTCGCCACGGACCTCGGCTCGGCGCTCCGTGACGTCGCGGGCGGCCTGCTCAGCATGCCCGACGAGCCGGCAGCTGCCTCGGCTCCTGCTGCCCCGATCGGAGTCGAACGCCTCGACGGCATCGAGGACCTGATGACCGCCCTCACCTCGGCCCCAGACGCGGTCTGCGTCCACGAGGTCGGCCCCGGACGCTACGTGGCGTTCCTGCCGGGACCCCACATCGGTGGGGGCGAGCGCCGTCGCCTGGCCGGGGGCGACCACCTGACCTACGCCCAGCGTGCCGTCGGCGCCATCGAGGCAGCGCTGGCACCTGCCACCGAGCCCGCGCACGTGATGCTGGTGGGTTGTGCCCAGGGCGGGGTGACCGCCGTCGACATCGCCGTCGGGGTCCTGCCGTCCGGGTTCGTCGTCGACCAGGTCGTCACCGCGGGTGCACCCGGGGCGCTGGTGCCGCGGGTGCCCGATGGCACCCGCGTGCTGTCGCTGGAGGACCGCCGCGACCCGGTCTCGCTGCTGGGATCGCTGGTCGCTGCCGACGCCGGCAACCGTCTGACGGTGGTGTTCGACGGCGACGGCGCGACCGGACCCGCCGGCTATGTGGCCGGTGGTCGGGCGGCCGATGCGGCCCCCCACCCCGAGCTCCGGGCGGAGATCGAGCGGATCCGGGAGCTCGGGTTCCTGGGCTCCTAGTGGGTCAGGCCGCTAGGCCAGGTCGTGCACCAGCTCGGCGAGCTGGGTGAGGTTGCGGCACTCGACCATCGGCACGACCTCGCCGTACCTCGTCGCCGCCGAGTCTCCGGTGTCCCAGTGCCGGCGGTGCTCGGGGTTGAGCCACCACGCGTGCCGCGCCGAGCCCGCCAGCCGCTTCAGCACGTCGAGGTTGAGGTCGCTGTAGTTGGAGCGGGCGTCGCCGAGGATCAGCAGCGAGGACTTCGGCCCCAGCGCGTCGGCATGGTGCTCCTCGAACTTCGCCAGCGCCCGGCCGTAGTTGGTGCGGCCCCACAGCGCCGCGTGGGCGGTGCTCGCGGCGAGGTCCGCCATGACATCGGCGGGGTCGGCACCCGGCGTGAAGTACTGCGTGACCTCGTGGACGTGGTCGATGAACGTGAACGCGCGCACCTTCTCGAACTGGTCGCGCAACGCGTAGACGAGCAGCAACGTGAACTGCGCGAAGTTCGCGACCGAACCGCTCACGTCGCAGAGCACGACGAGCTCGGTGCGATGCGGCCGCTTGGGCTTGTGGTGGGTCACCAGGGGCACCCCGCCGGTGGACATCGAGGCCCGGACCGTACGCCTGAAGTCCAGCGGACCGCGTCTGCGCGCGTGGTGCTCCTGGGTGAGCCGGGTGGCGAGCCGGCGTGCCAGCGGATAGATCTCCCGTCGCATCTCCTCCAGGTCGGCCTTGCGTGCCGCGGTGAAGTCGAGCCGGTCGATCGTCGGGCGGACCGCGACGTTCGCGACGTGCTCGGGTCCCTTCTCCTCGGCGATCCGGCGCCGCGCGTCGGCCTCGACCAGCGTGGTGAAGGACCCGATCCGGCGGGCAGCCTCGCGGTGCCCGTCGTCCTCGGAGCGTCCCCGGGCCAGCAGGGCCTGCACGATCCGGTCGGTGAGCTCGGCGGGCGCGACGCGCTGCAGGGCGGTGTAGGCCGACCACGACGAGAGCCCCGGTCCACGACCGGGCATCGCCCCGAACCGCGCGACCATCTCGGCGGCCAGCTCGGCCAGCGTCTGCTGCTCACCTTCGGCCAGGGCGTCGACCACCTGGTCACGGAAGCCGGCCAGCGCCCCGGCGTTGTCGCGGACCGCGGGGTCCTGACCCCCGTCGTCCGTGTCGGCCGCGGCGAGCGCAGCCGCCCCGTCGCCGACCATCCGCGGGAAGTAGACGTCGAACAGCGCCTCGAACGTCGGCCGCTGCGACTGCTTCTTCACCAGCGTGGCGGCGTACCCCGCTCGCACCGTCGCGCGGTCGTCCCACTCCAGCGCGCGCAGCGCCCGGATCGCATCGAGGTCCTCCGCGAGCGAGACCGACATCCCGGCGCCCCGCAGGGCCTCCAGGAACGCGATGTGACGGTTGACGAGGCTCATGCCCGGAGCCGCAGCTCCTTGACGGCGCGCGTCTGGTCGGACGCGTGCTTGAGGACGACGCCGAGGGTCTCGGCGATCACGCGGTCGTCGAGGTCGCCGATCTCGAGGGCGACCAGCGTGCGCGCCCAGTCGACGGACTCCGCGATCGACGGGGCCTTCTTGAGGTCGAGGTCGCGCAGCCGGGTGATCGTGGCGACCAGTTGGGCCGCGACCCGCTCCTCCAGGTCCGGGACCTGGGAGGTGACGATCTCGCGCTCTCGCTCGGCGTCGGGGTAGTCCAGGTGCAGGTACAAGCAGCGCCGCTTGACCGCCTCCGACAGCTCCCGGCTGGCGTTGGAGGTGAGCACCACGAACGGACGGCGTACGGCGCTGACCGTGCCCAGCTCGGGGATCGTCACCTGGAAGTCGGAGAGCACCTCGAGCAGCAACCCCTCGACCTCGACGTCGGTCTTGTCGACCTCGTCGATCAGCAGGACGGTCGGTTCCTCGCGCCGGATCGCGGTCAGCAGCGGGCGGGTGAGCAGGAACTCGTCGGTGAAGATGTCGTCGTGGGTCTCCGACCAGCTCTGGTCGGTGCCCTGCGAGGACTGGATCCGCAGCAGCTGCTTCTTGTAGTTCCACTCATACAGGGCCCGGGCCTCGTCGAGACCCTCGTAGCACTGCAGCCGCACCAGGTCCGCGCCGGTCACCCGCGCCACGGCCTTGGCGAGCTCGGTCTTGCCGACCCCGGCCGGGCCCTCGACCAGCAGCGGCTTCTCCAGCGCGCCCGCCAGGTAGGCCGTGATCGCGGTGGCCTCGTCGGCGAGGTAGCCGGACGCGGCGAGGCGGGATGCGGCGTCGGCGGGCGTGGCGAACCACGGGTTTGGCTGCGGCATGGGCGACATCCTCGCCTACCTACGCAAGGCCCCCGGGCACGGTGTGACGGACGCGACCCCGGGTCGACGGCCCGTCACCTCAACCAGGCCTCCTCGTTGTCGAACTGGGAGAGGGACGCGCGAGTCCTGGGGGGACTCGCGCGGAGGACCTGCACAGGAGGAGCGCACTCATGCCCCACCGACTCCCTGCTCGCGCGCGCCTGGCGTGCGGCGCCACCAAGCTCGGCGTCTACGCCGCCTTGGCCGCGCTCGCGCTCGGCGCCGGGCCCGGCGTCGGCACCGGCGTGGCCGGCGGCGGGCCGGGCTCGGCCACCATGGACGCCGAGCACCGGCTGGCCGCCCAGCCCGGCTCCGTCGAGCGCAAGCTCGCCCGGCACCACTGCTCCACGACCGGGTTCGGCCCCGACCGGCAACCCACCTCGGCCGTCGTCCGGTCGGCCAGGGGCAGCCTGCGGTTCGTGGACTTCGAGACCGGTTGGCGGGTCTACACCCGCCACGGAGCCGCCACCCTCGTCGCGGTCTGCCTCGACGCCCCGCCGGCGGCCTAGGCGGCCTGCGGGGTTCCGGCTGCCAGGTGTCGCGGGTGGTGCTGATGAGGCACTCGCGCAGGAGGAGGCCGGCCTCTAGGACGAGGCCCCGTGCCGACCCTCGCCCGCCGCGAACCGGGCCGCACCGTCGAGCGCCCCCGCCGCGAGCGACACCAGGCCGTGCCGCAGCTCACCGGCGATCGCCTCGTCCTCCGTCAGGCCGTCCTGCTCCAGCAGCGCGAGCCGGTCCTGACGCAGGCACACCTGTGGGAGGTCCGCGAGCGAGCGGGCGAGCGCCTCCGCCTCCACCCGGGCCTGACCGACCGGCACCAACCGGTTGACCAGGCCCATCCGCTCGGCCTCCCAGGCGTCGACCGGGCGACCCGTGAGCACGAGGTCCATCGCCCGGCTGGCGCCGATCAACCGCGGCAGCCGCACCGTGCCCCCGTCGATCAGCGGCACCCCCCAGCGCCGGCAGAACACGCCGAGCACCGCATCACCCGCGGCGACCCGCAGGTCGCACCACAACGCCAGCTCGAGGCCGCCCGCGACGGCGTACCCCTCGATGGCGGCGATCACCGGCTTGGAGAGTCGCATCCGGGTCGGTCCCATCGGGCCGTCGCCGTCCTGGCCCACCCGGTTGCCCCGGTCGGTGCCGATCGCCTTCAGGTCGGCGCCCGCACAGAAGTTCCCGCCCGCCCCGTAGAGCACGGCGGCGCTCTGGGTCTCGTCGGCCTCGAACGCCCCGAACGCCTCGGCGAGCGCTGTCGCGGTCGGGCCGTCGACGGCGTTGCGCACCTCGGGACGGTCGAGCACGACGGTGGTCACCGCACCGTCGACCTCCACGTGGACGCTCACGGCTCCACCGCCACGACGCCGGCCGCGTGCCGCTGGGCGAGCTCGCGGTAGTACGGCGGGTTCTGCTCGACCCAGAACTCCGAGGACGTCCCCTCGATGGGCTTGGTCGGGCGCGCGGGTACGCCGGCGGCCACCATGCCCCCGGGCAGCTCGGTGCCCGGCGTGACCACCGAGCCTGCCGCGACGAGCGTGCGCGGGCCGACGACCGCGTGGTCGAGCAGCGTCGAGCCGTTGCCGATCAACGCCTGCTCGCCGACCTCGCGGCAGTGGACGACGCACCCGTGGCCGACGGTGGCGTCGCGGCCGATGACCAGGGTCTCGCCGGGTGCGGCATGGAGCACGGAGTTGTCCTGCACGTTGGCGCCCTCGCGCACGACGATCGTGCAGATGTCGGCGCGCAGGACCGCGCCGTACCAGACGCTCGCTCCCCGCTCGATCGTGACGTCGCCGATCAGGGTCGCGGTCGGCGCCACGAACGCCTCCGGGTGGACGGTGGGGCGCTTGCCCTCGAACTCGAAGCAGACCATGGGCCCATTCCACCTCATGCGATGCCCGAGGCCGGGCGGGCGGCGCTGCTCAGCGTCGAGGTCGCCGGAGCACGACGACGACAGCGGCGACGTACAGGGCGCCGACCAGGACGCCGGCCGCGGCGCCGGCTCGCGCCGAGACCGCGGCATCCGTCGCGGCCACGACCCCGACGATCACCACGAACGGCAACCCGAGGAGCAGCGCGGCCCCGAAGAGCGCCGACACGATGTCGAGGGTCTGCTCGTCTCGCTCCTGCTGGCTGCGCACCGGTCGATCATCCGTCACGTCGCCGTGGAACGGGAGTGCGAGAACGAGTAACGGCGAGAGGAGCCAAGCCGTATGACACGGCGGTGGTCGGGACCGGTGCCCGGGCTTGCGCCCGGTTCCCGCGGTCCGATTCCTGTGACGGCTCCTCTCGCCGTGGTCCCATGAGACCTCGCTGGAGGCCCTGCGGTGCAGGGGCAAAGGTCTCGAATGTCGGGGGCGCCCGGCCCTGCCAGCTGGCACCACCCGCCTCTTAGCGTCGGGGCAGGACTGACCACGAGAGGGACCTGCATGTACGCGATCAAGGGCGACCGGTTGCTCGTCCAGGGCAACCGCGCCGGCGAGCCGTTGCGCGACGGCGAGATCATCGCCGTCCGCGGTGACGAAGGCGCCCCGCCGTACCTCGTCCGCTGGACCGACGACGGCCACGTCTCACTGACGTACCCCGGGCCGGAGACCTGGATCCAGCACTTCGTGCACGCACCCAGCGACGACTGACTCCCCTGGGCTCCCACGCCACCGGCCGGGGCGAAGGTCTCGGGTCCCGGGGCCGCCGGACCCTGGCCGACCCCGTGACCGGCTCCTAGCGTCGGATCAGGCACCGGCCGCCCAGCGCTAGGGAAGGAGCCACCATGTACGCCACCAAGGGAGACCGCCTCGTCATCCACGGCAACCACATCGGCGAGGCGACGCGCGACGGCGAGATCATCGACGTCCGCGGCCCCGACGGGGCACCGCCGTACGTCGTGCGGTGGGCCGACAGCGGCCACGAGTCGCTCACCTACCCCGGACCGGACGCGGAGGTGCACCACTTCTCGCACGGAGCGGGCACCGACTGAAGGCGCGCAGGCCCCGTCCCGGTCGCCGTAGCGGTCGGGACAGTGCCCTCGCGTGGCACCGGGCGGCCGCCCTCAGTGGCTCTCTCAGTGGCTCTCTCAGTGGCTGAGGTGTACCGGCTTGCGGGTGACCGCGCCGATGTCGACGGCTGCGGTCTCGAGCAGCTGGTGCGCGAGGTCGGCGAGCGCCCGCGCTGCTGCGAGCTCGCTGCCGATCTCGGGAACCTCGGGGTCGGCCGGGTTCACCCGCGCGATGCCCCATCCGGTGATGACGGTGGCAGAGGGCTCGGTGGAGAGGCGCGCCTCGGCGCGCGTCTTGCCGTCGTGCTCCCCGATGAAGATCTCCACCGACCAGGTCGTGGTGTGCATGGTCCCTCCTCGGTGTCGTCGTTCTCCTTCCAGTGACGCACCGGCTCACCCTCCTGGGCGGAGGAGAAGGTCCCCACGGGTCGGGACTTTCCGGCATCCGGGAGGACCAACCTCACTCCCGGTGGGCCATTGGACCCGAACTCACTGCGCCCCCTCAGGTGGACGCCCCAGAGCGCCGAGAAGCGATGAGAGGCCGCGGCGGCTTGGAGCCGGCGCCCCTGTGAGACCCCCGCTCTCGGGAAGGCTATGTCGGCAGTGCGCTGCCTGTCTTGGAGGAGATACACGTGAGCACCCCCACCCCGTCGAACCCCGCCGTACGTCGAGGAGCCCGCGGTCTGCCCCGCGTCCGTGACCTCAGCACCCGGCAGAAGCTGACCGCGGGCTTCACCGTGATGACCCTCGTCGTCCTCGCCGTCGGCTTGCTGGGCGTGACCCGCCTCGGCGCGACCCAGGACCGCCTCGACGGCGTCTACAACGAGAACCTCAAGAGCATCCAGCTGATGTCGGACGTCAACTCGTCGGTCGTGGACATGCGGTTCAAGACCCTGGACGTGTTGGTTCAGACCGAGGACGCAGCGCAGGAGAAGCTGGAGACCGGGGTGGCCGACCTGGACAAGGAGATCGACGCCGCCATCGCCGCATACAAGACCACCGACATGACCGGGCGGCTCGACCACGTGAAGCGGTTGGAGACAGCCCTCGCCGACTACCGCACGGCCCGTGACGAGAAGCTGTTGCCGGCTGCCGAGGCCAACGATGTCGATGCGTTCAACCGCATCCGGGCGGCCGATGTCGCTGCTCCTGCCGCGACCTTGACCGATGAGATCACCGCGATCACAGACATCGAGAACAAGGCCGCGCAGAAGGCCGTCGACGATGCGCAGTCGGCGTACGACTCCTCGCGCGTGCTCATCTTCGCCATGATCGGCGTAGCGGTCGCCCTCGGTGTCGTGCTGACCCTGGTGCTCGGCGCTCTCGTCGCTAACCCGCTGCGCAAGGCCGTGGAGCTGCTGAAGGAGGTCGCCGCGGGCCACCTCGAGGAGCGTCTCGACGTGGACAGCCACGACGAGGTCGGCCAGATGGCCACTGCCCTCAACGAAGCCCTGACGACCATGCAGGACGCCATGCGCGACATCGACCAGAATGCAGTCACGCTGTCCTCGGCCTCTGAGGAGCTGTCGAGCGTCTCGGCGCAGATGTCGGCCTCCGCGACGAGCTCGGCCGTCGAGGCCGGGACGGTCTCGTCGGCTGCGGAGCAGGTGTCCCAGAGCGTCCAGACGGTGGCGGCGGGGACCGAGGAGATGTCGGCCTCGATCCGCGAGATCGCCCACAACGCGGCCTCGGCGGCCGGCATCGCGGCGGAGGCCGTCCGGGTCACGGAGGCGACCACGGCTACCGTGACCGAGCTCGGCGCGGCCTCGAGCGAGGTCGGCAGCGTGGTCAAGGTCATCACCTCGATCGCCGAGCAGACCAACCTGCTCGCCCTCAACGCGACCATCGAGGCCGCTCGGGCGGGCGAGGCCGGCAAGGGCTTCGCCGTGGTCGCCAACGAGGTCAAGGAGCTCGCCCAGGAGACCGCCCGCGCCACCGAGGACATCAGCCGCCGGATCGAGGCGATCCAGTCCAACTCCGCGGCCGCGGTCACCGCCATCGGCGGGATCTCGGAGATCATCGCCCAGATCAACGACTCCCAGGCCACGATCGCCTCGGCGGTCGAGGAGCAGACCGCCACCACCAACGAGATGTCGCGCAACGTCGCCGACGCGGCCACCGGGTCGACGCACATCGCCGCGAGCATCAGCAGCGTGGCCACCGCGGCCAACGAGACGACGGACGCCGCCGACTCCACGAGCCAGGCGGCCGAGGAGCTGGCGCGGATGGCGGCCAGCCTGCGTCAGCAGGTCGGCAGGTTCACCTACTGAGAGCGGAGCGGCCCTCGAACCCCATCGCGGTTCGGGGGCCGTTCACCGTCTCAGTCGCGCAGCGACAGCCATCTGCTGGTGTCGACGCCCCATTCCTCGGACAACCGAACGGCCTGTCTGCGATAGAGGACCTGCAGCGCCTCGCGGGTGCCGGGCGGCCACTCCCACTCGGCTTTCGAGCTCGACGACGAGGGCTGGTCGACGTGCTCGAGCCGCACCGGCTCGAGTCCCATGGACCTCCAGAGGGCATCGACCGCGGGCTGGGGTGCTGCCCGCACCTCCTCGAAGACCATCACGGTGAGCCGCTCCCTCGGGACGAACGATGCCCACATGTCCAGCTGGTCGGCGTAGCACCCCGCCCAGGTCTGCAGGTTGATCGGGATCGGGTACGGCTGGGAGCGCCCGCGGGTAGCGGCCAGACGCATCGCGGACCGGTACCGCTCCACCGGGTCGCGCAGGAGCACGAGGATCGGCACATCGTGGTCGAGCAGCTCCGCGGCCGCGCGTCCCGCGGACGGGTGCCGCAGGTACTGCGGCGACCAGTCACCGCGGCGGACGCCGTCAGCAGGGAACAGGTCCAGGTACTCCTCCGCCGGCACGCGCCCGTCGGCGACCTTGTGGAGCAGCTGCTGCTCCTTCTTGCCGTTCGTGCCGAGCCCGACCCCGGGGTGCTGGATCAACAGGTCCGTCAGCCACGTCGTACCACTGCGCTGTGCGCCGATGCCGAGCCAACCAGGAGAACCCACGCACCCACCCTAATGAAGCGGTGACCTCCAGCTGCCGTGGCTCCCTGACCCTGTCCAACCGGATCGGCAGGGATCCGAACGTCAGTGCGCTGATCGAGGCCGTCGACGGCTCAGCCTCGAAGCGGCAAGACGAAGACACCCGGACCCGCGGCTGGCGCAGGTCCGGGTGTCCGCGATGTCCTGAGACATCACATGGCGGTGGCGGAGGGATTTGAACCCTCGGTGGGCTTGCACCCACAAACGCTTTCGAGGCGTTCTCCTTAGGCCGCTCGGACACGCCACCGCCGCAGAGAGTACCGGAGCGGATCGGTGCCGGCGAAATCCGTCAGGGGGTCCAGGCGGGGTCGCGCCCGGCGGCGCCGGCGAGCCGGTCGAGCACGGCCGCGTCAGGGCGGACCGGCACCGGGCGCCCGAAGGGGCCGCCACCGGGGGAGTCGGGCGGGACCTCGAAGCCCTCCACGAACGCGAGGCTGGCGGCCACCACCTGCTCGCCGGGCTCGTAGCGCTGGCCCGTGGCGCGAGCGAGGTCCCAGCCGTGGACCACGACCTCGTTGAGGGCGACCAGGGCAGCGACGCCGGCAGGCATCTCGAACGGCCCCGCCTGGGTCACGCCGTCGTACGCCGCAGGGTCGCCCCAGGCGTCGGCCAGTGCGGCCAGCCGGTCGACGATCTCCTCGCGCCACCGGTCGGACAGCCGGGAGCCGTCGACGTCCGGAGGGCCGTCACCGGGCAGTCGCTCCTTGCGCGCGGACAGCGTGAAGGCCAGCGCGAGGCCGTCGAGGTGGTCGAGGAGGTCGGCGACCGTGTACGCCGGGCAGGGGGTCGGGTCGCTCAGCTGGTCGTCCCGCACCCCCTGGACGAGGGCGGTCACCGCCGCGGTCGCGGGTCCGAAGTCGATGGTGTCCATACCCGATCGGACCCGCGCCGGGCGACGTACTCATCGCAGGCGCACCGATGTGACGCTCAGCCCACCGCGGGGATCGTGAGCACCGAGGGCCACTGCGGACCGGTACGGACGGTGAGCGGCACCAGCGTCGTGGGCAGGTCCGGAACCGTCGGCAGCAGGTGCGGCACGTCGAAGGCCTGGATCGCGATCCGCAACCGATGCCCGGGCGCGAGCTGCGCCGCGGTCGGGAAGACCTCGACGTCCACCGGCGCCACCTCACCCGGCGCGAGCGGCTCCTGCGACGCGCGCGTGAACGGGTGGAACGGCTGGATGACCGACCCGTCGAGGTAGCGGGTGCGAGCGGGGTCCAGCGCGCGCTGGGAGATCACCTGCCAGCCGCCGGTCAGCCTGGTGACGCTGCCGTCCGGCGCGACATCGGAGACGGACACCGAGAGCATGCCGTCACCCGACGGGCTGGACGTGTAGAGCCGGGCATCGATCGGGCCGCGCAACCGCAACGGGGCGGTGAGCGGCTCGGTCTGGAACACCACGCCCGACTTGTCGTTGAGTCCGTTGTCCTCCCAGCAGGGCAGGCCGTCGAGCACGGTCGAAGGCAGCCCGGCCATCCACTGCGCGGTCGACCGGGTGCACAACCCGGAGACCGGCACCGGCGGCACGATCGCCCGGCCGTCGACGGCGGCGTCCTGCGTCAGCACGCCGATGCCGCCGCCCGCGGCCGCGGAGCCCGAGAGCCGGAAGGTCTCGGCGTGCTGGTCGCCCATCCACCGCTGCGCGTGCGTCCAGTCGCCGCTGCCCTGCTCGTAGTAGGTGATCGGCGGGATGTCGGCGTCCAGTGTCGGGTCGGGGATGCCGCGCACGTACCGGTCGAACCAGCGCAGCTGCAGCTCGCTGAGCGTCCCGTAGCCGGCCTGGTCGATGTCGGCGGCCGAGGAGCCCTGGAGGTGGTTCCACGGGCCGATGATCATCTTGACCGGGACACCCCGCCGCTCGAGGTTCTCGAAGAGCAGCGGCGTGCCGCGCTGGAAGATGTCGAACTCGCCGCCGACGAGGAACGTCGGCACCTGGACCCGGTCGATCACGCGCTCGGGTGAGCGGTCGCGGTAGAAGGTCCCGTCGTACGCCTCGTCGCCTCCCGCGAGCGCCTTCAGCATCAGCGGGATCGTGAACGTCGCTGCCGCGGTCAGGTGGTCGACGAACGCACCGAACCCGGACTGTGGGTCGGTCGCGGTGACCGCCGGCGGGATCACGCCGGCACCGGTCACGAGACCCAGCCACAGCGGGATGAACCCGACGTCGATCTGGCCGCCGGAGGCCACGACGTCGCGGTAGACGTCCGCGGCCGGGACCTGCGGGAAGATCGCCTTGAGCCCGGCCGGGCGCGCGCCCGCGGCGAAGATCTGGCTCATACCGAGGTACGACGGGCCGCTCATGCCCACCCGGCCGTCGCTCCAGGGCCGCTGCCGCGAGTGGGCCCACTCGACGATCTCGCCGGCGTCCTTGTCCTCGCGGCGGCTGAACGCCGCCCACTGCCCCTCGGAACTGCCGGTGCCGCGCGCGTCGACGGTGAGCTGCGCGTAGCCGCGCTGCACGAGGTAGTTCGGGCTGCCACCCGTCAGGCCGCCGCTGAGTGCGCCGGACGCCTTGTTGTAGGCGGTGATCGTCACGATCACCGGCAGCCGACGGTGAACCGGGGTGCCGTCGGCGCGGGCCGGCAGCACCAGGTCGCCGCGCAGGACGGTGCCGTCCGACATCGGGATCGCCAGGTCTTTCTGCGTCACGGTCGAGGGGTAGATCACGGGGCGCGGCGTCCATCCGGATCGCTCGGCGCCGAGCACCGGCGCGCCGTGCGCCTGGGGTGCCAGCGAGGTGAGGACGGGCACCGGTCCCAGCAGGGCGCCGGCGACGAGGGTGGCGGCGAGTCGGCAGGCGAGGCGGCGGGTCCGAGTCATACGAGACCAACGACCTCGTGGCGGCCCGGTCACTGCGCGTGACGGGCATCACAGGGCCGGGCTCAGCGGCGTCGCGGGACCAGGCGTTCCAGCTGCGTCACGTGGCCGGGCTCGAGCTCGTCGAGCGAGCTGACGCCGAGCAGCCGCATGGTCCGTTCGACCTGTCCGCGCAGGATCTCGATGGTGCGATCGACCCCGTCGCGCCCACCCGCCATCAGGCCGTAGAGGTAGGCGCGGCCCACCATGGTGAACCGGGCACCGTGGGCGATCGCCGCGACGACGTCCTGGCCCGACATGATCCCGGTGTCGAGATGGACCTCGACGTCCCGTCCGACCGCAGCCACCACCTCGGGGAGCAGGTGGAACGGGACCGGGGCCCGGTCGAGCTGGCGCCCGCCGTGGTTGGACAGCAGGACGGCATCGACCCCGAGACCGGCGACCCGGCGCGCGTCCTCGACGGACTGGATGCCCTTGACGACCACCTTGCCCGGCCACTGCTCCTTGATCCAGGCAAGGTCGGCGAAAGTCACGGTCGGGTCGAACATCGTGTCGAGCAGGTCGGCCACCGTGCCCGACCACGAGTCCAGCGAGGCGAATGCCAGAGGTTCGGTGGTGAGGAAGTCGAACCACCAGCCAGGCCTGGGGATCGCGTTCAGGACCGTGCGCGGACTCAACGTGGGTGGGATCGTCATCCCGTTGCGTACGTCGCGCAGCCGGGCGCCGGCGACCGGCACGTCGACCGTGACGAGCAGCGTGTCGAACCCCGCTCGGGCGGCCCGCTCGACCAGCGCCATCGACCGGTCGCGGTCCTTCCACATGTAGAGCTGGAACCAGTTCCGGCCGGCGGGAGCGGCTGCGGCGACGTCCTCGATCGAGGTGGTGCCCATGGTCGACAGGGCGAACGGGATCTCGGCCGCCGCGGCGGCGGTCGCCCCAGCCAGCTCACCCTCGGCGTGCATCATCCGAGTGAAGCCGGTGGGGGCGATCCCGAACGGCAGCGCCGCCCGGTGGCCCAGCACCTCGCGAGAGGTGTCGACCGTCGAGACGTCGCGCAGCACCCCGGGGTTGAACTGCACGTCGCCGAACGCCTGCCGCGCGCGGGCCAGCGAGATCTCGGCGTCGGCGCCCCCGTCGGTGTAGTCGAAGGCGGCTCGCGGCGTCCGCCGCCTCGCCGCCCGCCGCAGGTCCTCGATCGTCAGCGCGTCCCTGAGCCGCCGCTGCTTGGGCGAGACCACCGGCGTACGGAACCGCAGCAACGGAGCCAGGTCGTGCCGTCGCGGGAGCTGACGCTTCACGCACCCCAGTCCACCACGGACCGGTCCGTCCTGCTTCGACTCGCCCCAGGTGGGTACGTCCTCGCGATGAGGAAAGCAACGCTCGCCGCGCTCCCCGCGGCCGCGCTCGGGGCGGTCGCGGCCCACGACCTGCTGCAGAAGCGGCACGCGATCCTGCGCAACTTCCCGGTGATCGGGCACGCGCGCTACTGGCTCGAGGCGATCGGCCCGGAGCTGCGCCAGTACATCGTCGCCAGCAACGACGAGGAGCGACCGTTCAGTCGCGACCAGCGGCGCTGGGTCTACGCCTCGGCCAAGCTGCAGAACAACTACTTCGGCTTCGGCACCGACAACGACCTCGAGCACACCTCGGGCAACATGATCGTCCACCACCGCACGTTCGGGCGGTCCTACCCGACCCACGGCTCCGTCGGGCAGGAGGCGCAGCTGCCGGCGGCCAAGGTGCTCGGCGGCGCACGCGGACGCCGCCACGCGTTCCGCCCGGGATCGGTGGTGAACATCTCCGGGATGAGCTTCGGCGCCCTGTCCGGCAACGCGGTCGAGGCGATGAACCGCGGCGCCGCCGAGGCGGGCTGCCTCCACAACACCGGCGAGGGTGCGGTCTCGAAGTACCACCACCACGGGGCCGACCTGATCTTCCAGATCGGTACGGCGTACTTCGGCTGCCGCGACGACGACGGCCGGTTCAGCCTGCCGCGGCTCAAGGACCTCATCGCGCAGGCCCCGATCCGGGCGCTCGAGATCAAGCTCAGCCAGGGCGCCAAGCCCGGGCTCGGCGGCGTACTGCCCGGGCCGAAGGTGTCCGAGGAGATCGCCGAGACCCGCGGCGTCCAGGCCGGGGTCGACTGCCTCAGCCCGTCACGCCACGCGGAGTTCGGCGACGTCGACTCGCTGCTGGACTTCGTCGAGATGCTCGCGGCCGAGACCGGCCTGCCCGTCGGCATCAAGTCGGCGGTCGGCGACCTGAGCTTCTGGGTCGAGCTCACCGAGGCGATGGCCTCGGGCGAGCGCGGCGTCGACTTCGTGACGATCGACGGCGGCGAGGGCGGCACCGGGGCATCGCCGCTGATCTTCACCGACGCGGTGTCGCTGCCGTTCCGGCTGGGCTTCTCACGGGTGTACGCCGAGTTCGCCCGCCGAGGCCTGCACGAGGACGTGGTGTTCATCGGCTCGGGCAAGCTCGGCCTGCCCGACAACGCCGTGGTCGCCTTCGCCCTCGGCGCGGACATGGTCAACGTCGGCCGCGAGGCGATGCTGGCCGTCGGGTGCGTGCAGGCGCAGAAGTGCCACACCGGCGAGTGCCCCACCGGCGTCGCGACCCAGCATCCGTGGCTCGCCCACGGCCTCGACCCGGTCGAGAAGGCCGAGCGCGTCGCCAACTACGTCAAGACCCTGCGCCGCGACCTGCTCAAGGTCTCCGAGACCTGCGGGGTCGAGCACCCGGGGCTGATCGGGCCGCACGACGTCGAGATCATCGACAACCTCAGCAGCGGGACGATGCTCGGTGAGGTCTACGGCTACGAGCCCGGCTGGGGGTTCCCCTCGGCCGCTGACCAGCAGCGGATCGCCGCGATCATGGAGACGATCGAGGAGGACGAGACCCAGACCGAGGGGCCGCCGGAGACCGCCGAGGAGGGCGAGCCCGGCACCGAGCACGCCGGCGAGGGCGGCACCGACTCCGTCTGAACGCTGAGGACCCCGTGCGGTCAACCGCAGGCGGGGGCCGGGGCCTTCAGGTCATCCACGCGGAAGTGGCTGATGCTGCCGGCCAGCCGGCTCGCCACACCGTCCAGCTCCACGGACGCCTCGCGTACGGTGCCGGCGGCTGCCGCCGTGCCGCTCGCCTCGTCGACCACCAGGCCGGCCGTCCGGGTGATCTGCTCGGATCCAGACGCTGCCTCGCTCATCGACCTCGTCATCTGCAGGGAGGTCGCCGAGTGCTCCTCGACCGCCGAGCTCATCGTCGAGGACATCTGATCCACCTGCTCGACGACCTCGGCGATGCTCGTGATCGCCTCGGCGGCCTTGCCGACATCGCTCTGGATGTCCTGGATCTTCGTCGCGATGTCCTGGGTGGCCTCGCCGGTCTGCTGCGCCAGGGCCTTGACCTCCGCGGCGACCACCGCGAAGCCGGCGCCGGCCTGACCGGCGCGGGCCGCCTCGATGGTCGCGTTCAGCGCGAGCAGGTGGGTCTGGTCGGCGACGGCGTTGATGACCTGGACGATCGCGGTGATGGCCGACGACCTGTCCTCGAGGGAGCTCATGGTCTCGGCGGTCTCGCGGACCCGGTGCACCGCGTCGGACGCGGACGCCGCTGCGGCGCCACCGCTGGCCGCGATCTCGGAGACCGCGGCTCGCGCCTCCTCGGCACCGTGGGCCGCCTCGGCGGCACTGGCTGAGACCTGGTGGGCCGCGGCACCGACGGTGACCGCCTCGCTGCGGGTTCGCTCGGCCGACTCACTCAGTCGGCCGGAGAGGTCCGAGAGCCGCTGGGAGACGTCCGCCAGCAGATCGGAGGACCGCCGCACCTGGCGGACGCTGTCGGCTGTGGCCTCGACCGTCCCGTTGAGCGCCTCTCCGAGGCGCCCCAGCTCGTCACGCGAGGTCACCGCGACTCGCTGCGTCAGGTCGCCCTGGGCCACGAGGCTCAGCGTCCGCACCGACTCCTTGATCGGCCGGCTGATCTCGCGGGCGATGAGGAGCGCCGCACCGATGGCCACGACAGCGAACGCGAGCGCAGTCAGGACGAGCCGCGTCCTCGTGCTCCGGTACTGGTCGTCGGCGTTCTGCCGCTCGCTCGACGCGATGGCGGCCGAGGTGGCCGTCAGGTCCTGCACGGCGGCGGTCGCATCGTCGAAGTGGGCGTCCGAGCCGTCGAACATCGCCTGCCCGGCACCCGGCACGTCACCCTTCTCCAGGAGCGGGAGGACCGTGCCGCGGATCGCGGCGTCGTACGCCGCCCACGCGTCCAGGAAGCGCTGCGCACCGGCGGCGAGCCGAGGAGCGTGCACCTGCTCGATCCCCTCCCGCGCGGCGTCGAGGTGTCCGATGATCTCCTGCTCCATGCCGGTCGTGTCGTCGTCGGTGGCGATGGCGACCATCAGCTCGTGGACCACCATCTCCGTGGAGACGACATCGGCCCGCGCGTCCCCGACCGTGGCCAGGACCTGTGCTCCCTGGGTGTCGACCCGCACCGCGGCCGAGTTCATCGTGCCCATGCCAGCGAGCGCCACGCCCGCGACGGCGAGCATGCCGGCCAGGGCGACCGCCAGGACGCCGACGATCACCTTCACGCGCAGGCCGAGGTCCCGCCACGTCGTTCCGAGCGCCACGTCGTACTCACTTCCCATAGTCCGATCGGCCGGTGCCCGAAACACCATCTCTTTACTTCTCGTGGGTTACGTCGACCCCGCAACGACCGACCTGAGGCCCTGTGACCAGGGTCATGGTCACGCTCCCACTCCGACACGGACGTCGCCGCACGCGTCGCGGAGTCGGCGGCAGGATCCCGACGACGGGCTCAGGTCACGACCGATGAGCTGGCGGCGTCGGCGCGGTCTGCACGCAGAGTGCGACCTGACTGAGAGGCTGACGCGATGCGGAAGCTGACCTACGCGATGAGCGTGACCCTCGACGGCTACATCGCTGCGGCCGGCGACGACATCGGCTGGGGTGTGCCCAGCGTCGAGCTGCACCAGTGGTTCAACGACCGCGCGCGCGAGCTCGGTATGTCGCTGTACGGACGCAAGCTCTGGGAGCTGATGAGTGCACATTGGCCGACGGCCGACCAGCAGCCGGACAGCACGCCGGTCGAGGTCGAGTTCGCCCAGATCTGGCAGCGGACCCCCAAGGTCGTCTTCTCCTCGACCCTCAGCGAGGTCAGCGGGAACGCCCGCCTCGTCGGCGGTGACGCCGTCGCCGAGATCGCCCGCCTGAAGGCCGAGGACGGCGCCCCGATGGAGATCGGCGGCGCTGCCCTGGCCGGCGCCGCGATACGAGCGGGCCTGATCGACGAGTACGCCGTGGTCACCCACCCGGTGCTGGTCGGCGGCGGCACCCCGTTCTTCACCGCACTGGACTCCTGGGTGAGCCTCCGCCTGGTGGAGACCAGGACCTTCCCGGACGGGGTGACCCTCGCCCGGTACGAGTCCCGGCGCTGAGCGCGATCAGGCCGGCCGGACGATCTGCTGCAACGCCCAGCGGTTGCCGTCGGGGTCCTGGAAGTAGACGAACCTGCCCCAGGGCTGCTCGTCGACGCCCTCGCAGTCGACGCCACGCCCACGCAGCTCAGCAAGGGCCGCGTCGGCGTCGGCGACCACGACCTGGACGAACTGCGACGAGCCCTCCGGCATCATCTCCAGGCCGGTGCCGAAGCAGATGGAGCAGGCCGACCCCGGTGGGGTCACCTGCACGAAGCGCAGCTCCGGCGACACGGTCTGGTCGTGGTCGACGCTCCACCCGAGCGACGTGCCGTAGACCTCCGCGTCTGGCGTGGCTGCGGCTTGGGGAGATGCTCCGACGGTGTGGTGACGGTCGCTGCCCGGGTCAGCGCTGGGCGGCGAAGAAGTCCGCGAGCAGCTCCGCCGACTCCTCGGACAGCACGCCGCTGATCACCTCGGGCCGGTGGTTGAGCCGGCGGTCGCGGACCACGTCCCACAGGCTGCCGACCGCGCCGGCCTTGGGATCGAAGGCCCCGAACACCACGCGTTCGACGCGACTGAGCACCGCGGCCCCGGCGCACATCGTGCACGGCTCGAGCGTCACCACCAGGGTGTGCCCCTCGAGCCGCCACTCGCCCGCGGCCCGAGCAGCCGCGCGCAGGGCGACGACCTCGGCGTGGCCGGTCGGGTCGTGCTCGGCCTCGCGGACGTTGCGGCCACGCGCGACCGGCGTACCGTCCGGGTCGAGCACGACCGCACCGATCGGGACGTCACCCGTCGCGAGAGCAGCGCGCGCCTCGTCGAGAGCGGCCCGCATCGGGCCCTCCCACCGCCCGGGGGTCACGCGGAGGTGAGACCGACCGCGTCGTCGAAGAGATCGCCGAACCCGAGGCGGCGCGCGACGTCGGAGAGCATCTCGTCGGGGTAGAGGTCGAAGTCGTCGAGCAGCACGCCCATGTCCATCGCGTGCATGCCGAGGTCGCCGAGCAGGTCGAGGTCGCCGGCCGGGACCTGGTCGTCCTCGTCCTCGGGCATCGGCAGGCCGAGGAACTCCACGGCCGAGCTCGCGAGCTCCCACTCGTCGGCGGCGGTGATGTCGGAGAGCAGGACCCGGGTGGTGGGGCCCGCGACGCGGACGATCACGAAGAAGTCCTCGTCGACCGCGACCATCCCGACAGCGCCACCGTCGCCGGGGAAGCGGCGCAGGGCGGCGGACAGCGTGTCGATCTCCTCGATCACGTCGTGCGCGAGCTCCGCCACGGTCCAGGTGCCCTCCTCACGGTAGGCGGCGAGGGCGAAGTCCACCCCGTCGGTCTGGTCGGCCATGCCCCACCTCCGTCCCGGTCGCACCGTCGCGCCCAGCAGTCGTCTTCCAGAGTGTCAGACGGCGGGGGTGCGGCCAACCCCCTTTCGTCCCATGTCCACTAGGGTTCGGCACATGCGCACGCATGTCGTCGACCACCCGCTCGTCGCTCACAAGCTCACCCACCTGCGCGACGAGAAGACCGACTCGCCGACGTTCCGCCGGCTCGCCGACGAGCTGGTGACGCTGCTGGCCTACGAGGCCACCCGCGACGTGCGCGTGACGCCGCACGACATCGTGACGCCGGTCGCGCCGACCACCGGCGTCTCGCTCGCGACGCCCAAGCCGTTGGTCGTGCCGATCCTGCGCGCCGGGCTGGGCATGCTCGACGGGATGATGCGGCTGCTGCCGACCGCCGAGGTCGGCTTCCTCGGCATGGTGCGCAACGAGGACACGCTCGAAGCCTCGACGTACGCCGAGCGCCTCCCGGAGGACCTCCGCGGCCGCCAGTGCTACGTCCTGGACCCGATGCTCGCGACCGGTGGGACGCTTGCGGCGGCGATCCGCTTCCTCACCGACCGCGGCGCCGACCACATCACCGCGATCTGCCTGCTCGCCGCTCCCGAGGGCTGCGCCCGCTTGGAGCGCGGCCTCGAGGGCCTCGACGTCCCGGTCACGATCGTGACCGCCGCCATGGACGAGCGGCTCAACGAGAAGGGCTACATCGTTCCCGGTCTCGGCGACGCAGGAGACCGGCTCTACGGCATCGTGGGCTGAGCTGCCCGGAGGCGTCGCGGAATTCTCCCGGGTTCACCGGGCATCCTCCGCGCCTGCAGGTCGCACCGCTCAGCTCGGGAAGATCTGCACCGTGCCGGTGGCGATCAGCACCAGCAGCACGAGCACGAGGATGCCGAGGATGGCGTAGGCCCACTCCTTGCCGGCCCGGGTCTCGTCGGACTCGGGGGCGTCGTACCGGTGCCCGTCGGGCAGGCCGAACCGCTCGTCATCGTCAGTCATGCCACTCCAACGACTGACCGGCCGGGACGTCATCAGGACCGAGGCTCCCAGGCCACGATCCTGATGACGTCCTCGTCACACCGCGGCCGCCTGGACCACCTCCGGTCCCCCTCGACCAGGGTCACAGGCCGTCGTCGAACTCGCGTCCGTACGCTGGACGGGTGAGTGAGGTGGCGAGGAGCCAGCCCGGCGAGGACTTCCGCCGGTTCATGCTCGAGCACCGCTTCGGGATGGACGAGATCGTCACGAAGCTCAACATCCTGCGCGACGAGTTCACCCACTTGCACGACTACAACCCCATCGAGTCCGTGTCGTGCCGGCTGAAGTCGCCCGAGAGCCTCGTCGAGAAGCTCCGGCGCAAGGGACTCGAGCTCGACGAGCAGCTCTCCTTCGACCAGATCCGCGCGACGATCACCGACATCGCCGGGGTCCGGGTGGTGTGCAGCTTCGTGTCCGACGTGTACCGGGTCTTCGACATGCTCGTCGAGCAGCAGGACATCTCCACCGTCGAGGTGCGCGACTACATCGCCCACCCGAAGCCCAACGGCTACCGCAGCCTCCACGCGCTCGTCGAGGTGCCGGTCTTCCTCTCCGAGGGGCCGGTCCCGGTGCTCGTCGAGGTGCAGTTCCGCACGATCGCGATGGACTTCTGGGCGAGCCTCGAGCACAAGATCTACTACAAGTACCGCCGCGACGTGCCGGCCGAGCTGCTCGAGGGCCTCCACGACGCCGCGGAGACGGCGTACGCGCTCGATGCCACGATGGAGCGGCTGCACGAGGAGGTGCGCGGCCTCGACGAGCTGCCCGCGGCCGTGGTCGAGGAGCTCCGCACCGGCGGCGAGGGACCCGACGCCGCGCTGCTCGACGCCCTGCGCCGGCTCGGCGCCGCCCCGGACGGTCGTTAGCGGCCGAGCGGTACCTCGGCGACCGTCTCGTAGCGTGGTCGCCCCCGGGGCCCCTCGCCGAGGTACGACGCCACCAGCTCGACGTGCGCGGCCCGCCAAGCAGGCCCGGCGTACCCGTCCAGCAGCCGCACCCAGCTGGTCACCTCCGCGGGGTGTCCGGTCCTGGCCAGCGTGAGGTGCGGGCGGAAGCGCTGCCCGTCGACGGTGACCCCCGCGCGGTTGGCCGCCGCCCGGCAGCCGGTCGCGAGCCGGTCGAGCTCGGTGCGGCCGGCCTCGTCGAGGTCGAGCCCGGCCCAAAGCACCCGCGCCCGCGCGGGGTTGGGGAAGGCACCACCCCCGACGATGGCTGTCTCGAACGGCGTGGGCTTGGCCGCGGCCCGCTCGAGACGCTCGACCAGGTCGTCGAGGCGACGCTCCTCCACCTCCGCCAGGAACGCCAGCGTCACATGGAGCTGCTCGACCCCTGCCCACCGGAACTCCCCCGCCGGCCGCCGCGGCTCGAGGAACGCGTCGAGGTGCTCGATGGCCTCCATGGGTGGCACCAACGCCGCGAACATCCGCACCCGCCCAAACTACGTTGACCCGCCCGAAAGTTTCGGGCGGGTCAACATGGTCAGCCGATCTGGGTGCCCAGCGCGGCGCCGATGCCGTAGGTGACGGCCATGGCGAACAGCCCACCGGTCACGTTGCGGACCAGCGCCCGGCGGGGGCTGCTGTAGCCCAGGCGCGCGCTGACCCAGCCGGTGAGCGCGAGAGCCACCACGACGACGCCGACGGTCAGCCACACCCGGAGCTGGTCGGAGCCCAGGAGGATCGTCAGCAGCGGGAGCATCGCGCCGAGGGTGAACGACAACATCGACGCCCAGGCCGCGTGCACCGGGCTGGTGATGTCGTCGGGGTCGATGCCGAGCTCGACCTCGGCATGGGCGGCGAGCGCGTCCTGCTCGGTGAGCGCGGTCGCGACCTCGAGGGCGAGCTCCTCGGTGAGGCCCTTGGCGGCGTACAGCCCGGCGAGCTCGGCGAGCTCCGCCTCGGGCTCGTCGCGCAGCTCGCGGCGCTCCTTGTCCAGCAGGGCGAGCTCGGAGTCGCGCTGGGTGCTGACGGAGACGTACTCCCCTGCACCCATGCTCATCGCCCCGGCGGCGAGACCCGCGACGCCGGCGATCACGATCGCGTTGCGGTCACCGGTGGCGCCCGCGGCACCGATCACGATGCCGGCCGTCGATACGATGCCGTCGTTGGCCCCCAGGACCGCCGCGCGCAGCCAGTTGAGCCGGTTGTTGAACCCGCGGGGGTGCGGCTCGTCGGGATGAGACCCGACGGGCACCTGCATCTCGCTGACCGTCACAGGACGAATCCAACGCCGCCCGTCGGGGCCTCGCAACCAAGGATTGCCTGTGCTCACTGGGATTCAGCGCTCCTCTCGACGACCACGAGAACCTCGATCAGAGACCGAGGTCGCGGCCGATCAGCTCCTTCATGATCTCGTTGGAGCCGGCCCAGATCTTCGACACCCGAGCGTCCCGCCAAGCCCGCGCGACGCGGTACTCGTTCATGTAGCCGTAGCCACCGTGGAGCTGGACGCAGTGGTCGAGGACCTCGTTCTGCACCTGCGAGCTCCACCACTTGGCCTTGGCCGCGTCGATGGAGGTCAGCTCGCCCGCGGCGTGGGCGACCACGCACTGGTCGATGAACGCCTCGGTGACCTCGATCTGGGTGAACAGCTCGGCGAGCAGGAACTTGTTGTGCTGGAAGGACCCGATGCCCTGGCCGAACGCCTTGCGGTCCTTGGTGTACTGCAGCGTCTCGACCAGGATCTGCTTGGCGTGGGCGACGTTGGAGATCGCGCAGCCGAGGCGCTCCTGGGGCAGCTTCTGCATCATGTGGATGAAGCCGCCGTCGAGCTCGCCGACGATCTCGGCGTCCGTGACGCGGACGTTCGAGAGGTTCAGCTCGGCGGTGTCGGACTCGTCCTGGCCGACCTTGTCGAGCTTGCGGCCGCGGCTGAATCCCTCGGCGGTGGTGTCCACAGCGAACAGCGTGATGCCGCGGGCCTTCTTCTCCGGCGACGTACGTGCGGCGATGATCACCAGGTCGGCGGAGTAGCCGTTGGTGATGAACGTCTTCGACCCGTTGAGGACCCACGTGTCGCCGTCCTTGACGGCCGTGGTCCTCAACGCTGCGAGGTCCGAGCCGCCCGACGGCTCGGTCATGCCGATCGCCAGCAGGATCTCGCCCGCGGCGACACCGGGCAGCCAGCGCTTCTTCTGCTCCTCGGTGCCGAGCTCGACGAGGTACGGCGCGGTGATGTCGGCGTGGATGCCCACGCACGAGCCGAGCGCCGCGTTGACCTTGTTCAGCTCCTCCAGCAGCACCGCGTTGAAGCGGTAGTCACCAGCCTCGGCGCCGCCGTGCTCCTCGGGGATCTCGAGGCCGAGGAACCCCTGCCGGCCCGCCTCGAGCCAGAAGTCCCGTGGGATCGCCTTGTCGGCGGCGTGCTGCTCGACGTGGGGGATGACCGACCGCTCGAGGAACTCGCGCACGGAGGCGCGGAACGCCTCGTGGTCCTCGTCGTAGATGCTCCGCTTCATGGCGGGCATCCTACGTCGACGGCTACTAGTCGGTAACCGGCTCCACGACGCGGTGCGTCATCACCGCCGAGACCGCGATCAGGAAGACCGCGGTGATCGCCGAGGCGAGGAACACCGCGTGGACCGCGGGGTGGAGCACGCTCGGGGTCAGGTGCTCGAGGTCGGGGACCCCACGGCCGAGCCGGGAGGCGACCACACCGTTGGCGATCGCGCCGAAGACCGCCACGCCCACGGCGCTGCCGACGGAGCGGGCGAACATCGTGGTGCCGGTGGCGACGCCCCGGTGCTGCCAGGTGACCGAGGACTGAGCGGCGATCACCGACGGACTGGCGACCAGTCCGAAGCCGATGCCCATCACGAAGCAGGGCGCCGCCAGGTGCAGGATCGAGCTGTGCTGGTCGATGGTGAGCAGCAAGGACGCGCCACCCAGGCCGATGGCTCCGCCGATCAGCATCGTGCGGCGGAACCCGATCGTGAGGTACAGGCGGCCCGCGTTCGACGCCGCGATCGGCCAGCCGAGCGTCATCGCCGCGAGGGCGAAGCCCGCCATGACCGCGCCATGACCGAGGACCGTCTGTGCATAGAGCGGGACGTACGTCGAGAGCCCCATCATCAGCACCCCGACGACCAGCGAGGCGAGCATCGCCGAGACGAGCACCCGCCGGCGGAAGACCCACAGCGGCAGCACGGGCTCCGCGGCCCGGCGTTCGACCAGCACGAAGCCCACCAGCAGGGCGCCGGCGACGACGAACAGGGCGACGCTGGTGCCGGACGACCAGGACCAACGGATCCCGCCCTCGAGCAGGCCCAGCAGGAGCAGGATGCCGCCGCCGGCGAGCAACGCCGATCCGGCGACGTCGATGCGGTGCCGCTCGCGGGCCACGTCCTCGGAGAAGTGGCGACCGAGCATCCAGGCGGCCGCGATGCCGAGCGGGAGGTTCACGAAGAAGATCCAGCGCCAGGACAGGTAGTCGGCGAAGACGCCGCCGAGCGTCGGGCCCACGACCGCGGAGATCGCCCAGACGCTGGCGAGGTAGCCCTGGACCTTGGCGCGCTCGGCGACGGAGTAGATGTCGCCGACGATCGTCATGCCGACCGGCTGGACCGCACCGGCACCCAGCCCCTGCACGGCCCGGAACGCGATCAGGGCGCCCATCCCCCAGGCGAGTCCGCACAGCAGTGACCCGAGGAGGAACAGGCCGATGCCGACCAGCATCACCGGCTTGCGACCGAACTGGTCGGCGAGCTTGGCGTAGACCGGGACCGAGACGGCCTGGGCGAGGAGGTAGACCGAGAACAGCCAGGGGAACTGGGTGAACCCGCCCAAGTCCTCCACCACCGCCGGCACGGCCGTGGCGAGGATCGTCGAGTCGATCGCGACCAGTCCGATGCTCAGCATCACCGCGAGCAGCACCGGCCCACGCTCGCTGCGCAGGCCGACACTGGACCGAGACACCTCAGAGACCGCCATGTATGCGCGCAACCCACGCGGTCCGCCGCGCATTCCCCCGCGCCGCGATCGGGCCCCCACGGGTGAGTTCTTGGTACGGTCCCAGGGATGTCCGGGGGTCGGTCGCGCGACGACACCGCCGTCGCCGAGAAGTCGTCCGGCGGGGGCGGTGACCGGCGACCCGACGTGCAGGGCCTGCGCGCCCTGGCGGTCGGCATCGTGGTGCTCGACCACGCAGGTGTGTCCTGGCTGCGTGGGGGCTACGTCGGCGTGGACGTGTTCTTCGTGCTGTCCGGCTTCCTCATCACCGGGCTGCTGCTCCGGGAGGGCGAACGCGACGGGCGGATCTCGCTCGGCACGTTCTACTCCCGCCGGGCCCGCCGGATCCTGCCGGCGGCCACGCTCGTGCTCGTCGCCGTCGTCGGCTTCGTCGCGCTCGAGCTGTCCTACGAGGCCACCCAGCGGGTCACCACCGACGCAGGCTGGGCGGCGGCCTTCCTGGCCAACGTGCACTTCTCCTCCCTCGGCACCGACTACTTCTCCCAGGGGCTGCCACCCTCGCCGGTCCAGCACTACTGGTCGCTGGCGGTCGAGGAGCAGTTCTACCTGGTCTGGCCGCCGCTCCTCGGCGGACTGCTCCTGCTGTCCCGCCGCGCCGGGCGGGCGCCGTGGCGCACCGTCACCGTCGTCGTCAGCGTGCTGCTCACCTGCTCACTCGTCTGGTCGGTGCTCCTCACCCGCGACGACGCCACGGCGGCGTACTTCTCCTCCCTGGCCCGTGCCTGGGAGCTCGGCGCCGGCGTCCTGCTCGCCCTGGGCTGGAAGCGCCTGCAGGGTCTGAGTCGCGCGGCGCGTGAGGCGCTCGCGCTCGCGGGCCTGGCCGCCGTCGCCGTGGCGGCCGTGCGCTTCGACGCCACCACTGCCTTCCCCGGCTACCACGCCCTGCTGCCGGTGCTGGGCACGGTGGCGATGGTCGCCGCCGGCCCCGGGCCCACCGTGGTGGGCCGGCTGCTGTCGCTGCGCCCGGTCACCTGGGTGGGCGACCTGTCGTACTCCATCTACCTGTGGCACTGGCCGGTGCTGGTCCTCTGGGCCGAGCGCACCGGCCCGCACCGCACCCGGGTCGAGACCCTGGCGCTGCTCCTGGTGGCCCTGGCACTCTCGGCCGCGAGCTTCTACCTCGTCGAGAACCCCGTGCGTCGGGGCCGGTGGTGGCGCGGCTCCCAGCTGCGCGGTCTCGTGCTCTGGCCGGTCGCCATCGCCGTGGTCGCCGTCGCCGTCCTCGGTGGCCGCGAGCTCGCCGGCGGGCGCCTCGAGCGGCAGATCGAGGCGAGCCACCAGTACGTCGCCCTCCGTGCCGAGCACCGGCCGGCCGGAGAGGAGCTGGCGGAGTCGCTGCGGATGGCCGATCAACGCGACCCGGTCGCCTTCCCCCTGCGAGACCTCGGCCAGGTCGACGAGCTCAAGAACGACCTGTGGAACTACGTCTACACGTGCTGGGTCGGTCACGACCGGAGCAAGGCGCGGAGCTGCCCGGTCGGTGACGTCGACTCCGACCGCACGGTGGTGGTCGTCGGCGACTCCCATGCCGGGCAGTGGCTGCCCGCGATCGACGCGATGGGGCGCGAGCAGGGCTTCCGCGTGCTCCCGCTCATCAAGTACGGCTGCTCGGTCTACGACATCCCGCAGCTGAGCGACCAGGGCTCCCAGCCGTACCAGGCGTGCGAGGACTTCCGCGTCTGGGTCATGGGCGAGCTCTCCGAGCTGCACCCGGACGTGGTGTACGTCGGCTCACGCAGCCTGCCGCCCACCATGGCGCACGTCGAGGACCCCCTGGCCACCTGGAGCCAGGGAGTACGCCGGTTCCTCGACCGGGTGAGCACGACATCGGACGACATCCGCGTGCTCGGCGACACCAGCACGCTCCGCTTCGACCCGATCGACTGCCTCACCGACGCGCGGGCCACGATGGCCAGCTGCACCAGCCCCGAGACCGCCGTGGTCCGGCAGGCCAACCAGCGCACCGAGCGCGCTGCCGAGCAGTCCGGCGCCCGCTTCCTCGACCTGCTGACGCTCGCCTGCCTCGACGGCCGCTGTCCCGCCTTCGCGGGCGGCCGGATGGTCCACGCGAACGCCGACCACCTCAGCGTCGACTGGGTGCGTCACGTGCTGCCCGACTTCGAGCGGATCGACGGAGGGCTGCCGGCCTAGGGCTGAGGAGGAGACGTTGGCCACTGAGCGGGCGGGATCCGGTTCGGACCCACCCGAGGTGGGTACTGCGCCGATCAGTTGCTGGCCAGACAGAGGGGTGTGCTTTGATCGTTCCAACCACTGATGGTGTGGAGCACGTGGACGAGCGACCTGACGCTCAGGGAGAGGGTGCCATGGAGGTCTGGCCGGGGCGCCCCTACCCGCTGGGCGCGACGTTCGACGGGAGTGGCACCAACTTCACCCTGTTCAGCGAGGTCGCCGAGGGCGTGGAGCTGTGCCTGTTCGACGCGGACGGCACCGAGACGCGCGTGCCGGTCACCGAGGTCGACGCCTACGTGTGGCACTGCTACCTGCCCGCCGTCCAGCCGGGCCAGCGGTACGGCTACCGGGTGCACGGCCCCTGGGACCCCGAGAACGGCCAGCGCTGCAACCCCAACAAGCTGCTGCTCGACCCCTACGCCAAGGCGACCAGCGGCGAGATCGACTGGGACCAGAGCCTGTTCTCCTACAACTTCGGGGACGAGGACTCTCGCAACGACGACGACTCCGCGGCCCACATGACCCACGGCGTGGTGATCAACCCGTTCTTCGACTGGGAGGGCGACCGCCGGCTGGACTACCCCTACAACGAGAGCGTCATCTACGAGGCGCACGTCAAGGGCCTGACCCAGCTGCACCCCGACGTACCCGAGGAGCTGCGCGGCACCTACGCCGCCCTGGCACACCCCGCGATCACCGACCACCTGACGAAGCTGGGCGTCACCGCGATCGAGCTGATGCCCGTGCACCAGTTCATCCAGGACAGCACCCTGCTCGAGAAGGGCCTGCGCAACTACTGGGGCTACAACACCCTCGGGTTCTTCGCGCCGCACGCCGACTACGCCGCCACCGGGCTGCCAGGCCAGCAGGTGCAGGAGTTCAAGTCGATGGTCAAGGCGATGCACTCCGCGGGCATCGAGGTCATCCTCGACGTGGTCTACAACCACACCGCCGAGGGCAACCACCTCGGCCCCACGCTGAGCTTCAAGGGCATCGACAACGCGGCGTACTACCGCGTGGTCGAGGACGACCAGCGCTACTACATGGACTACACCGGCACCGGCAACAGCCTCAACGTCCGGCACCCGCACTCGCTGCAGCTGATCATGGACTCGCTGCGCTACTGGGTCACCGAGATGCACGTCGACGGCTTCCGCTTCGACCTGGCCTCGACGCTGGCGCGCGAGTTCTACGACGTCGACCGCCTCTCGACGTTCTTCGAGCTCGTGCAGCAGGACCCGGTGGTCAGCCAGGTCAAGCTGATCGCGGAGCCCTGGGACATCGGCCCCGGCGGCTACCAGGTCGGCGGCTTCCCGCCGCAGTGGACGGAGTGGAACGGCAAGTACCGCGACACCGTGCGTGACTTCTGGCGCGGCGAGCCGTCGCTCGGCGAGTTCGCCTCCCGGCTCGCGGGCTCGGCCGACCTCTACGAGCACTCCGGTCGGCGGCCGGTCGCGAGCATCAACTTCGTGACCGCCCACGACGGGTTCACGCTCAAGGACCTCGTGTCCTACAACGACAAGCACAACGAGGCCAACGGCGAGGACAACAACGACGGCGAGAGCCACAACCGCTCGTGGAACCACGGCGTCGAGGGCCCGACCGACGATCCCGAGATCCTCGCGTTCCGAGCCCGCGAGCAGCGCAACTTCATCGCGACGCTGCTGCTGAGCCAGGGCGTGCCGATGCTGCTGCACGGCGACGAGATGGGCCGCACCCAGCAGGGCAACAACAACACCTACGCCCAGGACTCCGAGATCAGCTGGGTGCACTGGGACGACGCCGACAAGCCGCTCGTCGAGTTCACGGCGGCGCTCGCCCGGCTGCGTCGCGAGCATCCGACGTTTCACCGCAAGCGCTTCTTCACCGGTGACGCCGTGCGCGTCCCGGACGGGGGCGACGGTGACCGGCTCAACGACATCGTCTGGCTGCACCTCGACGGCCGGCCGATGGAGGACGGCGACTGGACGAGCGGCACGCAGGCCATCGGGATGTACCTCAACGGTCACGGCATCGCCGGCGTCGACGACCGCGGCAACGCGATCATCGACGACCACTTCCTGCTCTACTTCAACGCCGACGGGCCGGCCGAGGTGACCCTGCCGCCCGACGAGTACGCCGATGCCTGGGACGTGGTGGTCGACACCGGTGGCTCGGCCGACGAGCAGCCGGCGTACCCCGCGGGCTCGACGTACTCCATGACCTCGCGCAGCGTGATCGTGCTCCGCGAGCACCAGGAGCCCGAAGCGGAGCCGGACCACTCGGTCGCCGCGTCGGTCGCCCAAGCCCGCCGTGCCTGAGCCGATGCGAACCCCGGTCAGCACCTACCGGCTGCAGATCACGTCCCGCTTCGACCTGTTCGAGGCCGCGCGCCGCCTGCCCTACCTGCACGCGCTCGGCGTCGACTGGGTCTACCTGTCGCCGCTGCTCGCGGCGGAGCCCGGGAGCGACCACGGCTACGACGTCGTGGCCTTCGACCGGATCGACCCGGAGCGCGGCGGGCCCGAGGGGCTCGCCGCGGTGTCCGCCGAGGCGCACCGGCTCGGCATGGGAGTGCTGGTCGACATCGTCCCCAACCACGTGGGTGTCGCGACCCCGGCAGAGAACTCCTGGTGGTGGGACCTGCTGGAGCACGGCCGCGACTCGGCGTACGCCGACGCTTTCGACGTCGACTGGAACGCCGGCGGCGGCAAGGTGCTGATCCCCGTGGTGGGCGACGGCGACGAGGGCTCGATCCACGTCGAGGGAGGTGAGGTCCGCTACCACGAGATGCGGTTCCCGCTGGCGCCCGGCACCTCGACCCACGACGAGCAGCACTACCGCCTGGTGAACTGGCGCGAGGCCGACCACAGCCTCAACTACCGGCGGTTCTTCGCGGTCAACACGCTCGCCGGGGTGCGCGTGGAGGACCCCCAGGTCTTCGCTCGCTCCCACGTGGAGATCAAGCGCTGGTTCGACGACGGCCTTGTCGACGGCCTGCGCGTTGACCACCCCGACGGTCTGCGCGACCCGCAGGGCTACCTCGACGACCTCGCCGGGCTCACCGGTGGGGCCTACGTCCTGGTGGAGAAGATCCTCGAGCCCGGAGAGACGCTCTCCTCCGACTGGCCGACGCAGGGCACGACGGGGTACGACGCGCTCGCGTTCATCGACCGGGTCCTCACCGACCCGGCCGCCCAGGGTCCCCTCGACCGGCTCGAGGCCAGGCTGCGCGGCGAGCCCGTCGACTGGGCCGAGATGATCCACGGCACCAAGCGCGCCGTGGCCGACGGCATCCTCGGGTCGGAGGCCCGCCGGATCAGCCGCGAGGTCCGGGGTGTCACCGAGGCAGCGCCGTTCGAGGAGGTCGTCGACGCGGTCGCCGAGCTGCTGGCCTGCTTCCCGGTCTACCGCTCCTACCTGCCGCTCGGGCGCGAGCACCTCGACGAGGCGTTCGCGCACGCCCGGCGCACCCGGCCCGACCTCGCCTCGACGTACGACGTGCTCGAGCCCGTGCTGTCCGACCCCACGAGCCCGCCCGCGCTGCGGTTCCAGCAGACCAGCGGGATGGTGATGGCCAAGGGCGTCGAGGACTGCGCGTTCTACCGCTACTCCCGGCTGACCTCGCTCAACGAGGTCGGCGGCGACCCGTCGGTGTTCGCGATCGACACGAGTGCGTTCCACGAGGCGATGGCGACGCGTCAACGGGACTGGCCGCACGCGATGACCACGCTCTCGACCCACGACACCAAGCGCGGCGAGGACGTGCGGGCGCGCATCACCACGCTCGCCGAGATGCCGGACGTGTGGGAGCGGGCACTCGACCGCCTGCTCGAGCTCGTGCCGGTGCCCGACCCGGGCTTCGGGTCGCTGCTCTGGCAGGCGATCCTCGGTGCCTGGACGCCTGATCACCTTCCCGACCTGCGGATGCGGCTGCACGGCTACGCCGAGAAGGCCATGCGCGAGGCGGGCGACCGCACCACGTGGACCGCACCCGACGAGGCCTACGAGGCCGCCGTGCACGCCATGGTGGACGCGGTCTTCGACTCCGCCGAGGTGCGCGAGGTGCTCGGCGACCTCGCCGAGCGGATCGACCCGCCCGGCCGCTCCAACGCGCTCGCGGCCAAGCTGGTCGCGATCACGATGCCCGGCGTGCCCGACGTCTACCAGGGCAGCGAGCTGTGGGAGACCTCCCTCGTCGACCCCGACAACCGGCGCCCGGTCGACTTCGACCACCGCGCGGCCGTGCTGGCCGGCGACGACAGCGACGACGCGGTCGACAAGCTGCACGTCACCTGCACCGCGCTGACGCTGCGGCGTGACCGGCCGGAGCTGTTCTCGACGTACGCCGGCGTCCGGGCGACCGGACCGGCCGCCGAGCACGTCCTGGCCTTCGACCGGGGCGGGGCGATCGCGGTCGCCACCCGGCTGCCCGTGGGGCTCGCTGCGCGCGGCGGATGGGGCGACACCGAGCTCGAGCTGCCGCCGGGTGCGTGGCACGACGCCCTCACGGGTACCCCCGCGTCGCCGCGGCTCGCCGAGCTGCTCGCCACGCTGCCCGTGGCACTGCTCGTACGAGAGGACTGATCCGATGACCCGCGGACCCTTCGACGTCTGGGCACCGTCGGCCCAGCGGCTCCGCCTGTCGGTGGCCGATGAGACCGTCGAGATGGTGCGAGGCACCGGCGACTGGTGGTCGCCGGCCGAGCCCGTCCCCGACGTCGCGCAAGGAGGGATCGACTACGGCTACCTGATCGACGACTCGGACACGCCGCGACCCGACCCCCGGTCCCGACGTCAGCCGGCGGGCGTCCACCAGCGCTCGCAGACCTACGACCCCTCCGGTTACGTCTGGAACGACGCCACCTGGACGGGGCGCCAGCTCGCGGGGTCGGTGATCTACGAGCTGCACATCGGGACGTTCACCCCCGAGGGCACGTTCGACGCGGCGCTCGAGAAGCTCGGCCACCTGCGCGAGGTTGGCGTCGACCTGGTCGAGGTGATGCCGGTCAACGCGTTCAACGGCACCCACAACTGGGGCTACGACGGAGTCGGCTGGTTCGCGGTCCACGAGGGGTACGGCGGCCCCGAGGCCTACCAGCGCTTCGTGGACGGTTGCCACGCCTCCGGGCTCGGCGTCATCCAGGACGTCGTCTACAACCACCTCGGACCGTCGGGCAACTACCTGCCGCTGTTCGCGCCGTACCTCAAGACCGGTGCCAACACGTGGGGCGACTTCCTCAACCTCGACGGTCCTGGGTCCGACGAGGTGCGCCGCTACATCCTCGACAACGTGCGGATGTGGCTTGCCGACTACCACGTCGACGGGCTGCGGCTCGACGCCGTGCACGCGCTCAACGACGCCGGCCACCAGCACCTGCTGGAGGAGATGGCGGTCGAGGTCGACGCGCTCTCGGCCCACCAGCGCCGGCCGCTGACGCTGATCGCGGAGTCCGACCTCAACGACACCCGGCTCGTGCGCCCGCGGGAGGCCGGTGGCTACGGGCTCGACGCCCAGTGGAGCGACGACTTCCACCACGCGGTCCACGTCGCGCTCACCCGTGAGACGTCGGGCTACTACGCCGACTTCGCGCCGCTCTCGGCGCTGGCGAAGGTGTGCGAGCGCGGGTTCTTCCACGACGGCACCTGGTCGTCGTTCCGCGGCCGCAACCACGGCTTCCCGGTCGACCTGCGCACGACCGCGGCCTGGCGGCTGGTGGTCTGCAACCAGAACCACGACCAGATCGGCAACCGCGCCCGCGGCGACCGGATCACCGAGGTGCTCGACGACGACCAGCTCGCCTGCGCGGCGCTGCTGACACTGTGCGGCCCGTTCACGCCGATGCTGTTCATGGGCGAGGAGTGGGCGGCGTCCACGCCGTTCCAGTTCTTCACCTCCCACCCGGAGCCCGAGCTCGGCACCGCGACCGCCGAGGGCCGGATCGCGGAGTTCGAGCAGATGGGCTGGGACCCGGCCGTCGTACCGGATCCGCAGGACCCGGAGACGTTCCTGCGCTCCAAGCTCGACTGGACCGAGGCCACCACGGGGCGGCACGCGCGGATCCTCGAGGTCTACCGCCGGCTGGCCGCGCTGAGGCGTGAGCACGAGTCGCTCACGGACCCATCCTTCGCCTCCGTGGCGTGCACGGCCGACGAGGAGAACCGGGTGTTCACGATGCGCCGCGACGAGCTGCTGGTCGTGGTGAACTTCGGCGACGCCGAAGCGACGGTCGAGGTCGACGCGGAAGCGCTGCTGTTCGAGACCGGCGCCGGCGCCTCGCTCGATCAGGGTCGGTTGGTGCTGCCGCCCCACGCCGGAGCGCTCGTCGGCCCGTAGTCCTGCCCCGCGTGGTGCGGAGTCCCGGGGACGACCCGGATCGGGCCGTCCCCGGGGCCTCGTCAGCCCGTGATGCTGTTGAAGTCGATGACCTCGTCGTCGGCCGGAGCCTCGACGTCGAACGTCTTGTCGAACTCCGAGAACGTCACGCTCCCGGTGTCCGCGCCGTCGGTCTTCTCGATCTTGACCAGGTAGTGCGGGGAGTCGACGAGCACGTAGCCGGTCGAGGTCCCGTCCTTCGGATCCTTGTTGTCGATCTTCACGGTCTTCTCGCCGTCGACGTCCTCGGTGCCCTTCTTGGAGTACGTCGACTTGTCCGTGCTGTCGTCCTTGAGCAGCTGGTCGAGGAGCTTCTGGACGTCGCAGAACGTGTCGAACGACTCCTCCTCGGTCGGCACGACGACCCACTTGTCACCGACCGTCGCGATGACCTGGTCGGCGGCGTCACCCGCGGTCGAGCGCCAGAACGCCTCGTCGGGCTTCATCCACGTCGTCCCGTCGACCCCGAGCAGCTCGGTCGTGCCACCACCGATGCCGATCGTGCCGGTGCAGTCGCCCCCCGAACCTGCCTGCAGGTCGATGTCGACCTGCTGACCGTCGCTGGTCACCGAACCGCTGACCTTCACAGCCTTGAGGTCACCCATGTCCGACTTCGCGGTCTTGACGATGTCGTCCGCCGACTTGTCGGCGAACCCGTTGCCGCCGCCACAAGCGGTCAGCAGCACCGCCGTCCCGAGCCCGGTCACTGCCATTGCGATACGCGCCACGCGATTCCTCCTGAGGTTGGTGCGCTCACCGTGCCAGAAGAAGGCCCGGAGTCACACTTCGCGGGCTAGCCGAGCAGCTCCTTGACCCAGGCCGGGACGAGACGCGACGCGAGACCGTGGCGGGCCTCGTCGAAGAGGTGGCTGCTCTCGCTCGGCACGAGGTTGAGCTCGAGCGTCCGGGCGCCCTGGCGGGCGGCGTACAGCACGAGCCCGGCGGCCGGGTGCACCGCGCCCGAGGTGCCGATCGACACGAACAGGTCGGCCCGACCCAGAGACCCGAGGATCCGGTCCATGTCGTAGGGGATCTCGCCGAACCACACCACGTCGGGGCGCAGCTCGCGCAGGCCGCAGTACGGGCACGGCGGCCGGTCACCGAGGGTGTCCGCCCAGTCGAACCGGCGAGTGCACGCCCGGCACAGCGCCGACCGGAGCCGACCGTGCATGTGCAGGACGCGGCGCGAGCCACCGCGCTCGTGGAGGTCGTCGATGTTCTGGGTGACCACGAGGAGGTCGTCCCCGAGGCTGTCCTCGAGGCGGGCGAGCGCGCGGTGGGCGTCGTTGGGCTCGACCGCGGCCAGGGCGGCGCGCCGCTGGTCGTAGAACCGGTGCACGAGCTCCGGCTGACGCTCGAACGCCTCCGGGGTCGCGACCTCCTCGACGCGGTGCCCGTGCCACAGTCCCTCGGCGTCGCGGAAGGTCGGGACGCCGCTCTCGGCGGAGATCCCGGCCCCGGTCAGCACGACGACCTTCACGAGACCCTCCGGTGCACGGTCACCACGTAACCACCTGCCGGGTCGAACGGGTCACCCGCCCAGGAGCCGAAGCGGCGTGAGGGCTTCAGCCCGACCGACGACATGGCCGCATCGACCTGCTCCACCGGGGTCGGCGGGCAGTCCCCCGGCAGGTGCGCCGCGTCGAGGCCGAACCCGCAGACCACCGCACCTCCCGGCACGGTGTGCGCGGCGAGCCGCCCGCACGCGGCGTCCAGCGTGCCCTCCTCGAGCAGCGGGATCGTGTTGCCCGCGACCAGCAGGCCGTCGAAGCGGTCGCCGAGGTCCATCGACGCGAGGTCGGCCAGCCGCCAGTCCAGCCCGGGCGCGGCGGCCCGCGCGTGCTCCAGCATCGAGGCGTCGACGTCGACACCAACGACGTCGTACCCGAGCTCGTCGAGACGGACCGCGATCCGTCCGGTGCCGCAGCCGGCGTCGAGCACCCGCGCCGGAGCCGGGACCAGCCGCGTGAACAACCCGGCCTCGCCGTGCACGTCCTCGCCGCGCTCGGCCATGGCCGCGAACCGCTGGGCGTACGCCGAGGCGTAGTCCTCGCCCACGGTCGTCCGGGCGATCCGCTCCCAACGGGTCATGAGCTCCACCCGTTCGCGAGCCGTCTCTTCACGAGCCCAGTCTGCGCCGCGCGGCCTGGGTCTTGAACTCCTCGAGGAAGATCTTGCGCACCGAATCACCGTCCAGGGCTCCCCCGACCGTGCCGAGCTCGCCCCGGGACAGTCGCTCGCACACCCGCAACCAGGCCTGGCCCATGGCGTAGGTGAACGTGCCGGCCACGGTCGCGCTGATCGGGGCGGCCACCATCGTGCCGGCACCGGGGACGAACTTGATCATGTTGGTGACCAGCGACCGGCCGGCCGTGGTCGCGGCCGCGGTGGCTGCCAGCGACGCCGCGGTCGAGCGCTCGAGCGGCACGCCGTACGTCACGGCGATCGAGGCCATCATCCCGATCTGAAGCGGGACCAGGATGGCCGCGTCCGAGAAGGGGATCGGGGAGGCTCCGGCGGTGGTGGCGGCTCCCGTCGCCGTCTTGATCGCCTTCTCGGCCCGCTCTCGCTTGCGGGCGTAGTCGATGCGCTGGGCCGCGGTGATCGCGTGAGCAACGCCGTCCGGCGCGCCTCGAAAGGTGGCATCGAGGAGCTCCTGCAGGCCGTACGCCGCCTGGCCGGTGAAGTCGTCCTCGAGGGCCATCGTGTAGTGGATCAGGCCGTCCACGATGGGCAGCCGCAGCTCGGCGATGCTCGCGGCCAGCGCCTCGGCGTCGGGGTGGACCCGGTCGCCCGCCCTGGGCACCTGCGCGAGCACGAGGATCACCGGCAGCCCGAGCTCGTGGAGCGCGCGGACGAACGCGGCCTCGGTCGCCTCGAAGCGCCGGTCGCCGGCACGCACGCAGTACCACGCGACGTGCAGCTGCTCGGCCAGCGGCTTGCGGCGCATGCCGTGGAGGTAGTCCTGGAGCTCGCCGATCAGTACGTCGTTGTCACGGCCGACCTCCAGCCCGCGGGTGTCGAGCACCCCGAGCGTTCCGCTCCGGTGGAGGTAGAGGTGCTCGGCCCGGGTGACCGGCTCACCGATCCCGGTGGCCGCGATCTCCTGGCCGAAGATCGCGTTGACCAGCGTGCTCTTGCCGACCCCGGTCTTGCCGAAGATCGCGAGGTTGAACCGCCCGATCTCCTCGGCCTTGTCCCGCCAGGCCTTCGAGAAGGCCTGGCCGAACCAGTCGTCCGCGGGGGTCGCCATGTCTCCCAGCGTCTCAGGTTCGGTCAAGGAGCGGTTCGGTCCCGCGCCGGCTCAGGCGCACCCCAGCTGCTGGACGGTCCGCGGCCACACCTCGACGTCGTCGGGGGTCGCACCCACGTAGGCGCGGGAGCGATCGGGCGCCAGCCACAACCGGTCGTCCCCGTGCCGGAAGCGCGTGTCGACCGCATCGTCGGGGAGCTGCGTGTGCTCCTGGTAGGGCTCGGCGAAGTAGTCGCCGAGCTCGGGGTCGGGGTCGCGGACGAACGTCGGTTGCCTGTCCGTCCGTCCCAGGCTGAGGAACGTCATGTCCTCCCAGCTGCAGTGCTCGGGGCCGCTCACGACCGTGAGCTCGGTGGTGGGCACGGGCCGGCCGTCGGCGTCGGTCCACACCTCGTAGCCGTACTCCTCGCGGAACTCCCCGGGCAGCTCGACCGCGTCGCAGACCGCCCAGGACTCGGCGTACCACCCGTCGCCGCCGGCGCCCTCGGACCCCTCGCCGTCGTGCACGATCAACGCGGCCTTGGGCAGCCCGTCCACCTCGGCGACGTACAGGACCCGGTCGTCGGTCTCGGCCGCGACCAGCAGGTCCCGGGGCATCGAGAAGAAGAGCCCCTCGCTGAAGGCGTACCGGACGGCCTTCGCGGGGTCGTCGGCCGTGGCCCCCTCGGAGTACTCCTCGCCATGGAACGCCTGGCCGGTGCCCCAGGTGTCGCAGTCGACGACATCGCCGGCGGCGCCGGCCCGCGGGTGCCGGCCCTCGCCCTCGGCGAGGTAGAGCGGCCCGTCGTACTCGGACGTCGCCGGCTTCCCGACGCTGGCGTCTTCGTCACCGCAGGCGGTCAGCGAGCTCAGGGAGCCCAGTGAGACGGCGACGGCCAGGAGGGCCGCCGCGTTGGTTGGCCGGCGCACACGAGACCAGTGGTCCCCGCGCCACCGGGCGAGTGCCGCCGGTGCGGAGATCAGAAGGTTCGGGTCACCTTCGCCAACCCGGACGGCGCGTCCGGATCGAGGCCCTTCGCCAGCGAGGTGCGCAGTGCGGCGGCTTGGAGGGGCAGGATGTCGAGCAGTGGCGTCAGCGCGTGGTCCTCGGTCGGGAGCTCGACGCGTCGCACCCGGGCTCCGAGGGCCTCGGCGGATGTCAGGAACGCTGCGACACTCGGCGCCGTGGCCGGATCGGACAGGAGCCCGACGACCGGCATGCCCGGCCGGACCTGGCCCAGGGGTCCGTGGGTGGCGTCGCTCGCTGACCAGCCGGACGCAGCGATGGAGCAGGTCTCCATCAGCTTGAGCGCGCCCTCCCTGGCCGTCGCCATGCCATAGCCCCTGCCGACGATCATCGCCTGGTCACAGGTGTCGAAGGAGGCGAGCAGGCCCGGACCATCGACCTCGTCGACGATAACCCGTGCTGCCTGCTCGCTGACCACCGCGATGCGCTCGCCGACCGTCCCGCGAGCGACACCGGCCGCGAGCGTGATGATGACGTGAAGCGCGATCAGCTCGCAGGTATAGGTCTTGGTGGCTGCCACCGAGCGCTCCCGGCCGGCCCGCAGCGGAACGTGGAGGTCTGCCATCGCCGCAAGGCTGCTGCGGGTGTCGTTGGTCAGCCCGATCACCCGGACTCCGGCTGCCTGCGTCGCCTCCACGGTCGCGAGGAGGTCGGGCGACTCTCCTGACTGGGAGATCGCCATGCCCACGGAGCGCGGCCACCGGAGCTCGCGGTGGTACGCGGTGAAGGTGGCGGGTGTGGCCAGGACGCACGGAACACCGAGCAGGTTGTGCGCGAGGTACTGGGCGTACTGGGCGGCATGGTCGCTCGAACCCCTGGCGATCAGCACGATGAGCTCAGGTCGAACGGATCGGAGGAGCTCTGCGGCTTCGCCCAGGGCGTCGTCGCCTGCACCGGCCAGGTCCATCCAGCGGTCGGGCTGTTCGATGATCTCCGCGCGCAGATGTGCGCCGGGGGTGCCGCTCATTCGACGAGGCCGGTGATCATCGCGACGAGCTCGTTGTGACTCGTCTCGGACAGCTTCTTCGTGGCCACGTGGGTGCCGCGCCGGAGCACGGCGACGCGGTCGGCGAGGCGGAACACCTGCTCCATGTTGTGGCTGACGATCAGGATCGCGGCGCCCCTCTGCTTGAGCCGGTTGATGAGCTCCTCGACCTTGGCGGTCTCCGCCACGCCGAGGGCCGCAGTGGGCTCGTCCATGAGCACGAGGCCGGTCGCCCAGTGAGTGGCTCGACTGATGGCCACCCCCTGTCGCTGGCCCCCGGACAGATCACTGAGGATCGCCTTCGCCGACGGAATTCGGACGTCGAGGGTGTCGACGAGCTCCTGGGTCTGGCGAGCCATCGCCTTGCGGTCGAGGATCCTGAGCGGTCCCTTGGTGAGCTCCCGCCCGAGAAAGGTGTTCATGTACACCGGCTGGTTCTGTGCCAGGGCGAGGTCCTGGTAGACGACCTCCACCCCCTGAGACCTGGCATCGGACGCGTCGCGGAACTTGACTCGGTCGCCGTTGATGAAGATCTCCCCCGAGGTGGGTTGGTAGACCCCGGAGATCATCTTGACGAGGGTCGACTTTCCGGCACCGTTGTCGCCGACCAGCGCCACGATCTCGCCGGCGGCCACCTCGAGGTCGAACCGCTGCACGGCGATCACGCCACCGAAGCTCTTGTGGATCCCCACCAGTCGGAGCGGGGGGCTGGCAACCGCGTCGGCGGGGGTGGTCGCTGCGACGGGGATCATGGCGTGACTCCTGTGTTCGTGTCGGCGGTGATCGGAGCTGACCCGTCGGCGGACCACAGACCCTCCACTCGGAGGTCGCCGGTCGAGATGCCCGAGACCGCTGCGGTGAGCGCTCGGGTCACGAAGACCTGCGGCCGGAACCCGAAGATGACGGTGTCGCCGACGCGGACGGTGGCGCTCCCTGCCAGCGGGACCGTCGCGTAGTAGTCGATCGCTGCCGGCGCCGGCATCTCGACCGGATGCGGGCGCGCGCGGGCTACGTCCTGAGATCCCGGCTCCACGATGAGGGCCGAGCTGTGCGACTCGCCGAGGACCGGATCGACGTAGAGGCCGCCGCCGAACACGTAGGCGCGCTCGTGGTGCAGGTGTGAGACCTCGCTGAGGTACGCGATGGCGGGTTCCTCGACCAGGTCGGCCACGGCATGGAGAGGTGTCGTTCCTGTCAGGCCGTGCCCGGGCTCGACCTGGGTGGCGCCCGCTTCAGCGAGGTCCGGCAAGACGGAGACGGAGGTGGTGCCCGGAGCGTTCACCTCGACGTCGCCCCGGCTGGCGCGGAGTGCCCGGGCGGCGCGCGTGAGGGTGGCGCGGTTGGGCGTGGCGACAGCAGCCTTCGTGCTCTGGTCGAAGAGAGTGGCCGGGAAGGACGTGACTCCCGCGAACCGCACCCCTGGGATGGTGTCGATCAGGTCGGCGACCTCGAGCACCGTCTCAGCGGGGAAGCCGCCTTCATGGCCGGCGTAGAACCGATCGCCGGGCGCGAAGATGCGCAGCAGGACGTCCTGGGTACGGCCGAGATCCTGCGCTGCCGCGCCGGCCTCACGAGCCTTGTCCTCGTTGAACACCGTCCAGTAGAGCGGCTTGAGCGCGGCGGCGGCACCGGCATCGTGCCGTGGGACCTGGACGAGGTGTCCGATGTGCCCGACCTCCAGGCCGCCGGCCCGGGCCGCGACGGCGCACTGCAGGTCGACGCCGACCGCGTGGGTGACGCCGGCCCCGACCAAGGCCCGGGAGACATCGGGGTTGCGGCCGATCTGCTTGGTCATCGCGAACACGGTGAGCCCGAGAGGCTCAGCAGCGGCGGCGAAGGCCGCGGCGTTGCGGCGAACGGCGTCGAGGTCGATGACGAAGCAGTTCGCGGGCAGCCGGCCGTCCGCATGTAGCGTCGAGATGGCGTCGAGGAACTGAGGATTGCGCCTGCGCAGTACGTCGAGGAACACGTCGGTCTCCTGCTTCCTTCAGTTGTTCTTCTTGGTTCGCAGCGACAGCGAGACGGCGACGAGGATGATGATGCCGCGGACGATCATCTGCTGAGACGAGTTGAGACCGGCCAGGATCAGGCCGTTGTTGATCATGCTCATGAGCAGGCTGCCCACGAGCGCGCCCACCACGGTCGCCCGGCCGCCGTTCATGCTGGTCCCGCCGACGATGGCAGCGGCGATCACCGTCATGAGGTCGGTCTCTCCGAGCGAGTACTTCGCGCCCTGGAGTCTGCCGGCGTAGAGGAGTCCCGCGACGGCGGCCGTGACAGACGAGAGCACGAAGACCATCAGCCGGACCCGTGCGACCTTGATGCCGCTGACCCGCGCCGCGCCGGGGTCGTCGCCCACGGCGACGACATGCGCCCCAAAGCGGCGCTGGCGCAGGATGTGCCAGCCCAGCAGCACTGCCCCAGCCGTCCACCAGATGGAGATCGACATCCCGAGAAGGTCGCCCCCGCCGAACAGGCGGACGAAGGTCCTGTCGGTGACCGGCACGGACTGCAGGTCGCTCATCTGCCTGGCGAGGCCGGCGATCAGACCCATGGTCGCGAGGGTGACCAGAAACGAGGGAAGCCTCACCCAGGTGACGAACAGGCCGTTCACCAAGCCGACCGCCGCGCCGACGGCTATGCCCGCGAGCGCCGCGATCCACCACTGGTCGAGGTGTTCGAGGACCATCGCCGCGGTCAGCGCCGAGAGCGCAACCGTGGACCCGATGGAGAGGTCGATCTCGGCGGCTCCCAGGACGAACACGGCTCCGACGGCCATGACCGTGATGGGGGCCGCCTGGATGACGATGTTCGTCAGGTTCGTCGAGGTGAGGAAGTACTGGGTCTGGGTGATCGCGAAGTAGACGAACACGACGACGAAGCCGACGTAGACCACGTACTGGCTCCACCGCACCGTCATCAACCGCTCCCGCAGCCTCGTGTCGGCCAGCATGGCCAAGCCGGTCATCCCGCATCACCTCTCGTCTCGTCGTGGATGGCGTCGAGCGCAAGGCGCACGGCGCCGATGATCGGGGCATCCGCGCCCAGGCTGCTCTGGATCACTGGCGGCCTCCTCCATCCCAGGGTGGTCAACCAGTCTGTAGTGGCACGCACGAGCTCCGGACGCCCTCCGATGCCACCCGTGAGAACGACGACCTCCGTGTCGAGGACGGCGTTCACGGCGAGGATCGCGTGCGCGAGCCACTTGGCCTCCACGTCGATGGCCCTGGTGGCCTCCTCGTCGCCGGCCAAGGCTCGTTCGAACACCGCTTCGGCGTCGGCAACCCTCCCGGTGGCGTCGGTGAACCGCTGGACCAGCCGGTCCCCGGCCAGCACCTCCTCCAAGGGTCCGCGCCGCCGGTTGGCCGGATCGAGCGGATCTTCACCGATCGGGAGGTAGCCGATCTCACCGGCGGCACTGTGAGCGCCGCGCATCAGCCGCCCATCGACGACGATCCCCATCCCGACCCCGGTCCCGACGGAGATACAGACGAAGTTCCGATGACGGCGACCGACGCCGCAGTGCAGCTCCCCGACGGCGGCGACGTTGACGTCGTTCTCGAGGACCACCGGGTGGCCCAGGGCGTCGACCAACGAGGCTTTGAACCCATGGCGATCCATCAGTGCGAGATTGGGAGCTCGACTGAACCCGTCCTCGTCGAGGTCGGGCACGCCGGCTCCGCCGATGCCGGTCGCCACGATCGACCGGGGCGCGATCCCGGCATCATGACTCAGCTGGTGCGTGATCTCGATGAGCTGCTTGTTGACCTCCGCGCCTGAGCGGTTCGTCCGGACGGTGAGGTCGGCGAGGATCGACCCGTCCATGCCGGCGAGGCCGGCCCGGATCTTGGTGCCACCGAGGTCGACCCCCACCACGTAGGTGGCCTGGTCGCTGCGCCGGCGCGGTGCCAGATCGCTCATGCGTGTTCTGCTCCATGTCCAGTGATTGACGATGTCCGAGGCGGACGAGCGGTGGGATCTGCGACCCGCCGATCAGCGGGGGGTGGACGGAACCACCCAGAAGGCTGGCTCACGTTCCCGTGAGGCTGAGCAGCCGCACGGGGTTCTCACGGCTGAGCACGTCGATCCACTGCTCATCCAGTCCGTGCTCGAGACACATCGGCAGGAAGACCGCTCCGAGGTACCCCAGACCCCACTGGCCGTGGGTCTTCGGGTTCAGGTAGACCTCGGCACCGGTGAGGTCCTGCGACAGGATCAGCTGTCTGCCGTAGCCACGGTTCACCAACTCGACCAGGCGGATGGCCCGCTGGACGTCGGATCGGTGGTAGGCGCGCTTGACGTACTCGCCCTCCTCCGGGTCCGACGGCGGGGGCTCCAAGAAGAAGTCCCAGAACTGCTTGCCGATCGTGTCGAAGGCGATGTTGACACCGAGATCGAGCACCTCGAGCAGGTAGTCCAGGTCCGGGCGGATGTCCATGTGCCCGATCACCACGCGGCTCAGGTCGGCGCCCTCCTGGCGGAGGATCGCGACCTGCTCCAACGCCATGGTCGCGTGCGTGGTGTGGGTGACCAGGCTGACGCCGGTGGCCACCTGCGCGCGCGCCGCAGCACGGAGGCTGAGCTCCTCATGAGGCAGGATCTCGCCGAGCCCGGTCGCCTGCTCACCTAGGATCCCGGCCTTCAGGCCGGTGCCCCCGATGCCGACCGTGACGTCCTCGATGAATCTCGCTTCGAGCTGGTCGATCGTCGACTCCGCCACCCAGCGAGGACTGAAGCTCCCGAGGTACGTGGCTGTGCCGAGCACGATGTGGAGCCCGGTCTGCGCTGAGATCCGCTCGAGGATGTCGACGTTCTCGCCGTGCGCCGATCTGCCCACGACCCCGTAGGGGCTGAGGTCCACGATCGTGTCGAACCCCAGGCGCTTCAGACCGCGCAATGCTGCGACGCCATGGCTGACCTGGTCCTCGACGAACCCGGGGTCGTCGGTGTCGTGGTGGAACCGCCCGTCGGCCCCGTCGACCGTGCTGCGTCCACCGGACAGCCAGGGCCCCGGGACCAGCGAGACCAAGTGCTCGTGGGGGAGGACCCGACCCAGCTGCCCGGGTTCCACCGGACCGCGCACCGTCTGCACGTAACCACCCGGAACGTCATCCACCGGGACTACTCCCTTCTCGTGGCGGGTGTGCCGGCCCGGGTCACGGACCGACACACCCGCTCGTTGCTCGCCAGTGACTCGGTCGCTACCCGATGCTGTCGGGCGGCTGCGTTCCGTAGTCCTGCTCCCACGCCTCCGCCAGGTTCTCGGCGGTGACACCGATCGGGGTGGACGCGACGAGCGCGGGCGCGGACTTGTCGAGCAACCCATAGGCGCCTGAGATGGCCAGTCCCTGCCCGATCCCGGTCGCACCGTTTCCGACCAGTCCGACCATGTTCCCGCCGTTGACCAGGTCGGCGGCCAGAGTCGCGTCGAGGTCGTTGGTGACGACCTTGACGTCCGATCGCCCGGCATCCCGCAGAGCTGCCACAACCCCCTGTGCGGCGGTCGCCCAGGGCACGTAGATGCCCTTGAGATCTGGATGCTTGACGATCAGAGCCGCCGCGATCTCCTGGGTCTTCGCCTCGTCGGTGAAGCCCTGCTCGACGGCGATCTTCATGTCCGGATAGAGGTAGCCGGCCCACGCCTTGAATGCTTGGTCCCGCTGGTTCGTGAACCAGAAGTCGGCGTCGTGGTACATGTACGCGATCTCTCCGGTACCGCCGAGCGCCTCGCCGAGCAGCTCTGCGTTCTCCTTGCCGGCCTGAGCCAGGTCCTCGGTAACGATCGAGACGAACTCGTTGCCGGCGGTCCAACCTGCCGGCGGTGTGGTCATGATCGCGATCTTGACGCCCTGGTCGACGGCCGGCTGGAAGGTCTTCGCAGCCGAGGTCGGGTCGACGGCGATCGCCACGATGATGTCCGGGTGGAGCGCCAGCACGGTCTCGAGGTTGTTCGCCTGGGTTGCGGCGTCGAAGTTCGCCTGCGTGCTCGCGACGACCTCGATGCCGAGCTCCTCGAACTCGGCGCGGGCGCCGTCTTCGACTGCGTTGACGAACTCCGAGGTCGTGTGCCACACGAATGCCGCCGTGTAGTCGCCCTCCTTGACCTTCGCGATCTCGTCGTCGGTGAGGGTGAGCTCATCGAGCGCCCCGGGCTTCTCGCCGTTCGGCCCCACGAAGTCGAGACTCGGCTCCTCTGCCGTCGTCGTGGACGTGCCAGAGGCCCCCGTGTCGGACCCCTTCTCTGATGACGCGTCGGAGTCGGCGCATCCGGCGAGTACCAGCGCGGAGAGCGCCAGCACCACACCGGCACGGGCGAACCGTGTCCGAATGGGCTTAGTGGTGCGGATCATCCTGACCCTTCCGATGTGGATGGGGCGGCGCCTGACAGGTCACCGCCTGGAGTGGTAGCTGCCGGTCCGACCACGAGCCCGGGAGCCAGCAGCGATAGTTTGCTTTCAGGATGGAATTAAAGTCAAGAGCAGCCGCCGACAATTTGCGAGATCGAGACACGAAACTCGACTCCACCGGGTTTGCCGAGGGCCGTGCGACTGGATTTAGGATGGCCCTGAGCCGAAAGGAGACCCGGTGGTCCAGGGCACCAGAGAGCTGAACCGCAGCGCGATCTTGACCGAGCTCCTCCGGAGCCGGCCGAGCTCTCGCAAGCAGCTCGCCGCAAGCACGGGGGTTTCACAGCCGACGGTGACGCGGGCGGTCGACGAGCTGATCGCGGACGGCCTGCTCCTCGAAGGACACGAGATCATCGTGGAGAGCCGAGGCAGGCGCGCACGCACCATCGACGTCGTCGCAGACCGTGCACTGGTCCTCGGCGTCGATCTCGGCGCGTCCAACACGCGTGTCCTGCTGGCGGATCTCCTGGCGGCACCGATCACGGTCGTGGCCTTGTCCACGCCTTCCGCACTCTCGCCCCAGGACCTGGCGCGGTGGCTCGTCCGAGAGCTCCGTGCTGTCGCCGCGGGGCGGTGGGATCGCATCAGCCGGGTCGCTCTCGGACTTCCCGGGGCCGTGAGTCAAGAGGACGGCTCGGTCTCCAACGCCCCGAACCTCTCCCAGGTCGAGGACCCCGGGTTCCTCGCCACGGTGCGGCGGGAACTGGGCAAACCACTGCAGATCGACAACGACGCCAACTACGCCCTGTTGGGTGAGATGAGGTTCGGCGCCGCGAGGACGTCTCCGAATGCGGCCATCCTCACTCTCGGCGCCGGCCTGGGTGCTGGCCTTGCCGTCGAGGGGCGGCTCCTCCAGGGCAGCCGAGGGCTCGTCGGCGAGTTCGGCCAGCTGCCCGCCGGGCCCATGGGCAGCCGCCTCGAACAGCTGGTGACCGGTCCCGGCATCCTGCGCCGGGCGCACGATGCCAACATCCACCTGGATGATCCGTCTGCGCTCTTCGCTGCGGATGCTCCCCCTCACGTCCGAGCGCTGCGGGCGCAGTTCGACCAGGCGCTTCTCCTCGTCCTGATGGCCATCGTGGTCTCCTGCGAACCGAACACCATCGTTCTGGGCGGCGGCATCTCCAAGTCGCTCCTTCCCGACCTCAGCCAGTACGAGGACTCCTTGCGGATCGCCTTGCGCTACTCCCCGACGTTGACGGGGGCGGCGCTCGGCGACTACTCCGGCGCGACCGGCGCAGCAGTCGCCAGCCTCCACGCCGAGTACTCGTCCATCGGAGTCCAGCGAGACGCCTTGGCCCGCCTGCCGGGCGGTACCACTCTCAACGTCGACTCCCTGAGAGCTGCCGGCGCCGTCTAGCGACCAGACGGCCGGTCGACGCGCCGTGCGGCGCGTCGACCGGCCGTGGAGTCGCTATGCCCGGTAGAGAGCCGAGCCGGACGAGACCATCGAGGCCAGCACCGCGCCCTTGTCCGCGGCGGGTGCGGCCAGGTACCTCTCCGCGGCTGCTTGGTCGAGCACGAGTCCGAGAGACACCGTCTTCCCCACCGCCTGCTGCCACGCTGTCAGCCGGTCGAGGACGTCGTCGACGCTTCCCTGGATGTCGACGACGGCGGGGTCAGCCGTGGTGATCGAGGTGATCTTGTGGTCGGCGTCGAAGTCCAGGATCAGCGACGCCCACAGGGAGGCGCCGTCGTGGACGCCGAGGATGACCGTGCCACCCGCGGCGACGAGGGCCTCCGCCGCCGCCTCGGCCTCCTGGAGAGAGGCGCCGGTCCTCCACTGGAGACCGAGCACCTCCCGGGCCGGGCCCGGGTGGGTGACGATGCCGTCCGCGAAGTCGTCGAGCAGACGGTAGGTCCGCTGGACGAACACGTCGAGGTCGTCGTCGATCGCCCAGGAGTCCTGGACCGCGGCGAAGTACGAGTCGACCGCATGGCGCTCCATGACGACGACGAAGTCGACCTCGCCCTGGTTCTTCTCGTACAGGTCGCGGGCCAGCGCGTGGGCGTCGCCGACCGTGTCGACCCGTCCGACGCACTCCACGCCGGCGGTGTGGCGGAACTTGACCACCTCGCCGTCCTCGTGGATGACCACGAGGCGGCGAGCGGCCTTGGCGGACCTGAGGAGCAACGCCTGGGCGTTGCGCCACTGGTCCACGTCGATGTCACTCATGAGGACGTCTTGGTGCAGCATCTGCGTACTCCCTTCAGGCGGTGACGGTGCACCGGTAGACGTGGATCGAGTAGGGCTCCATCGGCTCGTGGATGGTCGAGCCGATGGCCGTGACCTCCCGGCCGGCCCAGACCTCGGCGACCTCCTTGAGGTCCACCCCGAGATCGACCTGGGCCTCGATCGGCTCGGCCGACGGGTTCGCGACGAAGACGAGCTTGGCGCTCGCGTCATCCGGGTCGGAGTGCACGGTGACGTCCAGGCGCGGATCGTTCGTCGTCGCCTCCTGGACGCCGGCGGTGCGCACCACCTGGGACACGGTCCCCGGCACGCTCGCCAGGTCCCTCACCACGGTGATGGAACCGGCTCCCACCGGCACCTGCCCCTCGCTGACCCCGGCGCCGAGGGCGTCGGAGAGCACCGAGCAGGGTCGCATCAGGCTGTCCAGCTCGGGGACCTTCGGTCCGATGACGACGCTGCCACCGCGTCGGGCGAAGTCGACCAGGCTCTGTTGCACGCCTGCGTCGAGGTAGTCGAGCGTCGCCAGGACGACGACCTTGCGGCCGGCCCAGCGCCCCGGCCGCAGATCGGTGTCGGAGAGCACGGTGCTCGCGCCGGTGGCGGCGAGAGCGTCGTTGAACGCTCCGAACCAGGTGCCCTTCGCGATCTGCACCGGCTCGCTGAAGCCGAGCGTCGACTCGCTCACCGTCACCGGACCGGCGTACTCCGAGAAGCCCGACGGCGTCTCGAGGAAGTCGCCCGGGAAGGAGACCAGGACGCTCGTGGCCTCCAGACGGTCGTACTCCCGGTTGGCGAGCAGCAGCACGTCCGCGTCGCGCCGGAACCGGTGGAACTCTCCCCGCTCCAGCATCGCGTTGACGTTGCCGAACATCGCGACCTTCTCGGGTCGCTCGCTGCCGTCGCGGCGCACCGGCGAGTCGAGCCAGCGGTCCCGCTCGACCAGCATGTAACGGGAGAAGCCCTTGATCCCCTGCATCAGGGCGGCCTTGGTGACGAACTCCTCGTCGTGCCAGTCGCCCGGGTTGAGGTACCACGGCCAGACACCGGCGATGAACTCCGGGATGTACGGGTAGCGGCTGGTGCCGACGACGTACGACGCGACGGTCTTGACGTGGGTGAACAGCTCCTTGCGGGAGTAGATGTCGAACCCGACGAAGTCGAGCTTGTCCTCGAGTCGCATGAGGTTGAACGGCGTCGTGAACCCCGACGCAGCGCCACCGGGGCCGAGCGGGTGAGGGTAGTTGTGGAACAGCGCGATGCCACCGAGCCCGCGTTCGCGCATCATCCCGCCGAGGCGGTCCATCGCGTTGACCAGGTACATCTCGCGGTACTCCGCCCAGTCCGCGTACCACGGGATGTCCACCTTGTCGGTGGCGGCGAAGCGTCGCGGGGGCTCGATGCCGGCCCGGTCCGGGTAGCTCTGGGAGTATGCCGCGTTGACGGCGTCGAGGTCGCCGTACTTGTCGACGACGAAGTCGCGGTAGGCCTCGACCGACTCCGGCGAGTAGTCCGCGATGTAGGCGTTGACTCCGAAGAAGTAGGCCATCTCGTTGTCGACCTGGGCGGCGACGACGCCGCCGGCGGGATAGGCGTGCTTGGCCAGGATCGAGCAGATCGCGTCGTACCAGAGAGCGGTCTCGTCGTAGAAGGCGTCGGAGGCGTAGTTCAGCGCCGGGATCGGCTTGGGAACCTGGGTGAGAACGACCTTGGACCCCTGCGCACTGAGCGCGTGGAGGCGCTCGTCGGCGAGGATCCGCTTCGGGTAGCCGAACCAGGTCAGCTCGGAGTTGATCTGGGGGCCGGGCCGGACGACGATCTTGAACCCCTTCTGCTCGCACAGCGTCAAGAAGGCGTCGATGTCGTTGGACGGGTTGATGTCGCCGAAGTCGAAGCGACCCTTCTCGATCTCGTGGACCTCCCACGGGATGTAGATGGAGATCATGGTGAAGCCCATGCGCTTGACCGAGTCGAGGATGCCTTCCCAGTTGTCCCGGTCGAGACGCCAGTAGTGGACGGCACCGCCGTAGAGGCTCACCTCCGCTCCATCGATCGCCATGGAGCTGTTCTGGATCGTCACGGGGCGGTGGGTGCCGGAGTGCTGAGGCACGGATGTTCCCTTCCTTGTCGGGTTGGTGGGGGTCCTACTTGTTCCGGGCGAGTGCCACCGCGAGGATGATGATCACGCCCCTGATGACCTGCTGCTGGCTCGAGTCGAGGCCGGCGAGGATCAGGCCGTTGTTGATCAGGCCCATGAGGAGGGCGCCGAGGAGCGTGCCGACGACGGACCCGCGTCCACCGGCCATCGCCGTGCCACCGAGGATCACCGCCGCGATCGCGGACAGCTCGTCTCCCTCGCCCCACTGGAACCGCCCGGACTGCAGGCGGCCGGCGTACAGGAGACCGGCCAGCGAGGCGGCCAGCGCCGAGATCATCATCACGCGGAACTTGATCGCCCTCGTGTTGATGCCGGAGTACTCGGCTGCGGTGCGGTTCGCGCCGGTGGCCAGGACCTGGCGTCCGAAGCGTGCCTTCCGGAGGACGACGGCACCGACGGCGACGGCGGCGCCGCTCCAGATGACCAGGCCGGGAAGGCGACCGATGTTGCCACCGCCGAAGACGGTGTTGAAGGTGCCGTCGAGGATGGGCTGCGGCGCCGAGTCCGTGACCCACTGCGCCACACCGGCCGCTATCCCGAGCATCGCGAGCGTCACGAGGAAGGACGGGATGCGGAGGAAGGCGACGAGCGATCCGTTGATCGCTCCCACGACGGCGCCGACGGCCAGACCGGCGAGGACGCCGGCGATCAGGCCGTGGTCGGAGATGGTCATGGCCGCGGTGATGGACGCGAGCCCCGCGATGGAGCCGACCGACAGGTCGATCTCGGCGCAGGCGATGACGAACGTCATCCCCACCGCGATGATCGTGATGATCGCCGTCTGACGCAGGATGTTCAGGAGGTTGGTCGAGCTGAGGAAGCCCCGGTCTCCCAGGAGCACGGCGAACACCACGAACACGACGACGAAGCCGACGTAGATGATGTCCCGCCTCCAGTCGAAGCGCTCTGCGGCGCGCCCCCACCAGGTGGCCACTCCGCCTCCCGGCCGTGCCGGCGTCGTGGTGCTCATGCCACGAGCCCTTGCACGGCGAGCTCGAGGTCTTCCTCGGAGGCGATGTGCTCGGCGTCGATGCTGTCGACGATGCGCCCCTTGCGCATGATGAGGAACCGGTCGCACATGGCGATCAGCTCGGGGAACTCCGACGAGATCACGAGGATCCCCTTTCCGGTCTGCGAGAGCTCTCGCACGATGTGGACGATCGCTGACTTCGTGCCGACGTCGACGCCGGCCGTGGGCTCGTCCATCACCAGGACGTCGGGGTCGGTCCCGAGCCACTTGGCGAGGACGATCTTCTGCTGGTTGCCGCCGGACAGCAGCCGGGCCGGCGCATCGGGCCGTGCCACGGCGATGGAGAACTGCTCGATCAGCTGGTCCGAGACTTCGCGGACCCTGTCGGTGGCGACCAGGCCGTGCCGGCGCAGGCCCCGGAGCAGCGGCAGCGTGAGGTTCTCGCGGACCGAGTGGTCGAGCACCAGGCCCTGGAGGCGGCGGTCCTCGGGGACGAGCGCGATGCCGGCTCCGATGGCGTCGCCGGGAGAGCCGATCCGTACGGACTGTCCGTCCTTGACGATCGTGCCCCGGGTGATGCGGCTGATGCCGAAGAGCGCGCGGGCCAGCTCGCTGCGACCGGCGCCCATGAGCCCGGCGACGCCGACGACCTCGCCGGCGTGTACCTGGAACGTGGCGCCCTCGACGCCGTCGGCGTGGAGGTCGCGCACGTCGAGCAGGACGTTCCCGGTGACGGCCCTCCGGGTGGGACCCTGGGCCGCGGCGACCTCCTTCCCGGCGATCCCGGCGACGATCTCCTGCGGCGTGACGTCGCTGAGCGCCGAGGTGAGGAGGTTCTTCCCGTTGCGGAGGATCGTGATGCGATCGGCGATCCGGTACACCTCGTCCATACGGTGCGAGATGTAGATGATGGCGATCCCCTGGGACTTCAGTCGCCTCACGAGCTCGAACAGGGCGTCGACCTCGTGCTTGGCGAGCGAGGCCGTCGGCTCGTCCATGATGAGGACCTTGGCGTCCTGCCCGAGCGCCTTGGCGATCTCGGTGAGCTGCCACTGGGCCGTGGACAGCGACCCCACCTCTGCCGCGGGGTCGATCGCCACGCCGATGCGCGCCAGGAGCTCGGCCGCACGAGCACGCATGGCGCGGTCGTCGACGAGACCGCCGCGAGTCGGCTCGGTCACGAGGAAGATGTTCTGCGCGACGGTCAGCGTGCTGATGAGCGAGAACTCCTGGAACACCATGCCCACCCCGGCGGCACGCGCGGCCTGGATGGTCGTCGCCTTGAGCGGGGTGCCGAACACCTCGACGTCACCTGCGTCGCGCTGGTAGACGCCTTGCAGGATCTTCACGAGGGTCGACTTGCCGGCACCGTTACCGCCGGCGAGCGCGTGGACCTCACCTGGCCGCACGTCGAAGTGGACGTCCTCGAGCACGGTGACGCCGTTGAAGGCCTTTCGGATGCCGTGCATGCGGACCGCGAGCTGGGTCTCGACAGGCATGCGCATGTCCTCCTGGGTGGTAGGGAGAGAGGGTGGACCGGGGGGATCGAGGCGCCCCCCGGTCCAGCGGCGTCGTCAGCCGCAGCAGGCTCCCCGGCCATGGAGTAACCGGGTCGACCGCGGAGCGGGTCAGTCGGAGTACGAGTCGACGACCTCGGCCGGCGGGTCAGAGTGGTAGACCTGCTCCCAGGCTTCGAGCACGTTGTCGTGCGAGACAGCGAGCGCCGAGAGGGCGACGTACGGCGGGGCGCTCTTGCCGAGCAGACCGCCCGCGGCGAGGTTCGCCTCTGTCACGCCCTGGTCGTAGGGGACCTGGGCGCCGAGACCCACCACCAGCTCGTCCTTGGCGAGGGCGATGGCGACGTTGGTGCCGAGGTCCTCCGTCGCGATCTTCAGGTCCGAGCGGCCGGCGGCACGCGCCGCGGCCATGATGCCCTCGGCAGGCACGTCCCAGACGCCCCAGATCCCGTCGAGATCGGGGTACTGGGTCAGCCATGCGTCCGCGACCGCCTGGGCGTCGCCGGCGAAGTCCGGGCCCGCGATGCCCTGCTCGTCGACGATCTCGATGTCGGGGTAGTCCTCCTCGATCGTCGTCTTGAAGCCCTCGTACCGCTGCTTGGTGACGAAGAAGTCGGCCTCGTGCGAGATCAGGCCGATCTTGCCGGACCCGTTCAGGGCCTTGGCCATGAGGTGGGCCGACACGACACCGTTGCCGTAGTTGTCGGCTGACACCACCGAGACGTAGTCCTTGCCGGCCTCCAGACCGTCCGGGACGTTGTCCATGAAGACCAGCTCGATGCCGGCGTCGGCCGCGGCCTGGTAGGCCGACGCCGTCGCGACCGGGTCGGTCGGGATCGACACGATGATGTCGGGCTTCCTCGCCATCACAGTCTCGATGTCGGAGACCTGCTGCCCCGGGTCGAAGTCCGCATCGGTCACGGCCACGACCTCGATGCCCAGCTCGGCGAAGCGGGCCTTCAGGCCGGCGATCTGGGCGTTCGCCCAGTCGTTGCCCCCGTAGTGCATGACGATCGCGGCCTTCGCGCCCATCTCCTTGACCTGGGCGACCTCGTCGTCGGTGAGATCGGCCACGGAGGCCGGCTCCGGGTCCTCGCCGTGGGGTCCCTTCGCCAGGACCTGGCCCTCGAGGGCTGCCAGCGCCTCGTCGGCCTGGGTCGAGACCTTCGTCTTCTCGGTGGCGATCTCTTCGGGATCCGACGAGCACGCCGCAAGCCCGATGGCCACGAGGGCCAAGGGGGTCACCCAACGCAACCTGCGCAACATCAACTGTCTCCTTCGATCGGTGTGCGGTTGGTGGTTCCTGTCTTCGAGCTCGGCGCTACGGGCCGTCTCGATCGCCGTGCGCACCCCCGGCGGAACGCGTGACGGGACCGAGTGTGAACGTTCGCCCCGCCGATGCGCAAGGGTTTGGGCGAACGTTCGCCTCAAGTCGTGACTCTCGGCCCGGGAGACGTCCGGGACTTTGGTCCCGCGGGCCTCAGGTCCGAGGCGCGGCTGCGGCTGCGGAGGAGCGCACCACCAGCTGCGGGACGGCAGGGGTGGTGACCGGCTCGGTGCCTTCGATCAGTGCCAGGACGATGTCCATGCACCGCGCACCGACGATGGAGAACGACTGACGCACCGTCGTCAGTGGGGGGTACATCTGCGACGCGAACTCGTTGTCGTCGAAGCCGACGATCGAGATGTCGTCGGGCACCCGGACGCCTCGCTCGTACAAGGCGCGGACGAAGCCCAGGGCCATGAGGTCCGAGGCGATGAAGATCGAGCTCGGCAGCCCCTCCGCGATCATCTGCCGACCGATCCGGTAGCCACTGTCGCCCGTCCAGTCGCCGTAGCGCACCGCCACCGCCGGCAGCTCGTGCGCGCGCAGCTCGGCCTGCCAGCCCCGCAGTCGGACCTGCCCGTCGAGCCAGTCCTGACTACCCGCCAGGTGGGCCACCTGGCGGTGCCCCAGGTCGATGAGGTGGCGGGTCGCCAGTCGAGCGCCCAGCTCCTGGTCCTCGTAGAAGACGGTGATGCCCGGCTGGCTCGCCTCTCCCGGCGACAGCATCACCACCGGGATGCCCATCTTCAGCTCCTGCGTCACGTGCGCCAGCGATACCCGCGGCGCGATGACGACGATGCCCTCGACGCCTCGCTCGAGGAAGTCGTGGAAGGCCTTGGCGACCTCCTGCGGCGAGGGATAGACGGTCGTCGTCACGATGGCGTTGTAGCCGGCGTCACGGGCTGCGCGCTCGACGGCCGCGAGAGTGCTGACCGGTCCGTACTTGGGCGAGCCGTCGGCGATGACGCCGATGGCGCGTGTGCGACTCGTGACCAGAGCCCGCGCCGACTCGTTCCTCCGGTAGCCGAGGTCCTCGATGACCTCGAGGACCCGCTCACGCGTCGCCTCGGAGACCCTGCCGCCACCGTTGATCACGCGAGAGACCGTCTGGTAGGACACGCCGACCTCGCGTGCGACATCCTTCAGCGATGGGCGCCGCCGCAAGCCGCCCACTCCGTCTCCCTCACCGCTCGAGTCCCGCACACCATGGCTCCCCGCTCCGCCCTCGGTGCCCACGGATCACCGAGGGCGGCAACACCCGTCAACACCACAGGACGACGATGTCCAGGCTAGTCGACAGGCCGGACCGCCCGCGGACCGGCAGCAGCCAGCGAGCGCCTCGCGCCGGGCGCCGTGGGGGTCGGAGAGATGCCGACGCCGGCAACCCCCAGGGCGTCGCGGGACCGACGTACCGACCGCGTCAGCGAACGGCCTGCTGGGGAAGGTCGGAGAGCGCCCGCACGATGTCCTCGACCCGGTCCTTGGCGTCGCCGAACAGCATGCTGGTGTTGTCGCGGAAGAACAGCGGGTTCTGCACGCCGGCGTAGCCCACGGCCATCGACCGCTTGAAGACGATGACGTCCTTGGCCTCCCACACGTGCAGCACCGGCATGCCGGCGATCGGGCTGCCCGGCTCCTCCAGGGCGGCGGGGTTGACGGTGTCGTTGGCGCCGATGACCAGGACGACGTCGGTGCGTGGGAAGTCGTCGTTGATCTCGTCCATCTCCAGGACGATGTCGTAGGGCACCTTCGCCTCGGCGAGCAGCACGTTCATGTGACCAGGCAGCCGGCCCGCGACCGGGTGGATGCCGAAGCGGACCTCGACGCCGCGGGCCCGCAGCTTGCTGGTGAGCTCGGCGACCGGGTACTGCGCCTGCGCGACCGCCATGCCGTAGCCGGGAGTGATGATCACGCGGGATGCGTCGGCCAGGAGCTCCGCGACCTCCTCGGCCGAGATCTCGTGGTGCTCGCCGTAGTCGGTGTCCCCCGACGAGGCGACCTCGATCCCGAAGCCGCCGGCGATCACCGAGATGAACGAGCGGTTCATCGCCTCGCACATGATGTAGGACAGGTAGGCACCCGAGGAGCCGACGAGCGCCCCGGTCACGATGAGCAGGTTGTTGTCGAGCAGGAACCCGGACGCGGCCGCGGCCCAGCCGGAGTAGCTGTTCAGCATCGACACCACGACCGGCATGTCGCCACCGCCGATGGACGCGACCAGGTGCCACCCCAGGGCGAGCGCCACGGCGGTCACGGCGATCAGCACGCCCAGGTTCGGCGAGACGACGAACCACACGGTCAGCACCGCGAAGACCGCCAAGGCGCCGAGGTTGATCATGTTCTTGCCGGGCAGCACCAGCGGCGCCGACTTGATGCGGGCCGAGAGCTTGAGGTTGGCGACGATCGAGCCGGTGAACGTCACGGCGCCGATGAAGACGCCCACGCCCACCTCGGCGCTGTGGATCCGGTACAGCGAGCCGGTGAGCCCCTCGTCGTACAGGTAGCCGTTCCAGCCCACGAGGACCGCGGCCAGACCGACGAAGGAGTGCAGCAGCGCGATCAGCTCGGGCATGCCGGTCATCGCGACCACCCGGGCCCGCCACAGGCCGATGGCGGCCCCCACCGACACGGCCACGACGAGGAGGACCAGCGGGAGTGTCTCGTCGGTGTCGTGGACGAGGAGACCCACGGTGGCGGCCAGCGCCAGCGCCATCCCGGCGATGCCGTAGCTGACGCCGTTGCGGGCGCTCTCGTGGCGCGACAGGCCCGCGAGACTGAGGATGAAGAGGAGCGAGGCGACCAGGTAGGCGCCGACGGCGATGCTCACGGCACTCATCACTGGTCCGCCTTCCGGAACATGCCGAGCATCCGGCGCGTCACGGCGAAGCCGCCGAACACGTTGATGCTGGCCAGGAGCACTGCGACGAAGGACAGGGTGCGTACGGCGGCGTCGTCGACCCCGAGCTGGAGCATGGCTCCGACGACGATGATCCCGGAGATCGCGTTCGTGACGCTCATCAACGGCGTGTGCAGCGCGTGGTGCACGTTCCCGATCACGTAGTAGCCGATCACGATCGCGAGCGTGAGCACGAAGAAGTGCTCGGGCAGCGGGGCCGGGGCGGTCGCCGCCACGACGAACAGCAGGACGGACACCGCGGCGAACACCAGCCACATCGGCCGCTTCTTCTTCGGCGGCGGCGGCTCGGCCGGTGCGGCCGGGGCCGGCGCCTTCGGCGCCGCGGACACCTGCACCGGGGGCGGGGGCCAGAGCACCTCGCCCTCGCGCACGACCGTCAGCCCCCGCTGGACCGGGTCGTCGAGGTCGAGGGTGAGGGCGCCGTCCTTCTCGGGCGTCATCAGCGTCAGCAGGTTGACGACGTTGGTGCCGAAGAGCTGGGAGGTCTGCGCCGCCAGGCGGCCCGCGAGGTCGGTGTAGCCGAGGATCCGCACCCCGTTGTCGCTGACGACGTCCTCGTCGGCCACCGTCAGCGCGACGTTGCCGCCGTTGGCGGCGGCCATGTCGACGATGACGCTGCCGGGTCGCATGCCGGCCACCGTCTCCTCGGTGATCAGGCGCGGCGCCGGGCGCCCCGGGATGAGGGCGGTGGTGATGACGATGTCGGCCGCACGCGCCTCCTCGTCGTACATGGCGGCTGTCGCCTTCTCCTGCTCCTCGGTCATCTCCTTGGCGTAGCCGTCGGAGCTGACCTCGGACTGCATGTCGACGGTGACGAACTGCGCGCCCATCGACTCGACCTGCTCGGCGACCTCGGGGCGTACGTCGAAGGCGCGGACGATCGCGCCCATCGACCCGGCCGCGCCGATCGCCGCGAGCCCGGCCACGCCGGCCCCGACGACGAACACGCGTGCGGGCGAGATCTTGCCGGCCGCGGTGACCTGGCCGGTGAACTGGCGGCCGAAGGCGTGCGCGGCCTCGACGACGGCGCGGTAGCCGGCGACGTTGGCCATCGAGGAGAGCACGTCCATCGACTGCGCCCGCGAGATCCGCGGCACCGCGTCCATCGCCAGGCCGGTCACGCCGGCGGCGGCGAGCCGCTCGACGAGCTCGGGTGTGCGCGCCGGCGCCATCAGCGAGACCACCGTGGCGCCGCGACGGAGGCGGCCGACCTCGTCGTCGGTGGGGGCGTTGATCTTGACGACGATGTCGCTGGACCACACGTCCTCGGTGCTGCCCACCGTCACCCCGGCGTCGGCGTACGCCTCGTCGGGCTGGCTGGCGGCGCCACCGGCGCCGGACTCGACGACGACGTCGTATCCGAGCTTGACCAGGCGCGACGCCGTCTGGGCGGTCGCGGCCACGAGGGTCTCACCCGCTCGCGACTCGCGCGGAACACCGATACGCACAGGACCTCCTGGGGGACGCTGACGGCCGGTGACACCTCACCAGCCGGACTCGAACCTGTCAGTGACCGCAGTCACGTCCGGCCCGTGCGTCCCACAGCATGGACGCGGCCGAGCGCGTCGCACGCTACCCCGGCGAAGGTCCCCCCATGAAGGGCCGAAGGTCGTCCGCATACCGCGGCCCCTGGGCGGGCGCCAGCGACGGCCGGCTCCGTGGTGCCAGGGGCTCAGTAGTACCAGGGGAAGGGCGACCAGTCGGGCTCGCGCTTCTCGAGGAACTGGTCGCGGCCCTCCTGGGCCTCGTCGGTCATGTACGCCAGGCGGGTGGTCTCACCCGCGAAGAGCTGCTGGCCGACCAGGCCGTCGTCGATGGCGTTGAAGGAGTACTTCAGCATCCGCTGGGCCGTGGGCGACTTGCCGTTGATGATCCGGCCCCACTCCAGCGCGGTCGCCTCGAGCTCGGCGTGCGGGACGGCGCGGTTGACGGTGCCCATCCGGACGCCGTCCTCGGCGGAGTACTCCTGGCCGAGGAAGAAGATCTCGCGAGCGAACTTCTGCCCCACCTGGCGGGCGAGGTACGCCGAGCCGAAGCCCCCGTCGAACGACCCGACGTCGGCGTCGGTCTGCTTGAACCGCGCCTCCTCGAGGCTCGCCAGCGTCAGGTCGCAGACCACGTGCAGGCTGTGGCCGCCGCCGGCGGTCCAGCCCGGGACCACGCAGATGACGATCTTGGGCATGAAGCGGATCAGCCGCTGCACCTCGAGGATGTGCAGCCGGCCCAGCTTCGCCTTGTCGACCGTGTCCGCGGTCTCGCCCTCCGCGTACTGATACCCTGCCCGGCCCCGGATGCGCTGGTCGCCGCCGGTGCAGAACGCCCACTTGCCGTTCTTGGCGCTCGGGCCGTTGCCGGTGAGCAGCACGCAGCCGACGTCGCTGGAGGTGCGCGCGTGCTCGAGTACCCGCAGCAGCTCGTCGACCGTGTGCGGACGGAACGCGTTGAGGATGTCGGGCCGGTCGAAGGCCACCCGGACGGTGCCGTGCGCCTTGGCGCGGTGGTAGGTCAGGTCGGTCAGGTCCTCGAAGCCGGGGACGGTGTCCCAGGCGTCGGTGTCGAAGATCTCCGACACCCCGTCGATCGCGCTCATGCGGCTGAGGCTAACGGGCCCGCGCCCACGCCCCGGCGAGCAGGGCGGCCGCGCCGAATGCCACCGCGGCCGGGAGGTACGGCGTCGCACCGGCCGCGACGAGCGCGCCGGTGAGCGCCGTCCCGAGCGCGTACGCCAGGTTGGTGGAGGTGTTCACCAGCGTGGACGCCTCGGTGCGCTGCCCCTCGGGCGCCAGCCGGTCCGCGGCCTCGAACGCCTCGACGAACGTCGGCGCCCAGGCGAGGCCGCCCGCCGAGATCAGCACCGCCGCTACCCAGAACGGCGCGAACGCCGCACCGAGCAGCAGGCCGGCGCTCCCGGCCAGCAGCACGGGCACCGGCGGCAGCACCCGCCGCGAGGCCGCCCACAGCACGCCACCGGTCACCGAGCCGGCCGAGAGACAGGCCTCGACCACGCCTGCCCAGCTCGGGTGGTCGACGGCGTCGGCGGCCGCGGCGACCCCGGTCAGCGTGAGGGAGGCGCCGATGCCGAAGCACCCCATCGTCACCATGAGCCGGGGCACCCCGGCTCGGCGCGCCGGACCAGCGAGGCTGCCCCGCGCGACGCCGGGCTCGGCGCGCACGGTCGCCGCGGGCGAGAGGACCAGCCCGGTGGTGCCGACGGAGGCGAGGACGGCGACGACCACGAGACCGTTCCGCGCCGGTCCCACCGCCAGGAGTGCGCCCGCGATCGCCGGACCGACCAGGTAGAGCGTCTCCTCGGCCACCGTGTCGATGGAGTAGGCCCGGGCCCGCAGGCCGGTGCCGTCGGTGAACCACCGCCACTGGGCCCGCATCGACGGCCCCAGCGCGGGCGCGCAGACCCCGAGCGGCACCGCGATCGCGACCCACGCCACGGGTTCGGACACCCCGCCGAGCGAGAGCGCGAGGGCGACGCCGAGCAGGCCGACCCACGTGCCGGCGACCAGCGGCAGCACGCGCCGCTGACCCCAGCGGTCCAGGGCACGCGCCTGGAGCGGCATCGCGAGCGCGCCGAGCCCGAAGACCGCGACGGCGCCGCTGGCCGCCGCGAACGAGCCGGTGGCCTGGCGGACGGTGAAGATGAACGAGAGCGGGAGCACGCCGTACCCCAACCGGCCGACGAGGCCCAGCGCGAAGGTGCGCAGGACCACGGGACGGGAGAGCAGGCCGCTCCCGGCACGAGACGTGCCCGTGATGCCGGACATGGAGGGACTCCGTGAGGATCGAGAGGGACGGGACCGGAACGCGGTCGACCGTCAGTCACGGAGGCGTTGCATGGCGCCATCCTAGGCCTGGAATACGGCGGCCGCGCATGGTCTTCTGAGGACATGACTCTCGAAGGCGAGTACGAGCCCAGCCCGGAGCAGTGGGTCCGCGACCAGGTCGCGGAGTACGAGGCGTCCGACGGCGCCCGCATGAACACGCTGCCTGACCACCCCGAATGGCCCGTCGTGGTCATCACCTCGAAGGGCGCCAAGTCCGGCAAGCTGCGCAAGAACCCCGTGATGCGCGTGGAGAAGGACGGTGTGTACGCCGCGGTCGCGTCCAAGGGCGGCGCTCCCGAGCACCCGACCTGGTACCACAACTTCGTGGCCCACCCGGAGGTCGACCTCCAGGACCGCGCGGAGAAGCACACCTACTCCGTGCGCATCGCCGAGGGGGCCGAGCGCGAGGAGTGGTGGGAGCGCGCGGTCGCGGTCTACTCGCCGTACGCCGAGTACCAGCAGAACACCGACCGCCAGATCCCGGTGTTCATCCTCGAGCGCAAGGACTGACCTCGTCGCCTCCCGCCGAGTGACGCGAGCTGGCAGACGCGACCGTCTTCCCAGCCAATTCACGTCACTCGACGGCACGGGTGCGCCACGATGCGCGTGTGACCGCGACCACACCGGCCCCTGAGTCGGCCCCGCGATCGGCACTGGCCGAGCCGACGACCAACCCGCCGGCCCGGTGGATCACCGCCATCACCTTGGCGAGCGTCGGCTTGTGGGCGGGGTTCTTCGGGCCGATCCAGGTGCTGCTCGCCCAGCAGGCCGAAGAGATCGCCCCCGACGACAAGAAGGTCGTCCTCGCGGTCGTGCTCGGCCTGGGTGCCTTCGTCTCGGTGGTGTGCAACCCGGTGTTCGGCGCGTTCTCCGACCGCACCACGCTGCGGATCGGGCGCCGACTGCCCTGGGTGGCGGGCGGAGCGGTCGGCGGCGCCCTGTCGCTGCTGCTGCTCGCGGTCGCCCACAACGTCGTTGTGATGGCGATCGGCTGGTGCGGGGTGCAGGCCACCCTCAACGCCATGCTCGCGGCCGTGACCGCCACCGTCCCCGACCAGGTGCCGGTCGGCGAGCGCGGCCGGGTGGGCGGCATCCTCGCGGTCGCCCAGACCGTGGGCGTCGTGGCCGGCACCGGCATCGCGTCGGTCACGGGCAGCATCGCGGCGGGGTACGCCGTCACCGCGGGTGTGCTCGTGGTGCTGGCGCTGCCGTACTGCTTCGACCCGCGTGACCTCGCGCTGGCTCCGGCCGAGCGGCCGGTGGCGTTCGACTGGGGCGCGTTCGTCCGGGGGTTCTGGATCTCGCCGCGCCAGCACCCGGACTTCGCGTGGGCGTGGCTCACCCGGTTCCTGGTCAACCTCGGCAACGCGCTCGGCCTGCTCTACCTCCTCTACTACCTGCAGGACGTGATCGGCGTCGACAAGGACGAGGCCGACGACCGGGTGTTCCTGCTGACCGCGATCTATGCGGCGGTGATCATGGCGACCACCGTCGTGTTCGGGATCTGGAGCGACCGCACCGGCAAGCGCAAGGTGTTCGTGACCTGGTCCGGCGTGGTGGGCGCGCTCGCGTCGCTGCTGCTCGCCGTCGGCCAGAGCTGGCCGGCCGCGGCCGTCGCGGCCGTGCTGATGGGCATCGGCTACGGCATCTACACCTCGGTCGACTTCGCGCTGATCACCCAGGTGCTGCCCGGTGCCGAGGACCGCGCCAAGGACCTGGGCGTGATCAACATCGCCAACGCCCTGCCCCAGGTGTTCGCGCCGTTCATCGCCGCCCTGATCCTGCTCGTCGTCGAGGCCGCGGGCGGCGTCACCGAGACGAACGGCGAGCGGTTCTCGGTCGGCTACTGCGTGCTGTACGCCGTGGCGTTCCTGGTCGCGATCCTCGGGTCGGTGTTCGTGAACCGGATCCGCTCGGTGCCGTAGGGAGTCGCCCGCCACGCATGTAACGCGGGGTCAGCGGTCGGAGCGAGCGGCGCGGGAGATCGACATGGCCAGGCCGGCCAGGTGACCGAGCCGGGCGATCTCGGAGTCGAGGAACGCCGGGCCGCCCCGGCGACCGATGATCACGATCTCGGACTTGTTCAGCCGGGCACCGCAGTGGATGTTGTTCTCGTCGGCCGCCTCGATCAGCTCCGCGCGCTCGATCGGCTGCCAGACCAGGTCGTGGGGGGCGGCACCGGTGGCGTAGACGACCCCGTCGGCCTTGCTCACCCGCGCGCCCCAGTCGGCCCGGAACACCACGGGGAGCCGGTCGACCAGCCGGTCGAGCGCGCCCTCGGGGTCCTCGCTGAGCTCCTCGACGGCCTCGAGGTCGAGGAAGAGGTTGCCGCCGGCGGTGTAGCGGCTGATCCACAGCACGCGTACGCCGTCCAGGGCGTTGACGGCCGACACGACCGAGTCGGGCATGGACCCCGGAGCGACCTCCAGGAACACGTCGTCGACCGCCGTGCCGCCGTGGTGCTTCTCGACGATCTCGATCGCCTCGATGTCACCACCGGCCTCACCGATCGCACTCGCGAGTCGGCCCAGGGAACCCGGGACATCGGGCAGCTCCACGCGCAACAGGTAAGGCATCACAACTCCAATCCGCCCTCGACCCTAGCCGCCCCACGTTGCGGGGGCGTTTCCTCAGCCGCCGGCGAGACGGCTGCGCAGCCCCGTCGCCCGCTGGGCACGGGTCCCGACCGCGGCGCGTACGGCGGCCTCCGAGCCGACCACACGGACGTGCCGGCGGGCCCGGGTGACCGCGGTGTAGAAGAGCTCGCGGGTCAGCAGCCGCGACCCCTCGTCGGGAAGCAGCACGGTCACTCGGTCGGCCTGGCTGCCCTGGCTCTTGTGGATCGTCATCGCGTGCACGGTCTCGACCGCGTCGAGCCGACCCGGGGTGAAGTCGAGCAGCCCGCCCGATCCGGCGATCCACGCGCGCAACCGGCCGTCCTCACCCAGCACCGCCACGCCGGTCTCGCCGTTGTAGACCTGGAGCGTGTAGTCGTTGGCGCTGACCAGCAACGGGCGACCGACGTACCACTCCGGCCAGATCTCCTGGCCGGTCTCCTCACCGAGCCACTGCTCGACCCGCTGGTTCCAGTGCCGGACCCCGTGCGGCCCCTCGCGGTGGGCGCACAGCAGCCGGTGCTCGTCGAGCGCGGCCACCGCAGCGGCGGGGTCGCCGGTCTCGGCGGCTCGTCGCACCCGCAGCGCCGCAGCCACGGCATCGGGCCGCAGCGCGGCCTCGGCGTCGTCGGTCTCGACGAACTCCACCTCGGCCGAGGGCGACCGCAGGGCCGCGAGCACGGCGTCCGCGTCCCCGACCCGCAGCGCCTCGGCGAGGGACTTGATGTCCTCGGTCGAGCGGAAGTTCTCGGTCAACGACACCACGGGCGAGCGCGGGTCGCCGTCGTAGCCGGCGACCAGGTCGGAGAGCACCGCACCGGCTCCGACCGAGGTCAGCTGCCGCGGGTCGCCGACCAGCACCAGCCGCGCCTGCGGCCGGACCGCCTCCAGCAGTCGCGCCATCATCGTGAGCTCGACCATCGAGGACTCGTCGACCACGATCAGGTCGTACTTCAGCCGGTTGCCCCGGTCGTGGCGGAACCGCGTCGTGTTGCCGGGCAGCCAGCCGAGCAGTCGGTGCAGGGTCATCGACTCCAGCGGCAGCAGCCGCTCCCGGTCGGCCGGGTCGAGGTGCTGCAGCTCGGCGACCACGGCCTCCTGCAGGCGGGCGGCGGCCTTGCCGGTGGGGGCGGTGAGCGCGATCGACGTACGCCGTCTCGACCCGTCCTGGTCGGCGACCAGCGCCAGCAGGCGGGCGACCGTCGTGGTCTTGCCGGTGCCCGGGCCACCGGTGAGCACGGTGGTCCACTGCCGCACCGCGCGCACCGCGGCCGCCTCCTGCTCCGGGCTCAGGTGGGACCCACGCACCCGCTCGAGGGCCGCGGCGAGCGACGCCTCGTCGACCTCCGGGGCCGGCTGGTCCGCGCGGGCGTGCAGGTCGTCGATCACCTGGGTCTCGAGCCGGTGGTAGCGATCGAGGTAGAGCAGGCCACCCTCGAGGCGTACGGCGCCCGCAGCGACCACCGGGGACGCCGTCACCGCCGCGAGCCACGGGTCCGCTCCGGGCCAGGGCAGCTCGGGCGCCAGCTCCGGCACCGTCGCGAGGTCGACGCACACCGACCCGTGCCGGACGGCCCGCACCGCGAGCGCCACGGCGAGCAGCACGGACTCGTCGGGCTCACCGGCGAGGTCGCCGAGCCGGGTCGCCACGTGCACGTCGGTGGACTCCAGGAGCCCCGCGGCGTTGAACGCCGCCAGCAGACCCTCCGCGCCCGCCGCCAGCCGCCAGTCGCGCTCGTCGACGGGCTCGAACAGCTCGGTCATCGCCGCACCCCGTCCAGCAGGTCGGAGATCTCCTCGACCAACGCCACCGGGGGTCGCCAGGAGAAGACCCCGCACGGCTCGCCGTCCACGACCGGGGTGCCGGGCCCGCACATGCCGCGCAGGTAGAGGTAGAGCACGCCGCCGAGGTGGGTCGCCGGGTCGTAGCCGGGCTGGCGCCACCGCAGGAACCGGTGCAGCACCACGGCGTACAGCAGCGCCTGCAGGGGGTAGTCGGAGTGGCCAATCGCCCCCGCCAGGACCTCGGGCCGGTAGTCGAGTGCGGTCAGCGGCAGGTCGTGGCCACCGAGCCAGTTCGTCTTGTAGTCCACGACGAGGTAGCGCGGGCCGGGCAGCCGCAGGACCACGTCGACGGAGCCCGTGAGGTAGCCGCGCAGGCTCTGGCCACCGAGCACCGGGTGCTCCAGCGCCTCGGCGTAGGGCCGGACGGGGTCACCGGCCGGCAGGTGCCGGCGCAGGATCGGCGCCAGGTCTCCCAGGCGTACGTCGACCACGCGGCCGGCCGCACCGGCGAGGTCCCCGCCGGCGAGCGGCAGCTCGAACTCCATCTCCCGCATCCGGTCGCCCAGAGCGACCGACCGCAGGGTCGCGCCGTCGGCGAGCGGTCCGAGCGGGGAGTCGATCACCTGGACGAGTGCGTCGGCCAGCTCGTCACGGTCGAGTGCCACCGGCCAGCGCACGAGCTGCTCCTCGATGTGGGCGAGCAGCTCGGCGCGCAGGTCGGGCGCCTGCGGGTCGGCGTGCTCGAGCACGGCGTGGACCAGGGACCCGAACGTCGCGCCCACCGGCAGTCCCCCCATCGGGGACGCCGGCGCACCCTCGGCCTCCTGGCCGGGAGCGGGTGCAGCCGTCACCTCCTCGTCCTCCTTCGCGACGACCTCGGGCTCGCTGCCGACCCCACCCGGGGTCGCGACGGCGGCGGCGTCGATGACCGACGTGAGCGAGGAGTACGACGTGCGTCGCCATCCGGTGTCGACGGTGCGGGTGAACGCCCGCGCCGTCAGCGCACCCGGGGCGGGGAGCACCGGGTCGGGACCGGGGTCGGCGGGGACTGCGGGCTCGGGCACCGGTCCGTGCTCGCGCTCCCACGCCGCGAAGATCTCGGCGGCCTCGTCGTCGGTGCGGTTGGCGAACTCGACCGGGACGACCGACGTGCCGGGTCGCCGGCCCTGGAGCATCCGGTGGAGCGGCGAGGCCGGGGTGTTGCGGGTCGGAGCCCACCAGGCGACCACCTGGGACTGGGCACGCGTGGCGGCGACGTACAGGAGCCGGAGCCACTCGCCCGCCTCCTCGTCCTGCCAGCGCGCGACGTGGTCGTACCACCCGGGGCCACCGCCGCCGCCGACGTCGACGCAGCGACGGCCCTCGGCGTCGTGGAACAGCGGCATCGAGGGCTTGGGCACGTTGCGGTCGGCGAGCGCGGGGAGATAGACGACGGGGTACTCCAGGCCCTTGCTGGCGTGGATCGTCACGAGCTGGACGGCGGCCGCGTCGGAGTCGAGCCGCCGGGTGCGCTCGGCGCCGCGCCCGGCTCGGCCCTCGGCGACCTGGCCGCGCAGCCAGGTCAGCAGCGCGACCACGCCGAGCCGCTCGCTGAGGGCCACCTCGTGGAGGGCCTCGCCGAGGTGGCGCAGGTCGGTGAGCCGCCGCTCGCCACCCACCTCGGCCAGCACCCGGGCCGGCAGCCCGTCGGCGTTGGCCGCCTCGAGCACCGCGGCCACCCCGCGCAGTGCCAGCACCTCGGCCCAGGACCGCAGCGTCTCGGCGACCGCGTCGGTCAGCTCGTCGGTGAGGTCGGCGGCCCGGTGACCGAAGAAGCAGGTCAGCGCGGCGGCCCGCACCCGCGGGCTGCGGTGCGGCTGCTCGAGCGCCTCGAGCAGCTGGAGCCACTCGACGGCGGCCGGTGTGGCGAACACGCTGCCGCCACCGGCGATCACCGCCGGGATCCCGACCTGGAGCAGCGCCTCGCGGGCCTCGGCCAGGTCGGCGTGGCGGTAGCTGATCACCGCCACGTCGCGGGGCTCGAGCGGGCGTCCGCAGTGGGTCGCCCCCGAGGCGAGGAGAGCGCGTACGTCGAGGGCCAGGTCGCGGGCGATGTGCGGGCGCACCTGGCCGACCGTCAGCGGGTTGCTGCCCCGTCGGCCGAACTGGTCGCGGCGCACGACCCGGAGCCGGAACGGCTCCGGGTGGGGCGCCCCGGCCAGCCGGCTCTGCTGGTGGTGGGCCTCGACGTCGTGGACGACGATCCGCTCGTCGCCGAGCGCGGCGCCCCGCAGCATCGCCTGCAGCGGGCGCAGCAGCGTGCCGTCGCAACGCCAGTTGACCGCGAGCGTCTGCCGCCGGGTGGCGGTCTCGGCGGCCTGGAGGTAGGTCGCGACGTCGCCACCGCGGAAGGCGTAGATCGCCTGCTTGGGATCACCGATGAGCACCATCGTCGCGTGGCCGCTGAACGCCCGGTCGAGCACCTGCCACTGGACCGGGTCGGTGTCCTGGAACTCGTCGACGAGCACGATCCGCCAGCGCTGCCGCATCCGGTCGCGTGCCGGGGCGTCGTCGCGCTCGAGCGCGTCGGCGAGCTGGCCGAGGAGGTCGTCGTAGGACAGGATCCCGAGGCGCCGCTTGCGACGCTCCATCTCCGTCCGCACCGCCCGGGCGAACGCCACCCGGCGACCGGCGGTCGTCGCCGGGTCGGCGGACCCGGGCTCGAGCCGCGCCCGGGGGTCGTTGACCGCGGTGCGCGCGATCGCGAGCGCCTCGGCGTGGGTGAACACCGGGTCGCCCTCGGCGTAGGCGAACGCCCGCAGGTAGAGGTCGTCGACCACCTCGACGACGAGGTCGTCGAGATCCTCGACCAGCCGGGCACGGGCGTCGGTGTCACCGGCGACGCCCAGCGAGCCGAGCACCATCGAGCAGAACTGGTGGGTGGTGGCGATCATCGCCGCGTCGAACTCGGTCAGGGCCGCGGTGATCCGGGCGAGTCGCAGCGCCCGCTCGGTGGCGTCGCAGTCGAGGAGCAGGTCGAGGAGCTCGGACGGCTCGTCGATCGGGTCGCCCATGAGGGCGCGCTCGGCCGCGACCAGCTGGGCACGCACGCGCTCGCGCAGCTCCTGGCTCGCCGCGCGGCCGAACGTCACCACCAGCAGCTGCGCGAGCGGGACGCCCTGCTCGGCGACATAGCGGGTGACGAGCGCGCCGATCGTCCAGGTCTTGCCGGTCCCGGCGCTGGCCTCCAGGAGCGTGGTGCCGGTGGGCAGCGGGTCGCGGATGTCGAACTGACCGGGGGCGCTCACAGTGGACCTACCCTCTCGGCCCCGGTGACCAGGGGCTCCCAGATCCGCCAGGCGTACGTCGCGAGGCCGGCCTCGAGCAGCACCTCGAGGGGCGCGCGCGGACCGTAGACCCGCACGTGGTGGGCGTCGGCGTCCTCCCCGGTGATCCCGAACCGGTTGTTGGGGTCGGTCACCCACTCCCGCGCGGCGGCGTGCTCGGGCGAACGGTCGTCGCCGCGGAGCTCGCGCGCGCGGGTCTCGGCCCAGGTCTGGGCGGTGAGCAGCGGCACCGGGAGCGGCCGGGTGAGGCCGAGGTCGCGCAGCTCGACCAGGTCGCGCAGCCAGTCGAGCGCGCGGTGGTCGAGGGGGCCGGCGAGTGCCCGGAGGGGTCCGGCCCGGTCGCGCCCGACCGCGTGGGCGGTCCAGGAGTCGTCGAGCCGGCCGGCGCTGAGCGCGAGCAGGTCGACCCACGACATCAGCCGCTGGCGGGCCTTGAGCCGGGAGTAGCCGAGGGAGACCACCTTGTTGCCGTAGACACCGGACACCGTGCCGGTGAGCCGGCGACCGCCGCCGAGGTCGACGTCGACGTCGATGCTGCGCGGGGTGCCCGCCCGCAGGTCGGCCGTGCGGGTGAGCAGCTTCTGCGACTCCTCGACGACCGCGGTGAGCGACCTGGTGCCGAGCACCCCGGGCGGCAGCGTGCCGCGCAGCTGCTCGGCGGTCATCACCGCGACCGGGTCGCGGCCGGCGAGCACCTCGCGCAGGATCCGGTCACCCACGCCCCACAGCTCGAGGGCGTCGAGGTCGACCGGGATCGCGTCGGCCACCTCCTCAGCCTCGAGCGGCACCGCGAGGTCGAGCCGGTCACGCAGGAAGGACCGCACCGGGTGGGCCAGGAACGCCTTGAGGTCGGCCAGGCTCACGTCCTCGGCGGGAGCCGGCGGGAGCGGCTCGGGCAGGAACGCCGGCACCGGCGTGCGCGGCCGGGAGGCCGCCCGGGCACCCGCGAGCGCTGCCGTGTCGAAGCTGAACGGACGGCCCTCGAAGTTGCGCGGGTCGTGGGGCTGCAGCGGGTGCCGCACCAGCACCGCGTCGCGGACCGGGGCGCTGGCCGTGCGGTCGAGCGCGTCGAGGATCTCGCCCAGAGGTACGGCGGGCGGGCGCGTCAGGCCGGAGTGCTCGTTGGCCCCGGTGTAGGTCACCACCAGGGTCTCGCCGGCCGCGAGGACCGCGTCGAGCAGCAGCTGCCGGTCCTCGCTGCGCAGGTCCCGCTCCCCGGTCAGCGGCCGGCGGGCGAGCACGTCGTCGCCGTCGACGGAGGTCGTCCGCGGGAAGACCCCGTCGTCGAGACCGACCAGGCACACGACCCGATGGGGCACCGAGCGCATGGGGACCAGGGTCGCGACGGTGAGGCTGCCGGTCCGGAAGTTGGCGCGGGTGGGCCGACCCCCCAGCCGGGCGTCGAGGAGGGCGCGCACGTCGGCGAGCCGGAGAGGGACGTCGCGGTCGGCGGCCGAGTCGGCGGCGTGGGCTAGCTCGCGCTCGAACTGCGGCACCTGCCAGGCATCGTCGGCCGGCACGTCGGCCAGGCCGCGGACGCCCTCGCGCAGTGCGGTCATCCACTCCTGCACCGGTCCGGCGGCCGCGAGCGCGGCGACCGTGTCACCGACCCTGCTCACCAGCTCCGCGAGCCTCCCGGCGAGGTCGAGGTCGCCGCTGCCGACGTCGTCGAGGGGCAGGCCGCGCCCGACGTAGCGGTGCTCGTCGCCACTCATCGCGACGCCGAGCAGGATCCGGTCGAGACCCGACCGCCAGGTGTTGTGGGCGAAGCCCTGCATCGCGAAGCCCGCCCGCTGGTCGGCGTCCAGCCCCCAGCGGATGCCGGCCTCGGTGACCCACGCGGTGATGCGGGCGAGGTCGTCGTCGGTGAGGCGGAACCGGTGGCGGACGACCTCCAGCGAGGCCAGGTCGAGGACCTCGGTCGCGGTGACCCGGCCACCCGCGAGCTCCACGAGGCGCGCGGCGACGCCGAGCAGCGGGTTGGTGCTGCTCGGGGCGCGGTCGGCGAGCCGGACGCGTAGCCGGTGGGCCGGGTGACCGGCGGTCTCGCTGCCGGGGGCGACCCCGCGGTCCACCACGTCGGCGAGCCCGAAGCCGGCGGAGATCAGCGGTGCGAACGACTCGATGTCGGGGCACATCACCAAGATGTCGCGCGGCTCGAGGGTCGGGTCGTCGTCGAGCAGCCCGACGAGCACCTCGCGCAGCACGTCGACCTGGCGGGCCTGCCCGTGGCAGGCGTGCACCTGCACACTGCGGTCGTGCGGCTCGTGCACCCGCGCCGCCCGCTCCTGCGCACCGGGCGCGCGGTTGGCGCGCAGGTCGGCCTGGAGCCAGCCGAGCAGCGTGGGGCGGTCGTGCGCGGCCGGGAGGGACGGCGCGACCCCGTCGACCCCGACACTGGACAGCGCCCGGCGCAGCTCACGGCTGTCGCGTCCGAGGCTCGCCAGGAGCGGGTGGTGCACCGCACCGGCCGAGCCGTCGGTGTCGCGCGGAACCGGCCCGCCCAGCCCGGCCAGCTCGTCCCAGAGCGCGAGCGAGGGTTGCGGCAGCCACAGGTGCACGTCGCGGTGCTCGCCGAGCGCGGCCAGCAGCTCGACCTCGGTCACCGGCAGCCGGGTGTGGCCGAACAACGACAGCCGCGGCGGCAGGTCCAACCCGTCGCCACCGGCCCTCAGCGCGGCGAGGGTGGCCGCGTGGCGCAGGTCCGGCGCCGGCTCACCGGCCCGGACGAGCAGCCGGCGCCACACCTCGGGCTGCCACGAGAGGTCGGGGTCGAGCGCGCCGCCCGCGCCGTCGGTGTCGCGCCCCTCGCGCCAGTCGGCGACGAGCGCGGGCCGTTGCACGGCGTACGACGCGTAGAGCCCCGCGAGCCGGCGCGCCACGGAGTAGCGGCGGTTGCGCCGCAGCAACCCCTCCTCACCGTCGAGACCGTGGCCGAGGTGGGCGGCAAGCGTCGCGCACCACGGCTCGTCGAGGCTCGCGTCGATGACCTCGAGCAGCGGCCAGACCAGCCGGTCGGGGTCCCACACGTCGTCGCGCTCGCGGTCGAGCAGCAGTGAGACCAGCGAGCGCGGGTTGAGGAAGCGCACCCCGGCGCAGACCCCGCCACCACCCTCCGGCCCCACCCCGAGCCGGTGGCTGAGCCGCTGCGTGAGCCAGCGCTCCACCCCCTTCGCAGGCACGACCACGACCTCCTCGGCGAACGGGTCGGCCAGCGGCGTGCTCAGCAGGTCACCGAGCGCGTCCGCGAGCACGTCGGTGCGCGGGGCTCGGTGGATCTGCAGGGTCACGCAGCGACCCTATTCGGCGGCGGGGACAGGCCGGGGCGAGGTCGGGCGGCTCCGGCAGCCGACCCACCCCGGTTCGGCGGATCGGCTGCGGCGTACGACGAGCCTCCCTACGCTCCGTCCATGAAGCGACTCCTTCTCCCCCTCGGCGGACTCGCCCTCGTCGGCGCCGGCTTCAGCGCCGGGATCGCCGTCTCCGCCACCGCCGCCGACGACCCCGCCCCGGTGGTGGTCACCCGTGAGCCGCTGGCCGAGGTGGCCGCGCCGCCCGGAGCGCCGCATCGGACCCTGGGACTCAGCAAGGTCGTGGTGATGCCGGGCGCCGAGCTCGCGTCCCACCACCACCCCGGCGCCCAGCTCGGGTACGTCGCTGAGGGCACGCTGACCTACAGCGTCGAGTCCGGTCAGGCCAAGCTCATGAAGGGTCCTGGTGACGACCCGACCCTGGTCCGCACGATCGACCCGGGCGAGACCGTGAAGGTGCGGCCCGGCCGCTGGCTGATCGAGCAGCAGGACGAGGTCCACCACGCCCGCAACGCCGGCACCACGCCGATCGTCATCTACATCGCCACGCTGCTGCGCACCGGCGAGCCGGCGGCGATCCCCGACTGAGGCAGGGGCGCGCGACCCGCCATACTCGACCGCAAACGGGAGCGGTCCGACGGGAGGGGACGGCGCGGTGACGGCGAAGGACGCGACGGAGCACGCGGACGACCCGCGGACCGGCTGGTCCGACTCCGCTGCCCGCGCGGTGCTGCAGCTGATGGTCGAGTCGGTGGCCGAGATGATCGGCTTCGAGGTCGCGACGCTCTCGGTCGTCCTGGACGGCGACATGGTCACGATGGCCTACACCGGCCCCGAGGAGTTCAGCGACTACCTCACCTCGACCGACCCCGTGTCCGTGCTCGATCCCGTGCTCGCCCAGGCCGAGAGCTGGGGCCGGTTCCGGTTCCTGGCCGCCGAGGACTACGACGCCTCCGAGCTCGAGGGGCACTGGATGGTCGTGTCCGAGGAGCAGGCCGGCGGCCCGGACGCGTGGCACCCCATGGACGTGCTGGTCGGCCTGCTCCGCGACGACGAAGGCCGCCTGATCGGGGTGATGTCCGTCGATCGCCCGGTGTCGGGCCGACGTCCCGACGCGGCGCAGCGTCGGCTGCTGGAGCGGTACGCCGCGCAGGCCGAACGCGCCGTCGTCACGGCGTTCGAGCGCGAGGCCCTGGTCCAGCAGATCGCCCACGCCGAGTCGGCCCGCCGGCTGATCCGGTCGGCCTCCATGCCCGACCAGGCCTCGGTGCAGGCCGTGCTCGACCACACCCACCGACCGCTGGTGGAGGGGTTCGGCGCCGCCGGCTCGTGGATCCAGGTCCTCGACGCGCACGGGGGCGGCCCCGGCTACGCCCGCACGAGGGAGGGCCAGGTGGTGACGCTGTCGGACCGGATGGTCAGCCTGGCGCACCGGTTGGCGCCACGCCTGTGGGAGGCCCAGCAGGTGCTGGTCATCGCCGACGGGGTCGACTCCTCGCTCCCGGCGGCCGCGGATGCCGGGCCGCTGCTGCGAGAGGCGCGGCGGCAGCTGTCCGAGCTCGGCCTGAGCTCCGCGCTGGCGGTCCCGCTGGGGGCGGGCGCCGAGTGCCTCGGGTTCCTGGTGCTGTCCCGCCGGGCGCAGGACCCGGCCTGGTCGCCGGTCGAGATCGGCTCGGCTCTGCAGATCGGCTATGACCTCGGCGCCGCCCTGATGACCGTGCGGGCCCTGGAGCGCGAGCGCAGCCTGGTCCACGAGCTCAAGCAGCTCGACGACTACCGCAGCCAGCTGATCGCCACCCTCTCTCACGAGCTGCGCACCCCGCTCACCGTGATCTCCGGCAACCTCGAGCTCCTCAGCGACCTGGACCTCGGCCCGGCCGCACAGCCCTACCAGGCCGCGATGACGCGGGGCACCGTCCGGATGCAGAAGGTCGTCGACGACCTGCTGCTGCTCGCGCGGGTCAGCGACCCCCAGCACCCGCTGGAGCGGGTGCCCGTCGACCTGCGGACGGTGGGCTCGGCGGTCGTCGCCCTGGTGCGGTCGACCGCCGAGGCGAAGGGGCTGTCCCTGGAGCTGGAGGTGGACGACGCCGACCTCGTCGTCCCGGGCGACCCCACGGAGCTCGACCGCCTGCTGAGCAACCTGGTCAGCAACGCGGTCAAGTACACCCCGAGCGGGGGCACGGTCACGATCAGCGTCGGCCGCGACCCTGTCGACCCTGTCGACAAGGTCGTCGTACGCGTCGCCGACGACGGCCTCGGCATCTCCGAGGAGGACCAGGTCGGGCTGTTCCGCCCGTTCTTCCGGACCACCAACCCCGACGCCCTCCGCGAGCCCGGCACCGGCCTGGGCCTCGCGATCGTCGCCACGATCGTGGATCGCCACGGCGGCGAGGTCACCGTGCAGTCGCGGCCGGGCGCGGGCACGACCTTCACGGTGACGTTGCCGGCCATCTGATCGCCGGACGCACAGGAGGCGCACAGCCCGCTCCGACCGGGCTTGCAGGTCGCCCGAGTCCACTGAGGTCATGGACACCCAGACCTCCGCACCGGCTCCCGTCCCCTCCGACCCGCCCTCGCCTCCTGGGCGTCGCCGGGTCTGGAGCAGCACGCTCGCCGGCGCCGTCGCCGGCAGCGTCCTCGCCGCCTCCGTGGCTGTCCCCGCCACCTGGGTGGCGCTGCGCACCGACGACTCCGCCTCGGCCGCGCAGTCGAGCGCCGGTACGTCGGGCAACGGCCTGGCTCTCGCCCCCCAGCCGCCCTCGTGGAGCCAGGGCTCCCCCGGCTCCGGCGCGGGGACGGGCACCGACACGGCCACCGGCACCGCGGCGACGACCGACCAGTCGCACGGGGTGGTGCTCATCGAGACCACCCTCACCGACGGCGAGGCGGCCGGCACCGGCCTGGTGATCGGCGCCGACGGCCTGGTCCTCACCAACTACCACGTGGTCGAGGGATCCACGTCCGTCACCGTGACGGTCGCGACCACCGGCGCGACGTACGACGCCCGGGTCCTCGGGTTCGACGCGACCGCCGACGTCGCCCTGCTCCAGCTCGACGGCGCCTCGGGACTCGACGTGGTCGACGTCGACGACGACGGCGACCCGGCGGTCTCCGACAGCGTCACCGCCGTCGGCAACGCCGAGGGCCAGGGATCGCTCTCCGCCTCGACCGGCACCGTGACCGCCCTCGACCAGTCGATCACCACGGCGGCCACGTCGGTCACCGAGGGCGAGGACCTCACCGGGCTCATCGAGATGGACGCCTACGTCGTCGGCGGCTACTCCGGTGGCGCCCTGCTCGACGACGAGGGCGAGGTCGTGGGCATCACGACGGCCGCCTCCCAGGCGGGGCCGACCGAGAGCTACGCCGTGCCGATCGAGGATGCCCTGGCCGTGGCCGAGCAGATCGAGTCCGGTGACGAGACCGCCGGCGTGCAGATCGGCGCGACGGCGTACCTCGGCGTCGGCGTCGTGGAGGACGCGAGCGGTCTGGGCGTGGTGCAGGTCGAGTCCGGGACCGCGGCGGCGGCCGCGGGCCTGGAGAGCGGGGACCTGCTCACCGCGGTGGGTGGCTCGCCGGTGACCTCCCTCGACAGCCTGCGGGCGGCGCTGGCGACCTACCAGCCGGGCGACCGGGTGGTGCTCCGGTGGACCGGGCGCGACCGTTCGGGGCACCGCGCCGCGGTCACCCTCGGCGCGTCGCCGATCGCCTGAGGACGACGAGGGGCCCGCGGTCCAGACCTCTTATTAAACACGAGAATTTCCGTGACAAATAGGGGGTGGTGCCTTCTACTGGTGCCATGGAGAGCGCTATGGGGGGCTCCTCGGCCGTTGCAGCCGAGGAGTGGACAGCACGACACCTGGCCCTGGTGCACCACGTGGTCACCGAGATGCTCCGGCGAGTTCCGGAGTCGGTCACACGAGACGAGCTCACCGCCGCCGGGCTGGCCGCCCTGACGGCGGCGAGCCGCGAGTACGAGCCGGCGGTCCACGGTGACGTCCACCGGTACGCCGGGGACCGGATCCGGGCCGCGGTCGTCGACGCGCTGCGTTCGATCGATTGGCAGGCGCGCGCCCGGTGGTCGAGGCCGGCACCCGATCGCAGCCGGTTGGGTGCGGTGCACGCCGCGCTCGCCGCACTGCCCGGCAAGCAACGCGCGGTGGTCGAGGGCTACTTCCTGGACCAGCGAGCGGTGCCCGACCTGGCGGCCGAGCTGGAGCTCGACGAGCAGGAGCTCGCCCGCCTGCGCACCGACGCGCTGCGGACCCTGCGGCACTCGCTCGCCCCGGCACTCGAGTCGATCGCTCAGCACGACCCACCCGCCACGGGTCGGCGGCACCGGGTCTCCGCGGGTCCCTCGCCTGCAACAGCCGGACGCCAGGCCCGCCGGGTCGACGTTGCCTAGTGCCGCGTCTCGGAGGTTGTCGACCGGTCGGCGTTCTGAGGGTGGGTGCCTCGCCAGAAGCCGGGCGGGGCGCACCGATCCGAGCGTCGATGCACCGACTCACGGTCGTGATCGCCAGTCGCTGGCACCCGCCCCGATCATTTCCGGACGAATCCGACCGAAGCCCTGACCCGACGCCGAGTCGTGGCCTCCAATAGACGGCATGGAGGAGACCGTGGGGGGATCCTCGGATGCGCACGTCGCAGACCGAGCAGCACAGCACGCACAGCTGGTGGAGCACGTCGTCGCCGAGACCATGCGCCGGGTGCCGGCGTCGGTGACGCGCGAGGAGCTCATGTCCTCGGGGCTGGCCGCACTCGCCGCGGCGAGCCGCGCGCACGAGGACGCCGACGGGAACTTCACCCGGTTCGCGTCAGCGCGGATCCGCGCGGCCGTGGTCGACACGCTCCAGGCGATCGACTGGCAGGCGCGGGGACAGCACCGGCGCGAGCCCGTCTCCTCCGCCCGCCTCAGCCAGGTGCAGCAGGCGGTCACGATGCTCTCGGGCGACCGGCGCGCGGTGATCGAGGGGTACTTCCTCGACCAGCGCTCGCTGCCGGACCTGGCTGCCGACCTCGAGGTCGACGAGCAGCAGGTCGCGCACCTGCGCACCGACGCGCTGCTCGCCCTGCGCCGTACGCTCGGGCCGGTGTTCGCGGCTGACGCTCAGCCGTCGCCGTCGCCGTCGCCCTCGCCGTCGCGGTCGTCGGGCAGCTCGGGCACCGGCTCACCGCGCACCCTGAACCTGCGGTAGCTGTAGACGATCAGACCGATCGCGATCAGACCCGAGGCGACCTGGGTCACGCCGGTCGCGGCGCCGCCCGGCAACCACCAGCGCTCGGACAGCGGCCACCACCCCGGCGCCTCGGGGCCCCAGACCCAGAGGACCCCGCAGGCGATCAGACCGATCGCCACGGCGGTCGAGAACGTGATCCGCATCCAGTTCTCGACGCTCTCCGCGGCGCCGCGCAGCGCACGGACCTTGACCGGCTCGAGGCGCCGCTCGGCCCACTCGTACTCCTGCGAGAGGATCACCAGGCCGGCGAAGATCATCAGCAGACCCGGTCCCGGGAGGACGAGGGCGGCGATCCCGGCAACCACCAGGACCCACCCGAGGACCTCCAGCGCGACCCGGCGCACGACCGCCTTCATGCCCAGAACTCTGACAGACCGAGCCAACGCGTGCCCGACGGGCTAGCGTCACGCCCGTGAAGCCGCTCACCCGCGCCGTCGACCGCGTCCTCAACCGGGGCGTGCACGCCGCCTGGCGGTGGTTGGACCGGGCGGGCGAGATCGTGCCCGGGACCCGGGCGGCAGCGGAGTTCGGCTCGTTCGGGACGGGCAGCTGCATCGACTTCCCGCCGGCGACACTGCTCAACTGCCGCTCGATCCACATCGGGTCCGGCGTGCTCATCGGCCGCCACGCGACGCTCTCGGTGGGGTACGGCGCGGACGACCCGCACCTCCCCGAACGGGCGCTGGTGGTCGGTGACCGCTCGATGCTCGGCGCCCGGGTCAGCATCACCGCGCACGCGTCGATCACCATCGGCGAGGCCGTCTTCTTCGGGCAGAACGTGTTCGTCACCGACGCCAGCCACGGCTACCAGGACCCGGCCCGCCCGATCGGGGAGCAGTTCGGCCTGCACCAGCCGGTCTCGATCGGCTCCGGGTCCTGGATCGGGCACGGTGCGGTGATCCTGCCCGGCGCCCGGATCGGTCAGAACGTCGTGGTCGCCGCCGGCTCCATCGTCCGCGGCGAGGTCGAGGACTTCGCGATCGTCGCCGGCAACCCGGCGCGCGTCGTACGCCGACTGGAGCCGGACGTCGGCTGGGTCGACTCCCGAGGTGGCGTCCGTCCCGTCCTCGAGGGCCTGTTCGGCGGCCTCGACGGCACCGCCTGAGAGGTCAGGCGACGAGGCTGAGGTCCTCGCGACTGACGTCGGGGTCGAGCGGCGCGGGCAGCGGGACCAGCCGGGCGTGCACGTGGTCGGGGATCGTGATGCGCAGCAGGATGGCCAGCGAGCCGATCGTGGCGACCGCCGCGTAGATCAGGTTCGCGTCGATGTCGGCGAGCAGGCCGTATGCGCCGGCGAGCAGCGCGTCGACGATCATCATCGCCCACGCGGACGCGGCGATCGCGGACACGTCATGGCTGCGCCACGCCGTCAGCGCGGCCGGCGTCACCAGGAGCGCCACGGAGCAGCCGAGGATGACGGTCGCCGGCCCCGAGCCGATCCACGACGTCGACAGCGCGGCCAGGCTGAGGGTGACCAGCCAGACGACGGGCAGCCAGAGCCGTTCACGGGAGCCACCGCGCAGCCAGGCGAGCACGGCGGCGCCCGCGGTGGCGGGGACGGCGACCGCGGCCGGCAGGGCGACCCAGATCTCGCGCTCGTGCACGCCGAACACCGTCCACGCGACGCCGCTGATCGTCGAGTTCGCGAGCGCCGCGATGCTCACGCCGGTGGCGGTGCTCATCCGGCGGAGCTTGCGGAACTGCGGGACGGTGTAGCCGGCCGCGAGGAGGGTGCCGGCGAGGCCGACGAGGGTGGCAAGAGAGAGGGTCACTGCTGTCCGTGCTTCTAGCGCTGGCGCGCGAACGTACGACGCGACCGAGGGCACCCAGTGCGCCGGCCGCGTCGTGATGGTGGATCTGTAGGTGCTGCTACAGGAAGATTACCTGTTCAACGAACCTGTTTCGGCCGATATTCCAGCCCGGACCCCTCGATGGCCGGGTGATCTTCGGCACACGAGGGGCGCAAGTCAGATGTCGGTGACCCGCACACCCGCGTGCGCCTTGTACCGGCGGTTGACGCTGATCAGGTTCGCGGTGAGCGCCTCGACCTGGTGGGCGTTGCGCAGCCGGCCACCGAAGACGCCTCGCACGCCCGGGATCGTGTCGCACAGGTCCTGGACCAGGTCGGTCGCCTCCCGCACGTCGCCGAGCACGAGCACGTCGGTGTCGACCGAGGTGACCTCGGGGTCCTCGAGCTTGACCGCGCTGACGTTGTGGAACGCCCCGACCACCGTGCTCTCGGGCAGCAACGCCTGGGCCTGCTGCGCGGCCGAGCCCTCCTCGACCACCAGCGCGAACGCGCCCTGCTTGTCGAAGCCGAGCGGGTTCACGCAGTCGACGACGACCTTGCCCGTCAGCTCGCCGGCCAGGCCGGCGACCAGGTCCCCGTGGCCCTCCCACGGTACGGCGATCACGACGATGTCACCGGCCGCCGCAGCGCTCGCGTTGTCGGCGCCGGTCACCGCCCCGCCGGTGGCCGAGGCGAGCTCGGCCGCGGTGGCCTCGGCCCGCTCGGCGCTCCGGCTGCCGATCACCACCGGCAGCCCCGCGGCGGCGAACCGCCGTGCCAGGCCGCGCCCCTGGGGTCCGGTGCCGCCGAGCACGGCGACGGTCAGGTCAACGAGGGACTCGGGGAGGTTGCTCATGGCGTGCACTCTCTCAGGACGACGTCGGCCCCCGCGAGATGCTCAGGGAGTGGACCCGCCCACACCGTGCACGACGAGGTCGGCGAGCGCGCGGTACGCCGCCGCGTCGGCGAGCCCGGACCCCGCGGCGATCCGGCCACCCTGGATCGCGGTCATCACCTGGGCGACCGCGACGCCGACGAACCCGGCGTCCACGGGGCGCAACGATCCGGCCGCCACCCCGGCGCCCACGAGGTCCTGCACCCGCTCCGCGGCGAGCCGGGTGTTCGCCTCGTAGATCGCGGCCGCGGGCGCGTAGGCCTGGAGGTCGGCGTAGAACCGTTCGCCGGCGGGCGCCAGCTCCTCCGCGACGGCCGTGAGGTAGACCGCGAGCCGGGCGCCCGGGTCTGGCTCCGCGGCGACCTGCGCCTCGATCCGCTCCGTCGCGCGCCGGAAGAAGCCACGCACCGCTGCGAGCACCACCTGCTCCTTGGTCTCGGCGACCCGGTAGATCGTGCTCCGCGAGCAGCGCAGCCGGGCGGCCAGGTCGCCGATCCCGAACTCCAGAAAGCCCTCGGCGAGGAACAGCTCGATCAGCTCGTCGAGGAGCTGGTGGCGAGGGGGCGGCACGACGCTGACGCTATCAGTACCAGTCGGCGTAGTCTGGTACTCATGCCCGCATCTCGAATGCTGCCCACCGACGAGGCCGTCGACCTGATCGCCCTGGTCCGCCAGATCGCCGCCGAGGAGCTCGCGCCCCGCTCGGCCGAGGCCGAGGCGACCGAGACGTTCCCCCGCGACGTGTTCCGGATGCTCGGCCGCACCGGGCTCCTGGGGCTCCCCTACCCCGAGGAGCACGGCGGCGGCGGGCAGCCCTACGAGGTCTACCTCCAGGTGCTCGAGGAGGTGGGAGCGGTCTGGGCGAGCGTCGGCGTGGGCATCTCGGTGCACGCGCTGAGCTGCTTCGGCCTCGCGACCGCGGGCACCGACGAGCAGCGGGCCCGGTGGCTGCCCGACATGCTCGGGGGCGACCTGCTCGGCGCCTACTGCCTCTCCGAGCCGCACGCGGGCTCCGACCCCGCCGCGATGCGCACCCGCGCGCGCCGCGACGGCGACGACTACGTGATCAGCGGCGCCAAGGCCTGGACCACCCACGGCGGGCACGCCGACTTCTACAAGGTGATGGCGCGCACCGGCGACGGGCGCGGGGACATCTCCTGCTTCCTGGTCCCGGCCGACGCTCCCGGTCTCGAGGCGGACCCGCCCGAGCACAAGATGGGGCTCACCGGCTCGGCCACGGCGACGATGCGCTTCGACGACGTCCGGGTGCCCGCCGACCGGCTCCTCGGCGCCGAGGGCGACGGCCTGAAGATCGCGCTCGCCGGGCTCGACGCGGGCCGCCTCGGCATCGCGGCGGTCGCCACCGGTCTCGCCCAGGGGGCGCTGGACCGTGCGGTCGCCTACGCCCAGGACCGCGAGACGTTCGGTCAGCGGATCATCGACCACCAGGGCCTGGCCTTCGTGCTGGCCGACATGGAGGCGGCGGTGCAGTCCGCCCGGGCCACCACCCTCCACGCCGCCCGCCTCAAGGACTCCGGCCTCCCCTACGGACGCGAGGCCTCGGTCGCCAAGCTCGTGGCCACCGACAACGCGATGAAGGTGACCACCGACGCGGTCCAGGTGCTCGGAGGCTACGGCTACACCCGTGACTTCCCCGTCGAGCGCTACATGCGCGAGGCGAAGGTCATGCAGATCTTCGAGGGCACCAACCAGATCCAGCGGATGGTGATCTCGCGCTCGCTCGACCGCGGCACCGGGGGCGCCCTCACCGTCACACCCTGACCACCACCTTGCCGGCGGGCACGCCCCGGGCGACCTCGTCGAGCCCGAGGCCGGCATCGGCCAGGTCGTAGCTGCTGTGGATGATCGGCCGCAGGCGGCCCGCGTCGGCGAGCGCGGCCACCTGGGCGAGGATCCGTCCGTGGGCCGCTCGGCCCTCCCCGGTCAGCAGCGGCAGCAGCGTGAAGACGCCGGAGTAGCTCGCGCCACGGAAGGACAGCGGCGCCAGCGCGTGGGTCCCCCATCCCAGGCTGCTCACGACCCGGCCGGTGTAGCGCTTGACGGCCACGAACGACCGGTCGAGGTTGGCTCCTCCGAGCGTGTCGAGGACGACGTCGAAGCCGTGCCCGCCGGTGTGCTCGCGCACGTACTCCTCGACGCCCACGTGCTCGTAGTCGATCGGCACCGCCCCGAGCCGCTGGATCGTCTCGCCCTGGGTGAGCCGGGCGGTCGCCCACACCCGCGCCCCGCGGGCCGCCGCGAGCTGGATGGCCAGGTGCCCGACCCCACCCGCGCCCCCGTGCACGAGGACGTCGTCACCCTCGCCCACCCCGGCCCGGTCGACCAGGCCCTCCCACGCGGTGATGATCGCGAGGGGTACGACGGCCGCCTCCTCCATCGACCACGTGGCCGGCTTGTGCGCCAGCAGGTCGGCGTCGACGGCGGCGTACTCCGCGAGCCCGCCCTGCACGCCTCCGACACCGCCGATCATCCCGAACACCTCGTCGCCGGCCGCGAACCCACGCACGTCCGGGCCGACAGCCTCCACCGTCCCGGCGGCGTCGAGACCCAGGACCGCGGGCGGCTGCACCTGCGCGTGGGCTGCCTCGCCGGCCGCGATCTTGGTGTCGAGCGGGTTGAGCCCGGCCGCGGCGATCCGCACCAGGACCTCACCGGCGGCCGGCTCCGGGGTGGGCAGCTCGGTCAGCCGGAGCGGCTCACCGAAGGCCGGGAGCACCTGGGCGCGCACGCCCTCAGGCCTTCAGGAAGTCGAGCAGCGCCGGGTTGACGATCTCCGGGTGCGTCCAGGCGATGTTGTGCGGACCATCCTCGACCGTCACGAACGTGAGACCGGGGATGAGCGCCGGCATCCGGGCCGCGGTGGACTCGTAGGGCAGGATCCGGTCGGAGTCGCCGTGCACCAGCAGCACCGGCACGTCGATGCGGGCGACGTCCTCGCGGAAGTCGGTGAGCCACGTGTCGACGCACGCGTACACCGCGTGCGGGCCGGCCTGCAGCGCCATCGCGAAGGCCGCCTGCCAGGCCGCCTCACTGATCCGGGTCCCGCCGAGCACGTCGACGTTGAAGAAGTTGTCGAGGAAGTCCTTGAAGTACGCCGGGCGGTCGGCCGCGATCGCGGCCTTGATGCCCTCGAACACCTCGCGGTCCACGCCCTCGGGGTTGTCCTCGGCCTTGAGCAGGTACGGCGGGACCGTGGCCATCAGTGCGGCCCTGCTGATCCGGTCGGAGCCGTGCCGCCCGAGGTAGCGGACCACCTCGCCGGTGCCCATCGAGAATCCGACGAGCGCGACGTCGCGCAGGTCGAGGTGCTCGAGCAGTGCGTGCAGGTCGTCGGCGAACGTGTCGTAGTCGAACCCGATCGTGGTGTGGCTGGACTCCCCGAAGCCGCGGCGGTCGTAGGAGATGACGCGGTAGCCGGCCTCGAGCAGCGCGCGCTCCTGCTTGTCCCAGGACCGCCCGTCCAGCGGGAAGCCGTGGATGAGCACCACGGGCTGTCCGGAGCCGTGGTCCTCGAAGTGGATCTCGATGTCGTGGCCGTTCTCCTGGCCGACGGTGAGCTTGGTCATCGCGGTGCCTCCTGGCTGCGGGGTTGGAGCGGCCAGTCTTCGACGGTGCCCGGGCCCCGAGCATCAGTCGGATGACCTATCCGACTCCACCCGGCTGACGCACCGACTGCTCGGTCAGCGCGTCGCGCAGTGCCGCCCGCGAGGTGACGCCGAGCTTGGGGAACGCCCGGTAGAGGTGCGCGCCGACCGTCCGCGGCGAGAGGAACAGTCGCTCCCCGATCTCGCGGTTGCTCAGGCCCGCCGCGGCCAGCTGGGCGACCTGTAGCTCCTGGGGCGTCAGGCCGGGCTCGGCGCCGGCGACCCGGTGCCGACCCGTGGCCCTGAGCGCGACCTCGGTCCGCTCCCGCCACGGCACGGCGTCGAGCCGGTCGAAGAGCTCACCGGCCCGCTCCAGGTGCGGGCGTGCACGCCGCATCGCGCGGTCGAGCCGCAGCCGCTCGCCGTACGCCAGCTCGACCCGCGCCAGGTGGAAGGGCCAGCGCAGGGAATCGGGGTCGTCGACGATGCGGTCGAAGGCCTCGTGCGCGCCCGCGGGCGCCACCAGCGCGGCCGCGGCGGCGGCGTCGAACGCCAGCCGGGGCGAGAGGTGGGCGAGCGTCGTCGCGGCCGCCGCGTGCCGGTGCGCGTGGTCGGAGTTCGCGCTGCGGACCGCGGCCTCCACGACGTCGAGGACGTTCCAGAGCACGGCCTGCACGTACGGCGGGAGGTCGCCGGGCTGCGCGATCGTGGCGTACGCCGCGTGCGCCTCGGCGTACCGACCCCGGCTGAGCGCGGCAAGGCCGTCGGTGTTGGCGGCGAACCCGCGGGCCACCAGCATCTGCCGCGGGACCGGCCAGGGCAGCAGTCGCTCGCGCACGTCTGCCAGGTAGGCCGCGTCACCACGCGCCGCCGCGATCAGCATCTTGGGGTTGAGCATGCCCCACTCGAGGAGCCGGTAACCGTGGTCGACACACAGCGCGATGCCGTCGTCGGCGAGCGATCCGGCCTCCTCCCACCTGCCTTCGTGGAAGGCCGTCATCGCCTGCATCACGAGCGCCTGCGCCGCGAGGGGGACCGGTCCGCCGGCGCGCCCGGCGCGTGCCACCCGGTCCAGGGCGGCAGCCGGCACCCGGTCTAGGTAGTGACCGGCGATCGCGACGTCCAGCACCTGCACGGGGTTGTCGCTGCCCTCGACGGCGGACACCAGCTCCTCGAGCTCGACGAGGTGCCGGCTGGTCGTGCGGGCGGGGTCGGCGAACGTCACGGCCGCGAGCCGCTGCTCGGGGCGGAGGAGGTCGGCCCACCGTTCGACGGCGTCCTCGAACGCCGCCCAGAGGTCCGCCCGGCCACCGAAGGCGCAGACCAGCATCAACGTGCGGACCGCTTCGCCCACCACGGCCGGATCCGCGCGTTCGGGGCGCACCGCGGCAAGCGCCCGGACCAGCATCCGGTGCGCGGTGTCGACGTCACCGTCGTCGCTGTTGAGCAGGTGGGCGGCCGCCGCGACCGCGACCTGGAGCGTGTTCGCGACGTCGGGGTCGACGCCGCTCGCCTCGTCCAGCAAGGCCCTCGCGCAGGCCAGCGTGCCGTTGACGTTGGCGCCGAGGTACGCCGCGGCGGCGAGGCGCCGGCCACGGTCGGCCGGCACCGAGGTCAGGTCGGCGGCCCGCAGCAGCACCGCCACCGCACGCCTCACCTCGCCGCGGGCGCTTGCCGACTCCGCCACCCCGTCGAGGAGGCCGGCGACGTCGTCGTCGAGTCCCAGCGCCGCGTCGGCGAGGTGGAGAGCGCGTACGCCGGGATCGGTCGCCAGCTGCGCGAGGCGCCGGTGGGCCGCCCGGCGCTCGGGAGCGGAGGCCAGGTCGACCACGGCCGCCCTGATGAGGGGGTGCGCGAAGCTCAGCCTGCCGGCACGGGCATCGACCGACACGAGTCCGGCCTCCTCCGCCGGGCCGAGGTCGGCCGCGGAGCCGGCGACGACCCGCATCAGCTCGGCATCGTTGCCGTGGTGGAGCGCCGCGAGGAGGAGCAGCCGACGGCTGGGGGCCGACAGCGCGGCGACCCGGTCGGCGAACAGTCGGCGCAACCGGTCGTTGAGCGGCAGGGTGCTGGGGAGCGTGTCGGCGGCCGACTCCTGGTCGGCGGTCAACCCGCGCGGCAGCTCGATGAGCGCGAGGGGGTTCCCGTCCGCGTCCGCCACGAGGCGCCGGCGGACGACGGGATGCAGGCGCGGATAGTAGGTCCGCAGGAGACCGTCCGCGTCCTCGTCCGAGAGCCTCGGGAGCTCGAGGACCGGCACCGAGCCGGGGTCGAAGCCCGGCTCGTCGCCGGGCCGCTGGGCGAGGAGCAGCGCGACACCGGAACCATCGAGGCGGCGGGCCAGCACGCTGAGCAGGAGCGCGGAGTCGCGGTCGACCCACTGCACGTCGTCCACCACCATCAGCAGCGGCCCGTCCCGGCGGATCCGGCGCACGAGGTCCAGCGTCGCCGTCGTCAGCTGCAGGAGCTCGGGACGTCGCCCCGGATCGAGCCCGAGGACGGCCCGCAGCACGGCGGCATCGTGTCCGGGCAGCTCCTCGAAGCACCCGGCGACCGGCAGCAGCAGCTGGTGCAGCCCGGCGTACGCCACGTCCGCCTCGAACTCGACGCCCGACGCCCGCAGCACCCGGGCACCCGGCCGTGCCGCGGCGGCTCGCCCGACCGACCGGAGCAGGGCCGACTTGCCCATGCCCGCATCGCCCGTGACGAGGCGGACGCCGCCGGACACGGCCGCCGTCTCCAGGAAGCCGGTCAGCTCGGCGAGCTCGCGGTCCCGGCCGACCAGCACCGGATCGGCACGATCAGGCAACATGGCGCGGCTCCTCAGCACCCCCGAGGCGTGTCAGTCGGTCGAACGGACGCTAGCGCCGGCCGCGAGCCGGCCGACATCGCGCACCGACCGGTCTAGTCCACCAGGCGACGGTTCGCAGTGCGGTCGATCGACTGATGCTGCCCGGCCGGCGGGACGCGAAGGTCGGACCCGACCAGCACCGGCCGACCCGAGGAGACACCCATGACCGAGACGCTCGAAGTGACCGTCCTGCGCCCCGCGCAGGGGCTCACCGCAACCGACTTCGTCGCCGCCAACGACGACATCGACGACTACCTCCGGCGGCAACCGGGGTTTTTGTGGCGCCGGATCGCCGAGACCGGCGACGGGCGGGTCATCGACATCGTCGCCTACGACACTCCCGCGCACGCTCGCTCGGGCGCGGCCGGCATCACCGGTGAGATGGCGTCCTCTCCGGTCCACGACGCGATCGACCACGCCACCGTCGACTGGCAGATCACCACGGTGCTCCACCATGTCGTCGGCGAGGTCGTCGGCGAGGTCGTCGGCGAGGTCGTCGGCGAGGTCGTCGGCGAGCCGACCACGGCGGACCGCGCCGCACCGGCGCGATGACTTCCACAGCGCCGGCCGGTCTGCCTGACTGACGATCACGCTTCAACCCGGGAGGCGCTCATGAGCAAGGTCATCGCCGCCATCACCACCTCGGTGGACGGCTACGTCACGGGTCCCGACGACGGTCCCGAGCGCGGGCTGGGTGCCGGTGGCGAGCGCCTGCACTATTGGGTGATGGGCGGTCCCTGGACCTACGCCGGCGGCCACGACACCGACGGGATGCACGGACCCGACCGGGACTTCTTCGACACGCTGACCGCCGGCCTGGGTTGCGGCATCGTCGGTCGGGGGATGTACGACGCCGCCGGCGGGTGGGGCGGCACCAACCCCTTCCCGGGGCCACTGGTCGTGCTCACCCACCGCACCGCGGACCAGCCGGACCCGAGCGCGGGGTTCGTGTTCGTCGACGGCTTCGATGCCGCGCTCGCCCGGGCGCGCGAGCTCGCGGGCGGCGCGGCGGTCTCGCTGGGCGGTGGTGGCGACCTGATCCGCCAGGGGCTCGCCGCCGGCGTGGTCGACGAGCTCGCGATCTCCACGGCGCCCGTGGTGCTGGGCGCCGGGAAGCGGCTGTTCGACGGCTTCGACCACGACCTCGACTTCGAGGTCCTCGGCACCTGGAGCTCGCCGTACGCCACCCACGTCCGGTACGCCGTGAGGTGACCCGGCTTGCCGCCCGACGGCGCCGCGATCTAGGTTGCACGCAGCCTGTGATCGAGATCACGTCCTCGGGAGGGACTCATGCGCCTGCTGCACGCCACACCCCTGGCCACCGTCCTCGGGACCGTCGTCGGCTCCGTCCTCAGCGTGGGGATCGCCGCGCCGCACGCGGACGCCGCCGCGCCGGAGCACGGCCGCAGCCCGGGCGGCCACCCCTCGGCGTACGCCCAGCACGCCCCCCGGCCCGGGCTCACCGGGCAGGACTTCTACTTCGTGATGGGCGATCGGTTCGAGAACGGCGACCCCACCAACGACCAGGGTGGCCTGAGCGGCGGTCGTGACGTCACCGGCTTCGACCCCACCAGCAAGGCGTTCTACAACGGCGGGGACCTGAAGGGTCTCCGCTCGCGGCTCGACTACATCCAGGGCCTCGGCACCGACGCCATCTGGCTGACCCCGATCTTCAAGAACAAGGCCGTGCAGCTCGAGGACGGCCCCTCGGCGGGCTACCACGGCTACTGGATCACCGACTTCACCCGGGTCGACCCCCACCTCGGCACCAACGCCGACCTCACCGCGCTGGTCAAGGCTGCCCACGACCGCGGGATGAAGGTCTTCTTCGACATCATCACCAACCACACCGCCGACGTGATCGGCTACGACCAGGGCGACCGGACGGCGTACGTCTCCAAGGACGCGGTGCCCTACCGCGACGCGAGCGGCAAGCCGTTCGACGACCGCGACTACGCCGGCAGCTCGACGTTCCCCGCGCTCGACCCGGCCACGTCGTTCCCCTACACCCCGAAGCTCGACCCCGGCGAGGAGGACCTCAAGGTCCCGGCCTGGCTCAACGACGTCTCGAACTACCACAACCGGGGCAACACCACCTTCACCGGCGAGGACAGCCAGTACGGCGACTTCTTCGGCCTCGACGACCTGTTCACCGAGAAGCCGGCCGTGGTGAACGGGATGATCGACATCTACCGCAGCTGGGTCGACGACTTCGGCATCGACGGCTTCCGCATCGACACCATGAAGCACGTCAACGACGAGTTCTGGCAGCGGTTCGGGCCGGCCATGCAGCGGATCGCGGCCGCGGACGGCAACCCCGACTTCTTCATGTTCGGCGAGGTCGCGCTCGACGGCAGCGACGCGGGCACCAAGGCGTTCACGTCGCACTACACGACCCACGACCGGATGCAGGCCGTCCTCGACTTCCCGTTCCAGGACGCTGCCCGCGGGTTCGCCTCCCGGGGTCTCGACGCCGGCAACCTCGCGTCGTTCTTCCGCAACGACGACTGGTACACCGACCGGGACTCCAACGCCTACTCGCTCCCGACGTTCCTCGGCAACCACGACATGGGCCGGATCGGGCACTTCCTCCAGGCCGACAACCCCGGCGCTGACGACACCGAGCTGCTGTCCCGCGACCTGCTCGCCCACGAGCTCATGTACTTCTCGCGCGGCAACCCGGTCGTCTATTACGGCGACGAGCAGGGCTTCACCGGGGCAGGCGGCGACCAGCTCGCCCGGCAGACGATGTTCGCCAGTCAGGTTCCCGAGTACCAGGCCGACCACCAGATCGGCACCGACCGCACCGGCGCCGATGACAACTTCGTCACCGACGGCCCGCTCTACCAGGCCATCCGCCGCCTGGCGGCCATCACCGACCGGCACCCTGCCCTGCGCTCCGGCGCCGAGCAGGTGCGCTACGCCTCGTCCGGACCCGGCGTCTTCGCGTTCTCCCGCATCGACCGCAGGCACCGGACCGAGTACGTCGTCGCGCTGAACAACAGCGAGGAGTCGCAGGCCGCCGCGGTCCCGACGTACCTGAAGCGGGGCGCCTTCGCCAAGGTGTACGGCGACGGGCCGGCGGAGCTGCGGAGCGATGCCTCCCGCCGCCTCGACGTGAGCGTGCCGGCGCTGTCCACGGTCGTCTACCGCTCCACCGACCAGATCCCGCTGGCGCGGCGCGCCCCCGCGATCGAGCTGGCCCGTCCGGCACCGTCCGCGGTGTCCCACGGCCGGATGGAGGTGCGGGCGGGCGTCCGGGGCAGCTCGTTCTACGAGGTGACCTTCCAGCAGCGGGTCGGCAGCGGGCCGTGGAAGACCATCGGCGTCGACGACAACGCGCCCTACCGCGTCTTCCCGGACGTCTCGGACCTGACTCCGGGCGCCCCGGTGAGCTACCGCGCGGCGGTGCTGGACAACGCCGGCCACACGCGCGGCTCGCAGGTGCGCACCACCCGGGTGCCGCGGACCGCGATCACGATGAGCGCCCCCACCGGTGGCGGCACGGTCAGCAACGTCGACCCGGTCACGGTGACCGCCACGGTCGACCCGGAGCGACCGCGGCAGTCGGTGGCGTTCGAGCGGAGCGTGGCCGGCGGCCCGTGGACCAGCCTCGGCACGGACAGCTCGGCTCCGGCGTACACGGTGACCGACGACGTCTCCGCCCTGCCGCTCGGCACCCAGGTCCGCTACCGGGCCACGCTGAGCGAGAGAGGGGTCGTCCAGGCCACGAGCGCCCCCGTGACGGTGACCACCGCGCAACCGAAGCCGGCGGTCGACTCGGTCACGGTGGCGGGCAGCCTGCAGTCCGAGCTCGGCTGCCCGGGCGACTGGCAGCCCGACTGCGCCGCCAGCCACCTGACGTTCGACCCCACCGACGGTCGCTGGCACGGCACGTTCACGCTGCCCGCGGGCGCTTACGAGTGGAAGGTCGCCATCGACGACTCCTGGGACGTCAACTACGGCGCGGGCGGAGCGGCGGGCGGCAGCAACCTGACACTCACCGTTCCTACCGGCGGCGCTGCCTACGTCTTCACCTGGGACCAGGTCACCCACGAGCCCTCGGTCGCGCCCGCGGGCTGATCGCTGCGGTCGTCGCGCCACTTGACCGGTAAAGGCCACCGCGCTACTGTATCGGTACAGACCTTTACCGGTACAGCCTCTCAGGAGCAGCCATGAACGACCTGATGTCCGCCCAGCTGGCCACCCAGCTCACCGCCGCCCACGTGCTCAGCGCCCGTCCCGACGCCCCGATCGTCCCCGACCCCGCGCCCCGGACGGCACGCACGGCGGGCCTGCGGGTCCGGCTCGCCGACGAGCTGCGCACCGTCGCCCGGTGGGTCGAGCCGCGGCCCACCAAGGCCTGCCAGCCGAGCTGATCTCGAGGTGTCGACCCGGACGCCTGGGCGGACCCGCGATACTGGGTCTGCCATGGCCAGGGTGACGCTCCAATCGATCGCCGACCGTGTCGGCGTCAGCCGGATGACGGTCTCGAACGCGTTCTCGCGCCCCGACCAGCTCTCCGCCGAGCTGCGAGAGCGCATCCTCGCGGCCGCGGACGAGCTCGGGTACGTCGGTCCCGACCCCGCGGCCCGGGCCCTGGCCCGCGGCCGCACCGGCTCGGTGGGACTGCTGCTCAACGACCGGCTCAGCGAGGCCTTCGAGGACGCGATCGCCTCGGAGTTCCTCGCCTCCGTCGCCGACGCACTCGCCGACAACGGCCTGGCGCTCACGCTCCTCACCCCGAGCTCCCGACCCGGCTTCGTGCCCTCGCGTGACGTCGCCATGGACGGTGCCCTGGTCTACATCTGCGAGCCCGACTCCACCGACCTCGGCTGGCTGGACCGCCGCGGTCTGCCTCAGGTATCGGTCGACCAGAACAAGCGCACCGGCGTGACGAGCGTCAACGTCGACGACCGCGGCGGTGCGCGAGCGGCCGCCCAGCACCTCGTCGACCTCGGGCACCGGCAGGTCGGCATCCTGACCCTGGAGCTCTCGGGCGGCCTGTCGAACAACTACCCCGCACGCGAGCGGATGCTCGGCTGGCGCGACGCCCTGGACGCAGCCGGCATCGACCCGGTCGTCGTCGGGGTGCCCTACCTCCCCGCCACCGCGGCTCACGACGTCGCGCACGACCTGCTCTCGCGGCCCGATCGCCCGACTGCGGTGGTGTGCTTCTCGGACGCCTTCGCCGCCGGCGTCCTGCGCGCCGCGGACGAGCTGGGCCTCGACGTGCCGGGCGACCTCTCGGTCGTGGGCTACGACGACAGCCCGCTGGCCCACTTCAGCCGGCCACCCCTCACCACCGTGCGCCAGGACGTCGCGAGCAAGGGCAGCTCCGCGGTCGACGCGGTCCTGGCGTCGATCGCCGGAACCCCTGCCCCGGACGTCCTGCTGCCGACCTCGCTCGTGGTCCGCGAGAGCACCGCACCCCCGTCGGCCTGACCTCAGGTCGCGATGAAGAGGATCTCGTCGCGGCCGTACTCCATGCCGGGGTGCTCCGCGGCCAGGTGTTGTCGGGTCAGCTCAACGAGCTCGTCCTCGTCAGCGCCCTTGATCACGGTGCCGCACGGGCAGGTCAGCCGGGTCTTCATGGCGCCAGGGTAGTTAGGTGCGCCCCGGCCGGGTACCTCGCTGGCATGACCGACACGCACCCCGAGCCCTCACCAGCCGCGCCGGCACCCGATCCGGGTCCCGACCCGTTGCGCGGCTCCCGCACCAGCGGGCTGTGGATGGGCGTGGTCGCGCTGTCCGTGCTGCTGGTCCTGCTGGTGGTGTTCATCGCTCAGAACACCCAGTCCGTGCACGTCTCGTTCCTCGCCTGGGACGGCGAGGCACCGCTCGCGGTCACCCTCCTGGTCGCGGCGGTCTCCGGCATCGTCCTGACCGGCGTCGCCGGGAGCCTGCGGATCTTCCAGCTGCGACGGCGCGTACGCCGCACCCGCCGCCACCCTGCCGCCTAGGCAGCCCTGGACCGCGGCACCTCGGGGAGCCACACACGGAACTCGGTTCCCTGTCCGAGCTGGCTCGCGACCTCGATGCGGCCGCCGTGGCTCTCGACGATCGCCTTGGTGATGCTCAGCCCGAGCCCGACTCCCTGGATCGCTGCCTCGGTGGCCGCGCGGGTGCGGTAGAAGCGGGTGAAGAGTCGCTCCAGGTCCGCCTCGGAGATGCCGATGCCGGTGTCCGCGACGCACAGTCCGACCCCGTTCGCGATCCGATCGACGGACGCTCGCACCCGCCCGCCCCGGGGGGTGAACTTGATCGCGTTGGACACCAGGTTGTCGACGAGCTGGCCGATCCGCCTCGGGTCCGCCACGACGAGGGCCGTGCTCGGACCGTCGTACTCCAGCGCGACCCCTCCTGCCCGGGCCATGGGCCCCGACGCCCGGACGCAGGCCTCGACCACGCGGGCCAGGTCGACCTGGGCGGGCGCGAGCGGGAGGAAACCGTCGACGTGGTGCGCCTCCTGCAGGAGCGCCTCGACCAGTGCGGTGAGCCGCTTGGTGTTGCGGTCGACGATGCGCAGCTTCGCCTCGACCGCCGGGTCGAGGTCGTCCTCCTCGAGCAGGATGCTCACGTAGCCGGCGATCGAGGTCAGCGGGGTGCGCAGCTCGTGCGAGACGTTCGCGACGAACTGGTCCTTCACGTCGAGGGCACGCATCAGGTCGGTGATGTCGGCGCACGCGAGCGCGCATCCCACGACCGCGCCTGACTCGTCTCGCGCCTGTCGCGCCGACACCGAGATCGCGCGGCGGGTCCACGGGTCGGCACCGGACCAGATCCGGTAGTCGTCGAACTCCTCCCCCCGCGCCGCGCGGGCGCTGGGGATCTGGTCCGGGCGGAGCAGGGTCTTGCCGTCGGCGGCGTACGTGTCGCCCGGCCACGTCGTGGCCTCGTCGGGCACGGAGAGCTTCACGTACTCCTCGTACTTGCGGTTCATCCCGACGAGCTCGCCGTTGCGGTCGAGCAGCATCAGGCCGACGTCGACGGCGTCGAAGACCTCCTGCGAGGTCAGGCGCTCGGTCTCGAGCATCGCGAGTGCGCCCCTCAGCTGTCGCTCCCCGTTCTCGGCACGCGTCAGGGCCGCTCGGGCGGCATCGAGGCTGGCCGAGACGGCCAGCGCCCCGAAACCGGCGACCAGCGGCAGCGGGACCAGACGCGAGAGCGCCTCGCCCTGCGCGCCGTGAGCCACGAGCCCCGGGATCGTGACCAGCACGAGCGTCGCGCCGACGCCGACCACGACCCCTCGGATCCGGTGCTGGCTGCCCAGCCACAGGGCGGGCAGGACGACCAGCAGTCCGGCCCCCCCGTCCTCGGGGCTCATGGAGCTGACCCCGGCGACCGCGATGTCGGCGACCGCGAGGATGGAGATCGCCGTGGTGGTTCGCCACGCGCGGGGGAGGGCCAGCACGATCAGCAGCAGCATGGCGGCCAGTGCGGCGCCCCGCAGCGGCCAGTTGCCCGGGCCCAATGGCACGCCTCCGGCCCGGCGGAGCAGCCGGTCGAGCACGACGAGCGCGGTGAACCCCGCCTGCAGCACCCGAGGGTCGGGCTCGCCGTCGATCCAGAGCAGGAGACGGAGGGCGCGCTGGAACGTGGCGTTGCCGTCCATCGCTCCCCCTGCCGCTCAGACCATGGCCGGTCCTTCCGACTCCACGGCGCCCCGATCGGCCGGTAGGGCCGCGATCTGAGGGGGTCTGGACCGGTGGGTGCCACTGCTCAGCGGCATGCGAGCTCGAACCGGACGACCTCCACGGCCGCGTCCGCGTCGTGGTTCGCGCGGATCTCGACCATCAGGGGGAGCAGCCGCCCCGACATCTCGACCCGTGCGGCCTGGGTGCGCAGAGGCTCCGGCACCGGCAGCTCCGCGAGGCCGGCGACGCACGGATCGTTGAACACCGGGACCCGCGTCTGCGCCACGTGAAGAGTGTAGAAATGCAGCGAGGCCCGCCCCATCAGAACCGGTGAGGAGGGCCTCGACTCTGCGCGCCCGGAGGGATTCGAACCCCCAACCTTCTGATCCGTAGTCAGATGCTCTATCCGTTGAGCTACGGGCGCCCGTCGCGCACCGAGGTGATCGACCCGTCGAGGATAGCCGAGCGCCGGCTCGCGTCTGAAATCGGCACCCCAGCCGGGCTCCGGGCGGGCTTTCGGCCACGAGTCACGGCCGGAATCTTTTGTCGCCAAAATGCCGAAGAAAGCCTTATGTAGACAGGGATTCTCCGTCTGTGACCTGGCCCACGGACCGTTGAACGATCCAATGTGTTGCCGCTGAAATGCGGGGGTACTGTCGCCCCACCCCAGGGGCCCGAGGCCGGTTCGCCGGCCGCCTCCGGGCCCCCACCAGTCGCCGCCAACGACGCCGGCCGATCCAGACCGACTCCACGACACACCGTCGACGCGTCGACGGCCGGAGGCCCCGACAGTCGGGTGGCCACCGCGAATCCGCGAGAGGGAAGCAGGAAATGACCGCCGAGACGCAGCAGGCACCGACCACCGAGGCGACCAACGGCCGCCCGCCGACGACCCACCAAGGCATTCTCGACTTCGTCAACGAGGTCGCCGCGATGACCCAGCCGGACCGCATCCACTGGTGCACCGGCTCCGACGAGGAGTGGACCGAGCTGACCGACGCGCTGGTGTCGACCGGCACGTTCACCCGGCTCAACCCGGCGATCAAGCCGAACTCCTTCTATGCGGCCTCGGACCCCATCGACGTGGCGCGCGTCGAGGACCGCACCTACATCTGCTCGGTCGACAAGCGCGACGCGGGGCCCACCAACAACTGGATGGACCCGAACGAGATGAAGGCGCTCATGCGCGACCTCTACGCCGGTTGCATGCGCGGGCGCACGATGTACGTCATCCCGTTCGTGATGGGCCACATCGAGGCCGAGCACCCGATGTTCGGCGTGGAGATCACCGACTCGGCGTACGTCACCGCCTCGATGCGCGTGATGGCCCGCATGGGCAGCAACGTCCTCGCCCGGATGGAGGAGCTGGACGCCGAGTTCGTCCCGGCCGTGCACTCCGTCGGCCACCCGCTGGAGCCCGGTCAGGCCGACGTCGTCTGGCCCTGCAACGACACCAAGTACATCGTGCAGTTCCCCGAGGAGCGCGCGATCTGGTCCTACGGCTCCGGCTACGGCGGCAACGCGCTGCTTGGCAAGAAGTGCTACGCCCTGCGCATCGCGAGCGTGATGGCCCGCGACGAGGGCTGGCTGGCCGAGCACATGCTGATCCTCAAGCTCACCTCGCCCGAGGGCACGGTGAAGTACGTCGCGGCCGCGTTCCCGAGCGCCTGCGGCAAGACCAACCTCGCGATGCTCAAGCCCACGATCCCGGGCTGGAAGGTCGAGACTCTCGGCGACGACATCGCCTGGATGCGCGTCGGCGAGGACGGCCGCCTGTGGGCGGTCAACCCCGAGTACGGCTTCTTCGGGGTCGCGCCGGGCACCAACGAGCACACCAACCCCAACGCGATGAGCACCATCAACAAGGGCAACTCGGTCTTCACCAACGTCGCCCTCACCCCCGACGGCGACATCTGGTGGGAGGGCCTGGAGAACACCCCCGCCAAGGCCACGTCCTGGAAGGGCGAGGAGTGGACGCCGGAGAGCGACTTCCTCTCCAGCCACCCCAACAGCCGCTACTGCACCCCCATCAAGCAGTGCGACATCCTCGCGCCCGAGTACGACGACCCGCGCGGCGTACCGATCAACGCGATCCTGTTCGGCGGCCGCCGCAAGACCACCGTCCCGCTGGTCTTCGAGGCCCGGGACTGGACGCACGGCACGTTCCTCGGCGCCACGCTCTCCTCCGAGACGACCGCTGCCGCGGTCGGCCAGGTCGGCGTCGTACGCCGTGACCCGATGGCGATGCTGCCGTTCATCGGCTACAACGCCGGGGACTACTTCAACCACTGGATCACGGTCGGCAAGGACAACGACGCCGCGAAGCTGCCGCGGATCTTCTACGTCAACTGGTTCCGCCGCGACGCGGACGGTGGCTTCCTGTGGCCGGGCTTCGGTGAGAACAGCCGGGTCCTGAAGTGGGTCGTCGAGCGCATCGAGGGCCAGGCCGCCGCGGTCGAGACCCCGATCGGCCACGTGCCCACCCCCGAGTCCCTCGACACCGACGGTCTCGACATGACTCGCGAGGACCTGGAGGCCGCGCTGGCCGTCGACCCCGACGAGTGGCGCGCCGAGCTCCCCCAGATCCAGGAGTGGTTCGAGAAGTTCGGCGACGACCTGCCCGCCGTGCTCTGGACCGAGCTCGACGGCCTGCGGGCGCGCCTCGGCGGCTGAGAGCTGGCGTCACCAAGATCACCCGCAGGGCCCCATCCGTGACGGATGGGGCCCTTCGTGCTGGTGGGCTGTGGGATCATCTGCTCACAGGTTCGGCACGCAGGGGGGCGAGGGTCGGAAGGGGAGGCGAGCCGTGGAGTCCTTGGGTCCGGACGATCGCGTTCTGTTCGAGGGTGCGGGTACGGCGCTCTTCGAGGAGCTCGTCACGGCCAGCGGCATCCCGGCGGAGGACCGGCGGCTCGTCCCGGGCGGCGAGCTGCACGACGCCCTCGAGCTGCTGCGGAGAATGGGGCTGGCCAGGCCGAACGCCGACGGAACCCGCTGGGAGGCACAGGACCCCACGACCGCGCAGGCCCGGGTCGTCTCACCGCTCGGGAAAGAAGGGGCGCGGCTGCTCAAGGAGTCCTCGGAGTGGGCAACGGCCTTCGGAACGCTGAGCCAGACCTGGCGGAGGGCGCCGCACGAGGTCGTCGGCGGTCCGTTCACGTACCTCGAGTACGACGAGATCGACCCCTTCATCGCCGCGACGGTCGCCGACTGCGAGGAGGAGGTCCTCACCGCGCAGCCGCAGGCCATCCATAGCACCAAGGTGCTGCCCCACGTCGTGCTGCGCGACGCCGCGCTCCTCGAGCGCGGCGCTCGCATCCGCACGCTCTACCAGCACAGCGCCCGGCGCAACACCGTCACCCGCGAGTACGTCGCCCAGGTCACCGCGCGCGGCAGCGAGGTGCGGACCCTCGACGAGTTCTTCAACCGGATGATCGTGATCGACCGGAGAGTGGCGATCATCCCGAGCAAGGAGACCCACCGGGTGGCGCTCGTCGTCCGAGAACCGTCGGTGGTGGCCTACCTGGTCGACGTGTTCGAGCGCTCCTGGGAGCGAGGCCGGCCGTTCACCAGCAGCGAGGCGTCGGTGATGCGCGACATCGCCTCCGAGCAGCGCTCCATGACCTTGCGGATGCTCATCGAGGGGCATTCCGACCCGGTCTCGGCGAAGCGCCTCGGCGTGAGCCCGAGGACCTACGCCGGGTACATCTCCGACCTCAAAGAGGAGTTCGAGGCCGAGACCCGGTTCCAGCTCGGTTACAAGATCGGTCGGCTCGGCATCACCGGACGCGACGAGGACTCGGGGGATTGATCGGCCCAACTCGAGACGCGACGAAGGGCAGCGACCTGAGGTCGCTGCCCTTCGTCGTGGTGGTCGAGCCGGGCCGGGGGGTGGCGCTGGGACCGAACAAGTGGGGGGTGAGTTGGGTCCCCGACTCGACCGAGCTCGTTAGCGGCCGCCGCCAATGCCCGGGCGGCCCCAGCCGGTATCGGCGTTCGCCGGGGCCGAGATACCCAGCAGGCCGAAGCTCAGCGTTGCGGTGACCACCGCGACGGCGATCTTGCGCACAATGTTCATGTTCCCTCTCCACCTTCTACGCGGGTCCCACGGAAGACCCGGTGCCCCCAGTCTGGGCGCGCGCGACGTGCCGGCGCGAAGAAACCAGTGCCTCAAAATTGTGCATTGCATCTTTCTGCAAGCGCGCCGATGCATGAACGCCGTAGACACGCGCCCGGGTCCGGCTCCCGTACCCAGCTGAGCGGGTGCGGGAGCCGCCCGAGGCCGGGATGTCCCCCGTGGCAACCCGGCCGGCCGCCCGACGCACCGGACGACCGTAGGAAGCCTACGAACGACTGAGCTGGACGTCGCGCCGGTTGCAACAACCTGCAACGCACCTGCCGCGGACCATCCCGGGTGGTCCGCGGTGATCACCTCATACGGTCGTCACGCCGAGGGCACCTCACGCGGCGGCTCAGTCGTCGTCGGCGAGCTCACGGAACCGAGCCCCGGCAGCGAAGCGGGAGCGGACGCCCAGCACGTCCATGAGCCGCGCCACCTCCGCGCGCACGGTGCGGACAGACACGCCGAGCGTCTCCGCGATCACCTCGTCGCGCGCGTCCTCTATGAGGAGCGCTGCGACTTGGTATTGGCGGTGGGTGAGCTGCCTGAGGTCGTGCAGCTCGTCAGACGCCGGGTAGGAAGCGGCCATGGCAGCGTGCCAGTATCGCCACGCAGCCTCGAGGCAGTCGTCGGCAGTGACTGCCATCAGGGTCATCTCGCCACCGACAAACGGGCCTTGCAGCAGCACGTAGCGACGGTCCACGATCTTCATCTGGACGGACCCGACACCGAGCCGGTAGTCCCCGAGCTGTTCACCGGCGATCAGTTGTCGCGATGCGGGGTCGAGGCCGTTCCAGTCGAACAGGCTGACCATCCGGAGACCACGCTCGACCAGCCAACGGTTGTAGGGGACGGACACCCGGAGCTCGGCCACTGTCGCCACAGGGCGGACCGAGAGCAAGTCACTCCAGGTCTTGATGTCTTCGCGCATCCAGTCACTGATGCCCGATCGCCCCCGAGCCACCACCCGCGCGTGACTGACCTGGCCGCGCAAGAGTGCCGTAGCGATCTCGCCGCGGCGCACCTGCAGCACGGCCGCCGCATCGAGCACAGCGTGCTGAATCTCTGGCGGGACGCGATACCGCGGCCCGGAGCCTCCGTGCCCCGTCATCGCCGCGGCAACCAGGCCGCGGCCGACGCTGCGCGCGTGCCGGCCGGAGCTGCGACGTTCCCCGTACGCCGCGGTCGGGGGTCAGGAGCTGGGAGGGTCATGGCTCGACCATCATGTCGCGCAACCCGACCCCCGCGGCGAAGCGGGACCGGACCCCGAGGGCCTCGATCAGCTGGGCGATGTCGCCGCGGACGGTGCGCGGGCTCACCCCGATCTGCCGCTGCCGGGGGGTCGGGCTGTCGAGCTCGTCAGCCTCGTCCTGGTTCGCGGGCCACGACGAGGCCACTGCTGCGTGCCGGTGGCGGCTCCCGGCATCGAGGCGTTCGGGCGCGGTGACCTCCGTGCCCGCCACGGACCGGGCGACCACCCGGGCGCCGCAGGCCTCACCGCGCGCGACCCTGGCCGCGAGCTCGCTGCGCCGCACCTGGAGGGCGGCCGCAGCGTCGAGCACGATCTGCCGACTCTCGGCGGTGATGCGCCAGCGGGAACCGTGAACCGGCCCGACCTCGTCCACCATCGACCTCAGGACCCCCGAACTGATACCGCCTCTCAGGATAGCGACGGCATCGCGCGGTCCGCGTCCGAACATGAGAAACCGCCCCGGGTCCACGTGGCCGGGGCGGCTTCGCTGGCGGAGGCGGCGGGATTTGAACCCGCGAGAGGGGATTACCCTCAACCCGCTTAGCAGGCGGGCGCCATAAACCGGGCTAGGCGACGCCTCCCCGACAGCCCGCACAGGCTACAAGGCCCTGGCGCGGACGACCAATCTGGGCGTCGTACGTCAGGGAGCAGGCGGGTCGTTCAGGGGTCGCAGACCCTGGCCGCGCTGGAGGTGCTCGCGCAGATCGCGCGCGAACTCCTCCCGATCCGCGGCGAGCGCCTGCACCGGGATCGTGGTCGTGCGGCCGCCCGTCAGCCGGAGCTGCAGGACCGGGACGCCGCCCGGCGACGCCGTCACGGCCTCCTCGACCTCCTTCCAGCCCGCGGCCGCCACACCGACGCCGCGCACGAGGCGCACCCGGTAGCCCTCCGGGCCGAGGTGGACGACGGCGATCCGCTGGGACACGACCGTCGCGGCGGTGAGCACGCCCACCACGCCCAGGACCACGGCGACGAGGAGGGTGAGGCTGGGCAGGCTCAGCAGCGCGACCAGCACGGTGATCACCACCAGGACCAGCGCGAGGCCGACCAGCAGGACTCCCACGAATCGGGCAGCGAACGCCGGCGCGAGCCGATAGTCGGACGTCTGCGGTTCGGGGCGGTCACCGGCCATGGGTTGATTGAACAAGACATCGGATTGAGGGCCGACAGCGGGTTGTGGCCCACGCTCGACGGGGTGACACTCGAATCTCCCCCACCGCGCAAGGCCGGGAGGTACCGATGACCGTGACCGCCACCGGGATGATGCCGGCACTGCTGGGCCTGCGCCTGGCTCTCGACACCGCGCACGAGCCAGATGTCTCCCTGGGCAGCTGGCGGTGGACGGTGCGCCAGCAGATGGCCGGCGTACGAGACGTCCTCCTCGCCGAGGCCCAGCACGACGGCGAGGGCTGGCTCGCCGCCCGCGCCGGCACCGTGCTGCGCGAGCGCACCATGCTGCTCGCCCGGCTCAGCGCCCTCGGTCCGCAGGTCCTCGAGAGCGACGACGTCGACGGTCTCCGCGCCGAGCTGCACCGGCTCGTGGTCGACATCGGACGGCACGCCCAACGCATCCACGACCTGGCGTACGACGAGGTCGAGCTCGAGCTGGGCGGCTCGGAGTAGCCCACCGGTCGTCGGCCTAGACTCCTCGGTGACCGGGCCCGGCCCGGCCATGGAGGGGTGCCGGAGTGGCCGATCGGAACCGCCTTGAAAGCGGTCGTAGGGAGACCTACCGCGGGTTCGAATCCCGCCCCCTCTGCTCTGAGCTGCCCGAGCCTGAGCCTGCGAAGGCTCGGACCCAGCAGCCAGGTCGAGTAGCCCGCGACCGAGGCACGAGGTCGCGACGGGCGCATCGAGACTGCCGCGCAGCGGAAACGCCTCAGTCGAGCACGATCTCCACGAGCACGTCGCCCTCCTGGACGACGTCGCCGGGAGCGACCTTGACGGCGCGGACGGTGCCGGGGTGCTCGAGGAGGACGGGGATCTCCATCTTCATCGACTCCAGCAGCACCACGGTGTCGCCGGCCTCGACCCGGTCCCCGGGTGCGACGGCCACGCTCAACACGTTGGCCACCATCTCAGCCACGATCTCGGTGACCTGCTCACGCGCCATGATCCGAACGTAGCCGTTACCAGCGCGTAGGCGAGAACCGGGCGGATCGCTCAGAGCAGGGCGTGGGTGCGGCTGGGCTCTGGGCGCAGCGCGCCCGCCTCCTCGTCGCGGCGCCCCCGGCGTCCCCGGCGACCTCGCGGCGCGGTCAGCGCCAGGTCCAGGCGGATGACCAGGAAGCCGAGCACCAGTCCGACGGCCACGCCGTACACCACCGAGAGCCCGCCCTCCACGAGCGTGATGGCGGGGTTCACGAGCGCGACCGCGACGGGGATGGTCGCGGCGACGCCGAACGCGCACACCCACCAGCCCTGACGCCGCCGGGCGCGCATGTGGGTGCCCCACGCGAGGGCGGGGACCCCGAGCAGCGCCTCCAGCGGCCGCGGGAACGCGCCGAGGTGGTCGCGGCTCCAGTCGACGACGTCCAGCAGCGAGTGGACCAGGCCCGGGGTGCCGTAGCGGCGCAGGAGCTCGGCGTACGCCAGCGTGAGGGCGAGCACGACGCTGCCGCTGAGCACCGTGACCACCCCGCGGCGGCCGAGGCCGTGCAGGCCCGCGCCGAGGCGGTAGACGAGCATCAGCGCGCCCGCGAACGACAGGCTCAAGGTGGCGTACTCGAAGCGGGCCACGGTGACCACGGGCTCGAACCCGACGGTGGCCAGCGCGCCCACCGCCGCGACCGCGACCGCCAGCAGCACCTCGCGCACCGCGTGCACGAACCGGACCGCCGGCACCGTGGCCATCACCGCCAGCACCGCCGACACCACGCAGGTCAGCACCGATGCGCCGGTGCGCAGCGAGTCGTCGTCGCTAACGACCACGACCACCCCCAGCACCAGCGCGAGCAGTCCGACCACCACCGGGCGGCCGCCGGTGCGCGCCGCGAGCGCCCAGGAGTACGCCGTCACCACCGCGATCGACCCGGCACCGCAGAGCCAGCTCGGCCCGCGCTCGGCCACGCACGACACCAGCGCGCCGAGCCCCGCCAGCACGATCACCGCCCAAGCCACGACCGGCACCCACGAGCTCGCGACCCGCTCGACGCGGGTGCGCACACCGCCTGCCGCCCGCTCTCGGCGCGTCGGCGGGCGCTCGGCACGGCGACGGGGGGCGGATCTGGACACGACAGGTCAGGTTACAGACGCCGGTTGGCCAGCGACGGGTTGGTCGTCCGGGCAGCCGCGAGGTCCGCGAGACGCAGTGTGGCGGTCACGAGGCCGGGGCCCTCGCCCGCCTCGGCCAGCACGTCGCCCATCGGGTCGACGACCATCGAGTGACCGGTGTAGCGCGGTCCGGGCTGGCCGGCGGCCGCGACGAAGACCGTGTTCTCGATCGCCCGCGCCCGCACCAGCGTGCGCCAGTGGTCGACCTTGCGCGGGCCGGCCACCCACGCCGACGGCACGACCAGCAGGTCCGCGCCCCGGTCGACCAGCGCGCGCGCCATCTCGGGGAACCGCAGGTCGTAGCAGGTCATCAGGCCCACCCGGAACCCGCCGACCTCTACCACCACCGCAGGCCCGGTCGGGCCGGCGCTGAGCCGGTCGGACTCGCGGTAGCCGAAGGAGTCGTAGAGGTGGACCTTGCGGTACGACGCGTCCGCGGCACCCCGGACGACCAGGGTGTTGAACGGCCGGTCCGGGTCGTCGCTCGTCTCGAACATCCCCGCCACGACGGTCGTGCCCCGCTCGGTCGCCACCCGGCCCACCTCGGAGGCGAAGGGACCGTCCACCGGCTCGGCGTACGGACCCACGTCGGACCCCGCCTCGCCGAAGTCACGGGCGAAGGCCTCGGGGAACACCACCAGGTCGGCGTCGCTGGGGGTCAGGGCGGCCAGGAGGTCGCGGTTGGCCACCGGCTCGAGGCCGGACGCGTGCTGGACGAGCGCGACCCGGAGCTCGGGCTCGGGGGCGGGGGAGGTGGCGGGGGGCACGGACCCCAGGGTGCCACCGGTGCGAGACTGACGCCCATGGTCCTCCCCCCGGGCACCACCGGCTTCTGCGCCGTCGTCCTGGCCGGCGGCCGCGCCGCCCGGTTGGACGGGGCCGACAAGGCCTCGGTGGAGTACCTCGGCCGGACCCTGCTCGAGCACGCGATCGAGGCGCTGATGGACGCCTCCGAGGTCGTCGTCGTCGGTGACCCCGTCCCGACGACGCGACCGGTGACGTTCGTCCGCGAGAACCCGAGGTACGGCGGGCCCGTCGCGGCCCTGCTCACCGGCCGCGACGCGTTGGTGCGGGAGCCGCGGACCCTCGGCGTGCTCGCGGTGGACATGCCGCTGGTGACGCCATGGACGTTCCGCCGGCTGCACGAGGCGGCCGTGGGCCAGGACGGGGCGTTCCTCACCGACCACGAGGGCCACCGCCAGCTGGCGGGGGTCCTCGACGCCGCCCGTCTGGACGCCGTCCGTCCCGACCACGAGGCCCAGCACGGCATGTCCTTGCGCCGGCTGCTCGGCGAGCTCGACCTCGTCGACGTGCCTCCGGAGGGCGGCGAAGGACGCGACGTGGACACCTGGGAGGACCTGCGCGACCTGTGACGCTGACGACGAGGGGTTGCGAGGTGGGCACGTAACGGGAAATCTGTCCCACGTGAACCTCCACGACTGGATCGACGAGCTGAGCGACGTCCTCGATGTGGACACCGAGCTCGACGAGGCGCTGGTCCTCGACCTCGCCCGCGCCGCAGCCCACAACGTGGCCCGGCCGGCGGCGCCGATCACGACGTACCTGCTCGGTTTCGCGGCCGGCTCCCAGGGCGCCGACCCGGAGGCAGTGGAGGCACTCGCGGCCCGGGCGCAGGCCCTCGCCGACGGCTGGGACCGTCCCGCGAACGCGCCCGACCCCGACGACATCAACGACCCGGTCCCCGACGACAGCACCGTGGACCACACCGGCGACGCGTTCGAGGGTTCGGACGACGAGGACGAGGACGACGCCGAGGAGTGACCTCGGCGTCTCCCTGGGAGTGGTCTTCGGACGGTCCCTAGGGTGGGTGCCATGCGCGCTGTGATCGCCGACGGTGTCGGTGGGCCCGAGGTCCTGTCCCTGGGCGAGCTGCCCGATCCGGAGCCGGGGCCCGGCGAGGTGGTGCTCACCGTCGCGGCGACCGGCCTCAACCGGGCCGACCTGCTGCAGCGGCAGGGCTTCTACCCGCCGCCGCCGGGGGCATCGGACGTGATCGGCATGGAGTGCAGCGGCACCGTCGCCGCACTCGGCGAGGGCGTGACCGGGTGGTCCGTCGGCGACCAGGCGTGCGCGCTGCTCGCCGGGGGCGGGTACGCCGAGCAGGTCGCCGTACCGGCCGGACAGCTGATGCCGATCCCCGACGGCGTCGACCTGGTCACCGCCGCGGCGCTGCCGGAGGTGGCGTGCACGGTGTGGTCGAACGTGTTCATGGTGGCGGGACTCAAGCCCGAGGAGGCGTTCCTCGTGCACGGGGGTGCCGGCGGCATCGGGACGTTCGCGATCCAGCTCGCCCACCGGTTCGGCGCGCGAGTGCTGACCACGGCCGGGACCGCCGAGAAGCGCGCCGCGTGCGCGGCGCTCGGGGCGGACGTCACGATCGACTACCGGGAGCAGGACTTCGTCGAGGAGAGCCGGGCCGCCACCGACGGCCGCGGCGTCGACGTGATCCTCGACAACATGGGCGCGAAGTACCTCGACCGCAACCTCGACGCGCTCGCGACCGAGGGCCGCCTGGTGATCATCGGGATGCAGGGCGGCACCAAGGCCGAGCTCGACATCAACAAGCTGCTGCGCAAGCGCGGAGCGATCATCGCCACCACGCTGCGGGCCCGTCCCACCGAGGAGAAGTCGGCGATCTGCGCGTCCGTCGTCGAGCACGTGTGGCCGCTCGTGGCCTCCGGCGAGGTGCGGCCGGTGGTGCACGGCACGATGCCGATGGCCGAGGTCGCGGCCGCGCACGAGCTGATGGGCTCGGGAGAGCACAGCGGGAAGATCCTGCTCACCGTGTGACGGCAGGGACGACGCGGGGCGCCCCCGGATACGGTGGTGGCATGAGCGAGCAGCCCGGACAGGACGAGCAGGAGCAGCAGGTCGTGATCATCGGGCCCGACGGTCAACCCATCGGCTCGGTGCCGGCGTCCGCGCTGCAGGGTGCGGTCGCCGAGGGCGACGGCGAGGGTGAGGACGAGCGCGCGATCACCGACCTGGTCGAGCAGCCGGCCAAGGTGATGCGGATCGGGAGCATGATCCGCCAGCTGCTCGAGGAGGTGAAGGCCGCGCCGCTCGACGAGGCCAGCCGCAACCGCCTCAAGGAGATCCACCAGGCCTCCATCAAGGAGCTCGAGGCCGGGCTGGCCCCCGAGCTGGTCGAGGAGCTCGACCGGCTGACGCTGCCGTTCACCGAGGACACCGTCCCCTCCGACGGCGAGCTGCGGATCGCCCAGGCCCAGCTCGTGGGTTGGCTCGAGGGCCTCTTCCACGGCATCCAGACCGCGATCTACGCCCAGCAGATGGCGGCTCGCGCGCAGTTCGAGCAGATCCGCCGGGCGCTGCCGCAGGGGATGACCCCCGCCCCCGGCCAGCCGCAGGCCGACGGCGCGACACCGCGTCCGGGCGACTCGGGCGGCATGTACCTCTGACCGTTGACCCGTCAACGTCAGGAGCGTCGGCGCCCCAGGCCTGCTACGAGCAGCAGCCCGAGCAGCCCGACGATGACCAGCGCGGCGCCGGGCGCGGCCACCCGCTCGAAGCTGGTGCGCTCGCCGGCCACCCGGGTGAAGGTCGCCTCGACCGGCGCGGGCGGCGCGGCGCTGCGGCCCTGGCCCAGCAGCCGCTCGACCCGCGAGACAAGGGTGTCGGTCGCCCGGGCGGTCCCGGCGTAGCTGGTGGTCTCCTGGTCGGGCCCGGTCGTGAAGAAGACGTAGTCGGCACCGGTGCGCAGGTCGGGCAACCCGCAGGCCCGCGGGGCCATGGAGGTCGACACCGTCGTCTCCGCGGCGGCGACGTCACCCTTGTAGACGCGGTCGACAGTGACGGCGTACACGACCGTGCCGCCCTGGCTGCTGCTGTTCTCGACCGTGGCGGTGAAGACGTCGTCGGCGTCCATCGTCCGCTTCTCGAGGCTGTGCCGGACGTCCGGGCACGCGGACGCGGGGGCGGCCGTGGCGACGGTCGTGACCGCCGCGCCGCCGGCGAGCAGCAGGGCGGAGAGGAGCGCACGGGTCACGGACACACCGACCATCTCAACAGATCACAGGTCGAACACACCAGCCAGCACCCGGGCGACGCCGTCCTCGTCGTGGCCGGGGGCGACGTGGTCGGCCGCCTCGGTCACGGTGGGGTGGGCGTCCGCCATGGCGTACGACGTGCCCGCCCACGCCAGCATCGGCAGGTCGTTGGGCATGTCGCCGAACGCGATCACCTCGTCCGCCTCGACGCCCAGGTCGTCGCACAGCAGCGCCAGCGTCGAGGCCTTGGTGACGCCGGGTGCGCTGATCTCGAGGAGCGCGGAGCTCGACGACCAGGTGATGACCAGTCGGCCGCCGAGTGCCTCTTCGGCGAGGTCCCAGAACTCCTGGGGCGCGAGCTCCTCGTGCCGGGCCAGCAGCTTGACGACCGGTTCGTCGAACATGTTCGCGATCGGGGCACGGCGGGCCCCCTCGGGCACCCGGTGCTGGTCGTGGAAGTCCGGCTCCAGCACGATCCCGCCGAGCGTCTCGACCGCGAAGGCCGTCTCCGGGAGCGCCGCCCGCAGCAGTCCGCAGGCCTCGATCCCCAGCGCCGGGTCGATGGGTCGCAGCAGGTGCACGTCGTGGCGGCCGACGTCCCACACGAGGGCGCCGTTGGCCACGACGGCCAAGCCGTGCTCCCCGACGTACTCGAAGACCTCCTCGGCCCAGCGCAGCGGCCGTCCGGTCACGAACACGACGACCGCACCGGCCGCCTCCACCGCCGACAGGACCTCGGCGGTGTACGCCGACACCGTGCCGTCGGACCGGACCAGGGTGCCGTCGAGGTCGGTGGCGACCAGGCGGGGGCGGGTCACGACGCCGGGAGCGGCCGCGCCATCACGAGCTCGCCGTCCTCGTTGCTGCCGCGCAGCTCGGTGAACCCGCACTTCGCCAGGACCCGGATGCTGGCGGTGTTCGCGGGCTCCACGCTGGCCCGGACGCGGACGCCGAGGCGGTCGGTCTCGACGAGCAGCGCGCGCAGCGCCTCCGTGGCGAACCCCCAGCCGCGGGCCTCGGCCACGAGGCCGTAGCCGACCTCCACCTCGGGCACGCCGTCGGCGGCCGGCTCGGGCGGACCGAAGAAGCCGATGCCGCCCAGCGTCGTCGATCCCCGCACGATGTGACGAGGCGACCACGGGTCGCCGGCGTGGTAGAGCGTGGCAGCGTCGCGGTCGTCCTGCCGCGGGTAGTCGCGGTGCCAGCCCTCGCGGCGGCGACCGGCGAGGATGTCGGCCGCCTCCTCGGGCGTCCACACGGGCAGCCGCAGGCGCTCGCTGGTGACGAGCTCGGGAGGGGCGTCGGAGGACATCAGTGGAACCACCGGTCGAGCTCGGCGGCGACGCCGTCGTCGTAGACGCTGCCGGTCACGGCGTCGGCGGCCGCGAGGACGTCCTCGATGGCCTGGCCCATCGCGACCCCGCGGTAGGCCCACTCGAACATCTCGACGTCGTTGCGGCCGTCGCCGATCGCGAGGGTCTGGTCCGCGGAGACGCCGAGCTCCTTCGCGACGTACTCGAGCCCGGAGGCCTTGGAGACGCCTACCGGCGCCAGGTCGAGCCAGGCGGTCCACCCGACCACGTAGTTGGTGCCCTGCAGACCGAGGCCCTCGGCGAGGGCGACGAACTCGTCGGCGGTCGACTCGGGGTCGCGGATGATCACGCGGCTCACCTCAGCGGCGAGCAGCTCGTCGAGCTCGGTGATGATCATGTCGCCGGACAGCTCCCCGTCGGGGAACTGCGAGTTGACCCGGTAGCCGACCCCGCGCTCCTCGACCGCGACCAGCGCGGTCGGGTGCCGGTCGAGGATCGCCTGCACCGCGGAGCGCGCGTCGAACGTCTCCTCGTGCACGACCTCCAGCGGCGGGTAGCGGAACACCACCGCCCCGTTGGACGCGACGACCCAGAGCCGGTCGCGGTCGGCGGCGTGCAGCTCGAGCAGGTCCGCGACGTTGGTCATGCCGTGCGGGGACCGTCCGCTGGCCAGCACCACGTGCGCACCGGCCGCCAGCGCCCGGTGCACCGACTCCTTGACCGCCGGCGAGATCTCCTCACGGGTGGTGCCGGAGCCCTCGACCCACTTCAGGATCGTGCCGTCGATGTCGAGGGCGACCAGCTCGGGCCGCCAGCCAGCAGGAACGCTCACGTGGCGACCGGCTCCAGGACGTCGCGGCCCAGCCACGGCTGGAGCGCCTTCGGCACCCGCACCGAACCGTCGGCCTGCTGGTGGGTCTCCAGCACCGCGACGATCGTGCGGGTGATCGCGCACAGGGTGCCGTTGAGCGTCGAGATCGGCTTGATCTCCCCGTCGAAACGACCGCGGGTGTCGAGGCGCCGGGTCTGGAACTCCGTGCAGTTCGAGGTGGAGGTGAGCTCGCGGTAGCGGCCCTGAGTGGGGATCCAGGCCTCGCAGTCGAACTTGCGCTGGGCGGAGAGCCCGAGGTCACCGGCGGCCACGTCGATCACGCGGTAGGCCAGCTCGAGCTTCTCGAGGAACTCCTTCTCCCACGCGAGCAGTCGCTGGTGCTCGGCGTACGAGTCCTCCGTCGTGGTGTAGACGAACATCTCGACCTTGTCGAACCAGTGCACCCGGATGATGCCCTTGGTGTCCTTGCCGTGCGAGCCGGCCTCCTTGCGGAAGCACGGGCTGAACGCGGCGTAGCGCATCGGCAGCGCGGCACCGTCGAGGATCTCGTCGGAGTGGTACGCCGCCATCGGGACCTCGGAGGTCCCGACGAGGTACATGTCCTGGCCCTCGATCCGGTAGACGTCGTCGGCCGCCTGGCCGAGGAACCCCGTGCCGTCCATCGCGCGCGGCTTGACCATCGAGGGGGCGATCACGGGCGTGAAGCCGGCCTCGCGCGCCTGCTGCATCGCGAGGTTGACCAGGGCGAGCTCGAGCTCGGCGCCGGCGCCGGTGAGGAAGTAGAAGCGCGACCCGGACACCTTGGCGCCCCGGTCGAGGTCGATCGCGCCGAGCATCCGACCGAGCTCGATGTGGTCGCGCGGCTCGAAGCCCTCGGCGGCGAAGTCGCGGGGGGTGCCGATCTCCTCGAGCACGACGTAGTCGTCCTCACCCCCGGCCGGGGCCTCCTCGGCGGCGAGGTTGGGGATGCTCATCAGGGCCGACTGCCAGGCCTCCTCGGCGGTGGCCTGCGCGGCCTCGGCCTCCTTGACCTCGGCGGCCAGGGTCTTGGTCTGCGCGAGCAGCGCCGCCTTCTCCTCCCCCTGGGCCTGCGGGATCAGCTTGCCGAGCTGCTTCTGCTCGGCGCGCTTGGCCTCGAAGTCGGCGATCGCACGGCGACGCTCGGTGTCGGCGGAGAGCGCCCGGTCCACGACCTCGTCGGACAGCCCGCGCTTGGCCTGGGCGGCACGGACGCGGTCGGGGTCGTCGCGGAGGACTCGTGGATCGATCATCTCGGGGTCCCCGCGGAGTTGGGAGCGCAGCGAGCGACTTCGTGGGGTGAGGTCATGTGCCCAGGCTATCCGTCGCGCGCGGGGGACCTCACCCGAGATACGGGTGCCTGGTGGACCCTTCGGCATACTGGCGGGCGTGCTCGACCGCCCTCGCTCCTTCTTCGTGACCTGGGCGCTGCTCTGCTTCGCTGCCTTCGCCGTCATCGCGGTGCTCGTGACCCACTCGTGGAGTCCGTTGACGAGCATCGACGACCGGGGCAACGGGCTGGAGGGCTGGTCGGTCGACGAGCACTGGATGCGTGAGCCCCTGCGGCTCATCGAGATCGGCTTCGCCACGTTCGGCATGACGGTGTGGACGACGATCCTGGCCGGCGCACTCCTGCTGAAGGGCCACCGTCGGGCCGCACTGCTGACGGTCGTGGTCATGATCGCGACCTCGCTGATGACCACGCTGCTGAAGACGCAGATCGGCCGGGGCCGGCCGCCATGGCAGGACACTCACCACCTGCTGACCACGCACTCCTTCCCCAGCGGCCACGCGTCCTCGATCGCGGCGTACTGCTCGTTGTGTGCCGTGCTGATCGCGATGCTCGTACGCCGCGGCAGCACGCGCCGGCTCCTCTACACCGGCCTGGTGCTCCTGGCCCTGGTCGTGATGTCGGACCGGGTGCTCCTGGGGCGGCACTACCCCACAGACGTCACGGCCGGCGCGCTGCTCGGGGTGGGCATGGTGATGCTCGCCCTCGCCATCTACAACCCGCTCCCCCGCAGCCACGCGGCGAGCATCGCGCCCTTGCCCGAGGTCTACGCGTCCCGGCACCGGCTCGCGGTGATCCTGAACCCGATCAAGGTCGAGGACGTCGGTCAGTTCGAGTCCATCGTGTCCGCGATGGCCGCGGAGGCCGGCTGGTCGGCACCGCGCTGGTACTACACGACGGTCGAGGACCCCGGCACCGGGATGGCCGAGGCCGCCGCCGTCGCCGGGGCGGACCTGGTGCTGGTGTGCGGCGGCGACGGCACCGTGCGCGAGGTCTGCGCCGAGCTGGCCGGTACCGGCATCCCGGTCGGGATCGTGCCCGCCGGGACCGGCAACCTGCTCGCCCGCAACCTCGACATCCCGCTCTACATCCGCGCCGCGATCGACGTCGCGCTCACCGGCCAGGACCGCGCCATCGACCTGGTGGAGGTCTCCGGCGACGGGTTCGAGGACACCCACTTCATGGTGATGGCCGGGATGGGCTTCGACGCCGCGATCATGGAGGGCGTCAACGAGGACATCAAGAAGCGCGTCGGCTGGCTCGCCTACGTGCTCTCCGCGCTGAAGTCCCTGATGTTCCCCGCCGTGCGGGTCGAGGTCTCGGTCGACGGCGGGGAGTTCACCAAGCACCGGGCCCGCACGATCGTGGTCGGCAACGTCGGGTTCCTGCAGGCGGGGATGCCGCTGCTCCCGGACGCCGCGATCGACGACGGCGTGCTGGACGTCGTGATGCTGCACCCGCGCAAGTTCCTCTCGTGGATCCCGCTGGCCTACCGGGTGCTGGCCCGCCGGTCCCGCACCGACGAGCTGGTCAACCGGATGACCGGTCACACGGTCGTCGTCCGCGCCGCCACCGACACCCCCCGTCAGCTCGACGGTGACTCCATCGGCCCCGGCCGCGAGCTCCGGATGACCTGCATCCACGGCCGGCTGCTGGTTCGCGTCCCCCGTTAGGGTCGGGTCAAGGCAGGGCGCCCGAGCGTCAAGGAAGCATCAAGACCCGGCGCGAGGGCCACCGGCGGGGCCTACGAATGGCACGTGGCTGATCTCCTGTACCTTCTCCTGACCGTGGTCGTCTTCGGCCTTCTCGCGGTCCTCGTCGGCGCGCTCGACCGCCGCCTCGGCAACGGGGGCGACAGCGAATGAGCGCCGTCGGTCCCGCGATCGCCCAGGTCGCGGTCCTCGTCGTCGCGCTCGCCGCCGCCGTCCCGCTGCTCGGGCGCTACCTCGCCGGCATCTACACCTCCGAGAAGCACCTGACCGTCGAGCGCGTGTCGTACCGGGCGATGCGCGTCGACGCGGACGCCGACCAGCACTGGCGGTCCTACGCGATGTCGGTCCTCGGCTTCTCCCTGGTCGGTGTGCTCGTGCTCTACGGCTTCGGCCGTCTCCAGGAGCACCTCCCCCTGTCACTCGGGTTCTCCGGGCTGCCGGCCGACGGCGCCTGGAACACCGCGGTCTCGTTCGTCACCAACACCAACTGGCAGTGGTACTCGGGAGAGGCGGCCACCGGCCACCTCTTCCAGATGTCCGGTCTCACCGTGCAGAACTTCGCGTCGGCCGGCGTCGGCATGGCCGTCGCTGCTGCGTTCGCGCGAGGGCTCGCCCGCAGCCTCCGGGGAGGCCGGGTCGGCAACTTCTGGTCCGACCTGGTGCGCACGGTCGTCCGCGTCCTGCTGCCGATCTCGGTCGTCGCGGCGATCCTGTTCGTGCTCTTCGGGGTGGTCCAGAACTTCCTGGAGCCGCAGACCGTGCACACGCTCACCGGGGGCACCCAGGCGATCACGGGCGGTCCGGTCGCGAGCCAGGAAGCGATCAAGGAGCTCGGCACCAACGGCGGCGGCTTCTACAACGCGAACTCCTCGCACCCGTTCGAGAACCCGACGCCGTTCACCGACATCTTCCAGGTCTTCCTGTTGCTGGCCATCCCGTTCTCGATGGCGTGGGCCTTCGGCATCATCGTGGGCGACCGCCGCCAGGGCGGCGCGATCCTCGCGGTGATGGGCGCCCTGTGGGGCGCCTCGGTGCTCCTGCTCACCTGGGCCGAGATGGCCGCGCCCGGGACCGCCCCCCACCTGGCAGGCGCGGCGATGGAGGGCAAGGAGACCCGGTTCGGTGAGGCGGCGTCCGCGCTGTTCGCCTCCTCGACCACCGGCACGTCGACCGGGGCGGTCAACGCGATGCACGACTCGCTGACGGCTCCCGGCGGCGGGATCGCGATGTTCAACATGATGCTCGGCGAGGTCGCTCCCGGCGGCGTCGGCTCCGGCCTCTACGGCATGCTGATGCTGGCCATCGTCACCGTGTTCCTCGCGGGCCTCATGGTCGGCCGGACACCGGAGTACCTCGGCAAGAAGATCGGCGAGCGCGAGATCTGGCTCGTCGCGCTCTACATCCTCGCGACCCCGGTCCTGGTGCTCGTCGGGATCGCGGTCGCGATCACCGCGAAGGACGGCCTGGCCGGCCTCCAGGAGTCCGGCCCCCACGGCCTGTCCGAGGCGCTGTACGCCGTCACCTCGGCCGCCAACAACAACGGCAGCGCCTTCGGTGGCCTGACCTCCGGTACGCCGTTCTGGAACACCCTGCTCGGGTTGTTGATGCTGCTCGGCCGGTTCCTCCCGATGGTGTTCGTCCTGGCCCTCGCCGGGCGCTTCGCCGCCGCGAAACGGCTGCCACCGAGCTCCGGCACCCTGCCCACGCACAAGCCACTGTTCGTTGCCCTCCTCACGGGCGTCGCCCTGGTCGTGGTCGGTCTGACCTACGTCCCGGTGCTCGTCCTCGGTCCGATCGCGGAGTCCCTGTCGTGAACACTCACCACCCGGCGCCGGCCCGGCGCCCGCTCGCCACCCAGCTCCGCGAGGCGCTGCCCGGCGCCCTGCGCAAGCTCGACCCTCGAGAGCTCGTCCACAGCCCCGTGATGCTGGTCGTCGAGGTCGGAGCCGTCGTCACCACCGTGATGTCGGTGCTCGACCCCGGCACCCTCGGCATCGGCGTGTCCATCTGGCTATGGCTGACGGTCCTGTTCGGCAACCTCGCCGAGTCCGTGGCCGAGGGACGCGGCAAGGCCCAGGCCGCGAGCCTGCGTGCCCTCCAGCAGGAGAGCACCGCCCGCCGGCGGCGCCCCGACGGCGGCACCGAGGAGGTCCCGAGCACGGCGCTGCGCGCCGGGGACGTCGTGGTCGTCAGCGCGGGCGAGCGGATCCCGGGTGACGGTGACGTCATCGAGGGGGTCGCCTCGGTCGACGAGTCCGCGGTGACCGGTGAGTCCGCTCCGGTCATCCGCGAGTCCGGCGGGGACCGGTCGGCCGTTACGGGGGGCACTGTGGTGCTCTCCGACGAGATCGTGGTGCGGATCACCTCGGAGCCGGGGCACTCGTTCGTCGACCGGATGATCGCCCTCGTCGAGGGATCCGAGCGGCAGCGCACCCCCAACGAGATCGCCCTCAACATCCTGCTCGCGGTGCTCACGGTCATCTTCCTCGTCGTCGTGGGCTCGCTCCACTACGTCGCCGACTACAGCGGCGCTCATCAGTCCTGGATCGTCCTGGTCGCGCTCCTGGTCTGCCTGATCCCCACCACGATCGGCGCGCTGCTCTCGGCGATCGGGATCGCCGGCATGGACCGGCTGGTGCGCCGCAACGTGCTCGCCATGTCGGGACGCGCGGTCGAGGCGGCCGGCGACGTCGACGTGCTCCTCCTCGACAAGACCGGCACCATCACCTACGGCAACCGCCAGGCCACCGAGCTGCTGCCCCTGGAGGGCGTGACGCACGACGAGCTGGCCGAGGCCGCGCTGCTGTCCTCGCTCGCCGACGAGACGCCCGAGGGACGCAGCATCGTCACTCTGATCGGCGGCGGCCGCGGCGTACCGGACGGCGCCACGCTCGTCGAGTTCTCCGCCACCACCCGGATGAGCGGCATCGACGTCGGCGACCGGGTGGTCCGCAAGGGAGCAGCGTCTGCGATCGCCCAGTGGGCTCGGGCCACCGGCGCCCCGGCCGCAGGGCCGTCCGGTGGGCTCACCGTCCTGGTCGACGGGGTCAGCGCGTCCGGAGGGACCCCCCTGGTCGTCGCCGAGCAGATCGGCGACCAGCCGGCTCGGGTTTTGGGCGTCATCCACCTCAAGGACGTGGTCAAGGAGGGCATCCGGCAGCGCTTCGACGAGCTGCGCGCGATGGGCATCCGCACGGTCATGATCACCGGGGACAACGCCATCACCGCGCGCGCGATCGCCGAGGAGGCCGGGGTCGACGACTTCCTGGCCGAGGCGACCCCCGAGGACAAGATGGCGCTGATCCGCCAGGAGCAGCGCGGCGGCCGGATGGTCGCCATGTGCGGCGACGGCACGAACGACGCCCCCGCCCTCGCCCAGGCCGACGTCGGGGTCGCGATGAACACCGGGACGACCGCGGCCAAGGAGGCCGGCAACATGGTCGACCTCGACTCCGACCCCACCAAGCTCATCGACGTCGTCGAGATCGGCAAGCAGCTGCTGATCACCCGGGGGGCGCTCACGACGTTCTCGGTGGCCAACGACATCGCGAAGTACTTCGCGATCCTGCCGGCGATGTTCGTCGTCGCCTTCCCGGACCTCGACGTGCTCAACGTGATGCGCCTGTCCTCACCGGAGTCGGCGATCCTCTCGGCGGTGGTGTTCAACGCGTTGATCATCGTCGCGCTGATCCCGCTGTCCCTGCGCGGCGTGCGCTACACGCCGTCCTCTGCCGCGGACCTGCTGCGGCGCAACATCCTCATCTACGGCGTCGGCGGCCTGGTCGCTCCCTTCCTGGGCATCAAGCTGCTCGACCTCGTCATCTCGCTGATCCCAGGGGTCTGACATGAAAGACATCTACAGCCTGTTCCGCTTCAGCCTCGCCGGGCTGCGGGTGCTGGTCGCGGCCACGCTGCTCGTGGGCGTCGCCTACCCGCTCGCCGTGTACGGCGCGGCCGCGGTCGCTTCGCCCTGGACGGCGCACGGCTCCCTCGTCACCGCCTCCGGTGACCACACGACCGATCCCCACCAGGCAGTCGGGTCGGCCATCCTTGGCCAGCTGGTCCAGGGGAGCGTGGGCGCCGGCCTCTTCCAGCCGCGCCCGTCCGCGGCCGGAACCGGCTACGACCCGCTCAACTCCTACGGCTCCAACCTGGGCCCCGAGAGCCCGGACCTGATCGCGGCGATCAAGGACCGCAAGGCCGAGATCGCGGCGCGCGAGGGCGTGAACCCCGACCAGGTGCCCGCTGACGCCGTCACCGCCTCGGCGTCCGGGCTCGACCCGGACATCTCGCCGGCATACGCCGCGATCCAGGTACCGCGGGTGGCCCAGGCCAACGGCCTCACCGAGGATCGGGTCCGCGACCTCGTCGCGGAGCACACCAGCGGGCGCACCTGGGGCATCCTCGGCGAGCCGCACGTCAACGTGCTGGAGCTCAACATCGCCGTGCTCCAGGCCGCCGCCCACGGCTGACTGGCAGGATCGAACCATGGCGGAGGAGGTCAAGCGGGGTCGGCTCACCGTCTACCTCGGTGCCGCGCCCGGCGTGGGCAAGACCTACGCCATGCTCAGCGAGGCGCGCCGGCGCTGCGAGCGCGGCACCGACGTCGTCGTCGGGTACGTCGAGACCCACGGCCGGGCCCAGACCGCGGCGATGGTCGACGGCCTCGAGGTCGTACCGCGGCGCGAGATCTCCTACCGCGGCACCACCTTCACCGAGATGGACACCGACGCGGTGATCGCCCGCAGCCCGGCGGTCGTCTGCGTCGACGAGCTCGCCCACACCAACGTGCCCGGCAGCAGGCGCGAGAAGCGCGCCGAGGACGTCGAGCAGATCCTGGTGGCCGGCATCGACGTCATCACCACCGTCAACATCCAGCACCTGGAGTCGCTCAACGACGCGGTCGAGCGGATCACTGGGGTGCGCCAGCGCGAGACCGTGCCCGACGACGTCGTGCGCACCGCCGACCAGATCCAGCTCGTCGACATGTCGCCCGACGCGCTGCGGCGCCGGATGGCGCACGGCAACATCTACCGGGCCGAGCAGATCGACGCCTCGCTCACGTCGTACTTCCGGGTCGGCAACCTGACCGCGCTGCGCGAGCTCGCGCTGCTGTGGCTGGCCGACCGGGTCGACGACGCGCTCGACGACTACCGCCGGGCGCACCGGATCGAGGCGTCGTGGCCGGCCAAGGAGCGGATCGTCGTCGCCGTCACGGGCGGTCCCGAGACCGAGACGCTGCTGCGGCGCGGTGCCCGGCTGGCCCAGCGGGCCGCCGGCGCCGAGCTGCTGGCGCTCCACGTGATCGCCAACGACGGCCTCGCCAACCCCGACGACAATCGCCTCGCGCACGCCCAGCAGCTGGTCGCCTCCCTGGGCGGGACCTTCCACTCGGTGGTCGGCGCCGACGTCTCCGAGGCCGTCGTCGACTTCGCGAGCGGGGCGAACGCGACGATGATCATCGTGGGCGTGTCCCGGCACGGGCGGCTCCGGCGGCTCTTCCTCGGCACGACCGGCGACCGGATCGCCTCCCTGGCCGGCGCGATCGACGTGCACCTGGTCACCCACGGGGAGGTCGCCCGCGCCGCGCGGGCGCGCCCGTACCTCTCGCCGCTGAGCCGGCAGCGCCAGGTCGCCGGCCTGCTGTCCGCCGTGCTGCTGCCGGTCCTGCTGACGCTCCTCCTCGACACCGGCAACGACCCCGACCAGCTGCCGCTCGACGTCCTGCTCTTCCTGGCCCTGACCGTGCTCGTCGCCCTCGTCGGCGGCCTGGTGCCGGCCCTGGTGGCCGCACTCGTCGGGTTCTTGCTGATGAACTGGTTCTTCACCCCGCCGGTCCGCCGGCTGACGATCTCGGAGCCGGCGAACGTGGTGGCCCTGGTCGTCTTCCTGGCGGTGGCCGTCGGCGTCGCCACGGTCGTCGACCGGGCCTCGCGCCGCGCGGCGGACGCCGTCCGGGCCCGGGCCGAGGCGGCCACGATGAGCTCGCTGTCCCGGTCGGTGCTGACCGGGCAGGACACGGCGGAGGCCATCGTGGCCCGGCTGCGGGAGACCTTCGGCCAGTCCTCCGCCTCGCTGCTGGCCCGCGGCCCCGCCGGGTGGTCGGTGGTCGCGTCGAGCGGCGACGGGCCCGCCTGCGCCCCCGACGAGGGCGACACCCGGGTGCAGGTCGACGACCACCACGTGATCGTCCTGTGCGGGTCACCGCTGCGGGCGACCGACCAGCGGGTGCTCGAGGGGTTCGCCGTGCAGACCAGCCTGGTGCTGGAGTACCGCCGGCTCCGCGAGCGCGAGGAGCGGGCGGCGGCCCTCGAGCGGGCCGAGGCGACCACCACGGCGATCCTGCGCGCCGTGTCGCACGACCTGCGCACGCCGCTCGCCACCATGCGCACGGCGGTCGACGGGCTCGTGTCCGGCTCGCTCGACTCCGCGGACCGGACCGAGCTGGTGGCGGCCGTGGACTCCTCGACCGAGCAGCTCGAGCGACTCATCGACAACCTGCTCGATCTCTCCCGCATCCAGTCCGGGCTGCTGCACCCGGTCCTGGCCGACCGCAGCCTCGAGGAGATCCTGCCGCTCGCGGTCGCCGGTCATCCCCCGTCGGCGGTCTCGCTGGAGGTCGACGAGTCGGCGCCGCTCGTGCTCACCGACGCCGGTCTGCTCGAGCGCGTGGTCGCCAACCTGGTCGGCAACGCGGTCCGCGTCTCGCACGGGACGCCGGTGCGGGTGCTGGCCAACGTGCTCCCGGAGTCCGTCGAGATCCTCGTCGTCGACCGCGGGCCCGGCGTGGCGCCCGCGCAGCGCGAGCGGATGTTCGACCCGTTCCAGCGGCTCGACGACACCAGCCCCGGAGGCCTGGGGCTGGGGCTCGCCGTGGCCCGCGGCCTCACCGAGGCGCTCGGCGGGGAGCTCGCCGCGGAGGACACGCCCGGTGGCGGCCTGACGATGGTCGTCTCGATCCCGAGGGCCCAGCCGTGAGCGCCGCGTCGTACAAGGTCCTGGTCGTCGACGACGAGCCGGCCCTCGCTCGGGCCCTCGCCATCAACCTGCGCGCCCACGGCTGGGAGGTGGTGACCGCCGCGGACGGCCGCTCCGCCCTCGACGCCGCCGCCACCGAGCACCCGGACGTCGTCGTGCTGGACCTCGGCCTGCCGGACATGGACGGCACCGAGGTGATCGCCGGGCTGCGCGGGTGGACGAGCGTGCCCATCGTCGTGCTGTCGGCCCGCCAGCACGGCGAGGACAAGGTCGAGGCGCTCGACCTCGGGGCCGACGACTACGTCACCAAGCCGTTCGCGATGAACGAGCTGATGGCACGGTTGCGCTCCGCCGTACGCCGCAGCCAGGAGGCGTCGCCCGCGCCGTCGGCGGTCGAGGTCGGCGACCTGGTCATCGACCTGGCCAGGAAGCGGGTCTCCCGCGCCGGCACCGACGTCCGGCTGACCCCCACGGAGTGGGCGTTCCTCGAGCTCCTCGCCCGCAACCTCGGCCGGCTGGTGCCGCGGGCCCAGATCCTCCGGGAGGTCTGGGGGCCGGCCTACGAGCACGAGTCGCACTACCTCCGGGTGTACGCCGCCCAGCTGCGCCGCAAGCTCGAGGACGACCCCGCCCGCCCCCGTCACCTCGTCACCTCACCAGGGCTGGGTTACACCCTCGAGCCCTGAGGTTTCGGTGCAGACACGCCGACTCGGCCCTCACACGCGTGGAGACGCGCCGACTCGACCGTCCCTGGCGTGGAGACGCGCCGACTCGACCGTCCCTGGCGTGCAGACGCGCCGACTCGACCCCTAACGGGGGGTGAGCCAGAAGACCGGGAGCTCGCGTCCGGTCCGCTCGGCGTACTTCGCGTAGTTGGGCCACATCGCGACCATCACCGACCAGGCCTCGTCGCGGTCCGGGCCGGTGAGGAGGCGGGCGTCGGCCGCGACCGTCCGGCCGCGGAAGGTGACCAGCGGCTCCGCGGCGGCGATCAGGTTGCCGACCCACGCGGGCGGCGCGGGGGCGCCCCAGTTGGAGCCTGCAACCAGCCAGCCCTCGCCGTACGGGACGCACAGGAGCGGCGTGGACCGCAGCACGCCCGTACGCCGCCCCGGAACCTGCAGCAGCAGCTCCGGCAGCCCCGCGAACGTGAGCAGGTCGATGCGCCCACGGGTCAGCCGCTGCATCACCTTGTCGAGGCCGACGATCACCGGTGCGAACCGGGGCAGCCAGGGCTGCGCCCCCAGCCGCAACGCGACCCAGCGCATCGGGTTCATGGGCGGAGCATAGGCGCCGTTCAGCGCGTGCGGAGGGCTTCGTCCTCATCGGTCGCCGCCGCACCGGCCGGAGCCGCGACCGGCACCCCGTGCCCGACGAAGTCGCGCTGCCGGATCAGCAGCAGGCACAGGGCGCCCGCGACGAACGCCGTCACCGCGGCGATCGTGCCGATGTGGTTGAGGGCGTCGACGAAGCTCGACGTCGCCGCGTCGGCGATGGCCTGCCGGGCCCCGGGCGGGGCCGCGGCCACGACCGCGTCGACCTGACCGCCCGTCACGGCCCCGGCGATCCGGTCGGACTCCCCGGCGACCGGGGTCCCCGCGAGCTTGGAGGTGATCCCGTCGGCGACCTGGTGGCTGAAGATCGAGCCGAGCGCGGCGATGCCGGTGGCGATGCCGACCTGGCGGAACGTCGAGTTCACGCCCGACGCCATCCCCGCACGGTCGGGGGTGACCACGCCGACGGCGGTCGAGGCCAGGGGCGGGTTGATCATGCCGGTGGCGACCCCGCAGACCAGCAGGCCGGGGATCAGGTGCGTCCACGAGGACCCGGGCTCGATCCCGACGATCAGCAGCAGGCCGACACCGAGGACGATGAAACCGGGTCCGATCAGCCACCGGGTCGGGACGTGCTCGGTCAGCCGTCCCGCCGCGGCCGCCGCGACGAAGGACGCGCCGGAGAGGAACAGCAGCCGCACGCCGGTGCCCACGGGTGAGTAGCCCAGGACGTTCTGGACGTAGATCACCAGGTAGGTGAGCAGCGAGAAGATCGATGCCGAGACGCCGAACGCCGCGATCAGCCCGCCGGTGAAGGTCGGCTTGCGCAGCAGGCCGAGATCGAACATCGGGTGGTCCTGGACGGCCTGGGTCACCGTGAACACGACCAGCAGCACTGCCGAGGCCACGAAGCTCGCGACGACCGTGCGGTCGCTCCAGCCGTCCTGGCCGGCCTCGATCAGGCCGTAGACGAGCGCCGCGAGCGCGGTGCTGAACGTGACGAATCCGATCCAGTCCGGGCGGCCGGCGCGCGGGTCGTGCGACTCGCGGACCTTGGTGATCGCGATCCCCATCGCCAGCAGGCAGATCGGCAGGTTCACGAAGAAGATCCACCGCCACGACAGTCCGCTGGTCAGCAGGCCACCCAGCACCGGACCGATCGCGACGGCGACGCCCGTGGTGGCGCCGAACGCACCGAACGCCACGCCGCGGTCGCGGCCGGTGTACGCCGTGCCGAGCAACGCCAGCGCGGTCGCGAACATCGCTGCGCCCCCGATGCCCTGACCGGCGCGGGCGAACGTCAGGAACCCGATGTCCTGGGCCGCGCCGCAGAGCACCGAGCCGATGGTGAAGAGCGCCGTACCGATCACGAACACCCGGCGCCGGCCGAACAGGTCGGCGAGCGAGCCGGCGGTGAGCAGCAGCGCCGCCAGGCTCAACGCGTAGGCGTCGATCACCCACTGGAGGTCCGAGAGGCTCGCGTCGAGCTCGCTCTGGATGTCGGGGAGCGCGACGTTCACGATCGTGATGTCGAGCAGGAGCATAAAGACGCCCGTGCACACCGCGATCAGCGTCCACCACTTGCCGTCGGACGCGGTCGGGCTGCTGAGGTCGCCGGCCGCGGGCCGGGAGGTCTGGTCGGGCATGGTCGGATCCTTTTCGTCAACTGCCGAATCATCAACTGCCTAATGATTACCTGGAGTACGATACGCGGCGAGGGCGCGGAGTCAAGCCCTCATCACCTCGACGAAGGCGGGAGTGCATGGGTGACATCGGGAACGTGACCCGCGGGGGCCACGTGCTGATCCCGGCGTTGGCCGAGCACCTCGGACACCTCTTCTGGCGGGCGGCGGCCCGGGTCCACGCCGCGCTGGCCGACACGCTCCCTCCCGGCGTCGACGTGCACGCCTACGCGGTGCTCCTCGCTCTGTCCGGTGGGGTCGAGCGCTCCCAGCAGTCACTGGCCGAGACCGTGAGCGTGAGCCGCACGACCATGACCAAGGTCGCCGCGGGGCTCTCGGAGCAGGGCCTGGTGACCCGGGTCCGCAACCCCGCCGACCGGCGCTCCTACGCGCTGGCCCGCACCCCGGAGGGGGCAGCCGCGGCGCGGCGCTGGCGCCGGCACGTCGAGGACCTCGAGGACCAGATCACCGCGGAGTTCACCCTCGACGAGCGCGAGGACCTGTGCCGGCTCCTGGTGCGGGTGGCGACGCCCGACCTGGCCCCCGACACGCCCGCTCCCCTGCTCGACAGCATCGGGTTCCTGCTGACGCGGGTGCACTTCCGGTTGCACCGCGAGTTCGCGGCCGCTCTCGAGCCGCTCGACATCGACCCGCGGCACATGGGCTGCCTGACCTCCCTGGGGGCGCTCGGCCCGGTCCCCCAGGCCGAGCTGAGCCGGACGCTCGGCGTCAGCGGTGCGAGCGTCGTCGAGATGGTCGACGAGCTCGAACGCCGGGGCCTGGTCGAACGCCGTCGGCTCGAGACGGACCGGCGCACCCAGGTGCTCCACCTGCTGCCCGCGGCCGCCGACGTCGCGCGCCGGGCGCGCGAGATCAGCCACGCGATCATGGACGAACGGCTCGCGCCGCTCTCCGCGGCCGAGCGGTCGCGACTGCGCCAGCACCTCATCCGGTTCGTCGAGGCAGCGTGACTCCGGGGCTCGGGCGGGGCCGGCGGACGTGTCAGCACCGGCGATAGGTCTCCTGGCTCGAGTCGACGCAGACCACACCCAGCGACGTCGCCCGCAGAGCGGTCCCCTCCACCCGCCAGCGCCACACCCGGGTGCGTCGGCCCTGGATGCCCAGCCGGGTGTAGAGCACCCCGTCGGTGGTGAGCCAGCTGCGATAGGCGTGCATCCCGTCGCGAGCGAAGCCTCCCCCCAACGGCACCGCCGAGCGTCGATGCACCCGGACGAGACGGCCGGCTGACCACACGTAGACGCTCCACGTGTCGGAGTCGCCACCCTCCTGGCTGACCACCAGCCCGAAGCGGTCCGTCGACCCGGCATCGGCCAGCCCGGGGATCAGCTCGGGCGACCACCCCGCGGGGACCGGCACCCGCGCGACCCGCCGGCCGACCCTCACGACCAGCTGGACCTCGCCACGCTCGACCCCGTCGTCGTGCACCCGGCCGCGCAACGTGATCCTCGGCGAGGGACTGCCGGCGCGGTCGGGATGGAAGACGCCTCCGACACGGACCGGCGGACCCAGGGGCGCCGGCGACAGCGCCGCGATGACCCCGGCTCGCGCCGGTACGGCCGCCGAGCGAGTCGAGACCGGAGCCTGCGACGGGCTCGACCGCACGGACGGGTCAACCGAGCAGCCGGGGGCGAGGAGGAGCGCGACGAGCACGGCGAGGACGACGAACAGCCGAGACCTGGTCATGGCCGTGGGACGCGCCAGACCTGGACGTGGTTGTGCCTCAGGGCCGCCCGACCAGGAAGGAGAGCACCAGCGCCATCAACCCCACCGACCACACGGCCCCGGTCACGGTCGGCGAGATCAGCAGCGGCGCCGTACCGAGCAGCAGGACGTCGAAGCCGCGAAGGACACTTCCGTAGAGCGAGGTCGGCACCGCACCCATCGGCGAGGCGATCAGCGGCAGTCGGTAGTCCGGCGGGTGGCTGGTCATCCACCGGACCGCGGCCACCGCCGAGGTGGCCCCGCACGCGAGGCCCACGACGAGGCTGCGCCCCCATGGACCACCGACGGCGGCGTGCACCGCGGGCGCCGCGGCGAGACCCCAGACGAGGAGGACCGAGCCGGGTACGCCGAGGCAAGCGGTGCGCACCGAGGATGCCGGGAGGGGGAAGCAGCGCAGCAGGCTGGTGGTCCGCGACAGCACCCGCAGCGAGGTGAAGAGCCCGACCCCGGCGACGAAGCCGGTGAGGGTCACCGCCACCACCATCGTGTGCCCCAGGCCGAGGGCGGTCGCCAGGTAGGGCAGCACCAGGGCGGCGCCCAGGACCACGAGCACCCGGCCGTTGCGGCGCAGCCGGACCACCTCGCGCCAGACCAGCGCTCCGGTGCCCTGGCCACGGCCGCGGACGGTGCGAACCGTGCTGCGCGCGCGCCAGCGACGCGCGACCAGGATGTCGTGGAGCAGCGTGAGGTCGAGGCTCGAGAGGGCACCGGACAGACCCGGGAGGAGCGCCCCGCCCGCGACCAGACGCTCCCGTCGGATCCCCGCCAGCGACCGGGCCGCGACGACGACGGCCGCCAGCGCGAGGCAGGCGACCGCGACGGTGACGACGCCGAGCGGCCCGGCGGCGGGCACACCCACGGCATCCGGCACCGAGTCGGCGGCCACCAGCACCAGCCCGGCCCAGAGCACGGCCCCCAGCAGCACGCTCAGCACCCGCACCGGCGCGTCGCGGTGGGCCTGTGCGTAGACGCTGAGCGCGACCAGGAGCACCCCCGCCTCCGCGGCGAGGACGGTGAGCCGGACGACGATGACGACCGGGTACCCGCTCAGCGCGGCCCCGGTGGCCGCGAGGCCCGCGGCCACGACCGCCGCGAGCACGAGGGTGCCCAGCAGCCGGAAGCGCAGCAGCGCGGCCCGGTCCAGCGGCGTGGCCAGCAGCCAGCTCCCGACCGCCGGGGGTGCGAGCATCGGACCGAGCAGCCGTGCCGTGGCGAGCACCGCGGTGACCCCGGCGAGCCCGAAGAGCCAGCCGAGCGCGTCGCGCGCGTCGAGGCAGGACACCGACCGGCACGCGCCGGCGCTGACCACGCGCAGGTTGACGATCACGCTGATCGCCATCGCGCCGAGGACGAGCGCCGAGAAGACCGCGACGTACGCGTCCCCGATCGCCTCGGCCAGGCTGGTGTCCACGCGGCCGCGGCGCCAGACCCGGATCTGGGCGCGCAGGCGGCGTACGTCGGCGGCGCCGCTCACGACGGGTCGTCGAGGTCGTGGACGTGGTCGGCGACGGCCGCGACCAGGTCGGGGTCGTGGCTGGCCATCAAGATGCCGAGACCGGCAGCCTTCTCGCGCAGCAGCCGCTCGGTCAGCCAGGCCAGCCCGGGCTGGTCCAGCCGTGCCTCCGGCTCGTCGAGGACCAGCAGCCGCCGGGGGCGCACGAACGCGCTCGCCAGCGCCAGGCGGCGCTTCTGGCCCGAGGAGAGCGTGCCGGGCAGCTGCGCCCACTGCGCGGTCAGCCGCACCTCCTCGAGCACGTCGTCGACGACGCGCTCGACGTCCTCGACCCCGTGTGCTCGGGCGAACAGGTCGAGGTGCTCGGCGACGCTGAGGTCGGGGAAGAAGTCCATGTCGTCGAGCACCATCGCCAGGTCGCGGCGCACCCGGATCGTGCGCTCGTCGACCGGGTGGCCGTCGAGCTCGACGGTCCCCGACGTGGGCTCGTCGACACCGGTGACGCAGCGCAGCAGCGTGGACTTCCCGGAGCCGTTGCGCCCGCGCAGCGCCACCGCACGGCCGGCCTCGACGTCGAGATCCACACCGGAGAGCACCTCGGCGTCACCGAAGCGCTTGGTCAGGCCGCGGACCCGGAGCAGCGGCGGCTCGCTCTTCGAGGCGCTCACGGGCGTGCGTGCTCGATGGCCTCGAGCTCCTCGGGGGAGAGCTGCTGCTCCGAGCGCCAGTCGTGGACGCTCTTGGCGTAGGTCCGCGCCTCGCTGCGCCCGTGGATCGAGGTGAGCACGACGCCGTGACCGCCGTCGTCGACCAGCGCCAGCGACCACGACAGGTGGCCGCCCATGTCCCCGAACGCGTCGTACCTCACGACCGCGAGGTGCCGCAGCGCGTCACCGGCCTCGGCCCGCAGCGCGGCCACCTCCTGGCGCAGGCCGTGCACGTCCTCGGGCAGCGCGTCGTCGCCGGTCCCGGCCGGGTGCCCCCCGGATCGGCGTACGGCGACCAGGGCGACCAGCAGGGCAGCGAGGGCGACGACCAGGGCGAGCACCGCGAGGATCTCCACGCCGCCGAGCGTAGGTCGTCCGGCGGCGGACTCCCCGCCCGGATCGCCGGTCGACCCGTGGGACGATGAGCGCCGTGACCCGACGCATCGCCTACCAGGGGGAACCCGGCGCCAACTCGCACCAGGTGTGCAAGCAGCACTACCCGGACTGGGAGACCGTGCCCTGCGCGTCGTTCGAGGACGTCTTCGCGGCCGTCGAGTCCGGCCCCGGGGTCGAGCCCAGCGCGGAGCTGGCGATGATCCCGATCGACAACTCGATCGCGGGCCGGGTCTCGGACATCCACCACTTCCTGCCCGGGTCAGGGCTGCACATCATCGGCGAGCACTTCCTGCGGATCCGGTTCCACCTGCTGGGCGTCCCCGGCTCCTCGCTGGAGTCGATCACCACCGTGCACAGCCATGTGCACGCGCTCGGCCAGTGCCGCAAGGTGATCCGCCAGCACGGGCTCAAGCCGGTCATCTCCGGTGACACCGCGGGCGCGGCTCGCGAGGTCGCCGAGCTCGGCGACCCGACCCAGGCCGCGATCTCGCCGCCGCTGGCCGCGGAGATCTACGGCCTCGACGTGCTGGCCGAGGACGTCGAGGACGAGGACCACAACACCACCCGCTTCGTGGTGCTCTCCCGCGACCTGGTGCAGGCGCCCGCCGGCAACGGGCCGGTGGTCACCAGCTTCATCTTCAACGTCCGCAACCTGCCGGCCGCGCTCTACAAGGCGCTGGGCGGGTTCGCGACCAACGGGGTCAACATGACCAAGCTCGAGAGCTACATGGTGGGCGGGGAGTTCACCGCCACCCAGTTCCTCGCCGAGGTCGACGGCCACCCCGACGACCCCGGCCTGAAGCGCGCGCTCGAGGAGCTGACGTTCTTCACCACCGACGTCAAGATCCTCGGCGTCTACCCCGCCGACCCGTTCCGGGCTCAGGTCTCGCGGTAGAGGCCCCCGGAGCCCGGGGCGTCAGGATTCCGTCAAGGAGCACGACACCGGGTCGCGGAACGACGAGAATGGACGCAGGAGCGCGAGGCCGGCGGTGGGCCGGCAGCGTGGGACGAGGTGCGACCGATGCCCGGTGGACTCTCGGAGTGGACGACGGCCAGCTGGTGGCGCCCTGCCGTCCGGTCGACGGCGGTCCTCGGCCCGCTCGTGACGTGTGCGGTGCTCTCGGCGTTCCGAGACGACGTCTCGGCCGCCACGGGTGCGCTCGTGCTCGTCCTCTGGGTGGTCGCGGGCTCCGCGAGCGGTGACCGCGTCGCCGGTGTGCTTGCCGCGATCTCGGGCGGCGCCTGGTTCGACTTCTTCCTCACCGAGCCCTACCTCCGGTTCACGATCGCGGACTCCGACGACCTCGAGGCGGCCGTGCTGCTGGTGCTGATCAGCCTCGCGGTGACCGAGGTGGCCTTGTGGGGCTACCGGCAGCACGCCGAGGCCGCGCGCCGCTCGGGATACCTCGACGGGGTCCTCGTCGTGGCCCGCACCGTCGCCGAGGCGGACACCTCGGTGGCCGCCGTGGTCGGGGTCGTCGGCCGCCAGGTCACCGACGTCCTCGGGGCCGACGAGGTCCGGTACGTCGACGGGCCCGTGCACGACGCCCGGATCGCGGTCCTCGACCACGACGGCGTGCTCACCCGGGGCGGCCACAGGGTCGACGTCGACCGCGTCGGGCTGCCGACCGACGAGTACGTCGCCGTCCCGGTCTGCCGTGGACCGCGCGTGATCGGCCACTTCCTCGTCACCGTGGCCTCGCACCGGGCATACCCCACCGCGGAGCAACGGCGGGTGGCCGTGCTGCTGGCCGACCAGGTCGCCGTCGCGCTGACCGACCAGGCCTCCTGAGGGGCCAGCCCGCGCCCCGTGGTGGAGTCGCCCGGGCGAGGTGCGGCTCAGGCCGACGCGGAAGGCACCGCCATGAGGTTGAACATGGCGCCCTGCGGGTCGGCCAGCACCGCCATCCGTCCTACATCCGGCACGTCGAACGCGGGCGCGACCACGCTGCCGCCCAGCTCGGTGGCCCGGGCGATGGTGTCGTCGACGGACTCGACGTTGAAGTAGACGTTCCAGTGGGGCGGCACGCCGTCCATCGGCGGTGGCATGGCACCACCCACCTGCCGGCCGTCGACGACCAGGCAGGTGTACGCCGGACCCTCGCCCATGGCCTGCTCCTCCCAGTCGACGCCGAGGACCTCGCTGTAGAAGCGGGTCGCGGTCGCGACGTCGGGGCTGACGAGCTCGTTCCAGATCGGGGTGCCCGGCTCGTTGGCGCGCTGCGTGCCGATCGTGGTGCCGGCCTGCCAGAAGCTGACGAAGGCGCCGGTCGGGTCCTTGACGACGGACATGCGGCCCAGGTCCGTCACGTCGAACGGACCGGCCTCGACGGTGCCCCCTGCGGCGGCGACCGCAGCGGTGACGGCGTCCACGTCGTCGACCGCGAGGTAGACGCCCCAGTAGGCGCCGTGCTCCTCGGCCCCCGGCATCGGGCCGCTGATGCCGGCGACGGAGTCGCCGTCCTTGCGGACCGTGACGTAGTAGCCCATCTCCCCCATGTCGACGTCGTCGAGCTCCCACCCGAACAGCGCGCCGTAGAACTCCTTGGCGGCGGCCTGGTCGGGGGTGGTCAGCTCGACGTAGCTCGGCGTGCCCTGCACGTAGGACTCGATCTTCGACATCTCCAGCTCCCTTGGTGCGGTGGATCGACCCCACCCGACAGCGAACACCCACCCACCGACACCTGGCAACGCCCGGGCCGTGCCCTCCAGGTGAACGAGTAGGTTCGGCGCGTGGACCAGCCCGTGGACCAGCCCGACCCCCGCACCGCCGACCTCGGCTTCGCGCGCGTGGACCTCGAGCGCGCCGCGCGCACCGGCGACCCCGAGGTCGTGTACGGCGCGGGCAAGACACCGGCCGAGGTCGTGGCGATCCTGGGCGCCCTGCACGCGAAGCACCCCGAGCGAGCCGTGCTCGCCACCCGCCTCGCCCCGGAGGCGATCGACGCCGTGTCGGTCGAGCTCCCCGGCGCGATCGTCGACGAGGTTGCCCGTGCGGCCACCCTCGGCCCGCTGCCGACCGCCCACGGAACGGTGGCGGTCGTCAGCGCCGGCACCTCGGACGCTCCGGTCGCCGCCGAGGCAGCGCTGACCGTCCGGGTCCACGGCGCCGAGGTGGACCGGATCTCCGACGTCGGCGTCGCCGGGCTGCACCGCCTCCTCGGGGTGCGGGACCGGCTCGCCGCGGCCGACTGCCTGGTGGTCGTCGCCGGCATGGAGGGCGCACTGCCGTCCGTGGTCGGCGGGCTGACCGGCGTACCGATCGTCGCCGTGCCGACGAGCGTCGGCTACGGCGCCTCCCTCGGCGGGGTCGCCGCGCTGCTGGCGATGCTGAACTCCTGTGCGCCCGGCATCACCGTGGTGAACATCGACAACGGGTACGGCGCCGGCGTGCATGCCGCCCGGGTCGCCCGGCAGAGCCGGCCGCGATGAGCCGCACCGCCTGGGTCGACGCCTCGGCCGGGGCGAGCGGCGACATGCTGCTCGGCGCGCTGGTCGGCGCGGGCGTCGCCCTGCCCGTGCTGCAGTCGGCGATCGACGCGGTCACGCCGGAGCCCGTCGTGCTGAGGGTGGAGGAGGTACGCCGGGGCGGGCTGGCCGCCACCCGCGTGCACGTCGAGGCGGCGGAGTCCCACCACCACCGCACCTGGCGCGACGTCCGGGCGCTGGTCGGGGGCGCCGAGCTGGCGACGCGGGTCTTCGAGCGGCTCGCGGCGGCCGAGGGCGCGGTCCACGGGGTGCCGGCCGACGACGTCCACTTCCACGAGGTGGGCGCCCTGGACGCCATCGCCGACGTGGTGGGGGTGTGCGCCGGGTTCGCCCACCTCGGCGTCGGGTCCGTGGTCGTCTCGCCGGTCGCGGTCGGCTCCGGCACCGTGCGGACCGCGCACGGCACGCTCCCCGTGCCACCGCCCGCGGTGGCGGAGCTGCTGCGCGGTGTCCCGACGTACGCCGGCCCTGTCGCGATGGAGCTGTGCACGCCCACCGGTGCCGCGCTGCTGACCACGCTCGCCACCGGCTGGGGCCCGCAGCCGCCGATGGTGGTCGACACGATCGGCGTCGGGGCCGGGGGCCGGGACCCCGAGGGACACTCCAACGCGCTGCGGCTGTTCGTCGGTGGTGGTCTCGAGTCCGGACGTCCTCCTTCCTCGATGACCGGGGACCCGCTGCTGCTGGAGTGCAACGTCGACGACCTCGACCCGCGGGTGTGGCCGGCGGTGATCGCTGCGCTGCTGGCGGCGGGTGCGTCGGACGCATGGCTGACCCCGATCCTGATGAAGAAGGGCCGGCCTGCCCACACGCTCAGCGCCCTCGTCGACGCCGACCGCGCGGACGCCGTACGCTCCGCGATCTTCCGGCAGACCTCGACGATCGGGCTGCGCGAGCAGTCGTTGACCAAGCACGCGCTCGAGCGTGAGATGGTGACGGTGGAGGTCGACGGCCGTCAGGTGGCCGTCAAGCTCGCCCGTCACGACGGTGTCGTGGTCAACGCGCAACCGGAGTACGACGACGTCGCCCGCGCCGCCGCGGACCTCGACCGGCCCGTGGCGGACGTGCTCGCCGCGGCCACCGCCCTCGCCAGAGAGTTCCTGTAAGTGGATCCCGTCGTCATCGGCCTGACCTTCCTCGCGATCTTCGTCGTCGAGCTGCCCGACAAGACCTTCCTCGCGACGCTGGTGCTCGCCACCCGCTACCGGCCGATCCTGGTGTGGATCGGTGTCGGCCTGGCCTTCGCCGTGCAGACCACGGTCGCGGTGCTGCTCGGTCACGCGGTGTCGTTCCTGCCGCAGGACGCCGTCCACGCGGGAGCCGGCCTGCTGTTCCTGGCGGGCGCCATCGTCTTGGTGCGTGAGGGGCGCGGACACCAGCAGGCGGCCGCCGAGGACGCCCCGGTGACCCGGGACGTCCACGGCGTGAAGGCCGTGATCGCGAGCTTCCTGGTGCTGTTCGCGGCCGAGTGGGGCGACCTCTCGCAGCTGCTCACGATCTCGCTGGTCGCCAAGTACGAGCACCCTGTCTCGGTGTTCATCGGCGCCCTCGGCGCGCTGCTGGTCGTGAGTGGTCTCGCGGTGCTCGCCGGCCGGCAGCTGCAGCGGTTCGTCAAGCTGCACGTGCTGCACTACGTCGGTGCCGCGGTTTGCCTGGCGCTGGCGGGCCTCACGGCGTACGAGCTGCTGAGCTGACGCCGCCCCACCTGCCACCGCCTAGAGTCTCCGCATGTCTTCTCCGCACGGCGCCGACAGCGAGGTCGGCCGGCTGCAGACCGTCCTGCTCCACCGGCCCGGCAACGAGCTCAAGCGGCTGACCCCGCGCAACAACGACCGGCTGCTGTTCGACGGCATCCCCTGGGTGAGCCGGGCGCAGGACGAGCACGACGCGTTCGCCGAGGCGCTGCGCTCGCGCGGGGTGGAGGTGCTCTACCTCACCGGGCTGCTCACCGAGACCCTCGCCAGCGAGAGCGCCCGCAACCACGCGATCACCACCGCGCTGGCCGGCCTGCACCTGGGCGACACGATGCGCGGCTACCTCGCGCGCTTCCTGCACGACGCCTCGCCCGAGGAGCTCACCGGCTACCTCACCGCCGGGATCCGCAACGACGAGGTGCGCGGTGGCTTCGGCCTGGTCACCTCGCTGCTCGCCAGCGACGACTTCCTCATCGACCCACTGCCCAACCTGCTGTTCACCCGCGACTCGTCGGTGTGGGTGCGTGACCGGGTGGCCGTGACGTCGCTGGCGATGCCCGCCCGGGCACGGGAGACCCAGCTCACCGAGCTCATCTACACCGAGCACCCGCGGTTCCGGGGCACCCGCAAGATCCACGGGTGGCACCACGAGCACGTGGAGGGCGGCGACGTGCTGCTGATGTCCCCGGGTGTGATCGCGGTCGGCGTCGGGGAGCGGACCACGCCCGCCGGCGTGGAGCGGTTCGCCCGCCAGGCGTTCCACGCGGACCTCGCGCACACCGTGCTCGCCGTACCCATCACGCAGGAGCGCGCGACCATGCACCTCGACACGGTGTGCACGATGGTCGACGTCGACAAGATCGTGATGTACCCGAACGTCGCGGACTCCTTGCAGGCCTACGCCGTGACGCTGGCCGACCGCGCCGACGACGATCGCGACCTGGTGCTCGACGTGGCCGCCGCGGAGCCGTTCCTGGTCGCCGCCGCCAAGGCGATGGGCATCGACACCCTGCACCAGATCGACACCGGGCTCGACCCGGTCACCGCCGAGCGTGAGCAGTGGGACGACGGCAACAACACCCTCGCGCTCGCGCCCCGGGTCGCGGTCGCCTACGAGCGCAACGACGAGACCAACGCGCGGCTGGAGGAGTCCGGCATCGAGGTCGTCCGGATCGCCGGCTCCGAGCTCGGCTCCGGCCGCGGCGGCCCGCGTTGCATGTCCTGCCCGATCTCCCGGGCCCCGCTCCCCGCCTGACCGGCGTCGGTGGGGAGCGCTCCCACCGGTGGGGCGCACGCGCCGCGACGACCAGCGGGCCGTTTACACCGGACGCCGGCTCGGGAAGGATCCACGTCGGGGAGGACGAACCGCGAGAGGCGGATCCATGGCTCAGTCGTTCTACGACGCGTTCGCACCAGAGGAGATCGCGCGCATCGCTGCGGCAGGCACGCGCGTGCACGTGCCCCAGGGGTGGTCCCCGATCTGGGAGCAGACCCCGGCGGACAAGGCGTACCTCATCCTCGACGGCACGGTCTCGGTGCGTCACCACGGGCAGGAGATCGCCCAGCTCGGCGCGGGTGACATCGTGGGCGAGGCCGCGATCGTCAACCACTCGCTGCGCACGGCGTCGATCGTGGCGCTCACGCCGCTGGAGCTGATCCACTTCACCGACGACGCGGTACGCCGGCTCTGCGAGGAGATGCCGTCGTTCAAGGCGGCGCTCGAGGCCGTGGCGCTGGAACGGTTCGGTCCGCGCTGAGCGAGCAGCACCCGCCCCGAGACCCGAGCGACCTGGCCGGCGCCCAGGAGACGGTCGAGGCGCTGCTCCTCGGGACGCTCCCGCACCTGACCCGTGACCAGGTCGCCGCGCAGGCGGGCGTACCGATCGAGCTCGCCGAGCAGCTGTGGCGGCTCCTCGGGTTCCCCCGCACCGAGGCCGAGGACCTGGCGTTCACCGAGTCCGACGTCGAGGCGCTGCGGCTGGCTCGCGAGCTGACGGAGCTCGGGGTGCTCGGCCCGGACTCCCAGGCGGCGCTGGTGCGCACCTGGGGCCGCAGCTATGCCCGGCTCGCGGAGTGGCAGACCACGTTGCTGGCCGACATCGCCGTCGAGGACCCCGACCCGGCACAGCGGCTCACCGAGCTCGCCCAGTCGGTGCTCCCGCGCGTGGAGTCGCTGCAGAGCTACGTCTGGCGACGCCACCTCGCCAGCGCCACCAGCCGGGCGCTGGCGGTCGAGTCGGCCAGCACGCCGACGAGCACGATGGCGGTCTGCTTCGTCGACATCGTGGGCTACACCTCGCGTAGCAAGGGCCTCGACGAGGCGGAGCTGGTCGCGTGGCTCGAGCACTTCGAGGACGCCGCGACCGGGCTCGTGGTCGACCGTGGCGGCCGGATCATCAAGACCATCGGCGACGAGGTGCTGTTCGTCGCCGACAGCGCCGCCGACGCCGCCGACGCTGCCCTGGAGATGACCGCGCGGGGCGCGGACGCGGACGACCCGTTCCCCGACGTCCGTGCCGGCATCGCGTACGGCGAGGTCGTGAGTCGGCTCGGTGACGTGTTCGGCTCCACGGTGAACGTCGCGGCCCGGCTGACGTCGGTGGCCCGGCCCGGTAGCGTGCTGGTCGACCGCGGCTGCTTCGAGGCGCTGTCCGGCCGGAGCGGGGACGACCCCGAGGACGAACCGGGCGACGCCGCTGCGGCGTACTCCCTGCGGCGCACGCGCCGGATCTCGGTCAAGGGCTACGCCAGGCTCCAGCCCTGGGTGCTGCGCGGCGCCACGACCTGACGGACCCTGAGCGGCAAGGATGGGGCGATGCCGACGTTCCTCCTCGCCACCTTCGAGCTGGTCCCGGGCGGCGAGGGCGGCGACGTCCTCCTCGAGGCGCTGGCGCGTCGCGGCGTCGAGGCCTCCTGGGCGGTGTGGAGCGACCCGGACGTCGACTGGGCTGCTGCCGATGCCGTGGTGGTGCGCTCGACCTGGGACTACCACCGGCGGTACGCCGAGTTCCTCTCGTGGGCGCGCAGGGTGGAGGCGGTGACGCGGCTCGTCCCCGGCACCGACGTCCTGGGCTGGAACGCCGACAAGCGCTACCTCCTCGACCTCGCCGAGCACGTCCCGGTCGTGCCGACCCGGTCGGTAGAGGCCGACGGCCTCCTCGCCGGGTTGCGCGCCGGCCTCGCCGAGCACGGGACCGTGGTGATCAAGCCGCGCGTGGGTGCCTCGGGCATCGGTCTCGTGATCGCCGCCGCCACCGACGACCTGCGGCTCGCCACGCTGACCGCCGGGCCGTGGATCGTGCAGCCGCTGGTCGACTCGGTCGGCACCGAGGGCGAGACGTCGGTCTACGTCTTCGGCGGCGTGGCCACCTCCCAGCTGCGCAAGACCCCGCCGGCCGCCGACATCCGGGTGCAGGAGGAGTACGGCGGCGCCACCACGGCCGTGCCGCTCGACGACGACGCGGCGGCACTCGCGGAGCGGGCGGTGGCGGCCGCTGCCGACCGGCTCGGCCGGCGCCCGGCGTACGCCCGCGTCGACCTGCTGCGGTGGGAGGGAGGTCTCGTGGTCAGCGAGCTCGAGCTGATCGAGCCAGGCCTCTACCTGGACCTGCTGCCCCAGAACGCCGAGGCCCTCGCCGAGGCTCTGCTGGCATGAAGAAGCCCGGCCGTTGTCGACGGGGGATGCGACAACGACCGGGCGCTGCGAATCTACGGCTCCCGGGTGGCGCGCACAACTCCCACACGCCGCCTCGGGCCCGCCAGGACCCGGATCGCGCGAAGTTTTTACCTGATGGTGACCTGCCGGTTGGCCAGGCCGGAGCGGGCCGACCGCTCCTCGGCGCTGAGGTCGGAGGTGTCCGCGAGCGCGGCGGCGAGGTCGGCGGAGAACCGCTCGACCGGCTCCTCGAGCGGCTCGGGACCGGTGCCGAGAGGGAGGTCCCACACCGGCGTCAGCAGGCCGTGGGCGCGGAACATGCCGACGAACCGCGAGCCCTCCACCAGCACGTCCTTGCCCTGCGCGTGCAGCCGCGCGAGCGCGTCGAGCAGCCGGTCCTCGGGCTCGGGCATCACCCAGCGCAGGTGCTCCTTGGAGCCGACGTCCGTCCAGTACGCCGCCTCGACGCACGTGAGCCGGGCGGTCGGCATCGCCGAGGAGTTCGCCTGCTCGAGCGCCGCCGTCATCGCGGCCCGGTCCTCGACGTCGACGTCACCGATCCAGAAGTCGAACCCGTCGTGCACGGTGACCGTGAGGCGCTCGCCGGTGACCAGGTCCTGCAGCCGCGGCCCCTCACCGGGCGGGTCGGTGAGACCGACGATCCCGGCGTCGGCGGTGAGCGCCTTGGCGAGCACGGCGCCGAGGTCGCGGGCCGGGTCGCCGAAGTTGTGCTGGACCTGCAGCCCGAGCCAGATCTCACCGCTGTCGCGCACCATCGCGGGTGCCGCCATCGGCAGCAGCGTGCACAGCTGCACGACCCGGTCGGGGTCGTCGGCGAGCGTCAGGGGCGCGGTGGCAGCCGGCACCAGCTCACGCATCGCGACGATGTCGCACTCCGAGGGGAGACCCTCGAACGGCCGGTTCACGAACGGCGCCGGCGCCGTGTCGGACGAGCCGTGGCACGCCTTGTAGCGCCTGCCGGAACCGCACGGGCAGGGCTGCCGCGGACCGACCTCCCCCGGAGCGGGCTGGTGGTCGCGGGCCTTGGTGCGGGACTTCTTCGCCATGCCGGCGAGACTAGTGGTTGCCGCCGGCGGTGACCGCTGGCGGCCTGACGGCCGGCCTCCTAGCGGCCGGTCTCCTCGCGCTGGTCGAGCAGCTCGTGGACGTACGCCGGGCGGTCGGTGATGACCGCCTTCACCCCGAGCTCGAGACAACGCTCCAGCTCGGCCGGAGTGTTCACGGTCCACACGTGCATGTCGTGGCCGCTGTTGGTGATCCGGCGTCCGAGTCGCGGGTGCTCCATCAGCTCACCGATGCCCGGCCCGACCAGCCAGTCCTCCCCGATCAGACGGCTCAGGAACGGCCAGTGGCGGGCGTGCTCGACGAGCAGCACCAGACGGATCCCCGGCGCCAGGCGCTCGAGGCGCTGCAGGGCGGTCCACGAGAAGCTCATCGCCCGCACCGGTGACCCCGGCCGGTCCCAGCCGACGCGGCGCAGCTCCTCGACGAGGCGGCGCTCCACGAGCCCGCCGTACCTGGTGGGGTGCTTGGTCTCGATCGCGATCTCGACCGGGCGCTCGTAGTCGCAGACGGTCTCGAGCAGGGTGCGCAGGGTCAGCACCCGGTCGAGCCGGTCGTCGCGGGGCGGCGCCTCGTCGTCGAGATCGGCCCAGGGGTTCTTCCAGGAGGCGAAGTCGAGCTCGTCGAGGTCCGCGAGCTCCATCGTCGAGACCAGGCCGCGGGTGCGCGCCGTACGCCGCAGGTCACGGTCGTGCACGCAGACCAGGTGGCCGTCGGCGGTGAGCCGCACGTCGCACTCGACCGCGTCGGCGCCCGCGTCCAGGGCGGCGACATAGGCGCCGAGGGTGTGCTCGGCGTTCTCGTAGCTCGCGCCCCGGTGCGCGACGACCTGTGGCCTCACGACGGCCTCACCGCGCCAGTTGCACCGCACGACGTGCGGTCCCGGGGGAGGTCCACATCCCGATCGTCTCAGACCGGGTCAGCGGGAGCGCAGGAACCTGCCGAAGTGGGGCACGGTGAAGCCGACGCTCCCTCGCTCGGACGAGAAGACCAGACCCTTCTTGATCAGCCCGTCGCGGGCCGGGGAGAGCGACTGGGGCTTGCGGTCGAGATGACGCGCGATGTCGGCAGTGGCCACGGCCGCGTCGCCGTGCTCGGCGCCGAGGTCGGCCATCGCGGTCATGTAGTCGCGCTCCGCCGGGGTGGCGCGGTCGTAGCGGGCCCCGAAGAACCCGACCGCGAGCTCCGCCTCCGCCTCGGGCGCGGCCGCACGGACGTCCGCAAGCCGGATCGGCGAGCCGACCGCCGCGTCCCAGGTGACCTTGCCGTAGGCCTGCACGAAGTAGGGGTAGCCGTCGGTGAGCCGGTACAGCTCGTCGAGGGCCTCGTCCTCGAAGCTCACGCCCTCCTCGCCGGCGGGCACCCGCCACGCCCGGTCGGCCATCGGCCGCGGCAGCCGGTCGACCGAGACGTAGCGGAACAGGCGCTCGGCGTACGACTTGGACGCGGCGAGCGCCACCGGCAGGTGCGGCAGGCCGGCGCCGACGACGATGAACGGAGCGCCCTGCTGGCTGATCTCGTGGCAGGCGCCGCACAGGGCGGCGAGCTCGGGGAGCGCGATGTCCTGCATCTCGTCGACGAACACCGCGACGCCGACACCGAGGTCACCCGCCAGCGTGGCGACGTCGCCGAAGAGCTCGACCAGGTCGAGCTCGAGGTCGCCGGAGTCGGCACGTCCCTTGGTGGCGGGTACGTCGAGGGGCGGCGTCCACCGCGGCCCGGCCTTGGCGGCGGCGGCTCGGCGGTCGTCCGCGCCGGTGCGCAGGGCGAAGCTCTTCAGCACGCCGGCGACCGCGTCGACCCGGTCGGGGTCGCGGTGCCGGTGCGCGACCTCGCGCACCGCCGCGTGCACGGCCTGCGCGACCGGGAGCCGGATGCTCTGGTCGGGTCGGGCCTCGATCTTGCCGGTACCCCAGGCCCGGCGTACGGCCTGCCCGCGCAGCGCGTTGAGCAGCACGGTCTTGCCGACGCCCCGCAGTCCCGAGAGCACCATGCTCCGCTCGGGACGTCCGGCACCGACCCGCTCCAGCGTCACCTCGAACTGCTCGAGCTCGCGGTCGCGGCCGGCCAGCTCGGGTGGCCGCTGCCCCGCCCCGGGCGCGTACGGGTTGCGGATCGGGTCCATGCCAGGACCGTATCCGCCTGTCTAGCCGATTCGCTAGACAACGCGCCGCCGCCGCATGTAACGCGGGGTTAGGCGGACTCGACGGTGCCGAGGCGGTCGCGGGCGTGCTCGTAGGAGCGGACCAGGCCCGTGCGGAGCATCTCGATCAGCTCGGGCACCTCGTCGATGTCGAGGCGGAACGAGCCGGCGCAGACGTTGTCGCGCCACAGCGACAGCACCACCAGGCCGGACTCCTGGTGCCAGGAGACCCGCAGCGCGCGGTCGCCCCCGCGGGCGTCGAGGAAGATCGACCCCGTCTCGGGGAACGGACGCACGGCCACCATCTCTCCATGATGCCTCCGGTGGCCACGGCCTGTCACGGGTTCACAAGCCCTCCACGCGGTCGGTGCCCCCGCCTACACTGACGCCGTGCCCGAGCTGCCCGAGGTGGAAGCCCTGGCCCTCGACCTCAAGGGCCGGCTGGACGGCCACGCCATCGCGAAGATCCACGTCGCGGCGTTCAGCGCCCTGAAGACCTTCGACCCGCCGGTCTCCGCGCTCGAGGGCACACTGGTCGACGACGTGACCCGGCACGGCAAGTTCCTCGACATCACCGCCTCGGGTCTGCACCTCGTGCTCCACCTTGCGCGCGCGGGCTGGGTGCGCTGGCGTGACGAGGTCCCCGCCGTCCCGCCCAAGCCCAGCACCAAGTCCACCCTCGCGGTCCGCGTGGTCCTCGACGACCAGTCGGGTCTCGACATCACCGAGGCCGGCACCCGCAAGAGCCTGGCGATGTACGTCGTGCGCGACCCGCTCGACGTGCCCGGCATCGCCAGCCTGGGCCCCGACCCGCTGACCGACGAGTTCACGATCGATCGCTTCCGCGAGATCCTCGAGCGCGAGGGACGCAAGCAGCTCAAGGGTGTGCTGCGCCACCAGGGCACGATCGCCGGCATCGGCAACGCCTACTCCGACGAGATCCTGCACGCGGCACGCATGTCGCCGTTCAAGCCCGCGGCCACCCTGACCGACGACGAGCTCCACGTCCTGTACGACGCCCTGCGCACCACGCTCGGCGACGCCGTCGACCGCTCCCGCGGACTGGCCGCGAGCGAGCTGAAGGGCGAGAAGAAGTCCAACCTCGCCGTGCACGGCCGCACCGGCCAGCCCTGCCCGGTCTGCGGCGACACGGTCCGCGAGGTCTCGTTCGCCGACTCCAGCCTGCAGTACTGCCCCACCTGCCAGACCGGCGGCAAGCCGCTCGCCGACCGGCGGCTCAGCAAGCTGCTGAAGTAGCCCGCCGGGCGAGCCTGTCCCTCGTCTCGCGGTCGAGGCCGCGGGACGTCATACGGACAGTGTGTCCCCCGGTCCCCCCGGCTCCGTCCGTATGACGTCCCGGGTCGACCCCGGGTCGACCCCGAGGCGGGGCCGGCCGGCCGGGGAAACCGGTCCGACGCCACCGCCCGACCCAGGTTGCCACCGTGAGCCAGACTGGCCCAGATCGTCCACCCACCGCCCGGAAGGCACCGAAGCGATGACCCAGGTCCCCACCGTCCCGATCGACGGCGTCCCCCAGCCCCTGCCCGAGGGGCTGGTGGTGCTCGACGTCCGCGAGCCCCAGGAGTGGGAGTACGGGCACATCGAGGGCGCGCTGCACATCCCGCTGTCCCTGCTGCCGCTGCGCCACGACGAGCTCCCCGACGCCCAGACGCTAGTCGTCTGCAAGGTGGGTGGCCGGTCCGCGCAGGCGGTGGCATGGCTGCAGCAGCAGGGCCGCGACGCGGTGAACCTGGCCGGCGGGATGCTCGACTGGGAGGCCGCCGGCCGCCCGATGGTGAGCGAGACCGGGCGGCCTCCCCTGGTCGTCTGACCCGGCGTACCGAGCGAGCGGACCTACGGGCTCTGGGTCAGGCTGCCCATCTGCTGCTCGAGCTCGGACATCATCGACTCCATGTCCTCGGGCGCGACGGACGCGAGGTCCGACGGATCGATGCTCGGCAGGCCCGAGGGGTCGATGCTCGGCAGGTCGAGCGGGCAGTTCTCCTGCGTCCAGCTCGCGAACGCCTCGCCGTCGGCCTGGTCGCCCTCGCTGAGGTCGTTGCCGAGGTTGTCCAGGTCGTCGAGCGTCGCGTTCTCGTCGAGGGCCTTGGCCTGCTCGAGGAACACCTCGAACCCGTGCCGCGCGTCGTCGGGCATGTCGCTGGGCGTGCCGACGTCCTCCATGTCACCGGCCCAGTCCTTGAGCGCGGAGACCATCGCCGCGGAGTCCCCGGACGTCGCCTGGGCGAGGACCTTCTCGAACAGGCCGTTGAACCCGTCGCAGAAGTCGCTGGTCGACGCATCGCTCGGCGCCGAGCCGGCGTCGTTGCCGCCTCCCTTGCCGTCACTGCCACCGTCGCTTCCTCCGCAGGCCGTCATCGACGCGGCCAGCGCCATCCCGGCCAGGACGTTCAGTGCTGCTCTCGTGGGTCGTCGCATGGGGGTTCGTCTCCCGTCTTCGTGTATCCGTCGGCGTCACCCTTCCCACCGACGGTCCTTTCATGCTCCACCCGGGACACGAGGTTCGGACAGGGTGAACGCCTGTGGGATGGGCAACGGCAGCGCCCGCCCCAGCGCGCGGAGGTACGCCGTCCTCGAGACCTCGACCGCCCCGAGCGTGGCCAGGTGCGGGGTCACCCACTGCACGTCCAGCAGCCGGTCGGCGAGCCCATCCGCGCCGAGTGCCTCGACGAGCCCCATCAGCGCGACCTTCGACGCGTCGCGCTCGCGGTGGAACATCGACTCGCCCGCGAACAGGCCGCCGATCGCCACGCCGTACAGGCCCCCGGCGAGCCGGCCCTCGCGCCACGCCTCGACGGAGTGCGCCCAGCCCAGGTGGTGGAGCCGGAGGTAGGCGCGGCGTACGTCGGTGTCGATCCAGCCGCCGGTCCGCCCCGGGTCCGCGCAGGCGTCCAGGACCTCCTCGAAGGCGGTGTCGACCCGGACCTCGAAGTCCCGCCGGGCCCGGCGCAGCGACCGCGACACCCGCAGTCCGCTGAGCGGCACGATGCCGCGGCGGACCGGGCAGAACCACGACATCGGCGCGCCCGGGCCGCCGGAGGGCATCGGGAACAGGCCGCGCCGGTAGGCCGCCAGCAGGGTGCCGGGCTCCAGGTCGGCGCCCATCGCCACCAGGTCGTCGGTGGGGTCGTAGCGCCCGGGGTCGCCGAAGGCCCAGCGCGAGGGCGGGGGTTCCACGGGCACCCGACGACCGTAGCCGCACCGCAGCCGACCGGTCCGTACGATCGGCCCATGAGCGCGAAGGGGATCGGTGGCCGCCTGGTCGAGCAACACGTCGCGCCACGGCTGCCGCACCTGGCCCCCGACCTCACCGCGTCGTTCGTGCGTGAGGCCCTGGACCGGGCCATCCACGGCGTGGGGCCGCTCCCCGCCGCGGCCGACGCCGCCGACAAGCAGCTGCGCGAGCAGCACGGCAACGTCAAGCGCGCCGTGCACGAGGTGATCGAGAACCATGTCCGGTACGCCGGCGCGCAGGGGCTGCTCACCGGCGTCGGTGGCGTGGTCACCGCCGCGGTCGCGATCCCCGCGAACATCACCGGCCTCGCCCTGATCCAGGCCCGGATGGTGGCCGGCATCGCGCACCTGCGCGACTACGACCTCGACGACGCGCGCGTGCGCAACGCGGTGCTGGCCTGCATGCTCGGCGGCGACACCGTCGACAAGCTGGTCAAGGAGCGCAAGCTGCCCGCCCCGCCGATGGCGATCGCGACGGCACCGGTCCACGACCCGCAGCTCGACCGGGTGCTGTCCGCGGAGGTCACCTCCGACCTGGTCACCCGGGTGGCCGGCAAGCGGCTGGCGATCACGATCGCGCGGCGCACGCCCGTGGTCGGCGGTGCGTTCGGGATGGGCGCCGACGGGCTGGCGACCTGGCGGATCGGCCGCTACGCCGACCGCGAGCTGCGCCCCCGCGCCCGCCGGTAGCCCGCGAGCAGCCGCCGGCCGACCGAGCCGGACTGCAGCCGGCGCACGGTCCTCTCCCGCCAGCGGTACGTCGGGCGCAGGTAGGACCGCTCCAGCGCGACCTGGGTGTCTCGCAGCTCGGCGCGCAGGTCCTCCTCGGACCGGCGCAGCCGCGCGCTCTCGAGCAGCAGCGCCTTGATCGCGTCGACCGCAGCCGAGGCGACCTGCTTCTCGGCCGGGTGGTCGGGGTCGGCGTACGTCGTCACCGCGGGCGCGCCGACCAGGTCGTGGAGGTCGCCGACCACGTCGTAGCCGCGCTGCTCGACCTCGGCGATCCAGGACCGGGTGATCTCCAGCGCCCACGGGTGCACGTCCGGCGGCAGCGCGAGCCGCGGGGAGCGGGTGCGGCGGGAGAGGGTCTGGTGGGCCAGGAGCTCGCGGACCAGCGGCCGGTAGTCGGCCGGCTCGAGCTCACGGTTGACGACCCGGTTGACCCGGCGCAGCAGCGCGGTCTCCGGGGCCCCGAGGGACGGGTTGGCCCGCTCGGCCTCCAGGTCGAGGTCGAGGCCGTCGAGCCCGAACGCGATGCTGAACCGCTTCCAGAGCAGCTGGTGGGGGCCCCCTGGCGGCGGCACCGTCACCAGGTGGATGCGCTCGGGGGGCAGGTCGTGCCCCCAGCGGTTGAGGATGTCGGGGATCTCCTGGACCCCCCAGAACCACGTCGCGATGCGGCTCTCGCGGCGCGGGTCCTGGACCTGGTCGAGGAAGGCGCCGTACGTCAGGGAGTGGCGGTGCTTGACGTTCTCCTGCCACTCCGCGGGGATCTGGCGCACCAGGTCGCGCACCGACAGCACCACGTGCACCTCGGTGCCGGTGCCGTGGCCGAGGGACTCCAGCGCGCGCCCGGCCTGGGAGCGGGAGGCCGTCGCGAGGATCTCGTGGCTGATGATCGCGGTGCCGTGGTGGGCGCGGACCCGGGCGGCGAGCCGGTCCCAGGCGCCGACGGCCTCGGCCTCCAGGCCGCCCCAGGGCAGCCGCATCAGGTCGAGGGCGGCGAGGAAGTGGGCGTCGAACCGGTCCGCGGGATAGAGGATGTCCGCCGCCGCCAGCGCCTGCCGGTTGCGGAACAGCACGTCCTGCAGGTACGACGTGCCGGTCTTCGGCGTGCCGACGTGCAGCAGGACCCGCTTGCTCATGAGGCTCTCTCTAGAAGGAGGCGCAGCGCCAGCGCCAGGACTCCGGCGTCCGAGGGTTCGGGGACACCGGTGCGATCGGCGGGCAGCAGGCTGTCCGGGTCGCCGTGGACAGCGTAGCCAGCGCGGAGGAGCACATCGCGCACCCTCGTGGCACGCGCGTGGACCCAGTCCGCGTGCTCGGGTGGCACCACGAGCGGCGGCCCGGGGACCGCGAGCAGGCGGGGACGGAGCGTCTCGCGCAGCAGCGCCTCGCGACGCGGGGGTACGGCGAGCAGGCCGAGCACCTGGCCGACCCGGCGCGCCAGGTCGACGGCGTCGGCCGACAGCGGGCGCGGCGCGGGCAGGGGCCGGCGTACCCCGACCAGGCGGGGCAGCTCGGTGGGGTCGAGCACGATCCGGACCCGCTCGGGGCCGACCTGGGCCGCCCAGGTGCGGGCGGCGCCGACGAGGTCGGCACGGGGCGGCAGTGCCCGGGTGCGGGTCAGCGGGTCGAGCCAGTCGCGCCAGCCGACCCCGCCCTCGGCGAAGCTGCGCTCGGTCCACGCGTGGGTGAGCATCGTCGCGAGGTCCGTGCCGAGCACGAGCACCACCGCACCACGCCCACCCGGCGGGCGCCCGCGCGCGACCAGCTCAGCGCGCACCGGCTCGGCGAGCACGGGGTCGCCGACCACCCGGTAGCGGGTGCGCCAGAAGCGTGGAGGCGGCGTACGGCGGGGGGCCGGCAGTCCCGCCGCGACGACGTCCTCGGCGAGCAGGCCGGCGGCCACCCGGAGCAGCTCGTCGTCGGGCAGCCCGGCGGGGTCGACCGGCGGCGGGCCGAAGGCCAGAGGGTCGACGGCACCCTCGAGCTCGAGGTCGGGGCGCCCGCGCCCCGGGGCGCTGGCCTCGAGCACGCGGGTGGCGAGCCGAGGTGAGGGAGCGCCGGCGAGGTTCAGCCGGCGGAGCAGCTCCAGCTGCTGCGCTCCGGGCAGGAACCGGCCCCCCGGACGGCCTTCCAGGGTCCACGCGCTCCAGGGCGAGGTGCCCCCACCCTCGAGGTGGGCGACCCAGCCCCAGGCTCGGCGTACGCCCGGGGTGTCCTCGCCGGCCCGCAGGGTCACCGCTGGGTCACCGCTGGGTCACCGGGCGCTCATCGGATGGCTCACCGGTCCCGCAGCCGCTGCGCGTGCGACCGGACGCGGGTGGTGAGCTGTCGCTCGGGGTCGGGGCGGCGCGCCGCCTCGCGGGTCATCGCCGCGAGCGCGTCGAGCGCGGTGTTGAGCTGGCGCTTGGGACGGACCCGGTCGGGGTCGTTCCACGCCTCGTCACCCGCGGCGGGGCGCACCGGGCGGAGATCCGCGACGTCGCCGACGACGTGCACCCCGCTGCCCTCGATCCACTCGATCCAGCGCTCGGCGCGCTCCTCGGCCCAGGCGAACCGGTCGGGCGGCAGGCGCACCGCTGCCGACTCGCGCTTGACCAGCTCTCCCTGGGCGAGCATCTCGCGGATCAGGGCGTCGTACGTCGACTCACGGCGCGCCGCCCGGTCCATGCGCCGGTTGAGCTTGCGGATGACCTGGGTCTCCGCGATGCCGAGCGAGGGGTTGGAGCGGTCGCTGTCCAGCGGGGTCCAGGCCGGGTCGACGCCGAGGACCTCACACATGCGCAGCCACAGCTGGTCGCCGTGCTGCGTCTGGACGCGGGTCTGCGGGACGGTCACGACGTGCACGTTCTCGGGAGGCAGCCCCGCACCCCAGGTGCCCAGCACCCGGGGCACGTCGAACGCGCGGTAGAACCAGCTGCGGCCTCGCTCGAACCGGTCGAGGAAGCGTTGGTAGCTCCAGCCGCGCCCCTGCTTGACGCTCTCCTGCCACGCGGCCGGGAGCTGCCGGGCGAGGTCGCGCACCGTGTAGACGACGTGGACCTCGCTGCCGGCCAGGTCGCGCATCGCGCGGGCCACCTCGGCGGGGGCGGCGGGCGCGAGGATCTCGTGGCTGATCACCACGGTCCCGGACCTGCGCTTGGTCTTGCGCACCAGCGCGTCCCAGCTGCCCTCGGCGTGTCCGGGCGGCCCACCCCAGTCCTGGCCGAGCAGGTCGAGCGCGGCCCGGAACTGGGACAGTCCGGGGCTGACCAGCGGCGACCCGCTCGGGAAGTGCACCCCGTTCGCGGCCAACGACTTGGCGTTCACCGCGAGCCGGTCCTGCACGTAGGTCGTCCCCGTCTTCGGCGCACCGATGTGCAGGTAGACCCTCCGGCTCATGGGGCGATTCTGCCGTAGTGCCCGCGATCGCTTGTAACGCGGGTTTATTGCCCGTTCCGGGGCCTCGTCCAGGCGTGGGCCCGGGCAATAAAGGAGCGTTACAAGCGGGGGGCGGCTAGGAGGCGGAGGGGGCGAGGGCGCGTACGACGGCCGACGGGCTGGGGCGGCCGAGGTGCGCGGCCATCCACACGCTGGTGGCGGCCACCTCCTCGAGGTCGACCCCGGTCTCGATGCCGAGGCCGTGCAGCATCCAGACCAGGTCCTCGGTGGCCAGGTTGCCGGTGGCGCTCTTGGCGTACGGGCAACCGCCCAGCCCGCCGGCGCTGGCGTCGTACGTCGTGATGCCGGCGTGCAGGGCGGCATAGGTGTTCGCGAGCGCCTGGCCGTAGGTGTCGTGGAAGTGCATCGCGAGCCGGTCGGCACCCAGGCCCGCCTCGTCGAACGCGCGGACGAGCGCGGTCACGTGACCGGCGGTGCCGACCCCGATGGTGTCGCCGATGCTGAGCTGGCTGGCGCCGAGGTCGAAGAGCCGCTTGCCGACGCCGACGACCTGGTCGAGCGGCACCGAGCCCTCCCAGGGGTCACCGAAGCACATGCTGACGTAGGCGCGGACGTCCAGGCCCGCGTCGCGAGCGCGCCGCACGGTCGGCTCGAACATCGCGAACTGCTCGTCGAGGCTGCGGTTGAGGTTCTTCTGCGCGAACGTCTCGGTCGCCGAACCGAAGATCGCGATGTGCCGCGCACCGAGCTCCAGCGCCCGGTCGAGCCCGCGCTCGTTGGGCACCAGCACCGGGCAGTCCCGCCCGGCCGGGCCGAGCAGGCCCATCAGCTCCGCGGCGTCGGCGAGCTGGGGCACCCACTTCGGGTGCACGAAGCTGGTCGCCTCGACGACCGGCAGGCCGGCGGCGAGGAGGCGGCGTACGAACTCCGCCTTGACCTCGGTCGGGACCAGGGTCTTCTCGTTCTGCAGGCCGTCGCGCGGCCCGACCTCGTAGATCGTGACCCGGTCGGGCAGCCCGGGAGCGGGGATCACCGTGGGGGTGCGCATCAGTCGTCCTCCGTCGTGGGAGTCTCAGCCGTCTCGACCAGGAACAGCCGGGCTCCGAGTGCCACCTGGTCGCCGGTGGTCGCATGGACCTGGGTCACGACGCCGTCGAACGGCGCCTTGAGGCTCAGCTCCATCTTCATCGCCTCCAGCACCCCGAGCACGTCGCCCGCGGCCACCCGAGCGCCGGGCTCGACGCGGACGTCGAGGACGGTGCCGGGCATCGGGGCCGTGATCGCGCCGTCGCCGACGTCCACCGCGTGGTCGCCGAACACGTCGGGGCGGTCGAAGACGAACCGCTGACCGCGGTAGGCCACCTCGGCCGTGTGGGGCTGCACGTTGACGACCGCGGAGTGGAGGCGGCCGTCGATCTCGAGGGTGAGCACGTGGTTCTCCGCCGACACCTGCCGCAGGGGCAGGTCGTCGACGCGGCCGGCGTGCCGGTCGACGACGACCGGCCGGTCGAGCTCGACGATCGTCGGGGCCGGGTCGGCGCCCGAGCGCCAACCGTCGGACCGGAAGGGCTGGCCGGCATCGGTGCCGGCCGCGATCATCGCGCTGACCCACGCCACGAACACCCGCGGCAGCTCGTCGTCGGGCGCCGCCAGGGCGTGCCGGTCGAGCCAGGCGGTGTCGATTCCTGCGTCGCGGAACTCGTCGCTCGCCGCCAGCGCCCGGAGGAACCCGACGTTGGTGGTGAGGCCGAGGATCGCCGTGCGGTCGAGGGCGTCGACCAGCGCCCGCCGGGCCGACTCGCGGTCGGGACCGTGGACGATGACCTTGCCGAGCATCGGGTCGTACGACGTGCTGACGACCTGGTCCGGCTCCAGCGCATGGTCCACGCGGACTCCGGCCGGCCACCGCACGATCGACGTCCGGCCCGCCTGGGGCAGGAACCCGTCGAACGAGTCCTCGGCGTACACGCGAGCCTCGATGGCGTGGCCGTACGGATGGATGCTGCGCTGGTCCATCTCCAACGGGTGCCCCAGGGCGACCAGCAGCTGGTGGAACACGAGGTCGATGCCGTGGTGGATCAGCTCGGTGACCGGGTGCTCGACCTGGAGCCGGGTGTTCATCTCCAGGAAGTACGCCTCGCCGGTCTCGTCGTCGACGAGGAACTCGACGGTCCCGGCGTTGCGGTAGCCGACCTGGCGGGCGAGCGCGACGGCGCTGGACGTGACGAGCTCGCGCACCTCGGGGGTGATCGTCGGCGCCGGCGCTTCCTCGATCACCTTCTGGTGGCGGCGCTGGGTGGAGCAGTCGCGTTCGGCGAGGTGCACGACGTTGCCGTGGGCGTCGGCCATGATCTGCACCTCGATGTGCCGGCCGCGCTCGACGTACTTCTCGATCAGGAGGGTGTCGTCACCGAAGGCGCTCAACGCCTCGCGGGCCGCCGCGGCCTTGGCCTCCTCGAGGTCGGCCTCGTCGCGGACGACGCGCATGCCCTTGCCACCGCCGCCGGCGGCAGCCTTGACCAGGACCGGGAATCCGGCATCCTCACCACGCGGTACGACGGGCACGCCGGCCGCGACCGCGATCTCGCGAGCGGCATCCTTGCGGCCCATCGCGTCCATGACGTCGGCAGGCGGTCCGACGAAGACGATGCCGGCCGCCTCCACGGCGCGGACGAGCTCCGAACGCTCCGAGAGGAAGCCGTAGCCGGGGTGGACGGCGGCGGCTCCGGTCGCGACCGCGGCTGCCACGACCGACTCGATGTCGAGGTAGCTCGTGACGCGCACGGCGTCGTCGGCGGCGCGGACGTGCGGCGCGTCGATGTCGAGGTCGGTGTAGATCGCGATCGTGCGCACGCCGTGCTCGTGGCAGGTGCGCATGACCCGCAGCGCGATCTCGCCGCGGTTGGCGATGAGCACGGACTCCAGGATGGGAGCCAAGGAATTCGTCATAGGACTGGTTACTCCGAGGTGTCGGGGTCCCCGCGGCGTTGTTCGCGGAGGAGCGGAGCGGGGGAGCGAAGAACGCCGTGGGGTGAGATCACATCCTGAAGACGCCGTAGGACGGCGCGGGGACGGGGGCGTTGGCAGCAGCCGCCAGGCCCATGCCGAGCACGCGGCGGGTGTCGGCGGGGTCGATGATCCCGTCGTCCCACAACCGTGCGGTGGAGTAGTACGGCGAGCCCTGCGTCTCGTACTGCTCGCGGATCGGCGCCTTGAACTCCTCGTCGTCGGGCTTCCCGGCGACGGTGGCGAGCACGGAGGCGGCCTGCTCGCCGCCCATCACCGAGATGCGGGCGTTGGGCCACATCCAGAGGAACCGCGGGTCGTAGGCCCGTCCGCACATGCCGTAGTTGCCGGCGCCGAAGCTGCCGCCGATGACCACGGTGAACTTCGGGACCACCGAGCAGGCGACGGCCGTGACGAGCTTGGCGCCGTCCTTGGCGATGCCGCCGTTCTCGTACTCCCGCCCGACCATGAAGCCGCTGATGTTCTGCAGGAACACCAGCGGGATGCCGCGCTGGTTGCAGAGCTCGATGAAGTGCGCGCCCTTGAGCGCCGACTCGCTGAACAGGATGCCGTTGTTGGCGACGATGCCCACCGGGTGGCCCCAGATGTGGGCGAAGCCGGTCACCAGCGTCTCGCCGTAGAGCTTCTTGAACTCGTGGAACCGGCTGCCGTCGACGACGCGGCGGATCACCTCGCGCACGTCGTACGGCGTCCGCGTGTCCGCAGGCACGACGTCGTAGAGCGTCGACGGGTCCTCGTGGGGCTCCTCGACCGGCCGCACCTCCCACGGCCCGGTGGTTGAGGTGCGAGCGGAGCGAGCCTCGAAACCACCTCGGGGCAGGGTCGCGACGATCGAGCGCACGATCGCGAGGGCGTGGGCGTCGTCCTCGGCGAGGTGGTCCACGACGCCGGAGGTGCGGGCGTGCACGTCGCCGCCGCCGAGCTCCTCGGCGGTGACGACCTCGCCGGTCGCGGCCTTCACCAGCGGCGGGCCGCCGAGGAAGATCGTGCCCTGGTTGCGCACGATCACGGTCTCGTCCGACATCGCGGGCACGTAGGCGCCGCCGGCGGTGCAGGACCCCATGACGCTGGCGATCTGAGGGATGCCGCGCGCGGACAGGTTGGCCTGGTTGAAGAAGATCCGGCCGAAGTGCTCGCGGTCGGGGAAGACCTCGTCCTGCATCGGCAGGAACGCGCCGCCGGAGTCGACGAGGTAGACGCACGGCAGGTGGTTGTCGGCCGCGACCGTCTGCGCGCGCAGGTGCTTCTTGACCGTCAACGGGTAGTAGGTGCCGCCCTTGACCGTCGCGTCGTTCGCGACGACCACGACCTCGCGGCCGCTCACCCGGCCGATGCCGGTGACGACGCCCGCGCTCGGCACGGGGCTGGTCCCTGGGTCGCCGTACATCTCGTACGCCGCCAGCGGGCTCAGCTCGAGGAACGGGCTGCCCGGGTCCAGCAGCCGGTCGACGCGGTCGCGCACCAGCAGCTTGCCGCGGTCGGTGTGCTTGCGGCGGGCCGACTCACTGCCTCCGAGACGAGCCGCCGCGAGCCGCTCGCGCAGCTCGTCGACCAGCTCCTTCATGTGACTCACCCGGGCAAGGTTAGCGATCATTAACCAACGGGTCCAGGGTCCGACATCTGAGACAGTGGACCACATCGCGGACATCGATTGTCGACGTTTTTACTGCACTTTAGGCTGAGGGGCACCGCGACCCGAGGAGAGACCATGACCTACCGCCCCGAGACCCTGGCCGTGCACGCCGGCCAGGAAGAGGCCGACCCCGCCACCAACGCGCGGGCGGTGCCGATCTACCAGACCACGTCGTACGTCTTCAACGACACCGAGCACGCCGCGAACCTGTTCGCACTGGCCGAGCCGGGCAACATCTACACGCGCATCATGAACCCGACGCAGTCGGTCTTCGAGGAGCGGATCACCCGGCTCGAGGGCGGCGTCGGCGCGCTGGCCACGGCCAGCGGATCGGCCGCGACGACGTACGCCGTGCTCAACCTGACCTACGCCGGAGACAACATCGTCGCGCTCTCGACGCTGTACGGCGGCACCTACGCGCTGTTCGCCCACACGCTCCCGCAGTTCGGCATCGAGGTCCGCTTCGTCGACCCGGAGAAGCCCGAGGACCTGGCCAAGCACGTCGACGAGAAGACCAAGCTGGTCTTCGGTGAGACGGTCGGCAACCCGAAGATCAACGTGGTCGACCTCCCCGCGTGGTCCGAGGCCGCGCACGCCCTGGGACTGCCGCTGGTCATCGACAACACGGCGCCCACGCCGTACCTCGTCCGGGCCTTCGACCAGGGCGCCGACGTCGTGGTGCACGCCGCGACCAAGTACATCGGCGGGCACGGCACCTCGATCGGCGGCGTGATCGTCGACTCCGGCAAGTTCGACTGGGCCGCGCACTCCGACCGGTTCCCGGGGCTGACCAAGCCGGACCCGGCGTACCACGGCGCCGTGTGGACCGAGGCCGCCGGCCCCGCGGCGTACATCATCCGCGCCCGCACGGTGCTGCTGCGCAACACCGGTGCGGCGATCGCCCCGATGAACTCCTGGCTGTTCCTGCAGGGCCTCGAGACGCTGCACCTGCGCATGGAGCGGCACAGCGCCAACGCCCTCGCGGTGGCGCAGTTCCTGCAGGGTCACGAGGCCGTGTCGTGGGTGAGCTACCCCGGCCTGCCCGACAGCCCCTACAAGGAGATCGCGGACCGCACGTTCACCGGCAAGGGGTACGGCGGCCTGGTCAGCTTCGGGGTGAAGTCCGGGCGCGAGGGCGGCAAGCGCTTCATCGAGTCGCTCGAGCTGTTCAGCCACCTGGCGAACATCGGCGACGCGAAGTCGCTCGCGATCCACAACGCCACGACCACCCACAGTCAGCTCACGCCCGAGGAGCTCGAGGCGGCAGGGGTGCCGGAGGACATGGTGCGCCTCTCGATCGGCATCGAGAACGTCGAGGACATCATCGCCGACCTGGAGCAGGCACTGGCCTCCAGCAAATGAGCGGAGCCAAGTGAGCGGAGCCACGTGAGCGGAACCCTCGGCTACGTCGAGACCCAGCGGGTCGTCCTCGCCGACGAGGACGACCCGCTGGTGCTGCGCGGCGGCGGCCGCCTGGACCACGTCCGGGTCGCGTTCGAGACCTACGGGGAGCTGTCGCCCGCGCGCGACAACGCCGTGTTCGTCTGCCACGCGCTGACCGGTACGGCGAACGCCGCGGGCCTGCACCTGGGGTCGAAGAAGCGCGGCTGGTGGGACAACCTGATCGGCCCGGGCAAGCCGGTCGACACCGACCGGTTCTTCGTGATCTCGCCGAACATCCTGGGCGGGTGCTCGGGCACGACCGGACCGCTGTCGACCGACCCGGCGACCGGGCGGATCTACGGGTTGGACTTCCCCCTGCTGCACATGACCGATCTGGTCGCCGTGCACCGGCGGCTCCTGCGCCACCTCGGCATCGAGCGGCTGTACGCCGGCGTGGGCGGGTCGCTCGGCGGCATGCAGGTGCTGCAGTGGACGATCGACGACCCCGCCGCGATCGAACGGGCCGTGCTCGTCGCCGCGTCCTCGCGGCTGACCGCGGAGAACATCGCGTTCTCCGCGGTGGCCCGCGAGGCGATCATGAACGACCCCGACTTCGTCGGCGGCCGGTACGCCGAGCACGGGGTCTTCCCGTGGCGGGGGCAGAAGGTCGCCCGGATGATGGCGCACATCACCTACGTCTCCGCCCAGTCGCTGGAGGAGAAGTTCGGCCGGGCCCGCACCTCGGTCGGCGACGCCTGGACCATGGAGGCGGACTACGAGGTCGAGCACTACCTCCAGCACCAGGGGCTGACGTTCCTCGACCGCTTCGACGCGCTCTCCTACCTCTACCTGACCCGGCTCCTGGACTACTTCGACCCGTTCGGCGAGCCGGACACGGCCGTCGCCCTGCGCTCGGCGATCACGCGCTTCCAGATCACGTCGTTCGACAGCGACTGGCGCTTCGCCACACCCCAGTCACAGCGGCTGGCCGCCGAGCTGGAGCGCCTCGGCCTCCCGGTCGACTTCACCGAGCTGTCCTCGCCGTACGGTCACGACTCGTTCCTGCTCGAGCCACCCGGCTACCACGACCGGATCCGCACCTTCCTCGACTCCTGACCCCCGGACGTCGAGTCGGGGGTTCTGACCGTCGAGGTCAGCCGGGGTGGTAGGCGATGAGCTTGCCGGTGGCGTCCTCGACCTGCCCGCGGTCGGTCAGCGTCATGGTCGCGACCGAGTGGCTGCTGCCGGGGACCAGCTCGCGACCGCCGGACGTGCGGTAGGCACCGAGCTGCCACAGCTTGCCGCGCTGGCCGGCCCGCTCCCAGTCGAACTCGTGGACGTCGAAGTCGATGCGGTCGGCGTACACCGACGCGGTCATGTACGTCGCCTCACCGAGGTAGAGCAGGCCGCCCGTGGAGATCTGCGTGATGCCGTCGGCCCTGACCATGCTGGTGTCGTGCACCTCTCCGGTGAGGTAGACGTCGACGCCGTACCTGGCCATCGTCTTCCACAGCGGCGAGTCGGTGCCCTTCTCCAGCGAGAGCCGCGAGGAGCTGCGCGCCCGGACCGGGGTGTCGATCGGGGTGTGGCCCTGGACGACGATCCACTTCGTGTGGTGCGCCTTGGCCCGCTGCAGGACGTGGCGCAGCCACCTCAGCTGGCCGCCGACCACCTCGGGCCGCACGTCGTTCTCGGTGACGTCGAAGACGTCGAGGCTGACCAGGAGCAGGTCCTTGCTGAGCTGGGTGGCGTACGCCGTGTCGGCCCAGGGCGTGCCGTGGGGGCGGTCCCGGTAGCGGGGAGTGCCGTTGCCGTCGCGCGTGAAGTGCTTCGCGAACAGGCTCTTGAACAGCGGCACCATGCGGTGCTTGCGCCGCAACAGAGAGCTGCCTCGCCACGGGTCGTCGCCGATGTCGTGGTCGCCCACGGCCGCGTGCAGCGTGAGACCGCGGTCGGTGAACCGCTCGAGGTACGTCGACTCGTAGAAGTCGGCCGCCCGCCGGAGCATCGTGCGGCGCTGGCCGACGGTCCGGCTCGGGCCGAAGACGCGGGTGGAGTCGACGTCCCGGAGCCAGTGGCCCTCGACGAGGTCCCCGGTGACCAGCACGGAGTCCGGATGGGTCCCGGCGATCTCGTCGAGGAAGGTGTCCACGCTGCTCTGCAGCTGCGGGGTCCAGGAGTTCGGATCACCGGGGCGCCAACCGGGCAGGCGGCGTACGTCTCCGACGTCCTGGTTGAGGAAGTCGGGCGCGGCCACGAACGTGTAGAGCGGCTCCTCGGCCGTGACCTCTGCCGGCGCCGGGGCCGACACCGCGACGGGCTCCGCGTCGGGCGTGCACAGGGGCAGGACCAGCGCAGCGCTCAGCGCGACGACGCCGACAGCCGATCGGACAGCCTTGCGGTGCAGGTCCACAGCGATGCTCCTTCGACGGGTCCGGGGTCAGACCCGTCGGGTCCGGGGGGTCAGCCTACGGCGAGGCCCCGGCCGGTGCCGAAGCGCCGGTCGGGGCCCACGACGGGCCGTCCCGTCAGGCCTTGCCGCGCAGTCGCTCCATCAGGCTGGGGCGCGGCTCGTTCTCGTGGCCCGCGCAGCGGTCGCGCTGCGGGACGCCGGCCATCACCTGGGCGACGTGCGCCCCGCATCCGGACCAGCTGGCCTTGCCGCATCGGCGGCAGGTGACTCGTCGGCACATGTGAAAGAGATCCTCTCGTCAGATCGGTAGTTGGGATCGGTGGGTGGGTCAGCCGTGGGAGAAGCGGATGTCGGGCAGCACCCGGGTGAGCCAGCGTGGCACCCACCATGCGGCGCGGCCGGTGAGCCGCAGCAGGACCGGGAGCAGCACCAGGCGCACCAGGAACGCGTCGAGCAGCACCGCGACGCCGAGCACCACACCCATCTCCTTGGGCGGGAGGGGCCCGGACAGCGCGAAGGTGAAGAACACCGCGACCATCACCGCGCCGGCGGCGAAGATCACCCGGCCGGAGTGGGCCAGCGAGCCGACCATCGCGTCCTTCGGGTCACCGGAGTGCTCGTAGTGCTCCTTGGCCGAGGCCAGGAGGAACACCGTGTAGTCCATGGCGATCGCGAAGATCATCGCGAAGAAGAACACCGGCGCCCAGGCGTCCAGGAAGCCCTGGTGCTCGAACCCGAGGAGACCCGACCCCCAGCCCTCCTGGAACACCAGGCGGGCGACCCCGAAGGCCGCGGCGGTCGAGAGCAGGCTCGCCAGCGTGCCCAGCAGCGCGATCAGCGGTGCGCGCAGGGCGACCAGCAGCAGCAGGAAGCCGAGCCCGAGGATCACCCCGATCACCAGTGGCGTGGACTCGTCGAGCTGGGACTTCAGGTCGAGGTTCTCCACCGCTGCACCACCGACGATCGCGGAGGCGGGCAGGTCGGCCCGCAGGCGGTCGACGGTCTTGCCGAGCTCGGGATCGGAGGGGTCGACGGTGGGCACGGCCTGGATCAGCACGCTGTCCGTGCCGTCCGGGGCAGGCATCGCGGGCATGGCCGCGGCGATGCCCGGGTCGGCGACGAGGCCGTCGTACGTCGCCTTCGCGTCGGCGGAGTCCGCCACGACCTGGAGCGCGCCGGGCGCCCCCTCGCCGAAGCTCTGCTGCACGAGGCCGTAGCCGACCCGCGCGCTGGCGTCCTCGGGCAGCACCTTGATCGAGGGCATCGCGGTCTTGAGGCCCACGATGGGCGCGGCCAGCGCGAGCAGGATCACCAGCGCCGCGAGGCCGAACACGACCGGGCGCTTCCAGAGCCGCTCGCCCCAGGCCGCGAACTTCGGGGAGCGGTGCTCACCGGTGTGCACCCAAGGCAGCGAGAGCTTGTTGATGCGCTGGTCGAGCTTGTGGAGCACCAGCGGCAGCAGGGTGAGCGTCGCGGCCAGCACGAAGATCACCGAGAGCATGATGCCGCCCGCCATCGAGCGGAAGGACGGCGACGGCACGAGCATCACGGCGGACAGCGAGATCAGCACGGTCGCCCCGGAGAGCAGCACGGCCTTGCCTGCGGTGTCCATGGTCTCGGCGATCGCCTGGCGGGGACTCTCGTGGTGTCCCATCCGGGCGGCCCGGAACCGGACGACCAGGAAGAGCGCGTAGTCGATGCCCAGGGCGAGCGCGAACATCATCGCGAAGTTCATCGCCCAGATGGAGACCGGCACGAACTGGTTGATCAGCACCAGGGAGCCGGCGGAGGCCACGAGCCCGGCGAGGGTGAGGATGAGCGGCAGGCCCGCGGCGACGAGCGCGCCGAACGCGAGCACGAGGATCGCCAGGGTCACCGGCCACGAGTACAGCTCGGACTTCATCATTGCGTTGAGGTTGGCCTCGTTGAAGTCCGACCACAGCAGCGAGGCCCCGGTCGGGTTCACCTGCACGCCGTCGGTCGACAGGTCCTGCAGGGGGCCCTTGAGGTCGTCGGCGGCGCGCACCATGTCGTTGGGGTCCGCTCCGGCGCCGGCGAGGAGCACGGCGGTCGTGCCGTCCTTGCTCAGCGTGGCGCCGGGCTGCGGCTGGACGACCTCCGCGATGCGGGAGTCGTCCTCGAGGAGGGCGGTGGCCCGGGCGAGGATCTTCTGACCCTCGCCGCTGGTCACCGGGCCGTCGGTGCTGTGCACGACGACCTGGATCGCGGAGCTCGCGTTGCCACCGAAGTGCTCCTGGGCGAGCTCGCGGACGGCGACGGACTCCGAGCCGTCGGCCTGCCAGCCGGCACCGGACAGGTTGGCCTCGACCTTCGGCGCGAAGGCACCGAGTCCGACGACGACGAGCAGCCAGACGATGGCGGTCATGCGGGTGTGGTGGGTGACCCACACGCCGAGGCGGCCCAGCGGGCCGGGGCGGTAGCCGATCTCGGGATCGACGTCAGCGTCGTGCGGGGGCGTCGTGATGGTCGACATGGGGAACAGGGCTCTCACTCTCGGGTTCTCGGCTGGTGGAATACCCCTGGGGGTATCCGTCGTTCGGAACCATAACACCCCCAGGGGTATCGTATTCCCGGGAAGACACGAGGAGAGCCATGACCACCACCGCCCTGACATCCGCCGAGTTCGAAGAGACCGTGACCGGGAACGACATCGTCCTGGTCGACTTCTGGGCCTCCTGGTGCGGACCCTGTCGCCAGTTCGCACCGGTCTACGAGGCCGCGTCGGAGAATCACCCGGACGTGGTATTCGGCAAGGTCGACACCGAGGCCGAGCGCGAGCTCGCCGCGGCCGCGCAGATCACCTCGATCCCGACGCTGATGGCCTTCCGCGACGGCATCCTCGTCTTCGCACAGCCCGGCGCCCTCCCGCCCGCCGGCCTGGAGCAGGTCATCACCGCGGTCCGCGAGCTCGACATGGACGACGTCCGCGAGCAGCTCGCCGCCCAGCAGAGCCAGGGAGGCGAGCAGTGAGCTTCACGCTGAACGCCACCGTCGAGCGGCCGTACGACGAGACCGTCGCCGCCGTCCGCGAGGCCCTGGCCGACCAGGGCTTCGGCGTCCTCACCGAGATCGACCTGCGGGCGACCCTGGCCGCGAAGCTCGGCGTCGAGGTCGCCCCACAGGTGATCCTGGGGGCCTGCCGCCCCCAGCTCGCCCACCGGGCGCTCCAGATCGACCCGTCCGTGGCCGCCGTACTGCCGTGCAACGTCGTGGTGCGCTCGATCGATGAGCACACCACCCTGGTCGAGGCCTTCGACCCCGACGCCATGATGGCGCTCGCGGGTGACGGCCTCGCCGAGGTCGCTGTCGAGGCGCGGGAGCGCCTCACCGCGGCGCTGGCCACCCTGAACGAGGAGAGCTGACATGGAGCTGGACCCCAAGGACATGACCCCGGTCATCAACCGGATCAAGCGCGCGCAGGGCCAGCTGGCTGGCGTGCTGCGGATGCTGGAGGAGGGCCGGGAGTGCGAGGACGTCGTCACCCAGCTCGCCGCCGTTTCCCGCGCCCTGGACCGCGCCGGCTTCGCGATCGTCGCCACCGGCCTCCAGCAGTGCCTCGCGAACGGTGAGGGCCTCGACGGCCTGGACGCCAAGAAGATGGAGAAGCTCTTCCTCTCCCTCGCCTGACGCCGAGTCGGCGCAACTGCACGCCCACCCAGGCCGACTCGGCGCAACTGCACGCCCACCCAGGCCGACTCGGCGCAACTGCACGCCCACCCAGGCCGACTCGGCGCAACTGCACGCCCACCCAGGCCGAGTCGGCGCAACTGCACGCCCACCCAGGCCGACTCGGCGCAACTGCACGCCCACCCAGGCCGACTCGGCGCAACTGCACGCCCACCCAGGCCGACTCGGCGCAACTGCACGCCCACCCAGGCCGACTCGGCGCAACTGCACGGCGGTTCCTCACGCCCACCGCAACCACGACGTCGGAGTATCGAGCCAAGAGCGATCCATGGCTGGCGTCGCGGCGAAGCCGGCACCTAGACGCGCGTGCAGACGCGCCGACTCGACACCCCACAGCGTGCAGACACGCCGACTCGACACCCCACAGCGTGCAGACGCGCCGACTCGGCGTCCACCCACGGTTAACGGGCACTAACCTGAGGGCATGAGCCGGCGCGACCAGATCCTCGCCACCGCGGCGGAGCTGTTCGCCTCCCACGGGTTCCACGGGGTGTCGGTGGCCGACCTGGGCGCGGCGTGCGGCATCTCCGGGCCGGCGCTCTACAAGCACTTCCCCTCCAAGCAGGCGATGCTGGCCGAGATGCTGGTGGCGATCAGCGAGGAGCTGCTGGCGGTCGGCACCGAGCGGGCCGAGGCGGCCGAGGCCCCGCGGGCGGCGCTCGCGGCGCTCGTGGAGTGGCACGTCGACTTCGCGCTGCGGCACCGTGCGCTGATCGTGGTCCAGGACCGCGACTGGGAGGCGCTGCCCGTCGGGGCCCGCGACCGGGTGCGCGTGCTGCAGCGCCAGTACGTCGACCTGTGGGCCGCCCAGCTGCGGCTCGACGACGCCGCCCTCGACCTGCCGACCGCCCGGTCGATGGCGCATGCGGCGTTCGGCCTGATCAACTCCACCCCGCACAGCGGCCTGCTGCCCGACAGCCGGATGCGCGACCTCCTGAGCCGGATGGCGTTGGGCTCGCTCGGGGTCAGCTGAGCGGCGGATCCTCCTGGAGCAGCCGGGCGGCGTACAGCGCGGCCTCGACAGCGGCCTCCAGGTCGGGCTCGTCGTCGGGGTCGGGGTCGGCCGTGCGCGCATGCAGCCGGCCCAGCAGCTCCTCGCGCGGGAGTCCGCGCAGCTGGAGCAGCACGAACGGGTCGGCCTCGACCAGCCAGGTGAGCTGCTGGAGCACCGCGAGCGCGTGCACGCAGGGGTCCGTCCAGTGGTCGCACGTGCACGACGAGCCCAGCTCACCGCCGTACGGGAGGAGCTCGACGCCGGCCTCGTCGGCGTGCTCGACCAGCCCGAACGGCAGCTCGCCGCCGAGCAGCGCGGCGACCCGCCCGGACTCGGCCGCCACCGCCTCGACGAGCACCGCGAGGTCGCCGGCGTCGAGCACCGGCACGCTGCCCTCGACCGTCCACAGCCCCCGACGGTCCTCGACCGACGCCACGAACCGGCCCGGTTCGGTGGCGATCTGCCCGACCTGCCCGGCCCGCGCCAGTGCCCGGGCCGCGACCAGCTCGGACTCGGCGTACGCCGCCTCCTCCACCGCGCGCACCCATGCCTTGCCCCACCAGGTCGTGGCGCGTACGGCGGAGCGCCGGGGCGCCACCCGCGGGTGCAGCACCGGGCTGGGCATCAGTCGTCCGGTCTCGGGTCGGGCCCCAGGTCGGAACGCAGAGCGACGAAGTCGCGCAGCTCGTCGTTGCTGAGCTCGGTCAGCGCCGACTCGCCACGGCCGAGCACCGCATCGGCGAGCGCCCGCTTGCGAGTCAGCAGCTCGGCGATCTTGTCCTCCACCGTGCCGCGAGTGATCATCCGGTGCACCTGCACCGGCTTGGTCTGCCCGATCCGGTAGGCGCGGTCGGTGGCCTGCTCCTCGACGGCCGGGTTCCACCACCGGTCGACGTGGACGACGTGGTCGGCCCGGGTGAGGTTGAGCCCGGTCCCACCGGCCTTGAGCGAGAGCAGGAAGACCGGCACGTCGCCGCCCTGGAACCGGCGCACCATCGCCTCGCGCTCGCGCACGGGGGTGCCGCCGTGCAGGAGCTGGTGGGGCACGCCGGTGCGCGCGAGGTGTCCCTCGAGGAGCCGCGCCATCGCGACGTACTGGGTGAACACCAGCACCGCACCGTCCTCGGCGAGCACCGTGCCGAGGAGCTCGTCGAGCAGGTCGACCTTCTCCGAGCGCCCGGAGAGCCGGACCGCGGACTGCTTGAGGAACTGCGCCGGGTGGTTGCAGATCTGCTTCAGCCCGGTGAGCAGCATCAGCACCAGACCGCGTCGCGCATCCTCGTCGGCACGCTCGATGCGCGCCATCGTGTCTCGGACGAACGACTCGTAGAGCACGACCTGCTCACGGGTGAGGCTGAGCCGGTGGTCGGTCTCGGTCTTGGCCGGCAGCTCGGGCGCGATGCCCGGGTCGGACTTGCGGCGGCGCAGCAGGAACGGCGCGATCAGGTCCGCGAACTGCCGCGCCTTCGCGGGCTCGTTGCCGGACTCGATCGGCGCGGCCCAGGCCTTGCGGAACGCGTTGCGGCTGCCGAGCAGCCCCGGTGTCGTCCAGTCGAGGATCGCCCACAGCTCGGTGAGGTTGTTCTCGACCGGGGTGCCGGTGAGGGCCACGCGCGCGGCGCTCTCGATCGAGCGCAGCGCCCGCGCGGTCGACGTACGCGGGTTCTTGACGTGCTGCGCCTCGTCGGCGACCACGAGGTCCCAGGCGACAGCGCCGAGCGCCTCGGCGTCCCTGCGCATGGTGCCGTACGTCGTGAGCACGAACCCGTCGCCGGCAGCCGAGAGGTCCCGGGCACTGCCGTGGAACCGCACCACCGGCACGCCGGGGGCGAACCGGTGGATCTCGTCCTCCCAGTTGCCGAGCAGGCTCGCGGGGCACACGACCAGGGTCGGGCCGGCGTTGGTCGAGCTCGTCGAGGCCCGGCGGTGGAGGTGCAGCGCGATCAGGGTGACGGTCTTGCCCAATCCCATGTCGTCGGCCAGGCAGGCGCCGAGCCCCAGCGAGGTCAGCTCCGCGAGCCAGGTCAGGCCCTGGCGCTGGTAGTCGCGCAGCGTCGCCTGCAGCGCCGCCGGGGGCTCGACGTGATCACGGGTCGCCGCGCCCAGCAGCCGCTCCCGGACCTTCAGCAGGCTCGCGCCGACCACCACCTGCTGGTCGGTCTCCGCGACCTGCACGGTGCCGGTGAGAGCGGCGGCGACCGCCTCGACCGGCTTGACCGTGCGGATCAGCCGCTTGCGCGCCTTGCGGGCGATCGCCGGGTCGACGACGGTCCAGCTGCCCCGCAGCCGCAGCAGCGGCGTCGCCGAGCTGGCCAGCCGGTCCATCTCCTCGGCGGTCAGCGGGTCGCCGTGCACGGCGATCTGCCAGTTGAAAGAGAACAGTGCGTCGCGGCTCAGCACCGGCTCGTTGAGCGGCTCCTCGCGCGGGCCGGCCGGCGCGCGGTCCAGCACCGTCGTGGCTGTCAGGTCGCGTCCCAGGCTCCGCGGCCACAGCACGTCGACCCCGTGCGCGCGCAGCGCGCCGACACCCTCGTCCAACAGGCTCACCAGCTCGTCGGTGTCCAGCACCAGCTGGTCGGGCACCCGCAGCTCCAGCAGCCGGTCGAGCACCGGCCAGCCGTCCGCGGCCGCCCGCAGCGCGATCGTCGCGTGGGTGCGGGCGCGCTCGCCGAACCCGTGCTCCTCCGGCGTCCCGGTCCACAGCAGTGCCAGGTCGCATAGGTGGAGGGGGTTCTGCTCGTCGTGGGCCTGCGGCACGAGGCGTACGGCGCCGGCCACCAGCTCCTCCTCGTCGGCCTCGACGCGCAGCGAGATCGTGACCAGCTGCGGCAGGTCGCGGGGGTCGTGGTGCTGATGGCGGGCCAGTCGCGCCTGCAGCCGCTCCTCGAAGGTCGGCCGGCGCTCCCGCGGCGGGGTCACGACGGACCCGCGGGTCGGCTGCGAGCGCGGCATCGCGTCGGCGACGGCGTCGAGCAGGTCGCGCACCACCTGCTCCTGCTCGGGCCCGGCGTCGGAGCCCGCTCCGGCGAGCATCGCGATCCGGTGCTCGTCCTCGGCATCCAGACCGGCGACCCGCCAGCTCGGCGGGCTGCCAGCGGGAGCGAACTTGCCGGCCGCCACCAGCCGCAGCGCGAGCAGCGCGGCGCCGGACAGGACGCCGACGCTGGGATGCAGGTCGTCGCGGGAGCGTGCCTTGGTCAGCACCGGCAACGCCGCCCGGATCGGCAGGCTCACCGTACGGCGTTGGTCGGTGAACTCCACCACGCCCTCGCGCGGCGGCTCGGCGGCACGGAACGTCGCCGGGCCGGTGACCGGGACGAAGCTCACCTACGTGACCGTAGTCGGAGACGCCGACAGGGCGGCTTCCGGAGGGCACGTAGCCTGACCGCATGAGCATCCTCGACGCCCCCATCGCCCGTCTGGACGGCACCCCGTCCACGCTCGGCGAGATCATCGGCGGCCGGCCCGCCCTCCTGGTCAACGTCGCCAGCAAGTGCGGCCTCACCCCGCAGTACGCCGGGCTCGAGGAGCTCCACGAGCAGCACGCCGAGCGCGGCTTCACCGTGGTCGGCCTGCCCTGCAACCAGTTCCGCGGCCAGGAGCCGGGGTCGGCGGAGGAGATCGCCGAGTTCTGCTCCGCGACGTACGGCGTCACCTTCCCGATGACCGAGAAGATCGACGTCAACGGCGAGGACCGGCACGAGATCTACCGCACGCTGGTCGAGACGCCCAACGAGAGCGGCGAGGCCGGCGACGTCACGTGGAACTTCGAGAAGTTCCTCGTCGACGGCTCCGGGGCGGTCGTGGCCCGGTTCAGCCCCGGTGTCGAGCCCGGCGACCCGCGGCTGGTCTCCGCGGTGGAGGCCCAGTTCTCCTGAGAAGCGTGCACTCCCCTGGTGACCCAACCCACAGCCGGGCGAGCCGAAAGTAGGGTGCTGGCCGTCGGCGCCGCCGCATAGCCTCACCCGGTGACCGAGACCCAGGACGAGACCCAGGACGACAAGGGCGCCGCCCCGGCCCCAGCCACGACGCCCGCCGGTGCCGCAGCGCCCCCCGAGGGCCTCGACGCACGCGTGCTGATGGTCGCCGGCGTGGTCGTCCTCGGCGCGATCATGTCGATCCTCGACATCACCGTCGTCTCGGTCGCACTGCAGACGTTCCGCTCGGAGTTCGACGCGACGGCCGCCCAGGTCGCCTGGACGATGACCGGCTACACGCTCGCCCTGGCCAGCGTGATCCCGCTGACCGGTTGGGCCGCCGACCGGTTCGGCACCAAGCGGCTCTACCTGCTCGCCGTGCTCCTCTTCACCGCCGGGTCCGTGCTCTGCGCGGCCGCCACGTCGCTGGAGATGCTGGTGACCTTCCGGGTGCTGCAGGGCATCGGCGGCGGCATGCTGATGCCGCTGGGCATGACGATCCTGACCCGCGCTGCCGGACCCGAGCGGGTCGGCCGGGTGATGGCCGTGCTCGGCATCCCGATGCTGCTCGGCCCCATCTTCGGCCCCATCCTCGGTGGCGCCCTGATCGACTCCGCGAGCTGGCACTGGATCTTCCTGATCAACCTGCCGATCGGCATCCTGGCGCTCGCCTACGCCGCGATCGTGCTGCCCCGCGACCACGTCGAGCCCTCGGAGACGTTCGACTGGGTCGGCATGGTGCTGCTCTCGCCGGGCCTGGCGGCGTTCCTGTACGGCGTCTCCTCGATCCCCGAGGCCCGCCAGAACGACGGCACCCTGTGGACCGCCCAGGTGGTCGGCCCCGCGGTCGTGGGCCTGCTGCTGATCGCGGGCTTCGTGCCCTGGGCGCTCAACCGCAACAACATCCACCCGCTGGTCGACCTGCGCCTGTTCGGGCACCGGACCATGACGGTCGCGGTGCTGGCGATGTCGCTGTTCGCGATCGCGTTCTTCGGCGCCAGCCTGCTGTTCCCGCTCTACTTCCAGTCCGTCCGCGGCGAGGACGCCCTGCACGCCGGGCTGCTCCTGGCGCCCCAGGGCATCGGCGCGATGCTCACGATGCCGGCCGCGGGCATCCTGGCCGACCGGATCGGCCCCGGCAAGATCGTGCTGACCGGCATCTCGGTGATCACCGTCGGCATGGCGATGTTCACCCAGATCGACGCGGACACGTCGTACCTCTACCTGTGCTCGGCGCTGTTCGTGATGGGCCTGGGCATGGGCGGCACGATGATGCCGATCATGTCGGCCGCGCTCGCGACCCTGCAGGCACACACGATCGCCCGCGGCTCCACCCTGATGAACATCGTCCAGCAGGTCGCCGCATCGATGGGTACGGCGTTGTTCTCGGTGCTGCTCACCAACGGCACCATCGACCTCGACCCCACCGACCCGGCCACGTTCATCCCCGGCATGGCCGACGCGTTCGCGACCGTGTTCGTCGTCGCCACGATCCTGGTGGCCTGCGTGCTGATCCCGGCCGCGTTCCTGCCCCGTCGCAAGGTCGCGCCGGTCGACCCGGCGCTGGTGGTCGGTCACTAGCGCGCCCGCGAGTTTCGTCGGCTGACCGACAGATCCCGACCTTGGACGACGCAACTTCATCGTCCAGGCACGAGTTTCGTCGGCCGACCGACGAAACTCGCGACCCGGAGGCTAGGCCAGCACCCGCCCGGTGATCGGCGGCAGGTCGGCGAGCGTGACGATGCCGGGCGGGGCGGCGACGACGTACGGGACGGCGTTGGTGACGGGCATCGCGGTGTAGATCATGCCGAGACCCATGAACCCGGGCTCGTCCCAGGCGTGAGGCGGCAGGCAGTGGATGACCGTGCGCATGTTGGGCAGTCCGAAGACCTGGACCACGTGGCCGTGCGCGAGCGGCTTAGGCGGCTCGACGTGCGACCCCATCGTCCAGTTGAAGCCCACGCTGACGACGTTGCGCTCCCCGACCCACCCGCGGTGGTAGCCCATCACGCCGCCCACGGTGCCGGCGGGGATCTCCATGAACCCCAGGTCGGAGTCGCCGGTGGCCGGCGTGAACGTGACGTCGAACGTCATCCGGTCCAGCGTCACCCCGAGGGCGTCGGCCATCATCGCGGCTGACTCGGCGAACACCTCCGACTCGCGGCGCACCGACTCCGCGAGCCCCGGGGTGTCGGGCGCCTGCGCGAAGCCCATCGCCCGTTGGGTCTCCGCGCTCTCGTACGTCGAGCAGTCCACGGACTCGGTGATCCGGATCTCGTCGACGCGCTCGCACGACCCGCTGAGCACCATGCCGACCAGGTTGGTCATGCCAGGGTGGGCGCCGCTGCCGAAGATCGACGCGCCGCCGCGCTCGCAGGCGTCCAGGATCCGGGCCCGGTCCTCGGGAGTCTGCTTGCCGCCGGTGATCCAGGCGGCACTCGTGCACACGTTGACACCGGCTCCGAGCAGTGCACACAGCTCGTCGATGCTCGGCCACAGCGGGTTGTAGCAGCACGCGTCGGCCCCCAGCCCCAGGAGCGCGCCGACGTCGTTCGTGGCCAGGACGCCGGTCGGCGACGGCCACCCGCAGAGCTCGGCCGCGTCGCGGCCGACCTTGTCCGCACCGTGGGCATAGACCCCCACCAGCTCCAGGTCCGGCCGGGCGAGGATCGCGTGCAGCGACCGCCGGCCGATGTTGCCCGTCGTCCACTGGATCACCCGCAGCCGCGCGGCGGCCTGCACGTCGGTCATGCGCGCACACTAGAACGTGTTCTAGCTCCGGTCCACCTGAGAGACCTGTAAAACCTGGGTGAACGAGCCGGCCGCTGAGCGTGAGAACGACCGTGACGGCCGTCTCGTGACCGGAACCACGGCCGCTCAGCTTGCATGTGCGGCGCCCGACTCGACACGGTGGAGGTCGAGCGCGACTCACGCAGCGCGCCTTTCCGCCGGCCCCAGCCGCGCCGACCGACCTGTGCCCCCCGCCAGACCGTCTCCAGCCCGCCGCAGCCCGGCCGCAGCCCCCAGGCGCAGCCCCGGCAGCCACCACCGCCGGCACCGTCCGCCCGCGCGCCCACCCACCCCGCGCGTCCGCCGAACCGAAAGGTCCCGCCGTGTCCCTCACCCTCGACCGCCGCCCGCCCGCGCCCTCCAGCCGACCGGCCGCGGGCCGGGTCGGCTCGCCCGACGAGGTCGTCTCGCCCCAGGTCCGCAGCCGCCTCGTCGTTCCCCGCCCACGCCGCCGCGAGATCGTCGCGGTCATCGACCCGGTCTGGGCCCTGCCCGGCACCGACGTCACCACCCGGGTGCGCCCGCCCGCGGACGTCGTCCGGGCCGCGGCCGAACGGCTGACCCGCTTCCTCCAGCCCGGCGAGGTCGTTGCCGCCACCGACGACGGTCGGCTCAGCCTGCGGCTGCGCCGCGAGGACCGGGCCGCCCGGCCGGCTCGTCTTCAGGAGATGGCCTACCACGCCGTCGAGACCCTGGACGCGCTCGGCGACCGCGACCGGTCGCAGGGCGTGGTCGACCTCGGCGTCGGCTGGGCACACATCTCCCGCAAGCAGGAGCCGGCCCAGGCCGAGCGGCACGCCGCCGACGCCGCGGCCGAGTCCGTGCGCGAGCGCGACCTCCAGCCCCGCCTCCAGGGCGCCCACCTGCGCCAGCGCCGGCCGCGGGTCAACCTGTGGAGCGCCGGGCGCCAGGTGCTGCTGGCCACGGTGGGCGTCGCCCTGGTGCCGTTCCTGGCACTGGTCGGCCTCTACACGGTCGGCCTCGACGTCTCCAGCGTCGTCTACTGGACGCTGGTCACCGCGCTCGCCGGGACGGCCGGCCTGATCTGGTTCGAGTGCGCCCACGCGCTCGACCCCGAGCGCCCGCCCGCCAGCCCGAGCACCCCCGCACCCCCGGCGACGGCCGTGATCGCGGCGTACCTGCCCAACGAGGCCGACACGATCCTCCAGACCGTGCGGCACTTCCTCGCCCAGGAGTACGCCGGCGGGCTGCAGGTCGTGCTCGCCTACAACACCCCCGTGCCGCTCGACGTCGAGGCCGACCTCGCCGCGCTCGCGGACGCGAGCCCGGGCCTGGTGGTCCTCAAGGTGCCCGACAGCACCTCGAAGGCCCAGAACGTCAACGCGGCGCTCCGGGTCGCCAACGGTGAGATCATCGGCATCTTCGACGCCGACCACCACCCGATGCAGGGTGCCTTCGACCGGGCCTGGAGCTGGATCGCCGACGGGGCGGACGTCGTGCAGGGCCACTGCGTGATCCGCAACGGCGACGAGTCGGCGCTGGCCAAGCTGGTCGCCGTCGAGTTCGAGCAGATCTACGCCGTCGCCCACCCCGGACGCGCCCAGCTGTTCGGGTTCGGCATCTTCGGCGGCTCCAACGGCTACTGGCGCGCCTCCGCACTCGAGCGGATCCGGCTGCGCGGCTCGTTCCTCACCGAGGACATCGAGGCCTCGGTGCGGGTGCTCGAGGCCGGCGGCCGGATCGTCAACGACCCGGGTCTGGTCAGCCGTGAGCTCGCCCCGGAGACGCCCCGGTCGCTGTGGAACCAGCGGATGCGGTGGGCGCAGGGCTGGTTCCAGGTCTCGTGCCGGCACTTCTGGACGGTGCTGCGCTCACCGGCACTCACCCTGCGCCAGCGGCTCGGCGTGGTCTACCTGCTGGGCTGGCGCGAGCTCTACCCCTGGATCGCGCTGACCGCGTGGCCGCTGCTGGGGTTCTACGCCTGGCGCGACGGCGGCCTCGACCTGACGTCGCCGATCTTCCTGCTGCTGACGCTGTTCACCACGGTCTCCGGACCGTTGCAGACGGTCGCCGCCTGGCGCCTCGCGGTGCCCGAGGTGCGCCGGCACCGTCGCTGGTTCGTCGCCGCCGCGATCGCGAACGTGCTGTTCTACACCGAGCTCAAGAACGTCGTGAACCGCGTCGCCCAGCTCAAGCAGCTGCGCGGTGAGCGACGGTGGGTCGTCACGCCGCGCAGCGCCGGCAACAGCTCCGGGGCCGTCGGCTCCGGTGCCACCGGCGACCTGGAGGTGGCGGCATGACCCAGGCCCCGACCCTCGTTCGTGAGCAGACCGACTCGGTCACCGCACCGTCGGCACCCGGCGGCACCCGCAGCCCGCAGTACCCGCTGGGGTGGCTGCGCGGTCTGGCCGCGCTGTGCGTGGTGACCTTCCACTCCTACCAGCACAACCGCACCGGGCCGGACGCGACCTGGCCGTGGTCCGGAGCCGCCCACCAGGCGATGCTCGGGACCGACCTGTTCGTCGACATGTTCTTCGTGCTCTCCGGCCTGGTGCTGTGGCTGCCGGTCGCCCGTGCGTGTGCCGACCGCAGTGGCAGCCGGCCCGGTCGGATGCTGTTGCTGCGCCGGATGGCGCGGCTCTACCCGCTGTACGCCGCGATCGTGCTCGTCGTGTGGGCGCTGACCAACCCCTCCCTGCCGGGGCACTGGCAGGACCTGGTCATGCACCTGACGTTCACCCAGATCTACAGCGACGAGTACATCTTCTGGACCGACGGGCCCGCCTGGTCCCTGGCCGTGGAGTTCCACTTCTACGTGCTGATGGCCCTGGCCGTCCCCGTGGTCAACCGAGCCGTCCGCCGCCAGGAGAGCCGCCGCGCCCGGCTGGCCGTCGCGTCCGCGCTGCCCGCGCTCTGCGCGGCGATCGGCGTGGGCTACCTGCTCTGGGCCACCGTGCTCACCACGCAGGACGCCGAGAACTGGTCGGTGTGGTACTCCGCACCCTCCCGCGGCGTCGACTTCGCCCTCGGGATGGCCCTCGCGGTGCTGGTCGCCGCCGGGGTGCGCCTGGGCAGAGGGGCGCGCCTCGCGCTCGGCCTCGGCGGCCTGGTGGGACTCTCGGCGCTCGTGATGACCCGCCCGATCGACGTACCCACCGCCAGCGAGTGGTGGCACCCGTTGTACGCCGCGGCCGTCACGGCGCTGCTGGCCGGCGTCGTGCTGCACGAGGGCCCGTGGTCCCGCGCGTTCGACTGGAAGCCGCTGGCCTTCGTCGGGACCCTCGGGTACGGCGTCTACCTCATCCACGAACCGGTGATGCGAGTGCTCGGATCCCACGGCCTGCTGCCCGACGCGCGCCCGGGGTCGTTCTTCCTCGTCACCGCGGTGCTGGTCGCGGTGCCCAGCCTGGCGCTGGCCTGGCTCAGCTCACGGACCTTGGAGCCGGCTGGTCTGCGCCTCCACGCCACGCTGGACCGGTCGGGCCGGCCGCGCGACTACTACGACCACGTGACGGACACGCCCGACGCGGACCGGATCACGGCTGAGCGCTGACCCGTTCGGCGAGGCGCACGGCGGCGTGACGGACCAGGTCGGCGGAGTCGGGATCGGCGGCCGCCTGCTCCGGCACCTGGCCGCCGAGCAGCCCGGCGGGCTGGGTCAGCCACGCCCAGACCTTCCACGGGTCCATCCGGGCGGCGAGCAGCGGCTCGAGGACCGGCGCGAGCTCGGGCCGCAGCTCGCCACGGGTGGTGAGCTGGAACCCCGGCACGATCGTGCGCTCGTCGGCGTGGACCACCAGCAGGCGGTGCTCGCCGCCGGCCTTGTGCACCGCGAACCGGGTGGCGTCCACCGAGGTCCCGCGCAGCTCACCCAGCGTCTCGTAGGTGAACCACAGGCCGGCGAGCAGCTCCTCACGCACCCGCGCCTGGCGCGCCACCTGGACCAGCTGCACCGGCACCGCGTGCTGGGGGTCGGTGCCCTCACTGCGCAGCAGCCGCTCCAGGTCCTCCAGCTGCACGCTCGCCATCGGCAGCCCGGTGTTCGGGTCGGTCCAGGCCGCCCGGCCGTGCTCGTCGCGCTCGTACGTCGGCAGCCCGGCCGCGCCGAGGTGGGAGCCGAGCCCGAGGCCCTCGAGCCAGGTGGCGAGGCGCTCACCCAGCTCCGCGGCGCGGGCGTTCTCGTCGGGCGTGCCGTCCTGCGAAGTCATACCCCCAGAGTGCCGCACCCGGGACGGCGGACTGTCACCGGTCGACGGAGAGCGCCGTGTCGAGGAACTCCACCACGCGCCGGCCCCACTCGGCGGGAACGGTCCGCAGGCCCTGGGTGTGACCGCAACCGGGCACCGTCCAGACCTCGACCGCGTCCGGCGCGGCCTGCTCCAACCGCATCGCGGCGAGGCGCTCGGTCTCGACGTCCCCTGCCGTGACGAGCAGGAACGGCGTCCCCCGCTCCGCGGCGGCGGTCACGGAGTCACGCAGCGGTTCCGGCGCCGGGGCCGGGGTCAGCAGCCCGGCGACGGCATAGGTCAGCTCGTCGACGGCCTTCTGCAGGTGGCCGCGGACGCCGTACGCGTCCAGGTATCCCTTGTCGGAGGCGACCCGGTTGGTCGCTCCCTCGGCCACGACGGCGTGGACGCGGGCGTCGACCCCGGCGGCGCCGATCGCCGCCTCACCGCCCATCGACAGCCCGAGGAGACCGACCCGGCCGGGGACCACTCCGGGTCGGTCGAGGACGAAGTCCACCGCAGCCGTCGCATCCCGCTCGCCCCACCACCCGAAGTCCATGCCGCGCCCGCCGCTCTCGCCGTGGCCGCGGGCGTCGAGGAGCAGGACGCCGTAGCCGGCCCGGGCCAGCACCGCCGCCTGGTCGAGCGCGCCCGTGCGGGTGGAGCCGGCGCCGTGCAGCACGACCACGGCCGCGCCGTTGCTCGGCTCCACCCACCATCCGGCGAGCTCGACCCCGTCAGTGGTCCGCACGGTGACGTCGTCGTAGGCCAGCCCGAGGTCTGCCGGCGTGCGCGACCCCAGACCGGGATGTGCCGGGAAGCTGGCGGCGACGCCCTGGCCCACCGTCCACGCCGCCAGGTATGCGGTGACCAGCAGCGCCGGGATCGTCAGCACCCACCATCGCCGCCGCGCCCGCGACAGCAGGCGCCGGGAGGAGCGAACCGCCGCGACCGCACCGACGGCGAGAAGGAGCGTGCCGAGGAGCCCCACGACACCGGCGCCCTCCTTGCTCAGGTGTGGCACCGCGAGACCGAGCCCGGCCGAGGCGACCACGGCGGAGCCGGCGAACGCCGACCCCGCAAGGACGTTGCGCCACCGAGACTGCTGCTCAGGCACGGCATCGACGCTACGGACGCAGCTCGGCCAGGCACCAGGGCAGTAGGTCATGCCCTCACGCCGACCACGACGAACTCCTCGGAAGACTGACCCCGAGACCGATCCGCGAGATGCGGTCAGGTGGTGGTGGCCAGCACCAGCGGCCGGACCGCGGCGGCTCCGGCGCGGCGTACGGCGCGGGCCGCGAGCGTGAGGGTCCAGCCGGTGTCGGTGCGGTCGTCGACGAGGAGCACCCGCAGGCCGTCGAGCGGCTGGTCGGCCTGCAGCGCGAACCGGCGCCCCACCGCGGCGACCCGCTGGGCGGAGTTGGCCGCACCCTGCCCGGGCACGACCTCGGGGTTGACGATCGCCCAGCGGCCGACGACCGGCACCCGCAGGTAGCGCGAGAGGCCGGCGGCCAGGTCAGCGGTGAGCGACGCGTGCGTCTGCGACTCCACGACCACGATGCCGTCCACCGGCGGTCGCCAGTCGCCGAGCACCTCGACCACCGCGCGGACCAGCGGCACCGGCACCGCGCCGTCCGGCGTGGCGGGCGCGAACAGCTCGCGCAGGGCCTGACCGTGACCGAGGTCGGTGAGCCGGGCGACCGCACGGCCCTCCTCGGCGGCGTCGGCGATCTTGCCCTTGAGGTCGATGCCGAGGTTGGCGAGCGCGGTGGGCCACATCTTGCGGGGCTCGACGACCACGCCCGGCCGGGCCAGCCGAGCGCCGGCCTCCTCGAGCGAGGCGGCCGAGACCTCCGCCGAGAGGGTCAGCCCGCCGCAGTTGTCGCACCGCCCGCAGTCCTCGGCCTCGGGGTCGTCGAGCTGGTCGCGCAGGAACCGCATCCGGCACGCGTCGGTCGCGATGTAGTCGAGCATCGCCTGCTGCTCGCGCTGCCGGGCCTCGGTGACCCGCAGGTAGCGCTCCTCGTCGTAGACCCACGGCCGGCCGGTGGACTCCCAGCCGCCGCGGACCCGGCGTACGGCGCCGTCGACGTCGAGCACCTTGAGCATGGTCTCGAGGCGGGTGCGGTTGAGGTCGACGTAGGTCTCGAGGGCACCCGTGCTGAGGGTCCGCCCCTCGGCGGCGAGCACCTCGAGCGTCTGGCGGACCTGCTCCTCACGGGGGAACGCCAGGGAGGCGAAGTAGGCCCAGATGTCGCGATCCTCGGTCGCGGGCAGCAGCACCACGGTCGCGTCATCTGTCCCGCGCCCCGCACGGCCGACCTGCTGGTAGTAGGCGACCGGTGAGGGCGGGGCACCCATGTTGACCACGAAGCCGAGGGTGGCGTCGAAGCCCATGCCGAGCGCGCTGGTCGCGACCAACGCCTTGACCCGCCCGTGGACGAGGTCCTGCTCGAGCGCGTGCCGCTCGGTGGTGTCGGTCTGCCCGGAGTACGCCGCGACCTCGTGGCCGCGCGAGCGCAGGTAGTCGGCGATCTCCTGGGTGGCCGCGACCGTCAGGCAGTAGATGATGCCCGAGCCGGGCTGCTCCGCGAGGTGATCGGCGAGCCAGGCGAGCCGCTGCTCGGCGGTCTTCAGCCGCACCACACCGAGCCGCAGCGACGCGCGGTCGAGCGAGCCGCGCAGCACCAGCACGTCGCCCATCGAGCCGTGACCGGCGCCGAGCTGCTCGGCGACGTCGGCGGTGACCCGGGAGTTGGCGGTCGCCGTGGTGGCGAGGACCGGGATGCCGTCGGGCAGATCGCCCAGCAACGTGCGGATGCGCCGGTAGTCGGGCCGGAAGTCGTGGCCCCAGTCGGAGATGCAGTGCGCCTCGTCGACGACCAGCAGCCCACAGGTGGCGGCCAGTCGCGGCAGCACCTCGTCGCGGAACCCGGGGTTGTTGAGCCGCTCGGGGCTCACCAGCAGCACGTCGACCTCGCCCGCGGCGATCGAGGCGTGGATCGGCTCCCAGTCCTCGATGTTGGTGGAGTTGATCGTCACCGCGCGGATGCCGGCGCGCTCGGCGGCCGCGATCTGGTTGCGCATCAGGGCGAGCAGCGGCGAGACGATCACCGTGGGCCCGGCACCCCGCTCGCGCAGCAGCAGGGTCGCGACGAAGTAGACCGCGGACTTGCCCCAACCGGTGCGCTGCACCACCAGCGCGCGGCGCCGATCGACCGCGAGCGCCTCGATCGCCGACCACTGGTCGTCGCGGAGCGCGGCGTCCTCGCTGCCGACGAGCGCCCGCAGGTGGGCCTCAGCACGCTGGCGTACGTCGGCGGTGGTCGAGGTGGTCATGGCGCCCTGTCTACCAGCGCGCTCCCACGCCGCCGTACGCCCGGACGTATCTGGCGTGAGCCAGGTCACTCCTGACCACCGATGCGGCTCGTACGGGCGGGCCCCCACACCAGCAGGAGCACCGATGAGCAACCACCGCACTCTCGCCTTCGCCGCCGTCGCGGGCCTCGCCACCCTCGGGTTGGTCGGCGCCGCCACCACGTCCAGCTCGGCGAACGCCGACCGGTCGGCCCCTCACCAGGGTCAGCGGGTCCCGGCGAGGGCCACCGCACCGGTCAGCTGCAACGGCGGACCGCTGAAGAGCATGAGCAGCAGGCTGTCCGCCGAGCCGTTCTCGTTCCCCGGGACCAACGGAGCCAACGTGGCCGTGCCGGGCGCCCAGCTGTCGTTGACCGGCCCGCGGAAGGGAACGGACACGGTCCTGGTGACGTTCACCGCCGAGAGCTACTACTCCGGGACCGGGTGGATGAGCCTGCAGCTGCACAGGGACGGGGTGCCGGTCGCGCCGTACGCCGACAACGGCAGCCCCTTCGCGTTCACGTCCGAGTCGGCCTACCACGGCGACTCCGCCCAGTTCTGCACCAAGATCGGCCACGGCGTCCACACCCTGGCCCTCCAGGCGAGCACCACCGGCGACTCCACCACGGACTCCGGCTGGCTCGACGACTGGACGATGACCGTCGAGCGCTTCGAGTGAGCGCCGGCGGGACTCGCCGACTCAGACCAGCCAGGCGCCGTCGCGCATGAGCGTGCGGCCGGCGATCTCGTCGGCCTCGCGCCAGGCCTGCACCCGCTCGGGACGCAGCACCAGGTAGACGTACCCGCTGCTGTCCCGAGGATCCCAATCGGCCTGGGCGGCGTAGGCCTCGCCCAGCTCTCCCGCGGCTGCGGTGGGGACCGTCCGTTCGAGCACCGCGTCGACCATCGTCACGTCGCGGGTGAGCCCGACGGCCAGCCGGGCGCGACCCGAGGCAGCCACGTCGCGGGCGGTGCGGGAGGTCTCCTGCACCGCCACGACCAGACTCTCCTCGGTCCAGGCGAGCGAGAGCGGGACGAGGTGCGCCTCACCGGCCGCCGACGCGGTCGCGACCCACACGTCGATCGCGGGTGTCGCCCACAACGCCAGGGTGTCGGCCTTGCGGGTCGCGAGATCACGGGGTCCGGTCATCATGCCTCCACGAAAGCGTGGTCCACGAGCAACGGTACGGCGGCGCACCGGTTCACCTCGCCGGCGATCGCCACGTCTTCGGGGAAGCCGGCGTCGACCAGCTCGCGGCCACTCGCGCAGGCCACCAGGTCCTCGGGGAACCGGGCGGCCCGGAACGCCTGCTCGGCCAGCCGGGCCTCCGGGCTCAGGTCGGTCACACCGAGGTCGGCAAGTGCCGCCACCACTGCGCCCGCACCCCACAGGTCCTCGACCGCCGGACGCAGCGAGCCGTCGGGCCAGCGCTCCCCTGCGGCCACCAGCGCCACCGTCGCGCCTGCGGGCAGCCAGCGCGCGACCGCGGAGGCGTTGCGCAGCGCGGCGCCGACCACCGGCACGCCCGTGTCGGCGAGACCGAACGAGATCGAGGAACCGTTCGGCGACGGCAGCACCAGCCGCTCCACCCCGGCCGCCGCGCGGACCGACGCCGGCGACAGGCTCACCCCGGTGCGCTCGGACCGCCCGGTCGCGAGCACCGCGTCGCGCTCCGCGGCGTACGCCGCCGCCCGCTCATCGCGCCACCGGAACGGGAACACCGTCATCCCGCGCTCGATCGCGACGCTCAGCGTGGTCGTGAACGACAGCACGTCGACCACCACCGCCACGTCCGCCCCCGCCGCGATCGCCGCCGCCCCGGTCGGCCCCCACTCGAACCGCAGCCGGTACGAAGACTGAGCATGAGCCCCGGTGTCGGTCATCTCGCTCCTCGCCTACCTGTGCCACACCGTCGGACGATCAACCCGAAGCCGCATCCGGGGCCCCGCGTGTCCTTGTCCGCAAGCCGGCGCAGCCGGCTTGCGGACAAGGACACGCGAGACCCGGTTACCAGATCCGGACCCGCTCGGTGGGGTCGAGCCAGAGCTCGTCGCCCTCGACGGTGCCGAAGACCTCGTGGAACTCGTCGAGGTTGCGCACGATGTTGGCGCGGAACTCCGGCGGGCTGTGCGGGTCGATCGTGAGGTACTGCTGCTCCTGCTCCTTGCGGCGCTTGGTGCGCCAGCAGTAGGCCCAGTTCATGAACAGCCGCTGACGGTCCTCGGCGGACGCCGAGCCCCCACGGGCGATGAGGAAGGCGGTGTGGCCGATCGTCAGGCCGCCGAGGTCGCCGATGTTCTCCCCGACGGTGAGGGCGCCGTTGACGTGCTCGCCGGGCAGCGCGCGCGGCTCGAAGGCGTCGTACTGCTCGATGAGCGCCTTCGACTTCACCTCGAACGCGGCCTTGTCGTCGGGCGTCCACCAGTCGTTGAGGTTGCCGGCGCCGTCGTACTGCGCACCCTGGTCGTCGAAGCCGTGGCCGATCTCGTGGCCGATGACCGCACCGATCCCGCCGTAGTTCTCGGCGTCGTCGGCGTCGGGGGAGAAGAACGGCTTCTGCAGGATGCCCGCGGGGAAGCAGATCTCGTTGGTGCCGGGGTTGTAGTAGGCGTTGACGGTCTGCGGCAGCATGAACCACTCGTCGCGGTCGACCGGCGACCCGATCTTGCCGAGCTGACGGTCGGTCTCGAACGCCGAGGCCGCGGCGACGTTGCCGAGCAGGTCGTCACGGACGACCCGCAGCGCGGAGTAGTCGCGGAACTTCTCGGGGTAGCCGATCTTGGGCCGGAACGTGTCGAGCTTGTCGTAGGCCCGCTGCTTGGTCTCCTCGGTCATCCAGTCGAGCTTCTCGATGGACACGCGGTACGCCGCGAGCAGGTTGGCGACCAGATCGTCCATCATCGCCTTCGCGCGCGGCGGGAAGTGCCGGTCGACGTACTGCTTGCCGACCGCCTCGCCGATCGCGCCCTCGACCAGCGCGACGCCACGCTTCCAGCGGGCCCGCAGCTCGGGGGTGCCGTTGAGGGTGCGGCCGTAGAAGTCGAAGTTGGTCTCGACGAAGTCGTCGGTGAGGTAGGCGGCGGCGGTGCGCAGCACGTGGGAGAGCAGCCACTGGCGCCAGTCGTCGAGCGACACCTCCTCGAGCACGCCGGAGAGGTGCTCGAAGTACGACGGCTGCCGCACGCACACCTCGGCGAGCGTCCCCGCGTTGCCGCCCAGGTTGGTGACGTAGGCGTCCCAGTCGAACGCCGGGCAGAGCTCGACGAGCTCGGCCTTCGTCAGCAGGTTGTAGGTCTTCTGGACGTCGCGGGTCTCGGCGCGCTCCCAGTGGCCGGCGGCCAGCCGGGTGTCGATCGCCAGCACGGTCGCGGCGGCGGCGGCCGGGTCGGGGTGCTCGCCGAGACCGAGCAGGGTCGTGAGATAGGCGACGTACTTGTCCCGGATCTCCGCGAACTTGTCGTCGCGGTAGTAGGACTCGTCGGGCAGTCCGAGGCCGCCCTGGACCAGGTTGAACAGGTAGCGGTCGGAGTCCTTGCTGTCGGTGTCGACGTAGGACCCGAACAGGCCGTGCCCGCCGATCCGCTCGAACTCGCCCAGGAACGCCGCGAGGTCACGGATGTCGCGCAGCGCGCCGACCGCGTCGATCAGCGGCCGCACGGGCGCGAGACCGTGACGCTCGATCGTGGCGGTGTCCATGAACGAGGCGAACAGATCGCCGATCTTGTGGGCGTCCTCGTCGACGGGCTCGCCGGCCTCGACCTTGCGCGCCAGGTCCTCGATGATCGCGTGGACCTGCTCCTCCGCGACGTCGGCGAGCTGGACGAACGGCCCCCAGCTCGACCGGTCGGAGGGGATCTCGGTCTCGTCGAGCCAGCGCCCGTTGACGTGGCCGAAGAGGTCGTCCTGGGGCCGGATCTCGGGATTCATGCCCGGACGGGCGTCGTCGAGGATGCTCACGGCGACGACAGTAGCCGTGGTTGCCGACGCGCATGCCCCGCCTTCGCGCAGAGCGAACGAGGTCGCGGGACCTAGGACCATGGCGGGCGGTGGCCCGGGGTGCCAGAGTCGGTTCGATCCGGAGGTATCGCCATGCGCTCACCACGTCACCTCGTCTCCCTGCTCGCCACCCTCGCGCTCGCCGTCCCCGGCGCCCTGGTCGCCGGACCCAGCCCCGCGGCACCTGCCGTCCCCGAGGGCCGCGGCGCTCCGGGCACCTGGTCGAAGGTCACCACCGGCAACGTCATCAACATCGCGGAGCCGGGGCTCTACCGCACCGCCGACGGCGTGCTGCACGTCGTCTACCAGCGGGGCGGGACGTCGGACACGCTCGCGTTCACCAACATCGGCCCGTCCGGCACGACCACGGCCACCGGCGTCGCGGTGGACGGGTGGGCCGGGCTTCCGGAGGACCCCAAGATCGTCGGTACGCCGGACGGCGGCATGCGGCTGGTCTTCGGCGGCATCCGGGACGTGTCGACGGGCGGCCCCTACGACACCGGTCAGATGTTCAGCGCCACCTCCGACGCCGCCGGCACGACCTGGACCCTTGCGTCCGGAGCGCTCACGGAGAGCCACTCCGCGTACGCCAGCTACGGCACCGGCGCCACGACCCTCGCGGACGGCACGCCGGTCGTCTCCTTCCCGCTCAACTCCACGATCACCTGGAGCACCGGCGCGGCGGACCAGACGTTCACGGTCGACTCCTGCTGCACGTACAACTCCGCGCTCGCCCGCGACGGCGGCGACGTCTGGGTGGCCTGGTCCGGCAACGGGAACAGCCAGGCCACGGCCGGCATCTTCGTCCGCCAGCTCCTGCCGGCCGAGGGCGCCACGGCCAAGGCTCCTCAGTCCAGCGAGGGCACCGACCTCGTCTCGCCCAGCCAGTCGACGGCGTTCGTGGCACGACCCGGCGGTGGCCTGTACGCGGCGTACTGCCTGGGCTACCCCACCTGCGACGCGGTGGGCCTGTGGCGCATCGGGTGGGCCAAGCCGGTGATCGTGCCCGGATCGAAGGACGCCCGCGACATCGCCCTGTCCACCGGACCCGGCGGCCGGCTCTGGATCGCCTGGACGACGTACGACGACGTGCGGGTGGTGCACACCAGCACCACCGGCACGCACTTCGGAGCGGTCCGGACGATCACGCCGCCGGCGTCCGTCGACAGCCTGTACGGCGTGTTCCTCGCCGGCTCGGACGGGTCCGCCGACGTGCTGATCAACAGCGGCACCGCACTGTTCCACCAGCAGGTGCTGCCGGGCCTGTCCCTGAAGGCGGCCCCCCAGCGGTGGCGCCACGGCCAGCGCCAGGAGGTGCGGTTCACGGTGACCGACGCCGGCGTGCCGGTGCCGCAGGCGAACGTGTCCGCCGGCGGGCAGTCCTGCTCGACCGCCGGCAACGGCGGCTGCACGATCGTCTTCTCCCCGTCGGGCAAGCACAGCTTCCGGGCCACGGCCCGGCACGCGGGCTACGGCGCCGGGACGGTGCGGCTCACCGTCCGCTGACTACCGCACCCGCACGACCGACTTGCCGAGCGTGCGGCGCTCCTCCATGTCGACCAGGGCCCGCCCGAGGTCGTCGAGGTCGTACGTCGCCCCGATCGGCGGCCTGATGACGCCGGACTCGATCATCGGCACGAGCTCGGCCCACTGCTGCTGCATGTAGCCGGGGCGCATCATCGCGTAGGCACCCCAGCCGACACCGCGGACGTCGACGTTGTTGAGCAGCAGCCGGTTGACCTTGACCTCGGGGATGCCCTGGCCGGCGGCGAACCCGACCACGAGCAGCCGGCCCTGGGCCGCCAGGCAGCGCAGCGAGTCGGTGAACACCGAGCCGCCGACCACATCGACCACCACGTCGACGCCGCGTCCGTCGGTGAGTCCCATGACCGTGTCCTTGAAGCCGTCGAGCAGCACGGCCTCGTCCGCGCCGGCGGCCCGGGCGACCTCGGCCTTCTCCTCGGTGCTGACCACGGCGATGGTGCGCGCGCCGTACCCCTTCGCGACCTGGAGGGAGGCGGTGCCGACCCCGCCGGCGGCCCCGTGGACCAGCACGGTCTCGCCGGCCTGGAGGCCACCGCGCTCGGCGAGCGCGAACTGCGCGGTGAGGTAGTTCATCGGCAGGGCCGCGCCCTCCTCGAACGACATCCCGTCCGGCAGCGCGAACGTGAACATCGCCGGGTTGGCGACCAGCTCGGCGGCGCCGCCGTACCCGTTGACGCCGGCCACCCGCTGGCCGGGCTCGAACGGCCCGCCGCTGACGACGGTGCCGGCGAAGTCGACGCCGAGCGTGAACGGCAGCTCGGGCTTGAGCTGGTACTCCCCCTTGCTCAACAGCAGGTCGGGGAAGGAGATCCCGACCGCGTGCACCTCGACCAGGACGTCGTCGGGGCCGGGCGTCGGCTCGGGTACGTCGTCCACGACGACGTCGGCGGGTCCGGTGGTCTGGTGCACTCGGGCGGCTCGCATGGCCAGACCGTAGCGGGCACCCGGCAGACCGTGCGGCTCAGCGCGGCTCGACCAGGCGGTTCATCTCGAAGTGCATCGGGTCGGTGTAGTGCCAGTCGCCGCCCCACGTGAAGCCCCAGTGCTTGAAGATCGCGACGACGCCCCGGTCCATCTCGCCTGCGGTGCCGCGCTGGTTGCCGGGCACGTTGAGGTCGAGGGCGAGTCCGAACGCGTGGTTGGACAGCGTGGTGCTGCCCGCGATGAAGCGGGGGTAGTAGCAACCGGCGTACTCGCCGGGGTGGATCTTGTCGGCCAGTCCCTGCGCCCTGACGTCCTCGAGGGCGGCGCGCAGCTGGGGGAACATCAGCCGGTTGCAGGTGACGTTGCCGAGGATCGGGACCGGCTCGGTCGCGATGTGCGCGGCCACCCAGGCGGGGTCGGGTGCGATGTGACCACCCGAGAGCACGGAGTAGCGGAAGGTGCCGACGGCATCCGCGATCGTCCCGACGACCACCGCGGTCTGGACGGCGCCGGGGTCGAGACCCTCGCGCGCGACGACGTCGGTCATCTGCACCGACGCCTCGGTGCCGTGCAGGATCTGCTGGATCGGCTTGCGCAGCGCGTCGGGGGCGGTGCCACCGGTGCGGATCAGCAGCGCGTTGCCGGGGGTCATGTGCAGCGTCGGGATCCAGGTCTCGTTGACGACCGCATCGACCAGCCAGGACTGCTGCGCGTAGGCGCCGACATGGACCTTCGTCGCGTCCTCGGTGCTGCCGAGCGCGAGGAACCCGCTGTCGTCGAGCGGCACCCGCTTGCGCAGCGCCGGCCGGATCGCCAGCTCACCGCCCGCGACCCGGTCCCACACCTGGTCGGTCTGGGCGCTCGCGGAGGCGGTCACCCAGTTGCGGTACGTCGCGGGGTCGACCGCCGCCACGCTGAGCGCCCGGTTCTCGATCGGAATCGACACGAGCGAGACCTGCTCGACGTCGAGCACGCCGTCGAGGTGCCGGATCCGGTCGACCGTGGCCTTCGGGATCGTCTTCGCCCCGTTGGCGACGATGTCGGGCGGGGAGATCAGGCCGGTACGCCGTCCGGGCGGGTCGACCGCGTGCGCGGGGTCGAGCGCGGGCTCGGCCGTCTGGCCACCCGCGGCCGCGCTCGCCGACGCGGACCCGCTGGGCGAGGGGTCACCGGTGCCCTCGGCGCCTGACGAGCCGGTGCATCCGGTCGCGAGCGCGGCGAGCAGCACCACGAGAACCCCCGCGGTCGTCGTGCGCGCGCGCCCGAGTGCCATCACATCCCTCCCCGCGCTCAGGGTACGTCCTGATCCGGCACCGTCAGTCCGCCCAGCCGACCCGCCCGCGCAGACCGGACACCTCGTAGCACTCCTCGTCGTCGATGGTGTCCTGCCGAGGGTCGATGCTCACCGAGGTGATCAGCCCGGCGTCGTTGCGCTCGACCTTCACGACCGCCTCGGGTCCGGCGTTCTCGATCTTCGCCTCGAGGTCAGCGAGCGTCGGCACGTCCGCGAGCGTCGGCTTCGGCGTCCGGCCCACCGGCTCGGCCCGGATCGCCTCGCCGCCCTCGACCCGGACCCGGTAGGTCCCGATCAGGCTCCGCTCGCCGCAGCTCGACGTCAGGACGAAGGAGTAGGCCAGGGGCGGTGTTCGCGGGGTGGCGGGACCGGAGCCCGGGTACGTGGCATCCGTCGAGGCCGGGCCGCTCGCCGGCTCCGGGACCGACCCGTCACAGCCCGCGACGACGAGCAGCGGCGCCACCGCGAGCACCGCCAGCATCCTGCGCATGGGGATCCGACGCCTCCGACCGGAATGGGGTTCCCCGGCGGCCCGATGGGAGACTGTCCCTCGTGTCCGAGTTCGTGCTGATCCTCTCCTGCCCCGACCGCCCCGGCATCGTGCACGCCGTCACCGGATTCCTGGCCGAGCGCGGCGCGAACATCACCGAGAGCCAGCAGTTCGGCGACCCGCTCAGCGGCCGCTTCTTCATGCGGATCGCGGTCGACGTCCCCGGCGAGGTCGACGAGGCGGCGCTGCGCGAGGAGTTCGCGCCCGTCGCCGAGACGTTCGAGATGCGCTTCGAGATCCGCGACGCGGCCGCGCCGTACCGCACGATCATCATGGTCTCCAAGGACCTGCACTGCCTCAACGACCTGCTGTTCCGGGCGAGCACCGGGGCGCTCGGCATCGAGGTCGCGGCCGTGGTGTCCAACCACCCCGACGCAGCGACGATGGCGGCGTCGTACGGCGTCGCGTTCCACCACGTGCCGGTCACCGCGGACACCAAGGAGCAGGCGGAGGCGCGGGTGCTGGAGCTCGTCGCGGAGCTCGACGTGCACCTGGTGGTCCTGGCGCGCTACATGCAGATCCTCTCCGACCACCTGTGCCGGGAGCTGGACGGCCGCGCGATCAACATCCACCACTCGTTCCTGCCGAGCTTCAAGGGCGCGAAGCCCTACCACCAGGCGTTCGACCGCGGGGTGAAGCTGGTCGGCGCGACCGCGCACTACGTGACCGGCGACCTCGACGAGGGCCCGATCATCGAGCAGGACGTGATGCGCGTCGACCACGGGTTCTCCCAGGCGCAGCTGGTCTCGGCGGGGCGCGACGTGGAGACCCAGGTGCTCGCGCGCGCGGTGCGCTGGCACGCGGAGTCGCGGGTGCTCCTCAACGGGCACCGCACGGTCGTCTTCCGCTGACTCGCCCCACTGCCGAGTCGGCGCGTCTGCACGCTCACCGAGGCCGAGCAGACGCGCCGAGTCGGCCCTGAGTCAGGCCGACCACCGGATGGCCTCGACGGCCAGGTCGGCGGCCTGGTAGACCCCGGCCAGGTCGGGCCGGCGCTCCATGAGCTCGACCAGGTCACGGGCCCGGGCGGCCGCCCGGAGCTCCTTGACCGTCGTGGTCGGTGGCTGGCCGGTGCGTTGCCGGCGTACCCGTGTCGCGGTCGTCATCGGTGGTGAGTCCCTTCCCGTCGGTGGGGTGCGTGCCCCTCGAGCCCGAGGACCCACCACGCTCCGGCGTACGCCGCAACGGCAGTCGGGAGATCCTCGAACCGCTCGGCGAGCGCGAGGGCGCCCAGGACCAGCGCGGCCGTGGCGACGAGTACGTCACGGGCCGGGTCGTTCGACCGCTGGCCCCACATGCCCTAAGTCTAGGGACCTACTTTGTCAAGTACAGCAGCGGGTCGACGATCAGGCAGACCAGCGGATCGCCTCCGCGGCGACGTCGGCGGGCTTGTAGACCCCGGCCAGGTCGGGACGACGCGCCATCAGGTCGACGAGGTCCTGCGGTCGCACGGCCACCCGTGGCTTGCGGGCCGGAGGCACGGACGTCTCAGCCGCCGGTCGAGGGCGGTGGCGCTCGGGCGTCGCGAGTGTCTCCAGCGCCTTCAGGGTCGTTCCGGTCATCGTGGTCATCGTCGTCCCTCCTGGTTCGTGTCCCCCTCGGGGGGCCCGTACCCCTCCCGATCGGCGGCACTCCACGCGTCATGAGGTTTGCCGCCTCAGCGATCCCGCGGCCGCGGCGTACCGTGGCCGAGGTGAGCGCGAGCCATCCCTTCGTCGCCCAGACCGTCCTCGACTGCCGCCGCCCGCGGGTGCTCGCCGAGTTCTACCGCGAGCTGCTCGGCTACACCTACCGGCCCGGCGACGAGCCCCCGGCGCCCGGCGCGCCCGACCCGCGGGGCGAGGACTGGCTGGTCATCGGCCCCGCACCGCACGACCGGTCCGACGGGCGCGGCCTGGCATTCCAGGCCAACGCCGAGTACGTCGCGCCGGTGTGGACGCCCGGCCCGGACCGCCCCGGTGACCAGCAGATGATGCTCCACCTGGACATGACCGTGCCCGACCTCGAGAGCCTCGAGGCGCAGCGGGCACGGGTCCTCGAGCTCGGCGGCACCGAGGCGTACGACCGCAGCGACGACGAGGAGGAGCCGCTCTACGTCTTCACCGACCCGGCCGGACACCCGTTCTGCATCTTCGTGTCCGGGTAGCCCGCGCCGATAGCCTGCGCGCGTGGCAGGCCAGATCAGCACCGACGATCCGCGGGCGGCGGACGTCCATGCACTGCTCGTGCGGCACCTGGCGTTCGCCGACGAGCACAGCCCACCCGAGGACGTGCACGCCCTGGACGTCGAGGGTCTCCTGGACCCGGCGATCACGTTCGTGTCCTACCGGGCGGACGGTGAGCTGCTCGGCGTCGGCGCGCTCAAGGACCTCGGGGACGGCCACGGCGAGCTGAAGTCGATGCACACCGCGGCCGAGGCGCGTGGTCGTGGCGTCGCCGGGGCGATCCTCACCCACCTCCTGAGCCTGGCCCGCGACCGCGGTCTCACCCGGGTGAGCCTGGAGACCGGCACGCCCGAGGCGTTCCGCCCGGCACGCTCGCTGTACGACGGCCACGGGTTCGTCGAGTGCGGGCCGTTCGGCGACTACGCCCCGAGCGCCTACAGCACCTTCATGACCCTCGAGCTGGGTGACCACCAGTGAACGACCCCCTGAGCGAGCGCGCCGCGCTCGACGCGCTCCTCGACTCCCAGTGGGCGGGCGTCCTCTCCTGCGTCGCCGACGGCGAGCCGCTCGCCGTGCCGATGCTCTACGCCCGCGACGGCGACCGGGTGCTGTTGCACGGGTCCACCGGCGCCGGCGCGCTGCGGCGGGTGGCGGCCGGTGCACCCGCGGTGCTCACCGTGTTCGTCGTCGACGCGCTGGTGGTCGCTCCTACGACGTTCGAGTCCTCGGTCAACTACCGCTCGGCGACGCTGTGCGGCCCGCTGGAGCGGCTCTCCGACGAGGACCGCGAGGCCGCGCTCGACCGGTTCAGCGAGGCGATCCTCCCGGGCCGGACCGCCGAGGTGCGCCGCTCCACCCGCAAGGAGCTGGCCGCGACCATGGCGCTCGCGCTCCCGATCCACCCAGGCGCCTGGGTGCTGAAGGTCGCCGACGACTGGCCGGCCACGCCCGAGGAGGCCGGCGCCGACTCGGGCGTGTGGAGCGGACTGGTGCCGGTGCGCCAGGTGCTCGAGCCGCCGGTGCCCGCGCCCGGTGCGGACGGCCTGCCCGTGCCGGAGTCCGTACGCCGACTCACCCGCTGATCTCCTGCGGGGCGGGCGTGCGGATCGTCAGCCACGACAACACCCCGCCGGCCGCGAGCAGCGCGGCGCACACGACCGTCGCGTTCCCGTACGCCGCGTCGAACTTCACCGGGTCGGCGTACTCCGCGCCCCCGAGCCCCACCGCGGCCGGCAGGGCGGCGACCGCGAGCAGCGAGCCGGCGCGGGCGACCGCGTTGTTGACGCCGCTGGCGATGCCGGCGTGCTCGTCGGACGCCGCGGCCAGGACGGTCGCCGTCAGCGGTGCGACCATCAGCGCCAGGCCGAGCCCGAAGACCACCAACGCCGGAAGCACGTCGGTCCAGTAGCTGACGTGGGCGTCGACCCGGCCGAGCAGCAGCGTGCCGGCCGCCATCACCAGCGGACCGACCGTCATCGGCACCCGCGGCCCGATCCGGGCACCGAGCGCGCCGCCCCGCGACGCGAGCAGCAGCATGCAGATCGTGATCGGCAGCGTGGCCAGGCCGGCGCGCAGTGCGCCGTACCCGCTCACGGTCTGCAGCTGCAGGACCAGGAAGAACAGCACGGCGCCGAGCGCGGCGTACACGACGAGCGTCATCGCGTTGGCCGCGGTGAACGTGCGGTCGGCGAAGATGCCCAGCGGCAGCATCGGGTGGTCGCTGCGCCGCTCGTCGAGGACGTACGCCGCAGCCGCGGCGACCGCGACCGCTCCGGCCCACGGCGCGAGCGGGCCACCCCACTCGGTGAGCCCGTAGGTCAGGGCGCCGAGGGCCAGTGCGGCGAGGACCGCGCCCGGGACGTCGAAGCGGCGGGGCGCGTGCGGGTCGCGGGTCTCCGGGACGGTCCGCTGGGCGATCAGCACGGTGAGCGCGGCGACGGGGAGGTTGATCAGGAAGATCCAGCGCCAGCTGGCGTACTGCACGAGCACGCCGCCGACCAGGGGGCCGATCGCGGCGGCGATGCTGGTCAGCCCCGACCAGGAGCCGATCGCGCGGGCCCGGTCCTCGCGGGCGAACGCACCTTGGATCATCGCCAGGCTGCCGGGGGTGAGCAGGGCGGCGCCGACGCCCTGGAGGATCCGCGCCGCGATCAGCGTCACCGGGGTCGGCGCGAGACCGCAGGCCAGCGATGCAGCCGCGAACCACACCGTGCCGACCACGAACACCCGGCGCCGGCCGAACCGGTCACCGAGCGAGCCACCCAGGAGGATCAGGCTGGCCAGCGAGAGCAGGTACCCGTTGGTGATCCACTGCAGCTCGGCCAGCGAGGCGTCCAGGTCCTCGCCGATCGTGTGCAGCGCGACGTTGACGACCGTGCCGTCGAGCATCGTCATCCCCGAGCCGAGCACCGCGGCCGCGACGACGGCCCGGCCCGTCGGCGTGCCGAGCCGGACGCCGGTGCCCGGACCGCCGGCGTCACCCATCGGGCCACCCTAGTGCGAGACGAGCACCCCGACCTCGGTGTCCGTGCCGGCCGGCGCCCGCAGGTCGGCCGGCGTGACCGTGGCGGCCCGGCGCGCGGCCCGGGTCGCCAGCACGAGGCCGACGACCCCCCACGCCACGAGCACGAGCACGGCGGACAGGGCGGTGCCGTGGCCGGTCACGCCGGCGTGCACCAGGTCGGCGGCCGCCGGCACCGGCAGGAGCCCGTGCAGCATGCGCACGGCTCCCGGCGCGGTGTCGATGGGAAGCAGCCCGTTGAGGAGGAGCACCTGCACCGCGAGGAGCACGAGCACGGTGGCCCGGCCGCGACTCGAGCCGAGCAGCGCGACGATCCCCTGCACGAGCGCGGCGAACGCCGCCCCGGCGAGCACGAGCCCGGGCAGCAGGACACCCAGGCGGGTGAGGGAGACGTCGAACAGCATCAGCGCGGGTACCACGAGCAGCGCCTGCGCCACGCCACACAGCAGGCCGGGTCGCCAGCCTGCGAGCGCGACGCGCCAGGGGAGGCCGGGCTCCTGGAGCCGCGAGGGCGGCAGGGCCGGGCGCAGCAGGTAGACCAGCGCGGCACCCAGCCAGAGCGCCAGTGCCACCACGGCGGGGGTGATGCCCAGCCGGGTCGCCTCGGTGGGCCCCGCGACGTCGCTCTCGCCGACGATCGGAGCCGCGACCGCTTGCGCGAGACGCTGCTGCTCGGTCTCGGACATGGACGGCAGGGCCGCCGCGCCGGAGCGCAGGCCCTCGGCCAGCTTGCCGGCCCCGGCGTGCAGCCGGTCCGCTCCCCCGGCCAGCCGGCCGGCGCCCGAGGCGAGGTCGCCGGCCCCGTCCGCCGCCCGAGTCGCTCCGGTCGCCAGGCTCCCGGCTCCGTCGGCCAGCTCGCCGGTGCCGGCGGCCAGCCGGTCGGCGCCGCTGGACGCCGACCCGGCACCGGTGGCGAGCCGGTCCGCGCCGGCCCCGATCTCGGTGGCCCCGGCTGCGAGCCGGTCGGCCCCGCTGCTCAGCCGATCGGCTCCGCTCGCCAGGCGTCCGGCACCGTCACGGAGCCGTCCGGCGCCGTCCGCGGCATCGCTCACACCCTGAGCCAGGGCGGGCGCCGCGTCCGCCAGCCGTCGCGAGCCCGAGGCAACGGCAGCAGCCCCGCCCACCAGCTGGTCGGCCGTGGTGCCGTCGGCACCCACCGCCTGGGTGGTCCCGGCGCACAAGGCGGCGTAGCGGGCGAGCGTCGGGTCGACCGCGCAGGCCTGCTGCCAGCCGCGCAGCACCTGCGCCCAGCCCGAGACGCCCTGGCTCACGGCAGCTGCGCCGTCGGCGAGCTGGCCGGTCTGCGTCGGCAGTGATCGGACGCCGCTCGCCAGGTCGCCCAGCCCGTTCGCCAGCGTGCGAGAGCCGGTCGCCAGCTGGCCGGCGCCGCGGCCCAGCCGGTCGACGCCGGCCCCGAGCCGCGTCACCCCATCGGCCAGGCGACCAGCCGCACCCGCCAGCTCGGCGGCGCCACCGGAGAGGCGACCCAGCCCCTGGGTCAGCTCCTGAGCGCCCGAGCTCGCGGTCGTGCTGCCCTCGTCGAGGCGGCGGGCCCCGGAGGCGAGGGTGCCCACGCCCGTGCCGAGCTCGCGCGCCCCGTCGGCCAGCGTGCCCGCACCCGAGCTCAGCGTGGCCGAGCCGTCCTCGATCCGGCCGGCGGCGTCGACCGCGCTGCCGAGGCTGACCCCGAGCTGGGCGGTCTGGGCGTAGAGACCCTGGAGGTAGGTGCCGGTGATGCGGCGGCCCAGGGAAGCCGCGGCGGTCCGGCTGACGTCGTCGCTGACCAGCCCGAGGAGCGCGCCCGAGCCGTCCGCGCTGCGGACGGTGAAGGCGGCCTGGCTGGGCTCGTTGCGCGAGAGGGCGGCGACCGTGGCCGAGAAGGTCTTCGGGATGGTCACGACCGCGTCGTACGTCCCGTCGTCGAGACCCGACCGGGCGTCGGCGGCATCGGTGAGCTGCCAGTCGAGCCGCTGCCCGGAGCCGGCGGCGTCGAAGCCGGAGTCGGAGCCGGTCCCGGTGCCTTCCGGGGAGGTCAGGCCGGCCGCGAGCAGCCGCCCGGCCGCGATGGTCTGCGCCTGGTCGCCGGTGCCGGTGGTCACCGGCTCGTCGAGGTTGACCACGGCGGCCGAGATCCGGTCCGTGTCGGCGACTCGGTCGCCCAGCGACCACAGGGCCATCGCGGCCAGCAGCGCCGGGAGCAGGACGAGCGCGACCAGCGCCCGGAGGTTGCGACGGCGGATCACGAGACTGTCTCCTTCTCGGCGACCGCGAACGGCCGCAGCGTGTGGTGGGGTACGCCGGGCTCGCCGCTCGCCCCGGCGACGACCGTCGCCCCGGCCTCGGCCAGCGCGGCCAGCCGGCGCCAGTGCTCCTCCTGGACACCTCCGGCCGCCTCGTCGACCCCGTCGACGACCACGAGCAGGTCCGAGCCGCCGGCGGCCAGGCTCGTGAGCCGGTCGACGGTGGCGATGCCGGGGAACCGGGGCAGGTACCAGACCCGGGCCCGGACGGCGAGGGTCTCCGCCGGCAGCACCCGGTCCTGCACGACGAGCACGCCGTCGCTCAGGGGGAGCCGCCCGGCCAGCGTCGCGAGCAGCGCGGCGCGGGTCTGCGTGTCGGCCAGGGCCACCACGCTGAGCTCACCGGTGGGGACCACGAGCGTGAGCGGCGGCAGCACGGTCCGACCGTGACGGTCGACCACCGCGGCCCCCTCGGCACGCACCGCGACCGGCCCGTGCTCGCGCACCCACGCCTCGTGCTCGAGGTGCGCCACGAGACCCGCTCCCTCGACGTCGAGCTGCGGCACCCGCGCCTCGAGCCACCGGGGCAGCCACCAGGCGCCCCGGCCGAGCAGGGTGAGCACGGCGGGTACCAGCGTCATCCGGACCAGGAAGGCGTCGACGAGCACGCCGACCGCGAGGCCGAGGGCGATCGGCTTGACGATCGCATCGCCGTGGGGGACGAACGCGGCGAAGACGCTGAACATGATGATCGCGGCGGCCGCGACCACCCGGGCGCTCGCGGTGAAGCCGGTGACGACCGCGCGGCGGGCGTCACCGCCGTGCGCCCCGCCATGCATGTAGTCCTCGTGCATGCGGGACACGAGGAAGACCTCGTAGTCCATGGCCAGCCCGAACAGGACGCCCATCAGGATGATCGGCAGGAACGAGATCACCGGTCCCAGCCGGGAGACACCCAGGGTGTCGGCGAACCAGCCCCACTCGAAGACCGCGGCGACCGCGCCGAAGGACGCCGCGACCGAGAGGACGTAGCCCAGCGTCGCCTTGACCGGCACCGCCACCGACCGGAACACGATCGTCAGCAGCAGCAGGGAGAGCCCGACCACGACCAGACCGAACGGCAGCAGCGCGCCGGAGAGCCGGTCGGACACGTCGATGGTGACGGCGGTCTGCCCGGTGACCTCGAGGTCGGTGACGTCGTACTTCTCCTCGAGCGCGGTGTGCCGGTCCCGGATCTCGCGGACCAGATCGGCGGTGGCCGGGTCCGTCTGGCCGGCCTCCGGCACCACCTGGATCACCCCGAGGTCGCCGGTCGGGTTGGGCGTCGCCACCGGCACGGCGGCCACTCCGTCGAGGCGTGCCAGGTCGGCGGCCAGGTCGTCGACGACCCCGACCGGGTCGGTGGTGCGGATGATGTCCACGGTGACGAGCAACGGACTGTTCCACCCGGGACCGTAGGCGTCGCTGATCAGGTCGTAGGTCACCCGTGAGGTGCTGCCCGGCGGGTCGGAGCCGCGGTCGGGGAGCCCCAGGTCGAGGTCTCGTGCGGGCAACGCCAGCACGACCAGCACGGCGGTGGTGAGGACGACGGTGAGCACGGGAGCGCGGGTCACCCAGTGCACCCACCGGGCGCCCATGCTGTGGCCGGCACCCGACGCCGCGTCGACGACTCCGTGCCGCGCCGCCCGGGATCCAGGTCGCGGGCGGAGTCGTTCCCCGGCGAGGGCCAGGATCGCGGGCACGAGGGTGAGCGCGACGGCGACGGCGACCGCGACGCCCGCCGCGGCCGCGAACCCCATCACGGTGATCCCCGGGATGCCGACGACGATGAGGCCGCACAGGGCGATCATCACGGTCGTGCCGGCGAAGATGACCGCACTGCCGGCGGTCGCCACCGACCGCGCGACCGACACCTCCACGGCCATGCCGGTCGCGAGCTGGGTCCGGTGGCGGAACACGATGAAGAGGGCGTAGTCGATGCCGACCGCCAACCCGATCATCAGCGCGAGCGTCGGGGTGGTGCTGTTCACGGTGGTGAAGGAGGCGACGGCGAGCAGGCCGGCCATCGTGGTGCCGACCCCGACCAGGGCGGTGAGGATCGGCAGGCCCGCGGCCAGCAGCGACGCGAACGTCATCGCGAGCACCGCCATCGCGATCACCACGCCCAGACCCTCGGTCGCGCTGAGGCTGACCTTGGTCGTGGTGAAGACCGACCCCCCGAGATGCACCGCCAACGGACTCGACCCGGGCACCTCGACGGCGTCCTCGAGGTGGCTGAGCGTGTCACCGTCGAGGTCGCTGAGTCCCTCGTCGAGCAGGACCTGGGCGAGCGCCTCGTGGCCCCCGTCGGAGAGCAGGTACTCCGAGCCCGGGGCGAACGGGTCGATCACCTGCGCGACGTGGTCGACGCCGGCGACCTTGGCCAGGACCCGGCGTACCTCCGCGCGATGGTCCGCGACCTGCTCGCCCTCGGGGGCCACGAACAGCACCTGGGCACTGGTGCCGGCCAGCAGGGGGAACCGGTGGTCGAGGGTGTCGAGGCCGCGCTGGGACTCGGTGCCGGGAATCGAGAGGTCCTGCTGGAGATGACCACCGAGCAGGCCTGCCGATGCTCCGGCGAGGATGAGGAGCGCCAGCCAGGCCATCACGACCCAGCGAGCGGATCCGACGGCGAACCGGCCGAGCCGGTAGAGGTACGAGGACACGTTCAATACGGTAGCGTATTGAATACACGAATGAATCGAGGGTGCACATGACCACCGCCACACCCCCGCCCAGCCCCGCCCCCCGGCGCCGGGAGAACACCCGCGCGAGGCTCGTCGAGGCGAGCTTCGGCGTGTTCGTCGACCAGGGCCTCAAGGGGGTGACGGTCGACGACCTCGTGGGAGCGGCGGGCTACACCCGGGGTGCGTTCTACTCGAACTTCTCCAGCATCGAGGAGGTCTTCTTCGAGGTGTTCCGCGACCGCGGCGAGAGCATGCTGGCCGCGGCGTCCGCCGCCGTCGACGCGGTGCCCGAGGAGGACTTCACGATCGAGTCCATCGGCACGGTGCTCGACGCGGTCCGGGCACAGGGCCGGGAGTGGTACATCCTGCACGCCGAGTTCACGTTGCTGGCGCTGCGCGACGAGCGCGCCCGGGAGGTGCTCGCCGACTTCTCCGAGAGGTTCCGGGTCCGCGTGGTGGGGGTCATCGAGGACGTGCTGCGCCGCCTCGGCCGGGTTGCGGACCGGCCGACCGAGGAGCTCGCCGAGATGGTGGCCGCCCTCCACCTGCACGCCCTGGGCCAGGGCTTGGTCGGATCCGCCGTGCTCGGTGCCGACGGGATCAGCATGGAGACGGTCTCGGCCCTGGTGCTCGGCTTCTCCCACCCGGCCGGCTGACCGAGCAGGTCCTCAGCCGGCTCCGGGGTCCTGGAGCACCCGCGCGGCGATCCACGCGATGTCGTCGGCGGTGTCCGCGGGGCTGCCGGAGGGCTGCATCACGTGGCTGAGCACCACCCGCACCACGACGTCGATCGCCGCCTCCAGGCGCCGGCCCTCGATGTCGAGCGCGTACGGCGCGAGCCGCTCGGCCACGACCAGCTTCGCCGCAGCGAGCAGCGATTCTGCGTGGGTGGTCAGCAGCGGCAGCAGCTCCGTGTCCGCTCCGTGCGTCGCGGACACGACGGCGTGCAGCAACAGGTTGTCCTGGGCCAGCTCGAGCACGCCGGCGGACGCGGCCCGGATCGCCCCGACCAGGTCGGCGGGATGCCGGTCGAACGCCTCGGACACCACGCCCAGGAACCGCTCCAGCTCGTGGCCGATCATCGCCTCGGCGAGCCCCGTCTTCGTGCCGACCTCGTTGTAGACCGTCTGCCGGCTGACCCCGACCCGCTCGGCGAGTGCCGCCATCGTGACCGTGGACCAGCCTGCGTCGGCCGTCATCGCGACCGCCGCGTCGACGATCCGCGAGCGCGTGGTCGGTGGCACCCCCCGAGTGTAGGGACCGTGCCCGGCCGGCTCGGCCGGCCCTTGCGGCCCGGCTCGTGCGGCTCAGACCTGGAAGGCGCCCACCAGCTCCGCGAGGCGTGACACGGTCCGGCCGAGGTCGTCGGTGGCCCGCGACGACTCGTCGACGGCCTCGCGGGTGCGCTCCATCGTGACCTCGACCTCGCCGAGGCTGTCGAAGATCTGCCCGCTGCCCGCCGCCGCGGAGGCGACGTTCTGCGCCATCTCGTTGGTGGTCGCGGTCTGCTCCTCCACCGCCGCGGCGATCGCGGTCTGGTAGCCGTCGACGCGGCCGATGGTCTCGGTGATCGCGTTGATCGCCTGGACCGCGCTGTCGGTGTCGCCCTTGATCGCGGCGACCCGCGAGGCCACCTCCTCCGTGGCGCGTGCGGTCTGGCTCGCGAGCTCCTTGACCTCGTTGGCCACGACGGCGAAGCCCTTGCCGGCCTCGCCCGCGCGGGCGGCCTCGATGGTGGCGTTGAGCGCCAGCAGGTTGGTCTGCCCGGCGATCGAGGTGATCACGTCGACGACCTCGGCGATCCGCGCGGACGAGTCGCTCAGGGTGCGCATCACGCCCTCCATGTCGCCGGCCAGCCCCACGCTCTCGCGGGCGACCGTCGCCGCTTCCTGGGCGCTGCCCGAGATCTCCCGGATCGAGGCGGACATCTCCTCCGACCCGACCGAGAGCGTCTGCACGTGCTCGGTGACCACGCCGGCGGATGCCGCCGCGGCACCCGTGAGCCGGGTCGCGGCGTCGGCGCTGGCGGTCAGGTCCTGGCGCACGCCGCTGAGCCGGCGGCTGGCGTCGTCGACCCGGCCGGCCTCGGCGCTGATCTCACTCAGCAGGTCGTGCAGCCGGCGTACGGCGAGGTTGAGCGCCCGGCTCATCGTCCCGATCTCGTCGCCGCCGTCCTCGGGCACCGACACGGTCAGGTCGCGCTCGGCCAGCCCGCTCATCGCGGCGGTCAGCCGTCCCATCCGACGCGACATCCGGGTGGCGACCACCCAGGCGACGCCCGCCCCGGCGATCGCGAGGGCCAGCGCCACCAGGATGAAGACCTTGAGCATCGTGGACCGCCCGTCGGCGAGCGCCTGGGTCGCGGCGGCGAAGTCAGGACCGTAGGCGTCGACGACGATCGCCCAGCCGTACGGCGCGTAGGACCCGACCACCACCGTGCTGTCGGCGGCGGGTGCGCCTCCGGTGCCGGGCAGCCGGTAGTGGGCGGAGGCCAGCGCGCCGTCCGCCAGCTCGGTGGCCCGGGTCAGGGTCTTCTCGACCCAGGGCTTGCCGTCCACGTCCTCGCCCTCGAGCGTGGAGCCGACGGCCTTCTCGTCGCTGGACGCGACGACGCGGCCGCGGTCGGCGTCGGCGGTGCTGACGATCGAGACCGTGCCGTGCTCGCCGATCTTGGTGTCGGCGATCGCGCTGCTCAGCGCCGCGATGGCCTGGGCCTGCGGCACCCCGACGAACAGGGCGCCGACCACGCGGCCACTCCCGTCGCGGATCGGGTCGTACGCCGTGACGTTCCAGGTGTCGACGACCTTCGCGATCCCGCGGTAGGGCTTGCCCGCGCGGATCGCCGCGGCGACCGGGTTCGGGTTGCCCTCGGCGTCGACAGCCGGGATGTAGGTGCCGATGGCGCGGGTGCCGTCCGCGGTCTCGACCGTGGTCGCGACCCGCAGCAGGTCGCCGCGGGCGTTCATCCGCTGGAAGACCGTCACCGACCCGCCGACGACCTTGGTGATGTCGTCGACGACGGGGGTGGCGACCTTCACGTCGAGGTTCTGGCCCAGCCAGGTGCCGCCGACGGTGGCGGCGGGCAGGCGCACGGTGGTGACGTCACCGCTCACCTGGTCGACGGCCTTCCAGGTCACGGTGCGGCCTGGGTCGAGGCGCAGGCCGCCGTCACCACGGACCATCGAGGTCGCGACGGTCATGCCACGGTCCTGGGCCTGCTGGACGGACTCGCCCACGGCGGCGACCAGGGTGCCGATGCCGGTGGTCACATGGGTGAGGTCGGAGGCCGTGAGGTCGTTGATGCGGTGGTCGGCATCCCCCGTGAACCGGGTGGTCTGCCAGGCACCGACACCGACGAGCACGGCGGCCGTCAGCACCACGCTGCCCGTCCCGAGAGCGATCAGACGGTGGCGCAGCTGCCAGGAGCGTGCGCGAATGTTCATGGGCTACCGAACGGCTGCCCGAACCGCGACCTGAGGATGTCCTCGACAAAGTTTCCGCAGGTCAGCGGCTCGGGAAGGTCAGGCTTGCCTCAGGCGGGAGCCTCGTGGAGCGGCACGAAGTCGACCTTCTCGCGAACGCCGCAGTCGGGGCAGCACCACGAGTCGGGGATGTCGGCCCAGGCGGTTCCGGCGGCGAACCCTTCGTGCTCGTCGCCGGCCGCGACCTCGTAGGTGTACCCACACCCGGGGCACCGAGCGGCGAGCACCTCATCGACGGGCTGCTGAGCGCCCAGCTCGCTGGCCGACCCGGTCGAGACCGGGGCGGACGGGGGCGGGTACTTCGCCAGGATCTTGTCGCGCTTGCGCGGGCTGAGGTTGGCCCGCGAGAGGTCACCGTCGAAGTGGGCGAGCACCCGGGGGTCCATCACCCGCCGCCAGATGGCGGGCACGATGGCGAGCACGATCATGCCGGCGTACCCGGTCGGCAGCACCGGCGACTCCTCGAAGTCGCGCAGGGACTGGTAGCGCCGGGTCGGGTTCGCGTGGTGGTCGCTGTGGCGCTGCAGGTGGTAGAGCAGCACGTTGGTCGCGATGTTGTTGGAGTTCCACGAGTGGGTGGGGTCGACCCGCTCGTAGCGCTGCCGCTCCCCGACGCCGACCTTCTGCCGGAGCATCCCGTAGTGCTCCATGTAGTTGACGACCTCGAGGAGCGAGAACCCGACGACGGCCTGGATCACCAGGTAGGGCAGCACGCCGACGCCCAGCCACGCGACCAGGGCGCCCCACAGCACCGCGGACATCACCCAGGCGTTGAGGACGTCGTTGCCGATCCGGAACGGGTGCTGGCCCTTGCGGGCGTAGCGGCGCTTCTCGATGCGCCACGCGGACTTCAGGGAGCCCACGACCGTGCGGGGCCAGAACTGGTAGAAGTTCTCGCCCACGCGGGAGGAGGCCGGGTCCTCCGGCGTCGCCACCCGGACGTGGTGGCCACGGTTGTGCTCGATGTAGAAGTGGCCGTAGAAGCTCTGGGCGAGCGCGATCTTGGAGAGCCAGCGCTCGTTGGCCTCGCGCTTGTGCCCGAGCTCGTGGGCGGTGTTGATGCCGATGCCCCCGATGCAGCCGATGGAGACCGCCAGCCCGATCTTGTCGATCGTCGCGAGGTCGGCGCCGCCGATCAAGTCCCCAGAAATCAGGCAAAGTGCGCCGACGAACCCGGCGTACTGGATCGGGAGGAACAGGTACGTGATCCACCGGTAGTAGCGATCCTGCTCCAGCGCCTCGATCACGTCGTCGGGCGGGTTGGAGCGGTCGAGCCCGGCGATCAGGTCGATCGCGGGGACCACGACCAGGATCACGAACGGCCCGATCCAGAACCACACCCCCCACCCGGTGAGGGACCAGAGCCCGAAGCCGATGAACGCCAGCGACGGCACCACGAGGCCGATGAGCCACAGGTAGCGCTTCTTGTCCTTCCAGGCCGCGGTCGACCCGTCGGGGACGGTGCTGTGCGGGATCGCGGTCATGGGAATCGGCCTCCTGTGATGACGGTGGTCACATCGGAGGTTTACAAAACCACAGTTAATGTCAACCGTCTAGACCTGCGAGTGCACAGATGTCCACCCACCACGTTGACCCGCCCGAAACTTTCGGGCGGGTCAACGTGTTAGGCGTTCTCGCGGCGGAACGTCGCGGTGCCCCACCAGGTGCCGAGCGCGGCCAGCACCAGCGCCCAGACCGATCCCCAGAGCACGGCCGAGGTGGCGAGGTCGCCGGCGAACCCGTTGCGGACCGCGTCGACGATGTAGCGGAACGGCATGAAGTCGCTGGCCGTCCGCAGCCAGCCCGGGCCGAGCGTCATCGGGAGCAGGATCCCGCTGAGCAGCAGCACCGGCATCATCACGATGTTGATCACCGGGGCCATCACGTCCTCGCTCTTCGTGGTCAGCGCCAGCGCGTTGGACGCCGCGGCGCAGGCGCCGCCGACCAGCAGCGTGATCACCACCCCGAGCGTGATGCCGGAGACCGAGCCGCGCATGCCCATGACCAGACCGAGGCCGACCAGGATCAGCGCCTGCACGAACAGCTGCAGCACGTCGCGCGCCAGCCGGCCGACGAGCAGCGCCGACCGGTTCGCCGGAGTGACCCGCTCGGCCTCGATGACGCCCTCGCGCCACTCACCGATCAGCGCGAACCCGGCGAAGAACGCCCCGAACATGCCCAGCTGCACCAGCAGGCCGGGCACCAGGAACGTGTAGGCGTTGGTGGTGCCGGTGTCGAACGAGGCCACCAGCGGCTTGAGCAGCGGGCCGAACAGCAGCAGGTAGAGCACCGGCTGCATGATCCCGATCAGCACCCAGGCGGGGTTGCGCAGGTTCATCCGGATCTGACGGCGGAACACGATCGAGCTCTCACGGGCGAAGCTCATGCCAAGACCTCCTCGGCCTGGGTCGGGGAGTCGGCCGAGTCCGCGTCGCGCAGCGACCGGCCGGTGAGGGACAAGAAGACGTCGTCGAGGGTCGGGCGGAGCACCTCGATGGAGTCCAGCGCGACGCCGGAGGAGTCCAGGTCGCGCAAGAGGCCGGGTACGACGCGGCCGGCCCGCTGGACCCGGCCGCGCACGTGGTGCCCCTCGGTCTCGACGCCGTCGGCGATCGAGCCCAGCCGGGCCGCCGCGACCGCGACCTGGTCGTCGGCCGCGACCTCGAGGTCGACCAGGTCGCCGGCGACCTGCGCCTTGAGGTTGTCGGAGGTGTCCGAGGCGACGATGCGGCCCTGGTCGATGATCACGATCCGGTCGGCGAGTGCGTCGGCCTCGTCGAGGTAGTGGGTGGTGAGGAACACGGTCGCGCCGAGCCGGGTGCGCAGCCCCTGGATGTGCTCCCAGAGGTTCGCCCGCGCCTGGGGGTCCAGGCCCGTGGTGGGCTCGTCGAGGAAGACCAGCCGCGGGTCGTGGATCAGGCCCATGACCACGTCGAGACGGCGCTTCTGCCCGCCGGACATGTTCTTCGGCATCCGCCTCCAGAGGCCCTCGAGCTGCAGCTGGGCGAAGAGCTCCTGCCCACGACGTACGGCGTCGGCGCGCGACATCCCGTAGAGCATGCCGTGGTCGACGACCTCGTCGCCGGCGAAGGCACCCGAGAACGTCGCACCGACCTGGGAGACGTAGCCGATGCTGCGCCGCACCTGCACCGACTCGGTGACCACGTCGTGGCCGGCGACCGTGGCGGTCCCGGCCGTGGGCTTGAGCAGGGTGGTGAGCATCCGGAGCGTGGTGGTCTTGCCCGCCCCGTTGGGGCCGAGGAAGCCGACCACCTCGCCCTCGTGGACGTCCAGGTCGACGCCGTCGACGGCCCGGACCTCCTTGGCGTTCTTGCCGCGCCCCGTGTGGAACGTCTGCACGAGCCCTCGTGCCTGGATCATGGGATCTCCCTCGTGTTCAAGTTTGAACATCAGTGTTCAACGTTGAAGAGTGTGCGTCAAGTCGCTTTCCCGGGAGCAGACCCGCAGCACCGCACCGACTCATCGCTCTCCGGCTCATCGCCCCGGGTCAGCTCCAGGTGATCGCGGCGCGCTCGCGCCAGCCGGGCTCGAGCCCGTCGCGGGGGGTGCGGTTCCACAGCGCCAGGTAGAGGTGCGCGGCGGTGCCGTCCAGCTCCCAGTCGCCCTCCGCGGCGGACCCGCGGTGCCGGGTGGTGACCGCGGGCCGGGGCCCCAGCTCCACCTCCCACCAGTCGGCGACATCGACGGGGTCGACGACGAGCACCGCCTCCTCCTCGCAGCGCAGCCGCGAGCGCGGCCGGGTGAGGAACCCTCCGAGCAGCTCGTCGATCCCGTCCGCGGCGAGGTCGGCCTCGATCCACGTCTCCTCCGCCGTCGGCGGCCGGCCGAGCGCGGCCGCGAGCGCGTCGACCGCGTGCACGGTCGTCTCGTGGCACTGCCGGCGGGCCCAGAACTCCCGGGGCGGCGGCGCGTCGTGGAGGAACACGGTCGCCCGGAGGTCCGCGGGTGCGCGGGTCAGGGCCTCGACCAGGTCGACGGCGCCGGCTCGCAGCCAGCCCAGCGGATCGCTCTCGGCGCGGCCGGCCGCCTCGAAGGCGTCCGCATCGACGTCGCGCTCACCGCGCACCAGCGCCGCGGCCCAGCGGTGCACCATGCCCTGGTGGGCGACCAGGTCGCGGACCGTCCAGTCGGGGCAGGTCGGCACCGGCGCCGTCAGGCCGGCGCGGTCGGCGTACCGGACGAAGGCGACCATCGCGGAGCGGATCGCGTCGAGGTGACGCGCCGCAGTGAGCTCGGTGGGCACGTCTGGAGCCTGACAGTTGGCGCGGCGCGCGGCACCCCGTTTACGACGGTGGTAGGAGTGGGACGTGACCGAACCCGCCGACGTGCGCCTCGCCGTCCTCATCGACGCCGACAACGTCTCCGCCTCCCACTCGGCCGCTCTGCTCGCCGAGCTGGCGCGCTACGGCAGCCCCACCGTCAAACGGGCGTACGGCGACTGGACGACCCAGCAGCTGACCGGCTGGAAGTCCGAGCTGGCCCGGCACGCCATCCAGCCGATCCAGCAGTTCGCCAACACGGTCGGCAAGAACTCCACGGACTCGGCGCTCATCATCGACGCGATGGACCTGCTCTACTCCGGCAACCTCGACGCGTTCGCGATCGTCTCGAGCGACAGCGACTTCACTCGCCTCGCGACCCGGCTGCGTGAGTCCGGCAAGACCGTCTACGGCCTGGGCCGGCGCCGCACGCCGGCGTCCCTGCAAGCCGCGTGCGACAAGTTCATCTTCCTCGAGGTGCTGCGGGAGGGCGACGACGGCCACGACGCCCGCGACACCTCCGGCGACGGCGGCACCGAGAGCGACGCGGAGTCCGAGGCCGACTCGCTGCCGGACCTGCGCAAGATCCTCGAGGCTGCGGTGCGCAGCACCGCCCAGGACGACGGGTGGTCGGCGCTCGGCTCGGTCGGCACCTACCTGGGCAAGACGCACGCGGCCTTCGACCCGCGCCACTACGGCTTCCCTCGGCTCAGCGCGCTCGCCGGAGCCCAGGACTACCTCGACCTCGACCACCCCGACGGCGGACAGCCGCGGGTGCGGCTGCGCTCGCAGCGCCCGCCGCGCAAGCGCGCGGCCGCCAAGAAGACGGCCAAGCCGGCCGCCAAGACGACCGCCAAGTCCGCCGCCAAGACGACCGCCAGGAAGGCGACGAAGAACGCGGTGCCCGAGCAGGTCGAGCAGAAGGAGCCGGCTGCCACCCCGGACAGCGGTCCGGACAGCGGCTCGGACGCTCCCGAGGTCAGCCGGACCAGGACGACCCTGACGACCCGGACGAGGAAGCGCTCAACGGCCCAGTAGCGCGCGGTACTTGTCCCGCTCGGCGTTCATCTGCCACCCGGGGTCCTCGGGCGGCGGCACCCAGCCCCCCTCGTCGCCCATCTCGAACGCGAGGGTGCCGCTGCGCACCTCCTCGATCGTCTCGCGCAGCCAGGCGAGCTCGGCGACCGCGATGTCCAGCCAGAGCAGCATGCTCCGGGTGGCGTGCGGCGGCGCGACGCCGGGCTTGTGATCGGCGAGCTCCTTGACGGTCGCCTCCAGTGCGACCCGGCGCGTCGTCAGCGACCGCACCACCTGCGCGCTGTCCAGCAGCGGCAGCATCGAGAACGCGACGTGGAACGCCGTTCGCTCGAACGCGTCGACGGTCTCCAACGAGGTCACCATCAGCCGGCGCAGCTCCTCGCGCCCGCCCGGGGTGAGCTCGTAGACCGCGACCTCGCGGCCGGCGTCGACCAGGTCGTGGCGGACCAGGTGGCCGAGGTTCGTCAGCGAGGTCAGCCCGTGGTAGATCGAGCCCGGGTTGGTGTTGGCCCACCGGTCCACCTGCCACGACAGCAGCTCGCGGCGGATCTGGTAGCCGTTGACCGGCTCGAAGAGCGCGACCGCACCCAGGATGAGCATCCGGGTCTCGTGCGCCGACATGCCGTGCAGTTTAGGGTTGCGAGATGGCGCAGACGGCACAGCAGCCCTTCGGCATCGACTTCGGCGGCACCGGCATCAAGGGCGCCCCGGTCGATCTGGACGCCGGTGAGTTCGCCGCTGAGCGGGTGCGGATCAAGACGCCGGACCCCTCGACCCCCGAGCGGGTCGCCGACGTCTTCGTCGAGCTCCTCTCCCAGTTCCCCGACTGCACCGGGGCCGTCGGCGTGACGGTCCCGGGCGTCGTACGCCACGGAGTGGTCCGCTCGGCCGCGAACATCCACAAGTCCTGGCTCGGCACCGACGCCGACCGCCTGTTCACCCAGGCGACCGGCCGAGAGGTGCACGTCGTCAACGACGCGGACGCCGCCGGCTTCGCCGAGGTCCGGTACGGCGCGGCCAAGGGCCGGTCGGGGCTGGTGATCGTCACGACCCTGGGCACCGGCATCGGCTCGGCGATGGTCCACGACGGCGTGCTGGTGCCGAACTCCGAGCTCGGCCACCTCGAGATCGACGGCCACGACGCCGAGTCGCGGGCGGCCAACAGTGCCCGCGAGCGCGACGACCTCTCGTGGGAGCGGTGGGCCAAGCGGCTCACGACGTACTACCGCACGCTCGAGAAGCTCTTCTCCCCCGAGCTGTTCGTCGTCGGCGGCGGCGTCAGCAAGAACTCCGCGGAGTTCCTCCCGCTGCTGGACCTCGACACCGAGATCATCCCGGCGGCGCTGCTGAACAAGGCGGGCGTCGTGGGCGCCGCGCTCTACGCCTCCGAAGGCGGCGGCTGAGGGCTCCTCGCCGGACCCGCGACCTGCTCGAACGCCGCCTGCGCACCGCGCAGGTAGCGCTCGACCACGCTCCGCTCGGCGTCGGTGAACGATCGGTCCCACGCGTCGAGGGCGGTGAACATCGGCAGGAGGTGCGCGAGCACCTCCTCGCGTCCGGAGGGGGTCACCCGCACCTCCGTGCGCCGGCGGTCGGCCGCGTGCGGGTGGCGCTCGACGTGCCCGCGCTCCGCGAGACGGTCGACGATGCCGGTCGAGGCCGCGGTGCTGACGTCGAGCAGTCGGGCCAGCTCGGCCGGACCGAGCGGTGAACGCACGAGGTGCTGGAGCGCGACCAGCTCGGAGTCGCCGAGCCCAGCCCGCCGAGCGACGACGTGCCGCACCCGCGCGCCGGCCTCGATCGCCTCGCGCAGCGCGACCAGGCTCCCGGTCTGGCGCCAGGCGTCGGCGAACTCGGTCGCCGGACCGGACGACTCGGCTTCCGCCATTTTTGTTTCACCTACTTGATGTCTAACCTAGTTAGCGATCATACCGACTGCTCGCCCCGGAGGCTCTCATGTCGCACCGCATCGCCGCGCTGGTCACCGGCCGTCGCTCGGCCTTGCTCGTCGCGCTCGTCCCATTCTTGCTGGCGCTGGCGCTCATCGGTGGAGTGGGCGAGGCCGACCGCGCGGACCGCAGCACCGACTCCCTGCCGAAGGGCCTGGACAGCACCCAGGGCGCGGCGCTGCTCGACCGGCTGCCCGAGGACGTGTCGACGGCTGCGATCGTGCTGTTCACCGCGGCCGAGGGCAAGCTCTCCGGCGACCAGCTGGCCGCGCTGCGCGACGCCGCCGGCGACCTTGCCTCCCGCGGCGGCGGCCCGTCCGGGGAGCAGGCCAGCCCGCTGGTCCCGTCCGAGGACGGCACCGCCGCGCTGCTCGCCATCCCGGTGCCCTCCGGGGCGGCCAGCAAGGTGGCGGACACCGTCGAGGAGCTGCGGACCGCGGCGGACGAGGCGGCGCCCGACGGGGTCGAGGCGCAGGTGACCGGGCCGGCCGCGGTCCAGGCCGACCTCGCGGCCGTGTTCGAGGGCGCCAACACCCGACTGCTGCTGGTCACCGCGCTCGTGGTCGCGGTGCTCCTGGTCATCACCTACCGCAGCCCCGTCCTGTGGCTGGTCCCGCTGGCCGTGGTCGGCGTGGCCGACCGGCTCGCCGCCGTGCTGGCCACCCAGGTGATGGCCGCGGTGAACGTCGCGTGGGACGAGTCGACGGTCGGCATCCTCTCGGTGCTCGTGTTCGGCGCGGGCACCGACTACGCGCTGCTGCTGATCTCGCGCTACCGCGACGAGCTGCGCACCGAGGAGTCGCGGTACCGCGCGATGGCGCACGCGCTGCGGCGTACGGCGGAGGCGGTCATCGCCAGCGCCACCACGGTCGTCCTCGGCCTGCTGACGCTGCTGCTCTCGCTCACGCCGACCACCCGGGGCCTGGGGCTGGCGTGCGCGGTCGGCGTCGTGGTCGCCGCGACCTTCGCCCTCGCCGTGCTCCCCGCGGCGCTGGTGCTCTTCGGCCGCTGGGTGTTCTGGCCGCGGGTGCCGCACGTCGGCGAGACCGTGACGGTGGAGTCCGGCACCGTGTGGCACCGGATCGGCGAGCGGGTCGACCGACGTCCCGGCACGGTCATCGCCGGGTCGCTGCTGCTGCTGGCCGTGATGGCCGTCGGCCTCTTCCGCATCGACCTCGGCCTCGACCAGGCCGAGCAGTTCCTCGACGAGCCGGAGGCGATCAGCGCCGCGAGCCGCCTCGCCGAGTCGTTCCCCGCCGGCACCGCCGACCCGACCCAGGTGGTCACCACGGGGTCGGCCGACGAGGTGCTCGACGCCGTCCGCTCGGTGGAGGGCGTGACCTCGGCTCGGGTCTCCGAGACCGGCAACGGCGTGAGCGTCGTCGACACCGTGCTCTCCGGCCGCTCGGGCCAGAACACCGACACCGTCGAGGCGCTGCGCGACGCGGTCGCGCCGTACGACGCGCACGTCACGGGCTCGGAGGCGGAGGCGATCGACGAGCGCGAGGGATCCGACCGCGACCTGCGGCTGATCGTGCCGCTGATCCTCGTGCTGGTGCTCGGCGGCCTCGTGCTGCTGCTGCGCTCCGCGGTCGCTCCGGTGCTGCTGGTGCTCACCGTGGTCGCGACGTACGCCGCCGCCATGGGCGCCTCGTGGTGGCTGTTCACCGGGCCGCTCGGCTTCGGCGCGATGGACAGCGGGGTGCCGCTGTTCGCGTTCTTGTTCCTGGTCGCGCTCGGCGTCGACTACAACATCTTCCTGGTGACGCGGGCCCGCGAGGAGTCCGTCGGGCACGGGTCGCGCGACGGCATGCTGCGCGCGCTCTCGGCGACCGGCGGTGTGATCACCAGCGCGGGCATCCTGCTCGCGGCGGTGTTCGCCGTGCTGGGCGTGCTTCCGCTGGTCGTGCTCGCCCAGCTCGGCACGATCATCTGCCTCGGCGTGCTGCTCGACACCCTGCTCGTGCGCACGCTGCTGGTGCCGGCGATCGCGATGCGGCTCGGCGACCGGTTCTGGTGGCCGCGCCGGGTGGGGTGACCGTCACCTGCGGGGTGGTTTCGAGGCTTGCTTCGCTCGCACCTCAACCACCGTTGGCGGTCAGACGCCGCGGACGGCGGCGGCCACCTTGCGCTGCACGTCGGGGTGGAAGACCGTCGGGATGATGAACGCCGGGTTGAGCTCGTCGTCCTTGACGACCAGCGCGATGGCCTCGGCGGCGCGCAGCAGCATGTCGATGGTGATCTCGCTGGCCCGGGCGTCCAGCAGGCCCCGGAACACCCCGGGGAACGCGAGCACGTTGTTGATCTGGTTGGGGTAGTCGGAGCGGCCGCTGGCCACCACGGCGGCGTACTTGGCAGCCTCCGCGGGGTCGACCTCGGGGTCGGGGTTGGCCAGGGCGAAGACCACGGGATCCGGCGCCATGTCCTGGATCCACTCCGGCCGCAGCAGCCCGGGTCCGCTGACCCCGATGAACACGTCGGCACCGGCCAGGGCCGCTCGCAGGTCGCCGCGGACCCCCCGGGGGTTGGTGACCTCGGCGAGCTGCTTCTTCGCCGGCGAGAGCGTGTCGTCGTCGCGCGAGAGGCAGCCCTCGCGGTCCCACACCACGATGTCGGGCGCGCCCGCCGCGATCAGCAGCGTCACGATCGCGGTGCCGGCCGCGCCGCCGCCGGAGACCGCGATGCGCACGTCGTGGATCTCCTTCTTCACCACGCGCAGGGCATTGGTGAGGGCGGCCAGGACGACGATCGCGGTGCCGTGCTGGTCGTCGTGGAACACCGGGATGTCCAGGCTCTCGCGGAGTCGCCGCTCGATCTCGAAGCAGCGCGGCGCGGCGATGTCCTCGAGGTTGATCCCGCCGAACCCCGGAGCGATCATCTCCACGGCCCGCACGATCTCGTCGGTGTCCTGGGAGGCCAGGCAGATCGGCCAGGCGTCGATGTCGGCGAACCGCTTGAACAGCGCCGCCTTGCCCTCCATCACCGGCAGCGCGGCACCCGGTCCGACGTTGCCGAGGCCGAGCACTGCCGAGCCGTCGGTGACGACCGCGACCGAGTTGCCCTTGATCGTCAGGCGGGACACGTCGCCCGGGTTCTCGGCCAGCGCCATGCTGACCCGGCCGACGCCGGGCGTGTAGGCCATCGACAGGTCGTCGCGGTTGCGCAGCGGCACCTTGGAGGCGACCTCGATCTTGCCGCCGATGTGCAGCAGGAACGTCCGGTCACTGACGCGATAGACCGCGACGCCCTCGACCGCGGCCGCGGCGGCCTCGAGCTCCTCGGCGTGATCGGCATCGCTCGCCGAGCACGTGACGTCGACGATGAGCCGCTCGGCGTTCGACTCCGCCACGTCGATCGCCGTCACCACGCCGCCCGCCTGTGAGATCGCCGTGGCCACCGCACCGACCACCCCGTTGTCGGGCGCGGTGTGCAGACGCATGGTGATCGAGTACGACGACGCGGTGGCGGCCATGCCCCGCACCTTTCCGCTGCGGGTGGCTCGCGAGCAAGTCGGGGCGGCTCCGCCCGGCGTTCCTGTGACGACCGCCACAAAGTTGCACTTCTTGGTCGTAAGTGCAAAACTGCACTTCGTGAAGTTGAGTGCAACATCTTGCGGTCGCCGCGAGACCCAGAAGCGGGAGACCGAGCTCCGGATCCACCGCTGCGCCCTCGAGCTGACCGACCAGCGCGGGCTCGACGGCTGGACCATGGACGAGCTGGCCGCCGTGGCCGACGTGTCGCGGCGCACCCTGTTCAACTACTTCCCCGGCAAGGTCGACGCCGTCCTCGGGAGCACCCCCGAGCTGCCGGCCGACGCCCTCGAGGCCTTCCACCGTGGCGGCCCCACCGGTCGCCTGGTCGACGACCTCTCCGCGCTCGCCGAGGTGATCCTCACCGAGAAGGGGTTCGACCCCGAGGTCATGGCGCTCGGCCACCGCATCCTGCATCACACCCCGCGGCTGATCGTGGTCGCCCACGAGCGCTTCGAGCAGGTCACCGCCGACCTCGTCGACCACATCCTGCGGCGCGAGGGCGAGGAGTTCGGCGAGGCCCGGGCCCGGCTGCTCGTCCGCCTGCTCGTCGCCGTCTTCGACGTCGCGATCAACCAGCTGAACGACGATCCCGCCGGCCGACCGGTCGCCGAGATCTTCGACGAGAACGTCCGTCTGGCGCGCGACCTGCTCGCCTGATCGCCCACCCCGAACCACTTCCCCAGGAGACCCGCCACCCATGGCCACCCTGTTGCACCGCCTCGGCAAGACCGCCTACCGGCGGTGGCCGATCTTCATCGCCGGCTGGATCATCGCGATGCTCGCCGTCGGCACGTTCGCCGCGACGATGTCCAAGCCGATGACAGACGCCTTCTCGATCCCGGGCATCCCCTCGGAGAAGGCCGCCGACATGCAGTCCGAGCTGTTCCCCAGCTCGGTCGACGCCCTGGACCAGGCGACGGTGAACGTCGTCGTCGCCGCCCCGGAGGGCCACACGCTCGCGGAGCCGGCGTACGCCGGCGCCGTCGATGACCTGGTCGGGGAGCTGCGCACGCTCCCGCAGGTGGCCAAGGACGCCCCGATCGCCAACCCGGTCGAGGCCGCCGACTCCCAGCGCCAGCAGTTGCTGGACGCCGCGAAGCAGAACGGCACGCCCATCGACCAGGCAGGAGCCAACGCCGACGCGCTCAGCCCGCTGTCCGAGGACGGCCGGGTCGGCACCATCACGTTCGACTACGACGTCGACACCGTCGCCGACGTCGAGCCGGCCACCCAGGACGCGCTGCTCCAGGTCATGGACGATGCCCGCGCGAGCGGACTCACCGTCGAGGCCAACGGCTCCGGCACCAGCGCGATGACCGAGCCCGGGGGGTCCTCGGAGCTGATCGGCATCGCGGTCGCACTGATGGTCCTCGTGCTCACCTTCGGCTCGCTGGTCGCGGCCGGCCTGCCGATCGTCACCGCGCTGTTCGGGGTCGGACTGGGCATCACCGGTGTCACCGGCATGACGGCGTTCATGGACATCGGGTCCAGCACGCCGATGCTCGCCACGATGATCGGCCTCGCGGTCGGCATCGACTACACGCTGTTCATCCTCGCGCGCTACCGCACCGAGCTGCACCACACCGAGGACCGCGAGGAGGCCATCGGCATCGCGGTCGGTACGGCGGGCTCGGCGGTCGTCTTCGCGGGCCTCACGGTGTTCATCGCGCTGACCGCGCTCGCGGTCGTCCGGATCCCGTTCCTCACCGCGATGGGTCTCGCGGCCGCCGGCACCGTGCTGATCGCGGTGCTGGTCGCCCTCACCCTGCTGCCCGCGATCCTCGGCCTGCTGAAGTCCAAGGCCTTCGGTGGCCGGGTCCGCCGCTACGCGCCCCACCGCGAGCCCGACGGGCACGTGCTGAACAACGGGGTGCGCTGGGCCCGCCTGGTCGGCCGCAAGCCCGTGGCCGTCGCGCTCCTGGTGGTCGTCGCGCTCGGCGCGCTCGCCGTACCGCTCAAGGACCTGCACCTGGCCTTCCCGACCGACAGCACCGCCTCCTCCGACACCACGCAGCGCAAGGCCTCCGACCTGATGTCCGAGGCGTTCGGCCCCGGCCGCGAGGGTCCGCTGCTCGTGGTCGTCGACGCCACCGACGTGGCCGAGGCCGACCGGGGCGACGCCATCGGCGAGGTCGCCTCGTGGGCCGCCGGGCTCGACGACGTCACGAACGCCCAGATCGTGGCGATGAACAAGGAGGGCACCGGCGCCCAGATCATGGTCACGCCGAGCTCCGGACCCGACGACACCGCGACCGAGAACCTGCTCTCCGCGCTCCGCGACGGTCAGGACTCGATCGAGCAGCAGACCGGCACCGACACCGGCGTGACCGGCTTGACCGCGATCACCACCGACGTCTCCGAGCGGCTCAGCAGCGCGCTGCCGATCTACCTCACGGTGGTCATCGGGCTCGCGTTCCTGCTGCTGATGATCGTGTTCCGCTCGGTCCTGGTCCCGTTGACCGCGACCCTCGGCTTCCTGCTGTCGGTGCTGGCCACCCTCGGGGCGACCGTCGCGGTGTTCCAGAAGGGCGCGTTCGGCATCATGGAGGGCCAGCCGATCGTGAGCTTCATGCCGATCTTCCTGATCGGCGTGGTGTTCGGGCTGGCGATGGACTACCAGGTCTTCCTGGTGACCCGGATCCGCGAGGCCCACGTGCACGGCTACCCCATGCGCGAGGCGATCGTCGACGGCTTCCGCAACAGCGCCCGGGTGGTCACCGCCGCTGCGGCGATCATGACGGCGGTGTTCGCGGCGTTCATGCTGCAAGACGAGCCGATCATCAAGTCGATGGGCTTCGCGCTCGCGATCGCGGTCGTCTTCGACGCGTTCGTGGTCCGCATGGCCCTGATCCCGGCGGTGCTCTACCTGCTCGGTGACCGGGCCTGGTGGCTGCCGCGCTGGCTCGACCGGCTGCTGCCCGACGTCGACGTCGAGGGCGAGAAGCTCGAGCGCCCCTACATGCGCGACGGCAACTTCGACGACGCGTTCGACGACCTGGAGGAGAGTTCAAGGTCGTAGGACAGGCTGAGACGCGCCGCGGCCCGCAGCGGACCGGCGAGCGCAACCGCACGGTCGGTTGACCGACTCAGGATCGATCTCGCGCCCCGCGCGGCGACGAAGTCGACGCGCGAGACGCGTCCAGGTGGGCGAGCAGGTTCTTCGAGAACCGCTCGCCCATCTGGTCGATGACGCGGTTCATCGTCGCCCGCACGGCGCCACCGGCGGCGCGGGGCAGCGGCAGGTCGATGGTGATCTCGAGCGCGGTGACCAGCCGGGTGCCGGCCGGGTGCGGCTCGAGGGAGTACCACCCCTCCACGGAGGATCGCTCGGTCGCACCGGCGGGCGGGTCGTGCCGGAACTCGATCCGCTCCGGCTCGTCGTACGTCATCTTCTCGGTGAACGACGGCGCCACCCCGACTCCGAGCACCTTGAGCCCCGACAGCTCCCAGCGCCAGTGGTCCCCGTCCTCGCGGATCGTGCGCACGAACGGCGTCAGGTCGGCCACCAGGCCGGGATCTGTGAGAGCGGCCCAGATGCGCTCGCGCGGTGCGTCCACGACGGCCTCGGCTCGGGTGTCGGCGGAGAAGGTGGTCATGGGTGGCCACTACCCACCCAGGGCGGCTCGGATGTGTCGGTGTCACGCAGCGCACACCGGTCCGTGGGTTTCGAGGTGCGCCGCGCGGGAAACCGTTCTCAGCAGACCGCACCCCCGGAGGAACCGATGACGATCACCGCACTGCTGATGGCCGGCCTGCTGGCCTTCGTGCTGCTCGTGCCGACCCTGATGGTGGCCGTGCTCGTGTCCGGCCTCGCCCGCCGCCCGGCTCTCGTCGAGACCGAGACTCTCGAGACCGTCGAGGCCATCGAGGCTCGCCCGGCCGCGCCCGGCCGGCCCGTAGCCGCCTAGGACAGCCGTTCCGGGGCGTGGGTCTGACCGCGCGCGAACGAGCGCCTCAGGCGATCATCCGAGCACGCACCTGGGCCGCCTGCTGGTGGCCGACGGGGTTGAGGTGCCCGTCGAGGAGGATCTCGATCGTCCGGTTGCCGAGGTCGATCACGACCCGGTCCGGACCCACCTCGAGCACCTCCCCGCGCACGAGGTAGTCCTCCGCCTGCTGCCGCTCGAGCAGGGTCTCCGGCGCACAGCGCTCCACGTCGCCGAGCGCGACCGCGCGCAGGTTGGCCCGCATCCGTCCGGCGAAGCGCCACATCAGCAGGCCCAGCAGGAGCAGCACGATGTCGGCGATGCCGGTGGCCACCCACGGCACCCGGCTCTCGACGGCGCCGGCAGCCCGGTACGCGGACGGGTCGTCCTCGAGGACGCGCACCCGGATCCGGCCGCTGGCGACCGCGTCGTCGTACGCCGCGTCGCCCAGGTCGGCCGACCAGGTGCGCTGGTCGGGGTCGATGCTCGTGGGGAACCGGAACGAGAGCAGCCCGGACCCCGTGTGGTCGACGACGGTCGCGGTGACCTCGACACCCGAGCGCTGGACCCGCGAGTCGGTCCAGGTGCTGTGCACGAGCGGCAGGTTCACCACCACGGCCAGCAGCAGGAGCAGGAACGTCGTACGCCGCCGACCGCTGCCCCTCGCCTGCGCCATGCGGGCCAGTATCCCTGTCCGGGCCGGCGCCCGCACGCGCCCCGACGTCGACGCCTACGGCAGGTCGACCCGCAGGAACCGTGGCCGGTAGCGCGTCGGGTCGTCCACGACCTCGCCGACGTCGGTGCGGTTCTGGCTGTAGGAGACCACCACGGTGCCGGGCTCCGGGAGCAGCCCGGGGTGGGCCAGCGGCATGTACCGCAGCCGACCCTCCGCGGCGTTGGACGGCAGGGCGGCCACGGTGCTGCCGTGGTCGAAGGGTCCCCAGGGGTGCGCGGCGGTCCACACCACGACGTCGCTGCCGAGGAACTCGTTGCGCTTGCTCAGTGCGTACCAGTGGTCGCCCTCGCGGAACACCGACAGCGTCTGCGACGTCCCTCCGTCCGCGCCGATCAGCTGCTGGCTCCGGCTCGGGTCGCCCACCCAGTCCTCGCCCGACCAGTACTGCCACGCCGAGGGGCGCAGCACGTCGTCCGGACGCACCCGCGCGACCTGCAGGGAGAAGCCGAAGACGTAGGGCTGGTCGGGGTTCGCGGTGCCGTAGAGGTAGAGCCAGCCTCCGTCGAGCGCCGTGGCGGCGCCCCACTCGGGGCGGGTGATGTCGGCCGCGTCGGGGCCGACGTCGCGGACACCCACCAGCTGCGGGGTCTCACCGCGCGGCACCACGAACACCGCCACCGCGGGGCCGAGGGTCTCGAACCCGAAGGCGTCGGCCGCGTCGGTGCTCCGGACCCGCTGGCAGGTCACCACCACCAGGTCGTAGCCGGGATGGGTGACGGTCACCGCCGACATCGGCCAGTAGCCCACCCGGCCGGTCGACAGCGCACTGGGCCGGTCGGGGATCAGCGCGCCGTGGTCCTCAGGGACGATCGCCTGGATGCACTCCCCACCGAAGACCAGCATCGAGTTGCGCACGAACCGCTGACCGTCGAACGACGGGCTGCGCAGCGTGTCCCCGAACACCATCAGCCGCCGGCCGTCCTGCAGCTCGGTGTCGGCGCCCACGTCGCCGCCCTCGAACTCCGGGCCACCGCGCACCGTCCGGGCGATCCGGTTCAGGTCGGCAACGGTGCGCACCTGGCCGGTCGACACGCACTGGGTCTGGCTGGCGCGGCTGGCGACCGCGGCCGCGTGGGCGACCGCGTCCCGCGGGACGAACGACACCAGGGCGAACGCCGCGACGGCCGCCGGGAGCACGACGACGCCGACCCGCCACCGCCAGCGCACCAGGCGGCCGTGGCGTACGGCGGGGGTCAGCGGGGGGTGGAGCAGCAGCGGCTCGTCGAGTCCCGCGTCCGGGGCCGTCTGCTCGCGGGCGCGCTCGCGCCGCGACACCAGCAGCGCCAGGACGGCGGCCAGCAACCAGACCGCGAGCACCAGCAGGGGCAGCCGGGTGCCGGTGCCGGCGTAGAGCGCGATCGCGCTGAGCGCCTCGACGCTGGCCCCGGGCGGGGTCCACCCCGACAGCAGCGGCCACGGCTCGGGCAGCAGGCGCGGATCGGTGCCCAGCAGCTGCGGGGTCGCCACGACCAGGTAGAACGCGCCGCACAGCCCGAGCCCGCCGAAGCCGGCGACTCCCTCCAGCGCGAGCGTCAGCGTGCCGGCCACGACCGCCGAGAGCGCGAGCACGCCGGCGAGCTGCAGCTGGGCCCGGGTCTCGAGCCCGCTGACGCCGGGCAGCACGCTCACCACGACGTACCCCGCGATCAGCGAGACGGCGCTGACCACGAGGATCCGCCGGGTGCCGAGCCGCAGCGTCCGCGCCACCGGGCCGAACCGCAACGAGAGCACCAGGGCCAGCAGGAAGCCCAGCGCACCGAACCCGACGGAGAGCCGGCGGACGACGTGGTCGTGCACGGCGGATGCGGACACGTGCCGGACCGTCAGCGTCCGCCCGTGCGAACGCTCGATGGCGCTGACCTGCTCGAGGACGGCACGCGAGAGCCGTTCGTCCGTCGCGCCGTTGAGCACGAGCTGGTCCTGGGTGCCGCTCAGGTCGACGAGCGCGGCGCCGACGGTGACGCCGTGGCGGACGTCGTCGACCGCGGCCTCCCGGTCGTCGCTGGCGGTGACGTCCAGCGGATGACCCGGCAAGGCGTTGACCTGCTCGGCCAACCCCTGCGCCACGATCGCCGGCGCGACCACCGCGACCGGCGCGTGGTGCGGGCGGGGCTCGCGGACGTCGCGGACCAGCAGGGCGAGGCCGACGGCCTGCACGACCAGCACCACCGCGCACACGATCGCGACCCGGCGCGGGAAGAGCCGGCGAAGCGTCGGTCGGTCCACCGTCACAGTCTGGCGGGTCCCGAGCCCCGCCACCCGCCGAACCGTCGCTCCGGCGTGGTCACCGCCCGAGCGGGACCGGAGGCGGAGTGCGGCGGCCGTCGCGGACCACCCGGCCGGGGGACCGCGCGCATGAAGGGACGGTGAAACGCGTCCCCGGGGTGCAGGGTGGAGTCGTGCGGATCCTGATCGCGGAGGACGACGAGCGCCTGGCGGCGCTGCTCGACCAGTCGCTGACCGAGGCCGGCTGGGAGACCGAGACCGTTCACGACGGCACCTCGGCCTACGGTCGCGCGCTGCCCGGCGGCCTGCCGTACGACGTCCTGCTGCTGGACTGGATGCTGCCCGGGACCGACGGGATGACCGTGTGCCGGCGGCTGCGCCGCGCCGGGGTCACGACCCCGATCATGATGCTCACCGCCCGCGGCCAGGTGCGCGACCGCGTCGAGGGGCTGGACGCCGGTGCCGACGACTACCTGCCCAAGCCGTTCGACCTCGACGAGCTGCTCGCGCGCCTGCGGGCGCTGCGCCGCCGAGCCACGATCGGGGAGGAGACGGTGGTCGAGGTGGGTGATCTCGTGGTCGACCCCGGCGCCCGGCGGGTGACCCGTGCCGGCACCGAGATCGAGCTGTCGGCCCGTGAGTTCGACATCTTGCACCTGCTGGTCGCGCGGGCCGGCCAGGCCGTGTCGCGGTTCACGATCCTCGACGAGGTGTGGGACGGCGAGACCGATCTGCGCAGCAACGTGATCGACGTCCACCTGGCCTCGATCCGGGCGAAGATCGACCGGCCGTTCGGCACGAGCACGATCACCACGCTGCGCGGCGCCGGCTACCGGATCGACGTCCCATGACGGCTCGGACGCTGCCGTCTCGGGTGGCGCGGCTGCCGTTGCGCACCCGGCTGGTGGCCGGCTTCGCCGCCGCGATGCTCGTAGTGCTCACCGCGGCCGGGGCGTTCGTCTACTGGAGGGTCCAGTACGCACTGGACCGCGACCTCGACGGCGAGCTGGCCCAGGCCACCGGCACGATCGCGCCCCTGGTCGATCAGGCCGGACAGGTCCGCTCCCCCACCGAGGCGGCCGCGACCGGCGTGAGCTGGCAGGTGCTCGACCCGAGCGGCACGGTGGTCGACTCGGGGGGTCCGGCGGAGGGCGCCGCGCTGCTGAGTGCGCGTGACCTGGCCCGGGTGGGGACCGGCGGGCTGATCCGCGACGTGGGCGCCTTCCTGCCGGCGGCCGACCGGCCCTATCGGCTGCAGGTGACCCGCCTCGGCCGTGGCAGCAGCTACCTCGTGGTCGGCGTACGCCGCGACCACCGCGACGAGGCGCTGCGCGAGCTGCTGCTCCAGCTCTCGCTCGCGGGTCTCGGCGCGCTGGTCGTGACCGCGCTGGTCGGCGACGTGCTGGCCCGTGCCGCGCTGCGGCCGGTGGAGCGCTACCGCCGCCGGGCCGACGAGATCGCGCGCGGGGCGAGCGGGCTGCGGCTCGACGTACCGGCCGGCCGCGACGACGAGGTCACCCGGCTGGGCCACACGCTCAACGAGATGCTCACCGCGTTGGAGCGGTCGCTGGCGCACGAGCGCAGGTTCGTCGACGACGCCAGCCACGAGCTGCGCACCCCGCTGACCCTGCTCAAGAGCCGCATCGACCTCGCCCTGCGCCGTGACCGGACCCCGGAGGAGCACGAGCGGGTCCTGGCCGAGCTCGCGGTCGACGTCGGCCGGCTCGCGGACCTGGCCGAGCAGCTGCTGCGGCTGGGATCGCCCGCGACCGCCGTGGGTGCCGCCGATGTCGGCCACGTGGCTGCGGCGGTCGTCGAGCGACGGCGGCTGGGTGACCCCTCGCACGCGGGCGGCATCGACCTCGAGGTGTCCGCCCGCGACATGGACGGTGAGCTGGTCGCCGCGGTCGATGTCGGCGTGCTGGAGGGCATCGTGCGCAACCTCCTCGACAACGCTCTGATCCACGGCGCGGCCCCGGTGCGGGTCGTCGTCGACCGGGCCGGCACCACCGGGGCCGGGTGGGTGCGGCTGCTCGTCGAGGACGCCGGGCCCGGGATGCCCGCCGGCCTGCTCGCCGAGGCGACCGGCCGGTTCACCCGATCCCCGGAGGCGCGCGCCCGGCCGGGGGCCGGGCTCGGGCTGTCGATCGTCGAGCAGTCCGTGCTGGCCGCCGGCGGCGAGGTCCGGCTGTGCGCCGGCGGACGGCACGAACGGCGCGGCGTGTCGGCGCCGGTCGCCTGCGAGCACGGTCCCGCGATGGTCGTCACCGTGCTGCTGCCCGCCGCCGGCGACGGAGCGCGCCGGGAGTAGGTTGGCGGCGTGGCAGCAGCGGCCCGTCTCCACGGCATCGGTGACCTCCGTGTCGAGCAGGTCGACCCACCTCCCGCCGCTCCCGAGGGCTGGTCGACGGTCGCGGTCACCTCGGTCGGCCTGTGCGGCTCCGACCTGCACTGGTACACCGACGGCGGCACCGGCGAGGTCACCCTCGACCGTCCGGTGGTCCCGGGACACGAGTTCGCCGGCGTCGCCCTCGACGGCCCGTACGCCGGCCGCCGGGTCGCGGTCGACCCGGCGATCCCGTGCGGCGTCTGCGAGCAGTGCCGCGCCGGCCACGGCAACCTGTGCCCGGAGGTCCGGTTCGCCGGGCACGCCGGCCTCGACGGCGGCCTCCAGGAGTCGCTGGTCTGGCCGGACCACCTGCTGTTCCCGCTGCCCGACTCGCTCAGCGACGACGCGGGTGCCCTGCTCGAGCCGCTCGGTGTCGCGATCCACGCCGCCGGGGTCGCGCACGTGCGCGCCGGCGACGACGTGCTGGTCGCCGGCGGTGGCCCGATCGGCATCCTCGCCGCAGCCGTCGCCCGGCGTACCGGTGCCCGGCGGGTGTTCGTCAGCGAGCCGCTCGCCCACCGGCGCGAGACCGCGCAGCGCTTCGGTGCCGACGCGGCCTTCGCCCCCGAGGACGTCGTCGCGGCCGTGGCGGCCGCGACCTCCGGGCGCGGGGTCGACGTGGCGATCGAGATGGCCGGTGTCGACGACGCGATCGCCGCGGCCGTGTCCTGCACCCGACCCGGCGCCCGGATCGCCCTCGGGGGCATCCCGTCGGTGGCGCTCTCGGCGTTCCAGGCCGCCCCCGCGCGCCGCAAGGGCCTGACGTTCGCGATGGTCCGCCGGATGCACGACACCTATCCCCGCGCCATCGAGCTGGCCACGACCGGCCTGGACCTCGACGCCCTGGTCAGCCACCGGTTCCCGCTCGCCGACGCCGCGGCGGCGTTCTCCCACGCCGTGGCCCGCACCGGAGACAAGACCGTCATCACCCTTCCCCGCTGAGTCAGGGACGCCGCTCCCGGACGTCATACGTTCTGTGGCCTGGAGCGCACTGGCCTGGAGCGCACTGGCCTGGAGCGCACTTTCCGTATGACGTCCTGCGACCAGCCTCAGTCGGCGTCGAGCGCGCGCAGCTCCTCGTCGGTGAGCTCGAGCTCGGCGGCGGCGGCGGAGTCCTGGATCGACTGGGGCCGCTTGGCGCCCGGGATCGGGATCACGACCGGCGACTGAGCCAGCTCCCAGGCGAGCGCGACCTGCTGGGCGCTCACCCCGTGCGCCTGCGCCACCTCCGCGAACGCCGGGTGCTTGTCGGCCAGCTCCTTGGCGTCGCCGAGGCCGCCCAGGGGGCTCCACGGCAGGAACGCCACACCCAGCTCCTCGCACACGTCGATCTCGGGCCGGCTGCTGCGGAACGCCGGTGAGAACTGGTTCTGCACGCTGACGAGCTGGTCCCCCAGCGCGGCGTGCGCGGCGCGGATCTGCTCGGGGTTGGCGTTGGAGATGCCGAACATCCGGACCTTGCCGGTCGCGGCGATCTCCTGCATGGTCGCGAGGACCTCGTCGTACGGCGTCTTGCTGCTCGGGCGGTGGTGCTGCCACAGCGCGATCTGCTCGACTCCGAGGCGCCGCAGGCTGTCGTCGACCGCCTGCTTGAGGTGGGCCGCGGAGCTGTCGGTGCCCCAGCCGCCGCCCTCGGTGCGAACGTGGCCGCCCTTCGTGGCGAGCAGCACCCGGTCGCGTACGCCGAGCTCGTCGAGCAGCGAGGCGATCAACAGCTCGTTCTCGCCCTGCGCACCCGCGCCCTTCTCGTCACCGGGCCCGTAGGCGTCGGCGGTGTCGAACAGCGTCACCCCCGCGTCGAGCGCCGCCCGCACGGTGGCGAGCAGCTGCTCACGGGGCTGGGTGCCGGTCTGGTCGAACGTCATCAGGCCGAGGCCGATGGCACCGACCTCGGTGCGGCCGACGGTGTCGTTGCCGATGCTGCGAATCCTCATGCCTCGTTCCTACCAGGGGCATGGCGAGCGTTCCCTACCGGCTGGCACCGTCGGCGTACATCGCCGGGCACTGCCCGCCTGGCGACGTGGCCAGCTCGAAGTGCCAGATCTCGTTGGCGAAGATCTGGCACAGGCCGTACGCCGACCCGTGCTGCCCCAGCCAGACGGCCGCATCGGTCGGGCCGATGTCGACCGCGTCGCCGGTGACGTGCGCGGACTCGGCCGGCAGCGCGACGTACCGCCGCGCCTCCTGCTCCGAGCCGTACTTCGACACGGCCTCGTCGAACAGTCGCTGCTGGTGCTCCCAGCTGCGCCACCCGCTGGTCACCTCGAGGCGCACCCGGTCGTGCAGCGCGTCGCGCGCCGCGTCCTGGAGCGCGGAGAGCAGGTCGGGGTCGAGCCGGGCGACCGTCACCTGCGAGGTGTCGATCACCCCTCGCTCGGGTGGCGGCCGGAGCCGGTCGGCGGGCTTGCCGAGCGCCGAGCCCGGACGTGCGTGCGGCGTGCCGGTCCCGGGCTCCTGGTCTCCACAGGCCACCAGGCCGAGGGCGAGCACGATGAGTGTGACGAGGCCGGCCGCTCGGCGATCGGGGTGGGTGAAGAGGTTCGTCAGCACGCTTTCGACGCTATGGAACCGGTCCGGGGCCCACCTCCACCTCGAGTACCCGGTCGTGGTCCCGGGGTCTCGGCTCGGTCCGCACCAGGTGCCGGGCGTGCGTCCGTCGGTCCTGCCCCGCCGTCGGCGGAATACATGCGCAGTCATGTTGTTAGACCCCGTGCGAGCCGTCACCTGGCCCGATCCGAGAGGAGGCCGCGCATGGACCACACGACCCGTCTCGCCAACGAGGCCTGGGAAGCCATGTTCCGCGCGCAGGCCACCCTCGCTCTCGAGCTCGAGCGAGAGGACGGCTGGGGCGACCTCCCGCCGCGCGAGTACGGCGTGCTGTACGCGCTCGCCGGCCGCCCCGACGGGCTGCGGATCAGCGACCTCGTGGCCGACGCCCTGCTCACCCAGGCCGGCGTCTCGCGGATGGTCGCGCGCCTGGAGAAGCGCGGGCTGGTCGAGCGGCGTGCCGACCCCGACGACGCGCGCGCCTGCCGGATCGTCCTCACGCCTGAGGGCCGCAGCGTCCAGCGCCGGGTCGGCGCCGCCCACGCCCGGCACGTCGCGACCGCGATGACCCGCGCCCTCACCGAGCGACAGCTGCAGACGCTGCGCGACCTGGCCCTCGAGCTGACCGCCGCCGCACCCCACCCCCGACGCACCCGATGAGTGCCCCCACGAAAGGCAGTGCCTCCATGTCCACGCCCTACGAGTCCCTGGAGTTCGGGCTCGACACCTTCGGTGACCTTCCCGAGGACGCCGACGGCACCCAGCTCTCCTACGCCGCCGCCATCCGTCAGGTCGTCGACGAGGCCGTCCTCGCCGATCGGCTCGGCGTCGACGTGATCGCTGTCGGCGAGCACCACCGACCCGAGTTCGCGATCTCCTCGCCCGACACGGTGCTGGCCGGCATCGCCACCCGCACCGAGCGGATCAAGCTCGCCTCCGGGGTCACGGTCTTGTCCTCCGACGACCCCGTGCGGGTCTTCCAGCGGTTCGCGACCATCGACGCCCTCTCGAACGGTCGCGCGCAGGTGATCCTCGGCCGCGGCTCGTTCACCGAGTCCTTCCCGCTGTTCGGCTACGACCTGCGCGACTACGACGTGCTCTTCGAGGAGAAGATCGAGCTGTTCGCGAAGCTGCTCGAGGAGAAGCCCGTCACCTGGCAGGGCACCAAGCGCGCCCCGCTGGTCGACGCGGACGTCTTCCCCAAGACCGAGTCGGGCCACCTCGACACCTGGGTCGGCGTGGGCGGGTCCCCGCAGTCGGTCGTCCGCACGGCCCGCTACGGCCTGCCCCTGATGATCGCGATCATCGGTGGCCCCCCGGACCGCTTCGCGCCGTACGTCGACCTCTACCGCCGGGCAGCCGAGCAGTTCGGCACCGTCGCGCACCCGGTGGGCATGCACTCGCCGGGGTTCATCGCCGAGACCGACCAGGAGGCCGCCGAGATCGTGTGGCCCGGCTACAAGGTGGTCCGCGACCGGATCGGCGCCGACCGGGGCTGGGCTCCGGTCACACGCGCCGAGTTCGACGCCGAGATCGCCCACGGCTCGCTCTACATCGGGTCCCCGGAGACCGTCGCGCAGAAGATCGCATCGGCCGTCCGCACGCTCGACGTCGGTCGCTTCGACCTCATCTACACGACCGGCGGCTTCCCCGCGGCGGCCCGGCTGCGCGCCGTCGACCTCTACGGCACCGAGGTGATCCCGCGGGTCCGCGAGCTGCTGGCGACCCGGGACGCGGGCCAGGACGCAGCCCCGGGCGCCCCCTCATGACGGCACCGGTGCGTGTGCTCGGCATCCTCGGCGCCGGCAAGGTCGGCACCGTGCTCGCCCAGCTCGCGGTCGCCGGCGGGTACGACGTCCTCGTCGCCGCGTCGGGCGATCCCGAGAAGATCGCGCTGACCGTCGAGGTGCTCGCGCCCGGCGCCAGGGCGACCACCGCCGAGGACGCCGCGCGGCGCGCCGACGTCGTCGTGCTCGCGCTGCCCCTCGGCAAGCATCGGGGCATCCCGGTCGACGCCCTCGCCGGCAAGCTGGTCATCGACGCGATGAACTACTGGTGGGAGGTCGACGGCATCCGCGAGGACTTCACCGACCCCGCCACCTCGACCAGCGAGATCGTCCAGGCGTTCCTCACCGACGCGCGCGTGGTCAAGGCGTTCAACCACATGGGCTACCACGACCTCGAGGACGAGGCCCGGCCAGCCGACACGGCCGGTCGGAAGGCGATCGCGATCGCCGGCGACGACCCGGCCGATCTCGACGTGGTCGCCGACATCGTCGACCGCCTCGGGTTCGACGCCGTGGTCGCCGGATCGCTCGCCGACCGCGTACGCCTCCAGCCGGGCACCGAGCCGTTCGGCGCCGACGTGGACAGCGCGGAGCTGCACGCGATGATCGCCCGGTTCCCCGTCGCCTGACGGGCCGAGGTCAGGTCAGGTGCGGCCCCGGCCGATCAGGCCCCGGACGGCGAGCTGGGCGACCGCGACGGCGCCGGTGGCGACCTTTCTCCGGAGCGGAGGGGTCGCCACCGGGCAGTGAGCTCCCGCGCACGGTCACATGAGCGACTCGAGGCTGCGCACGGGGTCGGACCCGTCCCACGCCGCGCCGGCGGCGGCGATGCGCTCCATCATCCTCAGGTTCGCGTCATCGGGCCCGAGGAGCTCGGTCATGCACCCGATCTGCTCGCGGGTGTCGTAGTAGATGAACTCCATCTGGTGGGGACCGAACGTCCCCTCGTGGGCCACCTCGATCCCGAGTCGGCGGAACCGCTCGCGCTCCACGGCGACGTCGTCGACAAGGGCACAGACGTGATGCATGGCGGGCGAGCCTCCCGGCGCGCTGTCGCGATAGGCGGACCCGGCGTCGTTGTGCTGCTCGATGAGCTCGATCTGCATCCCACCGACCTGTCCGAGCGCGAAGCTGAAGTCGATGGTGCTGGGTCGGCCGCGATGGAGGACGGTGGACTCGACATGGCGGATGACGAAGAACGGTCCGACGGAGGCGGTGTCCAGCCAGCGCTGCACAGCGGCGTCGAGGTCGTCGACGACCCATGCGGCCTGGAGGAACGACTTGTTCGGCATGACTCTCACGCTCTCTGGATCGGTGGCGGCTCGACGGAGGTCAGGCATCCGCGGCGACCTGCCGCAGGAAGCCCTCCAAGTCGCGCTCGGGACCGTCGGTCTGCAGGTCACGATCCATGGCGAGCTTCATCTTGGCGGCCGGTGCGTCCCGGCCGACGAGCTCGTTCCAGGCGTCGTGCTCGGCGTTCATCCCCCGGGTGAGGTCCGCCGCGGGCAGGGCTCGCTTGGCTCCCTCGATCACACCAGGATCGAGTGCGGCGATGTTGCGGGCCAAGGTCGTGACGAACCTGTCGAGGTCGGCGTCGGGGACCGCGCGATTGATCCAGCCGTAGAGAGCGGCCGTCTCGGCATCGAGGAGCTCGGCGCCGAGAACCACCTCGAGCGCGCGGTTGCGCCCGGACCGCTCGAGCAGGAACTGGGTGCCGCCGCCCCCGGGGATGATGCCGAGCAGCACCTCGCTCTGCGCGATCTTGCCTCGCTCGGTCCCCGCGAAGGCCATGTCGGCGGCGGCCACGAACTCGGCGCCCCCGGCACGGGCGATGCCCGCGAGCTTGACGATGGTGACCTGGGGCTGACTGCGCAGCAGCTCGCCGATGCCCTGGTGGACGTTGACGTGGGGGTAGTCCCCCGCGACCGCTTGCAGGTCGGGGTAGCTGTCGAAGATCCCGAAGTCGACGTGGGCGAGGAAGAACTCCTCGTGAGCGCTCTCGAAGACGACGACACGGACCGAGTCGTCGTCTCGCAGGTGCCGTCCGAGCAGGTCGTGCAGCTCGAGCATCATCCGTCCGTCGAGGGTGTTCACGGGTGGGTGGTCCAGCACCACGGTCGCGACACCGTCGGCGACGGTCACGTGGAGCGAGGTGTAGTCAGGGAGGTTCATGGGTCGGCTTTCTAGGTTGTCGTAATGACTGTAGGTTTGCGATGCATACCTACCCTTGGCCCGCCGACCCGCACCGTCAAGAACGCACTTTCCCCGTACTAGGGATCCCCGAGGACACCATGCCGACCCCTTCGTCACCCCCCATCCAGCCCCGTTTCGTCGCCACCTGCCCGACCCGGCCGATCCTCGACCAGGTCGCGGACAAGTGGTCGATGATGATCCTGACCGTGCTCGAGCAGCCGACCCGGTTCAACGAGATCAAGCGCCAGCTCGAGGGCGTCACCCAGCGCGTGCTCACCCAGACGCTGCGACGACTCGAGCGCAACGGGCTCGTCGAGCGCCGGATCCTGCCCACGTCCCCGGTCGGCGTCGAGTACTCCCTCACCCCCCTCGGCGAGTCGTTCCGCGAACCGTTCATCCGGCTCTACGAGTGGTCGCTCGCACACAGCAACGAGATCGAGGACGCGCAGCATCGGTACGACGCGCGACAGGACTGAACGCGCCGACCTTCCCCCGCGGACCCACGCCGGCCCGTCAGGACTCGACGGATCGCTCGCCTCCGGCCGCTGAGTTGCCCAGCGCTTGCAGGATCTCGCGCAACATCCAGAGCTGCTCGGCGGTGAGCGGCCGGAAGAGCTCCTCGGCCGCCCGTTCGTAGCCGGCGGCCCACTGTTCGGCGAGAACCCCTCCCTCCTCGGTGACTCGCAAGAGGACCGAACGGCGGTCGTCCGCACTGGCGTGGCGCTCGAGCAGGCCGTCACGGACGAGAGCATCGACCAGCGTGGAGGCCGTGCCCTGGGCGATGCCGACCGCGAGGGCGAGCTCGGTCAGCCGCACCGGCTGCGACCGGGCCACCTCCGTCACCAGCCGCGACCGCGGCGTCGAGACGCCATGCTCGCCCAACCGCTCGTCGAACCGGCGCACCAGGACCTTCGCCGTACGACTGAACTCGTCGGCGACCTCCGCCGCACTGGGCCTCTTCGCACTGGGCCTCTTGGGCTTCGGCACCACCCGACCTCCTCCTTGACCACCGATCAGGACTCAGGTTACATAGACGTCAATACATTGACGTCAAACTATTCGAGGTAGAACAACATGAAGATCTTCGTCACCGGCGGCAGCGGGTTCGTCGGCAGCACTCTCGTCCGTCGGCTGGCGACCGAGGGGCACACGGTGGTCGGTCTCGCCAGGTCCGGCTCGAGCATCCAGCGCGTGAGGGCAGCCGGCGCGGAGCCGGTCGCCGGCGACCTCGCCGATCTCGGGCGGACGGGCCGGGAGTCGACGGCACCGGCCTGGCTGTCCGCGTTGGAGGACGTCGACGCGGTGGTGCACGTCGCAGCCCACATGGACTTCTGGGGTCCCGACGCGCTGTTCGAGCGGACCAACCTGGCGCCGACCACCGCCCTGCACGCAGCGTGCGTCGCCGCCGGCGTACGTCGTTTCGTTCTCGTCAGCGCCGCGTCGGTCTCCACCGGCTCACAACGACTCCCCGTGCTCGACGAGTCGACACCGGAGGGTCGGCCCAACATCGCCTACAGCCGCGTCAAGCTCGCCACCGAACGCGCGTTGCTGGCCGCCGAGAGCGGGGACACCGAGCTGGTGGTGATCCGGCCGCCGTTCATCTGGGGCCGGGGGATGACGACGATCGATGAGATCGCCCAGGTCGCCGAGGCGGGTCGGTTCGCGTGGATCGACCACGGCAAGCACGTCGTCGACTTCATCCACGTCGAGAATCTCGCCGGCGCGCTCCTCCTCGCGCTCACCCGCGGGCGCCCCCGAGGCGTCTACTACATCTCCGACGGCACGCCCATGTCGCTCCGGGAGTTCCTCACCCCACTGTTGGCGACCCGCGGTGTCGACGTGTCGGAGAGCCGCAGCGTCCCGCGAGCGGTGGCCGCGCCGATGGCCGCCACGATGGACGGCGCGGCTCGCCTGCTTCGCCGCACGACAGCGCCGCCGCTGACGAACTGGCTCGTCAGCTGGACCGGCCGTGACCGGTCCTACGACATCACTGCTGCCCGGACCGAGCTGGGCTACTCCCCTGTCGTGACGGTGCAGGAGGGCCTGCGGCAGATGAGCCTCCCGTGAGCCGATCCGCCGTGTGCGGCTCGACCGGGACCATCTCGTCGGCCTCCGCGAACGCAGCCGCGCGGACGGCGGCCGGAAATGAGTAAAGCCCCAGTCACCTGGGGCTACTCACGTGCGCGAGGGGGGAGTTGAACCCCCACGCCCTTTCGGGCACACGGACCTGAACCGTGCGCGTCTGCCTATTCCGCCACTCGCGCGTGAAGCGGGCCAAGGCTATCCCAGGCCTCGGGTTTGTCCCAAACCGGCACCGCGGGCGGCGACGATCAGCCGCCGGGCACTCCGGCACGCGTACGACGCCGGCTCGGACGACCCCGTTACGATCGGTCGGAACCCGGCCGCCGGTCGGGGTGTCTGGCCGTGGGCTCCGCCGCAGGTTTGGCGGACGCGCAGGCGGGCACGACCACCGGGACCTGGACGGAAGGAGGCGGCGTGGGCGGACTCCAGAAGCTGGAGCACCGGCTCGAGCAGATGATCTCCGGCGCGTTCGCGCGCGCGTTCCGCTCAGCGGTCCAGCCGGTCGAGATCGCCGCCGCTCTCCAGCGCGAGTGCGACAACAACGCCCAGATCCTCTCCCGCGACCGCCGGCTGGTCCCCAACGACTTCCACGTCGAGCTCTCGCAGACCGACCTCGACCGGCTCTCGCCCTACGACTCCGCGCTCGCCGCCGACCTCGCGACGCAGCTGCGCGACCACGCCGACCAGCAGGGCTACGTGTTCCCCGGCGCGGTGTCGATCGCGTTCGAGCAGGCCGAGGACCTCACGACCGGCCGGTTCCGCATCCGCAGCAGCGCCCAGGCCAAGGTCACCAGTGGTGCCACCAACACCCAGGTGGGACGGGCACGCGCGGTCCTCGAGGTCAACGGCACCCGGCACCCGCTCCAGGCACCCGGACTCGTCGTGGGTCGCGGCACGGAGGCCGACGTACGCATCAACGACCCCGGCGTGAGCCGGCGCCACGTCGAGTTCACCGTCACCGGATCGCCCAGCGGCTCGGGGCTCGCGATCGAGGTCCAGGACCTGGGCTCGACCAACGGCATGCTCGTCGACGGGCACCGGATCACCCACACCTCCCTGCGCGACGGGTCGCAGGTCAAGGTCGGCAACACCACGATGACCGTCCGCATCCTCGAGGAGGGCTGAGGATGTCCGAGCTCACGCTGTTCCTCATCCGGATCGCCTACCTGGCGATCCTCTGGATCTTCGTGCTCTCGGCGATCTCGGTGATCCGCTCCGACATGTTCGGTGCGCGGGTGCCCGAGGCCGCGCGCGCCGGCGGGCGGGGCGCGGGCCGGGCACCCAAGCCGGCCAAGACGTCGGGCAAGCGGCGTGGCACCCCCACCCACCTGTACGTCACCGAGGGCTCGAACGCCGGCGAGCGCGTCGACCTCGAGCGCGCGCCGATCCTGATCGGCCGCGGTGCCGACGCCGCCATCCGGCTCGACGACGACTACGTCTCCACCCGGCACGCGCGCATCGCCGCCTCCGGCGACCAGTGGTTCGTCGAGGACCTCGGCTCCACCAACGGCACCTACGTCGGCACGGTCCGCATCACCCAGCCGACCACGATCACCCTCGGCACCCAGGTGCGCATCGGCAAGACGATCCTGGAGCTCAGGAAGTAGCCACCGTGACCCAGACGCCAGCAGCGGTGCCCCCGACGAGCCTGCGCCTGCGATTCGCCGCGATCTCCGACGTCGGCCGGGTCCGCAAGGACAACCAGGACTCCGGGTACGTCGGCCCCTGGCTCGTCGCGGTCTGCGACGGCGTGGGCGGCGCGGCCCGTGGCGACATCGCCTCCAGCACCGCGATCGCCCAGCTCCGGCGGCTCGACGAGCCCCCGGCCGGCCCCTCCGGCGATGACCGGTCCCCCGACGACCTGCTCACGAAGGTCGCCGGAGCGCTCCACCGCGCGCACGACCGCATCAACGAGCTCGCCGACGAGGACCCGAGCCTGGACGGCACCAGCACCACCGCCACCGTGGCGCTCTTCGACGGCGCCCGGGTCGGCATCGGCCACGTCGGCGACAGCCGGGCCTACCTCTTCCGCGACCGCGAGATCACCCGCCTCACCTCCGACCACACGTTCGTGCAGACCCTCATCGACGAGGGCCGCATCACCGAGGCGGAGGCGCGGGTCCACCCGCACCGCAACCTGATCCTCAATGCCCTGGGCGGGCCCGGCGACGTCGAGCCCGACCTCTTCGTGATCGAGCTCGCGCCCGGCGACCGGCTGCTGCTGTGCAGCGACGGCGCCAGTGGCGTGCTCGACGACCACCGCCTCGCCGACATCCTGGCCACCGGCAGCCCCGAGTTCGCCTCGGTCGAGCTGGTCCGCGCCAGCCTCGAGGCCGGCAGCTCCGACAACGTCACCTGCCTGGTCGCCGACGCCGTCGACGCGTCATCCCCGCTCGCGCCCGGCGAGGCCGGCGAGCCGGTGCTGGTCGGCGCCGCTGCCGAGCGCCGGCTGCCGCGACAGCGTGGCGGTGGGATGGGCGGGCTGTTCCGCGGACACCGCTCCGGTGACACCGGCGAGCTCGAGCCCGTCCAGGCCGAGATCCCCGGGGACCTGCCGTTCGCGATCACCGCCGACCCGATCGATCCTGAGGAGGCGCGCTACGCACCGCGCCCGCCGCGCCGCTTCGTGTGGCTCAAGCGGCTGCTCGCGCTCGTCGCGCTGGTCGGGCTGGCCTGGGTCGGCCTCGCGGCCGCGTGGTCGTGGACCCAGGACCAGTACTACGTCGGCGAGGACGACGGCACGGTCGTCATCTTCCGCGGCATCAACACCGAGCTGGCCGGGTTCTCGCTCTCCGACCCCTACGAGACCACCGACGTGCAGCTCGACCGCCTCGGCGAGATCGAGGCCGACCGGGTCCGCGAGGGCATCGCCTACGACAACCTCGGCGACGCCGAGAAGAAGGTCCAGGACCTCGCCGCCCGCCAGACACCCGTGACCGAGAGCGCGGGCTGATGTCCCAGACCACTGCCTCTCCCGGATCCTCCAGCCTGATGGGGTTCGTCCATCGGCGACGCCGCGGCGCCGAGCTGTTCCTGCTCGTGCTCGCCCTGGCCGTCGGCATCGGCGCCTACGCCGCCGTCGGCATCGGAGTGCAGGGCAAGGTCCCCGCCGACCTGCTGGGGTACGGCGGCTGGCTGGCCGCCCTGGTCATCGCCGCCCACGTGGTGATCCGCTTCGTCGCGCCGTACGCCGATCCGGTGCTCCTGCCGGTGGTCGCCGCGCTCAACGGGCTCGGGCTGGCCGTCATCCACCGGCTCGACCTGGCCAAGGAGGCGGCCGACAAGCCGCACGCGTTCGCCGAGCAGCAGCTCACCTGGATGACGCTCGGGGTCGTGCTGTTCGTGATCACGCTGCTCGCACTGCGCGACCACCGGGTGCTGCAGCGGTTCACCTACACCAGCGGGCTGGCGGCGATCGTGCTGCTGCTGCTGCCGATGCTCCCCGGGATCGGCCGCACCATCAACGGCGCGCGCATCTGGATCCACCTCGGCCCGTTCAGCTTCCAGCCCGGCGAGGTCGCCAAGGTCCTGCTGGTGGTCACGTTCGCCGGCTACCTCGTGCTGCACCGTGACGCGCTGGCGCTCGCCGGCCGCCGGGTGCTCTTCGTCGACCTGCCCCGCGGACGCGACCTCGGTCCGATCCTCGCGATGTGGGCCGTCAGCCTCGGCATCCTGGTGCGCCAGCAGGACCTCGGCTCGAGCCTGCTGTTCTTCGGGCTCTTCCTCGTGATGCTGTACGTCGCCACCGAGCGACCCGGCTGGCTCGTCGTCGGTGGCCTGCTGTTCGCCGCCGGCGCGACCCTGGCCTACTACCTCTTCAGCCACGTCCAGGTCCGCTTCGACATCTGGCTGCACCCGTTCGACTACTACGACAAGAACGGCGACTCGGCCTTCCAACCCGTCGAGGCGCAGTTCGGGATGGGCTGGGGCGGCCTGATCGGCCGCGGGTTCGGTGACGGCGACCCCAACCGGGTGCCGTTCGCGGAGTCAGACTTCATCATGGCCGCGATCGGCGAGGAGCTCGGTCTCACCGCGGTCATCGCTGTGATCCTGCTCTACGGCCTGATCGTCGAGCGCGCCCTGCGGACTGCCCTGATCTGCCGCGACGGGTTCGGCAAGCTGGTGGCCACCGGCCTCGGCAGCGTCTTCGCGCTGCAGGTGTTCGTGGTGGTCGGCGGCGTCACCAGCCTGATCCCGCTGACCGGTCTCACCACCCCGTTCCTGTCGTACGGCGGGTCCTCGCTGATCGCGAACTGGGTGATCGTGGCGATCCTGCTGCGGATCTCCGACCAGGCCCGCCGGCCCACGCCCCAGCTGTCCGACGACACCACGGCGATCAGTGACGACGCCACCCAGGTGGTCAAGGCGGTGCGCCCGTGAACAAGCCGATCCGCACGATCTCGACGTTCTGCCTGCTGCTGTTCCTCGCGCTGATGATCAACGCGACCTACCTGCAGTACTGGAAGGCCGACAAGCTCAACGACGACCCGCAGAACCGCCGGGTGCTGGTGGCGTCGTACTCCCGCGAGCGTGGCGCGATCACCGTCGGCGCCAAGGCGGTCGCGGAGAGCGTGGAGTCCGACGACGAGTACAAGTTCCAGCGCACCTACCCCAAGCCGCTGGAGTACGCCCCGCTCACCGGGTGGTTCAGCTACTACAGCTCCACCGGCATCGAGCAGACCCGCAACGACGTGCTGTCCGGTGACGACTCCCGGCTGTTCGTCACCAAGCTCGTCGACCTGCTGAGCAACGACCCGACCAAGGGCGGCAACGTCCGGCTGACGATCGACCCGGCGGCCCAGGACGCGGCGTTCGAGGGGCTCAAGGCCCTGGGCCCGAACGTGCAGGGGTCCGTGGTCGCGATCCAGCCCAACACCGGCAAGATCCTGGCGATGGTGTCGCTGCCGACGTACGACCCCAACAAGCTCGCCTCGCACGACCTGTCCGAGGTCACCAAGGACTTCAACACCCTCAACGACGACCCCACGCAGCCGCTGCTCAACCGCGCCATCCAGACCCGGCTCCCTCCCGGCTCGACGTTCAAGGTCGTCACCGCGGCGGCCGCAATCGAGAAGGGCCTCTACACCGCCGAGGACAACGTGCCCGGCGGGTCGACCTACCAGCTGCCGCTGACCCACGGCCCGACCGGGCAGATCGACAACGAGGGCCGCTCGTGTGGCGCCAACGGGTCCAAGATCCCGTTCGCACAGGCGATGGAGCAGTCCTGCAACACCTCCTTCGCCCAGCTCGCCGGCCAGGTGGGCGCCGAGGACATGGCCAAGACGGCCGAGGGATTCGGCTTCAACAGCCACTACTTCGACGACCTGTCCCCCCAGGCGGAGTCGGTGTTCCCGACGAAGATCGACGAGGCACAGCTCGGTCAGACCGGCTTCGGCCAGTTCGACGTGTCGGCCACCCCGCTCCAGATGGCGATGGTCGCAGCCGGCCTGGCCAACGGCGGCACCGTGATGCGCCCCTACCTCGTCGACGAGGAGCAGTCCGCGGACCTCGACGTGCTCGACAAGACCGACCCGCAGGAGCTCTCCCGCGCGGTCTCGGCGGCGACCGCGAGCGAGGTCACCAAGCTGATGGTGTCCACGGTCGAGAACGGCACGGCGTCGCCGGCCGCGATCCCCGGGATCGCCGTGGCGGGCAAGACCGGCACCGCGCAGACCGGTCAGACCGACCGCTCGCCGTACGCCTGGTTCATCTCGTTCGCACCTGCGGAGAACCCGCAGGTCGCGGTGGCCGTGATGATCCAGAACGCCGACATCCCGCGCGACGAGATCGCCGGTGGCATGCTCGGCGGACCGATCGCCAAGGCCGTGATGGAGGCGGTGATCAAGTGAGCCCCGGCAGCGACCAGCAGGACCAGGGCTTCGGCTTCGCCGACGCCGAGCACCGTTACCGGCTCGACGCCCGGATCGCCACCGGCGGCATGGGTGAGGTGTGGCGCGGCACCGACACGACCCTCGGGCGCGAGGTCGCGATCAAGCTGCTCAAGAACGAGTACGCCGACGACGCGTCGTTCCGTGCCCGCTTCCAGACCGAGGCCCAGCACGCCGCCTCGCTGCACCACCCCAACATCGCCGCGGTCTACGACTTCGGCGAGGCGCCGGCCGCGGACGGGTCGGGCGTGCAGCGGCCCTACCTGGTGATGGAGCTGGTCGACGGCCAGCCGCTCTCGGCACTGCTGCGACCCGGGGAGCCGATGGACCCGGTGGCCGTCCGCGGCCTGCTGGCCCAGGCGGCCGACGGCCTCGCCGCGGCGCACGCGGGCGGCATCGTGCACCGCGACGTCAAGCCCGCCAACCTGCTGGTGACCCCCGACCGCCGGATCAAGGTCACCGACTTCGGCATCGCCCGGGCGGCCGAGGGCGTGGGGATGACCCAGACCGGCGAGGTGATGGGCACCCCGCAGTACCTCTCGCCCGAGCAGGCCCGCGGCGAGACCGCCACGCCGGCCTCCGACGTCTACTCCCTCGGCGTCGTCGCCTTCGAGTGCCTGGCCGGCCGCCGCCCGTTCGTCGCCGACACGGCGGTCGCCACCGCGCTGGCCCACCTGCGCGAGCCCGTGCCCGCGCTGCCCGACTCCGTCCCCGAGGACCTGGCCGGCGTCGTACGCCGTGCGCTCGCCAAGCTGCCCCAGGACCGGTTCGCCGACGGCGCGGCGCTCGCCGCAGCCCTGCGCGACCCGGCGACGGCCATGACGCGAGCCGTCCCCCCGGTGGTGCACGACGTCACCCAGGTGCTGCCCGGGGTGGTGCCGGCCGCGCCGACGCCCGTGCCGGGCCCGATGGCCGGCCACGTGTCCGACCCGCCCCGGGTGAGCCGCCGCAACGCGCTGTGGCCGGTCCTCGCGGTGATCGCCCTGGTCGTGGTCGCCGTGCTGGCCTTCATCCTCATCGCCCACGGCCTGGGATCCGACGACCCGCAGGACCAGCCGACCCGTTCCCCGGGTCACACGCGGCACACGCAGCCGACCTCCGAGCCACCCTCCTCGGAGCCGACCTCGGAGCCGCCGTCCTCGGAGCCCACCTCGGAGCCGCCGTCCTCGGAGCCCACCTCCGAGCCGCCGTCCTCGGAGCCGCCGACCACACCCCCCACCTCCGAGCCGCCCACCACGGCTCCCCCCACCTCGGCGAGCCCGTCCGGGGTGGCCTCCCAGCCCGTCGCGTCCTCCAGCGCGACCGCCAGCAGGTCCAGCAACAGCTCTTCCACCCAAGGCGAGGTCGACCGTCGATGACCAACCACCAGCCCACTGTCGGGGGCCGCTACGAGCTCGGCGAGCTGCTCGGCCGTGGCGGCATGGCCGAGGTCCGCAAGGGCATGGACACCCGCCTGGGCCGGGTGGTCGCGGTCAAGCGGCTGCGCACCGACCTGGCCAGCGACGCGACGTTCCAGGCGCGCTTCCGCCGCGAGGCGCAGTCTGCCGCCTCGCTGAACCACCCCGCGATCGCCGCGGTCTACGACACCGGCGAGGAGCCGGCTGCCGACGGGTCCGGCATCTCGCAGCCCTACATCGTCATGGAGTACGTCGCGGGCCGGACCCTGCGCGACATCCTGCGTGAGGGCCGCAAGATCCTCCCCGAACGCGCGCTGGAGATCACCAGCGGCGTGCTCGCGGCCCTCGACTACAGCCACCGCGCCGGCATCATCCACCGCGACATCAAGCCCGGCAACGTCATGCTCACCCCGAGCGGCGACGTGAAGGTGATGGACTTCGGCATCGCCCGCGCGATCAGCGACGCCTCCTCGACCATGACCCAGACCGCCGCGGTGGTCGGGACCGCGCAGTACCTCTCCCCCGAGCAGGCCCGCGGCGAGACCGTCGACTCCCGCTCGGACGTCTACTCCGCCGGCTGCCTGCTCTACGAGCTGCTCACCGGGCGGCCGCCGTTCGTGGGCGACAGCCCGGTCGCGGTGGCCTACCAGCACGTGCGCGAGCCCGCCGTACCTCCCTCCGACCACGACACCGAGCTGCCCGGCGAGATCGACGCGATCGTGATGAAGGCGCTCGCCAAGCGGGTCGAGGACCGGTACCAGTCGGCCGCCGCGATGCGCAGCGACATCGAGCGCTACCTCGGCGGCCGCCCCGTCCAGGCTCCGATCCCCGCGCCGGTGCCGGTCGCGCCGCCCCCGTCGTACCCCACCGCACCCACCGCCGTGGTGGGCGCGGTGCCGCCGGGCGGTGAGGAGCCGCCCCGCAGCCGCACGGGACTCCTGGTGCTGATCGGTGCGCTGCTCGCCGCGCTGCTGATCGCGCTGGCGTTCTTCGTCTGGCCGCGGCTGTTCGACCAGCCGCCCGAGCAGGTGCCGGTGCCGCTGGTCATCAACAAGACGCAGGCGCAGGCTCGCGCGCTGATCGGCGACGCCGGCCTGACGGTCGGCCCGATCGACCGCGAGAACAGCGACACCGTCCCGGAGGGTCGGGTGATCCGCCAGGACCCCGAGCCCGACACCTACGTCGACCCGGACTCCGCCGTCGGGATCGTGCTGTCCCTGGGGCAGGCCCAGGTGGCGATGCCCTCGGTCATCGGCAGCGACAAGGAGCAGGCGCGAGCCGAGCTCGAGGCCGACCCCTACGGGTTCGACGTGCGCCTGGAGGAGGAGGACTCCGACGAACCGGTCGGGCAGGTGGTGCGCCAGGACCCCGACCCCAACACCGCACTCGATCCGGGCAGCCAGGTCACGGTGTACTTCTCCGACGGCCCGGAGGAGGTGCCCGACGTCGTCAACGACAAGCAGGGCGCCGCCAAGAGCAAGATCCGCGCAGCCGGCTTCGTCCCCGACGTCGTCGAGAACCCCAACACCACCGAGCCGGCCGGCACCGTGATCAGCCAGTCGCCCCCGGCCGGCACGACGGCCAACCAGGGCGCGACGGTGACGATCGTGGTGTCGACGTACGAGCCGACCGAACCCACGGACACGCCGACCGACACGCCGACCGGCAGCCCGTCCGACTCACCGTCGCCGCTGTTGCGCGACCAGGCGGTGCTGCCGGGCTCGTTCAGCTCCCGGACGGCGGGACGAGCGGGACGGCGTAGCTCAGGTCGAGGAGGCCGTCGTACGCCGGAGCGGTGACGTCGTCCTCGAGCTGGAGGTCCCAGCCGACGGAGATGTCGGGGTCGGCGGCGTCCTCGCGGTAGCCCGCGAGGTAGGGGTCTTCCTCGATCGCGGTCAATAGCGCGCCCTGGTCGCCGACGGCCTGGATCACGTACGGCTGGGGGTAGGGCACGCCCTGGAGCTGGACGGCGTTGCCCTCGCACTTGATGCCCGTGGTCGACACCACCCGCTGGCCGGCGATCGTCACCGCCGTCGCTCCGCCCTTCCACAGGGCGTTGACCACCGCCTGGATGTCCTGCTGGTGCACCAGGAGCTCGTTGACGTCACCGGTCGTGGAGTTGATGACGTCCTCGGGGGCGTCAGAGAGCGTGATCGACAGGCCCGGACCGCTGCGCGGGACCAGCCCGGCGGGGTCCTGCAGCTTCTCGACCTTGCGGTGGTAGCGGTTGACCTCACGGTCGCTCAGCGCGGCCGACAGCGCCTTGACCTGCCTGTCGAGTGCGAGCGACTCCTGGTGCAGCTTGTCGTACTGGTCGGCCTGGTCCTTCACCAGTGACGCGAGGTCGGTGTAGCGACCCGGTCGCAGGTCCGTGCCCTCGCTGTTGGCGGCGCTGACCACGAACAGGGCCCCGCAGAGCAGGCCCACCGCCGGCGTGCCCACCCGCCAGGCGGTGCGCCGGCGCTCGGGCGAGCGGCGGACCAGCAGGGAGCGCAGCCGCCCGGGTCCGGACGGCTCGGGGGGCCGCGCATGTGTCGGAGGGGTCACGCCGACTAAGGTAACCCGCAGCCCGTGGTGACTTCACGGGCCACGACCGTCCCGCACCGCGATCGACCCAGGAGCACCCGTGGCCAAGGCCAAGCTCGACCCTCTCGCCCCCGCTCGGGGCCCGCTGCTGTCCGTGCGCTTCGTGGTCGCGCTCGTGCTGATCGCGCTCGGCATCGCCTGGATCGCGTACTACTACGCCGTGTTCGATCCCGCCGCCTTCCCGGCGAAGGACTCCGGGTCCCCGGGCTTCATGGGTGACCTGAACGGCTGGAACTACCTCATCGGCTTCGGGCTGCTGATGCTCGGCCTGGTCATCGCCGCGCACCCCGACACCCCACTCGGTCGTGGGCGCGGCGTCGTGGTCGGCATGCTCGGCTGCTTCCTGATCGGCCTGCTGTGGATCTGCACGTACTACGTGTTCAGCAACGACCTCTCCAGCATCTGGGTGTTCAACGACCTGGGTCAGAAGAACCTCTTCGTCGGCATCGCGTTCATGGCCGTCGGTTTCACCTACGCCACGCGCTGGGAGTAGGCCGAGTCGGCGCATCTGCACGCCACCCACCGCCGAGTCGGCGCATCTGCACGCCACCCACCGCCGAGTCGGCGCATCTGCACGCCAACCACCGCCGAGTCGGCGCATCTGCACGCCACCCACCGCCGAGTCGGCGCATCTGCACGCCAACCACCGCCGAGTCGGCGCATCTGCACGCACTGCCGGTCCCCCTGGGGCCGGCAGTGCTGTTTCCACACCTGGGGACAACCATGTGGAAGAACTACATCGGTGTAGTTATCCACAGGTGATTCCACACCTGTGCACGGACCGCTGGCAGACGTCGCCGAAGGCTCCGACCTCAGGGCATCACCCAGGGGCGACTCGCGTGCAGACGCGCCGACTCGCCCCTCACACGCGTGCAGACGCGCCGACTCGGCCTACCCCGCGTGCGGGCCCGGTCAGCCGAGGGCTGCGGTGCGGAGGATGACCGCGAGCGCGGTGAGGGCCGCCACGACGACCAGGCCGGAGACCTGGAACAGCGGGCGCCGCGGACCGCGGGGGGCATAGACCAGGATGCCGGCGATCACGAGGCCACCGACGAAGCCGCCGAGGTGGCCCTGCCAGGAGATGTTGCTGACGGTCAGGGTCAGCACGAAGTTGATGCCGACCCACATCAGGAGCTGCTGCACGTTGGCGCGCAGCTTGAGGGCAACCACGAGCAGCGCGCCCATCAGGCCGAAGATTGCCCCGGAGGCGCCCACGGTGGCCTGGAACTCCGGCGCGGCCCAGTAGACCAGCGCCGAGCCGGCCAACCCGGAGAGCAGGTAGAGCGCGAGGAAGCGAACCCGGCCGATGGCCAGCTCCAGCTGCGGCCCCAGCACGTAGAGCGCGAACATGTTGAACGCGATGTGCAGCGGCTGCACGTGGGTGAACATGCTGGTGAGCAGCTGCCAGTACGCGCCGTCGTAGACACCGGGCAGCCAGTCGCCCCCACCCGCCGTGCACGCGGAGCTGCCGACCTGGAGGTTCACGAACCCGTTCTGCAGGTCGCAGAGGCCGTTGGGGCGCAGCTCGAGCCAGGCGAGCAGCCGGCTGGAGTTGCCACCGCTGGCCAGGATCGCCACCCAGACGACGAGGTTGATCCCGATCAGGACGAACGACGCGGTCGCCGCGTTGCCCGGGCGCAGGCCGCCGAACGCCGTACGCGCGCTGCGGGTGGCCTTGCGGCCCTCGGCCACGCAGTCGGGGCACTGGAAGCCCACGGCGGCGTCGCGCATGCAGTCCGGGCAGATGGGCCGGTCACAGCGCTGGCAGCGGATGTGCGTCTCACGGCCGGGGTGCCGGTAGCAGTTGGGCACCCCGGCCGGAGGCGTCGACTGGTCGGACACGTGCGGTCGTCCTCAGGATCGAAGGCTGGTCAGCCGCGGACGATCTCGACGGTCTCGATGACCACCGGCTCGACCGGGCGGTCACCGGGACCGGTGGCCGTGGTGCCGATCGCGTCGACGACGTCGCGGGAGGTCTGGTCGGCCACCTCGCCGAAGATCGTGTGCTTGAAGTTCAGCCACGTGGTCGCCCCGGTGGTGATGAAGAACTGCGAGCCGTTGGTGCCGGGTCCGGCGTTGGCCATCGCGAGCAGGTAGGGCTTGTCGAAGGTGAGCTCAGGGTGCGGCTCGTCCTTGAACGTGTAGCCGGGGCCGCCGGTGCCGGTGCCCAGGGGGCAGCCGCCCTGGATCATGAAGCCCTCGATCACCCGGTGGAACCCGAGACCGTCGTAGAACGGGCCGGTCCGGCCGTTGCCCGAGTCGTAGGCCTTGGTCCCCTCGGCGAGGCCGGTGAAGTTGGCGACCGTCTCGGGGGCGTGGTCGGGGAACAGGTTGAGCGTGATGTCGCCCCGGTTGGTCTTGAGAACGGCCTGCAGGTCAGCCATGAGTGCCTCTCACATCGGATGGGTACACCGCACAGGTGTAGTCGTGCCGTCCGATCCTCGCACGACCCGCAAGCAGCCCGCCCCGCAGCCATGCCACGTCAGCCGCTGGTTCGCCCCGGGTGACATGATCGAATGAGGCAGGACACGACGAGAGGAAGTGCCAGAGATGGGTCTGCGCAAGAAGAAGTCCCTGATCGACCAGGCAAGCGAGACCGTCAACCAGTACGTCGACCAAGTGCGGCCCCAGATCGAGTCCGCGGTCGCCACGGCGCGTGAGAAGGCCGGCCCCGCGATCGCCGACGCTCGCACCAAGGCCGCCCCCGTCATCGCCGACGCCCGTGCCAAGGCGGCACCGGTCATCGCCGACGCCCGTGCCAAGGCCGCACCTGTGATCGCCGACGCCCGCACCAAGGCCGGCCCCGCGATCGTCTCCGGCGCCGCACTGGCCGCCGAGAAGGTCGCCGCCGGTGCCAGCCTCGCCGCGGAGAAGGCCGCCGAGGCGGCGGAAGCCGCCGCCGACAAGGTTTCCGAGGTCACCACGCCCAAGAAGAAGAAGGGCGGCAAGGCCAAGAAGCTGCTGCTGCTCACCGGTCTCGCCGCGGTCGCGGCGTTCGTCGCCAAGAAGCTCCAGGGTGGTGGCCAGAGCGACAACTGGCAGTCCTCCTACACGCCGACCCCCGCGCCGACACCGACGCCGGCGCCGGCCCCGACGGACACCACGGACGACGAGGGCGGCTCGTCCCCGGACGAGGCGATCGCCGACCAGGCCGAGGCGCCGCACCCGGTGACGACGCCCGACGAGCCGGCGACGGTCGTCGACGTGGACGACACCAAGTAGGTCTCACCTCAGAGCCGGCCGGAGAGCTCCTCCGGCCGGTTCTGCTGTATCCAGGCGTCGATCTGCTCCCACCAGCCGAACAGCCAGTCGATGCGGTCGTCTCGGCCCGCGGGGATGTCCGGGCGCGGCACCTGCCACCAGCGCATCACGATCCGCTTGTCCATCGGCAGCTCGCGCCAGATGTCGCCGACGGTGACCAGGTGGTCGAGACCGGTGTGCGCGACCAGCACGACATCGGCGTCCGGTGCCGCGTCCAGGGCGGCGAGGAACCCGCCGGGCCGCGGCGCCACCACGTGGACCATCCGCTCGGCTCGGGCGGCCATCCGCTCCATCCCGATCTTGCGGAGCCGGTCGATGCCGCGCTGGCGCCGCTGGGGGGTGAAGTTTCCGCCCTCGGGGAAGATGACGAACGCGTCGTTCTCGTCCAGGCCCGAGGCCAGCGCGGCGATCTGCTCCTCCAGGCGCTCGCCCTCCGCCGGGTTGGGGGTGATGAAGCGCGCCGGGATCCGGTTGAGGATCACGTCGATCGCCGGGTCCCAGGCGAGGGTGTCCTTGAGCACCACCCGGGGCTCGCGGGAGTACCACGCCATCAGCGTGTGGATCAGCACGAACGAGTCGCCCGGGCCGGCGTGCCGGCAGCACACGAGGATCGGGCGACCCGGGTGCGCGTAGGGCGCCGGGCCCTCGGTCTCGATCCGCAGCCGCAGCACCCGCCGGGCCTCGCGGAAGAACACCCACATGGTGCCCTGGACGAGGTCGTAGTGGATGCCCTCGAAGTACGCCGAGCGCAGCTTCCACCCGAAGCCCGACGCGAGCCAGAGCCCGAGCAGCACCACCAGCAGCAGCGCCTCGCAGGTCAGGTAGACGATCGCCACCCACATGATGCGCAGCGGCCGGAGCCGCCCGGGCAGCACCGGCGACAGCGCGGCGGCCCCGATCACCCACAGCGGCAGGGTCACCCACAAGAACCCCGTCAGCACCACGACCGCCGGCGCGATCACCAGCCGCCGCAGCAAGCGGATCACGCGTCGCCCGCTGACACCGGCCCGAGCTGTTCGTCGAGGTAGGTCACCGACGCCTCGTAGGTCGCGTCGATGCGGGCCTGGACCCCGGCGAAGTCGCGGCTGCCGAGCACCGAGTCGTCGCGGCCCGACGTACCGCGCGCGGGCAGCACATAGGCCGTCACGTTCTCGGGGAGCTCCTCGAGCTCACGGATGAAGCGGTGCCGGCGGGCGATCTCGAACGACACCCGGGCGACCTCCCAGGGCCTCCGGGGCACCGCGAGCGGCCGGTCGATGCGACCGACCTGCAGCACGAAGACCCGGTCGGCGCCCAGGCGCACGGCCCGGCCCAGCGGGATGGAGTTCACGATCCCGCCGTCGAGGTAGTGCTCGTCGCCGACCTTCGCCGGCGGCAGCAGACCTGGTACGGCGGCACTGGCGACGACCGCGTCCACCAGCGGCCCGGAGTCGAACCAGTGCTCGGCGGCCCGCTCGATGCTGGCCGCGCACACCTGGAACCGGACGGGCAGGTCCTCGAAGGTCAGGTCGCCGAACTCGTCTCGGAGCGCCTGCGTGAGCGGCTTGGCCGACCACAGGTGGGTGCCTGTCGACACGGCCCGCCGTACGGTGCGCAGGGGGCTGTCGCCGTACACCTGCTGGCTCTGCGGCTGCGACGCGCTCTGCCACAGCTCGGTGAGCTTGGCGACCACGCTCGGCCGGGGCTCGCGCGCTACCAGGGCGCCGTTGAGCGCCCCCACGCTGGTGCCCAGGACCAGGTCGGGAGTGATCCCTCGCTCGAGGAGTGCCCGCAGCATGCCGACCTCGACGGCGCCGAGCACGCCGCCGCCCCCGAGCACGAACGCCGTGGTCATCCGCGGATCATGGGTTGCTCACGCGGCGGAGTGCTCCACCAGCTCGGGGGTCTCGGCGCGGACCTTTTGGTTGACTCGGTGCTCGACCCAGAAGATCAGCAGCGGGATCAGCCCGGCCACCAGCATCAGCACGGTGAAGGCGATGGTCCAGCGGGCCCGGCGCGCCAGGAGGAACGCCACCACGACGTAGATCATGAACGCCCACCCGTGGGCGACCCACAAGATGCTGACGTTCTCACCGAACCGCTGGAGGTCGCTGCCCTCCGCGGGGAGGTAGCGCAGCGGGAGCGCCACGAACGAGCAGAAGGCGAGCAGCACGCCCACGATGAACGCGAGCACCCGGTAGGACTGGAAGAGCTTCACGCCCTCAGCCTACGGACGTGGCCTCCGGGGTGGACCCGGTGCCGGCGCCGGTGCCCGCGTCGGCCTCCTCGGTGGGGTCGCCCTCGGCCTCGAGGTCGCGCGTCCAGCGCCACCAGATGAACACCGCGAACCCGCCGAAGAACCACCACTCGATCGCATAGAGCAGGTTGCGCAGCCCGGTCAGCGCGTCGACCGCGGGGAGCTGGTCCAGGGACGCGGGCTCGAGGCCCGGCGCGGGCGACTCCGCGACCCCGTAGGCGCCGTACAGGTCCTGGTCGACGTGCTGGATCAGGTCGGCGATGCGCAGCTGGGGCAGTACGTCGTCCGTCGGGTCGTCGTCGACCTGCCCGGTCCCCTGGGGTGGCTGCAGCCAGGCCGTGACCTGGGCCGGTCCGGTGGGTGGTGGGGGTGCGTCCGCCGGGTCGGGGATCCAGCCGCGGACCACCGGCAACGCCGCGCCGCCTTCGCCCCCGACCGCCAGCGGGGTGACGACCCAGTAGCCGTCGTGACCCGCGCGCTCGCGCCCCGAGATGTACACGGTCCCGCCCGGGACCCAGGTGCCCGCGGCGGTGACCGGCTGGCCGACCCGGTTGCCCGGGAAGGGGTCGTCGGGTCCGATCGCGTCGTCCAACGCGATCGGGTCGGCGTGGGTGAGGTCGGAGGCCTGGGCCTCGCGGTGCTGCTGCCAGGCGTCGAGCTGCCAGAGACCCAGCCCGACGGCGGCCGCGACGAGGACCAGGGCGAGCAGGTGCGCTCCCCAGTACCTCGGGGCGAGCGATCGGGGCACGGTGCCAGCGTACGCAGCCGGTGCGCGGAGCGGCGCTTCGGCCGATCTGGTCAGACCACTTGACCACCGACCATCCCGCTGCTTACGGTCGGCGCATGCCACTGCAGCCCGTGAGCCGACGTTCGGTCCCCGACGAGGTCTTCGACCAGGTCCTCTCCGAGGTGGTGGAGGGCGGCCTCGAGGCCGGGGAGGCGCTGCCGAGCGAGCGCCGTCTGGCCGAGGTGCTGGGTGTGTCCCGCCCAGCGGTCCGCGAGGCGCTCCAGCGGATGACCCAGACCCGGCTGCTCGACGTACGTCACGGTGGGGCGACGACCGTGCGCGACTTCCGCCGGTACGCCGGGCTCGACCTGCTCCCGCGCCTGCTCGTGCGCCGCGGTGAGCTCGACCCGGCCATCGCCCGCAGCATCCTCGAGGCCCGCCTCGTCGTCGGCCCGGGCGTGGCGGCACTGGCCGCCGAGCGGGGCGGACCCGCGCTCGAGGCGCCGCTCGGCGAGGCCGTGGACGCCCTGGGCGGCACGGACGACGGCGTCGAGCGCCAGCTGCACGCCCTGGCGTTCTGGGACCTCGTGGTCGACGCCGCCGACTCGATGGTGTTCCGGCTGATGTTCAACAGCCTGCGCGCGGCCTACGAGCCCGCGCTCGTGGCCCTGGCACCACTGATGGCCGAGGAGGTCGGCCAGGTCGGCGCCTACCGGCTGCTCACGGCCGCGATCGCCGCCGGCGACCCGGAGACGGCCCGGGCCGCGGCAGACCGGGTGCTCCGGCCGGCCACCACCAGCCTGCTCACCGCGCTGGCAGCACTGGACTCGGCAGCACTGGACTCGGACCAGCACCAGGAGGACTCATGACCGAGGCAACCACCCCCGACGTCGAGCGGTTGGCCGCGCAGCAGGTGGCGGCCGACGAGGATCGGATCACCGGCCCGCGACGCACCAACGTCTCGCTCGGCCAGGCGTGGCGATCGTTCTGGCGGCACCCCTCGCCCTGGATGCTCGGCGGCTGCCTGCTCGCCTCCGTCGTGGCCCGTGCGGCCGTGGGCGGCGGGGCCTGGTGGGAGCTGGCGGTACCGGTCGGGCTGGTGGCGATCCTGCCCGTGGTCGAGTGGGTGGTGCACGTCGGCATCCTGCACTGGCGACCGCGCTCGCTCGGTCCGGTGACCGTCGATCCCCTGCTGGCGCGCAAGCACCGCGCGCACCACGCCGACCCGCGCGCGATCCCGCTGGTCTTCGTCCCGTGGCAGGTCGAGCTGTGGCTGCTCCCGGCGTACGTCGTGGTCGCCTGGCTGGCGATGCCGACGACCGCGAGCATGCTCACGTTGCTGGTGGCGGTCTACGCGATCATGTCGGGCTACGAGTGGACCCACTACCTGCTGCACAGCGACTACCGGCCGCGGTCGCGGTGGTACCGCGCGGTCTGGCGCAACCACCGGCTGCACCACTACAAGAGCGAGCACTACTGGTTCACGGTCACGACCGCCGGCACGGCGGACCGGCTCTTCGGCACCAACCCCGACCCGGCCACGGTGCCGACGTCCCCGACCGTGCGCTCGCTGCACGCGCGCGAGGGTCTCTGACCCCGCCCCGCTAGCCGAGCTCCCGAGCCAGCGGGCGCAGGTCGCCGACGGCGCGCCGCGCGCCCGCTGCCGTGAGCAGCTCCGCGTCGTGGGTGGTGGTGACACCGATGACGTCGCCGACCCCGGCGGACACGGCGGCACGTACGCCGGCAGGCGAGTCCTCCACCGCCCAGGCATCGCCCGGCGAGACGTCCAGCCGGCGGCAGGCCTGCTCGTAGCCCGCCGGATGGGGCTTGCCGTCGATGACGTCCTCGGAGGTGACCAGGACCTCGACGTCGGCCAGGCGTGAGAGCGATCCGGCCGCCACCCGGCGTACCCACGCGGGGCCGGCGGACGTCACGATCGCGACCGGCACGCCGAGCTTGGCGGCGGCGGCGAGGATCGCGTCGGCACCGGGCACCGGCTCGGGCACGGCCGCGGGGTCGAGGTGCGCGAGGACCTCGCGCACGAGGGCAGGTAGGTCCTCGCCGGCCCAGGGCCCCGACTCGGTCGCGAACACGTCCTCCGCGCGCCGGCCCGTGAAGATCGACAGGTCCGGAAGCTCCCACCCTCGATGCGCGAAGAACCGGCGGTACGCCGCGCGGTGCACCGGCTCGGTGTCGACCAGGGTGCCGTCCAGGTCGAGCAGCAGGGCGGCAGGGATCACGAGGTGACGGTGAAGAGCACGTCGCCGACGACCGCTCTCGCGCCGGGCTCGGGCGGGGGCACCGTGCCCTTCGGGCGCTCCATCGCGATCACGGGCACCATCGTGGACATCCCGTGCTGGGCGGCGATCGCGGCAGGGTCCCAGCGCACCATCGGGTCCCCCACCTGCACGGTCGCACCCTTCTCGGTGAGCACCTCGAAGCCCTCGCCCTTGAGCCGGACGGTGTCGATCCCGAGGTGGACCAGGACGGCGACACCCTCGGCGCCCATCACGACGAACGCGTGCGGGTGCACGACCATGACCTTCCCCGCGATCGGCGCGACCACGGTGACCACACCGGAGTCGGAGCCGGGATCGATGGTGACCCCGGGCCCCATCATCTCGGTCGAGAACACCGGGTCCGGCGTCTCCGACAACGGGAGCACGCGGCCCGGGCACGGCGCGAGGACGGCGAGCGTCACATCAGGTCCTCGATGTCCTCGGCCAGGTTGTCGGCCTCGGGACCGACCACGACCTGCACGGCGTTGCCGCTCGCGATGACGCCGTGCGCGCCCGCGGCGCGCAGCGCCTTCTCGTCCACCTTCGAGCCGTCGTGCACCTCGGTGCGCAGCCGGGTGATGCACGCCTCGATCTCGACGATGTTCGCGGCCCCCCCGAGTCCGGCCAGGATCTGTTCCGCCTTGCTGCTCATGTGTGCTCCTCGACTGCTTGAGCGCCTGCCACGTCCTTGACAAGGATGCCGGGTGTGATCATCCTCACTGGTACGTACCAGAACGTACCAATCATCGGACAGGCCGTCGAGGGGGCTCTGTGGCGACAAGGCACTCGGGACTGGTCGCGGCCGGGCCACGCCCCAAGCACGTGCAGCTGCGCGATGCGCTGGCCGAGCTGGCGACCACCGAGCTCGGTCCGGACGCGGCGATCCCGTCCGAGCGGGAGCTGATGGCGACGTACGCCGTCTCCCGCGACACCGTCCGCAAGGCGATCAGCGCGCTCGTCACGGACGGGCTCCTGGTCAGGGTCCACGGCCGCGGGACCTTCGTGGCCCGGCCCCGGCTGGAGACGCAGCTGCACCTCGCGTCGTTCAGCCAGGACATGCGGCGGCGTGGCTTCACGCCGACCACCCGGTTGCTCGGGATCAGGCTTGCGGAGCCGCCGGCGGAGGTCGCCGCGGCGCTCGGGCTCGATGCGGGAGTGAAGGCCTGGCGGCTGGACCGGGTCCGGCTCGCCGACGACGAGCCCATCGCGCTGGAGAACGGCTGGCACCCGGCGGCCCTGCTGCCCGGGCTGGACCGGCACGACCTCGGCGGCTCGCTCTACGAGCTGCTCGCGCACGAGTACGGGCTGGTCATCGACACCGCCGAGCAGACCCTGTGGGGCGAGTCCGCGGGCGAGTCGGTCGCCGCCCGGCTCGACGCACCCGTGCACACCCCCCTCCTGGTGTTCCGCCGCGTCTCGCGCGCCGGCTCGATCCCCATCGAGTACGTCGTGTCCCGCTACCGCGGCGACCGCTACCAGGTCCACATGTCTCTGGGTCGTGACAGCGACCCGAGCTCCACCACCGAAGGGAAGTAGCAGTGAGCACAGCAGATGCGGTCTCGGGCACTGAGTCCCGACGCCCCAGACTCAACCTCGCCCCGTTGCAGAAGTTCGGCCGCAGCCTGATGCTGCCGATCGCCTCCCTGCCGGCAGCAGCGCTGCTGCTCCGGCTCGGGCAGAAGGACATGCTGGGTGTCGACGGTCTGGGCTGGGACCACGTAGCAACGGTGATGGGTGCCGCAGGCAACGCGTTGTTCGCCAACCTCCCGCTGCTCTTCGCGGTCGGGGTGGCGATCGGCATGGCCAAGAAGGCCGACGGCTCGACGGCGCTCGCCGCCGTGGTCGGCTACCTGGTCTTCAAGGCCGTCGGCGACGCGATGTCGCCGTACGTGCTGGACCTCGCGGACGACGGGACGCAACCGCTGATCAACTACGGCGTCCTCGGCGGCATCGTCATGGGGCTGGTCTCGGCGTTCCTCTGGCAGCGCTACCACCGCATCTCCCTGCCGCCCTACCTCGCGTTCTTCGGCGGGCGCCGGTTCGTCCCGATCATCACCGCTGCGGTGGCGATCGTGATCGCGGTGGTGACCGCCTACGCCTACTCGGCGTTCAACTCCGGCCTCACCAACCTCGGCGAGTGGGTCACCGAGAACGACGTCATCGGGGGGTTCGTCTACGGCACGATGAACCGGCTGCTGATCCCGCTCGGGCTGCACCACATCCTCAACAACCCCCCGTGGTTCGTCTTCGGCAGCTACCAGACCGGCGGCGAGGTCTACCACGGCGACATCGCCCGGTTCCTGAACGGGGACCCGACTGCCGGTGCCTTCATGACCGGCTTCTTCCCGATCATGATGTTCGCCCTACCTGCCGCCGCCCTCGCCATCTGGCACGAGGCGCGTCCGGAGCAGAAGAAGGTGGTCGGCGGCATCATGCTCTCCGCCGCGCTCACCTCGTTCCTCACCGGCGTGACCGAGCCGCTCGAGTTCGCGTTCATGTTCGTCGCGTGGCCGCTCTACCTCATGCATGCAGTGCTCACCGGCACCTCGCTCGCCTTGGTGAACGCGCTCGACATCAAGGACGGGTTCGGGTTCTCGGCCGGGCTGTTCGACTACCTGCTGAACTTCAACATCGCCAGCCGTCCCTTGTGGTTGGTCCCGATCGGCCTCGGGTACGCCGCGATCTACTACTTCAGCTTCCGGTTCGTGATCCGCAGGTGGAACCTGCGGACCCCCGGTCGCGAGGAGGAGGGCGAGGAGTCGATCGTGCTGGCGGACACGAGCGCCTGAGATCGCCTCGTGCTCATCACTGCGGATCAGGTCGTCACCCCGGCGCGGACTCTCGCGCCGGGGTGGCTGCTGGTCGACGGCGACCGGATCTCGGACGTCGGGGAGGGCGAGCCGCCGCGGCCCGCGGACGTCACGCTGGCCGGAGCCACCCTGGTGCCGGGGTTCGTGGACGTGCACACCCACGGTGGCGGAGGAGCGTCGTTTGACGGTGGCGACCCGCAGGCGGTGGGGATCGCCGTCCGCACCCATCTGGCGCACGGCACCACGACGATGGTCGCCAGCCTGGTCACCGCTCCGCAGGAGACGCTGCTCGGCTCGGTGTCGCGCCTCGCGGAGCTCGCCGACGACGGTGTGGTCGCCGGCATCCACCTCGAGGGTCCGTGGCTGAGTGCCCGCCGGTCCGGCGCACACGACCCACGGCTGCTCTGCGACCCGGCACCGGCCGACGTCGACGCGCTGGTCGAGGCCGCCCGGGGCCACCTGCGGATGGTGACGCTTGCCCCCGAACGCGCTGGTGGTCTCGACGCGATCCGCCGGCTGGGCCGGGCGGGCGTCGTGAGCGCCATCGGCCACACGGACGCGACGTACGACCAGGCGTGCGCGGCGCTGGACGCCGGCGCCACCGTGGGCACCCACCTCTTCAACGCGATGCCCGGCTTGCAGCATCGAGCCCCCGGGCCGGTGGCGGCGCTGCTCGAGCGCGACGAGGCGTACGTGGAGCTGGTCGCCGACGGCGTCCACGTCCACCCCGCGGCGCTGCGGGTGGCGGCCCGGGCCAAGCCGCACCGGACGGTGCTGGTCACCGACGCCATGGCGGCCGCAGCGGCCGAGGACGGCGACTACCGGCTCGGGCGCCTGGTCGTCGAGGTGCGCGGCGGGGTGGCCCGGCTGGCCGGCAGCGACACGATCGCCGGGTCGACACTGACGATGGCGGACGCGGTGCGGTACGCCGTCCACCAGATCGGGCTGCCACTCGAGGCCGCACTCCACGCCGCCACGCTCGCGCCGGCCGCGATGCTCGGCCTCGACGACGTCGGGGCGCTGGTGCCGGGACGCCGCGCCGACGCGGTGGTGCTGGAGGATCTCGCCGTACGCCGGGTGCTGCACCGCGGCCGCTGGGAGGGCTGACCTCCTCGATCGGGGCCGCGGCTCGTCGCGGTCCGGACACGTGGGTGGAGCCTCGAACCCCTCACCCCCATCACCTGGAGGCCGACCATCACGACCGACGGCGCACTCACTGCACGCGCGGGCGCTACCTCGTGACGATCAGCGTGCGCTGCTGGCCTGTCGACGGCTGGTAGGTCGTGTTGCCGACGTATCGCGCGACAACGGAGTATGTGCCCGGCTTCAGCTGCGGCAGCACGAAGCGCGCCGTGCCGTTGCGCAGGGTCCGCGTCTGCGACCAGTCGCCCAGGCTCATCAGGACCTTGCCGGTGACGATGACGTTCTGGCCGGTCACCTCGACCCGAGCCCGACCACGCTCGCCCGCCCCGACCTGTGGCTTGGAGAGGATCGTGAACGTCCTGGTGGCGACCTTCCCGACCCGGATCGCGTTGGTCGTCCGCGGTGTGAGCGTGCCGCCAGCGATCATCTGGAACTGGGTGAGGGAGAGACCGATGTACTCCAGCCGGGCGGAGACCGACTTGCCGGCGTCGGCAGCAACCGGCGTGTACGCCGTCAGGTTCGTTCCCCCGCCGATCGGCACGCCGTTGCGCAGCCAGGTCACGGTCGGCGCGAGGGCCGCTCCCACCCGGCCCAGGTAGTCCAGCAGGCTGGACATACCGGGTGAGAACGTCATGGTCAGCGGAGCGCCGATCCGCCCAGGGCCGGTGAGGCTCGCCGGTTGCGCCCCGGTGATCGTGACCGGCGTGTCCTGACCGGCCTGGACGGCGAGCTCGCCGTTCGGCAGAGCCGTCCCCCCGCTCACGGCCGCGAAGTCGCAGACGTCGATGCCGGCGCACTGGAGCCCGCCCCACGGCGTGATCGCCACGACGGCGTACGCCCCGGCCGGCAGCGTGAACGCGTGCGAGGCCGTTCCCTGCTGGCTGTCGCCGGCGACGCCCTGGCCGGAGACCACGTAGGTCATCCCCGGCATCGGACCGCCGTGCTCGTCGACGAGGTTCACCGTGAGCGTGCCCGGGGCGGGAGCCGCGTCCGCTGCCGTGGCGCCGAGTGTCCCAGCGGCGCTGAGGGCGAGAGCGGTGGCGACGACAGCGGCGCACAAGCGCAGGGATCGCACGGGAGACCCTTCCGGAGGCGGTCCCGAGACGACCGCGTCAGGCTAGCCGGGGTCGCGCCGCCGTACGGACATGGTCTGGACACGCGCCGACGGCGGGAACGAGCAGAGTGGTGGAGCCTAGGGGACTCGAACCCCTAACCCCCTGCTTGCAAAGCAGGTGCGCTACCAATTGCGCCAAGGCCCCGTGACGGTCTCGACGACCAGGGATCGGGGAGAGCTCAGGGCCGGTCGACCGGGTCGGTCGCCTCGGCCCACAGGGCCTGCTCCTGCTTGCTCTCGTCCATCTTGCGCTTGGCGAAGACGGCGCCGCCGACCGCCAGCAGGACGAGGAGGATCTTCTTCATCGGTGCTCCCACGGGATCGGGGTGGTGGTGCGGATGGTGGGCCTAACAGGACTTGAACCTGTGACCTCTTCCTTATCAGGGAAGCGCTCTAACCGTCTGAGCTATAGGCCCGGGACCGAGGGGAGACACTACCGGACGGCGGAACCCCGCGACAAAACGGGCCCTACCGTACGGCGACCTGCGATCAGCGGTCGTCCTCGGCGAGGGTGAGCTCGACGCCGCCGACCAGGGCCGCCGACATGTTGTAGAGGAACGCCCCCAGGGTGGCGATCGCGGTGATCAGCACGACGTCGACGACCGAGACCAGGATCGTGAAGCCCATGACCCGGGACAGCCCGACGTACTTCTCCACGTCCCAGTCGGCCGCGTCCTGACCGCCCACGACGTCGCGCACCGTGCTGTTGATGGAGTCCCAGACCCCAGCTGCCGAGAGCACCGACCAGATGATGAAGACCGACACCACGGTCACGACCGCGAACGCGACCGCGAGCAGGAACGCCGTCTTCATCACCGACCACGGGTCGACCCGGGTCAGCCGGAGGCGGGCGCGGCGTGGGGGTCGTCGCCCGGCAGCGGCCTTGGCGGACGCCTTGCCGGACTCGGGTCGCGCGTTGGCACGGTGCTCATCGGCGGCGTTGCTCAGCTTGGCCGAGATCCGCTCGCCGAGGGGTGCGCGGACGGCGGTGTCCTGGCGGTCGGTCATCAGCCGTCACTCTCCTGCGTCGGTATCAGGCTCGGTGTCACCCTCGCTGTCGGCCTGGCTCGTCACCTCAGACGCGCCAGACTCCTCGATTGTTGCATCCGTACCCTGATCCGACGACTCGTCAACCTCGGTGCCCTCGCCGTCGGCGACCTGGTCGTCCTCGGTCTCCTCGTCACGGGCCTCCACCGACCTGGCCACCACCGCGACCGCGTCACCCGACTTCGGCGTCACGAACTTCACGCCCATGGTCGAGCGTCCGGTGGGCCGGAAGTCGGCGTTGATCGGGCTGCGGACGACCTGGCCGTTCTGCGTGATCGAGAGGATCTCGTCGCCCTCGACCACGATGAACGCACCGACCAGGTGGCCGCGCTCCTCGTTCTGGAGCGACATCGCCTTGATGCCGAGGCCGCCGCGCGACTGGAGGCGGTACTCCGAGATGCGCGAGCGCTTGGCGAAGCCACCGTCGGTGATCGTGAAGACGTACTGCTCCTTGACGTCGGGCAGGTCACCGGCCGCGGTGGACTCGCCGGCCGCCTCGGCCTTCGCCTGGGCGGCCTCCTCGGCCGCGACCTGCTCGGCCCGGATGACCGACATCGACAGCAGCGAGTCGCCCGCGCGGAACTTCATGCCCGCGACACCGGAGGTGGCCCGGCCCATCGGCCGCAGCTGGCTGTCGTCGGCAGGGAAGCGGATCGCCTGACCCTTGCGCGACACCAGCAGGATGTGGTCCGCGGCGTTGACCAGCTCGGCGCCGATCAGCTCGTCGTCGTCCTCGCGGAAGTTGATCGCGATGACGCCGGCCTGGCGGGGGCTGTTGTAGTCGCCCAGTCGCGTCTTCTTCACCAGGCCGCTGCGCGTGGCCAGCACGAGGTACGGCGCCTGCTCGTAGTCACGGATCGCCAGCACCTGGGCGATGTTCTCGTCGGGCTGGAAGCTCAGCAGCCCGGCCACGTGGCCGCCCTTGGCATCGCGTGACGCCTCGGGCAGGTTGTAGGCCTTGGTGCGGTAGACCCGGCCGGCGGTGGTGAAGAACAGCAGCCAGTGGTGGTTGGTCGTCGAGATGAAGTGCTCAACGACGTCGTCGCCGCGCAGGGTCGCGCCGCGCACGCCCTTGCCGCCGCGCTTCTGGGTGCGGTACTGGTCGGCACGGGTGCGCTTGGCGTAGCCACCCCGGGTGATGGAGACGACGAGCTCCTCGTCGGGGATCAGGTCCTCCATCGAGAGGTCGCCGACGGCCGCGATGATCTGGGTACGCCGGTCGTTGCCGTACCGCTCGACGATCTCGCCGAGCTCGTCGGCGACGATCTGCCGCTGCCGCGCGACATTCGCGAGGATGTCCTGCAGGTCGGCGATCTCGAGCTCGATCTCGGCGAGCTGGTCGACGATCCGCTGCCGCTCGAGCGCCGCCAGACGGCGCAGCTGCATGTCCAGGATCGCGTTGGCCTGGATCTCGTCGATGTCGAGCAGCTCGATCAGGCCCTGGCGTGCGTCGTCGACCTCGGGCGAGCGCCGGATGAGCGCGATCACCTCGTCGAGCATGTCGAGCGCCTTGACCAGGCCGCGCAGCACGTGGGCCCGCTTCTCGGCCTCGGCGAGGCGGAACTCGGTCCGGCGCCGGATCACCTCGATCTGGTGGGTGACCCAGTTGCTGATGAACTGGTCGATCGTCAGGGTGCGCGGCACGCCGTCGACCAGCGCGAGCATGTTGGCGCTGAAGTTGGTCTGCAGCTCGGTGTGCTTGAGCAGGTTGTTGAGCACCACGCGCGCGACGGCGTCGCGCTTGAGCACGATCACCAGACGCTGGCCGGTGCGGTCCGAGGTGTCGTCGCGGACGTCGGAGATGCCCTGCACCTTGCCGGAGTCGGCGAGCTCGGCGATCTTCAGCGCGAGGTTGTCCGGGTTGACCATGTAGGGCAGCTCGGTGATCACCAGGCAGGTGCGGCCCTTGGCGTCCTCGTCGACCTCGATCACCGCACGCTGGGTGACCGACCCGCGGCCGGTGCGGTAGGCCTGCTCGATGCCCTGCCGCCCGACGATCAAGGCGCCGTTGGGGAAGTCGGGGCCCTTGATGCGCTCGATCAGCGCGTCCTGCAGCTCCTCCCGGCTGGCGTCGGGGTGCTCGAGGGCCCACCGGGCACCCTCGGCGACCTCACGCAGGTTGTGCGGCGGGATGTTGGTGGCCATGCCGACCGCGATGCCGGCCGAACCGTTGACCAGCAGGTTGGGGAACCGGGCGGGCAGGACCACCGGCTCCTCGGAGCGACCGTCGTAGTTGGGCTGGAAGTCGACGGTGTCCTCGTTGATGTCGCGGACCATCTCCATGGCCAGCGGCGCCATCCGGCACTCGGTGTAACGCATCGCGGCCGCCGAGTCGTTGCCCGGCGAGCCGAAGTTGCCCTGTCCCTGGACCAGCGGCGCGCGCATCACCCAGGGCTGCGCGAGCCGGACCAGGGTGTCGTAGATCGCGGTGTCGCCGTGGGGGTGGTACTGACCCATGACGTCGCCGACGACGCGCGAGCACTTGGAGAACCCGCGGTCGGGGCGGTAGCCGCCGTCGTACATCGCGTAGAGCACCCGGCGGTGCACGGGCTTGAGCCCGTCTCGCACGTCGGGGAGCGCCCGGCCGACGATGACCGCCATCGCGTAGTCGATGTAGGCGCGCTGCATCGAGGTCTGCAGCTCGACGGGCTCGATACGGCCGCCGGGTCCGCTGCCGTCAGTGGGGGTCTCAGTCACTGGTCTTGTTCTCTCTGGTCGGCTCTACCGGAATCTAGGTCTATTGCTAGACGGCTAGATATCCAGGAATCGGACGTCCTTGGCGTTGCGCTGGATGAAGGATCGGCGCTGCTCGACGTCCTCACCCATGAGGATCGAGAAGATCTCGTCGGCGTGGGCGGCGTCGTCGAGGGTCACCTGCAGCATCAGCCGCTGCTCGGGGTCCATCGTGGTCTCCCACAGCTCCTTGGCGTTCATCTCGCCCAGACCCTTGTAGCGCTGGACGGGGTTCTCCTTGGGCAGCTTCTTGCCGGCCGCCTGCCCGTCGCGCAGCAGGGCGTCGCGCTCGGAGTCGGAGTAGACGAACTCGTGCTCGTGGGGCTTGTTCCACCGCAGCCGGTAGAGCGGCGGCTGAGCCATGTAGACGTAGCCACCCTCGATCAAGGGCTTCATGAACCGGAACAGCAGGGTCAGCAGGAGCGTGTTGATGTGGTGGCCGTCGACGTCGGCGTCGGCCATCAGCACGACCTTGTGGTAGCGCAGCTTGTCGATCGCGAACTCATCCTGGATGCCGGTGCCCAGTGCGGAGATGATCGACTGCACCTCCTGGTTGCCCAGGACCTTGTCGATGCGGGCCTTCTCGACGTTGAGGATCTTGCCGCGGATCGGGAGGATCGCCTGGATCCGCGGGTCGCGACCCTGCCGGGCCGAGCCACCGGCGGAGTCACCCTCGACGATGAAGACCTCGCACTCGGCGGGGTTGGTCGACTGGCAGTCCGACAGCTTGCCGGGCAGGCCGGTTCGGCCGAGCAGGCCCTTGCGGTCGCGAGCCAGGTCACGCGCCTTGCGCGCGGCGATGCGGGCCACGGCTGCGGCCTGCGACTTGCGGATGATGTCGCGACCCTCGGCGGGGTTCTGCTCGAGCCAGGCACCGAGCTGGTCGTTGACCACGCGCTGCACGAACCCCTTGGCCTCGGTGTTGCCGAGCTTGGTCTTGGTCTGGCCCTCGAACTGCGGCTCGCCCATCTTGATCGAGATGATCGCCGTCAGGCCCTCGCGGATGTCGTCTCCCGAGACCCGGTCCTCGGGCTTCTTCATCAGCCCCCACTCGAAGCCCCAGTTGTTGACCAGCGAGGTGAGCGCCGCACGGAAGCCCTCCTCGTGGGTGCCGCCCTCGTGGGTGTTGATCGTGTTGGCGAAGGTGTGGACCGACTCGGAGAACGAGGTGTTCCACTGCATCGCCACCTCGAGGCTCATGTGGTTCTCGACCGACTCGGGGGTGTGCGCCTCGAAGGCGATGACCGTCGGGTTCGACGGCGTCTTGCGGCGGTTGAGGTGCTCGACGTAGTCGACCAGGCCGCGCTCGTACTTGAAGACCTGCTCGAGCGCGCCGGCGTCACCGCGCTTGATCGCGTCGTGGCCGGCGTCGTCGATGGCGTTGTCGACCGTGTCGTCCTCGACGGCGTCGAGAATCTCGGCGGCCGCGGGCCGCTCGTCGCGCACGACGATCTCGAGACCCTTGTTGAGGAAGGCGTACTCGCGGATCCGCGCCGTGATCGTCTCGAGGGAGTACGTCGTGGTCTCGAAGATGTCGGGCGAGGCCCAGTACGTGATCGTGGTGCCGGTGCGCTCGCCGGGCTGCATCGCGCGAACCTCCTCGAGCGGCCCCTCGGGGACGCCGATCGCGAAGCTCTGGCGCCACAGGTGGCCACGGTTGCGGACCTCGGCGACCACGCGGGAGGACAGCGCGTTGACGACGGAGACGCCCACGCCGTGCAGACCGCCGGAGACCTTGTAGCCGCCGCCGCCGAACTTGCCGCCCGCGTGCAGCACGGTCAGCGCGAGCGTCAGCGCGGGCAGCTCCTGCCCGGGCGCCGTGTCGGTGGGGATGCCGCGGCCGTTGTCCTCGACACGCACGGCGCCGTCGGCCATCAGCGTGACCACGATCCGGTCGCAGTAGCCGGCCAGGGCCTCGTCGACAGCGTTGTCGACGATCTCCCAGATCAGGTGGTGGAGACCGCGCTCACCGGTCGAGCCGATGTACATGCCGGGCCGCTTGCGGACCGCCTCGAGACCCTCGAGGACCTGGATCGCGGAGGCGTCGTACTCGACTCCGTTGGGCCGGCGGTCGGTGGTCTCGGGTGTGGCGCCTTCGTCGATCGGCGTCTCGGCCGGCTTCTCGATCGGGGTCTCGTCCGACACACACACCTCTTCGCGACGGGCCGCCGGCACGGGGCCGGGGCGTTGAACACACGCACCTGTGACATGGCAGATAGACATGCACAGGGCCGCCGCACGACAGGCTGACGACCCGATCCCCATGATAGCGCTCTGAGGCCCCTATCCCACGCGCGCGACCCGGAGCCTGGGGACAACCGCCGGAAAATGCACCTCTGAGCGGCTCGTGAGGGCCTCCGGGAGCGCCCAGCAGGGGTGGAGATGGGTCCCCATACCTGCGCGACCGCCTCAGATCGCCATATCGCCGGTCAGCCGACCGGAGATCCTCAGCCGTAGGTGTCGCGGGGCCCGCGGCCGTCGCGGACCGAGCGCGGGCCCTTCTTCCAGGTCGGGCCGTGCGGTCCGAGGACCTCGATCAGCGTGACGGTGCCGTGACCGAGCTCCTCGTTGAGCCGGCGTACGACGGTCGGCGCGAGCAGCCGGAGCTGGGTCGCCCAGGCGGTGGAGTCGGTGCGCACCACCAGCCGCCCCTCGGCGAAGGACTCCGGCGTGCAGTGCAGCCCGATCTCGGCGCCGACCAGCTCGGCCCACCGCCCGAACACCCCGTGCACCCGCAGGTCGAGCTCCCACCCGTGGTCGTCGACGAGCCGCGAGAGCGTCGTGTCGAGGAGCTGCGGGTCGCGGTCGTCGGGGTGGGCGCCGCTCACCCGGCCCCGGGTGGGGGCGTCCTTGCGGCGGACCTTGCGGCGTGCGGCCGGGGTCGACTTCGCGGTCGCGCGCGTCAGCGCCTTGGCCAGGTCGAGTCCGTCGTCGCGTCGTTCGGGCTCACCCTCCGTGCCGGGGACATCGCCCTCAGTCGTCATCGACCCGGACCACCTCACCGTTGCCGACGCTGAAACGGGTGCCGGCCAGCCCGTCCGGCACGTCCGCGGCGACCGCGGCCGTGACCAGCACCTGCTCGGCGCCGACGACCAGGTCCGCGAGCTGGGCGCGCCGCTCGGTGTCGAGCTCGGCGAAGACGTCGTCGAGGATCAGGATCGGGTCGTCGCCGTCCGCGCGCAGCAGGTCGTACGACGCCAGCCGCAGCGCCAGCGCGAAGGACCAGGACTCCCCGTGCGAGGCGTAGCCCTTCACGGGCAGCCGGCCCTCGCCCGGACCGTGCCCGAGGCTGAGCACCAGCTCGTCACGGTGCGGGCCGACGAGTGAGACCCCGCGGTCCAGCTCGTCGCCACGGCGCCTCTCGATCTCGGCGAGCAGCGCCTCGACCAGGTCGGCGCGACCGGTCCGGCCCTCGAGGTCGAAGGACGGCTTGTAGTCGATGTCCGCGTCGTCGCGGCTGGCCCCGCGTGCCACGGTCTCGTAGGCCTTGCCGACGTAGGGCCGTAACGCCTCCACCAGCGCCAGCCGCTCGGCGAGCAGCTCCGCACCGACCTCGGCGAGGTGCTCGTCCCAGACCGCGAGGGTCTCTGGTGGCGACGACCGACGGCCGGCCTGGCGCACGGTCTTCAGCAGGGAGTTGCGCTGGCGCAGGATCCGCTCGTAGTCCGCGCGGACACCGGCCAGCCGGGGTGCGCGCAGCACCAGGAGGTCGTCGAGGAACCGACGCCGGTCGGCGGGGTCGCCCTTGACCAGCGTGAGGTCCTCGGGCGAGAAGACCACCGTGCGCACCAGGCCGACCAGGTCCCGGGCGCGGGGGAGCGGCGAGCGGTTGACCCGCGCCCGGTTGGACCGTCCGGGGTTGAGCTCGATCTCCAGGACCGCCGTACGCCCGTCGCGCACGACCGCGGCTCGCACCACCGCCTGCTCTGCCCCGGCGCGCACGAGCGGCGCGTCGCTCGCGACCCGGTGCGAGCTCAGCCGGGAGAGGTAGTCGATCGCCTCGATCAGGTTGGTCTTGCCCTGACCGTTGCGGCCGACGAACGCGGTGACCCCGGGGGACAGCTCGACCTCGGCCGTGGCGTAGGACCGGAAGTCGTGGAGGCTCAGGTGCGATACGTACATGGCCGCTCGCGAGGTCGGTGCGGCGCAGGTGCGACAGGCCCGCTCCCGCCGAGTCGGCGCAGTACGGTGCTCGCTTCGCTGCGCTCCGTTTCCGCCGACTCGGCTACGGCTGCGCTTGCTCGCTGCGCTCGCGCGCAGCTCCTCGGCTCGCGCGCCTCACTCACCCACGTCTCCTCCGGCTGGAGGCTCGGTGTGCACGGCGTGCCCGCCGAACTGGTTGCGCATGGCGGCGACCGCCTTCATCGCCGGGCTGTCGTCCTGCCGGGAGGTGAACCGGGCAAACAGCGACGCGGCGATCACGTGCATGGGTACGGCGTTGTCGATCGCGGCCTCGACGGTCCACCGGCCCTCGCCGGAGTCGTCGGCGTAGCCGGCGATCTTGTCGAGGTGGCCGTCCTCCTCGAGCGCGGCGACGAGGAGGTCGAGCAGCCAGGAGCGGATGACGGTGCCGGAGCGCCAGGAGTCGAAGACCTCGGTGACGTTGTCGACCAGGTCGACCTTCTCGAGCAGCTCCCAGCCCTCGGCGTAGCTCTGCATCATCGCGTACTCGATGCCGTTGTGGACCATCTTCGCGAAGTGCCCGGCGCCGGGCTTCTTGCCGGCGTGGACGAAGCCGCCCTCCTCGGGCTTGAGCGCGTCGAGAGCGGGCTGGACCTTCGCCACGTCCTCGTCGGTGCCGCCGCACATCAGGGCGTAACCGTTCTTCAGACCCCAGACGCCGCCGGACACACCGCAGTCGACGAAGCCGATGCCACGCTCGGCGAGGAGCTCCGCGTTGACCTGGTCGTCGGTCCACCTGCTGTTGCCGCCGTCGACGACGAGGTCGCCCTCGGCGAGGAGGCCGGCGAGCTGACGGATCGTGTCGCGGGTCGGGTCACCGGAGGGAACCATGACCCAGACGACCTTGGGGGAGGGCAGTCGCTCCACCATCGCCTCGAGGCTGTCGGCGTCTGCGAGATCCGGGTTGCGGTCGAAGCCGACCACGGTGTGCCCTGCATCGCGGAGCCGGGTGCGCATGTTGCCACCCATCTTGCCGAGGCCGACGAGTCCAATGTCCATGTCACGACACTAGCCGGGCGCGACGAAGGAGTGCACGGCGTGTGGCCGGAGGTCGAGCCGGCCCGCGAGGCCGCGTCAGGACAGCAGGCGGCGCGGCATCAGCAGGTAGCGGAACGACGAGTCGGTGTCGCCCTCGTCCACGGAGCCGCTGATCACCACGGGCTTGGAGGCCTGGGTGAAGGCGAGCTCGACCACGGTCTGGTCGATGGCGGTGAGGCCGTCGAGCAGGAACTGCGGGTTGAATCCCGTGGTGATGTCCTCACCGGTGATCGTCGCCTCGATGGACTCCGAGGCCTGGGCCTCGTCACCCGATCCGGCATCGAGGGTGAGCACTCCGTCGCTGAACGCCAGCTGCACCGCCGTGTTGCGCTCGGCGACCAGCGCCACGCGCTTGACCGACTCGACCAGCGCGGCCTTCTCGACCAGCGCGGTGGTCTGGTGCTCACCCGGGAACAGGCTGCGGACCTTCGGGAACTCCCCGTCCAGGAGGCGGGTGGTCGTACGACGCAGCCCGCCGGGCCCGTGGCCCTCGAAGCCGATGATGCCTTCGCCCGAGCCCGTCGTGGCGAGGGCGATGGTGACCTCGCCGCCGCCGGTGAGCGACTTCGCGGTGTCGCCGAGCACGCGGGCGGGGACCAACGCGGCCGCGGACTCGTCGGGCGTGCGTGGGCTCCACTCGAGCTCGCGCAGCGAGAGGCGGAACCGGTCGGTGGCGAGCAGGGAGATCGTCGACCCGTCGATCTCGATGCGCACGCCGGTCAGCACCGGCAGCATGTCGTCGCGACCCGCGGCGGTGACCGCCTGGGCGACCGCGTGGGCGAAGGCCTCGCTCTGGACCGTGCCGGTCGCCGCGGGCATGTCGGGCAGCGAGGGGTAGTCCTCGACCGGCATGGTCTGGAGGCTGAACCGGGCCGAACCACAGGTGAGCGAGACCCGGGCTCCGTCGAGCACCATCTCCACGGGCTTGGCCGGCAGGCTCCGGCAGATGTCGGCGAGCAGGCGGCCGCTGACCAGGGCCTTGCCCTCGTCGTTGACCTCGGCCGCGAGGGTCGCACGAGCGGAGGTCTCGTAGTCGAACGTGGAGAGCACCAGGCCGTCGTCGCTCGCCTCGATGAGGAGGCCGGCGAGGACAGGGACGCTGGGACGGACGGGGAGGCTGCGAGCAGCCCAGGCGACGGCATCGGCGAGCACGTCGCGCTCGACGCGGAACTTCACGATGGTTCCTTCGGGTCGGCTCGGTGGAGCGGGTGTGGAACGACAGGTCGTCGAGGGACGACATGAACTTGTCGGGATCCGCATCCTGCCATGCAGGGCCGACGCGTGGGAGTTGTCCCCAGGAAGGTGCCCAGTTGGATGTTCACTGAGGATTGATCACTCTGGAGGTACGGAGGAGTCATAGCGTCGGTGGAATCTGTGGAGAACCCGCGTCGTCCCAGGTCAGAACGGCGATTCGTCGTGCACAGGGGCTGTGGAACGACAAATGCATGACTCGCGGGCCGTGTGGATCGGGAGCGGTCCGTCGCGGCCCGGTCGTCGTTCGTCCACAGGGTGTGCGGCGAGACGTCACGCGAACCCACACTCTTTCCACAGGCTGGGGGTGAGTGACATGGGCGGCTCAGCCCTGCCTGGCCTGCAGCTTGACCCGGTTGGTGAGCTCGCTGACCTGGTTGAAGACCGCGCGCCGCTCGGCGAGGAGCTGGTTGATCTTGCGGTCGGCGTACATGACGGTCGTGTGGTCGCGGTTGCCGAACTGAGCGCCGATCTTGGGCAGCGACAGGTCGGTGAGCTCCCGGCACAGGTACATCGCGATCTGGCGCGCCATCACCAGGTGCCGGCCGCGGCTCGGGCCGGTGAGCTCCTCGATCGAGAGCCCGAAGTACGCCGCTGTCTGGGCGATGATCAAGGCGGCGGTGATCTCGGGCTCGCCGCCCTCGGGGATCAGGTCCTTGAGCACGATCTCGGCCAGGGTCATGTCGACCTCCTGGCGGTTGAGGTTCGCGAAGGCGGTGACCCGGATCAGAGCGCCTTCGAGCTCGCGGATGTTGGTCTGGATCTTGGAGGCGATGAACTCGAGGACGTCCGGGGGCGCGGTCAGCCGGTCCATCGCCGCCTTCTTGCGCAGGATGGCGATGCGGGTCTCGAGGTCGGGCGGCTGGACGTCGGTGATCAGGCCCCACTCGAACCGGTTGCGGAGCCGGTCCTCGAGCGCCTCCAGGCGCTTGGGCGCGCGATCGGAGGTCAGCACGATCTGCTTGTTGGCGTTGTGGAGGGTGTTGAACGTGTGGAAGAACTCCTCCTGGGTCTGGGTCTTGCCCTCCAGGAACTGGATGTCGTCGATCAGCAGGACGTCCACGTCGCGGTAGCGGCGCTTGAACCGGTCCTGTCGGTCGTCGCGGATCGCGTTGATGAACTCGTTGGTGAACTCCTCGCTCGACACGTAGCGCACCTTGGCGCCGGTGTAGAGGGAGCGCACGTAGTGGCCGATCGCGTGGAGCAGGTGGGTCTTGCCGAGCCCGGAGTCGCCGTAGACCAGCAGCGGGTTGTAGGCCTTGCCGGGCGCCTCGGCGACAGCGACGGCTGCGGCGTGCGGGAAGCGGTTGGACGAGCCGATGACGAACGTCTCGAAGGTGTACTTGGGGTTGAGCCGCGTCTCCAGCGAGGTCGGCCGTGCTCCCAGGTCGGCGGTCTCGGGAGGGGCCGGCGCGACCGCCGGGGGCTGGTGTTCGACCCGCAGGTTTGTCGACATGTCGACCTGTTGACTTGTCGGCTGTTCGTGGTGTTCTGGGGGAGCCGGTGCGTCGGACTCCTCGAGCTGGGGATTGACCGTGACCGCGATGCGGATCTCGCGCCCGAACCGGACGGTGAGCGCGTCCTCGAGCTGGGCGCGCAGGCGCCCCTCCAACTGGTTGCGCGTGAAGTCGTTGGGCACGGCCACGATCGCCGTGCTCTCGTGCAGCGTCACCGGCTCGCTGGCGCGCAGCCAGGCCCGCTGGTTCGGCTGCAGGTCGTCGACCACGCCGCGCCAGGCGACGCCGAGGTCCGAGGTGCTCTGGTCCACCGCTCCCGCTTTCTACAGTCGTCTCCCGGCCGTCCTGCCGTGGCCGGGGCCCCCATCGTCGGGGACGCTCGCCGGTCCCGCAGGAGAACCGGTGACCCCGGGGGGCACCGCCGTGTGTCCACAACTTTGTCCACAGGTTGTGAACCCGACCCCCTCCTTGTGGAGAGACTCGGTCCGAGACCATCCCGCGGCCGTCTCGGATCGACATCTGTGCAGGTCAGGGGCGGAATCTCGCTGATGTGGCGGGCGTCACACGACCTGGTGGTCCGGGGGGCGACGAGGATGACGGGGAACCTCGGTCCAAGTGAACGTAACAAGCGGTACGGCGTGGCGGCAAGCCGTCATCCACAGGCGGGAGGGCACCGGGACGCGGACCCTGTGACGGTGCCTCGGCGCTGGTTTGACCCTGTGGTTCGCCAGCGCGTACCGTTGCTCGGTCACCCGGTGTCGACCGGTGCCGCATGTCCACGAAAGAGCAGTTGCCCACAGGGGCTGGTTCGTGGGTGGGCGGTGCCAGCCGAAAGGCGCATCACGTGTCCGACCAACGGCACCGCACTGCCGCTCCGGCCCGGAGTGACTGCCCTGACCCACGATGGAGAGAAGCTCGTGAGCAAGCGTACGTACCAGCCGAACAACCGCCGCCGTCACAAGGTGCACGGATTCCGTCTGCGCATGCGGACCCGCGCGGGCCGCTCGATCCTGTCCTCGCGCCGTCGCAAGGGCCGCAAGAGCCTCGCCGTCTGACGGCAGGGCTCTTCGCCCGCTCCCGGGTCGACCTCGTGCTTCCCGCGCCGCACCGATTGCGTGACGGCGCCACGTTCCGCGACGCGATCCGGTCCGGCCGCCGCGCCGGACGCCGGACGCTGGTCGTGCACCTGCTGGCGGACGACGCCGGCGGGGATTCGCCGGCCCGCGTCGGGTTCGTGGTGAGCAAGGCGGTGGGCAACGCCGTCGTTCGCAACCAGGTGAAGCGACGCCTTCGACACCTCGCCCGGGAGCACGTCTCGACGCTCCCGGGCTCTGCTGTGCTCGTGGTGCGGGCGTTGCCGCCGGCGGCGGGTGCCTCCTCCGCGGAACTCGGCGCCGATCTCGAGCGTTGCCTCCAACGGACCCGCGCGGAGGTGACCAGGTGAGGTACGACCCGCTTCGGCTCCTGCTCATCGGGTTCCTGCGCGTGTACCGGCTGCTGATCAGCCCGCTGTACGGCCAGGTCTGCCGTTACCACCCCTCGTGCTCGGCGTACGCACTGGAGGCGGTGACCGAACGCGGCAGCGTGATCGGCACCTGGCTCAGTGTGCGGCGCCTGGCCCGGTGCCACCCCTGGGCGGCCGGCGGGTACGACCCGGTGCCGCTCCGCCCGTCCCGCGTCCGCGCGGGCTCAACTCCCTCACCCCAGCAAGGAGCCTGATCCGTGGGATTCCTCGGCGACATCGGCCACTTCATCATGACGCCGCTGTACTACGCCATCTCAGCGGTCCTCGTGGCCTGGCACTGGCTCTTCAGCTCGGTCCTGCAGATGGACCCCCACGGTGGCGGGACGTGGGTGCTCTCGATCATCGGTCTCACGTTGACCGTCCGCGCGGCCCTGATCCCGCTGTTCGTGAAGCAGATCAAGTCGAGCCGGAACATGCAGCTCATCCAGCCCAAGGTCAAGGAGCTGCAGAAGAAGTACGGGCACGACCGGGAGCGGCTGGCCCAGGAGACGATGAAGCTGTACAAGGAGAGCGGGACCAACCCGTTCGCCTCGTGTCTGCCGATCATCATCCAGATGCCGATCTTCCTGGCACTGTTCCGGCTCCTTGATCACCACGCTGCGAACGGCTCCGGCATCGCGTTCCTCAGCGACAAGCTCGCGTCGAGCTTCGGCAACGCCAAGCTGTTCGGCGAGATCCCGCTCAAGGCGACGTTCCTCAAGCCCGAGGACTCGATGGCGGTGCAGATCGTGGCCGCGTTCCTGGTGGTCGCGATGACCGCCACCACGTTCACCACCCAGCGTCAGCTGATGAGCAAGAACATGCCGCCCGACGCACTCACGGGTCCCTACGCCCAGCAGCAGAAGCTGCTGCTCTACGTCCTCCCCGTGGTGTTCGCCGTCGGTGGTATCGCGTTCCCTGTGGGCGTGCTCTTCTACTGGACCACCTCGAACCTGTGGACCATGGGCCAGCAGTTCTACGTGATCCGCAACAACCCCGCCCCGGGCACCGCAGCGGCCAAGGCGAAGGCCGAGCGCGACCGCGTCAAGGCGCTGCGCCACGGCCATGGTCACGGCACGAGCGGCGACGCGGCGGAGATCGCTGTCGCCGAGCCGGAGGCCCCGCGGCCGCAGGCCCGGCAGCAGCCGAAGAAGCAGACCCGCGAGCAGCGGAAGAAGGGCGCTGCGCCCCGCCCGGCCCCGAAGCCGAGTGCGCCGTCGGCGAGTGCGCCGTCCGCCGAGGACCAGGGTCCGGCCGACGGCGCGGGCAAGCCGCCTGCGAAGACTCAGGGGAAGCGTCCGCCGACGGCCAAGCCGAAGACCAAGCCCAATCCCGAGGGGGAGCAGCAGTGAGTGACGACGTGATGAGCGACCAGGACCCCGAGACCCTCGGGCAGGCGGCCGACGGTGCCGCGGACGAGACCACCGAGGAGCTGACGGCCGAACAGGTCGACTCGATCGTCGATGAGTCGGCCGAGCAGGACGCGCAGGACGATGACTCCGACGGCGAGAGCACCCCGAAGGTGTCGCGTCTGGAGCAGCTCGAGCAAGAGGGGGACATCGCGGCCGACTACCTCGAGGAGCTCCTCGACATCGCCGACCTCGATGGCGACCTGGACATGGACGTCGAGGGTGATCGGGCCGCGGTGTCCATTGTTGGTGCCGAGCTCTCCCAGCTGGTGGGCGCGCGTGGCGAGGTCCTCGAGGCACTGCAGGAGCTGACCCGCCTGGCCGTCTACCGCGAGACCGGTGAGCGGTCCCGGCTGATGCTGGACATCTCCGGCTACCGCGCGCAGAAGCGTGAGGAGCTCGTGAAGCTCGCCGAGGCTTCGGTCGCCCAGGTCCGTGAGACCGGCGAGAGCGTGCGCCTGGACCCCATGTCGCCGTTCGAGCGCAAGGTGGTCCACGACGCCGTCGCGGCCGCCGGACTGACCTCGGAGTCGGAGGGCGTGGAGCCCCGGCGACGCGTGGTGGTGCTCCCGGGCTGATGTCCGCCGACGATGTTTCACGTGAAACGCCCTCCGTGCCCGACGTGGCCCGGAGGGTGTTTGCGTCTGAGCGGTTGCCCTTGGCCGAGCGGTACGCCGAGCTCCTGGCCACCGACGGCGTCGTGCGCGGCTTGATCGGACCCCGGGAGGCTCCCCGGCTCTGGGAGCGGCACCTGGTGAACTGCGCCCTGCTCGCCGACCAGATCCCGGACGGGGCTTCCGTCGCTGACCTGGGCTCCGGCGCCGGCCTCCCCGGTGTCGTGCTGGCGATCGCCAGGCCGGACCTTCGTGTGACGCTCGTCGAGCCGCTGTTGCGACGCACCACGTTCCTCGAGGAGGTCGTCGCCGAGCTCGGACTCGGCCCGGCTGTCGAGGTGGTCCGGGGGCGCGCGGAGTCGCTGCACGGCGCTCGTCGATTCGACGTGGTCACCTCGCGGGCGCTGGCGCCTCTGGTGCGACTTCTCGGCTGGTCGATGCCGCTGGTCGAGCCGACCGGCGCTCTCCTGGCCATGAAGGGGTCGTCGGTGACGGCGGAGATCGAGAGCGCCCGCGACGACCTGGCTCGGTGGGGCTGCACGGAGCCGGAGGTCCGCGTGCTCGGTGAGGACGCGGGCTCCTCGACCACCTTGGTGGTCCGGGTGGCCTGGGCCGATCCGGGGCGGGTATCTTGGCCAGTTGCGTCACCGGCTTCCAGTCCGGGACGCCAGCAGCGCGCGGCACGCAAGCGCGGCCGATCGAACCGGAGGCATGGGGCGTGAGTGAGTTTTCCACCGGTGCTGAACCGTCGGCTGAGCGTGGTTTTCCACAGGTGCCGGCCGACTATCCACAGGAAGACGTGATCGAGCCCGTGGCCGATGTTTCACGTGAAACCGAGTCCTCCCCGCTGGTCGTCGGATACCCGGTGCGCACCGCGGCCGACATCGCGGTGGGAGCGCCCGACTTCGACCACGACCATGCCACCCCGCTCGCCCGGGCCGCGGAGCACGTCGTGCTGGCCCGCCACGGGGCCCGCCTGCGGCCCGCGCTGGGCCGGCCGAGTGCGACCCGCGTGTTCGTGGTCGCCAACCAGAAGGGCGGGGTCGGCAAGACCACGTCCACAGTGAACGTCGCGGCGGCCCTCGCGCAGCTCGGCCAGCGCGTCCTGGTCATCGACCTCGACCCGCAGGGCAACGCGTCCACCGCGCTCGGGGTCGACCACCATCGAGGCGTGGCATCGACCTACGACGCACTGGTCGACGGCGTGCCGCTCGCCGAGGTGGCCACCGCGAGCCCCGAGGTCGAGAATCTCACCGTCGTGCCCGCGACGATCGACCTCGCCGGTGCCGAGATCGAGCTGGTCTCGGTCGTGGCGCGTGAGGGCCGACTGCGCAAGGCGATCCTGGGCCACCCGCTCGTCGGATCGGCCGCCGACCTCGGCGACGACCGGCTCGACTACGTCCTCATCGACTGCCCGCCGTCCCTGGGCCTGCTGACGCTCAACGCGCTGGTGGCCGGCAACGAGATGATGATCCCGATCCAGGCGGAGTACTACGCCCTGGAGGGCCTGGGCCAGCTCCTCGAGACGGTCGAGATGGTCAAGGCCCACCTCAACCCCACCCTGGACGTGTCCACGATCCTGGTCACCATGTACGACGCGCGCACCCGGCTCGCTGCAGGGGTCGCCGAGGAGGTCCGTGACCACTTCGGCGACCAGGTCCTCAAGACCGCGATCCCGCGCTCGGTGCGGGTCTCCGAGGCGCCGTCGTACGGCCAGACCGTGATGACCTACGACCCGGGGTCGCCGGGAGCGCTGTCCTACCTCGAGGCCGCGCGCGAGATCGCGATCAAGGGAGCAGCCTCATGAGCACGCACCGTCCCCAGCAGCGCCGCGGACTGGGCCGCGGGCTCGGATCCCTGATCCCCACGGCGCCTCAGCACGACGAGGCCTCCGGAGACGCCGGCGACTCCCGGTCCGAGGGTGCGGCGTCGATCGACGGCGGGCTCGCCCCCGGGTCGGGCGTCCAGCTGGCTCCGGTGGCCGGTGCCCACTTCGCCGAGGTCCCGGTCGGGCAGATCCGCCCGAACCGGGTCCAGCCGCGCCAGGTGTTCGACGAGGAGGCGATGGCCGAACTCGTCCACTCGATCCGCGAGATCGGGGTCCTGCAGCCGATCGTCGTGCGGCGCCACGGGCCCGAGGACTACGAGCTGGTGATGGGCGAGCGCCGGTGGCGCGCCACGCAGCTCGCCGGGCTCGACACCGTGCCGGCGATCGTCCGGGAGACCGATGACGACGCGATGCTGCGCGACGCCCTGCTGGAGAACCTGCACCGTTCCCAGCTGAACCCACTGGAGGAGGCCGCGGCCTACGCCCAGATGCTCGACGACTTCGGGTGCACGCACGAGGAGCTCGCGAGCAGGATCGGCCGGTCCCGGCCCCAGATCAGCAACACGATCCGGCTGCTGAAGCTGAGCCCCGCGGTGCAGCGGCGGGTGGCCGCCGGTGTGCTCTCCGCTGGTCACGCTCGATCGCTGCTCGCCGTCGACGACGCCGACCTGCAGGACCGGCTCGCCCAGCGCGTGGTCGCCGAGGGCATCAGCGTCCGCGGCCTGGAGGAGATCGTCGCTCTCCGTGACGCGGACCGGGCCCCGGCCCGCGCCGCCCGCGCCAAGCCGGTCGCACCCGGGCTGGCGGATCTCGCGGAGCGCCTCTCCGACCGTTTCGAGACCCGGGTCAAGGTGGACCTGGGCCGGGCGAAGGGCAAGATCACCGTCGAGTTCGCCTCACTGGACGACCTGCGCCGGATCGTGGACATCATGGACCCGCGCAACCGCAACGACAGGCCGATCTAACGCTTTAGCGACAAGTCGGTTTGTCGACTAATTGCCTTGTCGCTTCAATGCCCGGCGCTCGGCTCGGCGGCGCTTCTCCTCAGCGTCCATCCGAACCGCCTCCTCGGGCGTGGGCGCGCTGCCGCCGTACGACGCCGGCAGCCACCACGAGCCGGGAGGTTGCTCCTCGGCGGGGTAGGACCGGATCGTCTCGTCGAGGAGTCCGGCCATCACGGCCTTGAGCTCCGCGGTCTCTGCCACCGGATCGGCCCCGGTCGGTCGCAGTGGCTCACCGACCCGGATCGCGATCGTCTTGCCGCGGGAGAGGTCGCGCGGGTGGTCCTTGGTCAGCATCCGCTGGGTGCCCCAGAGGATCACCGGCAGCACCGGGACGCCGGCCGCGGCCGCGATCCGTACCGCTCCGGTCTTGAACTCCTTGAGCTCCATCGACCGCGAGATCGTGGCCTCCGGGAAGATCCCCACGGCCTCACCGGCTCGCAGGTTGTCCACGGCGGTGTGGAACGACGCGATGCCCTCACCACGATCGACCTCGATGTGGTGCATCGAGCGCATCACCGGACCGCCGACCGCGTGGTCGAAGATCTCCTTCTTGGCCATGAAGCGGACCAGCCGGCGCGAGGGGTGGGCGGCGAACCCGCCGTAGATGAAGTCGACGTAGCTGACGTGGTTGCAGGCCAGCAGCACCCCACCCGAGCGCGGGACGTGCTCGGTGCCGGTCATCACGAAGCGCTGTCCGAGCAGCCGGAAGCCCGTCTTGGCGGCGAGGATCACCGAGGGATAGGTCAGGTCGCGCACGTCAGGACCGTCCCCCGCGCGCGACGGCTGCCTGCACCATCGAGGCGCAGACCTTGCCCAGGTCGAGGCCGGCCGCCGAGATGGCCAACGGGACGGTGGAGGTCTCGGTGAAGCCGGGGGCCACGTTGACCTCCAGGAACCACACCCGGCCCTCGTCGTCGACGATCAGGTCCGAGCGGGAGACGTCGCGCAGGCCGAGCACCTCGTGGGCGAGCAGCGCAACCCGAGCCGCCTCGGCGGCGACGTCGTCGGGCAGCGGCGCCGGCGTGACGAACTCGGTCGAGCCGGCGGTGTAGCGGGCGGTGTAGTCGTAGACGCCGCCGTCGGGCTGGATGGCGACCGCCGGCAGGGCCCGTGCACCCGACCCGTCGTCGATGACCGGTACGGCGATCTCCAGGCCGGGCACGAACCGCTCGAGCAGCGCCACGTCGCCGTACGCGAACGCGTTGACCATCGCCGCCGGCAGCTGCTCCGCGGCGCGGACGACCGTGCAGCCCAGGGCCGAGCCGCTCTTGGTCGGCTTGACCATCAGCGGCAGCCCGAGCCGCTCGACCAGAGCGGCCATCACCGCCGCCGCGCCGAGCTCGCGGAACGTCTCGTGCGGGAGGCACACCGACTCAGGGGTCGACACACCTGCCCGGGCGACGACGGCCTTCGCGACCGGCTTGTCGAACGCCACGCGGCAGGCCGCCGGCGGGGCGCCCACGTAGGGGACGCCGAGCAGCTCGAGGACCTCCCGGATCGCGCCGTCCTCGCCGGTCTCACCGTGCAGCATCGGGACGACGCAGTCGGGCCGGTCCTCGCGCAGGGTCGCGAGCAGGCCCGCGTCGACATCGCGCTCGGCGACCTCCAGGCCGGTGCTGCGCAGCGCCTCGGCGACCCGTCGGCCCGAGCGCAGCGAGACGTCCCGCTCGTGCGAGAGACCACCGGCCAGGACGAGGACCTGGTGGTGGGTGCTGTCTGTGGGGGCCACTTCTACTCCACTCACGGGGCGGTCACGGGCGGTCAGGTCAGGTCCGAGCTGGGCGCGTCGTAGCCGCTGCGGATCTCTCGGGGCGGTGCGGACGCGGTAGCACCGAACGTCTGGCGCAGCTCCATCTCCGCCTCGAGGACCCCGGCCAGCCGGCGTACGCCCTCGCGGATGCGCTCGGGGGTCGGGTAGCAGAAGGAGAGCCGCATCGAGCTGGAGCCGAACCCGTCGGCGAAGAAGGCGGTGCCGGGCACGTAGGCCACCCGCGCGGTGACCGCCCGCGGCAGCATCGCCTTGGCGTCGATGCCCGGCGGGAGCGTGAGCCACACGTAGAAGCCCCCGTCGGGGACGTTCCAGCGGCAGCTGGCGGGCATCAGGTCGTCGAGCGCCTCGATCATCGCGTCGCGGCGCTCTCGGTACATCTCGCGGAACTGCTTGATCTGGCCCTGCCAGTCGTGACCGGCGAGGTAGGCCGACACCGCCATCTGCGAGAACTGCGGCGGGCAGAGCGTCGCGGACTCCTGCGCCAGCACCAGCTTCTCGCGCACGGCGTGCGGCGCGAGCGCCCAGCCCACCCGGAACCCGGGGGCGAACGTCTTGGAGAACGACCCGAGGTAGATCACGCCCTCCGCCTCGTCCGCGCGCAGGGCGCGCATCGGGTCGCGACCGAAGCCGAGCAGGCCGTAGGGGTTGTCCTCGAGGATCAAGATGTCCTCGCGCCGGCAGATCTCGAGGACCTCCTGGCGGCGCGCGGCCGAGAGCGTCACGCCCGCGGGGTTGTGGAAGTTCGGGATCGTGTACAGGAACTTGATCGTCTTGCCCGCGGCCTTGGTGGCGGTGATCGCCTGCTGCAGGGCCTCGGGCACCAGACCGTCGGCGTCCATCTCCGCATGCACCACGTCGCACTGGTAGGCCTTGAACACCCCGAGCGCACCGACGTACGACGGCGCCTCGCAGATCACCACGTCACCGGGGTCGCAGAAGATCCGGGTGACCAGGTCGACGGCCTGCTGGGAGCCGACCGTGACGACGACGTCGTCGGGGTGGGCGTCGATGCCCTCGAGCCGCATCACCTCGCAGATCTGCTCGCGCAGCTCGGGGACGCCCTGACCGGAGCCGTACTGCATGGCGACCGGTCCCTGGGAGGCGACCAGCTCGGAGATCACCCCGCCGACCACGTCGAGCGGGAGGCCGGAGATGTTCGGCATCCCGCCGGCGAGCGACACGACCTCGGGCCGGGAGGCGACCGAGAAGAGCGCTCGGATCTCCGAGGCGGTCATGCCGGCTGTGCGCGCGGCATATCGGTCGACGTAGGAGTCGAGACGGGTGGTCGCGCGGACAGGCTGGGTCTCCATGACCCGTCTAGCATGAAGGATGCCGCGTCGGCACGCAGCACCGGGACCGCGGAGTGGGAGGTGACCCGTGTCTCGCAAGATCGTCCGGCTCACGCTGGACCATCTCGACACGTTCGACACGCCCTGCCGGTCGTGCCTGTTCTGGGAGCTCGATCCCGTCCGCCGTGAACGCGCCGAGGACCCCAGTGCGGCCAAGGACGCCTGGGTCTCGGAGGTGCTCCGCGAGTGGGGTTCGTGCGGGCGGGTCGCGCTCGTCGACGACGTGCCGGTCGGCTACCTGGTGTACGCGCCCGCGGCGTTCGTGCCCGGCGCGGCCGGGTTCCCGACCGCACCGGTGTCACCGGACGCGGTGGTCCTGACGATGGCGTACGTCGTGCCCGAGCTGCGCGGCGGCGGGCTGGGCCGGATGCTCGTGCAGGGGATGGCTCGCGACCTGGTCCAGCGCGGTGGCGTGGGGGCCGTGGAGGCGTTCGGCGACACCGCCGGCCGGCCCGGTCGGTGCCTGCTGCCGGTGGACTTCCTGGGCGGCGTGGGGTTCAAGACCCACCGGGCGCACGTCACCACTCCGCGGATGCGCATGGACCTGCGGATGGCGCTGAGCTGGAAGGACGAGGTCGAGGCCGCGCTGGAGAAGCTGGTCGGCGTGATGCGACCGGCACCCAAGCCGAAGCCGATCAGCCCGGCACCGAAGGCCACGCGCGGGGCCTGAAATGACGTCGACCCGCCCGAAAGTTTCGGGCGGGTCGACGTGGAGAGTGATCAGATGAGGTCGGCCAGCTCGTTGAGGATCGCGGCCTTGGGGCGCGCGCCGACGATGCTCTTCACGACCTCGCCGCCCTGGTAGACGTTGATCGTCGGGATGCCGGTGACCCGGTAGGACGACGGGGTCACGGGGTTCTCGTCGACGTTCATCTTCAGGAACGTGATCTTGTCCCCGTGCGTCGAGGCGATCTCGTCGAGGATCGGGGCGACCTGGCGGCACGGGCCGCACCACTCGGCCCAGAAGTCCACGAGGACCGGCTTGTCGGACTTGAGCACCTGCGCCTCGAACTCGGCGTCGGTCACGGCAGAGATGTTGCCCACGGGGTTTCCCTTCTGGTTGAACACTGAGGTCTACAGGTATCGAACACCAGGCCGGGGACGGATGTTCCCCGGCGCACCGTCGGCTCAGGCGCCGGCCATCTCCGCGTCCGCGCGCAGCTGGGCGTCACGAGGGCCGGAGGCCGCGTGGTCGAGCTCGGCGAGGTAGCGCTCGGCGTCCAGCGCGGCGGCGCAGCCGGTGCCGGCGGCGGTGATCGCCTGGCGGTAGTGGTGGTCGACGAGGTCTCCGGCCGCGAACACGCCGGGCAGGTTGGTGCCGGTCGAGGGGTGGCTGGCGATGACGTAGCCGTTCTCGTCGAGGTCGACCTGCCCGGGGAGCAGCTCGGAGCGCGGGTCGTGCCCGATCGCGATGAACAGGCCGGTGGCCGGCAGGTTCCGGGTCTCGCCCGTGACCGTGTCGCGCAGCGTGACCGACTCGAGGCGGTCGGACCCGTTGATCTCCTCGACCACGGAGTTCCACTCGATCTCGAGCTTCGGGTCGGCGAACGCTCGCTCCTGCATGATCTTCGACGCACGCAGCTCGTCGCGGCGCACGATCAGCGAGACCTTCGAGCCGAAGCGGGTCAGGAACGTCGCCTCCTCGATCGCGGAGTCGCCGCCACCCACCACCGCGATGTGCTGGTCGCGGAAGAAGAAGCCGTCGCACGTCGCACACCACGACACGCCCCGACCGGAGAGCTCCTCCTCGCGGGGGAGCCCGAGCTTGCGGTAGCCGGAGCCCATCGCGAGGATCACCGCGCGCGCCTCGTAGGTGTCGGTGGCGGTCTTGACCACCTTGATGTCACCGGTCAGGTCGACCTCGACCACGTCGTCGGCGACCAGCTCGGCGCCGAAGCGCTCGGCCTGGGCGCGCATCTCGTCCATCAGCGCCGGGCCCATGATCCCGTCGCGGAAACCCGGGAAGTTCTCGACCTCGGTGGTGTTCATCAACGCACCCCCAGCGGTGACCGACCCCTCGAAGACCAGGGGCGCCAGGTTGGCCCGGGCCGTGTACAGCGCGGCGGTGTAGCCGGACGGGCCGGAGCCGATGACGATCACGTTGCGGACGGTGCGGGCGTCGGACATGGAGTACGACTCTCCTCGGAGGTGGGTTCGGCGCAGTGGACCTGCGCAGCGTAGAACCGATCGTAGGTGAGGATTCTTCCCCGCCCGGGGCCGACTCCGTCCTACCGGACGGGCAACGTGATCGAGCGGGCCGGCTCGTCGCTCCCGCACAGGAACAGGTCGACCACCTGGGTCTCGCCGCTCGCGGCACGGAAGACGAGAGCGCCGAGGTCGCCGGCATAGCGAACCGGCACCAGCAGGCCGGCTCCCCAGCCCGTGGTCGGGCAGCCCGGCTGCGGGACCCGCCCCAGCATCATCAACCCGTCGGTCGGGATCGAGGCCGAGCTCAGGTCGTTCCGGTCGTTCCCGTCGTTCAGAGCGAGGTTCTTGGCCTGTGCCCGCAGCCGGCGCACCTCGGCGCCGAAGCCGGTCGCGGTGAGGTGGACCGGCCGGCCGTCGCGTGGTGCGTACGCTCCGAAGTCGGGGGACATCGAGCCCGCCGTGGCCGACGGGGCGTCGTCCTGGGTGCTCCCGAGCGCGGCGCCGCCGCGCTCCGGGGTGGGGTCCGGTGCCGACTCGGCGGCGGAGTCGGCGGACCCGGACGAGGCGCCACCGGCGTCGTTGTCCGACACGGTCAGGTGGGCGGCGTTGAGGCCGACGCCGACCGCGACGACGGCGGCCGCGGCCACGAGCAGGTTGCGGGCGGTGCGCCGACGGCGTACGACGGCGAGCTCGGCGGCCCGGACGGCGGAGTTGTCGAGATCGTCGACCTGGCCGGCCGCGAGACGTGCGGCCGAGGGATCCTCCGAGGCCAGCCCGGCGAGCACCCCGTCGAGACGGGCCGCGACGTCCTCGGGCATCGGCTCGGTGTGACGGGCGTCGGCGAGCAGGCGGCGCACCTGCTCCTCGGTGGGGGTCAGGTCGGGGTCGTGCGGCACGGGGGGTTCACCTCCTCGAGGGGCTCGGTGGCGTGGGGGATGGGGTGGTGGGGCCCGAGGGCCGGGTCAGGTGTCGACCGGTGGCCCCCGAGGTGCGTCAGTGGATTCGACGGCTCGCAGCCGCGGGGGGTTCCGTGGAGCGGGGTGGTCCGGGTCACCCGCCGCGTCGGTGAGCAGGGGCGCGAGGACCTCCGCCAGGCGCGCCCGGCCGCGAGAGCAGCGGGACTTCACGGTGCCGACGGGGCAGTCGAGCATGCGGGCGGCCTCGGCGACCGGGTAGCCCTCCATGTCGACGAGCACCAGCGCCACCCGCTGCTCGGGGGGGAGGCCGGCCAGTGCGTCGAGGACCAGTCGGTGGTGCTCGCTGCGGACCGCCAGGTCGGCGGGGTCCTCGGTCGCGGGGGCCGCGGAGGCGGCCGACCCGCGATCGCGGTACTCGTCGAGGTCGTCCGGGAGCGCCTCTGTCCTGCGGACCTTGGCGGCCCGGATCCGGTCCAGGCAGGCGTTGACGACCACCCGGTGCAGCCAGGTGGTCACGGCGGCATCGCCGCGGAACGTCCCCGCCCGGCGGTACGCCGCGACCAGCCCGTCCTGCAGTCCGTCGGCGGCGTCCTCGCGGTTGCCCATCGTGCGGACCGCCACCGCCCAGAGCCGGTCTCGGTGGCGCGCGAACAGCGCACCGAAGGCGTCCGGATGGCCCTCGACGTGGGCCGCCAGCAGCTCACGGTCACTGGCGCCGTCGAGGTCGCGGATCATCGATACCTCATCCGCGGACCGAGACCTCGGCGATCGCGCCGCGGTAGCCGTCGGAGATCGTGGGGAGCGAGGTGAGCCAGACCGTGAGGTAACGCCCGGACGGCGACCCGTCGAGGGTCACCCGGCTGTGGGCCTCCGCAGCCTTGCCGGTCGCCACCGGGTTCAGGCCGGTGACCGCGTCCGGTGCCTGGTCGGTGAGGTAGAGCGAGTAGCCCGTCGGGGCGCCCACGAACGTCAGGTCCACCGACTCGACGCTGTGCTCCGCGCCCAGGTCGAGGACCAGGCCCGCTCCGGTCTTCAGTCCTCCCGGCCCGAAGTTCTGGAGGTAGGTCATCGTGCGCCACGACGTGCTCGGGTCGCCGTCGACGGCCAGCCCCGTGAGCTCGGGGTTCTCCTCGGGCGGGTTTCCCTGCGGATCGAGGTCGGTCGCCGTGATGCCGGTCAGCAGGGTGGCCGCGGCGCTGGTCGACGGGCTGGTCGGGGTGGAGCTCTCGCCGTCGTCCGGTACGGCGCCGAGGGGGGTGCGTCCGCGGCCGAGATTGAAGGCCACGACGATCGCGACGAGGAGCAGGAGGCCGGCCGCGATCACCGCGGCGAGCCGCAGCCAGCTGCGCCCGGGCACCTCCTGGTCGGGTTCGTCCGGCAGACCGACCAGAGGACCGGTGCCGGTGCCGGTCGAGGGGCCGTCGTCCCAGGGCCAGAACGAGGCGCGACCTCCGGTGCCGGTCTGGGTGAGGGAGTCGTGGCCCGGGTGCCGGCCGGGGTGCCGCGGGCGCCGCGCCGGGCCGTCGGCGGGCTCCGGGGCGAACAGCGGCCGCGCGGGCGGCTCCTCGAACGGCGGGGGCGGCGGCGCCGGGTCGGCCCGGGCGGCGATCCACGACACGTCGTCGTTGTCGTCGTCGAAGATCGGCAGTCCGGCCTGGGTGGGCAGCTCGGTCGAGCGGGGTGGCTCGGACGGGGGGTCGGGCTCGGACGGGGGGTCGGGCTCGGGGAGGGGATCGGGCTCGGGGAGGGGCTCCGGTTCGGGTTCGGGCTCCGGGTCCGGCTGGGGCTCGGGTGAGGGGCGGTGGGTCCGGACCGGCGGGTCGGCGAGGGAGGGCAGCGAGATCGTCTCGGTGTCGCGGTGTCCCGCCGCGGCCTCCGCCTCGGCGAGCCCGGTCGGGTCACCGACGAACTCGGCGAGGAACTCCCCGATCCCCCGGGCGGTCGCCAGGTCGTGGGTCTCGCGCAGGCGGGCGCCCCACGTGCCGGCGTACGGGTTGACGACCTCGTCGCACAACACGTCGAGCGGGCGCGGGATGCCGGCGCGCAGCTGCCGGGGCCGCAGCACCCGGCCCGCCTCGACCGGGGCGCGAGGCACGTCGGAGGGCGACGTCCCGGCCCACTTGCCGGTCAGTGCGCTGTAGAGCAGACCGCCGAGGTCGGCGACGTCGGTGGAGACGCGACCCGGTGGGAGGCCGTGCATCGCCGCGTCGACGGCGAAGCCGATCAGGCGGACCGCGCCGCCGTGGTCGACCAGCACGTTCTCGGGGACGAGCCGTCCGTGCGCGACCCCGGCTGCGTGACCCTCGGCGATCGAGGCGGCGACCTCGGAGACCAGCCACGCGGCCCGACGGGGGCCCAGCGGACCCTCGTTCGCCAGCATGATGTCGAGGGAGTCGCCCGAGCCCCACTCGTTGACGACGTAGCAGAGCCCGGCGACCCGGTCGGCGTCCAGCACCCGCAGCAGCCGGCGGTCGTGCACCATCGCGGAGCGGCGTGCGGCGTCGAGCAGCGCGGCCGCGCGCTCGTCGTCCTCGGCGATCACGTGCAGCGCGACGTGACGCTCCAGGACCCGGTCATGAGCACGCCAGAACCGGCCGCCCCCACTCTCGGCGAGCAGGTCGACCAGTCGGTAGCGGTCGGCGAGAACGTCGCCGGGCCGGATCGAGCTCGGCACTGCGCTCCCCTCGTCTGCCACGGTCAGGACTCGGTCTGTACTCGGTCTGGGCCCCCTCGGGCCATCGTAGGGCGAGGTCAGGGCCGGCGGGGCATGGGCAGCCGGCGGGTGATCGTGTCGACGACGGCCGTGACCTCCCGCAGGTGCAGCGCCCGCGCGACGAGGACGAAGACCACCAGGTCCACGGCCCCGATCAGGACGAGCGAGGCCGCGGCGAGAGCTCGCCCGGGCTCGTCACTGAGCTGGTGGAGCCCGAGCGTGAGGACACCGGCCACGCCGGTGGCCAGACCCGCCGCGATCAGCAACCGCACGAGGAACCGCACCAGGGTCGGGGTCCGCAGGCCGCCGAGCAGTCGGCGGAGCACGGCGTACGACGCGACCGCGCCCACGGCGTACGACGCCGTGTAGGCGAGCACCAGCGCCGGTGACGTGTGCTCGGCGTCCGTCGCGCGCACGAGCACGACCGCGACGACGACGTTGGTCGCGGCCACCACGCACTGGATCCAGAACACGGTGCGGTTGCGCTCGAGGGCGTAGAAGCCGCGCAACATCAGGTAGTGGACGGTGAAGAACACCAGCCCGGTGCCGAACAGCGACAGCGAGGGCGCGTAGGCCTCGAAGGCGTCGGCGGCAGCGCCGTACCCCCAGATGACGTGCGCGACGTCGACCGAGACCAGTGGCACCAGCAGCGCGAACGGGACCACGACCGAGAGAGCGCTGCGCAGGGTCTCCGCCAGCGACCGCGACAGCCCGCCGAGGTCCTCGGCGGCCGCCCGCGCCGCGAGCCGCGGGAGGATCGCCGTGGCCAACGAGACGGTCACGACCGAGTGCGGCACCATCATGATCAGGAAGGTCTGGGAGTAGACGGTGTAGCCGGTGCCGTCACTGCTGCCACCCGAGCAGGTGGCCGTCCCGCTCGAGGCCAGCCGCACGACGACGGTGTAGGCGACCTGGTTGACGATCACGAACAGCACGGTCCACAGGCCCAGCCGCAGCGTGTGGCTCAGGCCGGTGCCGCGGAAGTCGGTGCGGGGGCGGAAGCGGAAGCCTGCCGAGCGCAGGTAGGGCACCAAGATCAGGAACTGCGCGGCGATCCCGATGGTCGAACCGAGGCCGAGCAGCAGCTCCTGACCCGAGGTGAACGGCCCCATGATCTCGGCTCCGCGGGCGGGGCCGAACACCAGCAGGTAGACGACCAGTACCAGGACCGAGATCACGTTGTTGGCGATCGGGGCCCACATCATCGGGCCGAACCGGCCGCGGGCGTTGAGGATCTGCCCGACCAGCACGAACATGCCGTAGAAGAAGACCTGCGGGAGGCAGTAGCGGGCGAAGGCCACCACGGACTCCCGCTGGGCGGCGAGGCCGGCGCCATCCCAGCACGAGGAGAGGAAGACGGACATCACCCAGGGGGCGGCCACGACGAGCAGGACGGTGACGCCGCCCAGGAACAGCCCGGCCAGCGTGATGATCCGGTTGGTGTAGGCCTCGCCCCCGTCGGGGTCGTGGCGCATCGCGCGCACCAGCTGCGGGACGAGCACGGCGTTGACGATCCCGCCCGCCAGCAGGATGTAGAGCATGTTCGGGATCGTGTTGGCGATGTTGAACGAGTCGGCATGCAGCGACGCGCCGAGCGTTGCCGCCAGCAGCGCGGACCGCACGAACCCGCTGAGCCGGGACACGACCGTGCCGGCCGCCATCACCGCGCTGTTGGCGAGCACGCGCTCCTGCTCCGACGCCCGCTCGGTGGCGCCATCAGGGGTGTCGGTCATGGGCGGGCCGCCGTGCGCACTCGGCGTACGAGCCGGACCAGGATCGCCCCGAACAGCAGTGCGACGCCGGTGCCCATGATCAGCCAGATCACGTTGCTGACCTGGTTGGACCGGATCGGCAGGTCGTCGTACGAGCCGAGGGGTACGTCGTCGACGTCGGTCAGCAGCAGCGTGACGTTGCGGATGCCGACCCCCGAGGACGCGGCGTCAAGCAGCACGGTCGTCCGTTGACCGGCGGGGATCTCGATCGCGCCGGAGGGGACCGTGACCTTGAGCGGGGAGTCCGAGTCGGCGCGGACCTTGACGCTGACGGCTTGGTCGAGGGAGTTGGTGACGGTGGCGGAGAAGCGCCCGCTGCCGCTGGAGAGGATCACGGCCTTGGGGGCGTCGATGTGCACGCCCTGCAGCCGGGTCTCGATCCAGGCCCGGGAGGCGTTGGCGGACGCCTGGGAGATCGCGGGCCGGCGCCGGCTGGAGTAGGAGGTGTCCGTGAACGCCTCGTCGCGCACGGTCGTGGCGATCTGGTCGTTGCGGGTCAGCAGGTTCTGCAACGTCTCGCCGGCCTGGACGAGATCACCCGCGGCCGCGAAGGCGTTGGCGTCCAGCTCGAGCCGGCTCTGGGTGTCGGGGTAGTGGAGCCGGTCGATCGGGAGCGTCCCGCCCGCACGCTGCTGGATGTCGGAGAGACTGGTGAGGTCGAGCCAGTCGACGTCCAGGCCCTCGAAGAACCCGTCGACGGAGCCGGGTGCCCACGTGGCGGGGAGGGTCACGACCAGCGGCTTGCGGCCCGGTGCCAGCAGCCGCACCGCCGCCTCGCTGAGGATGCGCTGGCGCAGCGCCAGCGGCGCCATCCGCTGGTTGGGGCCGGGCCCGCCCGAGGCCGCTCCGGACGAGGAGACCACCAGCGTGCGACCCGCCGTGTGGACGACCGCCGGCGCGCGGGGTCCGAGCAGCTGGTCGGTGACGAGCACGGTGGCGCTCGGCTCGGCGAGCCGGATGCCCGCCGCGTCGAGGTAGCCGCTCGGGGAGGAGACCGCCGGCGTGGTCGGCAGGCCCCAGGGCTGGAGATCGCTGCCGGCGCGCTTGCGCGCGGCGCGATAGGTCGCGGGGTCGTACTTCGCGGCCGCTGCCACGTCGACGTCGCCGTACGGCAGCGCCAGGATCTCCTTGCCGTCCAGGCCGTGGTGCAGCGACTCGAGCCAGGTCGAGCCCCGGGCCGCGGCCTCCTTCAGCTCGGGGCCGAGGTCGGCCGACGTACCGTCGCCCTGATCCGACCCCTCGCTCGGTGTGGCGCTGGGATCGGCGGACTCCGACCCGCCGTCACCGGATCCGTCGCCGCTGTCGCCCGCGTTGTCGTCGGAGCCGTCGACGGTGGCGCCCAGGGAGCGCGGCGGGTTGCCGGCGACGAGTTGTCGCACCGCGTCGGGTACGGCGGGGTCCACCAGCCAGGTGATCGGCCGGGAGCCCGCGGCGACCCCGAGGTCGACCAGCGAGCGCAGCGCACCGCCCGGGCTCAAGGAGTCGACCCACGACGCCACGTCGCCGATCGAGCCGTCGGAGTCGTGGACGATCTGGCGGCGGACCGGCACGACCAGCGCCGCCTGCACGGTCCGGGCGACGGCCTGGTGGCGCGGCTCGGCGATGTAGGGCAAGAACGTCCGGGCTCGGCCGTCGGCGCCGTCGATGCGTCCGTCGGGACCCTGTCCCAACGCGTGCACGCCGAACCAGTAGACGCCCTGCTCGGTGACGTCGATGTCGGAGTGCGGGACCGTGATCGAGAACCGCGCCGTCTCGCCCGGCGCGAGCACGTCGATGGTGTCGGCGGTCCGCGGGTCGGCCGGGTCGATGATGCGCGTGCCGACCTCGACGTCGGCGGGGGCGGTCACCGCCTCCGCGAGCTCCGTCTGAGTGGTGATCGGGGCGGCCGACATGAACGCGTAGATCTTGACCGTGGTCCACTCGCTGGTGTCGCGGTTGGTCACCGTGCCACTCACCCGGATGGGGCCGTGCTCCGGGACGGTCGAGGACGACAGACCGTCGATCGTGAGCGTGAGCGGGGCCTTCACGTACGCCCGCGTCGCCGCGGGTGTGGCCGCCGCAGCCGCAGGAACGGCCGACGGGGCCAGCTGCCAGGTCAGCGCCGACGCCACCACCGCAAGGGCAGGAAGCAGCGACACCGGGCGAAGCACGCAGCGACTCTAGCCCTCCCACCTGTGCCTTCCCGGGTGGCCGGGCCCGGGCCCGCGGGCTCGGACCCTGGGGGCCACTAGACTCGTCCCTCGTGCCCGAAGCCCTGCCTCCGTCCCTCTCCATGGTCGACGCCCAGCGCGCGGTCACGGCGGAGCTGGACCGGATCGCTCCGGTCATCGACGCGCTCGGCGAGCGGTTCGCGGCCGCCGGGCACGAGCTGGCGCTGGTGGGCGGACCGGTGCGCGACGCGATGCTCGGGAGGCAGCACAACGACCTCGACTTCGCGACCTCGGCCCGCCCCGAGCAGACCGAGGCGGTGCTCAAGGGGTGGGCGGACGCGATCTGGGACATGGGCCGCGCCTTCGGCACGATCGGCTGCCGCAAGGGCGACTGGCAGGTCGAGATCACGACCTACCGCTCCGAGGCCTACGACCCGAGCTCGCGCAAGCCGACCGTCGACTTCGGCGACACGCTGGCCGGCGACCTGGGTCGCCGCGACTTCACCGTCAACGCGATGGCCGTCCTGGTCCCGGGACGGGTCGTCGAGGATCCGTACGGCGGGGTCGTCGATCTCGCTCACCGGGTGCTGCGCACCCCCGGGCGACCCGAGGACTCCTTCTCCGACGACCCGCTGCGGATGATGCGCGCCGCCCGGTTCGCCGCGCAGCTGGGGTTCACCGTCGACCCGGCCGTGGTCGAGGCGATGACCGCGATGGCCGGCCGGATCGAGATCATCTCCGCCGAGCGGGTCCGAGACGAGCTGGTCAAGCTCGTGTGCGCGCCGTACCCCCGCCTGGGACTGCGGCTGCTCGTCGACACCGGACTGGCCGAGCTCGTGCTGCCGGAGCTGCCCGCGCTCGCGCTCGAGCGCGACGAGCACCACCGGCACAAGGACGTCTACGAGCACACGCTGACCGTGCTCGAGCAGGCCATCGACCTCGAGCCGCGGCTCCCGGGCGGCGGCCCCGACTTCGTGGCGCGCTTCGCCGCGCTCATGCACGACGTCGGCAAGCCGCGCACCCGCCGCTTCGTGGAGGACGGGACCGTCACGTTCCACCACCACGACGTCGTCGGCGCCAAGATGACCCGCAAGCGGATGAAGGCGCTGCGCTTCTCCAACGACGAGATCGACGCGGTCACCAAGCTCGTCGAGCTGCACCTGCGGTTCCACGGCTACGGCACCGGTGAGTGGACCGACTCCGCCGTACGCCGCTACGTCCGCGACGCCGGCGACCAGCTCGAGCGACTCCACGTGGTGACCCGCGCCGACTGCACGACCCGCAACCAGCGCAAGGCCGACCGCCTGCGCCGCACCTACGACGACCTCGAGGCCCGGATCGCCCGGCTGTCGGAGGAGGAGGAGCTCGACGCCCTGCGCCCCGACCTGGACGGCAACCAGATCATGGAGATCCTCGGGGTCGGACCCGGCCGCCAGGTCGGTGCGGCGTACAAGTACCTGCTCGAGCTCCGCATCAATAACGGTCCGATGAGCGAGGACGACGCCCGAGCGGCACTGCTGGCCTGGGCCGCCGAGCAGGAGTAGCCCCCGCACGCTGCCAGGGCGGGCACGCCGGGCCCGTCTCCCGTCTCAGGTGACGTCGCTGCGCTGCACGACCCAGGCGCCCGCGACCGCGAACGCCACGGCGTAACCGGCGAGGACCGCTCCGGCGGCGCCCGGCGTGAGCCCGTCACTGCCCGGGAGTCGCCCCAACGCGCTTCCGGCGGCGAACGGCAGCCAGCGGCCCAGCCCGTCCGCGAGCTGGGCGACCAGTCCCTCGACCAGGGCCAGCCAGGCCAGCGCCGCTCCCACCGCCGTGGACGGGTTGCGGACCAGGGCGCCGATGCCGACCCCGATCGCGGCGAAGGCGACGTTCCACGCGACCCCGCCGGCCAGGGTCCACCAGACGTCGGAGTCGGACATCGGCATCGACACCCCGTCCGCGGCGAGCGCAGCCGCGGTGGCTGCGAACGCGATCACGGCGGCGACCAGCCCGCACGCCAGGCCCAGAGCGGAGTAGACGACCAGCTTGGCCGCCACGACCGGACCACGTCGTGGGGTCGCGAGGAAGGCGACCGTGATCGTCCGGTGCCGGTACTCCCCGGCCACCGCGGTGATGCCGAGCACCAGCGAGAACAGCGAGATCAGCCCGACGTGGGCGACCGCCTTGGCGGGCAGGCCGGGATCCGAGGTGTCGGTGTTCAGCACGAGGCCGGCCACCCCGACCACGAGGGCCAGCTGCGCCGCGAGCAGGACGAGCCACGGCGTCCGGATCGATCGCAGGCCGAGCACCTCGGCGCGCACCAGGGCCTTCATGCGACCGCACCTTCCGCAGGAGCGGCCGTCAGCCGCAGGAACGCGGACTCGAGGGTCTCGCCGTACGCCGTGAGGTCGGTGGCCGTCCCGTCGAACCGCAGCCGGCCCTCGCCGAGGATCACCAGACGGTCCACGGTCTGGGCGACCTCCGCCAGGATGTGGCTCGAGACGACCACCGTGCGCCCCTCGTCGGCCAACCCGCGGAGCAGTCCCCGAAGCCACGCCATCCCGGCCGGGTCCAGCCCGTTCGCCGGCTCGTCGAGCACCAGGACTTCCGGGTCTCCGAGCAGCGCCGTCGCGAGGCTCAGCCGCTGGCGCATGCCGAGCGAGTAGCCACCCACCCGGCGCTCCGCGGCGGCCGTCAGGTCGACCGCGTCGAGCACCTCGTCGACCCGCGACGGCGTCAGGTCGGCGAGACGGGCCACCACCCGGAGGTGGTTGCGGCCGCTGCGGCCGGGGTGGAAGGCACCGGACTCCAGGACCGCCCCGACGGTGCGCAGCGGGTCGCGCAGGTCGCCGTACGGATGCCCGCCGATCAGCGCGGTGCCGCTGGTGGGCCGGATGAGCCCCAGCGCCATCCGCAGTGTCGTGGACTTGCCGGCTCCGTTCGGGCCGAGGAACCCGGTCACTGCCCCAGCCGCGAACTGCGTCGTCAGCCCGTCCACGGCCACCGTGTCCTTGAATCGTTTGCTCAGCGCGTGCAGCGCGACCTCTGCCATCGTCCACTCCTCTGTTCGACGCGCCGCTCCGGCGCGATCTCGAGCCTGTCGCGGCTCGGCGCCCGGCGCGTCCGTCGCTGATGGCAGCCAGGAACTGCCACGACCGTGGTAGTTCGCGGCTGATCCCCACGGTTGACGTACGTCGGCGCGCGGAGCCCTACCGTGGGGGTCATGCCCCGTGTCGTGCGCGCCGCCTGGCTGCACACGCTGCGTCACAGCCACCGGCACACCGATCCCGCCGTGGCGTTACTCCTGCTCGCGGTCGTGCTGGTCACGACCGCCACCGACGTCACTCCCTCGGGGCCGGGCCTCGGCGCGGCGGAGGTGGTGGCCGCCGCCGTCGCCTGCGGAGCGCTCCTGCTCCGTCGTCGCCGCGCCGTCTCGGCGTTGGTGGTCTCGACGGTCGCGGCCGAGGTCTACCTCGCCCTGCTCCAGGGTGAGAGCGGCGACCTGATCCTGGCCGCGCCCCTCATCGCGCTCTACACGCTCGTCGAACGCAGCGGCCGCCGCCCCACCCTCGTGGTCAGTGGCGTCGTGGTGTTCGTCCTCGGGGCGGTCCACGTGCTGATCAAGCCGAACTCGTGGATCGGCCCGGAGAACCTGGCGCTGACCGCGCTCGGCGCCCTGGCGGTGGCACTGGGCGAGGCGTCCCGTACTCGGCGTGCCTACCTGGCCGAGGTCGAGGACCGAGCGCAGCGAGCCGAGCGGGACCGGGAGGCCGAGGCGCGGGCCCGCGTCACCGAGGAGCGGTTGCGCCTGGCGCGAGAGCTGCACGACGTGGTCGGTCACCAGCTCGCCCTGGTCGCCGTGCAGGCGGGTGTCGCGGACCACGTGCTGGAGAGCAGCCCCACGGCCGCGCGCGAGGCGCTCGGACACGTGCGGGTGGCCGCGCGGGAGGCGCTCGCCGAGCTGCATGCGACGGTCGGCCTGTTGCGCGGCGACGAGCCGGCCTCCTCACTCGCCCCGACGGTGGGGCTCGCGGGCCTGCCCGCGCTCATCGCCGGCTTCGCGCGGTCCGGGCTCGAGATCGACGAGCACCACGACGGCGACGTCCGACCGCTGCCGCCGGCCGTCGACCTCACGGCGTACCGCGTCGTGCAGGAGGCGCTGACGAACGCCCGCCGCCACGGGTCGGGCTCACGGGTGCTGCTGCACCTGGGCTACCTGCCCGGGTCCGTCGTGATCCGGGTCGAGAACCCGCTGCGGTCCGGTGCCGCGGCCCGGAGCACCGACGGGCACGGGATCACCGGGATGCGAGAGCGCGTCACGGCCCTTGGTGGCACGCTGGAGGCCGGACCGGACCGGACCGGATCGTTCCGGCTGGCCGCCGTCATCCCACTGACGAACCGGGGAGTCGCCGCATGATCCGGATCCTGCTGGCCGACGACCAGCCCCTGATCCGCAGCGGGCTCCGCGTGGTGATCGACGCCGAGCCCGATCTCGAGGTGGTCGGTGAGGCCGGCGACGGGCTCGCTGCCGTCGAGCTGGCGAGCGCCACCCGCCCGGACGTGGTCTTGATGGACATCCGGATGCCGGGGATCGACGGCCTCGAGGCCACTCGCCGGATCGTCACCGATCCGGGGCTCGCCCACACTCGGGTGCTGGTGCTCACCACGTTCGAGATCGAGGAGCACGTCTTCGAGGCCCTGCGGAGCGGGGCGAGCGGGTTCCTCGGCAAGACGGTGGAGCCCGGCGAGCTCCTGGCTGGCATCCGGGTGGTCCACCGGGGGGAGGCGCTCCTCTCGCCGGTCGCGACGACGAGTGTCGTCGCGCGGTTCCTCGCCCATCCCGATCCGGGACCCGTCCGCAGCCCCGCGCTCCTCGCCCCGCTGACGCACCGCGAGCGCGAGATCGTCCGCGACGTCGCCGACGGGCTCACCAACGACGAGATCGCCCGCCGTCTGGTGCTCAGCCCGGCCACCGTGAAGACGCACGTGAACCGGGCGATGACCAAGCTCGGCGTGCGCGACCGCGCCCAGCTGGTCGTGCTCGCCTACCAGTGCGGGCTCGTCGGCGAAGGCCCGGTCTAGAGCCGGAGCCGGCGTACGCGCCGCCCTCGCGCAACGTTCGGCAGGCGAGGTCCGGCAGTCGGTCCGTGCCCACGGGGTGGTTGTGTACCGGGCGACCGCCTGGACCTGGCCGGCAACAAGACCGTGGTCCGCGGGCGCGGCCACCTGCGCTGAGCGCGGGGAGCGACCCCGCCACAATGACACCGACCCGCCAGGACTGGTCCTGGCGGGTCGGTGTGGTGCTGCTTCGTTCCTCAGCCGCGGGTCTTGCTCAACCTGCGGGCGAGACGAGTCAGCGTTGGTTCCTCACGCTCACTCTTCGCCTGGTTTCGACGCGCCCGTCGCGGCTTCGTTCCTCAGCCGCGGGGCTTGCTCAACCTGCGGGCGAGACGAGTGCGCGTTCGTTCCTCACGCTCACTCTTCGCCCTTGATGAACGCCTCGACGCGGGCGCGGCCCTCGTCGTCGGGGAGCTGCACCGGCGGGGACTTCATCAGGTACGACGACGCGGAGATGATCGGGCCGCCGAGACCGCGGTCCTTGGCGATCTTCGCCGCGCGGATGGCGTCGATGATGATGCCGGCCGAGTTGGGGGAGTCCCAGACCTCGAGCTTGTACTCCATGTTCAGCGGGGCGTCGCCGAACGCGCGACCCTCGAGGCGGACGTAGGCCCACTTGCGGTCGTCGAGCCACTGGACGTAGTCCGAGGGGCCGATGTGCACGTTGCGGTCGTGCGCGCCGGCGCTCGCCAGCTCGCCCTTGAGGTTGGAGGTCACGGACTGGGTCTTGGAGACCTTCTTGGACTCCAGGCGCTCGCGCTCGAGCATGTTCTTGAAGTCCATGTTGCCGCCGACGTTGAGCTGGTAGGTGCGGTCCAGCGCCACGCCGCGGTCTTCGAAGAGCTTCGCGATCACGCGGTGGGTGATGGTCGCGCCGACCTGCGACTTGATGTCGTCGCCGATGATCGGGACGCCGGCGTCCTCGAACTTCTTGGCCCAGACCGGGTCGGAGGCGATGAAGACGGGCAGCGCGTTGACGAACGCCACGCCGGCGTCGATGCAGCACTGGGCGTAGAACTTGTCGGCCTCCTCGGAGCCCACCGGGAGGTAGGACACGAGCACGTCGGCCTGGGTGTCCTTGAGGACCTGGACGACGTCGACCGGCTCGGCCGCCGACTCCTCGATGGTCTCGCGGTAGTACTTGCCGAGGCCGTCGAGGGTGTGACCGCGCTGGACGTCGATCCCGAGCGTGGGGACCTCGGCGATCTTGATGGTGTTGTTCTCGGAGGCGTTGATCGCCTCGGAGAGGTCCTTGCCGACCTTCTTGTCGTCGACGTCGAACGCCGCGACGAACTCCACGTCGGAGACGTGGTAGTCACCGAAGGCGACGTGCATCAGTCCGGGCACCGTTCCCGTCGGGTCGGCGTCCCGGTAGTAGTGCACACCCTGGACCAGGGAGGAGGCGCAGTTGCCCACTCCCACGATTGCTACACGAACCGAACCCATCGGGTTGTTCCTTTCCGTTGTCCGCCACAGTGGGTCGGACTGCTCGTCTGAGGCGAGGCGCTACTTCTGGCCGCTGACCTCGGGGGGCTGCACCGCGGCAGGTTCTGCCGCGGCTGAGTTGGCGGGCTCGACAGCTCCGCCGCTGGTGCTGCTAGGGATGCTGCTCGGGGTGGTGCTGGTGGTTCTGCTGGCGCCGGGGCTGCCGCTGCGCTCGGCGTTGATCAGGTCCGAGAGCCACCGGACCTCGCGCTCGACCGACTCGACCCCGTGTCGCTGGAGCTCCACGGCGTACCTGTCGACCTCCTTCTGGGTCATCGACAGCTGGCCTTGCACGCGCTCGAGCCGCTCCTGGAGGCGGGTACGGCGTCCCTCGAGGACGCGCAGCCGGATCTCCATGTCGGTGCGGCTGAAGAACGCGAACCTGATGTCGAAGTTGTCGTCCTCCCACGCGGTGGGACCGACCTCCGTCATCAGGCGCTCGAACTCACGTTGCCCGGACTGCGTGAGCTGGTAGACGATGCGCGGGCGCCGGGTGACCGGGGCGACCGTGGTCGCGGCCTCCTCGATCAGGTCGCCGCGCAGCATCTTCTTCAGGGTGGGATAGAGCGATCCGTAGGAGAGCACCCGACCCCATCCGAGCATGAGGTTGAGCCTCTTGCGGAGCTCGTAGCCGTGCATGGGTCCCTCGTGCAGCAGTCCGAGGACTGCCAGCTCGATGGTCTCCGCACGACGTGCCATGCGACCTATCGTAGCGATATATCCGCGCGTTGCGAATCGGGTACCGGTACGGCGCGCACATGAGACCCGGGTCACGCCGAGCCTGCCGCATCTTGGGTGGTCCCGCCCGGCCCCCGTACGCTGACGAGGATCTCGACCCCGACCCGCGGAGCCAACGACTGTGAGTGGTAAGCGCAGGGCCGCTGGCCCCGCCGTCAGCAAGACGAGCGCGAACAAGTCCAAGCCGCCCCGTACCCGCAAGCAGAAGGTGCTGCGGGTCGGCAAGTGGCTCTCGGCCGTCGGGCTGGTGTGCGTGCTGCTGGCCGTCGGTGCCTTCGTGGTGCTCTACCGGGCCATCGACATCCCGGACCCGAACAAGGACTTCAAGGCCCAGACCTCGTTCGTCTACTACGCCGACGGCAAGTCGGAGGTCGGTAGCTTCGCGACGCAGAACCGCGTGTCGATCCCGCTCGGTGACATGCCGCAGAACCTCCAGGACGCCGTGGTCGCGGCCGAGAACCGGTCCTTCTGGACCGACAAGGGCATCGACCCCAAGGGCATCCTGCGCGCCGCGTTCAGCAACGCGTCGGGCAACTCCACCCAGGGTGCGTCCACGATCACCCAGCAGTACGTGAAGATCCTCTACCTGAGCCAGGAGCGCTCCTACAAGCGCAAGATCAAGGAAGCGATCCTCTCGCTGAAGGTCCAGCGCAGCATGAGCAAGTCCGAGATCCTGCGCGACTACCTCAACACCATCTACTTCGGGCGCGGCGCCTACGGCGTCCAGGCGGCCTCCCAGGCGTTCTTCGACAAGGACGCCAAGGACCTCTCGCTGCGCGAGTCCGCGGTCCTGGCCAGCGTGCTCAACAACCCCACGCACTTCGACCCGGCCAACGGCAAGGAGAACAAGCACGCCCTCAAGGAGCGCTACGACTACGTGCTCGACGGGATGGCCGAGGCGGGGAACATCACCGCCGACGAGGCGGCGAAGGCAGAGAAGTCCCTGCCGAAGTTCCCCACGATCAAGGCCGAGAGCAAGCTCGGCGGCCAGCGCGGCCACATGCTGGCGCTGGTGCGCGACGAGCTGCACCGGCTGGGATTCAGCGACGAGCAGATCGACGGTGAGGGCCTGCGGGTCACGACGACGTTCACGAAGAAGGCGATGGCCGCCGCCGAGCAGGGGCAGGCGGAGGTCCGGCCCGACATGGGACCGAAGGGCAACAAGGACCTGCACGTCGCGGTCGCCAGCGTCGAGCCGGGCACCGGCGCTCTCCGGGGCTTCTACGCCGGCCAGGACTACCTCCAGTCCCAGATCAACTGGGCCGTCACCGGCGGGTCGCCGGGCTCGACCTTCAAGGCCTTCGCCGTGGCGACCGCTCTCAAGGAGGGCTTCTCCCTGAAGGACGCGTTCGCGGGGAACTCGCCCTACTACTACAACGGGGAGGGCACGGGGGACCGGGTGCGCAACGAGGGCTACGGACCCGACGGTCTCGGTACGGACTACGGCGACAAGGTCAGCCTCCTGCAGGCCACCGAGGACTCGATCAACACCGCCTTCGCCGACCTCACGATGGCGATCCCGGACGGGCCCGAGAAGATCATGAAGACCGCCGAGGACATGGGCATCCCGGGTTGGGACAAGGGCAAGACGGGCTACGACAACCTGCACAACAGCCCCGGGCTGGAGCCGATCGCTGGGATCGCGCTGGGGTCCGCGACGATCTCGCCGATCAACATGGCCAACGGCTACGCCACCATCGCGAACGGTGGCGAGGCGGCCAAGGTCCACGTCATCGACAAGGTCGTCGACCGCGCCGGCAACGTGAAGTACCGGTTCAAGCAGTCGACCCACAAGGCCATCGACGAGGACGTCGCTGCCGACACGTCGTACGCGTTGCAGCAGGTCGTTAAGTCCGGCACCGGTTCTGCGGCGCTGGCTCTCAACCGGCCCGCCGCGGGCAAGACCGGCACCGCAACGGCCGTCAAGGGCGACAGCGACGTGGTCTCGTCGTCGTGGTTCGTCGGCTACACCCCCCAGCTGTCCACCGCCGTGATGTACGTGCGCGGCACCGGTCAAGGACAGCTCGACGGCTGGCTGCCGGACTACGGCGGCCAGTCCGGCTACTTCGGCGCCAACTACCCGACGCGCACCTGGACCGCGGTGATGGCCAAGGACATGGAGGGCGTCGACCCGGAGGACTTCCCGGACCCGGCCAACCTGGACGGGGAGGCGCCCACGCAGGGCCACGACCCCTACACCCCGCCGCCGAAGCCGACGAAGACCCCCAAGCCGAGCAACACCCCGACCGCGTCCTCGACCCCGACGAGCTCGCCGACGCCGACCAGCTCGCCGACGCCGACCGAGTCGCCCACCGACAGCTGCGGGCTGCTCGGCTGCCCGCCGCCCGGCTCGCCGACGCCCTCCGGTGACCCGAGCACGCCGCCGGCCGGTGGCGCCTCGCAGGGTGGACGCGGCCACCGCGGCCGACGCCGGGTGCGGATCGGCTGATGCCGGCGGCGGGGCGCGGGTGGGTCCACCCCACCGATGACGACCCTGTCGTCGGCGCGCTCAGCGAGCGCGTGGGCGGACCCGTCGGCACTCGCGCGAGCCGGCACCGGTGGTGGACGCCGGTGCGCGTGGTGCTCGCGCTGACCGCCGTCGTGCTCGCGCTCGGCATGGTGCAGAAGAACAACTGCTACCAGGACACCTGGCAGGACGGCCAGGCCCGCTACACCCACATGTGCTACTCCGACCTGCCCTACCTCTACACCGGTCGCGGGTTCGCGGAGCTCAACTGGCCCTACAGCGACGACGCCCAGGTGCGGGCGCGCTACCCGGAGGTCATGGAGTATCCGGTCGGCATCTCCTACTGGGCGTGGGGCGCGGCCCACGTGACCCACTGGCTCAACGGCTCCCCGGACCTGTCGACGCGCTACGGCCGGTCGGTGGGAGACATGTCCGCGCTGCCCGAGGTGCACCGTGAGATGCGGATCTTCGTGATCGTCAACGCGCTCGGCTTCGCGGTGGTGACCCTGCTCGCGGCCTGGCTGCTCGCCGGGGTGCACCCGCGGCGGCCGTGGGACGCGGCGGCGTTCGCGCTCTCACCCGCGCTGCTGCTCACCGGCCTGGTCAACTGGGACCTGCTCGCCGTGGTGCTGGTGGCCGGTGCGCTGTGGGCGTGGGCCCGGGACCGGCCGGTGCTCACCGGCGTCCTGATCGGGCTCGGTACGGCGGTCAAGTTGTTCCCGCTGTTCCTGCTGGGCGGGGTCCTGGTGATCTGCCTGCGACAGCGCCGCCTCCGCGACCTCGCGCTGGCCACGGCCGGGGCGGTCGCGGCCTGGGTGGTGGCCAACGCGCCGGCGTACGTCTCGGGGCCGGCGGAGTGGAAGGTCTTCTGGACGTTCAACTCCGAGCGCGGTGCCGACCTGGGCTCGATCTGGCTGGTCGTGCAGCAGGCGCTCGACCGCACCGGGCACCCGTTCACCTTCGACCCGCACACGATCAACGTCGGGTCCTGGCTGTTCTTCGGGCTGTGGTGCGTGGGTGTCCTGCTGCTCGGATTGAGGTCGCCGGCGACGCCGCGGCTGGCCCAGCTCGGGTTCCTGGTGGTCGCGGGGTTCCTGCTGGTCAACAAGGTGTACTCACCGCAGTACGTCCTCTGGCTGCTGCCCCTGGCCGTGCTCGCTCGGCCGCGCTGGCGGGACCTGCTGATCTGGCAGGCGGGCGAGGTGCTCTACTTCGCGTCCGTGTGGTGGTACCTCGGGGGCTACCTGGCGCCCGCGTCCGGTGGCGACGCCGGCTTCTACTGGGCCGCGATCTTGCTGCGGCTCGCGACCGAGCTCTACCTGGTGGCGATGGTGGTCCGCGACATCTGGAGCCCGCGCAACGACCCGGTGCGGGAAGCGCAGCTCGCGGATCAGCTCACGACGACGCGGTCGAACGTCGTCGCGGTGTAGCGCACCCGGACGTCGACCTCGTCGCCCACCGCCGGCACCCGGGCGCCATGGGGCAGGAACAGCATCGAGGCCTGCATGTGCGGGGGCTCCGCGAACAGCCGCTGCTTGCCGTCGATCGAGAACGGCGAGCGCACGAACCCGGCCGCGTCCAGGCCGCCACGGGCCAACGTGGCCGCCCGCGAGCGCAGGCTCGCGTCGCCGGTGGGCGCCTCGAGCCCGATGCCGTGGGCGGTGCCACCACTGACCACCAGGATGTGGCCGGCCTTGGGCGCGGTGCGGTGCCGGTAGCCGAACGCGTCGCCGCGCTCGACCGCGTGCACGTCCAGCACGGTCGCGGTCACCCGCAGCGCGCCGCGGTCGCCGAGCCACAGATCGGTGCCGACGCGGGGGCGGAACGTGAAGTCGGGGTACGCCGCGCGCAGCACGGCCAGCTCGTCCTCGGCCAGGTGGCTGACCCAGACGGTGTCCAGGGCCAGGTCGGTCGCGACCACGTCGTTCATCAGCCGCTGCACCTCGGAGAGGTGGGCGCCGTGCGCCAGCGGCAGGTGCATCGCGACGCCCTGCACCCGGGCGCGAGGATGGTCGGCCAGGATCCGCGGCGTGCTCCACAGCTCGCGGGCCGTCATCCCGTGCCGAAGCATGCTGGTGGTCCGCTCGAGCACGATCCGGGCGTCCGGCTGGCGGGTCAGCAGACCGTCGAGGTCCTCGGGCCGGCTGACGGTGTGGACGACCCGGTCGGCGAGCCTCGCGTCCAGCTCGACCGCCGCCCCGAACGGCCGCCACGGGGTCAGCACGAGCAGGTCGCCGTCGTAGCGGCTCGCGACCTCGGGCAGCTCGTCGTAGGTGCCGACCGCCAGGACGTCACCGCCGAGCCCTTGGTCGGCCAGCCACTGGGCCTTGCGGGCGAGCCGGCCGAGCGTGAAGCCGTAGCCGTTGCCCTTGGCGACCGGGACCAGGCCGGGCGTCGCCTCGGCGACGGCCCGCAGGTGGGCGCGCCAACGCTCACCGTCGACGGTCAGGTTGAGACTCATCCCCGCCTCTTCATGTAGAGCGCGAACGCCGCGTAGAGCGCCCGGTTGAGCGGCAGGTCCCACTCCCCGACGTACTCGACGGCCTCGCCTCCGGTGCCGACCTTGAACTGGATCAGGCCCAGGTGCGGGTCGTCCGAGGCGAGGGTGTCGGTGATGCCGCGCAGGTCGTAGACGTCGGCGCCGGCCGCGATCGCGTCGCGGATCATCTGCCACTGGATCGCGTTGGAGCCGCGGACCTCGCGCTTCTCGGTGGAGGAGGCGCCGTAGGAGTACCACGCATGGGCGCCGACCCGGATGCCGATCGTGGCGGCGACCAGCGTGCCGTCGTGGTGGGCGCTGTAGAGCCGGATCCGGTCGGGGTCCTCGGCGCTGAGGGCGTCCACCATCGTGCGGAAGTAGGCCAGTGGCCGCGGCGTGAAGTGGTCGCGCTCCGCGGTGTGCACGTAGAGCTTGTGGAACGCGTCGAGCTCCTGGCCGGCGGAGCTCGTCGAGGTGACCTCGACGCCCTCCTTGGCGGCCTTCTTGATGTTGCGCCGCCACAGCTGGTTCATCCCGGCGAGGACCTCGTCCTCGGTGCGGGCGGCCAGGGGGATCTGGAAGACGTACTGCGGCTGCCCGGCCGCGAAGCCGCCCTCGACCGCCTGCGGCTTCCACCCGAGCTCGATCAGCTGGGAGGTGACCCGGGCGCCGGTCCGGCTGCGCTCGGTGGGCGCCAGGTCCCCGAGGCGGCGTACGCCGTCGTCGGCGATGCCGTCCTTGATCGTCGAGGCGTCCCAGCGCCGGGTGACGACCGGCGGGCCCATCCGCACCCCGAACGCGCCGCGGTCGGCCAGGTGCGCGGCCATCGGCGCGAGCCAGCCACCGAGGTCGTCGGCCTCCCAGTCGATGACCGGACCCTCGGGCAGGTAGGCGAGGAACCGCTTGACCTTGGGCAGCTGGCGGTAGAGCACCAGCGCCGCGCCGACGAGCTCGTCACCGCGGAACCAGCCGATCGACTCGCGCCGCCACTCCGCCTTGACCCGGCCCCAGGCCGGGGTCTGCAGGAAGCTCGCAGAGCGTCGGCTGCGGAGGAGCGCCAGATGGTCGCTCTCGGAGATCTCGCGGACGCTCAGCACCTTGGCCACGCTACCGAACGACGCACGCCGTCTCGCCAGGCACCCATCCAGGCCATGGCGCTCGACGCCCCTCGACCGCCACGATGTCGGGAGCGGGTGCAGAACTGGTACAGACCAGGTATCTGCGCGCGTCTCCCCGCCTCCTGGGAGCCGTGATCATGACCGAGCGGGTGGCTGGGCGACTGACCGAGAGACGCAGAGGAGCATCACGATCCATGAGCGGCATCGGGGCCGTGCGGCCGGCGGGTCCGGCGGGCCAGGCCGATCTGGTGTGGCAGCGCGCGACGGACGGGTTCAACCGCTGGGTCACCGGGGAGTCCAGCGGTCTCGACGACCTCGTCGCGGTGATGACGCCGGTGCTGTGGCACGTGGTGCGCTCCTACCGGCTCTCGGAGTCGGCAGCCGAGGACGTCATCCAGACGACGTGGCTGGCACTCGTGCGCCGGCGCGCGGCGATCCTGGACGCGACCGCGGTCGGCGGTTGGCTGACCACGACCGCGCGGCGAGAGGCCTGGCGGGTCGCGAAGGCAACGGCCGCCGCGACCCCGGCCGACGACGAGGACCTGGCCCCGATGCTGCCGCGGCAGCGCTCGGCCGAGGACGCGGTCGTGCAGCGCGACGAGGGTGACCGACTGTGGTCGGCCGTCGACGGGCTTCCGGAGCGCTGCCGCCGACTGCTGCGCATCGTCGCGTTCGAGAACCGGCCGGACTACCGCGAGCTGGCGGCCGACCTGGACATGCCGGTGGGGAGCATCGGCCCGACCCGGGGCCGCTGCCTGGCGAAGTTGCGCGTTGCGCTGATGCAGACGGGTGCCATGGAAACGGGGGAGTACCGATGAGCGAGCTGAGCCGCGAGGACCTGCTGGGCGTGGTCCGCGACGTGTGGGAACGCCACGACCCGGTGCCCGAGCACCTGGTCGCGACGATGCAAGCCGCGGCGGCGATGGCCGCCAGCGACCTGGACACCGAGCTGATGGAGCTCGTCGAGCGGTCGAGCGAGCTGGCGGGCGCGCGCGGCTCCTCGGCGTACACGCTGCGCTTCGTGCACGGCGACACCGACCTGCTGCTGCGGGTCGCGGTCGACGGCGATCGCTCCCGCGTCGACGGCTGGGTGGTGCCGCCGGAGCCGATGACCGTGCGCGCGCTGCCGGGCGAGGTGCCCGCGCCCTACGCTGCGGTCGTCAGCGACTCGGGTCGCTTCGAGCTCACCGGCCTGCCGCTCGGGCTGCTCCGGCTGCGCCTCGAGCCCCACGACGCCACCCGCCCGGCGTTCGCGACGCCGACGTTCGAGATCTAGGAGGCCCGCCCGACATGGTGCAGCAGCCCGAGAAGAAGCGCCCGGTCCGCAAGCCGATGGACCGCGACCCGGCCCCTCCGCGCCCGTCGTTCATCGCGGCGGTCGCGGGCCGGGTGCTCGACCCGGCCACGGCGATCACGGTCAAGGGCGTCACCCCCCGGCCCACCGTGTATGTCGGGCCGCGGCTCGTCGTCTCCAAGTCCGTCGACTTCGAGGGCGCCCTCGCGGTGCTGCGCGCCGTCGCAGAGCCGCTGGGCTGGGACGTCGTGCCGGAGCGCGAGGACCCGCGCACCGCGAACCTGCAGTTCGGCGTTCGTCCGGTGCGCATCGAGATCGGCTCCAACCAGGCGACCATCGCTCCCGATGGGTGGACCCTGCTCCAGCAGACGCGGGCGCAGTTCGGGGTCGAGGCCGTCAAGGGTGTCGGGTTGGACCACGTGCTCACGAGTCGCGGGGTCGAGTCGAACCCGTGGAACGTCTCGCACCCGTGGAACGTGTCGCACCCGTGGAACGTGTCGCACCCGTGGAACGTGTCGCACCCCGAAGAGGGTGCTTCGAGCTCGCAGGCGCTGGGCACGTACGGCGTCCCCGGCTCGGGTGGCCGTCAACCGATTGCGTACGTCGGCCCGCGACCGGCCCGACGAGACAGCGACCAGATCGCGGGCCGGCGTCCCGTCGTGGCCATTCTCGACACGGGGTGTGCTCCGCACCCGTGGCTGGACGGGGTGGTGCGCGAGGACGTCACGCTCGACGGCGTCCGGATCGGCTACGGCGACCCTGCGACCGACCCGGAGCTCGACGGGGACCAGGTGGGGCCCCTGGACGGCGAGATCGACCCTCTTGCGGGCCACGGGACCTTCATCGCCGGCCTGGTGCACCAGGGGTGCCCAGATGCCGACATCCTCTCCTGGCGCGTGGTGCCCTCGGCCGGTCCGCTGGTGGAGTCGGACTGGATCGCCGCGCTGGCGCAGATCGCCGAGCTTGTCCGACGGCACCGTGCGGGCGAGTCCGGTGGTCACGCCATCGACGTCTTGAGCCTGTCGATGGGCTACTACCACGAGACCCCGGCAGATGAGCTGTTCGATCCCACGCTCTACGCCATTCTGGCGGAGCTGGGGGAGCTGGGCACGTTGGTGGTCTGCTCGGCTGGCAACGACGCCACCAGCAGGCCGTCCTTCCCGGCTGCTTTTGCTCCGTGGAGCGATGGAGATGGCCCGGTGAGCGTGTCGGCCACGGGTCTGCCGGTCGTGTCCGTGGGCGCGCTGAACCCGAACCTCGAGACCGATGCGCTGTTCACCAACACGGGCCCGTGGGTGCGCACCTACGTGCCGGGAGCGTCGGTGATGAGCACCCATCCGCCCTTCCAGGGCGGCTACGAGCCGGTGGCCCGAACGCAGGCCTACGGTCGCCGGCGGGCGAGCATCGACCCTGACGACTTCCGCGGTGGCTTCGCCGTGTGGAGCGGCACGTCGTTCGCGGCCCCACTGTTCGCCGGCCTCCTCGCCCGGGAGCTCGTCGGCGTTCTGCCGGAAGGGCCGGGCGACGAGAGCGCGAAGGATGCGGTGCGTCGGGGTTGGACAGTCGTGGAGCGAACGACGTCGATCCGAGCATGATGTCCGTGTGACCACAGCCGAAGAGCTGCACCAGCGCGGTGTTCGTGCTGTGAATGCTCGTCGGTACGACACGGCAAGACGGCTCCTGGGTCGCGCGAGTGAGCTCGCGGCGGAGCCGGCTCTCCGGGCGCGGGTCATGGCGAGCGTCGCGTTCCTGACCTTCGAGACGGGATCGACGGACGACTCGGTCTCGATCTGCCGCGAGGCCCTGGCGACCGTCGGCCTCGAGCCTGACACGCGCGGCGTCATCCAGTGTCAGCTGGCACTCCTCCAGCTGAAGCAGGGGAGGCCCATCGACGCGCTGGCGTCGTTCGGCGAGGCGATCCCTCTGGTCACCGACCCGATCGAGAGGGGACGGGCCCTCATCAACCGCGGAACCGTCCATCTCGACCAGCGCTCGGCCTCACTTGCCGTGGCTGACTTCCGTGACGCGGTCACCATCCTCGACACGGCGGGCGTGCCTGAGGAGGCAGCGATCGCTCGGCACAACCTGGGATACGCGCTCTTCCTGGCGGGCGACCTGGCCCAAGCCCTGGTGGAGATGGACCGAGCGCGCGGAGTCCTCTATGGACAGAGTCCCGTCGGCGACGCCATCGCGAACCAGGATCGAGCCGAGGTGCTCGCCGCGGCTGGGTTGGAGACGAGTAGCGTCGCCGATCTGCAGGAGGCCGCGCGCGTCTACGGCCGAAGGCGGATGACTCAGAGTCAGGGCGAGGCCGAGCTGGCGATCGCTCGCGCGCTCGCCTCGACCGCACCCGGGGACGCGGCGGTCTTCGCGAGACGCGCCGCCGCGCGCTTCACCCGACGCGGAGCCACGTCGTGGCGTGACCGGGCGGAAGCGGTCCGATTCGCGGCAGAGGTCGACCTCGGCCGGACCAGCGCAGCCGTCCTGGGCAGGGGCGTCCCTCTCCTCGAGACTCTCCGATCGGAGGGATCCCTCTGGCAGGCCGAGAGCGTGCGCCTGATGATGGCGCGCCTCTACGGGCGGCGCGGTGATGTCCCAGCCGCGCGCGCCCTCCTCGGCTCGAGGCCGCGGGACAACGCACCCCTGGGCCTGCGCCTGCTCGACCGCGACGTCCGGGCCGAGCTGGTGGCGGCCGAAGGCCGACGTGCGGCTGCACTCCAGCACCTGCGAGCCGGACTGAACGACCTGCACGCCTGGCAGAGCTCGTTCGGGTCGCTCGACCTGCAGACCGGTGTCGCGGGGCACGGCGTACGCCTCGCCGCGCGCGGGCTCGCGCTCGCGGTGGAGTCCGGGAAGCCCGAGGTGCTGTTCGAGTGGTCGGAGCGGGCGCGGATGCTGGCGAGCCGGGTGCAGCCGGTGCGCGCGCCCGAGGACGAGCAGATCGTCGCGGACCTGACCGAGCTGCGCGAGATGGCCGCCGAGGGCGGCCGGCGCGATCCTGAGCGCGAGGCCGAGCTGCGACAGCGGATCCGCGAGCGGGCCTGGCAGCACCGCGGTTCGGGCGCGGTGTCCGACCCGGTGACGCTCCCCGCGCTGCAGGTTGCGTTGGCGGCCGACACCGCGTTGGTGGCCTACGTCGTCGCGGCCGACCGCGTGGTCGCGCTGGTCGTGACGACCGACGCTGCGACCTGGGTCGACCTCGGCGAGCGCGCGCGCATCGATGCGCTGCTCGGCGGGTTGCTGCCGGACCTCGACGTGGCCGCCTCCGAGCTGCCGGGCGCGATGGCGGGGTTCGTCCGCACCGAGCTCGCACACCGGCTGGCCTCGATCGCGGACGTGCTCGTGACGCCGGTGCTCGAGGCCGTGGACGATCGGGCTGTCGTGCTGACGCCGTCCGGGGTGCTCGCCGGTGTGCCGTGGACGCTGCTGCCCGGCTTCGTCGGGCGCCCGGTCACGGTCGCGCAGTCCGCGACCAGCTGGCTGGCCCGGCGTACGGGCCCGCTGCGGCTCGGCTCCGCCGGGTTCGTGGCCGGCCCGCGCGTGGCCCGGGCCGAGGACGAGGTGATCGCGGCGGCCAAGGAGTGGAAGGACGCGCGGGTGCTCACCGGCGCGGATGCCAGCGCTGCCGCGGTCTCCGAGCTCGCCGCTGGCGTCGACGCGCTGCACGTCGCGGCCCACGGCCGGCACGCAGCGGAGAACGCGATGTTCTCCGGCCTCCAGCTCGCCGACGGGCCGTGGTTCGGCTACGACATCGACCAGCTCCGGCAGGTGCCCGACGTGGTGCTGCTCTCCGCGTGCGAGGTCGGCCGCTCGACGGTCCGCTGGGGCGACGAGCTGATCGGCATGGCCACCGCGTGGCTGCACGCCGGCGCCCGCTGCGTCATCGCGTCCGCGGCCGCGGTCAACGATCGCGCGGCGTACGACGTCCTGGTCGCCGTCCACCAGCAGCTCGCCGCCGGCGCCGACCCCGCGGCTGCCCTGGCCGCGGCGGTGCCGGCTGTCACGGCCGACACCGCCCCGGTTCCGCTGGTCTGCTTCGGCTGACGCACGCACCTGACACAACGGTCGTCCCCCGGCCAGATCGGCAGCAGATAGGTCAGGTGCGCGCGTATCAGCGCGGGGCCCGGTCGCTCCTCATCGGCACCAGCCCGACGAGGAGACCACCATGGCGCACCGCACTGCTCCCAGGATCGATCGCAGGGTCGTCGAGGACCCCCGCCCCGGGGACGTCCTCCGGGTGCCGGCCGGCACTCGCCTGCAGGTCCGGTTCCGCCGCACGCTGAGCAGCTGGCGTGTCGAGGACCGCCCCGGCCACCTGGTTTCGCTCGAGGAGGGCGACCACGGCTTCGAGTTCCTCGTGTTCGGTACGCCGGACGCGTCGGCCCGCCCGCTGCGGCTGGTCCGGCTGCGGGCCGACCGGAGCGGCCCCGGCGAGGTCCGGGACGTGACGGTCCTGGTCACCAGCTGACGCCTCCGGCCCTCTTGACGGACTCTCCTCCGAGGCGAATACTCTGACCAGAGTATTCGATCCGAAGGAGATCCGATGGCGCGGCGACGCTTCAGCAACCTGCTGGCCCTCGCGGTGCTGTCCTGCCTCTCCGAGCGCCCGATGCACCCCTACGAGATCTCCCAGACCCTGCGCGAGCGGGGCAAGGACCAGAGCATCAAGCTCAACTACGGCGCGCTCTACGGCGTCGTCGAGTCCCTCGCGAAGGCCGGCCTGATCGAGGCCCGCGAGACCGTGCGGCAGGGCCGGCGCCCCGAGCGCACCGTCTACGCGATCACCGACCGCGGGGTCGAGGAGCACGAGGAGTGGCTCAGCGAGCTGATCGGCCGCCCGCTGCGGGAGTACCACTCGCTCGAGGCCGGGCTCTCGCTCGCCGCCGGACTGCGCCCCGACGACGTCGCGCGCCTGCTGGGGGAGCGCGCCGTCCACCTGCGCGGCGAGATCGGCGCCACCGAGCACACCCTGGCTGCCGGCCGCGAGCTCGGGCTGCCCGACGTCTTCTTGATCGAGGGGGAGTTCCGCCTGACGATGCTCCGCGCGGAGCACGACCACGTCACCGCCCTGGCCGCCGCCATCCGCGAACGCCGCCTCGGCGGCGTCGAGGCCTGGCAGCGGCTGCACGACGCCCAGGATCGCGGCGTCAGCTTCGAGGAGATCATGGCCGATCCCGTGGCCCACCTCGGGAAGGAGGGCGAGGTCCTGGCGAACCTCAACCGAGCCCCCGACTAAAAGAGCCGGGACAGATCAAGAAACCCCAGCCGGTGCGGCAACACCGGCCGGGGTCACCGCGAGCCGACCGATGGACCGCTCACAGCGCACCCGCGAGTCTACGGCCGGCTCCTCCACCAAGGAGTCCCCATGCCCGCAGCAGATCTCGCCGTGCAGGTCCACGACCTGCACAAGACCTACCCCACCGGCCGCGGCCACGAGCCGGTCCGCGCGCTCGACGGCCTCGGCTTCGCCGTGGAGCGCGGCACCGTCTTCGGCCTGCTCGGCCCCAACGGCGCCGGCAAGTCCACGACGGTCCGCATCCTCACCACGCTCTCGCGCGCCGACTCCGGCTCGGCCCGGGTCGCCGGGCTCGACGTGGCCGCCGACCCCGCCGGCGTACGGCGTCGCATCGGTCTGGTCGCCCAGCGCCCCTCCAGCGACCCGATGGCCACCGGCCGCGAGAACCTCGCCCTCGCGGGGCGGCTCCAGGGGCTCTCGCGCAGCGACGCCCGGGACCGGGCCGCCGCGCTGCTCGACCGGTTCGGTCTGGTTGAGGCTGCCGACAGGCTCGTCCGCACCTGGTCGGGCGGCATGAGCCGCAAGCTCGACGTCGCGATCGGGCTGGTGCACCGGCCCGAGGTGCTGTTCCTCGACGAGCCGACCACCGGCCTCGACCCCGAGGCCCGGGCCGAGATGTGGGCGGAGATCGCCCGGCTGTCCGCGGCCGAGGAGATGACCGTGCTGCTGACCACCCACTACCTCGACGAGGCCGACCGGCTGGCCTCGCGGCTGGCGATCGTCGATGCCGGTCGCATCCGCGTGGAGGGCTCGCCTGACCAGCTCAAGAGCGAGCTGCGCGGCGACACCCTCCAGGTCGAGCTGGCCGACGCCGACCAGGCCCGCCGGGCCCGACCGGTGGTCGCCGCGCTCCCCGGAGTCAGCGGAGTGGTCGTCGACGGCACCTCGGTGCGGGCTCGCGCCGCGGAGGGCGCGCGGACGATCCCGGCCCTGATGGCCGAGCTCGACGCCGCGGGCCTCGCGCCGGTGAGTGCCTCGGTGGCCCGGCCCTCGCTCGACGACGTCTACCTCCAGCACGTCGGCCGCACCCAGGAGCAGGCCCGCCGGGACGAGGAGGTGGCGGCATGAGCACGCTTGTCAGCCACTCCGTGCTGCTCACCCACCGCTCGCTGCGCAGCTTCGCCCGCCAGCCGATCTTCTTGGTGGTCACCCTGATCCAGCCCATGGTGTGGTTGATCCTGTTCGGCCGGCTCTTCGAGTCGGTCACGGCGATCCCGGGGTTCGAGTCCGGGAGCACCTACCTGGAGTTCCTCACCCCCGGGGTGGTCGCCATGACCGCGCTGTTCTCCGCGGCCTGGGCCGGCACCGTCTACATCGAGGACATGGACCGTGGGGTCATGGACCGGATGCTCGCCGCACCCGTCTCTCGCGGCGCGATGATGAACGGCACCCTGGCCTACCAGGCGGCGACCTCGGTGATCCAGACCGTGATCGTGCTCGGCGTCGCCTGGCTGATGGGCGCCCGGTTCGCGTGGGTGGGCGTACCGGTCACGCTCCTCGCGGCCGTGCTGCTGACCGTGGTGTTCGCCGCGATGTCCAACGCCGTGGCGTTGCTGGTGCGCCAGCAGGAGGCGCTGATCGGGATCAGCCAGTTCACCGCCCTGCCACTCACGTTCCTCTCCTCGGCGGTCATGGACCCGCAGCTCGCCCCGGGGTGGATCCGGGCGGCCGCGCGCTTCAACCCGCTGGACTGGGCGGTCGTGGCGGCGCGCGAGCCGCTCCTCTCGTCCCCCGACTGGGCCGCGGTCTGGCCCCGGCTCGGTGCGCTCACCGCACTGGCGGTGGTGATGGCGGCGCTGGCGACCCGCGCGTTCGGGGCCTATCAGCGCTCGCGCTGAGGAGCGCGGTGGACGAAGACCCACGTCCGCATCGCGACGAACCGCATCACGGTGACGACCAGGTTCGCGACCGTCAGCACCACGACCTCCGCGCCGTGATGGGTGTGACCGGAGGCGTGCAGCAGCCAGAGCGCGCCACTGGTCACCCCCAGCCCCACGCCGAACACCACCAGACCGCGCACGTGGTGGCGTACGGCGTGGTGGCGGCCGCGCACCCCGAACGTCAGCCGTCGGTTGGCGGCGGTGTTGGCCAGCGTGGTCACGACCAGCGCGACGAGGTTGGCCCCGAACGCCGACAGCGGTCCGCGCAGCAGCAGGTACAGGACGGCGTACGCGACCGTGGAGGCGACACCGACCAGCGCGAACATCCCCAGCTGCAGCCCGAGCCGCCCGCCGCCGGCGTCGGCCGAGACCCGCCCCAGGCGCTCGGCGACGTCGGCGACGGGCAGGCGCCCCGACACCAGGCCGCGGCCCAGGCGGGCGATGCCGCGCAGGTCGTCGACGGCGGTGCGGACGATGTCGACGGTGCTGTCGGGGTCGTCGACCCAGTCGACCGGCACCTCGTGGATGCGCAGGCCGGCTCGCTCGGCGAGGACCAGCAGCTCGGTGTCGAAGAACCACGCGTTGTCCTCGACCAGCGGCAGCACCTCGCGCGCGACGTCGGCGCGGATCGCCTTGAACCCGCACTGCGCGTCGGAGAACCGGGCCCGCAGCGTGCCGCGCAGCAGCAGGTTGTAGCACCGCGAGATCAGCTCCCGCTTGGGGCCGCGGTCCACCCGCGACCCGTGGCCGAGCCGGCTGCCGATGGCGAGGTCGGAGTGCCCGCTGATCAACGGCGCGACCAGCGGCAGCAGGGCGTTGAGGTCGGTCGAGAGGTCGACGTCCATGTAGACCAGCACCGCCGCGTCCGAGGCCAGCCAGGTCTTCTTGAGCGCCCGGCCGCGGCCCTTCTCGGCCAGGTGGACGACGCGTACGTCGGCGTGCGTGTGGGCCAGGCGCCGGGCCACCACGGCGGTGCCGTCGGTGCTCGCGTTGTCGGCGATGGTGATCCGGAACGTCCACGGCAGCGTCGCGAGGTGCTCGAGCACCCGCTCGACCGACGCCTCGAGGTCGCGCTCCTCGTTGTAGACGGGGATCACCACCTCCAGCGTCGTGACCTCCGTGCCGACCCCGACCACCGGGCGCTCCCACGGCTGCGCCGCGGTCATGACGTCGCCCCGGAGTCGACACCGGCGGACAGGTCGTAGAGCGTCACGCCGTCGACCGTCGTGGAGGTGAAGTTGTCCGCGACCCAGGCGGCGATGTCGCTGCTGGACTGGCTGCCGCCCATCGACTGCCCGAAGCCGGACCCGCCGATGAACCAGTGGATCTCACCGTTCGCGACGTACTCCTCGAACTGCGCCAGCGTCGGGCTCGGGTCGGATCCGTTGAAGCCGCCGATCGCCATCACCGGCTCCTCGGTGGCGAGCTGGTAGCCCGCCGCGGAGTTGGAGCCGACCGCGGCCGCGACCCAGGTGTAGGAGTCGGCGTCCTCGAGGAGCAGGTCGGTGAGCTCGGTGCTCGGGTCGCTGCCCTGGAGCAGCCCGCCGGCGCCACCGCCGCCCATGGTCCCGCCCGCGGTCCCGCCCATGGTCCCGCCCGTCTGTCCGGTGGGCGGGGCGCCCTGGGGCAGCTGGCCGGTCGTGCCACCCGGAGGTCCGCCGAAGCCGCCACCTCCGCCCGGGCCACCCCCGCCCGGTCCGCCCCCGGGGCCGCCGGTGCTGGCGACGGTCGGGCCGGCGGTGGGGATCGAGCCGGTGTGCGCGGTCGAGGCGGTCTGCACGGCGTACGACGCCGGGCCGGCCAGCGAGGCGACGACCGCGAGTGCGGCGGCGCCGAGCGCCACCCGGCGCGGCAGCCGGTGCAGGCCCAGGATCACGACCGCCGCGAACAGACCGGCCACCAGCAGTGGCACCCGCAGCCACGGGACGAAGTCGGAGCTGCGGCCCAGCAGCACGAACCCGGTGCCGGCGGCGAGCGCCACCGCGGCCGCGCCCGCCCCGCAGGCGACCTGCGAGCTGCGGTGCTGCCAGACCAGGGCCGCTCCGATCCCGACCAGCGCCGCGATCGCCGGGGCGAGGGCCACGGTGTAGTAGGCGTGGAAGATGCCCGCCATCAGGCTGAACGTCAGGCCGGTGACCAGCAGCCAGCCACCCCAGAGCACGAGCGCGGCCCGGGTCAGGTCGGTGCGCGGCCGGCGTCGCGTCAGCCACAGGCTCGCAGCGAGCAGCAGCAGCGCGCTCGGGAGCAGCCAGGCGATCTGGCCGCCGATCTCGCCGTCGAAGAGCCGGGTCAGCCCGGTCTGGCCCCACATGGAGCCGCCGGCCCCGCCGGCCCCTCCGCCCCCGCCCACCGAGCCGGTCTCGTCGCCGGTGAGCCGCCCGAAGCCGTTGTAGCCGAGCGTCAGCTCGAGGATGGAGTTGTTCTGCGACCCGCCGATGTAGGGGCGGCTGGCCGCCGGCCAGAGCGACACGATCGCGACCCACCAGCCGGCGGCCGCGATCATCGAGCCGAACGCGACCAGCAGGTGACCCAGGCGCTTGAGCACGCCGGTGTTGGCGGCGAGCAGGTAGACCAGCCCCAGCGCGGGGAGCACGAGGAACGCCTGCAGCATCTTGGCCAGGAACGCGAATCCGACCAGCGCCCCGGCCAGGGCCAGCCAGCGCACCGGGTGCCGGACACCTGACTCGACCGCGCGGAGCGTGGCGTACGCCGCGGCGACCAGCAGCAGCACCAGCATCGCGTCGGGGTTGTTGAACCGGAACATCAGCACCGCGACGGGGGTCAGCGCGAGCGCTGCTCCGGCGAGCAGTCCGGCCGCGGCCGAGGACGTCGTACGCCGGACTGTGGCGACCAGCAGCCAGACCGCGAGCACGCCCTCGATCGCCTGAGGCACCAGGATCGACCAGGACGACAGGCCGAAGACCCGCACCGAGAGCCCCATCGGCCACAGCGCGAGCGGGGTCTTGTCGACCGTGATCGAGCTGGCCGCGTCGGAGGAGCCGAAGAAGAACGCCTTCCACGACTCCGAGCCGGCCTGGGCGGCGGCGGAGTAGAAGCTGTTGGCCCACCCGGAGGAGCCCAGTCCCCACAGGTACAGGACGGCCGTGGCAGCCAACAGGCCGGCCAGGGCCGGGCGGTACCACCGCTCGGGATCGCGCGGCGGCGGCTCGGGTCCGGGTGAGGTCGTGGTCGGGTCGGCGAGGGTCGCGGTGCTCATGGCCCCACGGTGGGCTCCGTCGTTGGCCGGACCGTGTGCCTTGTCTGTGCGCCTCCTGTGAGGGCCGACCGCACCCTAGAGCGAGAAGTGGCCGGGGGCGAGGCTGCGGAGGACACAGAACTCGTTGCCCTCGGGGTCGAGCATCACGATCCAGTTCTTGCCCGGCGGCGCGAGGTCGGTGCGCTGCGCGCCGAGTGCCTCGAGGCGTGCGACCTCGGTGTCGCGGTCGGCATCGATCGGCGAGAGGTCGAGGTGGACCCGGTTCTTGACCGCCTTCTGCTCAGGCACGCGCGCGAAGAAGATCGTCGGGGCGACCGGCCCGGAGCGGACGCCGTCGAGCAGCTGGGCGTCCTCCCGCCCGGCGGGCCCGATCTCGACCAGGTCGGGCTCCTCGTCGAGCACCACGTAGTCGAGCGCCGCGGCCCAGAACCGCGCCAGCACGGGCGGGTCCGCGCAGTCGAAGCTGAGCTCGGTCACCCGGGAGGTCATGAGATGCGCTCGCGGAGCCAGTCGGCGTCGGCACGGTGCTCGGCGGCCCCGCCGGGGGTCTCCAGGATCACCGGGGCACCGGCGTCGCGGGCGACCGCCGCGAGCAGGTCGGGGTCGACCTTGCCCGCGCCCAGGCTGGCGTGGCGGTCGGCGCCGGAGTCGAACTCGTCGCGGGAGTCGTTGCAGTGCACGAGGTCGATGCGGCCGGTGATGCGGCGTACGTCGTCGACGACCGTCTCGAGCGCGTTGCCGCCCGCGTGGGCGTGGCAGGTGTCGAGGCAGAAGCCCACCTGGTCGAACTGCTCGGTCGACGACAGCGCGTCCCAGACCCGCTCGATGCGCTCGAGGTAGCGGGTCATCGCGTTGTCGCCGCCGGCGGTGTTCTCGATGAGCAGCGGCAGCTTGAGGTCGACGGCCTCGACCGCCTTGCGCCAGTTGTCGAAGCCCTTGGCCGGGTCGTCGTCCTTGTTCACGTGCCCGCCGTGCACGATCAGCCCGCGTGCGCCGATCGCCGCGGCCGCGTCGACGTGCTGCTGGAGCAGCTTGCGGCTGGGGATGCGGATGCGGTTGTTGGTCGTCGCGACGTTGACGATGTACGGCGCGTGCACGTAGAGCCCGACCCCCGCGGCCTCGGCGTCGGCCTTGAGCGCCTCGGCCCCGCCGGGGTAGCGGAACTCGGGGCCTTTGTAGCCCTGCGGGTCGCCGAGGAAGAACTGCACGTGCGGCATCTCGCGGGCCTGGGCCTCCGTGACGGGGTCGGCCTGGTCGACGTGGGCACCGATGACAGGGCTCGAGGGGCTCGTGCTGCTCATGCGGGCGAGCCTATGCCGGGGCGCCGACGCTCTCGGCGTACCCCGGAACGTCCTCCACCCGGTACCAGACGTGCAGGCCCCGCTCGCGGGCGATCGCGACGTCCTGGTCCGCGCCGGTGGATGCGCCCGGCAGGCGCAGCACCCCGTCGCAGTGCTGCAGCAGCCGGTCGGCGGTCGGGTACATCACCTGCTCGGCCAGGGGGTCCAGCGGACCGGTGGCCCCGGCGCTGCCGAGCACGGGCAGGGCGACCCACTCGCCGATCATCGGCACGTGGCCGGCCCGGAAGATCGGCCAGGCGGCGGTCTCGAGGGCGGTGAGGTTGGCGGCCATCTTGTCGGGGTCGTCGCCGGTGCCGGAGCGGTAGGGGCCGGCGATCAGGATCAGCAGAGGCTTGGTCATGACCCGACAGTATCGTGCAGAATCGTGCAAAAACAAGAAGAAACGTGCATGGGGCTAGGGTGTTCGCCGTGCTCGCCGCCCAACGCAAGGACCTGATCCTCGCGACCCTCCGCTCCGAGGGCCGGGTCGTCGCCAAGGACCTCGCGGCCGAGCTGGAGCTGTCCGAGGACACCATCCGTCGCGACCTGCGCGAGCTCGCCGCCGACGGTCTGCTGCACCGGGTGCACGGTGGTGCGCTGCCGTCCTCGCCGGCCGTCGCCGACTTCGCGGTGCGCGCCACGATCGGCGCCGGCGCCAAGGCCCAGGTGGCCGCGGCGGCGGCCGCGCTGGTCCGCCCGGGCCAGACGATCGCGATCGACGGGGGTACGACGGCCCGCGAGCTCGCGCGACGGCTTCCCGGGGACCTGCGGGCCACGGTCGTCACCCACAGCCCGACCGTCGCGGTCGAGCTCGCGACCCACTCGGGGGTGGAGGTGGTGATCATCGGGGGGCGGCTCTTCAAGCACTCGGTGGTCGCGTACGGCGCGATCGCCCACGAGGCCATCGGCCGGATCAGCGCCGACCTGTTCTTCCTCGGCGTGACCGGCATCCACCCGGTGGCTGGCCTCACCACCGGCGACGCCGAGGAGGCCGCGATCAAGCGTGCGTGGACCGAGCGCGCGGCCGAGACCTACGTGCTCGGCAGCGGCGAGAAGATCGGGGCGGCCTCGGCCTTCGAGGTGGTGCCGCTCGCGGCAGTCACCGCGGTGCTCACCGACGCCGGCGCCCCCGAGCGCGGCGTCGCAGACCTCCGAGCGGCCGGCGTCGACGTACGGGTGAGCTCGTGACCACCGCGCCGCTGGTGCTGCTCGCCGTCGCCGCGCTGCTGCTGGCCGTCGGCCTGGTGTCGCTGTGGCGGGCGCGTCAGGACAGCAGAAGGTAGAGCGCCACCGCGCACAGCGCGAGCGAACCCAGGAAGCAGGCGATCGCCAGGTCCAGGGCCCTGCTCGGCTGGGACGTCGGGACCGCGGGCAGCCGGTCGGGCACGAACGGCCACGGCCGCTCCCGGGCCGGGTCGTGCGGGACCTCGAGGCGCCGCAGCCGCTCCAGCGCCGCCGCGGCCGTCGGCGGTCGCAGGTCCTGGTCGGCGCTGGCCATCGCCGAGACCAGGGGACCCAGGGGTCCGTCGGGCACCGCACCCAGCCGGCCGGTGAGCAGCTCGGCGGCCACCACCCCGGCGGCGTACACGTCCTGGCGCGGGTCGGGCGCGGCGCCGGCGGACTGCTCGGGTGCCATGTAGCCGTCGGTGCCGACCCCACCCGGTGCCCGGGTCAGCCGCACGTCTTCGACCGGCACGGCCACCCCGAAGTCGCCGAGTCGCACGAACGGCCGCCCCGCTCCGGTCGGCTCCAGCAGCAGGTTGGCCGGCTTGACGTCGCGGTGCACCACACCCGCGGCGTGCACCGCGACCAGGGCCTGCAGGACCTGGTCGAGCAGCAGCGCGACGTACGACGCGGGCAGCGGGCCGTGCTCGGCCAGCAGCTGCTCGAGCGAGCCGCCGCGGACGACGTCCATCGCGAACACCACCCGGTGGTCCTCGGCCGCCCACCCGGTCGGCGCGACCACGTGCGGGTGGGAGATGCGCACCGACTGCTCGCGCACGAAGCGCAGCAGCGTGGTGCTGTCGTGGGCCCGGAGCACCTTGACCGCCACCACCTCGTCGGTGCGCAGGTCGCGGGCGCGCCACACCGACCCCATGCCGCCCACGCCGACCTGGTCGAGCAGCACGTAGCGGCCGGCGAGGGGGCCGGCGGACGCGGGGGTCGGCGTTCGGGACATCGCCCTCCTCCTACCCCTCCCCGCCCCTCCTCAGACCCGGCCGTCCCCAGGTGCAGGTTCCCCGAGTACCCGGGGAAACCTGCACTCCTCGGGTGAAGCTTCGGCAGAGAAGTGCAGGCATTCCCCCGGCGGTCCGAGCGCGAGGCCCGGGTGCCGACCGTCATTTGGGAGGCCGGGCGCGAGCGCTGCTAGCCTGGGGCGTTCTCTGCGCACGCCCACCGACGGGACCGGCGCCGAGACGATGCAACACCAACGCAAGCCCTCCTGCCACGGAAAGTCCGTGGCCGCCTAGTCCAGAGGAGGTGGAGACCGCTGTGCGTGCCTACGAAGTAATGGTCATCCTCGAGCCCAGCCTCGAAGAGCGAACCATCGAGCCGTCGCTCGACAAGTACCTGAACGTCATCCGAAACGATGGCGGCACCGTCGAGTCCGTCGAGGTGTGGGGCCGGCGTCGCCTGGCCTACGAGGTCAAGAAGAACGCCGAGGGCATCTACGCCGTCATCTCGCTCAACGCCGAGCCGGCCACGGTCAAGGAGTTCGACCGCCAGCTCACCCTCAACGAGTCCGTCCTCCGCACGAAGGTCATGCGTCCCGACGCTCACTGACCTCCTGCGGCCGGTCCTGTGGACGGCCACTTCCGCCTGTCGGCGCATGCCGCGACGATGGGCACACGTGGTCGGACACAACCGGCCAGGACTGACTCTGATCAGAACCAACGCTTAGGGAGACCCGCATGGCAGGCGAGACCGTCATCACCGTGGTCGGCAACCTCGTCGACGACCCGGAGCTGCGCTTCACCCCCTCGGGGGCGGCCGTGGCCAACTTCCGGATCGCGTCGACGCCGCGCACCTTCGACCGCCAGTCCAACGAGTGGAAGGACGGAGAGGCGCTGTTCCTCTCCTGCTCGGTCTGGCGGCAGGCCGCGGAGAACGTCGCCGAGTCGCTGCAGCGTGGCATGCGCGTGATCGTGCAGGGTCGCCTCAAGCAGCGCTCCTACGAGACCCGTGAGGGCGAGAAGCGCACGGTCATCGAGCTCGAGGTCGACGAGGTCGGCCCCGCGCTGGCCTTTGCGACCGCGAAGGTCACCCGGGCCTCCCGCTCGGGCGGCGGTGGCGGCTACTCCGGTGGCGGCGGCCAGTCCCGTCCGCAGTCGGGTGGCGGCAGCGACCCGTGGGCCACCCCTGCTCCGCAGGGTGGCGGCGCTCCTGCCGGTGGCGGCCAGTCCGCTCCGGCGGGCGACCCCTGGGGCGCCCCGGGCGTGGGCTCCGACGAGCCTCCGTTCTAGCCGCCGTTGCCTTCCATCGCGCGCGATGGAAGGCAACGAAGCTGCGGCAAGGTCGAGTAGCCCCACGGTTGAGCGAAGCGAAGCCGTGACGGGCGTATCGAGACCAGAGCAGTGGCTCAGCGTTCTGATCCAGCACCAACACCATCCGAACACCCTCAACCATTCCGGCACTCAACCCAGTCATGGGGCCGGGCTTCTAGAAAGGAAGCACCACAATGGCCAAGGCAGTGATTCGCAAGCCCAAGAAGAAGGTTTGCCAGTTCTGCAAGGAGAAGGCGACCGGTGTCGACTACAAGGACACCGCGCTCCTCCGCAAGTTCATCTCCGACCGTGGCAAGATCCGCGCACGTCGGGTGACCGGCAACTGCGTCCAGCACCAGCGTGACGTGGCCATCGCGGTCAAGAACGCCCGCGAGGTCGCCCTGCTGCCCTACACCTCCACCGGTCGCTGAGAGGAGCCGAGGACATGAAGCTCATCCTGACCCAGGAAGTCACCGGTCTCGGTGCCCCCGGCGACATCGTCGAGGTGAAGGACGGCTACGGCCGCAACTACCTCGTCCCCCGTGGCCTCGCCATGCGGTGGAGCCGAGGTGCAGAGAAGACCGTCGAGTCGATCAAGTCCGCTCGCGCCTCGCGCGCGGTGCGCGACCACGACCACGCGGAGCAGATCAAGACCAAGCTCGAGGCCCAGCCGGTCGCCGTCAAGGTGCGCTCGGGTGCGGGTGGCCGCCTGTTCGGCGCCGTCACGGTCTCCGAGATCGCCGGCGCCCTCGCCGACGCCTCGGGCGAGCAGGTCGACAAGCGCACGATCGTGGTCACCAACCCGATCAAGTCGCTCGGTTCGCACCAGGTCTCGGTCAAGCTGCACGACGAGGTGTCCGCCGTGGTGGCCCTCAACGTCATCCCGGCCTGACCGGCACAGCGCTGGTTCCAGCGCAGCGGCAACGTCCCACCGACAGGGCCCGCACCTCCTCCGGGAGGTGCGGGCCCTGTCGCGTGCCCTGTCACGTGGGGAGCCGTCGTGCTCAGCGCACCATCACGGCGTCGATGCGCACCGGCTTGTGGCGCGAGATGACCCGGATCTGCAGCGCCCCCGCGGTCAGCCCGGAGAGCTCGTCGCGGACCTGGTAGACCTTCATCTGCTGGGCGGTCGCCGAGGCGAGGTTGACGGTGAGCCAGGCCCCGTGGCCCACGCGCAGCTGGACCTTCCCCAGGCCGGGCCCGGTGGGCGCCAGCAGGCGGACGGCGCGGATGTTGCGGACCGAGAAGCCCACGGTGGCGCCGTACGTCGTGGTCTCGAGGTAGTCGCCACCGAAGGCTCCCGGGGTGCGCACTCGTCGCCAGTCGTCCCGCGAGGAGCGGGGGGCGTCGGTGAGGGTGAGGTTGCGGGGCACGACGAACCGCTGCTCGAACGGCGTGGGGTCCACGTTGCCCGCCGGGTCGACCGCCGCGGCGGTGAAGTGATGACGGCCGGCGTCGAGCCGGCGCAGGGTCGTGATGCCGTCGTTGCAGGGGACCGCGCGGTCGTCGAGCCGGCAGACGTACGTCGCCGGGTCGGAGTCATCGCCCTCGTTGCTCTGCAGCCGCACCTGGACGTCGGGGCTGGTCACCATCGGCGCCTCGGAGTCGTCCTCGTCGTAGTAGTCGGTGCGCAGGAACCCGAACGTGCTCGGCGTCGTCGCGTCGGCGCGGAACACCAGCTCCGCGGGGGTCTGGTCGACGTCGGGCAGATCGGCGGGCGCGGCGAAGAACGGGTCCTTGGTGATGTCGTGGGCGTTGTCCGGGGTGTCGACGGCACGCACCCGGAAGGTGTACGGCGTCGCCGCGTTCTGGTCGAGCTTGTCGTAGCTCACCGGGGAGGTGCAGCTCTGCCAGGCGGTCGGTGCGGTAACGGTGTTGAAGAACTGGCACTGGTAGCTGATCGGGTCGGTGTCGGCGTCGGTGTGCTTGCCGGTGAACGAGATCGTCACCGAGGTCGAGCGCACCCAGCCGTTCGCCACCGCGGGGGTCACGTCGCCGAGCGCCGTGACCGGGGGGACGGTGTCGTCGCAGGCGGTGCCGATCGGCAGGCCGAGCAGCGGGTCCTTCGGCTGCGCCTCGCTCAGGCACGGGTCGGCCGCATCGGCCGGCGCGGCCGGCGCGGCGAGCGGCAGCGCGGCCGCCACGACGGCCGTGGCGAACGCGACGGCGAGGCGTCGGGTAGAGATGTGGCGCATGGATCCCTCCGGTTCGAGCTGGTGCTCCCAGCCCAGGCAACGTCCACCATGCCCGGGGGCTACGAGGAGACGCCCCTCACACCGAAGCGGTCTGGTCCACCTCGGGCAGCGCCCAGGGGCACGAGGAGTACCGGAACAGCAGCACGACCACGAGGACCAGGAGCATCGAGGCGCCGCCGTACATGACCTCGAGCAGGGAGTCGGTCCCGGCGCCCAGCACGACGACCGGGAGGACGGCGGCCACGAGCGTGAGCACGGCCGCGGTGTGCAGCCAGCGCGCGCGAGCGGGCTCGGCAGCGGCGGCACGCGACAGCACCAGGCACAGGAGCCCGACGAACGCGAGCTGCGGGAGGTCGGCGGCCCAGAGCAGTGACTCGTCGGTCCGCTCCAGTGCGTCGCGGACGGCGGGGAACCACAGGAGGACGCTCGCCACGAGCGACACCGAGCCGAGGCTGCGCAGAGCCGGACGGTGGTCGATGGTGGGCGGCAGCCGCCTGAGCCCGTGGAGCACCAGGACCCATCCGATCGGGTCGGGCAGCGCGTCGTACGAGCCGCGCACCCGCGCCACGACGGCGATGATCAGCAGTCCCATCGCGATGGACTGGAGCGGCTTCACGGCGTCACCCTATGCATCGGTGATCCGAGCGCCGGTCACGAGCCAGGTGTCACCCCGAGCGCGACGGACCAGGACGACCAGCCGGGCGCCCATGAACACCGCGACGAACGACACCCAGATCGCCGCCAGTCCGGCCGAGGCGAGGGCACCCAGGAGCAGCACGGGCGCGTAGGCGGCGAGGGTGAGGATGCCGGCGCGGGCGAGGTAGCGGCCGTCGCCCGCACCGATGAGCACCCCGTCGAGCACGAAGACGACCGCGGCCACCGGCTGACCGAGAGCCGCGACGACCAGGATCGGCACCAGCAGCTCGCGCACGTCCGGGTCGCCGGTGAACAGCGGCCCGAGGAGCGGGCTGGCGGCGGCGAGCAGCAGCCCGGTGGCGACGCCGCTCACGGCGCCCCAGCGGATCATCCGAGTGGTGGTCTCGCGCACCGCGACCACGTCGCCGGCGCCGAGTGCCCGTCCGGTCAGTGCCTGCGCGGCGATCGCGATGGCGTCGAGCACGAAGGCGAGGAACGTCCACAGCGTCATCGCCAGCTGGTGGGTGGCCAGGTCGACCTCCTGCTCGCGAGAGCCGGTGGCGCTCAGGGTGACGGCGTACGTCGTGAGCAGCAGCGCGGCGCGCAGGGTGAGGGTGCGCACCACCAACGGGACCCCGGCGCGGCCGGCGGCGCGGATCCCGGGCAGGTCGGGACGCAGGGAGGCCCCGTGGGCGCGGGCGGCCCGGGCGACCACGAGCAGGAAGGCCAGGGCGCCGGCGACCTGGGCGATCACCGACCCGAGCGCGGACCCGGCGATGCCCATCCCGGCGGGATAGACCAGGACCAGGTTGAGCGCCACGTTGAGCGCATTGCTCCCGACCGCGACCAGCAGCGGGGTGCGGGTGTCCTGGAGACCGCGCAGCACTCCGGTCGCGGCGAGCACGAGCAGCAGCGGCGTGGTCCCGAGGAAGGCGATGCGCAGGTACGTCGCGGCCGGCCCGGTCACCTGCTCCGACGCTCCGAAGAGCCCGACGAGCGGGCCGGCCAGCAGCACCCCGAGCAGGGTGACGACGACGCCGATCACGACGGCCAGCCAGAGGCCGTCGACGCCTTGGGTGAGGGCCCCGCGCTGGTCGCCGGCGCCCAGGTGCCGGGCGACGGCGGCGGTGGTGCCGTACGCCAGGAAGACGCAGAGCCCGACCGCCGTCTGCAGCACCGCGGCGGCGACGCCGAGGCCGGCCAGCGGTGCGGTCCCGAGGTGCCCGACGATCGCGGCGTCCGCCAGCAGGAACAGCGGCTCGGAGACCAGGGCGAGGAAGGCGGGCACGGCCAGGCGCAGGATCTCCCGGTCGCGCGCGCGGGTCACGGCCACGGCCTAGTCACTGTAAGGACCATCAGCCGCCGATGCCCCCGACCGGACTAGTTATCAACACCTGTGGATGACTTCTGGAAAACCTGCTCCCGGCGCTATGTCGACAAAGCGTCCGGGTGAACGCACGGTGGCGTGTCCATGGCGCGAGCTCACGGGCCAAGTATTTTTCGTCCACAGCTGTGGAGGGCAATCGTCGCAGGTCAGAGCCACATCTGCGCGCTGAGGGGCGGCTGTTTCCACAGTTCCTCCCCAGCTTGGCCCACACGCTCGCGCGTGTCGTCCACGGCTCCGAGGGAGTTATCCCCAGACCCTGTGGAAAACGGGCTAACGGGATAGCCCCTAGGACGCCTACGGTCGCTTTGGTCGTCGGTCGTTCTGGGTGCACTCTGCGGCCTTCTGCCGGGGTCCGAGCATTGTCGGTCGTCACGTATAGCGTCGGTGATCCAAGCCAACTGGGTCGACACGGGAACGATCAAGGGGACAGGTTGTGAGTGTCACCGAGCAGGGCTCGCGAGGGCTGCCGGAGCCGCCGATCGACGACTGGGGCGACGGGCCGGCGGCGTACGCCCCCGGGGAGCGACCCTCCTCGCCCGGCGACCGGACGCCGCCGCAGGACATGGCGGCCGAGCAGTCCGTCCTCGGGGCGATGCTGATCTCCAAGGACGCCATCGCCGACGTCACCGAGACGCTGCGTGGGGTCGACTTCTACCGGCCCTCGCACGAGACGGTCTACGACGCGATCATCGACCTCTACGGTCGCGGCGAGCCGGTCGACATGGTCACGGTCGCTGCCGAGCTCCAGCGCCGCGGTGAGCTGCAGCGCATCGGTGGCGCGCCGTACCTCCACACGCTCTCGGCCAACGTGCCGATCGCCGCCAACGCCGGGTACTACGCCGAGATCGTGCGCGAGAAGGCGATCCTGCGCCGCCTGGTCGACGCGGGCACCAAGATCGTCCAGATCGGCTATGCCGGTGAGGGCCAGGTCGACGACATCGTCGACACCGCCCAGGCGGAGGTCTACAAGATCACCGACCGTCGCTCTGCGGAGGACTACGCGCCGCTGAGCGACATCATGGACGGCGTCCTCGACGAGATCGAGGCGATCGGCAACCGCGAGGCGGGCCTCTACGGCGTCCCCACCGGCTTCGCCGACCTCGACGACCTCACCAACGGTCTCCACTCCGGTCAGATGATCATCGTCGCGGCCCGCCCCGCTATGGGCAAGTCGACTTTGGCACTAGACTTATGTAGGGCCGCTTCGATCCACAACAACCTCACCAGCGTGTTCTTCAGCCTGGAGATGACGCGCTCCGAGATCACGATGCGCCTGCTCTCGGCCGAGGCGAAGGTGCCGCTCAACCACATCCGCAACGGCAACATGAACGACGACGACTGGGCCAAGCTGGCCCGCAAGATGGGCGAGGTGTCCTCGGCGCCGATGTTCATCGACGACTCGCCGAACATGACGATGATGGAGATCCGCGCCAAGGCGCGCCGGCTCAAGCAGCGCCACGACCTGCGCCTGATCGTCATCGACTACATGCAGCTGATGACCTCGGGCAAGAAGGTCGAGTCCCGCCAGCTGGAGGTCTCGGAGTTCTCCCGCCAGATCAAGCTGCTCGCCAAGGAGCTCAGCGTCCCGATCATCGCGCTCTCCCAGCTCAACCGTGGCCCCGAGCAGCGCGGCGACAAGCGCCCGATGATGAGCGACCTTCGCGAATCGGGATGCCTGACGGCCGACACCCGTTTGATGCGTGCCGACGACAACACCGAGATCACCCTCGGAGACCTGATGGAGTCCGGGGCGAGGGACATTCCGGTGTGGTCGCTCGATGACCGACTCAAGCTCGTGCCTCGCACGCTGACCCACGCCTTCCCGTCCGGCCGCAAGCCGGTCTACGAGCTCACGCTCGCCTCGGGCCGCCGGATCACCGCGACAGGCAGCCACAAGTTCCTCACCTACGAGGGGTGGATGCCGCTCTCCGAGCTCGCCATCGGCGCGCGGCTCGGCTCGATCCGCCACGTCCCCCCGCCGCTGCAGATCGCCGAGCGCGACGCGGACGAGGTGGTGCTGCTGGCTCACCTGCTCGGCGACGGGTCGTTCGTCCGGCGTCAGCCGATCCGCTACGCGAGCGTCGACGAGGCCAACCTGAGCGCTGTCGCCGAGGCTGCGAGTCGACGGTTCGGGATCGAGCCGGTCCGCGACGAGTACGCCGCCGCACGGGTCACCACCCTGCGGCTTCCGGCGCCGTATCGGCTCGCGCGCGGCAAGCGGAACCCGATCGCCGCCTGGCTCGATGAGGACGGGCTGTTCGGTCTGCGGAGCCACGAGAAGTTCGTCCCGGGTTGGGTCTTCGGGCTGCCCAAGGCACAGGTCGGGACGTTCCTGCGCCACATCTGGGCGACCGATGGCTCGGTCGGCTACGACGAGAAGCGCGGCGTCGGCCGCGTGTACTACGCCTCGACCAGCCGGCGCCTGGTCGACGACCTGGCGCGGCTCCTGCTCCGCTACAACGTCTTCACCCGGATCAAGCGTGTCCGCAAGCCTGGCTACCGCGATGGCTGGCACCTGTACGTCTACGGCGTCGAGAACCAGCTCCGGTTCCTCGACGAGATCGGTGTGCACGGTCTCCGGGGCGACAAGGCTCGTGCCCTCGCCGAGGCGATCCGTGAGGTGAAGGCGAACACCAATCTCGACACGATCCCGACGCAGGTGTGGGACGACGTGCGCGGCATCCTCACCGACCGCGGGATGACGCACCGCGAGTTCGCGACCGCCATGGGCACGAAGTTCTGTGGCTCGACGATGTGGAAGCACGCCCCGAGCCGGGAGCGGCTTTCGCGAGTGGCGGCCGTTCTCGATGACGCCGACCTCGAGGTGCTCGCGACCAACGACGTCTACTGGGACTCGGTCACCTCGATCGACCTCATCGGCGAGCAGGACGTCTACGACGCCACCGTCATGGGCACGCACAACTTCGTCGTCGAAGGCATCGCCGCGCACAACAGCCTTGAGCAGGACGCCGACATGGTGATCCTGCTCCACCGCGACGACGTCTACGAGAAGGAGTCGACCCGCCCCGGCGAGGCCGACCTGATCGTCGCCAAGCACCGCAACGGCCCCACCCGCGACATCACCGTCGCCTTCCAGGGCCACTACTCCCGCTTCGTCGACATGGCGCACTGAGGCGCGAATGTTGCCGACGATCCGCGAATCTGCGGATGAACGATCCAATCCACAGTTCCCGCAGATTCGGGACGCACGGCACTCCGCCCAGAAACACGCACCCGTCGCCTGCCGTTCACGAAGCACCTCAAGCCACCTCCTGCCGCACCAAGTTGCGCCTGAAGATGGCATGAGAATGCAGGGGATGCTCTACATCCCGGGGGGACCAGCTATTCGCCCGGCCCGGCCAACGACGCCATCTCAAGATTGGTCGGTGGCACGTGCCATCATCGCCCGCAACTAGACGTTCCTGACGAGCGAACCAACGCGCGGGAGTAGAGGGGCAGATTTAAGGCGATGAGTCTCGGTCCGACGCACCACGGCTACTTCTACCAAGACCTAGTCACCGCAGTCGCCCTGGTCGACCTCCTCCTAGGTACCGCGGAGACCATCACGGTCGACACCAAGGGTTTCGAGTCAGATCGGTTTGACGACGTCAACATCACCTATTCGGACAAGACCCGAGTCCGTCTGCAAATCAAGCACACAACTACAGACCGTCAGCTCTCGAAAGAGACGTTCTCCCAAGACGGCCGAAACCTGAAGCTGGGCAGGGTCCTCGACTCCCTCCTCAAGGACCTTGCTACGTCCCCAGCGACCACGTACCGAATCGTCGTCCGAGATCAAGAACCCGACGACCCCCTCGCAGTCGTCTTGAGGCCGATCGACCCGTCCGATCGACCGGCCGACCCGCTCCCGGGCATCACAACGGCGAAGTACCGGTTCGACCCCGCCGCGTTGCGCGCCAACAAGCCCTGGGCCGAACTGGTCAAGCACCTCAGTGACGACGACCTCCGTAGCGCTTGCAGCAGTCTCATCGTCGACACAGGCGCACCGTCCTCAACCATCAGCTTCGCTGACCCGGGACCTGCCGAACGCGCCCTCCTCCGACGCGTCCGAGAAGATCTTGGAGCAGGACGCATCCCCAACACTGATGTCTCCCCCGAATTCGCGGCACATGCACTCGTTCAAGCAGCCACGTCTGCGCGCGTAGTCGATACCGGAGTCGTCCGGCGCGACCTCATCGAACCCCGGCTCGGGCTGCGAGTCGACTTTGGAGCCGTCACGGCAGGGCATCCCATCGAAGCTGAAGTCGCCGTTGCTCGTGTCGGCGCAGCGACAGAGGTGAGCAAACACATCGACAGCACAGCGCCCGCCGGCGGACGAGTTGTCGTCGTAGGCGAGCCAGGAGTCGGGAAGTCGTGGCTGTGCGAAGAGCTTACAAACCGCTACCGAGACCGCGCCTGGGTGGTCGCACGTCACCACTGCTGGCTTGGCTCAAGCGACGATCACCTACAGGAACGTGTCCTGACCGAAGTCGTCATCGGCAGTCTCCTCGACCAGCTCGGACAAGCGGTCCCCGAAGCAATCGAAGATCTGCGGCCCAAGTTCGCGACGAGCATCGAAGCGCTCGGATCGGCACTGGAGAACTGCCGCGGAACCCATCCCGCCAAACCAGTCCTCCTCGTCGTTGACGGCCTCGACCACGTCGACCGGATCGTTGGACGCAGCACCAACCAGGAGAAGGACCCGTCACGCCTCCTGGTCGAGGAGCTCGCTGCCCTCAACCTCCCCGCCGGCGTCTGTCTACTCATCGCAAGCCAGCCCGGAACCCACCTCGATCCAGCGGCCCCCGCATCCGACCCCATCCAGATGCCGCCGATGTCCCAAGACGAAATCAAGGCGCTCGCCGCCAAGCACGGCCTGCTCGAATCGCCCGACGGCAGCGGACCCGTCGATTCGTCTGACGAGGACACCATCGTCACGTTGGTCCACGACCGTTCGAACGGGAACGCGCTCTACGCGACCTATCTGTGCCGGCTCGCACTTGGCGCATCACCTCTCGACGACAACCCGGCGCCGCTCACAGTCAACGAACTCATCTATCGCCTAGAACTGGTCCCGGACACCGCCACAACGGTTGAGGAGTACTACGACTACCTGCGCGACGCGATGACCCCTGACCAACGTTTCGCCACAGACACGCTCGCGCTGTGCGACTTCTCGCTCACCCCCGACGAACTGGCGGAGCTTCTCGGGTCACCCATCAAAGCCATTGTCATTCCCGCCCTTCAGACGCTTGCCCCAGTCCTCAACACCCAAAGGGGGCTCGGCGGGTTGCGCCTGCACCACGAGAGCTTCTCGCGGCACATCCTCCGCAACATCGATGACGAGACCGCTACCGCGATTCGCCGCAGCATCGCGAAGTGGCTCGAAGACCGCGGATTCCTCAGCGACTCCCGAGCCTTCCGCCACCTCCCTGACCTTCTCGCGAACCTCAACGAGTACGGCCTACTCAAGGCACTGGTCGGTCCCCAGTTCGTGGCAGACGGAATCAGGCAGTTCCACTCCCCGGAAGCGCTTCAACGGGCCCTCTGCGTCATCTCACGCGAGGCCGAAACGCGCCTGGACTGGCCGACGCTCGTCACCTGCATCGAAGTCCGCAAGGCAATCGACACGTACGAGAACGACGCTCTCGCCGACACCGTCACCGACTATGCCGAGGTAATCGTGAACATCCTCGGTGCCGAGGTCGTCGCAGAACGCCTTGTCTACAACGGTCGTGCCACGTTCCCCCCGAGATGGGGCCTCCGCATCAGCGACGCCGTCGACCGAGCTGGCGCAGCGGCTCCCTGGAAGGCGTACATCGAGGGGTGGGAGACGCAGCGGAAGGCGGAGCGGGGTAGCTCCTCCTCAGACCGGGACGGAACACTCCAGCTGGCCGCTCAACGCGGGGCGCTTCGACTCCGTGCCCAGCGACAAGACGTCGACCCGTCCCTCATTCCAGCAATCGCCGAGCACCTGGAAGGCGAGCTTGAGGCGCCCCTGGCTGACCTCGTAGAAACGTTCACGGCAGGATTGCCCGCCGACTACATGCCCCAGGTCGCAGCAGCAATGAAGGTCCCGGCCAACGCCGCGGTGGCCTACCTGACCCTCGCTGACCTCGCCGCTAACGGGACCATTGGGCTCCCCGACCCCCACGATCTAGCCCGCCAAGCGTGGGAACTGGACCCGACGCTCGACACCATCGGGTACCTCTTCCACGGCATCGCCGCGCAGGATGTACTTGCGGGACTCGGAATCACCGATCTCGAAGCCGAGCTGAACGCCGCCACGGACGTCATCCTCAAGGAGAGGACCGCCAACGAACCCGCGGTCAGGAACTGGCATGCTCTCCTCACCCTCGCGCGGGTCATCGACCCAGCCCTCGTGCTCAAGATCGGAGGCAAGCTCTCCGGCGTCGGCTTCTACCGGGCATGGCTCCGCTACACAGTCGCAACCATCGGAATCGCAGACGACGTCCGCGCCGGCACCTCAACACCCGAGGACGCATCAGCTGCCGTGGTCGTCGCACTCGCCGACCTTGTCGCCGAAGCCAAGCCCTTCACCGGCAAGCCGCGTGCGTGCGACCTGTACTTCATTCATCCCCTCATCCACCAGGTCATCGAGAACTCCCTCACCGTCGTCCAGCAAACGGACCTCGACACCGTCCTCGACCACCTCATCGCCGTAGGCGACGGCACAACAACAAGCACCAACTTCGGCCTCGGCGAGAACGGTCCGCTGACCACCAACGACCTACTCTCAGTCCTCGCACGGGTCTCCCAACACGTCGGCATCGACGCCATTCACGCCCTGCTCGCCGTCATCCGCGAACGCCGCGACGACGACCACACCGGATACAGCCAACAAGCTGCATTCGAACTCGAGACCGCCCGCATCTGCATCGCAGCAGGAGCCACCGACGAGGCACGCGAGTGCTGGAACCGAGCAGCCGACCTGCTCTCGAGCTACGGCGGCCACAAAGACCCCACGCTCTCTGAGATCGTCGCAAGCATCGAAGACATCGAGGACGTCTCGGAAGCACGGGCACGCTTGGCCAGACTCGTCGACCTGGTCTACCTGGTACGGCAGCACACGGACGGCCGCGACACATCGCACTACGTCACCGAGTGGTGGGAGATTGCCGCATCTGTCGACCCGGTCGCTGCAGCCCGCGATGCCGCCGACCTGTATCTCGACACCATCGGATTCGAGGACGCCCGAGCAGAAGCAGCGCAGACGCACCTGCTGCAGAACCTCAGCGCGACGGCAGACCCCGCCGCCCTCGCCGCACTGCGGCTCACCACAAGCATTGCCTGGCGATCACCAACGGTCGACCTGGAAGTCCTCTGCCGTCTGGAAACCGAACGCGGAAATAGCCAACCCGGCGACACGATGCTGGCCGTCCTCGCCAACAACGTCGCCGCGTCGTATGACAACCAGCCGATGCAGTATTCGAGCGACCAGTCCAAAGAGGCCGTAGACCAGGTCCTCGTCCAAGCCGTCGTGAACCTAGGTGGCCCCGAGTTCGATCCGCGAGCAGCTCGCCCAGATCGAGAAAGCAACAGCTCGTTCCCCTCGACGGAACCGACGCCAGACCCACACGCTCTCCTCAAGCGCCTCACATCAGCCCAACGTCCCGAGGCCCCTGAAGGACGCGCAGGTGCCATCAGTATCGCCCACACAATCGACAACGAGCGCTACCAAGACGAGCCACCCACCTGGGACATCGATGCAGCGACCAACTCGATCGGCTTCCGTATTCTCGAATCGACACTCGCCGACGGGCCCGAGGCCGGAATCGTCCTCATCGACGGCGTCGCCCGCGAGATCTCCATGTTCGCCCGAAACGACATCTTCGCCGATCTCGGAGAAGGCCTCGCCACCTACGCCGACGACAACCCAGCGGTCGCCAAGGTAGCCAGCTACTGCCTCGCCACCGCGTACCAACGCATCCGAGGCGGCGGAGGTTGGCGACAGTTCGCAGGCAGGGAGCGCCGAGCACTCTGGAAACAGGCCCATGAGCTCGACCCGGACACCGCCGAGCGAGTCCTCGCGGCAGCGGTCACCAACCGTGTCGCCGCCGCGTCCTACGGCTCATACGGAAGCAGCCAAGGCCTCATCACAGCATTCGCCGCGAAGCCTGCGACCAGCCCCGGCGGCACCGCCACCGCCTGCTGGGACGCGGCGTTTGACATCATCAGTCACCGCCTCCCCGGGACCGCCGTAACAGGTACGCACGTCTACCACCCGACGCCAGTGCCGGACTCGGATGGCGACCTCGACCTTGCCATCGCAACATTGGCACTCGCAACCATCTGTCAGGCCACACGGGAACAGATACGACTCGCCCTGGTAGCCGCCGAGTTCCTCCTCACCGTCCGCCCGAAGGTCGCCCAAAGCGCGCTCGCATACATACTTCGCAACGGCTTGGACGCAGGCCGCATCACCTGGCTGCTCGAAACAGTGCGCGTGAACGTACACACCGGCGAACTCGAAGACGACCTCGCCGCGGAACTCACCCAACTCGCGGCAAGCGCCCGCCTGTCTGTCCGAGCATTAGCGGGCCAGATCCTCGGAATCCACGGACGCCCGGTCCCGGAACCGCCTGCTACCAGCCCGGCACCGTCCGTCAGTGCCGCGTTCCACGCCCTCCTCCGAGCGCACGAAGAAGAAGCAGAATGACCTGGAATAGCCCACGCGAGCAAGCCGAGGGACTCGTTCACCTATTCCTGGACGAACGCCTCGCCGACGCCAACGAACCACCCGGCGTGCGCGAAGCCGTGATCCAAAGCCTGGTCGACCAAGTCGAAACCATCAAGCATCGCTCCAGCGAACAGATCGGCCAACTTCGCTCGCCATCGTCGCAAAGTATCCCCGACGCCTACTTCAACGATGAAGAAGATTCAGAGAACGCCCTCCAACAGGCAGCGGCCGGCATTAGAGCAGCACGCGCCCGCGAAGGCTTCCTGGCAACCGATGCCCGGAGGTTCGAAGCCGGGTACGCGTTCCCGCTTGCCCCATCGGCCAGGTGGGCACTCCTCGAAGAATCGTCTCGAGTTCCCCGTCCGGCAACCCGCCACCGTCTCTTGGCGCGTTCACTGACGCCCATTCCTTGGCAAGATAGCGAGGACGAGTGGCCGCCGCCGACCGCGGTCGACCTCGAGCGGACACGCCGCCTCGCTGGACAGGACGCAGAACCTGTCCGTGTCGCCGAGAAGCCGTACAACGACTGGGTTCAACTCGGCATGTTCGAACGGCAGGCCACCTTCGCCACCACCTACCCCGAACAGCCAAACCGCCAACTGCTCATCTCGACTGGCCTCGAGATATCCGACCCGTCCATTTCAATCGACTCGGTGCCTGTCGGAACCAGCCCACCGAACATCTGGCTGACCACGTACGACCACTTGCTCCCGGGCATTGACCAAGCCTCAGCCGCGGAGATCTTGGAGGACCTGCAAGGACCGCTGGCCACGATGGCCAACTACCGAGGCCAGCGGAGCGCACCCCACCGCGGCCGCGGCGTCGGACTTCACCCGTTCACTCTGGTGCCTCGACTCGAACTCGTGGCATTTCTCGACCTGCGCCCAGAGTCTCCGACAGTTCGACACTGCCTCATCGACGGCCAAGGGCCAGCCCTGGTTGGGCGCAACTGGCGTGGATTCCTCATCCACGACGGCAGCTACACCCCTCTTACCCCGGCGATCCACGGCACGGACCTCATCATTCGTCCAGACCTGTACGAACGCCTCGAAGAGGCACTCGACAAGAACCGCATCCAGTCCGGCATCACGGTGCGGCACTTCGAGGACGAAGACAACGACATGGAAGGCGACTGAGGCGCAACCGGGGGCTCCACCGCGGTCCCGAGCGCCGGGGCCGCGCCATGCGGGGACACCTGATCCGCTCGGTCCTGCCGCGCACCGCTTGCTACTAACCCTGCGTCACATCGCTGCGGAAGACCGAGCAATTGGTCGCTTGACTGGCGTCGAGGACTTCAGCCGGCTCCCTGCGGGTTCTGGCCAGTAGCGGCCGTCGCGATGCTGGTGGCGAGACCGTCATACATGACTGGCTCGCCGCAGATTCGTGCAAGCGTGGACAAGCCCATCCTTGCGCCGGCTTGAGCCTCGACGAGCAGGCGAGTCGCCACGTAGAACTTCCACTGCCCCACGTCGAGCGGGTCGTAGTGATCATGGGAGGTCGCAGTGTGCAGACAGAAGACGTACACGTCCGCATTGAAGGCCTGGTCCGGCGACGAGGTACCGGTGACGGCGTCCCACCGGTACGCGGCGGTTACCTGGAAGCTGGGCCTGCTGATTTGCTTCTGTGTCCATGCTTGTACGAACCCGGAGGACTTCACCTCGATTCGCGTGCCGTCGGGGGCGGTCACGTCCCAGGGATCCCACTCGACGCGAGCCGCGCGCGAACCCACTGCACGGGCGACGAGGAACTCGGCAAGGTACCCGCGAACGTTGTTGGTCCGGAGATCGCTCATTGCGAAACGCCAGAAGTCCACGACAGAGGCACTGGCCCCGACGAACTTCTCACTTCCTGACAATGCTGGCGGCGGGGGTGGCTCGAGACTCACAGGGACATCGAACCAAACGAACGGCTCGCTCGGTCGTCGACTCGTCGTTATGCCCGCCACCGGCCGAGGCAGTCGCCCGTCCGCGCCATACCGCCGCCAGCGGGCGCGAGGTCAGCGAAGCGCGAGACTCATAGGCCCCTAGGAGGAAACTGTGGACATGTCGGATCGCTACTACGTTTACGTGTACATCGACCCGCGCAACCTGGAGGAGTTCTACTACGGCAAGGGCAAGGGGTCGCGCAGCCAGGCACATCTCCAGGACACCGGCGACTCCGTCAAGGTCGCGCGCATCAAGGCGATCCAGCAGGAGGGACTCGAGCCCATCATCCGGATCATCGCTAGGGGCCTCACATCGGCCGAAGCGCTGATGGTCGAGACCACCCTCATCTGGAAGCTGGGTCGCACGCTGACGAATGTTGCGTCAGGTCAATACGTCGAAAAGTTCCGGCCGCGCGACACTTTTCACAAACGACTCGCGCGCTTCGATTTCGAAAACGGCATCTACTACGTCAACGTCGGTGAAGGCGAGACCCGCAATTGGGACGACTGTCTTCGTTTCGGCTTCTTAGCGGCGGGCGGCAAGCCGAAGTGGAGCGACCCACTTCGCGGGCTTGAAGAGGGCGATGTAGTGGTCGCCTACCTCAAGGGGGCTGGCTATGTCGGCGTAGGCCTCGTGCGGTCGCCGGCCGTCCCATACCCGTTGTACCGGCACAAGGGCAAAGCGCTCGGAGAGTACGACCTTGTCGAACCCAACCTGGCACACGATGCTGACAACAACGCGACCTGCGAGTACGTCGTCGCCGTCGAATGGGTGCACGCAGTAGAGAGGGCAGAGGCCAAGTGGGTCCCGAAGAGTGGCCTCTACACGACCACGCATATACGGGCATCGCTAGATGCCCAACCGACCACCACTGCGTTTATCGAAGACGCCTTTGGAGTCGATCTGGGATCTTTGGCCGACAGAGATGTCACCTGACCCCGTCAGCAGTACGGAGACCCATCTCGCGTCTTACCGCCGCCTTTCCGCGTCCACCTGTGCTGGCCTGGCCTAGTGGGCCGATGGATCTCTATTGCCCGTCTCTCCGAACTGTCGGTGGTCGGTGAGACGGTGCGCCGGTGGACATCTTCGACGCCAGCGATTACGACTTCGTGCCGTCGAAGCGTGCCCGGAGGCGGATCGCGCTGGCGCTCGTCATCGGCATCGCCTTCGTGCCATCCGTGAAGAGCTGGTACATCGGCCAGATCGGACGCCACGCGGAGCACATCAGTCGGGAGGTCCAAGATCGCCTTACGTCTAACCTCAACGAACCGCCGTCGAACCCCGATCACAGATCGCGGCGCTGACACTGCGTCATCTCGCCACCAGACGGCGCAGTGTCAGAGCGCGTCGTGCTATTGACGGCCGTCGCCAGCAAGCACGGCCTGCCGCCTACACTCCGGGCGTGGATGGGGTGGGTGTCGCCGTCGCCGCGGTTGTCGTCTGATCGTCGGTGATCTCGATGTCTGCAAGTCGGTCAGGTTGGCAGCGGCCGCCGACTGCGGGACCGAATAGCGTCAATGATCGAACCGTCGGCCGCGTCACGCTTGGCCCACATGCCGATCAGCATCGATCCGGGGCCGGAGCGCCGGCGAGGCAGATGCCTAGTGGCTCATAGGGGTCCTGAGTTCGAGCCGCTGTCGCGCAGGGTGGCGATCTCTTGCTGTGCGCGCACAATCGCGCCGGGCCTACCTTCGACGATCGCCCAGTCTTCAAGCATCTGGTAGGCCGCGTCGAGGATCTCGTCTGGCCCCAGTCTGCGATGCGCGCGGTATGACCAGAAGGAGAGGTGGCGCATCTGTTTGCCGGTCCCGGCGCATAGCGGGCACACGTCAGGGGCCAGTGGTCGTCCGGCGATCTTGCGAACGATTGACCAGATGAGTGCCGGAATCTCGCGTTCTGGCACGTCGGCCGGCGCGTCCAAGGGCATTGGGTCGTACTGGCGGCGCAGCTCGCGCAACCAGTTACCGTCTACGACGGTGGAGCGTCGCCTTCTTGCCGGGTCCTCCAGTTCAATCTCAAGTTCCAGGAGCGCCCGATCTAGCGCTTCGCCTCGGCGCTGGAACATTCGTCGGTGTTCAGGGCCACAGAACCACTTTGCGCGGCCCGGTCCCGAGCGCCGCTCCACGAGCATGTGGCACTCAGGAAGCCGGCAAGGGGTGGCCACCGAACGGCCGTCGGGATTGAGTCCACCCTCCTTCCGTTCCTTTGCGCTCGGCCGAAGGAAGCCCAAGCCGGCCCGGTCCACCACGGCGACACTAGGCGCGTCTCCACTCATGCGACGATGTTATCGCAGGTCAGGTGTATTAACACGATGGATCGTGCGCAAATGGACGGCGGGCGTGCCGAACCCCCTAGCAGCCCAATGCATCTGCGTCCCGGGCAGTGGGCGCAAATACTGTTCTAACCCGGCTTCATCCCGTACGCTGGGAGCCGCGAGTAGCCGCGAGTTGAGCGCTGAGAAGCGCAAAGCCCGCTCGGACCGCGGCAACGGTGGAGCGGGCTTCACTTGCAGCGCCCTCGCGGAAACTGGGTGAGCTACACGGAGGGCGCTGCTTTGAACAGTGTCGCGCATTTGGCTGCGCGTTGGCGATGTGAACGAGCTAAGGACGGCAGCCGCCTTGGCGCCCGCCGGACCGCGCTGGGCGTGGTCAGGGGCGAGTCCGTTGGCGTGGTCGCGCTCGCGGTGATGAGCTGGTCGCCGGTTGGACGCGACGCTCCCGCGCTCGTTGAGGTGGAGCATCCGGCTCCCTTCGGCTCATCGGACCGTCCAGTCGCAGACCTCCGGTGGGAGCAGCGTCGGAAAAGCAGAGTCAAGCGCGTCTGGAATAGGCGATGACCTCCTCGCCCGGGACGCATCGGGGAGCTGAGCTAGCGGCCGTCGAGACTGAGATCGAGCCGACTCGATATGGGTTGCCGGAGCCGCATCCGGCGATGCCGCGGGCAACGGCGAGGCGCGGGACGCAGCGAATGCCGACCTCAGTGCGGGCTTTGTTGGGGAAGAACCTGCCCAGGGAGCGGGCGGCGGAGTTGATTCAGTCTGGCGAGCTGAGTCCGGCGTGCTGCTCCGTGATCTGGAACGTCGGTGGTCTGGCGGTGACTCAACCGGTCGGAGAGATGGCGACTCCGCGGTCGCTTGACCTGCTGCCCGTGCGGCGGGTGGGGACCTACAAAGGCGCGCCGAATGCGATCGGGATGTACCCCGTGATACGCGACGGCTACGTGCTGATGCTGTCGGTGGAGTCCCTCCTCGAACTACATCACCTGACAAGGCAGAGCTTCGATCCCGCCGTTACGGCCTTGTTTGCGCAGCCGTGCGCGATGGTCTGGTCGCACCGAGAAGGCCACCTCCATCACGTGCCTGATCTTGCGGCGATCAGGGACGGGCGACTGGAGTTGTCTGACGTCAAACGCGACGATCAGCAGGGCGAGCCGTGGGTCAGGCTCGTACTGGGGCTGACGGCCGAGACCTGTCGGCTTGCAGGAATCAAATACCAGGTGTTGGGCGATGTGAGCCCGCAGATGGCGCAGAACCTATTGCTGCTCTCCCGGTACCGGTGGCCCAATCCATTCTTGGCCGACGAGTGCTCGGCGGTCGTGCGCGCCCGACCCGAGACCGCGGGCGGGGCCTGCACCGTTGTGAACTCGTCGAGAGGTTGGTCCGGTGGCAGGACGGGCCACTGCGACTACTCGTTGCTGTCACTTCGGATCGGACAGCAGGTCGTGAAGCACCTTCTGGCGACCGGCGAATGCCAGGCAGACCTCAACAGGCCGCTCAGTCTCGCCACGGAGCTTCGGTGGACAGCGTGCGAGCGTGACACGGGGTGCGCGGCGTGACGGTGGGCGATGCGCACGATTCAGGTGGCCGGGCGTTCAGCATGGACCTCGCGCCGGGTTCTGTGTTGGACGGCTCTGATGGTGTCGAGAGGGTCGTCCTGAAGCACGTCATGGAGCCTGACGGATCGGTGGCCGTGATCGTCAGTGAGGACGGAGAGGTCCGCCACCGCCCCATTCAGGACGTCCTCGCCGACCAGGCTGCGCACTTCAGAATGACCTCGAACTGGATCGCTCCGGATCCGAGCACCGAGCTGTTGCATTGGGTGAGCAGGGCCCAGCGCCGACTGGCCCGTCAGCGCGAGTGTCACGTCATCGACGTCCTCTACGGACGCACCGGGCCGAGCGATGCCACCCTTGATCCCCGATACGACGCCGAGATCACGACCGAAGCCGAGCGCCGCCGCGCCAAGAAGGCCGAGTTGGCTCTCACCGACGACAAACTCGGCCGCTGGCTCCGACGGTACAAAACGCAAGGAGCCATCGGGCTGATCGACCACGTGACCCGACACCTGCGAGCATCTGGAGCGGCCGAGGTGTCGCCGGAGGTCCTCGCAGTCGTACGTGATCACTTCCGCGATCGACATCTACAGAGCAAGAAGTCTCTGGTGAACGAGCACGCGCTGGTGCTCGCCGAGCTTCGCCGCCGCGGACTGGTGGGCAGGGCCGCCGGAATGCCTGGCCCAGGCGGGGCGATCCTGCCGCTCGACGTCGAGGCGCTCTCCTATGACACGTTCGTCCGGCTAGTGCGGCAGTTGAACCGTGGCCGCAACCAGCGCACTGCCAAAACGCGGCAGCAGCAGAGCAACCGACCGAAGATCGACGGCGTGCGGCACCGTGCCTTGGACTTCGCCGATCGCGTCGAGATGGACTCGACGAAGAACGACTTCCAGATCTGGACTCCAGACGGTCCGCTGCGGGTCTGGGCCGTGTTCGCGGTCTGCACCAGTACCCGCTACCTGTGGGTGCGGCTGGTCCCCACACCACCACGAGGCATCCATCTGGCGCTTCTGCTGTGGGGCATGCTTGGCGGTGACGGCCTGTGGTCCGGGTCTCCCGGGGGGACCCCCATGCCGGCAGTGCCAAGCAGCATCGACGTCAATGCCTGGGTGGTCGACGGGGACCCGCCCGCGGCTCTCCCGGGCTGCATCGTCCTCGACCACGGCGCGGAGGAGGAGAACGGCTACTTCATCGCCTTCTGCGCGATGCTCGGTATCCAGGTGCGGTGGGCCCGGACGATGCAACCGACCGATAAGGCGTACATCGAGTCTCACATCAGGAAGTTCGCCGAGTTCTGCCAACTACTGCCTGGGCACATCGGCAACACGGTCGAGAACCGGCCGCACCAAGAGAGCCGGACCCTGCTGTGGCTCCCGGCGGCGCAGTCGGCTCTGCGTGCCTGGTGTCGTTGGATCGCGACTCAGCCCCATACCGGACTCGCCCACGACCTCGCCCCGCGACGGCACCTGACACCGCTCGAAGCGGTCACCATCTCGCTTACCCGAGGGGTTCCACTTCGCGTCCTCTCCGACCCGACCCTTCCACTCAGGCTGCTGAAGAACGTCTCCCTGTCCCCACAGGACGACGGCGTCACCTGGCAGAAGCGCCGCCACACCTGCGAGGGATACGAGGACCTGATCAAAGCGTCCTCCGGGCGTGGCGTCTCTCGTCCGCTCACCTTCTACTACGACCCCGACGCTCCCGGCCGTCTCTACTGGCCACAGCCCGGGACGTTCCAGGTCCGCACCCTCCACGCGCCCGGTGCCGCGAGCGGAGTCGTGGGCTCCTTCGAGGAGGTACGCCATGCCATGCTCCGGACCTTGACCGGACAGAAGTGGCCGAGTCACAACGCGATGGGCAGCCACCGAGCCGACCTCATCGAATTGTTCACCAACGCCTGGAAGGACGACGGTCTCAGCCCGGAGAACGTGGTGCCAATGCGCCCGGCCCGGCGCCGCGCATTGAAGACGGAGCCATCCACCGTTGCCGACCCCTGGGGCGCCGGTTGGCCTCTCGATGAGTTCGAGGACGCCCTCGCGGACTATCGCGTCCGAGACATCGAAGACGACATGGGGGGAGAACGCAGTCGACGACCCCGACCCATGGGATCTGGAGGGGTAGCGATGCACCTGTCCTTCTCTGACCACGATCGATGGCAGGACATCCATCGCCTGCGCAGCGGACCGCCGCCTGAGGGCCAGGACGCCCTGTTCGCGTGGATCCACACCCAACACATCCGCACGGCCTACGAGGCCCAAGTCGACGCCGCGTTCGACAAGGTGATCCGCCAACACGCGGGCACCAACGAGTGCTGGCTCGCCATCAGCGGCCCATCCCACCTCGGGAAGAGCGCCGCGGTGACCCAAGTGCTGCTGAATCGGTGCCGCAACCCCGAGCTGAAGTGGCGACAACGCACCGTCGACGGGTATCTGCGGACCCCGTACGTCTACGTCGAGGCGACCTCGACCCAAGAGGCCCGCGGCCTACTTGCCTCCATCGCACGAGCCTGCGGAATCCCCGATAGCGGCAGCGAGAAGGAGCTCCACCAGATCCTCAGCCACCTTCTGGTCCTGATCGGGACGATCCTCATCGTTGTCGATGACGCCCAGATGTACCGCCGCGTCTCCGACAGCGCCTCCCGGCTGGTCGACGGGCTCCGCCACCTCCTGCACCTGCCCGTCCCCTTCGTGTTCGTCGGCATCCAGATGGAACGCTCAGCACTCCTGCGAGACCCGGGACGCAACAACGACACCGTCCAACAACTCCAACGCCGCCACTTCGAGCTCCGCCTAACCCCGCTGCGCCGCGGCCAGGGAAGAGACGCGACCGAACTGGTCGCCCACTTCGCCAGGAGGATGAACGCGGTCCCCGACCTCCAGGTCGATTGCCTCCTCGAACCCCGACTCATCCGAGACATCACCGTCGCCCTTGAGGGCAGGCCCGGAAGCATCCTCAACACCCTCAAGCGCGCAACCGTCGAAGCCATCGCCGACAACAACGGGGTCCTGACCGAAGACCACGTCCGCGCCGAAGCCGCCACGATGCACACCGACGCCGCCGATCTGAGGGCCCGGCCATGACCAGCGTCGCGGACACGCAAGCCACCACGCCAGCACCCAACACTTACCAGAACGCTGCGCCCGCCGCGGAGCCCGCACTTCTCTCGCCTGTGTCCCGGCTGGCGTACGCACCCGCCCCCCTGCCCGGAGAGCCACTCGACGGATACCTGGAATACGTCGCTCACGGGCTCGGGATTCCGCACCGCAGCCTGCACCGCCACCTCGGCCTGACGGCCAGCACGGCCTACGCACTGGTCCGCGACATCACCGCGCGCGACGCTGACGCCCTCTCCGCGGCCACCGGAATCCCCACCGCCCGCTGGCCGGCCATGACCCTGCGGCGCTACCTCGACGTGCAACTCATGCCCCCGCACGACAAGCGCGGACACGGGACCGGTGTCTGGGCCCGCGGCTCCGGCGCCCGGTACTGCCCCGACTGCCTGAACGAGCGCGGCCTGCGGTGGAACCTCGCCTGGTATCTGCAGTGGAGCTTCGCTTGCCTTCGACACCGACGGTTGCTGCTGACCAGGTGTCCACACTGTCAGCGTCCGGTCCGCTCCCGCGCAGCGGGACATCCCCTGACCCCCACTCGCGGCGACCACGCGGTGTCGACGGTCGATGGGTGCGATTGCGCCACCGTCATCCTCGCGAACGCCACCGCCGACACCGGATGGGACGAACCGGCCGTGATCGCACCCGTCCTCGCCGCCCAAGCGGTCGTGCACGGGGTCATCCACGACCAGCACGCCACGGCCCTCGCGTTCGGCCGGCCGGTCTCACGGATCGAGTGGCTCAACGACGTCGCCGGGCTCACCCGCATACTCGCCGTCTACCTGCCTGCCCAGGACATTCCGGCGGCCTACGCCGACGTCATGGTGGGTTGCCCGCATTTGGGAGGCGGGGACCGAGACGCCCTGGCCCATGCCCTGCGTCAGTGGGTACCGCACCTTGGGCTCACCGTGACTGCCAGCCCCGCAGCGCGACTCCGCGACCTTTCCCTCTCGCCGGTCGCCATCGCCCTCATCGCGTGCGCCGCTATCAGGATCGTCACCAGCCCCACCATCGACGCCGCACGAGAACTCCTCGGCGTGCTACCTGACGGCGCCAGAGCCACCGCTGCCAGCGGCGCCAGCAGTCGTCGAGTCTCATGGGCTCTCGCCATGGCACTCCACCTCAATGTCAGCCGAACCTGGCGTGGTCAGGCTCGCTCCATCCGGATCAGAACCGCGCGCCTGCTACCCGATGGACGTCCACGCCCCCCGCTGGACCCGAGTAAGGTCCCCGCTCGGATGTGGCCCGACGTCCTCGACCAGCACGGCCTTCGGCAAGACAGCTACACAGGTCTTGCAGCCAGTGCCGCACTGCTCACGGTCGGCACCGACCCCAACCTCCGGCGAGCATGCCAGCGACTCGGCCACCCCCACCTGGCGGGACGAGTCAAACATGGCATGAACATCGTCCTGAGACTCGACGACCCCGACGACACGGAGATCTTCGACGACCTCCTCACGCTCCACGAAGCCCTCATCGCCGCGCGGGTGCCGATCGATTACGCCCGTCGGCGCCGGACTTTCGCTCAACCTGTGGTCCCCGCAGGCCGCACGGCTCGACGCATCGCCCGGGAACTGGGTGTCCGCCCGACTCCTCGACTCGCACGATTCATGGGGTGGTGGGTCTACGAGCAACTCACCGGAAACGACATTCTCCTCAGCCCGGAGCGCCTTGAACTGCATGCCAGCCACCGCATCGCTTACACGCGCCAACGCCAGTCCTGGGAGACGGATCCGCCTGAGGCCCTGCTGAAGCGAGCCGAACGAGCGTTGCTGGTCAACTGCCTGGACGAACCCATCACTTGGGCGCCCAGCCGGACCAGCGACGACGCCTGGTTCATGCCCGAACCACAGATGGATCGACTACTCGACGGATGGGCTGGCCGACGTTGCCGCAACACCAGCAGCCAGCCCGACTCCCTTGCCGCCGGACTCACGCTCGAGCAAGCAGTCAGCTTCGCCCTCTCAGGCCAATCCCTCGCTGCCGAACGCCTCGCGGTCAAGCTGGCCCGCTTCGCCGTCGTCGCCGAGACCGGAAACATCACCGGAGCCGCAGCCCGTGTCGGTCTTCGCCAGTCCTCGATGACCGAATCCATGCGGTCGCTGGAACGCGAACTCGAGATCACCCTCCTCGACCGAGGCACCCACCGCATCGACATCACCGACGTTGGACGTCAGCTACACGCCCTGATCAGGCAGACGCCCCTCACCGGCCTAGAGGCCGGGAGACCGGGCTCATGACGACGCAACCTGAACCGCACGACACCGGCATCACGGCCTGGGATCCCACAGACGGACGACAACCGCCGGGAAGGGCCCCGGAACGCGCCAGTACCAGTGGGCCACCGACGTTGAGGGCGTGCGGCCTCCGACGCGTCGCCGACCTGCTCCAGCAAGCGGGGCTAGAGCCGGAGTACCTGCACGAGTGCGACCGCGGCAGCGGCCTACCCGGTGACCTCTACGACTCCTTTCTCCGCGAGCCAGACGGGACCGAGCCAGGGCCGCGGGATCCAAGTGGCGCCCTGGACGGGGCTCAGGGCGGGCATGGACGAGGCGCGCCGTCGTCTACCGGTCAACCATCCCCGGGGTCGGTTCGGGCCGGCCGCGCGCACGGCGAGGAGCGCTCGCGATGAATCCACTACCGGCCTCCCTCCACCAGCTGACGGACAGCCTTCGGCACGATGACCTCGACGGGCCGGCCATCGCCAACTGGCGTGACCAGTTCGCTCTCGAAGCCGGTCGACAACTCGATTGGGCTACAGCCGCGATCGATGCATGCAACGACCACCTCTTAGTGGGGCGCCTCTGCATGATCTGCGGTCACGACACAGAAGGCGGCCGAGTCACCTGCGCCAACCATCCGCCTCGTCAGCGAAACGAGTGGGACGACTGGGACACCGAGGTTCCCGTCGGGGAACCCGGAGATGTCGGTAGGCGTGCTGAATCCGCCTCGCCGGAAGTACCTTCGTCTGGGGACGTTCCACAGGTCTCGCGCGTCGTCGCGGTCGCGGGCGATTGGCACGGCGACACCGTGTGGGCGATCGCGCGGCTCCAGTCGCTCGGTGAGCGCGGAATCGACATCGTCGTCCACGTCGGGGACTTCGGCATCTGGCCCGGAGCGAGCGGCAAGCGGTACCTGCGTGCCGTGGATGCGGTCTGCCGGGACCACGGCATCTCACTCATGGTGGTGCCCGGGAACCACGAGGACTGGGGCCGGCTCACCACCCTCTGGGCCAATCCGAAACGGCACGCCCCCGACGGCAGCCTGCTTCCGATCCACATCACCGAGCACATCTCGGTGATGCCGCGAGGCTGGCGATGGGAGATGGGGGGCCGGACGTTCGTGGCCCTCGGAGGCGCCGCGTCCCTCGACCGTGACATGCGGGTCAAGGGTAAGGACTGGTGGCCCGAAGAACAGATCACCGACGACGATGTCGCTCAAACGATCGCGGGCGGCTACGCGGACGTCATGGTCACCCACGACGCCCCCAGCCCGCCGTGGTGCACCCCGCAGGTCGCGGCGATCGTGGCCACGAATCCGATGGGATGGCCAGACGATGCGCTCACCTACGCGCGGGAGGGCAGCCGAAGAATCACTGACGCGCTCCAGGGCGTTTGCCCCAAGCTGCTGGTGCACGGGCACTACCACGTAGCGGACGAAGCGAGGGTGCGTCTGCCAGCCGTCGACCATGACACCACGATCTGGGCGCTCCACATGCAAGGTCACGACGGCAACGTCCGGCTCTTGGACTTGCGAACCCTGACTGCGCCGGACGACTTCTGAGTCAGATTGCGTCGATCGTGAAGGTGAGCGATGCGTAAGTCGCACGCGACCGTGGTGGGTGCGGTCCGCGGCGAAGCCCGGTCAAGAGCAGTTGCCTGGTCACACCTAGACAGCTCGAGCAAGCGAAGCGACGACGACATGACCGATATTGAGGGATGTGCGCCCGGTGAGGAACTGGCCGACCTCGCCGCCCAACTGTGGACCGAAGAGCACACGCAGGCCGTTCTCAAGGCTTCACCCGAGGAGTTGGCGGTGCGCCGTCGGGCCGGGACGCTCCTGGGCGTCTCGTCTCGCGACAGCGATGGTCGCGTCTGGTACCCGGTGATGCAGTTTCATCTGCACGAAGGAGAGGTCAGAGTCATCCCCGCAATAGAGCGGCTCTCTTGACGATTCTGCGCGACCAAGACCCGTGGACGATCGTCGTGTACCTCCGCATGCCGGCCGAGGAACTGGACGGCCACTCACCCGTTGCGTTCCTCAACGACGGCGGTGACCCCGAGGTCGTGGCGAGATACGCCGAGAGTGTTCACATCGAGTTAACTCGACAGTGAGGGCATCTTCCGGCTCTGCCAGGGAGGCCCCAAGGTCACCTCGCGCCAGGGTCCTCGTCCATGGGGCGGCCCCGCTGGGCCAGGTCGGACTGGTCACGTTAGCCCGAAGACCCTTGCCTATGCGCCCGTTCGCACTACACTCTAACTACACTCTAGTTGCGCCTTTGAGGGGAAAATGATATGAGCGCCAGTTCCGGGTCTGTCGATCACCGGAGATTGACTAGGTCGCCGCTCATCAACGTCCTTTGGCAGCTCAAGTTCACCTCAGACGTCAAACTCAGCGACGGTCGCGCAGTCATGGCTCTTCAGGGCGCGCTGAAGCACAACACTTCCCTCGCTCCCGTGCAGGAGCAGGTGGCGTTCCAGTTGTCGATGGGGGGACCGCAGCCTGTCGCGGCGCCGCCTGGCGAAGGGGCGTGGCGACTCACGGCTGACGAGGGGAGAACGGTCGTGACCGTGGCGCCCGGCGCGATCACGATTGAGACAAGTGACTACGAGTCGTGGGACGACAAGTTTGAGTCGTGGATCGACGATCTCCTGCGCGCCGTCGATGGCACGCTGAATCCTGGCGTCACTACCCGTGTCGGGCTGCGGTATGTGAATGTTGTTTTCGGGAAGGTTCTAGGACTAGGGCCACTGGCTCACGTCGGTGAATTTGTCCCCTTTGTTCACCCGGGACTTCTGGGTTTTGGCGCTAGCGACGAGGGTCCTGACGTGACGATGATTCAAGGACGTCAGGTCCTCGCGTTAGGAGAGACACGGGTGAACCTGAACCATGCGATGGTTCAGACTGAGACGGCCGAAGTAGGCCTACTCATTGACGTCGACGCCTATATGGAAGCCACCTCCGGGTTTGAGGCCGACGCGGTGTTGCTCGCAACTGACCAACTCCATGAACACGCGCTTTCGGTGTTTCAGCAGTGCGTCACCCCTGGGGCGTGGTTGGCTATGGGTCCGATGGGAGAGACTTCGGAGGATCTCGATGAACACTGAGCAGTTCGGGATCCCGTTCGGCTCGTTTGCGTCATTGACTCCTTGCCTCGCGATCCCCATTGTTGGCGAACCCGCCCGAGTGGACGCGAGCGGTACTCACCTAGCGCGGACACTGCGCGCGGCAGTCCTTGCTGCCTGGCCAGCAGTACGAAACGGCGTCACGGTGCTGGCGGATGGCTGGCATATGGACGTCGAGGCTTCCACCCCGGCGTCCTGGACTAGGCAACTCGCTTTGCAGTGCTCTGCAACCGTTCTTGAAGACGAGCGCCCTACGACGGTGAGTTATTTCACCCCTGGGACGTCCGAGTGGGTGTCTGAGTTCATGCTCGACGTGCCACCTGTCTTTGTCGACCATCAACCTGCCCAGGCCGCGACTCCGCGGACGGAAAACATCGGTACGGAAACCGTGATCTGGCTCCGAGACGTGCTGGGTCTGACTCAGGAGCGAGCGTGCCGAGTCGGGCATGTCTCAGTACCGACCTTCTACTTGTGGCGCAAGAAGCCGGACTCCATGGTGCGACCGGCGACTATCGCCGACGGTCTACGTTTGCGGTCGACCTTGGAACTGGCCATCTCCCGGCTGGGCCGCGTCGACCTGTTGCGCATCCTGAAATCCGGTAGTCCGTCGCTCCTAGACCAGCTGATGGCAGCAGAAACCTGGGAAGACGCGGTCGCAACGATCGCGGCACTCGGTCAGCCGACGATCACGTCTCCAGCGAGGCGCGGTGGAGATGTGGACGACTATCTCAAGCGGCTTGACCAGCTCGACAACACCCCTTCCAGCGAAGGTCGCGTGATCCTCGGCGCCGAACAGATGACGCCCAAGCAGGTCGCAGAGGCTGAGAGGCTGTGCTGGGGCGACGGCGAGCGGTGACGACACGTGCCCGGGCCGCCTTGGTCGGGAGACCCCGACACGCCTGAACTGGCGGCTAATCTGCGGGCGCTCTACCCGCAGGTCGTCAGTCATGCGCAAAGCGCGGAGCCTCCATCAATGGAAACTCCCCTCGAATGGCATCGTCGCATCCACGAGGGCCTGCCGACCCCGAGTCCCGCATACGTTGGCCGGTTTCGTGGGGATAACCACACCGACCTCATCGACTACGAGGTCCAAATCGGTGGAATCGCGGGTGTCCGCTCGTACCTCGTGTGGGGGGAGGTTGACGCTCTGATTCGGCACCTTCTTGTCGAACTGGTGCGCATCGATGGCGCTAGCCTAGGCCCGCTCGCAAGAGACCTTAACGCCCTGCAACTCGCTGCCTACGTGCACGGCGAATGGGTCCGCATCCACCCGTTCGTCAACGGGAATGGCCGGACAGCCCGCCTCTGGGTCCTGTGGATCTGTGCCCGTTATGGCATACCACCGCTGCTACGGGTCCGGCCGCGGCCGGACGAGCCCTACGGCACCGCGTCGTTCGCATCGATGACTGGAGATCACTCTCAGATCGAGACTCTCCTCAAGCAGTTGTATGCCGCCCTACCCACCAACCCGTAGGCAGAACCAGTCGACGTACTCGACGACGGCAATCCGACGTACCCGACGGAACTTCAGCCGCCTCGTGCATACCCGACAGCGCGTGGCAGGCCTCTTGCGTCCCCCCGGCCGGCGATGGCACCGGCTGCCGGGGTGGTGGACGGGGTGGGCATACACGAGCCCGGGGTACGAGCACGACGCGATCCCTGACAGCATCCCTCCGTGCGGAACCTTTGGCGTTCAATTGTTCGGTCGTCCGGATTCTGGGCCTTCGGAGGCTGTCTGCTCGTGGCGGCTGTCATCACGGCACTCATGGATATGCCGGAGAAGATACCGATCGGGCACGAGGTTGGGTTCTTCGTCGGCTCGCTCGCGTACGCCTTCATTGGGGCTTGGATCTTCAATCTGCTGATTGTCGAGCGCCCGCGGCAGGTGGAACGCGAGAGTGCGTACGAAGGTGTTTGGGGAATCCTGTCTCGGATGGCTGATGATGGCCAAGCTCTTCTTGCTGACCTGGAACCGTTGGCCTATGGATGGGCTGGTGGGCCGCCTACCTCAGGCCCGGAGATCCAAGCCTTCTGCAAGCGGATCTGGCTCGGACAGCAGTTCTCACGTTGGGGATCGCCCGTCCTGTTCAACCCGGGTGAAACGCTGCGGTGGCGGGCCGAGCGGCAGGACATGCACATCCGCGCAGTCGCGCCCTTCGTCCATCTGTTCGACGCGTCCGTCGCGACCGCATTGATGAAGTTGCGGACCTCGGAGGTTCTAGCAGCGCTGGGAAAGGTGCAACTCGAGGCGGAGTCACGGCTGGTCTATTCACCTGATGACGACGGGACGATGGTGGGGCACGACCGACGCATCACACTGGCTGACGACGGCATCTACAGCGAGATTTCCCAGTACGTGAAACTTTGCGATGAACTGCGAGCCGCGCTGAAGTTCGCCCAACCGGATCGCGTCGTCCAGGGCCGCTACATCACGATGGCGACGCTGAACACCCCTGCACCATGGCAGACGGCGGACGAAAAGGTGGCAGGTGAGGAACGTCTCTACGAGAAGGTAGCGGCTGACGACACCGCAGACCAATAGACCGTCCCGGGGTCGACACCGCGATGCATCTGCAGGAGACCGGCTTCGCGACTCGCGCGAGGGAATGGCGCGTCGTATAGCGAGCCGTCCTGCCGCGGCCGATCAAGGTCTCACCAGAGACCCTGGATGAAGCCGAGCAGGCTGGTGGCGAGCATGATTGCCTGCACGGCGTTCGACTCGGTGTACTGCTCCTCCGTGACACGGTGGACGGTGGCGTGCCGGGAGAACTCGATCCGCGGCTCGTTCTTTCCGCGCGAGTCCTCGATCTGGACGGCGCTGACTGGGGTGAGAGTCATGAGTCGGATGTGGTCGAGGGTCATCGTGTACGCCGTCCGAGTGATCCCGCCCTTGGCAGTCCGCGATCCGACAAGGTAGCCGCGGTGCGTCTTCTCCGGATGGTCGTAGAGGACCGAGTCGAGGACGGTGGCGGCGCTCGCCTGCGCCGGACCCGGGAACCCGGCCCGGTATGCCCCAATGGCCTGGCGCACTTGGCTTCCGGGGAATGCGATGCGGTGGTCGACGCACAGGGCGAGGATCCCTTCGCATGCATCGAAGATCGGCTCTGCTCGGTCAACGAGGACGAGTCGTCGCGCGCCCGCGTCGTCGGCGTCAAGTAGGGCGGCGGCTGTCACGGCATCGGGAACCAGCACGAACGGGATCCCTTCTTCGCGCATCACAGTGGTCATGTCTTGGTAGCGGAGGTCATCGAGGGATCGGAGGTTGCGCGGGACCAGCCGCTCGAAGCCGCGCCGGATCCGATCCAGGAACTCGTCGGTGAGTCCGGGGAGGGCTCCCCGGAAGAGCGCGCCGATCTCGAACGCGGGGAGCAGGGCCCCCGCGTTCAGGCTTGGCATGAGCCCTTCGACGAGCCGCGCGGTGTCGAAGGCGGGGAGCAGGGCGGCCGTGGTGAGGCTTGGCATGAGCCCTTCGACGAGCCGGGCGGTGTCGAAGGCGGGGAGCAGGGCGGCCGTGGTGAGGCTTGGCATGAGCCCTTCGACGAGCCGGGCGGTGTCGAAGGCGGGGAGCAGGGCGGCCGTGGTGAGGCTTGGCATGAGCCCTTCGACGAGCCGGGCGGTGTCGAAGGCGGGGAGCAGGGCGGCCGTGGTGAGGCTTGGCATGAGCCCTTCGACGAGCCGGGCGGTGTTCATTTCCGGAAGTGCCGCCAGTGCGTCGATGTTCGCGGCCAGTGTGCCGTCTCGCAGCGCGGCTCGAAGCGCGTCTCCGGTGGGGCCGTTCAATGCGTCTCGGGCGGTCCGGAGCCCGGCGCGTTGGGCTGGCGTCAGCAGCCGATCCTCGTCGGTCTCGGCTATCTCGGCCGCATCGTGCTCCTGTTCCCCGCTCACGAGTCCAATGCTCCCAGCACGGGGTCTGCGAGCCGCATGTTTGGTCCGCCTCGCGTATCTGCAACGTGGACGGGGACGTGCCACGCAGCGGCAGCGGCAGCGACGGGCGGGGGAAGCGATCCCCCGCCCGTCGCTGGCCAACTCAGTGGTGTCAGTAGGTCCAGTTCCACCAGCTTCCCCAGGGCAGGATTGTCACCCCGGCGCGCTTGCCGCGCTTCAGGGCGTATGCGGCCGACGCGTTCACCGCCATCGCGCATGCCCCGGTGGCGTAAACCGCAGCGAGGCCCGGGCTGCGCTGGACTGACATCCAGCAGTACCACCAGGCCATCTCAGGCCGGGTGGCAGCCTGGCGGGTCTCGTAGGAGTCGAGCAGGATGTCGGTCTGGGCGAAGCCTCGACCGGGTCGCACCTCGAGCGCCTCGGCGGTGCCGGCTGGAGCAATAGCAGCGCCGGTCGCCAGTGCCGCGACCGTGACGGCCGCCGTGATCAGCTTCTTCATGTGGTCCACCTCTTGGTGACGTAGACCCCGGTCGCTCCGGGGCATGCCAGAAGTTCAAGCCAGCGGAAGCAGCGCAGGAAGCCTGCGCGCACCTGCGCGCCCTGCGATACTCGCCGCGTCGGGGAACGATGGCGAGAGGTGAAATGGCCGACGACTTGCTGGCAGCGTATGCGGCGTGGACCAGTGCAGCGTTTGAGGCGGCCGGTGGGCCGGCCGGTCTGGCCCGGATCATCCAAGAGAAGGCAATCGAACGCCTAGAAGCCGACAGTGCACTCGCCCATGCTTCTGGAGACCATGAGCGGGCCGACGGGATCAGAAGCGACGCCAGCGGATGGCGCAGGTACACGATCCCGAGCGGCACTCGGTCGAGTTGGCGGCCCACGCCCAGCCGGCCGCGGCCGACGGTCCCGCCGCCACATCTGCGTCCCTTCTTCGCAGCCGCAGTAGTTGATCTGGTGCCGGTGAACCCAGTGTCGCCCGAGCAGTTTCCAGACTTCCGAACCCTGCTGCGACGGTATGCGCAGGAGCAGGCAGATCGTGTGGGTCGTCCGACTGTGCGCGGGTCGCAGTATGCGGACGCCCCACCGCACGGCACCGGTGGCAACGACGACATGGAACTGCGGGCCAACCAGCGGCTTACGGAGCAGCTCCTCATGCGGCTGCCTGACTACTTCCCTGATCACCTCTCGGTCGAGGGATTCGCCGAACTCGGACGTCTGGCGTCTGTCGAGGACTTCCCGACTGCTGTCGCGGATCGCCCGGGGCTCTACAGCGATTTCAGGCCGTACAGCACACCGGAAGCTGCGCTTTCCCTGCTTCGCTCAAGACGACGAGTGGTCCTGTTGGGCGACCCCGGCTGCGGCAAGACGACACTGCTAGCAGGATTGGGGATCGACACGATCCGTGAAGGAAGAGCGACGTTAGTCTTCGCGCGGCTGGACGACGTTGGCCGCGTCGCCGCTAGCGCGAGAGTCGGTGGACCTGCCGTTGCAGCGCAAATTGTGGTGACAGCTTTCCTCAACTGGCTGGGCCACGACCCGACGTCGCTAGTGGCCTCTCAGCTCGCTGAACGCCTGCTCGATCCGGATTGCGAAGTGTTGGTTGCGCTCGATGGCCTCGATGAGATCAGTAGGCCTGACCACCATCAGGGTGCCCTGGAGGTGCTGCGGCATCTCGACGTCCTCAACATCACACTGGTGGTGTCATCGCGGATCACCGGCTATACCAAGCCACTTGGCAGTCTGGACGAGTACGTCGTCCTGGCGCTGAACCACGACGGTCCCCGTCAGCTCATCGAGTCATGGTTCCGCGACGGTCGCAATCCCCGAGGCCGAAGCGCTGCCCTGGCAGCCATTGCCGACGACGGGCTGGCTGAGGTCGCCCGTAACCAGCTGATTGCAGGGTTCATCTGCTTCGTTGCTGAGGCAGAGCGAGTCGCGACAAACAAGTATGGCCTTTATCGGCAGTACCTCCACCTGTTCCTGAGCCGACGGTGGAAGTTGCCTGCCGTGCACCGTTCGGTGACGGATGTCGAAAGTGCTCTATCGGCTGCTCGACAGATCGCATGGGTAATGGCAACGAGGCAGGCTCCACGTCACAAACACGCAGTCTGGCTAGACACCGCGCGACTGGGATGGCTCTCCGCCACGAGCCGCACCTCCCGTGAGCAGTTGTTCGAGCTCTACTCCACAGATGGGCTCTTGGTGGCCTTCGGCCCACCCGACGACACCGATCCCATGAGTCAACCTGTCCGGTGGCTCCACCGGACGATTCATGAACACCTTGTCGGACGCGAACTGGCGCTTCAGCTATTGGAGGAGGTTCCCCACGCCGAGGCGGTGCTGCGGCAAGCACTTCTCCGCCCAACCTGGCGGGTCCCTTTGGAGCATTGCGCGGGAGCACTCGCCGAGTTGGGAGTCCTCGACGAGATCGCTGGGGACTTATGGTCTGAGGCCAACGCGTGGGACTCACTAGGACGCAGGCGTGCAACGGCGGTTAGTGATCTGCTCCTTAACGGAGGCTCCGACTATCTACTTCGTGAGCGTCAGGACGCCCTGGCGAGCATCGGGGACTGGATCGGAGTCGAATGGCTGGACGGCACCGGCACCCGCCTACCGCAACTCCTTGCCAAGGCGACCGCACCGCTCACGCAGGAGGAAGCACAGGGGTTCGAGGCCCTTGCGTATGTCCTTGGGCGTCAGGTGGACTCCGGAATGCTGTCGTGGACGGACGCAGAGGATGCCGAGCGGCAGTTGCTGGCGCGACTGCCGGGGCTTGCGTGCACCTATAACTTCGAGCGCGGAGTCTGGCGGGGACTCGCGTCGAATGCGGAGGGCTTCGCCGAGTGGGCGATCGCCGAGATCAGCCGATCGGCCGCGGAGCAACATCCGATCTACGGGGCGAGCCCGAACCCCGCAGTGGCCGCTGTGGCTCTTGACCGCATCGTTGGAGCCCTGTCTACCGTCGGCTCGTCCGATGACTGGCTCAATGAGATAGAACGGCTCCGCGGGCTCATCCGTGAGGAGGACCGCGCCACAGTCGTCGAAGCAGCGAATCACGTCTCGGGCGCACGCTCATTCGTGGTGGAGTACGTCGCGTCGATGCTGAGCGGTGAGTTGTTCAACCTTGAGGCAGTCGAGGGCGCCGACCTTGAGGCCGTGCTTCATGATGCGCTGGGTGAGCGCACCGCGTTTCAGACGGCAGCCGCGCTTACTGAACGCGCAGAGCGCGATGTCCGGGATGCTTCACGATGGGCGCTGTTAGGTGCCCGGGTGGCTCGTGAACCATGGTACAACTCGCGTCCCCGGTCGCTCGATCCAGTTGATACGCCTGCCGATAGTGCGACTGTCGCGCATGGTTCAACCCATGAGTCGTTCGCGGGGTGGCAGTACGACGTTGGCGCGGCGGAGGTCCTGCTCGCCACGATGGAGCGGGTGGCAGCCACCCCCACTGAGGTCACAGTCGAGGACTTGCTCCGTCGGCTCGCGGACTCGCGGCAGGACGACGTGACAGGCTCAGTGTGGATGATGGACGCAAGCTGGTTCCAGGGTTTCATCACCGCCCTTCCTTACGATGTCGTCATGGAAGTGGCTCTCCGTCTGAGTGACGAGGGGGACCGGGCAGATTGGATGCACCTGGCGACGACCGCGATTGACTTGGCCTATCGCGCCGACCATCAAGTGGGTCTTCAGCTCCTGACCACGTTCTTCGGGGCTCTCGTCGCGCGAACAGCCCAGCGTGACGTCTTCCGACGCCCGATCCTGTATCCCATCGCGGATTGGACACGCGACGATGCGGTCGAAGCCGCCCGCCGTGCTGTCCAGGCGGCGGACGCCACCAGTGACGAGGTGTGGAAGATGGAGATGGTTTCGTGGGCAGAGGCGAGGCTGTACAACGCAGACGTGCTCGACATCTACGTGGATGGACCCCTCGGGCCCGCGACCGGTCGCCGGTGACCGAGCTGAGGGAGTAGGAGCGCCGGACGCGAGGCGCGTTCACGTCGTGCTCCCATGGTGACAGGGCCGGTACAACGGCTACCCTCGCCTGCCTGAAGACACCGCTCGCCATCGGCACGACCGTGTCGTCGCTGTTGATGTGCAGGGGGAGGTGCCGAACGAACGAACGGGTCTTCTCCATGCAGACCGGCCGCTCCGAGCTGGGCTAGTCGAAGACTCCGCCGGCAACACCGAGGCCCCAGCAAGACGACGCCCCACTGGCCTCGTTGCAGATTCGAGACCGGTGGCGTTGCAGATTCGGGGGGACTGAGCCTGGCGGGATTGCAGATTCGGCGATCGTCGGCAAATGTGTCGAGATGTAACGAACTCTTCAAGTCGTGCAGCTCATGAATTCATTACTCAATCAGTAGACATTGACTGCCACCGCCGGTCCGGGGGTCTCGCCCGGTGGGAGGCGCGCCCTAGCTGGCGACGAAGTCGCCGAAGTAGCGGGACCCGTCTCCGGTCTTGCGGCACCCGTGCACGCCGGTGACCGTGTAGCCGTTGGCGCGGTAGAGCTTGACGGTGTAGCTGAGGTTGTTGGTGCACTCGGTGTACGTCGCGCCGTACACGTAGACGGTGCCGGGACCACCCGCCTGTGCGGGGGAGAGCGCCAGCGCGGGCGTGGCCAGGGCGATGCCCACCGCAACGGCGGACAGCAGCGGACGACGGAGAGAGGTCATGGCGGTGCTCCTCGGCTCGGGTGGTCTTCTTCGCACGCTGCCCCCGATCGCACGACAGCAAACGAGTCGACTCCGTGCCCCGGCCGGGGTAGACCTGCGGCCATGACGGACGACAGGGCGCGCTCGGCGCGGCGGTTGTGGCAGCTCCTCGAGCCGATCCACGCGGTCACGTACTTCTCACCCGAGCCGCTCGCCGCGTTGCGGGCCGCGGGCTACCGGGGGTTCTGGATGGGCTACTTCGCGGGACGTGCTGCGCCGCTCGGCCGGGCGTCGGCGGAGCTCACCCACGCGGTCTTCTACAACTTCACCTTCGGCCACGTGGCGCGGGCGTTGCCGGATGCCTGGGGCTTCGCGCGGCCCGGGGCCGCCCTCGACGCGCGGCGGGACGGGTCCGTCGCGGCGCTGCGCCGCCAGTTGGCGGGTACGCCGGGTGCCGCGGTCGAACGGGCCGCCGACCTCGCGATGCGAGCGGCGCAAGCAGCCCCGCTCGAGGGCCGGCCGCTGTTCGCCGCCAACCGCGCGTTGCCGGTCCCGGACGACCCGCTCGCCCGGCTCTGGCACGCCGCCACGCTGCTGCGCGAGCACCGCGGTGACGGCCACGTCGCGGCCCTGGTCACCGCAGGGATCGGTGGACGCGAGTCGCACGTGCTCCATGCGCTGGCCACCGGGACACCGCTCGAGGTCTACGGTCTCGCTCGGCAGCTGGGAGCCGAGGAGTGGGAGGCGCTCGAGGCCGGCCTCGCGGCCCGAGGCCTGGTCGATCGCAACGGCGACCTCACCTCGAGTGGCCGCGAGCTCAAGCAGGGGCTGGAGGAGCAGACCGACCGGGCGGCGGCGACGGCGTACGCGGACCTCGAGGGGTCGGAGGTCGACCGGCTCCTCGAGGACCTGCGCCCGATCGCCGCGGCCGTCGTGGCCTCCGGCGAGATCCCGGCGCGGTCCCCGATGGGCTTGGACCTCGACGAGGTCCGCTGACCCACCGGGTTCCCCGACCTCTGCCGACGGGTCGCCCGACCCGCCGGCGCGCCTACGGAACCGTGATCGTGACCGGGGTGGCCGACGCCGCCGCCCAACCCGTGGTCCCGGCGTACGCGGCCTGCACGAGACCGGTGACGCCGGGATGGACGCGGGCCGTGAACGTCCCCGCCGCGGAGGTGGTGACCGTCACCGACGCCGTCCTCGTCGCGGAGTACTGGTAGGTGATCGTGACTGCGCCCGACGGCCTCGGCGACGAGACCCCGGTGGAGCTGACCTGGGTGAGCGTCCCGGTTGCCAGGACGTACCCGGTCAGCGGATCGCGCGTCGCGGACAGGGTCAGCGCCGTCCCCCACTGCCGGACGACGATCGCCTGGGTCACCGAGGAGGCGACCCAGCCGGCCTTGCCGGCGTAGCGGACGACCACGTCGCCGGATCCCGAGGGACGGACCACCGTCGAGAAGAGGCCGGAGGCGTTGGTGCTCGCCGACGCGGTGGCCGTCCGGCCGCCAGCCAGTGGGTAGGTGATCGTCACCGGCGTGGAGGGCATCGCGGTCGCGGTCGTGCCGTCGGACTGCTTCAGCGACCCAGTGACGGTGACGGCCGTGCCGGCCATGAGGTCCTGGGACGACGTGCTGACCGTGACTTCGGTGGTCCACGGGTGGACGACCAGGGTGGCAGCGGCGGAGGAGGCGAGCCAGCCGACCTTGCCGCCGTAGCTCACCACCACATCGCCGGATCCGGTCGGCCGCACGACCGTCGAGTAGGTCCCGGACGCGTTGGTGCTCGCCGACGCGGTGGCCGTCCGGCCATCCGCCAAGGGGTAGGTGATCTTCACGGGCGTGGAGACCATCGCGCTCGCGGTCGTGCCGTCGGCTTCGGACTGCCTCACCGAACCGGTCACGGTGACCGCAGACCCGGCCATCAGCTCCGTCGCGGACGGGCTGACCACGACCGTCGTCGTCCAGGGGGTAACGGTGATCGGCGTGATCGCCGCGGTCGAGGCGGCCACGCCGGCTCGCCCGGCGAACCGCACCTGGAGCGAGGTCGACACGAGCGGCTTCACCACGACGGAGTACGTCCCGCTGGGACCGGTCACGGCCGAGCCCACCGGCGACCAGGTCGTCGCGGTTCCGGCCTTGCCGTAGACCGACACCGTCTCCCCGGCCGCGGGGGCGGTCGTCGACCCGTCGGGAAGGGTGCGAGTCAGGACCCCGCTGACCCCGACCGGTGCACCCGCCTGGACCGACGTGTGGTCGAACCCCGAGGTCACCTGGGTGGTGCACGGACCGGTGGCCACGGTGACGTCGACGGACGACGACGTCGTGGTGGGGAACGCCGGGGCCGCGAGGGTCTTGACCGAGTAGGCGCCCGCCGTCGCGGTCACCAGCGCCGAGGCGACGCCCGCGTCGTTCGTGAGCGCTGAGGCCACCTGCACCGGCAGGCTGGTGCCGCTCTTCCGGATCCACGCGACCGAGATGCCCTTGACGGGGGTGTTGCTGGCCTGGTCGACCACGGACGCGGACAGCACGGCCTTCCCGGTCGGGCAGGCGACGTACGACGCCGACGCGCCGTCGATCGTCAACGCGGTGGCGGCCGTGCGCTGGCTCGCCGAGAACGTCAGCGCGCTGGTGCGCACCAGCTTGGCCCCGGTGCTGTCCACCACCGTCGCGGTGACCGTGCCGGCCGAGGTCGACCGGGCGCCGCAGGTGATCTGGGTCTGGGTGGCGGTCTTGTCCGCGAACGTGCAGTCGGAGCGCGACGTCGACCACGTCACCGACGCGGTGCGCCCGGTCGGGACCTCCAGCGTGGCCGAGACCTGCGTGGGCAGGCCGGGCACGGCCGGGTTGTTCACGGAGACGACTCCGCCGAGGGTCGTCGGGGTGCCGAGCGAGCCGCCGCCGACACCGTCACCTCCGCCGATGAGGAAGCGTGAGTTCGCGGTGTTCCAGTGGGTGGCCAGGTAGGAGCCGGCCGGAGGGAACGTCGAGTAGTAGTCGTCGTCCTTGCAGTCGAACAGCGTCTCCTGGTCGGACGGGCAGATCTGCTGCATGGTCTTGCCACCGCCGTCGGCGTAGCACATGCGGTCGGACTCGTCGTAGCAGTGGCCGCGCGTCGTCGCGTGCGGAGCGTCGCCCTGCACCGAGCCCATCGTGTGCGACAGCTCGTGGGCCTCGACCGACTGGGACTGACCCCAGCAGCCCGTGTCGATGCGTGCGAACTGGGGGTAGGAGCCGTTGTTCGGGTTGTCCTGGCCGGCGCCGCTGCTCAGGTAGGTCTGGGCGATCCCGCACTGACCCGTCCCGTCGACCCACATCAGGTACTTGCGGTTCGGTGCGGTGTAGCCCGCGGCCCGCATCGCGTTGATCGTGGCGTCGAAGCTGGTGAACGACCCCGGAGCGAGCGTCACGTTCAGGACCGTCGGAGAACAGGTGCCGTCCCCGTTCGACGCCGTCACGAACCGGACGTCGCGAACGCCGCCGGTCTTGGCGGCCGAGAGGTTGAAGACGGTGTTGACCCCGGAGGCCCACTGCTTGATCTGGTCGCCGACCGCTGCGAAGCGGTTGGTCCGGTCGGAGGTGACCACGTAGATCGCCTGCACCCGGTAGCCGGAGGTGCCGTCCCCGTCGCATGGGACCCGGTCGCTCACGGCCGCGACCTGGGCCGCCACGGGCACGCCCTCGTCCTGGGCCGCCGCCACCGCGGCGGCCGCCGCGCCGGTGCGAGCCTCGAGCACCGCCGTCGCGACGTGCTTGTCGACATCGACACCGGGGGGTGCCTTGTCGGCGTGGGCGCACGACGCGGGGTCTCCCGGGTTCAGGCCGGGGATCACGTCCTCGGCGGGGCACTGGCCGTCGATGGTCGTCACCTGGGCGAATGACCCGGTGCGCGTGTGACCGTCGGGCGCGGTCAGGGCGGTCGCGGTGACCCCGGCGACCGCGAGAAGCGCGCTGAGTGCGACGGCGGCGGTCTGTCGCCCGGCACGCCACCGCGGGGACATCGAACGTGTGGTCATCCATGACTCCAACGCAGCAGAGCGGCCCATCCATGGGCCGCCAGTTAATGCCCTATCGACCGCACCCGAGCAGACCTGAGGAACGCAGCGCGGCAACCCGTGAGCGCCAGGAGCACCGGACTTGACCTTGACGCAGCGTCAAGGTCTCAAGGTCGGGTCATGACCACGACATCTGGGACACCCACCCGTCCCGCCATCCAGGTCGCCGGTGTGACCAAGGCGTACGGCGACCACGAGGTGCTGCGCGGCGTCGACTTCGACGTCGAGCGCGGCACCGTCTTCGCCCTGCTCGGCTCGAACGGGGCCGGCAAGACCACGACCGTCCGGATCCTCGCCACCTTGTCGAAGGCGGACGCGGGGACGGCCCTCGTCGATGGCGCGGACGTCGCCACCGAAGCGGCGCGCGTGCGAGAGTCGATCAGCCTGACCGGCCAGTTCGCCGCGGTCGACGAGATGCTGACCGGCCGAGAGAACCTCGTGCTGGTCGCCAGGCTGCGCCACCTGGTCGAACCCGGCCGGATCGCCACGGAGCTCCTCACCCGGTTCAGTCTCACCGACGCGGCGGACCGCAGGGCGGGTACGTACTCCGGCGGCATGCGCCGGCGCCTCGACGTCGCGATGAGCCTGATCGGTGACCCGCCCGTCATCTTCCTCGACGAGCCGACCACGGGCCTCGATCCGCAGGCCCGGCTGGAAGTCTGGCGCGCGGTCAGAGAGCTCGCCGCCGCCGGCACCACGATCCTGCTCACCACCCAGCACCTCGACGAGGCCGAGCAGCTCGCCGACCGGATCGCGATCCTCCACCACGGCCGGATCGTCGTGAACGGCACCCTCGCCGAGCTCAAGGCCCTGCTCCCGCCCGCCAGCGTGGAGTACGTCGAGAAGCAGCCGACGCTCGAGGAGATCTTCCTCGCGGTGATCGGCGACGAGACCGCCCCCGACCCCACCACCCAGAACTGAGGCCCCGATGAACAGACACTTTCTCAGCGACACCACCGCCCTGCTGGGTCGGTCGCTGCGCCACATCCTGCGCAGTCCGGACACGATCATCACCACCGCGGTCACCCCGATCGCGATGTTGCTGCTGTTCGTCTACGTCTTCGGCGGCGCCATCGACACCGGGGGTGAGGAGTACGTCGACTACCTGCTGCCCGGCATCTTGCTGATCACCATCGCCTCCGGTATCGCCTACACCGCCTACCGGCTGTTCACCGACGTGTCGGGCGGCCTCTTCGAGCGGTTCCAGTCGATGCCGATCGCCCGCTCCGCCCTGCTGTGGGGACACGTGCTCACCTCGCTGGTGGCGAACACGATCGCGCTGGCACTCGTCGTGGTCGTCGCCGTGGCGATGGGCTTCCGCTCCGGGGCCGGCGTCCTCGCCTGGCTCGCCGTCACCGGGATCCTGCTGCTCTTCACGCTCACCCTGACCTGGCTCGCGGTCATCCCCGGGCTGACCGCGAAGTCCGCCGACAGCGTGGGCGGGTTCTCCTACCCACTGATCTTCCTGCCGTTCGTCAGCTCGGCGTTCGTCCCCACCGCGAGCATGCCGGGCCCGGTCCGCTGGTTCGCCGAGCACCAGCCGGTGACCTCGATCGTGGACACGCTGCGCAACCTGTACGCCGAGCAGCCGGTCGGCAACGACATCTGGACCGCGCTCGCCTGGTGTGGGGGGCTGCTGGTGGTGGCGTACGTGCTCGCGATGCGCGTCTACCACCGCAAGTTCGCCTGAGTCACGGCAGGCTGGGGACATGCTCACGATCGGCCGGCTGGCGTCGTACGCCGGGGTCACCACCCGTGCCGTGCGGCACTACCACCAGATCGGGCTCCTCCCGGAGCCCGAGCGCGACGCCTCGGGCTACCGCAGCTACACGGCCCCGGACCTGGTCCGGCTGATCCGGATCCGCACGCTCGCGGAGGCCGGGGTGCCACTCGCGCGGGTCCACGAGCTGCTGGGCGCCGACGCCGCGGGGTTCGCTGCGGCCGTCGACGACATCGACCGCCGGCTCCGTGACGAGATCCAGGAGCTGCAGGAGCACCGTCGCCGGATCGCGAGGCTGGCGGCCGGCGACAGCCTCGCGCTGCCGGCGTCCGTCACCGCCTACCTCGACCGGATGCGGTCGCTGGGCGCACCCGGCGTCATGGTCGAGATGGAGCGGGACGCGTGGATCCTGATCGCCGCGCAGATGCCGGACCAGGTCGACGCCTTCATGGTGGAGAAGGAGGCCCAGCTCGACGACCCGCTGATGCGACGCCTGCTCGAGCTGATGGGAGAGCTGATGGGCGAGGTGCTCGACTCCGGCGGGCGGTCCGACGCGCTGCTGGCGCAGATCGCCGACGTCCTGGTCGAGCTGGCCGAGCAGGCGGCAGCCAGCGGCGACCTCGATGCCCAGGACGACCCGCTGCCGGACAGCTCCTTCGCCGACCTCATCGACACCGTCGCGCTCTCGGCCGGGCCGGAGCTGGTCCGGCTGCGGGACCGGATCCTCGAGCTGATGGTCGAGCGGGGCTGGCGCGGCCTGGTCAGGATGGAGCGGGTCGAGCCGGGGCTCGCCGATCCCTACGTGTGAGTGGTGGTGCCTACCGAGATGTGGTCCGGAACGGCCGGCCGATCTGCTGGACCTCCTCCTGGTTGATCCAGGCGAAGAACGCGAACGCGGCGCAGGCGATCGTGATGACCGGTAGCACGGCGGGCACGCTGGAGTCGGTCACGCCGAGGAAGACCCACCCGAGCGCCAGGACGACCGTCGCGGCCGTGGACCCGAAGGTCAGCGTGGAGTGGATCCTGGTGAGGATCTGGCGCAGGTCGTCGGTGCTGGCCACCACGGTCTGCTTCTGCTCGGTCATCTCGGCTCCCCTCGTCACGAGGGTCGCTGGTCGGCCCCCGATGCCGGCGATCACCGTCTCACCTATCCCACCGTCGGGTCCAGAGGCTCGATGCGAGGGTGCGAAACCGCCACGAACGGGCCGGACCGCCGGGCATGAACGCCGTTTCCGGGAACGCATCGCGGGAACCGGTCCATCATGGACCACTCCAGCACTCCCGTCCTCGACGCTCTCTCGGCCTTCCGTCGTCGCGGCGACGTCGTGTTCGGTCCCCCCGGTCACCGGCAGGGCCGGGGCGTGGACCCGCGGGTACTGACGATCCTCGGCGAGGGCGTGTTCGCCTCCGACGTCTTGTCGATGAACGGCCTGGACGACCGGCGCCAGTCGGGCGGGGTGCTGGAACAGGCTCAGGAGCTGATGGCCGACGCGGTGGGCGCGGAGCACGCGTTCTTCTCCACCTGCGGCAGCTCGCTGTCGGTGAAGTCCGCGATGCTCGCGGTCGCCGGTCCCGGAGAGAAGCTGCTCGTCTCGCGCAACGCCCACAAGTCCGTGGTGAGCGGGCTGATCATCAACGGCACGGTGCCCGTCTGGGTGCACCCGAAGTTCGACTCCGAGCGGCACCTCGCCCACCCACCGGAGCCTGACGACGTACGCCGCGCCCTCGAGGCCAACCCGGACGCCAAGGGGATGCTGCTCATCACGCCCACCGACTGGGGCACCTGCGCGGACATCCGCGGCGTCGCGGCGGTGTGCCACGAGCACGACGTCCCGCTGATCGTCGACGAGGCCTGGGGGGCGCACCTTCCGTTCCACGAGGGCCTGCCGACCTGGGGCATGGACGCCGACGCCGACCTGGTCGTGACCAGTGTGCACAAGATGGGCGGTGCCGTGGAGCAGAGCTCGGTCTTCCACCTCCAGGGCAACCGCGTCGACCCGACCGTCCTGGCGCAGCGTGAGGACCTGCTGGCCACCACCAGTGCCTCCAGCCTGGTCTACGGATCACTCGACGGGTGGCGCCGGCAGATGGTCGAGCACGGCAGCGAGCTGCTCTCAGCCACGCTCGAGCTCGCCGCCCGCGCCCGGGCCGGGCTCGCCGAGATCGACGGCGTCTCCGTGCTGGGTCAGGAGGTCGTGGACGACGGCTACGCCTTCGAGGTCGACCCGCTGGTCCTCACCATCGACGTGCGCGAGCTCGGCATCACCGGCTACCAGGCTGCCGAGATCGCCCGCGAGCGACACCACGTCGACTTCGGAGCATCGGACACATGCCGGATCAACGCCCGCCTCACCCATGCCGACGACGACCGGTCCGTCGACCTCCTCCTCCGGACGGTGCGCCAGCTCGCCGCGGACGCCGGCGACGCCGATCGCCCGCCGAAGGTCGAGTTCCCCAGCGCCGAGGGCCTCGAGCTGGAGACGGTGATGCGGCCGCGGGACGCGTTCTTCGCGACGGTCGAGCAAGTCCCGGCCGACCGGGCGGTCGGCCGGGTCGCTGCCGAGATGGTCACGCCGTACCCACCCGGCGTGCCGGTGCTGGCGCCCGGCGAGCGGATCACCCGCGAGGCCGTGGACTACCTGCGTTCAGGGGTCGCTGCCGGGATGCTGATCCCGGAGGCCGCGGACACCTCGGTCGAGACCTTGCGCGTGGTCGCCGAGCGGGAGTAGTCCTCAGCTGCCCGGGGTCAGGCAGCCCCCGCTCGCGCCGACCGCCTGGAGACCGGCGAGGTCGCCGGCGCCCCACTGGTCGAGCCCGTAGCCGATCGAGGGTGACATCAGCTCGGCCGGGTCACCCTCGACGTGCATGAGCCCGACCGCGTGGCCGATCTCGTGCATCAGCGCCGCCACCCGGGTCAGGCCCTCGCCGGACCCGGGTCGCAGGGCCTTGTTGAACGCGGTGTTGATGGTGACGCCGCCCTGGTAGATCTGGCGCACGGACCGCCCGGCGGGGTCGACCGCCAACGTGGTGCGGAACTCCGGACCGCCGACCCCCAGCGTCCCGCTCGGGAAGAGCCCGCGCATCTGGGCAGGGTCGGCCCAGGCGATCACCAGGTCGGCAACCGAGGGGTCGAAGGTGTCGCCGGCGGCGAACGGCACCACCGAGGTCGGTCCGCGGTAGTCGAAGCGCAGACCGGTGGCCCGGCTGACCTCGGCGATGGCGGCCTGGACGTCGGGCAGGACGCCGGCCGGCGCCTTCGCGGTGTTGACGCGGTAGGTGATCGGAACACACGGGTTCCAGCGACCGACGGGCTCGGGGCTGACGAGCGAGTAGCTGGTCGCCCGGCCGTCGGGGGTGTAGTCGGGGATGACGGTGAGGGCCTCGGCGGGCGTCTCGACTGCATCGCTGCGCGTGCTGGTGATCCGCAGCCGGTAGGACGCGTCGCCCAGGTACGCCGTGGGCAGGGTCAGCCCGAACGTGCCGCTGCCGGTGACACCGGTGCTCGCCACGTCGGTCCACTGGCCGGCGACCTGCCGCTGCAGAGTGGCGGTCGGCTTGGTGAGGCGCGTGGTGAGGGTCCCGCGGACGACCTGGTCGGAGCCGACCAGCACCTGTGACCCGGGCCAGAGGACGGTCATCCCGGGGTAGGTCTTCGTGGTCGGGGGCGCCGGCTGCCACACCGCGCGGAACGTCGCCATCGGGGTCGCGAGCGCCGGAGCGCCGGGCGCCTTGTCCACCGAGATCCGGAAGCGGCGGGGCTCGTTGACCCGGTGCAGGGTGACGTCGATCTGGAACGCGCCGGTGGCATCGGAGCGGGTGTCCTTCACGTAGCCCCAGACACCGTCGCCGAGGACCCGCTCCTCGAGGGTGACCCAGCGCGAGCCGCCGTTGCTCGGCACCGGGACGGTGCCCGTGATCGTGGTGGGCTGGTCCTGAAGGGGTGTGAGGTCGCCCCAGTCGACCAGGATGCGGTTGTTCGCGCGGGCCGTCGTCTCCTGGCCGAGCAGGCCGTCGGCGCGGCGCACGGTGTGGATCGTCGTCGTCGCGACGACCGGTGGCGTGAGCGCCAGAGAGACCGAACCCTCGGCCTCGGCCGCGCGCAGCGGTGCGGCCGCGGCGGGCAGCACGATCGTCGCCGCGGTCAGCAGCACGACCGTCGCGAGGGCGCGCAGCCGGTGTCCTCGACGCGTTGGGCCGCGGGTCGGCTCGGTCGGTGGGCAGCCTGCGGGCGCGCTCGGGCGCTTCGTGGACATCCGTGTCCCCTTGTCAGCGAATTCCGTTTCGTTCGATGAACAGATCGGCGAAACGGGCCGACGCTTGAGGAGCCTGCGCGAAGTGATGCCAGGATCACGCCCGGGGCGCTAGTGGTCGGCAGTCCTCCGCGCCCGCCACTCCTCGGCGAGCAGGGCGTAGCCGTAGCCGTCGAGCCACTGGCCCGAGCGGTGCAGCGAGTCGCGCACGTTGTGGCTCTCCCGGCGCATCCCGACCCGCTCCATCAGCCGCCACGACGCGGCGTTGTCGGCGAAGCACAGGGCGGTGACCCGGCGCAGACCGAGGTCCTCGAAGCAGATCCGCACCAGCTCGGTGACGGCCTCGGTGGCGTAGCCCCGCCCGGCGTGCGCCGGGTCGAGGGTCCAGCCGAGCTCCGCCTGCGCGCCCCGAGCCTGGTCGGCGACCTCGCCCTGGGCCCAGGCGTCCTCGACGCGCAGCATCAGGTCGCCGACGACGACGCCGTCGCGCTCGACCACGAGCGTGCTCGTGAGTCGGTCGGCGGCCAGGAACATCTCGGCGTACGCCGCGCGGTCCGTGGTCGCCCAGGTGACCCACTCGGTGACCTCGGGCAGGCGGCGGAACGCCCAGGTGGCGTCGAGGTCGTCGGCGGTCGCGGGGCGGATCGTCAGCCGGGCGGTCGCCGCCGGCCACGAGACCGCACTGAGGTCCTGGGTCACGCCGCCAGTCTCGTGCTGCGGTGGCGGTGGCGTCGCGCGGTTTTCGTGTCGAGGGGACCCGACCTACGCGGGCCGGCGGTCGGGGTCGAAGTCGGCCGGCCCGTCCCTACCGGGCGACGTAGACCTTGCGGATCGTCTCGGTGACGGTCCAGGTGGTGCGCTCGCCGGCGCGCAGGCGTACGGCGACGCCGGGGGTGAGCGTGACGACCTCACCGTCCTCGAAGGTGACCGTGCCGCGACCGAAGAGCACCACGAAGACCTCGTCGGTCTCGGTGTCCTGCTCGGTGCCGGGGGTCATCGACCACACCCCGACCTCGGTGTCGCCGAGGGTGTCGAGCTCGAGCGTCCGCTCGGGGCCGAGGTCGGCGGCCCGCACGTCGGCGCAGAGGAGACGGCGGGACGAGGGCGCGGTCACGAGTCGAACCCCAGTCCCGCGCGGTCGAGCGTGCGGAGGAACAGGTTGCGCCGCCCCTGCCGGTGGTCGGCGCGGTCGAGCGACCACCGGGTGAGGTTGATGCCGGCGCTGGCGAGCGGCTCGGGCGGGAACGGCAGCGGCAGCCGGCGCACCATCTCCAGGCCGGTGCGCTCGGTGTCGAGACCGCCCAGGCGGTCCAGCATCACCTCGGCCGCGAACCGGGTGGCACCGACGCCGAGGCCGGTGAAGCCGGCGGCGTACGCCACGCGGCCGCGCGCGGCCAGGCCGTGGAACGCCGTGAAGCGGGTGGAGGTGTCGATCGCCCCGGCCCAGCGGTGGGTGAACGTGACGCCCTCCAGCTGCGGGAACACGGCGAGGAAGTGCGAGGCCAGCCGCCGGAACGTCTCCGGGCGCTCCTCGTGCTCGCCGCTGACGCGCCGGCGGTAGATCGCGTCGTAGCCACCCCAGAGGATGCGGTTGTCGGCGGTGAGGCGGGAGTAGTGGAACTGGTTGGCCAGGTCGGCGAGGCCCTGGCGGTGCTGCCACCCGATCGAGCCGAGCTGGGCGTCGCTGAGCGGCTCGGTCATCAGCACGTAGTCGTAGACCGGCACCGTCAGCGGCCGCGCCCGCCGCACCAGGGCGGGGAAGACGTTGGTCGCGAGCACCACCCGGTCGGCGGTCACCACACCGGCGGTGGTGCGCACGCGCACCGGGCCCGAGCCACCCGAACGTCCGGTGTCGAGACCGTCGACCCGGGTGTGCTCGTGGATCTCGACGCCGAGGTCGGTGGCCACCCGGGCGAGCTCACGGGCCAGCCGCGCCGGGTGCACCAACGCGCAGTCGTCGCGGCTCCACTCGCCGGCGAGGAACAGCGGGCTGTCGACCTCGCGGCGTACGCCGTCGGCGTCCAGGAATCCCGGAGCGTCGGCGAGCCACTCCACCTGGTGCGGCTCGACCGCCACGGTCAGCGTCCCGGTGCGCTCGAGCTCGCAGTCCAGCCCGAGGTCGCGCACATCGGCCTCGAACGCGTCGAGGTTCTCCCGGCCGAGCCGGTCGAGCACGGCGTACTCCTCGGGCCAGCGCGACCGGCCGTTCTCCTCGCCGTGGGTGAGACTGGCCTCGCAGAAGCCGCCGTTGCGCCCCGACGCCGCCCATCCGACGGTGTTCGCCTCGAGGAGCACGACGCGGGCGCCGGGGTCGCGGCGCTTGGCGAGCACCGCCGTCCACAGGCCGCAGTAGCCGCCGCCGACGACCGTCAGGTCGGCCGTCGTCGACCCGTGCAAGGGCGGGTACGCCGCACCGGGTGCGTCCTCGAGCCAGAAGACCGCGTGCCGAGACGGCGCCAGCGCGGCCTCGACCGCGGCCGGCGCCGGCGCATGGCGCTCGTAGGCGGTGGGCTCAGGCACTCGGTCAGGCAACGTGGACGTCGCCGGCCTTGAGCGCCTCGTCGAGGATCGCCAGGCCCTCGCGGGCCTCCTCGTCACTCATCGTGCACGGCGGCACCAGGTGGATCCGGTTGGTGTTGGCGAACGGCAGCATCCCGGCGGCCTTGCACGCCGCAACCACCTCGCCGAGCGCGGCCGGCGGCAGCAGGTCGCGGGTGGTCCGGTCGGTGACCAGGTCGACCGCCCAGAACGCGCCCACCCCGCGGACCTCACCGACGCACGGGTGCCGCTCGGCGAGCTCGGCCAGGCCGGGCCCGAGGACCTCGCGGCCGAGACGGTCGGCGTTCTCCACGATGCCCTCGTCGCGCATCGTGTGGATGGTCGCGACCGCCGCGGCGGTCGCCAGCGGGTGACCGGAGTAGGTGAGCCCACCCGGATAGGGCTGGTGGGCGAACGTGTCCACGATCGGGTCGCTGATGATCACCCCGCCCAGCGGCACATAGCCGGAGTTCACGCCCTTGGCGAACGTGATCAGGTCAGGGGTCACGCCGTACCGGTCCAGCGCGAGCCAGGTGCCGGCGCGGCCGAAGCCGGCCATCACCTCGTCGAGGATCAGCGCGATGCCGTGCCGGTCGCAGAGCTCGCGGACGCCGGCGAGGTAGCCCGGCGGGGGCTCGAAGATGCCGGCGGTCCCGGGGATCGTCTCCAGCAGGATCGCGGCGATCGTCTGCGGCCCCTCGGCCTCGATCGTGCGGGCGAGGTGCTGCAGGGCGCGCTCGCACTCCTCCTCCTGCGTCGTGGCGTGGAACTCCGAGCGGTAGAGGAATGGGCCGAAGAAGTGCACGGTCCCGGCCGTCGCTGTGTCGTTGGGCCAGCGCCGGGGGTCGCCGGTCAGGTTGATCGCGGTCTGCGTGCCACCGTGGTACGAGCGGTACGCCGTCAACACCTTGAAGCGCCCGGTGTGCAGCCGCGCCATCCGGACGGCGTGCTCGTTGGCGTCGGCGCCGCCGTTGGTGAAGAACACCTTCTCGAACCCGTCCGGGGCGATCTCCGCGATCAGCGCGGCGGCCTGCGAGCGCTGCTCGTTGGCGTGCTGGGGAGCGATCGTGCAGAGCCGGTCGGCCTGCTCCTTGATCGCGGCCACCACGCGCGGGTGCTGGTGGCCGATGTTGGTGAACACCAGCTGGGAGGAGAAGTCCAGGTAGCGCCGGTCGTCCTCGTCCCACACGTAGGACCCGCGAGCCGCGCTGATCACCATCGGGGTGATCTCGGCCTGCGCGGACCAGGAGTGGAAGACGTGCTTGCGGTCCAGCTCGTACGTCGTGCTCATGGCTGTCCTCTCTGCGGTCGGGGTCAGTGGTTCTTCGGGAAGGCCAGCTCGAGGCCGCCGGCGGTGCCGGGGTCGGGCCAGCGGATCGTGACGACCTTGCCTCGGGTGAAGAAGTGCACGCCTTCGACGCCGTGCGCGTGGGTGTCGCCGAAGAGCGAGGCCTTCCAGCCACCGAAGGAGTAGTACGCCATCGGGACCGGGATCGGGACGTTCACGCCGATCATCCCGACCTGCACGTCCTGCTCGAAGGCGCGGGCGGCGCCGCCGTTGCTGGTGAAGATCGCGGTGCCGTTGCCGTAGCGGTTGGCGTTCACGAGATCGAGAGCCTCGGCGTACGTCTCGGCGCGCACCACGCACAGCACCGGGCCGAAGATCTCGTCGGTGTAGATGCTCATCGAGGGCCGGACGTGGTCGAACAGCGTGGGACCGAGCCAGAACCCGTCCTGCTCGCCGTCGGCGTCGACCTTGCGCCCGTCGACCACGAGCGTGGCGCCGTCGGCCTCGCCGGCATCGACGTACGACGCCACCTTGTCCCGGTGCACGGAGGTGACGAGGGGGCCCATGTCCGTCCCGCGGGTCCCGTCGCCGATGCGCAGCGTGCCGGTGCGCTCGGCGATCTTCTCGACCAGCGCGTCGCCGGTGCCGCCGACGGCGACGACCACGCTGATCGCCATGCAGCGCTCCCCGGCGGAGCCGTAGCCGGCGCTCACCGCGGCGTCGGCCGCCAGGTCGAGGTCGGCGTCGGGGAGGACCACCATGTGGTTCTTCGCCCCGCCGAGCGCCTGCACCCGCTTGCCCGCCTTGCTGGCCCGCTCGTAGACGTACTCCGCGATCGGGGTCGAGCCCACGAAGCTGATCGAGGCGACATCCGCGTGGTCGAGGAGACCGTCGACGGCCACCTTGTCGCCCTGGAGCACGGTGAAGACACCGTCGGGGAGGCCGGCCTCCTGCCACAGCCGGGCCATCCAGATCGATGCGGACGGGTCCTTCTCGCTGGGCTTGAGGACCACGGCGTTGCCGGCGGCGATCGCGATCGGGAAGAACCACATCGGGACCATGGCCGGGAAGTTGAACGGGCTGATGATGCCCACGACGCCGAGCGGCTGACGGATGCTGTGCACGTCCACGCCGGTCGAGACCTGGGGGCTGTTGCCGCCCTTGAGCAGGTGGGGGATGCCGCAGGCGAACTCCACGACCTCCTGGCCCCGCGACACCTCGCCGACGGCGTCGGAGTGCACCTTGCCGTGCTCGGCGGTGATGATCGCGGCCAGCTCCTCCTTGCGCTCGTTGAGCAGCTCGCGGAACCGGAACACGACCTGGGTGCGCGCGCTGACCGAGGTCGCCGCCCAAGTGGCGGACGCGGCCTTGGCCGACGCGACGGCGGCCTCGACGTCGGCCGCGTCCGCGAGGACCACGTGGCCGGTCACGCGGCCCGTGGCGGGGTTCGTCACGTCGGAGACCCGGGCGGCTGCCCCGGTCTCCGGGCGGCCGTCGATCCAGTGCGGGATGGTCGTGGGGGAGGTCATGACGCCCATCCTGGTGGCGTTGGCCGCGGCACGCGAGGGACGAATCGTCGCCCAAGACGGCTCTTGAGCGACAGATCGTCCCCTAGACTCCGCTCCATGGCCATCACCGTGCGCCAGGCGCTCGGCCTCTCGCCGCTCGTCGCCGGCGACCCGGTGGTCCTCAGCGGGGATGCCCAGCTGGACGCCGAGCTGCGCTGGGTGCACGTCTCGGAGGTCCGCGACGTGGGCTCCGTGCTCGCCGGGCACGAGCTGGTCCTCACCACCGGGCTGGGGATGGCCGCCTCGCCGCAGGCCGCGGCCGACTTCGTCGGGCAGCTCGTCGACGCCGGCGCCGCGGGACTGGTCGTCGAGCTCAGCGCCGACTACCCCTCGATCCCCGAGCTGGCGCTGCGACGGGCCCGCGAGTCCGGCCTGCCGGTGGTGGCGCTGAACCGACCGGTGCGGTTCGTCGACGTCACCGAGACCGTGCACCGCGCGCTGGTGGCCGAGCAGTTCGAGCAGGTCCGGTTCGCCGGGGAGGTCCATCGCACGTTCACCGACCTCGGCCTGGCCCGCGCGGACTCGGAGCGGCTCGTCGCTGCGGCCGCCGCGCTCGCGGGCACCTCGGTGGTGCTCGAGGACCTGACCCGGCGGGTGCTCGCCCCGGCCGCGGTCGGCGAGCCGGTCGACCTCCTGCTCGCAGACTGGGAGCGGCGCTCCCGGCTCACCCCCTTCCTGCGGGCCACCGGGGCCGCGGGACCCGAACGCTGGCTGACCACCCCGGTCGGCATCCACGGCGGACCCTGGGGCCGGCTGGTCGCGGTGGGTGCCGGCAGCGAGGTCGACGCGCGGGTGCGGGTGGTGCTCGAGCGGGCCGCGCAGGCGCTCGAGCTGGCCCGGATGGTCGAGCGCGACGACATCGCGATCCAGCTGCGGGTGCACGGTGGTTTCCTGCTCGACCTCCTCGACGACCGCCTCGGGACCGAGGCCGCCGCCGCGGCCCGGCTGCGCGCGCTCGGCGTACCCGGTGAGCGGGAGTACGTCGGGCTCGCGGCGCGGCTGCGCCGGGAGGCGCCGTCCGAGGTCGCCGCCGCGCAGCGCCGGATGGTCCGGCTCAGCGAGCTCCTCCACGAGGCGGTGCTGGCGGCCGGCGCGTTCGGCGTGGTCGGCGTACTCGACGGGGCGCACGCCGGAGCGCTCCTCGCCGGAGGTGACGCCACGCTCGACGCGGTCGGTCGTGAGCTCCGCGACCGGGAGCCGGACGCGGTGCTCGCGTCGGGGCCGGTCGTCGACCGGGTGCTGATGGCGGGGGCTTCCCTGCGCAGTGCCCGTGCCGTGGCCGACGTGGCGGCCTCGCTCCCGCGCACCGGCCAGGACGACCAGGTGGGCTGCTTCCGCCAGGCCGACATCCGGCTCCCGGGGCTGCTGATGTCGCTGCGGGGCGACGCGCGCCTCCAGGAGTTCGCCGAGGCCGAGCTCGGGGCCCTGCTCGAGCACGAGGCGCGACACGGGTCCGGGCTGGTCGAGCTGCTGCGCCAGTTCCTCGCCGTCGGTGGCAACAAGACCGAGCTCGCCCGGGTCGCGCACCGCAACCGGACCTCGCTCTACCCCGCTCTGCGCCGGCTGGAGGACCTGATCGGCCATCCCCTCGACGACCCGGCCTCGCGGCTCTCCCTAGGCGTGGCCCTGCTCGCGCACGACCAACGTCGGGTCTAGCGCCCGGGACGACTAGTCCGTCGCGACGAGCAGCGCGCCGAGGCCGATCATCATCACACCGCCGGCGGTCCCGAGCGTGTCGAGACGGGTGGGCCGGCGGGCGAACCAGTCCCGTGCCCTGCTCGCGGCCAACGCCCAGACCGTGTCGGAGCAGACGGCCATCAGGCCGAAGGCCAGGCCGAGCACGGCGAGCTGGAGCCGGGCGTGCCCGGCCGACTCGTTGACGAACTGCGGCAAGAACGCCACGAAGAACACGATGGTCTTCGGGTTGGTCAGCCCGACGGTGAAGCCGATGCGCAGCGAGCGCAGCGCCGGAGCGGGTGCCAGACCGATCCGGTCGACGGCGCCGAGTGCGGACCGGGCGTCGGCACGGTGCCGGATCGCCTGGATGCCGAGCCAGACGACGTACGCCGCCCCGCAGATCTTCAACGCGACGTACGCCTGCGTGCTCGCCGCGACGACCGCACCGAGACCGACCGCGACCAGCATCACCTGGGTGGTCACGCCGATCGCGTTGCCGGCCACCGAGAGCAGTGCGTCGCGACGACCGACGGTCAGGGCTCGGCCGATCGTGAAGAGGAGGCTCGGGCCGGGGACCTGGATGAAGACCACGCTGGCGGCCACGTAGGCGAGCCACTGGCTGGTCGTCGGCACGCGACCATTCTGGACCCCGTCGCGCCGAGGTGCAGACTGGGTCCGCCGAGCCGGTCGGACGCTCGGGACGGGGGAAGGATCGCGGCATGGCGGCAGGCCACTCGCAGGGGGCACACCGGGCGCGCGCCGGGCATGGCGGGCACGGGCACGGGCATGGGGGGCACGGTCACGCCGACACGGACGTCGAGATCGCGCGCGGTCCGCGGGCGGTGCTGCTCATCGCCCTCGCGCTGGCCGCCGTCGCGGCGGTCGCCGGCCTCGTGCTGCTGTGGCCGAGCGGCACCGAGGTCGACAAGATCACCGCGAGCGCGCCGTTCGCGGCACCGGGCGTGACGTTCCCGACGGCCGAGGTCGTCGCGGTGCACCCGGCCTGTGATGGTCCCGAGGACCAGACGGCCGGCTGCGGCCAGATCGAGGTGAAGGTCGACGAGGGCGCGGGCAAGGGCGACCGTGCCGCGGTCCAGGTCGCCCCCCACGTCACGGCGTCGGGCCTCGCGCGCGGTGACACCGTGAAGCTGCAGCGCACCCCGGGGCAGGACGGGGCTGACGCGTCGTACGCCTACTTCGGCACCGACCGGAGCACGCCGTTGCTGGTCCTGCTGGTGGTGTTCGTCGGCATCGTGCTGGTCATCGCGCGGTGGCGGGGCCTCTTCGCGCTCGTCGGGCTGGCATTCAGCGGACTGCTGCTCTGGGAGTTCGTGCTGCCGGCCCTGCTGACCGGTGAGTCCGGGCTTCGGGTCGGGCTGACCGCGGCGGCCGCGATCATGTTCGTGGTGCTGTACACGACGCACGGCTTCTCGATGCGCACGAGCACGGCCCTCGCGGGCACGCTCGCAGGTGTCCTGGTGACCGCGTGGCTCGGGGTGCTGGCGACGGGAGCCACCCACCTCACCGGTATCGCCGACGAGTCGGCCGGCATCCTCTCCACCCTGGTGGGCGGCCTCAGCTTCCACGGGCTCTTCGCCTGTGCCACGGTCGTCGCCGGGCTCGGCGTCCTCAACGACGTCACGATCACCCAGTCCTCTGCCGTGTGGGAGATCCGCGGGGCCGCCCCCGCGATGAGCCGGACGCAGGTCTTCGCCAGTGGGATGCGCATCGGACGCGACCACATCGCCTCCACGATCTACACGATCGTCTTCGCCTACGCCGGTACGGCGCTCGCCGTCCTGCTGATCCTGCGGCTCTACGGACTGCCCTTCGTGGACCTCCTGGCGACCGAGGACATCACCGAGGAGATCGTGCGCACGCTGGCGAGCAGCATCGGTCTGGTCCTCGCGGTGCCGTTGACGACCGCGATCGCGACGCTCGTCACGCCCGGGCCCGTTGCTTATCAAGATAAAGGCGCTTTATAGTAGTAAGCATGAACCTCACGGAGCGCGAGCAGGAGATCGTGACGCTGCTCCGCCGCGACCCGCTGATCGCCTCGGCCGCCATCGCCGAGGCGCTCGGGACGACACGCGCCGCCGTCAACGTCCACCTCTCGAACCTGACCCGCAAGGGCGTGGTCCTCGGTCGTGGCTACGTGTTGAGCGAGGGCGAGTCGGTCGTGGTCGTGGGCGGGGCCAACATGGACATCAAGGCGCGCAGCGCCCGGTCGGCCGTCCCCGCGACGAGCAACCCCGGGGCCTCCTCGATGGCCGCAGGCGGTGTGGGACGCAACATCGCCGAGAACCTCGCCCGGCTGGGCACCCGGACCCACCTGGTCGCCGGCATCGGGAGCGACGGCCTCGGCGACCAGGTGCTGTCGGCGACGTCCAACGCCGGAGTGCGCGTCGAGCACGTACGACGAGAAGCCGCATCCACCGGCACCTACACCGCCGTCCTCGACGCGAACGGGGAGCTCGTCGTCGCGGTGGCCGACATGGCCGCCACCGAGGCGATCACCCCCGAGCACGTCGCCGCCGCCCGCGACTTGGTCGCAGCCGCATCGCTGCTGGTGCTGGACGGCAACCTCGCGACCCCGACCCTGCGTTACGCGGTCGACCTGGCCGCGGACGTCGGCACGCGCGTCGTGCTCGACCCGGTGAGCGTGCCGAAGGCCGCACTGCTGGCCCCCCTCCTCGACGGGAGCCGGCCCGTGTTCGCGATCACCCCCAACTGCGACGAGCTGGCCGCGCTGACCGACCTGCCGACCCGCACCCGCCGCCAGCAGGAGGCCGCCGTCCGGGCGCTCCACGACCGCGGCGTGGAGGTGGTGTGGGTGCGGCTCGGTCCGGCCGGCTCCCTGCTGAGCGCCGCGGGCGGCGTCGTGTCTCTGGAGTCCGTCGACGCGGGCACCGACTCCGGCGTCGTCGACGTCACCGGGGCGGGCGACTCCATGACCGCGGCGTTCTGCCACGCCCTGCTCGAGGGTGCCGAGCCCGCCGCGGCCGCGGCGTACGGCCATGCCGCGGCGGCCCTCACCGTCGCAAGTCCCCACACCGTCCGACCCGACCTCACCGACCGACTCGTCAGGAGCCTGCTGTCATGACCACACCGCACCCGGAGCCCCACCCGATGCTCACCCTCACCGACGAGGTCGCGCAGGCGCTGCGCGACGGCGCGCCCGTCGTCGCGCTGGAGAGCACGATCATCAGCCACGGCATGCCCTATCCGCAGAACGTCGCCATGGCGACCGAGGTCGAGGACATCATCCGTGCCGCCGGCGCGGTGCCCGCGACGATCGCCGTGCTCGACGGCCGGCCGCGCATCGGCCTCGGGCCCGATGACCTCGAGCTGCTCGCCAGCCACCCCGACGTCGCCAAGGTGAGCGTGCGTGACCTGCCGTTCGTGATGGCCAGTGGCGCCCACGGTGCGACGACGGTCGCCGCGACGATGCGCCTGGCAGCGCTCGCCGGCATCCGGGTCTTCGTGACCGGTGGCCTCGGCGGCGTGCACCGCGGCGCACAGCAGTCCTTCGACGAGTCGGCCGACCTGACCGAGCTCGGCACGACCGATGTCGCCGTGGTCTCCGCCGGGGTGAAGAGCATCCTCGACATCGGCCTGACCCTCGAGCGGCTGGAGTCTCTCGGCGTCCCCGTCCTCGCCTACGGCGCCGACGAGTTCCCGTCGTTCTACTCCCGCTCCAGCGGTCACGCTGCCCCGATGCGTACCGACACCGCTGCCGAGATCGCGGCGACGATGGCCGCCAAGTGGCGCCTCGGCATCGCCGGCGGAGTCGTCATCGCCAACCCGATCCCGGTCGAGGACGAGATCCCCGCCGACGAGATCGGCGTGATCATCGACCAGGCGCTCGCCGACATGGACGCGCTCGGCATCCACGGCAAGGACGCGACGCCGTACCTCCTGGGCCGCATCGTCGAGATCACCGGCGGCGCCTCGCTCACCGCCAACATCGCGCTCGTGCGCAACAACGCGGTGCTCGGCGCCGCGATCGCGCAGGAGTACGCCGCGCTCTGACAGGTGTCCGCCTGGCGAGCCCATCGCGGTCGCCCTGCGCGTCACCGCCCTCGACCGCGCAGCGGTGGTCGGCTGTCCGTCGAGCGTCTACCGTCGGCGGTCCAGGTCCCGACCCAGGAGGAACCGTGAAGCTCCTGCTCACGTCCGGCGGCATCACCAACGGCAGCATCCACCGCGCGCTCGTCGAGCTCCTGGGCAAGCCGATCGAGGACGCGACCGCGCTCTGCATCCCCACGGCACAGTGGGGCCACCCGATGTGCGGGCCGGCGTCCGCGCGCCGGTTCGTCAGCGGTACGCAGGCGGGTGGCGGCATGACGTCACTCCCGTGGAAGTCGGTGGGCCTCCTGGAGCTCACCGCGCTGCCGACGATCGGCCCGGACCGTTGGGTGCCGTGGGTCGAGGAGGCGGACGTTCTCCTCGCCGACGGCGGTGACGCGACGTACCTGTGCCACTGGATGCGGGAGTCCGGGCTCGCCGAGCGTCTGTCCACCCTGACCGACGCCGTCTGGGTCGGCGTCAGCGCCGGGAGCATGGTGATGACGCCCCGGATCGGTGCCGACTTCGTCGAGTGGTCGTCGGCGCCTGACGACCGAACCCTCGGTGTCGTGGACTTCTCGATCTTTCCGCACCTCGACGTGTTCCCGGAGAACACCATGGCCGACGCGGAGCGCTGGGCGAGCGCCATCGGCGGCCCGGCCTACGTCCTCGACGACCGGTCGGCGATCACGGTGGTCGACGGCACCGTCGAGGTCGTCTCCGAAGGCACCTGGAAGCTGTTGCCCGGGTGAACGCCTGACGGCCCGCGCCCGAAGGTCTGCGCCTGACGGCCTGTGCGGGGTGGCGGCGGTCGGGCGTCTGACGGGCAGGCGTGTGGTTCCGCTTCCTGGTTTCCGAGGAGGCGTGGTTGCGGTTCGCTGTGGTTGGGGCGGCATGGTTGCGGTCCGCGGTCGGGTTGCGGGCGGCGGGGGCCCGGGTGTTGTGGTGGCGGTCCCTGGCGGTACGGCTCAGGTGCGCCGGGTGAAGGCGACCTTGCCGTTGGGGAGCAGGGTGGTCTCGTAGTTGGGGTCGTGGGCTCGGGCGTGGTGTCGGGGGCAGTAGAGGCGGGCGTGGGTGATGTCGGTCGTTCCGCCGGTGGCCCAGGGTGGGTCGTGGTGGGTGTGGCAGCCGCCGGGTGGGGTGTCGCATCGGTCGGCGGTGCAGCCTTTGTCGCGCAGTGCGATCGCGATCCTCTGGGCTTTGGTGTGGAAGCGGCGGGTGCGGCCGAGGTCGAGGACTTCGGAGGTGCCGCTGAGGACGGCGGGGATGATGCCGGCTTCGCAGGCGAGGCGGCGGGCTTGGCCGGGTGAGATCACGGCACCGGTGTCGAGGACCCCGGGCTTGAGCCCGCCCTGCAACGTGTCGAGGGGGATGGTGACGACCACGGTGGCGGACACTCCGCCGGTGTTCGGGAGCTTGTCGGCGGGGTAGCGCTCGATCCACTCCACGAGGGCCTGCCCCATCCGCTGCGGGCCGGGCTTGCGTTCGCCGAGGTGACCCTCGACCGCGGCCCGGTGCTTGGGGGCGGCGATCGCGAGGAGCTGCTTCTTGAAGGCCTCGGCCTGGGCGGTGGGCAGCGTGAACCGCCCGTGGGTCAGGCCGGTGCCGTCGTCGTGCATCGTCAGCCGGGTCGCCATGGCTGCTTCGCGTTCCTCGCGCTCAAGCAGTTTCGCTTGGTGGGCGTCGGCGGCTTCGGGGTCGATGACGTGGAGGAGTCCTTGGCCGAGGTTGGCGAGCTCTTTGGCGTTGTAGTGGGCTGCTTCACCGATGAGGTGGGCCTCGGCTCGGTCGCGGAGCTCGCGGTCGACGTGGTCGGGGAGCTCGTCGACGGCGTGGATGATCACGGCTGCCTGGTCGGGCAGCACGGCGCCGGCCTTGAACGCGGCGTGCACGAGGGGGTGCTGGTCGAGGCCGGTGCCGAGCTTGGTGATCCGGTGGGCTTCGGCGTGGGCGAGGCGGGTCTGGTGCGCCCACCAGTTCGGCACCGAGGTGGCGCCGACCTGCTCCGCCACACCCACGGACGAGGCATGGGTGGCGAGGCGGGCCTGCAGCTCGGTGACCCGGGCGGCCACGCGGGTGAGTTCGACGATGGTGGCGGCGGTCTCGTGGACGTCCATGGACCACAGGGACGCGTCACCGACCTGGTCGAGGACGCCGGAGATCTCGGTGACGGCGCGCGTGACACGGTGCGAAGGGTGAGCTTGTGCGGTCATCGCCACTCCCGAGATGAAGTCGTGGCGACAGTCTACCGAACACGTGTTCGAGAGTCAAGGCTTCTAGTGGAGCGGATTCCTGGGGGTGGTTTCGAGGCTCGGGCCTGGGGCCCTCGCACCTCAACCACCGGAGGTCGGTGGTTTCGAGGCTCGGGTCTGGCGGCCCTCGCACCTCAACCACCGGAGGTCGAAACCACCGCGCGGGGAGGCGGCGGTCCGAGGGCCGGGAGGAAGCCGTGACCGCGGCGGACCTGTCCCGCCTTGCTGCCGACGACGGCGACCACAATCGGCCTGAAGCCGATGCACATCTCGACGCGGGCACCGCGCGGGGAGGCTGCGGTCAGAGGGCCGGGAGGCAGCCCGGGCTGCGGCGGACCTGTCCCCGCGTTGCTGCCAACGACGGCGACCGCCGACGACCTGAAGCCGACGTACCTCTCGACGCAGGCGAGCGCGACCATCGCCGCTGCCTCGACCACAGGTCCAGACCGGCGTATCAGCAACCCCAGGCCACGACTCCTGCCTGACGTCCGCCGCAGATCTCAGCTTGGAGCGTGTCCCCGCATGAACCCCATGACCGTGAACCTCACGACCGCAGTCGCGCACGTGCGCGAGCGTGCCCGCGAGGAGGACCGGCGGCCGTGCTCGGGACGGGTGGACCGGGCGATCCGCGCGGCGCGATCGGCGCGCTTCGCGCTCGAGCGCGCAGGGGGATAGGGCAGTCTTCTCCTCATGTACTACGTCGGCGTGGACCTCGCCTGGGGCGAGCGGCGTCCGACCGGCCTGGCCGTGCTCGACGACGAGGCGCGACTGCTGCACGTCTCGACGGTGCACTCCGACGACGAGATCGAGGAGCACCTCGCGGCGTACCTCGACGGGCCGTGCCTGGTCGGGTTCGACGCCCCGCTGATCGTCACGAACGCGACGGGGTCCAGGCCCGCGGAGCAGGAGCTGGCGAAGGACTTCCGTCGCTTCGAGGCGGCCCCGCACCCCTCCAACCTCGGCAAGCCGGAGTTCGTCAACGGCTCGCGCGCCGCCCGGCTGTGCAAGCGGCTCCGGCTCGACATGGACCCGCGCTCGGGCCGTGAGCGCCGCGCGATCGAGGTCTACCCGCACCCGGCGACGATCGTGCTGTTCGGCCTGGGCCGCACGCTGAAGTACAAGGACAAGCGCGGCCGCGACCTCGACCTGTTGCGCGGCGAGCTGCTCACGCTGATGAGCTACGTCGAGCGCATCGTCGTGACCGACCGCAGCTGGCAGACGCTGCGCACCCAGGTCGCCGAGGCCACCCGCAAGAGCCACCTGCGCGCGGTGGAGGACCAGGTCGACGCCGTGGTCTGCGCCTACGTCGCGCTGTTCGCGCAGCGCTGGCCCGAGCGGACCACGACGTACGGCACGTTCGAGGAGGGCTACATCGTCACCCCGACGCTGCCCGACGCGCATGCCACGATCCGCGCCGCCGTGGAGGAGTACGCCGAGCGCCACCCGCGCCTGGTGGCGATCGCGCAGGAGTACGTCGCGCTGGTGACGTCGATCCTCGACGAGGCCGGCATCAACTACCTGACCGTCACCGGACGCGCCAAGAGCGTCGACTCGTTCGCCGCGAAGGCCGCCCGGGCCGTGGACGGGGTGCCCGTCTACACCGACCCGCTGCGCGACATCGGCGACCAGGTCGGGCTGCGGGTGATCACCTACGTGCGCAGCGACGTGGCCGCGGTGGCCGACGTGCTGGGCAGCCAGCTGCGCGTGCTCGACGACCGCGACCTGGGGCAGGAGACCGCGAGCGAGGGCCGGTTCGGCTACGCGAGCCGCCACCTGCAGGTCGCCCGCGAGGACGGCGTCACCGCGCAGGTCCAGGTGCGCACGGTGCTGCAGCACGCATGGGCGGAGTTCGAGCACGACATCCGCTACAAGGGCACGGTCCCCGAGGAGCACGCGCGCGACTTCGACCGCCGGTTCACCCTCGCCGCCGGGCTGCTCGAGCTCGCCGACCAGGAGTTCACCACGATCCGCGACCGCCTGCGCGGCACGGCCCCCGAGGAGCCCGACACCCAGGCCGTGGGCGTGACCGCGCGCGAGCTGGCGGCCTACCTCGCCGGCCAGTACGCCGATGCGGAGTGGTCGCGCACCGACCACTACGCCTGGATCGCGAGCCTGCTCCCCGAGCTGGGCGTCACCACGCTCGCCGAGCTCGGCCACGTGCTCGCCGAGGTCGACGACGACCTGATCGCGGCGCGCATGGACTACCGCTACCCGCCCGGCGCGGTCCGCCGGCTCGACGACGCCCTGCTCGCGGCGTACGGCGAGAGGTACGTCGTGCTGCCCGGCAACGCCCACCGGGTGGCGGCGTTGCACACCCGGCTCGACAAGCTGCGCGGCTGAGCCGCGATCCAGGCTACTCAGGGCTGGTACGGCGGGGCCACGCCCCAGCCCCAGCGCGGCACCGGCGCGTGCGCGACGGGCGTGGCGCCGGGCTGGGAGTTCTCCACCGCCAGCCGCGTGCCCCACTCGAGATAGCCGATGAGAGCCGCCCGGAACTCCGGGTCCGCCGGGAGGCCCACCTCGTCGGCCGCGAGGCTCATCGTGGCGGCGAACCGGTGTCGCTGCTCGGCGGTGATCGCGAGCCCGCGGTGGTGGGCGAGCATCCGCTCGTAGCCGCCGTGCTGCTCGGTGTAGGTCGCCGGCCCGCCGAGCACCTCCGCCCACCAGTCGGTCACGTGGGAGCGGTGCTGCTCGCTGACGCCACCGGGGAAGAACCCGGTGAGCAGCTCGTCGCCCTCGACCCGGTCGTAGAACGCGTCGATCATCCGGCGCACCGCGTCGTGGCCGCCCGCCCACGAGAACAGCGTCGGCAGCCCCGGCTCGTCAACGCCCATGGCCGCGACGCTACCCGCGTCAGGGCGCGGCGTCGCGCAGCTTCTCCAGCAGCGGACCCGCGGCCTCGGCGAGGAACCGCTCCTGGCCCTCGTCGCCGATCTGCACGAGGGCGATGTCGGTGAACCCGGCCTTCCAGTAGGCACTGACCGCCTCGACGACCTTGTCGAGGTCCGGGCCGCACGGGATGGACTCCGCGACGTCCTCGGGCCGGACGAACTGGGTCGCACCGGCGAAGCCCGCCGGTGTCGGCAGGTCGGCGTTCACGCTCCACCCGCCGCCGAACCAGCGGAACTGCTCGTGCGCCCGCGCCACGGCCGCCTCCTCGGAGGGGTCCCAGCAGATCGGGATCTGCCCGATCGCCCGCGCCTTCGAGCCGATCCGCGGCGCGCCCTCGACGGCGTTCCAGCCCTCGACCAGCGAGGAGTCGGGCTCGACGCCGATCAGGTGCTCGCCCAGGGGTGCGAAGTTCTCGATCGCCCGGTCGCCGGCGACCGCGAGCGCGAGCTCGATGCCCTCGTCGGGCACGTCCCACAGCCGAGCGGAGTCGACCTCGAAGTAGTCGCCGCGGTAGTCCACGAGCTCGCCGGTGCGCAGCTCGCGGATGATCTCGACCGCCTCGCGCAGCATCGCCTGCCGGCTCTGGATCGCCGGCCACCCGTCGCCGACGACGTGCTCGTTGAGGTTCTCCCCGCTGCCCAGGCCGAGCGTGAACCGGCCCTCGGAGAGGATCTGCACGGTCGCTGCCTTCTGCGCGACGACGGCGGGGTGGTAGCGCATGGTCGGGCAGGTCACGTAGGTCATCAGCCCGACCCGCGAGGTCGCCTGGGCGACCGCGCCGAGGGTGGCCCAGGCGTACGGCGCGTGCCCCTGCTCGGTGAGCCACGGCGAGTAGTGGTCGCTCATCACCTCGAAGTCGAATCCGAGGTCCTCGGCCGCCGCGGCGTACCGCACCAGCTCGCGGGGTCCGCTCTGCTCGGTCATCAGGGTGTAGCCGAAGCGCGTCATGGTTCGCGGGTACCCGTCGGCGCTTGGTCGTAACGTCAGCCCCATGAACACATCGGATGTCTTCATCGACTTCTTCGAGCGGATCGTCGAGAACGGCGTCGCCGCGGTCGACGGTCTCGATCGCGACCAGCTGGCCCACCGGCCGGCGCCGGACACCAACTCCATCGCGTGGCTGATCTGGCACGCCGCGCGCGTGCAGGACGCGCAGATCGCCCACCTCGCCGGCACCGAGCAGATCTGGTTCAGCCAGGGCTGGGTGGACCGGTTCGGGCTGCCCATCGATCCGGCGGACCACGGCTACGGCCACTCCAGCGAGCAGGTGGGCAAGGTCCGGGCGGACGCCGGCCTGCTCGCCGACTACCTGCGTGCGACCCACGAGGCGACCGTCGCCTACCTCCGCGGCCTCACCGCGGAGGACCTCGACGACGTGGTCGACACCCACTGGGATCCGCCGGTCACCCGGGGGGTGCGGCTGGTGAGCATCGTCGACGACGATGCCCAGCACGTCGGCCAGGCGGCCTACCTCCGCGGGCTGCTCCTCGCCCGCTAGGACCCTGCTGAACAATCCGCGCGGCTGCGCGACGACCGGTGGAGCGTTGGCGGCGTTCGCCTCGGTCGAAGTGACCCGCCACGCCCTTCCTCGGCCGCCTGGCCACCGCACGCACCGGTCGCCGCTCGCGTGCGCCCGTCTTGTTCAGCAGCGCCCTAGGCGACTGAGCCGGTAGCGCACGAACGACGGCACCGCGATCGCCGCGACGACGGTGCCGACGATCACCAGCACACCACCACCCGCGGCGGCGGCAGCCGTACCTACGGCGGCCGCGCTGGCTCCGTGCGCGACGTCCGCGATCCGGGGACCGCCCGCGACCACGACGATGAACACGCCCTGCAACCGCCCGCGCACGGCGTCGGCCGCCGCGGTCTGCAGCATGCTGGTGCGGAACGCCGCCGAGGCCATGTCGGCGGCGCCGCCGATGACCAGCATCAGCAGGGCCGTGACCAGCATCGGGCGGTGCCACTGGTCCGCGAAGGCGACCGAGAGCCCGAAGCCGGCCATCGCCGCACCCCAGACCAGGATGCACACGACCACGGCGTACCCCTGCCGATCGATCCGCGAGACCCAGCCCGAGAACACCCCGCCGACGACGGCGCCGGCGGGGATCGCGGCGAACAGCGCGGCGAACACCAGGCCGCCCGAGTCCGGACCGTCGAACGAGACGTGGGCGATCTCGGGGAAGAGCGCCCGGGGCATCCCGAACACCATCGCGATCAGGTCGACCACGAACGACATCAGCAGCACCGGGTGGCCGCGCAGGTAGGTGAAGCCCTCCACCACCGAGCGCAGCCCGGGCGTCGTGGTGACTCCCGTGTCGACCGGCAGCCGGGGCAGTCGAGCCACCGCGCTGAGCGTCGCGAACAGCGTGAACGTGTCGATCAGGTAGAGCCAGCGGAACCCCAGCACCGGGATCAGCACCCCCGCCACCAGCGGTCCGGCGATCGCCCCGGCCTGGAACACGGTCATCGACAGCGAGTTGGCTGCCGGCAGCAGCTCGGGAGGCAGCAGCTTGGGCAGCACCGCGCTGCGCGTGGGCTGGTTGACCGCGAAGAACGCCTGCTGCACCGAGAACAGCCCGAGCAGCAGCCACACGTCGGTGTTGCCGAGCGCCGCCTGCAGCCAGAAGAGGGCGCTGGTGCCGATCAGGCCGGTGGTCGTGATCAGCAGCAACGTGCGCCGGTCGAAGACGTCGGCGAGCGCGCCACCCCACAGCCCGAACACCACCAGCGGTACCAGGCCGAACAGCCCCGTGAGCCCGACGTACGCCGAGGAGCCGGTGTCCCGGTAGATCTGAGCCGGCACCGCGACGACCGTCAGCTGGGCGCCGATCACCGTGATGATGTTGGCCAGCCACAGCCGCCGGAAGTGCTCGTTGCGCAGCGGCCGGGTGTCGGCGACCAGCTCACCCAGTCGGTCTCGGTACGTGCGCACGGTTGCCGAACCTAGACGGCCGATGAGTTCTTCCCGCGCGCCGGGTCGGATCTGGCATGACCGAGATCGACGTGCGCTTCGACGCCGTGCTGCAGCGCAGCGACGCCAAGGGCGGCTGGACCTACGTGGTGTGGCCCGAGTCGGACGCCTTCTTCGGGACCCGGGGCCTGGTCAAGGTCCGGGGCACCGTTGACGGGGTGCCGTTCGAGAGCTCGTTCATGGCGCTGGGCGACGGCCGCCACAAGCTGCCGGTGAAGAGCGCGCTGCGTGTGGAGTCCGGCAAGGCGGCGGGCGACACGGTCGCGGTGCGGCTGAACGAGAGGATCGAGCGATGAGCGAGAGCGCCAAGGGACCAGCGTCGTACTTCCCGTCGATCGAGAAGACGTACGGACAGCCGATCGCCCACTGGAAGCAGGCCGTCCGCGCCGCTCCCGGCTACGGCACGACCGCCAAGCACATGGACCTGGTGGCGCTGCTCAAGGAGCAGGGCCTGGGCCACGGCCACGCCAATGCGGTCGTCGCCCACACCCTCGCCGAGGACCGCTGAGGGCCCCAGAGCGTCAGCCGCAGCTGGGTGAGTCGGGCCGGCCGAGCAGCCGGTCGGCGAGGAAGTCGCACCACTGGCCCGACGGCGGGCCGCCGTTGACGGTGCCGTCGGACTCGCCGGGGTGCTTGACCCAGAGCGTCCCGTCGAACGCGCCGTCGAAGACGAGCCGGGGCGGCTTGCCCAGCCGGGCCCAGGTGGGGTTGATGACGTCGTTGCCGTCGCTGCTCGGGGTCGCTCCGTTGCGCGAGGTGTCGACGACGTAGTGCTTGCCGGTGATGCCGAGCTTGCGCAGGCCGGCGAGCATCTTCGCCGCGTACGCCTTCTCGTCGGCGGTCGGGCGGAAGTTCGAGACGTTGGTGCTGAAGCCGCGGGCGAACCCGATGCCTGCCGACTTGAGGACCGCCGGCCGCTGGTCGTACGGCGTCCAGTTCGAGTGGCCGGCGTCGAGGTAGACCCAGGCGCCCGCGTTGGTCAGCACCCGGCTCGCGAACCGGAGCATGCCCTGCCAGCCCGCGGGCTTGGTCGGGCAGGTCGCCACCGGGCTGCTGAAGAGCGGCAGGGCGTCCGGCTCCAGGACGAGCAGGGCCTTGGTGCCACGCAGGCCACTCGCGATCTGCCGGATCCAGCCGCGGTACTGCGCGGCGGTCGTGAGCGGGTTGCCGGAGGAGTACTGGCCGCAGTCGCGACCGGGGATGCCGTAGATGCTCAGCACCGGGGTCTTGCGCGCGGCCGCGGCGTCGCCGGTGTACTCGAGGATCTTGCTGCGCACGTGGGCGGTGTCGTAGGCCTCGGGGATCACCCAGAACGCCTGGGCCTTGCTGCCGATGTTGTCGCGGTACGTCCCGCCCTGCTGGTACGCCGGCATCTTCGGGTCGACGAACAGGCCGCGGGTCTTGCGCGGGTCCGCCGCCTTCTTCGCGACCGATGCGTGGCGTGCCCCCGGGTCTGCGCCGGTGGGTACGCCGAGCGCGGCGCCACCCAGTGCGGTGCCACCCAGTGCAGTGCTACCGAGTGCGAAAGCGGTCAGCACCGTGGCGGCGCGCAGCAGGAAGGACCGAGGGAGCACCCGTTCAGGGTACGGGCTCACGGTCCTCGCAGGGCCCGAAGAGCCCAGGTCGAGGGCGCAACCCGATAGGCAGGGAGGACCGGCTTGCGCAAGGGTGTCGTATCGCGGCCCTCGCGTTCGTGGACACAGTGACCGGGCCACCGAGGCCCCATCCCCAGGAGGAACCGAGATGTCCCAGTACCTGCTGTCCGTGATCCACAACGAGGCGGACATGGCCGCGATGGACGCGATGAGCCCCGACGAGATGCAGACCGTGTTCGCCGCGGTCGACGCGTTCAACCAGAAGCTGCAGAACGACGGCGCCTGGGTGTTCGCGGGCGGGCTCCAGACTCACGAGGCGACCACCACCGTCGACAACACCGGCGCGGAGAGCATCGTCACCGACGGGCCGTTCGCTGAGTCCAAGGAGTACCTCGGCGGCTTCTGGATCATCGAGGCGCCGGACCTCGACGCGGCGCTGAGGTGGGCCGCCGAGGGGTCGAAGGCGTGCGCCAACCGGGTCGAGGTGCGCCCCTTCCAGGAGGAGCCCGGCGCGTGAGCGACGCGCACGCGGCCATCGAGCGGATCTACCGCGAGGAGTACGGCCGGGTGGTCGCCTCGCTCGTACGCCGGTTCGGCGACATCGACATCGCCGAGGAGGCGGCCGGCGAGGCGCTGCTCGTCGCGATGGAGAAGTGGCCCCGGGACGGCGTACCGCCCAACCCCGGAGGCTGGCTCACCACCACGGCGGGCAACCGCGCCATCGACCGGATCCGCCGCGAGTCGCACCGCGACGCCAAGCACCAGGCGGCCCTGATGTTGGAGGACGACACCCCCCATGAGCCCACCGGTCCCGTCGAGGACGACCGGCTGCGGCTGATCTTCACCTGCTGCCACCCCGCGCTCGCCCCCGAGGCACGGGTGGCACTGACCCTGCGACTGCTCGGCGGCCTCACGGTCCCCGAGATCGCCCAGGCGTTCCTGGTCCCCGAGACCACCATGGCCCAGCGGATCACCCGCGCGAAGAAGAAGATCAAGGGCGCCCACATCCCCTACCGGGTCCCCGACGCCGAGGACCTCAAGGTCCGGCTCTCGGCCGTCCTGGCCGTGGTCTACCTGGTGTTCAACGAGGGCTACCTGTCCAGCTCCGGTGACGCCCCGATCCGCGAGGACCTCACCGCCGAGGCCATCCGGCTCGCCCGGATCCTGCGGACGCTGCTGCCCGAGGAGCCGGAGGTGGTGGGCCTGCTGGCGCTGATGCTGCTGACCGAGTCGCGGCGTACGACGCGGGTCGCCGGCGGCGAGCTGGTCCCGCTCCACGAGCAGGACCGCGGCGGCTGGGACCGGCAGCTGATCGCCGAGGGGCACCGGCTGGTGCGGGCCTGCCTCGCCCGTGCCGAGCTCACCGGGGAGCGGCCGGGCCAGTACCAGCTGCTCGCGGCGGTCAACGCGGTGCACACCGACGCGCCGACCGCTGCCGACACCGACTGGGGGCAGATCGCGGCGCTCTACGACCAGCTCTACGCGCTCGTGCCGAGCCCGGTCGTCGCGCTCAACCGGGCGGTCGCGATCGCGGAGCTGGATGGGGCCGAGGTGGCACTGGCGCAGGTCGACCGGCTGCCGCTCACCGGCTACCACGCCTGGCACGCGACCCGCGCCGACCTGTTGCGCCGGCTGGGTCGCAGCAGCGAGGCGCGGGCGGCGTACGACGCGGCGATCGCGGCCACCGAGAACCCCGCCGAGCGCGCCTACCTGGCCCGGCGCCGTGGCAGCCTCGCCCCCGGCTGATCGCGGGCCGATCCGGTCCGTTCCCCAGGTGAACGGACGGTGAACGTGACACGATCGTGAGGTGGACAAGCTCGCGGTCGCGGCCTGGCGACTGAGCGTCGCCGGGTGTGCCGCGGCCGGGGTCGCGCTCGCCGCCCGGCAGTACGACGTGTGGTGGACCGCGCTCAGCCAGCTCACCAACCTGGCCGTCGCCGTGGGCTTCTTGGGACTCGCGTTCGCGGAGCCTCGCTCGCCGTGGCTGCGCGGAGCGCTGGCGACCGCGATGGCCCTGGTGTGCGTGGCCTACCTCCCGATGGCCAACGGCAACCTCACCGCGCCGTGGTCGGTGCTCGAGCACATGGTGACGCCCGCGCTGGTCCTGGTCGACTTCCTCCTGGTCGGCACCAACCAGGCCGAGGTGCGGTGGTGGCACCCGCTGAGCTGGCTGGCGCCGCTCGCGGCGTACCTGGTCTGGTACGTCGACGGCGACCTCCGTGTCTACGCAGCCCTCGACCCGGCTGGTGGACCGGTGTTCACGGCCCGGTTGCTCGCGCTGGCGACGGTCGCACTCGCCGCGGGCTACCTGCTCTACGCCCACGGCCGCTCACGACGGGCCTCCCTAGTCTTGGCGGCATGACGTCCGGACCCCTCGTCCTGCCCGCTGCCGCCGACGCCCAGGAGTGGGTGGTGACCCGCGCCCGTGACGGCCTGTCCGCCGCCCGCGAGCGCACCCGCCGGCTGCGCGACGACCCTCCGGGTGACACGCTCGCCGTGCTCCGCGCCTGGGACGAGGTGACCCGTGAGCTGTCCGGCGTGGCGGCGATCTCGTCGCTGCTCGCGAACGTGCACCCGCTGGAGGAGGTGCGTACGGCGTGCGAGGCGGCCGAGGCCGAGGTCGACCGCCTGGCCACCGAGCTGCGCCAGGATCGCGGCCTCTACGAGGTGTTCGCCGCCGCCGACCCGACCGGGCTGCACCCGGACGCCGCCCGGCTCCTGGACAAGACGCTCGAGGACTTCCGGCGCGCCGGCGTCGACCTCGACGACGCGACCCGCGCGCGCCTCACCGAGATCAACGCCCGTCTCACCGAGATCGGGCAGGAGTTCGGCCGCACGATCCGCGACGACGTGCGCACGGTGCGGGTGCCGCCCGAGCGGCTCGAGGGGCTCCCCCAGGACTGGGTCGAGGCCCATCCAGCGGACGACGACGGGTTGGTCACGGTCACGACCGACTACCCCGACTCGGTGCCGGTGCGGATGTTCGCCCACGACCCGGCGCTGCGGCGCGAGGTGACCGTCGCCTTCCTGGAGCGCGGGTGGCCGCAGAACGAGCCGCTGCTGCGCGAGATGTTCGCGTTGCGCCACGAGCTCGCGACGCTGGTCGGCTACGCCGACTGGGCGTCGTACGACGCGGCCGTGAAGATGATCGGGGAGGGCCCGGCCATCCCGGCGTTCATCGATCGGATCGCGGCGGCCGCCGAGGAGCCGATGCGCCGCGACCTCGACCTCCTGCTCGAGCGCTACCGCCGCGACGTGCCCGGCGCCAGCGGCATCGACTCCGCGGACGCGCTGTACTACGAGGAGCTGGTCCGCCAGGAGCGTCACGACGTCGACTCCCAGCGCGTGCGGACCTACTTCGACTTCGCCCGGGTGCGGCAGGGCCTGCTCGACGTGACCGGCCGGCTGTTCGGGCTGCGCTACGAGCCGGTGCCCGACGCGACCGTCTGGCACGAGGAGGTCACGGCGTACGACGTCCACGACGCCGAGACCGACGACCTGCTGGGCCGCATCTACCTCGACCTGCACCCGCGGGAGGGCAAGTACAAGCACGCCGCCCAGTTCACGCTGGTCGACGGCCTGGCCGGGCGCCAGGTGCCGGAAGGCGTGCTCGTGTGCAACTTCTCCCGGGGGCTGATGGAGCACGACCACGTGGTCACGCTGTTCCACGAGTTCGGCCATCTCGTGCACCACGTGCTGGCCGGGCACGGCGACTGGACCCGGTTCTCCGGCGTGGCGACCGAGTGGGACTTCGTCGAGGCGCCCAGCCAGATGCTGGAGGAGTGGGCATGGGACGCGGAGGTCCTGGGTGGGTTCGCGATCGACGCCTCGGGTGCGCCGATCCCGGCCGACCTCGTCGAGCGGATGCGGGCGGCCGACGACTTCGGCAAGGGCTACCAGGCGCGCACGCAGATGTTCTATGCCGCGATGTCCTACTGGTTCCACACCTCGCGGCCCGCGGACCTGACCGCCGCGATGCGCGACCTGCAGGCGCGCTACTCGCCGTTCGCCTACATCGACGGCACCCACATGTTCGCCAGCTTCGGACACCTGAACGGCTACTCCTCGGCCTACTACACCTACATGTGGTCGCTGGTGATCGCCAAGGACCTGTTCTCGGCGTTCGACGCGGACGATCTCTTCGAGGCGGGCGTCGCCCGGCGCTACCGCGACCGGGTGCTGGCCGCCGGCGGCTCCCGGGACGCCGCCGACCTGGTCGCCGACTTCCTCGGCCGCCCCTACACCTTCGACGCCTACGCCGCCTGGCTGGCGCGGTGAGCCGCCCGAGGAATCGTCTTGCCCGGTCACCGCGACGGGCGTACGCTCGCGATATATCGTGAAGTGTCGGCGACAGTACGCCGAGCGCGATATCTCGATCTGAGAGGAGTCCCGACATGGGACGCAGGGGATTCAGCCGGCAGTGGGCCGGCCAGGTGGATCAGGAGTGGCACCAGCACGGTGGCCGCCGCGGGGGACCGTGGGGCGGCCCCTGGGGTGGACCAGGCGGCGGGCCGGGCGGCTTCGGCCGGCCGGGGCACCCGGGACCGCCGCCGTGGGTGGCCGGTCTGTTCGGCCTCGCCCAGGGTGAGCGTCAGCGGGGCCCGCGGGTCCGCCGCGGGGACGTCCGCACCGCGATCCTGGACGTCGTCCGGACCGCGCAGTGGAACGGCGACCCCGTCAACGGCTACCAGGTGATCCAGCAGATCGCCGAGCGCAGCAAGGGCGCCTGGCGCCCCAGCCCCGGCTCGGTCTACCCCACGATCCAGCAGCTCGAGGACGAGGGCCTGGTCGCGACCGGCGACAACGGTGGCCGGCGGAGCCTGCGGCTCACCGACGAGGGTGAGGCCTACGTCGCCGAGCACGCGGACGAGCTGGCCGCCGTGTGGGCGCCGTTCGAGGAGACCGAGCCGGAGGACCGCGAGGACCAGGTCGGCTATGCCGACCTCAAGCCCGAGATCGGCCAGGTCATGGGCGCGGTCTGGCAGATCGTGACCAACGGGAGCGACCACCAGCGCCGGGCCGCGATCGAGATCCTCGTCGACACCCGCCGCCGGCTCTACGGCGTGCTGGCGGACGGCGACCCGGAGACGGACCCGGAGACGGACCCGGACATCGAGGAGGAGTCGTGAACGACGACCAGCTCCGCATCGGCGACACCGACCGGGAGCAGGCGGCAACGGCCCTGGGTGAGCACTACGCCCAGGGCCGGCTGAGCTCCGAGGAGCACGCCGAGCGCCTCGACCGGATCTGGGCGGCTCGCACCCGGGCCGACCTGCGCCCGGTGTTCCGCGACCTGCCGGGCTGGCCCGCGCCGGCCTCGCCGGTGCGACCGCGCGGGACCCGCCCGGCGACGTACTGGAGCACCGGGATGGCGCCGTTCCACCGTCGTCTCCCGTCGCCGTTGCTGGTGATCCTCGCCGTGCTGCTGGTGCTCACGGTCCTCACCCACCTGCCGCTGATCCTGGCCGGAGCATTGGTCGTCTTCTTCGTCATGGGCCGGCGCCGGAGGGCCGCGAGCGCCCGACAGTGGTCCAGATGAGAGCGGTAGACCAGTGTCGTAGACCACCGTCATAGACCAGCTTCGCAGTGCGTTGAGCCACACCTAACCTTGCGGAACACCGGGCTGGGGGGGCCGGAAGGGCGTTCTCGGTGACGCCCATGCCTCATTACCTGTCAACGCAAGGAGATCGTCGTCATGACGGCTCAGTCCCGGATCCGCAGTCTCGCCATCGGTGCGGCCGCGGCCGCGCTGCTCGGCCCGATGGCCATCGTCGGCGCGCTCGCGAACCCGGCCTCTGCCGCGGTCGGCCCGCGCCCGCACGAGGTCTACATGTACAAGGTCGAGGCGCACGTCGACCTCAGTGGTGAGTTCCCCGACAACGCCGGCGAGACCTACCTCTCGTGCAACGACGGGGACTACGCCCTCGACGGGATGTGGCGCGTCGACCACGTCGACCAGGCCAACCCGCCCGACACGTTCGGCGACGAGCGCGACGTGGTGTTCCACGCGTCGTACTCGAGCAGCAAGAGCCAGTGGTACTTCCGCTACGAGAACTACGCCGACGGCAACGCTCAGGTGAAGCTCTTCGTGACGTGCATCCGCAAGCAGACCGAGGCGAACGCCGCGCACAAGCACGGCATCGACCTGACCGACCCGATCGGGTTCTCGCACCCCGGCATGCTGCACGGGACCTACCAGGCCGGCTTCGCTCACGCCGCGCAGTGCGCGCCCGGGTACTCCGCCGTCGCTCCGGGCTTCGACTTCGTCCACAACGAGCGCGGTCGGCTGATCGGCAGCTACCCGACGCCCGACTTCGGGGGCTGGCAGTGGGCGTTCGTCGTCGACACCGACAACACCGACATCAACGTCGCCTTCCGCTGCCTGAGCAACCGGGTCCTCGCGGCCACCGGGCACCGGCACGAGCTGATGATGAAGTGGCGGCCGAACGTCGACCCGTACTCCGGCTTCGACGACCACACCTGGTCCAACGGCATCCAGGAGAAGCGGCTCTCGTGCGACGACGGCGCGAACGGCAGCGCCTACCAGGACTACAAGGCGATGGTGGGTGCGTTCTGGATCTACGACTGGCAGCACGTCTGGTTCCTCGGCATGGACCCGCGGCCCAAGACCCGCGCGTTCAGCTTCTGGGACCAGGGCGGCGGCGGCCACGTCCTCTACAACGTGTTCTGCGTGCGGTCCCGCACGGGCAAGCAGATCTCTCCCTCCAGCTGAGCCGACGAGCGTGACCCCGGACTGAGCTCCACCTCCGAGACCGAGCCCGTCCCGCCGCGTGCGGGGCGGGCTCGATCACGTGCGTCCGCAGCCACCGAAGTGGGTACGTGAGCGCCGTCACGGCTGTTCATCCATCTCGGGAGGTGTGCCATGGCGTCGCGACGCCGTTGGATCCTGGTCGCTCTGCTGCTCGCGCCTGCGGTCGTGCTGCCGCTGTGCGTGCCGCTCTACAACCGCGAGGAGCCGGCGTTCCTCGGGTTCCCGTTCTACTACTGGTTCCAGTTCCTGCTGATCGTGGTCTCGGTGGCCCTCACGGTGCCGGCGTACGTCGTGGCGACCGCCGCCGACCGGGCCGGACGGGTGGCACACGGGCTGCCGCCGGAGCCGGACGGAACCGGCGCGCACCGCGAGCACGGGCAGCGGTGACCGGCCGATGATCGAGAACGTCAACGGCGTCGTCTTCGGCGTGTTCGTGTTCCTGTTCCTGGTCGTCACGGTGCTCGGCTTCGCGGCGGCGCGCTGGCACCGAGCACAGAGCCTGGACAGCCTCGACGAGTGGGGCCTGGGCGGGCGGGGCTTCGGCACGTTCATCGCCTGGTTCCTGATCGGCGGCGACATCTACACCGCCTACACGTTCATCGCGGTGCCCGCGACCCTGTACGCCGGGAGCGCGGTCGGGTTCTTCGCGGTGCCGTACACGATCGTGGTCTACCCGCTGATCTTCGTGTTCCTGCCCCGCCTCTGGTCGGTGAGCCACCGGCACGGCTACGTGACCCCGGCCGACTTCGTCCAGGGTCGCTACGACAGCCGGCCGTTGGCGCTGGCCGTCGCGCTGACCGGGATCCTCGCGACCATGCCCTACATCGCGCTCCAGCTGGTCGGCATGCAGGTGGTGCTGCAGGTGATGGGGATCGGCACGGACAGCGACAACTGGCTGGTCAAGGACTTCCCCCTGCTGGTCGCGTTCGTGGTGCTCGCCGCCTACACCTACTCCAGCGGCCTGCGGGCGCCCGCGCTGATCGCGTTCGTCAAGGACTCGTTGATCTACGTGGTGATCATCGTCGCGGTGCTCTACCTGCCCAGCCAGCTCGGCGGGTGGGACCACATCTTCACCGCCGCGAAGGACTCGTTCGCGCAGTCCAACGTGACAGGTACGGCGCCCCCGAAGTCCGATCGGCCGGCCGGCGTCGAGTGGGCCTACGCCTCCCTGGCCCTCGGCTCCGCGCTGGCGCTGTTCATGTACCCGCACTCCGTCACCGGGGTGCTCTCCACCCGCAGCCGCTCGGTGATCCGCCGCAACGCGGCCCTGCTGCCGGCGTACTCCTTCCTGCTCGGGCTCCTGGCGCTGCTCGGCTTCGTCGCGATCGCCGCCGGGGTCAAGGTCGACAACCCCCAGCAGTCGGTGCCACAGCTGTTCGAGAACGAGTTCAGCCCGTGGTTCGCCGGCGTCGCGTTCGCCGCGATCGTGATCGGCGCGCTGGTGCCCGCGGCGATCATGTCGATCGCCGCCGCCAACCTGTGGACCCGCAACATCTACCGGGCCTTCATCAACCGTGACGCCACGCACGCCCAGGAGGCCAGGCAGAGCAAGATCGCGTCCCTGTTCGTGAAGTTCGGGGCGCTGGTGTTCGTGCTCGCCCTGTCGAAGGACTTCGCGATCAACCTGCAGCTGCTCGGGGGTGTGTGGATCCTGCAGACGCTGCCGGCGATCGTGATCGGCCTCTACACCCGGTGGTTCCACCGGTGGGGCCTGTTCGCGGGGTGGGCGGTCGGCATGGCCTGGGGCACCTGGCTCGCGTACGGCGTCGCCTCGCCCCAGCAGCAGCACTTCGGCGGGCCGCTGGTGGCCTTTCCGGGCACGGAGACCAAGGTCTACATCGCGCTGATCGCCTTCGTGGCCAACGTGCTGGTCGCTGCGGTCCTCACCGTGGTGTTCCGAGCGATGGGCCTCGCCGAGGGGGTCGACCAGACCCGGCCGCAGGACTACCACGCGGACGCAGGCGACCCCGGGGTCGAGGCCGAGCTGGAGCCGCACGAGCGGGCCCACGCGTAGGGTCGGCGCGTGACGCCGTCGTTCGAGCTCGACCAGGACCACCTCGACCTGCGCGCCTGGGTCCACGACTTCGCCGCCGACGTGGTGCGCCCCGCGGCGGCGGAGTGGGACGAGCGCGAGGAGTTCCCCTGGCCCGTGGTCGAGGAGGCCGCGAAGGCCGGGCTGTACTCCGTCGACTTCATCGTCGCCCAGGCGCTCGACGAGACCGGCCTCGGGTTCCCGATCACGATGGAGGAGCTCTTCTGGGGCGATGCGGGCATCGGGCTCTCGATCGTGGGCACCTCGCTCGCCGCCGCGGGAGTCCGGGCCAACGGCACCGACGAGCAGGTCGCCGAGTGGGTGCCGGCGATGTACGGCGCGCCGGGTGACCTCAAGCTCGGCGCGTTCTGCTCCTCCGAGCCCGACGCCGGCTCCGACGTCGGGGCGATGCGCACCCGCGCGACGTACGACGAGGCCAGCGACGAGTGGGTGCTCAACGGCACCAAGACCTGGGCCACCAACGGCGGCATCGCCGACGTCCACGTGGTGACCGCGGTCGTCGACCCCGAGCTGCGCACGCGCGGGCAGGCCAGCTTCGTCGTGCCGCCGGGCACCGAGGGGCTCAGCCAGGGGCAGAAGTTCCACAAGCACGGCATCCGCGCCTCGCACACCGCCGAGGTGGTGCTCGACCAGGTCCGGGTGCCCGGCCGCTGTCTCCTGGGCGGCAAGGACAAGCTCGACGCCCGCCTCGCCCGAGCCCGCGAGGGGACGCGGGCCGGTGGCAACGCCTCGATGGCGACCTTCGAGCGGACCCGCCCCGCGGTCGGCGCCCAGGCCATCGGCATCGCCCGGGCGGCGTACGAGGTGGCGCTCGACTACGCGAAGACCCGCGAGCAGTTCGGCAAGCCGATCATCGAGAACCAGGCGATCGCCTTCACCCTCGCCGACATGGCGACCTCGATCGAGGCGTCGCGGCTGCTGGTGTGGCGCGCCGCCTGGATGGGCCGACAGGGCAAGCGCTTCGAGCAGGCCGAGGGGTCGATGTCCAAGCTGTTCGCCGGCGAGACTGCCGTACGCGTCACCGGTCAGGCGATGCAGATCCTCGGCGGCAACGGCTTCACCCGCGAGTACCCCGTCGAGCGTTGGGCGCGCGACGCCAAGATCTACACGATCTTCGAGGGCACCTCGGAGATCCAGCGCTTGGTCATCGCGCGGTCGATCTCGGGCGCGCCGATCCGGTGAGTCGCCAGCGGTTCCGCGGTGCGATCGCCGGCGTCGGCACCACCAGTGGCGTCCGCGTGGTGGTGGGGCGTTGGGACGAGTCGCCGTACGGCGCGTTCGCCGACGCCATGGTCGAGACGGCCGGCGGTCACCGCGTGCTGGTGGCGCCGACCGCCGAGGTCGCCGACTTCGTGGCCACGACGTACGTCTTCGACGAGGTGCGGGTGGAGCGGATCGCCGTCGACGGCTGGGACGTCGAGTCCGCGTCCCTCACGCTCCGGCTCGAGGTCGGCGGCCGGACCGGACTCGGTCACGTGCTGCGGCTGGTGCCGCGCCGGATCGCCGAGAGCCCGGCGTGGTGCGCGGTGACCGACCCGGTCGCACGCATCGCCCTGCGCGGCGTCCGCACCCGCGGCTCGGCGGGCAACGGACGCCGTGAGTGGTACGGCGCGACCGACCACCACGCGATCGCCGCGATCGCCGGGGCCTTCGACGGGTCCGACCTCGGCCGCCTCGTGCCGGTCAGCCCGCCGCCGCGGTTCGGGTTCTCCTCCACCCCGCCGCGGCCCTCGGTGACGACGGTCGTGACGACCGTCAGCTCCTGACCGCCGGCAGCACCGTCTCGCACACGAGCCGCAGGCTCTCCCAGGACGGCTCGGCCGGCAGCCCGCCGCAGGCGGGGTGGCTGGTGACGAGCGCGATGTCGCCGGAGCGGCAGCGCTCGATGAGCTCGTCGGCGGTGAGCACGACGTACACCCCGGCCGCCCGCATCTCCTCCACCGTGCGCGAGTGGTCCACGACGTACGACCCCGCCTCGCCGTGCCACTCCTGGTAGGCCACGGCGTCCGCGAGCAGGTGGTGGCCGTAGCGCTCCCAGAACTCCTCGGGCCGCTCGGCGCAGAAGACGTTCGCCGGCCCGCCCTCCGGCGCCCGCAGCACGAACCCGGGCTCGCGCCCCGCGGCCCGACAGGTGGCGTCGTAGATCTCCTTCAGCACCGGGTCGCCGTGCTGGGGCTGGAAGTTGAGCCCCAGTCGCGCGGCCCGGCGGGCGGCGGCCGGCGAGCCGCCGCCGTAGAAGAGGAACGGGTGCGGCTGCGAGTAGGGCGCGGGCGTGACCTCGCCGGACGACCAGGCCTCCAGCACCCGGCCGATCCGCTCCTCGACGTCACGGCCACGGGTCTCCCACGAGCGGTCGTAGAGCGCGTACTCGACCGGCCGGTAGCCCAGGCCGAAGGTGTAGCTGACCCGGCCCTTGCTGAGGTGGTCGAGCACGGCGATGTCCTCGGCGAGACGGACCGGCTCGTAGAGGTTGACCAGCAGCGCCGAGACCGTGATCGAGATCCGGGTGGTGACCGCGGCGAACGCCGAGGCGACCAGCAGCGGGCTGGGCAGGTAGCCGTCGTCCGCGGCGTGGTGCTCGGAGACCATCAGCGCGTCCTGGCCGTGGCGGTCGACGTACGCCGCCTGCTCGACGGCCCGCGCGAAGATCTCCTGCCGGGCGGCCGGGTCGGCTCCGGGGGCCCGGAAGTCGTAGCGGGTGGCGAACCGGGTCCTCGGCGTGCGTGGCATGGGCTCAGCCAACCAGACGGCTGGAACCTGTTCTCGTCACCTCGGGTGGTGGTGGTAGTGGAGGTGGTACGACGTGTCGTCGGTCGTCCAGCAGTGCCAGGTGAAGTTCAGGCGGAAGAGGCCTCCCCCGACGTCGTGGAGATGGGTCCGTCGGACGCAGGTCCAACCATCCGGCGGGCCGTGCCGCAGGGAGTGGATCGCGAGTCCTTCGGCCTCCGCGCACCCGATGCCGTTCACGTTGAGCGCGGTGACGACCATGCCATGGATGGTCGGCGGCGGGCACGCTACGAGATCGGAGGCGGAGGCGGGTGCGGCTCCGCTCAGGCCGACGAGGGAACCAGCCAGAAGAGTCGCGATCGCGATCAGGACACGCATCCGCCGACCCTAGACGCGCTCGCGATCCTGGGGTGGGTTACGCAGGTTCGTTCCAGTCCCGACTAGACATGGATCGCGCGGTTCACCCAGGTCGAGGCCACCGTCATGCCGACCTTCTCGTAGAGGCCGAGCGCGCCGGTGCGCGAGTCGGTCGCGAGGCCCGAGGAGGTCGCCCCGTGGGCGCGGGCCGCCGCGAACGCATCGACCAGCATCGCCTGGGCGATCCCCCGGCCGCGCTGGTCGCGTCGGGTGGCGACCTTGTTGATGTAGCCCTCCTTGTCGCTGGCGACGAAGACCTGGGTCACCCCGACCACGGCGCCCTCGGGGTCGGTGACCACGCGCAGGTTCCAGGGCTCGAAGCCGGGGCGCCCGACGACGGTCGCCAGCCAGTCGTCCAGCGGCGTCCGTTCGCGCTCGGACCACTCGAGGAAGGCGTCCTCGACGACGGTCCAGCAGGCCTCGTGGTCGGCCGGCGTCGCCTCGCGGATCGTGTAGCCGGCCGGCAGGTCACGCGGCGGGATCTGGGCGTCGGCGGGCAGCTTGAGCACCCAGCTCTGCCAGCGGACGTGGTAGCCGAGCGCCTCGAGCAGCCGGTCGCCGGGGGATCCCTGCGGCACCGGCATGCCGATCACGGGCGAGCCGGCCTCGCGGGCCTTGGCCTGCATCCAGCCGGCCAGGGCGGTGCCGATGCCGCGGCCTCGGTGGTCCGGGTGGACGGCGGCGTCGCCGCGGTCGGCGCCCATCATCTCGGCGTACGCCACGAGACGGTCGCCGTCGAGGACGCCGACGGTGTTGGCGGAGACGTCGTACGACGGGCGGCCCCAGTCGCCGAGGATGTCGGCCTCCTCGATCGAGACAGTGCCCGTGTCGTGGGCCTCCTGGGCGGCCATCACCTCGGTCACGGCGGCGGAGTCGGAGATCAGCAGCGGCCGCTGGGAGAGGCCGTCGGGAAGGGTGAGTGGTTCGGGCACGGGGGTCATCGAAGCAGGAGACGCGAGACGGGGCCGCCGATTTTCCGGCGGCCCCGTCTCGCGGAGCGGTACTGGTCGAGACCAGTGGTGGGCTCAGGCGTTGCGGATCGCGGAGACGTCGAACTCGAGCTTGATCTTCTCGGAGACGAGCACGCCGCCGGTCTCGAGGGCGGCGTTCCAGGTCAGGCCCCAGTCCTTGCGGTTGATGGTGGTGCCACCCTCGAAGCCGATGCGCAGGTTGCCGAACGGGTCGCGGGCCGAACCGGTGGGCTCGAAGGTGATCGTGACGGGCTTGGTCTCGCCCTTGATGCTGAGGTCACCGGTGACGACCCAGTCGTCGCCGTCGCGCTCGACGTTGGTCGAGGAGAAGGTGATCTCCTTGTTGGTCTCGGCGTCGAAGAAGTCGGCGGAGCGCAGGTGGGCGTCGCGGTCGGCGACACCGGTGTCGATGCTGGCGGTCTGGATGGTCAGCTCCACCTTCGACGCGGCCGGGTTGGCGGTGTCGACGTGGGCGGTGCCGGCGAAGCCGGTGAACTGGCCGCGGACGGTCGTGACCATCGCGTGCCGGGTGCTGAAGCCGAGGCGGGTGTGCGTCGGGTCGATCGTGTAGTCGCCGGAGATGTCCTCGACGGCGGCGGTGGGGGCGTCGAAGGTCTCGTCGGACTTGCGGCTGAGGAAGGACATGGTGGCTCCTGGTGATGGTCGTCGGGTCGTTGAACCTTTGACCACCATAACCGGACCGGAGTCCGATTCATTCCCTCTAGCGGGAGAATTCCCAGCGAACGCAACAACCCGCCCGACCCTGTCGAGCAGGTCGTCGGGCGGGTTGCCGGGAATGTCTGAGCAGCGGTCAGGCTGCGTGCGGGGTGTGGTGCTCGAGGTGGGCGGGGGCGCCGGCCTGGGTCGGCGTCGTCCAGTGGGCCTCGAGGTGGGTCCGCCCGTGGGCGTCGGTCACGGGCACCCAGGTCTGCACCAGGTTGCTGGTCGTCGTGGAGTCGTTCATCGGATGCCTTTCGTTCACCTTCTGTTCATCTAGATTAGCCCACACCCACCCGGGTGTCACTATTTCGGCAAAATTCGCTCGACGCCCTCCACTCGGACCCCTCTCGGGCGGCGCGGCGGAGGCCGGACGCTCCACCCGGACCTCCGATGCGGACCTGACGCCAGAACCCTCGATCTCCGGGATTGCGCCTATCTGCCCGATATCGGGCAGATAGTTGCGCTTCGATCGCGTCCCGGAGCAGGATCGAGGTGTGTCAGCGCAGTCGGGGCCTCCGGACCCCGAGCTCGTCGCCCGGATCGCAGCCAGCACCGGGTTGTCGCCGAGCGAGGCGGCCCGAGTGGTCCAGGACGTGCTCGCCTTCCATGCCGAGTCGGTGGAGGAGTACGTCCGCCGCCGCCACGCCGAGCTGCGGACGTACGGCGCTCGCAACGACCAGATCTTCGCGTGCCTCGCGGCCGAGGTCGCGGGGCGGGTGGTCGCGGCGCCCGCGCTGACCGAGCGGCAGCTGCGCCGCATCGTGTACGGATGACCTGAGAGGACCGATCGGGATGTGCGGAATCGTGGGGTACGTCGGGGCCCAGCAGGCTGCGCCGATCCTGGTGGAGGGTCTGACCCGGCTCGAGCACCGGGGCTACGACTCGGCCGGCGTGGCCGTGCTCGGGGGGACCGGGCTCAAGGTCGCCAAGCAGGCCGGCCGGGTGCGTGACCTCGCCGACCGACTGCCCAAGCGCTTCGCCGGCAAGGTCGGCGTCGGGCACACCCGCTGGGCCACCCACGGCGCCGCCAACGACGTCAACGCCCACCCGCACACCGACGCCAAGGGACGCGTCGCGATCGTGCACAACGGCATCATCGACAACGCGGCCGCGCTGAGGCACCGCCTGGCCGACGAGGGCGTGGACCTGGTCAGCGAGACCGACTCGGAGGTGCTGGCCCACCTGGTGGCGCTCTCGGAGGCCGAGACCCTGGAGGGCAAGGTCAGCGAGTCGCTGGCACTGATCGAGGGCACCTACGGCATCGCGGTCATGCACGTCGACTTCCCCGACCGCATCGTCGCCGCTCGCAACGGCAGCCCGCTGATCGTGGGCGTCGGGGAGCGGGAGATGTTCGTGGCCTCGGACCTGGCCGCGATCGTCCGCCACACGACGACGGTCGCCCACCTCGACGACGGCGAGATCGCCAGCGTCACCGCGACCGGCTTCACGACCTACCGCCTGGACCTCACCTCCACCGCGAAGAGCGCGATCAAGCTGGACGTCGACCCCACGTCGTACGACGCCGGCGAGCACGACTCGTTCATGAGCAAGGAGATGCACGAGCAGCCCGCGGCGGCCGAGGCGGCGCTGCGCGGGCGGCTCGACGAGCGGTTCGGGACCGCCCACCTCGGTGGGTTGAACATGGACGCCCGGGAGAACCGCGCGATCCGGCGCGTGAAGATCCTCGGCTGCGGATCGGCTTACTACGTCGGCCAGATGGGGGCAGGCCTGGTCGAGGAGCTCGCTCGGATCCCCGCGGACGCGGAGGCGGCCAGCGAGTTCCGCTACCGCAACCCGATCATCGAGCCCGACACCCTCTACGTCGCGGTGAGCCAGTCCGGCGAGACCATCGACACGCTGCTCGCGGTCCAGGAGATCCGGCGCAAGGGCGGCCGCGTGGTCGGCCTGGTCAACGTCGTCGGCAGCGCGATCGCGCGCGAGTGCGACGGCGGCATCTACCTGCACGCGGGTCCGGAGGTCGCGGTCGCCTCCACCAAGGCGCTCACGAACATGTTCGTCGGCTTCGCGCTGCTCGCGCTCCAGCTGGGGCGCGTCCGCGACCTCTCGATCGCCGACGGACGCCGCCTGATCGCGGGGCTGAACCGCCTCCCGGCCCAGATCGAGGAGGTGCTCGCCCAGGAGGACGGGCTCGCCGGGCTGGCGGAGCGGCTCGCGGAGGCCGAGAGCCTCTTCTTCGTCGGCCGGGTGCGAGGGTTCCCGGTGGCCCGGGAGGGCGCCCAGAAGTTCAAGGAGATCTCCTACCGCCACGCCGAGGCCTACCAGACCTCCGAGCTCAAGCACGGGCCGCTCGCGCTGATCTCCGAGGATGTGCCGACGGTCGCCATCGTCCCGTCCGACGAGCTGACCGACCGCAACGTCGGCGCGCTGCACGAGATCGCGGCCCGGCGCGGACCGCTGGTCGTGGTCACGCACGAGGACGTCGACCTCGGTGAGCTCGCCGAGCACGCGGACGTCCAGCGCATCGTCGTACCCCGCAACGAGCGCGAGCTCGACCCGATCCTGCTCACGATCCCGCTGCAGCTGCTTGCCTACCACGCCGCCCTGCACCTGGGCCACGACATCGACAAGCCGCGCAACCTGGCGAAGTCCGTGACCGTCGAGTGAGGCGCTGACCGCCGACGGTCGCCGGCTCGACGCCCGGCGTTCATCCATCCGAGCGGGCGGGCTGCTCGGATGGAGGCGTGAACCAGATCTCGGGTCCTTCTCGCCGCCAGGTCCTCGGGGCGGGCGCCGCCGCCGCGGGCGCCGTCGCCGCCTCCACGCTCCTGCCCGCCTCCCTGCACCGTGCGATGGCGGCCCCGGTCCGCCCCGGCGGGCTCCGGGCCGTCGAGCACGTCGTCCTGCTCATGCAGGAGAACCGGTCCTTCGACCACTACCTGGGGCGCCTGCGCGGCGTTCGGGGGTACGGCGACCACGACCCGCTGCGGCGCCGCGCCGGCGGGTCGGTGTTCGCCCAGGCCGACGGCTCGCGCGACGTCCTGCCGTTCTCGGTGCGCGACGCCGCGAGCGTCGCCGGCCGCCCGGCGACCGACATCCAGTACCTCGGCGGCCTCCCGCACGGGTTCTCCGACGCGACCCAGGCCTGGGCGGACGGCTGGTACGACCAGTGGATCCCCGCCAAGACCGTCTCGACGATGACCTACTACGACCGTCGCGACATCCCGCTGCAGTACGAGCTGGCCGACACGTTCACGACGCTCGACGCCTACCACTGCTCGGTGTTCGGGTCGACCAACCCGAACCGCAACTACTGGTGGACCGGAACGACCGGCTTCGAGCCGGACGGCGTCCGTCGCGCGGTCGGCAACGACGCCTACGACTACGCGCACGCCGGGTATGACTGGACGACGTACCCCGAACGGCTCGAGGCGGCGGGCGTCTCCTGGCAGATCTATCAGGAGTGGGACAACTTCACCGACAACGCGGTGGAGTACTTCAAGCCGTTCAAGGCGATCGGCACCAAGATGCTGCAGCACGTCGACGGCACCTACCGCACCACCGAGGAGTTCTACGACTCCCTGCGTGACTTGCCGGCGGCCGAGCAGGACGCCCGGCTCGCCCAGCTGGCGAAGGGCCGGGAGTCGTTGACCCCCGCCGAGCGGTCGCTGTTCGACCGCGCGATGTACCGCAGCAAGCCGGGCACGCTGCTCGACCGGATCCGCGCCGACATCCGCTCCGGCACACTCCCGACGGTGGTGTGGGTGGTGCCGCCCGCGTCGGAGTCCGAGCACCCCGGAGCCTCCACGCCCGTCGGCAGCGCCAACCTCGTGCACGACCTGCTCGACGTCATCGCCGCCGACGTCGACACCTGGTCGCGCCTGGCACTGCTCCTGAACTTCGACGAGAACGACGGGTTCTTCGACCACGTCCCGCCGCCCGTCGCGCCGCGGCCGTCCTCGGGCAACGACGACGACTGGTACCTCGGGCACCCGGTCGGGCCCGGTCCGCGGGTGTCGATGACGATCGTGTCGCCGTGGACCGTCGGCGGGGTGGTGGACTCCTCGCTCGCCGACCACACCTCGACGATCCGGTTCCTCGAGAAGGTCACCGGCGTGCGGGAGCCGAACATCTCCGACTGGCGTCGCCAGACCCTCTCGGACCTCACGAACGCCTTCGACTGGGACCGGGCCGGTCGGCCGCCGAGCACCCAGCAGCCCGACCCCGTCCCAGCCCCGATCACCCGGTGGCACCCCGACCCGCCCGCAGACCAGGCGATGCCGACCCAGGAGGCCGGTCGCCGGCCAGCACGGGCACTGCGCTACCAGCCGACCGTGTCCGGCAGGCCCACCGGCGGCGCGCTGAACCTGGTGCTCGCCAACGGTGGCGACCAGGCCGCGGCGTTCACCGTCTACCGGTACGGCGACCTCGGCGCCCGACCCACGTTCCACCAGGTCGGCGCCGCGGGCCAGGAGCTCGTGGCGGTCCCGGCCATCACCGACTGGGACGTCGTGGTGCAGGGGCCCAACCGGTTCTGGTGCGAGCTGCGCGGCACCGCGACCGGCCGAGCGGCCAAGGTCGACGTACGCCCCTCGATCGTGCGTCGGCGAGCCACGCTCGGCCTGGACCTCGTCAACGACGGCAAGGCGGACGTCACCCTCGTCCTGAAGGCCTCGCGCTACGCGGCCGGCCGACGCAGCGTGCGGGTGCCGGCGGGCGCGCACCGCACGATCACCTGGCCCACCGACCACGGGTGGTACGACGTCGAGGTCACCGCCGTCGAGGACGACACGTTCCGTCGCCGGCTGACCGGACGGGTCGAGACCGGGCGACCCACGCTGACGGCCTGAGGCCGGATCGTCATCGGAGGGTGACCCAGCCCACCGCGACGACGAATCCGCCACCGGCGCCCGCACCCACTACCGTTGACGGGTGAGCAGTGACGAGAACGACGAGACGACCACCCCCGAGGTGACGTTCGCCGACCTCGGGCTGAGCGAGCCCGTGCTCAAGGCACTGGCCGACGTCGGCTACGAGACGCCTTCGGCGATCCAGGCCGCGACCATCCCCCCGCTGCTGGCGGGGCGCGATGTCGTCGGCCTCGCCCAGACCGGGACGGGCAAGACCGCGGCGTTCGCGCTGCCGATCCTCTCCCGCCTCGACCTCTCCCAGAAGTCGCCCCAGGCGCTGGTGCTGGCCCCGACCCGTGAGCTCGCGCTCCAGGTCTGCGAGGCGTTCGAGCGCTACGCCGGGCGGATCAAGGGCGTGCACGTCCTGCCCGTCTACGGCGGCCAGGGCTACGGGGTCCAGCTGAGCGCGCTGCGTCGCGGCGTGCACATCGTCGTGGGCACCCCCGGCCGCATCATGGACCACCTCGAGAAGGGCACCCTCGACCTCTCCGAGCTGCGCTTCCTGGTGCTCGACGAGGCCGACGAGATGCTCAACATGGGCTTCGCCGAGGACGTCGAGACGATCCTCGCCGACACCCCCGAGGACAAGAACGTCGCGCTGTTCTCGGCGACGATGCCCGCGCAGATCCGCCGGATCTCCAAGAAGTACCTCAACGACCCGGCCGAGATCACGGTCAAGAACAAGACGACGACGTCGGCGAACACCACCCAGCGCTACCTGATGGTTTCCTACCCGCAGAAGGTCGACGCCCTCACCCGCATCCTCGAGGTCGAGAACTTCGAGGGCATGATCGTGTTCGTCCGCACCAAGAACGAGACCGAGACCCTCGCGGAGAAGCTCCGCGCCCGCGGGTTCTCCGCGATGGCGATCAACGGTGACGTGCAGCAGACGCAGCGCGAGCGCACGGTCAACCAGCTCAAGTCCGGCAAGCTCGACATCCTGGTCGCCACCGACGTCGCTGCCCGTGGCCTCGACGTCGAGCGCATCAGCCACGTCGTCAACTACGACATCCCCACCGACACCGAGTCCTACGTGCACCGCATCGGGCGCACCGGCCGCGCCGGCCGCAAGGGCGACGCGATCTCGTTCGTGACCCCGCGTGAGCGCTACCTGCTCAAGCACATCGAGAAGGCGACCCGGCAGCCGCTCACGCTGATGCAGCTGCCCACCGTCGAGGACGTCAACGTCACCCGGCTGTCCCGCTTCGACGACGCGATCACCGCAGCGCTCGCCAACACCGAGCGGATCGAGCGGTTCCGCGACATCGTCCAGCACTACGTGCGCGAGCACGACGTGCCCGAGGCCGACGTCGCCGCGGCGCTGGCCGTGGTCGCCCAGGGCGACACCCCGCTGCTGCTCGACCCGAGGGACGAGGTCCGGGCTCCCCGCGACGATCGTCCGGCGCGCACCGACCGTCCCGACCGGGGCGCCCGCCCCGAGCGCGGGGAGCGCCGGCCGCGCGGTCGCACCGACGTCCCGATGGCGACATACCGCATCTCGGTGGGCAAGCGGCACAAGGTCGAGCCCCGTCAGATCGTCGGCGCGATCGCCAACGAGGGTGGCCTGTCCCGGCAGGACTTCGGGCACATCGACATCCGTGCCGATCACTCGCTCGTCGAGCTGCCCGCCGACCTCCCCGGTGGCGCCTGGGACAAGCTCCAGTCGACCCGCATCTCGGGCAAGCTGATCGAGCTCACCCGCGACAGCGGCGGGCCCCGTGCCGAGTCCGCCCAGAGGAAGCCGCGCCACAAGAGCAGCTGAGTCGGGACGACTCCACGTCAGAGCAGGTACGCCGCCATCGCGGCGCCGGCCACCAGCCCGGACGCGGCGGCGGTGAGAACGGACGCCATCGGCATCGGCAGGTCGGGGTGATGGGCCAGGTCGCCGGCTGCGTGCACCCCGGGGACGCTCGTCCGTCCCATGACGTCGACCTCGACACAGCCCGACGGCAGCATGGTGAGTCCGAGCTGCTCGGCGAACGGCGCCGCCTGGCTGAGGGCGGTCGCGACGAACAGGCCGCCGTACTCCTCGCTGGACCCGTCGTCGAGGACCATCCGGAGGCCGCCGTCGCTGCGTTCGACGCGGGCCACGCGCTCGGGGTCCACCCCCTCGACCGAGGACGCGACCGGTCCCATCAGTCCGACGAGGTGGCCGGGGTCGCCGAGCACCGCGACCCGCCGACCGGCGAGCTCGTGGCCGTGGCAGAACGGGCAGTGCGCGACCACGTCGCCCCACAGCTCGGCGAGGCCCGGCACCGCGGGCAGACCGTCGCGGACGCCGGTCGCGAGTACCAGGCCGCGGGTGGTGATCTCCTCGTCGCCGACGACCACGCGGAAGCCCGCACCGTCGCGGCCGACCGAGGCGACCACCGCGTCGCGCAGCGTCACGGTGTCGTAGCCGGCGAGGTCGCGGCGGGCCGCGGCCCGCAGCTCGGCCGGTGGGGTGGCGTCATGGCCCAGGAAGTTGTGCATGTGGCGGGCCGGGTCGTTGCGGTAGCGACCGGCGTCGAGGAGCAGCGTGCGGCGGTGCACGCGGCCGAGCGTGAGAGCCGCCTGAAGGCCTGCGGAGCCGCCGCCGATCACGACGGCGTCGTACTGGAAGGTGTCTGAGATTGTCATGCACACGAGGATGTGACTTCATGTCAACATGAAGTCAAGTGGGACGGTGGCAATCGGTGAGCTTGCCGCACGGGTCGGCCTCGAGACCCACGTGCTCCGGCACTGGGAGGACGTCGGCTTGCTGCGCCCCGAGCGCGACGGAGCCGGCAGGCGCCGGTACCGCCGCGACGACCTGGTGCGGGTCGCGGTGATCATGCGCAGCAAGGCCGCCGGGATGTCGCTCGACCAGGTGCAGGTGCTGCTCGACGCCGAGGCGGTCGATCGGCACCGGGTGCTCGAGGCCCACATCGCCGACCTGGACCGTCGGATGGAGGAGATGCGCCGATCCCGGGCGATGACCGAGCACGCCCTGCGGTGCCGCGCCCACGACATCGCCACCTGCCCCCGGTTCAAGGCCGCGGTCGACGACATGGTCGGCGCCGCGGTCGGCGCGGGCTGGTAGAACCGACACCATGCGTCCGGGCCGCCGACTCTCTCTCGCCACCACCGCTCTCGTCATCGCGAGCGCGGCCATGACCGCCTGCGACGCGACCGACAAGGTGTCCGGGCCCGATCCGGACGACGCCGCGGACGCGTTGGCGGCCGCGCTGGTCTCGGGCGACTTCGGGGCGGTCGCCTTCACCGACGAGACCCCCGACGACGTGGCCAAGGACTACGCCGAGGTCGTCGACCGTCTGGGCGACCTGACTCCCGCGGTGACGGCGGGCGACGCCACCGTCGCCAAGGAGAAGGAGGACGCCGCGACCGCGACCCTGTCCTGGACCTGGCCGGTCGCGGGCGAGGAGTGGAGCTACACCACCGAGGCGTCGCTGACGAAGACCGACGACGAGTGGCAGGTCGCCTGGTCGCGCGACCTGGTCGAGCCGAGCCTGGGGGCCGGCACGGTCCTCGACGCGACGCCGATCGGTGGCGGGCGCGGGCCGGTGCTCGGCGCCGGCGACGTCGCGCTCGTGACCGAACGCCCGGTGGTGCGCTTCGGCATCGACCGCTCGCTGGTGCCGGCCGCACGGGCCGGCGAGTCCGCCCGCCGGCTGGCGCAGCTGGTGGACGTCGACGCGGCGCCGTACGTCAAGCAGGTCGAGGCCGCCGGCGACAAGGCGTACGTCGAGGCGATCGTGTTCCGCAAGGACGACGTCCCGGTCGCCGTGGGCCAGGGCTACCAGGCGATCCCGGGAGCGCGGGCGCTCGCCGATGACATCCCCCTGGCGCCCACGCACGACTTCGCGGCCCCGATCCTCGGCAGCGTCGGCGCCGTGACCGCCGAGATGATCAAGAAGGACCCCGACGCCTACCAGGTCGGTGACCAGGCCGGGCTGTCCGGGCTCCAGGCGAGGTACGACGCGCAGCTGCAGGGCACCGACGGCGTGGAGATCGACGCGGTCGCCTCCGACGGTCGCGAGCGCGAGCTCTTCCGGGTCGACGCCAAGCAGGGCGAGCCGCTGCGGCTCACGCTCGACGAGCGGTTGCAGCTGGTCGCGGAGGACGCGCTCTCCTCCGTCGGCCCGGCCAGCGCGCTGGTCGCGATCCGGCCATCCACCGGAGCGATCGTGGCCGCGGCCAACGGCCCCGGCAACGACGGCTACAACATGGCGACGTTCGGTCAGCTCGCGCCGGGCTCGACGTTCAAGAGCGTGAGCAGCCTGGCGCTGCTGCGCGCGGGCCTCACCCCCGAGTCGGTGGTGCCCTGCACGTCCTCGATCGTCGTCGACGGCAAGCGCTTCGAGAACTACGACGACTACCCCAGCGGAGCGTTGGGCGACATCCCCCTGCGCACCGCGATCGCCAACTCCTGCAACACCGCGGTGATCTCCCAGCGCGGCAAGCTCCACGACGGCGACCTCGCGGCCGCCGCGGCCTCGCTGGGTCTCGGGATCGACCACGACCTCGGGTTCCCGGCGTACTTCGGCAGCGTCGAGCCGCCGGCGTCGGAGACCGAGGCGGCGGCCGACCTGATCGGCCAGGGCACCGTGCTGGCCTCACCGATGGCGATGGCCACCGTGATCGCGTCGGTGCAGGCCGGTCACACCGTGGTGCCCCGGCTCGTGAGGTCGGTGGACGTGTCGGTGCCCGACGAGGCCACACCGCTGACCAAGGGCGAGGCGGACGCGCTCCGCTCGATGCTGCGCGGGGTGGTCACCTCGGGCAGCGGCATCGGCCTGCTCGACGTTCCCGGTCCTCCGGTGATCGCGAAGACCGGGACCGCCGAGTTCGAGCGTGGCGGCAAGGTGCTGACCCACGCCTGGATGATCGCCGCCCAGGGCGACCTCGCGGTGGCGGTCTTCGTCGACGTCGGCTCGTCGGGCTCCGGCACCGCCGGCCCGATCATCGAGGCGTTCCTTCGCGGCGCTCGCTGAGCCGTGGTTTCAGGCCTCCCGGGTCGTCACGTTGCGGGCGACCTCCTCGGGCATCGGCTCGTAGTGGGCGAACGTCCGGGTGAAGACGCCGGCGCCGTGGGTGGCCGAGCGCAGGTCGACGGAGTAGCGGACCAGTTCGGTCTGCGGGACCTCCGCCAGCACTCGCGTGTGGTCGTCGCCGGCTTTGTCGGTGCCGAGCACCCGGGCGCGGCGTGAGGACAGATCGCTCATCACGGGACCGACCATGTCGTCGGGCACGACCACCGTCACGGTGTCGTACGGCTCGAGCATCGTCACCGTCGTGGCCGCCGCGGCCTCGCGGAGCGCGAGTGCGCCGGCCATCTGGAAGGCCATGTCCGAGGAGTCGACCGCGTGGGCCTTGCCGTCCAGCAGCGTCACCCGCAGATCCACCACCGGGTAGCCGTGGCGCACCCCGCGCTTCATCTGGGCCCGCACGCCCTTCTCGACGCTGAGGATGAACTGACGGGGTACGGCGCCGCCGACCACCTTGTCGACGAACTCGAAGCCCCCGCCTTCCGGCAGTGGCTCGACCTCGATCTGGCACACGGCGTACTGCCCGTGCCCGCCGGACTGCTTCACGTGCCGGCCGAGCCCGGCGCCCTTGCCGCCGAACGTCTCGCGCAGCGACACCACGAACGGGACCTGGTCGACGTGCACCGCGTAGCGCTCGGTGAGCCGCTCCAGCGTGACCTCGGCGTGGGACTCGCCCATGCACCAGAGCACGAGCTGGTGGGTCTCGGGGTTGTTCTCGATGAGCAACGACGGGTCCTCCGCCGCCAGCCGCGACAGTGCCTGCGAGAGCTTGTCCTCATCGGCCTTGCTGCGCGCGACGATCGCGGTCGGCAGCAGCGGCTCGGGCATCGACCAGGGCCGGAGCACCCGCGGCTGGTCCGACGCCGACAGGGTGTCGCCGGTCTCGGCCCGCGAGAGCCGGCCGACGGCGCACAGGTCGCCCGCGACGACCCGCTCGGTGGGGACCTGCAGCTTGCCGAAGGCGTGCCCGAGGTTGCCGACCCGCTCGTCCTCGTCGTGGTCGGCGTGCCCGGCGCCGTCACCGAAGAACGAGGTGAAGTGACCCGAGACGTGCACGGTCTGGTCGGGGACCAGCGTCCCGGAGAACACCCGGACGAGGCTCAGCCGGCCGACGTACGGGTCACTGGTCGTCTTCACGACCTCGGCGACCAGTGGCCCGTCGGGGTCGCAGCTGATCGGGTCGGCCGCCGCGCCCGACGGCAGGAACACGTCGGGGGAGGGGTGCTCGGCCGGTGAGGGGAACGCCCGGACGGCGAGGTCGAGCAGCTCGGCGCAGCCCACCCCGGTCACCGAGCAGACGGGTACGACGGGGAAGAACGTCGCCCGCGCGACCGCCCGCTCCAGGTCCTCGACGAGGACCTTCTCGTCGATCTCCTCACCGCCGACGTAGCGGTCCATGAGGCTCTCGTCCTCGGACTCCTCGATCACGGCCTCGATCAGGTCGCCGCGCAGCCCGGTGGCCTCGGCCTCGGCGCTCGGCGAGAGCAGACCCGTGACCCCGGTGACCTCCGCACCGTCGCGGACCGGCACGTACAGCGGCATGACCCGCTCGCCGAAGGAATCCTGCGCCTGGCGCAGCAGTCCCTCGTAGTCGGCACGGGCCTGGTCGAGCTTGGTGACCACGACCGCGCGCGGCATGCCGACGGCTGCGCACTCGCGCCACAGGGTACGGGTGGACTCGTCGATGCCGTCGTTCGCGGCGATGACGAACAGCGCGCAGTCCGCCGCCCGCAGCCCAGCGCGCAGCTCGCCGACGAAGTCGGCGTATCCGGGGGTGTCGACGAGGTTGACCTTCACGCCCTCGTGGACGAGGGGGGCGACGCTGAGGGAGTTCGTGCGGCCGTGGGCGTGCTCGGAGTCCTCGTGGTCACAGACGGTCGTCCCGTCGCGGACGGAGCCGGCGCGCGGTATCGCGCCTGCGGCGGCGAGCAGCGTCTCTGCGAGGGTGGTCTTGCCGGAGCCCGCGGGCCCCACCAGCACCACGTTGCGGATCCGGTCCGGGCTGCTCGCCGCCAGATCCTGTCCCGATGCTCTCCGGTTTGCGCCGCCCTTGTCTGCCATGACCACTCCTGCTGCCACGGGTCTCGCTGATGGGACCTCCGTCCTCCGACCAAACCCCTCATCGGTCCCGACCACAAGGGCTGTTGGTCATGGTTTGCGTCGCCTACGCTGGGGGTTCCATGTCTCGGGTGGTGGGTCGGCTCACCCTGCTCTCGGCGGTCCGGATCCTCCTCGAGCGGGGCCAACCGGTTGCCCTCCACGGGCCGACCGGCATCGGCAAGAGCGCCCTCCTCGACGCCCTCGACGACGGCGCCCGTTCGGGCCACGGGGCGCTGGTCCTGCGGGCCGCCGGGACGCCCGCGGAGCGTTCGCTGCCGTTCACCGCCGTCCAGGACCTCATCGACCAGCTGACACCGGCGCTGCTGGGTCCCGCCACGCCGCCGCGCCGGCCCGCCGAGCGGCTGGCGGCAGGCCTGTCGACCGAGGCGCTGCGGTCGGTGCTCTGCGAGGAGTTCCGGGCCCTGCTGGAGGAGCTGTCGAGGGGCCGGCCCCTGCTGATCCTGCTCGACGATGCCCAGTGGCTCGACGACGACTCCGTCTGCGTGATCGCCTACGCCCGTCGCCGGCTGCCCGGCAGGGTCGGGCTGGTCGTCACCGTCGGGCCCGACGGCGGCACCCCCGCCCTCCCCGATCTGCACCGCCTGGAGGTCCCCCCGCTCGACCTGGGCGACACCATCGACCTGCTCGGCCGGCACGGGTTGCCCGCCCACCTGGCGCAGCGTGTGTACGCCGAGTCCGGGGGACTGCCGTCGGTCGCGCTGGCGCTGTGCGGGGCGATCGGCCCGCACCCCACGCTGCTGGGACGCCCCAGGCCTCTGCCCGAGACGATCGAGCGGCTGCTCCGGTCCCGCTTCCTCGCCCAGGACGAGCAGGTGCGCGAGACCCTGGCCCGCGCCGCGCTCCTGCACCGGCCCACCGTTCGTCAGCTGGAGCGGGCGGGGCGGATCGGCGCCGACGACGACCTGCGCGCGGCCGCCGCGGCGGGGCTGGTCGCCCGCGCCGAGGAGGCGGTCCGGTTCACCCCGCCGGTGCTGCGCCGGGTGATCACCGAGGCGATCCCCGCCGTACGCCGTGCCGAGCTGCACCGCGAGCTCGCCGGCGTGGCGCCGGGCGCCGGGGAGCAGGTGCGGCACCGCGCGCTGGCCGACCCACGACCGCACGCCGAGCTGGCCCGGGAGCTCGGGCTCGCGGCCCGGGAGGCGGCGACCGCGGGCGGACGCGAGCTCGCCACCGAGCTCTACCTCCTCGCCGCCGACCGCTCCCCGGCCGAGCTCGCCGGCGAACGGGTCGAGTGGCTCGCGACCGCGATCGAGACCGGCGCGCCGGGCAACCACGTCGAGCTGGTGCGGCGGGCGCTGGGCGACTTCCTGCAGCTGTCGGCGACGCCCGGGCAGATGGTGCGGGTGCGCCTGGCCCTGCCGGAGCTGGCCGGCTCGGGGGTCGCCGCCATGGACGAGGTGCTCACCGCCGCGCTGGCCGATGCCGGCGACGACGACCGCCTGGTGGCGATGGTCCTGCTGCAGCGCGCCCGGGTGGCCCTGATGGAGTCGCGCCCGGCCGAGGCGGCGCACCGCGCCGAGCATGCGGCCGACCTGCTGCGCCGCGCCGGCGACCGCCCCGGCGAGGCCGCGGCGCTGACCACACTGGCCGTGGCGACCCGCTGGACGGGGGAGGGCCGCCACGACGAGCACCTCGCGGCGGCGCTCGCGCTGACCCCCGCGTCCGAGCCCGCCCCGCCGGGCATGACCCACGTGTCGGCGGCGTACCTCGCCGCCCGCTTCGCGTTCTACGACGACCGGCTGGACGACGCCTGGTCGGCGTTCCTCTCGATGCTCGCCCGGGTCGAGCGCGGCGCCGGGATGGACCAGGTGCACGTGCTGCGCTGCCTGGTCGAGGTGGGAGTCCGGCTGGGCCGCTGCCGGGAGGCGCTCGGGTACGCCGCACGGGCGGCCGTCGTGGGTGAGGAGTTCGGCCTCGACCCGCACACGGGATGGTTCATCACCGCGCTGGCCGAGCTCGCCGGGGGCGACCTCGCGACCGCGCGCCGGCTGGCCGAGCGGGGGGCGCTCGCCGCCGAGGAGCAGGGCGACACCCGCTACCTGCAGCGTCACCTGCTGCTGCTCGGGCAGGCCCACCTGCGCAGCGGCGACGCCCTGGCCGCCCGCAGCGCACTGACCCGGATCAGGGAGATCGAGGCCAGCCACGCGATCAGCGACCCCACCGTGAACCGGTGGCAGCCCGAGCTGGTGTCCACGCTCGTCGCGCTGGGCTCGGTCGCGGAGGCCGAGCGGCTCGTCGCCGAGGCGCGGCACGCGCTCGACGGGCGGTCCGGCACCGACGGAGCCGGCGCCCAGCTCGACCGGGCCGAGGCGGAGGTGCTCGCCGCGCGCGGCGACGTCGACGGGGCCCTGGTGCTGCTGGACCGGTCGGCGAAGGTCTGCGCCGACGTCGGCATGCGGCTCGACCTGGGCCGGGCGCTGCTCACCCGCGCGCACGTCGAGCGCCGCAGCCGCCGGGCCGCCGCCTCCCGGGCCGCGCTCGCCGCGGCCGAGACGTGCTTCGCCGAGCTGCACGCTCGATCCTGGCTCGACCAGGTCCGCACCGAGCTGGCGCCCGGGCCGGTCACGGCCACCGACGACCCGCTCATCGGGCGGCTCACCGACACCGAGGCACGGATCGCCCGCCTGGTGTGCCAGGGCGCGAGCAACCGGCAGATCGCCGAGCGCCTCTACCTGAGCGTGAAGACCGTCGAGGCGACACTGACCCGGATCTACCGCAAGCTCGACGTCCGCTCGCGCACCCAGCTCGCCACGCTGCTGGTCCCCGGGCCCGCCGAGTAGCCGGTCTGGCGTATCGGGGCTCCGCCCCGCCACGCCGGCCGCGGGTGCGACTTGCGTGGGTCGTCCGACGGTGTGGTTGCGGTAGGTGCGCGGGCTGCGGGCTCCGGAGGGCCGACAAGGGTTTCCCCGCTACCCCCGTCTCCGGGGTCTTCCTACGTTTCTCTCACTCGTCACGCCGGCAACCTCCGGGGCGGCGAGCTCCCATCCCCCTCATCCACAAGGGAGCACCATCTCCATGAGAACCAGAACGCTGCTCGGAGCGGCTCTGGCGGCCTCGGTCTCGGGCGTCGTCGCCCTCGGACCGCAGGTGTCGTCGTCAGCCCAGGCCCCGTCCGCCCACACCGTCGCACCCACCGCCGCCCACCAGGGCTCGCAGGCCGGCAAGCGCGAGGCCAACCGCGTCGCGGCCGACTACCTCGCCGACCACCGCGGCGCCTTCAAGGCCAGTCCCCACGACTCCTTCCAGCGGGTCAGCACCACCGCGGCCACCAACGGGGCGCAGTACGTCGCCTACGACCGCACCTACCGCGGCCTGCGCGTGATCGGCGGGGACTTCGTGCTCGCCGTCGACCGCACCGGCAAGGTCACCGGCCGCAGCGCGACCCAGCAGCAGGTGATCGGGCTGCGCTCGGTCACGCCCCGGGTGAGCGCCGCTGCGGCCCAGCGCCGGGCGCGGACCCTGGTCGAGCAGGTCAGCGGCACCACCCGGCCCGAGCTGGTCGTCCTCGCCCAGCACACCCCGCGGCTCGCGTGGTCGACGCTCGTCACCGGCACCTCGCACGGTCAGCCGAGCAAGCTCACCGTCTACACCGACGCCCGCACCGGCAAGGTCCTGGGCAGCTGGGACCGCGTGGTCGACGGCAGCGGCACGGGGTACTACTACCCCGGCGTCACGATCGGCACCTCGGCGAGCGGGTCGACGTACCGCATGTCCGACTCGAGCCGGTCCGGGGTCTCGTGCGCCAACCAGTCCGGGACGATCTTCAGCGGCTCCGACGACGTCTGGGGCAACGGCTCGGGCACCAGCCTGGAGACCGCCTGCGTCGACGTGCTCTACAGCGTCGACAAGGAGGTCGACATGCTCTCGTCGTGGCTGGGCCGCAGCGGCGTCAAGGGCAACGGCACCAACTACCCCTCCCGCGTGGGCCTCGCCGACGTCAACGCCTACTTCGACGGCACGATGACCAACTTCGGCCACAGCCAGGACAACGCCCGGCAGCTCACGGCCATCGACATCGTCGCCCACGAGAACGGCCACGGCGTCTTCGAGACCACCCCCGGCGCCTCGACCGGCGACAACGAGACCGGCGGCATGAACGAGGCGACCGGCGACATCTTCGGTGCACTCACCGAGGCGTACGCCGCGAACCCCAACGACCCCGCCGACTTCACCGTCGGTGAGGAGGCCGACCTCACCGGCAGCGGACCGATCCGCTACATGTACAACCCCAGCCTGGCCGGTGACCCCAACTGCTGGTCCTCGAGCATCAAGAACGCCGAGGTCCACTCGGCCGCCGGGCCGCTCAACCACTGGTTCTACCTGCTCTCGCAGGGCTCCAACGCCTCACCGGCCTCGCCGACCTGCAACGGGTCGACGGTCACCGGCGTCGGCATCCAGACCGCCGGCAAGATCTTCTACAACGCGCTGCTGCTGAAGACGACGTACTGGACCCACGCCAAGGCGCGGATCGCCTCGCTGACCGCAGCGAAGAACCTCTACGGCACCACGGACTGCACCACCTTCAACCGGGTCAAGTCGGCCTGGGACGCCATCTCGGTCCCGGCCCAGTCCGGCGAGCCGACCTGCGGGTCGACCGGTGGTGGCGGTGGCGGCACGTGCACCAAGGTGACGGCGACCGGCACGGCGACGTCGGGCTACTCGACGTACGCGCCGTCGTCCACGGGCTTCTCGGTCACCACGGCGGGCACGATCAACGGCTGCCTCACCGGCCCGAGCGGCGCTGACTTCGACCTGTACCTGCAGAAGAAGAACAGCAGCGGCAGCTGGGTCGACGTCGCCTCCAGCGAGGGATCCACCGCGACCGAGTCGATCACCTACGCGGCCACCGCGGGCAGCTACCGCTGGGACGTGTACGCCTACTCCGGCTCCGGCTCGTTCACCTTGAAGTACGACACGCCCTGACAGGCGCGCCGTACGGCGCAGGACAAGCGCGGGGGCCCCGGCGACGCCGGGGCCCCCGCCCCTGTGTCTGCAGGTCACGGGGCGAGGGGGTGCTCCGGGCCGGCGGACAAAGGGTGAACCCCTCGCTGCATGGGGTCAGCAAGGGGTTCTTGCCGACATCTTGAGTGCTCCCTCCGAAGTCGACGTCCCCAGGGTGACATGAGCCCGTCGGCCTGTCAGCGGATTGCGCCAAGGTCGCGGACGCTGGGGTCGGGGTGGAAGGCTGGGGTCATGAACGGACTCGACCTCCTCGGCCCCGGGCAGCGGGGCCTCTTCATCGGCGGCAGCTGGCGCGACGCCGAGGGCGGCAAGCGCCTCGACGTGATCGACCCCGCGGACGGCTCGGTCCTCACCGACGTCGCGGACGGCTCGATCGCCGACGCGGTGGACGCGCTGGACGCCGCGGTCGATGCCCAGGCCTCGTGGGCAGCGACGCCGCCCCGCGAGCGGGGCGAGATCCTGCGCACCGCCTTCGGTCTCGTCACCGAGCGCGCCGAGGCGTTCGCGCACCTGATGAGCCTCGAGATGGGCAAGACCGTCGCGGAGGCGAAGGGCGAGGTGTCCTACGGCGCGGAGTTCTTCCGGTGGTACGCCGAGGAGGCCGTGCGCATCCACGGCCGCTGGATGCAGGCCCCGGGCGGGGGCAGCCGGCTGCTGACGATCAAGAAGCCGGTCGGGCCCTGCCTGTTCATCACACCCTGGAACTTCCCGCTCGCGATGGGCACCCGCAAGATCGGCCCCGCGGTCGCCGCGGGTTGCACGATGGTGGTCAAGCCGGCGAGCCAGACCCCCCTGACGATGCTCGCGCTGGCGGCGGTGCTCGAGGAGGCCGGCCTGCCGGCGGGGGTGCTCAACGTCGTCACCACCAGCCACACCGGGGAGTTCAGCGAGACCCTCCAGGCCGATGACCGGCTGCGCAAGGTGAGCTTCACCGGGTCCACCGGCGTCGGCAAGGTCCTGGTCCGCCAGTCGGCCGACCGCCTCCAGCGGCTCAGCATGGAGCTGGGCGGCAACGCGCCGTTCCTGGTGTTCGAGGACGCTGACGTCGACGCCGCCGTCGAGGGCGCGATGGTGGCGAAGATGCGCAACATGGGCGAGGCGTGCACCGCCGCCAACCGGTTCCTCGTGCACTCCTCGGTGGCCCAGGAGTTCGCCGACAAGCTCGGCAAGCGGATGGGCGGGCTCACGCTCGGGCGCGGCCAGGACTCCGGCGTCGACGTCGGCCCGCTGATCGACGAGCGGGCCGTCGAGACCGTCAGCCAGCTCGTCACCGACGCCGTCCACGACGGCGCGACGGTCGTGTGCGGTGGCAAGGCACCCGACGGTCCGGGCTACTTCTACCCGCCGACCGTGCTGCTCGACGTGCCGGTCGAGTCCGAGATCAACGTGCAGGAGATCTTCGGGCCGGTCGCGCCGATCAGCACCTTCGACGACGAGGCCGACGCCGTCCGGATGGCCAACGACACCGAGTACGGCCTGGCGTCCTACGTCTACACCCGCGACCTCGCCCGGACGATCCGGCTGGCCGAGGCCCTGGAGTTCGGGATGGTCGGCGTCAACACCGGCCTGATCTCCAACCCCGCGGCGCCGTTCGGGGGCGTGAAGTCGAGCGGGTTCGGGCGCGAAGGCGGCTTCGAGGGCATCGAGGAGTACCTCGAGACGACGTACGTCGCGCTGCCCGCCGGCTGATCGGACCGGTGCTCGCCGGGCCGGGCCGGGGGTCAGCGGGTCGAACGGGCGATCTTCGCGAGCCAGGCGTCCCAGCCGCGCTGCAGCCGGTCGCGCCCGCGGACCGGCTGCTGGTCGGAGACCCAGTAGGCGAAGAGGTCGTCGCTGGTCTCGGTGCGCTGGTGCAGCCGCAGCCACACCGGCAGGCTCTCGATCCGGACCGCGCGCAGCGCCGCGTCCACCAGCCGCGCGACGTCCCCGCCGTACCGCCCGATCGTGAGCCGTTCGGGCTCGACCGGGCCGGAGGGGAGCTCGACGTCGAGGTCGAGGACGACGTGGTCGGTGCGTCGTTCGAGGTGCCAGGTCGGTGCGGGCGCGGGCAGCGCCTGCGAGGACACCGTCCGCTGCACGGCCTGGAACAGCACGACGTCGGTCGGCGAGACGCGCCCGGCGACCACGAACCCGGTGTCGCCGTTCGCGAAGGTCCACGTGGTGTCCCGGAACCCGTAGCGCAGCCGGCTCGCCTCGCCGACGTCGTGGGCCACGCCGGCGCCGGAGTCGACGGTGATCGTCTCGTTGCCGGGCTGGTAGGAGTAGGTGACGTCACCGAGCAGCGCGGAGGTCACGGTGAGCCAGCTCTGCAGCACCGGAGGCTCGACGTCGCTGCCGATGAACGAGTCGTCGACGACCAAGGTGTCGTCCGGTGCGTCGGCCGGGCTGAGGTCGAGGCGGTACGACGGATAGCCGACGTCGTCGGCGACGCGGTCGATCTCGGTGAGGAGCCCGGTGAGCTCGCGCACCGTGGCGACGCCGGTGTAGTCGACCGCGATCGCGGGCGCTCGGTCGTCGCTCGGGGTGGTGACCTTCGCCTGGGCGACCTGCTCGATGCGGCCGAGCCGGGTCTGCACGCTGTGGGCCTGGTCGAGCGCTCGCGAGCACCCCGTGAGGAGCGAGCCGGAGAGCGCGGCGAGGACGCAGGCGCGCACCACCGCCCTTCGCCCCCCGAAGGTACCCATGCCCAGCATGGTGACTGATCGCGCCGCGCTCCGGGCCGGAACTGCCCAGGACGAGGGTTGCGGACGTGCTCCGGGTCACCCGCGATGATGAGGTCATGGACGTCTTCGGGGACACCGTCACGCAGTACGTCGAGTTCGCCGCCTCAGCGGATCCGACCTCGCCGTGCTTCGCGGAGTGGTCGCGCGAGGTGGCCCAGGACGTCGACGTGCTGACGTGGCTGGAGACCCTCCCCGTCCCCAAGCGCCAGCCCAACCTCGTCCTCGCGGCGGCCCGGTGGCACGGGGTGCCCGCCCCGGGGCCGTACGCCGGGCTGCGCGACGCCCTGCTCGGCGACGACGGCACGATCCGGCGCACCATCCTCGGGCGGGCGACGCAGACCAACGAGGTCGGGCGGCTGGCCACGCTGCTCCCGGCGTTCGCGTCGGTGGCCGGGTCGCGCCCGGTTGCGCTGCTCGAGGTGGGGGCCAGCGCGGGACTGTGCCTCTACCCGGATCGCTACCGCTACGCGTGGCACACGCCCGACGGCGTACGCCGTGCCGGCAACCCGGGCGATCCCGAGCTGGCCTGCGCGGTGCTCGGCGACGGCCCGCTCCCCGACGAGGTGCCGCGCGTCGCCTGGCGGGCCGGCATCGACCTCAACCCGCTCGACGTCACCGACCCCGACCAGATGGGCTGGCTGAGCATGCTGGTGTGGCCCGAGCACGACGACCGTCGCGCCCGACTGGCGCGAGCGGTGGAGGTCGCCCGGCTCGACCCGCCCCACCTGGTGCGCGGCGACCTGCTCGAGGCACTGCCCGCGATGGTCGACCGGGCCGCGGAGCACGGGCCGGTGCTGGTGTTCCACAGCGCGGTGATCGCCTACCTGCCCGACGAGGGCCGCGCCGCCTTCCACGAGCTGATGACCGGCTTGGTCGCGGCCGGCCGGTGCCACTGGGTCAGCAACGAGGGAGCGCGGGTGCTGCCCCGGGTCACCGCGACCGCCGCCCAGCCACCGGAGGACGAGCACGGCTTCGTGCTCGGCGTCGACGGCCACGCGGTCGCCCGCACCCACGGCCACGGCCGCAGCCTCCGCTGGCTCGCGCCCCGTTGACGGGAGAGGTCAGAGCGGGGCGGCCTCCAGGCCGAGGGTGCCGGCGAGGGCGGCGCGGGACCGGATGCCGAGCTTGCGGTAGACGTGCGAGAGATGCCACTCCACCGCCTTGACGGTGACGACCAGGTCGTCGGCGATCTGTCGGTTGGTCAGCCCGACGGCGGCCAGCCGGGCTACCCGGCGCTCCGCACCGGTGAGGGCGGCCAACGCCTCGCCGTGCACCGGACGAGCCGGCTCGCCGAGCCGGTCGAGCAGCCTGCGGATGCGGCTCTGCAGCGGCCAGAGCTCCTCGCGGCCGGCGTACGCCTCGGCCGAGCGCAGCAGCGCCAGCGCCTCGCCGGCCAGCGGTCCGCCGGTGAGCATCAGGAGTCCGGCGAGGTCGGTGTCGATCTGTGCCGCCAGCCGGGCGGCCGGCTCGCCCGCGATCACCGCGCGCGCCTCGCGCAGCATCGCGACCCGGTCGCTGCGTGCGTCGACCGTGGCCAGCGTGCGCATCCCCATCGCGACGGCGTACGGCGCGTCCGCGGCCCGCGCGACCGCGAGGTGCTCGCGCGCCAGGGCGGCCCCTTCGGGCCGGTGGCCGAGTCGCACCGCCGCGAGGGCGCCGCCGATCCGCCAGGGGATGACCTCGGGGTCGTCGAGGCCGTCGGCGAGCAGCCGCCCCGTCCGCCCGAAGTGGCCGGCCGCGAGGTCGAGGTCGCCCGAGGCCGCGGACAGCTCGCCGCGACCGTAGTGCGCGACGGCGCCCGTCACCCCCGGCCGGTCCAGGTAGGCCCCGAGGGACTCCCCGAGCGTCATCGCCAGCGACAGCTCACCCCGGGCGAGGCGACAGTCCAGTGCCGTGGTGAGCGCCATCGCACGGTCGAGGTCGCTGAGACCACCCTCGGCGCGCGCGACCTCGAGGTCACGGAGGGCCTCGCCGATCCGGCCGGCCCGAGCACGCTGGAAGGCGAGCGCGGCCAGGCTCTGGGCGGCACGCAGGTGGTCCCGTGCCGAGGCCTCGGCGAGGTCGGCTCGGGTCATGCACCCACCCTAGGAAGGCATCGACCGGCGGGTGGGCGAATCCAGTGGATCACCACGGTGGACCAGTCAGGTGCGGCCGAGGAATCCCAGCAGGCGCACGTCGTACGGCGCCATCGCGCGACCTGGCCGGACCGCGGCGAACCGGACCCCGCGGTCGCCGGGCCGGACCAGGCGGTGTGCCAGGGGGAGCAGCTGTGCCGCGAGCGCGGCGGGGATCGGGGTGCCCTCGCCCGTGCTCTGCCCGACGTCCCACCCGTGGACCGTGACCTCGATCGCGGCCGTGGCGACCAGCAGCGGCATCTCCAGGTCGAGACGCGAGGCGGCGCCCTCGATCACCACGTCGCCGGGCGCCGGGCGGCTCCACGCCGTGAGCAGTGCGCAGGCCTTGTCCTTGATGGCGTCGACCCGGCCGGCGGCTCGGCTGCCGCCGCGCACCGCGACGATCCCGCCGGCGGCTTCGGCGAACGCGTCCAGCCCGTCCTCCATGTGGGCGAGGAGGTCGGCGAGCGTCCACGCCTCGCAGGGCGTGGGCCGCGCCAGCAGGGGCGCCTCGACCGCCGCCAGGCGGGCGCGGGTGTAGCCCAGGGCCCGGTCGAGCAGCTCGACGGACCCGGGGAGGGTCTGGGTCACCTCGGGCTCAGGTGGTGGGGGGCCGGTGGTCGGCGGGCAACCGAGCGGGCAGGCCGAAGGTCTCGAACAACCGGTGGTCGAAGAACGCGGTCACGTGCCGGACCTGGTCGCCGTCCAGCTCGAGCACCTGCAGCTGGAACGGCACGAAGTCGCCCTGCGGGGTCCGCATGTAGAGGCCGTACGCCGGCTGGCCGTTGGCCCGGGTGGGCAGCATCGGCATGTCGTTGACGCCGCCGGGGCACTCGTTGCCGATCAGCCAGCCGATGTTCTTCCGGCCGCGGTACCAGCTGGTGAACGGCGGCATGTCCCAGGTGGCCTCGGCGGTGAGCATCCCGACGATCGAGTCGACGTCCTTGCGCCAGAACGCCTCGACGTAGCGCTCCAGCAGCTGCTGCTGCGCGGGCGTGAGGTCGGGCTCGACCGTCTCCTCGGTGAGCCCCCGCTCGGCGAGCTGCGCGTGGGCCCGCTGGAGCGCGGAGTTGACGGCCGCCGAGGTGGTGTCGAGCGCGGCCGCGACCTCCGCCGCCGACCAGCGCAGCACGTCGCGCAGGATCAGCACCGCACGCTGGCGGGCCGGCAGGTGCTGGAGAGCAGCAACGAACGCCAACCGGATCGAGTCGCGCTCGGCGACCACCACGGCGGCGTCGGGCACCGGCTCGAGCCAGGCGATCTCGTGGTTCTCCTCCAGCGCATCGCCGGCCAGGGCGTCGGGTGTCCCGAGGCCCGCGGGCAGCGGGCGCCGCGGTCGGCCCTCGAGGTTGGTCAGGCACACGTTGGTGGCGATGCGGTAGAGCCAGGTGCGCACCGACGAGCGGCCCTCGAAGTCCGCGGAGGCCTTCCACGCGCGCAGGAACGTCTCCTGCACGAGGTCCTCGGCCTCGTGCACCGAGCCCGACATCCGGTAGCAGTGCGCGAGCAGCTCGCGCTGGTAGCGCTGGGTCAGCGTCGGGAAGTCACCGAGCTCACCCAGCCCCGCGCCGTCGGCGTCCCCCTGGGAGTCGGTCTTGGTCGTCACGGGTGCCGCCTCGGTCGCCGTCATGGGTGCTGCTCCTCGCCAGGTGTGAGTCTGCCTGACCTACCGACCGGCGTCGATGCGCAGATTCATCGGTGTGCGGCGGCGACGATCTCCAGGGCCCGGTGCGCGGCGGGTACGGCGAGCTCGCGATCGGCCGGCACCAGCCCGACCCGCGTGCGCCGGTCGAGGAGGTCGTCGACGTCGGCCGCGCCCTCGTGGGTGACGCCGAAGATCAGCTCGGCGAGCGTGACGGGCACCCGGTCGTGCACCGGCGCGATCAGCTCCTCCTCGCTCAGCCCGCTGACCTCGCGGGCCGCGGAGAGCACGAGCGCGGCGTCGGTGCCGTAGCGGCGCACCAGGCGCGTGGGCAGCTCGAGGGCGGCCAGCTCGTGCCGCGGCGCCGCACCCAGCAACGGGAGCTCGCGCGTGCGGCAGGCCCCTGCCTCGAGGCCCGCGCCGGCGACGGCGGCGTCCACGGCGTCCTCGGCCATCCGCCGGTACGTCGTGAGCTTGCCGCCGACCACCGTGATGACGCCGCTGGAGCTGGTCACCACGGCGTGCCGCCGCGAGAGGTCGGCGGTGCGTTCGCCGTCGCCGCCGTCGTCACCCAGGTCGAGCAGCGGCCGGAGCCCCGCGAACGTGCCGACGACGTCGCTGCGGTGCAGCTGGTGGGAGAACGCGGCCGAGACCACGTCGAGCAGGAAGCCGACCTCGGTCTCGGAGGCCTCCGGCACGTCGGGGATCTCCCCGTCGACCGGTTCGTCGGTGAGGCCGACGTACACCGTGCCGTCGGGCTGCGGGAGCACCATCACGAAGCGGTTGGTCTCGCCGGGCACCGGGCAGAACACGGAGACCGTGAGCCCGGGCAGGGTCTCCTCGCGCAGCACCAGGTGGGTGCCGCGGCTCGGGCGCAGGGTGATGCCGTCGACGAGCCCGCCGGCCCAGACACCGGTGGCGTTGACGACACTGCGCGCCGTCACCGTCGCGCACGCGCCGTCTCCCGAGGGTGCGGTCTCGTCGCGGAGCACGACCGAGGTGCCGGTCGCCTCGAGCACCCGGGCGTGGGTGCGCACGTGGGCGCCGTACGACGCAGCCGTGCGGGCGATCGTCGTCACCAGCCGCGCGTCGTCCTCGAGCTGGCCGTCCCAGCCGAGCACCGCACCGCGCAGGCCCGCCGGCCGCAGCGCCGGCACCAGGCTGAGGGTCTCGGTCGCGGAGAGGTGACGGGGCTTGGGGAGCGTCTCGACGTCCGTGCGAGCGCCGCGGCGCAGCAGGTCGCCGGCCCACAGCCCGCCTCGGGTGACGTAGCTCTGGAGTCGGGTGACGCTCGAGCTCAGCGGGATCAGCATCGCCATCGGGTGCGTGAGGTGCGGGGCCGTGACCTCCATCAGGATGCCGCGCTCGACCGCGCTCTCGTGCGCGACGCCGACCTGGCCCTTCGCCAGGTAGCGCAGGCCGCCGTGGACCATCTTGGAGGACCAGCGGGAGGTGCCGAACGCGAGGTCGTGGGCGTCGACGGCGAGCACCGACAGGCCGCGGGTGACGGCGTCCAGCGCGACGCCGGCGCCGGTGACGCCGAGGCCGATCACGATCAGGTCGACCTCGGTGGGGACGCCGGCGAGACCGGGGGTGATCCGGGTGCCGGTCATGGCTGCAGGCTCCGCGTCACGGCGAGCGAGAACTCGGCGTCGAGGTCCGCGAGCGTGACGTCGTCGTCGACCATCGTGTGCGCGGAGAGCACGAACCCGTGGGCGGCGAGCAGCATCGACCGCGCCATCGCCACCGGGTTTCCGGCGCGGGCCGCGCCCTCGGACTGGGCCTCGCGGAGGGCGGCGACGGTCAGCTCGAGGATGCCGTCCTGGGAGCGGCCCCGGCGGGAGAACAGGTAGGGGAGGATCAGCTCGGGGTCGAGGTCGACGATCCGCACGAACAGCTCGTTCTCGCGCAGCCGCTGGACGGTCCCGACGATGTCGCGGACCAGGCGCTCCACGGTGGGGGCGTCGGGGTCCTCCTCCGCGAGCGAGTCGGCGACGACCTCGCCCCACTCGCGGGTCATCAGGTCGGCGAGCAGCTGGGGCATGTCGGCCCAGGTGCGGTAGATCGTCATCCGCGAGACCCCGGCCCGACGGGCCACCTCGGTGAGCGTCGTACGCCGCCAGCCGACGTCGAGGATGCAGTCACGAGCCGCGTCGAGGTAGCCGTCCCGGGGCTCGGTCCGGTCCGCATCGTTGTGACGAAGTGACGTCATATGTCACACTGTAACACGTGACCGTGAACCAGTCCGAGATGCACCCGTCCCGCTGGGGCGACCCCGAGCGCGCCCGGCCGCTTCCCGACGAGGCGCGGGGCCTGGTCGAGATGGTGTTCGGCGTGGACGACCGCCCTGCGGTCGAGCACCCGACCCCGGCGCCCTCCACGTTGTCGTCCGCGCTCGTCGAGGCGCTCGGCGACCTCGTCGGCGCCGAGCACGTGCTGACCGACGACGAGACCCGCCGGCTCCGCACCCGGGGCAAGTCCACCCCCGACCTGCTGCGCGCCCGCGCCGGTGACCTCACCGACGCCCCCGACGCCGTCGTCCGGCCCGGCAGCCACGACGAGGTGGCGGCGGTGCTGGCGTTCGCGGTCGAGCACCACCTGGCGGTGGTGCCCTTCGGCGGCGGTACGTCGGTCACCGGCGGGCTGGTCGCCCGGCGCGAGGGATTCGACGCCGTGCTGAGCCTCGACCTGGTGCGCATGAAGCGGCTGCTCGCCGCCGACCACGTGTCGATGACCGCGACGCTCGAGCCGGGGCTGCGTGGTCCCGAGGCCGAGGCGCTGCTCGCCGCCGAGGGGATGACCCTGGGCCACTTCCCGCAGTCGTTCGAGTACGCCAGCATCGGCGGCTTCGCCGCGACCCGGTCCAGCGGCCAGTCCAGCGCCGGCTACGGCCGCTTCGACTCCGTCGTCGTCGGTCTCACGGTCGCCACCCCGCGCGGCCGGATCGATCTGGGCACCGCTCCGGCGAACGCCGCCGGTCCCGACCTGCGCCAGCTGTTCCTCGGCTCGGAGGGCACGCTGGGAGTGATCACCGCGGTGACCGTCCGGGTGCGTCCGGCGCCGGCGGTCAAGGTCTACGAGGCGTGGCGCTGGCCCTCGTTCGCCGACGGCGCGACCGCGATGAGGACGCTCGCCCAGGCCGGTCTCCTGCCGACGGTGCTGCGGCTCTCCGACGAGTCCGAGTCCGCGATCAACCTCGCCGACCCCGCCGCGATCGGCGGCCAGTCGACCGGCGGCTGCCTGATGGTCACCGGCTTCGAGGGGGAGGGGGCCGCGGTCGAGGCCAAGCGGGCCGCGGTCAGGGCCGTCTTCGAGGGCCTCGGCGGCACCAACGTCGGCACCGCGCCGGGGGAGAAGTGGGCGCACGGACGTTACGACGCGCCGTACCTGCGCGACTCGCTGCTCGACGCCGGCGTGCTCGCCGAGACGCTGGAGACCGCGACGTTCTGGTCCAACCTCGAGCGCGTCTACACCGGGGTGAAGACCGCGCTGGAGACCGCCCTCGGCCAGCCCTCGCTGGTGCTCTGCCACATCTCACACGTCTACGAGACCGGCGCCTCGCTCTACTTCACGATCGCCGCGAAGGAGTCCGACGACCCGCTGGCGCAGTGGCGGGTCGCGAAGGCCGCCGCCAGCGACGCGATGCTCGCGGCCGGCGCGACGATCACCCACCACCACGCGGTCGGCACCGACCACCTGCCCTGGTTCGAGCGCGAGATCGGACCGGTCGGTGTCTCGATCCTGCGCGCGGTCAAGGCCGACCTGGACCCCACCGGCATCCTCAACCCGGGGGTGCTGATCCCGTGAGCACCCCAGGAAACGACAGGGCCTACACGTTCCTCGTCAACCCGTCGTCGGGCGGAGGTGCCGCGCCCGAGGCGGTGGTCCCGGTCGCCCGGCTCCTGCGCGAGGCCGGCGCCGTCGTCGACGTGACGTACTCGCCCGGGCCGCATGCGATGGTCGAGCTGGTCGGTGCCGCGGTCGACCGCGGCGACGTGGTCGTGTCCGTCGGCGGCGACGGGATGGTCTCCTCGCTGGCCGGACTGGTCTCCGAGCGGGGCGGCACCCTCGGGCTGGTGCGGGCCGGCCGGGGCAACGACTTCGCCCGGATGCTCGGCCTGCCCGAGGATGCCGCGGGCCAGGCGCGCGTGCTGCTCGAGGCCGACGTACGACGCATCGACCTGCTCGCCGCCACCGGCCTGGGTCCCGTGCGGCGCGTCGTCGTCGGCTCGGTCTACGCCGGCGTCGATGCGCGCGCGGCCGAGATCGTCGACCGGGCGACCTGGCTGCCGCGCCGGCTGCAGTACCCCTACGCCGCGCTGCGCTCGCTGGCCACGTACCAACCCGGCCGCTACCTCGTCACGGTCGACGGCGTCGAGCACACGTTCAACGCCGCGACGGTCGTGGTCGCCAACTCGGCGTACTACGGGAGCGGCATGAAGATCGCTCCCGCGGCCTCCCTCGAGGACGGGGTGCTCGACGTCGTGGTGATCGAGGCCGCCTCGCGGATCGAGCTGATGCGCTCGCTGCCGAAGGTCTACGACGGCGGCCACGTCGACCTGCCGGAGGTCACCGTGCTCACCGGCACCCGCGTCGAGCTGCGCGGCACCGCCCGCCACGCGATCCCCGCCGGCGGCGACGGCGAGCCGCTCGGCCCGCTGCCCGCCCTCGACTCCGCCCCCGCCGTCCTCGAGGTCCTCCCGGGGGCCCTGGCCGTCCTCGCCTGAGCCAATCCCGCGTTACAGCGGGAGGGCGGCGAGGAAGGCGGACACCTCGCCCGCGACCTGCTCGAGGATCTCGGCGGAGCGGGTCGGGTCGGCGGGGACCTCCATGAGGTGGTCGGCGTCGGCGATCTCGAGCACGCGGGCGCCGGTCGAGCGGGCGGCTGCACCCGACCACAGCTCGTCGTGGACGCCACCGACCAGGAGCACCGGCACGCCCTCGGCGACGAGCTGGGTGATCGAGGTGAGGACGCCGGCCAGGGTCACCAGCGGCGTGAGCAGCACGTAGGCGCCGGCGCGGGGGCCGGTGCGTACGACGCGGGTGCCGAGCGACTTGGCCGCGAACAGCCAGCGCTCCGGCGCCGGCGGCAACGCGGCCTCCTCGGCCATCGCCGCCCGGGCATGGTCGGCGACCCAGCCGTTGATCCCCTCCAGTGACTCGGGCACCTGCCACCAGACCTCGTGGACCGACCAGCCGTGGTCCTCCAGCACGCCGCGCGTCCGCTGCAGCAGCGGCAGCGCCGGCGTGTACCGCCGGCCCGGGAGGACCAGTGCGCGTCGGGTCGACCGGGTCAGCGGAACGTCCACACCATCAGCTCCGTCGGCACCGCCGCGGTCACGGACAGCCCGGGCCGGTCGGTGATGCGGAACGCGTCGCCGTCGGCCAGCGGCTCGGCCAACGACGAGCGGGTGAGCGCGCCACCGGCGACGAACACGTGCTGCAGCCGCTCCTCGGGCAGGGTCACGGTGTCGCCGGCGCCCAGCCGCGCCACCGACAGCGTGGCGTCACCGAGCGTGACCACCTCGCTCAGCCGCCCCGGGACCAGGGCAGGCGCCTGCACGGAGTACGCCGGCGGCGTACCGATCTCGTCGGGGGTCAGCCACGCCTGGACGAACCGGACCGGTCCTCCGGGACCGGCGGTCTCGGAGTGGGTGACGCCGGTGCCGGCCGACAGCACCTGCACCAGGCCCGGGGTCACGACCGCGGAGTGGCCGTCGGAGTCGTCGTGGACGAGCGACCCGGACAGCACCCACGTGACGATCTCGACGTCGCGGTGGCGGTGGTCGGTGAAGCCGGCCCCGGCGGCCAGCCGGTGGTCGTCGTGGCAGACCAGCGAGCCGAACGCGACGTTCTCGGGGTCGTAGTGGCCGCCGAAGGAGAAGGAGTGCCGGGTGAAGAATCCGTCCCCTCGGGACAGGTACCGGTCAGTTCCTCGGCGGATCTCGACGCTCACCGGCATCATTGTGCCGTGCCCGACGCCTCCTCTGACACCTCGCTCCCGCAGCTGCCGCCCGGCTTCCGGTTCGGGACCAGCACGGCGTCGTACCAGATCGAGGGCGCCGCGACCGAGGGCGGCAAGGGCCCGAGCATCTGGGACACGTTCAGCGCCGAGGACGGCCGGATCATCGACGGCTCCAGCGGTGCCGTCGCGTGCGACCACTACCACCGCTACGCCGAGGACATCGCGTTGATGAAGCGCCTCGGGGCCGGCGGCTACCGGTTCTCGATCTCCTGGCCGCGCATCCAGCCCACCGGGTCCGGCGCCCCCAACGCGGAGGGGCTGGACTTCTACGACCGGCTGATCGACGAGCTGCTCGCGAACGGCGTCCAGCCGATGGCCACGCTCTACCACTGGGACCTGCCGCAGGCCCTCGAGGACGACGGGGGCTGGCTCAACCGGGCCACCGTCGACCGGTTCGCCGAGTACGCCGCGATCGTCGGCGAGCGGTACGCCGACCGGGTCGAGCACTGGATCCCGGTCAACGAGCCCAACGTCGTGATGATGATGGGCTACGCGATCGGCATCCACGCGCCGGGTCGCAGCCTGATGTTCGACTCGATGCCGGTCGCCCACCACCTGCTGCTGGCGCACGGTCGCGCCGCGATCGAGCTGCGCGCCGCGGGCGCCACCAGCATCGGCTGCGCCAACAACCACGCGCCGATGTGGCCCGCCAGCGACGACGAGGCCGACGTCGGCGCCACCAAGCTCTTCGACGCCCTCTGGAACGGGATGTTCACCGAGCCGATGCTGCTGGGCCGCTACCCCGCGGACCTGCAGCCGCTGATGGCCGAGGTGGTGCACGACGGTGACCTCGCGGTGATCCGCCAGCCGCTCGACTTCTACGGGGTCAACTACTACAACCCGTTCAAGATCGGCGCCGCCCGCGAGGACGCGGAGATGCCGTTCGAGTTCCGCGAGCTGGTGGGCTACCCGACCACCGACTTCGGCTGGCCGGTCGTCCCCGACGCCCTGCGCGAGTGGCTGATCACCCTGCGCGCCCGCTACCGCGCCGCGCTGCCGCCGATCTTCATCACCGAGTCCGGCTGCGCCTACAACATGGGCCCCGACGACCAGGGCGTCGTCGACGACCAGGCGCGCATCGACTACCTCGACGCACACCTGCGCGCGGTCGCCACCGCCTGCCAGCGCGGCGTCGACGTCCGCGGCTACTACACGTGGTCGTTGATGGACAACTTCGAGTGGTCCGAGGGCTTCACCCAGCGCTTCGGGCTCGTGCACGTCGACTACGACACCCTCGTGCGCACCCCGAAACGGTCCTTCCAGTGGTACGCCGACGTGATCGCCGCCCAGACCCGCTCCCTCGGCTGACGCCTAGACGGAGTGGCGGACGGCCATCGTCGCGCGGACGGAGGCCTCGTCGAACTCCTCGCCGAGCCAGGCGAACATGCCGCGCAGCGAGGCCGGGTCGGCGACGTAGTCGTCGAAGTGCACGTGGTACGCCGCGTCGCCGAGCGAGTCGGCCAGCGCGAGGATCCGGCGCTCGAAGTCGGCCAGGTGGTCGGACTTGTCGCCGCCCTCGGCCCACCACTTGCTCTTCAGCACATCCTCGTGGTTGCGGGTGTTGACCAGGAACCGCGCGCCCGGGAACACCTCACGCAGCCAGGCGACGTACTCCTCGAGCCCGGCGCGGTACCACCGGATCTCCTTGAACCCGGTGACCCGGGTGTCCTCCTGCGGCCGCAGCACCGTGTCGAGCACGAGCCGGCGCAGGTCGCGGACCGCCACCTGGGGCGGGTAGCCACCGATGCCGAAGAACGGGTGGGTCGGCTCGCGCAGCTTGCGCCGCGGGCGTCGCTGGCTCTCGGCGCGCATCGTGGTGTCGAACTCGTACAGGTGGCGCACGGCGTCGCGGTTCTCGCCGCGGATCAGGTAGCCGGGCAGCGTGTTGAGCACGCCCATCAGCAAGGTCGACCCCGAGCGGCCATAGGTGACCACGAACAGGTAGCTCAGGTCCGGCCGCGGCATGGTGCGGAGTCTAGGTGGTGCCCCGGTGGTGTCAGAATGGCCGCCATGTCCGCCCGCGTCCGGCTCGCAGCCGCCGTCCTCGCCGTCGTCGTGGTGGCGGTCCCGATCGTGTTCGGTCTCGTCGACGGGACGACCGGAGCGCTGGTGGGCCTGGCGTTCTCGGCGCTGGCGCTGCTCGTCGCTGCCTGCTCGTACGCGGTCCTCACCTTGCTGATGCGGCGCGTCGACCAGGCAGAGCGCCGGCTCCGCAAGGAGATCCGGACCCGCGCCCAGGCGAAGCCCGCCGGCCGGCGCCAGCAGCAGCGGGTGCAGCTGCCCAAGGGCCTGGTCACCACCGCGCACCTGCGTACCGAGCGCGACCTGGTCGCCAAGCGGGTCCAGGACATCACCAACCTGTTCGAGATGGTGCCGATCCGTGCCGGCATCCCGCCGCTGGGCCTGTGGACCGCGTCGGCCGACCTGCTGGTCGAGCTCGTCGACCGGTTCGTCGAGACCCGCCCCGCCACGGTCGTCGAGGGCGGCAGTGGGGTGTCGACCGTGGTGCTCGCCCTCGCGGCCCGCGAGCACGGCATCGCCACCCGGATCGTCGCGCTCGAGCACGACCCCGCGTGGGCGGAGTCCACCCGGCGGCTCCTGGCCCGCCACGGGGTCGCCGACCTCGTCGAGGTGCGGGTCGCCCCACTGGGGCCGACGTCGCTGCCCGACCACCACACGCCGTGGTACGACGAGTCCGCGCTCGCGGACCTGAGCGAGATCGGCCTGGTGCTCGTTGACGGGCCACCCGAGAGCACCGGCCCCTCCGCGCGCTACCCGATGGTCCCGCTGCTGCGCGACCGGCTGGCACGGGAGTGCACGATCCTGGTCGACGACACCAACCGACCCGGCGACGCCGACGTCGTCGACCGGTGGCGCTCACTGCTGCCGGAGTTCGAGGCGGCCACCCTCCACCTGGACAAGGGCGCCGCGGTCCTCACGCGGTCGTGACCGGGCCCGCGATGGTGTTCGGCGAGCTCACCACACCGGCGCTCGTGCTGGGCGCCGACCCGGGCGACCTCCCCGAGGGCGTCACGTACGTCGGTCCCGGTGGGGAGGTCCCCGACCAGAAGTGGGCCACCGTGGCGCTCGCGGTGGCCGACGAGACCGCCCTCCGGCTGGCGGTCTCGGACCTGCCCGATCTCGGCCGCGCCAAGCACGTCGTCTGTTCCGTGACCGCGGCCGCGAGCCCGATCACCACCGTGCTGCGTCCGGAGTGGCCGCCGCTGGCGAGCCTCCAGGCCGAGACCTCCGATGGCGGCGCCTTCACCCGGTTGACCTTCAAGCGCCCCGCACCGGTCGGTCCCGTGCTGGTCGAGCTCGCCCGGCACACCGGCACCCCGGTCGTCACCGGCAACCACGGCCTGGTCCTCGACGGCATCGCGGTCCCGGTGGACCCGACCGCGGTGACCGAGGAGGTACCGGCGAGCGTGGTGACCGGCCCCGCCGAGCCGAGCGAGGTGCTCGGCCACGCCGCGGTCCGGGTCGAGCCGGACGCGGGTCCCCTCGACGAGGCGCTGCTCAACCCCGTCGGCTTCCGCCGCGAGTGGAGCCGCGGCCCGGTGCCGCTCCCCGCGGGAGCGCCGACGCCGGCCACGGTGGAGGACCTGCGCGACGCCCAGGCCGTGGTGGTCCCGGCCGGCGCCGATCCGCGCACGGTGGCGGGCCTCGCGATGGCCGGTGTCCCCCTGGTGGGGGAGGGGTACGGCGCGCCCGAGGCGCTCGAGCTGGACGACCCGATGCGTCGCGAGGAGCACTCGATCCGGCTGCGCCGGACCGCCCTGCGCGAGCACTCCCACCTCGCCTGGCGCCACCGGCTGGCCGGCCGCACCGGGCTGCGGGCCTCGGCGTACCCCTCGGTCAGCGTCGTGCTGCCGACCCGGCGCCCCGACCAGCTGGCCTTCGCACTCGACCAGGTCGCCCGGCAGCGCGGGGTCGACGAGCTCGAGCTGGTGCTCGCCACGCACGGCTTCGAGGCCGACGCGGGGCTGGTGCGCGAGCGCCTCGGCGACCGGACGGTCACGCTGCTGCCGATGCCGGCCGAGACCGTGTTCGGCGACGTGCTCCGCGCCGCCACCGACGCCGCCGGCGGGGACCTCGTGCTCAAGATGGACGACGACGACTGGTACGGCCCCGACGTGGTGGCCGACCTGCTGCTCGCCCGCCACTACTCGGGTGCGGAGCTGGTGGGCATGCCCGCGGAGATGGTCTACCTCGAGCCGATCCGCACCACCGTCCGGCGCCGCGGCGCCAGCGAGGCGTACGGCGGGGTCGTGGCCGGCGGCACGATGATGGTCGGCCGCTCCGTGCTGCGCGAGATCGGCGGCTTCCGGCCCGTCCCGCGACACGTCGACGCCGCGCTGCTGGAGGACCTGCGGGCCGCGGGTGGCCGCGTCTACCGCACCCAGGGCCTGGGCTACGTACTGCGGCGTACTGCCGGAGGCCACACGTGGGAGACCGGCCTCGGCTACTTCCTGACCCGGCAGTCGGTGGCCGCGCAGTGGCGCGGCTTCCGTCCGAGCACGCTCCTGGAGGCCGACCGATGAGACAACCGCGGGTGCAGCGCAACGACTGGGGCTCTCTCGACGTGCCGCAGCTCGGCCAGTGGGAGCCCACGCTCTCGGTGTCGGTGGTGATCCCGGCGTACGGCGCTCAGCGGCTGCTGCCCTACGTGCTCGCCGGGCTCGCTGCGCAGACCTACCCTGCCCACCTGCTCGAGGTGGTCGTCGCCGACGACGACCCGCGGGCCCGTCTCGAGCTCCCCGAGATCCGCCCCGAGCGCACCCGCATCGTCCGGGTCGAGGAGGGCTGGGGACGCGCGAACGCCTGCCACACCGGCGTCCTGGCCTCCGACGGCGACGTCGTGCACTGGCTCGACGCCGACATGCTCGCCGAACCCGAGGAGGTCGAGGCCCAGGCGCGGTGGCACCACCTCCTCGACCACGCGGTGGTGCTCGGGCACAAGTGGTTCGTCGACCCCGAGCCGCTGCTGGCCCGCGAGCCCGTCGGCGACGGCCGCATGCACGAGGTCTTCGCCGATGCGGAGAAGGAGCGGCACTGGGTCGAGGACGTCTGGGACAAGACCGACGACCTGCGCACCTCCGGCCCGCGGGCCCTGCGCGTGCACGTCGGCGCGACCGGGTCGCTGCGCCGGAGCCTGTACGACGAGGCCGGGGGCATGGACACCGCGCTGCGGCTGGGCGAGGACATCGAGCTGGGCTACCGGCTCGCCGAGTGCGGCGCCGTGCTGATCGCCGACCGCGCCGCCCGGGCCTGGCACCTCGGCCGCTCCCAGCAGCAGAACCGGCAGGACGACGTCAACGACTACAACCGGCCGTTCCTGGCCGACCGCGTGCCCGACCTGCAGGCCCAGCGACGGCACGGCCGCAGCTACCGGGTGCCGTACCTCCAGGTCGTGCTCGACACCCGCGGCCTCGACCACGGGCCGGTGATCGCGACCGTCGACGCGGTGCTCGCCTCCTCGACCCCCGACCTGATGGTCACCCTGCTCGGCGACTGGTCCGCGATCACCGACGAGCGCACCTCGCCCCTCGACGACCCGCAGAAGAGCGCCCGGCTGTTGCGGGCGTCGTACGCCGCCGAGCCCCGCGTCGAGCTGGTGGAGTCCGGGTCCGAGCCCGAGGGCCGTTGCCGGGCGATGTTCAAGCTGACCTTGCACGACGGCTCCTGGGCGCCCGGGCTCCACACGCTGCGCAACCTGCTGCTGCACCTGGAGCGCACCCACCACGGGCTGCGGCAGGTGCTGATGGCCGACGGCACCTCGGCGCGGCTGGAGCGCACCGCGGCCGTCGCCCGGGCCAGCCGGGTCGCCGAGCCGGGCGAGGACATCGACGACGTGATCGACGAGCTGTTCGGCAGCTGGTGGGTGGAGGGCGGCGACGCCGGGTTCGTGTCGACCACGGGCCTGCGCCCGCAGCACCTGCGCGGCACCGCGACTCCCGCCCTGGAGCCCGCGACCGTGTGGCGCCAGCTGTGGAAGCCGGGCCCGGAGTCGGGTCAGCAGGGACAGGTGTCCCGGCAAGGACACAGCGGAGGACCGCGGCGCCCCGACGGGCCGGCGACCCCGCCGGCGCCGGGCGCCCGCTCGCTGCGCGGCACGATCGGTTCGCTGCTGCGTCGCCGACGGCATTAGGGTGCCTGACATGGTGCCTGGCCCCCCGTCGACGCCGATCCCCCTCTCGGAGCCCATCCCGGTCCAGCGCCGGGTCGTGTTCGTGGTCGGATCGGGACGCAGTGGCACCAGCACCATGTCGGGTGCGCTGCAGACCCTCGGCATGCACGTGCCGCAGCCCGAGGTGGTCGCTGACGAGACCAACCCCAAGGGGTTCGGCGAGCCGCAGTGGGTCGTCGACTTCCACGACGAGCTGCTCAAGCGCTGCAACGTGCAGGTCTCCGACGCGCGGCCCTCGGCGTGGTTCGAGGCCGGCAAGCTCTCGGCGTTCGACCCGCTCCGCGGCCGGCTCGCCGAGTGGCTCGAGGCGCAGTTCGTCGAAGGTGGGCCCGAGCTCGTCGTCAAGGACCCGCGGCTGGCCTGGTTCCTCGGTCTGTGGCGCTCCGCGGCGCTGCGGTGCGAAGCCGCCCCGGCGTACGTCACGATGCTGCGCCCGGTGACCGAGGTCGTCGGCAGCAAGCAGAAGTACTACGCCGCCGCGAAGTCGGGCGCGGGCGCCGGCGAGGTGCAGCGCACCGCCGCCTGGGTGAACATGATGCTGCACACCGAGCGCTCGACCCGCGGCTCCGCACGCCGGTTCGTGCGCTACGACGACATGCTCCGCGACTGGACGATCCCGGTCTTCGGCATCGGGCAGGCCTTCGACGTCGACGCGGTGAAGTCCGCGACGGCCAACGACATCCGCCGCGTGCACCAGTTCATCGACCCCTCGCTGCGGCGGGTCACCCTCACCTGGGACGACGTCCACGTTCCGGGCCGGCTTCGCGAGATCGCCGAGCAGACGTGGCAGCACCTCGACCGGCTCGCCGACGAGGACGGCGACACCCCCGAGGTGCAGGACCGGCTCGACGAGCTGCGAGCGGCGTACGCCGACCTCTACGAGGAGGCCGAGACGCTCGCCCACTCGACCGCGCTCGCCGCGCGGCGCGAGGGCCAGCTGCTCGCGCCCACGCCGGCCCGGCTCGCCGACAAGGTGCCGCACGGGGTGCGGGCGATGGTGCCCCCGAGCGCGCGCCGCGGGCTGCGCAAGGCCTTCGGCAAGGAGCGTTAGGGGTGCCCGGGTCGGTCCTGCCCGACATCCCCAACCTCGAGGGCGAGCACGACTACGACGTCGCCTGGCCCTGGCACGACGGCCCGCTGCAGCCCGGGCTGACCTGCGTGTTCCGGGTGCGCAACGAGGCGCGCAACCTGCCGTGGGTGCTGCCGCCGATGTTCGAGGCCGTCCAGCACGTGGTGCTGGTCGACAACGGCTCCGACGACGGCACCCCGGACGTCGCGCAGCGCGTCGCGGAGGAGTGCGGCGCCGCCGACCGGTTCACGCTCACGTCGTACCCGTTCCGGGTCAGTCGCGCGGGTGCGGAGCACCTGGCCACCCCGCCCGACTCGGTGCACTCGCTGACGCACTTCTACAACTGGTCGTTCTCGCAGGTCCGCACGGCGTACTCCATGAAGTGGGACGGCGACATGGTGCTCACGCGCGAGGGGGTCGCCACCCTCGCCGACCTGTCCTGGCAGCTCGAGGACTCCGGGGCCGTCGTCCTGGTGCCGCGGCACCCGGTGTCGATCGTGAGCGAGTCCGAGGCATGGATCGACCTCGGCTTCCGCTTCCTCGAGCCCTGGATCTATCCCATGGGGCCGGAGTTCACGTTCGTGAAGGCCTTCGAGTGGGAGGTCCGGGAGTTCCCCGACACCAGCGAGCGGATCATCCTGCCCGAGGGTCTGTGCGTGGAGCTGAAGTGGCTCGACGTCGACGAGTTCGCGCACTGGAGCCACACGGAGTTCGACACCTCGCGGGCGCCGCGCAAGCGCCGCGAGTGGGAGGTCTTCAGCGCGATCCGCGACGGCCGTGCCGACCAGCTCGAGGGCATGCAGCACGTCGAGGCGCCGCCCGGGGTGCACATCGTCGACCACATCACCCGCACCTGGCTGCCGCGTGCGCCGCGGCCGCTGGTCCAGCGGCTCGGCCGGCTCGATGTCTGACACCGAGGTCGAGACGAACGAGGCTGTCGAGGTCAGGGTCCCCGACCTGCTGGCTCTGCGGGCGTACGACGGATCCGCCGACGAACGCGCTGCCGTCGTGCGGGTCGTGGTCGCCTCGGCGCCGGGCGCGCTCGCACTGGTGCCGCGGCCGGAGTGGCCGCCGCTGCGCTCGCTGCGGTCGCGTCGCGCCGAGGGGTCGTTCGTGGTCGTGGCCCGCTTCGCCCGGCCGGCGCCCGTGGCCGAGGTGGTCCGCGAGCTGGGCCGTCAGGCGGTCTGGCCGTCGGTGGTGGCCAGCCGCGAGGACCGCCTGGACGAGCGAGTGCTGAACCCGATCGGCTTCCGACGCGACTGGGACCGTGGCGTGGTGCCGCTGCCCGACGAGCCGCTGTCGCCGGTGCTCGTGGCCGAGCTGCGCGACGCGCAGGGGGTCCGGGTCGGACCGGACGCGGACCCGCGCACGGTCGCCGGCCTCGCGATGGCCGGGGTGCCGCTGGTCGGCGCCGGGTTCGCCGAGGTCGACCTCGACGACCCGCTCGCGCGCGAGGAGCACAGCCTCGAGCTGCGCCGCGCGGCCCTCGACGAGCACGGCTCGATCGACTGGCAGCGGCCGGTCTCGGTGCTGCTCGCTACCCGCCGGCCCGAGCAGCTGGACTTCGCGCTGGCCCAGGTGGCCCGGCAGCGGGGCGTGGCTTCGCTGCAGCTGGTGCTGGCCCCGCACGGGTTCGACGCTGACGTCGAACGGGTGCGCTCGGCGGTCGGCCCCGGCGTCGACGTACGCCTCGCGGGCGCGGGCGCGGACACGGTCTTCGGCGACGTGCTCCACGCCGCGGCCCGCGCGGCCGACGGCGACGTGCTGCTGAAGATGGACGACGACGACTGGTACGCCCCCGATGTGGTCGCCGACCTGCTGCGCGCCCGCGCCTACAGCGGCGCCGAGCTCGTCGGCATGCCGGCAGAGTTCCACTACCTCGCGCCGCGCGACCTGACCGTCAAGCGCGGGCACACCACCGAGCTGTACGCGAAGTTCGTCGCCGGCGGGACGATGATGGTCGACCGCGAGGTGCTGCGCGAGGTCGGTGGTTTCCGGTCAGTGCGCAAGTACGTCGACGCGCAGCTGCTCACCGCCGTCACCGCCGCAGGCGGGGCGATCTACCGCACCCATGGGCTGGGCTACGTGCTGCGCCGCAACGAGTCCGGCCACACCTGGCAGGTCGACATGGACTACCTGCTCGACCCGGCCCGCGTCGAGCGCACCTGGACCGGCTTCACGCCCTCGCGGCTGATGGAGCTGTAGGGCGTCAGCGGCGGCCCAGGCCCCGGGCGGTCCAGCCGGCGGCGCGCCAGGCGGGCAGGTCGAGGACGTTGCGGCCGTCGATGACCTGCTGGCGGCGTACGACGCCGGCGAGCTCGACCGGGTCGACCGTGCGGAACTCCGGCCACTCGGTCAGGTGCAGCAGCAGGTCGGCGTCGTGGGCGGCGGCCATCGCGGACTCGGCGTAGTCGAGGGTCGGGAACGTCGCGCGGGCGGTGTCGTTGGCCTTCGGGTCGTAGACGGAGACCAGTGCGCCGCGCAGGTGCAGCTGGCCGGCGATCGAGAGGGCCGGTGAGTCCCGCACGTCGTCGCTGTGCGGCTTGAACGCCGCACCCCACACGGCGATCCGCGACCGGGCGACGCTGCCGCCGAGCATCGAGGTGGCGATCTGCACGACCCGGGTCCGCTGGCGCAGGTTGATGTCGTCGACCTGGCGCAGGAACGACATCGTGTCCTCGACGCCGAGCTCCCCGGCGCGGTGCAGGAACGCCCGGATGTCCTTGGGCAGGCAGCCGCCGCCGAACCCGACGCCGGCGTTGAGGAACTTCCGCCCGATCCGCTCGTCGTGGCCGATCGCGTCGGCGAGGTCGACGACGTCGGCGCCGGCGGCCTCGCAGACCTCCGCGACCGCGTTGATGAAGGAGATCTTCGTGGCCAGGAACGCGTTGGCCGAGACCTTGACCAGCTCGGCGGTCGCGTAGTCGGTGACGACGACCGGCGTGCCGGCCTCGATCACCGAGCCGTAGAACTCGCGCATCGCCCGCTCGTCGCGCTCCGAGGTCACGCCGAACACCAGCCGGTCGGGCTCGAGCGTGTCCTTGACCGCGAAGCCCTCGCGGAGGAACTCCGGGTTCCACGCGAGCCGCGCCTCGGCGCCCACGGGCGCGAGCTCCGCGAGCCGGGCCGCGAGCCGCTCCGCGGTGCCGACCGGCACCGTGGACTTGCCGACGACCAGCGCGCTCTCCACGAGGTACGGCGCGAGCGACTCGACCGCGGCGTCGACGTACTGCACGTCGGCGCCGAGCCCGTCGTGACGCTGCGGGGTGCCGACGCACACGAAGTGGATCGACCCGAACGCGCCGGCCTCCTCGAAGGAGTCGGTGAACCGCAGCCGGCCCGACGCCACGTGCTGGGCGAGGAGCTCCTCGAGCGCGGGCTCGTAGAACGGGACCTTGCCGGCAGCGAGCGACTCACGCTTGGCGGCGTCGATCTCGACGCCGAGCACGTCGTAGCCGAGCTCGGCCATGCAGGCGGCGTGGGTGGCGCCTAGGTAGCCACATCCGATGACGGTGACGCGTTGTGCGGGCACGGCGTGAGTCTAGGAGTCGGCAGGTGTCAGCGCGGTGGCGAGGCGGTGAACCATGGCCTCGAGACGCTCCGCGCTGGTCGCCAGGTTGAGCCGCACGTGGCCCGGGAGACCCGGCTGGTAGTCGGCCCCGGGGGCCAGGCGCACCCCGTGCTCGAGCCCGGCGGCGGCGGGGTCGTCCACGCCGTACGCGCGCAGGTCGAGCCAGGCGAGGTACGTCGCCTCCGGCGGCCGCATCCGCGCCAGCGGCAGGTGGGTCGCCAGCAGGTCGATCAGCAGCTGACGCTGCGCGGCCAGCCGCTCGAGCAGCGCGGCGAGCCACGGATCGCAGTCACGCCAGGCGACCACGCCCGCGACGACGCCCAGGCTCGACCAGTCGTGCTGGGCAGGGATCGGCAGCCCCGCGATCACCGCGCGGTCGGCGGAGTCGAGCAGCACCAGCTGGGCACCGTGGACCGCCGGGATGTTGAAGGACTTCGAGGCGCTGGTCACCACGACGGCTCGCTCGTCGACGGTGAGGTACGGCGTGAACGTCGCGCCGGGGAGCACCAGAGGAGCGTGGATCTCGTCGGCGACCACCCGCACGTCGTACTGCCGCGTCAGCGTGGCCAGGTCGGTCAGCTCCGCACGCGTCCAGGCGCGGCCGAGCGGGTTGTGCGGGTTGCAGAGCAGGAAAGTCCGCGCCCCGGCGGCGAACGCCGCCTCGGTCGCCTCCAGGTCGAGCGTCGCCCGGTCGGCGTCGGCGTCGAGCACGACCGGCACCAGCTCGCGTCCGGTCACCGCGAGCACGTCGCGGAACGGCGGGTAGCACGGGAGCGGCACCACCACGGGGCCCGCTGGGCAGAGCGCCTCGAGCGCCAGCCGCACGCCGGTCATCACCCCACTGGTCGGCAGCACCGCGTCGGCCGGCACCGACCACGACCAGTGCCGCTCGGCGAAGCCGGCGAAGGCCTCGCCGAGACCGCCGTCGCCGAACGGCGCATAGCCCAACGAGCCACGACGTACGGCGGCGACGAGCGCCTCCTCGATCGGCCCGGCCGGGTGGAAGTCCATCTCGGCCACCCAGCCCGGGACCACCCCGGGCTCGACCGCGCCCCACTTGAGGGGGAACGCCGCCCGGGCCTGCTCGTCGGTGAGGTCGCGGATCCCGTTGCTGGTCACCCGGCCATTCAACTCGCTACAGCGCGGCCGCCACCCGGGTGCCCTGCTCGATGGCGCGCTTCGCGTCCAGCTCGGCGGCCACGTCGGCGCCGCCGACCAGGTGCAGCCCGTCGGTCCGGGTCTCCGCCAGCTCGTCGTAGAGCCCGCGCACGGACTCCTGCCCGGCGCAGAGCACCACGTGGTCGACGTCGAGCACCCGCTCCTCGCCGTCGACGGTGACGTGCAGTCCGGAGTCGTCGACGCGGCCGTACGTCGCGCCGCTGACCTGCACGACGCCCGACTGCTTGAGCACGGCGCGGTGGGCCCAGCCCGAGGTCTTGCCCAGGCCGATTCCGATCGGGGTGGTCTTGCGCTGCAGCAGCGTCACCTCACGCACGGGCGTGCGCGGCTTGCGGTCGGTGAGGCCGCCGGGGTGCAGCGTCGGGTCGCCCACGCCCCAGTGGGCCATCCAGTCGTCGTCGGTGTCGGCCGCGTCATGGGTGAGGAAGTGGCTCACGTCCACGCCGATGCCGCCGGCGCCGATCACGGCGACCCGGCGACCCGGCACGACCGCGCCGGAGAGCACGTCGGCGTACGACACGACCTTCGGGTGGTCGATGCCGTCGAGCTCCGGCACCCGGCCGGCGACGCCGGTGGCGATCACGACCTCGTCGTACGCCGAGAGGTCGGCGGCGGTGGGCGTGGTGGCGAGTCGTACGTCGACCCCGAGCACCTCCAGCCGCCGCGTGTAGTAGCGCAGCGTCTCGGCGAACTCCTCCTTGCCGGGCACCCGCATCGCGAGGCGGAACTGACCGCCCACCTCGGGGGCGCGCTCGAAGAGCGTGACCGCGTGACCCCGCTCGGCGACCGAGACCGCCGTCGCGAGGCCGGCCGGGCCGGCGCCCACGACCGCGACCCGCTTGGTGGTGCGGGTCGGGGCGAGCACGAGCGTGGTCTCGCGGCAGGCCCGCGGGTTCACCAGGCAGGAGGCCTTCTGGTTCGCGAACACATGGTCGAGGCAGGCCTGGTTGCAGGCGATGCAGGTGTTGATCTCGTCGGCGCGTCCGGCGGCGGCCTTGGCGACGAGCTCCGGGTCGGCGAGCAGCGGCCGGGCCATCGAGACCAGGTCGGCCTCGCCGGCCGCGAGGATCTCCTCGGCGACCTCGGGGGTGTTGATCCGGTTGGAGGCGCAGACCGGCACCGACACCTCGGCCTTGAGCCGGGCGGTCGCGGACCGCCAGGCGCCGCGCGGCACCTGGGTGATGATCGTCGGGACCCGCGCCTCGTGCCAGCCGATGCCGGTGTTGAGCAAGGTCACGCCGGCCTCCTCGAGGCCGTGCGCGAGCTCGACGACCTCGTCCCAGGTCTGGCCGCCCTCGACGAGGTCGAGCAACGAGATCCGGTAGACGATCGGGAAGTCGTCGCCGACCAGCTCCCGGGAGCGTCGTACGACCTCCAGCGGGAAGCGCATCCGCTTGGCCGCGGTGCCACCCCACGCGTCGGTGCGGTCGTTGGTGCGCGCGGCGAGGAACTGGTTGATCAGGTAGCCCTCGGACCCCATGATCTCGACCGCGTCGTACCCCGCCTTGCGCGCGAGGGTCACGGACTTCGCGAAGTCGGTGGCGGTGCGGTCGACGGCCTTGGCCGAGAGCGCGTGCGGGCGGAACGGCGTGATCGGCGACTTGCGGTTCGACGCCGAGACGCTCAACGGGTGGTAGCCGTAGCGGCCCGCGTGCAGCACCTGCAGCGCGATCGCCCCGCCCTCGTCGTGCACCGCTTCGGTGACCTCGCGGTGGCGCATCGCCTGCAGGCGCGTGGTCATCTCGGCCGCGAACGGCTTGAGCCAGCCTCGCCGGTTGGGCGCGTAGCCACCGGTGACGATGAGGCCGACGCCCCCGCGGGCGCGTTCGGCGAGGTACGCCGACAGTGCGGTCAGGTCGCGGGGACGGTCCTCGAGCCCGGTGTGCATCGAGCCCATCACCACGCGGTTGCGCAGCGTGAGCGGGCCGAGCGTGATCGGGGAGAGCAGGTGGGGGTAGGTCATCGGCGGGGTCATGAGCGTGCCTTCTCGTGTCGGTCGAGGTACTCGCTGAGCCACGCGATCCACATCTCCTCGAGGAGGATGCCGCCGCGCAGCACGAGGTACTGGTCGAGCTCGGTGTCGGCGAGCCCGGCCGGGTCGGGATAGTCGCGGGCCATCAGCCCGCGGTAGTGCTCGAGCCGCAGGTGGTGGTCGGCGAGGTTGGCCCGCACGACCTCGAGCACCGCGTCGCGGTCGCCGAACGACGCACCGCGCAGCTTGACCGCCAGCTCGCTGCGCAGCGGCTCCGCCCCGGTGGGGGCGGCCAGCCAGGCGCGCAGCACCGCGGCGCCGGCCGGCGTCACGTCGTACAACTTCTTGTCGGGGCGGCCGGTCTGGGCGACGGTGGTGACCCGGACCCAGCCGTCGGCGTCCATCCGGGCCAGCACCCGGTAGATCTGCTGGTGGGTGGCGTGCCAGAAGAACCCGATCGAGCGGTCGAAGCGCTTCGCGAGGTCCAGCCCGGAGGCCGGCTGCTCGCGGAGCGCGACGAGGAGCGCGTGCTCGAGGGCCATGTGCCGATCATGACGGACCTATGCAACGAGTTGCAACGAGACTCGGGTCACGGTCCTTGGCATATACCCCCAGGGGGTATATGGTCGACCGCATGGACGCCACCTGGAGGACCGCGATCACCGCCACCCGCCACTGCCTGACGGGCTGCGCGATCGGCGAGGTGCTCGGCATGGTGCTGGCCACCTGGTGGGGCTGGCACAACACCGGCAGCATCGTGCTCTCGATCGTGCTGGCCTTCTTCTTCGGCTACCTGTTGACGTTCACCGGCGTACGCCGTGCCGGGCTCGACGTCCCGACCGCCGTCCGCACCGCGCTGGCTGCCGACACGGTCTCGATCCTGGTGATGGAGCTGGTCGACAACGGCTTCATGCTCGCGGTGCCCGGAGCGCTCGATGCCACGCTGGGCGACGTGCTCTTCTGGGCCTCGCTGGTCGCGAGCCTCGCGATCGCGTTCGTGGTCACCGTGCCGGTCAATCACGCGATGATCGGACGTGGCCGGGGTCACGCGGTCGTCCACCAAATGCACGAAGGTCACCACCACCCCTGAGGGTGGCCCTACGCTTCTGGCCATGCGTCTGCGTGGTTCCCTGGCGATCGCCACCCTGCCCCTGCTTCTCGCGACCGTGGCCTGTGCGCCCGAGTCGGACGGCGGCTCCGACGTCGCCAAGGACCCGGTCGCCTCGGACAGCTCGGGCGGCTCCAGCGCCCCCGCCGACGCGTGCGCCAAGGAGAACCTGCCGCTGGTCGCCAGTGACGGCATGCTGACGATCGGCACGGACTCCCCGGCGTACGAGCCGTGGTTCGTCGACAACGACCCGAGCAACGGCAAGGGCTTCGAGTCGGCCGTCGCGTACGCCGTCGCCGACCAGCTCGGCTTCTCCGCCGACCAGGTGATGTGGGTCAAGGTGCCGTTCAACAGCTCCTACGCCCCGGGCCCGAAGAAGTTCGACTTCGACATCAACCAGATCTCGATCAGCGCCAAGCGCGCCGAGGCCGTCGACTTCTCCGACGGCTACTACTCGGCCGCGCAGGCGGTCATCGCGCTCAAGGGCACGGCGGGCGCGGAGGCGACCAGCCTGGCCGACCTCAAGGGCCTGCGGCTGGGCGCCCAGACCGGTACCACGTCGTTGACCGCGATCCGCGACGTCATCCAGCCCGACAGCGACCCCGTCGTCTTCGAGGACACCAACGCCGCCAAGCAGGCGCTGCAGAACGACCAGCTCGACGCGATCCTGGCCGACCTGCCCACCGCGTTCTACATCAGCGCGGTGGAGATCCCGAAGAGCACGATCGTCGGCCAGTTCCAGCCCGAGACCGGTCAGCAGGAGCAGTTCGGGATGCTGTTCGAGAAGGGCAGCGGCCTGGTCCCGTGCGTCAACGCCGCGTTGAGCGCCCTCCGCGACGACGGCACGCTCGACCAGCTCGAGCAGAAGTGGCTCAGCGACGTCGCGGACGTGCCCGAGCTCCAGTGACTCTCCAGTGAGCGAGTGGTCGCCGAGCCCGCACGAGCTCGAGCGCAGGCAGGTCCGCAGCAGGCAGCGCCTGCGCTCCGCGCTGATCGCGACCGCGATGACCGTCCTGGTCTTCGTGGTCGCGGGTCTGGTCGTCACCGGGTCGCCAGGGTGGCCGCGGGTGAAGTCCCTGTTCTTCAGCTGGCCCGACGCGCGCGAGGCGTTGCCGGACATCTGGGACCAGATGTGGCTCAACGTCAAGATGTTCCTGATCGCCGAGGTCGTCATCCTGGTGCTGGCGATGCTGATCGCGCTCGCGCGGGTCAGCCGCTCGCCGTGGCTGATGCCGCTGCGGATCGTGGCCGTCGTCTACACCGACGTCGTCCGGGGCATCCCGACGCTGCTGCTCGTGTACCTGTTGGCGTTCGGCATGCCGGCCCTGCGGCTGACCGGACTGCCCAACGGGGCCTTCTTCTGGGCCACGGTCGCGCTGATCATCTCCTACTCGGCCTACGTCGCCGAGGTGCTCCGCTCGGGCATCGAGTCGGTCCACCCCTCGCAGTGGGCGAGTGCCGAGGCGCTCGGCCTCTCGCGTCAGCAGACCCTGCGGCACGTCGTGGTCCCGCAGGGCGTGCGTCGCGTCGTACCCCCGCTGCTCAACGACTTCGTGTCGCTCCAGAAGGACACCGCCCTCGCCTCGGCGGCCGGGGTGTTCGAGGCGGTCTTCGTCGCCCGTGACTACGGCAACTTCAACTTCAACTACACGCCGTTGGTCGTGGTCGCGTGCTTCTTCATCGTGCTCACGGTGCCGCTCGCGCGGCTGACCGACGCGCTGTCGGCGCACTATCGCCGACGCGAGCTGGCGGGTGCCCTGTGAGCGCGCTGCTCGAGGTGTCCGGGGTGCGGAAGTGCTACGGCGAGAAGGTCGTGCTCGACGACGTCTCGCTGACCGTCGAGCCCCACGACGTGATCTGCCTGATCGGGTCGTCCGGCTCGGGCAAGTCCACGCTGCTGCGCTGCCTGAACCTGCTCGAGGAGATCGACGACGGCGTGATCAGGTTCGAGGACCGGGAGATCTCCGACCCTCGCGTCGACGCGCGCGACGTGCGCAAGCGGATCGGCATGGTCTTCCAGGCCTACAACCTGTTCCCGCACCTCACCGTCCTGGAGAACTGCACGCTCGCGCCGCGCCAGGTCCACGGCGTACGCCGTGCCGAGGCGGAGTCGCGGGCTCGGGACCTGCTCGAGCGCTTCGGCCTCGCCGACCAGGCGGCCAAGCACCCCGACCGGCTCTCCGGAGGCCAGCAGCAGCGCGCTGCGCTGGTGCGGGCCATGTGCACCCAACCCACCCTGCTGCTCCTCGACGAGATCACCGCCGCCCTCGACCCCGAGCTGGTCGGCGAGGTGCTCGAGATCGTCCGGGCCGAGGCCGAGCGCGGCATGACGATGGTGCTCGCCACCCACGAGATGGCGTTCGCCCGCGACGTCGCCACCCAGGTCTGCTTCCTCGACCAGGGCCGGATCCTCGAGCAGGGCACCCCCGCCGAGATCTTCAGCAACCCCCGCGAGGAGCGGACCCGCCAGTTCCTCCGCCGCGTCCTCTGAGAGCGGTGCCGAGTCGGCGCGTCTGCACGTGGTGAGACGCCGAGTCGGCGCGTCTGCACGTGGTGAGACGCCGAGTCGGCGCGTCTGCACGTGGTGAGACGCCGAGTCGGCGCGTCTGCACACTGTGAGATGCCGACTGGGGCTCTCCTGTCGCATGTGTGGGTGGGTCGGTGTCCTCCCGGTGGCGCCAGTGTTCGTCCTCCACCAGTCGGGTCAAGGGTTCCCTTCGGCGGCTTCGCCGCCCTTGACCCGACCGGCTCCGGACGAGTTGGCGCCTATCGGGAGGACGCCGGCCTGTGGTCACCCCAGGACGTCATACAGACGGAGCAGCAGGACACACAGCAGGACACACCATCCGTATGACCTCCCGCGAGCGCGCCGCGAGCGCCCTGCGGACGTCATCCGTTTCGGGCCGTAGAAGGCTCCATCGGTATGACGTCCTGCGACCAGACCTCACAGTGGCCACCCACACATACGGCAGGAGTGTCCGAGTCGGCGCGTCTGCACAGGCGTGGGCGTGCAGTTGCGCCGACTCGCGCCTAGTGGGCGTGCAGTTGCGCCGACTCGCGCCTAGTGGGCGTGCAGTTGCGCCGACTCGCGCCTAGTGGGCGTGCAGTTGCGCCGACTCGCGGGACGTTGACAGCACTTCTGTCACAATCGCCGGCATGAGCATCGAGCTGGGCCAGGGGACCGGGCCGCTGAGGGGCATCAAGGTCGTCGAGATCGCGGGCATCGGGCCGGGGCCGCACGCGTGCATGACGCTGGCCGACCTGGGCGCCGACGTGATCCGGATCGAGCGGCCGGGTGGGCAGCTGCTGGCGGGTGGCGGCCCGCACATGCTGCTCAACCGGGGCCGGCCCAGCGTCGCGCTCGACCTCAAGCACCCCGACGCGATCCGCACGGTCCTCGACCTGGTCGAGCAAGCCGACGTGCTGGTCGAGGGGATGCGACCCGGTGTGGCCGAGCGGCTCGGCATCGGGCCGGAGCAGTGCCACGCCCGCAACCCGCGGCTGGTCTACGGCCGGATGACCGGGTGGGGCCAGACCGGACCCTTCGCCGAGGTGGCCGGCCACGACATGAACTACATCGCGATCACCGGCGCGCTCTACGGGCTCGGCCAGGACAAGTCCCGCCCGCACTTCCCGGGCAACCTGCTCGGTGACTTCGGTGGCGGCTCGACGTACCTCGTCATCGGCATCCTCGCCGCGCTCCTCGAAGCGAGGACATCGAGCCAGGGCCAGGTCGTCGACGCCGCGATCGTCGACGGCACCGCCCACCTCAACACGATGACGGCGGCGTTCCTCGCCGCCGGCACGTTCAAGGAGGAGCGGGTCGCCAACCTGCTCGACGGTGGCGTGCCCTACTACGACATCTACGAGACCGCCGACGCCAAGCACATGTCGGTCGGCGCGCTCGAGCCGCAGTTCTACGACGAGTTCGTGCGCCTCCTCGGCATCGCCGAGACCGCGCCCGATCGGTACGACGCGGACCAGGCCGACGCCCTGCGGCAGCTGATTGCCGACACCTTCGCCACCCGCACCCAGGCCGAGTGGGTCGCGGTCTTCGAGGGCACCGATGCCTGCGTCGCCGGGATCATCCCCGTCAGCGAGGCCGCGGAGCACCCGCACATGAAGGCACGCGAGGTCTTCGTCGAGCGGGACGGCTACCTGCAGCCGACGCCGGCACCGCGCTTCTCCCGCACCGAGGCGACGCTCGGTCGCACCGCCGAGGACGCCGGCCAGAGCACCCGCGAGGCGCTGAGCGCCTGGGGCATCGCCGACGTCGAGGCCCTCATCGAGGGAGGCGCAGCGGTCCAGGCATGACCCAGGGATGATGGTGCTCATGAAGCCGTTCCTCTTCCTGGGCACCCGCGCGGAGGACGAGGCGGCCGACAGCGAGTACGCCGCGATCCTGCGCTGCGCCGGCCTCGAGGAGCGCGACGTACGCCGCGTCCGCGTCGAGCGCGACGAGCTCGGGCCGGTGGACCTCGACGCGATCTCCGGGGTCATCCTCGGGGGCGGGCCGTTCAACTCCAGCGACCCCGAGGAGACCAAGTCCCCGGTCCAACGGCGAGCCGAGGCCGACCTGCGCGGGCTCGCGGAGCAGGTGCTCGAGGCGGACTTCCCGTTCTTCGGCGCCTGCTACGGCATCGGGGTGCTCGGTGGCCTGCGCGGCGGCCTGGTCGACCGGACGTACGGCGAGGCCATCGGCTGCGTGCCGATCACGCTGACCGAGGCCGGCCGCCTGGACCCGATCTTCGCCACGATGCCGCCGACCTTCGGCGCGCTCCTCGGCCACAAGGAGGCCGTGGCCCGGCTGCCGGTGGGCGCCACGCTCCTCGCGTCCTCGGCCACCTGCCCGGTCCAGGCGTTCCGCATGGGCCGCAACGTCTACGCCACCCAGTTCCACCCCGAGCTGGACGGCGAGGGCCTCGCGCTGCGCATCGAGACCTACCGAGACCACGGCTACTACCAGCCCGACGAGCTGGAGGGCCTGGTGGCGATGGCCCGCGGCAGCCGGGTGGAGCACCCGCCGCGGCTGCTGGCGAAGTTCGTCGAGCGCTACGCTCGCTGACGACATGTTGACAGATATTCAGTAAGGTCTGCCCATGACCACCCCCGGCATCGAGCACGTGGACGTCCTGATCGTCGGCGCCGGCCTGTCCGGCATCGGCGCCGCCTGCCGGCTGCGCACCGAGCATCCCGAGCGCAGCGTCGCGGTGCTCGAGGCGCGCGAGGCCAGCGGCGGCACCTGGGACCTGTTCCGCTACCCGGGCATCCGCTCCGACTCCGACATGTTCACGTTCGGCTTCAAGTGGCGCCCCTGGCCGGGCGACACCGCGCTCGCCGACGGCGCCTCGATCCTCGACTACCTGCGGACCGTGGCGCGTGAGTACGCCGTGGACGAGCTGATCCGCTACCGCCACCGCGTCGTGTCCGCGAGCTGGGACTCCGCGTCCGACCTCTGGACGGTCGAGGTCGACCGCGACGGTGAGATCAGCACGCTCACCACCCACCTGCTGTGGGCCTGCGGCGGCTACTACGACTACGACGAGGGCTTCTCCCCGGAGTTCCCCGGCCAGGCGGACTTCCGCGGGCCGATCGTGCACCCTCAGCACTGGCCCGAGGACCTCGACTACGCCGGCAAGCGGGTCGTGGTCATCGGCTCCGGGGCCACCGCGGTGACGCTGGTGCCGGCGATGGCCAACGCCGGTGCCGGCCACGTGACGATGCTGCAGCGCTCGCCGACGTACATCCTCTCGCTCCCCGGCCGGGACCCGCTGGCCACCCGGCTCAAGCGCCTGCCCACCCGGGTCAGCTACCCGATCGTGCGGTGGAAGGCGATCCTGGCCGCTGTCGCGACCTACCAGCTCGCTCAACGCCGCCCGCAGCTGGTCAAGAACGTGCTGCGCAAGATGACCGCCAAGCAGCTCCCCCCGGGCGTCGACGTCGACGTGCACTTCAAGCCCGCCTACAACCCCTGGGACCAGCGGCTGTGCTTCGTGCCGGACGGCGACCTGTTCAAGTCGATGCGCGCCGGGAAGGCCTCGGTGGTCACCGACCACATCGACTCGTTCACCCCGACCGGCATCCGGCTGCGCTCGGGCGAGGAGATCGAGGCGGACGTCATCGTCACCGCCACCGGCCTCACGCTCAAGGCGATGGGCGGCATCGAGCTGGTCGTCGACGGCACAAAGGTGAAGATGCCGGAGACCATGACCTACAAGGCGTTGATGCTCAGCGACGTCCCCAACTTCGTGTTCACCATCGGCTACACCAACGCCTCGTGGACGCTGAAGGCCGACCTGGTGGCCGACTTCGTCTGCCGGCTGCTGACCTACATGGACGAGCACGGCGTACGCCGGGCGGTGGCGCCGCGCGACCCCTCGGTCGGCGAGGAGCGGCTGATCGACTTCAGCTCCGGCTACATCCTGCGGGCCCTCGACACACTGCCCCGCCAGGGTGACCGAGAGCCGTGGAAGCTGCGCCAGAACTACCTCAAGGACATGCGCTCGATCAACCACGACCGCATCGACGACGGGGTCCTGACGTTTCACTGAGCACCAGAACGGCTACCTCCCTCCTACTGCACGACCAGTCCACAGGAGGTAGTCATGGGAATCGGTGACAAGGCCAAGAACAAGCTGGAAGAGGCCGGCGGGCAGGTCAAGGAGTCCACGGGCAAGGCCACGGGCGACCGCGACCTCGAGGCCGAAGGCACGGCCGACCAGTCCGAGGGCAAGCTCAAGAACGCCGGCGAGCACGTCAAGGACGCCGCCAAGGACGTCAAGGACGGCCTGACCAAGTAGCACTCCCGCGCTCGATGCGGGTCTGACGGGCTGCTTCCCCTACACTGGGGGAGCAGCCCGTTCCGTCTTGCCTCGGGCTATGCGCGGCCATATCTGCGCTGCGCCACTCCTTCTCGGGATCCACCTGGCGAGACACGCCAACAGTGAGTAGTTCTCTCTTGTCTTCTGCAGTTACCGCTGCGGGCTTCGCCGACCTCGGCGTCCCCGCAACCCTTGCCGCCGTCCTCAGCGACCTCGGCATCACCCAGCCCACGCCCATCCAGGCCGCCACGCTCCCCGACTCGCTCGCGGGCCGGGACGTGCTCGGCCGGGGCCGCACCGGCTCCGGCAAGACCTACGCCTTCCTGCTCCCGCTCGTGGCGCGCCTGACGGCGTCCGCCCGGCCGGCGCAGACCCGCAAGCCGCGCGCGCTGATCCTGGCCCCGACCCGCGAGCTCGTGAACCAGATCGAGGAGGCGCTCAAGCCTCTGGCCCGCACCTCCGGCCTCACCACCCAGACCGTCTTCGGCGGCGTCGGCCAGGGCCCCCAGGTCAACGGCCTGCGCAAGGGCGTCGACGTCCTCCTGGCCTGCCCCGGCCGCCTCGAGGACCTCATCGGCCAGGGTCACTGCGACCTCAGCCAGGTCGAGATCACGATCCTCGACGAGGCCGACCACATGGCCGACCTGGGCTTCCTGCCCGGCGTCCGCCGGATCATGGACCGCACCCCCGCCGACGGCCAGCGGCTGCTGTTCTCGGCCACGCTGGACAAGGCGATCGACGTACTCGTCAAGCGCTTCCTGCACAGCCCCGTGACCCACCAGGCCGACTCGGCGCAGTCGCCGGTCGCCGCGATGGACCACCACGTGCTGCACGTCGGCCGCGAGCACCGCGTGCCGGTGCTCGTCGACCTGACCAGCGCCCCGGGCCGCACGGTCGTCTTCACCCGCACCAAGTACGGCGCCAAGTCGCTGGCCAAGCAGCTCAACAAGTCGGGCGTGCCCGCGGTCGAGCTCCACGGCAACCTCAGCCAGGGTGCGCGCACCCGCAACATGGACGCGTTCCACTCCGGTCGCGCCACCACGCTGGTCGCCACCGACATCGCCGCCCGCGGCATCCACGTCGACGACGTGGCCCTCGTGGTGCACGCCGACCCGCCGGTCGAGCACAAGGCCTACCTGCACCGCTCGGGACGTACGGCGCGCGCCGGTGCCCGCGGGACGGTCATCACGTTGATGACCGACGAGCAGGTGCGCGACGTACGCGACCTCACCCGTGCGGCCGGCATCAAGCCGACCACCACCAAGATCCACGGCGCCAGCCACCCGCTGCTCGTCGAGCTCGCGCCCGGCGAACGGGTGCTGGTGCCCGGCGGCCTCGTCGTCGAGGCCCCGGCGCAGCCGGCCCGCGGACCGCGGTCCGAGGGCTCGGCACCGGGCTCGGGTCGCTCCGGCGGTGGCCGCAACCGCTCCCGCGGACGCCGCTCCGGCGGGGCGGGATCCGCGGCGAAGGCCGGCTCCGGCGCCAAGGCCGGCTCGGGTGCGGCAGGCGGCTCTGGCGGCTCCGGCGGCTCTGGCGGTGGCAACCGGTCACGGCGCCGCTCCGGTGGCGCCGGCGCGGCGACGGGTGGCGCCTCGAGGCACAGCGCCGCGTCGTTCAGCTCCGGGCGCCGCTGAGCGTCACACACGCTGACGGGTGTGGCTGTCCCCCGATCGGGGGACAGCCTCTCCGGAAGGGGTGAGCCGACTCGTGATGACCTGGTTGCGGCGCGCGCTGTGGGACATGGTCCCGCGCGACCATCGCTCCACCCCGGCCGAGCTGCGCCGTCGCCAGCTGGTGACGGCGGGTTTCGTCGTGCTCGGCGGCATCGTGCTGGGCCTGTCGTTGCGTATCGAGCCCGGCAGCGCCTGGTTCTATCCCGCAACGCTCGGCCTGGCCGCGGTGTGGGCCGTCGGCGCATTCGCCTCCGGCCCGCTCCACCTGGGGCGCACGTCCACCGAGGCCGGCGCGGTCGGCTCGCGGCCGGTGCTCACGCCGATCGTGCTCGGGCTCGCGTTGGCCGGCGTGTTCGTCATCGGCGCGTTGGTCGTGCGGCAGATCCCCTACCTCGACGAGCAGGTGCGCTCCGTGGTCGATCACGCCGACCAGGGCTCGTGGCCGCTGCTCGTGGTGGTGACCGCGGTCAACGGCATCGCGGAGGAGATGTTCTTCCGGGGTGCGGCGTACGCCGCGATCACCCGCTACCCGGTCGTGATCACCACGCTGGCCTACGCCGTGGCCACGCTCGCCACTGGCAACGTGATGCTCGCCTTCGCCGCCCTGCTCCTCGGCGCGCTCGACGGGCTGCAGCGTCGTGCCTCGGGCGGCATCCTGGCCCCGATCCTCACCCACGTCGTGTGGTCGCTGACGATGCTGTTCGCCCTCCCCGCCCTCTTTTAGCTGCCCTGTCCTCCCGAGCGTGCTCGGGAGGACAGGAATCTGCAGCAAGGTCGAGTAGCCGCGCGCCTGAGGGACGAAGGCGCGCCCGGCGTATCGAGACCAGGGCAGCCGCTCAGCGGATCGGCCGACCCGTGACCAACTGACGCTCAGCTCTCCTCGATGGCGCGACGCACGGCCTCGCGGTAGGTGATCGGCTCGCCCGGCACCAGGTCGCGGATGGCGTGGTCGGTGACGATCACCTCGGTGCCCATCGAGTCGATGAGGTTGCGGCCGGTGGTGGCGTCGACGTTCGTCACGAACGAGATCCAGTACGACGACAGCTTGGGCGTCAGCACCGGGACCGTGAAGATCGGCAGCTGCCGGCCCTGGATGACCTCGGCCGCCTGCTGGAGCATCTCGACATAGCTGAGCTGGTCGGGGCCGCCGATCTCGTAGATCTGCCCGAAGGCCTTCTCGACAGCGACGACTCCCGCGAGGTAGCGCACCACGTCGTCGAGTGCGATCGGCTGGGTGCGGGTGGCGGCCCACTTCGGGACCACCATCGCCGGCAGGTTCTTCACCAGCTGGCGGGTCATCTCCCAGGAGATGCCGCCGGAACCGACCACGATCGCGGCCCGCAGCACGGTGACCGGCACACCGGACTCCCCGAGCAGCCGCTCGACGTCGCGTCGCGACCGCAGGTGCGGCGAGAGCTCGTCGTCGTCCTTGCCGAGCCCACCGAGGTAGACGATCTGGCGGGTGCCGCTCGCGGCGGCGGCCAGGCCGAAGGTGCGCGCCGCCTCGGCGTCCTTGTTCTCGAAGTCGTCGTCGTCCAGGGAGTGCACGAGGTAGATCGCGACGTCGACGCCGTCCAGCGGCGTGGCGAGGGACCCAGGGTCGCCGACGTCGCCCGCCACCGGCTCGCCCGGCCCGTCGTAGGAGTCCGGGTGGCGCGTCATCGCGCGGACCGTGTGGCCCGCCTCGATCAGCGCCGGCACCAGGCGGCTGCCGACGAATCCGGTGGCGCCGGTCACGAGCACGGAGAGCGGCGGGGCCGCGGCGTCGGTCATGGGAACACTGTGGCCCCCATACGGCGATTTCAATCCTTCGCGGTACGCCGGCTCCGCGCGGCGATCTCCTCGCGACGGGTCTCGTCCATGGCCGCCTCGTAGGCCGAGACCAGGCTCGCGATCGACAACGGCTTGAGCCGCTCGACGACCTCGCGCAGCTTCTGGGGCGGAGCACCCGACTCCTTGTAGACCGGCCAGACCATGGTCCGGAACAGCTCGTTGAGTTCCTTCGCGATCATCCGGCCGTGCTCGGCGTACACCTCACCGGCGGCGATCGCGGCCTCGGTGGGGAACCCGAGGTCGAGCAGCCCGAGCCCGACCGAGAGCTGGGAGACCGCGACCTCGTAGCGCCCGCGCTTGGTGCGGAACACGATGCCGAGCGCGGCCAGCGTCGCGAGGTCCTCCTCGCTCAGCGACCGGCCGGTGCGCTTCTCGAGCTCGGGGCGGGACATCTCGACGGGCACGTCGGCCTGCCACGGGGCGAGCATCGTGCGGTGCAGCGCGATGTCCTCGGGCGAGGCGTCGGCCGGGATGCCGACCAGGTACTTCTCGATCGCGGACAGCGTGAACCCGTGTGCCTGCAGCTCCTGCACCAGCTCGAGCCGGGCGACGTGGTCGGGGCTGTAGTAGCCCGAGCGCCCGCGCCGGATGGGCGGCGGCACGAGCCCCTTGGTCGTGTAGAAGCGGATGTTGCGCACGCTCATCCCGACCCGGTTCGTGAGCTCCTCGAGGGTCAGCAGCTCACGTACGGAGTCGACCTTGGACTCCACCGAGGACTCCTTGTCGTTCATGACCCTCCTCACAGATCCCAGCTCAGTCGGTCCCTTGACGCTGACAGTAATAGTGTCACAATCGGTCCATGGCTGAGGCATTCGTGTACGACCACATCCGCACCCCGCGCGGCAAGGGCAAGAAGGTCGGGTCCCTCCACGAGGTGAAGCCCGTCGATCTGATCGTCGGGCTCCTGGACGAGATCAAGGAGCGTAACCCCTCGCTCGACCCCGAGCGCGTCGATGACGTCGTCCTCGGTGTCGTGTCGCCGGTGAGCGAGCAGGGCGGTGACATCGCCAAGACAGCCGCCCTCAAGGCCGGCTACCCCGAGACCGTCGCCGGCGTACAGCTCAACCGCTTCTGCGCCTCCGGGCTCGAGGCCGTCAACCAGGCCGCTTCGCGCGTCCGCGGTGGCTTCGAGGACCTGATCCTCGCCGGTGGCGTGGAGTCGATGAGCCGGGTGCCGATGGGCTCCGACGGCGGCGCCTGGGCCTCCGACCCGGCGACCGCGCTCACCACGGGCTTCGTGCCGCAGGGCATCGGCGCCGACCTGATCGCCACCATCGAGGGCTGGACCCGCGACGACGTGGACGCGTACGCCGCGGAGTCCCACCACCGGGCCGCCAAGGCCTGGGCGAACGGCTACTTCAACGGCGCGATCGTGCCGGTCCGCGACCAGAACGGGCTGGTCGTGCTCGACCACGACGAGACGATCCGCCCGGACACCACCCCCGAGGGCCTCGCCGGCCTCAAGCCGAGCTTCGCCGACATCGGCGCCCAGGCGGGCTTCGACGACGTCGCGCTCGAGAAGTACCACTGGGTCGAGCGGATCGACCACGTCCACCACGCCGGCAACTCCTCAGGCATCGTCGACGGCGCCTCGCTGGTCGCGATCGGCACCGAGGAGATCGGCGCCGAGCTCGGCCTGACCCCGCGGGCCCGGATCATCTCCACCGCGGTCTCCGGCGCCGACCCGACGATCATGCTGACCGGCCCCGCCCCGGCCGCCCGCAAGGCGCTGGCTCGCGCCGGCCTCGAGGTCGGCGACATCGACCTGTTCGAGATCAACGAGGCGTTCGCCGCCGTCGCCATGCGGTTCATGCGCGACCTGGGCATCAGCCACGACATCACCAACGTCAACGGTGGCGCGATCGCCATGGGCCACCCCCTCGGCGCGACCGGCGCGATGATCCTCGGCACCCTGGTCGACGAGCTCCAGCGCCGCGACCTGCGGCGCGGCCTCGCCACGCTCTGCGTCGGTGGCGGCATGGGTATCGCGACGATCGTCGAGGTGGTCTGAGCGGCGGAGCCGCCAGACCACCGGCGACGAGTCGACGCGATACGACGGTGGTCGAGCAAGCGACGCGACTGAGCGTGCGAAGTCGCGAGGAGCGTGTCGAGACCCAGTGAGCCGACGGGCCACCGCAACCACGAACTTACGAACCAGCCGATGAGGACCTCACAGATGAGCACCAGCACCCAGCAGACCGCCGTCCGCTACGACAAGGACGCCGACGGCATCGTCACCCTCACCCTCGACGACCCCACGTCGAGCGCCAACACCATGAACGAGCTCTACCTCGAGTCGATGGCCGCGATGGTCCAGCGGCTGTACGACGAGGTCGACAGCGTCACGGGCGTGGTGGTCGCCAGCGCGAAGAAGACCTTCTTCGCCGGCGGCAACCTCAAGAACATGGTCCAGGCGACCAAGGCCGACGCGGGCTCGGTGTTCGCGATGGGCGAGGCCGTCAAGGCCGGCCTGCGCCGGCTCGAGCAGTACCCGCGCCCGGTGGTGGCCGCGGTCAACGGCGCCGCCCTCGGTGGCGGCTTCGAGATCTGCCTGGCCTGCAACCACCGCGTCGTGGTCGACGACGACAGCATCAAGCTCGGCCTGCCCGAGTCGACCCTGGGCCTGCTGCCCGGCGGTGGCGGCGTGACCCGCGTCGTACGCCTCCTCGGCCTGCAGTCCGGCCTTATGGACGTGCTGCTGCCCGGCACCCAGTTCAAGCCGTCGGCGGCCTTCTCCAAGGGGCTCGTCGACGAGCTGGTCGGCACCCGCGAGGACTTGGTGCCCGCCGCCAAGGCGTGGATCAAGGCCAACCCCGACGCGACCCAGAACCCCTGGGACAAGCCCGGCTACAAGATGCCCGGTGGCTCGCCGACCACCCCGTCGCTGGCGGCGTTCCTGCCGGCCTTCCCGGCGCTGCTGCGCAAGCAGACCAAGGGCGCCGTCTACCCCGCGCCGCGGGCGATCCTGTCCGCCGCGGTCGAGGGCGCGCTGGTCGACTTCGACACCGCCTCGCGGATCGAGTCGCGCTACCTGACCAACCTGATCGTCAACCAGGGCTCGAAGAACATGATCCAGGCGTTCTTCTTCGACCTGCAGGCGATCAACTCCGGATCGCTGCGCCCGCAGGGCATCGCGCCGTACCGCGCGGTCAAGGTCGGCGTGCTCGGCGCCGGCATGATGGGCGCCGGCATCGCCTACTCCTGCGCCCGCGCCGGCATGGAGGTCGTGCTCAAGGACGTGGCGCAGGAGAGCGCCGACAAGGGCAAGGCCTACTCCGAGAAGCTGCTCGACAAGGCGATCGCCAAGGGCCGCAGCACCGAGGACAAGAAGGCCGAGCTGCTGGGCCGCATCACCGCCACCGCCGACCCGGCCGACCTCGCGGGCTGCGACCTGGTGATCGAGGCGGTCTTCGAGGACCCCTCGCTCAAGCGATCAGTGTTCGCCGAGATCGCGCCGTACGTCAACGCTGACGCGCTGCTGTGCTCCAACACCTCGACGCTGCCGATCACCGAGCTCGCGACCGGCGTCGACCGGCCGGCCGACTTCATCGGGCTGCACTTCTTCAGCCCCGTCGACAAGATGCCGCTGGTCGAGATCATCAAGGGTGCGGAGACCTCCGACGTCGCGCTGGCCAAGGCCTATGACGTGGTCCAGCAGATCCGCAAGACCCCGATCGTGGTCAACGACAGCCGCGGCTTCTACACCTCGCGGGTCATCGGCACCCAGGTCATGGAGGGCCTCTCGATGCTCGGCGAGGGCGTCCACCCGGTCTCGATCGAGCGCGCGGGCACCCAGGCCGGCTATCCGGTCGGCCCGCTGCAGCTCACCGACGAGCTCAACATGGAGCTGATGGTCAAGATCCAGAAGGCCAACGCCGACGCGGCTGAGCGCGAGGGCCGCACCTGGGAGCCGTCGGCCGGTGAGTCGGTGGTCGCGAAGATGATCGAGCTCGGCCGCCCCTCGCGGCTCAAGGGCGCCGGCTTCTACGAGTACGACGAGTCCGGTCAGCGCCAGGGCATCTGGAGCGGACTGGCCGAGGCGTTCCCGCGTGCCGAGCAGCCGATCCCGCTGCAGGACATGAAGGACCGGATGCTGTTCATCGAGGCGCTCGAGACCGCGAAGTGCTTCGAGGAGGGCGTGATCGAGTCAGCGGCCGCTGCCAACATCGGCTCGATCATGGGCATCGGCTTCCCGGCGCTGACCGGCGGCGCCGCGCAGTTCATGCAGGGCTACGAGAACGCGGCGGGCCAGGTCGGCCTGGGCGCCTTCGTCGCCCGCGCCGACGAGCTGGCCGAGGCGTACGGCGAGCGGTTCCGCCCCACGGCGTACCTGCGCGACCTCGCCGCGTCCGGGGGCTCCTTCCCGGCCTGAGGGGTTCGGCTGGCCGAAACCCGCACGACACGCCGGGGAGCCTCGGCGCGTCGTGCGGGTTCAGGCCGCCTGCGCTGGGCCGCACCGGCACCCCCCGCGGATGCCCGGCGCCGCGGTCGGGCACCGTGGGGACATGGCAGCAGACACGAGCGACGGGGCCGAGTCGATGAGTGTGGACGCGTGGGGCATCCAGCGGGACTGGATCGACTCCGACGAGCGCCCCCAGCAGGTGGGCGAGACGACGATCGAGCGGCTGCGCACCGTGATCGGCACCCCGCCTGTCGACCTCGAGGAGCGCGCCCCGATCGTCACCCGCCCGGGTCGCGACCTGGGCCTGGGCGTCGTGCGGATCACCTGCGAGGACGGGGCCACGTGGACGGTCGAGGGGCGGCTGCCCGACGACTTCCCGCTCGGCTATCACCGGCTGCGCACCGTGAGCGGCCTCGAGCGGCGCCTGATCGTCTCGCCGGGCCGCTGCTGGCTGCCCGAGCGGCAGGCGTGGGGCTGGGCGGTGCAGCTGTACGCCGCGCGCTCGGCCGCGAGCTGGGGCATCGGCGACCTGGGCGACCTGCGCACCCTGCGGGAGTGGACCGAGCGCGAGGGCGGCGGGTTCCTGCTGGTCAACCCGCTGCACGCGGTCGCGCCGACGGCGCCGCAGGAGGCCAGCCCCTACCTGCCGGCCACCCGCCGCTTCCGCAACCCGCTGTACCTCCGGGTCGACCAGGTGCCTGGCTACGACGACGACGACGTCGACGTCGAGCACGTACGCCGGGTCGCGGCCGAGCCGCTCGTCGACCGCGACGCGGTCTGGGAGGTGAAGCAGGCGGCGCTCGCCGCGGCCTGTCTTCGCACCGTCGACGACCCCGCCTTCACCCGATGGCGGGAGCAGCAGGGGGCTGGGCTCGAGGAGTTCGCGACCTGGTGCGCCCTGGCCGAGACGCACGGCCCCGACTGGCACGCGTGGCCCGAGGGGCTCCGGCGTCCGGACGGCCCGGCGGTGACGGCGTTCCGCGCGGACCACGGGGAGCGGATCGGCTTCCACGCCTGGCTCCAGTGGCAGCTCGACGCCCAGCTGCGCGGGGCGTCCGGCGACCTCACCGTCCTGCAGGACCTCCCGATCGGGGTGTCCGGCGGCGGCGCGGACTCCTGGGCGTGGCAGGACGTGATGGCGCACGGCGTCACCGTCGGTGCGCCGCCCGACGCGCTCAACAGCCTCGGTCAGGACTGGGGCTCACCGCCGCTGGTGCCGTGGCGGCTCCGTGAGGCGGACTACGAGCCGTTCATCTCGTCGGTGCGCGGCACGATCGCCGGGGCCGGCGGCCTGCGCATCGACCACGTGATGGGGCTGTTCCGCCTGTGGTGGATCCCCGCCGACGCTGGCGCCACCGACGGCGCCTACGTGCACTACCCCAGCGACGACCTGCTCGACATCGTCGCGCTGGAGTCCCACCGGGCGCGGGCCGTCGTGGTGGGCGAGGACCTCGGCACGGTCGAGCCGGGAGTGCCGGAGGCGCTGGCCGAGCGCGGCATCTTGTCCTACAAGGTGCTGTGGTTCGAGGAGGAAGACCCCGCGACCTGGCCGGCCGGTGCGTTGGCCACCGTCACCACCCACGACCTGCCCACCGTGGCCGGGCTGTGGACCGGGTCGGACGCCGAGGAGCAGCTGGTGGCGACCGGGATGCCCGAGGCCGACGTCTACGGCGGGCGCCGCGACCTGCTGGAGAAGCTCAGCCGCGACGGCCTCGACCCCGGCGCGACCTCGGCCGACGCCGTGGCGGCGGCGTACGAGCAGCTCACCCGGGCGCCGTGCCTGCTGCTCCAGCTCTCGCTCGAGGACGCCGTGCTCGAGGAGCGCCGCCCGAACATCCCCGGCACGGTCGAGCGCGTCAACTGGCGGATCCCTCTGCCGGTGCCGGTCGACGAGCTCGAGGACTCACCCTCGGCGGCCCGGTTGGTGCGGCTGGCTCAGCGCCGCATCAGCGCGAACACGCCCCACCCGAGGTAGTCACGCTGATAGGTCACGTGCTCGAGCGGCGCGGTGTCCAGCTCGGCGCGCAGCTGCGGCGCCAGCTCGTCGTCGGGGTGCTCGTCGAGCCACCGGCGGGTCGTCAGCCACTGCGCCGCGACGTAGCGGTCCCAGTCGTCGGGCGCGGCCAGCACCATCTCGACGACGTCCCAGCCGAGCTCGCCGAGCTCACGCACCAGGCCCGGCAGCGAGCGGAAGTCGTCGCGCGACTCGGCGTGGCAGGCCCGGACCGTCTCCTCGTCCGGGGGCTCCTGGGCCCAGTAGGGCTCGCCCACCAGGGCAATCCCGCCCGGGCGCAGGCTGCGCTCCATCAGCGCGAGCGTGCCGGCCAGGCCGCCGCCGATCCAGGTGGCGCCGAGACACGAGACGACGTCGTACGCCGGCTCCCCGACGTACTCGCCCGCGTCGGCATGCACGAAGTCGACGCGGGCAGCGACGCCCAGCTCGCGGGCCCGGGCGGTCGCCGCTGCCACGAAGTCATCGCTGAGGTCCACCCCGACCCCGGCGATGCCGTGGTCGCGGGCCCAGGTGCAGAGCATCTCGCCCGACCCACAGGCCAGGTCGAGGATGCGGTCTCCCCCACGGAGGCGGAGGGCCCGGCCGAGGATCGCGAGCTTCTCCTCGCTGAACGGGTCGTGGATGCGGTGGTGTCCCTCACGGATCTCGAACGCGCGGAGGAAGGCGGGTGTGTCCATGTCGCCATCCGACAGCAGCCGGCCGCGGTGCGACAGAGGATTTCGACTAGTCCGGTGCGCGCAGGATCTTGCTCATCGGACGTCCCTTGGCAAGCTCGTCGACGAGCTTGTCGAGGTAGCGGATCCTCTGCATCAGCGGATCCTCGACGTCCTCGACCCGCACGCCGCAGACAGGGCCGGTGATGAGGGTGGCGTTCGGGTTCAGCGTCGCCTGGGCGAAGAAGTCCTCGAACGTCGTCCCAGCGTCCAGGTGCCGGCGCAGGGCGGCCTCGTCGTACGCCGTCAGCCACCGGATCACCTCGTCCAGCTCCTCGACCGTGCGGCCCTTCTTCTCCACCTTCGCCACGTAGTGGGGGTACACCGACGCGACGCTGGTGGTGAAGATCCGATGCATCTCTCGACACTAGGTGAGCCGGAACGTCTCCCGGTAGGCAGTCGGGGTGACGCCGACCGTGCGGTGGAAGTGGCGGCGCAGTGTGGCGGCGGTCCCGAGGCCGCAGCTCGCCGCGACCTGATCGACCGAGGCGTCGGTGCGCTCGAGGAGCTCCTGGGCGCGGGTGATGCGCTGGCGGTGCAGCCAGTCGAGCGGGCTGGACTCCGTCTCGGCGTGCATCCGGCGGGCGAGCTGTCGCGTGCTGAGACCCGCGTGGTCGGCCAGGTCGCGCACGGTGAGCGGCTGGTCGAGCCGGGCACGTGCCCACTCCAGCGTCGGCGCAAGGCCGTCGGGGCTCTGGGGCGCGGGCGGCGGGGTGATGAACTGCGCCTGGCCCCCGCTGCGGTGGGCCGGCACGACCAGCCGCCGCGCGAGCCCGGCGGCCGCCGCGGCGCCGAGGTCGCGGCGTACGAGGTGGAGGCAGAGGTCCAGCGCCGCGGTCTTGCCCGCCGAGGTGAGCACGTCGCCCTCGTCGACGTAGAGCACGTCGGCCCGCACGTCGACCAGCGGATAGCGGCGCGCCAGCTCCTCGGCGTGCATCCAGTGCGTGGTCGCGACCCGGCCGTCGAGCAACCCGGCCGCGGCGAGCACGAAGGCGCCGGTGCACAACGACGCGATGCGCGCGCCGCGGTCGTGCGCCTGCCGCAGGGCGTCGATGAGGACCGGGTCGGGGCTCCCGTCCGGGTCGTCGGTCGACGGCACGACGACAGTGTCCGCTTGAGGGATCTCGGCGTACGACGCCGTCGACAGGTGCGGCAGCCACGGGTGTGCGGAGCCGTCGGGGGTGCAGACGACGAGGTCGAACCACCCGGTGCCGGGGGAGAGGTCGGAGCGGTCGACGCCGAAGATCTCCGCTGCGATGGCCGCCTCGTAGAGCATCGTCGCGGGGTGCATGACCAGGGCGATCCGCGGCATGTCCGAAACCGTACGCACCATGTCGTTTCGGACGCTCGTGCGCGTCGCCCGCGGCGCCGACGATGGAGCCGTGAACGCCTCTTCTGAACAGGTCCTGGTCTATGGCGCCGCCGGCCACACCGGGCGCTTCGTCGTCCACGAGCTGCTGCGCCGCGGCCTGACGCCGGTGCTGGCGGGCCGGAACGCGGAGGGCCTCGCCGCCGTCCCCGGTGGCCTCGATTGCCGGGTGGTCGGCCTCGACGACCGTGACCTCCTGCGCCGGGCGGTCTCCGGGGTGGGCGCGGTCGTGAACTGCGCCGGGCCGTTCCTCGACACGGCGCTGCCGCTCGCTCGGGCCGCCGTGGAGGCGGATGCGCACTACCTCGACGTCACCGCCGAGCAGCCGGTCGTCCAGGAGCTCTACCGCGAGCTCGACGCACCGGCGCGGGCGGCGAGCGTCGCGGTCGTGCCGGCGATGGCCTTCTACGGTGGTCTTGGCGACCTGCTCCTCACGGCCGCGCTCGACGGGGACACGTGCGCGGACGAGGTCGAGGTCGCGATCGGCCTGGACCGCTGGTGGCCGACGGAGGGCACCCGCGCCACCGGCGCGCGCAACACCGCGCCGCGCCAGGTCATCCGCGGCGGCCGCCTCATCCCGCTCGCGAGTCCGGCGCCGACGCGGACCTGGTCTTTCCCGGCGCCGCTCGGCGAGCAGCCCGTCGTGGAGCTGCCCTTCTCGGAGGTGATGACCATCGGCCGGCACCTCCAGGTCGGCGACCTGCGCTCCTACCTCAACAGCGCGCCGCTCGAGGACCTCCATGACGCCGCGACCCCGCCGCCGAGCGCGGCCGACGAGCACGGCCGCTCGGCCCAGCGGTTCGTCGTCGACGTCGTCGTACGCCGCGACTCGCGCGCGGTCCGCACCTGTGTCACCGGCCGTGACATCTACGCGGTCACCGCTCCGATCGTCGTCGAGGGTGCCGTCCGGCTGCTCGAGGGCTCTCATCGGGCTGTCGGGGCTGTCGCCCCCGGCGAGGCGTTCGACGCCCCTGACGTGCTCGCGTCGCTGGTGCAGGAGGTGGACGGGTTCACGCTTTCCTTGCCCGGTGTCTCAGGACATCGGTGACACTTCCGTGCCGGTGGTTGAGGAAGGCGCGCTAGCGCCTGTCTCGAAACCGCCGCTCGACCGGCTTCGGCTTGCGGGCAATGGGTGGTTGCGGTCGATGGCAGCGACGGGAGAGGTCCGCAGCGGTCACCGTTGGCTCCCGGCTCTCCGGCCGCCGCCACCTCGAGAAGAAGCCGTGAAAGAAGCTGTGCAGAGCGGCCGCTTGACAGATCGAACACTTGTTCGGTAACATACCGCATGGCCACGATCCTCGAACAGCTCGCGATCTCGGTCGGCACCGACGCCGACCGGGTCGAGGCGATTCGTGCGCTGGAGGACCTCAAGGCCCGGGCCAGTGCCGCGCAGACCAGGCTGGCCGCGGAGCTGGTGGCCTCTGCGGGTCCGAAGCAGCGCCGGACGGTGGCCTCCCAGGTCGCGCTGGCCCGGCGGGAGTCCCCGGCCCGCGGGGTGCGAATGGTCGGGCTCGCGACCGCGTTGACCACCGAGTTGCCGCACACCCTGGCCGCGATGGAGGCCGGGGTGCTCTCCGAGTGGCGCGCCACGCTGGTCGCCCGGGAGACCGCGTGCCTGGACCCTGAGCTGCGCACCTACGTCGACCACCAGCTCTGCTCAGCCCAACCGGATGGGTCCTACCGGTTCGACGGGTGGGGTGACCGGCGCCTGGTCGCGGAGGCCCAACGCATCGTCGCCCAGGTGGACCCGGCCGCGGTGGTCAACCGCCGTTCCCAGGCCGAGCAGGACCGCCGCGTCACCCTGCGCCCGGCACCCGACACCATGGCGGTGCTGTCCACGACCCTGACCGCCGAGCAAGGCATCGCCACCTGGGCCACCCTGGGCCGCGACGCCGACCGGGCCCGCGCCCAGGGCGACCCCCGCACCCGGGGCCAGCTGATGGCCGACCTCCTCGTCGAGCGCGTCACCGGACAGACCCGCGCCGACGCCGCCCCGATCGCCGTGAACCTGATCATCTCCGACGAGACCCTCCTCGCCGGCGGCCACGAACCCGCCTGGCTGATGGGCTACGGCCCTCTCCCCGCCGACACCGCCCGCGATCTCACCCGCCGCGCCGTCGACGACGCGATCGCCACCCTCCGCCGGCTCTACGCCACGCCCGACACCGGCCGGCTGGTCGCGATGGAGTCGCAGGCCCGGTTCTTCCCCAAGGGCCTCGCGTTCTTCCTCGACCTCCGCGACCGCACCTGTCGTGGCCCCTACTGCGACGCCCCGATCCGCCACCACGACCACATCGAGGACCACACCCACGGCGGCCCCACCACCGAGGTCAACGGCCAAGGCACCTGCGAACACTGCAACCTCGCCAAGACCGACCCCGACTGGACTACGGCCGTGGTCGAGCAGACCCACACCGTCGAGATCACCACCCCCACCGGCCACCGCCACCGATCCCGAGCCCCCGCCGCCCCCGCGCCGTCACTCCTCAGGTCCCTCGCGCCGAGGTCACGACTCGAAGCGCAGTTCGTCGACATGCTGGCGGAGTGGGCTGCCTGAGGTGCCTCGGCGTCGCCGGGCGTCGGCATTCGCGGCTACGATATGTCCGCCTAGAGGGTCGCGACGCTGGGCTACGCGCAGCCCAAGAGCCGCCACCGCCCGGACGTCGTACTGGCAACTCAGCCGAGCTGCTCGAAGAGGGACACGATAATCCCCTCCGGTCCACGCACGTAGGCCATCCGCACGCTGCCCTCGTACTCGCCGATGCCACCGATGAGGCCGTACCCGTCGGCGGCGACCGCCTCGACGGCAGTGTCGAGGTCGCCGACCGCGAACGACACGTTGCGGATGCCGAGCTCGTTGGCCATCGCAGTCGGCGATCCGGGCACGTGGGCGGGCGCGACGAAGCTCGAGAGCTCCAGCCGGCAGCCGTCGTCGGGCGGGCGGAGCATCACGATGTCGCAGTGCGCGCCTGGGATGTTGCAGACGGTCTCGACGAACGCGCCCTGCACCGATCCGGTGCCCTCGACCTCGAGGCCGAGGCCGACGAAGAATGCCGTCGCGGCCTCGAGGTCCGCGACGGTGATGCCGACGTGGTCGAAGCGCTGTACGTGAGCCATGAGTCCACCATCTCCTGGAGTTGTCGTGCCGAGTCGATGCTGGGACGGAGCCGGCGAGTCGATCTCGACATCGTCCCTCTAGGTTGAGGCGCATGGGTGTGGTGCTGCTGGTCCGTCACGGGCAGGCGTCGTTCGGCGCTGACGACTACGACGTGCTGTCCGAGACCGGCTGGGAGCAGGGGCGCCGCCTGGGGACGTGGCTCGCCGAGCGCAAGGTCGTGCCGACCAAGGTCGTCAGTGGCGGCATGCGCCGTCATCGGGAGACCGCCCGGGCGGTCGCGGGCGCTGCGGGATGGGACACCGACGTCGAGACCGACGTGGGCTGGGACGAGTTCGACCACCTCGGGGTGGTCGCGGCCTACCCCGACCACCCCGAGGGCGAGCTCGATCGGCGCGAGTTCCAGCGGGTCTTCGAGCTCGCGACGCAGCGCTGGACCGCCGGCGCCGACGACGGGGACTACGCCGAGCCCTGGACCGCTTTCGTACGCCGAGTCCGTGACGCCCTCGACCGTGCCTGCCAGCAGGCCGGGCCCGGCGGGACCGTCGTCGTGGTCAGCTCGGGGGGCCCGATCGCCGCGGCCTGTGCGGCACTCGTCGACCCCGACGGCGACGACCCCGCGACCTACGCCCGGCTGTGGGCGCGCTTCAACACCACGGTCGTGAACTCCTCGATGACCCGCGTCGTCGTGGGCTCGACGGGTGCGCGGCTGCTGACGTTCAACGAGCACCCGCACCTCGAGGGCGAGACGCTCACCTACCGCTGACCTGCCGCCATCTCGATCAGCCGCGGCAGGATCCGGCCGGCATCGGCGCGCAGACCGTCGTGCTCCCACTCGTTGGTGACCCAGGTCCGCACGTTGCCGACCCGGGCCGCGGTGTCGAGCGACAGGTCGGCGTCGACGTACATGTCGTCGAAGTAGACGATCGCGGCCACGGGCACCTCGTTGGCCGCGAGCCGGTCGAGGTCGTAGAGCGCCGGCCAGTCGTCGTACGACGCCAGCAGGTCGGCCGCGCCACGGAACGGCTTCAGTGCCGCGATCTCCTCGAACATCCAGGGGAACATCGTCTCGCCGGTCATCAGCAGCGGGTCGGCGTCCGCGGCGAACTCCGGCCGCCGCTCGATCGCACGCTGCGCGGCCCATCCGGTCGGCGCCATCCCGGGCTGGCCGTAGGTGTACTCCTGCAGCACCCCCAGCGGGGTGTCGACCCAGCCGGTCAGGCCCATCACCGCGTGCCGGAACCCGTCAGCGAGCTCCTCGCCGTGCCAGGCCTCCTCGAGCAGCCAGTGGATCCGGTCGTAGCCGTCGCTCATGCCGAAGGCCATGCCGAGCGTGCGCAGCCGCCGCGCGGTCAGCCGGTCGCCGTCCGGGAGCCGCACGTCGTGCTCCTCGAGGTGGTCGGCGATCGCGCGCAGGCGCTCGGCGTCGCCGGGGTGCCGGGCCCGGAACTCCGCGTTCTTGCGGGCGATCCGCGGGAACGTCCGCGCGTACACGTCGTCGGCGGTCGCGGTGAGACCCGGCAGGCCGCCCGTGACGTAGCAGGCCCGCAGCCCCTCCGGCGCCCGGGAGAGGTAGGTCATCGTCACGAACCCGCCGTAGCTCTGCCCGAGCGTCTCCCACTGCGCGCCACCGGCGACCAGGGCGCGCAGCACCTCGGCGTCGTCGACGATCGCGTCCGCCCGGAAGTGGCGCAGGTACGCCGCCAGCTCGGCGTCGCCGCTCCCACGGACGGTCCGGGCGCTGATCGGCGTGCTGCGGCCGGTGCCGCGCTGGTCCAGCAGCAGCACGCGGTGGGTCTGCGCCGCGTGCCACACCCAGGCGTCACCCGCCCCGCTGCCGGGCCGCGGGGACTTGCCACCGGGACCGCCCTGGAGGAACAGCAGCCACGGCGGGTCGTCGCCGGCCCGGTCCGCGGCCACCACCTCGCGCGCGAACACCTCGATGGTGCGCCCGTCGGGGTGCCCGTGGTCGAGCGGGACCTCGACGACGTGGTCGGTCAGCAGCAGTCCGCGGATCCGCGTGGTCACCCCGGCAGGCTACGACGGCCCGCTACTTGGCCTTCGGCTGGTTGACGACCACGGTGTTGAGGATCTTGTCGGCGAAGGTCTGCCGCTTGGCGTCCCACAGCGGCCACAGCCAGCCCAGGTAGCACGCGAGGCTGTCGAGCATGTGCAGCAGGTAGCGCACGAACGACATGCCGCCGCCGATCGGCTGGCCGCTGGACTCGCCGAGCAGGCGGATGCCGACGATGCCCTTGCCGAGGCTGTAGCCGGTGCGGCCCTGGCGCACGCACGTGTTCCAGACGAAGAACGCCAACGGGAGCAGGAACAGCACCGCGCCGAGGATCACCAGCGGCGTGCCCGCGTTGTCCCAGTCGCCGGTGGTGTGGTCGACGCCGTAGGCGTCGGTGTAGGTCTTCATGTTGCGGGTGCCGAGGGCGATGCCGCCGAAGAGCAGTCCGTAGCCGGGGACCGCGACCAGCATCGTGAACAGGCTGTCGAGCAGGTAGCCGCCGACCCGCTTGCCCCAGTGGGCGAGGTCGTAGGCCGGCCCCGGCACCCCGTAGGCCGGCTGGCCGTAGCGCTGGGCGGGCTGGCCGTAGGGCTGCCCGTACGGCGGTGGCTGTTGCGCGTACGGCGGCGGGGTCTGGCCGGGCGGCGGGCCCGCAGGCTGGCCCGGCGGCGGGCCCGGCGGCGGGCCCGGAGGCGGGGGAGCGCCGTACGGGTTGGCGTAGGGGTCCTGCGGCGGGTTCCCGGAGTCCGACATGGCCGACAGCGTAGTGAGCACGACCTCCATCCGACGACCCGCCGAGCGGCAGGCGATCGACCGGTGACCGACAGGTGACCAGATTGCAACGATCTGCGGCACGCCACCCCTTGACGTGGCCGTCCTCCTGTTCTTGGGTGGGCCCACCACGAGTCTTCCTCCGACACCCGACACGGCCGGAGATCCTTCGTGCAACCCCCCATCCGTCTCGGCAGGAGGCACCGTGTCGTTCTCCCTCCCCAGGCTCGGCGCGCGGCGACGCGCGCTCGGGCTCCTCTCGTCCACGGCGGTCGTCGCCGCCATGCTGGCCGCAGGGCCCGCCACCGCTCCCGCGGTCGCGGCCTCCTCCGGCAGCGCGGCCGGCTCGTCCGCCACGCCCGCGTTGTCGCTCACCGCGGGTCGCTACATCGTGATGCTGCGCGAACCGGGTGCGGCGAGCTACGGCGGCGGCAACCCGAGCTTCGGTGCGACCCGCTCGACGGACGGCCAGTTCGACGCCCGTAGTGCCCGCGTGCAGGCCTACACGACCCACCTGCGCCAGACCCACGACCGGATGGCCGGGGAGTACGGCGTGAAGCCGGTCGCCGACGTGACCGTCGCCGCCAACGCGTTCATCGCGGACCTGTCCGCGAAGCAGGCCGTCGAGATGTCCTCCGACCGCCGCGTGCTGCTGCTCGAGAAGTCGAAGAACGTCAAGGTCGACACCTGGCACACCCCGGAGTTCCTCGGGCTGACCGGCAAGAACGGCGCCTGGGCCCAGCACGGCGGTGAGTCCCACGCCGGTGACGGCATCGTGGTCGCCGACCTCGACACCGGCATCTGGCCGGAGTCCAAGTCGTTCCGCGGTGCGCCCCTGACCACGAAGCCCCAGACCAAGTGGGACATCTGGCGCCGCGGCACCACGACCCAGATGGAGAAGGCCGACGGCGGCGTCTTCCACGGCGAGTGCGTGATCGCCGACAAGTGGGACGCCGGCGACTGCAACACCAAGATCATCAGCGCCCGCTACTACGGCGACAGCTTCCTGTCCGGCATCCCGGTCGACCAGCTCTCGCCGTACGAGCAGGTCTCGCCGCGCGACGGCGGCGGCCACGGCACCCACACGGCCAGTACGGCCGCCGGTGAGCCGGTCTCGAACGTCACGACCGAGGGCCGCAAGTTCGGGACCGTGACGGGCATGGCGCCCGCCGCCCGGATCGCGGTCTACAAGGTCTGCTGGGAGGCGGCCAACCCCGACGACAGCGGGTGCAACAACGCCGACGTCATCCAGGCGATCGACCAGGCCGTGATCGACGGCGCCGACGTGCTGAACTTCTCGATCGGTGGCGGGGCCAGCCCGACGCTCGACTCCACCGAGCTCGCGTTCGAGGGTGCGGCCGAGGCCGGCGTCTTCGTGTCCGCCTCCGCCGGCAACTCCGGTCCCGGTGCGTCGACGCTCGACCACCCGAGCCCGTGGCTCACGACGGTGGCCGCGTCGACGTCGTACAACTACGAGAACACGATCGTCCTGGGCAACGGGAAGAAGATCGTCGGAGCCTCGGTCTCCGGCACCGCGGTGCCCTCGACCAAGCTCGTCGACGCCGCCGCCAGCGGTGTCGACGGTGCCGACCCGGCCGCTCTCACCCGATGCGGTCCGGACACGCTCGACCCGGCGAAGGTGGCCGGCACGATCGTCGTGTGCAAGCGCGGCGTCTACGACCGGGTCGCCAAGAGCGCCGAGGTCGCCCGTGCGGGCGGCAAGGCGATGATCCTGATCAACCCCACGCCGAACAGCCTCGACGCCGACTTCCACTCGGTGCCGACGATCCACATCTCCGACACCGACGGCCCGACGGTCTACGACTACCTGGCCTCGGCCGGTGCGTCCGCGACGGCGTCGTTCAAGCTCGGCAACATCACCTCGCACATGACCCCGCTGCCCCAGGTGGGCGGGTTCTCCTCGCGCGGCCCGATCATCGCCGCGGGCGGTGACCTCCTCAAGCCGGACATCGCGGCCCCCGGGGTCAGCGTGCTGGCCGCGGTCGCGCCGCCGTCGAACCACGACCGCGACTACGACCTCTACTCCGGTACGTCGATGGCCGCGCCGCACATCACCGGCCTGGCGGCGTTCATGCAGAGCGTTCACCCGCGCTGGACGCCGATGCAGATCAAATCGGCGATGATGACGACCGCGACGCCGACCAAGACGGCCGACGGCAAGGCGTCCGACGACGCGTTCGCCCAGGGCTCGGGCGAGGTCACGCCTCGGAAGTTCTTCAACCCGGGACTGTTCGTCACCTCGGGCGCCACCCAGTGGCGCGGCTTCCTCACCGGGCTCGGCTTCAACACCGGGGTCCCGAGCGTCGACCCGAAGAACGTCAACGTGCCGTCGCTCGCCGACGCCACGGTCACCGCCAACACGGTGTTCCACCGCACGTTCACGTCCAGCATGAAGGGTGTCTGGAAGATCTCGTCCTCGGTGCCCGGCTTCACGATGAAGACCAACGTGAAGGCGGTCCGGGCCGACCGCGCCAACGACAACCAGGACGTCGCGTTCAGGTTCATCCGGACCACCGCCCCGCTGGGCGAGTACGTCACCGGCTGGGTCACGCTCACCGGCCCGACGACGGTCCGGATCCCGGTGGCGCTCAAGCCGCTGTCGGTGGATGCTCCGCCGCTGGTGACGGGCACGGGCGCGACCGGTTCGGTCGACGTACCGATCACCGCCGGCTTCGACGGTGCCCTCGATGTCACGCCGCACGGCCTCGCCGCCTCCGACACGGTGTCCGACACCGTGGCCGTCGGTGAGGACGACTACCAGTGCGTGACGGTCACCGACGGTGCGGCCCTGGCGAAGTTCCAGGTCGACTCGACCGACAACACGGCCGACCTCGACCTGTTCGTCTACGCGTCCGACAGCTGCTCGCCCGACGACATCCTCGGAGAGGTCGGCGAGTCGGCCACGGCGTCCGGCGACGAGGCGGTCACGCTCCGCGATCCCGACCCGGGCACCTACCTGGCCAAGGTCAGCGGGTTCTCCTCCGGCGACGCCGGCGCCCCGATGGCGTACGCGTTCGACTTCTGGAGCGTGGACCCGACCTCGGCCGCGGGCAACCTCACGGTGACCCCGGACCCGGTGCCGGTGCAGGCGAACAAGGAGACGACGCTCACGGTGTCCTGGAGCGGCCTGACGGCGGGTACGCACTACCTGGGTTACCTGGAGTACGCCGACTCCGACGACATCACCGTGGTGGACGTCAACGCGGGCCCCTGAGGTCACGCCGGCGGCGCCGGCCCGTGAGATGACGGGCCGGCGCTGACCCCGGCGACAACCAGGCAGAGGCGGCGCCCGGACACGGACCGGGCGCCGCCTCGTCGCGTCCGGAGGCTGGGCGATGACTGCATACGTGGTATACATACCGGGTATCCATCGCCACGGGGGCGTGTGGGTGAGACCACCCGGGAGGCACGATGTCGGTCAGGCAGGCACTGCTGGCGCTGCTGGAGCAGGGGCCGATGTACGGCTACCAGCTCCGGGGCGAGTTCGAGCAGCGGACGGGCTCGACCTGGCCGCTCAACGTCGGGCAGGTCTACACGACGCTGACCCGGCTCGAGCGCGACGGGCTGGTCGAGGGCGCGGGTGCGGACGACGACGGTCACGTGGTCTACCGCGTGACGCCGGCGGGCCGCGAGGAGGTGGCGGCGTGGTTCACGACCCCGGTCGGCCGCTCCCAGCCCCCGCGCGACGAGCTGGCGATCAAGCTCGCCCTCGCCGTCACCGTGCCGGGCGTCGACGTCGGCACGGTCATCCAGCAGCAGCGCTCGGCCACGATGGCCGCGCTTCAGGACTACACCCGGCTCAAGCGCAGCGGCCCCGTCTCGGGTGAGCCGGCCGACCTGTCCTGGAGCCTGGTGCTCGACTCGCTGGTGTTCTCGGCGGAGGCGGAGATCCGGTGGCTCGACCACTGCGAGGCCCGACTGCGGCGTGCCGCGCTGGAGCGGCCGAAGACCGAGGATGCTCCCCGCGTGATCGCGGCGGTCGACGAGGAGACCGTCCGATGAGGGCGCGGTTCGACGTCGAGCACGCCCAGCTGCTGCGCGAGTCGGAGGCCGAGTGGCTGCGCCAGAGCGCGGCGCGGATCCGGGCCGCCCATCACGGTGAGGGCCGCAAGCGTGAAGTCCGGCCCACCCGGGAGGTGGCCCGGTGACCGCGGTGCTGCACCTCGACACCGTGAGCCGCGTGCACGGGGAGGGTGAGACCGAGGTCCGGGCGTTGCGCGAGGTCTCCTTCCGGGCCTCCGCCGGCGAGCTGGTCGCGGTGATGGGCCCGTCGGGGTCCGGCAAGTCCACGCTGCTGACCCTGGCCGGGGGCCTCGACCAGCCGACCTCGGGCACCGTGTCTGTGGAGGGTGTCGACCTCGCCTCGCTCGGCAACGGCGGGCGGGCGCGGATGCGGCGTACGTCGATCGGCTACGTGTTCCAGGACTTCAACCTGATCCCGGCGCTGTCGGCGATCGAGAACGTCGCCCTCCCGCTCGAGCTCGACGGCGTGCGGACCCGGGTCGCCCGGGCGCAGGCTCGCGAGGCGCTCGGCGAGGTCGGCATCACCGAGCTGGCCGATCGCTTCCCGGACCACATGTCCGGCGGGCAGCAGCAGCGGGTCGCGATCGCCCGCGCGGTCGTCGGTGAGCGGCGGCTGATCCTCGCCGACGAGCCGACCGGTGCGCTGGACAGCGAGACCGGCGAGGAGGTGCTGCGACTGCTGCGCGCCCGCTGCGACGCCGGGGCGGCCGGGGTGCTCGTCACCCACGACGCCCGGCACGCGGCCTGGGCCGACCGCGTCGTGTTCCTGCGCGACGGCCTCGTGGTCGATGTGTCCGGAGCCGACCCGGTCGAGTCGCTCCTCGAGTCCGGCGCGCGATGAGCCGCCTCACCTCCTGGCGGATGGCACTGCGCCTCGCCAGGCGCGAGGCGCTGCGCGCGCGTGGGCGATCGATCCTGGCCCTGGTGATGATCGCGCTGCCGGTGCTGGCCGTCACCGCCGCCGACGTCGTGATCGCCACCCAGGACGTGAGCACGGCCGAGTCCCTCGACCGCAGTCTCGGGGCGGCCGAGGCCCAGGTGGTGGTCCCGGCGGAGGGGCAGCCGCTCGAGCAGGCGGTCGTGCCGGATCAGGGCTACCTCGTCCACGGCCGACCGCCGGCCGAGCCGCCGACCCCCGCCGCCATCGCGGCCGCGCTCGGTGGTGGGCGGCTCCTCGGCGAGCGCACCGGTGGTGTGGAGCTGCGTACCCAGAACGGAGTGGGAGGGGCCGAGGGCCTCGAGGTCGACCTGTCGGACCCGCTCGCAGCCGGCCTGGTCCGCCTCACCTCCGGGCGGCTGCCCGAGGCGGACGACGAGGTCGTGGTCAACCAGGCCGTGCTCGACAAGGGGTACGCCGTCGGCGACCGCGTCGACCTGATCGGCCGGCACGCACCGGATCCGGTCATCGTCGGCGTCGTCGAGGACGCGACCTCACGCACCTATCCCCGGATGGCCGGGCCGCTCGGCAGCCTCGGGCTCGCCTCGACGGCGAGCATTCCGCCCGCCTGGCTGGTCGGCGCCGGTCCCATCGGCTGGGACGCCGTACGCCGTGCCAACGCGCTCGGCGCGACCGTGCTGTCGCGCGACGTGGTGCTGAACCCGCCGCCCGCGTCCGCGATCGACGAGGACCTGCGTCCCGCCGGCAGCAACCGGCAGGACACCCTCGCGGTCGCCGCGCTCGTGGCCGCGATGGCCCTGCTCGAGGTCGTGCTGCTCGCCGGGCCCGCGTTCGCCGTCGGCGCCCGGCGCCAGGCCCGCAGCCTCGCGCTGATGGCGGCGAGCGGTGGCACGCCGGCGCAGAGCCGCCGAGTGGTGCTGGCCAGCGGCGTCGTGCTCGGCGGAGCGGCCGCGATCCTCGGGGTGGTCCTCGGCGTCGCGACCGGTATCGGCCTGCTGCCGGTGGTGCAACGGTGGTCGGCAACATGGTTCGGCCCGCTCCAGGTCCCGTGGCTCCACCTGGTCGGCATCGCGGGCTTCGGGCTGCTCAGCGCCCTGCTCGCCGCGCTGGTCCCGGCGTGGATCGCCTCGCGCCAGGACGTGGTGGCGGTGCTCGCCGGCCGGCGAGCGGACCGGCCACCCTCGCGCCGCTCGCCCGTCCTCGGGGTGGCCCTGCTCGGGATCGGCGTCGCGGGCTCGGCGTACGGCGCCACCGTGACCGGCAACGGCCCCTACTTCATCGCGCTGTCGGCCATCGTGGCCGTGGCGGGGATGATCCTGCTGGTGCCGCTCGTGGTGGTCGGTGTCGCCTGGGCGGCCGGCCGGCTGCCGCTCTCGGTGCGGTACGCCGCGCGCGACGCCGCCCGCCACCGGACCCGTACGGTGCCCGCGGTCGCTGCCGTGGCGGCGACCGTCGCCGGTGTCGTGGCGCTCGGCATCGGCGTCAGCAGCGACGAGGCCGAGAACGCCGCGACCTACGTGCCCTCGCTGCCGATGGGCGCCGCGACCGTCACCGACTATCGGGCGCACGCTGACTGGGAGGCGCTGCGCAACCGCGTCGAGGCCAACCTGCCGGGTGCGACCGTCACCACCCTCGACGGCATGCAGGAGGCGGTCGCGGGTGGGGGCTACGTCGACTTCGCCGTCCGTCTCGGGGGGAGTGCGGTGCCCTTGGACAACGTCGGGGGAAGCTTCGGGACGAGCGTGCTGATCGACGACGGGGCGGACGTCGCGGCGCTGCCGATCCTCTCGCCCGGCGAGGCCGCCGCCGCCCGAGCGGCGCTCGCGTCAGGCGGTGCGGTCGTGTTCACCACCGCCGAGGAGGACGGGGAGCAGGACGTCCGGCTGGCCGCCACGCTCCATCCGGCCGAGGGGCGAACCCCGCCGCCGACGTCGGCGCGGACCCCGGCGTACGTCGTGCACGTGGCCGAGAGCGAAGTCGCCCCCCGGGCGATCCTCCCGGCCGCTCTCGCCGAGCGACTCGGGCTGCGGACCCGGACGGTGGCGCTGCTGGTCACCGGCGCGGAGATCAGTGGGCGGCAGGAGACGGCCGTCGACGAGGCCGTGAGCGCGGTCGGTCCCGAGGCGTCGTTCTACGTCGAGCGCGGCTACCAGGCCGACGATGCGACCGTGATCGTCCAGCTCGTGCTGGGAGTCCTGGGGGCGGTGCTCATGCTCGGCGGCACGCTGACCGCGACGTTCCTCGCGCTGTCCGACGCTCGGCCGGACCTCGCCACCCTGTCGGCCGTGGGGGCCTCGCCGCGACGGCGCCGGGGGATCGCCGCGGCGTACGCGCTCGTGGTCGGGCTCGTGGGCGCCGTGCTGGGCGCCGCCGTCGGGTTCATCCCCGGCATCGCGGTCACCTATCCGCTGACCGCGCCCGACTACAGCGACACCGGCCCCTACCTCGACGTCCCGTGGCTGCTCGTCGTGGCGCTGGTGGTGGGCCTCCCGCTGGTCACCGCGGGCATCGTCGGGCTGACCGCACGCTCCCGGCTGCCGCTGGTCTCCCGCCTGGACTGAGCGCGGCACTGCGTCGCGAAGAGTGGTCGGGAAGCCTCTTGCCGTCGGATCCTGGTCTGCCACGAGGTCACCCAATGAAATAGGCGGAGGATTTGCGCCATGATCTTGACGGTCAACGGTGCCCGAGTTAGGTTCTGTCGCATTGACGCAACTCGGTGCTCAATGCAGGAATACGGGGGATTAAAACGAAGGTTCGCGTGCTTCTCAGTGCCCTGACGGTGGTGGGTGGCGCTGTTCTCGGGATGCCGATGATGACGGCTCACGCAAGCGCCAGCGACTGCCCGGCCAACAAGGTCTGCCTCTGGCAGGACACCGGCATGGAGGGCGACTTCCTCGGCTATCGTGCGCCCGGCGGTTCGTGGACGAACATCAGCGCCGCGAACGACAACCGCACGTCGTCGTGGTGGAACCGCACCGGCAGCGGTGCCCGTTGGTGGCAGCTGCCCGACAAGGGTGGTTTCTGCGTCCCCATGCCTGCTGGGACCGCCGCGAACTATCACGAGGGTGACGGTTACAACGACAAGCTGTCCTCGTGGGCGACCAACGGATCGACCTGCGGATAGGACCTCGGTGCTCGAAGTCTCTCGGGTGTGCAAGACCTTCACCAACGGGCCCGTGCGGGTCGCGGCGCTCACCGACGTCGATCTGCGCGTCGCCCGGGGCGAGCTCACCTGCCTGTACGGCGCCAGCGGGTCGGGGAAATCGACGCTCCTGAACATCATCGCCGGCCTTGATGTTCCCGATTCTGGTCAGGTCAGACTCGACGGATCTCCTGTTTCGGAAATGTCGGAGGCGAAGCGCGCGAAATTGCGACTGAGCAATATCGGAGTTGTCTTCCAGGAAGGCAATCTCATTCGCGAGCTCTCGGCACGCGAAAACGTCATGTTGCCTCTTCTCGGACTGGGCGTGTCCCGGGCCGAGGCCACGACCCGGGCCGACGACGCGTTGGCCAGCGTCGACATCGCCGATCTCGCCGAGCGCCGCCCCTCGGAGATGTCCGGGGGGCAGCGCCAGCGCGTCGGGATCGCCCGCGGGCTGGTGGGAGATCGCAAGCTCCTGCTCGCCGACGAGCCCACCGGCGCCCTGGACTCGGAGAGCGCGAGAAGGCTGTTCGGGCTCCTACGGGACCTGGCGACGACCAAGGCCCTCGCCGTGCTGATCGCGACGCACGATCCCATCGCCACGGAGTTCGCCACGCATGACCTGATGATCCGGGACGGTCGGATCTGATGCGCTCCCGCGCGCTCGATGGGCAGGCGCTGCTGTTCCGGCGCTTGTTCCTCGGGCCGCGGATGCTGCCGTCGATGGTGCTCCCGTTCGCGATCGGGCTGGTGTTCACCGCGACCTGGTGGGTGTCGAACGGGTTCGCCCTCTCCGGGGCTCAGATCGCGGACCGCGACTTCGGACGCTACGACCACCGGGTCCAGGTCCAGATCGCTCCTGGAGATGTGAACGAGGCGGAGCTCGCCCAGCTGGGCCGCGAGGCCGCGACGGCTGGGGCCAGCGACGCGGCGCTCGCCATCACCTCCCTGGACGTGCGGCCCGACCAGCTACCCGAGGTGCACACCACCGGGCCGCAACGGGTCGTCACCTTCCTCGAGGCACCCGATGCCGCCGGGGCAATCCCGGCCAGGTACCGGCTCGTCTCCGGGGCGTGGCCGGACCGGGCCGGCGAGGTCGTGGTCAGCCAGGCACTGCACGACCAGCTGGCCAGCCAGGGGGCCGACGCGCGCTTCACGGCGTTCTCCGGGGCCACCCGGTTCGAGGTCGTGGGGGTGTTCCGCGACGAGTTCAGCCAGGACCAGCCCGCCATCCTGGCGGCGCCGGGCCTGTGGGAGTCGGTGCCGGCGCGGGTCGGTCCGACCTTCCGCGCGGAGGCGGCCTTGTCGTTGTACTGGTCCGGCGGCACCCCCGCGGACCGACTCGTGGACCTGCTCCGGAGGCTCCCTCGGGATGGGTCGGCTTCGAGCGACGCACCGCAGGTCTCGCAACGAGCATCCGTCGCACACAGCAGCGACGAGTCCCTTGCCGAGCGCCAACGACTCCTGTTCGCCTACCCCTTGCTGGTGCTGACGCTCATGGCGGGCGTCGCCGTCTACCGTGCCAACCGGCGCTGGATCCAGGCCTACTCCCGCAGGTGCGTGGAGGTCGGCCTGCCCCGCAGGAGCACCGGCACCATGCTCACCGGAGTCCTGGGAGGCGGCGTCGCCGTGTCGTTCGCCGGAGGTGTCGTCGCGGGGATGGCCTGCGCAGCCGGCATCCGTGCGCTCGCCCTCCCCGGGCTCGTCGACCAGCCGTTGGGGCCGGTCCGGGGCCTGGGCCCCGTCGGCGAGGCGGGCGTCGTGATGGCGGTGACCACCGTGGCCGTCACCGCCACGGCCACCGTGATGTCGCGGCGCGTCCGTGACGGCGTCGGCCGCGTGGTGGCAGAGGTCCCCTGGGCTCTGATGCGCCGTGTGGTGGCGGCGCTCGCCGTGGTCCGCGCGGTGTGGGTCTCTCACGACTCCGGCGTGGCGATGGACGACATGGGATCGACGATGGTCGTGATGCTCGTCGCCGCGGTGCTGCTCGCGCCCGATCTGCTTGCGCTGAGCGTGCTGGCCCTCCGGCCCGCCCGGCCGCGCGGGCTGTTGGCCAAGCGCCTGGTGAGCAGTGATCGCGGTGGTCTGGCACTCGTCGCGATGGTGGTCACCGCCTGCCTCGCGGTTCCGGTCACGATGGGCAGCTATCACGCCACCGTCCTGAGGTCGAACGACGCCTTGAACCTGAGCGTCGTTCCTCCGCACCAGCTCTGGATCGACGCCACGTCGACGAGCGACGCCGCCCCCCTGGTCGGGGTCGCGCGTCGTGCTCTCCCCGAGACGACGCCCGTGGCGCTTCGCTTCACGCAGGCCTTCGTGTTCCCCTCCAGCACGACCGGGGTCGTGGCGACGGGCATCGCGACCGTGCCGCGGGCTGCGGACCTGGTGACGCTGTTCGGTGAGGAGTCCTGGGTCCAGGAGATGGAGCGCCTGGTCGCGTCGGGCGGTGTCGCGCTGTGGGGCGGGAAGGACCAGCCGATCCAGCTGCAGAAGGGCACGGCGGCACCGACCACCCTGCCACTCGAGCACCGCTCGTTCGGGGAGGCGCCCGACGCCTACGTCGCGCCGTTCGCGGGCGTCATGCTCGCGTCGACCGCACGACGGCTGGGGGTCCCCAGCACGCCGCTCAAGGTCGTGTTCCCCCACGTGTCGGACGACGAGATCGCCCGCGCCGTGGCCAGCGTCCGAGCCGCCGGCCTGGACCCGGGTCTCGCGCAGTACTACACGGCTCCCTCGCCGACGCGGCCCTCGCCGGAGTGGTACTTCGCCCTCGGCGGGCTCCTCGTCGTCGGCGGGTTCCTCCTCGTGGGCCTGATGAGGGCGACCGGCGAGCTGATGCGTGACCGTGCCTCGCAGCTCCTCGCGATCGGCTTCGGACGTCGGTGGTGTGCGTCGGTCGCGGTGCTCCAGCTCGGCCTCACCGTGCTCGCCGGCGTGGTCGCCGCCGTCGCTGGGTCCGTCGCGGCGATCACCTCCCTGGCCGCAGCGCCCACCCAGGCGCTGATCCTGGACCTGCCGACGGGCTTCATCGTCTCGACGGTCCTGATGGTCCTGGTCCTCTCTCTCGTCGGCATCCTCGCGAGCGTGCGCGCAGCAAGCACGCAGCCCAACCCGGTGGACTGAGAGCGTCAGGGAGCATCCCGAACAAAAAGACAGGCTTGACTGTTTGTTGATGGCGCGGCCATGCTGTGCCGGTGACGACGGCAGCAGGGACGACGCGGGTCCCCCAGGAGGAGCGGACCCGGCTGATGCGGGCCCGGTTGCTCGAGGCGACCGTGGAGTGCCTGGTGGAGCACGGGTTCGCCGGTACGTCGACCACGCTGGTCTCCGAGCGGGCCGGGGTGAGCCGCGGGGCGCAGCTCCACCACTTCCCGACCAAGAACGACCTGGTCGTCGCCGCGGTCGAGCACCTCACCGAGAAGCGCGCCGCCGAGCTGGCCGCGGCCGCGGCGGCGCTGCCGACCGGCCGGCGGCGTACGCGCGCGGTGCTGCAGATGCTCGGTGACCACTTCACCGGCCCGGTGTTCACCGCCGCCCTCGAGCTGTGGGTGGCCGCGCGCACCGACGAGGCGCTCATGTCCGCCGTCGGACCCCTCGAGCTGCGGGTGGGTCGCGAGACGCACCGGATGACCGTCGAGCTGCTGGGCGCCGACGAGTCGGTGCCCGGCACCCGCGAGCTCGTGCAGGGCACGCTCGACCTGGTCCGCGGCCTGGGCCTCGCCAACACGATCACCGACGATGCCCGCCGCCGCGGGCGGATCCTCGACCGTTGGGCCGACGTGCTCGACCAGCACCTCCAGGAGAGCCGATGACCCTGCTCGACGACCTGCTCGACGACCTCGCCGCCGAGGGCGACCGCCTGTGGGCGGCGGTCTCCGGTCTCGACGAGGAGGCCTGGCGTACGCCGACCCCGGCCGCCGGGTGGACGGTGGCGACCCAGATAGCGCACCTGCTCTGGACCGACGAGGTCGCGGTCCTCGCCGCCGGTGCGCGCACCCCGGAGGGCAAGAAGGCCTGGGATGCGGTCGTGCTGCAGGCCATCGAGGACCCGACCGGCTTCGTCGACGCGCAGGCGATCGAGGTCGCCCGGCTGGCCCCGGCCGCGCTGCTCGCCCGCTGGGGTGCGGCGCGCACGGCGCTGCGTGAGGCGCTGCGCGACTACCCGGCCGGCGAGAAGCTGCCGTGGTTCGGCCCGCCCATGTCGCCGACCTCGATGGCGACCGCGCGATTCATGGAGACCTGGGCGCACGCCCTCGACGTGTACGACGCCCTCGGGATCGACCCCGAGCCCCCTTCGAATCGGGAGGGGGACCGGGTCCGGCACGTCGCGCACCTCGGCGTACGCACCCGCAACTTCGCGTTCTCGGTCCAGGGCCTCGAGGCGCCCGCCGAGGAGTTCCGCATCGAGCTGACCTCGCCGTCGGGCGACCTCTGGACATGGGGACCGGAGGACGCCGCACAGACGGTCCGCGGCTCGGCCTGGGACTTCTGCCTGCTCGTCACCCAGCGCGTCCACCGCGACGACACGGACCTGGTGGCGAGCGGTGCGGACGCCGAGCAGTGGCTGTCCATCGCCCAGGCGTTCGCCGGGCCCGCGGGTGAGGGGAGGGAGCGTCGTGGCTGAACCGTTGCGGATCGGCAACTGCTCGGGCTTCTACGGCGACCGCCAGGCGGCGATGCGCCAGATGCTCGAGGGAGGACCGCTTGATGTCCTCACCGGTGACTACCTGGCCGAGCTGACCATGCTCATCCTCGGCCGGGACACGATGAAGGACGCCTCGCTCGGCTACGCGAAGACTCATCTCCGGCAGCTGGAGGACGCCCTCGGGCTGGCGCTCGAGCGCGGCGTGCGGATCGTCAGCAACGCCGGCGGCCTCAACCCTGCCGGGCTGGCCGACCGGGTGCGCGAGGTCGCCCGCGGCCTGGGCCTCGACCCGCAGGTCGCGCACGTCGAGGGAGACGACCTCCGCTCGCGCGCGGCCGAGCTCGGCTTGGAGGGCGCGCTGACCGCCAACGCCTACCTCGGCGGCTTCGGCATCGCGGCCGCGCTGAGCGCCGGTGCCGACGTCGTGGTGACCGGCCGCGTCACCGATGCCAGCCTCGTGGTCGGACCCGCGGTCGCTCACCACGGCTGGACGCCGACGTCGTACGACGAGCTGGCCGGCGCGATCGTGGCCGGCCACGTGCTCGAGTGCGGCACCCAGGCCACCGGCGGCAACTTCTCGGGCTTCCGCACCCTGCCCCACGACGGGCGACCGCTCGGCTTCCCGCTCGCGGAGATCGCCGCCGACGGCTCCAGCGTGATCACCAAGCACCCGGACACCGGCGGCGCGGTCACGGTCGACACCGTCACCGCCCAGCTGATGTACGAGATCCAGGGCACCCGCTACCTCAACCCCGACGTCACCACCCACCTCGACACGATCCGGCTCCGCGAGGTCGGCCACGACCGGGTCGAGATCAGCGAGGTGCGCGGCGAGGCCCCGCCGGAGCAGCTCAAGGTGTGCGTCAACGAGCTCGGGGGCTTCCGCAACACGGTCGAGTTCGTGCTCACCGGCCTGGACATCGACGCCAAGGCCGACTGGGTGCGCGAGCAGCTCGCGCCCGCCCTGACCGCCCGCGACGTCAGCTGGACCCGCAGCGCCCTGCCCCCGGCCGACGCCGACACCGAGGAGGGGGCTTCCTGCCTGCTGCGGTGCACGGTCAAGGACGACCGGCCCGACCCGGTCGGCCGCGGGTTCACCAGCGCCGCGGTCGAGCTCGCGCTCGGGTCGTACCCCGGCTTCACGATGACCGCGCCGCCGGCCGCGCCCACGCCGTACGGCGTCTATCGCGCGGCGTACGTCGACCGCGATGCCGTCGTGCACACCGTGGTGCACGCCGACGGCCGCCGCGAGGTCGTGGACGACCCCACGGACTTCTCCGTGGCCGACGCCGAGGCGGGTCAGCGGCCCTCGCCGTTCCTGGCCCCCGCGGACTCGCTGACGCGGCGGGCGCCGCTTGGCGCGTTCGTGCACGCCCGGTCGGGTGACAAGGGCGGCGATGCCAACCTCGGTCTCTGGGTGGTCCACGACGGCTCCGGCAAGTACGACGCGCGCGTCACCTGGCTGGCCAAGCTGATCACCCCCCGCAAGGTGCGCGAGCTCGTGCCCGAGGCCGCCGACCTGCCGGTCGAGGTCTACGTGCTGCCCAACCTCGGTGGCGTCAACGTGCTGATCCGCGGGCTGCTCGGCGAGGGCGTGGCCGCGTCGACGCGGTTCGACCCGCAGGCCAAGGGCCTCGGCGAGTGGGTGCGGTCGCGGATCGTGCACGTCCAGGAAGGTCTTCTGTGAGTGAGATGAGGGCGCTCGGCGCCGAGTTCGTCCGGCGCGAGGTCGCGCCGTACCTCCAGGACTGGGAGGACGCCGGCGAGATCCCGCGCGAGCTGCACCTCGCGGCCGCGAAGCAGGGGCTGCTGGGCATCTCGTTCCCCGAGTCGGTCGGCGGTGAGGGCGGCGACGTCCTCGACACCGTCGACCTGCAGGAGGGGATGTTCGAGGCGGGTGCGTCCAGCGGGCTGATGGCCGGGCTGTTCACCGGCGGTATCGCGCTCCCGCACATCGCGGCGCACGGCTCGTCAGACCTGATCGACCGGTTCGTGCGGCCGACGCTGGCCGGCGAGATGATCGGCGCGCTCGGCATCACCGAGCCCGGCGGTGGGTCCGACGTGGCCGGGCTGCGCACGACCGCCGTACGCCGCGGCGACGTCTACGTCGTCAACGGCGCCAAGACGTTCATCACCAGCGGGGTGCGCGGCGACTTCGTCACGACCGCCGTCCGCACGGGCGGCCATTCAGAATCAACGCAGGGGCACGCCGGCCTGTCGCTGCTGGTGATCGAGAAGGGCACGCCCGGCTTCAGCGTCGACCGGTCGCTGGCCAAGATGGGTTGGCACTGCTCCGACACCGCGGAGCTGTCGTTCGTCGACGTCGAGGTGCCGGTCGCCAACCTGGTCGGCGAGGAGAACGCCGGCTTCTACTACATCGCCGAGCAGTTCGTGGTCGAGCGACTTGCGCTCGCGGTGCACGCCTACGGCATCGCGGCCCGCTCGCTCGACCTCACCGTGGCCTACTGCCGCGACCGGGAGACGTTCGGCAAGCCGCTGATCGCCAACCAGGTGGTGCGCCACAAGCTCGTCGAGATGCGGCGCCAGGTCGAGGTGGCCCGCACCTACGCCCGCGAGGTCGCGCGCCGCCACGCGGCGGGAGAGAACGTGATCGCCGAGGTCTGCTTGGCCAAGCAGACCGCCTGCGACACCGCGACGTACGTCTGTGACCAGGCCGTCCAGCTGCACGGCGGGACGGGATACATGCATGGGACCGAGGTGGAGCGGCACTACCGCGACGCCCGGATCCTGCCGATCGGAGGAGGTGCGACCGAGGTGCTGACTGATCTCGCCGCCAAGCTGCTGGGGTACACCCGATGACCGCGATGGGCGGGGAGGTCTCCCTCTACATGGAGGCGCCGCCGGAGAAGGTGTGGGCGCTGGTCAGCGACGTCACCCGGATCGGGGAGTTCTCCCCGGAGACGTTCGAGGCCCGGTGGACCCGCGGCTCGACCGGCCCCGAGGTCGGCGCGTCGTTCAAGGGACACGTGCGCCGCAACGGCGTGGGCCCGACGTACTGGACGCCCTGCCACGTGACTAAGTGCGTCCCGAACGAGGTGTTCGAGTTCGCCGTCGGCAGTGACGGCACCACGATCAACAACTGGGGCTACCGGCTGGAGCCGTCCGGCACGGGCACGAAGGTCACCGAGTACTTCCGGCTCGAGCCGAAGCTCTACCTGCGCGCCTACTGGGCCCTGCTCGGCAGGCTGCGCGGCCGCACCAACGAGAAGGGGATGCGCACCACGTTGGAGCGGATGAAGAAGGTCGTGGAGTCATGAGCGACAACAGGACGGCGATGCTGGAGAAGCTCGCCGCGCTCGACACCGAGCACGCCAAGGCGGTCGCCGGTGGCGGTGAGAAGTACGTCGGTCGCCACCACGCGCGCGGCAAGCTGCTGCCCCGCGAGCGGATCGAGCTGCTCATCGACGAGGGCTCGGCGTTCCTCGAGCTCAGCCCGCTGGCCGGCTGGGGCTCGGACTTCCCCGTGGGCGCGTCGGTGGTCACCGGCATCGGCGTGGTCGAGGGCGTCGAGTGCATGATCACCGCCAACGACCCCACGGTGAAGGGCGGTGCCTCGAACCCGTGGACGGTCAAGAAGATCTTCCGGGCCTCGCAGATCGCCGAGGAGAACGGCCTGCCGACGGTCTCGCTGGTCGAGTCCGGTGGCGCGGACCTGCCGACCCAGAAGGAGATCTTCATCCCGGGCGGCAAGCTGTTCCGCGACATCACCCGGGCCTCCGCGCGCAAGGAGCCCACGATCGCGCTGGTGTTCGGCAACTCGACCGCGGGTGGCGCGTACGTGCCCGGGATGTCGGACTACACCGTGATGGTCAAGGAGCAGGCCAAGGTCTTCCTCGGTGGTCCGCCGCTGGTGAAGATGGCCACCGGTGAGGAGTCCGACGACGAGTCCCTCGGCGGCGCCGAGATGCACGCCCGGACCTCCGGCCTGGCCGACTACCTCGCCGAGGACGAGCTCGACGCGATCCGGATCGGCCGCCGCATCGTGGCGCGCCTCAACTGGCGCAAGAAGGGTCCGAGCGATGGTTTCGAGGCTCGCTCCGCTCGCACCTCAACCACCGGGCGGTCGTACGCCGAGCCGGAGGCGGATCCCGAGGAGCTGCTCGACCTGATCCCCGGCGACCTCAAGGAGCCGTTCGACCCGCGCGAGGTGATCCGCCGCATCTGTGACGGTGTCTCGGCCGACAACGGCACGGCGTTCGACGAGTTCAAGCCGCTCTACGGCACCTCGCTGGTCACCGGCTGGGCGAAGATCCACGGCCGGCCGGTCGGCATCCTGGCCAACGCGCAGGGCGTGCTGTTCTCGCAGGAGGCGCAGAAGGCCACGCAGTTCGTGCAGCTGGCCAACCAGACCGACATCCCGCTGCTGTTCCTGCACAACACCACCGGCTACATGGTCGGCAAGGAGTATGAGCAGGGCGGCATCATCAAGCACGGCGCGATGATGATCAACGCGATCAGCAACTCCACGGTCCCGCACCTGTCGGTGATCATGGGGGCGTCGTACGGCGCCGGCAACTACGGCATGAACGGCCGCGCCTACGACCCGCGGTTCCTCTTCACGTGGCCCTCCGCGAAGTCCGCGGTGATGGGTCCCCAGCAGCTCGCCGGGGTGCTCGAGATCGTCGCGCGCCAGTCGGCCGAGGCCAAGGGAGATGTCTTCGACGCCGAAGGCTTCAAGGGGATCAAGGAGATCGTCGAGGCCCAGATCGAGGAGCAGTCGCTGCCGCACTTCCTGTCCGGGATGCTCTACGACGACGGGGTCATCGACCCTCGCGACACCCGCACGATCCTCGGCATCTGCCTGTCCGTCATCGAGACCAAGCCGTACGCCGGCACCGACCGATTCGGGGTGTTCCGCCCGTGACCCGATCCATGACCCGCCTGCTGGTCGCCAACCGGGCCGAGATCGCGTCCCGGGTGTTCCGCACCTGCCGCGGCCTCGGCATCGAGACCGTCGCGATCCACTCGGACGCCGACGCCGACCTGCCCTACGTGCGGGAGGCGGACCACGCCGTACGTCTCGAGGGCTTCGCGCCGGCCGACACCTACCTGCGCGTCGACCTGGTGCTCGACGCCGCGCGCCGCTCGGGCGCCGACGCGATCCACCCCGGCTACGGGTTCCTGTCCGAGAACGCCGAGTTCGCCCGCGCCGTGATCGACGCCGGCCTGATCTGGGTGGGCCCGGCCCCGGAGTCGATCGACGCGATGGGCTCCAAGATCCGCGCCAAGGAGATCATGAAGGCTGCCGGCGTCCCGGTCCTCGAGGCGCCCCACGAGCCGACCGAGGCCGACCTTCCGCTGCTGGTCAAGGCCTCGGCGGGCGGGGGCGGCCGGGGGATGCGCGTCGTGCGCACCCTGGCCGACCTGCCGGGCGAGATCGAGAAGGCGCGGGCCGAGGCCGCCTCGGCATTCGGCGACGGCACCGTGTTCGTCGAGCCGTACGTCGAACGTGGACGCCACGTCGAGGTGCAGATCGTCAACACCAGCGTGTACGGCGAGCGTGACTGCTCCATCCAGCGCCGGCACCAGAAGGTCGTCGAGGAGTCGCCGGCGCCGATGCTCCCCGATGAGGTGCGCACCGATCTCCACGACGCGGCGCGCAAGGCGGCCGAGGCGATCGGCTACCGGGGCGCCGGCACCGTCGAGTTCCTCTACGACCCGGCCAGCGAGCGCTTCTGGTTCCTGGAGATGAACACCCGGCTCCAGGTCGAGCACCCGGTCACCGAGCTCGTGCACGACGTCGACCTGGTCGAGCGGCAGATCGAGGCTGCCGAGCACGACTGGCTCATGGGTTGGTCGGGGGCGCCGCGCGGTCACGCGATCGAGGTGCGGCTCTACGCCGAGGACCCGGCTGCGGACTACCAGCCGCAGAGCGGCACGCTGACCACGTTCGACATCCCGCTCGAGGACGGCATCCGCGTCGACGCGGGCTTCGAGTCGGGCAGCGAGGTGTCGACGCACTACGACGCGATGCTCGCCAAGGTGATCGCGCACGCGCCGACCCGGGAGGCCGCGGCCCGCAAGCTCGCGGGCGTACTGAGCCGGGCGAAGATCCACGGGCTGGTCACCAACCGGGACCTGCTGGTGAGCATCCTGCGCGACGAGCGGTTCCTCCGTGGCGAGGTGGCGACCGACTTCTTGGCTGGTTTCGAGGCTCCCTTCGAGGCTCGCTCCGCTCGCACCTCAACCAGCGACGCGGACGCGGCGGTGGCGGCCGCGATCGCACTGGCCGAGCAGGCTGCGGCCCGGCGTACGGTCCAGCGCGGGGTGCCGGTGGCGTGGCGCAACGTCGTCTCGCAGCCGCAGCGCACCGAGTTCGAGGGCGACGTCGTGGTCGAGTGGTGGGGTGGACGGGACGGCTACCGCGTGGACGGCCACACGGTGGTCCACGCCGGCCCGAGCACCGTCACGCTGGAGACCGACGGCGTGCGCACGACATACGCGATCGCTGTCAACGGAGCCGATGTCGACGTCGACAGCGCCCGTGGACACGTGCGGTTGACCCGGGTGCCGCGGTTCGTCGACCCCGCCGAGGCGGTCGCCAGCGGCAGTCTGCTGGCGCCGATGCCGGGCACGGTGGTCGCCGTGCACGTGGAGGCCGGACAGCTGGTCGACGCGGGCCAGCCCGTGCTGGTGCTCGAGGCCATGAAGATGCAGCACACCGTGAGCGCGCCGTACGCCGGCACGGTGACCGAGATCGACGTCAAGCCCGGTGCGCAGGTCGCCGCCGGTGAGGTACTCGCCGTAGTGGAGGAGCAGGAGTGAACACGTTCACCGAGTCCGAGGAGCGCCAGGAGCTCCGCAAGGCCGTGGCCAAGCTGGCCGGCAAGTACGGCGGCGACTGGTTCGCCCAGAAGGCACGCAGCGGTGAGAAGACCACCGAGCTGTGGCTGGAGATCGGCAGGAACGGCTACCTCGGCATCAACATCCCCGAGGAGTACGGCGGCGGTGGCGGCGGCATCGGCGACATCGCCGCGGTCTGCGAGGAGCTGGCGACCGCCGGCTGCCCGCTGCTGCTCATGGTGGTGAGCCCGGCGATCTGCGGCACGATCATCAGCAGGTACGGCACCGACGAGCAGAAGCAGCGCTGGCTTCCCGGGATCTGCGACGGCACCTCGACGATGGCGTTCGCGATCACCGAGCCCGACGCGGGCACGAACACCCACAACATCACCACGACCGCCCGCAAGGACGGCGACGGGTGGGTCCTCAACGGTCGCAAGATCTACATCTCAGGCGTCGACGAGGCCGACAACGTGCTGGTCGTCGCCCGGGCCGAGGACGCCAAGACCGGCAAGGTCAAGCCGGTGCTGTTCGTGGTGCCGACGGACGCAGCCGGGTTCGAGGCCCAGCCGATCCCGATGGAGATCGTCAGCCCTGAGCTGCAGTTCACGGTCTTCCTCGACGACGTCCGGCTGCCGGCCGACGCGATCGTGGGCGACGAGGACGGCGGCCTGGCGCAGCTGTTCACGGGCCTCAACCCGGAGCGGATCATGGCCTCGGCGTTCGCGACCGGCATGGCCCGGCACGCGCTCGGCAAGGCCACGGCGTACGCCAAGGAGCGCACGGTCTTCAAGGCCCCGATCGGATCGCACCAGGCGATCGCGCACCCGCTGGCGCAGGCGCACATCGAGATCGAGATGGCGCGGCTGATGACCCAGAAGGCCGCCGCGCTCTACGACGCGGGCGACGAGTTCGGCGCCGGCGAGGCGGCCAACATGGCCAAGTACGCCGCCGGTGAGGCCGCCTGCCACGCGGCCGACGTCGCGGTGCAGACCCACGGCGGCAACGGCATCACCCAGGAGTACGGCGTCGCCGGCCTCCTCGTCGCCGCCCGGACCACGCGGATCGCCCCGGTGAGCCGCGAGATGATCCTCAACTTCGTCGCGATGCACTCGCTGGGGCTGCCGAAGTCGTACTGACCCCCATACTCGAGGAGTGACCTCCTTCGAGCTCGACGGCGCCGCGGCGCTGGAGCAGTACGCCCCTGCAGCCGCGGCGGCGTTCCGCCGGGTCCGGGAGGTCCGTCCGTCCGGTCTCTACGACGAGGTGCTGGTGAGCCCGGGGGTGGTGGCGTTCGCCGAGCAGTTCCGAGTCGACGTGTCCCGCGTCGACGAGCGGTTGCGCTCCGCGTTCGCCGACGCCACCGGCAAGCGCCAGTTCGACGTCGCGCAGATGGTGTGGATCTCCGACATGGCTCCGCGCCTGACGGCAGCACTCGACGCAGTCTTCGCGCCGTCCACCTGGGCGGAGGTGCCGCGCCGGGTCCCCGTCGCCGACCTGTGGGCGCTCATCGAGTCGTTCCTCGCGAGCGTGGCGCTGCTCGACCGGGTCGACGCGACCACCACCGAGCTGGTCCGGCTCCGCGGCGCACGCCAGCACGAATGCCGCTTGTGCGCGTCGCGCCGCTCGGTCGCCGCGATCGACGCGGGCGCCGACGACGCCACGTTCGAGGCGGTCGACCACCACTCGGACAGCGACCTGCCGCCTGCCGCCAAGGCCGCGCTGGCCCTGACGGATGCGATCATCTGGACGCCTCTCGCGATCCCGGAGCAGGTCGTCGCCGACGTACGCCGTGAGCTGACCCCCGCGCAGGCGGTGGAGGTCGTGCTGGACGTGGTGCGCAACGCTGCCAACAAGATCGCGGTCGCCCTCGGGTCCGACGCCGCGAGCATCACCGAGGGCGTGGAGCTGTTCGTCACCGAGGCGGACGGCACCCTCACCGTCGTCTGACCCGCGACCTCCCTAGGGTGAGGCCGTGGCCGGGGTCTTCGACGGGTTCGCGACGATCGTCGCGCTGATCGCGGTCGGCAGCCTGCTCGCCCACCTGGGCGTGATCGACGAGGCGGGCCAGCGCACCTTGTCGACGCTGGCGTTCCTGGTCGCCAGCCCGGCGCTGCTCCTGACGGTGCTCGAGGACAGCGACGTCGGTGCGGTGTTCTCCGACAACCTGGTCGCGATGGCCGGTGCGGTCGTGGTGAGTGCGGTGCCGACCGTCCTGGTGAGCACCGTCCGGCGCCGCCGGCTCGGGGAGACGGTCGTCGCGGCGCTGTGCTCGTCGTACCAGAACGCCGGCAACCTCGGGCTGCCGATCGCGGCGTACGTGCTCGGCGACGCCGCGCTGGTCGCCCCGGTGCTCCTGATGCAGCTGCTGGTCCTGCAGCCGCTCGCGCTGACCCTGCTCGACGTCGACGCGAGCCGCGACCAGGGCGACGGAGGTCTCTCGGTGCGCGCCGCCCTGCTCAGGCCGGTGAAGAACCCGATCACGATCGGCTCCGCGATCGGCCTGGCCCTGGCCGTGACGGGTGTCGAGCTGCCCGCCGCGGTGCACGACCCTCTGGCGCTGCTCGGCGGGATGGCCGTGCCCTCGATGCTGCTGGCGTACGGCGTCTCGCTGCGGCTCGGCCCGCTGCCGGGCCGCGGCGTACCGGTGCCCGACCTGGCGCTCGCCGTGCTGCTCAAGATGGCGGTGCAGCCGGTGGCGGCGTACGCCCTCGCCCGGTTCGCTCTCGGGCTGGACGGCGACGCACTGCTGGCGGTGACCGTGCTGTCCGCGCTGCCGACGGCGCAGAACGTCTTCATCATCGCCTCGCGCTACGACCGGGCGAGTCTGCTGGCCCGGGACGCGATCTTCGTCAGCACGATCGCCTCGGTCCCGGTGATCGTGCTCATCACGGCGCTCGTGGCCTGAGACCGCTCCGGTCTGGACCGCTCCGCTCCCGGTGTTCACCGACCGGACCCGAGGGCGACGGATCTCGCATGGAAATCGTTTCCGACGCTCCGTGACCGTAGGCGGGCCGGCGCCGTCGCGCCGCGTCCTCCTCCGCTCGAAAGACGCTCGTGCCCCGACTGTTCTGCCGTGCGCTGGTCGTGCTCCTCGCCGCCCTCGCGCCCCTGCTGACCGCCGCCGCCTCGCCGGCGGAGGCCCACCCGTTCGGGGACCCGCAGACCGTCGACGTCGAGGCGGCGTCCGACCCGGACGAGGTCCGCGTGCGCTGGCGCGCCGGCGGGGCCGACGACCTGACACTGCTCGGGGTCGAGCTCGGCGCGATTCCGCAGGAGCGGGTGATGATGGACGGCGCCGTCTGGTACGAGGACGGCGACGCCGACCTGCTCGCGGCCTCGCCGGACTTCGAGCACTACCTGCTCGACCGGTTGCGGGTCACCGACGAGGGCACGCCCTGCGAGGGGGACGTCACCGAGCTCGACCTCCTCGGCTCGGGAGCCACGCTGACCTTCCGCTGCCCCGGGCCGGTCCGCACCGCGACGGTCTCGGTGCGGACGCTGCTGGACCTGCATCCGGCCTACCGCGCGCTCGCGACCGGCCCCTCGGGGCAGCGCGCCGTGTACGACAACCTCTCGACCGCCCACGACTGGTCGCTGGGCGACGCGGGCGAGCAGCCCGCAGCCCTCTCCGCGTCGACCGGTTCGGGTCGCAGCGCCGCGGTCCAGCTCGGCACGATCGGCGGGGTCGCCATCCTCGCAGTGATGAGCGGCGTCTTCTGGTTCGCGCGTCGCGGACGGCGGGCCTGAGATGTTCGACGGCGGAGGCCTCGGCGACCAGATGCAGCAGGTGGTCGGATCCCCGGGCTTCACCCCCGCAGCCTTCGCCGTCGCCTTCCTCGCCGGTGCCGCGCACGCCGTCGGCCCCGGTCACGGCAAGAGCCTCGCCGCGGCGTACCTGATCGGTGCCGGTGGCCGGGTCCGCGACGCCGCCTGGCTCGGCGGGTCGGTCGCCGTCATGCACACGCTCTCCGTCCTGGTGATCGCGCTCGCCTGGACGTTCTTCTCACTCTCCGACCTGGTCGAGCTGCGCGCGCTCACCACCGGGCTGCAGCTCCTCGCCGGCGTCCTCGTCGTCGCCACCGGTGTCTGGCTCCTGCGCCGACAGCTCCGCAGCGACGGCCAGGGCCACGGCCACGGGCACGGCCACGGGCACGGCCACGGTCACGGCCACGGCCACGGTCATGGTCATGGCGACGGTCACGGCCAGAGCGCCGGCCCCGCGCCCAGCCGGCCCGGCCTGGTGCTGCTCGGCATCTCCGGTGGTCTGACGCCGTCCCCGTCGGCGTTCCTGGTGCTGGTCACCGGGCTCTTCGTCGGCCGCTCCGGCTTCGCGCTGCTGTTGGTCGTGTGCTTCGGCCTCGGCATGGCCGTCGTGCTCTTCGGCGTCGGGCTGATCGCCCTGGCCGGCAGCAACGTCGTGACCCGTGCCGCGGAGACCCGTCGCGTGCTCGCTCTCGCCACCCGCGTGGCCCCCGTTCTCGCAGCCTGCGGCATCACCCTGCTCGGCACCGCCCTGACGGTGCTTGCCGTCGACAACCTCGTCACCACCATCTGAAGGAGACAACGCACGATGACGCTCCACCTCTTCGCCGGACGGCGACGCCGGTCGGCCCTCGCCGCCGGCCTGATCGCCGCGGCGCTCGTCGCCGGATCCGGGCTGGCTCCGGCGTACGCCGCGCCGGCGCCCGGCACCGCGCCGACGCTCAACGTCGACCGTGGCCAGACCCTCGAGGGCACGGTCCACGTGGTCGCCGACGCCGCGGTCGAGAACGACCCGGTCGTGAGCCTGTCGGTCGACGGCGCCGAGCTCGCGGGTGCCGCGGGGACCGTGGGCACCGCGCACCTCGCCTTCGACATGGGGGGCAACGGCACCGAGAAGCGCTACCACAACTACGTGACCGTCAACGGGCACACCGCCCAGGACGAGCGGATCTACGTCCCCGACATCTCCGGCGGCGAGCGCGGCGACCTGACCTTCCCCGGCGCGTGGCTGCACAGCGGTGAGAACAACGTGACCATCCACGCCGGGTGGAACTGGGTGGACTCCTCCAACACCAGCGCGCCCGGGTACGAGCAGCTGCCCAACGGCGAGGGCGGCCGGTGCCCGAACTACGACGACTACTCGGTGAGCAGCATCTCGCTCAGCCTCCTCGGCGTGGTGGCGGACGGTGAGCAGAACCTCTTCTCCTACAGCTTCGGCGACGGCACCTGTGGCAGCAGCACCAAGCTGCTGACCCAGGACCTGGTCTTCGTCGTGACCGGCGAGCGGGGCACGGGTGGTCTCTCGGCCGACCTCGACACGACCACGCTGACCAACGGCGGCCACACGATCACGGCGACCGCGCAGTCAGGCGCCGAGGCCAGTGTCGACGTCGAGGTGAACAACGCACCGGCGGGCTCGCCCCGCATCACCCCGGTCGACGGGGCGCTGGTCCGGGGCACCCAGCCGGTGATCGGCGCGCTGCCCGTCGGAGCCACGGGCGCGGTCGACGCGCTCGCGCTCGATGGCGAGCCGGCGCAGAACGCCGAGACGCTGGCGGCCGGCACCTCGAGGCTCTCCTTCACCGTGCTGGCGGGCAACTCGCTCGAGGCGCGCTATCACAACGTCGTGCGCGTCAACGGTCACCGGATCGACGTCGGAGGCGACTACGGGGCCGTGAACGGCGCCGCGGCGGAGCTCGTGACCTTGAAGGTCCCGAACCGCTTCCTCCTGCTCGGCGACAACCAGGTCGACCTGATGACGGGCGACTACAACAGCGGCAGCGGCGCGAGCCTGTGCGCGAACCACGACGACTTCAAGGTGAGCGGACCGGATCTGGCCCTCGGCGGCGAGGGCACGGTCACCGCGGGCACGCACTACACCGTCACCAGCGCGGCGAAGACCCCCACGACCGGCACCTTCACGCTCGGTGACGGCACCTGCGGCACCAACAAGGACGCCGAGTTCCACTTCACGATCGCCGACGCTCCGACCACCCGCACTATCGACACGTTGGGCAGCGGTGAGCAGGCACACCTGCGGTTCTTCGTCGGCGGCAACGGCGCCGACAGCGGCTACCTCAACCAGGTCGTCGTCAACGGGATCCCGATGGACATGGGCATCTGGGAGAAGGAGGTCGCGGACCTGTCGTTCCCCAACGAGTGGCTGGTGCCGGGCGTGAACGTCGTCGACTTCGTGGGCGGCATCCTGCCCTCGACCGTCGACGCCGGCTGCCCGACCGGCAACCTCGACGACTTCACGCTGCGCGACTTCGAGCTGGCCCCGGCCGGCGGACAGGCGACCCAGCTGACCCGCGAGACGGCCGGCACCAACGTCACGATCGGGTCCTCGACGTACCCCGCGGGTTCGCAGGTGACGGTCGTCATCGGCGACGGGAACTGCGGCACCACGTACAACTACACCGACCGCAAGGAGATCCTCTTCGAGGTCACCGACCAGGACGGCTCCCCGGCCTCGCCGCGCGGCCTGCGTGCCGACGTCGACACGACCACGGTCGCGGACGGCCTGCACGCCGTGGCCGCGACCGCGGGCGAGAACACCGCCACGCGGCACTTCTCGGTGGACAACAGCGCGCCCGCGATCGCCTCGAGCGTGCCCGCGGCCGGCCAGCACCTGACGGCCAACGTCGCGCTCGACGTCCAGCTCGCCGACGCCTCCGGTGTCGCGGGCTCGCCGGCGATCACCCTCGACGGCGTCGCGGTCAGCGTCGGTGACACCATCGGTCACGGGCTCGCTGCCGGGCCGCACGTCCTCGCGGTGACGGCGGTCGACTCGCTCGGCAACCGCGCCACCCGCGAGGTCCAGTTCACCAGCGCGAGCATCCCCGACGTCCCGACCGACCTGACCTCGACGGTCGACGGCGACAGCGCGACTCTGTCGGCGAAGATCCCCGGCGAGGCCGGCGGCCAGCTCGACGCGACCTTCACCCGGGCCGACGTGGTCATCCCGTCGTCGGCGTACCAGGGCACGGCGCGCGACGTCCCGGCCCGCCTCGACGTCGAGCAGGACACCAGCGTGGTCGCGGTGAAGGCGCTGCAGCCGGGCGACGAGCGCACCATCGCCACGCCGTCGAGCGGTGACGTCGTCTTCCAGCGCTACGACCTCACGGTGCCGCCCTCGCAGGAGCGCCCCACGCTGAGGTGGGAGGGCACGGCCGACCCCGCGCGGCTGGTCTCGCTGCGGGTCTGGCGTCCGAACGAGCAGAAGTGGGTGGTGCTCACCAGCTCACGCGGCTCGTCCGAGGGCACCACGGTGCTGACCGCCCGCGTCAGCGACGCCTACCGGGACGGCGATGCCGTGCACGTGATGGTCACCGGCGAAGACCCGTTCGCCGACGACCTCGCTCCGCGTGACGCCACTGCCAAGGACAGCAAGGACCACTTCGAGGACCCCTCGAAGTACGACTTCTCGATCGCGCACTTCACCGACACGCAGTACCTCACCGAGGGCGCTGCCGGCGGCACGTACGACGACTGGGACGGTGTCGAGGAGGCCTCCGACGTGGAGACGGCGGAGGAGCAGGCGGTCTGGGCGGCGGCGTACCGCGGCACCACGGAGTGGATCGTGCAGAACGCCGAGGCGCGCAAGATCGCCTACACCGCGCACACCGGCGACATCATCGAGAACGACTACTACAACCCGCTCGCCACCGGGTCGGCCGGCCAGCTGCTGCGGCCCGGGCTCGACGCGGAGGTGCGCAAGGAGCTCGAGGTGTCCTCCGGGTTCCAGGGGATCCTCGA